>NZ_OZ257250.1:0-4515495 GCF_965279545.1 Methylibium sp.
TGGTGGCCGCGCGTGAGCGGCACGCCGAAGCGCCATTGATGTCAGGCCCACAGCTCGAGCTCTACCGCTTGATCTGACAGGGTCGGCGCGGGGCGGCTAGGCCTGGCCACTTTGCCGTCAACTATCGGGCGGTCGCCTCGTCTTCGATCAGCCGCTTGAGCATGCGCCGCACCTTCACGGGCGCGGCGTCGTTGCTCATCAGCACCGGGTCGAGGCTGAAGAAGTCGGTGGTGCCCATCTCGTCGTGCACCGCCTCGATGATCGGGCCGTCCTCGGTCTCGAAGGCCGCGTGCATCGCCTGGATCTTCATCGCGTTGTAGTTGGCGTCCTCGACGACGTGGTTGCGCCGCGTCGCGAAGTAGTAGTGCGTGGTGTTCGCCGTCTCGGGCGTGCAGGTGTGCAGGTCGTACTGGCCCACGCAGCCTTCGAGGTCCAGCGCGTGGCCGTTCTGCGTGGCCCCCACCGACAGCTGGATGTTCGCCGGCGGCGTCCAGGTGATGTCGAAGAAGTGGCGCGCCTCGGCCGCCGGCTCGGGCAGGAAGTTCGCGAAGATCAGCATCGCCGGCGTCTGCTGCCACTCCCAGCGCGCCGACAGGGTGTCGAGGCCTTCGCGCATCTGCGGCACCAGCGGCGAGAGCTTGCCGCGCGTGGTGATGATCTCGCCGTGCACGTGGTCGATGTGGCTCAGGTCCATCACGTTGTCGATGATGAGCTCGTAGTGTGCCTTCATGTGCATGTAGGTGTACGCCACCGCGTTCGGATGTCCGTTGTCGAGCACGTCGAAGTTGGGCAAACGCCCCGGATCCGCGGCCTCCTCGCCCATCCAGATCCAGAGGAAGCCATGGCGCTCCTCGAGCGGGTAGCCGTGCACCCGGGCGGCCCTGGGGATCTGGCCGTTGCCGTGCGGGTTGTGGGTGCACCGGCCCTCGCAGTCGAAGCGCAGCGCGTGGTACAGGCAGGACACCTCGTCGCCGATGCGCCGGCCCAGGTGCAGCGGCGCGAAGCGGTGCGGGCAGCGGTCGTGCAGCGCCACCGGCGTGCCGTCCTGCTTGCGGTAGATCAGCACCGAGGTGTCGAGGATCCTGCGGTGGAACAGCGCCTCGGGGCCCACCTCGGTCGACAGCGCCGCCACGTACCACGCGTTCATCAGGTACCGCCGCTTCTTCAGTTCAATCTTCTGTTCCATGTCTCTTTCTCTCCGTTGGCACCAAAGTGACACTCTCAAAAGTCGATCACGAGCAAGGCCGATTTGGCTCTGGAGCAGCAGGGCGTGAAGCGGTCGTTGGCGGCGTGCTCCGCGTCGGTGAAGTACATGTCGCGGTGGTCGGGGATTCCCTCGATGACCCGCATGACGCAGGTTCCACACACGCCCTGCTCGCAGGACACCGGTACTTCCACGCCGTGCGCGGTCAGCGCCTGAATCACCGACTGGTCGCGTGCCACCGGGATGAGCTGGCCGGTGCTCGCGAGCTTGACTTCGAAGCGGCTGTCGCGCGATCTGTCGAGTTCGGCGCCGGCAAAGTATTCGTAGTGGATGTTGCCTTCCGACCAGCCGAGGCTCTTGGCCGTGAGGATCACGTGGTCCATGAAGCCCTTGGGGCCGCATACATAAAGGTGGGTGTCGGCCGAAGGCGCGGCGAGCACCGCCCGCGTGTCGAGTTTTTGCGCATCGTTGCCGTCGTCGAAATGGAAGCGGACGCGCCCGGAGAAAGCCGACGAGCGGATCCGTTGCACGAACGCCGTGCGCGCGAGCGATCGCGAGCAGTAGTGCATCTCGAACTCGGAGTCCGTCTCGGTCAGCCGTTCGGCCATGCACAGGATCGGCGTGACCCCGATGCCACCGGCGAGCAGGATCGAGCGTCTGGCGGCGACCAGCGCGAAGTGGTTGCGCGGCGCGCCGATGCGAAGTGCGGCACCGGGCATGAGCTGCTCGTGAGCGCTGCGCGAGCCGCCCCTTCCGGTCGTGTCCAGAAGGACCGCAATCTCGTATTGATCGTGTTCATGCGATGGATTGCACAGCGAGTACTGTCGCACCATGCCGTTGGGCAACTCCACATCGATATGAGAGCCGGCGCTGAACTCGGGCAACGGCCCGGCGTCCGCGGCGCGCAGCTCGAAGCTCACCACGCCTTCGGCGGCGATCTCCTTCCTGGTCACCTTGACTTGCATCCAATCGTGTTCCATGGCTTGCCTGCTTCTTCGATCAACTGTTGCTGTGGAGGGGTTCGGTTCGGCCGCGTAAGCTTGCCCGGGTCACGCGTGAAGCT
Source organism: Methylibium sp. (assembly GCF_965279545.1). NCBI lineage: Bacteria > Pseudomonadati > Pseudomonadota > Betaproteobacteria > Burkholderiales > Sphaerotilaceae > Methylibium > Methylibium sp. The sequence goes on from NZ_OZ257250.1 coordinate 2,268, forward strand.
CGCTGGTGACGCTGGCTTGATGCCGCGCCGCGGGCTGTGCCGTGCCGGCGCCCTGGGCCTTCAACAGGAAGTGCGCAAGCGCAGGCAGCAGGATCAGGGCGCCCAGCATGTTCCACAGGAACATGAAGGCCAGCAGGATGCCCATGTCGGCCTGAAACTTGATATCCGACAGCGACCACGTGGCCACGCCCAGTGCGAGGGTCACACCCGTGAGCATGACCACCTTGCCGGTGAACAGCAGGGCGCTGTAGTAGGCCTGGGTCAGCGTCATGCCGTCCCGCATGCGCGCCAGCGTGACCGACAGGATGTAGAGCGCGTAGTCGACCCCGATCCCGACCCCCAGCGCGATCACCGGCAGCGTTGCGACCTTCACGCCCATGCCCAGCGCCACCATCAAGGCTTCGGCCAGCAGCGAGGTCAGCATCAGGGGCAGGACGGCGACAAGTACCGCGTGCCAGGATCGGAAGGTGACGAAGCACAGCAGGATCACCGCGCCGTAGACCAGCGCGAGCATCTCGTACCAGGCTCGTTTGACAACGATATTGGTCGCCGCCTCGATGCCGGCGCTGCCCGCCGCCAACAGGAAGCGGGTGTCGGCCGTGTCGTTCGCCGCCTTGAATCTCTCGACCGCGCGCACGACCCCGTCGAGGGTGTCCGCCTTGTGGTCCTTCATGTACACGTACACCGGCACGATGTTGCAACTCTCCGGAAGCAACTCGCGCGGAGCATTGGTCAGCAAGGTCCCGAGCGCACCTTTGTTCGGGACGAGCTCGTACCACTTCAGGCTTCCCTCGTTGTAACCCACCGAGCTCATCTTGGCGATCGCAGCGGCCGAAGTCGTTGCCTCGACGCCGGGCAGTCCCTGCAGCTCGACCGCGAGGTCGTCGATGCGTGCAAGCACCGGGTAGTCAACGCAGGCGCCGGCGGGCATCTCGGCCATGATCACGAAGATGTCCGCGCTCGCGGCGTAGTTCGTGACCATGAAGGCGTTGTCGCGGTTGTAGCGCGAATCGGCCCGCAACTCCGGAGCACCCGGATCGAGGTCGCCGACCTTGAGGTACAGGCTGCCGTAGAGGCCGAGGGCCGCGAGGCCGAGCGCTGCGACGACGGTCGGGGCGGCGAAGCGGCGCTCCGTGAAGCGCATCAGCGTGTGCCATACCTTGTGCGGCGAACACCCGGCTTCGTCGGCCAGCTCGGTCTTCAGGCTGCGCTGCGCTGCTTGCGCGCTGACGCCGGTGTACGAGAGAAGGATGGGCAACAGGATCAGGTTGGTGAACACCAGGACCCCGACGCCGAGGCTGGCCGCCAGTGCGAGGTCCCTGATCACCGGGATATCGATCACCAGCAGCACTGCGAAGCCGACGGCATCGGCCAACAATGCCGTCAGTCCGGCAAGGAAGAGTCGCCGGAAGGTGTAGCGCGCGGCCACCAGCCTGTGCGTGCCTCTTCCGATGTCCTGCATGATCCCGTTCATCTTCTGGGCGCCATGGCTCATGCCGATGGCGAAAACGAGGAAGGGCACCAGCATCGAGAACGGGTCGAGACTCAAGCCCAGCGATGGCAGCAGGCCCAGCTGCCACACGACGGCCACCAGCGACGTGAGGACCACCAGCGTCGTGCTGCGCACATCGCGCGTATAGAGGAACACGGCAAGCGTCGTGATCAGCAGCGCGACGCCGAAGTACTTGATGACCTCGGCGAGACCGTCGATCAGGTCGCCGATGATCTTGGCGAATCCGGTGACATGAATTTCGACGCCTTCTGCCTGGTACTTCGTGCGCAGTGCTTCGAGCCGCTTTGAGAACTCGGCGTAGTCCAGCGCCTTCCCGGTGGCGGCGTCCCGCTCAAGGAGCGGGACGTACACGATGGTGGATTGGTAGTTCGCGGCCACCAGCTGACCGATCTGGCCCGAGCGCTCGACGTTGGCGCGCACCTGTTGCAGGCTTTGCGCGCTGCCGTCGTAGCCGTCGGGGATGACGGTGCCGCCGTCCAGGCCTTCTTCGGTCACCGTTGTCCAGCGTGTCGCCGGCGTCCACAGGGACTTCATGTAGGCGCGGTCCACGCCCGGGATCAGGAAGACTTCGTCGTTGATCTTCGCCAGCGTGTCGAGGTAGCCCTTCTGGAAGATGTCGCCGGACTTGACGGCCACCGCAATGCGCACCGCATTGCCCAGGCCCTTGAGCGTGTCCTTGTGCTGGAGGTAGTTGACGATGTAGGGGTGACCCGTGGGGATCATCTTCTCGAAGCTGGCATTGAGCTGCAGACGGCTGGCCTGCCAGCCCAGCACGAGCGTGAGCATCAGGCACACCAGGATGACCAGCGGGCGGTGGTTGAAGAAGGCGCGCTCGACCGCGTTGCCGGTGCGCGCGTCGAAATCCTCGATGCGGGCAATGACCGGTTGCGGGTTCAGGCTGGAAGCGTCAGGCATGGTGGGAGTGGTTCAACGAGTAGGGGCAAGTGGCCTGGGCCGAACGGGGCGTGTCGAATCGGGGGCGTCGACGGATCTCATGGCGGTCTTCACGCGGGCGGTCAACGCGATGCCGCACCGCGTGTCGGGTCGCGCATCGGACCGCGCAGCGTTGCGAACGTCAGCGAGCCGTCCGCCGCCTGCGCGACATCCGCGATGGCCGTCGGCGCGGCCGCGCTGCGGGGCTCGAAACTGCGGCCCCCATTGGTGCTGTACAGGAGGTCACCGGTCTGCGTGACGAGCAGCAGCGAGCCGTCGTGCAGCAGCAGGCCGCTGGTGAGCGAGGCGGGAACGCCGGTTTGTGCCTGCTCCCACGAGCTGCCCCGGTCGGTCGAGCGGTAGGCGCTGCCGCGCAGGCCGTACACGATCCATGCACCGTCGCGCGCACTCATCACGCCGAACCAGCTGCCCTTGTACGGCGATGGCAGCGCACTGAAGCTGTGACCTCCATCGTCGGAACGCAGAATCAGGCCCTGCTCCCCCACGATCACGATGGTGTTGTCGACCTTGCTGATCCCGTACAGGTGCAGGCTGCGCGGATTCGGCAGGATCTGGCTCAGGGGTTGCCAGCTGCTGCCGCCGTCGTGGGTGACCAGCGCCAGGTTGTAGGCGCCCACGACGATGCCGTTCTTCGCATCGCTGAAACGCAGCCCGAGGAAGGGCTTGTCGGGGCCGTCTTGCGTGAGCAGCCTGGCGTAGGCCCGCGCCGGCTCGGCCGACGCCGGGGGCACGATGACCTCGGCCGCCTGCGTGAACAAGGCGGCGGTCTGGACGCCGTCGAGCTGCCTGACCCAGGTCTGACCGCCGTCGCTGGTGTGCAGGATCACACCGAGGTGGCCGACCGCCCAGCCGAGCTGGTCGTCGACGAACTGCACTGCGGTCAGGCTCGCGCGCACCGGCGTGCGGGCTTGCCGCCAGCTGCCGCCGTTGTCGTCGGACAGCAGGACGACACCGCGCTCCCCCACTGCCACGAGGCGCGAACCGGCGCGCGTCACCGCCAGCATCGCTGCCGAAAGCGAGGTCGCAGACTGCACTGCCGGATGCGCCAGCGCACCGACATTGGCGGGCGGCGCCGCCGGCGCGCAGCTGCTCGCGCAGCCCAGCGCCAAGCCGGCCATCAGCGCACGCGCAGCGGGAGGGAACTTGATGAACATGAGGACCAGCCTGTTGGAGAGTCGTGACAAGGCGCGTGTGCGCGAGGACCGTTTCGAAGGCCGGCGGCGGCTGTGCCGTACCGGCCCCGACACGCACTACCGGGCATCCGTCGCGATGGTTTCCGGACTGAGCATGGCTTCGCTCAGATCTTTGGGGACCGCAGGAATCGGGTAGTGGACCTTCTCGCCGTTCCAGTTGCAGTTGTAGTAGTACTGGCCGGTCAGCAGGTTGACGACACCCCACATCACTGTTGCGGTGACCACCGCCGGCACGTCGGGCGCGAGGTAGGGCAGCTGGTAGAACATGTGATACAGCTGACCCTGCGCGTCCCAGTTGTCGGCCAGCACGATGCCCCAGCTGTCTTCGTCGAGGTAGTAGCGCCGCTTGGGGAGTGCGTGACGTTTCCCGGGCAACAGATCGGCCTCGACCACCCAGACGCGGTGCAGCTCCCAGCGCACGTGGTCGGGATTCAGATGGTTCGGCTTCACGAAGTCATCGACCGGCGCCAGCGCCGCGCGGTTGGCGTTGTAGGGGATGTACATCTCCTGCTTGCCGACGAGCTTGAAGCCGTGCCGGTCGACCGGACCGAAACTGCCGAAGGCCTCGTCGAACAGGCCGGTGCCCGAGGTCACCGTGTCGGGCGTGTCATAGGCCACCGAAGGTGCCTTGCGGATGCGGCGCTGGCCGACCAGGTACTGCCAGATGCCGCGCGGGGTCGACATCGTGATCGGCTCGTGGAAGACCAGTGCTTCGCCGGCCACCGAACTGGGCGCCGACTTCACGAACGAGCCGTACTTGAAGATCTCGTTCTTGAACTTGTCGCGGCCGTCCTTGTAGTAGTAGGGCCAAAGCCAGGACTGCGTGCCGGCCGAGCTGAGGGTGCGCTTGCCGTCGGAGGTGACGACCCAGGTGTTGAGCTGGTACCGCTCGGCACCGCCGCTCCAGGCGAGCCGCGAATTCTGGAAGGCTTCGAACCCGTCCTTCGGGATCGGAAAGGGGATGCCGCCGTACGCGCCTTCGACCCCGTAGCCGCCGTCGATGAGCTTCGCGCTGGTGGCGTTCTTGAAGGTGTTCTCGTAGACCCAGGCAGGGGCCGAGTGTGTTCGATGCGTCGGGTAGACATCGATGCGGAAGCTCGGGTAGCGCTTCATCATCGCTTTCACGCCGTCCGACAGCTTCGATTCGTGCTCGGCCATGTTCTTGGCCGAGATCGAGACGACGGCTTTCTCGCTCGCGAACGGATCGGGCCGCGGGTCGCCGTTCTTCCAGCCGGCAGGCACCTTGGTGTAGCCGCCGTCCCATGCGGGAATGCTGCCGTCCTTGTTGCCCGCCTTCTCCGCGCCCAGCGGCGTCAGGTTGCTCTTGAGCTTGGCGGCCTCTTCGGGTGTCACCGCAGCCTGGGCGCCAACGAACGTCAGAACGGCTGCGGCAGCCAATGCAGCGAGGCAATGGTTTTTCATTCTTATGTCTCCTCAAAAGGCACGCTTGAGCGTGAGAGAGATGAAGTTGCGATCCTTGTAGACCTGCTTGTACGAAAGCACGGGCGTCGGCGAGTTGGCCGGCGTGAGGAAGCCATCGGCTCCGCCGAAGAAGCCCGTGTAGCTCAGGCCGCCCTGCCAGACCTGCTGGTAGGTGAAGTTGAAGCCGACCGAGTAGTCACCGCCGTGCGAGGAGCCGCCGTTCCAGTTGAAAATCGACGAGGAGCGGCCCATGAAATTCCAGCCCAGCCCGATCGGTACGCTCAGGTTGAGCCCCGGTACGACCTGGAAGTAGCTGGGCTCGAAGATGAAGCGCAAGGCCGCCGCGTCCCGGGTCGTGTTGGGGTCCAGCGCACCGGGGTTCTTGTCGATGCTCAAGCGCCTGTTCCAGGCCACTTCACCGAGAAAAGCGCCGGCATCCCACAGCGGGGTCTTGGTCAGCACGTAGATGGCGGACGCCTGGACGTGCCCCGTCTTGCCGACCGCATAGGCCGGCGCGCCGCTGTTGTCGCTGGTGCCGAGGCTGACCACCTGCGGGTCGCTGACCAGGCTCGCGTTGTCGCGGATCGAACCTTCGAAGGCCAGGTTCAGCTGACCGATCGACGTGGTGGCGCTGGCCCCGAAGGTGCGGATGCCTTCGTGGTAGACCTCGCGAATGCTGCCGACTTGCCCGGTGACGACATCGGGTGCCGCCGACGGGACGAGGTAGAGGTACGGCGTCTTGTCGTGATAGCGCGCCGCATACAACCCGAACTCCCATTCGCTGCCGTCGGGCGCCCAGCGCAACTGGAAGCCGCCCTGGCCGGAGTTCTTCCCTTTCAGATCGTCGCCACGCCAGAAGGCGGCCGGTCCACCGCCGGGCGTGATCGGCGCACCGACGATGAAGCGTTCGGCTCCGTCACCGACGAAGTCGGCAGCGCTCAGGTAGCTGCCGGCGCCGGGGATGAGGCTTTGCCGCCAGCGGAACTGGTAGTACGCGCCGAGCGTCAGCCTCGGCGTGACTTGCAGCACCCCGGACAGCTGCTCGACCGGCCGCAGGATCTCCTTGAACTGAGAGCCGGGCACCGTCACGAGCTTGACCACGTCGACCGGACCCTGCGCGTTGGCGATGCCGTTCGATCCGAAGAACAGGCTTTCGCCGTAGATCAGCGTGTGGCGGCCGAGCCGCACGGTCAGCGGCGCGCCGGCGACATCGAGCTTGCCGAACACGAACGCATCGAGCACTTCGGCGCGGCGACCGTGCAGGTTGCGCGTGGCACGGGTGAATTCGTTGTAGGCGACACTTTGCGAATTGGCCGTCAGCGGCGAGTCGTTGTCGTTGCTGCGGTTGTAGACGGTGTCGTACCAGGCCGCACCGCTCAGTCGCACGCCGACGTCGCGGTAGCGCGCGTCGACCTCGCTGAGCAGGTCGAACCGGTTCGAGACGAGGCCCTTGCGGAAATTGCGGTCGCCGTCGTCCAGGTTGGTGTCGGCAGTCAGCGTCGCCGACGGGTCCTTCAGCCGGTAGCTGGCGTTGTACTTGACGGTGTTGTCCCAGCGCAGCTTGAGGTCCTGCACGCCCGTGTCGAACTCGACGGCCCATGCCGGCCCGGCAAGTCCGAGGTGGGCACCGAACAGCATCACGGCCATCGTCCGGTGCTGCCTGGAAGCTCGCGCGGCCGCGCCCACCCGGGCGCCACCAGCGATCACGCGCTCTTGGTCTTTCATGTTGTCTCCGTTGTCGATCTGAGTTGTTGTGTGGGCCTGCGGCCTCGGCACTTCGACCAGCGCCTGGCGCCATGGATTGCAAGCCGGGTGCCACGCGGTCGACCGCTTTCAAGCCCTTGATCCGAAAGAGATTTCTTCGATTTCAGTGGAAACCCGGGGGCGGCCGTGCCCTTGCATCCATTCGTGATTTGCGAAAACCCATCGAGTCCGATCTCCGCTTTTCAGAAAGGGGCCGGCACCGACCGGACCGCACGCAGCTCAGGCCGCCGCCATCTCGTTCGCATGGCTTTCCTCCTTGAGCAGCTTGTCCAGCACCCACAGCATCTTTCCGGGGCCGGCGTCGTGCACGATGTCGACCATCGTTGCGCCCGGGTACTCCAGCATGCGTCGGTGCTGGCCTTCGAGCATGGCCTTGTCTTCGAGGAAGGCGACCACATTGGCTTCGTGCATCAGGTTCGTGACGCCCGGAATGTCCGTCGCCTTGCTGCAGCCCCAGGAGTAGTAGTAGTCGACCGAACCGGCATCGCGCGGCGTGATCGCCTGGCTGGAGAAGGTATCGAGCACCACGCGTCCGTTGCTGGGTCCGTCGATCGCCGTGCCCCTCTCATGCACGACGAAGTGCAGGATGAAGTTGCAGGGCACGCTCATGCGCACATGGACCTGAATGTCGAAGCGCGCGTCTTCGGCAAAGAGATGCTTGGCGAAGCGGGGTGCCGGCACGTTTCGAACGCAGAATTCGGTTTCGATGCCGCGCGCCGTGAGGCCGTGCCGGGGCTTGATCCTCGACCAGTCCTCGGTGCCGCCGAAGGTCAGGCCGTGGACCCACGACACGTGACTCAGGTCTGCCAGATTCGCGAGCTCCTGGCGATAGTTGGTGTCCACCCGAACGTGGCCGACCTTCAGATTCCACCCCGGATCACTCGGACCGATGGCGTAGCAGATCAGGTCCGGATCGACCTTGGCGGGGTCCCCCATCCAGATCCAGATCCAGTTGTCCTTCTCGACCACGGGATAGGTGCGAACGCAGGCCTTCTCGGGGATCTTGCTCATGCCGGGGATCTCGGTGCACTTGCCGTCCGGCCCGAACTTCATGCCGTGGTACATGCAGCGGATCGAGTCCCCCTCCTTGCGCCCCAGCGACAAGGGGGCAAGCCGGTGGCAGCATCGGTCTTCCATGGCGACCACGCCGCCGTCCGGTTTGCGGTAGAGCACCAAGGCCTCGCCGGCGATGCGTCTCTCCACCAAGGCGTCGAGGCCCAGGCTCACGTCCTTGTCCCATCCTGCGCAGTACCAGGCGTTCTTCACAAACATCGCGTCTCCTTCGGTTTTTCTATCGGGGGCTTGCGGGGCCGTTGCCCGTTGCCGTCTGCACCGCCGTGCGTGAGGTTTGTCGGCGAGGTGCAGATGAAGGCAGGCGATCGGCCAAGTCCCGTGCCAATTCGCAAGCTGCGCGCCAGCGAAGGTCCGCCCCGGGGCAACCGAGCTTCTTGCGCGCTGCAACATCCTTCACTGAAGGCGCCTCTGTCATGGAAGGAAAGTGGTGCCGGCGCCGACATGCATTCGCCTGTGTTGCTGCATCGCAGCAGGCCACACCTGATGGAAAACGCCTGCCTGGACGGACGACCGAGTGAACTAAATTCACTGCTCGACTCGGCTCAATCGATGAATTTGTCGATTGCTCGATGCGAGCTCTGCGCGAACGCGGTGCCGAAGGAAGGCCGGACGACGGCCACGCGTCGCGGGAGCGGAAAACAACCGCAGGAGACAAACCTCATGACGCCTTTGCTGCCGGCGAATGCTGCAGATCTGCTTCACAAGGGCCACTTCGTGAGCCTCGGAGGTTCCTCGGCCGAGGAACTCACGCCGACCCACCGGGAACTGGCGAATTGGCTCACCTTCGATCCCGACGACGGCCGGATCTGGCTCGACGACGAGCGCATGGTGATGTTGAATCACCAGACGCTCGGCTCACTGCGCAGCGAACTGATCCAATGCGTCGGCGTGGAAAGGGCGCGCGGTGCCCTCACGCGAAGTGGTTACATCGCCGGCATGCGCGACGCGCGGTTCGTGACCTCGCACTGGCCCAAGGACCATCCCGCCGCGAACTTGATCGCCGGCACGCGCTTGTTCGGCCTGCAGGGGCTGGCTCGCGTGGAGACCGTGCACTTCGAGTACGACGCCGAGCGCATCTCCTTCAGCGGGGAGTTCTTCTGGCACCACTCGCTGGAAGACGACGAGCACATCAACGCCTTCGGCGTCGGCACCGACGCCGGCTGCTGGATGCCGATCGGCTACGCGAACGGCTATGTGTCGACCTTGCTGGGTACGCCGATCATCTTTCGCGAGATCGAGTGCCGATCGACCGGCGCCGCCATCTGTCGCGTGATCGGCAAGGCAGCCAAGGATTGGGACAACGTCGAAGAGGATCTGCGCTACCTGCACGCCGAGGGCTTTGTCGGCGAGCGGCCGAGCACCGGCCCGTCGCTGCGTGAGGGCCGGCACGATGAGGTGCACGGTGAAGCGAGGGATGCCGGCCCCCGCATGGTCGGCGTCTCGTCGGCCTTCAATGCGGCCTGCCACATGTTGCGCAAGGTGGCGACGACCAGCGCGACTGTCCTGTTCTTCGGCGAATCCGGTGTTGGCAAGGAGCTGTTCGCGAAGATGCTGCACGAGATCAGCCTGCGCAGCAAAGCTCCTTTCGTGTCCGTGAACTGCGCGGCAATTCCCGAGACCCTCATCGAGTCGGAACTGTTCGGCGTCGAGAGGGGCGCCTTCACCGGTGCGAGCGTGTCCCGGCAGGGTCGCTTCGAACGCTCGAGCGGTGGAACGCTGTTCCTCGACGAAGTGTCGTCACTGAGCATGGTCGCGCAAAGCAAGCTGCTCAGAGCGCTTCAGGAGAGCGAGATCGAGCGCGTGGGGGGCGTTCGCCCCATCAAGCTCGACCTGAGAGTCGTGGCGGCCTGCAACGTCGACTTGCGCGACGAAGTCAGAAGAGGACGCTTCCGCGAGGATCTCTTCTTCAGACTCAACGTCTATCCCATCCACCTGCCGCCCCTGCGTGCACGCAGCGAAGACGTCCCGCTGCTGATGACCCACTTTCTCAAGCTCTACAGCGCCCGCTACGGTCGGCAGATTCACGGCTTTACCCAGCGGGCCTTGCGCGCGATGCTGACGTACTCGTTTCCGGGGAACGTCCGTGAACTTCAGAACATGGTCGAGCGGGCAGTGATCGCAGCGAGCGACGAGTGCCAGATCGATACCGTGCACTTGTTCCGCGACGAACTCTTCAATGCCAAGTCGACCTTTGCCGTGGGGGACCAGGGGCGGCTGGCAGGCCCACCCGACACGGAAACGCCGGCTGCGCGGCCAGGCCCGATGAGCGATGGATCGCTGCTCGACCGCATCCTGGAGTTGCGCGGCAAAGTGCGTGCGACCGGCGAACCCGGGGCCTGGCTCGACGAACTCGAAGCCCAGTTCATCGACGAAGCGGTGCAACGCTGCAACGGCAACATGGCGGCCGCGGCGCGCCTTGTCGGCATGACGAGGACGCAGGTGGTGTACCGCATGCGCAAGGCAGCGTCGAAGTCCTGATGCCTTGGGCCCCGCTGACCCCCTGGGCGACAGGCATCGTGCAGAACCCGGGTTCGGCTTCATCGAGCCCGGCGTCGCCGCCAGGGGCGGCAGACCCTAGAAGTCGCGCGGGCGGAAGTCGATCGTCATGGGCGAATGCACGCGGCCGTCGGTGTCGCGCGGCAGGATCTCGGTCTTGTCGATCGCACGCAGCGCGGCTTCGTCCCAGGCCGGCACGCCGCTGGACTTGACGAGCCGGCGGCCGACGATCGTGCCGTCGGGCGCGACCTGGATCTCGACCGACGCGAGCGGGTTGCCTTCGATGTCGTCGGCGAACACCACATTGGGCTTGATGCGCGCCTTGATGCGCCCGGCGTAGCTGGCCGAGGGCCCGGCGCTCTGTGCGGCGGTGCCGGTGCTTCCCGGCGCGCCCGTGCCGGCCGCCTCTGCCATGACGCGGTCGAGCTGCTGCCTGCGCACCGCCTCCTGCTTCGCCTGCCGTTCGGCTTCGGCCTTCTTCTTCTTGTCGGCCTCGCGCTTGTCGGCTTCAGCCTTGGCCTGCTCCTGCTGATCGTGTTCCTTCTTCTTGCGCAGGGCGTCTTCCTTGCGCTCGTCTTCCAGTCGCTGCTTCTCGAGCTTTTGCTTCTGCTCGCGCTTCTCGCGCGCGATATCGGCATCGCGGTTCGGCGGCGGGGGCGGCGGTTCGACCTTGGCTTGCGGCTCGGGTTTCGCAGGCGTGGGCGTCGGCTCCGGCGGGACGGCCTTCGGTGCGGCGATCTGCGGCACCGCCGCCCACAACTCGGCCTCGACGCCGGCCGGCTCGGAGGTGCGCCAGCTGACGCCCAGGCTCAGCGCCAGCACCAGCAATCCGTGGGCGATCAAGGCCAGCAGGGCAGCGCGCGACAGCCCGCCGGGCGGGCGCGGTCGCAGGTCGTCGAGCAGGGTGGCGTTCATGTCCCCGTGGTCTTGACGGACAGGCCCACGCGCTGCACGCCGGCCTTCTGCAGCGTGTCCATCACCTTCACGACCTGCTCGTACTTCACGTTGCGGTCGGCGGCGATGATCACCGGCGCATTGGCACTGCCGTTCTGCAGTGCCGTCACGCGGCTCGCCAGTTCGCGCAGCGAAGTGCGCACGGCGTCCTTGCCGTCGACGCGCAGCTTCAGGCTCTCGTCGGTGCCGACGACGATCTCGATCACCTTGTCGGGTTGGCGCTTGGCCTGGCCGACCGAGGGCAGGTCGACCACGCCGGTCGTGATGAGCGGCGCGCTCACCATGAAGATGATCAGCAGCACCAGCATCACGTCGATGAAGGGCACCATGTTGATCTCGTTGATGGTGCGGCGGCGTGAGCCGTGGCGGGCGCTGACATTGGCCATGCCGTGCTCCCGGCCTCAGTGTCCGGCCACCTGGCCGATGTTGCGCTGGAGGATGTTGGAGAACTCCTCGATGAAGGTCTCCATCTGGATCGCGATGCGGTCGATGTCGCGCGCGAAGCGGTTGTAGGCCAGCACCGCCGGGATCGCCGCGAACAGGCCGATCGCGGTGGCCACCAGGGCCTCGGCGATGCCCGGAGCGACCGTGGCCAGCGTCACCTGCTGCAGGTTCGCGAAGCCGGTGAAGGCATGCATGATCCCCCACACGGTGCCGAACAGGCCGACGTAGGGCGACACCGAGCCGACCGAGGCGAGAAAGCTCAGGTGCGACTCCACGGTGTCGAGTTCGCGGTGGAAGCTCGCGCGCATCGCCCGCCGCGAGCCGTCGAGCAGCGCACCGGGGTCGGCCACGCGGCGCTCGCGCAACTTCATGAACTCGCGCATGCCGGAAGCGAAGATGCGGGTCATCGGACCGGCGTTGTCGGCCTTCTTGGTCGCGTCGGCGTACAGATCCTGCAGGTTCTGGCCCGACCAGAACTCGCGCTCGAAGCCTTCGTTGAGCGTGCGCACGCGCTTGAGGCCGAACAGCTTGCCGAAGATCACCGTCCAGCTGGCGAGCGACACCGCCAGCAGCGCGACGATGACCAGTTGCACGATGAGGCTCGCGTGCAGCACCAGCTGGAAGATGGACAGGTCTTGTGAGTTCATGCGAGGGCTTCGAGAAGAGAGGTCGGAATGCGGCGCGGGCGGAAGGTTCCGCTGTCCACACAGCCGATGCGGATCGTGCCTTCGGCCAGCAGCGCCTCGCCTTCGGGGTCGCTGCGCCAGCATTGTTGCGCGAGCTGCAGGCTGGCCTGCCGGCCTTCGCGCACGGTGACGCTCACCTGCAGCAGGTCGTCGAGGCGGGCCGGGCGCAAGTAGCGCACCGCCGTCTCGCTGACGATGAACATGACGCCTTCGCTGGTGCGCAGCATTTCCTGCTCGAAGCCGAAGGCGCGCAGCCATTCGGTGCGCGCGCGCTCGAAGAACTTCAGGTAGTTGGCGTAGAACACCACACCGCCGGCGTCGGTGTCTTCCCAGTACACCCGCAGCGGGAAGCGGAACTCGGGGATTGCGGGGCGCGGCAAGATCGGGACGGCGCTCAGGGTGCAGCCACGGTGCGGCGGTAGACCGGGCCCCAGAGCGGATGGCCGGCTTCGGCCTTGCTCAGGGTGAAGCCGGCGTCGGCCGTTCGCGCGGCGCGGAACGCCGCCTCGCAGGCCTTGACGCGCTGGCTGGTGCAGTAGATGAAGGCCAGGGTCTTGTGGGCGGCGGCCCGGTCCTTGGGGGAGGCCAGCCCGGCTTTCAGTGCGGTGCCGAGGCGCTGTTCCGCGAGTTTGTACTGACCGTCGTCATAGGCGCGCACGCCCGCCAGCAAGGCCTGTTCGGCCGGCTGTGCACTGAGTTCGATCACGCTCACCGGCGGCGGTGGGGGCAGCGGCGGGGGCGGCGGTGGGGGTGGAGGCGGCGGTGGTGCTTGCGCGGGCGCTGGTGCAGGCACCGGTGCGGGTGCCTGCGGCAGCTGGGCGCAGCCAGCCAGCACCAGCAGCGCAACGAGCGGGACGAGGCGAGGTGACAGGGTGGGGTTCATGGTCCGAAACGATGCTTGACGACGACGCTCTCGTTCGGCTCGACGTCCACGGTGATCACGTGGGCCGCATAGCCGCTGTTTCGCAAGGTCACGGTGTGGCGGCCGGCGGGCAGGCTGAGCTGGTTGAGCGGCGGAGCGATCCCCTGCGCCTTGCCGTTGACCTCGATCTCGGCCCAGGGGCTGATGGCGAGCTGAAGCACGCCGCTGGTCGCGACCGCGCGGGCGGCGGGGGGGGGTGCTGCCGCGGGGGTCCGCGAGGCGGCGGCCGGCGCTTCGACCGCCACCGGAGCCTGCGAGGCGGCCGGCACCGGCGCGACCTGGGTCGACGCCACGACCGGCGCATCCGCCGCAGCGTCACTGCGTTGCGGCGTTGCCAGGCCGTGCCAGAGGCCCAGGCCGATCAGCGCGGCGCCGAACACTGCCGCGCCAGCGAGCGCCGCCTGCTTCCAGCGGCTCGCGGTCGGCGGCGTGTCGTCCTCGCCCGACTGCAGCGCCTCGGGGTGGGCCTGCAGCCACTCGTGCAGGTCGCGCGACAGGGCCCGCGCCGAGCGCGGTCGGTCCTCGGGGCGCTTGGCCATCGCGCGCGCGGCGATCGACGCCAGCGCGGGCGGCACCGCGGTGCTCACCTCGTCGGCCGATGGCGGCGTGAAGCTGCACACGGCGTCGGTGATCGCGGTGAGCGAGTCGCCCTCGAAGGCGCGGTGCCCGGTCAACAGCTCGTACAGCACGACACCGAGCGAAAACACATCGGTACGGCGATCGGTCGGCTCGTGGCGCACCTGCTCGGGCGCCATGTAGTGCGGCGAGCCGCCGACGGCACCGCCGCTGTCGCGCGCATGGGCGATGCTCGCGATGCCGAAGTCCAGCACCTTCGGCTGCGTGCGCCCGACCATGAAGATGTTGGCCGGCTTGATGTCGCGGTGGACGATGCCCTTGCTGTGCGCGTAGGCCAGCGCGTCGGCCACGCGGCGCATGATCAGCACCGCCTGGCCCACGGTGGGCCGCCAGCCCTCGCTCAGCAAGGCCCGCAAGTCCTTGCCCTTGAGCAGTTCCATCGCGATGTAGGCGCCCTGCGGGCTCAGGCCCGCGTCGAACACCGTCACGATGTGTGGATGGCTCAGGTGCGCGGCCGCGCGCGCCTCGTGCAGGAACATCGCATTGAAGGGTTCGCGCGCATCGGTCTCGAGCGGCGTGCGGGCGCCGGCCGGCATCAGGTTCAGCGTCTTGATCGCGACGCGGCGCGACAGCAACGGGTCGTCGGCGGCATAGACCGTGCCCAGGCCGCCGTCGCCGATGCGGTACTTGAGCGCGTAGCGGCCGATCTGGCCGATCGTCGGCAGCGGCCCGCGGGTTTCTTCGGGCGGCAGGTCCGCCATCAGCACCGTGTCTTCGATCTCGGCGTTGTCGATCGCCTGCTGCAGCGAACCGGGCGGAGGGGACAGGATGGGAGCGCTTTCCACGCCGCGGAGCTTAGACGATGCCATCGGAGGCCTCAACCAAGGTCGACACGGGCCGGCGAGCGGCGTGGTAACGGCGTGTCACGTGCGGGTCTCCAAGCGTGACGCAACTCACACCAGAACGCGGCGCAAGCGCGCCACGGCCTGCTCGAGCTGCGGCAGGCCGCTGGCGAAGGACAGCCGCAGGTGCTGCTCGGTGCCGTTGCGGCCGAAGTCCCGGCCGGGGGTCAGCGCGACGTGTGCCGAGTCCATCAGCTCGAAGGCGAAGTCCCAGCTGCTGCGCGCGAAGGCCGAGCAATCGGCCCAGGCATAGAAGGCGCCGTCGGGCAGTACCGGCACCGGCAGGCCGAGCGACTCGAGCGCCGGCACGATGTAGTCGCGCCGCGCCTGGAAGGCAGCACGGCGGCGCTCGTACTCGGCGATCGAGGCCGGCTCGAAGCAGGCCAGCGCCGCGTGCTGCGCCACGCTCGACGGGCAGATGAAGAGGTTCTGCGCCAGCTTCTCGACCGGGCCCACCAGCGCCGGCGGCAGCACCAGCCAGCCGAGCCGCCAGCCGGTCATGCTGAAGTACTTGGAGAAGCTGTTGATCGACACCACGTCCTCGCCGTGCGCGAGCGCGGAGTGGCCGTAGGCGGCGTCATAGCTCAGGCCGAGGTAGATCTCGTCGACCAGCGTGACGCCGCCGCGCGCGCGCACCGCCTGCGCGATGCGCTGCATCTCGTCGGCGGCGATCGAGGTGCCGGTCGGATTGGACGGCGAGGCCAGCAGCACGCCGCGCGTGTGCTCGCGCCATGCCAGCTCGACGCCGGCCGCGTCGGGCTGGTAGCGCTGGCGCGCGCCGCAGGGCAGCAGCACCGGCGTGGCGTCGACGGCGGCGACGAAATGGCGGTTGCAGGGGTAGCTCGGGTCCGGCATCAGCACCTCGTCGCCGGCCTCGAACAGCGCCAGGCAGGCGAGCTGCAGCGCGGCCGAGGCGCCGGCCGTGACGACGATGCGCTGCGGGTCGATGTCGAGCGCGAAGCGCTGCGCGTACCACCCCGACAGCGCCTCGCGCAGCGCCGGCAGCCCGGTTGCGGGTGTGTACTGCGTGCGGCCCTCGGCGAGGCAGCGCCGTGCGGCTTCGAGCACCGGCGCAGGCGCCGTGAAGTCCGGCTCGCCGATGTTCAGGTAGATCATCGGCTCGCCGCCGCGCAGCGGATCACAGGCCGGGCTGGCCGCGATGCGCGCTGCGGCCTTGGCGCACTCCAGCACGTAGAAGGGCTCGATGTGGTCGAGGCGCCGGGCGAGCTTCATGCGAGCGACAGAAGAAGGCGCCCGTGGCGCTCGCCGTCGATCAGTCGCGGGGCGCGGTGGTGCGCCGGGCCTGCACCTCGACCGGCCGCAACTCGGCGGCGGCCTTGTCGAGCACGCCATTGACGTACTTGTGGCCGTCGGTGCCGCCGAAGCTCTTGGCGAGTTCGACCGCTTCGTTGATCGCCACCCGGTAGGGGATGTCGATGCAGTGCTTGAGTTCGTAGGTGCCGATCATCAGCACGCCATGCTCGATCGGCGACAGCTCGGTGGTCTTGCGATCGACGTGGCGCGCGAGCAGCGCATCGAGATCGGCGGCCTCGGCCAGGCAGCCGTGCAGCAAGGCGTCGAAATGCACCGCGTCGGCCTGCTTGAAGCCGTCGAGCTCGCGCATGTGGGCGTCGATCACGCCGGCCTCGCTGCCGGAAACGAGCCACTGGTACAGGCCCTGGAGCGCGAACTCGCGCGAGCGCCGGCGCGACGACTTCTGCGCCGGCTTCTTGCCGCCCGGTCGGGCACCGCCGGGCAAGGGGGGGCGAGCGACGCCATCGGTGTCATGCGGGGTCACGAGAGCTCTTCCATCAGATTGGCCATCTCGACGGCGACGCGTGCGGCGTCGCGGCCTTTCTCGTCGGCGCGGGCCCAGGCCTGGGCCTCGTTCTCGACGGTGAGGATGGCGTTGGCGATCGGTGTCTCGTGATCGAGCGAAACGCGGGTCACGCCGGCGCCGCTCTCGTTGCTGACGAGTTCGAAATGGTAGGTCTCGCCGCGGATGATGCAGCCCAGCGCGATCAGCGCGTCGAAGTCCTGGCGGCGGGCCATGGCCTGCAGCGCGATCGGCACTTCGAGCGCGCCGGGCACCGAGACGTGCTCGATGTGCTTGGCCGACACGCCGAGCAGCTCCAGCTCGGCCAGGCAGGCCTGCGCGAGCCGGTCGGTGAGCGCGGCGTTGAAGCGCGCCTGCACGATGCCGATGCGCAGGCTTTCGCCGACGAGCTCGGCGACGGTATTGCCGAAGATCGTCGTCTGGGTGTCAGCGTCTTGCATCGAAACCTCGCGGTAAAAAAGCAGGTCTCGGCGGCACCGGGCGCTGCGTCATTGCGCAGCCACGAAGCCGGTGACCTCGAGTCCGTAGCCGACCATGCTGGGCATGCGGCGCGGGCTGCCCAGCAGCTTCATGCGGACGATGCCCAGTTCGCGCAGGATCTGCGCGCCGACACCGTAGGTGCGCAGGTCCATCTGGCCGCGCGATGCCGGTGGCGCGTCGGGGCCGGCGGTCAGCTGCTGCAACAGGCCTTCGCCGGCTTCGCCGCAGTTCAACAGCACCGCAACACCCCTCTCCGCCGCACGCAGCGCGGCCAGCGCCTTGGGCAGCGGCCACGAGTGTCCGCAGCGGCCGGCATCGAGCAGGTCCAGCACCGACAGCGGTTCGTGAACGCGCACCAGCACTTCGTCGTCCGCACCCCATTGCCCCACGCTCAAGGCCAGGTGCAGCCGCCCCGAGCGGTCGCGAAAGGCATGACAGTCGAACGGCCCTTGCGGCGTGATCAGCGTGCGCTGCGCCACGCGCGTGATGAGGGATTCGTTGCGGCTGCGGTATTCGATCAGGTCGGCGATGCTGCCGATCTTCAGCCCGTGTTCCCTGGCGAACAGCACCAGGTCGGGCAGCCGCGCCATCGTGCCGTCGTCCTTCATGATCTCGCAGATCACCGAGGCGGGTGTCAGGCCGGCCATCAGCGTGAGGTCGCAGCCGGCCTCGGTGTGTCCTGCGCGCATCAGCACGCCGCCGTCCTGGGCCTGCAGCGGAAAAATGTGTCCGGGCTGGACCAGGTCACTGGCTTTTGCCTCGCGCGCCACGGCTGCCTGCACCGTGCGGGCGCGGTCGGCGGCGGAGATGCCGGTGGTCACGCCGGTGGCGGCCTCGATCGAGACGGTGAACGCGGTGCCGTGCTGGGTGCCGTTGCGCGCGGCCATCGGCGGCAGTTGCAGGCGCTCGCAGCGCTCGCGGGTGAGCGTGAGGCAGATCAGGCCGCGGCCGTACCTGGCCATGAAATTGATCGCCTCGGGCGTGACATGCTCGGCGGCCATCACGAGATCGCCTTCGTTCTCGCGATCCTCCTCGTCGACGAGGATGACCATGCGGCCGGCGGCGAGCTCTGCGATCAGCTCGGGAACAGGGGAAAGTGCCATGGTGCGATTGTAGGTGGCGGGTCAGGGCGGCACGGCGCCGCGCGCCGTGCCGCCGCGCGGTGCGCAAGCTGCGGGCGAGCGGCCTTGCCGCGGACTCAGCGGCTGCCGAGCATGCGCTCGACGTAGCGCGCGATCAGGTCGATTTCGAGATTGACCCGGCTGCCGGCGGTCAGCGTGCCGAGCGTCGTGTGTTCCACGGTGTGCGGGATCAGGTTGATGCTGACCTCGGTCGTTTCCGCGTGGTCGCTGACGCGGTTCACCGTCAGGCTCACGCCGTTCACGGCGATCGACCCCTTGTAGGCGAGGTAGCGGCCCAGTGCGCGGGGGGTGGTGATGCAAAGGTCCCACGACTCGCCGACCGCGGCGAAATGCGTCACCGTGCCGACCCCGTCGACATGGCCCGACACCAGGTGGCCGCCGAGCCGGTCGTTCGCGCGCAGGGCCTTCTCGAGGTTGACCGGCCCGGGGGCAGCCAGGCCCGCGGTCTTGTCCAGGCTCTCGGCCGAGATGTCGACCGTGAACCAGCCGGCATCGGCGTCGAAGGCGGTGACGGTCATGCAGGCACCGTTGAGCGCGATGCTGTCACCGGGCTGCACGTCGGCGAGGTAGCCGGTCGGCGTGGTGATCGTGAGGCGTTTGCCGTGAGTGGCGTCGGCACCGAGCGGTGCGACGTCGTGAAGGCGGCCGATGCCGCTGATGATGCCGGTGAACATGAGCCTGATTGTCTCAGCGTGCGCGGCCCCGCGCCGCTGCGGGGCCAAGGAGGCGGTTCGGCCCGGTGCCCGATTCAGAAGTTCGCGCGCCCGGGGGGCCGGGCGATCACGCGCAGGTCGGTGCCGACACGGTCGACGCTGACGAATTCGAGGGCCAGGCCCTCGGCCAGCGCCGTCAAGGGCCCGAAGCGCGCCATCTCGCGCCCGGCGCCGAGCATCAGCGGCGCCAGGTAGACGAGGAACTCGTCGACCAGGCCGGCCCGCACGAAGGAGCCGCTGAGCTTGCTGCCCGCCTCGACGTGCAGTTCGTTGACCTCGCGCTGCGCCAGGTCGTCGAGCATTGCGGCCAGGTCGACCTTGCCTTCGGGGTTGGCGCAGGTCAGCACCGAGATGCCCCGCTCGGCCAGCTCGCGCACCTTGGGAGCCGCGCTGCGCGCGAGCGCGCTGGCGGTGTAGACCAGCCGTTCGCCCGGCGGAGCGAGGATCCGCGCGCCCGGCGCGATGTCGAGCTTCGAGTCGATGACCACCCGGCGAGGCTGGAGCGCGGTGTCGACCAGCCGCACGTCGAGCCGCGGATCGTCTTCGATCACCGTGCCGATGCCGGTGAGCACGGCGCCGGCGCGTTTGCGGTAGGCGTGGCCGTCGGTGCGGGCCGCCTCGCCGGTGATCCACTGGCTGACGCCGTTGTCGAGCGCGGTGTGCCCGTCGAGCGAGGCGGCGATCTTGAGCCGCACCCAGGGGCGCCGGCGCAGCATGCGCGACAGGAAGCCGATGTTGAGCTCGCGCGCGGCGATCGCGACCGGGTCCTGCGCGTCGAGCACCACCACCTCGATGCCGGCGGCGCGCAGCCGCGCAATGCCGTGGCCGGCCACCAGCGGGTTCGGGTCCTGCAACGCGACGACGACGCGGGCCACGCCGGCGTCGATCAGCGCATCGCAGCAGGGCGGCGTGCGGCCGTGGTGCGAGCACGGCTCGAGCGTGACCCAGGCGGTGCCGTCCCGCACGGTGTGGCTTGCCGCCTGCGCCGCGCGCAGCGCCATCACCTCGGCGTGCGCCGCGCCGGCGCGCTGGGTGTGACCGCTGGCCAGCAGCCGGCCCTCGGCGGTGGTGATGACGCAGCCGACGCGTGGATTGGGATCGGACACGCCGATCGCGTCGGCGGCGCAGCGCAGCGCGAGCGCCCAGGAGTCGGAGGGATGGAGCTTCACCCCCCGACGATAACGCGAGGTGCGCTCAGGGCTGGTGCAGCACGGTGCCGGCCGGGCAGGTTCCCGCGTCCAGCAGCAGGAAGTTCTGGTGGTGCAGCGAGCGGGTCACGAGCGTGTACATGCCCGGGTGGTCGTCATTGAGGGTCGTGGCCGCTGTCGTCGTGTAGCGGCACACGGCCTGCGTGCCGGCGGGCGCCGGTTCGATCCGCGACTGGCCGGACCATGCCGGCGGCGTGCCGGCATCCGCGTCGTGATCGCCGGGCCGCATCAAACAGGCGTAGGAGCGCATGCCGACGAGGCGTCGGCCGTCGTTGTGATCGACCGCGTCGCCGACGTGGCACTCCGGTGCGGCCAGCAGGGACTGGGCCGCCGCGAACGACAGGCCGGTGACGGCGGCGGCCCAGGTCCCCGTCAGATCGCCGCGGAGCAAGGTGGCCTGCAGCGGGTTGCAACTCGTGCCGATGTTGGTGTCGGCGCCCGGGGCGGTCGCGCATTGCGCGACGACCACACCGCGGGTTTCGTCGAACACGAGGTAGCCACCGCTCGGTCCCTCCCAGCGCAGGACGCTGCGGCCGCGATTCGGCCCGCCCAGGCGCGTCGCCCCGATCGGGATGTCGAGGCTGCGGTCCTTCGGGCGCAGCACGGCGGCACTGTCGCTGCGGGGCAGGCCCAGGCTGCCGGCATCGGCGGGGTCGGCCCGCGCGATGACCGAGCTCAGGTGCACGTGCGTCAGGCCCGCGTCGCCGCTGCGGTCGGTCCACTCGACCTGGGCGTCGACGAGTCGATAGGGGTCGTCGGCAGCACCGTGCACCTGCCAGCTGCGTGCGAAGCGGGTGTTGCTGTCGATGCTGGGCACATCGCTGCCGCTGGCCAGATCCGCGTAGGCCGTCTTGCCGGTGGCGGCGAGCACCTGCTCGAAGCTGCGCAGTTCCTCCAGCTTGGACTCGGCGAGCTGGGTGGCCTCGGTACGCTGGCGCGCGACATCGGCATGGCGCGACAGGGCAACGTGCAGGCCGCTCAGTGCGAGCACCCCGATCGTCAGCACCACCAGCGCGATCAGGGCCTCGATCAGCGTGAAGCCCGGTGCAGCGGAACGGAGCCTGGCGTATCGCATCGCGTCTCAGGGGTTGAAGCTGCAGGCTTGCATGGGATCGTTGCCGGCGCAGCGGCCGTCGCGCCAGCTGCCCGGCACGCGGGCCAGCAGGCCGTTGCCGATGCGCAAGCGCTGCAGGACCTCGGGGCTGTACATCACGCGGCCGGCCGCGCTGCCGGCCATGCTGCCGCGCGCGACCAGGGCGCCCTGCAGGTCGATGTCGCCGCCGGGGCTGAAGTCGGCGGCCTGCGCATAGAGCAGTCCGTACGCAGGAAAGCTGCCGTTGAAGCGCAGCTGGCCCGCGACGATCACGATCAGCGGCCGGTCTGCGCTGCCAACCGAACCGTCCGGCCAGCCAGCGGCATCGAGCTGCAGGTCGCCGTCGACGAAGAAGGTGGTGTGACCCTCGGCATGCGCGGACAGCATCGCCGTGCCGCAGGACACGGCGGTGCACCCCGAGAGGCGCCTGGTGGTGGCAGCCGATGCGAACCGGGCCGTGTCGCTGCCGAAGAGCGCCGCGAAGAATGCATCGCCGGTGGCGTCAGCCGACGCCAGGCCTGCCAAGGCCTCGTCGTGCTTGACGAGCGCGTTCTCGACTGGGCTGCCGGGCAGGGTCGTTAGTGCCCCGTTGCCGGTGACCACGATGTCGCCGCCGGCGTCGATGGCGAGCCCGTGAGTGGCGTGATCGAGGTTCGCCAGCTGCCAGCCGTCGAGCGTGGCGCTGCCGCCGGCGGTGAGCGCGGCGACCGGGAGGGTTCTCAACGCCGGGCGCAGCTTCAGCACGATTTGCGCGACGGCCGTGGCGTCGGAGGGCCCTGGCCCGGATCCCGGCACGCACTGCGTGCCGCGGCTGGAGCAGCCGCGCACGGTGAGCCGCAGGCTTTGCGGATCTCCGGGCACGGCGGCGAACTCGAT
Organism: Methylibium sp.; assembly: GCF_965279545.1. Lineage (NCBI taxonomy): Bacteria > Pseudomonadati > Pseudomonadota > Betaproteobacteria > Burkholderiales > Sphaerotilaceae > Methylibium > Methylibium sp. The sequence continues at coordinate 24,517 of NZ_OZ257250.1, forward strand.
CGTGAAGCTGGGATCGTCGCCCTCCAGGGCGGTCGGTCCGCCCGGGGCCGGGCAGCTGCACGACAGGCCCTCGGCACCCAGGCTGCAACCGGGGCGCAGCGTCGTGACCGGCACGAACCCCAGGTCAGCCGACATCGGCGCATAGCGGTCGCGGAACGAGGTGGGCTGGCCTTCGGTCGGCCGGCAGCGCGCATCGAGGTGGCGGCCTTCGTTGAGCAGCGCCTGGGCCCACTCGAGGCCCGCCTCGGCCAGCTCGAAGGCCCGTGTCGAGCGGTACTGGTTGGCCGAAGTGCGCTGCTCGAAGACCAGGCCGCGGTTCTCGAAGGCCGCCATGATGGTCATCGCCAGCAGCAGGATCATCGCCACCGCGAGCGCCGCGGCGCCACGCTGGCGTGCGGCGCTGGGCCTCATGTGGTCGACGCAGGGCAGGCGGCGATCGACAGTTCGTCGTTGCGCACGTGCACCGATTCGCGGATCTCGCGCACCACGCCCGGATCGGTGGCCGACTGGCCGCGCAATTCGATCAGGTAGCTGCGGACGTGCAGTGCGGGGCACCCCGCGCTGCCGGCGGCGCAGGCGGGCAAGCAGAACTGCCCCAGCGGCACCGTCATGATCTGCGGCGTGACCGAGAAGCGCACGACGCGCACGGTGCCCGGATCCGTCACGGCCTGCCAGCTGCCGCCGTTCAAGGTCTGCAGCGTGTCGGTGGCCAGCCGAAAGCCGGTGGATTCGGCGGCATCGACCGTGTCGTTCTCGATCGCGTCGCGCGAGAAGCTGTAGGTCACGGTTGCTGTCGCGGTGCTGCCGGCCGGAGCGATCAGCCGGTAGGGATTGAGCCCACCGCCCGGCGCAGCCTGCCAGTAGCCGGCGCGGCGCAGGTCGCGCGCGATCAGATCGCTGGCGGCCCGCATGTCCTGGTGAACGCGAGCCTCCAGCAGCAGCCGGCGGCTGTCGCGCAGGTGATCGACGAACAGCTTGAGGGCGCCGCTGACGATGAAGAGCGCCACCGCGCAGCCGATCAGCAATTCGACCAGCGAGAGCCCCCGTTGGCGTGCAAGCGGTGTTGGTATCGACATGGCAGTTCAACGAGCGTGGCGGCGGCGCCAGGGCTCAGCGATTCCAGCAGGTGCCGGCCGCCGCGGAGCCGGTGGACGAGTAGGTCGTGTTGCCGCCGCTCAGGGTCACGCTCAGGCTCGAGCACAGGGTGTCGGACGCCTGCGACTCGGCGGCGCTGGCCGTGGCGGTGTAGCCGTGAGCGGCACTGTCGGAGATCGCGACACGGTAGCGGCCCGAGCCGGGGGGCGACAGGCCCAGCGCGGCGAGACTGCCGGCGTAGGTGGTGTTGTTCGCTCGCCAGCGCTCCTGCGCCTGCTGCACCTGTGCCAGCGCAGCGATGGCATCGAGCCGGCGGCTCTTGTGCAGCTGAGCCATGAAGGCGGGGTAGGTGACCACGGCCAGGATGCCGACGATGGCCAGCGCCATCATCAGCTCGACCAGACTGAAGCCGCCGGCCCGGCCGCCTGCGCGCTGTGCCATGGCTCAGCAGGCGCGGTAGCCGCTGAACTCGGCACGGGGCGAACACGAGCGCACCCGGCCCATGATGTTCACCACGTGGTGCACCGTGCGACCGTCGAGACCGGTGACCCGGATCGTGGCCGCCGGCGTGCTGGTGCCGTGCCGCGGCTCGTAGACGATGGAGCCCACGTTGGCCTGCACGCTGGCACGACTCCCGGCCGGCAGCAGCACGGTCTTGATCTGCTGGGCTTCGCCGGTGCACGACGGGCTGCCGTCGGCCTGGCAACCGCAGGCCGACGCCGCGCCCGTGTGCAGCACGTAGCAAGTGCCGCCGTCCGGCAGCGTGACGAAGCTCGCGCGCAGCGCCTGGTTGCGGGCGACGGCCTCGGAGCGCAGGAACTGCAGATCCGTGGCGAGTTCGCTGGCCACGCCCTCGGTGTGGCGGTGTTGCAGCAGGTCTTGAAAGCCGGGGAGGGCGAGCGTCGCGACGATCGCCAGGATCGAAAGCGTGGCACCCGCTTCGACGAGGGTGAAGCCTCGTTGCCGCTGTCGCATGGAATCCCTCCCGAGCCGTCGTGGTGACGATGGGGGCCAATCTAAGCCCGAAGCGCATGCGTCGCTTCGCCCTGACGGGGGAGTCGAAGGGGGAGGGCTGGAGGGTCGGGCCGGGGCGGCCGCAGCGGAGCCGGTGACAGCCGAGGCGGCTCAGATGTCCTTGATGAGCCGGCTGAACTCGTCGACGCCCTCGAAACTGCGATACACCGAAGCGAAGCGCACATAGGCCACCTTGTCGAGCTTCTTCAGCTCGCGCATCACCATCTCGCCGATCTTCGCGGAAGGCACCTCGTTGGCTGCCGTCGCGAGCATCTTCTCCTCGATGCGACCGAGGGCCGCATCGACCTGATCGATGCTCACCGGCCGCTTGCGCAGCGCCAGCATCATCGAAGCGCGGATCTTGCCGCGGTCGAACTCACTGCGGCTGCCGTCCTTCTTGACGATGGCCGGCATCGCCAGTTCGGCGCGCTCGTAGGTGGTGAAGCGCTTGTCGCAGGCGGGACAACGCCGGCGGCGACGGATGACGTCGCCCTCGTCGGACTCCCGGGTCTCGGCGACCTGGGTGTCCTCGTGACCGCAGAACGGACAGCGCACTTACGTCCGCCCCGGCAGGCTCAGGCCAGAGCCGGGCCCCGCACAGGCCGGCCCCGGGGGGCAGTGCCAGGGTGCCGTCGCCTGCGTGGGGACGCGCATGCTCAGCGGTAGACCGGAAACTCGCGGGTCAGCACCGCCACCTTGGCACGCACGGCCGCGAGATTGGCCTCGTCGTGCGGTCGGTCCAGCACGTCGGCGATCAGGTGCGCGGTCTGCACGGCCTGCTTCTCCCCGAAGCCGCGCGTCGTCATCGCCGGGCTGCCCAGGCGGATGCCGCTGGTCACCATCGGTTTTTGCGGATCGTTCGGGATGCCGTTCTTGTTGCAGGTCATGTGCGCCTGGCCGAGGATGGCTTCGGCCTCCTTGCCCGTCAGCCCCTTGGGGCGCAGGTCGACCAGCATGACGTGGCTTTCGGTGCGACCCGACACGATGCGCAGCCCGCGTTCGGCCAAGGTGCGCGCCAGCGCATCGGCGTTCTTGACGACCTGCTGCTGGTAGGCCTTGAACTCGGGCTGCAGGGCCTCCTTGAAGGCGACCGCCTTGGCGGCGATCACGTGCATCAGCGGGCCGCCCTGCAGACCGGGGAAGATCGCGCTGTTGATCTTCTTGGCGATGTCCTCGTCGTTCGCCAGGATGATGCCGCCGCGCGGGCCGCGCAGGCTCTTGTGGGTGGTCGAGGTCACCACGTCGGCGTGCGGCACCGGGTTCGGGTAGACGCCCGCGGCGATCAGGCCGGCGTAGTGCGCCATGTCGACCATGAAGTAGGCCCCGACGGCCTTGGCCACCTTGGCGAAGCGCTCGAAGTCGATGCGCAGTGCGTAGGCCGAGGCGCCGGCGATGATGAGCTTGGGCTTGTGCTCGCGGGCCAGCCGCTCCATCGCGTCGTAGTCGATCTCTTCCTTGGCGTTCAGCCCGTAGCTCACGACCTTGAACCACTTGCCGCTCATGTTCAGGGCCATGCCGTGGGTCAGGTGACCGCCTTCGGCCAGGCTCATGCCCATGATGGTGTCGCCAGGCTGCAGCAAGGCGAAGAACACGCCCTGGTTGGCCTGCGAGCCGGAGTTCGGCTGCACGTTGGCGAAAGCGGCGCCGTAGAGCTGCTTCAGGCGGTCGATCGCGAGCTGCTCGACGATGTCGACATACTCGCAGCCACCGTAGTAGCGCTTGCCCGGGTAACCTTCGGCGTACTTGTTGGTCAGCTGGGTGCCCTGGGCAGCCATCACGGCCGGGCTGGCGTAGTTCTCGGACGCGATGAGCTCGATGTGCTCTTCCTGGCGTCGGTTCTCGGCCTGGATGGCCGACCAGATTTCGGCGTCGATATTCGCGACGGTGGATTGCTGGCGATCGAACATGGTGGCGGTTCTCATCGATCAGGAGGGACCCCCTGGCGCGTGGCACCCGGAACACGGGCGCAACCGAGGGCTGCCCAGGCGAACGGCGGAACGGATCTGTACAGAACTTCCGGCAGCGCTCCCCGGTGGTCGACCACCTCGGCCCGAAGGGGCCTTATCGCCAGTCACGCTGCGAAAGCAGTTTACCGGAGCGCTGTGCGGCGCTCCGGCATCGGCGTGCCGTAATGCGTCAGCGCAGGGCCAGCTGCTGGGCTGCGGCGTGCCGTTCTTCAGTGGTTCCGTCCGGTGCGGCGGGGGCAGTGGCTTCGGCAGGCGCCACCACCGGCACGGCCGCCGGCGGCACGATCAGCGGTGCGGTCACCGCGACATTGCGCCCGGCCGCCACGGAGCGCAGGTGCGACTGCTCGGCCAGCACCTTGCCGGCGTAGCCGCCGTCGTCGGTCAGGTTGGCCGCACCGACGTAGTACCGCAGGCCGGCTTCCAGGCTGCCGGCGCGGGAGATGCACTCCTTCAGCACCTGCACGCCGACCCGCAGGTTCGTGACCGGATCGAAGGCCGCATGGTTGCCGCCGAAGGCTTCGTACTTGTCGTCGTGGACCCGGGTCATGACCTGCATCAGGCCTTGCGCGCCGACCGAACTCTGCGCGAACGGATTGAAGCTCGACTCGATGGCCATGATCGCGAGGATCAGCGTCGGATCGAGCTTGGCCCGCTGCCCGACCTGCCAGGCTTCCTGTACGAGGCGGCTGACCGGCTCCGGGGCGACGCGGTAGCGGCGCGCCAGCCACGACGCCACCGCGGCTTGCTGGCGGTCGAGGTCGCTCAGGTCGGCCGCCGTGGCGCGGGTGACCGCGTCGCGCTCGCCCAGCGCCACGGCCAGTCCGGCCAGCGAGGTGTCGGCTTCGGCGCGTGCCTCCTGGCGCGTCTGCAGCCAGCCCAGCGCGCTTTGCTCCAGCGAGTGACGCAGGTCGGCGCGGCCCACGAAGAACAAAGACAAGGCCACCACCACCAGTCCGACCAGCGCGAGCGAGTTGTGGCACACCTCGAGCAGGCCGTGGCCTGCATCCTTCAAGAACACCGCCACGGGGCGGCCCAGCGTGGCGGCCAGGTGGCGCAGCGGCTGGTGAGACGGGAGTGCTGTCATGCCTCTCCTTTCGATGAGCGTTGGGCGTCGGGACGGGCCCGTACCCCACAGCGATAATTTGCCCGCCGCTGCGATCGTGTCGCTCTGCATGGGGGCGACTGCGTCGGTGCGGGCTCTCCCTTGCGGGAACCGACCGAAGTGTAGAAAGGCTTCTAATAACCGGTCAACACTATCAAATCGCTCTCTAATAGCCAAAAAGTATGAAATACCGCGATCTGCGCGAATTCCTGAGCGGTTTGGAGAAGCTGGGCGAGCTCCGGCGCGTTCCAGAGCCAGTGTCGGCGCGGCTTGAAATGACAGCACTCAGTGACTTGGTGCTGCGCAGCGCCGGCCCGGCGCTGCTGTTCGAGCAACCCGTCTCCGAGCGTGGCAGTTACAAAATTCCGGTCTTGACAAACCTGTTCGGCACGCCGCGCCGGGTCGCGCTGGGCATGGGGGCGGCGGACGCCACCGAGCTGCGGGAGGTCGGCCGCTTGCTCGCCAGCCTGAAGGAGCCGGAGCCGCCGAAGGGGCTGAAGGACGCCGGCAGGCTGGTTCAACTGGGCAAGGCCCTGTGGGACATGAAGCCGGCCCAGGTGCGCAGCGCGCCTTGCCAGCAGGTCGTGCTGGGCGGCTCGGAGGTCGACCTCGGCGCCCTGCCGGTGCAGACCTGCTGGCCGGACGACGCGGGCCCGCTGATCACCTGGGGGCTCGTCATCACGCGCGGGCCGCAGGGCGGGCCGAGTCCGCGGCGGCGCCAGAACCTGGGCATCTACCGCCAGCAGGTCATCGGGCCGCGCCAGACCATCATGCGCTGGCTGGCCCACCGTGGCGGCGCGCTCGACTTCCGCGACTTCGCGCTGGCCAACCCGGGCCGGCCCTTCCCGATCGCCGTGGCGCTGGGGGCCGACCCGGCGACCATCCTGGGCGCCGTCACGCCGGTGCCCGACAGCCTGAGCGAGTACCAGTTCGCCGGCCTGCTGCGCGGCAGCCGCACCGAGGTTGTCGAATCGGGCGTGGGCGAGGGCGACGTGAGGCTGCAGGTTCCCGCCAGCGCCGAGTTCGTGCTGGAGGGGCACATTCCGGTCGCGCCCGCCGGCTACCGCGGGACCAGCCCGCATGGCGTGCCGCTGCAGGAGCGCGGCGGCTACCTGCATGCGCTCGAAGGCCCGTTCGGCGACCATACCGGCTATTACAACGAGCAGGACTGGTTCCCGGTGTTCGAGATCGACCGGATCACGCACCGCCGCGACCCGATCTACCACTCCACCTACACCGGCAAGCCGCCCGACGAACCCGCGATCCTCGGCGTGGCGCTGAACGAAGTCTTCGTGCCGATCCTGCAGAAGCAGTTCCCGGAGATCACCGACTTCTACCTGCCGCCCGAAGGCTGCAGCTACCGCATGGCGATCATCAGCATCAGGAAGAGCTACCCTGGCCACGCCAAGCGCGTGATGTTCGGCGTGTGGAGCTTCCTGCGCCAGTTCATGTACACCAAGTTCATCGTGGTGACGGACGACGACGTCGACATCCGCAGCTGGCAGGACGTGATCTGGGCCGTCACCACGCGCATGGACCCGGTGCGCGACACCACGCTGGTCGACCAGACGCCGATCGACTACCTCGATTTCGCCTCGCCGGTCTCGGGCCTGGGCGGCAAGATGGGCCTGGACGCCACCAACAAGTGGCCCGGCGAAACGGCCCGCGAGTGGGGCCGGGCCATCAAGATGGACGCCGCGGTGGAGCAGCGCGTTGCCGCGATCTTCCAGGCCCTGATGCCGACGGCCGAGCGCCGCTGACCGCTGACACCGCCATCGCCGGGCCCGAGGTCCAATCGGCGACGCCCGTGCCATAGCGCAGAGAGCGTTGCAAGGCCGGTGTCGTGCGCCTAGTCTTGTTGGGCCTGCAACGCAGGCAAACCTCAGGACGCAGTCACTGCGTGCCAGGAGCCCTGGACCATATTCCTCCAGAGCTCCAAAGGTGGCGCTGCCACCTAGCCCCTCCCACCGTGACGGTCGGGAGGGGTTTCTATTTCCAGGGCTGAATTGCCCGTGAGGCGGCACGTGGCGCTTTTGCGCCACCGAGCGCGCCCCCCTGTAAGGTCTTACAGGTCCCCTCCTCGGAGGGGGACCGCGAACCGCAAGCCGTCGCCTACCCTGCCGCGCAACAAGAGTGTCGCGTCAGGGAGAAAGCGGCTTGTCGAATGCAACGGGAGGAGGGGCGGTTGCCGCCGGTGGGCGCACTGCCGATGAAGAAGCGCGCGCCGAATCGGCAGCGGCCGGCGCTTCGGTGCCTTCGGGCCTCGCGGCCTTGTGCCTGCTGGCGCGATTCCATCGTGTCGCCGCCGAGCCGGCGGCCGTCATGCACCAGCTCGGCAAGAGCCCCAGCGAGCCCTGGTCCACCGCGGACCTGCTCCTCGCCGCCAGGCACCTGGGCCTGAAGGGCAAGCTCACCGCTACCTGCCCCGACCGCCTGCACCTGACCCCGCTCCCCGCGCTGGCGCTGCTGCGCGACGGCCGCGCCGTCGTCCTCGCCCAGTGCGATGGCCAGCGCGTTCTGCTGCAAGACCCGAGCGGCCAGCTCCAGGGCGGCCGCCCCGTCATCGAACCGGTGGCGGTCTTCGCCGAACAATGGACCGGCGAACTCCTCCTCGTCAGCAGCCGCGCCAGCCTGGCCGGCGAGCTCGCCCGGTTCGACTTCAGCTGGTTCATCCCCAGCCTTGTCAAGTACCGCAAGCTGCTGGGCGAGGTGCTGGTCATCAGCCTGTTCCTGCAGCTGTTCGCGCTGGTGAGCCCACTGTTCTTCCAGGTGGTGATGGACAAGGTGCTGGTGCACCACGGCCTCACCACCCTGGACGTGCTGGTCATCGGCCTGCTGGTCGTGGTGGTGTTCGAGAGCGTGCTCACCACGCTGCGCACCTACGTCTTCAGCCACACCACCAGCCGCATCGACGTGGAGCTCGGCGCGCGGCTGTTCCGCCACCTGCTCCACCTGCCGCTGGCTTACTTCCAGGCTCGCCGCGTCGGCGACTCGGTGGCCCGCGTGCGCGAGCTCGAGAACATCCGCAGCTTTCTCACCGGCAACGCCCTCACGCTGCTGCTCGACGTGCTGTTCTCGGTGCTCTTCATCGCGGTGATGCTGTTCTACAGCGTGCCGCTCACGCTGATCGTGCTGGCGAGCCTGCCGCTGTATATGGCCCTGAGCCTGCTGCTGATGCCGGTGCTGCGTGCCCGCCTGAACGAGAAGTTCGCCCGCGGCGCCGAGAACCAGGCGCTGCTGGTCGAGAGCATCACCGGCATCCAGACCGTCAAGGCCAACGCGCTGGAGCCGGCCATCGCCAAGCGCTGGGACGACCAGCTCGCCGCCTACGTGTCGGCCAGCTTCAAGACCAGCACCCTGGCCAGCTACGGCCACGAAGGCATCAACCTGATCGGCAAGCTGGTGGGTGCCGCCACCCTGTGGTACGGCGCCCGGCTGGTGATGGACCAGCAGCTCACCGTGGGCCAGTTCGTCGCCTTCAACATGTTCGCTCAGCGCGTGGCCCAGCCCATCATGCGCATGGCCCAGCTGTGGACCGACTTCCAGCAGACCGGCATCTCGATGGCGCGGCTGGGCGACATCCTCAACACCCGCACCGAAGTGCCGCCGCAGGCCGCGGCCCAGCTGCCACCGCTCAAGGGCCGCATCCAGTTCGACCAGGTGTCCTTCCGCTATCGGCCCGAGGCGCCGCCGGTGCTGCACGGCCTGAGCCTGGACGTGCGGCCCGGCGAAGTGATCGGCATCGTCGGCCGCAGCGGCTCGGGCAAGAGCACCCTCACCAAGCTCGTGCAGCGCCTCTACACCCCGGAGCAGGGCCGCGTGTTGGTGGACGGCATCGACATCAGCCTGATCGACGCCGCCCAGCTGCGCCGCCAGATCGGCGTGGTGCTGCAGGAGAACCTGCTGTTCAATCGCAGCGTGCGCGAGAACATCGCCATCACCGATCCGGCCGCGCCGATCGCGCAGGTGATGCAAGCGGCCCAGCTGGCCGGCGCGCACGAGTTCGTCAGCGAGCTGCCCGAGGGCTACGACACCGTCGTCGGCGAGCAAGGCACCGGCCTCAGCGGCGGCCAGCGCCAGCGCATCGCCATCGCCCGGGCGCTGTTCACCAACCCGCGCATCCTCATCCTCGACGAGGCCACCAGCGCGCTCGACTACGAGAGCGAGGCCATCCTGCAGCGCAACATGGCCGCCATCTGCCGGGGCCGCACCGTCATCGTCATCGCTCACCGCCTGAGCTCGGTGCGCCAGGCCCACCGCATCATCGTGATGGACAAGGGCCGCATCGTCGAAGCCGGGCCGCACGAGGCGCTGGTGGCCCAGCCCCAGGGCCTGTATGCGCACCTGTGGAGCATGCAGGCCGGCCTGGTTCCCTCTCCTCCCACCGACCCGGCCGCCGCCTCGTCCGTCCCGACTCCCTCTCCCTCCGGGAGAGGGCCGGGGTGAGGGCGCGCGGCGCCAGCACCGAGCATGAATACCGAGCAAGCATGAGCAACGCCCCGCCGTCCCCGCCCCAGCCGCTGCGCGAGCTGCTCGGCCGCTACCGGGCCGTTTTCCAGGCCGCCTGGCAGCGGCGCCACGAGCTGGCCGGCCCCAAGCGCCTGGCCGACGAAGCCGCCTTCCTGCCCGCGGCGCTGAGCGTGCAGGAGACCCCGGCCCACCCGGCGCCGCGGCGGCTGGCCATCGTGGTCTGCGCGCTGTTCGTCATCGCGCTCGCCTGGGCCGTGCTCGGGCAGATCGACATCGTGGCCGTGGCGCCCGGGCGCATCGTCGTCAGCGAACGCACCAAGACCCTGCAGCCGCTGGAGGCCGGCGTGGTCAAGCGCGTGCTGGTGAAGGACGGCGACACCGTCCAGGCCGGCCAGGTGCTGGTGGAACTGGACGCCACCAACGCCACGGCCGACCAGGCCAGCGTGCAGGAGCAACTGGCATCGGCCGGCTCCGAAGAGCAGCGCACCACGGCGCTGCTCACTGCATTGCACGCGGCCAGGCAGCCGTTACTCCCTCTCCCTCCGGGAGAGGGCCGGGGTGAGGGTTGGAACCCAGCCCAACGCGCCAGCGCCACCGCCCAGCTCCAGGCCGAATGGCAGGACATCACCGCCCGCCTCGCCAAGCTGGCCGCCGAGCGCGCCCGCCGCGAGGCCGAACTCGCCACCGTGCGCGAACTCATCGCCAAGCTCGAAGCCACCCTGCCCATCGCCCAGCAGCGCGAAGCCGACTTCCGGCGCCTCACCGAACAAGGCTTCGTCTCCAACCACGCCGGCCAGGACCGCACCCGCGAGCGCATCGAGCAGGAGCGCGACCTCGCCACCCAGCGCGCCCGGCTCGCCGAAGCCCAGGCCGCCCTGAACGAAACCGCACAGGCCCGTGCCGCCTACCTGGCCGAGACCCAGCGATCCCTGAGCGAGCGCCAGGCCCAGGCCAGCCTCAAGCGCGAGCAACTCACCCAGGAGCGCAGCAAGACCGAGCAGCGCAGCCGCCTCACCCAGCTCAGCGCCCCGGTGGCCGGCACCGTGCAGCAGGTGGCGGTGCACACCGAGGGCGGCGTGGTCACGCCGGCTCAGGTGCTGATGGTGATCGTGCCCCGGGACGCGGAGGTCACAGCCGAGGTGGTGATCGACAACAAGGACATCGGGTTTGTGAATGCCGGGCAGGCGGCGGCCATCAAGCTCGAGACCTTTCCGTTCACCCGCTACGGCACGGTGGCGGCCACGGTGAAGAGCGTGACGGCCGATGCGGTGAGCGACGAGAAGAAGGGCGCCATCTTCCCGGCGACGCTGACCTTGAACCAGGCCGGCATCGACATCGACGGCAAGCGCATCGCGCTCAGCCCGGGGATGAACCTCACGGCGGAGATCAAGACGGGCAGGAGGCGGGTCATCGAGTACTTGCTCAGCCCGGTGCAGCGGGCTGCCAACGAGAGCTTGAAGGAGAGGTAGTGTTTTCAACGACTGGCTTTTCGCCAATTGAATTGAGATTTCTCGGAAAGTAGAACGGAGCATTTATGTCGAAAAGTCTTCTGGGGTTCTTGTTTCTCGCACTTCACATTCCGTTGACCTCTGCTGCGCTGGCTTTGCCCGAGATGGGCGGCTCGGGCGTGGTGCGCGACCTGCGCGGGGCCATGAGCCTGGGCAATGCGCAATCGGCCGAGCTGGTCTCGGCGATGCAGGTGTTCATCGGTGCGAGGATAAGAGCACCAATATTTTATGGGCAACCGCATGCTGGTATGCGAACGTTGGGCTCCGTTTGAGGTCGACCATGAATATCAAAATGAAAATTGTACTCCCGAGCCTTTACGTAGCGGCTACTGCCATCGCCTTGATCACAGGCCTCGCAAACTCAAATGACACCAAAGGCAGTTTTGTAATAATTCAGCTTCCGATTGCAATACAACTGGCTTTACTTGATGCCGCAGGGCTTATCGAGAGCTTAGATGGCCTTCCATGGCAAACAACGTATTTCTTGATGGCTCTTGCGAGCGTCGTGCTTTTGTACGCCATTGGCGCGGCAGTCGATAAATTATTCCATCGCAATTGAAGGGAACTCAAATGCCGTACATCACAATTAAAATTGCAAATGCAGGCACTCCGCTCACAACTGGAGGCCAATCGTCCGTCGGCCACATGTGGTTTACGCTCAGCAATGGTCCTACTTCTCAGAGCTACGGCTTCGCGCCAGACGAGCAACATCATGGAAACCCGTTTGCACCAGGACAGGTCTACACAACTGACGATGCAGTTTATTCCGGCGCGTTTAGTGAACGCATCATCGAAATTTCAGACAGTCAATACAACGCAATCCGCGATTTTGCGAGCGACCCATCAGCGGCCGGCTTCAGTACACGATACAACGGGATCACGAATAGCTGTATAGACTTCACATGGAAGGCTTTGGAGGCTGGTGGACTCAACCCATCCAACTACAACGGAGCGGTCTGGCCAACTTGGAACAGAGACTATGTTCAAAGTGTTTGGGATCAAGCAAAAAGGTCTGGCTCAGTACCTCGCGACTGGGACATAGAAATTTCGATTGATACCGAAGGTCGCGCGACAGTCCTGCCGATTTGCCGCCCTCCGCACGGAACAACCTCATCAAGCGTCCACGACGCTTGGCGCGCTGGCCTCACCCCACCCCGCCCCCCAGGCGACCCCCTCGCCATCGACCTGGACGGCGACGGCCTGGAGACGGTCGGCATCGGCGCCACCCCGATCCTCTTCGACCACAACGCCGACGGCATCAAGACCGGCACCGGCTGGGTGAAGGGCGACGACGCCTGGCTTGTGCTCGACCGCAACGGCAACGGCCTGATCGATTCGGGCCGCGAACTGTTCGGCGTCGACACGCTGATCACCAACCCCAACGGCAGCGTGCGCGCCGCGCTCGATGGCTTCGAGGCCCTGCGCACGCTGGACGTGGGCAATGGAACGCCGGGCTCCGCCGGCAATGCCGACGGCGTGTTCAACGCCAGCGATGCCGCCTTCACCCAGATGCGCCTGTGGCAAGACCTCAACCAGGACGGCATCAGCCAAGGCAGCGAACTCTTCAGCCTGGCCCAGCGCAACATCACCAGCATCGGCCTCACGCCCACCGGCGGCAGCACCAACCTGGGCAACGGCAACACCGTCACCGGCCACTCCACCGTCACCTACACCAACGGCAGCACGATCGAGCTCGACAGCGTGGCCGTCAGCACCGAGGCCTCCAACCTCGACCTGGCGCTCAACCCCTTCTACCGTGAGTTCACCGACGCGGTCCCGCTGACCGAGGCGGCCCAGGCACTGCCCGAGATGGGCGGCTCGGGCGTGGTGCGCGACCTGCGTGAGGCGATGAGCCTGGGCAACGCTGCAGCCGCTGCGCTCGTCGCCTCCGTTCAAGCCTTCGCGGCCGGCAGCACCCGCGCGGCGCAACAGGCCGCGCTCGACGAACTGCTGCACGACTGGGCAGCCACCGAGGCCATTTCAGACCGCTTCGACATCGAAGCGGTGGGCCAGGAGACGCGCCGCTTCGTCGTCAATGGCAGCAGCGATGCCGCGCTGCAGGCGCAGCTGGCACGCATGATCCCGGTGCTGGAGGTGTTCAACGGGCGCACGGTGGATGAAAGCGGTTGGGCGTCCACCACCTCCACTGTCAACGGACAGACGATCCGCACCTACACCATCGCATCGCAGCAGGCCACTTCAATGCTGGCCGCATATGACGGACTGCGCAGCAGCGTGTATTCGGCCCTCGCCGTGCAGACGCGGCTGAAGCCTTATCTGGATTCAGTCGAGCTGGTGATCGACGAGAACGATCCGCACAGGCGCTTTGTGCTCGATGGCGATGCGGCTACTTCGGTACGGCTGCGGGCGGCCAGCAATGATTCCCTATGGAGGATTGCGGTATGAATGCCCAGAGCAAAAAGCGCCTGTGGATTCTGTTGGCCGCGCTCATCGGCATCGGCGTCAGCCTGTGGCTGGTGTCTTCGCTGTTGCGAGAGCGGTTGCCACAGTCGCAGTCCGTAGCTCAACAAGATGACCTCTACCCCTCCGCCAAGGTCTATCGCAAGGGCAGTCTCAACGGCATTCCGATCGCCGTCCGTGGGGACTACCTCGGCCACCCCATCACCTACACCGACAAGAGTGATTGGGAGCCCGCCAGTTCGCCGGACTACTACCAGAAGAAGACCTATGCCGATGACATGGTCGGTTTTGATGTGGTGGTGCATTGGCCCTCGATGCAGCCGCACAGGCCCTCCAATCACAGCAGCTGGTTGACCTATCGCTCGTTCAAGCCTACCGAGTGGATCAGCATTTCCGCGATCGGAGACCTGAAGGCCTATCAAAAGGCACCCGTGCCTGTCGTCAACCGGCTCGCGAGGAACATCAACAACGATATAAAACGTGTCGTTGATTCACCCTACAAACGGATCGAATCCGACGGCAAGGAAGTTCTCACCGATCTTCGTTATGAGCTCCATGGCCCGGATCAAGCACTCGGTCTACAAGTTGCAAAAACTGTGGGACGCGACGCTGATCGGCCCGGCGGTGGCAACTTCACCCTTTACTGGATAGGCGACCTCAACACCATCGTCGAGACGTCCATTCGATGCCCTGCCGGCATTCTGCGCGACCTCACATCGGTCCACACCTGCACGCATCAGTTCGAGTTGCCAGAACTCGGCTCCTTCGTGGCAGTGGACTACACCGAGAACCTGCTGCCGCAATGGCGACAGATCGAAGCCCGCGCCCGCGAATTCGTCTTGTCGCTGCGCGTTGATCCCAAGAACTCATCCATTCGCTAACCAGGGAGCCATTTCATGCCTATCGATCTCACCGCCGCCGACCTCACACAGGCTCAAGCCTTGCTCGACCAAGGTCAAGTCAGTGCGATGTACACCTATCTCTCAGAGCGCGGCGACCGCTACGCCACGCTGGCCAACGGCGTGGCCACTGGCAACACGCTGTCAGGCTCTGCTGCCATCGAGTTCATGCGCGCCACGGCCACCCAGCAAGGCAAGACGTTGAGCGATGCAGACATCGATGGAATTCGTCACGATATGGCGGAGGGATATCTCCGCACATTGGAGGAAATTGCCAACCCCGACGGCAGTGTTACCCGCGACATGCGTTTCGGAGAAGCACAGAGACTCCACGACACCATCTTCAACGAGCGAACCCTCGGCCCCGACGCCTGGACCCTCAACACCCCCGGTCAAATCTTCGGTCCCGAAGGTGCTCAGCAGTATTGGGAGCGGCTGCTTGACGCAGCTGGTGATCCGGCAAAGGAGGCGTATGTTGCTGGTGCCACGCACCAGTGGATCGACCACATGCGCGACTTCCTGCAGCCGCCGTACAACGACATGGCGGCAAGTTGGTCTGCGCGCTTTACGCCGGCCTCCGTCGCAGACATTCTCTTGCCGGTCATTCAGGACTATGTTCAAACGGTCGTCGACTTCTTGAACGATGCATTGAGCCGGGGATGGGCTGCCTTGCAGGATGTCATCGATTCAGCGGTCAACACTTCTTACCGCACTGGCCTCACCCCACCCCGCCCCCCAGGCGACCCCCTCGCCATCGACCTGGACGGCGACGGCCTGGAGACGGTCGGCATCGGCGCCACCCCGATCCTCTTCGACCACAACGCCGACGGCATCAAGACCGGCACCGGCTGGGTGAAGGGCGACGACGCCTGGTTGGTGCTCGACCGCAACGGCAACGGCACGATCGACAGTGGCCGCGAACTGTTCGGCGTCGACACCCTGATCACCAACCCCAACGGCAGCGTGCGCACCGCGCTCGACGGCTTCGAGGCCCTGCGCACCCTGGACGCGGGCAATGGAACGCCGGGCTCCGCCGGCGATGCCGACGGCGTGTTCAACGCCAGCGATGCCGCCTTCAGCCAGGTGCGCCTGTGGCAGGACGTGAACCAGGACGGCATCAGCCAGAGCAGCGAACTCTTCAGCCTGGCGCAGAAGAACATCACCAGCATCGGCCTCACGCCCACCGGCGCCGCCACCAACCTGGGCAACGGCAACATCATCACCGGCCACTCCACCGTCACCTACACCAACGGCAGCACCACCGATGTGGACAGTGTGGCCGTCAGCACCGAGGCCTCCAACCTCGACCTGGCCCTCAACCCCTTCTACCGCGAGTTCACCGACGCGGTCTCGCTGACCGAGGCGGCCCAGGGGCTGCCCGAGATGGGCGGCTCGGGCGTGGTGCGCGACCTGCGCGAGGCGATGAGCCTGGGCAACACAGCTTCCAGTGCGCTGGTCACCTCAGTTCAAGCATTTGCGGCCGGCAGCACCCGCGCGGCGCAACAGGCCGCGCTCGATGAGCTGCTGCACCACTGGGCCTCTACAGAAGCTGTCGCTGACCGCTTTGACCTCGAGCCCGTTGGCCAGGAAACCCGGCGCTTCACAGTGAACGGCAGCAGCGACACCGCGCTGCAGGCACAACTGAATCGATTGATCCCGGTCTTGGAGGTGTTCAACGGGATGACCGTCGATGACAGCGGCTGGACGGCGGCCACCAGCACCGAGAACGGGCAGACGATCCGCACCTACGCGATGGCGCCGCAGCAGGCGACGTCGATGTTGGCGGCGTATGACGCGTTGAGTCGATCGGTGTATGAAGGGCTGGCTGTCCAGACGCGACTGCGGCCTTACCTCGACAGCATCGAGCTGGTGATCGACGAGAACGGCGTGCAGTTCGATACGGCCGCGCTCACGGCGACGCTGGAGTCGGTGAAAGCGAGCAACGAAGGGAAAGCTGTCATCGATCTGGCGGAGCTGCTGCACTACTCGGGCGGAACGCTGAGCGCGGTGGGCTTCGACGGCGAGGGGACGCTGCGCGGCTGGGTGGACGCCCTGCCGGCGGGGGCGCCGTTGAGAACGGAGCTGACCGCCATCGATGTGTTCACCGGTGCGGTCACGGCCGGCACGGCGCGAACGGACATCTACTTCGGCGACGGGAACGGCAACAACTTCTCCGCGGGGGGAGGGAACGACATCGTCGATGGCGGCGCTGGCAACGACTATCTCTACGGCGGTGCCGGCAACGACGCGCTGCTTGGCGGTGCGGGCAACGACTACCTCGATGGCGAGGCCGGTGACGACACCCTTGACGGCGGCGAAGGCGACGACGCCCTGAGCGGCGGCGAAGGCAGCGACACCTACACCGGTGGCGCCGGCGTGGACTCCATCTACGACTGGGTCTCCACCTCCAACGACACCTACCGCTTCGGCCGCGGCGACGGTGTCGACAACGTCCTCGACTACGGCGGCAGCGACCGCATCGAACTCGGCGCCGGCATCGCCCAGGCCGACGTCACGCTGCGCAACAACGGCTCGTCGCTGGTGCTCGGCCTGGACACCGGCGAGACGCTGACGGTCTCCAACATGTTCAACGGCTCCACCGGCGCCTTCAACACCGACTCTGCGGTCGAGACCATCCGCTTCGCCGACGGCAGCGAGTGGGACCTTGCGCGCATGCGCTCCGAGAGCCTGCGCACCTCCGGGGCCGCCGACACTGTCTACGGCAGCGAAACCGCCGACACCATCGACGGTGGCGATGGCAACGACTCCCTGTCCAGTCTCGACGGCAACGATGCCCTCAGCGGCGACACCGGCAACGACTATCTCTACGGCGGTGCCGGCAACGACGCGCTGCTTGGCGGTGCGGGCAACGACTACCTCGATGGCGAGGCCGGTGACGACACCCTTGACGGCGGCGAAGGCGACGACGCCCTGAGCGGCGGCGAAGGCAGCGACACCTACACCGGTGGCGCCGGCGTGGACTCCATCTACGACTGGGTCTCCACCTCCAACGACACCTACCGCTTCGGCCGCGGCGACGGTGTCGACAACGTCCTCGACTACGGCGGCAGCGACCGCATCGAACTCGGTGCCGGCATCGCCGAGACCGACGTCACGCTGCGCAACAACGGCTCGTCGCTGGTGCTCGGCCTGAACACCGGCGAGACTCTGACGATCGGCAGCATGTTCAACGGCTCCACCGGCGCCTTCAGCGCCGACTATGCGGTCGAGACCATCCGCTTCGCCGACGGCAGCGAGTGGAACCTGGACCGCATCCGCCTGGAGGCCGTGCGCGGCACCGCCGCGGCCGACACGATCTTCGGCTTCGACAGCAGCGACACCCTTGACGGAGGTGTTGGCAACGACACTTTGTACGGCCGCAGTGGCAACGACACGCTGCTCGGTGGTGCGGGCAACGACTACCTCGATGGCGAAGCCGGTGACGACACCCTTGACGGCGGCGAAGGCGACGACGCCCTGAGCGGCGGCGAAGGCAACGACACCTACACCGGCGGGACCGGCAACGACAACCTCTACGACTGGAACTCCACCTCCAACGACACCTACCGCTTCGGCCGCGGCGACGGTGTCGACAACGTCCTCGACTACGGCGGCAGCGACCGCATCGAACTCGGTGCCGGCATCGCCGAGACCGACGTCACGCTGCGCAACAACGGCTCGTCGCTGGTGCTCGGCCTGAACACCGGCGAGACTCTGACGATCGGCAGCATGTTCAACGGCTCCACCGGCGCCTTCAGCGCCGACTATGCGGTCGAGACCATCCGCTTCGCCGACGGCAGCGAGTGGAACCTGGACCGCATCCGCCTGGAGGCCGTGCGCGGCACCGCCGCGGCCGACACGATCTTCGGCTTCGACAGCAGCGACACCCTTGACGGAGGTGTTGGCAACGACACTTTGTACGGCCGCAGTGGCAACGACACGCTGCTCGGTGGTGCGGGCAACGACTACCTCGATGGCGAAGCCGGTGACGACACCCTTGACGGCGGCGAAGGCGACGACGCCCTGAGCGGCGGCGAAGGCAACGACACCTACACCGGCGGGACCGGCAACGACAACCTCTACGACTGGAACTCCACCTCCAACGACACCTACCGCTTCGGCCGCGGCGACGGTGTCGACAACGTCCTCGACTACGGCGGCAGCGACCGCATCGAACTCGGTGCCGGCATCGCCGAGACCGACGTCACGCTGCGCAACAACGGCTCGTCGCTGGTGGTGGGTCTGAACACCGGCGAGACGCTGACGGTCGGCAGCATGTTCAACGGCACCACCGGTGCGCTCAACCCCGACTACGCGACCGAGACCATCCGCTTCGCCGACGGCAGCGAGTGGGACCTTGCGCGCATGCGCCTGGAGGCCGTGCGCGGCACTGCAGCAGCCGACACGATCTTCGGCTTCGACAGCAGCGACACCCTTGACGGAGGTGTTGGCAACGACACTTTGTACGGCCGCAGTGGCAACGACACGCTGCTCGGTGGTGCGGGCAACGACTACCTCGATGGCGAAGCCGGTGACGACACCCTTGACGGCGGCGAAGGCGACGACGCCCTGAGCGGCGGCGAAGGCAACGACACCTACACCGGCGGGACCGGCAACGACAACCTCTACGACTGGAACTCCACCTCCAACGACACCTACCGCTTCGGCCGCGGCGACGGTGTCGACAACGTCCTCGACTACGGCGGCTCGGCCGATCGCATCGAACTCGGCGCCGGCATCGCCGAGACCGACGTCACGCTGCGCAACAACGGCTCGTCGCTGGTGGTGGGTCTGAACACCGGCGAGACGCTGACGGTCGGCAGCATGTTCAACGGCACCACCGGTGCGCTCAACCCCGACTACGCGACCGAGACCATCCGCTTCGCCGACGGCAGCGAGTGGGACCTTGCGCGCATGCGCCTGGAGGCCGTGCGTGGTACGGCAGCCGCCGACACGATCTTCGGCTTCGACGGCAACGACGCCCTTGATGGAGGTGTTGGCAACGACACTTTGTACGGCCTCAGTGGCAACGACACGCTGCTAGGTGGCGTGGGCAACGACTATCTCGACGGCGGGGCCGGTGACGACGCCCTTGACGGTGGCGAAGGCGACGACGCCCTGAGCGGCGGCGAAGGCAACGACACCTACACCGGCGGGACCGGCAACGACAACCTCTACGACTGGAACTCCACCTCCAACGACACCTACCGCTTCGGCCGCGGCGACGGTGTCGACAACGTCCTCGACTACGGCGGCTCGGCCGATCGCATCGAACTCGGCGCCGGCATCGCCGAGACCGACGTCACGCTGCGCAACAACGGCTCGTCGCTGGTGGTGGGTCTGAACACCGGCGAGACGCTGACGGTCGGCAGCATGTTCAACGGCACCACCGGTGCGCTCAACCCCGACTACGCGACCGAGACCATCCGCTTCGCCGACGGCAGCGAGTGGGACCTTGCGCGCATGCGCCTGGAGGCCGTGCGTGGTACGGCAGCCGCCGACACGATCTTCGGCTTCGACGGCAGCGACGCCCTTGATGGAGGTGTTGGCAACGACACTTTATACGGCCTCAACGGCAACGATGCTCTGAGTGGCGGGACCGGCGACGACAGCCTGTTCGGTGGCGAGGGCAACGACGTGTTCGTGGTCGACAGTCTTCTCGACAGCGTTTACGAATCCGCCAATCAAGGCACCGACACCGTGCAGTCGACGGTTACGTGGGCGCTGGGCGCAGAAGTCGAGAACCTCACGCTTACTGGCACGGCGGCCGTCAACGGGACCGGCAACGCCCTCGCTAACGTCCTCACCGGCAACAGCGCTGCCAACATGCTGGACGGTGGCAGCGGTGCCGATGCCTTGATCGGTGGGGCCGGCAACGACACGTACTGGGTGGACCACAGTGGCGACGTAATAACCGAACTGACCAGTGAAGGTACCGACGGCGTTAACAGCAGCGTTGGCTACACCCTCGCGGCGAACGTTGAGAACCTCACGCTCACCGGTAGCTCCGTCATCAACGCCACGGGGAACACCTCCAACAACGTGCTGACGGGCAACAGCGCCGCCAACGTGCTCACCGGCGGCGCCGGCAACGACACCTACGTCGTCGGCACCGGAGACACCGTGACCGAAGCCGCAGGCGCGGGGACCGATACTGTTTCCTCGTCGATCACCTGGAGCCTGGGCGCCAACCTCGAAAACCTGACCCTCACCGGCACATCGGCGATCAACGGAACCGGCAACGCGCTCGACAACGTGCTGACTGGCAACAGCGCGGCCAACGTGCTGACCGGAGGTGCCGGCAACGACACTTACGTCGTCGGCACCGGCGACACCGTGACCGAAGCCGCCAGCGCGGGGACCGATACGGTGTCCTCGTCGATTGCCTGGACCTTGGGCAGCAATCTCGAAAACCTGACGCTCACGGGCACGTCGGCGGTCAACGGGACCGGCAATGCGCTCGACAACGTGCTGACGGGTAACAGCGCGGCCAATGTGCTGACCGGAGGTGCCGGCAACGACACCTACGTTGTCGGGACGGGCGACACCGTGACCGAAGCCGCCAGCGCAGGAACCGACACGGTGCAGTCGTCCATCACCTGGGCACTCGGGAACAACCTCGAGAACCTCACCTTGACGGGAACCAGCGCGATCAACGGCACGGGCAACACACTGGCTAACGTTCTCACCGGCAACACCGCTGCCAACACGCTCGATGGTGGCAGCGGTGCCGACACCCTGGTCGGCGGCGCCGGCAACGACAGTTATGTGGTGGACAACACCGCCGACGTGGTCACCGAACTCGCTGCCGGAGGGACCGACGGGGTCAGCAGCAGCGTGACGTACACGCTCAGCGCCAACGTCGAGAATCTCACGCTCACCGGCTCCACGGCGATCAACGGCACCGGCAATGCCTCGGACAACGCCCTCACCGGCAACAGCGCCGCCAACGTGCTGAGCGGGGGGACTGGCAACGACACCTACGTCGTCGGCACCGGCGACACCGTGACCGAAGCCGCCAGCGCGGGCACCGACACCGTGTCCTCGTCGATCGCCTGGACGCTGGGCAACAACCTGGAGAACCTTACATTGACAGGCAGCAGCGCGATCAACGGAACCGGCAATGCGCTGGACAACGTGCTGACGGGCAATAGCGCGGCCAACGTCTTGACCGGCGGCGCCGGCAACGACACCTACGTCGTCGGCACCGGCGACACCGTGACCGAGGCCGCCGGTGCGGGGACCGACACCGTTCAGTCGTCCATCACCTGGACGCTCGGCAACGATTTCGAGAACCTCGCCCTGACGGGAACCGGTGTCATCAACGGCACCGGCAACACGCTGGGCAACGTGCTGACCGGCAACAGCGCCAACAACACGCTCACCGGCAACGCCGGCAACGACACGCTGGACGGCGGAGCGGGCACGGACACCCTGGCGGGCGGCACCGGCAACGACAGCTACGTGCTCGGCCGCGGCTACGGTGCCGACACCGTGCAGGAGAACGACACGACCGCCGGCAACACCGACGTGCTGCAGTTCCTGAGCGGCGTGTCGACCGAGCAGATCTGGTTGCGCCAGGTGTCCAACAACCTCGAGATCAGCATCATCGGCACGTCCGACAAGGCCACGCTCACCAACTGGTACCTCGGCAGCCAGTACCACGTGGAGCAGTTCAAGACCTCGGACGGCAAGACGCTGCTGGACTCGCAGGTGCAGAACCTGGTCAGCGCGATGGCGGGCTTCACGCCACCGGCGGCCGGTCAGACCACGCTGCCGCCGAACTACCAGACCGCGCTCGCGCCGGTGATCGCCGCGAACTGGAATGGGTGAGGGTGCCGAGCGATCGGCCGTGCGTCCGTCGGCTCTCAAGGAAACGCCGGGCCGCCCCAAGTTTCCTTGACCCCCGCGGGGGGCGGGCTGGGCGCAGACCGGCCCTGGGGGTGCTCAGTAGCCGACGGCGCGCGCCAGCAGCTCACGCGACACGGTGCGCACCTGTTCGAAGCCTGCATTGCTGGGCAGCCATTCGAGGACGCCGCGGTCGGCCGCCATGAAGTAGCCCATCGGCGCCGCGGTGATCTGCAGGGTGTCGCCGCTGGCCTGCCTGAAGGCGCGCAGCGCGCGGGGCATGTGCCAGGCATGGGTCACCAGCACGATGTGGCGGATGCCGGCCGCGTGCAGCTGCTTGACGCTCAGGATGGCGTTCTCGCGGGTGTCGCGCGACGCGGTTTCCACCCACTTGATCGGGCGCAGGAAGTCGCGCTCGGCGATGCGCTGTGCGATCTCGGCTTCCGACAGGCCGCCGTCGTCGCGCTGGGCCCAGCCGACGCCGCCGCTGAAGGCCAGCGGCAGCCCGGTCTGGCGCGACAGCCGCACCGCGTAGCGCAGGCGCTCCAGCGAGGCCGGCTGCAGGTCGGCCGCGCCCGACTCCGGCGTGCGCGGTATGCGCCCGGCGCCCAGCACCAGGATCGCCGTCGTCGGTGCCGGTTCGGGCTTGGGGGGCTTCAGGCCGGCGATGTCGGCCTCGCTCAGCGGCAGGGGCGGCAGCAGCAGCGTAGCCTGCAGCCAGTGGCCGGTGCCTTGGCAGGCGCTCAGCCAGGTCAGCGCGGCGCCGAGCAGCAGCAGGGCCATGCCCAGGCGCTGCCGCCACGCGGCCAGGCGCCCGCCGATCAGCATCAGCAGCAGCCAGGGCACGGGCGGCAGCACCAGCGCGGTGAGCAGGGGCTTGTAGGGTTCGAGGCCGGTCATGTAAGTTCCTGCGGGTCGGATCGACGCATTGTGGACAGGCGCTCGTGCGCTGCCCTGCGGCATGATCGAATTCGCCTGTCATGGCAGCCGGGTGCGGGGTTTTGTCACGTCACGCCACCGCATCCATTCCCTGCGCTGCACTGCGGCGCGCTCCGACGTGCAAGGAAAGCGACCGATGAACACCCCGACGACCCTTGAAACCGCCACCCTCGGCGGCGGCTGCTTCTGGTGCACCGAGGCCGTGTTCCTGGACGTCGACGGCGTCGTCGCGGTCGAGTCCGGCTACAGCAACGGCCATGTGAACGACCCCAGCTACGAGCAGGTGTGCAGCGGCGAGACCGGCCATGCCGAGGTCGTGCGCGTGCAGTTCGACCCGCAGCGCATCGGCTTTCGGGAGCTGCTGGAGATCTTCTTCGTGGTGCACGACCCGACCACGCCCAACCGCCAGGGCAACGACGTGGGCACGCAATACCGCTCGGGCATCTACACCCACGGCGACGAGCAGGCGCGCATCGCGCATGAGGTGATCGCCGAGCTGCAGGCCAGCGGCGGGGTGCGCGGCACGGTCGTCACCGAGGTGACGCCGGAGGCCAACTACTGGCCGGCCGAGGCCTACCACCAGAACTACTTCGCGCAGCATCCGGGGCAGGGCTATTGCGCCTTCGTCGTCGCGCCCAAGGTCGAGAAGTTCCGCAAGACCTTCGCCGCGCGCCGCCGGGGTTGAGCGCCGGCGCATGGCGGATACTGCGCGGCGCCATGTCCTCTCCCCTGCCTTCATGAAACTGCGGCAATTGCGTGCGCTCACCGTTCCGGGCCCCTGGCTCGGCGCGGTGCTGTGCGTCGCGCTGCTGTGGGCGCAGGCGCTGGGCCTGGCGCACCGCAGCCTGCACGGGCCGCAGCCGGGAGGCGCGGCGTTCGTTCACCGCGTGGCCGCGGCGCAGGGCGGGGCGCCCGGATCGCCGCAGCACGGGCTCGAAGCGCTGTTCGGCCACGACCGCGGCACGCCGTCCTGCCAGCTCTACGACCAACTGGCCCTGGGCGATTTCGCCGTCGGCGGCGGCATCGATGCCGCGCCCGTGCTGCCCCCGCGCAGCGTTGCCGTGCTCCCGCCGGCGGTGCCGCGTGGCACGGCCCGGCTCGCCTACCGCGCCCGCGCGCCGCCGCTGACGATCGCCTGATCGTGTTCGCAGGGGTGCCGTTGCGGCCTGGGCCGCGGCGCCCCCCTGCGCTGTCGGCGCTTCGGGCCGGGCCCCGTGCGGCTCGCTCCCGGACGTCGCCCCATCTCTTTCATGAATGGAACCCGCTTCGCGGGTCAGTCGCATGCGCTCGTCACTCACTCCCCTTTCGCTGGCGCTCCACGCCGCCTTCCTGCCGCTGCTCGGTGCCCCGCTGCTCGCGTTCGCGCAGACCCCACCCCCGTCCCCGGCCACGCTGGCGCCCGTCATCGTCACCGGCAACCCGCTGGACAGCGACGGCATCGCCACGCCCAGCAGCGTGCTGGCGGGCCCGGCCCTCGTGCTCCAGCGCGGCAGCAGCCTGGGCGAGACGCTGTCCGGCCTGCCCGGCGTCTCGTCCAGCTACTTCGGCCCCAACGCCAACCGGCCTGTCATCCGCGGACAGGACGGCGACCGCATCCGCGTGCTCAACAACGCGGGGGCGACGCTCGATGCCTCGGCGCTGAGCTTCGACCATGCGGTGCCGATCGATCCGCTGGTGGTCGAGCGGCTCGAAGTCCTGCGCGGCCCGGCCGCCCTGCTGTACGGCGGCAGCGCCGTCGGCGGCGTGGTCAACGCGATCGACAACCGCATCCCGAAGGCCGCGCTCGACGGCGTCGGCGGCGCGATCGAATTGCGCGGCGGCGGCGCGGCGCAGGAGCGTTCGGCCGGTGCGCTGGTCGAGGCAGGCGGCAACGGCCTGGTGATCCATGCCGACGTGTTCGCCCGCAAGACCGACGACCTGCGCGTGCCCGACTTCGAGCGGCCGGTCGAGGGCGGCACGACCGAGCGCCGCGACCGCATCGTCAACTCGGCCAGCGACGCCAAGGGCGGCGCCCTCGGCGCGGCCCTGGTGTGGGACCACGGCTACCTGGGCGCCTCGCTCGACACCTACCGCAACGACTACGGCATCGTGGCCGAAGACGACGTGCTGATCCGCATGAAGCGCGACAAGCTGGCGCTGGCCGGCGAGTGGCGCGACCTCGGCGGCCCGATCCGCAGCGTGCGCGCGCGCTTGCAGGCCACCGACTACCAGCATCGGGAAGTCGAAGGTAGCGGCGAGGTCGGCACGACCTTCAAGAACAAGGGCAGCGACGGCCGCCTGGAGTTCGAGCACGCGCCGCTGGGCGACCTGAGGGGCGTGTTCGGCCTGCAGGCCGAACACGCGAAGTTCGAGGCGCTGGGCGAAGAGGCCTTCGTGCCGAGCACGACGAGCGAGCAGCTGGCCCTGTTCGCCCATGAAGAGCTGAAGCTGCAGGGTGCATCGCGGTTCACCTTCGGCGCACGGGTTGAGCGCCATCGCATCGACTCGGCGGGCGATGCCGGCGCCGCCGACCCGAAGTTCGGCGACGCGCAAAGCCGCCGCTTCACGGCCGGCAGCGCAGCGCTGGGCGGGGTGTGGGACCTTGCCGCGGCGCTGGGCAGCGGCTGGCAGCTCGACGGCAACCTCGCCTACACCGAGCGGGCGCCGACGAACTACGAGCTGTTCGCCAACGGCGTGCACATCGCCACGGCCGCCTTCGAGCGCGGCGATGCGGCGCTGGGCAAGGAAAAGGGCAGCAACCTCGACGTGGCGCTGGAATGGAAGTCCGGGCACGACCGGCTGCGGGCGGGGGCCTTCGTCAGCAGCTTCTCGAACTACATCGCGCTGCTGCGCACGGCGGAGCCGGACTTCGTGAACGACGCGGGCGAGGCCTTTCCGGTCTATGCCTTCCAGGATGTCAAGGCGCGGCTCAGCGGCTTCGAGTTCGAGGGGGCCTGGCGCGTGCTGGAGGGGGCGCGGACGGTCGACCTGGACGCGCAGCTCGACACCGTGCGCGCGACCAACCGCACCACCGGCGAGCCGCTGCCGCGCATCGCCCCGCTGCGCATCAAGCTCGGTGCGGTCTACGCACAGGAGGGCTGGACGCTGCGCGGCGAGGTGGTGCGCGCGCAGAGGCAGGACCGCGTGCCCTCCGACGACGATGTCACGGCCGGCTACACGCTGGTCAACCTGGCGCTCAGCAAGCGGCTGGTCTTCGGCGGCAACGACGCGCTGTTCTTCGTGAAGCTCGACAACCTGACCGACCGGCTGGCCTACAACGCCGGCTCGGTCGCGACGGTGCGCGACCTGGCGCCCTTGCCGGGGCGCAGCCTCAGCGCCGGCGTGCGCGTCGCGTTCTGACCGGGCCCGGCGCTACGGCGCCAGGCGCTCGCGCAGCCAGCCCCCGGCGGGCTGCTGCGCGTAGCGCAGCCGGTCGTGCAGGCGGCTCTTGCGGCCCTGCCAGAACTCCCAGCGGTCGGGCAGCAGCCGAAAGCCGCCCCAGTGCGGCGGGCGCGGCGGGTTCAACAGGAACTGGGCGCCGTAGCGGGCCGCATTGGCCACCAGCACCGCGCGCGACGCGATCACCTGGCTCTGCGGCGAGGCCCAGGCGCCGAGCCGCGAATCCAGCGGACGCGAACGGAAATAGGCATCCGACTCCTCGGCGCTGACCTTTTCCACCCGGCCCTCGATGCGCACCACGCGCTCGAGTTCGACCCAGTGGAACTGCAGCGCCGCGAACGGGTGCGCGGCCAGCTCGCGGCCCTTGCGGCTTTCGTAGTTGGTGTACCAGACGATGCCGTGCGCATCGAAGCCCTTGATGAGCACCACGCGCGTCGACGGGCGGCCGTCTGCGCCGACGGTGGCGAGCGTCATCGCGTTCGGCTCCGGCAGCTCGGCCTTCAGCGCCTGGTCGAGCCACTGCTCGAACTGGCGCAGCGGGTCGGCGGCCGAGTGCTGCTCGTCGAGCTCGCCTTGCTCGTAGCTCTTGCGCAGGTCGGCAATGTCTTGTCGCATGCACAAAAGTGTAGGCGGCCGGTGAATCCGGAACTTGGCCCTCCCTTGCGCTCGGGATTCCGCGGCCCTTCGCGGTGCGTGCCGTGTGGCGGAGCACAGTCCGCTCCTTGCAGAGCCGGGAGCAAGCATGAGCACACGTTTCACACTGAACGGCAAGGCGACCAGCGTCGATGTCGACCCGACCACCCCCTTGCTATGGACGCTGCGCGACGACCTGGCGATGACCGGCACCAAGTTCGGCTGCGGCATCGCCGCCTGTGGCGCCTGCACCGTGCACGTGGACGGCCAGCCGACGCGCTCCTGCATCACGCCGGTCGCCATGGTCGCCGGCAAGAAGGTCACGACGATCGAGGCCGTCGGCAATGACAAGGTCGGCAAGGCCGTGCAGACGGCATGGATCCGGCACGACGTGGCCCAGTGCGGCTACTGCCAGAGCGGCCAGATCATGAGCGCGACCGGCCTGCTGAAGACCAACAAGGCGCCGAGCGACGCCGACATCGACGCCGCGATGGCCGGCAACATCTGCCGCTGCGGCACCTACCAACGCATTCGCGCCGCCATCCATGACGCCGCGAAGACCCTGGCCTGAGGACCGCAGCATGGACTTCGCACTCGTCGCCAAACGCCTCGCGGGGCAGGCCCCGCACGCAGATACCCGCGCACCCACCGGCGACTTCGACCGGCGCGGCTTCCTCAAGCTCAGTGCGCTCGCCGGCGGCGGGCTCGCCGTCAGCTGGTCTGCGCCGGCCGCGCTGGCCGCCGAGGAGGGTGCAGCCGCAGCGCCGAAGAAGCCGGTCGACCCCGGCCCCTTCATCAAGATCCTGCCCGACAACACCGTCGAGATCCGCGTCAACCGGCTCGACTTCGGCCAGGGCGCACTGACCGCGCTGCCGATGCTGGTGGCCGAGGAACTCGACGTCGACTGGAAGCAGGTGCGCGCCAGCCTCGCACCGGCCGGCGAGGCCTACAAGGACCCGCTGTTCGGCATCCAGATGACGGGCGGCTCCAGCGCCGTGCCGAATTCCTGGCAGCAGTACCGCGAGATCGGTGCGGCGACGCGGATGATGCTGGTCGCCGCGGCGGCCGGGCAGTGGAAGCTGCCGGTCGAACAATGCAAAACCGGCGCCGGCATGGTCCGCTGCGGCAACAAGAGCGCGAGCTACGCTTCGCTGGCCGCCGCGGCGGCCCGGCAGCCGGTGCCGGCGAAGGTGGTCCTGAAGGCGCCGGCCGACTACAAGATCATCGGCCATGGCAAGGGCCGCATCGATGCCGTGGCCAGCGCCTCGGGCAAGAAGAACTACGGCATCGACCAGCGCCTGCCCGGCATGAAGGTCGCGCTGCTGCTGCGCGCGCCGACCTTCGGCGGCCAGGTGGAGAGCTTCGATGCGAGCAAGGCCAAGGCGATCAAGGGCGTGGTCGACGTGCTCCAGGTGCCGACCGACCGCGGCGGCAGCGGCCTGGCCGTGATCGCCGACGGCTACTGGCCGGCCAAGCAGGGCCGCGAGGCCCTGCAGGTGCAGTGGAAGGCCGGCGTCGGCGGCACCGTCAGCAGCGACAAGCTGCTCGCTCAGTACCGCGAGGAGGCCAAGGCCCCCAAATACACCGCGCTCGGGGGGGACGCGTCGGCACTCGAGGCGGCCCGCAAGGCCGCGCCGAAGAAGATCGTTGCCGAGTACGAGTTCCCTTACCTGGCGCACGCGCCGATGGAGCCGCTCAACGCGACCTTCGACCTGAAGGCCGACCGCGCGACGGTCTGGGCCGGCACGCAGTTCCAGACCATCGACCAGATGGCGATCGCCCAGACCCTGGGCCTGAAGCCCGAGCAGGTCACGCTCAACACGCTGCCCGCGGGCGGCGGCTTCGGCCGCCGCGCGGTGCCGACCTCGGACTACCTGCGGGAAGCAGCGGGGATCGCCAAGGCCTGGGGGAAGACGCCGCTGAAGGTGATGTGGAGCCGCGAAGACGACATCAAGGGCGGTTACTACCGCCCGGCGCACCTGCACCATGTCGAGATCGCGCTCGATGACCGGGGGCAGGTGCAGGGCTGGGACCACGTGATCGTCGGCCAGTCGCTGCTCAAGGGCTCGCCGTTCGAAGCCTTTCTGGTCAAGGATGGCATCGACGGCACCATGACCGAGGGCGTGGTCGAGAACGACTACGCGCTGCCGATGCGCCTGCGCGTCAGCCATCCCGACGTCGCGGTGCCGGTGCTGTGGTGGCGCTCGGTCGGCCACACCCACACCGGCTACGTGATGGAGACCCTGGTCGACGAAGTGGCCCGCGCGGCCGGCCAGGACCCGGTGGCGTGGCGGCTCGCGAAGCTCGACCCGAAGAAGCACGCCCGCCACGTGGCGGCGCTGCAGCTCGCGGTCGACCGATCCGGCTACGGCAAGCCGCTGCCGGCAGGCCACGCCTGGGGCGTGGCGGTGCACGAGTCCTTCGGCTCGGTGGTGGCCTACGTGGTCGACGTGTCGATCGTCGAAGGCCGGCCCAAGGTGCATGCGGTCACGGCCGGCGTGCACGCCAACCAGGTGGTCAACCCGACCGCGGCCGAGGCGCAGATCCAGGGCGCTGCCGTGTTCGGGCTGGGCATGATCCAGCCCGGCTTCGCGATCACGCTGAAGGACGGCGTGGTGGAGCAAAGCCAGTTCAGCGACTTCCCGCCGCCGCGCATCACCGACGCGCCGCCGGTCGCGGTGCATTTCGTGCCGAGCAACGACCCGCCCACCGGCCTGGGCGAGCCCGGGGTGCCGCCGATCGCGCCGGCCGTGGCCAACGCCGTCGCCGCACTGACCGGCAAACGGCTGCGCAAGCTGCCGTTCGACTCCGTCGCCTGATGGAGGCTGCCCGGGCCGGCCAGCGCCGGCCCATGCCCGGGGGTGCCCCTGGGCCCGGCCGGCGTCGAGACGGTCATGCCGGGCACTTCGCGCGGGGTGGAGCGCCCTCGGGTGCGTGGTGGAGCAATCGGGGTGCCCAGCCGCGGGCTAGGCCTTAGGTAGAGCTCCCACTTCCGGTTTGCCCCGGCTCGCGGTCTGATCGCCCTGTGATTTGCCGGTGGGTACACAACCGGTGACGGCAAGACGAATCCGGGAGAGCGTTCGGTGCGACAGGGTCCGATGGTGGTGGTGTTGGCGGCGGGCAGCGGGGTGCGGTTCGCCGGCGGCCGGGGCGAGCGCGGGCACAAGCTCGAGCAGGCGTTCGGCCGTTCGACCGTGCTTGACACCACGCTGTCGAATGCCATCCAGAGCAGGCTGCCGGTGCTCGTGGTGACCACCGAAACGCTGTACGCGCAGGTCACCGCCACCATCGCTGCGCGCGACGTGGTCGTTCTGCCGGCGGCCGGTGGCGAGGACAGCGGCGGTTTGCTCGGCATGGGCTACTCCATCGCAGCGGGCGTGACGGCCCGCTCGAATGCCAGCGGCTGGCTGGTCCTGCCTGGCGACATGCCGCTGGTGCAGCCGGCCACGCTGCGGGCCGTCGCTGCCGCGATGCCGCACCATCCCGTCGTGTACGCCCAGCACCGCGGCCGGCGCGGGCACCCGGTGGCATTCGGAGCGGAGCTGTATTCCGAACTGGCCCGGCTCAGCGGTGACGAAGGCGCCCGTCGGCTCGTGGCGCGCTACCCGGCGCATGGGGTCGAGGTGCCCGATGGTGGGGTCTTGCTGGACGTGGACACCGAGCAGGATCTGCAGCGGATGCGCGCCTTGTATCCGGCGCCGGCCGGTGCAGCGGCCGTGGGCTGACCGGCACGCGACTCGCAGCGGCCGCATTCCGCTGCGGCGCGGCGCAGCCTAGGCCGTCAGCCCGGCGCGCTGCGCCAACGCCACCTGGCGCTCGATCGCCTGATCCCGGATGCCGCAGCGGCGCAGGCAGGTGGCAGTCTCGATCAGGTAGTCGAGCGTGCTGCCGAAGCGGCCTCTGGCGTGGCGCAGGATGCCGATCAGCGTGTCGTCGTCCAACTCGCCGGTGTAGTTGGGGCTCTGTTTGCTGAGCGTGAAGGCGAGTGCCGTCACCTGGCCTTGCGCGGTGTGGCATTGCAGCCACTTCGGGTCGTACACGCCGGTGAACATCTCGCGCTCCCACAGGCGGAGCAACTCGGTGTCGGCACGCGAAGGCTCCAGGCGGTAGACCATGCCGGAGCAGGACCCGCCGGGCACCAGCGCGCAGACGAGACCCGGACGATCCGGCGTGCCGCGGTTGATGCGCGAGCGCATCCGGAACGCGCGGTGCTGACCGTGCACGCGCGCGAGCCGCTGTTCCGCCGCCTCGAACTCGGGGCGCCAGATCAGCGAGGCGTAGCCGAAGACCCAGACGTCGTGCTTGGGGTTGCGCGCCCCCAGCGTGCGCTCGAACAGCACTTGCGGGTCGCGCAGCGGCGCGACGGACACCGCACCGTTTTCCTCGGCGCAGGGGGCGGGCTCGGGGTCGTAATCCAAGGCTTGCTGCACGGCAACAAGATTGCCGCCTGAGGCCTGCCCCTGTCAAGCTCTGCAGGGGCCGCGCATCGCGGGAAAAGCCACGCAGACCACGCCCATTAAGGGCGTTCGATCAGTTCGATCTTGTAACCGTCGGGATCGGCGATGAAGGCGATCACGGTGTCGCCGCCTTGCACGGGCCCCGGCTCGCGGGTGATCGCACCGCCCAGGGCCTGCGCCTTCTCGCGCACGGCGGCGCAGGTGGCCGCCACGTCGGGCACGCCGATCGCGATGTGGCCGTAGGCGCTGCCGAGTTCGTAGTGGTCGACGCCGTGGTTGTAGGTCAGCTCGATCTCGGCATGCTCGGGGTTCGTGCCGTAGCCGAGGAAGGCCAGGCTGTACTTCTGCGCCGGTCGCTCGGTGCTGCGCAGCAGGCGCATGCCCAGCACCTGGGTGTAGAAATCGACCGAGCGTTGCAGGTCGCCGACGCGCAGCATGGTGTGCAGGAGTCTCATCGCGGTTCTGGAAGGTCGAGGATGAAGCAGGTGGTCGAGGCGTGAGCGTACAGCGTGCCGTCGGGGCCGATCAGGCGGCCGTCGGCGGTGCCCATGCTGCGCCCGAGGTGAATCAAGCGGCCTTCGGCGCGCACCAGCGGCACCTTCTCGCTCAAGGCGCGCACCAGGTTGATCTTCAGCTCCACGGTCGTGTAGGTCTTGCCGGCGGGCAGGGCCGAGTGCACCGCACACGCCACGGCCGAATCGAGCAGCGTTGCGAACCAGCCGCCGTGCACCGAGCCGAGCGGGTTGTAGTGTCGAAACAGCGGCCGGCCCTGGAACACCGCATGGCCGTGCTCGATGTGCACCGGCAGGAAATCCAGCGTGTCGCTGATCGGCGGGAAGGGCAGTTCGCCGGCGAACATGGCTTCGAAGATCTGCAGCCCGCTCAGGTGCGCGACCTGCTCGAGCCGGCTGACCCCCGTGGGACAGGCTCGCGAACGCACGGCGGCTTCGTCGGCCTGCCAGCGCGCCAGGGTGGCAGCGGCTTCGGTGGGAGTCGGTTTGCTCATCGTTCCCCTCAAGAAAGTGTAGATACAACAATTGTAGCTACAATTAAAACATGACGACCGCCCCACGGACCATCGCCGCCACCTCGCCTCGGGGCTGCACCAACCTGAAGCTGCGGCAGCTCAGCCGCGCCGTGACGCGCCACTACGACGCCTACGTGGCCCCGCTGGGCCTCAAGAACACACAGTACTCGCTGCTGTCGCACGTGGTGAAGCTGGGACCGATCCGCCCCGGCGACCTGGCCCGGCAGATGCGCCTCGAGGCGTCGACGCTGACGCGCAACCTGCAGCCGCTGGTGGCCCAGGGCTGGTTGACGCTCGGTCCGGGCGAGGACGCGCGCAGCCGCCTCGTCGAGGCCACCGAAGCGGGGCGCGCCAAGCGCACCGAAGCGCAGCGCGCGTGGAAGCAGGCGCAGCTCGCGCTCAACGAACGGCTGAGCGCGGCGCGCGTGGCGGCGCTGCACTCGCTGATCGACGATTGCCTGGACTTGCTCGACAGCACCGATGACGAATCCGATGAGTGACCCGAAGGCCAGCGCGGCACCGCGCGTCGCGCCGCTGCTCTGGCTGGTGCTGCTGGCCGCGGCCGGCACCTTCGCCCTGACGATGGGCGTGCGCCAGTCGATGGGCTTGTTTCTGAGCGTGCTGAACACCAGCACCGGCCTGGGCCTGGGCAGCATCAGCCTGGCCTTCGCCTTCGGCCAGCTCTGGTGGGGGCTGACGCAGCCCTTCGCCGGCATGGTGGCCGACCGCATCGGCGCCGGGCGCGTGGTCTTCGCCGGCGTGCTGCTGGTCGCGCTGGGCACGGCGATCACGCCTTACATGCACACGACCGCCGGGCTGATCTTCGCGATCGGCGTGCTGGCGGCGGGCGGTGCCGGCATGGCCGGGCCGTCGGTGCTGATGGCCGCGACCACGCGGTTGATCGAGCCGGCCAAGCGCGGCATCGCCACCGGCGTGGTCAATGCCGGCGGCTCCTTCGGGCAGTTCGTGTTCGCACCGATCGCGCAAGGCCTCACGGCCGCCGCCGGCTGGGCGGCGGCGATGCAGAGCATGGCCTTCCTGGTGCTGCTCGCCCTGCCGGCCGCCTGGGTGCTGCGCGGCAACTCGAAGCAGCTCGCTATGGCCGGCACCGCCCGGCCCGAGGGCACGCGCGCGGCGGTGCGGCGCGCGCTGGCCGATCCGAGCTACCGCTTCCTCTGTGCCGGCTTCTTCGTCTGCGGCTTCCACGTCGCCTTCATCGCCACCCACCTGCCGGGCGTGGTGGCGGCCTGCCAGCTGCCGCCGGCCATCGGCGCCTGGTCGCTCGCGATGGTGGGTCTGTTCAACATCGTCGGCAGCTTCGCGATGGGCTGGGCGCTCGGCCACCGGGGCGGGCGCTGGCGCATGAAGTCGCTGCTGTCGCTGGTCTATGCCGCACGCGGCCTCGTGGTGCTGGCCTTCCTGCTGGCACCCAAGACCGAGGCCGTGATGCTGGCTTTCTCGGCGGCGATCGGCCTGAGCTTCCTGTCCACGGTGCCGCCGACGGCCGGGCTGGTGGCCAAGTTCTTCGGTCCGGCCCACATGGCCACGCTGTTCGGCATCGTGATGCTGGCGCACCAGCTCGGCGGCTTTCTCGGCGCCTACTTCGGCGGCAAGGCCTTCGAATGGACCGGCAACTACGACGCGATCTGGATCGTCGACATCCTGCTGGCTTTCGGTGCGGCGCTGGTGCACCTGCCGATCCGCGAGACGCGAGCGGCGAGCACTGTCCTGCCGGCGTGAGGGGAGGTCGGGAAGGTTTGCGTGTCGGCCGGGCCGCTCAGGCAGGGACCGAGTAGTTCAGTGCCAGGCGCCCGCCGTCGGCGTAGACGATCTGGCCGGTGAGGTAGCTCGCCGCGCCGCTGGCCAGGAAGGCCACCACGTCGGCGATCTCGGCCGGCTCGCCCAGCCGCCGCAGCGGCGTGCGGCCGAGGATGCGCTGCCGGGCGTCGTCGCTGGTCAGCACCGCCTGCGCGGCCAGCTCGGTTGCGATCGTGCCCGGGGCGACGGCATTGACGCGCACCCCCTTGTCGGCCAGCGCCAGTGCCATGGCGCGCGTGAGCTGGTTGATGCCGCCCTTGCTGGCGTTGTAGCTGGCGATCGTCGGGATGGCCATCAGGCCGTTGACCGAACTCATGTTGACGACCGCGCCGCTGCCCTGCGCCGCCATCACGCGGGCGCAGGCCTGTCCGACCAGGAAGGCACCCTTCAGGTTCACGCCGATCACCGCGTCCCAGTCGGCCTCGGTGACGTCGAGGAACTCCGCGGCCCTGAAGATGCCGGCGTTGTTGACCAGCACGTCGATGCGGCCGAAGGCGGCCAGCGTGGCGGCCAGCGCGCGGTGCACCTGCTCCGAGCGCGACACGTCGCAGTGCAGGTAGAGCGCACGCCAGCCTTCGGCCTCGAGGCGCTGCGCCAGCGCGGCGCCGCGGGCGTCGTCCACGTCCCACAGTGCGACCGGTGCGCCCTCGCGCGCAAAACGCTCGGCGCAGGCCGCGCCGAT
Source organism: Methylibium sp. (assembly GCF_965279545.1). Lineage (NCBI taxonomy): Bacteria > Pseudomonadati > Pseudomonadota > Betaproteobacteria > Burkholderiales > Sphaerotilaceae > Methylibium > Methylibium sp. Next base: position 59,775 of record NZ_OZ257250.1, read on the forward strand.
CCCTTGTGCGGCGCCGGTGACTACGGTCACCTTGCCGGCCAGCGCGAAGTTCACGGCATTCATCTCGGCTCCCGAAAGCCGCGAGCCCGCGCGGTGGGCGGGCTCTCGTCGACGGCAGTGTAGTGCCGACGGCAGGCCTCGCGCGGAGGCTCTGTGCCTCAGGCCGCGTGCAGGGTCTGCCTCATCGAGCGCCGCAGCGCCACCGCGTCGGGGGCCGCCGTTGCGCTGCCGTCGATGCGGAACACCTTGACCGTCTCGGCCAGCGTGCCCGATTGCTGTGCCAGCGAGACCGCGGAGGCCGCCATCTGCTCGACCAGCGCGGCGTTCTGCTGCGTGATCGTGTCCAGCTGCGTGACCGCCTCGTTGATCTGCGAGATGCCCGTCAGCTGTTCGCGCGCACCGTGGCTGATCTCGCCGATCAGGCTGCCGACCTGCTGCACCGTGCGCAAGGCGTCGTCCATGGTCGTGCGCGCGGTGTCGGTGAACCGGCTGCCAGCCTCGACCCTCGAGGCCGAGTCCTCGATCAGCTGCTTGACCTCGCGCGCTGCGGCGGTCGTGCGCTGGGCGAGCGAGCGCACCTCGGCGGCCACGACCGCGAAGCCGCGGCCCTGCTCGCCGGCCCGCGCCGCCTCGACGGCGGCGTTGAGCGCGAGGAGGTTGGTCTGGAAGGCGATGCCGTCGATCACCTGGATGATCTCGCCGATGCGGTGCGACGATGCGCTGATCTCGCCCATCGTGCGCGTCACGTCCTGGACCGCGTCGCTGCTGCGCTGGGTCACGGCGGTGGCCTCGGTGGCGAGGCGCGTCGCCTGTTCGGCCGAGTCGGCGCTCTGCCGCACGGTGCCGGTGATCTGCTCCATCGATGCGGCCGTCTGCTGCAGGCTGCTGGCCTGCGACTCGGTGCGGCCCGAGAGATCCTGGTTGCCGGAGGCGATCTCGCCGGTGACCACTCGCATCTGCTCGATCTCGTTGCGCGCGTCGCGCACGATCGACTGCAGGTTCACGTTCAACTGGTTCAGCCCCTGGGTGAGCTGGCCGACCAGGTCGTGCCGGTCGTTGTCGATCTTCTGCGTCAGGTCCCCGGCTGCCATGCGATTGGCGAACTGCACCAGGCGCGCCAGCGGCCCGACGGTCAGCCGGCTCAGGTAGGCGCCGCCGATCACTCCGCACAACGCCAGCATCGCCGCTGCCGCCAGCGCTTGCGTCAGCCCCGGGGCATGGAAGCCAGCGGTCGAGAAGGCTCCCGCGACGAACCCCGTTGCGCCCAGCAGCGCCGCAGTCACGCCCAGCCGGGCTTGCAGCGGCAGGCGCAGCGCGTTCGCGATACGGCCCCCCCAGTTGTCGACGATCAGGCGCCCCGACTCGAAGCGGTGCACCAGAGGACCGGCCGCCTTCTCGGCACGCATCGTCGTGTACAGCTGCTCGGCCGCGATGACGTCGGCGCGCTCGGGATGGGTGCGCACCGACATGTAGCCGATCGGCTGGTCACCGGTCATGATCGGCGTGACATTCGCCATCACCCAGTAGCAGCTGCCGTCCTTGCGGCGGTTCTTGACCGGCGCCGACCAAGGGCGGCCGGATGCAATCGTCGCCCACATGTCGCGGAAGGCTTCCTCGGGCATGTCCGGGTGCCGGATCATGTTGTGCGGCTGGCCTAGCAGTTCTTCGCGGGCGTAGCCGCTGACATGGATGAAGGCCGAATTGCAGTAGGTGATGCGGCCCTTCAGGTCCGTCGTCGAAACCAGCGTTTCTCCGGAGGGGAAGGGGTATTCATCGGCGGTCACGGGCGTGTTCAGGCGCAAGGGATGCTCCGGGGTGGTCTGTCGGTGTCCCGGGATGATCGGCAGCACCGACCGCCGCAAAATTGATGCAGCGCAACAACACGGCGCGCTCGCTGCTGCGGGCCGTGACACGGTTCACGCCGCAGGCCCGAGCGACGGCTCGGCCCGCTGCCGGTCCTGTGCCTCGGCGGGCTACGCCGCGTTGCGAGCCTCGCGGTCGAGCCAGACGCCCAGACCCTGCGCGTTGAGTGTCACGTCGGTCGCCAGCAGCTCATCGATGCGTGCATCGTCGAGCCCGCTGCCGCGGGCGCGCAGACGCTCCCGGTAGAGCCGGGCGAGGCCGCTGCGCAGCCGCGCGTCGCGGTCGTCGGCTGCGGCCAGTTGTCGGGCCAGCACGACCATCGCGTCGATCTGCTCCACCAACTGCGCTGCCAGCGGGCCCACGTCGTCGACGCGGCCGTAGTGCGTCAGGTACATGCAGACCGGCCGGTGCTCCAGCATGCGCGCGACCGAGGCCTTCAGCGGTTCGGGTTCGAACTGCACCGGCGTCGTCGTCGGCAACAGGTAGCGACCGCCCGGCGTCTCGAACTCCGGATAGGACAGGCCGAAGGTGTCGCCGCTGAACCAGCCGCGGCTGCGCTCGTCCCAGATGCAGTGGTGATGGCGCGCATGGCCCGGGGTCTCGATCAGCAGCAGCGGCAGGCCGGCCAGGTCGAGCACCATGCCGTCGTGGCTGGCGAGCACGCGCCCGGCCGGCACCGGCTGCACGGTGCCGTAGGTGCGCGCCACTTGCTCGGCGCCGTAGACCGCGCTGGCGCCGGCGACCAGCGCGCTCGGGTCGATCATGTGCGGCGCGCCGCGCGGGTGGACCACCAGCCTCGCGTTCGGCAACTGCTGCATCAGCAGCCCGGCGGCCCCGGCGTGGTCGAGGTGCACGTGGGTCACGATCACGTAGTCGACCGCCTCGCGGCCCAGGCCCTGCGCGTCGAGCGCCGCCAGCAGGCGCGGCAGGGCGTCGTTGGTGCCGCTGTCGATGTAGGCGGCCCGGCCCGACTCGACGACGAGATAGGCGGCGTCGAAGCGCGGCCGCATGAAGCCGGTGTCGATGATGGTGATGCCGTGGCCGAGCGCCTCGAGAAACGGGAAGGTGGGCATGACGAATGAGGGCCGGGAAGTCGGCGTCGATTGTAGGAAGCACTCCGCCCGGGCCTGTGCGGACGGCAGGCCCGGGACTTTGTAGCAGCGCGCGTCGTGCGGATGTGAGACAATCCTTGTTGCGCTGCAAAAAGCAGCCTCCCTCACCTGCAAGGCAGGTTTCGAGGGTCAGTGCATCGTCACCAGCCCGGCCTCACCCGTTCCTTCGGGGCCATTGCACACAGTGCATTCCGTCTGTTGGTCGATGTGTTTGGACCAACCTGCCGCATGCCTGCATGCGGCGATGACGGACCCGCCGGCAACCCGGCGGGGATGCTTCGTGACTGCTTCGAATTTTGAATCCCTTGGCCTTGCCGCACCGCTGCTGCACGCCGTGACCCAGCTCGGCTTCACCGCCCCCACCAATGTTCAGGCGCAGGCCATCCCCGCCGCCCTGAAGGGGGGCGACTGGATGGTGAGCAGCCAGACCGGCACCGGCAAGACCGCGGCCTTCCTGCTGCCGCTGCTGCACCGCCTGCTGAACGCGGGCGCCGTGGAAGCAAGCCGCGTGGCGACGCCGCGTGCCGTGGTGCTGTGTCCGACCCGTGAGCTTGCCCAACAGGTCTGCTCCGATGCGATCGACCTGATGCGCGGCGTCAGCGAAGCGCTGCGCGCCGAAGGCAAGCAGCACCCGCTGCGCGACGCCGCGCGCGGCCTGCGCATCGCCACCATCGTGGGCGGCATGCCGTTCGGCAAGCAGCTGTTCGACCTGCGCGGCGCGCAACTCGTGCTCGCCACCCCCGGTCGCCTGCTCGACTTGCATGGGCGCGGCCAGATCTGCCTCGACGAGACGCAGGTGCTGGTGGTCGACGAAGCCGACCGCATGCTCGACCTCGGCTTTGCCGACGACCTGGCGGCGATCGCCGAAGCCACTGCGAAGCGCGAGCAGACGATGATGTTCTCGGCCACCTTCGCGCCGCGCATCATGACGCTCGCCGCCAAGCTGATGCGCTCGCCGGGCCGGCTCGAACTCGCGACCGCGCACGACGTGCACGCCGACATCACCCAGACCCTGCATTGGGCCGACAACATGGTCCACAAGCAGGCGCTGCTCGAGCACTGGCTGCGGGACGCCGAGGTGGACCAGGCAGTGGTGTTCGCCAGCACCCAGGTCGACACCGAGGCGATCGCCGAGGCGCTGCAGCAGCAGGGCCACTCGGCCGTCGCGCTGCACGGCGCCATGCCGCAGGCGGTGCGCAACCGCCGCCTGCAGAACGTGCGTGACGGTCATGTGCGCGTGCTCGTGGCCACCGACGTCGCCGCGCGCGGCCTCGACGTGCCGAGCATCAGCCACGTCATCAACTTCGGTCTGCCCATGAAGGCCGAGGACTATGTCCACCGCATCGGCCGCACCGGCCGAGCCGGCCGAGCCGGCACCGCCATCACGATCGCCGAGCATCGCGAGCGCGGCAAGATCCGCGCGATCGAGGCCTTCACCCGCCAGCCTATCGAGGCCAGCGTGATCGTCGGCCTGGAGCCGACGCCGCAGAAGGCGCGGCCGGCCAAGCCGATGCCGGGGCAGCGTCACGGCCAGGGCCGCGGCGGCCGCCCGGCGGGCGGCGGTTTCGGCGGTGGGCGCCGCGACGGTGCCCCGCGCTTCGGATCGCGCGACGGTCGCTGAGCGCTGCGCCCGTCCGGATCGAAAAGGGGCTGCCCGCAGGCAGCCCCTTTTTCTTGTCGCGGCCGGTGGACCTTCACCCGGTCCACCGGCCGCGCTACGGCGATCGCTGCCGGATCACCAGCGCGTGCGCGTCAACTCGTCCATCAGGTCCCCGTAGATCCGCCAGCGGCTCGCACTGACTTCGCCGCGCTCGACCGCGGTGATCACAGAGCAGCCCGGTTCCTGGCGGTGGGTGCAGTTGTAGAACTTGCAGCCGCCGGCGTGGGCGCGCAGGTCCGGCATGTAGGCCGGCAGCTGCTGGGCCTCGATCTGCTGCAGGCCGAACTCCTGGAAACCCGGCGAGTCGATCAGTGCGCTGTTCGTCTCGCGGTCCAGCCAGTACCACTGCGTGGTGGTGGTGGTGTGCCGGCCCGAGTTGAGGGCCTGCGAGATCTCGCCGACCTGGGCCCTGGCGCTCGGCAACAATGCGTTGATCAGCGTGCTCTTGCCGGTGCCCGACGGGCCGAGCACCAGCGTGGTCCGGCCGGCGAGCAGCGTGCGCAGGGCACCGGCCGCCGCGTCGAACGCATGCTTGAGCGACAGCTCGATCACGGCATAGCCCATCGCCCGGTAGGGCGCGAGGCGGGCGCGCTGCGCCTCGGTGTCCGGCAGGTCGGTCTTGTTGAGCACGATCGTCGCGTCGATGCCGGCCGACTCGGCGGCGATCAGTGCGCGGGTGAGCTGAGATTCGCTGAACTGCGGATCGACGGCCAGCCAGATCAGCAGCAGGTCGAGGTTCGCCGCGAAGGACTTGGTCTTCCATTCGTCCTGGCGGAACAGCAGGTTGCGGCGCGGCTCGAGGTGCTCGATCACGCCCTCGTCCTGATCGCCACCGATCGGTTGCCAGCGCACGCGGTCGCCGACGACCAGCGCGCTCTTCTTGCCGCGCGGATGGCAGATCAGGCGCCGGCCTTCCGGCGTCTCGACGATGTAGTGGCGGCCGTGGCCAGCCACCACGAGACCCAGGTCGAGCTCGACCGGTCGGGTCAAGCGCGCTCCTTCATGTGAGCAGCGCGTCGAGCTTCGCGGCGCAGATGAAGTCGTTCAGCGAGATGCCGTTCACCGAGTGGGTGTTGAAGCGCACGGCGCAGCGGTCGTAGCCGACCGCGAGGTCAGGGTGGTGGTCTTCGCGGTTGGCGATCCAGGCCACCGCGTTCACGAAACCGATGGTCTCGTGGTAGTTCGCGAAGCTGTAGGTCTTCTCGATCGAGCCGTCGACCAGCGACCAGCCGACCACCATCTGCAGGTGCTTGCCGATCTCGTACGGCGTCATCGCGCCGTCGGTCTGCGGCAGGCAGTGTTGCTCGACCAATCTCATGCGATGGCTCCCATCGCGGCCAGCCGCTCCGACGCCGGCGGATGCGAGTAGTAGAACCGCACGTAGAGCCGGTCCGGGGTCAGCGTCGAGGCATTGTCTTCATAGAGCTTGAGCAGCGCGCCGCCGAGGTCTTGTGCACTGGTCTGCGCGCAGGCATAGGCGTCGGCCTCGAACTCGTGCTTGCGCGACAGGCCGGCGAACACGGGCGCCACCAGGAAACTGAACACCGGCCCGGACAGCAGGAACAGCAACAGCGCGAGTGCATCGTTCGGCGCCTCGATGCTCGGGCTCACGCCCAGCCCGGCATAGAACCACACCTGTTGCGACAGCCAGCCGAGCAGCGCAAAGCCGGCCAGGCTGAGCGCGAACATCGCGGCGATGCGCTTCATCACGTGGCGGTGCTTGAAGTGACCGAGCTCGTGCGCGAGCACCGCCTCGACCTCGCTCGGCGACAGCTTGGACAGCAGCGTGTCGAAGAACACCACGCGCTTGGCGGCACCGAAGCCGGTGAAGTAGGCATTGGCATGGGCCGAGCGGCGGCTGCCGTCCATCACGAACAGGCCCTTGGCCGCGAAGCCGCAGCGCGCCATCAGCGCCTCGACGCGGGCCTTCAGCGCGCCGTCCTCGAGCGGCCGGAACTTGTTGAACAGCGGTGCGATGACGGTGGGGTAGAGCACCAGCACCAGCAGGTTGAAACCCACCCACACGCCCCAGGCCCACAGCCACCAGCGCGCGCCGGCGGCACCCATCAGCCACAGGATCAACGCCACCACCGGCAGGCCCAGCAACGCGCCGACCAGCAGCCCCTTGGCCTGATCGGCCAGCCACAGTCCCGGCGTCATGCGGTTGAAGCCGTAGCGCTGCTCGAGGCGGAAGGTGGTCCAGGCCTCGAAAGGCAGGTCGACCAGGCCGGTGATCAGCGCGAAGGCCGCCAGCAGCGCGAGCTGGTAGCCCAGGTCGCCGAGTGGCGCCCGGGCATGGGTGATCAGCCAGGCGTTGAGGGCGTCGAGCCCGCCGAGCAGCGTCCAGCCCAGCAGCACGGCGGCGCCGAAGGCCATCGTCAGCAGGCCCAGGCGCAGTTTGGCGAGCGTGTAGTCGGCCGCGCGCTGGTGCGCCTGCAGGCTCACGGTGGCCGTGAACGCGCCCGGCACACGGTTGCGGTGGGCGGCCACGTGGCGGATCTGGCGGCTGGCGAGCCATGCCCGCAGCAGCAGGGAGCCGACCAGGAACGCTGCGAAAAGCACGGTCAGGACGGGTGTCGTCATGGAGGGTCAGTGTACGTGTTGACCGACAATCCGGCGCTAGCAAGGACCCCCCATGACCGATACAGCCACCGCCTCCTCCCCGCTGGTCAAGAGCGACCAGAACCTCGTCTGGATCGATCTCGAGATGACCGGACTCGATCCTGCCAACGACCGCATCATCGAGATCGCGGTCGTGGTCACCGACCCGGGCCTGACCGTGCGTGTCGAGGGCCCGGTGTTTGCCGTGCACCAGAGCGACGCGGTCCTCGATGCCATGGACGCCTGGAACAAGGGCACCCATGGCAGGAGCGGCCTGATCGATCGGGTGAAAGCGTCGACCGTCGATGAGGCCACCGCGCAGCAGCAGGTGATCGAGTTCCTGAAGCAGTACGTGCCGGCGGGCAAGTCCCCGATGAGCGGTAATTCGATCTGCCAGGATCGCCGCTTCCTCGCGAAGGATATGCCGGCGCTCGAGGCCTTCTTCCACTACCGCAACCTGGACGTCAGCACGCTCAAGGAGCTGGCGCGGCGCTGGAAGCCGACCATCCTCGACGGTTTCAAGAAGGCCCAGGCGCACACGGCGCTGGCCGACATCCACGAGTCCATCGACGAGCTGGCCTACTACCGCGAGCATTTCCTCGCGCTTTGAAACGGCATTGCGTTCGAACGCGTCAGACTGAAGCTGGAGCCAAGGCTCGTCCTGAATGACAAGGGCCCAGCCTCGATGGGGCCGGGCCACTGCGCTCGCGGATGTCGGTCCTGGAACGCCGGGCAGGTGATCGCCCGCGCCGATGCGAATGCGGTCAGTGACGGGGGTGGCCGCCGCCGTCGGTGAACCAGTCGTCCTTGGCGCTGCGTTCCCACGACGAGACCTGTTTCTCGGCTTCGTCCTTGGCCACGCCGTAGCGCTCCTGGATCTTGCCGGCGAGCTGATCGCGCTTGCCGGCGATGACGTCGAAGTCGTCATCGGTCAACTTGCCCCATTGTTCCTTGGCCTTGCCCTTGACTTGCTTCCAGTTTCCTTCGATGCGGTCCCAGTTCATGGGTGAATCTCCTTTTCGGGTGGGTTGGAAAAACGAAGGGCCGAGGGTCAGTCCTTCACGACGATCGAGTTCTTCACGTCCTTGACGCCGCTGGCGCGGCGCGCCAGCACCTCGGCCTGGGCCTTCTCGGTCGCGCTCTTCGCGAAACCCGCGAGCTGCACCGTGCCGTTCAGGGTCTCGACACTGATCGCGCTGGCGTCGACGGTCTTGTCTTCGATCAGCTTGGTTTTCACCGAGGTGGTGATGGTCGCGTCGTCGATGTACTGGCCGACGGTCGACTGGCCGCGCTGCACGGCGCAGCCGCTGGTGACGGCGAGCGTGGTGACGGTGGCGGCGGCGATGATGAGGGTGCGCAATTTCATCGGGATCTCCTGGGGGTCGGTGAGGGGTTGATCGAGGGCGGACTCAGCCTTCCAGCAGGTCCTTCATTTCGTCGGCGTGTTCTTCCTCGTCGCCGAGGATGTCTTCGAGCAGGCGCCGCGTCGTCGGATCGGTGTCACCGATCAGGTCGATCATCTGGCGGTAGGTCTCGATCGCCACGCGCTCGGCGATCAGGTTCGCCTTGACCATCGCCTGCAGCTCGCTCGAGGTGTCGTATCGGGCGTTGCTGCGGGCGCTCAGGCTGTCGGGAGAGAAGTCGGGCTCGCCGCCGAGTTGCACGATGCGCCGCGCCAGCCGGTCGGCGTGCGCCGCCTCCTCGACGGCGTGCACCATGAACTCCTCGGCCACCTTGGGCGACGCCATGCCGTGCGCCGTGAAGTGGTGGCGCTTGTAGCGCAACACGCACACCAGCTCGGTGGCGAGCGCGTCGTTCAGCAGCTTCACGATGCCATCGCGCCACGGGCCGTAGCTCGGGGTCACGGCGCCTTCGTCAAGGTGCGTCGCGGCGGCTCTGATCGCCTTCTCGTCCAGCGCCAGGTGTTCCGCTTGGGAGGTGGTCTTGCTCATCGAAAACTCCTTGTCGAGGGGTCAGTGGTTGGCGGGCTGGCTGCACCGTTGACGTACTGTAGAAATCGGTGCGCTTGCCCGGTATCGGAGGCTGACGCCAGGACGTGTAGGACGTGACCCCATGGCGCACGCGGGGCAAGAAAAAGTGCGCCGTGGCGCACGATGGGGTTCTTCTTGCAGGCCAGGAGCGGCGGCCCGCAGGCCGTCTGCGAGCAGCGGGCCCGCGGCGCCGCTCAGCGCTTCGCTGCGTCGGCCTGTGGCACCGCAGGGTCGTTGGCGGCGTCGGGAGACGCGGGCTCGGCCTCGGGTGCCGCGGGGGCGCCCGGTGCAACCGGTGCGTCCGCGCCGTCCGGAGCAGGCCTCATCAGGCTGGCCAACAGACGGCTGAGTTCACCGCTCGTCAGCAGACTGGCCAGCCCGCCGGTGCCGAGCCAGCGTGTCAGGCTGCCACGCGGCCGGAGCGTCGTCAGCAGCGCTGACGACAGCGCGGCCTGGGGCAGCCAGCGCCAGGGCCGCAAGGCGACGAGCAGCGCGCCAGCGCCCGCGGCCAGCGCCAGCAGCCGCAGCGGATGACGTTCTGCGGTCGACGCGAGCAGACGGCGTGCCGCCGGCCCACCCAGCTCGGAGGCGACGTTCACCGCCTCGTGCAGCGGGTGCCGCTGCCACCATCGCGCCAGCATCGAGGCCAGCAAATCGATCGTGCCTTCGCCCACGGGCGGCGAGGCGCCAGCGGCATCGCGCGGCGCGCAGGCGCCGGCTCGGCCCTGTCGCGCAGGGCGTTGCTGCACGATCCAGGTGCTGCGCAGACGTGCGCGCGAGCGCCCGAGGCGCTCGATCGGCGTCAGTTCAGGGCAAACCGGTGGCGTGCTCACTGCGCCAGTCCCTCACGGACCAGCGCAAGGTCCTCGCGCAACTGGGCCCGCAGCGTGTCGAAGGCGGGGCGTTGCCCCATGCTTCGGACCCCCTGCAGTGCCACCAGCGCAACGATCGCCGGGACGACGGGCACGGCCACCAGCAGCCATGCGTGGGCCGTTTCGTGCGGTGGCACGACGGCCCACAGCATCACCGCCATGCCGGCGAGCACCAACGTGGCCAACGCCGCGACGGCGGCGACGATCAGCCACACCAGCCGTCGTGACCAGTGGTCACTCAGGCTCTGCAGCTCGTCGCTGGCCAGGTCGGCATACGCAGTGGCATGCTCGACCAGGGTGCCGGGTTCGTTCGCGATCACGCGAAGAAGGGGCAGCATGGGTTGCTCGCGGCCGCAAGCCGTTCAGGGGCGATCGCTACGGCGGTGCGAAACGAGTTGCGCCAGCGCCATCAGCGCTGCGCCGGCGGCCGCGGCGATGAGCACGGCCTTGACCGGCTCCTCCCGAACGTAGCGCACACCGCGCTCGCGCGCATCGACCGCGCGTTCGCGCAATTGCTGCGAGCCGTCGCGCACTGCGTCGTAGCCGCGATGGGCCAGGTCCTCGGCCTGGCTCGCCAGGCGCACCGCGGCGGGGATGACGCGCTCGCGCAAGCCGGACACGGCCTGCTCGGCGCTGTCGGTCAGGCGCTCGGCGGCGTTGGCGGCTTGCTGGATCTGGGGCTGGATGGAGGGCGTGCTGGGGGTCATGGAAGCTCCTTGCGAGGCGGGTTGAAACGAGTATGCGCCCGAGTCGGCGCGATCGGTGAAACAGCGGCGTCAGCCCTTGCGGATCAGGCCGAACAGGAAGCTGGCGACGGCCAGGATCACGAACACGAAGAACAGGATCTTGGCGATGCCCGCGGCGCTGGCGGCGATGCCGCCGAAGCCGAACACGGCAGCAATCAAGGCGATGACGAAAAAGACGACGGCGTAGTGCAGCATGCTGGGCTCCTCGGTTGAAACGGCTCCCGGTGCGCCGGGAGGCCGGCGCGGGGATCGCGCCGAACCGTGGCCTCAATGTAGGAGGAGCGGCCTGCACGGCCTATGAGACATGGCTCCTGGCCCTTGTCGTCCGCCGCAGCGCCATGCTGTAGGACGGCGCCCATGCGCCGGCGGTGCGTGGGCGCCTCGGCCGAGCCCGCGCGCCGCCGGCAACGGACTCCTAGGACGGTGCCGTGCCGCTGCCGCCGGGCGCGGCTTGCATCCCGGGCGGGCGGACCGGGAGGCGGGCGCTCAGCAGCACGCCGAGTCCGGGCTGCGACACCACGGTCATGCGGCCGCCTTCGGCTTCGACCCGAAAGCGCATGCCGGTGAGTCCGTGAGCACCGCTGTGAACGGCTGCCGGATCGAAGCCGCTGCCGTTGTCGCGCACGGAGATCTCGACGCAGTCCGCGTCCGTGCTCAGGCACACCTCGACGCGGCTCGCCCTGGCGTATTTGGCGACGTTGGTCAGCGCCTCCTGCACGAAGCGATAGACCGTCAGATTGCCGCTGTCGCCGAGCGTCACCGGTGAGAACGCAGTGTGCACCGCGAGGCCGGAGCGCTCGCCGAACTCGCGCGCCAGGATGTCGAGCGAGACCGTCAGGCCGAGGTGGCTCAGTGCCGAAGGACGCAGATCCTCGATGATGCGGCGCTTGAGCGCGATGCCGCTGTTGAGCGCTTCGTTGAGGTGGGCGAAGCGCGTCGAGACCTCCGGCGTCACCGTGGGCAGGCGCGAGCGCAACCGGGCGACGTCGAGCTTGGCCGAGGTGAGGAGCGCGCCGAGTTCATCGTGCAGTTCCCGGGCAAGGTGGCTGCGCTCGCTCTCCTGCGTGGTTTGCAGGTGCCGTGCCAGGACCGTGAGCTCGCGGGTGCGCCGCGCGACCTCGGACTCGAGCAGGTCCCGCTCGGCCTGCAGCACCGCCCGCTGGCGTTCGCGCTCGGCGACCAGCGCGCGCGTCTGCTCCAGGTAGAAGTAGAAGGCCAGCACGCTGAGCACGGTCATCGCGGCCACACCGAGCCGGCTGATCAGCAGAGTCTGCGCCATCTGCTCCTGATGGGCCTGCAGGCGCTGCATCTCGACGCCCACGAGCCGGTCGGTCACGACGCGTATGGTCTGCTGAGCCTCCAGGCCGATGTCCGACTCCATCAGGCCGTGCCACGCCGAATCGCGGCCCGCGCGGTACAGCTGGATCGTCTCGGACATTTCCGACAGCTTCTTCTCGATCGCTCGTGCCAGCAGCTCGAAGTCCGGCAATTGCGCCGGATGACCTGCATAGTAGGTGTTCAGCTTCGGCAGCAGCGCCTTGATCTGCCGGACCGCGTCGTCGTAGGGCGCGAGGTAGCTGTCCTTGCCGCTCAGCAGGAAGCCGCGCTGACCGGTCTCCGCATCGACCATGTAGCGCAACACCTGGCCGACCTGGATGCGCGCGTCGAAGGCGACGCTGGTTTCGTTGAGGGCCGACAGCGATCGGTGGTAGGACGTTTCGCTGATCAGCAGCAAGGCCAGCGCCACCAGCAACGCGAGCGGAAAGCTGAGGGCGGAGGTTCGCCATTGGCGTGTGGGTGTCATGCTCGTGAGGCGGCGCAGCCGCGGCAAAGGGGGCAAGCGCCGGGACCACGAAGCGCTCCACCCGACCTAGAATCGATCGCACCGCAGCCCGGCCTAGCGAAGTCCATGTCCATCAAAGTCGCGATCGTCGACGACCACGCCATCGTACGGGCTGGTCTGCGCCAGTATCTCGCCGAGCAGATGGACCTGGAGGTGGTGGCCGAGGCCGCCAACGGCCGCGAGGCCCTGGACCTCGTGCGCGCCGGCGGCATCGACGTGCTGATCCTCGACGTGTCGATGCCCGACCAGAACGGCGTCGACGTGCTGTCCGGCATCCGGGCGCGGGCGCCCGAGCTGCCCGTGCTGATCTTCAGCGCCTACCCCGAGACGCATTACGCGACCGCGCTGCTCAAGCAGGGCGCGAGCGGCTACCTCAACAAGGAATGCGATCCGCAGGAGATCGTGACCGCGGTGCGCACGCTGTCGCGCGGGCGCCGCTACATCACGCCGGCCGTGGCCGAGTTGCTGGCGGACCAACTCGGCGGCGGCAAGACGGACGGGTTGCCTCACGAGCAGCTTTCGGAGCGTGAACTGCAGGTGTTCCTGCGGCTGGCGCAGGGCGAGACCATCGGTGCCATCGGCGAAAGCCTCTCGTTGAGCGTGAAGACGGTCAGCACCTATCGCACGCGCGTCATGGAGAAGATGAAACTCGCGTCCAACAGCGACCTCACCTACTACGCGCTGAAGAACGGCCTGATCCTGTGAGCCTGTGAGCAGGCAGCCTCAGGCATGCGCCGGTGGCGCATTGCCCTCCAGGCCGGCGCAATAGTCGATCAGGCCATCGATCTCGTTGGACTTGTCGAACACCGCGTCCGCACGCAGCTCCATGCACTTCATGCGCAGGTCGACCGTCGCATAGTTGCTGAACACCACCAGCTTGCGCCCGGGCGTGCGCTGCTTGCAGGCCTGCAAGACGCCCAGCCCCGAGCCTTGCTTGAGGAAGAGGTCGACGATCAGCAGATCCCAGCCGTCGGGATGCTCGGCGAGCCAGGTGAGCGCCCCGGCTTCGCCATCCGACCAGCCGACCACGGACACGGGGGTCAATTCTTCGAGGGTGTCGATCAGGTTGGCCCGGATGACCGGGCTGTCCTCGACGATGAAAACGCGGCGCGATGGCATATACGGCAGAAAGGAATCCGTGAAGTCGCGGGATCACCACCGCTTCTGTATGTGTGTGCGAATGTTATGGGCCGCTGAAGCGGCAGACCATCGGCGTTCGGTCCTTGCTGCGGTAGTCCATTTCTTACAAGGCTCACCGGACACGGGGGGTCAGCCCGGCGGGCCGCTGATCGCCTGCCAGGCGCCCACGGCCTGCGACAACCAGTCTGTCGCGGGTTGTTCGCGCGGCAGCTCCAGGCCGAGCACGGCCGCGGCGGCCGCCAGCGACGCGCCTGGCTCGCGCAGGTCCAGGGGCGGCGCGCCATGCTGCTTGCTCAGCTTTTCGCCGTCGGCGGTCCGCACCAGCGGCGTGTGCAGGTAGTGCGGCGTCGGCAGGCCGAGCGCGCGCTGCAGCAGCACCTGGCGCGCGGTGTTGTCGGCCAGGTCCTCGCCGCGCACGATGTCGGTCACGCCCTGTGCCGCGTCGTCGACCACCACGGCCAACTGGTAGGCCCACAGGCCGTCGGCGCGCCACAGCACGAAGTCGCCGACGGCCAGGTCGACCTCTTGCGACTGCACGCCCAGCCGGCGGTCGGTCCACGTCACGTGCGCGCCGTCGGGGATGCGCAGCCGCCAGGCCCGTGCCGGTCGGCCGTGCAGGCCGCCGCGCTCGGGACGGCAGCTGCCCGGATAGACGAGCTCTGCATGGCGCGAAGGCGGCAGGCCGCGCGCGGCGTTCGCCGCGGTGATCTGCAGGCGCGTGCAGGCGCAGGGGTACGCCAGCCCGGCTTGCAGCAGACGGTCGAGCGCCGCCTGGTAGTGCGCGCCGCGCTCGCTCTGCCGCAGCGGCGGCGCGTCGGCGCGCAGCCCCAGGATGTCGAGCTGGCGCAGGATCTCGCGCTCGGCGCCCGGAGCGCAGCGCGGTGTGTCCACGTCCTCGATGCGCACCAGCCAGCGGCCGCCGTGGGCCCGCGCGTCCAGCCAGCTCGCCAGTGCGGCGACCAGCGAGCCGGCATGCAGCGGGCCGGTGGGCGAAGGGGCGAAACGACCGACGTAGGGGAGGCTCGAAGTCACTGTTCTCGAGGCAACGAAGGGGCGCTCTTGCAGCTAGAGCACCAACCCGGCATGCTGCTCCAGCAGCGCGCGCTGCGTCGCCGCGCTGCGCAGCTGCGACAGCCACCACTGCAAGGCCAGGCCGGGCAGGGCGTTGCCCGGCGCATGCCAGGCGTAGTGCAGACCGAGGCTGCGGGCCGGCAGCGCGGTGCGCTTGATCACCAGCCGACCGGCCTCGGCATGGCGCCGCAGCAGCGGCTCGGGCACCGAACCGCAGCCGAGGCCGCGCAGCAGGGCCTCGAGCTTGGCGGCGAGCGAGGGCACGGTCAGCACGTCCTGGCCCGGCTGCACGCCCACGGTCATCGGGGTGAAGCTGTGTGCGCTGTCGGCGATGGCGATCACCCGGTGCTGGGCGATCGTCTCGGCCGACAGCGGCTCGGGCAGCGCCGCCAGCGCATGGTGGGGGGCGACGGCAAAGCGCATGTTCAGCGTGCCCAGCAGTTCGCAGCGGATGCCGCTGCTGCCTTGCGAAGGGTCCCCGGCGATGCCGATCGCGAGGTCGGCCTGGCCGGTGGCCAGCACCTCCCAGGTGCCCGAGAGCACCTCGCTGCGCAGCCGCAGCCGCGTCGGCGGGGGGCTGTCGGGGGCATTGCGGGTGGCGACGCGCAGCGTGTAGAAGGCCTCGACCAGCTCGAACACCGCGGTGGGCGCCAGGATGTTGTCGACCGCGACCGTGAGCTGCGTTTCCCAGCCGGTGGCGACGCGCTTGACGCGGTTCGCCACCGCGTCGATCTCCAGCAGCAGCCGCCGACCCTCGTGCAGCAGTTCCTCGCCGGCGGCGGTGAGCTTGGCCTGACGCGAACTGCGGTCGAACAGCAGCACGTCGAGCGCGTCCTCCAGCTGCCGCACGCTGTAGGTCAGCGCCGAGGGCACCTTGCCGAGTTCGCGTGCCGCGGCCGCGAAGCTGCCGGTGCGCGCAATCAGGTCGACCATGGTCAGCGCTTCGGGGGTCAGGGCGTTGCGACGGTCGCTCATCGGGGTTCTGGGCTTCAAGGACTTTGAATGATGCCATCAAGGCGCGGCGACTGATCGCGGTCGGTCCCCCACCTACATTGACTTCATCGCGGTGCACGACACCGCCACCGACCAGGAGCCCTCGATGATCACCCTGCGCAAGTCCGCCGAACGCGGTTATGCCGACCACGGTTGGCTCAAGAGCTATCACAGCTTCTCGTTCGCCGAGTATGTTGATCCGGCCCACATGGGCTTCGGCAACCTGCGCGTCATCAACGAGGACCGCATCGCCCCCGGGACCGGCTTCGGCACGCACGGCCACCGCGACATGGAGATCATCAGCTACGTGCTCGAAGGCGCGGTCGGCCACAAGGACAGCATCGGCAACGGCGCGGCCATCCAGCCGGGCGACGTGCAGCGCATGAGCGCGGGCAGCGGCATCCGGCACAGCGAGTTCAACCACGCTGCCCAGCAGACCACGCACTTCCTGCAGATCTGGATCCTGCCGCAGGCGCAGGGCATCGCGCCGAGCTACGAGCAGAAGCACTTTGCGGCCGACGCGAAGCGTGGCGTGCTCAAGCTCGTCGCCGCGCCGGACGGCCGCGACGGCGCGGTGACCCTGAACGCCGATGCGGCGATGTACGTCGGCTTGTTCGACGGCCCCGAGCGCGCCGGGCTGACGCTCGACCCCCGGCGCCTGGCCTATGTGCACGTGGCACGTGGCAGCGTGAGCGTGAACGGCCAGGCACTGCAGACCGGCGACGCCGCCATGCTCGACGGCGAGAGCCGGCTCGAACTGGGTGACGGCGACGACGCCGAAGTGATCGTGTTCGACCTGGCGCGCTGAGGCACGCCGGACGCTTCTCTCAGTCTCTCTCTCGACCCACTCGAAAGGTATTCACCATGTCCAAGATCGTCATCGTCTTCCACAGCGGCTACGGCCACACCAAACGCATGGCCGAGTCCGTGGCGCAGGGCGCCGGCGGCGACCTGCTGCCGATCGATGCCGAAGGCAATCTGCCCGAAGGCGGCTGGGAGAAGCTGGCCGCGGCCGACGCCATCGTCATGGGCTCGCCGACCTACATGGGCAGCGTGAGCTGGCAGTTCAAGAAGTTCGCCGACGCGTCGAGCAAGCCCTGGTTCGGCCATGCGTGGAAGGACAAGCTGTTCGCCGGCTTCACCAACAGCGCCTCGCCGAGCGGCGACAAGCTGTCGACGCTGCACTACCTGTTCACGCTGGCGATGCAGCACGGCGGCGTCTGGGTCGGCACCGGCATGATGCCGGCCAGCAGCAAGGCCGCGGTCCGCAACGACGTCAATCACCTTGGTGCCTTTTCCGGCGCAATGGCGCAGAGCCCGTCGGACGCCAGCGTCGACGAGATGCTGTCGGGCGATCTGGAGACCGCGAAGCAGTTCGGCGCGCGGGTCGCGACAATGACCGCTCGACTGAACAAGTAAAGGAGCGAGCGATGGCCGGTCTGCGCGTGTTGTTGATCCCGGGCAGTGTCCGCACGGGGTCGTGGAACCTCAAGCTCGCGGCCGCGGCCGCGGCCGCGCTGCGCGAGCTGGGTGCCGAGCCGACCGTGGCCGACCTGCGCGCGCTGGCGCTGCCGGTCTACGACGCCGACCTCGAGGCCGCGCAGGGCGTGCCGCCCGGCGCTGCAACGCTGGCGCAGCAGATGGCGACCCACGATGCCTTCGTGGTCGTCTCGCCCGAGTACAACGCCTTCCCGACCCCCCTGCTGATCAACACCATCGATTGGGTGTCGCGCCTGCCCGAGGGCATGAAGGCGATGAACGGCAAGCCAACCGCGCTGCTGAGCGCCTCGCCCGGCGCGCTGGGCGGCCTGCGCAGTCTGCTGGTGCTGCGCAACTTCCTGTCGCTCAATCCCGCCATGCTGGTGCTGCCGCAGCAGTTCGCGCTGAGCCATGCGGCGCAGGCCTTCACGGCCGACGGCGCCCTGGCCGACGAGAAGCAGGCGAAGACACTGGACGGTGTGCTGGCGGCACTGCTGAAGACGGCCGGGACGCTCCGCGGCTGAGCGTCGTTCCTCGCCGGGCGCTGCGCGTTCAGCGCGGCGACGGCTCCAGGCGGTAGGCCGCCGCGTCGAAGTGGCGCGTGCGGCGCCGGAAACCGAAGGTGTAGCCCGGCCAGATGACGGTGTTGCGGCCATTGCGGTCGAGGTACCAGCTGTGGCAGCCGCTGGCCCAGGCGGTGCCGGCCAGGCGGCGCTGCAGCTCCTCGTTGTAGGTGTCCTGAACCTCGCGCCGGACCTCGGCGCTGCGCAGGCCGCGCTCGCGCAGCGTGCGCAGCGCGTCGCCGATGTAAGCGAGCTGCGACTCGATCATCAGCAGCATCGAGCTGTGGCCGAGGCCGGTGTTCGGCCCGGTCAGCAGGAAGAAGTTGGGGAAGCCGGCGACGCTGCTGCCGAGGTAGGCCTGGTTGGCGTGCTCCCAGGCATTGCGCAGGTCCTGTCCGTCGCGCCCGACGACGGTGCCGGCCGGCAGGCGCCCCTGCACGCGGAAGCCGGTGCACCACACCAGCACATCGGCCGCGCGCTCGCGGCCGTCCGTGGTGACCACGCCGTGCGGCGTGATCTCGCGGATCGCGTCGGTCACCAGCTCGACGTTGGGCCGTGCCAGCGCCGGGTAGTAGTCGTTGGACAGCAGCACGCGCTTGCAGCCCAGCGTGTAGTCGGGGGTGAGCCGCGTGCGCAGTGACGGGTCCGAGATCTGGCGCGCCAGGTGGCGGCGCGCGGTGGCTTCGGCCACGCGCAGCCACTGCGGCCGCTTCAGCAGCGGGAACGCGCGCGCCTCGTGTTGCCAGTAGCTGGCAAGGCGGGCGAGGCGCTGCGTGAGCGGCCACCGCGCGAACAAGCGGCGCTCCCAGCCGTGCAGCGCGCGGTCGGCCTTGGGCAGCACCCAGGCGGGTGTGCGCTGGTAGAGGTCTACGTGGGCAGCTTGCGCGGCGAGCTGCGGCACGAGCTGGATCGCGCTGGCGCCGGTGCCGATCACCGCGACGCGGCGCCCGGTGAGGTCCAGCCGGTCCGGCCAGGCGGCGCTGTGGACACTGGGGCCGGCGAAGCGCTCCATGCCGTCGATGCGCGGCAGCGCCGGGTTGCTGAGGCCGCCGAGCCCGGCGATCAGCACCGGCGCGCTGTAGCGCCGGCCGTCGGTGGTCAGGACCTGCCAGCGCCCGGCCGCGGCGTCCCAGCGGGCCTCGTGCAGCGCGGCGCCGAAGCGCAGGTGCGGGCTGAGCCGGTACTTGCGCACGCAGTGCTCGAGGTAGTCGCGGATCTCGTGCCAGGGCGCATAGGCTCGTGTCCAGTGCGGGTTCGGCTCGAAGGAGTAGGAGTACAGGTGCGAGGGCACGTCGCAGGCGCAACCGGGGTAGCGGTTGTCGCGCCAGGTGCCGCCCACCGCGTCGGCGCGCTCGAGGATCGCGAAGTCGTCGATGCCGTCCTGCTGGAGCCGGATGGCCATGCCGAGGCCGGCGAAGCCGGCGCCGATGATCAGGACAGCGTGGTCTTGGACGCTCATGCACACAGCGAAGAATGCGGAGGCGCGACTGTACGGGAAGCGGTCGTCGCCGATCGAGCTGCCCCTGCCCGCCGGAGACACGACGCCGGCTCGCCAACGACGAAGGCAGGCCCTAGCATCGCTTCATGACGCTCTTCTCCTCGCTCTCCTTCTCGACGGTGTTGTCGCTGCTGCCGTGGGCCGACTGGGCGGCGGTCGGCTGGTTCTTCGCGGCCTGGGCCGGCTACGCCAACTTCGCGCATCGTCGCGCGGCGACCCATGCGTCCATTCTCGGCTCGACCAACCGCATCCGCCGCCAGTGGATGCTGCAGACCACGCGCCGCGAAGTGCGTGTGATCGACGGCGTGGTGGTGCAGAACCTGTCGACCAGCCCGAGCTTCTTCGCGTCGACGACGATCCTGATCATCGGCGGCCTGCTGGCCCTGCTCGGCACCTCGGACCGGGCGACCGAGCTGGTGCAGGAGCTGCCGTTCGCCACGCGCACGACCGCGCTGGTGTTCGACTTGAAGTTGCTGCTGTTGACGGCGGTGTTCGTCTACGCCTTCTTCCGCTTCACCTGGAGCCTGCGGCAGTACACCTTCGGTGCGCTGCTGGTCGCGTCGGCGCCCGAGGCGCGCGAGTTCGACGCACTGGGCGAAGCCGGCCAGGCCCAGCGTGAGGCCTTCGCGGACCGCGCGGGGCGCGTCGTCGGCATGGCGGCCGAGACCTTCAACGACGGACTGCGGGCCTACTACTTCTCGTTCGCGGCGATCGGCTGGTTCTTCTCGCCGCTGGTGTTCGCGCTGGCCACGGCCGGTGTCGTCTACATCCTCTACCAGCGCGAGTTCCACTCCGAGGTGCTCGAAGTCCTGCGCGGCGGCTGAGCGGCGCGGCGGCGCCGTGCCGTGCCGTCCCGTCCCGCTTCACTTCAAGCCGCCGGACAGGAAGGCGCGCAAGCGCTCGCTGCGGGGTTGCGCCAGCACTTCGTGCGGCGGGCCTTGTTCCTCGATCAGGCCCTGGTGCAGGAACAGCGTGTGGTTGGACACCTCGCGCGCGAAGCCCATCTCGTGCGTGACGACGATCATCGTGCGGCCTTCGGCCGCGAGATCGCGCATCACCTTCAGCACCTCGCCGACCAGTTCGGGGTCGAGCGCCGAGGTCGGTTCGTCGAACAGCATCACCTCGGGCTCCATCGCCAGCGCGCGCGCGATCGCGACGCGCTGCTGCTCGCCGCCGGACAGGTGCGCCGGATAGGTGGTGGCACGGTGGGCCACACCCACGCGCGCCAACAGCGCCTGCGCACGCTCGGTGGCCTCGGCCCTGCCGAGCCCCAGCACCTGCATCGGTGCCTCGATGATGTTCTGCAGCGCGGTCAGGTGCTGCCACAGGTTGAAGGACTGGAACACCATCGCCAGCCGCGCGCGCCAGCGCTGCAGCTGCTTCGCGTCGCGCGCGCGCAGGCTGCCGTCGCGGTCCGGCACGAGGGCGAGTTCTTCGCCGCCGAGCAGCAGGCGGCCGTGGTTCGGCTGCTCGAGCAGGTTCAGGCAGCGCAGCAGCGTGCTCTTGCCGGAGCCGCTGGAGCCGACGACGGTGATCACGTCGCCGGCCTGCGCCGCGAGCGACACGCCCTTCAGCACCTCGTGCGTGCCGTAGCGCTTGTGCAGGTCGACGGCCTGGAGCTTGAGGTCGGGCATGAGTCAGGCGCCCAGCAGCTTGCCGGTCCTTCGGGCCTCGCTGCCGGCCACCTTGGCCAGACGGGTGCCCGCCATCACGAAGCGCAGGTTCTCGCGCGCATAGAGCAGGCCGTCTGTCGCGCTCGCGAGCACCGTCACCTGGCCGCTGATCGGGTCGATCACGTCGACGATCACCTCACCTTCGCGCACCCAGTCACCCGGTCCGCGGTGCCAGGCGACGACGCCGCTGACCGGCGTGGTGACCGGCATCGAGCCGGCCAGCGGCGTGGCAGCGTACCTGAGCGACGGCAGTGGCGGCGCCTCGCCGGCGACGAGGCCGCGGTGGACCAGGAAGTCGATCAGGGCCTGCGCATCCTGCCGCGCCTGCGCGTGACTCACATCGGCCATGCCGCGCAGCTCGACGGTCACCGACAGGCAGCCCAGCGGCACGGGGCGCGCCGGGCCGGCCTTCTCGGCCAGCTCCCACCACAGCTGCGAGCAGGCCTCGTCGAAGGGTTGGTCGCCCGACTCGTTGGCCAGCAGGGTGGCCTGGGCACCCAGCAGGCGTGCCAGCGGCTCGGTCTGCGGCCACAGCGGCGTGCCGGTGTAGAGGTGCAGCACGGCCTCGGCATCGCAGTGCAGGTCCAGCACCACCTCGGCGTCGCAGGCCAGCGCGAGCAGGCAGCGGCGCTGCGCTTCCAACTCGGACTCGACCGTCAGCAGCGCCACCGACTCCCGCAGCGCGGCGCGCACCAGGGCTGCATTCGCCTGCGGATCGGCGCCCAGGCCTGGCTCGATGCGTGCCCACACCGCGTCGCGCAGGGCCGGGTAGTGGCGGTTGAAGTTCTCGCCGCTGGCGAGTTCGAAGCGGCCGATCGGGCTGCGCAGCAGCCACTGCGACAGGCCGATCGGGTTGGCCACCGGCACGACCACGACTTCGCCTCGCAGGGCGTCCCTCGCCTCGAGCTCGGCGAGGCGCTCGCGCAGGTGGTGCGCGACCAGCATGCCCGGCAGCTCGTCAGCGTGCAGCGAGGCCTGCACGTAGGCCTTCGCGCCGCCGGGCGGTCCGTAGTGGAAGCTGGTCAGTGTGCGAACGGTGCCGAGGCTGCGGCTCGGCAGGGGGTGGTCGCGGCGTTGCATGGTGTCGGTCTCCGGGAAACTCAGGCCCGCGGTCGCAGGTGCGCGAGCCAGCGGCGTTCGGCCGCATGCAGCGCGCCGACCAGCGCCAGCGTCAGCGCCAAGTAGACCGCACCCGCGGTGAGGAAGGCTTCGAAGGGCAGGTAGAAGCGCGAATTCACTTCCCGGGCGGCGCCGGTGAGATCGAGCAGCGTCACCACGCTGGCGAGCGAGGTGCCATGCAGCATCAGCACGACCTCGTTGCCGTAGGTCGGCAGTGCGCGCCGCAGCGCCGAGGGCAGCAGGATGCGCCGCCACACCTGCGCGCGCGTGAGTCCCAGCGCACGGGCGGCCTCGACCTCGCCGTGCGGCGTGGCTTTCAGGCTGCCGGCGATGATCTCGGTGGTGTAGGCGCAGGTGTTGATCGAGAACGCCAGGCAGGCGCAGAACCAGGCCGACTGCAGCCAGGGCCAGGCGAAGCTGCTGCGCACCGCCTCGAACTGCGCCAGACCGTAGTAGACGAGGAAGAGCTGCACCAGCAGCGGCGTGCCGCGGATCACGTAGGTGAAACACCAGACCGGGCCGTGCAACCAGCCTGACGCCGACACCCGCAGCACTGCGAGCGGCAGCGCCGCCGCCAGCCCTGCGGCGAGCGAGATCAGCAGCAACTGCAGCGTCGTCGCCAGGCCGCTGGCGTAGAGCGGTGCGCTCTCGACGACGGCCTCGAAGTTCACAGCGCACTCGTCCGGATGCCGACCGCGAGGCGCTTGCCCAGCAGCTTGAAGCCGAGTTCGCTCAGGCTGGTGATGGCAAGGTAGATCGCCGCCGCCGCCGCGTAGAAGACAAAGGGCTCGCGCGTTGCGCCGGCGGCCTGGGTGGCGCGCAGCATCATGTCGTTGAGGCCGATCACCGAGACGATGGCGGTGCTCTTGACCAGCACCAGCCAGTTGTTCGAGAGCCCCGGCAGCGCGTGGCGCAGCATCTGCGGCAGCTCGATGCGGCGCAGCACCTGCCAACGGCTCATGCCGCAGGCGAGGCCGGCTTCGCACTGGCCCGGCGCCAGTGCCAGGAAGGCGCCACGGAAGGTTTCGCCGAGGTAGGCGCCGAACACGAAGCCGATCGTCAGCACGCCGGCGACGAAGGGGTCGACGTCGAGGTAGTCCGCCAAGCCCAGCTGCTGCGCGAACGCATTGACCGCAAGCTGACCGCCGAAGAACACCAGCAGCATCAGCACCAGGTCGGGCACGCCGCGGATCAGCGTGGTGTAGGCCAGCGCACCGGCCTGCAGCAGCCGCGAGCGCGACAACCGCGCACTCGCGGCGGCCAGGCCCAGCACGCCGGCGATCGCCAGCGACGCGAGTGCAACCGCCAGCGTCAGCAGCGTGCCGCTCAGCAGCGAGGGCGCATAGCCATGCAGCATCGTGTCGGGACGGACGGCGCGTGCCGGGCTCGTGAGCTCACTTCTTCGGTGCTTCGCCGTAGACGTCGAAGTCGAAGTACTTGTCCTGGATCTTCTTGTAGGTGCCGTCGGCGCGGATGCCCTTGATCGCCGCATTGAGCTTCGTCTGCAGCTCGGTGTCGCCCTTGCGCAGCGCGATGCCGGCGCCGACGCCGAAGAACGTCTCGTCGTCGTAGAACGGGCCGACATAGCCGTAGCCCTTGCCCAACGGCGTTTTCAGGAAGCCGACGTCGGCGGCCACCGAGTCCTGCAGCGTCGCGTCGATGCGGCCGGCGGCGAGGTCGAGGAAGACCTCGTCCTGCTTCGTGTAGCGCACGATCTCGGCGCCCTTGAAGGTGGCGGTCGCGAAGCGGTCGTGGATGGTCGAGCGCTGAACGCCGATCTTCTTGCCCTTGAGGCCCTCAGGCGTGAGCTCCAGCTTGCTGCCGGACTTGGCGACCAGGCGTGCGGGCGTCTGGTAATAGCGGTCGGTGAAAGCGACGACCTTCTGGCGCTCCGGCGTGATCGACATCGACGCGACGATGGCGTCGAACTTGCGCGCCTGCAGCGCCGGGATCATGCCGTCGAAGTCCTGCTGCACCAGCGTGCACTCGACCTTCATCTGTGCGCACAGCGCGTTGGCGATGTCGATGTCGAAGCCCTTGAGCTGACCCGACGGCGTGACCTCGCTGAACGGCGGGTAGGCACCCTCGACGGCGATGCGCAGCTTCTTCCCGTCGGCAGCGAGGCCGGGCTCGGCTGCGAAGAGCACGAAGGCGGCCAGGGCCAGGAAGGAGGCGAAACGGGTCATGCGGTCCTCGTGAGGTCGTTGGGGGAGGTGAGGGCGGCACTCGGGCCGGCACCGGACGCGATGCTAGCCGCTGCCGGGCGCATCGGGACCACCGCTCAGGGTGGCGTCGGTGCGAGCGGCTCGTAGTGGGGCACGACCGCGTCCGTGGCGGCAGCGGTCGCCGTGCTGTAGAGCGGGCGGGCGATGGTGATCGGCGTCACGTCGAGGTAGAGGTTGAGCACCGTGTAGTCCTCGCCGCCGAACGCGCTGGTGTACCAGCCGCGGCTGTCGGGACCGCGGCGCAGTCGGAATTCGAAACCCAGGTCAGGTTGCGGATCGCTGGCGCGCGGCGTGCCGCTGAAGGCCAGCCCGGTCGACTCGGTGTCGCGGTTGTCGAGCAGCGAGCCCATGGCGTTGACGATGGTCGAATCGCCGAGCATGTCATTCTGGAACGGCGCACTCTCGAAGCTCGGCGCGAAGTCCGGCGAGGCGGGGTCGATCAGCTGGCCCTGCAACTTCTGGATCGAGGGCGTGGTGACGCCACTGTGCAGGTCGTGGCGGTCGCCGCGGTCCAGGTAGGTGAGCTTGGCGTTGCGCAGGTTGAAGGCATCGAGCCGGCCGTCCTGCGAGGCAGCGCCCAGATCGACCAGCAGCACGCCCTTGCCGCCCACCACTTCGACCATGCCGTCATGCAGGATCGCGGCGGTGTTCTCCTCGACGCCGAGGCCCAGCCGGTAGCCCTTCTGCACCATCAGCGGGAGCAGCCGGCCGATGCGGCCGCGCTTGAGGAAGTGCTGGTCGATCAACAGTTCCGGTCCGACGAAGCCGAGCCCGCGGCCGATCTCCTGGCCTTCGTCGAGACGGCCGCGCTTGAGCACGCGCAGCACGTCGAAGGCGTCGCGGAACATGGTCTCGCTCATCACCGCGGCACCGGCACTGGTGCCGGCCACCACGCCGCCGGCCCGGTACACGCTCCAGATCGCCTGCAGCAGCGGCGTCGGCTTGCCGTCGGGTTGCAGGGAGTCGGTGATGCGCGACTGCGCACCCCCGGCGAAATAGATGCCGGTGGCCGCGAGCACCTGCTCGACCAACACCGGGTCATGCACCGCCTCGTCCACCGCACGGCCTTGCCATTCAGGCGCGACCGGCAAGGTCTGTGCCTGCGCGCCGTGGCGCTGCAGGGCGTCGACGACCATCTCGCCGGTCTTTTCGGGCGCCGACGAGGCGGCAGGAATGACCACCCAGCGTGAACCGAGCCCCCCTGACAGCTGCACCAGCCGCGACCAGACGGCCGTGTTGTCGTACTTCAGCTCGCCACCGATCGGCACCGCATAGCCTTGGGGCGGCGGATCCGCTGCCACCGGACCGGCGACGGCCGCCGCGGTGAGGGCGAGGGCAGTGGCCAGCGCGGCGAACCGCCGGCCGGCGATTCGCACCATCCCGGCTCTTTCCCGGAGTGACGGGCCGAACGCAGCAGCGAGCAGGATGGCCGGCATGATGATCAAGCCTCCGGTGATGGCGCGTTGCAGGGCTTCCATCTTGGCATCGAAGTGACGGCCCGCCGTCACATGCAGGTGCAAATTGCGGCAGGTATCACGCTGGAGCAAGTCCTGCGCCTGGGCGCGGCCGACGATGCGGGCCCCAGAGCCCCCGCTTCCCCGTAACCGGTGGAGACGGAGCGAGTTCTGCCGCAGGCTGCGCTCAGGCGGGCGAAGGCTGCAGGCGGGCGTCGAGCGTGCCACGTTCGTCGAACACGAAGCAGCCGCCTTCGTAGTGGTGCCCGCCCACGGTCTCGAAGTACTGCAGGATGCCGCCGTCGAGCTGCAGCACATGCTCGAGGCCCTGCTCGCGCATCAGCAGCGCGGCCTTCTCGCAGCGGATGCCGCCGGTGCAATAGCTCACCACGGTCTTGCCTTCGAGCGTTGCACGGTGCGCCGCCAGCGCCGCGGGGAAGTCGCCGAAGCGTTCGAGCCGCCAGTCGAGTGCGCCGACGAAGCGCCCCGCGTCGACTTCGAAGCCGTTGCGCGTGTCGAGCATCAGCAGTGGTCGACCGGCTTCGCAGCGTCCGGCGTCGAGCCAGCGCGCCAGGGTGGTGCTGTCCAGCGCTGGCGCACGGGCCGCGGCCGGGCGGATCGTCGGATGGTCCATGCGGATGATTTCACGCTTGAGCTTGACGCGCAGGCGCCGGAACGGCTGCGTCCGGCTCCAGCTTTCCTTGGCGTGCAGGTCGGCGAAGCGCCTGTCGCGCCGCAGCATGGACAGGAATGCGCGTGCCGCCGCCGCGTCCCCGGCGAGAAAGAAGTTGATGCCTTCCTCGGCCAGCAAGATGCTGCCCTTCAGCGCGGCGGCTTGCGCCTCTTCCATCAGCCGCGCGCGCAGCAGCGCAGGATCTTCGAGCGTGACGAACTTGTAGGCGGCGAGGTTGAGAATGGATGCAGCGGCAGACATGGGCCCGATTGTAGAAAACGTCATGCCCGAGAGCGGCCGCGATGCACCGCAAGCGTGCGTTCGACGCGGCCGATGCCGGAGCCGCCGTGACCGATTGCCGTTCGGGGTGTTGCGCGCCCTGCAATCGTGGGGTGTCCCGTCGCTGTCGATTCGCTACCTTATCGCCAAGGCAATTCATCGCCGGACAAGGAGCGCGGACATGGACACAGCAGCACGAGAACCGGGGTTCGATTTCGCGGCGCTCCGGGCCGTTGCCGGGGCATCTACCGTACTGGCCCTGCCGCGTGCCGCACTGCGGCAATTGAGCCCGTGCTTCACCCGCACCGGCGGCGCACTCGGCATCGACCTGACCGTGTTCGTCGCGCTGGCGCTGATGGCCTGGACCCTGCTGACGCCGTGGGGCGCACCGCTCGGCGACGGTGCTGGCTGGATGCTGACCTGTCTGGGCCTCTTCACCGCCTTCTGGTGCTCGATCGCGGCATCGGACTTCGATCGTTTTTGCACCCTGCGGCGGCGCTTCCTGGCGCTCGATCCACATCCCCGCAGCGCGCAGCTGGCAGAGCCTCCCCCGGGTTCCGATCGCGCGCAAGCCTCACCCGTCCTGCCACCGCTGCGTGTGCGCTCGGCCTACCGGCCGGCCCGCATGTCGCGGCCGCCGCCGTCCCGGTTGCTGTTGCGGGCGACCGGCCGCGGTCACTGAACTGCTGCGGCGGCTGCCGCAGCGTCGCCAAGTGCAACGGCGCGCCGAAGCGCGCCGTCGTGCCGGTGGACTGCCAGCGTCCTAGAAGCCGAGGCTGGCCAGCAGGTCGTCGACCTCGCCCTGGTTCTGCACCACGTCGGCCCGACCTTCGGGGTTGACGACCGGGCCGTTGAGGATCGTGCTCTCCACTTTTTGCGCCTGCTCGGGCGGTGCCGCCTGCACCAGCAGCTTGACGAGGCTGTCTTCGAGGTCGCTCGCCAGTGCGACCACCTTGGCGACGACCTGACCGGTCAGGTCGTGGAAGTCCTGCGCCATCATGATGTCGGTCAGGTGGGCGTCGATGCGCGCCGTCGCGGCCTCGACGTCGCCGACGAAGTTCATCACCGAGCCCGAGGCCACGGCCTTCACCGGGTCGGCGACGATGGCGCTGGCGATGCGCCGCGTCTCGGCCGCGATGCGTGCGTGCTCGAGCTTGGCGTGGTCGACCGAGTTCAGCACCTTGTCGGCGGCCGCGCCGGTCTTCTCGGCGATGTAGTTCAGGCGGCTGCGTGCGTCGGGCAGGCACTCGGCGGCCTGCTGCAGCTTGGGCGTGACGCCGAGCTGGGCCAGCGTGTCGTGCAGCTGGCGCGTGATCGCACCGAGCTGCTGAAATACCTCGGGCGAAGCGCTCGCCGCCGGCGGCGGGGCCAGCACGGCCGTATCGTCCATCTTCATGAGGCTGTCCTTCAGGCCGTGGCCGCGAGTTTTTGCATGATTTTCTGGACCTTCTCCTCGAGCGTGGCTTTGGTGAAGGGTTTGACGATGTAGCCGGCCGCACCGGTCTGTGCGGCGAGCACGATGTCTTCCTTGCGCGCCTCGGCGGTGACCATCAGCACGGGAATGTGCTTCAGGCTCTCGTCGGCCTTGACGGCCTTGAGCAGGTCGAAGCCGTTCATGTTGGGCATGTTGATGTCGCTGACCACGAAGTCGTACTTCGAGGTCTTCATCATCTGCAGCGCCACGGCACCGTCCTCGGCTTCGTCGGCATTGTTGTAGCCGATCTCCTTGAGCAGTCCGCGCACGATGCGGCGCATGGTCGAGAAGTCATCGACGATCAGGAATTTGAGGTCGGGGGTGCTCATGATCTGTGTCCTCGCGCGCTGTCGGTTCATGCCGCTCGAAGGCGGCCATCGGGGTCTGTACGGGTTATCGGGTGTCGGCCGGCGCACTTGAGGCCGCCGCCGCGAGTGCATTCGCGACCTCCAGCGCCGGCGGCTGGACATCGGCCTGCGTGGCCTGGTGGAAACGATCTTCTGCGTCGCGGTTCATCACGATGATGCTGATGCGGCGGTTGATCGGGTTGAGCGGTTGATCACGGTCGAACAGGCTGCTCGCGGCCAGGCCCTGCACGCGCAGCACCTTTTCGTCGGCCAGACCGCCGCTGATCAGTTCTCGGCGCGACGCATTGGCGCGGTCGGCCGACAGCTCCCAGTTGCTGTACCCGGCGGCGCCGGCGCTGAACGCCGCCGCGTCGGTGTGTCCTTCCAGCGTCAGCTTGTTCGGCACCTCGGCCAGCACGCCGCCGATGGTTCGCAGCAGTTCACGCATATAGGGTTGCACGATGGCCGATCCGGTCGCGAACATCGGACGGTTCTGCTCGTCGACGATCTGGATGCGCAGGCCGTCGGGCGTCATGTCGAAGCGGATCTGGGCCTTGAGTTCGCTCAGCCGCGGGTCGCTGGCCAGCTTGGACTCGACGCGGCCGCGCAACTGCTTCAGGGATTCGGCCTCGGCCGCGGCCTGCTGGGCACGCACCGCCTTGAGCGCCTGCAGCGTGTAGCTCTTGCGCTCGGCCTCGACGTCGCCGCGCTTGACCTGGCCGGTGCTGCGCGTCAGGTCCTGGCCGCCGCCCTTGACCACGCTCGACGAATCGCCGGAGCCCGATCCGCCCATCATCGCGACCTTGACCGGGTTGTTGAAATAGTCCTCGATGCCCTTGCGGTCGCCTTCGGTCGTGGAGCCGAGCAGCCACATCAGCAGGAAGAAGGCCATCATCGCCGTCACGAAGTCGGCATAGGCGATCTTCCACGCGCCGCCATGCGCACCGTGGCCGCCCTTCTTGATCTTCTTGACGATGATCGGCTGCAGCTTCTTCGCGTCACCGGCCATGGCTCACTTCTTTCCCTTGACGTGACCTTCGAGCTCGCTGAAGCTCGGGCGCTCGGTCGAGTACAGCGTCTTGCGGCCGAACTCCACCGCGATGGCGGGTGCATAGCCTTGCATGCTCGCAAGCAGCGTGGTCTTGATGCACTGCAGCTCCTTCGAGCCCTCGTCGTTCTTCTGCTCGAGCAGGCCGCCGAGCGGCTCGACGACCGCATAGGCCAGCAGGATGCCGAGGAAGGTGCCGACCAGCGCCGAGCCGATCATGCCGCCCAGCACGGCGGGCGGCTGGCCGACCGAGCCCATGGTGTTCACGACGCCCAGCACGGCCGCGACGATGCCGAAGGCCGGCAGCGCGCCGGCCAGGCGGCCGATCGCGGCGGCCGGGGCGTGCGCCTCGTGGTGGTGGGTCTCGATCTCGCTGTCCATCAGCGACTCGATCTCGTGCGGGTTCAGGTTGCCCGACACCATCATGCGCAGGTAGTCGGTGACGAACTCGACCACGTGGTGATCCGAGCCGACGGTGGCGTACTTCTTGAACAGCGCGGAGTTGTGGGGGTCCTCGACATCCTTCTCGATCGCCATCAGGCCTTCCTTGCGGGCCTTCTGCAGGATGTCGTAGAGCAGCGCCATCAGCTCCATGTAGCGCGCCTTGGTGTACTTGGAGCCCTTCAGCAGCGTCGGGATCGCCTTCAGCACGGCCTTCAGCGTCTTGGGCTGGTTGGCGACGACGAAGGCGCCCATCGCGCCGCCGCCGATGGCCATCATCTCGGTCGGGATCGCATGCAGGATCACTTCGATGTTGCCACCATGGATGATGTAGGCCCCAAAGATGCAACCCAGCGCGACGACGTAGCCGATGATGACGAACATGGTGAGAGGTCCGATTGAGACGCTGCAGGCCGGAAGGCTCGGCGGGTGGTTCTGACCGTATTTATCGGTCGCGTGTCACCGGACTTGAGGCACGGTGTGCTGGCGATCGAGCGCGCGGGTGCTTGTCGTACTTATCGGCGCTTGCTGCGCGTACTGTTGCGTGAACTGCGGGACCCGCGGCGCGGGGACTCGCCGGCTGCCACGAACGGCATGCGGTAGAGCCAGACCGCCCGGCCGTCGGCGCAGCGCAACACGGCCTGCGGCGCGATGTCGGGCGCTTCGAATTCGAGGCTCGCGAGCCAGGCGCCGTCTGTCAGCTCGCTGCGTGCCTTGGTCACGGCGCGCGGCAGGCTCTCCGGACGTTGAAAGAGATAGACCATCGAGCAGGCGCGCCAGTCGTCTGCCCACATGTCGCGGCGACGGACCGTGGCGCGGATCGGCGCGAGGCGGCAACGCAGACTGGCGGCCAGCGCCAGCGGCCAGCTCCATTCGACCCCCTCGAGCCGGGCAGAAGGGTAGGCCCGGCGCAGCGCCTCGAGACCGGCGCCGAGGCCGCAACCGGCATCGAGCACGGTCGCCCCCGTGGGCAGGGGCGCCAGTGTGCCCAGACCGTCGAGCGCGCGTGCCGGCGTCGGGAACAGCGGCGCATCGCGCCAGGTGTGCAGCGGATAGACCAGCAGCAGCAGACCCAGCGGCAGCAGCCAGGCCCAGCCGGGCAGGCTGGCCGCAGCGCCGCTGGCCAGCAGCGAGACCGGAAAGCCGACGGCGACGAGCAGGCTGCGCATGCGCGTCCTGCCCCAGGCGCCGAGGGCGACCCCGATGGCGGTGCCGCAACCGATGGCCAGCCACAGCGGCGCGGCGGTGGATTGCAGCAGCGCGAACGCGGCCCACGCCGCAGCCCACCCCAGCAGGGCCGGCAGCGGCCACAGCCGGTGCAGCGCGGGCAGGATGCCAAGGGCGGGCGACGCGGCGGTGGGCGTCGCGCAGAGGGGCAGGTCGGATGGCACGATCGGCGTCTTGCTCGACAGTGCGAGAGGTCCGGGTGGGGCGATTTCGGCCGGGCCCGACGGGCCCGTGTGCTGTTCAGTGCAGATGCAGCGCGCCAGCGGCCTTGCCCTTGCCGGCACGCGCCGGCGGGTTGCACAGGCCGCAAACGAAGTGCTTGCCGATCTCGTGCGGATGGGTCACGAAGTGGCCGCCGCACTTGGAGCATTCGGTCATCGTCAGCATGCCGTTGTCGATGAACTTCACCAGGCGCCAGGCGCGGGTGACGGACAGCAGCGCTTCCAGGCCCTGCGACTCGGTCTGCTCGAGGTAGAGGCGGTAGGCCTTGATCACGCTGTCGATCTCGTCGAGCGCGGCGGCCTTGTTCAGGTATTCATGGATGTTGAGGAACAGGCTGGCGTGGATGTTCGGCTGCCAGGTCATGAACCAGTCGGTGGAGAAGGGCAGTTGGCCCTTGCTCGGTGACTTGCCGGCCACTTCCTTGTACAGGCGCAGCAGGCGCTCGTAGGACAGATCGGTCTCCGACTCCAGCACTTGCAGGCGGGCGCCGAGCTGGATCAGCGTGACGGCACGTTCGATCTGCCTGGCTTCGGTAAGGATGCTCTTGTTGCGCATGGTGTCTGTCTCGCAGTGGTCGTCAGCGGGTGCCGGGCCGAGTGCCGGGCCGCTCCCAAGCCGGCCTGGCCCCCTCCCGGAGGGTGGCGCGGTATTCCGCGCCGGGTGTCGTCAGCTATGCGGCTTCCTGATGGCGACCGGCCATCAGGATGTTGGCGTGCAGGCGGCTGACGCTGTCGTTGGCGGCGCCCTTGCCGTGGTTGGTCAGCAGGCTCCACACCATGTCGTCGTCGACGCGCATGCGGCACAGCAGGGTGTTGCCGGAGGCGATCTTCATCATCTGCGCCGGGCTCAGCAGGCCGATCAGGTCGGCAGTCTCTTCCGAGATGCCGAGGCGGAACAGCGCCTGGTCGCGGTCGGCGCGGACCAGGCTTTGCGCGAGCATCAGGTACGACAGGTTGGCTTCGCGAATCTCGATCAGGATCTGTTCGGTGTTCATGCTGCTTCTCTCTGCGTCTGGATGTTCGGTTCGGATCAGGGGCTGGTTTGGGGCTTTGCTTTCGCGTTCACCGTGAATGAACTGTAGGCACAGTGTGGCGGCGCCTGAATAGGGGGTGCGCTGTCCGTGCTGTCCCTTTGCGCGGACATGGCTTGTCAGGCAACTTCCTACAAGCCTGCTGCCGGCGCGCAGGCCGGCACCGGGCGCGTACCGTCCAGTGCAGGGGTTGCGCGAGGAAGGAGCGCCGTCGCGGCGCTGCGCGCAGCGTCGCGGGTCCAGGCCGCGGCCTGGCGGCCGCTCAGGGCTGGCTGGCGAGCAGGTGGTCCGGCGGCAGGCCGGCACGGAAGCGCTGCACCATGCGCGCCAGCAAGTGTTCGAACTCGCGCACGTAGCGCTGGCTGTCGAACAGCGGCAGCGTCATGCGCTGCGTCTGGAGGTGGTTGCGATAGGTCTGCAGCAGCGCGGGGTCGCTGGCCAGAGCCAGGAGGGCCCGCTGGTAGTCGTCCACCGTCTCCACGGCCAGTTCGGCGATGCCGGCGGCATTGAGCACGCTGGCCGCCACGCGCGATGCGAAGCTGTTCTGGTAGAGCGTGACGACCGGTACACCCGCCCACAGCGCGTCGCTGGCGGTCGTGTGGGCGTTGTAAGGCCAGGTGTCGACGAACACGTCGGCCAGCGCCAGGCGGGAGAAATGCGCGTCGAACGCCACGTTCTGTGCAAACACGATGCGCTCCGGGGCGACACCTCGCGCCGCTGCCTCGGCGTGGACGCAGCTGCGCAGCTGACCGTTGGTCTCCTTGAGCCACAGCACCGCGTGAGGGATTTCACGCAGGACGGCGCACCAGGCGTCGAAGGCCTCCGGCAGGATCTTGTAGGTGTGGTTGAAGGCGCACATGACGAAGGCGTCGTCCGGCAAGCCCGCTTCTTGCCGCGTCATCGGCTGCGGCAGCGGCCGCCAGCGGCCGTTGGGCTGGAAGCACAGCGGCAGCTGGGCCAGCTTCTCGCTGTAGTGCCCCGCCAGTTCGATCGGCGTGACCAGCGGATCGCCGACGATGTAGTCGATGTAGTCGGCGCCGGTGCTGCCCGGGTAGCCGAGGAAGGCGGCCTGCACCGGGGCGGGCCGCTGCGCGAGGATCGCGAGCCGCTGCCCGCGCGTGTGGCCTTGCAGGTCGATCAGCAGGTCGATGCGGTCGCCGCGGATGCGCTCGGCGGCCTGCCGGTCGGTCAGGCCGCGCAGGTCGACGAAGTCGTCAGTCGCCGCCTTCAGCCGGTGGCGCACCCGGGAGTCGTCGTCGGGGCCGTGCGAATAGAGCACCAGGTCGAACTGCGACCGGTCGCGCTGCTCCAGCACCTCGACCAGCAGTTGCGACACCGGGTGCTCGTGGAAGTCGTAGGACAGGTAGCCGACGCGGATCCTCGCCCCCATGCGTTCGGCCGGCGCCACCGGCGCCAGCGGCGTGACGGCCAGCGCGGGCACCAAGGCCTCGCCACGCGCGGCCACCAGTAGCAGCGCCGGGTCGATGGGCAGCGACAGCAGACCGAACACCGTGGCGATGCGTGCCAGCCCGCTCGGTGCGGTCTGCAACTGCTGCGTCAGCGACGCGACGTCGGCGTCCAGGTCCTTCCAGTCGCAGATGTGCCGCTTCTCGTAGGACTCGTGCGACAGCGCCTGCAGGTTCTGCGGCTTGAGCGCGAGCACGGTCTTCAGGCACTCCACCGCTTCGCGTTTCAGGCCCAGGTCGCGGAACGAGGTGGACATCATCGCGTGCGCCTGCACGTGGTCGGGCTTCAGCGCGGCCGCTTCGAGGAACTTGCCGATCGCCTCCGTGTGGCGCCTCAGCGCCTGCAGCATGGCGCCGTGGTTCACGAGCAGATCGCAATCTCGCACGCCGCTGCGCTCGAGCCGCTCGTAGACAGCCACCGCGTCGGCGTAGCGGTGGGCCTGCAGGTGGCAGTCGGCCGTGATCTGGAGCGCGAGCGCATGCTCGGGTTCGAGGTCCAGCGCACGCGCTGCACTGGCGACCGCCTGGACGGTGTCGCCGCTGCGCCGGTAGGCGTTGGCCAGATTGACCCAGTAGACGACGTCCTTCGGCGCCTCGCGGGTGGCGTGCTCGAAGGCTTCGATCGCTCCGCGCCAGTCGGAGCGTGAGGTGAGATCCACGCCGCGCTGCCAGTGGGCGTGGCCCGCCGGTGCGCGTCGGGAAAGCTGGGTCTGGGCGTGGTGCATGGTGTCCGTGCCGATCGTGTGTCGTGGGTGAGGTTCAGCGGGGGGTGCTGGCCGTCTGCGGCTTGCGCGCGGTCATGCTCAGGCTGATCAGGGTGTCAGCGACCGTGGTCTCGCTGGTGTCGTTGAACAGGCCGTGCCGCATCACGCGCTCGGGCGTGACGAAGCCGGCCTGGCTCAGGAAGGCGCTCAGGAACTCCTGATTCAGGCCGACCAGGTGGTAGTCGTGGGCGTCCATGTGCCCGCCGAAGATCATGCGCATCACCAGGAAGCGCTGGTTCACGTCCAGCTGGTGCTTTTGCAACAGCAGGTGAGCCAGGATGTCGATGTCGGGCACGCTCACCCGCAACACGCCGCCGGGGCGCAGCACGCGGCACCATTCGGTGAGCGTCCTGAGCAGCTCGTCCTTGTAGTCGAAGTGCTCGACCACGTGGGAGGCGTAGATCTCGTCGAAGCTGCCTTGCGGGAAGCGGCTCAGGTCGTTGGCGTTGCCGACGTGGTCGACATGGGGGCCGGGGAACACATCGAGGATCTCCCAGCCGGGCGCCACTTGCCGGCCGCCGATATGCAGCTTGCGTTCCATGGGGGATGTCTTTCCTTCTGTCGTGAGCCGGCCTTTGCCAGCTGGGTCCGGCGATGATTCCTCACCCGGGGGGCGTCCAGCGCCTGAATAGAAGGGGCTTGCGCGGCCTTTTCCGCCGTGCGTGCTGCGCGGCCGTGAAAAATTTTCGAGAAATCTCTAAAGCCGCCGGCCGGCCTGACGAAATTGCCCTCAACGAGCTCCAGATTCCAGGGGGCAAGTGGTCCGGGCCGACAGCCCGCCGTGATGCAAGGTCTCCAGGAGGGAGCCGCAGGACGGCAGTCGTCGTACCGGGCAGGTTCTGCGGATATCGGCCACCAAGCCGGCATTTGCAGGGTGATGCAGCAAGGCGCAGCAAACCAAATGCGAGGCCCGACTGCTCGGTCCCTTTTAGGCGAAAGCCTGTGCTTATTCAACTGATAGGAGAGCTGCCATGCCCCTGACCATCAATACCAACCTGATCTCGATGAACTCCCAGCGCAACTTGTCGTCTTCGCAAAGCGCGCTGGCCACCTCGATGCAACGCCTGTCATCCGGCCTGCGCGTCAACAGCGCCAAGGACGACGCCGCCGGCCTGGCGATCGCCGAACGCATGAACGCTCAAGTGCGTGGCATGAACGTGGCGATCCGCAACTCCAACGACGGCATCTCGCTGGCGCAAACCGCTGAAGGCGCGCTCGGCAAGGTCGGCGACATGCTGCAACGCATGCGTGAACTCGCCGTGCAGGCGGCCAACGGCACCAACACCTCGGCCGACCGCACCAGCCTGAACGACGAGTACCAGCAGCTGGCTGCTGAATCGGCGCGTACGCTCGGCGGCACCCAGTTCAACGGCCAGAACATCCTGGCGACGACGGTGACCTCGACCTTCCAGGTGGGCGCCAACACGTCGGCCACGCTGGACCAGATCTCGGTCGCCGCCTTCAACTGGACGAGCGTTGCCGCCATCACCACGGCGATCGGTGCAGCGGTCGGTACGGCTCCGACCACGGCGATCGCCGGCACGGACGGCAGCTTCGCGACGGCAGCGATCACGGCGATCGACGCCGCGCTGACCTCGGTCAACAGCCAGCGCGGCACCTTCGGTGCGGTGCAG
Organism: Methylibium sp.; assembly: GCF_965279545.1. Classification (NCBI taxonomy): domain Bacteria; kingdom Pseudomonadati; phylum Pseudomonadota; class Betaproteobacteria; order Burkholderiales; family Sphaerotilaceae; genus Methylibium; species Methylibium sp. The sequence continues at coordinate 96,283 of NZ_OZ257250.1, forward strand.
AACCGCTTCGAGTCGGTCGTCAGCAACCTGATGATCTCGGCCGAGAACCAGACTGCGGCTCGCTCGCGCATCATGGACGCCGACTACGCGTCCGAGACCGCAAGCCTCTCGCGCGCCCAGATCCTGCAGCAGGCCGGCAACGCGATGATCTCGCAAGCCAACCAGCTGCCGCAGCAAGTGCTGTCGCTGTTGCGCTGATCCTCCACCGGCAGCCTGGCTGCCGATTCCAAGGCCTGCCGCTCGGCAGGCCTTTCTCATTGGCGGCCACGATTTGGGTGGCTTTGCGGGTGTTTCTCGGCCAATCGACCCCTGGGGTGCAGCACTACGCTTCGTCCCATTGCAACGGTCATCCCGGCGGCCCCTGCCGGACCGAGTTCATCCATTGATCCGAAAGGAGTGCCGCCATGCCTCAAACCATCAACACCAATCTGGTGTCGCTGAATGCTCAGCGAAACCTGACCTCCACCCAGTCGTCGCTGGCGACAGCGATGCAGCGCCTGTCCTCGGGTCTGCGCGTCAACTCCGCCAAGGACGACGCCGCTGGTCTGGCGATTGCCGAGCGCATGAACACCCAGATCCGCGGCATGAACGTGGCCATGCGCAATGCCAACGATGGCATCTCGATGGCCCAGGTCGGTGAAGGCGCGCTCGGCAAGGTGAGCGACATGCTGCAGCGCATGCGTGAACTCGCCGTGCAGGCAGCCAACGGCACCAACACCCAGGCCGACCGCACCAGCCTGAACGACGAGTACCTGCAGCTGGCCCGCGAGTCGGCGCGCACGCTCGGCGGCACCCAGTTCAACGGCCAGAACATCCTGGCCACGACCAACACCTCGACCTTCCAGATCGGCGCCAATACGGTGGCCGGCGTCGACACGCTGTCGGTCGCGGCTTTCAACTGGACCAGCGTGGCCTCCATCACGACGGCGGTCGGTGTGGCCGTGGGCACCGATCCGACGACGGCCATCGCCGGCACCGACGGCAGCTTCGCGCTGGCCGCCATCAATGCCATCGACGCGGCGCTGACCGGTGTGAACAGCCAGCGCGCCACCTTCGGTGCGGTGCAGAATCGCTTCGAGTCGGTGGTGTCGAACCTGATGGTGGCGACCGAGAACCAGGCGGCTGCCCGCAGCCGGATCATGGACGCCGACTACGCCGCCGAAACCGCCGCGCTGTCGCGCGCGCAGATCCTGCAGCAGGCCGGCAACGCCATGGTCGCGCAGGCCAACCAGCTGCCGTCGCAGGTGCTGACGCTGCTCAAGGGCTGAAGCCAAACGCTCGCAAACCCGGGCGCCGCCGAGCCGGCGCCTTAAGTTTTGCGGCGAACAGCCGAAGTGCCATGGAAGGCGCAGCGCACCCTGTGACGTGCCCTGCCTCGCCCTGCGCTGCGCCACCGTGCGGGGCGGGGGCTCAATTGTCGTGAACAGGACCTAGGAGTTCCGCATGGCGTCAATCACCTCGCTCGGCATCGGCAGCGGCTTGGACATCAACTCCATCGTGACGCAGCTCGTCGCGCTGGAGCGCGAGCCGCTCAAGCAGATGCAGACCGACGCGAGCACGCTGCAGACCAAGGTGTCCTCCTACGGCAAGATCCAGAGTCTCTTCTCGGCCGTTCAGGATGCCAGCAACAAGCTGTCGGGGTCGGCGCTGTGGACCCAGGTGAGCGCGAAGTCTGCCGATACCACTGCCATGGCGGTGACGGCGACCGGCGCTGCCGCCACCGGGAGCTACGCGGTCAGCGTTCAGGCGCTGGCCACCAGCCAGAGTGTCGTGAGCGGCGCACGATTCGCCAACACCACCGACCTGGTCGGCTCCGGCACGCTCAACGTCGAACTGGGCGCCTGGGATACCGGGCGGACCGCGTTCACCGCCAAGGCCGGCGCCACGCCTCTCGCGATCACCGTGACGGCGACCGACACGCTGGGCACGCTGCGCGACAAGATCAACGCCGCCGGCGCCGGCGTCTCGGCCTCCATCGTGACGGACGCCTCGGGCTCGCGGCTGGCCATTCGGTCCAGTGACACCGGCCTGGAGAATGGGTTCCGCATTACCGCGGCCGACGACGACGGCGGCAACACCGACGCGGCCGGCCTGTCTCGCTTCGCCTACGATCCCACCACGGGCGCGGCGCAGATGCTGCATTCGCAGGCGGGCGCGAACGCGCTCGCGACGATCAATGGCATCGAGGTCACCTCCGCGACCAACGTGCTGAGCGGCGCGGTCGACGGATTGACCATTCAGCTCGGCAAGGTCACAACGGGCCCGGTGGACGTGTCGGTCAGCAGCGATACCGATGCCATCAACAAGGCCATCACCGATTTCGCGAAGGCCTACAGCGACCTGTCCACCTACCTGGGCGACCAGACCAAGTACGACGCTGCGAGCAAGACCGGCGGTCCGTTGCAGGGCGACAGCACGGCAACCGGCCTGCAGGGGCGCCTGCGTTCGGTGCTCAACTCGCCCTCCGGCGCCTCGGCCAGCTTCCCGCGGCTGTCCGACCTGGGACTCGAGCTCCAGCGCAATGGCACGCTGCAGGTCAACCAGACCAAAGTCACTGCCGCGCTCTCCAATCTGAAGGAGACGAAGAAGGCCTTCAGCAACTACGACACGCTGGATGCCACCAACAACGGATTCGCCAAGCGCTACGCACTGTTGGCCACCTCGATCCTCGGCGCCGATGGCGCCATCACCACGCGTACCGAGGGCTTGCGCAAGCAGATCACCAACAACACCGAGAATCAGGCCCGCCTGAATGACCGTGTGGATCTGTACCAGCAGCGCCTGGTCCAGCAGTACAGCGCGATGGATGCGAACATGTCCAAGCTCAATGCGCTGAGCAGCTACGTGACGCAGCAACTCGCCGGGCTCACTTCGTCGAGCAGCAGCAAGTGACGCGCGGCTGAGGCCGCCTGCGGGCCGGCGCCGCCAGCCTGCCGATGCCGCGCGGCATCGACCACCCGATCGAGGGGGGGGGACTCAAGTCGCCAGACAGTTTGCCGATATTTCTGGCATCCCCGAAACGAAAGCGCGCGATGTTCACACCTCCCACGACGAACCGTTCCCAAGGCTTCAGTTCGCGCAGCAGCATGTACCACCTTGTCGGCGTCGAGACCCGGGTCAGCACCGCCGGTCCGCATCAGCTCGTGGGCCTGCTGTTCGACGCGCTCCTCGATGCCATCGCACAGGCGCGCGGCGCGCTGCAGGCGGGCAATGTCGAGCTCAAGGGGCGCAGCATCGGCCGCGCGGTTCGCATCGTCGATGAGGGCCTGAAGGCCGGTCTCAACCTGGACGCCGGTGGCGAGCTGGCGTCCAACCTCCATGCCCTGTATGGCTACATCTGCTCCCGCCTGACGCACGTGAACCTGCACAACGACGAGGTGGCGCTGGCCGAGTGCGTCCGTCTGGTCGAGCCGCTGCGTTCGGCGTGGCAGAGCATCGGCGGCGCGGTCGAAGACTCCCGCTACTGAACGATCTTCCGACGAACCCCATCACCTTCTAGGCGGCCTTATGCAAGCGGCACTCCTGAACTATTACGAAGCCATCGAGCGGGCCAGCGAGCAGATGCTCGAAGCCGCCCGTGGCGGCAACTGGGACCAGGTCGTCAAGCTCGAAGGCGCTTGCGCGCTGCTGATCTCGCAGCTCAAGCAGGCAGCCGCGACCCGGGAGCTGGGCGCCGACGAGCGCCAGCTCAAGAGCCGCATCATGAAGCGCATCCTCACGAACGATGCCGAGGTGCGCACACTCGCGGAGCCTTGGCTCGAAGACCTCGATCGCCTGCTCGCCGGCAGGCCGAAAATGCTGCACTGACCGGCAGCGAACGAACCCCGACCTCAGACGAGAGAACGCGAGCGATGGAAACCCTGCCGATGCCGCTGGAGGCCATGGGCGGATCGCCGGCCGGCCTGGGCGAGTTCCGCGTCGGTTCGCCGGCCGAAGTGCTGAGCCTGCTCAAGCAATGCGCCGACGGCAATGTGCTGTTGAGCCTGAGTTCGCCGGAGGGCGGCAGCTACACGACCACCGTGTGGGCGCTCGACCCCGCACGCGGCCTGCTGTGTCTGAGCGCCGACGGTGACGACATCAAGCTGCAGCGCCTGCTCGAGAGCGACGAAGTGGTTGCGGTGGGTTACCTCGACAGCGTCAAGCTGCAGTTCGACCTGCACGACCTGGTGCTGGTGCACAGCGGCCGTGCCAGCGCACTGAACACACGCTTTCCGCGCGAGGTCTACCGCTTCCAGCGTCGCGGCAGCTACCGCGTGCGCCCGATGCTCAATACCAGCCCGACGGCCACGCTGCGCCACCCGGCGATGCCCGACATGCAGCTGGCGTTGCGTGTGCTCGACGTCAGCATTGGCGGCGTGGCGCTGTTCCTGCCCGACGACGTGCCGCCGATCGAGCCCGGGGTGCAGCTCGCGCGAGTGCAGGTCGACCTGGACGGCGACACGCGGCTGCACAGCGGATTGATCGTCCATCACGTCACGCTGCTGCATCACGAGTCCAGGGGCGCACGGCTCGGCTGCGAGATGCTCAACCTCGGCGGCGAGGGCGAGCGGGCCTTGCAGCGCTACATCGATCAGACGCAAAAGCGGCGCCGGCTCCTTTCGCTCTGAGGCGCCGCAGACGGTCCGGCCCGGTGCGCCGACCGCCATCCCCCGATCCGGCGGCTCGCACCCCCGGGTGTTAGCCCCCCTTGACCGTACACTGCAGTCCAGACACGCTGGGCATCACCGCCCGCATGAGCAGTTGCTGTCCGAGCCTGTGCCTTTGGTCACTCCCACTGCCCTTCCTTTCTCGTCGCCGCAGGTGAGCGCCGCCGACGCGGTGGTGTTGTGGCATGGCTTTCTCGACACGCTGACCGATCCGCTGCTGATGCTGGACGGGCAGGGGCGTGTGCGGTTCGCGAACACCCCCGCACTGCGCCTGTATCCGTTCGAGCCGGGCATGCCGCTGGAAGACCTGCCTCCGGTGGTCGACGCCGGGCTGGTGTCCTGGGTGCAGGACGTGCTGGAGGGGCGTGCCGACGAACTCCTGAGCAGTTTCCCCGATGCGGCGCTCAGCCAGCTCAGCGCGCAACGCTGGGCGCTTCGCCTGCCTGCGCCGGGGCGACGCGAGCGCGGGCCGAACGCCATGCAAGCCGGTGTGCAACCGCTTGCCGAAGTGAGGCAGCTCTACTGGAACTCGCCGTTCCCGGCCACGCTGGAAGACGAGAACTACCGTATCGTCGACGTCAACCAGGCCTTCGTCGACTACACCGGCTGGTCGCGCAGCCGCCTGGTCGGGATGGACGCGCTCGCGCTGGTGCCGCTCGAGGATCACGCGCTGTGGGAGTCGACCCGGCAGCAACTGCCCGCCGACCATGACGGCTCCGAGCTTCCCGCCCTCGTGGAGCGTCGCCTGATCGATGTGCAGGGCCGCGATCGCTGGTACCGCGGCGCACAGCGCCATGTTGCCGATGCCGATGGCCGGGTGCTGCGCCTGTCGGTGATGCAGGACTGCACCGCCGAACACGCCGCGCGTGAACGTGCCGAGCGCTCGCTGAGCGAGCTCGACCAATGGTTCGAGCTGAGCCCGGTCGGCATGCTGGCCTTCGACGGTGCGGGCCTGGTCCTGCGCAGCAACGCCGTGTTCGAGACGCTCGTGGGTCGCGTGCCGGTGTTGCTGAGCGAGGCGCCGCAGAGCTTGAACGATCTGCTGGGCTGGCACGGCCCGCGCAGCCTCGCTGAGCTGCTGCCAGGCGGTGAAGCGGCCGAGCGGCGTGGCTGGGTCGCTGCATTGCCGGGGGCGCGCTCGCGGTCCCCGCGCCATTTGCGGGCGAGGGTGCGCTGCACCGATGCCGTCAGTGGCAGCGAGCCGCGCTACATCGCCGTGATCGAGGACCTGAGCGTCGAGCAGGCGCTCGACCTGGCACAGGCCCAGCTCGGCGCACTGGTCGACGCCGCCGGCGTCGGTGTGGCGCTGGACAGCGTGGGGCGGGATCTGGTGCTGCCCGACTCCCTGCCCGAGTTCGAGCGCCTGCAGCGAGCCCTGCGCGGCGGCGAGGCGGCCCAGGCACGCTACGCCATCCGCCACCCTGAGCTGGGAATGCGGTGGCTGCTGACCCGCGTCGCGGCGCGGCCGCAGGGCGGCGGCGAGGCATCGGTGGTCACGCTCGACGTCACCGAGCAGGAGCGCAGCCGCACCCGCAGCGAGGAGTTGCTGCGCGAGCTGAGCAGCATTCTCGAGAGCTCGAGTGCCGGTATCGCCTACCTGCGCGGCAACACGCTGGTGCGTTGCAATCGCAGCTTCGAGCGCATGCTCGGCATGAGTGCCGGTGCGGTGGCAGGGTGCAGCGTGCGCGAGCTGTTCGCCGGCCAACCGCAGGCCCGGCTCGTGGCCGAGGATGCCGAGCTCGCGCTGCTCGAGTCCGGTGTCTACGAAACGGAGATCGAGATCGTGCTGCCGCAGCGCGGACCACATTGGGTGTCGCTGGCGGCCCGGCGCATCGGCGCCCCCGGGCCGGGTGCCGAAGTGGTGGCGGTGCTGTCGGACATCACCCGCCTCAAGCGCCAGCAGGCGCAGCTGGAGCGTCTGGCCGACGAGCGCGAGCGCACCGAATCGGCGATGACGCAGCAGGCGGAGCTCACGCGGGCGATCCTCGATTCGGTGTTCGTCGGCATCGTCACCGTGGGGCTCGGCGGCATCGAGTGGATGAACCGCTCGGCGCGGCGCATGTTCGGCGGGGACCTGGCCGATTTCCAGCACCAGCCGCTGTCCTGCGTCGCGACCGCCGATCCGCAGCATCCATTCCGCCATGCACTGACCCAGCTCGAGGCGCCGGGTCTGCGGTCCGAGATACCCAGCAGCAGCTTCGAATGCCGCGTGCAAGCGCGTGACGGCCGCGCGTTCTGGGTGGTGGGCAACGTGGTCTCTACCGGAGAGGCCGAGCAACCTCAGCTCACGTACGCGCTGCTCGACATCGACCGTCGCCGCCGGGCCGAGGCCCGCAGTGCGCAGGCGCAGGCCTCGTTGCAGCGCGTCATCGATCTGGCGCCGCTGGCCATCGCGTTGTTCGATGCCGCCACTGGCGAGTTGCGGCAAGTCAACCCGCTGGCCGCCGCGGTGGCAGGCCAGCCCGGCGAAGCGCTGGTCGGCCGTCGCCCCGAAGAACTGCAGCTGCTGGTCGATGGCCAGTCGATCCGCGCCGACCTGCAGGCCGCGCTCGAGGCCGGCGACCGTGGCGAGGTCACGCTGCGCGAGTACCGCTTCGAGCGCGAGGGGCGCGAGCAGGTCTGGGAGGCGCGTTTCTTGCCGCTCGGGCAGCCCGGTGAGCCGCCCGACGAGGTGCTGCTGGTGGCGGTCGACGTGACCGAGCAGCGTGCGGCCCAGGCGGCCCGCCTCGAGGCCGCGATCGCGCAGCGCGACATGCTGGTCAAGGAGGTGCACCACCGGATCAAGAACAACCTGCAGGGCGTGGCCGGACTGCTCGCCCAGATTGCGCAGCGGCAGCCCGAGGTGGCGCCGGCGATCCATGAGGCGGCGGCCCAGGTGCAGGCGATCGCGCAGGTCTACGGTCTGCAGGTCGGCTCGCAGGGGCCGGTGCAACTGGCGAGCCTCGTGAGCGCGATCGCGGCGAGCCTGCAGCGCGGCAGCGGCCGGACCATTGTGGTGAGCCTGCCGGCACACGACGCACCGAGCTGGGCCCTGCCCGAAGCCGAGGCGATTCCCATTGCACTGACGCTCAACGAGCTGCTGGGCAACGCGCTGAAGCATGGCAGCGGCACCGTCGAGTGCAGTCTTGTCAGCCAGGTCGAGGAAGCGCGTATCGAAGTTCGCAACGAGGGCCGACTGCCGGAGGGCTTCAGCCTCGACCGGGTCGCGGCCGGTGTCTACGGCCTGGGCCTGGTGCGTGCGCTGCTGCCGCGGCGCAGCGCCTCGTTCAGCCTCGCCGCCGAGGCCAGCGGCGTGCTGGCCTGCGTGAGTCTGCGTCCTCCAGGCCTCGCGCGCCTGGATACTCTGTCGGCCCGGGTCGGCGCACCGTCATGATCGAGACGGGTGCCGATGCGGTCTTCATTCAGAATGCCGTTCAGGCGCAAGAACAAACAGGGGATTTTTTGGGCAGCAAGGGCAAGATCCTCGTCGTAGACGACGACCGGCTGGTACTGGCGACTCTGACGCATGGCCTCTTGCAGGCCGGCTACGAGATCATCGACGCCGACAACGGCGACGACGCCATCCTCGAGGCAGACATGCACCGGCCCGACCTGGCGTTGCTCGACATTCGAATGGAAGGCAAGAGCGGGTTCGATGTCGCCGCCCACCTGCGTGAGCACGGCAATGTGCCCTTCATTTTCCTGTCGGCCTTCTCGGACGCGGCGACGGTGGCGCAGGTCAAGGCGCTCGGTGCGCTCGATCACCTGATCAAGCCGGTCGACATGTGGCAGATCGTGCCGGCGGTCGAGGCCGCCTTCGAGCGGTTGTGCTCGAAGGAGGAACTGCAGCCGGCGCCGTCGACACCGTGAACCAGGCGGCTGCCTTGGCGTCGGTCGCGTCGGGCCGGCAACGTGAAGACGAAGCGAGCACTGCGGTCGACTTCGGCTTCGTGGGTCATCGCTGCAATGGAGTTCTGGCACAAGCCAGTCCGACACCCCCAAAAGCGGGGGGTGCACATGCACCTTTGCGTGCATGCCCGTGCCGCGCCACACTTGTCACCATGCGAATTCACTCGAACGCCTCGAGCTGTGGGCCGTGGCTTGGTGCTCGCGTGCTGGCGCACAGGGGCGTCTTGTTGTCGGGCTGTCGATGAGCGAGCATGCCGACTCCCAGTTCGAGCGGGTGGCGACGGAAGCACGTGCCGCGGTCGACCGCAGGCTGCTGAGGCCGCTGCGCGACCTGGCGGTGGCGCGCAAGCTCGCGCTGATCGTGTTCCTGCTGGTGGCGGTGGTTGTCGGCCTCGTCTCCCTGAGCAAGCTCAGCTCCGACATCCTGTCCGGCGTGCGTGCCTATGTCGCCGGTGACGGCCTCTGGGCCAAAGGGAACCGCGACGCGGTGTTCTACCTGGTTCGCTATGCGCAGAGCCACGACGAAGCCGACTACCGTCAGTACGGCGCAGCCGTGGCCGTCACGCTCGGTGACCGGCAGGCCCGTTTGGAGCTCGAGAAGCCCAATTTCGACTACCAGGTGGCGTATGCGGGTTTCCTGGCGGGGCGCAATCACCCTGATGACATCGACAGCCTGATCTGGTTGTTTCGCACCTTCCGTCGGCTCAGCTACATGGACCGTGCGATCGCGCTGTGGTCGCGGGGCGACGAAGAGATGGCCTTGCTGCGTGGCTACGGAGACACCATCCGCGCACAAGTGCTGAACGACAGCCTGAGTCCGGCCCATGCTGCCTTGCTGGTGTCAGAGATCGAGGTGCTCAACCGCCGACTGGTGCCGATCGAAGATGCGTTCTCGGCCGTGCTGGGCGAGGCCAGCCGTTGGATCGCCGGGCTGCTGTTCGCCGTGATGCTGGTCGCGGCCTGCAGCCTGCTGGCGCTGGGCCTGCTGGTCGCCAGCTACCTGACGCGGCGCATCAACCGCCAGATCGACGGACTGCGCGAGGGCGCGCTGCGCATCGCGGACGACGATTTCGAAGAGCCGGTGGAGATCGTTTCGGACGACGAACTGGGGCGGCTCGCTGGCACGTTCAACAGCATGCAGGCCAGGCTGCATCTGCACCGCAGTGACATTGAAGCCGGTGCGGCCGAGTTGCAGCAGGCCACCGCCGCCGCGCAGGCGCTGGCGCTGCAGGCAGAGACCGCCAGCCAGGCCAAGAGCCAGTTCATGGCCACGATGAGTCACGAGATCCGCACGCCGATGAACGGCGTGCTCGGCATGACCGAGTTGCTGCTGGGAACGTCGCTCGACTCGCGCCAGCGGCGCTTCGCCCAGGCGGTGTACCGTTCCGGCGAAAGCCTGCTGGAAATCATCAATGACATCCTCGATTTTTCGAAGATAGAAGCCGGCAAGCTCGAGCTGGCACCGGCCGACTTCACGCCGCGGGCCCTCGTCGAGGATGTGCTGGAGCTGCTGGCGCCGCGCGCCCAGGAGCGCGGGCTCGAGTTGAGCTTTCGCGAGGAGCCCGGTCTGCCGCCAGCCTTGCACGGTGATGCACTGCGGCTGCGCCAGGTGCTCACGAATCTGGTCGCGAATGCGATCAAGTTCACCGAGCATGGCGAGGTGGTCGTCGAACTGCGCCATACCGAGCCGACGGGCAGAGAGGCTGCCGACGCGGCCGATGGCCGGCTGTGGGTCGAGCTGTGCGTGCGCGACACCGGGATCGGCATCCCTGCCGAGGCGTTGTCGAGGCTCTTCACCGCGTTCAGTCAGGCCAGCAGCGGCATGGCACGACGCTATGGGGGCACCGGTCTGGGGCTGGCGATCTCGCGCCAGCTGGTCGAACTGATGTCCGGGACGATCACGGTCGAGAGCCAGCCGGGCGTCGGCTCCAGGTTCTGTGTGCGTCTGCCGCTGTCGCCTGCATCGAGCGAGGCCGAGGTCGACATGCTCGATCTGCACGATATGCCCGCGCTGCGCGTGCTGGTCGTCGACGACAACGAGACCAACCGCACGGTGCTCGAGAACCTGCTCGGCGCCTGGGGCATGGAAGTGATGCTGGCCGCCGACGGCATGTACGCGCTCGAACTGCTCTACGCCGAACGCGAAGCGGGTCGTTGCTTCGATGTCGCGCTGATCGACATGCAGATGCCCCGCCTGGACGGGCTGCTGCTGGCGCGGCAGCTTTCGGCGGACCCCTACTTCGCCGACATGAAACTGATCATGTTGTCCTCGGTCAGCTCGCCCGACGACGCGAAGCGGGCGCAGGCGGCGGGCTTCAAGCGCTTTGTCAACAAGCCAGTGCGCAAGACGGAATTGCGCCAGGCGATCCTGGGCGTGTCGGGCGCCGCCGCGCAGGCCGGCGGCTCGGCGCGCAAGATCGCCGCCCGTATCCTCGTGGTCGAGGACAATCCGGTGAATCAGGAAGTCATCGGACAGATGCTGCGTCATTTCGGTTGCCGCGTGCAGCTGGCCTCCTCTGCGCTGGAGGGGCTGCGTGCGCTGTGCGCCGAACATTTCGACCTGATCATGATGGACATCCAGATGCCGGGGATGGATGGTGTCGAGGCGCTGGGCTGGTTCCGCCGCGGCCCCGGGGACCGGTTCGCTTTCCGCACGCCGCCCAACACCCCCGTGGTCGCGGTGACCGCCAACGCACTCGGCGGCGACCGTGAACGCTTTCTGGGCCTTGGATTCGACGACTACCTCTCCAAACCCTTCCGGCAAAGCCAGTTGCACACCATGCTGTCACAACGCCTGAATATTCCCGATACCGCGGCTGGCGAATTGGCGCCGGCCGGCAACGACGTGCCACTTCAGGCGCCGCCGCCGACGCGGTCGGCCGACGCGCTGGACGCGCAGGCCTTGCAGCGCCTGCGTGACCTCGACCCCACCGGCGCCAACCACCTGCTCGAGCGCGTCGTGCAGGCTTTCGAGACTTCCACCGGGCGTTTGCTGCCACAGCTCGACGAGGCCCAGGCCGCGGGTGACCTGGACGGCGTGAAGCATGTCGCCCATACCCTGAAATCCTCGTCGGCGAGCATCGGAGCGCTCAAGTTGTCTGCCCTGTGTGCCGACATCGAAGGCATGATTCGCAATAACGAGGTGCAGGCCCTGGGTCCGCGCATCGCGGCGCTACGCGCCGAGATCGCGTCGGTACGTGGCAGCCTGCGTGCCCAGTTGTTGCCCGCCGCCTGACCTTGGGTCTCTGTATAACCGCGCTGCCGATCAAGAATTCAACCATGGACTTGCGCGCCGATCCCTCTGCCGACGACCCGCTGGAGAGTCCGCGCGTCCTGCTGGTCGATGACGATGAAGTCAACCTGCTGCTGACGTCGATTGCGCTGCGCGAGCGGGGATTCGCCGTCACCGAAGCCACCAGCGGAGAGCGGGCGGTGCAGTTGCTGGCCGATTGGTCTCCCGACGTGATCGTGCTCGATGCCTTGATGCCGGGCATGGACGGTTTTGCCACCTGTCGCGGACTGCGCGCACTGCCGGGCTTCGAATCGATGCCGGTGCTGATGCTGACCGGGCTCGACGACGATGCTTCGATCACCCGCGCCTATGAGGCGGGCGCGACCGATTTCTTCGTGAAATCCACGCAATGGAGTCTGCTGGCCGGCCGGCTGCGCTATCTGCTGCGGTCGTCTCGCACCCGGCTCGAGCTCGAACGCAGCAAGTCCAAGCTGGCGCGTGCCCAGGATCTGGCGCGCATGGGCAGTTTCGACTGGCGGCGTGATCGATCCGGGCTGTTGTTCGCGGTCGAAGGCCTGCGTGTCTTCGGCCTGGGGCCCGGCGATCACCTGAGCATGCGATCGCTTGCACGCATGGTGCCGGCCGAGCATCGCCAGGGTTGCATTTCGCTGTTGCGGGAGACGCTGGCGCACAGCACCGTGCTTGCGACCGACTTTCCCGTGCTGCTGATCGACGGGCGCCAGCGGGTCGTGCACGTCGAAGCGGAGCCCGAGTTCAATGAACAGGGCAGCTTGATCGGCTACACCGGTATCGTGCAGGACGTGACCGACCGGCGGGTGGCCGAGGACAAGATTCGTCACCTTGCGAACTTCGACGCGCTCACCGGCCTGCCGAACCGCCGCCAGCTCATCTGGCGTGCGGAGCGCGCGATGGAGCAAGCCAAGCGCATGAACCACCAGGTGGGGCTGCTGCTGATCGATCTCGACCGTTTCAAGGTCATCAATGACACGCTGGGCCATGGCGCCGGTGACGAGCTGCTGATGGAGGTGTCGCGGCGGCTGCGCTCCTGCGTGCGCCATTCCGATCAGGTGATCGAGACCGGGGTCGATTCCGTCGGCCTGCGCGCCCATCGCTCGCTCGAGGCGGTGGGCCGGCTCGGTGGGGACGAGTTCGTGGCGCTGTTGCCCGAGGTCGATGCCGACCAGGATGCCGAGCGCGTCGCACTGCGCATCCTCGAGGTGATGCGCGAGCCCATCTTCGTCGGCGGTCAGGAGTGTTTCGTCACCGCCAGCGTCGGCATCGCACTGTTCCCCCGCGATGGTGCGTCCGTGGCCGACGTGCTGCGCAACGCCGATGTGGCGATGTATTCCGCCAAGGCGGCCGGGCGCAACGCCGCGTCTCTCTACCGGCCGCACCTCGCTGGCAAGGGCCGCGAGAAGCTCGAGCTCGAGAGCGCGCTGCACAAGGCGATCGAGCGAGAGGAACTGGTGTTGCATTACCAGCCCAAGATCGATGTACGTACCGCCCGCATGGTCGGTGCCGAGGCCCTGATGCGCTGGAAGCGCGGTGGTGTGCTGGTGCCGCCGGGGGACTTCATCCCGCTCGCCGAAGAAACGGGCCTGATCGTTCCGATGAGCGAGTGGGCGATCCGCGAAGCGACCCGCCAGGCGCGCCTCTGGCAGCAGAATCACGGCCTGGAGACCTCGATTGCGGTGAACTTGCCGAGCCGCCTGTTCGAGCGCACCGACCTGGTCGCGCACATCCAGCAGGCCGCGGCCGCGCATGGCGTGACGCATTCCTGCATCGAACTCGAGATCACCGAAACGGGTTTGATGAAGGACCTGCAGAACGTGATCCCCGCGCTGCACCGCCTGAACGAAATTGGCGTCGAGATCTCGATCGACGACTTCGGCACCGGCTACTCCTCGCTTGCCTACCTGACGACGTTGCCGATCAGCGAGCTGAAGATCGATCGCAGCTTTGTGCGTGACCTCGGTGTGACGTTGCAGAGTTCGGCGGTGGTCACGGCCATCATTGCGCTGGCACGCTCGCTCGGCATTCGCGTGATCGCCGAAGGCGTGGAGAACCTGCGTCAGATGGAAGTACTGCACCGCCTGGGTTGCAGCACGATGCAGGGCTTTCTGTTCAGCAAGGCATTGCCGCCCGAAGAGCTGGAGCAATGGCTCGCTCAAACGGTGCTGCCGCGCAAGGCGCCGTGGATCGGTCAGGTCGAGGACCACGAGCCGGCTGAGCCGCCGCCACGCGGTGCGCGCGCCTTGCCCGGCGCGCCGACACCGGGCGTTTGATCGCGCTCGGCTGGATCTGTCGTGACCCAAGAGACTCAGGCGGCAGGCGGTGCCGACCCTGCAGCCGCCCAGTTGGCCAAGGCCGCCCTGCGGCGGCTCGCCCTGGAGCGTCTGCAGCCCACGCCCGAGAATTTCGCGCGGGCTTATCACGCTGAGCGTGGTGACTCTCCTGCCTTCACCAGCGTGCCCGCTCCTCAGGCGGAGGGCCCGGACGGCGAGGCCTGGGCCACCCTGATCGAAAGTGCGTTGCGTGGTGTCGAGCGGGGTGGCCGGCACTGGACCGCTGCGCGCCGGAAGGACAGCCTGCAGCGGGTGCTCGGGAGCAGCCGCAGCGATGCGAAGCGCCTGCAGCAGCGGCTGAAGCAGTTGATCGCGAGCTGGGACAGCGATGCGCCGAACGAGGCGCCCAGCGACCTCGTTCCCCTGGACACACTGCCCTCCAGCGAAGTTGTGCTGCCGCGATCCACGATCGCAGAGGTGGCCGGGTCCGCGTGGCCTCGCCTTGCCGCTGAACTGGGCGCGACCGTACAGGCTGCGCTGCCGACGAGCGAAACACGCTGCCGCGAGGTGGCAGAGCGGCTTGCCGGCTTGCAGGTTCGCGCCCATGCGAGCGGACCCGATGCGCTGGTCGACGAAGTCGCGCAGGCCTGTGCCGAGGCGCAGCGGGTGCTGCAGCACCGCCATCACCTGATGGGCCAGCTCGGCAGTTTGTGCCAGGAGCTCACCGAGGGACTCGCCGACCTGTCGGAGGACGACTCCTGGGTGCGTGGCCAGTGCGAGGTGATGCGCGGTCAGTTGTTCGAGAACGACGAGGGGCTGACGGCGCGCGGGGTGCGGTCAGTGAGCCAATTGCTGCTCCGTACCCGTGAGCGCCAGCAAGCGTTGCGCACGACACGCAACGAGGCGCGGGAAGCACTGAAGGATTCCATCCACCAGATGCTCGACGAGATTGCGGCACTCGGCGCACAGACCGGGCGGTTCTCGGACCATCTGGACAGCTATGCCGACGCGATCGACCGTGCCGAATCGCTCGAAAGCCTGACCGGCACGGTGCGGCAGATGGTGGCGGAAAGCAAGGCGGTTCACGAAAGCGTGAGCCAGTCGCAGGCGAAGCTGGCCCTGGAACACGGCCGATCCAGCGCCATGCAGACCCGCGTGGCCGAGCTGGAAGACGAAATCCGGCGCCTGTCCGACGAGGTGTCCACGGATCCGCTGACGCAGATTGCCAACCGTCGCGGCTTGCTGCAGGCCTTTGAAACCGAGCGCGCGAAGCGCGCGCGCGGTGCGCAGGGCGAGGGTGGCGAACTGGCGGTCGCCTTGATCGACATCGACAACTTC
The DNA here is from genome assembly GCF_965279545.1 of Methylibium sp. Classification (NCBI taxonomy): domain Bacteria; kingdom Pseudomonadati; phylum Pseudomonadota; class Betaproteobacteria; order Burkholderiales; family Sphaerotilaceae; genus Methylibium; species Methylibium sp. Next base: position 111,693 of record NZ_OZ257250.1, read on the forward strand.
AAGCGACTCAATGACCGTCTGGGCCACGCCAGCGGCGATGCGGCGCTGCAGTTCCTGACGCATCGCGTGACCCAGGCGCTGCGACCTGGCGACACGCTCGCGCGCTATGGCGGCGAGGAATTCGTCGTGCTGCTGCCGGCCACGCCGATCGACGAAGCCCAGCAAGTCTTGACCCGCGTGCAGCGCACGCTGAGCGCGGAGCTCTTCATGAGCGACGAGCAAGGGCAGGTGTTCGTGACCTTCTCTGCCGGGGTCAGCCTCTACCGGTCGGGCGAGCGGCTCGAGCAGGCGTTGGAGCGTGCCGACGAGGCGCTGTACGAAGCCAAGCACAGCGGAAAGAACCGCACCTGCATCGCCTGATTCGAGCGCCTTCGGGTCAAGCTCGTTCGCGCGGCGCCTGCCGCCAGTCCCCCATCGGAGCGACCCCCTGTGCGGGACGCCAGGTTCTGTCGAATCGCCGATGCTTCCAAGACCGGGACCGATCAACTGCAGTGCCGGTCGGCTGCTTAGTGTCGACAATGGGCGACGTTCTGTGGATCGCGATATGACTGATATCGAACGACGGGCGCAAAAATTGGTGACGGCCCTTCTGGCAGGCCGGCATCTGCCGTCCGATATGCGAACCGCTATCGAGCAAGCGTTGGTCATACAGATGCGCGATGGGTTCACCCCGGAGATGGAGGCAGAACTGCGGCGCTTCATCGATACCTGCGCCCAATCTGCACCGGCGCCCGGCAGCGCAACAGACGACGGTTCAGACGATGACGACGATCGACCCACAAGCGCCGACGTTCACTGGACGACCCTGAAATAGGGGCGCTCTCGGCGGCATGCGATCAGCCGCAGGCCATCGCATGCGATAACCACTCCAGAAACATGGGAAATACTCCTCGCACAGGAGAGATGTAACCTTATGTTCGCGATTTTTTCGCAATGTGGGGACAGCGATGGCAACGTTCGACTTTGGAGCCAAGTCACGGCAGTTCAATCTGCATCCGCTCAAGCATCGGGCCGATCGAAGCGCTGCCGAACTGGCTCGCTCAGCCCAGCAAGACGACGCGGCGGAGGATGACCACTGGCTTCATTCTTCATTCGACCTGCGCCGGGGTCTGGATGTGAGCGAAGAAGAAATCGCCACGTTGCCCGGTGAGTTGCAGGATGCATTCATCAAGCGCTGAGGGGTCAGCGGCTCTGGGGCAGGGCGGCGCGCCGATCGGCTTCGAGCGCATGTCCGCTGTGGCGGAAGCGGTGGGATTCGAACCCACGGAAGGGTCACCCCTTCGGCAGTTTTCAAGACTGCTGCCTTCAACCGCTCGGCCACGCTTCCAGCGGCCTGGATTCTAAGGCGGGGTCCTCCGGCCTCCCATCAATGATCAGTCGGGGCGTTGCGCCTGTTCGCACCCGACCTGGACGAGTTCACGGCGTCCCCCGTCAATGCGCGCGGCCGTGAGCGCGCCCCCCCAGACGCAACCCGTGTCGATCGCCAGCAGGTCGGGTCGATTCACCAGGCCGAGCGTTGACCAATGGCCGAAAGCGATCGGCTGGTCTCGTGTGAGCCGGTCGGGCGCGTCGAACCACGGGTACAGGCCTTTCGGCGCCTCGCCGGCGGCGTCCTTGACTTTGAAGTCCAGCGTGCCGCGCGCATCCACGAATCGCACGCGTGTGAGAACGTTGATGGCGAAGCGCAGACGGTCGGCGCCGTCGAGCTTGGGCTTCCAGCGAGTCGGCTCGTTGCCGTACATCACCTTCAGGAAGTCGCCGAGCTGCGGGCCGGCGAGTTCCGATTCGACCTCGGCTGCAAGCTGCAAGGTCAGCGCAAGATCCCACTGGGGCGCCACGCCGGCGTGCACCATCAGCCAGCCTTCCTCGTGCACTGCGAGGCGGCGTCCGCGCACCCAGTCGATCAAGGCGGCGCGCGCGGGCGACTCGAGGATGGGCGTCAGCGTGTCACTGCGGTGCTGCGGGCGGACACCGTAGGCAACAGCCAGCAGGTGCAGATCATGATTGCCGAGGAGGCAGGTGGCCGCGTCACCCAGGCGGATGAGCCGCTGCAGCACTTCCAGCGAGCGTGGCCCGCGATTGACCAGGTCGCCGAGCACGTACAGCCGGTCGCGCGAGGGCGAGAAATCGATCTTTGCCAGCAGCAGGTCGAATGCATCGCAACAGCCTTGGAGGTCACCGACGAGATAGAGCATGGGGTGATTCTGCTACGCTCATAGGCCACTTACTCGTGACGCAGCCTCGCGCGACGCGCCGCATGGACGTTCTCTTACTGGTCTTCCTGATCCTGCTCAACGGCCTGTTCGCGATGTCGGAGATGTCGCTGGCCGCGAGCCGCAAGGCGCGCCTTCAGGTGATGGTCGAGACCGGAGACGCCGGAGCGAAGGCGGCGATGGAGTTGCATGACAACCCGACGAGTTTCCTGTCGACCGTGCAGATCGGCATCACCTCGATCGGCATCCTGAACGGCATCGTCGGCGAGGCGGCGTTTTCGCAGCCGCTGGCTGCGTGGCTCAAGCAAGGCTTCGATATTGCGCCGCGGGCGGCCGACATCGGATCGCTCGCGCTGGTGGTGGTGATCATCACGTTCCTGACCATCATCTTTGGCGAGCTGGTGCCGAAGCGGGTCGGGCAGTTGTATCCGGAAGCCGTCGCTCGCGTGATATCGCGGCCGATGCGTGGCCTGTCCTTCATCGCACGCCCTTTCGTCAGGCTGCTGGCGGGCAGCACCGGCGCGATGCTCGGCTTGCTGGGTATCCGCGACACGCAGAGCCGAGGGGTGACGGAAGAAGAAATCGCTGCGAGTCTCGAAGAGGGCGTCGATGCCGGCGTGATCGAGGCCCATGAGCACCAGATGGTGCGCAACGTGTTCCGTCTCGACGAGCGCCAGATCGGCTCGATGATGATTCCGCGCGGCGAGATCGCCTGGCTCGACAGCACGGCACCGGTTGCAGAGGCGCTCGCGGTGATCGCCGCGCACGATCACTCGCGCTACCCGGTGTGCCGCGGTGGCCTTGACGAGGTGGTTGGCGTCGTGGGCACCCAGCACCTGCTGCAGCAAGTGACCAGCGGCAAGCCACTGTCGCTGACGGAAGGGCTGCAGCCGCCGGTGTTCGTGCCCGAAACGCTGACCGGCATGGAATTGCTCGAGCAGTTCCGCGGCTCGACCACGCAGATGGTGTTCGTCGTCGACGAGTACGGCGAGGTGCAGGGGGTGATCACGCTGCGCGACGTGCTGGAGGCCATCACCGGCGAGTTCACGACGCCCACCGCCGACGACGCGTGGGCCGTGCAGCGCGACGACGGTTCGTGGTTGATCGATGGCCTGATCCCCGTGCCGGAACTCAAGGACCGGCTCGGTCTGAAGGAACTGCCGGACGAAGACCGCGGCCGCTACAACACCCTGGCCGGGATGACGATGCTGCTGCTCGGGCGCCTTCCCCAGACGGCCGACGTGGTGGAGTGGGCGGGCTGGCGCTTCGAGGTGGTCGATCTCGACGGCAAGCGAGTCGACAAGGTGTTGGTGAGTCGACTGAACGATGCCCAGCTGTCGACCGGTTCGCTGACCGCCGGCACGGAAGCCTGAATCTTCTCGACGAGTGACGGTGCCGCCGTGGGGGCGCAGCCAGCGCCGCGAGCCGCGCCGTGTCCGCTGGTGAGCGCAGCACGGAACCCTGCACCGCGAACAGGGTTCTGCGTTCCTGTGAAACTCCCAACCCATGCATCGGGTCGCAATCTTTCAAGGACGCTCACCATGGATCTCCAACTGACGGGCAAGCTCGCCCTCGTTTCCGGCAGCACGGCCGGCATCGGCTTCTCCATCGCGCAAGCGCTGGCGCGCGAGGGCGCAGGCGTGATCGTCAACGGCCGCACCCAGGCGGCTGTCGACGACGCCGCCGCGCGCTTGCGCACCGAATCGGTCCGGGTAGAGGGCTTTGCCGGTGACCTGAGTACCGCGGAGGCCGCCGAGGAGGTCGCACGGCGCTTTCCGGGCGTCGAGATCCTGGTCAACAACCTGGGCATCTTCGAACCCAAGCCGTTCGAAGACATCCCGGATGCGGACTGGCGGCGTTTCTTCGACGTCAATGTGCTGAGCGGTGTGCGTCTGGCCCGCCTGTACCTGCCGGCGATGAGGAAGCGCAACTGGGGCCGCGTGATCTTCATCTCGAGCGAGAGCGCACTGCAGATCCCCGCCGAGATGATTCACTACGGCATGACGAAGACCGCGCAACTGGCAGTGTCGCGCGGACTCGCGGAGGCTGTCGCCGGTACGGGCATCACCGTGAACAGCATCCTGCCCGGACCCACGAGGTCACGGGGCGTGGGTGACTTCGTCGACGCGCTCGCCAAGGCCGAAGGCAAGTCGGCGCAGGCCGTCGAGCAGGAGTTCTTCCAGAAGACGCGACCGAGCTCCTTGATCCGGCGCTTCGCCAGCACCGAGGAGGTGGCGTCGATGGTGGCCTACGTCGCCAGCCCGCTCGCCTCGGCGACCACCGGTGCGGCGCTGCGGGTGGATGGCGGGGTACTCAAGTCCGCAGTCTGAAGCGACGGCTCAACCGCCGGCGCGAGCCTTCGTCTCACCGGCACCAGAAGCAACTGATCGGTTGGTGAGCGTGCAGCGCCAGGGCACGCAGGGGCGACGGCAGGATCCAGTGCGGCGTCCAGACCCTCGGCGCCGGGGAACAGCGCCGCGGTCCGCTGCGCCGACGACCCGACCGTGCAGGCCTGGTTGCCTTCTCGACCTCGTTCAAGCGCGTTCGTGCTCCTTGCGGCGCGGCGCAATGTAGCAAACCGCAAGGCGCGGCATCGCGCATCAGAGATCGAAGCGCAGCTCCGCGATGACGGTGCGCTGGGGGTAGGGGTGGAAAGCCCAGTACTTCTCGTTGTTGAGGTTGTCGATGCCGAAACTCGCGCGCCACTGTCTGTCCAGACGGTACTGCAGGCGCAGGTCGACCACGAAATAGCGGCTGAAGCCCTGGTAGGCAAAGCCGTTGGTGTCGGAGTTGTCGAGCTGACCGTACTGGGTGCCGCTGTAGCGCGCGCCGAGGCTGCCGGACCAGTGGTCGTCGAGCGTGTAGCTGACCAACAGGCTGGCACGCCACTCGGGCACCCGCGGCTGGCGCTTGCCGACGCTGGCGGGGTTGTCGGCGTTGCGCGTGATCTTCGAATCCGCGTAGGTCAGGCTGCTGCTGACATCCAGCCCCCGCAGCCCGGCATCGGTCGCCTGGAGCGCGAGTTCGAGCCCGGCGGTGCGCACCCGGTCGATGTTCTGTACCGAGTTGCCGCCGACCGTCGGCTGGGTGTACAGCGCGTCCTGGGTGCGTTCGAAGAACAGCGTGCTGCGCAGGCTGCCGTTGCCCAGGTCGCGTTCTGCCGTCAGCTCGGTCGTGTGCGACTTCTCGGGCTCGAGGTTCGGGTCGTTCAGCGTCGGCAGGCCGGTCGTCGTGTTGATGCCGCCTTGGTAGAGCTCGTTGACGGTCGGCATGCGCACCGCCCGGCCGATCGAGGCCTTGAGCGCCCAGTCCTCGCTGGCCTGGAACGAGACGGCCGCCTTCGGCGAGAAGTAGGTTTCGTCACGCTCGACGTAGGGGGTGGTCAGCGCCGCGACGGTGCGGCGGCCGTTGTCGGCCTGCCAGCGCTCCAGGCGCCCGCCGAGCACGGCACGCCAGGCCGGAGCGAAGCGCCAGGCGTCCTGCGCCCACAGGCTGGTCAGCCAGGTGTCGCCCTGGAAGGCTGCGGTGGCGGCGGTCGCACCCCCGGCGATCCAGTCGGGCGTGTTGGATTCGAGCCTGCGCAGCTTGAAGGCATCGCGCTGGGCGCCGAACTCGGCGATGTGGGCGCCGGCCGGGCCGTCGGGGCGCCAGATGCCCTTGGCCGCCAGCGTGGTCCAGCCGGTGCCGCTCTGGTCGACGATGCGGCCCGTGCCCCCTGCGAAGGAGGCTGGTGGGGCCACGGCGGTGCCGGGCGAGCGCACCTCGTCCTTGCGGTAGTCGTACAGGCTGGCCGTGGCCTCCCAGTCCCAGGTGCCGCGGGTGTTGCTCTTCAGGCTCAGGCCGTGCGCCAGGTGTTCGAACCGTCCGCGGCTGGGGGTGAAGAAGTTGTTCGGCAGCGTGTAGTCGCGTCCATCGATGTTCACGGTGCCACTGTAGACCGTCGTGCCTGATGCATCTCGAAGGTAGGAGTCCACCGTGCGCTCCGCATCGTTTCGCCAGTAGCCCAGCGTGTAGCTGGCGCGCAGCGTTGGCGAGAGGTCGTAGGCCAGCTTGAACTTGGCATGGTCCTGCTGCGTGTGCGTCTGCGCCGTGCTGCCGAGGTTGACGACCGGCTTGCCGAAGTGGTCCAGGCCGGGTATGGCGCCCGTCACCGGCACACCCGCCGAGCCGGTGCCCGCGGGCAGGCTTTGTCGCGCGATCACCAGCGGCTGGCCGTCGTTGTCCAGCCGGTTCAGGTTCAGCCACCACGAGAAGCCACCGCTGCGGCTGCCGATCGACGCGCTGCCCTGATGGCCGGAGTAGCGCTCGTCAGTCGCATAGAGCTTGTACTTCTGCGTGAAGCCCTGCAGCTTGACGTGCGCCTCGAGTCGATTCGGCATGCGCGTCACGTAGTCGACGATGGCGCCGGCCGAGTTGCCCGAGTACGCGGCCGAGAACGGGCCGTAGAGCACGTCGACGCGCTCGATCTCCTCGGGCGACACCAGGCCCCAGCGCGGCGTGAACTCGGCGCCGTTGCCGAGCAGGTTGGACAGCAGGATGCCGTCGGCATACACCAGCGAGCGCGCACTGTTGCCGGTGCCCGAGGCACGCGTGGCGAGCACCGCGTGGTCGTAGTCGCCGATGTTGCGTTTGCGCACGACGAGGCTGGGCAGGTACTTCAGCGCGTCCGAGGCGTCGGAGGCATTGATGCTGCGTTCGATCTGCGCGCCGATGATGCCTTCGGTGGTGGTCGGGATCTCGACCGGCAGCGTCGAAGGCCGCCCGCCGGTCACGGTCACGCGTTCGAGCGTGCGCGCGGCGCCGGCCTTGCCGGCGACGTGGCGGTCCTCCTGAGGGGCAGGCTCGATGGTCGAGTCACCAATCTGGGCCCAGGCCGCGAGCGGCAGCAGCGGCGAGACGGGAAATGCCGCCAGGATGGCGGCGCGCACGGCGTGGGTGCGCAGCGCAGCGAGGGTGTGAAGTGTCATGTTCGTCTCCGGCCCGCTTTGCGGGCTTCTGGAAATTGGCGTGGGCTGGTGAACCGGTGCCGCGGTGGCGCAGACCAGTCGATCCGCGCGTGGGCGGGCGCTCAGTGGACGTGGGCGGTGGGCGCGGCGGGCAGCACATCGAGCACCGCAGCCGGGCTCTTCAGTTCGTGCGGCGACTGGCCGGCGGCCGGCACCTCGGCCCAGTCGATGCGGCCTTGCTCGCAGATCTGGCTGACCTGCCAATAGAGGCGGCCGGGGGTCTGCGGCAGCCTGGCCGTCAGAACGAACTCGTCGTAGTGCGCATCGGGCAGCGGACCGCCGCTCCAGCGGACCTGGGACACGTCTTCGGTGATGCGGCGGCCATGGCTGGCGTATGGCGTGGCGAGCGGGCTGCGCTCGATGTCGATGCGCCAGCCGGGCTTCGGCATCGGCTTGGCGCCCTGCACGCCGGGAGGCAGCTTGACGATGAGTGCCTTCACGGCTGAGCCGTCGCAGCCGTGGCTGACGCGCAGCACGGCCTTGTAGTGGCTGCCGGCTTCTGCCTCCGGCGTTTCGAGCGTGATGTGGGCCTGTGCGAGGGCCGATGCGCCGGCGAGGCCGACGCCGAGCAGCCGCCGTGCGGCGGCCATTGAAAGAGGAGGCATGGTGTCTGTCCTGTGCGGCCGGGCGCGTGGCGTTCGGCCGGATGCGGTGTCCCAGGGGCGGATTTGCCCCCAGGGTGATCGGACGCAGGACGGTCCGGCGCGAATCACGCCGGCGGCTGCGTCGTCGTGTTCAGGACAGGACCGGGGGAGCGCGCGGTTGCGCCGACGTCCAGGCGAACAGCGGACGTGGCGCGAGGTAGAACAGTGCCGGACGATCCGACGCAGCGACGAGCAACGGTACGCTGCCGACCTGCGCCGGCGGCAGCGCCAGCATGTTGCAGTGGTGGCCGCACAGCGGGCAGTGATCGAGATGCTTGGCCCCGCGCGCGGGATCGGAGTCCGGGTCGGACGGTGCACTGTCTGCCAGCGGCTGGATGCCGGTGACCGAGCAGAACTCGGCCCACGGACCGCTTGCATCGCCCGCCGCGAGCGCGCGCGACAGCGTCGGCACCAAGGCCAGCCCGAGCAGCGCCGACAGCGCCACGCAGTGGAACCAATGGAGATGACGGCGCACGCTGTTCACCACTGCAGTTTAGCAATCGCAGCGCGGGGATCGAGCAGGCGGACGCTGCGCAAGGCCGGGCACCCCGGTGCATGTGCGGCGGCGTGGACCGCGGGGCCCCTGTGCGGCGGTGCTGCAAGGGCTCGGCCGATGCGCGCGAAAATGCCGGCATGAACAAGGCCTTCACGAGGGAAAGCGACGCGCCCGACGAGGACGGCGACCTCGATCTGCCCGCGCCGCCGACGGGCGGCAAGAACTACATCACGCCGGCCGGCTTCGAGCGGCTGCGCGCCGAGCTGATGGCTTTGCTCGACGAGGAGCGCCCCAAGGTCGTCGAGACCGTGTCCTGGGCCGCGAAGAACGGTGACCGCTCGGAGAACGGCGACTACCTCTACGGCAAGAAGCGCCTGCGCGAGATCGACCGCCGCATCCGTTTCCTGACCAAGCGGCTCGAGATCGCGGAGATCGCCGATCCGAGCCTGCACCACGGCAGCGATCAGGTGTTCTTCGGTGCCACGGTCACCTATGCGGCGCCCGACGGGACCGAGCGCACGATCACGATCAAGGGCGTCGACGAGGCCGACAACCTGCAGGCCGAGGTGAGCTGGATCTCACCGGTGGCCCGCGCGCTGCTCAAGGCGCGTGAAGGTGAGGAGGTCACGCTCGTGACGCCGCAGGGCCCGCAGATCATCGAGGTGATCGCGGTGCGCTACCCGTCCCCGGTGCACTGAGCGGGGCGGCGGCGCGGGCTTCAGCCGACGACCTTGCGCGCCCGCAGCGCGGCGATCGCCGCGTCGCCGTGACCCAGCTCGCGCAGCACTGCGTCGCTGTGTTCGCCGAGCCGGGGCGCGCGGTGGTGCACGGCGCCCGGCGTTGCCGACAGCCGGGGCACGATGCCGGGCACCGCGATCGTGCCGCCGGCCAGCGCCGGGATGCGCTCGATGTTGCCGCGCGCGTGGTAGTGCGCGTCGGCCGCCAGATCGGCGATCGTGTAGAGCCGGCTGGCCGGCACACCGGCCGCGGCCATCGTGACGAGCACGTCGTCGAGCCCGTGCCGCGAGGTCCAGGTGCCGATCGCGGCATCGAGTTCGCCGGCACGTGCGGCGCGACCGTCATTGCGCGCCAGCGCCGGGTCGTCCGCCAGATCGGCGCGATCGATGGCCAGCATCAGCCGGCGGAAGATGCTGTCGCCGTTGCCGGCCACCAGCACGAAGCGACCGTCGGCGCAGGGGTAGGCGTTCGACGGCGCGATGCCGGGCAGCGCACCGCCGGCCGGCTCGCGCACCTCGCCGAAGGCATCGTATTCCGGCAGCAGGCTCTCGGTCAGGTTGAACATGGCCTCGTAGAGCGCGAGGTCGATCATCTGCCCCTCGCCGCCGCGGGCGTCGCGCCCGTACAGCGCGAGCAGCACGCCCATCGCGCCGTGCAGCCCGGCCACGGTGTCGCCGAGCGACACGCCGGCACGCACCGGCGGTCGGCCCGGCTCGGCGTTCAGGTGGCGCAGGCCGGCGAAGGCCTCGCCGACCGCCGCGAAGCCCGGCTCGCCGGCCCGCGGCCCGGTCTGGCCGAAACCCGACAGGCGCAGCATGATCAGCCGCGGGTTCAGCGCGTGCAGCGCCTCCCAGCCCAGGCCCCAGCCTTCCAGCGTGCCGGGACGGAAGTTCTCGATCAGCACGTCCGCATCGGCGAGCAGCTCGCGCACCAGGGCCTGGCCCTCGGGCTGGCGCAGGTCGATGCCGACCGACTCCTTGTTGCGCGACTGCGCATCCCACCACACCGAGGTGCCGTCGCGCAGCTTGCGCCACTTGCGCAGCGGGTCGCCGCTGCCGGGCGGCTCGATCTTGATGACGCGGGCGCCGAAGTCGGCCAGCGTCTTGGCCGCAAAGGGGCCCGCGATCAACTGGCCGAGTTCGACCACCTTGATGCCTTCGAGGATCTGCATCGTCTGCTCCCATCCGTGCGACCGCGCATTCTGCCCATGCGGCGCGAGCCCGCGGGCGGCGGATTCAGGGCTTGACGCGCGCGACCCGCAGCACCGACGGCGAGCGCTTCAATGCGCGCAGCGTGTCGGCCAGGTGCAGCCGGTCGCGCACGGCCAGCAGCAGGCGCAGCTCGGTGGTCTCGGTGGCGCGCTCGTCGCCCATGTCGATGTGCACGATGTCCGCCTCGGCGCCGCTGACGGCGGTGGCGATCTGGGCCAGCACGCCCTTGCCGTTGTTGACCAGCACCGTCACCGCGGTCTCGAAGCTGCGCTGCGGCGCCTCGGACCATTCGACGGTGATCCAGGGCTCGCTGTCGCGGCCGAACAGGCGCTTGGCGGTGCTGCATTCGGCGGTGTGCACCATCAGGCCCTCACCGCGCCCGAGGTAGCCGACGATCGCGTCGCCCGGCACCGGGCGGCAGCACTCGGCGAGCTGCACCGTCGCCCCTTCGCTGCCGTCGATCACGACCGTGCCTTGCGAGGGCATGCCCTCGTCGGCGCCGTAGCGGCCCATCGTCAGCGTCAGCGCATCGGGTTTGGCGCCGCGCTCGGCGAGCAGAGACGCCATGCGTTTGGCGACGATGCTCGGGATCTTCTTGCCCAGCCCGATTTCGGTCAGCAGCTCGTCGCGCTTCCTGGTGCCGCTCCAGCGCAGCAGCGCCTGCCACACGGCGCCTTCGGCGCCGGCCGAGGTCTCGTCGCCACCCGGCAGCGCCAGCCCCTCGGCACGGATCGCCTGCGCCAACAGCTTGTGGCCGAGTTGCAGCGATTCCTCGGCCTCCATGTTCTTCAGGTAGTGGCGAATGCGCGAACGGGCGCGGCCGGTGCGCACGAAGTTCAGCCACGCCGGGTTGGGGCGGGCGCCGGCCGCGGTGACGATCTCGACCGCATCGCCGCTGCGTAGCGCCGTGCGCAGCGGTGCCGGCTCGCCATTGATCTTCGCGGCGATGCAATGGTCTCCGACATCGCTGTGGATCGCATAGGCGAAGTCCACCGCCGTGGCGCCCTTGGGCAGTGCCAGGATCTTGCTCCTGGGGGTGAAGACGTAGACCGAGTCGGGGAACAGGTCGATCTTCACATGCTCCAGGAACTCGGCCGAGTCGCGCGTCTCGTCCTGGATGTCGAGCAGCGACTGCAACCACATCGCACCGATGTTCTGGGCGTCGGCGCTGCCGTGGGTCTTGTACATCCAGTGCGCCGCGATGCCCTTTTCGGCCACCATGTGCATCGGTCCGGTGCGGACCTGGAACTCGACCGCCGTGCCGAGCGGGCTGACCAGCGTCGTGTGCAGCGACTGGTAGCCATTGGCCTTGGGAATCGCGATGTAGTCCTTGAAGCGCCCGGGCACCGGCTTGTAGAGCTGGTGCAGCACACCCAGCGCGAGGTAGCACTCCGGCAGGGTGTTCACGACGATGCGAAAGCCGAAGACGTCGCTGACCTGCGCGAAGCTCAGGTGCTTCTCGTCCATCTTGTTGTAGATGGAGTAGATGGTCTTCTCGCGGCCCGACACCTGCACCGGCAGTTTGGCCTCCTTGAAGGCCTTCTCGACGTCGCGCTGCACGCGCTCGACGATGTCGCGGCGGTGGCCACGGGCCCGCAGCACCGCCTTGCTCAAGGCGGCCTGACGCCACGGCCGCAATTGCTGGAAGGACAGCTCCTGCAGCTGCCGGTAGGTCTCGTTGAGGCCGAGGCGGTGCGCTATCGGCGCATAGATCTCGATCGTCTCGCGTGCGATGCGCTCGCGCTTGACTGGCAGCACCGCATCGATCGTGCGCATGTTGTGCAGCCGGTCGGCCAGCTTGACGAGGATCACGCGCACGTCGCGCGCCATCGCCAGCAGCATCTTGCGAAAGCTCTCGGCCTGCGACTCCTCGCGGGTGCTGAACTGCAGCTTGTCGAGCTTGGTGAGGCCGTCGACCAGGTCGGCCGTCGGCGCGCCGAAACGCTCGATCAGCTCGGCTTTGCCGATGCCGCAGTCTTCCATCGCGTCGTGCATCAGCGCGGCCATGATGGCCTGCGCGTCGAGCTTCCAGTCGGCACACAGGCCGGCCACCGCGATCGGGTGCGTGATGTAGGGCTCGCCGCTGGCGCGGAACTGGCCGAGATGCGCCTCGTCGGCGAACTTGTAGGCTTCCCGCACGCGCTTGATATCGGCAGCGTCGAGGTAGGACAGCTTGTGCGTCAGGGCGGCGAACGAGGCGGCCTCGGCGTCGCTGGTGGCGGCGTCCTGTTCGGCCACGGCGCTGTTGCCGAGCATGAAGGACGGCAGTGCCTGGCTCAGCTTTCTACGGACGGCAAGAACGGCACGCGAGGGCATGTCCTCATGGTAGCTTGCCCGTCGCCGTCACCTGCGAGGCACGCGAAACGACCCTGTCGGCAGCGGCTGCTGGTTGCAGCGGTCCGCCCGGCGCCAACGAAAACGGCCCGCCAAAAGGCGGGCCGTCAGGGTTCAGCGCAGCGCCTCAGGCGCTCAGATCGTGGTGCAGCCGCGACCTCCCCCAGGGGGCGCGGGCTCGAACCCAGTCGTGCCAGCGTTACACCGGCACCTTGCGCAGCATCTCGATGCCGATATGGCCTTCGGCGATCTCGCGCAGCGCGGTCACGCCGGGTTTGTTCTTGCTCTCCACCTTCGGTGCGTGACCCTGGCTCAGCATGCGGGCCCGGTAGGTGGCTGCCAGCACGAGCTGGAAGCGGTTGGGGATCTTGGTCAGGCAGTCTTCGACGGTGATGCGGGCCATGGACAGGTCTCCGGGCGGAAAGAGGTAGGAGGTCAATCCAGGTGCAGAGCCTGGAACACGGCCGCCTTGCTGCGGCGCAGACGGGAGTATTTTAGCCGCTGCGAGTGAACGATGGCTTTCAGGTCGAACAAGGCCGTCTCGAACACCGCGTTGATCACCACGTAGTCGAAGTGCCTGGCCTGGGCCACTTCCTCACGGGCATTGTTCATGCGGGTCTCGATCACGGGGGGCGGATCCTCACCACGACGCTGCAGGCGCTGCAGCAGTTCGTCCCAGCTCGGCGGCAGGATGAAGATCAGCACTGCGTTCGGGAACAGGCGCTTGATCTGCAGCGCGCCCTGCCAGTCGATCTCGAGCACGACGTCTTCGCCGTCCTGCAGCCGCTGCTCGATCTCGACGCGCGAGGTGCCGTACAGGTTGCCGTGGACCTCGGCCCACTCGAAGAACGCGCCTTCCATGACCATGTCGCGGAAGCTCGGCTCGTCGATGAAGTGGTATTCGCGCCCCTCGACTTCCTGGCCGCGCGGCGGGCGCGTCGTGTGCGACACCGAGACCGCGAGGTGCGAGTCGAGCTCGAGCAGTGCCTTGACCAGGCTCGATTTGCCGGCCCCGCTCGGGGCGGCGACGACGAAGAGGTTGCCGGGGGTGTCCATCGGTGTCAGCGCCTCATTCGATGTTCTGCACCTGAAGCTCGGGATCGATTCCAAGCAGTTGATTTTTCAAGGGAACCATCTCTGCAGCACCTCCGAACCCGCCTATAAAACCGCCATCAAACGTGAGATTTCATGGCACTGTATGAACGGATTGCCGTACGGCCCAAACAAGATCAAGCAGGATGATTCTAACGAGCGGCTTCGACGGTTCACTGCGCGTCGCCGAAGATCTTGCGCGCTCGATCCAGTGGATCGTGCAGCCTAGCAGCGAGGTCTCTCACGATGTCTGGCAGCGGCTTCGGCGCGATCTCGTTCTTGAGGAGGAGCGCCTTCCAGATGGCCTGGCGAGTCGGATCGTTCGCGAACTCATCGGCCAATCCGATCGGCGCGTTGGCCGGCACCGCCATGCCTCGACGCGAGAAGGTTGCGGCGATCGCCGTTGCCAACAAATCCGAGTCCAAGGTCTCGCGATCGAGCATGACCCAGAGGTCGAGGTAGTCCTTCATGCGCGTGTTCAACATGCCCAGCAGCGCGATGGCGTGGAGCTTCTCTGCGATGACGGTGTAGACCGGGTAGGTACGCAACTGCGGGGCAGGGAAGTCTGCGATCAGGACTGGATAGGACGCAGTCACAGGCCCCGGCGTCACTGCGTCTCCGAATCCGATGTCGACCTGCACCTTGCACTTCGCTCGCGCCAGCTCAGCGATGAAAATGATCCGCGCGCCGGCGTAGCCAGCGTCTTTGCGAATCTCCTGGGCGGCAACGGTAGTCGGATCGAACACGATGCCGTCGTCGACCTCAATGGCGGCGATTTCCCGAAACGTCTGCTCGAGAGATGCCAGGTCGCTGGCCCCGAAACCCAGCAGGTCCACGTCACGCGTCGGCCGGTGGGGCATGTCGTACCAGAGCGTGAACAGCAGCGCGCCCTTGAGTAGGAAGTTGTCTGCGTGTGCGGAGCGGCTCATGCGGTACAGCAGACGCTCGAGCGCGAAGCGGACCAGTACCCCGTTGAAGTCCGAGCCTTCGGCCTTGGCCAGGTTCAACAGGCGGGCCCGAACCGAGGCGGCGAGATCTTTGCTCACGTGATCGCCTCCAGGTATGGGCGCATCACGTTGGACACGCGGCAGATCTTGGCGTAGTGCCACAGATCGTCGATCGAGGCTTTCCTCTGGGCGAGCGCGTCTTTCAGGGCATCCAGGGCGACGTCCAGACCGATCTTGTTGCGGTGCTTGAAGCAGTCGGCCACAGTCTTGGCGACGTTGTAGACACGCAGCTGGGCCTGGTCGCGCTCAAAGACCTCAATGCCCTCGGAGTAGCTTGCACCGGTGAACTGGACCATCTTGATCGGGGGATGGTCGATGCGAGGCGCGTGGCTGCCGCGCGGCATCGCGATCCAGACCCGGCGCGGCAGCTGTGTCGTCAGCTCATGGAACTGCAGGGCGGTGAGCAGGCAGAACACCGCCTGCGGTGCCTTGATCGCGACCGAGGCAAGGCCCTGGAACTCCGTCACGTCGGCGTCCGGCAGACGGTACAGGCCACGGCCAACTCGTTCGAGTTGCCCGCGAGCGGCGAGCCGGCTGAGCACGACCCGCGGAGCACCGAGCGCATCCAGGTCGCCCGCGCGTAGCAGACCTTTGGTTCGCGCAAGGTCGAGGACCCGTTCAGGATGAGATTGTTGCGTCACTGTGTTCCATGAGGGCGTCTGATAATTATAATCGACGAATAAAAGGAACATGCTGTCGCCGGCCGTGTTTCACTGACGTTTGGCCATGCTCTGACATCCCGCCAGCTTTCGACATGCCCATCTTCACGCGCCGCCGCCTGCAGTCCATGCTGAACGATCTTGCTCCGCGCCTGGATGCGGCGAAGGGCAAGGATCTGCTGCAACGCCTCGGGAACAAGCGCGTGGAGCAGGCGTTGCCCGCCGAGATGGAACTGGGGCTGCTCTGGGGCTTGCTCAAGCTCGGCGATGTGGAAGTCGAGCCAGCGTGGTTCGCGCTCGGGAGCCTGCCGGACGCCTATTCCGAGCTGCTCTTTGCACCGCGACCCGCCGCCATCGAGATCGCAGCCATCTCCGATGCCAGCCTGGCGCAGGAGGACGAGATGAGGCGCACGGCGAGCTTGCTGTGCGAAGCGGCCAACCGGATCCGCCGCGGGGAGGGGCACCACTTGCACTTTCACTTTGGGGAGGAGAGCGGCTACACGCCTCAAGGCTACGTGCGCAGACGAAAGGTCGATCCCGAGTTCAAGGTGACGGATGACGTCGCCGCTGAGTTGCGCACGTGGATCGGCTCGGCGGGCAGGGCGGCGCAGCGAGCACCTCTTCGAGTAGCCGCCGGCAAGACCGATCTGGTGGTCACGTGGCGCGAGCACAAGCAGTCCCGTCATTCGAACTTCTTCTCGACGATGCCGGCCGAGGCGTACTCGCTGACCGACAACCCGGTGCACTCAACCCTCAAAGCCAAGGCTGAGCAGTTGAGGAGTGCGGATTTCCAGGGTGTTCGGTGCGCGCTGCTGGCTGATGCTGGAAGCCGCCTGCTCCGTCACCTGAACGAGAGCATGCGCAGTCCGGGAGCGGTCACAGGACGGCAGATCATCGACAGCTTCCTAGCGCAGCCAAAGTGCGGTCTCGACGTGGTTTGCGTCTTCTCGCCTCGACGAGACCCGGACTTCATGTCGATTTCTCGCAAGCCGCTCACTTGGCAGGTGAGTGCCTTCGTTCGTCCTGGGGTCGAGGTAACGATGAGCGGACTCGAAAGGCTGGCCTCTGTGCTGCCGAGGCCACGATTCGAGGGCTACCAGGCCCGCTCATTGCAGCAGCAGGCGGCATACGCGCCGGACAGTCGCGGGTGGTACGTCGGCACCAACATCACGAGTGGAAGAACGAAAATGACGATCAGCATCTCTGCACGTGCGCTTCTTGAATTGTTGGCTGGACGCCTGACGCAGGACCACTTTCAGCACGCGATCGGCACGGACGCCTCAAGAGGTCGGGCAAACCTGTTCAAACTTTGTCTCGATCGCGGCGAGGTCATCTCTGCGGTCCGGCTTGAACCCGGTGGGGTCGATGAAGACGACGATCGCTTCGTCATCGAGTTCTCGAAGGACCCATCCGCCTCGGCGTTGTCCATCGGACCTACCGAGAGCGGTGCTACCCCGTCGACCGATGCGCCGTGAGGGAGGGCACGATGAGCAACGGCGACATCACACGCACCGATCTGTACCGGCGGGTATGGGAGACGCCACTCAGCCGACTGGCACCTGAGCTCGGCTTGTCCGACAACGGCTTGCGCAAGCTCTGCAAGCGCCACGACATCCCCATCCCTGCTCGCGGCTACTGGGCTCGTGCCGCGGCAGGGCAGGCCGTCAAATCAACGAAGCTGCCCCGGCCAGACGACAACGAACGCGTATGGGAACCGCCCACGCCCCGCGAAGCAAAGCGCCGCGAGACGGCTCGAGCACAGGCATCGCTTTCGCAGAGCACGGTGCGCGAAGCCAAGTCTGCCGTCGAAGTTCTGCCCACCGAGATCCGACCAACGCTCGATGGGTGCGACCACCTGGTTCGGAACACGGCGCGCTTCTTCACCGCGTTGGCCGCGAAGATTGAAAAGCGCAAGGCCGAGTTGGAGAAGGAACGAATGCGGCATCCGGGGCGGCCGCAACTGCTATTTCTTGCACCGCAGAGGACGCTGAACGGCCGGTTCGCTCCGGACGAACCGGGATGCCTTCGCATCGTCGCGACCCTGAAGAACATTGATTGGATCTTGCGTTTCCACGATGCGCTGATCCGCGCGCTGAAGTCGCAGGGCTGCAAAGTGGAGGCGCGCGAATGGAACAGGTCTCACCTGGTGGAGATTCACGGCAGCGGCGAACAGGTCGGCCTGTCGTTTGCCGAGGAGTTCGAGACGCGCGTCCGCAAGGATCCACAGCGTCCGTGGGACGACAAAGAGTACGTAGCCAAGGACACCTACAAACTCAAGATCGAGCGGCCTCTCGGGTCTCCCAAGGCCTGGGTCGGCAACCAAGCGCGGTTGGCTGAACTGCTGCCGGCAATCGCACGCGACATCGCCGCGATGCTGGTCGCCCAGGGCGAGGTGCGCAAGGTTCGTGAAGCCGAAGAGGCGGAGCGCAAGGTCGCCGCGGAGAAGCGAGCGGAGGAGAGTCGCGTGTGGTTCGCAGCGCAGAAGCTGATCGCCGATCGGAAGGCGGCTCGCCATGCGCAAGCCGATCGAGCGCGGGCCGCGGGCAAGGCTTACGACGAATTCTTGAGCTTGCGGCGTGTGGTGGCTGAGATGGAGGCGCGTGTTCAGGATGAGACCGACGAAGCCGTGCGCGAATGGCTGACTCTTGTGTGCAGCAATTTGTCCGACCCGATCGAGAGCCTCATGCACGCCATTCGTACAGAGGCCGCGGGTGGCGAAAGGCCGTTGTGGTGGCCCGATGCCGACCGATGACTCCGAGGGATTTGCGCAGATTCAAGTGTCGAGTGGCGCTGGAGGCCGTGGGCTCTGGGTTGGCTTTGCGACCCAGACAGCGTTCAGGCCGGGCGATCTATGCAGGTCACGCGCCACGATGCCATTGCGGCAGTGACCGGAACGACCCGTACGGCCGAGCGCATGATGGTTGAAGCAGTTCATATGTAGCTTAAGAACGGTTTCAGCAGTCTTTCGACTGGCCCGGGACGGCGACTTGCTAGGGTCTGCTGCACAGCAGACCATGGAGCTACACCACGATATGACCACGAGCGTCCGGAAAGCATTGCGATGGGGAGTTCAGCGTCCGCGCACGAATCCCCCGTGCGGGCACGCGCGCGATGCGCTGATGTGTTCCGTTTGTTCGTCATAAGTCGACGGTCAACGTTTATACGAAACAAGTTCGGGGCCTGCTACCACGAGCCCAAACGCGGCGGCCGCGGCGTCGCTACCACAGTCCGAACGCAGGGCGCTCCTCTTCTGATGCGCAGAATGGCGAGATGACTACTGTTTCCCCGAAGGCTTCGGCCCAGAACAATCCATCTCATCCCGTCCCCTCTCTGCCGCATACCGGCTTTGTCAGACAGGAACAGGTACTCGCTTTCATCCCGTTTTCGAGGTCAACTTTGTGGCGCCAAGTTGCAGCTAAGACGTTTCCCGCGCCGGTGAAGCTGACGCCGGGCATCACCGCTTGGCGGGCCGAAGACATCAGGCTGTGGATCGAGAACAGGAGCGGACAGGCCTGAACGTTCAATCCAACTCACGCCCGTGCTTAGGTTCATTGGCTGACGTCAGATTTCACTTGGACAGGCTGTTCCAGCGGTCGCTGAAATCGACATACTGGGTGAAATCCTTGCTAGTGTGGTGCGCCGTGCTGTTCTGTACTTATCTTGAGGCTGCTGCCAGGGCTGCCTTTGCTCGCGTGACCTTGGCCAAGATGTCGGAAGCGCAGGCAGTCCAGATGAAGGGCTTAGGCTCGATGTTGTGCTGCGCGACGTACAGGTCGATAGCCAACTCAAGTTCGGGCACGCTGGTGAAACTGTCGCGGCGGATGCGCTTGTCGGTGATGTCGCGGAAGAATCGCTCGACCATGTTCAACCATGACGCGCTGGTCGGGGTGAAGTGCATGACGAAGCGCGGGTGCTTGGCCAGCCAGACCTGAACCTCAGGGTGGCTATGCGTGGCGTAGTTGTCCACGACCAGATGCAACGTCAGCCCCTTGGGCGTCTTGCGGTCGATCAGGCGCAGGAACTTCAGCCACTCCTCGTGCCTGTGCCGCGGCTGGCACATCGAGATCACGCGGCCGTCCAGTGTGTTCAGCGCAGCGAACAGCGTGGTCGTGCCGTGGCGCTTGTAGTCGTGGGTGACGGTGCCCGCTCGCCCGGTCTTCATCGGCAGGCCGGGCTGCGTGCGGTTGAGCGCCTGGATCTGGCTCTTCTCGTCGCAACTGAGCACCAGCGCATGCTCGGGCGGGTTCAGGTACAGGCCCACAACGTCCAGTAGCTTGTCCTCGAAGCGCGGGTCGCGCGAGACCTTGAAGGTACGGCTCAGATGCGGCTTCAGGCCGTTGTTGCGCCACGCAGTCCGCACGGTCGTCGCTCCGACACCCAGGTGCTCAGCCAGCGTGCGCGTGCTCCAGTGCGTGGCATTGGCCGGCTTCTCGTGCAGCGTGGTCTGCACGATGCGCGACTCCATCTCGGCCATCACGCTGTCCGGGCGCCCGGAGCGCGGCGCGTCCTTGCTCAACGCTTCGATGCCGCCTTCGAGGAAGCGGGCTCGCCACAGCGCCACCTGCCGCCTGTCCAGGCCGACGTCCGCGGCGATGTCCTTGTTCTGCATCCCCTTGGCCGCCAGCAGCACGATGCGCGCGCGCTGCTGCAGCCGCACCTCGATGCGCTTGCGCTGCGACAGCGCACGAAGCTCCCGCTCCGTCTGCACATCCAACTCGATCTTCTTGGCAACCCGCATCGCCCACCTCCTGGGCGGTTGGAGTATGCCGGCGCAAGTAAGTTCTATTACTTCACGCGCACCACACTAGGGAAGGTCTGAACAACGTGCAAACGCAATCGCGTTCGGCCGTTTGAACTGCATCGATGCGCAAGAGCGACGAAGCGTCGAGCGTTTCAGGCGCATTGCGCCGCTTTTCTCGCGCCTCATGCTGTCTGCGGGCGGACCACTCCCGCCATCGCCATCAACTTCTTTCGCGCCATCCACAGGTTCGACAACGCGAACAGCGTGACCACGTGCACGGTGTTCTTCGCCAGTCCCCGGAACCTGACCTTCGTCAGTCCGAACTGGCGCTTGATGACCCGGAACGGATGCTCGACCTTGGCGCGCACGCTGGCCTTGCTGTGCTCCTGTTTCTTGAGCCGCTCCTTCGCCCGGCCCTCGGGCAGCTTGGCCATGTCGCTGGGCCGGCCTGCGATGTGCCATTGCAGATCGTCTCGGGCCACGCGACTTTGCGCGCCGCGGTAGCCCGAGTCGGCCCACACGTTCTCTTCCTTGCCATGCAGCAGATCGGCGATCTGTTCCACGTCCGACTCGTTGGCTGCCGTGGTGGTGACGGTGTGCACGAGGCCGCTGTCGGCATCGACCGCGATGTGCGCCTTCATGCCGAAGTGCCACTGGTTGCCCTTCTTGGTCTGATGCATCTCGGGGTCACGTTCGCCTTCGGTATTTTTGGTCGAGCTCGGCGCCGCGATGATGGTGGCGTCCACGATGCTGCCCTTCTTGAGCAGCAAGCCCTTGCGTGCCAGATGTGCGTTGACGGCCTTGAGGATGTCATCGGCCAGCTCGTTGGCTTCCAGCAGGTGGCGGAAGTTCAGGATCGTCGTCTCGTCGGGGATCGGCTCGGCCAGGCTCAGGTGCGCGAACGTGCGAAGCGAGGCGATCTCGTACAGCGCCTCTTCCATCGCCGGGTCGCTCAGGGCAAACCAGTTCTGCATCAGATGCACACGCAGCATCGCCGCCAGCGGGTACGGCCGACGGCCTCGGCCGGCGACCGGGTAGTGCGGCTCGATCAGGCCCAGCAGCGCCTTCCACGGCACGACCAGTTCCATCTCTTCGAGGAACACCTCGCGCCGCGTCTTCTTGCGCTTGCCGGCGTACTCAGCATCCGAGAAACTGATCTGGCTCATCGTTGCGCGCTCCGTCAATGACCTGCTTCGATCATGCAAGAAACATGCACTTGTTCAGACCTTCCCTAGAGTCGAAGCTTGTGCCGGCGCTTGAAGCGGCGGTCTTCAGGTCCGACTTGAGCGGGTTGGCGGTACGCGCGTTTGACGTGGGCGTCGACTTGCCGGTTGGTCTGTCGGGAGCTGCCTCTATTCCGAGGCCATTGTCGGGGAAGGGCGGACGCCTGCACTTCGTCATGGGCCTGCTGCCGCACGCCACTAGCAGCCTCACATTCGTCGTCGGCGTTGCCGATGATGAAAGTGACCTCATCGCCTACGAGAAACGATGGATGCAGCACGCCTTGGAGTTCCTTTCGATGGTCGAGTCCTGGATGATCAATGGAACGGACCAGTGGTATCTGCGACCCAGCGTATGGGACAAGATGGGCACCAAGCGTCAGGAGTCGATACTTCAGGAGATTGAGGCTTGCTCGAGAAGCGTACACGAGGAGTCCGAGCACGCAATCTTTGACGATGTGCGCCAGAGCCTGCTGCCTTTGTTCGAAGTGGCGAACCAAGCGAGAACTGATGACGCGTATCTGGCGTATGTGCAAAAGCATCGCGACAAAAGCGGCAGGAACGTGCCGAAGTCCAAATGACTCGCCTTAGCAGCCCCGCGGCACGCGGGCCTTTCCCGAACGGCTGATGGGTTACTGAGTCTCCTCAGGCCGGCCTGTCGGTCTCCAGGCCGCTTCCTCGGCAACTCCAGGTCACTCCGCCCGGGATGCAGAGTGCGTTGCCTCAGTGTCAAGGCAGTTCGTTCGATTGCTTCGAGCCATGCGCTTCTCGCCACTGGCGCGACATTGAGTTGGGCGCTGCAGACCCACAGTCGGAATTCATCCCGCAGTGCGCGTCTGATCCGTCCTCTGAGGCGCTTTACCTTCTACAAAGCGGTATACGCACCGAAAGTCGTCGTCCGGCTCCCAACTGACCGAGACGATGTCCCCTTCCTTCACTGTCTCGACATCGACGTCGACACGGGGACGCACGCCGGTGAGTTCCGCCTCGACCATGGGAAGAGGTACACGTCTTCCGAACACTTCGATCTCTTGCTCGGCAAATGTGCAAACGATGTCATGCCTGTCCGGCTCATCCACGAACCTGCGAATATTCCTAATGCCATCGTCAGCGATCACTTTGGTCACGGGCGGGGATTGCAGTTGATGGCGATCGAAGACATAGCGCTCCTCGAAGATGGCAACAACCTGTTCCAGTTCGACATGTTGTTCGCGTGAAAACAGGTCGCTCGTGAGCGGGAGTTTGACCCCAGTGTGTCGTGCAAGCGATCGAGCTCTACCCAGATAGCCCATGTAGTTGTTCAGCCCGCGGTAGTAGTCGCAGGCGGGCGCCGCCCGTAGGTTTCCGTGGAGGGTTTGGCGTCCCAGCACCTCCATGTCTAACGCGGCTCCCCATCCCGATCCGAGCGCGGCACAGAGCTGAGCGATATTGTCGAAATAGGGAAGCTGAAGGACATCCACACCTTCCCAGCCGCTGAGGCTCAGTTCCACCGTCATCGTTGCGCCGTCATCCGATTCTTCAAGCGGCACCACAAGGGTGAGTTTGACCAGGTTGTCGCAGCATTGGCCGACAAAACGTGCGGTTGACTCACCGACGTAGGCCTTACCCGAGAGGTGGTCGAGCACGAAGGGCTGCTGAGATTCCGGATCGAACATCACCAATTTGACGGTGGAACTGATTCCGTTTGGCGAGATAGACAGCTTGGCTTTGGGATTGGAGATTGCTGCGCCGAATGCCGCCTCCAAAATCGGCGACCCAAAAACACTCACGCCTTGCATTGGCACTGTCACCGGCAACGCGTGGTGCACCATGCGAGAGAGCGCTGCGCGCCATGCCGTCACGTGCTCGGCAGGTATTTCCATGGACACGTCGACAGTCTCGCGCGCGCGAAGGGCAATCGTCGAGATGCCATCGCGATACCGTGTCTCAACTCGGAAGCGTGGGTCCATGGACTCCAGGACGTTCGCTGTCGTCAAGTGAACGTTGTTGATCGCCGTAGGTATGAACTTGGTCGCCTGTCCGGTCATTGCGAGTGCGAGCAGATCCGTCGCGTCGCGGGCGGTCGGTAGTGGCGCTCCAAGTTCGAGAACGGAACGAGCTTCGGCTTGCTGTTTCCACTGGCGCAAAGTCTCGGCTGTGTACCGATCGACATCGCGATCCACTTTTCTCGCGCAAACTGCGCAAAGCCAGATGGCATTCTCAATCGCTCGACGCTCGGTTCCGGTCATCGATGCCAGGTAGCGTGCCCCGCCTGGAGACGCCGCATGAATGTGTGCAGCGTCCCCAACATTGTTGACCTCCAGGGGGCGTGCGCCCGCTGCTGCGGTGGGGACGCGGCAGTCCGGGTTCGAACAGCGGTGCGCGACGCGTGCCCGCAATCGCTCGATCACCTTCTTCGAGAAGTCGTCTCTCGCCATGTGCCATTGTCCGACGAGTAGGCTGCGCGACCAACAGGCTCCGTCAGGGGCGATGAGTACTCCAGCGGCGATGAGAGGCAGCTCGAGGCGCTGATTGTCCCCCGTGTGTGCACTGTCCAGGCCTTCAAGGCCGGCCGCTTCCCCCTCGAAGATGTTCTTGGCTGGCCCACAAATTTCACTAATGGTAAAATCAGATGTCCTGGGTGGCAGTGAGAGCAAGAGACAAGTTTTGTGGTCAGAGCGGTCCCATGAACATCGGAAAAGTGATTCGCTGGTGTCGCCAGCAACGAGGCGCATCGCAGGGTCAAGTTGCACTCGCGGCTGATTGTTCTGTCTCGTACCTATCAATGCTCGAGAACAACAAGCGCGACCCGACGCTGTCGACGATCACGAGGATCGCGGATGCGCTGCATGTGCCGGTTGGCGTGTTGTTCGTGATGGCGGCCGACAGCGGTGACTTGGGCAAGATCGATCGCCGATTGACTGAGGAACTCCGACGAGCGGCTGCCGCGTCGATGCCCGGCCCGCCAGGCAAGGAGCTAGCACGTGTTTAGATTTGATGCGCCTGTGTTCATCGAGAAGGGGGGCTGTGATGGCAAGCGCTGACCAATTGAAGGCGTTGGTGAAGTCACATATCAACCGCGACGACGGCCAGTTCTATTCCGTTGCGATGCAGGTTGCCGCACACGAGGCGAAGGTAGGTCACGGGAAACTGGCCGAGGAGCTGCGCGACATGATCGACGCGGCGAAAGCGCGTGCCGTTCCGTCTGAGACCGGCAGACTCCTCCCGCTGGCGAAGCCACGCGGCGAGCTGGCCAACTTGCTGCATGTCAGCTACCCGAAGAGCCGCATGGCCGACATGGTCCTAGATGCGACGCAGGTCGAGCAGATTCAGCGTGTCCTCAAGGAGCAGCGGCTCAACACGCGTATTCGCGAGCACGGGCTTTCGCCACGTCGCAAGCTTCTTCTCGTAGGGCCACCCGGCACCGGCAAGACGATGACCGCTTCGGTGCTGGCCGGAGAGCTCGGTGTTCCCTTGTTCTTGGTGCGGCTGGATGCTCTCATCACCAAGTTCATGGGTGAAACCGCAGCCAAGTTGCGTCAAGTGTTTGACGCCATCAACGAGGTACGTGGCGTCTACTTCTTCGACGAGTTCGACGCCATCGGTTCACAGCGCGGGTTGGCACACGACGTCGGCGAAATTCGACGCGTGCTCAACAGCTTCCTGCAAATGATTGAGCACGACCAGTCGCACAGCCTGATCGTCGCAGCGACAAACCATCCCGAGATTCTTGACTACGCGCTGTTCCGCCGCTTCGACGATGTGTTGGAGTACCACCTGCCGACGGCCGACCAAGCTGGCGAGCTGATCCGCTCGCGACTTGCACGCTTCGCGCCGAAGCCGCTGCCGCTCAAGTCGCTCGCAACGAAGGCCAGTGGCCTGAGCTACGCCGAAATTCGACGGGCCGTGGACGAGGCGATCAAGGAGGTGGTCATGCACGAAGGAGAACGTGTGCCAGTGGATGCGCTGGCGCGCGCGCTTGAGGAGCGGCGTCGGCTGAGCCACAAGCTAGAACAAAACAACAAGCCCGTGAACCATGCCGGAAGCGCCAGCCGATAAGCGGGCGCACCTCGTCCTTCACGATACATCCCAAGCCCTGGGGTTCACTGCTCACAGTCCTGGGGGCGGTGCCAAGGCTCTGCCGGAGCGTGACCGCCAGGCGCACGGGCAGGTGCTGCGAGGGCAACTGCAGGTGCTGGAGCCGATTGCCGCCGAGACCGCACAAGCTCAGCGTGAGCGTGGCCTGGAAAGCGGGATAGGCCTGCAGATCGAGTTCGAAGGGCAGCCCGACGTTGAACTCGCATTCCAGAGTCTGGCGAACGACGCGAAGAAGATCGAACTCCTGAGCGTACGCAAAGCGGGTGACGTGACCTTCGCGAACGTCTTCGTCCCCGACGGAAAGCTTGAGCACTTCGAGCGATACATCGTCGACTACCTGGCCGACCGCAAGGGCAAGGGCGATCGTTCGCTGGATCACAAGGCGCTGATCAACACGATCTCGGCGATCCGTCGTGCCGAGTTGCGCGCGCTCTGGACCGACGACGTTGAACTGCTGCCCGCCGATCCGACGGCTGCCTTCTGGTGGGAGGTGTGGCTGCCGGTGCGCGGTGATCGACAGCAGGTGGTAGCTGACTTCCGCGCGCTCGCGCAGGCAGCTGGTTGCGAGGTCAGTGCGCACCAGGCTCAGTTTCCGGAGCGAACGGTGGTCCTGATGTTTGGATCCCAGGCGCAGTTCGGGCAAGCGGTGATGCTGCTGAACTGCGTAGCCGAGTTGCGCCGGGCGAAGGACACTGCCGAGTTCTTCGATGGCATGGGTGTCGAAGAGCAGGGCGCCTGGATGAACGACCTCCTGGCGCATGCCCAATGGCCGGCGGCCGGGGCCGCTGCGCCGCACGTCTGTCTGCTGGATTCGGGAGTCAATCGCGGGCATCCGATGTTGGCGCCCGTCCTCGAGGCGGTTGACCAGCACACGGTTGAGCCGGCTTGGGGGGTCGACGATTTGGCGAACCACGGTACTGGGCTGGCTGGCTTGGCAGCCTATGGCGATCTCACTGATGCAGTTGGGCAGGCTGCGCCAGTGGTGGTGTCGCATCGGCTTGAATCGGTCAAGCTGACGCCTGTCGAAGGCGCCAACGCGGGAGATGCAAGGCACCACGCATACTTGTTCGCGGAGGCTGTGAGTCGACCAGAGATCGCACAACCGGATCGCCAGCGCGTGTTTACGACTGCCGTCACGGCCTCGGACTATCGCGATCGTGGACGGCCTTCTTCATGGTCCGCGATGCTCGACCGTCTGGCGGTGGATGTGGACGGCGGAGGCGAGTCGCCTCGGCTTTTCGTGCTGGCTGCTGGCAATACGCGCGAGCACGATGCTTGGATGGCGTATCCCGACAGCCTGTCGACGAACCTGGTGCACGACCCGGGCCAGGCTTGGAATGCGCTGACGGTTGGCGCCTGCACACACAAGACGGACACGGAGATTGCGACGCTCGCGGCGATCGCGGCAGAGGGCGGTCTGAGTCCGTACACGACCACATCGCGGACCTGGGATAGCGCCTGGCCGCTCAAGCCCGACGTTGTGCTGGAAGGCGGCAACGTGGGCAAGGATGATCTCGGCGCCGCCGGCGTTCCATCGCTCAACCTGTTGACCACCCACAACGTGCCTGACGAAAGGCTGTTCACCACTACCAACGCGACGAGCGCGGCGTCCGCGCTGTGCGCGCGCATGGCCGCGCAGATCATGGCGGCATATCCCGAGCTCAGACCGGAAACGGGCCGCGCGCTCATCGTTCATGCGGCCGAATGGACGCCGGCAATGCGGCAAATGTTCCTCCCAGAGGCTGGTGCGCCGAGCAAGCAGGACTACGTCAACCTGATTCGGCACTGCGGTTGGGGCGTGCCCGACCTTCAGCGGGCGCTGTGGAGCGCGGGAAACTCGCTCACCTTGGTGGTGGAAGATGTGGTGCACCCCTACGTCAAGGACGGCAAGCGAGGCGTCGTCAGCCGCGACATGAACTTGCACGAGCTGCCTTGGCCCAAAGAGGAGCTGGAGGCGCTGCAGGATGCGAAGGTCCAGATGCGCGTGACCCTCTCGTATTTCGTCGAGCCCAATCCCTCGGCGCGCGGAGCGGCATCGAAGTTCCACTACCCCTCGCACCGACTGCGGTTCGACGTCAAACGGCCACTCGACCTCACCACCGACGATTTCGTGGCGCGAATCAACGCTGCGGCTCAGCAAGAGGACGACGGGGCTGCAGCGAATCCCCGCGATGCCGATTGGTACCTCGGCGATCGCCGGCGTCATCGAGGCTCACTTCATCAGGACGTGTGGGAAGGCACGGCGGTCGATCTCGCGAGTCGAGGCTTTATCGCCGTATACCCGTCGGCCGGGTGGTGGCGCACGCGGCCGGCCCTTGAGCGCTACGCTTTGCCGGCTCGCTATAGTCTGATCGTGTCGCTGCGAACCGACCAGGTCGATGTTGACCTCTACAGCGTGGTCGCCAACAAGGTCGGCATCGTCGTGTGAGCGGGAGCCTGTTCCAAGACCTCGGGTTAGTCGTCCGTGGTGAGGTCGAAGAAGTGTTCAGCCACGAACAGCTTCCTCGTCGATCGCCCATGCCATTGATGAGGGAGGGGCGGCACGAGAGGATGTCAGGGTTTGCCACTCCGCGGCAGGCAGCGTTGGTGCAAGTTGACTGGGCACGACATCAATGCGACAGCGGGTCGCCTACCTTGCGCTGTTCACTGGCTCATGCCCTTGTTTGCCGAGGTAGGGCTTCCCAATCGAGTGGCGGGTCACACTCAAGTGCGAGCCGGGTCGACCTTGGGACGGATTCTCAGCGTTCAAAGGCGCAGGACATCACTCCAGTGTGAGTGTGGGCGTAGCGGTGCATGGCGGAGCCATCAGGCAGCGTTCTTGGCTGACACCGATTCCGACAGCGGTCTTAGCGATCTCGCCAGTGCGGATCTTCGCAGTCGAGGTAGTACTCGCCCCGATGGAAGTCGAGCCAGTAGCGGTGCGCACTCGCTGCTACGGAAAGCAGAGTCGTCGCGAACACCGCGAAGCCCACCCAATCAGGAAAAATCGCGGGGCAAGGAGCACCCTTCAGCATCAGGCCGCAAATGACGTCTTGGATACCGCTAACCGCAAACGCGAACGTAAAGGCCAGCGCACCCCAGCACAGCGGTGCGAGGAAACGAAGCTGGCTGGGTTGGTGGGAACGGCGCGGCATGTGCTCATCTTAGAGTCAGTGCTCTTGATCGCACGTCGTGCCTACGCAACGCTACTGATGGGGGCCTACCAGCCTTTGATTCGAACGTGAGCGCCAGGGCAGCCCTCCGTGAACGTGCCCATCTACGCGGCTACGGGACTCGCAGGCGAGGTCACGCGCAGCACTGCAATCTGCGCCAGGAGCGAGGCCCATCGGTCCAGCGCAGCTTTCCGTTCATTGAAGTAGTCGTATTGATTGTAAACCCCCTCGACGTCTTTCAGCTTGTGATTCAGCGCCCGCTCGGCGACAAACCGGTCGATGCCGAGAGAGGCCATGTGCGTTCGGGCCGTTCTGCGCATGTCGTGTACGGCGAACTGCTCCAGGTCCGTCAGCGGCAGCCTTTTGAGCGCGACGTTCAGCGTGTCTGGGCTCACATGAGGATGTCGATTCGCGTGCGGCGTGCCAAGTCGCTCCCGCACCAGCCTCCGTGCCGGGAAGAGGTAGCCGCTGCCGAATGCAAACACCTTGAGTTCGTTAAGCCACTCGACGACGGGCGCGGCCAACGGGATTCGGATGGCCGAGTTGGTCTTGGTGCGCGAGGGCGTCAGCGTCCAGACCGCGTTGGGCAGATCGAATTCTGACCACTCGGCGGAAAGCAATTCCATCTTCCGTACGCAAAGTGCGAGTAGCAGCCAGACAGCCAGTTCGTTGGGGCGTCCGAAGTTTGGCGTTGTACGCATCGCTTCGGCCAGAGTATTCAGCTCCTTGGTGGTCAGCCAACGGCTCTTTGCCTTCTCGGTGCCGCCCGCGTCGAAGGTGCTGAAACCGTAGACAGGGTTCAGCTCGATCCACTTGCGCCGCACGGCGAAGTGGAACATTCGATGCAGGTAGCGTCGGGCATCGTTCGCCACCGTCGGCGCGCCGGCGGACACGATTCGCATGAGCACATCGTCGATATGGATAGGGCGGATCTCCTCGACGGGCAATCGTCCGATGACAGGCTTGATGTGTCGGCGAATCACCCCTTCGACGCTCTCGGGGTGCTTGTACCGGGGTTCGATTTCCCGCTCGTACCAAAGGCGGGCGAGGGCGGAAACGTTATGCGTCTCACGAGCCTTCAACTTCTCGCGACGCTTCACGGCAGCAACATCCACGCCTTGCTGGATAAGTGCTCTGTCGCGCAGGGCAATCTCGCGCGCTTCCCTCAGCGAGATCTCCGGGTACCGGCCAAGCACTTTCTCCTTCTTCCGGCCGCCAAACCGGTAGGTCAGGATCCAGGATGCGCGGCCAGTCCTCGCGCTGGCATCGGAGGCCACGAACATCAAGCCGTTCCCGACGCTTCGGTCGACCGGCCCTGCATTCAGCCAGGATTTCAGCGCCAGGTCCGTGACCGCCTTGGCCCCTTGTTCAATGAGTGGCATGGTCGCCCTTACAAAACAGTGCTGCGCGCGACTGTCTCGCCTGCGGCGAGCCAATCGACGGGGAAAATCAATGGGAATGGTCGCGTCGGGGGGCGAGGTGCGCAACGGCTGGCCGGTCATCTCCACTCGCAAACGCCCGCCCACGAGGGCGGATTCGGGGCGAAAAGGCAGAGACTGTTGCTGCGAGGTGGTCGGCTGGTCCCCGTGGGTTACGGACACCGCATGCCGAGTTCCCAGCGCCGCGCCGTTACGGCGCTGTCTTCAATGACCTACCCGACAGAACGCTTGCGCTTCAGTGAGACGAGATGACACTACATGACGCGCCATCCGGACGAGCGGGATCCTAAGGCTGCTGAAAAGTGGCGGGTAAATCGGAAACCTGGGACGGCGTGGCCTTGTATGGGACGTCATTCAATGTTTTGCACCTGAAGCTCGGGATCAGCTCCAGGCTGTTGATTTACATGGATCTTTGGCGTCATGTTGGTAGCTGAACCCCACGATTTACCCCACACGAAACCTGCGCTGCAGTGAGACCTGTTGGGCCGAATGTGGAGCGAACCGGCCAGCGAAGCTCGAAGTCATCAGTCTATCAGTCGGGTACTTTTCGAATCCTCGATGAACCTCGTTTCAGTAGACCCCAAGGAGGCTCTCGAGTCTCTTCCACGGCTCAGTGACAGAATGTAGCAATCACCGAGCCGACGACGCTCGGACCTGCTGAGAGTGCATCCAGGGGGCGGCGGCATGAAGACCAGGGCGCAAGCCATGGAGTTGGCGCGGGCGGCATTTCTGCAGGCGCAGCAGAAGTACGGGCCCCAAACCAAGGTGATGACGCTGGCCGTGCTTAACAACCGGCTGCTGCAGATCACGGATCGAAGGTTTCAGCCGCGCGACTTCGGCGCGAAGGACCTCAGAGCCTTCGTCGCGTTGCTAGGACCCGAGTTGAGGCTGACCGGCGAGTCCCCAAAGGTGTCGGTGGAGCTGATAGCCCCGGTCGAGAGCGACAATCCCAGAGTCGAAGTAGCTGCGGCCACAACAGCCAAGGTTGGGCGCCCGGCCGCTGCAGGCACCGCAGTGCCGCCGCTCGGAAATCGAATCCGGGCGGATCTCTGGCTGTCCGTCGTCGACTACACAAGCGGGCTAGCGTACGTGTGGGACGAAGGCCTTGGTCTCGCGCGGCCGGCCGAGCAAGGCGATGCTGAGCCTCGCATGCCGACATTGACGCCTGTCGAGCTTGCCGAGTGGCGCGTGACGTTCCATGAGGCCCACAAGCAAGCCCTGGCCGGTATCGCGCTCGTCAACGCGCAGCGCTGGCAGGAACAAGGTCTTTCGACGAGCTACCTCCCGGCCGAACTGCAACAGCTCTGGAACCGTGAGCTGTCGCTGCGCGTTCGCCTGCGCCTGCAGGACTTCTTCTCCCGCATCAAGCAGACCGCTGTGCCTTCCGACGAGGCCGCAGCGATCGGTGGCCCCGAGCCGGCAAAGGAAGTCGTCGAAGACGAACTGGCCACCGCAAGAGATCGTGGCGATGCTTTCACGGTCGGCGAACTCACTGCCCGCTGCCTGCCCGAAGCCCCGGATGCGGCGGTCGATGGCCTGCTCGCGAAAGTCACCTGTGCATGGGCTAGCACGCGCGAGGCAGTGCCGGATGTGGAATCACTGAGCGAACTGGCGGGCCGAGTCGAGTCCTTCTCCGCCCCGAATCTGGCCAGCGCGTTCGTCAATGCGCTGAGCCGACTCGAAGACGTCTCCGACGAGTTGCCCGATGCGGCGAGAGACTTCGCATACCGGCTTCGGGAAGACGTCAGCGTTGCCTACGGCGTCGAAAAGCGATCGCCGCTCGACACCTGTCGTGCTGCACTAGTCAAGCTGGGCGACTCCCTCTCGGAAGCTACATCCTCCGTCGGTCGATTCTTGCGGACGACGCCTGCGACCGCCAAGGCTGCGTCGATCGATGTCTTGAAGGTTGCGCATCGGCTCCAGCCGTTCGTTGTTCCCGCAGAGCGTCAGTTCCTGCGCGACCTCGAGATGCTCATTGGACCGGCGTTTCGGAAGTTCTGCGAGGCCTGCGAGCGAGACGACGACGTCGAAGTGATCCGGCGAGCTCCAGAGATGCTCGAGAACGTGCGGATCCAGCGCCCGGGCGCCAACGATCCTCGGCGACGAAGCCGTATCTGGCTCTCGCTCGTGCAGCCGGTGTTGGATCATGTCGGATCGCTGGTGGAAGATGCCACCTCGCGCGGCGAGGTCGCTCTCGCGCCTGCGCTGGCCCTTCGGAATCACAGCACCAAGGCTGACTTGCGCGCTGCGGGCAGTGAGCTGAATCTGTCGTTCTCCCTCGTGAACCGTGGAAGAGGACATGCACACGACGTGTCGCTGCGGCGTTCGGGTGTCCCCGATGGCGTTAGGCTGGCCGTCGCGGAGCCCTCCGGTCCATTCGACGTGCCTCCGAATGGTGAACAGCTCATCCGCCTTCGCCTGATGCTCGACGCCGCGCGTGAGACCTTGGACGTGCCGATCGAATGGGTGTGTCAGACCAGTGCAGGCAAGCCATCGTCTGTTGCCGACCGCCTGGAGGTCTCCCAGCAGGTGACGGAACCCGACTGGCAGGCGTTGCTGGCCAGCCCGCCGTACAGCCTGAATCCGATCAGGCGGCCCGACCGGCTCTATGGCCGTGAGCCGTCATTGCGCAAGTTGCGACTTGCCGCGATGGCCGGCGCCTCGACATTCGTATGGGGCCAGAAGCGGATCGGCAAGACCTCGCTGCTGCAGGTCTTGGCCGCTGAACTAGGCGCCAGGCCGGACTTCACTTGTGTCCTGCTTCGAATGGGCGAGTTGGTGTCCCTGCACGAAGGGCAGATTGCCCATCTGATCGCGCAGCGCCTGGTCCAGAAGGCCGGATCGAGTGTCCAGGTCCCGAGCGAGGCGGAGTTTGGTGCAGGCCTGAGCAAGCTGATTCCGTTCGCGGAAGCACTTGTCGCGGCCAATTCCGGGCACAAATTCCTTGTGATCATCGACGAGTTCGACGACCTTGATGCCGCCTTCTACACCGGCGAGCGCGGCAAGCAGTTCGTCAAGGCGCTTCGTTCGATCTCGGAAGTCGGGTTGACGTTCTTCTTCGTGGGCAGCGAGCGCATGGAAGCGATCTACGGCCGCCACCAGTCAGACCTGAACAAGTGGATCAACATCCGGCTGGACAGGATCGACAGCCGAGCGGATTGCCGCGCACTGATTGCGGAGCCCGTCGCGGGGGTCATCGAGTTCGCGCCGGAAGCAATCGACTTCATCACCGACTTCACGGCCGGCAACCCGTTCTATATCCACAACTTCTGCTACCAGGTCTTTGAGCGCTGTCTTCAGGAGCACAGAACCTTCATCGATGACAACGATACGCATGCCGTTCGCGAGCAGCTCCTGCGCGCGTTGGGGCCGACCAACTTTGCGCACCTTTGGGAGGACAACCCGGTCCTCGACGTGTTGGAGAAGCGGCGCGAGAGTGCGGAGAACTGCATCGCGCTGGGCTGCGTTGCCGTCATGGGTGGACGCTACGAAGCCCTTGAGGAGATCCAGGAAATTCAGGAGTCGCTACCGATTGCTGTCGAAGACAGAGCCAGTGGATCGGACCTGCGCCGGGCGTGTGATCGTCTTGTCAGGCGCGGCGTTCTGGTCCCGCAGAAGAGCGGGGATGGCTTCGTCGTCGCGTTGCCGATCTTCCGAGAATGGCTCGGCGAGAACGCCGTGTCGAAGTTGGTGCCGCTGTGGGTTGACCACATGGCAACGGTCCGACGCGAGCTGGCCGGCGCTGAGGGTGCTGCGCCATCGGTGGAGCCAGTGGACTCGGGCGTCTTCCCGATCTCCGAGGACTATCTGCTGGCAGTCGCTCAGCGACTGGTCTACTGCGGAAAACAGAAGGACGTCGCGGACATACGGTTGTGGCTTCGACAGTTTGACGACGACGGGCGCATCGAGATCGCATTCCTGCTTCTTCGACGGATTGCTGAGCGGGGATTCATCAACGAAGGCATGAGAGCCCTTGGCCTGCAACGGCTAGAAGAGATGGTCAACGCACGGCGGCTGACGATTGGTGTTGGTACCTGGCAGATCGTGCGCAACCGTCGCGACAACCTCGCGCTCGGCTATCTCGACTCTGACCACAAGAGTGGCGCGACTACGGCGCGCGAGCTGCAGAAGAGTCTGCGACCCGGCAAGTGCACTTCCGCGGCCGAACTCGATGGATGGATGCGCAGCCACGCGGAATCCGATGCCATGGTGGTGATTGCGGACGACTTTGCCGGGACCGGGCAGACCCTCGTAGAGGGAATGACGAAGTTCAAGGCCCGAGTTGGCGAGCCGACCTGGCAACGCTACGTTGGCGAGCACCGGATCTCGCTCTACGTGATGTTCGCTTTCCCGGAGGCGCTGGAGGCAGCGCGTCAGTCGTTCCCTGGCGTCGATGTCGTGGCGGCGACGTTGCTCGGCGACGACCTGCGTGCCTGCGATGAAGGCTCCGATATCTTCGCCGAAGATAGTGAGCGCCGATTCGCCAAGGAGATCCTCCAACAGCTCGGCCGAGAGCTCAGCCCCCGCGCACCGCTTGGCCACGGCGACATGGGTGCGCTCGTTGTGTTTCACAACACCACGCCCAACAATACGCTCCCGATCTTCTGGCGAAGCGGCGTGGTCGGCGAGCGCCCGTGGAGGGCACTGTTCCCTCGCGCCTAGCAGGAGGCACACGGCGGGCATTCGCCGCGGTCCCAGATGACCCACCCATCGGGCGCTTGGGCAGGCTGGTCTGCGCGAAGCGCTCGGCCTTGCCGTTGGTCTTCGGGGTGTACGGGCGCGTTCTGACGTGCCGCCCCTTGGGCATCTTGATCTTTCTTTTACTATCGCGGCTCGGGGGTTTGGTCCACGGTTTCACCCCGATTGACGCCTTCAGCGTATGTTGAAATACGGAAAAGTGGTGAAAACGTCTTGACAATTTCACCGTGCATGGTAGTTTCAACGGATGCTGAAGGCCCAAGATTCAATGAAAACCTTGGAGGACAGCGCCGCCGCGGCGCTCAAGGCACTGTTAGAGCAAGTGCCCGTGATAAAGCTCGCGGACATCGAACACGAGTCCTTGAGTCCAGATCGCGGTGTCGATATCGTGGCACATGTCGACGTGTCCGGCAGGCGCCACACGCTCGTATGCGAAGTGAAGTCCAGTGGCCAGCCGCGCCATGTTCGGATGGCCGCGCTTCAGTTACGCAACTACATGGTTCATCACGCGCAGCAGGCTACTCCCGTCTTCATTGCGCCCTATCTGTCGCCCGAAGCTCAGGCCCTCTGTCGCGAGGAATCGGTGGGCTTTCTCGACCTCGAAGGCAATGCCCGCTTACTGTTCGATACGGTCTTCATCGAACGCATAGTCGCGAGCAAGCCAGCCGTCGAGCGGCGCGAACTCAAATCGCTGTTCAAGCCGAAGTCCGCGCAAGTGTTGCGTGTGATGCTTCGCGACCCCATCCGAGCCTGGCGCGTCACCGACCTTGCACAGAATGCTGGTGTCAGCCTTGGCCACGTCAGCAACGTGCGCGCGAGTCTGCTCGACCGCGAATGGGCGAAGGTGTCCGACGGTGGCCTGTTCCTGTCTGACCCCGACGCGTTGTTGGACGGCTGGCGAGATGCCTACGATCCGCCGGCCGGCAAACGCATGAGCTTCTACACAACCCTGCATGGCGGTGCGTTCGAAGAAGCTGCCCGTCGAGTGCTTCGCTCGGAGCGCACGATGAGACACGCGGCCTTCGCGTCGTTCTCGGCGGCGCACTGGCTGGCACCATATGGCCGCACCGGCGCGCAATACCTATATGCGGACGAGGCCGGTGTCGAACCGCTCCGCGCCGCGCTGAAGCTGTCTTCAGTTTCCAAAGGCGAGAACGTGGTGGTGACCTTGCTCAAGGATCCAGGCCTGCTCCACGACACTGTCGAGCCGGCTCCCGGAGCAATCTGCACCAGCCCGGTTCAGACCTATCTCGATTTGGCCGTTGCCGGCGAGCGAGGTCGGGAGGCGGCTGATCACTTGCGACGCGAGAAACTGACATGGTCGAAATGACTCCGAATGAACCGCAGTCAGCCGCCGACTACGACGATCGCACGACGGCAGCTGTGAAAACGGTGCTGATCGAGATCGGCCAAATCCTGGGAAGCTTCAAAGGCAAGTTCGCCATCGTTGGTGGTGCGGTGCCTTGGCTGCTACTCGGTAACGAAGACATGCCGCACGTCGGCACACTCGATGTGGACGTCGGGCTGGATGCAGAAGCCTTGGGCGACGGTGAATACGCCACGCTCATCGATGCGCTACGGGGTCACGGGTATCAACAGCGCGAAGAACTTCGGCGTTTTCAACTCGTTCGTCAGGTCGCCACGGACGATGGCGGCGCTCAGATCGACGTCATCGTCGACTTCTTGATGCCTCGGGATGCTGAGATTGTCAAGAACGTCCCGCCGCTGATCAGCGACTTCGCGGTGCAAAGGGCGGACGGCGCGGATCTGGCTCTTCGGTTCTACCAACTGGTGGCGATCACCGGCCCGATGCCCGCCGGTGGCACGAACCGCGTCGAGATCGCCGTTTGTTCGATCCCAGCGCTCCTCGCCATGAAAGGGCATGCCATCGAAGGGCGCTACAAGCAGAAAGACGCCTACGACATCTACTACTGCATAAGAAACTACCCCGGAGGCCCCGAGGCGCTTGCTGACGACTGCCGGCCGCTGCTTGATCACGCCAGCGGCGCAGCAGGATACGGCTTCATCGCCGCAAAGTTCGATACCGCAGATGGCTTCGGCCCGACATGCGTACGTCGATTCGTTGAAGACACGAAGGTCTTGGGCGAACGCACCCCCGACCAATGGCAGCAGGACGCCTTCGGGCAAGTGGATGCCTGGTTGCGCGCACTTGGGCTGAGGGGCTGAGCGCAATGCCTGCAACAACCACCATTCGCAAACTGACGATCCGGCGGTTTCGGGGACTCGAGAAATTCGCATGTCCTAGCCGATGGCACTTGCGTCAACATCTGGGCACATTGCAGCGTCGACCAACTGTGCCTCGGGGTCCTCACTGTGCACTCCGCTCTCGCTTGGCGCATACACTAAATTCGGGGGCGCCGAGCGCCGGCGCAGGAGTCCTTGAGCGACGCACCAGTACTCGATTGGCTGTTGAGCCCGCCTTCAATAGGGAGTCATATGGTCCGCTTCCCGGTTCTTGACCACATATCGGTCCAGAACTATGCGCTCTACGTTGGTTCGGAAGATGAGCCCGGGCTGAACCACGCGTTTCGGCCGGGCGTGAATGTGATCGTCGGTATCAATGGTCTTGGCAAGACGACCCTGCTGAACATCCTGCTGCGAGCGATCACGGGCCCCTATGATTCTCCGCAAGGAGATGCCCTGGGCGACAAGAAGCGGCGTCGTGTTCCCGCCGACCGGCATTGGTTTCGTGCGCGGGTGCCGGATGACGCGGTCAATGCCACGGTCATCGCCAAGTTCTCAATAGGCGAGCATAAGTTCGAGACGCTTCGCTCGCTCGCCAACCTTGACCTCAAGTCGTTGTCAGTCGACAACCGTGAATGGCCCGACGCCACTGCAGCAGAGCTCGAGGCTGCGTATCAGCAGCAAGTCATCGAGGCGTCGCAGTTGGCCTCCTTCGATGACTTCCTGTTTCTCCTACGCTACGTGATCTTCTTCCTCGAGGATCGCCGCAGTCTCGTCTGGGACTCCGCGGCGCAGGGCGACATTCTAGGCATCCTGTTTGGCGATCAGGCGACCAACCGCCTGCGCTACGTCGAGGTGTTCAACGATCTCCTCAGCAAGGACAGTGAGTATCGGAACATGTTCGCAGTCGTGAGCAGCCGTCGCCGACAATACGAGAAGCAGGCGAGCAGCATAGAAGGAGGTCACCTCGAGCGGGTACAACAACAACTCCACAAGCAGCTGACGCAGCTTACGCAACTTCGCGAAGAAAAGGAGCGCTATGCCGAGGAGCGCGATTCGCTGCGCGAACAGATCGAGACACGCGGGCACGAGGTGTTTGAGCAGCGTGCAGTGCTGGCGCGCGAGCTCGACGACTTCTACAAGTCGTTTTTTCCGCAGGTTCCCGATGCGGCGCGCTACCTGCTGTCGTATTTCGAGGCACAGGCAGGCTGTCTGATTTGCGGCACGCGGTCCGAAGAAGCAATGAGTCGCGTGAATGGCAAGCTGCAAATGAACACATGTCCGGTATGCGAGAGTCCGATCGAGCATGCGACAAAGCCGCAGCATGATCCGTACGCCGGCGAGAACATCGAGATTCGACGCGCTGCGATTGTTCGGCTGGAGCAGGAACTGAACAGCATGCAGGAGCCCTTGAAGGCCGCTGAGGCGAACTATGCGAAAACCGTTGGTGGCTTGGCTCGAGCGAGCTCAGAGGTATCGTCTCTGGAGCAGCAATTGCGAGCCCTGGGCGATAGCCTGCCAAACGCCAAGGAGCGGCGCGACAAGGTGCACGCACAGTTGAGCAGCTTCCAAACGGCGTTGGACGCAATCGAGGCGGAGCGGCAAACCTTGGCATTGGAGTTTCGCGAGCTCGCCGAGGCGATAGACAAGGACGTGCAGGGTGTCTCGGCTCAGGTCGAAAGTGCCTTCGCCCGCTTCATCAGCGGCTTCCTGGCGGAGACCTGCCGCATCGCCTACACGGCTCGACAGAGCAGAATCGGCCAGCGCTCGTCGACCGAGAGCTTTCCATTCCCGCACTTCATCCCCGCACTGACGTCTGGCGTGCATCGATTGAGCGCGACCGTGCGGGAACAGGGTCAGTCGGTTTCGGAGTCGCAAAAGGAGTTCATCGACCTGGCGTTTCGCATGGCGTTGTTGGAAGTCGCGGCGCCGGACTCGCCCAGCATGCTGATCCTCGAGACACCGGAGGCCAGCCTGGACTCGGTGTTCGTGCCGCGCGCTGCGGATTTGTTGCGACGTTTCGCAACCAGAGAGGAGGAGGCAGTCGCGCAAACCCGCCTCATCGCCTCATCCAACATCAACCGCGAGTACATGATTCCGGCACTGTTCGGAGCCTATCCTGACAAGCGATTCGAAGATCAGGTCAAGGACAGGAGTACCGATCCACCTCCCCCGGCGGTGCCGATTGATCAGCGCGAGTTCCACGTCGTGGACCTCCTGAAGGTCGCCGCACCGACCACAGCGTTGGACCGGTTCCGGCAGCCTTACGAGAGCGAGCGAGACCGGGCGATTTACCCGGAGAGGTACGCCGCGCCATGAGTGCCACCGAGAGCGCGCCACCGGCGACTGGGGTCGATCAGCCAGCCGATGCCGGCATATGGAAGGCCTGGGTGCTCCTGTGCATCGCAGAGGCCTCAAGAATGGGGCTGACGCCGTTGGCCAGCGCCCAGTTGCATGTGCTGCTGTATTTGGCCAACACGCTGGCCCCTCTGTTCGAGGTCGTTCGGGTCCGCGGACAGGTGCTCAAGCGGGGGCCCTACCCCTTCTATCCCGACGTCCAGCGAGAGGTTGACCGACTCTCGTTCTGCGGCGTGCTGCGGATCGATCACGTCGATTTCGGGCCCAAAGGCCACCTGTCTGCGCACTATTCGCTCGGGATTCACGGTAGACACCTTCACGCGTCCATCGTCGACAGTGCCAAGGAAGCGCAGCGCACGGCGCGGCTTTTCCGGGAGTTGGTGTCGGCCTGCTTCGGGAAGTTCCTGGGCAGCAAGACTGCCATCGGACCGGCCGACGCCAACTACGGAAGCAACGAGGTCCTGGAGGGGCGGATTGTCGACTTCTCCGAATGGCAGGACGAGAACCGCAACATGGATGTTGCTCGATACCTGATCGAACAGCTGCGATCACTTCAGCCGCGGGCGGCGCGCGATGGCGTGCGCTTGTACTGTGAGTACCTCGATCGGGCGATGTCCACCGTATGACGAGCAAAGGCTCATCCATCGCCATCGGCGCAGCCACCGAGGCGGTTCTCCAGAGTGTGGTCAGCGCCGGGGCCTCCACCGTCTCGGTTGCCGACGCTGGCACGCGAGAGGCGTTCATAGACGCTTGGGTGCGCACGTTGAGCGAGCACGCACGACACCTACGGAAGAAGGGCGAAGCGCTCGGCGCCCCTTGTGTGCTTGTCTATGTGCCCGACGTTGCGGCATTCGGCGAGCAGCACGGCACTTGGACGTCACGCACGACGTTGGGTGACTCGCACCTGGACGATTTCGCGGGCATGCTGGCGGTTGGCAACACCGAAGTTGGTGGACGGGTTCACCCCCAGAAGTTTCCCGCCATGGCCGGCATCGAGACGGCGATGCGCGACAGCGGGTTGGCTGGCGCGGCGGCAGTGGGGTTGATGTCCGAGTCGAAGATGATCGTGTGGGTCGATGGCATTGACGGCGATGACAAACACTATGAGCGGGAGATCCTAAACGTTCCGACTGTCATTGACTTGAGCGCGATCGAATCGGAGTTGGAGCGCTTCTACCAGCTCTTCGCATGCCACACAAAGAAGTGGTGGCTGCAGCCGGCGCGACATGTCACGGTCGACAACCCGGAGCGCGCTGTGCAGGACGACTTGTGGCTCTACCTCTTGGCACGACTGGCCGACGTAGCCACGGTGAGGACAGAAGAGAGCATAGGCAGGGGGCGCGCAGACATCACCATCTTTCCGAAGCAGACGGTCGGGGGAAACCAGAGCGCTGTACTGGAGCTGAAGACCATTCGGGACGTCCATACGCCAAAGGACAAGGCCAACAAGGATGTCAAGCTGACCAAATTCAGCGAGTCTGACAAGCGAAGCTGGGCGCTCGAGGGCCTTCAGCAGACAGCGACCTATCGCGATGACCGCGAGATGGATGGCGCCTACCTTTGCCTCTACGACTTCTGCTCGGTCAAGTCGCAGCCGGTCTACGATGCCGTGGATCCGTACGCGGCAAACTTCGGGGTTAGGCACCTGCCGTACCACATCCCTGCAACGCATGCGGAATATCGAGAAGCGAAGTACCCTCTTGAAAATGACTGAGCTTCAACGCGAGCGCGGCAGCCAGCAGATGCTCTGCAAGAGCCGAAGGGTGGACAGCCTATCGCGCGTCGCCGGTCGCCGTCGGCGCCATGTCAAGCTACGCGTCGGCCTTGCGCGACGCGTCGAAGGACGATGCCATGTACCACCGCATGATGGCTGTGTGATGCACGTCGCCGAAACCGGCGTTTTAAGAAGAATTTGGGGAGGCGGATGAGCAGTGAAGTGCGGTTCCCTGTACTGCGCTCGTTGGCAGTCAGGAACTATGCCCTGTATCCAGGGTCAGGGGACGGAAGTGGATTCAGCGTTGATCTGCTGCCGGGCATGTCGGTGATCGTCGGCATCAACGGCATTGGCAAGACCACGCTCCTGAATCTCATGCTGTGGGTGCTCACAGGTCCTCACACGCCAAAGAAGGCCGATCTGATGCGGCCGGGATCGGGACGGCATGAGCGAACGAAGACCAAGAACTTCGAGTACTTCGCTGCGCGCATCGGAGGGCCGATTCATGACGCCGAAGCAACATTGGAGTTCGCCTTTGGCAGCCAGGACACCATCAAGATCACGCGCAGCCTAGCGAACCTCAAGGTCAAGGAGCTCTGGCACAACAAGACGAAGCTGCAAGACCCGGACGAGGAGCGGTACCTTGA
Source organism: Methylibium sp. (assembly GCF_965279545.1). NCBI lineage: Bacteria > Pseudomonadati > Pseudomonadota > Betaproteobacteria > Burkholderiales > Sphaerotilaceae > Methylibium > Methylibium sp. Next base: position 153,344 of record NZ_OZ257250.1, read on the forward strand.
TCTCGTGAAGGAACTGTCGGGCGCGCAGTCCGACTGGGACTTCGACTTCGTCGTACGCCATCTGGTCTTCTTCCTCGAAGAGAAGTCTCCTCTCTTGTGGGGTGAGGAAGGCCAGTTCGAGTTGCTGCGCATCCTCTTCTTGAATGCGGCACTGTCCCGCAATTGCGTCAAGCTGTCGGACGAGATCTACGCACTGGACAGCAAGATTCGCAACCGGAATTGGCATCTCAATGAGCTGCGCGAAGAACTCGCGCTGCTGGAGGAGGCGGCCGCGCCTCAAGACGGCGCCGCAGATTCGCTAGTCGTCCTGGAAGAACGGCAAGCGGCATCAGAGGAAAACCTCACCGAGGCAACGAGCAATGTGGAGGTGCTTCAGCAACGCGTCGAGACCCTTGAGAAGGAGGAGTTCGAGAGCGAGCAGCGGCTGGATGAGGCTCGATTGAAGCTCCGTCACGTCGAACAACAATACTTCCGACATGCATTCCCTGGCCTACCCGCCGCTACAGAACTGACACTGGGTCGTCTGTTGGCGAATGACGGTTGCCTGGTGTGCGGCAGCGATGTCCACCACGCGCAGGAGCGACTGCGGCGCCTTCAGGCCGTCAATGCGTGCCCAGTCTGCGAAACTCCTCAAGTGGCAGCCGGCGACGACGCGGTGACGGAGATCACGCCGGCACGATTGAAGAAGCTGGAGCGACAAGTCAGTGAACTCGCGCTTCAGTACGAGGGCACGCGCTCGCTGCTACAACAGAGTCGAGAGGAACTGCGTTCGCTCAAAGAAGATCAACGCGAGGAGTGGCGCGAGCAAGCCAAGCTGACATCTCTCATCGCCGACCTTCGTGCGCAAGGTCCTATGCAGGACGAGAGGACTGCAACGCTTCGGGCGCAACTCGTTGCCGCAGAGTCGGATCTGGATGAACAGCGTGGTGAGTGGGAATCGAAACGCAAGCAGTATCGGGTTCTCCTCGGTAAGGCTAGAGACCGAATTTCAGAGGTTGCGGAACAGATCTGTCGTGAATTCTCCGGATTCGCGACGACATTTCTTGAAGAGGATTGTCAACTCGAATATCAGCTGACCAGACGAACGCTAGGCCAGTCAGGAGCTCAAATGGAGTTCCCAAGCTTCATCGTCAAGATGAGCTCGGCAACGTCGCAGACGATGCGCACACGGGAAGCCGCTACGCAGGTTTCCGAGTCGCAGAAGGAGTTTTTGGACCTAGCGTTTCGCATGGCTGTGCTGCGTACGGCTGTGGACCGGGGCGCGCCGACGATGCTCGTCATCGAAACTCCAGAGGCTAGCCTTGACCATCACTTTGTCGCGCGCGCCGGTCGGATGCTCCGGGACTTCACCTATGAAAACTCCAAGATACGGCACACGGTCATTGCGTCGAGCAATCTGAACCGGGAGAACATGATTGGGTCGCTTCTCGGCCTTGGGCAGACGCGTCGCTCAACCCCCAGGGCCGAGATCCCGAGGCGTGTCATCAACCTGCTGGAGATCGCCGCCAAGCCGAAGTCGCTGAAGAAGGAGGAAGCCGCGTACAACCGACTGCTGAAGGAGGCGCTGGATGCTCGCTGAGCACAACCTCCCGTTGACGCAGGATCACTTGCGCGCGTGGATGCTCTTGTTGATGCGCGCAGCCACTGTCGCAGGCCTGACGCCGCTCCCGGTCGCCGTTTTCCATCGCCTGGTGTTCCTCTCCAACACCCTTGCGCATCTCTACGACACGGCCCCGCCGAGTGAGTTCGTGCTGAAGCACGATCGGGGGCCTTACTACCCTGGCGCTCAGTTCGAAGTCGAGCGCTTGGCCGCTCAAGGCCTGATCAATCTGGGCGACCTTCGTTGGAGCACCGAGTCGACTGATCTTCAGCTCGATGTCAAGTTCAGCCTGTCGCAAGGCGGCCGCAGCCTGGTCGCCCGCTGGATTGAGGAGAGCGAGTGGTGCAGGCTGGTTCTCGACTTCCTGACCGACCTCTGTGTAGCCATGGCTACCGTCGCCGAAGGGGCGGAAGTCGTCGCGGCCGATCACGACCTCACCTACAACCAGAGTTGGGCATCGAAGTACGCGGTGATCTCGTTTCGAAATCCTATCGAGAGATTATCTCAACGCGCCACCACGGAGATCGCGAGTACTGCCCCCGCCGGCGCGATGCCAGGGCGCCAGCACCAGTTGCGTCTGTACCTCAAGTACCTGGAGAAGCTGGCAGCATGACCAAGGCAACGCCGAAGCCCGCGACCAGTCCGGGCACCGCTGGTCGACTCGTCAGCAGGGCTGATGCGCTCAAAGTCATCCGGGAAGTGAGGCTCGGCACGGAGGATCCGCTTAGCACGGAGGACCAGTTCATCGACGACGCCTCCAAGTGGATGCAGCAGTGGCTGGACCATGCGGACGCATCGCAGATCAAGACCAGCAAGGCGTGCCTGTTCGTCTTCGCGGGCGATGTTGACGCTGAAGAACTACTAGAGGGGTTGGAGCTTGCGCCTTCGTTTCGTGGGCTCTTCGATCAGGATGTCGGCGGCCAGGTCCATTCATGTTCGTTGGGCCTTCGTAAGGTCGCACGCCGGAAAGTTGCCTTCAAGGATGCGTCCGACGCATTGAAGTGGCTGTCCAAGAACGTTGACGCAAGTGCGGTCGCGTTGGTGTTCGTTCCTAAGATGCGCTTGGCTATGGTGCGTCGTGGATCGGCCGACGTCAATGATTGCGAGAAGCTGATGTTCGGCGCTGTCGCGGGCACCGCCTTTGACTTCTCTCAGGTGGATGGTTTGCTCGATCAGTTCCACGAGGAATGGACTCGACCGCACCAGGGCCGATGTCGAGTTTGGGCCAAGGCCAAAGAACGCCAACTCAACCCGCACCCGGAGCAGCAGATCCAAGGTTCGCTGCGCGGATACTTCGAGCTCACCGTGCGTCCCAAGGGCATTGTGGTCGAAGAGGAGTTCTTCACGTACTTGGGCCGAGGCGACGTACGGTTGTTGCGATGGAAGCAGCACGGCGCGCTTGCGTCCGAGGGGGAGGTCGAAGTCTGCATCATGGAACTGAAAGTGCTCCGACCAGACAAGTCGCCGAAGTGGAACCGGGAGTGGGCGCTTTCGGGGATTCAGCAGGCACTCGACTACAGAAAGGCAGAGAAATACTCTGGGCCATCCTTCCTGTGCTGTTATGACGGCCGCAAGGTCGATGCGGACATGCCGGAGGTGGAGAGTCGTGCGGCAGAAGTTGAGATCGCTTCTCGCCGCTACTTCATGACGACGCCGGGTTGCCCTTAGTCGTTGACCAGTTCGACGAGCCGCTCTTCCAACTCTCTCTCGCCGCCTTGCTGAGCGCTGACGCGCATGGTGCGCAGCCGCGTGTGTCGCTTGACGCTGAAGCCTGCGCTTCGCGCGATCTGCGCTGTGATGTGGCCCGCACGAACTTTGGTGCCGGCGTAGCAGCTTTCGCCGATGACGATGACCGCCCGGCCGCCGGGCTTCAGCGTGGTGCGTAGCTGCGCCAGGAGCTTCTGCATGTCCTCGAAGTACGCGCCAACCATGTCAGGGAGGCGCTCGTCCCAGAGCTCATCGCGTTGCGACGAGAGATCCTGGAGCAACTCGCGTAGCATGGCTGACTTGGCCGTGACATAGCTGTACTGGCCCCCCGCCTGGATGTGGGACCTGAGTGTCGCTTGGCGCAGGGCTCGATTGTCGGCCTTCGTTTTCAGATAGCCAAGGACCCACAACTCGAGGTTGTAGATGTCGGTGTAGTCGAAGGAGTTGGGGTAGGGCGGCGAGAACACTGCCAGGTCGCAGGGTTCGACGTCAGCAATCTTCTGCAGACAAGATCCGCGCAGCAACTCGTAGGTAGGCGTCGGCCTGACACCATAGCGCTGGATGTCGCTGATGGCGTTGAGAAACGCCGCGTGAAAGTTCTGGTCGACGTCCTTCGCGGTGCGCTGTTGCTCCATCCAACTGCCGCGGTACTTGCGCCCTTTTCCGTTTACCGTAGCGTTGCTGACTCCGACCACCACGGAGCCTAGGAGAACCCGCAGTAAGCGGCGGTTCGTGAAGTCTTCCAACTGCTCAATCGCCTCGCGATACTGAAGCAGTCGCGTCAGAACGGTCTTGGGAAACAGCCAGCGCGCTCCGTCGCCGGGCTCGCACAGGGTTTGGGGCGCGGCGGCAAGCGAACGCATGTCGACGGTGAGCCGCTCGCGGGTCTTGTCGCGCACCAATACGAAATCGCGGCTCAACGCGTCTGGGTTGTACGTCGCCAGCTTTGCTTCGGCCAAGTCCGCGATGAAGGGATTGACCTCGATCAGAACCGGATGGACGCCGGCAAACTGACAAGTCAGCCCCGTGGTACCGCAGCCCCCGAAAGGGTCGAGGCAACGTTCGACTCCAGTGCGCTCGCTATCGCGGAGCACGTCCAAGACCAACTGCGGAGCGAAGGCTTCCTTGAACTTGAACCACCTCTGGAAGGGCAGCCCCGTGCTTGGCTGATTGGTGGAAATCGGCCCGGACGCATCGGCAGCGCTCATCCACGACCGCAGTCGGCGCAGGTGGATCGACGGTATCGTTGTGCTCAGGCTGGTCTGCATGGGGGGAGTGTATCGCCTGAAAAATACTGAGTAATGTACAGTACTCAATATATGGAGCAAGAGCTCTGGTCCGCTTCAGACGCTGCACAGCTCAGTGGCTGGTCCGTCTACATGCTCGACTACCTGGCCCGGTCCGATGTGCTGCTACCCGCCGTGCCTACGAGGGGGCAGCGTCAGCATGGCCGCCGCAGGAAATACCTGTTCGGCGACATCCTCGTTCTTCGTGCTCTGCGCGCTCTGACGTCGCGAGGTGTATCTGTGCTGCGGCTGCGACCATCCCTGAAGACGATAAGACCGGTGCATGCCAAGATCACTGCGTCCAAGATCCCAGCCCGATACCTGCTTACATCGGGCGACGTCGTGTCACTCGTCAGCGCGCGGCAACTGACGTCCGAGCTCACCAACCATGGCACTGCAACGATCCTGTTGGATCTCCACGCGTTGCGTGGTGAACTGCTGGATGCCATCAAGTCGGGTCTGCCTAGATCGCGGACAGGCTGAGGCGGGTCGCAAGGTCTACTGGTCTCGAGCAACTCTTGTATCACCCCATCGAACTTGAGAAGACTTCCAACGAGCGTGCTTCTCAATGTCGGAACGACCCAACGACCTCACAAGGTCAATTGATGCGGCTGGCGTCTGGCGACTCAAGCTGGCTTGAAAAAAGATAGCGTTGAGGTACGCTTGCACGCATGGATCGCCGACCATGAGAAAGCTTGTCTTCACCGCAGTCCTCGTCCTAGGTGCGCTGGCGGGCCTGCTGGCTGCCGCTCGTGATGACTGGGGTACCCGGATCGTCATGATGTGCGTTGGTGTCCTCTTTGCCGCCCCTGTTGGCGCTGCCATCGCATTCATCGGAAGCAGGGTGAACGCCGTCGGCGGTGATGATCGTTGGCGCCGGCGTGATGGGCTGACTGGTGACGGGACTTCCGCTGACGATTTAGCGGCCAACTATGGGCGGGATAAGGGGTACCCACCGTTCATGAAGCCGCCAGACGGCTTGCCTGACAAGCATCAGTTCGATCCGGACCGGCTCGGCTGACTACTTCTTCTTCAGAAGATCGCGCACGGCTTCTTTCGCGTTGTCGTAGGTCGCCCCAGCATCCTCCTTCACTTGCTTTGCTGATTGCTTGAGCAAGGACTTCCGTGACGCAAGTGTTCCGTCCTCTGTGTGGATGACTTCGGACTTGGCGTCAAAGCCGGCTTGGTCTGAACGGGCCTGCGAGCGCACTTCCTGGCGACGACTTCGGATCTCATCACGCATTGGCGAGGCAGTAGGTGCGTTGGGCCGCATTGCCTCCGATGAACCAAATCGCCTCATCCTCTGTTGGCCGGCTCGGTGCGCACCGGTTACGTCGGGCACGAGCTCTGGGCCCCCTCGTTGGCGTTGATGCTCGCCACGAATGTCGCCGAACGACACGGGCAGTGCTGTGCCGTCCGAGAACTGGCGGTTCGGTACCAGCGACCGCCTGGCCAGTTCGGCCGACATCAGGCTATGAGCGGCTGCGCTGTCGCCGCCGTACTGCTCGGCAAAGCGTGTGAACATCTCAATGTTGTGCGGGTCCTGGGCGATGTCAATCGAGATCACCTCGCCCTTCTCATGAGCTGTAGAGACTCGTTCGGAAAATGCAGTACGTTCGGACAGCGTGGCGTCGGCGCGCGACGAGCGCGCCACGGTTGATGAAAGTCGGGACGCCATCTCCCTGACCTCGCGCGAATCGCTCGCGAACAGCGCGATGAGGCTGGTGTCACGTGATACCCGGTCCCCGAACTGCTTGAACTCGGATAGCTGTTCGCTGGTCATGCTGCCTAGTACCTTTTGCTCCTGAGCAGTAAGGCCAGACAGATAGCTCTTCTGTGCGCGCGCGTCTGCTTCAAGGCCGGCGCTGACAGGTCCGGCACGACCCCCGATGCCGAGATGTCCGGCAGCACCGAATGCAATGTTGGCGACCTGAGACTGCGACAGACCCGTGCTATTCGCCACGCTCTTCGAGATCTGGTCCAAGCTGTTCAGCGACTCACCCATCTGCTCGAAGGTGCTCGAGGTCGATGCGCTGCTTGTGCGCGACGAGCGGAGTTTCGCCAATCCACGCGAGAACGCTTCTGACAACACGGCTGAACGCTCGGTGCTGGCCGCGACCGCTTCCCCTCGCGCTGCTACGACCTGACGGCCGGCGTCGCTGACATCCTGCTCCGACACCCGCATCGACACGACTCGCGATGCGTACCCCTGGTTGCGCAGCAGGCTGACCGCCGTGCGCCCGGTCAGTGCATTCGACGAGAACGTGTTCCCCGTCAAATCGTTCTGCAAGCTACCCATGAACGCCGAAGTCCGATTCGGCGCCAACTGCATCTGGTCCATCGCCACGTTGCCCATGTTCACGTTGCCGCTCGCCGCCGAGCCCGTGCTGCCAGACAGCGTCCCCTGCAGCCCGGACAGCCCGCCCACCAGCGCCGTCCCGAAGTTCTCCATGCGCTTGAGCGCTGCCCACGCAATGAACGGAATACTGATCGCCAGATACCCTACGATCGCTTCCCCAGAAATCGCCCCCGAATAGATGGTCGAAGCCGTCTGCAGTGACAAGGCCTTGACCCCGGTCCCCAGATCGGCCGCGGCCGCCAAGTCATATGCCGCGTACACCGAAGCCATGTAGTTCAGCACCGCGTACAACGGCGGCCACAGCTGAATCCAGATCAGGATCGCCGCGTAGCCCTTGAACGCGATCATCGTCTCGCGTCCGCTGGTCAGCAGGAGCAGCAGCACCAGCAGCGGAAACAGCGCATAGGTCACCGCCTCGATCACGTTCCTGAACACCGGCAGCGCCTGCTCGGCCACCTTGCCATAGTTCAACCAGGTCGCGTTCTGCTGCGCCGTCGCCTGAGCGCGGCCGACGGCCAGCACCATCGCCGCCGGATCGTTGACCTTCTGGCCGATGATGTTGCTGGTGTCGTTGATCGCGTTGATGACCGCGTTCTGCCGGATCAGGTCGGCGGCCGTGGCCGCAGCGTCGGCGATGCTGTTCTTCAGGTAAGCCTGCTGGATCTGCCCGGCGATCACGCCGGCGGCCGTCGCGGCGGGCAGCGTCGGATTCAACGCAAACGCGAGTTGCCCCTGGATCTTGGTGATCTGCGCCGGCAGCCGGCCATTGAGGTTGGTGTAGACGTTCGGACAGGTATCCACGTTGACCGCACCGCCGCCGGTCAAGGTGCTGAAGCGCGCCGGGTTGGGCGTCGCCATCAACGCCCACACGTCGCCCGACGCCGAGAACGTCGCCGGGTCGAGCGTGCCGTCGACCAGGTCGTACATCGTGCAGTTGTTGATGTAATTGATCAGGTCGGTGCGGAAGTTCGGATCCTGGAACACGACCTTGCCGGTATCGCGAATCAGCCGGTTGCCGAACATCAGCCCGTGCTGCTCATAGGTGAGTTCGGCCGGCAGCCCGCCCACGCCGGGAATCACCTGGAACGCGGTCTCGAACAGCCCCGTCAGCGTGTGGCCGATCGTGCTGGTCAGGCTACCCAGCACCGCGACGCCGAAGGGCACGTTGCCGACCACCTTGACGGCCGAGCCACCGGTCTTGTCGACGACGCCGACCGTCACCTTCGGCACGATCAGGATGCCGAACACCAGCAGCACCGTCGCGAGCCACTTCCATCCCTGCAGCTTCTCCGGCGCAAACGCGTAGGCGAGCAGCGCGGCCACGAAGCCGCAGAAGGCCACCGCGGCCAGCGCGGCGGCATAGTCGCTCGACGCATGGATGGCAGCGGCCGCGTTGAAGATGCCGAACAGACTGTCGGCATTCTGGTAGGCGTAGATCTCCCACATGGCGAGTGCACTGGGTGGCGAACGAATTCAGCGGGCGAGGTAGGCCGCTTGGTGGCCCAGCATGTCCATCACGTGCTGCGGCATGCTGGATCGCAGCTGCCGTTCGAGTTGCTCGAGGTGGCTGGACACGGCGCGAAAGGAGCCCACCTTCTGGTACAGCGCGTTCTTCTCCTGGGCGATCTGCTGCAGTACGGCCTGCGCCCGCTGCCTGACCACGATGGCCTGCTCGCGTTGCCCCTGCTGCAGCAGGTAGTCTTTGTCGAGCGCGGCCATACCCAGGCGCAGGTTGCGCTCCAGGAAGACGTAGGCGTAGTCGGCGGCGATGACGTCGCGGTACTGCGCGATCAGGCTGTCGCTCAGGCCCGAACCCGGGATGCTGGCGCCGATCGAGAGCATCTTGTAGACCGGCTCCGTCGTCTGGTTCACGAACCCCACCTCGGCCGAGTTGTTCGCGATGGCCGTGCGGGTCGCGATCTTGTCGGCGATCGAGCGCATCATGTTCTCGACCAGCGCGGTGAAGGGGGTGCTGGTGTAGCCGGTGTTCAGCGTCACGACGTCGCAGTTCGTGTAGTCGTTGCATCGCAGCAGGTGCTGGGTCACGTTGGTTCCTGTGCCGGTGGCCTGGCCATAGAGCAGTTGGCTGATCGACGTGATCGTTGGTGCGATCGGTTCCGGATCGCGCGCCGCATCTTCGGGATAGAAGATGACGGTGCCGACGATGCTCATGATCAGCTCGCGCTCTTGATCGTCGAGGTAGGTGCCGGTACGTTGCAGCGCCTTCCAGGTCAGGTTGCCGACGAAGGGCGCCTTGTTGCGCACGCTGGCGTCGCCTGACGATCGGGCCGATGCGAGGATGCTCGGCCGGTCGGTGGCGCAGCGCCGGCGGGCGGCGTCGCGATCACTTTCCAGGCCCATCTCGATGGCCAGGTCTGCGCAGGTCTCCTGCGAGCTGTAGCCGGCGGATTCCGCGGCCGTGCTGACGATCGCCTTGGCGGTCTCGCAGGAGTTGATGCGTGCGTTGTTGATCCAGGTCTCCAAGCCCTTTGCCCACTTGGTCAGCCCGCCCAGCAGAGGCGAGACCGCCTCCAGGGCGAGTTGGAACGCGATGCCGGGCAGCGCGGCCGTGATGTTCTTCAGCATGTTCTTGAACTCTTCGGCCGAGATGTGCGAGAACGAGCCGCCGAAGACGTCGATGCCGCCGCAGCCGGCCTTGGCGCTCGGGAACTGGATTGCGGCAAGCTGGTAGACCTTGTTCGGCGAGCGCATGAAGAAGCTGCCACCGGTGTAGGTGTTGAAGGTCTGACCGCGGAAGGCCCCGGGCGCGGTGTAGTTGCCGATCGCGCCGAGGTTGTTGAACATCGTGTTCACCTCGGCGTTCAGATCGCCGGCGTGCAGCGACGGGGGCTGCAGGACCAGCGCGAGGGACCCAACGGCGATACAGGCGCGACGGAGAGGCGAGCGGGCCATGAGGCACTCCTTGGAATCTAGGGCAGGGCGACCTGCCGTGTGGCGCTGGGCAGCATGGCGTCGTAGCCAGGCGCCGAGACGGCGGTGATGCGTTCGAGCAATTGCGCTTCGGAAAGGACCCCGAAGCCGATCGGTGTGATCTTTCCGCTGAAGGGCTGGGCGAGGTAGACGGCGGGGACCTGGGTCACTCGAAGCGCTGTGGCGATGCCGTTGTCGCGACGTGCGTCGGGGAAGCCCGGCATCGCGCCGCCGTCGACGCTCACCGACTCGATGCGGATGCCGTGGCGGGCCTGGAATGCCTCCAGCGTTGGTGCGAAGGCATGGCAGTAGGGGCAGTCGCCGCGGAAGAAGAAGATCAGCACGTGGTCACGGCCCAGCTCCGTGATCGAGCGCGAACGGTCCGCGAGCTGCTGCTGCTCGAACACCTCCAGCGCCTTGGCGTTCACCGGCCGGCCCTGCAGCGTGGGATCGAGTTCCGGCGTGGACCAGGCGACGCGCTGCGCCACGTCAGCAAAGGTCGAAGCCCGCGCGACCACCTGCGATTCCAGCTCCATGTAGCGGCGAACGTTGCCTTCGGTCGGCCGCATGATCGCGATGTTGCGCACGTCCTCCAGCGTCTTCTGCAGGCGCTCGAACTCCACGAGCTCCGGCGCCTTGGCCGTTGGAGTCGGCGAGTTGGTTTTGGGCGTGGCCGCCGAGGCCTTGGGTGGCGGAAGAGGTAGGCGCTCAAACTCGGGTTCGGGATCCTCGTAGAAGTGCCAGCCGCGCCAGGCGTCACCCCAGAATCGATCCGGCAACCCTCGAGGCTGGGCCTGGGCCTGCGCGAGCGCCGAGACGAACAGCAGCGCGGTTGCGAGGAGGTGGCGTATCGTCATCGTGCACCTCAGTTCAAGGACTTCGGCGGCAAGCCGTCGCGGCAGTAGTTGATGCCGAAATCGATGGTCTGGCGGCGCGGCGCCGGCGCACCCGGCAGCTGCACGCCGTCTTGCCAGAAGCGCACCTTCAGCCGACTGCAGCCCGCCTGGGCGTAGCGGCGCTCGGTGCTCACGTCGACGTAGATCGGCGTCGTCCCCTTGAAACGCTGCGTGATCGCGTCCGCGATGTCACCGGTCAGGGCGCCGTGCGCCTGGCCGTCGGGGGCGTCGATGGCTGCAACCAGCAGTGATCGCGCGTCGTACACGGAGACGCGCTGCTGGGCGAGGGTCTGCTGCGAGCACAGGGCCGCCGCAACCACCAACAAGGTGAGGCGAGATCTCATTGGCACCTCCCTTGCCCGTAGTAGCAGGTGGGTACCCGGCCCGCGCTGTTGGTCTGCAGTGCTCCGACGTCCGGCATAACCGGCACGAGCGATGCATAGAATTCCGACAGGTCCATTGCCGCGAAGTCCAGCGACTGCAGCTGCGCGATGGTGAAGCCAGAGCAGTCCGGGCTTTCGGCGCCGCCCCAGCCCTTGCCGACCTGCGCGCGCCCCTGTTCATTGACGATGCGCGCGAGCATCGAGTTGAAGCAGCACTTGGACGTCGTGTGCTCGATGCAGGAGACGCAGGCGCCGAGGATGCGGATGCACGAGGAGCACCAGGTGCCGATCGTGTGGCAGAGCCTGGCCCCTTCCTTCATCGCCAGCTTGCCCTCGTCCTCGTTGCAGGACATCATGGACATGATGATGTAGATGATCACGGCGATCACCAGCGACCAGGGGTCGAACGCGACGACGAGACTGTCGCTGGCGTAGACGGCCACCGACCCCGCCGGCAGTGCGGCGCCGTTGACCGCGACGGTCACCCCGTAGGTCGTGAAGGTGCCGCTGAACCCACCGCCCAGCAGCAGGGCTGACATGCCCTGGTAGATAAATTGCTGGTTCTCTGCGTTCATCAGCACATCGAACACCAGGCGCGAGCCCGTGCCGAACAGGCTCTGGTTGGTCATACCGGCGCCGGCACCGTCGCTGTAGCAGCAGTTTTTCAGCAACCGATCGCGACAGCGGTTCTGTTCGCCCTTGAACACCTGCATGCGGTCGGTGTCGAGGTAGACGCCAGACTCGCGCGCCGCCTCCAGCATCGACATGCTGCGGCCGAAGTCGGCATCGTTGGTGGTGCTGATGTCGAAGCAGCTGCCCTGGAAGCAGAAGACGTTGGAAGGGCAGTTGCTGGCGCTGGTGACGGTCTGCGCCGCGACGGGGCAGCTGTAGCTGTCGGCGTAGACCTCGCACGCACCGGTCGCCGCATTGCTTCGCTGGCAGCTTGTCGAGGTCGGCGTGCAGCCACCAGCCACCAGTGGCGCGCACTGGTCGAGCGACGCAGCGCTGCTGCAGCTCATCGTGCTCTGGTACCGCCAGCAGTCACGCGTCACCGCGACGCCGTCGACCATCTTGGTGGCGGGACCATCGACGCAGACCGACGCCGAGCTGACCGTGCAGCGCCCGCCGTCGGCCAAGGCCGGGCATTGATCGTCCCAGCGGTCGGTCTCGGCGACGGCGGTCAGCGGCTTGGTGTAGCTCAGCCGCATCGTCGGGATCGGACCGTAAGACGGATTGGGATCCCAGCCGACCACCGCACGGTCGGCATCGATGTTCCAGTAGTTGCCCGGAACCCTGCCGGTGATGTCGATCCCGGGGTAGGGCGTCCAGCCTCCTGCCGGGGCGTAGCACTTGCCGACGTCCAGCACGGTGGACGTGCAGCCGTTGTCACCCTGGCAGACGGTGTCCTGGATGTTGTCGCCGCTTTGCGTGCCGGCGCGGCAAGCGGCGTAGCGCTTCAGGAAGGGCTCGACGCTGGTGCAGGTGGTGCCCGAATCACCACTCCCCGTGCAGGTCTCCTGCGATTCCGCGGCGATCATGGCGGTCAGGCTGCAGGTCGTGCCGGCGCAGGATTTGTCGGCCACCCAGACACCCGTGCGGATCGGCAGGCCCGTCATCGAGGAGTAGTTGGTCGACAGTACCGCGACCATCTGCGGGAAAACGACCGGCGTCGTCATGTCCACGTCGAAGAAGGCCAGCGGCGAGCCGTCCTGGGTGACGCGGAAGTGTTGAGCAGTCTCGGGGCGGTCCGGCGTGCACTGCGCGTCGAGTCCGGTGCCGCCCGAGCCCGCGTGAGCGAACCAGTCGCCTGGCGTGCAGTTCGTCGTGCGGTCGATGCCTACCGACAGCGTATTCGCGCAGCTGTAGTTGCCGACCCCGACGTAGCGCAAGCAGCTCTTGATCTGCGTACCGGCCGGCTGGGTCGTCGTCGTGGTCGTGCAGCCGTTGTAGTAGGACGCGAGGCTTTCCAGCACCGAGGAGGGGCTGCGCACGATCGCCTGCGCGGCCAGCACGGCGGGGTCGTTGGCGCTGACCGCTGAGCGCGGCGTGTTGGCCGAACTCGTTGCGCCGCGCTGCGCCTGGCACACGGGGTCATTCGGCATCGTCGCGCACAGGGCCAGTCGCGCGTTGCCTTGGGCCGCCAGATTGGGTTGGCGGTAGTAGGCGGACTCGGCCGGCGTGGTCGTGTAGCCGGGGACGACAGCCGTGGCATTCGGCGCCGTGACGCTGCCGCGCGCGACGGGATTGGTGGCCTGGCCTGCGGCAACGCCCTCTTCGTGCGGCCCGGCAACCGCAGCAGTCTGCGTCGTGACGAAGCAGAACAGCGTGACCCAGACGATGAGCTTGCGCATGGTGGCCCCTCAACCTTTGAGTCGCTTGAGGAAGCCGCTCGCGTCCCTCGCGAAGCCGGGCGCCGATCGCTGGAAGAACGACAGGGCATAGTCCAGGCTCACGTCGCCCGAAGCGGTGACGAAGCCGTTGCCGGGCACGCACAGACCGCCAGCGCAGGGCTGAGGTTGCGTCCCGTCGCGCACCAGCACGAAGCTCGGTGTCTGGGTGATCGCGTAGCGGTCGAAGGCCTGCGGATCGATCTGTACCGCGACCTTGCGTGTGCCGATCAGCTGCTGCACGCGCGAGACCGTGTGGACGAGTGAGCCGTCGACCAGGCCTCGCAACACCAACGACGCCTGTGTCCGGGCGGCTTGATCGACCAGTCGGCTGAGCGTGGCTTCGGGCATTGCGAAGCTGATGAAGACGAGCAGGACCGGGCCCGCCTTCGGGCTTAGCGCGGCTTGCCCGGTCTGCGCGTCGAAGCCGTGCGCGAGCGCCTCCAGGTCCACGGGAGCTTGCGTCGCCGGTTTGGGCAACGCGTCGATGTTTGGCGTCGAAGGCACAGGCACCCGGCGCAACTCGGCATCCGTCGGCATGCGATTGCGTTCGCGGGCCCGCTGCACGTCCTGTTCGGTGATGCTCGGCTGCGACCGCTTGGCGCGCTCAATGTCCGCCTCGGTGACGGTCGGCGTCGTCTGCGCGTGCGCTGCGTGGATTGCCAGAACCTGGCCCAGCATCAAGCCCAACGCAGCCCAGGAACGATGGCGATCAGTAGCCCACACAGCAGTTCCTTTTGCGAAACAACATGAACGCGAAGTCCTCGCCGCGCACCGGGTACTCCTTGCCTGCCCCCCAGACGATCGTGCTGCGTCCGAAAGGCTGGCAGCAGCGGCCGCCGTCCTTGCCGGTGTTGGCAATCGGGTAGGTGAGCTGGGTCTTGTAGGCGGTCTTGTCCATCGCGGGCAGGAAGTACGGCCCGCACAGGCCCGCTTGGCCATGCCAGCCCCAGGCCAGCAGCTCGCGGTGCATCTTGGCGGTCAGGCGCTGGGCCAGCAGTGCGGCCGTGCGCACGCCACCCATGTGGTAGGGCACGTGGCCGTCGAACGGATAGACGCCGCCCTGGCAGCCTGCGCACCAGAACATCTCGGCGATCCCGAAGCCCGCGGTGGCGGCGACGCAGTCCGCTGCGCAGGCCGCGATGGCCAGCGGATTGGCGAATAGCACGGCCTCCGGATTGAGGATCAAGGTCAACTCGTCGTCGTTCCACAGCGGATCGACTTCGGTCAGGTAGGCCAGGTCGAAGGAACCACGCTCCAGGCAGGGGAAGTCGGTGACGACCTCCATCCAGTACAGGACCGGGTTGATGTAGAGGTGCGCTTGGTAGAAGCTGCCTCCGTCGCCATCGCCCTCCGGACGAGTGAACCGGGCTGCCGACGGCGCGCTGATTCCCGGGTCGAGATCGACGCCGCCGAGCGACGCGAGGCAGAAGGGCTTGCGCACCGCCTCGACGTGGCGCGCCGGCTCCCAGAACCCGATCGACAGGCCGATGGTCGGATTGACCCCGCAACTGCACACCGGGCTCGACGGATTCGGGATGTCTTCCTGGCCGTCGAAGTTGCCGACGGTCGCGCTGCCGATGCTGATCGGCAGGATGCAGGACCAGCAGATGTCGGTGATCGGGTTCGGGAACTTGCCAGTGCACGTGAGACTGTCCGAGGCGTGCGACAGCGCGCCGCTCAGTAACATCACCAGGCCCAGAACAAGCCGGACGGTAAAGGATCGGCCATTCATCGCAGCACCACCTCATCGATGCGCAGGCGCTGGCCTTCCTGCGACACCAGCGCCGGCACCTGCCGGATGCCCAGGCGCCGGGTCAGCACGCCCTGCTGGTCGTAGTAGACGGGGATGCGCCAGGACTTCATCAGGTCCAGGTAGGAGCCGCCCGTCAGGATCGGCTTCACATGCCCCTCGTAGCTCGACATGAGTTCGCGCGCCCGTGCGACCTGCCGGCGATCCCTGGCGTCGAAGAACAGCAGCCGCTTGCTGAGCGACACCACCTCCAGCGGGTTCTTACGCGTGCCGGCCGCAAAGAGCAGCCGGCCGCTGGCATCGACGATGTTGCGGTCGAGCGTGAAGCTGGGGTCGACATAGAAGGTGCGCGGCGTGTCGGTCGCACGCACGCCGGCCACCGGTGCCGGTTGGCGCACGGCGTCGACCCCGCGCGTGCGCGCTTCGTCGATCAGGCGCTGCAGTTCGCCGCTGCGCTCCTTCTCCCGCAAGCGGCGTTCGATGTCGGCCAGCAGATGCGGTTCGGCGATGCCGTAGGTGGGACCGATGGCGCCGAGATCGACCGCGTGCGCGATCGATCCACAGAGCAGCGACACAACGACCAGGCCTGGAGTCACGGCAAACTTCATCGCCGGTCTCCACACGCGACACGCTGGCCCAACTCGGTGATCGCCTTGGCGTCACGGACCTGGCTCGCGCGGATCATGCCCATCAACACGGGATCGCCGCTTCCCGCCGAAGTGGCGCGACGCAACTCCGCGGTGGTGAGTGCTCGGCCGCAACGCTGCTGAAACGCCTGCGCATAGGCCTGCGCGCCATCGCGGGCAGCGGGTGCGATCTGCTTGAGCAGGCCGAGGTAGTCGGCCATCGGCATGTCGGCATCCGATGGTGCGGACGCTGGCTGGGCGGCGACCTTGGCCAGCATCGCGATACAGGCGCACAAGAGGACGGGATGGACGCGGTTCATCGGGGGGCTTTCAGAAGAGCGGGATCACCGTGCCCAGCACCTGGTCGGCGCGCACCAGGCCGCTCGCGCGGTAACGCGAGTCGAAGGAGTCGAGGCTCGTGCCCTGCACGTAGTAGTGGCCGGCCGGAATCACCGTCGCGGCAATCGGGTCTAGCGGGCGCCTGTCGAAGGTATGGGTCTTGGCTGTGCCGACGGCTTCGCCGTTGACCGCGACCACGCGACCGTTCACCGTCACGGTGTCGCCCGGGACGCCGCGCACGATCTTGAAGAAGGGCTGGCCGTGCAGGCCAGGGTACTGACGCTGCGCTTCGCCGTCGAATGCGAAGACGACATAGTCACCGCGCTTCAGCTCGTGGGCGCCGTATTGCAGCCAAGCCACGCGGCAGGGCAGGCTGGGCGTCCAGTTGAACAGCACCGGCACCCGTGGCGTCGGGTCCGCGAAGAGCCGCACATACGCAAAGCCCCAGATCGCGAACACGGGCAGGTAGAGGTACCAGCGTTGCCGCATGTGGCGAAGCAGCAGGACCAGTGCCTGGACCCGAGCGGAATCCGTGAGGTTCATGGCGCCTCCACCTTGCGCTTGAGGTGCGCCGTGAGGTCGACGGTGCGCGGTGTCACGCCGGCCACCGCACTCTTGAGCACGACCAGGCAGCCACACTCGAGCGGCAACTGTTCCAGGGCGAGCGGCAGGCGCTGGGCAAAGACGCGCGCCATCGCCATGGCCTTCTGGCGCTCGTCGTCGGAGCCGGCCTTGGTCAGGATCAAGGTGAACTCGGCTTCCTTCTGCCGATACACCTCGCCGACGTCGACCAGACCGACACGCAGCGCCGGCCGCACGACCCAGTGGTCGTAGGCGGCGATGGCCACCGCCACGACGAGCAAGGTCGCCGCGCCATGGAGCGCCAGGGACATGGCGGCCCTCATACCGCGTGCCCCCGGCGGCGCAGCAGTTCGCTGATCGCGTCATCGATGCTCAGGCCTTGCGCCCGCAGCTCGTCGATCGGTGCGTTGTCCTCCAGCTTGTTCGAGAACAGCAGGTGGGTCGCCGGGTCGAGGATGTTGCGTGCCACGCCTTCGCCGACCGGCGAGGAGATGTACAGCTCCGAGAACACGCCCGGCTCGGTGCGCAGCGAGTTCAGTAGGCGCTTCTTGGCCTCGTCCATCGACAGCCGCCCCTTGCGGTCCAGCATCTCGATGGACTCGGGCTTCTGGCGTAGCAGGAAGACCCAATCCGAGCAGTTGAAGGCCGCTTCCATCTGTGCCGAACCGTAGTAGTCGTCGGCACTCTGCGTCGCGGTGCCGAGCGAGCCGCCGTACTTGCGCGCGCGTCGCGCGGCTTCCTCGACCACCGCGGCCTTGACCGGATCGTCGGCTCCGATGTCACCGAGCTGCTGCTTGAGCTCGTCGATGAAGAGCACCTTGCGCCGGTTGCGCGTCAGATACATCTCGCCGGTGATCTGGTGCAGCAGCAGGATGTTGACCACCGCGTGCAGATCGGGCCGGCGCTTCAGCTCCTCGTTCTCGATGACCACGAAGTCGTTCGCGAAGTCGACGTTGTTGCGGCCCTCGAAGAAGCGCTCGTACTGGCCGCCCTTCGCATAGGGATTGAGCATGATCGCGAGGTCTTTGATGCGCGCGTCCTCGCGCACGCCCAGCTCTTCGATCGTCCCGGTCTTGAACGCATCGCGCAGCGCGGTGACGGTCAGGTCGTTGCCGTGCGCGCGGAACAGCTTGAGCACCATCGCCGAGATGGCCTTGTACTGGACCTCGTCCAGCGGCCGCGACATCGAGGCCATCTTCGAGATGGCCGGCACCAGCATGTCGATGTCTTCGTTGATGTCGACGATGTTGGAGAAGGGGTTCAGGCAGATGTTCACATCGGGCTTGAACTCGATGTAGGTGCCCTTGGCTTTGCGGCACAGCTTCTCGAAGCTGCGGCCCAGGTCCAGCATCCAGACCTTGGCGTCGATGGCGCGGTAGGACCAGGCCATCTCGTTCATCAGCACCGACTTGCCCGATCCCGGCGCGCCGATGATCGCGAAGTTGTAGTTGCCCAGGTCGTTGTCGAACAGGTCCAGCGTCATCAGCTGGCCGCGCCGCCCACCGAACACCAGGGCCGGCGTGCGCGTGCCGCGCCATTCGCCGATCAGCGGCGCGAGGTGGATGGCGTTGGCCATGGTCTTGCGCGAGACGCGGCGCATCTTGGCCAGGTCGCGGTGGAAGCGCTCGGACAGCGTCATCGGCAGGCTGGCCAGGAGCGCCTGCCGGTGCATGTAGGTGTCGGCGTTGAGCTGAAAACCGCGCCCGCGCCAGATTGCGTTGGCGGTCTCGTGGGCCGACACGGCGCGGCTTGGCGGCGAGAAGATGGCGAGCTGGTGGTACAGGCTGACCAGGCTACCGCCGGTGTCGATGGCCTCGGCCGCTGCGGTCCAGTCCTGCAGCTTCTTGCCCACGTCGGGCATCACGTCGGCCATCTTGCTCTTGGCGTTCTGCGTCGCGCGCACGTGGTTCGCGGTGACGATCGACTTGGTGACGTTGGGGTCCAGCACGTGCACGCCCATCGTCAGCAAGAAGGGAGCGGTGTACTGCAGCGCCGGCTGCATCAGGTCGCCGATCAGCGAGCCCATCTGCCACAGCGCGAAGCGTTCCGGGAAACTCTTGATCGAGTAGAAGCGCGCCTCCAGCACGTCGGCGGCACCTTCCTTCCACAGCGTCAGGCCACCCGGGTGGGGATCCTGGATGGTGTCGAAGTCGACGATCTGGTCGCGGATTTCGCGGCCATCGTCGTAGTGCAGGTTGGGTGCGTCGGTCTGTGAGATGCGGTCCGGGTTGGTGAAGAGTGCGCACCAGTTGATCAGGTCGGCCGCGTCGCAGATCTGGTTCGGCAGCGAGGCAGAGCGCAAGGTCGAGCCGATCGAGTCGCGCAAGGTCAGGATCTCGTCGCGCCGGGTCAGGTCCTCGGCATCGCCCGGCAGGCTCACGCTCAGCATCAGCCGGAAGTCGCGGATGGTGTAGTGGAAGCCCGTGGTCAGCGAGTGCTGGGCGCCGTGCAGCAAGTGGCCTACGCGTTGACGCGCGAGCCGCCGGAAGAGGTTGTCGTTGCGGGCAGGGCGGCCCCAGTGCTGGGCCTTGTCGGCCTGGTCAACGTCCTCGACGCGCAGGTTGGCGTAGCGGCGCAGTTGCTCGCGGATGTGCGGTGATGCGAAGAGGTGGAACTGCAGCCCGGTGCCCGGTGGGCAGTTGGCGTAGAGCGAGATCAGCACCTCGGCCATGCGCTCGTCGGCGCCCGACTGCGGCATCAACTCCAGCATGAAACCCAGGCTGTCGCGGTTGACGAAGAGTTTCTCGGCCGCGAGGTAGGCGGAATAGGGCAGCCAGGCGGCGAACTGCTCGGCAGGTGTGTCGATCGTTCGGCCGAAGCCGAACAACGGCGGGTGCGCGGGCCGGCCAATGGTGCGGTGAAGGGTGGTGGTGTTCATGCGAGCGTCCTCACTCAGTGGTGTCAACACCGCGCGGTACCGGGGCCGTGGGCGTTTGCGGGCCGGGGAAGGTGCCCTCGCCAAGAGGTCGTGGTGCGCTCTTGAGATGGGCGGGCAACGGCGTCGCGTCCTTGCCGTCGGCAGATGTGGCACGCGGCGGCGCCTTCAGCGGCGCGTAGGCATCCCGAATCTGCCGCTGCACGTGCTCGATCTGCCATTGCCCGGCGTCGATCTGCACGTAGACGTAGCCCTGGTCGTACAGATCGTGGTCAGCGTCCTCCCAAGGTTTGAACCACAGGCGCAGGATGCGGGGCGACGATCGCAAGGAGACCGGGGTGGGCGGGAGGCTCGCCGTCACGGCGGGCGCGCTCGCCGCCGTCATCGAAGGCTGCGGCAAGTCCGAGCGCTCGAACGATCCAGGCGCAGTGCGACGCTGCCGCTGGCTGGGCAGGTTGTTCTGCACCGCGTTGGCGTAGGTGCCGGACACGGAGTCGCAGGTGACGCCTTCCGGGGCCTTGCAGGCGTAGCTCGAGCTGCCGCTCAGACCCGACATGCTGGTGCAGCCGGGGAGCACGAGCACCGCACTCACGAGCACCGAGAGATGGGCGAGGTGATTGGGCGCCCTCATGGCCGCGACTCCGTCGCGCTGGCCTGTCTCAGCCTGGCCTCGAGCACGCCGCGCTCGACGTAGCCATCGGTGCGCGTGCCGTCCGACCAGATCAGCGTCGGCGTGCCTTGCACACCCAGCCTGTGGGCCAGCGCCAGGTTGCGTTCGACCGGGTGTTCACAGGTGGCACCGGTGCCCAGCGCCGTCGAATCGCCTTGCAGCATGTAGCGCTGCCAGGCCTGGCCACGGTCGGCAGCGCACCAGATCGCGATCGGCTTGGCGCTGCCCTGAAACGGCACCAGGAAGGTGTAGACCGTGACGTCGTCGAGCTTCGCGAGCTCGGGCTCCAACTGCCTGCAGAACGAGCAATTGGGGTCGCTGAAAACGGCGAGCCTGCGCTGCCCGCCGCCGCGTACCGTCTTGATCGCATCGGCGAGCGGCAACTGGTCGAAGGCCACCTTGTCGGCCGTGATGTCGGCTTGTGCCGAGGGCGCTGACCGGGAGGCGGATGCCAGCTTAGGGCCGGTCAAGTCGCGCATCGTCTGCGTGTCGAACACGCGGCCGAACACGAAGTAGCGGGTGTTCTTCGCCGAAACGTAGGCCACGTTGCCGTTCATCCAGACCTCGTACAGGCCATCCACCGGCGAGCGGGACGCCGCGGTGAACTGCGTGCCGGGATGGGCCTTGCGCAGCCGGTCGAGCAGCTTGGCTTCGTCGGGCGTCGCGGCCTGGGCCGCCGGGACGGCGGTCGCGAGCAAGGCGCAACCGAGTGCTGCGCGCCATGAGACGCGCGCAAGTTCAGTAGTCGCCGTCATTGGAAGGCTCCAGGTAGCGGGTTTCGGGGGAAGGGTTGGGGCGTGAAGCGCCGCTCGCATCGAGCGAGGCGGAGGCCGACCCAGTCATGGGCACGTCGATGCGCACGCCCTTGGTGATCACGACGTCGATCTCGCGACCGGCGTCCACCTCGATCACCGGGAAGGTGTTCTCGGCGAGCTTGATGTAGTACTGGGCGAGCCGGTCGAGCGCCTTGCCCACGCCGCTGCCGAGCCCGGCGCGGTAGGCGTCGGCTCCGGAAGCGCTGGCGATCGTGCCGAGTGCAGAAGTGCTGTAGCTGGTCGACGCGGTGGCGACGCCCTGGCCGATGCCGCTGACCACGCCGGCGAGCAGGGCGTTGGCGAGCATCTGGCCTTGCTTGGTGACCAAGCGCCCCCGCATGCCGACCTTGCCGTCCTCGCCGTAGACGCTGCCCTGGATCTTGACCTCGAGCGTCGCACCGTCGGCGCGGACGCAGGACAGGTTCTCGGTGCGCAGGTAGGCCCGCTCGGAACTGATGTCGCCGTAGCCGGCGGCGATCACGAAGCAGTCGCGGTATTCGCCGCGGAAGCGGTTGGGCAATACCGAGTTGTCCGACAGGCGGATCAGGATCGGATGCGGATTGGACTGGGCCTGCCCGCCGGTGGGCGCGTCGAGTCCGCCCAGCAGCGTGCCACGCGTGAAGCTCACCGGCAGGAAGGTCGAGACGGTTCGTGCCTCGGCGGCTGCGGACGAAGACGCGGCGGCCTGAACCGTCCCGTCCGCCGGCTTGGTCCGTTCGCTCAGCGTGACGCGCGTGAACGTCGAGGCGGCGTTGAGCGCTGGGGCCGGTGCGGGGAAGGGCATGCCTGGCGTACTTGGCACACCCGGCGGCATGGCGCCGCTCGGCGACGACGACCTGATCGGAGGCGGCGGCAAACTGGCTGCCGGAGGCAGGCCCGGTGCCGCCGTTGGTGGCGGTGCCGCCGGCGCTGGAACCGAAGCGGGAGGCGTCGCCGCCGCCTGTGCCGCCGACGTGAGCCGCTGCTCGAGTTCAGCGAAGCGCTGCATCGTGCGTGCCTCGAAGGCCTGGCGATCCTTGTTGAGCCGGCCTTGTTCTTCGCGCTCGTTCTCGTACTGAGCGAGCTTGCTGCCTGCGGTGCCCACCCACTGATCCACCGGGTTGACCTGCTGGCCGGGTGGCATCACGCCGATGTTGGTGACGGCACTGGGCGTCCCCGTGGTGGTCTTGCCGGCCTTGTCCTTGCCGCTGTCGCCGGTTGAGGCGAACACGAGCCACAGCAGCCCGACGCCCACGAGCAGGATGCCACCCAGCATCGCGTACTGGCGTTGCTTCGGCGACAGCCGTTCACTCGCCCGCCGCAGCGCGTCGCGCAGGGCCGCCGTGGTTTTGGGGACGGCGCCGTTCATCGTGCACCTCCACGGCGGATCACGAACACGGCGGTGGTTTCGCCGGGGCGCAGGTTGTGATGCTCGATCGCGACGCCAGCGACCTGGCCGGTGTTGGCACTGTCGGGGCGGTCGAACTCCTGCTCGGCGAGCACCATCACCGCCGAGCTCACGTTCTGCAGCTGGTATCGCTCGCCGACCAGGCCGCGCCCTTCGTAGCGGCGCATCAGCGAGAACTTCGCCTCGGCCCAGAGTTGCACCGGCCGGTTCAACTCATCGACGCGGATGTCGGGCGGCACGCGATCCGAGGCCATCGCGAGCAGCAAGGCCTTCATCGCTCGGATGGGGTTCGCGGAAGGGCCTTGTGGACCCTGGCCCACGTTGGCCGAGGCCTGCACCGCACGCGGCGTCTTGTCGCGGATGACGATGGTGTCGGCCGGGGTGTCCGAGCGGCGCAGCAGCAGCGTGTAGGTGGCCTGCGCCGACGAGACGAAGAGGTTGACCGGCTTGCTTGAATCGCCAACAGGCCGGACGTAGATCTCGCCCTTCTCGCGGTCGCACTCGAGCACGATCTCGCCGGCGGGATTGACCGGTGGGGTCGCGATGCCAGTGCTGGGGCTGGTCAGCGCCGGCGTCGCAGCGCCGCAGTTGCTCGAATAGATGTTGCCGAACACGTCGGTGATCGGCGTACCGTCGATACGGATGCGGGTCGCTTCCCTGATCGACAGGATGGCTTCTACGGCGACCCCATCGCGGGCCTCAACGGTCTGCAGGGCGAGCGCCGGCGGCGCTGTTGTCGCAACGGCCAGCAGGATCACCAGGTGTTCGAGTGACATCGACCGGGGATCGCGACGAGGCGTGACTTCAACGAGGGGCTGCATTGGGGATCTCCTTGAAGGTCTTCAGGTGCATGCGGCCGCCCGCATAGCTGAACTCGACCAGGTAGGCCTTGAGGTCGTTGGCGGTCTCCAGGCCGTTGACGAGGGTGCGCAGCCGGCCGCGGACGACGACGTTCTGTGCGTCCTCGCTGGGCACCAGTTGCTGGGGCATGAAGACCGTGCTGGCGTTGATGCGCTTCAAGCGCGCGGCTTCCAGTTCCTGGCGGGTCTTCAGCGCCCCGTGCTGTTCGGGCTCGACGTAGCCGAGCAGGATGTCTTTCTTCCAGTCGATGGACGCGGGCGTCACGTCCAGCACCAGCCAGGCAATGAAGCTGCCCATCTGTTCGAGGTACTCGCTGCTGACCTTGTCACGCTCGACCCAGAAGGACTTGTTGATCGAGGGCGGTACCACCAGCGTCCGTACGGAACCGAGCAGGTTGAGGATCACAACCAGCGCAACGACTTGGCCCGCAGCCAGTGCGCCGACCGCCAGACCGAGTCCGCGATTGCGGCGCCGCAGTTCCTTGAGGTCGCCGTTGAGTCGATCGAAGTCCATGGCGGGGGCTTTCGTGTCAACCGACCATGCGGCGGAGGTGCGAGGGCGGCGTGGCGCGCATCGCGGTCATCGGGCTGGTGGGCAGGTGCCAGTACAGCCAGTGCATCGCGAAGGCCGGGTGCTTGTCGGCCTTGATGCGGGCGATCCAACGCGAGGTGAAGTAGCCGGCCGCCGTGCACAGCACGAAGGACAGCTTCGAGCCGGACATGTAGCCCATGAAGAGGCCGAACAGCAGCGGAGCCGCTACGTCGACGTCCCAGAAGCCGATCTTCCACTGGTCGTCCAGCCGCCTGGGGATGTAGGTGTTGGCGTGCATGCGGCCTCCGGGAGGTTGCGAGTCCGCAGCGTCAGATCACCGCGCCCATGATCGCGCCTGCGATCACGAGGCCGACGGCGGCGAAGATGGCGAGACCCACGTAGAACAGCACCGGACCGAAGTTGCGCAACGCGGACAACGAGATCAGAGCGACGACGAAGCCGACGAAGCCGACCAGGGCCTTGATGCCCGGGCCCAGCGCGGCGATCTGTGTCAAGGCCGAGACCATCGGGCCGGTGATGCCGGTGAAGGCGACCAGGTCGAGCGCGTAGCCGGGCATCGCGACGCACAGGCCGAGGGTGAGCAGCGCCAGCAGCGCCATCGCGGCCAGCGGTTTGCGATTGAAGACTGGGGGACGAAGAACAGCAGTGGTCATGGAGAACTCCGAAGGAAGGAAGAAGAGATCTAAGGGGGAGTGGCGCGGTGGTTCGTGTCGCGGCAGGCGGGCCGCGCGCGGCCACCGGGAGAAGCCAGCGCGGTGGCGTCGGTCCGTCGCAGGCGATGTGCGGATGGGCCGTCATGGCGCACTTTCATCGCGTGGCGTGTAGGCCAACTCGACGCGGCGGTTCTGTGCCCGGCCGGCGTTCGAGTCGTTCGGCGTCGCGTAGCAGCAGCGGCCCTTGGCATCGATGCCGATCCGGGCGGGAAGGTCGGGCGCCAGATCCAGAAGGTGGTCGCGGATAGCCAGCGCGCGTGCCAGGGCCAACGCTTCGTTGAGTGACTCGCTGCCCAGGTCATCGGTGCGGCCGGCGATCACGATGCGATCGGTGCGCCGCAACTCGCCGATGGCGTTGCTCAGGAGGACCTTGTGCGCGGTGGTCAGGACCGCGCTGTTGGTCCCGAAATGCAGAGTCAGCCGACGGGGAGCAGCGGTCCGAGGCCCGGCTGGAAGAGCGGTTGTCACGAGACCGGTAGGACGCGGAATCACGGCCGCGCTCGCGGCGGCGGGTGGTGTTGCGACGATGGGCGTCGGCGTGACCGGTGCAGGCGTGGGCGCGAGCGTCTTTGGTGTGACCGACGGGCAAGCCGGCTCCATGCAGCGCGTGAAACGGGCGTCGTGCCCGAAGTCGACCTGACTGATGTGCAGCGCCGGCGCAGCCACTGCGGCGTGTGGCTTGCTCAATGCTTGGCGGTCGGGATTGAGCAGGCTGCAAGCGGTCAGCAACAGGCCACCAACCAATGCGGCCGCGATGTACACGTGCGTGCTGCGGCTCACGGCGACACCCGTGCGGTGAGGATCGGTGGACGCGCCGACTGATCAAGCTTCGCGTTTTGAACCGTTGCGATCTGAGCGCCCGGCAGGCGTCGATAGACCTGCCACGCGTAGCGGCTTCGGGCGGCCTGGCAAGCCGGGCCTTTGAGCTGCGTGCAGGCGGCGTTGTAGGCGCCGACGCCGTCCCAGCTGACGCCTTGCCGGCTGAAGGTCTGCGCCAGCAGCCAGGCGCCGGCATGGATGCTGGTGCAGGGGTCGTAGAGGTCGCGTTCGCTGATGCCGTGGCGTGCCAGCGCCCGCAGGTTCGAGCTGTTGATCTGCATCAGCCCGATGTCGTAGCTGCCTGTGCGTTGGCGGTGCGTGAGATTGACGGCCTGCGGGTTCAGCCCGGACTCGACGCGGGCGATGGCATAGAGCAGCTGCGGCGAAACGCCGTAGCGCTGGCCGGCTTCGTCCCAGCATGCGAAGGCGTGGCTTGGCAACGCCAGCAGCAACACCCGTCCCAGCAAAGCACGCATTCGCATGACTCACCCCAGCGAAGACCGATACGTGCGCGCGTCGTGGCACGACGCACGCGGCGATGTCAGGACCGGCGGTGCCGGCCAAGGTCGGGTTCGGGTAGGCCCCGGGCGCAGGGCCGAGGCGTGGTGGGAGCGGGTGGTGTGCGGGTGAGTGTGCGGTGGAGAAGCGGAGCGGCGCGAGGTCTTCCCGGGACGCTGTATCAGTTCGGCGGTGCAGCCGTTCCCTGCGCGGCGCGGCGCGCCATGTTGACGCGGGCCTGTCGCAGCACGGCCCCACCTGAGGCATCGGCTTGGCAGCTCAGGGCCACGCAGGCAGTGGTCAACTGGTCGAGCTGGAACTTCGGATTCGGATGGCGGTTCGCCGGTGAGCGCTGCAGCGCGAGCAGCAGCTCGTACTGTGCGCGCCACATCGACTCGCGACGACGCGCTGTTTGCGCAGGGCGCAGCACGAGCTCCGCGCCGAGGAACCGAAAGATGCGCAGCGCGGCGTCGTCGCGCGTGAAGACCAGCGAGACGCTGGCGCTGATGAGATCCGGGAACCGAAACGTTGGTGAGACGTTGGCTTCGTTGCGGAGCAGACCGTAGAGCCAATCGTGCTCGTCCAGCCAGAGGCGGGTTTCGACTACGTCGGATTGCTTTGGCTGAGACGTTGAAGTCGGCAGGTCTTGCAGCGTTGTCGACGTAGCAGTGAACATGGCGCTAACCTCGGTTCGGATGTCTTGGGCTGCTCTTGCGAGTGCATGAACGAAGGGTAGGGGGCGAGGCCGGGCGCGTCTGCGTTGAATGGGACGTTTGTGAGGGGGGTTTCGGGATCAGTGTCGCGTTGAGGAGCGTCCGATGTACCGAGCTTCGATGCTGGTTAGCACGTGTTCCTTTGAACCTGTCAAATCAAAGCAGTTGGTGGTGACCAAGCGAAGTCGGCCGTGGCCAATCCGGATGTCCTCTGATGTCACCCGGGCGCCCGCTATGTGCGATCGAGCAGCCGCTCACACACGTCAGGTGGCCTTCGCTTGACGGCCATCAAGAGTCGTTCGCGACCGGCTGCTTGGGGGCAGTCCAACCGGTCGCTGGCAGAGATCGGAGCGGCCAATCTTTTCGAATCCATCAGGGCCTCACATCCCGTCTACACGCCCTAAGTCTGCTGCCGCACCAACGCGTGAGCGGAGCCAGTTGTCGAGTGCGTCGACTCGCACAAACTCTGTCGGCACAACGTATGGCGGATTTCTCATCCACCAGTAGATGTCTCGACTGACATACACCTCTAAGAACCTCGGCTCGAGCCCTGCCGCACCTTCCGGCCACTTCAGAAGCTCGCGAAGCTGCGCCACGTTCTGGGAAAGAAAGACACGCCGTCTTTCGATCTTCTGGAACTGGCCGTGGTCCTTGCCAGCACCGAAGATCCGCTCTCGCAGCCTTCGCCCGTCCTTCAGACAGAACGGTGGCTGGTTGTACTTGCACTCCACGCTGAGCCAAAGATTGCGTGCTGGCCAGTAGGCCAAGACGTCGAAGTCACCGACGTCATCGAACCCTTCCTTCGGAAAGCGCCGCTTGAAGTCAATGCCATGGATCGCAAACGGCGTCGCTCGCGAGCAAACCTCAAAGGCCCTAACTTCGAGTTTCGCTTCGAGCTTGGCCTTGATGCCTCTGACTTGGGATATGACGTTCGGCCATGCGAAGTCGGCAGGCAGGTACCCATTGGTGAGGGTTCCCAACCAGATGGCCGAACTCCGCTTGACCGTCGCGGCACCCCAGGCCAGCAAGTCTTCTTGAACCTTCACCAGAGGTCGGATGAGGTACCGATGGACTCGCTTGTTGTGCTCCCAGGTCGGCACATCCGGCTCGTCAGTGTCCTTGCCTGCCAACCTTCGTATCCCAGCCGGGTCCAGAGTCAGGAACTCAACTATGCGCTCAGCCGTACCCATGGTGACTTCTGGCAGCCTCTCAACAAGTTTGCTCGCAACAGCCGCGGGGGACTCTCGGTAGCAGAACTGCAGATCCTGCGCGCCACCCGCCGAGTACCAGCGTGACAGCACTGCCAAAGTCTGGGCAAGATTCGATAGTGAAAAGCCAACGTCGGCGGCGAAGGCGTCGTTGATTGCTTCCAAGTTGACGCCATCCTCCTGCTCAGAGGTCACTTCATCATCTTCGTTGAGGTCGATCCCGAGCTTTGCGGCTGCAAATTCTTCAAGGAAGAGCCGCTCCTGCTCTTCGCGCCCCTCAGAGAAGAACACAGTCGGGATGAATTGGTCATCCACTTCGAGTCCGCCCACGTCGATGTCGTTGTGCAACGTATCGCTTGCGCCATACAACACTGCCAACCAGTCGACATCGGCTATCAGCTGCACGACATCTTCCGATCGCACGGTGGCAATTCCGACGGCTGGCAAGCTGAGGCAGCACTCCAACAGGTATCGATAGTTCCTGCCAGCAGTGGTCAGCTCCTCGTGCGCCTTCGCGAGCAGTTCCGTTCGATCGAACGAAACCTGGTGCTTCATGCTCAGCTGAAGTCTCGTTACTTCGTGCCGATACTTCGCGGTGACCTGATCATGCTGTGCGATGCAGAAGAGAAGCAGCTTGCTTCGGTCGAAACAAGCGATGCGCTCGTGGACGAGCTTGCGAAGCGCATCGCGCGCGCCGTTGATGACGAGCTTCGCCGGCTCCAGCTCATGCCTGGACGGAGCCCCAACTCCCTGGTCTTTGAGCACTAAAGCAAGGGCGCGCCGCGCCAGCTTGTACTGCTGAGGCTTTGGCAGGTCGGGGTCGGCATGCTCCGGGACGTCGACAGTGCGACGTGTCGTCTGCATCCTGAACCTCGGTTGCCTCGATGCTGTCTCCCGGACTAGGCCCAACACTTCCGGCGACGGTGGAACGCCCAGTAGACCGCAGATTCCGACCATCAGACTCTCAAGGCACTCCGCTTCAAAGGATGCGTCGTTCGCCTGGTCGAGCTTGGTCCTGAGGCGCGCAAGATTGACGCGCACAGAGACCACCAAGCCGTCACTGCGGCTTGCGGGCTCAATCTTCCAGCCGTTAAGCAACGGACGCGACGCAACTTCAGACCTTGGCTCTTGATCCGCTTCCACCAACGTGTCGGGGTCGGCATGGCAACGAACGACGATGTGATCGCGAAGGAAGGGTTCGCTCTTGTCGATGAGAGCGCTTCGCTGCGTTGTCGCATCCGCCAGGCAATGCACGAAGAGTTCGACAAGGCGGCCATTGGCCGGATCCACGTCGTCACTGACCTCGAGAATGGCCTGTACGGTGCACGTACCTGCGCTACCAGACCAGGCCAGGGCTAGCGGACCCTTGGCTCTCAGCACCGTGAGGCCATCGCTCTTCTCATCGATCACCCAGGTGGCCTTGCCATCGGGGAAGTGGTGAGGCGCGCGCCCCCAGAACTCGGAGAGGACCTTGAAGCGCCAGCTCGAATTCCAATGCGGATCCAGACCGATGAAGGTAGGCTGCGTCGCGCCACCGATCAGCAGTTCGTCGGTGTCGCGGAACGACGCAAAGTGGTCTGCGATGCCGCTCATGCCTCCGACGATTGGATTGAGCCCGTCGACGTAGCCCCAGAAGCGCCGCAACTCATCGACGTCCTCCAGCGAGTCGAAGATGGTGACGAAGTCTGGCAACGCCAGCACCCGAACCTTCCTCCCTGGCGAGACGATTCGATAGGGTGCGGTCCCAACCTTAGCCAGGACCGCCAAGACGTCGAAGTGCTCAGCCGTGGGACGCGATCCATCTGCTCCGCGAAACTTCACGACCTGACCGCGATCTCGGAGCAGCAACCCCCAGCGCTTCGGCTGACTCGCAAGCCGCTTCAGGCGGCTCTCAATGTGCCCGACTGCTGGAAGGTCCTGCGGCTGAACCGGAACGACGAGTTGGATCCTGTCGCCGCACATTAATGCAGCGGCGACGAACCAGTCCCGACCGTCGATCTGAAATGGGAGCTCCAAAGGCCCAACCATCAACTCGCGGTCCCGGAGCCTTAGAGACACGAATCGAGCGACCCTGCGACTCAGGTTCAGTGCTCGTGCTGGAGAAGCTGCCGGCGGGGCCGCATCCCAGTGATCCACAACGACGCTTGGGCCGCTCCTGAGTGAAATCGGCACATGCCGCGAGCCGACTCTGACGGAAAGCACGGGCACGACTGAGCCCGTCATCACGGCATTGCCAAACTCTGCGAAGCTCCGGGGCTGCCGCAGAAAGCCAAGTTCTGCCGCTACCAGGGACGGGCTGGCAGTGTCGAACGAAGCGAATGGCGCATCCGCAGTCGACAGCAGTGCCGAACTGCATGCGCCCCAGAACTCGGCCGTTGGCGTCTCCAAGTGACCAGGGTCGATGTGCTCCCTGTGACCCACAGCGTCTGCATCTACTCCACGAATGATGTGTCCCTGGATTGCCAGTGCGAGATGCATGTCACCGAGCGCCTGGGGATCGTCACCGCGCAGAACCCGGAACGCCTCGATGAAGTCGGGTATTCGCTCGACGCTGCCGCCGTAGAAGGCCGGAGCAAAGCCTTGAGGCGTCTCCACGCACACCTCGCCCCAATCGGCCTCCGTGACGAAGTCCTCCATCATGGGGAACCGCGGCAGAAGCCGCTGAAGCTCGGCGTGGAACTCGCAAAACTGTTCGTAGGTCGCGAGTCGTACATCCCGGGCGAACGCTGGCTCTGGCGTCGCCAGGGCGATGTTCAAAGCAAGCAGATGTTTGACCTGGCTCGACCGATTGGGCAGCCACAGTTCCGACACCCCAATGGATACCAGTACATCGAGAGCATTGAACCGGCACAGGAACTCCCGCAGCGCGTCCCGCCGCCTCTCGAACTCGACATCAGGAGCATCAGAGCTGACCAGCTCGTCCTGCCGTAGCTCCCGCGGTCGGCCCGTTCGCTGCTTCTTTCGCTTACGCGACGAACTCTTTGGCATTCGTTTTCCTTGCGCTACTGGCCCCTTCGAACCTTGGCATTACCCCTGTCGGTCCTCAACGCTACTCGGACATACCGAACTGTGCTCCGCCAGGGATCGCGACGATCAATCAGATCCCAGCGAAACTTGACTGCCTGAAGAACACTCGGTGGCTGGCTGACCAGTAGCGTCAGCTCAGGCAGCACTTCTTGTACTTCTTGCCGCTGCCGCAGGGACAGGGGGCATTGCGGCCGACCTTGACTCGCGCCTTGGCGGCTTCGCGGAGCAAGGCCCTCAAGTTGCCCGGCTTGCCCATGTTCTTCGTCAGCGCGTCCATGGCGTCGTCTTGCTCCCATGGGAAGTCCAGATTGAGCCCGAAGCGCAGCGCCTGATCGCTTGGCCGCACACACACCCCGAACCAGGTCTGGGCATGCTCGGTGTACTTCCTGGCATGGCAGTGCCTTTGCAGCGTCGGTCCGGCAACTTCTATCGGGTCGTCGTTGCAGTGAATCGTGAGGCCGGTGCCACCACTGCCCAGGCCCACGGTGACATCGTGATTCTTGCCATCAGCGATGCCCTGTTTGGCAAGCTGATCGATGCCCGCGCTGACCTCAAGCACGGTGTCCTCGCCGAGCGTCAGCAGCGTGAAGCCAAGGTCGATAGTTGCGGGATCAGGCCTGGCTTCAATTGCCTTGACCATGCGCCCCAGGGCCGTCGCGCTGAACCGCGTCAAGATGCCTTCAGGGGTGCCCTTGCCTGGGATGCCCTCACGCCGAACCAACATCGCCAGATCGAGGTCGGCGGAGATGTCGTCCTCCAGCATGACCATGTCATGCTCGTCTTCTACCCAAAGATTCTGCTTGAGGTGGTAGGACAAGATCGTCAGCTCATGCGACGCCATCAGCTTGTCGGTGTACCCGGTCCGGCGATCCACATAGCTCAAGAAATGCAGCGGGGAGCTGAGCATTTCGGTCATCGCGTCGAGCGCGAAAACGTCCGTGACGAAAGGCGGCGAGATCGTGTCGGTCGCCGCGAACTTCAGGAACTGTCGGGCCTGGAAGCTCAAAGCCGGGTAGTGATCTGAGATCAGGCAGATCACGTAGATTCGCTTGAGGCCTGTCGGTAGCGTCACGGCATTGCCGGCGGCGTCTTTGAATGTGCACTTGCCTTCCTCGATCAGCTTCGCGCAGCGATAGGCTTGATCGCTGGAATCCTGAATGCTCTTCTTGAAGTCGTCTTTGATCTGGAGGTCATTACCGCGCCGGGCCTCAAGCGTCAGGCGTTTGGATTTGGCCTGCAGGACCAGGGCACGATTGCCGAACAGCACCAGCACGTCGATTTCAGCGAGCTTGGTGTCCTTTGACTCATAGATGTCGATGTTGGCAAGCACGTTCTCCGCGCCGAAGACCTGCCGCAGGCGCTCGACCGCAAACTGCTCGGTGAAGACGCCGCGGTTCTGCATGGCGGTGCTGACATAGGCCTTGTCAGCACCCATCCAGTAGAACGGCGCTTCATACAGCGCTTCCACGAGGCTGTAGATGTGGAAGAGCAGCAAGTTGCCATCCGGCATGCGGATGAGTGGACTGGCGTTGGCAATATTGAAATCGTGCAGCGCCTTGAACTGCTCGTTGTGTGCGCCCGGCGGAACGGCAAATGCCGATAGGACCTTATCGACGATTGTCGGATCGATGTGCCCGAAGTCGGCGACCTCTTGCACCGAGAACGCATTCCCGGGCAGGAAGGTCCATGTCTCTTGGGGCGTTCCGTGCATGGCGCGCATGACTCGGATCGCCTTTTCATCCTGCAATCGCGACACGGCAAGGACGACATTGCGGGCATCCTGTACTGAGAAGCCCTTGTTGGCGAGGAGCCAAGGGTCATCATTCGCGTACTTGGCAGGGGAGAAATCACGGTACTGAAAGCTGTAGGCGGACTCCCCGCCATAGAAAATCGGTTCGCGCAGCGCGGCGCCGTTGGTGAAGGGATTGAAACCTGGTTCGGCGATCTTGGCAGGATCAATGTCCTGCCAAAACGACGCCGTCATCGTGTGATGGATCTCCTCCAGCAGAGCTTCCGTGGCTTCGATGTACTTTTCAAGGACCGGGGGTGCCGGGAGCGTGTAGTCAATCGGGTTCTTGAGCATCAGCCCGATGAGGGTCGATGTCTCGGTACGGATCAGCCGGCTCTTCGAGAAGAGGTGCTGCATATCCTCGGCCTTCATCTCGCCCGAGTACCGGATCATGTTGTCGCGGGAGCAGAGATAGGCGATGGCATGCGCGTAGCCGGGCGAGGCGCAGAGGCCGGCCAGCTCGTCAAAGATTTCTTGCTCAGCTCGCATCGTCTTCGCCACCCATGGCCCCGTGAAACATTGCAATCATGTCGCAGCTTCCACCGACCGCCCGATCATGGGCTGCCCAGCTCGTTTCCCACACTGGCAAGTGACGTCTATGCACGGCGTAGGCAGACTGCGCTGCTCGCCTATCTGCGACTTCGAATGGCAGCTTCGGGTCGCCGACTTCAGGGCTGTGGAAGTCGCTTGTGGGTCGTCCACGACCGCTGGGACGCCGGCACCGGCGGGCAGCTTTGCTGCCGACACCCGCCTTCTCCCCCAGCGGACTGACGAGTGAATTTCCACTCGATGGTTCGCTGCTGAGCGTTTCGAGCCTGCTGCCAGGCAACGACCTCGCTATGAAGAAGTTGTCGGTTGACCACGCGCCGGTCCAGGCACTGACGACTGAGGATGCCGATCTCGATCTCAGCCATGTTCAGCCAACTCGCGTGCTTGGGCGTGTAGTGGAATTGCACCCGGCGCAAGAGCATGGCCGCCGCGTGTTTGCCAGCACGTCGTCGAAGCACTTTCTGAAGTGGATGTTCAGGTTGTCGAGAACGAGGCGAACTCGGCGAGCCTTGGCGTATGCGTTGGTCAGCAATTCGCCGACGAACGCAACGAAGTCGACGCAGTACCTCGGGCAGCACATCCATCCTTAGCTGCACCATCGCCCGAAGTTGTCTCCGGTGCGGGCGGGCTTGTCCATCAACATCCTCTCCAACGAACGGCACCAAGTATGCGCCGTGGCCGCCGTGGAGCGCCCGTGCCATCACTGCGGGTGCGCACTGCGCTCGCCTTCAGGTGCCGACGAGCTACGCACCGGCACCCAGACCCTCACCGTCCTTCAGCGCCGCCTCGAGCGCCTTCTCGACGGCATCGATCCGCTCCTGGCACACCCTGTAGGCACTCACCGATTCCGTGACCACCTGCAGGAGGTCGTCGATGTTGGGTTCCTTCTGCTCGCGCAGCGTCGTCGCATGCTTCTGCAAAGTCCCGTAGGCTTCCTTGAACGTCGTCGTCATTTCTTCTCCCGATCAACCTTCACTCGAACGGATCCGTCGGCGAACTGCACCGACACCGCCTGACCTGGTGCCACTTGCGCAGCCCGCGTCACGGGGCCGTCGCTGGTATCCCGCACGATCGCGAACCCCCGGCCCAGTGTCTTCTGCGGCCCCTGGCCAGCGATCTCACGCATCAGCGCTTCGCTGCTCCTCCTGGCATCCTGAACGGCCTGCCGGGCGCCTTGCGACATCACGGCAAACGACGCGTCAACCGCCGCGCGCGCACGCATCGTGTGGCTGCCGGCGCGTTCCAACACGAAGTCGACGTTGACCCTGGACTCGCGCCGCGCCGTCGTCACCGCCTGTGCCGAACCCTGGCGGACCGCCGCGGCGCCCTCCCTGATCAGCATCCTGGCCTCGTGAATCGAGGCCACCGAGACCTCCTTCACGTCCCCGAACAGTGCGGCCGCCCTGCGCTTCGCGAACTCCACGTGCCTCCCGGCGCCGGCGCGCACCTCGGCATCAAGCCGCTGGGCCGCCGCCCGGGCCCTCTGAGCGGCGAGCCCGGCGGCCTGGACCACGGTCCGAAAGGCATCCGACGCCTCGCGCGTGCGGCGCACGATGACCTGCTCGATGCCTGCGATGACCTTGCTCGGCGTGTCGAAGCTCGTGTGCGCGACCTCGTCGAGCACGGTGCTGTCGCGCTCGTGTCCGATGCCGGTGAACACGGGCACCGCCAGGTTGCAGACCAGCCGTGCCAGGTCGTGGTCGTTGAGCCAGGCGAGGTCGTTGACCGCGCCGCCGCCGCGGATGATGACGACCGCATCGGGCGGCTCGCTGTGGTCCCGGTTCCATGCGTCGAGGGCCGCCCGAAGGGCGCCGGCGATCTCGGCCGCGGCGCCCTCGCCCTGGAAACGGCTGTGGACGTAGACGAACTCGCAGACGCCGTGTGCCGAGAGCCGCTTCGACTCGGCCTGGAAGTCGCCGAGCCCCGCCGCGCCGTCCGGCGCGACGACCAGCACGGCGTTGAAGTCCCACGGCGCCGGCAACTGCTTCTGAGCATCGAAGATGCCTTCTCTCTGCAGGCGCGCGCGGATCTCCCGCTTGCGGGCCTCGAGGTCCCCGAGCGTGTAGTCGGGGTCGATCGCGTCGATGTCGAGGCTGAAGCCGAACTGGGGTTTGAACACCGGCCTGGCCCGCAGCAGCAGCTTGATGCCGGGCGCGAGCGTGGCGCCGGTGGCCCGCTCGAACTCGGGCAGGATTCGATTGGCCGTGCTGGCCCAGATCGTGCCGGTGGCCTTCGCGATCAGCGTTGCATCGCGATCGCGCTCGGAGAGGTCCAAGTAGACGTGGCCGCTGCGCGTCTTGACTTCCGTGACCTCCACGGTGGTCCACACACCGCCTCGATACGCCGCCGCCACCGCGCTCGCGACGCCGGCGAGCAATTGCGAGAGCGGGACGCCTTTCTGCGGCACCGCCATTGCCGTGCCGGGAGCCGATGCCGTGAGCGCGGTGGCGCTCGGGGGCGCGGTCGCGACCGCCCGCAGGCTGCCGGACAGCCAGGCCGTGAACGGCGCGGGGTCGATGTTCTCGGGGACGTACCAGCTACCGATGGCCGCGTCCCAGCGGGCGCCGAGGGACTTGGCGGCGTCCTTCTGCTGGAACGGGACCTTGAGATAGGTGCGCGGCATGCGCTGACTCGTCCTGACGTCGAAGCCGGTCAGCCGCGCGGGCTTGGCCCCGCCTCGAATGCCGGGCAGTCCCAGTCGAGCAGTTCGGCCAGCCTTCGGGTCACCCACCCTGCCTCGACGCCCTCGACGCCTGCTCCGTCCCCTGCTTCGTCCTTCAGCAAGCCGCGATGGATGCGTTCGAGAACATCCGCTTCCGTAATGCCCAGCTCCCACAGCTTGCTCTTCGCGTGGTCCATCAGCATCGTCGCCAGGTCCTCGCAGAGCTCGTAGCGCTCCAGGATATGCTGACGCGAGGCGTTCGGCTTGACCCGTCCGGGCTCGACGAAGAGCGCGACGAATGACGGTGGGACGACGATCTGGCTTTCATCGGACATGGTGGGCATTTTGCAGCGGCCAGTCCTCGGAGCCTTTGTGTCCTGCAGTAGCGCCCGTCATCAGGCCCTCGCCGTGGGAACCTCGTCCAGCCGGGTCGTGTAGCGTGGCGAGCGCCGTTCCTGCCTTGCAATGTGGCTGCTGTGGGCCGCCTGGTGGACTGCGCTCGCGACGCCGACCGCCCCGCGCCCGAAGCGTCGGTTCAGGGCATCCAGTGCCCCCATCAGACGCGAGCGGTCCTGGCGAGAGGCCACGGGCTCCTGCTCACCGGCACCGGTGAAGAGGTCGAGCTCCCCCTGATCTTGTCCCTGCGGCCGCAGGTCGACCAACATGACGCCGGCCTTGACGTAGTTGAAACCGGATCGGTACATGCCCTCCAGCGCATGCACCGCGGCGCCAATGAGCGCGCGGGTGTCGGCCGTCGGACGGACCAGCGGCATCGTCACGCTCGGACTGTGCTGCCGGTCGTTCTTGCGGAACGGGCTCGTCGTGATGAAGACGTGCACGGCGCCGGCGACGCTTTGCTGGTGGCGGACCTTCTCGGCCACGCGCGAGGCGAACTGGCTCACGACTTCGGTGAGCGACGAAAGGTCCGTGACCGGCGCACCGAACGAGCGCGAGCACATGATCTGCTGGTTGGCCGACGGTGCATCGTCGACGGCCAGGCACGATGTGCCGCGCAGCTCCAGCACCGTCTTCTCGAGCACGACGCTGAACTGCCGGCGCAGCGCGGCCACGTCCGCGTGGACCAGATCGAGCACGGTGCGGATCCCGCCGTCGTTGAGCCGCGCACCGATCTTCCTGCCGATGCCCCAGACGTTGCCGACGGCGGTGACTCGCATCACGTCGTCGAGCTCACCGCGCGACATCGCGCCGAAGTGGCAGACCTGCGCCAGCGCCGTCGGGTAGCTGCCCGGCTTGCGATCGGCGGTCTTCGCCACGTGGTTGGCAAGCTTGGCGAGCGTCTTGGTCGGGCCGAACCCCACGCTGGTCGGTAGGCCGGTCCACTGCAGCACCGTCGCCCGCAGGTCACGGCCAATGCTGACGAGATCGCCGCCGACACCCTCGAAGTCGAGGAAGCATTCGTCGATGCTATAGATCTCCTGGCGCGGGGCGTACTGCGCGGCCAAGGTCATCATGCGGCTGGACAAGTCGCCATACAGCTCGAAGTTCGCCGACAGCGCGATGAGACCGGCGCTGCGCTCGAGGTGGCGCACCTGGAACCACGGCTGCGCCATCTCGATGCCCAGGTCCTTGGCCTCGTTGCTGCGGGCGATGCAGGCACCGTCGTTGTTGGACAGCACGACGACGGGGCGACCGACCAGCGATGGGCGGAACACGCGCTCGCAGCTGACGTACATGTTGTTGACGTCGACGAGCGCGAACATCGATCGCCTCAGACCGTCATGGACTTGATGGCGGTGGTCACCACGCCCCAGATCTCGAGCCCTTCGCCCTCGGCCGGGACGATGTCCGCGACGGCTGGATTGGCCGCCTGCAGACGCAGGTCGCCTTGCTTCACCAGGCGCCGACAGACGAACTCCTGCTCGACCACGGCAATGACGACGTGCCCATGCGCCGGCGTCACGGCACGATCGATCAGCACCAGATCGCCGTCATCGATGCCGGCGTCGCGCATCGAGTCGCCCTCCACCCGCATCAGGAAGGTGGCCTGTGGGCTCCTGACGAGGATGTCGTTGAGATCGAGCCGCGTCACGCCGGAATCGTTCGCCGGCGAGCCGAAGCCGATCGCGACGCTGGCCCGCGCAGCCGGCGCTGCATCGGTGCTGCTGCGGCCGACGCGAACGCCTTCGCGGAATGAAGGTTCTTCCTGCATGGCCGCCTACTTCGCAGGCTGGGCGGGCGCGACATGCGGCTCCACCCGTTGCTCGTTGACGAACGCGACCCCGTCTTTCACCTCGATCAACATCGCGCCGAACCGGCCCTGCCAGACATAGCGCAGCACGCCCTCGGAGGCGAGCGGCAGCTGGGGCTCCTGGGACGAATCGATGCCGAGAAGAACCTCGGGCAGCAGCGGGGCGTTCATGGTGGAGGATCTGACGAGGTTCGGCGCTACACTGTATATCCATCCAGCTCTGGATTCAACATGGCGAGCGACGACTTGCTCGGTGAAGACACGTCCCCGCAGGCCGTCGGCCGGCGCGGCAACGTGCGCATCGGCCTGTGCAGCTGGAGCGATCCGTCGCTGATCAAGAGCAAGGCCTTCTACCCGCGCGGCACCGGCACGCCCGAAGGACGCCTGCGCTTCTACGCCCTGAACTTTCCGATCGTCGAGGTCGACAGCAGCTTCTACGCGATGCCCGACCCGGCGAACTCCGTGCGCTGGGTCGAGCGCACGCCGGCCAACTTCAGGTTCAGCATCAAGGCGTTCCGCTTGCTGACCGGGCATCAGACGCCGCCGCAGGTCTTTCCGCCCGACATCGCCGCCGCGCTGCCGCAGTTGAAGGCCGGCAAGCGCAACCACTACTACGCCGACCTGCCCGAGGAGATCCTCGACGAGGTGTGGCGGCGTTTCATCCTGGCCGTCGCGCCGCTGAAGGACGCGGGCAAGCTGCTCGCGGTGCACTTCCAGTTCGCGCCGTGGGTGACCAACACGGCGGCCTGGCGAGCGCATGTCGAGGCGTGTGTGCGACGCATGGCGGGGCATCTCGTGGCGATCGAGTTTCGCAACGCCACCTGGTTCGGCACCGAACGAGCGGCCGAGACGCTCGATTGGCTGCGCGCGATGCGGGTCGTGCACACCATCGTCGACGAACCACAGGGCGTGGGCAACTACGCACACGGCGTCTGGGAGGTCACCCATCCGCAGCTCGCGCTGGTGCGCCTGCACGGCCGCAACGCCGAGACCTGGGACGCCAAGGGGCTGGTGGCCTCGTCGGAGCGGTTCAACTACGAGTACGCCGATGCCGAGCTGGACGAGCTCAGCCGCGGCATCGACGGGCTCGTCGACAAGGCGTTCGATGTCGTCGTGCTGCTCAACGTCAACCACGAGGACCAGGGCGTGCGCGCCGCGCGGGCGCTGGAGAGGAAGCAGCGGCGGCTTCTCGGCCAGGCCGGACCGCCATGACCTCGTCCGTGCCTGAGGTGCGAGACCCTTTCGCGGAGCTCAACGACGCCCAGCGCGACGCCGTCGAACATGGTCTGGGTGATGCCGAAGAGGCACGGCCCCTGCTGGTGATCGCGGGGGCCGGCAGCGGCAAGACCAAGACGCTCGCTGCGCGGGTCGCGCGCCTCGTGTGCGCCGGCGCCGACCCGCAGCGCCTGCTGCTGCTCACCTTCTCGCGGCGCGCTGCCGCCGAGATGGTCGCGCGCGCCGGCGGGCTGCTGCAGCTCGCGCTCGGCCTGCCTGCGGGCAGCACGCCGCCGGTGCTGCCGTGGGCCGGCACCTTCCACGGCATCGGAGCGCGGCTGCTGCGCCAGTACGCCACCCGGATCGGGTTGAGCGAGTCGTTCAGCATCCTCGACCGCGGCGATGCCGAGGACCTGATGGCGCTGGTGCGGCAAGAGTGCGGCCTGGCCGCCGCCGCGAAGCGCTTTCCGATGAAGGGCACGTGCCTCGCAATCTACTCGCGTGCGGTGAACAGCCAGGCCGGCCTGCAGGAGGTAGTGACGGGCAGCTACCCCTGGTGCATTGACTGGCTCGACGAGCTCGGGCGACTCTTCGCCGCCTACACCGCCGAGAAGCAGCGGCAACAGGTGCTCGACTACGACGACCTGCTGCTCTACTGGGCCGGCATGATGGCCGAGTCCGCATTGGCGATCCATGTCGGAAGTCGCTTCGACCACATCCTCGTCGACGAGTACCAGGACACCAATCGCATTCAGGCCGCGATCCTGAAGGCGCTCAAGCCCGATGGCCGCGGCGTGACCGTCGTCGGCGACGACGCGCAGTCGATCTACTCGTTCCGCGCCGCCGAGGTACGCAACATCCTGGAGTTTCCGCAGCAGTTCCCGGTGCCGGCACGGGTCGTCACACTCGAGCGCAACTACCGGTCGACGCAGCCGATCCTCGCCGCGTCGAACGCGGTGATGGCCGAGGCTGCCGAGCGCTTCACGAAGGACTTGTGGACGGATCGCGCCTCGTCCCACAAGCCGCAGTTGGTCACGGTCGAGGACGATGCAGCGCAGTCCCGCTGGGTGGCCGAGCGGATCCTCGCGCACCGGGAGCAGGGTTTGCGTCTGAAGGGCCAGGCGGTGCTCTTCAGGGCATCGCACCACAGCGCGACGCTCGAACTTGAGTTGGCGCGGCGGAACATTCCGTTCGTGAAGTTCGGCGGCCTGAAGTTCCTGGAAGCGGCGCACGTCAAGGACGTGCTGTCCGTGCTGCGCTGGGCGGAGAACCCGCGCAACCGTCTGGCGGGTTTCAGGGAGGCGTTGCTGGTCGCAGGCATCGGCCCGGCAAGCGCCCGGCGCCTGCTGGATGCGATGGGACGCGGCGTCACAGCCGCGCGAGGCCTTGATGTCATTCCAGCCACCACCCGCCGCACGCGAGGAGTGGCGCGCGCTGACAGACCTGTTGCAGGCGCTTCGGTCCGGGTCGGATTGGCCGGCAGAGATGAAGCAGGTGCAGCACTGGTACCTGCCTCAGCTGGAGCGGTTCTACGACGATGCGCGGGTGCCGTCAGGCAGACCTGTCGCAGCTCGCACAGATCGCCGGGGGCTACGCGAGCCGGGAACGGTTTCTGACCGAACTCGCACTCGATCCGCCGCAGTCGACGAGCGACGAAGCCGGCACGCCCCACCTCGACGAGGATTACCTGATCCTGTCGACGATTCACTCGGCGAAAGGACAGGAGTGGCAGTCGGTCAATGTCCTGAACGTGGTCGACGGGTGCATCCCGGGAGACATGGCCGCCGGCTCGGCCGCCCAGATCGAAGAGGAACGACGACTGCTCTACGTCGCGATGACACGGGCCAAGCAGCATTTGCACCTGCTGGTGCCGCAGCGCTTCTACGTCACGCAGCAGGGGCGTTTCGGAGACCGGCACATGTACGCGGCGCTGACGCGCTTCATTTCACCTGCGGTGGCGCGCACGTTCGATGTGGTCGCGCCGACGACGGGCGGATCGCAGCCGATCGTGGCCGAGGAGGCACTGCGAGCGCTGGATCTGCGGGAGCGGTTCAGGACGATGTGGCGATAGCCTTCCTCGCTTCAATCGGTCGGTGTCACCGGCCACGGGTTGAGTGCAAGTGTTGAAGAAACGGACGCTGATGTAGGCGTCAAATCGACCCGTCGGTGAGTTCAAGTCTGGCTCGACGAGCGCCAGCGATGTGACGCCGAGCGGACTGTCACTCGACGGCCTCGTATGGCAAGGCGCGGCCAACAGCAGAAGTTGTTGAGAGCGGTAAGGAGCGAGTACTTGCCGTCCGAGGCGGCGCACACTGGATCACGCTTCCCTTGGAGGACGGCGTTGCTATAGTGGAGCGGGTAGCCGGTCGCGCGACTACCGCAGAAGAGCCAAACGGGAGGGCCCTCTCGCGATGCACATCTCCAAGCTCAGGCTTGTCAACTACCGAAACTTTGCGAGTACGACGCTGACGTTCACCGAGGGCGTCAACACCGTCATAGGCGAGAACGGCTCGGGGAAGACGAACCTCTTTCGGGCAATCCGGCTTCTGCTCGATGACGACATGCTGCGCTCGGCCCACAGGCTGGACGAGTCGGACTTCCATCGCGGGCTGGGTGACTGGCGCGGGCACTGGATCATCATCAGCTTGGAGTTCGACGAGATCGGGCCGGACGAAGCGATTCAGGCGCTCTTCCTGCACGGCACTGGCGTTGTCGCGGGCGGACCAATCGGCCGTGCGACATACAACCTGATCTTCCGTCCGAAGAAGGAGCTCAGGCTGAAGCTCGCGCAGCTCGACGACTGGGACATGGCAGGCCTTACGGCGATCCGCCAGACCATCACCATCGCCGACTATGAGACGCTGTTCACGGGCAGGAGCGAAGCCGACTTCTGCAATCCCGCGGTCTATAAGGAGCTTGTAGGCGACTTCGACGCCTGCATCTTTCGTCCTGAGGTCGACGACCCTCGAGTGGGCGCG
The DNA here is from genome assembly GCF_965279545.1 of Methylibium sp. NCBI lineage: Bacteria > Pseudomonadati > Pseudomonadota > Betaproteobacteria > Burkholderiales > Sphaerotilaceae > Methylibium > Methylibium sp. Next base: position 195,733 of record NZ_OZ257250.1, read on the forward strand.
CGCGTCCCGGTCTATCTCTCGGTCGCGAAGGAAGTGTCCTTCACCTTTATTCAGGCGCTGCGTGACGTGGTAGCCGAGTTCCACAACAACCGAACCAATCCACTTCTGACGCTTCTCAAAGCGAAGAGCGGTGACATCGCCCCAGCTGTGATGGCACCTATCGTGGAGAAGGTACTGGATCTCAACACGGCGATCGAAGAGCTCGAAGACGTACAGACAGTTCGGTCGAACATTCGCGACACGATCAAGGATGCCGCCGGGGAGACCTACTCACCGAGTTCGCTATCCATCAAGTCCGAACTGTCCGATGAAGCGGAGAAGCTCTTCCAGTCGCTTCGCCTATTCGTTGGTGAGTCGGAAGAAGACTATGAGGGCGCCATTCATGAACTCAGTCTTGGCGGTGCGAACCTTATCTACCTGTCGCTGAAGCTACTTGAGTTCAAGTACCAGCAGGCGCATCAGGCGATCGCCAACTTCCTGGTCATTGAGGAGCCCGAAGCACACATTCATACGCACATCCAGAAGACCTTGTTTGATCGCATAGCGTATGAAGATACCCAGATCATCTACTCGACGCACTCCACGCAAATTTCCGAAGTAAGCAAGATACAGAGCGTCAACATACTGGGCCGCAACGGCCAGACATGCGAGGCTTATCAGCCAGCGACCGGTCTGTCGCCAGATGAGATCGGTAGCCTGCAGCGCTATCTGGATGCCGTGCGCAGCAACTTGCTCTTTGCGAAGAGCGTTGTGCTCATCGAGGGAGATGCCGAAGAAATTCTGATTCCAGTGCTCTTCAAGAAGGTGCTGGGCCTTAGCCTCGACGAGCTCGGCATAAGCCTGATCAACATCCGCAGCACTGGGTTCAAGAATGTCGCGGTTCTCTTCCATGAGACCAGAATCCGCAAGCGCTGCAGCATCATCACAGACCTCGACGCTGCATTCATCGACACTACGCCAGTGGCGGGCGACCCGGCAGCGCTGGCGACTTACAAGCAGCGCTGCCTTGCCTCACAGGTTTCCGGCGCGGCACGGAAGGTGGCCCTTGACGGGTTTGCGGCACCCAATCCCTTGATGTCGGTCAGCTACGCCGAACACACATTTGAGGTCGACTTCATTGCCGCTGGCAATGGGGAGGTCGTCAAGAAGGTCGTGCCGGACGTGTACGCCTCGGCAGCGACTATCGCGACGGCCGAGGCCGAGCTCACATCGGGAGATAGGGCAGCGTTCGGACGAAGGGTGCTGACCATGGCGGAGAACCAAGGCAAGGGTTGGTTCGCCGTCTTGCTGTCCAAGAAGATCGACCACAGGACGACCTTGCCCGGCTACATCAAGGATGCGGTCTTCTTTGCAAGACAGACCCTTAGCAGCGAGCTGTTCTTCAACATCTACGACTACCGCGCCGCTCAAGCGCTAGCGGCTGGTGATATTCCACAAGCAGTAGCGGACACGGCGCGCGCGAGACTGGCCGCGTACCGGCAAGGTGCCATTGATCTTGCTACGCTCAAGGCGGCGATGGGGCCTTGCCTTCCAGGCGACCAGATTCACGGCATTCTCGCGGCGGTTGAGTGATGTTCGCCTGGACTGCCAGAGAGTTGAATCCGGAACAGGCAGAGGCGGTTCGCGAAGAGGGTAGCGTCTTCCTGATCGCATGCCCGGGCAGCGGCAAGACACGGACACTGACCTACAAGGTCGCCTATGAACTGTCCCGACTTCAATCGGAGCGGCAGTTCGTTGTCGCCATTACCTACACGCATCGCGCTGCCGATGAAATTGAGCAGCGCATCGAGGACTTGGGGGTCGACACTGCGAGGCTGTGGATCGGAACGATTCACGCCTTCTGCCTTGAGTGGATCATCAAGCCCTATGGCATCTATGAGCCGGCTCTAGCTCACGGCTATCGCATCATCGATCAGCATGAAAAGGAGCTGTTGTTCGAGCAGCTCTGCCAACCCTATGCCAGAGAGCGGATCAACACCTTCGACTGCGAATACTACTTCGCGCATGACGGCTATCACCTCGGATGCCCGAATCCGGTAAAACACCACAGCCTGCATGCAATCCTGGCGGAGTACTTCAGGACGCTCGAAGCGAATCGACAAATAGATTTCGAGTTGCTGCTGTGGCATGCGTGCAAGCTCGTGGAACGCATACCCGCCATCAGCCGTCTGCTGTCCCAGATGTTCTCGATGGTGCTCGTCGACGAGTACCAGGACACCAAGGAAATTCAGTACTCGATCATCGCTTCGATCCTGCGTTCCGGCGCAGGAGCTACGCGACTCTTCATGGTGGGTGACCCCAACCAGGGCATCTATGGCTCGCTTGGTGGCTACCCCATAGAGCTAGCGGACCTGCGCGCGTTGACCAACCTGGAGATCACGCCGAAGCAGCTCTCGCTCAACTATCGGTCGTCAGCCCGAATCATCGAGTACTTCGGCAACTTCAACGTCTCCAACACGCAGATAGCACCGGGTGGTGAGGATCAGAACTATCCAAGCCTTATCTCGTACAACACCCACGTTGGGCGCGCCGATCTGATAGAGGAGATCGCGAGACTTGTTCGCCACAACATCGAGAACCTGGAGGTTCCGCCGCACGAGGTTTGCGTGCTGGCGCCTCAGTGGGTGCACCTGGCGACGATGACACGTGGCCTTGCTGCCACACTGCCGGAGTACCAGTTCGACGGTCCCGGCATGGTGCCGTTTGCGAGAGATACAGAGAACTTCTGGTACAAGCTTTCGCGGGTTGCTCTGACCGAGCCGTCCCCCGACATGTACACGCGTCGCCTGCGTTGGGTGGAGGAGGTGCTTCGCGATCTTCGACAAGTCGGTGTGGACACGTCGAACTTCTCCGCCAAAGCGCTCCTCCGGGAGTCAAACGCAATAGACATCCAGGAGCAAGCAGGCCTCGAGTATCTGAGACTGTACTTTGATGAGGTCTTCCTGCGCCTGGGCGTTCAGTATCCCGAGATCGCACAACTGCGGGACCACCATGCCGCATTCTTCGAGAGTTCCGCACGGCGCGTTGCTCGCCTGCAGAACGACGGCGTTGCTGGCATCGCTGAACTCGAATTCTTCAGGCGTGTCTTTCAGAACCGCAGCGGAATCACGGTGTCGACGATTCACGGCGTGAAGGGAGCTGAGTTCGATGTGGTCGTAGCGTTTGCTCTCCTGGAGGGCATGGTTCCTCACTTCAATGACCAGAACGGCCCCCAGAGTGCGAGAAAGCTCCTGTACGTGATCGGGTCGAGAGCGAGGAAGAACCTGCATCTCTTCTCCGAGACCGGCCGGCCGCGTGGGCGGTACGATGTCTATCTGCCGACCCAGAGCCTAGCGGCCTGCGCCTTCAACTATGACGTGGTCTGATGCGGGGCAACGGTCAGGCTGAAGTACAGCGACCCCAGTCCCTTGCGGCGGGTCGCGTACAGGTTCAACTGAGGCCGCGACAGCACACTGAAAGGACGCGAGCTTGAAGCGCCGATGGGCGGCGCACTGGAAGGCCGCTTTTTCAGGCCACGGAAGCCCGCTTTGGGTCGTCCAGAGTCAGTCCCCGGTGAAGCCCGTGCGGTAGGTCGGGGGCGGATTGCGGTCAGCCAGCCGGGAATGGCTGCTGCGATCACTCATCGGCCGTTCGGCGTCGACGACCAGGCGGTCGGGCCCGGCCATCAACGGTCATCCGCGACCGGCAGCTGCAACGACGCCAAGGTAGACGATCTAGCTCTGCCCAGTCACCCGCGGCGATGAAAATTTCCCAACGCCCCCGCCGCGAACACCGCAATGCCGGCCGGCACCCCCGGCAACAGCAGCGCCGGCAACGTCACAGGTAGTACCAACGCAATCACCGTCCCGCACGCCACAACGATGGCCGCACAGACATGCAGCGCAAACATCTCCGGATCGTGATGCGCGAACTGCTTGGCCTTGACCGCGCGCAGAACGGCGCCATCGAACAGCGCGGCCGCGCAGAAGGCAACCAGCCACGGCAGCCATTCGAGCAGCATGAAGCAGCGATAGGTTGCTAGCAACAGCAGGGCGTCGATCGATCGGAAATAGGGACTGTTGAACAGTCGCGCGTTGACCGCCGACATCTCGCTGGCAACGGCCGAATCGATGCGACTCGGATCGGGTGCTTGGCGCAAGTTCGGAATCGGGCTGAACTGCCCGGCCGAGTTCTGAGCGTCGAGCGTGCGCGTCAGAATGTTCTCGGCATGCTGCGCGCTCCAGAACCGAGTAGTTTGTCCATGCTCCACCCGCAACTGCGCGACGAAGCGTTCCGGCGGGTGGGCCGACGGCAGATAGAGCACCAGGATCAGCAACGCCATGAGCGAGGCGATGGCCACGATCCGAATCATGGCTGTCCACCGGTCGCGGTCGCTGCAGGTCGATCGAAATCCGGGTTCAGGATCGGGAAGCGCCCCTTGATGATCCGTCCACCCGACACCGACGCGAAGTACTGCAGGTTCGGCAACTTGCCCAGCACGTCGGCCGGCACCATCTCCTCGAAGCTCTCGGTGAGTTGGGTCGAGTAGCTCGAAGAGAAATCGCCCAGGTGGGCGTCGCCGCCGCTGCTCAGGCCGACGCGCATCGTGTGGATGGCGGTCTTGCCGAAGGTCTCGACGACGAAGTCCTGGGTAGGGCGGTCTTTCGAGCGCAGTGCGATCAGGTTGTTGAGATTGCCCAGCGCCATGCGTGCGGCATCTTCGCTGCCGAGCCGCTTGGCCAGATCGGCCAGCGTCTGCATCGCGCAGGTCGTGAAGATGCCGCCCTCGGCGCCCTTGTTGAGGATCTCGATCAGCGGCTGGTTGATGACGTTCGACACCTCGTCAACGAACAGCGAGATGCGCCGATAGCCACCGAGGTTGTAGCGCATGCCTGCGCGCGCGGCCAGGTCGGCCAATGCCAGCGCACCGATTGCGGTAGCGACGGAAGGATCGGGCAGTGAGTCCAGGCACATGTAGAGCACGTGGCCGGCGCGCTCGACCTTCTCGAAGTTCACGATGGGCCGCAGATCGTCCGCATCGAACGGGTCGGGTGACAGGCTACGACCCAGGTCACCCGAGGTCAGCATCGACAGCACGGGCAGCAGGTTGGCCGTGATCTTCTGATAGTGCTCGCGGTTGTGCCGGAAGGTGCGCACCTGCGCGTCGACAACCTTGCCGCGCTGGCTCTGCGCGATGTGGTGTTCGTAGTAGGCGACGAAGGCCAGTAGATCGTTGCTCGCTGCCTCGGAGGGGCGTTTGATGTTGCCGCGCTGAGCATCTTGCAGCAACTTCTTCATGTCGGGCCGCTCGCGCCAGCCCGCTCCGAGGGCCTCGTCGTAGAAGCGGCGCAGCGTCCCCTCGAGCACCGGCTCGATGCCGCCCTCGATGTACTTGGTCAGTTTGACGAGATTGGGCCGCTCCTCCAACTCGACCAGGCCCTGCACGACGACGTTGACCGCGTCCCATCCGAAGGCCGAGAACGCACCCGCCGTGTCTGGCGGCATGATGGACTGGATGCGTGACGCGATTTCGGTGGGCTTCTGCCAGTTGAAGGTGAAGTCCAGGCGCACTCCTCGTTCGGGAAACGCTGGGTGAAATTCCATGAAGGTGTCCGGCTCGCGGTAGTCCTCGCAAGCGCGTTCGACGACACGCTTGAGCCGGCGGCTGTTCTTCGGGTCGATGACGATCACCACGTCGCCGCGCCGGACCGCCTGGGTGACCAGGCTGGCCAACGCGACGCCCTTGCCGGACTGCGTGGTGCCGACCAGCAGCGTGCCACCCTCGAAGTTCTGAAGCGGGCGATGCAAGGGAACTTCGCGAGGCTCGACGCCGTGGATGTAGGGCAGACCGATCTCGGCGTCGGGCTGCGGTGAGACGTCATGACCGAGCCAGCGCAGCAGCCGCGGTGAAACCGCGAAATCCCGGTAGTCGATCTTGGCGAGTTCATACAGCCGCTGCGAGTGCACCGGCTGCCATTCGAACCCGAAGCCCAGGAACACATCGACCGGGTTCTGGCACCACTGTGCCAGTTCGTTCGTGCCGATCACCTGGATACTCCGGCCGGTCAGCGATGCCCGCAGGACCAGGGTGTCCAGCGCTTGCGTCACGCGCAGCAGGGCCATGGCGAAACAGACCACCGACAAGGGCAGCGCCAACGGCCGGGGCAACTGGCCCGTCGCACCAACGGCCACGAAGAACACCAGCGCCAGCGCCCACACGCCCCCGGCGTAGAGCTCGTAGGCGCGCCGCCAGGGCATCTCGTAGCGGCGTACCAGCATGTCAGGCGCCCTCGGATTCGGGCAGGGCGAAGCCTTCCAGATCCAGCCCGTCGACGAAGCGTGGATCGAGCACCAGCCCCACGGTCGGCGTGCCGTTGAAGTCGCGTGTCAGGGTAGGCGGTCCCTTGGCGTCGACCGTGGCCAACATGTGAACGTCGGCCAGGGCGCGCAAGGTCAGCGAAGGCGGCACACCGCGCCGTTCGAGCTCGCACAGGGGGATGAAGATGCCGGTGGCCACGGTGCAGCACTGCGCAGGGCCGGCCGCGTGGTTGAGTGTGTGCACGACGACCGTCAGGGCATCACGCACCACCGGGTTCAGCCGCAGTGGTGCGCGCAGCGCGAGGGTGGCCGGCGGCGCGGGCGGTGCCGGTGCCGGCGCTGCCTCGGGTGGCGCGGTTGGCGTTGTCTGCGCTGCCGGCGTGGCCGGTGTCGCCGGTGAAGGGGGGATCAATGAAAGCTGCGTTCCCACCTTGACGGTGGGCGCCGGTGCAGGTGGTTCCTCATCCACCGCTCCGTCCTTGCGCGCGAGCGCTTTCTCGAGCGGCACGGGCGCGGGATCGATCCCAGAGAACAAGATGGCCGGTGACGCGAGCTTGACGGCCTCTAGGGTAGTTTTGGCACCAGGCGGCTGGATGGTCCAGGTGGCTTGCATCGAATCCTGGGCAGCCAGCACGCCAGCGGCGAGCAGCAGTTCAAGCACGGTCTCCGGTGCCTTCGGAATGCCGGCCAGCTGATCCGATTCCAGCAGCTTGTAAACGTCCTCGGCGGCACCTGGCCACAGCAGGAACAGCCCGTCCGAGCCAAACCAGACCCGGGATCTCTCTCGATTGGGAATCCAAGCCGAATGTCCGCTGGCAAGCCGCCGTAGGGCATCGACCAGGTAGCGCTCCAGGTGCGAGCCGAATTGCGGCGAGCCGTAGCGGTCGGCCGTGCCGGCGAGGTTGCGGTCGATCACCAGTGCCAGCGAACGCCGCACCAGTTCGTCGAGCACATTGCGCTCGTGATACAGCGCTACACCGCCGATGCTGGCCATCAGTTGGGGCACGATGACCGCGTTGTCAACCGACAGATCCTGTAGCACCTCGAGCGGCACCACATGCGGCAGCGCGAAGACGCCCAGCCCGCGTGTCTCATGCGCCTGAGGTCGCCAGCGCAGGAAATAGCGCTCCGCGCTTCGTGCGGCGAGCCAGCCAGCGAGCGGTTGCAGATAGCAGGGCCACTCTTCGCCCTGGGTGTCAGTGACGATCACGTGGCTGAGAACGCGATGCAGTTCGCAGCACAGGCCGGCGATGAAGGTGGCGTGCCGCCAGCGCGGCTCCAGTTGCCGGCGCACCGAGATCGTTGAGCGACCTGAGAAGATGTGCGCGTCCGTTCCCTGCAGGCTGAAGAAGGCCGCTTCGAGTCCAAGGCGCAGCAGGCCACCTGGCTGGCTGAAGTAGTTGTCGGCTGTGGCCGGCAGCAGATGCACGTAGGCGGCGTAGCGCCGCATCAGCGTCAGGATGTCGCGGTCGTAGGTGTCGCGATCCGCGCCGTAGCAGAGCTTGATGCGCGCGATCAAATCGTCGTTCTGCGCCAGCAACTCGTCTGTGCTCGCAGGCGCGAACCCGGGGTCGGACGCCGGAAAAGCGCTGCGTGCGCTCTGGGCTGCTGCTTGGGGGAAGACCATCGACACCTCCGGAAGTCCGAAGGCATTCTTCGACTCGACGCGTTGCCTGTCGCCCCGAAGGGCTGCCTATTGAGGCCCCGTTTCGCCATCGGCTCCATGCGGGTGCTGATGACCGGGACAGACGATGGCCATGACGGACAACTGGACGTCGAATGGGTTGTCGAGCGAACGCGGCGGAAACGAGGCCTGTACACGCTGGTCGCAGGCATAGCGTTTCACCAGTTGGCAGAACGGGCAGTCGTCGCTGTTGCTCGGTGCACTGCCTTGGGCTGCCAGGAACTGGCAGCCGCACAAGGAACAAGTCGCGATGGTGAAGACCGAGTCCTTGGCTACCCAAATTCCATCGGCGTGCGAGGCGAGATCGAACGCCCGATCAAAGCTGATGCGGCTGGAGCAGTCGCAGACGCTTCGATAGTGTCGGTACGCGCTGACCAAAGTCTGGCCCGCGGAGAAGCCGCTCTTGCGCAGGCGCCGGTAGACGGAGATGACGATTGACGACTCGGCCCGGTACAGCAGGTTGGCTCCGTGATACCACTCGGGTGAATTGGGTGCACGGCCGCGCGGCAAGGCCTTCGAGTCTGGGAACAGCAGGCGCTTCAGTTCGGGCTTCGGCAGGCCTGTAACGTGGTGGATGGTGCGGGCGCGGGCTCCAAGATCGCGGCAGTCCTTGGCAAGTTGGACGGCCCTCAACTTGCGATCAACCAGAGTGGGCATGAGGGTCGTTCCCTCACGTGATCGGAGTCGAGGTGTCAGGGGGCGACGGTGGCGGCGCGGGTCGGGGTGTGCGCACTGCAGCCAGTGGGCCGGCGAGGGGCACAGGGGCGTTCAGGAGCGCCAGCAGGTCCTCGCGAGGCGGAAACAGCGTGGACTGCCCGATATGCGCGACGAAGGCCCAGAGCTGCTCCTGGGTGAGGCTACGAAGGCGCTCGATGAGAACCGCGCTGAGCGCGAATCTGCTGCTGGTTCCAACGCGGTCGGCCTCGATGCCCAGTCGAATGATGTTGAGCATGTGCAGGTTGGTCGATTCGACATCTGAGCGTGGCATCTGTTGTTCTCCCTGATGGTGGCCCACGCATGGGCGCGGAAACGGACAAGGTCGATAGTTGCGATCTCTGGGGTTCGCGCTCTTCCGAGCAAGTGGTGCGCATGACAGTGCGCGTGACCAGCATATCCCGGCACCAGAGCGTCGATCAATGGCCCTGGGCGGCTCGTGCAATTGCTTACCTCATCGCCATGCAAAACCGCCCCGATTCGTTGCCGCTTGCGTTGTTGGGTCGGTGGCGTTCGCCGTCGCGGGACAAGAGAGGGAAGGCCAAAGCGGCCCTCCCTCCCAATTCGGAACCGAGTCAGATCAGGCGGCTTGTGCCAGCCCCTTCCACTCATCCGTTGGCAACTCGATCAGCTTGCCGCCCAGTGCCTCGAACTCGGTGGCCCGGTCGTAGTCCTCGACTTCCTGGCTGAAGTGGGTCACGGCATTCACCAGCCCGTAGCCGGACAAATCGCCTTCGCTGATCAGATGACGCAGCACGCCGGAGCGCTCCGTGTCATTCAGCGTGTAGCGCTGCGCCAGTACCTCGACCGTCTTGACCGGATCACCGACGAGCGGAATGTGCAGCGTCTTCTGCAGCTTCTGTACCGTTTGCCGGAAAGTTGCTTCCGACACCGCCGCCTGCACGACGTCGCGCACCTTCAGGAAGAAGGCCTTGTCGTCGGCGCGCAAGGTGTCGTCCTTGAAGACCAGAATGGCTTCATCGTCGGTACCCAGCGCTCGACCGACGTGGGTCTTGCGCAGCGATCGGTCCGAGGCGATCAGGCCGTTGCGGCACACCAGCCGGTACAGCAGAGGCTGCACCGACAGCGTGCCCTGGCCGACCTCGGAGTTGGACACCACCACGCCGGCCTGAACGACGTCGCCGGGCGCCATCTCGAACTTCAGGCGGGGCGTGATGACCTTGAGGTACATCCTCGTGTCGGTCAGTTCGACTGACTCGAAACGCGCCTCGGGCAGTTGTTGCAGGATCGGCAGTACGCTTTCAGCCAGGTCGAAATTGTCGAGCCGGCGATAGCGATCCGACAGCACCGCACGCACGTTGCCGTCCAGCGTGCGGATCATGCGCCGGTCATCCTCGCTCTGCAGCCAGGTGTTGACGTTGCGATCCAGCAGCACGGGTTGCTCGCCGCGCATGCGCTCGAAGTACGCATACGGAATCTTCAGCTTGTCGGCGAGTTGCCGGCGCGCCAGCGGTGTGACGCCGTAGCGCGCCGGCACACCGCCTTCCTCGATGACGATCCGGGTGTCGCCCGTGTCGTCGGTGTCGTGCTGCAACAGCGACGACGGCACCACCAAGTCTTTCTTCGATGCCAGTTGGCGCTCCAGTTCCTGCGCCAGGCTCACGAGAGAACGTCCGCTTCTCATATCAAACTCCAATCAACAAATTGAAGCGGGAATGGCGCGGCCCGCTTGCGGGAAGGCACATCCCCGCAAGGGCTGATGACGGATCGGTAGTGCCGATCCACGAAGGCGCGATGGGTATCGCGCGAGAACTCCAGGGCTGTCTTCGCCGCGCCGAGCGCGACCTGGTTTGACAGCTACCAGCGGGAGAACCTTGTCACCAGCACCACGCCAACGCGAAGTGCTGCTGAAAAGGCCGGTGCGGTCCCTCGACCGCACCGCCATCAACGACTATGCCGCGCGCCGGCTGTTTTGCAGCTTCGCGCACCACACATCGGCCCAGTCCGTGCCAGGCTCCTTGGGGACGAACACCTGCACCTCCCGAGGGCCGGTGCGGTGTTCCTCCTTCTTCAACCGACGAGCCAACGCGAAGCCGAAAGCCTGGCCGTCGAAGTGGCCATCAGCATCGTTGTCCGCGTAGACACACACGCGGCGCACCGAGTCCGGCAACCACAGCTTCTCCAGGTTGCCGGCGTTGAGCCCGGCCCATACCGGTTTGCCGGTGGCCAAGTGCACCGCCAGCGCCGTCTCGATGCCCTCGGCGATCGCGAGCTCATCGGTGGGTTCGAACAGCCGCACAGCGGCGCTATTGATCCCGGACGACAACACCTTCTTCGCCTCGCGCACTGCGGCTTTCCGGCCGTCCTTGAGATAGGTCCGGTGCAGCGTCACCGCGTGCCCGTCCGGACCCTGGACGCAAGCCAGCATGGCAGCGTACTCGGCCACTTTGCGCGACTTGCCCGCGCCATCCTTCTCGTAGAAGCCGAGGGCAGGGTGTAGGCGCAGTACCTTGGAGTACGACGCCAAACCCAGCCCGCGACCCGCGAGATAGCGGTCGACCTCGTCATCGGCAATCACCGGCCTGGCTTCATCCCAGATTCGCTTGGCCAGCGTCTTCATGCGCTCGGCCGACGGTTCGGTGGACACCGTGCGAAGCAGAGGCAGCACGGCTCCGACGCATCGCTCGACGTCTAGCAGCGCCGTGTTGAAGTCGATGCCCTTGATGGCCTGCAGCAGCTTGAAGCCGCCGCCCGGGCCGCAGTGGCGGCAGTGGTAGTTGCCCTCGCCGAATTTGTCGGTGTACTGGAAGCGGTCGGTGCCACCGCACAGCGGGCAGGGCAGGTTGCGGCGCTTCAGGATGCGCTCTTCGACGCCCAGGCTGGCCAGTATCTCGGTCCAGCGTCCGTGGGCGCGGCGCTTCACCTCCTCGACGCGCGCGGCGTACTCAAGGTTCTGCATGAGAACCTCCCGCACCGTTCGACACCGTGCCCTCGGCCTGCTCCAGCAGTTCGATGGAATGGCTGGGCGCCGAACCCACACCGACGGTCAGCTGGAAGGTCTTGCCGTGCAGCAAGGGGTACTTGCCCAGCCGCAGCTCCTGCAACAGCGAGTCCAAGGTCTGCACCGGATCGACCGCCCGCAGGTGACGGATCAGGTCCGCCAGCGCGTCACGGTCAGCGTCCATGTCGAAATCCAGGAACTGATCGTGCTCGTCGGTGAAAGACGAGAGCTGGCGCACCGGCTCGCCGGAGCCTTCGCCCGCAGGGATGTACATCGCACCGTCGTGGCAGAGACCGGCGTCGGTGATCTCGGCGACGTCATCGCCGATCCGAACGCGGACGGCTTCGCACAGGATCACGTTGGGCCAGACCCAGCGTCCTTCCAGCACGGTGCGCAACTGCTCCGACACGGCTTCGACCTCGGCCAACTCGTTTTCCAGAAAGCGCACATGGCGCCGCACCCAGTGGTCCGCATGCAGGCCGATCCAGTCGAAGACCAACCAGCCTTTGGCACGCGCCATCATCCAGCGTGGTGCGTTCTCGTCGTTGACCCAGTCCAAGGCCACCAGCGTCGCGGCGCCGCTTTCGATGTCGGCACGTGTCGGGGCGGAGGCCACGGGCTGCGCATACTCGCGCTGGCCGCTGTCGTCCTGGATCGGATAGCCCGCGATGGCGTCGCACAGCCAGGCCGGCAACACATCGAGATCGTTCATCAGGTCCAGGTATCCCCAGGCACGCATTGCCGCGTAGTAGGTGTCGACGAAGCGCTCGGGCGAGAGCTGGGTCTTGGCGACTTCCAAGGTCGCGCGCCAGCAACTCTTCAGTTCGGCGTCGATGCGCTGGCGCTGCACGTCTTCGTCGATCAGCTTGTCGCGATCCGGCAGGCGTGCCATGAACTGGCGCGAGTCCAGGTGCACGACGTTGACCCGCTCGAGGTTGCAACAGGTCGGCTTGAGGACGCAGAAGCCTTGCAGGAAGACCATCGTGTCGCTGCTGGTTTGGCCGTCGCTCGTGCCGGCCAGATGCACCATGCCCATGGCGCTGGGCGTCATGGCCATGCGCTCTTGCGCAAAGCGTCGCGCCAGCGGTTGGCCGTTGAACAGCACCTCGACTGCGAAACCCAGGCACAAGGTCTCGACGCGCGCGCCCAGGTCGGGCAGACCCACGCCATGCAGTTCGATGCGCGTGCCGGTCACCGCGTCAGCGTCGGTGGTTTGCTCCACCTCGATGCTTGACTTGGCCAGTGCCGCCGCGGTGTCGATGTCGACCCTTTGGCGACCGGAGGTGACGATGCAACGTGTGGACGCGTACAGGCACTTCGAGAAGCCCACACCGAAGGGGTGTTCCTCGGCGCAGGTGGCTGCATCCCAGCCCGACTCGTGGAAGCTCAGCAGCTTCTGGAAATCGGTGAGGCCGCAGCCATCGTCATTGACCTGCAGCACCTGCGTTGCCGCGTCGTAGTGGATCTCGATGCACGTCGCGCCGGCGCGGCGGGCGTTTTGCAACAGCTCGCTGACGAGCGTGAAGCGATCGGTGAAGGCAAAGCGCTGGTTGCGCAACGCACCTTCCTCATTGATTCGAACCTGTATCTGCATGATGGACTCCATGAGTGCAGGCGGAACGCGGCCCCGGCGGGGCCAGCCCGCCAAGGGGATGAATGTGGTCAGCCGGGGCGGCGGACTGGTGGCGTGAACAACTGGCTGGCGGCCTGGGCTTCCATCAGGTGGTGTTCGAGGAACTCCCAGAGCAGCAGGTGTTGGATGCTCAGGACCTGGCCTTGGCTGTCGAGCCGCTCGACCTTCAGACCCAGCGGCTGCCAGTGCACGCGATAGATCAACCAGTCGGCACCCGCAATGACGAAGGTGCGGCCGGCTTGGCCGGTGAGAACTTCGCTTTCCTTGACGAGGAACTCGATGTCTTCCGGCGTTTGAACGGCCAACAGACGAGGCGTCTTGTCGCTTGAATGCGCATGGGTGTGCATGGCGGTCGCCTCACAGCGCAGGCGATGTGCAGGGCACGTCACCGTTCGGTGTGTTCGCATCGGCGCCGTCATCGCGTGGATCGCAGCGCAGATCGTTGTCCTGCTCCTGCGGACCATGGGTCGTGCGCATCTCGTCTGCCGTGCAGTCGGCCAGTGCCGCTGCCCGCCGTACCTCTTCCAGCATGACCGCGTCGTCGTGGTCCATGCGTCCTGCGATGCCGTAGGCGACCAGGATCGCCAGCAGGCACAGGGTGTCCTTCAGAGTGGACATGGGGACTCCTTGATGAAGGGGCGGCCTTGCGCATACAGCGCAGGCCCGATGGGTTGATGGATGGCTTCAGGCGAACAGGTCGCCCTCGGTGGACATCCGCTTGAGCTGCTCGTTGATCCACTGCGGGTTCTTGGCCAGGCGCGCCTCGATCCACGCGGGGTTGATGGCGATGGCTTCGCGCACCCAGTCGGGATAGCGCGCAAGCGTTTCACCGAGCCAGGCCCTTACGCGGGTGCGGATGTGGTTGCGCAGTTCTTCCGCATCGACCAAGCCGCAATAGGCGATCGGCGACAGTGGGCTGCAACCGACGACACGCAGGCAGCTCACAAACGAGAAGGGGCGTCCGTCCTTCTCGCGCTCGGTGAAGACCCAGCGCAAGGTGTCGAACTTCTCTTCCAGCGGCGTGTCCGGGTCGGCCAGCTGGCTGACCTCCTGCAATAGCCGCCAGTGCAGGAAGACGAGGTCTTCCTCGCTCCACTCGACGGGTGATGTGTCGTCGTCGAACAGGGCATCAGCGCCCGCAATGTCCGGCGCTCTGGCTGAGGGCCGGTGCGACGGTGCGGCGAACGATGTGAAAGCCAACCCAGCGGAGGCAGGGCCGGCGACGTCGAGCGATGCGTTGGGGTACAGCATCGTGGCCTCCATGAAGGAATTGGGGGCGACACGCATCTCAGCTGAGGGCGCATGCCCCCAGGGGTGACGAAATGCCGGCGAACGCCGACGCTATGGAATGAGACTCAGGGGCTGGCGCAGGTGGCGGAATGAACCGCCTGGATCGGGCCAGCTACCGATCAGGGAGAGCTTTCGGCGAGAGGGCAGGGAGGCAAGACGACGCCCCCGCCTCGAAAGCCCGCTTCGATGGCGTCACAACACTGGCACGGTCACACGTGCGGTCACTGCGCATCGCCATCGGGTCGGGATCGACCCATGGACTACGCAACACCGATGAATCTCCAGGGCTTGCCTTGTTCGAATGCAGGGCCAGCTGCTGCATGGCGCCAAGGTAGCGGGACGCCACCGTGAGGTCAACAGGCCAAGTGCGTCAACAAGCCCCTGATCCCGAAAACCCACTGAAGTCCGCGCCATTGTTCGTGGCGAGTGCAGCGCCGCGTTCACACCATTCACCCTGGGCTTCAACGCGCGGAGATTTGAACATGACGGACATGCAGATCGTCAAGGTGGACCAGGGCGGCGTGAATGCGCGCATCCTCGCCAAGGAGACCAAGGCCGACTTTCGGCGTGTAGAGGCCGCCAGCCTGAAGATGCCGACGCGCTTCACCAGCGCCGAGGGCAAGCGCTTCTTCGTGCGGCTGTTCAACACCCAGCAGCTCAATGCTCACTTCATCTCCGTGATCGCGCGTACGCGACTGGGAGCAGACGACATCGCGCAGGTCGAGGCGGCGATACGCGCACAGACGGAGGCTGTGAGCGAGAAGCTCAATCTGGCGATTGATGGTGCCGAGGCTTTGTTCAAGGCGCACGGCATCACCAGTGCGGCGACTTACGACACCGTGCCGCTGGACGTCGAAGTGGGCGTGCTGTCGTCGAGCGGCCGGCGCTTCCTGGAGGTGCTGGGCAAACTGGATCAGCTGATGCCGTTGCTGCAGACGCTCGAGATCCACGAAGTGCTCTCCACGCAGCAGGTAGACATCCAGCGCGCCGCGCTGAAGCGCCAGGTGCGCGACGTGGCCAACGGCACGCGCAATTTCGCGATGGGTCTGCGGCGGCGGATGAATGCGCTGGCAGCTCATGAGTATGCGGAAGCTGAAGAGGGCGAGGTGACGTTGGAGCAGGCAACGTTGGACACCCCAGCCCTTGATGCGACCGCTGATGGTGCAGGAGACTGCGGCGCGCAGTTCGGCCAAGCGCCTTGACGTGATTGAATCCAGCGAATAGCAGCGTGTGCCCACCGCATGGAATGGCGCCGCAGCATTCGCCATGCACAACGGCGGCACCTTCCAGGCGCTTGCGGGATTTTCGGCGCCGGCTGTCTTGAGCTGGCCCACCACTTCGACTAAGGTGTCAAGAAGTCGTCCGGCGTGGCGGCTCGCGCAGTCCGCGCGCACCTCCGCTGCTCCCGCAGCGGCGTCGCAGTCGATACCTGCCTTGCGTTGAACGGTTCCACGTGCATTCTGCGCATTGCGACGTGCCCGCGGATCGTGTTGCCGCCGCTCCCTGTACCTTCGGATGAGCCCTCGCCATGCTGCGGGTGGCTGCATCCGATCGCTCATCCCAGCACCGCGTGCCCGGAACGCCGACGGTGCGCTCTGGTGTTTCGCGTTCCTGGCGGCTCGCGCACTTCTGACCTATGCGGCCGCGAAAGAGCAGGTCATGTCTTTCATCGGTGAAAGCCGCGCCGAGACCAGATCATGCCTAAGACTACTTCTATTCCTGCCACCGATGCCAAGGTGGTGCTTCCCGTATCCCGCGCCCCCTCCGTGCTGCCGGAGACGGGATTCCTGCGCCAGCCGCAGGTGCTGGCCTTCGTGCCCATTTCTAAGTCCACGCTGTGGCGGCGCATCCAGGCACGAACTTTTCCCGAGCCTGTGAAACTCTCCGAGCGAGTCACCGTCTGGCGGGCCGAGGACATTCGGCAATGGATCGCGCAGCAGTCGATCGCCTCTTGAGCGTCGAGTTCGCCTTCAGTGCGTAGCAGACGGCGCAGGCCGGCACCGCGTCCTTCGTGAACTGTGGCCCTCCCCATCTTGAACTGCAGTGAGTCCAGTCGTCCGCGCGGGCGATGCTACGAATGCGAGGAACAAAGCGCCGCGCGCCCGGCGGAGCGTCACTAGGCGAAGCTTGTTGCCCATGCCGCGCTCACTTTTGCGGCGTGGTCTGCTCAACTGGTGTCCCGATCAGCAAGATGGTTCAGCCGTGCGGATGAGGTGCAATGGGTGAGCGACGGAATAACAGGCAGCTTGTGTCAGACGCAGGAGGATTCGCCGCAAATCGAAACGGCGATTGAACAGGTAGCCACCGCTATGCCGGCGAACCCGCAGCCTTCAGGACTGTGAGTCGAATTGAAAGACGCGCAGTTCCTGGTCGCAGCGGCAAGCCTTCGCGATCCGCGCGGCTCATGCGACCGCCTCCTCACGCGAGGGTAGTTCGAGCACGGTAAAGCCGCCGTCGAGCCGGGGCGCCCACGGGTAGCCACCCTCGGCGACTGCGCCGTCGGCCGAAACGAGCGCGGGCGGCACGGCTTCGTCGATGCCGCCGCCGAAGACGTAGACGCCGGCGGCCTTTGCCTCGTCGATCACGGCGTGCGAGTCGCGGCCCACCGCCTCCCAATCGCCGTCGGGCACGACCATTGCCGCACTGGGAAAGGAGATCAGGTACTTAGCCAAGGCGCCCCTTCTCTTTTGAAACTTGATGTCGGTCATGAGGCATGTGTGCAGCCTCTAGGCGTCACTGAGCGCGGTTCTCGCACAGCGCCTTCAGTTTTTCCAGTGCCTTCGGCCAGGCTTCCGGCATGCTTTCGAAGTCCTCCGTGATGTCCTGGTCGGCAGTCAGCTTCGTTCCCTGCGGCGCGTCCGTGAGGGTGTAGTTCTCGTAGGCTGGCGCCCAAGCGCGGGTGGCTTCGCTGCTCGTGTCTTCAACGCCGTTGTCGGCGATGTAGCCGAGATGTCGGATCGAGATGAACTCGTTCGGTCTGCTCTCGGCGATCTCCGAGGTCACTCCATGCCCCTGCGGAGTCAAGAAGCGAATTCGCTGGCCCTTTTGCCACGAGCCTTCGAAGTACAGGCCCTCGCCGAAGGCCGACGTCCACTGCCTGTAGCTCTCGGGGCCGACCAACACTTGGTAGACCTTGGATGCCGGTGCGGCAATGTCTATCGACCACTGAAGTCGCTTGAGTGCTGGCATGAGTTGCTCCGTTCGGCTTGCTGAAGACGCACTAAGGGGCCCGAGGGGCTTCGACTTCACGACGAGCGAGCTGCAACAGAATCGAAATCATCCGTGCGCGCGATCGCAGGTGCCGGAGCCCGATCGGCGACTTATGACCGACCCTGGCTCGCGCCCATGGCGGCGAGGAGTTCGTCGAGTTGGTTGAACGTCTCGTCCATCCCACTCGTGCTCCCGGAGCCAATGGCTTCGTCGAGCGCTTCCTTCGAGGGATAGAGGTCGTGCATGACGAGCAGCGTCTTGTCGGCTCTTTCCTCGAACGTGACCGTGGTGACCTGCCCGTTGCCGCCCGCTTCCTCATTGGTCCAGACGAGGCGCGAAGGCGGCACTACTTCGAGGTATCTGCCGTGGAATGCCATGGGCTCCGGGGCAGCAGGGTGGCGGAACACGAGGCGGTACACGCCGCCCACGCGAACATCGAGCTCGCAGGAAAGCAGCGTCAGGCCAAACGACTTCGGGACCCACCAACGTTGGAACAGCTCGGCCTTGGTCCACGCCTCGAACACGATGCGCGGCGGGGCATTGATGGTTCGCGTGACGACGAGCTCACGCTGGGACTTCCGCTCCACCGACGTTCGATTCTTCATGGGGCTTGGCTGACTACTTCTTTCTGCGTCCATCGACTCTCTCCTTGAGTTTCAATTCCTCGACAACCTTGTCCAACTCGTCGAAGCGTGCGTCCCAGAGCTGGCGGTACCTCTCAATCCACATCGCCTCTTCCTCCAGTCGACGCAGACCAAGCTTGCAGGTCCGCACGCGCCCGACCTTCTCCGTGGTGACGAGCCCCGCCTGCTCCAAGACGCCGACGTGCTTCTTCATGCCCGTGAGGGTCATGCGGAACTTCCCTGCCAGGTCCGTGATGGAAGCGTCAGCGCGCCCGAGCTGCTCCAGAACGCCACGTCGGGTGGCGTCAGAGAGCGCGGCAAAGGAGGTATCCAGGTGGGTACTCATATACTGAACCATGTGGTTCACTATAGCGCTCGCAACGGCGGATTGCAAGAGGAGAGCCCGCAGAGCTTTAGGCCGCACGCCGCGGCTCAGTCGCTCGGACTCCTGACTGCAGATACGTGCCCGCCGCAGCAGGCATCTAGCGCGTGCAGCGGCACGCTGTTGCAGAAACCGGCGGTACCCGACTCTGAAGCGGTACGCACGGCCCACCCCTGAACTCGGTGCCAACGACCATGGACTCTGGGCCGGTCGCTTGCACGGAGCGAGCGCGCTGAGCAGCGCACCGCATCGATGGCACAGTGGTCTGCTGGACGAGTTGCTGGTGCATTTCCCGGATCTCGAGCGTGAGCGGGATGCGCCGGCCGGCCGCCTGTCACAGGGGCACCGCCAGGCGCTGGAACTGGTGATGACCGTGTTGCCGGAGCCGCGGCTGCTGCTGCTTGATGAACCCTGTGCCGGTCTCTCGCCTGCCGAGACACACCACATGATCAAGGCTATCCAGGAGGCTGTGCGCCGCATCGGCGCCGCGGCGCTGTTGATCGAACACGACATCAGCGCGGTGGCTGCGATGGGCGGCGAGGTGTTCGTCTTCCACCAGGGGCGAAGTCTTGCGCAGGGCCCGCTCGCTCAGGTCCAGGCCGACCCCGTGGTACGGGCGGTCTACGCCGGGGAACACAAATGATGGGTGCGTTCGCGTTCGAGCAGGTGGTCTGCGGTTCTGGCGACACGATGGTGGTCCGAGGCATCAGCGGCCGGGTGGACCCGGGGCGGGTCTTGGGCGTGCTTGGGCGAAACGGGGTCGGGAAGACCACGTTGATGCGTGCGCTCTCCGGATTCTTGCCCTTGGCGGGCGGCCGAGCGACATGGCAGGGCCGAGATCTCGCAGGGGTTGAATCCCACCGCCGCCTCGGGCTGGGCATCGCCTACGCACTACAGGAGAACGTCGTGTTCGGCGAGTTGAGCGTCGCCGACAACCTTTGGCTACACCTGCCTGACCGCAACCCCGCGCGGTACGCCGACGCATTCGCGAAGTTTCCGCTCCTGGTCAAGCGACTGACGCAGCGCTCCGGCAACCTGAGCGGTGGCGAACGCAAGCTGTTGTCGTTCGCCCGCTCGCTGGGCCTGGCGGCACCCATGACCCTGATCGGGGCGGGGGCGCTCGGCACCTAGCCTAGTGCGCCGTCAAGCAACATCGGGACTCGCAGCGAGTGATCGCGTGAGTGGCCGCGCGGCGCCAAAGGCCCCATCTGTTGTTCGAACGGCAGGGGCGGGCTCGTCGGCCTCGCGCGTTCCGCTGCCTTTCGGTAAGTGATCAAGTGGTAAATTGAGAATCGAGCCCCGGGTTCGAATCTGCCGGAGGCTCGGCAGCTACTTCGTCGTGCGGGCCGCGCGCAATACGGTCGGCGCGCCTGCCAGAAACGCGTCGACGCGCATGTCGATGATGTGGTCCAGGCGCTTCGGGGTCGGGAGGTCGTAGATCCACTTGCGCACGCCGACATAGAAGATCGAGGCGTGCGTGGCCCAGACCAACTCTATCTCTTCTTCTAGATCATCTTCGGTCGCTGGCTCAGGTATGTCGTACTCGCGCCTCATCTCCTGGGCGATGACAAGCCAATGCCGCTCGCGGAGCCTGGCCAAGTACTTGCGGTTGATTCCCCGCTTCGAAAGGCCCGCGTACATGAATATCCGGACCCACTCGCCCCGGAGAACGAAGCGCGCGTAGTCCTTGAAGTAGCGCTTCAGGCGGGCATCAAGGGGGGTGCTTGAGTCCGAGAGCCACTCCTCCCACTCGGGGTTCCAGCGACGTACGAACACTTCTTCATAGACCCGATCGACCAGCGCGTCCTTGCTCGGAAAGTACCGGTAGAGGAGAGACTGGGTAACGCCCAGTTCCTTGGCGAGATCTCTTGTGCTGGCCTCGAACCCGTTCGCGGCGAAGAACGCGATGGCTCTCTGCACGATCTGGTGCTCACGGTCTTCCGGGGAAAGTCGGCGCCGCCCCTGCCGCTCGACTGGCTCGCTGGCGTGCGCGATCGGTTGCTCGACGGGTGCCATCAGTATTTCCCCTATTTAATTGATCGGTCGATCACTTAGAATCCGTAACTGATCGGTCGATCATCTACTGTACATCGATCGAGCGCCGGCTTGGTGCGGGCGCTTCATGTTCGGGAACTGAGAGGTCTTCATGAGAGTGTTCATCACCGGTGCGGCCGGCTACATCGGCGGAACCGTAGCAACCGCCTTGCTCGCCGCAGGGTACCAAGTGTCAGGCTTGGTGCGGACCGAAGAGAAGGCGAACGCGCTGCGCGAACGCGGAGTCACGCCCATCACTGGGTCGCTTGATGACGCCGAACTCTTGACGGCAAGCGCGCAGGCGGCGGACCTAGTGGTCAACGCCGCCAGCGCTGACCACGCCGCTTCAGTCGTCACGTTGGTCACGGCCCTGGAGCGAAGTGGCAAGACCCTGATCCACACGTCGGGTTCATCCATCGTGGCAGATCATGCGGACGGTGAGTTCGGTCAATCGGGCGGGTACACCGAAGACGACTTCTTCGAGCCGGTGCCCTACAGAAGAGCGCGCGTGGACCTGAATCGATACGTCCGGCAAGCCGCGATCGACAAAGGCGTCCGAACCATCGTGATCTGTCCGGGAATGATCTACGGCACGGGGCGAGGGCTCAATCCTCACAGCGACCAGTTGCCGAAGCTCATGGCCCTGTCGCAGCAGGTCGGTGCGGCGGTCTACTTCGGCAAGGGGCTGAACCGCTACTCCAATGTGCACGTCGATGACTTGGCAGATCTGTACCTGCTGGCCAACGTACGCGCGCCGGGCGGGGCGATCTACTTCGCAGAGAACGGGCACAACTCCTTCAAGGAGATTGCGGAGTTGATCTCCGCTGCATTGGGACTCAAGGGGACTGTCGGCCTCGATGTCGAAGATGTCCTGAAGCAATACGGCGAGGCCGGGCGCCTTGGGGTTGCTTCAAACAGTCTCATCAGCGCGAGCAATGCAAGGCGGATGGGATGGGTGCCCAGTCGGCCCTCCCTGGTCGACTACTTCCGGAGCCTGCGCTAGTTGCGCCGCGGCCGCAACCCGATATGAGCGCCAACAGCTTGGCGGCCGATAGCGGAGCAACAGCCACGCAGCCGCAATGTGTTGAGCGTCGGAATCCCGGACATCGATTCGCAGAGAAGGAGACAGACATGAGTGCCTCAGCCAGCCCCGCAGACATCGTCAACGCGATGCACAGAGCATTCCGCGCGAGAGACCTGGACGCCATTGCCGCGTACTGGGCCGACGACATCCGGTATGTGGCGCCTGATGTCGACGTCGTCGGCAAAGAGGCTCGGATCAGGGACGAGCAGGCGTGGCTGGGCGCATTCACGGACAACTACGTCGAAGTTCATGCCCTTGTCGAACAGGGCGACGAGGTCATGGAGTTCTGCACTCTGGGAGGCGTGCACACCGGTGCGCTGCCCCTGCCGGACGGCAGCGTGCTGCCGGCCACGAACCGTCGCATCACCGGTGCGTTCGCTTCTCACTATCGGATCAAGGACGGCAAGGTCGTCTACCAGCAAATCATCTACGACAAGTTTGGGTTGCTCAAGCAACTGGGCCTCGTTTGAACCGAGTGGTCAGGACGTGATCGCTGCGTTCGCCGGCAATTGAACAACCAACGGGCATTCACATGACAGAGACCAGTTGCATGCTCAAAGCAACCCTTGAAGTGCAACGCAGAGCGTTCCTGGAGCATCCCTATCCAAGCGTCGCGGAGCGCAGGGCGGACCTCACAGGTCTTCTGGCCTTCGTTCAGGATCATCGCGAGGGGATCATCTCGGCAATCAGCGCGGACTTCGGGCATCGGTCGAGGCACGAGACGATTCTGACTGACATAGGTCCGGTGGTCGCCGCGATCAAGCATGCGCTGAAGTCGCTAAAGGGTTGGACGCGAACCCAGCGTCGCGGGGTTGACCGGTTGGCCTACGGACTCGCGAGCAACAGGGTAACTCCACAGCCCCTTGGTGTCGTCGGCGTGATCGTGCCCTGGAACTTTCCGCTCAACCTGTCGTTCGGCCCGCTGGCATGCGTCCTCGCCGCGGGCAACCGCGCCATGGTGAAGATGAGTGAGAACTCTGCAGGTTTGTCGCGCCTCATTGTCGAACGGATGCCGAAGTACCTTCCCGCGCACAAGCTGCAGTTCTTCGCCGGCGCCAAGGGGCTGGGCAGCGCATTCGCCCAACTTCCGTTCGACCACCTCATGTTCACTGGCTCCAGCGCGACTGGGCGCTCGGTCATGTCGGCGGCGGCGCAGAACCTTTGTCCGGTGACGCTAGAACTGGGAGGGAAATCACCGGCGATCGTGACGGATGAATTCGACCTGCGAACAGCGGCTGAGCGAATTCTCTTTGCGAAGTATCTCAACGCTGGCCAAGTCTGCACAACGGTGGACTATGCGTTCGTACCCGAGCGTAGCGTCGAGAGCTTCGTCCAGTTGTCGTACGAAATCGTGCGCCGACGCTATCCGAGCCTCGACTCGCACGACTACACATCGGTCATTGACCGCAAGGCGTACGAGCGCCTGAAGGCTTGGCTCGATGAGGCGGCACAACAGGGCGCGCAAGTTCTTCCGCTGCTCGAAGGGCCAGCATTTGACGACGCGCGCCACCGAATGGCACCCCATCTCGTTCTGGGAGCACCTGACAACAGCACGCTGATGACCCGAGAAATCTTCGGGCCGATCCTTCCTCTTGTTGCCTACAAGAGTTTGGATCAGGTCATCAACTACATCAACGCGCGGCCCCGGCCATTGGCGCTATATCCATTCAGCAACCAGCGCAGCACCCAGGCGCGGATCCTGGAGCGTGTGATGTCAGGTGGCGTCTCAATCAACGATGCCGTGCTGCACGTGGCCCAGGAGGATCTGCCCTTCGGAGGCGTTGGCGAATCGGGGATGGGGCACTACCACGGCCACGAGGGCTTCTTGACCTTCTCGAAGCTGCGCCCGGTCTTCCATCAGGCACGGTGGTCGAGTCTCAGCGTGCTGATGCCGCCTTACGGGAAGTTGGCCGACCGGGTGCTGAACTTCATGACCCGCTAGCACAGCGCTCGATCCAAACAAAGCACGGTCCTATGGACCAGGCGACAAGCACAAGCAGGAGACATTCATGACCAGTAGAAATAACACGTTTGCCGGCACAAGGTTCACCTGCGTCGCGATGGCGATCTTTGCGTGCATTGGGCATGCGCACGCCACTGACCTCGAACTGCCTGACGGGTGGTCCGGAACCCTGACCACGACCCTGGCGGTCGGTCAGAGTTGGCGCGCTCGGTCTGCTGATCGCCTCCTGTACTCCGCAGCAGACGGTGCTGTCCGTGGCCTCACCGGAGATCGCGCGGGCCTGGGTGGATCGACAACGGACTCGGGCAACCTGAACTACGACAGGGGAGACACCTTCTCCCAAGTCGCCAAGTTCACGAGTGATCTGTCCTTGGCGAAGGCGGACAGAGGCGGCTTTCTCCGACTCCGCGGTTGGTACGACAACGCGCTCATCAACAACGATGTTCCTTTCGGAAGCCAGGGGCAGCGTCCAACGCCATACGTACCTGGCAAGTTGAGCGACTCGGGCCTGGACAGGACGGACCGGTTCAAGGCCATCCAGGTGATGGACGCGTATGTGTACTCGGGCTTCGACGTCGGTGGGCTTCCTCTTCAATTGAAGGTGGGCAATCAGGTCTTGAACTGGGGTGAGAGTCTGTTCACGCTGGGAATCAACCAGAGCATGCCCATCGACCTGGGGGCGGCAAATCGCGGCGCCGGCACCGAAATTAAGGAATTCCTTCTGCCAGTGCCGATGGTGTACGCGAACCTCGGGCTGAGCGGAGGCATGTCGGTCGAAGGCTTCTGGCAGTTTGGCTCTGCGCGCTACGCCGTTCCTGGCTGTGGGCAGTACTTCGGTGTCAACGAAAACGCCATCGCGCCGAACGTCGGGCGGTGCAACGTGGGCGCGACCATCGCCGGCAGCAATCCGGCCGCTATCCAGAACGGCCTGTACCTGCCTCAGGTCAACGGATCGAAGCCGGAGAGGAGCGGTCAGTTTGGCCTGGCAATGCGATTCCCGGTCAAGGCCCTCGACACCGAGTTCGGTCTCTATGCGCAGCGCGTCGTGCCTCGCACGCCAATCATCAGCGCCATTACCGGGACGACGACAGCCAACGGCAGCCCTGCCCAACAGGCCATCCTGCAGTCTGCCGGTCTGGCGATGGCCGTGAAGGCCTTTGAGCCCCTCGGCATGACCTCCGGAGAAGCAGTCTGGGAGTACCCCGGGCACATGAAGATCTTCGGAGTCAGCGCAACGACGACGATCGGTGGTTGGTCGACGGGCGCCGAGCTGAGCTACAAGAAGGACGTACCAGCCCAGATCAACGGCAACGACCTGCTCGTGGGTCTTGTCGGGGGCGCAGGCCCTTTGGTGGCAGACCCACGGTACGCAGCGGCGATTCAGGGCGTCGGCAACCTTTATCACGGCTACGACCTGTTCAACGTGACGCAGTTCCAGGTGAACGCCGTGCGGCTGTTCCCCGGGGTTCTGGGCGCACAGAACCTGACGGTCGCGGGCGAGTTCGCCATGCAGAGGAACAACGTGCCGGACTTCCGTGACGGTGGCCTGCGCTACGGCCGGGCCTTCATCTTCGGCAACGGCGCGCATCCGCTTCTGGGGGGCGGTACCTGCTTCGCGGGCAACCCGCAGCCGGATGGCTGCCAGAACGAAGGCTACATCACAAGATTCGCTGCGGGCATCAACCTGCTCATGGCGCTGACCTACAACCAGGTATTCGGAAGCGGTGTGACAGCCACCGGAAAACTCTATCTCAAGCGCGACCTGAAGGGCAACTCCATCGACGGTCAGTTCGTCGAGGATCGCGGAACGGTTGCACTAGGGCTGAGCCTGGACTTCAGCAAACGGTTCGCGCTTGATCTCAGCTACGTGACGTTCAACCACTCGGCGAAATTCGATCCGATGCGCGATCGGGATTTCTACTCCGTCGCTCTTTCTACCAAGTTCTGACGCGGACCACGCAGCGCTCCAAGAGGAAAGTCACCATGAACAACATCGCATTCCGTGTTTCCGCAACCGCGGCAATCCTTCTGGCTTTGGGATCGGTCTCGGCGGCCCCCGCTGCCGCCGACCTTGCGAAGCTTGGTGGCGAACTCACGCCGACCGGCGCCGAGACGGCAGCAAGCGCCGACGGACTCGTGCCCGCCTGGACCGGTGGCCTGGCCTCCCCTCCGGCTGGCTTTGTCTCAGGCAAGGGCTACGTTGACCCGTTTGCGTCGGACAAGCCGCTCTACACCATCACCAAAGCGAACGCTGCTCAGTACAAGGAGTTGCTGCCGCTCGGAGCGCAGGCGCTGCTGGCCAGGGGCGAATCATTCAAGATGGTGGTCTATCCATCGCATCGCACCGCGGCGCTGCCGGCTGCCATCGCCCACAAGGTCAAGGAGCAGGCTGCCAAGATCGAACTCCAGGGGTTTGGACCCGTCAACGTTGCAGGCTCGACCACGCCGTTCCCGCTCCCGAAGTCGGGGTTGGAGGTGATCTGGAACCACAACCTGCGCTATCTCGGCGGTGGGATCGAGCGAACCTATGCGTCGTTCCCGGTGCGGGCCAATGGCGACAGCTACGCCATCAAGGTTGTCGAGCGCCGAGTCTTCTCCCAGAACATGGACGCGCCCGAGCCGAATCGGCTTCTGTACTTTGTCTCGAGCATTGTGGCGCCCGCGGCCATGACGGGGGGCACTACGTTGGTCCACGAGCCTCTGGATCAGGTGAAGGAAGCGCGCTCGGCCTGGGTCTACAACGCCGGTCAGCGAAGGGTGCGACGGGCGCCTGATCTGGCATACGACTCGGTCACGGACGACACGGAAGGCATGCGGTTCGTGGACCAGTACGACGCATTCAACGGCGCGCCCGATCGCTTTGACTTCAAGCTGGTGGGCAAGAAGGCCATGCTGGTGCCGTACAACGCGTACAAGCTTCTGGACAAGTCGGTTCCCTACGCCAGCATCGTCAAGCCCGGCTCGCCGAACCCCGAACTGATGCGCTACGAGGTGCACCGTGTCTGGGTGGTCGATGCCACGCTCAAGGCCGGCCAGAAGCACGCCTTCTCCCGCCGGACTTTCTACGTCGACGAGGACAGCTGGAGCGTGCTCTGGGAGGACGCATACGATGCTCGTGGCGGCCTATGGCGGGTTGGTGTTCATCCGGTGGTGCAGTTCTACGACGCCAACGTGATGTGGTACGCGGTCAATATCTGGCACGACCTGTCGAACGGGGGTTACTTCATCGCCGCGCTCGGCGGCCAGGAAGCACCGCCCAGGTTCAACATCAAGGGCAAGCTGGCCGACTTCCAGCCCGACGCCATGCGCCGCAGCGGCGCCAGCCAATAGATCCGCGCTTTGCCTCGGAGGGATGCAACCATGCAAACGGGCAAGTGGAAGTCACTGAGCTTGGCGCTGGCACTGCTGGCGGCGTGCGCACAGATTGCTGGCGCCCAGGGGCCGGGCGGGCCTGCGACGTCGAGCAGCGGTGGGCCATCGCCGCTGCGCGCAGATCGCACCCTGTTGATGGATGCGGTTCGCCTGGGTCCACGCCTTGTGGCGGTGGGCGAGCGCGGTATGGTTTGGTCTTCCAACGATCGCGGCGCGACCTGGAGCGCGCACCGCACGCCGACCACACGCACGCTCACGGCGCTGGCCTTCAACAAGGGCGGTATTGGACTGGCCGTCGGTCACGGGGGAACTCTGCTGCGCAGCGCCGACGGCGGCGACAACTGGCAACTTATCGACCTGACCAGTTTCGTTGGCCGGGACTCTCTGCTGGGGGTGACCTGGCTTACGGAGTCGCGCGTCGCGGCCTATGGCGCCTTCGGCCTGTATCTGGTGAGCGACGACGAGGGACGGACCTGGAAGCGCAAGCAGGTCATCGAAGCCGAATTCGACCGCCACATCTCCAGGGTGGAGTCGGTGGGCCGCAGGCAACTGTTGGTGGGTGAGTCCTCGGTGCTTGCGCTGTCCGACGATGGGGTGCAGTGGAAGCGCGTGGCTTCGCCGTACCAAGGCTCATGGTTCGGCGCGCTGGCTTCTCCGACGGGGGCCGTACTTCTATACGGCATGCGTGGCCATGTCTACCGATCGGAAGATGGCGGCGTCACGTGGGTGGCCTCGGGCTTCGTGGACGAACGCTCGGTGATGGGTGGCTGCGTTCTGGAAGACGGGCGCATCGTGCTGGTGGGCACGTCGGGCATGGTGCAGGTCAGCGGTGACGACGGGCGCAGCTTTCAGCCCGAAGGAAGCGTGGGCGGCGGCGGCGACCTCGCGCAGGTTTTGGCCTTGGGCGGGAATCGCCTGCTGATGGTGGGCGAACAGGGCGCGCGCGTGGCTTCGCTCGGCGAACGCAGGGTTTCACCGTGATGTCCACGACCCAAGGTAAGTTCGGCAAGACCCACGCCGACTCCGGTGCGCACGCTGGCGCGGTTTCCACCTGGATGCGGACCAGCGCCGAGTTCATCTTCGGCCACCGCTTGGCGCTGCTGCTGGCCTTCGTCGCCCTGACGCTACTGCTGGGCGTGAGCGCTGCGCGGTTGCAGGTCTCGGCTGGATTTTCGAAGATGCTTCCGCTGCAGCATGAGTACATGCGTACCTTCAGCGAGTACGCCGGCACCTTTGGCGGTGCCAACAAGATCGTGCTGTCGCTGAAGACGCGGCGCGGCGACATCTATACCGACGAATTCATCAAGACCCTGCGCGCGCTAACCGAAGAGGTGTTCTTCATCCCGGGCGTGGAACGTGGATCGGTCACGTCGCTCGTTACTCCAAATGTGCGCTACACCGAAGTAGTCGAAGACGGCTTTCGAGGCGGCGTGCTCGTGCCCTCCAGCTACGACGGTTCGCCTGCGGCCCTAGCGCAGGTGCGCGCGGCCACGCTGAAGTCCGACTGGGTGGGCCGCATCGTCGCTGCCGATCAGACAGCGGCGATGGTGGTTGCCGCGCTGCAGGAGCGCGACCCCGAAACCGGCCAGCATCCGGACCTGCAGGCCGTGGGCCGCAAGCTCGAAGACATCCGCCGCCGATACGAACACGGCGACATGCAGGTGCAGATCATCGGCTTCGCCAAGGCTATTGGCGATGTGGCCGACGGCGCTTCGGGCGTGGTCAAGTATTTCGCCCTCGCCTTCGTCATCACCGCGGCACTGCTGTACGCCTATTGCGGTTCGGCCATGCTCAGCGGATACGCATTGGTCTGCGCGCTCATCCCGGTGGTCTGGCTGCTGGGGCTGCTGCCGCTTCTCGGGCTGGCCCTGGACCCGATGTCCATCCTCGTGCCTTTCCTGATCTTCGCGATCGCGGTGTCGCACGCGGTGCAGATGATCAACGCCTGGAAGGCCGAGGCCCTGGCAGGACAGGATGGCGTGAGCGCTTCGCGGCGCAGCTTCGAGCGTCTGTTCGTGCCCGGCGCGGTGGCGCTGCTGGCCAATGCGCTGGGCTTCGTGGTGATCGCATTCGTGCGCATTGAGATGGTCAGGGAACTCACCATCACTGCCACTTTGGGTGTCACGGTCATGGTCCTGACCAACAAGATCCTGCTGCCCATCTTGCTGTCCTTCCAGAGCTTCAGCGAGGCGCAGGTGAGCAAGTTGCAGAGCCGCAGCTCTGCGGGCCAAGGCCTGTGGCCGCGCCTCGGCGCCTTGGCCCAGCGCAAACCGGCCGGCGTGGCCGTCGTCCTGGCGCTGCTCGCGGCCGCGGCCGGCTGGCAGGTGGCCAGTGGCCTGAAGGTTGGTGACTTGGGCACGGGCGTGCCCGAGCTTCGCCCTGATGCCCGCTACAACCGCGACTTCCAAGCCATTGCGCACGACTACGCCATCGGGCTGGACGTGCTGCAGGTCATTGCCGAAGGCCGCCCGGACAGCGAGGCGCCGTGTGTCGAACCCTCGGTGCTCGACCGACTGGAGGAGTTCGAATTCCAGATGCGCCAGACCGATGGCGTGGCTGCTGTGCGCAGCATTGCTGGGCTGGTGAAGAAGGTTCAGCAGACCTACGGCGAGACCTTCGTCAAGTGGCGCATGATCCCCGAAGACAAGGCGCAACTAGGTCAGGGCGCGCGAGTGGCCAATGGGCTGGGCAATGAGTTCGTCAGTTCGGGCTGCAAGGCGATGGTGGTGTCCATCTTCACCAACGACCACGAGGCGGCCACCATCGCCCACATCGTCGAGCGCATCAAGGCGTTCAAGGCGAGCGGCGGCGACACGGACCGAGTGACCTTCCGTCTGGCCGCAGGCAACGTGGGCGTGATGGCGGCTACCAACGAGGTGGTGGCCGCCGCCGACAAGTACGTCAACCTGGCGCTGTTTGCCACCGTCAGCCTACTGTGCTTGGCGATGTTCCGTTCCTGGCGCGTCACGCTGTGCATCATTCTGCCGTTGGCGCTAGTGACGCTGCTGTGCAACGCCGTGATGGTGGCGCTGGGGATCGGCGTCAAGGTCAACACGCTGCCGGTGGTGGCGCTGGGTGTGGGCGTGGGCGTCGACTACGGCATCTACCTGTTCGAGAGCATGGCCCACGCGATGCGCCAGCGCGCCGACATTTCGCTGCGCGACGCCTTTGTCGAGGCCTTGCGGCAGCGTGGCACGGCTTCAGTGTTCACGGCGGTGACGATGACATTGTCGGTGGCCACCTGGGCGCTGTCGGCGCTGAAGTTCCAGGGCGACATGGGGATCCTGTTGGCCTTCATGTTCCTGGTGAACCTATTGGGCGCCATTTTGCTGGTGCCGGCGCTCGCGGCCTGGCTCATCGACCCGGCGACGCGGCAACGGCTGGCGTCGGCGTCCTCTGCATGAATTTTGATCTCGGGAGCATCAATGCCGATTTGCAAACTGGCGCACTTTTCAATCCGCACCGTCGATGTCGAAGCGTCCAAGCGTTTCTATGTCGAAGTACTTGGCTTCATTGAAGGCTATCGTCCTCCGTTCAATTTTCCCGGCGCTTGGTTGTACCGCGGCGGCGACGAGGCCGAGTACGGCATCGTCCACATCATCGGCCAGCAGCCCGGCCACGCCAGTGGCCTGTCGGAGTACCTTGGCGCGCGCGGTGCGCAGGAACTGCGGGGCGGCGCCGCAGTGGATCACTTGGCCTTCTTCGCCACAGACCTGGGGCAGATGCAGCGTCGCTTGCGCGGCCAGGGCGTTCCCTTTCGCGAACGCACGGTGCCTGGCCTGGGTCTGCACCAGGTCTTCTTCGAAGATCCGTCGGGCGTCACCATCGAGCTGAACTTCCCGGCCCAGCAGACCGACGCCAGCGGCAGCCTCGCTGCGCCCGCCTGAGCCTTCCCACTCCCAATGCGCCCGACGCCATGAGCACACCGCTTTCCAAACCCCTGTCGCTTCCCTGCGGCGCCAAGCTGTCCAACCGCCTGTGCAAGTCGGCGATGAGCGAAGGTCTTGCCGACGCCAACCAGCATTCCACGCCGCGCCTAGAACAGCTGTACCGAACCTGGGCCCAATGCGGTGCCGGGCTGCTGCTGTCGGGTAATGTCCAGGTCGACCGGCTGCACCTGGAACGGCCGGGCAACGTCGTCATCCACGACCGCTCCGGCTTGGAGGCCCTGAAGCGCCTGGCGGCAGTCGGCAAGTCGGGCGGCGCGCACTTCTGGCCGCAACTCGCGCACACCGGGCGTCAGGTGATCAAGGAGATCAACCCGTGCCCGATGGCGCCCTCGGTGGTCGAGGTGGATCCGCCGCGCGGGCTGCCCATTTCCTTTGCCCCGCCCCGCGAGATGACCGAGGACGACATCGCCAACGTGATCGAGCAGTTCCGCTTCGCAGCCGGCCAGGTGCGTGAAGCCGGCTTCACGGGCATCGAGTTCCACGCCGCACACGGCTATCTGTTCTCGCAGTTCCTCAGCCCGCGCACCAATCTGCGAAAGGACGCTTGGGGTGGTTCCTTGGTCAACCGGGCCCGATTGCTGCTGGAGACGCTCAAGGCCGTGCGCGTTGTCGTGGGGCCGGACTTCCCCATCGGCATCAAGCTGAATTCGTCCGACTTCCAGAAGGGCGGCTTCACCAATGCAGAGTGCGTGGAACTGGTCGGCCTGCTCAATCACAGTTCGCTCGATCTGCTGGAGTTGTCGGGCGGCTCCCTGGAGCAGCCTAAGCTGGTCGGTGTGACCCTCAAGGACGAGGGCGAGGACGGCCGACGCCCAGGCAACGCCAGCGCCGTGCAGCGCGAGGCCTACTTCCTCGACTTTGCCGCCAAAGTCAAGAAGGTGGCGCGCATGCCGGTCATGGTCACCGGCGGCTTCCGCAGCAAGGCCGGCATGGAGGCGGCGCTGGCTGCGGGCGAGTTGGATGTGGTCGGCATAGGGCGCCCGCTGGTGGCCGACCCCCGCGCCGCCCACAGGCTGCTCAACGGCGAGGCCGAGGTGGCGGCAACGCCCGAGAAGAACATCGACGTCTTCAAGCTCATGCCCTGGCTCAATGTGCAGCTCAACCGCCTGGGTGGTGGCCTGCAGCCCGACCTGGCCATGAGCGGCGACGAAGCCGTGGGTATCTTTATGCAGGCCGAAGGTAGGGTTCTGAGCGACTTGATGTCCGGGCCGGCCGCGACCCGCGAGAGTTCGGCATGACGTCAATCTTGGAGCGAGACGTGACGGCGCTTGAGCAGCGCTACAGCGCCGCCGAGGGCTGGCTCTACATGACCGGCATGCAGGCGCTCGTGCGCCTGCCGCTGCAGCAGCGCTTGCGCGACACGGCCCAAGGTCTGAACACCGGCGGCTACATCTCGGGCTACCGCGGCTCGCCCATGGGGCGCTACGACATGGAGTTGTGGGCGGCGGACAAGGCGCTAAAGGCCGCGAACATCGTGTTCCGCGCAGGCCTCAACGAAGACCTGGCGGCCACTGCCATTTGGGGAGCACAGCACGTGGGCGGATTTCCCGGCGCCAAGGTCGACGGTGTGTTCGGCATCTGGTACGGCAAGGGCCCGGGCGTGGACCGCTCGGGCGACGTGCTGCGCCATGCCAACCTCGCCGGCACCTCGCCCAAGGGTGGCGTGCTCTGCCTGGCCGGTGACGACCACGGCGCCAAGAGTTCCACCGTGGCCAACTTCTCCGATCCCGTCTTCATGGCGGTGGGCATGCCGTTGCTGTACCCATCCAACACCCAGGAACTGCTGGACTATGGGCTACACGGCATCGCGATGAGCCGCTTTTCCGGCTGTTGGGTGGGCATGAAGGTGGTGACAGACGTCGTCGAAGGCGGTGGCTCGGTCTACGTGGGCCCCGACGCGCCGAGCGTCGTCCTGCCCGAGGCGCCCAGCACGCCGCGGGACCCATTTGGTCGCGGGTACCACATCCGTGGCTTCGACATGCCGCTGCCGCAGGAAGACCGGCTCTACAACCACAAACTCGCCGCGGCCCTGGCCTATGCGCGGGCGAACGGGCTGAACCGCATCGTCGCCAGCCCCGAAGGCGCCCGCGTCGGCGTGATCGCGGCGGGCAAGGCCTGGCAGGACGTGCTGCAGGCGCTGGGGCAGCGCGCGCCGTCCGCGATTGAGCACTCGGGGTTGCGGCTGCTGAAGATCGGCCTGGTGTGGCCGCTGGACCCGGAGATCGTCCGCGATTTCGCGCGGGGCCTGGACACCATTGTCGTCGTCGAAGAGAAGCGCCCCGTGCTGGAGGACCAGGTACGCGCCGCTCTCTACGGGCAGGCCAACGCGCCGCGCCTGGTGGGAAAGCACTTCGGTGGCGCCGTGTTCGACGCCGGCTTCACCGAGGTCGCCTTCCCGAACAACGGCGAAATCTCGCCGGGTGCGGTGGCCAAGGTGTTGGCACGTGTTCCGGGCGGCGTGTCGGGAGTGGCGCCGCATGTACCGACCTGCATCGGAGAGGCTGGCGATGCTGCCGTCCCGAAGGTCCCGGGGCCGACACGCCTGCCGAGCTTCTGCTCGGGCTGTCCCCACAACCGCTCCACCCGAGTACCCGAGGGCAGCCGGGCCCTGGCCGGCATCGGCTGCCACACGATGGCGATGTTGGTGAACCCCAGGCAGACCACCACCGTTTCGCACATGGGCGCCGAAGGCGTGATGTGGCTGGGGCAGCAGCCCTTCACCGCCGAACGCCACGTGTTCGCCAACATTGGCGACGGCACATTCGCGCACTCGGGATTCCTTGCCGTGCGCCAGGCCATCGCCGCCAAGGTGCCCATCACCTACAAGCTGCTCTACAACGGCTTCGTTTCGATGACCGGTGGGCAGCCGGTCGAGGGCGAACTGAGCCCGCAGCAGATCCTGGCCGGCCTGGCGGCCGAGGGTGTGGGCAAGATGGCCGTCGTCACCGACGAGCCCGCGCGATACGACGGCGTTGCGCTGCCGCCGGGAGTGCCGGTTCATCACCGTCGGCACATGGACGTCGTGCAGCGCGAGTTCCGCGAGTACCCGGGCGTATCGGTCATCCTCTACGACCAGCCCTGCGCCACGGAGCGCCGCCGCATGCGCAAGCGCGGCAAGTGGCCGGACCCGGACCGGCGCCTGTTCATCAACCCGGCCGTATGCGAGGGCTGCGGAGACTGCGGCACGGCCTCCAACTGCATGTCGGTCGAGCCGCTGGAAACCGAGTTTGGCCGCAAGCGCCGCATCAACCAGGCGAGTTGCAACAAGGACTTCTCCTGCGTCGAGGGCTTCTGCCCCAGTTTCGTCACGGTGCAGGGCGCCAAGCCGCGGCGTGCCGCCATCGCACCACAGGCGGCTGCGCGTGCGGCGTGGGACGCGCCGCTGCCCGAGCCGCGCATCGAGATGCCGCAGCGCGCCTACAGCGTGCTCATCGGTGGCATCGGCGGCACCGGCGTGGTCACCATCGGCCAGACCGTGGCCATGGCCGCCCACCTGCAAGGGGCGCACAGCTCCAATCTCGATGTGACCGGCCTGGCGCAGAAGTACGGTGCGGTGAACTCCCACGTCCGCTTCGCGCCCGACCCCGCGCTGCTGCATGCCACGCGCATCGGCGACGGCGAAGCCGACCTGCTGATCGGCTGCGATCTCATCGTCGCCGCGTCGGACGAGTCGCTGTCCAAGCTGTCTGCCGCTCGGAGCCACGCGGTCGTCTGCACCGACGTCGTGCCGACGGCCGAGTTCGCGCGCAATCCGGACTGGCAGATCGACGCCGATGCGCTCCAGAGCCGGTTGACTGGGGTGCTAGGCGACCGCGCGCTGCTGCTGGACGCGCAGCGGCTGGCCACGGCGCTCGTCGGCGAGCCCATCGCGGTGAACATGTTCATGCTGGGCGTGGCCTGGCAGCGCGGGCTGCTGCCGCTGCGCAGGAACGCCATCGAGCGCGCCATCGAGTTGAACGACGTTGCCGTGCAGATGAACCTGGCGGCCTTCACCTGGGGCCGCCGAGCGGCGCACGACGCCCAGGCCGTGCAGCAGTTCATCCAGGGCATGCAGCCGGTCGTGGCGCAGGTAGTGTCCATCGTGCCGCGCCTGACACGCACAGTGGATCAACTGGTGAGCCAGCGCTCGGAGCATCTTCTGGCGCACACCGGCGAGGCGCTGGCGACGCGCTATCGCGTCCTGGTCAATCGGGTGCGGCAGACTGAGGCCGTACTTGGCCTGGGCGATGGCCTCACGCGGGCAGTCGCGCACAACTACCACCGCTTGCTCGCCGTGAAGGATGAGTGGGAAGTGGCGCGCCTGTACGCCGCTCCCGAATTTCGCGCCGCGCTCGATCAGGAATTCGAAGGCTCGCTGCGGCTGCGCTTTCACATCGGAGCCTGGCCCTTTGCGCGGCACGACAAGCGCAGCGGCATGGTCGTCAAGGCCGAGGTTGGCCCTTGGGTGATGACGGCGTTCACGTGGATGGCGCGGTTGCGCGGTCTGCGGGGCAGTTGGCTCGATCCCTTCCGCTTCAGCACGGAGCGCGTGCTGGAGCGTCGACTGCTGGTGCAGTACGAGCAAGATCTCGAAGTCTGGCTCGCGGGGCTCAACCCCCGGACTCAAGAACTCGTCGTCAAGCTGGCCTCGCTGCCGCAGCGCATTCGCGGCTACGGGCACGTCAAAGAGACGCAGGCGGCCGCCGCGGACACGCAGCGCGAACAGTGGATGAAGGAACTCGCTGCAACACGTACCGCCGCAGTGCAGGCCGCATGACCCGCAACTGCGCCCTCGGAAAGCCAGCCAAAGATCGAATTGAATCATGGAACTGATCGACGAACTGCGGTCCATCGTGGGCCACAACGGGGTCCTCGACGCGGCGACGCTCTCCGAGCGGTCCGCAGGATTCATGCGGACCGACAAGCTGCAGGCCATGCTGCTCGTCCGACCGGCGAACACCGAGGAAGTGTCGCGCGTCATGCGCAGTTGCCATCGCCGCGGCATTCCCGTGGTCGCCCAAGGTGGGCTCACCGGGCTCGTTCACGGCGCCGACGCGGGGCCGGGCGAGGTGATCCTTTCGCTTGAGCGAATGCGCGGCATCGGGCAGATCGACAGCGTGCAGCGCACGGCGGTCGTGCAGGCAGGCGTCACGCTGCAGGCGCTGCAGGAGGCCGTCGAAGCGCAAGACCTGGCGTTTCCGCTCGACCTTGGAGCGCGCGGCTCTGCGACGCTGGGCGGGATTGCGGCCACCAACGCAGGAGGCAACCGTGTACTTCGCTACGGGATGGCACGCGAAATGATCCTTGGCCTGGAGGTTGTTCTGGCCGATGGCACCGTCGTCAGCGCCATGAACCATCTGCTCAAGAACAACACGGGCTACGACCTCAAGCACTGGTTCATCGGCTCCGAAGGTACGTTGGGCGTGATCACGAGGCTTGTGCTGCGTCTGCGCGAGCGGCCGAAGTCCCAGGATGTCGCGCTGGTCGGTGCCCCCAGCTTCGAGGCCGTCACCCAGTTGCTGAAGCACATGGACGCCAGCCTGGGCGGCAAACTATCGGCCTTCGAGGTCATGTGGCCGGACTTCTATCACCTCGTGACCACGCCACCAGCCAAGGGTCTGCCTCCCCTAAGTAGTGAGCACGCCTTCTACGTGCTGATCGAAAGCCAAGGTGCCGACGCAGTGGTCGACACGGCCTGCTTCGCCGACGCACTGGGAGCGGCGATGGATCGCCAGTGGGTCGCGGACGCCGTGATCGCCCAGTCACAAGCCGAGCGCCACGCCTTGTGGGCACTGCGCGACGATGTCGGCCAGGTCATGAATGGCGGCGCCCCGGTAGTGTTCGACATCTCGCTGCCCCTCAGCCGGATGCAGTCCTATACACAGCAGTTGGGCCAGTCGCTGCGCTGCGGCATCGGCGAGCACAAGCTGTGGCTCTTCGGGCACCTGGGAGATGGCAACCTGCACGTCATTGTCCAAGTCAAGCCGCAGGACTACATGCGGCTGCGCCCACGCGTTGAGACCCTCGTGTACCAGCCCTTGGCGGAGATCGGCGGCTCAGTCTCGGCCGAGCATGGCATTGGGCTGGAGAAGAGACCCTGGCTGAGCGTCAGCCGCAGCCATACCGAAATCGAGCTGATGCGCCGACTTCGCGCGGCACTCGACCCGTGCGGGATGCTCAATGCAGGCAAACTCATGGGCCGAGAGCCGGCGGCGAGTTGACAGTAGGCCGGCCCCGACTGCACGCACCCGCCAACTACGGTCCTCACCGGTGCCGGCAGGTACCGGTGCGACGCTGCCGACTCGTCGGCGATCCTACCGTCTTGGTCGCAGAGTTGACTGCCGAGGCCTTTTTCAGGCCCAACGTGGCCGTCTGACCGCGATACCTTGGCGCCGTCGAATGCCGCACTGGTGCGCGAGGTGGTCAAGATGTGCCACGACCATGGGCGGGTAGTCGCGGCCCGCACAGGCCCGCGAGTTGTTGGGCCTCGCGGCCAGCGCCTAGCGGAGCCGCGCGCGGCCGCCGGACGTCATGCAGAGATCATGGCCACGACATCAAAGCCGAGACGGTGCATGCACTCGCGCAAGATCACGAGTGCCGCAACGACATTCCGCCCTGCGGGCAGCGCCGCCGTCGGAACAGGCATACCGAGCGAGCGGGACGCCAGCCGCTGAAACAGCGCTTCGACGGCGTCGCGGGTCAGCCGCATGCCAGGGGTTTCGAGGCCAGGCAAGGCCTGCAACAAGGCGTCGGCAGTCAGAAGATTGCCGCGGCCGGACCGCGCGAGGGGCGAGTCCGTCAAGGCGTCCTCTATGACATCGATCGCGCGTTCGAGTTCGGCCGGCGTCGGCGGCGCATGACGCAGCACATCGTCGACTAGGCTGCGCGGCCAGACGGGCAACGTGATCGTCATTGCGGCGGGCTGACCGTGAGTTGAAGGTCGAAGGGGATTGCCGAACGCACATTAGCGGGACAGTTCTTGCGCCAGTGCTTCAGCGATGGCTTTGGCGTCAGTGTCGCCGGTTGACACGACGGCGCGCCACTCACGGCTCAACTCCGCTGCTTCGGCCGTGCCGCACACCCACGCAGCGGCGCTGGGTTCCAAGCCCTCATGCTCCAAGATCAAGATGGCGGCGTCCAGCGTGTCGATACCAAGCTGAGGAACAAGCACGACGACGATCTCCACGCGGGTCTTCCATTGTTCGACCAGCGCCCCTAGCAACTGCATGTCCGAGCCGTAGACAAAGCATCGATCAGGCGGTCCCGAGAAGTCGGAAAGGTGCTCTAGCACTTGATCGACCACCGGCTCCGCCAATCCGAAAAACACGGGAGTTCGCAAGAGCTTGGTCATCACCAAACCTACCGGTGGATCACTATTGAAACAGGAGCTTGACAAGGTCCGGAAGCTGCTCGCCAACAAGCATCCCAAAAAGGCCGACCAGCGCGATCACCGGAGGGGCGGGCGAGCGAATGCTGAAGAGAGCGTAGATCACGCCGACCAGGACACCGATAGCCAGAGAAGCAAGATAGGGTTTCATCGAAAGTTCGGTGGATCAAGGGGCGCTCGTGCGCCAGATTGGGGATGCACTGCCGCCGGGTAGCTCTCGGCCCGAGGCGGCTGCGCCGCTGGGCGGCGTCAGGTGCTTAGCACGAACTTGAAACGCACCTGAATTTCGTTCGCGATGACGGACGTGTCCTTCCACTCGCCGTCGCCAACTTTGTAGTCAAGGCGCTTGATCACAAACGCGCCGGTAGCCATGGTGTTCCTTCCCGAGGGCGACAGTCTCACGGGAATTGTCATGTCCCGGCTTGCCCCCTTTATCGTCAGACGTCCCGCAACCTCCAGTTGGTCTGGTGCGATAACTTTGACGGCACTGCTGACGAATGTCGCTTGCGGAAACGCCCTCACCGCGAGCCAATCGCGCTTCGTGGCCTCTTCGTCGAATTCCGACACGCCGAGCGACACGCTGCCCAAATCGATCGTCATCGAGACGCGCGTAGCGGCTAGTGCGCTGGGATCGTAGTCGACTCGGGCATCGAAGCTGCGAAAGCGTCCTTGCAGTGGGGCCCCCATCTGCTGAAGCGTGAAGAGAATTTCACCTTGTTCGCGTAACAGCTTTGACTCTGCGTGCACCAAGGCGTTGCCAATCCAGCAGGCACCAAAGACCAGCAATTGAAATAGTCGGCGATTCATGGGCAGAGGGAAGATAGGTTAGCGGCCCGGCCATACGCGAAACAGCAAACCGTCGCGGTCAACAAAGTGGTGCTTGAGTGCTGCCGCCATGTGCAGAGACGCCAGGACAGTCAGCATCACAGCAGATTGGGCGTGCAGCGACTTGAACGACTGCGCGAGTACCGCATCGGCAGGAACCAGATCAGGTATCGGTATCCACCCGAACCACACAATCGGCACGCCAGCAGCTGAGGAGTAGAACCAACCGGACAGCGGCACCACCAGCGAAAGCGCATACAACGCAACGTGTGTTACTCG
The DNA here is from genome assembly GCF_965279545.1 of Methylibium sp. NCBI lineage: Bacteria > Pseudomonadati > Pseudomonadota > Betaproteobacteria > Burkholderiales > Sphaerotilaceae > Methylibium > Methylibium sp. The sequence goes on from NZ_OZ257250.1 coordinate 235,401, forward strand.
TGCCGCACGGCGCTGCCAGATCCGCATCCCGGCAGCCGGCAGTGCTGTTTGGGTCAGCCGCCACACGAGGCGAATGACAGACGCCACGAGCACCATCGCGCCGACCCACTTGTGCCAGTTGTACAGCTTGACTCTCTTGATCGACAGTGGCAGGTCAACCATCAGGAAACCCGTCACCAGCAGCCCCACGATGGCGAGTGCCAGCAGCCAGTGCAACACAATCGTCGTCGTGTCGTAGCGCGTCCGGCCCCCAACGCCCTCTTGCGTGGCGCTCTGAGAGGCGACGTCATCGAAGCGCGCCCTCGCTTGTTCGGCGTTGGAGGAAGCGTCCACGCCCTACTCCTTGACCGCCTCCAGCGAAATGGTGACCGTCACATCGTCGCCGACGTTTGGAGCATAGCGCCCCAGACCGAAGGCGGTGCGGGACATGATTGCCGTTGCCGTTCCGCCGATGCTCTCTCTGTTTTGCAGGAACCCGTGGGGTCCATGCTTAAACGAAGTGACGATGAAATTGACGCTCTGCGTGGCGCCGTGCATCGTCAAATCGCCCTGGATTGAAACAGGGCGATCGCCCTCGAACGTCACCAACGTCGATTTGAAGGTCGCCGTCGGATATTTCTCGACGTCGAAGAAGTCCGGGCCTCGCAGATGTTTGTTCAATGGCTCGATGCCACTGTCAATCGATGAGGCATCGATACTGAATTCCACAGTACCGGTCTTGGCCTCCCAGTCAATGGAGAATTTTCCAGACACCTTGTTGAAGCGTGCCATTTGGGTTGAGAAGCCAAAATGGTTGTACGTGAAGCGAGGAACCGAATGCTGCGGGTCGACGATGTATCCCTTTGGCGCGGCAACGGATGCAACAGGGAGCGCGATCGCAAGCACCGCTGCGGCGAAGTGTTTTTTCATAAGTTCCTTCAGTTATTTGTCGTCAAACAGGTGATGTCTATGGTCTCAACTAGAGCGTATATTTGTACATGAGATACGGTGCACCGGACGAATAGCTATTGTCCCCAAAGCCATTGGAGAGTGAGTTCTTGTGCCTGAAGTACTCGTAACGAACTCCCAGCTGATGATCGGAGCTACCACCAATCTGCCAGAGGAGTTCGGTTCTGACGAACTTCTCGATGCCGTGTTTTCCAACCTCGCCGTTGCCGGTGCTGTTGACAATGGCGAAAAAGTTGAAATTGAATCGCTGGCTGCTGATGTCGATAGGTTTTGAAATCAGCAGTGTTCGCCACATCCAGCGGCGCTTGTCCAATCGATAGTTCTGGCCAGTGTTGGTTGCGAACGTCTGTGGCTCTACGTTCCAACTACTGTCATGCGTGAGCACGCCCGATTCGAACCAATCGAACCCGGGTACCGCAAAGTTCAGCGACACCCCCGCACCCCACGTTTTGTACCGGTAGTAACTCGCTTGGCGACCCATCGCAATCAATGACACGTCAGAGATCGGTCCGAAGGTGAAACTCGTCCCCGTCACCTTGGTAAGGCTCAGGCTGGGCGTCACGATGGCGAAAAGATCGTAGGCTTGGCCCCCGTCATTGATAACCGGTATGGCGCCCACATGGCGGCCGTTGTAGCTCTCAAGATCGAAATACAGATAGCCCCAGCGATTGACACCGAAGTGCTCGAACTGGAGTGTTTGCAGGCTTTCCGACTCGCTCCCGACACCAGTGACTGCATTCAGCTTGGCAGACTTCGTTGTGGCAAATGTCAATGACGTCAGCTGAAACGTTTCCTCGGCATGAGTCAATGAACTACCACAGATCCCCAGCATCGCCACCGATGAGGCAATTGAAAGTTTCTTTGTTTTCAAGATTTGTTCCAAGACAATGTTGAGTTGGTAGCGCCTCGATACATGGTCAACCGCCTTCCGGCCCAGCGCCGAGGACTTTTCAATCGACGGTTTGGTGCATGGCGCTCGCGAAAGCGGTCATCCTATCCAGCGCCTCTGCTTCTATCCAATGATCAATTCAGAAGGACATATCGATCCGGTCGAACGCTTATCCGGGTTTCTTCGGGTGAATCGTTAAGCGCGCGGGTGAAGCTAAGCGTCAGGCCGCCGGCTTCCAGCGGTGCGGCAGCCGCTCGAGCACATCTTTTAGGTAGGCCCGTGGGTCGGGCCCGCGCGTACAGCTTGGCCGCTGGCGCGGCCTCGAGGCAGGGCAGGGCCGCAGTCTCTGGTCGACTTGACCGCCGAGTGTCAGAACGGCACGACGGCCTTAAGCCAGAGCGCGGAGCCTTCAGCTCGATTGCGCACGTTCGAGTCTTTGTGATACTTGAGCGTTGCGAACCAGCCCTTGCCGCTGTCGTATCGCACCGACGGGCCGATCGCGAAGGCGCGGCCCTTGGCATTGCTGACTGTGGCGCCGGCCTGCCTGTCGTCGGTGGTCTGCTCGTAGACATAGCCGCCAGCGCCCACCACCCAGCCATTGCCCAAGCCCCAGCCGAGGGCATAGTCGACGATCAATTCCTGGCCGGAGCGGTAGTCGGTGTCCTTGTTCTTCGCATTAACCGTGTACATCACCTTGGCGTCAGCGTTGATGCCGTTGGGGTCGATGTACGAGACGCCGACCAGCGGCTGCACGGCCCAGTAGTTGCGGCCGATGTTGGCGAGCCGGCCGGCCTCGTAGCCGCCGGTCGGCGCATAGACGTCGAGGGCGATCAAGGTGTGCAGCGCGGCGCTGTGGTGCCAGGCGAGCGCCGCGCCGAGTGTGAGGTCGCCGATGCCCGAGCGGCTGTCGCTCTGTCCCGCGGCATCGACCTTCAGATCGACCACTGGCAGGATCGCGTGCACCGCCAGCGACCCGCCAGCCACGGTTTGCGGGGTGACGTAGATGAGCCGCGGCGCGAACACGTTGGCGCGCACCTTGAAACCTGGAACGGGAATGCGGTCGCCGTTGCTATCGCGCAGCGTGTCCGACCTGAAGTGCTCGGCATACGCAATGCCGTACCAGCCAGGAGGTGGCACCGCGCAGCAGGTGTAGTTCTCGACGCCGGCGGGATAGACCGAGCCGCCCCCCTCGGTGGCATGCGACACCGTGGCGACGGCAAAGGCCGCGCAGAACAGGGTGGCGGAGAGAAGTTCTTTGAATTTCATAAAGTCCTCGAACGTTTTGGATTGATGCGCCGGTGCGGTCTTCCGCGCTGTCATCGAGACTACCGAGCCATGTCATCTCGATCCAATGAGAAATTGCGCCGTGCATATCGATGCGGTCGAACATTCGTCGGGGTTTATATCGACCCGCATTTGGGCCTGTTCGCACTACTCCGGCCGAAAGGATTCCTCGACAGCCAGCCGAAGCGCCTTGGAGAACGCGACGGCTGCTGCACAGCGGTAAGTCGAGCGTTTCCACACCAGGCCCACCGATCTCTGCGGCAGCGGATCGGTCATGCGAATCAGCGTGAGCCTGTCGCTGGGCGGGGTGGTCCTGCGTGATAGGAATGCCGCGGTGATGCCGTTCTCCGCGATGTGCTGGAGCGCATGGACGGAGTCGATCTCCATCACCACCCGCGGTTCGATCCCCGCGCGCTGGAAGCTGCTGTCGAGAATCCGTCGCGTGACGCTGCTGCGGCTCGTCAGGGCCAGCGGGAGGTCCTTCAACTCGGTGAACCTGAGCGAGTCCCTGCCTGCGAGCGGATGCGTCCACGACACCGCCAACGCGAGGTCATCGTCGAACAAGTGCTCGCCCAGCACCGCCTCGTCGCTCGTCGGGTGGAATGCGACGCCCAGGTGCAAGGCGCCGGACGCCACCTGGGCCTCGATGTCCATGGCTGGCAGATGGCTGATGCGCAATTGCACTGCCGGATGGGCATTGACGAAGGCATCGGCCACATGCGGGATGAGTCGATTGACTAGCGAATGGGTGACGCCGACCTGCAGGTCGCCCGTGGCAACGTTCCTGATCTGTGCCATGGCGCGCTGGCCTTCCTGCACCTTCTCGATCGCCCCGCGCGCATGGCGCAGCAGCTCGGTGCCTGCATCCGACATGCGCAGGCTTCTGCCGATGCGCTCGAACAGCTTGACGCCCAGTTCGCCTTCGAGCTGGGCCAGTTGATGCGACAGCGTCGACTGCGTGACGAACACCCGCTCGGCAGCGCGCGAGAGCGTGCCCGCGTCGGCAATCGCGACGAAGTACCGAAGGTGTCGAAGTTCCATGGCTCCGCGGCGCTGCGGCGCGGGTCAGGCTGCGGCGCCGCCCGAAACCTTGAAAACTGCAACGGCGCTGGCCACCGAGCGGCTTTGCTGGTGAAGCGAGTTCGCCGCCGCAGCGGACTGCTCGACGAGGGCGGCGTTCTGCTGCGTCATGTCATCGAGCTTGCGCACCGACGCGAGCGTCTGTTCCAGTTCTTTTCGCTGGTGCTCAGATGCATCGGCAATCTCGTGCGTGAGCGCAGACACCTTGTCCACGCTCGCGAGAATCTGCGCCATCGAATGTCCCGCTTCCTTCACGAGGCTGTCGCCAGATTCGACGTTCGACGTCGATTCCGCGATCAACTGCTTGATCTCGCTGGCCGCCACGGCGGCCTTCTGCGCCAGGCTTCTGACATCGCCGGCCACCACGGCGAAGCCTCTCCCGGCCTCGCCCGCGCGCGCGGCCTCGACGGCCGCATTGAGCGCGAGGATGTTGGTCTGGAAGGCGATGGCATCGATCAAGGCCACCGTTTCGCCGACCCGGATGGAACTCGCCCGGATCGCTTTCATCCGCGTGATCAGCTGCGCCATGACGGCTTCGCCGCCCTTCGTCACGTCCACGGTCGTGCTGACGACGCGGCCCGCGTCACGCGCCATCTCGGCGTTGTGCGCGACCGCCTCGGCCACGCCTTGCATGCTCGAACTCACGCGCTGAAGTGTCGCCGCCTGCAACTCGGTGCGCGTGGACAGGTCGGAGTTTCCGGTGGCGATCTCGCTGGCCGCGCTGGCGATGCTTTCGGTGCCTTGCCGCACGCTCGAGACGATTCCATCGAGGTTCGTGGTCATCCGGTGCAGCGCAGTGAACAACTGGCCGAACTCGTCGCCGCGTTCCAGGTCGAGCGGGCGACGGGTTAGGTCGCCCGACGAGACACGCTCGGCGACCTCGACGCTGTCCTTGATCGGCCGCGTGATGCTGCGGGTGGTGCCACCGGCGAGCAGGACGCCGATCGCGATGGCGCCGCCGGTGAGCGCGAAGACCACCAGCGTGGCGCGCTGGCCGGCGACTCTCGCTTCGTCATACGCACGCCTGCTTTGTGCACGCTGGAAGTCGACGATCTTGACCAGCGTCGCAATCCATGCGGCCTGGTCGCTGTTTACCTTCTCGACGATTGGCTTGGATGCCACGGCGTTGTTGCTCGTCGTCGCGAAGAGGCGGGCCGCGTTCGCAATGGTCGGCCGCGCCGCCTTCTCGACCGTGATCAACTCGTCGAGCAGCGCCGCTTCCTGCGTCAACTGGGACCGTGCCTTCAGCGCCTCGAAACCGATCCCGTAGTCCTTGCTTCTGTCCTTCAGCGCGGACTCTTGCTGTGCCACGTCGGCCACCTGGTCCAGCAGCCCCATGTTGCGGATGGCGATGCCGATGGAGAGCACGTCCGCCTGCATCCGGTAGGCGAGTGACAGCTTCTCGTTGTTGCGGTTGACGACCGTGTCGAGATTGCCGCTGGCCTCATGCAGCGCCCAGACACCCGAGCCGGCGATGGCCACCATGAAGGCCAGCAATGCGGCGAACGCGATGGACAGGCGTTTGCCCACCGTCAAGGATTTCAATGGCATGGGTGGCTCCGGCAGAAAGGCAGAATCCGCCGGACGGCGCGCTGCTTTTTGCGCGCGTGCGGACCGGATCGGGCGTGGCGCTCGGCGTCAGGACTTCAGCACGCGGCTCGCGTCGTGCAGGTCGAGCCCCGCGCTTGCGAGCAGGGCGTTGACGAGCGGTGCCTGGAGCTTGTACTTGAGCGCGCTGTGCATGACCTGGTCGGACACGCTGGCGTTCGCCGCCTGGCCGTCTGCTCCGCCCGAGAGCCCGGCCAGGCCGTCCACGTGGACGATCTTGATGTCGCTGATGCGTTCCAGCGGCTTGGCGCTTTCGCGCACGACGGCTTCCATGCGCTCGATGGCGGCGAGCTTCGCGCGCAGCGCCATCGCGTCGGGCGACATGACGTTTTCCGCTTCGTTGAGCGCGCGTCGGCCGCCGGCCTCGACGTCGTGACGCAGCTTCGCGGACAGCTGTCGCAGCTTGTCCGCATCGGCTTCGGCCTGCGACAGCAATTGCATGGTTTCTGCGCGCTTGCCGGCGGCTTCGCGTTCGGTGGCGGCCTGCTTGAGCACGGCCAGTCCTTTCGCCTCGATATCCTTGGCGGCGGCCAGCAGGAAGAGTGCCTTCTCGCGCTCGGCGCGCTCCAGTTCGCGGGCCGAGATGACACTTTCCTCTGCGCGGACCGCGTCGGCGCGCGACGCCTGCGCTTCGGCCAACGCGACGTTGCGTCGCTTCGAGTGCTCCGCGATGGCGATCTCGGTCTGCTGCTGGGCCAGTTCGAGCGCGCCGCGCCGCTCGTTCTCGGCAATGCCGATCGCGCGCGTGCGGCCGACTTCGATTTCCTGCACCTGCTGTTCCAGGCGCAGCTTCTGCTCGCGCAGGGTTCGGTCCGAGTCCAGGCGCGCCTTCTCGACGGCTTCGGTCGCATTCACCTCCGCCACCTTCGACAAGCGCTGCATCTCCTGCGTCTCGACGGCGATCTCCGACTGCTGCTGCGCGCGCCGCACCGCGATCTCACGCTCTTGTTGCAGTCGTGCGTACTCCTCTTCCTTCTGCAACTCGAGCATCTGCTGCTCAGCGGCAAGGTTCTTGCGTTGAATGGCCACTTGCGAGTCGCGCTCGATCTCGTTGCGGCGCTTGCGGCGCTCTTCGATCTCGGCCGTGAGGATCGTGAGGCCGGCTGCGTCGAAGGCGTTGTTCGGGTTGAAGAACTCGCGCGACGCCTGGTCGAGCTTGGAGATCGACACGCTGTCGATCTCCAGGCCGCTGCCGTCGATGCCCGCTGATGCGAGCTGGCGCACCCGCGTCGAATAGGCACTGCGGTTCTCGTGAAGTCCTTCCATCGAGGCTTCGGCAGCCGCTGTGCGCAACGCGTCGTTGAAGCGCGCTTCGAGCAATTGGCGCATCGCCTCCACTGAAGCTGTCTTGCTGCCCAGTGAGCGCGCCGCAGCTGCGACTGAGGCGGCATCGGCCTTCACGCGGACGTAGAAGTCAGCATCCACGTTCAGGCGCAGCCGGTCGTGGGTGATCAGCGCGTTCTCGTTGTGGTGCGACAGGCTGATGCGAAGGGTGCTCATGTTCACCCAGGTCAATTCGTGCAAAACCGGAACAACTAGCGCGCCTCCCGAGATGGCCACGCGTTGCCCCATAAAGCCCGTGCGCACAAACGCACGCTCTGTCGTCGAGCGCTGGTACAGCTTCGACATGATCCACCAGAGGATGGCGATAGCGACAATGAGCACGACGATGCCCAGAATGACCGCTCCGAAGTTGACTTGCATAGGAATCTTCCTGTCGGTTAGTTCTTAGATGGTTTCAATCTGACGTCGACTCGGTCGACGCATGGGCCGGCAGGCCAACGATTAGCCGCAAGCACTTGAGAAAGAGCGCGTGATACTCGGCAGGCAGCCTCTCAAGAAGCTTGTCCTCGACGCCGCGGTCGCGCGGCAAGACGCGGTTGATCATCGCGACGCCGTCAGGCGCTAGAAAGAGGCAATAGGCGCGCTGATCTTCCGGCGCTGGCATGCGGTCGATAAGTCCGTTGGCCGCAAGCCTCTTTGCCATCTCAGCCACCGTGTTCCTGTCCATGAACAGGCGATCAGCAAGTTCGTTCTGGTTCAGTCCGGGGTGCTGATACAGGATGACGAGCGTCGCCTTCTGGCGCGGCGTCAGCCCCTCAGCTGCGAACTCACGAGCAAACAACTCCTCTGCAGCGAAATGAGCTCGTCGCAGCAGATGCGAAGGCACTTCCTCAAGCCGGAACTCGTCGAGGATCCGCCTGACCGATGGCTCGACCGCGTCGCGCGGGTCTGTATGGGCCAAGGCGAGGTCCTTCGGCGATGACTTGCGGGCCTTCGCGCGAACTTGGGCTGAGGATGGCTTGCGCGTGCTGGATAGGGCCATTGGGTTTCCGGGTTCGAGAGCGGACGCTGAGGGTTGACGGCGAGCGGCGTGGGCTACGCTCCGATCACCAATCTAACACGTATACGTAGCATAGTTGCGTAGAAAGAATGCTTGTATCAGCGTTTGTACGGAGAAGTCTGGTGCGGCTCGCCGCAGGTAGAAATGGTGTCTTTCGCCTCGGGATAACACCTATGAGCTTCTCTCGAATCAGTTCTTGACGAGTTCTTGTTCGCCCTCTAAAGTTCGCATAAATAAGACGTATACGGCGTAACGGAAACGACGTGTACGGCATAATTACTCGTCACTTCGGACTTCATGTCTATGACCATCAGTGATCGTATCGAGCGTCAGATCCTGCCGACGCTCAGCTTGCCAGCCCCGAGGTTTCGCTACAGCCCGGTCGTCAAGGCTGGGCCGTTCGTGTTCGTGTCTGGCCTGATCGGGCTCGACGCGTCGACGGGCGCTCTCGCGTCGGGTGGCGCCCACGGTCAGACGAGTCAGGTTCTGAAGAACCTCTGGGCGCTGCTCGATGAACATGGCTGGACGTCAGAGCAACTCATCATGGCTCGCATCTACCACTCGGCCGACGCGTCGCCGGCCGACGTGAACCGCGCTTGGGATGCGGCCTTCGTCGTCGGCGCGCCACCCGCGCGTAGTTTTGTGGGCGTTCGCTCTCTTCCGCTCGATGCTGCGGTGGAGATCGAGTTTCAGTTGGTGATTTGAGAGGAAGGGATATTTCCATGGCACAAGGCGAAATCCTGGCCGGCTTTCTGGCCCCCCACCCGCCGCATCTGGTCTACGGCGAAAACCCCGAACAGAACGAGCCGAAGTCGCAAGGCGGCTGGGAGCCTTTGCGTTGGGCCTACGAACGGGCTCGTGCAAGCCTCGATGAACTCAAGCCTGACGTTCTGCTGATTCACTCGCCGCACTGGATCACGCAGGTCGGGCATCACTTTCTCGGCGTGCGCCGACTCACGGGCAAGTCCGTGGACCCGATCTTTCCGAACCTCTTTCGCTACAACTTCTCGCTCGATGTCGACGTCGATCTCGCAGAGGCTTGCCGCGAAGAAGGCAGCAAGCTCGGACTCGTCACGAAGATGATGCGCAACCCGAACTTCCGCGTCGACTACGGGACGATCACAACGTTGCACATGATCCGGCCGCAATGGGATATCCCGATTGTTGGCATCTCGGCGAACAACACGCCCTACTACCTCAACACGAAGGAGGGGCTGGGTGCGATGGAGTTGCTGGGTACGGCCACGCGCGAGGCGGTCCGAAAGAGTGGCAAGCGCGCCGTGCTGCTGGCGAGCAACACGCTTTCGCACTGGCACTTTCATGAGGAGCCCGCCATTCCAGAAGACATGTCCAAGGAGCACCCGCAGACCTACGCTGGCTACCAATGGGACATGCGCATGATCGACCTGATGCGCAAGGGCAAGATGCGCGAGACGTTCAAGCTGCTGCCGCAGTTCATCGAGGAAGCGTTTGCCGAAGTCAAGTCCGGCGCCTTCACATGGATGCATTCGGCCATGGGGTACCCGGAACTTGCAGGGGAACTGCACGGTTACGGCACTGTCATCGGCACCGGAAATGCGGTGATGGAGTGGAATCTCAAGAAGGCCGGATTGAGCGCGCTCGACTCGCCTGCCGCCGGCGGCCTGGCTTCGCGTTCGAGTGGGGCCGTGGCCGCCACCAATGAACGTCGGTCCCGCCTTGTCGACTGACGGAGAAACAGCATGCCAGTCGTTTCCGCTTTTCTAGTTCCGGGCAGTCCGCTTCCGCTTCTCAAGCCCGACAACCTGCCCTGGGGTCGTCTCGCCGCCGCGTATCAGCGCGCTGGGCGTGCGTTGGCTGCCTCGCGTCCTGACGCCGTCCTCTTGTACTCAACTCAGTGGTACGCCGTGCTTGACGAACAGTGGCTGACACGCCGCAAGAGTGCCGGGGTGCACGTCGACGACAACTGGCACGAGCACGGTGAGATGAAGTTCGACATCGCTTCGGACACCGAGTTGGCGCACGCCTGCGTGGCAGCGTCGGCACGCATTGGCGTGCATGCGCGCGGCGTCAACTACGACGGGTTCCCCATCGACTCCGGAACGATCTCGGCGTGCGCGCTGATGGGCATCGGGACATCGGCTCTCCCACTCGTCGCGGCGTCGAACAATCTCTACCACAGCCCCGAGCAAACCGAGAAGCTCGGCGCACTGGCGGCCGCCTGCGCGGACGATCAGGGCAAGCGGGTGGCTGTCGTCGGGGTGGGTGAACTCTCCAGCGTCGCGTTCAGCGATCAGATCGAACTGGGCGCGGATCGCATCTCAGACCCGGAGCATGACAAGTGGAACCAGCGTGTTCTGCAACTCATCGAGTCAGGCGACGTCCCACAACTGCGCCGAGTGCTCCCCGACTTCGCCAAGGAGGCTCGCGCTGACATGGGCTTCAAGCACTTCTACTGGATTCTGGGTGCATTGCAGGGCCGCTTCGCCGGCGCACGAGTGCACGGATACGGGCCCCTCTATGGCAGCGGCGGTGCCGTGGTCGAGTTCACGCTTTGAGACCGCCTGCCTTTCTTCGTCACTGATCTACCCCTCACGAACAATGGAGAACTAGACATGAATTGGACCTTGAAGCTGGCTGCAATGGCAGTCGGCGGCGCATGCGCAATCCTGCCTTTGGCTGCACTCGCGCAAGCCTGCACGATCAAGATCGGACGCGTCGTCCCTGTCACCGGCCCGCTTGCGGACGTGGGCAAGGACACGCCTTGGGTCGACGACGCCAAGATCAATCCGATCAACAAGGCCGGCGGCCTCAAGGTTGGCAATGACAGCTGCAAGATCGAATACAAGATCTATGACAGCAAGAGCACCGTGGCCGGTTCGGCGGAGGCGGCCACTCGCGCCATCCTGCAAGACAAGGTCGACTTCCTGATGGCCCAGGGTACGCCCGACACCACCAATGCGCCAGCCGACCTGTGCGAGCGCAACCAGGTGCCGTGCATCACTTCCAACACACCGGTGGAGCCCTGGCTTTTCGGGCCCGACGGCAAGCCCAAGACCTACAAGTACACCTACCACTTCTTCTTCTCCGTGCCCGACCTGGTTGCCAATCATGTGGGCATGATCAAGTCTCTGCCAGGCGGCTTCAATGGTTCGATCGGCTACCTGTATCCGAACGATCCCGACGGCACCGTGTTCGCCCAGTTGTTCGATCCCACCTTCAAGAAGGAAGGCTGGAAGCCCACCGACCCGGGCCGCTTCCAGCAAGGCCTGCCGGACTTCTCGTCCGTCATCAATCAGTTCAAGCGCAACAAGGTCGAGGTGGTCGCGGGTGTGTTGGCGCCGCCGGATATGCAGAACTATCTGCAGCAAGCTGCGCAGGCCGGCTTTGTGCCGAAGATGTACATCATCGACAAGGGCACTGGCTACCCCGAACCGATGAATGCGCTGGGCAAGGCGGGCTACGGTGTACTGTCTGTGAACTTCTGGTCGCCGGCCTACCCGGGCAAGTCGAAGTTCGGGGGCTATGACGGCCAGGGCCTCGTGGACGCCTACGAGAAGCAGACCGGCAAGCAGTTCATTCCGCCGTTGGGCTATGACGACGCTTCCTACGACGTGCTGTTTGATGCCATCCAGCGCGCAGGAACGAAAGATCGGGCTGCCGTGCTGAAAGCGCTCGACGCAACTGCACTGGACACGGTGGTCGGCAAGGTCAAGTTCAATGCCCAGCACTACTCAGTGCAGCCGCTCGGCGGAGCGCAGTGGCGCTACGACGCCGCAACAAAGCGGCTCGTCAAGGAGAACGTCTACAACGCCGTCTACCCCGAGGTGAAGAAGACTTCCGAGATGAAGCTCTACGCGCAGTAATCGCCAACACGAGACGCACGCACCTAGCGCCGCCCGCTTGCTGCGGGCGGCTGGACTTTCCCTCCTTTGCCCCCAACACACGCGGCCAGCGCCTCGCGCGCCGCCGTCTGGGAGTTGCCATGTCAAAACTCTACCGCCAGTTCACCACACAAGCCGAAATTGATGCGCAGTACGACGTCGAGCGCTCGGTGCCTGACTTCATGGTGTATGCGCGCCACTACATCGAGGAAAGCCGCGCCACGCGCACCCGGTTGCGCTGCGAACTCGACATTCCCTACGGTCCTACGCGCGCGGAAACGCTCGACATCTTCCCGGCGGCAGAGCCCAACGCACCGGTGTTTGTGTTTTTCCACGGTGGCTACTGGCGCATGCTCACCTCGAAGGAGTTCAGTTGCGTGGCCTTGGGCCTGAACCAACTGGGCATCACCACCGTGGTCGTCAACTACGAACTTCTGCCCAAGGTGTCGCTCGACGAGATCACGCGCCAGTCGCGCTCGGCGGTCGCCTGGGTGCTGCGCAACATCCAGCACCACGGTGGTGATCCAAAGCGTGTGGTCGTCGGTGGGCATTCGGCAGGTGGGCACCTGACCGCCATGCTGGCGCAAACCCAGTGGAGTGAAGACTACGGCCTCGCGCCCGACCCCATGGCCGGCGCCGTCATGGTGAGCGGTCTGTTTGACCTGCACCCGCTGCGCTACTCATGCATGCAGCCGCAACTGCAGTTCGATGACGGCGTCATCCAGCGCAACTCACCGCTCTTCCAGGTCCGCGCGTCGGCCACGCCGGCGCTGGTCACCTGGGGTGGTGATGAGCCGGACGAGTTCCGCCGCCAATCCGACGCCTACCTTGCAGCGTGGAAAGAGGCCGGCAACGCCGCCAAGCGGCTGGAACAGCCGGGCGCGAATCACTTCACCGCGATCTACGGTTTTGAGGATGCCAAGAGCCCACTGTGCCAGTGGGTCCTGCAGGCCGCCAACACGCCGCGAAGCTGAGCGAACCCATGGCAGAGGTCCTTAGCGTGCGCGGGCTCACCAAGTCATTTGGTGCCATCGCCGTAGCCAGTGACATCGATTTCGATGTGGCCGAAGGAGAGATCGTCGGCGTCATCGGCCCCAACGGCGCCGGCAAGACGACGCTGTTCGGCATGCTGTCGGGTCACGTCGTGCCGTCCGCGGGGAGGCTCAGCTTTCGGGGCGAAGACATCACCTCGCTGGCCACCCATGAGCGCGCTCGCCGTGGCATCGCTCGCACTTACCAGATTCCGCGTCCCTTCGGCCAGATGACGGTCTTCGACAACCTACGTGTTGCTGCCACCTTCGGTGCCGGACTCTCCGGTGCAGAAGCCACCGAGTGGATCGAACGGACCATTGCAACGACCGGCCTGAACCGCTACGCCGGCACGCTCGCTGGCCGGCTGCCGCTCTTGGTACGCAAGCGCCATGAACTGGCCCGTGCGCTGGCGATGCGGCCGAAGCTGCTGCTCATCGACGAGGTGGCGGCCGGCCTGACCGAAGAAGAGGTGAGCGAATTCATCGAACTCGTGCGCCACATCCGAAACATGGGCAGCACGGTGATCTGGATCGAACACGTCATCCGAACGATGCTGACCGCAACGGACCGCCTCATGGCGCTTGCCGGCGGCAAGGTACTGGCGATCGGCAAGCCACACGACGTGATCAAACTACCGGAAGTCCAGCGTGTCTATCTCGGAGCATGACGCGTCGAAGACGCAGCCCGTTCTGCGGGTGGCGAGCCTTTCTGGCTACTACGGCGAACTGCGCGCCATCTCCGACATTTCGCTCGAGTTGTATCGGCGCGATGTGCTGGCCATCATCGGCGCAAACGGGGCCGGGAAGTCGACGCTGCTGCGCTCGCTGGTGGGGTTGATGACCAGCGGGGGAACCACGCGCATTCGCGGCGTGATCGAGTTCGACGGCCAGCGCTTGGACAAGTTGATGCCCGACAGCATTGTCGACGCCGGCATGGCGATGGTGCCCGAGGGCCGACGCCTGTTTGCGCGCATGTCGGTCGAAGACAACCTGCTTGCAGGCGCCTACCTGCCACGCTGCCGCGCAGACATTCCTCGCAAGCTCGAAGAGATGTACACGCTGTTTCCGCGCCTGCGCGAGCGCCGCCGCCAGGTGGTGTCGCAGATGTCGGGCGGCGAACAGCAGATGGTGGCGATCGGTCGCGCGCTGATGTCCTCGCCCAAGCTGCTGATCCTCGACGAACTCTCGCTCGGACTGTCGCCGGCAATGGTCGAGGAGATCTATCGCAATCTGGCCCGCATCATCGAGTCCGGCACTACCGTGGTCGTGGTCGAGCAGGACCTTCAGCGCGCGCTGAGCGCCTGCACCCGTTTCGTGGTGATGCTCGAAGGCAGCATCGTTCTGGAAGGCCGGCCAGGCGAAGTCGACGTGTCCGCAATCACCGCCGCCTACTTCGGCATGTCCGCGAGCGCGGGAGCCTCTAATGGATAACAACGACTTCTACTGGCTCTTCGTCGATCTCGCCAATGGGGTGCTCTCCGGCGCCATGCTGGGGGGCTACTACGCGCTCATCAGCGTCGGACTGGCTCTGAACTTCGGCGTCATGAGGCTGGTCAACTTGTCGCACGGCGACTGGCTGATCGTTGCCGCCTACTTCTGCGTCGTGCTGCTCGGTGCGGTGCCGGTCTCGCCCTTCTGGAGTCTCGTCATCGTTGCGCCCCTCATGTACGTGATCGGCTACCTGGTGCAGCGTCTGCTGCTCAATCATGTTTCGGTTCAGTCGGCTGAGCGGCGCGGCATGTCGCCAGTGTTCGGGCTGATGCTGCCGCTGCTCGTGACCTTCGGGCTGTCAATCGTGTTGAGCCAGGGCATGCTGCTGGTGTTCAATGCCGACGCCGCAACCATCCGCAACGACCTCTCGTTCTCGGCCGTCCGACTGTCCGAAGACCTGAGCGTTTCCACGCTGCGCCTGGGGTTCTTCGTCGCTGCGGCAGTGTTGCTTGCGGCGCTTGCGGCCTGGATGCGAACCACGCACACAGGTCGTGCCATCCGCGCGGCGTCAGACGATCCCGAGATCGCCACGCTGATGGGCATGCGCACGCCACATGTCTATGCGGTGGCCAGCGGTGTCGCGCTGGCCTCAGCGTCGGTCGCGGGTTTCATGATCGGCATGTCGCGCTCGTTCCAGCCCTTCGACGGCCCCCCATTTCTGCTGATGGCCTTTGGCGTCGTCATCCTCGGCGGGTTGGGTTCGCTGGCGGGTTGCTTCGCTGGCGGCATCACGCTCGGCATCGTGCAGGTGCTCGCCGGGACCTACTTCGGCCCGGCCGCACAGCAGGTCTCGGGTTACCTGCTGATCCTTCTGGTCTTGGCGGTGCGGCCACAAGGGTTGTTCTCCAAATGACCAGCGACCCCAAATCCGGCACGCCAAGCGCCACCGCCAAGACCCGTGGAATCAGCATGACCGTCCGGCGCTTCTTTGACTCCTTTCGTGGCCGAGGTGGTGGCATCTGGGCAGCCGTGCTTGTGCTCGCGCTGTTGCTGCTTCCGGCCACACTGCCGGGCCAGAGCTACACGCTGCACCTGCTGTTCTCGGTTTTCTTGTTCGCCACGTTCGGCCACGCCTGGAATCTGATGGCCGGCTATGCCGGCTTGCTTACCTTCGGCCAGCAGTTGTTTGTCGGCATCGGCGGTTTTGCGCAGGCATTGCTGTACTACTACACGCCAGCGTCAATTTGGCTGGCGTGGCCGATTTCAGGTCTGGCCTCGCTCGCCTTCGCTTGGCTGCTTTGTCTGCCTGTGCGCGAGAGCGGCAGCAAGCGGCGCATGTGGATAGGTGTGACAGTCGCGGTGCTGCTCTGGATCGCCTACGAGATCTTGATTGCCTTCCAGCCGGCGGCCGACGTGTTCCAGAGCCACTACGTTCGGCGGGTCGCAATATTGCTGATGATCTTCCTCGGTGCGCTGCCCCTGCTGCGCCTGCAGGGGGCCTACTTCGCTATCGCCACGTGGTTGATCGCCGAATCCGTAGCCACTGTGTTCAACGGATGGAACGTGGCCGGTGCGGGTGGGGGAATGCAGCTCAAGTCGGACGTTACTCCACTGCAACTCTACTACGTGGCGTTGGCGCTGATGGTTGTCACGACTGCGGTGGTCTGGCGCTGGATGCGGTCCTCCTACGGTCTTGCGCTGACGGCCGTGCGCGACGACGAAGACGCCGCGCGCAGCAGCGGAATCGACGTCGCACGGGTCAAGGCGGCCGTGTTCTTGGTCAGTGCCGTGCTTACTGGGTTGGCTTCCGGCCTGTACTTCATGGATGTGGTGATCATCACGCCGCCCTCGGCGTTCGCCATCTCCTGGGCGTCGTACATCGTGTTCGTAGTTGTCGCCGGAGGCATGGGCACGGTGGCAGGCCCGATCGTCGGCGCAGTCCTCTTCATCATTGTCGACCGCTTGCTGGGCGCGGCGGCGGGTCAGGGCTTGCTGCTGCTCGGTGCGCTGTCGATCGCACTCATGCTGCTGCTGCCGCGCGGTGTGATGGGGCTGGTGCATGACTTGCGCCACCCACACGGGCGCCGCCGTTCCGGCCTGGCGCAGTGGCGCCGCTTGTTGCTCGGCGACGGTGCTCAGTCCGACCGAGCCGCTCTGGTCGACCAGCCCGGTGTGGTGGGTGCGTACCTCGTCCCGGGCAGCCCACTACTGGTGTTGCGGGGCGACGTGCCGGCCTATGCCGAACTGCGTGCAGCGCTGGGTCAAGTGGCGCGCGAGATCGAAGAGCTCAGGCCCGACGCCTTGGTGATCTATTCGACCCGCTGGTACGCGGTGCTTGACCAACTCTGGCAAGGCCGCGCTCGAATCACCGGACTCCATGTCGACGAGCAGTGGCACGAACATGGAGAAATTCGCTTCGATCTGACCACCGACGTCTCCCTGGCGCGCGCCTGCGTGCGAGCGGCGAGCCACGCGGGCATCGCCTCCAAGCTGGTCGACTACGCGGGCTTTCCGCTCGACTCGGGCAGCTTGGCGGCCAACGTTTTGGTGAACGCCGACGGTGTGGTGCCGACGATGATCGTGGCCAACAACCTGTACCACGACTTCGCGACCACCAGAACCCTTGGCGAGTTGGCGGCGGGCCAGGCCACCGCGCAGGGAAAGCGGGTCGTGGTGCTGGCGGTAGGGGAACTCTCGGGCAGTCTGTACCGCGACGAGCGGCCGCTCGAGTCCGATGCGGTTGCCAGTGCGAGCGATGACGACTGGAACAAGCGTGTGCTGAAGATCATCGAATCGGGTGAACTCGACGAACTGATGCGCGTTCTTCCCGACTACGTGGCTCAGGCCCGGGTCGACATGGGCTTCAAGCATTTCGCATTCGCGTTGGGTGCACTCGGCGGCCGGCTCAGCCGGGCCCGGGTGCTGGCCTACGGGCCGCAATATGGCGCAGGCTGCGCTGTGATCCGCCTCCTATGACATCCACAAGGAAGACCAAGTTGTGAAACAGCTCCGAAACTACATCGATGGAAAGTTCGTCGAGAGCCCCAAGCTCTTTGACGACCTGAACCCTGCCGACGGTTCGCTGATTGCGCAAGTGCACGAGGCCGATCGCACCATGGTTGACGCGGCCATCGCCGCCGGACGGCGCGCCGTGGGCGGGCCTTGGGGAAAGATGTCTGTTGAAGACCGTGCCAAGGTTCTGTACCGCATCGCCGACGAGATGGATCGCCGGTTCGACGACTTCCTGGAGGCGGAGATGAGCGATACCGGAAAGCCGCATTCCATGGCCTCGACCATCGATGTGCCGCGCGGTGCCGCGAACTTTCGAATCTTCGCTGACATCCTCAAGACCGCCCCGCTCGAGTCCTTCCGCACGACCCTGCCCGATGGCGCTCATGCCATCAACTACACGGTGCGCAAGCCGCTTGGCGTGGTCGGCATCATTTCGCCCTGGAACCTGCCGCTTCTGCTGTTGACGTGGAAGGTGGCACCCGCGCTGGCCTGCGGCAATGCGGTAGTCGCCAAGCCGTCGGAGGAAACACCAGCCACAGCCACGCTGTTGGCCGAGGTGATGGAAACGGTTGGCGTGCCGCCCGGCGTGTTCAACCTGGTTCATGGCTTCGGCCCTGGCTCTGCGGGTGAATTCATCACGACCAGCGCCGACATCGATGCCATCACGTTCACTGGGGAATCACGCACCGGCTCCGCGATCATGCGTGCGGCGGCCGAGCACGTGAAGCCGATCTCGTTCGAACTGGGGGGCAAGAACGCCGCCATCGTCTTCGCCGATTGCGATTTCGACAAGACGATCGACGGAATGATGCGGGCGATCTTCCTCAACAGTGGGCAAGTGTGCCTGTGCTCGGAACGGGTCTTTGTCGAGCGGCCGATCTACGACCGATTCGTTGCCGCCGTGGCCGAACGCATGTCGTCGATGAAGCTCGACTGGCCGACCAACAAGGCCACCACCATGGGGCCGCTCATCTCGGCCGAGCACCGCGACAAGGTCCTGAGCTACTACCAGATCGCCCGTGACGAAGGCGCCACCATCGTGGCCGGCGGAAAGGTGCCGAAGTTCAGCGACGCACGTGACAAGGGCTTCTGGGTCGAACCGACGCTGATCACCGGCTTGTCCGACCAAGCGCGCTGCATGCGCGAAGAGATCTTTGGTCCCGTCTGCCACGTCACGCCGTTCGACACCGAGGCCGAGGTCATCGCCCGCGCCAACGACACCCGTTACGGGTTGGCCGCTTCGATCTGGACCAGCAACGTCAACCGTGCGCATCGCGTTGCCGAGTCGATGCGAGTCGGCATCTCGTGGGTCAACGCCTGGTTCCTGCGCGACCTGCGTACGCCGTTCGGCGGCAGCGGCTTGTCGGGCATCGGCCGCGAGGGCGGCATGCATTCGCTGAACTTCTACTCGGAGCTCACCAACGTGTGCGTTCGCGTCGAAGGGGCCGCGGCATGACGGCGAAAACCCAGGCCAGTGTGGTTGCCGGCAAGGCCACGCCGCGCGGGCGCTTTCCGCACGTCAAGCGAGCGGGCGACTTTCTATTCGTGTCCGGCACAAGTTCCCGCAACCCCGACAACACGATCGCCGGTGCCAGCGCCGATGCCATGGGCACCGTGACGCTCGACATCCGCGCCCAGACCCGCACGGTGCTCGACAACATCCGCAGCATCCTGCAAAGCGTAGGTGCAGATCTGAGCGACGTGGTCGAGGTGTGCAGCTATCTGGTCAGCATGAACGACTTCGGGATCTACAACCAAGTCTACGCAGAGTACTTCGACGAGTCTGGCCCCGCCCGCACCACGGTGGCCGTGCATCAGTTGCCGCACCCGCATCTGCTGATCGAAATCAAGGCGGTGGCCTACAAACCTCTGGGCGCGTAGAGCGTCCGCAACCTTACGGAAAATCCCATGGAGATCTCATTGATCCATCAACTCGGCGACGAGTTGTACACCGGCCTTCGGCACCGGCAAGTCGTGGCCCCGCTGACCGAGCGCCACCCCACCATGACCATCGAAGATGCCTACCAGGTGCAGCAGCGCATGATCTCGCGCCGCCTGCAAGACGGCGACCGAGTCATCGGGAAGAAGATCGGCGTGACCTCGCGTGCCGTCATGAACATGCTGGGTGTGTTCCAGCCCGACTTCGGGTACCTGCTCGACGCGATGGTTGTCAACGAAGGCGAGTCCATCGACATGTCCACGCTGATCCAACCCAAGGCCGAAGGTGAGATCGCGTTCGTGATGAAACGTGATCTGAGCGGCCCAGGCGTGACAAACGCCGACGTGCTCGCGGCGACCGAATGTGTCATGCCCTGCTTCGAGATCGTCGACTCGCGCGTTCGCGACTGGAAGATCAAGATTCAGGACACGGTGGCCGACAACGCATCGTGCGGCGTCTTCGTGCTGGGTGATCGTGCGATCGACCCGCGCCGCATCGACCTGTCAACCTGCGGCATGGTGCTCGAAAAGAACGGCGAGATTGTCGCCACCGGCGCGGGCGCTGCCGCTCTCGGTTCGCCGCTCAACGCCGTGGCCTGGCTGGCCAACACGCTGGGTCGCCTCGGCGAGGGCTTGGCTGCCGGCGACATCGTCTTGTCGGGCGCGCTGGCCGCCATGTTCCCGGCGCAGGCCGGCGACAACTTCCGTGTATCGATTGGCGGCCTGGGCGGATGCTCGGTCCGCTTCCACTAGAGAGGCCACCATGGCGAAGAAGATCAAGTGTGCAGTTATCGGTCCGGGAAACATCGGAACGGACCTGCTGATCAAGCTCAAGCGCAGTGCAATTCTCGACCCCGTGTGGATGGTGGGGATCGACCCGCAATCCGACGGCCTCAAACGCGCCAGTGAGATGGGCATCAAGACCACAGCCAATGGCGTCGACGGCCTGCTTCCTCACATCAAGGCCGACGGTGTGCAGATCGCGTTCGACGCGACCAGCGCCTATGTTCACGCCGAGAACTCACGCAAGCTCAACGCTCTGGGCGTGATGATGATCGACCTCACGCCCGCTGCGATCGGGCCCTACTGCGTTCCCCCGGTCAATCTGGCGCAGCACCTGGGCAAGCGCGAGATGAACGTCAACATGGTCACCTGCGGCGGGCAGGCCACCATTCCCATGGTGGCTGCCATCAGCCGCGTTCAGAAGGTAACTTACGGGGAAATCATCGCCACCGTGTCGAGTCGCTCCGTGGGCCCTGGTACGCGCAAGAACATCGACGAATTTACGCGCACAACGGCCCAGGCGATCGAGAAGGTGGGTGGTGCCCGAGAAGGCAAGGCCATCATCATCATCAACCCGGCGGAGCCGGCGTTGATCATGCGCGACACGATCCACTGCCTGACCCAGGAGACACCCAGTCTGGCGATGATCGAGGCCTCGGTGCACGCCATGATCAAGGAAGTCCAGCGCTACGTGCCTGGCTACAAGCTCGTCAACGGTCCGGTGGTCGATGGCAATCGGGTGTCGGTCTTCGTAGAGGTCGAGGGCCTGGGCGACTACCTGCCCAAGTACGCGGGCAATCTCGACATCATGACCGCAGCCGCTACGCGTACCGCCGAAATGTTCGCAGAGGAAATCTCCTCTGGTTCATTCAAGCTCACAGCTACAGCCAACTGAAGGAGAACACGATGACCCTCAAGGGCAGAAAAGTCACCGTTCACGACATGACCCTGCGTGACGGCATGCATCCCAAGCGCCATCTGATGACGCTCAAGCAGATGACCGAGGTTGCTGTCGGTCTCGACGCAGCAGGCGTCGAGTTGATCGAGGTGACCCACGGCGATGGCTTGGGCGGCGCTTCGGTCACCTATGGCCAACCGGCGCATACTGATCAAGAGTATCTGAGCGCCGTCATCCCGCTGATGAAGCGAGCCAACGTTTCTGCGCTGCTGATCCCGGGCATCGGTACCGTCGATCACCTGATGATGGCCAAGGATCTGGGCGTGGCGTCGATCCGCGTCGCCACCCATTGCACTGAAGCTGATGTGAGTGAGCAGCACATCGCCAAGGCCCGCCACCTAGGTCTGGACACCGTGGGCTTCCTGATGATGGCCCACATGGCTGGCCCGGAAACGTTGGTCGCCCAAGCCAAGCTGATGGAGAGCTACGGCGCCAACTGCATCTACGTGACCGACTCTGCGGGCTACATGCTTCCGCACGACGTGACCTCGCGCTTGGAGGCAGTTCGCGCAGCCCTCAAGCCCGAGACCGAACTGGGCTTCCACGGCCACCACAACCTGGCCATGGGCGTGGCCAACTCCATCGCCGCGGTGGCCGCAGGTGCCAACCGAATCGATGCGGCGGCGGCGGGACTGGGTGCGGGCGCCGGCAACACGCCTCTGGAAGTCTTCGTTGCCGTGTGTGACCGCATGGGGATCGAGACCGGCGTCAATCTCTTCGCCATTCAAGACGTTGCCGAAGACTTGGTCGTGCCGATGATGGACCATGTCATTCGTGTCGATCGCGATTCCCTGACTCTTGGCTATGCTGGCGTGTACTCCAGCTTCTTGCTGTTCGCCAAGCGTGCCGAGAAGAAGTACGGTATCCCGGCACGCGAAATCGTGGTCGAACTGGGCCGACGCGGCATGGTCGGTGGGCAAGAGGACATGATCGAGGACACGGCGCTGACAATGGCTCGTGAGCGCAACCTTCTGCGCAAGGCGGCCGCATGAAGCTGCACGCAAACACCATCGCGGGCCTGGCGGAGCATCTGGAATCGTGCCAGTTGCAAGTCAAGGACACGACGAAGATCACCGACGACCACCCCGAGATGGACTGGGATGACGCCTATGCCATCCAGGATGCCATTCTCGCCCGCAAGCTTGCGCGAGGGGCCCGCCTCGCGGGCCTCAAGGCGGGGCTCACCTCGCACGCGAAGATGAAGCAGATGGGCGTGACCACGCCCGTGTTCGGCTTCATCACCGATGACTATGCCGTGCCCGACGGCGGCGAGTGCAAGATCAGCGAATTGATCCATCCCAAGGTTGAGCCCGAGATTGCGTTCGTGACCAAACGCGCACTCAAGGGTCCCGGCTGCAACATCGCAGCTGTGCTGGCCGCTGTTGACTTCGTGCTGCCGGGCATCGAGGTCATCGACAGCCGCTATCGCGACTTCAAGTTCGACCTGAAGAGCGTGGTTGCCGACAACACCTCCGCTTCGCGCTTCGTGGTTGGCGGACAGCCAACGACGCTCGAAGGCGTCGACCTGCGTACGGTGGGCATCGTGCTCGAGAAGAACGGGGAACCCGTGGCATTCGGCGCTGGTGCCGCAGTGCTGGGGCATCCTGCTGCGGCGATTGCCTTGCTTGCGAACCATCTTGCTGCCAGCGACAGAGAAATCCCCGCGGGAACGTTGATTTTGTCAGGTGGCATCACCGAGGCGGTGTCCGTGAAGGCCGGCGACGCAGTGACCTTGCGGGTCCAAGGCATGGGCAGTGTCGGAATGCGCTTCATCTGAGAGTCGGTCTGAAGGCGCCTGCGGCCGCCGCTCAAGACAAGACTGGCTAGCCCCCACAAGGGGCCCATTTAAGTTGGGGGCGCATGAAACACGTTCTGCTGACAACCATCCCACGCATCGTGCTCGGGCTAATCTTCTTGATCGGCGCCATCGATGGATTCGCCTACATCTTCACGGGCGACCATCTCATCCACCCACCCACCTCTGACAGTGGCGCGGCATTCCAGGCTGCGTTGCAGGCGGTAGGATTCTTCTGGCCGTTGATGAAGATCGTCCAACTGATCGGTGCGCTTTGTCTCCTGACCAACAGGGCGCCGGCACTAGGCTTGGCCCTCCTGTCACCCATCATGGTGGTCATCGTGCTCTTCCACCTTGTGCTCAATCCCAGTGGCATCCCTGTTGCAATCATCTTGGTGGTCACCGGTGGACTGCTTGCCTATCAGTACCGCGGCCACTTCGCACGGCTGGTATCGACGGTGCAGTAACGCAAGTCGAACCTGGTCGACTTCGATGCACGGGGGGACCTTCGCTGCGCGCCGCCAAAGCGCTGGTCTGCCTGCTTCGACGCGTGGCCTGGCAACAGTTGGGGTCCCCGATCTCGTCTCGCTGATACCACTGGAAGGACAACAGACATGCTCTGCTCACGCCGCTCATTTGTTCATTCCGCGGCATCCGCTGTGGCCCTTGCGTCAGTGCCCGCGTGGGCGCAGCCCAGCCTGAGCAGGGTCTACGTCGGATTCGCCGCCGGGGGCACGCTGGACGTGATCGCACGGCGTCTGGCGGACAGGTTCAAGGGGAGCTATGGCGAGACGGTGATCGTCGAATCGAAAGTCGGCGCCGGTGGCCGCATCGCCAATGAAGCGCTGAAGAGCGCGACCCCGAACGGCGGGGCCATGGTGCTGTCGCCATCGTCGCCGATCGTGATCTTTCCGCACGTGTACAGCAAGCTGGCATATGACCCTCAGAAGGACCTGGTTGCGGTAACGCCGGTGTGTTCGAACGCGCAAGTCTTCGTGATCAGTTCCGCGGTGCCGGAGCAGGTGCGCACGCTGGCGCAGTTCGTCGATTGGGCCAAAGCCAACCCGGGAAAGGGTGCTTACGGCACGCCGGCCGCAGGTTCCATCATGCACTTCCAGGGATTGGTGTTTCAGCAGAAGGCCGGCATCCAGTTGACCCATGTCGCCTACCGCGGCATGGCCGCCGTGGTGCTGGATCTCATCGGCGGCAACCTGCCAAGCTCCATGGCGGTCATGGGTGACGTGACGCAGCATATCGCCACTGGAAAGCTGCGTGCGCTTGCTGTCACCAGCGAGAGACGTTCGCGCTTTCTACCCGAGGTCCCGACCTTTGCCGAACAGGGGTTTGGCGAGGTCACCGGCGTCGACTGGTACGGTCTCTTCGTGCCAGCCACCACGCCGCAGGCCGTTATCGACAGCCTGCACGCGAACACGCTGGCCGCGGTGCAACACCAAGCGTTCGCCGAACCGCTAGAAAAGGCAGGCTTCGACCCCTACACCCTTCCGCAGGCCGAGTTCGCCAAGCGAATCCGGGCGGAGACCTTGCGTTGGGGCCCGGTAGTAAGGGCCTCCGGCTTCACTGCCGAAAGCTGACCCTCTACTGCGGTATGCCGATCCACCCGCTCGGTGACTCTGGGCTAAGGCTTCGTGGTGCGGCGCAGGCTGTAGGCACCATCACCCAAGAGGGCAACGCCAACCGCGAGCAAGGCCAGAACAGCCGGGTATTCCCAGCCACCGTTCGGGTTGATGAACAGCCAGCCGTTGCCCGAGTGAACCACCAAGGCTCCAAGCAACACGGGCAACGCAATCAATGCAGCGATGGTTACGTTGAAGCCGACCAGAACCGCAACGCCGGTCACCACCTCAAGCGGCGCGACCACGTAGGCAGCCCAGCCAGGAAAGCCGACCGATGTGAAGAAGGCTGCCGCGCCAGGCAGCGTGAAGACGAGGAACTTGAGCAAGCCATGTGCGATGAGGGCGGTGCCCAGGGTGATGCGCAAGATGAGCGCGGCGATGTCCGAACGTTGGTTGTTCACGTTGAGGTCTCCTAGAGTTGATAGTTGTGGGATGAAGAAGGCATCGGTGGCCGACAGGCGGCTGCGTCTGAGGGCCAGTTCTCTTCAGTACCCTTGCCCGAAGGCTTGGTATGCCGCACAGGACAAGGCCAGCAGGTAGACGCCCAGTACAAGACCGTCCTTGAATGAAAGTCCCCCTGCAAGCCCAACGCTCATGCCCTGTGCAACCACGTCGGGGCGATAGCTGTTCCCAAGCCGGCGCCGTAGCCCAGGTAGATGTTCAGGCCGGCCAGCGGTTCGAGGTAGCGTGCGTTCTTCAGGCCACCTGCATCGACGGTCACGAACCCCATCCCTTCGGCCAAGGTCTTCACTGCTGCTTTGCCTGGCGCGCTGTCGCTGGCCAAGAAGACGCTGACCTTGCGCCCGTTCCCGAAGTCTGCGCCTTCGGCCAGCACTTGCGCGAAGACTGTGTTGAACGCCTTCACGACCGTCGCCTGGGGAACCTCCTTGGCGATTTCTTCGGACGCCGAGGTGCTGTGGCCAATGGTCAGGCCCATGTAGTCTGCCGTCAGGGGATTCGTGATGTCGATGACATACTTTCCGGCCAACGATCCCACCGAGCAGAGGGCGGCGACAGCATCGGAGTATGCGGTGGCAAGGATGACGATCTCGGCGGAGGCGGCGGCGCCTTCGGCAGGGACCGCACGCGTGCCGGGGTATTGGGCTGCGACGCTTGCGGCCTGGGCCGAGTCTGCCGCCGTGACGCTCACTTTGTGGCCGGCGCGGTGAAGTTGCTTGACGAAGGCTGAGCCCATGTTGCCGCTGCCGATGACGAGAATGTTCATGTGAGTTCCTGTACGTGGAATGGGAATGACGGAGGGTCCGGGCCCTGGCTGGCAGGGCGCGAGAGGGAATTTAGGCGGGAAGGCGGCAGAGATAAACACGCGGCCCCGAGATGAACTGTTCTGAGGACTGAAAGAATTGGACAAGTTTCAAGAAATGCGGGCCTTTGCTGCTGTCGTCGATGCGGGGAGCTTCGTCAAGGCTGCTGACGCGCTCGCCTCGTCCACGCCGGTCATCTCACGCCTGGTGGCCGAACTGGAAGCGCGGCTGGGTTTGCGCCTAATGCACCGTACGACCCGAAAGCTCTCGCTCACCGAAGAGGGAGAGGTGTTCCATGCACGCTGCAAGGATCTCTTGGCGGCCGTCGACGAGGCGGAGGCCGAAGTCACTTCGAGAACAGGCACTGCGGCGGGTCTCGTGCGAATCAACGCGCCGTTGTCTTTCGGCATTTTGCATCTTGCCGATTTGTGGGGCGACTTCATGACACGCCACCCCAAAGTCACTCTCGACGTCACTCTGAGCGACCGCGTTGTCGATCTGGTAGAGGAAGGCTACGACCTCGCCATTCGCATCGCGAGGTTGCCGAACTCCAGCCTGATCACGCGAAAACTGGCGACCACAAGGATGGTGATGTGCGCCTCACCGCAATACCTGAAGCGCGCCGGCGTGCCGCGACGCCCTTCCGAACTTGCCGACCACTCAGTGCTCGCCTACAGCTACTGGGCAACGCGCGACGAGTGGCAGTTCGATGGCCCTTCTGGAAAGGTGACCGTAAGGACGCGGCCGAGCATCCGAAGCAACAACGGCGAGACGTGCCGCGCCGGCGCTCTCCAACATCGGGGCATCGTTCTTCAGCCGAGCTTCATGGTGGGCGCGGACCTGCGCTCAGGCACGCTGGTTGAACTAATGCCTGAGTACCGCTCGATCGAACTCGACATCAGCGCGGTTTACCCAACCCGAAAGCACGTGTCTCCGAAAGTCCGACTTCTGATCGACTTCCTCGTCGAGTCGTTTCGGACTCCGCGTTGGCTCGATTGACTTGAGCACTGCCATCGTCAGTCTTGGACTCCGGACACGAAACCCAACAGATGGCCGAGAAGGCTTGGCTGGGCCGAATTGCCAATACGTGCGCGACAAGGTGTGCACGTTGCTCGAGCGGGTCAACCCAAACGCGCGACTCTGCGCCGCAGAGAAGCGCGTCGCTGGTGACCAAGAGGATGGCGCATCTTGCAGCCGATTCTGCAGCGACCCCGCTCAGGCGGGCACGTCCAATCGAGTGCCAAAGAGGCCGACAATGGAGCGAAGCTTGCCGCGATCTGAGAGTTCGACGAAGTCGGTTCCAAAGGTGGTGAAGAGGCCGAGTCGCTTGCCATTTCCATCCGCATACTCCCAAGAGAACGCCACGATGTTGCCGTAGAAGACTGGCTGCCCAGCCAAGCGCAGTTCGGCCTCGCCAAGTAGTTCGACCATTCGCTCGATGTGGTCCGTAAGTTTTGAAGGCGAGAGCGAAGACGCGGTCGGATCAGTGTAGGTGCCGTCGGGCTCCCAGATCGTGGCGATGATCGCGCGGCGCTCCTCTGTAGAAAGGTTTCGGCTCCAAGTTCTGGAATATGCGCCGAGCAACTGGACTATGGAGGATCCGGTTTGCTTGCGATGGACCTCGATGTCGTGAATCGTTTTGTCGTCGAAACTCTGAAGCGATGAGATCATTGAAACACCTTCTGAAATGAGAACAAAGAATACGGCAACAACGCCTCGCTGCACTTCGCGCCGTTGCGCTTGCTGTGAGGCACAAAGCCCCGGTTTCGTCGATCGCCGGGAGACTGACGTGCGCCGCATGGTTTTGCTGTCCCGCCGATGACGACCTGAGCGGAGGGGTGCGGCGCTATCTCGCGACGTCGTTGCGGCCTCGCTCCCAAGGTCGCACAAGCAACCACACTGCCGGCTAGGCGAGCGCTGTCGGGTCCATATCTAGTGCTCGGAGTTGGGCGTGGATTTCACTTTGACGACCATCTCGCAATTCGCTCCTCATCACGATGAACCCACAACCAACCACTTCGGTGTCGCGCAGGCCTTTCGCAAACGCCCCGACTACTTGTCAAGCGCGCATTCTTGACATCCTGCTTGCCCAAGACGGGTCAGCGACCCGGTTGTGTGAGGCGGTCGCTCAAGGTCCTGTTGGGGTGCAGGTAGTGCGCCAGCAGATGACTGGCAGCGTGCCTGACTTGGTTCGACAACTACTGCGCGGCGACCGCTTCATTGAACGCGTGAGCTTCCTCTTTGCGCGCGGCGAGGTCATGCTGGACAGCGTGTCCTATGTGGCACTGGATGGACTAGACGCCGGGCTCAAGGCCGACTTGTTGGCCGGCCTCCGGCCCATCGGTCACCTGTTGACATCCCTGTGGACGCGGCGTGAGCCTATTGCCGAGGCAGCCAGTCTCGCTGCACCCATTTGGACTGCGGTCGGCTTGCCCGACGACGCGGCAACGCGCGCCTATCGAATAGTTGCCCCTGATGGTCCGAGAATGATCGTTGTTGAGACCTATCGGCGCGGCATGCTGATGAAGAGGCGCGAGTAGCCGGCAGAGAGCAGGGGTGCGACTGTGTACGCGCTTCCCGCCCCGATGCGGCGACAGGCCGACGTGCTGCTTCGGCGGTCGCCCGGACGTGAAAGCTGGTTCTGGTCGCTCAGAGGTGAAGCGAGTGCAGCCAGGACGACATCCAGCGGTTCGCTACTGCATCTTGGCGAGCCAAAGTAGCGTCAGCCCGACCGTCGCCGGCAGCGCTTGGATCAACAGCGGCTTGCGGCCAACAGTGATAGCGCCAAACAGCCCGGCGACAAGGACGCACGCAAGGAAGAAGACTTGCACGTGCCTGCCATCATCACCGAGAAGGAGGCCCCAGAACAATCCCACAGCGAGGAAGCCGTTGTAGAGACCTTGGTTGGCCGCCATGACCTTTGTCGCTGCCGCCTGAATGTGCGACTGTCCGAATGCTTTCATGCCGGCCGGCCTGTCCCACAAGAACATCTCAAGTACGAGAATGTAGACATGCAGGACACCAATCGCCGCTATCACAACCTTTGCTGCCATTGACATTGGATCTCCGATACTGGTTAGGTGGGCGGTCTTCCGCCCAAGACAAAGGAACAAGTTGGTCGGGTCATCCGAACCGAGATAGCTCGGGCGCGAGACGTAGCAGCACCATGCCGCGCAAGCCATCACGGATCCCGGGCGTTTGCCTCGCCCACGAACACAGAAGCCGGCAGATTCTCTGCAGTGACAGCCGGTTGTGCAAGCGGTTGATGACCATGCGTGGCTCGAATTCTCGTGAGCCCGGGGCCACGTACTGTTCAATTCGCGGCAATGCGCAGTACCAAGACCGCGCCTGCGGGGCGCTCACCACGCGGGCGACCCGCAGGACGCTTCTAGTCACTATGCACAATACACGCGAACATCGTGCGTGTGCCCTGAGTCACTCGAAGTCACCATTGCCGCCGTGCCCGCCTTGAGTTGGCGCAACTGGGTAACGGCCAGCGTCACGGTATGCGTGTGGCCCGCCGAACCCCGGATGTCGTAGACCTTGTCCACAGCTGAATCGAGATCGGCTTGGGGAACGGTCAGCACGTGGCCGTGATTGCCCGAGATCGTGTCGCTGCAGCCAAGCAGCACTGCTGTCGAAGCAGGCAGGCTCAGGTAGTGATGGCCCAACGCCGTCAACTCGCCGTCGGCTCCCAGCAAGGTGGTGAATCGACTGTTCAAATCGGCTCCGCCCCGACCTGTGAACCAAGCGTAGCGGAACACGTCGGCGCGCGACTCGCAAAGTGCCACCATCTCGGTCATTTGCGCCTTCTGCTTGTCGACCGAATCGATCGCCGCGGCTCCGTCGCCGACGTGCCAGTTCGCCATCTCGGTAACCCAGAACGCCTTGCCGTACTTGGCCAAGCGGTCGAGTTGCCCCGCAAGCCCGTAGTCGTACCAGTGAAAGCCCAGGTAGTCGATCCGCGGGTCACGACCACCGTTGGCAGCGCGGTAGGCTGCGTAGAACGCATCCATCCACACCGCCGGGTCTTCATATCCGGGCAGATTGCCCCAGGTAATCTGCGGCCCAACGATCCTCACGCCAGTGGCTTGAGCAATCGTCTCGATGCGCGGCCACAGGTCGGCTGCCTGCTGAGGCGTGCGAGTGGCTTGGCCATTCAGGTTCGGTTCATTGAGCGCCAGCAAGTAGTGAATCTGCGGATTGGCGCGCAACATCTGGGTGATCTGCGCGTCGTCGAAAACCTGGCTCCACACCATCGGGATGTAGTCCATGCCATGGCGTGCGCGCAACTCCGTGGGCGTGCCGCCCTTCGGCGCACTACTCCAGTCATACCACCAGCTCAAGCCAGGAGCCATTGCCGCGTAGTCATTGGCAGTTTCCAGCGCGTAGGCGACGCCGCGCTTTGCACTCTTCGATGCGGGTGCAGGTGCAGGTGCAGGTGCAGGTGCAGGTGCAGGTGCAGGTGCAGGTGCCGCAGGCTCCGAACTGCCGCCGCCACCGCAAGCTGCGAGGGTCGCGGCGGCCGTAGAGATCAACATCTGCCTGCGACGCAAGTTGCCGGGCTCCAATACCAACACGTCAGTGCCTGCCGAACGAACGGGGTTGCTGCGCTGGGTCATAGAGACTCCAGGAACACAAGCACCGCATCGCGGTCGGCCTTGGACAGGGCTTCAAATTTGGCTCTGCTGCCGGAGGCTTCACCCCCGTGCCAGCCAATGGCTTCCACCAAGGTGCGAGCACGTCCGTCGTGCAGATAGCGCACAGCTCTCGGGTCGCTTGCGCCGGTGCCTTTCTGAACATACTTCAACGAGCCCAAGCCCCACAGCGGCTGCGTGCGCCACATGCTTGGGCTGGCTTGACCTTCGGTCAACGTGTCCGCGAGTTCTGCCCCCATGTCGTGCAGCAATAAGTCGGAGTACGGGCGAATGGTCTGATTGCGTAGTTCGTAGAAGGGATGGTTGGCACCGGTCTTGAGTTCGGCCACATGGCATGCGGTGCAGGCGGACTGTGCAAACAACTGACTGCCGCGGCTGATCGCGTTGATCGTCGCGGCCGTCACTTCACGCTCGGGTGGCGTGATCGCGCCGTCCGTGTAGCCGCTAGCGTACTTGCTCTGCGCCGGCACGCCCAAGAGCTGCAGGTACGACGAAATCCGGTCTATCTCGAAGTCCGACAGTGAAGGCGTGGCTGTGCTGCTCTTGCATTCGGACGAAGCACCGCCGCGTTGTTGGCAGACAGCAGATCTGTAGGCCGGCGTGGTGACACCCAGGTCCTGTAAAAACGCGATCGAACTCTGATGACGCACTGTGGCCTTGCCGGCCTTCCAGCCGAAGCGGCCGAGTTGGCGCTGACCCGTTTCAGGATTGATCGACCAGTTGGGCACGCCGCGCACACCGTCGCCATCGCTGTCAGTGGAGTCGGCCAGCGCAAGAATCGTCTTTTCGTCGATCGCTTCGAGCAGACCCATGCCGATGACCTGCGGCGCCTGACGCAACGAGACCTGCGCGGGAGTCGGGCCCTTGAATGCAAGGACCGGCTTCTGCAGATTGACGGTCTCGCCACCAAACAATGTGCGTACGGAATTCACGAAGGACTGGATCGTGACTGACAAGTCCGTCCCGCCAGTCGCGCTCGCCCGTTGCTGAACGTTGGTGCCGTAGGTCGGGTCGGGCGTGATGCCGGCGTTTGTGCTCGCTGCCGCAGTCATCACCGCGAACTTGTTCAGCGGCGTGCCGACTTCGGCCGCCGGGCTGCGACCGTTCAGTGTGTGGCAGCCCAGGCAACGCACTTCGTTGAAGCGTGCTCCAATCTGGTTAGCGTGTGCGGTGAACACCGGATTCACTCCGACGTGTTCCGAGTGCACGCCATCGACGAAGGACGTGTGGAACAAGCGTCGCCCTTCGACGAACCGTTGCATGTTGGCGATGCCGATGTTGCCAGCTGACTGCTGAAACACTCGATGCGGCTCTTCGGAGTAGTTGTACGGCACGGTGGTCTGGCCACCCAGCAGTGCATCATCTGGCAGCGGAGTGGTGTCGAGCCTTGGTGCGGCGCCGTACCACGGCACCATGCCCTTGCCGACAACATACAACTGCTCAAGCGAGTAGTCGCGGGCGCCGCCTCCGTCGATCAACGCCACGAGATTGGCGGGATCATGATCAAGGAACACGCCGGCCGTCATCTCGATCTTGTCGCCAATCCTGAGTTTGTTGTCCGGCCGCGACGTAGTCCCCAGGTACTCCCTGTCGTCGCTGAAGCGCCAATAGTCCGTAATCGGATTGGACTTGCACATCTCCGCGATGTTTTCAGTCGGGGTGCAACGATTCTTGTCGTAGCCACCGTTATTCTTCCAACCGTACTCGATGACGCCAGGGTCAACGCGGCGGAAGGCATTGAAGCTGGCGTCGATCAAGGTGCCCATATTGGGCTTGAGGTACGCGGTGATCTTCTGGCGACCGGCCGGAACCTCATCGCGAATGACCAGGCCCCAAGTGCGATTCTGGAAATAGAACGAGGGAAACGCAAAGTAGTCGCCCGGTCCCCTGTCGATCGGGTCTTTCCAGTCCTCGCCCCCCTCGCGCCCGTGGCGCGCCGTGGGGCGGAAGCCTGAGTAGGTAACGAGCGTGCCGTCGGGCTCCGTGTACTGGACTTGCTCGACGACCTTGGTGCCGCTGACGAAGAGCGGCACATAGTCGGTAGCCCCCAAGCCTGCCGGCGCGGCAATGGCGGCGCCTTGAGTGACAGGAATTGCAACGCTCGAGAAACCGGTGGTGGTCGGCGTCGTCTGGGGCGGGGTCGGCACGTTTGGCGCAGGTGCAGGTGCAGGTGCAGGTGCAGGTGCAGGTGCAGGTGCGGGTGCGGGTGCGGGTGCGGGTGCGGGTGCAGGTGCAGGTGCAGGTGCAGGTGCGGGTGCGGGTGCGGGTGCGGGTGCGGGTGCGGGTGCGGGTGCGGGTGCGGGTGCGGGGGCACCTACCGGCGCGGGTGCGGGTACGGGTGCCGACCCGGTGGGTGCTGGCGTGCCGGCGCCGCCGCCGCCACAACCGGAAAGCGCCAGAACCGCGCTGAACATCACCCCGAGGGCGACGAACGAATGCGACCGCCCACTGCCAATCTCGGCGGCCAAAGCTTTGTTGGTACTCATTGACTCTCCCTCGGAGTATTTCGATTTTTTGTTGACGAACCGGTTCGATGCGCAGTTAGCAACCAACTCGCTGGCGTAGTCCATGCGCGCGATCACCCGTGTGGTGGGGGGATGGTCTGCGAATTGATGATGCGTAGCAAACGTCCTTGTCGGTCGTTACGGTGTGAGTAGGTGGCGTACACGCCTGATCAGGGGAATGACGCATTTCGATAGTCGTTTGATTCCTTGAATTTGCGAAAGTGATTGTCCAAATCGTTGCAAGTTGAACATCCCACGCCTCTCATGCTTTGAGACTGCCCTGACCTTCGTAGCTGGATATCCTTCACAAAGTGCGGCGCGAGGCAGGCTGTGGTTAGAGCTCAAGAGCGAAGTCCCGTGCAACTCATTCCAAGCTTTCAGAGCAAGCGTGAAAAAGGACCGCGTGAGCACGCAGTCCGTTGATTTCGCCTGATGGTGGACGAGATTCGTGCAAGTCTCCAGTGCGCCTGTCGGGTGGCATGGCCAATCGACGCGCCATTGGCCTCTGCGAAATAGGCCTGTCAAGAAACCGACCGACTTGGATCGACCAAGGCCACGGCCGTCAGGCCACCAAATGCGCATTCCGGACCAAAAGCGCCAGCGATCCCGATCCAGACCCGCCACCGGTTCCGACCCGGTTCCTCCACTTGCAACTTGGGCGGCCGCACGACATGGCCGCCGTGACGATGGGGGGGCGGCAGTGCGTGGCGGCGGCCCTGCTTTGGAGGGCGCCTACGACGAAGTGACGGAAACGATTCGTTGCGGCATGATCTCCCGCATGACAGGCCAGCACATCACCGGCGACACGACAAGTTCCGATCAACTCGTCGGCGAGGCGTAGTGTCTGAAGCGCTTGAACTGCTCCGCAGAGTCGATCGCCGAAGCAGTGGCTGACGGCACCTCGTTCTTCGTGATGAAGAGCGGGCTGAAGGTGTACCGAGCTTCTTTTCCAATTTGGCCTTTGAACGCCGGCAACTCGCCGCCGTGAGCATGTTGCTCAAGGACCTCGACGGATTCACGAGGTGGCAGTTCTTCGTCCGAGGCAAGGGCTCGCTGGGCGGGCTGACACCATTGACAGCTCTGCGCGAGGGCAAGCTCCGGCAGGTCAAAGCCACTGCCCAGGGCTTCGCCGAGCGCTGAACCACGATGCAGGCACCATGACCGAGCGACCAAGCCGCGCCGTCTACCTTCACGGCTTCGCCCTGAAGAAGGAAGGCTCCTGGAGTTCGTGCGCACAGACGACCCCCTTTTTTGGATCGAAGGCGCGCAGGTCGGCCGCAGCGACGACGGCAACCGGAGGTCAGGCTTGGTCAAGGGTATGGTGTGGTCGTCCAAGGACCTGAAGTGAGTTCAGCGCGGCCGACCAGTACAGGGTCTAGTTACCTGCTCCGGTGGCGCTTGCGACATAGGCTGCTAACGCAGCGATCTGGCTATCGTCGAGTTTCCCCTTGTAGGATGGCATCTGTCCGAGGCCATTGCGCAGCGCAGCCGCGACGCGGCTGGCGTCGGGTCTCAGCTCGTCGAGCACCGGACCGACCGCTCCGGCGGCCCCTGCGTCTTTCAGGGTGTGGCAGACGGCACAGGCCGGCACTGCATCCTTGGTGAACAGCGCCTTTCCGATCTTGAGTTGAGCCGAGACGTCTGCGGCCAGCGCCGGCGCACCGGCAAGTACGGTGGCCAAGATGCAGCACGCACCATGCGGCGACAAGAGGCAAAATTTGCCGCTCATGCCACGCTCACTTTCACGGCGTGGTCTGCCCAACTGGTGTTGTTGTAGCCGCCAGCGTTTTCGCTTCTCTGCTCCGGCTGTACGTTGCCGGCCGTGTCGATTGCGCGGCTGGCCAAGGTGTAGGTGCCTGCCGGCAAGCGAGCTGCCAGTACAAACTGGCGCCACGCGTAGCGCCCGAGGTCCGGGCCAACGAGACGCGCCTGCGCCCACGTCTTGCCGCCATCGAGCGATACCTCGACCTTTGCAATTGCATTGAGCCCCCCGAAGGCTACGCCATGAATCTGCGTGTCGCCGGCCGCCACGGGCTTGCCGTCGGTGCCAGGACCATTGATCCAGGACTTGACGCTCATCTCCTGCACCGATGGCTGCGTTGGATCACCCTTTGCACCTGGAGGAGACAGCCGGTAGCCGTGCGACATGATGCGCGCGTCGGTCTCCTGCGCCGTGAACGCCAGGCGCTTGACGTACTTGATGTTGTTCACCCCGGTGTAGCCCGGCACGATCAGGCGCAGCGGCCCACCGTGCGCAAGGGAGATCGGCACGCCGTTCATCTCCCAGGCCAACAGCGCATCGGCCATCGCAGCCGCCGGCACGGATCGCTCGACGATCACGCTCTTCGGATCCAGGCCCTCAGGCAATTTTTCGCCCCCGGTCCCAGTCATGTAGGACATGCCGCCGAGCACGCCGCCAAGCGCCTCGACGACCCAACGCACCGGCACACCGCTCCACATCACACATCCTGCCGCGCCGACTTGCCAAGGTGTACCGCTCGGCTTGCTTGGGAAGTACCCACGGCCGTTGCCAGAGCACTGCAGCACCATCGCCGTGGTCTCGATGCCCATGCGCTTGAGGTCCCGCAAGGCAAGCTTGCGCGGGCTCTTCACGCCCTCGATCGCCACTTCCCACGCATCGCGGTCGGAGAGGATCGACGCGTCCGGCGCCGGAAGGTTGTTGCGAATGTAGAGTTGTTCTGCGGGCGTGACAACGCTGGTGCCGAACACACTGCGCTTGGTTTCGATTGTGGTTCCGCTGTGGACGATGAGGCTGCCCGGATCCTTCCAGCTGACATAGGCCGGCAGCGGCTTCGGTGCGGCGCCCGTTGGCACCGGCGCTGGGGTATCGCCCGCTGCGCCTGCGCCTCGACTCCAACTGGCCAGACCCGCGGCGGCGAGGGCGGCACCACTGCCTGCCAGCATGTGACGGCGGCGTAGGACGATTGGCTCTTCTCTCATCGAATGTCTCCTGGTTTGGAATCGTTGTCGTGTGTTCGGTGAGGATCTGAGTGGTTCCTCACCCAGGCGCCGGAGGTGCCGTTCCCTGCAAGCTGAACTGGGCCACGCTCAGCCCCTTCTGCTTTGACGAAACGAGCAGCAGCGGCTTGCCTTCGCGCGAACGGATGACGCGCCAGTGCACGCCGTTCCACCAACCGCCGTCTTCCTTCAGTGCGACGGGCTGGTCGAACGCAAAGACCGTGACCATGCCGCCCTTCTCGAAGTAGGTGGTCAGGTGGTAGGCGACATGTCCTTCGATATCGCAGACGCGCATCAACTGCGGGAATCCGGGCACTACCTTGGTTTGGCCGAGACCAAGCCGAGCAAGCATCTGCTGTGGATCCATGGCGTTGCCGCGCAGCGTGCGCTCGTGGGACTCGTGCTCGATCGCGTCTCGCACCAGCGAGGGCGGGCGCATTGCCAATACCGTGCCGCTGCCGGTGGCGGCCAGTACCAGGCCGGCGACGACGCGCTGGACACCGCGCCGCGCCAGCCATGGCGAGGACTTGCGAAGCAGGTGGGGTGGCGGATCACTCGGCTCGAAAGCCAGCGCCATCTCGGCGCGTACGCGCAGGTCGAAGTCGCTGTCGGCGGGCATCGAGGGCAGGGGTGTTTCGGTTTTCATGTCACACCTTTCGAAGGTGGGCCGCGGCCCCTTCCGAGCGAGAGGTCGGCCCGGCTGCACTGGGTTCAGTCATCACGGCCTTTAGTGCGTCGCGCGCGCGAGCCAAGCGCGACAGCACCGTGCCGGGCGCGACCTCGAGTGCCTCGGCCATTTGCGCCGTGGGCATGTCGTCAAAGTAGTACAGCACCAGCACCTCGCGATGGATTGGCGCAATACGTGCGAGCGCCTTGACCACATCAAGCTTCTCGTCCAAGCCAGCATCGGGGGCGGCCTGCTCGGGCAGTTCGTCGCCGTCGATCGACACAGGACCCGGCGCCAGGTAGCGATATGCGTTGCGCCGCATGATCTGGAACAGCCAAGCGCGCGCCGATTCCGCTTGCTTGAGTTGATCCCTGAAGCGCCAGGCCGCGGCGAAGCAATCCTGCACCACGTCCTCGGCAATCGCCCGCGAGCCGGTCAGTGCCCAAGCGCTGCGCAGCAGGAAGCGGTAGTGCTCTCGCACCCAAGAGTTGTAGCGTGATTCGGCAGAGGAGAACATCGTGTGTCTAAGAGCGTTGGCGTCGCTGCGCCATTCCGGCCGCGCGTGGGCAACAGGCTCGGTGTTTTCCCGCGTCGTCACGGCCCACGGGTGCCTCCGAGCGAAGGAAATTCCGGAGCACCCGCACACACGTCCTTGCGCAGCAGCGCCAGGCGCCGCTGCATGCTATCGATCTCGACGGTCTGCCCGGCGATGATTTCCTCCGCCAGTTGGCGCGTTACAGGGTCGCGACCATGCTGAAGCACCAGGCGCGCCATGTCGACGGCGCCCTGGTGGTGGGGGACCATCATCGCAAGGAAATCAACGTCGGGGTCGCCGCTGTAGCCCGGGGCGTGCATGGCTTCCATCATCGCGACCATGCTCGTGTCCATTTCACCCTGAAAGGCGGATGGCGTGCCGGGCCGTGATGCTTCGTGAGCGTGGTGATGCACGCCGCCCGCTGCCCAGACGACATTGC
This sequence comes from Methylibium sp., assembly GCF_965279545.1. Classification (NCBI taxonomy): domain Bacteria; kingdom Pseudomonadati; phylum Pseudomonadota; class Betaproteobacteria; order Burkholderiales; family Sphaerotilaceae; genus Methylibium; species Methylibium sp. The sequence goes on from NZ_OZ257250.1 coordinate 273,043, forward strand.
CGGCCACCACTGCGGCGGTGCCCAAAGCCGTGAGCAGCAGTGCAAGGTGCCACGGTCTGGCAGTCTTCATGCGGTTTGCCCCTTCGTTCCGGGCCGTACATAGACGAGGTTGATGCTCTTCTTGTTGCGCAACGCGCCGGACGGCAGGTTCAGATTGCCGAGTGGGATCTGCGCGATGAATCCTGGCCGGAGTGGGTCGCTCACGTCGAACGCGCTGCACACGGTCTGCCCGGCATTGGGAGTGCCCGGCAGTTCGTCCTGCTCGTGGGCCACATACAGTAATGTGTTCTCGGGATTGGTCCACAGCCCGTGCGCCTCCCGGCCATGGCTGAAGAAGCTGCCGATCATGCGCCGTTGGCCGCGCGTGGCACCGCGGTCGATGATCGCGATCTGACTGGAGGCTATTCCGCCCGGGCCGCTGTCGTCGACGCGAGCCAGACTTGCGTAGGTGACGCTGCCCCGGGCATTGGCGACGAACTCCACGTGATTGGGTCGCGCCCCCATGCCGAGCGCTACGCTGTCGTGCAAATCGAAGGTACCCCGAGTCGAGCGGCACGACACGGCGTCGGCCAGTTTGTGCGAAAACCAGACCTCGTCGCCGTCGGCGGTGGTCTTCATGAAGGGCGTGAAGCCGGGTTTGTCCTGCGCGGAGACATCCAGCGTCGTCAGCCGCTCGGGCCGCGAATGGCCGTCCGGGCCTGCGTTGACGCGAAATACGTCAACACGGGCGACCTTCTGGCTCGCCACGAAGGCCAGCGTGCCTTCACGGTTGAACCAGACCTGAGCAGGGCCGTTCAGTGTGGGCAGGTATTGCCGTACCGGTGATAGGTCAGCGCCGCGAAGGTGGCGAAGCGCCTGCGCCACGTCGAGGATTGCGATTCGGGCCTCACCCCGCAGCGTGACCCACAATTCCTTGCCGTTGCGCGTGAACGTGGGCTCGTGCGGTTCGCGGCCGAGCAGGATGCCACTCGAGAGCCGTTCGGCGCTCGTCGTCTCACTGGCTGCGGGATTCGGCGTGTTGCCGATCACTCGTTTGTCAACCGCATCGATGAGGTAGATGTTGCTGGAGCCGCGGCCGCTGGTGGCCAGCAATGTGCCGTCGGGCGACGGCACGGCGCCGTGTGCGTCGATGCAGCCGTGGTACAGCGGCTTGTGGATCATCGCAGCGTGCGTGGGGGCCACGCCGGCCGTGACGTAGCGGAACGGCGGTCGCGGATCCTCGTCGAAGCTCGTCAGGTTGATCGTGGTCTCCACCGCGTTGCGGCGTGGGTCGATGACGACCAGAGTGTTCGAGTCTTCGTTGGTGATGAAGACTCGGTCGCGCGGGTCGGGGCCGTCGGGTCCAGGGTTGCCTTGCGCCATTGCGGCAGGCAGTACGGCCGCGGCGGCAGCGGCGAGGGTGTGCGTCAGGAAGTCGCGTCGATCCTGGGTCATGGGGTTCCTTGGGGCGAGGTCGAGAATCGGGCCAGAGCGCGCCCGATAGTGGCGCGGTCTCGGGGGTACCGAGCTAAAGAGCGGCGCCAGAAGGACTTCATTCCATGCGCACGCTATTTCCCCGTTGCCGTGCCGTCCAACTGTTGGTACACCTCCGACGAGATCCGCGCCAACTCGGCGCGGTCGGCCCCTGACGACAGCGCGTACTCGCGAAGCTACCGACCAGGCTCCCTAGTCTGCGGTCGTATCAGCGAAGCATCGAGCTTGGGAGTTCAGAGGCCATCAAACACGCGGCGGGGGCGGGCCTTGGACTAGCTTGCCTGTCGTCTTGGGTCGTCGACGATCTGATACGCACTGGGCGTCTCGTGTGCTTGGCCACGACCTTGCCTGAGATGAGGCGCCAGTGCTACCTCGTAGTGCACCGGCAGAAACACGGGGCGCCCGCGCTACGCAACTTCGTCGCTCAGGCCATGGCTTGTCGACCCATGGAGACTCACGAGGCCAGTTGAGGGTGCCTTGTGCCTGGCAGGCTCTCGCGGGCGCGGCGAGCCGCGCCGCCCACGCATTGATGCAGCGCGAAGTTCATGAGGCCAAGCGTCGGCTCCGCTTGTCTGACACGACGGGCCGGAGCCGTGCGCGTCAGGGTTTCCTAGGGCATCGGTTTCCCTTGGATCACGCGCCACGCTGATGTCGCTTACGTAGCCGTTCATTCAGGTGAACTGCAACTCGTGCGAGGCATGGAGCACTTCGTTCGCTTGTGGTCGGCTGGATAGGGTGCTTGAGTGCGCTCGAATTCTTCGCGAGACTTGCCCCAAGGCAGGTGCGAGGCCGTGCGTCGCTCTGCCCCATACCAACTACTCTTGTCCAACTTGAGGGCCAATGAATGAACACTGGAGATCGACGTCTTCTTGCCGGGGTTGCTTGCGTAGTTCTTGGGGCAACGGGTGGAGCCTCGGATGCGCACGCCCAGGACGCCGGCAACTGGCTCGTTCGCGCCAGAGTCGTCCACCTCGACTCAGCGAACAAAGACGACACAGGTTTTGGCCTGACGATCAACAACAAGGTTCTGCCTGAAGTTGACATTTCGTACTTCTTCTCGCCAAACCTCGCGGCTGAGTTGATCCTGACCTATCCGCAGAAGCAGACCATTCATTCGAGCGTCGTCGGTGCCGACATCGGCACGTTCAAGCACCTTCCGCCGACGCTGACGATGCAGTACCACTTCACGGGGCTGGGCAACTTCAGGCCCTACGTCGGAGCCGGTATCAACTACACGAACCTGTCTTCGGTGAAGTTCGACTCCAACGTTGCGGCGCTGAACCTGGGTGTCAAACACAACAGCTTCGGGCTCGCTGTTCAACTTGGTGTGGACGTCCCGATCGGGGGCGGATGGCTCCTCAACGCGGACGTCAAGAAGGTTCAGATCGGAACTACCGTCTACTCCAATGGGAACTCCGTTGGGAAGTTGCGGGTAGACCCGGTGCTGTTCGGGCTTGGTGTTGGCAAGCGGTTCTGAGCCTCCGCAGCAGGTCGGTCGGCACAACTGTGAGAGTGACGAAACCTGGCGCAGATGCTGCAGACCTGTGTCTGTCGCCCATACCTGCCTTGCACAGCCCATAATTTGACGCAAGCCGGCGAGATTGCCGCGAGGGCTACTGGTGTGGTTCATTCACCGCTCTACCTCCTCGAGAGGTTCGATCTAGGAATTGTCCAGTTGGACGAGGAGCGGCGCGTGGTCTCGATGAACGACCTCGCTCGCCGAACGCTGCCGTTGGAGGACAAGCAGCCATTTGACAAGCGGGTTCTTGCCTTTCATCCCGAGCGCTCGCAGCCGAAGGTCGCGTTCATGCTGGACCAGGCAGCTGTTTGCCCAGTCTCCAATCCTCCTCCGATGACCATGATCATCAACATCCCGGAGCGGGTGCTGCTGATCAAGGTGTCGCGCCTTTCCGACGGCCAGCGGCGCCCCGCTGGGTACACGCTGGCCTTCTACGACATCACCGATCTGGTGAGCAGCGAGCCTCCGAAGTCGGCCAAGAACAATCAAACCAGACGACTGAAGAAGATCCCGACGATGTCGGGACAGAGGCTGGTTCTGGTCGACTCCGAGGATCTTCTGCACCTGCACTCGGACGGGCACTACACGCGCGTCATTACCGCTGACGACAATCGTTTCTGCAACCTCAGCATCGGAGATCTCGAAGCGCGCCTGGATCCGGAACAGTTTGTTCGGGTGCACCGCAGTCACATCGTCAATCTTTCTGCGATCAAAGCACTGGTCCGCGAAGGGGGCCGCCTTGTGCTCCAGTTGTCCAATGGCGGGCCGAGTATTCCGGTAGCGCGCACGGCAGCGGCGGAGCTTCGCGTGCATCTTGGCATGCGAGGTGATGCGATGCGTTTGGCCCGCAAGAAGCGAACCCCTACATAGGCTGATGCCGAGTGAAGCGTCCTGGGGTGCCTGGCCCCAACCAGTAGTCGGATTGAGTTGATGACCTGGGATATTGCGTGCCTTTGCGCGGCGTGGTGCAGAACCTGCGAGAGCTACAGGCCGGTCTTCGAGCGCATTGCTGCGGAACGCCCTCCAGAAGGCCGCGTCTGTCGGTGGCATTGGGTTGACATCGAAGGTGAGGCCGACCTACTCGGTGACCTGGACGTCGAGACGTTTCCGACCTTGGTGCTGGTTGGCCCCAGTGGCGTGAAGTTTGCCGGGCCTGTCGAGGCGCGTGAGGAAACGCTGCGTGCCTTGCTCAGACGCGCACTGGCGGACCAAGGCGGTGCCGAGTTTCGAGCAGATCACCCGATGGGACTCGCAGGCTTGGTCGAAGGACTGCGGCAGCGGCCTCCAAGCCTTTGACGGCATGTGCGTGTCGTCGATTTCATTTCGTTGAGCGCTGCCGATCTCTGGCGACGCTCCTGCGCACTGGCGCAACGCACGAAACGGGTTTCCCCTAGCAATCGGTTTCCCTATGAACACCGCGTGAGCAACTTGCGCGAAACGCGCAGTTCGTGCGTTCGATGTGGTCAGTCGCGCAAACGATGCGGCCCTTCGTGCTCGCAGCTGAGGCTGTAGCGGCCGATTGATCAAGCGACGGCACGGGGCGAGACTCTCCAACAAGACGATTTCAACTCTGTGGAGATCCCAATGATTCCGCCAACTTTCGACTACCACGCTCCGACGTCAGTGGCAGATGCGCTGAAGCTCATGGGGCAGCTTGGATCCGATGCCAAGCTGCTCGCGGGGGGGCACAGCCTGCTGCCGATGATGAAACTGCGCTTCGCGCAGCCGGCTCACCTGATCGACCTGAATCGTATCGATTCGCTGCGAGGGATTCGAGAGGACGGCGGGACCATCGTGATTGGTGCGATGACGGTCGAGAACGATCTCATCGAGTCGAAGATTCTGCAGGCCAAGATGCCGCTGCTGCCCGAAGCAGCCCGCCTGATTGCCGATCCGCAAGTGCGCAATCGAGGCACGATCGGCGGCGATGTCGCCCACGGTGACCCGGGAAACGACCACCCCGCGTTGATGCTGGCGGTCGATGCGACCTTCGTACTTCAAGGACCGAAGGGCCAGCGCCAAGTCAAGGCGGAGGGCTTCTTCCACGGCACCTACATGACCGAACTGGCTGAGGACGAGATCCTTGTGGAGATCCGGATCCCCGCTTTTGCAGCCAAGACAGGCTATGCCTACGAGAAGCTCAAGCGCAAGACCGGCGACTGGGCGACGGCGGGGGCCGCTGTGGTTCTGCGGATGTCTGCGGAAAAGGTCAGCAGTGTTCGCATCGCTCTGACCAATGTCGCGCCGACTGCGGTGCGGGTGCCGGCTGCCGAGGCAACTTTGGTCGGAAAACCACTGACCGAGTCGGCGATCGCGCAGGCTGCGGGCGAAGTGATGGCTGCTTGTGACCCTGCCGAAGACTTGCGTGGGGATCGCGAATACAAGACGGCGATGGCCGGAGAAATGTTCAGGCGTGCTATCCGCAAAGCGGCTGCGCGCTGCAAATAGGCAACTCGGAGACTACAACCATGACAAAGAAGCTGCTGACCACAACGGTCAACGGGCGCACCGTCGAGAAGGCGGTGGAGCCTCGGAACCTGTTGATTCACTTCCTTCGTGAAGATTGCCAACTGACAGGGGCCCACATCGGGTGCGACACCAGCCACTGCGGCGCGTGCACGGTCGACGTCGACGGTCGCTCGGTCAAGAGTTGCACGCACCTTGCCGTGCAGTGCGAGGGTTCGAACATCCTCACGGTCGAGGGGCTGGCCAACGCCGGCGTGCTGCATGCCGTGCAAGAGGGCTTCTACAAGGAGCACGGCCTGCAGTGCGGCTTCTGCACCCCGGGCATGCTGATGCGCGCCTGGCGCTTTTTGCAGGAGAACCCGAACCCGAGCGAGGAAGAGATCCGCGCCGGCATGAGCGGCAACCTGTGCCGCTGCACCGGCTACCAGAACATCGTCAAGGCGGTGCTATACGCCGCGGCCAAGCTCCAGCAAACCCAGAAGGAGGCCGCATGAACGCGCCCGCCGATCCGAAGCTGCTGGAACGCAGCGCCGCCCTGCAGGGCATGGGCGACAGCCGCCTGCGCAAGGAGGATGCGCGCTTCATCCAGGGCAAGGGCAACTACGTCGATGACATCAAGTTGCCTGGCATGCTGCACATGGACATCGTGCGTGCGTCGGTGGCTCACGCGCGGATCAAGAAGATCGACAAGACCGAGGCTCTCAAGGTGCCAGGGGTGGTGGCTGTGCTCACGGCCGAAGATCTCAAGCCACTGAAGCTGCATTGGATGCCGACACTGGCCGGAGACGTCGCGGCCGTCCTGGCCGACGAGAAGGTTCACTTTCAGATGCAGGAGGTGGCGGTCGTCATAGCGGAGGACCGCTATGCGGCCGCCGATGGCGTTGAGGCCGTGCAGGTGGAGTACGAGGAACTGCCGCCAGTGATCGACCCCTTCGCAGCACTGGCACCAGATGCCCCGGTCTTGCGCGAAGACCTGGCCGGCAAGACCGAAGGTGCCCACGGCAAGCGTGACCACCACAACCACATCTTCACCTGGGAGGCCGGCGACAAGGCCGCCGCCGATGCCGCCTTCGACAAGGCACCCGTGAAGGTGGCCGAGCGCATCTTCTACCCGCGAGTGCACCCCTGCCCGCTGGAGACTTGCGGCTGCGTGGCCAGCTTCGACCCCGTGCGCGGCGACTTGACCACCTACATCACCTCGCAGGCGCCGCACGTCGTGCGCACCGTGGTGTCCTTGTTGTCTGGCATTCCGGAGTCGAAGGTCCGGATCGTTTCGCCAGACATCGGCGGTGGTTTTGGCAACAAGGTCGGCATCTATCCAGGCTATGTGTGCGCAATCGTCTCCAGCATCGTGCTCGGGAAGCCGGTCAAGTGGGTGGAGGACCGCGTAGAGAACATCTCGACGACCGCATTCGCCCGCGATTACCACATGGACGGTGAGCTCGCCGCGACCCCAGATGGGCGCATCCTGGGGCTGCGCGTCAACGTGCTGGCCGACCACGGCGCGTTCGACGCTTGCGCGGATCCGACCAAGTTCCCGGCAGGCCTGTTCCACATTTGTTCCGGCTCGTACGACATCGCGGCCGCCTACTGCAAGGTCAAGGGTGTCTACACCAACAAGGCACCCGGGGGCGTGGCCTACCGTTGCTCGTTCCGTGTTACGGAGGCGGTGTACCTGATCGAGCGAATGGTCGATGTGCTTGCGCAGAAGCTGAACATCGACAAGGCCGAGATTCGGGCGAAGAACTTCATCCGCAAGGAACAGTTTCCGTACCACAGCCCTTTCGGATTCGAGTACGACTCCGGGGACTATCACACGGGACTCAAGAAGGTCCTGGACGCCTGCGACTACCCGGAGCTTCGCCGAGAACAGGCCGCCAAGCGTGCAGATCCGAACTGCCCCACGCTGATGGGCATCGGCCTGGTCACCTTCACCGAGGTCGTCGGGGCAGGGCCGAGCAAGATGTGCGACATCCTCGGCGTGGGGATGTTCGACAGTTGCGAGATTCGCATTCACCCCACAGGCAGCGCCATTGCCCGCATGGGCACGATCACACAGGGCCAAGGCCACCAGACCACTTACGCGCAAATCATCGCGACGGAACTGGGCATTCCCAGTGAGGTGATTCAGGTGGAGGAGGGTGACACCAGCACTGCGCCATATGGCCTGGGCACCTATGGGAGTCGCAGCACCCCCGTAGCGGGCGCCGCCATCGCCCTGGCCGCACGCAAGATACACGCGAAGGCGCGCAAGATCGCCGCGCATCTGCTGGAGGTCGGCGAGAACGACCTCGACTGGGAGATCGACCGCTTCAAGGTCAAGGGCAACGAAAGCAAGTTCAAGTCGATGAAGGACATCTCCTGGGCCGCTTACAACAGCCCGCCGCCCGGGCTGGAGCCGGGCCTGGAGGCGGTGCACTACTACGACCCGCCCAACTTCACCTTCCCGTTTGGCATCTACCTGTGCGTGGTCGACATCGACCGCGGCACCGGCGAGACGAAGATTCGCCGCTTCTACGCGCTCGACGATTGCGGAACGCGCATCAACCCAATGATCATCGAGGGCCAGATCCACGGCGGACTGACCGAGGGCTTCGCGGTAGCGATGGGTCAGCAGATGCCGTTTGACGCCCAGGGCAATTTGCTCGGCAACACGCTGATGGACTACTACTTGCCCACTGCTGTCGAGACGCCGCATTGGGAGACCGACTACACCGTGACTCCCAGCCCGCACCATCCTATCGGCGCAAAGGGGGTGGCCGAGTCACCCCATGTCGGCTCGATTCCAACCTTCACGTCGGCGGTCGTCGACGCCTTCGCCCACCTCGGAGTCACGCAGATGACCATGCCCCACAACAGCTTCCGCGTCTGGCAGCAACTCAAGCAGTGCGGGGTGGTCCTGTAATGGAAGTCCAACTCGACAAACGCTACCCACTGCCGGTGTCTCCGGAACAGGCTTGGGTCATTCTGTCCGACATCCGTGCTGTGGCGGCGTGCATGCCCGGGGCGCAGATCACCGAACAGTCCGATGAGACGCACTTCAAGGGCCTGGTCAAGAGCAAGGTCGGGCCGGCGGTGATGACCTTCAACGGTGACATCGAACTTCTCGGAAGGGATGTCAGCCAGCGGCGCCTGGAGATTCTCGGCAAGGGTGCGGACAAGGCCGGATCATCGGCCTCGATGAACCTGGCGGCTCGTATTGAGAACGGTGACACTCGCGGCTCTTCGGTGCTTATCGGCCTGGCGACGATCACGGTCAACGGCAAACTCGCGCAGTTCGGCGGCCGTCTGCTGGTCCCGGTGGCCGATGCGATGTTGGCGCAGTTTGCTGACAACTTTCGAGTGGCGGCTGAAGCGGTTCCTCCGCCTGCCGGCGTGGGCGCCACTGCCGCCAGCAGCAGTGGCCAACCTCCGGCACCTCGGGTTGCGCCGCGTGAGCTCAATGCCCTGGGCTTGATGTGGATGGTCATCAAGGGCTGGTTCGCCGGCCTCTTCGGCAAGAAGGCGGCTTGAGCCCATGCCACGCGACGATGTCCTGCGCGAAGGGCTGCACCACGCCGGGTACATAGCCGACCAGCCTCTTGCTGCCACGCTGTGGCTGGCTGGGCGACTGCAACGACCGCTGCTGCTTGAAGGAGATGCAGGCGTTGGCAAGACGGCCCTGGCGCTGGCCCTCGCGAGGTTCGAAGGGCTGAGGCTGGTCCGGTTGCAATGCTACGAAGGGTTGGATCTTTCGCAGGCAGCGTACGAGTGGAACTACGGCCGGCAACTGCTGGCCATACGTTTGCAGGAGTCGGGTCAGGGGGTGATCGCCGAGTCGGATCTGTTCTCGCGGGAGTTCCTTCTGGAGCGCCCTTTGATGCAGGCCCTCTCCGGCGAGACGGCTGCCGTCTTGTTGATCGACGAGATCGACCGCGCCGACGAGGCGTTCGAGGCGTTCTTGCTGGAGGTGCTGGCGGAGTATCAGATCACGGTGCCGGAGTTGGGAACGGTGCGTGCGACGCTGCCGCCCCGGGTGATTCTGACCAGCAACGGGACCCGCGAGCTTTCCGACGCCCTGCGCCGACGCTGCCTGTACCACTACCTTGAGTTCCCGACGCTTGCGCGTGAGATCGCAATTGTTCGTGCCGCAGTGCCCGAGGCCGAGCCAGCGCTGGTCGAGCAGGCGGTCGCGTTCGTCCAACGCCTGCGGCGCGAGGATCTCGCAAAGAACCCGGGGATCGCCGAGACGCTCGACTGGGTCAAAGCATTGCATGACTTCGACTTCCAGTCGCTTCCCGACGACCCTGGTTCGCTGACGCCCACGCTCGGGTGTCTGATCAAGACCCGCGAAGACCGCTTCCAACTCTCGGACGACCGTGTCCGGCAGTTGATCGAAGGGCGGCGGGTCGTCGGTATCGCCGAACGTGCGGCGCGGGCAGGCTGACATGGCGGGAAAGCCGGAGCCAATCGAGCGCATCGCCGGGTTTGCGGCGATGCTGCGCGAGCACGGCTTGACGGTCGGTGTCCCGGAGCAGCAGGCTATGGTCCGGGCGGCACTGGCTTGGCCGGTGACCGAGTACGCACGTCTCAATGGAGCGTGGCGCGCTATCGCCTGCCACGACGTACGCGATTGGCGTCGTTGGCCGGACCTGTTCCAGCGGTACTGGTGGCCCGAGGCCATCAAGGGGAGTACGCGCGTCAGCGGGCGGACCCGGCCGGGACGAACTCTGGAGCAGGTCGTGCGCGACATGCAGCAGCAGATCGAGTCGAACGGCGCGGGCGACAGGCGCCCCGAGTCGCTCGATACGTCGGTCGAGGGAGCAACTGTCGCGGAGCAGGACTCGCCGGTGCAGCGCGCACAAGGCGGCGCCAGCCGAACCGAAGCCTTGCACGACCGGTCGTTCTCGCAATGGCTGCCGCAGGATCTGGCACTGCTCGACAGGTTGGCCGAGCAGATCGCCAAGGCGATGCGCAGGCGACTCACGCGCCGGTGGCGCCGGGTGCCAACCGGGCATCGGCTGGACCTGCGCAGCACGTTGCGGCGCTGTTTGGCGACGGGCGGCGTCCCAATTCGCCCAGCCTGGCGGGTGCAGCGCCGCGAGCGGCAGCGCCTTTTCATCCTGGTGGACGTGAGCCGCTCCATGGAAACGCATGCGCAGTTGTTCCTGCGTATCGCTCGCGCGTTCGTCGGGGCGATGAATGCCCGCGTGTTCGTCTTTCACACGAGGCTGGCCGAGGTGACTGCCCTTCTACGAAGTGACTCCGCAGCGATTCAGGAAAAGGTAAACGCGGTCACGGCTGGGTTCGGCGGCGGCACGCGCATCGCGACGAGTCTGGCGGACTTCCGAACTTCGCACGCGCGCGGGCAACTGGGTCGTGGATCGAGAGCCTGGGTGCTCTCCGACGGGTACGACGCCGACGAGCCGGATCGCCTGAGTGAGGAACTCGAAGGCCTGTGTCGATTGGGCACTCGCGTGACCTGGTTCCACCCGTCAAGCGAACGACCGGTATCGCAGGCCATGACGCTGGCACTCTCCGAGCCCGGTCGCGTGGAGCGGTTGCATCGCCTTGACTCGCTGCGCGACCTGTCTCGCCTGGCCAACGAACTTCATTGATCGAAGCCACAAGGAGTTTGACCATGACAACCTCAGATGCCGTCTTTGCCGCAGCGCAGCGCCTGCAAAGCGAAGGAACACCGTACGCCCTGGTCAGCGTCGTGCGCGCACTTCCTCCGGCGTCCGCACGGCCGGGCGACAAGGCGGTGGTCACGCAGGATGGGCATCTGCACGGCTGGGTCGGTGGGGGCTGCGCGCAACCCGCCGTGATCCGGACCGTGCGGCAGGTGCTCAGCGATGGCAAGGCCAAGCTGATCCGCATCAGTCCCGCCACGGAAGGCAGTGAGAAGGATCTCGGCGACATACTCGAGTTCGGAATGAGTTGCCACTCTGGCGGGACGCTCGAACTCTTCGTCGACCCGGTGCTGCCAGCTGCGCGGCTCGTGGTCATCGGCACTTCGCCTGTCGCGTTGAGCCTGGCCCAACTCGCCCCCAAGGTCGGCTTCTCAGTCACGGCGATCGCCCATGAGGCGGACCCAGCCGTCTATGTCGATGTCCAGCGCGTCGTTGCGAGTGACGACTTGAACGATGTGGCGCCACTCTTGGCACCAGGCGCCTGGGTGGTGGTCGCCACGCAGGGTCGTCGGGACGTGCAGGCCTTGCGTCTGGCGCTCGGTCTATCGCCGCGCTACGTCGCCTTCGTGGCAAGCGCCCGCAAAGCCAAGGTGCTCAAGGATTCGCTGATTGCGGCGGGAAGTGAGCCGTCAGCCGTGCAAGCGATAGTGGCGCCGGCGGGCTACCCGATGGCGGCGACCACGCCCGAGGAGATTGCCCTGTCGGTGCTCGCGGCGGTTGTCTCGAACCGACGCGGCGCGGCCCATGCACCCGAGCCGCATTTTCCCGAGGCGCGTTTGCCGGAGGAGCAGGCGGCGCCCGTGCTGGTGGCCTTGGCCGAGAGCGTTGCCGTCGGCGGCTCGTGCTGCCATTCGAAACCGACCGTTGAGCCGGTTCGGGTCGCGGCCCCCGCATCCTGCTGTGGGGGCTGAAGCATGGGCTGCGCTCTCAAAGGCGGTGGAGGTCTGTATTCGAGGCTGACCGTTGGCGCGGTTCTGCTCGCGGCCGGCGCGGGTGAGCGCATGGGGCGGCGTCCGAAGTGCATGCTGCAACTGGGCGGCGTTCCGATCATCCGCCGCATGCTGATCGCGATGTCCGGCGCCGGCGTCGACGAGGTGGTGGTGGTACTGGGTCACCATGCCGAGGTCGTTGAACCTGCGGTGATGGACTTCCCCGTCACCGTCGTTCATAACCCTGCACCCGACGACGGGATCATGTCTTCGCAGCGAATCGGGCTTGCCGCACTGAGCCGTCGCTACGACGCGGTGCTGATGGCGCTAGCCGACCAGCCATTGATCGGTGCTGACGACATCACGGCACTGATCCGTGCCTGGAAGCAGCGTCCCGAAGGAGTAGGCGTGGTGTTCCCGCAGGTTGCCGGGCAGAAGGGCAACCCCGTGCTGGTCAGCGCGGATGTGCGAGATCAGATCCTCGCTGACGGCGCAAATGTCGGCTGCCGACAGTGGCGCGAGTGGCATCCCGAACTCGTGATGCCTTTCGTCACAGACTGCAGACGGTACTGCATCGATGTCGACACCCCGGAGGACGTCGAGCGCTTCAGCAATGAGACCGGGCACGCCTTGCGCTGGCCGACGGAACTGGCGGTCTGATGAGCACGGCGATGAATCCTGGGCTGCACATGCTGTGGCCGACGCCGCTGGGCATCCACCGATTCGCGCAGGCCGCCGAAGTCAATCCGCTGATCGCCAGAGTTCTCGGTGCCTTGCGCGCTGGGCAGGAGGCGAGCAGAGGACAGGCACGTCAACCCTTCTTCGCCAGCGATGACGATCTCTTGCAGCGTGTTCAGCTGCAGGAATGGAGCCGATTCGTTCGCTTTGTCGTCCAGTCATTGCGCGACACAGTGAAGACCGCGAACGAAGGGTACTGGCCAAAGCAGGGCGTGGATCTGCAGGTCCTTATCGAAGGCATGTGGTTCCAGGTGAGCAACGGCGGCGCCTTCCATGACGTCCACACGCACGGCAACTGTTCGTGGTCGGGTGTCTACGTGGTGCAGGTTGACGAGGCACAGGCGCGAGAGCGGAACCCGACGTACGGTTCGAACAACGGCGTCACGCGCTTCTATGGTCCGCCTTTCGGCGTGCTCGGTGGTGCGCACGTGGACGTAGGCAATGCCTACCTGCTCCCGCCGCACCGGGACGTCCAGCCAGTCCCGGGCCAACTCGTTCTGTTTCCCTCCTGGTTGGCCCATCAGGCGCTGCCCTATTCGGGGGAACTGGACCGAGTCATCATCTCCTTCAATGCGAGCGTCCACGCAGCCAAGGGCGACCGTTTGCATGGCTACAGTGCTCATTGAATCCGGCCTGAAGCGGCTGGGTCACTCGCTTTCGCTGGCCGTGTGGTGGAGCGGCTGGCTCATGCTCGGAGAACTCGGCCGAAGGTACACGCCTCTGTTGGCGGACGGCGTCGTGCCATTGGCAGTGTGGCTGTGTTCAGTCGCCGCGAGCGTGCCGCTCACGGTCTTCCTGTGCTCCTCACCAAGGCGCCTATCGAACGTGATTGTTGTCGGGTCGGCCGTGACTGGAGCAGCGTTGCTCTGGACGCAGGCTGGTGGCGGCGCTGCAGCCCTCTTGCTGGCAGCGGCCCCCTGGGGAGTGCTCGTCGTGGCGCTTGATCGTGCGGCCGGCGCCACTGACGGTGGCGCACACCGTTCGCCTGCCGACTTCCTGCTTGCCGGACTTGGAGCGCTCTTGGCATGGATCGCTTCAGACCGAGGCGTGTTGGGGGCTGCGGGCTTGATTGGGCTGTGCGGCGCGTACCTTGCGGCCCTGTGCCGCGGTGCCGGTCGTGAGGATCTTGCTGGCGCGAGGTTGCGGCGCTGCATGCCGGCGGGTTGGGCCTGCATGGTCAGTGCAGACGGGAATTGGGTTGTCCGATGCACACGTGCGGTGATGGTGCCCATGATGGCCTCGTTGATGTTCTCGTCGGAATGGTGTGTTGGCGCGGGATCGTCCGATCGAACGACGGCTATTGGTGCCCACCTGGTCAGCATGTTTCTCTTGCCGTGCTTGCTGAGGGCATGCGGCGTCAGGGTGGCCGCTGCTTGGCTCGCCTTGCCCATGGGCGCCAGCGCCATGTTGCTCGTGGTGCTACCTGGGGCGGACGGCCTGATGGCTGCGTCGATGACGCAATCCCTGGCTTGGGGCCTGTCCTTTGTCGTGGGTCCGAAGCACGCGCCGAGCGTGAACGGAGAAGTCGGCGCGGCGGGCTTCAGTCTGGCGCTGGTTGCCATCGGTGCCGTGATCGCTCTTGGCCTTGCTGGTTCAGCCGTCGGCCCGTTCGCGCTGTTGTCGGTTCACGCCGCACTGGGCATTGGAGCCGTTACGGCGGCTCTGGTTTCGATCTCACCGCTGGCAACTGCCGTCGCTTGGAGGTGAACGTGAATAGCTTGGATGTTGAGGTTCTTCGCACCGCGGTCGAATGGATGTCGCGAGGGCGTCGTGTCGTGCTTGGCATCGTTGTCCGAACCTGGGGATCGTCGCCACGCCCACCCGGCTCGCTGATGATCATCCGCGACGACGGGCAAGTGGCGGGATCGGTCTCTGGTGGGTGCATCGAGGACGACCTGATCGGTCGAGTACGAAGGGCCGAGTTGGCACCTGCCCTCCCGCAGTCGACGATCTATGGCGCCAACGCGCAGGAGGCCCAGCGTTTCGGGCTCCCATGTGGAGGTACGGTCCAGGTCGTTCTGGAGCCCCTCGGGTCGCAAGCGCGAATTCCAGAACTGCTTGAGGCCATCGCTCGACATCGCGTCGTGCAGCGACGACTTGACATGGCCAGCGGCGGCGTGTGGCTTGAAGCGGCCGAGCACGGAGACGGCGTGCACTTTGACGGGAGAACGCTGGTCACGGTGCATGGCCCACGACTGCGACTACTGATCGTCGGTGGCGGGCAGTTGTCGCGATATCTGGCGACGATGGCCGTCATGCTGGACTACGACGTCACGGTCTGTGACCCGCGTGAGGAGTACCACGAGGGGTGGTCCAGCATGGAAGGCGTTCGGTTGTCTCGGGAGATGCCCGACGACGAGGTGATATCGATGGGATTGGACGCGAGCAGCGCGGTCGTCACGGTGACGCACGACCCCAAGCTGGACGATCTCGGGCTGATGGAGGCCTTGAAGACGTCGGCGTTCTATGTCGCAGCGATCGGGTCGTTGCGCAACAACCAGGCGCGGCGTGAGCGGCTCCTGGAGTTTGATCTGACTCGCCCTCAACTCGCCGCGCTGCGTGGTCCCGCTGGGCTCAACCTGGGCGGGAAGACGCCGCCGGAGATCGCGATGTCGATCATCTCGGAGATGACGGCCGTTCGGCGAGGTGTGGATCTGAGCGGGCCGCTTGCCGACTGGTCCCGGTCAACGACGGAGTGCCGGTACGTGCCAGCGGCTGCATCGTCGGGGCACGAGACTGCCAAGGTCGAAGCGGTATAGCGTCGCGGCGCCCGCGTTCCATCCAGACGACACGCGAAGGTGCCTGCGGCACCGAATCGCGAAGGCCACTTGACACTGACAGAGGGAATCAGCCATGCCTACCGACTCAGCATCTGCCATCGAAATGATTTCAGGAGTGCCGGTCGGCGCGCCCGTACCCTACGAGTACAACCTGCTGCTCGTCGCGCTTTCCTTCTTGATCTCAGTGCTGGGATCGTACGTTGCGCTGGAGATGGCGACGGAGCGCAGGCGAGGCAACGACACCGTCACGGGGCCAGCCTTTGCTCTGGGCGGCTGCGCGATCTGGGCGATGCACTTCATTGGGATGGCCGCCTACACGACCCCGTTGAGGGTGTCGTATTCCTTGTTCCCGACACTGGCGTCGCTGGTCCTAGCCGTAGGCGTCACGGGCTTCGGCTTCGCGATCGCGCAGCGAGATCCATCCGATCGCAGAAACCTCCTCA
The DNA here is from genome assembly GCF_965279545.1 of Methylibium sp. Lineage (NCBI taxonomy): Bacteria > Pseudomonadati > Pseudomonadota > Betaproteobacteria > Burkholderiales > Sphaerotilaceae > Methylibium > Methylibium sp. The sequence continues at coordinate 289,063 of NZ_OZ257250.1, forward strand.
TTGGCGGCGTCTCGATCGGAGGGGGAGTTCTAACAATGCACTACCTTGGAATGTTCGGCATGGACATTCGGGCGACCACCGAGTGGAGATTGGCAGTAGTAGCGGCTTCGGTCTTGATCGCCGTGTCGGCAGCCACTGCGGCACTGTGGTTCGCCTTCACGGTTACGCGACGCTGGCAGCGCGCGCTCGCCGCCGTGGCGATGGGCGTGGCCGTCTGCGCGATGCACTACACAGGGATGGCAGCGGCAATCTTCGTCTGCTCGGCGAACGGCAGCCCAAGTCAGTACGTCCTAGAGGGCGCCTACCTTCCCCATATCGTGTTCGCGTTGGCGCTTGTCTCGTTGGCCACCAGCATGGCCTACACAAGATTTGACAAAGCCATAGGACCTCGGTAACCGGGGCATCTGCCGCATGCCGCGACTCAGGGGGCTGACAGGGCCCCGACGATTCTTGTGGCGCGCTGAGGAGCCCATCGCGGCATTGATCGACGACAGCGGCGGGATCACGCTGGGCCACCTCATCGGCACTGGCTGTGCAACGACCGCGGCCAACGGGCATAGCGCCTTGGCGATGCTTGGTAAGCAATGGGATGGACGCCCCCACCCGTAGACGGCATCGAAGTGCCAGAGTGGAAGTGTTAGCAACCACTCGATCCGGAAGGAGCGTCCATCCCATTGCTTACCCTCCAGAAGCATTCTTGTGCGGTCAATAGCCATGCTTGCATATTTCCATTGTTTACCGAGTGAAACGGCCAGGTTTAGCGAGCGCTTCGCGTCAGCCGCGGGCGGGTAAAGCAGTCTGTGCGCCGGCCGCTGCCGCCTGCGCGGCGGTTTCGTCGCAAGCGTCCGCAAACACCCTTCTGGCGCCCTGCTTCAGCAGGAAGTGCGCCAGTGCCGGCAACAGGATCAAAGCGCCCAGCATGTTCCACAAGAACATGAATGCCAGCAGCAATCCCATGTCGGCCTGAAACTTGATCGGACTGGCCGTCCAGGTCACAACGCCGATCGCCAGCGTCACGCCAGTCAACATCACCACCTTGCCGGTGAACAGCAGCGCGTGGTGATACGCCTCGGACAAACTCGCGCCTTGTCGTATCCGGGCCAGCATGACCGACAAGATGTACAGCGCATAGTCCACGCCGATGCCGACACCGAGCGCGATGACCGGCAGCGTCGCCACCTTGACTCCCATGCCCAGCGCCACCATCAGCGCCTCCGCGAGCACGGATGTCAGCATCAGCGGCAGCACCGCCACCACCACGGCGCGCCAGGACCGAAAGGTGATGAAGCACAGTGTCGAGACCGCGCCATAGACGACGATGAGCATCATCCACCAAGCCTTCTTGACGACCTCGTTGGTGGCAGCCTCGATGCCCGCGGAGCCGGCCGCTAGCAGGAACTTCACGTCGCTGCTGTCGTTCGCGCGCGAGAACGCCTCGACGTGGGCCACCACGCGCGCCAGCGTGTCCGCCTTGTGATCGCGCAGGTAGGCGTTGATCGTCAACAGGCTGCAGCTCTCGTTGTACAGACCGCGCGGCGCACCAGCCGTGACGGTGTTGAGCATCTTCTGGTTGTGCAGGAACTCATACCACTTCGGATTGCCATCGTTCAGGCTGGACAGGACGCGGCGGTTCAACAGCGCCAGCGTGCTGGTGCTTTCCACGCCTTCGAGTTGGCGCAGGTCCCACTCCAGTGCATCGACCTTGTTCAGGGTGTCGTACCGCGAGCACTGGTCGTCAGGCGTGGTCACCATCACGGCCAGCACGTCGCTGGACGCGCCGTAGGCCGAATTCACGAAGGCCGCATCGCGGTTGTAGCGGCCGTCCGGCCGCAACTCCGGCGCGCCGGGATCGAGATCGCCGATCTTGAGCTGCGTGCTGGCCAGAAAGCCCAGCACGGCCAGCAAGGCGCATGCGGTCACCACGACGCTCGCCCACTTGCGCTGCGTGAACAGATCCAGGAAGCGCCACAGTTTGTGGCTCTCCAGCCCGGCTTCATTCGCCATTTCGGCACGCAGGCTGCGCTGCGCGGCGCGCAGGCTCACGCCGGTGTAGCTGAGCAAGATCGGCAGCAGGATCAGGTTGGTGAAGATGAGTATGGCCACGCCAATCGAGGCGGCAATGGCCAGTTCGCGGATGACTGGGATGTCGATGATCAACAGCACCGCAAAGCCCATGGCGTCGGCCAGCAAGGCCGTCATGCCGGCCACGAAGAGGCGGCGAAAGGTGTAGCGCGCGGCCACGAGCTTGTGGGTTCCGCGGCCCACGTCCTGCATGATGCCGTTCATCTTTTGTGCGCCATGGCTCATGCCGATCGCGAACACCAGGAACGGCACCAGTATCGAATAGGGGTCGATCGCATAGCCCAGCGTGGGCAGCATGCCGAGTTGCCAGACCACCGCTGCCAGCGAGGCCAGCACCACGAGCACGGTCGAGCGGATGCAGCGTGTGTACCAAAAGATCATGGCGGCAGCGATGGCCGCGGCGATGGCGAAGAAAAGCAGCACGGCGCGCACGCCGTCCAGCAAATCGCCGACGATCTTGGCAAAGCCGGTGATGTGGATCGTCACGCCCCGGGCCTGGTAGGTGTCGCGCAAGGTCTCCAGCCGCTGCGACAGCGCGGCGTAGTCGAGCAACTGGCCGTCCGGGCCGCGTGCCAGCAAGGGCACGTAGATCACGCTCGACTTGGCGTCGAGCGCAACGATTTGCCCCACCTCGCCAGAGCGCGCAATGTTGGCCGCAAGCTGCTGCAGGCTGCCGGCGCTGCCGTCGTAGCTCTCCGGTATCACCGGCCCGCCGTCCAGGCCTTCCTCGGTCACGCCGACCCAGCGCGTAGTGGGTGTCCACAGCGACTTCATCTGAACGCGGTTCACGCCCGGCAACAGAAAGACGTCGTCGCTGAGCCGGCGCAAGGTCTCCAGATACGCTGCGTCGTAGATCGACCCTTTGGGAATGGCCACCGCGATGCGCACCGCGTTTCCCAGGCCCGCCAGATCGCTCTGGTGACGCAGGAAGTTCTCGATGTAGGGGTGATGCGTGGGAATCGTCTTCTCGAAGCTGGCGTTGAGTTGAAGCCTGGACAGCTGCCACCCCAGCACCACCGTGACGACCATGCAGACCGAAAGCACCAGCCATCGGTGGTTGAACAACATCCGCTCGAGCGCCGAGCCGCTGGAAGGATCGAACTGCGCCAAGGTGCGGGCGTTCAACTCGTTCGGGACAGACGCGTCCGGCTTCATTTCGAATTCCCTCGTGTGGCCGGGAGCAGCGTGGCGCCCTGGCCGCTCAACACCAGCAGGCCGGTCTTCAATGGCAGCACCCCGTTCAGCGGCGGCAGTGCCGGCTGCGGGGTCGGATGCCAGACGCTGCCCTCCTTGTCTGAACCGACGGCCGGGCCGGCAAACACCATTCCGGCCTGATTGACCAAGACCACGTCCTGCCCGCCCCGCAACGACGAGGCCGTTACCGAGGAGTCGTTGGACAAGGCGATCTGCACCCAGGTCGCACCGGCATCGCTGCTGCGCCAGACGTTGCCGCGCATGCCGGCCAGCAGCAGGCCCTTCCCGGCAGGCAACTCGGCCGTGAAGAAGCTGCCGTGGTAAGGGGTCTCGATGCGCCGGAAGCTCTTCCCAGCATCGTCGGAGCACAACACCAGGCCCTGTTCACCGGCGATCAGGATCGTGTCGGCACGCACGCGCACGGCATAGAGATGCAGGCTCTTGGCGTTGTCGAACCGGTCCATCCACGACTGCCACGATCGCCCGCCGTCCTCGGTGTAGAAGGCCAGGTTGTAGGCGCCCACCACCAAGCCGCGCCGGGCATCGAAGAAGTGCAGGTCCAGCAAGGGCTTGTCGGCGCCGTCGGCCACCAGACGCTGGGCCTCGCGCAGGCTCGCGGCATCGCCGCGGGCCTGAGCCCTCCGCAGCACGATGCCAGCGCCTTGCACGCCATCGAAGCGCTTGGTCCAACTCTCGCCGCCATCGTCGCTCGACAGCACCACACCGCCATGCCCGACGGCAAAGCCATGTCGGGCGTCCGGGAAACTCACCGCGGTGAGCGTCACCGACACCGGCACGCGAGCCTGGCGCCAGCTCGCGCCGCCGTCGTCGGAGAGCACGACGATGCCGCGTTCGCCCACGGCGACCAGGCGCCCGCCGGCCTGGGCCGAACCCAGCAAGGTGGCGTGCTGCGCCAGCCGCGTCATCACCGCCGGGCGGTCAAGGGGGTCGGCCACCGGCGCGGCCGATGCGACCGGCGCATGGGCGCCCATCAACGCGCACGCCGCAAGAACGAGCAGGTGTTTCACGTCAGCGGATGCCTTCGGCCGCCATGGCATCGGGCGTGAACACGCTGTCCGCCGTGCGCTTGACCGGTACCGTGAACTGACTGGCCTTGGTGTTGAGCAGATTCGAATAGAAACCCGCCCCGGATAGCAGGTCGTTGAAACCGAAGCCGATGGCGATGGTGCCCGGCAGGTCGGGTGCCACGAACGTGGGCACCCAGATGGTCTTCCAGAGCTGGCCTTGCGCGTCCCAGCGGTCGGCGATGACGCATATCCAGGTGTCCTCATCGCAGTAGTAGCGGCTCTTCGCCGCTTGGTGGCGCTGGCCCGGCTTCAGGCTGGCTTCCACCACCCACACGCGATGCAACTCCCATCGCACGTGATCGGGATTGACGAAGTGGGCGCCGAGCATGTCGGCGTCGGTCTTCGGCTGGAACATCATGTTGTCGTTGTACGGAATGTAGATTTCCTTTTTGCCGGCCAGCTTCCAGTCGAAGCGATGCTGGCTGCCGTACCACCCGAACACTTCGTCGAAGCTCATCAGGCCCGCCGTGGTGGGCGTGGGCGTATCGCAGCAGGGCGTGGGCAGTTTGCGCACGCGGCGCTGCCCGGTCAGGTAGACCCAGCTCGAGTCTTTCGCGCCGTCCAGGTTAGCGCGGGCGACGAACTGCTCACCGGCGCGGATCGGCGGCCCGCTGTTGGTCAACCGGATCATCCAGTAGTCGCCGCTCTTGGCGAACTGTTCAGGATTGCCTTCCTCGATGTAGTACGCCGCCAGCTGCTCGGCGGTCGTGTCAGAGGTCAGGACCGTGCGGCCATCAGCCGTGAACTGGTACTGCGTGACGGAGAACTGCAAGGCCGTGCCTTGCCAGCGCAGCGAGTGGTTCCAGATCACCTCCGCACCGCTCTTGGGGATGGGAAACGGGATACCGCCATAAGCCCCCTCGGGAATGCCGCCGGTGAGCTTGGCGCGGGTCGCGTTCTTGAACGTGTTGTCGTAGACCCATTTGGGGGCAGCCGCGGTGCGATGGGTCTCGTATACATCCACGCGGTAGCTGTCGGGGTACTTCGCGAGCAGAGCTTTCGTGCCGTCGGCCAGCTTGTCGGCATACTGCTGCACGTTCTTGGCAGTGATCGAGAACAGCGGCTTTTCATCCTTGAACGGATTGCCGCGGCGGCCGTTGGGCTTGTCGCCCGGAATGGGGCTGGTGTGGCCACCGGTCCACGCAGGAATGCTGCCCTCCTTGTTGCCGGCCTTCTCGGCGCCGAACGGGGTCAGGTCGGTCTTCAGTCGCGCCGCTTCGTCCGCGGTCACGACGGCGAAAGACGGGGTGGCCATGCACAGCGCGGCAAGCGCCCAGAACGTGCGTTTGATCTTTTGTTCCATGCGGGTCTCCAGAGTTAGAACGTGCGGCTGACGGACAGCGCCAGAAAGTCGCGGTCGGCCAACGAGTTGCCCAGGCCGAGGTTGGGCGGCCCACCGTTGGCTGGCGCGTAGTTGATGTACGGGGCAGCCTTTCCGAAATAGTTGGTGTAGCTGGCCGACAGCTGCCACGCGCCAAGGTAGTTGCCTGCGAGCCCCAAGGTCCAGCTGCCGATCTTCTTTGCATCCCAGCTGGTGACGGATGAGTTGCCATCGATCGTGTAGCGCACACCGAGCGGAATGTTGATATCCAGGCCCGGCAAGACCTGGCGGTAGGTCATCGTGTAGACCAGTTGAATCGCGGTGGCATCCCGGGTGCGGCCGGTGTCCAGCATCTGCTCCGGGTCTGTCTTTGACAGCACCCTGTTCCAGGCGATTTCGCCGACCAACCCCGATTCGTTGGCGAGAAAGTTGGGGCCGTAGATTCCCAGCCAGGACAGGTTCAGATGCGCGGTGCGGCCGGTGGCCGGCGTGGGTGCCGGTTGCCCCGGGAAGAATCCGTACAACATGCCGAGGTTGCGCAGCGGCATGTTGTCGCGTATCGAACCTTCGACGGAAACGTTGTAGTCGCCAAACGAATGTGAGGCGCTGACGCCGACGACCCGGACGCCCTTCGGAAAGGCGTAGTACCAACTGCCAGGAAGGTTCCCTGCGGCGTCTGGCGTGCCCGCCGGGTTGATCTGGCCATACAGCTGCCCGCCCTTGTCGTGGTAGCGGGCAAAGTAAAAGCCAAGGTCGGTGTCGTCGACGCGCCACTTCAACTGCAGGCCGAACTGACCCGAACGGCTCGGCTTGTGGTCTCCGTCGGGTGTCAGTTGGTAAGCACCCAGCGGCGGGCCAAGATTGATCAGCTCGGGGTAGGGCGACTTGCCCCAGGGAATGTTGCTGGTGGAAAAGTAGCTGCCGGCAGGGGGCAGCCGATCCGCTTCCCACCCAAATTGGTAGTAGCCGCCCACAGAAACGTCCGAGGACAGTTGCAACTGCGTGGAGACCTGCGGCACCGGCCGGATGATTTCTTTGAACTGCGCGTTGGGTGAGGCCAGGAGTTTGTAGATGTCGATCGGCCCTTGCGCGCGGGCGATGGCGTTGTCGCCATAGAAGAGACTTTCGCCCCACTGCAGCGCATGCCGCCCGAGGCGCACCGTCAGCTTCTTGTCGTCACCCAGATCCCAGCCCCCAAACACGAAAGCGTCCATCAACTCGGCCTTTCGACCGGCTTCTCGCCGCGTGTAGTCGGGCAGTGAGTTGTAGGGGGTTTGCCCGTTGAAGGTGTCTGTCGCCTTCGTGCTGTTGCGCACGGCATGGTCGTACCACGCGGCACCGCTGACGCGCATGCCAAAAGTCTTTTGGTAGACGAGATCAAACTCGGGAAGCAGGTCGACCCGCTCGGAGACAAAACCCTTGTTGCGAAAGTTGTCGTCACCGGCGTTCAGATTCAGTGCGGACGGTGCGCCGTTCACAAATGAATTCGCCAGCACCGGGTTCGCATCCTTGAGCCGATAGAGCGTGCTGGCCTTGACCGAGTTGTCGAGCCGAACCGTGAGGTCAGGGTTGCCGGTATCGAATTCCACGGCGTGTGCGCCGGTAGCACCCAAGGTACAGATGGCGGATGCCAAGATGCGGCGTCGAATGTGCGCCGGTGTTTGCCCGAGTTCGTGCCGCTTGTTCATGTCCATGTCGTCTCCGGTGTGCCGGTCACAGCCGGCGAGTTGTTGTGGATGAAAGACTCACGCGTCGAAAGCGGGCGCCTTGCGCAATCAATGCCCGGCCAACAGCCCGCCGCGCTGCATCAGCCCTCGCACGGCCTTTTCGGCGCCGGCGATCACCGCGGCCTCGTCGATCGCCGTCAGTGCGCCATGGCGCTTGAGCACGCGACCGTCGACCACGACCGTGTCCACGTTGGCCGGCTGCGCGTGGTGAACCAGCAGGCTCGCCCAGTCGGCCTGGGGCAAGGTGCTCAGGCTGGCGCGGTCGAACTTGACCATGATCAGGTCGGCTCGCTTGCCGGGCACCAGTGAGCCGACGTGGCCGTCGATGCCCAGGTCCCGCGCACCGTCGATGGTCGCCATCTCCAGAACCCGTCGGGCCGACAAGGTGGTGCTTTCGGTTCGCCCGCGTTCAACGTCGAGCGTCATCTTCATGATCGCGAACATGTTGGCGCCCGCCGCGGCGACCGTGTCGGTCGACAGCGTGACCAGCACACCGGCCTCGAGCATTTCGCCGGTCTGCGGGAAGCCCATGCCGACCTGCATCTCGATCAGCGGACTGATACTCAAGTGGGTGCCGGTCTCGGCCATCAACCGGCGATCTTCGGCGCTGGCGTGGATGCAATGCACCAGTTGCACATCGGGGCCGAGCAGGCCGTCCTCGGCCATCAGCCGGATGGCTTGCGATTGGGCGGCCCGCATCTGCGCGGCGTGCATCGTGATCGGCAAGCCGAGCCGACGCGCGGTGCGGAACTCTTCGAGGTAGGCGGTGCGGCGCAACTCGGGTGTGCGTGTTTCGGGACCGCGCACGCAGATGCCCAGATCGAGCAGGTGGGCGCGGTCGGTGCCGAACCATTCACGTTGAACGCGCTCGAGATCAGCCAGGTCGAGCGGTTGGCCTTCGGGCTGCCCCTCGGCCCAGCCGTAGCTGAAGCGGCCTCGAACGCCAGCCTCGATGTGGCTGGCTATGTTGGCGTCGGCATGGGCCGGCGAAGGGATGTTGTGGGCCCAGTTGTGAACCGTGGTCATGCCCGAGTTGAGCGCCTCCGCGAGGCCGCGCTGGACCGCCCAGTGGATGTCGTCGGCGCGGTAGAGTTTGCCCAGCAGCGCCTTCATCGGGAAGTAGCCGAGCTCGGGTTTGTAGTAACTCACCAGACCCCGAAACAGGCCGTTCCACAAGTGCCAGTGGGTATCGATGAAGCCCGGCAGCACGACGCTGCGCGTGCCGTCGATGGCTTCGGCGCCGGGTGCAGCGAGGCGCGGTCCGACCGCGATGATCTGGCCATCGCGAACGTGGATGTCGGCTTGCGCGTGGTCGCCGACCACCGCATCCATGCTGATGATCGCGGCGTCGCGAATCACGAACTCGCCGCGTGGCGGCAGATGCGCCTGCACGGCTGCGACTTTGTCCTGGGTCATCTGTGTTCTCCACCGCCTGCTTGGCGGCCGTTGCGAATTCGAATGGTTCGAGCGCCGGGTGTCTCCGTGATCGCGTGGCTAGCGGGCGAGGTGCTGGCTCTCTGTCGCCTGGCGCAAGGCGTCTTCGATTGATCGGGCCTTGACGGCCTCGCTGATGCCGACACCTTCGGCTCGCACGAAGTTGACCTTTGTGACGCCCAGCACGCCGAACACGTTGCGGACGTAGGTCTCGTGGTGGTCGAGCACCGCGCCCGGATTGCCCGGCGTATAGAAGCCGCCGCGTGTCGACGCAACAATCATCGGCTTGTCGCCGACCAAGCCTTCGTAACCCTGGCCGGTGTACCGGAACGTCTTGCCGACGATGCAGATGCGGTCGAACCAGGCTTTGAAGTTGCTCGGTACCGTCCAGTTGTACATGGGCAGCCCCAGCACGTAGATGTCGGCCGCGAGGAACTCGCTCAGCAGCGCGTCGCCACGTGCCAGTTCTCGTTCGAGTTCCGGGCGGCGGGGAATCTGCGCACCGGTCAGCGCCATGAAGTAGTCGCCGCTGATGTGCGACACCGGGTCTTCGGCGAGGTCGCGGTAGGTGACCGTCAGCCCGGGCATCTCGGCACGGCACTTCTCGACGATCTTCGCGCTGAGCATGCGGCTGACGGAGGCGTCGCCGAGGATGCTGGAGTCAATGTGAAGAAGGTTCATGGGATGTCTCTTGAGTTGTGTTGAGTGGGTCGGCTCTTGTCGTCTCATGAGCAAATGCCGCTCTGCCACTTTGCTCATGCCCCCCTCGGAGGGCAGACAAAGCAGCCGTCCGCCTGGGGGTCGTCAAAGATCAGCGGTGCGGCAAGATGTTCTGGTTGCAGCGGAAGAAGTTGTTCGCGTCGTAGGCCGCCTTCACCGCTTGCAGGCGCACATGGTTGACGCCGTAGGCGCGCTGCACGTCGCTCGCGTCGGCGTCTTGCGGCAGGTAGTTGGCATACGCGCCGATCGCGGGGAAACGCGACACCGCCTCGCCGAGTTCACGGATCCACGCCTGGTTGACGGCGTCGTCGGCGGGGTCCACCCACTGCGCCGTCAGCATCAGGTTCATGGTCGCACCGCGGAAGCCGACCGCGGTGTCGGTCGCGCCGACGCGGTGAACGCCACCCTTGAGGTGCTCGATGGTGAACATGCTCATGGGCGACGGCGCGCGGGCGAAGAACTCGACCAGCACGTTCATGGCGCCGAGGTCGAGTTCGCGCAAGGTCTGCGTGCGCCAGAGTTGGCGCAGGTCCCAGACCGTGACCGGGTCCAGGAACTTCTGCGAGTCGCAATACGACATCTCCGCCAGGTTGTCCTGCGGCGAGCCGAAGCGGCGCAGCGGCTCCAGTTCGGTCAGGCCTTGCGCCATGGTCCCGATGTAGCGCGGCACCGCCACCAGCGTCGGCGGGCTTTGCGGGAAGCGCGCCAGGAAGAAGTCGACTACGCAATTGTCGGTAAGCGTCGGCGCGATCTTGGCGTAGTGTTCGAAGACGCTCATCGCCTGTGCGAGCGGCCACACCAGCATGCCGGTCACAACGCGGTCGACCGGGTGAATCTCGAACTCCATCTCGGTCAGGATGCCGAAGTTGCTGCCGCCGCCGCGTACGGCCCAGAACAGGTCGGGGTGCCGATCGGCATCGGCGGTGACGGTCGATCCGTCAGCAAGAACGATCTCGAAAGAACGCACGTTGTCGCAGGCCAGCCCATGGCGCGCACGCAGTGCGCCAATGCCGCCGGACATCGTCAGGCCGAAGACGCCCGTGGACGAAACCACGCCTCCTGGCGACCCGAGTTTGTGCAGTTGCGTGACGGCATCGTAGTCCGCCCACGTAGCACCCGGTGCGCTGCGGGCGCGACGGGTCAGTGGGTCGGCTACTACCTTGCGCCATCCCGAGGTGTCCAGCATCAGGCCACCACCACCGCGTAGTGCCAGCCCGGCTGAGTTGTGCCCACCGCCACGCACTGAAAGGCCGATGTTCAGGTCACGCGCCAGATTCACCCCAAGGACCACGTCTTGCGCCGACTGGCAGTGCAGCACGGCCTCGGGGCGGGTGTCGATCGCGGAGTTGAAGATGCGAATCGCCGACTTGTAGTTGGCATCTGCGGGCTGCGAGAATTTGCCCGCCGCCTTGTGCTGGAGTTGCCGGATCAGGTTGCTCATCATTGTTTCCTTGTTGATAGGGTTGGGTTGGCGCTCATCAGCGCGTCGGTTGACTAGGCTCAGCGCCGACTGCGGCGATTGCGTCTACTTCCAGACGGAAGCCCCGCGGCACCAGTCGCTTGACCTCGATCGTTGTGGACGTGGGAAGGTGATCACCGAAGAAGCGCCGCATCACGGTCACGACACCGGCATGCTCGTCGAGGTCGGTCATGTACTTCGTGATGCGCACGACGTCGCCCAAGTCGGCGCCGGCCAGCGCAAGCGTCTCGCGGATGCGCGCGAAAACCCGTTCGGCTTCAATTTCGATCGGCACGCTGACGAGAGGAGCTGCGGGGTCGTAGTCGTCAGGGACACCGATGACCCCCGAGACGAAGACGAGATCGCTGGAACGCGTGCGGATCGCTGGCACGAAAGGCAGAAACTTCAAGCGCTCGTGCTGCTCCGTTGTGTAGGTGTCGAAAGTTCGCGCGCGCGCCGTCTTGCTCTTGGCCATGGGGTTCACCTTGAAGTTGCGCGCGTGCTCAGTCCAGCGCGATTTGGTTGTTGCGAATCACCTGCGACCAAGCGCGAGCGTCTTCGGGGAGAAACTGCCGAAAGCTTGACGGACTGCCGCCCACCGGGACCAGGCCATAGCCTGTCAGCGTCTGGCGGAATTCGGCGGAGCCAACAATTGCCTGCGAATGTTGGCCGATGGTGTCGACGATGTCGTCAGCTGTTGCCTTGGGCGCAAACACGCCGTACCAGGAGTTGCCTACGAAGCCTGGGAAAGACTCTGCAATTGGCGCGACATCCTGGAGGGCTTCGACCCGAGCCGCGCTGGAAACGCCGAGAGCACGCACCTTGCCGCCCTTGATCTGGCCAATGGCCGTGGCGCTAGCATCGAAGGCGACGTCGACGCGCTGCGCGATCACATCGGGCAGGAAGTAGTCCTTGTAGGGCACATGGTTCATGGTGACGCCAGCCGCGTTGAGGAACCGCACCATCGCGATGTGTGGCACCGTGCCGATGCCGGGGCTGGCGTAGCTCAACGTGCCGGGAGCCGACTTGGCGGCGCCGATCAAGTCGTTGAGATTTCGCAGCTTTGACTCTGCTGAGACGACCAGCACGAACGGCACCGACAGCACGAGCGAAATGGGCACGAAGTCGTCGGAGTTGTAGGGCAGCTTCTTGTAGATGAAGGGGTTGATCGAGAAGGTGTTGCTCACAGTCCAGAACAGCGTATGTCCGTCGGCAGAGGCCGTCGCTACGGACTGCGCCGCGACGATGGTGCCGGCGCCGGGCTTGTTTTCGACCACGACCGGTTGCCCCGCCAGCTTGGAGAAGCGCTCACCCCACAGGCGAGCGATGACATCGGGTGAAGTGCCAGCCGCGAAGGGGACGACCAGCCGTACTGGCCGCGAGGGGTAGCGGGCTTGTGCGTGAAGCACCGGCCCCCCTGTCATTGCACCGAGCCCGGCAAGCGCGGTCGCCAGCAGGAGTTGGCGCCGCGCGGCGCGTTGGGTGCCCTCGTGGACGCAAGCATTGACAGAGATGGGGCGCGTGGAGTTCATCTCTCTTGGTGTTCGATGTTCGTTGCAATTTGGGGACGCTGCCGTGGCGGTGCCAGTTGCATCACCAACAGCAATCTCGCGGGCTCCGCCCCCTTGTTGCACAGGCGTCGCGATTCGTGAGGCGCAATGCGACAACTGTCGAGTGGACCCAGCCGGGTGACCTGCTTCACGCCACCCAACTCGGCTTCGACCTCAACTTCGCCCTCGATGCACACGTAGAACTTTTCGACTTCGGACGCTGCCGCAGTAGTGCCGCCTGCCGGCGCAATCACCGACAAGCCGATCCAGAGCGAATCGGCCGGGCCAGCGTCAAGGCCTTGCAGACGCCGCATATGCATCTGGGTGTGCCCCGGCGCCTGGTAGGGCGGAGCTTCGGTGATGGGAACCACGTGCATGTGCTGTGCCTCAGGGTGCGAGCACGATGCGCCCTGCTGTGCCTTCGAGCACGCGCCGGTAGGCGTCTGCTGCCTGCTCCAACGGGATCAGCGTGGCCTCATCGACATCGAAGGCCTTCAGTGAGCCGTCGGCAAATCCGGGCAGCAAGGAGTTCAGGACCTGCGCGCACTGCGTGACGGTCAGCTTCAGGCTATCGACACCCAACATCTGCAGATTGCGGCGGTAGAACCCGAGAATGTCGAACGGTACGGTGCGCTCGATCGTGGAGATCAGCACCTGAGTTCCGCCCACTGCCAGGCTGGCCAGCGCCGGCTCGAAGTAGGGAGAACCGACGGTGTTGTAGGCAATGTCGGCGCCGCGGCCTTCGGTGGCTGCTTGCAGCAGGCCAGGCAAGCCCGGGTCTTGCCCGTCAAAGGTCGCAACTGGCGTGCTGCTGTGTCCGAAATAGGTGGCGGCACCGCGCTCGACACCGATCACGCGCGCACCGGCACGCGTTGCCAACTGCGCAGCAGCTTGGCCCACTTTCCCGTTTACACCGAAGACCAGGACGATTTGACCCGCACCGCGAAGGCCCGCACGGCGCAGACCCTCGTTGGCAGTGATGAACGGCACACCGACAGTAGCTGCCGCGGCCAGAGACACCGACTCCGGCTTGCGGCTCAGGGCGTCGACCGGAAGCACGAGATAGCTGGCGTGGGTGCCATCGCATGTGACACCCAGATCGCCACCGGTGCCCCACACCGACACCCCCAGCCATGCGGCCGGCCCCGCGACCACGGTCCCCGCGAAATCTCGTCCTGGCGTGCGCGGCCACACTGCGTGTGGCATGAACCCGAGTGCGGCCTTGACATCGCTCGGGTTCACAGCCGCGGCCCTCACCTCGACCACCGCGTGGCCTGCAGGGGCGTCGGGCAAATCGAAGCGATCAACTGCCAGCTTCAGCGCCTGCGGCGACGCGGCCTTTTCGGTTAGGCGCAGTCGGCGCCCAGTGGGGGGGTGGCTCATGAATCGTTCCTGTGTGTGGTGATAAACCGGAAAGCCGGCACGGTGAACTGCGCGTTGCTTCCTGGGCTCGGCCGTTTCACGGGTGGTGGGGCACTCAAGAGTCGTGCGACGAAGTCTGTGGCCATGAGGTCAAGCATGGTTCGATACCCGCAGGCCCCAGGCTTGCCGCGCCTGCGCTGACGTGGCCAGCGTGCCGCCGAGGTCTTCGACGATGCGCCGTGCCTTGCGCACCAGGTCTGCGTTGCCGTTGGCCAAACGGCCACGGTCGATGTAGATGGAGTCTTCGAGGCCGACGCGCACGTTGCCGCCAAGCAGGAACGTCTGTGCGACGGCAGGAAAGGCCTCTCGACCGACAGCAAAGGCCGACCACTGCGCTCCTTGCGGCAGGAGAGAACGCGCAAACGCGATCGATGCGGGCGAGAACGGCAACGCATAGCGCACGCCCGCAACCAGCGTGAACAGGCCCGGTCCGGCAAGAACGCCATCGTCGATCAGTCTGCGGGCCAACACCAAGTCACCGGTGTCGAAGCACTCGAGTTCGGGGACGCTGCCGGCCGCTCGGATCACGCGCGCCATGCGAGCGACGTTCCTTGGTGTATTCATCACGACTTGGTCGCCCGAGTTCATAGTGTTCAGGTCGAGTGAGCAGATGTCTGGCCTGAGTGCAGCGATGTGCTCGACGCGCCTCTCGGGAGGAAGCAACGACGTACCGGGTGCCGCGACCCGCGGATCGTCGTCGCTGGGCACGAAGCGTCCGCCGGGACCGGTGGTCAAGTTGATGACTAGGGCTGGGTTGTGTCGCCGTAGTGTCTCGACCACTTGGGCATACAACTCAAGTGACATTGATGGCTCGCCGCTCTCCGGATCACGCACGTGGATGTGCACCGCCGCTGCGCCGGCGTCAGCCGCCTCCAGGCACTCGTCGGCAATCTGCGCGGGCGTGATGGGTAGGTGCGGCGTTTGCTCCGGCCGCGTCAGGTTGCCGGTGACGGCGCAAGTGAGAATGGTTGGTCGGTCCATTGAAATTTCCGGTACGAGGCACTAGCCCAGCGAGCGACCGCCATCGACGACGAAAACGCTTCCAGTCGCATAGCGCAGTGTTGTTGCGCAAGCCGTCACCGCCGCGGCCACGTCGTCTGCGACGCCGACTCGCCCGAGCGGCAAAGTGGCGCCGACGCGCTCGTTGAAGCCCGCATCGCGGCCAGTGACAAACGCCGTGTCGACCACGCCAGGCGACACCGCGAGAACGCGGATTTGCGGCCCGAGCGTTTTGGCCAGTGCTTTGGTCAGCGCATCGACGCCAGCCTTGGCGGCCGCGTACGCCAGGTTGCTGCCGAGGCCGGTGAATGCGGCGATCGATGACACATTCACGATCAGTGAATCACCGCTGGCTCGCAGCTGTGGTGCGAACGCGCGGATGGCCGCGAAGCTGCCGCGCCATGTGACGGCGAAGACGCTGTCGATCAACTCGTCGGTGAGGCCATCGAGATCGGCGGGCGCCACCGGCTGGGTGAAGCCTGCGCAGTTGACGAGCATCGTGGCTCCACCGGCTTGCGCGAGAACCTGCGCCGCTGCCCCTGCGAGCGATGCACTGTCAGTCACCGACGCGCACACCACGAGATGTCCGGAGCCGGGCAGCGAGGCCAGCAAGTGCTGAGCACTGGGTGGGGGCAAGCGCTGCAATAGCACGCAGCGGGCGCCCAGCGCTGCCAGCCGCTGCGCCGTCGCCGACCCTATGGCGCCGGCGCCACCGGCGATGACGGCGACTTGGCCGTCAAGCCGTTCGCGGGGAGCAAAGCTTCGTTGATTCATGTCGATGGCCCTCAAGGCAGCGGGCAGTGCGGTACGCGCGTCTCGCCCCGCTCCAGCTTCAGTTCGACGTGGAGCCGGTATCCGTTGGCGCCATCGGGCTCGAAGCGACGCAGCAGTGAGCCGACAGCACCGAACACCACGTCGTCATAGGCATGTGGGTCTTCGGTGTCGAAAAATTGCGTGGCCAGCACGCGGTAGCCCGGCGCGACCGCGATGAAGTGCAGGTGCGCCGGCCGCATGGTGTGCCGCCCTTGGGCCGCCAGCAGTTCGCCGCACGGGCCGTCGACCGGCACCGGGTAGCCGGCGGGACGCACGCTGATGAACGAGAAGCGCCCTTGCTCGTCGGTCTCGAAACGCCCGCGCAGGTTCATGTCCTCCTGCTCAGGGTCCTGGTTTTCGTAAAGGCCTTTGGGCGACGCTTGCCAGGTCTCGACGCGCGCGCCGGCGATCGAGTCACCCTTCAGATCGGTGACCCGCCCAGTGACGGTGAGTCGGGCGCCCGGCGTACCGGGCGACGAGATCGTCGCGCCGCTGGGGCGCAAAGGCTGGTTGGCACGCCAGAACGGCCCGACCAAGGCTGGTTCCGTGCCGCCGGCTGCGACGGCGTGACGCGCGCCACGAAGTTGTGTGAGCGTTGCCAGGCCCAGGATGTCGGCCAACAGAATGCCTTCGTGCTTGGTCGGGCCGGTAGCGTGACCAACCGCGACTAGGAATTCGAGGCCGACGTGCAACTCGTCTGGCGTGAGGTCGACCTCCAGTGCGAAGGCATGCAGGTGGCGGATTGCCGCGTCCATCACGGCTTTCAAACGCGGGTTGCTCGTCTTCTTGTTGGTCTTCAACACTGCATCGAGCAGGGCGCTCGGATCGGACGCGGACAGGGCTTGGGGCATGGGTTTCTCCAAAGCTACGACGAGTTCGTGCACAAACGAGAGCAATCGCTTGCCCTGATTCGTTGGCCTGTGCCGCAGAAGTTTCACTTGGGTAACAAGGGCCGACGAGGACTACGCTGGTAACATTCGCGTCGATAGAATAGACAAAATAAGGCAATCGATTGCCTTATCCTACGTCAGTTTGACAGCGCCTTCAAGGCCTCAAGGCACTTTTCCGTGCGGTGCTGGGGTAGTTCCCTACCATCCGCATGCCAACGAACCAGGAGTCTTTTGCCCGTGTCCAGTGAAATCCCTTTGACCAGGCCCAAGGTCACGATCGAGGACATCGCCCGCGAGGCCGGGGTGCATCCGGCATCAGTGTCGCGTGCGCTGCGTGGCGTGGGCACGAAGGTTTCGCCGCAAACGAAGCTGCGCATCGAAGGTATCGCCGAGCGCCTGGGCTACCGACCGAATGCCGTTGCGGCGTCGTTGCGCACCAAGAAAACGCATCTGGTCGGCATCGTCGTTCCCGACCTAGGCAACCCCCTCTTCGGCCCGATCGTGCAAGGGATCGAGACCGAATTGCGCCAGCGCGGCTACATGTCGCTCATCGCGCAGACGCCAGCAGACATGCGCTTGCGCAAGGACGTCATCGAGGCGCTGGTCGACCGCCAAGTGACAGGCCTGGTGATCCTTGCGGCCGAAAGCGACGACCCGATGCTCGAATCGGCACAGCGCGCGCACGTCCCCACGGTACTGGTCAATCGCGGCTTCGGCGAGCGCCGGTTCTCAAGTATCGTCAATGACGACCGCGAGAGCGTGCGCCTGGTGCTGGAGCACCTGGTCGGGTTGGGTCACACCGAGATCGGCCACATCGCCGGACCTGCGACGTCGTCCACTGGCCGGTCTCGGCGCGAAGCATTTGACGAGTTGGCGCAGCCGCTCGGCGTGCGAGCGAGCGTGGTCATGGCAGTGTCGTTTACGCGTACGGCCGGTCTGGCGGCGGCACGCGAACTGCTCGACCGCAGCCCCGTGACCGCCATCTTCGGCGCCAACGACCTGATCGCCATGGGTGTGCTCGACGCACTGAAGGAGCGTGGCCTATCGGTGCCGTCCGATGTTTCGCTGGTGGGACACAACGATATGCCTTTCGTCGACTTGATCGCGCCGCCGCTGACCACGGTTCGCGTTGCGGTCGACCAGATGAGCCGCCAGGCCGCGCAGCTTCTGATCGAACTCGTCGACATGCCCGATCAGCCGCCAAGCATGCGGGTGTTGTTGCCGACACTGATAGTGCGGGAATCGACTGCGCCGGCTCGACCGCGCACGGACGCCGCACTTGCAGGCGTCCCGCGCTTCAAGCAGGCAGACTGAGATCGCAGTGCACCTGCTGCCGAGTCCTCGCCAGCCCCCAGCAGAACTGGCCCGGAAGTTCCCGTAGCCACCTGCATCGGCCATGGCGGCGAAAGCCCGCATCTCCTGATGCCTGTCTATCTCCAATCGCGATTGTGTCGGCCTCAGAAAGAGTGAATACCGGCGGTGCCTGTTTGTTCGGTGAGTGATTGATCCTAGAGTGCCGACGAGGCATTGCCTGCTCCACGCGTGTCTCAAACACGCTGTGCTGAGACTCGAAGTGTGCTGAGATATGAACACCCATGGGTGACTGTCTACGTCGCGACTTGCTCGGCCGGTGTACGACGTCTCCACATTAACAACGCGAAGACCGTGCGTGAAGAGCACGAGTATTGGTCCGCAAGGCTTTCGATGAAACCATATCTTGCTTCTCTGGCGATCGGAGTCTTGGCCGGCGTGATCTACGCGCTCTTCAATGTTCGCTCGCCTGCCCCTCCGGTAGTCGCACCGATTGGCCTTCTCGGGATGCTGCTTGGCGAGCAGATCCCCCGGCTGTTCAATCTCTGGTTCTACAAGCTTGAGTCATCAATTCAGTCAAACCACCGCACCGACGAGATGAATGGCATCGAGGACGTTGAAGGCTGTTTGTCAAAGGGCGTAGCGATGCAACGGTATTGCTTGCGCCTGGCGAAGAAGTTCTCGATCACGTGGCGGACCGAAGTGATGGTGCGGACCTGTGGCGTTTCGACTCCGATGAGCTAGCTGGCGTCGAAAGCCCCGGCGAAACCAACCCTTTGCCGCTGGCGAGCGCACGTGATTTTGCCCGAGCATGGGTTCGGGCCGATCAATCGGATCGGATGGCGTTGGAAGGGGAGTCAGCCGATGTCTGACGATGACAAACAGCCCGCTGGCGGCGATCTCGCTGCCGAGTCCGTAGAGATGCTCAAGGCCGTCGTCGACGGCGATACCTACGGCGTCGTGGCGGCCCGATTCGGTGTGACCCGCACGGCGGTCGAGCGACGTATCAAGGCCGTCGCGCTGGAACTGACCCAGTCCGTCGGCATCGACGGGCTCAATGACAAAGGCATCGCCTTTGCCGAACGTCTGAGACGCCACCGTGACTCGATCATTTTGGCCTTGGCCGATTTCGTGCCAGCCAAGCCCTACGGCCCACGTGCCGTGCGCATCGTCTCCACAGAGGAGTTGGCGCAGGCGTTGGCGTTTGTGAAGGCTCGCAGCCACCAATCCTGGCACGATCAGGCGTTGTTCTACATGCTGTTCGTCACAGGCGCGCGGCCGCTGGAGATCGCCCGCTTCGAAGTGCGCGACTACCTGATGCCCGACGGACGCGTGCGCCGCGAATCCGAATTGCGGAGCGAGGCGGCGATCAACGGCAAGGCGCGGCCGCTGCACTTCCAGAGCACCAACCTCGATGCACTGCTCGACCCGTATCTACGGGAGCGCCTTGAGCAGGGGCTCGAACTGGGCGAGGAAGGCGCCTATCGCGGGTTGGATCCACGTAGCCGGCTCTTCCTGTCTCCGACCGGTCAAGGATTTGTGATCACGCCCTACGGTACAGGCCGGCAGCGGCGCTACCTTTGCCGCGCGATCCTTGAGGCGTACCGCAAGCTCTTCCGCTACGCCGAGCTTGAAGGCGTGACGTCGCTGTCGGTGCGGCACACGGTGGCCGCGCGGCTCTTTGAACGAGGTGCTGATGAAGACCAAGTCGGCCTGCTGCTGGGCATCGCGCAGCGCAGCGCCGTGCGCGAACTGATGCCGCGGCGCAGGCCAACGATCTCGGAACTGGTCGACGAACTGGCGTGAGCGGCTATGGAGACCCAGCGACTAGTCATCGCCGGCCGAGTCTGGGCCGCAGACGACCCGCAACTTCAGCAGGCGCTGGGCCGCATTCATGGCACGTCCGAGCGGCCGCGCTGCTTGTGCGTGCCGGGCGGCATCGAGATGTACGTTGCGCAGCACAGCCAGTTTGTCATCAAGCGCATGCCGGACACCGGTAGCCGGCACGATCCGGCCTGCCCCAGCTATGAGCCCGAAGCACAGCAGTCCGGACTGGGCGAGTTGATCGGTGACGCCGTGCTGGAACCCGAGCCCGGACGGGTGGAACTGCGGGTGGACTTTCCGTGGGCACGGATCAGTGGGCGCTGCCTCGCTCGGGCCGATGCAAGGGATGCAGGGGACGTCCGCACGACGCGGCAACGGATGAGCCTGCGAGCGTTGATGCACTATTTGTTCGAGCGCGCTGGCTTCAACCGCTGGAGCCCGGCGATGGAGGGACGACGCAACCAGGGAGTGCTACACAAGTACTTGCTCGAGGCAGCGCGGGAGGTGACAGTCAAGGGCGTGGCCCTGGCCGATCGGCTGTATGTGCCTGAGCCCTTCAACGAGACCGGGCGGTTGGTTGTCGCGCGGCGGCGGCGCGACAAACTCGCCGTGCTGCACCCGCATGACGGACAACAGCCGCTGGCGCTTCTGTTGGGCGAGTTCAAGACGAGCGAGCCGTGCCTGGCAGGTCAAAGGGTGTGGATCAAGCACTTGCCTGATGTTCCATTGCTGGTACCCGGCAAGACCTGGGAACGCCTCGAGAAGCGCTACGCGGCGATTTTCGAGGCGCGTGACGCCGACGCCGGACATCGAGTTCGCGTCGTCGTGGCCGCGCTGCTGCGTGCCCGCCGCGAGTACACCTACGAGATCGACGCGGCCAGCATGATGTTGACCAACGAGCATTGGATCCCGATCGTAGGCGTGCACGAGTTGCCGCTGCTCCAGGCGCTGATCCAGCACCAGCGGCGCTTCGTCAAGCCGCTGCGCTATGACGCCAAGACTGCGGCAGAGTTTCCGAACGCGCTGCTGCTGGACGCGGGCACGGTGTCGGTACCGCTACACGTGGTCAGCGCGTTCGTGGATCCCAAGGAGCAGCGAGCCAAGGAGCGTGCAACGGCCGCCGCAGGCGATGGCGTCTGGGTGTGGAATACCGCCGACCCCATGCCCCCGTTTCCGCCGGTGGCTGCGCGTGGCAAGGGCGTTTCAGCCCCAATCGGCAGCGCGCGGAACAACGCGGCCGGTGGTTCGGGTTGATGCACGCTCACGACGGAGTTGCGCATTGCCAACTGGGTCTGCGCCCGTAGATCGAGTACGGCCAAGGAGTTTTTCGCGGCAACGACTTGCTTGCGGCCGCATGCGACGTAACCGGGTGCTTGCCCTTGACCTCATGAAGTCGTGCGAGACCATGGCTGCACAACATCAGGAGTCGACGCATGCCAATACTCGTCACGACCAGCGACAAGACCGTTCCCTCATTGCTCGGCGCCTCGCCAGCCCGCATTCCCGTCGGCGGCAAGATACGCGCCGGCATCAAGGTGCTCACCAACAAGGCGGCCGACCAGCCCAAGGCCAGGACGCTGTACGAGCAGGGTGTTGCTGCCGGTCAGTCCTTCGATCAGATCGAGCGTGCAATCACCGAGGCGTTGCCACAGCTCAAGACACCGCTCGTGCCACGCAACGTGGCTTGGTTCACTGTTCGCGGGCAGGACTTCCCGAACCCGGAGATCGCCCAGCAGATTCTCGACGCCTATGCCGAGGATCGCGGCGAGGGCTTGCGCTTGTACCGCTTTCCGGTGCTCTTCCCGTCCGATCACTGGCAGACCGTGATGCCGCACGAGCTGGCGACCTGGGGAGCGCATGAGAAACGGTTTTGGTCCGAGTACAGCTCCGATGGTCGGGTGCGTCATTGCATGACGCACGCGCCCGTGCCACTGGACAACACCGGCCGGCGCACGATTCGCATCTTCGGTGGGCGCAGGACCACGGCCCGTGAGACGAACGGCGGCCTGTGCGACCCCGAGAACTGCTCCGAGTACCAGCAGCGTCAGTGCAATCTGAGTGGACGCTTCCTGTTCTTCATCCCGGGCATCCGTTCGATCAGCGCCTTCGAACTGCACACCAACAGCTTTTACGCGATGAACGCGGCGATCCAGAAATTCGAGACCGTGGGTTTCCTGCGCGGCGGGCGCATCTCGGGTTTTCTGGATCGGCAGCGCACGACCTTCTTCCTGACGAAGAGGCTGATGGAAGTGGCGCACATCGACGAGTCCGGCAAGGCCGTGCGCGTGCCGCAGTGGATCATCGAACTCGAGGCGCCGGTGGACGTGACGGCGCTGCTGCGTGAACGCGAAGACGATGACGCCGTTATCGTGCAGGCGCAACTTGCCACGCAGGTGCTCGAAGGCGCCGGGCGAGTGGCAGCCGAGCCTGCGGCCGAGAGCGCGCCTGCGAGCAACGGCGCCCTCGGAGTCTCGGCCGTGCGCGAAGGGGAGCCAGCGCTGGAGCGCCTGCTGGCCCAGGCGCAGGCCCGCGGCATCGACCCGACTCGCTACGAGGCCTACGCCGACCGACGTTGGGGCAGCGGCTGGAAGCTCAACCCGCACGGCCGCCGTCGAGCTTGGGACGAATTGGTGGAGCGCTACGGCAACGACCCGCAGGGCTACCGCGACAAGATCGACAGCGAACTGGCGCAATCCGAAGGGAGCGGGTCATGATCCGCATCGCGCACTTCTCGGACCTTCACTACGGGCACAAGACCCTAGCCGAGGCGGACCGCTGCTTCGGTGCGGCGATCGACCAGGCGATCGAGGCGCGAGTGCAGGCTGCCGTTTTGTCCGGCGATGCCACCGACCACGCGCTGGAACTGCACGCGCCTGCAGCACTGCGCCTCATGGGCCAAGTCAAACGGCTGGCCGAGCACTGCCCTGTGTTGATGTTGCAGGGTACGTTTTCGCACGAGCCGCCAGGGGCCCTGTCGGTGTTCCGGCTGTTGGGTGCGCGGCATCCGATCCATGTGGCAGATCGAATCGGGCAGGTGGTGTTGTCGCGGCTGGGGCAATGGCTGCCGTCGGACGCTTGGCGGTTCGACATGCTGCCGTCGGCGCCGTTGGCATTGTTCACCTGCGTGCCCACCGTCAACAAGGCTGTGGTTGCGGCGACTATTGGCGCCACCAACGCGGCCACATCGGTCTCCGAGCACCTGGCTGCCTTGCTGGCAGGCTTCGCACCCATCCATCGAGAAGCCCGCGCACTGGGCGTGCCGACCGTCGGCGTCTCGCATGGCACGGTCTTCGGCAGCATCAGCGAGCACGGCGTGCCGATGGCCGGCTTCGATCACGAGTTCACGACCGGCGCGCTGTTCGCCGCCGAAGCCGCGGCCTTCATGCTGGGGCACATCCACAAGCATCAAGGTTGGACCAGAGACCATGGCGCAGGCGTGCAGTGCATCGCCTACGCTGGTTCGCTCGGACGCTTCCACCATGGCGAGCAAGGTGACAAGGGGTTTCTGATCTGGGAGGTCGATGCTGACACGGCGAGCTTTGAACTGCGCGCGACGCCCGCGCGCCGGACGATGGATATCGTGTTCGAGGGCCGTCCCGACCTGGTGGCGCTGAGGGACGTGGTTGCGCAGCAGTCGCTCAGCGGCACGAGCGTGCGAGTGCGCTGGACTGTCGCCGAAGAGGATAAGCAAGCCATCGACCGCGCGGCGATCCAGGCCTTGCTGGGCGACGCGGCCGAAGTCAAGCTGGAGGGGCGCATCGTGCCCGTGGTGCGCACGCGCGCGGCGGGCATCTCGCAGCTCACCGGCTTGGCCGACAAGGTGCGGGTGTGGGCGCAGACCACCCAGTGCAACCCAAAACCTTTGCTTGGCTGCCTGGATCGGTTGATGAGCGACTCGCCCGAGGCAATCGCGGAGGCGATTCTCCAAGACTCGACTGGCAGCTCAGCCTGTGGTTGCGAACCTGCGTCAGACGAGGACTGCGTAGTGCTGTCGGAACACGCATGCGCTTGACGTCACCTTGAGTCGTGAGAGCCTGGATGGACAGCATCTCTGGCTAAACACCATGCAACCTCTATCACTGACACTCAAAGGTTTCCGCGGCATCCGCGACGGCCTGGGCCTCGACGAAATCACGCTCGACCTCGAACGCCTTGCCGACGGTGCCCAACTCGTCGCCATCGTCGGCAGCAACGGACGCGGCAAGACCACCATCATGGATTCGTTGCAGCCATTTGCGACCCTCCCCAGCAGGGCTGCGGCGGCCGGACCCGGCGGCTTCTCGTTCTACGACCACGTCTACCTGCCGGAAAACGTGAAGGACCTGACATGGGCCCACGAGGGTCGCAGCTACCGGTCGCAGCTGGTGATCCGGCTCAATGGCCGGCGTCGCACCGAGGCCTATCTGCACATGCTGGACGACCACGGCTGCTGGTCGCCAGTGCAGCTCGACGATGGGACGGTCTCGGATGGCAAGGTGGAGACCTACACCCGCTGCATCGAGAGCATCTGCGGCAGCGCAGACACCTTCTTCACCTCGGTATTCTCGGCGCAGGGCAAGCGCCAGCTGAGCACCTACCGCAATGCCGAGATCAAGACACTGTTGGCCGACCTGCTCGGGCAAGAGGAGATTCGCGCGCTCGGCCAGAAGGCAGCCGAGACGGCGCGGCTTCTCAAGACCGCCCTGACGGCCGTCCGCCAGGAACAGGCCGGGCTGGGCGACGAAGGGCAACGTCTCGCAGGCGAACGGCGGCTGCTCGATGGAGCCGCCGCGAAGGTCACCGCGGCCCAGGGTGCCAAGCAGGTGGCGCAGTCCGCGCTCGACGCAGCTCAGGTTCGGCAGGTCCAGTTGGCCACCGAGCGCGATCAGTCGCGGGCTGTCGAAGCGCGGCGCGCACAACTGGCGGTCGAACGCAGGGCCGTGGAGGATGCCGACACACAGGCCACACGTGCGCTCCAGGCCCAGGACCAAACGGAGCGCCAGCGGCTTGAGCGGCTCGATCAGCGCGTGGGCAGCCGGCTCCAGAGCGAGCGCAGCCGGCGCCAAGCCTTGCTGCAGGCGCGGCAGCGCTGCCGCACAACGCTCTCCGAAGCCGATTCGGTCGAGCGCGCTGTCCGGCGACTGCCGTTGGTGCAGCGCCTGCTGGAGTCCCGGGTCGAACGCGCGCGCGCGGGGCGTGAACGGGTCCAGGTGCTGACGCAGTGCCGGGGGATTGAGCGCCTGGCCGAACAAAAGGTCGCGGGCATCGAGCGTGACGCGGGCAGGGCGGCAATGCGGGCCGAGGAACTGCGCCGCCGCTTCGGGTTGGCGGCAGAGGTTCCCTGCGCCGGCACGGACCTGCAAGGCCGGTGCAAGCTGCTGGGGGATGCGCGCGAGGCGCAGGCCCTGGTTCCCAGTGCGACCGCCCAGATTGCCCAACTGGCGCGCGACAAGGCGCAAGCCGTGCGCGAACTGCAGGCGGCGTGCTGTCGCCGCGAAACCCTGGTGACCGCGCCGCGCGATCTGGCCTGGGCCGAGCATTGCGAAACCCGTACCCGGGAGCGCGCGAACCGCATGACCGGGTTGGCAGCCAAGGCGCCCGCGTGCGTGCAAGCCAGGGCGACACTGGACGGCGTTGACCAGGAACTTGCCGCGATGGGACCGGATGTGCTCGACCGTCGGGTCGAGACGGTCGAGGAGCGAACCGAGCGCGCGCAGATTGCGGCGTCGAGGCAGGTCGTTGCGGAGCAACTGGCCCGGCAGGCCGACCAGACTCGCGCGACGATGAAGCGCCTGGGCGAAGCCGTGGCCGCACTGCCGGCACGCTACGACGAGGCCCCTCTGACGGTCGCCACTACGACGCTGAGCAGCGCTCGAGACGTTGTGGCATCTGCCGAACGGGCGCTGTTGGTGGCGGTGCGGAACGCGCAGGCCTTCGACGACAACTCGAAGCGGCAAGAGGCGCTGGGGACGCGCATGCGGCAGGTCGTGGCACGTCGAAGCCGTGTCGAGGCCGAATTGAGCAACTGGAACCTGTTCGCACGTTGCCTGAGCAACGACGGCCTGATCGCGCTGGCGATCGACGATGCCGGCCCTGCCTTGTCCGGATTGGCCAACGACCTGCTGTTGGCCTGCCACGGGTCTCGTTTCACGGTGTCGATCCACACCCTGCTGGAAACCGGCAAGGGTGAGCAGAAGGAAGGCTTCGACATCGTCGTGCACGACGGTGAGACGGGCGACAGCAAGAGTGTCGGCTTGATGAGCGGCGGCGAACGGGTGGCGATCAACGAGACTCTCGTACGTGCCGTGGCGCTGTACCTCGCGCAGCACACCGGACGGCGCTACACGACGCTGTTCTCCGACGAGATCGACGGCGCGCTGGACCCGGATCGCAAGCGGCTGTTCATGGCGATGAAGCGCGAAGTGCTGCGCCTGGGTGGGTATGAGCGTGAGTTCTTCATCTCGCAGTCGCCGGAGCTGACGGCGATGGCCGATGCGGTGATCGACCTGGATGCGATGGCGCATGATGCTTGCCCAGGGTCTGCAGGGGCGACGCGGCCAGCGCAAGAATCCGCCCAGGGATAATGGGAAAAGACTTCTTTCACGTTTCTGTTTCGATGGACCCTCGGCACTTTCACATTGCATCCATCGCAGAACCTGGCGCGGCTTTGTCTGCGGCCATGGCCTGCGCACTGCAATGGCTGCAACAACGCGACGCTCACGAACTCGCGCTTGCTTTGCCGGACAAAGACCAGTTGTCCGGGATGCTGACAGGGGTGTTGGGCGCTGACGCCGCGCGGTCACTCGACCGCGACAACGCATACGTGCGCAAGGGCATCACGCTCTTCCTGCTGACGCCAAAGATTCAGCGGCGCCGGATGCCGGGGCCGGTCGTCGCTTTCGGACTCGAACCGGACCAGTTGGAGAACGTCATCGCGGCACAGGGTGTGACCGACGTGATCTACGTGCCGGGCTCGTCGGCACCCGAGGACTTTGCAACCTATCTGACGCGCTATCCGCGATCCGAGGCGCTGGCGCAGCAGGGCGCACTGGACTGGGTCCAGGACGCCCCGCTGCGCGCGGCCGTCAACGAAAGATCGTTGGCTCCACCGGCAAGCCCCGCATGAAGGCGAGGTACGCCGCCGCTTTACCGACGTCCTCGAACCGCGCGACGGTCTCCTCGCGCCGGCGAACCACCCAAGGGCGTTGATCGTCGCCGCTGGGGGCGATGGCCAGATCCACGACCCGATAGGCCGGATGTCGATAGAGCACCCGGCTGCTGCGCCAGTCGATGACACACAGCAGGCAAGCCGTCAGGATCGCTCCTCCGCCGTCCTCGCCTTCTTCGATCAGAAGCGGCACCCTGAGCGGGCCGCTCGAACGTCCGATCGTTCCGACGACGTCGTACTCGTCGAGCCACGACTCGCCGGCGGCCGTGTCGCCCAGCACGAGCCGTACCTTGTTGCCCTCATTGCGACCACGCTCGAGTACACGTGCGGCCTCGGGCGCGGTCCCGGGATCGAAGTAGGTGTGCCGGCTGGCCGAGGACGAGCTCCAGGCTTGAACTGCGCGCATGTACTTGGTGTAGCCGGCGGGCTCCGCGTGGTCGGAGGCGGCGAAGGCCAGCTCGGGCCGGCGAAGCCTCTCGGCGATCTGGTTCGCATGGTCGCGCGCGTTGTCGAAGCCCAGGCAACTCACACCGCCATCGAAAGCGATGACGTAGAGGCGCTGGGCTCCGTTGACAATCACCCGACTCGTCGGGCGATCTCCAAGGGAAGTGTTCATGAATCGAACTCCAAATGCGAACAGGGCGTCGGCCTTTCGGCGCGACGCCCTGTGGGGTCTCGGTGCCACCGTTGAGGTGGCGATGGTTTCAGCGCAGGATGGCGGGGACCCGGCGGTCAGCCGGCATCGCCGTCATCGTCATAGACGGGCAGGCCATCGACGACCGGTCCATCGGCGTCGAACTTGAGCCAGACGATGCCGGCCTTGGCGGCAGCCTCGAAGATCGCTGCCAGGTCGGCTTCGGCGGGCAACCGGTACGGCGGCGCGCCGACGAAGACCAGGCCGCCGTAGTCGCTGGGGTAGGCGTTGATCGACAGATCGTCGGCAGCGAGCTTGGCGCGGGTGGCTTGTGTCAAATGGGTGATCGACAGCGCAACCAGCGGCTCGGCCAGTTGCAGCAGGGTGGCCACGGTGGACTTATCCAAGGCGGACTCCTTCTCGTTGAGGTGTTGGTCTCGATCCCGTCCGCGTGCGGGCGAGTCGATTGAAGTCCATGCCGCAATCGCGGCAGCGGTACCAGCGCAAGCGGCCCAGCGTGCCCAGCGGCACGCCGTGGCCAGGGCAGATCGGGCAGCTCGGGGCGTTGCTCGTTGTCATGGGGCTTCTCCTTCGTCGGTAGGAAGGGAACCCCAGGAACCCCTTGGGGCAGGGGCCCCTTGGGGTTGAGATGAGCGGTGCGTCCGCCGTTCGTCGTTCGATACGAGTGCGCGAGCTGACATCGCCGCGAATAGACCGCTGCACGCAGGTCAGGTGCGCGTCACATGAAGACATGTGGAAGATCGTCCGTGGTGTGATTGGCATCATATGCCGACCATGCCGGCATGCCCATTTCCTCACCCCGGCACGCGAACGACCCGGTGCTTGTTGCACTGGGCGCTGCCATTCGGCGGTGCAGGCTGGCCAAGGGCGTCTCACAAGAAGAGCTGGCGCATCGCAGCGTGATCGACCGCTCCTACATGAGCAGCATCGAGCGCGGCGGGCAGAACCCGGGGATCCTGTCCATCGTTCGCATTGCGCGGGCGATGGACCTGACCATGACCGAGCTGATGGCCGAAGCCGAGCTTTGAGGCTCCGCAGACGGCACATGCGGCGGTCTCGGCGTGCATGGCGCTACACAAGTCCGCGTTCGGCAAAACTGAGTACCTGATCGCCCGACACGATGAAGTGGTCGATCAGGCGCACATCGACCAGCGCCAAGGCGCTGCGCAGGGATTGCGTCAAGTGCTCGTCGGCGCGGCTGGGCTCTGCGCTGCCGCTGCTGGGGTGGTTGTGGGCAATGGCCACGGCGCTGCAATTGCGTGACAGGGCGCCTTTGACCACTTCCCGCGGATAGACCGAGGTCTGTGTCAGCGTGCCCCGGAAGAGTTGCTCTGCTTCGATCAACGCATGGCCGGCGTTCAGGTACAGCACGAGGAACACCTCGTGTTCCAGCCCGGCGCAATGCAGGCGCAGCCAGTCGCGCAAGGTCTGCGGCGAATCCATGATCGGGCCGTGGCGCATCTGCGCTTGCAGGTCCCGCATCAGCAGTTCTCGCGCGGCGCTGAGCTTGCGCGTCAGCACGGCGTCGGGGGCCATCGCGTAGGCGCTGGTTGCCTCGCAATCGCCGACTCGGGGTGCGCCGGCCGAGTCCGGCCGCGAACTGTTTGCCAGCAACTCGGCGACCAGTTCGGCGCGGCTGAGGGTGGTAGGGGTCAAGGCGTTCTCCTTCGATGGAAAGCAGGAACGCCGCACCCGGTTGGGGACGATGTCCCCGCATGAGGTGGATGAGGCAGGTAACGACTGCGACGCCGGTCAAGCTGCCGGAGCGTTCACAACGAACGCGGTGAATGCCCACAAAGTGTGAGCACAGGTAAGGGCGTCCGCAACCCGGTTTGCCCCAATGCCATCGAAAACCGCCGACCGTTCAAGTCGATTGCGGGTGGCGACGCGGGGCCGCCAACGAGAGTCGGGCAGCGCTCGGATGTTGCTTCGAGGTCACGGCGGGGCGTCCGGGGCCGGCAATCTGTGGCCACGCTGTGAATGAAATGCGACTGCAGTCACGCTGTAGAAATCTTTGCGCCCGGTGGTCCAGACGAGCGCACAGGCCCTTGAAATCGCGCCAAGATGACGTGCAAGTCCTTTCCGAAACTGCCTTCATGATCCACCTCGGGCACCAGATTCGACTCACCCGCACGGAGGTCGAACGCTTCACCAAGATCACGGCCATCGAGCCGGTGGGTGTCTGCACGCTCGCTGACCTGGAGGCCTACATCGCGCGCTGCAAGGCCCACTACTGGGGCGCGTCGCGCGAGACTCAGTTCCTGCATTGGCTCATCGACCGCGAGATGGAGACCTGCCGGCGGGTGGCATGACTCCGACGTCGGTTCGGCGCCACCGGTGGGTGGGCGCCGAACCGGCAGCGTTCTCGCCGCAATGGCGCAGTTGCCTGATGCGGGTTACGCAGCTTCGAGCAGGCGCTCGAAGAGATGCTCAATGCGCGAGGTGTCGCCGGCGCGCAGTGCGTTGCAGGCCTCAAGCACGACGGGTTCCGGCGTGGGGGCGTCACGATCATCGGCTTCGACGCGGGCCACGACCATGCCGCGTGGTGTTGCCACGGTCATCTCGCCCTGGTGCTTGATCCAACTGGCCGTGATCGCGTAGTCGCCGTCTCGCGTGAGTCGGTCGCGAACCAGTTGAACGCCGAAGTCGAAGGTGTCCACCGTGACGACGTCCTCCAGGTCACCGTATTCATGGGCGTAGAAGTAGACGCGGTAGGCCTTCGGCATCGGTGTCTCGAAGAGCGTGAGGCTCAGCGTCGGCATCAGATAGTCCGGCGTGCTGGAGCCGTCGGCTGGCGATGCGGTCTGCCCGCGCTCCAGGTGGTCCAGTTTGAGCAGCAGGGCATCGGCGTGGGCGCGCTCCTGCAGCACGAGCTGGGTGCGCAGCGCGAGGATCTCTTGCGTCATCAGTCGCAGTTCCTGGACGATGGCGCGTTCGGCGCGTGCCTCGATGGCACGCAGGGTATCGGCGGCAGTGGTCATGAATGGGTCCTTTGCGAGGGATGCCAATCTGCGTGAAGCAGGTCGACGGGAAGGGGAGGTGTTGCCGGGCGCGGCCGCGGGCAGGCTTCGGAGGTGCCGGGGCACCTCGCAGCGAAGAAGATGAAAGGGGGTGCCGAACGCCACGCACCACCGGAGCGGTGGGCGTGAGCGTTCAGCGATCGGAGCCGCGCGGCGGGCGCTGCGCAGCCACAGGCCAGGGCGTTGCCGTCCCGGCGATCAAGTCAGGCCGCCGCGCGGGAGGCCTTGGTGCGGGACGAGGCCGAGGCGGCAAGCTCGGCGTCGATGGCGCCGGTTGGCGCCGTTGGCGAGGTCGCTTGTGGACCGAAGGCCGAAGCCGCTTGCGCGAACTCGGGCTCTCGCGTCAACTGGCGCACCTGGGGGACGGCCGGTTCTTTGACGGTCTCCGGCAGGCACTCGACGGCCAGGTCGCCGCCTTGGCGCCCGGCGTGTCGCAAGGCGTGCGCCGGTCGCACGAACAGCCCGTGGCAGACCCAGCGGACGAATTGGCCGATCCGCTTGTTGCGTGCCAGCCTGGCCTTGTGCAGGCGCAAGGACTCCTTGCAGCACAGGTACAGCGCCAGATGGGCGCGCTTCATCTCGGGATCGGCTTCGAGCTGGGCCAGCACTTCCGTGGCGATGGCCAGGTCGTGGCCGACGCGCCGGTAGAAGGTGACCCAGGCACGCTCTTCCTCGGACTCGACGCCGGAGCGCTTCGCACGAAGTCTTGGTTTCTCAGGGGACATGGTGTCGGCTCCGATGGCAGAGGGGACACCCATCCCCGGTGGGGAGACGGTGGACTCCCCGAAGGTTGAATGGACGCGCGAGGCTGGTACGCTGACCGCTCGCACACGAACTTGAAACAAGGCCCACACGATGCTTCGCGCAGGCACGGCACTACGGTTCACGCCCCAGGAAGTCGAGGAGTTCCGATTGCTCGGTCTCGACTTCGAGGGGGCGCGAACGCCGGACGACGTTGAACAGGCGCTGGCCGCATGGGCGCAGACGCTTGATCGTGATCGTCCGGCTCTGCTGGAGAAGATCGTTGCGGCGATGGCGCGAACGAAGGGCGTCAAGCTGCCTGCACGGTTGACCGTGGCGGGCGCTGCGTTTCCTTCGTCCGGTTCTCCTCGGCGATCCTGATCCAGCGGTCGGCGATCTGGTCCAGGTAGACCAGGTCGTCGGGCTCGATCTCGCCCGACTGGCGCAGCCGGGCAATCACTTCCTTGACCATCAACGGGTCGTCCTTGGCGAGTTGAACCGCCAGGCTCGCAATGCGCTTGCGGTACAGGCTGGTCAGCATGGGCCGACCTCCACAGCGCGGGACTGTGCGCAACCACACGCCTCTTGCGAGTCGGGCGGCAACGGCTTCAACAACGCAGCCAGCGGACGCGGCTGCACGACCAGGCGCCGGGCAAGCCCGGAACCTCCCAACAGCACGCCGACGGCGCGCACTTCTCTTGTCGCAGGGACAGCGAACATGGTGTTCTCCTTCGCAAGAAGGGGAACACCCAGCCCTGGCAGGGAACCTGGGGTTCCCCGTTCGGGATGCTCCGCTGCAAGCAGTGGAGCGGCTCAGTGACGGCCAGGGGCCGTCAGTCGCGGTCGGACCGAAGTCCGACCTCTACAAGGCAGGTAACGACTGCGACGCCAGCAAGCTGGACTTCAGGAGGACCGAGATCCCCAGTGAAGGCTGCGCAGACGCGATGTCCGCAGATAGCACCTTGAGTCTGACATCGGCCTTGATGTGCTTCAAGGCGATGAGAGGCATTGGCATTCGATGCCACCCAAAACGACGGGGAATGACGGGGGGTTTTGGATGGCGGTTTGTCTCAGCCCCGAGGTCGACAACCGCGTGCAGCCCCATTTGAGTCGCGGTGCGGGACAATCGCCGTGTCCGCAAGTGCGGTCGCAATCCATTCCCTCCCGAACATGAACAAGTCTGAACTGATCGAACACCTGGCCGCCCAGCATTCCCTGTCGAAGGCTGAATCCGGTCGCATCGTCGAGACCTTGCTCGATGCGATCGTGACCACGGTCAAGAAGGGCGGCTCGGTGGTCATCCCTGGTTTCGGTTCGTTCAAGCAGCATGCGCGGGCCGCCCGCAATGGCGTCAACCCGGCTACTGGCGACAAGATCAAGATTGCGGCTGCGAAGCTGCCCAAGTTCACGGCTGGCGCGACTTTCAAGGCGGCCGTGGACCCGAAGGGCGCAGCGCGCAAGGCGGCCAAGGCCGCCGCGGTCGTGCTGGCGAAGAATGCTGCGAAGGTCAAGAAGGCCTGATAGTCTTCCGGGCGGATTGGGCAGACGCGAGGGCCTCATCGAACCGTGAGGCTCAATGCCCGAGCCCACTTCTCGCCCAACGATTCCCTGTCATTGCAGAAAGAGGACATGGCCAAGACCAAGAGTTCGCACACCACTTCCACCGAATTGCTGCAACAAAGCGACGCGCTGCGGCGTCAAGCGGAGGACCTCAAGCGCAAGGAGATTCCCGGCGTTGTCGCCCGGATGAAGGAGGCCATCGCGTACTACGGCCTGACTGCGCGTGACCTCGGCCTTGCCGCTTCCGGTTCCCCGAAAGTCGAATCGGCGAAGCCACCCAGGAAGAAGGCCGCGAAGAAGGGCCGTCAGGGCAAGCAACCAGGCACCATCAAGTACCGCGACGCCGCCGGCAACGCCTGGACCGGCGTCGGGCGCAAACCGAACTGGTTCGTCGCCGCCTTGGCGGCGGGCGCGACGCCGGATTCGCTCCGGGTCGATGCCGCCGCGGCTACCTGAGTCGCGCCGGAAAAGAAATCGCCCCCACGTCCTTTCGGGCGTGGGGGCGAGACAAAACACACTATGCGGCCAGCGGGGTTGCCTCGGCGTCCATGTGGGCGCTGCCAGCTTCGCTCCTGTCGAGGTCCAGGCGTTTGGCCAACTCGCGCTGACGCGCGAGCAGGTCCACCAGGCGAGCCTCGTGCTCGAAGGGACGCGCCAGTTCCAGCATCAAGTCCTCCAGTCGCTTGCGGCGCACCTCGAGTTGCCCCACGGCGCTGCCGTGTTGCGTCGAGATTGCCGCCAGTGCATCGAGCAGCGCTGCCACCAGCCCAGGCCCTGTCTGATAGGGCTGCGCATGGTATTGGCAGGCACCTGCCAGGTACAGGCTCGGCACCTCTTCGCCGCGAGCGGCCAGCACGCCCAACTCGAACGTGCCGAGGCGCCCGATGATTCGCTCGATTGTCTGGATGCCGCGCTTGGCCTCGTCCCTGGTGGCTCTCACGACACCGCGCAACGCTTCCCCGACCGCGTCTGGCCCGGCGTACTTCCGTCCGAGTACGTCCAGTGCGATGCCTTGTTGCGTCGGCATCTGCAACTGGGCTGCGTCGCGTGCATACAGCTCGATCTTCTTCTCCAGTGACTCGATCATCATCGGCAGCCGACTCACCTCGCTCTCGTTGGCGTAGCGCTGGTTGCGCCACACCGAAAACAGCGTCGAGAGTCTGGCCACATCGGCATCGACGCCGGCCTTTTCGATCACCAGCGGATTGCCTGACGCCAAGGCTTTCACCTCGGCATACGACAGCGCCGCCGACTCCACATCTTCCAGCGACCGGATGCCTTGGTCGCCTTTCATCACTTGCGCAATGAATCGCGCCTTCGTTTCCAGGGTCTGCCACATGTACGAATCGAAAGAACCTTCGGTGACGTACCTGAATATCTCCACTTCCTCGCACTCATTGCCCTGGCGCAGGATGCGCCCCTCGCGCTGTTCGACGTCACAGGGACGCCATGGAGCATCCAGGTGATGCAAGGCCACCAACAGGGTTTGCACGTTGGTGCCGATCCCCATCTTGGCGGTCGATCCGATCAGCACCCGGACCCGACCCTCGCGCACCGCCTTGAACAGCGTTGCCTTCTGGACATCGGTCTGCGCGTCGTGCACGAAGGCGATCTCCTTCTCCGGGATGCCGGCGTCGATCAGCCGCTCCCACAGATCGTCATAGACGCTGAACTCCCTGCCACCCTTGGGGGACGACAGATCGCAGAACACCAGCTGGGCCTGGCGCAGGGCTGACGTGCGCAGCCAGATGGCGTGGACCTCCCGCACGCAGACGGCGACCTTGCCGGTCTCGTCGAAGCGGGCGCCGGGTGCCACCAGCCGGAAGTCCAACGCAGCCTTGCGGCCATCGGTGGTGATCGCCAGCATGTTGTCGTCCAGCGGCTTCACCCTTCCGTTTCGGACCGCTTCGGCCCGCTCTACGAGTGTTTGCACAAACGCCTTCAACGCCTGGCTCGCCGGGCACGCCACGGTGCGCGGTTTGCCACCACGCAGCTTGGGCACCGGCAGGTTCAGCATCTCCGCCGTGCGGATGTCGGCCACTTCGCCGAACACGGCCATCAGCTCGGGCACGTTGATGAACCGCGCGAAGCGCGTGTGCATGCGGTAGCCGCTGCCGTCGGGCGCAATCTCCAGCGCGGTGACGCTCTCGCCGAAAGTGGCCGCCCAGGCATCGAACTGCTGCAGCCCGAGTTCCTCCAGGCGCCGAGGCTGCAGGTAACGCATCATCGTGTGGATTTCGGCCATGGTGTTGGCCACCGGCGTCGCGGTTGCGAACACCACCCCACGCTGTGCATGCCCATGGATCTGCATCGTGTAGCGCGTCTTCAGGAACAAGTCGAACGCGCGCTCCGAGCTGGTCATCGGCAGGCCCGCCACCCGGGTCATCTTCGTGAACCGGTAGAGGTTCTTGTGAAGATGGGCCTCATCGACGAACAAGCAATCGATGCCCAGGAGTTCCCACGTGAGCAGGCCATCCTTTTTCTTGTCGGACAGCAGCTTCTCCAGCCGTGCTGCCCAGTTCTTCTTCATCGCCTCGAGCTGCTTGATGATCCGGTTGGACTTGTCGTTGCTCTTCTCTGCGCGTACCGCCATCTCTATCTCGCGAATGATCTCCTTGATGAAACTCTCGGTGAATTGCGGCGACATCTTGATGCGCTCGAAGCTCGAGTGCGTGATGACCACCGCGTCCCAATCGCCCGTGGCGATGCGCGACACCAGCTCGCGCCGTCGGTCGCCTTCCAGGTCTTCCTTGCTCGCCATCAACACCGACGCACTCGGATACAACCGAACGAACTCGGCCGTGTACTGCTGCAACATGTGATTGGGGACCACGTGGCAGGGCTTGCTGACGAACCCCAGCCGACGCAGCTCCATGCTCGCAATCACGCATACCGCCGTCTTGCCGGCGCCGACCACATGGAACAGCCCGGTGTTGCCGGACTGCACGATGCGCCAGACGGCATCGGGCTGATGCGGATGCAGTTCGTAGCAGCGTGAGAACCCCGGCAGCTTCAGGTGCGAACCATCGAAGCGCCTCGGCCGCGT
Source organism: Methylibium sp. (assembly GCF_965279545.1). Classification (NCBI taxonomy): domain Bacteria; kingdom Pseudomonadati; phylum Pseudomonadota; class Betaproteobacteria; order Burkholderiales; family Sphaerotilaceae; genus Methylibium; species Methylibium sp. Next base: position 325,066 of record NZ_OZ257250.1, read on the forward strand.
TGCGTTGAAGAGGTCGTTGTAGATCCTGCACAGCTTCTCGCGGCGTTCGGTGTCCTCGAAGGCCCAGGCCGCGAAGCGTTCCTTGATCAGCCCCAGCTTCTCGCGTGCTGCCAGCGTCTCGTCGGGATTGACGAAATACTTGTCAGTCTCCGGATCGCGGTCCCGAACGGTCGGCACCTGCACGTTCAGCGCACACTGCACCAGCTCGATCGCGTTCATTCGCGAGGTGCCGAGCTCCTGGGTCACCTTGACGTTCTGACGCGCTTCCCACTCGCCGTACTTCACCGACCAGGCGCCGGCTTCGGCCGAGTAGCTCACCTGGCAGTCCTTGAGCTCCAACACCTCCCGGACGAAACCCTCCACGTCGATCGCAGGGATCCACACCGCGCCCAGGCGCGGCTCGATGGCCGCAGGCAACAGGTCTTCCGGCTGCACCTGTTCCAGTGCGTCGATATTGCGCTGGTAGGCCGAGCCGGACATCGCCGCCTGCTTGAGCTTCGCTTTCACGTTGCCCGACAGGTAGTCGTCGGCGGCTCTCCACTCTCCGTCGGCGGGGTCAAGGAAGACTTGGCCCGCTTCGGCCAGCGCGTCCAGCACATCCCGTTCGGGCGCCGCCAGCAGCGCCGCCATGTAGGCCGGATCGACCCGGCCGCGCCATTGGATGGACGCGGCCAACGCTTCGGCCGGCTCGCCCGCCGTGCTTGGCTCTACCACTCTCGTCAACGTGCGCCGTGTGAACAGCGCCGCCTTGCGCGCGGTGTCGCTCTCTTCGTCGTAGTACTCCAGCGACAGCAGCAGCGGGTAGTCCGGGTCGCGCCGGAACGCCAGTGCGTTCGCCCGTGTGGACAGGCACCCGTGCCGGGCGACATAGCGGTCGTAGGTCCCGTTGAGCATGGCTCGCAGGAGCCTCAAACGCCCATCGTCGTCGTCCGCCAGTTGCGCATCGAGCAGGGCCCGGGCATGGTCGCGGATCGCGCACAGGCCCGTCACGCGGGCGCGCTGCGTGGCGTTGAGTTGGTCATGGACATCGACCATCTCGCTGCCCTCGACCCGATGCACCCGCCCCTGATGGAGGCGGTAGCTGCCAGGGCGCGCTCCGGCTTGCGCTGGGACGACCACTCGCAGTGGCGCTGTCTTGGCCACAGCAGGTTGGTAGTCGCCTGCAGGCAACTGTGCGATGCGCTCAAGCAGCGCGGTCTCGAGGTTGCCTTCAAAGACCGCGACCGGCACTTCTTCGTAGCCGTTGCTTTGGCGGCGAATGCGGCCGATGCAGAACTGGGGGTTCCGTGCGTACCAGGCGTTGATCTGAAGGTAGCGCTCGTGACACTGCGGATGCCGCAGGCTGTCGGGCACTATGCCCAACTCCACCCATTCGCTCGCCACTTCCTCGGCGCGATGCCGCTTGCGCAGGAACAGTATGTCAGTCTGCACCTCCGTCGCAGCGAGTCCGGCGAATGCACCCTGCGGCAAGCGGATCGCACCCACCAGGTGAGCCTGCGCTGCGATGTACTCGCGTACGCCGTCGTACTGGGCATCCATCGTGTGGCTGCTGGTGATGAAGCACACCAGTCCGCCGGGCCGCACCAGGTCGAGTGCGCGGCCGAAAAAGTAGTTGTGGATGCTGAAACGGGCATAGGCCCGGTTGCTCACGTCGGCGACCTTGTACTTGCCGAAGGGGACGTTGCCGATGACCAGGTCGAACCAGTTGTCGGCCAGGGGTGCTTTCTCGAACGGTGCAATCCGCACGTCCACGCCACCAGGTGCGTAGAGCGCTTTGAGAAGGCGGCCAGACACCTGGTCGATCTCGATGGCGGTCGTCGTGCTGCGCTCGGCGAGCGCGCGTGGCATCGCCCCGATGAAGTGACCGACGCCGGCCGCAGGCTCGAGGATGCGTCCGCCGGTGAAGCCGAAGCGCTCCACCGCCTGCCACATCGCCTCGATCACGTGAACCTCGGTGTAGTGGCTGTTGTTGACCGACGCACGCGCCGAGTCGTAGTCAGCGTCGCCCAGGGTTTGGCGCAGACGGTCTGCACGTGCCGCCCAGGACTTGTCGTTCGCTTCGGGGTTGAAGCTCACGGGCAGGCCGCCCCAACCGGTGTAGCGAAGCAGGGTGCTGCGTTCCGACGGCGTCGGCGGGCGCTGCTCCTGCTCGATGTGACGCAGGGTGTCGATCGCCGCCAGGTTGGCGTCGAATTTGGTGACCGCGCCGCTCAGGTCGAGCAGATGGTCTCGGTGCAGGTGCGGCCACGGGACGCGTGGCGGTTCCTCGGCACTGCGTTTGCTCGTGACGCGCCAACTGGTGCGGGCAGGCGACGCGATGTGTTCCGGCCCTTCGGCGGCCTGGCCTGCGATGGCTTCGGCAACGACCTGAGCGCCGTGGGCAACTTCGGTGGGATCGGAAGAGGTCTCAACGGCGTCCGGCTCGAAGCCGGGTAGCCACAGGGACGGCGCGGTGGTACGGGCCATGGGTGTTCTCCAGGGGAATGGGGAACACCGCCACCCTCGGGAGACGTGCTCCCGGTGGGATGGATGAATGGAGTCGCGGTCGACTCACGTGAAGACAGACGAGGCGCGGATAGCACTCGTCGAGGTACCGCGCGCTGAAGCGCAGTCACGTGCCAGAGTCAGGACTCCGGCGTCAGGCTCGCGACGGGTTCGTCGCTGGCGAGAGGGCGGGTAACGACCGCAACGCCTGAAGCAATCAGGTGCGCCGCGATGGGCGCGATGGCCCGGGGGCCGAGAGCCCGCTCAGTGTCGGGGCAAACGTCTCGGCGCCGAAGGCAGATCGGACGTGCGCCGCGTCAACGGGCGCGATTTCCCGGCGATTGAGCGTGGCAAGTGACGTTGCGGCACCGGAATCGGCTCGGGGCAGGCGTGCGAGAAACTCGTCGGCGGCAGGCCGGCAGATGTTTGCTAACCTTCGCGACGCCATGAAGAATTCCCGAACGGCACTCGTCATTGGGAACGCCGACTATCCAGGCGCTGCCCTGAAGAATCCTGCGAACGACGCGATCGATGTCGCGAAGCGACTCGAGACGTTCGGCTTCTCGGTTCGCAGGGCTGTCGATTGCTCCAACAAGGAGATGGACCTGGCCTTGAAGGCGTTCAAGCGAGACCTGGCTGACGCCGAGGTCGGGCTGTTCTTCTTCGCCGGGCATGGCATCCAGATCGAAGGCATCAACTACTTGATCGCCTTGGACACGGACACCTCTTCCGAGACGGACGCCAAACACAGTTCCCTGTCGTTGGACAAGGTGATCGACACAATGGAGAAGGCGCCCACGTCGACGAGCATCATCATGCTCGATGCCTGTCGCAACAACCCGTTCGAGCGCGGCTGGCATCGCTCCGCCGCCACTCGCGGGCTGGCATCGGTCTACGCACCTCGAGGCACATTGGTCGCGTTCGCGACTTCGCCCGGGCAGGTCGCGAGTGACGGCAAGGGGCGCAATGGTTCTTACACAGAGGCACTGCTGCAGCACATCGACGCCGAGGATTGCACGATCGAGGCGATGTTCAAGCGCGTGCGCAATACGCTGAGTGCCGCGACGAAGCAAAAGCAAATCTCGTGGGAGCACACCTCGCTCGCGGGGGAATTCTTCTTCAACCTCAGCGTGGGCGCGCGCATCGACGCCTACGGCGACACGGCGCTTAGCGACAGCCTGCTGATTCTCGACGAGTCCCGGGCGTCGCACCGGGTCATCCGAAAGCTCAAGGTCCTGACCTGGTCGCAGCAGAACGCTGCGATCGACGAATTCACGCCTGCGGCCGCGAGAAAGTTCAACGTGAACTCGCTGTTCGTCATAGGGCGGAACGTCTACCAGGCCGCATGCGGAAACGCGAACAGCGCGCTCGCGTACATCAAGAGCTTTGTTGGGCAAGTCCAGGGTATGGGCGAGGACCGGCGCAAGGCGGTGCTGGATGGAATGCTGTTCGAGATCTTCTTCGACTCCAACGGTCGAATCCGGGAGGTGATCAAGGGCCGGTACTTCGACGAGGTGTTCCAGCTTCAGCGCCACGCAGAACTGTCGGAGAGCTTCGAGTTCATCTCCGAGTGCTTGCTGCCCTACGTCGACCGATTTCATGCCTTGCCCGGAAAGAAACACGCGGTACCCGTGGACGTAGTCCTGAGGGCAGGGGACAGCAAGGTGCTCAAGGTGGAGGGCGTCTTCATCGCCTCCGTCAACATCCTCTGGGTCGAGGATGCCGATCTTGTCGACGAGGACCAGAATCCGATGAGCTACAAAACGATGGATCGGGACACGTTCGAACTGTTCCTCGCGGAGGAACTCATCGTGCCCAGCCGGCTCCTGACCGTGACCTACTCGCCGGGCAAGACCAACCCGGCATCGGTGCGATTCCCCAAGGGGTTCACAGTGCGCAAGCGCCGCACTTGAGTCGAGTCGCGCGAGAGGCAGGGCGACCTATGGCCAGCTCGCCGGAAGAGGAACGGCAGGTGGCCGCACCGCGGTCCTTTCGCGGTTCGGCAACGCGTGCCCTCTCCGCACTCGAAGGGCGCTCTCTGCCAGAAGTGCGTTCGCAGCGAGGGCGACCGATACCATCAGGCCTTGCGGCAAACTCCATCGCGAAGACGGCAAGGGGGCAGCATGTCATCGATCGGTCCGGCGCAGTTTGAGGAGGAATTCGGGGGCAGTATCGAGCGGCTCCGGGGCGCCTTCGCTCCGCTGCGCATCTACAAGTACGACCACCAGTTTGCGACGGGCGTGCGTTGGGTCGGCGCGGGCCGCTACGAGGAACTCCATGAAGGCGATGAGGTCCTGTCGCCATGGCTGGAGTGGATCGATCCTTCGCTCGCGAAAGAACTCGAACATCTTGACGAGGCACTGATTCTCGAACTTGGGCGACTCGAACACGGTGCGAAGCGGTTCAAGGCACGCCTCGCGGATGGAGAGAAGCATTTGACCTTCGAGGAACTTGCTTGGCTTCGAGAGTCGTGTCGCGAGTGGGAGTACAGAGCCGCAGCCAACTTCGAGGCGCGTAGCGACGGGCTCAGGGAGTGTGGTCGAGTCCTTGACATGCTGCTGGCGGCAACACCGTTTGTCGCGCGTGATGCCCATCTCGCGTGCCAACAGCAGATCGGCAGGATGCATTCGATCCTGAACTATCTCTACTATGAAGCGATCGCCGTTCGTGAACGGGTGAGAGCTCAGGGAATTGAAGTGCCGATGTTCTGTGCGCGAGCTGATCGTGTGCCCGACGTGCAGACATCAGCAACTCCAGCGAGCGCGCCACCCGGCGATGTAAGCATCGTGCTCATCGCTGCGAGCAAGCGCGAGATCAATCGGCTCAGCCTGCGTCACGAGGCCAAGCGCATTCAGCGAGCCGTTGCGCGCGCTCGACGAGGCGTCACTTCCGGTGGATGATGTGTTGGCACATCAAGCCGTCGGTCTTGATCGGATGCACCTGAACGACTTCGTCGTGCTCGTGTCGAGTTCTGGGCACCGAACTCTGGGCGATGGCAAGGAAGAGAGCATCGGCCGTGCAAGAGTCAGCCGATGGCCGCCCTGTGGCTGACCCATGCTTTTTGGTTCAGACTTGCGAGGCAAGAGCGAACGGCGCTCGGCAGGTCCCGTTTACCGCCCCCGCCGGGAAGCCGAGTGTGCCGTTCGAGGTCGGTGACCCCTTCGGCCTGCGCAAGGCCGTCTTCCCCGTGTTCGAGCGCGCGCCTCTTGGGGATCTGGTTGGACTGGGCACGGCGTTCCATGTTGACGGCTGGGGCGGTTGCCTGACCGCAGAGCATGTGGTTGAGTTTCTTCGTGCAGGCCTTCCCGACGCCGGCCTGACGGGAGCGCGCAGCCATGAAGTCGACCCGAAGCAGCACAACCATGCGGTTGCCCTGCTCGGAATCGGTCTCGTGTTCGGTGAAGTTGCGGTTTGTTCGCTGCCTATGGAACGATCACCAGGGTGTTTCCTCATGGCCGTGACCTCGCCAATCCCACGCCGGTCTTCGAGGTCTCGGCGGATTGGCCGTCGGGCATGAGCGGCGGGCCTGTCGTCGACAGGGCTGGCAACGTTGTGGGTTTGGTGAGCCGGTCACTTGCGCCAGAAGGCACAAGCAATGGGGTTGGATACGCCGCGTGCTTGCCTTCCCGACACAACACAATGCTGCATGCCGACCAAACTTGCCAGGGATTTCGAGTCGTTTGCCGACCTGGCTGCTGCCTACGAGCAAGACAAGGACTATCGGATCGTCCAGGTACCGCGCCCGGGATCCTCGACGGCCATCGTCGCTCCGCACGGCGGAGGAATCGAAGCATACACATCGGACATTGCCCGTGCCATCGCAGGCGAGGAGTTCGGTCTGTACCTCTTCGAGGGCTTGCTGCGGGCGGGGAACTTCGCGGCGTTTCACCTGTCGAGCCATCTGTTCGACGAGCCGGGATGCCTCGAGATGCTGCAGGCGTGCTGGCGGGTGGTATCGGTGCACGGCTGCGGAGCGCCGGGCGAAGTCGTCCTCATAGGTGGCTTGGACAGCGCGCTGCGCAGCGCCATTGCCTCGGAACTGAAGGCCGCAGGACTGGCTTGTGAGGATGCGCCACCTGGGCTCGACGCCACCGACCCGCAAAACATCTGCAACCGGGGAGATGCGGGTGGCGGTGTGCAGTTGGAGATCTCCTTGGGCTTGCGGCGATCCCACCGTCGCGCGGTGCTGGTGCGCGCGGTGAGGAACGCGCTGTCTGGCTGACCGCGGCCCGGCACCCCAGGTGTCGGCACCGCGAAAACCGTCAACTCACACTTCGCGGTAGTCGGCCGGCACGACCTGGACGTAGCCGCCTTCGCGCAGGGTCGCCAACTCGACCCGAGGCGGACCGAATTTCGGCAACTTCGTGAAGGCGGTGCTCCAGTCACTCTCGAAGATGCCGGTGAAGTATTTGGCTATGCCCTTGTGGCTGAGCAGCAGACCGGCCTCGCGGTTCTTGCTGACCGCAGAGTCCGACCAGTTCTGCGAACTCACCAGCACCTGGCGGCCGTCGATGATGATCAGCTTGTTGTGGCAGTGGACGAACCGATTGGTGTTGATGAAGCGGATGTTCGGTCCCAGCTTCAACCCGTACTTCTTCTTCAGGAGGTCGAGGTTCTTCTCCTCTTTCTTCAGATCATCAGCCCCGAAGATCTTGCCCAGCACGATGCGGACGTCGAGGTCCGCGTTCGCGTCCGTCGCTGCCTTGATCGCCGCGAGCAGGATGGAGATGTCTGGCTGGCTTCCACGGATGTACTGCTGCTCGATCAGGATGGACTTCTTGGCCGCCTTCAGCGCGTCCGGCATCGTGCTCATGTAGTTGTCGGGGCTGAGGACCGGCTGGATCTTCAGCGGCTCGGTCAAGGTGAATGTCTTACTCGGGAACAACTGCGACGGCAGGCTCTTCGGTGCAGCCTCGACCCAGCCGACATCGGGCTCCTCCGGCTGCACGCTTTCGACAACGCCTTCCGGGGCATTCAACTCGAGCGCGATGTCCGAGCGCAGCACCTCGGTGAAGAACTTCGCGAGCACGCGCGACTTGACGGCCAGCCCCGTGTCGCGGTTGCCGTTGACGAAGGCATCCGGGTCGCCGCCGTCATGCTCGTTCAGCGGGATGCTGTTGTTCGAGTAGTTGCCGCTCTGAACCAGCGTCCACACGCCGTCGACGACGATGAACTTCTCGTGGCACGACGCGAAGTAGTGCGCTCGCTCGCTCGTGCACGCGGGCGCGCGCACGCCGTCGACGCCCAGTTCGATCAGCTCGTTGAACAGATCCTCTTCGCCGCCGGTGGTCTCGACATCCAGCATCAGCGTGACCTTGACCCCGCGCGCCAGAGCGTTGAGCAGGATGGTCTTCATGTGTGCCGCCGTGAAGTCGTAGATCCCGATCAGGATCGACTTCTTCGCTGCATCCAGCAGGCGCTTCGTCACGGCGTAGGTCGAGTCCGGCGACGCGTACGCGATGATCTCTTCGTCGACGTTGAACGCGGGGATCTTCTTCTTTTTGTAGTCCTCGAGCTGGCAGCCTCGGAAAGCCTCGATGGTCGGCTCGCCGACCAGTGACTCCGGGGCTGCGCCGGGACGAAGGACGAATGCGGGCATGCTGCTACCTCCCTGGTTGAATCATTCGGGTTTGAACGGTTCGGTCTTCCTCACGACCACCGGAACACTCAATTGCTTCTTACCGACGGTGACCGAGACCGCCGTGGGCAGCTTCCGCTTATGCGATGGCGGCACCATCGCGATCAGGGCGAAGGTTTCTTGTCCCTCGATGTTGACCTTGTCGACCGCGATGGCATGCGCTCCGCTTCCGAACAGTTGATCGGAAAACAGCTCGCGTGCCTTGTTTGCGGTCTTCTCGGACACCATGTGCGTTGCGTCATGACTCCGTGAACTTGAACTTCAGAGCACTCATCACGGGGTGGATCGGGTTGAACACGCTGCCGCCGTTCGCGCCAGCGAAGTGCAGCCCGACGATCTTGCCACTTTCGGTGTCCACGACGATCGAGCCTGAATCGCCGCCGTCCGTGTAGCGCGTGCACAGCACCTGGTCCAGGTAGCCAACCTTGCCGGCGACACCCGGATACTGAAGAGCGAAGCGGAAGTTGACGTCGATCACTTCGCCGGTGGTCTTGCCGGTGGTCCGGCCTGCCTTCGCGACGGTCATGCCGCGCTTCGGCTTGATGACGCCCAGCGGCGCGGTCGCCTTGTGGATGTCGAACACAAGCGCGCCCAGGCGGGAAGCGTCGATCTCCGCCAGTGCGGCATCTACCCGGTTGATCATCGCTCCGGTCGTGTCGAACGGGTTGAAATGGGTCAGCGTGGCGACCAGGTTAGCGGGGATTGCCCCGCCATCTGCAGGCCCGGGATAGACGATCTGGTCTCCGGGCTTGCCCTTGCCGCTTCGCGCCAGGACGTGAGAGTTGCTGAGCAGGAAGAGCTTGCCGTCTCGCTTGACGATGGCGCCCAGCGTCCCGGCTGTCGAGCGGACATGTCCGACGCTGAAGCCACTTTGCAACGGCTTTCCCTTCTTTGCCACCTCGGGCGCCAGTTCGCCGATCTCCTTTACATCGGTGAACACGGCCTTGTCGCCCGGCACGTTGAGCACCGGAGGGAGCGCGTGGCTGGCCTTGACCTTGCTCGGCGCGATCTTCTTCCTGACGTAGAAGCAGACGCTCAGTTCACCCGTGCGCTCGCCATCGGACTCCTTTTCGCTGATTCCGACTGCCACAACGTTCTTGTCTTCGGTGATCGACCGGACGCGCGAGATGTGCGATCGGCGCACTGCGCCTAGCGCTTCGATCTCGGGTTCCGGGGCGCGAGTCAGGAGGTCAAGCGCCTTCAGCAGTGTCGCGGATGTGTTTGCCATGTCTGCCCTCCCAGTGTGCTTCCGCCGCCTGGCGGACTGCGGCATCTGGAATTCTCGTTGCTGGGGAACCGCACCAAATCATCAACATAGGTGACGTCAACACGCGGTGCTATGGTGATCATCTCGCGAAAGGTCGCGCGCGCGATGACGGTTGTGTGACATGCCCGCCGGTATTTGCGAGCGCACCAGGCCGGCTCTCGCCGGCTCCCATCGCGGCGCGGCGCGAAAGGGCTGGTTTCCGGGCTATCCCTGGGCTGCCGCTCGCCCCATTGATAGAAGCACGCAGGTTTGACGACAATGCCCTGCACGTTGCGTCGCCGGCCTGTCTCACCGTCATCGCAAGGGATTCCGCCAGCGCGCTTGGTCCGGCCAGTCGCGGTGGTGCTTCAACGGAGGGATGAGTTGTGCGCAAAGCCATGGTGGCCATCGGCGTCGACAGGACTGCGAGCGCCTTCCCGCCCTTGCAGGCCGCGGCGAAAGGCGCTGACGAAATCGTCGCCTGGGGGCGCGGGCAGGGCGTCGAGTGCACGTTGCTGACCGACGCCGGCGGCAGCAGGGTCCGGCAATCGGATGTCTACGAAGCGGTCGACAAGATTGTTGCGAGCGGCGTCTACTCGCAGCTGATCGTCTACTTCTCCGGCCACGGTGTCCTCCAGGCGCCCGACTGCGAGGTTTGGTTGCTGTCGGGGGCGCCGGACAACCCGAACGAGTCGATCAACGTCAACGGTTCGATCGCGCGGTCCCGTACATGCGGTATCGAGCATGTCGTGGTGATTTCCGACGCATGTCGATCCTTACCCGCCAACCTTCGGGTGGGCATGTTGTCGCCGGGAGTCATCTTCCCGACGAAAACGCCGCGCAAGCCGCTCCCAGAGGTGGATGTCTTCTACGCTACGCTTCCGGGTGATCCGGCGCTCGAGGTGCCGCCTGACGAGGCGATTCGATCTCACCGCGGCCTGCTGACGCAATGCCTGATCGAAGCGCTGCAGGGTCGCGAGCCTACTGTCGTACAGCTTTGGCAGGACGGCGCGGCGTCGCGACAGGTCGTGCCCTCGCGCCCCCTGCGCATGCACCTCGCCAACGCCGTGCCGGAGGCCGCAGCGGCGGTGTCGATCGCGTTGAAGCAGGATCCCGACGTGCGGGTTGAGTCGGCCTTGCCGAAGTTTCTGTCGGACGTCACCGAGTCCGCAGAACCGGCGCGGAGTTTGACGGGGCTCGGTGCTTCGGAAGACCGCGCCGAACTGCTGCCCGGCTTGGCCGGCACGATCGGCCGGTTCCAGAGTCGCCTGCTGAATGATCCGACACCGTTCATGGCGCGGACGCCAAACCTCGAGGCGATGCCGGATCCCGTGGGCCTGCGTGGGCAGATGAGCGCCATCCTCGATGCCAAGGGGCGGGTGAGCTTCGAAACGCGCACAGGGTTCACGGTGCACGGTGTCGGTGTTCGTTCGGCGGTGGTCACCGGCACCGGGTCCGATGTCTTCGAGGAGGCCGGCGCCTTCCAGGTGCGCGTGCACGAGGACTACCGGAAGAACGCGTATGTGCCCCGTGCGGCGCTGATTCGCTTCGCCGATGGCCGAGCCGTTGTGCTCTGCGTCCTGCCGGGCTATGTGGGCACGGTGGTGGTCGAGAACGGTCGCGTGGTCACCGTCAACTACACGCCTGCACGGGGCTCTCGCAACTATCGGGAGTACGAGCACGTTGCCGAACAGTTGGAATTGCGGCGAGCGTTCGTCGCGGTGGCCGCGCGCCACGGGTCGTTCCGGCCTGACCGGGGGCCCGCGGCCCGACACGCCCGCTACCTGCGCGTGCTCAAGCGCGTGGACCCGACGCTGGGAATCTACGCGGCCTACGCCTACGCCCAGGCCGGCGATGCACGCGGCGTCGAGTCGGTGTTCCAGTACATGCGCGATGAGCCCGAACCGGTGCCCTTCGATGTCGCGATGCTGGCGCTTCAATCTTCGACCGCTGCGCAAGTGATGCTGAACTATCCACCCTGGATGCCGATGCTGACCCAGGGGTGGACCCTGCTGGGGCGGTTCGAGGACGTGATGCCGCCGATTCTTCGCACTGCGAGGCAGCACCTGCTGCCCTCGCTGTGGTCCACGTTCGCGCCAGAGGGGGCCGACATGCTTGAGACGGCGTTTGGGAGGGAGCCATGAAGCTCGTGTTCGTCCATGGCCGAGACCAGCAGGGGAAGGTCCGCGCCGATCTGCAACGTGTCTGGGAGGAAGCGCTGGACGTAGGCCTCGCAAACGCGGGCCTTCCGCGGCCGCAGGGGATGTCGGTGGCATTTCCCTACTACGGCGACGAACTGGAGCGATTGGTGAAGGCGCTGGGGACGCCGCTGGTTGCCGATGTGCGTACGCGGGGTGACAACCCCGACACTGCGGAGGCAGACTTTCGTGGCCGTCTGCTGGCCGAACTGGCGGCCGGCGCCGGAATCTCGGAGCTTGCGATCGCCGAGCAGTTGGGTGGCCTGCCTGCTGAGAAGGGGCCGCTGAACTGGCCGTGGGTGCAGGCGATCCTGCGGGCGCTGGATCGGACGCCTCTGGGCGAGGCCAGCATAGATGCGTTCACAAGGGATGTGTACGTCTACCTGACCAACGATGTTGTCGGCCGGACCATCGACAAATTGGTCGTCGATGCCATCGGCGATGAGCCGAGTGTCGTTGTGGCGCATTCCCTGGGCTCCATCGTCACCTACCGCAGCCTGCGGCAGTTGGGTGCTCGGGCCAATGTGCGTCGCTTTATCACCGTGGGGTCGCCGCTGGGCGTGACTGCAATCCGCGAGCACTTGCTGCCGCCCGCCCTCGCCAGGCCGGAAGGCGTGTCGGCATGGTTCAACGCGTTCGATCGACGCGATGTCGTGGCCTTGCGCCCGTTGGACCGGGGCACGTGGGACATCGATCCGCCGATCGAGAATCGCAGCACGGTCGACAACCACACCGACAACCGCCATGGCATCAGTGGCTACCTGGACGACCCGGTGATCGCGCGTTGGATCGCCGAGGGCTTGTCGGAGTAGCGAAGGCGGATCCCGCTCCTCGTGCCCGGTCTTGTGGCTCGTGTTCAGCGCACATGGCGGCAGCACCCCGAGGTGCTCCGTCTCGGCGGATTGATCGATCCTCACGCGTCTGGCGAGTCCGCGCGCGATCGGCGGGCATATTGTCTGAAAGTCATCGGCACCACCCGACGCGAACTCGAGCAACGCTTCGATTGGCGCCTGGAGAGGCTGGATGTCTTCTTCGTCGACAACCCGGATGCCAATGCGCATCTCATCCGCCATGGTGACCGCTATGGGATTGCCCTCTACGCAGGCCTCCCCGAGCTGATCCACGGGTACATCACGGCGGCGCTGGACGCACGAGAGTTCCTCCAGCTCTACCTCTCGGCGCAGGAGCGCGAGGAGTGGGCGCTGCGCTTTCTCGGCATGGTGGTCGAGCACGTCTATCTGCATGAGGCCGCACACGCGCTGCGCGGGCATTTGTTGTACCTGGAGCGGACAACGGGCGAGACCACCGTGGACGAGAGGTTCCGCTGGCAGCGTCGCTACATCGAACTGGATGCCGATGTGCATGCCGTCGACATGTGGCTGGCGATCACCGAGGCGGCAGACGACTTTCCTGCCTCAGACGACCTCCGGCTCGACCTCTACTTCCAGAAGCTGCTGACCCTGATCTTGCTCCACCATGCCTACGACCGCGATGGCGGTCCCGTGCTGCGACGTGGGCGGACCACGCATCCGGCCGCGATCCATCGCGCCATGCTCTTCGACCAGATGCTATTCGGCACGTTCATGGACCGCTACCAACTGCCTCGCAAGGCGATGCTGAACGTGCAGAACCAGGCATGGTGGGAGGCCAGCGTCGCTGCGCAGGCCGCGGGTCTGGTAAAGAACCGGTGGTGGGGCGACTCGGGCTCACGTCGCGGGGATCTGCAGTTCAAGCGGATGTGGCGCTACTTCGTGAACACGATCGGACCGCGCCTGGACCGGTTCGTCGAGGGCCTGCCTGACGATCTGGTTTGACAGGCCCAGGGGCGACCGCCGCGCACCACTACCAGGGACGGGTAATGGCGTTGCGCGAGCGCATCCAAGCGAGCAGCGCGGCGTCGCCGCCGGCGTCCTCGAACTGGCGCGACACCGTCGACAGGTAGCCGATGAGCAATGCGAGGTTTTCGTCGCGAGTCGGCGGAGATGCGTCGCCCGCCTTGCGCTTTCGGTAGTCGTACTCCTGTGCGATCACTTCGGGCAAGCGCAGCGTGTCGGCAGGAACTGCGACGCCGTTCGCCTGCAGAGCGGCCACGAGGTGCGCGCAGCGATCGGGCAGGTAGGGGTGCTCCGGGGAGCGCGTGCCGAGCGCGGCATGGGCAATGCCGAACAGGACGAACAGACGCGTGATGGCCGTGCATTGCCAACCTGGGTTCGGCCAGTGCATCGCGCGAACGGCCCATGCGTCGGCAGCGAGTTCCTGTTCCTGCTCTTCGGTCAGCAGCCACTCGGAGAGTTGACGAAATGCGGCCACGCCGTGGTTGCTCGGGCCGTCGGTGACGTGGCCTAGCGCAAAGTGTCCGCATTCGTGCAGGACCATGAACAACAAGCCCTGCATGAGCGCATCCGAGTCCAGGCCGAGCGAAAGCTTGGAAGCAACTTGGTCCGACAGGTCGGGCACCTCGCCGCCGTCACCCCTGAACCAGTCGTGGATCCACTCCAGTCCAGCCCAGTAAGCGAGCGACCGGGTCTGCAACATCGGCTCTGAGAGCGCGCCGGTCTGTGCAAGGTAATCGGCCATGCGGAAGCCGGCTGTGACCTGGTAGTGGAACTTGAGCAGGTCGATGAACTGCTCGCCCACGACGATGAACTCCATTCCTTCGAAAGGCGGCATGGCCGCCGCGACCGGGCCGGCGACCGGCACCACCATGAGGTGGCGCAGGAAGTGCGTCTGAGAGACCAGGGGCGCGGATTCGACGAACGTTTGCAGCGACTTGGCCACATGGGCGGTCCGTCGAAGTGCGCGCGTCGGCCAGGGGTCTGCCGACTTGCCGCTGGCGGAGGCTTGGAGCAACTCGCCCGGCCAGTACCGGGCGATGAAGTGGCGGGCTGCGCGCTCGAACAGCGCGGCGCCCAGGGACTGCGCGCTTGAGCCCGATGTCATTCCTTGCCGCCTTGCGAGATTGAATTCGGATCACCTTCGGCACGGGCAACGCCCAGGCCCGCCAGGTTGCGCCAGCTGAACGTTGACTCCCGAAAGACTTCGAGATCCAAGCCAGAGGCTTCGAACAGCCCACTCATCCCGCCCAGCGCGGCGTGCAGAGCCTCGGCCGGCCAACCATCGAACATGGGCTGATCGTCCATCGAGCGGATGTTGGCATGCTCGCGGCGGATATTGACGTGGGCGCCGCCGTGTCGCCGCAGATGCTCCTCGGCACCGATCTCGGATTGGATAGCGTCTCGCGCCGACGACAAGCTCCGCGCGCGTTCGAGCCGATTGACCGACAGTGGGTGTGTTGGCGCGCCTTCCGACGCTGCGAGTGTCTCCAGCATCATCGATGGCGCCAGCGCGTAGGTTGCCCAGCCATAGGCGAGGGCCTGGCCGGTGTCGGTGAGCGACTGGAAGGCGAAGTCGTCTGCCGCGAACTCTTCCAGTTGATAGGTGGACAGGTGTTCGTCCAGCACGAGTTCGCCACTGATCGAGGGGCGGGTGGCGGTCGACTCGGCCTGCAGGTGTCCGAGCTCGAAGTGACCCAACTCGTGCAGCAGGGTCCACCAAGCGGCGCCCATGAGCGTGTGGTGGAGTTCGACGTCAACGCCCGGTGGCGCGATGAGGAGACGGAAGTCCGGCAGCGGTTCAGCATGCGTCACGAAGCGATTGATCAAGGCGCCGAACAGGACGCTGACCCACGCCCGCGCGGATACGTCGGGGTAGTCAGGCTTCGGGAAGTTCGTGTCGAACAGCGACGGGAGGCCCTGCAGCGCATGACTCATGGCGATGTTCGCCACCGCAACGTCGAACAGGCCATCGAAGAGAAAGATGCAGTCCAGTCCCTGCCGCACCTTGGCGACCGCATTGCAGAGGGGCAACGGCACGGAGACGACGACACGCTTCGCGGCTGCGTCGATCGAGCGGTCGAGGATCAGGAAGCCGAAGGGCTGCATGGCTGCGGCCAGGTCCCGGGTTGCCGGCGACGACGAGGACACTTGCTGGGTCGCTGCGTTCGCAAGCTGGCGCAACTTCCATTTCGCCGGTGGGGCGCACGCTGCGGGCAACGCGGCAAGGCCTTCGTCGACCAGATCCAGCAGTTCGGCAGGGTCGAGGATCACGACGCGACCAGTTTCAAGCGTGGGGTTGGCCCGATGGTGTCGCGATTGCGCGCCATGGCGGAAGGTGCGTTCGTCATGATCAAACCGGAGCCCCGTCTCGGCTGAGCTCCTCACAGAACAGTCTCACCTCCGCGGGGTAGCCGTCTGGGGACAGGTTCTGGCGTCGCAATGCGACGGCCAGGAAGTACTCGTGGAAAGATCGGTGAAAGAAGTGCAACACCATGCCGTCGGCTTCGCGCGTGCGCATAGGCTCGAGCAAGGAAGTTGTCGTGTAGATGTCGCTCGGCACCTGATGGCCTAAGCGAGTCGCGGCCAGCTGATGCACCTGGGTTTCGTGGATCGACTCTGTCAGTTCGTGCAGTTCGCCGGAGTGGGCGGTCATCGCCACTGCAATGTCAGCCATCAGTTCCAGCAGATTCCAGATGAGCTGATCTTCGTTGTCGAACCCGAGGGGGGTCTTTCGATGCACGCCGAAGTCCCGAGCGAGCTTGAAGCGCGCCCATCTTCGGTACAGATCCGCTCGGGTGTGAAGCACGTTGGAACCTTCGTGCGCAACCAGATCGACAAGCATGGCGAGCAACAAGGGGTGCTGCAGCGCCAAATTGGCCATGACACCTTGTTCGAGTTCACTTCGCAGCGATCGAAGCTGTGACGACATGGGCTCTGTCGTTCGAGCCATCGCGCCATCAACGTACTGGCGTGCCTGGTCGATCGTCCAATGGTGCAGCTCAAGGAGGTCCACGTCTCCCTTGGCGTGCGAGCTACCTTCGCCGAGTGGTTGGGCGTATGAGAGGAAGTGATCGAGAAAGTGCTCTTTCCGAGTGGTCAGCACGATGCGACAACTGGCCCGGGACAACTCGTTCGTCAGCAGCTGGAAGCCGCGCATGGTCGAGTAGAAGCGGTTCTCATCGATCGCATCGATCAACAGGATGAACTTGGTGTCCTGCGCGCGCAGCCGGGCCGCGAGAATCGGCCCGGCCAGATGAACCAGCAGTCGCTTCTCACTGTCGTCGAACTCAGACCAGTCGTTGAAGAGCCCGAGGTAGGCGACGATCGAGCAAACCAGTTCGTTCTCGCTCTGAGTTCCTAACTCGGCGTGCGTGAGGGCAGCAGCAGGAACGTAAAGCAACCGGCGACCCGCCGTTTGGGAAAGGCGATGTGACAGTGTCGACTTGCCAGCCCCGAACGAACCGACCACGAGAGTCCAACCACGTCGATCGGCAGCGAGATCATCCAGCGGATCGCGGACCTCGACCGCGCCCTCCATTTGGAAGGACGGTAGCTCGAATCGACGCAGCGCCAGCCGCCCACGCTGGCAGGGGACGCGCTTGAGCACGACGTCTCCGAAGGTGAACCGCGACTGCTCATCCCGCCGGCGGGTATCGCCCAAGCGTTCAATTTCAGAGAGCATGCGCTGCGCCAGGCGTTCGTCAATCTCGCGCACAAGGCGATTGAGGTCCCAGACCAAAGCCCTGCCGGCTTTCCCGCTGGCGTGCAGCCGCGTCACTTCATGATCCAGACGGGCATCGAAGTCCCTATTCTGGCCGTGTCGGTTGTACACGAGCAGATAGGTCGCGCAGCGATGCGGTGAGGCGAGGAAGCTGTCGACCGACTTGCGAACCTGTGCGATTTGGGAGTCTCCCAGAGGTTCCTCGATCTGGAACCCCTTGCACTGCACCACCACCTCCAGTGGATCGCCCGGACCGACCAGCACATGATCGATGCCGCGCTGGTCGAGCAAGCCCAACGCCTTGGGGTTGACCAAGCTTGGCCACTTCACGCGCAACAACGGAAGGACTCGTTGCTCAAAGTCGCGTCCGGAACTGCTCTTGAGGTCCTCTGTGACGCGGCTCCATCGCTTGCTGCTGATTTTCTTGGCCACGGTCCTTCCTGCGTTCTGTACGGCCCCGGTTGGCCCCGTGACGCGCGCGCGTTCCGGGCCTTCGCTGAGGCGAATTCCAGTTTGGGTCAGTTACGTCACTGCGGCCGCGGTCATCCGCCTAAGGACCGTTCGGCCATTGTCGCCGCGCTCGACCTTTGTGAATGGGGCGATGCCCTTGCCCGGCACCCTCTGCATGCCCTGCGACTTTCAGCTCCATCGTCGGCGCGTTTGCGCCACACCTTGAACGCGGCGCATCGCGCGGGAGCATGAAGGCCAAACGAAAGGAGCCCTTCATGTTGCCGACCTTGAGCCATCCTGCGACTCTGCCGCTGCGCAGGATCGTGCAGGGCAACAACCCCCGCGAGTACTTCGATCCGGATGAGATGGCCGAACTCGAAGAGGGCCTGCGCGCGGCGGATGGCGTGGTGCAGCCCATCATCGTCCGGCCCATTCCCGGCTCCGACCTGTACGAGATCGTCGTGGGCGAGCGCCGCTGGCGCGCTGCCAAGAACGTCTTCGGAGACGACTACGACATGCCGGTGGTGGTCCGCGCGCTCAACGACGCGGCGGCCGAGGCCTTCGCTGTGATCGAGAACCACTACCGCGCTGCCATGTCCCATGCGGAGGAAGCGAAGGCGGCGCAGCGCCAGTTGTTGCGCCACAAGGGCAACAAGGAGGAAGCGGCGGCGAGGCTGGGCTGGAAGCCCGAACTGCTGGAGCGCCGACTGGCGCTGCTGACCTGCACGCAGGCGGTCCTGTCCGCGCTCACGCGCCGCCAGATCCAACTCGGCCACGCGGAGTTGCTGGCCGGCGTGCCTCCCGACAAGCAGGACAGTGTGCTCGCGGCGATCGTCGAGCGTCAGGTGCCGGTGGCGGTGCTCAAGGCGCAGTTGGGACGCTTCGCCAGACGACTGGCCGACGCCATCTTCGACACGGCCCAATGTGCGAATTGCCAGCACAACTCGGCTCGCCAGTCCGGCCTGTTCGACGAGTCCCTGGGGGACGGCTTCTGCCAGCACCCCACCCACTACGACGAGCTGACCCTGCAGGCGGTGCAAGCCAAGGCTGACGGGCTGCGCGACCACTACCCCGTGGTGCGCATCGTCAAGGCATCCGATGGCTTCACGCCGCTGCCGGTGGCCGAGGACGGAGCGCTCGGCGTCGGCCCGCAGCAATACGGCGCCTGCAAGGGATGTGCGTCGTTCGGCTGCGCCGTGTCGGCCTTGCCCGGCAGCTATGGCGAAGTGACGGCCTCCTTGTGCTTCGACGGCACTTGCAACAGCCAGATGGTGGCGGCGTGGCACAAGGTGCGCGTCGAGGGCCAGCGACAAGGCTCGGCCAAGCCAGCCGGGAGCGGCGGCAAGGGCATCGGCAAGTCCACGCCCCATCGGCTCGGGAAGGCGTCGTCGAAAGCCGCACCGCAGCCGACGAACCACACGCCGCAGCGCGTGGTGGAGCACCGAATTGCCCAATGGCGGAAGTGGGCGGCCAAAGACCTGATGGTCCAGCCCGAGCGCAACCGGCGCGTGATGATCGCGCTTGCGCGGTCCGGCCACGCCGGCGACGTGCGCATGGCCGAGTTCGGGCAGGCGGCGCGCAGGATTTCAGGGCCGTGGGTCGTGGAGGGACGGGACTTCGGCCGCATCCTTCCAGATGCCGACGCCATCGACACGCAGCACCTGGACCGGCTGATGCTGGCCGTGACGGCTTCAGCCGCCTTTGGCCTGAACCTGCAAGACCTGGAAGCGCTGTTGAACTATCTCGACGTAGACGAGCGCCGCCACTTCACATGGGACAGCCAGTTCCTCGAACTCTTCACGATGAGCGAACTGGAAGCCTTGGCGGGCGAAGTCGGCCTGCGCGCCAGGATGGGATCGGGTTTCAAGGTGGCGCGGGGCAAGAAGAAGAGCGAGTTCATCGCCGCGCTGCTCAAGGTGCCGGGTTTCACCTACGAAGGCACGGTGCCTGCCGTCATGTGCTACCCGCGTCGCCAGCCATCTGCCAAGCCGGGCGTCGAGGAAGGTGCCGAGGCGCAGGAGCCGCATGGACCAGCAGGGCAGGAGACGGACGTCGGACCGCCGCATGCCGAAGCCACCGAGCACACCGCGCTCGCAGCCTGAGCCACTGGAAATCCTCTCATGCCTTCGTAGCATGACTTCGAAGGCATTGCCTCTCAAAGGAGTCCGACATGACGATGTTTGAAGAACTGTTCGCGCTGGCCGCGAGCGCCACGCTGACGATGACGGTGAGCGCGAACGAGGCCACCGGGCGGATGACGATCAACGTGATCCCCAAGCCCCGCAAGGACGTGAACGAGCCGGCGCTGACGCAGCCGCTGAGCCTGACGGCGACACCGCAGGAGTTCGACGCGGGCTTCATCGCGGCGCTGAGCGGCTATCGCGAAGTGCGTCAGACCCTGGAGCAGCAGGCCGAGGCCACAAACGTCGTGATCGAAGCGGCGAAGGCCGCGTCGGTGAAGAAGGCGTGCGACGCCACGAGCAAGGCCGCGGGCAGCGCGAAGCCCGGCGGCGCGGCGTCCATGCCCCTGCCTGCCGCTTCGGCCGCGCGGTTGTCGGCACCTGCCGCTGTCGATCCGGACGAGCCTGACGAGGAGACTTCGAGTACCGCGGCTGCGCCGACGACGGCGCCGGACGTACGGGCGCCTGCGGCTGCAGGCGGCGACTCCTACGACCTGTTCGGCTGACGCCGGCCCGACCCGTTGCGCCGCCTTGCATCCTCGCCCTCGCTTGAGAGACTGGTGTGCAAGGCGGTCGAAGCGGATCGCCGAACCACTGAAACAAGGAGCGACACATCATGTCGATTGCCATCACCGAAATCAAGCGGGCCTTCCGCTACAACGGCATCCTGCTGCCGGACGTGCCGGGCCTGGAGCCCCGCGAAGTCCGTGACCTGTACAGCGCGCAGTACCCCGAGTTGGTGAGCGCCGAGATCGAGCCCGGCGAAGTGCGGGACGGCACGCAGGAGTTCACCTTCCGCAAGGCCGTGGGCACCAAGGGAACCGGCGAACCGGTGCAGCCCCGCACCGCCGCGCTGCTGGCCCGCATCGGCGCGGACGAGTCCGGCGCGGCGGGTGAGCCTTCCGGACTGTCGCGTGCCCTGTCTCGCCGCGACGTGGCGGCTCGCTCGGCCGCATGGAGCCGGTTCGCGCACGCCACGCTGGAGCAGCAGCGCCATGGCGTGTCGGCACATCGCACGAGCGCGACCAGCGACATGCTGAGCCCGCTCCCATGACAGTCGCCGATGCGCAGGCGCAAGCGCCGATGCGCCTGCCGGTCCCTGTGCTGGCGCTGCCCATGCTGAGCGCCCAGGTGCCGACCTCGGTCACGTCGACCCAGCAGGCCGCCGCGAACGCGGCCTTGTGCCGATTCCTGATCGAGGCCGGCGTGGTCCATGAAGATGACCTCCCGCAAAGCGAAGCCGACCCGCTCAAGGGGTGCGAGCGCGCCATCGACGCGTGGATCAAGCGCCAGATCGGACCATTGCACTGTCTGCAACCCCGGTTCGCAGTCAACGTGCTCGACGAGCATGGCCACCACCCTGGGATGCGCGACGGCCGGCAGACGGCCTACGCCCAACTGGACCTCTACTGGTGTGAGTACCAGGAGCACGAGTGGCCCGTGGGCGCGCGGCTGGAAGCACTGGACGCGGCGATGCACCACCTGGGGGCCACGGTCCTGCAGGTGCTGCGCGAGCAGAGCCGCTACGTCTACCCGCTGTTCACTCCCGACATTGCGGACGACGTGGCGTCCTACGTTTACTGGCAAGGCGAGCCGAACGAGGAAGCCGCGCTCGACATGATGTGCGAGGAGGGCGAGGAAGCGGACCGCGAGGCCATGCGCGAGGAAATGGTCACCCGCAAGATGCTGGACGAGGCCTACCCGGCATGGGCCCGGCGCTGGCTGGCCCGACCCGAGAAGGGCCTTCGTCGGCGAACGGGTCATGGCGGATGGCGTCCGTGCAACCTGCGACGGGCCGCGAAGACGCTGACGGACCCGCTCCAGCGGCAGATCGCTGTCGATGCATTGGCGCTGTCCCGCCTCTCGCTGGACGACACCTTCCGCCCCGACATCGACGGCGAGTACATCGGCTTCGGCGCGGTGCTGTCCTGGAGCGTTGGTGACGTCACCACCCGCATCTACGACGACCTACTCACCCTGGCGCATCAGGCCGAGTTCTGCGATCGCATGGGGGAGCAGATCATCCCGCTGGACGATCCCGGCGCGCTCACCGCGTGGGTCCACCGCATGGGCCAACGCTTTGAGGCGATCGCGCTGATCGACCGCTTGATCCACGCGCTCTGCGACTGAGACTGTTCTTCAGGAGGTCATCGCAGATGAACGAAGCCGAGTTTTCCATCCACACGCCGAGCGAGAACGTGCTGACGCTCGATCGGGCCGTGCTGCTCTACCACGGGCGCTCGGGCGGCGCGCTGGCCACCGTGCACGAGGTCATGACCGTGGACGGCGCCCCGGTGATCGGCGCCGGCCGCGCCATGACGGCCCAGGCCGCGCGGGAACTGGCAGCCGCGTTGCTCCAGCGGGCCGCTCACGGCGGTTTCCTGCCCGAGACGGTCCTGTACACCCACGGCGACGTGCTGCTGTGGTGGGTGCCTCCGGCGCGTCGGCACATTGCCTTTCACGTCGGAGAAGATCACGCTGAAGCCTTCGGCGGGCGCGAGCGTGGCGAGGTCGTGCCGCAGCCGGGGCTGGTCTTCGCCGCATCAAGCCGCACATGGCGAGTGTGGGCGGTCAAGGGCAACCGCCGTCCGACGCCGCAGACGCCGCTGTACCAGGGGCCGTACTTCAACGTCGATGCGCAATGCCGCATCTGCCAGGGCAACGTGCCGGTGCCCGAGGGCACGACCGTCGAGAAGATCGCCGCTTGGAACGACGCCTTCCTGCGCTCCTACTTCACCCACCCAAACGTGACGGGCAAGCTGGTGGGATACCGGGGCGGCTCCTACGCCTTCTGGCGCGACATGCTGGACCAGCGCTTTGCGAAGTTCCCGGAGCGCGTGCTGGTGGATGCCAAGACGACGCTGGGCGCGCTGCTCGGCGAGCGGGAGTCGGCATGATGGACGCACGCGACCAGGCCCTCCAGGCCACCTGTCCGGTAGTGGCCGCACCGCGCTTCGGTGCGTTGCCCGTCATGCCCAACGGCCAGCGCATCATCGTCGGCCGCAATGGCTGGTTCGTGCAGACGCGGCTCGACTGGCTCGACTGCATCGTGACGCTGGGCGACGGCCTGCCGCGCATGCGCTTGCCCTACGGCGATGTGGTCGAGCACCTGCGGTTCAGCTTCGGCATGCTGCCGATCCGGCTGATCGAGGCGTTCATCGCGCGTGGCCGCGCTTGCCTGCCCAACGAAGCCGCCGGCGTGCTCATCTACTCGCGCAGCTCTGGACGCCTGCGGTTGGCCATGTGCGAGCCCGAGCGCACCTCGCCCTCGCGCATCGACTACCGGCGCCCGCCGATGGCCGAAGACGAGACGGTGGCGGTGGACCTGCATACGCACGGCCGTGCCCCGGCCTTCTGGTCAGGTCAGGACGACCGGGACGACCAGGGCATCAAGGTGGCGGGCGTCTTCGGCCTGCTCGACCAACCTGCGCCTTCGGCCCGCTTCCGGCTGGTCATCAATGGGCTCTACAAGCCGCTGGAGCGTCACCCGTGGTGCGGCCCCGTCGCCGCTGACGGCATCGCCTCACGCAGCGGTCCGAGCGCACCGGATGAAAGCTGGATGCATCGCGTGCTGTGGCGCTGGCGGCACCTGCAGGGGCCACTGGGTTGAAGGCGGAACCGCCAACGAGACACTTGCTGCAAGGAACCCAAGGGAAGCGAAGATGGAACACCTGATCGACCCGAAGCTGCTGGAGCGCCGCGTGGCGATCCATCTGGTCGGCGTGGGCGGCAACGGCGCACAGATGGCCGCTTGCCTGGCCCGTCTGGACATTGCGATGCGCGCGCTCGGCCACCCCTACGGCCTGCACGTCACGGCCATCGACGGCGACCGCGTCAGCGAAGCGAACGTGGGGCGGCAGCTCTACAGCACCGCTGACATCGGCAAGCACAAGGCGCTGGTCACGGTGCACCGGCTCAACCAGTTCTACGGCCTGGATTGGGAGGCGTACCCCGCGCGCTACGAGGACTTCATCGATGCACACCGCATGGGGCGTCGTGCCGACATCCTGGTCAGTTGCGTGGACAGCCGTTCGGCACGTCGTGCGTTGCACAAGGAGGTCTTTCACCCACACGCCAACTTCCGATACTGGCTGGACCTCGGGAACACCGACTCGACGGCGCAAGTGGTGCTCGGCCAGGCACGCAGCCACGGCACATCAGCCGGCGACGGCCCGCGTCTGCCCTGCGTCACCGACCTGTTCCCCGAACTGTTGGACACGTCCATTCCCGACGACAACCGGCCTTCCTGTTCGGTCCGCGTCTCGCTCGCCTCGCAGGGCCTGTTCGTCAACGACGTGGCCGTGCGCTTTGCGGCCCAACTGCTCTACGAGTTGTTCTCCACGGGCCGGCTCTCAGAGCATGGCGTGATGGTCAACCTGGACTCCAAGCGCAGCGGCCCGATCGAGGTCGATCCGCGAACCTGGGAACGCTTCGGCTATGTGGAAGCGGCCGAGCCCGATCTGGTCAACGATTTGGCATGACGGTAGGTGCAGCATGCTGAAGACCTGGGACGTCTACCTTCACCGCGACGGGCGGTCGCAGCGCATCGGCGAAGTGCAGGAGCGCACCGAGACGCTGGCCCGCTGCGCCGCGCTGAGCCGGTTCGGCGTCAGCGACGAGGAGGCGCAGGCCGGTCGCAGTGGCCCCGGTGGCGAGGCGATCTACCCTGACGATGAGTTCGAGGTGACCCCACGGTAGCAAGAAGGGGCGGCCCTGGGGCAGGGTGTCATCCATGTCATCCACGACGCGGCCTTCGCGCCAGAGGGCTTCAACCCAGGTGTCGACGCCGCTGGCATGCTGCGCAACCTGGCGCGCTTCGCGCTGCCGGTCAAGATGATGAGGCAGCGTCCAGCCCTTGTTCGTCGCTTGAGCCTGGCAGGCGGCCCGGCACCTGGCTGGGCGTAGCAACCGGATTTCCGCAATAGGCGGCTGAGGCGCGGATGCGCGCATGACCGGCCAGTTGTGAGACCGCCTCCCGAGCCACCCGATCCAACTCGGGCGCCACGGGCCCGCCGCCTTGGACCGGCGACGCTTCGCCAGTGATCTGCTGATAGACCTCGTTCAACACCTCATGCCGCAGGCCGTGGGCGGTAGCTCCACGCTCGCGCAGCGTGACGCCGAACTTCTCCAGCACGTAGTCGAAGCGCCGCAGGTTCTTTCGCAGATCGCGCGCCGGGTCGCCCATGTGGGCATCGCGGCTGCTGACCACGCTTTGCGCGTGCGACAACGCCGCCAGCCGGGCAGGGCTGTCGAGCGCAATCCAGCGCACCCGACCGCCCTTGCCCTTGACCCACGCGTACCGATCCGCCTGCCGTTGGTCCGCTGGCAGACCCGTTTCGCTGAAGGGCAGGACGTGCTCGAAGGGGCGGAACTGCAGCGACTCCTTGCGCCGCAGACCCATCGCCTGGATCAGCCTGAGCGAAGCACCGACGTGAGCATCGAACGCGCTGACCTGGGCGATCAACCCGTCAACGTCGATGCCCTGGCCCGACCAACTCTTGTCGCGCTGAGCGGACTCATGGCGCTGATACTCGTCGAGCATCAAGCCGTAGTAGGCCGGCGAGCGCACAAAGCCATGCTTGCCCATCCACATGCCCAGCCCACGCAAGAAGCTGAAGTAGGTCTGGACGGTGGCCGGCGCCAGGCGCTCGCGTTGCCAGACTTGCACCATCGCCCGGATGTGCTTCTGTCCTAGATTGCGAGGGTCCGGCACAGTCTTGAACCCCGCCTTGAGCTTCAGGTCGCGGAAGAAGCGTCGAAGGAACTGCGCGCGATCGTGGCGTGTCTTGTGTGAGACGGTTTTCTCCAGCGCGGTGTGCAGGGTGTTGAAGAGCTCAATCAGCACATCCAGCACCTTCAGCGGAGGCGCCCTGCCAGGGATGTGGCGCGCGAGGACTTCTTCCGGCGTCATGCCCGCCCAACTCTGACGGCGCTGGGGCTGATAGCGGCTGGACCGCCCTGGACTGGGGGTCTTCTGGCGTCGGCGGCGAGACGAACCCAGAACAACGGGGCGGTGTTTGTGACGGAGGGGCTGGCGGTGGTTCCCGAGAGACATGGTTGTGCTCCATGGCGAATGTCCGCCGCCCGCACGGCAGACTGGTCAACGACGACGTGGAATCCTCAGCTGCCATCGGCAGGGCGGGTTCCGTCGCCAAGCCGGTCGGTGGTCAAGTGATTCGGTGCCGCGCGCGACCACGGCGGCGCGGCACCTACCCAAAGGGTTCGCGGTCCCGCACTTGCGCGGGCCCACTCGGTCGGTCTTAAAAATACAAATGGGTGATCCGTCCCGCGCGTGCATTTCTGCAACTGCGGGGTTGGTGACGCCGGCCGGCCTCTGGGGCTGGCGATCGGCATCGGCGGCAAGGTCAGGCCTTGCACGCCACTGGTGGATCAGTTCTGAAATCGTAGCGCCATCGACTCGCATGGGTCCGCCCCTGACCGAAAGTCCAGGGCAGTGCCGAGTCTGTGAGCGGGGGCGAGCGGGGAGCCCATCAGGGCAAACACAACCGCGCGCTGCGTGGAACGCGTGCTCAGGTGATGGCGGGAACAATGGGTGCGGCATCGGGTGCCGACTGGTGGATCGAAGGCGGTGGCGCGTTTCAGGAACGCCCGGCGCTGAACGCCGGCAAGGCCACGGGCACATGCACTACGAAAAAGACCTCGGGGCCGCCACCTCATGGGGCTGCGGCTGTTCCGGTTCGAGACCGGAGCTTGAAGGGCAGGTAACGACTGCGACGCCTTTTGCTCCGGGTGGAGCGTGGCCAGGACGGCCAACGGGAAACCGTAGTTGACGCTGGACCGGCGCCTGGGTCAAGCAGCGGGCGCCGCAACGGGCTTGGTATCGCGGCGATTGATGGTGGCGAATGCCGGGGCGGGAGCTGCCGGTGAGTCACATTTATTGTCCCGAAGGGTCAGCGAGCGAGGCTGCGTGCGGGGTTGACAAGCAATCCCGCTGCCTCTGGTCCAGGGCGGAACCCTTCTGGCTGTTGCGGCAGGTCGGCGCTGGCAGCTCCCTTGGAGCCGCGAGCGGGGTTGACAGACCTCATTCGGGTGAGACCGTAGCTCGACATGCAGCCCTCTACGAAGCGCACGAGCGAACCACTCGCGTTCGGATGTGAGTCGATGACGTTGTGGTCGGACCCGAGTTCGAGCTGGTCGCGATATCGGGCGTTTTGGAGGGGTGTTCTGCGTGGACGCGTCGCATCGGCATGTCGATGCTGACCCCACCTTGAACCTCAAACGGAGCCCTCCCATGGAATTGATCATCCGAGCGGTGGATGTCGGATTCGGCAACACCAAGTTCGTCACCGGCATCGGTGGTGGCCGCGCCAGCGACATTCGCTGCGCCAGCTTCCCGTCAAGGGCCTATCCCAGCCCGCGCGACCCGTCAAAGGCTCTGGGCAGCGAAGGACGCAAAACCTTCGCCATCCCGATCGGCGGTCTGTACTACGAGGTCGGGCCGGACGTGATGCTGGCGGCCGACGCCTTCCGCGCCACCGAGATCCACGGCGACTACATCGAGACGCCGCAGTACCTGGCGCTGGCGCGCGGCGCGCTGCGGATGATGAAGGTCGACACCATCGACCTGTTGGTGGTCGGCTTGCCGGTGGCGGTCTTCGCCGCCAAGAAGGCAGCCCTCGAGAAGCTCATGACCGGCCGCCACGACGTCGGCGGCGGCAAGACCGTGGTAGTGCACAAGGCTCTCGCGATGGCGCAGCCCAACGGCGCGCTGATCGACTACGCCACGCAACACGACAAGGTCGAGGCGATGGAGCACGAGCAGAGCCTGGTCATCGACCCGGGCTCGCGGACCTTCGACTGGCTGGTCGCGCGCGGCATGAAGCTCTCGTACAAGCAGAGCTACTCGGTGGACCGCGGTGTCTCGAACATCCTGCAGCTGGTCGCCGACGACATCAGTCAGGAGATCGGGCAGCCCTACACGAACCTGGACAGCATCGACTGGGCGCTGCGCAATGGCAAGACCCTCACGGTCTACCAGCGCCAGTACAACCCGGCGCGCATGCGGCCGATGGTCGAGATCATCGCCAAGGATGCCGTCGCCGCCATGATGCGGCGCATCGGCGGCGCCTTCAACGTGCAGCACGTCATTCTGGTGGGCGGCGGCGCTTTCCTGTTCAAGAAGGCGGTCAAGCAGGCGTTCAGCACGCACCAGATCCTCGAGGTAAAGGAGCCGATGTTCGCCAATGTGCGCGGCTACCAGATCGCAGGAGCGAACTATGCGCACACCGCGCTGACCAGCGCGAGCCGGCAGCGCGCGGCGGCATCGGAAGGAGAGGGCGCATGACACAAGATGCGAAGCGTTCTCAAGAGCCGGTGCGGCTGCTGTTCGAGATGACGCGTGACGACAACCCGCGCCTGTACGACGACCTGATCCGATTCAACAAGGGCACGAAGCGGGTGAACCGGTTGCGGTTTCTGGCGCACGAGGGGCTGATTGCGCAGCACTGGATGGGGGCGCAAGGAGTTGCGGCAATAGGGCCGCTGGCAAGCCCGGAAAGCGATCCGAGCGTCAGGCTGTCGGTCGCGCGTCATACCAACCAGGTCTTCGAAGCGCCGCCGGTCGGAGAGGGGTAGATGAAGAAGCATGCCACCCGACCGCGTGATGCGGTCAGCGCGTCCGAACTGGCGGAGATGGGTGTGTGCGAGCGAAGAGTGTTGCTGGCGCATCGCCACGGGCCCCGGCGGACGTCGGCGCAACGACGGGCAATGCGGCGAGGCTTGCGGGCGCACGAGGGGTTTCATCGCGATGGGCTTGCCGCCAAAGAGGGAGCGAATCGCCAGCGCCGCCCCACGGTGTTTGCTTCGGTCGGCCGGTGGTTCGTGGGCCTCTGTACGCGCATCGCACTCGCTGTGCTGTGCGGGCTCGCTGGTCGCAGCCATCGGGCTCGAGATCGAGGAGAAGGCGGATGAACTGGCCTGCTTGGGCGCTGCTGACGCTCGCCCTGACACTCGGCATGATCGTGGCCGTGCGGCGTCGACGCGCGGCGCTGGCTGATTGCATGGAGAGGGCCAGTCGACCTTTGGACTTGAAGGATGCGGAACTGATCTACCTGGAGAAGCGGTTCGACGTGTCGGCGCCGGTGCGGCTCTCGACCAGGCTTGATCGCGCTTACCGGATGCCGTCGGGTCTGGTCGTGCTCTTGGAGCTGAAGACCCGCAGCGTCAATCGTGTGTTCCCGGCGGATGTGATTCAGCTGTCGGCGCAGAAGTTGGCGCTCGAGCGTCAGACCCGGCACGTTGTTGCGCGACACGGCTATGTGGTTGTCCAGATGCCGGACGGCGCGCGCGAGGCGCAGCGCGTCCAACTGGTCCCGGGAGAGGCGGTGGTCGCGCTGGTCAGGCGGCGCGAGGCCGTCCTGGCTGGCCTGATCAATCCAAGGCCTGCGGCGTCGGTCGGGGTGTGCCGCGCCTGCGCCTATCGATCCATCTGCCCGGATCGCCAGGGCATGTAGATCGTCTCACGCCGGCCAATCGCGAAACGCCACGTCCTTTGGCGTCTCTCTTCCTGGGTCATTCGGCGCACTCACGTGAGCATCTGGCTTTGTCGTCCATACACTGGGCTTCAGCCCTCGCCAGCCATGAATCACGAATTGATCAGCCAAATCTGCTTCGCCGAAATCTACGTCGTTCCCTCTCACCAGACGGCCCGTTCTCTGTTCACCCGGCTGCCGCACGGCATGGCCTACGCTGACACGCTGATCGAGTGCATTGCGACTGGCTACCTTATCGCGGTCGTCGAGTCGATTTGCATCAAAGAGATGCAGCAGCACATCGACCCCGACATCGAGGTTGTCGTCGGGCGCAGCATCCGCATCGAACATCGTGCGCCGATCCCTCCAGGCGCGGCCATTCGCGTGTCGGGCTGGGTCGAACAAGTGGGAAGACGCAGCACGACGTTCTGCATCCGGGCGTTCGATGATCACGAGCTTGTCTGCGAAGGCCAAGTGACGTTGGTGGCTGCCGATCGCGAGTCAATCGAGTCGAGAATTGCGACCAAGATCAACGGCCTCCATGACTTGCGCGCTGGCGCGTAGTGCAGTACTCAACTTCCTCGGGAGCTTGCCTATGTACCCGTCCGTTGCCTGATCCCAACGACGTTGAAAGCTTCGCCTCGACTCGTTGCCGCGAGCAGCATCGCCCAGCGCGACAAAGCGAGCTTGCGCTCTTCGAAGTAGTCGTACTGGTTGTACACGCCCTCGACATCGCGGACTTTGTGATTCAGAGCTCGTTCGGCGACGAAGCGATCCACGCCCAGCGCGGCCATGTGGGTGCGTGCGGTCCTGCGCATGTCGTGCACGGTGAAGTGTTCGATGTCGTCGAGCGGCAGCCGTTTGAGCGCGACGTTCAGCGTGTCCGGGCTGACGTGCTCGAAACGGTTCTTGCGGGGTACGCCGGCTTTCATGTGAATGAGCCGTCGGGCCGGGAAGAGATGGTCGCTCCCGCACGCGAACACCTTCAGTTCCTTCAGCCACTCGACCACCGAGGGGGCAAGGGGAATGTCGATCGCGGATTTCATCTTGGTCCGTGACGGGCGAAGCAGCCACACGCCATTGTCGAGATCGAACTCGGACCACTTCGACGACAGCAACTCCATCTTCCGGACGCACAGCGCCAACAACAGCCATACGGCCAGTTCGTTGAGGCGGCCGAAGTTCGGTGTTTCGCGCATCGCCTTCGCCAGCGCCGCGAGTTCTTCCCGGTTGAGCCAGCGCACCCGCGACTGTTCGGTGCCGCCAGCGTCGGAGATCTCAAAACCGTAGACGGGGTTGGAGTCGATCCACTTCCGCTTCACAGCGAAGTGGAACATGCGGAACATGTACCGCAACGCGTCGTTCGCGACAGTGGGCGCCCCGCCTGCAACGATCTTGGTGAGGACACCGTCGATGTGAACGGGGCGGACTTCTTCGACCGGCAGCTTTCCAATGGCCGGCTTGATGTGACGGCGGAGGACGCGCTCCACGACTTCAGGGTGCTTGTATTTGTCAGCGATGTGTCGCTCGTACCAGATCTTGGCCAAGCCTTCGACGTTGTGCATGTCGATGGCCTTGAGCTTCTCTCGTCGCTTGGCGGCCCCAACGTCCACGCCTTGCTGGAGCAGCGCTCGATCCTTGCGAGCGAGCTCTCTGGCGTCCTTGAGAGAGACATCAGGGTAGCGTCCGAGCGTCTTCTCTTTCGCGCGTCCGCCGTAGCGGTATCGGAGCACCCAGGAGGCTTTTCCCCTGCGCGCACTTGCAACCGTTGCAACGAAGGTGAGGCCGTCGCCGACCCCCCGATCCGTTGGGCCGGCGTTGAGCCAAGCCCTCAAATTCTTGTCTGTAGCGTTTGTCTCAAACCCAGTCATGGCGCGGCCTCCAGCGGAATCTGTGGGGGAAAAAATCGGGAGTTCGCCCGAACGTGGGTGGAACCAAATTTCCCCCACAATTTCCCCCACACAAAGCGTGCGCTTCGCTGGGACGGTCCGCTACCTCATGAGACCAATTGCCATTGTGAATCAACGACTTATCGAGGTGTTTTGGGGTGGCAAGACACCCTAGAAAACCCTACTCGATGTTCTGCACTTGTTCGCGCATCTGCTCGATCGCGACCTTCATCTCGACCGAGATCTGCGTGAGTTCCAGCGCGGCGGACTTCGAGCCCAGCGTGTTGGCCTCGCGCTGCAGCTCCTGGATCAGGAAGTCGAGCCGCTTGCCGAGCTCGCCGCCGGCCTGCAGCAGGCGGTCGATCTCGTCGAGGTGGGCGCCGAGCCGGGCCAGCTCTTCGGCCACGTCGATGCGGATCGCGTAGGCCGCTGCTTCATTCAACGCGCGCTCCTGGAGCGCCTGCTGCGGCAAGGTCTGGGCGGCACCGCTCGCCTCGAGCGCCTCCTGCCAGCGTTCCAGAAAGCGCTGCTGCTGGCGCTGCACGACCTGCGGCACCAGCGGTTGCGCGTCGCGCGCCAGTTCGCGCAGCCGGTGCACGCGCTGCATCAGCACCGCCACCAGTTTCTCGCCTTCGCGCGCCCGTGCTTCGACCAGGCCGGCCACCGCACGCCGGGCGGCATCCAGGGCGGCTTCGTCGTGTCGGACGGCCGGTGCCGCGCCGCGACACCACTGCAGCACCTCGTGCACCGACAGCGGAGGAGCCTTTGGCAGCCAATTCTGTACGGTGCTCTCGAGGCGCGACAGCGTGTGCAGCTGCTCGGTCTGCGGTTGCGGCCAGGCCGCAACCGCGTCGTCGCGCGTCGCCAGCCGCAACTCGACCTTGCCGCGCCGCAGTTGGCCGGCGATCAGCTCACGCAGCGCCGGCTCCAGCGAGCGCATTTCGTCAGGCACGCGAAATGCGATGTCGAGAAAACGGCTGTTGACCGAGCGCAGTTCGACCACCACCCCGGCGCACGAGGTGTGCCCGCCGTCGCTGGCGTTTTCCCCTGTGGTGACGGCCCCGGTCGATGCGTTTGCATAACCGGTCATGCTGTAAACTGGCATCGAATTTATCGCATTGCAAAATCCGATTATGTCAAAGCTGAAACCCGCGCCACTGCCTGCGGGCACTGTGGTCGGGGGTTACCAGGTCATCAAGAAGTTGGCGGCCGGAGGCTTTGGTGTCGTCTACCTCTGCGAAGACAGCGAGCGCAGACTGATCGCGCTGAAGGAGTACCTGCCGGCGTCGCTGGCCGAGCGCTCCGTCGGGGAGTTGACGCCGCGCGTCAAGCCCGAGAAGCAGCCGCTGTACCGCCTGGGCCTGAAGAGCTTTTTCGAGGAGGGCCGCTCGCTTGCGCAGATCAGTCACCCGAGCGTGGTCTCGGTGCTGAACTTCTTCCGCGAGAACGAGACCGTCTACATGGTGATGAACTACCTGCAGGGGGACACCCTGCAGGACTTCATCGTCACTGCTCGCGATCTGAAGCGCGACAAGGTTTTCAGGGAATCGACGATTCGTTCACTGTTCGACGAGATCCTGCGCGGCCTGCGCATCGTGCATCAGCACAAGATGCTGCACTTGGACATCAAACCGGCGAACATCTTCATCACGAACGACAACAAGGCGGTCATGCTCGACTTCGGGGCGGCCCGCGAGGTGCTGTCGAAGGAGGGCAATTTCATCCGCCCGATGTACACGCCTGGCTTCGCCGCGCCTGAGATGTACCGGCGCGACGGTACGCTGGGGCCCTGGACCGACATCTACGCGATCGGCGCGTGCATATACGCCTGCATGCAGGGCTATCCGCCGAACGACGCGCCTCAGCGGATCGAGAAGGACCGTCTCGGGCTGTCGCTGTCGCGGCTGCGCAACGTGTACTCCGACAACCTGATCGAGGTGACCGAATGGTGCATGTCGCTCGACCCGCTGTCGCGTCCTCAGAGCGTGTTTGCGCTGCAGAAGGAACTCGCGCGCGAGACCGAGCGGCGCTACACGAAGCTCAGTTTCAGCGAGCGGCTGAAGTTGCAACTCGAGAACATCAAGACGGGCGCCAAGGCGTGAACATGCCCCTACGTTGCTGCGCTCCCGCCCCCATGGGCCACGAAGGGGCCTACAGTCGTGGCCCCTGGGGCCGCGGTCGTCCTTGGGGCGACCCGGCGGGCGCCCGGAGGATCACCGCATGAGGTTCTCTGTCTACCAGATCAGCCGCAAGGGCGGCCGCGAGAAGAACGAAGACCGCATGGGCTACTGCTACACGCGGGATTCGGGCCTGTTCGCGCTGGCCGACGGCATGGGCGGACACCCGGAAGGCGAGGTCGCCTCGCAGCTCGCGCTGCAGACGCTGGCCGCGATGTTCCAGCGCGATGCCAAGCCGGTGCTGAAGGACCCGATGCGCTTCCTGCACGACGCCATCATCGCGGGCCACCACCAGCTGATCCGTTACGCCACCGAGAAGGCGCTGATCGACACGCCGCGCACCACCATCGTTGCCTGCGTGCTGCAGGGCAATACCGCGTACTGGGCCCACTGCGGTGATTCGCGGCTCTACCTGGTGCGCGGCGACAAGCTGATCGCCCGCACCCGCGACCACAGTTACTCGGAGTTGCAGGACACGATGGCCCAGGTCGTGCCGATGGGCGAGCGATTCAACCGCAATGTGCTGTTCACCTGCCTCGGCAGCCCGGGCAAGCCGGTCGTCGACACGGTGGGGCCGCTGATCCTTCAGAAGCGCGATCGCTTGCTGCTGTGTTCCGACGGGCTTTGGGGCAGCATCGCCGACGACATCATCACCGAGCAGCTGAGCACCCGCGCGATCTCCGACGCCGTGCCTGAACTGGTCGAGCAGGCCCTGCGCAAGGGCGGCGCGAAAAGCGACAACGTCACCGTGCTCTCGGTCGAGTGGGAGGCGGCGGAGAACGCCGATGCCGAGCAGGCGATCTCCACCCAGACCCTGGGCGAGGAGGTGTTCGCCTCCACCATCCAGGCCAGCGTCGGCGCCGGCTCCGGCGAACCCGACGAGCTGGACGAAGCCGAGATCGACCGCTCGATCCGCGAGATCAACGAGGCCATCCGGCGCTCGTCGGAATCCAAGAAACACTGAAAGGCCCGCCATGGGTTTTGAACGCACGCAAGCCCGTGCCGCGGATGCTTTGCGTCCGCTCACGATCACCCGCCACTACACCAAGCATGCCGAAGGCTCGGTGCTGATCGCCTTTGGCGACACCAAGGTGCTGTGCACCGCCTCGGTCGAGGAGAAGGTGCCGCCGCACAAGCGCGGCTCCGGTGAAGGCTGGGTCACTGCGGAGTACGGCATGCTGCCGCGCTCGACGCACACGCGCAGCGACCGCGAGGCCGCGCGCGGCAAGCAGAGCGGCCGCACGCAGGAGATCCAGCGCCTGATCGGCCGTTCGCTGCGCGCGGTGTTCGACCTGAAGGCGCTGGGCGAGCGCAGCATCCACCTCGACTGCGACGTGCTGCAGGCCGACGGCGGCACGCGCACCGCGGCGATCACCGGCGCCTACGTCGCGGCGCACGACGCGGTGACCTGGCTGCTGGCGCAGGGCAAGATCGGCGCCTCGCCGATTCGCGAGCCGGTGGCGGCGGTCAGCGTCGGCATCGTGCAGGGCACGCCTTTGCTGGACCTCGAGTACATCGAGGACTCGGCCTGCGACACCGACATGAACGTCGTGATGACCGGGGCCGGCCATTTCATCGAGGTGCAGGGCACCGCCGAAGGCGCCGCCTTCAGCCGTGCCGAGATGGACCGCCTGCTGGCACTGGCCGAGCAGGGCATCCGCAGCCTGGTCGCGGCCCAGGCCGACGCGCTGAAGGGCTGAGGACATGACGGCCCCCGCGCACGTTCGGCACTGCTCCCGAAGGCCACGAAGAGGCCTGTCGTGGGTCCTGGGACGCGCAGCCCTCCCGGGGCGGCCCGGCGAGGGCTGACAGCCGTGCGCCTGGTCCTGGCCTCCAACAACGCGAAGAAGCTCGCCGAGCTGCGCGTGCTGTTCGCGGCCCTGCCGATCGAGTTGGTGACGCAAGGCTCGCTCGGCGTCGCCGAGGTCGAGGAGCCGCACCACACCTTTGTCGAGAATGCACTGGTGAAGGCGCGGCACGCGGCTGTGGCCTGTGGCGGCGCCGCGATCGCCGACGACTCGGGCCTGTGCGTCGACGCGCTGGGCGGCGCGCCGGGCGTGGCCTCGGCCCACTACGCCACGGTCGAGCTGCCGACCGTGGACCGCGAAGCGCAACGGGCCTTGCAGGATGTCGCCAACAACCGCCTGCTGCTCGATCGCCTGCAAGGTCATGCCGACCGCCACGCCAGTTTCGTCAGCACGCTGGTGGCACTGCGCCATGCCGATGACCCGCAGCCGCTGATCGCCTTCGGACGCTGGTCGGGCGAGATCCTCGACGCGCCGCGCGGCGAGGGTGGTTTCGGCTATGACCCGTTGATGTTCATCCCGACCCTGGGCCGCAGCGTCGCCGAGCTGCAGGCCGATGAGAAGAACCGGCTCAGCCACCGCGCGCTGGCTGCGAGCGACATGCTCGCGCTGATGCGCGCACACTGGCTGGCGTGAACCCTCGCACGATCGACGTCGCGGCGCTGCACCAGCGCGCTGGCCTGCTGCAGCTGACGACGTTGCCGCCACTCGCGCTGTACGTCCACCTGCCGTGGTGCCTGAAGAAGTGCCCCTACTGCGACTTCAACTCGCATGAGTTGACAGCCCCCACGCTCCCCGCGGTCGCGGCCCCCCGCGGGGGCGCGTTCCGGCCCGGGAAACCCGGCTCCGGAACGGGCCGCGCGCTCGACGTCGGACTGGAACTGCGCTACCTCGACGCCCTGCGCTGTGACCTCGAAGCGGCGCTGCCGCTGGTGTGGGGCCGCCGTGTGGTCAGCGTCTTCATCGGCGGCGGCACGCCCAGCCTGTTCTCGCCCGAGGCAATCGGTCAACTGATCGCCGACGTGCGTGCTCGGTTGCCGCTGGAGCCGGGATGCGAGATCACGCTGGAGGCGAATCCGGGAACCTTCGAGCGCGACCGCTTCCGCGCCTTCCGCGAGGCCGGCGTCACGCGGCTGTCGGTCGGCGTGCAGAGTTTCGACGACGCGAAGCTGAAGGCGCTGGGCCGCGTGCACGACCGCGCGCAGGCCATCGCCGCGGTCGAGGAAGCCAGCGCGGCCTTCGACACTTTCAACCTCGACCTGATGTATGCGCTGCCCGGCCAGAGCTTCGCCGAATGCGAGGCCGACGTGCGGCAGGCGCTGGCTTTCGAGCCGCCGCACCTGAGCGTCTACC
The DNA here is from genome assembly GCF_965279545.1 of Methylibium sp. Classification (NCBI taxonomy): domain Bacteria; kingdom Pseudomonadati; phylum Pseudomonadota; class Betaproteobacteria; order Burkholderiales; family Sphaerotilaceae; genus Methylibium; species Methylibium sp. The sequence goes on from NZ_OZ257250.1 coordinate 361,533, forward strand.
ACCTGACGCTCGAGCCGAACACGCTGTTCGCGGTGCGCCCGCCGGCAAATCTGCCCGACGACGACACGGCCTTCGAGATGCTCGACCGCATCACCGAGCTCACGACTGCGGCAGGGCTCGCGCGCTACGAGATCTCGGCCTACGCCCGGCTAGGGCATCGCTGCCAGCACAACCTCAACTACTGGCAGTTCGGCGACTACCTCGGCATCGGCGCGGGCGCGCACAGCAAACTCAGCTTCGCGCACCGCATCCTGCGCCAGACGCGCTGGCGCGAGCCGGTGGCCTACATGCAGCAGGCGCAGAACGGCACCGCCGTGTCGAGCGAGCAGGAGGTGGCGCGCGACGAGCTGCCGTTCGAGTTCATGCTCAACGCACTGCGCCTCAGGGAAGGCTTCGAGCTGACGCGCTTCGCCGAGCGCACGGGCCTGGCGATGACGGCGATCCAGCGTGCGCTCGAGGCCGGCGAGGCCAAGGGCCTGATCGGGCGCGACCTGCAGCGGGTCTGGCCGACCGAACGTGGGTTCGATTTCCTCAGCGACCTGCAGGCGCTGTTCCTGCCACCTGATCGGCCGGCACGCTAGCAGCGAGGCGCTGACCGCGTGGCTGCGGCTGGTGCGTCAAGTGGCGAATGAACGAGAAGAAGAGCGGGCCGAGGCTGCCTCCGAAGCGGGGATTGATCTCGATCAACTGCAGCCGCCCTTCGACCATCTTGTAGTTGGCGCAGCAGATCCCTTGATAGCCGATCGCCGCCAGTATGCGCTCCAGCGGTTGCGTGCACGGACAGCGCGTGATGTTGCGTGCGATGAAGCTCTCCGAGCCCTTGATGAAGTCGGAGTGTTCGGACACGTACTCGACGGTCACCTCGGTCACGATGCGGCCATCCCTGAAAAGAACATGGGTGGCGTACTCGGATTGACCCTGGGCCAGCTCCTGGCAGAAGTATTCATCGCTGTCGATCATCGGTGCGAGCCGCAGCTTGTCTGCGGCGCTGCGCACGATATGGCAATCGACGCTGTTCTCCGCGATGCGCTTTTTCAGGATGAACGGTGGCGCCGGATCCTTCAGGAGCCGGGGAATGTATTCACCGAAACCAAGCTCGATCAGCGTGGTGTTCAGCAGGTATTTGTCGTCGCACAGGAAGATGCACTTGTTGCTCGGGAGCGGCAAGAGGCTGTTTGTTGTTGCGTCAGGCAGCGCGTTCAACACGAGAGTGGCGCGGACCGACAACGGCACGACCAGATCGTAATTCTGCAGAGGCTCGGTCTCGAGGTCTCCGAAGAAAATCTGATGACGGCTGTGAACGAAGCCTTGTCGGATCTGCGGATCCCACGTGTCGTAGCACCGCGAAAACAGGATTCGCAATTGACGCCTGTCTCCCAGTCGGGCCATCACGCTCTCGCGCAGCAGAAATCTTGCGAGATTCAACTTGCTGCGCAGCCAAATCAGCTTGACCCTGATCGTGTGCATTGGTCTCCCCGCCTTCTTGCGTCTTGCGCGCCGCAGCTTCGTTGCGACTGCTATGGATCGAATGGATCCAACGCACTGTAGCGGCGCACAGTGTCGCGCCGATGAAAGGCACCGAGATGAGGGGGCGGTTTCGGCGGGTCAGCGCCGTCGTTGTCAGTGAATCGACAGCAATGACTACACCCGGTTCAACGACAGGCCCGCCGTGGACCGCAGGCGGTCGAGGAGCTTGGGGGCAATCTGGGTCAATGGCAATACCTCGTGCGCCGCACCGGCAGCGATCGCCTCGCGCGGCATCCCGAAGACGACGCAGCTCGCTTCATCCTGGCACAGGTTGTAGCTGCCGGCGTCGCGCATCTCGCGCATCGCTTTCGCGCCGTCGGCTCCCATGCCGGTCAGCATGATGCCGATCGCATTGGGGCCGACCACGCGGGCCGCGCTCTTGAACAGCACTTCGACGCTGGGCCTGTGGCGGTTGACGGGATCGCCGTCCTGCACGCGGGCAACATAGTTGGCGCCACTGCGCTCCACGCTCAGGTGCAGCCCGCCCGGTGCGATGTAGGCATGCCCTGGCAGCACGCGCTCGCCGTCGCGGGCTTCGCGCACGCTGATGTGACACAGGCCGTCGAGCCGGTTCGCGTAGCTGGTGGTGAAGCCGGGCGGCATGTGCTGCGTGATCACGACGGCCGGCGCGTCGGCCGGCAGTGCCATCAGCAACTCCTTGGTGGCTTCGGTGCCGCCGGTGGACGCGCCGATGAAGATGATCTTCTCGGTCGACAGGCGGCCCAGGCTGGCGGCCGGAGCAGCGCCCCGTGCCGTGGTGCTGCCGGGAGCCGGCGCCGGGGCGGTGACCAGCTTGCGCACCCGGGCCTGGGCGGCCGCGCGGACCTTCTCGGTGATGTCGGCGCCGAGCTGGCGCAGACCGTCGGCCACACCGATCTTCGGTTTGGCCACGAAGTCGACCGCGCCCAGCTCCAGTGCCTTCAGGGTGACCTCGGCGCCGCGTTCGGTCAGCGTGGACACCATCACCACCGGTGTCGGGCGCAAGCGCATCAGCCGTGACAGGAAGTCGATCCCGTCCATGCGCGGCATCTCGACGTCGAGCGTGATGACGTCGGGATCGAGGTTGCGGATCATCTCGCGTGCGACGATCGGGTCGCTCGCTGCACCGACGCAGGTCATGTCCGGCTCGCGGTTGATGATCTCGGTGAGCAGGCTGCGCACCAGTGCAGAGTCGTCCACCACCACCACGCGTGTCTTGGCCATCTTGTTCTCCCTGGGTCTTGTCGCAATGTTCTTGTCGTGAGGCGCCTGGCCGGGCTCAGAACAGGTCCACAGAACCGCCGCCGCTCGTCGGCAGGGCGGCCTTCGCGGCCGCGCGGTCCTGTGCCACCAGCGCATCGGTGTTCGTAGCGGCGAGCCGCTTGACCATCGCCTTGCCGCTGGCCGGGAAGAAGCACACCTTGCGGGGGTAGACGTCGAGCACGTCCTTGCTGACCACCGGGATGCGCTCGGTCTTGAGGTAGTCCATCACGAAGGTGGTGTTGCGCTCGCCGACGTTGAGGCTGCTCATGCCGGCGACCACCGCACCGCCGCCGAAGACCTTCGCTTCGAGCGTCAAGCGGTTTGCGCCGCGCTTGAGCATTTCGTTGATCAGCAGCTCCATCGCATACGAGCCGTAGCGGCCCGAATCCATGGCCCCGCCGCCATCGGGCAGCATGAAGTGGTTGAGCCCGCCGATGCGGCGCTCGCGGTCCCACAGGCAGGCGGCGATGCAGGAGCCGAGGGTGGTCATGATCAGCAGGTCTTCGTCATGGACGAAGTACTCTCCCGGCAGCACCTTCACGGTGTCGGCCTTGAAATGGGCGTCGAAGAAGAAGAACGAGGCCTCGCCCGGTTTGCGCGGCGCGGCCTTCAACTGGTCGATGCGCGAGAAGGCACGGCCGGCCCTCTGCACGATGCCGGCGGTGCGGGGGGCCGAGGGCGGGACGGTGGTGGGCAGCATGGCGGATGCGTCGAAGGGGTCAGCGGTCCACGCGTTCGTAGACCGTCTTGCCGCGCAGGCGGAACAACGCGCGTGCGTCGCTGAAGTTCTCGGAGTGGCCGACGAACAGCAGGCCGCCGGGCTTCATCACGCGGTGGATGCCTTCCAGCACGCGGCGCTGCGTCGGTGCATCGAAGTAGATCATCACGTTGCGGCAGAAGACGATGTCGAAGGGGTCGCCGAGCGACCACGAACTCGCCATCAGGTTGAACACGCGGAACTCGATCATGCGCGCCAGCTCCGGCTTGACGCGGATCGAGCCGGTGTTCGCGCCGGTGCCGCGCAGGAAATGCGCGCGCAGACGCTCCGGAGCGAGGCCGCGCGAGTCGGCGTCGTAGACGCCGCGGCTCGCCGCCGCCAGCACCTTGGTGTCGATGTCACTGGCCACCAGCTTGACGCTGTGCTGCGCGCCCAGCGCCTCCACCACGGTCATTGCCAGCGAGTAGGGCTCCTCGCCGGTCGAGGCCGCGTTGCACCAGATCCGGATCGCCTGCCCGCGGCGCTGCTGCAGCGCCTGCGTCAGCAGCGGGAAGTGGTGCTCTTCGCGGAAGAAGCTGGTCAGGTTGGTGGTCAGGCAGTTGACGAACTCCTGCCACTCCGCCTCGCCGCCCGGGCCGCCGTGCTGTTCCAGCCACTGCAGGTAGCTGCCGACCGAGCAGTGACCGGTGTCGCGCAGGCGGCGCGACAGCCGGCTGTAGACCATGGCCTGCTTGCCCGGCTGCAGGTTGATGCCCGCGCGGTCGTAGATCAGCGTGCGCACCCGCTCGAAGTCGGCGGTATCGAAGCTGAATTCGCGGTCGCCGGTAGCCTGGGAGACGGGCAGGGAAGAAGACAGCACAGCGCTCATGGGGCGTGTTCTCGGCAAGGAAGGGTCCGTCGCGGCCGCTGCAGGTGGCATCGGGACGGATGACAAGGGTTTATCGGTCCCAGTCTGACGCCCTTGAGTGGCGTGGCGGCTCCGAGAAGACAGGCCGAAGCGGCACAGTTCCCGGCTTCAGGTCGGCGTCTCCCCGCTAGACTGCGGCGATCTTGAGCGCTTCCGACCCCGTCTCGCCCGGCCCGTTCCCGACCGACGGCCTGCACCTCGACACCGCGCTGCAACTGCTGCAGCGCGCCGGGCACGAGCTTGCGCCGGGTCCGCGCGATGCTGTCTGGTTGCAGCGGCTGGTCGATGCCCTGTGCGACCTGTCGAGCCGCGATGCGCTGACCGGTCTGGCCAACCGGCGGCAGTTCGACCTGGCGCTGGAGCGCGAAACCGATCGTGTCGCTCGCTCGGGCGAACCGGCGCTGGTGCTGCTGCTCGACATCGATCACTTCAAGCGCGTCAACGACACCTACGGTCATGCGGCCGGCGATCTGGTGCTGCAGGCCGTGGCTCGCACGCTGCAGGAATGCGTGCGACCGATGGACACCGTCGCGCGCTACGGCGGCGAGGAATTCGCGATCGTGCTGCCCAATTGCCCGCCCGCCTTCGCGCAGGCGGCAGCCGAGCGTGTGCGCCATGCCGTGGAATCCCACACCGTCACCGTGGCGCAGGGCATCACGCTGAGCGTGACGCTCAGCGCTGGCGGCGCCTTCGCGCCTCCCTGGGTGCGCTCGTCGGCCCACCTGTGGACCGAGCGCGCCGACGTCCAGCTCTACCGCGCCAAGGCCGAAGGTCGCAACCGGACCTGCCTCGAGCCGACCGCGGTGTCGATCGTCAGCGCCGAAGAGCGCGGCATGTTGTTTTCCATGAGCCTCCCGGCGCCGCTCGATGATCCAGCCACCGCGGCCACCACCACCCATTCATTGCCATGACTGCCCCCACTGAACGACCCGCTTCGACCGACCGGCGATCGCGAGCCCGCATCCTGGCCGTCACGAGCGGCAAGGGGGGGGTCGGCAAGACCTTCATTGCCGCCAATCTGGCCGCCTCGCTGGCGGCCCGTGGTCTGCGCGTGCTGGTGCTCGACGCCGACCTGGGCCTCGCCAATCTCGACGTGGTGCTGAACCTGCACCCGAAGATCACGCTGCACGATGTCTTCACCGGCGAAGCCACGCTGGAGCAGGCGGTGCTGGCGGCGCCGGGCGGCTTCTCAGTGCTGCTGGCCGGATCCGGGCTGGTCGAGTATTCGCGGCTGACGCCCGAAGTGCGCGAGAAGTTGCTCGCGGTGATCGAGCAGGTGACGCCGCGCTTCGACATCGTGCTGCTCGACACCGGTGCCGGCATCTCCGACGTGGTGCTCTACACCGTGTCGCTCGCCGACGAAGTGCTGATCGTCGCGACGCCCGAGCCGACCTCGATGACCGATGCCTACGCCACCATCAAGGTCCTGGCCATGCAGCAGGCGCGGCGCGAGCTGCGGCTGGTGGTCAACCAGGTGCCGCGCGCCGGCGATGGCCGTGGCGTGGCCACGCAGCTGCAGCAGGTGATCGAGCGCTTCGTCAGCGGCGCCGTCGGAGCGCCGGTGCGACTCGAGCTGCTCGGCGAGGTGCCGCTCGACCCGTCGGTTCGCGCGGCGGTCAAGAAGCGCCAGCTCGTGATCGAGTCGATGCCGGGCACGCCGGCCGCCCAGGCGATCACGCTGCTCGCGGCGCGCCTGAGTCCCTGAGTCCGCGGCCCTGGCTGGATCATGCGGTGCCGGGTGTCGCAGCCGCTATGCTTGCCCCGTCATGACAGAAGCCCTCCCTGAATCCGCGGCGCCCGCGACCCCCTACGAGTGGATCGGCGGCGAGCGCGCCGTGCGCTCCCTCGTCGACCGCTTCTACGACCTGATGGACCTGGAGCCCGGCTACCACGACCTGCGCAGCCTGCACCCGACCACGCTCGACGGTTCGCGCGACAAGCTGTTCTGGTTCCTGTGCGGCTGGCTCGGCGGTCCCGACCTCTACGTCGAGCGTTTCGGTCACCCGCGGCTGCGGGCGCGGCACCTGCCCTATCCGATCGGCGTGCGCGAGCGCGACCAGTGGATGGCGTGCATGGTGCAGGCGATGAACGAGTGCGGGCTCGATCCGCTGCTGATCACGCGGCTGCAGGCCTCGTTTGCCAACACCGCTGACTGGATGAGGAACCGCGGCACCTGAGTGCCACGGCCCCTCATCTTCGATGAGGCTTTCACGCCCACCCCTCCGGGGTCTCCCCTCGAAGGGGAGACGCCTGTCTAGACAGACGAACGTGGCGAACCGAGCAGCACCACCAGCGCACCCGCGCCGCCTTCCGAACCGCGCGCCTGCGCGAAGGCCATCACTTCGGTCTTCTGGACCAGCCAGGTCCGCACCTTGGCTTTCAGCACGGCCTGCTTGCCGGGCGAACCGTTGCCCTTGCCGTGCACGACGCGCACGCAGCGCAGGCCCTGCTTTGCGGCGTCCCGCAGGAAGGCGGCGAGGCGTTCGCGGGCTTCGTCGCGGCGCAGGCCGTGCAGGTCGAGCTGGGCCTGGATGGCCCAGCCGCCCCGGCGCAGCTTCCTGACGACGTCGATCCCGACGCCCGGGCGGCGGTAGGACAGGGCCTCGTCGGTGTCGAGCAGCGACTCGACGTCGAACTCGTCGGACAGGGCCTCGCGCAGCGCCGCCTGCTCGTCGAGCTGGCGCTGCAAGGGCAGGGGTTCGGGCTTCGGCCGGGCGACCGTCGCGCGTGCCGCACCCTGGAGTGGAACGACCGGGCCGACGCTGAGCGCGAACAGTTCGCGCTCGAGTCGCGCACGGGCCTCCTGCGCGCGGTCTTCGGCTTCGCGCCGTGTCTGCGCGCGCGCGGCTTCTTCGAGCTCGCGCTTCAGGCCCTTCAAGTCCTTCAGGCCGGCGGCAGCGGGCGCGCCGGCGCGGCGCGGCTTGCGTGCCGGGGAGCGGGGCGGGCCAGCGCTCACAGCAGGCCGCGCTCGGCAAACGACACCACGCTGCCGCGCGCGACCACGAAGTGGTCCAGCACCCGCACGTCCACCAGCGCCAGCGCCGACTTCAGCGTCTGTGTCAGCGCCTCGTCGGCGCGCGATGGTTCGGCCACGCCCGAGGGATGGTTGTGAGCCAGGATGGCCGCCGCCGCGTTGAGCGCCAGCGCCCGCTTGACCACTTCCCGCGGGTAGACGCTGGCTTGTCCCAGCGTGCCGCGGAACAACTCCTCGAAGGCCAGCAGCCGGTGCTGGGTGTCGAGAAACAGCACCGCGAACACCTCGTGGGGCTTGCTCGCCAGTTGCAGCTGCAGGTAGTCCTTGACCGTCTGTGGTGAGTCGAACACCGGCTTGTCGCTGAGCCGTGCGGCCAGCGTGCGGCGGGCGATCTCCAGCACGGCGGCCAGCTCGGCGCGCTTGGCGGGCCCGAGGCCCTTGACGCTGCCCAGCGCCGACACCTCGGCCGCCAGCAGGCCGGTGAGGCCGCCGAAGCGGTCGAGCAGCGCTTGCGCGAGCTGCAGCACGCCCTGGCCCGGCAGCCCGGTGCGCAGCAGCAAGGCCAGAAGTTCGGCGTCGGCCAGCGCCGCGGGGCCGCGGGCGAGCAGCTTTTCCCGGGGTCGCAGTTCGGCTGGAAGGTCTTTCACGGTGCAGTGCGAAAATCCACCCCAGTCTATCGAAGCGAAAGCGCCTGCCCCGTGGTCAACGTTCAACAGGTTCAGTCCGGGTCCTTCCTCACCCTGCACTACCGGCTCACCGGGCCCGATGGTGCGGACCTGATCAACACCTTCGCTGACAAGCCGGCCACGCTGTCGCTGGGCACCGGTGAGCTGGCGCCGGCGATGGAACAGCGGCTGATCGGACTGCCGGAGGGCGCGCGCGCGACCTTCCAGCTGGCGCCGGGTGAGGCCTTCGGCGAGCGCAACCCCGAGTTGCTGCAGCGCGTGGCGCTGGGGGTGCTGCGCGAGCACGGCGACCCCGACGAGCGCTACAGCGTCGGCGACGTGGTGCAGTTCCCCACCCCCGACGGGCAGGGCTCCTTCGCCGGCGTGCTGCGCGAGCTGGGGCCGCCCGGCGAGGACTGGGCGCTGTTCGACTTCAACCACCCGCTCGCCGGACAAAAGCTGAGCTTCGAGGTGCAGCTGATCGGAGTGCTGTGATGGGCGTGAAGCACGCAGCGGATAGCGAACACGGCGTGACCGAGGTGCTGCTGGCCGAGCCGCGCGGTTTCTGCGCGGGAGTGGACCGGGCGATCGAGATCGTCGAGCGTGCGCTGCGCAAGTTCGGCGCACCGATCTACGTGCGCCACGAGATCGTGCACAACACCTTCGTGGTCAACGACCTGAAGGCCAAGGGCGCGATCTTCATCGAGGACCTCGCCGAAGTCCCGGCCGGTGCGACGCTGGTGTTCAGCGCCCACGGCGTGAGCCGCGCCGTGCGCGACGAAGCCGACGCGCGCGGCTTCAGCGTCTTCGACGCCACCTGCCCCCTGGTCACCAAGGTGCACGTGGAAGTGGCCAAGCTGGCCAAGGAAGGCTACGAGTTCGTCATGATCGGCCACAAGGGGCACCCCGAGGTCGAAGGCACGATGGGCCAGCTGAGCGAGGGCATCTACCTGGTCGAGGAGGTGGCCGACGTCGAGCACGTGCAGGTGACCCGGCCCGACCGCCTCGCGGTGGTGACGCAGACCACGCTGTCGGTGGACGACGCGGCCGAGATCCTGGCGGCCGTGAAGCGCCGCTTTCCGCAGGTGCGCGAGCCCAAGCAGCAGGACATCTGTTATGCCACCCAGAACCGCCAGGACGCGGTGAAGGTGCTGGCGCCGCGGGTCGACGTGGTGGTGGTCGTCGGCAGCCCGACCAGCTCGAACAGCAACCGCCTGCGCGAGCTGGCCGAGCGCCTGGGCACCCCGGCCTACATGGTCGACGCGGCCGAGGACCTGCGGCCCGAATGGTTCAATGGGCATGGTCGCGTGGGCCTGACGGCCGGCGCCTCGGCGCCCGAAGTGCTGGTCCGGCAGGTCATCGACCGCCTGCGCGCGCTCGGCGCGGTGTCGGTGCGCAAGCTGTCGGGCGTGGAGGAGACCGTGCGCTTCCCGCTGCCGCTGGGGCTGGGCGACAAGTCGATGAACGGCGTGGCCTGAGGCGCCGGACCGGCCGAACGTCCGGCTGCCGATACCGCGGCTGCCACCTAAAATCCTCTGCTCTTCGCATTGAGACGGTCCCCGCGGGCCGCCCACGCCATGCTCGACATCAACCTGCTGCGCAAAGACCTCGACGGTGTGGTCGCGCGGCTCGAAACACGCAAGTCGCCGCAACCCTTCCTCGACGTCGAGCGTTTCAAGTCGCTCGAGACCGAACGCAAGGCGATCCAGACGCAAACCGAGGAGCTGCAGGCGCGGCGCAACAGCCTGTCGAAGCAGATCGGCCAGCTCAAGGCCAAGGGCGAGGACACGGTGGCGGTGATGGCCGAGGTCGGTGGCATCGGCGAGCGCCTGAAGGCCAGCGCCGAGCGGCTGGAGGTGATCCAGAGCGATCTGAATGCCTTGCTGATGGCGCTGCCCAACCTGCCGCAGCACAGCGTGCCGGTCGGGGCCGACGAGCACGGCAACGTCGAGGTGCGGCGCTGGAGCCCGGACGGCAAGGGGCCGCGCCCGTTCGACTTCGCGCCGAAGGACCATGTGGATCTCGGTGCGCCGCTCGGGCTCGATTTCGAGACCGGCGCCAAGCTGTCCGGCGCGCGCTTCAGCTTCCTGCGCGGGCCGGCCGCTCGGCTGCACCGCGCGCTCGCGCAGTTCATGCTCGACGTGCAGACCCAGGAGCATGGCTACACCGAGTGCTACACGCCCTACATCGTCAACCGCGAGGTGCTCGAGGGGACTGGTCAGTTGCCCAAGTTCGAGGCCGACATGTTCTGGGTCACGCGGGGCGGTGACGACGCGGCGGCGACGCAATACCTGATCTCGACCTCCGAGATCTCGCTGACCAACAGCGTGCGCGAGCAGGTGCTGGCCGCCGACCAACTGCCGATCAGGCTGACCGCCCACAGCCCCTGTTTCCGCTCCGAGGCCGGCAGCGCCGGGCGCGACACGCGCGGCATGATCCGCCAGCACCAGTTCGACAAGGTCGAGATGGTGCAGATCACCGCGCCCGAGCACAGCGACGCCGCGCTCGAGGCGATGGTGGGCCACGCCGAGGCGGTGCTGCAGAAGCTCGAGCTGCCGTACCGCGTGATCACGCTGTGCACCGGCGACATGGGCTTCGGCGCCGCCAAGACCTACGACCTCGAAGTCTGGCTGCCGGCGCAGAACACCTACCGCGAAATCAGCTCGTGCTCCAACTGCGAGGCCTTCCAGGCGCGGCGCATGCACACGCGCTACAAGACCGCGCTGGGCAAGAACGAGCTGGTGCACACGCTCAACGGCTCGGGTCTCGCCGTCGGCCGCGCGCTGGTGGCCGTGCTCGAAAATGGGCAGAACGCCGACGGCAGCATCACCGTGCCGGCGGCGCTGCGGCCCTACCTCGGCGGGCTCGAAAGGCTGGTCGCCTGAGCTACAATTCGCGGCTTCGCCGGCAACGGCGAGACCACAGTTTTCCCGGAGAGGTGGCAGAGTGGTCGAATGTACCTGACTCGAAATCAGGCGTACCGCAAGGTACCGTGGGTTCGAATCCCACCCTCTCCGCCAGGTAGTCCAAGCCCGCGCACGACGCGGGCTTTTTTTCGCGTGAGCCCCGCGTGGCGCGGCCTGCGGGCCCGATGGCCATTCTCAGCAGGGCGCCGACCGGACCATCGAAGCGCCTTCTCGGAGGGCTTTCTCAGTGGCCTTCCAAAGTGGTACGGGTAATTCCTCCGACCATCACCGCTCCAAGTAGAACGGCCCCGCACCGCGGAGCCGTGATCGTCGGTGTGAGGCCTTTTAACGGATGCCCAGCAGTTCCCTCTGCGCCGCCCACTCCATCGGCAACGCCCCCATCCGACCGAGCCGCTCGGCTGCCAGCCGGTCAGCTCGGTCATCTGGGGCAGGGTGGCGCCCGGGGTCGAGCGGAGCAGGGCGATCAGCTGGGATTGCTTGCTGCCTGCAGCAACAGCAGGAACAGCGGCGGCCGGCTTGCGGGGACGAGCCGGGGACTTGGCGGCTGGGCGGGCCGCGGGCTTGGAACTGCGGGAACGACTAGTCGCCCCAGTCTTGCGGAAAATCTGCCGCACTCCAGTTGGTCGATGACTTCTTCGCGACGGGTAGCGGCCCTTCGCGACGCCGTCAAAGCAGTCGTCCAGCATTGCAACGGCCCGGAAAGGGACGTTGCGGCTGGTGGTCGGTAAGACAGCGCAAGGCGCAACGCGCCTGGTTGAGGCCGAGGACGATCTTTCGGCTGCCCTCATGACTCCCGTTCCGCGATGTGCACCTTGAATGAGGATGAAGTAGTCGGCGGACGGGTCGCGGATGGTCATTCGAAGTCTCCACGGGCTGCAAGGCGCGGACTGCGGTCAGCTCCGCGCCGTATGAAAGGTGATCGCGTAGCCATCGGGATCGCCGGCAACGAAGAAGCGACCGAAGGGACCGTCGGCAAGTGGGCCGAGGATCGCGCCGCCCCGCTTGACAACGAGGTCGTGCAGTACATCGGCGTCAGCGCACGCGATCCAGAGCACCACGCCCACGCCGAGCGGTCCTGTCTCGGGAAGTGGACGCAGACGCTCCCGCAGCGCCAACGGAATCGGCTCCGTCTTGAAGACGACCGCCCCCGGCGGACTTTGCGCGGCGGCTTCGAAGCCAAAGACCTCCATGTAGAACTTGCGGGATGCGGCTAGGTCGCGCACTTGCAAGGCGATGAAGTCGGGGCCGATTGGCGTTGTCATGCGAGCTCCTGTCGATTAATATCAGTGGGCTGATATTAATGTAAGGGCCCTGACATGTCAAAGGTGAAGCCGGCGCCTCGAAGCGGAGTCGACTGGATTGGCTACAACCTGAAGATCACGCAGCATCGTTTGAGGCAACGCCTGGACGCCGAACTCGCGCGGATCGGCATCACGGCCCCGCAGAACGCCGTGCTGCTTGCCGTCGCCGGCAATCCGAGAATCTCGAATGCCGAGCTGGCTCGCGCGGCGTTCGTGACGCCGCAGACCATGCAGGCGATCCTGGTCAATCTCGAACGCGACGGCCTGATCGCGCGCAGTCCGCATCCAGAGCATGGCCGGGTCATCATGACCGAGTTGACGGCAGCCGGCCAAAAGGCCGTCGCCGAGGGCGCGAAAGCAGCCGACGTGGTGGAGCGTCAGATGCTCTCCATGCTGTCAACTGAAGAGGCCCGGCTACTTTGCGAGCTGCTCAAGCGCTGTGCCGTTACTTTGAACGACGAGCCTCGACAAGGCAGTCCTCTTAGAAGCTGACGCTCGCGACCGACAGCTCCTGGCCCGAACGCCGGCATGCGCAGTCGGTACTCGAAAGTCAGCTCACTGGCTGCCCGCCGTCATCCAGAAAGGGGCAGTGCGCTGTCCCCGGCGATTCGTAGCAGGTAGTTATAGAGTCCGATCAACGCGAGATGGAGATCGAGGGACTGCAGGGCAGGGCATGAGGCCCGGCTCCATGGTCGCATGGCATCGTTGGTCAAGGAACCGAGCATCCTCACAAGTGCCGTTAGTGCAAGACCGCGGAGGCCTCGGCACGAGTATCGGGCGCCGTGAACGCAGCACCACCTCACGCGCTCACATGCGGTGTCGCGCCGACGGGATCGGCCGCAAACCAGGCGTACGGCGTTACGCCGAGGGCTTGCGCAATCGGCTCTTCAAGGCCACCTTGCGCACGATCGATGCAAAGCTTTCCATGGTGGCGGTCAACTCGCGATGGCGCTTCCAGAGGATGCCGGGCGTCCGCATCGGCGTGGGACTCTCGAGCGGGATGACGTGCAAGCCGGCGAGATCGTGAAGTGCATTCTCTGAAACGATGGCCCCCATCGGGGCCCGGGCCACGAGGCTGAGCATCGGCGCCACCGTGTTCATCTCGACCGTCACGTTCGGTTCGGCACCGCAGGACCGAAAGCACTCGTCGAGCATGGTGCGGGTCGCAAATTCCCGAGTCAGCAGCACGAGCGGCTGGCGATGCAGTTCGATCATGCGGATGCGCTTGCGACGCGCCATCGGGTGGGTCGGAGCGACGACGAGCACGAGCTCTTCGTTGTAGAGAGGCTCGAACCACAGGTCGTCGACCGACTGCGGCCTGTACGAGATGCCGACGTCGAGTTCGCCGCCGACGAGCTTCGCGCGAATGGCTTCGGCGGGCAGTTCCTCGGTCGTCACCTGCAGCGTCGGGTTGAGCGTCAGCAGGACGGCGATGCACTCCGGAATGAAGCCGAGGTTGAAGGTGTGGGTGGCACCGATGTGCAGCTGGCCGCTCACGCCGTTGTTCGTCTCCTTCAGCGCCCCGACGCCCTGGTCGATCTCGCTCAGCGCCTTCTTGGCATGGCCGAGGAAGAGCTCGCCCTGGGCGGTCATTGCCACGCGCTTGCCGATGCGCTCGAACAGCGGCTTGCCAATCTCGTCCTCGAGCTGCTTGATCTGATGGGACAGGGTGGACTGCGTGACGTGCACGCGTTCAGCTGCACGCGTGAAGTTGAGGCATTCGGCCAGCGCCACGAAATACCGCAGATGTCTGAGCTCCATTGCCTCTCCGGGTCATCGATGGTGTAGATCATAAACATGGAAATTAATCATTTCCATCTTTCGTTGCCGATGTCTACGCTTCGGTCCATGCCAATGCCACCCGAGCCAGGGCGGTATGACAACAACACATCGAGGCGAGACATGCGAACCACCACCCGTCGACCTGCCACAGGCTGATTCGGGCGCCCCGCGGGGCACCACTCGAAGAGACGCGACCCCTCGCTCGCAGGACGACCGGTTTCGGTCTGTCATGAGCGGGGTGATGTAGGCCTGCGCCTGCTGCTTCCGCGGCAGGTCGCCTCACGGCCGCGGCGATGCAGATCGCGGACGAACGACAAGGGGATGGAATGAAGATCGGCAAAGCGACGGTGCCCCGAACCAGCATCTGCACCTCCGACGAGCACACGATCACCGTACGCGGTGCGAATCTGTGCGAGGACCTCATCGGAAAGCTGTCATTCACCGACTACTTCCACCTCCTCGTGACGGGGCGGCGTCCGTCTCCGGCGACGCTGGTCGTCCTCGATGCCACGCTGGTCGCGATCGCGGAGCATGGCCTGGTCCCGAGCGTGCAGGCGAGTCGCATGACCCTGGCGGCCGCGCCGGATGCGCTCCAGGGTGCCGTCGCGGCAGGGGTGCTGGGCTGCGGCTCGGTGATCCTGGGGGCCGCCGAAGCGGCGGGGCGTCTGCTGTCGGAAGTGGACCGGAGGTCGACGGATGGCATGTCGCTCGAAGAGGCCGCGAGCACCATCGTGGCGGCCGCGCGCGAAGCTCGGCAGCCCGTGCCGGGTTACGGACACCCCCTGCACAAGCAGCGCGACCCTCGCGCCGCGAAGCTGTTCGAAGTGGCCCGCGAGAGTGGCGCCGACATGCGCTACGTCGAGATCGCCGAAGCGATCGAGCGCGTCATTCCGCGTGTCTACGGCAAGGAACTCAAGATCAATGTGTCGGTCGCGATTCCCGCCGTCCTGCTGGGCGTCGGATTCCCGCTGGTGGCCTTGAAAGGTGTGCCGATCCTGGCTCGTGTCGGGGGGCTCATCGGCCATCTGGTCGAGGAACTGGAGAGCCCGATCGGCTTCGCCCTGTCCTTCCAGGCCACCCGCGAACTGCTCTACGAGGGGCCGCCCCCGCAAGGCTCCCGAGGGAACGCCTGATCGCAGGCGAACGACGTTCAAGCAGCGGGAGCATTTCCATGTCGAAGGTATTGCAGGGTGTCCGTGTGATCGAGCAGGGCACGTTCATCACGGGCCCGGCGGCCGGGATGTTGCTGGGCGATCTGGGCGCCGACGTGATCAAGGTCGAACAGCCCGGCAGCGGCGATCCGTTCAGGGCATTCCGAGGCGGGCTGTACAGCCCTCACTTCCAAACCTACAACCGCAACAAGCGCAGCATCGCGCTCAACCCGAAGAGCCCGCAGGATCTGGAGATATTCGATCGCCTGATCGCCGACGCGGATGTCTATATCCAGAATTTTCGACCAGGGACTGCCGAGCGTCTGGGCGCCTCCGAAGAGCGGCTGCGAGCCCTCAACCCGCGCCTCATCTACTGCGCGATCAGCGGCTTCGGGCAGACGGGTCCTGCATCGCAGCGCCCCAGCTACGACACGGTAGCCCAGGCCGCGAGCGGTTACCTGAACCTGCTCGTCAATCCTGCCAACCCCCGAGTGGTCGGACCCGCGATCGCCGACTCCATCACCGGCTTCTATGCGGCCTACGGGATCCTCGGGGCGCTCTACGAGCGGG
Source organism: Methylibium sp. (assembly GCF_965279545.1). Classification (NCBI taxonomy): domain Bacteria; kingdom Pseudomonadati; phylum Pseudomonadota; class Betaproteobacteria; order Burkholderiales; family Sphaerotilaceae; genus Methylibium; species Methylibium sp. Next base: position 377,297 of record NZ_OZ257250.1, read on the forward strand.
AGCGCACCGGCCAAGGTCGCAAGGTGGAGGTGTCGATGCTTGAAGCCATGTGCCACTTCAACCTCGATGCGTTCACGCACTACTTCTCCGAGGGAGAGGTGATGGGGCCGTTCAGCCGGCCGAGCGTCTCGCAGTCCTACGTCCTGAAGTGCCGCGACGGCAAGTGGATCGCGCTGCACATGTCCTCCCCGGAGAAGTTCTGGAAAGGCCTGGCAACCGCCATCGAGAACACGGAGATCTTCTGCGACGAGCGTTTCTCGAGCCGCGAAGCGAGGATCCAGCACCAGGACGAGCTCATCCAGGTCCTGGGCGCCACGTTCGCACTGCGAACTCGCGAGGAATGGTGCAGGCGCCTTCGCGAGGAGGACGTTCCCCACGCGCCGATGTATGACACCAGCGAGGCGCTCGACGATCCTCAGGCGCAACACCTCGAGCTGCGCGTGACGGTACCGCATCGCACGCGTGGCGAGTTCAGCACCGTGCGCTCGCCCGTGTCCTTCGATGGGCAACGGTCGGTGGATGTCGTGCCGCCGCCGGAACTCGACGAGCACGGCGACGAGATCAAGCGTTCGCCTTGGGATGGACGCACGAACGACGGCAAATCGTCGGGCGGTCAATCGCCATGAGCCCCACACGTTTCCGTGCTGTGGTCATGGAGGCGTGAAACGGCGACGAAGACGACCCGAAGAGAGGTCAGATCGGATGCCATTCAGATCAGTTCGAAAGCACAAAAACGATTCGGAGACAAGAATGAGCAGATCAATTTCAAAGCGGCGGTCCAGGATTCGTTGGGTCGTCGAGCGGCTTGGAGTGCCGCTGGCGAGCCTGGTCGTGCTGCCTGCGCAGGCGGTGGAGATCGAGACCGGCAATGCGGACGTGCAGCTTCGCTGGGACAACACCTTCAAGTACACCGGGGCAGTCAGGCTCCGCGATCCGTCGTCGCGCCTGGTTGACGACAACCTCCCGGCCAACATCAACAACATCAACCTCGACGACGGTGATCGCAACTTCCGGCGCGGGTTGATCTCGAACCGGGTCGACCTGCTGTCGGAGATGGACGTCAGCTACAAGAAGCGCTTCGGTGCACGCGTCAGTGCGGCGGCCTGGTACGACACCGTCTACAACCGCAGCAACGACAACGACAGCCCGGACCGAGTTAACCAGGTCTCGGCGCCATACAACGAGTTCACGGACGCCACCCGGGATCTTCACGGCCGCAAGGCCGAGTTCCTTGACGCCTTCGTCTATGCCAACGGTGATTCGGGCAACGTCCGCCTCGGCCGCCATTCGCTTCTCTACGGCGAGACGCTGTTCTTCGGAGGCAACGGGCTGGCCTACGCGCAGTCGCCGACCGATGTCGTGAAACTGCTGTCGGTCCCGAACTCCCAGTTCAAGGAGATCACGATCCCGGTCAATCAGGTCTCGGGACAGTATCAGATCACCGAGCAGGTGTCGCTGGGCGGCTACTACCAGTTCGAGTTCAGGAAGTCGAGGATCCCGGCGGTCGGCAGCTACTTTTCCGGCGCGGACGTCTTCGACGACGGAGCCGAACGCTTCCTGTTCGCTCCAGGCGTCGGGGTACCCAGGGTTGCCGACGAGAAGGCAAAGGATTCCGGCCAGGGCGGTATCCAGTTGCGCTGGCGTCCCACCGGTACCGACGTGGAGTATGGGTTCTATGCGGTCCGCTACCACGACAAGTCGTTCCAGGCCTATCTGCGGCCGGTCGCCGGCAACTTCCAGCTCGTCTATCCGGAGAACATCAAGTCGTACGGGGCAAGTTTCAGTACGGAGGTCGCGGGCTTCAACCTGGCGGGCGAAGTCTCCGTGCGCCGCAACACGCCGCTGGTCAGCGGCCCTGTCCTGGACCTCAGCGCTGACGGCGTGGCCGACAACAACCGCAATGCCGGCTACGCGGTGGGCAATTCGCTGCACGCCAACCTGTCCGGAATCTTCTTCCTGAACCGCACCGCGATCTGGGACAACGCGAGCCTGCTGGCCGAGATCGCCTGGAACCGCAGGACCAGCATCACGAGGAACCCTGCCGAGCTCGACCCCAACACTTCGCGCGATGCGTGGGGCCTGCGCGCGCTGCTCGAGCCGCAATGGTTCCAGGTTGCGCCAAGCCTCGACCTCTCGGTCCCGATCGGCCTGGGCTACAACCCGCGCGGCAATTCTTCCGTCGTGCAGGTCTTCAACGGTGGGGTGAAGCGCGGTGGCGATTTCAGCATCGGGCTCAAGGGGGTTTACGACCAGGTGTGGCGCGGCGGTTTGAACTACACCCACTACTTCGGTTCCGAGGGGCCGGCACTGGGGGCGGACGCCAACCTGACGTTCAAGCAGAACAACGGCGACAGGGATTTCATCTCCCTGTCCTTGCAGCGCACCTTCTGAAGACGAATCGGAGACAACATGATGAAGCACATGATCGCGGCGGCGGCGCTGCTGGCGAGCGCCTGCCTCGGAGCAGCGCCGGCAGCGGCCGCGGTGACCGCGGACGAGGCGGCCAAGCTGAAGTCGGAGCTCACGCCGCTGGGCGGCGAGAAGGCCGGCAACAAGGATGGAAGCATTCCCGCGTGGGACGGTGGCTACACGAAGGCGCCCGCCGGCTACAAGAAGGGCGACCCGAGACCCGATCCGTTCGCCGGTGAGAAACCTCTCCTCACGATCACGGCGGCCAACATGGATGCGCACGCCGACAAGCTCGACGAGGGGCAGAAGTACCTGCTGAAGAAGTACCCGGACTACAAGATCAACGTCTACCCGACGCACCGCACGGCCGCGGCGCCGCAGTGGGTCTACGACGAGACCTTCAAGAACGCGACACGCAGCAAGCTCGATGGCTATGCCGTCACGGGCGCCTTTGGCGGCGTGCCGTTCCCGATTGTGAAGTCGGGGACGGAGCTGATGTGGAACCATTCATTGCGCGTGCGCCCTGCGGCGTACTCGCAGTACTTCAACAGCTACACGGTCGACTCCGGTGGGCGCCCGTCGCTCGCTTCGGGGGGCGTGAACGAGATCACCGTCCCGTACTACGCGAAGGGGGGCACCCCGGACTCGATCAAGGCCGGCGTGTACTACCAGAACCTGCAGACGACGACCGCGCCGTCCGTGCGGGCCGGCGAGCTGCTGATGTACTACGACCAGCTCGACAACAGCCGCCCCGCCTGGCAGTACCTGGTCGGTCAACGACGCGTCCGCAGAGCGCCGACCATCTGCTGCGACACGCCGAACTTCGTGACGTCCGGCGTCGACTTCCTCGACCAGGTCTTCGTGTTCATGGGTCCGATGGATCGCTATGAATGGAAGCTCATCGGGAAGAAGGAGATGTTCATTCCCTACAACAACAACCGCCTGCTGCTGGCCGACGACAAGGAGGCGATGAAGCCGAAGTTCCTCAGTCCGGATCTGATCCGGTGGGAGCTGCACCGCGTGTGGGAGGTCGAAGGCAACCTGAGAGCGGGGCAACGCGACGTTCGTCCCAAGCGCAAGCTGTACTTCGACGAGGACACAAGCATCGCGGTCATCGGCAACACCTGGGATGCGCAGGGGACGCTCTGGCACACCTCGTTTGGTTTCCCCAACATCCAGTTCGACGTGCCGGCGGTCTCGATGGAAATCTGGACGACGATGGATTTCATCAAGGGCAATTACACGTACACGGCGACCCGCGAAAAGATCATGGACGAGCCGTGGCCGGAGAACTACTACACGCCGGAAGCTCTGTCGCGGAAAGGCGTTCGCTGATGGGCAGGGGCTTCCTGCCTGCCCTACCGCGGGAAGCCATGTCTCTCTAGAGAAGACATCATGAAAGCAACGACTTGCGCAATGGCCGTGGCGCTGGCCCTGGGTGTCGCGGCCATCAATTCGGCGGCCGATGGCCGTGCGACGAACCCGGCCCTCGATCCGCTCGATCCGCTGGTGCTGCCCGCGGTCCGGACACCGCGGGCAGCCCAGTCGGTCCTGGTTGCCATCACGAGGGCCGGCGAGCGTCTGATCGCCGTGGGCGAGGGAGGCATCGTGCTGACCAGCGACGACGACGGCAAGACGTGGGCGCAGGCCGAGGTGCCCGTGAGCGTCACGCTGACCAGCGTGCAGTTCGTGACGCCGTCGCTCGGCTGGGCGGTGGGACACAGCGGTGTCGTGCTCTCCACCGTCGACGGCGGGCGCTCCTGGTCGAAGAAGTTCGACGGTCTCAGGCGGGTCCAGGCGAAGGGCGACGACACGCAGAACCCTCAGTCCGGGATGGCCGCCGGAGGGGCGAGCGATCCCTTGCTGGACATCCACTTTCTCGACGCACAGCGAGGCTTCGCGGTCGGCGCCTTCGGCCTGTTGCTGCGGACGAAGGATGGTGGCGCTACCTGGGAGTCCTGGGAGAAGCATCTGCCGAACCCCGACGGAAACCACCTGTACGGCGTCCGTTCGGCTGGGGACCATGTCTATGTCGTCGGAGAACGCGGCAGCATCTATGCGTCCCGGGACGGCGGAGAGACCTTCACCGCGCTGAAATCACCCTACGAAGGAAGCTTCTTCGGGCTGACCGTTGCCTCCAGCGGACCCTTGGTGGTGTACGGATTGCGCGGCCGAGCATTCGCTTCGGAGGACCAGGGCGACACCTGGCATCCCCTCGACGTGGCGGCCGGCAGCGCCTGGACCGGTGCGGCGGCGATGCCGGACAGGCGCATAGCGCTGGTCGGCCAGGCCGGTGACGTCGCCGTCGGCGACGAGCACGGCCGGGCCTTCGAACCGGTCGGTGGACGGCGGGCATCGCTGTCCGCTGCCGTGGCCAACCGGCATGGCGATCTGGTGGCCGTGGGCCCGAGAGGTGTCCTCGTGATCGACATGTCATCCCTCAAGCGACAGCAAGGCGGCAAGTCATGATGGGCGAAACGGGCCAGGGCGCGGGTCTGATGGCCGACCCGGCGATGACCTTCGATCCGCGGACAGGCTCCTGGGTCGAGCGGCTCTTCTTCAATCACCGGCGGCTCGTCGTCGTCGCCTGCCTGCTCGTGACGCTGATCCTGGGGTTCCAGGCGACCCGGCTCCAGCTTGCAGCCAGCTTCGAACGGATGCTGCCGAGCGAGCACCCCTACATCGTCAACCTGCGCGAATACGAGAAGCAGCTGGCGGGCTCGGGCAACGTTCTGCGGATTGCGGTCGCCACGAGCCACGACTCCATCTTCTACCCGGACTACATGGAGACGCTGCGCAAGATGAACGACGAGATCTACCTCCTGCCCGGAGTGGATCGCGCATTCATGAAGTCGCTCTACATGTCTGCGGTGCGGTGGATCGCGGTGACGGAGCAGGGACTCGAAGGCGGGCCGGTCATGCCCGATGGCTTTGACGGTTCGCCTGGGAAGATGGCCGAGCTGCGGCAGAACATCGAGCGCTCCGGCCAGATCGGACTGCTGGTCGCGGCCGATTTCAAGTCGACGATCCTGTCCGTGCCAATGCTCGACGTGGACCCGGCGACCGGGCACCCGCTCGACTACCAGTCGCTGAACGAGAAGCTCGAGCAGCTGCGGGCGAGATACCAGTCGCAAGACGTCGAGATCCGCATGATCGGGTTCGCAAAGCTCGCCGGCGACCTGATGGACGGCTTGCAGCAGGTGCTGCTGTTCTTCGCTGTGGCGATCGCGATCTGCACGCTGGTGCTCTTCTGGTACACGCGCTGCGTCAGGAGCACCCTGCTCGTCGTGCTGTGCTCGATGGTGGCCGTGATCTGGCTGCTCGGCCTGCTGCCGCTGCTGGGGTTCAACCTCAACCCGTACTCGATCCTGGTGCCTTTCCTCGTCTTCGCGATCGGCATGAGCCATGGCGCGCAGAAGATGAACGGGATCATGCAGGACATCGGCAGGGGAGCGCCCAAGCTGATCGCGGCACGGCTGACGTTTCGACGGCTGTTCCTGGCAGGCCTGACGGCGCTGCTGGCCGATGCCGTCGGCTTCGCGGTGCTCACGGTGATCAAGATCCCGGTGATCCAGGACCTGGCCCTGGCGGCCAGTCTGGGCGTGGCGGTGCTCGTCTTCACGAATCTGGTGCTGCTGCCGGTGCTGCTGTCCTACATCGGCGTCAGCCCGAATGCCGCGCAGAGAAGCCTCTCGGCCGAAAACGGCTACGGGGCGGGCGGCGAACTCAGGAAGCACCCATTCTGGGCAGTGCTCGACCTGTTCACCGAGCGCAAGTGGGCTGCAGTGGCCCTGGCGACAGCGGCTGTCGTCGGTGCCGCCGGCTTCGCAGTCAGTCTCCATCTGAAGATCGGCGATCTCGATCCGGGCGCACCGGAACTCCGGGCCGACTCCCGCTACAACCTCGACAGCGCCTACATCGTCGAGCACTACGCCGCGAGCAGCGACGTCTACACGGTGATGATCCCGACGCCACGCGACCAGTGTTCACAGTACGCGACCCTGCTGCGCGTCAGTGCACTGGAGACGGCGCTCAAGGCGCTGCCGGGTGTGGAGTCGACGATGTCGTTCGTGGGCACCGCCAAGAGCGGCCAGGTGGGGTTCGCAGAGGGAAATCCCAAGTGGTACGAGATCTCCCGGGACCAGGCGAGCATCAACTCCGTCACCCAATATGCGCCGCGCGAGACTCTGGATGCGCAATGCAGCTTCCTGACGATCCAGGCCTACCTGACAGATCACAAGGCCGACACGCTCTCAGCGGTATCCCGGGTGGTCGACGACTTCGGCGGACAGTACAACAACGAGCAGGCGAAGTTCCTTTCGGCGGCAGGCAATGCCGGCATCGAAGCGGCGACGAACAGCGTCGTGAAGGAAGCCAATCGCCAGATGCTGCTGATCGTCTATGCCGCGGTGATGCTGCTGTGCTTCGTGACCTTCCGTTCCTGGCGTGCCGTGCTGTGTGCGGTGCTGCCACTGGTGCTGACCTCCATCCTGTGCGAGGCGCTGATGGTGTGGCTGGGTATCGGCGTGAAGGTGGCGACGTTGCCGGTCGTCGCACTTGGCGTCGGCATTGGCGTCGACTACTCGCTGTATGTGCTGAGCGTGACCCTTGCCGAGATGAAGACGGGAAAGAGCCTCTCGGAGTCCTACTACCGCGCCTTGCTGTTCACCGGCAAGGTGGTCGTCCTGACCGGAATGACCCTCGGCATTGCCGTGGCGACCTGGGCGTTCTCGCCGATCAAGTTCCAGGGCGACATGGGGATCCTGCTGGCCTTCATGTTCCTCTGGAACATGCTGGGCGCGCTCGTGCTGCTGCCAGCCCTGGCGACGTTCCTGCTCAAGCCCACGATCGTGCAACGGACGTCGACTCCGGAGTCCGCCAGGGTGGAGGTGAGCGCATGAACCGCAACTCGGAAGCCTGTCTTGTCGGAGCGTCGATGACGCGCCATTTTTTGGGAGAGCCATGATGAGCCTTGAGAACTGGACGCCTAGCAATGTCGATCTCGACAAGGCGCGCGTCGCTGCCACGCAGCGGCGGGACGCCAACCGGGTGAAGATGCTTCATCACCACGCCTTCCGCTGCAGGAATGCAGAGGAAACCCGTTCCTTCTACGAAGGACTGCTGGGCTTCCCGCTGGTGGCTGCGTGCATCGAGCCGATCGATCCGCTGACCAACGAGCCGAAGCCCTACATGCACATGTACTTCGAGCTTGCGGATGGCAGCGCGCTTGCGTTCTTCGATTACCCCTCCCACTTCAAGGCGAGCGACTTCCCGGAGGTCGACCAGTTCGGCCATCACATCGCCATGGAAGTGAAGGGCGGCGACGCGGTGATCGATGCATACAAGGACAAGCTGACCCAGGCCGGCATCGACGTGCTCGAGATCGATCATGGCTACTGCCGGTCCATCTATTTCTACGACCCGAACGGGATGCGCGTCGAGTTCGCCACCAACGTCTCCGTGACGGAGCGCTTCTTCGCTGACAAGTACCAGTCCGTGGACGCCGACATGTCGGCATGGAAGAAGTTGCGCGAACAGCACTTCGGACAGCAGCAGACGGCCTGAAGACACAGGCGAACCTCTGCGACTCGCACCCATGAGCACCTTCGAACAGGCCCCGGTCGAACTGACATCCAGCGATGGATGTCGGATCGCCGCGTGGCACAACGGCAATCCGGCTGGGCGAGCAGTCGTGCTGCTGCATGGCTTCTCGCTCGACCATACCGTCTGGGACCGCGTGCGATCTGATCCTGGACTGTCGGAACGTTGCCATCTCGTTGCACCCGATCTGCGAGGGCACGGCCGTTCTGGGCGTCCCGCCGACATTCACGGCTACACGAGCGGAAAGCTGTGGGCCGACGACCTGAAGACCATCGTCGATTCGCTCGCGCTGGATCGGCCGATCCTCGTGGGTTGGTCGTACAGCGGGCGTGCCGTCAACGACTATCTGCGCCACCACGGATCGATCAACGTCGCGGGGCTCGTCTTCGTCGCGGCTGCCACGCTCGCCGATCTCAGCGCGATCGGTCCTGCCCATCGCTGTCTTGCAGAACTTTGCTCGCCGGAGCCGGAGATCGGGCAGGCTGCATCGAGCACCTTCCTGCGCGAGGTGCTGCGACAGGTGCCCGGCTCCGAGACCTACGAGAAGTTCGCCGCTGCGCTCGCCCGTACGACGCCCCAGCAGAGGACCTGGCTGCGGAGCCGGGCGCTGGATTACGACGGGATGCTGGCGGCACTCGATCTGCCCGTCCTCGTCTGCCACGGGGCCGAGGACAGTGTCGTCCTGCCGGTGCTGGCACAGAAGCTCGGCGCGGTCATGAAGCAGGCCCGGATCTCGATCTACCCCACGTGCGGACATGCTCCGTTCATTGAAGACCCCAGACGATTCTGCGAGGAACTCCTGCAATTCGTCGTTCAGACCGACGCCGAGCGATGCGCGGCGTCCATCACCTCCTAGCGAAAGAAGGAAGATATGAAGATTCTCGTCATCGGCGGCACGGGCACCATCGGATCCCGGGTCGTGAACGGCTTGCTGAGCAAGGGTGTGAACGTCAATGTCATGACCCGCGATCCGGCCAAGGCCACCGGGCTGCCCAAGGGCGCGACGGCGGTGTTTGGCAATCTCTCGGATCCGCATGCGACGCGCGACTCGTTCAAGGGCATCGACCGCGTCTTCATGCTGAACGCCGCCAGCACGGCAGAGGCCTACGAAGGAATCATGGGCGTGCTGCTGGCCAAGGACGCGGACGTGGGGCGCTTCGTGTACATGAGCACGCACCGCGCGGACCTCACCGAGTTTCTTCCCATCGGTGGAGGCACGAAGCTGCCGGTCGAGAAGGCGGTTGCCATCTCCGGCATGCCGTTCACGATCCTGCGGCCGAACAACTTCTTCCAGAACGACTATTGGTACAAGGATTCGATGCTCAACGATGGCATCTATCCCCAGCCGATTGGCTTCAAGGGCATGTCGCGCGTCGATGCCCGCGATATCGCGGACGTGGCCGTGTCGACACTGCTGAACGAGGGCCATGCGGGGCAGACCTACAACATCACCGGTCCACGTGTCGAGACCGGACCCAGCAGCGCAGCGGCCTGGTCGACCGCCCTGAACAGGAAAATCGAGTACGCCGGCAACGACATGGAGCTGTTCGAGCGCATGCACGGGTTCATGGGCTCCGCGCTGGTGAACGTGTACCGGCGCTTCTACGAGTTCTACCAGGAGCACGGCCTGTTCGCGACGGAGCAGGACATCGCCGGAACCACCAGGCTGCTGGGCCGCGCGCCGCGTTCCCTCGAATCGTTCGCCATCGAGACCGCGAAAGAGTGGGCCGCCAAGTGACTTCGGCATACGTGGTGCTGCGAAAGTCCAGCCAGGATGCAGGGGAGATGCGATGAAGGACATGCAAGGCGCCGCGGCGCTGATCGGCCGGGTATTCGTTGCTCACGTGTTCGTCGTGGCATCGGTCATGAAGCTCATGAACTTCGCGGCAACGGCCGGGTTCATGACGAGTCTTGGCGTGCCATATGCGCCGGTGCTGCTCGGTCTGAGCCTGCCGATCGAGCTGATCGGCGGCCTGATGATCGTCGTCGGCTGGCAGGTCCGGTGGGCGGCCCTGGCGCTTGCCGCGTGGCTGGTGATCGTGACGCCGATCTTTCACGCCTTCTGGGGCCTGGACCCGATCCAGACCCAGAACGAGATGAATCACTTCATGAAGAACGTGTCGATTCTCGGGGCCTTGCTGTTCATCTCGGCGATGGGGCCGGGTGGCCTCAGCGTCGACGCAATCCGGACCCGCAGGAGTGGGCTGGACGGGACGCGATAGCGCCACCCTGACTGTTCAAGCAACTTGATCGACGACAGGCGGATCGAATGACAAAGGTTCAGATAGTCTTCTACAGCATGTACGGCCATGTCCGGCTTCTTGCCGAGGCCGTGGCGGAGGGCGCGCGGCGTGTCCCGGGTGCCGAGGTCGGTCTCTTCCAGGTGCCCGAACTCGTTCCCGACGAGGTCCTGCAGAAGAGCGGCGCGCTGCAGGCACGGTCGGCCTTCGCACACGTCCCCGTAGCCGTCCCGGAGCAACTGGCGGATGCCGACGTGATCATCTTCGGGACGCCGACGCGTTTCGGGAACATGTGCGCGCAGATGCGCAATTTCCTGGACCAGACCGGAGGCCTGTGGGCCAGGGGCGCGCTGATCGGCAAGGTCGGCAGCGTGTTCACCAGCGCGGCAAGCCAGCATGGCGGCCACGAGACGACCCTTACCTCCTTCCACACCACGCTACTTCACCACGGCATGGTGATCGTCGGGACGCCTTACTCGTGCACCGCGCTTGGCAATGTCGACGAGATCACGGGCGGAACGCCCTACGGCGCCAGCACGGTGGCGAAGCTCGATGGCAGCCGGTTGCCGTCGGAGAACGAGCTGACGATCGCGCGTTTCCAGGGCGAGCACGCCACGAAGATCGGCCACCGGCTTGCGGGTCGTTGAGCGACGCCTGTCCGTGCGAATGGCAAGTCACCCGAGCAGCCTGATCTCGAATGAGCGGTGCGTCCGTGTGCCGCGGCGAGCAGCCACTGCCGTATCTGTTCTGACATGAACCCTGTCCCTACCCATCGGAGATCATCGACGTGAAGTATCTGGAGAACGCCTGGTACGCCGCCGCGTGGAGCGAGGAGATCGTGGATGCGCTGCTTCCCCGCAAACTGCTGGGTCGGCCGCTCGTGCTGTACCGCAACCCCGCGGGAAAGGTCAACGCGCTGATCGATCGGTGCCCGCACCGATTCGCCCCGTTGCACATGGGAAAGTTGCACGGCGACGTGGTGGAGTGCCCGTATCACGGCCTGCGCTTCGACGGCAGCGGGACCTGTGTCCACAACCCGCATGGCGACGGCGCGATCCCGCGCGCAGCCTGTGTGCCGAGTCATCCGGTCGTCGAGAGGCATCGCCTCGTGTGGGTCTGGATGGGTGCACCCGAACTGGCCGACGCATCGTCGATCCCGGATTTCAGCTACGTCGACGATCCCGCCTACACCACCGTGACCGGTTCGGTCTCGGGAGCCGGCCACTACGAGCTGTACAGCGACAACATCCTGGACCTCGGCCATGCCGAGTTCCTGCACACGGGCCTGGGTGCGCCGGCCTTCACGAAGGGGCCCCGCGAGATCTACCAGGACGGATTGACCGTCTGGTCCAACGTCCACAGCCTGAACGACTATCTCTCGCCCCTGCACGCCGCGCTGAAGCAGCTCGAGGGCCGTCGACTGGACTGGTGGGTCGACACGCGCTGGGATCCACCGGCGAGCATGGACCTGACGCTCTACGTCGACGAGATCGGTGGTTCGCGGCAGACGGCCAAGTGGATCGATCGGACCTTCCACATCATGACGCCGGAGACGGAGTCGACCACCCACTACTTCTGGGCAGCCAGCAGGAACTACCGCCGCGAGGACGCCGAGCTGAGCCGCGCGATGCAAGAAGGTTTCACCGCCGCCTTCGAGAACGAGGACAAGCCGATGATCGCCGCCCAGCAGGCGAACATGGAGACGACCGACTTCTGGTCGCTGCGTCCGGTCCTGCTCGCAGGCGATGCGGGCGGGGTGCGTGCGCGCCGGGTCCTGGCGGGACTGATCTCCGGTGCGCGCACCTGACCATCGAGGTAGATGAACGTGATCGAATCGAACGAGCTGGCCGGCGTGCCGGCGATGCAGACGAGCCGCGCCGTGGACGATCTGCCCGGAGCCATCCGGGTCGGCGTCGCACGCAAGCGCCAGGAGGCCGAGGACATCTGCAGTTTCGAGCTGGTGGGTTTCTCGGGGTCCGCGCTTCCCGTGTTCACGCCCGGGGCCCACATCGACGTCCGGATTCCGGGTGATGGCGATCTGGTGCGCCAGTACTCGTTGTCGAACTCTGCCGAAGAGCGGCATCGCTACGTGATCGCCGTGCTGAAGGAGCCGCAGTCGCGCGGCGGGTCGACCGGGATGCACGAGCGAGTCATGGAGGGCGACGTCCTCCAGATCAGCTCGCCGCGGAACCATTTCGAGCTTACGCCGCAGGCCGAGCAGGGGTCGTCGATCCTGATCGCCGGTGGCATCGGGATCACGCCGCTGCTTTCGATGGCCGACCACCTGGCTCGCAGGAAGGCGGACTTCGAATTCCATTACTGCGCGCGCTCGGCCGAGCGCATGGCGTTCAGGAGTCGCCTCCAGCAGTCTGCGTACGCGGACCGGATCAACCTGTACGTCGACCAGGGCGAGGGTGCTTCGCGGATCGACATCGCCCGGGTCCTGCAGGTGCCTTCACCGACACGCCATCTCTATGTGTGCGGGCCGGAAGGCTTCCTGAACGCCGTGACCATCGGGGCGCGTCAAGCGGGGTGGCAGGACGGGAATGTCCACTTCGAGCACTTCAGTCACCGGGTCGAAGCGTCAGAAAGCGATGCGGCCTTCGACGTGAAGCTGGCCCGGTCCGGAAGGACGATCCGCGTTGCAGCCAATCAGACGGTCGTCGAGGCGCTAGCGAAGAACGGCGTCGAGCTGCAGGTGTCCTGCGAGCAGGGTGTGTGCGGAACCTGTCTGACGCGTGTGCTCGAAGGCATTCCCGACCATAAGGATGTCTACATGACACCCGACGAGCAGGCCAGGAACGACCAGTTCACGCCCTGCTGTTCGCGTTCGAGGACGCCGACGCTGGTCCTCGATCTATGAGCGTTTCCGTCAGTGCGGAGATGACCCCCGCCGAAGTGCTGGCATCGTACCCGGCACATGCCGACACCGTTCCAACGCTCCTCGCCTCGCGCGCCGGTGCGATCCCGTCGTCGCCGGCCTTGCGCTTCGGCACGCGATCGTTGTGGGCCTACTCGCAGGTGATGGCCGGCGTGGAGGCGCTCGCGTCGGCGCTGGCGGCCCGTGGCGTGTCGCGTGGCGTGCGCGTTGCGCACGTGGGAGCGAACAGCGACGTCACGGTGATCCTGTTCCTGGCGCTGGCCCGCATCGGTGCCATCTTCGTGCCGATGAATCCGGTACTGACCGACGAGGAACTGCGCTACCAGCTGGAGCACTCCGAGGCGACAGTCATCGCCGGCGACGACCAGTTTCTGCTGCGGTGGAGTGCGATCGGAGAGTCGCTGCCCAGGGGGCCGTGGTGCCTCCCGCTCAGCTCGATCGGCCTGAACCTACCCGGCGCCGACGAGGTGCTCGGGGCCATCGACGGATTCAGGGCTGCCGCGGAAGGCGACCGACCCGGCGCCTTGCCCCGTCCGGAAGATCCGCTGGTCATCATCTATACGTCGGGCACGACCGGGCGGTCGAAAGGCGTCGTCCACACGCATCGGAGCTTTGTCCTGTCCGCCGAGGCCTTCGTCGGACGCCTGCACCTCCAGCCGACAGACCGGCTGCTGACCGTCTTTCCGCTGTTCCATGCCAACGCACTGTTCTACTCGCTGGGCGGTGCCCTGGCTGCAGGGGCGACGTTCATCACGACCGCCAGATTCAGTGCCTCGTCGTTCTGGCAATTGGCCTTGGCCGTGGAGGCGACCCAGCTGAACATCCTGGCGTCGCTGGGCAAGATCCTGAGCATGCGGTCGCGCTCGGAGTTCGAGCCCGACCACCGCATCCGGAAGATCTACGGCGGGCCGATCAGCGCGGAGATGATGCGGGTCTTCCAGGAGGAGTTCCGCGTGCCCACGCTGATCGAGGGCTATGGCATGTCGGAGATCCCCGCGGCCTGCTGCAATCCCTTCGAGGGGCCTCACAAGGTGGGCAGCATCGGTCTTGCCGGCCGCCATCCCCTGCGCTCAGGACCGTTTGCGGAGATGCGTGTCGCGGACGACGATGGTCGCGACGTCGCGGTCGGCGATGTGGGCGAACTGATCGTCAGGACGCCGGTGATGTTCGTCGGTTATCTGAACGATCCGGACCAGACGGCCGCCGCATTCCGCGACGGCTGGTTCCTGACCGGCGATTACGTCCGCCAGGACCGGGATGGATACCTGTACTTCGTCTCCCGCAAGAAGGACGTCATTCGCCGTCGTGGTGAGAACATCGCGGGTGCCGAGATCGACAGGATCGTGGGTGAACACCCCGATGTCGCCGAGGTGGCGGCGATCGGGGTTCCTTCGGAGCTCGGCGACGAGGAGATCCTGATCGCGGTCGTGATCAGGGCCGGGTGCACGCTAACGCACGAGACGCTGGCACGCTGGTGCAGCGAGCGGCTTGCCGCAATGAAGCAGCCGCGGTTCATCGCATTCATCCCGTCCCTTCCGCAAACGCCGACGCATCGCGTCGCGAAGCATGTCCTCCGGCAGGATGCCGAACTGCCACGCATCGCGCGCGACATGTTGGCGCGAGCGGGCCGAGAGATCCGGGGCGGGGCGGACAGGTCCCCATGAGCGGGCGCACCCTCTACGACAAGCTCTGGGACGAGCACGTGGTCCATCGCGAGGATGACGGGACCTGCGTCCTCTACATCGATCGCCATCTGGTCCATGAGGTCACGAGCCCTCAGGCCTTCGAAGGGCTGCGCCTGGCGGGCCGCCCGGTCTGGCGTGCGAGTTCCATCGTGGCGACGGCAGACCACAACACGCCGACATCGGGATGGGCGGCCGGCTACGACGCCATCGTGGACCCGATCTCCAAGCAGCAGATCGAGACGCTCGACTCGAACGTCGGATCGATGGGGACGGCGGCGTACTTTCCCTTCCTGCACAGGAACCAGGGCATCGTTCACGTCATCAGTCCGGAGCAGGGCGCCACCTTGCCCGGCATGACCGTCGTGTGCGGAGACAGCCACACCAGCACCCACGGTGCGTTCGCCGCGCTGGCCTACGGGATCGGTACCAGCGACGTCGAACACGTACTGGCCACGCAGACGGTCCTGGCTCGCAAGGCCAGGAACCTTCGTGTCCGGGTGGAAGGGGTGCTGGCCGAGGGCTGCTGTGCCAAGGACATCGTGCTGGCCGTCATCGGCATGCTCGGGACGGCGGGAGGCACGGGTTCGACGATCGAGTTCGCGGGACCGGCCATCCGGGCCCTGAGCATGGAAGGCCGCATGACGGTCTGCAACATGGCCATCGAGGCGGGTGCCCGGGCCGGCCTCATTGCCGTGGACGAAACGACCATCGAGTACGTCCGTGGCCGGCCGATGGCGCCGAAGGCGGCGCAGTGGGATCAGGCCGTCGCCTACTGGCGAACTCTGCATTCGGATGAGGATGCGCACTGGGATCACGAGATCAGCCTCGATGCCTCGAAGCTGCTTCCCCAGGTCACCTGGGGAACGTCGCCCGAGATGGTGACCGGCATCGACGGCCGCGTGCCCGATCCGGTACTCGAGCCGGATGCAGGCCGCAGGGCCACGCTGGAGCGCGCACTGCACTACATGGGCCTGACGCCGGGTCAGTCCATCGAGAGCATCTCGATCGACAAGGTCTTCATCGGATCCTGCACCAACAGCCGGATCGAGGATCTGCGCGAGGCAGCCAAGATGCTGCAGCGGCTGGGGGGCCGGGTGGCGTCGAGCGTGAGTCTGGCGTTGGTGGTGCCGGGCTCGGGGCTCGTGAAGCGCCAGGCGGAGGCCGAAGGGCTGGACCGGATCTTCACGGCAGCCGGATTCGAATGGCGCGAGCCCGGCTGTTCGATGTGCCTGGCGATGAACGCGGATCGCCTTCAAGCGGGTGAGCGTTGCGCCTCCACCAGCAACCGGAATTTTGAAGGTCGGCAGGGGGCGGGAGGAAGGACGCATCTCGTCAGTCCCGCGATGGCGGCAGCCGCCTCGATCCATGGCCACTTCGTCGACATCCGACGCCATCCAGTCGGGTTGACGGGATGCTCGGTCAATGTTGTCGTCGCTTGATCCATTCGATCTTCTATCGAACGCATCGATCGTTCCAATGTGAATTGATCATTTTACCTTCGTTGCCAACCCAATTAGTATTTGTGCAGTCATCGGACTAGGCGATCTGCCGACCTTGTCGGCGGATCAGCCTGCGCGATGATTAGTAAAACTATTCGAGAGCGAGACAAGATGAAGTTCGTCGAAAATGCTTGGTATGCAATAGGCTTGTCGACCGTCATTGAAACCGGAAAGATGCTGGAGCGCACCGTGTGCGACCAGAATCTGGTTTTCTACCGCCGACCCGATGGCTCGCCGGTCGCCTTGCGCAATCGCTGTCCACACCGCTTCGCCCCCCTCAGCAAGGGGCGTCTCGAGGGCTGCGTCGTCACCTGCGTCTATCACGGCCTGAAATTCGACGACACCGGCAAATGCGTGCACAACCCGCACGGCGATGGGAGTATTCCCAAGGCGGCCGTGGTCCGAAATTACCCGGTGGTCGACCGTCACGGGTTTTCCTGGGTCTGGATGGGGGATACCCCGAAAGCTGACGATAAACTGATCCCTGACCTTTCTCCGCTGGACAGCGCGCCGGCGACCGCGACTTTCCGCGGCACTTTCATCAGCCCGCTGAATTACGTCCTGCAGATGGACAACCTGATGGATTTCAGTCACGTCGATCATCTGCACACGTGGTTCGAGACGGGGGGGTTGTCGACGGCCAAGCCGAGCGTCACCGAACGCGACAACTCGGTGTCCAGCCTGTGGAAATGGGAAGCCGACCATGGCTTCGGCCTGCACAAGGACCACATGGCACCGGGGCCCGTGGACTCCTACATGGAGAGCCTGTGGTTCGCCCCGTCGATCATCGTCAACAAGCTGAGCTCGGTGGCCCGTGGCCGGCCGCGTGACGAGGGAACGGGCATCTTCGCCGTGCACCTGCTGACGCCCGAGACGGACAAGTCGATCCTGTACAGCTATGCGCTGACGCGAAATTTCGCGCTGGCCGACGCCGATCTGACGAGCCAGACCGAGAAGGCGCTGCTGTTCGTGAACGAGACGGAGGACATGCCGATGGTGGGGGCCGTGCTCAAGGAGATGGGCGACCAGGACTTCTGGTCCCTCAACCCCGTGCTGCTACAGCACGATGCCGGCCCGATCCGCGTCAGGCGCACGCTGGACCGATTGCTGAAGGAAGAAGCGAGCGCCTAGCAAGGCACTACATCGTTGCGGACCGCCCGACGGGCGAGCCATCAAGAGACACAAGGAGAAGACATGTACCCATTGGCCGAAGGAATGTACGCAGTGCGCAATGCCTGGTACGTGGCGGCATGGTCGAAGGAAGTCACCCGGGAGCCCATGGAGCGATGGATCCTAAACGAGCCGGTCGCGCTCTACCGGACGCAATCGGGTGAGCCGGTGGCGCTGGAGGGTCGCTGCCCTCATCGGCACTTTCCTCTCGGCAAGAGTCGTGTGGTCGGCGACAACATCGAATGCGGCTATCACGGCATCACCTTCACGCCGACAGGCAGCTGCGCGAAGATTCCAAGTCAGGTCCAGATACCGTCGGCCTGCAAGGTGCGGTCGTACCCGGTGGCCGAGCGCTGGAACTGGATCTGGATCTGGACCGGCGATCCCGACAAGGCGGACGAGACGCTGATCCCTGATCACAAGGCGCTGTTCATCCTCGATCCCGGCTACGAGACCGTCGGGGACGTGTACTACCCGGTCCCGGGTCGGTACATGCTGATGCACGACAACGTGCTCGACCTCAGCCATCTCGCCTACCTGCATCAGACGACGATCGCATCCGCCGGTGTGCCGGAGGCAAAGGAAATCAGGGAGACGGGTGTCGGCTGGACCCGCAGCTCGCGATCGATTCCGGACACGGAGTGCCCGCCGTATTTCGCCAAGCCGTTCAACTACACCGGGCAGGTGGATCGAAGCTTCTCGATGACGTCGTATTTCCCGTCATTCCATGCCGGCTACGACCAGTTCCATGTCGCGGCGAACGCCGCGACCGACCCCGGCCGGTATCTCGGGACGGTCCGCGTCTATCACGCCATCACGCCGGCACGATTGAACACGGCCCACTACTTCTTCGCCCTCGGCAGGGACTTCAGCATGGGTGATTCAGCTTTCTCGGCAGCCCTGATCGAAGGTATCCGGCCGACGCTCGAGGAGGACATGTCGGCAACGCGTGAGATCGAGCAGATGCTTCAGGGGCTTGCCGAGGAGCCCAAGGAGATCCTTCTGCGTGCCGATGCTCACTGCGTCCAGGGCCGTCGGATGCTCACGGAGATGATCCTGAAGGAATCTTCGCCGAATGACGCGTAGAAGCCGGGTCCCGTCCGGTCTCGATCCGTGGACGTGAAGCCTCGGCATGCGGGGATCGGCTGCGAGATGCTTGCGCGGGACGCCGTGGAACTGCGTCGGCAGGGGCTGACGGTCGAGGTCATCGCGCAGCGCTTGCTGACCAACCATTGGCGGGTTTGCCAGGCGCTGAATTTTCATGAGCGGCACGCGGGGCGGCCGACCTGTCTAGCGGGAGCCGCCCCACTTCGAATCGGTCGGGAGTGACGATCGGCAGAGAAGCGCCAAGCGCCGCTTCATCCGACCGGCCGCCGCAGCGCAGGGCATGTCGACGATCACCGTCTAGCGACGGGACGGATACCTTACGTCTCGAACGCCACAGTCATCGCGCTGGCCCTGCCATCGAAGGCCGATCCGTTCTCGACTTCAGTGGTTTATGGTGTCTCCTCTCGGAGACTTGAGCCGACATGGGGCCCCTGGGTGCCATGTCGGCCTTTTTTTGTGTTGGCGCACGGCGCGCTGGTCATGTGGCGTACCGAGGGTGACGCACCCCAGGTCGAGCCCGTGAAGGCGAGGCAAGAGAGAGGTCCGTGCTTGGAGTGCCGGACGGCCCATCAGGTCACATATGACAGAAATACTTCTCATGTCTGATGGCAATCCACGCTAGGCAGCCGCAGCGCGGGACGCTACAAGAAAAATCAGGGTCGAGGCAGGAACCTGTCGATGGCATGGCGGCAGTTGATGATTGCAGCGGGATGAGTTCGGCTGCGCGGTCAGCAGCGGACTCTCGAGGCGCTCAAAGCGCCTGCGAAGCGGTGCCGACGGACCGCAAGACCGACCGGATCGAAGGCTTTGGTGCGGCATCGTCATCACGTCGCTTCAAACCGCACCGCGCGTCGCGTTGTGCAGACGGTGGAACAAGTTCCGGACGAATCTCGATACCCGTGTTTGTTCCAGTGATGCGGTAGCTTCTCGTCACAGCGTTTAGCCAGTATCGGCCGGTATGGCGTCACAAGCTTCTCGTTCGACATCTCGGACTTATGCGGACGCGAACCGCTAGTCGTGGCGACGATTCTTTCGACTTCGCGATCGAAATCAGCGAGCAACCAAGGCTCGCAAGCCTGTTTCCTTTTTCGCTCGAGGCTTCGCCTTCTGTGCGACAAGGATGCGGCCCACGTTCTCTTCAATCCAATCCGCCAGTGATCGAACTTGCTGTGCTGCCTCGACGCCCATCGGCGACAGGCTGTACTCGACATGCGGTGGAACCACCGGATAGGACTTGCGCACGACCAGGCCATCGTCCTCGAGCCATTGCAGCGTCTGCGCCAGCATCTTTTCGCTCACGCCACCGACCCTGCGGCGCAATTCGCTGAAGCGGTGGGTTCCCTTCAGAAGGACGATCAGCACCAGCACGCCCCAACGACTCGTGAGGTGCTTGAGCACTTCGCGAGAGGGACAGTTCGGTGCTAGCAACTCGCCACGTGCCATCCGCGAGGACAGCGCTGCAGGAGAGGGGGGCCGTTCCCGGTTCGAGGCCATGGGTACTTACCTTTGTGTGCGTACTTATGAAAAGTAATCGTTCTCGGTATTCTGCCACCCATCTCAACCGCATCAAGGAATCATGATGATTGCCGTCACCGGAGCAACGGGCCAACTGGGCCGGCTCGTTCTCGAAGAACTACTGAAGACGCGTGCTCCCGAATCCATCGCCGCACTGGTTCGCAGCCCTGACAAGGCCCGCGACCTTGCCGCTCGCGGCCTGCAGGTTCGGGAAGCGGACTACAGCCGACCGTCGACGCTTGAAGCCGCACTGAAGGGCGTTGATCGGCTGCTGCTGATCTCGTCCAGCGAGATCGGCCAGCGAGTCGACCAGCACCGCGCTGTCATTGACGCCGCACGGCACGCTGGCGTGCAACTCTTGGTCTACACCAGCCTGCTTCACGCTGACAGCTCGGCACTGGGCCTCGCTGGTGAGCACCGGGAAACCGAAGCGCTGGTGCAAAGCTCAGGCTTGCCCTTCGTCATCCTTCGCAATGGCTGGTACACGGAGAACTACACCGCAGCCGTTCCTGCGGCGCTTGCGCATGGCGCGCTGTTGGGCAGCGCGAGAGAAGGGCGCATCGCGTCGGCCGCACGCGCCGACTACGCCGCTGCGGCTGCGGCCGTGCTGAGGGATGGCGCCGAGACCGGCCGGGTCTACGAGCTGGCGGGCGACACCGCTTATTCACTCACGGAACTGGCCGCAGAAATCTCTCGCTTGTCCGGCAAGGCAGTCAGATACCAGGATCTGCCGCCTTCAGATTACAAGGCAGCGCTGCTCGGTGCGGGGCTGCCCGAGGGGCTGGCAGCCTTGTTGGCCGACTCGGACGCTGGGGCGTCGCAGGGGGCGCTGTTCGACGATGGGAAGCAACTCAGCCAGCTCATCGGCCGTCCAACGACGCCGCTGGCGACCTTGATCACAGTGGCATTGCCTCGTCAGTGAATCGGTAGCACGGTCGACGGTGAAGGACCGCCGCTTTGATATAAGAATGAGGTTGGCTGCGTCTTGGTCCGCCACTAGGGCTCGAACCGACAACCACGCAGCTCCGTTCCCTGATCCGGCACCACAACTTCCCTGTTCTTGCTCCCAGAATTCCCTGTTCCGCTCCGCTAAGTTCCCTGTTCCGCGCACGGCCTGTGACGGCCTCAAACGCGACTAAGTCCCTGGTACAGCGAGAGTTTTTGGCCGCGGGGGGTGGAAGTGGCCCCAAGTCCTGAAACTCTTCCCTGTTATCGCCGTTTTGACGGCTGAGACGGGTTCGCCGGCGACTCGCAGCGCCGCCAGGTAGTCCAAGCCCGCGCACGACGCGGGCTTTTTTTCGCGCGAGCCCCGCGTGGCGCGGGCTGCGGGCCCGATGGCCATTCTCAGCAGGGCGCTGACTGGACCATCGAAGCGCCTTCTCGGAGGCCTTTCTCAGTGGCCTCCAAAAGTGGTACGGATAATTCTTCCGACCATCACCGCCCCAAGTAGAACGGCCCCGCACCGCGGAGCCGTGATGATGTGTGTGGGGCGGTTCATGCCATACCCAGAAGCTCCCGCAGCGCTGTCCACTCCATCGGCAGCGGACCGGTGACGCTGCCCTGCGCGATGGCTTCATTGGAGCCACCTGGCAGGGCTGATCGTGCGCTGGCTAGTGATCGAAGGCCAAGGTCAGGATGCCGCCAATCCTGAATCTGTCGAGGAACTGGAATCTCGATGTTCCTTCCTCCGGCCCGGCCTGCACAGCGTTGCCCAAGTGCATGGCATCGCTTCCCGGCCCCGCGTATCGAGGCCATTGTGACAACCCCGCCGCGTTCGGATCGCCATTGCGGGCAAAGTTGGTCCAATACGACTGGACAATGTCGGACATTGCCTTGTCCGCATTGCTCGGCGAACCAGGATAGAAGAACTGCAGATCGACAGGGGCACCGAAAACAAACCAGAGGTCACTGCCGTGTGTTGCGAGTGGACTGTAGGACGACAAGTACGAGAAGTTGTAGACGTAGACCGGTGACTTCCCCGTTTGCCGTTGCAGATTGGCCCAGCCCCAGGTCTGGTACTTGATGTTTGCATCACCTTGCAGCGACTGCGCCGACTGCGCGGCCTGAGCATCGGTCCCCGCCGGGTATTGCTGCAGGAAGTCGGCCAGATTGTTGCTGCCGAAGACGGTCGCCGCAGCGTCGGTGAAGGCTCGAGCGCTGTCGTGTGGGAGCGACCAGCCCATGAAGAACATCCCCTCGTCATTGTTCCAACCCACCATCAGTGGCACGTCGGTCTGCTGTCCGCGCATGAACAGGACGTAAGGGTCGTCGGGCAGCACGTGCCCGTCGACGGTGGGGCCGAAGTTCGTCTCCCCAGGATTCGTTGCGAGGGTCCAGTTCGTCGCGGTTTGCAGTTGCAATGCGGGCGTGGCACGCAGATCCGCGAGTGTCGGTGCGTTGACTTTCACGCTCAGGGCCAAGCCCATGTTCTGCGCATCACCATGAGACATCATGGGGCCGCTGGAGGTTTCCCAGAATGCGCCGCTGCTTCCTATGGCTTTGTGAAACAGTCCCTTGGACAGGGGCGACGCCATCAACAGGCCAATTGCGTGGGAACCAGCCGACTCGCCGAAGACTGTCACGTTGTTGGGGTCGCCTCCGAACGCCGCAACGTTGTCGTGCACCCAGCGCAACGCGGCCAGCTGATCCAGCAGGCCGTACATGCCGGACTTGTGTCCATTGGACTCGGCATCCAGCTCCGGTCGGGACAAGAAGCCAAGAACACCCAGGCGGTAGTTGATCGAGACAACGACGACACCCTTGCGTGCAAGCACACCGCCGTCGTACAAGGGATCGGCGCTGGTGCCGTTCTGAAATCCGCCGCCGTGTATCCATACCATCACGGGCTGCTTGTCGCCGCGTTTGGCAGCGCCGGTCCAGACGTTCAAATTGAGGCAGTCTTCGCTGACGCCATTGGTCTGTATGGGGCCACTGGACGACGAAGCCCAGCAGCGGTTGCCGAACTGTGTCGCATCCCGGACCCCGGTCCATGCGGCGGCTGGTTGCGGCTCTTTCCAACGCAGGCTTTCAACCGGGGGGGCTGCGTACGGGATGCCCTTGAAGCTCCGGATCCCCGAGCTGTCCGGAAGATTCCCGACGACGGATCCCGATCGGAGTTCGACCTGCGTTTCGACGGCGACAGCACTGTCGTCGTCGGACGAGTCACCACCACCGCAACCATGGACCACGAGCATCAGTAGGCCCGTGAGCAGGGATCGCAGGAGAATTTGTTGGCCGAATTGGTGTGTCATGTTTCAGTCCTCATCATGTGCGTGATGGAAGGTAGGCTGTCCCCGCTGCATGGCGCTGGGAATATGGGAACCGCCGAATGCCTCTCTCGGGGAGCGGACTTGGCTCCGCCCCCGATCAAGTCTCGTTGGCCAGTCGAATGAGCCAACCTCCGAGCGTCGAGATGCGACAGCGCTTGCCATTGCCATAGACCCGCTCGAAGTCAGGCGTCGTCCAGGGTGGGGTATGTCAACGACCGCCCGCCCGATGCTTGATGCTCAACGAGTGTTCATCGCCGAGCCCGAACGCATCGCGACGATTCGCCGTGCATGGATCGACGGCGCGTCGGACTTGATGTCCACCAACGGCGGCGTCGGCTTCTGACGCAGTCTGGCGTACTGCGCTTCGAGCACGAACTTGTCTTCGGCGAATGCGGTGTCGATTTCCTGGTAGACGCGGTCCGTCAGGTCCGGCATACCGGGCTTGACCTCGTGAGCAATGGTCCAGAAGTAGTGCGACACGCCCTCGCTGGCCGGCGTCAGTGCGTGCAGGGATCGCAGTGAAAAGCCACCGTCCCGTCGCCCTTCGCAAGCGCCGGTATCGACGTCCTTCGCGCCGGCGTTGATGGTGATCAGGCCCGGCCTGAAATCGATCTCGATCCAGCGGTCGACGCGTCCGGTGAAGCCATGCGCTGCGACGTAGGTCGGCGGCGGCAGCGAGTTGCGCAGCCAGCGCACCACCGAGACGCTGTCCCCGGTGCGCGAGAAGTTCATCTCGGCGTTCGAGTGCGCGTCGGGCTGGCCACCGATCGTGCTCTTGTGCACGTAGCCGACATGCGTCAGATCCAGCAGGTTGTCGGCCACCAGCAGATGGTCGGCCTGCACCTCGTTGCGCTTGCCGCGATGTGCCCAGCCCGGCGCGGCATGCCACTCGTAGCGCGGGATCATGTTCACGTCGGCCTTTGCCGGGTCCCCGAGCCAGATCCAAACCAGGCCGTCGCGCTCGGCCACCGGATAATTTGCGACGCGCGCCGCCGACGGGATGGTGTCCTGGCCGGGCACCTTGACGCAGACGCCGCAGCCGTCGAACACCAAGCCGTGGTAGCCGCAGCGGATGCCCTCGGGGACCAGTTCGCCCAGGGCGAGCGGCAGGCCGCGGTGGCAGCACCGGTCCTCCAGTGCGGCAGGCAGGCCGTCGGTGCGCCGGAACAGCACGATCGGCTCGTTCAGCAGCGTGCGGCCGACGGGCCTGCCGCCAAGTTCATCGGCGAAGGCCGCGACGTACCAGCAATCCTTCAGAAACGTACTCATGGTGGCCCTCTTCGAGATGGTCTCGTCCTCGGTGCGACTCATGCGTCTGCCGAACATCCCGCTCCCGGGAGCAGGCACGTGCGGGCCGCAGTTCTACGCACTCGAGGACAACGCACGGCAGGTGGTGGCTGCCGCGATCGGTGCAATGGCCGTGCAGTGGCCGCTCGCTAGAACGTGTGCCGAATGCCGACCTGCAGCCCGGTGATGTCCTGCCCGGGAGCGGGTGCTGCAATGTCGAGGCGACCCGGCCACATGCCGAATGCCGCCGCGCCCTTGTTGTCGACCTTTGCTATCGAGGCGTAGAGCGTCGTGCGCTTGGACATCAGGTGGAAATACCCGATGGCGGACTGCGTGGCGTTGCCTGCCTGCGCATCACGGCGGATCACCGACGCGCGAATCTCGCCCGGCCCCAGTGGAACGGTCGTGCCCAGCATGTACCCGTTCACGTTGGACAGCCCATCGATGCGATTGGTCTGCACCCAGCCGTGCAGCTTGACTGTGCCCAGGTCATAGGTTCCGCCCAGAGCGTAGGTTTGGCTGTCGAGCGTAGACACGCCGGGCCGGCCTACCGCGACGCCAGGCACCTTGATGTTGTCGTAGGAAACGGCAACGAATCCGTTCCCTCTTTTGTATTCGGCCGCAAGCGAGTGCCCACGGCCGGGGCCACCCTCCGATGCCGCCACGATCGCTCTTACTGACAAGCCATCCCAGTTCGGCGATATGTACTGGACGGCGTTGTCATGCATCACGGCGTATCCGCGCAGACCTTGCAGCAAGTTCAGATTGGCGCCGTTGTTGCTGCGGATGAATGGGTCGATCGCGCGCGTCAGCCAGATCGCTGGCGTGAACTGACTGCCCAGTTGCACCGAGCCGTAGCGGCTATCGCCGATGCCCACCAGGGCCTCACGATTCCAGAACTTGGTGGGGACCTGGGCGCTACCCGTGTCGATCTGGTAACCGTTCTCCAATTTGAAGAATGCGCGCATGCCCCCGCCGAGATCCTCGGTGCCGCGCAGCCCCCACAGCGACGTGTCGCTGGAGACTGTCTTTCGGGTCGTGCTGTCGGCTCCCGCCACGGCCGAAAAACGCTGCAGGTTGATCGACGCATCGAGGCGGCCGTAAATCGTTACATTCGACTGCGCCGACGCTTCCATCGTCAGCGCTGCCAAGCCTGCAAGCCAGCAGGCATTCATCTTCCTCATCGCTTGTCTCCTGTTTTGTTGGATCAAAAACAGGTGGGACGATAGGGAGGCTGATCGATAGCGAATAGATGCCGCGCATGCGGCGGCGATGCCGGATTGGATATCGCTCGCGCGATGTCAGTCCGCGAGTGTGTGCATGTGCATGCTGGCGCGCCGCATCATGTCGCAGAAGTATTCGGCGGCCGGTGTCAGCGGCAACCCGGTGCGGTAAAGGATGCAGACCGGCGGAGCTGGCAGCACCTCCTCGACCGGAATGACCGCCAGCACGTCGCGCCACAGCGGAAACTGCACCCATTGCACCGGCAGCATCATCAGCATGTCGGAGTAAGCCATCGCGACCAGGAAACTCAGCGCGGACTGCGCCTGCATCACCAGCTTCGGCGCGGGCAGCCCATGCTTGGCGAACAGTGGGCCCAGTTCTTCTTCGGCCTTGTGGGTGATCGAGGTGGTGATCCACTCCGCGTCGACCAGTTCGCGCAGGCTGCGCGCATGCGCGAGTGGATGCCCCTTGCGGCCGAGGATCACGCGGGTGTTGTCGAACAGCTTTTCCATCGCGGTCTCGCCGGGGATCTCTTCGGGTGGCGGGCCGATGTAGCAGTCGATCGTGCCATCGAGCAATGAGGCCTCGACCCTGGGGAATACCGCGTCGATAACGTTCAGCATCACCTTCGGGTAACGCGTGCGGAACGGTCGCAGCGCATTCGGCAGCAACGCGATGTGCGGTACGCTGGACAGGCAGACCGTCAGATGGCCGTGCGTCTCGCCGCGCAGCTGGTCGATCTCTTCCTGGGCGCGCCGCAGGTCGCTGCGCACCGAGGCGGCGCGGCGCTGGAACACCTCGCCCATCGGCGTGAGGTGCACGCCGCGCGCGCGGCGTTCGAACAGCACCACCCCCAGTTCGCGCTCCAGTTCCTGGATGCTGCGCGTCAGCGCGGGCTGGGCAACCCCCAGGGAGCGAGCCGCGGCGCGAAGGCTCCCGCGCTCGGCCACGGTCAGAAAGTCACGCAGCGAGTTCAGTTTCACGGCAGGACTGATTCAGTTTCGTTATCGACTGCAAAAGATTGTCATCTTTTCGCATAGCAGTTCCTCTCCGTACGATCCCTCATCGATCAAGAAGAGCCGCTCGCGCTGTCCGCGCGAGTGGATACACAGGAGACGAGATGACCGATCCGAACGGACCGCGGGTGCTGATCGTCGGCGCGGGCCCGGTGGGCCTGGCGACCGCGATCGAGCTGGGGCATCGTGGTATCGCCTGCATGCTGATCGAGCGCAATGACCGCGTCGGTTACGCGCCGCGCGCCAAGACGACCAACGTGCGCACACGTGAACACCTGCGGCGCTGGGGCATTGCCGGCAAGTTGCGCGCCGCCTCGCCGCTGGGCGTGGACTACCCCTCCAACGTGCTGTTCGTGACGCGGCTGGCCGGGTACGAACTGGCCCGTTTCGAGAACGCCTTCTACTGCGCGCCGGGGCGCAATCCGCTGTACTCCGAGCACTCGCAGTGGATTCCGCAGTACCGCGTCGAGGAAGTGCTGCGAGAGCATGCCGGATCGATTCCCGGTGTCGATCTGCGATTCGGCTGTGAGCTGCAGTCGCTGGCACAGAGCGGGCAGGGCGTGCAGGCGCGGCTGCGCGATCTGGCAAGTGGCGAGGACATCACCGTCGCGACCGACTATCTGATCGGCGCCGACGGCGCCAGAAGCACCGTGCGCGCGGCGATCGGCGTGCAGATGAAGGGCAGCTACGGTCTGTCACGCAACTACAACATCGTCTTTCGGGCGCCCGGCCTGGCGCAGGCCCACCGCCACGGCCCCGCGGTGATGTACTGGCAAGTCAACGCCGAGGTGCCGAGCCTCATCGGTCCCATGGACCGCGGCGACAAGTGGTTCTTCATGCCGACCAAGGTGGCCGAAGGTGTCCGTCTGCAGGATCTGGATGGCCCGGCGCTGATCCGGAGCGCTACCGGTATCGACCTGCCCTACGAGGTGCTCAGCACCGATGAATGGGTGGCCAGCAAGTTGATCGGCGACCGCTATCGCGACCGCCGCGTCTTCCTGGCCGGCGACGCCTGCCACTTGCACCCGCCGTTTGGTGGCTATGGCATGAACATGGGCATCGCCGACGGCGTGGATCTGGGCTGGAAGCTGGCGGCGGTCCTGCAGGGCTGGGGCGGCCCGGCGCTGCTGGACAGCTACGAGGCCGAGCGCCGACCGGTGCACGAGCAAGTGCTGGACGAGGCGGAGGCCAATCACGCGATGCTTGGCAACCAACTGTGGGCCGAGGGCCTGGAGGACGAGGGCGAGCACGGCGAGCGTGTGCGGCGCGAGACGGGTGCGCGTGTACAGGCGGCCAAGGTGCGCGAGTTCTCGACGCTGGGTGTGGTTCTTGGCTACCGCTACGACGACTCGCCGGTGATCGTCGGGGACGGTTCGCCGCCTGCGCCGCACGACTTCCTGAACTACGTCCCCTCGGCGCGTCCTGGCGCGTTGGCGCCGCACGCTTGGTTGCACGACGGCAGCTCGCTATACGACCACTTCGGTTCCGGTTTCACACTTCTGGCCAGCCCGAGCGCGCAACCCGAGGCAATTGATCAGGCGCGCCGCCAGGCGCAGGCGGCCGGGGTGCCGCTGACGGTGCTGCAGTTGCGCGAAGCCGGCATCGCGACGCTCTACCAGGCGCGCTATACCCTGATTCGGCCCGATCAGCACGTCGCATGGCGCGGCGACGCCTGGCCGACCGTGGCGGCGGCGCTGTTTCAACGCGTCAGTGGCCGCGCTTCCACCAGTGGTGCCAGCCAGAGGGCTGATTGATGGACGCCGCCGTGCATTCCGTGCACCGTTTTGTCTTCTCGGTGCCCGACATCGAAGAGGCAGAGCGCTTCTACACCGCCTTTGGCCTGCGGGTCGTGCGCAATGGCCGGCGTATCGATCTGTACACCCACGGCCACGCGCATCGCTGGGGAACCGTGCACGACAGCCGTGCGCCCAAGAAGCTCGAGTACATCGCCTACGGTGTGCACGAGCAAGACATGCCGGTGCTGTGCGAGCGCATCGAACGCCTGGGTCTCGGGCGAGCGCCTCATCCCTGGGCGGACGAGCCGGGCCTGTGGCTGAACGACGTCGACGGCATCGCGACCCAGCTGGTGATAGCGCGCAAGGTTTCCCCCAATGCGAAGACGGCTCGTGTGAGCGTCCGGCCGCCAGAACGGGGCCATGGCGCCGCGCCGAGCCGCAGCGCGGTCAAGCAGGTGCGGCCGCGATATCTGTCGCACGTTTTGCGCTTCACGCCCGACGTCCCGCGCATGGTCGCGTTCTGCCGTGACGTCCTGGGCTTGCGCCTCAGCGACCACTCGCGCGATCTCATTGCGTTCATGCACGGTGCCCATGGGAGCGACCACCATCTGGTCGCGTTCGCGAAGTCGCACGGGCCCGGCCTGCACCACACCAGCTGGGACGTCGGCAGTCTCGACGACGTGGGTATCGGTAGCGAGCAGATGCGAGCCCACGGTTTCGACCGAGGGTGGGGCGTCGGCCGCCACGTGCTCGGCTCGAACTATTTCTACTACGTGCGCGACCCGTGGGGCAGCTACGCCGAGTATTCGCACGACATCGACTTCGTGCCGGCCGGCTTCAACTGGCCCGCGGGAGACCATGACCCGGTCGATTCTCTTTACGTCTGGGGGCCGACGCTGCCGGACGACTTCATCACCAACCACGAGCAGCACCCTGCTGCGTGCCGACACGAAGGAACCTCATGAGACTAGTTGCCTTTCGCTCCGACGGTGGACAACCCGCACTGGGTGCTCGCCTTGGACAGGAGCTGGTGGATTTGACCGCACTCGGTTTGCCCACCACGCTGGACGAACTGCTGCGCCAAGGCGAGGCCGGCTTCGCAGCGGCACGCGATGCTGTCACCCGCGCCAAGGTCCGCCGTCCGCTGGCCGGATTGCGCTACCTGCCGCCGATCGCACTGCCCTCGAAGGCATTCGCGGCCGGACTCAATTTCGTCGACCACGCGGCGGAGTCTCCCTACAAGGATCCGCCTGCCTATCCGGTGATGTTCCAACGCTTCCCATCCTCCTGGGTGGCTCACGGGGAAGCACTGGTGCGGCCGAAGGTGTCGGAGCAGTTCGACTACGAGGCCGAACTGGTGGTGGTGATCGGCCGTCCCGGTCGCGCGATTCCGAAGGCGCGCGCGCTCGAGCATGTGGCGGGCTACTCCTTGTTCAACGACGGCTCGGTGCGCGACTACCAGCTGCGCGTGACGCAATGGATGATTGGCAAGAACTTCGACCGCAGCGGCTCTTTCGGTCCCGAGTTCGTGACCGCCGATGAGCTGCCGCCCGGCGCGAAGGGCCTGCAGCTGCAGTGCCGGCTGAACGGCCGCGTGCTGCAGAACGCCAACACCAACGACATGATCTTCGACGTGCCCGCGTTGATCGAGGCCTGTTCCGAGGCGATGGCGCTGGTGCCGGGCGACATCATCATCGCCGGCACACCGTCGGGTGTCGGCTTCGCGCGCAAGCCGCCGGTCTTCATGAGGGCCGGGGACGTCTGCGAGGTCGAGGTCGAAGGGCTCGGCCTGCTGCGCAACCCGGTGATCGACGAGGAAGACTAGGCCCCCGTGCCATCGGTTCGTGCGCCTGGCGGCGTGACCTGCGCCGAGCGGCAACCAACCGGATATCGAAGCTGCGAGGCCGGCTCGATCATCCAGATCAGAGAATCAAGGAGACAACAAACATGTTCACTACCGCGCTGCGCGCAGGCTTGCTCGGCCTGGCGTGTCTTGCCTTGGGGAGCGCCCACGCCCAGACGCCGCTGAAGATCGGCTTCTTGGCCACCTTCTCCGGCCCGATCGGTGCCATCGGGCAGGATCAGTACGACGCTTTCATGCTGGCCGTAGAGCAGCGCAGCGGCAAGCTCGGCGGTGTGCCGGTTCAGGTGTTGAAGGAGGACGACCAGTTCAAGCCCGAACTCGCCACGCAGATTGTCCAGAAGCTGATCGAACGCGAGCGGGTTTCCATCATCACCGGTATCACCGGCTCGAACGTGATCATGGCCGTCGCGCGGCCGATCACCGAGAAGCAGGTCTTCTTGATCAGTACCAACCCCGGGCCCTCGCCGCTGGCCGGGGCCGGTTGCTCGCCTTACCAGTACGTCGCGTCCTGGCAGAACGACAACATTGCGGAAGTGGTCGGCAAGTACGCGGTCGACAAGGGCTACAAGAAGATGATCCTGCTGGCGCCCAACTTCCAGGGCGGCAAGGACATTCTGGGCGGCTTCAAGCGCTACTACAAAGGCACTGTGCAGGATGAGATCTACACGCCACTGAACCAGCTCGACTTCTCTGCCGAGATCGCGCAGATCGCTGCGCAAAAGCCCGATGCGGTGTTCGCCTTCTTCCCTGGCGCGCTCGGCGTGAACTTCGTGCGCCAGTACCAGCAGGCGGGCTTGCTGAAGGCGCTGCCGCTGCTGTCCACCGGCATCGCCGACGGCACCTCACTGCCGGCGCTGAAGGACGCGGCCCTCGGCATTCTGAGTGGCGCCTTCTGGGGGCCGGACCTCGACAACCCCGTGAACCGCCAGTTCGTCGACGCCTTCGAGGCCAAGTACAAGCGCATCCCGTCTACCTTCGCGGCCCAGGCCTACGACGGCGCGCTGTTGCTGGATTCGGCCATTGCCAAGGTGAAGGGCAACCTGGCCGACAAGCAGGCCTTCGGCTCTGCGCTGAAAGCGGCCGACTTCAAGTCGGTGCGCGGCAGTTTCCGCTTCAACAACAACAATTTTCCGATTCATGACATGCACATGTTCGAGGCGGCGAAGGATGCCAAGGGGCGAGTCAGTCTGAAGACGGTGGCGACACCATTGAAGGACCACCAGGACGCCTACCACGGCCAGTGCAGCTTGAACTGAAATGCGGGGCCACCCATGACAGTTTCATTGCTCTTCGCTCAACTGCTCAACGGCTTCCAGCTCGGTGTATTGCTGTTCCTGCTGTCGGCCGGCCTGACTCTGGTGCTCGGGATCATGAACTTCGTGAATCTGGCGCACGGGTCGCTTTATATGGTGGGTGCTTATCTGGCTGCGGCAGCTTACGGCTGGTCGGACTCGTTCATCGTGGCCGGGCTCATCGCGGTGCCCGGCGCGCTGGGGATGGGCATGCTGATCGAGCGCCTGGTGCTCGGCCGCCTCTATGCGCGCGACCACCTCGACCAAGTGCTCGCTACCTTCGGCCTGATCCTGTTCGCCAACGAAGCGGTGCGCATCGTCTGGGGTCAGGCGCCCCTGTTCATGGACGTGCCGCAGGTCTTGTCAGGCACGGTGGATCTGTTCGGCATGCCCTACCCGTCGTACCGCTTTGCGATCATCGCGGTTGGGCTGCTGGTGGCGCTGGCTCTGTATTTGGTGATCCACAAGACACGCGTCGGCATGTTGATTCGCGCCGGCGCGTCGGACGCAGCAATGGTCGCGGCGCTGGGCGTCAACATCCGCCTCGTCAACGCGTTGGTGTTCGGCGCGGCGGCGGCGCTGGCGGGCTTGGCCGGTCTGATGGCGGCGCCGATCCTGTCAGTGCAGCCGGGCATGGGTGAACAGATCCTGATCCTCACGCTGGTCGTCATCGTGACCGGCGGCGTTGGATCGATCCGAGGCGCCTTCTATGGCGCTCTGATCGTCGGCATCGCAGACACCTTGGGTCGCGCGCTGATGCCGGCGCTGATGCGCGAGTTGCTCGAACGCAGCGCGGCTCAGGCGGCCGGTCCCGCGGTGGCTTCAATGCTGATCTACATCCTGATGGCCGTCGTGCTCGCAGTACGCCCACAGGGCCTATTCCCGGTGAAACATGGCTAAACCCTTGACGTTTGCGATCGTGGCGGAATCCGCGACGCCGCGCCGCGGCCTGAAGTTGTCCGCCCGCGCGGCCGTATTGGTGCTGATCGTCGGCGGTCTCGGTCTGCTGCCGCTCGCCGCGTTGGCTGCCGGGCAGCCGTTCTACCTGGTGTTGGCATCGCGCATCATGATCTTCGCGCTCGCCGCGCTCGGGCTGAACCTGATCCTCGGCTTCGGTGCGCTGATCAGTTTCGGTCACGCGCTCTACCTCGGCATCGGTGCCTATGCGGTCGGCATGATGTCGTCCCATGGCATTGTCAATGGCTTCGCCCACCTTGGCGCTGCGCTGGGCGTCGGACTGGTCGCGGCCACGCTGATCGGGCTGGTCTGCCTGCGCGCCAGCGGCGTCGGCTTCATCATGATCACGCTGGCCTTCGCGCAGATGTTCTATTTCATGGTTGTCGGCATCAAGGCCTACGGTGGCGACGATGGGTTGCCGATTCCGCTGCGCAGCGATTTCGGTCTGCTCGACCTGTCGAACAACGTGGTGCTGTACTACCTGATCTACGCGATCCTGATGGTGACACTGTACGGCTTGCACCGTCTCGTGCAGGCGCGGTTCGGCATGCTGCTGCGCGGGACGAAGTCGAATCCGCGGCGCATGGCAGCGCTCGGCTTCCCGATCCTGCGCTACAGGCTTGCCGCGTATGTGCTGTCGGCCCTGATCTGCGTAGTGGCCGGCGTACTGCTCGCGAACTTGACGCGCTTCGCCTCACCGTCGTACATGCAGTGGTCGGTCTCCGGCGAACTGATCGTGATGGTCGTGCTGGGTGGCATCGGCACCGTGGTCGGACCGATCGTTGGCGCCGGCGCATGGCTGCTGCTGGAGGAACTGCTGACTTCGCTCCCGGCCGGTCTGCCTTGGGGTGTCGACGGGTGGATCCGCGATCACTGGATGCTGCTGCTGGGTGCCTTCGTCGTGCTCGTCACGCTGGCGCTGAAGCAAGGGCTGTACGGCTACCTGCTGGAGAAGGAGCGCCAACGATGAGTCTGCTTGCAGTCAAGGGCCTGGTGAAGCGGTTCGGCGGGTTGCTCGCGACCGACCACCTGGACATCGAGGTCCGGCCAGGTGAACTTCACGCAGTCATCGGCCCCAACGGCGCGGGCAAGACGACGCTGATCAACCTGCTGTCGGGCGAACTTCTGCCGAGCGAGGGACAGATCGTCTTCGACGGCCGGGACGTCACTCTCTGGCCGGTGCACCGGCGCACGCTGGCCGGCATCGCGCGCTCGTACCAGATCAGCTCGGTGTTCCCGGAGTTCAGCGTGCTGCAGAACGTCATGTTCGCGGTGCAGGCGGGCAGTGGGCACAGCTTCTCGTTCTGGAAGCCCGTCGCATCCGATACCGCGCTTCTGGAACCGGCGTTGGCGGTGCTGGAGAAGGTCGGTCTGGCTTCGAGAGCCGCCACACCGGTGGCCGAGCTGGCGCACGGTGCGCGGCGCCAGCTGGAGATCGCGATGACGCTGGCGATGAAGCCGAAGCTGCTGCTGCTCGATGAGCCGATGGCCGGGATGAGCCACCAGGAGTCGGTCGAGCTGACGGCGCTGTTGCTGCGCCTGAAGGGGGAGTACGGGATCGTGCTGGTCGAGCACGACATGGACGCGATCTTCGCGCTGGCCGACCGCATCTCGGTGTTGGTGTACGGCCGCCCGATCGCCTGCGGCACGCCACAGCAGATTCGCGCAGACACCGGTGTGCATGCCGCCTACCTGGGCGATGGAGAGGAAGTACTGTGACGGCGTTGCTCGAGGTGCGCGACATCGAGACCTGCTACGGTGCCAGCCAGGCCCTGTTCGGCGTTTCGCTCGACGTACATCCCCATGAGGTGGTGACGCTGGTCGGTCGCAACGGCATGGGGAAGTCGACCACAGTCAAGTCGATGATGGGCCTGCTCCCGCTGCGCGCGGGCAGCATCCGTTTTGCTGGCACGGAGCTTCAAGGCTGGCCTACGCACCGGGTTGCGCAGGCTGGTATCGGCCTTGTGCCGGAAGGGCGGCACATCTTTCCGAACCTGACGGTGCGCGAGAACCTCGTCGCGACCGCGACGGACCGTCGCAGTGCCCAGCCAGCCTGGACGTTGGACTCGGTCTACGAGATGTTCCCGCGCCTCGAGGAGCGCGAACGCAACCTGGGATCGAATCTCTCCGGCGGCGAGCAGCAGATGCTGGCGATCGGCCGCGCGCTGATGACCAACCCATTGCTGTTGATCCTCGATGAAGCCACCGAGGGCCTCGCGCCGCTGATCCGTGGCGAGATCTGGCGCTGCCTCGAGCGGCTCAAGGAGGCAGGATTGGCGCTGATCGTGATCGACAAGAACATCGGGCCGCTGCTGCGGCTGGCCGACCGCCATTACGTGGTCGAGAAGGGGCGCGTGGTCTGGAGCGGTTCCAGCGCGCAATTGCAGGCGGATCCCGCGGTGCTGCGGGAATACGTCGGCGTTTGAAGGAGAGCGAGATGTTCGTACGCAACTGCTGGTACGTGGCGGCCTGGCCCGGTGAGCTGACCGGCCGCCCGCTGGCCCGAACGCTGCTCGGCGAGCCGGTGGTGCTTTACCGGCAGTCCGACGGCCAGGTGGTGGCATTGCAGGATCGTTGCGCGCACCGCGCGGTGCCGCTGTCGATGGGCGAGCTCTGCGAGGACCGCCTGATCTGCCCGTATCACGGCCTCGCCTACGACCGCACCGGCGCTTGCGTGCACGTGCCCGAGCAGGACAAGATCCCGTCGGGCGCCCGGGTGCGCAGCTTCCCGCTGGTGGACCGCGATGGGGCCGTCTGGATCTGGATGGGCGATCCCGAACGGGCCGACCCGGACAAGATCGTGCCCTATCCCTGGCATGTCGATGCCGGGTGGGCCCACAAGACCGGCTACAACCACATCGAGGGCCACTACCAGTTGCTCAACGACAACCTGCTCGACCTGTCGCACATCACCTGGGTGCACCGCAAGACGATCGGCGGCTCGGCCGCGACGCAGGTCAAGGCCGAGCTGCGGACCGAGCGCGACGGCGACGTGGTGACCGTCCGGCGCTACCTGATGGATTCGCCGCCGCCGCCGACCTATGTGCGCGCGGTCGGCTTCGAGGGGCGCATCGACCGCTGGATGAAGATCGAGTGCTTCCCTGGCCTGCTCCGCATCTACACCGGCGCCAACGATGCCGGCAAGGGCGTCGATGAAGCGAACCAGGCCGACCACTTCGGTGCCCGCATCTTCAATGGCATCACGCCCGAGACCGAGCACACCACGCACTACTTCTGGAGCGCGGCGCACAACTTCAAGGTCGACCAGCCGGCCGTCACGCAGGCCTTCTTCGACGAGGTCGCCGCGACCTTCCTCGAGGACAAGGTCATCATGGAGGCCCAGTACAAACGCCTGCGGCAGTTTCCGGCCTACCGGTCGATCGACATCCGCAGTGACGCCGGCGGCATCCAGGCGCGGCGTGTGCTGAGCGCACTGGCCGAGAACGAGGGTGGTGCCTCGAAGGCGAGCTGAGATGGAGCACTCCGCACGCCACGTCAGGGTGGCTCGCAAGCGCATCGAAGCGGCCGGGATCTGCTCCTACGAGCTGGTCGATCCCGACGGTGCGCCGCTGCCGCCGTTCGGCGCGGGTTCCCACATCGATGTGCATCTGCCCAACGGGCTGGTGCGCCAGTACTCGCTGTGCAACCACCCGGCCGAGACCTCGCGCTACCTGATCGGCGTGCTGCGCGATCCCGCGTCGCGCGGCGGCTCCGCCGCGATGCACGACCTGGTCCACGAAGGCGACCTGATCCGCATCGGCGGTCCGCGCAACCACTTCCCGCTGGCAGCGTCCGGCGGTCATGCGATGCTGCTGGCCGGCGGCATCGGCATCACGCCGATCCTCGCGATGGCGGAGCACCTGGCCTCTGCGGGCGCCCCGTTCGAGATGCACTACTGCAGCCGTTCCCGCGACCGCACGGCCTTTCATGACCGGCTGAAGAGTTCGTCGTTCGCGTCGCGGGTGGCCTTCCATTTCGACGACGGCGATGCGGCGCAGAAGATCGACCTTCCCGCGCTGCTGGCATCGCCTGGCGGCGAGCGACATTTGTACGCCTGCGGGCCGGCCGGCTTCCTCGAGTTCGTGCTGGCGACCGCGCGTGCACAAGGTTGGCCACAGGAGAGTATCCACTTCGAGTACTTCGCCGCGCCGGCGCAGGACACGGACGGCGACACCGCGTTCGACGTGCGTATCGCGAGCACGGGCAAGGTCTACCGCATCGCCGCCGACAGATCGGTGGCCGCCGCGCTGGCCGAGCAGGGCGTCGTGATCGAGGTGTCCTGCGAGCAGGGCGTCTGCGGCACCTGCCTGACCCGCGTGCTCGATGGCGAGCCGGACCACCGGGATCAGTACCTGACGGAGGCCGAGCGTGCCCGCAACGACCAGTTCACGCCCTGCTGCTCCCGGGCCAAGAGCCAACTGCTCGTCCTGGACCTCTAGGGCGCCTGCGCACCACGTCGTTTGCGCCGGTGTTCCCACCGACCCGAATTGCCGACCCAACCCCAACTATCTCGAGAGCCTGTCATGCCTGATGCACATCCGTCCTTCCTCACGATCCTGTCGGCGACCCGTGCCGCCCTGGATGGCGCTGGAGAATTCATTGGTTCCTCGGAGAGCGAGGCACCGCGTTTCGAACTGTTCAACGCGCCGAACTCCATTTGCTCGCAGAAAGTCCGTGCCGTGCTGGCTTTTCACGAGATCCCGTATGTCTCCCAATCGATGAACATCTTTGCCGGCGAAACGTATCTGCCGGCCTATGTGCGACTGCGATTGGCCGCCTGCGACGACCTGGACTTGCCGCTCGTGGCCGCACACTCCGGCAGCACGTCCGTCGCGACGGGGGGCTGCGATCCGGCGGTCGTGCCGACGCTGGTCGACCTGGCCGCCGAAAAGCTGATCGTCGACTCGAAGCGCATCTGCCTGTACATCGACGCGACAATCGCCGGCCGTGCGCGGTTGCGCCCCGCTCATCTGGCGGAACGCATCGACGCGGAGCTCGATATCGTCGACAACCTGCCCAACTACCAGATGCTCAGCGGGCGGCCTCCGGGTGAAGACCATCGGCCGGCATCCAGGCGCGGGGGCAATGGCGTCGACTTTGCGATGAGCAAAGTGGGGCGCTGCGACCGCTACCTGGCGGAGTTTGCCGACGACAAGGCGCTGGTTCGCGGCTACGCGGCGAAGCGCTGCAAGGAACTGCAGGCCGCGCAGCAACTCTTTTCCGCGCAAGCCATGCGTGCCGCGTACGACAAGGCCGAGGAAGCCTGCGAGGGCCTGGAGGGCCGACTCGCAGCGCGCGGCAACCGATGGCTTCTTGCCGACGAGATGACCATGGCCGATCTTTATTGGGCGATCGAGCTGTTGCGCATGAAGAACCTTGGCGCGGATGCGCTTTGGTCGCATGGGGCACGGCCTGCCGTTGCAGACTTCGTGGAGCGGGCAGAGCGCGTCGCCGCGATCCGGTCGGCCGTCATCGATTGGCCGGGAGCGCAGTACTGAGCCTGCAAGGAGGTCAGCCCACCGGCTCGCGCATGGAGACAAACTCTTCGGCCACCGTCGGGTGGATGCCGATGGTCATGTCGAATTGCGACTTCGTGGCTCCGGCGGTCATGGCGACACCGAAGCCCTGAACGATCTCGCCGGCATCGGCGCCGACCATGTGCAGCCCGATCACCCGGTCGCTCGTTCCGTCGACCACCAATTTCATCAATGTGCGTTCGCTGCTGCCCGACAGCGTATGCCTGAGCGCCTTGAACTCGCTTCGGAACACCCGCACGTCTTGAAAGCACTGGCGGGCGTCTCGTTCGGTCAGACCGATTGTGCCGATGCTGGGATCGGTGAAAACGGCCGTCGGAATCAGCCGGTAATCAACTTTGCGTTTGCCTGCGCCGAACAGGTGGTCAATGAACGCCATCGCTTCGGCGAGCGCGACTGGCGTCAGTTGTGCACGGCCGATCACGTCGCCCAGGGCATGGATGCCGGGAACGCTGCTGCGATAGACCTCGTCGACAACGATCGCCCCGTTCGCCGCGAGTTCCACGCCGAGTTCGGACAGGCCGATTCCTTCCGTATTCGGCTGGCGCCCGGTTGCATACAAAATCGTGTCGGCTTCCAGCCGACTTCCGTCGGCCAGCGTGGCGCGCAGCGCGCCGTCGGCAGCGCGCTCGATGTGCGAGATGTCGCTTCGCGTGCGGATCGAGATCCTCTTCTTTGCCATTTCCGCGGCAACGAAGTGCCGGACGTCGTCGTCAAATCCACGCAATATCTGTTCGCCGCGGTACAGCTGGATCACTTGCGCCCCGAGCCCGGCAAAGATGGACGCGAATTCGCTCGCGATGTAGCCACCACCGACAACGATCAACCGGCTCGGAAACTCGCGAAGATCGAACACCTCGTTCGACGTCATGGCGAGATCATGCCCGGGGAATACGGGCACGACGGGCCGCCCGCCCGAGGCGATCAGCACGTGCTTGGCACCATACAGCCGACCATTGACCTCGACTTCGCCCGCTGAACGAAGCGTCGCGCTGCCGCGAAGCAGAGCGACCCCCGATTCTTCGAGCATTCGACTGTAAAGGCCGTTGAGCCGCGCGATCTCGCGCGCACGACGAGCCTTCAGCGTCTCCCAGTCGAAACGCGGCGGCGCGTCCAGCGACCACCCGAAGCCTCGCGACTCATCGAAGGATCCTGCATAGTGCGCCGCGAAGCTATAGAGCTTTTTGGGAATGCAGCCGAGGTTCACGCAGGTGCCGCCGGGCGGCGCGGGATCGGCCACGGCGACCTTGGCGCCTTGACGAGCAGCCAGGCGCGCCGCGCGTACGCCACCGCTGCCGGCGCCAATCACGAACAGGTCGAACGGGTCGAGAGTCATTGCTTGCTGTTCAACGATTGGGATGTAGTAGGAATTTGAACCATCAACAAATGGCCGTACTGCCTGACCTGACAAGTCTATGAATCAAAACGATAACGGAAAGATGCCTGATGATCGTCATTGATGCGATGGCTGTATCAGTGACTCCCGTGGTTCCATTGACTCCAAATTCGGCTGTCACGCAGACGGCTTTTGCAACCTGCTGTCGAGCGCGACCTTGCGAAGGATCGAAGCAAAGCCCTTCATCGGAGCGGTGAGGTCCCGGTGACGTTTCCAGAGGTCCCCGGTGTGCCGTCCGGGAGTGTGAACAGGCCCTAGGCCTTCAGGCGATACCCGGTCCTGAAGATCCAGGCCACCACCCCCAGCGACACGACGAGAAACGCGAACGTCACGCCCAGGCTCAAGCCGATGTGCACGTCGGCCGCCCCGTAGAAGCTCCAGCGAAAGCCGCTCACCAGGTAGACCACCGGATTGAACAGCGCCACCGTCCGCCAGAACGGCGGCAGCATCTCGATGGAATAGAAGCTGCCGCCCAGGAAGGTGAGCGGCGTGACGATCAGCAGCGGTATCACCTGCAGCTTCTCGAAACCGTCGGCCCAGATGCCGATGATGAAGCCGAACAGGCTGAACGTCACCGCCGTGAGCACCAGAAAGAGCAGCATCCACACCGGGTGCTCGATGCGCAGCGGCACGAACAACCAGGCAGTGGCCAGGATGATGAGCCCGAGGAGGATCGACTTCGTCGCGGCCGCGCCCACGTAGCTCAGCACGATCTCGAAGGCCGAGATCGGCGCGGACAGCAGCTCGTAGATCGTGCCGGTGAACTTGGGGAAGTAGATGCCGAACGAGGCGTTGGAGATGCTCTGCGTCAGCAGCGACAGCATCACCAGCCCCGGCACGATGAAGGCGCCGTAGCTCACGCCCCCCACGTCGGGGATGCGCGTGCCGATGGCCGCGCCGAAGACGACGAAGTACAGCGACGTGGAGATCACCGGCGAGATGATGCTCTGCATCAGCGTGCGCCAGGCGCGCGCCATCTCGAAGCGGTAGATGGCGTGCACGGCGTGCAGGTTCATGGTCATGGGTTGTCCTCGAGCAGGCCGACGAAGATGTCTTCCAGCGAGCTCTGCGTCGTGTGCAGGTCCTTGAAGGCGATGCCGATGTCGCTCAGGTCCTTCAGAAGCGCCGCAATGCCGGCGCGCCCGCCTTGCGTCTCGTAGGTGTAGGTCAGCTCGTTGCCGTCGGCCGACAGCGCCAGATCGTAGGCGAGGAGGGCGGGCGGTACCGCCTGCAGCCGGGTCGCCAACTGCAGTGTGAGCTGTTTCCTGCCGAGCTTGCGCATCAGCTCGGTCTTCTCCTCGACGAGGACCAGTTCGCCCTTGTCGATGACCCCGATCCGGTCGGCCATCTCTTCGGCCTCGTCGATGTAGTGCGTGGTCAGGATGATGGTCACCCCGGTGGCGCGCAGCTCGCGCACCAGTTGCCACATGTCACGCCGCAGCGTGACGTCGACGCCGGCGGTCGGCTCGTCGAGAAAGAGAACCTGCGGCTCGTGCGACAGCGCCTTGGCGATCATCAGCCGCCGCTTCATGCCGCCCGACAGCGCCATGACGCGGCTGTCCTTCTTGTCCCACAGCGACAAGGCCTTCAGCACCTTCTCGATGTAGGCCGGATTCGGAGGCTTGCCGAACAGGCCGCGGCTGAAGGAGACCGTGCTCCACACGGATTCGAAGGCGTCGGTCGTGAGCTCCTGCGGCACCAGTCCGATCATCGAGCGCGCGGCACGGTAGTCCCGCACGATGTCGTGCCCGTCGACGGCGATGCGGCCGGCGCTCGGGTTGACGATGCCGCAGACGATGCTGATGAGCGTCGTCTTGCCCGCGCCGTTGGGCCCTAGCAGCGCGAAGATCTCGCCGCGGCGGATCGTCAGGTCGATGCCCTTGAGCGCGTGAAACCCCGAGCTGTAGGTCTTCGAGACGCCTGTGGCCGAGAGGATGTTGTCCTGCATCGGCGCAAGGATAGCCGGAAGGTGAGAGTGCGCCGGTGCCGGGCGGACACCGGCCGGTATCCGGTCCGGCGGTCTACGAGGCCAACGCCCGCTCGATGCGGTGCCGCGCCACCCGCGTCTTCGGCACCGGCAGGTCGAACCAGCTGCGCACGTCGGCTTCCAGCCCCACGCCGTGCATGTAGTTGTAGAGCGCCTTCTTCAGCGCCACACCCAGCGCGTCGTGGTCCACGCCGGTCGGGTCGATGAAGCCGATGTCGTTCTTGGCAAAGCTCACCGGTGGCAGCGGCTGCAGCGTCACGCCGTAGGCCTCGGGGTTCAGGCCCACCGGTGAATGCACGGTGCAGGCGAAGCGGTGGAAGAAGCCCGACTGGATGCAGCCCGCCGCGAACAGCTGGCGCACGTACTCGAGCGCATCCACGGTGTCCTGCACGGTCTGGGTCGGAAACCCGTACATCAGGTAGGCATGCACCAGGATGCCGGCGTCGGAAAAGCCGCGCGTGACGCGCGCCACCTGGTCGACCGAAACGCCCTTCTTCATGAGGGTCAGCAGCCGGTCCGAGGCGACCTCCAGCCCGCCCGAGATAGCGATGCAGCCGCTGTCGGCGAGCTGCCGGCACAGCGCGGGAGTGAACGACTTTTCGAAGCGGATGTTGCCCCACCACGAGATCGCCCGCCGGCGCTTCTGCAGCTCGGCGGCCAGCGCCTTCAGCGACTTGGGCGGGGCGGCCTCGTCGACGAAATGGAAGCCGGTCTGCCCGGTTTCCTCGACGATGGCCTCGATGCGGTCGACCAGCGTCTCGGCGCCGGCGGCATCGAAGCGCGAGATGTAGTCCAGGCTCACGTCGCAGAAGCTGCACTTCTTCCAGTAGCAGCCGTGCGCGACCGTCAGCTTGTTCCAGCGCCCGTCGGACCACAGCCGGTGCATCGGGTTGAGCAGGTCCAGCAGCGACAGGTAGCGGTCCAGCGGCAGGCCGTCCCAGGTGGGGGTGCCGACCTCGGCAAAGGGCAC
This sequence comes from Methylibium sp., assembly GCF_965279545.1. Lineage (NCBI taxonomy): Bacteria > Pseudomonadati > Pseudomonadota > Betaproteobacteria > Burkholderiales > Sphaerotilaceae > Methylibium > Methylibium sp. The sequence continues at coordinate 419,936 of NZ_OZ257250.1, forward strand.
GTCGGGCTCGACGAGGTTGATATAGCGCACCGCGGCCGACCCCGTGTGCGGATCGACCGCGCGCACGAAGCTGCGCACCAGCCGGCTCTGCGAACGCTGGCCCGCCAGATGCTCGAGCAGCGCGAGCAGCGGCCGTTCGCCGGCGTCCAGCGTGAGGTAGTCGAAGTGGTCGAACACGCGCGGCTCGGTCAGTTCGCGCAGTTCGGTGTTGACGAAGCCGCCTCCAAGCGCGGTGACGATGCCCGGGTCGTGCGCCTTGATGGCCTGGGCGATGCGAAAGGCCGCGTACACCGCGCCCGGGAAGGGCACCGACACCAGCACCAGCGTGGGCCGGTGGCGCGCCAGCGCGGCCAGCGTCAGCTCGCGCAGCAGGCGGTCCACCAGGTTGAGCGGCGCCGCCAGGGCCTCGGCCAGCGGATCGAAGCTGGGCTGGCTTTGCGCCAGACTCTCCGCATAGCGCACGAACTCGAAGCGCGGGTCCACCGCGTCGCGCACGACGTCGGCGATGTCGTTGAGGTACAGCGTGGCCAGGTGGCGGGCACGGTCCTGCACGCCGAGGGTGCCGAAGGCCCAGGCCATCGGGTCGCCGCCGTCGGGGTCTTCGTAGACGTCGAGCGAATCGAAGCGCGCGCCTTCGGGCAGGAAGGCGCGGCTGCAGATGCGGTGCGCGAGCGTGGCGTCGCGCCCCTGCAGGAACGCCACCGTGGGCGCGATCGTTGCCGCATAGCGCTCGAACCGCTCCTCGAACGCGTCGACCCGCGGCGTGCGCGCCGGTGCCGGCAGGTCCGCGATGCGCTCGTGGATCGCCGCCAGGCCGCCGGGCGACAGCAGTGCCAGGGCCAGCGCCAGGGCCAGGTCTTCCTGCGCGGCCTCGATGCCGCGCGAGCGCAGGAAGCCGGTCAGGTAGGCCGTCGACGGGTACGGGGTGTTGAGCTGCGTCATCGGCGCGATGACGGACAGGACGCGGGCGGGCTGGGACGGCATGGTCAGTGGCGGTGGGCGGCTGTCGGCCGGGCCGGCAAAAGACAACGGCGCCCTCCGTGGGGGCGTGCGTCGGCTCCCGGCGACCGGAGCGGGGGTACGAGGGGCGATTCTCCGCGCTGGGCCCGAGCGCAAGAGGCTTGCTTTGCGCCGGGTGGGCGCAAAGGGCCGGCCGCCCGATTGCACGCGCGTGAACCGTGCGTGCAGATTCTTTGGGCGAATGACACCCTGCGCAGCCTCAAGATGCGGGTCTCGAAGGAGATGAAACAATGAAACAGCTTTCGTTCATCCAGCGCAGCCAGGGACGGCATTGGGTCGGCGATGGATTCCCCGTGCGCAGCATCTTTTCGTACAACGACCTCCCGCAGGAGATGTCGCCCTTCCTGCTGCTCGACCACGCCGGCCCGGCGAACTTCGAGCCGACCACGGCAAGGCGCGGCGTCGGCCGGCACCCGCACCGGGGTTTCGAGACCGTCACGATCGTCTACGCGGGCGAGGTGGAGCACCGCGACTCGACCGGTGCCGGCGGCGTGATCGGCCCGGGCGACGTGCAGTGGATGACCGCGGGCAGCGGCATCGTTCACGAGGAGTACCACGGCGCCGACTACGCCCGCCGGGGCGGGCCGTTCGAGATGGTGCAACTGTGGGTCAACCTGCCCGCCAGGGACAAGATGGCGGCCCCCGGCTACCAGGGCATCGCCGCGGCGCAGATTCCGCAGGTGGAACTGCCCGGCGGGGCCGGCACGGTGCGCGTCATCGCGGGGGCCTTGCAGGGGGCCACGGGGCCTGCGCGCAGCTTCAGCCCGATGAACGTCTGGGACCTGCGTCTGGCGGCCGGCCGCCAGGCCCGGCTGCCGGTGCCGGCCGGGCACACGACGGCGCTGTTCGTGCTGAAGGGCGCCGTGCGCGTGGCCGGCGGCGAGACCGTCGGTGAAGCCGAACTCGCGGTGCTGGAGCGCGATGGCGACACGGTGATGGTCGAAGCCCTGCAGGACGCGACCCTGCTGCTGCTGGGTGGCGAACCCTTGCGCGAGCCCGTCGTCGGGCACGGCCCGTTCGTGATGAACACGCAGGCCGAGATCCGCCAGGCCTTCCTCGACCACCAGAGCGGACGCCTGGGCCGCCAGGCGTCCACGGCGTGAAGACCCGGCGCGGGTCTCGCAGGAGCCGTGGCGTCACCGCTGTCAGCGGCTGGCGGGCATGAAAAAGGTGGACAGCGCGATGCGCTGTCCACCGGAAAGAAGCCGTCAGCGGGAGGAGGGAGACGGGAGGAGGGACGGCCCCTTGCACCGGATCGGCTCGTCACCGAACCGGCACGCTCAATTTAGTTCGGCAGATCGCGCGGGTCTGTAGGAAAACTGCTCGACGTGCCCCCTCGGGCGTGCGCTCGCGCACCTCCACTCGCACGCCCGGACCCCCTTCGGAGCCACCCCCAGCGCGGGACGCGAAACACCGCGAGATGAACGAAGCTTTCCTGCGTGCCGACACCGTCGGCAAGGAGAGACGAAATGCACTTCGAAGAGCAGGACTGCGGCGGCTGCCGCATCTATGGTGGGACCTTCGAGAGCGCCTACGGCGGCTATGTGGCGGCCGTGGTCGTGCTGAGAACCGGCCCCAAGGCCGAGCTCGTGTTCAAGGACGACAGCCTGTCCTGTGGACACACCTTCGACACGCCGGCCTCGGCCTTGCGCCATGCGATGGAGGCGGGGCGCCGCGCCGTGCGCCGGCAGGCCGAGCTGATGACGACCTGAATGTGCTTGCACCGCGGGCGGCGGGCCGCCCCGGTTCACACATCTTTACCCCAACCGCAAGTGCGCTTCACCGCCGCGTCCGAGCATCTGTTCACCCCGATGGGGTTTGCAAGGAAAGGACGCACGATGAACACCTTCTCTCTTTCTGCCCGCGGCGCACGCGGCGTCATCCTCGGGATCGCGGTGGCCCTGGCCGGCGGCGTGAGCCTGACGGCCTGGGCGCTGCCCGACGGCGGCCCCGCAGGCCGGCCGGCCCACGGCGCGCCGGGCTTCGGGCTGGGCGGCTCGCCGCGTCAGCTCGACCGCATGCTCGACAGCGTGAAAGCGACCGACGCGCAGCGCAGCCAGATCAAGCAGATCGCCCAGGCCGCCGCGGCCGACCTGAAGGCCCAGCGCGAGGCGGGCAAGGGCCTGCGCGAACAGCAGGCACGCCTGTTCACCCAGCCGACCGTCGACGCGCAGGCGGTCGAGGCGCTGCGCCAGCAGATGCTGGCGCAGCACGACCAGGCCAGCCGGCGCATCACCCAGGCGATGCTCGATGCGAGCCGCGTGCTGACGGTCGAGCAGCGTGTCCAGCTGGCCGAGCGCATGAAGGCGCGCCACGACCGGATGGAGCGCCATCACGGCGCTCCGCCGCCGGACCGCAACGGCTGATAGCGGGTGCACCACGAGCCGGCCCGCATCGCGCGCCGGCCCGTGACCGCCCGGCGCTGGCATATCCTCCGGAACCGCCGGTTCCACTGTGCCGTCGCAGCCCGCCGGCTGCGACGGTTTTCCGCCGAACACCATGAGTGCCCGACTGCTGCTGATCGACGACGACGCGCGCCTCACCGCGATGGTGGGCGACTACCTGCGCCAGGCCGGCTACGAGGTCGAAACCGCGACCACGCTCGCCGCCGGCCGCGAACGCATCGAGCGCGAGCTGTACGACGCCCTGGTGCTCGACCTGATGCTGCCCGACGGCGACGGCCTCGACCTGTGCCGTGAGCTGCGGGCGTTGCCGCGCACGCGCGCGCTGCCGCTGCTGATGCTCACCGCGCGCGGCGAGCCGATGGATCGCATCGTCGGTCTCGAACTCGGCGCCGACGACTACCTCCCCAAACCCTTCGAGCCGCGCGAGCTGCTGGCGCGCGTGAAGGCCTTGCTGCGCCGCGCCGCGCCCAGCGGTGCCGACGGCGACGTGCTGCGTTTCGGGCGCCTCGAGGTCGATGCCGGGGGGCGCCAGGCGCGTCTCGACGGCAAGCCCTGCGAGCTGACCAGCTACCAGTTCGATCTCCTGGTGGTGCTCGCCAACGCACCCGGGCGCGTGCTGTCGCGCGACCAGATCATGGACGCGCTCAAGGGCCATGCGCTGGAGGCCTTCGACCGCTCGATCGACGTGCACATCTCGCGCATCCGCGCGGCGATCGAGGACGACCCCAAGACGCCGCGCCGCATCCTCACCGTGCGGGGTGCGGGCTACGTGTTCGCGAAGAAGCAGGATGCCGAGGCCGCCTGAGGCCCGGCGCGGGCACGGGGGGCGGTCCTTCCGGTGAAGACGCTCTACCTGCGCATCTACCTCACCGTCGTGGCGGTGCTGCTGCTGTTCGCGCTGGTGTCGGGCTGGCTGCTCCAGCGCAACATCGAGCACGAGCGCACGCGCTTCGAGGCGAGCGGCAACGAGCGGCTGGTCGCCTGGGGCGAACTGCTGCAGAACGCGCTGCCGCCGGCCGATGCGTCGCGCGCGGAGCAGGGCCAGGCCCTGCTCGAATGGTCGTCACGGCTGCGCATGCCGCTGGCGCTGGACGACGAGCAGGGGCAGCGCATCGCCACCTCGCAGGCCTTCGCGCGCTGGATCGACGCGCCTGGCGGGCCGGACGAGCCGCCGCCGGCCGGCGAGCGCCGCCCGCCTCCGGGTGCTCCCGAGGCTGCCCCACCCGGGTGGCCGCGAGACGCGCGCGAGCGCCGGCGCGATGTGCCGCCTGACCTCGCCGAGCGCCGGCTGCCCCAGCGCGTGACGCTCAGCGACGGCCGCACCCTCTGGGTCGTGCGGCCGAGCATGCTGCGTCCCGGCGGTCGCGGCCCCGACGGGCGCCTGCTGGTGCCCGAGCCACCGTTCTTCCTGCAGGGCGTCGGCCTGCTGCTGACCCTGGGTGTGCTGTTCATCGCCGTGGCCGCCGGCGCCTACCCGGTGGTGCGGCGCCTGACGCGCCGGCTCGAGGTGCTCAAGCAAGGGGTCGAGACTTTCGGCGCTGGCGCGCTGCACCATCGCGTCGATGCCACCGGGCGCGACGAGATCGCAGCACTCGCCACGAGTTTCAATGCGGCGGCCGCGCGCATCGAATCGCTGGTGCAGGCCAACCAGTCGCTGCTGGCCAATGCCAGCCACGAACTGCGCTCGCCGCTGGCGCGCCTGAAGATGGCGCTGGCGATGCTCGACACGGCACCCACCGAGCGGCGCGGCCCGTTGAAGCAGGAGATCGAGCGCAACATCCGCGAGCTCGATACGCTGGTCGAGGAGGTGCTGCTCGCGAGCCGGCTCGATGCGCGCCACGAGCGCTCGCGCGACGGGGTCGACGAGCGGGTGCGCGATCCGGTGGACGTGATCGCCCTCGCCGCGGAGGAAGCGGCCCGCTTCGACGCCGTGCTCGAGCTGCCCGACGAAGCCGACCGCGCCGCGGCAGTGCCGGCCACGCTGCGCGGCGACGAGCGGCTGCTGCGCCGCGCACTGCGCAACCTGCTCGAGAACGCGCGGCGCTACGGCGGCATTGGCGCACCGGAGCTGCAGCTGCGGCGCGTGGGCGAACGGCTGGAGCTGCGGGTCAGCGACCGGGGCCCGGGTGTGCCCGAGGCGCAGCGCGAGCGGATCTTCGAGCCCTTCTACCGGATGCCGGGCCACGCCGAGCAGGCCGGCGGCGTCGGTCTCGGACTCAGTCTGGTCCGGCAGATCGCCCACCACCACGGCGGCGAGGTGCGCTGCGAGCTGCGCCCGGGCGGCGGCAGCTGCTTCGTGCTGAGCCTGCCGATCGCCTGAGGCAGGCGATCACTCGGCGGACCGAGAGGGCTGGGGTGACGGGGCCGGGAGCGCAGCGGGCTTCTGCGCTTCGGCCTCGCGCGCCCGCTCGGCGTAGCGGTTGAAGCGCCAGGCCGTGGCTTCCATCGTGATGCGCCGCCAGGTCGCGCGCTTCTCGGCCGGGCTCAGCGCGGGCCAGTGCTGCACCTCGTCGAAGGTCCGGCCGCAACCCTTGCAGACGTCGTCGCCCTGGCTGGTGGAGCAGATCGCGATGCAGGGCGCGTCGGGCGTGCTCGCATACCAGGCCAGCCAGGCCGCCTTGGCCTTCGGGGGCATCGTGTCCTCGTCGCACTGATTCTCGCGGTAGTAGACGAGCAGCGCATACACCTCGGCCAGCGCACGCACCTCGGCGCAGGCGGTGATGCCGTCGGGCGATGGCGAGCGTTCGCGCCACCAGTTGATGGCGGACTCGATGTCGGTGATGTGGATGCCGGCCATGGCGGCGCGCCCGGGCAGCGTCAGTCCTGCGCGGCGACCAGTGCGCTCAGGGCGGCCTCGACCTCGGCCGCGTCGACCCCCTCGCTGCGCTGCACCGGGGCGCCGGCCAGCGCAGCCGCCCCCTCGGTCTTCAGGCGCTTGACCCAGCCGCCGGCCTCGCGGCCATCGGGCAGGCCAGCACTTTGCAGCAGGACCTTGCCGCCGACGGTCGTGAGCTTGAAGAAGAAGCGTCCGTCCTCGCGGTACTGCTTGAACTCCGGCAAGGATTCATTGAGGGTTCGAGGGGGCTTCTTCGGCTCGGGCCGACTCACCGCCACCATCGCCCGCAGGCCGACGGCCTGGCGCAGTTCGCGGATCAGCGGCGTGGCCACCGCGCGGGCCTTGCGCGCGCCCTCCTGCAGCACCGCCTCGATGGCTTCGGGGTGCGCCATCAGCTGCGCATAGCGCTCGCGCATCGGGCCGACGTGGGCCTCGACCAGCGTCACCAGGCGCTGCTTGGCCTCGCCCCAGCCCAGGCCGGCGCGCAGCTCGGCGCGGAAGGCGGTGCGGGCCTCGGGCGTCGCGAAGGCGTCGTGGATCGTCACGAGGTGGGCGCCGTCCGGGTCCTTCGGCTCGCCGGGCAGCCGTGAGTCGGTGACGATGCGGGCGATGGCCTCCTTCAGGCCCCTGGCGCCGCCCTCGAACAGCGGGATCGTGTTGTCGTAGCTCTTCGACATCTTGCGGCCGTCGAGCCCGGGCAGCGTCGCCACGTCCTCCTCGACCTCCGCCTGCGGCAGCACGAACAGCTCGCGCCCCTGGCCGTACAGGTGGTTGAAGCGCTGTGCCACGTCGCGCGCCATTTCGATGTGCTGCACCTGGTCGCGGCCGACCGGCACGCGGTGGGCGTTGAACAGCAGGATGTCGGCCGCCATCAGGATGGGGTAGCAGTACAGGCCCATCGTGATGCCGGCGTCGGTGTCCTCCGACGCCGCGGCATTGGCGTCGGTGGCTGCCTTGTAGGCATGCGCGCGGTTCATCTGGCCCTTGGCCGTGACGCAGGTCAGCAGCCAGGTGAGCTCGGTCGTCTCGGGGATGTCGCTCTGGCGATAGAAGGTGACGCGCTGCGTGTCCAGGCCGGCGGCTAGCCAGGTGGCGGCGATCTCGAGGCGGGAACGCTCGATGCGGTCGGGCTCGTCGCACTTGATCAGCGCGTGGTAGTCGGCCAGGAAGAAGAAGCTCTCGACGCCGGGCTCGCGGCTCGCGGCGATGGCCGGGCGGATGGCGCCGACGTAGTTGCCGAGGTGCGGTGTGCCGGTGGTCGTGATGCCGGTGAGGACGCGTTCGGTCATGGGGGAACTCGGGCTGGGGCCGGCGCTGGCGGCTGGAAGGGGGCGGGCAGGAGAAGAATTGTAGGTGGGGCCTCCGGAGCGGATCGCTACACTGCCGCCCGTGAAACGCATCGTCATCCTCATCTCCGGCCGCGGCTCCAACATGGAGGCCCTCGTCGAGGCCTGCGCCCGCGAGGCCTGGTCGGCCCGGGTGGCTGCCGTGATCAGCAACCGCGCGGACGCCGCCGGCCTGGCCTATGCGGCGGCGCGCGGCATCGCGACCGCGGTGGTCGAGCACCGCGCGTACGCCGATCGCGAGGGTTTCGACGCGGCGCTGGCGCAGGCCATCGACGCGCACGGGGCCGACCTGGTGGTGCTGGCCGGCTTCATGCGCATCCTGACGCCGGGTTTCGTGCAGCGCTATGCCGGGCGGCTGCTCAACATCCACCCCTCGCTGTTGCCGGCCTTTCCGGGCCTGCACACCCACCGCCGCGCGATCGAGGCCGGCTGCAAACTGGCCGGCGCCACGGTGCACTATGTGACGGCGGCACTCGACCACGGGCCCATCGTCGCGCAGGCGGTGGTCCCGGTGCTGTCCGGCGACACCGAGCACACGCTCGCTGCGCGCGTGCTCGCCAGCGAGCACCGGCTCTACCCGATGGCCGTGCGCTGGGCCGTCGATGACGCGCTGCTCACCGCCGACGGCGTGGTGCGCCAGCGCGACGGTGCGCCGCAACTGCTGCTTTGACCGGCGCACCCGGCTAGCCCGCCGGCCGGAGGGTCTCGGCCGGCGTGGGGCGGCCCGCGTCAGCGCACCACCAGCACCGGGATCGCGGTGTGCGTCAGCAGCTTCTGCGTCTCGCTGCCGAGCAGCAGCGCACTCATGCCGCGGCGGCCGTGCGAAGCCATCACGATCAGGTCGCAGCCGTGCTGGCCGGCATGTTCGATGATCGCTTCGTAAGGGTGCACGGCCTCCAGCGTGTAGGTCTCGCAGTCCAGGCCGGCGGCCTTGCAGGCCGCAGCCACCTGCTGGACCCGCCGCTGGGCGATCTGTTCCTGCGCATCGAAATACTCCTGCGGCGCGATCGGCTGGATTTCGCTGATCGCGCTGTAGGGGAAGGGCTCCTTGACGCTCAGCGCCTCGACCTTCGAGCCCAGCGCCTTTGCCAGCGAGACGGCGGTCGCGATGGCCTTGGCAGTGACGTCGCTGCCGTCGGTGGGAACCAGGATGCGTTGGTACATGGCGGACTCCAAGGCGAGCGGTGTGGGGGGCTCGGGAGTGCATCTTGCGCCACCGGGCTGCACCGCATATTGCCGAGGATCAAGTGCCGCGTCGAGCCCGCGGGGGCCGAGGGGGCCGCTGGCCTGTTGATCAGCCGCGCGCCACCGGCCGCGCCGGGTCGGCGCACCACTCGCTCCAGGAGCCCGGGTAGAGCGCCGAGCCGCCCAGGCCTGCCGCTTCCATCGCCAGCAGGTTGTGGCAGGCGGTGACGCCGGAGCCGCACTGGTGCACCACCTCGGCCGGGGGCCGGCCGGCGAGCAGCGGTGCGAAGGCGGCGCGCAGCGCCTCGGGAGCCAGGAAACGGCCCTGGGCGTCGAGGTTGTCCTTGAACGGCCGGTTCAGTGCGCCGGGAATGTGCCCGGCCACCGGATCGAGCGGCTCCACATCGCCGCGGAAGCGCTCCGCCGCCCGCGCGTCGATCAGGCGCACACGGCCGAGCGCGGCCTGCAGCGCGGCGGCGTCCAGGGTCGGGGTCAGCGCTGCGCCCAGCACGTAAGGCGCCGCCGCCGAGGGGGTGGGCATGGCGGCGTCGAGCGCACCGCCACCGGCGAGCCAGGCCGGCACGCCGCCATCGAGGACGGCGACCTCGCGGTGCCCGAGCCAGCGCAGCATCCACCATGCGCGGGCCGCGAACATGCCGCCCTGCCGGTCGCACACGACGATCGGGGACGCCGCACCGATGCCGAGGCGCGACAGCGTCGCGGCGAAGGCCTCGCGCGTGGGCAGCGGATGGCGGCCGCGAAAGCGCCCGTCGGCAGCGGGGGCGTGGTCGGCCAGATCGCGATCGAGGTGCAGGTAGTGCGCGCCGGGCAGATGACCCTCGCGGTAGCTGCGTTCGCCGGCCGCGGGATCGGCCAGGTCGAACGAGGTGTCGATCACGACGGTCGGTGCGCCGGCGGCGAGCCGCTCACGCAGGGCCGCCGCCTCGATCAGCGGCAAGGGCAGGGCAAGGACATCGGTCATCACAGTTCTCCTGATTCGCAGTCTGAGGCCGCGCGGCCGCCGCGGCTCCGGCCCCGCCGGGCCGCCAGCGTGCCTTGCAGGCCGCGCCGAGCCAGTGGCTCGGCCGCTCGCCAGGCACACAACCTCCACTGGAGCTTGTGTGTCCGGGCTTGCCCCCCTGGAGGGGGAGCGTCGAAGGCGCAATGGGGGTGGTTCAAGTCTCCAGTGTGGATTGGACGGCGTCGCGCGGCGCGGCGTGGTTGCGCAGCCGTGTCGCGGCGATGCCGGCAGCGACCACCAGCAGCATGCCGGCCAGTGCCATCGGCGTGACCGGGTCGTCGAACAGCAGCGCTCCGAAGGCGAAAGAGTAGACGATGCCGAGGTATTGCAGGCTGGCGTTGACCAGCGTTCGCCCGGTCGCATAGGCGCGCGTCATCAGCAACTGGGCGGCGGTGGCGAACAGCCCGACGGCCAGCAGCATCGCCGCCGCGAACGCATCGGTGTGGGCGTGGAAGCCGCCGCAGGCCAGCGCGGTCAGCAGCCCGGCCGCCATGCCCCCGACCGAAAAGTAGAACACCACGCGCGGCTCCGGCTCGCCGGCGCGGCCCAGCGCGGTGACCTGCAGGTAGGCCATTGCCGACAGCAGCCCCGACAGCAGGCCCATCAGGCCGTGCCAGAGCTGGTCGCGCTCGATCGTCGGCCGCAGGATCAGTGCGACGCCGACGAAGCCGACCAGCACCGTCGCGATCAGGCGGCCGTCGGTGCGCGCGCGCCCGAGCATGATCGCGCCGCCGATCAGGAACAGCGCCATCCACACCGAGGACATGTAGTTGAGCGTCATCGCCGTCGCGAGGGGCAGGCCGCCGATCGCGTAGAACCACAGGCTCAGCGCCGCCACGCCGCTGGCGCTGCGCCAGAAGTGCATCGCCGGCACCGGCGTGCGCACGCTGGCGCCGCGCCAGCGCAGCAGGGCCGCCATCGACAGCGCGCCGACCAGGCCGCGGTAGAACACGATCTCGCCGGTGGCGTAGTGCGCCGACGCGTACTTGACGCACACACTCATCGCCGCGAACAGCAGCGTGGCGAGCATCATCAGCAAAGACGCGGGCATCGTTCGAGGGCGAGAGGCGTGAGGAGCCGCCCGTCGGGCGGCCTCGCAGCGGCTTGCCGTTCAGCGCGGCAGCGCGCCGCGCCGCCGGTACCACTCGTGGAAGTGCTGCATGCCGTCTTCCATCGGGCTCTGGTAGGGGCCGAACTCGTCGTCGCCGCGCCGCCACAGCGCCTCGCGGCCCGCGTCCATGCGCAGCGCGATCTCGTCGTCCTCGACACAGGTCTCCATGTAGGCCGCCTGCTGGGCTTCGACGAATTCGCGCTCGAACGAGGCGATCTCTTCCGGGTAGAAGAACTCGACCACGTTGAGCGTCCTGCGCGGCCCCTGCGGGTACAGGGTCGAGACGACCAGAACGTGCGGGTACCACTCCAGCATCACGGTCGGGTGGTAGGTCAGCCAGATCGCGCCGTGCTTCGGCGGCAGGCTGTCGTGCGCGTCGCGGCGGTAGTTCAGCAGCGCCTCGTGCCAGCGGCGGTAGACGTCGGAGCCGGGCTTGCCGAGCGCCTCGCCGGCGTGCCTGGCGACGCCCACGGTCTGCAGCGAGTGCTCGGGGCCCATCTGCCAGCGCAGATCGTCGCAGGTGACGAAATTGCCCAGGCCCGGATGGAAGGGGCCGACGTGGTAGTCCTCGAGGTAGACCTCGATGAAGGTCTTCCAGTTGTAGTCGCATTCGTGCAGGTACACGCGGTCGAACACGTAGCCGGAGAAGTCGAACTCCGGCGGCAGCGTGAGGCCTGCCAGGTCGGCGTGGACATCGCGACGGGTGTGCTGGCGGCTGTTCGCGTCGGGCGGCGCTCCGGCTTCGAACAGCAGGCCGTTCCACTGCTGCACCGGGTAGTTGTTCAGGTGCAGGCAAGGGTCGTCGGGGAAGTGGGGGGCGCCGACCAGCTGGCCCGACAGGTCGTAGGTCCAGCGGTGCAGCGGGCAGACGATGTGGTTCTTCGTGTTGCCGCGTCCGCGCAGCATCACCGCCTGGCGGTGCCGGCAGACGTTCGAGACCAGCTCGATGCCCCGGGGGGTGCGCACCAGCGCTCGCCCTTCGCCCTCCTGCGGCAGCGCATGGTGGTCGCCGACCTCGGGCACCGCGAGCGCATGCCCGAGGTAACGCGGACCAGGTCGGATGATGAGCTCCTCCTCGCGTCGGTACAGATCCTCGTCGAAATAGCTCGACACGGGCAGCTGCGCGCGGCTGCGCCCGAGGACGTCAAGGGTGATGCTCAAGTCGGACATGATCCGAAGGGTCTCCGATATCCGGTGCCGGCCGTCGGTGACGGCGAGGGCGCCACGCCGTCACGGCGACGGCAGGGGCACCTGCATGCTGCAGGGGGGAACCGCGGATTCTATCGGTCCGTCCTCCGAGCGCCGGGTCCCGCACCGGTCGACGGCAGCAATCCCTAAGGGCTTTTGCGGTGTCGCACAAATGCTCACGCTCCCCGGCATCGCTTGACGCCCGGCTGACTACAATTGGGTTTTGACGCGATCTCATGGCCAAGCAAGCACCCGCCAGCGGGCCCAGCCCTTCGATTCCTGCCGCCGAACCCGCCAGCTACGAAGCGGCGCTGGCGGAGCTTGAACAACTGGTCGCGGCGATGGAAGCGGGCCAGTTGCCGCTCGACCGCCTGCTCGACAGCTACCGCCGCGGCGCGGCGCTGCTGACCTATTGCCGCGGTCGGCTCGAAGCCGTCGAGCAGCAGGTGCAGGTGCTCGAGGCCGGTGAGCTCAAGCCGTGGGCAGCGGCATGAAACGCGATGAATTCGACAACTGGTCGCGCGAGCGGCTCGCAGCGGTCGAGTCGGCCTTGGAGCGCTGGGTGCCGGCGCTCGCACCGGCAGGCCTGGGCGATGCGATGCGCTACGGCGTGCTCGACGGCGGCAAGCGCCTGCGCCCGCTGCTGGTGCTGTCGGCTGCCGAGGCCGTGGGCGCGACCGGCAGCGAGGCCGCGCTGCGTGCGGCCTGCGCGGTCGAACTGATCCACGCTTATTCGCTGATCCACGATGACATGCCCTGCATGGATGACGACGTGCTGCGGCGGGGCAAGCCGACGGTGCATGTGCAGTTCGGCCAGGCGCGGGCCATGCTGGCGGGCGACGCGATGCAGGCGCTGGCCTTCGAGGTGCTGACGCCCGAGGACGAGAGCGTGCCGCTGGCGCTGCAGGCCCGTCTGTGCGGCTTGCTGGCCCGCGCGGCCGGCCAGGACGGCATGGCCGGCGGGCAGGCGATCGACCTCGCCAGCGTCGGGCGGCCGCTCGACGAACAGGCGCTGTGCGACATGCACCGCCGCAAGACCGGTGCGCTGCTGCAGGCCAGTGTCATGATGGGCGCGGCCTGCGGCGAGGCGAGCGGACCGGCGAAACAGGCGCTCGCCGAGTACGGCGCGGCGCTCGGGCTGGCCTTCCAGGTCGTCGACGACATCCTCGACGTGACCCAGGCGTCCTACACGCTCGGCAAGACCGCGGGCAAGGATGCCGACCAGAACAAGCCCACCTACGTCACCGTGCTCGGGCTGGGCGCTGCGCAACGCCGCGCCGAGGCGCTGCGCGCGCAGGCGCAGGCCGCGCTGGCCCGCAGCGGCCTGCCCAACGCGGCCTGGCTGAGCGTTCTCGCCGACAAGGTGGTCGAGCGCGATTGTTGAATTGCCCATGAAGTCCTATCCCCTGCTGTCCACCATCGACCAACCGGCCGACCTGCGCGGCCTGTCGCGCTCCGAGCTCAAGCAGCTGGCACAGGAGCTGCGCGACCATGTGCTGACGAGCGTGTCGCAAACGGGCGGGCACCTGTCGAGCAACCTCGGCACGGTCGAGCTGACGGTCGCGCTGCACCACGTGTTCAACACGCCGCAGGACCGCCTGGTGTGGGACGTGGGCCACCAGACCTATCCGCACAAGATACTCACCGGCCGGCGCGACCGCATGGCCGGCCTGCGCCAGCTCGGCGGCATCAGCGGTTTCCCGCGGCGCGACGAGAGCGAGTACGACACCTTCGGCACGGCGCACTCGTCGACCTCGATCTCCGCCGCGCTCGGCATGGCGCTGGCCGCCAAGCTCAAGGGCGAGGACCGTCGCTCGGTCGCGATCATCGGCGACGGCGCGATGACCGCCGGCATGGCCTTCGAGGCGCTCAACAACGCCGGCGTGTCCGGTGCCAACATGCTGGTGGTGCTGAACGACAACGACATGTCGATCTCGCCGCCGGTCGGGGCGCTGAACCGATACTTCGCGCGCCTGATGTCCGGCCGCTTCTACAGCGCCGCCCGTCAAGGCGCGAAGAACGTGCTGAAGAACGCACCGCCGCTGCTCGAGCTGGCGCGCCGCTTCGAAGAGCATGCCAAGGGCATGATCGTGCCCAGCACGATCTTCGAGGAGTTCGGTTTCACCTATGTCGGCCCGATCGACGGCCACGACCTCGACTCGCTGATTCCCACGCTCGAGAACCTGCGCGACCGCAAGGGGCCGCAGTTCCTGCACGTGGTCACGAAGAAGGGCTATGGCTACAAGCTGGCCGAGGCCGATCCGGTGGCCTACCACGGTCCGGGCAAGTTCAATCCTGCCGAGGGCCTGAAGAAGGCCGTGCCCGGCAAACCCACCTTCACCCAGGTGTTCGGCCAGTGGCTGTGCGACATGGCGGCGAAGGACGAGCGCCTGATCGGCATCACGCCGGCTATGCGCGAGGGCTCCGGGCTGGTGGAGTTCGAGCAGCGCTTCCCGGGCCGCTATTTCGACGTCGGCATCGCCGAGCAGCATGCGGTGACCTTCGCCGCCGGCCTCGCCTGCGAGGGCCTGAAGCCGGTCGTGGCGATCTACTCGACCTTCCTGCAGCGCGGCTACGACCAGCTGATCCACGACGTGGCGATCCAGAACCTGCCGGTGGTGTTCGCGCTCGACCGCGCCGGCATCGTCGGTGCCGACGGTGCGACGCATGCCGGCGCCTACGACATCGCCTACATCCGCTGCATTCCCAACCTGAGCCTGATCGCACCGGCCGACGAGAACGAGTGCCGCCAGGCGCTGACCAGCGCCTTCGAGCAGAACCACCCGGTGGCCGTGCGCTATCCGCGAGGCGCCGGCGTCGGCGCGGCGGTCCAGCCCGAGCTGAAGGCGCTGCCCTGGGGCCGGGGCGAGCTGCGGCGCGAAGCGCGTGGCAGCGGCCGGCGCATCGCGATCCTGGCTTTCGGCACGCTGCTGCACCCGGCGCTGGCGGCGGCCGAGAAGCTCGACGCGACGGTGGCCAACATGCGGTTCATCAAGCCGCTGGACACCGAACTGCTGCTGAGGCTGGCGCGCAGCCACGAGGCGCTGGTCACGGTCGAAGAGGGCTGCCTGCAGGGCGGTGCCGGCAGCGCGGTGCTCGAAACCCTGCAGGCCGCCGGCGTGAACGTGCCGGTGCTCACGCTGGGCCTGCCGGACGAGTTCGTCGAGCATGGCGACCCGGCCAAGCTGCTGGCCGGGCTGGGCCTGGACGCCACCGGCATCGAGCAGAGCATCCTGAAGCGTTTCGGCGCGAAACTCGAACTGGTGAGGCCGGCGATCAACGGCTGACGGTTGTTGCCGCGACGAAGGCGACAAGGCCCTTGTCGCCCCCGGGAACGGCGCCGTCTGATACAAACTGTCATGCTTGCGAACGAATTCAACGCCGAAGACCGCTGCAAACGGCCGGCGCGACGCCCATGAACGACATGACCCATCTTTCCGCCTTCGGCCTGACGCACATCCCCGACACGCAGAGCGAGCGCGACGAGCGCCATCTGGCAATCCAGCGCGTCGGCGTGAAGGAGGTGCGCTATCCGCTGACCGTGCGCATCGGCGAGCACGCCTCGTCCACCGTGGCGAGCTGGAGTCTGGATGTCGCGCTGCCGGCGGAGCAGAAGGGCACGCACATGTCGCGCTTCGTGGCCTGGCTCGATGCGCTGAGCGCTTCGGGCAAGCCGCTCGATGCCGCCGCGCTGCGCGACGAACTGGTGCTGATGCTCGACAAGCTGCATGCGGTCGAAGGCCGCATCGAGGCGCGCTTCCCGTTCTTCATCCGCAAGCAGGCGCCGGTGTCGGGCGTGTCCAGCCTGCTCGACTACCAGGGCGCCTGGCTCGCCGAGCGCCGCGCCGGCGTCAGCACGGTGTGGTGCGAGGTGGTGGTGCCGGTCAAGAGCCTGTGCCCGTGCTCGAAGGAGATTTCCGACTACGGTGCGCACAACCAGCGCTCGCACGTGACGATCCGAGCCGAACTGATGGAGCCCCCAGGCGACCGCCAGCGTCCGCCGCCCCCCCGGGGGGGCGAGTCGACTCGGGAGCGGCCCGTCGTCGACTCGGCGGGTGAACTCGGCTTCGATGCGCTGGTGCGTTTTGCCGAAGAGTCGGCGTCGAGCGAGATCTGGGGCCTGCTGAAGCGCCCCGACGAGAAGTGGATCACCGAGCGGGCCTACGAGAACCCGAAGTTCGTCGAGGATCTGGTGCGCGACGTGGCGCTGCGGCTCAACGCCGACAGCCGCGTCGGCCGCTACCGCGTCGAAGTCGAGAACTTCGAGAGCATTCACAACCACTCGGCATTCGCGGTCATCGAACGCGAATGAGCTCGCGCGCAGCGCGAGCGGCGCCGGGTCGGCGCCCGAATGGTTGCGGCAACGGCTCACTTCGCTCAGCGAAGTGAGCGTTGTCACAACCCACGTAGAAATTCAGGCATTCGCGGTCATCGAACGCGAATGAGTTCGCCCGGCGGCGGCTTCGCCAGCAACGCGCGGTACCCGCAGGCGGCCGGCCTCAGCTGCCCAGCATCTCGATCGGCCAGGCCTCGTGCTGCGCGATCGCCTGCAGCCTGGCGTCGGGGCGCACCGCGACCGGGTCGCTGACCGCGCGCAGCAGCGGCAGATCGCTCGCCGAATCGCTGTAGAACCAGCTGCGCTCGAGCCGGTCGAGCGGCCGGCCGTGGCTGAGGAGCCAGGTTCGCACCTTGTCCAGTTTGTGCTCGCCGTGGCAGGGGGGGCCGACGATCTCGCCGGTCGGCACGCCGCGCAGGTCGATGGCCGATTCCGTGGCGAGCACATGCTCGATGCGCAAGGCCCGCGCGAAACGCTCGGCGACGAGGCGTGACGTGGCCGTGACGATGCAGCACAGGTCGCCGGCCCCGAGATGCCGCGCCACCAGCATACGAGCGGCATGGGGCAGCCGCGTCGACACCTCGGTCTCGAACTCGTCGAGCCAGTGCGACAGCTCGGCACGGGTCAGGCGCCCGAGCGGCGCCACCATCGAGCGGTGCAGCGCCGCGACATCGAGTTCCCCGTCGACGTAGCGCTGGCAGTGCGCGAGGTAATCGGTCTCCAGCGCCGGCTCGAAAACACCCCGAGCGACGAGGAAGCGGATCCATGCCATGCCGCTGTCGTAGGGCAGCAGCGTGTGGTCGAGGTCGAACAGGGCGAGCTTCACGACAGCCGGGCGGGCAGCGCGCCGCGCAGCGCATTGCACACGACGATGGCTTCGGCGCGTGCCAGGTCGGTGCGCGTCAGCGTGCGCTCGGCGGCGGCCCAGGCCGGGTCTTCGAGCATCACGCCGCGCATCACGCCGGGCAGCGCGCCGTCGGTGAGCGGCGGTGTCCACCAATGCCCATCGAGTTGCAGGAACACGTTCGTGCGGCCACCCTCGACGAGCCGGCCGTCGGCCGTGAAGAACAGGCTGTCGAAGGCGCCGACCGCTTCGGCGGCCCGCACGCCGGCATCGTAGGCTGCGCGCAGCGTGGTTTTGTGCCCGGCCAGTGGCCGCGGCTCGGGCAGCGGTTCGGGCGCCAGGCGCAGCGCCACCGGGCCGGGTGGCAGCTCGATCAGCGGCGCGCCGGTGAGCTCGAAGCGCCCGGCGCGGTCGAGTGCCAGGCGCATCCGGCTCGGTGCCCCGGCCGGCAGCCGCCCGACCTGGTCCTGCAGCGCGTCGCGCAGCTCGATCTCGTCCCAGCGGAAGCCCAGCACCATGGCGCTGCGCTGCATGCGCGCAAGGTGGCGGTCCAGATGGCGCACGCCCTGTTCGCGCGTCGCGTGCAGGGTCTCGAAGATCGAGAAGCCCGGATCGAGACCGGTGAGAAAGCGGCCCTTCAGCTGGCACTCCAGGTACTCGTCCTCGGCCTCGCTGTCGAGCACGATGCCGGCGCCGATGCCGAGCCGGCCGGCGCGCAGGCCGTCACGGTCGGGGCCGAGCGTGAGCGTGCGGATCACCACCGACAGGCAGAAGTCGCCGCATGCGGTGCCCGGCGCCTCGGGGCCGGCGTCCACCCAGCCGATCGCGCCGCAGTACAGCCCGCGCGGCGTGCTCTCGAGCCCGGCGATCAACTCCATCGTGTGGTGCTTGGGCGCGCCGGTGATCGAGCCGCAGGGAAACACCGCGCGCAGCACCGCGGGCAGGTCCGTGCCCGGTGCCAGCTCGGCCCGCACCGTCGACGTCATCTGGAACACGGTGGCGTGCGACTCGACCTCGAACAGCTCCGGGACCTGGACCGAGCCGGTGCATGCGATGCGGCCGAGGTCGTTGCGCAGCAGGTCGACGATCATCAGGTTCTCGGCCCGGTTCTTGGTGTCCAGGCTCAGCAGCCGCGCGGTCTCGCTGTCGCCTTCGAGCACGGCGCGGCGCGGCGCGGTGCCCTTCATCGGCTTGGCCGTCAGCTGCCCTTGTGCGTGCCGCACGAAGAGCTCGGGCGAGCACGACAGCACGTGGGTGACGCCGGTGGCCTGCGCCTCGTCGGCGGGCAGCGCGATGAAGGCGCCGTAGGGCACCGGCTGGCGCGCACGCAGCCGCCGGTACAGCGCGACCGGCGCGCCGTGGGCCTGGAAGTCCAGCCGGTAGGTGTAGTTGACCTGGTAGGTCTCGCCGGCACGGATGGCCTCGTGGATGCGGGCGATCGCGGCGTGAAAGGCCTCTCGGTCCACGCTGGCCTGCACGTCCAGCGAACCCGCCGGGCCCGGCTCCGCCGAACCCTCCACCGTGGCGAGCCAGCCGGTCGCCTCATCGGCCGACAGATGCTGCAGTTCCCGGAACAGCAGCACGCGCAGCGCGGCGCGCTCGTCGCCGGCGCGGCGGCCGGCCTGCAGCAGCTTGGCGCCCCATTCGTAGTCGGCCAGCAGCACCGCGTGCAGGCCCGCGCGCTGGTCGGCCTCGACCGCGCGCCACACCGCGTCGAGCGCGGCCGGATCGTCGCAGCGGTGCGTGCGCACATGGCCCGTGTAGAGCCGGCTGCTCGGCCGCTCGCCCGTCGCCGCGCGGTCGTCGAGCAGGGCAAAGGCGGCAACGTCGTCGCTCATCGGCACGCAGTCTGCCCTACGAACCATCCATCACCGATGCCGCAGCGCGCCGACCTGGGCCAAGCGCAGCCCCACCGCGCGGACGCCGCGGGTCCGGCTCCGCCGGCCCGCCAGCGTGCCTTGCAGGCCGCGCCGAGCCAGTGGCTCGGCCGCTCGCCAGGCACACAAGCTCCACTGGAGCTTGTGTGTCCGGGCTTGCCCCCCTCGAGGGGGAGCGGCGCAGCCGCAACGGGGGTGGTCGTCATTTCTCAACGGGGGTGAGCGTTACGACCAATCGTCCATGTCGTGCTTGATCGTGTGCCGGTTCGCGATCAGCTCGTCGATCGACGGCTCGTTGTTCAGCGCGCGCCGGATCGCCAGCTTGGTGGCCTCGTAGTTGGTGCGGTACATGTCCTTCTTGTCGAGCTTCGGGTCCTTCGCGCAGCGCGGGTCGATCCACACCAGGCTGATGATGCACAGCTCGTCGGCCACGTCCTTCGGGATGATGCCCTCGATCACGCAGTCGATCACCGCGTCGGCGGTGGCGGCTTGCACCACGCCGCCGAACAGGTCGATGTTGGCGCTGTCCTTCAGCGTGACCTTCGGCACCGTGATCGTTGCCGGGCGGACCATCTGGTTGCAGGCGCGGATCGCGAACATCGCGGTGTGGCCCTTGCTCTGCGCCATCATGTTCGCGAAGGCGGCGCCGACCGGGCCGGACGTGGAGCCGATCAGGATCTCCGGCATCGCGTCGGTGAACTGGCCGTCGGCGGCCAGCACGGTGGCTTCGCCGGCGTGGAAGGTGTAGGTCTTGCTCATGGCAGGGTGTCGAGTGGGTGGATGAAAACGGGAACGGCCGGCACCGCGCGGGGGCTCCGGTCGAGAGCTTAGCCGGCCGGCGCCGCAGGGGGACGCCGCGCGCTCAGCCGCACAGCAGCAGTTCGCCCTTGCCGCTGGCCGCGAGATCGCCGAGGTGGCGCCGCACCGGCCGCTGCGGCAGCGCCGCGAAAGCGCCGCCGTGGCGCGCCAGGTCGCGCGCGAGCAGTTGCCAGAACACGTCGATGTTCGTGCCGTTGGGCACGAAGGTCGGCCCGATCGCGGGCGCCGCGCCGGCGCAGACCACGCTGCCGCGGCGCATGCCGTAGCCGGCGTGCGCACCGATGCGCCCGGCCACCGCGATCGTGCCGGCCACCATGCGCGACGCCAGGAAGTCGCCGGCATCGCCGAACACCAGTGCGCTGCCGCGCCGCATGCGGTCGCCGAAGCGTGCGCCCGCGCTGCCGCGCACGACCAGCGTGCCGCCGCGCATGCCGTCCATGCTGCCCGGCAGCGCGCTCGCGGCGTAGTCGCCCGCATTGCCGCCGATCTCCAGCCGCCCGCCCGACATCTCGCAGGCCGCCAGCAAGCCGGCATGACCGCTCGCGACGACCTCGCCGCCGCTCATGCCCGCGCCGAGGTAGTCGCCCACCGATCCGTCCACGCGGATGCGGCCGCCGGCGAGTTGCCAGCCGATGCGGTCGAACTTCGCCAGATCGCCTTCGAACAGCAGTTCGCCGTCGGCATGCGCGGCGATCGTGAACAGCTCGCCCAGCGCGACGGACTCGTTGCCATGCCAGGCGCCGAGCTTCGCGACGGCGCTGGCGGACAGGTCGGCCAGCGCCGCAGGCGACAGCGCGCGCAGGTCGACGCGCAGCGGCGGCGCCTGCTTCAGCGTGAACTTCCAGCCGCTCATGCTGCGGTCTCCCCGGCGCCCGGCACCAGCTTGTGCAAGTGGTAGAGGAAGGGTCCGAGCTTGCCGCCGTAGTTGCCGGCGCCGATGCGCTTGAGCCCGGAAGTCGCCCCCAGGTCGATCACGGCCTTCAGGCCGGCGCGCATCGCGGCCGCCACATCGGCGTCGGTCAGGCCATCGATCACGATCTCCATCACGCTGCCGATGTCGGGGCCGAGCTCGCTGTGGGCGGCCAGTTCGCGCAGGCTCGGGCAGTAGGCGTCGTTGGTCGACGCGCCGAGCGCGGGGTACTTGCTGCCGACCTTGGAGCCCGAGCGCACCACGCCGCCGGGAAAGGGCATGATGACATTGGGCAAGGCCTTCATCGCCGCCACCGCGGCTTCGGCGGCGGCCAGCGCCGCCGCGGTATCGGTCGCCAGCAGCAGCAGGTTGCCGCCACCGACCGCCTGGGTCGTGACCCAGGTCGTCTCCTGGGCGACGAATTCGCCGTCCATCACCGGAATGCGCCAGTGGCGCTGGGGAGTGTCGCCAACGCGGATCATCTTGCTGGTCTGCCAGCCGTCGCCGAAGAAGCGCAGGTTCTTGCCGAGTGCGATCGGGTCGCCCTCATGCAGGCCGGCATAGACCGCCGTGGTCGGGCAGGTCAGCACGCACTGGCCGACGCGCTTCTCGACCTGCTTGGCCAGTTCGCGGCCGCTCATCGAGAAGATCAGGATCGAAATGCCGGGCCGCCCGTCGGGCGTCTCGTCGGGTGCGAGTTCGCGCTCGATGCCGGCCTCGCAGCCGCAGGCGATCACGGAGGTGGCGAAGCCGGTGGTGGCCACCGCCGCGTGGCGGGCCCAGGTGAGGTCGTGGGCGGTGATGACGAGCCGCGTCGCCTTCATCGGGAAGGCTTCGGCGAAGCTGTCGTCGATGACGATGCCGTTGAGTTCCATCGCGTCAGTTCGCAGTCGTCGTGAAGCAGGCCGTCGGCAGCAGGCGCCCGCCGTTGCTGCAGCGGCACAGCTCGTCGTGGCCGATGACGGCGTTGCGGTGGCTCACGCTCAGGTGCTTGTGCGCATAGGGCGCCAGCAGTTTCTCGATGCCGGGGTCGAAGGCCGGTTCGATGAAATGCGTGCCGCCGGTCGGCGTGGCGGTGATGACGCCGGCGCGCGCGACGCGCAAGCCGTCCTTGAACACATGCTCGGGGGCGGTGAACATCGTCTCGCGGTTCGCGTGCTCGCGGTAGACCGCGACGTCGGCCGCGGCGCCCACGGCGAGCTGGCCGCGGTCCTTCAGGCCCAGCAGCTTCGCCGGGCCGGCGCGGGTCATGATCGCGATCTCGTTCAGTGACAGCTCGCGCGTGATCGAGCCGAGGGCCGACTGCGCCACGACATCCGGGTGCAGCTTCGCGAGCTGCTCGTCGCGGAAGGACTTGTCCATCAGCAAGCGGATCAGGTGCGGGTAGCTGGTGAACGGCCCGCCGTTCGGATGGTCGGTGGTCAGCACCACGCGCCACGGGTCCTTCGCCAGCAGGAAGATCTCCAGCCCGATCGCCCACTGCAGCGCATTCACGAAGCTCTGCTCGCGGTACTTGAAGGGCACCACGCCACAGCCGGCATCGCACTCGATGTCGGCGCCGATCCACTTGCGCGGGTTCGCGAGGTCGGCGTTCGCATGCTGGCGCATGGTGTCGCCCGAGGCGGTGACGGTCTGGCCGAACATGATCTGGCCGACGTCGATGCTGATGTTCGGGTGGGCGTTCACCGCATCGGCCAGCTGCTGCGCGGCCGACGAGAACTTCTTCGGGCCCTCGGTGCCGTAGGCGTGGAACTGGATGTGCGTCAGGTGGGCGGGCAGGCCTTCCAGGGCGTCGATGGTGGCCAGCGTCGACTCGATGTTGCCGGCCACGCCGAGGTTGCTGCCGTGGATGTGCAGCGGGTGCGGCACGCCCAGCTCCTGCAACGCCCTGGCGAGCGTGTGCACGATGCGTCGCGGTGTCACGTGCCAGTGCACATGTTCCTCGTCGACGTCGAGCTTGCGCTGGTTGAACTTGAAGGCCGAGATGCCGCCCGGGTTGACCACCTTCACGCCCATCGCCTTGGCGGCGTTGATGGTCCAGCCGGCGTAGTCGCGGATCTGCTGGAAGTCGCGGCCCTCGGCCAGCATCTGCAGGAACAGCTCGTCGTTGCCGAGCATCACGTAGGCGCCGTGGTCGAGGATCGGCGTGTCGCCCATCTCCATGTGCGCATGGCGCGCGTTGGCGTGCAGCATGGCCGGCTCGAAGGCCGCCGTGTAGCCCATCTCGGCATAGCGGTAGCCGGTCGCCAGCGTGCCGGGCGCGCAGTGGCCGCAGGAGGCCAGCTCCAGCGGGTTGGTCGGCAGCGCGATCGGCTCGCGGTTCAGGCGGTGGTCCTCGGGCAGCAGCATGCGCGCGAGGTTGACCTTGCCGCCGCCGATGTGTGTGTGCATGTCGATGCCGCCGGCCATCACGACGCAGCCGCCGGCATCGATGTCCTCGGCCACCGGCTCCTGCGGATGCAGCTCGACGATGCGGCCATCGCGCAGGCCGATGTCGCGCACCGCGTCGATGCCGTTCGCGGGGTCGATCACGCGGCCGCCGCGCAGTCGCACGCTGCTCATGGGAGTCCCTTCGTGCTGCGCACTGCGGTGCGAGCCCCTTCGGGCGGGCGGGCGTGGCTCATGCGCCTTCCCCTTGCTTGCGCGCGACGACGCGCGCGGCGATGCGCGTCAGCACCTGCGCGACGGTCGGCAGGCCGTCGTCGTAGACGGCATCGAGCGGCAGGGCCACGACACCGTCGACGCGGAACAGGTGGCCGGCAGAGCCCATGCCCGGCGTCGAGACCGGAATGAACACCGCGTCGGCCGCGACGGCCGCCTGCAGCGCCGGATGGCCGAGCACGACGGTCGGCAGCGTGGTGGCGGGCGGTGCCGGCTCCGGGCCGAAGGAAGAAATCCACAGCAGCGCGTCGACGCTGCCGTCGGCCAGCAGCCGGCGCGCGTCGAAGCGCAGCGGCTCGTGCTCGAGGCCGAGCGGCCCGGCCCGGCTGCGCAGCGGCAGGCCGGACAGCCAGCTGAACACCTGGTTCACCGTCAGCAGCCCGTCGTTGCCGACCAGCGGCAGCAGCGCGGCGCGGGTGCTGCGGTTCAGCGTGCCGACCAGCTGGTTCAGCGCTTCGGCAATCAGCGCGCCGTGCTCGGGCAGTTGCGCCGCTTCCCACACGATGACGGCATAGCGGGCCGCGCGCAGCTGCCCGGCCAGGGCCGCCAGCGCCGGCGCGGCGTCCGGCACGCGGCGCCCGGCCACCAGCGCCGACAGCTGCGCCACCGCATCGAACAGATCGCCGGGCAGGGCCACGCGGCGCTGCGTCACGCCGGGCAAGGCGTCGAGCGATGCGTCGAGCGCGCCGCCCAGGAAGACGATCTCGCGCAGCGCCACCAGCGGCTCGCCGATGCCGCAGCGCCGCCACAGGTTCGGGAAGCCCTGGCGCGGCGCCTCGCCGATGCAGACGATCAGGTCGGCGCGGTTGCGCACCTCGGCCAGCGTGGTCACGAACGCGCCGCGGTCCTGCAGCGCGCGCAGCCCGTGCAACTGCACGGCGCCGGCAGCCGCGTCGCAGATCGCGCCGGTCGCGCACGCCAGCGGGTAGAGCGCCCGTGCACCGGCGACATCGGTCGCGAGCCCACCGAACAGCGGCTGGCGGCTGGCGCTCAGCCACTGCGCGGCGCGCTCGATGGCGTCGTCGAGCGAGGTGGCCTGACCGGCAATGCGTGGCGTGGCCGTCGAGGGCTCGGCGCTGAAGTGCCGCAGTGCGCGCTGCGCGCGCTCGCAGACCGTGCCGGACAGCGTGAACTGCAGGCCTTGCTGCGCGAGCTGCAGATCGTCGTTCAGCAGCGCGCAAAACGGACTGGTCCAGGGGCGGGTGGGGGGTGCGGTCGCGGGTGAAGTCATTGCCGTGCTTTCACGCAAAGCATGTGCCACGGCTCGGGGCCTTGCACCATCGCGGCACCGCCGGGGCAAGCCTGCGACACAGTGTGGCCGGGACTGCCACGATCGTCACAGTGTGTGCCGGTGCGCTGTCGCGCGCGTGCGGGCCGGCAGGCCGCCGTCGTGCAGGGCCGAGGCGATCAGCCAGGCCTGCGCACCGGCGGCCTCCGCTGCCGCCAGGTCGCCGTCGTCGCGCACGCCGCCCGCGCCGATCAGCAAGGCCTGCGGCGCGCGGGTGCGCACCGCGGCCAGCGTGTCGAGGTCCGGCCCGCCGCCGCTGCCGACGCGCGACAGCGTCATCACGATCAGGCGCTGCGGCCACAGCGCCGGCGCGTCCCACACGCCGGCCGGGTCGAGCGGCATGCCGTGGCGCTGGTCCAGCGAGAGCAGGGCGCGCGAGGGCGGCTCGAAGCAGCGCGCGAGTTCGTCGCGCGCGCGCAGCGATTCGCTGCCGAACACCGGCGTGACCCGCGTCGCCGACGGGCCCAGTCGGGACAGCAGCCTCTCGGCGTCGGCGTGCCCGCCGAAGCCGGCATCGAGCCAGAGCTGCAGCGCCGGCCGTGCCTCCAGCAGCGCCGCGACCGTGTCGACCTGCGGGGCGCGGCCCTGCAGTGCATCCAGGTCGGCGACATACAGCGTATCGATGGCACAGTGTTCGCATAGACGACTGGCCACGGTCAGCGGATCGGCGCTGTGGCACAGGGCCGACTCGATCGGCCGGTAGTGCTGCCGATCGCCGCGCACCGCGCGGACTACCTGGCCGCCCAGCAGGTCGATGACCGGAATGATGTGCATAGGATGAACCCGACTCTCTTCGTCTACGAGTATCTCAGCGGCGGCGGCCGGGGCGCGGCGCCGGGCGATGACGCCGGCCATGCCGAGCTGCTGCGCGCGGGCCGGGCGATGCGGGCGGCGCTGGTGGCCGAGCTGGCCGCACTGCCCGGCCTGGACCTGCGCTACGCCTGCGGCGCCGGGGTCGAAGCGCTGCCCGCCCAGCAGGGGGCGGCGGTGTGCCCGCGGCCCGGCGAAACGCCGGCGGCCTTCGTGCAGCGCGAGGGGGCGGCGCATGAACGCATCTGGGTCGTCGCGCCCGAGAGCGATGGCCTGCTGCTGCAGCTGGCCGAAGCGGTGCCGCCCGCGCGCTGGATCGGCTGCGACCGGGCCACGATCCGCCTGTGCGCCGGCAAGCGGGCCACGCTTGCGCACCTCGCCGCGCAGCGCGTCCCGACGCCATTGGATTTCGGCGAGGGCGCGACACACTGGGTCGTCAAGCCGGACGATGGCGCCGGCACGCTGGACACGCGACGCCATGCGCAGCGCGCGGCGGCACAGGCCGACTTGTGGCGGCGCCGCGCGAGCGGCGCGTCGGCCACGGTGGAGCCCTGGGTCGACGGCGAGCCGCTGAGCCTGTCGCTGCTGTGCCAGGGTGGCGAGGCGGAGCTGCTCAGCATCAACCGCCAGCACATCGACATCGCCGCCGACGGGCAGCTGCACGATGCGGGCGTGGCGATCAACCAGATCACCCTCGACGACGGGCGCGCGCCGGCGCTGGCCCGCATCGCGCAGGCCGTGGCGCATGCGATGCCCGGGCTGCGCGGCTTCGTCGGCATCGATCTCGTCTGGCATCCGCGGCGCGGGCCGGTGGTGATCGAGGTCAACCCGCGCCTGACCTGCGCCTTCGTCGGCCTGTCGGCCGCACTCGGGCGCACGCTGGCGGCCGAGATCCTGGCGCTGCACGAGGAGCCGGCCGATGCCGCCGCCTGAGTGGGTGCTCGGCTGGGACGTCGGCGGCGCGCACGTCAAGGCCAGCCTGGTCGAGCGCGGCGTGCTGCGCGACGTGGCGCAATGGGCGTGCCCGCTGTGGCAGGGGCTGGACCGCCTGGAAGCGGTGCTCGCCGCGGCGCAGGCACGCTGGCCTGGCGCGGCCGGCGCGGCGCATGCGGTCACGATGACCGGCGAGATGGTCGACCTGTTCGAGCACCGCGAGGCCGGCGTTCACGCACTGGCCGGCCTGCTGGGCGCGGCGCTCCACGGGCCGCTGTGGTTCTACGCCGGCGAGCGCGGCTGGTGCGCCGCGCCGGACGTGGCGGCGCGGTGGCAGGACATCGCGTCGGCCAACTGGCGGGCCACGGCCGCGCTGGCGGCGCAGGCCGTCGGCGACGGCGTGCTGGTCGACATCGGCAGCACCACCGCCGACCTGATCCCGCTGCGCGGCGGCGAGGTGGGCGCGCGAGGCCGCAGCGACGCGGAGCGCCTGGTCGGCGGCGAACTCGTCTACCAGGGCGTGGTGCGCACGCCGCTGTGTGCGATCGCGCCGCGCGTCGCGTTCCGCGGCCGTGTGTCGAACGTGATGAACGAGTTCTTCGCGACCACCGCCGACGTCTACCGGCTCACTGGCGAACTCGACCCGGCGCACGATCTGCATCCGGCCGCCGACGGCAGCGACAAGGGGGCTGCCGCGACGCGCCAGCGCCTGGCCCGGATGATCGGCCTCGATGCGCGCGACGCGCACGAGACCGACTGGCTCGCCTTCGCGCAGGCCTGGCGCAGCAAGCAGCTCGACGAGCTCCAGGGTCAGCTCGAACGCGTGATCGCCGCCGCCGCGCTGCCGGCCGCGGCGCCGCTGGTCGCCGCCGGTTGCGGCGACTTCCTGGTCGCGGCGCTGGCCGAGCGGCTCGCCCGCCCCTGCCGCAGCTTCGCTGCGCTGGTGCTGGACGACGCGCCGCAGGCCGGCGAAGCGCTGCGGCGCCGGGCCCAGGTCGGCGCCCCCAGCGTGGCCGTCGGCCTGCTGTTCAGCCGGGGGGCGGGCTGATGTGGGTCGTCAAGCTCGGCGGCAGCCTGAACCAGGATGCCTTGCTGCCTCAGTGGCTCGAACTGCTGGCCGAGCTCGGTGGTGGTCGCGTGATCGTCGTGCCGGGCGGTGGCGCGTTTGCCGAGCAGGCGCGCGAAGCGCAGGCGCAGTGGCAGTTCGACGATCTGGCGGCCCACAACATGGCCGTGCTCGGCATGGCGCAGACGGCGCTGATGCTGCAGGGCCTGTGCCCCGCCTTGCAGGCCGCCGCCGGCGAGCAGCCGCTGCGCCGCGTGCTGCTGAGCGGCCAGCCGGCGCTGTGGCTGCCGCTGGACCTGCTGCGCGGCCGGGCCGATGAGCTGACGAACTGGCGCGTGAGTTCCGACAGCCTCGCGCTGTGGCTGGCGCAGCGGCTGCATGCCGAGCGGCTGCTGGTCGTCAAGTCCTGCGACATCGACGGGCGGCGCACGCTGGCGCAACTGAGCGAAGCCGGGGTGCTCGACGCCGAGTTCGCGACCCGTGCCCGCAACGCCGCCTTCCCGATCGACCTGCTGCACAAGAGCGAACTGGCGCGGGCCCGCGACCTGCTGCTCGACGAGACGCTCAGCTGCCGGCCGTTCGCGGTGTAGGCCTGCAGTGCCTGGCCCAAGCTTCAATCGGATGCGTTTGAATGCAATCCCGTATCACGCCGGCTGCGCCGCGTCTTCGCACTGCAGCCGATCGCGCAAGGCACGAACGCGCTGCGGATCGAGCGCCGCGGTGCGCGCGCCGTTGCATACGGCGCTGCGAAAGCCCGCGAAGTCCGGTGCGATGGCCTGCAGCCGCGGCAGGTGTTCGAAGCGCAGCGCGCCCGCCAGTCCGCACAGCTTGCCGCCGCGGCGCACCTGCGTGACGAAGCGCCGCAACTGCGCTTCGCTCGCGAGGTCGAACAGGCTGCCGCGCGCCTTGTCGTCGGTGTCGAGCATCAGCGCCGGGAAGGCCAGCGCGCCGGCCCGCGCCAGTAGCGCCGTGTCGATGCCGTGATCGGCGATGAACACCGGCACCACGGCGTGGCCGCAGACCGCCAGCGCATCCAGCAGCGCGTGCTGGCCGGGCGCGACACCGACCTTCACGTAGTCGACCCCGCAGGCCGCGGTCGCGGCCACGCGGTCGAGCACCGCGTCCATGCCGGCGCAATCGCCGATCGTCGCGCTGATCGGACGACGCCCGCGCTCGCGCTGCAGCGCGGCGACGATGGCCTCGGTCGTGGCCAGCGGCAGCGCACCCAGGGCGCCGCCAGACGGCTCCTTCAGGTCGATGAAATCCGCGCCGGCCGCGGCCGCGGCCAGCGCCTCGTCGACGCTGCGCACACTGACGAGCAGCTTCATGCGCCGACTCCGGCCTGGACGCGCTGGCGCGCCACGGCCTCGCGCAGCCAGCCCCAGGCTTCGTGCTCCTCGGGGCCGGCGGTCTTGTCGATGGCGATCTGCAGGTAGTCCATTTCGGTGTCGATCTTCCCGGGGGCCAGCATCTGCAGGCGACTCACCAGCACCGCGCCTTCGATCACGGCGGCCTGGGCGCGGTTGAAGCCGGGGAAGGGGGCGTGCGTCAGGTCGAGCACGCGCCTCAGGGTGAGGGTGGGCCGCTCGGCATGGTCGTTGTCGTGCAGCAGCGCCAGTTCGCTGTGCGCCAGGGCGTTGGCCAGCCGCTGCCCGGCGAAGGACTGCACCGGCAGCAGCGGCCAGCTGCGCGCGCCAAGCCAGCGCGCACACACCGCGCCGGCGAACACGCGCGTGTCGGTGGTGAGGTTCAGCACCGCGTGCCGGGTGGTGCGCAGGTTGTCGAGCGTGGCACTGGGCTTGAAGGGCATCAGCACGACGTGCCCGTCGCGGTAGCGCACGCCGAACGGCGCAATGTGCGGCGTGCCGTCGGCAGCGACGGTCGTGACCACGGTTTCGAAGATCTGGTCGTTCATGGGGTCTTGCCCTCACCCCCGCCCTCTCCCGCTGGCGCAGGAGAGGGAGCTACTCCCTCGCCCCGTTCACGGGGAGAGGGTGGGGGTGAGGGGGTGTTCTTGCTGCCGTGGGTCATCGTCGTTCCGGGGGCGCACCAGGCCTCCAGGTCGTCGGCGCGCCGCACGGTGGCGACGCCCCAGTCGAGCGGCTGGTCCTGCACGTAGCGCTTGCCCAGCCGCCATGCGATCTCGGCACGTGCAAGTTCCACGCCCATGTAGAAGGCGTGCGCGGCATCGTCTTCGAGCCCCAGCTGCGGCCACAGCGCGAAGGCGTCCTGCGCCCGCCGCAGGCCGTCGCGGTTGTAGACGTGCAGGCCGTCGGGCGAGACCTGCACGCGGAAGTTCGGGTCGCGCACCTGGGCGGCGGTGGCCGCGATCTCCTGCGCGGTGTCGGGAAACGGATGCTTGGCATGCACCGTCATCAGCGCGTCGCTCATGCCCTTGGGCAGGGTGCTGTGGCGCGAGGCGGCATGCATGATGCGCCGCGCGAGGTCGGCTTCGGCGACGGCGCGGCGTGCGTGTTGGCTCACCTGCGTGGTCAGCACGGCCGCCACGTCGAGCTCGGCGCACAGGCCGAACAGCAGGGCGTTGATGCCGCTGGTGTCGGCCTCGGTCAGCTCGGTGATGTTGCCCACGCCCATCATGATCGGCGCCTCCGGGTAGCGCTCGCGCAGCGCGTGGTAGCGCACGATGGAGCGGGTGAAGCCGAACGGGATGGGGTCGAGGATCGGGTCGGCGAGGTAGGGCTTGCCGCGCCGCTCCATCGTCTCGATCGCCTCGTGCAGCGTGGCCATGTCGGCCTGGTCGCTGGCGATCAGCACCGGCACCGCGGCCACCTCGTCGGCGATCCACAGCGTCTCGAGCTTCAGGCTCAGCAGGTAGTCGGCGCCGGCGCGGCCGCCGCGCAGCAGCTCGTCGGCACTCATCGAGTCGACGCTGACGTTCCAGCCCTCGGCCTTCAGCGCCT
Organism: Methylibium sp.; assembly: GCF_965279545.1. NCBI lineage: Bacteria > Pseudomonadati > Pseudomonadota > Betaproteobacteria > Burkholderiales > Sphaerotilaceae > Methylibium > Methylibium sp. The sequence continues at coordinate 450,513 of NZ_OZ257250.1, forward strand.
TCACGCTGTCTTCCAGGTGATCGAAGGGCGTGGCCGGCAGGCAGCCGAGGTCGATCACGTCGGCACCGTCGGCGATGAGCGCGCGCGCCCGCTCGACGATCGCGGCCACCGTCAGCCGCGGCGCATCGACGATCTCCGCGAAGATCGCCACCTGGTATTCGCTCAGGTCGATCGGCTGGGCCGCGCGGTTGAAGAAGCGCGGCAGGTCCTTCAGTTCCTCCGGCCCGCGTTGCACCGGCACGCCGTAGTGGGTACTCAGCGCGTCCACGTCGCCGCGGCAGCGGCCAGGCACGAGGATGCGGTCCACGCGGCGCGGCCGGCCTTCGGCATCGTGGCCGGCCAGCGGTGCGGTGACGCGGCGCCGGATCATGTCGGCCGTCATCAGCGCCGCGACCTGCAGGCCGATCTCGCGCACCTCGTAGCTGAAGGCCGGCGGCTCGATGCCGGCGAGCACGCGCTCCAGGCTGGGCTGCGCCAGCCGGCCGGTCAGGAAGACGATGTGTTCCATGCGAGGTTCAGCGTCTTCAGCCGCGCGTCGAGTGCCGCTTCGAGTTCGGCCGGCGAGCTCAGCACCTGGCAGAAGTCGATCTGCCGCAGGCGCTCGACGTTGTCGAGCTCGATGCGCCGCGGCCTCAGCGTGAGCCATTCGCTCGCATGGCTGCGCGGCGCCTTGGTGATGACCACCGGCTCGGTGTCGCAGGCGAACACCAGGCTGGGCACGCCGAGCTTGCCGGCCTGCGCGAACATGTTGGTCGGCAGCGTGTCCGACAGCCCGAACGCGCACTTGGCGACGGTGTTGCTCGTCGCCGGTGCGATCACCACGGTGTGATAGGCCTCGGCGTACAGCCGCCCGACCGGCACCGAGCTCGCGCTCTTGTCGCGGAACACGCGAAAGCGTTCGCGCAATGCCTCCAGGCGCATGCCGTACAGCGGCAGCACCTCGTCAGCCGCCCCCGACAGGAACAGGTCGACGTTGGGCAGCCGTGCCGCCAGCGCCATCGACTCCTCGAGGTAGTGCCCGGAGCCGGTCACGCACCACGCGAAGCGCGAACCCGGCGGGTCGTCGGCGGCCGGCGCGTGCTCGTCGCCCAGCGCTGCCGCCCAGCGCTTCGCCGCCTCACCAATCAGCGGCCCGGCCGGAGACGGGAGGGTGGCCTGGGTGGGACAGGGCGATGTGCAGCTTGTGGAGCTTGCGGTAGAGGGTGTTGCGGCTGACATCGAGCGCCTTGGCGACATTGCTCACGTTCCAACGGTGTTCTTCCAGCAGCTGCAGCAGAACCTCGCGTTCCTTGGCCTGGATCGGGTTCATCGGCGGCAGTGCTGCCACGCTATTGTCGGCGCTCGGGGTCGTCGCCGGCGGTGGCAGGGCCAGGGCGCCGGCGGGCCGGGGGGCGAGGGCCCGCAGCGACGCCAGCTGCCCGACGTCGATCAGCCCGTCGTCGCCGGCCAGCGCGAGCGCGGTGCGCAGCGCGTGGCGCAGCTGGCGCACATTGCCCGGCCAGGGATGCTGCTCCAGCAGCGCCTGCGCCCCGGGGGTGAGCATCGCGCTGCCGCCGGATTCCAGGGCCAGCAGCTCGGCGATCAGTGCCTGCCTGTCGCTGCGCTCGCGCAGCGCCGGCAGGCTGACCTCGAAGCCGCACAGCCGGTAGTACAAGTCCTCGCGGAAGCGGCCTTCCTCCACCATTTGCGCGAGCGGCCGGTGGCTGGCGCTGACCAGCTGGAAGTCGACATCGACGGTTTCCTCGGCACCCAACGGCGTGACCTTGCGCTCGTCGAGCACGCGCAGCAGCCGCGCCTGCAGCGCCAGCGGCATGTCGCCGATCTCGTCGAGAAAGAGGGTGCCGCGGTCGGCTTCGAGCACCTTGCCGCGCCGGCCGCTGCGCTGCGCGCCGGTGAAGGCGCCGGCGCGGTAGCCGAACAGCTCGGCCTCGATCAGGCTCTCGGGCAGGCTCGCGCAGTTGACCGCGACGAAGCTGCCCGCATGCTTCGGGCTGGCGGCGTGCAGCGCGCGCGCGAACACCTCCTTGCCCGAGCCGGTCTCGCCGTGCAGCAGCACCGGGATGTCGCGCGCGATCGCGCGCCGCGCCTGGTCGAGCTGGGTGCTCAGGCGCGGGTCGCCGAAGGCCGGCGCGGCGCGCTGCGGCAGCGCGGCGTCGCGTCGCGGTTCGAGGCGCGGCACGAGGGCGCGTGCGCGCGTCCCGGTGCCGGGGCCGGTGAGCGCGACCGGCAGCTCGTGTGCCTCGGTCTCCGAGGCGGGTGGCCGCGCCACCACGAAGAAGCGGCTCGACCCCTGGGCACCGAAGCTCACCACCGGATGGAAGGCGCTGCGCCGGCAGCGCTCGGCGATCTCCGCCAGCCGGGTGTGAAACAACTCTTCGAGCCGGCGCCCGCGCAATTCGGCCATCGAATGCAGGCCCAGCTGGAATAGCGCGCTGCGGTTGCCGGCCAGGATGCGGCCTTCGGCGTCGAGCGCCAGTTTGCCTTCGTGCAGCGTGTAGACGAACTCGGGCCGGCTGTGGAAATGCAGCAGATGGGCCTCGGGATGGCGCAGCTCGAGCAGGCGGTTCTCGATCATCTGCGCCGTCATGCCCAGCAGCACCAGCGAGTGCTGCTGCTGCAGACTCGAGCGGCTGGTCACGTCGAGCACCGCGGTCATCTGGCCCTGCGGGTCGAACACCGGCACCGCCGAGCAGGTCAGCGACGTGAGCCGGGTGAAGAAATGGTCCTCGCGCCGCACCGCGACCGGGCTGGCCGCGACCAGGCAGGTGCCCATGCCGTTGGTGCCGGCCTCGGCCTCGCTCCACATTGCGCCGACGTGAAAGCCCAGCGGCGTCACGTCCTCGGCGAAGGCCGGCGAGGACACCATGTGCAGGATCACGCCGTCGGTGTCGGTCAGCACCACGGCCGACTCGGTGTCGGCGAGCTGCTGGTAGAGCGTCGCCATCTCGTGGCGCGCGCAGTCGATCACGTCGGCCAGCCGCTCCTGGCGCTGCGCCAGCTGGGCGGCGGCCACGACCGACGGGCGGTGCGGCCGGTCCGGGTGCAGGCGGTGCTGTTCGAGGCAGCGCGTCCAGGAGCGCGCCATCTCGGCGTCTTCGGTGGCCCGGGCGCCCTGGCGCACGGCGTCGAGAATGCGGTGTGCGTGTTCGCCTGCCTCGCGCAGCGATACGATGCCCATGCTGTCTCCTTAGTGTTCATGACCGAACGCACGCGGCACTGGCGGTTCGCCAGGGGCCCGGGCGCCATGCCGGTTGCCGCCGGCGATGGTCTCCAGGACCGTTCAGCTTGTCCCTCACGGGGTCATTGCGTCCCGATTCTGACGCGTCGCTTCGGGGCCTCGTAGGGGGTGGAAGCCCGGGGAGCGGTGTCGAAGTGTTCCAAAATCTGGCATGGTCCGGGTCTTGCACCCGCAAGATGGTCTTTCAGCACCAGGAGTCGCCCTTGATCGCCGCCCCCCGCCCGCAGCTGCAGTTCACCGCCTCCGACGCCGGCCGCGATGCCGAAGCGCTGGACCTGATCTTCATCGAAGGTTTCACCGGCCAGACGGTCATCGGCATCCACGACAGCGAACTGCACCGGCCGCAGACCCTGCGCATCGACGTGACGGCCGGTCTGCCGCGTCCGCGCGCCTGCGACACCGACCGCATCGGCGACACGATCGACTACGGCGTGGTGCGCGAGCGGCTGCAGCGCCTGCTGAAGGAGCACAGGCTCACGCTGCTGGAGTCCTTTGCCGAAACGGTGGCCGACATCCTGCTCCACGAGTTCGGTGCGCACTGGGTGCGCGTGGTGGTCGTCAAGCCGAAGAAGTTCGACGATGTCGAGTCGGTGGGCGTGGCGATCGAGCGCCGCCGCGCACCGGAGCCGACGGGCGGGCGCAGCGCCACGGTGCTGTCGCTGATCGGTGCCGGCATGGTGCCGCCGGGCGGCGCCTGATACGGTAGCGTTGCCTTCAACCGCACCCGATTGAAGCTCGGGCAGGGGCTCGTTGCGGCCGTTCGTGTGTGTGTGTGTTGAGGTTCGAAGCGTCTCAATGCCTGCCACCTGCCTTGACCGCGCGCTGCTGACCAGGCCGCCGGGCGAACGGCTCCGTTCGTGTCCCCCGGCGTCGGCCTCGCGGCCGACCCCTCCTCCTCCTCTACCTCACTGCGCCGTTCACCCGACGCCCTGGTCAGCACGAATCACTGTAGCCTGCGCAGGCCGTCAAGTCCCGGCTGGCCGCGGTGGTGGCAGCGCTGGGACGGGTTGCTGTGTGGAGTGAAGTAAAGGAGGAGGGCCGGGCGGTAGCCCGGACCGGGGGACATGAACGCAACACAGCGACCCGGCGCAGCGCCCCCGCTGACATGTGACAGTCAGCTTTCCGGGTAAAACAAAAGCCGACCGGGCAACCGGTCGGCTTTTGTTCGTGAAGGTCCGAGGCTCAGCGCGCCAGGGCGCGCCTCGCCCCGGCCGGCATCACTTGGCCGCGAACGGGTGAGCGGAGCTGCCCTTCTTGGCGACCACTTCACGGGCGGTCGGCGAGCCGGACACGGCGCGCTTGATCGACTCCTTGACGGCCTGGTAGTTGTAGTCCTGGATCTTCTTGTCGTCTTCGGCCAGCCAGTGGATGAAGACACCGACGCAGACGAACAGGTTGTCGGCTTCGTCGGCGGGGATGGTGCCGTCTTCGACGCAATCGGCCACCGCCATGGCCACGCCGCGCTGGGCTGGGCCGAACATCTGCACGGCCTGCTTCGCGCCCTTGATCGTGACCTTGTTGAACATCACGGTTGCGGGCTTGGTCAGCAGGTTGGGGGCCACCACGGCGAGCAGCGAGGTGAAGCCATCCTTGTTGTTGACGAGCGCGTTGGCGAACGCGGTCTCGGCAGCACTGCCGCGCGGCCCGATCAGCAGGTCGATGTGAGCCACTTCGTTGCCATCGCCGACGAGCGATTCGCCGACCATCATCCGGTCAATCTTTGCCATGTTGAGTCTCCGTGAGCAAGTTCTGCAGAAGTGAATGTGAAGAGCACTGGGCGTTGCCAGTACGCCGTGAACTTACACGTTCCATGCCAGCGCCGCAATCATGGGAAAGTCGAGAGTCGGGCCACTCCGAGTGCGCCAGCAATGAACAACGTGGCCACCGTCAGGTCGGCGCTGGTGCCCGGATTCAGCCCCCGGGCCTTGAGATGAGCGTCCCATTCGGCGAAACGAGGGTCGGTGCCGACCGGTTCGAGCCGATCCGCGCGTTCGAGCCAGGGCGCCGCTTCGGCGGTGACAGCCTGTGCCATCGGTTCGCCGAACTTTCGAACAATGTGTGAATCGGGCCAGCGGCCCAGGAACGCGAGGTACAGCGCCTGCACCGCGTCGCTGCCGGCCTCGCGCGGCGGCGGCGCATGCAGGGCGAGCGAAGCGAGCCCGGTGTCGAACAGGTCGGCGAAGCCGGTCGCGTACTGCAGCGCGATGCGGTCGCGGCCGGCGGCGAGCCGCATCGCGTCCTGCAGGTCGACGGTCGGCGCGGTCGCGACGTCCTGCGCCTCGGCCCGCCCCAGGCCACCCGGGCTCGCCGCGGCGATCGCGCGGTAGGCGGCGCGAGCGTCCTCGATGTCCAGCGTGTCGAGCACCTGCTGCAGCTCATGCCGCAGGCCGGCCGCGCCCTGTGCGTTCCGGCCTTCGGCACACCGCTCCAGCGCCAGCGCCAGCGGTGCGCACAGCAGCACGATGCCGAGGTTGGTGTTGCAGCCGGCGACCACGCGCGTCGCGCGCACCGCGCTCTCGATGCGCGTGCCGACGCGCGCGCCGGGCTCGAACAAGCCCGGCAGCGCAGCCGCGGCGCTGTCGAGGAAGACGCGCGCGTCCATGCCGTGGCCCGGCGACGCGGCACTCACGTTGCCCGGCTTGCGCACCGCCACGTCGAGCGCGCAGGCGCGCAGGAAAGCCGTGCGGGCCGCGGCGGTGTTCACGCCTGCCGCGCTTCGCGCGCTTGCGACGCGTGCTTGCGGTCGAGCAGGTCGTCGACGAGCGCCCTCGCGATCGAGAAGCGCGTGACCCGCTGCAGGCCCTGCCAGGCCGCGACGCCGTTGACTTCGAGCACCAGCGCGCCGTCGGGCGAGGGGATCAGGTCGATGCCGGCGTAGTCCATGTCGAGCGCGGCCGCCGCAGCCTGCGCGCGTTCGGCCAGGTCGGGCGTCAGCAGCGCCGGCTCGCAGCGCGCGCCCTGCGCCACGTTGTGCACCCAGTGCGCGCTGACGCGGCGCATCGCGGTGACCGCGCGCCCGCCGATGACCAGCACGCGCCAGTCATGGCCCGGCTGTTCAAGCGCGGGCACGAAGCGCTGCAGGTAGGCGAGCTGGCCATAGTCCGCCAGCGGCGGCAGCGGCACGTGCACGCCCTCGATGCAGCCGACGCGCTGCAGCCCCTTGCCCTGCGAACCGAACAGCGGCTTGAGCACGACGGCATGGCCGGTCGCGCTCTCGCGCGTGACGAGTCGCTGTGCCTGCGCCGGCGACTCCATCGCCCAGGTCGGCGGGGTCGGGATGCCGGCGGCGTGCAGCAGCAGGCTGGTCATCGACTTGTCGACGCTGCGCTCGATCGCGCGTGCGTCGTTGTAGACCGGCACGCCCAGCTCGCGCAGCGCATGCAGCACGCCCAGCCGCTTGGTGACCTGCTCGAAGCTGCCGCCGGCAATGCCGCGCACCAGCGCCGCGTCGGGCAGTTCGCGGCCGTAGCCGGGGATCACCAGGCCGTGCCAGGCGGCGGTGGTGTCGATGCGGCAGTCGGCCAGGTCGACGCAGCGGCCCTCGGCGCCGCGCGCCCGCAGCGCCTGCTGCAGCTGACGGGTGTGCCAGCCGGTCTCGTCGGTGAAGATCGCGACCTTCATGTCGGCCCCCCGGCCGCGGAGTACCGCGTCCGACCCCCCGAGGGGGTCTCGCCCGGCTTGGGGCGGCCCGGCGCCGGGCTCGCCGCGGTCTGCTTCATGCAGCGTCGAGCCACTGCCCGCGCAGCAGCTCCAGGTTCATCCGGCCCGCATGCCAGGTCTTGCCCGACTCCAGGCTCGAGACCCACACCTCGGCCGGCGCGAACAGCGCGCCGTCGATCTTGTAGAAGTCGTACTCGGCCGCCTTGAAGATGTCGGCGAAGCCGCGGCCGTAGTCGCGCGAGTTCAGCGACGGCAGCTCCTTGGCCAGCAGGCGCGCCGTATCGTCGCCGCCGCGCACCGTGAGCTGCACGCGGCCACCGTAGAGGATGGCGTCATTGGTGCGGCCCATCGCGTCCAGCCCGTCGGCGCCGGGCGAGGGCAGCGGCGCGCTCGCCACGCCGTCGACGATGTGCTCGAGCGGGAAGTGCAGCTCGTGCGCCTTGTGCAGCGCCACCTCGAGCACCCGCGCCACCACCTGCGTGGTGCCGGCCAGGCTGCGCGTGGGCGTGAGGATCAGCGTCAGCTGCTCGGGGCGCAGCCCGCAGTCGCGCAGCACCTTTTCCACCACCACCGGCGGCGGCACGCGGTCCACCTCGAGCACCAGCACGCCGCTGCGTTCGGCCGCGGCGATCGGGTCGCGGTAGCCGAGCTCCTTGAACAATTCCTCCTTGCCGGCCAGCGCGCGGGCCGGGCCGGAGCCGAGCGAGAAGAACTTCTTGCCGCCCGCTTCCTCCTTGCTGGCCGACAGGCTCCAGCCCGCGTACTGGCTCGCCAGGCAGGCCAGCACCGGCTGGCTGCTGCTGACCTCCAGCCAGGTCGGCCAGCCGTGGCTCGCGTCGCCGAAGCCTTGTGCCGCGAGTTCGACGCGGCCCAGCCCACCCATGCAGATCTCGCCGATCAGCACACCGGCCGCCACGCTGCCGGGCGCGGCGATGCCGGCGTCGACGATGCGCACGCCGCTGGTGTCGTGGCCGACCTGCACGCGCAGGCGGTCGGCGTCGTCGAGCAGGCGCTGCAGCAGCGGCCGAACGCTGGCGTTGACGCTGATCCGGCTGTCGGCGAAGCGAGGCGTGGGATCGGTGGCGGTTGGGCTCATGGCGGTGTCTCGCTGGGTTGTCGTTGTCGTGGAATGCAGCTCAAGTCCGTGCCAGCGCGGCGCGCAAGGCGGCGCGTTTTTCCGCGAGGCGGGCACGGACCTCGCCAGCGCTGGCGCCGCTCGCTTCGACGCTGCACACCGGATCGCCCGGCGCGAAGCGGCTGCCGGCGGCGGGCAGGTCGTGGCAGTCGTCGCGCGCTGCCAGCGCGTGCGCCTGCGCCGGTGTCAACTGCACCGCCGCGCGTGCGAACACGATCTCGCTGCCGCGCAGCGGGCGACCGCTCGGCGCCGCCGTGGCTGCCGCGGGCAGCGTGCCGGCCGTGCAGGCCTCGACGTGGGCGCGCATCCACGGCGTCTGCTCGGCGTAGAGCGCCGCACTCGCCGACGGACGCGGGTTGATCTCGAGCAGCGACCAGTGATCGCCGTCGAGCAGGAAGTCGAGGCTGCACAGCCCGCGCAGCCCGAACGCGGCGACCAGTGTGTCCAGCGTCGCCTCCAGCCCCACGGCCAATGCGGCCGGCAGCGCGACCGGGCCGATGGCGCCGCGGTAGACATGCGGATGGGCAGGGCCCAATGGCCGCACGATCAGCTCGCTGATGCCGAGCACCCGTGCCTCGCGGCCGTTGGCGACAAACAGCGCCGACATCGGCGTGCCTGGCGCTTCGCGCTGGTAGTAGGGCTGCTGAGCGGGCTCGGCCGGATGCCGGTCGTCGGCGCGGCGGATGTGCCAGCCGCCGGTGCCGCGCGCCTCCTTGCGCAGCCAGCCCTGCGGGGGATCTGGCTCGTCGAGCTGGATCTCGGGATGGGGCAGCCCCAGCCAGTCGAGCATGCCGAAGAAGCCTGCCGGGTCGCGCACGCGCAGCACCGTCTCGGCCGGCGTGCCGATCAGCGGCAGCAACTGGGCGCCGCGGCCCAGCAGTTCGGGCACGCATTCGAAGCCGCTGCCCGCCACCCAGCCCCGCACCTGCGGATCGGTGGCCGCCTCGCGCAGGGCATCGAGCGTGCGGCGTTCGTCGAGCCGCAGGCCGCTGTCGCTGCCGATCGACTGCCAGTGCCGGGCCGCGCGGCGTGTGTCGACATCCCCGAAGGCATCGAGCGCGATCACGTCGTAGCCCTCGCGGGCCGCCGCCTCGGCCATCAGGCGGGCGGACAGCCCGGCGACCACCAGCGTCGCGCGACCTGTCGAAGCAGCAGTCACGTCAGCGTCCCGCGCGTCGACCGTGCGCCCCACCGCGGTACCCGCGCGCAGACGCCGTGGATCCGGCTCCGCCGGTCCACCAGCGTCGCCCCCTCGAGGGGGAGGCGCCGCAGGCGCTTCGGGGGTGGGTCATACCTGCGCTTCGGGGGTGGGTCATACCTCGGCCAGCACCTCGCGCGCCACCGCCAGCGCTTCCGGGAAGCTCAGGTAGACCGGCTTGTCCGCGCTGCGCATGCGCACCAGCAGGCGGTGCTGCACCTGGTACTTGATGTTGCCGACCGCGAGCGCGCCGATGCCCACGGCGCGGCTGCCCGGCAGCAGCTTGCCGCTGTCCATCACGCCGACCCCGGCGATGCCCTCGGGCGGCACCGCGTTCACGTCGGCGGCCACCAGCAGGCGCGTGGCGATCGCACGGTCGGCCTCGGTGATCACCTGCACGCCGGCGGCGGCGGTGCCGAGCACCACGTCGGCGTCGGCGATCGACGTGCGGATGGCGTCCACCCCCTTGCCCGACACGCCGCTCATCGCGCTGCCGAAGCGCACATTGGTCTCGTCGGCGGCGCGCTGCGCGGCCTCGACGCCGCCACGGCTGGACAGCCGCACGTCGGCGCCGAGCTGCTGTGCCAGCACGCCGGCAATGCGGCCCACGGTGCCACCGCCGCCCAGGATCACGACGCGCTTGCCGGCGAGGTCGGTGCCGTGCACCTTGCGCAGCTGCGCCTCGACACAGGCCACCAGCGCGGCGGCGGTGGTGTAGGAGCCGCTCGGGTCGGCCATCACCGACACGACGAAGGGCTTGACCATCGCCTTGCGCGCGGCGTCCAGCATGTCGGCGGCCAGCAGCACGTCGCGCCCGCCGATGAAGATGCCGGTGCGCACCACGCCTTTCGGGCCGCGCGAGAAGATCGCGTCCTGCGTCAGGCCGGTCACGCCGTCGAGCGTGACTTCGCTGTAGGTCGGCAGCACCTGGTAGCCGGCATCGGCAGCCATGTTGATGTCGAACGGGCTCATCTGCTTGCCCGGCGTGATCATGTGAAGAATGTAGGGGCGTTCCATCGCAATGGCTTTCAGGTCGTCTGGGTCGGGGAAAACGTCGGTGTTCACAGGCGTGGCCGGATCTCGACCGCCGCACCGTGCGAGCGGACACCGACGATCCGCAGCTGCAGCGCGGGGTCGACGACGCCGGCTGCGTGTGCCGCGGCCCGTGCGGCCTCGGCGTCGGCCGCAGACGGCAGGATGGCGAAACCGGTCGGCCCCCACGAGCTTTGGCCGGTGGCGGCCACGTGTTGCCGCGCGATCCAGTCGCACAGGCGCGCGACCGACGGGCTGGCGTAGAGCCGGCCGCCCTGGGCCGGCGCGAAGTGCGCGCCGACGAGCTGCTGCATCGCGCTGACGCCGGCGGCGAACAGCGCGAAGTCGCCGCTGGCCGCACCGGGCAGCACGCGCATCAGCACCTCATGGCACACGGCCGCCGCGTTCGCGCGCTCGAAACTCGGCAGCGCGGCGATGGCGGCCTTTTCGTCGGCGCCGCTCAGGCCGTGCTGCGACGGGTCGAGCACCAGCAGCACGCGCCAGGCGGCAGGCAGGTCCAGGCGCGCGAGCAAGGGCGCCGGGCCCCCCTCGTCGCCCGTGCCGCCGTCGAGCAGCAGGCCGCCCTGGTCGAAGCCGGCGATGCCCACGCCGGAGCGCAGGCCGCGCCCGAGCAGTCGTGCGATCTCCGGCGTGGCGAGCGTCAGGCCGTGCAGGCTGGCGAAGGCGCGGCCGATCGCGAGGGCCAGCTGCGTGCCCGAGCCGAAGCCGGCATGGGCCGGCGGCACCTGCAGCAGGCACAGGTCGAGCGGCGCATCGAGACCGAAGGCGCGCTGCAGCGTGTCGAGGTGGGCGGCGGCGCGCGCGGCCTGCGCCTGCGCAGCGGCGCTGCGCGCCCTGAGCTGCGGGCGTTCGGCGCGGCGCAGTTCAACCACCGTCTCGAAGTCCTCGATCACGAGCCCGAGGCTGCCGAAACGGCGTCCCAGCGTCGCCGAGGGATCGAGGAAGCCGAGATGCAGCCGGCCGGGCGCACGCACGACGACCACGCTGTCGGTCGCGGGCCGCAAGTTCGAACGGGCTGTCATGAGCATCGGGTCAGGGTCGGTGCGGCGTGAGCCAGGGTTCAGAGCAAGCGCTGTTCCCGGCCTGCGCCGGCCGCCACCGGTGGCGCAGGCGGGTGTCGATGCGTTCGCTCTGTCGCGTGATGTGCCAAAGCGCGGACAGTGTGTCACGCTGCGGCGGTGCCGGCGAGTGCCGGCGTGGTCCCTCTGGCTTTGGCAGCGCGCTCCCTCGCGATCAGGGGAAGCCCTAGCGGCCGGTGCACGCCGTGGCGGCGTTGCAGCGGCGATAGTGCGGGGCCCGTGCCGAACGCACTGTGTGCGGCTTGCACGGCAGGCCGCCTCGCCAGGGGGCTCGTCGATCGGTCTCCTCGTTGCTTCGTGATGATTCGTCCTGATTCCGTGGTGATTCCTCCAGCCGTCGGCCCGGGAGTTCTTCCCGACGTGCCTTCCGTGCAGCCCGTGCCGCCGGTGCAAACGCCGCTGGAGCTGCCGCGCCTGGTGATGCGCGGCGCGCTGGTGGTGGTGCTGGGTGCGCTGCTGCTGGCATTGCTGGTCGGCTTGTGGCGCGCGCGCGAGGACATGCGCGACGAACTCTCGGGAGCGCTCGCCCAGGCCGAGATGAGCGCCTTGCTGATCGCCGCGAACACGATCGACGACGAACAGCTGGTGGCCGCGGTGCGTTCGCTGCGCGACGCGGGCGGATCGCGGCACCTCGACGTGCGGCTGCTCGATGGCGCCGGGCGAGTGCGCCTGGAGCCGCGGCCGGAGCAGCCCGCCTCGGCCGTGCTCGGCGTGCTGGTGCAGCTCAACCGCGTGCTGTTCGCCCCGCCGCGGGCGCAGACGGTGGCCGCCGTCCTGCCGCGACCGGACGGGCCGGCCTGGCAGGTGCAGTGGATCGCCTCGCACAACAGCGAGCAACGCGAGAAGCTGGTGCAGCTGGTCGAGATGCTGAGCCTGCTGGCCGGTTGCGGCCTGGTGATGCTGCTGGTGATGCACTGGCGCGTGCGGCGCTCCTTCCGTGCACTCGCGCCGCTGCTGTCGGCCATTGCCGGGGTCGAGCGGCAGGACCTGTCGGCGGTGCGGGCGCTGCCCGCGATGCCGATCCGCGAGCTCGACGTCATCGCCCACGCGCTGCGCCACCTGGCCGTGGCGCTGGAACAGGCCGAGACCCGGCGCCGCGTGCTCGGCACCCAGGTGCTGACCTTGCAGGAGGACGAGCGCAGCCGCCTCGCACGCGAACTGCACGACGAACTCGGCCAGCACCTGACCGCGCTGCGCGTCGACGCCAGCTGGCTGCAGCGCAGGCTGGCCCACGAGCCCGAGCTCGCGGCCGTGGTCGCAGGCATGAGCGAGCAGTGCTCGCGCATCCAGAACGAGGTGCGCGCGCTGTTGACGCGGCTGCGCCCGCTCGGCACCGCAGACGCGTCGCAGCCCGACGGCGGCGAGAGCGTCGGGCGCCTGCGCGTGCTGCTCGAGACGCTGGTGCAGGCCTGGGTGCAGTCGCCGGGGCAGACCACGCGCTACGCGCTGGCGTTCGAGTGCACCGGCTTCGACGCCGACGACCGGCTGCCGCGCGAGCTGGTGCTGACGGTCTACCGCATCAGCCAGGAGGCGCTCACGAACGTGGCCCGCCATGCGCGCGCGCGCCAGGCACGGCTGAGCGTGCGCATCGAGCGGACGGCCGGCGCACCGAGCGCCTTGCTGGAGTGGTCGGTCGAAGACGACGGCTGCGGACTCGACCACCCCGGCGCCTGGCAGCGCGGCAACGGCCTGGCCGGTGTCAAGGACCGTGTCTGGTCTGCCGGCGGGGATCTCGAATGGCAGCCAGCGACCGCGGCTGCAGACGGGCGACCCGGACTGAAATTGCACGCGCGGCTGCCGTTTGCCGCGATCGGACAGGAGAGTGTGTCGTGACTGTGAGCCATTTGCCGGGGCCCTTGCGGGTCGCACTGGCCGACGACCATGCGGTCGTGCGTGCCGGCTACCGCCGCCTGCTGGAGCTGGAGGCCGACATCGCGGTCGTCGCCGAGTACGGCGATGCCGAAGCGGCCTACAACGCGCTGACCGGCGGAACCGGCGACGACATCGACCTGCTGGTGCTGGACCTCTCGATGCCGGGTCGCAGCGGCCTCGAGCTGCTGCGCCGGCTGGCCCAGCGGCGCCCCGACCTTTCAGTGCTGGTGTTCACGATGCACGACAGCGCGGCGATGCTCGACCAGTGCCTGCGCGCCGGCGCGGCCGGCTTCGTGACCAAGAGCAGCGCCCCCGAGGTGCTGGTCACGGCGGTGCGCCAGGCCGCGCGCGGCGAGATCGCGCTGTCACCCGACGTGGCCGCGCTGGCGGCGCGCACCGAGGGCGGGCCGCCGCACACCCGGCTGTCGAGCCGCGAGTTCGACATCCTGCAGCAGCTGCTCGCCGGCCACAGCGTCGAGGAGATCGCGCAGACGCTGCGCCTGAGCACGAAGACAGTGGCCAACTACCAGACCCGCATCCGCCAGGCCTTGGGCGTGGGCAGTGCGGTGGAGTTGCTGAACTACGCGCGCGAGCATGGGCTCGGCGGGCCGGGGCTGTAGCGCTGCGGTGGCTGTTGCGATGTGCGGGCCGCGTCTGGCTTCTTGTCGATGCGTGATGTAAAGCAGTCATCGACATCGAAGTGGGAGAGGGGTCTTGCCGCTTCCAGGGATCAACTTGTCCGGCGCCGCGTTCAGTTAGGCCGCCTAAATCGCCTGCGCTCGACAGAAAAAATGGTGTCCTTCTTCTATGGCGAGCAGAAATTGTCCACACGCGGAGGGATTGCGTTAGTGGGCGGCGCTCCGTGCTAACGCGCGGGGCGCCGCTTAGGCCAGTTAGTTAGCCAGGTAGGGGCACCAAGGCCCGGAACGATAGTGCTGAACCACGTTTTCCCAACGGCCGAATCTGAATCGGACGTAGGCACGGACGTGGGTGCACTTTTGGCGGAAGGTGGTGTGCATGGCACAACTCCCATTCACGTTGGCGATCCGGCGGTGATCACCGGGGCTCTTGCGGAATGGGTGGCGCGAACACGCGAGGCTGCGGTCGACAGGATGGTCCTGTCGACCGTAAAATCGAGGGGCTCGCACCACCATCACGCTATAGCGTGTCGGTGGGCGCTAGTCACCGGTTGGGCCTCTCTGGCTGGTCGGTGCGCTCAGCCTGCGCTGCCTGCTGTGGCATTGGTTGAACATCGCGCCCCCCTTGATTCGTACTCTCGGGGGGCGCACCTACTTCTGGGGCGCATGTTAGCAGGATTTCAGCTCTCACAACGCTTTGACGCCAAATCTGTGTTCAAATTAAGTTCTGGCGCCAACCGGCGGCAGAGCAAGGAGAACACCATGTCCCGTGGGCCGGCCTACCCCTACGTAAATTTGGGTGACGCGATCACCCTCACTAGAAAACTCTTCGATTTCGCGAAACGCGGGGCGGCAAACCTCAACGCGGTTCTCAAGGACAAGTGGGACTACAGCCCGACCAGCAGCAGCGCCGGAAAGATCGTCGCCGCGCTGAAGTATTACGGTCTGATTGACGTGCTGCCCGCACCGGCCGCTGGGGGCGGTGAATCAATCCGAATCACAGACAGGGCCTACAGAGTTCTCGTCGACGATGAGAAGTCACCCGAGCGTATCAAGGCGCTAAAGGAAGCGTGCCTCGCTCCCAAGGCATACAACCTTTGTTGGACGACATGGGGGCGCGATCTTCCTGAATCTATGCGTTCCACCCTCATTTTCAGCCACGGCTTCAATGATTCGACGGTCGACAACTTCTTGACCAACTACAAGAAATCGATTCAGTTTGCTGGCTTGCTGGAGCCGGAATTAGCAAAAAGCCAAGATCCAGAGCGCGTCGATTCAAAAAAGAACAAACACAACATCGGGGACTACGTACAATGGGAGCACGAAGGCGTTCTTGGCTTTCCGAAGGCTCTTAGGCTCGTGAAGTTCTCGGACGACGAAGCGTTTGCATGGGTCGAAGGGCACACAACGGGGTTGCCGGCGCATGAACTGATCGCGGCCGAAGCGCCGCCTATGGTCGTGAACAAGGGCGATACCGCGTCGCGGGTAATCGAAGTCGGCGCGGGCCGCCTTTCGACCAGCGGTCAGGCCCCCCGCGTGCCCCCACAGAAGGGGAACGGAATGAGACAAGAAGTCTTGTCGCTAGACGAAGGCGAAGTTGTATTGCAGTGGCCGGCCAACATCGGTACGAATGGCGTCGCCGACATGGAAGAGTGGGTGAAGTTCCTGCTTAAGCGGCTGCAGCGCTCTTTGAGAGAGACGCCCAACAAGACGGAACCGTCGGATAGACCCACTGACGCAGCTTCGTGAATTGAAAGACAAAGGTGCCCATGAGGCGCCTTTGCTTTTCTGGTCTGCCCCGTCAAGTCCATCATTGCCAAAATAATATTCGCTCTAAGTGACCGGAGCACCACGCTAGTTCATGCTTCTCACCTTGTTCCTCGCGCTGTGTGTGTTCCACATAGCGACCATCATCCTCATCAGAGTCACGAGCGGCGACATCTTCGCCAATCTGAAGGCTGATCTTCCAACTGTCATGCGTCGCCTCAAGGAACGCCGGCCGGTTGCTCATCGCGTCTACCAGGTGTCGCTCGGCCTTCCACTCGTGTACCTGGTCATGATGGTTGGCGCCAAGTTGCTTGATCTCGCCTTTTAGGTCCGTTGAACTTCTTGCAGCGTTCCCACCGTCATGTGGGGGCACCGGCGCAATGGAAAGCGTGGCCGCGATGGCGAGGTTATGTCGCGGTCCGGTGACGCAGGGGGAGCCCAAGCTGTGTGAATGGGTTGGCCAGGCATGGAAGCCAGCCATCTGCGTTGCCGCCCGCCTTCAGCCCTCGTCCATCAACTCCATCACGAGCCGGCCGCCGAACACCAGCCCGCTCGACCCGACCAGCTCCTCGCGCTCCAGCCGCACCAGGCCGACGCCGGGGCAGTACCACTCGCGCGCGACGATGGGCACGTCGCGCCAGCCGCCCACCGAGCTGGAGAAGATGCGCACCTGGCCATTGCCCTCCGCCTTGGTGCAGCCGCTGTAGCGGCGGCCATCGGACTCCACCGCCGCGTCGACCGCGGTGATGCTGAACAACATCGGCACCGTGGGGAAGCGGTAGCGCGACTCGCGCGGGTAGTTGGTGTTCTCGAGCAGCAGGTAGGGCGTGGTGTCGGTCTGCCACTGGGTGCCAACGGTGTAGGGGGCCTTGAGCACGTAGCGGCGCGCGGCGTCGGGCTGCGGTCCGGCGTCGATCTCGCTCTTGCTGGCGACGCGGTAGATGCCGCTGTCGTCGGCGCGCAGCCAGTAGTCGGCGCCGCCATCGCTGTGGCGATGCCAGGCGGGGCCGGGGTCGGCAGCTTGTTCCACCGTCAGCACGTCCGGGGCAAGGGTGCGCAGCGTCAGGGTCTCCTGCGCGCGGCTGTTGTCCTCGAGATCGCTGGTCGAGCGGTAGACCCAGGTCCGGCCCGGCTCCAGCGGGAACAGCTTGGTCGCGGCGGGCGGCTTGCCGCAGCCGCCGAGGAGGGCCGCCAGCAGCGGCAGGCCCAGGGCGAGAGCGCGGCGCATGCTCATTTCTCCGGCAGCTGGGGCTTGGGCAGGTCGCGGATCTTCACGTCCTGCTCGTCGCGGCCCGGTCGCAACCAGGCCAGGCCCTTGCGGCCAGCCTTGGGCTCCGCGGTGCCGAGCTGGCTGACGCCCTGACGGGACCTCTTCATGCCCTCGTTCAGCAGTCCGTGCAGGTCCTTGGCGTAGGGCAGCCGGTAGGCACGCGGCTCCAGGGCCGGCTTGCCGTCCTCGATCGCGTTCAACCAGACGTACAGCGCACCGGGGTGCGAAGCGGTCGGCTCGTCGATCACGGCCGAGAGCAGGACGAAGCGCGGCGGCAGGGCTTCGGCCGCGGGCAGCCCCCAGACCGCCTGCAGCACCGCGGCGGCGTGGAAGTACAGCACCGTGACGCCGGCGACCAGCAGGCCTTTGAGCCACGCAGGCCAGCGCGAATAGAACAGCGCGAGGGCAGTCAGCGCGAGCAGGACCGCATAGGTGATGGCGATGGAAAGCGTCATGGCAAGGGGGCGGGTCAGAGTTGCTGCACCAGGGTCTTGGGCAGGGTGTTGATGTTCGCGACGCTGCCGTCGGGCTGCACGGTGAAGCGCAGTGCCGTGGCCTCGTCGCCTTTGCGCGCGAGCTTGACGGTGCCGTAGTACGCGACCTCGGCACGCGGGTTGACCTTCACGAGCGACACCGTCGCCTCGACGGGCTCGCCGTTCTTGCTCTCGTAGTACTGCACGTTGACCGTGTACTCGCCGGGCGCGACGCCTCTGAGCGTGACCACCTCCTGGTTCAGCGGGTTCACGATCTGCTTGCCGTTGACGACGATGGTGTCGTTCGCGAGGCCGCGGTCGTCGCGGTCGAGGTGCATCAAGCCCGCTTCGCGCGCACGGAACCACACCAGCTCGCCGTTGGGGTCCTGCACCCAGGTGTCGAGGTCGTTCGGGTTGTAGTCGGGCCAGCTGACGGTGATGATGAACTCCGCCTTGGCCGGGATGTCGCCGGCCTTGAGCGCCTTCGGGTTCATCGCCAGCAGCGCGATGATGAAACAGAAGACGAAGGCGATCAGCATGTTGAACAACATGTCGTAGAACGGGTCGACCTCGACCTCGCGGGTACGACGATGTCGGCTCATGCCTTCGTCCCGGGCGCCGGCCCGCCGTCACGTGCGCCGTGAGTCAGCCCGTGGCGCTGTGCATCGGCGACCAGCGCATCGGCATAGCGGTCCAGGCGCGTCAGCTGCAGCCCGAGCAGGATGTTGCCGACCAGGCCGACCATCGTGGTCAGCAGCGCGATGCCCAGGCCCGAGGTCAGGCTCTTGAGCAAGGCCTGGGACTGCGCGGCGTCGAAGCTTTCGGTGTGGCCGATCTGGATCGCGAGGATCGAGAAGCCGATCACCTTGCCGAGCAGGCCGAGCTTGAGCTGGATGCCGTTGACCCACCACGCGGTGGCGTGCGGGCCATGGGTCTGCTCCATCAGCACGTCCAGCGGCGCGTCGAAGTCGGTCGGTCGCTGCGCGAGGGCCGCCCAGTAGTCGGCCACCCATCCGGCGCCGTCGCGCCGGCCGGTGGTGACCGCATGGTGCAGCGCGGCGCGCTGCTGCTGCAGTTCGCGCGCGCGCCGCCCGGCCCAGAAGGACGCGGCGACGAAGACCACCAGGATGACCAGCGTCAGTCCGGTCGGGTCGGAGCTCAGTAGCAGGCCCCACACGCCGCGCACGCCGAGCAGCCAGGTGCCGAAGCCCAGCAGTCCGACCAAGGCCAGCCACTCGAGCCAGATCGGCTCGGGCAGCGTGCTGCCGCGCAGCGCAGCGCCGGTGCGGCGGTTGTCGGTGGCGGCCGTCATGCGCCGCCGCCGCAGCGTGACGATGGCCCACATCGCGTGGGCATTGGGGCCCGGTGTTGCCGGGCGAACTTCGACCGCATGGCTGCCTCCGTGTCGGTTGGACGTCCCGACCGTCGGCGGCAGGCCGGACCGACGGTGCTGAGGGGGTGAATTCGTTGCCGATGTTAGACAGGCTGCGCGCTTTGGCGCAGGGCAGTTTGCCCGCCGTGGGTCAGGCGCCGCCGCCGCGCTTGGCGAGCTGCCCGAAGCCGCGCTGCGGGTCGTAGCCCCAGCACGCCAGCGCGAAGAAGACCGCGAGGCAGCCGAGCACCACCCAGGGTGCTGCTCCGGGGTCCTGGCCGTACAGCGCGAGGCGGATCCATTCGACGGCGTGCGTGAAGGGGTTGAGGCGGGCCACCTGGTGGATCCACCCGGTGCCCGACGCCTGCAGCTGCGGCAGCGGGTAGAGCGCGGTCGACAGGAAGTACATCGGGAAGATGACGAAGTTCATCGTGCCGGCGAAGTTCTCCAGCTGCTTGATGTGCACCGACAGCAGCAAGCCGACCGCGCCGAGCATCAGCGCACCGGCCAGCAGCGCCCCCAGGGCATGCAGGCCGCCCCACGACGCGACCGGCAGGTCGGTGCCGATCAGCAGCGCCACCGCCACGAAGGCCAGCGCCTGCAGCGCCGACAGCAGCGCCGTCGCGCACAGCTTGCAGAACAGCAGCCACGGCCGCGGCAGCGGCGCGGTGAGCAGCAGGCGCATCAGGCCCATCTCGCGGTCGTAGACCATCGACAGCGAGGACTGCATGCCGTTGAACAGCAGCACCATGCCGACCAGGCCGGGCACGATGTAGACGTCGTAGGGTTGCTGCAAGCTCGCGTCGGCGACGTGGCGAAAGCCGGCGGCGAACACGGCCAGCCAGAGCAGCGGCCGCACCAGGGCCGACACCCACCGGCCGGTCTGCTGCGAGAACTTCAGCAGTTCGCGCATCACGATGGCCCGAAGCGCCTGCAGCGCATGCCGGGCTCTCATCGGCGCTCCCGGGGCGCTGCGGCATCGGCGCTGCCGCTGGTGCGCGCGATGAAGCCCTGCTCCAGCGTCGGCTCGCCGAGCGCCGCCGTCACCGCGGCGGGCGTGCCGTCGGCCAGCAGCTCGCCCTGGTGCAGCACCAGCACCCGGTCGGCCGGCGCGGCCTCCTCGACCCAGTGCGTGGCCCACAGCACGCACACGCCGCGCGTTCGCACGTCCTCGCGCAGGGCGGCGAGCAGGTCGTGGCGCGACTTCGGGTCCAGGCCGACGGTGGCCTCGTCCATCAGCAGCACGGCGGGGCGGTGCAGGCCGGCCCGCACCAGCTCGACCTTGCGGCGGTTGCCCCCCGACAGCTCGCGCACCTTGCGGTCGAGCTCGGCGCCGAGGCCGAAGCGCGCACCGTCGGTGGCGATGCGCTCGTTGGCGAGGGCGCGCGGCAGGCCGTGCAGGTCGGCGTGAAACAGCAGGTTGCGGCGCACGCTCAGGTCCAGGTCGAGCGAGATCTGCTGGAACACCACACCGATGTTGCGCAGCGCCGCAGGGGCGTCGTGGCGCAGCGAGTGGCCGGCGACTTCGACCTCGCCCTCGTCGGCCGCGAACAGGCCCGTCAGCACCTGGAACAGCGTGGACTTGCCGGCGCCGTTCGGACCGAGCAAGGCGGTGAATTCGCCGGGGCGCAGCGTGAGCGTGAGGGACTTCAGGGCCGTGCGCTCGCCGTAGCGCTTGGTCAGCCCGCGCACGCTCAGCATCGCGAGGCGACCTCCCGGCGGGCACCGGTCCCCGGGCGGCCGGTGTCGACGGCCCGGTGCATCACCGGGTCTCGACGGCAGCCGGCTCGGCGCAGTGCCGGGCGTCGCGCCCGTCGTCGGACAGCGTGCGCGAGTTCGCGTCGGAGCGGTACCACAGGCTGCCGCTGCGCGCCGCGCCCGGCACGAAGCGCAGCGGCTGGGCGGCGACGGTCGGTATGTTCTTCGCGTCCTGCACCGCGGCGTCGAGCGTGGCGTCGATCAGGTGGCGGTCGGGGCTCTTCGGGCACACCGGATCGGTGGCCGCCGCATCGCCGGTGACGAGGAAGGCCTGGCAGCGGCAGCCGCCGTGGTCGATCGGGTGCTGGTCGCAGGACAGGCAGGTCTCGCTCATCCACGAGGTGCCGCGGTAGCGGTTGAAGGCGTCGCTGTCGCGCCAGATGCTCGCGATGCTGTGCTCGGTGACCTTGGGGAAATCGAAGCCGGGCAGCATGCGCGCGCTGTGGCAGGGCAGTGCCGTGCCGTCGGGTGCGATCACCATGAACACCGCGCCCCAGCCGGCCATGCAGGGCTTGGGCTTGGCGTCGACGTAGTCGGGCGAGACCCACAGGATCTTCATGCGCCCGGCCAGCCGCTGGCGGTGGCTGTCGACGATCGCCTCGGCATCGCGCAGGTCGTCGGGCGTGGGCATCAGCGCGGCGCGGTTCAGCCAGGCCCAGCCGTAGTACTGGGTGTTCGCCAGTTCCAGGAACTCGGCGCCCATGCGCTCGGCCATGTCGATGATGCGGCCCACGTGCGGCAGGTTGTAGCGGTGCATCACGCAGTTGAGCACCATCGGGTAGCCGAGCGACTTGATGATCGCGGCCACCTTGTTCTTGTGCTCGAAGGTGCGCGTCGACGACAGGAAATCGTTCAGCTCCTTGGTCGAGTCCTGGAAACTGAGCTGGATGTGGTCCAGCCCGGCGTCCTTCAGCGCGCGCGCGCGCTTCTCGGTCAGGCCGATGCCGGAGGTGATGAGGTTGGTGTAGTAGCCGAGCTGGCGCGCCTCGGCGACCAGCTCTTCGAGGTCGTCGCGCAGCAGCGGCTCGCCGCCGGAGAAGCCGAGCTGCACCGCGCCCATCTTGCGGGCCTCGCGGAACACGCGCTTCCAGTCTTCCGTGCCGATCTCGCTCATGTGGGCGGCGTAGTCGGTCGGGTTGGAGCAGAACACGCAGTGCAGCGGGCAGCTGTAGGTCAGCTCCGCGAGCAGCCACATCGGCGCGCCGGGCGCAGACCGGAGCTGGCCCGAGGGCACGCCCATGTCGTGCACTTCCTCAGACGATCCAGTTGCGTTCATAGGCGCTTTGCAAGAACTCGTTCACATCGGCGCGCAGGTCGGTCTGGCCGAAGGCGCGCTCGAGGTCGGCAGTGATGTCGGTCACGCTGGCCTGGCCGTCGCAGCGCTTGAGGATTTCCGTGGCCGGTACGTTGAGCTTGACCAGGCCCTCGGGGTAGAGCAGCACCCAGCAGTCCTGCGCCGGCTCGAACTGCAGGCGGTACATCGGCGCGAGGCGCGGGCAGGCGGTGTCGGTGACGGCGCTCATTGGGCCCCTCCGTGCTGCGCACTCCGGTATTCGCCCTTGGGACGGCCCGGCGCGCTCATGGTCGGCGGTCCTCGGTCAGGTCGTCGGGGTAGGCGCGCTCGACGGCGTCGAGCATCGACCACAGCACGTCGAGCTTGAACTGCAGGATCTCGATCGCGCGCTCCTGCTTCGCGCGGGTGTCGCCGAACGCGATGGCGACCTCGAGCCCGTGCTCCACGTCGCGCTGCGCCAGCGGGATGCGGCTGCGGAAATAGGCCAGGCCCTCGGCGGCGATCCACGGGTACATGCTGGGCCAGCCGGCCAGCCGGTCGGCGTGGATCTTGGGTGCGAACATCTCGGTCAGCGAGGAGATCACGCCCTCGCGCCAGGGCGCACGGCGCGCGAAGTTCACGTAGGCGTCGACCGCGAAGCGCACGCCGGGCTGCACGTGGCGGTGCGACCACAGGTCCTCGCGGCTCAGGCCGACGGCCAGCCCCAGGCGTGTCCAGGTTTCGATGCCGCCGGCGTTGGGGCCTTCATGATCGCCATGGCCGTCGTGGTCGAGGATGCGATCGATCCAGCGGCGCCGCGTGGCGCGGTCCTCGCAGTTGGCCATCACCGCGGCGTCCTTCATCGGGATCGCCTGCTGGTAGTAGAAGCGGTTGGCGACCCAGCCGCGCACCTGGAAGGGCTGCAGGGCACCGCTGTTGAGCCGCTTGTTGAAGGCGTGGTGGATGTGATAGCCGGACTCCTTGGCACGCAGGCGCGCCTCGAACTCCGCGGGTGACCAGGGCAGCAGGGCGGTACTCACAGCACGTGGTCTCCGTCGTGTTGAAGCCGATCGACGGCCTGGCGGTCGACCACCGGCGCTGTTCGCTCGCTTCGATCCCCGCTGCGCGGGGCCCCTCTTGCGCGGCTCACAGCACGATCTCCATGCCGTCGTGCGCGACCTCGATGCCGCGGCGTGCGAGCTCGGCGCGTTCGAGGCCGTGGTCGTCGAGGATCGGGTTGCTGTTGTTGATGTGGATCAGCAGCTTGCGGCGGGCCTGCGTGCGGTCCAGCGCGTCCATCATGCCGGCGCGCTGCGGCGAACTGCTCTGCGGCAGGTGCCCCATGTCGGCGGCGAGCTTGCTGCCGAGGCCGGCCTGTACCATCTCGTCCTCGGTCCAGAAGGTGCCGTCGACGAGCAGGCAGTCGGCGTTGCGCATCCACTCGAGTTCGACGTCGCCCACGTCGGCCAGGCCCGGCGCATAGAACAGCCGCTTGCCCGACAGGCGGTCGGTGACTTCCAGCGCGATGTTGTCGCCGACCTTCGGGTCGTGCCGGTGCGGCGAATAGGGCGGCGCCTTGCCGGGGATCGCGACCGCCCGAAAACGCAGCGTCTCGAAGCCGTCGATGACGAACTCGGCCATGCGCTGCTCGCCCGCGACCGGCAGCATGTGCCAGCGCACGCCGCAGTAGTGGTCGAGCACGGTGAGGATCGGCAGGCCGGTGGTCAGGTCCTCGAACACGCAGGGCGTGACGTAGAGCTCGATCGGCGGCCCTTCGCGCAGGCTCAGCAATCCGGTCGCGTGGTCGATCTGCGCGTCCATCAGCACCACGGCCTTGATCGGCGAGTCGCGCAGGCCGTGCTTCGGCTGCAGTGCCGGCTGCAGGCGCAGCTGCTGGCCGATGTCGGGCGACGCATTCAGCAGCACCCAGCGCTGGCCGTCCGGCGAGATCGCGATCGAACTCTGCGTGCGTGGGCGGATCAGCCGCGAGCCGTTGCGCGCGGCCGCGCACATCGTGCAGTTGCAGTTCCACTGCGGGCAGCCGCCTCCCGCGCCGGAGCCGAGCACCAGGACCTTCACTGCGCACTCCGGCGTCTGTCGCGCCGGTCGATCATCACCAACATCGCTTCCCCTCGTCGTCTTCAGTCCCGCGCGAAATCACGCACACTGCGGGCTCGCAACCGAACGCTACCCGTGCCCTTGCGGTAACGCCAGCCCGTCATGATTTTCTTCCGAGCCACGCATGGGGCCTTGCGCATGCCGCGCAGGGCGTCCGTGTTACGGCAGCTTGCCCGGCGGTCGTCTCTCCACCGGCGCCTGGAGGTTCACGCACGGTGCGCGGTGGCCGCAACCCCGCATTGACCCTGTGAGCTTTTCCGACGATCCGGGGCAAACCCTCGTCCCTGCCTTGCCGCAAGGCGACTGGCTGGCTCCCGCTGAAGGCCACCGCGTCTGGTGGTGCGAGGGCGGCGATCCGCAGGGCTTGCCGGTGTTGATCGTGCATGGCGGCCCGGGCGGCGCCAGCCGCCTGGAGCCGACACAGTGGTTCGACGGCCTGCCGGTGCGCTGGATCGCGATCGATCAGCGTGGCTGCGGGCGCAGCCTGCCGCTGGGCGAGACGGCCCACAACGACCTCGGCACGCTGCTCGACGACATGGAGCGCCTGCGCGCGGGTCTCGGTCTGCCCTGCTGGGCGCTCGCCGGAGGGTCCTGGGGTGCTCGCGTGGCGCTGACCTATGCCTTGCGGCAGCCGCAGCGGGTGCGGGGCCTGCTGTTGCGCAGTCCCTTTCTCGCCACGGCGGCCGAGACGCGGCGCTATGTCGCGGCTTGGCCGCGGTGGCTGGGGGCGGCCGGGCGGCGGTGGTTGGGCCCCGCGGCGGCGGACGCGTTCTTCGCTTTGTATCAGAGCGAACCAGCACTGCTCCACGATGGTTCAGTGTTTACCCTCGATCGCTTGGGGGCCGATGAGCACGTTGCGCGTGTCTGGTCGGCTTACGACGCGGCGCAGTCGGTGCCGGGCGGTGTGCTGGCCAGCCAGGCGGGCTTCGATCCGGCGGCCTTGCCGGAGTCCACGCCGCGTCTTTTGGCGTCCTGGCGCATCCATGCGCACTATGCTGCGGCCGGCTGGGGGGCTGTCGGAGGTCAAGCGCCGGCGGGCATGCCGGCACTGCACGCCGGCAGCGCGGTGAGCGTGGTGTGGGGCGCGGCCGACGCGACCTGCGACCCGGCCGTGGCCCGGGTCATCGCGGCGTCGCTGCCCGGTGCCCGGGCGCAGGAGGTGCTCGGGGCGGGGCACCGCATGAGCGACCCGCTGCTCGCGCCGGCGCTGCGCGCCGCTGCACGCGAGTGGGTGGCGCGGCTGGCGTAGCTGGTTGCAGGTGCTGCGCGTTGCTGGCGAGGCCGCCGGGTAAACGGCTCCGCTCGTGTCCCCCGGCGCCGGCCTCACGGCCGTCCCCTCCTCCTTTACCTCACTTCGCCATTCACCCGACGCCCTCGCCAGCACTCACCATCGCCGCCTGCGAAGGTATTCGAGCTCTGGCAGGCCGCGGTGGTGGCAGCGCTGGGGTTGGACGATCTGATGCGTTTGAATGCAAGGCCGTGTCAGACCGGGTCGCGCCAGCGCAGCTTGCGGTAGATCGTGTTGCGGCTGATGCCCAGGCGCTTCGATGCCACGGAGATGTTGCCGCCGGCGGCGTCGACCGCGTGGCGGATCATGTCGCGCTCGAGCTCTTCCAGCGTCTTGCCGCTGTCGACGCCCGCTGACGGCGAGCGCGAGGTTGCGGAGGGCTCGGGCGCCGCCGTGTCGGCCGACGCGGTCCGCAGCAGCGCTTCTTCGAGGAAGTCGTCCGACAGGTGCTCGCGTGTGATGGTGGTCTCGCCGGCCGCCATCACCGCGGCCGTGTGCAGCACGTTGGCCAGTTGCCGCTGGTTGCCGGGCCAGTCGTAGCGCTGAAGCAGGGCCTCGACGTCCGGCGCCAGCGTCAGGTGCGCAGTCGGTGATTCATCGGCCAGCATGCGCTGGACCAGGGACATCAGGTCGGAACGCTCGCGCAGTGGCGGCAGTTTGACCGCCAGGCCGTTGAGCCGGTAGTAGAGGTCTTCGCGGATGCGGTGGGTGTCGATCAGGTCGCGCGGATTGCGGTCGGTGGCGCCGATCAGCGCCAGATCGACCTCCTGCGGCTGCAGCGCGCCGAGCGGCGTCACCTGGCGCTCCTGCAGCACGCGCAGCAGGCGCGCCTGCAGGCCCAGCGGCAGGCCGCCGATCTCGTCGAGGAACAGCGTGCCGCCACTGGCCTGCACCAGCTTGCCGACCGCGCCCTTGCGCCGCGCCCCCGGGAACACGCCCTCGGCGTAGCCGAGCAGTTCGGCCTCCAGCTGCGCCTCGGGGGTGGACGCGCACTGCACCGAGACGAAAGGCTTGTCGGCCCGCCGCGATTCGCGGTGGATGGCGCGCGCCAGCATTTCCTTGCCGCTGCCGGCCTCGCCGAGGATGAGCACCGGGATGTCGCGGTTGAGCACGCGCTTGAGCTTGGCGATCAGCGCCTCGACCTGCGCGTCGCCCGTCAGCAGCCGTGCGAAAGTGGGGTCCGGTTCGGGCGCGGTCTCGATGGACGCGGGCGCGGTGGGCGCCGCGGGCCGGGCCTCCTGCGGCTCGGTTCGTGCTGAGGTCGGGGTGCCGTCGCCGGCAGCCTGCGGCCCTGCCGAGCCGGCGCCGGCGCTCGCGCGCGGGCCGGCACCGGCCCACTGGCCCGGCCACAGGGGCCAGTTGCAACGCGCCTGGACATGAACCGTCTGTCCGTTGGGCAGCGCCATGCGCATCGGGGCGCCCATCATGGCGCGTCCGCGATCGACGATCGCCCCCAGGGGCGTGCCGAGCAGGCTGGCCACGGTGTGCATGCGCAGCGCAGCGCCGCTCATGCCGAGCAGATCGAGAGCGCTGCGGTTGGCGCCGAGCAGGCGCCCATCGTGGTCGATCGCGAGGATGCCTTCGAGCAGCGTGCCGATGAACTCCATGCGCGGGTGGATGTGCAGGCGCAGCGCGTCGCTGAAATCGTCGTTCAGCCAGTGGTTCTCGATCATGCGGGCCGACATCTTCACCAGCCCCATCGTGTGCTGGTGGTAGCCGCGCCGGTCGCCGGACACGTCGAGCACGCCGAGGATGTTGCCGCGCGGGTCGAGGATGGGCGCTGCCTGGCAGGTCAGGAAGTGGTTGGCATGCATGAAGTGCTCGTCGGCATGCACCAGCACCGCCGTCTCGTCGACCAGGGCGGTGCCCATGCCGTTGGTGCCCTTGGTGCACTCGGCCCAGTTCACGCCGGGCGCCAGCGCCACCTTGCCGGCCTTCTCGAGGAAATCCTCGTCGCCGATCGAGTGGAGGATGGTGCCCTGCGCGTCGGTCAGCACCACCATGCTCTGGGTCTTCACGATCTGGTCGAACAGCAGCTCCATCACCGGCGCGGCGTGGGCGAACAGGCGGCGGTTGCGTTCGCGCGTGACCGTGAAGTCGGCGCGGCCGAGCGGCGTGTAGTCCGGCGCGCCGATGCGGCTCAGTCCCAGGGCGGCGCAGCGCTCGTGGGACTCGTTGATCGACAGCACATGCTCGCCGTCGAGGGGCAGGGCGCTGGCGATCGGCCGTTGCGCCACTTCATCGCGGCGGCGGCGGTTCGCGGCGAGGTTGGGATGCACGCTGGGGGTCGACATCGAGCCATCCTTTCATGCCGCCGGTGGCGGCCAGTCTCTCGTGCCGGCAGTGGGGGCTGCGTTCACAGAAGCCACGGTGCCAGCTTGGGTACGAACCTTCGCGGTCATTGTGAGCCTGCCTGTGCCGGAAGATATGGAAGTCGTGTTCAGTTTCGCAGCACCCGCTGCCGGCGTGGTCGGCGGCAGTGGCGGGCGCTCAGGTGGGCGGCGAAGCGCCGGATGAATGCTCCCGTCTCATCGGAGCATTGCTGCAGGGGAGCAATTGTCCTGCGACGGATCAGGGTAAGCACCGGATATGAAGTGATGTGTTCAATCCAGAACATAGGCAGACTGATTCCTAGCGCGAGTCCGCAGTTTGCTGCACGCCAGGAAGCTTCGACCCGATCACCCCAACGCCAGCGGAGACGCCAGCCATGCAGAAGACCCTACACCTTGACCCCGAGAAATGCACTGGCTGCCTGCAGTGCGAAATGGCGTGCTCCTTCGAGAACTACGGTGTCTACGCGCCCAGCAAGTCGCGCATCAAGGTGTTCGACTTCCACCACACCGGCCGCAAGGTGCCCTACACCTGCACGCAGTGCGACGAAGCCTGGTGCCTGCATGCCTGTCCGGTGGAGGCCATCACGATCGACGGCGCCACCGGCGCCAAGATCGTCAACGAGACCACCTGCGTGGGCTGCAAGGTCTGCACCATCAGCTGCCCGTTCGGCACGATCAACTACGTGCAGGAGACCGGCAAGGTCCAGAAATGCGACCTGTGCGGCGGCGAGCCGGCCTGCGCGGAAGCCTGCCCGACCGGCGCCATCACCTACGTGGACGCGAACTGGACCGGCCTGAACAAGATGCAGGCCTGGGCCGACAAGCTCGGCAACCAGAGCGCTGCGGCTTAAGGAGAATCACATGTCTTGGGCAGGAAAAATCCTTCGCGTCAACCTCACGAACGGCACGGTCCAATCCGAGCCGCTGAACATGGAATGGGCCCGGGCCTACCTCGGCTCGCGCGGTCTCGCGTCCAAATACCTGGTCGAGGAGATCGACCCCAAGGTCGACCCGCTGTCGGCCGAGAACAAGATCATCTGGGCCACCGGCCCGCTGACCGGCACGATGGCCTCGACCGGCGGCCGCTACACCGTCGTGACCAAGGGCCCGCTGACCGGCGCGATCGCCTGCTCCAACTCGGGCGGCTACTGGGGCGCCGAGCTCAAGTTCGCCGGCTGGGACATGGTGATCTTCGAAGGCAAGTCGGCCAAGCCGGTCTACCTGTCGATCGAAGACGACAAGGCCGAGCTGCGCGACGCCTCCCACCTGTGGGGCAAGAGCGTCTGGCAGACCGAGGAGATCATCAAGAAGCAGCACCAGGATCCGCTGACGCGCGTGTCGAGCATCGGCCTGGCCGGCGAGAACGGCGTGCTGTACGCGGCGGTGGTCAACGACCTGCACCGCGCGGCGGGCCGCTCGGGCGTGGGCGCGGTGATGGGTGCGAAGAACCTGAAGGCCATCGCGGTGCGCGGCACCAAGGGGGTCGGCAACATCGCGAACCCGAAGGAATTCATGAAGGTGACCTTCGAGAAGAAGAAGATCCTCGCCGACAACGCCGTCACCGGCCAGGGCCTGCCGACCTACGGCACGCAGGTGCTGATGAACGTGATCAACGAGATCGGCGCGTCGCCGACGCGCAACCACCGCGACGTGCAGTTCGAGGGCGCCAAGGACATTTCCGCCGAGGCGATGGCCACGCCGCGCAAGACCGACGGCAAGAAGCCGCTGGTCACCAACCAGGCCTGTTTCGGCTGCACCATCGCCTGCGGGCGCATCCAGAAGATCGACCAGGGCCACTTCTCGGTCGAGAACAAGCCGCAGTACTGGGGCGCCTCCGGCGGCCTGGAGTACGAGGCGGCGTGGGCGCTCGGCAACGCCAACGGCGTGAACGACCTCGACGCGCTGCAGTACGCCAACGTGCTGTGCAACGAGCAGGGCATGGACCCGATCTCCTTCGGCGCGACCATCGGCGCGGTGATGGAGCTCTACGAGATGGGCGTGCTGACCAAGGAGCAGCTCGGCACCGACGCGCCGTTCGGCTCGGCCCGTGCGCTGGTGCGCTTTGCCGAGATGACGGCCAACGGCGAGGGCTTCGGCAAGGAGATCGGCCTGGGCTCGGCCCGGCTGACCGCGAAGTACGGCCACCCCGACCTGAGCATGAGCGTCAAGGGCCAGGAGTTCCCGGCCTACGACAGCCGCGGCATCCAGGGCATGGGCCTGGCCTACGCCACCTCCAACCGCGGCGCCTGCCACCTGCGCGGCTACACCGTGGCGTCCGAGGTGCTGGGCATCCCGGTGAAGACCGACCCGCTGGTGTCCGAGGGCAAGCCGGAGCTGGTCAAGGCCTTCCAGGATGCGACCGCGGCCTTCGACTCGGCCGGCATCTGCATCTTCACCAGCTTCGCCTGGGGCCTGGCCGATGTGCAGCCGCAGGTCGCGGCCGCCTGCGGCGAGGAGTTCACGCTCGAGAAGCTGAACGAGATCGGCGAACGCATCTGGAACATGGAGCGCGACTTCAACAACAAGGCCGGCTTCACCGCGAAGGACGACACGCTGCCCAAGCGGCTACTGACCGAGCCCGCGAAGACCGGCCCGGCCAAGGGCCTCGTCAACAAGCTGCCGGAGATGCTGCCGCACTACTACGAGATCCGCGGCTGGGACGCCGGCGGCCGGCTCAAGCCCGAGACGCGCGAACGCCTGGGCCTATGAGACACCTGATCCTGGGTGCCGGGCCGGCCGGCGTCATCGCGGCCGAGACGATCCGCAAGCACGCCCCCTACGACCGCATCACCATCGTCGGCGACGAGCCGGAGCCGCCGTACTCGCGCATGGCGATCCCCTACCTGCTGATGGGCCAGGTCGACGAGAGTGGCACCTACCTGCGGCGCGACGCCGACCAGTTCCGCAAGCTCGACATCGGCCTGTTGCGCCAGCGCGCGACCCAGGTCGATGCGGCGCGCCGCACGGTCACGCTCGACAACGGCAGCGTCCTGGGCTTCGACAAGCTGCTGATCGCCACCGGCTCGCAGCCGGTGCGCCCACCGGTGCCCGGCATGGACCTGCCGGGTGTGCACCCCTGCTGGACGCTGGAGAACGCGCGCCACATCCAGGCGCTGGCCAAGCCCGGCGCCAAGGTGTTGCAGATGGGCGCCGGCTTCATCGGCTGCATCATCATGGAGGCGCTGGCGGCGCGCGGCGTCGAGCTCACGGTCGTCGAGATGGGCGACCGCATGGTGCCGCGCATGATGGGGCCGGCCGCCGGCAACATGATCAAGGCCTGGTGCGAGAAGAAGGGCGTGCGCGTGTTCACCGGCACCCGCGTCGAGGCGATCGAGGCGGCGCCGTCAGGCGTTACCGAGCCGCCCGCGGCGGCACCGGTCTCGGCCGAAGGCGGCTTCATCGCCCGTGCGGCGGCGCTGCTCGGCTTCGGCAGCAAGAGCCCGGCGCCGCCCGCGCCCGAGTGGCGCGAAACGGCACCGGCGCCGCGCGGCAGCGCGATGCGCGTGCGCCTGTCGAACGGGCAGACGGTCGAGGCCGACCTGGTGATCAGCGCCACCGGCGTGAAGCCGAACGTCGCCTTCCTGAAGGACTCGGGCATAGCCTGCGGGCAGGGCGTGCTGGCCGACGAGCGGCTGCAGACCAACGTGCCCGGCATCTTCACCGCCGGCGACTGCGCCGAGGCCTTCGACCTGGCAACGCGGACGCGCGTCATCAGCGCGATCCAGCCGAACGCGGCTGACGAAGCCTATGTCGCGGCGATGAACATGCTGGAGCGCGGCGCCGTGCTCAAGCGCGTGACGCAGATCAACGTGCTCGACACGCTGGGCCTGATCTCGGCGAGCTTCGGCGACTGGCAGGGCGTGCCCGGCGGCCAGCAGACCGAGATCACCGACCTCGAGGGCTTCAAGCTGCTCAGCCTGCAGTTCGACGCGGAGCGGCTGGTCGGCTGCAACAGCATCGGCTGGACCGAGCACGTGGGCGTGATGCGTGGACTGGTCGAAGGGCGCGTGCGGCTCGGCGAATGGAAGGAAAGGCTGCTGGCCGACCCGACGCGCCTGACCGAGGCCTACATCGCCCAGGGCCAGGCGCAGGAGCGCTGGGTCCAGGCCGGCGCGCACGTGTGAGCCGTGGCTGGGCGATGATCGCCCCATGAAGATCAGCTTCAAGCTCTACGCCACGCTGACCGACTACCTGCCGCCCGAGGCCCGCAGCGGCAACCGGGTGGAACTCGACATCGCGCCCGAGGCGACGATCGCCGACGTGATCGCGCCCTACGGCCTGCCGATGAAGCTGGTGCACCTGGTGCTGGTGAACGGCCACTACGTGGCGCCGGAAAGCCGCGCCGCGCGCACCTTCGTGGACGGTGACGTGCTGGCGATCTGGCCGCCGATCGCCGGCGGCTGATGCAGGCGCGCTACGCAGCCCGCTTCGAGCGCGACATGGGCTGCACCGAGGCCGAATGGCTCGGCTGGCTGCCGGGCGCCTGCGGTGTGCATGCGCTGAGCATCGTCGGCGCCGATGCCAGCGCGCAGGTCGCCATCGGCGACGGGACGCTCCTGCTCGCCTGGTCAGGCCTGCCCGACCGGCAGATCGCGCTGATGCGCCTGCCGCGGCTGGCGGTGAGCTTTCGCTTCACGGGCGTCGACGAAGCCGCCCGCGAACGCTTCATGCGCTACTTCGACCTGTTCATGCAGCGCGGCGGCGGGTAGCGCTGCGCGGACACGGGCCTGGGACCGACTGCCTGCGTCGGCTTTGCGGTGGCATGACAAACGCCGACATTCGGCTTCAGCACGTGCGTGCAGATCATCGTGGTCGCCAAGCACCGCTGCCTGAAGAACCCCGTCAGTGGCAAGGGCCGGCAGATCGCCACCCGAGCGGTGCGCTCGGGCTGACGGCAAAGGGCGCAGAGGCTGCACGCCTCAATGCACGATTGCAGCCGCGCATTGACGCGCCATGTGGCTTCGGGCTTCAATTCATCAACTCGACGCGCCACATTCTGACCATGAACGGCCACCCTCCGCTTCCTCGCGCCGTCACAGTTCATCGTCTCGAAAAGCGGGTTATTGCCCAGTCTCGTTAGGCCGCGGCGTGAAAGGAGTGTCGATGCTCGACGCACGATCCCGCACGATCTGCTGGACACCCCTTTGTAACAGGGCGCGGGAGGGTGTCGGACTGGAGCATCTGCTTCTGGCAGACCGTGCAAGTGACAGCGTTGTCCTCGCTTACGACGAGCAGCGCGGTCCGTTCCGGCTCATCTACCGCCTCGACTGGGACGACTCGTGGCAGCTTCGCGGTGCCGAACTGGCCCTCATCACGGAGAACTCTGTCCGCTCGCTGACTCTGAAAACAGACGGCCTAGGTCACTGGCACCACGGTGATGGTCGAGTCATTGCCGAGCTCGATGGGTGCAGGGATATCGATATCTGGCCGACTCCGTTTACCAACATGTTTCCGATTCGCCGCGAGCCAATGGCTGTCGGTGAGCGGCGACGGTTCCTGATGGCTTGGGTTTTTGCGCCAGACCTGACAGTTCATCCACAGCCGCAGGCATATACGCGGCTTTCCGATCGGCGCTACCTTTTCGAGAACCTCGATGGCAGCGGCTTCCAGGCAGAGCTTCTCGTGGACGAAGAGGACATCGTGGTGGACTACCCAGGACTGTTCCGGCGCGTGAAAACGGATCGTTGACCTGGAATGCCTGAACGAGGAACAGACGGCCACGCCAGAGACTGGAGACGGCCTTGTTGCTCGACAGTTGCTGCGCACGCCCCTACCCGTACCTCAACTCCGTCGCCTTGCCCCAGAACACCCGGTACGAGAACGCCGTGTAGGCCGCGATGGCCGGCACCGAGATGCACACGCCGATCAGGATGACCTTCAGCGCTGCCGGGCTGCTGGCGGCCTGCCAGATCGTCAGCCGGTCGATCACGACGAAGGGGTAGATGCTGTAGGCCAGCCCCAGGAAGCCGAGCACGAACACGGCGATCAGCAGCACGAAGGGCAGCCAGCACAGCTCCTTGCGCACGATCGGCTGGTCGAGCACCAGGCGCGTGGTGACGAGCGCGATGGCGGTCGTGAGCGGGATCGCCATCAGCGCGATCACCGCGGGCAGCTCGAACCAGCGCTCGCGCACCGTGGCGCTGATCCACGGCGTGGCCAGCGAAATGAGCAGCATGCCCACGACCACCGGCCACCACGCCAGCCTGGCCCAGCGGATGGCCTTGCGCTGCAGCTCGCCTTCGGTCTTCATGATCAGCCAGGCGGCGCCGAGCAGCACGTAGGCCGCGGGCAGGGCCAGCGCGATGGCCGCTGCGAACACCGGGTAGTTCCAGCCCTCGCCGAAGCCGCTGATGTAGCGCCCCAGCATCCAGCCCTGCGAGGTCGACGCCAGCAGCGAGCCGGCGAAGAACAGCCGGTCCCAGGTCGACTTGTGCGCGTCCCGGGCCTTGACGCGGAAGTCGAAGGCCACGCCGCGCAGCATCAGGCCGATCAGCATCAGCGTCACCGGCAGGTAGAGCTGCGAGAGCACCAGGCCGTGCGCCTTCGGGAAGGCGATCAGCAGGATGCCGATGCCCAGCACCAGCCAGGTTTCGTTGGCGTCCCAGAACGGGCCGATCGAGGCGATCAGCACGTCCTTCTCGGCGGCGCTGGCGCGCGGCATCAGCAGGCCGACGCCGAGGTCGTAGCCGTCGCTGACGACGTAGACGAGCATCGAGATGCCCATCAGCGCCATGAAGATCAGTGGCAGGGATTGATCGAAGCTCATGCGGCACCTCCCTTCACCAGCGCGGCGGCGGCGCGGCCTTCGGCCTGCTCCAGCGCGTCGGGCTGCAGCACGTCTTCGGGTTTCTCGGCCATGTACTTCAGCACGCTCACGTAGGCCACGATCAGCGCGAGGTAGAGCGTCACGTACAGCGCGAAGCTGAGCGCGATCATCGGCGTGGGCACGTTGGTCGAGGCCACGTCGGCGGTGCGCAGCAGGCCGTAGACGATGAAGGGCTGGCGGCCGATCTCGGTCACCCACCAGCCCGCCACGGTGGCGACCCAGCCGGAGAAGCTCATGCCGGCCAGTACCCAAAGCAGGCCGCGCGACAGCCGCGCGGGTGCCCAGCCGGCGCGGCGTGCCATCCACCAGCCCGCCCAGCTCACCAGCAGCATCAGCACGCCCATGCCGACCATCACGCGAAAGGCGTAGAACAGCGGCGCGGCCGGCGGTTGGGCATCGGGGAAGTCGTTCAGGCCCTTGATCTCGCCGTCGGCATCGTGGGTCAGGATCAGGCTCGCCATCTTCGGGATCGCGATCTCGAAGTGGTTGGTGCGGGCCTTGTCGTCGGGCACCGCGAACAGCAGCAGCGGTGCGCCTTTCTCGGTGTTCCACACGCCCTCCATCGCGGCGATCTTCTGCGGCTGGTGGTGCAGGGTGTTCAGGCCGTGCAGGTCGCCGACGAAGATCTGCACCGGGATCAGCAGCGCGGCGACGGTGAGTCCGACGCGCAGCACCTTGGGCGCGGAGCGCTCGGCCTTGCCGCGCAGCAACTGCCAGGCGCTCAGTCCGGCCATCAGGAAGGCGCAGGTCAGCGCCGACGCCAGCAGCATGTGCGAGAAGCGGTAGGGGAAGGACGGCGTGAACAGCACCGCGGGCCAGCTCTTGACGTGGAACACGCCGTCGATCACCTCGTGGCCGGCGGGGGTCTGCATCCACGAGTTCAAGGCCAGGATCCAGAACGCGCTGACGGTGGTGCCGAAGGCGACGAAGAAGCTCGCCATCATGTGGATGCGCTCGCTGACGCGGCCGTGGCCGAACAGCATCACGCCCAGGAAGCCGGCCTCGAGGAAGAAGGCGGTGAGCACCTCGTAGCCGAGCAGCGGCCCGGCCACGTTGCCGGCCTTCTCCATGAAGCCCGGCCAGTTGGTGCCGAACTGGAAGCTCATCGTGATGCCGCTCACCACGCCGAGCGCGAAGCTCAGCGCGAACACCTTGGTCCAGAAGCGGTAGGCCGCGAGCCAGGCGCCGTCGTGCGTGCGCAGCCAGCGCCAGCGAAAGAACAGCAGCAGCCAGCCGAGCGCGATCGTGATCGTCGGGAACAGGATGTGGAAGGTGATGTTCGCGGCGAACTGCGCACGCGCGAGGATCAGGGGGTCCATGCGGCCGGTCCTTTCAGATCGAAGTCAACACGGTTCAACGGGCGGAGGTGCCCGGCTTCACCTTGCGGGTGAACTCCGGCAGCCGCTGGACTGTAGAGCCCATCTTCATCGGCCGGGAGAGGATTTTCGCGTCGAGCTCGTGCGCGGCCGGGTGAGGCTGGGCGCGGCGGCGGCGCTCCTGGTTCCGACGGTTCTGCGCTGCCGCGGCGGCGCCGCGATAATCGCGCCCATCCGGTCGCTCGACGAGCGGCCTCGACGACGAAAGCCTCACGATGACCGATCGCTCCGGGCCTGGCGGTGACCTCGAGAACCGGCGCCTCGTGCTGGGACTCAGCGGCGGCGTGGCCTGCTACAAGGCGGCCGAGCTGCTGCGCCTGCTGGTCAAGGCCGGCGCCAGCGTGCGGGTCGTGATGACCGACGCCGCGCAGCAGTTCATCACGCCGGTCACGATGCAGGCGCTGTCGGGCCAGCCGGTGCTGACCAGCCAGTGGGATGCCGGCGAGCCGAACAACATGGCCCACATCAACCTCACGCGCGAAGCCGATGCGGTGATCGTCGCGCCGGCGAGTGCCGACCTGATGGCCAGGCTGGCGCAGGGCCGTGCCGACGAGTTGCTGAGCCTGCTGTGCCTGGCACGGCCGATCGCCCGCTGCCCGCTGCTGCTGGCGCCGGCGATGAACCGCGAGATGTGGGCGCATCCGGCCACGCAGCGCAATGCAGCGCAACTGCGCGCCGACGGTGCGGTGATCCTCGGCCCGGCCAGCGGCGACCAGGCCTGCGGCGAGATCGGTGACGGCCGCATGCTCGAAGCCGCCGAACTGCTCGAGGACATCGTGGCCCACCTCGCACCGAAGCCGCTGGCCGGCGAGCGCGTGCTGATCACGGCCGGGCCGACCTTCGAGGCGATCGACCCGGTGCGCGGCCTGACCAATCGCTCCAGCGGCAAGATGGGTTTTGCGCTGGCGCGCGCGGCGCGCGAGGCGGGCGCCGAGGTCACGCTGGTGGCCGGCCCGGTCCATCTGCCGACGCCGCGCGGCGTGGTGCGCATCGACGTGCAGAGCGCCGAGCAGATGCTCGCCGCGGTGCTGCCGCTGGCGGCGACGCACGGCATCTTCATCGCGACCGCGGCGGTGGCCGACTGGCGCCCGGCGCGCCTGGCCGAACACAAGATCAAGAAGGACGGCAAGAAGCTCGTGCCGAGCTTCGAGCTGGTCGAGAACACCGACATCCTCGCGACGGTGGCGGCGCTGCCGAAGCCGCCGTTCTGCGTCGGCTTCGCGGCAGAGAGCGAGCACCTGGCCGCGCACGCCCGCACCAAGCTCGAACGCAAGAAGCTGCCGCTGGTGGTGGGCAACCTCGGGCCGGCCACCTTCGGCCGCGATGACAACGCCTTGCTGCTGGTCGATGCCGAGGGCGAACAGGCCTTGCCGGCCGATGGCGGCACGGCCGACAAGCTCACGCTGGCGCGTGCGCTGGTGGCCGAGATCGCGCGACGCCGCGCCACGCTGAATTCATGATTCCATGACGACCATCGACCTGAAAGTGCTGGACCCGCGCCTCGCGGACCAGTTGCCCGCCTATGCGACGCCCGGCAGCGCCGGCCTCGATCTGCGCGCCTGTCTTCATGCGCCGATGGTGCTGGAGCCGGGCCGCACGGAGCTGATCCCGACCGGCCTGGCCATCCACATCGGCGATCCCGGCCTGGCGGCGATGATCCTGCCGCGCTCGGGCCTGGGTCACAAGCACGGCATCGTGCTCGGCAACCTGGTCGGTCTGATCGACTCCGACTACCAGGGCCCGCTGATGGTGAGCTGCTGGAACCGCGGCACCACCGCCTTCACGGTGCAGCCGCTCGAACGCATTGCCCAGCTGGTGATCGTGCCGGTGGTGCAGGCGCGCTTTCGCGTCGTCGACGAATTCGGCCTGTCCGAGCGCGGCGAGGGCGGCTTCGGCTCGACCGGCAAGCGCTGACCGCACCGGGCCGACCGCACACCCGGCCGACCACCGCGCGGCGCGGTCGTCAGTGCAGGTGAGGCGAGGGCGGCACGGCGTTCAGCACCGTCAGTGCCGAGGTGGCGACCGAGCCGTGCTCGATTTCCTCTTCGCTCGCCGCGCGCACGTCACGCACCTTCAGTGCCAGCACCATCGCGACGCCGGCCAGCGGGTGGTTGCCATCGAGCACCACGTGGCTGTCGTAGACCTCGGTGATGGTGTACACGGTGTCGAGCGGCAGGTCGCGCGTCGTCGTGCCCTCGGGCGGACCGTCGAACTGCATGCCGGCCTCGATGTGTTCCGGGAAGACGCTGCGTTCCTCGAAGAACACCAGGTCGGCATCGTAGTCGCCGAAGGCATGCTCGGGCTCCAGGTGCAGCGTCGCCTCGAAGCCTTCGGCTTGACCGACGAGCGACTCCTCGACCTTCGACAGCAGGTCGTCGCCGCCGACGAAGAACTCCACCGGCTCGGCCAGCTCGTCGATCAGCTGGCCGTGGGTGTCTTCGAGTCGCCACGTCAGACTGACGACGCAGGGGGGCGTGATTTGCATGAAAGGATGATCGCACAATGAGCCCATGCAACTGCCTCCCGACATCGACACGCCGACCCCTTTGCTCGGCTCTCTGAGTCCTCGGCGTTTCATGCGCCGGCACTGGCAAAAGAAGCCGCTGCTGATCCGCCGGGCGGTCCCTGGTGTGCAAGCGCCCTTGAGCCGCAGCGCGCTGTTCGCGCTGGCCGCGGGCGAGGCCGTCGAGTCGCGTCTGATCGTGCGGCGGGGCGAGACCTGGACGCTGCGCTGCGGCCCGTTGCCACGGCGCGCGCTGCCGCCGGTCGCGCAGGCGGGCTGGACGCTGCTGCTGCAGGGCCTCGACCTGCATGTGCCCGCCGCGCACGAGCTGCTGTCGATGTTCCGCTTCGTGCCCGAGGCACGGCTCGACGACCTGATGCTGTCCTGGGCCAGCGATGGCGGCGGCGTGGGGCCGCACATCGACTCCTACGACGTGTTCCTGCTGCAGGTGCAGGGCCGGCGCCGCTGGCGCATCGGCCCGCCCGGCGACGGCTCGCTGCGGCCGGGCCTGCCGCTGAAGATCCTCGCGAATTTCGAGCCGCGGCAGGAGTGGCTGCTCGAACCCGGCGACATGCTCTACCTGCCGCCCGGCTGGGGCCATGACGGCGTGGCCGAAGGCGAATGCATGACCGCGTCGATCGGCTTTCGCGCGCCGGCCCGCAGCGAGCTGGCACGCGAGGTCCTGGGGCGGCTGATCGAGCGCGATGACGACGGCCCGCAGGTGCTCTACCGCGATCCGTCTCAAGCGGCGACGACCGAGCCGGGGCGCATTCCGGACGCGCTGCAGCGCTTCGCTGCCGACGCGGTGGCGCGTGCGCTGCGCGATCCGCGGGCGCTGCAGGCCGCGCTCGGCGAGGCGCTGACCGAACCCAAGCCGCGCGTCTGGTTCGCGCCGCCGGTCGAGGTGCCGGCGATCGGAGCCGGCGTGCGGCTGGACCCGCGCACGCGCATGATGTACGACCCGGTCCACGTGTTCGTGAACGGAGAATCCTGGCGTGCCGCGGGCCGCGATGCAGCGCTGATGCGCCGGCTCGCCGATCGGCGCGCGTTGTCGGCCGGCGAACTCGCACGGGCGAGCGGTGCCGCTCACGAACTGCTGACGCAATGGGCCGAAGACGGCTGGCTTCAAGCCATGGGAGAAGACGATGACTGAAGGGACCGAACGGCAAGCACCCGAGACCGCCGCCACGGATCCGGCGCAGGCCGGCGCCGGCACGCAGGTGATCGACACGCGCGAAGGCTTTTCCGAGGCGCTGCTGGCGGCACTGGAGGCCTGCGCCGAGGCCGGCGTCAAACAGCTCTGGCTGTGCGACCCTGATTTCGCGCGCTGGCCGCTCGGGCAGCCGGCCGTGATCGAGGCCTTGATACGCTGGGCCAATTCGCGGCGTCGGCTGACGCTGCTGGCCGCCGACTATGGCGGTTTTGCGCAGCGTTTCCCGCGCTGGGTCGCCTGGCGGCGCCAGTGGTCGCATATCGTCCAGTGCCTCGCCGTCCATGAGGAGCTTGCCGACAAGCTGCCCACCTTGCTGTTCGCGCCGGAACTCGTGGCCGTGCGCTTGCACGACGGGGAGCGCTATCGCGGACGTGTCTACCGCGAGCAGGCCGATTTGGTGCAGTGCCGGGAGTTGATTGAGGCACTTTCACAACGAGCGGACGAGAGCTTCCCTGTAACTACGTTGGGTCTATGAGGGTATGCACCATGTTCGGGATACACTCTTGGGCTAGGCACAGGACTGCTCGAGCTGTCCTGGTCTTGTTCGGAACTCGACGTTGTTCGGCGGGTTCTGCCACACCGGTGTTGTTTGAACCCTTCGTTTGAGGACCTCATGATGAAAAAATCGCTCCTGCTTGCCACGTTGATTGCTGCTGCTGCCCTCGCCGCTTGCGGCAAGAAGGAAGAAGTTGCGGCCACCGCA
Organism: Methylibium sp.; assembly: GCF_965279545.1. NCBI lineage: Bacteria > Pseudomonadati > Pseudomonadota > Betaproteobacteria > Burkholderiales > Sphaerotilaceae > Methylibium > Methylibium sp. The sequence goes on from NZ_OZ257250.1 coordinate 490,659, forward strand.
GCTTCTGCTGTCGACGCTGCCGCTTCGGCGACGGCGCAGGCTGCTTCGGCTGCCAGTGATGCGGCTTCTTCCGCCGCTGCCGCCGCGACTTCCGCCACCGACGCGGCTGCCTCGGCCGCTGCCGGTGCTGCGGCCGGCGCCGCTGATGCGGCTTCGGCTGCCGTCGACGCTGCCAAGGACGCGATCAAGAAGTAAGCTTGTTGGCGGGGCGCAAGCCCTGCACGAGTCGATCGTTTCGAAAAAGCCGCCCTTCGGGGCGGCTTTTTTTGTGGCTGCATGCCCGCGCCTCGAGATCAGGCCAGGTCCAGCCAGGCGAAGCCTGCGCTCGCATTGGCCACCACGATATCGGCGGGCCCGGCACCCAGCGCAGCGGCGAGGGCCGCCGCCGCCAGCTCGGGGCGGTTGTTCTGCGCACTCAGGTGCGCTGCCACGACGTGGCGCAGGCCGGCATGACGGCAGGCCGCGAGCACTTCGGCCGCACTGTCGTTCGCGAGGTGTCCGAGGCGCCCGCCGACGCGGGCCTTCAGGGACGCCGGGTAGCTCGAAGCTGCCAGCAGGGTGCGATCGTGGTTGCACTCCAGCAGCAGCGCGTCGCAGCCTTGCAATGCACCCAACAGGTGCTCGGTGCTCGATCCGGCGTCCGTGAGCACGCCGAGCCGGTGCGTGCCGTCGCTGCAGCTCAGCTGCAGCGGTTCGGCGGCGTCGTGGGGCACGGTGTAGGGCGCAAGCTCGAGGTCCCCCACGACGACCGGCGCGCCGTCGCGCACGAAGTGCAGCAGCCCTGCGTCGAGTTCGGGTGCGCCGATCGCGCGCCAGGTGCCGCGGCTCATCCACAGCGGCAGCCGGTGACGCCGCGCCAGACTCAGCGCGCAGCCGATGTGGTCGCCGTGCTCGTGGGTGATGAAGACCGCATCGATGTTGGCGGCTGCCAGCCCGACGCGACCCAGCCGCAGCCCCAGCTCCTTGAGCGTGAAGCCGCAGTCGATCAGCAGGCGCGTCCCGCGCGCCTCGACCAGGGTGGCGTTGCCGGTGCTGCCGCTGCCGAGGCTGCAGAAGCGCATGCGTCGGGCGGGCGGGTGCGACGCTACTTCAAGTCGGTCGCCAGCAGCTCCAGGATGCGCTGCGCGGCGTCGCCGGTCTCGGAGCTGCCCTGGTTGTTCAGCACGGTCACGAGGGTCGAGTCGGCCTGCTGGCTCTTCACCGCGATGCGGTAGCGGGCGAGGCCGCCCTGCGCGGCGGCGTCCTTCTTGCCGCCACCGAACAGCTTGCCGAAGAAGCCGGGCTCGTCCTTGCCCACCTGCGCCGGGTCGACGTAGCGCACGTAGTACAGGCCCTGGGCGCGGTCACGGTCTTCGACGGTGAAGCCGCTGCGGTCCAGTGCCAGACCGACGCGGCGCCAGGTGCGGTCGAAGCCTTCGTCGACCTGCAGGCCGGTACCGATGCCGGCCAGCAACCGTGCACGCGCGGTGGCCGGGGCTGGCGCCACCGCTGCAGCCGAGGCGGCCGCAGCGGCGGCCTTGGCCTGCTCTTCCTTCCCGCCGATCTTGAGCATCAGGCGCGACAGCATCAGCGCTTCGAGCTCCGGGTCGGCCGGGCGCGGCTGCCACACCGTGCTGTCCTTGCGCTCGCTGGTGTAGACCTCGACCATGCCGCGGTGGCTGATGTAGATCTCGGTGCCGCCATCGGTGCTGCGCTCGAGGCGGGTGCGGAAGCGGTCGCGCTCGCCGGTGTCGTAAACCGAATCGAAGACCTTGCCGATGGTGCTGCGGATGACGTCCTGCGGCAGCTTGGCGCGGTTCTCGGCCCAGTTGGTCTCCATCAGTCCGGTGTCGCGCTGCTCGAGCTCGAGCTGGAAGCCGCGCTCCTGCCAGAACGCCTGCAACTGCGGCCACAGCTCCTCGGGGGTCTGCCGGGTCGCCAGCCACCGCTGGCTGCCCGCGCGTTCGAGGGTCACTTCGCCGACCACCTTGGGCGCGACATTGGCCGTGCTGCCCGCCGCGGTGGGCGCTGCGCTGTTGGGTGCAGCCGTCTGCAGCGCCGAGGCGCTGATCGTGCCGCCGGCCGGCTGGTAGCGCTGGTCGGGCGAGAGCTGCGTCAGGTCGGGCGGAACTTCGAGCGAGACGGTCTTCGCGCCTTTGGTCTTGTAGTCGACCTTGTCACCTTGCAGGGCATTGTTGATCGTGCAAGCCGAGAGGCCGGAAGCCACCGCCAGCAGCAGGAAACGGGCGGGAACGTTGAATCGACTTTGGAAACTCACGGGAGGCTTCTCCGGGGATCGGGCTGGGCGGGCCGCCGGGGTGGCGGGGCAGTGGAGCGCGGGGCAAGGGTGAAGCGGTGGTCCGGGTGTCACAGCAGTCCGGCTTCGCGCAGCGATTGCTCGACCGCCGGCTGCTGGCCTGCGCTGAGCGGTGTGAGCGGCAGCCGCAGCGTTCCGCCGCAGCGGCCCATGCGCTGCAGCGCCCATTTCACGGGAATCGGATTCGGCTCGCAGAACAACTGCTTGTGCACCGGCAGCAGCTTCAGGTGGATCTCGGCGGCGCGCTTCGCGTCGCCGGCCATCGCGGCAACGCACAGCGCGTGCATCGCGCGCGGCGCGACGTTGGCCGTGACGCTGACGTTGCCGTGGCCGCCGAGCAGCATCAGCGCCACCGCGGTCGGGTCGTCGCCGGAGTAGATCGAGAAGCCCTTCGGCGCCTGCCTGATCAGCCAGCACGCGCGTTCGATGTTGCCGGTGGCTTCCTTCAGACCGACGATGCCGGGCACCTGGGCCAGCCGCAGCACCGTCTCGGGCAGCATGTCGGCCACGGTGCGGCCGGGCACGTTGTAGAGCACCACCGGGATGTCCACCGCCTCGGCGATGGTCCGGAAATGCTGGTACTGGCCTTCCTGCGTCGGCTTGTTGTAGTAGGGCACGACCTGCAGCGTGCAGTCGGCGCCGACCTGCTTCGCGTAGCGGCTGAGCTCGATCGCCTCGCGCGTGGAATTCGCGCCGGCACCCGCCATCACCGGCACACGGCCGGCGACATGCTCGACCGCGACGCGGATGATCTCGCAGTGCTCCTCTGGCGTGACCGTCGGCGACTCGCCGGTGGTGCCGACCACGCCGATGCAGTCCGTGCCTTCGGCGATGTGCCAGTCGATCAGGCGACGCAGCGCGGGGTAGTCGACGCTGCCGTCATCATGCATCGGCGTGACGAGCGCCACGATGCTGCCAACGATGGGTTTCATGGGGAATCCTCTGAATCCTGCGATTTTAGCCAGCCGCGGCAGCGAGGCTGACGGGGCGGCTACAAGGGATAACGCGGTGGCGTTGCCGACGCCGACGCGCCGGCCTGCGCCTCGTGCACGGCGGCGATGCGCTGTACGAAGCGCAGCGGCATCTCCAGAGTGCCGTCCTCGTAGCCGAGCACGCGCCAACCGTTGCCTTGCTCGCGCACCGCATCCAGCAGCTCGCCCGGCCGCAGCAGGAACTCCGGGTTCGACGGCTTGCCGACGGTCTGGTTCCCGAGCCCGAAGGTCTCGTAGATCAGGCGGCCACCCGGTGCCACGCTGGCGAAGAGGGCCGGCAGCAATGGCCGCCACAGGTAGTTGGTGACGATCACGACGTCGAACTCGCGGCCCGCCAGCGGCCAGGGGCCGGACTCGATGTCGGCGACGATCAGTTCTTGCGAGGGCTGTTCGGCACGCAACGCCGCGAGCGCGGCAGCATCGCGGTCGACGCCGGTGAGCCGGTGCCCCTGCGCCGCGAGCCAGCGCAGGTGCCGACCCGAGCCGCAGGCCACGTCGAGCACGCGTGCGCCCGCCGGCAGCCCGCGCGTCCAGCGTTCCACCCACGGCGACGGCACAAGCCCGCCATGCGTTGCGGCGAGCGTCATCCCAGGCAACTCCACACGCGGTTGGCCAGGTCGACCATCAGGTCGGGCTGCAGGTAGGCCATGAAGACGGCGGCCAGGGCGGTGGCCGCGGCGACCCAGGTCAACGTGCGCTGGACGGCGGCAAGTCGCATGGCTGGCTCAGGCCGCTGCCGGCACGGCGCGCCGGATGGCGGTTTCCCGCACCGGCAGGTTGATGACCGCGGCGAACACGCCGAGCGCGACCGCGATCCACCACACCACGTCGTAGCTGCCGGTCGCGTCGTAGAGCTTGCCGCCCAGCCACACGCCGAGGAAGCTGCCGATCTGGTGCGCGAGGAAGACGAAGCCGCCCAGCATCGAGAAATGCTTGACGCCGAAGATCTGTGCCACGACTGCGTTGGTCGCCGGCACCGTCGACAGCCACAGCAGGCCCATCGCAACCGAGAACGCATAGACCGAGGCCGGCGTCAGCGGCAGCAGCAGGAAGGCGATGATGGCCACCGAGCGCAGCGCATAGATGGTCGCGAGGATGTGGCGCTTGGGCAGCCGCTGGCCCAGCACGCCGGCTGCGTAGGTGCCGAACACGTTAAACAGGCCGATCAGCGCCAGCGCCGTCGTCGCCACCTGCGGCGACAGGCCGTGGTCCTTCAGGTAGCTCGGCATGTGAACGCCGATGAACACGACCTGGAAGCCGCACACGAAGTAGCCCGCCATCAGCAGCTGGAAGCTGCGGTAGCCGAAGGCCTCGCGCACCGCCTCGCCGATGCTCTGCTGCACGCCGGGGGCGGCCGCGCGCTGCGGTTCCTTCAGACCGAAGGCCAGCGGCACGATCGCCAGTGCCGCGCAACCCAACAGGATCAGCGCCTCCTGCCAGCCGAAGCCCGAGATCAACCAGCTCTCCACCGGCACCATCAGGAACTGGCCGAAGGAGCCGGCCGCGGCGGTGATGCCCATGGCCCACGAGCGCTTCTCGGGTGCGACGGTGCGGCCGATCACGCCGTAGACGATGGCGTAGGTGCAGCCGGCCTGGGCCATGCCGATCATCAAGCCGGCGCTGCCGGTGAAGGCCAGGCCCGAGGTGGCGAGCGCCATCAGCACCAGCCCGGCCGCGTAGAGCACCGCGGCCATCACGAGCACCTTGAAGGCGCCGTAGCGATCGGCCAGCATGCCGGCGAAGGGCCCGGCGAGGCCCCACGCCAGGTTCTGCACCGCCAGCGCGAAGCCGAAGGTTTCACGCGTCCAGCCGCGGTCCGTCGTGACCGGCTGCAGCCACAGGCCGAAGCCATGGCGGATGCCCATCGACAGCGTCACGATGGCCGCGCTGCACAGCAGCACCTGGGCCATCGAGAGCGTCTGCGGGGCGCGGGCCGGCGGATTCATGGGCCGATTGTCAGGGGTTCCGACAATCGCTGCAGGAGGTCGGCGACCGGCCGGGTCCCGTGCCAAGGTCTTCATGATGGCGTCAGCCGCGAGCGCCGATGATGCGTCCCGTCATGCCGGGGCCTCCCCTCCCTTCCCGGTGGCAACCAAGGACAAGACCATGGCGTTCCGACGAAACCTGGCCCACTGGCGGCGACGCCTTTCGCAGCTCGGCCCCGGCCTCATCACCGGGGCCGCCGACGACGATCCGAGCGGCATCGCGACCTACTCGCAGGCCGGCGCGCAGTTCGGGTTCGGCATGGCCTGGACCCTGGTCTTCACCTACCCGCTGATGACGGGCATCCAGATGGTCAGCGCGCGACTGGGCTGCCTCACCGGCAAGGGCCTGGCCGCCAACATCCGTGATCGCTATCCGCGGCCGGTGCTGCTGGTCCTCGTCGGTCTGCTGGTGGTCGCGAACGTCATCAACATCGCCGCCGATCTGGCCGCGATGGGTGAAGCGCTGCGCTTGATCGCCGGCGGCGCTGCGCACGTCTATGTGGTGAGCTTCGGGCTGCTGTGCCTGGTGTTGCAGGTGTTCCTGCCCTATGCCGGTTACGTGCAGTGGCTCAAGTGGCTGACGCTGGCCTTGCTGTCCTATGTCGCCGTGGTGTTCAGCGTGCATGTGCCCTGGGGTGAAGTTGCGCGCGGGCTGGTCTGGCCCCGGCTGAGCTGGGACGGCGCCACGGTCACCATGGTCGTCGCGGTGTTCGGCACCACGATCAGCCCCTATCTGTTCTTCTGGCAGGCGGCCCAGGAAGTCGAAGACCTGCGCGCCGCCGCCGGCGGTGGCGACTGGACGCACAGCGCGGCCGAGGTGCGGCGCCACCTGCGGCGCATCCGCTGGGACACCTTCATCGGCATGGGCTTCTCGAACCTGATCGCGCTGTTCATCATGCTCAGCACCGGCGCCACGCTGTATGCGGCGGGCGTGCGCGACATCCAGACCTCGGCGCAGGCGGCCGAGGCCCTGCGGCCGGTGGCCGGCGAGGCCGCCTTCCTCGTGTTCGGGCTCGGCATCATCGGCACCGGCCTGCTCGCGGTTCCCGTGCTGGCCGGCTCGGCCGCCTACGCGGTGACCGAGGCGATGGCCTGGCGCGGCGGGCTCGATCTCAAGCTGCAGCGCGGCGAAGGCAAGCGCTTCTACACCCTCATCGCCGTCGCGACGGTCGGCGGCGTGCTGCTCGATTTCTCGCCAGCCGATCCCATCAAGGAACTGTTCTGGTCGGCGGTCATCAACGGCGTGATCGCGGTGCCGATCATGGTCGTGTTGATGCTGCTGGGCGGCGACCGCGAGGTGATGGGCGGCAACACCATCGGTGCCCGCCTGCGCTGGCTCGGCTGGCTGGCGGCGGCGGCGATGGCGGCCTCCGTGGTCGCGATGTTCGTGCTGTGGTAAGCCCGCGCGCCGGTGCACGCACGGCGGCTCCCTAGAATCTTCGGCCATGGCAACCAAACCTTCCGCGCCGGGCCGTTACGGCGAATCGTCCATCCGCGTGCTCAAGGGCCTGGAGCCGGTGAAGCAGCGTCCGGGCATGTACACCCGCACCGACAACCCGCTGCACATCGTGCAGGAGGTGATCGACAACGCCGCCGACGAGGCGCTCGCCGGCCACGGCCAGCGCATCGCCGTGACGCTGCACACCGACGGCTCGGTCAGCGTCGACGACGACGGCCGCGGCATCCCGTTCGGCCTGCACCCCGAGGAGCAGGTGCCGGTGGTCGAGATCGTGTTCACGCGGCTGCACGCCGGCGGCAAGTTCGACAAGGGCTCGGGCGGCGCCTACAGCTTCTCCGGCGGCCTGCACGGCGTGGGCGTCAGCGTGACCAATGCGCTGTCGACGCGGCTGCAGGTCGCGGTGTTCCGCGAGGGCAAGGTGGCGACGCTGGCCTTCGGCGGCGGCGACGTGATCGAGCCGGTGGCCCTGCGCAAGGCCGGCGCCGCGGACCGCAAGCAGGGCACCGGCGTGCGCGTGTGGCCCGACCCGAAGTACTTCGAGAGCGCCGAGCTGCCGAAGAACGAGCTGGTGCACCTGCTGCGCAGCAAGGCGGTGCTGATGCCGGGCGTGAGCGTGACGCTGACGCACGAGAAGACCGGCGAGCTGCAGACCTGGCGCTACGAGGGCGGGCTGCGTGACTACCTGATGCAGACGCTGCTGGCCGACCCGGTGATCCCGCTGTTCGAGGGCGCGCACTACGCCGAGGAAGGCGAGACCGAGAACTTCGCCGAAGGCGAGGGCGCGGCCTGGTGCGTGGCCTTCACCGAGGACGGCGCGGCGGTGCGCGAGAGCTATGTGAACCTGATCCCCACGGTGGCTGGCGGCACCCACGAGTCGGGCCTGAAGGACGGCCTGTTCCAGGCCATCAAGGGCTTCATCGAGCTGCACGCGCTTTGCCCGAAGGGCGTGAAGCTGATGCCCGACGACGTGTTCTCGCGCGCCAGCTTCGTCCTCTCGGCCAAGGTGCTCGATCCGCAGTTCCAGGGCCAGACCAAGGAGCGGCTCAATTCGCGCGATGCGCTGCGGCTGGTGTCCACCTACGTCAGGCCGGCCTTCGAGCTGTGGCTGAGCCAGCACGTCGAGCATGGCCGCAAGCTGGCCGAGCTGGTGATCCGCCAGGCCCAGGCGCGCCAGCGCGCCGGGCAGAAGGTCGAGAAGCGCAAGGGCTCGGGCGTGGCGGTGCTGCCCGGCAAGCTGACCGACTGCGAGAGCCGCGACCTGGCCATGAACGAGCTCTTCCTCGTCGAGGGCGACTCGGCCGGCGGCAGCGCCAAGATGGGCCGTGACAAGGAGACCCAGGCCATCCTGCCGCTGCGCGGCAAGGTGCTCAATTCCTGGGAGGTCGAGCGCGACCGGCTGTTCGCGAACAACGAGATCCACGACATCTCGGTCGCGGTCGGCGTCGACCCGCACGGCGCGAACGACGAGCCCGACCTGTCCGGCCTGCGCTACGGCAAGATCTGCATCCTCAGCGATGCCGACGTCGACGGCTCGCACATCCAGGTGCTGCTGCTGACGCTGTTCTTCCGGCACTTTCCGAAGTTGATCGAGACCGGCCATATCTTCATCGCCAAGCCGCCGCTGTTTCGCGTCGATGCACCGGCGCGCGGCAAGAAGCCGGCCGCCAAGCTCTATGCGCTCGACGAGGGCGAGCTCACCGCCATCCTCGACAAGCTGCGCAAGGAAGGCGCGCGCGAGACCAGCTGGACCATCAGCCGTTTCAAGGGCCTGGGTGAGATGAACGCCGAGCAGCTCTGGGACACGACATTGAACCCGGACACGCGGCGCCTGCTGCCGGTGAGCTGGGGCGTGCTCGACTTCGGCGCGACGGCGGTCTCCTTCAACAAGCTCATGGGCAAGGGCGAGGCGGCCTCGCGGCGCGAGCTGATGGAGCTGCACGGGGATGCGATCGAGGTGGACGTGTGAGCGAGTCCTGCACCGGGGTGCGCCTGCGTCCCACCATGCTGTCCGACCTCGACTTCGTGCTGACGGTCGAGCAGGACCCTGCCTGCCGCCCCTACATCACGCCCTGGGAGCGCACCCAGCACGAAGGCGCGGTGCGCTTCCCTGATTTCCGCCACTTCATCGTCGAGGCCGGTGCCGGCACGCAGGCCGTCGGCTTCGTGATCCTGCAGGGCTGCCGCAGCCGGCATCGCTCGATCGAACTCAAGCGCATGGTGGTCATGACGCAGGGCAGGGGCCTGGGCCGCGCCTGCCTGCGCCAGCTCAAGCAGATGGCGTTTCGCGACCTGCATGCGCACCGCTTCTGGCTCGACGTGAAGACCCACAACGTGCGCGCCAAGGCGCTCTACGACAGCGAGGGCTTCGTCGAGGAGGGCCGACTGCGCGAATGCGTGCGCAACGAAGAGGGCAGCGAACCGGTCTACGACTCGCTGATCGTGATGTCGCTGCTCGAAGCCGAGTACGCCGTGCGGCGGCAAGCGGGGCAGGAAGCCGCTTGAGATATACAATTCTGCACCTGTATATCCAGAACGGTCGGAGATTCCATGCAAGTCTCGAAATGGGGCAACAGCCTGGCGGTGCGGCTGCCGGCAGCCGTGGTCGAAGTGCTCGGGCTCAAGGAAGGTGATGACATCGAGATCGGCGTCGCCGGCAAGGGCAAGTTCATCGTCAGTCGCTCGCCGAGCAATCGCGAAGTTCTCGCGCGTCTGCGCAAGTACCGCGGGCAGCTGCCGGCCGACTTCAAGTTCGACCGCCTCGAAGCCTACGAGGGCCGCGGGTGACCCGCAGCGCTTTCTTCGACACGAACATCGCGCTCTATCTGCTGACCGGCGACGAGGCGAAGGCCGATCTGGCCGAGGATCTGCTGGCCACGGGGGGCACGATCAGCGTGCAGGTGCTGAACGAGTTCGTTGCCGTGGCGCGGTGCAAGGGTGCGACGCCGTGGCCGAAGATCGACGAAGTTCTCTCGGCGTTGCGGCAGGTCTGCCGGGTCGAGCCCTTGACGGTCGCGACCCATGAGCGGGCCCTGGCCTTGGCCCGGCGCTACGGCTTCCCGATCTACGACGCCACCATCGCGGCCAGCGCCTTGCTGTCGGGTTGCACGACCTTGTACTCCGAGGACTTCCAGCACGGTCAGACCCTGGACGGCCTGACCATCCACAACCCGTTCCGTTGAACGCACCGAAGCACGACAAAAGCACACGGCCCGAGGCCGGTGACCCGCCTGCATGACCATCGAATCCGATCTCTTCAACGCCCCCCCAGCGGGTGAACCTGGCGATGCCATCACGCTCGCCCACTACGCCGAACGCGCCTACCTCGAGTACGCGCTGAGTGTCGTGAAGGGCCGCGCGCTGCCCGACGTGTGCGACGGACAGAAGCCGGTGCAGCGCCGCATCCTCTACGCGATGGAGCGCCTGGGCCTGGCCTTCACCACGGCCGGCGGCCCGAAGGCGATGAAGAGCGCGCGCGTCGTCGGCGACGTGCTGGGCCGCTACCACCCGCACGGCGACACCGCGGCCTACGACGCGCTGGTGCGCATGGCGCAGGACTTCTCGCAGCGCTACCCGCTGATCGACGGCCAGGGCAACTTCGGCTCGCGCGACGGCGACGGCGCCGCGGCGATGCGCTACACCGAGGCCCGCCTCGCGCCCATCACCCGGCTGCTGCTCGACGAGATCGACGAGGGCACGGTCGACTTCATCCCCAACTACGACGGCTCGACCCAGGAGCCCCGGCAGTTGCCGGCGCGGCTGCCCTTCGTGCTGCTCAATGGCGCGAGCGGCATCGCGGTGGGCCTGGCGACCGAGATCCCCAGCCACAACCTGCGCGAGGTGGCGGCGGCGGCGGTCGCGCTGATCCGCAACGACAAGCTCGCCGACGACGAGCTGTTCACGCTGCTGCCGGGGCCCGACTATCCCGGTGGCGGCCAGATCATCAGCCCGGCCGCCGACATCATGGAGGCCTACCGCGGCGGCCGCGGCTCGCTGAAGGTGCGCGCGCGCTGGAAGATCGAGGACCTGGCGCGCGGCCAGTGGCAGCTGGTCGTCACCGAGCTGCCGCCGGGCACCAGCGCGCAGAAGGTGCTCGAGGAGATCGAGGAGCTGACCAACCCCAAGGTCAAGACCGGCAAGAAGGCGCTGTCGGCCGAGCAGACGCAGCTCAAGACCGCGGTGCTGTCCGTGCTCGATGCGGTGCGCGATGAATCCGGCAAGGAGTCTGCCGTGCGCCTGGTGTTCGAGCCCAAGAGCCGCAGCGCCCCGCAGCAGGAGCTGGTCAACGTGCTGCTGGCGCACACCAGCCTGGAGACCTCGGCGCCGATCAACCTGACGATGGTCGGCGCCGACGGGCGGCCGACGCAGAAGTCGCTGCGGCAGATGCTCGCCGAGTGGATCGGCTTCCGGCTCACGACGGTGCAGCGGCGCACGCAGCACCGTCTGACGAAGGTGCTGGACCGCATCCACATCCTCGAGGGCCGGCAGCTGGTGCTGCTGAACATCGACGAGGTGATCCGCATCATCCGCAATGCCGACGAACCGAAGCCGGCGCTGATCGAGCGCTTCCGGCTCAGCGACCGCCAGGCGGAGGACATCCTCGAGATCCGGCTGCGCCAGTTGGCGCGGCTGGAGGCGATCAAGATCGAGCAGGAGCTGAAGAACCTGCGCGAGGAGCAGACCAGGCTGCAGGACATCCTGGACAGCCCGGCCTCGCTCAAGCGCACGGTCGTGAAGGAAATCGAGGCCGATGCCAAGGCCCACGGCGACGCGCGCCGCACGCTGATCCAGGCCGAGAAGAAGGCGGTGGCCGAGGTCAAGGTGATCGACGAGTCGGTCACGGTGGTCGTCAGCGGCAAGGGCTGGGTGCGCGCGCGCCAGGGCCACGGGCACGACGCCGCGGGCTTCGCCTTCAAGGCCGGCGACACGCTGTACGGCACCTTCGAGTGCCGCACCGTCGACACGCTGCTGGTGTTCGGCTCGAACGGGCGCGTGTACTCGGTGGCCGTCAGCGGTCTGCCCGGCGCGCGCGGCGACGGTCAGCCGATCACCGCGATGATCGAGCTGGAGTCGGGCACGCAGCCGCAGCACTACTTCGCCGGACCGGCCGATGCCACGCTGCTGCTCGCCAACACCGGCGGCTATGGCCTGCTCGCGAAGGCCGGAGACCTGCAGTCGCGCCAGCGCGGCGGCAAGGGCTTCCTGACGCTGGCCGACGGCGAGAAACCGCTGCCGCCCAGCCGCGCCGACGCTGCCACGCAGCTCGCCTGCCTGAGTCTCGGTGGCCGCCTGCTCGTGTTCGCGCTCGACGACCTGAAGCTGCAGCCCAAGGGCGGGCGCGGGCTGACGCTGATGGACCTGGAAGCGAAGGACGCGCTGGTCAGCGTGGCGGCCTTCGAGAAGACGCTGCGTGTGCTCGGCAGCGGTCGCGGCGGCAAGCCGAAGGACGAGACCCTCGGCCCGGCCGCGGTGGCCGTCTACAAGGGCGTGCGGGCGCGCAAGGGCAAGCCGGCCGACATCGGCTTCAAGCCGACCTGGCTGCTGCGCGCCTGAACGGCCGCACCGGCGGCCGGTGGCTCACTTGCCGCGCGCGGTGCGGCGCGGTCGCGACGGCGCGTTGACCGCCGGCTGGGACGCCGCCGAAGCCTTGGTCGCCGCCTTGCGGCGCGGGGGAACGGCCGGGGCGGCGGCCCGCACCGGCGCCGATGCGGGAGGGCTCGGCGGCACGACGAGTCCCATCGGCGGCTGTACCGGCAGGCTCGGCCAGCTCGTGCGCCAGTAGCGCCACCAGTCCTCGGTCGCCTGGGTCGCCTGCTGCCAGAGCTCGCGCTGCGTCTCGGCGAGGGCGTCCGGCGTCCACAGCGCGGCATCCGGCGTGGGGGGCGGCACGCTGTCGCCGTCGGGGAACCAGAAGCGGTGCCAGGGGGTCATGGCCGGTCTCCTTCGGCGCGTTCCTGCGCCGCGGGCAGCAGCATAGTCTTCGTGCGTGACGCTGTGTTGACCTCGTTCAGGCCCGGGATTTGCGATGCCACAGCAGCAACGCGGCGGTGAGGCCCAGCAAGGTGAACAGCAGCCCGCTCCACACCTCGAAGGGCTGCCCGAGCAGGCGGGCGGACGCGGCCTCGGCGCAGGTGGCCGTGACCTGGAACAGCCACGGCACGGCGGTCTCGAGGCCGGTCACGTTCAGGAAGCGGTCGGCCAGCGTGAAGGCGCAGCTGCTGTCCTGCGCCGCGACCTGGTGCTGGAACACCGCCGCGGCGATGCCGCCCGCCGAGAGCATGAACACCAGCAGCGTCGCGAGCAGCGTCGCCGCCCGCGCCGGCGTGGCCCAGCCGACCAGCGCGACCGCGGCGATCGCGAGGTAGAGCACCCGCTGGAAGATGCACCACGGGCAGGGCAGCATGCCGAACGCATGCTGCGCGACCAGCGCCGCGCCGACCGCGGCGACGCAGATCAGCGCCACCAGCGCCAGCACGCCGCGCGGCACGCGGTGAAAGACGCTGGCGGGGCGGGATCCCTTGCCGGCAGCCGTCACGCAGCCACCTCGGCGATCAGCTCGATCTCGACGCAGGCGCCCATCGGCAGCTGGGCCACGCCGAAGGCGCTGCGGGCGTGGGCACCACGGTCGGCGCCGAACACCTCGCCGATCAGCTCGGACGCGCCGTTGGTCACCAGGTGGTGCTCGGTGTAGCTGGGTGCGCTGTTGACCAGGCTCAGCAGCTTGACGATGCGCAGCACGCGCTCGAGGTCGCCGCCGACCGCGGCATTCAGCGTGCCCAGCAGGTCGATCGCGACTGCGCGCGCGGCGGCCTTGCCGGCGTCGGTTGCCATGTCGGTACCCAGCTGGCCGACATGCGGTTTGCCGCCCTGCTTGGCGATGTGGCCCGACAGGAAGACCAGGTTGCCGCTGCGCACGAAGGGCACGTACGCGGCGGCGGGCACGGCCACCGGCGGCAGCACGATGCCGAGGTCTTTGAGGCGTTGCTGGATCGACATGACGAGGCTCCTTTGCGCGGGCGCCGATCGTACCGCGCGGCCCGTCACCCCCGTCGTGCAAGGCCTCCCGCCGGCTCGTGTGCCTGCCTACACTGGCCGCATGCCTTCCTTCCCTCCGACGCCGGTCGCGAGCGTGCTGGCCGCGGGTGCCGGCGTGGTGCTGGGAGCGGCGCTGCAACTGCAGCAGGCGGCACTGTGGCCGCCGCCCGGCTATGCGGCCCTTTGCGCGCTCGGCCTCGCAGCATGGGGCCTGTTCGCGATCCTGCGTGGCCGTGCCGGCGGTGCGGTCCCCCGGGCGGCGCTGCTGGCCGGTGTGCTGGTGGCATCGGCCGGTGCCGCGACGAGCTTCGGGGCCACCGGCTTGCGAGCCGGCTGGCGGCTGGCCGAGCAGCTGCCGGCCGGACTCGAAGGCCGCGACATGGTCGTGGTCGGCGTGGTCGCCGGCCTGCCGCAGCGGTCGCCCGATGCCTGGCGGTTTCGCTTCGAACCGGAGTCGGCGCGCATCGGCGACGCGGCCTTGGACCTGCCGTCGCGGCTGACGCTCGGCTGGTATGCGACGCCCGACGGGGCCGAGCTCCCGATGCTGCGGGCCGGCCAGCGCTGGCAGCTGACACTGCGGCTCAAGCGACCGCACGGCCTGTCCAACCCCCAGGGTTTCGACTACGAGTTGTACCTGTTCGAGCAAGGCGTGCGCGCCACCGGCACGGTGCGCACGACGCGCGGCACAGCGAACCGCCTGCTCGGCGAAGCGGCCGGCCAGGCGATCGACCGGCTGCGGCAGTCGGTGCGCGATGCCATCGCGGCGCGCGTGGCCGACCCGTCGTCGGCCGGCGTGCTGGCGGCGTTGGCGGTGGGCGACCAAGCCGCGATCGAGCGCGAGGACTGGGCGCTGTACCGCAACACCGGCGTCGCGCACCTGATGTCGATCAGCGGCCTGCACGTCACGATGTTCGCGTGGCTCGCGGGCCTGTGCGTCGGCTGGTTGTGGCGTCGCAGTGCGCGCGCGATGCTGGCCTGCCCGGCCCCGCTCGCCGCGCGCTGGGGGGGCGTGGCGGCGGCCTGTGCCTATGCGGTGTTCTCCGGCTGGGGCGTGCCGGCGCAGCGCACGGTCGTGATGCTCGCCACCGTGGCCATGGTCGCTGCCGCGGGTCTGCGCTGGAGCTGGCCGCTGGTCTGGACCGCAGCGATGGTCGTCGTGACGGCGATCGACCCGTGGGCGCTGCTGCAGCCGGGCTTCTGGTTGTCGTTCATGGCCGTCGGCCTGCTGCTGGCCTCGGGCGAGGTTCGCGGACTGGCCGCAGCCGGCCCCCGCCTCGCGCCTGACCCGGCACGTCCACGCTGGCGCGGCATCCTGGCCCGGCTTCGGTCCCTGCTGGCCGGCGGTCTGCGCACCCAGCTGGTCGCGACGCTGGGCCTGGCCCCGTTGACGCTGGTGTTCTTTCAACAGCTGTCGCTGGTCGGCTTCGTCGCCAACCTCGTCGCCATTCCGGTGGTCACGCTGCTGGTCACACCGCTGGCGCTGCTCGGCGTGCTGCTGCCGCCGCTGTGGCTGCCCACGGCCTGGGTGGTGGAGCGGCTCAATGACGGGCTGCAGGTGCTCGCGGCGCCGGCCTGGGCGGTGTGGTCGGTGCCCGCCGCGCCGCCGTGGGCGGTGGCCTGCGGTCTGTTCGGCGCGGCGCTCGCGCTGGCGCCGCTGCCGTGGCGCGTGCGTGCGCTCGGCTTGCCCCTGCTGCTGCCGCTGCTGGTGCCGACGGTGGTGCGACCCGCAGCGGGCGCCTATGAGATGACGGTGGTCGATGTCGGCCAGGGCACGGCGGTGCTGCTGCGCACGGCGGGGCACACGCTGCTCTACGACACCGGGCCGCAGTATTCGCGTGAAGCCGATGCCGGCGAACGGGTGCTGCTGCCGCTGCTGCACGCGCTCGGGGAACGAGGGCTCGACCTGTTGATGCTCAGCCACCGCGACACCGATCACGTGGGCGGTGCCGCCGCCGTGCTGCGCGCGCTGCCGGTGGCGCGGCTCGCGAGCTCGCTCGAAGCGAGTCACCCCTTGCTCGCGCTGGCCGGTGCGCGCGGTGTCGGTGTCGTGCCTTGCGAGGCCGGCCAGCGCTGGGTCTGGGACGGTGTGCGCTTCGAGCTGCTGCATCCCACGGCCGAGGCGCTGCTGGCCGCCGAGCGCGTCAAGACCAAGCCCAATACCCTGAGCTGCGTGTTGCGCGTCAGTGGTCGCTGGGACCAGCAGGAGCGGGCGGTGTTGCTGACCGGCGACCTCGAGAGCGAGCAGGAGGCGAGGCTGGTGGCCGCGCGAGGCGGGGCCCTCGCGAGCGAGGTGCTGCTGGTGCCGCACCATGGCAGCAAGACCTCGTCCAGCCCGGCCTTCCTGGACGCCGTGGCACCCCGGGTTGCCGTCGTGCAGGCCGGCTACCGCAACCGTTTCGGCCACCCGGCGCCCGAGGTGCTGGCGCGCTATGCCGAACGCGGCATAGCGGTGGTCGACAGCCCGCGCTGCGGCGCCTGGCGCTTCGGGCCGCAAGGCCGCGCCTGCTGGCGTCCACAGGTCCGGCGCTATTGGCATCACCCCGACACGGGCTACACGCACAATGGCGTGGAAGTTGCTAACCCTGCGGAGCCGGAATCGACCGACTGACGCCGGCACGCACCGCCCGTTCCGAAGGAGAGCCTCTTGTCGATTCATGTCGCGCTGAACCATGTCACGCACTACCGCTACGACCGGCGCGTCGCGCTCGGGCCGCAGGTGGTACGCCTGCGGCCGGCGCCGCACTGCCGCACGCCGATCCTCAGCTATTCACTGCGCGTCGAGCCGGTCGACCATTTCATCAACTGGCAGCAGGACCCGTTCTCGAACTACCTCGCGCGGCTGGTGTTTGCCGAGAAGACGACCGAATTCAAGATCACCGTCGACCTCGTTGCCGAGATGTCGGTCTACAACCCGTTCGACTTCTTCCTCGAACCCAGCGCCGAGAATTTTCCGTTCAGCTACGAAGAAGGCCTCGAGCGCGAGCTCGCGCCCTATCTGGTGGGGGGCGAGCTGACGCCGCGCTTCAAGGCCTTCGTCGACAGCGTGCCGCGCAAGACGCAGCGCACGATCGATTTCCTGGTGGGCCTGAATCAGCGCCTGCAGCACGACATCAGCTACCTGATCCGCATGGAGCCCGGCGTGCAGACGCCCGAGCAGACCCTGGAGTCCGGTGCCGGTTCCTGCCGCGACACCGGTTGGCTGCTGGTGCAGGCGCTGCGCCACATGGGCCTGGCGGCACGCTTCGTCTCGGGCTACCTGATTCAGCTCAAGCCCGACGTGAAGTCGCTCGACGGCCCGAGCGGCGCCGAGACCGACTTCACCGATCTGCACGCCTGGTGCGAGGTCTACCTGCCCGGGGCCGGCTGGATCGGTCTCGACCCGACCTCGGGTCTGATGGCCGGCGAGGGCCACATTCCGGTCGCCTGCACGCCCGAGCCATCGAGCGCGGCACCGGTCGAAGGCGGGGTCGACGAGAGCGAGGTGGAGTTCGTCCACTCGATGAGCGTCACCCGCATCCACGAGTCGCCGCGCGTGACCAAGCCCTACACCGAGGAGCAGTGGGCGCAGGTGCTGTCGCTCGGCGAGCAGGTCGACCTGCAGCTCAAGGCGCAGGACGTGCGGCTCACGCAGGGCGGCGAGCCGACCTTCGTGTCGGTCTACGACCGCGAGGGCGCCGAGTGGAACACCGCCGCGCTCGGCCCCACGAAACGCGGCTTCGCCAACGAGCTGGTGCAGCGCCTGCGTGCGCGCTACGGCGTCGGCGGCTTCCTGCACTTCGGGCAGGGCAAGTGGTACCCGGGCGAGCAGCTGCCGCGCTGGGCGCTGAGCATCTTCTGGCGCGCCGACGGCGAGCCGTGCTGGATCGACCCGACGCTGTTCGCCGACGAGCGCCAGCCCACCGGCTACAGCGAGGTCGAGTCCAAGGCCTTCATCGAGTTGCTGGCGCGCAAGCTCGGCCTGGCCACCGACTACATCCAGGCCGGTTATGAAGACACCTGGTACTACCTGTGGCGCGAACGCCGGCTGCCGGTCAACGTCGACCCCTTCGATGCGCGGCTCGACGACGAGCTGGAGCGCGCCCGCCTGCGCAAGGTGTTCGACCAGGGGCTCGCCAAGGTCGTCGGCTACATGCTGCCGATCAAGCGCGAGCCGGGTGCGCCCGGTCTGGCCGGGCCGAGCTGGACCACCGGCCCCTGGTTCTTCCGTGACGAGCGCATGTACCTGATGCCGGGCGACTCGCCGATGGGCTACCGGCTGCCGCTCGATTCGCTGCCGTGGGTCACGAAGGGCGACTACCCCTACCTGATCGACGCCGACCCGTTCGCGCCGGCCGGCCGGCTGCGCTCGGTCGCCGCGCTGCGGGCGCAGTACGGCGAGCACGCCTTCCGCGCTGCGCAGGGCGCGGGGGCCGGCCCGTCTGCGGACGGCAGCGATGGGGGCGGGGCGGCCGCGCTCGCGGGTGCTTCGCCCGCTGGAGCCGGTGCCGGTGAGGGCGCAGGGGCAGGTGCGGGTGTGGGCACGGGGGCGGGCTCGACGCCAGGCGCTGCCGCCCGCCGCGGGCTGACGCACAGGCCCGCCCGCTTCGAATCGGCCGCGTGGATCACGCGCACTGCGATGTGCGTCGAGGTGCGTGGGGGCATCCTCTATGTCTTCATGCCACCGCTGGAGCTGCTCGACGACTACCTCGACCTGCTGGCCGCGATCGAGGCCACGGCGGCGGCGCTGGGCATCAAGCTCGTGCTCGAAGGCTATCCGCCGCCGCGCGACGTGCGGCTGAAGATGCTGCAGGTGACCCCCGACCCCGGCGTGATCGAGGTCAACATCCATCCGGCCTCGAGCTGGGAGCAACTGGTCGACCACACCGAGTTCCTCTACGAGGCGGCCCACGAAACGCGGCTGTCGACCGAGAAGTTCATGCTCGACGGCCGCCACACCGGCACCGGTGGCGGCAACCACTTCGTGCTCGGCGGCGCCACGCCGGCCGACAGCCCCTTCCTGCGCCGGCCCGACCTGCTGGCGAGCCTGCTGGCCTACTGGCACAACCATCCGAGCCTGTCCTACCTGTTCTCGGGCATGTTCATCGGCCCGACCAGTCAGGCCCCGCGCATCGACGAGGCGCGCAACGACCAGGTGTTCGAGCTCGAGATCGCGCTGCAGGAGATCGAGCGCCAGACCGCGAGCTTCGCGCAGGTGCCGCCATGGACGGTCGACCGCACGCTGCGCAACATCCTGATCGACGTCACCGGCAACACCCACCGTGCCGAGTTCTGCATCGACAAGCTGTACTCGCCGGACGGCCCGACCGGCCGGCTGGGCCTGCTCGAGCTGCGCGCCTTCGAGATGCCGCCGCACGCGCGCATGAGCCTGGTGCAGCAACTGCTGTTGCGCGCGCTGGTCGCGCGCTTCTGGCGCACGCCCTATACCGGCGGCAGCGTGACGCGCCTGACGCGCTGGGGCACCGAGCTGCACGACCGCTTCCTGCTGCCGACCTTCGTGCAGATGGACTTCGACGACGTGCTGGCCGAGTTGCGCCAGGACGGCTTCGCCTTCGATCCCGCCTGGTTCGCGCCGCACTTCGAGTTCCGCTTTCCCGTGATCGGCGGGCTGACGGTGGCCGGTGTCGAGCTGGGCTTGCGGGCCGCGCTCGAGCCCTGGCACGTGATGGGCGAGGAGGGTTCGCCCGGCGGCACGGTGCGCTACGTCGATTCGTCGCTGGAGCGCGTGGAGGTCAAGGTCACCGGGCTCAACGGCAACCGTCACGTCGTCACCGTCAACGGCCGGGCGCTGCCGCTGCAGCCCACGGGCCGCGTCGGCGAATTCGTGGCCGGGGTGCGCTACAAGGCCTGGGCGCCGCCGTCGGCGCTGCACCCGACGATCGGCGAGCATGCGCCGCTCACCTTCGACGTGGTCGACACCTGGATGAGCCGTTCGCTCGGGGGCTGCCGCTATCATGTGGCTCATCCCGGCGGGCGCAACCACGACAGCTTTCCGGTCAACGCCTACGAGGCCGAGAGCCGCCGGCTGGCGCGCTTCTTCAAGCTCGGTCACACGCCGGGCAAGATGCAGGTCGCGCCGGCCCTGCCGAGTCGCGAGTTTCCCTTCAGCCTCGATCTGCGCCACCTCTGAGTCTCAACCACCGCCGCCGTGCTGCAGTCCTCGCTTGAATTCGACGCCTCCGGCTGGCATTCCGACGCGGTGGTGCATGGGGTCCTGCATGCGGCGCGGCGCGCCGATCCGGGTCACTACGACGAGTTGCTGCAGGACACCGGGCAGGCACTGCGCGAGCGCTGGCAGCGCTTCTTCGGGTTGCTGGGGTTCGACAGCCTGAGCGGACTGGACCGCCGCGCCGCGCAGATCGCGCAGCAGATCCATCGCAACGGCGTGACCTACAACGTCTACCAGCCGGCCGGCGTGAGCAGCACGACCGGCGAGAGCGGCAAGCGACCGTGGTCGCTGGGCGTGCTGCCGTTGCTGATCGAGCCGGCCGACTGGCAGGTGATCGAAACCGGCATCGCCCAGCGCGCGCGCCTGCTCGAGGCGATGCTGGCCGATTGCTACGGGCCGCAGCGCCTGCTGCACGAGGGCCTGCTGCCGCCCGCGCTGGTGCTCGGCCACCCGAGCTACCTGCGTGCGCTGCATGGCGTGGAGCCGGCCGGAGGCGTGCGGCTGCACGTGCTGGCCTTCGACATCGCGCGTGGCGCCGGTGGCGAGTGGTCGGTGGTGTCGCAGCGCAGCCAGGCGCCCTCGGGACTCGGCTATGTGCTGGAGAACCGGCTGATCGTCTCGCGCCAGTTTCCCGAGGCCTTCCGCGAGCTGCGCGTCGAGCACGTCGCATCGAGCTACCGCAGCCTGCTCGACTCGCTGCTCGGCCCCGCGTCTGTGATCGCCGCGGCCGATGGCTGCGCAACACCCCGCCTGGCGCTGCTCACCCCCGGACCGTACAACGAGACCTACTTCGAGCAGGCCTACCTCGCCCGCTACCTGGGCCTGCCGCTGGTCGAGGGCGGGGACCTGACGGTGCGCGACGATCGCCTCTACCTCAAGACCGTGCAGGGCCTGGAGCCGGTGCACGGCCTGCTGCGGCGGCTCGACGACATCTGGTGCGACCCGCTGGAGCTGCGCGCCGATTCGGCGCTCGGTGTGCCCGGCCTGCTGCAGGTGCTGCGGGCCGGCCGGCTGGTGATGGCCAATGCGCTGGGCGCGGGCTTCCTGGAGTCGCCCGGCGTGCTGGGTTTCATGCCGGCGATCGCGCGCCAGCTCCTCGGCGAGCCCTTGTCGCTGCCGGCGCTGCCGAGCTGGTGGTGCGGCGAGGAAGCGGCTTGGCAGGCCACGCGCGACGAACTGCCCGAGCGCGTGATCCGGCCCACCTACCAGGGCGTGCGCGGCCGCAGCTTCGAGCCGCAGATCATGGCGACGCTGGCGCCGGCCGCCCGCGACGAATGGCGCGAGCGCATCGAGGACGAGCCCGACGAATTCACGCTGCAACGCTACCAGCCGTTCTCGCAGACGCCGTGGTGGGAGTCCGGCGCCTTCCTGCCGCGCACCGCGATGCTGCGCGTCTATGCGATCGCCGACGGCCGCGGCGGCTACCGCGTGCTGCCCGGCGGCATGACGCGCATCGCTGCACGCGACCCGCACGTGGTGTCGATGCAGCACGGTGGCGCGAGCCTCGACACCTGGGTGCTGCGCGAAGGGGCGGTGGACACCTATTCCATGCTGCCGCAGCGGCTGCGGCCCGAGGAAATCGCGGTGCACCAGCGGCCCGTGTCGAGCCGCACCGCCGAGAACCTGTTCTGGATGGGTCGCTACACCGAACGCACCGAACAGCTGGTGCGCCTGGCGCTGGCCACCGCGGCGCTGGTCGACGACGACGACGACACGCCGTCGGCGGTGCTGGATGCCGTGTCCGAGCTCGTGCAGCGCAGCGGGCTCGCGCCTGCAGGCGTGCCCTCGTTGACGAAGTCGCCGCGCGTGTTCGAGCGCTCCGTCGTCGCGGCGCTGACCGATGCCGGCGACCACCAGAGCATCGCCTACAACCTGGCCGCACTCGACCGCGTGGCCGGGGCCTTGCGCGAACGCTTGTCGCCCGAGCACGGGCGGCTGGTGCGCGCAATGGTCGAAGACTTCCATGCGCGGGTGGAGATTGTCGCGTCCGGGGCCGAGGACGATGCGCCTGCCGGGACCGCACCGGGTCTGGCCAGCGACGCGCTGCGTGGCGCGCTCGAACACCTGGCCAGCCAGCTCGCCGCGGTGACCGGGGCCCAAAGCGACCGCATGACACGCGACGACGGCTGGCGGCTGCTCACCGTGGGGCGGCAGGCCGAGCGGCTCATCGCGATGAGCGGTACGCTGCGCTGCTTCTTCGAGGAGGGGGCGGTCCACAGCGCCCACGGCTTCGACCTGCTGCTCGACCTGTTCGACAGCAGCCTCACCTACCGCGCGCGCTACCCCGGCCGGCAGGAGGCGCTGGCGCTGCTCGACCTGCTGGTGATCGATCCGGCCAATCCGCGCGCATTGGGTTGCGTGCTGCGGCGCCTGCGCACCGAGCTGGCCAAGCTGCCGGGCAGTGCCGATTCGGTCGAGGGGATGCTGGCGCTGCTGCCGCCGGCCGGCGTCGGCACGACGCTGGTCCAGCTGTGCCGGCGGGCCGAGCCCGGCCAGGAGGCGGTGGTCGACGATGGCCTGGTGGTCGCCCTCGCCGATCGCCTGGCCGAGGCCGGCGCGCGCCTGTCCGATGACGTGGGGCGGCGCTACTTCGCGCTCGCCGGCTTGCATGAACAGCATCTCTCGGTCTGAGCCGCCCGGCCCGCCGCTGCGGGTGGCGCAGCCCCCTTCGGGACCGGTCGAACTCGAAGTCGTGCACGTGACCGAGTACCGCTATGGCAGCCCGGTCGAGCTGGCACAGCACATCGCCATTCTGAAGCCGCGCGACGAGGGGGCACAGCAGCTGCTGGACTTCGAGATGGAGATCGAACCGCTGCCGGCGCACCAGCACGACGATTGCGATGTCTACGGCAACAGCCGCCGCGTGTTCACGCTGACCGCGCCGCACCAGGTGCTGCGGGTGAGAGCCACCAGCCGCGTGCGTGCAAATCCCGCCGAACGCTCCGGCGCGGCGGCCCTGCCGTGGGAGGCTTGCCGCGAGCGTTGGCGCTACGTGTCGGGCCGGCCGCTCGACCCTGCGGCCGAGTTCACCTTCCCGTCGACGCTGGTGCCATCGCACGCGGCGCTGCGCGCCTGGGCCCGGCCGTCGTTCGGGCCGGGCCGGCGCCTCGACGAGGCGGCCACCGAGCTGATGCACCGCCTGCATGCCGATTTCGCCTATGCGCCGCACAGCACCGAGGTCGGCACGCCGCTGCTCGAGGCTTTCGAGCAGCGGCGCGGCGTGTGCCAGGACTTCGCCCACGTGATGATCGGCAGCCTGCGCGTGCTCGGCCTGGCGGCGCGCTACGTCAGCGGCTACCTGCTGACCGAGCCCGCCCCGGGCCAGCCCAGGTTCGAAGGAGCCGATGCGTCGCATGCCTGGGTTGCCGTGGCGATGCCGCGCGAGGACGGCTCGGTCGACTGGCTCGAACTCGACCCGACCAACGATTGCGAGGCCGGCCCGACCCATGTGCGCCTCGCGCTGGGGCGTGACTACGCCGACGTCACGCCGCTGTGCGGCGTGATCCGCGGCGGCGGCCGCCACCGCCTGGACGTGCGTGTCGGTACGCGTGTGGTGCCCGCAGCATGAGCCGGCCGCGACCGGCGAAAACAGGCTGCTTGGCACAATCTCTGCTAGCTTCAGCCTCAGCGTAGGAGACACGATGACGAAGTTCTACGACGAGATGCATGCCAGCGGCGACAAGGTGCGCGAGCACTATGCTGGCTACGACCGCTGGCTCGCCCAGCAACCGCACGAGGCCATGAAGGATCACCGCGACGAGGCGGAGATGATCTTTCGCCGTGTCGGCATCACCTTCGCGGTCTACGGCGCGAAGGACGAGGACGGCTCCGGCACCGAGCGGCTGATTCCCTTCGACCTGATCCCGCGCATCATCCCCGCGCAGGAATGGCGCGAGATGGAGAAGGGCCTGAAGCAGCGCGTCAACGCGCTCAACCGCTTCATCCACGACGTCTACCACGACCAGGAGATCATCAAGGCCGGCATCGTGCCGGGCGAGCAGGTCTTCAAGAACGCGCAGTTCCGCCCCGAGATGATGGGCGTGGACGTGCCGGGCAATGTCTATTCACAGATCTCCGGCATCGACATCGTGCGGGCCGCCAACCCCGACGGCTCGGGCAGCTACTACGTGCTCGAGGACAACCTGCGCGTGCCCAGCGGCGTGAGCTACATGCTCGAGAACCGCAAGATGATGATGCGGCTGTTCCCCGAGCTGTTCAGCAGCCACCGTGTCGCGCCGGTCGCGCACTACCCGGACCTGCTGCTCGACACCTTGCGTGCCGTCGCGCCGCCCGGCGCGGCCGAACCGACCGTGGTGGTCATGACGCCGGGCATGTACAACTCGGCCTACTTCGAGCACGCCTTCCTCGCGCAGCAGATGGGCGTCGAGCTGGTCGAAGGGCAGGACCTGTTCGTCAAGGACAACTACCTGTACATGCGCACGACCCAGGGGCCGCGCCGCGTCGACGTGATCTACCGTCGCATCGACGACGACTTCCTGGACCCGAAAGCTTTCCGCGCCGATTCGACGATCGGCTGCGCCGGCCTGCTGTCGGTCTACCGTGCCGGCAACGTGAACCTGTGCAACGCCATCGGCACCGGCGTGGCCGACGACAAGTCGATCTACCCCTACGTGCCGAAGATGATCGAGTTCTACCTCGGCCAGAAGCCGATCCTGAACAACGTGCCGACCTACCAGTGCCGCGAGAGCGATGACCTGCAGTACGTGCTGGCGCACCTGGGCGAGCTGGTCGTGAAGGAAGTGCACGGCGCCGGCGGCTACGGCATGCTGGTCGGCCCGGCGGCGAGCAAGGCGGAGATCGAGGAGTTCCGCCTGCAGCTTGTTGCGAACCCGAACAACTACATCGCCCAGCCCACGCTCGCGCTGTCGACCTGCCCGACCTTCGTCGAGAGCGGCGTCGCGCCGCGCCACATCGACCTGCGGCCCTTCGTGCTGTCGGGCAAGACGGTGCAGATGGTGCCGGGCGGCCTGACGCGGGTGGCGTTGAAGGAAGGTTCCCTGGTCGTCAACTCGTCGCAGGGCGGCGGGACCAAGGACACCTGGATGCTCGAAGCGTGAACCGGGCCTGAGGAGACCGCCGTGTTGTCAAGAACCGCCGACCACTTGTTCTGGATGGCCCGTTACACCGAGCGCGCGGAGAACACCGCCCGCATGCTCGACGTGAACTACCAGACCTCGCTGCTGCCGCAGTCCAGCGAGGCCACCGAGCAGGGCTGGCGCGGCCTGCTCAGCATCAGCGAGCTGACGCATGACTACCACCGCCTGCACGACAGCGTGAACCCGCGCGAGGTCATGGAATTCATGGTGCGCGACGAGTCCAACCCGTCGAGCATCCACTCCTGCCTGCGCGCGGCGCGCGAGAACGCCCGCGCGGTGCGCGGCACGCTGACCACCGAGGTCTGGGAAACCGCCAACACCACCTGGCTGGAGTTCAAGCGGCTCATTGCCGAGGGCAGCTTCAAGCGCGACCCGGCCGACTTCTTCGAGTGGGTGAAGTTCCGCTCGCACCTGTCGCGCGGCGTGACGCTGGGCACGATGCTGCAGGACGAGAGCTTCCACTTCCTGCGCATCGGCACCTTCCTCGAGCGCGCCGACAACACCGCGCGGCTGCTCGACGTCAAGTTCCACGGTGCGCAGAGCGAATTCTTCGGCGTGCGCGAGCAGCGCGAGCCGGTCGAGGTCGACTTCTACTACTGGAGCGCGATCCTGCGCTCGGTGTCCGGCTTCGAGGTCTACCGCAAGGTCTACCGCAATGTGATCCGCCCCGAGAAGGTGGCCGAACTGATGATCCTGCGGCCCGACATGCCGCGCTCGCTGGCCGCCTGCATGAACGAGGTGGTCGGCAACCTGAAGATGGTGTCGAACGAGCAGAGCGGCGAGACGCTGCGCCGCGCCGGGCGGCTGCGCGCCGACCTGAGCTTCGGCCGCATCGACGAGATCCTGGCGACCGGGCTGCACGCCTTCCTGACGCAGTTCCTCGACCGTGTCGGCGACCTGGGCGTGGGCATCAGCCGCGACTTCCTGGTGCCGGTCTGAAGCGGACGCCGCCCGGTCGGGCTGCGTGGCGCGAGGGCAATATCGAGGGAAAAGGGGTGACGAGCCCGACTCTCGTGGAGTCGGACCCGAAACCTAGGATAGGTGCGGGTCCCAGCGGGGTCCCAAAGGCGTCAGGTACACAGTCCAGGTCCGCAGTGGAGGCACTCCGGCACGCCGTTTTGGGGCTGTCGCAGTGCTGTTGCGCTACCTCGTCCCGTTCGCGGTGGCGCACGCAGTGAGGTAGGCCCCGACGGGCGGCTGGCTGATCAAGTGGGGAGGATGAGCTGACCGAAGGTCCGGCATTTCGGGAGACAGCGGCGTGCCTAGGATGCGATACGATGAACTCCGCTCGACAGACACCCAAGAATAGATCGAGCGCCGAGAGACAAGTTGGGGCTGGAGGGGGCGCGTATGCAGGTTGGACCATCGAGCCGGTGGGCGGAAGCACTTGGCTCGCTCAAGATTCGACTAGCACTCGCGGGACTGCTGCTGATTAGTCTGAGCGTCGGGTTGACGGGGGTGTTTGTTCTGAACACCGTCGCTCAGCGCACCGAGCGAACGGTGATTGACTCCCAGCGTAGTGCAGCCGAGAAGCTGTCGGCCGTGTTGTCTGCTCGGGTCGAAGCCTTGCAGGGCGCGCTCCACAACGCGGCCCGCGTGTTTCCGGTGCGGGAGGTTGGCGATGCCGACGCGATGGTGCGCTACCTGTCACGCAATCCTGTCCTGCTGGGCCTGTTCTCCGGCTTTCACGTCGCCTCGGCAGACGGTCGATTGCTCGCCGTGGCCGATGGCCATCTGGTGAGGACCTCCGACGTCACGATCGCTGACCGGCCCTACTTTCGCAAGGTGCTTGCCGAGAAGCGGCCCAATGTGTCCGATGCCTTTATCAGCCGGGTGTCTGGCGAGCCGGTCTTGGTCTTGTCGATGCCGATTCTTACTGAGGGCGGCCAGGTCACTGCCGCGCTCGGTGGGGTGCTCCGCCTGACCTCGCGCGACGTGGTGGCCGATCTGACCGAGGCCGGGCTTGCCGCCGACGACCCGGCGATCACGATCGTCGTGGATGCCGAGGGCCGGATCGTCTCGCACCCGGATCGGCAGTGGATACTGCGCGACGCTGCCACAGAGCCGCATGTGGCGGGCGCCGTGGCCGCCTGGAGCGCGCAGGGCCGCCCGATTGAGCCTCAGGGCTCTGCGTCGATCGTCGATGGGCGGATGGTCGCGATGGCCGGCGTTCCGCAGGCAGGCTGGTTGGTGATGCGCTCTGCTTCCTCCGAAACGTTGTTCGGAGGAATTGCCGCGGCGCAGTGGCAAACAGCGTGGATCGCCGTGGCGGTAGCGCTCGTTGGAAGCGGAGTAATCTTGGTGTTGACCTTGATCCTGTTGCGCCCTCTGCGACGGCTTGAGGTGCGTGCAAAGCGACTGCTTGATGAGGACGTGGCAGACGAGGATGGATGGCCGCAAGCAAGTGGTGAGCTTGGGCGCTTATCCCGGATCTTCCAGCATGTCATGCGGCAGCGTGCCGCGAGCCAAGCCGCCAACGCCGAGTTGCTTGCCAAGATGCAGGCCGTACTCGGCAACGCTCCCGCCGGGATCGCATTCACCCGCCTAGGTCGCTTCGAACTACTGAGCGCTGAGTTCAACCGCTTGTTTGGTTATCGGGAGGGGGAGCTAACCGGCCAACCGACGCGGCTTATTTGCCTTTCGGACGAGCAACACGCTTTGCTTGGTCAGCGCGTCGCAGAGGCGTTCGCCTCTGGCCTGTCGTTCGATGAGGAGATTGAACTCGTGCGAAAGGACGGGAGCCGTTTTTGGGCCCGCCGGCACGGCTCACCTGTGAGGGCCGGCGACATATCTGCCGGAACAATCTGGGTCTGTACCGACATTACCGCGCAGCGGACACAACGTGAGCGATTGTCGTGGTCGGCCTCACACGATGTACTAACTGACCTCGTCAATCGGCGCGAGTTTGAGATGCGCCTGGAAGAACAGCTCCGTGAGCGTCGCAGTACAGAGACCGCCTGCGTGCTGTTCATCGACCTAGACCGCTTCAAAGCCGTAAACGACCGCGCCGGCCATGCCGCAGGAGACGAACTGCTGAGGCGCGTGGCTGCCCTCATGAGCGAGGGCATGCGTGCGCACGACACTGTCGCCCGTCTAGGAGGCGACGAGTTCGCGGTGTTGCTGCGTGGCTGTACCAAAGAAGGTGGGATGAACATCGCCCAGCGCATCCGCTCTCGGATCGCCGCATTCCGGCTCGAATGGGCCGGGGAGTGGTTCGAGATTGGAGCGAGTATCGGCCTCGTGCAAGTCGACGACCAACTCGCCGATGTTGCCGCAGTAATCGCAAGCGCTGACGCGGCTTGCTACGAGGCGAAGCGCCAAGGCCGGAACGCCGTCGGGAGCCGAACGGAGGGGCGTCTGAGCGTTGTTCGCAGTTCAGACACTTGAACGCCCCACGGCCCGTTTAGGGCCCTCGCACCGCCATAGGTCCGCGCCGCCTCGGTCCTCGGATCATCACTTGGCTGTGCGTCGCCGGAGGTCTGCTCTCATGCGCCGTCCTGCTCTAAGTCATGACGGCGATCAATCAATCGTTCTTCGGCATATGCACAGTGCTCGCCTGGGTGCTTGCGTTCCTGTCGGGCTACCTCGCGGCTGCGCCCTGTGCCTGTGCGTTCTGGTTCTTCCACTCCACCACGGTGCCGCACGGCAGAGCCGGCCCGCTTGGAAGCCCCCGGTGAATCGCTTCCCATGTGTTCGCTCGTGTTGCTCATGAGCGGACCATGAAAGTACACACCGTCCGTACGCAGTCGACGCCTTGGGAATCCGCATAGATGCTGGATTCCGCGCCGTTCCTGGGGATTCAAGGGAATAAGGTGACGAGCCCGACCCCGGCACTGGAGGCTAACGGTTAGGGCTGCTTCGTTCCCGACCTGACCCGGTTGGCCGCGCCCCCATGCGGGGAGGCCCGTCGACGCGGATTGTAGGTGACGGGTGCGCTGCCACCCTTTGCGGGGGTGTTCGAGCGTCAGCGCAGCTGCAGGTCGTCGTCGCCGAAGCGCACGCCGATCGGCTCGATCAGCAACTGCTTCGGGCCCGCCTCGACCGTGCCCGCCACCCAGGCGGCAACACCCTGCTCGCGTGCGACCTCGACGCTGCGCTGTGCATCGGCGGCCTTCACGAACAGCGCGAAGCCGGCGCCCATGTTCAGCGTGCTGTAGGCCTCGCGCGCGTCGTGGCCCGCGTGCTCGGCGATGAAGCGCAGCACCGGCGGCACCGGTGGTACGGTGCGGATGCGGTAGGTGTGCGTGGCCGGGTGGCGCAGCAGCTTGCGCCAGCCGTGGCCGGTGATGTTGGCGCTGTAGTGCGGCACGATATGGGCGTTCCACAGCGCCTCGGTCACCGGCGAGTACAGCGTGGTCGGCGCGAGCAGCGCCTCGCCGTAGTTCAGGCCCGGCGCCACCTCGGTGAGGTAGCCCTGCGGCAGCCGCTCGACCAGCTTGCGCGCCAGGCTCAGGCCGTTGGCGTGGATGCCGCTGGACGCGAGCAGCACGATGGCGTCGCCAGGAGCGAGCGCATCGCCGACCGAGAGCCGGGCCTTCGGATTGATCAGCCCGGTGCACGAGGCCGCGAGGTCGATGCGCCCGGCCTCGACGATGCCGGCCAGCGCCGGCGTCTCGCCACCGCCCCAGGCCACGCCGCAGCTGTCGCAGGCTTGCTTCCAGCCCGCGACCAGCGCCTGGGCGCGCTGCGCATCGGCGAACCATTCGCTGCCGCCGGCGGCCCAGTAGGCCTGCACCACCAGCGGCGTGGCGCCGACGGTGATCAGGTCGTTGATCGCCATCGCGATGGTGTCCTGGGCGATGGCTCCGTAATAGCTGTTGCCGGTCAGCGCCTTCATCTCGTCGGCCACCAAGGCCTTCGAGCCCAGGCATTCGACGATGCTGGCCAGGTAGAACGGTCCCACGTCGACCACATAGGCCGACTCGCCGCGCGACGCGGCCACCTCGCC
Source organism: Methylibium sp. (assembly GCF_965279545.1). NCBI lineage: Bacteria > Pseudomonadati > Pseudomonadota > Betaproteobacteria > Burkholderiales > Sphaerotilaceae > Methylibium > Methylibium sp. Next base: position 520,654 of record NZ_OZ257250.1, read on the forward strand.
GAAGCCGTGCGCGGCCAGGTTCTTCGCGGTGTCCTTGGCGGCGCGCTGCGCGGCGACCTTCAGCGGGTCGATCAGCTCGTAGTCGACGCCGGCCTGTTCGTAGCTCAGCGGGGTGGGAGTGGGCGTGGTCATGATCGGCAGGGCAGGGTGCCCGGTGGACTGGCGGCGCGGCGAGCAGGCCGCAGATTGCGGACGATTATCCGGCAGCCCCGCGGCCGGGGAGGCCACCCCCCGGCCGGTAAACTGCCGCACATGAGCACCCTGGTCCTGGCCCGCAAGTACCGCCCGCGCCACTTCGGCGAGATGGTCGGCCAGGAGCACGTGGTGCGGGCACTGGCCAACGCGCTCACGTCGCAGCGGCTGCACCACGCCTACCTGTTCACCGGCACGCGCGGCGTGGGCAAGACCACGGTGTCGCGCATTCTCGCGAAGAGCCTGAACTGCACCGGGCCCGACGGCCAGGGCGGCATCACCGCCCAGCCCTGCGGCGTGTGCCCGGCCTGCCGCGACATCGACGCGGGCCGCTTCATCGACTACACCGAGCTCGATGCGGCCTCGAACCGTGGCGTCGACGAGATCTCGCAGCTGCTCGAACAGTCGGCCTACAAGCCGGTGGTCGGACGCTTCAAGGTCTTCATGATCGACGAAGTGCACATGCTCTCCAGCACCGCATTCAACGCGATGCTGAAGACGCTGGAAGAGCCCCCCGAGTACCTCAAGTTCGTGCTGGCGACCACCGACCCGCAGAAGGTGCCGGTCACGGTGCTGTCGCGCTGCCTGCAGTTCAACCTGCGGCCGATGGCGCCCGAGACGGTGCTGGCCCATCTGCAGCAGGTGCTGGCCGCCGAGGGCATTGCAGCCGAGCCCGGTGCGCTGCGGCTGATTGCACGCGGCGCCCACGGTTCGATGCGCGACGCGCTGTCGCTCACCGACCAGGCCATCGCCTTCGGGGCGGGTGCGCTCGACGAGGCCGGTGTGCGCCAGATGCTGGGCGCCGCGGGCCGCAGCCATGTCTACGCGCTGATCGACGCCTTGGCGGCCGGCGACGGCGCCGGCGTGGTGGCGACGGCCGACGCCTTGCGGGCCGAGGGCCAGTCGGCCGAGGGAGTGCTCGAGGAGATGGCGGTGGTGCTGCAGCAGCTCGCGCTGCTGCAGGTGCTGCCCGACGCGCTGGACGCCGGGGACCCCGATACTGCGGCGCTGGCACAGCGTGCCGGCCTGCTGCCACCCGACGAGACGCAGTTGCTGTACAGCATTGCATTGCACGGCCGCGCGGAGCTGGCGCTGGCCCCCGACGAGTACAGCGGTCTGGTGATGGTGCTGCTGCGCATGCTGGCCTTCCGGCTGCCCGGGACGCCGCGTTCCGAGGGCCGGGCCCAACCGAGCGCGGCGACCGCGCCGCGGACGGCCGTCGCGGCTGCCCGCAGCCCGGCGACGGCGGTGCCGCTGGCGCGTGCACCGGCCACGGCCAGCCTGGCCGTGGCGCCGGTGAAAGGGGATCACGCGGTACGGGCGCTCGTGCCCGCCTCGCTGCCGGCGCGGCCGCCGCCCGACGAGCCGCAAGCCAGCGTGCCGCCGTGGGACGACGACATCCCGCCGGCCGAAGAACAAGCGCTGGAGGTCGCCGAGCCGCGCCCGGTGGCACCGGTCGTGGCGAACGTGGCCGGGGCCGCAGCGACTCATGCCGCTGCATCCGCCGGAATCCCGCGGGGTCCGCTGGGCGACCGCTGGGCCGTGCTGGTGCACCAGCTGACCAACGCGAATGCGATCGCCGCGCTGGTGCGGGAGCTGGCGCTGCAGGCCGAATGCGTGGCGATCGAGCCGGGTGAGACGCGGCTGCGCTTGCGGGTCGAACGCGAGAGCCTGCGCAACCCGGCGCACGCCGAGCGCCTGCAGGCCGCGCTGGCCGCGGCACTGGGCCACCCCGTGACGCTCGACATCGAAGCCGGCGCGGTGAACGATACGCCGGCGCGCCGCGACGCGGCCGCGCGCGAGCGGCGCCAGCGCGAAGCCGAGGTGCTGATCCACAACGACCCGCTGGTGCTGCAGCTCACCGCGCAGTTCAAGACGGCGCGCATCGTGCCGGGCTCGATCAAACCCATCTGAATCCATCGGAGAACGACATGCTCAAAGGACAACTGGCCGGCCTGATGAAGCAGGCGCAGGCGATGCAGGACAACCTGAAGAAGGCCCAGGACGAACTGGGGCTGCTCGAGGTCGAGGGTCAGTCGGGCGCCGGGCTCGTGAAGGTCGTGATGACCTGCAAGCACGACGTCAAACGCCTCACCATCGACCCCAGCCTGCTGGCCGACGACAAGGACATGCTCGAAGACCTGGTGGCCGCGGCTTTCAACGACGCGGTGCGCCGGGCGGCGGCGGTCAGCGAGGAGAAGATGGGGAAGTTGACGGCGGGCATGCCCCTCCCTCCCGGCATGAAATTCCCCTTCTGAGCGTGGCTGCTGCGCACCCCGGGGGCGTCGTTGCAGCGTGCGCGGAATCCTCACGTACAGGAAGTACGTTCCGGTTCCTGTGCGCGCTGCGCCTAGCCCGCGGGCCGCTCGCTACGCCCGAACCACTGCCGCATGGCCACAGCTTCAGCGCTTGAATCACTGACCGACGCGCTGCGCCGGCTGCCCGGTGTCGGCGTGAAGTCGGCGCAGCGCATGGCCTACCACCTGCTGCAGCACGACCGCGAGGGCGCGCAGCGGCTGGCGCGGGCGCTGGAGCAGGCGGTGGCGACGGTGCGCCACTGCGAGCGCTGCAACACCTTCACCGAGGCCGAGGTGTGCAGCACCTGCCTCGACCCGGCGCGCGAGCGGCGCCAGCTGTGCGTGGTCGAGACGCCGGCCGACCAGGCGGCGGTCGAGCGCAGCGGCAGCTACCACGGGCTGTACTTCGTGCTGATGGGGCGCCTGAGCCCGCTCGACGGGATCGGCGTGCACGACATCGGGCTCGAGAAGCTGCTCGCGCGGGCGACCGACAGCGAGGTGCAGGAACTGATCGTCGCCACCAACTTCACCGCCGAAGGCGAGGCCACGGCCCACGTGATCGCGCAGGCGCTCAAGGGCCGCAGCCTCGGCGTCACGCGCCTGGCGCGCGGCGTGCCGGCCGGCAGCGAGCTGGAGTATGTGGACCTGGGCACGATCGCGCATGCGCTCAGCGACCGGCGCTAGCCCGGTGTGCCGATCTCAGCGGCTGTTGGCAGCGACGCGGCTTTTGGTCTGCGCGAGGGGCCGCGCGGCGACGGCCTTGGCGGCCGGTTTGCGGCCGCCGGCCGTCGACTTCGCGGTGCGCGTGCCGCGGCTGGCGGCCTTCGCGGTGGCCGTGCCCGTTCGCGCCGTCGCCCTCGACGGCAGGTAGAGCACCACGATCTGGCCGGGCTTGAACGTCGCACCGGCCGCCACCTTGTTCCAGCTCGCCACGCTGGCGGCGCTGAGCCGGTAACGGCTCGCGATCGAGGCCACGCTGTCGTTCTTGCGGGCCTTGGTGGTGGAACGGCGCAAGGGCGGCGCGTCCGGCGCAAGCGACATGGTGGCGTTCTCGGCCACCCGTTCCGAAACATCCTGGTGGCGGTGCTCGTGGCGCGGCACCATCAGCGTCGAGCCGGCGCGCACCAGCATGCGGGGCGGGATGCGGTTCACCTCGCGCAGCTCGGCCTCGCTCATGCCCACTTGTCTGGCGGCATCGGCCGGCTTCATCGTCTTCGGGACGACCCACGCGGTCCAGCTGGCCAGCGGTCCCTCGTGGCCGGGCAGCACGCGCACGAACTGGTTCGCGTTGTCGTAGGGCAGCAGCACCTGCGGCGTGCCGGCGGCCAGGATCACCGGTTTGTTCAGCGACGGGTTGAGTGCGTGGAACTCGTCCAGCGGCAGACCCGCCAGACGAGCCACGAGGGCCGCGTCGATGTCGCGCTGGATCGGCACGCTCAGGAAGTAGGGGTGGTTGTCGATCTCGGGCAGTGTCAGGCCGAAGGCCTGCGGCTGCGCGATGATGTTCTTCACCGCCTGCAGCTTGGGGACGTAGTAGCGGGTCTCGTCCGGCATCTTCAGGCTGAGGTAGTCGGTCGGCAGTCCGAGCTTCTGGTTGCGCGCGATCGCACGGCCCACGCTGCCCTCGCCCCAGTTGTAGGCGGCCAGCGCGAGGTGCCAGTCGCCGAACATGCCATAGAGCTTTTGCAGGTAGTCCAGCGCGGCGCGCGTGGAGGCCAGCACGTCGCGCCGATCGTCGCGGAAGACGTTCTGCGCGAGGTCGAAATGCTTGCCCGTCGACGGGATGAACTGCCACATGCCCGAGGCCTTGGCGGTCGACATGGCCTGCGGATTGAACGCGCTCTCGATGAAGGGCAGCAGCGCCAGCTCGGTGGGCATGCCGCGCCGCTCGATCTCTTCGACGACGTGGTAGAGGTAGCGGCTCGAGCGCTCGGTCATGCGCTGCACGTAGTCGGGCCGGCTGGCGTACCACTGCTCGCGGTCGCGGACCAGGTCGTTGTCGATGTCGGGCATCGCGAAGCCACGCCTGACACGGGCCCACAGGTCGCGCTGTGCGGCATCTGCCGCCAGGTCCACCGGTTCCTCGGGGCGCACCGGATCGGTTGGCTGGCCTGCTGCCGCGGCGGCTTCGTTCGGCGCGCTGCGGCCTTCGGTGGCGGGGCCGGATGCCGCCGCCGCGGGGAGCCGGGCCGCGGCGGCGGTGTCCGGCGGCGTGGTCTGGGCGCTGCGGTCCGGCAGTGCCGGTGCCGGTGTCGAGGGCGGGGGGGCGGTGGCGCAGGCTGCGAGCGCGAGCGTCAGGGCCAGGACGGGCAGCGTGGCATGGCGCTTCAGCAGGGGCAGCAGGGATGTCATCGGAACTCGTTCTTCCACTGGCGCAACGCGGCGAGCACGCTCACCGCGTCGTCGCCCGAGGCGCCATGGGCGCGGGCGCTGGTTCGGACCTGCGGCGCCGTGACGCGCAGAAAGGGATTGACCTGCCGCTCGCGTGACACCGTGCTTGGCAAGGTGGGCAGATCTCGCTGCCGCAGCGATTCGCACTGCGCGATGTAGTGGACCACCTGCGCGTTGTCGGGTTCCACCGCCCGTGCGAACTTCAGGTTGCCGAGTGTGTATTCGTGGGCACAACACACGCGCGTGTCGCCCGGCAGCGCGGCCAGGCGCGACAGCGAGGCGTGCATCTGTGCCGGCGTGCCCTCGAACAGCCGGCCGCAGCCGCCGCTGAACAGGGTGTCACCGCAGAACAGGATCGGTGCCTCGCCCGCCGGCTGGCCGAAGTAGGCGATGTGGCCGGAGGTGTGGCCGGGCACGTCGATCACCTCGAAGCGCGTGCCGAACAAATCGATCGCGTCGCCATCGCGCAGCGGCGTGAACGGCGGCGGGATGCGCTCGCGCGCCGGGCCGTACACGGGCCCCTGGCCATCCGGCAGGCGTGCGCGCAGCCCGTCGACGCCCCCGACGTGATCGTCGTGGTGGTGGGTCACTACAATCGCAGCGAGCTTCAGTGAACACTCGTCGAGCGCGTGCATCACCGGCGCGGCTTCCCCCGGATCGACGACGATGGCGGACAGGCCATCGTGGAGTATCCAGATGTAGTTGTCCGTGAAGGCGGGAACAGCGATCAGGTTCATGGTGCAAGAAGCGTCGAGTATAGATTTGCCCCTGTGGTTGCGGACGCCGCCGGGGAGATACGTGCTGTCGTGGGAGCAGGCGCGCATCGACGCGCACGTGGCCGATGTGTTCGGCTTCCACGCGCTGCAACTCGGCCTGCCGGAGATCGACGCGCTGCACGCGAACCGCATGCCGCACCGCTGGCTCGCGCTGTCGGCCCGCGAAGCGTCGCAAGCCGAACCCGAGGCCGCTTGCGGGACGGGGCCGCGCGCGGTGGCACTGTCGTGCGACTTCGACGCGCTGCCGTTCGCGAGCCAGAGTCTCGATCTCGTGGTGCTGCCGCACACGCTGGAGCTGGCGCGCGACCCGCACCACACGCTGCGCGAGGTCGAGCGGGTGCTGGTGCCCGAAGGCCAGGTCGTGATCACCGGCCTCAACCCGGCGAGCCTGTGGGGGCTGCGCCAGGCCGCCGGTCGCGCAGCGCAGCGCCTGGACGCACGGGCCGACGACCAGCGACTGTTCTTGCCGCGCGCCGGCGAGTTCATCGCGCACCGGCGGCTGCGCGACTGGCTGCGCCTGCTCAGCTTCGAGGTCGAGAGCGGCGGCTTCGGCTGCTACCGGCCGGCCTTGCGGTCCCAGGCCTGGCTCGACCGCTATGCCTGGATGGAGCGTGCGGGTCAGCGATGGTGGCCGGTGTTCGGCGCGGTCTATCTGCTCAAGGCCGTGAAGCGCGTGCGCGGCATGCGCCTCATCGGCCCGGCGTGGAAGACAGTGCCGAAGCCGCGGGCCGCTCCTGCGGTCGTGAGTCACAAGCATCGGCAGATCGGCAAGGACGCGCCCTGACAGCTCAGAGCGTCGGCTCGGGCGATGGCCTGGCACGACGGATTCTTCCTCCAGAACGAAAAGAGATTCGAGTCATGAAGTGGGTTGCCTACACAGACGGGGCCTGTGCGCCTTCCAACCCGGGCCCGTCGGCATGGGGTGCCGTCCTCATCGCGCCGGACGGCAAGACCGAGACCGATCACTATGGGTTCATCGGCCAGGGCACCAACCAGATCGCCGAGCTGACGGCGGCGATCGAGGGCCTGACGCGGGTGCCGGCGGGGGCGGCGGTCGAGCTGGTGTCCGACAGCCAGTACGTGCTCAAGGGCCTGAGCGAGTGGCGTGCCGGTTGGGAGCGCAAGGGCTACCGCAACTCGAAGGGTGAAACGGTTGCCAACCTGGCCTTGTGGAAGAAGCTGTTCGCGCTGGCGGACGCCCGCAAGGTGTCGACCCGCTGGGTGCGCGGGCACAACGGCGACGTCTACAACGAGCGCGCCGACGCGCTGGCGAACAAGGCCCTGGCGTTGAAGTCGGGCAGCACGGTGGCGTAGCCTTCAAAGAAGCCGCCAGGCCAGTCCCAGCAGGCCGGCCGCGAGCACGACCGGGATCACACCGATCTTGAAGCGGAACAGCGCGACGGCCGCCGCCGCGCCGATCACTGCCGAGGGCCATTCGAAGCGTCCGGCCGGTCCTTCGGGCCACAGCACGTGGTAGGCGAAGAACACCGCCAGGTTGACGATCACGCCGACGACAGCGGCCGTGATGCCGGTCAGCGGCGCGGTGAACGCGAGCTTGCCGTGCGTGGTCTCGATGAACGGCCCGCCCAGCAGGATGAAGAGGAAGGACGGCAGGAAGGTGAAGAAGGTGACCACCATGGCCGCCGTCGCACCGGCCGCGAACAAGGCGTGCGGGCCGAAGATGGCGTGGGTCCACGCGCCGACGAAGCCGACGAAGGACACCACCATGATCAGCGGCCCCGGCGTGGTTTCGCCGAGCGCCAGGCCGTCGATCATCTGCGTGGCCGTCAGCCACTGGTAGTGCTCGACGGCGCCCTGGTAGACATAAGGCAGCACGGCATAGGCGCCGCCGAAGGTCAGCAGTGCCGCCTTCGTGAAGAACCAGCCCATCTGCGTCAGCACCGCTGTCCAGCCGAAGGCCAGCGTCAGCCCGCCGAGCGCGGCGATCCACAGTGTCGTGAACACCGCCAGCACGCGGATCGCATGGGGCCACGAGAACCGGGCGTGATCGGGCGTCGGCGTGCCGTCGTCGATCAGCGCCGGCCCCAGGCGCCGGGCCCCGTTGCCGTGGCTGCCGCCGACCGCGAACTTGTCGGGGACATACCGGCCCCCGAGGTGGCCGACGAAGCCGGCCACCAGGACGATGAGCGGAAACGGCGCGTGCAAGGCGAAGATCGCGACGAAGGCGGCGATCGCGATGCCCCAGAGCCAGGCGTTCTTCAGCGCCCGCGAGCCGATGCGCCAGGCGGCGAACACCACGATCGCCGTGACGGCCGGTTTGATGCCGTACAACACGCCTGCCACCGCCGGCACGCTGCCGAAGCTCAGGTAGACCCACGACAGCGCGATCAGGATGAACAGCGAGGGCAGGACGAACAGGCCGCCCGCGACGATGCCGCCCCAGGTGCGGTGCATCAGCCAGCCAATATAGGTCGCCAGCTGCTGGGCCTCGGGACCCGGCAGGACCATGCAGTAGTTCAGCGCATGCAGGAAGCGCTGCTCCGAGATCCAGCGGCGCCGCTCGACCAGCTCCTGGTGCATGATCGTGATCTGTCCCGCCGGGCCACCGAAGCTGATGAATCCGAGCTTGAGCCAGAACGCGAAGGCTTCGCGGAGGCCGACGTTGGCGGGTCGTTCGGTGTTGCTGGGGCTCATCGGTGGTGCGTGTCCTCACGGCCTCGCGCCGTCGCACCGACGAGTATCTCAGCGTCCCGCGACGCCTCAGGGCATCGCCTCGACATGGGCTTTGGTGATCGCGCCGTCCGAGCGGCCCTTCAGGTACGCGTAGAGCTGATCCAGGTTGGGCGCCACGTTGGGGTTCTGGCCGAAGCTCGGCATGCCCTTCTCGAGGCGGCCGTTCGTCACGGTGGTGACGAACTCGCTCTTGCTCAGGGTCTTGAGGCTGTTGAGCAGCGACGGTCCGACCAGGCCTTCCTGGTTCGGGCCGTGGCAGCGGTCGCAGGCCGCAGCGCGCCAGGTGCGAAAGCCTTTCAGCGTCTCTGCATCGACCTTGTAGCCATCGACCACCTTGTACGGCGCCGCGCCGCCGGTCGCAGGGGCCGCAGCCGTCTTGGCTTCGGCGGCGGGAGCGGCCGGTGTGGCGGGCTTGGCGGCGGCGGGAGGCGTGGCCGCCGGCGTGTCCTTCAGGTCGCGCAGGCAGACGATCTTTGCCCCCGCCTGCAGTGACTCGCAATACTGCCGGTCGGCTTCCACGTCGGCGCGCGAGCCACCCGCCGCCAGCACCATCGCCAACGCACCGAAAGGCGCGACACGATGTCTCCACAACGGCTTTGTTCCACTGATGCGCATTCCTTGACTCCTGGTTGGGTTCGATGGGGCACTCGCGTCGAGCGGCTCGACGCGCCGGGTTCGTGCGAACCGCAGTGCGTCCGCGAAGGCACCGTAGTCGGTCAAGGCCGGCGATATGTGCAGGCCGCTTCTCACATCAGGCAGATGTCAGCTCCCGCTCGCGATGCGGGACCGCCGTCGCGGCGCGCGATCACGCGATGGCGTGAGCAGGAAGCCATCATTCGCCCGGCGAGCAGCCTTCGCACGGCGGCTCGGCGGTGTCGAGTGCCTTGCGCAACTGCCGCAGCGCCGTGCGCAGGCCTTCTTCGATCACCGGGTGATAGAAGGGTTGTGCCAAGGCATCGTCGACCGTCTCGTTGCGGCCGATGCTCCAGGCCAGCAGGTGGCCCAGGTGTTCGGCCGCCGGCCCCAGCATCTCGGCGCCGAGCAGGCGGCGCGTGCCGCGCTCGCCGTAGACATGCAGTGCGCCGACGTTGCGGCCGATCACGCGGCTGCGGCCCTGGTTCTCGAAGCTCACGCGGCCGGTCGCGAAGCGGATGCCGGCGGTGCCGAGTTCGCGGTGGCTGCGGCCGGCCATCGCGATCTGGGGTTCGCAGAACACCACCGCGAGCGGCGTGCGGCGTCGCTCGGCCCGCACATCCGGGTAGCGGCCGGCGTTGTGGCCGGCGATCAGCCCCTCGTCGGCGGCCTCGTGCAGCAGCGGCCGGTCGTCGCCGGCGTCGCCGGCGATGAAGACATGCGAGTGGCCGCTGCGCATCGTCCCGGCGTCGTGCAGCGGCACGCCGTCGTCGTCGAGCGCCAGGCCGGCGTGTTCGAGCCCCAGCCGGTCGGTGTTGGGGCGCCGGCCGGTGGCGGCGAGCAGGAAGTCGAAACGCTCGCGGTGTTCGCCGGACGGCGCGTGCCAGTGAACGGCGACCTCGTCACCGAGGCGCTCGATGCTGTGCACCGCGGCCTCGCGCTGCAGCGGCAGGCTCGCGTCGAACGTGCTGGCGGCCAGCGCCACCAGCGCCGGGTCGCTCAAGGGGCCGACCCGGGGGCCGCGGCCGAGCAGGCGCACCCGCACGCCGAGCCGGTGCAGCGCCTGCGCCAGTTCGAGGCCGATCGCGCCGGTGCCGATCACGGCCACCGAGCGCGGCAGGTCCTGCCAGTCGAACACGTCGTCGTTGACGATCAGGCGGTCGCCGAGCGCGCTGCGCCAGTCGGCCGGCACGTCGGGGCGCGAGCCGGTGGCCAGCACGACGCGATCGGCACGCACGTCCACGGCGCCGCCGGGTCCGTCGACCTGCAGCCGGTGCGGGTCGACGAAACGGGCCGTGCCTTGCAGGCGGTGCGCGGCATCGATGCGCTCGATGTCGTCGAGCACGAAGCCGACGAAGCGGTCGCGCTCGGCGCGTACGCGCGCCATCACGCGCACGCCATCGACGCGCACGCCCTGCACGTCGATGCCGAAGCGCGCGGCATCGTGAACCGCGTGCGCAGCCTCCGCGGCGGCGATCAACAGCTTGCTCGGCATGCAGCCGACGCGGGCGCAGGTGGTGCCATAGGGACCGGGGTCGATCATCAGCACCCGCCCGGTGTGCTCGCGCGCCGCGCGGTAGGCGCTCAACCCGGCCGAGCCGGCGCCGAGGATCGCCACGTCGACTTCGTGCGTTCGCATGATGGCTCCTCGCGGATCGTTCCGGACGGGGCAGGCGTCCGGAGGGTTCAGACCAGGCCGTCGAACGGCAGGATGTCCACGTAGTCACCACGCTCGACCGAGCCCTGCTCGTGGTGCAGCACCACCAGGCCGTTGGCCACGCTCATGCTGCGCAGGATGCCCGAGCCCTGCGCGCCGGTGAGCTGCACGTCCCAGTCGCCGTCGGCGGCGCGCGTGACGATGCCGCGCTGGTATTCGGTGCGGCCGGGCTTCTTGCGGATCGCCTCGGTGGTGCGTGCGCGCAGCAGCGGCAAAGTCTGCAGACCCTGCGACGAGGCGCCGGCCATCACCAGCAGCGCGTCGCGCACGAAGGCGTAGAAGGTCACCATCACCGCGACCGGGTTGCCGGGCAGGCCGAACAGCACCGCGGTCCGGCCGTTCGAGGCGATGCGGCCGAAGGCCATCGGCCGCCCGGGCCGCATTGCGATACGCCAGAACGCCACCTCGCCGAGCCGGCCCATCACCTGCCTGGTGTGGTCGGCCTCGCCGACGCTGACGCCGCCCGAGGTGATGACCGCGTCGGCGTTCTCGCAGGCGCTGCGGAAGACTGTTTCGAGCGCGGCCGGATCGTCGCGCACCACGCCCAGGTCGAGCAGCTCGACGCCCAGGCGTGTGAGCATGCCGTGGATCGTGTAGCGGTTGCTGTCGTAGACGCAGCCGGCGGCCAGCGGCTCGCCGATCGAGCGCAGTTCGTCGCCGGTCGAGAAGAAGGCCACGCGCAGGCGGCGCCGCACCGGCACTTCGGCCTGGCCGAGCGAGGCGAGCAGGCCGATGTCGGCGGGGCGCAGCACGCGGCCGGCATGGAGCGCCGCTTCGCCACGCGCCAGGTCCTCGCCTTTGAGCCGGCGGTTGTCGCCGGCGCTCACCACGCCCGGCGGCACGACGACCGTGCCGTCCCGAGCGGTCGTGAACTCCTGTGGTACCACGGTGTCGAGGCCGGCCGGCATCACCGCACCGGTCATGATGCGCACGCATTCGCCCGCGGCCACGGGGCCGTCGAAGGCCTGGCCGGCATAGCCCGTGCCGGCCACGCGCAGCGTCGTCGGCGCGTCGCCGCGCAGGTCGGCGCTGCGCAGGGCATAGCCGTCCATCGCCGAGTTGTCGTGCGACGGCACGTCGAAGGGCGAGACCACGTCGTGCGCCAGCGCCCGGCCGAGGGCGCAGCGCAGCGCAAGCCGCTCCACCGCGCCGACCTGCGGCACGAAGCGTGCGATGAAGTCCTGCGCCTGCGTCACCGCCAGCGCGTTCGGGTCGTAGCCGGCGACGCAGGAGGCGATCTGTTCGATCGTGGGGAGGGCAGGGGTTTGCATCGTCGTGGCCATCACAGCGTCAGCAGCATCTGCGCGCGGTCGAAATAGTGCTCGCCGCGCGCATCGACGAGGCGCACCACGCGCGGCAGCAGGCCGCAGCGGCGGAAGCCCGCGCGCTCGTAGAGCCGCAGCACACCGTCGCTCGACGCGGTGACGCTGAGCACGATCAGTTGCAGGCCGGTCGCCTTGCGTGCGGCACCAACGCAGGCGTGCACCAGCGCACTGCCCGTGCCATGGCCGGTGTGGGCGGGCAGGACCATCAGGCCGATCAGCCGGCTGATGTGGCGGGTCTTGTTGCGCGTGTCGCGCTCGAGCCCGACCGAACCGACCAGATGCTCGCGTCCGTTCTCCTTCACGAAGGCGCCGAGCAGGAAGCTGCCGCCCAGCGGCTCGTTCAGCCCGAGGCGGCCGAGGTAGCTTTCAGGCGTGCGCAGGCGCTGGCTTTCGTGGTCGGAGGTGAAGGCCTCGGGGTACAGGCGCAGCGCCTCGTCGCGCAGGGTCTTGTAGGCCTGCAGGTCCGCCGGGCCGAGACGGCGGATCACGGCCGGCTGCTGCAGGTTCGCGAGCCGGGTCAGGGTCGACTCAGACACGGCGCGCCTCGAGTTCGCGCAACTCGGCCAGCGTGTTGGCATTGGCGAAGGCGGCCGGGTCGTCGAAGTCGACCATCGCACAGCGCTGCCGGGCGGTCCACACGTCGATCTTGCGGCCGCCGCCGTGGACGAACGCCAGCAGGCTCTGCATCAACGTGGCACGCATCAGGCAGAACACGGGCTGCGGCTGCGGTCCGGGGCGTCCTGGCGCGCCTTCGTCGGGGCTGCGCGCCATCGCGAGCTCGGCGTCCTCGGCCTCCAGCGCGTGCGCGAGGCGCTCCACCAGGTCTTCGGGAAAGATCGGCGTGTCACAGGGCACGCTCACCAGGTAGGGCGTTTCGCAACGCTCCAGGCCCGCCAGGAAGCCGGCCAGCGGGCCGGCGTAGTCGCCGTCGGTGTCGGGCCACACCGGCACGCCGAAGCTCTCGTAGGCCGAGAGGTTGCGGTTGGCGTTGATCAGCACCCGGTCGACCTGCGGCGCGAGGCGCATCAGGATGTGCAGTGCCAGCGGCATGCCCCGGTAGGGCTGCAGCCCCTTGTCGACGCCGCCCATGCGGCTGCCGCGGCCGCCGGCCAGGATCAAACCCGTGATCTGGCTCTTGTCGATCATGGCCTGTTCAACCGCCGATGTAGCTCATCTCGACCCGGGGTTGTGACGCTGCCGCGCCAGAGTCGCTGCCGCGCAGTTCGGAGTAGCGGTCGTCGCGCTGCTCCCAGATGGCGGCCAGGGCTGCAGCAATCTGCCGGTCGTCGTAGCCGGCCGGGTCGCGCAGCAGGGCGCGCAGGTCGTGGCCGCGCTGTGCGAACAGGCAGAGGTAGAGCTTGCCCTCGGTCGACAGCCGGGCGCGATTGCAGTCGCCGCAGAAGGCGTGCGTGACGCTGGAGATCACGCCGATCTCGCCGCGGCCGTCGGCATAGCCCCAGCGCTCGGCGGTCTCGCCGGGGGCGCTGGGCTCCAGCGCGCACAGCGGGAAGACCTCGTGCAGGCGTTGCACCACCTGCGCCGACGGCAGCACCTCGTCCATGCGCCAGCCGTTCGTGATGCCGACGTCCATGTACTCGATGAAGCGCAGCACGACCCTGCCGCCGAAGTGGTCGCGGAAGAAGCGCGCCATCGGCACGATCTCCTGGTCGTTGCTGCCGCGCTTGACCACCATGTTGACCTTGATCGGCGCCAGCCCCGCGGCGATCGCGGCCTCGATGCCGGCCAGCACGTCGGCGACCGGAAAATCGACGTCGTTCATGCGGCGGAACACGGCGTCGTCGAGCGCGTCGAGGCTGACGGTCACGCGCCGCAGCCCGGCGTCCTTCAGCGCCACCGCCTTGCGCGCGAGCAGCGAGGCGTTGGTGGTCAGCGTGAGGTCGAGTGGCTCGCCATCGGGCGTGCGCAGTGCGGCCAGCTGCCCGACCAGGATTTCGAGGTTCTTGCGCAGCAGCGGCTCGCCGCCGGTCAGGCGGATCTTGTGCACGCCGTGCAGCGTGAACAGGTGGGCGAGCCGCGTGGTTTCCTCGAAGCTCAGCAGTTCGCTGTGGGGGAGGAAGCGGTGGTCCTTGTCGAACACTTCCTTGGGCATGCAGTAGCTGCAGCGGAAGTTGCAGCGGTCGGTGACCGAGATGCGCAGGTCGTGCAGCGGACGACCGCGACGGTCGCTCAGCAGACCGCTCGGCACCGGGGCGTGGACAGGCACCACCGGCCGGGCGGCGAGCTGCCGGTGGTCGATCAGGGGGATGCTGCGTTCGGCCATGCGGCATTGTGCCGCGGGAGGAAGGCGCGTTCGCGCAAACGGGTCAATGCCCGGTGGCCGTCAGCGAGGAGTTCAGCGCGGTCGCGCCGACGGCGATCGCGGGTTGCAGCGCCGGCACGGTTGCAGGCAGCGTCGGCGGCGTCGGGGCGGTGCCGATCGCATCGGCCGGTTGCGGTGCACGGCGCGCGCCGTTGTAGCGCTTGCTCCAGTAGGCCACGCGCATGTCCTCGACGCGCACCTTGCCGCCGGTGCGCGGTGCGTGGATGAACTTGCCATCGCCGACGTAGATGCCCACGTGCGAGAACGCCGTGCGCAGGGTGTTGAAGAACACCAAATCGCCGGGCTTGAGTTCGTCGCGATTCACATCGAGCAGTCCGGGCGCCTTCGCCTGCTCGTTCGAGCGGCGCGGCAGCACCAGCCCGACACTGGCTTCGAACACATGGCGTGTGAAGCCGCTGCAGTCGAAGCCCTGCTCGGCGGTCTCGCCGCCGCGGCGGTAGCGCACGCCCAGGAAATTCATGGCCGAGAGGACCAGGTCGGACGTCCAGTCGGAAGCCCGCGCGCGCACCTGTTGCGCGAGCGAGGTGTCGCCCGCCTGTGGGTCGATCAGGCCGCGCTCGGTGAGGAAGCGGGTGACGGCGTCCGCGGTCGGTTCGCCGCCCGGCTCGGCGTTCGCAACGCCGCCCGCCAGGCACAAGGCCAGCGAAACGACAGCTGGCAACAGCCGCAGTCTTCCGGGCGAACGGGTCATGGGCGCGAAGATAGCGGGCGCCGCTGCATTGCGTCAAGGCGGAAACTTCTTGTTTCACAAGCACTTAGCGCGCTTTTTCGGTCGATCGCTGGCCGAGGCGCGGTTCGGTTCGAGGGGGTACTTGAAAAATGTAGACGATCGGTCTAATCTCGTGCCATGCCCGTCGCCGCACCCGCCCCTGCCCGCTCATCCTCCGCGGCTGCTCGGCGCAGCCATGCCGAACGCGGCGAGGCCCGTGAAGACACGCGGACCCGGCTGGTGCGCGCCGGCATCGAGACGGTGCTCGAACGCGGCTGGGCGGCCAGTGGCGTGGACACGATCCTGCGCGCGGTCGGCGTCCCGAAAGGATCGTTCTATCACTACTTTCCCAGCAAGGACGACTTCGGCTACGCGGTGCTGGAGGGCTACCAGGCCTTCTTCCTGAAGCGACTCGGGCGCTGCTTCGGCGGGGACGTTCCGGGGCGCTGCCTGCGCGAGCAATTCGACGCCTTCCTGGCCGAATCGCTCGACGGCATGGCGCGCCACGGCTGGCGGCGCGGCTGCCTCGTCGGTGCGTTGGGCCAGGAACTGGGCGGACTGCACGAGGGCTTTCGCGGGCGCCTGCTGGCATCGCTCGACGCATGGGGCGAGGTGCTGGCTCGCGCGATCGCGGCGGCACAGGCGCGCGGCGAGGTGCGCCCCGGACTCGATCCCCGCCAGACCGCACGCGGCTTCTGGGCCGCGTGGGAGGGCGCTGTGCTGCGCGCCCGTCTTGCACGCGATGGTGGGCCGCTGGAGGCGGCTGTCGCCGATTTCCGGCGGCTCGTCGCGCCCGACTGATCGGTCGCCATCCACCGCGACGATTCATTCACGAGGAGACAGACATGTTCAAGGCGCTGGTGCTCGACAAGAGCGAGGGTTTCCGCGCCGAGGTGCGCGAGGTCGAAGACAGCTTCCTGCCGGACGGCGACGTCACCGTGGCGATCGACTACTCCACCCTCAACTACAAGGACGGCCTGGCGATCACCAACCGTCTGCCCGTCGTGCGCAGCTGGCCTATGGTCGCCGGCATCGACGGCGCGGGCACGGTGATCGAGAGCACCCACCCCGACTGGAAGGCCGGCGACCGTGTCGTGCTGAACGGCTTCGGTGTCGCCGAGGTGCACAAGGGCTGCCTGGCCGGCAAGGCACGGCTCAAGGGCGACTGGCTGGTGCGGCTGCCCGATGCCTTCACGCCCCGGCAGGCGATGGCGATCGGCACGGCCGGCTACACCGCGATGCTGAGCGTGCTGGCGCTGGAGCGCTACGGCATCCAGGCGGGCGATGGCGAGGTGCTGGTGACCGGCGCGACCGGCGGAGTCGGCTC
Source organism: Methylibium sp. (assembly GCF_965279545.1). Taxonomy (NCBI): domain Bacteria; kingdom Pseudomonadati; phylum Pseudomonadota; class Betaproteobacteria; order Burkholderiales; family Sphaerotilaceae; genus Methylibium; species Methylibium sp. The sequence continues at coordinate 537,056 of NZ_OZ257250.1, forward strand.
GGTGGCGGTGGCGCTGCTGCACAAGCTGGGTCATCGCGTCGTCGCGGCCACCGGCAAGGCCAGCGAGGCGGCCTACCTGAAACAGCTCGGCGCCGAGTCGGTGATCGACCGCGCCGAGCTGAGCGCGCCCGGCAAGCCGCTGCAGACCGAACGCTGGGCCGCAGTGGTCGACGCGGTGGGCAGCCACACGCTCGTCAACGCCTGTGCGCAGACGCGCTACGGCGGTGCCGTGACCGCCTGCGGCCTGGCGCAGGGCGCCGACCTGCCGGGCACGGTGATGCCCTTCATCCTGCGCAGCGTGGCGCTGCTCGGCGTGGACAGCGTGATGGCGCCGCTGGCGCTGCGCCAGCAGGCCTGGGCGCGCCTCGCGAAGGATCTGGACCCCGCGCTGCTGCAGTCGATGACCACCGAGATCGGCCTCGACGAGGCCATCGATGCCGCCGCCCGGCTGATGCGCGGCGAGGTGCGTGGCCGCATCGTGGTGCGCACGCAGGGCTGAGTGCGTACTCTCAGCCCTGCTGCCGCGTCGACGCCGGCAGCACCACCATCACCGGCTGGCCCGGCACGGTGCAGCCGGTGTCGCAGCAGCGGCCCGGCTGGCGGTTCCGCGTGATCGCGCGCGTCTCGTCATGCAGCACGCCGCGGTCGAGCAGCCGTTCGACCAGCTCCACCTTGCTGCCGACGGGATAGTTGCGCCAGATCTCCTGCTTCAGCGCGGCCGGCGAGCCGCCGCCGTGCAGGCTGATCACCGAATACCAGCCGCCCTGGTAGGAGGCGGTCAGGTCCTCGATGAAGCGCGCGACCTCGATGCGCTTGTCGTAGGGCACCGTCGGGTTGGCGCGCAGCACCTCGGACAGCGTGGCTGCGGTGGCCGGGTTGTGGTCCTCGTCGGGGCCGGGCAGCGCGACGATCAGGCCGCCCGACACCTCGTGCGCCAGGCGGTGCATGTCGTAGATCTGGGTCGACATCAGCAGCTTGCCGATGTTGCTGAACACCGGCTCGGGCATGAAGCTGCCGCTGTACGGATCGGCCGTGCCGTACACGCTGGCGGCCACGCCGCAGGCGAAGAAGCCCTCGGTGATCTTGATCAGCTCGACCATCGGCTCGCGCAGGTTGCTCTTCTCGCCGGGATCGAAGCCGTTGGCCTCGCACATCAGCGCGCCGGCGCCGATCAGCAGGTCGCCGAAGCCGGCGCGCGCGGCGATGCAGCTGTGGCGGTGGTGGGTGGCGTAGCTGTAGGTCAGCACGCCGCTGTGCTCCCACTCGCCGTCCTGGCCGGCGTAGAACACGCGCTCCCAGGGCACGAACACGCGGTCGAAGATCACCACCGCGGTCGCCTGGCCGTAGCGGCGCGAGAACAGCGCGGCACCGTGCTCGAGCTTGTCGCCCGGCCGTCCGGCCGGGCGCGACACCAGCGTCATGCCCGGCGCGTCGATCGGCACCGCGCAGCAGACTGCGAAATCGGCGTCCTCCACGCCCATGTTGCGCCCGGGCATGACCAGCAGCTCGTGCAGGTAGGGCGCGCCGGTCACGATGGCCTTGGTGCCCGAGATGACGATGCCCTTGCCGTTGCGCTCGACCACGTGCACATAGGTGTCGGGGTGGGCCTGCTGGTGCGGCCGCTTGCTGCGGTCGCCCTTGGCGTCGGTCATCGCGACGCCGAGGCTCAGGTCCTCGTCCTGCACGCGCGCCAGGTAGGCCTGGAAGCGGGCGCGGTGCTCGGTGCCGCCCTTGGCGTCGTCGAGGCGTGCGCTGACCTGGGCGATGCCGTTCAGCGCATCGTGCATCAGGTAGCGCTGCGCGCAGCCGGTCTCCTGGCACAGCAGGCGCACGGCCTCGAGCTTGTTGAGCAGGTCGCCGGCCGACTCGTTGACGTGCGCCATGCGGTTCACGGTGAGGCCGCGGCCCGATTGCACGGCCAGCGCCAGCGGGGCCATCGCCGGGTCGCGGGCGAAGTCGTAGGTGTAGGCGAGGGCGTTGACGCCCGGGCGCAGCGACGGCGCATCGGCCACCGAGTCGACCAATTGCCCATCGACGTAGACCGTCGGCTTGTAGCGGCGCAGCGAGTCGCGGTAGTCGGCGCCGGACATCAGCGTGGCCGGGCGGGCCGGCGGGGCGAGGGCGGTGGATTGCGGTGCGTTCATGGCGGGCCTCCACGGGCGTGATAGGTTGAAAAATTGAACAGTGTTCAAATAATTGATCGACTGTATATTCGAGCGATGCCGAAATCAACCGCCTTGCCCACCACCGAGCGGGGAATGCGCCAACGCGCCGTGGCCGATGCCCGCCGCGCGCTGGTGCTCGATGCCGCACGGTCCGCCTTCTTCGAGCTCGGGCTCGAACGCGCCAGCGTGCGCGAGATCGCCCGGCGCGCCGGCTACACGCCGGGCGCGATCTACAGCTACTTCGCGAGCAAGGAAGAGATGTACGGTGCCTTGCTCGGCGAGTCGCTGGAGCGCCTGAACGCGAGCGTGGCCGCGCCGTCGCCGGTGGCCGCTCGCCGCGGCGAGCCGGCCGAGGTGGCGGTGCTGCGCGCCTCGGCGAACGCCTTCTTCGGCTTCTACCGCGAGAACCCGCGCGACCTCGATCTCGGCTTCTACCTGTTCCAGGGCCTGCAGCCGCGTGGCCTGACGCCGGAACTCAACGAACGCCTCAATGCCCGGCTGCGCGATGCGCTGGCACCTGCCGAGCGGGCACTGCAGCGTCTGGGCCTCGAGGCCCGGGACGCACTGGCCGAAGTGACCGCACTGTTCGCGCACACTGTGGGCCTGCTGCTGCTGAGCCACACCGGGCGCATCCGCATGTTCCACCAGGAGTCCCAGGCCCTGTTCGACCGCTATCTCGACGCGCTGGTCGAACGCGTCTTGCGCGGCGCTGCAGCGGTGCTGCAGCCTGCAAGCCGGACAAGGAGAGCCCCGTGATGAATGCGATCGATGCCCAAGCCAGCACGCTCGTGCTGGTCGACTACCAGGCGCGCCTGATGCCGGCCATCGACCGCGGTGCCGAGGTCGTCGCAGAGGCCGGCCGCCTCGCCGAAGCGGCGCGGTTGCTGGGGGTGCGCGTGGTGGGAACCGAGCAAAACCCGCAGGGGCTGGGTCCCGGGGTCGAACGTCTGCGTCAGGTCTGCGAAAGTACGCTGTCGAAAATGCACTTCGACGCCTGCATCGATGGTCTGCCGGAGATGTTGCGGGACCACGGCAGTGTGCCGGGCGACGTGGTGATCGCCGGTTGTGAAGCGCACGTGTGTCTGTTGCAGACGGCGCTGGGGCTGCTGCGGGCGGGGCATCGCGTGTGGGTGGTCGCTGCGGCCTGCGGTTCGCGCAAGCCGAGCGATCACGAGTTTGCGATGCAGCGCTTGCGCCAGGCCGGTGCGGTGGTCGTGAGTACCGAGATGGTGGTGTTCGAGTGGCTGCATTCGTGCCGTCACCCGCGATTCAAGGAGGTGCTCGAGCTGCTGAAGACACCGGTGGCCCGGGCGACCTGACAGAACGACAAAACAGGAGACAAGCGCATGGACTACGCCGCGTTCTACCGTCGCTCGATCGACGACCCGCAGGGTTTCTGGGCCGAGCAGGCGCAGCTGATCGACTGGCACCGCCCGTTCGATCAGGTGCTCGACGACAGCAATCCGCCGTTCGCGCGCTGGTTCGTCGGCGGCCAGACCAACCTGTGCCACAACGCGGTGGACCGCCATGCCGCGCAGCGCCCCGACGCCAATGCGCTGATCTGGGTCTCCACCGAGGTCGAGCAGGAGCGCGTCTACAGCTTTGCCGAACTGCAGCGCGAGGTCGAGCGCATGGCGGCGGGCCTGATCGAGCTGGGCGTGGGCCAGGGCGACCGGGTGCTGATCTACATGCCGATGATTCCCGAGGCGGCGTTCGCGATGCTCGCCTGCACGCGCATCGGCGCCATCCATTCGGTGGTGTTCGGCGGCTTCGCCAGCGTGAGCCTGGCCAGCCGCATCGACGACGCCGAGCCCAAGCTCATCGTCAGCGCCGACGCCGGCAGCCGCTCGGGCAAGGTGGTGCCTTACAAGCCGCTGCTCGACGAGGCGATCCGCCTCGCCAGGAACAAGCCCGAGAAGGTGCTGATGGTCGACCGTGGCCTGGCGCCGATGCAGGCGGTCGACGGCCGCGACGTCGACTACGCGGCGCTGCGCCAGCGCCACCTCGACAGCCGCGTGCCCTGCACCTGGGTCGACGCCACGCACCCGAGCTACACGCTCTACACCAGCGGCACCACCGGCACGCCCAAGGGCGTGCAGCGCGACACCGGCGGCTACGCCGTCGCGCTGGCCGCGAGCATGAAGCACATCTACCTCGGCAACGCCGGCGAGACCTACTTCTCCACCAGCGACATCGGCTGGGTGGTGGGCCACAGCTACATCGTCTACGGGCCGCTGATCGCCGGCATGGCGACCATCATGTACGAGGGCCTGCCGATCCGCCCCGATGCCGCCATCTGGTGGAGCCTGGTCGAGAAGTACAAGGTCACCGCGATGTTCAGCGCGCCGACCGCGGTGCGGGTGCTGAAGAAGCAGGACCCCGCGGCGCTCAAGAAACACGACCTCAGCTCCCTGCGAGCGCTGTTCCTGGCCGGCGAGCCGCTCGACGAGCCGACCGCGCAGTGGATCGCCGACGCGTTGGGCGTGCCGATCGTCGACAACTACTGGCAGACCGAGTCCGGCTGGCCGATCCTGAGCATCGCCAACGGCGTGCAGCACCAGCCCAGCAAGTTCGGCAGCCCCGGCATCCCGACCTACGGCTACAAGGTCAAGCTCGTCAGCGACAGCACCGGCGAGGAACTGCTCGGCGCCAACGAGAAGGGGGTGGTCGTGATCGAAGGCCCGCTGCCGCCCGGCTTCATGCAGACCGTGTGGCGCGACGACGCGCGCTTCGTCGACACCTACTGGAAGAGCGTGCCGGGCAAGATGGTCTACAGCACCTTCGACTGGGGCATCCGCGACGAGGACGGCTACTACTTCATCCTCGGCCGCACCGACGACGTGATCAACGTCGCCGGCCACCGGCTCGGCACCCGCGAGATCGAGGAGAGCATCTCCAGCCACGCCAACGTGGCCGAGGTCGCCGTCGTCGGCGTGGCCGACCAGCTCAAGGGCCAGGTGGCCATCGCCTTCGTGGTGCCGAAGGATGCAAAGGGCCTCGACGAGCCGGTTGCGCGCCTCAAACTCGAGGGCGAGATCATGAAGACGGTCGACAACCAGCTCGGCGCCGTGGCGCGGCCGGCCCGGGTCCATTTCGTGACGACGCTGCCCAAGACGCGCTCGGGCAAGCTGCTGCGCCGCGCCCTCCAGGCCGTGGCCGAAGGCCGCGACCCGGGTGACCTGACGACCATCGAGGACCCGACGGCGCTGCAGAACATCCGCGAGCTGCTGGGTCGCACCTGAGCGGCCGGCCGCTCAGGCGGGCCCCGGCGGCCACGGGCGTCAGGCCGCGCGTCGCAAGCTCGCCAGCAAGGCTCCCGCCACGATGAGCAGGCTGCCGAACACGCGGTGGATCCAGCGGATCTGCCGCGGCGCCTCGAGCGCTCGCAGCAGCTTCGCGGCCAGCGCGGTGTAGACGCCCATCACCACCAGGTCGGTGAAGCCCAGGGTCGCGGCGATCACCAGGTACTGCGGCGCCAGCGGCGCGGCCAGGTCCAGGAACTGCGGCACCACGGCGAGCAGGAACACGGTGCCCTTCGGGTTGACGGCATTCACCATCCAGCCGCGCAGCACCAGCGTGCGCACCGCCGGCACGGTTTTCTCGGCCGCCGCCTCGACCAGCGGCACCGGCCGTGCACGCCATTGCTGCACACCGAGCCAGACCAGATAGGCTGCACCCAGCCACTTGAGCACCGCGAAGGCGGTGGCCGAGGTCGCGATCAGCGCGCCCAGGCCCACGCCGACCGCCACGACCTGGGTCCAGATGCCCAGCACCAGTCCGAAGCTCATGCAGTAGCCGCGGGCGAAGCCGTGGCGCGCGCCGGCGCTCATCGCCGCCACGGCGCCGGCCCCGGGCGAGATGCTGATGGCCCAGGCTGCCAGGAAGAACGTCAACCAGACCGACAAGGCCATGAGAGCTTTCAGAAGAGCGTGAGGTCCGTCACTGTAGCGGTGCCCGGCAGTCCACGCATTCAAGGAATGCCGATGGATGCCGAAAGTAGGGGCAGGCCAGGGCCACTCCCGGCTCGAACTCCCCATGAACGACAGCCCCACCATCGACGTTCGGAAGCTGCGGATCGGATTGCACGTGCACCTCGACCTGGGGTGGATGGCGCATCCCTTCCCGCTCAGCAGTTTCCGCATCTCGACCGAGCAGCAGCTCGAGACGCTGCGCGGGCTCGGCCTCGATCGGGTGCGGATCTCTCCGCAGCGCAGCGACGCCCTCACGCTGCAGGGGCTGGTCGGCGAAGGGCTGCTGTCGCCGGAGGTGGCCGGTGTCGCGGCATCCGAGCCGGCAGCTCCTGAAGCGGCCCCGGAACCAGCGGTCCCGGCCGAAACCCCGGAGGCCGCCGAGCGCCGCCGCCGCCGCGAGGCGCTGCAGGCCGAGCAGGCCTGCGCGGCCCAGGCGGAACGTCACTACAGCGAGGCCGGGCGGGCGCTGCGGCGCAGTTTCGAGCTGGCGGCTTCCCAGCCCCAGGCGGCCCGCGAGCAGTGCGAGGCCCAGGTCAACGGCTTTCTCGACACGGTGCTCGGTGCCCAGGAGATGGCGATCCGCCTGCTCAGCGAGGGCGCCGGGGACCGCGGCTCGATGCATGCGATCAACGTCACCGTCATCGCGCTGCTGCTGGGCAAGCAGATGGGTCTCGGCAAGCCCGAGATGTTCGATCTCGGCACCGGCGCGATGCTCCACGACATCGGCAAGATCGAGCTGCCCGAGCGCGTGCGATGGATCGATCCGCTGTCGCCCGGCGTCTCGAATCACGAGCGTCAGTTCTACCAGGAGCACGTCGCGCACGGTGTGGCCCTCGGCCGCAAGATGGCGCTGGCGCCCGGTGCGCTGCTGGTTCTTGCGCAGCACCACGAACATGCCGACAGCACCGGCTTCCCGCTCAAGCTGGGTGCCGACAAGATGAACACCGCGGCGAAGATCGTCGCGCTGGTCAACCGCTACGACAACCTGTGCAACCCGGCGACGCCGGCCCAGGCCCTGACGCCGCACGAGGCGCTGGCGCTGATGTACGGGCAGATGAAGGCGAAGTTCGACACGGCGGTGTTCGGTGCCTTCGTCAAGATGATGGGCGTGTACCCGCCGGGCTCGGTGGTGCAACTGACCGACGACCGCTACGGCATGGTCGTGTCCGTCAACTCGGCCCGGCCGCTCAAGCCCTGCGTGCTGGTGCACGAGCCCAGGCAGCCGCGCAACGAGGCCGTGCCGCTGAACCTCGAGACCACACCGTCGCTGGGCATCCGGCGCAGCTTGAAGCCCCAGCACCTGCCGCGCGCCACGCTCGACTACCTGTCGCCGCGGCCGCGCGTGTGCTATTTCTTCGAGCGCGCGCGCGAGCCTTTCCTGCTGAGCGCCGGGAGCGCGGCATGAGCAGGCCGAGCCGCCCCAAGTGCGAAGGCTCCCGCTCGGCGGGGCCGCACGAAGTGCGCAGGGTGCCCCGATGAACACGCCGCCGCCGGTGTGGGAACCGCTGATCGGCAGCCTGCTCGAGGCCGTCTGCTTGGTCGAGCCGCTGACGCTGCACATCGTCGCGGCCAACGAGGCCGCGGCCGCGCTGTTCGGCGTGCCCTTGTCGGCGCTGGTCGGGCGGCCGGTGATCGAGCTGTCGGCCACGCCCGAGGACGAGTGCTTCTGGGAGGACATGGCAGCCGGCGTCGGCACGGCCGAGGGGCCGCAGATTCATTCCGACAGCTTCGTGCGCCATGCCGACGGTCGCATGATCCCCGTCGAGCGGCGTGTGAACCGGATCTGGATGCGCCCGGGCCAGGCGATCTACGTGCTGGGGCTGCGTGACCAGAGCGCGCAGCGCCAGGCCGAGGACGAGCTCGAGAAACTGGTGGCCGAACTGCGCGCCACGCTCGAGTCGACCGCCGAGGGCATCCTCGTCACCGACCTGCACGGCGCGATCCGCGGCTGCAACCAGCTGTTCGCGCAGCTGTGGGACATGCCGGTCGAACTGCTGACACAGCGTGACGACAGCCAGATCCTCGAATGGATGCGGACCCAGGTCGTCGACGAAGCGCGCTTCGTCGACCGCCTGGGCGAGATCGACCGTGACCCGCTGCTGCGTGCCAGCGACATGCTGCGCCTGCGCTGCGGGCGTGTGCTCGAGCGCGTGGTGCTGCCCCAGTACGGCCGTGGCCAGCCGATCGGGCGCGTCTGTTCGTTCCGCGACATCACCGAGCAGCTGGCCAGTGCGGCGCGCCTGCAGCTGGCCGCCCAGGTGTTCGAGTCCAGCCTCGATGCGATCTTCGTGACCGACGCCGAGCACCGCATCGTGACGGTCAATGCCAGCTGCGAGCGCATCACCGGGCTCGGCCGCGCACAGCTGGTCGGCGTGCGGACCGAGGCGCTGCTGCACCCGCCCGCAACCGATGACGCGAACACGGGCTGGTTCGAGCCGGTGCGCCGGCAGCTCGAAACCCAGGGCGTGTGGGAGGGCGAGCTGTGGCACCGCCGCACCGACGGCGGCACGCTGCCGGGGCAGGTCTCGCTGGTGCGCCTCGCGGGCGAGAGCGGCGCGGGCGCCGAGGCCGGCGTGCGCCACGTCGGCTTCTTCAAGGACCTAACCGAGACCGTGGCGGCCCAGAAGCGCATCGAGGAGCTGGCCTTCACCGACGCGCTGACCGGTCTGCCCAACCGCGTGATGCTGACCGAGCGCATGGAGTTCGCGCTGGCCATGTCGCACCGGCACCAGGCGCCGTTCGCGCTGCTGTTCCTCGACCTCGACCGCTTCAAGCAGATCAACGACTCGCTGGGCCATGTGTTCGGTGACCGCGTGCTGGTCGAGGTGTCGGAGCGGCTGAAGACCTGCCTGCGCCAGATCGACACGGTGGCGCGGCTCGGCGGCGACGAGTTCGTGATGCTGCTGAACCAGACCGACGCCCGTGGCGCCGAGGCCATCGCGCGGCGCGTGCTGGAGGTGCTGGGCCAGGCGTTCACGCTGGAGGGCATGAGCTTCAGCGTCACCGCGAGCATCGGCATCGCGATGTACCCGAACGACGGCGAGTCGATGGACGACCTGATCAAGAACGCCGACGCCGCGATGTACCGCGTGAAGGAGCGGGGCCGCGCGGGCTTTCGCTTCTACCAGCCGCAGATGAACGTCGACCTGCTGGCGCGCATGAAGCTCGACCACGCGATGCGCATCGCGCTCGAACGCGGCGATTTCCGGCTGCACTATCAGCCGCAGGTCGAGATCAGCAGCGGCGCCGTGGTCGGGGCCGAGGCGCTGCTGCGCTGGCGCGACACCGACATCGGCGACGTGTCGCCGGGCGAGTTCATCCCGGTGGCCGAGGAGAGCGGCTTCATCGTCGCGCTGGGCGACTGGGTGCTGAGCGAAGCGGTGCGTCAGGCCGCGCTGTGGCGCGCGCAGGGCCGCTCGATGGTGGTGTCGGTCAATGTGTCGGCGCTGCAGTTCCAGCAGGCCGACTTCGTCGGCCGCGTGGCCGCGGTGCTGGCCGAGGCTCGCCTGCCGGCGCAATGGCTGGAACTCGAACTGACCGAATCGATCCTGATCCGCGATGCCGACGAAGCGCTGCAGCGCCTGCGCGCGCTCGACCGGCTCGGCGTGCAGCTCGCGATCGACGACTTCGGCACTGGCTACTCGAGCCTGGGCTACCTGAAACGCTTCCCGATCAGGAAGCTCAAGATCGACCGCAGCTTCATCAAGGGCCTGCCGGGCGACGAGAGCGATGCGGGCATCGCGCAGGCCGTGATCCAGGTCGCCCGGGCGCTGCGGCTGCGCGTGATCGCCGAGGGCGTGGAGACGACGGCGCAGCGCGACTTCCTCAAGCGCGCCGGCTGCGACGAGATCCAGGGCTTTCTGTTCGCGCCGGCGCTGCCGGTGGCGGAGTTCGAGGCGCGCACCGCGACAATGCTGGAACTGCCCAGCGGTCAAAAGGCTCGCGCGCTGGCCTGAAGGCGGTCAAGGGCCCGGGCGCGTTGCGCTTTGAAAGCTGTATATAAATACAGTATTCTGTGGCCGTCATGACCACGCCCCACCCTGTCGCACCGCCGGGCCCGATCAAGGGGCGTGGCACACCGGTGCGCATCGCCCACCGCTACGAGCGCGACCAGCGCGAGGCGGTCGACGACGGCTGGGAGACGCCGCCCGAGGGCGATGACGGCGAACGGCCGCCGCCGGTCACCCAGGTCAGCGAGGAGCGCGTCAAGACGATCCTCAGTGCCAACGACTCGCCGGACATCCCCTTCGACCTGTCGATCAACCCCTACCGCGGTTGCGAGCACGGCTGCAGCTACTGCTACGCGCGCCCGACCCACAGCTACCTGAACCTGTCGCCCGGGCTGGATTTCGAGACACGACTGGTTGCGAAGGTCAACGCCGCCGAGCGCCTGCGCGCCGAACTGGCGCGACCGGCCTATCGGCCGAGCCCGATCAACATCGGCTCCGCGACCGATGCCTACCAGCCCGTCGAGCGGCGCCTGCGCATCACGCGCGCGCTGCTGGAGGTGCTGACGGCCTGCGAGCACCCGTTCAGCATCATCACCAAGTCGGCCGGCGTGGAGCGCGACCTCGATCTCATCGCTCCGGCCGCGCGGCGCCGGCAGGCGCTGGTGTTCATCAGCATCACCACGCTCGATGCCGGCCTGGCGCGCCGCCTCGAGCCGCGTGCCGCCTCGCCGCAGCGCCGCCTGCAGGCCGTGAAACGGCTCAGCGACGCCGGCGTGCCGGTCGGCGTGAACGTGGCGCCGATCATCCCCTTCGTCAACGAGCCGGAGATCGAGCGCATCGTCGAGGCCGCCGCGCGGGCCGGCGCGAGATCCGTCCACTACACCGTGCTGCGCCTGCCCTGGGAGGTGGCGCCGCTGTTCCGCCAGTGGCTGACGCAGCATGTGCCCGAGCGCGCCGCGCGCGTGATGGCGCGTGTGCAGGAGATGCGCGGCGGCAAGGACTACGAGGCCGACTTCGCCACCCGCATGAAAGGCGCCGGGCCCTGGGCCGAGCTGATCCGCCAGCGCATCCTCAAGGCCGCGCTGAGGCAGGGCCTGACGCGCGAGCGGCTGGTGCTCGATGTGAGTCGCTTTCGTCCGCCGACCGGCGACCCGGCGCAGCAGACGCTGTTCTGACCGCAGTGCCGACACCCGAGAGCCGCTGCTCCGGCTGCAAGGTGCGCGCGTCTTTACGCTTTCTTGATGCGCACCGCGCCGCTTTGTATGCCGTCCTGAGGTCGCGCTGCCTAGCATCTCCTGCACAGAACAACCGAGTTCGAGGTGTGCATGGATGTCGTGATGCTGGGGCTGGTGGCCTTGTTCGTGGTGCTGATCACCGGCCTCGTGAAGGCCTGCGACGCGCTGGGAGCGCGGCCGTGAGCGGCCTCTACCTGCTGGGGGCCGTGGTCGCGGCGGGCCTGCTGGTCTATCTCGTCCATGCCTTGCTGAAGGCCGAGGCGTACTGATGAGCTCGCAAGCCTGGATCCAACTCGCCGTCTTCTTCGCGCTGCTGGCGCTGCTGGCCTGGCCGCTGGGCCGCTGGCTTGCCGCGGTGGCGCATGGCCGCCTGCCGAAGCTGCTCGCGCCCGTGGCCCGCGTCGAAGCGGCGCTGTACCGCGTGGCCGGCGTGGACGCCGAGGCCGGCATGGGCTGGAAGTCCTATGCGCTGGCGCTGCTGGCCTTCAATGCGCTGGGCGTGCTGGCGGTGTATGCGCTGCAGCGGCTGCAGGCGCTGCTGCCGCTCAATCCGCAGGGCCTGGCCGGCGTCGGTGCCGACTCCTCGTTCAACACCGCGGTCAGCTTCGTCACCAACACCAACTGGCAGGGCTACGGCGGCGAAGCGGCGATGAGCTACCTGACGCAGATGCTCGCGCTCGGGGTGCAGAACTTCCTGTCGGCCGCGACCGGCATCGCGGTGGTGTTCGCGCTGATCCGCGGCTTCGCGGCGCGCTCGCCGTCGGCCATCGGCAACTTCTGGACCGATGTCACCCGCATCACGCTCTACGTGCTGTTGCCGCTGTCGCTGGTGTTCGCGGTGTTCCTGGTCGGGCAGGGCGTGATCCAGAACTTCAGCGCCTACCGGGACGTGACGACGCTGGAGACGACCACCTACCAGCAAGCCGGGACCGGTCCCGACGGCCAGCCGGTGCAGGACGCGCAGGGCCGGCCGGCGATGGAGGACCGGAAGACCGCCACCCAGACCATCGCGATGGGTCCGGTCGCGTCGCAGGAGGCCATCAAGATGATCGGCACCAATGGCGGCGGCTTCTTCAACGCCAACTCGGCCCACCCCTACGAGAACCCGACGCCGCTCGCCAACTTCGTGCAGATGCTGGCGATCTTCCTGATCCCGGCCGGGCTGGTGTTCGCCTTCGGCCGCCTGGTCGGCGACATGCGCCAGGGCTGGGCGCTGCTGGCGGCGATGACCGCGATCTTCGTCGTGGCGGTGTGGGTCGTCAGCGCGCAGGAGCAGCAGGGCAACCCGCAGCTCGCGGCGCTGGGCGTCGACCAGGTGGCGAGCGCGCTGCAGTCCGGCGGCAACATGGAAGGCAAGGAGGCACGCTTCGGCATCGCTGCGTCGACGCTGTTCGCCGCCATCACGACCGCCGCGTCCTGCGGCGCGGTCAACGCGATGCACGACTCGTTCACGCCGCTCGGCGGCGCGGTGCCGCTGGTGCTGATCCAGCTTGGCGAGGTGGTGTTCGGCGGCGTCGGCTCGGGCCTGTACGGCATGCTGATCTTCGCGATCCTCGCGGTCTTCATCGCCGGCCTGATGATCGGACGCACGCCGGAGTACCTGGGCAAGAAGATCGAGCCCTTCGAGATGAAGATGACGGCCATCACCATCCTCGTCACGCCGGTGCTGGTGCTGGCCGGCACGGCCATCGCGCTGATCAGCCCGGCCGGCCCGGTGGGGATGGCCAACCCGGGGCCGCACGGCTACTCGGAAATCCTCTATGCGCTCAGCTCGGCCGCCAACAACAACGGCAGCGCCTTCGCCGGGCTGTCCGCCAACACGCCGTTCTACAACCTGCTGCTCGCTGCCGTGATGTGGTTCGGCCGCTTCGGTGTCATCGTGCCGGTGCTGGCGATCGCCGGCAGCCTGGCCGCGAAGAAGCGCCTGCCCGTGACCGCCGGCACGCTGCCGACGCACGGACCGCTGTTCGTCGTGCTGCTGATCGGCTCCGTGCTGCTGATCGGCCTGCTGAACTACGTGCCCGCGCTCGCACTCGGCCCGGTGGTCGAGCACCTGGTGCAGGGCACGGCCCGCTGAGCGGGCGGAGAACCCCATGAGCAACGACAAGAAATCCCTCGCACTCCTCGACCCGGTGCTGCTGCGGCCGGCCATCGGCGCGGCGTTCCGCAAGCTCGACCCGCGGGTGCAGTGGCGCAACCCGGTGATGTTCGTCGTCTACGTCGGCAGCCTGCTGACGACGGGGCTCGGCGTCCAGGCCCTCGCGGGCTCGGGCGAAGCACCGCCGACGTTCATTCTCGCCGTGGCGGTGTGGCTGTGGTTCACGGTGCTGTTCGCGAACTTCGCCGAGGCACTGGCCGAAGGCCGCAGCAAGGCCCAGGCGGCCTCGCTGCGCGGCATGAAGCGCAAGGTGGTTGCGAAGAAGCTGGACCAGCCCCGGCACGGCTCGTCCTGGCATCCGATGCCGGCCGACGAGCTGCGCAAGGGCGCGGTCGTGCTGGTCGAGACCGGCGACACCATCCCGCTGGACGGCGAGGTGATCGAGGGTGTGGCCTCGGTCGACGAGAGCGCGATCACCGGCGAGTCCGCCCCGGTGATCCGCGAGTCCGGCGGCGACTTCGCTTCGGTGACCGGCGGCACCCGGGTGCTGTCGGACTGGCTGGTGGTGCGCGTCGGCGTGAACCCCGGCGAGGCCTTTCTCGATCGCATGATCGCCATGGTCGAGGGCGCGAAGCGCCAGAAGACGCCCAACGAGATCGCGCTGAACATCCTGCTGGTGACGCTGACCATCGTGTTCCTGGTCGTCGTCGTGAGCTTGCTGCCGATGTCGATCTTCGCCGTCCAGACCGCGAAGCTGGGCACGGCGGTGACGATCACCGCGCTGATCGCGCTGCTGGTGTGCCTGATCCCGACGACGATCGGGGCGCTGCTGTCCGCCATCGGCGTGGCCGGCATGAGCCGCATGATGCAGGCCAATGTGATCGCCACCTCGGGGCGCGCGGTCGAGGCGGCCGGCGACGTCGACGTGCTGCTGATGGACAAGACCGGCACCATCACGCTCGGCAACCGCCAGGCTGCGGTCTTCCTGCCGGCACCCGGCGTGACGGTGCAGGCACTGGCCGACGCGGCGCAGCTGGCCTCGCTGGCCGACGAGACGCCGGAAGGCCGCAGCACGGTGGTGCTGGCCAAGCAGGTGGCCGGCCTGCGCGAGCGCGACATGGCAAGCCTGCAGGCCACCTTCATTCCCTTCACCGCGCAGACCCGCATGAGCGGCGCCGACATCGGCCCGCTCGGCACGCGGCGCCTGCGCAAGGGGGCGCTCGATGCGATCCGCGCGCACGTCGAGGCCGAGGGCCAGGGCTTTCCCGCCGAGGTGCAGAAGATCGCCGACGACGTGGCGCGGCGCGGCAGCACGCCGCTCGTGGTGTCCGACACCGGCCGGGTGCTCGGCGTCGTCGAGCTCAAGGACATCGTCAAGGGCGGCATCAAGGAGCGCTTCGCCGAGCTGCGCCGCATGGGCATTCGCACGGTGATGATCACCGGCGACAACCGGCTCACCGCCGCGGCGATCGCAGCCGAAGCGGGGGTCGACGACTTCCTGGCCGAGGCGACGCCCGAAGCCAAGCTCAAGCTGATCCGCGACTACCAGGCCGAAGGCCGGCTGGTCGCGATGACCGGCGACGGCACCAACGACGCGCCGGCGCTGGCCCAGGCCGACGTGGCGGTGGCGATGAACACCGGCACCCAGGCGGCCAAGGAGGCCGGCAACATGGTCGACCTCGACTCGAACCCGACCAAGCTGCTGGAGATCGTCGAGACCGGCAAGCAGTTGCTGATGACGCGCGGCTCGCTGACCACGTTCTCGATCGCCAACGACGTGGCGAAGTACTTCGCCATCATCCCGGCGGCCTTCGCCACGACCTATCCACAACTGGCGGCGCTGGACGTGATGCGGCTGACCAGCCCCTCGTCGGCCATCCTGTCGGCGGTGATCTTCAATGCGGTGGTGATCGTGTTCCTGATCCCGCTGGCGCTCAAGGGCGTGAAGTACCGCGCCATCGGGGCGGCCGCGCTGCTGCGTCGCAATGTGCTGGTCTATGGCCTGGGCGGGCTGGTCGTGCCCTTCGTCGGCATCAAGGCGATCGACCTGCTGCTGGCCGCCGTGCATCTCGTCTGAACCGGAGAACCCACCCATGAAAGCCATCCTTCGGCCTGCCCTCGTGCTGTTCGCGGCGCTGACTCTCGTGACCGGCGTGGCCTACCCCCTGGCCGTGACCGGCATCGGCCAGGCGCTGTTTCCCGCGCAGGCTGCCGGCAGCCTCGTGTTTCGCGACGGCAAGCCGGTCGGCTCGTCGCTGATCGGTCAGGCCTTCAGCGATCCGAAGTACTTCTGGGGCCGTCCTTCGGCGACCGCGCCGATGCCGAACAACGCACAGGCCTCGGGCGGCTCGAACCTGGGGCCGTCGAATCCGGCGCTCGTCGATGCCGTCAAGGGCCGCATCGAGGCGCTGCGCGCAGCGGACCCGGGCAATGCGCTGCCGGTGCCGGTCGACCTCGTCACCGCCTCCGCCAGCGGCCTCGATCCGGAGCTGAGCCTGGCTGCTGTCCGGTACCAGGCGGGACGGGTGGCGCGCGCCCGCGGGCTGTCCGAGGCGGCGGTGCAAGCGCTGATCGAGCAGCACGGCGAAGGCCGGCGCTTCGGCTTCCTCGGCGAGCCGCGCGTCAACGTGCTGGCGCTGAACCTGACGCTCGACGCACTGCAGCGCTGAGACCTCGTTCTCCCCCGGGGTGTCCCGCGCGCAGGCTTTCGGACCCTTCTCGCGAGACGCACAATCACCCATGCTCATCAATTGCGTGGCCTACCAGGACGGCAGCAAGCTGGCGGACCTGCCGGTCGAGAAGATCAGCGACTACATCTCGCGGCCCGGCTGCTTTGTCTGGGTCGCGCTGCAGGACGCCAGTCACGACGAGCTGGAGGTGATGCGCCACGAGTTCGGCCTGCACGAACTGGCGGTGGAGGATGCGCAGCACGGCCACCAGCGCCCGAAGATCGAGGAGTATGGCGATTCGATCTTCGCAGTGCTGCACCTCGTGGAAGCCGTCGGCCAGGAGCTCAACGTCGGCGAGGTCGACGTGTTCGTCGGGCACAACTACGTGCTGTCGGTGCGCAACCGCAGCACGCAGGGCTTCCTCGGCGTGCGCGACCGTTGCGAGCGCGAGCCGCATTTGCTCAAGCGTGGCGCCGGCTTCGTGCTGTACGCGCTGATGGATGCGGTGGTGGACCGCTACTTCCCCATCATCGACATGCTCGAGTCCGAACTCGAGACCATCGAGGAGCAGATCTTCGTCAAGGGCACCGCGCGGACCAACATCGAACGGCTCTACGACCTCAAGCGCCGGGTGATGGTGCTCAAGCACGCCGTGGCGCCGCTGCTGGAGGCCGCGGCCAAGCTGCACGGCGGTCGCGTGCCGCAGATGTGCGCCGGCACGCAGGAGTACTTCCGCGACGTGGTCGACCACCTGACGCGCATCAACGCCTCCATCGAGTCGATCCGCGACACGGTCGGCACCGCGATCCACGTCAACCTGTCGATGGTGGCGATCGAGGAGAGCGAGGTCACCAAGCGCCTGGCGGCCTGGGCCGGCATCTTCGCGGTGGCCACCGCGTTCGCCGGCATCTGGGGCATGAACTTCGACCTGATGCCCGAGCTGAAATGGCGCTGGGGCTATCCGCTGGCGCTGGGGCTGATCGCCTCGACCTGCGGCTTCGTCTGGTGGCGCTTCAGGCGGGCGGGCTGGTTGTGAGCCGCAGGCCGTTTGCTTCACTCCCATGAGCGAAGTCCGACCGGATCCCGACGCGCTGCTGCAACAAATCCGCGCCGACGAGGCGCGCTCCGCGCGCGGGCGGCTGCGCATCTACTTCGGCTCGTCGGCCGGCGTCGGCAAGACCTACGCGATGCTGGCCGCGGCGCGCAAGCTGCACGGCGAGGGCGTCGACGTGTTGGCCGGCGTGGTCGAGACCCATGGCCGTGCCGAGACGCAGGCGCAGTTGCAAGGGCTCGAAGTGCTGCCGCTCGCGCAGGTGGCCTGCCGGGGCCGCACGCTGCCGGAGTTCGACCTCGATGCCGCACTGGCACGCCGGCCCGCGCTGCTGCTGGTCGACGAGCTGGCGCATTCCAATGTGGCCGGCTCGCGCCACCCCAAGCGCTGGCAGGACGTCGAGGAACTGCTCGACGCCGGCATCGACGTCTACACGACCCTCAATGTCCAGCACCTGGAGAGCCTGAACGACGTGGTCGGCGGCATCACCGGCATCCGGGTGCACGAGACCCTGCCCGACACCTTCTTCGACCGGGCGGACGAGGTGGTGCTGGTCGACACGCCGGCCGACGAGCTGATCGAGCGCCTGAAGGCCGGCAAGGTCTACCTGCCGGCGCAGGCGGAGCGGGCGGCGCGCCACTTCTTCCGCAAGGGCAACCTGATGGCGCTGCGCGAGCTGTCGCTGCGCCGCACGGCCGACCGGGTCGAAGGCGACGTGCAGGCCTACCGCGTCAACCAGGCCATCGCGCCGGTCTGGAAGACCGAGGCCGCGCTGCTGTGCTGCATCGGCCCGCGTGACGACTCCGACCACGTCGTGCGCAGCGCCGCGCGCCTCGCGCAGCAGCTCGCGGTGGCCTGGCACGCGGTCTACGTCGAGACGCCCGCACTGCAGCGCCTGCCCGACGCGCAGCGCGAGCGCATCCTGCGAACCGTGAAGCTGGCCGAGGAGCTGGGCGCCACCACCGCCGTGCTGCCGGCGCAGGACGTGGCGACCGCGCTCGTCGCCCATGCGCGCGAGCACAACCTGTCGAAGCTGCTGATGGGCCACAACCGCGAGCGCCCCTGGTGGCGGCGCGACACCTTCTCCCAGCACCTCGCCCGCCTGGCGCCGGATGTGGACCTGATCGAGGTCGGGGAGGGCCAGCGCGGCGCGCCGTCGCCGCAGCGGTGGCAGCGCGACGACGGCAAGACACTGCCTGCCAGGCCCTGGCGCTATCTGTGGGCCGCGGCGGCCTGCGGCCTGACCACGCTCGTCGCGCTGCCGCTGCAGCCGATCCTGGCCCTGGCCAACATCGTGATGCTGTTCCTGCTCGCGGTGGTCGGCGTTGCGCTGCGTTTCGGCCGCGGGCCGGCGGTGCTGGCCGCGTTCCTGAATGTCGCGGCCTTCGACTTCTTCTTCGTCGCGCCGCAGCTGTCGTTCGCGGTGTCCGACGTGCAGTACCTGCTGACCTTCGCGGTGATGCTCGTGGTGGGGCTGGTCACCGGCCAGTTGACGGCCGGCCTGCGCTACCAGGTGCGGGTGGCCACGCACCGCGAGGCGCGTTCGCGGGCGCTGTTCGAGCTGGCGCGCGACCTGTCCGGCGAGTTGCTGACGGAGCAGGTGGTCGAGACGGCCGAACGTGCGATCGAGCGCGAGTTCCGCGGGCGCGCCCGCGTCTTCCTGCAGGACGACGACGGCCGCCTGCAGCCGCCGCGCACCGGGGCCGATGCGCCGGGGCTGGACCTCGGCACGGCGCAATGGGCGCTCGATCACGCCGAGCCCGCCGGCCTGGGCACCGACACGCTGCCCGGCAGCGCCTGGCTCTACCTGCCGCTGAAGGCGCCGATGCGCGCGCGCGGCGTGCTGGCGCTGCAGCCCGCGCAGCCGCGGCTGCTGCTGATACCGGAGCAGCGCCAGCAGCTCGAGACCTTCGCGGTGCTGGGGGCGATCGCGCTGGAACGCGTGCACTACGTCGAGGTGGCGCAGCAGGCGACGGTACAGATCGAATCGGAGCGCTTGCGCAACTCGCTGCTCTCGGCCTTGTCGCACGACCTGCGCACGCCGCTGGCGGCGCTCTACGGCCTGGCCGACACGCTGGTCGACGGCACGCAGGGCGACGCGCAGGAATTGGCGCGTGCGCTCAGTGCCGAGGCCCGGCGCCTGAACGCCATGGTGGGCAAGCTGCTCGACATGGCACGGCTGCAGAGCGGCGCCGTGCACCTCGACAAGCAGTGGCAGCCGATCGAGGAGGTGGTGGGCAGTGCCTTGCGGGCGCTTGGCCTGGCGCTTGCCGGCCATCCCGTGCTCACCGACCTGCCGGCCAGCCTGCCGCTGGTGAACTTCGATGCGGCCTTGATCGAGCGCGTGCTGTGCAACCTGCTGGAGAATGCCGCCAAGTACACGCCTGCCGGCAGCCGCGTGACGATCGCGGCCCGGGTGCATGGAGCCCATCTGCTCGTGAGCGTGCGCGACGAAGGACACGGTCTGCCGGCCGGGCGCGAGGACGCGCTGTTCGAGAAGTTCGTGCGCGGCGAGCGCGAATCCGCGACGCCGGGCGTGGGGCTCGGCCTGGCGATCTGCCGTGCCATCGTCGAGGCGCACGGCGGCCGCATCCACGCCGAGCGGGGCGCCGGCCCGGCGGGGCGGCCGGGGGCGACCTTCAGTTTCACCTTGCCCCTCGGCACGCCGCCCTCGCTGCCTATGCCCGAAGAACCGCTGGCAGTCGACTCCGCCGTGGCGCCATGAGTGAGCCGACCCCCACCGCGATCATCGTCGAAGACGAACCGCAGATCCGCCGCTTCGTGCGCGCCGCGCTGGAGGGCGAAGGCTGGCAGGTGTTCGAGGCCGCCACGCTGAAGCAGGGTCTCGTCGAAGCCGGCACGCGGCGGCCTGATCTCGTCGTGCTCGACCTCGGCCTGCCCGATGGCGATGGCGTCGACTACCTGCACGACCTGCGCAGCTGGTCGCAGGTGCCGGTGATCGTGCTGTCGGCGCGCGGCGACGAGGCCGACAAGATCGCGGCACTCGATGCCGGTGCCGACGACTACCTGACCAAGCCGTTCGGCGTCGGCGAACTGCTGGCGCGGGTGCGGGTGGCAAGGCGCCGCGCCCAGGGCGTCGCGGAGGCCGGGACGGCGCGCCTGCATTTCGGAGCCGTCGACATCGATCTCGCGGCGCGCGTGGTGACGCGCGACGGCGAGGCCGTGCACCTCACCCCGATCGAGTACCGGCTGCTCGCGCTGCTGATCGCCAACGCCGGCAAGGTGCTGACGCATCGCCAGCTGCTGCGCGAGGTGTGGGGGCCGAACGCGGTGGAGCAGAGCCACTACCTGCGCATCTACATGAGTCAGCTGCGGCGCAAGCTCGAGGCCGATCCTGCGCGGCCGGCGCATTTCCTGACCGAAACGGGCGTCGGCTATCGCTTCATGGTCCAGGCGGTGCCCTGAGGGTCAGCCCGTGCCGGGCCACTTCGGGAGGATCGATAGCCAGTCGCGTTCACCCGCATCAAATCAGCCGGCGCTCTTCGGCTCGTTGCAGCAGTTCGTGAGCGTGGGTTGCCGACGCCCTCGCCAGCACTCACCACCGCCGCATGGGCCGGTTATTCACGCCCGCCCGCGCTGGGTTGACCCGTCAGTCTGCCGGCAGGCCTTGGGGCTGAGGCTGCCTGGGCGCGGCAGGTTGCATCAGGGCATGCCAGGACAGCGCCGTGAGGCTTCCGCACAGCCAGGCGGTGTAGAGCGTGTGGCTCAGGTAGTGCGCACCGCGCGCCATCTGCGCGAAACCGAACAGCGCACCGATCACGCACAGCGCGATCAGCATCGACCGCGCCACAGCGGGGCGCTTCGCACGCAGCACGACGGCCAGCGCGAGAAAGGAGAACGCGCCCGAGGCGTGACCCGACGGAAAGCAGTGTCCCGGACCGCCGTCGGCGACGCCGAAGCGCCAGTGGGAAACATAGTGCGCCACGCCGCCGAACTCCTGCAGCTCCCAGGGACAACTGGTCAGGCTGTGGCGCTTGAGCAGCGGGATCAGCAGCAGGCAGATGAGCGTGACGCCCAGGCACCAGAGGCGCTCGCGCGGCGTGAGGCCGCGCCAGGGGCCGAACGGCCACACCGCGACGGCCACCGTCAGGGTGAACAGCGCCACGCTCAGCCAGCGGCCGCCCCTGTGCAGCAGGCCCGCGGTCAGCCAGTGTTCGCGCCAGGGAAAGCCGTCGGCGTTGCCGACGAGCCGCAGCAGCGCCAGGTCGAGGCCGCTGCCGTCCCACAGCATCAGCAGTGCCAGACCGGCCAGCGCGAGCAGCAGATCGCGCTGTGCGGTCGGGAGGCGCGAGGGTTCAGGACGCGGCACGGCAGGGGGCCAGGATGTCGAGTGCCGATCGGTACTCGCTGGCCTGCACGCGCGCCAGGCCCAGCACGGTGTGGAACAGGTTGTCGTGGCTCAGCGCGGTGTCGAGACGCCCGCGCAGGCATCGCAGGTCGAGCCGGTCGGCCTGCAGCCTCTGCGCTGGCAGCCAGGCAATCAGCGGCACCTGCGTCTGTTCGCGCGGGGCGATCGAAAAGGGCAGACCGTGCAGGTAGATGTTGTTCTCGCCCAGCGATTCGCCATGGTCAGACAGGTAGAGGAGCGCCGGGTCGTAGCCGGTCGTCTGCTGCTGCAGCCAGGCAGAGGCGCGCGCCAGCACGTGGTCGGTGTAGGCGATCGAGTTGTCGTAGGCGTTGACCAGTTGCTGGTGGTCGCATTGCTGCAGCACGTTGCTCGTGCACTCCGGTTCGAAGCGCTTGCGGTCGGCCGGCGAACGCTGCGAGTAGGCCGGCCCGTGGCTGCCCATCTGGTGCATCACCAGCACCACGCCGCGGGCGCGCTTGTCGGCCGGCAGGGCGGCGAGGCGCTGGTCGAGTCCGTGCAGCATGGCTTCGTCCAGGCACTCTCCTCGAGGGCACAGCGTGGCATCGGGCGGCGTGGCGCCGGGCGCCGGCAGCTCGGGGCGGGTGTGCGGCACGCGCTCGCACACGCCCTTGCAGCCCGCCTGGTTCTCGATCCACAGCACGGCGAGGCCGGCACGTTGCAGCAGGTCGAGCAGGTTCTCGTGATCGTGGTCGCGGGCTTCGTGGGCGGTGCGTCCAAGGTGCGACACCATGCAAGGCAGCGAGGCGGCGGTGTTGGTGCCGCAGGACGTGACGCTGCGGAAGCTCAACACGCCGAGCGCACGCAGTTCCGGGTTGGTGTCGCGGTCGTAGCCATTGAGCGCGAAGTGATCCGCGCGCGCGGTCTCGCCGACCACCAGCAGCAGCAGCGGTGTGCGCTGACCCGGCAGCGGCGCGGCGGGCCGGGCATCGAGGCCGATCGGCAACGGTGGCCCGGCCGGCCTGGCTTGTGCGGCGTAGGCCACGCGCCCCAGTGAATAGAACACGTTGAGCGGGTTCACCAGGTAGCGCAACTCCTTGTGGTTGCGCATCGTGCCCGACAGGTCCTGGAACGACAGCAGGGTCATCGCAACGAGCAGTGCCAGCGCGCCGATCAGCCCGAGCGCATTGCGGGCCGCACGGGCGGGCCAGGGCCGGTAGTCGACCGGAAGTCGCCACACCCACCACAGCGGCAAGGCCGCCAGCAGCAGCAGGGAGCCGAACAGAGGAACACTCAACAGGTCGCGTGTTTCGCGCGGGTCGGTGCCCATCACATTGAGCATCATCGTCGGGTCGATGACGATGCCGTAGCTGCCCATGAAATGGGCGCTCGCCGCGGCCGTTACGAGCAGCAGCGTGATGGCCGGTTTGAGCGCGTGGCGCCAGGCCAGCAAACTCAGCAGCGCCGCGGTCAGCGCCGCGATCATCAAGCCGAAGGCGATGCCGAACAGCACGCCACGGCCCCCCGTGAGATCGGGCAGATCGATGAAGGCCCGCCACAGCGGCCAGTTGGCCGGGCCGGCGATCCACAGCGCGCAGAGCCAGATCAGTGCGAGCGGGCTACGGTCGCGTGCGGGCTGGGTGTTGTCGGGTGCGGTGCGTCCGCGGGCGAGGGCTGGGAGGCGGGAGAGCGGGTACGGCAACGACATCCGCACCACTGTGGTGTCGCCGCATTAGCGTGGCCTTAAGGCCTGCGCCCCCAGGCTGCGGCCCTTGGCTGCGACCGGGCTTGCGACCGGTCGCAACGGTTCACTTGAACAGGTCCTTGACCCGGTCGGTCCAGCTCTTGGCGTTCGGCGAGTGGCGCTCGCCGCCCTTCTTCAGGCTTTCGTCGAGTTCCTTCAGCAGCTTGCGCTGGTGTTCCGTCAGCTTGATCGGCGTCTCCACCGCGATGTGACAGTACAGGTCGCCCGGGTAGCTGGAGCGCACGCCCTTGACGCCCTTGCCGCGCAGGCGGAAGGTCTTGCCGTGCTGGGTGCCTTCGGGCAACTCGATCTCGGCCTTGCCGCCCAGCGTGGGCACCTCGATCGAACCGCCGAGTGCTGCGGTCGCGACACCGATCGGGATCGTGCAATGCAGGTCGTCGCCGTCGCGCTCGAAGATGTCGTGCGCCTTGATGCGGATCTCGATGTACAGGTCCCCTGCCGGCCCGCCATTGGTGCCGGGCTCGCCGTTGCCGGCCGAGCGGATGCGCATGCCCTCGTTGATGCCGGCGGGGATCTTGACCTCGAGGGTCTTGTTGGTCTTGATACGGCCGGCGCCATTGCAGGTCGCGCAGGGCTCGGGAATGATCTTGCCGCTGCCATGGCAGCCGGGGCAGGTCTGCTGGATGCTGAAGAAGCCCTGGCGCAGGTGCACTTGACCGGATCCATTGCAGGTGGGGCAGGTCTTGGCGCTGGTGCCGGGTTTGGCGCCGGTGCCGTCACAGCTGCTGCAGCTGTCCCAACTGGGGATGCGGATCTGCGTGTCCTTGCCGCGCGCGGCTTCCTCGAGCGTGATCTCCATCGCATAGCTCAGGTCGTTGCCGCGATAGACCTGTTGCCCACCGGGGCCGCGCCGCTGCCCACCCTGGCCGAAGATGTCGCCGAAGATGTCGCCGAAGGCTTCTGCGAAGCCGCCATAGGCCTCGCCGCCGCGGCCGCCCATGTTGGGGTCGACGCCGGCGTGGCCGTATTGGTCGTAGGCCGCACGCTTTTGGCCGTCGGAAAGCATCTCGTAGGCCTCCTTGGCCTCCTTGAAGCTTTCTTCGGCTTTCTTCCCCCCGTCGCCCTGGTTGCGGTCGGGGTGGTACTTCATCGCCAGTTTGCGATAGGCCTTCTTGATGTCTTCGTCGCTGGCGTTCTTGGCGACGCCGAGGGTCTCGTAGTAGTCACGCTTCGCCATGAGGGCTGCCTTCTGGATGTGCAAAGCCCCCGTGCGCTGGCATCAGCCCACGGGGGAGGCTCACGAGGGGACTGAAGTCTCTTACTTCTGGTCCTTGACTTCCTTGAACTCGGCATCGACGATATTGTCGTCGGCCGCCTTCGGGGGTGCCGCGTCGGCAGCGGGCGCGCTGCCGCCCGCTGCCGGGCCGGCAGCGGCCTGGGCCGCCTGCATGTCGGCATAGACCTTCTCGCCGAGCTTTTGGCTCGCGGTCATCAGCGCCTCGGTCTTGGCTTCGATCTCGGCCTTGTCCTCGCCCTTGAGCGCCGTCTCGGTGTCCTTCAGCGCGGCCTCGATCTTGTCCTTCTCGCCGGCGTCGAGCTTGTCGCCGTGCTCGGCGAGGCTCTTCCTCACGCTGTGCACCATCGCGTCGGCCTGGTTGCGGGCCTGCACCAGTTCGAGCTTCTTCTTGTCCTCGGCGGCATTGAGCTCGGCGTCCTTCACCATCGCCTGGATTTCGCTCTCGCTGAGACCCGAGTTCGCCTTGATGGTGATCTTGTTTTCCTTGCCGGTGCCCTTGTCCTTCGCACCCACGTGCAGGATGCCGTTGGCGTCGATGTCGAAGCTGACCTCGATCTGCGGCATGCCGCGCGGCGACGGCGCGATGCCCTCGAGGTTGAACTCGCCCAGCATCTTGTTGCCCGAGGCCAGCTCGCGCTCGCCCTGGAACACCTTGATCGTCACCGCCGGCTGGTTGTCGTCGGCGGTCGAGAAGGTCTGCGCGAACTTGGTCGGGATGGTGGTGTTCTTGGTGATCATCTTCGTCATCACGCCGCCCAGCGTCTCGATGCCGAGCGACAGCGGGGTCACGTCGAGCAGCAGCACGTCCTTGCGGTCGCCGGCCAGCACCTGACCCTGGATCGCGGCACCGACGGCCACCGCCTCGTCGGGGTTCACGTCCTTGCGCGGCTCCTGGCCGAAGAACTCCTTGACCTTCTCCTGCACCTTGGGCATGCGGGTCATGCCGCCGACCAGGATCACGTCGTTGATCTGGCCGACCGACACGCCGGCGTCCTTGATGGCGGTGCGGCAGGGCGCCATCGTGCGCTCGATCAGCTCCTCGACCAGCGCCTCGAGCTTGGCACGCGTGAGCTTGATGTTCAGGTGCTTCGGGCCCGAGGCATCGGCCGTCACGTAGGGCAGGTTGATGTCGGTCTGGGTGCTGTTCGACAGCTCGATCTTCGCTTTCTCGGCCGCCTCTTTCAGGCGCTGCAGCGCGAGCACGTCCTTGCCCAGATCGACGCCTTGTTCCTTCTTGAACTCGGCAATGATGTAGTCGATGATGCGCTGGTCGAAGTCTTCACCACCGAGGAAGGTGTCGCCGTTGGTCGACAGCACCTCGAACTGCATCTCGCCGTCGACGTCGGCGATCTCGATGATCGAGATGTCGAAGGTGCCGCCGCCGAGGTCGTAGACGGCGATCTTGCGGTCACCGCCCTTGCCATCGTTGTGCTTGTCCAGGCCGAAGGCCAGCGCGGCTGCAGTCGGCTCGTTGATGATGCGCTTGACATCGAGGCCGGCGATGCGGCCGGCGTCCTTGGTGGCCTGGCGCTGGGCGTCGTTGAAGTACGCGGGCACGGTGATCACGGCCTCGGTGACCGGCTCGCCGAGGTAGTCCTCGGCGGTCTTCTTCATCTTGCGCAGCACTTCGGCGCTGACCTGCGGCGGTGCGAGCCTGTTGCCGCGCACTTCGACCCAGGCGTCACCGTTGTCGGCCGCGGCGATGGTGTAGGGCATCAGGTCGATGTCCTTCTGCACTTCCTTCTCGGTGAACTTGCGGCCGATCAGGCGCTTCACCGCGTACAGCGTGTTGCGCGGGTTGGTGACGGCCTGGCGCTTGGCCGACGCGCCGACGAGCACCTCGCCGTCTTCCTGGTAGGCGATGATCGACGGCGTGGTGCGCGCGCCCTCGCTGTTCTCGATCACCTTGGTGGTGTTGCCTTCCATGATGGCGACGCACGAGTTGGTGGTCCCCAGGTCGATGCCGATGATCTTGGCCATGGTCAAAACTCCTTCAAACTGAAATCTGGTGGTAGGAAAGCTGTGGATAACTTCCCGCGATTCAAGGTGGCACGGTGTTATTTAGGCGCCGCCACGGTGACCAGTGCCGGGCGCAGCACGCGGTCGGCGATCAAGTAGCCTTTCTGCAGCACGGCCACCACGGTGTTCGCTTCTTGCTCGGCCGGCACCACGGTGATCGCCTGGTGCTGGTGCGGGTCGAATTTCGTGCCGGCCGGCGGCACGATCTCGACCACCTTGTTGCGCTCCAGCGCCGCGGCGAGCTGGCGCAACGTGGCGTGCGTGCCCTCGCGCAACTGCTCGACGCTGGCGTTCTCGATCGCGAGAGCGGCCTCGAGGCTGTCCTTCACCGGCAGCAGGCCATCGGCGAAATTCTCGACCGCGAACTTGCGTGCCTTGCTCATCTCCTCGTCGGCGCGACGGCGGGTGTTCTCGGCCTCGGCCTTGGCACGCAGGTAGGCATCGGCCATCTCCGCATGCTTGGCTTCCAACTCGGTCAGGCGCTGCTCAGGCGTCGGGGGGGCGCTGCTCAAGTCGGGAGCGGCTCCGGGCCTGGACGGATCGGTCGTGCCAGGTGCTTGATTTTCTTCAGGTTTTTCCATTTTCAGCGAGAGCTTCTGCGGGTCGGTAGGGAACTGGGGGTGGTGCCCGTTTTTTCAAGAGGGGTATTTTGATGCGTGCTATGGCACGTGGCCGGACGGTGATCGTGGGCCGGGCTCCATGCCGGGCGGCAAGGGTCGTGCCCGCGGGTTCACTTGTCCAGCGAAGCGCTCCAGCGGTCCCAGTCGGCGAGCTGGCGGCGGTCGCGCTTGGTGGGGCGTCCCTGGTCGATGCTGAGGGCGGGATCGGGTGCGATGCGCCGCTGCGCAGCCTGGGCGGCCCGCAACGCGATGCTGGCCGCGGTTTCCTCGTACAGCGCCTGGGCCTGCGGCGCCGGTCCACGCATTTGAGACACGCCACGCACGAGCACCGTGCGTGACACGCCACCCTGGCGCAGCACGAGTTCGTCGCCGATCTTCAGTTCGCGCGAGGCCTTGGCCGGCTGGCCGTTGACGTCCACCCGGTGCTTGCCGATCTCTTCGGCGGCGAGGCTGCGCGTCTTGAAGAAGCGCGCCGCCCACAGCCACTTGTCGAGGCGCACGCCGGTGCCGCTCACGATCCGGCTCCGAGCCGTCTGGCCCGGTCGGCCTGGGCCTGCAGTGCTGCCGGGTCCGGTGCGCTCTGGGTCGGCCAGCCCTGCAGGTGGCGGATCGCGATGTCGCTGAGCGCTGCGATCCACTCGTGGCGGTCGTTCAGGCAGGCGATGTAGCGGAACTCTTCACCCCCGGCATGCAGGTAGGCCGTGCGCGCCTCCTGGGCGATCTCTTCGAGTGTCTCAAGGCAGTCGGAGGTGAAGCCGGGGCAGGCCACGTCGACGCGTTTGATGCCTTGCTGCGCCAGCTGCACCAGCGTCGGCTCGGTGTAGGGCTCGAGCCATTTGGCCTTGCCGAACCGGCTCTGGAAGGTCACGAGCACCTGTCCGGAGGGCAGCCGCAGCCGCTCGGCCAGCAGCCGCGCGGTCTTCTGGCACTCGCAGTGGTAGGGATCGCCCAGGCGCAGCGTGCGCTCGGGCACGCCGTGGAAGCTGAGCACCAGCCGGTCGGCGCGGCCGTGGCTCATCCAGTGGTCTTCGATGCACCGGGCGAGCGCGAGGATGTAGCCGGGGTCGTCGTGGTAGTGGTTCACGAAGCGCAGCTCGGGCACGCGCCGGGTGCGCCCGGCCCAGGCGTAGACGGCGTCGAACACGCTGGCCGTAGTGGCGGCCGCGTACTGCGGGTACAGCGGCAGCACGAGGATGCGCGTCGCGCCGTCGGCTTTCAGGGCATCGAGCTGGCTCGCGACCGAGGGCTGGCCGTAGCGCATCGCCGCGCGCACGAGCACCGGATGGCCGCGTTCGCCCAGGTAGCCCGTCAGCAGCTTGGCCTGTTTCTCGGTCCAGACCTTCAGCGGTGAGCCCTCCGCCGTCCAGATGCTGGCGTACTTGACCGCCGACTTCGCGGGCCGCACGCGCAGGATGATCCCGTGCAGGATGGGCAGCCAGAGGGCGCGCGGGATCTCGACCACCCGCGGATCGCTCAGGAACTCGGCCAGGTAGCGGCGCAGTGCGCCGGCACTCGGTGCGTCGGGCGTGCCCAGATTGACCAGCAGCACGGCGCAGCGTTCGGCGCTGCCATGGCGGTGCGCGGGTTCGGGGCCGTGTTTCATCAAGGGGCAGTGGCGCGCAGGGCGTCGAGGTCGCTCATGACACGGTCGATATCGATCGGTTTGGTCCAGTAGCCGGTGAAGCCGGCATCGAGTGCACGTTGCATGTCGCGGGGCATCGCATCGGCCGAGCACATGAACGCGGGTGTCAGGGCGAATGCCGGCCGACCGCGCAATTCGGCCAGCACTTCATAGCCCGTCGTGCTCGGCAGGTTGGCGTCCAGCACCAGCACGTCCGGTTGCCACTCATTCGCCATTGTCAGCGCTTCAGGGCCGTCTTCGGCAATCCTCAGCTCGAAGCCACCGCGCAACTTGATCGCCTCCTCGAACAGGATGGCGTTGATGCGGTTGTCTTCGACGTAGAGCATGCGCAGCGCGGGGGCGTTCGCGTCGCCCGCCGAAGGACGTTCGGCCTCGACCGGCATCGAACCCGTCTCGCCCGGGTCGAGGGCTGGCGGCAGCGGCAACGCCAGGTGGACCTGGGTGCCATGGCCGGGGCGGCTGCTCAGGGACAGGCTGCCGTTCATCTCTTCGGCCAGGCGTCGCGAGATGACCAGGCCGAGCCCGGTGCCCTCGGTGGACGAGGTTTCGCGTCCCAGGCGCTCGAAGGGCTGGAACAGCCGTGCCAGGTCCGACGCCGCCAGGCCTGTGCCGGTGTCCTCGATCACCAGCACGCAGCGCTGCGGTCCGTCGACCGTCACCGCGCAGCGCAGCTCACCGCCGTCGCGGTTGTACTTGATGGCGTTGGACAACAGATTCAGCAGCACCTGTCGCAGGCGCTGGGCGTCGGCCCAGACCCTCACGTCCGGATCGATCCGGTTCAGCACGGTGATGCGGCGCAGCTCGGCCTGCGGGCGGACCAGTTCGAGCGTGTTGTCGACCGCGGCGCGCAGCGCCAGCGCCTCGAGCCGCAACGACAGCCGGCCCTCTTCGACCTGCTGGAGATCGAGCACGTCGTTGACGAGCGCCAGCAGGTGCTCGCCGGCCTGCAGGATGTGGCCGCTGAACTGGGCGATGCGCTGTGTGCCGCCTGCGCTGTCCTTCTGCAGCAGCTGGGCGAAACCGATCACCGCATTCAGCGGGGTGCGCATCTCGTGGCTCATGCGTGAAAGGAACTCGCTCTTGGCCTGACTCGCCAACTCGGCGGCACGCTTGTCGCGCAAGGCCTGATCCGCCATCTTCTGACGCGTGATATCGGTGTGCGTGCCCACGATGCGCCGCGGGCTGCCGTCGGGGCGGCGCTCGACGATCTTGCCGCGCTCGTAGACCCAGATCCAGTGGCCGTCCTTGTGGCGCAGGCGGTGCTCGGTGCGGTACTCGCCGCTCTCGCCGGCGCGGTAACGCCGGATCGCGTCGATCACCGCCGGGCGGTCCTCGGGGTGGATGCGGCGCGACCACTCCCGGGTCGAGGTACTGATCTCGTCGTCGCGGTGGCCGAGCATGGCCTTCCAGCGGGGCGAGTAGAACACCAGCTGCGTGTCCTCGTCGTAGTCCCAGATGCCGTCGCCCGCGCCTTCGAGAGCGAACTTCCAGCGTGCCTCGGACTGGGCCAGCGCCGTCTCGGCGCTCCGTTGCGCCGTGATGTCGCGGAACGTCACCACGCACGACACGCGCGAGCCGTCGGGGTCGCTGCGCAGCGGCTGCACGCTCAGTCGCAGCAGTCGCTCGCTGCCGTCCGGGCGCCGCAGGCGGTGCACCCGGTCGAGTGCGCTCAGTCCGGTGCGCAGGACCTCGCGCACCGGATGCTGGTCGAGGCCGACGAGGGTTCCGTCTTCCTCCAGCAGCCGGTAGCCGAGGCGGCCCAGGCGCTGGCCGGTCAGCGCAGAGGCCGTGGCGCCCAGCAGCGCACAGGCCGACGGGTTAGCGGTGACGATCCGGCGATCGTGGCCGACGACCAGCAAGCCGTCGGTGATCGATGCGGCAACCGAGCGGTAGAGCGTTTCGCTGAGCTCGAGCTGGCGCGCGGCGCGACTGCGCTCGGTCACGTCGTGTTGCACGCCGACGTAGTGGGTCACGCGCCCCAGGCTGTCGCGCACCGGTGCGACGTGCAGTTCGTTGATGAAGGGCTCGCCGTCGGCCCGTCGGTTGCGCAGCGTGACGGTGCAGGCACGACCGGCCGCGAGGGCTGCACGCAGGGTAGCGAGGCCGGGTTGATCACGATCGCCGTCCTGCAGGAAGCGGCAGTTGCGGCCGATCGCCTGGTGTCTCGACAGCCCGCTCAGCCGCTCGAAGGCGGTGTTGGCGTAGATGATCGGCAGGTCGGGCTGGGTGGCGTCGGCCACCACCATCGGCAGGGCGGCCTCGGCCTCCAGGGCCCGCTGCATCAGCTGGACGTCGCGCTCGAGGCCGCGCAGTTCCGTCAGGTCGCGGGTCAGGTAGAGCAGGCGGTCGCCGGCCATCGGCGAGATGCGGGCCTCGAAGTGCCGGACCCGGCCGTCCGGCATCGACAACTCGTACTCGATGCGCTGGACATCGCCGCTGCGCAGTGCATCGCCGATGGCGCGCATGGCCTGGGTCGCCAGCGGCTCGGGCACGACCTCGGTGAAGTGTTTGCCGCGCAACTCGGCGAACGGGCGCAACAACCCGGGGTGCTGCTCGTCGCTGCATTCGACGTGTCGCCCGTCGGCATCGATGACGAACCACAGGTCGGGCAGCGAGCGCAGCACGGCGCCGAGGCGGGCCTGTTGCTCGGCCAGTTCGAGCTCGGCGCGCCGTCGCGGCGTGATGTCGATCGACAGGTGGATCACGCTGCCGTCGGCGAGCAGCTGGTCGGTCACCAGGACATGCTGCGTGCCGAAGCGCAGCTCGTGCTGAAGGCCCTCGGCGGTCGTGAGTCCGAGCCGCCACGCTGCGAACTCGGCCTCGCGCCCGACGGCATCCGGGTAGGCGCCGGCACGCAGCAGGGCCTGCACGAGATCGGACCAGCGGGACGGCAGCTCTTGCAGGAAGCGGTGTATGCCGGCACGCCAGGCGGCGTTGCTGAGCACGATGCGCCCAGCCGCATCGCTGACCATCACGCCCACGGCGACGCATTCGATCGATGCTCGCAGCAGGTCCTGGGTGCGCTGCGCCTGCGTGCGCGTTGTCAGCTCCTCGGTGATGTTGCGTGCGGCGCCGCGGTAGCCCTTGAAACGTCCGGCCGAGTCGAACACCGGGTCGCCGTTCATCGAGATCGTGATCGTGCCGTGGGCAGCGTTGCGGTCGGCGACGGCATTCCTGAACGACTGCTGGCCGGCCTGCGCCGCCAGGCAGGCGTCCCAGGACGCCCGGTGCTCGTCGTCACGCGGCTGGTTCAGCACCTGAGCCGACAGGCCGACGTCGGCTTTCGCGGGCTGGCCGGTGTGGGCCTCCACGCTGTCGGAGACCCAGGTGAGAACGCCCTGTGCATCGGTCTCCCAGAGCCAGTCGCTGCCGGCTCGGCTGGCGCCGCGCACGCGGCTCTCCTGCAGGCGGGAGCGCTGCTCGAGCAGGCGTGCCTGGAGCAGCGAGCCGGCCAGTGTTGCGAGGTCATGCAGCGCGGCGAGCGCCGCCTCGTCGAGCCGGCCCGGTTGCCGGTCGATGGCGCACACGGTGCCGATGCGCTGGCCGTCGACCCGCACGGGTACGGCGGCATAGGCGCGGGCATGCGGCGCGTCGGTGACGAGCGGGTTGTTCGCGAAGCGCTCGTCGCTGCTCGCATCCACCACTTCCAGGGCCCCGGCATCCAGGATGGCGTGCGCGCAGAAGGCGACGTCGCGCGGGGTCTCGCGGATGTCGAGCCCGGCCGCGGCGGCAAACCACTGCCGATGTGCATCGACCAGGCTGACCGCGCCGATCGGCCAGCCGGTGTGCTGGCGCGCGAGCCGTGCGATCGCCGCGAATGCCGGATCGACCTCGGTGTCGACGAGGCGCAGTTCATGCAGGACGCGCAGCCGCTCGGCGTCGCCGGCGGGCGCAGGGGCCGATTTCATGCTGCGGTCGGGCACCGGTGGAAGAGCGTTGTAATGTAGCGGAGGGGCGTCCCGGAGTGGGGCGATGGCGGTCGCGCCGCGCGGTCGCGCCGTGCTTCGTTCACACTGGGACGTGGAGCCCGCATGAGCCTGAACATCGACAAGCTGCGCGCATTGACGCTGGACCTGGATGACACCCTGTGGCCGATCTGGCCGACCATCGAGCGCGCCGAGTCGGTGCTGCTGGCCTGGCTGCAGCGGCACGCGCCACGCGTCACCGAGCGCTTCGACGGGGTCGCGATGCGGAGCGTGCGAGAGGCGGTGGCGCGCGAGCGGCCCGAATGGGCCCACGACCTCGGTCGATTGCGGCGCGAGAGCATCCGCCGCCTGCTGGTCGCCGCCGACGAAGACGAAGCGCTGGCCGACGCGGCCTTCGAGGTCTTCCTGGCCGAGCGGCAGCGCGTCGATCTCTACGCCGACACCCTGCCGGCCCTGCGACGCCTCGCCGCGCGCTGGCCGCTGTTCGCCTTGAGCAACGGCAACGCCGATCTGGAGCGCATCGGCATCCGGCGCTGGTTCAGCGGCAGTCTCGCGGCGCGTGAGTTGGGCATCGGCAAGCCCGATGGTCGCATCTTCGCGGCTGCGTGCGAGCGCCTGGACTGTTTGCCGCAGGAGGTGCTGCACGTCGGTGACGACTTGGCGCTCGACGTGCACGGCGCCCTCGATGCGGGGCTGCAGGCGGCCTGGCTGCGTCGCGATGGCGGCCATGACGCTGCCGTTGCCGCACGCTGCTGGCAGGGTCGCGACCTGCTGGCCTTGGCCGATCGGCTGGGCGTCTGACTCCGGCGCGGAGGCCGCGCGGTTCAGTCGCTCGAGCGCGGCACGGTGTCCTGGAAGCTCAGGACGTCGAAGTTGACGGTCGGTGCCGTCGGATCGGTCGGTGACGCGCCGAGGCAGATCACGCCGCTGCCGTGCAGTGTGCAACTGCCGCGCCGCAGGGCGATCACTTCATCGCGACCGGCGAAACGCACATAAGTGCCGTTGTAGCTGAGATCGCTGACCTGGAAGGTGCCGCCATGCCACTCGACCCGCGCGTGCGAGCGCGAGACCCGCGTGTCGTCGATGCAATAGGTGGCCTGCGGACTGCGACCCAGGATCGCCGGCAGGTCGACACCCGCGAACACCCGGGTCACGTCCAGCCAGGCCAGCCGGATGCCGTCCGGCGCGGGCATTGGCGCCGAGCCTTCGAACAGTGTGGCGACCGTCTCGCCGAAGCGTCGTGCCTCGAGGCGGTAGACCTGCACCGGCTCCTGACGGCCGCGCAGCTGCAGCTTGCTCAGGGATCGGAAGCGTCCGCGGTGGTCGGGGTCGAGGCCTTCGAGCACCTGCTGCGTGGTGAGCGTCTCGTTGTCGCCGGCGCTGTCGAGCAGGCGCGCGGCCACGTTGACGGCATCGCCGAAGCAGTCGCCGTTGAGCTCGATCAGCTCGCCATGCGCCATGGCGACCTGCAGTTTGAGCGCGGAGCGGCGCGCACCGCTTTGCGGGCCCTCGGCGACGATGCGGTCCAGCGATTCGTGCATTTCGTCGGCCGCATCAATACCGCCCTGAGGCTGCTCGAACACGGCCATCAGCCCGTCGCCCAGCGTCTTGACGACCTGGCCCCCGCAGGTACCAACGATCTGGGCCATCAGCGCGACGCTCTGCGTCACGACCGATGCCGCTTCGGCATTGCCGAGCTTCTCGAACAGACCCGTGCTGCCGCGCAGGTCGGCGAACAGGACGGTGCGTTGGAGCAGTGCGGTCATCGAGGCGGCGTGCAATAGATCACACAAAAGTTTATCCCGCGCCGTGTGACGCCACTATCCCCAACAAGGTGGGCAAGAAAAAAGCCCGGCGCAAGGCCGGGCTGATTCGTGCCGAAGAGCTGCGCTCAGAGATTGTCGAGACAGGTGCGCAGCTTGTGGCGCAAGCCGCGTGGCGATTGCTGCGCAATCGCTACCGCCTGCAGGGCGGCACGTTCCAGGCCCATCTCTTGCGCCGTCGGCTTCAGAGATTGTCCAGGTACGTGCGCAGCTTGTCCGAGCGGCTCGGGTGCTTGAGCTTGCGGATCGCCTTGGCCTCGATCTGGCGGATGCGCTCGCGCGTCACGTCGAACTGCTTGCCCACTTCCTCGAGCGTGTGGTCGGTGCTCATCTCGATGCCGAAGCGCATGCGCAGCACCTTGGCCTCGCGCGGCGTCAGGCTGTCGAGGATGTCCTTGACCACATCGCGCAGGCCGGCCTGCATCGCGGCCTCGATCGGCGCGGTGTTGTTGGTGTCCTCGATGAAGTCGCCCAGGTGCGAGTCGTCGTCGTCGCCGATCGGCGTCTCCATGGAGATCGGCTCCTTGGCGATCTTCATGATCTTGCGGATCTTGTCCTCGGGCATCTCCATCTTCTCGGCCAGCGTCGGCGCGTCCGGCTCGAAGCCGAACTCCTGCAGGTGCTGGCGCGACAGGCGGTTCATCTTGTTGATCGTTTCGATCATGTGCACCGGGATGCGGATGGTGCGGGCCTGATCGGCGATCGAGCGCGTGATGGCCTGGCGGATCCACCAGGTGGCGTAGGTCGAGAACTTGTAGCCGCGGCGGTATTCGAACTTGTCCACCGCCTTCATCAGGCCGATGTTGCCTTCCTGGATCAGGTCGAGGAACTGCAGGCCGCGGTTGGTGTACTTCTTCGCGATCGAGATCACCAGGCGCAGGTTGGCCTCGATCATTTCCTTCTTGGCGTCGCGCGAGGCCTTCTCGCCCTGGTTCATCTTCTTGTTGATGAGCTTCAGGTCGTCGATCGGCACCACCGCCCGGCTCTGCAGGTCGATCAGCTTTTGCTGCAGGTCCTGGATCGGCGGCAGGTTGCGCGCCATCACCGCGCTGTAGGCCTTGTTCGCCGCGATCTCCTTCTCGGCCCACTTCAGGTTCAGTGCGTTCGGCGGAAAAGTCTTGATGAAGTGGTCCTGCGGCATGCCGCACTTGTCGACCACGATCTTGCGCAGCTCACGCTCGTAGCGGCGGATGTCGTCGACCTGCGAGCGCAGGATCGAGCACAGGCGCTCGATCGTCTTGACCGTGAAGCGCAGGCTCATGATCTCGGAGCTCACGCCCATCTGCGCGCGGTTGTAGGCCGAAGACTTGTAGCCTTCCTTCTCGTAGGCCTTGCGCATGCGGTCGAAGTGCGTGCGCAGATCGTCGAAACGTACCAGCGCCTGGGTCTTCAACTCCTCGAGCTTCTTGGTCAGCGCCTTCGAGCCGCCGTTGCCGTCGTCGTCGTCTTCCTCGTCGAATTCGTCGAAGTCCTCTTCGGCCACGTAGTCGTCGGCTTCCTCGTTCGACACGAAGCCGTCGACCGCTTCGGAGATCTGCATGTCGCCGGCGCGGATCTTGTCGGCCAGCACCAGGATCTCGGCGATCGTGGTGGGCGACTCACTGATCGCCAGCATCATCGCCTGCAGACCGCCTTCGATGCGCTTGGCGATCTCGATCTCGCCCTCGCGCGTCAGCAGCTCGACCGTGCCCATCTCGCGCATGTACATGCGCACCGGATCGGTGGTGCGGCCGAACTCGGAGTCCACGGTGGAGAGCGCCGCCTCGGCCTCCTCCTCGGCCTCTTCGTCGGTCGAGGTGCCGGTGGTGCCGCCGGCGATCAGCAGCGTGGCGGCGT
Source organism: Methylibium sp. (assembly GCF_965279545.1). NCBI lineage: Bacteria > Pseudomonadati > Pseudomonadota > Betaproteobacteria > Burkholderiales > Sphaerotilaceae > Methylibium > Methylibium sp. The sequence goes on from NZ_OZ257250.1 coordinate 573,390, forward strand.
CGGGCGCCTGTTCGTAGACCGCGATGCCCATGTCGTTGAGCATCGACACGATGGCCTCGAGGATCTCGGCCTCGATCAGCTTTTCCGGCAAATGGTCGTTGATTTCCTGGTGCGTCAGGAAACCCCGCGTCTTGCCCATCTTGATGAGCGTCTTGAGCTCCTGGCGGCGCTTGGCGACCTCGTCCTCGGTCAGCGCCGTTTCGTCCAGACCGAATTCGCGCATCAGTGCGCGCTCCTTGGCGCGCGAGACCTTCATGCGCAGCGGCTTGGCCTTGGGCTTGTCGCCGCCGGCGTCGTCGACGCTCACCTCGCCTTCGATGTCGGCCTCGATGTCGCCGAGCTCTTCGTCGAGCACCGGCAACGCCGGTTTGCCGGCGGCCGGCTTGCGGCCCGGCTTGCCCTTGGCTGCCTCGGGTGCGGCTGCTGTCTTGCCCGACGAGGCCTTGCCAGCGGCCTTCAGCGGCGCCGCAGGCACCGCCTTGGCCTTCTTCAGGTCGATCTCCACCTTGCCGGCCGACTTGGCGGTGGTCTTGGCAGACGAAGCCGGCGCGACGGCCTTGGTGGACTTGCTCGCAGCGGCGGGGGCGCTCTTCTTCGCGGTCATGCGATTCCTTGGAGGATGGGGTACTCGGGTGCCTGGAGCCATGCGCTGTGCGCCGGCCGCGAGCGGCAGGGCGACTCGCGGCGCCGTGCACTAGCAGGTCGGGCTGCCATCAGCCCGAAAGCGGACATGAGGGCCACAGCGTCGGCGGGCAAGCTCGCGTGAGTGTCCTGAAGGTGCAGCCCTGGCGGGGGAGGGTGGCCTGATGGTGACCCTTGTCGGGGGTGGCCGGGGCCCGGAGGTGCTGCGCTCACTCTTGCCGCATACGACTAACCGCAAATTATCGGCGATTTAACGCCTCGCGTCAAAGACAACAGCGCTCACGGGCTTGCCGCGGCCTGGCTGCGTGCGAGACGGTGCTTGATCTCATCGGCGCTCGTGCGGGTGCGGCGGATGGTCTCCAGGATGTCCGGAGTCAAGGGCTCGGCGGTGGTCAGCATCTCCAGGTCGCGCTCCAGTGCGTCCAGGCGCACGCGGTCTGCGACGACGTGCAACTGGGGCTCGGCATGCTCGCCCACGTCGACTTCGTGCAGCGAGCCGATGCGCTGTGCGAGTGCGGTCAGTCCGAGCGACTCGCCGCCCGCCAGCATTTCGTCGAGCAGGGTCTGGGGCGACAGCGCACCTTCTTCGTGAAAGCGGCGGTCGAGCCAGCGAAAGAAGGCGCCGTGGGGATCGAGCACCTCGCACAGCAGCTCGTGGGTTGCCACGTCGAGGCGCTCCCACAGATCGCAGCGCTGCACCAGCAGCCACGCGCCGCGGTCGAGCGAACTGGTCGCCGCGCGCAGTGCACGTCGGCTGGGGCGCGGGGCGGGGCGGGGCGCTTCTCGCCGCGGCGCAGGTGCGCCGCCCCACAAAGTCTGGAGCTCCGCCGACTCCAGTGCGCCCGCGCGAGCGAGTTCGGTGAGCAGTTGACGCCGCAGCGCGCCTTCGGGCAGTGCCGACCAGAGCGGCTTGGCATTCGCCAGCATCAGCGCACGGCCCTCGGCGGTCTCGAGGTCGCAGTCTTCGCGCGCTGCCTCGATCAGTTGGCGTGACAGCGGCACCGCCTGTTCGACACAGGCCTCGAAGGCTGGCGCGCCCTGCTCGCGCACGAAGGAATCGGGGTCGTGCTCGGGCGGCAGGAACAGGAACTTGATGCTGCGCGTGTCGCTGGCATGCGGCAGGGCTGCTTCCAGGGCGCGACCGGCGGCGCGCCGGCCGGCCGCGTCGCCGTCGAAGCTGAAGACGATGCGGTCGGTGAAGCGCAGCAGCTTTTGCACATGCTCGGCGGTGCAGGCGGTGCCCAGCGTGGCCACCGCATTCGGGAAGCCGAGCTGGGCCAGCGCGACGACGTCCATGTAGCCCTCGACCACCAGCGCGTAGCCGCGCTCGCGCAGCGCCTGGCGGGCCTCGAACAGGCCGTACAGTTCGCGGCCCTTCACGAACACCGGCGTCTCCGGCGAGTTGAGGTATTTCGGCTCTCCGGCATCGAGCACGCGGCCGCCGAAGCCAATCACCTCGCCCTGCACCGAGCGGATCGGGAACATGATGCGGTCGCGGAAACGGTCGTAGCGCTTCTGGTCCGGTCCGTCGTCGCCTTGCACGATCACCAGCCCCGACTCGATGAGCAGCGGGTCGTCGTAGCGCGGGAACACGCTGGCCAGGCCGCGCCAGCCTTCGGGCGCGTAGCCCATGCCGAAGCGTGCGGCGATCTCGCCGGTCAGGCCGCGGCCCTTCAGGTAGGCCACCGCGCGAGGACTGGCCTTGAGCTGCTTGCGCCAATGCTCGCCGGCCTTCGCCAGCACCTCGCTGAGCGTGGCCTGGCGCTCCTTCATGGCACGGGCGTGCTCGCGCTCCTCGGGCGAGCTGTCGTCCTCGGGCACCGTCATGCCGGCCTGCTGGGCGAGCTCCCGCACGGCGTCCATGAAGCCGAGGCCGGCGTGCTCCATGAGGAAACCGATCGCGTTGCCATGCACGCCGCAGCCGAAGCAGTGGTAGGTCTGGCGCGTCGGGCTGACGGTGAAGCTGGGTGACTTCTCGCCATGGAAGGGGCACAGCCCCTTGAGGGTGGCACCGGCCTTCTTCAGTTGCACGTGCCGACCTACCACCTCGGCCACATCCGTGCGGGCCAGCAAGTCCTGGATGAAGGCGGGCGGGATCACGTGCTCAGTCTAAGACTTGCCGCAGCGACGGGGCGGACGCCGCCCGCCCCACCACGGGACGTCAGCGCGGGGCGAGGCGGATCGCCCCGTCCAGGCGGATCACCTCGCCGTTGAGCATTTCGTTCGTGATGATCTGGTGCACCAGTTTCGCGTAGTCGGTGGGCGTGCCCAGGCGAGACGGGAAGGGCACGCCGGCGGCCAGCGCGTCCTGCACCTCCTGCGGCATCGCGAACAGCATCGGCGTGCCGAAGATGCCCGGCGCGATGGTCATGTTGCGGATGCCGCTGCGGGCCAGGTCGCGGGCGATCGGCAGCGTCATGCCGACCACGCCGCCCTTGCTGGCCGAATAGGCGGCCTGGCCGATCTGGCCGTCGTAAGCCGCCACCGACGCAGTGGAGATCAGCACGCCGCGCTCGCCGGTCGGCTCGGGCTCGTTGCGGCCCATCGCCTCGGCGGCGAGCCGGATCATGTTGAATGTGCCGACCAGGTTGACCGTGATCACCTTGCTGAACACCGCCAGCGGATGGGCGCCGTCCTTGCCCACCGTCTTGACGGCGGGCGCGATGCCGGCGCAGTTCACCAGGCCCATCAGCTTGCCCAGCGATACCGCCTTGGCGATGACCGCCTGGCCATCGGCTTCGCTCGCAACATCGCACTTGACGAAGGCGCCCCCGATGTCGCGCGCCACCGCCTCGCCGGCCTCGACCTGCAGGTCGGCCACGACGACGGTGCCGCCCTCGCGCGCCAGCATGCGTGCGGTGCCTTCACCGAGGCCCGAGGCGCCGCCGGTGACGATGTAGACCTTGCCTGCGATGTCCATGTCGTGCTCCGATCGTGAAGAGGGCAATGAAAAAGGGCCGCTGCTGCGGCCCCTGTGCGTGCAAGAGACAGGCCAGACGGCCGGCGTCAGCTCAGGGCGGCCAGCGCCCGCGCGGTGATTTCGTCGACGCTGCCGGTGCCGGCGATCTTGCGGTACTTCGGCGCGGCCGCATCACCCGTCGCGGACCAGGCGGCGTAATAGTCGACCAGCGGCCGGGTCTGGCTCTGGTAGACCTGCAGGCGCTTGAGGACGGTCGCCTCCTTGTCGTCGTCGCGCTGGATCAGCGGCTCGCCGCTCACGTCGTCGATACCGGCGACCTTCGGCGGGTTGAACTTCACGTGGTAGGTGCGGCCCGAGGCGACGTGGACGCGGCGTCCGCTCATGCGCTCGATGATGGCTTCGTCGGGCACGTCGATCTCGAGCACGATGTCGAGCTTCACGCCGGCAACCTTCATCGCATCGGCCTGCGGGATCGTGCGCGGGAAGCCGTCGAACAGGAAACCCTGGGCGCAGTCGGGCTGCGCGATGCGCTCCTTGACCAGGCCGATGATGATGTCGTCGCTGACGAGACCGCCGCTGTCCATCACCTTCTTCGCTTCGACGCCCAGCGGGGTGCCGGCCTTGACCGCAGCGCGCAGCATGTCGCCGGTCGAGATCTGCGGGATCCCGAACTTCTGGCAGATGAAGGTGGCTTGGGTGCCCTTGCCAGCGCCGGGCGCGCCCAACAGGATCAGATTCATCGCGGGTCCTCGTGGTTTCTTGTCGGTTCGCGCACCGTGTCGCTCGAGGCGGCAAGTGGCTTGTCTCGCTGGTATTCGACCCGCTGGATTCGATCCGGCGAAGTCGAAATGAGAATACCACGCAGCCTTTCGTCAACCTGACTCGCGCAGCCCTTTGCGGGTCGCATCGGCGAACAGGGCCCGCACACGCTCGAGGTCTTCGGGCGTGTCGATGCCCGGGCCCGGACGCAGCGGGCTCACGTGCACCGCGATCCGTTCGCCATGCCACAGCACGCGCAGCTGCTCGAGCGACTCGATCGTCTCGATCGGGCTCGGCGGCAGCGTCGGGTAGCGGCGCAGGAACGCCGCGCGGTAGGCGTACAGGCCGATGTGCCGCAAGGGCGGCGGATCACTGAGCGAGCGGGCCTGGCGCAGTCCGGCGGCGTAGCCGTCGCGCCACCAGGGAATGGGGGCGCGCGAGAAGGTCAATGCGCGGCCCTGGGCGTCGCAGACCACCTTCACGACATTGGGATTCTCGAACTCCGCCACGCTGTCGATCGCGTGGGCTGCCGTGGCCATCGCGCACTCGGGCCGCCGCGCCAGCAGTGCGGCGCAGGCGTCGATCAGTGCGGGGTCGATCAGCGGCTCGTCGCCCTGCACGTTGACGACGATCTCGCCGTCCGCCAGTCCGAGCAGCTCGCAGGCCTCGGCCAGGCGGTCGCTGCCGGTCGCGTGGTCGCGGCGCGTGAGCAACGCGCGCACGGCATGCCGTGCGCAGGCGTCGACGGTGCGGGCGTCGTCGGCGGCCACCACCACCGCGCTCGCACCGCTGGACATCGCGCTGTGCGCCACCCGCACCACCATCGGCAGGCCCGCGATGTCGGCGAGCGGCTTGTCCGGCAGGCGGCTCGAGCCGAGCCGTGCCGGAATGAGGACCGTGAAGCTCATTCGGACAGCGGCGCCGGCTGCGACGGCGGCTCGTCCAGCGCGCGGGCCTCGCCTTCGAGCATCACCGGGATGCCGTCGCGGATCGGGAACGCCAGCCGGTCGGCGGCGCAGTGCAGTTCGTGGGCGGCGTGATCGTGCGTCAGCGGGCCCTTGCAGATCGGGCACACCAGCAAGTCCATCAATCGGGTGTCCATGCTCATCCTTCGCGGCGCGGTGACAGGGGCGCCAGTGCGGCATCGAGCGCGGCAAAGAACGCCGGCTCCGGCGAGAAGTCTAGCGGCGCGACCCAGATGCGTGTGCCGGGCCGCTCCCGCAGCACGCGATCTGCCGGGAGCTTGACGGCGTCCTTCTCGGTCACGATCACGTCGCGGGTGTCGGCAGGCCAGGGCAGGGCGGCGAAGTCGGCGTGATCCGCCAACGCCTGCTCCCGGACTTCCAGCCCGGCGCTGCGCAGCTGGTCGAAGAAGCGCTGCGGTTGCGCGATGCCGGCACAGGCGAGCAGCGGCCGGCCTCGCAGCGCGTGCAGGGCCGCGGTCGATGCCGGTTCGCCCTGCCACCACGCCGCGAGTGCCGCGGCACCGGCCAGCGAACGCCGGGTGCCGTAGCCGGCGAGCGGCGTGCTCGGCGTCTCGGCGTTGTAGAGCACCAGCGTCGCGGCCGCACCGCCGGGCGTGTCGATCGGCTCGCGCAGCGGACCGGCCGGCAGCAGCCAGCCGTTGCCGGCGCCGCGGGCGTCGAACACCACCACCTCGACGTCGCGCGCCAGCCGGCGGTGCTGCAGCCCGTCGTCGGCCACGATCACATCGATGTCCGGCCGGGCCGCCAACAGGGCGCGAACGGCGGCCACCCGGTCGCGGCCGACGACGACCGGTGCACCGCTGCGCAGGTGGATCAACAGCGGCTCGTCGCCCACCGCGCCGGCAGGGGTGTTCGCCCGCACGGCCTGCACGCCGTCGGCAGCGCGACCATGGCCGCGTGACACCACGCCGGGCCGCCAGCCCCGTTGGCGCAGATGCGCGAGCACGGCGATCACCGTCGGCGTCTTGCCGGCGCCGCCGGCGATGCGGTTGCCCACCACCACCACCGGCCGGCCGGCCGGCTCGCTGCCCGGCAGGCCGAGGCGGTAGCCTGCATTGCGGACCGCCACGACGGCACCGTAGAGCACCGACAGCGGCCACAGCGCACAGGCCAGCGGCCCGCGCTTCAGCCAGTGGCGGGTCAGGACGGTTTCGAGCGGCGCGCGCACCGGCGCGCGAGGCCGGTCCGCATTCAACGCGACTCGGCGTCGGTGGGGGCACCGTTGCGGCTGCCCTGGGTCGCGAAGGTCAGTTGCTGCAGGCCGGCGCGGCGCGCCGCGTCCATCACGTTGATGACGCTCTGGTGTGCCGCGCTGGCGTCGGCGGAGACGATCACGACCCGGTCGCTCTGGCCCGCCGCCGCAGCGGCCAGGGCGGCGGTCAGCGTCGCGAGATCCTTGCCGGCGACCTGGTCGCGGTTCACCGTGTAGCGGCCGTCGCTCGAGACCCCGACGATGATTTCCTTCGGGTAGTCGCGCGCACGCTCGGCGTCGGCCACCGGCAGGTTCACCTTCAGCTCGGTGAACTTGGAGTAGGTGGTCGAGAGCATCAGGAAGATCAGGATCACCAGCAGCACGTCGATGAAGGGGATCAGGTTGATCTCCGGTTCCTCGCTGCGGCGGTGGCGGAAATTCATCGCCATGGTGGGGTTGGGCGGGGTGCGCGCCGCTCAGTTCGGGCGGGACGTGAAGCGCAGCAGGTGCGGCATGATGCGCTCGCTCGCTTGCTCGAGATCGATGGTGTATTCGTCGATCCGCCCACGGAAGTAGCGGTAGAACATCAGCGAGGGAATGGCGACGACCAGTCCGAACGCGGTGTTGTAGAGCGCGATCGAGATGCCGTGCGCCAGTTGTTCCGGGTTGCCGCCGACGCCGGCGGTCGTCGCCGGAGCCTGCGAACCGAAGATCTCGATCATGCCGACCACGGTGCCGAACAGCCCCAGCAGCGGCGCGGCCGAGGCAATGGTGCCCAGCGTGTTCAGGTAGCGTTCGAGCCGGTGCACCGCAGCCCGGCCGGCCGTCTCGAAAGCGATGCGCAGGCCATCCTCGGTGATGCGCGGATCCGCGATCACGGCGCGCAGGCCGCTGGCGAGCACGCTGCCGAGTACCGAGTTGGCCGACAGCTTGTTCACGACCTCGGGCGCCGGCAGGCTCTTGCTGGTGACGGAGATCACTTCATCGAGCAGCCGCTGCGGCGCGACGCGCACGGTGCGCAGGCTGCTGAAACGCTCGATCACGAGGGCCAACGCGACGATGGAGCACAGGATGAGCGGCCAGATCGGCCAACCGGCGGCTTGTATGATCGAAAACAACGAAAGTCTCCAGATTCGAGTCGCGGCGATTATGGCCCGGCCCCAGCCGCGCCAGCCGCAACAGGCGACTTTGTGCGAGTCGGTGCAATCGTCCACCGTTGTTGTGGATAACTTTGTGGGCAACTGCTTCACCCCCCGCCCGAAACGCCCGCCAGTCAAGGCCGTGAACAGATTGCTCAAACAATGAGCACAAAAAAACACTTGAGAATCAACAGCTTGCACGATTTTGACGGGCTCATGACGGTGTCGATGCGGCGCCCGGCCTTGTCTGGCGCGGCTGTGGAGTTCCGGCCCCGCATATCGAGGGGGTTGCGGGCCGGCCGGAGCGGCGATGACCGGTGCTGATCGGTTCTCGGGGCGGGGCCTTGCGCCGCCCGCGCAGGGGCCGGGCCGGACCCCTGCGCCGCTGGTGTGGGAGGTCGCCGCGCTGGTGCATGCCGTTGCTGACACGCTGGCGGCGCGCTTTGCCGCCGTGGCAGTGCGCGGCGAGGTCTCCGGCTACACCCGGGCCGCCAGCGGCCACTGCTATTTCACGTTGAAGGACGCTGAAGGCACGGCCGCGCTGCGCTGCGCGATGTTTCGCCGCGCGGCGAGCCTGCTCGATTTCACGCCCGACGATGGCGATCTGGTCGAGTTGCGCGGCCGGTTGGCGGTCTACGAGCCGCGCGGCGAGCTGCAGTTCGTGGTGGAGGCCATGCAGCGCGCCGGGGCCGGTGCGCTGTACGAGCGCTTCCTGCGGCTCAAGGCCCAGCTCGAGGCCGAAGGCCTGTTCGATCCGGCGCGCAAGCGCCCGATCAGCCGCTACCCGTCCTGTGTCGGCGTGGTGACCTCGCTTGCGGCGGCAGCCTTGCACGATGTGCTGACCGCACTGCAGCGTCGCGCACCGCAGGTGCGGGTGGTCATCTACCCGAGCCCGGTACAGGGGGCCGACGCGCCGGCTGCGCTGGCGGCGGCGATCGAGGCGGCCGGCCGGCACGGCCGGGCCGACACGCTCATCGTCGCCCGCGGTGGCGGCTCGCTCGAAGATCTGTGGGCTTTCAATGAAGCGGTCGTGGTGCGCGCGGTCGCGGCCAGCCGCATCCCGGTCATTGCCGGCGTCGGTCACGAGACGGATGTGAGCCTGGTGGATTTCGCCGCCGACCTGCGCGCACCGACGCCGACCGCGGCGGCCGAACTCGCGGCCACGCCGCGCGAGGACGCCTTGCGACAGCTGGCCGGCACCGCGCGCTCCCTCTCGCGCAGCCTGGAACGCGGCCTGCAGCAGCAGGCGCAGCGGCTCGACCGGCTCACGCTGGCGCTGAGCCGTCCGGCCGAGCGCCTGAGCGGCCAGCGCAACCGGCTTGATCTGCTCGCGCAGCGCCTCGCGCATGGCGTGCGGACCGGCGTGCACGGGGCACGCACCGAACTGCAGCGCGCCGCACTGGCCCTGCACCATGGTGGCCGCTTGCTGCGCGAGCGACGCGCCCACGCGCTGCAGACGGTCCAGACGCGCCTGCAGGCGCTCGACCCGACGCGGGTCGTGGGACGCGGCTATGCCTTGATCGAAACCGCCGAGGGCGAACTGGTCGTCGATCCGCAGCAGTTGAAGGCAGGCCAGGACCTGAAGCTCACGCTGGCGCGCGGCCAGATCGGGCTGCGGGTCGATCGCGTGCTGCCGAAATGAAGAACCGGGCCGCAAGGCCCGGTTCGTCGTCGGGACCGCAGGGGATCAGAGGCCCGCGTTCTGCTGCGCCACCATGCAGTAGAGCATGGGGATCGACAGCATGGTGTTGGCGCGCGAGGTCAGCATCGCGAGCCGGCCAGCCTTGGCCTTTTCCTCGGGCGCAACGGTCACGATGCCCAGCGCCTTCTTCTGGTTCGGCCAAATGATGAACCAGACGTTGAAGGCCATCACCAAGGCCAGCCACATGCCGATGCCGATCGCGGTGACCGGCCGCTGCAGGCCCAGGGCCGCGGCGATATAGCCGTTCATCCAGGCCAGCAACAGCCCGGTGATCACGGTGGACAGTGCGGCCCAGCGGAACCAGAACAACGCGGTCGGCGCAATCACCTTGCCGATCGCCGGCTTTTGCTCATCGGGAATCTTCGGCATCGAGGGGATCTGCACGAAGTTGAAGTACCACAGCAGGCCGATCCACATCACGCCCGAGAGAACGTGCAGCCAGCGCATGAAGAACGCGCCCCAGGCATGGCCGAACTGGATGTTGCCGGCCAGCAGGACGATCAGGATCAGCAGCAGCACACCGGCGACCACGGTGCGTCCCAGGGACTGGAAGATTGCGCCCATCGACTCTCTCCTTGTTGTTGGAAGGCGATCAAACTATAGCGAAGTTAACGCAGCGCAGCGCCAGGCTTTTTTGCCTTGCGCGCACCTTGCATCGGGTTGCCGGGCATGATGTCCGCGTGGCGAGCCCGCCCCGCTCATCCCGATCAAACCCAAAAAAGGAAACACCCGATGGAACACGCTTTGCCTGCATTGCCGTACGCGATGGACGCCCTCGCGCCGCACCTCTCGAAAGAGACCTTCGAGTTCCACTACGGCAAGCACCACCAGGCCTATGTCACGAACCTCAACAACCTGATCAAGGGGACCGAGTTCGAGGCCCTGGGGCTGGAAGAGATCATCAAGAAATCGAGCGGCGGCGTGTTCAACAACGCGGCCCAGATCTGGAATCACACCTTCTTCTGGAACAGCATGAAGCCCAAGGGCGGCGGCGAGCCGAGCGGCGCGCTGGCCGCGGCCATCAACGCCAAGTGGGGCAGCCTGGCGGCCTTCAAGGAAGCCTTCACGAAGAGCGCGGTCGGCAATTTCGGCTCCGGCTGGACCTGGCTGGTGAAGAAGGCCGATGGCTCGGTGGACATCGTCAACACCGGCAATGCCGCCACGCCGCTGACCACCGCCGACAAGGCGCTGCTGACCGTCGACGTGTGGGAGCACGCCTACTACATCGATTTCCGCAACGCGCGTCCGAAGTTCGTCGAGACCTTCCTGAACTCGCTCGTGAACTGGGACTTCGCCGCGAAGAACTTCGTCTGAGCAAGACCCTGCACTGATCGATCGAGGCCGGTCCTGGACCGGCCTTTTTCATGATGCGCTCAGGGCTTGAAAGCCGGGCCGCTCAGCCGACTGCCGGCCTTGAATCCGCGTTTGGCGAACCAGCCCTGGTTCATCTCGAGCACCAGCCGCACCGGCTTCGTCGAGCACTTCGACTCCAGCGTCTGCGGCGGCATGTCGACGATCTGCAGGACCGTGCCGTCGTCGGCCAGGTAGGCGATCGACAGCGGCAGCAGCGTGTTCTTCATCCAGAAGCACTGCGTCGCCGCCTCCTCGAAGACGAACAGCATGCCGTCGTTGCTGCCCATCGTCGGCCGGTTCATCAGGCCGATCGCGCGCTGCTCGGGCGTGCGGGCGACCTCGGCCTGGATGTTGTGGATGCCCGCGTTGAGGCGAACGGCCGGCAGCTTCTGCGGACCGGTCTGGGCCAGGGTTGCAGGGCCTGACAACAGGGCGGCGAGCGCCAGCACGAGGCCGGCAGTGTGCGGGAGGCGAAGGCGCATGAACTTGATCTTTGTCAGCATGGGGGTGAAGGGCTGATCTAGAGTAACGCACGGGACGTTCCGTAGCCGACCGCACGCTGACGGCCGCAGCGTCTGCCCATGACGCCGATGCCCGCCACCAGCCTGCCCTTTCCCGCCACCCGCTCTCTCGCCGCCCACGCGCCCGATGGTGCGGCCGATCTGTCGGGTCGGCAGCGGGCGGCACTGGATGATGAAGCGGCCTTGGCCGCCTGCACCACCTGGCAAAACGGTGCCGACGGGCAACGCGAGGCCCGCACGCGGCTGTTGCTGCAGGGGCTGCACTGCGCCGCCTGTGCCGGGATCATCGAAGCCGCCTTGTTGCGGATCGAAGGCGTGCGCAGCGCGCAGGTCAACGCCGCGGCCGAGCGCGCCGAGGTGTGCTGGGATCCGCTGCGCACGCGGGCGTCGGTCTTGATCGATGCGGTGCAGCGCGCCGGCTACCAAGCCTATCTCGCCGACGCGCAAGACGCCTTGCGTGCACGCCAGGCCGAATCGCGCGCCGCGCTGTGGCGCCTGTTCGTCGCGGCCTTCTGCATGATGCAGGTGATGATGGCGGCAGCGCCCAGTTACTTCGCCGCGCCGGGCGACATCGCGCCCGACATCGCGGCGCTGCTGCGCTGGAGCGCCTGGGTGCTGACGCTGCCGGTGCTGCTGTTCTCGGCCCAGCCGTTCTTCGCCGGTGCCTGGCACGCGTTGCGCCAGCGCCGCGTCGGCATGGACGTGCCGGTCGCGCTGGGCATCGTGGTCACCTTCGTCGCCAGCAGCGCTGCGAGCTTCGATCCGGGCGGACCGTTCGGCCACGAGGTCTACTTCGACTCGCTGACCATGTTCGTCTGCTTCCTGCTGGCCGGCCGCTGGCTCGAGGCGCGCTCGCGCGAGCGCAGCACGCGCTCCCTTGATGCGCTGCTGCGCCGCCTGCCCGACAGCGTCGAGCGGCTGGCGGCCGATGGCAGCGTGGCCTGGGTGCCGGTGGCGCGGCTGGTGGCCGGCGACCGGGTGCGCGTTGCGGCGGGCCAGGCCTTTCCCGGTGACGGATTGATGATCGAAGGGCGCACCGAAGCCGATGAATCGCTGTTGACGGGCGAGTCGCGGCCACTGCCGCGCGGTGCCGGCGATGCGGTGATCGCCGGCAGCCTGAACCTCGTCGCGCCCGTGGTGGTGCAGCTGACGCAGGTCGGCACCGGCACGCGCCACCAGCAGATCGTCGATCTGATGCAGCGCGCGCTGGCCGAGCGGCCGACGCTGATGCGCGCGGCCGACCGCATCGCGGCGCCCTTCGTGGTCGGCGTGCTGCTGCTGTCCGGGCTGGCCTTCTGGGCCTGGCTGCAGATCGAGCCGGCGCGGGCGGTGTGGGTCGCAGTCTCGATCCTGATCGTGACCTGCCCGTGCGCGCTGTCGCTGGCCGCGCCGTCGGCACTGATCGCGGCGGCCGGCGCGCTGGCGCGGCGCGGCGTGCTGGTGCAGCGTCTCGATGCGCTCGAAGCCCTGGCCCATGTCGACGTTGCCTGCTTCGACAAGACCGGCACGCTCACCGAGGACCGGTTGGCACTGGCCCACATCGAGTTGCCGGCCGGGGCCGACCGCAGCGCCTGGCTGGCGCGGGCGGCCACGCTGGCCGCGCACTCGCACCACCCGCTGTCGGTGGCCTTGGTGCGCGCCGTGGCGCACGCCGGTGCCGAGGCGCGGACCTGGCGGGACGTGCGCGAGCATGCCGGGCAGGGCCTCGAGGCGTGCGACGCCGACGGGCGGCGCTGGCGGCTCGGGGCGGCGGCCTGGGTCGGTGCGCTGGCGCCCGAGGGCCTCGCTCGCCCGGCCGTGTGGCTCGCGCCGCAGGACGCGGGTGTTGGTGCCGAGGTCGCCCGGTTCGAGTTCGACGAGGCGCTGCGCCCGGACGCGACGGCATTGCTGCAGTCCCTGCGGGCGCAGGGCCTTGATCTGCGCCTGTTGTCCGGCGACCGCGCCGGCGCCGTGCAGGCGGTGGCACGGCGCCTCGGCTTGACGCAGGCGCTGCACGGGGCGGCGCCGCAGGACAAGCTGGCCGCGCTGCGCGGCTTGCAGCGCGAGGGCCACCGCGTGCTGATGGTCGGCGACGGACTCAACGACGGACCGGTGCTGGCCCAGGCCGACGTGTCCATCGCGCTCGGCCACGGCGCGGCGCTGGCGCAGCAGCGTGCCGATTTCGTGGTGCTCGGCAGCCGGCTGGGCGAGATCGCCCACGCGTGCGAACTGGCGCGCCGCTGCGCGCGCATCGTGCGGCAGAACCTGGCCTGGGCCGTGGCCTACAACGCGGTCTGCGTGCCGCTGGCGCTGCTGGGCTGGCTGCCGCCCTGGGCGGCCGGGCTGGGCATGGCCCTGAGTTCGCTGGTCGTCGTGGGCAACGCCCTGCGCCTGGCGCGTTGAAGGCAAGCAAGGCCATCCATGGACAGTCTGTACCTGTTGTTGCCGCTGTCGGTGCTGCTCGCGCTGGGCGTGCTCGGCGTGTTCGCGTGGGCGGTGCACCACGGCCAGTTCGACGACCTCGACCGCGAGGGTGCGCGGGTGCTTGAAGAGGTCGAGCCGTGCGGCGCCCAGACCACACCCTTGCAGTCGACATCGAACGCATCGCTCGATCCTTGACCGGCATCAAGCCGGGCGCCCGCGCCCGTCGCGACACTCGGTGCCATCGACAGGACCCGAGGAGAGTTCGATGAATGCACAGGCGGCCAAAGGCACAGCGCTGGTCTACGAGGATCGCGTGGTCACGCAGTTCGCGCTGGCGGCGGTGCTGTGGGGTGTGGTCGGCATGACCGTCGGCGTGTTCATCGCCGCCCAGCTGACGTGGCCGGAGCTCAACTTCGGCATCCCCTGGCTGAGTTACGGCCGGCTGCGGCCGCTGCACACCAACGCGGTGATCTTCGCTTTCGGTGGCTGCGCGCTGATGGCGACATCCTTTCACGTCGTGCAGCGCACCGGCCAGACCCGCTTGTTCGCGCCGGCGCTGGCGAGCTTCGTGTTCTGGGGCTGGCAGGCGGTGATCGTGCTGGCAGCGCTCACGCTGCCGCTGGGCTTCACGAGCGGCAAGGAGTACGCCGAACTCGAGTGGCCGATCGACATCCTGATCACGCTGGTCTGGGTGGCCTATGCGATCGTGTTCTTCGGCACCATCGGCATCCGCAAAGTGCGCCACATCTACGTGGCCAACTGGTTCTTCGGCGCCTTCATCCTGACGGTGGCGCTGCTGCACCTGGTCAACAGCGCCGCGCTGCCGGTGAGCCTGACCAAGAGCTACTCGGCCTACGCCGGTGTGCAGGACGCGATGGTGCAGTGGTGGTACGGCCACAACGCGGTCGGTTTCTTCCTGACCGCGGGCTTCCTGGGAATGATGTACTACTACATCCCCAAGCAGGCCGAGCGCCCGGTCTACAGCTACCGGCTGTCGATCGTTCACTTCTGGGCGCTGATCTTCACCTACATGTGGGCGGGGCCGCACCACCTGCACTACACCGCGCTGCCTGACTGGGCGCAGAGCGTCGGCATGGTGTTCTCGCTGGTGCTGCTGGCGCCGAGCTGGGGCGGGATGATCAACGGGATCATGACGCTCAGCGGCGCCTGGCACAAGCTGCGCGACGACCCGATCCTGAAGTTCCTGATCGTCTCGCTGTCCTTCTACGGCATGTCGACCTTCGAGGGTCCGATGATGTCGATCAAGACGGTGAACGCGCTGTCCCACTACACCGACTGGACCATCGGCCACGTGCACAGCGGTGCGCTCGGCTGGGTCGGCTTCATCTCGATGGGCTCGCTGTACTACCTGATCCCGCGCATGTTCGGCCGCAAGGAGATGTTCAGCGTGCGTGCGATCGAGCTGCACTTCTGGATCGCGACCATCGGCGTCGTGCTCTACATCGCCGCGATGTGGATCGCCGGCGTGATGCAGGGGCTGATGTGGCGTTCGGTGAACCCCGACGGCACGCTGGTCTACAGCTTCGTCGAGGGCGTGAAGGCGACCTTCCCGTTCTACGTGGTGCGCCTGCTGGGCGGGCTGCTGTACCTGGGCGGCATGCTGCTGATGGCGTGGAACGTCGTGATGACCGTGAAGGTGGGCAGCCGTGAGCGCGTGCCCGTGCCAACCTCGCTCGCAAGAGCCTGAGTCACCCGTCAAGGACCTGATGACATGAGCAACGAACACAATACGGCGCCGGCCAGCGGCCACGCGCGCATCGAGACGTCGAACTGGCTGATGATCGTGCTGATCCTGGTGGTGGTGGCGATCGGCGGTCTGGTCGAGATCGTGCCACTGTTCTTCCAGCGCAGCACCACCGAGCCGGTGGCCGGCCTCAAGCCCTACACCGCGCTGCAGCTCGCCGGCCGCGACGTCTACGTGCGTGAGGGCTGCTACAACTGCCACTCGCAGATGATCCGGCCGTTCCGTGCCGAGACGCTGCGCTATGGCCACTACTCGGTGGCCGGCGAGTTCGTCTACGACCGGCCGTTCCAGTGGGGCAGCAAACGCACGGGCCCCGACCTGCAGCGCGTGGGCGGTCGCTACAGCGACGAGTGGCACCGCATCCACCTGAACAACCCGCGCGACCTGGTGCCGGAGTCGAACATGCCGGCCTACACGTGGCTCGCGACGGCGCCGGTCGACGCCGCGATCATGCCCACCAAGCTCAAGGTCCTGCGGCAGCTCGGTGCGCCCTACAGCGACGCCGAGGTCGCGCAGGCGGCCGACGACGTCAAGGGCAAGACCGAACTCGATGCCCTGGTGGCCTATCTGCAGGTGCTCGGCACCGCGGTGAAGTGAGGAGCGTGAGATGAACCTGAATGAACTGCGGGCGGCGGTGACGCTGCTGTCCTTCCTTGTCTTCATCGGCATCGTGGCCTGGACGATGGCGCGGCGCCGCCGCGAGGCCTTCGACGAGGCGGCGCAGCTGCCGTTCGCGGCCGGCGACGAGCCCAACCGGCTGGAGGGCCGCCATGAGTGATTTCGTCACGAGCGGCTGGCCGCTCTTCATCGGCATCGTCACGGTCGTGGGCCTGGCGGCCTGCCTGATACTGCTGTTCATCGCCAGCCGGCGCAAGGTGATGGCGGGCGACAACACGACCGGCCACGTGTGGGACGGAGACCTGCGCGAGTTGAACAACCCGCTGCCACTGTGGTGGGTGGGGCTGTTCGTGCTGACCGTGCTGTTCGGTGCGCTCTATCTGGTGCTCTATCCCGGGCTGGGCTCCAATCCGGGCCAGTTCGACTGGACCTCGCGCTCGCAGTACCAGGCGGAGATGGAGCGTGGCCGTGCCGAGGCCGAACCCCTCTACACCCGCTTCGCCGCCATGCCGGCGGCCGAACTGGCGCGCGACCCGCAGGCGCATGCCCTGGGCGAGCGGCTCTTCATCAACAACTGCGCCCAGTGCCACGGCTCCGACGCGCACGGCAGCAAGGGCTTCCCGAACCTGACCGACAACGACTGGCTGCACGGCGGTGCGCCCGAGCAGATCGCGCAGACCATCGCACAGGGGCGCCAGGGCATGATGCCGCCGATGGCCGCGGCGGTCGGCAGCGCCGAGGACGTGCGCAACGTCGCCAACTACGTGCTGAGCCTGTCCGGCAGCCCGCACGACAGCATCGCTGCACAACTGGGGCGCGAGAAGTTCGGTGCCTGCGCGGCCTGCCACGGTCCGGGCGGCAAGGGCAATCAGGCCCTGGGCGCACCCAACCTGAGCGACAAGATCTGGCTGCACGGCTGGGGCGAGGACGCGGTGATGAAGATGGTCAACGAAGGCAAGACCAACGTGATGCCGGCGCATGCCGGGCGGCTGAGCGAGGCGCAGATCCAGGTGCTGGCCGCTTACGTCTGGGGGCTGTCGAACACCGGCGGCGCCGCGGTCGCGGCGAAGCAGTGAACTGCCGGAGCGCGACCCCGAGCCGCTGATGAATCGTCCTGCCTCACGCGTCATCCCCATCGCTGCCGCGCCCGACGACACGGGCGAGATGGTGTCGCTGTACGCGAAGCAGGCGACGATCCATGCGCGCGCGGTGCACGGCTGGTTCGCCGCCTGGCGCTGGGCGCTGGTGTGGCTCACGCAACTGGTGTTCTACGGCCTGCCGTGGCTGCCGTGGAACGGCCGCCCGGCGGTGCTGTTCGACCTGGGGGCGCGGCGCTTCTACATCTTCGACCTGGTGCTCTATCCGCAGGACTTCATCTACCTCACCGGCCTGCTGATCCTGTCGGCCTACGGCCTGTTCCTGTTCACCGCCGTGGCCGGTCGTCTGTGGTGCGGCTACGCCTGCCCGCAGACGGTCTACACCGAGATCTTCATGTGGGTCGAGCACCATATCGAAGGCGACCGGCAGGCGCGCCTGAAGCTCGACGCCACGCCCTGGGGCGCCGCGAAGCTGGCCCGCAAATCGGCCAAGCATGCGGTGTGGCTGGCGATCGGGCTGTGGACCGGCTTCACCTTCGTCGGCTACTTCACGCCGATCCGCGAGCTGGGCGGCGAGGCCCTGAGCCTGTTCGGTCTCGCCGGCCCGGGTGCCGCCGGGCCGGGCCCCTGGGAGTGGTTCTGGGTGCTGTTCTACGGCTTTGCGACCTACGGCAATGCCGGCTTCATGCGCGAGCAGGTCTGCAAGTACATGTGCCCCTATGCGCGCTTCCAGAGCGCGATGTTCGACCACGACACGCTGATCATCAGCTACGACACCGCGCGCGGCGAGCCGCGCGGCTCGCGCCCGCGCAGCCTGGCGCACGACGCGCTGGCGGCCCAGGGCAAGGGCGACTGCATCGACTGCACGCTGTGCGTGCAGGTCTGCCCGACCGGCATCGACATCCGCCAGGGGCTGCAGTACGAGTGCATCGGCTGCGCCGCCTGCATCGACGTCTGCGACGGCGTGATGGACAAGATGGACTATCCGCGCGGCCTGATCCGCTACGCGACGCAGAACGGCCTGGCCGCCGGCCGCAGCACGCTGGACTGGCGCCGGGTGTTCCGTCCGCGGGTGCTCGTGTACAGCGTGATCCTGCTGCTGGTCTCGGGCGGTTTCGTTGCCAGCCTGGCACTGCGCAGCCCGGTGCGGGTCGACGTGGTGCGCGACCGTGGCACGCTGGCGCGGCTGGTCGACGAAGGGCGCATCGAGAACGTCTACCGTCTGCAGGTGATGAACGCGACCGAATCCGCGCAGCGCTACCGCGTGGCCGTGAGCGGCATCGCCGGTGCCCAAGCGCAGGTGCGCGGCGAGGTGCTGCTGGCGCCGGCCGAGTCGCGCTGGGTGCCGGTGGCCGTGCAGATCCCGCCGCAGACGGCCGCGGCGCTGGGGCCGGGCGCGCACCCCTTGCGTTTCGAGCTCACACGCGAGGTCGACGGCAGTCAGCCGGCGTTCAGCGTGGTCGAGAAGTCCACTTTCGTCGTGCCGCGCTGAGTGCGGTACGCTGCTCACCAGGAGAGTCTCCATGGCACAGACGAACGCAAAGATCCTGGCGCCCTCCCCGGCAGCGCAGCTGCCGTGGTGGCGCGAGCCCATGCTCTGGCTGGTGCTCGGCGGGCCGCTCGTGGTGGTGGTGGCCGCCATCGCCACCGCCGTGATTGCCGTGCGCGGCAGCGACCCGGTGCTCAGCCGCGCGAGCGAGTCCCTCGACAGCAGCACGCCTGCGGTGCAGGCACGCAACCACGCGGCCACGCCCAGGGCGCCGCACTAGGGCCGGCCGGGACACGCCATGAGGCAACGCACGTTGTGGATCGCCTGGCCCTCGTTCATGATGGCTGGCGTGCTCGAGATGCTGGTGTTCAGCGCCGCCGATCCCGCCGACTTGAGCGGCTGGGTCGGCAGTGCGTTGCAGAGCGTGTCACCGGCGGGTGTGTACACGCTGGCCTTCTTCAGCTTCTGGATCGTGTGCGCGCTCACGTCGATGCTGACGCTGCTGCTGGCGACGCCGGAGCCCGAGGGAACCGAGCCGCGCCGCTGGCCCTGAGTGAGCGGGGGCCTCCGCGCTCGGGGGCTCAGCAGGGGCCGTTGACGAGCCGGCGCAAGCCGGCTTCGTCGAGCACGCGGATGTCGCGTTGCTTCACTTCGAGCAGCCCCTCGTCCTGGAACTTCGAGAAGGTGCGGCTCACCGTCTCGAGCTTGAGGCCGAGGTAGCTGCCGATCTCCTCGCGCGTCATGCGCAGCACCAGCGACGAGGCCGAGAAGCCGCGCGCCTGCAGCCGCTGCGTCAGATTGAGCAGGAAGGCGGCGAGCCGCTCCTCGGCGCGCATGCTGCCGAGCAGCAGCATCACGCCGTGGTCGCGCACGATCTCGCGGCTCATGATCTTGTGGAACTGGTGCTGCAGCGGTGTCGACTCGCGCGAGAGCGTCTCGAGCTGCGTGTAGGGGATCTGGCAGACCTGCGAGTCCTCGAGCGCCACGGCGTCGCAGGCATGGCGGTCGGTGCTGATGCCGTCCAACCCGAGCAGCTCGCCCGCCATCTGGAAGCCGGTGACCTGGTCGCGTCCGTCGTCGGCCGAGACGCGGGTCTTGAAGAAGCCGGTGCGTACCGCGTAGAGCGACTCGAAGCGATCACCGGCGTGGAACAGCGCGTCGCCGCGCTTGACGGCACGGCGGCCACCCACCAGTTCGTCGATCCGGTCGAGGTCCGCATCCGACAGGCCGACCGGCAGGCACAACTCGCGCAGGTTGCAGCTCGAGCAGGCAACCTTGAGCGCTTCGATGCGGATGGGTTGTTCCATGCGGACCATTATGGGTGCGCGCTCGGCGTGAGCTCCGCAAGGCGCGTCAGCGGGTGTGTCCGGGGCAAGTTGCATGATCGGCCTCAAGATGAGTGCAGATTGTCCGGGCCCGTCGACCCCGGGGCTTGATGCAGATCAAGTGCAGGGCGCTGGGCGCTGGGCACAGTCTGGGCATGTCCAGCACTCCCACGACCGCCAAGCCGGCGCCCGCCGCACCGACCGAGGAGCTTCTGAGCCGACTGGACGCGGGCGGGCCGCGCTACACCTCCTATCCCACGGCGGACCGCTTCGTCGAGGCCTTCGGTCCCGCCCAGTACCGGCAGGCGTTGGGGCAGCGCCGCAGCGGCCCGCAGTCGGCCGGTGCGGTGGGCGGCAGTTCACCGCTGTCGCTGTACGTGCACGTTCCGTTCTGCGAATCGGTCTGCTACTACTGCGCCTGCAACAAGGTGATCACGCGCCAGCACCGGCATGGCGCGGAGTACCTGGAGTCGCTCGGACAGGAGATCGCGCTGCACGTGGGCGCGCTCGGCCCGGGGCAGCGCGTGAGCCAGCTGCACCTCGGCGGCGGCACGCCGACTTTCCTCAGCGACGGCGAACTCACGCAACTGATGTCGCTGCTGCGCGCGGCCTTCGACGTGCAGACGCAGGCCGAATGTTCGATCGAGGTCGACCCCCGCACCGTCGATGCCGGGCGGCTGGCGCACCTGAAACACCTCGGCTTCAACCGCCTGAGCTTTGGCGTGCAGGACTTCGATCCTGCCGTGCAGCAGGCGGTGCACCGCATCCAGCCGCAGGAGCAGGTCTCGGCACTGATGGCCAGTGCCCGCGCGCTGGGCTTCGATTCGATCAACATCGACCTGATCCACGGTCTGCCGAAGCAGACGCCGGCTTCGCTGGCACGCACGGTGGAGCAAGTGGCCCGGCTGCGGCCGGACCGCGTGGCGCTCTACGGCTACGCGCACCTGCCGCAGCGCTTCAAGCCGCAGCGGCGCATCCATGCGCAGGACCTGCCCGGCACGGCGCAGCGTGTCACGATGCTGTCGAACGCGATCGCCGGCTTCCTGGAGCACGGCTACGACTACATCGGCATGGACCACTTCGCGCTGCCGACCGATGCGCTGGCGACGGCCAAGCGCCAGGGGCGGCTGCACCGCAACTTCCAGGGCTACAGCACCCAGCCCGACTGCGATCTGATCGGCCTGGGCGTGTCGGCGATCGGTCGCGTCGGTGCGACCTACAGCCAGAACGCCAAGTCGCTGCCGGAGTACCAGGACGCCTTGCGCGCCGGCGAACTGCCGGTGGTGCGCGGCCTCGTGCTGACGCGCGACGACGTGGTGCGCCGCTCGGTGATCATGGCGCTGATGTGCCAGGGCCGGGTGGTGTTCGAGTCGATCGAGCTGGCCCATCTGCTCGACTTCAGGCGCTACTTCGATGCCGAGCTGCAGCGGCTCGAGCCGCTGGTCGGGCAGGGCCTGGTCGAGATCGACGCCGACGCGATCCAGCTCACGCCGCTGGGCTGGTACTTCGTGCGTGCGGTGGCGATGGTGTTCGACCGCCACCTGCAGGCCGATCGCGACCGCGAGCGTTATTCGCGGTTGATCTGAGACAAGTGCGCGGGGTGCGGCAATGAGCCTCGCACTGATCACGACCGGCCTCGTGCTGGGTCTGGCCGGCAGTCCGCACTGCGTTGCGATGTGCGCCGCACCCTGTGCGGCCGTCGAGCGGGCCTGTCCCGGCGCGCGCCCGTGGCAGGCTGCGGTGTCGCTGCAGCTCGGACGGCTGCTGTCCTACGGCAGTGCGGGGGCCCTGGTGGCGGTGGGCGCCGGCTGGCTGGCCGAGATGTTCCAGGCCACCGCCTGGCTGAAACCCTTGTGGACACTGTTGCAGGCGGCGGTGATGGTTTTCGGCCTGTGGCTGCTGCTCACCGGCCGCATCCCGCGCGTTGCGCTGGGCCGCCTCACGGCACCGCTCTCGGCCGTGCCGATGCTCGGGCCGCTCCCGGCCATGGGGCGGGTGCGCCAGCGCGGCTGGGCCTGGTCGGGGGCCGTCGGCCTGCTGTGGGCGGCCTGGCCTTGCGGCCTGCTGTACTCGGCGCTGGTCGTCGCCGCGCTGGCCGACGGGCCGCTCGCCGGTGCGGCGGTGATGCTGGCGTTCGCGCTCGGCGGCGCGCTGGCCTTGTTGCTGGGCCGCAGCCTGCTGGGCCGCCTGGGCCGCGGCGCGGGCGCCGTGCGCTTGGCCGGGGTGCTGCTGGCCGCCGCTGGGGCGTGGGCGATGTGGCACCAGCTGACCGGCCCGGGCGGGCCGTGGTGCATTGCGGCCTAGGACCATTGACCGTCCGGTATTGCCCTGGCACTCCCCTGTGCGCTGCGCAGAGCGGCATCGTTCGCTGCAGTGCACGATGCCTCGCCTAGAATCGAAGTCACCCCTCCTGTTCCTCTCGAACCCCCACCCAGCGGAGACGCAAGTCCATGTACCAGCACATCAAGGTGCCTGCCGACGGCCACAAGATCACCGTCAATGCCGATTTCTCGCTCAATGTGCCCGATCAGCCCATCATTCCCTACATCGAGGGCGACGGCACCGGCTTCGACATCACGCCGGTGATGATCAAGGTGGTCGACGCCGCGGTCGCGAAGAGCTACGGCGGCAAGCGCAAGATCCACTGGATGGAGATCTACGCTGGCGAGAAGTCGACCAAGGTCTATGGCCCCGACGTCTGGCTGCCCGAAGAGACGCTGCAGGTGCTGAAGGAGTACGTGGTGTCGATCAAGGGCCCGCTGACCACGCCGGTGGGCGGCGGCATCCGCTCGCTCAACGTGGCGCTGCGCCAGGAACTCGACCTCTACGTCTGCCTGCGCCCGATCCAGTATTTCGAAGGCGTGCCGAGCCCGGTCAAGGAGCCGCACAAGACCAACATGGTGATCTTCCGCGAGAACTCGGAAGACATCTACGCCGGCATCGAGTTCGAGGCCGAGAGCGAGAAGGCCAAGAAGCTCATCAAGATCCTGCAAGAGGATTTCGGCGTCAAGAAGATCCGCTTCCCGAACACCTCGGGCATCGGCATCAAGCCCGTGTCGCGTGAAGGCACCGAGCGCCTGGTGCGCAAGGCGATCCAGTACGCGATCGACAACGACAAGCCCAGCGTGACCATCGTGCACAAGGGCAACATCATGAAGTTCACCGAGGGCGGCTTCCGCGACTGGGCCTACGGCCTGGCACAGAAGGAATTCGGCGCGCAGCCGATCGACGGCGGCCCGTGGTGCAAGTTCAAGAATCCGAAGACCGGCAAGGACATCACCGTCAAGGACTCGATTGCCGACGCCTTCCTGCAGCAGATCCTGCTGCGCCCGGCCGAGTACTCCGTGATCGCCACGCTCAACCTGAACGGCGACTACGTGTCCGATGCGCTGGCGGCGCAGGTCGGCGGCATCGGCATCGCCCCGGGCGCGAACCTGTCGGACTCGATCGCGATGTTCGAGGCCACCCATGGCACCGCGCCCAAGTACGCCGGCAAGGACTACGTCAACCCGGGCTCCGAGATCCTGTCGGCCGAGATGATGCTGCGCCACATGGGCTGGACCGAGGCGGCCGACCTGGTCATCTCGTCGATGGAGAAGTCCATCCTGTCGAAGAAGGTCACCTACGACTTCGCGCGCCTGCTGGACGGCGCCACGCAGGTCAGCTGCTCGGGCTTCGGGCAGGTGATGATCGACCATATGTGAAGCTGCTACCTGGCGTCTCATGACGTCTCGTAAGCCATTGATTTTCCTTGTGAATTTCGAGGAATTTCGTTTTTCTGCGTCTCACTGGTAATCGCGAAATCCCGCCAATTTGGAGAGAATTTTGGAGGGACAGAGGGGGAGAAATCCTCCAAATTCCTCCATTTGTAGGATTCGCAAACCGAGCTAGCGAGACCGTTCATGAGGACATCCCGGTACACCCTTTCTCCGACCCGCATCAACAACGCCAAGCCGAAGCCGTACAAACTGAGCGATGGCGGGGGTCTGTATGTGCATGTGAGCCCTGCGGGCCTGAAGACTTGGCGCTACCAGTACCGTTTCGGCTGTACCCGCGTCGAGGTGACCATCGGCAAGTACCCCGAGGTGGGCGTCGCCGACGCCAGGGATCGGCACTTTGAGTGCTGATCCCGGAGCGAGGTCGATCCGGCTCAGGCCAAGCGCAAGGAGGTGGACGAGCGCAGGCAGCGGGTCCAGGAGACCAAGAAGCCGACAGGCCACGCGCAGACCGTCGTCGGACACGCCGGCAAACTGGTAGCCCGCGACGTTCGGGAACGCATTGAGCGGCGGCGTGACCAGCGTGTCCACGCCCGTGGTCAGATTCTTCACCCGGATCGGTGGATGGATGCTGGGGTTCTGCAATGTGTAGACCACCGTGTTGGCGTCCGGCGTCCGGCGTCCGGCGTCCGGCGTCAGGGCAAGGCAGAACTGTGTGCCGGCCACCACCCGCGTGACGCCGTTGCCGTTGAAGTTCTTCAAGTAGATGTCCGCCGCGAGGGGTGTGACGTCGCTACTCACCAGCGTGTCCGACGACGAGGTGAACAAGACCTTGCCCCCGTCGGCCGACACGCCGCAAATTTGGCCGTCGACCGCCTAGCCGGAGGCACCGGCCGAGGCCAGTGCCAGGGTGGCGTCGGTCGCGGGTGCCGGTGCGGGAGGCGGCGGCGCGGGCGTGCGGCGCGCCAGCGCGGTAGCGCGTTCGGCGTCGAGCGCCGCGGCCGAATTTTGATCGGCGGCATCGTCGCCGCCTCCACCGCACGCGGCGGTGCCGAGCAGCACGGCCAATGACGTGAAGGCCAACGCGAAACGTCTCGCAGATGAATGCACGGTGAATCTCCTGGGATCTGGCAATAGCTCCAGCGACGGATTCTTGGAGCCCGCCGCGCAGAAGTCCTCACCAAACGATCGCGGCAAATCGTCAGACCGCGGGCAACACCGTCTGCCGCCGCTCATGCAGGACCGCGAATCGAATCGCTGAGCACTGCGTGAGAAATCGGTGAGGACTTGCGCCGACGCACGAAACATGATGAGCGCTCGAAGCCTCGGAACCGATCATGAATACTCTTCGACGCCACCTTTTGCTCGCAGTGGCCGCCACTCTGGCGCCCCTTGCCGCGTTGGCCGCAGGGCCAGCCAATCTCGACGCCCGCGGCGTCGCAATCCATGGCCACGACCCGGTGGCCTACTTCGTCGAAAGCAAGGCGGTCATGGGCAAGGCCGAGTACAGCGCCATCGCCGGCGCGGCCACCTACTGGTTCGCCAGCGAGGCGAACCAGCAGCTCTTCAAGGCCGACCCTGCAAAGTACGAGCCGCAGTACGGCGGCTACTGCGCCTACGGTGTCGCCCAGGGCTACAAGCCCGACATCGACCCGACAGCCTTTCGCATCGTCGACGGCAAGCTCTATCTGAACCTCAGCCCCGCCGTCCAGAAGCGCTGGCAGGCAGACATCCCGGGCTTCATTGATCGTGCGAGTCAGAACTGGACTTCGCTGAAGGGCCAGTGATCGCCAACGGCTGAAAGCGCAGCCACCCATCCCACTTCATCCACCACTGGAGACTTCCATGAGTTCATTGGCCCTTGACCTTTCCCGCACTCTGGCCACCGCCGTCGTGACCGCTGCCGCGCTGGCCGGCTGCGCCGGCAGCGCCTGCCGCGCGCGCTGCAGCACTTCCGCGAGCGCTTGCAGCGGCAAGAAATGCGGGGCTTGCGGCGCGAAGAAGTGCGGGGCTTGCGCGGCCAAGAAGTGCGGTGCCTGCGGCGCCAAGAAATAGTCGGTTGAGCGATCGCGCGACCGCACAACTGCCCACCCATGCGATTGCCGCTGCGCGGCCTCAGCGACACCGAACTGCTGCGCACTCATCACGCCGCGAGAATCTGCCTGGACAGCTTCGGCCGCGCCACCCGGCGGCATGGCTCGCTGACCCAGAGCTGGGTGGCGGGCGCGAGCGTGGTGGCACTCGAACACTACCCCGAAGGCGGCGTGGTGGACCGCGGCCGCGGCTCGCAATTCTTCTATCACAGCCACCGCGCGGGCGATGCCGAACACGGCCACCTGCACCTGTTCTGGCATGCCACACGCAGAGGCCGGCGGCGCTACCTCGGCCTGCCCGGAGCCCCAGGTCGAGACGACTGGAAACGCAGTGCACCGAGTCATCTGATCGCCATCGGCCTGGATGCCCGCGGCCTGCCGGTGAGCATCTTCAGCGTCAACCATTGGGTCGCCGACGGCCACTGGTTCGATGCCGAAACCACGCTCGGGATGGTTCGGCGCTTCGAGCTGAAAGGAATCGCCGGCCATGCCGACTCATGTGATTGGCTGACCGCTTTTGTGCGGCTGTATGAACCCGTCATCGGCCAGGTGCTGCGCTCGCGCGACCGCCGGATCGGCGCGCGGCCTTGCCCGGCGGCAGCGCTGAACGACCGACGGATCGAAGTGGTCAGCGTGGCGGGCCTGGACTGGCTTGCCGACCTGAACCGCATCGACCACGAACTGAAACGCCGCGGCTTGGCACCTGTCACATGACCCTCACCACGCAGCCAGGATCTTCCACCCGTTCAGCCGCAGATGCGACCGAACGGGCCGCGCGCTGCATCCTCGTGATCGAGGACGAGCGCGACATCGCCGAACTGATCGCGCTGCATCTGACGGACCTGCCGGCTCAAATCACTTTGGCCAACGACGGTCCGGGCGGCTTGCAACTGGCCTTGCAGCGGCACTGGGACGCCATCGTGCTCGACATCCGCCTGCCGGGGCTGAACGGCCTGGATCTCTGTCGCGAAGTGCGTGCGCAAACCTCCCATGTGCCGATCCTGATGCTGACCGCGCGCAGCGGCGAGCTCGACCGCGTGTTGGGCCTTGAGTTGGGTGCCGACGACTACCTGACCAAACCCTTCAGCGTGCTGGAGCTGCAGGCGCGCGTGAAGGCCTTGCTGCGGCGCTCTGCCGTCACCGCGGCACGCACGGCGGAGGCGGTGGCGCAGGCGCCTACGCGCGTCGAACAAGGCCGCTTGAGCGTGGACCGGACGCAGCGCCGGGCCTGGCTGAGCGGCGCCGAGATCGTTCTCACGCCGCGCGAGTTCGATCTGCTGTGGCACTTTGTGCAGCACCCCGGCCGCGTGTTCACCCGCACCGAGCTGCTGGCTGACGTGTGGGGCCATGGCCACGATGGTTACGACCACACGGTCAACAGCCACATCAACCGGCTGCGCAGCAAGCTCGGCGACGAGCGCGCGGAGGCGGCCTTCATCCACACGGTGTGGGGTGTGGGCTACCGCTTCGAGGTGGCGCCGTGAGGCCGGCGCGGCAGCAGAAGTGGTCTGCCATGTGGCGTCGTCTGCACGTGCGCGCGGCGCTTGTGGCTGCACCGCTGTTGTTGGGCCTGGGTGCGGTGATGTACTTCCTGCTGCAGCACTACAGCGCGCAGGCGGCTCTCGAAGCCGGGCAGCGCATGAACCTCGGGCTGGCGCGCTACATCGTCGAGCACCAGCCGCCCGGCCTGATCAACTCCGCGGGCCGGCCGGACAAGGGCCTGGTGAAGGAATTGGCCGTGCAAGTGATGGCGATCAACCCGTCGGTCGAGTTGTATCTTCTGGACACCAACGGCCGCGTTCTGGCCCACGCGCTGGAAGGTCTGCGGGGGCCGGATCCGGTGGGCGTGCAGGTCGACATGGCACCGATGCGCCGCTTGCTGAGCGCTGAGAACGATGCCGGCGTGCTGCTGCCGGTGCTGGGCACAGACCCGCGCAGCCCGGCCCGCGCCAACATCTTCTCGGTGTGGGCCATTGCACCGCCCGGGGGCGGCATGGGCTACCTCTACGTCGTGCTCAACGGCAGCGCGGCCCAGGGCGTTGCGGCCGGCCTTGGCAACTCCGGCGCGCTGCGTGCGATGGCCATCGGTGCTGCACTGTCCACGCTGTTGGCGGCTGCCGTGCTGTGGCTCGCGTGGCGGCACCTGACCCGCCCGCTGCGACAGCTCACCGACGAGCTGAAGTCGTTCCGCGACGATGGCGACGCCGGCGCACAGAGTGAATCCGGCGACGAGATCGGCGTGCTGCGAAACGCTGTGCAGACCCTGCGGCAACGCATCGCACAGCAGTTCCAGCGGCTCGAAGACAGCGACCGGCAGCGCCGCGAACTGGTGAGCAACATCTCGCACGATCTGCGCACACCCCTGTCCAGCATCCAGGGTTATGTCGAGACCGTGCTGTTGCGCGGCGAGGCGATTGACGCACCGACGCGCGCTGCCCACTTGCGCACCGCGCTGCGCCACGTCGATCTGCTAGGTAAGCGCATTGCCGACCTGTTCGAACTGTCCAAGCTCGACGCCGGCCGGATCGAGCCCAGGCAAGAGATGTTCTGCCTGGCCGAATTGCTGCAGGACGTGGTGCAGAACTACCGGCTCGCTGCCGAGCGGCGCGGCGTGTCGCTCAGCCTGGCGGCCGGCAGCCACATGAAGGCCAAGGTGTTGGCCGACATCGCCATGATCGAGCGCGTGCTCCAGAACCTGGTCGACAACGCGCTGCGCTACACGGCTTCGGGTGGCACGGTGGTGCTGGCCATCGAGAACCACGGGGCATTCATGCAGATCAGCGTGAGTGACACCGGCCGCGGCATCGAGACGAACCACCTGCCGCACATCTTCGAGCGCTACTGGCGGGCCTCCGACGCCGAGGAGGCCGGCGCATCGACCAGTTCAGGGCTGGGCCTAGCGATCGTGAAACGAATCCTGGACCTGCACGGCAGCGTGGTGCGGGTGCACTCGGAATTGAAACGCGGCACACGCTTCGAGTTCTTGCTGCCGCAGGCTGCTTGACTTGAACGCTGCCCATCCGGCGCGCCTGAATCGAAACGTGATGGATGCGTGAGGACTTGCGCGCCGATTGCCCATCCAATGGCCCGACCATCCCCCAGCCCAAGCACCTGCCCTTTATGCACCCGACGCTCCCCCTGCTCGCGAAGACAGACTTCCCGCCCCTGCGCCGAGCGAGGCTCGAAACACTCCAGGTCAACCTGGGCTACCGTTGCAATCAGAGCTGTCTGCATTGCCATGTCAATGCAGGCCCGAACCGCACCGAGATGATGGATGGCGCCCATGTTGACCTGGTGCTCGAGGTGCTGCGCACACGTCGGATACAGACCCTGGATCTGACCGGTGGCGCGCCCGAGCTCAACAGCCACTTCAGGCGCCTTGTCAGCGCTGCGCGCCGCGAAGGCGTCAAGGTGATCGATCGTTGCAACCTGACCATTCTGTCCGAGCCAGGGCAGGAAGGCCTAGCCGAATTCCTGACCGCCCACGGCGCTGAAATCATTGCCTCGCTGCCGTGCTATTCAGTGGACAACGTCGATCGCCAGCGCGGTGATGGCGTCTTTGAACGCAGCATCGACGCGCTGCGCGCGCTCAACGCCCTGGGCTATGGCAACCCGGGCTCGGGCCTGGTGCTCAACTTGGTCTACAACCCTCAAGGCGCCTCGCTGCCGCCGCCGCAAATGAGCCTGGAAGCCGATTACAAGCGTGAACTCGGCGCGCGCTTCGGTATCGGCTTCAACCACCTTTTTGCGCTGACCAATATGCCGATACAGCGCTTTGGCAGCACGCTCATATCCAAGCACGGCTTTCAGGCCTACATGGCCTTGCTCAAATCGGCCTACCGCAGCGATAACCTTGGCACCGTGATGTGCAACTCGATGCTCAGTGTCGATTGGCAGGGCGATCTCTACGATTGCGACTTCAACCAGATGCTCGGATTGCCCGCGCGGCTGAACGGCCACACCCGCCCACACCTGCGCGATCTGCTGCTGCACGACGCTGCTGGCGAGTCGATTCGTGTGGCCGATCACTGCTACGGCTGCACCGCGGGCCAGGGCAGCAGTTGTGGGGGCGCGCTCAAGGCCGCAGCCACGAGCGTGGCGGCGGCGTGATGACCGCGCTTTCCAAACACCGTCGGTGGCTCGGCATCGTGCTGGTCGCATTGGCTGCTTTGGTGGCCTATCGTTACTTCGGCCTTGGCAAGCTGCTCACGCTCGACGCGCTCAAGGGCAGCCGCGAAACGCTCGGGGCGCTCTACCAGAACCGGCCGGTCACCGCGGTCGCCGTGTATTTCGCCATCTATGTGCTTGCGGCTGCACTGTCGTTTCCCGGTGCGACGATCCTCACGCTCGCGGCGGGCGCCATGTTCGGGCTGGGCCTGGGGCTTGTCGTTGTCTCGTTTGCTTCCAGCGTGGGGGCGCTGCTGGCGTTTCTGGCCGCTCGCTACCTGCTGCGCGACGGCGTGCAATCGCGCTTCGGCAAAGTGCTCGCACCCGTCAACGACGGAATGCGGCGCGACGGCGCCTTCTACCTGTTCACACTGAGGTTGCTGCCGGTGTTTCCGTTCTTCGTGGTCAACCTGCTGGCGGGCCTGACCCCGATCAGCGCTGCCCGCTTCTACCTGGTCAGCCAGCTCGGCATGCTGGCGGGCACGGCGGTGTACGTGAACGCCGGCACGCAGCTCGCCAGCATCCAGACATCCGCCGACATTCTTTCGCCCGGGCTGCTGCTGAGCTTTGTGCTGTTGGGCGTGTTCCCGCTCATGGCCAAGGCGGTCTTGGCCGCGATCAACCGCCGCAAGGTGTACGCAAAGTGGCCGAAGCCTCGGCGCTTTGATCGAAACCTGGTCGTCATCGGTGCGGGAGCCGGGGGATTGGTCACTGCCTACATTGCCGCCGCCGTGAAGGCCAAAGTAACGCTGGTCGAAGACCACAAGATGGGCGGCGATTGCTTGAACTTCGGCTGCGTGCCGAGCAAGGCACTGATCCGCTCGGCCAAGCTCGCCAAGCAGATCGAGAAGGTCGAATCGCTGGGCCTGCGCAACGCCTCCGGTCGCGTTGATTTCGCAGCCGTGATGGCGCGGGTGCAGCGCGTGGTGGGCGACATCGCGCCGCACGACTCGGTTGAACGCTACACCGGGCTCGGTGTCGATGTGGTGCAAGGCCATGCACGCATCAGCTCGCCGTGGAGCGTGGAGATCACCGCAGCCGACGGACTGCGGCAGACGCTGACGACGAAGAACATCGTCATTGCCGCCGGCGCCCGGCCCTTCGTGCCGCCCATTCCGGGGCTGGCGGAGGTGGGCTGCCTCACGTCGGACACGGTCTGGGGCCTGACCGCATGCCCCCGGCGGCTGCTGGTGCTCGGTGGCGGGCCGATCGGCTGCGAGCTGGCGCAGAGTTTTGCGCGCCTGGGTGCGCAAGTCACGCAGGTCGAAATGCTGGCGCGGCTGATGGCGCGGGAAGACCCGGAGGTGGCCGAGCTGGTGGCCGATTCGTTGCGCAGCGATGGCGTGGTGGTGCTGACCGGTCACCAGGCGTTGCGCTGCGAACAGGCTGACGGCATCAAGCGCCTGATCGTCCGAAAGGGCGAGGTCGAGCAGGCCATCGAGTTCGATGTGCTGCTGTGCGCCGTGGGTCGCAGTGCGCGCGTCGAAGGCTACGGCCTGGAAGAACTCGGCATCCCGCTCACGCCGCGCAAAACCATTGCCACCGACGCCTGGCTGCGCACGCGCTACCCCAACATCTACGCCGTGGGCGACGTGGCTGGACCTTACCAGCTGACACACGCTGCCGCGCACCAGGCCTGGTATGCGGCGGTCAACGCGCTGTTCGGCCGCTTCAAGCGCTTCAAGGCCGACTACTCGGTGATGCCCTGGACCACATTCACTGACCCGGAGGTCGCGCGCGTCGGTCTGTCGGAGACTGAAGCCCGCGAGCAGGGCATCGCCGTCGAAGTGACTCGCTACGACCTCGACGATCTCGACCGTGCCATTGCCGACGGCACGGCGCATGGTTTCATCAAGGTGCTTACCGTGCCGGGCAAGGACAAGATCCTCGGCGTGACCATCGTCGGCGAGCATGCTGGCGACCTGCTTGCCGAATACGTTCTGGCGATGAAACACGGCCTGGGGCTGAACAAGATCCTCGGCACCATCCATACCTACCCGACGCTCGCCGAGGCCAACAAGTACGCCGCCGGCGCGTGGAAGCGCGCGCATGCCCCGCAGCGGCTGCTGGCCTGGGTCGAGCGCTTTCATACCTGGGAACGAACATGACGAACCGCATATCCATCTCCCTCAGGCGTCGCACCTGGCTTGCCGCCGGGGTTGCTTCCGGCGTTGCAATCGCGCTGCCGGTGGCGCATGCCCAACCGGCCTTCGACCACAGCCACACCGCCTGGACTTCGCTGCTGAAGAAGCATGTGGTGCTGATCGACGGCGGCAAGGCCACGCAGCTGCGCTATGCCGGCATGGCACGGGACCGGGCTGCGCTCAAGGCCTACCTCGGCGCGTTGGCCTCGGTCAACGCGCCGACCTTCGACGCCTTCAGTAAGCCGCAGCAGATGGCCTTCCTGATCAACGCCTACAACGCGCACACCATCGAGCTGATCCTCACTGGCTATCCCAAGCTGTCCTCCATCAAGGACCTGGGCAGCCTGATCCAGTCGCCGTGGAAGAAGAAGATCGTGCCGCTGCTGGGTGGCACGCTCTCGCTCGACGGCATCGAGCAGGACATGCTGCGCCAGCGAGGGCGCTACGACGACCCGCGCATCCATTTCGCCGCCAACTGCGCGTCCATCGGCTGTCCGCCCTTGCGCGAGGAAGCTTATGTGGCCGAGCGCCTTGATGCGCAGCTCGACGAGCAGGCCCTGCGCTTCATGTCCGACCGCAGTCGCAACCGCTGGAATGCCGCCAAGGCCAAGCTCGAGGTGTCGAAGATATTCGACTGGTACGGCGAGGACTTCAAGCTCGGCCACCACGGCATCGCCTCGACGGCAGCGTTCTATGCCCGCTTCGCGGATCAACTCGCAGACGCGCCGGCAGCCCGCGAACGAATCCGCAAGCAAGACACCGGCGTGGCGTACCTCGACTACGACTGGAAGCTCAACGACGCGACGCGATGATCCTGCGACTGTCCATCGTCGTGCCGGCGCTCGACGAAGCCGGCCTCATCGCCGCGACGCTGGCCGCGCTGGCGCCGCTGCGTGCGCTCGGTCACGAGGTGATCGTGGTCGACGGTGGCAGCCGCGACGGCACGCTGGCGCTGTGCCAGGGTCGGGCCGATGCGGCCTTCATCGCCCCGCGTGGCCGCGCGCGCCAGATGAATGCCGGCGCGGCCCGCGCGCGCGGCGACGTGTTGCTGTTCCTGCATGCCGATACGCTGCTGCCGGTGCATGCGGACGTCCTGGTCGCCGAAGCACTCCAGGGCGGTGCCTCCTGGGGCCGCTTCGATGTGCGTATCACCGGTCGATCGCTGATGCTCCCCGTCATCGCGGCCTTGATGAACCGGCGATCATGCTGGACCGGCATCGCCACCGGCGACCAGGCGATGTTCGTGCGACGTTCGGTGTTTGAATGCCTGGGCGGCTTCGCAGACCTGTCGCTGATGGAAGACGTCGACCTCTCGCGGCGTCTGCGTGCGCAGGGTGCGCCGGCCTGCTTGCGAGAACGTGTTGTCACCTCCGGTCGGCGCTGGGAGGCACACGGCGTGTGGCGTACGACCTGGCTGATGTGGCGGCTGCGCTGGTGCCACTGGCGTGGCGTGCCCGCCGATGAACTCGCGAAGGCCTACCGATGAAAACGAGCTGCCCGGTCATTGTCATGGCCAAGGCGCCGGTGGCCGGTTTTGCGAAGACACGTCTCATCCCTGCGCTGGGTGCGCAGGGTGCGGCGGCACTGGCTGAATGCCTGATGGAGCATGCAATCGGCCAGGCGCTGGATGCGCGGCTGGGGCCGGTAGTTCTGTGCTGCGCCCCTGACATGAACCACCCCGCGCTGGCTCGCCACGCCGCCTGGCCCGGCATGACGCTGTCGGCCCAGGGCGAGGGCGATCTCGGCGCACGAATGGTGCGTGCCTTTGATCGCGTTCTGGCACGCACGGGCCGCGCGCTGATGATCGGCACCGATGCGCCGGCGCTCGATGCGGCAATGCTGGGCCGCGCCGCCGCGGCGCTGGACGACGCCGACGCGGTGTTCATCCCGGCAATCGATGGCGGTTATGCCTTGATCGGGCTGCGACGCGCGACGCCAACGCTGTTCAGCGGCATGGCCTGGAGCACGGCCCGTGTGATGGCCGACACACGAGAGCGGCTCGCAGCGGCCGGGCTGCGGCACGTCGAACTGCCACCGGTGGCCGACATCGACGAGCCTGTGGATCTGATCCACGTGCCACCCGAATGGTGCTCGCGAGGACACGGCGCGGGCAGGTCACACCAGGTCTCGCCGCAGCGGGCGATGACATGAAGCGCCTGTTGCTGATTGGTGCGGGCCATGCCCATGCACAGGTCTTGCTCGACTGGATTGCCGCGCCGCTGCCCGGCGTCGAACTCGTGCTCGTTTCGCCCAGTGCACAGGCGCCCTATTCCGGCATGGTGCCAGGTTGGCTCGCCGGGGTTTACGACTACGACGACATCTGCATCGACTTCAAAGCGCTGGCTCGTGCGGCTGGGGCTCACCTCGTCATCGACACACTGGCCAGTCTCGACCCGAACCGCCCCAGCGCGCGCCTGACCAGCGGCACGCAACTCGGCTACGACCTGCTGTCGCTCAATGTCGGATCGACGTTGAACCCGCCGACGCCCTGCTGTCACACCCAGGTACTCGCGCTGCGCCCGTTGGCCAGCTTGCGCACAGCGTGGGAAACACTGCTGGGCAAACTGGCGTCGGACCCAGCCGACAGCGCGCTGACGGTCACCGCCGTGGGAGGCGGCGCGGCCGGTGTGGAAGCGCTGTTGGCCGTGCTGGCACGGCTGCGCTCGATGCAGCCGCTGAGGTCTGTTCACGGCACGCTGGTCTCGCGCAACACGGTGCTGTTGGCAGATCTCGCACCGAGGGCGGCCGTCGCGGCACGGGCAGCGCTGGCATCGGCCAGTGTGGTGGTGCAATTGGGCGCCGCCTATGCCGATGCGGCGACACCGGTGAGTGATCTGTTGCTGTGGGCGGCGGGCGCCGAAGCGCATGCTTGGCAGCCTTACTGCGGCCTGGCGGTCAACGCGCAGGGTTTCATCCGCATCGACGGCCGGCTGCGATCAATTTCGCACCCAAACGTCTACGCGGTGGGCGACTGCGCCGACAGCCCCGCGCCGCTACCTAAAGCCGGCGTCCACGCGGTGCGCATGGGATCGGTGCTGTCACGCAACCTGCGCGCCGCGCTGGGCATTGGCACCGCAGCCGAGCACCGCCCACAGCGCCGGACGCTTGCACTGTTGTCCACCGCCGACGGTCGTGCCATCGCATCATGGGGAGGCTGGTCGACCAACGGTCGTTGGGCCCAGCGCTGGAAGAACCATCTCGACCGTGGATTCCTGGGGAAGTTTTCCGACGCGGCAGATCATTCGTTCCGGACTTCACCGGTTCGCTCAAACAGCGTCCCTCGGGCATGAAAGGAAAACACTCCATGCACAGCATCGTTCAAGACTACTACGGCCGGCAACTGCAGAGCACCGGCGACCTGAAAACCACCGCGTGCTGCGACATCAGCCAGATGCCCGAGTGGCTCAAGCCACTGCTTTCGAAGATTCACCCGGAGGTGCAGTCCCGCTACTACGGGTGCGGTCTGGTGTGCCCACCCGTGCTGGAGGGTTGCCGGGTGCTCGATCTGGGCTGCGGCGCCGGGCGCGACGTATTTCTGCTGGCCCAGCTCGTCGGCCCGCAGGGCGAGGTGGTCGGGGTCGACATGACCGACGAGCAGCTCGCCGTGGCGCAAAACCACCGTGCGCACCATGCACAAGCATTCGGCTTCGACAACGTGAGTTTTCTGCATGGCTACATCGAACGCCTGGACGAACTCGGCCTGCAGCCCGGCAGCTTCGACGTCATCGTCTCGAACTGCGTGGTCAACCTGTCGCCCGACAAGGACGCGGTACTGCGCGGCGTGCAGGGCCTGCTCAAGCCGGGTGGCGAGTTCTACTTCTCCGATGTCTATGCGGACCGTCGCGTGCCCGACGCCGTGCGCAACGATCCCGTGCTGTACGGCGAATGCCTGGGCGGCGCGCTGTACTGGAACGACTTCATGCGCCTGGCACAGCGCCAGGGCTGCGCCGATCCGCGCTTGGTGGAAGATCGGCCGCTGGCCGTCACCGACCCCTTGCTGGCCGACAAGCTGGGCAACCTGCGCTTCTTCTCGGCCACCTACCGCCTGTTCAAGCTCGCCAGGCTCGAAACAGCATGCGAAGACTACGGCCAGGCGGTGATCTACCGCGGCAGCATGGCGCGGCAGCCACACCGCTTCGTATTGGACAAGCACCACGACATCGAGACCGGGCGTGTCTTTCCAGTGTGTGGCAACACCTGGCGCATGTTGCACGACACGCGCTTGGCACCGCACTTCGAGTTCATCGGCAACTTCGACCGCCACCACGGCCTGTTTGAAGGCTGCGGCGGCAGCCTGCCGTTCGATGCCGCCGGCACTGTCTCATCAACCCCCTGTTGCTGAACGAAGGCCTTCCCCATGAAAGCGTTCAAACTCAACCGCCGCCGCGCGCTGGCCAGTGCCGCCGTCGCACTGGCCGGGCTCGACCGCACCCACGCCGCCGAAGGCAAGCTCACGCTCACCGGCTCAAGCACGGTCGCGCCGCTGGCCCTGGAGATGGCCAAGCGCTTCGAGAAGCAGAACCCCGGCGTGCGCATTGATGTGCAATCGGGCGGCTCGTCGCGCGGCATTGCCGATGCACGCAGCGGCGCAGCGCAGATCGGTCTGGTCTCGCGTGCCTTGAAGGCCGAGGAGCACGATCTCCTTGCACACACCGTGGCCCTGGACGGGATCAGCATCATCCTTCATCGCAGCAACCCGGTGGCTTTGCTCAGCGACGCGCAGATCAAGGCCATCTACACCGGCCAGGTGCGCCACTGGCGCGAGGCCGGCGGGCCCGATCTGCCGATCACCGTTGTCAACAAGGCCGAAGGGCGCTCGACGCTCGAACTCTTCCTGCACTACTTCGAACTCACCAACAGCCAGATCAAGCCGCAGGTCGTGATCGGCGACAACGCGCAGGGCATCAAGACCGTGGCCGGCAACCCGGGGGCGATCGGCTACGTTTCGATCGGCGCGGCCGACTACGAAGCCCGGCAGGGCGCGGCCATCAAGCTGCTGCCGATGGGCGGCGTGGCGGCCAGCGTGGCGCAGGTGCGTGCCGGCAAGTTCCCACTGTCGCGCCCGCTCAACCTGGTCACGCGCGGGCAGCCCACGGGCTTGGCGCTGGCCTTCATCGAGTTCGCCAAGTCCAAGGCCACCCATGATCTTGTCGAAGCCCAGTTTTTTGTTGCGCTCGACGCGCCCTGACGCCGACCGGCTGACCGGCCGCGCACTCGGCGCGCTGGTCGTCGGCGCGGTGCTGCTGCTGGCGCTGGTGCTGGGCTTTCTGGCGCGCGAGGCCGCGCCGGTGCTGACGCTGCACGGCCTGTCCCGCTTCGTCGCCAGCGACGGCTGGTTCCCGCTCGAACAGCGTCTGGGCCTGCTGCCGATGGTGTGGGCCACGCTGGCGGCCGCGCTAGGCGCGTTGCTGCTGGCAGCGCCGCTAGGCCTGGGCGTCGCGGTCTTCGTCTGCTTCTACGCCGGCGCGGCCACTGCACGCGCGCTGCGCCTGATGCTGGCCTTGCTGGCCGGCATCCCGTCGGTGGTGTTCGGCCTGTGGGGCTTGACCGTGCTGGTGCCGTTGATCGCACGTTGGCAGCCACCCGGTGCCAGCCTGCTGGCGGCAATGCTCATCCTGGCGCTGATGGTGGTGCCGACGGTGGCGCTGACCGGCGCTTCAGCCCTGACCGCGGTGCCGCAGCCGCTGCTGCGCGGCACCGCGGCGCTCGGCCTCTCGCAGACGGGTGCGATTCTCGGTGTGGTGTTGCCGGCAGCGCGGCCGGGCATTGTCGGCGGCATGGTACTGGCCGCTGCGCGGGCGCTCGGTGAAACGATGGCCGTGCTGATGGTGGCCGGCAATGTGGTTCAAACGCCGGGCAGCGTCTTCGACCCGGTGCGCGTGCTCACGGCCAACATAGCGCTTGAAATGGCTTACGCCACCGGCGAGCATCGCGCCGCGCTGTTTGCGTCCGGCCTGCTGCTCGGCATGCTGGTACTGGCGCTGGCCGCGGCCGCGGCGCGCACGACGCGCGGGAGCACACATGCTCTCAAGTAAATGTGGCTTTGCCACTTTGCTTGACCCCCGCGGGGGGCGGGCTGGGCGCGGCCCGGCCCTGGGGGCGCTCAGTAAGAGCACGAGCCCGTTGCCTAGGCGCTGGCGCGATGCGGTCTTTGCCGCCGTGGTCTGCGGCGCCACCGGCGTGGTCGTGCTGGCGCTGGGCTGGATCCTGTGGGACGTGGTGCGCCAGGGCGCAACGCAACTGTCGTGGGACTACTTGTGGAGCGAGCCGCGCCAATCGGGGCGTGCTGGCGGCATCGCGCCGATCCTCGTCTCCACGCTCGCGGTGCTGCTGGTGGCGCTGCTGTCGGCGGTGCCGCTGGGCGTCGGTGCGGCGGTGTGGCTGGTCGAGTTCGGTAGCCGCCACCGCGGCACACAGGCCAGCGTACGCCTGGCGCTCGACGCGCTGGCGGGCGTGCCCTCGATCGTCTTTGGTTTGTTCGGCAGCGCCTTCTTCAGCGTCTTTCTCGGCCTCGGGTTTTCGGTTCTCTCGGGCGGGCTGACGCTGGCCTGCATGATCCTGCCGATCGTCATCCGCACCAGTGAAGCCGGCCTGTCGGCGTTGCCGACCGATTGGCGGCCGAGCGCCGCCGCGCTTGGTCTGACCCGCACCAGCGCGCTGCGCCATCTGCTGCTGCCGGCGGCCGCACCGGCCATCATGGCAGGCGTCATGCTTGGCATCGGCCGCGCCACCGCCGAAACCGCCGCGCTGATCTTCACCAGCGGCTATGTGGACCGCATGCCCGACTCGCTGCTCGACTCGGGCCGCACGCTCGCCGTTCACATCTACGACCTGGCGATGAACGTGGCAGGCGGCGACCGCGCCGCGTACGCATCGGCCTGCGTGCTGGTGCTGCTCATCGTTTCGATCAATGTCTTGTCGTCGGCCCTCGCGCAGGGCTGGATGGCGCGAAAGATCTCGCCCTCGTGAACACACTCACCGATCTCGGCCTGGCGCCGGACGCCCCCTCGTACACGCTCGGGCAGGTGCAGAGCGGGCCGGCCTGCTGTGCGCCAGTGCCGCACCTGGCCGTGCGCGGCTTGTCGGTGGCTTATCGCGGCCACCCGGTGCTCAAAGACGTCTCGCTCGATATCTTCAAGGGCTGCATCACCGCGCTGATCGGCCCGTCGGGCTGCGGCAAGACCTCGTTCTTGACGGCGCTGAACCGCCTGTCCGACCTCGTGCCCGGCGCGCAGGTTAGCGGCAGCGTGCGTCTGGGCGACACCGATCTGGCCGACCCCGCGCTTGACGTGCGCGCGCTGCGCCAACGCGTCGGCATGATCTTTCAGAAGCCCAATCCGTTCCCGCTGTCGATCCGCCGCAACCTCGAGCTGCCACTGCGCGAGCACGGCGTGCGCCGTCGCGCCGAACTCGATGACCGCATCAAAGCGGCTCTTGTCGACGTGGGCCTGTGGGCCGAGGTGCACGACAGGCTCGACCGGCCCGCGCTCACCTTGTCCGGCGGGCAGCAGCAGCGCCTGTGCATTGCACGCGCCCTGGTGCTGCGGCCGGAGGTGCTGCTGATGGACGAACCGTGCTCGGCGCTCGACCCGATCTCATCAGCCGTGGTTGAAGACCTGATCGTGCGCCTGCGAGGCAACTACACGGTGGTTATCGTCACCCACAACCTGGCGCAGGCCCGCCGCATTGCCAACTACGCTGCATTCTTCTGGATGAAAGAGCGTGTGGGCAAACTCATCGAGTTCGGCCAGTCGCGCCACCTGTTCGAGAACCCGCGCGATGAACTGACCGCTGCTTATGTGGGCGGGGCGCGCGGTTGAACCTGGCATTCCCCACGAAGGATTGAACACCATGCTTGCAATCATCGGCGGCACCGGTCTGTACGATCTGGCAGGCATGCAGATCGAACAGCGCATCGACGGCAGCACGCCGTTCGGCGTGCCGTCGGGCTCGGTGGTGCGCGGCCGCATCGGCAATCAGTCGCTGCTGTTCCTGGCCCGCCACGGCGCGGGTCACCGCCTGTTGCCGCATGAGGTGAACTACCGCGCGAATATCTTCGCGCTGAAGCGCGCGGGTGCGACCATGGTGCTCGGCTTCTCGGCGGTGGGCAGCCTCGCCGAGCACATCGCGCCGGGTGATCTGGCGATGCCGGAGCAATATTTCGACTGGACGCGCGGTACGCGCGAGCGCACGTTCTTCGGCCATGGGGTGGCGGCGCATGTATCGACCGCCAATCCGGTCAGCGCCGCGCTGGTCGATGCCGCAGCGGCCTCAGCGCAGTTGCTCGGCATCACGCTGCACCGCGGCCTGACCTACGCCTGTGTCGAGGGCCCTCGCCTGGGCACCCGGGCCGAGAGCCTGTTTCTGCGCCAGGCCGGCTGCCATCTGGTGGGCATGACCAACGTACCCGAGGCCTTCTTGGCACGGGAGGCGCAAATGGCCTACGCCACCGTGGGCATCGTCACCGACTACGACTGCTGGCTGGAAGACCCGGCGCGCCACGTCAGCGTTTCGGGGATTTTCGAGCTGTATGGGCAGAGCTTGGCCACCGCGCGCCGCCTGCTCGACCATTGGCTGGCGCAGCCGGTGCCCACCCCTGAGCTGACGATTCGAACGGCGCTGCAATCGGCCATGCTGACGCCCGATGCGGCGCTCACGCCGGCGCAGTTCAGTTGGTTGTCCGTGCTGCGGCAATAGCCGCGCAGCTGCCGTGATGCCCGGATGAGCATCGTGCGGTCAACGGTGGCTTGAAGACTCGGCCTCATGGCCGCGTACCAGCTGCCAATGCGCGCCATGCTACCGGCCGTCAGCGCAGGTCGGCATCCTCGGGCACCGATGCGCCGGCGGGATTGCGCAGGCGGGTGAGGAACCCGCTGAGCACATAGCCGCGCTCGCTCGGCGCGAAGCGGGGGGCGAGCAAGCCGTCGTTCAACTCACGCGTGATCGCGAAGCGGTTGAAGGCGCTGGGAGGCAGGTACAGGCGGGTGTTGGGCAGGCCGTCCGAGGTTCCGTTGATATTGGCTTCCTCGAACGAGATGACACCGTCGCCGTTCTTGTCCACCTTGGCCACTTCGTGGGCATAGGCAAGGAAGAACCGTTCCGCGGTGTCGGCGACATCCGGGCGGAAGGACTTGCTTCGCAGGAAGACGTCGAACAACACTTCGAGGTCGACTGCGCTGGGCACGATGCGCAGCCGCTTCTCGGCCTGGGCCGGGTTCGTCGCTTCGGTTCGGTCCGGGTCGCGCGGATCGTTGGGGTTGTCGCCGTAGGCGATCTTGTCGTTGGTCACGCCGCGTGGCCCCGAGCCGGGGATGACCGTGCGCAGGTCTTTCAGATTGTTGTACTGCAGCCCCGCTGCGTAGGTGCCGGGAACGCCCCCGGTGAAGATCACCTCGTAATGCGGGAACACCCAGTTGGTTCCGGCGTTGAATTCCCAGTATGAATGCACGTCGCTTTGCTGCATGGCGTTGTAGGCGCCCATGCTGACCGGGTGCGCGATGGTGTTCTTGCCAAGGTCAGGGAAACGGTCACCGGCGGTCGGGAAGCGCGCCGCCTTGCCGTCGACCGTGAAGACATTGCCGGGCCGGTTGTTGCCGTCGCCCATTGCGGCCAGTGCAGCGGCATCGGCCGGAGTGATCCTGCCAAACTGCGACGTGCCATCGGCCTTCGCTGACGCGATGGCCGGCACCGGAATGTCCTGAATCATCCAGCCTTCGTACCAACCGGCTTCGTTGTTGATGACAAACAGCCCTGAGATGTCGGTGAAGATGTCGATGAACGCACGGGGGTCATTGGGATCCGTGGGCAGTCCGGGCTTGGGTTCGAGTGCGAGGCGAACCGCTCCGACGGTGGGCAGGCCGCCGTTGGCGGCGTTGGCTGCGGTGGCGATGGCGGTGTCGTTGATGCCCGGCACCACGCTCGTGAAGACGTTGGGTTGAAAGCCGGTGGTGTCGAGCAGGTAGTACTGGAACAGCAGGCTCGATTGTGCGGCCTCCGAAAACAGGGTCATCGGCAAAAACGTATGGGGACGCTTGGCAAGGCGGATCAGCCGCTTCTTGAGCGGGGCCGGCAGCGGCTTGATGTCGCCGCGGTTGACGAAGTCGACGATCTCGCGCTTGTTGTCGCGTTGGTCGGCTTGATCGTCCTGATCGGCCTTCTGCTGATACTTCTGCGCAAACAATCCGCGATGGGATTGCGCCGCAACCTGAGTGGCAAAGATGGCCCCACCAAGAAGAGACAGCGACGCGGTGAGCATTGACGCTCGAAGCAAGTGTGAATTCTTCATTGACTACTCCTGTGTTGAATGCGCGCAAGCGAGCGCCGACGCCAGAGCATCCTGCCGCCCGGAACTCATGGATGTGTCACCGAGTTCTGGCGAGAGGTGGACAATTTGTTCTCGTTCGCAACCCCGCCCACTGCGCGCCACGCTGTACGGCACGCTTGCAGATCACTCGCGTCGTGTCGACCCTCCCGCTGGTTCGCT
Source organism: Methylibium sp. (assembly GCF_965279545.1). Classification (NCBI taxonomy): domain Bacteria; kingdom Pseudomonadati; phylum Pseudomonadota; class Betaproteobacteria; order Burkholderiales; family Sphaerotilaceae; genus Methylibium; species Methylibium sp. The sequence goes on from NZ_OZ257250.1 coordinate 615,904, forward strand.
CTGCCCCAACGGCAATTGGTCCGGTGCGGTGCTGCGGCAACGGCGACGCGGGTGGTCGCTACTTGACCAGCCGCGTCTCCGGAAACGCGGCGTGCCAGCCAAACCAGAACGCCCGGTGCGCCGGCAGCCGCTTCAAGGTCTGGCCGTTCGGCGCGGTGAGCTGGGACTCGTCCACCCGCCAGGCATTGCCCAAGCTGTCGCGTGCGCTCGCCATGTTGTCCCAGCTCGTGAACGTCGTCTCGCGTGATTCGTAGACGCGATTGGCGCCGCTGGCATCAGTGAACACCACCATGTTCACGCTGCTCATGCGCGTGTGATAGACCGGGTGGGTGACCAAGAAGTCGGCGGCAATGGCCAACGCTTCGCGCTGCGCTTGCGGCAGGCGCAGCGCCAGTACCTCCGCCTTGTTCGGCAAGCGCTCATCGTGCTTGGGAACGGTGAACATCAACTGGTCGGTAGCGAAGTATTCGCGGTAGGCCGCGCCTTCGCTGTAGTCGCGCCGATGGCCCGTCTCGAGCGACAGCACCTGGGTGCCGGGGTGGCGCGTGCGCCATTCCTTCCAAGTGGTTGTGACGACATACAGTGGCTTGAGCTCGATACCTTTGCCGACGAGTGGACCGACCACGGGTGTGCCGGTCAGCGTCGACCACAGCGACTTGGTGGCATGGTCGTACATGAGCTTGTTCGATCGGTACAAAAAGCCGCTGGTGCCGAGTTCGTGCTGTACCCCGTCGACAGTTGTGTCATACAGCACCAGCGCGCCGCACAGCGTGCAGTACACGCCCGCCAGTTCGCGGCCGCCGATGCGGTCCTTGAACATTTCGTGCCAGGCCAGGATGCGCTTGGGATACGCCCGCACGTCGCCGTTGACCGCAACGCCGAAGATTACGTCCGAATCCTGAAGCCAGCCGGCTTCGCCCGCCGTGATCATGGCCGGGTTTTTCAGCGGCGGTATGCCGTCGCGGCGCACGCCGCCCCAACGGATCTCGTCGAGACGGATGATCGACTTGGGGCGCCGCTGGAAGTATTCGCGGAAGCGCGGGTCGATCGCTTCATACAACCAGGCCTTGAATTCGGCATAGTCAGGATGAACCGCTCGCTCAGCCGACCAAAGCCATTCGTACCAGGCATTGATGTCGCCATCGAAGGACCGTCCTGACTTCTTTTCGATCAGGGCAATCAAGGCATGGAGGACTCGGCGGCTCGGCGCGAAGTGGATCATTTCGATCAGCATCGCCGCGGACGATTCGTGCCAGCTCTGCTCAATGCGCGCGAGCGCCGCGAGTGCCTCCTTCTCGTCGTCGCCAATCACCGCCGTGAACACGCCGAGCGGAAGTTGCGCCTGACGAGTTGCCGCGGGGCGGGCCGTTTGCTTGGGCGGCGCGCTGCCGTCAGGTTCCGTGGCGGCCAGGCTGGCCACGGTCGCCAGCAAAACCGAGCACATCAGGGTGAATTGCAGGGCTCGGATGCGGATCATGAAGGTCTCCCCTTGGTTTCGAATGAGCTTGGGCAGGCACCTGATCGCGCCGCTCGCACTCGGGCAAGCGCCTTGCTGCGGGCGCGAACGGCGGCGAAGGCACCGAACAGCACAGCCATTTGAAACGCTGCGAGCGGCCAGGGCACGCTGTAGGGTGCGGCGACGGTGCCGTGCGCCGCCCAAACGCCAGCCTCGAACAAGACGGTGCTGTTGAGGTACGACACGGCGGCCATCACACTGCCAGCAACAACCCAGCCGCGTCCGAAGAAGGTCGAGAGCGGCAGCGCCCACAGCCAGTACCAGGGGTTGACGACGGGCGAAAACAGCAAGAGCAGCACCAAGGCCAGGTCGACCGGCGGCAGCGGGCAGGTGCTGCCGCAAGCCGCTGCGCAACGGGCCTGGCGTTGCCATTGCCAGCACAGCACCGCGATGCCGGCAACGATCAATGCCGCTGCCAGCGTACGCGCGGCAGCTGCGGGCACGAGTACTTCGACCGCGCGATACAACAGCGGGTTGAAGCGCCACCGGCTGCCAAAGATGCCCAGCGCAGAAGCGTCGCTGCCGCCGTTCAGGATGAACGGGGCATAGAGCACGGCCAGGGTGGCGCAAAAGCCCAAGCCCAGCCGAAACGCCCATCGCGCAGCGGCGGCCACCGGAGCCGCAGCGCTTTGCTGCTTCGCCGGGGCCAGCAGCAGCAAAGGCAGAACCACCAGCGCGGCAATCTTGGTGCCCACGGCCAAGCCCAGCATCACGCCGACCCGCGCGGCTGCGCGCTGCCGCCAGGCGGTCAGCACCAGCAAAAGTGCCAATGCCACCAGACCGTCGGGGTGCGCGCTCGCGATCGCCTCCTTCAGCACCAGAGGATGCAGCGCATAAGCCAGCAGCCAGCGCGTTGCCATGCCCTGGCCCATCAGCACCCACAACACGGCCATGTCGGCCACCAGCAGCAGGGCCTGCAAGGCACCCAGCCGTCCTGGCGAGATCCAGTGGGCCAGCGCGAAGAGCCATTGCAACACGGGCCCGTAGATCGTGGGAATGTCCGGGTTGTTGATGCCGCCAAGGATGTCTTGCCAGTGCGCCGCCAGGTCGACCTGGCCGAAGAACGCCGCAGGAGGCAGGCGGTAGGGGTCGAGCGTGGTGGCGGTTCGCATGCCGTCCCACAGGTAGCGGTAGTGGTCGTCTTCGAGCAGGGGTGAAGCCTGCGCTGCAATCAGTCGCAGCACGAGCGCCAAGCCGAGTACGGCGGCCACCGGCAGGCGCTCGAAACGCCGCTCGCAAGCAACCCACAACAAGGCTGCACCACCCAGGCTGGCGCTGATCAACACGGCCGCCATTTGAGCGCCCGGCGGCGCGCCACTCGCGGCCACCAGCGTGAGGGCCTGGGCCACGCCGAGCAGCGCGACCGCGAGGCCACGCCACCCGGCGCCGGGTTCGTCAGAACCCGTAGGTGTAGGACAAGCCGATGATCTGATCATCCTTGACCGTGTTGCGGCCGCCGCTCAGTGCCTTAGCGTAGTTCAAAGCCAAGCCCTGGTTGCTGGCGAAGGCATAGCCCACCCCGAGCTTGACGAGTTCGCGCTCCGCCCGCACATCCTGAAAGCGGGCCGGCGAGAAGCCGGGGCCGCCGATGTCCAGATTGCCGCCATACTTTTTGCCGCCATAACCCAGGCTGGCGCTCCACTGCGGCGCGAAGCGATACCGGGCGCCGACCTCATAGAACCTTGCATTGGGCACGCTGCCTGATCGATTCTGCACACCCACTTCGGTCCACAGCGCGAAGCTCGGTGTGATCTGCTTGCCCAGCAGCACAGCCAGTTCAATGCCATTTTGATCGTTGCCAATGGCGGCCAGGCGCGCTCCGTCGTAGTTGCCTTTGAGGATCGCCGCGCCGCGCAGCGTCAAGGTGGGCAACGCGGGCTGTTCGAATTCATCGAGCACGCGCCAACTGACGCCGATCACGGAGTCGGTCAGGCCGCTGTCACTATCAGCGGCACCGGCTTTGACTTTGCTGTATCCGATCGTTGCGTCGAGCGAGACCGCGTCGGCCAGGCCGTAACCCAGACGCACGTTGGTGGTCGAACGCTGGAACTTCGACGCGGCACCTCCGGTGATCGCGGCCGCAGACAGTTTGGTGGTACCGATGTACGCATCGCTGCCGCTTTGCTCGGTCTGGTTCAGCGTCAGCGAAAGCTGGCCAGGGATCGGCAGCCAAGGCGAGGCGCCCTCGGCCAGAGCGACCAACGGAAGGGCCAAGAATGTCGCGGTCAGCAGGGCTCGAATCGGGGGTTTTGTCATGTTGAGTCCAGTTGCCAAGGTCGTGTCAGAGCTTGAAGCGGCGCTTGAGATAGACCTCCAGCGCCTGCGATTCCTCGGCGCTGAGCGTCACGCCTTTTCTGTTGCTCAACAGCTCGCGCGCCATACCGGAGTCCAGGCTCTTGCCCGCCATTGGGCAACCGCTGCACGCCAGCTTGGCGGAGTAGACGCCCTTGCCGGTGTTGTAGGCGGCGGCGTCGCCGGTTTCGGCCGCTCCCCCGCTGTCAGAGCCTGAGGCCAAGGCAAGGCCAGTCGTCAGCGCCAGCAACGCGGCGGATGCAGTTGATCTAAAACTCTTTCGATTCATGAACAGCTCCTTCTGTGGGGTGAGATAAGACGAGATGAGAGACAGGGTGCCGTGGTCGCGTTCGTTCGCGCCACCAAAGGCGGGTGATCATTCCGAGGATGCCGATGCCTGCACCGAGCACGCCGCGCAGCGTGCCGCTGATCTTTGAGGCGCCGGCGCTGCGCGCATGCCACTGCACGGGAAGTTGGGCCACCCGCAGCCCGAGGCCGTGGGCGCGCACCTGCATTTCCACCGTCCAGCCGAAGCCGCGGTCTTGCATGTCGAGCGCATCGAAAGTGGCGCGGCGAATGGCACGGTACGGGCCTAGGTCGGTGGCCGGCATGCGCCACAGCCACCGCATCAGCGCGCACGCCAGCGCGTTGCCAAACCGCTGCGGTGGGCTCATCGCCCCTGCGTCCGGACTCTGCCGAAGGCCAATCACCAGGTCGGCGCTGTTTTCGAGGGCAGCGAGCAGCGCGAAGGCGTCCTGCGGGTCAGCTGCACCGTCACCATCAACAAAAAGCAGCACGTCGCCATCGCTCGCCTGCACCGCGGCCCAGCAGGCCTGGCCGTATCCGGGCTGCGGAACTTCGATCACTCGGGCACCAGCATCGCGCGCTACCTGGCCGGTGGCATCGGTCGAGCCGTTATCGGCGACTACCACCTCAAAGATCAGCACCTGCTGGTCCTGCGTGCGCAACCGCAGCAGGCTGCGAATGATCGCATCAAGGCACAAGGCCTCGTCGCGGGCCGGAATGATCGCACTGACACGCAAGCGTGGCGCCTTGTGCGACTTGGCAAGCGGTGGGTCGGCTGGCTCACGCGAAGCCACCGGGTGATGGAAGATTGCCATGCCAGCCAGTAGACGCGAGCGAGCTTTTCAATACATCACGGAAGTCTCAACGTTTCCTCATCAATGCCTGTGCAGCGGAGTCCTTGCGGCATCGAAGCCAATGTACCGGCCATGCTCGACATTCACTTGGTGATGGACGACTACGGTACGCACAAGACGCCGAGCATCAAGAACTGGCTCGCCCGGCATCCCCGCTTCCAGGTCCACTTCACACCGACTTCCGCGTCGTGGCTGAACCAGGTCGAGCGGTGGTTCGCCACGTTGACTCAGAAGTACATCCGCCGAGGCACCCATCGCTCTGCGCGACAACTGGAGCAGGCGATCCGGCACTACATCAAGGTCAATAACAACGACCTAAAACCGTTCGTCTGGTCCAAGACCGCCGACGACATCCTCGGGAGTATCGAGAGATTTTGTCTGCGAACTTTTAACTCATGACACTAGAGTGATCGCAGGGCCTACAAAGCGATGGTCAGCGAAGCCAACCAGGTGTTTCTCACTACATCCCGTCCGAATAGAGGGAAAAGTGGAGGATTCGGATCAGGCCGGGATCTCGGAAGCGTTGTCTGGCGCGGGTTGCAGCCCGATTTGCGACCATATGTGATGTAGTTGCCGGCAGTCGCCGGTAGCCGTCTGAACAGCCCCAGTGCATTGATTTGCCTGGGGCTTCTTGTTGCCCATCGTCGCCGGTTGATCAAATGGTCTGCCGTCGTCGACAAACCTGCGCTGACTCGCAGGCTCCAGGTCCCGATCGGTCTGCGCGGTTCCCGCGACGCGGATCAGGAACAGGCTTTACCGTGGTTGGCGTGGTTTCCGGCGGCCTTGGCCGCCGCTTCGGTCATGTACTCGCCCTGCTTGGTCTTGCCGTAGTACTTGGCGCCCGGGCAGTGATAGACCTTCGTGCCGCTGTTGACCCAGACCTGGCCCGGACCGCCGCCAGCCGCCGGAGCGGCCGCGGTCTTCGTGGGGGCGGCTGCAGGGGCGAGCGGTTTGCTCGCAGCTGCCGTTGCGACAGGCGCGGTGGCTGGGGCCGGGGCGGTAGCGGAGGCTGGTGCGCCGCCGTACCAGTCTTTCACTCCCTTGTGGCCGGAGCAGGCGCCCTTCTTCGTGTCGTGGGAGGTGTAGGAGCCATCCTTGCACAGGCCGGTCGAGCCGGCCTGTGCCGCCGCAGGTGCCTGTGCCAGGGCGGAGATCGACGCAACGAGGCCGGCGGCCAGCGCGAGGGAAGCGACAGCGAATTTCATCGTTCTTTTTCCAGTGGGGGGTGAGGAATCCTGGCGCGCCGACAGGGCTCAACCCCGATGGTTCTGCGCCATCTTGGCCAGGGCGATCGTGAGCGCGGCGCTGCCCAGGGTCTTGATCAGCCCGGGATGCTCGGCGTAGAAGCCGCTCATCTTGTCGATGATCCCCGGGCTGTGCTGTTCGGCATGGTCGGCAATTTGCCGGACCTGTTCGGGCGTGAGCCTGGACGCCTGTTCCGGCGTGATGGCGGCCGGCGCGCCGCCGCCCTGCGTCAACTGACCGAGGAGGCCGCTCAGCGCGCCGCCACCGGCGCCGCTCGCCAGCGAGGCCAGCACGGCCGGCCCCATGCTGCTCAGGAGCTGATTGAGCATGCCGGCCTGCTGGCTGGGATTGGACTGGCCGAACAACTGCGCTGCCATCTGCGCAAAGGGGGGCGTCTGGTCGGAATGGAACATGGCCGCCAGCCCCTGGCTCAACAGGTCGGGCGGGGCGTTCTGCGCGACCTGCGCAAAGTGGTCGGGCGCGTTGGCGGCCGTGCCTGCGCCGACGAACTGGGACAGCAGGCTGCCGAGATCGAAACCCATGGTGTGCTCCTTGAAGAGGGAAAGCCGAGCCCGGGGCTGACGCAAAGGCAACCGACCGCCCCGCTGTTCTCAGCTTATCGCCTGAGCATGTCGGGAGGCTGTTGTGGCAGCTCTGTTGTTCCTTGGTGCGGTTGGGGGTTTGGACCCGGCGGGGCTTCGCGCAACGCCCCGAAGCTGCACACTCTGCCTGGTCGGTACCGGATCATGGGGAAGCACGATGCCACGAAGAATTGCCGCTCTCTGTCTTGTCTTTGCGCTGGCCGCCGGCGGCCTGGTCAGCGCGGGCCATGCTGCCGCGCCGCAGCAGAAGACCCAGGCGCCCGGCTACTACCGGATGATGCTGGGCGATTTCGAGGTGACCGCCTTGTCCGACGGCACCGTGGACTTGCCCGTCGACAAGCTGCTGAGCGGCGCCAAACCAGGCCAGGTGCAGCGCGCGTTGCAACGCGCCTATCTCGGCGTGCCGGTCGAGACCTCGGTCAATGCCTACCTGATCAATACCGGGTCCCGGTTGATCCTCATCGACACGGGCGCCGCGGGCCTGTTCGGCCCGACGCTGGGCAAGCTGCTGGGCCATCTGAAAGCAGCCGGCTACCAGCCCGAGCAGATCGACGAGGTCTGTATCACCCACCTGCATCCCGATCACGTCGGTGGCCTGCTCGCACAGGGCGAGGCGGCGTTCCCGAACGCGACGGTTCGCTTCGACCAGCGTGAGGCCGATTACTGGCTCAGCAACGAACAGATGGCCAAGGCGCCCGACGAGACGAAAGGCTTCTTCGTGCGCGCGATGGAGGCCGTCAAACCCTATCGGGACGCCGGCCGCCTGCAGCCTTTCTCAGGCAGTACGGAGCTGGCGCCCGGCGTGCGTGCGCTTGCCGCACCCGGCCACACGCCGGGCCACACGTTCTACATCATCGAGAGCAAGGCTCAGAAGCTCGTCGTCTGGGGTGACCTGATGCACGTGGCCGCGGTGCAGTTTCCCGACCCGTCGGTCGTCATCAAGTTCGACGTCGACTCCAAGCTCGCGTTGCCACAGCGCCGCAAGGCTTTTGCCGAAGCGGCCAGGGAGGGCTACTACGTCGCCCTCGCGCATGTGGCGTTTCCCGGCATCGGCCGGCTGCGCGCCGACGGCAAAGGCTACGTCTGGGTGCCGGTCAACTACAGCACCAAACCCTGAGCCTGCTTCCTGACGCATCCCCCTTCATGATCTGAGCGGGGGTATTCGATGGGCGGCGGGCGGGGTCAACCGCCCGGCGCATCGTATTCCGGCGCCGGGGCCGGCGTCAGACGCCGCAGGTAGCGCACCACCGACTCGGCCCGCGGCCCCACCTGCTGGACCGCCCGTCGCAGCTGGGTGTGATCGACATCCAGCACCCTGCACCAGTAGGCAACATCGACGTCACGCAGCAGGTCGATGCGTGCGGACGACGCGATGGAAGACGCGTTTGCTTCGGCTGCCATTGCAGTCTCCTTCGGAGCGATGACGCTGATTATGTGACTGTCATCCGCCGCGTGGAATTCCCGCCGGCGGCCAACGCCGGTCCGGCTGCAGCCATGGGATCGTTCGACGCCCGCGGCCGGCCGGCGGATGTGCGGCTGGAAACGGTCGCTATTCCAAGGGTTTACCCTTTATTTTTCGGCAGACCATATCCCCAGGCAGTGCGCTGTGCCTGCCGGAACAAACTCTCGAAGAAAGTCCCGACCATGCGCGACAACCAGCCCGTGACCCAGCGCGGGTACGAATTCCCCGACGACGCGACGCTGATGTCGACCACCGACACCCAGAGCCACGTCACCTACGCCAACGCCGCCTTCATCGACGTCAGCGGCTTCAGTCGGGAGGAGGTGCAAGGGCAGCCGCACAATCTGGTGCGCCATCCCGACATGCCCAAGGAAGCGTTCGCCGACATGTGGAACACGCTCAAGGGTGGCGAGCCCTGGACCGCGCTGGTGAAGAACCGTCGCAAGAACGGCGACCACTACTGGGTGCGCGCGAACGCGACACCGGTGGTCCGCAACGGCCAGCCCGCGGGCTACATGTCGGTGCGAACCAAGGCCTCGCGCGAGGAGATCGCTGCCACCGAAGCCCTGTACCGCGACTTCCGCGAAGGCAAGGCCGGCAACCGCAAGTTCCACAAGGGGCTGATCCTGCGCACCGGACTGGCCGGCTGGACCTCGGCGTTGCAGACGATGTCGGTCCGCTGGCGTCTGCGCCTGACGCTGCTGACGCTGGCGCCGGCGATGGTCGCCGGCGCCTGGGCGCTCGGCCTGACGGGCGCTGCGCTCGGCACTTTTTCCGCGGTTGCCGCCGCGCTGTCGCTGCTGGCGGCGTGGTGGCTGGAATCGCAGATCTCGCGTCCGCTCGAGCAACTGCTGCAGCAGGCGCTGCGTGTGGCCTCCGGCGAAAGCCAGAAGGCCGTCCACATGAACCGGGTCGACGAGATCGGTATGACGCTGCGAACGATCAGTCAGCTCGGCCTGATGTTTCGCTGGCTCATCGATGACGTGAGCCAGCAGGTGATGACGGTGCAAACGGCCGTGACCGAGATCGCCCAGGGCAATCACGACCTCAGCTCGCGCACCGAGCAGGCAGCGTCGAGCGTTCAGGAAACCGCCTCGTCGATGGAGCAGATGACCGCGACAGTGAAGAACAATGCCGACACCGCGATGCAGGCGAACCAGCTCTCCAGCTCCGCCAGCGCAGCCGCGACGCGCGGCGGCAGTGCGGTGGCGGACGTGGTCTCGACCATGGGCGATATCACCAGCAGCTCGAAGAAGATTGCCGACATCATCGGCGTCATTGACGGGCTGGCCTTCCAGACGAACATCCTGGCGCTCAACGCGGCGGTGGAAGCGGCCCGTGCCGGCGAACAAGGCCGGGGATTTGCCGTGGTTGCCAGCGAGGTGCGCAGCCTGGCCCAGCGCAGCGCCGAAGCGGCCAAGGAAATCAAGATGCTGATCGGCGCCAGCGTCGAGAAGGTGGAAACGGGCGCCAAGCTCGTCGACGATGCCGGCAAGACGATGGACGACATCGTGGCGCAGGTGCGGCGCGTGTCGGACCTCATCGGCGAGATCAGCTCGGCCACCAATGAGCAGAGCAGCGGCATCGCTCAGGTCGGTACCGCCATCGGTCACCTCGATCAGATCACGCAGCAGAACGCGGCGCTGGTCGAGCAGAGCGCTGCAGCGTCGCTGAGCCTGCAGCAGCAGGCCCAGCGGCTGGTCGAGGCCGTGAGCGTGTTCCGCTAGGGCGCGGGTGCCGCGGCGGGTCAGCTGCGGTCGAAGTAGATCCCGGCGCAAAGCGCCAGACCCACGATGTAGAGCAGCCAGGTGGCCGAGACGGCGTACGGATAGGCCATCAGCGCGACGCCCAACCAGAGCCTCGTGCGGTGCCCGCTCTTGCGGCCGCTGCGGAAAGCGGCGAGGCCGATCAGGCCGAACACGATGGCGCCGAAGAGGTAGGCCGGGCCGGGCAGCTCGAGGCCGAGCGACTGCAGCGAGGAAAGCGTGTCCATGGGGCGCAGTGTGCCTGCCCGTGACGCCGCTCGCCGGTCGCGGCGGCAGCGTCCACGTCAAGCCGGGGGAAGCGGCCGGGCTCCAACTGCACCGGCCGAAGGACGAGACCCGAGCGCTCACCGTCGCCTCGTCGGCCGCGCCTCCATTCGCCCTCGACCTGCGACCGGGTCGGCCCGCCTCGGGGAGACCGGCGGCCGCAAGTCACACCCCGGCGCCGTTCGCACGCCTTGCCCCTCGGTGCAGGGGGCACCCGGAAGGCTGGCATCTGCAATGCTTACGCAGTGGGGACGCCCACAAGTGGCACCGCGATGGAAGGAGAGACGAATGGCATTCTTCAGGCCCAAACACCGCTCGACCCCGGCTCCGGTCCCGGTGCAGGAGGCCGAGCACGCCGCAATCGATCCCCGGGACGGCGGCACGGAGGCGGCGCAGGCAAGCAACTGGCTGGCGTCCTCATTCGATCTGCGGCAGGGGCTGGAGGTGTCGGAGAGTCCGCTCGATGCCCTGTCCGGAGACTTGCTGGCCGAACTCCAGGAGGCGGCGCATCTCCGCAGCGGCCATCGGCGCCCGGGCTGAACCGCAGCGGTGCGAAGGGCTCCTCCGCGGTGCACGGAAATGCTTGATTTCGATTCGACCGGTGCAGCGCGGGAGGCTGCGGCGCGGACCGCCGGCATCGGGGAAGCCGCTCGCCCCGGGGTCGGCCGGCGCTTCGCCCGACGGGTTCAGCGTTCGGCGGTGGCTGGCTGCGCGGCCACCAGGACGGCAACCGAACCATCCAGCGGCGCGATGTTGTGCGCCAGCTTGCCCTTCGGGCCATCGACCAGATCGAAGCTGACCCGTGCACCCTGTTTCAGGGTCCGGAAGCCGTCCATCAGAATGGCCGAAAAGTGCGCAAACACGTCTTCTCCACCACCTTCGGGCTCGATGAAGCCGAAACCCTTGGCATCGTTGAACCACTTGACCGTGCCATTGACCATGGACCGCCCCCAACCTGGACGATCGATTTTGAGCAGCGCTAGGGGGGCTGTCAAGACAGCGCCGGCCGTGACGGAGGAACGGGGATCGACAAAGAATGGGCGCCGACCTGCGCAAGGGGACTTGTCTTCAGTCTCTGTGGTGTCATATTGACCCGCATGAGAGTCGCCCGCGTCCTCTCGATAGAATCATTTCCATGCCTGACGACAAACCTCTGTCACCGACCCCGAAGCCGCCGGCTGCGAAGCCGGACGACGGGCAGGGCGCGGTCGTCGTCGAGAGGCAGACGGCACGCGTCGAGCCGCCCCGGATGTACCAGGTGGTGCTGCTCAACGACGACTACACGCCGATGGAGTTCGTCGTGATGGTCCTGCAGGAATTCTTCTTGCGGGATCTCGAGACGGCGACGCAAATCATGCTCAGAATCCACCATGAGGGTCGGGGCGTGTGCGGCGTCTACACGAAAGATGTCGCCTCGACCAAGGTCGAGTCGGTGCTCGCTGCCGCGAAGCGGTCGGGGCACCCGTTGCAATGCACTATGGAGGCCGCATGATTGCGCAAGAACTGGAAGTCAGCCTGCACATGGCGTTCGTCGAAGCGCGCCAGCAGCGTCACGAATTCATCACCGTCGAGCACCTGCTGCTCGCCTTGCTCGACAACCCCTCTGCGGCGGAGGTGCTGCGCGCCTGCTCGGCCAACGTCGACGACCTGCGCAAGAGCCTGACGCAGTTCATCAAGGAGAACACGCCGACCGTGGGTGGCTCCGACGAGGTCGACACGCAGCCGACGCTGGGATTCCAGCGCGTGATCCAGCGCGCGATCATGCACGTGCAGTCCACCGGCTCCGGCAAGAAGGAAGTGACCGGTGCGAACGTGCTGGTCGCGATCTTCGGCGAGAAGGACTCGCACGCGGTCTACTACCTGCACCAGCAGGGCGTCACCCGTCTGGACGTGGTGAACTTCATCGCCCACGGCATCAAGAAGTCCGAACCGCCCGAGCCCGCGAAGGGCAGCGAGGGCAGCAGCGGTGAAGGCGAGAAGGAAGAGGCCGGCGAGGGCAAGGGCTCACCGCTGGATCAGTTCACGCAGAACCTCAACCAGCTCGCGCGCGACGGCAAGATCGATCCGCTGATCGGTCGCGAGCACGAGGTCGAGCGCGTGATCCAGGTGCTGTGCCGCCGGCGCAAGAACAACCCATTGCTGGTCGGCGAGGCGGGTGTCGGCAAGACCGCGATCGCCGAGGGCCTGGCTTGGCGCATCACGGAGAACGACGTGCCCGAGATCCTGGCCGACGCCACCGTGTACTCGCTGGACATGGGCGCGCTGCTGGCCGGCACCAAGTACCGCGGCGACTTCGAGCAGCGGCTGAAAGGTGTGCTGAAGGCGCTCAAGGACCAGCCGCACGCGGTGTTGTTCATCGACGAGATCCACACCCTGATCGGTGCCGGTGCGGCATCGGGTGGCACGCTGGATGCAAGCAACCTGCTGAAGCCGGCGCTCGGCTCGGGCCAGCTCAAGTGCATCGGCGCGACCACCTTCACCGAGTACCGCGGCATCTTCGAGAAGGACGCGGCGCTCTCGAGGCGCTTCCAGAAGGTCGACGTGGTCGAGCCGTCGGTGGAGCAGACGATCGAGATCCTCAAGGGCCTGAAGTCGCGCTTCGAGGAGCACCACAGCGTGAAGTACGCGCTCGGTGCCCTGCAGGCCGCGGCCGAGCTGTCGGCCAAGTTCATCAACGACCGCCACCTGCCCGACAAGGCGATCGACGTGATCGACGAGGCCGGCGCAGCGCAGCGCATCCTGCCCAAGAGCAAGCAGAAGAAGACCATCACCCGCGCCGAGGTCGAGGACATCGTCGCGAAGATCGCGCGCATTCCGCCGCAGAGCGTCAGCAACGACGACCGCGGCAAGCTGAAGAACCTCGACCGCGACCTCAAGAGCGTGGTGTTCGGCCAGGACCCGGCGCTCGAAGCGCTGGCGTCGGCCATCAAGATGGCGCGCTCGGGCCTGGGCAAGCCGGACAAGCCGATCGGCTCCTTCCTGTTCAGCGGCCCCACCGGCGTCGGCAAGACCGAGGCGGCGAAGCAGCTGGCCTTCATCCTCGGCATCGAGCTGGTGCGCTTCGACATGTCCGAGTACATGGAGCGCCACACGGTGAGCCGCCTGATCGGCGCGCCGCCGGGCTATGTCGGTTTCGACCAGGGCGGCCTGCTGACCGAGGCGATCACGAAGAAACCGCACTGCGTGCTGCTGCTCGACGAGATCGAGAAGGCGCACCCGGATGTCTTCAACGTGCTGCTGCAGGTCATGGACCACGGTACGTTGACCGACAACAACGGGCGCAAGGCCGACTTCCGCAACGTGATCATCATCATGACCACCAACGCGGGCGCCGAGACGATGAACAAGTCGACCATCGGCTTCACGAACTCGCGCGAGGCGGGCGACGAGATGGCCGACATCAAGCGCCTGTTCACGCCGGAGTTCCGCAACCGGCTCGACGCGATCGTGAGCTTCAAGGCGCTGGACGAGGAGATCATCCTGCGGGTGGTCGACAAGTTCCTGCTGCAGCTCGAGAGCCAGCTGGCCGAGAAGAAGGTCGACGTGACCTTCAGCGACGCGTTGCGCAAGCACCTGGCGAAGAAGGGCTTCGATCCGCTGATGGGCGCGCGGCCGATGCAGCGGCTCATCCAGGACACCATCCGTCGGGCCCTCGCCGACGAGCTGCTGTTCGGTCAGCTGGTCGATGGCGGGCGCCTGTCGGTCGACATCGATGCCGACGGTCAGCCGGTGCTCGACATCACGCCGTGGAAGAAGAGCGACAAGCCCAAGGCCGAGCCGGCAACCGCCGACTGACGGGGTTCACGCCGCTGCGGCATACGGGGAGCTTCGGCTCCCCGTTTGTTTTTTGCGACCGGCGTCAGGCGCGGGCGGCCGGGTCCTGCCGGAAATAGCCGCAGAACAACTCGTACAGCGCCGGGTGCTCCTCGCGCAGTTCGTGCGGCGCGACGAAGAAGGCCTCGGCGGCCACCGGAAAGAACTCCTCGATCGCCTCGGCACCATAGGGGTCGAGGAAGGGCTCGCGGCCGGCGTCGAGTGCCTGGCACAGGCGCTGGTAGGCGGCTTCCAGCACCTGCAGCCAGTGGGCGCGCGCCTTGCGGTCGGGCAGCGGCGGCACGCCATCGGCCAGCCCGTCGGCCATGTCGAGCACGTGCACGAACTCGTGGATCACGACGTTGTAGCCGCGCTCGGCGGTGACGCCGGCCTCGGCCACGTCGCGCCACGACAGCATCACCGGCCCACCCTCCATGGCCTCGCCCGTCAGCACTTCCTCGTAGCGGTGCACCACGCCGTGCTCGTCGGTGTGTTCGCGCTGCGCGACCACCTCGTCGGGATGCACCACGATGCCGACGAAGCCGTCGTAGGCCGCCAGGCCGAGCTCGAGCACCGGCAGGCAGGCCTGGGCGGCGATCGCCACCGCGATCTCGTCGCTCAGCGCCAGGCCGCCGACCGTGGTGAACTCCTTGCGCGCGAGGAAAAGCGTTGCCATCGAATGCAGGCGTTCCCCCCCGGCGCCGTCCAGCGCCGCGAGAAAGGGATAGCGCTGCAGCGTCAGCTGCCACAGGCCGGCAGGAATGGCGCGCGTGCGCAGCGTGCGGGCCTCGCGCTGGCGGCGCCACCAGCGCGCGATCACGGTGTGGAGTCGAGGGCGGGGCCGCAGGACGGCGCCATCCGCTGCAGACCGTGGGCGCTGAACCGCAGCACGCCGGCGCGCACCGGGCTGCCGCCATCGTCGAGCTCCCAGTCGCTCAGCACGTGCCGCGTGAAGCCGGGCGCCAGCTCCTGTGTGGCCGGCCGGTGGGTGTGTCCGTGCACGAGCAGCGGCGTGCCGGCTGCGCGCATCCACTGCACCGTGGCGCCGGCATCGAGATCGGCCCAGGTCTCGGGCCGGCCGTCGCGCTGCTGGTGCTGCAGGCTCGCCGCGCGGATGTGGGCCGCCAGCGCGCGGCGCTCGGCCAGTGGCCGCGCCAGGAAGTCGCTGCGGGCCTGTTCGGTGCGCACGACCGCCCGGAAGCGCTGGTATTCGACATCCTCGAGGCACAGCGCATCGCCGTGCGTCAACAAGATCTGTTCACCGAAGGCGCGCAGCACGGTCGGGTCGGGCAGGGCCGTCACGCCGCATTCCTGCAGCAGCGCCGCGCCGACCAGGAAGTCGCGGTTGCCCGCCATGAAGGCCAGGCTGCGCCGGCCGGCCGCGTCCTTCAACACCTCGACGACCCGGTGCTCGAAGCCTTCGTGTCGCGCGTCGTCGCCGACCCACACCTCGAACAGGTCACCGAGGATGAACACCGCGTCCGCGGGCGTGTGGCGCAGGTGCTGCGCGAACGCTTCGAAGGTGCGCGGGTGGCTGGGCTGCAGGTGCAGGTCGGAGATGAAGTCGATCGCGCGCCACCCGGCGGGTGCCTCGAACGCCCCGAAGTGCGGCAGCGGCGCAGCGGACTGCGGCATCGCCATCGCCTCGGCAGGCTTCAGGCGATCTCGACCGCGCGCGTGATGACGATGTCCTCGAGCGGCACGTCGTCATGGCCGCCCTGGCGGCCGGTCTTGACGCGTTCGATCGCATCGACCACTTCGGTGCCGGTCACCACCTTGCCGAACACGGCATAGCCCCAGCCCTGCGGGCTCTCCGACTTGAAGTTCAGGAAGTCATTGTCGGTCGCGTTGATGAAGAACTGCGCCGTGGCCGAGTGCGGCGCGTTGGTGCGCGCCATCGCCAGCGTGTACTTGTCGTTCTTCAGCCCGTTGTTGGCTTCGTTGGCGATCGGCGCCTGCGTGGCCTTCTGCTTCAGCCCCGGCTCGAAGCCGCCGCACTGCAGCATGAAGCCCTTGATGACGCGGTGAAACACCGTGCCGTCGTAGTGGCCGGCCTTCACGTAGCCCAGGAAGTTGGCGACGGTGTTCGGCGCCTTCGCCTCGTCGAGTTCGGCGCGGATCACGCCGTGGTTGGTGTGCAGTTCGATGGTCTTGGTCATGTCATGGCTCCAGCGTGGCTTGTCTGATGAGCACCGGCGTCGCCGGCACGTTCTGGTGGGGACCCTTGGTGGTGGTGGGCATGCCCTTGATCCGGTCGACGACGGCCATGCCCTCGACGACCTTGCCGAACACCGCGTAGCCATTGCCGTCGGGCGCGTTCGCCGGGTCGAGGAAGGCGTTGTTGCCCAGGTTGATGAAGAACTGCGCCGTGGCCGAGTTCGGGTCCGAGGTGCGCGCCATCGCGACCGTGCCGCGCTCGTTGCGCAGGCCGCCGCGGTTCTCCAGCGCGATCGGCGCGCCCGTCTTCTTCTCCTTCATGTCCTTGTCGAAGCCGCCGCCCTGGATCATGAAGCCGTCGATCACGCGGTGGAAGACGGTGCCGTTGTAGTGGCCACTCTTGACGTAGGCGATGAAGTTGTCGACGGTCTTGGGCGCCTTGTCGTGGTCGAGCTGCAGCACGATGTCGCCTTCGCTCGTGCCGAGTCTGACCTTCTGCGCGGCCGCACCGAGTGGGGCGGCGAGCGCGGCCGCCAGCAGCGTGGCGGTGGCCCAGGTTCTCGAAATCATGCGTGGTCTCCCGAATGGAAAAGGCGGGTCCGGAACCCGCGCCGGCGCGTATTGTCCACCGATCGAAAGCCATGCCGCCGGCACGGGGGTGATCGCTATACTGCGGCGCTTCGATCGTCGGCATGAGGCCAGCACGTAGCGGGCCCGATCGATCCGTTCCGATGAGCCTGCGCATCCACAACACCCTCACCCGCTCGACCGAAGCGTTCATGCCGATCGAACCCGGTCGCGTGCGCATGTACGTGTGCGGCATGACGATCTACGACCTCTGCCATGTCGGCCACGCGCGCATGATGATGGCCTTCGACGTGGTGCAGCGCTGGCTCAAGGTGTCGGGCTACCGCGTCACCTACGTGCGCAACATCACCGACATCGATGACAAGATCATCAAGCGCGCCGTGGAGCGCGGCATCGCGATCCGGCAGCTCACCGACGAGATGGCCGCGGCGATGCACCAGGACATCGGTGCGCTCGGCATCGAGCCGCCGACGCACGAGCCCCGCGCGACCGAATACGTCGGCGCGATGGTCGGCCTGATCGAGCTGCTCGAGCGCAACGGCCTGGCCTACCGCGCCTCCGGCGGCGACGTGAACTTCTCGGTGCGCAAGTTCCCCGGCTACGGGCGGCTGTCCGGCAAGTCGATCGATGCGCTGCGCGCCGGCGAGCGCGTGGCCGTGCTCGAAGGCAAGGACGATCCGCTGGACTTCGTGCTGTGGAAGGCCGCCAAGCCCGAGGAGCCGGCCGACGCGAAGTACGACGCGCCGTTCGGCGCCGGCCGGCCGGGCTGGCACATCGAGTGCTCGGCGATGGCGCACGCGCTGCTCGGCGAGCACTTCGACATCCATGGCGGCGGCATGGACCTGCAGTTCCCGCACCACGAGAACGAGATCGCGCAGAGCGATGGCGCCTTCCATCTCGGCACCGGCACCTCGTTCGTCAACGTCTGGATGCACAACGGCTTCCTCAACGTCGACAACGAGAAGATGTCCAAGTCGCTGGGCAACTTCTTCACCATCCGCGACGTGCTCGAGCGCTACGACGGCGAGACGGTGCGCTTCTTCATGCTGCGGGTGCACTACCGCAGCCCCTTCAATTTCAGCGACGCCGGGCTCGACGATGCGCGCGGCGGCTTGCGCCGTCTCTACACGGCGCTCGAGGGCGCGGCGGCGGCGCCGTTCGAGATCGACTGGACCGACCCGCACGCGGCGCGCTTCAAGGCGGCGATGGACGACGACTTCAACACGCCGATCGCCGTGGCCGTGCTGTTCGACCTGGCCGGCGAGGTGAACCGCAGCCGCTCGACCCACAGCGCCGGCCTGCTGCGCGCGCTGGCCGGCACGCTGGGCCTGCTGCAGCAGCGGGCCGCCCAGTACCTGCAGGGCGGCAGCGGTGTCGACGAGGCGTACATCGACGCGCAGATCGCGGCGCGCGCCACGGCCAAGGCGGCCCGCAATTTCGCCGAGTCCGACCGCATCCGCGACACGCTCGCGGCGCAGGGCATCGTGCTGAAAGACACGCCGGCCGGCACCACCTGGGTGAAGGCCTGAGCCTTCCCCACCCACCAGCGCACGCACCATGTCGCCCCGCGGCCCCGGCCTCGTCACGCCCGACTACTGGGACGACGCCTGCAAGCACCTTGCAAAGCGCGACCGCGTGATGCGCAAGCTGATTCCGCAGCTCGGCGAGGCCAGGCTGCAGAGCCGCGGAGACGCGTTCACGACGCTGGCGCGCTCCATCGTCGGTCAGCAGATCTCGGTGGCGGCGGCGCAGGCGGTGTGGGAGCGCTTCGCCGCGCTGCTCGAGAGTGGCTCCCCGGTGCACGTGCGTCCGGCCGCCGTGCTGGCGGCCGAGGGCGGTGCATTGCGCGGCGCTGGCCTGTCGGCGCGCAAGATCGAGTACCTGCGCGATCTCGCCGGGCACTTCGATGCCGGCACGGTGCACGTCAGGGACTGGACCACGATGGACGATGAGTCCATCATCGACGAATTGGTGGCCATCCGCGGCATCGGCCGTTGGACGGCCGAGATGTTCCTGATCTTCCACCTGATGCGACCGAACGTACTGCCGCTCGACGACCTCGGGCTGCTCAAGGGCATCAGCCAGCATTACTTCAGCGGCGAGCCGGTATCGCGCAACGAGGCGCGCGAAGTCGGCGATGCCTGGGCGCCGTACCGCTCGGTCGCCACCTGGTACCTGTGGCGCAGCCTGAACCCGCGGGTAGCGTACTGAAGCAGCGGAGCATTCCGGCAGCGAAGAATTCCGCGACAATGCGCCCACCTTTCCCGAGAAAGGATCGTTTGGGATGAGCAAGAAACATTTCCTCGAGTTCGAGCAGCCGATCGCCGACCTCGAAACCAAGATCGACGAGCTGCGCTACGTGCAGAGCGAGTCGGCGGTCGACATCTCCGAGGAGATCGACCGCCTCTCGAAGAAGAGCCTGCAGCTCACCAAGGACATCTACTCGAGCCTCACGCCGTGGCAGGTGACGCAGATCGCGCGCCATCCGCAGCGGCCCTACACGCTCGACTACGTGAACCACGTCTTCACCGACTTCCAGGAGCTGCACGGCGACCGCGCCTTCGCCGACGATCAGAGCATCATCGGCGGCCTCGCGCGCTTCAACGGCCAGGCCTGCATGGTGCTGGGCCACCAGAAAGGCCGTGACACCAAGGAGCGCGCGCTGCGCAACTTCGGCATGAGCCGGCCCGAGGGCTACCGCAAGGCCTTGCGCCTGATGACGCTGGCGCAGAAGTTCGGCCTGCCGCTGTTCACCTTCGTCGACACCCCGGGGGCCTACCCGGGCATCGGCGCCGAGGAGCGCGGCCAGTCCGAAGCCATCGGTCACAACATCTTCGCGATGGCCCAACTCGAGGTGCCCATCATCGCCACCATCATCGGCGAAGGAGGGTCCGGCGGCGCGCTCGCCATCGGCGTGGGCGATCAGGTGCTGATGCTGCAGTACTCGGTCTACTCCGTGATCTCGCCCGAGGGTTGCGCGTCCATCCTGTGGAAGACCGCGGAGCGCGCGGCCGATGCGGCCGAGGCGATGGGCATCACGGCGCACCGCCTCAAGGCGCTGGGCCTGATCGACAAGATCGTCAGCGAGCCGGTCGGGGGCGCGCACCGCGACCCGGCGCAGATGGCGGTCTACCTCAAGCGCGCGCTGGGCGACGCACTGCGCCAGGTCGCCGACCTGAAGCCCCGCGAGCTGCTGAACCAGCGCTATGAGCGGCTCAAGAGCTACGGCCGCTTCACCGACACCAAGGAGCGCTAGGCCGCCCGCCAGCGCCCCGAAGGCGAGTTCGCGCGCCCTCGCCGTGGCCTACAGCGGCGGACGCGACTCGACCGCGCTGCTGCACGCGACCCTCGTCGCCGCCCACGGCACGGGTATCGTGGTGCACGCGCTGCACGTGCACCACGGCCTCAGCGCCTTCGCCGACGACTGGCTGGCACGCTGCGAAGCGCAGTGCCGGCGCTGGGCGCGGCGTGGGCTGCCGGTCGTTTTCCATGCGATCCGTCTGCAGCTGACGCCGGCACCCGGCGACAGCATCGAGGCCGTTGCGCGCACGGCGCGCTACGCCGCGCTGCGGCGGCTGGCCTTGCAGCAAGGGGCCGACCTGGTGCTGCTGGCCCACCACCGCCGCGACCAGGCCGAGACCCTGTTGCTGCAGGCGCTGCGCGGTGCCGGCGTGGCCGGGCTGGCCGGCATGCCGGCCGTGGTCGAGCGCGACGGCATCACCTGGGCGCGCCCCTGGCTCGCGCAGCCGCGCGAGGCCATCGAGGCCTATGTGCAGCGCCACCGCCTGACGCATGTCGAGGACGACAGCAACGCCGCCCCGCGCTTCGCGCGCAACCGCTTGCGCCTGCAGGTGTGGCCGGCGTTGCAGGCGGCCTTTGCGCAGGCCGAGAGCACGCTGGCCGATGCCGCCCGCTGGGCGCAGCAGGCCAGCGCCTGTGTCGCCGATCTCGCGGCGCTGGATCTCGCCGGGTGTGTGGAAGGCGGCGTCCTGCATCTCGCGCCGTGGCAGCAGCTGGCGCCGCACCGTGCCGTGCAGGTCTTGCGGCTGTGGCTGCGGCGGGCCGGTGCCAACGGCGTCGGCGCGGCCGAGCTCGACCGCCTGATGGTCGAGCTTGGCCGCGCGGCCCCGGCGCGCTGGCCGCTGCGCAGCGGCGAGCTGCGGCGCTACCGGGGCGAGCTGCGTTTCGTGGTGACGCCGGCACCGCTGCCGGCCGGGGCCCCGCGCGAGACCACGCTCTCGGTCCGCCGGGGCGGGCGCTACCGGCTGGTCGGCTGGGGCGGCATGCTGGTGGCCGAGCGGGTGCGCGAAGGCGGCGTTGCGCTCGCCCAGCTGCGCGGCCTGACCCTGCTGCCGCGCAGCGGCGGCGAGCAGTTCCAGGGCGAGCCCGGCCGGCCGGCGCGCAGCCTCAAGAAGCAGTACCAGGCCGCCGCCGTGCCGGCTTGGGCGCGCGGCGGGCCACTGCTGTACAGCGACGGGCGGCTGGTGTTCGTGCCGGGGCTGGGCATCGACGCCAGGGCGCTCGCGCCGCGCGGCGAGCCGCAGCTGCGGCTCGCGTGGGAGCCCTTGTCCCCGGGCTGACGGCGCAGGCAGCAGCAGCGAGGACAGGGCGCCGGCCGGCTAAAATGCCCGGTTCGCGGCGCAGGGCACCCCGCCTACCGACTTTCCCGCCGCGACTTCCTCTCATGGCACTGATCGTTCACAAGTACGGCGGCACGTCGATGGGCTCGACCGAGCGCATCCGCAATGTCGCCAAGCGCGTCGCCAAATGGGCCCGCGCCGGCCACCAGATGGTGGTCGTGCCCTCGGCGATGAGCGGCGAGACCAACCGCCTGCTCGGGCTGGCCAAGGAGCTGTCGCCCGAGGCGCATTCCGCGTCGCTGGCGCGCGAACTCGACATGATCGCCGCCACCGGCGAGCAGGTGTCCGTCGGGCTGCTGGCCATCGCGCTGCAGGCCGAGGGCCTGCAAGCCGTCAGCTACACCGGCTGGCAGGTGCCGGTGCGCACCGACAGCGCTTACACCAAGGCGCGCATCGAAAGCATCGACGACGCGCGCGTGCGCGCCGACCTCGCGGCCGGCAAGGTGGTGGTGATCACCGGCTTCCAGGGCATCGACGGCGAGGGCCACGTCACCACGCTCGGCCGCGGCGGCTCGGACACGTCGGCGGTGGCGGTGGCGGCGGCCATGAAGGCGGCCGAGTGCCTGATCTACACCGACGTCGACGGCGTCTACACCACCGACCCGCGCGTCGTGCCCGAGGCGCGGCGGCTGCTGGCGATCAGCTTCGAGGAAATGCTCGAGATGGCAAGCCTGGGCTCCAAGGTGCTGCAGATCCGCTCGGTTGAGTTCGCAGGCAAGTACCGCGTGCCGCTGCGCGTGCTGTCGAGCTTCACGCCCTGGGACATCCCGCTCGACGAGGAAGCGAAGTCCGGCACCCTGATCACCTTTGAGGAAGACGAGAACATGGAACAAGCTGTCGTGTCGGGCATCGCCTTCAACCGCGACGAGGCGAAGATCACCGTGATGGGCGTGCCCGACAAGCCGGGCATCGCCTTCCAGATCCTGGGGCCGGTGGCCGAGGCGAACATTGACGTCGATGTGATCATCCAGAATGTCTCGCACGACGGCCGAACCGACTTCTCGTTCACCGTGCACCGCAACGACTACGCGCGCACGATGGAGTTGCTGAAGGGCTCGGTGCAGCCGGTGATCAACGCCGCGCAGGTGCTGGGCGACCCGAAGATCTGCAAGGTCAGCATCGTCGGCATCGGCATGCGCAGCCACGTGGGCGTGGCCAGCCGCATGTTCCGCGTGCTGTCGGAGGAGGGCATCAACATCCAGATGATCTCCACCTCCGAGATCAAGACCAGCGTCGTGATCGACGAGAAGTACATGGAACTCGCGGTGCGCGCGCTGCACAAGGCCTTCGATCTGGACGCGAACGGCGCACCGCCTGCGGCATAATCCACCCCGGACTGGAGTCGTGACCGAGAGGCCGAAGGTGCTCCCCTGCTAAGGGAGTATGTGAGCTAAAACTTGCATCGAGGGTTCGAATCCCTCCGACTCCGCCAGAGATATGTTCGGCATAGTTCGCCAAACGCCGCAGAAAGCCCCGCTAGCCCAGTGCTACCGGGGCTTTTTCGTAGCCGGGCATTCGCCGTTGCACTTTGCAGCCGGATCCGAGCGAGGGCACACCACGACGCATTCACGGGGTGCGTTGCCCTTCACACAAGCGAACAGCCCGCCTACGGCTGAACCGATAGCGGGCTGTGGTCATGCTGCGGCAGCGCACGAGGCGCTGATGGGCCTCTGTTGGCTGGTGAAGACCCCGCGGCCTTGCGTGTCGAGATGACGGCATCAGTCTATGCCTCTTCTCAGGCAGCAAGGTCCAAAGCGATAGGGCGAGAGGGACAAGCGAGCAGCGCTCCTCACCGCCGCGTCAACGCGACGCGACGTAAGATCAATGCCTCCACCATGCGTCCGACCCTGCTTCGCCCTCCCTTGCCGCGCGGTCTCGCGTGGCTGCTCTGGCTGGCGCTCCTGCTGCCGGTGATGCAGTCCGCGGCCGTGAGCCACGGCTTGTCGCATGTGGCTCGGGCTGCGGCCGCTCAACACGGCGACCAGCAGGCCCCGCACGAGGGCTATTGCCAGCTGTGCCTGGCTGCGGCCACGGTGGGCGGCGGTGTGCTGCCCGGCGGGGCGCCGCTCGCACTGCCCCTGGCCTTGGGCCATGCACTGCCCCGGGCGGTGGTCAGCCACGTCTGGTTCGCGTTCCTCACACCGGCCTATCGCAGCCGCGCGCCTCCCTCCGGTTCGCACTGATCGTTGCCCCTGGTGCCCGCCTCGCGGCCAGCTGCGGGTGGGCGCCGTTCGACGTCCTTGCCCGGAGCGAGATTCCATGCACAAGCTTTTGCCGGCGGGCCTCGTGCTCGCCTTGGCCGCGCCATTGAGCGCGCTGGCCGACACGCCTTCCGACATCCGTGCCCTGCGGCAGGAGATCGACGCGATGCGCGCCGCCTACGAGGCCCGCCTTCAGTCGCTCGAACAGCGGCTGGAGGCGGCCGAAGCCGCCGCCGCTGCGTCGCCCTCCACGGCTTCGGTCCCGGCCTCGGCCGCAGCGCAGGCGGGTGCACCGCCGTTGCAGGCGCCCGAGCCGGCCGCACCGCCGGCCGTTGCGGCCACCGCGCCGGGAGGCGCCAATGCCTTCAACCCGTCGATGTCGCTGATCCTCTCGGGCCTGTACACCCGCACGTCGCAGGACCCGGCGTCCTACGCGATCACCGGCTTCCAGCTGCCCACCGGTGCCGAGGCCGGCCCCGGCACGCGCGGGCTCAGCCTCGCCGAGTCGGAACTCGGCTTCGCCGCCAGCATCGACCCCTGGCTGCGCGGCGCAGCCAACATTGCGCTGCACCCGGACGACACCGTCTCGGTCGAGGAGGCCTACATCCAGACCACCTCGCTCGGCAACGGCCTGTCGCTGAAGGCCGGACGCTTCTTCTCCGGTGTGGGCTATCTCAACCCGCAGCATGCCCACACCTGGGACTTCGTCGACAACCCGCTCGCCTACCAGGCCTTGCTCGGCACGCAGTACGGCGATGACGGGGTGCAGCTGGCCTGGCTCGCGCCGATCGACCAGTACGTCGAGCTGGGCGCCGAGATCGGCCGCGGCCGCAGCTTCCCCGGCAGCGACAGCGCCCGCAACGGCGCCGGGATGACGGCGCTCACCGCCCACACCGGCGGCGACGTAGGCGTCAGCCACAGCTGGCGCGCGGGCCTGTCGATTCTGAACGCGAAGGCCAGCGACCAGAGCCTCGTCGCGACCAACGCCGCCGGCCAGACGGTGACCAACGCCTTCAGCGGCAGCACGCGCGTGTGGGTCGCCGATGCGGTCTGGAAGTGGGCGCCCAACGGCAACGCCACGCGCACCAGCTTCAAGCTGCAGGGTGAATACCTGCGCAGCACGCGCAGCGGCAGCCTGGTCTACGACGTGGGCAATGCCGACAGCACCGGGCTCTACCGGGTCGTGCAGTCGGGCTGGTACGTGCAGGGCGTCTACCAGTTCATGCCGAGCTGGCGTGTCGGCCTGCGCACCGAGCGGCTGGACCCCGGCACACCCGACTACGGGCTGAACTCGGCGTCGTTCGCCAGCACCGGTTTCCACCCCCGAAAGAACTCGCTGATGCTCGACTTCAGCCCGAGCGAGTTCTCGCGCGTGCGCCTGCAGCTGGCGCAGGACCGCTCGCGCGAGGGCGTCAGCGACAAGCAGGTATTCCTCCAGTACCAGATGAGCCTGGGCGCGCATGGTGCGCACAGCTACTGATTCAAGCTTCTCCACCCCGGAGCACACCCCATGATGAATCGAAACACCTTGCTGGCCCTGCTGGCCGCGCCGTTGCTGCTGCTCGCCGCGCCGGCCCATGCCGCGCTGCGCGTCCTCGCCTGCGAGCCCGAGTGGGGCGCGCTGGCCCAGGAGCTCGGCGGCGACCTGGTCGACGTGTCGGTGGCCACCAGTGCCCTGCAGGACCCACACCAGATCCAGGCCAAGCCGAGCCTGATCGCCCGCGCGCGCAACGCCGACCTGGTCGTCTGCACCGGTGCCGAGCTCGAGATCGGCTGGCTGCCGGTGCTGCTGCAGCAGTCGGGCAACGCGAAGCTGCAGACCGGCCAGCCGGGCAACTTCGCGGCCGCCGATGTCGTGCGCAAGCTCGACGTGCCGGGCCAGCTCGACCGCGCGCAGGGCGACGTGCACGCGGCCGGCAACCCGCACATCCAGACCGATCCGCGCAACATCGCCCAGGTGGCCGCGGCGCTGGGCGCGCGGCTGCAGCAGGTCGATCCGCCGCATGCCGGCGAGTACGCGCGCCGGCTGGCCGACTTCTCGCAGCGCTGGCAGCAGGCGGTGGCACGCTGGACCGCGCAGGCCGCGCCGCTGAAGGGCGCTGCGGTGGTGTCGCAGCACAAGGCCTTCGTCTACCTGTACGACTGGCTCGGCCTGAAGGAGGTCGCGGTGCTCGAACCCAAGCCCGGCGTCGAACCCACGGCGTCGCACCTGCAGGCGGTGCTCGCCACGCTGAAAGGCGCGCCGGCGCGCATGGTGCTGTATTCGGCCTACCAGGACCCGCGCCCCTCGGAGTGGCTCAGCAAGAACGCCGGCATCCCGGTGGTGAAGCTGCCCTTCACCGTCGGCGGCACCGACGGGGCGAAGGACTTGTTCGGCCTGTTCGACGACACGCTGGCCCGCCTGCTCGCCGCCGGAGCCAGGCAATGAACTGGAGCGCGCTCGACTGGGGCATTCTCGGCCCGGCGCTCGTCGCCGGGCTGCTGGTGCTCGCGACCCACGTGCCGCTGGGCACGCAGGTGCTGGACCGCGGCATCGTCTTCATCGACCTCGCGATCGCGCAGATCGCCGGGCTGGGCGTGATCGCCGCCGACGCGTTGGGCCTGTCCGAAGGCGGCGTCGCGGTGCAGGCGGCCGCGGTGTGCGCGGCCCTGCTCGGTGCGCTGCTGCTGACCTGGACCGAGCGGCGCGCGCCGCAGCAGCAGGAGGCGCTGATCGGCGTGATGTTCATCCTCGCGGCCTGTGCCGGCATCCTGCTGCTGGCCGGCAACCCGCATGGCGGCGAGCACCTGAAGGACCTGCTGGTCGGCCAGATCCTGTGGGTCAACACGACGCAGCTGCTGTGGCTGGCCGGGGTCTCCGCGCTGCTGCTGAGCGCGCTGTGGCTGGGCTGGGTCGAGCGCCTGGGACGCTTCGGCTTCTATAGTGCCTTTGCGCTCGCGGTCACGGCGTCGGTGCAGGTGGTGGGGGTGTACCTGGTGTTCTCCAGCCTCATCATCCCGGCGCTCGGCACCCGTGCGCTGCGCGGGCCGCGACGCCATGGTGCCGCCTACGGCATCGGGGTGCTGGGTTATGCGCTCGGGCTCGCGCTGTCGGCGCTGTTCGACCTGCCGTCCGGCGCGGTGATCGTGTGGGCGCTGGCGGCCTGTGCGGCGCTGTTCGCGATGCTCGGGCGCCAAGGGGCCGCAGCGCCGTGAGCCTTGTCGTCGACGCTCCGGCGCGGCCGACACCGCAGCGTGCAGGCCAAAGTTTCGCCCGCGCTCAGTCGGCCCGGCGCAATTCCGGATGCGCCGCCAGGGCCGCGGCGAGTGCCGGATCGAGGGTGGACCAGTCGACGCCACGCGCCACGGCGGCGTAGAGCCGGTGCACCAGCGGATTGCGGTGGGCGCAGTAGTTGGTGAGCGGAACCAGCCGGTGGCCCAGGTCGATCTTGGGGCCGTAGCCGGTCTGCCCGCTCTGGAGGGCGCGCGCGCCGATGGTCACGGCGCGGTCCACGGCGGCGTCCCACAGGCGGAAATACAGCAGCCACTCGCGCGGCCGTCGGTAGTCGATGCCGATGAACTTGTTGATGAACCGGCCGGCGAACTCGAAGCACAGCATGAAGGCCACCGCGTCCCCGGTGGCGTGTTCGCGCAGGACGATGAAGCTCGCCGCCGGCTCGGCGGCGACGAGCTCGAAGAAGCGCCGGTTCAGGCGCTCGAAGCGCGTCGTCGCCTTCTCGTAGGTCTGCCAGAACAGCGCGAACAGGGCGTCCAGGGTCGCGGCATCGGGCTGGCGCAGCAACTCGACGTCGAGCGCCACCTGCTCTTCACTGCGGCGCAGCTTCTTCTTGAACAGGTGGCGCTGCTTCGTGCGCAGCGACTGCAGGTACTTGTCCTTCCCGCCCGCCGGCAGGTCGACCACCGTGCCGGGAAAACTGACCAGCCGGAACAGCCCGGACTCGCGCGCCAGCGCCCCGAGCGCCGCGTCGCAGTCGACCGGGAAGTCCTTCCATACCCGCAAGGCGGCGCCGGTGCGGCGCATCTCGCCGCGCAGGGCGGCATCGATGCGGCGCAGCGCCAGGGCGCTGTCGACCCCCGGCAGCAGGCCGATGTGGCCCTCGTCCGTGCAGGGCGAGCCGACGAACAGCGTGCGCTGCGCGCGCAGCCAGGGGAGCACGTGGCCGAGTGCGTCCACCCAGGGCAGGAGCGCGGGCGGCACGACCAGCCGCATGGGCACGTCCATCACGAAGGTGGGCGCCATGGCAACCACCGAGCCGCCCTGCCGCAGCAGCAGGTAGCGAAAGCTGAACTGATCCTCCAGGCCGCTGCGCTCGAGCGCGCGATACCACCAGCAGCCCTCGAGCGGCGGCGCAAAGCACTGCGCCCACAGCGAGGGCGGCACCTCGTCGGCGCGCGCGACCCAGACGGCCTCCAGCGGCAGGTCGCTCATCCCCGGGAGGCCAGCAAGGCACAGCCGGCCACGATGGACATGATGCCCAGCCAACGCGCGAGCGGCAGCGATTCTCCGAGCAGCCAGGCCGAGCCCAGCGCCGCCGCCACGAAGCTCAGGGCGCCGAGCGGGTAGGCGATGCTCACGTCGAGCCGCTGCAGCGCCGCGGTGTAGAGCACTGCCTCGACCGCGAACAGCGCAACGCCCCCGGCGATCCACGGCGGGCGCCGCCGCGGCTGCTGCGTCGACAGCTTCAGGCAGATCTGGGCCAGCGCCTCGACACCGGCACAAACCAGCACCAGCAGCATGCCGAGCAGTGTCGTGCTCACGGGTGCACCCTGCGCACTTCGTGCGGTCCCGCCGAGCTCACGTCCGACCCTCGCGACTCGGCGGGCCGGCGCAAACCAGCGCCACCCCGATCAGCACCAGCAGCACACCGGCCAGCTTGGCGGCGTCGAGCCGTTCGCCGAACAGCCCAACCGAGAGCAGGCAGACCGACACATAGCTCAGCGAGGTGAGCGGCTGGGCATAGCTGAGGTCCGCGCGTTCGAGCACGAGCAGCCAGTTGACGAGCTGGACCAGGAACACGCCGAGCACGAGCAGGGGCAGCGGGTCGTGCACGACGGCATCGAGCAGCACGGTCGGCGACAGGCTCGCCGGCAGGCGTGTCGCGGCCAGCTTCCACAGCAGCTGGCCGGCGGTGTCGAGCGCGATGGCGAGCACCAGCCCGGCGACGAGCAGCCGCCGGCTGTTCGCGGCGTGGGGTGCACTGAACGAGGCCTTCGGCACGGTCATGGCGGCGACGACGGACGAGCCCGCCGCACCTTGATTGGCCCATTCAAATGCATGCCTTTCGATCTGCCTGCCGGTGGCGCGAGTTGCGGCCCCTTCGGCGACGGCGCCGATTATCGGCGACGCCATGTCTCGCGCATTCGTCGAAGGCCGGCAACGGGCACCGCTGTGCAGTGGGCCTCGAAAACTTCGAAAGGCCCACCCGATCCGACCCGTGGTTTCCCTCCTCCGCGACAGGCTCGTGACAGACGACAGCCAACCATAATGACAGAGCGATAGAGTGTGAGCGATGCGTGGTGCTCGGTCTGGCAAACTGCCGCCGCCGTTGGGTTATCCTTGAATAGGCCTCTTCAAATGACAACGCTAGAAGCTCTGCGCACACTCGCCGAACGTGAACTGGACGTCGATGTCAACGCGCTCGATCCGACGACACCCCTGACCGAGTTGGGGGTCGATTCGCTCTCGCTGGCGGATTTCATCTTCAAGGTCGAAGACCACTTCCATGTGGTGATCGAGATGCAGCAGCTCGCCCCGAATCTGACCCTGGCCGACTTTGCCGACAAGGTCGACGCCGAACTCAGGAAGAAGCCCGCCGCGTCGATGCCGGGAACGTGACGTGGAGCGGGTGTTCATCACCGGCATGGGCGTGCGCAGCGCCGTCGGCAACGGGCTGGATGCCTTCTGGCGTTCCTTGATGGGCGGGCGCTCGGGGGTGGGCCGCTTCGAGGGCGATGCGGGCCGTGGGCTGCAGCCCTATGCCGCAGCGGCGGCAGACCTCGATCCGGCGGAGATGCCGTCGAAGCTGCTTGCCAACCGCACCGACCGTGTGACCCAGCTCTCGCTGCTGGCCGTCGGGCAAGCCTTGCGGCAGGCCGAATCGTCGCCCGAGGGCCGGGTGCCCGAGCGCAGCGGGGTGTATTGGGGCACCGGGGCAGGGGGGGCCGGCTCCACCGAATCGGCCTATCGCGAATACTACGGCGCGGCCGCGCCGCGCATACCGCCGCTGACGGTCGTGATGAGCATGGTCAATGCCGCGGCGGGGCAGATCTCCATCGAGCACGCGCTGCGCGGACCGCTGCTCGCCTTCTCGAATGCCTGTGCTTCGGCCGGTCAGGCGATCGGCGAGGCCTTGTTCGCGCTGCGCGCCGGGCGCGCCGATCTGCTCGTCGCGGGCGGTGCCGACGCGATCCTCTATCCGGGCTGGGTGCGTGCCTGGCAGGCGCTCGGCGTGCTGGCCCCACCCGACGGCGAGGTCGCGCACGCCTGCAAGCCCTTCGACGCCCGGCGAGCCGGGCTGGTGCTTGGCGAAGCGGCGGCAGCGCTGGTGTTGGAGACCGAACAGCACGCCCGCCGCAGGGGCGCCCGGCCGCTGGCCGAGCTGGTGGGCTACGGCGTCAATGCCGATGCGCAGCATCTCTCCAAGCCCGACCTCGGCGGTCAGGTGCGCGCGATGCAGGCCGCGCTCGGCGACGGCGGGCTGCGGCCCGATGCCATCGGCTATGTCAATGCGCATGGCACCGCCACCGCCACCGGCGATCCGGTCGAGGTGGCGTCGTTGCAGGAGGTGTTCGGCGGTGCCGTGCCGTGGACCAGTTCGACCAAGGCGCTGCACGGCCACACCATGGGCGCATCGGGGGCGCTCGAGTTGGTCGCCGGCGTGCTGGCGCTGCAGCACCGCGAGATCCCGCCGCAGTGGCACACCGAGCAGCCCATCGCGGGCGCGCGGCTGGCCTTGCCCGGTGCCGCCGCATGGCCTTCGGGCGCCGATGCGGTGCTGTCGAACTCGTTTGCGTTCGGCGGCTGCAATGTCTCGCTGGTGGTTCGTGCACTGTGAGCCCGGCGAACCGGCGCCACGCCCCAGGCGGTTGCGGGGCGGCGCTCCGATCGCAGCGCCTGCCCGGATCGAGATTCAAGGATGAACGTGTCTGCCGTCAATTCCCCTGCTTCACCTGCACGCCATCGCGCTCCCCTCGACTGGAAGATCCTGTGTGATTTCGACGGCACGATCAGCACGACCGACGTGACCGATGCGCTGCTGAGCGCCTTCGGGCGTCCGGGCTGGGCAGCGCTCGAAGCCGGCTGGCTGCGGGGCGAGATCGGCTCGCGCGAGTGCATGGCCGGGCAGATCGAACTGCTCGACATGAGCCGCGCCGAGCTCGACGCCGCGCTCCTGGAGATCGAGATCGATCCGGCGTTCGTGCGCTTCGTCGAGATCGCGCGAGCGCTCGGCATGCCCCTGAGCATCGTCAGCGACGGCCTGGATCACGTCATCCGCAGCGTTCTCGCGCACCACGCCATCGACGGCGTTGCCGTGGTCGCGAATCGGCTGCTGCAGGTCGGCGAACGAGCCTGGCGTCTGGAGTTTCCGAACGCCCACGCCGACTGCCGCCGCGCCAGCGGCAACTGCAAGTGCGCGCTGGCGCAACAGCGTCGCCAGGACGCGCGGGTCCTCTACATCGGCGACGGCGCGTCCGACTTCTGCGTGGCGCACCGCGTCGATTTCGTGCTCGCCAAGGACAGCCTGATCGAGTACTGCGCAAGCAACGGCATCGAGCACAAGCCGATCAGGGATTTCGAAGAGGCGCTTTCGACCTTGATCCAGCTCGGCAGCAGGAGCCGCAGTCAGATGACCCGCGTCGACGGTGGGCTGGCGTGATCAAGGACATCGCTTTCCAGCTCGACGCGGGCCGCACGGGCATCCTGCTGATCCACGGGCTGACCGGTACGCCCAACGAAATGCGCTCGGTCGCGGTGGGTCTCCACCGCGCGGGCTTCACCGTCTCCGCGATGCAGCTCGCCGGCCATTGCGGCAGCGAAGAGGACTTGCTGAACACGCGCTGGCCCGATTGGTACCGCAGCGTCTGCGAAGCCGCGGACAAGCTGCGCGAGCGGGTCGACCACCTGTTCGTGGCCGGCCTGTCGATGGGCGGGATCCTGGCGCTCAAGCTCGCCGCCGAGCGGCCGCAGGCCGTCGATGGGGTGATCGTCTACGGCGCGAGTTTCCGCTACGACGGTTGGAGCATCCCCTGGAGCTCGCGCCTGCTGTCGCGCCTGCTGCCGCTGGCGCGCCCGCTGCGCATCGGGCGCCATCGCTGCTTCATGGAGCAACCACCCTACGGCATCCGTGACGAGCGGCTGCGCGAGGTCGTGGTCTCGCTCATGAGCAGCGGCGACAGCACGCTGGCCGGCCTGCGCGGCAATCCGTGGCACTCGCTGGCCGACATGTATGCGTTGTCGGCCGTCGTCCAGCGGCAGTTGCCCCACGTGACGGCCCCTTGCCTGGTGATTCATGCGAGCGAAGACGACGTGGCGAGCGTCAAGAACGCCCATCTCATCGTCGAGCGCGTGCGCGGACCCGTCGAGCTGGTGCTGTTGCACGACAGCTACCACATGGTGACGATCGACCGCGAGCGCGCGGTCGTGATCGAGCGCACCGCGGCCTTCATGAAGCGCGTCGCCGCCGTGTCGATGCAGGCCGACCCGCCGGCAGCCGGCGCGGCAGCCGCTCTGCCGTCCGGCGCGCTGCAGCCCGGCTGAGCCGCGTCGGCTCATACCAGGTCGCGTTCGCCCGTATCAAATCACCCGACGCCCTCGCCAGCTCTCACCACCGCCGCATGCGACGGTATTCACGTCCGCGAAGGCCGCGGTGGTGGCCAGCGCTGCGGTGGGTTGCTGTGTGGAGTGAAGTAAAGGAGGAGGACCGGGCGTCAGCCCGGACCGGGGGACATGAACGCAACACAG
Organism: Methylibium sp.; assembly: GCF_965279545.1. Taxonomy (NCBI): domain Bacteria; kingdom Pseudomonadati; phylum Pseudomonadota; class Betaproteobacteria; order Burkholderiales; family Sphaerotilaceae; genus Methylibium; species Methylibium sp. Next base: position 648,572 of record NZ_OZ257250.1, read on the forward strand.
CGACCCGGCGCAGCGCCCCCGCTGACGTTTGACTTCAGCTTTCTGCACAAGACTCCGAACACCGCCACCAGCCCTGGCCCTAGCTTCAATTCGGATGCGTTCGAATGCAATGCCGTATCAGCCGGCTTTCTTGGCGCGCAGCAGCAACTGGTCGAGCAGCACCATCGCCTGATCGATTTCCGCGTGCGTGATGTGCAGCGACGGCGCGAAGGTGATGACGTTCTTGTAGTAGCCCCCGACATCGAGCACCAGGCCCATCTGGCGACCCTGGTGCTCGAGCGTGCCGCTCAGGCCGATGTCGACCATGCGGTCCAGCAAGGCCTTGTTCGGCGTGAAACCGTCGCCGGTGCAGATCTCGGCCCGCAGCGCCAGGCCGAGGCCGTCGACGTCCGCCACCTCCTTGTGCCGGCGCTGCAAGTCTTTGAGGCCCTCCAGGAAATAGGCGCCTTTCTCGGCCACGCTGGCTTCGTAGCCGCCCTCGGCCAGCATCTTCATCGTCTCCAGGCCCAGGGCGGTGCCGAGCGGATTGGAGGCGAACGACGAATGCGTCGATCCCGGCGGGAAGATCGTCGGGTTGATCAGCTCCTCGCGGGCCCAGAGCCCGGCCAGCGGATTGAGCCCGTTGGTCAGCGACTTGCCGAACACGACGATATCGGGCTTGACGCCGAAGTGCTCGATCGCCCACAGCTTGCCGGTGCGGTAGAAGCCCATCTGGATCTCGTCGGCAACGAACAGGATGCCGTGCTCGTCCAGCACCTTCTTGAGGCCGATGAAGAAGTTGCGCGGCGGTATCACGTAGCCGCCGGTTCCCTGGATCGCCTCGGCGTAGAAGGCCGCGTACTCCGACTGGCCGACCTTGGGGTCCCAGACACCGTGGTATTCGGTCTCGAACAGGCGCGCGAACTCCGCCACGCAGTGTTCGCCGTACTCCTCGGCCGTCATGCCCGGCGGGCGACGGAAGGGGTAGGGGAAGGGGATGAACTGCGCGCGGTCACTGAAGTGGCCGAAGCGGCGCCGGTAGCGGTAGCTCGAGGTGATGGCCGAAGCGCCGAGCGTGCGCCCGTGGTAGCCGCCCTCGAACGCGAACATCAGGCTCTTGCCGTTCGACGCATTGCGGACCAGCTTGAGGGAGTCCTCGATCGACTGCGAGCCGCCGACATTGAAGTGCACCCGCCCGGGCAGGCCGAACTTGCGTTCGGCGTCTTGCGCGATGAGCTTGGCGAGCTCGATCTTGGTCGGATGCAGGTACTGGCTGGCGACCTGCGGCAGGATGTCGAGCTGCCGCTTCAGCGCATTGTTGAAGCGCGGATTCGCGTAACCGAAATTGACCGCCGAGTACCACATCTGCAGATCGAGATAAGGGATGCCCTGCGCGTCGAACATGTAGCTGCCTTCGCAGCGCTCGAAAATCTTGGGCGGGTCGACATAGTGGACGGTGTCACCAAAGGAGCAGTACTTCGCCTCGTCGGCGAGCAGATCGACAGTCATTTGTTCAGCCTTCAACGGGAGATCACCGAGTGCAAGTGCCACCCTCGGTCCGGGTGCAGCGCAGGATCGTATGCCACGCGCCATGCTGCAAAGCCCGGCTTTCCTGACGATTTGCCCGTCGGCGCAGCGCGGGAAATCAGTACTTCCACGCGAGTCCGACGAGGGCCGTGTTCTGCTGCTTTTCCTGCACCAGCGGGCTGCGGGCGGCGTCGCCCATCAGGCGCAGCCAGGCGACGGACGCGAGCAGGTGCCAGTGGGACGCGAGGCGCCAGTCCAGTGCAATCTCCACGGCAGCGTTCTGCCAGCTCGCGCCGGGTCTGAACTCGGCGTAGCCGCTCGCTGCAGCACCTGCGGCCTCGACGCCGTAGAAGGCCCGGGCCTGGCGCGCGTTGTTCCAGGTCAGCGTCGGCAGCAGCGTCAGCTCGACATCGGTGGTGAGCTGCAGCGGCGCATAGATGCCGACGTTGAGGGTGCTGCCTTGCGGGCCGCGCAGCGCGGATCGCAGTTGCGCGAACACCGGCACGCCGAACACCGCGACATGCCCCTCGACGCCGGCATCGACGGCGCCGGGCACGTCGGGCAGCCCCTGCAGGCGCTCGCTGCCGTCCGCCGTGCTGCCGAAGCTCGGCCTGCTGCTGCCACGCCCGGAGCGGTAGCCGAGCAGCACGCTCATGCCGGCGCGCTGGTCGTCGATGAAGGCCCAGCGCAGCGCGGGAGGGAGTGTCAGGGAGCCGCTGTCGAGCGAGACGGTGCCGAAACGCTCGGTCCGGTAGTCGGCGTCGACCCAGATCCGGGCACGTGCGCTCGAGGTGCCGCTGCCGCTGTAGTCGGGCAGGCGGGCCACGCCGGCCCCGGCCTCGAAGCTCAGCGGCCGGTCGGCGCGCGAATCCTCGGCGACAGCGGGCGTGCAGAGCAGACCACCGACGCCCGCGGCCACCAGGAGCAGGGCGGGCGGGCTCATGACGACGGCGCTTGCCCGGTCGCATCCGGCACCGGATCGACGGCGCAAAGGGCCGTGACGAGCGCCGGCGTGGGGGTGAAAGCCATCGCGTTTCAGTGTAGCGAACGCCGTGCCCACCGCCACGGAGGCGCCCGGGCGGCACCCGCCGCCGACGCGCGGCGGTCGGAGCCGCGGCCTTAGCGGGGCTGCCGCACGATGCGCAGATAGGGTCGGGGCGCCTGCCAGCCGTCGGGGAACAGCTTCTTCGCGTCGTCGTCGGACACCGAGCCGGCGATGATCACGTCGTCGCCCGGCTTCCAGTTGGCCGGTGTTGCCACCTTGTGCTTGGCGGTCAGCTGCATCGAATCGAGCACCCGCAGGACCTCGTCGAAGTTGCGGCCCGTGGTCATGGGGTAGCTGAGCATCAGCTTGATGCGCTTGTCCGGACCGATGACGAACACCGTGCGCACGGTCGCGTTGGTGGCGGCGGTGCGGCCTTCGGAGCTGCCCGGCTCGTCGGCCGGGAGCATGTTGTAGAGCTTGGCCACGGCGAGATCGGTGTCGCCGATCATCGGGTAGCGCGGCCGGTGTCCCTGGGTCTGCTCGATGTCGTCGCTCCAGCGCGCGTGCTGGTCGACGGAGTCGATGCTCAGGCCGATGAGCTTGGCGTTGCGGCGCGTGAACTCGGGTTCGATGCCCGCCATGTAGCCCAGCTCGGTGGTGCACACCGGCGTGAAATCCTTCGGGTGGGAGAACAGGATCGCCCAGCTGTCGCCGATCCACTGGTGGAAGTCGATCGGCCCCTGGGTCGTCTGGGCCTTGAAATCGGGGGCCAGATCGTTGATGCGCAAAGACATGTTCGCTCCTCGTGCGGCGCTGTCAGGCCTCCCGCGCGGATGAAGCCGCGTTCGCTGCGATGGCCGCCGCCGCCGCCGCAGAGCCGAAATCGATGGTCGATATTACCGGTCGCGGTCGGCGCACGGCAAGGATGGACTCTCCGGCACGGATCGCCCTGACCGGCTGACACGACGCCGATGGCGAACGCGGCGGGCAAGATGCCCGGAGCCGGCGAAGACACGGAATTGCCCGCCGGGCATAGCATTGGACGGGAGGCCTGCACGGCGGTTGCCGATGCGCGCAGGCGCCCCCCGCCGTGCGTCTGCCGATGCCCGGCGTTCGTGCGTTCCGTCAAACACACTGGAGACAACATGACAGCAGCAGGCAATCGTTCGCTCGGCATTCTTCTCGCGCTGGCCTTCGCCACCGGCGGCGCCCTGGCCGCCGGCAAGACCCTGTCGGTCACCGAGAAGGTCGACCTGCCCGTCGCCCCGGCCAAGGCCTTCGACACGATCAAGGACTTCGATGGCTGGCAGGGCTGGCATCCGGCCGTCGCGAGCACCGAGATCACCAAGGGCAAGGGCAACGCCAAGGGCACGGTGCGCGTGCTGACCACGAAGGACGGCGCCAAGATCACCGAGGAACTGCTGTCCTACAGCAGCTCGTCGATGAGCTACAAGTACCGCATCACGGATTCGCCGCTGCCGGTCACGGGCTACGTCTCGACCCTCAAGGTCGCGAAGGCGAAGGGCGGCTCCACCGTGGTCTGGACGTCCAGCTTCAAGGCGAAGGAAGGCACGCCGGACGCCGACGCGAAGAAGGTCGTCTCCGGTATCTACCGGGCCGGGCTGGACAACCTGGCGGCCACGCTGAAGTAAGCCGCGCGGCCGGTCGTCGCGCCCTGCGCCGGCGGTTCGGTGGCGCAGGCTTCGCCCGCCATGCGGCCGGTCAGGGCGTGCCGAGCAGGAAGTTCGTCGCGGGCTCGGCGGCCGCGATGGCGGGCACGCTGTCGTCCTTCAGCTCGACGCCGGTGAGCCGGCGCGCGCGCGCCTCGCCCAGCAGCCAGGCGAGGCGCCCGGCCGCCGCCGCCGGCGGCAGCCCTTCGGGCCTCACGTTGGAGATGCAGTTGCGCTCGGCATCGAGCCGCCCGGTCCGCGGCGACCAGGTGACGTAGATGCCCATGCTGTCGGGCGAGCTGAGGCCCGGCCGCTCGCCGATCAGTACGACGGCGAGCCTGGCCCCGAGCGCCTCGCCGATCGGGTCGCCGATGGCCACGCGCCCCTGCCGCACGATCGCGACCGGGGCCCAGCGCCAGTCCCGCGTCAGCACGCGGCGCAGCTCCGCGATGAAGGGGGCTGCGTGGCGCTCGATCGCCAGCGCCGACAGGCCGTCGGCCACCACCAGCGCGATATCGGCGCGCTCGTCGGCCGTGTGCGAGGCCAGCTGCGCGATCGATGTCTCATCGAGCCGGCGTCCGAGATCGGGGCGCTGCAGGTAGATGTGGCGATCGGCGGCGGCGCTGTGCAGCGCCAGCGTCGGCAGGCCCAGCGCGCGGATCGCCGCGTCGACGGCGGCGTGATCGAGCGCCCGGTGCACGGCATCGCGCGCCTGCGCGTGCGCGAGCTGGAAGGCGAGCTGCGGTGCGGTCGGCTGGCTGATGCCGCTGCGCCCGAGCCCGATGCGCGCGGGCGTATGGCGTCGCAGCACGCTCCAGGGGTTGGCGGTGACGGCATCGCTCATCGGAGTGCCTTCGTGCTCATGTACGGCGCTCCAGCAGGCGGCCGAATGCCGGCGGCATCAGCTCGGCCAGCCGGTCGGGCGCGCCGGGCTGCGTGATCTGCATGGCCTCCAGCCAGCGTTCGAACTCCGGCGCGGGTTTGAGCCCCAGCACGCGGCGGGCGTAGAGCGCGTCGTGGAACGAGGTGGTCTGGTAGTTGAGCATCACGTCGTCGGAGCCCGGGATGCCCATGATGAAGCTGCAGCCTGCGACGCCGAGCAGCGTCAGCAGCACGTCCATGTCGTTCTGGTCGGCCTCGGCGTGGTTGGTGTAGCAGATGTCGCAACCCATCGGCAGGCCCAGCAGCTTGGCGCAGAAGTGGTCCTCGAGCCCGGCGCGGATGATCTGCTTGCCGTCGTACAGGTACTCCGGGCCGATGAAGCCGACCACGCTGTTGACCAGCAGCGGCTCGTAATGCCGCGCCACCGCGTAGGCGCGTGCCTCGATCGTCTGCTGGTCGCAGTCGTGGTGCGCCTGAGCCGACAGCGCGCTGCCCTGGCCGGTCTCGAAGTACATCACGTGGGTGCCGCGCCGGCCGTCGTCGAACATGGCGCCGCGCTGCAGCGCGAGCGCCGCGGCGCGGGCCTCGGCGAGCAATGCCAGGTCGATGCCGAAGCTGCGGTTGGTGGCCTCGGTGCCGCCGATCGACTGGAACACCAGATCGACCGGCGCACCGCGCTCGATGCACTGCAGCGTGTTGGTGACGTGGGTCAGCACGCAACTCTGCGTGGGGATCTCGTAGCGCTGGATCACCGCGTCGAGCATCTGCAGCAGCCGCGTGACCTGGGCCACGTTGTCGGTCGCCGGGTTGATGCCGATCACCGCGTCGCCGCTGCCGTAGAGCAGGCCGTCGAGCACGCTGGCGGCGATGCCGGCGGCGTCGTCGGTGGGATGGTTGGGCTGCAGCCGCGTCGACAGGCGTCCGGGCAGGCCGATCGTGCCGCGAAAGCGCGTCTTCACGCGGCACTTGCGCGCGACCAGGATCAGGTCCTGGTTGCGCATGATCTTGCTCACCGCGGCGGCCATCTCCGGCATCAGGCCGCGGCTGACGGCCGCCAGCACCTCGCCGTCGACGGCGTCGCACAGCAGCCAGTCGCGCAGGTCGCCCACCGTCAGGTGCGCCACCGGTGCGAACGCGCCGGCGTCGTGCCCGTCGATGATGAGGCGCGTGACCTCGTCGTCCTCGTAGGGCACGAGCGCTTCGCTCAGGAAGGTCTTGAGCGGCAGCGCCGCGAGCGCCATCTGCGCCGCGGCGCGCTCCTCGCTGCTGCGCGCCGCGACCCCGGCGAGTTCGTCGCCGGAGCGCGCGGGCGAGGCCCGGGCCATCAGCGTGCGCAGGTCGGCAAAGACGTAGCGCCGCAGGCCGACAGCGTGCGCAAAACTCATGTCGCCATCATGCCGCAGCGAGCACCCGCTCGCGACGCTTGTGCGTCAGCATGAAGTAGCCGTAGCCGAGCGCGCCGAGCACGACGAACAGCACCGCGATCAGCAGGTTGTAGTAGACCATCGTGAAGAGGCAGACCACCGCGGCCAGCAGCGCGAAGCCGGGGAACCAGGGGAAGAGGGGCGCGCGGAACGGCCGCGCCAGCGACGGCTCGGTGCGGCGCAGCTTGAAGAGGCTCGCCATGCTGACGATGTACATCACGATCGCGCCGAACACGCTCATCGTCACGATGTTGGCCGTGAGCGTCTGGCCGCCGAACGAGAACCACTCGTCGCTGAAGATCGCGAGGATGCCCACCACGCCGCCGGCGATGATGGCGATGTGCGGCGTGTGGAAGCGCGGATGCACCTTGCCCAGCAGTTCCGGCAAGTAGCCGGCGCGAGAGAGCGCGAAGATCTGCCGCGAGTAGCCGAGGATGATGCCGTGGAAGGAGGCGATCAACCCGAACAGCCCCAGCCACACCAGCATGTGCAACCAGCCGCTAGACTCGCCGACGATCATCTTCATGGCCTGCGGCAGCGGATCGTTGATGTTGGCGAGCTTGCTCCAGTCGCCTGCGGCGCCGGCGAACAGCATCACGCCGGCGGCCAGCACCAGCAGCGTCAGGATGCCGGCGATGTAGGCGATCGGGATCGAGCGTTTCGGGTCCTTGGCCTCCTCGGCCGCCATCGCCACGCCCTCGATCGCGAGGAAGAACCAGATCGCGAACGGGATCGCCGCGAACATGCCGGGGATGGCCGCGCTGCTGAACACGTCCTGCCCCGACCAGCCGCCCTTCACGAAGTTGGCCACCGAGAAGCCCGGCGAGACGACGCCCATGAAGACCAGCAGCTCGAAGATGGCGAGCAGCGTGACGCAGAGTTCGAAGGTCGCCGCGATCTGCACGCCCAGGATGTTGAGCGTCATGAAGATCAGGTAGGCGCCCACCGCGGCCGTCTTCGGGTCGAGCGCCGGGAACTGCACGTTCAGGTAGGAGCCGATCGCCAGCGAGATCGCCGGCGGCGCGAACACGAACTCGATCAGCGTCGCGAAGCCCGCGATGTAGCCGCCGGTGGGGCCGAAGGCGCGCCGGCCATACTCGAAAGGCCCGCCGGCATGCGGGATCGAGGTTGTCAGCTCGGTGAAGCTGAAGATGAAGGTCGTGTACATCAGCGCGATGAACGCCGACGTGACCAGGAAGCCCAGCGTGCCGGCGCCGGCCCAGCCATAGCTCCAGCCGAAATATTCCCCCGATATCACCAGGCCGACCGCGATGCCCCACAGCTGCAGGGTCGTCAGCGTCTTGTTGAGCCCCGGTCCCGTACTTGTACTCATGCGAAATCCCTCCGGATGATGTGAAAGTCCCGCGGATGGCGCGGTGTTTGCATCAGCGTAGTGGCAGGGCCCCTGGAGCGTTAGCGGAAATCGGCAATGTTGGCGAGCACGGACAGCACGAACGGGGTGCCGCCTGCACCGCAGGCGGACGCGACCTGGCACGCCCGGTCGCTGCAATCGGCCGACGTGGACGAACACGCCTCGCACCTGAGCGGCTGGCGCCAGGAATACGACCAGCTCGGCGGCGGCGGCTTCACCGGCCGGCTCGACGAGGCCGTGAGCGACGGCGTGCAGCTCTTTCGCGAACGCACCAGCCACCGGCTGCGCCAGCGCTGCGAGGTGTGGCGGGACGCGGTCTGGTGCGGCATCACTGCGGCCGACGACGGTTCTCGCCTCGATGGCCGGCAGGTCGGCGCCGCGGGCATCATGGCCAGCGGCAGCGACGGCAGCTTCGAGCTGGTGAGTCCGGCCGGGCACGACATCGTCGGCTTCGTCGTCGCGCGCGATGCGCTCGCGCTGCACGCACCCCAACTCGCGCTCCCGCTCTCGGGCGGTGCCGCCTGGTGGCCGGTGGACCCGGTCCAGCGCCAGGCCGCCCTGGTGCACGCGCGCGCCATCCTGGTGCTCGCGGCGGCCGGCGTGGCCTGCGACCTGCGCACCGCGATGCTCGACGTGGTGGCCGGCCTGCTGGCCACACGCGGGCCCAGCCGGCCCGAGCGCGGCAACGCCAGCGCGCGGCGGCGGCTGGTGGCCCAGGTGCGCGAGCGGGTCGAGGCCTCTCCCGAGCGCGCGCCCAGCGTGCCCGAGCTGTGCACGGCGCTGCACGTGAGCCGGCGCACGCTGCAGTACGCGTTCGAGGACGAGGTGGGCGTCAACCCGCTCGCCTACCTGCGCAGCGTGCGGCTCAACGGCGTGCGCCGCCTGCTGCGCGAAGGCGCTCCCGGGCTCACGGTGCAACACGCGGCCGCCCGCTGGGGTTTCTGGAACCAGAGCGCGTTCGCGAGCGACTACCGGCGCCAGTTCGGCGAGCGGGCTTCGGACACGCTGGCACGCGGTGCTGCGAGCCACTCGATGTGAGGCGGCTGGGTACGGCTGTCAGTCCCGGCCCAAGACTGCCACGCTGGACTTCGCGCTCGATGCGAGTGTTGTTTGATTTTGTCTGATTGACATCGCCAGCCCCGAGCACGACACCACCTCGCGGACGCCGTTGATAGGGCCGGGCGGATTGGTGGTGGCGGGACGTGCTTTAGGCTTTGTCGCGACCTTAGTAGCAGCCTTCAATCGTCATGAAGCCCACCACGGAGTTGAACTTGCCGTTGTAGTTGGCGAACTCCAGTGGGTCCAGCGTCTGGTAGACGTGGGGTGCACGTCTGCCGAATACGTTCCCGGCAGCGTTCTTTTTCAGCTCCCAGTCACCGAGCTGTTGGAAGTTGCTCATGATCCCCGGGTAGGCGGGCTTGTCCTTGACGTTGACGAGATCGTGCCTTCCATCTTCGTGAAGCCTAGGCTGCCGCCCTTGAACGCGGGTAACGGTGGATCTCCGGGAACCCAGCAGTCTTTTCCTGGCCCTGCTCGCGCATCAAGTTGCGCATACGTTCTCCTGTGCGTCAAGGCCCCGCGTGGCCCACTGCTATGCCTCTTTTCCTTAACGAACCACACGGCCTCAAGCTTGAAATATAGGCTGGATTGCCGCCTCGTTTGCATACTTTGTCTCTAGTTTCTTTTCGCACCTTAACAAGGCCGCCTCGAAACCGGTGGCCGATCAATGAATAATATATTATTAATAATAATTATCAAAACCTGGCTCATGGAAAATATCTTATAAATAGATATATTTAAATCTAATCGGCGTTATCTATTGAGGTAATTTTTCTTGTTTCGTCATTTGTTAATATTCCAAGCTGCATTTCTGGATATATAGCCATAGAAGTAGGATTTTCTTCTAGTCGACCCACGCCCGGGTAGTACGTTTCAACTGAGCAGTTGGAAAAATACTTCGGTTCTTTTGAGGATATAGAATTTTGAGAGATATTGGTTGCCGGGGTTACATTGCAAGTGCTGTATGTTGTTTGATTCCCGTATTGGAGTTCTGTATTCCAGGATGTTTTTGTGGGTTTGTATTCTATTGGGTATGCATCTGTTGCGGTTAGTCGACCATACATTGATTTTTCTTGGTTGTAGGCATAAATAGGGCCTATGTGAGGGTAGCCAATCAAGTAAACATTCTTGCGGGTGGTTCCATCGGGAAAATTGGCTATTTCCAGTAGGTAAAAATCCCCACAAGTTTCCCTGGTGACGTCCCAGTTGGTGTTGGTGGTCGGATTTATATATCGAAGGGTGATATTTTTTATGACAGGGATGTCTTGTAATTTGCTGACCAAATTAGCGACGAACGTTGGATCTAAGCGTTCGACTTGATCGCGGCAATTGTCTCCCGGGGCAATACTTGGTTTAATGCTCTCTATTCGTGCACGCAAAGCCGCCTTAACGTTGCTCGCTGGAAGTAGCGATTCCGCTTTTCGATAGGCGTTACGGGCTGATATTCTTTGAGATAAGGCTAGCAATCCATGGCCGTAGTAAATCCAGGCTGTTGCGTCGCTTGGATCTATTATTAATCCTTCTTTGAAGAGTCGAATGGAATCGGTGTAGTTTTTATTTTTATAGGAATCAAAACCTTGGCGAAATAAATCACGTGCGATCGCCATTCGTGCACTTCTCGTCGGCTCCGCAAATGAAATGCTTGTTGCAATTAAAATACCGATCAAGTGTAGCGCAAGCCGAATAATAAAATTCTTCATTCGATGTACCTTGCAATATTTTAATCAATATCGGTCGATCTTAAATATTTGTATTGAGTTGGGATTGTATTGAGGATATTTACTGTATAAGACCGAACAACTTAGTGCCGATCTGCCTTCGGGCTCCATGGGTTAAATTTTGAAATTAGGTTTGCGTTTATCTCGATCTCAGTCTGTTGCTGATTATGTGATTGTTCATCTTGATTTGAAATAAATTTTGGGCGTGGTTTTTTATTTTTTTTATCCCATGGGTTGTCTTCAAGTTGAAGTGGCGATGCTAAGAGGTTGTTGGTCGAGTTCGGTGTGTTGGGGTTTCGACTGGGTAACCAAGGGCCTTCAATCGGGAGTGGCTCACCTCTTGCGGTTTTAATTTCTATGTCAGATGTGTGCCCCGCCTCGAAAGTAGAAATGTTTTCGCTAAGTTGATCAATTTGCTGTAGTGATGCAATGTGCCGCTCTCGAATATTTAACCATGCATTATTCTGTATTTCATTTACAATACTTGATTGGTTCCCTTGAATTTTTTCATGAATTTTCTCAGTAGCATTTTGAATGGTTTCGTATGATCTCTGTGAATTCGTTGAAGCTTCTTCGTTGTCGGGGTTGCGGTTCGTTGCTAAACCGAGAAGCGCACCAAATAGCTTCCCCACGACAGTAGCACGTCGGTTAGCTTGGTCTTGGGATATCGCCGCAGCCCGCAGTTGCTCTTGTTGATACCGTAAGGCCTCGTTACGGCGTTGAGCTTCTGCTGCAACCATTGTTTCGGTTTGTCTAGAGGTGTTGCCTTGTTGAATTGTTATCTGTTGTCGGCGATTGGCCTGCTGTTCTTCATAACGTTCGTTTTGCTCACGCGCAAGCGCGGCTTCTCTGATGCGGTCTCTTTCATTGGAGTTCATCTGAATACAAATCGACCGAATTTGTTCGCCTTGTTCATGAGCGGCATCTCTTTTTCGGACCATTTCCTGCATTAGTGAAATTCGGCGTTGCGTCGAAATATCTCTGCAATTAAGAATTAAACCTTTCGATGTATAGGCTGAACAATCCATAAACGCTAAGTCATACCGATTTTCCTCGGCTCGGAGTTTGTCGTATTGATTTTTGCAATCGGCGGCGCTTTGAAATGTTTGAGCCAAACATTGAGGCGGCATAAATATTGCTATTACGGCAACGTAAAATGTTCTGTTCATGGTTATTGATCCGGGAGTTAGCAAGATATTAAATCTGGCTATCCGCAATGTGCTCTTGCGCGTTGACAAGTCAGTCTATGCAGTTGGTGGGGCGTGTCAATGACTTTGGGAGGTACCGCTTGATCCTAGGGGCTGTGACCTAAGCTTTCGGACCTATGGTGTCCTTCGCCATTTCCTCTTGATCTGAGATTGGGTTAACTTTGATGAGGTCATCTAAATAGATCGGCAATTTTTGAACGACGGCGCCCACCGGCATTTATAAATTAAAGTGACTTTGTAAATGTTTTGAATGGTCGAAAATTTACTATCAGTCAGACTATTGCGCCTAGGCCCAGTGATGCCAGGAATTTACAAGCACTATCCCCGTTTGGATCACGAAAGGGTGGCTACGCTAGAATCTAGGCGAAACTGCGGGTGTATTGCAATGGTAGAAAGACAGCTTCCCAAGCTTCATACTTCATACGAGGGTTCGATTCCCTTCACCTTCTCAATATTTCGAGGACACCACGGCGGTGGTTTTTGTCGCATCTGGCGCTGTGCATGAACACTATTAGCCGCTCTTGGTCGGTACGGGGGCCTTTGCGCCGTGGCACAAGCTGACGGTGCGCCGCACCCTGGGGATTCGATCTAGGCTGTGATCCGCGTTCTTGTGCCATCTCTATTGAGATTTAAGGCTGCATGAGTCGCATGAGGTCTGATTGCTTGTGGCAACCAGTCTTGTCGAAGAGCGCGCGCAGATGGGTGCGCACCGTGGCGTAGGTAACCCGCATCTCATCGGCAACATCGCGCGGGCTCAGGCCTGTACACAGGCGCTCCAGTACACGGGTCTCGGCAGGAGTGAGCCCGTAGTGCTTGGCCAATCGAGCTTGCCAAAGCGTGGTGACATCGTCGGGCGGCGGTAGTTCAATCGTTAACAGGGCGTGTGCGAGCGGCCAAGCCGTAGCGTACGGTGCCGCACCGGCAAGTGGGGCAATGCGGAGCACTGCACGGCGCAGGCGTCCAGCCATGGGAAGGGCGGCAACCAACAGCCGGCCACCACCGGCATCAGCTGCGCGCACGGCTTGATGCAACGTGCCGCTGTCGAGGTCACCGATTCTCATCAGTCGGCGTGCACCGGCACGCAGCCATGGTGCCGACACCATCAGTTCGCGGGCGCAGCGATTTGCGTGCTCGATGGTCAGTTCCTCTCGGAGCACCCAGGTAGGTTGAGGCAGCGCGTCGAGCGCGCCTTCGGCGATGCGGTCGAAGTCGCGCGCCTTGCGCAGTGTCCAGTAGGTGTGAATGGCGCGCTGCAAGTGCGGCCAGAGAACGTTGAGTGCTTGCCGCTGCTGTTCGCCAAACAACGACTCGGCACGGCGTGTTTGAAAAAACGAAAGATGGGTGGCCGGCGCAGCTGGGTCATGGTCGCCTATGACTTTCAGGCTGATGACGTTCTCTATCCCGTGGTGCTTGATGAACTCGTTGTAGTACGCAGTACGAAGCACTTCAGGAGCTGGCACCAATTCATCAGCAAGATGAATCTCCCCGCCCCGCCAGACCCGGCCAGAGCGATTGACCGCCTGAAACCAGGGATCTTCGGTCGCCCAATGGGTTGCGAACTCAGGAATAGAGGTAGTCCCGGTTCCGGCTGTCGCGCATAGATTGAGGCCTGCGGGATCGAGTTCGGGCGTGAATACCGCGCCGCCATTGGCGCCCAGCGCCAAACTGATCGTGCTCACCAGCGTGTCCCATCGGTCCGGCTGCAGAGCAGCCTCGTTGGCCAGCGCCACGATTCGCGCGAAGGTCTCTTCGTTCCAACGCATCGATCTCACCTCCCTGGTGCGCGTTGTTGTAGCCGCACCTCTTCTCGCTGCAATCCGCATGCCGCCTCGTGGGCCTGTAAGGTGTATAGCGCATGCGCCGTCGGGCGCCCTCGTCCATTTGGATGAGGAAGCTAGCGCGCAGTCCGAAGAAGCCTTCTGCATTCGGACGATGACGAGGGCTGGGTGTGAATCGATAGTAGTGATGAAAAGGCGTCAGTCAGCAGCAGTGTGCATTGCCATGGCATGTTTGGGAGGGATGACTTCTTATGCATCGATGTCGTGCGGCGACACAAATCATTTGGAGGGTAAGTGAAACACCGAAAGGAATTTCGCGCTTGACATCACATGTTTAGGGCTGGTGAACGCCTGAGTCTGCTCGAATACTGGGTCAGGCGTTCGGGCTCTCTATATCAGAAATCGAAAGAAAGCATCATGCGCACGAGACACTACTTCTGCTGTTTGGTTGCTGCGGCATTGTCGGCCTGCGGTGGCAGCAACGACACGGCACCGCCGGTCGCTATTACGCCCGCAACTCCAGCGAGCGCTGCTACGGTGGTGCTAGATCGATCTCAAACGGTGTCGGGCACAGACTCCAACAACAACGGCATTCGGGATGACATCGATAGTCTCGTCGACTCTTACCCGCTCAGTGCACCCCAGAAAAAAGCATCTTCGCAACTGGCGAGTGCAATCCAGACTGCGCTGTTGACCTCAGGAACGCTTGACCCGGCATACGCAAACGCACAGGAGATGCATCGCGCGCAGCTGTGTATGAATTCGTTGATCTCGGGGTACACCACCTACTCCCGAGATATCGAGGCCAAGACTTTGAACACGGAGCCAAGGATCAAAGCTTGGATTGCCTTTGAAACAGCAATTGCCGGGCAAGTGTTTCCGACTCCACAGGGAGGTATCTGCAAATGAGCACCAGATACTTTTTCAATTTTCAAAAGACTGTAAGAGCGACGCTGCTGATTGCTTTTATTGTTTGGCAGTCCCTGTTCTCTGCATTTGGTCAAACTGGGTCGACTGACATTTGTCAGCCAGCTGGATACATGATTGCCTACATAAATGGCATCAATTCTCCGCTCAGCGCTTCTGGTGAAGTCATCATTGCGTTGAACGCTAAGTACAGCAACAAGTACAAAAATCAGCAGCTGAACTTCCGGAGGATTCAAAATCCATCTGTCAACATCTTCTTAGACACCTTGGAGGTCTTCAAACAAAAGGCACTCGAAGACCCGCGATTCGATGGGAAGTTTGAGATCTTCTGGGCTCTCATGAATGGAGCCACGAGTGTGTTGGCAGAATTCCTTGTGGCGAACCCGCTAATTCAGCCTGCAATTGATGATCTGAGGGCGCGTATCATAAAGAGGGTCAGTGAGAAAATACGGGACTCTATAAATGCACCCCTGCCAGTCACGACTGAAATGGTTGGCAAGATAAAAAATCTACTTACTGAGCGATGGAAGGTGGTTTTGGTTGCGCACAGCCAGGGCAATCTCTTCGCGAACAGCGTCTACGCGGAAATAAAGCCGACCTTGTCGTCAGATTCACTCCGACCAGTTCATGTGGCGCCGGCTACTGCGCAAGTTGTCGGGCCGTATACGCTATCAAGCAATGACCTCATCATTGGGCGCCTTCGGCAATTAACGAGCGTCGTGGCACCAAACGTCGAGTTACCCTACATACCCTTGCACGACCCCACGGGGCACTTCTTTGTCGAAACTTATCTTCGCTCCGGGCCAGACGCCGCGGACCGCGTCTATGGCCACCTTGACTCTGCCATGGACGCAATGACGAGCGAACCCGGCGCCGCCGGAACGGGTCTGTTCACGATCACGTTGAGATGGAACGGATCGGGTGATGTCGATTTGCACGTTTTCGAGCCAAACAGCACCCACGTTTACTATGGGAGCAGAACGGGAGCCAGCGGCGACCTCGATACAGACAATACCGTGGCGGACGGCCCAGAACACTACACTGCATCTTGCGCTGCAGCGAGAATGCAAGAGGGTGTGTACACCGTGGGTATTGCCAACTATTCGCGAGCTGACGGCCGCACTGCAACCCTGCAGTTGAGCACGTTGTCGAGAACTTACGATGCGGTGTCACGCACGCTAGGGGCCGCGACTGGTGATTCATCTTCGACGGTCTTTAAGGTAAGAGTGGCAAAAGACCCAGTAACGTCGGAATTGGCCGTGACGCAAGAGTAACTACGGGGAAACTGACTGGGTAATCGATATCAGTTCCTTGCAAACTGCATCGAGGTGTTGGTGGGTCCGAAACCAGTCGACGAGCGATCCGATTACGATCTCTTCCGCACCGAGCTGGTCAACCTGATCGACCACCGCCACAAGTTGGTCAAGCTCGCCGAATTGATTGACTGGTAAACCTTCGCCGACGAATGGAGCTCGCAGTTAATTCCCACCACCGGGCGCCCCGCGTTGCCGACGCGTCTGATGGTGAAACCTCCTGCTGTGGCTAGGTTGATAGCCCTCGCTAAGGGTGTTATTCGATGTTTTACGACACCACAAACCCCTCCCGTGCTGCCGGATGTCAACGAGCTTTCGAATAGCTGGTCCAGTTCTTGAGATAGGCTATTCTCCGGTAATAACGCTGACCACACGAAGCTGTTGCGTGAGTCACCACGGCCGAGTGTGCGAGAAGCAGCCACTCGCAACCTTCAGTGCGGATGAGGTGATGAAGTGCTGTGACGCTAGAATCCATAGCCATCGCGGGTGTAGTTCAATGGTAGAACGGCAGCTTCCCAAGCGTGCGACCTGAGAGTCGCCCAGTCAGCTGTGACTGGCCACACTGCTTCGAAGTGTGGGAGATGCAGCCCTAGAGTTGCGATCCTCGGATCGCATGGTCAGGTGAGAGCCTGATCGAGTACGGCCTTCGGGTCGTGGGCCTCGGCTAAACCGAGGTCGGGTTGTGAACGCGGCGCAAGCCGTGTGATGAGTTGTTGCTCGGGCGCAAGCCTGCATGCAACCTGGCGTTCAGCCGCCAGTAGCCTAGGTGCAGTGCGGGGTTGGCAACGACCCTGTGCCGAGCGCACTGACAACGTAGCCACCCTCAACGGGTACGTGGTGCCCGTGAGGGTCATCGCGTGATTCTGGAAGTCGAAATCCGGATGAGGCGCAAGGCTGGGTCAAAGGACCAACGTAAGTGAACCACTGGTAAATGCCGTCAAGCTTGAGCGAGCCAAATCGACTGACAGGCTCTGACCAAAACGGTATGTGATCGGATGTCTCCCTGCTTGGTGGGGACACGCTGGCAAAACGATCACCGGCAGAAAGGTGGGGTCCTCCTGACTCGTGCTCGTCGCACGGAACAGGGTAAGCCCGAAGCAGAGTCGCGCCGCGAGGCGTGACAAGTCTGGTTGTAAAATCAGGCGCATCTGTTGCGGGTAGAGGATCGCGGAGAAAGCGAACGCCGGGCTGTAACGGTCTGGATAGGGGATGCAACGATCGCCCCGGCTCGAAAGAGCGCTGACTTCCGTGTGGTGGCCTGTCGCGAGACAGGTCTGCTTCAACCCATCCCGGAGGGGGACATGCCCTTCGGGGCAGTTGTCCATCCTTCGGGACCGGGCGGGCGTAGTTCAATGGCAGAACTTCTGCTTCCCAAGCAGATAGCGTGGGTTCGATTCCCATCGCCCGCTCCACGTCAACGGAGGTTGATATGGACGCAAGCAATTGCGATGTTGCCTCCACCAACTGGACGCATTGGCACGGCATACCGTGGCAGGACGCGCATCAGGTGGTCGGGAGGCTGCAGGCAAGAATCGCGAAAGCAGCAAAGGCAGGCGAATGGCGCAATGTCAAACGCCTGCAGAGACTCCTCACCCGCTCCATCAGCGCGAAAGCGTTGGCGGTCAAACGGGTAACCGAGAACCAGGGTCGCAAGACCCCGGGGATCGACCGGCAGACATGGAGTACTCCGGACGACAAGTGGCAGGCGGTCGGCACCTTGCAACACAAGGGCTACAAGCCGAAGCCGATGAGACGGGTCTACATCCCGAAAGCAAATGGTGACCGACGCCCACTGGGCATCCCGACCATGCGCGACCGGGCCATGCAAGCGCTGCACCTGTTGGCGCTCGACCCGACAGCCGAGACGACCGGCGACACTCACTCCTACGGCTTCCGCCGTGGGCGCTCGACGGCAGATGCAATCGAACAGGTGCGCAACGCGCTTGGACGAAAGCACTCGCCGAAATGGGTGCTGGAGGGAGACATCAAAGGGTGTTTCGACAACATCAGTCACGAGTGGCTGCTCGCCCACGTCCCCATGGACAAAGGCGTGTTGCGCAAGTGGCTGAAAGCCGGGTACTTCGAGGGCAATGCCCTCTTCCCGACAGAGAGCGGGACACCGCAGGGCGGGATCATCTCGCCCGTCTTAGCGAACTTGGCACTGGACGGTCTGCAAAGCAAACTGGCGGGACTCTTCCGCACGGTGCGCGATGCGAGGGCGGCCAAGATCAACTTCGTGCGCTACGCCGATGACTTCATCATCACCAGCAGTTCGCGAGAGCTGTTGGAAGAGAAGATCAAGCCGCTCGTGCAGGAGTTCATGCGCGAGCGCGGGCTCGAACTTTCAGAGAAGAAGACGTTGATCACCCACGTGGACGACGGCTTCGACTTTCTGGGATGGACGGCCCGCTGGCAAGGCGGCATGTTGTTGACGAAACCAGCCAGGAAGAACGTCAAGAACTTCTTGGAGAAGATTCGCGGAACACTGCGGCAAATGCGCACAGCCAGACAGGAAGACGTGATCGACAAGCTCAACCCGGTCATACGGGGCTGGGCCAACTATCACCGAAGCCAGATGGCGACGCGCACGTTCGCGAAGACCGACCATTTGATCTGGCAGGCGCTGTGGCGCTGGGCTCGCCGCCGTCACCCCAACAAAGGGGAGCGGTGGACCAAGGTCCGGTATTTCCGGCGCATCAAGGGTCGCGATTGGCGGTTCGCGGAGAAGGACAAGGCGCTGTTGACGCTGGTGAGCTTCCGCAAGAAGCCCCACACCAAAATCGACGGCAGCCGAAATCCGTACAGCCCGGAAGACGAGGACTACTTCGACGCGCGCCTCGCGCGCAAGATGGAGTCGGACTTGAAGGGCCGCCGGAAGCTGGCGTGGTTGTGGTACTGGCAGGAAGGACTGTGTCCGTGCTGCAACCAGAAGATCACGAAGGAGACGGGGTGGCACATCCACCACGTCGTCAAGCGATCGGAAGGCGGGTCGGAACAGATGAGCAATCTTCAACTGCTCCATCCGAACTGTCATCGGCAACACCACGCCAACGAGTGAGTCAGGGGCACGACCGAAGGCCCCGAAAACTTTGCAGCGGTTACCATTGCCACAAATGGCGCGTGACTTCAGGCTGCTTGAGCCGGATGCGAGGAAACTTGCACGTCCGGTTCTTAGGGGGGAGGGGCCACCGCGAGGTGCCCTTCCTACCCGACTTCATACGAGGGTTCGATTCCCTTCACCCGCTCCATCTTTCCTCGAGGCCACTGCGGTGGCCTTTGTTGCGTCTGGGGCCGCCCCGCATGAACGCTGCTGAGATCCGCCTGCTCGTGGTGGGACCGGTGCCCGGCGGGCTGGCCGCGTCGGCCTGGGGGCCGTTCGCCATCGAGCGTTGCGACTCGCTGGAAGAGGCGGCCGCCCGACTGCGCGACGCGACCTACGATGCCGTGCTGATCCAACTGGCCGACGTAGCGGCCGCGGAGCGCCTGCCGGTCTGGCCGGCGCTGTCGCAAGCCTGCGCCGAGGCCGCTGTGCTGCTGGTGACGGCCGCGCCGGGTGCGCCGCTGGTGCAGCGGCTGATCGAGCGCGGTGTGCAGGACGTGCTGCCGCAGGCCGAGGCCAGCGCCGAGCGGCTCGCGCTGGCCGTGCACCTGGCCATCGGCCGCCAGCGCATCGAGCGCGCGGCGCGCAAGGCCTACGCGACCGACCTGGCCACCGGGCTGCCCAACCAGATGCAGTTGCTGGAGCACGTGAACCACCTGCTGGCGCTGCGCGAGCGCGAGCCGGCGCCGATGGCCCTGCTGGTGATCCGCATCGAGGGCCTGACGACCGCCGAGGCCGCGCTCGGCGTCGCCGCGGCCGGCGCACTGCGCCGCAAGCTCGCGGTGCGTCTGCGCGCGGCGCTGCGGGCCAGCGACGTGGTGGCATCGGTCGGTGCCGATGCGTTCGCGGCGCTGCTGGCGTGGATCGATACGCCCACGGCGGCCGATCGCGTGGCTGCCAAGCTGGTGCGCAGCATGAGCCGGCCGGTGCGCTTGGGTGGGCAGGAGGTTGCGGTGGCGGTCAGCGCCGGCATCGGCCGCTACCCGGAGCACGGCAAGGACGCGCAGACCCTGCTGCGCCAGGCCTTCGCCGAGGCCGCGGGGGCGGTGCCGCTGGGACGGGCGGGTTTCTCGAACCGCGTCGAACGCGGTCCGGCGAGCGCGGCCAACGACGAGACCTAGGGTCCGGGGCCGCCGCTGCACGTTCAGTAGAACAGCAGCCAGAGCAGGCCGCCGATCAGCAACCACTTGCCGGCGTAGTAGACCTGCCGGTGGCTGGCCTTCAGCGCCTTGGCCTGCAGGCGCAGCAGGTAGGCGTAGTGGAAGAAGCGGTTGATGCCGCCCACCGGCTCGTCGCCGGCTTCGTTCTGTGACGACGCGGCGGCCATCACGTGGGTCGCGAAGAAGCGATTGAACCAGCGCACCGGCGCCGTGTGCAGCGGCCGTTCGACGTCGCAGAACAGCACCACGCGCTGCTGCTGCGTCTCGTTGGCGGCGTGGTGGATGAAGGTCTCGTCGAACATCACGACCTCGCCGTCCTTCCAGTGGTAGCGCTGGCCGTCGACCTCGATGAAGCAGCCCGGGTCGTTGGGCGTGGTGAGGCCGAGGTGGTAGCGCAGCGAGCCGGCATACGGGTCGCGGTGGCGCACCAGCGTGGCTCCGGGCGGCAGCGAAGCGAACATCGCCGCCTTGATGCTGGGGATGCTCTTGAGCAGCGCCACCGTCTGCGGGCACAGCACGTTGGCACTGCTCAGGTCCTTGCCGTACCAGGTGAGGTAGAAGCGCTTCCAGCCGGTGCGGAAGAAGGAGTTGAAGCCGATGTCGTTGTAGGCCGCGGCGGCGCGGATCTGGCCGTCGTCGTTGAGCCTGAGCGCCTCGTCGCGGATCGTCCGCCAGTTCGCCTGCAGCGGTGCCAGTTCGGGAAACCCGGTCGGGTCGAGGTAGGCCCTGGCCGGCACGCGCGAGAACAGGTACATCAGCGCGTTCACCGGCGCCAGCACGATGGTGAAGTCGAGCGCCCGCTTCAGCGGAAAGCGCACCTTGCCGCGGAAATGGATGAAGAGCGCCGAGGCCAGGAAGACGATCAGCACCCAGTGGCGTGTTTCGAGAGTGAAGTTCATTGGTTGATGTCGCCCAGGCACAGGTACTTGACCTCGACGTAGTCGTCGATGCCGTGGTGCGAGCCCTCGCGGCCCAGCCCCGACTGCTTGACGCCGCCGAACGGCACCTCGGCGGTCGAGATCAGGCCGGTGTTGACGCCGACCATGCCGTACTCCAGCGCCTCGCCGACGCGGAAGATGCGGCCCACGTCGCGGCTGTAGAAATAGCTGGCGAGTCCGAACTCGGTGGCGTTCGCGAGCCGGATGACCTCTTCCTCGGTCTGGAAGCGGAACACCGGCGCCACCGGGCCGAAGGTTTCCTCGCGCGCGCAACGCATCTCGCTCGTCGCGTTGGCCAGTACCGTGGGCGCGTAGAAACGCTCGCCGATGCGCTGGCCTCCGGTCAGCAGCTTCGCACCCTTGGCGAGCGCATCGGCCACGTGGGCCTCGACCTTCTCCAGCGCCGCCTCGTCGATCAGCGGCCCCTGCGTCACGCCGCCCTCGAAGCCGTTGCCGACCTTGATGGCCTTCACCTTCGCCGCGAGTTTCTCGACGAAGGCGTCGTAGACGCCGGCCTGCACATAGAGCCGGTTGGCGCACACGCAGGTCTGGCCGGCGTTGCGGTATTTGCTGATCATTGCCCCCTCGACCGCGCTGTCGAGGTCGGCGTCGTCGAACACGATGAAGGGCGCGTTGCCGCCGAGCTCGAGCGAGAGCTTCTTGATGGTCGGTGCGCACTGTTTCATCAGGATGCGGCCGACCTCGGTCGAGCCGGTGAAGCTCAGGTGCCGCACGGTGTCGCTGGCGCACAGCACCTTGCCGATCGCTACCGAGCGTTCAGCGTCCGCCGTCAGTACGTTCAGCACGCCGGCCGGCATGCCGGCGCGCTGCGCCAGCTCGGCGACGGCCAGCGCCGACAGCGGCGTCTGCTCGGCCGGCTTGATGACCACCGGGCAGCCGGCGGCCAGCGCCGGCGCGACCTTGCGGGTGATCATCGCGATCGGGAAATTCCAGGGCGTGATCGCCGCGCACACGCCCATCGCCTGCTTGATGACGAGGTAGCGCTTGCTGTTGTCGGTGGTCGGCACCGTTTCGCCGTAGACGCGCTTGGCCTCCTCGGCGAACCATTCCACGAAGCTCGCACCGTAGCCCACTTCGCCCTTGGCCTCGGCCAGCGGCTTGCCCTGCTCGGCCGTCATGATGCGGGCCAAGTCGTCGGCGTGCTGGTGCAGCAGGTGGAACCACTTCATCAGGACCTGGGCGCGTTCCTTGGCGGTCTTGCCGCGCCAGGCCGGCCACGCGCGCTCGGCCGCGGCGAGCGCGGTTTCGGCGTCGGCTGCGCCCAGGTTCGCCACCTGCGCCAGCGCCAGCCCGGTGGCCGGATCGGTGACGGCGAAGCGCTCGCCGCGGTCGACCCACTCGCCGCCGATCAGTGCCGCGGTCTTGAGCAAGGTGGGGTCGGCCAGCGTGGCCAGCGGCGAGTTTTCCATGTCCATCCAGCGTTTGCGAAAGCAGCTTCGATGATACGCGCCGACCCTGTTCCGCACAGGCCATAAGGGCCGCAAACCTATAATGAAAAAGTTTGCTGAATCAAGCACTTGCGCCAGCATTTGCGCGCCTTCGCCGGCCCGCGCAGCGCCCGCCGACCCGACCGAGCCCCCGCATGAAAGCCTCCGAGATCCGCTCCACCTTCCTGAAGTTCTTCGAGTCCAAAGGCCACCAGATCGTGGCCTCGAGCCCGGTGGTGCCCGGCGACGACCCGACGCTGCTGTTCACCAATGCAGGGATGAACCAGTTCAAGGACGTGTTCCTCGGCTTCGACAAGCGCCCGTACTCGCGCGCCACCACGGCGCAGAAGTGCATCCGCGCCGGCGGCAAGCACAACGACCTGGAGAACGTGGGCTACACGGCGCGCCACCACACGTTTTTCGAGATGCTGGGCAACTTCAGCTTCGGCGACTATTTCAAGCAGGACGCGATTGCCTACGCCTGGGAACTGCTGACCGAGGTCTACAAGCTGCCCAAGGACAAGCTGTGGGTCACCGTGTATGCCGAGGACGACGAGGCCTACGAGATCTGGAACAGGCAGGTCGGCGTGCCGGCCGAGCGCATCGTGCGCATCGGCGACAACAAGGGCGCGCGCTATGCGTCGGACAACTTCTGGATGATGGGCGACACGGGGCCCTGCGGCCCGTGCACCGAGATCTTCTACGACCACGGCCCCGAGATCCCCGGCGGCCCGCCCGGCTCGCCCGACGAGGACGGCGACCGCTACATCGAGATCTGGAACAACGTGTTCATGCAGTTCAACCGCGACGAGGCGGGCGTGATGCACAAGCTGCCCAAGCCGAGCGTGGACACCGGCATGGGCCTGGAGCGCATCACCGCGGTGCTGCAGCACGTGCACTCGAACTACGAGATCGACCTGTTCGTGGCGCTGTTGGCGGCGGCGAAGAAGGCGGTCGACGAGGCCGGTGGCGGTGACTGCGGCAAGGACTCGCCTTCGCTGAAGGTGATCGCCGATCACATCCGCGCCTGCACCTTCACGGTGGTCGATGGCGTGATCCCGAGCAACGCTGGCCGCGGCTATGTGCTTCGCCGCATCGCGCGCCGCGCGATCCGCCACGGCTACAAGCTCGGCGCGCGCAAGCCCTTCTTCTATGCGCTGGTGCCGGCGCTGGTGGCCGAGATGGGCGACGCCTACCCCGAGCTGCGCCAGCACCAGCAGCGCGCGATCGACGTGCTGAAGCAGGAGGAGGAAGGCTTCTTCCAAACGATTGCGAACGGCATGCAGATCCTCGATGACGAGACCACTGCCGTTCGTCGCTGTCTCTTGAAGCTGATCAAGGAGCGTTCTTGGTCGATCGAGCGGACTCACTCTCAACTGGGCTCGGGTAGTCAACGAGTTGTTGCTGACGTTAAGACGTCGCAGGGCGCCAGGCGTCGGATTGCCGTGTTTGATGCGCCAGTCAATCAAACGATCTTGGATAGTGAGGTGGTCGAGGTAGCTGCCGATGAGAACTTCTTCGTTGTGGGCTCGCTAAGACCATCTGCATCAATTGCTGCCAGCGGTCTCCAAGATGTTGACCAATCGCTAGCACCACTTGATGGAGACATTGTTTTCAAGCTTCACGATACGTTCGGCTTTCCGATCGACTTGACGGCCGACGTTTGTCGAGAACGAGGCGTCGTTGTTGATCAAGTAGGTTTCGACGTCGCGATGCAGCGCCAGCGAGATCAAGCTCGCGCGGCCGGCAAGTTCAAGATGGCCGCCGGCCTCGATTACAGCGGCGCGGCCACCACCTTCCACGGCTACGAGCAGCTGGTGCACGAAGGCGCCAAGGTCACCGCGGTCTATGTCGATGGCTCTCTAGTGGCCAGCGCCAAGGCCGGTGACGACGCCGTGATCGTGCTCGACCACACGCCGTTCTACGCCGAAAGCGGCGGCCAGGTCGGCGACGGCGGCGAGCTGCGCAACGGCACGAGCCGTGTGATCGTGGAGGACACGCAGAAGATCCAGGCCGACGTGTTCGGCCACCACGGCCGTGTTGTCGAGGGCGAGATCCGGGTCGGTGATGTGCTCAACGCCCGCGTCGACGGCGAGCAGCGCGCCAGGATCGTGCGCAACCACAGCGTGACCCACCTGATGCACAAGGCGCTGCGCGAAGTGCTGGGCACGCACGTGCAGCAGAAGGGCTCGCTGGTCAACGCCGAGCGCACCCGCTTCGATTTCGCGCACAACGCGCCGATGAGCGAGGCGCAGGTCCGCGAGGTGGAGGCCAAGGTCAACGCCGAGATCCTGGCCAATGCCGCGACGCAGGCGCGCGTGCTGCCGATCGAGGAAGCCCAGAAGTCCGGCGCGATGATGCTGTTCGGCGAGAAGTACGGCGACGAGGTGCGCGTGCTCGACATCGGCACGAGCCGCGAACTGTGCGGCGGCACGCATGTGCAGCGCACCGGCGACATCGGGCTGTTCAAGATCGTCGCCGAGAGCGGTGTGGCGGCCGGCATCCGCCGCGTCGAGGCGATCACCGGCGACAACGCGCTGGCCTACCTGCAGTCGCTGGAAGGCACGGTCAACGGCATCGCCGGCACGCTGAAGGCCGCGCCGGCCGAGGTGCCGGGGCGCATCAGCGCGGTGCTGGACCAGCTGCGTGCGCTCGAGAAGGAGCTCGCGGCGCTGAAGGGCAAGCTCGCGTCCTCGCAGGGCGACGAGCTGCTCGCGCAGGCGGTCGACGTGCAGGGCCGGGGCGGGTCGATCCGGGTGCTGGCGGCCCGGCTCGACGGCGCCGACGCGAAGGCGCTGCGCGACACGATGGACCAGCTGAAGAACAAGCTCAAGAGTGCGGTGATCGTGCTGGCGGCGATCGACGGCGCCAAGGTGCAGCTCGCCGCTGGCGTGACCGCCGATCGCATGGGCACGATCAAGGCCGGCGAGCTGGTCAACTTCGTGGCCCAGCAGGTCGGGGGCAAGGGCGGCGGCAAGCCCGACCTCGCGATGGCCGGCGGCACCGAGCCGGCCAAGCTCGGCGCGGCACTGGCCTCGGTGGCGGGCTGGGTCGGCGAGCGGGCCTGAGGGCCGCGGCCGCGGCGGGATGGCGGGGCCGAACGATGACGCTGCGCCGCACCCTCTGCTGCGCTGCCGTCGCGGCCTGTGCCGGCGGCGCCGTGCCGGCCGGGGCCCAATCCGAGGCACCGGAGTTCGTCGCGCCGGCGGGGTCGGCAAGAACCGATGCGGTGCCTGCCGAACGCGCCGATCCGCAGCAGCTCGCGCAGGAGGCGGTCGATCTGTACAGCCGCACCTGCGCCGCCCCGGCCGCTGACGCGGCGGCGCGGGTGGACCTGGCGCTGGCCGCCGGCCTGGCACCGCTGGACGGCGACGCGGCACAGCGCAGCAGCCTGCTCGGCGGTGCGCCCGGCCAGGCCTATGCCGCGCCGGGTCGCGCCACGCTGCTGCAGCTGGCCATCGCCGACGATGGCCGCTGCGTCGTGTGGGTGCAGCAGGCCGACGGGCCGCGCGTGCGGGCCGGCTTTCTGCGCGTGGTCGACGACGTGTACGGGCCGGGGACCTCGCTGCGACCGACCCGCGAGCGCGTCGTGCAGGTCGCCGGCGGCTGGCGCCAGCAGACCGGCTTCGACCTCGGCGACGAACCTGCCCGCCGCGCCTTCGATGCCATCACGCTGGTCGGCAACCGGCCCGGCGTGCAGCTGCTGAGAACCGCGGCCGTCGAGCCGACGACCGCCCGCTGACAGACGCCTGATCCGTTTCGAGTGCGGAGGCAAGGAGCCGGGGAACGCCGGCTGATTCGATGCGGGTGAACGCGACTTGGTATCGGCCGCTGCGGTGCTCAGCGCGCGGTCAGTCCCAGCAACTCGATCTCGAACACCAGCGTCGCATTCGGTGGGATCAGGCCGCCACCGGCGCCGCTGGGGCCGTAGGCGATGTCCGGCGGGCAGGTGAGCTTGGCGCGGCCGCCGACCTTCATGCGCTGCACGCCTTCGGTCCAGCAGGGGATCACGCGGTTGAGCGGGAACTCGATCGGCTGGCCGCGCTTGTAGGAGCTGTCGAACTCCCGGCCATCGGTCAGCTTGCCGCTGTAGTGCACCTTCACCACGTCGCTCGGGCGCGGGCTGCCGCCGCTGCCGTCTTTCAGCGACTGGTAGACCAGGCCGCTGGGCGTCACCACCGCGCCCGGCTCCTTCGCCGCGTTGGCCAGCACGTCCGGCTGCGCCTGCGCGGCCAGGGCCGACAGCGACAACAGGGCGGTGCACAGCAGGGGAGCGATCTTCGCGGTCGTCGTCGTCACGGGCGGGCTCCGGTAGGCAGGGTGGTGGAGCGGCGCATCATGCCCGGGCCCCGTTGCCTGCGCAAACAGGCTGCCCCTGGCACTTCACCACTTCACTCTAGGGACGTTCACCGCCGCGGGCCTTCGCGGCGGGGCGCACAGCGCGCACACTCGCGCCCGGTGCTCACGCCGCGAACGAGGTTCCGCCATGCTGACGGCCCGCGTGCAACTGTTCGAGTTTCTCGACGCCCTGCCGCTCGGCGGCAGCCAGGCACGGCTGCGGGTGAGGGTGGCGGGGCAGTGGCTGGTCCGCGTTCCCGTGCCGCCGGTCGAAGGCGAGCCGCATCCGCACGGCCCGCCCGAGTTCGAAGAAGAGCTCCGGCCTGACTTCTCCCACGCGGTCACGGTGGAGGGCAGCGGCGCGACCGGGCCGGACGGCCGCGCGCTCATCGAACTTTCACTCGATGCCGCCGTCGCCACGGTCGGGCGGCAACGCAAGGGCGGCAAACCACCGGTGTCGCTGGCCTTCGACCAGTCGCTGAGCGCCGACGCCTTCGGGGTCTCGCTGCCCTGGAGTCCGCGGGTGCAGGCGGTCGGGCTCGGCCCGGACGCGACGATAGCCCGCACGCTGGTGATCGACGTGGCCAAGTCCATCGTCGGTGACACCTCGGCGGTCCACACCACGCTGTGGTTCCAGCTGCACGGCGCGCCGGCGGTGGGTGACCGTCACGTCTGTGAACTGCGAACGGTCGGTGCCAGCCAGCCGGCGCGGCGCCTCGCGCTGGGCTTCGATGCCGCACGGGCGCAGACCGCCACCACCGTCTTCCTCGGCCTGCAGCCGGCCACGCGCTATGGCTACCTGCTGATCGCCGTGCGTGCCGACCACAGCGAACACGTGCTGACGCAGGGGCGCCTGCGCACGCTGCCGGCCGATCCGCAGCGGCTGAGCCTGGTCTTCGGCTCCTGTCATCTGCCCAGCGGGCCGGCGGCGCTCGGGCGCTGGCAGACGCTGTCGCGCCGCGACGACCACGACCTGCTGCTCCTGATCGGCGACCAGATCTACGGCGACGGCATCGAGAAGCAGTTCGCCGACACCGACAGCTGGCTGGAGCGCTACATCCGCCGCTACAACCAGCTCTGGGCCTACCAGCCGATGCGCGACGCGATGCGCAGCCGGCCCACCTACATGAGCCTCGACGACCACGAGGTGGTCGACGACTGGGGCACCGACCGGCCGAAGAGCGAACCCGCGAAGAGCGAGTTCGAGGCGCGCGAGCGCGACGGCGTCGAGGCCTACCGCATCTTCCAGCAGGCCCACAACCCGGGCGGCTACGGCGCGCCCCGCTTCGACTACCACTACCGCCGCGGTCCGGCGGCCTTCTACTTCACCGACAGCCGCAGCGCGCGCGGACGCAGCGCTGCCTACCCGGTGATGGGCTCGGCGCAGCTCAACCGCATGCGCGCGTGGTCGCGCTCGGCCGAGGTGCGCGAGGCCGACCTGGTGTTCGTCGTCGTGCCGGTGCCGCCGGCCATCCTGCCGATCGCCGAGATCGAGAAATGGGCCAGCCTGGCCGCGCCGGTGGTCGGCGCGGCCGGCGGCTCGCTGGCCGGGGCCATCGCCGGCGGCATCCTGGGCGGCATCGGCGGCTTCATCGTCGGCGGGCCGGCCGGCGCCGCGGCCGGTGCGGCGCTGGGGGCCGAGATCGGCGCGGGCACCGGCGCCGTGGTTGGCGCGGTCGGCGCCAGCGCGTATTACGAGCACCTCGAGGACACCATCCAGGACCCCGACGTGCGCGACGCCTGGACCTACGACAAGAACCTGCCCGACCTCGTGCGCCTGCTCGACCTGCTGTTCGACGTCGCCAACGACATCGATGCGCAGGGCCGGCCCGGCCCGCGGCCCAAGGGCGTGTTCATCCTCAGCGGCGACTACCACTTCGGCGCGATCCATCTGGTGCGCTCGACGCGCACGTCGGGCGCGCACGACCACCGCAACAACCCGGCGATGGTGCAGATCACCAGTTCGTCGATCTCGAAAGACGCGGTGAACATGCCCGAGTTCGAGACCATCATCCGCGCCGTCGAATCGGGTGGCGAGTTCCCGCTCGACGGCGACCACTACCGCGCCAAGTTCGTCGGCCGGCTGATGCAGCGCAACTTCGGCCGCGTGGCCTACGAGCGCAGCGGCCCGGGCCGGCGCTACCGCATGCAGCTGTATGTGGAGGGCGACAGCGATGCGCTGGCCGAGCTGTTCGAGATCGACCTCGACGCGCGGCCGGTGACGATGCGCAATCTGGTCGGCGAGTTGCTGGCCGCGCGCGGCCGCATCACGCTGCTGCGTGTGCACGAGGTCGGCGGCGGCTACGGGCCGGCGACCGACCGCATCGACGGCGAGGTGATCATCACGCTCGACACCGAGCCCGGCCGCGCCTTCGGCTTCCAGCTGAGGCGAGACACCAACCTCGCGGTGCGCCAGCGCCTGCTCGGCCTGCTGCGCGACGCCTTCAACCACGACCGCACGGTCGCCATCGACTACCTGCGCACGGGCCAGCACAACGGCACGCTGATCCGCGCCAGCGCATTCACGCACTAGGAGAACGGCATGGGACTCGAACAGAAGAGCGGCAAGATCGTGCTGCTGCGCGTCAACGAGGTCGGCGACGTGTTCGGCCCGGCCAACGACAACATGCAGGTCGAGGTGGTGGTGCAGCTCGACACCCATATCGCCGGCGCCGCCTCGGGCTTCAAGCTGCGCACCGACGGCAGTCAGCCGGTGCGCCAGGGCATGCTCGACCTGCTGCGCGACGCCTTCAACCACGGCTGGCGCGTCGGCTTCGATCACCAGATCGACGCCGGCAAGACCAAGGGCATCATCGTCCGCGTCTGGATCACCAAGGACCCGCCGCAGCCGACCGGCGGCACCGTGGTGGGCGGCACGCTGCTGAGCACGCTCGTCACGCGGTGACCGTTCGATGTGCCATGCCTGCCGGAGCGCCGGGCTCCTCCGGCAGGAATTCACGTCGGCGCGTTTCCTACAAGTCGAGCAGACGACTGCCGACCCCCGGCTTGGGTGGTGGGCTACGGCGCTTGCGCGGTACGCCGCCTAAGCTATTCCCATCGCCACTGCAGATCGCAGCCGTCGATGGGAGTCAGCACCATGAGTACCGCCCTGTTCCTTGCCGCCGACGCCAGCTACGAGCTGCGCTTCGATTCCATGTTCGTCACTGGACGCGGCCTGTCCTTCCCCTGCGACGCCACGGGACGTGTCAACCTCGACCACCTCAGCGAACGCGCGCGCCACAACTACCTGTACGCGCGGGCCGTCGTCGGTCGTGAGTTCCTGACGCCGGCCGTTTGCTGCCGCGCGATGCATTGATGCCAAGTCGCGTTCAAGCGCATCAAATCAGCGGGCGTCCTTCGGCTCCTTGCAGCCGATCGTGTGCGGGGGGCTGAGGTTCAAAGGGTCCACCGGTCGGCCGCCGGCAGGTACCGCGCGTTGCTGGCGAGGCCGCCGGGCGAGCGGCTCCGCTCATGCCCAGCCGCTGGTATCGCGGCTGGGCGTTCAGCAGCCGAGAGGCGCCTTCCGGCGCCTCTCGCGCGGCTTCACTCCCCCGGGTCGGCCTGGGGGCCGACGCCTCCTCCGCTACTTCGCTGCGCCGCTCACCCGGCGCCCTCACCAGCACTCACCATTGCCGCATGCGCAGGCCGTCAAGTCGCGGCAGGTCTCGGTGGTAGCAGCGCTGTGACGGGTCGTTGTGTGGAGTGAAGTAAAGGAGGAGGGCCGGGCGGTAGCCCGGACCGGGGGACATGAACGCAACACAGCGACCCGGCGCGGCGCCCTCCGGGCCCTATCACAAAGGCCGGCGCTCGTGACAATCCGAAGCCCGGTCGGGTCAAGGTCGGGAAGTTTTCCCGGCCGGTCAATTTGCGGCTTGAGGGAAACTCTCCGGCTCGTCACGCATCCCATGCAGGCGCGGGCCTGCTGCAGGCGTGCGTTCCGAACGACAACCGAGGAGACCTTCCGCATGAAATTCCATCGCCCGCGCGGCACCACCCTGTTGCCGGCCTTCGCGATCTCGCTGGTCGTCGGGCTTCACGCGCTGCCGTCGCAGGCCGCCGATGGCCAAGGCCTGGCCTATGTCAGCAACCAGAACGGCGAGCTGTCGGTGATCGACCTCGCGACGATGGAGGTCACCGGCGAATTCAGCAGCCCGGGCAAGGAGCCGCGTGGCCTCGGCGTCACGGCCGACGGCAAGCTGCTCGTGACCGCCAATCGCGCCGACGGCAACATCTCGGTGATCGACCGGGTCACCGGCAAATTGCTGCGCAGCATCGCGATCGGCAAGAACCCGGAGTTCGTTCGCACCCGCGGCCAGTTGGCCTTCGTGTCCTTCGAACCCTCGTCCGACGGCAAACCGCCGCCGAAGCCGGGTTCGCCGGAAGCGATGGCGGCCGAGAAAGCCAAGGACGACGACGACAACAAGGAGCCCGCCTACGTTGCCGTGGTCGACCTGAAGCAGGGCAAGGTGCTGCGCAGGATCAAGGGCGGTCTGGAAACCGAAGGCATCGAGTTCTCGGCCGACGGCAAGCACATCCTCGTGACCAACGAGGCCGATGACAACGTCACCGTGCACAGCATCGCCACGGGCAAGCTGGTGAAGACGATCGACGTCAAGCCCTATGGCGACCGCCCGCGCGGCATCAAGCGCGCGCCGGACGGCAAGTCCTACGTCGCGACCATCGAGCACGGCAACAAGATCGTCGTGATCGACAGCAGCTACAAGATCGTCAAGGAAGTGCCGACCGGCGACACGCCCTACGGCCTGGCCTTCGACCGCGGCGGCGAGCGCCTGTTCGTCGCCAACGCCAAGAGCAAGACGCTGCAGGTCTACGACGCCAAGACCTACGAGACCCTCAAGACCGTGCCGACCGGCGAGCGCTGCTGGCACTTCAGCTTCACGCCCGACGACAAGCAGATCCTGCTTGCCTGTGGCCGCTCGAACGAGGTGGTGGTGATCGACGCGGCCACGCTCGAGCCGATCAAGCACATCGCCGACAAGAAGCTGCCTTGGGGCATAGTCACCTATCCCAAGTCGGTCGGCAGTCTCGACTGGCCGGAGTGAACGGCGGTCGGTTCGGGTCGCCGGCTGCGACCTGAACCACGGAGGTGATCATGCTCGGAGTGGCCGACTACGGCGCGTTCGTCGTCACGGTGATCGTGTTCCTGGCCATCCCCGGCCCGGGCAACCTGGCGCTCATCACCTCCACCGGCAAGGGTGGGCTGCGCGGCGGCTTCGCCGCGACCTTCGGTGTGATCGCCGGCGACCAGGTGCTCATGTGGCTGGCGGTGGCCGGCGTCGCTGCGCTGCTGCAGGCCGCGCCGCTGGTCTTCGGCGCGGTGCAGTGGCTGGGCGCCGCCTACCTCGCCTACATCGGCTACCGGCTGATCACCAGCCGGCCCGGCGACGCGCCGGTGGTGCAGATCCTGCCGCGGCACTACTTCCGCCAGGCCTGCGCGATCACGCTGCTCAATCCCAAGGCCATCGTGTTCTACATGGCCTTCTTCCCCCTGTTCGTCGACCCGGCGCACCACCAGGGGCTGTCGACCTTCGGGCTGATGGCGGCGACCATCGCCGTGCTGACCTTCCTGTACGGTGCCCTCGTGGTGCTGCTGACGCGCCGCCTCGCCGACCGGCTGCGCGCCAGCCCGCGCGTGGTCAAGGCGCTGGAGCGGATGGCGGGCATGCTGCTGATCGGCTTCGGCGTCAAGCTCGTGCTGTCGAGGTAGGCCGCGGTCCGGCGGGCGGCCCCTGCCGAAGAAGCCTATTGCTTCGCCACCGCAACGGCAGTATCACTGCGGTCTCTCACAATCACCGAGGAGACTGCATGGCCACCAAGACCGGGATCGACCAGGACGCTCTGATCACGATGTTCTCGCAGGCGACCGCCAAGCAAGGCGAAGCGCTGCGCCAGACCGTGAGCGAAGCCACCTTGCACGCGCTGCAGGGTCGCGAGCTGACGCTGAAGAACATCCGCAGCGTGCTGAAGACAGTGACCGAGGCGGCTTCGACCGGCGCCGCGCAGCACGGCGGCCGGCCGGCGGAGGTCGAGGCGCTGCTGAGCACCGCGATCGACGGCATGGACGCCGCCCTGCTGCAGGCGGTGGAGGCCAACCGGCGAGCGCTGCAGCAGTTCCTGGACCAGGGCGCGGACCTGCAGAAGGGCGGCATCAAGAGCGCCCTCACCGACCTGGAGAAGCTGGAAGACACCTTCTTCAGCAGTGTCAGCAAGGCTGCCCAGGGCGCCGGCGCGCCGCTGCAGGGGCCGTGGGCGCAGGTGCTGGAGTCGATGAAGCTCAAGGGCACCGACAGCGGCGCACAGGCAGCACTGACGGTCGAGCAGCTGCTCGCCCAGGCGCAGAGCGCCTTGCGCGACAGCCGGGCCGTCGGCCTGCGCGCCGGCACGGCGCTGATGGACAGCTATGCGGCGCTGGTGAGCGGTGTGCTGATCGGCATGTCCGAAGGCCTGCAGCGTGGTGGCAAGGACGCCGGTGAGGGCCGTGCGGCGCCGTCGCGCAAGCGTTGAAACCCGGGCGTCCGGGGGCATCCCGGTGCCCCGGCGCCACACCAGGAGCGAAGCGATGACCGACCATGTCTACAAGCACATCGAGCTGACCGGCTCCTCGAAGAAGAGCATCGAGGCCGCGGTGCAGAACGCGATCGGCAAGGCCCACGAGACCGTGCGCAACATCCAGTGGTTCGAGGTGACCGAAACCCGCGGCCACGTCGTCAAGGGCAAGGTGGCGCACTGGCAGGTGTCGCTGAAGGTCGGCTTCACGCTCGAATAGACGCCGCGCAGCGCGCGGCGAGTCGAAGCGCCATACTGAACGGGGTGGACGTCGGCAAGAAGGACTACATCGGCAGTTGCCGAGCGCAGGTCATGGTGATCGATCAATTCCTGGCGGGTGCCGTCCTCACGGTGTGCGTGGGGCTGCTCCTTCGGCTGCTCGTGGGTGCCCACCGGCGCCAGCGCTTCGACGCCGCCGTGCGCCGTGCCTGGCTGGCCGCCCGGCAGCGTGCGCTGAGCCTGTGGCACTGGCGCGCCCGACGTGACGCCGCGGCGCGCGAGGCGGCCGAGGTCATCCGCCGTGCGGCGCGCAAGGCGGCCGAACGCGACGGCAACGTGATCCGCCCCAACGCGTTCCGCGAGCCGCGCAAGCCGCATTGACCCGGCGTCGCGCGAGTGCGGCGCATGGCTCGCCGTCCGCTGCCGGCGCCACCCGCCGGCTGGTGGCAACATGCCGCCTCGACGGCGCCACCGCCCCGGCGGCGGCGGCCGATCGTCACCGACCGAGACCTTCGATGCGACACCTCTTTCTGCCCCTGCTGCTGGCGACCAGCCTGCTGACCTCCTGTGCCACCGTCGTGAATCCGGTCACCGGGCGCGAGGAGCGCACCGTGATGAGCGAGGAGGCCGAGATCGCCGAGGGCAAGAAGGCCCACCAGCAGGTGCTGGCCGAATACGGCGCCTACGACGACGCCCGGGTCCAGGCCTACGTGAACGACCTGGGCCAGCGCCTGGCGAAGCAGTCGCACCGCGCCCACCTGCAGTGGACCTTCACGGTGCTCGACAGCCCCGAGATCAATGCCTTCGCGTTGCCCGGCGGTTACGTCTACGTCACGCGCGGGATCATGGCCTACATGGAGAGCGAGGCCGACCTGGCCGGCGTCATCGGCCACGAGATCGGCCACGTGACGGCGCGCCACGGCGCGCAGCGCGCGACGCGCCAGCAGACTGCCGGCATCGGCGTGCTGGCCGCCAGCGTGCTCGGTGCGGTGCTCGGCGTGGGCGACGTGGCGAGCCAGCTCTCGCAGAGCGTGGCCGCCGGTTACGTGGCCTCGTACAGCCGCGAGCAGGAACTGCAGGCCGACCAGCTGGGCGCCGAGTACCTGGCGCGCAACCGCTACGACCCGCAGAACATGGTCGATGTGATCCGGGTGCTCAAGCGCCAGGAGCAGTTCGCCGCCGACACCGCGCGCGCCGAAGGCCGCACGCCGCGCCAGGGCGGCGACTGGCTGGCTTCCCATCCCAGCAACGACCAGCGCCTGCAGCAGATCACGCAGATCGCCGGCGGCTACCAGGGCACCGACTACGTCGACGACGGGCGCGCCCGCTACCTGCAGGCCGTCAACGGCTTGCCGTTCGGCGACAGCCGCGCGCAGGGCGTGACGCGCGGGCGCAACTTCTACCATGAGCCGCTGGGCATCGCGCTGACCGCACCGCAGGGCTGGAAGGTGCAGAACGCGCAGGACGCCGTGACCGTGGTCAACGCGGCGGGCGATGCCGGCCTCATCGTGCAGAGCGTGCCCGACAAGGCCGGCAAGAGCCACGAGGACATCATCCGCAACGTCTTCAAGCCCACCCAGGGCCGCACCGAGCCGCTCAGCCTGAATGGCCTGAGCGCCACCCATTTCGTCGGCGTGCGCCAGAACCAGCAGGGCCAGACGCAGAACGTCGAAGCCACGCTGGTGACCGGCCCGGGAGCGAAGAACTACGCGCTGCTGTATGCGGGCAAGAATGCCGCCGCATTGCAGACCGCCCGCCCGCAGCTGCGCGAAGCCGAAGGCTCGTTCCGCGCGCTGAGCGCCGCCGACCGCAGCGCCGCCAGGCCCTGGGTGCTGAAGACCGTGGCCTATCCACGCGCCGGCTTCGCCGAACTCGCGAAGCGCTCGCCGCTGAGCAGCAATGCCGAACAACAGCTGCGCCTGATCAATGGTCTGTACGGCGGCACCGAAGAGCCCAAGGCGGGCCAACTGGTGAAGGTGGTCGAGTAGCGCCCAGCAGGTCGCGTCGGCCACGCGAGCGCAGGGAACCCCGGGCCCGCCCGCGCATCAGACCCCGATGACCATGACGAACGATTGGATCGACGCCTTGAACCGCAGTCTGCGCTGGGCCGTCACCTTGGTGCTGAAGCTGACGCTGACCCTCGCAGGGCTGGTGTTCATGCTCGGCGTGGTGGTGCTGGGCCTGACCGTTGGTGTGACGCTCGTGATCTGGGCGCTGCTGCAGGGCAAGCGGCCCGTCGCGGTGCGCTTCGGCCGGCAGCCCGGTGCCGACTGGAGCCGCTTTCGCGCCGCCGCGACACGCCGCTCGCCGAGCCCGGCGCCCACGCCGTCACCTGGCGAGGTGGTCGACGTGGAGGCGCGCGAGATCACCGACCAGCGGCCACGAGCGGACTGAGCGGCAAAGCCGCTGCCGCACCGAAGCGCCGTCGGGTGGCCGTGCTACTCCGGCGTCGACGGATCGCCATCGTCGCCGCCATCGGCCAACGCCTGGCGGGCCAGCTCTTCGTCGCTGAGCGCCGGTGCCGATTCCAGCGCGGCCAGTTCTTCCAGCATCTCCGGCGTCGGCTCGGCGTTGCCGAGCAGCACGTCTTCGAGCGTGGGGTGGGCCACCGCGATCTCCTCGTGATCCTCGGGCGACGGGTGCACGGCGGCCGGGGCCAACGCCGGCAGCTTGGCGGCGGCGAGTTCGAGTTGCTGGTCGATCAGCTTGGCGAAGTCGCCATCGTGCGGCGTGTCGATTGTGCTCATGGGCGGGCCTCCTTCATCCGGTACCGGCGGCACGGCCGGTCGTCGCCCCGATCATGCGCCAGCCCGTACCGGCCATCGGATCGGGGAATCTCTCGATGTACGCTGTCCTTCGCGGCACACTGCAGCTGCCGGGCGTCGGCCGCACGGGCTTTCCATGCTGGTCAAGCTCGACATCGCCACGCTGACGCGGGCCTGCACCCGGGCCTGACCGGCAGCCGAGGGAGACGCCGATGAAGCTGTACGCCCACCCTTTCTCGTCCTACTGCCAGAAGGCCCTGGTCGCGCTCTACGAGAACGGCACGCCTTTCGAGTGGGGCCTGCTCTCGCCGGAGAACGAACCGACGCTCGCCGAGCATGCGGCGCTGTGGCCGCTGCGGCGCATGCCGGTGCTCGTCGACCGCGGCCGCACGGTGATCGAGGCCAGCCTCATCGTCGAGTACCTGGACCTGCACCACCCGGGGCCGGTGCGCCTGCTGCCGCAGGACGCGCGCGACGCGCTCGAGGTGCGCTTCCTGGACCGCTGCTTCGACAACTACGTGATGACGCCGATGCAGAAGATCGTGTTCGACGCGATCCGCCCGGCCGAGCACCGCGACCCCTGCGGCGTGGCGGAGGCGCGCCGCTTGCTCGACGCCAGCTATGCCTGGCTCGACGGCCAACTGGCCGGCCGCACCTGGGCGGCCGGCGAAGCCTTCGGGCTGGCCGACTGCGCGGCGGCGCCGTCGCTGTTCTACGCCGACTGGGTGCATCCGATCGGCGAGGCCCAGCGCGTGTTGCGGGCCTACCGCCAGCGGCTGCTGGCACGGCCTTCGTTCGCGCGGGCGGTGGACGAGGCGCGGCCCTTCCGCAAGTTCTTTCCGCCGGGTGCGCCTGACCGCGACTGACCGCCCGCCCGCCCGTGCCTGTAACACCTGACAGGTGCCCTGATGAATGTCGCCTGTTCCAATGCCGCGAAGGGAGGACAACAGCATTGACGAGCATGTACAGCTGGTCCCGTCGCCGAACCCCGTTGGGGATCGGAGAACCGGGGAACGGTCCTTGAGTCGCGCGGGGGGCGGCATGGGCGCGCGAGGACCACTCGGATGAGCGGACCGCTCGACAACGGTCCGGCATTTCTCCTGAACCAGCCTGCCGGGCGCGACGAGCGCCGCCGTGCACTGGCTGTATTGCTGGTATCGGCGGTCGTCTTCTGCGTGCTGGCGCCGCTGGCGAAGTTGCCGCTCCCGCCAGTGGCGGCCTTCATCCCGGTCTACGAATCGGCGCTGCTGCTCAACGACCTGATCACCGCCGCGCTGCTGTTTGGCCAATACCGCATCCTGCGCTCGCGTGCATTGCTGATGCTCGGCTGCGGCTACCTGTTCACGGCACTGATGACCGTGGGTCATGCGCTCACCTTTCCGGGCCTCTTCGCACCCGGTGGCCTGCTGGGGGCCGGCCCGCAAAGCACGGCCTGGATCTACATGTTCTGGCACAGCGGCTTTGCGCTGTTCGTGCTGGCGTATGCCGCGCTCAGGCGTGACGAGCGCCCCGCGCCGGTGCCGGCGACCGCGCTGGCCCGCGCCCGCGCAGCGGCTGGGCCGGCGCTGACGGTCCTGCTCAGCGCCGGGCTCGTGCTGCTGGCCACGGTGGGGCAGTCGGCGTTGCCGGCCATCATGGCGGGCGACCACTACGCGCCGGCGATGCTGGGCACCGTGGGCAGCGTCTGGCTGTTCAGCCTGGGTGCGCTGGCGGCACTGTGGCGCCGGCGGCCGCATTCGGTGCTCGACCTCTGGCTCACGGTGGCGCTGAGCGCATGGCTGTTCGACATCGCCCTGTCGGCCATGCTCAACGCCGGCCGTTTCGACATGGGGTTCTACGCGGGCCGCATCTATGGGCTCGTGGCCTGCAGCGTGGTGCTTCTGGAACTGCTGCTCGAGAACGGTTCGCTCTACGCACGGCTGGTGCGGGCGCACGAGGGCGAACGGCGCAAGGGCCTCGACCTGATGGCCGCACGCGACCAGGCACAAGCTGCGAACGAAGCGAAGAGTCTGTTCCTCGCCAGCATGAGTCACGAGATCCGAACGCCGATGAACGCGATCATCGGCCTGACACAGCTCGTGCTCGAAACCGGGCTCGACCACAAGCAGCGTGACTACCTCTCGAAAGTACAAACCTCGTCGAAGGCCTTGCTGTCGCTGCTCAACGACATCCTCGACTACTCGAAGATCGAGGCCGGCAAGGTCACCCTGGAGGCCGAGGAGTTCAACCTCGAGGAGACCGTCGAGAACGTGGGCAACCTGTTCTCGGCCACCCTCGAGGAGGCCGGGTTGGACCTGTTCTTCGAGATCGACGAGAACATCCCGCAGCGCCTGCTCGGCGATTCGCTGCGCCTGACCCAGGTACTCAACAACCTGGTGGGCAACGCGATCAAGTTCACGCCGCGCGGCGAGATCGTGATCAGTGCCGAGACCGGGACCCGGAGCGGCGATCAGGTGCAGGTTCGTTTCGCCGTGCGCGACAGCGGTATCGGCTTGTCGAAGGAACAGGCCGACCGGCTGTTCCAGGTGTTCGCGCAGGCCGACAAGTCCATCACCCGCAGGTACGGCGGCACCGGCCTGGGCCTCGCGATCTGCAGGCGCCTGGTCGAGTTGATGGGAGGCGGCATCTCCGTGCGCAGCGCGCTGGGCGAGGGCAGCACGTTTGCCTTCACCGCCTGCTTCGGCATGCCGAAGCAGGGCGTCGAACGCATCGACCTGCACCGCATCCGGGGCATGCGCACGCTCGTGGTCGACGGCCAGCCGACGGCGCGGCTGATCCTGCAGCAGATGCTGCAGAGCTGGAGCTTCCAGGTCGGCACGGCCGCGTTTGCCGACGATGCCCTGCACAAGCTGCGCCGCGCGGATCGGCAAGCACCCTATGAACTGCTGCTGCTCGACTGGAAGACGGCGGATCTCGAGTTCGTGCGCGAAGCGCGCCGGATCGCGGCAGAGCGCACGTCGGCGCCGCTGGCGGTGGTGGTGATGACAACGCTCCACGCCCGCGAGAGCGTGATGCAGACCGTGCGCGATCTGCCGGTCGTGGCCGTGCTGCTCAAGCCGGTCACTCCCTCGCGCATGTTCGACACCATCGTCCGGTTGCAGCATGGCGAGGCGGCACAGCCGATGCCCGCGCAGGAGCAGAAGTCCGACCTGGCCGAGGCGATGCACCCGATCCGGGGCGCGCGCGTGCTGCTGGTGGAGGACAACCTCGTCAACCAGCAGGTGGCGGCTGCCTTCCTCGTGATGGCGGGCCTGGAAGTGACCCTGGCCGAAAACGGCATCGAGGCGGTGGACTGGGTCAAGAAGGCGTCGTTCGACGTCGTACTGATGGACATGCAGATGCCCGACATGGACGGCCTGCAGGCGACGCGCGTGATTCGGCTCCTGCCGCATGCCGCGCACTTGCCGATCATCGCCATGACCGCTGCCGCCATGGAAGAAGACAAGCAGGAATGTCTTGCCGCGGGCATGAACGCCCACATCGCCAAGCCGATCGATTCCAAGCAGCTGATCCACACGCTGCTGGCCTGGGTGCCGCCACCGAAGGCGGCAGGGGCGGGGACCAGCACGCCCTGATATCCAATCACCCAGTCGCGCTCACCGGCACGCACCGTCGCCGCCTGCGCAGGCCAGCGGCCTACTTGGCCCAGGAGTCCTTCAAGCCCGTGATCCGGTTGAACACCGGCTGTGCCGCCCGATGCGCCTTCGCGTCCGCCACGAAGTAGCCGTGCCGCTCGATCTGCACCCTGGCATCGGGTTCGACGTTCGCGAGCGAGGGCTCCAGGTAGCCGGTCACGACCCGCTTGCTCTGCGGATTCAGCACCGACAGGAAGTCGCGCCCGCCGGCGTCCGGCTGCGCCTCGGTGAACAGCCGGTCGTACAGCCGCACCTCGGCCGGCACGGCCTCGTGCACGGCCACCCAGGTGATCGTGCCCTTGACCTTCACCGCGTCGGCGCCCGGCGTGCCGCTCTTGGTGTCGGGCAGCACGGTGGCGAGCACGGCGCTCACGTTGCCGTCGGCGTCCTTCTCGCAGCCGGTGCACTCGATCACCACGCCGTACTTCAGCCGCACCTTGCTGCCTGGGCCCGCTGCGCTCGGCGGGAACAGCCGGAAGAAGCCCTTGGGCGGCTGCTCGGCGAAGTCCTCGCGTTCGATCCAGGCCGCGGGGCCGAGCGTGAAGTGGCGCGTGCCCAGCTCGGGCAGGTGCGGGTGGGCGGGGGCCTGGCAGGGCTCCAGGTGGTCGGCCGCACCGAACACCTCGGCCCAGTTCGTGAGCTCGAGCTTCAGCGGCTCCAGCACGGCCATCGCGCGCGGTGCCTTGCCTTCGAGGTCGTCGCGCAGCGCCGCGTCGAGGGTGCTGTAGTCGATCCAGCTGTAGTCCTTGCTGACGCCGATGCGCTCGCAGAACAGCTGGATGCTTTCCGGCGTGTAGCCGCGCCGGCGCAGGCCGGCGAGGGTGGGCAGGCGCGGGTCGTCCCAGCCGTCCACGTGGCCTTCGTCCACCAGTTGCTTGAGCTTGCGCTTGCTGGTGATCACGTAGGTGAGGTTGAGCCGCGCGAACTCGTGCTGGTGCGGCCGGGGCCGGGCCAGCAGGCCCAGCTCGCACAGCCGCTCGAGCAGCCAGTCGTAGAACGGGCGCTGGTCCTCGAACTCCAGCGTGCAGATGCTGTGGGTGATGCCTTCCAGCGCGTCTTCGATCGGGTGCGCGTAGGTGTACATCGGGTAGATGCACCAGGTGTCGCCGGTGTTGTGGTGCGTGGCGCGCTTGATGCGGTAGAGCGCCGGGTCGCGCAGGTTGATGTTCGGCGCGGCCATGTCGATCTTGGCGCGCAGCACCGCGGCGCCGTCGTCGAGCTGGCCGTCGCGCATCTGGCGAAAGCGCGCCAGGTTGTCGGCCGGCGTGCGGGCGCGAAAGGGGCTCGCGCTGCCGGGCGTGTTGAAGTCGCCGCGGCTGGCGCGCATCTGCTCGGGCGTCTGCTCGTCCACGTAGGCCAGGCCGGCGTCGATCAGCGCCTCGGCCGCGCGGTACATGAAGTCGAAGTAGTCGCTGGCGTAGTACAGGTGGTTCACCATCGCCTCGGGGTGCGCCGGGTCGCGGCCCTGCCAGTCGAAGCCCAGCCACTTCACCGCGTCGACGATGGCGTCGACGTATTCCTGCTCTTCCTTCTCGGGGTTGGTGTCGTCGAAGCGCAGGTGGCACACGCCACCGTAGTCGCGCGCCAGGCCGAAGTTCAGGCAGATGCTCTTGGCATGGCCCACGTGCAGGTAACCGTTGGGCTCGGGCGGGAAGCGGGTGCGGATCTTCGCCGCATCCGGCGGAGCGCCGGCATGGTGGGCGGCGTCGCCCGGCGAGCCGGCGTAGCGGCGGCCGGCGTAGGTGCCGGCTTCCAGGTCGCGCTCGATGATGCCGCGCAGGAAGTTGCTGGGTCTCGGTGTCTCGGCCGGGGCTGGGCCCGGGCCGGGCTTCTTCGGAGGATGGTTCATCGCGGGCGGGAGAGGGGGTCGGGCCATTCTAAGGAGCGGCTCCGCCACTGTGTCCCGGGCGATGGATTCACAAAACTTCACCCGGTTTTTCGCATCTGGATACAGATGGCTGTGAACCTGTCGGTGGGCTGACCCGTTCTTGGAGACACGGGGCGCAAAATCTTCCTTCCGCAAGCCGCTCCAACCAGGAGACCGTATGAAGCAAGTGATCCGCAAGACCCTGGCCCTCGCCGCACTCGGCGTCGCCGGGCTGGCAGCCACCGGCGCGGCACATGCCGGCGGCGTGAATTGGCACATCGGCATCAACCTGCCGGGCATCTTCTACCCTGGCCCGCAGGTTGTTTATGCGCCGCCGCCGGTGGTGTACCAGGCACCGCCGCCCGTGGTGTACGAGGCGCCGCCGGTGGTTTATGCGCCACCGGTGGTCTATGCGCCGGCACCGGTCTACTACGGCCCCGCGCCCATCGTCTACCGGCCGGGCCCGGCGCCTTACCCGCGCGGCTACTGGAACGGTGGCCGCTGGCATGAGCATGGCCACGGGGGCTATCGCAACGATGACCGCCGCGACGGTTACCGCGACCGCGACCACGACGGCCGCCCGGACCGTTACCGCTACTGAGTGCTCGCCGGGGGCGCGTCCGGCCGGGTCCCGCCCCGGAGGGGGAGGGGGCAGGGAAGCTCGGGGAGCCCTTGTTTCCCCGAAAGGCGGGCCCGTGTGCTCGTGGCGCAACCCGATGTGTGCCGTGCGGTGGGCGGCCCGGTACGGCTGGCCCCCCGGGGCGCTCTCGCCCGCGGGGCCTTTTCCTTGCGGCGGCGCGCTCGTCGGGCCGAGGGGCGGCGCCCTTAGAATTGTGGCCGTCCACAGAGAACGAAGCAGGGAGTTTTGTGCCGTCCGTCCAAGCCATCCAGCCCGCTGCCG
The DNA here is from genome assembly GCF_965279545.1 of Methylibium sp. Classification (NCBI taxonomy): domain Bacteria; kingdom Pseudomonadati; phylum Pseudomonadota; class Betaproteobacteria; order Burkholderiales; family Sphaerotilaceae; genus Methylibium; species Methylibium sp. Next base: position 691,352 of record NZ_OZ257250.1, read on the forward strand.
GTGCCCCGGTGGAGCAGTCCGCACCGGAGCATGAACTGGCCGTTCTGCTGGTCGAAGCACTGAACCTCGAGGTCGCCCCCGCGCAGATCGACCCCAGCGCGCCGCTCTATGGCGAAGGCCTCGGCCTGGATTCGATCGACATCCTGGAAGTCGCGCTCGAAGTCTCGCGCCGCTACGGTTTCCAGCTGCGCTCCGATGACGAGAACAACCAGCTGATCTTCCAGTCGCTGCGCAGCCTCGCGGCGCACGTCGCTCGGCACCGTACGCTGTAGGTGCCCTCATGCCGAACTGGCGCCTCAGTCTCGGGCTGCTGGCGGCAGCTGCCTACGCCGTCCTTTCGCACTGGCTGATGCTGCATGCTGCCGACCGGCCCTGGGCGGTGGCAGCGCTGCTCGGTCCGCTGCTGCTGGCCGGCCTGGGGGTGGCACTGCGGCGCGGCCACCTCCCGTCGCTCGCCGGCTTCGTGTTCGCGCTGCTCGGGCTGTATGCCCTGGTTGCGCGCGGTGGCGTCGGCGACCTGAACCGGCTCTACCTGCTGCAGCACGCCGGCATCCACCTCGCGCTGTTCATCAGCTTCGCGGCGTCGCTGCGGCCGGGGCGGCTGTCGCTGATCGGCGGCGTGGCGCAGCGCGTGCACGGGCGCCTGTCGCCGGACATGGTGGTCTACACCGGCAAGGTGACGCGGATGTGGGCCGGCTACTTTCTCGCGATGGTGCTCGCCTCGCTGTGCGTCTATGCGCTGGCGCCGTGGAGCGTGTGGTCGTTGCTGGCCAATCTCGTCACGCCGGTGCTGATCACCACGCTGTTCGTCGGTGAATACCTGCTGCGATACCGCCTGCACCCCGAGTTCGAGCGCACCACGCTGTCGGCCGCGCTGCGCGCCTACTGCAACAAGCCGGCGAGCGGCGAAGCGGCGGGGCGATGAGCGAAGTGCTGTCCTGCGATCCGCCCGCGCTGCCGCTGCTCGCGGCGGCCGACCTCGACGCGCCGCTCGCGTGGCGCGGCTCCCAGGCCATCAGCGCACGCCAGTTCCTGGCCGATGCGGCGCAGCAGGCCGCGCAGCTGCCGGCGACGGGCCCGCTGGTCAACCTGTGCAGCGATCGCTACCGTTTCGACGCGCCGCTCGCGTGGCGCGGCTCCCAGGCCATCAGCGCACGCCAGTTCCTGGCCGATGCGGCGCAGCAGGCCGCGCAGCTGCCGGCGACGGGCCCGCTGGTCAACCTGTGCAGCGATCGCTACCGTTTCGCGGTCGGGCTGGCCGCAGCGCTGCTGCGCGGCCAGACCAGCCTGCTGCCGCCGAACGCGCTGCCCGACACGCTGGCGCGGCTGCGCGGGCCGTATCCGGCGCTCCATGCGCTGACCGACGACGACGGCCTGGCGGTGGCGGGCCTGCCGTTGTTACGGGCGCCGCGCTCGCCGGCCGCGGTCGGGGCGGGTGCGGTGGTGGTGCCACGGATCGACGCCAGGCTGGAAGCCGCCTGCCTGCTGACCTCGGGCTCCACCGGCGCGCCGCAGCCGCACGCCAAGTCCTGGGGCGCGCTGGTGACGAACATCCGTGCCGAAGCGCAGCGGCTGGCCGAGGTGCTGGAGCGGCCCTCGCTGGCCGGGCTGAACCTGGTCGCCACGGTGCCGGCGCAGCACAGCTACGGTTTCGAGTCGAGCGTGCTGCTGGCGCTGCTGGGTGGTGCGGCCTTCGACAGCGGCCGGCCGTTCTACCCGGCCGACATCGTGCAGGCGCTCGAGCGCCTGCCGCGCCCACGGGCGCTGGTGACCACGCCGTTCCACCTGAAGACGCTGCTGCTCGCCGGCGTGGCGCTGCCGCCCACCGACCTGCTGCTGTGTGCGACGGCGCCGTTGTCGCCGCAGCTCGCGCTGCAGGCCGAGCGGGCCTTCGGCGGTCCGCTGGTCGAGATCTACGGCTGCACCGAGGCCGGGCAGGTGGCGACGCGCCGCACGGTGCACGGCGAGGTCTGGCAGACCTTCGGCGCGCTGCGCATCCGGCGCGACGGCGGGGGCGAGCACGAGCGCTTCATCGTCGAGGGCGGCCACGTGCAGCAGCCCACGCCGCTGGCCGACGTGCTGCAGCTCGACAGCGCGCAGCGCTTCCGGCTGCTCGGCCGCGCCAACGACCTGATCCACGTGGCCGGCAAGCGCAGCTCGCTGTCCCATCTGAACTACCACCTCAACAGCATCGAGGGCGTGGTCGATGGCGCCTTCTGGCTGCCCGCGGACGTGGCCGACGGCGTGGTGCGGCCGGTCGCCTTCGTGGTGGCGCCGGGCCTGAGCACGGCGCAGATCAGCGCGGCGCTGCGCGAGCGGCTCGAGCCGGTGTTCGTGCCGCGCCGCGTGCTGCACGTCGACGCGCTGCCGCGCGAGGCGACCGGCAAGCTGACCACGCAGGCGCTGGCGCGTTTTGCGCAAGCGCAGCTCGGCAGGGCGAAGCGATGAGCGAGCCCGCGCTGCAACTCACGCGCTGCATCGCCGCCGATCACCCGGCGTTCGCGGGCCACTTCCCGGGCCGGCCGCTGCTGCCCGGCGCGCTGCTGCTGGCCGAGGTGATGGAGGCGTTGCGCACATCGCCGCCGCTGTCGGCCCGCATCGGCGAGCGGCCGACGATAGCCCATGCGAAGTTCCTGGCGCCGATCGGTCCCGGCGACGAGCTGGGCATCACGGTGCATGACGAAGCCCACGGCCTGCGCTTCGAGGTGCGGCGCGGCGGGGTGCTGGCGGCCAGCGGCCGGTTGCTGCCGGAGCTTGCCGTTCAATGAGCACCGACGTGCACGCCACCGAACGCGCTGCCGGCACCGACTGGACGCGCGAGCCCGAGCGCAGCAATGCCGTCGCGCTGCGGGTGATGACGTGGATCGCGCTGCGCTGCGGCCGGCGCGTGGCGCGCTGGGTGCTGCACCCGATCACGCTGTACTTCCTGCTGTTCGCAGCCGGGCCGCGGCGGCAGTCGCGCCGCTACCTCGGTCGCGTGCTCGGCCGCCCGGCGCGGCTCGCCGACGCCTACCGCCAGGTGCACAGCTTCGCGGCCACCATCCTCGACCGCGTCTACTTCCTCAGCGGGCGCATGGACCTGTTCGACGTCAGCGTGCACGGCGAGTCGCTGGTCGATGCGACGCTGGCCGAAGGCCGCGGCGCCTTCCTGGTGGGGGCGCACCTCGGCAGCTTCGAGGCGCTGCACGTGGTGGGCCGCACCCGCCCGGCGCTGCGCATCGCGATGGTCATGTACCCCGACAACGCGCGCCTGATCAACGACGCGCTGGCGGCGGTGGCGCCCGACCACCGGCCCGAGATCATCGCGCTGGGCCGCGCGGAATCGATGCTGGCGATCCGCGACTGGCTCGACGCCGGCGGCCTGGCCGGCATCCTGGCCGACCGCTCGCTGCCCGACGGCAGCTCGGCCCGCGCCAGCAGCATGAGCCTGCCTTTCCTGGGGCAGGCCATGGACTTCAGCGACGGCCCGTTCCGCCTTGCCGCGCTGCTGCGCCGGCGCGTCGTCTTCATGGCCGGCCTGTACCTCGGCGGCAACCGCTACGAGGTGCGCTTCGCGCCGCTGGCCGACTTCAGCGAGCGCGCGGCCGACCCTGCCGAGCGCGAGCGCCTGATCCGCGCCGCGGTGCAGGCCTATGTCGAGCGGCTCGAAGCCTTGTGCCGCGAGCACCCCTACAACTGGTTCAACTTTCATGATTTCTGGCGCGAAGATGCCCGGTGAAGGCTGGCGCGGGCTGCGGCGTGCCCTGGCGGCGCTGGCCCTGGGCTGCGCCGCCTGGCCGGCCGCCGCGTTCGAGCTGCCCGAGCTGATGGCCTTGCTGGCGCAGCAGCGCAGCGGCGAGGCCCACTTCACCGAGCAGCGTTTCGTGCAGGGGCTGGACGCGCCGCTCGAGGCCAGCGGCACGCTCAGCTTCGCGGCACCCGACCGCTTCACGCGGCACACGCTCACGCCGCGCGCCGAATCGATGGTGGTGGACGGCAACACGCTGACGCTCACGCGCAGCGGCCGCAGCCGCCGCTTCGCGCTCGACGCCACGCCGGAGATGGTGGCGCTGGTCGAGGCTGTGCGCGGCACCCTGACCGGCAATGCCCAGACGCTGACGCGCTACTTCCGCACCGCGCTGGCCGGTGATGCCGCCCATTGGACGCTCGACCTGACCCCGATCGAAAGCCGGCTGGCCGGGCAGGTGCGCAGCGTGCGCATCGCCGGGCGCCAGGGCGAGCTGAACAGCATCCAGATGCAGCTCGCCGGGGGCGACCGCTCGGTCATGAGCATCGAGCCGGTGCGCGCCGCCGCGGCCGCCTCGGCGCCGGCGGCGCCGTGAGGCGGCTGGCCGCGCTGTCGCAGCGCACGCGCGGGCGGCTCGCGCTGCTGGCGTGGCTGGCCGGCATGCTGCTCGGTGGCGCGCTGATCGCGCGCACGGCCTTCAGCACCGACCTGTCCGCCTTCCTGCCGGCCAGCCCCGACGCGCGGCAGCGCGTGCTCATCGAGCAGCTGCAGAACGGCGTGGCGGCGCGCACGCTGCTGATCGGCATCGACGGCGGTGACGCGGTGCAACGTGCCCGGGCCTCGCGCACGCTCGCGGCCGCGCTGCGCGGCAGCACCCTGTTCGAGCAGGTGCAGAACGGCGACCGCGGCGACGAGCAAGGCGCGGAGTCCGGCGACTGGCAGGCCGCGGGCCGCTGGCTGGTCGAGCACCGCTACCAGCTCAGCCCGGCGGTGACGCCCGAGCGCTTCACGGTGGCGGGGCTGCGCGACGCGATCGACGAGACGCTGTCGCTGCTCGGCACGCCGGCCGGCAACGCGGTCAAGCCGCTGCTCGAGCGCGACCCGACCGGCGAGATGCAGCGCATCGCCGAGTCTCTGATCCCGGCCAGCGCGCCGCGCAGCGAGGAGGGCGTGTGGGTCGCCCGCACGGCAGCGCGCGCGCTGCTGCTGCTCACCACGCGGGCGGCGGGCGCCGACCTCGATGCGCAGGCGGCGGCGCTCGAGCGCGTGCGCGGCGCCTTCGCGCCGCTGGCCGCGCAAGGACTGCAGCTCCAGCTCAGCGGCCCGCCGCTGTTCGCGGTGCAGAGCCGCGCCCGGATCGAGCACGAGGCGAGGCAGCTCGCGATCGTCGGCAGCCTCGTGATGGGCGGCCTGCTGCTGCTGGCCTTCGCGTCGCTGCGCGCGCTGGCGGTCGCGCTGCTGCCGGTGGCGACCGGCATCGTCGCCGGCATCGCGGTGGTCGGCCTCGGCTTCGGCAATGTGCACGGCCTCACGCTCGCCTTCGGCAGCACACTGATCGGCGAGGCGGTCGACTACGCGATCTACTACCTCATCCAGGCCCGCGGCGCGGCCGTGCCCGGCACCGGCTGGCAGCGCTGGCGGCACGACAACTGGCCGACCGTGCGGCTCGGCCTGCTGACCTCGGTCTGCGGCTTCGCGGCGCTGGCGTTCTCGGGCTTCCCCGGCCTGGCGCAGCTCGGTGTGTTCTCGATGGCCGGGCTGGCCGGCGCGGCGCTCGCGACGCGCTTCGTGCTGCCGGTGCTGGTGCCCGACGGCGCGGCGGGGCAGGGCCTGCGGCAGTCGATGGGGCGCTGGGCCGCCGCCGCGCTGCGCCTGCTGCCGCGGCTGCGCATCGCGATCTTCCTGCTGGGCGCGCTGGCGCTCGGCGTGCTGCTCACGCGCAGCGAGCCGCTGTGGCGCGGCAGCCTGGGCTCGCTGAGCCCGGTGCCGCAAGAGGCGCTCGCACTCGACGAGCAGCTGCGTGCCGACCTCGGCGCGAGCGACGCGCGCACGCTGGTCGTCGCCACCGGCGCCGACCCGCAGGCCGCGCTGCGCGCTGCCGAGGCCGCCGGCCTGCGGCTGGACGCGCTGGTCGAGCAGGGCCTGCTGGCCGGCTACGAGACGCCGACACGGCTGCTGCCCAGCGTGGCGACGCAGCGCGCGCGGCTCGCCAGCCTGCCCGAGGCAGCGCTGCTGCGCGAGCGGCTGCAGGAGGCCACGGCGGGCGGGCCGCTGAAGGCCATGCGGCTCGAAGCCTTCATCGCCGAGGTGCAGGTGGCGCGTGGGAGCTCGCCGATCGAACGCGCTGCGCTGGCCGGCACACCACTGGCATCGGTGGTCGACGCATTGATGCTGCAGCGCCGCGGCGGCGGCTGGTCGGCGCTGATCGCGCTGCAGCCCGGGCCGACCGAGCTGGAGCCGCAGCGCCTGCGCGGCGCGCTGCAGGGGCTTGCCGGCATCGACGTGGTCGACATCGGCCTCGAGCTGGGCAGCCTCTACGACAGCTACCTGCATGAAGCCTTCCTGCAGGCGCTGCTGGGGGCGCTGGCGGTGGTCGTGCTGCTGGCCTTCTACCTGCGCTCGGCGCAGCGGCTGTTCACGGTGTGCCTGCCACTCGCGCTGGCCATGCTGTTCACGCTCGCCGGCCTGGCGGTGTTCGACGTGGCGCTGGGCATCCTGCACCTGGTCGGGCTGCTGTTGGTGGTGGCGGTCGGCTCGAACTACGCCCTGTTCTTCGACCAGCTCCGCAACGACGGCGTGACCGGGGGCGGCCGGACCGCTGCGCCCGCGCCGCTGAGCGACGACACACTGGCCTCGCTGCTGCTCGCGAACCTGACCACGGTGGCCTCGTTCGGGCTGATCGCCTTGTCGGACATCCCGGCCCTGTCGGCGATCGGCCGGGTGGTGGCGCCCGGAGCGCTGCTGGCACTGCTGCTGGCGGCGGCGTGCTCCCGGCCGCTGCGCGTGGCACGCCGCGGCTAGGGCCCGTTAACGCTACCGGAGGGCTCGCGCCCGTGCCGCGCAGGCCGCAGGGGTAGGCGCGAGGGAGGCCGACTGCAGCCAATGCATGCGTGTTTCCTTCTCTCTCTCCCGCAAGGCGGGAGAGGGCCGGGGCGAGGGCAGGCGCTGCCCCGTCGGCGCTGTGGGAAAATTTGCACTTGCAGTCACCCGCCAGCGCCCCCGCCACCGCGGCGGCTTCCCCGATGTCCCACGCCTCCTCTTCCAGCGCTGCCTGGCCGATGCCGCCGCTGCTGCGTGCCAGCCTCGGCCTGCATGCGGTGGCGGCTGGTGCGGCGATCGCCATTCCCGGCGCTGCACCCTGGGCTTTCGGCAGCGTGCTGGCCAACCAGGTGGCGCTCACCGCCGCCGGCCTGTGGCCGCGCAGCAGCCTGCTCGGCCCCAACGTCACGCGCTTGGCGGGCGCCAATGCCGCGCGGGGCGAGATCGCGCTGACGCTCGACGACGGCCCGGACCCCGAGGTGACGCCAGCCGTGCTCGATCTGCTGGAGCGGCACGGTGCGAAGGCGAGCTTCTTTTGCATTGCGACGCGCGCCGCCGCGCAGCCGGCACTCCTGCGCGAGATCGTCGCGCGCGGCCACTGCGTGCAGAACCACAGCCATGTCCACCGCCACAACTTCGCGCTGCTCGGTCCGCGCGGCTATGCCGCGGAGATCGAGCGCGCCCAGCAGGTGCTGGGCGATATCACCGGCCGACTGCCGCATTGCTTCCGGGCTCCGGCCGGCCTGCGCAACCCTTTCCTCGACCCGGTGCTGCACCGGCTCGGCCTGCACCTGGTGAGCTGGACGCGGCGTGGTTTCGACACCCGCGAGCGCGCGCCGCAGCGCGTGCTGGCGCGTCTGAGCCGTGGCCTGGCTGCCGGCGACATCCTGCTGCTGCACGACGGCCACGCGGCGCGGACCCGCTCCGAGCAGCCGGTGCTGCTGGAGGTGCTGCCGGCGCTGCTGGCGCAATGCCGCGCGGCCGGGCTGCGCTGCGTGACGCTCGCCGACGCCTTGCCGGCGCGTGACCCCCTGGCGGGGGCTGCGGCATGAAGCCCCTGGCCGTCACCGACTACACGCTCGCCAGCGCACTGGGCGTCGGCCGCGCGGCGACGCTGGCGGCCTTGCGCGCGGGCCGCAGCGGCCTGGCGCGCAAGCGCTTCGAGACGGTGACGCTCGACACCTGGATCGGCGAGGTCGACGGCGTCGATGCGCAGGTCCTCCCCGCAGCGCTGGCCGACTTCGACTGCCGCAACAACCGGCTCGCGTGGCTGGGGCTGCAGGCCGACGGCTTTGCCGCGAGCGTGGCGCGGGCGCGGGCGCGCTTCGGGCCGCAGCGCGTCGGCGTCTTCCTGGGCACCAGCACCTCGGGCATCCTGCAGACCGAACTGGCCTACCGCCGCCGCGAGCCGGCCGGCGGCGCGCTGCCGGCCGATTTCCACTACGCGCAGACACACAACACCTGCTCGGTGGTCGACTTCGCACGCCGCGCGCTCGGCCTGCAGGGGCCGTTCTTCGCCGTGTCGACCGCCTGCTCGTCGAGCGCCAAGGTGTTCGGCAATGCCGCGCGGCTGATCGAGCTCGGCGTGATCGACGCGGCCGTGGTCGGCGGCGTCGACAGCCTGTGCCTCACCACGCTGTACGGCTTCAATTCCCTGGAGCTGCTGTCCGGCGACATCTGCCGGCCCTGGGACGCGCAGCGCCACGGGCTGTCGCTGGGCGAGGCGGCGGCCTTCGCGCTGCTGGAGCGCGACGCCGGCGCGCCGCGGGCCTGGCTGCGCGGCGTGGGCGAGAGCAGCGACGGCCACCACATGAGCAGCCCGCACCCCGAAGGCGCCGGTGCCGCCGACGCGATGCGGGCGGCGCTCGCGCAGGCCGGCGTGGCCCCCGGCGAGATCGACTACCTGAACCTGCACGGCACCGCGACGCCGAACAACGACAGCGCCGAGGACCTGGCGGTGCGCGCGGTGTTCGGCGAGCAGTTGCCCTGCAGCTCGACCAAGGGCGCGACCGGCCACACGCTCGGCGCGGCCGGCGGCGTCGAAGCGGCGATCGCCCTGCTGGCCCTGCAGCATGGCTTCATGCCCGGTGGCTTGAATCGCCGCACGCCCGACCCGGCACTGCGCAGCCACTACCTCGACGCCACGCGCGAGGCGCGGCTGAAGCTGGTGGCGAGCAATTCCTTCGGCTTCGGCGGCTCGAACGCCTGCCTGGTGTTCGGAGCGGCGGCATGAACGCCGGGTGTCGTCTGTGGCCGCGTGCCCTCGTGCACTCGGCGTGCGCGCGCAGCGCCGGGAGGCTCGCATGACGGCCGCCTTGAACGTCTGCGTGCACGGCATCGGCCTGCTGGGCCCCGGCCTGGCCGACTGGACCACGGGACAGGCCGTGTTGCGCGACCTCGCCGCCTGGATCTCGCGGCCCACGGTGCTGGTGGCGCCCGCCCGATTGCCGCCGGCCGAGCGCCGCCGTGCCGGCGACATCGTCAGGCTGTCGATGGCGGTGGCCGACCAGGCCTGCGCCCAGGCCGGCGTCGACACGCAGACGCTGGCGACCGTGTTCACCGCGTCGAGCGGCGACGCCGCCAACTGCAGCGCGCTGTGCGAGGCCCTGGCCGCGCCCGAGCGGGCGGTCTCGCCGACGCGCTTCACGAACTCGGTGCACAACGCGGTGGCCGGCTACTGGCACATCGCGACCACCAGCCGCGCCCCGTCGACCAGCCTGTGCGCGCACGATGCGAGCTTCGGCGCCGGTCTGCTGGAGGCCGTCGCGCAATGCGTGAGCGCGCGCCGGCCGGTGCTGCTGGTGGCGGGCGACGTGCCGTATCCGGAGCCGCTGCACGCGGTGCGGCCGTTGTGCGCCGCCTTCGGTGTGGCCTTGCTGCTCGACGTGGCGCCGGCGGCGGCGTCGCTGGCGCAGTTGACGCTGCGCGCGGCCGATGTCGGCACGGCTCCGAGCGCCTGCGGCGACGCCGCACTCGACGCCTTGCGCCTCGGTGTGCCCGCGGCACGCAGCCTGCCGCTGCTGCAGGCGCTGGCGCGGCACGCGCCGGCGTCGCTGCGCATCGAGGGCCTGGACGGGTTCACCGTCGAGGTCCGGCCATGAGGGGGCACATGGGCACAGCGCCGGCGACCCTGGACCACGCCGGCATCGCCCGGCGCATCCCGCACCAGGGCCGCATGTGCCTGCTGGAGCGGCTGGTGTCATGGTCGCCGCAGCAGATCCATTGCATGGCCGTGAGCCACACGCAGGCCGACAACCCGCTGCGCAGCGCCGGCGGCCTGCTGTCGCCCTGTGCGATCGAGTACGCCGCGCAGGCGATGGCGCTGCACGGTGCGCTGCTCGCGCCCGCCGAGGCCGGGCCCGAGCCCGGCTACCTGGCCAGCGTGCGCAGCGTGCGGCTGGCCGTGCCACGGCTCGACCATATCGCCGGCGCGCTGCAGGTCCGGGCCGAACGGCTGGCCGGCGAGGCGAAGCAGCTGCTCTACCGCTTCGAGGTCAGCGACGAGCGCGGCGTGCTGCTGGTCGACGGGCGCGCGACGGTCGTGCTCGACACGCCGCTCGCACCGACCGGGCGGCACCCGGCGTCGTGATCCGCCACCGGAGATGGACGCCATGAGCCTCGACCACAAGCGCGCCCTCGTGACCGGCGCCAGCGGCGCACTGGGTACCGCGATCGCCCGGCGTCTCGCGCGCGACGGCGCCTCGCTGCTGCTGCAGGCGAACTCGCGGCCGCAGGCCGTGGAGCAGCTCGCCGCGGCGATCCGCGCCGACGGCGGCCGGGCCGAGTGCTGCGTGTTCGACCTGACCGACGCCGAGGCCTCGCGCGCCGCCTGCGAACGCCTGCTCGAGGCCGGCCCGGTGCAGGTGATCGTCAACAACGCCGGCGTGCACGACGATGCGGTGTTCCCCGGCATGCGCGCCGAGCAGTGGCACCGCGTGATCGACGTGTCGCTGCACGGCTTCTTCCACGTGACCCAGCCGCTGCTGCTGCCGATGCTGCGCACGCGCTGGGGCCGGGTGATCAACATCTCCTCGGTCGCGGCGCTGACCGGCAACCGCGGCCAGGTGAACTACGCCGCTGCCAAGGGGGCGCTCAACAGTGCCACCAAGGCCTTGTCGCTCGAGGTCGCGAGCCGCGGCGTCACGGTCAATGCGATCGCGCCGGGCATCATCGCGTCGCCGATGGCCGACGCCGCCTTCGATGCGGCGGCGATCGCGCAGCTGGTGCCGTGCCAGCGCGCCGGCACACCGCAGGAAGTGGCGGACCTGGCGGGTTTCCTCGCCAGCCCGGCGGCCGGCTACATCACCGGGCAGATCATTTCCATCAACGGAGGCATGGCGTGACGAGCGGTCCGGCGCCGGGCATGCACGCCACCGAGCAGCTGCTGTTCTTCACGCTGCTGTAGCTCGCCCTCATCGTGCTGGCCGCGCGCGCCGGCGGGGCGCTGGCGCGGCGCTGCGGCCAGGCGCTGGTGGTGGGCGAGATCCTCGTCGGCATCCTGCTCGGCCCGTCGCTGTTCGGCCTGCTGGCGCCCGGGCTGTTCGACCTGGTGTTCCGGTCCGTGCCGCCGCAACCGCTGAACATCCTGTCGCAGGTGGGGTTGCTGCTGCTGATGTTCCAGATCGACCTCGAGTTCGACTTCGCGCACCTGCGCGAGCGGCGCAACCATCGCGCGGTCGTGGCGGTGTCGGTGGCCGGGTTGGTGGCGCCCTTTGCCCTTTGCACCAGGGCTGCTGTTTGCCGCCCTGGTGCCGCAGGCGCTGGTCGGCGCGTCGAGCCCCCTGAATTTCGCGCTGTTCGTGGCGACCGCCTTCTCGATCACGGCGATGCCGGTGCTCGGGCGGATCATGATGGAGTTCGAGCTCACGCGCCGACCGGTGGGCGTCATCGCGATCAGCGCGGCAGCGGTCAGCGACGTGTGCGGCTGGATGCTGCTGGCGGTCGTCACCGCGCTCAGCACCTCGGGTCTCGTGCCGTGGAACTTCGCACTGCGCGCGCTCGGCGTGCTGCTGTTCGGTGCGCTGTGCTGGTGGGGTGTGCGGCCGCTGCTGACGCGTTTCGCGCGCGCTCAGCTGGCGCACGCCGGCGCCGAACAGCTGCCGGCCACGCTGATGGGCGGCGTCATCGCGGCGATCTTCGTGGCTGGCATGACCACCTACCAGCTCGGCATCTTCGCCGTCTTCGGCGGCTTCATGGTGGGTGTGCTGCTGCACCAGGAGCAGCGCTTCGTGCGTGCGTGGAACGACAAGGTCGGCAGCTTCGTCAACGTGTTCTTCCTGCCGATCTTCTTCACCTACACCGGCCTGCGCACCGATGTCGGTTCGCTCGGCAGCGCATCGGACTGGGGCTGGTGTGTGCTGCTGATCGTGCTGGCCACGCTCGGCAAGTTCGGCGCGTGCTGGCTGGCGGCGCGGCGCGCCGGCTTGGCGCCCGCCGAGGCGCGCATCGTCGGTGTGCTGATGAACACGCGCGGGCTGATGGAGCTGATCATCGTCAACGTCGGCTACGACCTCGGCGTGATCGGCCGCGAGATGTTCACGATGCTGGTGCTGATGGCGATCTTCAGCACCGTCATCACGACGCCGCTGCTGCGGCGCTGGCTGCCGCAGGCCAGCGTCCTGCGGCAGGGGCTGGCGTCCGCGAGCGAGCGCTGAAGCCCGGCCTGATGCCGGATCGCGTTCACCCGCATCAAATCATCCGGTGCCGTTCGGCTCGTTGCAGCCGTTCGCGTGGGTGGGTGGCTGAGGTTTGATGCGTCCACCGGCCGGCCGCGTGCAGATACCGCGCGGTGCTGGCGAGGCCGCCGGGCGAGCGACTCCGCTCATGTCCCCCGGTGCCGGCCTGGAGGCCGACCCCTCCTCCTCTACTTCGCTGCGCCGCTCACCCGGCGCCCTCGCCAGCACTCAGCATCGCCACGTGCACAGGCCGTCAAACGCCGACGGGCCGCGGTGGTGGCAGCGCTGGGACGGGTTGCTGTGTGGAGTGAAGTTAAGGAGGAGGGCTGGGCCACAGGCCCGGCACGGGGGACATGAACGCAACACAGCGACCCGGCGCGGCGCCCGCGCCATCGTTTGACGGTCAGCTTGCTGCACAAGACACCGAACACCGCAACAAGCCCTGGCGCAAGCTTCAATCTGATGCGTTCGATTGCAATGCCGTATCAGGCGGCGGGCAGCGCCGCCGCCGGTGCCAGCGCAGCACCGCTGAACGCCGGTCCCGACAGGGCCTCGGCCCCGTAGCCGCGGTTCACGTCCAGCCCGGTGAGTCGCCAGTCGTGCACCGGCAGGCGCGGGATCGGGCGCTGCAGCCGCTCGTAGAAGCGCGTGGGCCACAGGACGCCGTGGCGCTGGATGAAGTCGAAGGTGTCGACCTCGGCAATTGCCCCCCGGGTCGCCGCCAGACCGTCGAGGCTGAAGCGCACACGCCGCATCAACCTGTCCTCGCGGTCGATGAACAGCGCCAGCCGGTCCAGCACCGAGAAGCCCAGGCCCGGCTTCAGCTCGACGTACAGCAGGTCGCACAGGCGCTCGTCGACCACGTCGGTGCCGCCGCGGTCCATCACCAGATCACGTCCCGCGAGCCACAGTGGCCCGCACAGGAACAGCGCATAGCCGTCGGCCACCAGCGCCGCGGCGTCGCGCCGCTCGGCATCGCGCGCCTCTTCGCCGTTGAACCACACCTGCACCTCGCCCGGCGACGGGTCGGCCGCGCGGCCGGCGCGGCGCAGCACCTGCTTGCGGCCGCTCGGTCCGCTGTGCGCCTGGGCGATCAGCCGCTGCGGCGGCAGCAGGCGCTCCTGCGAGCTGCCGCGAAAGCCGGCATCGACCAGCGCCGGCTGCAGGCGCCCGACCAGTGCGCGCCACTCGCCGGCGTAGCTGACGTTGATGTCGCGCAGTGCGCGAAACGCGGCGAGGCCGTGGGCCTCGCAGGCGTCACGGAACAAGGCGGCTGCGGCCGGACTGGAGCGCGGCCCCAGCATCAGCGGCAGCGGGGCCGTGCAGGCCGACAGCACGGGCAACGCAGCGAGGCCGGCATGAAGCAGTCGTCGTCGGTTCATCGTGGCAGGTGCCTGTCCATCGAGGGGTGGAAACGCCGCTGCGACGGTAACGCAGTGCAGGGCGACTGAACAGGCGCGGCCGGCGCGGGCCCCCTGCGCCAGGGTTCTCGCTCAGGCCTGAAACGGCGGCTGCCGCCGCAGCCTGCGCAGCAGCAGCGCCGGCAGCCGCAGCATGAACTCGAGCATCAGCCGCGTGTGCATCCAGGTCAGCAGCAGGTTGTCGCGGCCGTAGCGGAAGTGCGAGACGCCGCCTTCCTCGGGGCGCAGGTACTTGACGGGCGCGTCGCGGTTGATCGGCTTGACGCCGCGCCAGGCGAGCCGCACGACGGCCTCGGTGTCGAAGTCGAAGCGCCGCATCCAGCGCTGGCGCGCCATCACCGCCGCCAGCTCGGCGATCGGGTAGACGCGAAAGCCGTACAGCGAGTCGGCCACGCCGGCCCCCAGCGTTTCGAGGTCGGTCCAGGCGTTGGAGATGCGGCGCCCGCGCACGCGCAGCAGCGGCGCGCTGGCGTCGAACACCGGGCGCCCGAGGATCATCGCCTCGGGCCGCGCGAGCGAGGCCTGCATGAATGCAGGAATCAGGTCGGCCGGGTGCTGGCCGTCGGCGTCCATCGTCAGCGCGTGGGTGTAGCCGGCCGCCTGCGCGGCGCGCAGGCCGTGCAGCACCGCGGCGCCCTTGCCCTGGTTGTGAGGCAGCAACCACACGCGCAGGCCGTCGTCCTGCGCCGCCAGCCGCTGCACGGCCTCGGTGCTGCCGTCGGTGCTGCCGTCGATGACCACCCACACCGGGCTCCACTGCGCGCGCGCCTCGCGCACCGTGTCGCAGAGCTTGGCCCCGGTGTCGTAGCTCGGGATCAGCACCAGGTGGCTGGCGGACGGCGTCATGCCGAGGCGGTGGGCGAGGCCGAGGGAGAAGGCCGGGCCCCGGCGGCGAAGCAGGCCTCGAGCCGGGCCAGCAGCGCGTGGGTGTCGTCCTGCGGCGCGAAGCGTTCGCCCAGGCGCACCGAGAAGCGGATCGGCAGCGGCGGCAGCCGCCAGATCGGCCAGCCCTTGCCGAGGTAGGGCGACTCGGTGTCGATGAACACGGTCTGGATCGGCGCTGCAGCCAGCTTGGCGATCAACGTCACGCCGGGGCGAAAGGGGTTGACCGGCCGGTGCGTGGTGCGGGTGCCTTCGGGGAACAGCACCAGTTGGCCGCCGCGCTGCAGGTCTTGCACCGCGAGGCGGATCATGCCGTGCGGCGAATCGTTGCGGATGTAACGCGCGAGGCGCGCACCGGCACCGAGGAAGGGGTTGTGCATCAGCCCGGCCTTCATGATGCAGGCGCTCTTCGGCAGGCGCGCCACCAGCATCAGTGCATCGAGCAGGCTCGGGTGGTTGGCGACGAAGATCAGCCCCGGCTCGTCGCGCAGGGCGTCGAGCGCGCGGGCATCGAGCTTGAGCACGCCACAGGCCGAAGCGATGGCCCAGAACAGGCGGTAGCCGTAGGTGATGCCGGCGCGCCCGAGCGCCAGGCCGTGCTCGCGCGGCAGCAGCGGATAGAGCCCCAGTGCGATGAAATTCCAGATCAGCGACATCACGCCGAGCAGCAGCAGCAGCGCGATCAGCAGCAGACTCAGCGGCAGCGTGAACAGGCGCTTCATCGATCGGGGGTGGTGACGTTCTGCGACGAGGTCGCGAACACCCAGCTGAAGGCAACCCCGAACGAGAGGTTGTCGCGCTGGCGCACCAGCGGGCTGGCGGCGAAGCGCGCGCCCTGCAGTGTGTCGTAGCGGGCGAACAGGCCGACCCAGGTGGTGTCGAAGCGCCGCGACAGCGCGGTGGTGAACTGCGCGCCGGCGTAGCCGCCACCCGCGCGGTAGGCCGGCCGGCCGGCTGTCGCATTGGCCAGCGGCACGTCGTAGAAGTAGCCGTTGAAGCGCCGGCTGCCGAACACCGGGCCGCTCATCAGGCCGAGGTTCCAGCCCGAGCCGCGCAGGTTGGCGAAATCGACGCTGATGTTGGGTGTGGCGGTCCAGCCGATCGACGTCGGGTGCGACTCCAGCGTCAGCGCGGCGCGCACCGGTGTGCGCAGCTGCAGCTTCCAGCCGGGGCCGCGTGCGGCGGTCCAGTTCAGGTTGGGCCCCAGTTCCAGCGTCGGTGCGAGGTCGCTCATGCCGCGGCGCGCGTCGTTGTCGTCGCTGCGCGTCGGTGCGCTGGCGGCGGCGCTGAGGTCGAAGTCGAGCCGGTCCGATTCGAACAACACCGCCCGCGCTCCTTCGCGGTCGGCCTTGAAGATCTCGCCGCGGTACACGACGTAGGGCAGCGGCAGCAGCCAGTTGTGCGACTGGTCGGCGCCGCGGTAGTGCGGCAGGCGCAAGCCGGCAACGCCGATCCCCAGTTCCCACAGAGGGCGCTCGGCCTGTGCAGCGGCCGGCACAGCGAACGTGCAGGTCAGCAGGGCAGCGCAGGCGGTGCGGGCCCGGTGCCTCACTCGCGCACCTCGCCGGGCGCGAAGGCGTGGGCCTCGATCTCGACCAGCAGCTCGCTGCGGCACACGTCGCCCTGCAGCACCACGGCGTCGCGCAGCGCGGCGGCGTTCTCGCCGAGCGCGGCAGCCAGCAGCGCCAGCACCGCCGGCGCGTCCCCGGCGCGGCGCACGTAGACCGTGAGCGCCAGCCGGTCGAGCTCGAAGCGCGCGGTGCTGCGTGCGCGCGCCGCACTCAGCACCGCGTCGAGGTTGGTCAGCGTCTCGCGCGTTTGCGCCTGCACGTCGCCGGCGTGCAGGCTGGCGTGGCCGACGATGCTGGCGGTGCCCGAGATCAGCAGCGCGACCCGGCCCGCGCCGGCATCGAACACCGCGGCGCGCGAGAAGCTCGGACTGCGCGGGCCGTACTCGCTCGGGTAGTGGTAGGCCGACACCTGGCGCGGGTTCTCCACCTGCAGCGGCCGGGTGTGGCCGGCCAGGAAGTGCACGCAGAACGGACCGCCTTGCGTGCCCAGCGCGCAGGCCGCCGGCGCGCCTTCGAAGGCCGGGTGCTGTGCGTCGAAGAAGGCCTGCTGGCGGCCGAGGTTGAACTGCCGGTAGCGTTCCAGCCCGCCGCCGTCGGCGTTGATGTCGGGCAGGTAGTTCCACAGCCGCAGCAGGTGCTCGCAGCCGGTGCGCGCCAGCGTGTCGAACACGTCGCGGTAGGCGCGCTGGGCCAGCGCCTGCATGCCTTCGGCTTCGCGCGCTTCATCGAACTCGAGCGAGCCGAACAGCCAGTGCCCGTCGTATCGCCAGTGGACGCTGCCACAGCGGCCGGCATCGACCAGCGGGGCCGGGCTGCACCAGGCATCGACGCGCGGGCCGGCCGCGCTCAGGGGGCGCGCGGCCACCGAAGCCAGGCCGGGGGCGGCACCCGTGCCGTAGCCGAGCGCCCCCAGCGGGGGCGTCGCGCCGGCGGCGAGGATCGACCACTCCGACCGCGTGAGCCGCTGGACGCTCAGGCGAGGCGAGACGGCAGCCTGCACCGTCACGGCGCCTCGAGGATGTTCTCGCCGCGCAGCGGACCCATGTCCCGGATGTTGCGGCGGTGCCGGCGCCAGCCGTCGATGGTGCGTCGCAGGCTGCGCAGCGAGATCATGTAGTAGATGCCCTTCATCGCCCACAGCGACGGCCAGATCGGCGTGCGGCCGTAGATGTCGCCGGCCAGCAGCGACAGCAGCGCCTCCTTCACGCGCAGCGGGTTTGCCGGGTGCATGAACATCTCGCGGATGGTGGGGTTGGTGACGCGGAAGATGAACCATGAATACTCGCGCGGGCCCTTGCGCATCGTCGCCTCGAAGCGCTTGCGCGCAGCGGCGGCCTCGGCGGGGCGGTCCAGGCAGGTCGCCACCACCTCGGCGCCGTCGAAGGCGCTGTGCATCGCCAGGTAGACCCCCGACGAGAACATCGGGTCGATGAAGGTGAAGGCGTCGCCGAGCAGCAGGTAGCGCTCGCCACTGCAGTGGCTGGCGCAGTACGAGAAGTTGCCGGTGGCGTGCACGTCGCCGCCGACCAGCGTGGCGTCCTTCAGGCGGTCGGCGAGCTCGGGGCACAGCGCGATGGTGTCGTCGAAGAACTCCCTCAAGGGCTTGTCGCGCGACTTCAGGTAGTAGGGCCAGCACACGGCGCCGACGCTGGTGCTGCCGTCGGCCAGCGGGATGAACCAGAACCAGCCGTGGGCGAACCACATGATGCTGATGTTGCCTTCCTTCACGCCCGGCAGCCGGCGCGCACCGGTGTAGTGGCCGAACAGCGCCGAGCTGTTGTGCGCGGGGTTCTTCTGCTTGCAGCGCAGCTTGTTGGCGATGAAGGTGTCGCGTCCCGACGCATCCACGACGAAGCGGGCGCGCCAGCTGCGCCTGGCGCCGTCGTCCTGAGAGGCCTGCACGGTGGCGCCGTCGGCATCGAAGCTGACGTCGCGAACGCGGCAGCCCTCGATCGCCCGGGCACCGCAGGTGGCGGCGTGGCGGAACAGCAGCTCGTCGAGCTCCGAGCGCCGCACCTGCCAGGCGTAAGGCTGGCTCTTGTCCCACTGGTCCGCGAATTCGAGGTAGCTGCGGTGCGTGTGCTCGGGCGACACGAACTCGATGCCCCACTTGGGCATGCCGATCTTCTCGACCTGCTCGCGCACGCCGAGCCGCTCGAACAGCGCCACGTTGGCCGGCAGCAGCGACTCGCCGATGTGGAAGCGCGGGTGGTGCGCCTTCTCGAGCAGGACCACGCTGCGGCCCTGCTGCGCCAGCAGAGCGGCCACCGTCGATCCGGCGGGGCCGCCGCCGATCACGAGCACGTCACAGGACGCGGCCGGCAGGTCGGTGGGGGAGGGGGTGTCCATGCGGGCGGGCTCAGGCAGGTTTGACGGCGGTGTACTCGGAGAAGATGCCGAGTTCGAGGTGGCGGTGCACCTCGGTGAAGCCCGCGGTGCGCAGCGCGCCCATCACGACCTGCGGCGAGATGCAGGCCTCGATGGTGTCCCAGTAGTAGCGCCACAGCTCGGCGGTGTCGCTGCGGCGCCCCACCGCGCGCGCGATCAGCGGCACCACCGCGCGCATGTAGCCTCGCAGCAGCGATGTGGACAGGCGGCCGACGGGGCGCGTGATCTCGAGCAGCAGCACCCGGCCGCCGGGGCGCAGCGTGCGGTGGAATTCGGCGAAGGCGGCCGACACGTCGGCGATGTGGCGCAGCGCGTAGCCCAGGCTCAGGAAATCGGCACTGGCGTCGTCGCAGGGCAGGGCTTCGGCACGGCCCCGCCGCAGCTCGACGCCGGGCAGGTGCACTTCGCCCATCATGCCCGGGCTGGGGTCGACGCCGACCAGGCGGCCCTGCGGGCCGATCAGTCGCAGCGCCTCGCGCGCGACCATGCCGGTGCCGATGCCCACGTCGAGCACCTGAGCACCGGGGCCGAGGCCGGCGCGCGCCAGTGCGCTGCGCCGGTACCAGGGGCCGGAGCCGAGCGCCAGAATGCGTTCGATGCGCTCGTAGTCGGGCGCAGTGTCGTCGAAAATGCGGCGCAGGAAGCGCTGGTGATCGGCCTCGTCGCCGTAGTAGGCGCTGAGCGGTGCATGCGGTGGCAGCGCCTCCCGGAGCGGGCTGGTGGGGGGCGGGTCGACATGCATTCGGTGATTATCGCAAGCCCCCGGCAGACCGACCCACGCCACATGACCGATCCCGTGCACGGCCCGGGGAGGGCGGCGACACTCCGGGCGGCCCCGGGCCACCGCCGACCGCTTTACGCAAGTTCACACTCCTTCATGCGTGGCTTGAGCTCGCATGGCACCGTTCGCCTTTGCCCGAGATTCGCTTCGAAATGAAAAGAACAACCCTGTTGGGGATCGCCGTGCTGCTGGTCGCAGCGGTGGCGGCGCTCGCCTGGACCCTGGCGCCGCGCCTGGCGGCATCGGGCGCGAGTGCCACCGCGGCGTCGGCGCCCGGGGCCGGGCCGGCCGTCACGGTGACGACGGTGGCAGCCCGACGCGAGGACTTCGCGCTGGAGCTGGGCGCCACCGGCACCGTCAGCGCGCTGAACCGCGTGGAGATCCACCCGCAGGTCAGTGCGGCCATCACCCGGGTGCACATCCGCGAAGGCCAGACGGTCCAGGCCGGCCAGCCGCTCTTCACGCTCGACAGCCGGGCCGCCGAGGTGCGCGTGACCCAGGCCCAGGCCCAGCTGCAGAAGGACCTGGCGACGCTGGCCGATGCCGAGCGCCAGCTGGCGCGCAGCCGCGACCTGCTGCGCCAGGACTTCGTTTCGCAGAGCGCGGTCGACACCAACCTGAGCCAGGTCGAGGCCCAGGCGGCCGTGGTCGCGGCCGATCGTGCAGCCATCCAGGCGGCGCGCGTGGACCTGGGCTATGCCCGCATCGTTGCGCCGAGCACCGGCCGCGTCGGTGCGATCGCGGTCTATGCCGGCAGCTACGTCACGCCGGCCTCGCCGGCGCTGGCGACGGTCACGCAGCTCGACCCGATCGCGGTCAGCTTCCCGGTGCCGCAGCGCCACATCGGCGCGCTGCTGGCCAGCCTGAAGTCGGGCTCCGGCCGCGTGACGGCGCAGCTGCCGGACGCCCGGGGCACGCTCACCGGCACGCTGCAGTTCGTGGACAGCGCGGTCGACGCCAATGCGGGCACGGTGCAGGTCAAGGCGCAGTTCGCCAACCCGAAGCAGCAGCTGTGGCCGGGCGCCTACGTGGACGTGAAGCTCGCCGTCGGCAGCTTGCCCGGCGCGATCCTGGTGCCGCAGGCCGCGATCATCCAGGGTGCGCAGGCCAAGTCGGTCTACGTGGTCGGCGCCGACGGCAAGGCGCAGTTGCGCACGGTGGACGTCGTGGCTTCGGCCGGCGACGTGGCGGTCGTCACCGGCGTGCAGGCCGCGGAGCGCGTCATCGTCGACGGCAAGCAGAACCTGCGGCCCGGCTCGCCGGTGGTCGAGCAGGCGGCGGCGCCCTCCGGCGCGGCGAGCCGGCCCGGCAGGCGGGCCGCGGCCGCCTCGGGGCCGCAGCCATGAACCTGTCGGAGCTGTTCATCCGCCGTCCGGTGATGACGGTGCTGCTGAACCTGGCGATGGTGGTGGGCGGCGTGATCGCCTACCGGCAGATCCCGATCGCCGCGCTGCCGAGCTACAACACGCCGGTCATCAATGTCTCGGCCGCGCTGCCCGGGGCCAGCCCGGAGACCATGGCCACGTCGGTGGCGCTGCAGCTCGAGAAGCAGTTCTCGACCATCCCGTCGCTGAGCCTCATCAGCTCGACCAGCACGCTGGGCAGCACCTCGCTGACGCTGGAGTTCGACGAGGGCCGCGACATCGACGCCGCGTCGGTCGACGTGCAGGCGGCCCTGCTGCGTGCGCAGCGCTCGCTGCCGCAGGACATGACCGCGCCGCCGTCCTACCGCAAGGTCAACCCGGCCGATGCGCCGGTGCTGCTGATGGCGATGACCTCGCCGTCGCTGAACCTGTCGGACCTGAACGACTATGCCGAGCACCTGATCTCGCCGACGCTCTCCACGCTGCCCGGCGTTGCGCAGGTCAACATCTTCGGCCAGCGCCGCTACGCGGTGCGCGTGCGGGTGCATCCGCAGGCCCTGGTGGCCCGCGACATCGCGCTCGAGGAGCTGAGCGCGGCGCTGGCCACCGCCAACGCCAACACGCCGGTCGGCACGCTCGATGGCGACCGGCAGACGCTGACGGTGCAGGCCAACCGGCAACTGCGCAACGCGGCCGAGTTCTCCGACCTGATCGTCAGCAGCAAGAACGGCAACACGGTGCGGCTGCGCGACGTGGCCACCGTCGAAGACAGCTACGAGAGCGTGAAGACCTCGGCCAACTTCAATGGCGAGGCATCGATCACGCTGGCCGTGCAGCGCCAGCCCGACGCCAACACGGTGGCGGTGGTGGACGCGGTGAAGGCCGCGCTGCCGGGCTTCACCGCGCAGCTGCCGCAGTCGATCCGGCTGAGCCTGCTGAACGACCGCTCGACGTCCATCCGCGACGCGCTGCACGACGTGAACCTGACGCTGCTGGGCACGATCGCGCTGGTGGTGCTGGTGATCTTCCTGTTCCTGCGCCGCGCGGTCGCGACCGTGATCCCGACCTTGTCGCTGCCGGTGTCGCTGATCGGCGCGGTGGCGCTGCTGTGGGCCGGCGGCTACAGCCTCGACAACATCTCGCTGCTGGGCCTGACGCTGGCGGTCGGCCTGGTGGTGGACGACGCGATCGTGATGCTCGAGAACATCATGCACCACGTCGAGCAGGGCATGGCGCCGTTCGAGGCGGCGCTGAAGGGCTCGCGCGAGGTCGGCTTCACCATCATCTCGATCTCGACCTCGCTGGTCGCGGTGTTCATCCCGATCTTCTTCATGCCGGGCGTGATCGGCCTGCTGTTCCACGAATTCGCGGTGATCGTCTCGCTGGCCATCCTGGTGTCGGCCTTCGTCTCGCTGACCCTGGTGCCGATGCTGGCCGGGCGCTACCTGAAGCCCGAGGCCACGCAGCGCCGGCCCGGCGCGCTGGTGCGCGGCTTCGAGCGCGCCTTCGCGGCGACGACCCGTGCCTATGTGCGCACGCTCGACGTCGCCTTGCGCCACCGGCGGCTGGTGCTGGGGGTGGGCCTGCTGACCTTCGCGCTGACGGCGCTGCTGTTCGCGACCAGCCCGAAGGGCTTCTTCCCCGAAGAGGACATCGGCCAGATCCGCGTGTCGACCGAGGCGTCCGAGGACACCTCGTTCGACGCGATGGTCAAACTGCAGGACCAAGTGGTGCAGCTGATGCTGGCCGACCCGAACGTGCTGAGCGTCAACTCCGTGAACGGCGGCAGCGGCACGCAGAACACCGGGCGCATGTTCCTCAACCTGAAAGCTCGCGCCGAGCGGCTGCCGATGAAGCAGGTGGTCGAGGGCCTGCGCAAGAAGCTGCGCAGCGTGGCCGGCATCACCGTCTACCTGCAGCCGGTGCAGAACCTGCAGCTCGGCGGGCGGCCCAGCAAGAGCCAGTACCAGTACATCCTGCAGAGCGTGAAGGCCGACGAGCTCAACGACTGGGCCACCAAGCTGCAGGAGAAGCTGCGCGCCGACACCGGGTTCCGCGACGTGACGTCCGACTCGCAGCTCAAGGGCCTGCAGGCGTCGCTCAGGATCGACCGCGACAAGGCCAACACCCTGGGCGTGTCGATCGACTCCTTGCGCAATGCGCTGTTCAGCGCCTTCGGCGAGCGCCAGATCGCCACCATCTACACCAGCGCCGACAGCTACCAGGTCATCATGGAAGTGGCGCCCGATGCCAAGCGCGACGAGCGTGCCTTCGACGGCATCTACCTGCGCAGCAGCAGCGGCGCGCTGGTGCCGCTGAACAGTTTTGCGACCGTGGAGCGCACGCTCGGGCCGACCGCGGTCAACCACGTCGGGCAGCTGCAGGCGGTGACGGTGTCCTTCAATCTCGCGCCGGGCGTGCCGCTGGGCACGGCGACCCAGCGGCTCGAGGCCTACGGCCGCGAGATCCGCCTGCCGGCCTCGGTGATCACGAGCTACGGCGGCGACGCGGCGGTGTTCAAGAGCTCGCAGGGCAGCCAGGCGATCCTGATCGTCGCGGCGCTGCTGGTCATCTACGTGCTGCTGGGCGTGCTCTACGAGAGCTACATCCATCCGTTGACCATCCTCGTGGGCCTGCCGTCGGCGGCGGTCGGCGCGCTGTTGATGCTCAGGTTGTTCGGCCAGGACCTGACCTTGATCGCGACCATCGGCATCCTGCTGCTGATCGGCATCGTGAAGAAGAACGCGATCATGATGATCGACTTCGCGCTCGACGCGCAGCGCAATCACGGCATGGAGCCCGCGGCGGCGATCCGCGAAGCCTGCATTCGGCGCTTCCGCCCGATCACGATGACCACGCTGGCCGCGCTGATGGGGGCGATCCCCATCGCGCTGGGCCTGGGCGCCGGCGCCGAGCTGCGCCAGCCGCTGGGCCTGGCGGTGGTCGGCGGCCTGCTGTTCTCGCAGGCCATCACGCTCTACCTGACGCCGGTGATCTACCTTTACCTCGACCGCTACAGCGGCCGTGGGCCGATCCAGACGCCGGAGGCGGTGGAGGCTCGCTGAGGTGCGGCGGCCGAGTCTCAGCGCCGCTTGCTGCCGCCGAGCAGGCTGCCGAGCACGCCGCGGATGATCTCGCGGCCGACCGTGGTGCCCATCGTGCGCACCGCGGACTTCGCCATCGATTCGGCCAGGCCTTCGCGCTTGCCGCCGCGCGGGCCGGTCGAGCCGAACAGGACGTCGCTCAGACCGCCGAACAGGCCGCCGCCGCCCTGCGGTGCCGGCGCACCGCCGCCGGCCGAGCGGTCGGCCTGCAGCTTGTCGGCCGCGTCGGCGGTCGCGGCACCGCGCCCCTTGAGCTTTTCGTAGGCCGACTCGCGGTCGACCGTCTTCTCGTACACGCCGGCCACCAGCGAGCCGGCGATCAAGGCCTTGCGCTGTTCGGGCGTGATGGGGCCGATCTGGCTGCCGGGCGGGATCACGAACACGCGCTGCGTCACGCCGGGGCGGCCCTTCTCGTCGAGCAGGCTCACCAGGGCCTCGCCGACCGCCAGCTCGGTGATCGCGGCCCCGATGTCGAGGCCGGGATTGGGGCGCATGGTGTCGGCGGCCGACTTGACCGCCTTCTGGTCGCGCGGCGTGAACGCGCGCAACGCGTGCTGCACCCGGTTGCCGAGCTGACCGAGCACGCTGTCGGGGATGTCCAGCGGGTTCTGCGTCACGAAATACACGCCGACGCCCTTGGAGCGCACCAGACGCACCACGAGCTCGATGCGTTCGATCAGGGCCTTGGGCGCATCGGTGAACAACAGGTGGGCCTCGTCGAAGAAGAACACCAGCTTGGGTTTTTCGAGGTCCCCCACCTCGGGCAGCAGCTCGAACAACTCGCTGAGCATCCACAGCAGGAAGGTGGCGTAGAGCCGCGGCGAGTTCATCAGCTTGTCGGCCGCGAGGATGTTGATCACGCCCATCGGTGTCGACGGGCCGCCCCGAGACGCCGATGCGCCCCCGTGGGGGGCAGGAGCCGAAGGCGACGTGGGGGCCAGGGTCACGTCGACGGTCTGCATGAAGTCGCCGATGTCGAGCATCGGCTCGCCGAAGAACTGGTCGCCGCCCTGTTCCTCGATCTGCATCAGGCCGCGCTGGATCGCGCCGACGCTGGCGGCGCTGATGTTGCCGTACTCGGTGGTGAAGTCCTTGGCGTTGTCGCCCACGTGCTGCAGCATCGCGCGCAGGTCCTTCAGGTCCAGCAGCAGCATGCCGTTGTCGTCGGCGATCTTGAACACCAGCGACAGCACGCCCTGCTGGGTCTCGTTGAGCGCCAGCATGCGGCCCAGTAGCAGCGGGCCCATGTCGGACACCGTGGCGCGCACCGGATGGCCCTGGGTGCCGAACACGTCCCACAGCGTGGCCGGGCAGGCGATGGCAGCCGGCGCGTCGAGCCCGCGGTCCTTCAGCACCTTGGCCAGCTTGTCGCTCACCGAGCCGGCCTGGGCGATGCCGGTCAGGTCGCCTTTCACGTCAGCCAGGAAGACCGGCACGCCGATCTTCGAGAACTGCTCGGCCAGCGCCTGCAGCGTGATGGTCTTGCCGGTGCCGGTCGCGCCCGTGATCAGGCCATGGCGGTTGGCCAGCGCCGGCAGCAGCGCGCATTCGATCTCGCCGTGCTTGGCTAACAGGAGCGGTTCGGCCATGGAGTCCTCGGTGGGTGGGTGGTCGGCGGGCGGCTGGGGTGCCAGCGAGGGCGTCCCCTAAAATCGCTGCAATCCTAAGCTTTCCGAAACGAGAACAACATGGCCGGCCATTCCAAATGGGCCAACATCCAGCACCGCAAGGGTCGCCAGGACGAGAAGCGCGGCAAGATCTGGACCCGCCTCATCCGCGAGATCGTCGTGGCAGCCCGCGCCGGCGGCGGCGACACCGCGATGAACCCGCGGCTGCGCCTGGCGATCGAGAAGGCCAAGGCCGCCAACATGCCGGCCGATCGCATCAAGTACAACGTCGACAAGGCCACCGGCAACCAGGAAGGCGTCAGCTACGAGGAAATCCGCTACGAGGGCTATGGCATCGGCGGCGCCGCGATCATCATCGACACGATGACCGACAACCGCGTGCGCACGGTCGCCGAGGTGCGGCATGCCTTCAGCAAGCACGGCGGCAACCTGGGCACCGACGGCTCGGTGAGCTTCCAGTTCAAGCACTGCGGCCAGTTCGTGTTCGCGCCGGGCAGCAGCGAGGACAAGATCATGGAAGTCGCGCTCGACGCCGGCGCCGAGGACGTGGTCACCGGCGACGACGGCGCTATCGAGGTGCTGTGCGCGCCGCCCGACTTCGAGGCGGTGCAGGAGGCGCTGAAATCTGCCGGGCTCGTGCCTGAACTTGCCGAAGTGACGATGCGCGCCGAGAACACCGTGGCCCTGGCCGGCGAGGACGCGCAGCGCATGCAGAAGCTGCTCGACGTGCTGGAAGACCTGGACGACACGCAGGCCGTGTTCCACAACGCCGAACTGGACGAGTGAGCGAAGCATGAAGGTTCTCGTCATCGGCGGTGGTGGCCGCGAGCACGCGCTGGCCTGGAAACTGGCGCAGTCGCCCAAGGTGCAGATGGTCTATGTGGCACCGGGCAATGGCGGTACGGCGAGCGACATGCGGCTCAAGAACGTCGCGATCACCGAGGTCGATGCATTGGCCGACTTCGCGCAGGCCGAGAAGATCGGCCTGACCGTGGTCGGCCCCGAGGCGCCATTGGCGGGCGGCGTGGTGGACGTGTTCCGCGCGCGCGGCCTGCGGGTCTTCGGTCCGACCCGGGCCGCCGCCCAGCTGGAGAGCTCGAAGGCCTTCTCGAAGGACTTCATGAAGCGCCACGGCATTCCGACCGCGGCCTACGAGACCTTCTCCGATGCCGCCGCTGCGCACGCTTATGTCGACCGGATGGGCGCGCCGATCGTCGTCAAGGCCGACGGCCTGGCGGCCGGCAAGGGCGTGGTCGTCGCGGCCACGCTCGACGAGGCCCACCAGGCGGTCGACTGGATGCTGCTCGACAACAAGCTCGGCGTGACCCACAACGCCGGTGGCGCCCGCGTCGTGATCGAGGAGTTCCTGGTCGGCGAGGAGGCCAGCTTCATCGTGCTGGCCGACGGCAAGCACGTGCTGCCGCTCGCCACGAGCCAGGACCACAAGCGGCTGAAGGACGGCGACGCCGGCCCCAACACCGGCGGCATGGGGGCCTACTCGCCGGCGCCGGTGGTCACGCCCAACATCCACGCGAAGGTGATGCACGAGATCATCCAGCCGACGCTGGACGGCATGGCGCGTGATGGCATTCCCTATACCGGTTTCCTGTACGCCGGCCTGATGATCGATGCCCAAGGCAACCCGAAGACGCTGGAGTTCAACTGCCGCATGGGCGACCCGGAAACCCAACCGATCATGATGCGCCTCAAGAGCGATCTGCTGGACGTGATGACGCACGCGGCCGACGGCACGCTCGACCAGGTCGAGTTGCAGTGGGACCGCCGCTTCGCGCTCGGCATCGTGATGGCGGCCCACGGCTATCCGGAGCAGCCGCGCAAGGCCGACGTGATCACCGGCCTGCCGGCCGAGGCGCCGGACGCGGTGGTGTTCCACGCCGGCACCACGCGCCTGAGCAAGGACCTCGTGACCAGCGGCGGCCGCGTGCTGTGCGTCACCGCGCTCGGCGACTCGGCCAAGGTGGCGCAGGCGCGCGCCTACGAGGCGCTGGCCGGCATTGCCTTCGACGGCATGCAGTTCCGCCACGACATCGGCCACCGTGCGATCAAGCGCTGATCGCCGCCCCGCGATGACCGACACGCTCGCCGTTCGCGACTACCTGCTGGGTCTGCAAGACCGCATCGTTACCGCGCTCGAAGCGCAGGATGGCGGCCGCTTCCTGAGCGACCGCTGGACGCGCGAGCCCGGCGGCAAGCTCGAGGGCGAAGGCCTGTCGCGGCTGATCGAGGGTGGGCGCCTGCTCGAGCGCGGGGGCTGCAGTTTCAGCCACGTGCGTGGCCAGGCCTTGCCGCCGTCGGCCACCCAGCACCGGCCCGAGCTGGTCGGGGCGCCGTTCGAGGCGATGGGCGTGTCGCTCGTCTTCCATCCGCGCAACCCCTATGTGCCGACGGTGCACATGAACGTGCGCATGCTGGCTGCGCGGCGCGCCGATGGTGAAACCGTCACCTGGTTCGGTGGCGGCATGGACCTGACGCCGTACTACGGCTTCGAGGAAGACGCGGCGCATTTCCACGCGACCTGCCGCGACGCGCTGGCACCGTTCGGCACGGACAAGTACCCGCGCTTCAAACAGTGGTGCGACGAGTACTTCTTCCTGAAGCACCGCAACGAGCCGCGCGGCATCGGCGGCGTGTTCTACGACGACTTCTCCGAGCTCGCCTTCGAAGGCAGCTTCGCGATGACGCGCGCCGTCGGCGACGCCTTCCTGGGCGCCTACCTGCCGATCGCGCAGCGCCGCCAGGCCACGCCTTACGGCGAGCGCGAACGCGAATTCCAGAGCTACCGGCGCGGACGCTACGTCGAGTTCAATCTGGTGTGGGACCGCGGCACCCTGTTCGGGCTGCAGTCGGGCGGGCGGGCGGAGGCGATCCTGATGTCGATGCCGCCCGTCGTGACCTGGCGCTATGACTGGAAGCCCGAGCCCGGCACGCCCGAGGCCCTGCTGTACAGCGACTTCCTGCGCCCGCGCGACTGGGTGGCTGCCGTTTGAATACGATCCGCGAACGGCGCATCGGCCTGTACGGCGGCAGTTTCGATCCACCGCACATGGGCCACCTGGTGCTCGCGATGACCGCGATGCGGCACCTCAAGCTCGACGAGCTGCGCTGGGTGCCTGCCGGCGCACCGTGGCAGAAGGACCGCACGCTGGTCAGTGGCGCCCACCGCGCCGGGATGATCAAGGCGGCCATCACCGGGCACCGCGGCTTCAAGCTCGATCGCCGCGAGATCGAACGCCCCGGACCCAGCTACACCATCGACACGGTGCGCGAGTCGCAACTCGCCGAGCCGAATGCGAAATGGTTCCTGGTGATCGGGCAGGACCAGTACGAGCGCCTGACCACATGGCAGGAATGGCGCGAACTGATCACGCGGGTCACGCTCGCCGTGGCGGGCCGGGACGGTCGTTCGCCCACGCTGCCCTCGGAATTGCTGGCCGTGTGGCACCGGATCGAGCCGCTGCCGATGCCGCCGATGAACGTGTCCTCGACGGCCATTCGCGCGCACCTCGCCGCCGGGGGCGCCGCGCAGGCTTTGGTTCCCGACATGGTGCCCACCGTGGTGGCGCGCTATATTGACCGTTATCGACTTTACGCGCCGCCGCGGGGCGGCGCGCCCGCCGCCTGAGGGCGGCACCTTGCCCGGAGCTGCATGGACATCCGCAAACTGCAACGCGCCATCGTCGATGGCCTCGAGGACGTGAAGGCCCAGGACATCCAGGTCTTCAACACCGAGCACCTGTCGCCACTGTTCGAGCGGGTGATCATGGCTTCGGGTCTGAGCAACCGTCAAACCAAGGCCCTGGCTGCCAGCGTGCGCGACGCCGTCAAGTCGCAGGGTTTTCCGGTCTTGCGCACCGAGGGCGAGGAGAACGGCGAGTGGATCATCGTCGACTGCGGCGCCGCCGTGGCGCACATCATGCAGCCCGACATCCGCCGCTACTACCACCTCGAAGAGATCTGGGGTGGCAAGTCGGTGAAGATGAAGTTCGGCGAGGTGAGCAGGGGCTTGGTCAAGGCCTCGGTTCCCGATGACGAGCCGGTCGCGACGAAGCGCGCTGCGGCTAAGCAGCCGACGGCGAAGTATTCGTCGCGTTCGGCGCCGGCGACACCCGCTGACCCGCCCCGGCCCCGCAAGGCGGCGGCCAAGCGAGCGGCGGTGAAGACGCCGCCGGCCCGCAAGGCGGCTGCGACCCCGGCGGCGGCGAAAAAGGCGCCGGCCCGCAAGGCTGCGCCCACCCGGGCGCCCGCCAGGAGCGCTCCTGCCAAGACGTCCCCCGCCAAGGCGCCGGCCGCCCGGCGGGCACCTGCCAAGAAGCCAGCCGCCACGAAGACCGCACCGGCCCGCAAGACGTCCCGGACATGAAGCTGGCGCTGGTCGCCGTCGGCCAGCGCCTGCCGGGCTGGGCCCAGGCGGCCTGCGAGGACTACCTCAAGCGCTTTCCGCCCGACTGGCGCGTCGAGCTCAAGGCCGTGAAGGCCGAGCCGCGCAACCAGGGCAAGACGGTGGAGGCGATGAAAGCCGCGGAGGCGCAGCGCATCGACGCGGCCTGCCCGAAGGGCGCACGCCGCGTCGTGCTCGACGAGCGCGGGGCCCGGCTCACGACGCCCCAGCTCGCGCAGCGGCTGCTGGCCTGGCAGCTTGACGGCCGCGACGTGGCGTTGCTGGTCGGCGGCCCCGACGGCCTGGCCGATACGCTGAAGGACGGTGCCGACGAGACGCTGCGCCTGTCGGACCTGACGCTGCCGCACGCATTCGCACGGGTCTTGCTCGCCGAAGCGCTGTACCGGGCCTGGTCGGTCAATGCCGGGCATCCCTATCACCGTGAGTAGCGACCGTGCCTGAGTTCCTCTATCTCGCTTCGCAGAGCCCGCGCCGCCGCCAGCTGCTGCTGCAGATCGGTGTGCGCCACGAGCTGCTGCTGCCCGGCGCCGACGAGGACAGCGAGGCGCTCGAGGTCGTGCTGCCCGGCGAGGCCGCCGCCGACTACGTGCAGCGCGTGACGCTGGCCAAACTCGCCGCCGCCCGTGTCCGGCTGCTGCAGCGGGAACTGCCGCCCGCGCCGATCCTGTGCGCCGACACCACGGTGGTGCTGGGCGAGCGCATCTTCGGCAAGCCGGTCGATGACGAAGCGGCGGCCCACATGCTGGAGGCCCTGTCGGGCCAGACCCACCGCGTGCTGACGGCCGTGGCCGTGGTCGAGGCCCCGCATGCGGCCTTCGAGCCGCAGCTGCGGCTGCAGGTCTCGAGCGTGCGTCTGCGTGCGCTGGCTTCCGACGAGATCGTGCGCTACGTCGCCAGCGGCGAGTCCCACGGCAAGGCGGGGGCGTATGCGATCCAGAGCCAGGCGGCGGCCTGGATCGAGCACGTCGAGGGCAGCTACACGGGGATCATGGGCCTGCCCTTGTTCGAGACGGCGCAGTTGCTCCGGCCCTTGGGGTGGCAGTTCTGAGCCCGCCCACCCTTAACATCACCCGCATGCAAGACATCCTGATCAACTGGTCCCCTCAAGAGACGCGCGTTGCCGTCATCGAGAACGGCGCGGTGCAGGAACTGCACCTCGAGCGCACGCTCGAGCGCGGCCTGGTCGGCAACATCTACGCCGGGCGCGTGGCGAGGGTGCTGCCGGGCATGCAGAGCGCCTTCATCGACATCGGGCTGGAGCGCGCCGCCTTCCTGCACGTGGCCGACCTGCACCGCGACGAGGTGCCGGGACGCGACGCCGGCGCGCCAGCGCCGATCGAGCGGCAGGTGTTCGAGGGCCAGGCGCTGCTGGTGCAGGTCATCAAGGACTCGATCGGCACCAAGGGTGCGCGGCTGTCGACGCAGATCAGCATCGCCGGCCGGCTGCTGGTGTTCCTGCCGCAGGACGACCGCATCGGCATCAGCCAGAAGATCGGTTCGCACGAGCTGCGCGAGCAGTTGCGCACGCGCATGCAGGCGCTGATCGTCCCGCCGAACGGCGGCAACAGCGGCGGCTTCATCCTGCGTACCAACGCCGAGGAGGCCACGGACGCCGAGCTGGCCGAAGACATCACCTACCTGCGCAAGACCTGGACCGCCATCCGCGAGCGCGCGTTCAAGGCGCCTGCGGGCACCTTGCTGCACCTGGACCTGAGCCTGGTGCAGCGCGTGCTGCGCGACCTGACCAACGACCAGACGCAAGCGGTGCGCATCGATTCGCGCATGCAGTACGAGCTGCTGAAGGCGTTCGGCGAGCAGTACACGCCGAGCTCGGTGGCCAAGCTCGAGCACTACCACGGCGAGCGGCCGATCTTCGATCTGTTCGGCATCGACCAGGAGATCGAGCGGGCGCTGGCGCGGCGCGTCGACCTCAAGAGCGGCGGCTACCTCATCATCGACCAGACCGAGGCGCTGACGACGATCGACGTCAACACCGGCGGTTATGTCGGGGCGCGCAATTTCGACGAGACGATCTTCAAGACCAACCTCGAGGCGGCGCTCGCGATCGCGCGCCAGCTGCGCCTGCGCAACCTCGGCGGCATCATCATCATCGACTTCATCGACATGGTGCGCGAGGAGCACCAGAGCGCGGTGCTCGCCGAGCTGCGCAAGCAGCTCGCGCGCGACCGCACCAAGATCACGGTCAGCGGCTTCACCCAGCTCGGGCTGGTGGAGATGACGCGCAAGCGCACCCGCGAGTCGCTCGCCCACCTGCTGTGCGAGCCCTGCCCCATCTGCCAGGGCAAGGGCCAGGTGAAGACGCCGCGCAGCGTGTGCTACGACATCCTGCGCGAGATCCTGCGCGAGGCGCGCCAGTTCAATCCGAAGGAGTTCCGCGTCGTCGCCAGCGCGGCGGTGGTCGAGATGCTGCTCGACGAGGAGAGTCAGCACCTTGCCGGCCTGTCGGACTTCATCGGCAAGCCGGTGTCGCTGCAGACGGAGCCGGGCTTGTCGCCGGAGGCGTACGACATTGTCCTGATATGAGCGGCCTCGGAACGAACGGGCGCCTGTTGCCTCCCGAAGCATGAGAGCGCTCGGCAATTTCACGGTGCGCGAGTGGCTTCGCCTGCTGCCGCTGCAGCATGCGCTCAAGCAACTGCGCAACGATGTGTGGCTGGCGGCCTATCAGCGACGGCGACCGAAGGATTTCGACGCCTTCACGGCTCGCAATGCCGGACTGCGCGATCGCAACGTCGTGCTGGTCATCGCCTTCGAACAACCGTGGGTGCTGGGCTGGCTGCTGGACATGGCGGCGCGGCATCTGCAGGACGCCACGGTCCTGGTCTTCGACAATTCCCGGCAACTCGCGCTGCGCCGGGACATCGAGCGGGTTTGCGATGCCCGGGGTGTCGCCTACCTGGGGCTGCCCGTCAATCGAACCCGGCACGTCAACCGTTCGCACGGGATGGCGATGTCGTGGGTGTACGCGAACGTGGTCCGCGCCATCGCACCGCGCCGGTTCGCTTTCATCGATCATGACTTGATCCCGATCGAGCCGGTGTCCTTGTCGGAGCGGCTCGGGAGCCAGGCGTTCTTCGGGTTGCCGGTGCTCAGCCCGTGGGCCTGGCAGCTCTGGGCGGGTTACTGCCTGTTCGACTTTGCGCAGGTCGGCCGACTGCCGATGAATTTTCTCTACGATTTTTCGCAGGGCCTGGACACGGGCGGGCGGAACTGGCACAGCCTGTATCGGCAGCATCCGCGCGATGCGCTTCGCTTTGCCACGAGCGACATGGTGGCGATCCGGGACCCGGCACTGGAGCCGCCGCCACGCATTCAGGTGATCGACGATCGCTGGCTGCACATCGGAGGCATCAGCTACAACGACAACTTCCGTTCGAAGTCGGAGCTCTGCGAGCGCTTGGCGCAATCCTTCGCGCAAGGCCTGACGTGGCCGGAGATTCGGGGCGATGCGGTCGAGCCGGACCGCGAGCCAGCTCCAGCCACCCCGTCCCGCTGATACCAACTTGCGTTCAACCCTGTCAAATCATCCGGCGTGCTTCGGCTCGTTGCCGCCGTTCGTGTGCGGGGGCGCCGGCGTTCGAAACGGCCCCCGGCCGGCTTCCTGCCGGTACCGCGCGTTGCTGGCGAGGCCGCCGGGTAAACGGCTCCGTTCGTGTCCCCCGGGCGCCGGCCTCACGGCCGTCCCCTCCTCCTTAACCTCACTTCGCCATTCACCCGACGCCCTCGCCAGCACTCACCATCGCCGCCTGCGAAGGTATTCGAGCCCTGGCAGGCCGCGGTGGTGGCAGCGCTGGGACGGGTTGCTGTGTGGAGTGAAGTTAAGGAGGAGGGCCGGGCGCCAGCCCGGCACGTGGGAGTGAAGCCGCGCGAGAGGCGCCGGAAGGCGCCTCTCGGCTGCTGAACGCCCAGCCGCGATACAAGCGGCAGGGCATGAACGCAACACAGCGACCCGGCGCGGCGCCACCGCCGACGTTGGGCAGTCAGCGTTTCGGACAAAGACACCGAACGGCCGCAACTTCCGGTGGGGCGACGACGGCTCAACGCAGCGGCGGCAGG
This sequence comes from Methylibium sp., assembly GCF_965279545.1. NCBI lineage: Bacteria > Pseudomonadati > Pseudomonadota > Betaproteobacteria > Burkholderiales > Sphaerotilaceae > Methylibium > Methylibium sp. Next base: position 725,429 of record NZ_OZ257250.1, read on the forward strand.
CACCGGTCGGCCCGCAGGCGCCACGGCGCGATCAGTGCGGCAACCAGCCGGCCGGCGCCCCGCGTCATGCGCTCGCGATTGAAGCCCAGGGCCTGCAGCGGCAATGCCAGCAGACTGCCGAGTCCGATGCGCAGCATGGTGAGATTGCTCCGCGCGGCGCCGAAGTACTTGCGCTGGATGTAGAACTTCGACAGCGTCATGCACAGCGAGCGGCGGTAGCTCAGGCGCCAGGACGGCGCGCTCGACTGCCGCACCCGGTGCAGCACGTGCGCTTCGTTGACGAGCAGCAGCGGGTGGCCGGCGCGGCGCGCGCGCAGGCACAGGTCGTCGTCCTCGAAGTACAGGAAGAACCACGGATCGAAGAAACCGACCTCGCGCATCACCCGCAGGTTGAGCAGCATGGCCGCACCGGTCAGGAACTCGGTGCAGACGTCGCCCTCGGGATCGATCAGCGTCCTGGGTTGCGGTGCGTAGTAGGGTGGGCGATAGCACAGGCCGAGCAGGCCGGGGGCGTCGTAGATCTTCGGCCCCCAGATCGCCGCCTCCGGATAACGGCGGGTGGCGGCCAGCAGCGCATCGAGCGCGCCGGGCTGCAGCACGCAGTCCGGGTTCAGCAGCAGCGCAAACGCGGTGCTCACGCGCTCCAGTGCCAGGTTGTTGGCGCGGCCGAAGCCGAGGTTGGCATGAGGCTCGATCACCAGCGCTTGCGGCAGCAACTCGCGGGCGAGGGCCGCGCTGCCGTCGCTGCTGCCGTTGTCGACCACGATCACGTGCGGCAGGCCGGCCAACGGCGCCAGCGCGGCCGGCAGGATGTGGCGGCTGTTGTAGGTCACGAGCACGACGGTGATCGAAGCGGCGGCAGGGCTCATCGGGCGGGGTGGTTCAGTGCGCGCGGCAGCTTACACTGCGGCGCCGTTGATGCCCCTGTGCCTGCCGATCCCCGCGCGCCGCCGATGAAGCCGTTCCACCCCACCGAGCCGCCGCGTCGCGTGCTGGTGATCTGCCTGCGCCGACTGGGGGACACGCTGCTGAGCACCGCGCTCATCCGCAGCCTGCGCAGCGCGTGGCCCGGCTGCCGCATCGACGTGCTGGTGCCCGCCGCGTCGGCGCCGGTGCTGGCCGGCAATCCGGACATCGATGGCGTGATCACGGAGCCGGCGCAGGGCGGCGCGCTCGGCAAGTGGCGGCTGGTGGTGCGCCTGTGCCGGCGCTACGACCTGGCGATCAGCACGCTGTACAACGACCGCCCGCACCTCTACGCCTTGATTGCGGGTCGGTGCCGCGTCAACGTCGTGCCGGAGCCGCACGGCCCGGGCGCGCGCTGGAAGCGTTTTTTCTCCAGCGGCTGGGCGGTGCTGGAACTCGGTGCGCGCCATGCGGTCGACCAGTACCTGGTGCTGGCCGATGTGCTGGGCCTTGTGCGCGTGAGCGAGGTGGTGGCACCCTCGACCGCCGACACGACCGCGGTCGAGGCGGTGCTCGGCGGCGACTGGCAGCGCACGCCGCTGGCCGTGCTGCACCCCACGGCGATGTACCGCTACAAGGGCTGGACGGCCGACGGCTGGCGGGGCGTGATCGAGCACCTGACCGTGCAGCGCGGGCTGCGCGTCGTGCTCAGTGGCGGCCCGGGCGATGCCGAGCGGCGCAGCGTCGAAGCGCTCGTCAAGGGCCTGACGCCGGCCGCTGCAAGCCGCACCGTCAATGCGGCGGGCCGCTGGACGTTCGCCGAACTGGCAGCGGTGTTGCGGGTCGCGCGGCTCTACCTCGGTCCGGACACGTCGGTCACGCATCTCGCGGCAGCCTGCGGCACGCCGAGCGTGGCGCTGTTCGGGCCGTCCCATCCGGTGGCCTGGGGACCCTGGCCGAACGGCTACGCGCAGGCCGGGGTCAGCCCCTGGCGATTGAAGTTGCCGCTGCAGCACGTGGAGAACGTCTGGCTCGTGCAAGGCGAGGGCGCCTGCGTGCCCTGCCTGCAGGAGGGCTGCGACCGGCACGTCGACAGCCACTCCGCCTGTCTGGACGGGCTGGCCGCTTCGCGCGTCAATGCGGTGCTCGACGAGGTGCTCGCTGCTTAGCGCTTGCCCTGTGCACGCTTCAGTGCAACGACGGTATTGGGATGGCAGTGATGCAGGCATTTGCGCAAGCGCCACCAAAACGGGATCTCAGTGGCTGAGCGGAACAGCCGCCAACGCTGCGAATTGTCGGCAGCGTCGAGCAGCGATCGCAGATAGCGTTCGCGAGCCAAGGGCCGGACCAAGGAGCCGAGTACATCTTCGTAGCAGCCGACCAGCGCTGCGTCGTGCAGTAGCTGCTCCATCTCGGCCAGCAGGCGATCGTTCTGCCTGCGCGTCCAACGCACGAAGCGTTCGGCAGTACTCCATGCATCCATTGCCGAAGTGCCGCCACGTCGGTACCGGACCAGCGGTGCGTCCACTGTGACAGCACCGCCCAAGGCGATTGCCCGGAAGGCCATGATCTGATCTTCGTAGAAGACTCGTGGGTTCAGTGGACCAAAACGCCCCATCAAACGACGCGTGAACGCGTGGCTGGCGCCAATCACGTAAGGTCGATGCGCGGCCCACTGGCTGACGCTGGTCCATGCCGCGAGGTCATCCACATGAAGCGTTTTGTGCAGTGCCCCGTCATGGTCCATGTCAGTGACATGGCTCGCGATCAGGTCGGCGCGACAATGGGTCCGCTCCCACGCTGCCAGCAATTGCTGAACGCGCGTCGGCTCCGAGATATCGTCGCCGGCGGCTGTCACGATCAAGTCGCCGGTCGTGTCACGCACCACTTGGTTGTAGTGCTCGCCGATGCCCACGTTCACGGAGTTCCGGCGCACGCGTACCTGGTGTGCGCCACGGTATGCGGCAGCGACAGCCTGCAGGACCGCGAGGGTGTCGTCACTCGAACCATCGTCCGACAGGACGATCTCCAACGGCTCGCACTCCTGTGCAAGACAACTCTGGGCCGCAAGGTGGACGACCGATTGCTGGTTGTAGGCCAGCAGCACCAGGCTGACACGTTGGCTCATTTGTCGCGGCGGATCAGTGCCCGCCGTCTCGTTGGCCACGCTTGACCGCTTCCAACTCCCACAGAAAGTACGCCAGCTGTCCCTTCATCCTCTTGCGCCAGCGGCGGAACAGTTGCTTGCGGCTCAGTGCCGCTGCGCTGAAGGAGTCGTCGAGCAGCACCCATTCAGCCCGCCGGGCAATGAATTCGCCACCGAACCCGTACATGCGTCCGAGCGGTCGTTCGCCGCAGAAGTACTCATGCGTTCGGTCGGTGATGAAGTTCACATGCGTCGGATCCTGAAAGACCGCAGCATTGGGATAGCTCGGAGTGACAGCGTAGAAAAGGCCTCCGGGTGCAAGTACTCGCCATGCCTCGTTCATCAAGCGGACAAAAGGAAAGAAAGTCTCGGTGCCATCGGCCGTCGCGAGCAGTCTTGGCACATGCTCGATGAAATCGAAACCCGACAACGAACCGAAGGTGTTGTCGGCGTAGGGGATCGGCTCCAAACTCAGGTTGGCAGCGCGGAACTCAAAGCCACTGTCGGAGGACAGCGCCCGGATATCGACGCCAGCCAGGCGGCTGCGCCCATAGGGATTGCGTGGTCGCTTTCCGCATCCGAGATCAAGATGAAAGTCGGGTATCGATTGCATAGTCGGAGGTGCCATTCCAGTCGAGTTGAGAGGAGCTCGGCATTTCGGTCAGTCGAGCAACTCCGTCTTGAATTGCAGCGCATGCAGCCGCGCGAACAGTCCCCCGCGCGCCAGGAGTTCCGCGTGCGTGCCTTGCTCGACCACATGCCCCGCCTCGAGCACGACCACGCGGTCGGCCGCCTCGATGGTGGAGAGGCGGTGGGCGATGACGATCGACGTGCGGCCGACCATCAGCCGGTCGAGTGCCGACTGCACCAGCCGCTCGCTTTCCGAGTCCAGCGCCGAGGTCGCTTCGTCGAGGATCAGCACCGGGGCGTCCTTGTAGATCGCGCGCGCGATCGCGAGCCGCTGCCGCTGGCCGCCGGAGAGCTGGCTGCCGTTGTGGCCGATCAGGCTGTCGATGCCTTCGGGCAGGGTCTGCACGAAGTCGAGCAGGTTGGCGCCGGCCAGCGCGTCGCACACCTTCTGCGTGTTGTGCGATGCACCGAGCGTGACGTTGGCGGCCACGCTGTCGTTGAACAGCACGACGTCCTGGCTCACCAGCGCGAACTGGCGGCGCAGAGCCGTCAGCTCCCAGTCGGGCAGCGCCACGCCGTCGAGCAGCACGCGGCCGGCGCTGGGCTCGATGAAGCGCGGCAGCAGGTTCACCAGCGTGGTCTTGCCCGAGCCCGACGGGCCGACCAGGGCCACGGTCTCTCCGGCTGCGACGGCGAGGTCGACGCCGGCCAGGGCCGGTGCCTGGTCGGCGGCGTAGCGCAGGCGCACGCCTTCGAGCCGGAGTTCACCACGGGCCCGCGGCACGGCGTGCGTGCCGCCGCTTTCGGCCGGCGCGTCCTGCACGAGCGACACGCCGCGCTGCACGGCGGCGAGGCCGCGCGTGACCGGTCCAGCCACTTCCGACAGGTGCTTCAGCGGCGTGATGAGCATCAGCATCGCGGTGACGAAAGAGACGAAGCTGCCGACCGTGCCGCTGCCGTCGCCGGCCTGCCACAGCGCGGCGACGATCACCGCCGACAGCGCGCAGGCCGACAGCAGCTGCGTCACTGGCGTGACCGTCGAGGCGGCCACCGTGGCCTTGAGCATCAGCTGGCGCAGGTTGTCGCTGGTGCGCCGGAAGCGCTCGCCCTGTGCCCCGGTGGCACCGTGCAGCCGCACGATGCGCCAGGCCAGCACGTTCTCCTCGACGACGTAGGCCAGCTTGTCGGTGGCCTGTTGCCCGTCCACCGCGATGCGGTGCATGCGCTTGCCGAACACGCGCATCACGGTCGCCACCGCGGGGAACAAGGCCGCGATGAACAGCGTGAGCTGCCAGTTGATCCAGATCAGGTAGCCGAGCAGCGCCACCGCGGTCAGCGAGTCCTTGATCAGCGTCTGCACGGCGTTCACCAGCAGGTTGCAGCCGTTCTGCACCTCGTAGACCACCGAGTTGATCAGCTTGCTGGCCGACTGTTCGGTGAACAGGCTCGGCCTGGCGTCGAGCACGCGCTCGAACATCGCATTGCGCATGCGCAGCGTGCCGCGGTTGGCCGTCCAGGCCAGCGCGTAGTTGACGACGAAGCCCGCGATGCCGCGCGTGAGGAACAGCCCGATGATCGCGACCGGGATCACCCACAGCGGCAAGGCGCCGCGGGTGAAGCCGCTGTCGAGCAGGGGCTTCATCATCGCGGCCAGCAGCGGCTCGGTGGCGGCACCGACGGCGCCACCGAGTCCGGCGACGACGAGGCCGCGCCGCGCGTCGGAGAAATAGGGCCATACGGCCTTGAGCCGGGCGAGGTTCTGTTGCTGGGGGTCGGGCATGCGGCGCGCGGCGGTGCGGAAAGCGTCGGCGATGATACGCGGCGCCCTGGGAGCGACCGCGTTGTGGCCGAGGAGGGGCTGCCTACAATGCGGGCCGAGAAACCACCCGCCGCATGTCGCTGTCCGTCATCGTCATCACCCGCAACGAAGCCCGGCACATCGACGCCTGCCTGGCGTCGCTGGCCTTCGCCGACGAATGGGTGGTGCTCGACTCGGGCAGCACCGACGGCACGCGCGACATCGCCGCGGCCCGGGGCGCCAGGGTCGTCACGACGAGCGACTGGCCGGGTTTCGGTCCGCAGAAGAACCGCGCGCTCGAGGCCGCCACCGGCGAGTGGGTCTTCAGCATCGACGCCGACGAGCGCGTGACGCCGGAACTCGCGCATCAGATCCGTGCCGCGATGGCGGCCCCCGCCGGCCCGGCGGCCTACACCGTGTCACGACTTTCCTCGTTCTGCGGCGTCTGGATGCGCCATGGCGACTGGTATCCTGACCATGTGTTGCGCCTGTTCCGCCGCGGCCAGGCGCGCTTCACCGACGACCTGGTCCACGAGCACGTGGCCGCGAGCGGCCCGGTCGGCCACCTCGACGGCCACCTCCTCCACGAAAGCATGCCCAGTCTCGAGTCCTGTCTCGACAAGATGAACCGCTATTCGAGCGGGCGCGCGCTCGACCGCCACCGTGCCGGCAAGACCGGTGGGCTGGGCGCCGCCCTGACCCACGGCGTGTGGGCATTCCTGCGCTCCTATGTGCTCCGGCGCGGTTTCCTGGACGGCCGCATGGGTTTCGTGGTCGCCGTCAGCGTCGCCGAAGGCACCTATTACCGCTACCTGAAAATGTGGCTGCTCGATCGCGCTGCGGTCGAAGCGGCTGCACCCCCTGCTGCATGAATCACATTCGACCTGCTTTTCCTCCATCGATGCTGCGCCGCAGCTTGGTGGCGCTGCCGCTGGCGGCCGCGCTGCCTCGCGCGATGGCGCAGTTTCGCGTCGAGATCTCGGGCGTGGGCGCCACCCAGGTGCCGATCGCCATCGTGAAGTTTCGCGACGAGGAAAAGGCGGCACAGCCGGTGGGCGCCATCCTGCGCGCGGACCTCGAGCGCAGCGGTGTGTTCCGCAACCTCGACACGGCCGGCGTCGCCCTCGACGAGGGTTCGCAGCCGGCCATGAGCGACTGGCGCGCTCGCAGCGCCGACGCGCTGGTGGGCGGCTCGGTGACGCGCCTGGCCGACGGCCGCTTCGACGTGCGCTACCGGTTGTGGGACGTGGTCAAGGGCCGCGACCTCGGCGGCCAGAGCTATGCGGTGGCGGCGGCCGACCTGCGGCTCGCCGCCCACCGGATCGCCGATGCGGTCTATGAAAAGCTGACCGGCGAGAAGGGCGTGTTCTCGACGCGCATCGCCTACGTCACCAAGGCCGGTGGCCGCTACACGCTGTGGGTGACCGATGCCGACGGCGAGGGTGGGCAGTCGGCGCTTGCCAGCCCCGAGCCCATCATTTCTCCGGCCTGGTCGCCCGACGGCCGGGAATTGGCCTATGTGTCCTTCGAGAGCCGCAAGGCGGTCGTCTACGTGCAGGAGGTCGCCAGCGGCAAGCGCCGCACGCTGGCGAGCTTCCGTGGCTCGAACAGTGCGCCGGCCTGGTCGCCCGACGGGCACCAGATCGCGCTGACCCTGAGCCGCGACGGCGGCTCGCAGCTGTTCGTGATGGGCCGCGACGGCGAGGGCGTGAAGCGCCTGACCAATAGCGGCGCGATCGACACCGAAGCCACCTGGTCGCCCGACGGCAAGTCGATCTACTTCGTCAGCGACCGCGGCGGCAGCCCGCAGATCTACCGGGTGCCGGCGGGCGGCGGCAATGCCGAGCGGGTGAGCTTTGGCGGCAGCTACAACATCAGCCCGGCCCTCAGCCCGGACGGTCGTTCGATGGCCTACATTGCACGCGACGGCGGAGCCTTCCGGCTGCAGGTGATGGACCTCGCGAGCGGAACCAGCCGCGCGGTGAGCGACACCAAGGACGACGAAAGCCCCAGCTTCGCGCCGAACGGCCGGCTGATCATCTACGCCACCCGCGATGGTGGCCGCGACGTGCTGATGACCACCACCGCCGACGGCAAGATCAAGGCACGCCTCGTGTCGACCCAGGCCGACGTTCGGGAGCCGGTCTGGGGTCCTTACGGACGCTGAGCCAGACGGCCGACGCCCCTTTTTGCTCGATAGATGAACCATTCCACAAGGAGAGAACCATGATTTCGATGATCCACCGCACGACCCCCGCACTGGCCTTGCTGGCCGCACTGGCCCTGGCCGGTTGCAGCTCGCCGGTGAAGCTGGACGAGCCGCCGGTGGAAAGCCGCACCGCCACGCCGGTGGGTGGTGCGGGCGCCGGTGGCTCGGCCAGCGGCACCAGCCAGTCGCAGGTGGCCAATGTGGATCTGTCGGCCCAGCAGGCCGGCGCGCTCGGCAAGGTCGTCTACTTCGACTTCGACAGCTTCGTGGTGAAGGACGAGTTCCGCCCGATCGTCGACAACTACTCCAAGGCGCTGAACGGCGACCGCAAGAAGCGCGTCGTGATCGAAGGCCACACCGACGAGCGCGGCGGCCGCGAGTACAACCTCGCGCTCGGCCAGAAGCGCGCCGAGGCGGTGGCCAAGTCGCTCACGCTGCTGGGCGTGCAGGACGCGCAGATCGAGTCGGTCAGCTACGGCAAGGAGCGCCCGGCCGTCACCGGCAGCGACGAAGCCGCCTGGGCCAAGAACCGCCGTGCCGAACTGCGCGACCGCTGACATGTCTTCGGGCACCGTCACGGCAAAGCGCGCCGGCTGGCGCACGCTGGTCCTGACCGCGGCGCTGCTCGGCGCCGGGGCCGCGCAGGCGGGCCTGTTCGACGATGACGAGGCGCGCCGGGCGATCCTGGACGCACGCGCCCGCATCGACCAGGTCGAGCAGGGCTCCAAGGCACGCGAAGCCGAGCTGACCGAGCAGGTCAACCAGTTGCGGCGCAGCCTGCTCGATCTCAACTCGACCATCGAGCAGTTGCGTGCCGACCTCGCCAAGTTGCGCGGCAGCGACGAGCAGCTGCAGCGCGATGTGGCCGACCTGCAGCGCAGGCAAAAGGACGTGCAGCAGGGCATCGACGAGCGCCTGCGCAAGATGGAGCCGCAGAAGGTCACGCTCGACGGCAAGGAGTTCCTCGCGGAACCCGAAGAGACGCGGCTCTACGGCGACGCCGTCAACGTGCTGCGGCAAGGCGATTTCACGGGGGCCGTGAATGCCTTCAGCGCCTTCCAGCGTCGCTACCCGAGCAGCGGCTACTCGACTGCGGCGCTGTACTGGCTGGCCAACGCGCAGTACGGCAAGCGCGACTACAAGGACGCCATACCCTCGTTCCGAGCGCTGGTCGCGGCGGCGCCGGACCACCCGCGTGCGCCCGAGGCCCTGCTGTCGATCGCCAACTGCCAGATCGAACTCAAGGACACCAAGGCAGCGCGCCGCACGCTCGACGAGCTGCTCAAGGCCTACCCGAAAAGCGAGGCTGCGCAGGCCGGCCGTGAACGCCTCGCTTCGCTGAAGTGAGTGCGCTGCCGGCACCGGACGAGGCCGATCCGGAGCGCCGCTTCGGCGGCCTCCGGCGGCTCTACGGCGACGCCGGCTATGCCCGGCTGAGGGCGGCGCGCGTGGCGGTGATCGGCGTCGGCGGCGTCGGTTCCTGGGTGGCGGAAGCGCTGGCGCGCAGCGGCGTGGCCGCGCTGACCCTGATCGACCTCGACCAGGTGAGCGAGTCCAACATCAACCGCCAGGTGCAGGCGCTGGGCGGCACGCTCGGCCAGGCCAAGGTGCAGGCGCTGCGCGAGCGCATCGCGCAGATTCACCCTGGCTGCCGGGTGCACACGGTCGAGGAATTCGTCGAACCCGACAACTGGCCGGGCCTGCTGCCGGAGCCGGTCGATGCGCTCGTCGACGCCTGCGACCAGGTGCGTGCGAAGGCGGTGCTGGCGGCCTGGGCCCTGGCCGGCGCGCTGCCGTTCGTGTCGGTCGGTGCCGCAGGCGGCAAGCGCCGCGCTCAGGCGGTCGAGGTGGACGACCTGGCTGCGGTCACGCACGACCCCTTGCTCGCCTCGCTGCGCCAGCGCCTGCGTCAGCACCATGGCGCGGCCCGCCAGGGCGCCGTGGGCCTGCGCTGCGTGTTCTCGCGCGAGCCGGTGCGCGGGCCCGACGGCGCCTGCGAAGTCGATGGCAGCCTCAACTGCCACGGCTACGGATCGGCCGTCAGCGTCACCGCGACCTTTGGTTTTGTGGCGGCAGGTGAGATCATCGAGGGCCTCGTGATCCGCGACGCGCAGACTTGAATCGACGTAAAAAGTCTGGCTATAATGAGCGGCTCTACGGCGGGTTGTTAGCTCAGTCGGTAGAGCAGCGGACTTTTAATCCGTTGGTCGCGTGTTCGAGTCACGCACAACCCACCAAGGTGCGCTTCACCCAGCGCCCACACCGTGGCCAGTTCACGGGCTCTTAGCTCAGTTGGTAGAGCAGCGGACTCTTAATCCGTAGGTCGAGTGTTCGAGTCACTCAGGGCCCACCAAGAAAGACAAGGCCTCGCACGACAGTGCGAGGCCTTTGTCATTTCTGGCCGTGACAAAAACCTTTATTGCGCTGTAAAGCGCCACTTGGTTTGAGACCACTGTCCATTTTGGGATCTGTAAAAGCAGCGGCAGGTTCAGACCGGTTCGCTTGATCTGGCTCAAAGCAGGCGCTGCCCACCGGGCCGAGGCTACAGGTCGCAGCAAGATACCCCGTCGCCCAAGCTCCATCCGCAGCAGAGGCCCGCCATGACGCGCGTCAGCTTGACCATCATCCGCCGAGAGCACCGCGCCCTGTCCGCGATGCTGCGCGCCATCAATCTGTTGCTGGCGGAGCACCGCCGGCGCGGGACCTTGCCCGACTTCGGCATGCTGCGCGCGATGCTGTTCTACGTCGACGAGTTTCCCGAGCGCCTGCACCACGCCAAGGAAAGCAAGTTGCTGTTCCCGATGCTGCGCGCGCGCAGTGGCGAGCGCACGGCCATTCTGAACCGGCTCGACCAGGATCATGCACAGGGCGAGCAGTTCATCCGCAAGCTCGAGCACGAGCTGCTGGCCTTCGAGGTGATGGCCGAGACGCCGCAAGGCGAAGACCGGCGGGGCCGCTTCGAGCAGTCGATGAAGGCCTACATGCATTTCTACCTGAACCACATGCGGACGGAAGAGACGATGGTGCTGCCGATGGCAGAGCGCGTGCTCAGCGATGCCGACTGGAGCGAGCTGGATGCGGCCTTCCTGCAGAACCGCGATCCGCTCGCGGGCGGCGAAGACGAGGAGGTGTACGCCGCCGTCTTCAAGCGGATCACCGAGGCCCAACCGCTGCTGTCGGGTCTGGGCTCTGCGCTGGAGGCGCTGGCGGGGCGCGCCACCGCACGGCCCGCGCAGCAGGGGCATGTGCTCGTTCTCTAGGTGCCGGTCTGAACGCCGAGATGCGCTGCAAACGGGGCGTGCTGGCCCCACAACGAGGTCGGATTCCGTACGGGGGCAGAATTTCCGCCGAGCAGGGGACTCTCGACGAGGTGAACGCAATGAGCTGGGTGTATGGCTGCGGACGGAGTGGTGTGGTCGCTTCGTTGGCGTTGGTGGTCGGCCTGCTGTCGAGCGGGTGTGCGGGCTATGGCCCTGGAGGGCTGGCACCCGGGGTGGGCGAGGCCCAGGTGATCGAGCGGATGGGGGCGCCGACGGCACGCTACCCGCAGCCCGATGGCGGTGAGCGGCTCGAGTTCGCGCGCGGGCCGATGGGGCGCCACACCTACATGCTCGACTTCGATGCCGGCGACCGGCTGCTCCGGTCGGACCAGGTGCTGACCGAGCAGAACTTTCTCGACCTGAAGATCGGCATGAGCCGCGACGAGGTGCTGCAACGCATCGGCCATCCGTCGCACGTGCAGTTTCTGTCACGCCAGCAGCACCAGCTCTGGTCCTACCGCTACGAGACGCCGTTCTGCGTGTGGTTCCAGGTCAGCCTCGACACGTCGAACAAGGTGGCCGAGCTGGGCCACAACGTCGACCCCCAGTGCGACGACCTTTTCGACGGTCACATGTGAACTTGCCGGGCCGTTCCAAGAGCGAACGCCGGAGTGCGAAGTACGAAGCCCCACCCCATGAGCATGATCACCCTGTATGGCATCCCGAACTGCGACACCGTCAAGCGGGCCCGTGCCTGGCTCGACGCCCACGACGTCGGCTACGCCTTCCACGATTTCAAGAAGCAGGGCGTGCCGCCCGCCGCGCTGGCCGCCTGGGTGGCCGATGTCGGCTGGGAAACGCTGGTCAATCGCAAGGGAACCACCTGGCGCCAGCTCGATGCAGCCGTGCGCGACGGCGTTGTCGACGCCGCCAGCGCCAGCGAAGCGCTCAGGGCCCATCCTTCGCTGGTCAAGCGGCCGGTGGTCGAATGGCCCGGGGGGGTGACCGTCGGCTTCGACGAGGCAGCGTTCAGCGCCCGGCTGCGGCGCTGAGAGAGGAATCAGGCTGCGAGCAGTTGCCGCAGTACGAAGGGCAGGATGCCGCCGTGCTGGTAGTAGTCGACCTCGATCGGCGTGTCGATGCGCAGCGTGACGGTCACGGTCTTCTTCTCGCCGGTCGGCGAGGTGATCACCAGCGTGGCGTCCGACTGCGGCTTCATGTCGGCGTCGACCACCACGTCGACCACCTCGTCGCCGATCAGCCCGAGCGAGGTCCATGAGTCGCCGCCCTTGAACTGCAGCGGCAGCACGCCCATGCCGACCAGGTTGCTGCGGTGGATGCGCTCGAAGCTCTTCGCCACCACCGCCTTGATGCCCAGCAGCTGCGTGCCCTTGGCGGCCCAGTCGCGTGACGAGCCGGTGCCGTACTCCTCGCCGCCGAAGATCACCGTCGGCACGCCGGCGGCGACGTACTGCATCGCGGCGTCGTAGATCGCGAGCTTCTTGCCCTTGTCCGCGCCGTCGAGCTGGTAGAGCGTGTAGCCGCCTTCCTCGCGCGAGCCGTCGTCCTTGGGCGGCAGCATCAGGTTCTTGATGCGCACGTTGGCGAAGGTGCCGCGCATCATCACCTCGTGGTTGCCGCGGCGCGAGCCGTAGCTGTTGAAGTCGGCCTTCAGCACGCCGTGCGCGAGCAGGTACTTGCCGGCCGGCGTGGTCTCCTTGAAGGAGCCGGCTGGCGAGATGTGGTCGGTGGTGATCGAGTCGCCGAACAGGCCCATGATGCGTGCGCCCTTCACGCCGGCGTCGGCCACGGCCGGCTCCATGGTGAAGTCCTGGAAGAACGGCGGCTCGGCGATGTAGGTGCTCTTGGGCCAGGTGTAGACGTTGCCCTTCACGCCCCTGATCTGCTCCCACAGCTTGCCGGGGTCGCTCTTGACCTTGTCGTAGTTCTTCTTGAAGGCCTTGCCGTCCATCGCGAACTTCATCAGCTTGTAGATCTCGTCGCTGGTGGGCCAGATGTCGCCCAGGTAGACCGGCTTGCCCCCCTTGCCGGTGCCCACCGGCTCCGTCATCAGGTCCCGGCTCACGGTGCCGGCGATCGCATAGGCCACCACCAGCGGCGGGCTGGCCAGGAAGTTGGCCTTCAGGTTCGGGTGGATGCGGGCCTCGAAGTTGCGGTTGCCCGACAGCACCGCGGCGCACACCAGGTCGTTCTTCGTGATCGCCTCGTTGATCTCGGGCGTCAGGTCGCCGGCATTGCCGATGCAGGTGGTGCAGCCGTAGCCGGCGACGAAGAAGCCCAGCTTTTCCAGGTAGGGCAGCAGGCCCGCCTTCTCCAGGTACTCGGTGACGATGCGCGAGCCCGGCGCGAGCGAGGTCTTCACGTGCTTCTTCACCTTCAGCCCGGCCTCGACCGCCTTCTTCGCCAGCAGGCCGGCGGCCAGCAGCACGCCCGGGTTGCTGGTGTTGGTGCAGGAGGTGATGGCGGCGATCAGCACGTCGCCGTTCCTGATTTCCAGGCCATCGCTGGTGGTGAAGGCCTGGCCCAGCTTCTCGGCCGGCTGGTTGAAGCCGTTCTCCGCCGGCGGCTTGCTGAACAGCGAGCCGAACTGCGACTTCACGTTGCCGAGCTCGATGCGGTCCTGCGGCCGCTTCGGGCCCGACAGCGAGGGCGCCACCGTGCCCAGGTCGAGCTTCACGACCGCGCTGTAGTCGATGTCGCCGGCCTTCGGTATGCCGAACAGTTTCTGCGCCTTGAAGTAGGCCTCGAAGGCCTCGATCTCGGCCTTGCTGCGGCCGGTGCCCTGGAAGTAGTCGATGGTCTTCTCGTCGACCGGGAAGAAGCCCATGGTGGCGCCATACTCGGGCGCCATGTTGCCGATCGTGGCGCGGTCGGGCAGGGCGAGGGTGCGGGTGCCTTCGCCGAAGAACTCGACGAACTTGCCCACCACCTTGGCCTTGCGCAGGATCTCGGTCACCGTCAGCACCAGGTCGGTGGCCGTCACGCCCTCGCGCAGCTGGCCGGTGAGCTCGAAGCCCACGACGTCGGGCGTCAGGAAGTAGACCGGCTGGCCCAGCATGCCGGCCTCGGCCTCGATGCCACCCACGCCCCAGCCGACCACGCCGATGCCGTTGATCATCGTCGTGTGGCTGTCGGTGCCGACCAGCGTGTCGGGGTAGTAAACAGAGCCAAGCGCGCCGCCCTGGGTCTTGTGCACGCCGCGCGCCAGGTACTCCAGATTGACTTGGTGCACGATGCCAAAGCCGGGCGGCACGACGCCGAAGGTGTCGAAGGCGTCCATGCCCCACTTCATGAACTGGTAGCGCTCCTGGTTGCGGCTGAACTCCAGCTTCATGTTCAGGTCCAGCGCCTTGGCCGAGCCGAAGTGATCGATCATCACCGAGTGGTCGACCACCAGGTCCACCGGCACCAGCGGCTCGATCGCCTTGGGGTTCTTGCCCATCTTCGCCGCCACGTTGCGCATCGCGGCCAGGTCGGCCAGCAGCGGCACGCCGGTGAAGTCCTGCAGCACCACGCGGGCGACGACGAAGGGGATCTCTTCGCTGCGCTCGGCGGTGGGCTGCCAGTTCGCGAGCTGCTCGACGTGGGCCGAGGTGACCTTCTTGCCGTCGCAGTTGCGCAGCACGCTCTCCAGCACGATGCGCACCGAGACCGGCAGCCGCGCCACGTTGGGGAAGCTTTTCGCCAGCTCGGGCAGCGAGTAGAACTTGCCTTCCTTGCCGGAGGCCGTCTTGAAGCTCTTCAGGGTCTTGGGGAAGGCGTGCTGGCGGGTGGCTGGCATGGTGTCGACCTCGGTGTGTTGGCGTTGCAAACGATTATGCGGTTTGCATGCCAGTTCGGAATGACAGCCCGCACGCCGTGACGCCGCGCCCATTTGGAGGGCCCGCGTACGGCCCCCGCATTTCGCTCCATCGGGCGGGGACAGGGCGCTCGCCTCGACCGAACAATCGCTGCTGACCCCGGCATTCGAAAGGAGCAGGCCGTGCACAAGCTGTCGAGACGCGAACTGATGGGCTGGGCCGTGGCGTGGGCGGGTGGCGCCCGCGTTCGCCCGGCGGGAGCGGGAACGGTGCATGCGCCCGGTAGCGGTGCAGTCGCGCCCGCGATGCTGCTGGCACGGGAGGCCACCGTGGGCATCGGTCCTGCCGGCTACCTGGTCAGCGAGAAGTTCGACGGCATCCGCGCGCAGTGGGACGGCCGGCAACTGCGCTTTCGCGGCGGCGCCAGCGTGCCGGCGCCGGGCTGGTTCACGGCCCGCCTGCCGTCCGAGGCGCTGGACGGCGAGCTCTGGCTCGGTCGCGGCCGTTTCGAGGCGCTGGCGGCGATCGTGCGCGACCGGCAACCCGACGACGCGGCGTGGCGCAAGGTCCAGTACCGCGTCTTCGAATTGCCCGGCGCGCCGGGCAGCTTCGCGGAGCGGGCCGCGCACATTGCGCGGCTGGCGGCGGGTGTGGGCTGGCCGGCTCTGGTGGCGGTCGAACAGGTCGAGCTGGCCGACCGGGCGGCATTGCAGGAGCGATTCGCTGCGGTCGTGCAGCAGGGCGGCGAAGGGCTGGTGCTGCACCGGGCCGACGCGGCCTACGTCACCGGCCGCAGCGAGGTGCTGCTCAAGCTCAAGCCGGTGCAGGACGCGGATGCGGTGGTCGTCGCTCACCTGGCCGGGAAGGGCCGCCACGCCGGGCGGCTGGGGGCGCTGCAGGTGCGCACGCCGGAGGGTCTCGTCTTCGCCCTCGGGACCGGGCTCAGCGACACACAGCGCACATCGCCGCCGCCGCTGGGCGCGACCGTCACTTACACCTACCGTGGCACGACCGCGCGCGGCCTGCCGCGCTTTGCCAGCTTCCTGCGCGTCGGCGCTCCCTGACGATGTTGCCCGCGCGTCGTGCGCGGCTTGAGGTATGTTGCGGGCGATGAGCGAACACAGCTTCTACTGGCACGACTACGAAACCTTCGGCCGCTGGCCCCGGCGCGACCGGCCGGCGCAGTTCGCCGGCGTGCGCACCGACGCGGCACTGAACGAGATCGGCCCGCCGCTGATGCACTACTGCCAGCCCGCGCCCGATTTCCTGCCCGATCCCGAGTCCTGCCTGCTGACCGGCATCCTGCCGCAGGCCTGCCTCGAGCAGGGCCTGCCGGAGCATTCCTTCGCGGCGGCCATCGAGCGCGAGCTGGCGACGCCGGGCACGGTGGGCGTGGGCTACAACACGATCCGCTTCGACGACGAGGTGACGCGCCATCTGTTCTGGCGCAACCTGATCGATCCCTATGCCCGTGAATGGCAGAACGGCTGCGGCCGCTGGGATCTGCTCGACGTGGTGCGCTGCACTTATGCGCTGCGACCGGACGGCATCACGTGGCCGCGGCATGACGATGGTCGCGCCTCCTTCAAGCTCGAGCACCTGACCGCGGCCAACGGCCTGGTGCACGAGGCGGCGCACGACGCGCTGTCCGACGTGCGCGCGACCATCGGCCTGGCCCGGTTGATCCGCCGGCACCAGCCGAAGCTGTGGGACTTCTGCTTCAAGCTGCACCGCAAGGACGCGGTGCTGGCGGAGATCGCTGCTGGAACGCAACGCCCCTTCCTGCACATCTCGGGCATGTACCCGGCCGAGCGCGGCTGCCTCGCGGCGGTGTGGCCGCTGGGTTCTCACCCCAGCAACAAGAACGAGCTGATCGTCTGGGACCTCGCGGCCGACCCGAGCGAGCTCTACGGGCTCGACGCCGCCGCGATCCGCCAGCGCCTGTTCACCAAGGCCGACGAACTGCCCGAAGGCGTGACGCGTCTGCCGATCAAGAGCATCCACATCAACAAGTCGCCGATCGTGATCGGCAACCTCAAGACGCTGAGCCCGGCGATGGCCGAGCGCTGGGGCTTCGACCTGGCGCAGGCCCTGCGCCATGCGCAGACCGCCGCCGCGCATGACGCGCTGCCGCGCGAGCTGTGGGCCGAGGTGTTCGCCCGACCCGCGCCGGAGCAGGCGCCCGACGTGGACGAGGACCTGTATGGCGGCTTTGTCGCCAACACCGACCGGCGCACGCTGGAGCGGCTGCGCAGCTTGCCGCCCGACGGGCTGGCGGCGCAGCGCCCGCATTTCGAGGACAGCCGGCTCGAGGAACTGCTGTTCCGCTATCGCGCCCGCAATTTCCCGCAGACGCTGGTCGGTGACGAGCTGGCGCGCTGGGAGCAGCATCGCATCGAGCGCCTGCACCAGGGCGTGGGTGGTGGGCCGACGCTGGCGGCCTTCTTCGAGCGCATCGACACACTGAGCGAGACGGTCGACGAGCGCGGCCACGACATCCTCGGCGCGCTCTACGACTACGCCGGGCAGATCGCACCACCGGCGCCGTGACGCGCCAGGAGCGGGGACGATGAAGATCGGCGTGATGGGGGCGGGCGCGGTGGGCTGCTACTACGGCGGCATGCTCGCGCGGGCCGGGCACGAGGTGGTGCTGGTCGGGCGCGCCCTCCACGTCGAGGCGCTGCAGCGCCGCGGACTGCGCCTGCAGACGGCGGCCTTCGACATCGAGCTGCCGGTGCAGGCCAGCACCGAGGCCGCCGCGCTGCAGGAGGCCGCGCTGCTGCTCTTTTGCGTCAAGTCGACGGACACCGAGCTGGCCGGCCTGGAGATGCGCGAGCACCTGGCATCCGGCGCACTGGTGCTCAGCCTGCAGAACGGTGTCGACAACGCCGAGCGGCTGCAGGCGCTGGTCGGCGCTGCGGTGTGGCCGGCGGTGGTCTACGTCGCGACCGAGATGGCCGGGCCCGGCCATGTGAAGCACAACGGCCGCGGCGAACTGGTGATCGGCCCGACCGCGGCGCGCGGGACACCGGGCACGCTGGATGCCGCGTCGCTGGTGGCCTTGCTGTCGGCCGCCGGCGTGCCGGCCGAGACCAGTGACAACGTCGCCGGGGCGCTGTGGGCCAAGCTGGTGCTGAACTGCGCCTACAACGCGCTGTCGGCGCTGACACGGCTGCCCTACGGCCCGCTGGTGGCGCGCGAGGGCGTTGCGCGCGTGATGGACGACCTGGTCGCCGAGTGTCTCGCGGTGGCGGCGGCCAGCGGGGTGAGCATCCCGGGCGACGTGCCGGCCGCGGTGCGCCGCATCGCGCAGACCATGCCGGACCAGTTCTCGTCCACCGCGCAGGACCTGCGCCGCGGGCGTCCCAGCGAGATCGACCATCTCAACGGCTACGTCGTGCGGCAGGGCGAGGCGACCGGCACGCCGACGCCGGTGAACCGCTGCCTGCATGCCCTGGTCAAGGCGCTGGAAGGCGGCCTGGTGCTCGCTTGAAGCGCATGCCCTGGCGCCCCTTGCATGCGCTGCCGTTGCATGTCGTCAATGGCACGGGCGTCGCGCTGGGCGTCTGCCTGATCCAGGCGTTGGTGTCGGCGCTGGCCGGCACGCAGCCCGCGCTGTGGGCGGTCAGCGGCGCGGTCTGTGTCAGCCTGGCCGACCTGCCGGTGGTGCCGCGCCGAAGCTGGCGGCGCGTGTCGCTGGCGGCTTTGAGCACCTGCGTCGTGACGGCGCTCGTCGTCGCGCTGCGCGCGCACCCGGTGGCGCTGGGGGGTGTGGTCACGCTGGTGGCCTTCGCCTCGGCGATGACGCTGGCCTGGGGGCTGCGTGCCGGGCCGGTGTCCTTCGTCGGCATCCTCGCGATCGTGTTCGCGATGGCGGTGCCGCCGGTGTCCGGCTGGGCGGCGGTGTTCTCGCACACCGCGTGGACGGCGCTCGGCGCGGCGCTCTATGTTGCGTGGGCGATGTTCAGCTCGGTGATGCTGCAGCGCCGCTACCGTGCGCTGGCGTTGGCCGGCGCGCTGGACGGGGTGTCGGCGCTGCTGCGTGCACGTGTCGCGTTGCTCGTGCCGCCACCGCCGCAGGTGCCGCACCGTCGCAAGGTCTGGGGGCGCCGCGCGCCGGCACGCGGCAGCGATCCGGCCGCCGAGCGGCTGCGCGCCTGGATCCGCGACGAGACCGCGCTCAACGACCGCGTGCAGGCCGCGCGCGACCTGATCTTCGAGCGGCCCGACCGCGATGCCGAGACGCGCCGCCTGGCCGGCCTGCTGATGCTCGCGATCGACCTGCGCGACACCCTGCTGGCCAGCGAGCTCGATCTCGGCCTGCTCGGCGACGACGCACTCGCGACGTCGGTGCGCCAGCGGCTCGCCGCCAACCTGGAGGCGCAGGCCGGCGCGCTCGACGAGATGCAGGGCGCACTGCGCTACGACGATTCGGTGGCGTCCACGCACGACAGCGACGACCGGCCCTTGCACGCCTGGGTGGCCGGGCTGGCGCTGCTGGCCGGCGACCTGCGCGAGCGCCTGCTGCCCGCGCTGGCGGACCGCGCGCAGCACATGGTCGACGACCTGCGGCAGATGCGCGCGCTGATGCGCGGCGAACTGATGCCGCTGCGCCTGACGCGCGGGGAACTGAGCCTGTTCGTCTCGGTCGAGGGCTGGCCGCTTGCCGCGCTGAAGCCGCACACCAGCGGGCGCTCGCCGGTGCTGCGCCACGCGGCGCGTTCGGCGGTGGCGCTCGGTGCCGCCTATTTCATCGGTGAAGCTCTGCCCTGGGCCTCGCACCCGCACTGGCTGGTGCTGAGCGTCGCGGTGGTGCTGCGCGGCAACCTCGAGCAAACGCTGGCGCGGCGCAATGCCCGGCTCGGCGGCACGGTGCTCGGCTGCCTGCTGGTGCTCGGGCTGGCGCAACTGCACTGGGGCGGTGTGGCCGCGGTGGTGTTCCTGGTGGCGGTCGGCACGGCGCATGCCTTCGTCAACGTGCGCTACCTCGTCACTGCCGTGGCGGCCACCGTGATGGCCTTGCTGCAGGCTCACCTGGCCGACCCCGCGGCGGGCTTTGCCGTGACCGAGCGGCTCGCCGACACGGCCCTCGGTGCCGTGCTGGCCTGGGCGTTCTGCTACGTGCTGCCGTCCTGGGAGCGCAGCAGCCTCGCGCGCGCACTCGACCGCTTGCTGAACAGCCTGAATGTCCTGGCCGGCGAGGTGCTGGCATGGCCCGAGCCCGGGCGCAGCCGCACGAAGCTGGGTCTGGCACGCCGCGAGGCCTACGAGTCGCTGGCGGCGCTGGCGGCGGTGGCCCAGCGCAGCAGCGTCGAGCCGGAACGGGTGCGCGTGCCGTTGCAGGCCATCACCGACGTGCTGACCTACGGACAGGAAATGCTCGGCCACCTGGCGGCGATGCGCCAGATGCTCACGCGCCGCGTCGACGAGCTCGACCGTGGGCCGGCCGAAGCGGTGCTGCGCCGCGCCGCCGACGCAGTGGGGCATTGCCTTGCACGGGCATCGGCATCGGACAGTGGCGAACGCGCCATCGACACGCCGCCGGACGCCGGCCCGCTCGACCTGCCGAGCCGTTCCGCGCTGGTGGCGTTGCTGCCATGGTTCGAGCGGCGCTCGCAGATGACGGTGCGTGCCGCGCGCGGCGTGGCCGACGCGGTCCGGGTGCTGCGCGCGCACACCCGGGAACGCCGCGCCGCGGTCTGAGTCGGCCGGGGCGGCGCGCCGGCCGCCGACACGACCGGGGCCGGACACCGCGCACGCCAACAAAAACGGCCCGCGCGCGGCGGGCCGTGAATCAGATGAAGCCGGGCGTGATCAGACGGTGACTTCCTTCGCCACGCTCGCGTACTCGTCGATCTGGTCGAAGTTCATGTAGCGGTAGACCTTGTCGCCGTCCTGGTTGATCACGCCCATGTCGGCGTGGTACTCCGCCACGCTCGGGATGCGGCCGAGCTTGGAGGCGATCGCGGCCAGCTCCGCCGAGGCCAGGTAGACGTTGGAGTTCTTGCCCAGCCGGTTCGGGAAGTTGCGGGTGCTGGTGGACACCACCGTGGCACCTTCCTTGACCTGGGCCTGGTTGCCCATGCACAGGCTGCAGCCGGGCATCTCCATGCGGGCGCCGGCCGCGCCGAAGGTGCCGTAGTGGCCTTCCTTGGTCAGCTCCTGGGCATCCATCTTGGTCGGCGGCGCGACCCACAGCTTGACCGGGATGTCGCGCTTGCCTTCGAGCAGCTTGCTGGCGGCGCGGAAGTGGCCGATGTTGGTCATGCACGAGCCGATGAAGACCTCGTCGATCTTCGCGCCGGCCACCTCGCTCAGCAGGCGCGCGTCGTCCGGGTCGTTCGGGCAGCACAGCACCGGCTCCTTCAGGTCGGCCAGGTCGATCTCGATCACGGCGGCGTACTCGGCGTCCTTGTCGGCTTGCAGCAATTGCGGATTCGCGAGCCAGGCCTCGACCGACTTGATGCGGCGCTCCAGCGTGCGCTTGTCGGCGTAGCCGTCGGCGATCATGTTCTTCATCAGCACGACGTTGCTGGTGAGGTATTCCTTGATCGGCGCCGGGTTCAGCTTGACGGTGCAGCCGGCGGCCGAACGCTCGGCCGAGGCGTCGCTCAGTTCGAAGGCCTGTTCCACCTTCAGGTCGGGCAGGCCTTCGATTTCGAGGATGCGGCCGGAGAACACGTTCTTCTTGCCGGCCTTGGCGACCGTCAGCAGGCCGGCCTTGATCGCGTACATCGGGATCGCATGCACCAGGTCGCGCAGCGTGATGCCGGGTTGCATCTGGCCCTTGAAGCGCACCAGCACCGACTCGGGCATGTCCAGCGGCATCACGCCGGTGGCGGCGCCGAACGCCACCAGGCCCGAGCCTGCGGGGAAGGAGATGCCGATCGGGAAGCGGGTGTGCGAGTCGCCGCCGGTGCCCACGGTGTCGGGCAGCAACAGGCGGTTGAGCCAGCTGTGGATCACGCCGTCGCCCGGGCGCAGCGCCACGCCGCCGCGGTTGCTGATGAAGGCGGGTAGCTCGCGGTGGGTCTTCACGTCCACCGGCTTCGGGTAGGCGGCGGTGTGGCAGAAGCTCTGCATCACCAGGTCGGCGCTGAAGCCCAGGCAGGCCAGGTCCTTCAGCTCGTCGCGGGTCATCGGGCCGGTGGTGTCCTGCGAGCCCACGGTCGTCATCTTCGGCTCGCAGTAGGTGCCCGGGCGCACCCCCAGGCCCTCGGGCAGGCCGACGGCGCGGCCCACCATCTTCTGGGCCAGCGTGTAGCCGGCCTTCGACGCGGCCGGCGCCTTGGGCAGGCGGAACAGCGCGGACGCCGGCAGCCCCAGGAACTCACGGGCCTTGCCCGTGAGCGAGCGGCCGATGATCAGGTTGATGCGGCCGCCGGCGCGCACCTCGTCGAACAGCACCTCGTTCTTGAGCTTGAACTCGACGACGCTTTCGCCGTTCCTCAGGATCTTGCCGTCGTAGGGGAGGATGTCGACCACGTCGCCCATCTCGAGCTTGCTCACGTCGACCTCGATCGGCAGCGAGCCCGAGTCTTCCTGGGTGTTGAAGAAGATCGGCGCGATCTTGCCGCCCAGCGTGACGCCGCCGAAGCGCTTGTTCGGCACGAAGGGGATGTCCTGGCCGGTGGCCCAGATCACGCTGTTGGTCGCGCTCTTGCGCGACGAGCCGGTGCCGACCACGTCGCCGACGTAGGCGACCAGATGGCCCTTCTTCTTCAGGTCGTCGATGAACTGCATCGGGCCGCGCTTGCCGTCTTCCTCGGGCTTGAACGCCGCGCCTTCGCGGGTGTTCTTCAGCATCGCCAGGTAGTGCAGCGGGATGTCCGGTCGGCTCCAGGCGTCGGGCGCCGGCGACAGGTCGTCGGTGTTGGTCTCGCCCGGCACCTTGAAGACGGTGACGGTGATCGACTTCGGCACTTCCGGGCGCGAGGTGAACCACTCGGCGTCGGCCCAGCTCTGGATCACTTCCTTCGCCTTGGCGTTGCCCGCCGTCGCCTTCTCGGCCACGTCGTGGAAGAAGTCGAACATCAGCAGCGTCTTCTTCAGCCCCTCGGCGGCGACTCCGGCCACCTCGGCATCGTCGAGCAGATCGATCAGCGGCTTGACGTTGTAGCCGCCGACCATCGTGCCCAGCAGTCCGGTGGCCTTGGCCTTGGAGATCAGGCCGACCGCGAAGTCGCCGTGCGCCACGGCGGCCAGGAACGAGGCCTTGACCTTGGCGGCGTCGTCCACGCCCGGGGGCACGCGGTGCGTCAGCAGGTCGAGCAGGAAGGCCTCTTCGCCGGCCGGCGGGCTCTTGATCAGCTCGATCAGCTCGGCCACCTGCTTGGCTTCGAGCGGCAGCGGTGGAATGCCGAGCGCGGCGCGTTCGGCGGCATGTTGGCGATAGGCTTGCAGCATGAGGGGACTCCGGAGGACTGGGGGAGGAGGGGCAGGGACGGGAAAGAGGCGGGCAGCGGGGTCAGGTCATGCGGCGCGCGGCACGATGACCTTGAGGCCCTTGAAGTAGAGGCGGAAGAACTCGGCGTCGCGGGTGATCAGGCCGTTGCACTGAAGCAAGGCGTGGGCCCCGACGATGAAATCGGGCACGTTGCGCTGGCGGGTGCCGCCGCGCGAGCGGTAGCGGCGCTGCATCTCGCCGGCGCGCACCGCGGATTTCTGTTCGACGGCGCTGTAGGCGATGCCGATGTCTTCGAGCACCTGCACGGCGCGGTCACCTTCGTGGAGCGAGCTGCAGACCTCGGCCACGACCACGTCGCAGACGACCACCGGGCCGTGCGACAGCGCGTCGCGCAGGGCGGCTTCGGCCGTGTCGGCCTCGGGGCTCTCGCTGAGCAGCTCGATCAGGACGGAGGAATCGATCGCGATCATCGGGCGGCGCTGTTCAGCGGTCGACCGGGTCGCCGGGGGCGCGGCCGCGCACCGCGCGCAGGGCCTCGTCGACCGAGGCGAAACCGTCGAGCTTGAACTTGCCGCGGGCGCGCGAAATGGCGTCGTCGACGTTCTTGCGCAGGATGATGCGCCCGCCGTCGAGTTCGACCTTCAGCTGCGTGCCCTTGACCAGCCCGAGGGCGTCACGCACGGCCTTGGGCAGCGTGATCTGCCCGCGCTCTGCAACGGTGGCTTCCATGCGGGCTCCGGTGAATCTGCGTCGGTCGGTATGCATGAAGTATACATACCGAAGACTGCGTATTCAACGGCTCGGTCCGTCGGAGCCTCTTGCGGCAGCCCCGGTGCATCGGGGCTGCGGGTGGAGTGCGGCGTCGCCCCGAAAGGTCGACGCCGCAGCATCGGGTGGGTCAGCGCGCTGCGGCGGTGACGGCGGCCACGGCCGCACGCTGTTCCGCGAGGGTGCAGCCGTCGACCATGCGCTGGCCGATCTTCTGGTTCATCATCATCGACTTGACCGGGATCTGCAGCCACACGATGCCGCTGCGCTTGTCCTCGAGCCGCACGGCACCGGTGGTCGTTTCCTGCGGCGTCATCGTGTACGCCACCTTGTTGAACGCCACGGTGAAGTGGCCGGGCTTGTCCTGCACCGGGGTCACGCTGACGGTCTGGTTGAACTCGCACTGCGCGGTGCCGGTCAGCACGCGGTTGGAGATCGTCAACTGGTTGTCGCTGATGGTCTCGGTCACCTCGGTGGCCAGCGCCAGGCCCTTGGCTTCGGACTTCAATTCCTTGCGCGATTGCGAAGCCGGCTTCTTGGCGGGCGTCGACTTGGTCGCGGCCGGCGCGGCAGCGGTCTGCGTCTGCGCCAGCGCGATGCTCCCGGTGGTGAGCAGGCCGGCAAACAACAGGGGCAGGGCCAGGGGGGTGATGCGGCTCATCGAAGTCTCCAAGCGGGTATGAAAGTATCGATTGTCGGACCCGGGGCGGTCAGCTTCGTTGCAAGTTGCATCACTGCCGTGTCAGGCCGGCTGCGTCGATGCCGCGCATCCGGCGCCGCTGCCGGCGCCTCGCGGCTCGCCCGGCTGGGCTGCGGGCCGCCGAAGCAGCGGCAGGGGAGCGCCGCCGCTCGTGTGCGACATCACGAAGCCGAGGGTCGCCGATGTGTTCGATCCGGCGAAGCTGTGCTAAGTCTGGCGACGCGATCCGGGTCGCGCAGTGGGCGGCGGCCCGCCGCGTCGATAGGCGTCGCGATGGCAGCAATGTTCGACTGGTTGCAGGCTGTTGGTCCGTCGCGACAAATGCTGCTCGCCAGGCGCCGGATCAGCGGTCGGCCGTGCACTCACGCCGCCGCCGTGCCGCCGACCACCAGCCGCGTGGCGCCGGGCTGCTCGATGACGAGATCGGACGCCGCGTGTGCCACGCAGGGCAGGATGTTTTTCGCCGCCTTTTCTTCCGCACTGAGGCCCGGCCATTCGATGCGGTACGCGACATCGCCGCTGCGAGACTCGCACAGGCAGGTGCGGCAGGTGCCGTTGCGGCAGGAACTGGGCAGCCTGATCCCGGCTCGCTGCGCGGCGATCAGCACGGGCAGCGAAGCCGGGGCCTCGAACTCCCAGCCCGCCGGCTCGACGCGCACCGTGAAGACCGCGTCGTCGCCGCTCATGGCGGTACGCCGGCGGCGGCCGTGTTGCACCGCTCGAACAGCAGCACGAGGTTGTTGGCCGGCATGGACACCCGCTCGCGCAGGCGCAGGCCTGCGGCATCTGCCGCGGCGGCCACGTCCTCCAGCCGACGCAGGCCCCAGGCCGGGTCGCGCCGGCGCAGGTCGGCATCGAACGCGAGGTTGGAGGGGGCCGTGCGTTCGCCGTCGACCAGGTAGGGCCCGTAGGTGATCAGCAGGCCCTGCGGCGACAGATGCCGCGCGGCACCGCGCATCAGGCCGAGGCAGGCCGCCCAGGGAGCGATGTGCAGCAGGTTGGCGCAGTAGAGGGCATCGACCGGCCGCGGCGCGCCCGGCCAGTCGGCCGCGGTCACGTCCAGGCGCAAGGGCGCGCGCAGCCCGGGCGGGCAAGCGTCGCTCGCGTACGCGCTGATCGAGGCCAGGGACGCGTCGTCCGCATCGGTCGGCTGCCAGGTCCAGCCAGGCAGGCCGGCCGCGAAGTGCACCGCGTGCTGGCCGGTGCCGCTGGCGATCTCCAGCGCCACGCCCTGCGCCGGCAGAGTGCGCAGCAGCAGTTCGAGGATGTGCTGCTTGTTGCGGTCAGCGGCGGGGCTGTGCTGGCGGAGGTCGTCTTGGGGCATGCTGCCGACGGTGGGTGGTGTTGCGGGCCGTGGCGCGGCCGGCGCCATCGATGTGGCGACTCTAGCCGGACTGTCGCGAAAGGGCGGCCGGCCCGGCATCTGGCCCGTCATTGGAGAATGCGGCGGCGAGTCGCAGCGCGTCGCCATGAAACGGCAGCGCTTGCGTATGGGGCCGGCGCAGGCCTCCGCAACCCCTAGCCCTCACAGGACATCCGCATGGCCGCTTCCAGCTTGCTCGCCCTGATCGACGACATCGCGAGCGTGCTCGACGACGTGGCGCTGCTCACGAAGCTCGCCACCAAGAAGACCGCCGGCGTGCTCGGCGACGACCTGGCACTCAATGCGCAGCAGGTGACCGGTGTCGCGGCCGACCGCGAGTTGCCGGTCGTGTGGGCCGTGGCCAAGGGCTCGTTGAAGAACAAGGCGATCCTGGTGCCTCTGGCCTTGGCCATCAGTGCCGTCGTGCCCTGGGCCGTGACGCCGCTGCTGATGGTGGGCGGCGCCTTCCTCTGCTACGAAGGCTTCGAGAAGCTGGCGCACAAGTTCCTCCACTCGAAGGCGCAAGTCGACGCCCATCACGCCGAGCTGGCGAAGGCGGTGGCCGATCCGGCGGTGGATCTGGTGGCCTTCGAGAAGGACAAGGTCCGGGGGGCGGTGCGCACCGATTTCATCCTGTCGGCCGAGATCATCGCGATCACGTTGGGCACCGTGGCCGAGGCACCGTTCGTCACCCAGGTGTCGGTGCTGGTGGGCATCGCTGTGCTGATGACGGTGGGCGTCTATGGCTTCGTCGCGGGCATCGTCAAGCTCGACGACGGTGGCCTCTACCTGTGCCGCCAGACGGGCAGCGGTGCCTGGGCCCGCCTGCAGCGCAGCCTGGGGGCCGGCGTCCTGACGGCGGCGCCGTGGCTGATGAAGGGGCTGTCGATCGCCGGCACCGCGGCGATGTTCCTGGTCGGCGGCGGCATCCTGACGCATGGCCTCCCATCGCTGCACCCTGTCATCGAGGGTCTGGCCGCGCGGGTCGCGATGCTGCCCGGGATAGGCGGCGCCTTGCAGTCGGTCGTGCCGGCCTTGCTGAGCGGCTTGGCCGGCGTCGTGGCCGGGGCGCTGGTGCTGGCCGGCGTTAGCCTGGTGCGGCGCATCGCCGGCAGCGCGAAGGGCGGGGCGACGAAGCCGTCCGGTTAATCGGTAGCGGATTCGTCCGGCATACGGCCTGGAGGGAATGTGCCGCGTTTGCCGACGCCCTCCGTTCCACGCCGGATACCCGGCCGCGGGCAAATGGGAATCCCGGGCATGCAAAAGCCGCCCGCAGGCGGCTTGCTGGAGCAGCACGCACCGGGCGGGCCGGCACGTGAGCGCTGGTCAGATGGCGAAATCCTCGATCTTGCGGCCCGAAGCCAGAGCAGCCTTCAACCAGTTGGGTTGCAGGCCGCGCCCGCTCCAGGTATCGCCGGTGGCCGTGTTGCGATACTTGGCTGCCACCTTGCGGCCCACCGTGCCGTTGGCCTTGGGTGATTTTGATGGCTTGGCCGCCGATTTGCCGCGCCCGAGATCCGCCAAGGTGATGCCATGTTCGTTCATCAGCGCCTTGATCTTGGCGACGACCGCGGCATGTTCTTCGCGGCGCGCGGCCTCGATTTGCTCGGTGAGGGCCGCGGCCTGTTTTTCGAGCGCCGCCTTCTGGGAAATCAGGTCTTGATAAGTGGTCATTTCGACAACCAGCTCCATAGGAATGAATCGGAACAGGTGTCCTCCACCTGTTAGAAACATATTCTAGGCCTGGTTTTCGAATCCCGGCAATGCGACTACCGAGAGGAAACCCGGTCACGGCCCGGTTTTTGGTCGGGGTATGCCAATAATTACTTGTAACCGACGCGGTCGAGGATCTGCTGGACACGCGTTGAATTCAGGCCGACCACCGAGATGGGAATCAGCTCGGCCTTGAACGCCCCCATCGAGTCGAGCGCCGGGTTGGCGATCTTGACGCCCGGCACGACCGGATACTCGTTGTTGCCGTTCGCGAAGTAGGCTTGGGCCGAATCGGTCGCCAGATACTCCAGGAATTTGATACCCGCTTCGCGATTCTTGGCATGCCTGGCGAGCGCGCCGCCGGCAATGTTCACGTGGGCGCCCCAGCTCTGCTGGTTCGGAAACACGACTTCGATCTTCTCGACCACGGCCTTGTCCTCGGGTTTGTCGGACCTGAGCAGGCGTGCGAGGTAGTAGGTGTTGGTCAGCGCGACGGCGCATTCACCACTGGCCACGGCCTTGATCTGGTCGGTATCGCCGCCCTTGGGTGCGCGTGCCATGTTGTCGGCGACGCCCTTGAGCCAGGCCTCGGTCTTCTCGGCGCCGAGGTGCTCGTACATCGAGCCGAACAGCGAGAGGTTGTAGGGGTGCGAGCCGGAGCGTGTGCAGACCCTGCCCTTGTTCTTGGGGTCGGCGAGTTCCTCGTAGGTGTCCACGTCCTCGCGCTTGACGCCGGCCTTGTTGAACACGATGACGCGGGCGCGGGTCGAGAAGCCGAACCACTGCGAGCCCTTGCCGTCGTCCTTGCCGCGCAGTTGCGCGGGAATGCGCGCTTCGAGCACGCTCGACTTGACGGGCTGGAACAGGCCCTCGGCCTCGGCGGCGGTCAGGCGCGCCGCATCGACTAGCAGGACGACGTCGGCCGGGCTCGATGCGCCTTCGCTGCGCAGCCGCGCCAGCAGCCCGGCGTCATCGGTGTCGACGCGGTTGATCCTGATACCGGTCGCCTGGGTGAAGTTGGCATACAGCGCCTCGTCCGTCTGGTAGTGGCGAGCCGAGTAGAGGTTGAGCACCGGTGTCTGCGCCGAGGCCGTGAAGGCGGTGGCGAGTGCGGCGCAAGCCAAAGCCGTGTTGGCGAAGATCGAACGAACGGACATACAGGCTCCTTGTGTCAAGAAGCTGTCAGTATAAGAGCCAACGAGAATGATTCGCGTCTGCGGTGCCGCTGCTCCGGGCCGATGGGCCCGCTCCGGTACGCGCGACTCAGCTTGCCGGCGGCGGCACGTAGCCGGCCGGCTGCTCGGCGCCTGCCCCGAAGAAGAAGTTCTCCATCTGGCGCGCAAGGTACTGGCGGGCGCGCGCATCGGCCAGGTTCAGGCGGTTCTCGTTGACCAGCATCGTCTGGTGCTTGAGCCACTGCGCCCAGGCTTCCTTGCTGACGCTGTCGTAGATGCGCTTGCCGAGTTCGCCGGGGTAGGGCGCGAAGTCGAGTCCGTCGGCGTCCTTCTTCAGCAGGATGCAGTGCACGGTGCGGGCCATGAGGAACTCCTTCTTGTCGGGTCGGTGAAGCTCAGGCGAGCTTCTTCACCAGCACCAGCGAACGCCGGTCCCAGTTGTATTTGCGTTTGCGTGCTTCGGGCAGCCAGTCGGCATCGACCTGCGCGAAGCCGCGCTTGATGAACCAGTGCATCGTGCGCGTGGTCAGCACGAAGATGCTCGTGAGCCCGGCGGCCCGGGCGCGCTGCTCCACGCGCTTGAGGATGCGCTCGCCGTCGCCCTGGCCCTGCACGCTGTTGCTCACCGTCAGCGCCGCCATCTCGCCGGTGTGGGCCTCGGGGTAGGGGTAGAGCGCCGCGCAGCCGAAGATCACGCCGTCGTGCTCGATCACGGTGTAGTGGCCGATGTCGCGCTCGATCTCGGTGCGGTCGCGCTTGACCAGCGTGCCGTCGCGCTCGAACGGTTCGATGAGCTGCAGGATGCCGCCGATGTCGTCGGATGTCGCTTCGCGCAGGCTCTCGAGCTTTTCGTCGACCACCATCGTGCCGATGCCGTCGTGGGTGTAGACCTCGGTCAGCAGTGCGCCGTCGGCGTTGAACGGCAGGATGTGCGAGCGCTCGACGCCCCCCTCGCAGGCCTTGATGCAGTGGCGCAGGTAGAACGCGGTGTCGGTCGGCTGCGCCGGGTCGGGCAGTGCGGCGAGCAGGCGCTTGGCGTCGGCCAGCGCGAGTTCGGTATCGATCGCGCTTTCGGCGTCGGCGGGGTCTTCGCGCACGCCCGGGATCTCGGACAGGAACATCAGCTTGTCGGCCTGCAGCGCGATCGCGGTGCTGGTCGCCACGTCTTCCATCGTCAGGTTGAAGGCTTCGCCGGTCGGCGAGAAGCCGAACGGCGACAGCAGCACGATCGCGCCGATATCGATCGCGCGGCGGATCGCGGCGGCATCGACGCGCCGCACGATGCCGCTGTGCAGGAAGTTCACGCCGTCGACGATGCCCACCGGCCTCGCCGTCAGGAAGTTGCCTGACACCACGCGCACCGTCGCGTTGGCCATCGGCGTGTTCGGCAGGCCCTGCGAGAACGCGGCCTCGATCTCGAAGCGCAGCTGGCCGGCGGCCTCCTGCGCGCAGTCCAGCGCCACCGCGTCGGTGATGCGCAGGCCGTGACTGAAGTGTTCCGGGTGGCCCTTGGCGCGCAACTGCTCGCTGACCTGCGGGCGAAAGCCGTGCACCAGCACCAGCTTGATGCCCATCGCGTGCAGGATCGCCACGTCCTGCACGAAGGCGTTCAGCCTGCCCGCGGCGATGCCTTCGCCGGCCATTGCGACCACGAAGGTCTTGCCGCGGTACGCGTGGATGTAGGGCGCGACCGAGCGGAACCAGGGAACGAAGGTGTGGGGAAAGACGAGGTCCATGCGGGCTTCAGGAGGCTGCGCGGATTGTGCCGCACAGGGGGCGGCGCAGACTGCGGCAGGGCGAGCCGGCGCATTGACGCGAAGGCTGTGCGAGCGGACGATGCGGCACCACCCACCGCATTGGAGACGGCTCATGGATGCCTACACCACCCACGGCGCATTCAGCTGGTCCGAGCTGATGACGAAGGACGCCGCCGCGGCGACCCAGTTCTACGGCCCGCTGCTCGGATGGACCTTCGACACGATGAACATGCCGCATGGCGCGTACCACGTGATCAAGGTCGGCGACACCCCGGTGGGCGGCATCATGGGCCCGGCGCCCGACGCGCCGCCGATGCCGCCGGCCTGGGGCTGCTATGTCACCGTGAGCGACGTGGACGCGACGGCGGCCCGCGTCGGTGCACTCGGTGGCCGCGTGCTGGTGCCGCCGATGGACATCCCGGGCGTCGGCCGCTTCACCGTGATCGGCGATCCGCAGGGCGCAATACTCAACCTCATCACCTACGCGCCGCGCCCCGGCTGAACCGTGCTCTGCCGCGGGGCGCCGGATAATGCGCCCCAGTGAATTCGCCCTCCGTTGTTCCCGCGACGCGCTCCGCTCCCACGGCGCGCGCATTGCCCCCGATCACCTTTCCCGAAGCGCTGCCGGTCTCGGCGCGGCGCGACGAGATCGCGCGCGCGGTGCAGGCGCACCAGGTCGTCATCGTCTGCGGCGAAACCGGCTCCGGCAAGACCACGCAGTTGCCCAAGCTGATGCTCGCGCTGGGGCGCGGCAAGGCCAATGCCCAGCCTGGCGAGCGCGGCCGGCTGATCGGCCACACGCAGCCGCGCCGCATCGCCGCGAGTTCGGTCGCCAAGCGCATCGCCGAGGAGCTGGACACGCCGCTCGGCGAGGTGGTCGGCTACAAGGTGCGCTTCCAGGACCGCCTCACGCCGAACGCCTCGGTCAAGCTGATGACCGACGGCATCCTGCTCGCCGAGACGCAGATCGACCCGCTGCTGCTGGCCTACGACACGCTGATCATCGACGAAGCGCACGAGCGCTCGCTCAACATCGACTTCCTGCTCGGCTACCTGCGCCAGATCCTGCCGCGGCGGCCCGACTTGAAGATCATCGTGACCTCGGCGACCATCGACGCCGACCGCTTCGCGAAGCATTTCGCTGCGCCCCACCCGGCGCCGGGCCGCCCCAAGCCGGGCGGCGCCCCCCTGGGGGGCAGTGACGGCGCGGAGCGTGGGGCGTGGGGGTCGGACTTGATTCCGGCGCCGGTGATCCAGGTGAGTGGCCGGCTGTTCCCGGTCGAGCAGCGCTGGCGGCCGTTCGACGAGTCTCGCGAGCACGACCTGAACGACGCGATCGCCGACGCCGTCGACGAACTCTGGCGCGAAGGCAGCGGCGACGTGCTGGTGTTCCTGCCCGGCGAGCGCGAGATCCGCGAGGCCGCCGACCACCTGCGCAAGCACCTGCTCCAGCAGCACCGCGGCGGCCCGCAGCCCGAGATCCTGCCGCTGTTCGCGCGGCTGTCGCAGCCGGAGCAGGACCGCGTGTTCCAGGCCGGCAATGGGCGGCGCATCGTGCTGGCCACCAACGTGGCCGAGACCTCGCTCACGGTGCCCGGCATCCGCTACGTGGTCGACGCCGGCACCGCGCGCGTCAAGCGCTACAGCTACCGCAACAAGGTCGAGCAACTGCAGGTCGAACCTGTGAGCCAGGCGGCGGCCAACCAGCGCGCCGGCCGCTGCGGCCGCGTGGCCGACGGCATCTGCATCCGGCTCTACGACGAGAAGGACTACGCCGGCCGGCCCCGCTTCACCGACCCCGAGATCCTGCGCAGCTCGCTGGCCGGCGTGATCCTGCGCATGAAGGCGCTGGGGTTGGGGGACGTCGAGGCCTTCCCCTTTCTCGAGCCGCCACCGAAGAAGGCCGTCGCCGACGGCTACGCGCTGCTCAACGAACTGGGCGCGACCGACGACGCCAACGAGCTGACGGCCATCGGCAAGGAGCTCGCGAAGCTGCCGCTGGACCCGCGCATCGGCCGCATGATCCTCGCGGCGCGCGACCGGCAGGCGCTGGCCGAGGTGCTGGTGATCGCCAGCGCCCTGTCGGTGCAGGACGTGCGCGACCGCCCGCTGGAGCAGCAGCAGGCCGCCGACCAGAAGCACAAGCTGTTCGACGACGAGCGCTCCGAGTTCGTCGGCTACCTGAAGCTGTGGCTCTGGATCGAGGAAGGGCGAGGGCATGCGGTGGCCGCCGGGGCCACTCCCTCTCCCGCTCGCGCGGGAGAGGGCCGGGGCGAGGGCGGCCCGAGCCACAAGCTCAGCAACCGCCAGCAGGAGCAGCGGCTGCGCGAACACTTCATCAACCCGCGCCGCGTGCGCGAGTGGCGCGACATCCACTCGCAACTGCACACCGTGGTGGCCGAACACGGCTGGCGGCTCAACGGCGCGCCCGCCACCTACGAGCAGCTTCACCTGGCGATGCTGGCCGGCCTGCTGGGCAATGTCGGCTGCAAGAGCGACGACGAGGACTGGTACCTCGGTGCGCGCGGCATCAAGTTCTGGCGCCACCCCGGTGCACACCTGAGCAAGAAGCCGGGCCGCTGGCTGATCGCCGCCGAACTGGTGGAGACCACGCGGCTATTCGGCCGCGCGCTGGCGGCGATCGAGCCGCCGTGGATCGTGCAGGTGGCCGGCCACCTGCTGAAGAAGCAGCTGCTCGAGCCGCACTGGGAGAAGAAGGCGGCCGAGGTCGTCGCGCTCGAACGCGCCACGCTGTACGGGCTGGTGGTCTACAACAACAAACGGGTGAACTTCGGCAACGTCGACCCGGCGGCGGCGCGCGAGATCTTCATCCGCGAGGCGCTGGTCAACGGCGAGTGGGAGAGCCGCTTGCCCTTCCTGGCCCACAACCGCAAGCTGATCCGGCAGGTGGAAGACCTGGAACACAAGTCGCGCCGGCAGGACGTGCTGGTCGACGACGAGCTCATCTTCGCCTTCTACGACCAGCAACTGCCCAAGGACGTGTGCTCCGGCACGACGCTGGAACGCTGGTACCGCGCCGAGAGCCTGCAGCAGCCCAGGCTGCTGATGCTGACGAAGGACGAGCTGATGCGCCACGAGGCCGCGGGCATCACGACCGCGGCCTTCCCGAAGACCCTGCGCCTCGGCGGCATCGACTGCGAGGCGGCCTACCTGCACGAGCCCGGCGACAGCAAGGACGGCCTGACCGTCACCGTGCCGATCTATGCGCTGAACCAGGTGAACGAGGAGCGCTGCGAGTGGCTGGTGCCCGGCCTGCTGAAGGACAAGGTGCTGGCGCTGCTGAAGAGCCTGAACCAGAGGCCGCGCTCACGGCTGGTGCCGCTGCCCGAGTATGCGGCCGAGTTCTGCGAACTGACGCCGTTCGCGCAGGGCGGCCTGCTCGATGCCCTGCTGAAGGCGGTGCGCGAGCGCACCCAGATCGCGGTGCAGCGCAACGACTTCAAGCTCGAGACGCTGCAGCCGCACCTGTTCATGAACTTCCGCGTCGCCGACGAGCACGGCCGCCAGCTCGGCATGGGCCGCCACCTGCCGACGTTGAAAGCCGAGCTGGGCGCGCAGGCGCGGTCGGCCTTCCAGGCGCTGGCGGCCTTGAAGCTGGGGGGGGTGGAGCAGGCGGCGAGCCCGCCCTCACCCCAACCCTCTCCCGCCAGCGGGAGAGGGGGCCGCAGGGACTCTCTCCCTCTCCCGCTGGCGGGAGAGGGCCGGGGTGAGGGCACGCCACCTCCCGCCTCACCTCCGCAGCGCCACACCGCCTGGACCTTCGGCGAGCTCCCCGAGCTGATGGAGATCCGCCGCGGCGCGCAAAGCCTGGTCGGCTTCCCGGCGCTGATCGACAAGGGCGCGCACGTCGAGATCGAGGTCTTCGACGAGCCCGATGTCGCGGCAGCCCGGCACCGTGCCGGGCTGCGCCGCCTGATCGCGCTGCAGATCAAGGAGCCGCTCAAGTACCTGGAGAAGAACATCCCCGACCTGCCGCGCATGGCGGTCGCGTACATGGCGCTCGGCGGCAGTGCCGACGAACTGCGTGCGCAGATCGTCGACGTGGCGCTCGATCGTGCCTTCCTGGCCGACCCGCTGCCGGCCGACGCAGCGCGCTTCGCGAAGCGCATCGAGGAAGGGCGCACGCGGCTCAACCTCATTGCGCAGGAGGTCGCGCGCCTCGCGGCCACCGTGCTGGCCGAGCACGCCGCCGCCGCGCGCAAGCTCAAGGACACGCGGCCGGCAAAGGAGGCGGCCGACGACGCGGCGGCCCAGCTCACCCGCCTGTGCCCCAAACGCTTTCTCACCGACACCGGCTACGCGCAACTGCACCACCTGCCGCGCTACCTGAAGGGCATCACACTGCGGCTCGACAAGTGGCGCGCCGACCCGGCGCGCGACGCGGCACGCCTGGCCGAGCTGCGCCCGATCGAGCAGCGCTACCTGCGGCGGCTGGCCGAGCTCAAGGGCGCGGCCGACGCGCGGCTCGACGAGTTCCGCTGGCTGCTCGAAGAGCTGCGCGTGAGCCTGTTCGCGCAGGAGCTGCGCACGCCACAGCCGGTGAGCGCCAAGCGCCTGGAAAAGGCCTGGGCGCAGCTCAGCGCCTGAGCCGTGCCTTGCGTGCAAGGGGCGCTGGCTACAATCGGCGCTCAGTCGGGGCGTAGCGCAGCCTGGTAGCGCAACTGGTTTGGGACCAGTAGGTCGCGAGTTCGAATCCCGCCGCCCCGACCATATGAATCAAGTAGTTAGGTGATTTCTCGACGCTGCGATTTTCTAACGCCGAGGGATTCTTCTAACGCGGCAAGGTGTTGAGGTGCTGGGCGTGCATGTTCCGTGGCCGCACCGCCTCCTCAGGGCAGAGCGGCACGTGTGTGTATCCACACCGGCCACAGCGCGAGATAAGCATCGAGCGCGCCAAGGAGGCGGTCACCAATATCGACCGTGCCACCGCCGATCCACTCGAACACGGCCGTCGCTCCGACGAAGGCCCACGCTCGAGAAGTCACAACCGCGTTCATGTTGCGCGAGGTGGCGACAGAAGCGGCGAGAGCGGTAGGAATTCGCACGCGTCGCGGGGCAATTCCAAGCCGTCACGAAGGCGGCCCGGCTCGTTCCTACACTCCGCGCCATGCCCAACAGCACCCCGCATGCACCGGCCGTTCTGGCGCAAGCCACGACCACCGGCTACACGTCCGACGCACCGAAGCACCACGCGGTGACCTTGGCCCCCGACGAGCGTCCGCCGGCCTCCTACGGAACACTGGAGCTCATCGGATTCCTCGCCATTGCCGCAGCGGCGGGTGCGGTCTACGTCGGTGCTCGCAGAACCCGTCAGGACCGGCCAGGCAGCGCGAGCGTGGCACGCGACAAACCCAAGCCCCGCCGGGCTTCCAAGAGCTAGGGTCTGTGCAACCCGGGCATGAGCCTTCCCCGTTGGCGTGAACAGGCTCTAGTTGCCGGCGTGCGCGCAGCGGTCCTGCTCCAGCCCGGCGACGCCGTCGGCCTGTGAGCCGCCCTCGAGCAACTCGAACCGGCTCCAGTCCGGTAGCCGAGGAAAGGCCTGCAGATCGAGGTACTCGGGCTTGAACACGTCCACATCCCAGCCTTCATGCTCTGCGCTGTGCATGCGCATGGCGGGCTCGCCCTGCGCGTGCCGTGGGCGCAGGCTGATCAGCCAGCGGGCGATGTACACCCCCGGCAACAGGCGCCGGCGCGATCCGTCCCGGCAGGAGTAGCCCCAGACCATCGATCCCTGCTTGACGCGAATCCTGAGCCGCTCCGCTTCCATCGGCGCCCCCGTGCCACTCGATACCGCATTCTGGGAACTTCGGCGTCGGCGGTGCTTGCGCTCGATCAAGGTCGCGGGCGCTTTGTCCTCGGGTTCGTGCAAACGGCTGCAGGTTCTAAGCCAGATCCTCGTGCAAACAGAGGATGTTGCCTTCGGTGTCGAGGAACCATGCTGCCTTCTCGGCGCCGAGCACACACACGTGCTCGACGGTCTTGAGGCCCGGAAAATCGTAGTCCTCGAACACCACGCCGGCCTGCTTCAATGCGGTGATGCTGGCCGCGATGTCCTGGACCCGGAAGCTCACTGCCGTGTGGTCAGCCTTGGTGCCGCCCTCCTTCGGGAACAAGGCCAGTGTGGCGCCTGCGCAGTCGTAGGTGAACTTGCCATCGGGTTTCAGGCCCGCGGGCTTGAGGCCCAGCTTGCCTTCGTAGAACCGCCGGGCGCGGGCCAGATCCTTCACGGGCAACATGGTGGTCACGGGCGCATCGGTCAGCATGAGGATCCCCTGCAGTGGCGGCCAACAATTCTGCTCCCGGGCCGTCCCGTGCGGAAGGGGCGCTGGCGGGCCGGCTTCCCCTCAGCGGCCCGCCATGGCGCCGCGCCGCAGGGCGTGCAGCGGGAGCAGCAGCGACAGCAGGGTCCCGACGACCGCATGGCCGATGCCGAGTGCGGGGCGCAGGTCTTCCGGTGTGAAGTAATAGAGCACGTAGCCGCTCGCCGCGAGCGCTCCGCCCAGCGCACACAGCGCGACGCCGGTGCGCCGCTGCGAACCGCGGCGCGAGCGCAGGCGCGGATGATCGTGCGTCATGTGCCAGCCGCGCGGGACGTGCCTGGCGGCCAGCACGCCGGCGAAGAACAGCGACGCGAAGGCCGCGGCGCCATGCAGCCTCAGCAGCCAGGCTTCCAGCGGGTGCGGCAGTTCGCCGCGGCCGGCGCCGAGCCCGTAGTGGATCGCCAGCCAGACCAGCCCGCTGACGGTGAGCGCGGCGACGGTCCCGTACAGGCCGCGACGCTGCCAGGCCTCGAGTTCGTTCAGTGCAGCCATGCGATGCCTCCGTGGGCCGCCAGCAGCGGGTGCGAGGGGTCGTGCGCGAGCGCGACCACCTTGGTGAGCGCGTCGGCCCACACGCATTCGGGGGCGGCGACGCTCACGTGCGCAAGCGCTTCGCTGCGGTCCTGCGTGTGCAAGCGGGCGCGGCTGCCGGCGCCGTAGTGGCTGGTCGCGAACGCACCGTCGCCGAGGCGCCCGAACGGGCGCGCACCGCCGTGAGCCTCGTCGCGCACGGCGACCGGCAGGCTTGCCGACCCGAAGGCGCGCAGGTCGCCGCCGGCGTTCACCCAGCCGTGCGCCACACCGCTGCCGCGCAGCGTGTCGACCGCGCGGTCGACCGCGTAGCCTTTCGCGATGCCGCCGAGGTCGAGCTGCACGCGCGGGTCGGACTTGCGAAGCCGCAGACCCTCGATGCGCCAGGCGTGCGGCCGGCCCTGGCTGGCATCGAACAGCCCCTTGCTTTCGTGCTGCAGTTGCTGCGCAAGCGCGAGCACCGCGGCCGTTTGCCGGTGCACCGGCAGCACGGTTCCGTTCCGGGCTGCATTGAAGAGCGCGATGTCGCTGGCCGGCTCGAAGCGAGACATGCGGCGCTGCACCAGCGTGATCGCGGCGAAGGCGGCCTCGATCACGCCGGGCGGCGTGCCTTCGGCCACGCCGATCTCGACCAGCGTGCCGAGCAGGGGGCGCGCGCGGCGCAGCCAGCGGGGCGGGGTGTCCATGCTCAAAGCTGCCCCTGCCGCGCGGCGAGGTCCACGACCGCGACGATGCGGCGCACGCCCTCGGTGACGTGGCTGCAGCTGAGCGTGGCGCCGCTGATGTTGTTGATGTCTTCACCGATCCGGATCGGCGCGGCGACCGTCTTGCCGACGAACTGCCGTCGCCAGGCGGGCAGGCGGATCTCGTGGCCGTGGCTTTCGCGGTAGGACAGCACCTCGACCTGCTGCACGCGACCGTCTTTCGCAATGCCGACCGCATAGCTGATCAGCTCGAACTTGCCGACCACGTCGTCGACCACCACGTAGCCCAGGGTGTCGCTCCCCTGCAGCGCAATGCGCACGGACCAGCGCGCCGAGCGCGCCCGCGTGCCGCCGGCCTCGAGCTGGCGCAGTTGCTCGGCGCTGAGCGCGAGTTCGCGGGTCTCGAAGCGGTCGGCCGCCGGGAACATCAGCTTCTGGGCCTGTTCGGCGCTGAGATAGTCGACCGCGAAGGCGCCGGCCGGCGCGAGCGCCGACGCGACGGCGGTGGCCGCGATCTCGAACCGCACCTCAGAAGCTCCAGCCCAGGCCGAGGTCGAAGCGGTTGTTCAGCGTGTTCTCGCGGAAGCGCTGCACGTCGGCCTTCAGCACGACCCCCGGCGTGAGCTGGAAGTTCGCGCCGGCGCTGATCACCCGTTCTGTCGGCAGCGCATCGGGCGTCAGGCCCGCACCCAGGCTGGCGTACTGCCGGCCGGTGTTGAACTGTTCCCAGCGAACGAAGGGCGTGAGGGCGTAGTCCTCATGCGACCAGACCTTGTACGCGGCCTGCGTGTACCAGCCGTCGAAGCGTTTCGGGATCAGCGTCGGATTGCCGACGAGCGCCGCATTGAGCGCCGCGGTGTTCGTGATGCCGCCGCGGCTGTAGAGCGCGGACAGGTCCCAGCGCCCCGGTGTCCAGCGGGCATGCAGGTCCCACAGGGTGATGCGCGCGTCGGCAAAGCCGGCCTGGCTGTGCGTCGCGCCGCCGGTGAACAGCGAGCCGCCGAGCTGCAGGCCGGGGATGCCGCGCCAGTTGAGCGCGCCGAACACCGCCGGGTCGCGCGCCTTCGCGAGCTGCAGTTCCTGGTGCACCGAGCCCAGCGGGCTTTCCTGTCCCTCGGTGGAGCCGGCGTCCCACTTGGTCAGGTCGAAGCCGGTGCTGATGCCGGTCTGCAGCGTCAGGCCGTTGTCGAAGCTGCCGACGACCTGCACGCCGCCCTCGCGCCAGGTGCTGGGGATGATGGCAGTCTCGACGAAGTTGCGTTCGACGCCGTAGTAAGCCGTCGGCTCGTGGTTTTCGTTCAGCAAGCCGGCGGGTATGAGGAAGAGGCCGCCGCGCGCCGCCCAGGTGGGCGTGAACTGGCGCTCCACGTAGGCCTGCTCGACCTCGACTTCGCCGCTGTCGTCGCTGGAAGCGATCGCGTGCTCGACTTCGAGCTCGGCGACCACCTTGGTGCGCGCATCGAAGCGATGCTGGAAGCCCAGCACGAAGCGGCGCATGTCGGCCTGGGCTGCCTCGGCGGCCTTCGTCGGCCGGTTGTAGTTGATCTCGCCATAGCTCGACAGCACCGTGCTCGGCTCGGCCGGCGCGGGGGCTGCCGCGGGCGCCGGGGCCGGTGCCGCAGCGACGGCGGACACGGCCGGAGCTGCCGCCGGTGGGCTGGCTCTGTCCTGCGCACGTTGCGCCTGCAACTCCTGCAACTGCGCTTTGAGGGCAGCGAGCTCGCCAGCCAGCTGGTCGACCTTGCGAGCCAACTCCGCTTCGCTGGCCGTGGCGCCTTGGGCCTGTGCCGGTGTGTGCGCTCCGGCCATCAGGACCAGGCTGCAGGCGATTGCCCGGGAAGTTCTTTGCATGGGGAAAGGCTCCGAATCGAAGGGGGATGAGGGGGCTTGCCGGCTCACTGCGGGTAGCCGTCGTCGAGCGTTGCGAGGAACACGATCACGTCGTCGATCTCGGCATCGCTCAGGGCGGGAGCGTCGCCGGGGTGTCGGTTGTAGGGCACCTCGGTGGTGTTGACGTTCGCGTGCATCGACGCCGGCAGGTCGTCGAACTTCCGGGGTGTGCCGGTGCCGTCGAGCGGATACCACTTCTCGGGGTTGGTGTCGCGCTGCACGTAGAAGGTCAGCGCCTCCTTCAGCGTCTTGAAGCGGCCGTTGTGGAAGTACACCTGCCGCTGCGCGACGTTGCGCAGCGACGGCACCTTGAAGGCGCCGCACAGGTCGGTGCGTTGCGCGAGGTCGCCGCCCGCGCGCGCGCACAGGCCGAGGTCGTAGTAGGCCGGGTCGGCGTTGGCGGCGATCTCGGGGTTGCGCGGCACGCCGAGGTTGTCGTACGTGAAGTCGGTGAACAGCGGCAGCGAGCCATCCGAGCCGCGGGCCGACGGATGGCAGCCCGCGCAATTGCCCTTGGTGGGTGAATTGAACAGGGCGAGGCCGCGCATTTCCCGGTCGGTGAGCGTGATGCCGCCGCGCAGGAAGGCATCGTACTTGCTGGTGTAGGCGTGGAACTCCCCGTCTTCCTGCTCGTAGCGCTGCAGCGCAAGCGTCATGCGGTCGAAGGCGGCGGTGCTGTCGTCGAGGATGCTCGCGCCGAACACGGCCTTGAACTCGGCGATGTAGCTCGCCTGCGCAAGCCGGGACACCACCTCGGCCTTGTCGGCGTTGGCCATTTCGCGGGCATCGAGGAAGGGGCGGGCCGCCTGGTCCTGCAGCGAGCTCGCGCGGCCATCCCAGAAGAAGCCGCCGGTGGGCGTGCCCTCGTCGTCGAAGAAGAAGCTGGTGTTGCTCGCGAGGTAGCGGATCGACGGCGCCTGCCGCGTGCCCTGCCGGTCCATCAGCGGGCCGCCCAACTGGACGGCCAGCGCATTCGCCGGCGTGTGCGCATGCTGCGGGTCATGGCAGCTCGCGCAGGCCTGGCGGCCGGACGCGGACAGCGACACATCGCGAAAGATCTTCTCCCCGAGCGCTGCGGTGGGCGACAGCGCGCCCGAAGCCGAGTCTGCGCCCGACCCGCCGCCACCGCACGCGGCGAGGACCGTCGACACCACCCCGACCGCGAACACGCGCGGCCACCCCCTCCGTCGAAGCACGCCAACTCCCTCTCGCAGCCGCCGGGCTGCATTAATGATTACGAATGCAAATGAGAACGAATCGTATAGTAGATGGGAGCCAGGTCAATTCGGATTGAGATGCCGGATTGACAGCAGAACGTCAGCTTGGGGAGGGTTTCTCGCCTGAATCGATGCGTCGGCGCGACGGTGTGAGGGGCGCGGCGCGGCCGATCGGTTCCATCCATGGCCCGGCACCCGCCTGTCAGCATGAACGGCCCACGGCCTCCTTGTCGTCGACGGTGCGGATTCGGATGCCGGATTGCGAGCAGATGAGGGCAGCGAAGCCCGTCGCGTGCTGGATAATGACTTGACATTTAATGCATAGACAATTAATGTCTAGGTATCAACTGCCTGTGCATGACATGAGTCCAGATTCCCCAGTACCGAAGCCCGCCGACTTCTATCGAGGCGAGGACTACAAGGTGGCCGACAGCGTGGGCTACCTGATCAAGCGCGTGATGCTCAGCTTGACGCAGATGCTCGACCGCGAACTGGCCGATCACGGCCTGAGCGATGCGCAGTGGAAGCCGCTGCTGATGCTGGCGCAGGGCCGGGCGTCGACCGTGGCAGAGATGGCGCGCGAATGCGGCAGCGACCCGGGCGCGATGACGCGCCTGCTGGACCGGCTCGAAGCCAAAGGCCTGATCAAGCGCGTGCGGTCCGATGAGGACCGCCGCGTGGTCAATCTGGAGATCACCGCTGCCGGCCGCGAGTCGGTGGCCGAAGTGCCAGCCGTGCTCGCCAGCGTGGCCAATGCGCACCTCGCCGGTTTCACGCGCGAGGAATGGAAGACGCTGCAGGGACTGTTGCGCCGCATGGCCGACAACGCCGACCTGCTGCGTGGCCAGTGAGGTCGCGGAGTCCCCGGTCGTTTCCTTTTTCTTGAATCGATGCTCGTCATGTCGAACCGTTTGCTCCGTCCTTTGAGTCTTCTGGCCGCAGCCCTGGTCGTGGCCGGCTGTGCCAGCACGCAGGGCATCGCGCCGCAGGCGCAGGTGCTGGCGCCGTCCTCGCTCGGCGTGCAGGACGCTGCGGTCGCGGCGCCGCTTGCCCCCGACTGGTGGCTGGGCTATGGCGACGCCGCCCTCGATGCCCTGGTGGCCCGGGCGCTGGCCGACAGCCCGGACCTGAAGCTGGCGCAAGCGCGCATCGCACAGGCGCAGGCGGCCACCGGATTGGCCGAGGCCGCGCGCCTGCCGCGGCTCGACGGCAGTGCCGACGCGACACGCCAGCGCTACACCGAAAACGGCCTCTACCCGCCGCCGCTGGCCGGCTCCACGCGCAGCAGTGCGACGCTGCAGCTCGAAGCCAGCTGGGAGCTCGACCTGTTCGGCAAGCAACGTGCGGCGCTCGACGCGGCCATCGGCAACGCCCGCGCCGCCCAGGCCGACGCGCAGGCCGCGCGCACGCTGCTCGCTGCCAACGTGGTGCGCGGCTATGTGGAGCTGGCGCGGCTGGTCGAGCAGAAGACGGTCGCCGAGCGTGCACTCGCGCAGCGGCAGGACACGCTGGCGCTGGTGCGCCAGCGCACCCAGGCCGGCATCGACACGCAGGTCGAACTGCGCCAGGCCGAAGGGTCGGTGCCCGACACGCGGCAGCAGATCGAATCACTGAACGAACAGATCGCCCTGGCGCGTCACGCGCTGGCCGCGCTCACCGTGCAGGCGCCGGACGCGCTCGACGCGCTGGCGCCGGCGTTGTCGCCGTGGCGGCTCACGACCTTGCCCGCGGTCATCCCGGGCGACCTGCTCGCCCGCCGCCCCGACATCGCCGCCTCGCGCTGGCGCGTCGAGGCCGCCGCCAAGGAGATCGATGTCGCGAAGGCCGGGTTCTATCCCAGCGTCAACCTCGTCGCCTTTGCCGGCGTCTCCGCGATCGGCCTGGACCGCCTGTTCGAAGCCGGCAGCGCTCAGGCCGGCATCGGCCCGGC
This sequence comes from Methylibium sp., assembly GCF_965279545.1. Taxonomy (NCBI): domain Bacteria; kingdom Pseudomonadati; phylum Pseudomonadota; class Betaproteobacteria; order Burkholderiales; family Sphaerotilaceae; genus Methylibium; species Methylibium sp. The sequence continues at coordinate 768,695 of NZ_OZ257250.1, forward strand.
GATCCGCCTGCCGATCTTCGACGCCGGCCGCCTGCGGTCGAACCTGCGCGGTCGCGCGGCCGAGGTCGATGCGGCCGTGGAGGCCTACAACGCCGGTGTGCTCGACGCGGTGCGTGAGGTGGCCGACCGGATCGCCTCGCTGCAATCCGTCGAGCGCCAGGCGCACGAGCAGCGCGAAGCGCAGGACGCGGCCGAGTCGGCCTACGACCTGGCCACGCAGCGCTACAGGGCGGGGCTGGGCAGCTACCTGACCGTCCTCACGGCCGAGACCTCGGTGCTGAGCCAGCGACGCCAGGCCACCGACCTGAAGGCCCGGGCCCTCGAAACGCAGGTCGCCCTGATCCGGGCGCTCGGCGGCGGCTACCAGCCCGGCGCCTTGCCGCGCGGCGATGTGGCCGCGCTGGCCGCCGCCGCACCGAGCGCGCGCTGAACCCCATCCGATTGCGGAGTCTTCCATGAGCGAAACCCAAGTTCCTGCCACTGCTGCGAAGCCGCAGCGCAAGAAGCTGATGCTGGCGTTGGCCGGCATCTTCGTCGTCGCTGGTGCCGGCTACGGCGCCTACTGGTTCGTGCACGGCCGTCATCTCGAGTCGACCGACAACGCCTACGTGCAGGGCAACGTGGTGCAGATCACGCCGCAGGTCGGCGGCACGGTGCTCGCGATCAATGCCGAGGACACCGACTTCGTGAAGGCTGGCCAGCCGCTGGTGCGGCTGGACCCGGCCGACGCGCAGGTCGCGCTCGACCAGGCCGAGGCGCAGCTGGCACAGACGGTGCGTGAAGTGCGCACGCTGTTCGCCAACAATGCCACCTTCGGTGCGCAGATCGCCCTGCGCGAGGCCGACGTGCTGCGTGCCCAGGCCGATGTCGCCAAGGCGCAGGACGACGTGAACCGGCGCGCGCCGCTGGTCGCCACCGGGGCGGTCGGCAAGGAAGAATTCGAGCACAGCACCACTGCATTGAAGGCAGCGCAGAGCGTGCTGGCGGCGGCCAGGTCGGCCGCGCTGTCGGCGCGTGAGCAACTGGCGTCGAACCAGTCGCTGACCGAAGGCACCAGCGTCGAGCAGCACCCGAGCGTGCAGCGCGCCGCGGCGCGCGTGCGCGAGGTCCACCTGTCGCTGCGGCGCGCCGACCTGCCGGCACCGGTCGACGGCTACGTCGCCAAGCGCAGCGTCCAGGTCGGACAGCGGGTGCAGGCCGGCTCGCCGCTGATGTCGGTGGTGCCGCTGGACCAGGTGTGGGTCGACGCGAACTTCAAGGAAGTGCAGCTGCAGCGCATGCGCATCGGCCAGCCGGTCACGCTGCATGCCGACCTGTACGGCAAGGACATCGAATACCACGGCAAGATCGCCGGCCTGGGCGCCGGCACCGGCGCGGCCTTCAGCCTGCTGCCCGCGCAGAACGCGACCGGCAACTGGATCAAGGTCGTGCAGCGCGTGCCGGTGCGGGTTGCGCTCGACGTGGCCGAGCTGAAGGCCCATCCCTTGCGCGTCGGCCTGTCGATGCAGGCCGAGGTCGACGTGCGTGAGCAGGGCGGCAAGACGCTGGCCGACGCGCCGCGACAGGACACCGTGACCAGCACGCAGGTGTTCGACGTGACCGACGACGATGCCGGCGCGGATGTGCGGCGGATCATCGACGCCAACCTCGGCCGCGGTATCCGCACGGCGCAGCCACCGGCCGGACCGAAGACCGGTGGCATGCCCCCGGTGCACGCGGCACTCGTCGCAGCGCGGCCGGCCTTGCCGCTGAACTGATGCTGCCGAAGCGCGGCCGGCCTTTCACCTGGAGCTGAAATGTCTTCCGTAGCAGGCCCGCGTTCCCTCGGCGCGGATGCGCCGGCGGCCCGGCCCGCGCCAGCGGCCGAACACCTGCCGCTGAGCGGTGGCGCCCTGGTGCTCGGCACCATCGCGCTGTCGCTCGCGACCTTCATGAACGTGCTCGACACGTCGATCGCCAACGTGTCCATTCCGGCCATCGCCGGTGACCTGGGCGTGAGCCCGAGCCAGGGCACCTGGGTCATCACGAGCTTCGGCGTCGCGAACGCGGTTTCGGTGCCGCTGACCGGTTGGCTGACGCAGCGCTTCGGCCAGGTGCGCCTGTTCACCGCGAGCGTGTTGCTGTTCGTGCTGGCGTCGTGGCTGTGTGGCCTGGCACCGAGCATCGAGGCGCTGATCGCCTGTCGCGTGTTGCAGGGCGCCGTGGCGGGCCCGATGATTCCGCTGTCGCAGACGCTGCTGCTGGGCAGCTACCCGAAGGCCAAGGCCGGCATGGCGCTCGCCATGTGGTCGGTCACCACGCTCGTGGCGCCGGTCATGGGGCCGCTGCTCGGCGGCTGGATCACCGACAACTTCAGCTGGCCGTGGATCTTCTACATCAACATCCCGGTCGGCCTGGCGACGGCGGCGGCCACCTGGGCGCTGTACGCGAAGCGCGAGTCGACGACGCGCAAGCTGCCGATCGATGCCGTGGGCCTGGGCCTGCTGCTGCTGTGGGTCGGCTCGCTGCAGGTGATGCTCGACAAGGGCAAGGAGCTCGACTGGTTTGCCAGTGGGCAGGTCGTGGCGCTGGCGGCGGCGGCGGTGATCGGCCTGGCCTTCTTCATTGCCTGGGAGCTGACCGAAGAGCACCCGATCGTCGACCTCACGCTCTTCAAGCGGCGCAACTTCTGGACCGGCGCGCTGGCGCTGAGCCTGGGCTACGGGCTGTTCTTCGGCAACGTCGTGCTGCTGCCGCTGTGGCTGCAGCAGTACATGGGCTACACGGCGACTGCCGCCGGCTGGGTGCTCGCGCCGGTGGGCGTGCTGGCGATCCTGCTGTCGCCGCTGGTCGGCAAGAACGTCGGCCGCATCGACCCGCGCCTCTTCGCGACCGTGTCCTTCCTGGTGTTCGCGCTCGTGCTGTGGATGCGCGGGCACTTCAACACCCAGGCCGACGCGTTCACGATCATCGTGCCCACCATCGTGCAGGGGGTGGCGATGGCCTGTTTCTTCATCCCGCTGGTGTCGCTCACGCTGTCGGGCCTGCCGCCGGAGCGCATGCCGGCCGCCTCGGGGCTGAGCAACTTCGTGCGCATCACCGCCGGCTCGTTCGGCACCTCGATCGCGACCACGCTGTGGGAAGACCGCGCGGCAATGCACCATGCGCACCTGGCCGAGCAGATTTCGACCGGCAGCGACGCCACTACCGACGCGCTGGCGAAGCTGGGAGTCGCCGGCCTGAGCCCGGAGCAGGGTCTCGCCTACATCAACCGCCTGATCGACCAGCAGGCCTTCATGCTGAGCGCCAACGACGTGTTCCTCGCCTCGGCGCTGGTCTTCGTGCTGCTGATCGGCGTGGTGTGGCTCGCGCGGCCCGTCAGGGGCGGTGCCGCGGCCGATGCGAGCGGTGCGCACTGACTGTCGCCGATGCCGCTCCGCCGCCGTGCACCTGGTGCCGAGCAGGGGGCGTGCCGGCATGCCCACAGGGTCGCGACGCCACGACCCGCCGCGTACACTTCGCGCGCCTACCTGCCCGTAGCTCAACTGGATAGAGCACCAGCCTTCTAAGCTGGGGGTTACAGGTTCGATTCCTGTCGGGCAGGCCAGTAAGGAATCGATCACCACGGCGACCAAGGGCATGCACCTGCACCCACCCTGTTCGCCGTCACCGAGGAGTGACGCATGAGCTTGCATGCCACAGCGCTCCAGCCCTCTGCCGCCGCGGCGGACTTCGCTCTGCGCACGGCATGGCGCCGCAGATTCCAGGCGGTGCGCGGCAGCTCGGTGCAGCTGGCCGCGCCGCTGTCGGCCGAGGACCAGTGCGTGCAGTCGATGCCCGACGCCAGTCCGACGAAGTGGCACCTCGCGCACACCAGCTGGTTCTTCGAGACCGTCGTGCTGCAGGCGCACCAGCCCGGCTACCACGTGCACGATGAAGGCTACGCGTTCCTGTTCAACTCCTACTACGAGTCGCTCGGCCCGCGCCACCCGCGCGCGCAGCGCGGTCTGCTCACCAGGCCGTCGTCCGAGGAGGTGCTGCAGTACCGGCGACACGTCGACGAGGCGATGATCGGCTTCATGCGGTCCGCCGAGCCGGCCGCGTGGTCGACCGCGCTGCCGCTGATCGCGCTCGGCCTGCAGCACGAGCAACAGCATCAGGAGCTGATGCTGACCGACGTGAAGCACCTGCTGTCGCTCAACCCCTTGCGGCCTGTCTATCGGCGCGCGCCGCAGCAAGACGAGGGGGCCGCGTTCGCAGCGCGCCGCCCGCACCCGCGGGCGGTGTGTGCCGCGCCGCTGCGCTGGCTGGAGCGGCCCGACGGCGTCGTGCAGATCGGCGCCACGGCCGAGCAGCCGTTTGCCTTCGACAACGAAACGCCGCGCCATCGCGTGCTGTTGCGGGCCCACCAACTGGCCAGCCGGCCGGTGAGCGGTGGCGAGTTCCTCGACTTCGTCCGTGACGGCGGCTACCGCCGGCCCGAACTCTGGCTGAGCGACGGCTGGGCCGCCGTGCAGCAGCAGGGCTGGGACGCACCGCTGTACTGGATCGAGAGCGGTGCGCCGCTGCCGCAGGTGTTCACGCTGCACGGGCCGCAGCCGCTGGCGCTGGACGAACCGGTGTGTCACCTGAGCTTCTACGAAGCGGCGGCCTACGCCGCCTGGGCCGGGGCACGCTTGCCGACCGAGTTCGAGTGGGAGGCCGCGGCGGCCGAGGGCGTGCTGGGCGGCGTCGGCGAGGTGTGGGAGTGGACCCGCTCGTCCTACGACCCCTACCCGGGCTTCCGGCCGCTGGCCGGCGCGGTGGCCGAGTACAACGGCAAGTTCATGGTCGGTCAGCTGGTGCTGCGTGGCGGCAGCTGCGCCACGCCGAGCGGGCACGCGCGGCCGAGCTACCGCAACTTCTTCGCGCCGGGGGCGCGCTGGCAGTTCTCGGGCCTGCGACTGGCGAAGGACATCGAATGACGATGCAACCGCTGCGCACCACGCCCGACGCCCAGCTGCCGCAGGCTGCCGACGCTGGCCTGCCGCCGCCGGTGGTCGACGGCGATTTCGCCCGCGAGCTGCTGGCCGGGCTGGCGCGCCGGCCGCGCAGCATCGCGCCCAAGTTCTTCTACGACCGCGCGGGCTCGGCGCTGTTCGACCGCATCTGCGAACTGCCCGAGTACTACCCGACGCGCACCGAGCTGGCCCTGATGCGCGAGCGGGCCGGCGAGATGGCCGAGTGCATCGGCCCGGACGCCGAGATCGTGGAGTTCGGCGCCGGCTCGAGCCGCAAGATCCGTGTGCTGCTCGACGCCCTGCAGCGGCCGCGCCGCTTCGTGCCGATCGACATCTCGGCCGAGCACTTGCATGCCGCGGCCGACGCGCTGCGCGCCGATCATCCGGGGCTGGACGTGCGGCCGATCGCCGCCGACTTCACGCGCGCCTTCGAGCTGCCGGCGCGCTCGGCCACGGGCGGGCGGCGCGTGGGCTTCTTCCCGGGCTCGTCGATCGGCAATTTCACCCCCGACGAGGCGCTGGACTTCCTGCGCCGCACGGCCGCCCTGCTGCGCGGCGGCGGCCTGCTGATCGGCGTCGACCTCGTCAAGGATCCGGCGCTGCTGCACGCCGCCTACAACGACGCGGCCGGCGTGACCGCGGCCTTCAACCTCAACCTGCTGGCGCGTGCCAACCGCGAACTCGGTGCGAACTTCGACCTCGCGCAGTTCGCGCACCACGCCTTCTACCAGCCGACGCTGCAGCGCATCGAGATGCACCTGGTGAGCCGGCGCGTGCAGCAGGTGCGGGTCTGCGGCCATGGGTTCGAGTTCGCCGAGGGCGACACGCTGCACACCGAGAATTCGCACAAGTTCAGCGTCGCGGGCTTTCGCGAACTGGCCGAGCGCGCCGGCTACCTGCCGCGGGCGGTATGGTGCGATCCGCAGCGGCTGTTCAGCATCCATTGGCTGGCGCTGCCGGCCTGAACCAGGAGACCCGATGAAGGCAGAGTGGAACGGCGTGGTCGTCGCCGAGAGCGACGACACCGTGGTGATCGAGGGCAACCACTACTTTCCCGAGAGCGCGCTCAAGCGCGAGTACGTGGTGGGCAGCAACCACCACACCATGTGCTCGTGGAAGGGCGAGGCGAGCTACTACTCGCTGCTGGTCGACGGCGACCTGAACCCGGACGCCGTCTGGTACTACGCCGACCCGAAGGAGGCTGCGGCCGAGATCAAGGGCCGGGTCGCGTTCTGGAAGGGTGTGCGGGTCTCGTAGTGCCGCGCCGCGTTCAGCGCCCGCCCGCCGGTCGCGGCGGTACGGTCTTCAGGTAGAGGTAGAGCGCGGCGAGGTCGGTGTCGTTCATGCGGGCGAGCGATGCGAAGGGCATCACCGGACTCACGGCGCTGCCATCCGGGCGGCGACCGCTGCGCATCATCAGCGCGAACTGCGGCGCATCGGCATAGCGAGTCAGCGCGCTGCCGTCGCCGGGCGTGAGGTTGGCCGCCGCCGGCCAGTCCGGCGGCGCGCCGGGGATCTTCCCGCCGGAGAGCTGGCTGCCGTGGCAGCCGAGGCACATGTTGGCGACATAGCTGCCGTGCGCCACGCTCACGTCCTCGGGCACCGGCTGCGACGGTGCCCGCAGGTGGTCGATCTTCTCGGCCGCGTCCTGGATCACGCCGGCTGCGTACAGCAGCTTGACGAGGATCGGCATCCGCACGAGCGCCGGCTCGCCCGCGGCCGGCGGCAACTGCTGCAGGTAGGCCATCAGGGCCGCGACATCATCGTCGGTCAGGCGGTTGTAGTCCTCGCTGGGCATCACCAGCAGCGGCCTGCCGTCGGGCCGCACGCCATGGCGGATGCTGCGTTCCCAGTCGGCGGGGCTGTAGGCGGCGACCACGTGAGCGCCGCCCGGGCTGATGTCGGCGCCCCTGACGAAGAAGCCGGTCTTCGCGTCGTCGATGACGACGCGGCCGCCGGCGTTGTCGCCATGGCAATCGGCACAGCCGCGCGAGGCGTACAGGTAGTGGCCTCGCTCGATGGCCGCCGGATCGTTCTTCGCGGCCAGCGGGTAAGGCGGCAGGTCGATGCGGCGCTGGGCCTTGCGGTCGGCGTACCAGGTGCCGGCCCACGCCGCCACGGCGGCCAGACCCAGCAGCACGGCGGCGCCGAGGGCAGTGCGTCGAATCCATCGCTTCATCGTTGCCTCCCCGGGGCGGTTGTCACTGCAGATTCAGGTGCTTCGGCGCAGCCGCGGCACAGGCAGGCCGTGCCGCGCTGGGCCGGCGGCAGCGATGCCAGCGTCGCGGGATCGATCCGGACCCGGCGGCACCAGCAGTCCACGTCGAAACTGCCGACCGCGGCGACCGCGCAGGCGTTCGGGCCGCCACAGACGGGGCAGTCCACGGTCCGCAGCGGCGCCGTGCTCAGGCCGCCGCGACGGGGATCTTGCCGATCTTCGCTTGCCATTCGGCAGGTCCGGTCTGGTGCACCGAGGTGCCGGTCGCGTCGACGGCCACGGTCACCGGCATGTCCTTGACGTCGAACTCGTAGATCGCCTCCATCCCGAGGTCGGCGAAGCCGACCACCTTGGCCTGCTTGATGGCCTTCGCGACCAGGTAGGCGGCGCCACCCACCGCCATCAGGTAGGCGCTCCGGTGCTTCCTGATCGCCTCGATGCCGGCCGGTCCGCGCTCGGCCTTGCCGATCATGCCGATCAGACCGGTCTGCGCCAGCATCATCTCGGTGAACTTGTCCATCCGCGTGGCGGTGGTCGGGCCGGCGGGGCCGACCACCTCGTCGCGCACCGGGTCGACCGGGCCGACGTAGTAGATGACGCGGTCGGTGAAATCCACCGGCAGCTTCTCGCCCTTGGCCAGCATGTCCTGGATGCGCTTGTGCGCGGCGTCGCGGCCGGTGAGCATCTTGCCGTTCAGCAGCAGGGTGTCGCCCGGCTTCCAGCTCGCGACCTCTTCGCGCGTCAGGGTATCGAGGTTCACCGACTTGCTCTTGTTGTAGTCGGGCGCCCATTTCACGTCGGGCCACAGGTCGAGGCTGGGCGGCTCGAGGTAGGCCGGGCCCGAGCCGTCGAGCACGAAGTGCCCATGGCGCGTCGCGGCGCAGTTCGGGATCATCGCGACCGGCTTGCTCGCCGCGTGCGTGGGGAACATCGAGATCTTGACGTCCAGCACAGTGGTCAGGCCGCCCAGGCCCTGGGCCCCGATGCCCAGCGCGTTGATCTTGTCGCACAGCTCGATGCGCAGTTCCTCGAGCTTGCTCTGCGGGCCGCGGGCCTTCAACTCGTACATGTCGATGTCGCCCATCAGCGACTCCTTGGCCATCAGCATCGCCTTCTCGGCCGAGCCGCCGATGCCGATGCCCAGCATGCCCGGCGGGCACCAGCCGGCGCCCATGGTCGGCACCGTCTTCAGCACCCAGTCGACCAGGCTGTCGCTGGGGTTGAGCATGACGAACTTGCTCTTGTTCTCGGAACCGCCCCCCTTGGCGGCCACCTGCACGTCGACCGTGTTGCCCGGCACCACGGTCATGTGCACGACCGCCGGGGTGTTGTCCTTGGTGTTCTTGCGCTCGAAATGCGGGTCGGCCACGATGCTGGCGCGCAACACGTTGTCCGGGTTCAGGTAGCCACGGCGCACGCCTTCGTTGACGGCGTCCTCGATCGAGCCGCTGAAGCCCTCGAAGCGCACATCCATGCCGATCTTCAGGAACACGTTGACGATGCCGGTGTCCTGGCAGATCGGGCGGTGGCCCTCGGCGCACATCTTCGAGTTGGTCAGGATCTGTGCGATTGCATCCTTCGCCGCCGGGCTCCGCTCCTGCTCGTAGGCGCGCGCGAGGTGGGAGATGTAGTCGGCCGGGTGGTAGTAGCTGATGTACTGCAGCGCGGCGGCGATGCTGTCAACGAGATCGGCGTGTCGGATCGTGGTCATGGGGTTATCCCGTGAAAGGGGCGGTGCTGCGGAACAATGCATGCAGGCGCCGGGCCTGCGCCTCGAGGCTGCAGCGGCAAGGCAAGTGCTCGAGTTTACTGAACCAGGGGAGGGTCACGTGCTCGGCAGCATCCGCCATTTCATCAAGTCCGAGTCGGCCGGCGGCGTGGTGCTGGCGGTCGCGGCGCTGCTGGCGCTGGGGGTCAGCAACTCGCCGTGGGCTGCGGCCTACCAGCGCTTCGTGCAGTTGCCCGGCGAGCTGCGCGTCGGCGAGTCGCTGGTGCTCGCCAAGCCGCTGCTGCTGTGGGTCAACGACCTGTGGATGGCGGTGTTCTTCTTCCTGGTCGGCCTGGAGATCAAGCGCGAGCTGCTGGCGGGTGAACTGGCGACGATGCGCCGGGCCTTGCTGCCGGCTGGTGCCGCACTCGGCGGCATGGTCGCGCCGGCGCTGATCTACGCCGCCATCAACCTCGGCGACCCGGTCGCGCTGCGCGGCTGGGCCATCCCCGCTGCCACCGACATCGCGTTCGCGCTCGGCATCCTGATGCTGCTGGGCTCGCGCGTGCCGACCTCGCTGAAGGTGTTCCTGACCGCGGTGGCGATCATCGACGACCTCGGCGCGATCGTCGTGATCGCGCTGTTCTACACCGCCAGCCTGTCGCTGCCGATGCTGGCTGCCGCGCTGGCCGGCATCGCGCTGCTGTTCGTGCTGAACCGTTGCCGCGTGATGAGCATCGGGCCGTATGCGATCGTCGGTCTGATCGTCTGGGTCTGCGTGCTGAAGTCGGGTGTGCACGCCACGCTGGCCGGCGTGGCGACCGCTTTCGCGATCCCGCTGCGCCGCCCCGGTGGCGGCTCGCCGCTGGAGAGCGCCGAGCACGCCTTGCACCCCTGGGTCGCGTTCATGGTCCTGCCGGTGTTCGCCTTCGTCAACGCGGGCGTGGCGCTCGACGGCGTGACGTTCGCGACGCTGACGCAGACGGTGCCGCTGGGCATCGCCGCCGGCCTGGTGCTGGGCAAGGCGATCGGTGTGTTCGGCACCTCGTGGCTGCTGGTGAAGCTGGCGGGTGCCGAGTTGCCGGGGGGTGCCAGCCGCGCCCAGTTTTTCGGCGTGTGCCTGCTGTGCGGCGTGGGCTTCACGATGAGCCTGTTCATTGGCGCGCTGGCGTTCGACGGCCAGGGTGCGTCGTACGAAACGCAGCTCAAGATCGGCGTGCTGGCCGGCTCGCTGGTCGCCGGCGTGCTCGGCACGCTGGTGCTGCTGAGGGCTTGCGCCCGGTCCTGAGTCGACCGCCGCCGACCCTTTCGAGCGCAGGCGCCCGGTGCTTCGCGCGGGCACGGCCCGCCGTTCATCGGGTTTCAGTGATCGGCGTGCGCCGCGGGGGTCATCAGCCGGTCGGTGAACGCAATGGCCATGGCCGACAGCAGGAAGGTGATGTGGATCGCCGTTTGCGCGATCAGCACGCGGTCGGTGTAGTTGTCCGCATTGATGAAGGTTTTCAGCAAGTGGATCGAACTGATGCCGATGATCGCCGTGGCGAGCTTGACCTTGAGCACCGAGGCATTCACGTGGCTGAGCCACTCCGGCTGGTCGGGATGGCCCTCGAGGTTCATGCGGGACACGAAGGTCTCGTAGCCCCCGACGATCACCATGATCAGCAGGTTGCTGATCATCACCACGTCGATCAGCGCCAGCACGACGAGCATGATCACCGTCTCGTTGAGGGTCGTGATCGGCGCGTCGGTCCTGTAGCCGATGCTGGTCACGAGCTTCTGCAGTGCGTCGGCATGGCCGAACGCCGCCTCGATCAGGTGCACCAGCTCGACCCAGAAGTGGTAAACGTAGACGACCTGCGCCAGGATCAGCCCCAGATAGAGCGGCAGTTGCAGCCAGCGGCTGGCAAAGATCAGGTTGGGCAGGGCGGGGAGCTTGGTTTTTATCGGGTCGGGGGCGGACATGGGGTGGGAACGAAGAAAGACGGTCCCGATTCTATTGAACAGCGCTGCGCATCGCTCCGTGGGAGCGTGCCCGCATGAAGCAATCGCTCGGGGCTAGCCGCAATGGTCAAGGCCTGCCGGTCCGCGCTACATTGCCAGGATCGCGAGTAAGGGCATCGTAAGAGCCTGTGCCTATGGTGCCGACCGACAACTACGCCTTCAGGAGACAAACATGAGCACGCAGGAATCCCCTATCTACGCCCCGCCGGCCGCGCTGGCCGCTGCGGCCCATGTGTCGGGCATGGCCGCCTACGACAGGCTGGTGGCCGAGGCGCAGGCTGACTACGAGGGCTTTTGGGCCCGTCTCGCGCGCGAACTGGTGAGCTGGAAGACGCCGTTCACCAAGGTGCTGAACGACAGCGACGCACCGTTCTTCAAGTGGTTCGAAGACGGCACGCTGAACGTTTCTTACAACTGCCTCGACCGCAACATCGAGCGCGGCTTGGGCGACAAGACGGCGATCATCTTCGAGGCCGACGGTGGCGAGGTCACGCGAGCCAGCTACAGCCAACTGCTCGCACAGACCTGCCAGCTCGCCAACGCGCTGCGCGCCCAGGGCGTGAAGAAGGGCGATCGCGTCGTCATCTACATGTCGATGTCGATCGACGGCGTGGTGGCGATGCAGGCCTGCGCCCGCATCGGCGCGACGCACTCGGTCGTGTTCGGCGGCTTCTCGGCGCAAAGCCTGCGCGACCGCATCCAGGACACCGGCGCGGTGCTGGTGCTGACGGCCGATCAGCAGGTGCGCGGCGGCAAGCACCTGCCGCTCAAGGCCATCGTCGACGAGGCGCTGGCGCTCGGCGGCTGCGAAAGCGTCAGGCACGTCGTGGTGACCAAGCGCACTGGTGGCAACGTGGCCTTCAGCGCGCCGCGCGACGTGTGGATGAGCGACTTCGTCCAGGGCCAGCCCACGAGCTGCGAGCCGGAGTGGGTGGGTGCCGAGCATCCGCTGTTCCTGCTCTACACCTCGGGTTCGACCGGCAAGCCCAAGGGCGTGCAGCACTCGACCGGCGGCTACCTGCTGCACGCGGCGCTGACCACCAAGTGGACCTTCGACCTGAAGCCCGACGACGTGTTCTGGTGCACGGCCGATATCGGCTGGGTCACCGGCCACACCTACATCACCTACGGTCCGCTGGCGCTGGGCGGCACCGAGATCGTGTTCGAGGGCGTGCCGACCTATCCGGACGCCGGTCGCTTCTGGAAGATGATCCAGGACCACAAAGTCAGCATTTTCTACACCGCGCCGACGGCGATTCGTTCGCTGATCAAGGCCGCCGAAGGCACGGCCGCGGCGCACCCGAGGAACTACGACCTCACGAGCCTGCGCATCCTCGGCTCGGTGGGTGAGCCGATCAACCCGGCCGCCTGGGAGTGGTACCACTTGCACATCGGCGGCGGGCGCTGCCCGATCGTCGACACCTTCTGGCAGACCGAGACCGGCGGCCACATGATCACGCCGCTGCCGGGCGCCACGCCGCTGGTGCCGGGTTCGTGCACGCTGCCGTTCCCCGGCATCATGGCCGCGATCGTCGACGAGACCGGCAAGGACGTGCCGAACGGCCAGGGCGGCATCCTGGTCGTCAAGAAGCCGTGGCCGAGCATGATCCGCACGATCTGGGGTGACCCCGAGCGCTACAAGAAGAGCTACTACCCGGAAGACTTCCAGGGCAAGTACTACCTCGCGGGCGACGGCGCGATCCGCGACGAGAAAACCGGCTACTTCACGATCACCGGCCGCATCGACGACGTGCTCAACGTATCGGGCCATCGCATGGGCACGATGGAGATCGAATCGGCCCTGGTGTCGCACACCGAGCTGGTGGCCGAGGCGGCGGTGGTCGGCCGTCCGGACGACACCACCGGCGAGGCGATTTGCGCCTTCGTGGTCTTGAAGCGTGCCCGCCCCACCGGCGAGGAGGCGAAGAAGATCGCCGCCGAGCTGCGCAACTGGGTGGGCAAGGAGATCGGCCCGATCGCCAAGCCCAAGGACATCCGCTTCGGCGACAACCTGCCCAAGACCCGCTCCGGCAAGATCATGCGGCGGCTGCTGCGCTCGATCGCCAAGGGCGAAGCCATCACGCAGGACACCTCGACGTTGGAGAATCCGGCCATCCTCGAGCAGTTGGCGCAGACCAACTGAATCGAGGGCCCGAAGGGCGCGGCGCGTCAGCGTCGTGGCCGGATCGGGGAACACTCATGTCGCGCAGCGACGTGGGGTGGTCACCAGAATCCGGCCATCCTCGAGCAGTTGTCGCAGACCAACTGAGTCTGTCGGCCAGGCAATGAAAAAGGGCCCCGCATGCGGGGCCCTTTTTTCTCGTGGTTGCTGGCGCGACGCGCCGGAATCACTTCAATCCGAGAACCCAGGTCACCAGTTCCTTGGCTTCGGCCTCGCTGACCTGGGTATTGGCCGGCATCGGGATCTGACCGAAGGAGCCCGAGCCGCCCTTGAGGACCTTGGTGGTCAGCTTGGCCACGGCGTCCTTGTCCCCGGCGTACTTGGCAGCGACTGACTTGAAGGCCGGGCCGAGCACCTTCTGGTCGATCGAATGGCAGGCCATGCAGTTCTTCTTTTGTGCCAGATCGGCATTGGCGAAGGCGGGCGCGGCGCTCAGGGCGCCAACGACCACACACATCATCACTTTCCGGTTCATCGCGGGTCTCCTTGCTATGTCATGGCTGGGGTAAAGTGCAAAACGCATTGTACGGGGGCAAGGTTGACCCGCGTGCGCTGCGCCGGTATCGGCCGGGTGGGGGAGGGTGCGATGTGGTTCGTGGTTCTGGGAGTTCTGCTGACAGCGCTGAAACTGCTCGACATCGGTGCCGTCGGGGTGTGGTCGTGGTGGGTGGTGCTGGCGCCGTTTCCGCTGGCCGCGGTCTGGTGGGCCTGGGCCGACATGTCGGGCTACACCAAGCGCAAGGAAATGGAAAAGATGGACGAGCGCAAGGTCGCTCGCCGTCGCAAGAACATGGCGGCGCTGGGGATCGATCCCCGTGCATTCGAGAAGAAGAAGGCGGCCGCCTTCAAGGCTTCGCAGTTGAGGCAGACGGACAAGATCGAAGGCCGGCGCGAGGCTCAGCGCAAGAAGGCGCGCGACTCCATCCTCAACAGCCGTTTCGACAGCCAGAGCACCAGTCGTGTCGACGGCGAACCGGATACCAAGCGTTAGCCGCTGAATGACGCCATGGGTGTATCCCCCTGATGGCACCCTCTCTGAAAAGCTGGTTCCAGGGGTTCAGGAGGCTAAATTCTGACAGCGCCAGCGCGCTACACAGGAGCATGGATGTCCTACTGTCTGCCCCTGCCGTCCCTTGTCTTGTTCCTGGACTTTGATGGCGTGCTCCAGGCTCCCGCTCTCGATGACTGGCGAGAGATGGCGCTCTGCGATGAGCTCCAAGCATTGCTTGACGAGCTTCCGCAGCTCGCGCTGGTTGTCGCCTCCACCCATCGAGACGGCCGCAATCTGGTCGGCATTCAGCGGCTGCTGCCACCCCGGATAGCCCAGCGAGTTATTGGTGCCACACCCGTCACACCTCGGGGTCGCGCACTTGGTGGCCGTCCTCTGGTCTTCGCGCACTGCGAGCAGCACGGACTCTCGGTTCCGCCGGCCAAGGTGAGCCGAGGCAAGGGAGCCAAGAAGTGACGGAAGGACTCGCAGCGGGAGCACCACAGGTACTCGATTTGCTCAACTACATCGAGCAAGTCGAGAAGTTGAAAACCAAGCCGGCCTTCTCGGTCCCGAGCGAGTTCTTCGTGGCTTATCAGCACGAACTCAAGGGCCTGCCGGAGTTGCAGTTCAACTTGCAGGTCGAGGGCGACGACGTCTGGCTGCGCCTTCCCCGGCTGCAAGAGATTGCCGCGCCGGAGCCGGATGAAGTCCTAAGACCTTGGGTGACGGTCCCGAAGAGCCCCGAGAAGACACCTGAACTCAAGAGCGAAATCATCATCCTCGAAGGCAAGCGCGAAGTCGCGCGCGAGCGCATCGAAGACTACCCCGAAGTCCGCGAGTTCTTCGACTGGTACGTGGAGTACCAGTGGGAGCCTTGGGCCGCGGCGGAGTGGCCGCGCCGCAAGACCATTGCCCGCTACAGCCAGCTCTTCTCCCTGCAGCAGGCCATTTCGTCAGAGGGCGCCGAAACGCCGCTTGAATTGGCTTGGGGCATTG
This sequence comes from Methylibium sp., assembly GCF_965279545.1. Lineage (NCBI taxonomy): Bacteria > Pseudomonadati > Pseudomonadota > Betaproteobacteria > Burkholderiales > Sphaerotilaceae > Methylibium > Methylibium sp. Next base: position 783,770 of record NZ_OZ257250.1, read on the forward strand.
GCTATGCGTCTTGGAAAAAGGAAGGCTTCGCCACTCCGGTCAAGTACCCGCTGCTGGTCCAGCCCTGCGAGGTCACGCTCAACGAAAAGACCTTCGACCTCGAGGTTCGCCCGCGCGACGTCGAGCCTCGGCTGGAGGCTGACTGCTACGCCGAGATGGAACTGCCCGGCGTGCGCCAGCTGGAAGCGTTCTGGCGCAGCGCACTGGCCACCGGCGCAAATCGAGTCAACCCATTCGAGTCATCGACCTTTGATGGCACGTTGAAGTCCGCCGTCGGGCACCTGGACCCTTCAGGCGCATATGAGGTGCGCACCGACGACGTGACGCCACCGGTGCCGAGCGACAAACTCAAGATTACGAACACCTGGGTGCTCTTCGGGCGCAAGCGCTCGGGCGACATCTTCCTGGAGGACATCAGGCGCCTCAAAAAGAAGGTCGAGGAAGCGACTTCGCTGCCGAGCGTCATCCGCAGCTTCGTCGAGCACGGTGACTCGACAGTCCGCGTCCGGCCGGAGCAGCCGTTCCGAGGCCTGTCGACCAGCGATGGCGGGTCGAATGCCATGGAGCTGTTCTTCCCGATGGCCTACAACGACGAGCAGGTCTCCATCGTCCAGAAGCTGCACGCCAACGACGGTGTGGTCGTACAGGGGCCACCGGGCACCGGTAAGACCCACACGATTGCCAATGTCATCTGCCACTACCTGGCCCAAGGCAAGCGCGTGCTGGTCACTGCCAAGGGCGAGTCCGCCCTGGCGGTACTCCAGGAGAAACTGCCTGAAGGCGTTCGCCCGCTGAGCGTTGCGTTGCTGTCCGATGAGCGCGACGGCATGAAGCAGTTCGAGCACGCCATACAAACAATTGCGTCCAGCGTTGCGTCCATCAACCCAACGCGGGCCACTGCCAACATCGCTGCAGCGGAGGAGAAGCTCAACCAGCTCCACGCCAAAATTTCGCACGTCGACCGAACGGTCTCGGCCTACGCGAGCAAGCACATGCAGAAGTGCCAGTTCCAGGACCGCGAAGTGCTGCCCGAGGAGATGGCGAAGCTTGTGCTCCAGGACGCACAGGCCCACGAGTGGTTCGATGACGAGCCGCCTGCTACTAAGGGCGGCGTGCTCCCTTTCGACGATGCGGCCATTGCCTCGCTCAGGCACGCCCGCATGGTGGTGGGTGCGGACCTGGGATACCTGGGCTGCTCGCTGCCGGCGGTAGACGCCTTCCCGGTGTGGGCGGACCTGCTGGGCTTGCACCGCGACCTCGTCAAAGCGAAGTCCATCGAGGCCAGTGTCACCCAAGGCGACATCCTCGCGCTCGTGGACTCCAGACTGGAGACCTTCGAGAAGGCTCAGGCGCTGGTGCAGTTCCTGGGGGGCCGCATGGCGTTGAAGGCCAAGCTGGCGGGTATGCGTCAGCCCGGGCTGGACACACTGGCCAAACGGTTCGCCGACATGCAGCCTGGCGACCCCGTGCTGCAGGCGCTGTTGGCCGTTGTCGCCGACGTGCGCAAGCTGGAGCGCCAACGACGGGAGCTCGTGGCCAAGGCCGTGAATGTCCCGGCTGACGCCGAGCTCAACGAGGACCTCACTGACGCGCTGACCCGCCTGGTCGGAGGCAAGAGTGCATTCGCGCTCCCGTTCGGCAAGGGCGATGCCCGCAAGCTCATCGCTGCGGCAACCGTCACGGGTGCCGCACCTTCGACCAAGGGCGACTGGGGGCTCGTGCAAGAGACCCTCGGCTGGCGCACCGAGGCCCGAAAGGTCCTGGCTCGCTGGAACTCGCTGTCGGCCGAGTTCGGTCTGGCCGCACCGGACCCCGGCGTTGAAGCCGGCGTCAAGAAGGTCGCGCTGTGGCAATCCGGCATCGAGGACGTCCGGCTGCTGACTTTCGACTTTGACGCGAAGCTTCATTCCCGCCTCGAGGAGGTCTTCGGCAAGCGCACCGCCGACCGGATGTGGGACGGCGGCGAGACGTTCGTGGCCACCGCGTACTCAAGCCTGCAGGCGCATGTCGACAAGGGTCGCCTGGCCTACGCGATGAAGCGGGTCCAGGAACTGGTCCGAAAACTCGAAGGCCATAGGGGCGGCATCGTCGACCAGTTGCGCACGTTCCTGACCGAGTCGCTCGGTCGGCCCGCGGCGGACGAGGCCGAGCTGCAGGCAAAGTGGCTGGCCCTGCAAGCCGAACTGTCACGGCTCACGGCATTGCTCCCTTCGCTCCAGGAAATCTACCGTGTGACCGCCGCAATCGAAGCGGCTGGGGCTTCGAAGTGGGCCAAGCGTCTGCGCACCCAGGCAGCCTCTGCCGACACGGACTCCATCACGCCGGCGAACTGGCTGGATGCGTGGAACTGGCGGCAGGCCGTCATGTTCCTGGATGCCATCGACGGCCACCACAAGGTGCGCGAGCTGTTCGAGGAACGCAAGGCATTGACGACGGCGCTGGCTCGCACCTATCAGGAGCTCGTCGCAGAGAAAACGTGGCTGGGCGTGTTTCACAACTCCCCGGACTCTGTGCGTCAGGCACTACAGGCCTACCTGAACGCTGTACAAGCGATGGGCGCTGGTACTGGCGTACGTGCCGTCCGTCACCGCAAGAGCGCACGCGACGCGATGGTGCGGGCGTACCAGGCCGTGCCCTGTTGGGTGCTGCCCCAGTGGCGCGTCTCCGAGACCATCCCGCCCGACGTTGGGTTGTTCGACCTTGTAGTCATCGACGAGGCATCGCAGTCCGACATCTGGGCGCTTCCGGCCTTGTTGCGTGGCAAGAAGGTCCTGGTAGTCGGCGACCACAAGCAGGTGTCCCCATCGGCTGTGGGCACTGCCGAGGAAAAAATCAAGGAGCTCGTCGGCCGGTTCCTGACTAACCAGCCGCACGGCTCCGAGATGACGCCTGACAAGTCCATCTACGACTTGGCACGCGTTGTCTTTGCCGGCAACTCGGTGATGCTCAAGGAGCATTTCCGCTGCGTGCCAGCTATCATTGAGTTCTCGAATCGCGAGTTCTACCAAGGGGACATCCGACCCCTGCGTGTGCCCAAGGCCAACGAGCGCCTAGACCCGCCGTTGGTCGATGTGTTCGTCAAAGGCGGGTACCGCAAGGGTGATGTGAACGACCCTGAGGCCAAGGCCATCGTCGACGAAATCGAGAGCATCCTGGCTGACCCGCTGTTCGAGGGGCGGAGCATCGGCGTTGTGACCCTGCTCGGGACTTCCCAAGCGGCGCTCATCCACGAGATGGTGAGCGAGCGGATTTCACCCATCGACATCGTGGCACGCAAGATTGCGATTGGCCCGCCGCCGGTTTTCCAGGGCCGCGAGCGCGACATCATGCTGGTGTCGATGGTCCTCGGGCCTGGCGACCGCTCGGCTGCTAACCGTGCCGACATGCACCAACGTTTCAACGTCGCGCTGTCCCGTGCCCGGGACCGCATGTACCTGTTCCGCTCGGTTGGCGAGACTGAGTTCAAAGAGGACTCGCTCAACGGCAAGGTCATCAGCCACTTCAAGCAGCCGTTCCGTCAAGACGCCAAGAAGGTGCATGCCCTGCGCGAGAGGTGCGAGTCGGGCTTCGAGTTCGAAATGTTCGACGAGTTGGTCAAGCGCGGCTTCCGCGTGGAGCCGCAAGTTCCCTGCGGCGGCTACCGCATCGACTTCGTCGTTGAAGGCAACGAGGGCCGCCGTCTCGCCATTGAGTGCGACGGCGACCGCTTCCACGGCCCAGGTCAATGGCAGGACGACATGGTGCGCCAGCGAGTGCTTGAACGGGCGGGCTGGACGTTTTGGCGTTGCTTCGCGTCGAGCTTTGTCCGTCGGCGTGAGGCTGTGTTGGCCGACCTCATGCAAACGCTGCAGAAGTTGGGTATCGAACCCCTTGGCGCGGAGTCAGTCGACAACACCGTGTGGGTTCACTACAAGGAAGTTGACCCCTACGACGTGGAAGCCGACGAAGAGCAGGAGGCCGCGTAACCATGCCTCGTCCTTTGATGCAGCATGGGGTTGGACAGCTTGAGGAGATGTGCGCCAAAGGGAAGTCCGACCTGAAGGTGCTCAAGCAACTTGAGCACGAGCTCCAGTACCGCCAGGTCCCCAGGGCGGTCGCACTGCTGGCGGAAGTGCAAGCGGCGATGTACGGGAGCACCTCAGCTGCGCCACCCGCCGCCGTGCCGACGCCGCCTCGAGCGCCAGCACCTGTTTCGCAGCAGCCCGACCTGTGGGGGCGCTCTGCCACCCAGCCCGTCGTCTCTGCGCCTACCTCGGTACGAACGGTCGCTCCCGCTGTCAAACCGCCGGAGTCCCCGCCGGCGACCAAGCCGGCAAGCTCGACCCCGGCCGTGCCGCTGGGCGACGCCTACAAGATCCTGAAGGCATCGCTAGGCGCCACATGGGAGTCCCTTGAGCAAACGCGACGCACGCTCGTGCAGCAGTCTCATCCCTCGCGGTGGAAGACGCTGAGCACAGAGAAGTGTGCGCAGGCGTTGGCGGAGGCCAAGCGGGTTAATGCGGCGTATGCCGCGCTGTCGCAGGCTCGCTGCGGCGGACGCTAGCCGCTCACGTGCATTGCACGTATGAGCGCGTGGCGTCAGCGCTACGTGCGCGGTGAGGGGGTCTCACCCCGTCCGTTTGAAACGGTCACCCCCCTGAAAACCCGCGCCAATGCTTGCTCTCCGGCGATTTGTGTGCCAACAGGGGAATAACACCCGACGCCATCGAAAAGGGCGACCTGAGGGTCGCCCTTTTCGATTCGCCGAACGCGCAAGCGAGGCCGGTTTACTCGAAGCGGTCCAATACCGCACCGCTGCTGGCGCTCGACGCGTTCTTCGCGAACTTGGCCAGCACGCCGCGCGTGCAGCGCGGCGCCGGCGTCTTCCAGGCTGCGCGGCGCTTCGCGAGCTCCTCGGCGCCGACGTTCAGCTGCAGCGTCAGCGTGTGGGCGTCGATCGTGATCGAGTCGCCTTCCTGCACCAGCGCGATGGTGCCGCCGGCCGCAGCCTCGGGCGCGACGTGGCCGACCACCATGCCCCAGGTGCCGCCGGAGAAGCGGCCGTCGGTGATCAGGCCGACCGACTCGCCCAGGCCCTGGCCGATCAGTGCACCGGTCGGTGCCAGCATCTCCGGCATGCCCGGGCCGCCCATCGGGCCGAGGTAGCGCAGCACCATCACGTCGCCGGCGTGGATCTGCTTGGCCATGATAGCGGCGAGCGCCGACTGCTCGTCGTCGAAGACACGTGCCGGGCCGGTCATGCTGGGGTTCTTCAGGCCGGTGATCTTGGCGACCGCGCCCTCGGGCGACAGGTTGCCTTTCAGGATCGCGAGATGACCTTGCTGGTACATCGGGTTCGCGATCGGGCGGATCACGTCCTGGTCGGCCCGCGGCACGTCGGGAATTGCAGCCAGGTTCTCGGTCACGGTCTTGCCGGTGATCGTGATGCAGTCGCCGTGGATCAGGCCGGCGTTCAGCAGGACCTTCATCACCTGCGGAATGCCGCCGGCGCGGTGCAGGTCGATCGCGAGGTAGCGCCCGCTGGGCTTGAGGTCGCACAGCACCGGCACCTTGCGGCGCACACGCTCGAAGTCGTCGATCGTCCAGTCGACGCCGGCGGCGTGCGCAATGGCCAGGAAGTGCAGCACCGCGTTGGTCGAGCCGCCGGTGGCCATGATCACCGCGACCGCGTTCTCGATGCTCTTGCGCGTGACGATGTCGCGCGGCTTCAGGTTGGCCTTCACGGCGTCCACCAGCACGCGTGCGGCTTCCCGGGTGTGCTCGACGATCGGGTCCTCGACGTTGGCCATCGTCGACGCGAACGGCAGGCTCATGCCCAGCGCCTCGAAGGCCGAGCTCATGGTGTTCGCCGTGTACATGCCACCGCAGGAGCCGCTGCCGGGAATGGCGCGGCGTTCGATCTGGCAGAAGTCCTCCTCGCTCATGTTGCCCGCGGTGAACTGGCCGACGGCCTCGAACACGCTGACGATGTTGAGGTCCTGGCCCTTGTACTTGCCCGGCAGGATGGTGCCTCCGTAGACGTAGATCGCCGGCACGTTGGCGCGCAGCATGCCCATCATGCCGCCGGGCATGTTCTTGTCGCAGCCGCCGACGACCAGCACGCCGTCCATCCATTGGCCGCCGACGCAGGTCTCGACGCAGTCGGCGATGACCTCGCGCGAGACCAGCGAGTACTTCATGCCCTCGGTGCCCATCGCCATGCCGTCGCTGATGGTCGGCGTGCCGAAGATCTGCGCGTTGCCGCCGGCGGCTTCGATGCCGGCGACGGCCGCGTCGGCGAGCTTTTGCAGGCCGGAGTTGCAGGGCGTGATCGTCGAGTGGCCGTTGGCCACGCCGATCATCGGCTTCTTGAAGTCGGCTTCCTGGTAGCCCATCGCGTAGTACATCGAGCGGTTGGGCGCTCGCGCCACGCCTTCGGTGATGTTCTTCGAACGGCGGTTGATGCTCATGACGGCTGGCTCCTCGGGCTGGCGGATGGGGTGCGGCGCCGAGTATCGACCTTGCCCCATCGACGCGTCCAATATATGTTGGATGCATGATTGATATGCTGTATAGATGAGTGACGACATCATCGACGTGCGGGTCTGGCGCCAGTTCCTGGCGGTGGCGGAACTGCTGCACTTCGGCCGCGCAGCGCAGCGGCTGCACATGACGCAGCCGCCGCTGACGATGGCGATCCAGCAGCTCGAGCGGCGTTTCGGACTGCCGCTGTTCGTGCGCAGCCGCCGTGCGGTGGCGCTCACGCCGGCCGGTGCGGCGCTGGTGCTGCCGGTGCGGCAGTGGCTGGCCCAGGGTGAGGCCCTGTCGTCGCTGGCGCGTGCCGCCGGGCAGGGCGATGTGGGGCGGCTGCGCCTGGGCTTCGTATCGACGCTGGGCTTCGGGCCCTTGCCCGACTGGCTGCGCGGTTTTCGCGAGCGTCACCCGCGCATCGAGGTCGAACTGCGCGAGGTCACCACCGACGTGCAGCTGGAAGCCTTCGCGCAGGGCGAGCTCGATGCCGGGTTCATGCTGCACGCCAGTGCCATCGGTCCCGGCCTGGAGGATGCAGGGCTGGAGGCGCTGCGCGTCGTCGAGGAGCCGCTGGTGCTGGCGCTGCCCGAGGCGCACCCGCTGGCAACGGCCGCGCGGCTGTCGCTGGCGGCACTGTTGGCTCAGCCGCTGGTGATCTTTCCGAGGGCGATCGCGCCGTCACTGTTCGACGCGGTGCTCGCCTGCTACCACCGCCACGGCGCTGCGCCGCGGATCGCGCAGGAGGCGATCCAGATGCAGACCATCGTCAACCTGGTCTCGGCCGGCCTGGGAGTGGCCTGGGTGCCCGAGGTGGTGACGAAGCTGCAGCGCAGCGGCGTGGTGTACCGCGCGCTGCCACCGTCGCTGGCCACGGGGGCGCCGCGCTGCGAGACCAGCCTGGTGTGGCGCCGCGAGCCTTCGGCCGTGGTCGAGCGCTTCGTCGAGTTCATCCGCGCCGCACAGCCGCCGCGGCGGCGCAGCCCGCGCACGCGCAGCGGTTGAAGCACCACGGTGCTGCGGTATCGTGCCGGCCTGTTCCGCTCCTTCCCACTCGCGTTCTCGTCGAGCCGCCCATGCTGATACACCCGCAGTTCGACCCCATCGCCTTGAAGCTCGGGCCGCTGGCGATCCACTGGTACGGCCTGACCTACCTCGTCGCCTTCGGTCTGTTCCTGTGGCTGGCCTCGCTGCGCGTCAAGCACTCACCTTTCAGGGAGGTCGGCTGGACACGTCGCGATGTCGAGGACCTGCTGTTCTACGGTGTGCTCGGCGTGATCGTCGGGGGGCGGCTCGGCTACGTGCTGTTCTACAAGCCGGGCTACTACGCGTCGCACCCGATCGAGATCTTCGAGGTGTGGAAGGGCGGCATGGCCTTCCACGGCGGCTTGCTGGGCGTGATCGTCGCGATGGCATGGTTCGCCCGCCTTCGCCAGCGCCGTTGGCTCGAGGTGACCGATCTGATCGCACCCTGCGTGCCGACGGGCCTGGCGAGCGGTCGCATCGGCAACTTCATCAACGGCGAGTTGTGGGGTCGCGCGGCCGACCCTTCGCTGCCGTGGGCGATGATCTATCCGCAGTCGGGCAGCGACATCCCGCGCCACCCATCGCCGCTGTACCAGTTCGCGCTCGAAGGCCTGCTGCTATTCGTGCTGTTGTGGCTCTATGCGCGCAAGCCGCGCGCGACCGGGCAGGTATCTGGCGCTTTCCTGGTGGGCTACGGCGTGTTGCGCTTCGTCGCCGAATACTTCCGCGAGCCGGATGGCTTTCTCGGCCTGCTCGCGCTCGGCATGAGCATGGGGCAGTGGCTGTGCGTGCCGATGGTGGCCGGGGGCGTGACGCTGTGGGTCTGGGCGAGTCGACGCACCTGATCGATCCACGTTGCCGCCGGTCCTGCACCGTGGCAGTGCGCCCGGCCAAGAAAAACCGCCCGGCCGCGAGGCCGGGCGGGGACGAAAGGGCGGGGCCCTGCTGAGGAGATAGCGACTGCGCCGCTCCAGACGCCAGTCACCTGGACATCAGCAACCGGTGTGCTAGGTGGGGCTCCCGTTTCTCCTTCGCTTGCGGACTCATGCGGCTTCGCGTTCGACGTGGCCGTGGCGCGTGTACAGGAAGTCGAGCACTTCCTTGCGGTAGTGCACGTAGGCCGGGTCTTCCGCGAGCTCGACGCGCAGGCGCGGACGCGGCAGCTCGATCTTCAGGATCTCGCCGATCGTCGCGGCCGGTCCGTTGGTCATCATCACGACCCGGTCGCTGAGCAGCACGGCCTCGTCGACATCATGCGTCACCATCACCACGGTGCTCTGCGTGCGCGCGACGATCTTCAGCAACTCGTCCTGCAGGTGGGCCCGCGTGAGTGCGTCGAGCGCGCCGAAGGGCTCGTCCATCAGCAGCACCTTGGGCTCCATCGCCAGCGCGCGGGCGATGCCGACACGCTGCTTCATGCCGCCCGAGATCTCGTGCGGGCGCTTGGCGGTGGCGTGCGCCATGCCCACCAGTGCCAGCGCGGCCTCGGTGCGCTCCTTCAGCCGGGCCTTGCTCTCGTTGTCGCCGAACACGCGCTCGACGCCGAGGTGCACGTTCTCATAGCACGTCAGCCACGGCAGCAGCGAATGGTTCTGGAACACCACCGCGCGCTCCGGACCCGGCGCGGCAATCTCGCGGTTGTCGCACAGCAAGACGCCGCTGCTGGGCGTCAGCAGGCCGGCGATCAGGTTGAGCAAGGTCGATTTGCCGCAGCCCGAATGGCCGATCAGCGTGATGAACTCGCCGCGTTCGATCTGCAGGTCGATCTCGCGCAGCGCATGGAAGCGGCCCTTGCGCGTGGTGAACACCATCTCGGCGTTCTGTACTTCGATGAAGCTGGTCATGGGAGTCTCCTCAATCGTCGAAGCTGAAGCGGCGTGCGACCAGCATCAGCGCCTGCTCGAGCAGCAGGCCGACGATGCCGATGACGAAGATCGCGATCAGGATGTGGGCCACGTTCAGGTTGTTCCACTCGTCCCAGACCCAGAAGCCGATGCCGACGCCGCCAGTCAGCATCTCGGCCGCCACGATCACCAGCCACGCCGTGCCCACCGACAGGCGCACGCCGGTCAGCATGTAGGGCAGTACCGCGGGGAACAGGATGCGTGTCATGACCTTCCATTCGCTCAGGTTCAGCACCCGTGCGACGTTCAGGTAGTCCTGCGGCACGCGCTGCACGCCGACCGCGGTGTTGATGATCATCGGCCAGATCGAGCAGATGAAGATCGTCCAGATGGCCGCCGGGTTGGCCGACTTGAACACCAGCAGCCCGATCGGCAGCCAGGCCAGCGGCGACACCGGTCGCAGCAGGCTGATCAGCGGCGAGACCATGTGGTTGATGAAGCTGAAGCGGCCCAGGATGAACCCGGCCGGGATGCCGACCAGCGCCGCGAGGCCGAAACCCATGGCGACACGCTCGAGCGAGAACAGCACGTTCCAGCCGATGCCCTGATCGTTCGGGCCGTTGCTGTAGAACGGGTCGCTGAACAGCTTGACGATCTCGGTCCAGGTGACGGCGGGCGTCGGGAAGGCCCCACCGTTCATCGTCAGCAGTGCCCAGATGCCGATCAGCAAACCAATGCCGAACAGCGGTGGAAGCACTCGCAAGGCCAGCCCGCTCCAGTCGTAAGGCTCCTTCGGCGTGCGGGCGGCAGGCGTCGACGCCGGCATCCCCGCGGCGGGTTTGCTGACGGTGACGGCAGGGGCGGCTGGCGTCGTTTCGGCGACGCGGGCCCCCGAGGGGTTGTGGAACACGGCACTGACCATGCTGTTCTCCTTGCTTCAGGCCTTGATCTTGAAACCGTCGGCGTAGGCCTTCGGGTTCTTGCCGTCCCAGACCACACCGTCGATCAGCTTGCTGCTGCGCATCGGGTCCTTCGGGACGTTGATCTTCATTGCACCGGCAACATCCTTGTAGAGCGCGATCTGGTTGACCTGCTGCGCCACGGCCAGGTAGTCGGGGTGCTCCTTCAGCAGGCCCCAGCGCTTGTGCTGCGTGAGGAACCACATGCCATCGCTGAGGTAGGGGAAGTTCACCGCGCCGTCGTTGAAGAACTTCATGTGGTTGGGGTCGTCCCAGGTCTTGCCGAGGCCGTTCTGGTAGCGGCCCAGGATGCGCTGATTGATCGCGTCGACCGACGTGTTGATGTAGGCCTTCTGGGCGACCGTCTCGGCCATCTTCATCTTGTTCTGCAGGCCGGCATCGATCCACTGGCTGGCCTCCAGGACTGCCATCATCACGGCGCGCGTTGTATTGGGATACTTCTTGACGAAGTCCCCGGTCGTGCCGAGCACCTTCTCGGGGTGATCCTTCCAGATGTCCTGTGTCGTGTTCGCGGTGATGCCGATGCCATCCATGATGGCGCGATGATTCCAGGGCTCGCCGACGCAGAAGCCGTCCATGTTGCCGACCCGCATGTTCGCAACCATCTGCGGCGGCGGCACCGTGATCAGCTTGGCCCCCGACAGCGGATTGATTCCTGCGGCCGCTAGCCAGTAGTGCATCCACATGGCGTGCGTGCCGGTCGGGAAGGTGCCGGCGAAGGTGTACTCCCTCTTTTCTGCCGCCATCAGCTTTGCCAGCGACGCGCCGTCGACGGCGCCTTTGTCGGCAAGCGCCTTCGACAGCGTGATGGCTTGCCCGTTGTTGTTCAAGCTCATCAGCACGGCCATGTCCTTCTTCGGGCCGCCGATGCCGAGTTGCACGCCGTAGATCAGCCCGTAGAGCACGTGTGCCATGTCGAGCTCGCCGTTGACCAGCTTGTCGCGCACGCCGGCCCAGGACGCTTCCTTGGTGGGCACGATCTTCACGCCGTACTTCTTGTCGAAGCCCAGCACCGAGGCCATCACGACGGACGCGCAGTCGGTCAGGGGGATGAAGCCGATGCGCACTTCTTCCTTCTCGGGCTTGTCGGACCCGGCCGCCCACACGGCGGATTGCAGTCCGGGGACACTGCCCACGGCGGTGGCGGCTGCGGCGGCTTTCAGCATGGTGCGACGGCCCAGCAGGGCGCGGTTGGCGATGTCGTTCGGCATGGCATTCGGACTCCAAAAATCGGGCTCAAAAGAAAAACGGCGTCATCACGACCGCGCGGCCGAAAGGCTGCGCAGGGTGAGACGCCGTCGTCTGCTGCGGTGCTGCCGACCGTGGCCGCACCGGAAAGGGGATCGCCATTGATCCTTGGGTGCACTGCAGCAAACCTCGTGCCAGTCGATGGTTGGAGGGGTCAACCGAGCATGTCGGCCACGTCGATCAGACGCTGTGCAACCTCGGCAACGCGCAGGCCGCGGTCCATTGCGGTTTTGCGCAGCCGGGCGTAGGCCTCGTCTTCGGTGAGTTTCTGGCGGCTCATCAGCAGGCCCTTGGCGCGGTCGATCAGCTTGCGTTCGCTCAGCTGGGTGCGCGCGTCGGCGAGCTCGCGCCGCAGCGCCTCTTCGTGCTGAAAGCGTGCGAGCGCGACGTCGAGCACCGGTTTGATGCGCTCGGGCGCCAGACCGGCGACGACGTAGGCCGTGACCCCCGCGGCGATCGCGGCGCCCACGTGGCTGGTGTCGGCGTCGTCGGTGAACAGCACGATCGGGCGGCGCTCGTCGCGGGTGGACATCACCACGTGCTCGAGCGTGTCGCGCGCCTGGCTCTGGGCGTCGACGATGATCATGTCGGGCTGGATCTGCGCAATGCGGTCGGGCAGGAAGGCATCGACCGGCAGCACCGCAACGATGTTGTAGCCGTTGGCCAGCAGGCCGATGCGCAGGCTGCGCGAGCGCTCTGCCTCGACAAGCGCGTCGTCGTCGTCCGGCGCCGGGGTGAGCGATTCCGGTGCAACGATGACGATGCGCAGCGCCTGGAGGGAGGTCATGCATGGTGCGCTGCAAGGAGCGCGCCAGCGTGCAGCACTGTCCATGCCACGGTGTCTCAAAATGACAGGGCCCGCGCAGCGCGGGCCCTGTCACCGAAGGAGTGAACGCCCCCGGCTCAGACGTGACCTGCGGCGGCGAAGGTGCGGCGCCACCACGCGACCGGACGCAGCCTGCCGAGCATCGACAGCGGCGCGGCATGTTCGCGCTCGCTGAGCAACTCCCGCTCAGTGAGGGTGTCGAGGAACTGGACCACCGCCGAACGGGCCAGGCCACTTTCCTGCATCAATTGCCGGACGGACACATGACGGTGGGACATCTGGTGCAGCATGCGTCGGTAGGCCGTGCGGTGAAAGGGCGCCGGCAGATCCGGCCAAGCGGCGAGCTTGTACTGTTTCATGATCCTGTCGGCCGGAAGCACGGCTGCACGCCGCTGGGAATGCAGGGTAACCAGCGCGGACGACAAGCGATAGGGCGGCACCTCCGGGATTCGTGCGCTACGTCACGCCGCCCATGTGACCAAAGGAAACTACTGGCATGCTTTGTGGCGGATGCCGTCATGCACCCGTTTCCTGGCTTACTACACTGTCGCGATGTTGATCCTGGCGTTCGAGTCTTCCTGCGACGAGACGGGTGTGGCGCTCGTGGAGACCAGAGGTGATGCGACGCCGCGGCTGCTCGCCCATGCCCTGCACAGCCAGGTGGCCATGCACGAGGCTTACGGCGGCGTGGTGCCGGAGCTCGCTTCACGCGACCACATCCGTCGCGTTCTGCCTCTGACGCGACAGGTGCTGGCCGAAGCGCACAGGCTGTTGCCCGATATCGACGTTGTCGCTTACACGCGTGGCCCGGGTCTCGCCGGGGCCCTGCTGGTCGGCAGCGCCGTGGCCTGCGCGCTGGCGGCTGCCCTCGACAGGCCCGTGCTGGGTGTTCACCATCTCGAAGGGCATCTGCTGTCACCTTTCCTGTCGGCCGATCCGCCGCAGTTCCCGTTCGTGGCCTTGCTGGTGTCCGGCGGGCACACCCAGCTGATGCGGGTCAACGGCGTCGGTGATTACGAACTGCTCGGTGAAACGATCGACGACGCGGCCGGCGAAGCCTTCGACAAATCGGCCAAGCTGCTCGGTCTGGGCTACCCCGGCGGGCCGGCACTGGCGCGGCTGGCCGAATTTGGCGACCCGGCGGCCTATGCGCTGCCGCGGCCTCTGCTGCACCGGGACACGCTGGACTTTTCCTTCGCCGGCCTGAAGACCGCCGTGCGCACCCAGGTCATGAAGCTGGGCGACGGCCCCTGCGAGCAGCCGCGCGCCGACCTGGCGGCATCGACCCAGGCGGCGATCGTGGAGGTGCTGGTGAAGAAGTCGCTTGCCGCGCTGGAGGCGACGGGGCTCGATCGCCTGGTGGTTGCCGGTGGTGTGGGCGCCAACCGCCGCCTGCGCGAGCAGCTCGACGTGGCCTGCGCGAGACGTGGCGTGCGGGTGCACTATCCCGAGCTGCAGCTGTGCACTGACAACGGCGCCATGATCGCGCTGGCCGCCGCGATGCGGCTGCAGGCCGGCCGCGCGACGGCGCGGCGCGACCATGCCTTCGATGTGCAGCCGCGCTGGCCGCTCGCGGCGCTGGACGTCGCGGCGGCCTGAGCGCGCTTCAGCCAGCGCCGGGCCGCCCCAAGCGGGCTGGGTCGCCGCGCGGGTGACTGCGGTATGCCGCAGCCGGCCGCTTCACTCAGCCGATCGTGAGCTGGGTGGCGGGCCTGACTTTCTTGGTGAGCGTCAGGCTCAGCACGCCGTTCTCGAGCCTGGCCTGAGAGGCCGACTCGTCGACCTCGACCGGCAGCGTGAAACTGCGCGCGTAGGCCGTGGCACTGCGCTCGCGCACCAGCAGGCGTTCGCCTTCGATGGTCTGGACCGTGCTGCGCGCTGCGGCCTCGATGCTGACGCGCTTGCCGTCGATCGTGACCTTGACGTCTTCCTTCGCGACACCGGGCAGGTCGAGCTGCACGCTGTAGCTTTGGTCGGTTTCGCGCAGGTCCAGCGCGGGCTGGCGGGTGGCGGTCTTGGTGGTGGTGAACACGCGCTCCACGGTGTCGTCGAACAGGCGGTCGAAGGCGCGGCTCAGGTCGCGGGCCTGGCCGTTGTATGCATGGCGGTGGGCGGTGCGGGTGATGGGCATGACGAACATGGGGTACTCCTACAATCGAGGTGGAGGCAGCTTTCGGCTGCCCATGCCGCCGAGTTGAGTGCGGCATTTTTGTTTTCAAGGCCGTTGTATTCCGGGGCGTCGCCCGCAGCGCGGCCTCGCGTTCGGTGTGCGGCACCTACGGAGAACCAACGAGATGCGCGACGTGATCCGGCAATTGCCTGGCTCCAAGATCCGCGAGGTGGCCAATGCCGGACTGGGCCGCAGTGATGTGCTGGCCTTCTGGTTCGGCGAGGGCGACGAGGCCACGCCCGACTTCATTCGCGAGGCGGCCGTCGCCTCGCTCGCGCGCGGCGAGACCTTCTACTCGCACAACCTCGGCCTGCCGGAACTGCGCGAGGCGCTCGCCGCTTACGTCGGCGCGCTGCACAGGCCGGTCGGGTTCGACCGGATCGCCGTCACGTCGTCGGGCGTGAACGCGCTGATGATCGCGATGCAGGCGCTCACCGGCGCGGGGGACGAGGTGGTCGCCGTTGTCCCGGTCTGGCCGAATCTGACGGCGCAGCCGGCCATCCTGGGGGCCGAGGTGAAGCGCGTGTCGCTGCGGCCGCAGGCTGGTGTCTGGCGGCTGGACCTGGACGAACTGCTCGCGGCGGTCACGCCGCGCACCCGCGTGTTGTTGATCAATGCGCCGAACAACCCGACCGGTTGGACGCTGGATCGCGGCGAGCAGGCCGCGATCCTTGCGCACTGCCGGTGCACAGGCACCTGGATCGTTGCCGACGAGGTCTACGAGCGGCTCTATTTCGGAGCTGCAGACCGTGGCGACATGCCGGGCCGATCGTGTGCGCCGTCTTTCCTCGATCTTGCCAAGCCCGACGACCGCGTGCTCGTCGCTCACAGTTTTTCGAAGAGCTTCCTGATGACCGGCTGGCGGCTCGGCTGGCTGGTGCTGCCGGCTGCGCTGCTCGACGCGGTGGGCAAGCTGATCGAGTTCAACACCTCCTGTGCGCCGGTGTTCGTGCAGCGCGCCGGGCTGGCGGCCGTGCGGGGTGCGGACACCCTGGTGCCAGGCCTGGTGGAGCACTTGCGCCGCTGCCGCGACACCTTGCTGCCGGCGCTGCAGGCGCTGCACGGGGTCGAAGTGGCACTGCCCGCCGCTGGCATGTACGCCTTTTTCCGCGTTGCCGGCGAGGCCGATTCGCTGGCATTCGCCAAACGGCTGGTGACGCAGGCAGGCTTGGGTCTGGCGCCGGGTGTCGCTTTCGGGCCGGAGGCCGAAGGCTGGCTGCGGTGGTGCTACGCCTCGCGCGACCCGGTCCGGCTCACGCAGGGGGTGGAACGACTGCGTGATGCTCTGCGGCTATAATCGCCGGGCTTTGCGGTTCTTTCACCCGTAAAGCAACAGCACGGCATGGGTCGGTTTCACCCGTGACCGCAAGTGGAAACTCGAAACCGCGGCACGCCGTTCCTGCGAGCGCCAGCGGTTTCATCGCAATCAGGAAACAAGCATGGCAGTCGCCGACCTCAATTTCTCCGAAATCGTCAAGTCCAACGCGCGTAGCCCCGCCGACACCGGCTCGCCCGAGGTGCAAGTGGCCCTCCTCACTGCGCGCATCAACGACCTGACCCCGCACTTCAAGACCCACGCCAAGGACCACCACGGCCGCCGCGGGCTGCTGAAGATGGTGAGCCGCCGGCGCAAGCTGCTCGACTACCTCAAGGGCAAGGACGCTGACCGCTACACCGCGCTGATCCAGAAGCTGGGCCTGCGCAAGTAAGCCGTATCGCATGACGAAGAGCCTGTCTGGAACCACCAGCGCAGGCTCTTCGCGTTTTGGAGCCGAGCACGAGAGAGCGTCGATGTGTCATTCCAACGCGGCTGAGGCCGCAGGCGCGCTGGAATGGCATCTCGCTCGAGTGCCGGGCTTCGGGTGACGGGCGCCACCGATCGCGCCGCGTGTTCTCTCGAAGAATTTCGAGAACCAAAACCTGGAGACAAGCATGAGCCTGTTCAACAAGATCACCAAGACCTTCCAATGGGGCCAGCACACCGTCACGCTGGAAACCGGCGAGATCGCCCGCCAGTCGGGCGGTGCGGTCGTCGTCGACATGGACGGCACCGTGGTGCTGGCCACGGTCGTCGCGGCCAAGAACCCGAAGCCGGGCCAGGACTTCTTTCCGCTGACCGTCGACTACATCGAGAAGACCTATGCCGCCGGCAAGATTCCCGGCAGCTTCTTCAAGCGTGAAGGCCGCCCGAGCGAGCTGGAGACGCTGACCTCGCGCCTGATCGACCGGCCGCTGCGCCCGCTGTTCCCGGAAGGCTTCTACAACGAGGTGCAGGTCGTCGTGCACGTGCTGTCGCTGAATCCGGAGGCGTCGGCCGACATCGCCGCGCTGATCGGCTCCAGCGCCGCGCTGGCGATCAGCGGCATCCCGTTCAACGGCCCGATCGGCGCCGCGCGCGTGGGCTACATCAACGGCGAGTACGTGCTCAACCCGGGCCCGACACAACTGGCCGAGTCCAAGCTCGACCTGATCGTCGCCGGCACCGAGGCGGCCGTGCTGATGGTGGAGTCCGAGGCGGACCAACTGCCCGAAGACATCATGCTTGGTGGCGTGGTGTTCGGCCACGAGCAGGGCAACATCGCCGTGCGCGTGATCAACGAACTGGTGCGCGAGGCCGGCAAGCCCGAGTGGCAATGGACCCCGCCCGCCAAGGACGAGGACTTCATCGCCAAGGTCAACGGCCTGGGCGAAGCCAAGCTGCGCGCGGCCTACCAGATCCGCTCCAAGCAAGACCGCACGCAGGCCACCCGCGCCGCCTACGCCGAGGTGCTGGCCGCACTGGCGGCCGATGGCGCCGCGGTCGACAAGGTCAAGGTCGAGAACCTGCTGTTCGACATCGAGGCCAAGATCGTGCGCAGCCAGATCCTGGCCGGCGAGCCGCGCATCGACGGTCGCGACACCCGCACCGTGCGCCCGATCGAGATCCGCTCGAGCGTGCTGCCGCGCACCCACGGCTCGGCGCTGTTCACGCGCGGCGAGACGCAGGCGCTGGTCATCACCACGCTCGGCACCGAACGCGACACGCAGCGCATCGACGCGCTGGCCGGCGAGTTCGAGGACCGCTTCATGTTCCACTACAACATGCCTCCGTTCGCTACCGGCGAGACGGGCCGCGTGGGCTCGCCCAAGCGCCGCGAGATCGGCCACGGCCGCCTCGCCAAGCGCGCACTGATCCCGGTGCTGCCGAAGAAGGACGAGTTCGCCTACGCGATCCGCGTCGTCTCGGAGATCACCGAATCGAACGGCTCCTCGTCGATGGCCTCGGTCTGCGGCGGCTGCCTGGCGATGATGGACGCCGGCGTGCCGCTGAAGGCGCACGTGGCCGGCATCGCGATGGGCCTGATCAAGGACGGCAACCGCTTCGCGGTGCTGACCGACATCCTCGGCGACGAGGACCACCTCGGCGACATGGACTTCAAGGTGGCCGGCACGACCGCCGGCGTGACGGCGCTGCAGATGGACATCAAGATCCAGGGCATCACCAAGGAGATCATGCAGGTGGCGCTGGCGCAGGCCAAGGAAGCGCGCCTGCACATCCTCGGCAAGATGGTCGAGGCGCTCGGCGGCGCGAAGGAAGAGCTGTCGGTGTTCGCGCCGCGCCTCTACGTGATGAAGATCAACCCCGAGAAGATCCGCGACGTGATCGGCAAGGGCGGCGCCACGATCCGTGCGCTGACCGAGGAGACCGGCACGCAGATCAACATCGAGGAAGACGGCACCATCACCATCGCCTCGACCGACGGCGACAAGGCCCAGGCGGCCATGAAGCGCATCGAGGAGATCACGGCCGAAGCCGAGATCGGCAAGGTCTACGAAGGCCCGATCACGAAGATCCTGGACTTCGGCGCGCTGGTCAACATCCTGCCCGGCAAGGACGGCCTGCTGCACATCAGCCAGATCGCTCACGAGCGGGTCGAGAACGTGACCGACTTCCTCAGCGAAGGTCAGGTTGTCAAGGTCAAGGTGCTCGAGACCGACGAGAAGGGCCGCATCAAGCTGTCGATGAAGGCGCTGCTCGAGCGGCCTGAAGGCATGCCGGAAGAGCGCCCGCGCCGCGAGTACAGCGACCGGCCGCGCCGCGAACACGGCGACCGTGGTGACCGCGGTGATCGACCGCCGCGCCGCGAGCGCAGCGACCGTCCGGAGTCCGGCGACGCACCGGCGCCCGTTGCATCCGACGAGCCGTCGAAGGCCGAGTAAGGCGGTGCTGCCGCGAAGCGACTGTGACGCGGCCTCCTGTCTTCCTGCTCATGCAAGCGGTCGAAATCTCCCATCCCGGCGGACCCGAGGTGCTGCGTCTTGTCGAGCGGCCCGAGCCCGTGCCGGGGCCGGGTGAACTGCTCATCGAGGTTGCGGCATCGGGCGTCAACCGGCCCGACGTGCTGCAACGCGCGGGCGCCTACCCGCCGCCGCCCGGCGCGTCGGACCTTCCGGGTCTGGAGGTGGCGGGCCGCATCGTCGGCGGCGACGCGGCGGCGCTGTCGGCAGCCGGGTTTCGGCTCGGCGACCGCGTCTGCGCGCTCACCCATGGCGGCGGCTATGCGCAGCGCTGCGTGGCACCGATCGGCCAGTGCCTGCCGGTGCCGGCGGGCTGGAGCGACATCGAGGCGGCCAGCCTGCCGGAGACCCTGTTCACGGTCTGGATCAATGTCTTCGAGCGCGCCCGGCTGCAGCCCGGCGAAACGCTGCTGGTGCAAGGCGGCGCGAGCGGCATCGGCGTGACGGCGATCCAGCTTGCGAAGGCCTGGGGCTGCAACGTGATCGTGACGGTGGGTGACGACGCGAAGGCGCACGCCTGCCGTGCGCTCGGTGCCGACCATGCGATCAACTACAAGACACAGGACTTCGTCGTCGAGGTCAAGCGCGTGACCGGCGGCCGCGGCGTCGACGTGATTCTCGACATGGTGGCAGGCAGCTACCTGGCGCGTGAACTCCAGTGCTTGGCCGACGATGGTCGCTTGTCGATCATCGCGGTGCAGGGCGGCACGAAGGGCGAACTCGATGCGGGTGCGGTCCTGCGCCGCCGCCTCACGGTCACCGGCTCGACCTTGCGTCCGCGCACGACCGAATACAAGACCGGCATCGCCGCCGCGCTGCGCGCCAAGGTCTGGCCGCTGCTCGAGGCCGGGCGATTCAAGCCCATGATCCACAAGATTTTTCCCGCTGCACAGGCCGCGCAGGCCCACGCGCTGATGGAGTCCGGCCAGCACGTCGGCAAGCTCGTGCTGAGTTGGTGACAAGGAGAACCGAATGAGCGAGACCCGCCGCAAACTGGTGGTCGGCAACTGGAAGATGCACGGCACGCATGCCGCGAACGAGGCTTTGCTCGAGGGCCTGAAGTCCGCCGGCCCGCTGCCTTGCGACGTCGCCGTGTGCGCACCGTTTCCCTACCTCGCCCAGGCCGCCGAGCGCCTGGCCCGCAGCGCCATCGCCTGGGGCGCGCAGGACTGTTCGGTGCACGAGCAGGGTGCCTACACCGGCGAGGTGTCGGCGGCGATGCTGGCCGATTTCGGTTGCCGCTACGTGATCGTCGGGCATTCGGAGCGGCGCGCCTTGCACGGCGAAAGCGACCAGCTGGTGGCCGACAAGGCGCAGGCGGCGCTTGCAAAGGGCATCACGCCGATCGTCTGCGTCGGCGAGACGCTGGCGCAGCGCGATGCGGGCGAGACCGAGGACGTCGTCAAGCGTCAGCTCTCGGCCGTGATCCATACGCTCGGGCACTGTGCTGGCGAGATGGTGGTGGCCTACGAGCCGGTGTGGGCGATCGGGACCGGGCGCACCGCGAGCCCCGAACAGGCGCAGGCGGTGCACGCCTTGCTGCGGGCGCAGCTTGCTGCAGCGACGCCGCGTGCCGCGCAGATGAAGCTGCTCTATGGCGGCAGCGTCAAGTCCGACAACGCCACCACGCTGTTTGCGCAAGCCGATATCGATGGTGGATTGATCGGTGGCGCGTCGCTGAAGGCAGCGGATTTCCTTGCGATCTGCCGCGCTGCCGGCGTGCGCTGAGCACAGAAAATTTCGAATTCTGGAGTCGATGAAATGCAGATGTTGTTGACAGTGATCGTGGTGGTGCAGATGCTTGCCGCGCTGGCGATGATCGGACTGGTGCTGATCCAGCATGGCAAGGGGGCCGACATGGGGGCCTCGTTCGGCAGCGGAGCGTCGGGCAGCCTGTTCGGTGCGACCGGCAGCGCGAACTTTCTGTCGCGCTCGACGGGCGTGTGCGCAGCGATCTTCTTCGCCTGCACGCTGGCGCTGGCCTACTTCGGCAACTTGCGCACCAGCGTGGGCGGTGCCTCCATCCTCGAGCGTGCGGCGCCAGCGAATTCGGCTGCAACCCCGACGTCTGCGCAGCAGATCCCCGGTGCTACATCCACTGCGGTGCCGGTGGCGTCGCAGGCGCCCGCAGCGGCCGCGTCGGGCGCCGCGCAGATACCTACCAAGTGACGGGAACGGTGGGCGGCGGAGACTGCGTCGCGCAGCGCGCGACGCCGCTGTTGTCAGGCTGCCAAACGCACAAAGTCGGGCCTGTTTGACGATAGAATAACTGGCTGTCCGGCGAGCAATTCCTCAGGCGAGTCGGGCAGCAAAGCCGCCGTGCATGCAGATGCGCAATGACAGCGGGCCGTCGTGGTGAAATTGGTAGACACGCTATCTTGAGGGGGTAGTGGCGAAAGCTGTGCGAGTTCGAGTCTCGCCGACGGCACCAAGAGTTGTGAATGTTCGTTTCGGGCTGGAGCAGCATCCGGCAACAGCCCAAAGCGCCCTGACAGCAATGCACAGGGGACCGGGCGCGCTGAGCGTGTGGACGGGTCTGGAAGCAGGCCGTGTCACCGCAGCGCGCTTTGTTTTGCCGGGTGAGCGCAGCCAACCGATTTACGCACCGAGCCACGCACCACGATGAACCTCGAGTCCTACCTGCCGGTGATCCTGTTCATCCTCGTGGGCGCTGCGGTCGGCATCGCGCCGCAGCTGATCGGCTTCGTCTTCGGGCCGCACCGGCCCGATGCGGACAAGAACTCGCCCTACGAGTGCGGCTTCGAGGCCTTCGAGGACGCTCGCATGAAGTTCGATGTGCGCTACTACCTCGTGGCCATCCTGTTCATCCTGTTCGACCTCGAGATCGCCTTCCTCTTCCCGTGGGGTGTGGCGTTGAAGGAAATCGGCGCGGCGGGCTTCTGGGCCATGATGGTCTTCCTCGGCATCCTCGTCGTTGGTTTTGCCTACGAGTGGAAAAAAGGCGCTTTGGATTGGGAATGACCACAATGACCAGGAGCTGCTGAGATGGGCATCGAAGGCGTTCTCAAAGAGGGGTTCATCACCACCTCGGCCGACAAGCTGATCAACTGGTCGAAGACCGGTTCGCTGTGGCCGATGACTTTTGGCCTGGCCTGCTGCGCTGTCGAAATGATGCACGCCGGCGCGGCGCGCTACGACATCGACCGCTTCGGCATGCTGTTCCGCCCCAGCCCGCGCCAGAGCGACCTGATGATCGTCGCCGGCACGCTGTGCAACAAGATGGCGCCGGCGCTGCGCCGGGTCTACGACCAGATGGCCGAGCCGCGCTGGGTGCTGTCGATGGGCTCCTGTGCCAATGGCGGCGGCTACTACCACTACAGCTACTCGGTCGTGCGCGGCTGCGACCGCATCGTGCCGGTCGACGTCTACGTGCCGGGCTGTCCGCCCACGGCCGAGGCACTGCTGTACGGCATCCTGCAGTTGCAGGCCAAGATCCGCCGCGAAAACACGATCGCCCGATAAGCCTGCAGCCCTTCGCCCATGGACCACAAAATCGACATCCTGCAGCCGGCGATCGAAGCCGTGCTGGCCGGCAAGATCCAGTTGCTGGTACGCGACCGCGGCGAACTGACCTTGACCGTCAAGGCCACCGACTACCTGGGCGTGTGCGCCACCCTGCGCGATCACGCCGACCTCCAGCTCGAGCAACTGATCGACCTGTGCGGTCTCGACTACTCGTCCTACAAGGATGGCGCCGGTTCGCCTTACACGGAAGGCCCGCGCTATTGCGTCGTGCTGCACCTGCTGTCGGTGAGCAAGAACTGGCGCTTGCGTCTGAAGGTCTTCTGTCCGGACGACGACCTGCCGGTGGTGGCCTCGGTCAACGAGGTGTGGGCCGCTGCGAACTGGTTCGAGCGCGAGGCCTTCGACCTCTACGGCATCGTGTTCGAGGGCCACGCCGACCTGCGCCGCATCCTCACCGACTACGGTTTCATCGGGCACCCGTTCCGCAAGGACTTCCCGACCACGGGTCACGTCGAGATGCGCTACGACGCCGAGCAACGCCGCGTGATCTACCAGCCGGTCACGATCGAGCCGCGCGAGATCACGCCGCGGATCATCCGCGAGGACAACTACGGCGGTCTGCACTGAGCGCGTTGCGCGAACCCGAGTCCCCCATGGCCGAGATCAAGAACTACACCCTCAACTTCGGGCCGCAGCACCCGGCGGCGCATGGCGTGCTGCGCCTGATCCTCGAGCTCGACGGCGAAGTGATCCAGCGCGCCGACCCGCACATCGGCCTGCTGCACCGCGCGACGGAGAAGCTCGCGGAGAGCAAGACCTACATCCAGTCGCTGCCCTACATGGACCGTCTCGACTACGTGTCCATGATGTGCAACGAGCACGCCTACTGCCTCGCGATCGAGAAGCTGCTCGGTGTCGACGTGCCGGTCCGTGCGCAGTACATCCGCGTGATGTTTTCCGAGATCACGCGCATCCTGAACCACTTGCTGTGGATCGGCGCGCACGGCCTCGACTGCGGTGCGATGAACATCCTCATCTACGCCTTCCGTGAACGCGAGGACCTGTTCGACCTGTACGAGGCGGTCTCGGGCGCGCGCATGCACGCGGCCTATTTCCGTCCGGGCGGCGTCTACCGGGACCTGCCGGACGCGATGCCGCAGTACAAGGTCTCGAAGATCCGCAACGCCAAGGCGCTGGCGAAGATGAACGAGAACCGGCAGGGTTCGATGCTCGACTTCGTCGACGACTTCTGCCGCCGCTTCCCGAAGAACGTCGACGATTACGAGACGCTGCTGACCGACAACCGCATCTGGAAGCAGCGCACCGTGGGCATCGGCGTCGTGACACCGGAGCGCGCGCTCAATCTCGGCTTCACCGGTCCGATGCTGCGCGGCTCGGGCGTCGAGTGGGATCTGCGCAAGAAGCAGCCCTACGACGTCTATGACCGTGTCGACTTCGACGTGCCCGTCGGCACCGGCGGCGACTGCTATGACCGCTATCTGGTGCGCGTCGAAGAAATGCGCCAGAGCAACCGCATCATTCAACAGTGTTCGGCCTGGTTGCGTGCCAATCCCGGACCCGTGATCACCGACAACCACAAGGTGGCCGCACCGGGTCGCGTGGACATGAAGTCCAACATGGAAGAGCTGATCCACCACTTCAAGCTCTTCACCGAAGGATTCCACGTGCCCGAGGGTGAGGCCTATGCAGCGGTCGAGCACCCGAAGGGCGAGTTCGGCATCTACATCGTCAGCGACGGTGCCAACAAGCCCTACCGGCTGAAGATCCGCGCGCCGGGTTTTGCCCATCTCGCTGCGATGGACGAGATGTCGCGCGGCCACATGATCGCCGACGCGGTGGCAGTGATCGGCACGATGGACATCGTTTTCGGCGAGATTGATCGATGACACTTTCGCAAGCCACCAAGGCGCGCTTCGACCGCGAGGTCGCCAAGTACCCTGCAGACCAGCAGCAGTCGGCGGTGATGGCCTGCCTGGCCATCGTGCAGCACGAGCAGGGCCATGTGTCGGCCGAGGCCGAGAAGGCGATCGCAGCACACCTCGGCATGGCGCCGATCGCGGTGCACGAGGTCACGACCTTCTACAACATGTACAACCAGCAGCCGGTCGGCCGTTTCAAGCTGAACGTCTGCACCAACCTGCCGTGCCAGCTGCGCGACGGCGAGACCGCGCTCCAGCACGTGTGCAAGAAGCTCGGTGTCGAGCCCTATGGCTCCACGGCCGACGGCGTGTTCACGGTGCAGCCCAGCGAATGCCTCGGTGCTTGTGCCGACGCGCCGGTGATGCTGGTCAACGACCGTCAGATGCTGAGCTACATGAACGCCGAGCGCCTCGACGAGCTGCTCGAACTGCTGAAGGCACAGAAATGATGTTCCGTATTCGAGCCCGGCACGCCGCGAACGGGGGACGGTCATGACACTCGATCTGTCGAAGTTCCAGGCGACGGGTCGCGAAACCTGCTTCCACGACCGCCATATCGGCGCGCAGATCGTCGCCGGCCTCGACGGCAAGAACTGGCGCCTGAAGGACTACGAAGCGCGCGGTGGCTACCGGGCGCTGAGGAAGATCCTGAACGGCGAGGGCGCCGGTGGCGAAAAGGCAGAGCTGATGACGCCCGACCAGGTGATCGCCGAAGTCAAGGCCTCGGGCCTGCGCGGTCGCGGCGGGGCCGGCTTCCCGACCGGGCTGAAGTGGAGCTTCATGCCGCGCCAGTTCCCGGGCCAGAAGTACCTGGTCTGCAATTCCGACGAGGGCGAGCCCGGCACCTGCAAGGACCGCGACATCCTTGCCTACAACCCGCACATCGTCATCGAGGGCATGATCATCGCGGCCTACGCGATGGGCATCTCGGTCGGCTACAACTACATCCACGGCGAAATCTTCGAGATCTACGAGCGCTTCGAAGAGGCGCTGGAAGAGGCCCGTGCCGCCGGCTACCTGGGCAATGCCATCCTCGGCTCCGGCCACAGTTTCCAGCTGCATGCCTTCCACGGCTTCGGCGCCTACATCTGCGGCGAGGAGACGGCGCTGCTCGAGTCGCTCGAGGGCAAGAAGGGCCAGCCGCGGTTCAAGCCGCCGTTCCCGGCCAGCTTCGGTCTGTATGGCAGGCCGACGACCATCAACAACACCGAGACCTTCGCTGCGGTGCCGTGGATCATCTGCAACGGCGGTGAGGCCTACCTCGCGATCGGCAAACCGAACAACGGCGGCACCAAGCTGTTCTCGATGGTCGGCGATGTCGAGCGCCCCGGCAACTACGAGGTGCCGCTGGGCACACCGTTCGCGAAACTGCTCGAGCTGGCCGGCGGCGTGAAGGGCGGTCGCAAGCTCAAGGCCGTGATCCCCGGCGGTTCGTCGGCGCCGGTGCTGCCGGCGGCCATCATGATGGACACGACGATGGACTACGACGCGATCGCCAAGGCCGGCTCGATGCTCGGCTCCGGCGCCGTGATCGTGATGGACGACACCCGCTGCATGGTCAAGAGCCTGCTGCGCCTCTCCTATTTTTACCAGCACGAAAGCTGCGGGCAGTGCACGCCCTGCCGTGAAGGCACCGGCTGGCTGTGGCGCATGGTCGACCGCATCGAGAACGGCAAGGGCCGCATGGAAGACATCGAACTGCTGAATTCGGTGGCCGACAACATCCAGGGCCGCACGATCTGCGCGCTGGGCGACGCGGCCGCGATGCCGGTGCGGGCCATGATCAAGCACTTCCGCGAGGAGTTCGTGCACCACATCGAACACAAGACCTGCGTGGTCCCGGCGTATGTCTAGCCCCCACGCCTGGATCACCTCGCTGGCGCCTGAGGGGGCGGGCTTTCCTTGCGACGGCCCGGCGCAAGGCCGGTCTGACGGAACCCACCATGGTTGAAATCGAACTCGACGGCCGCAAGGTCGAGGTGCCCGAAGGCAGCATGGTCATGCATGCTGCCGACAAGGCCGGCACCTACATCCCGCACTTCTGTTATCACAAAAAGCTCAGCATCGCGGCCAACTGCCGCATGTGCCTGGTCGACGTCGAGAAGGCGCCCAAGCCCATGCCGGCCTGCGCCACGCCGGTGACGCAGGGCATGATCGTGCGCACCAAGAGCGACAAGGCGCTGAAGGCGCAGCAGTCGGTGATGGAGTTCCTGCTCATCAATCACCCGCTGGACTGCCCCATCTGCGACCAGGGCGGCGAATGCCAGTTGCAGGATCTGGCGGTCGGCTACGGCAAGTCCGCCTCGCGCTACGAGGAAGAAAAGCGCGTGGTGCTGCACAAGGACGTGGGCCCGCTGATCTCGATGGAAGAGATGACGCGCTGCATCCACTGCACCCGCTGCGTGCGCTTCGGCCAGGAAGTCGCCGGCGTGATGGAACTCGGCATGATCCACCGCGGCGAGCATGCCGAGATCACGACGGTGGCCGGTGAGACGGTCGACTCCGAGCTGTCGGGCAACATGATCGACATCTGCCCGGTCGGTGCGCTGACCAGCAAGCCCTTCCGCTACAGCGCTCGCACCTGGGAGTTGTCACGACGCAAGTCGGTCAGTCCGCACGACTCGACGGGTGCGAACCTGATTGTCCAGGTCAAGGGCAACCAGGTGATGCGTGTCGTGCCGCTCGAGAACGAAGCAGTCAACGAATGCTGGCTGGCGGATCGCGATCGTTTCTCGTACGAAGCGCTGAACACCGACGAGCGCCTGACCACGCCGATGATCAAGCAGGGCGGACAGTGGCGCAGCGTCGACTGGAACGTCGCGCTCGAGTACGTGGCCAACGGACTCAAGTCCATCAAGGCCGATCACGGCGCTGCCAGCATCGGCGCGTTGGCGACCGCGCACAGCACGGTCGAGGAGTTGTACCTGCTCGGCCAATTGGTGCGCGGCCTGGGCTCCGACAACATCGACCACCGACTGCGCCATGCCTCGTTCGGTGCGAGCGGGCAGGCGGCGGATTCGCCTTCGGCGCGCTGGCTCGGGACCAGCATCGCGTCGCTGTCGACGCTGGATCGCGCTCTCGTGATCGGCTCCTTCCTGCGCAAGGACCACCCGCTGTTCGCGCAGCGGCTGCGTCAGGCGGCCAAGCATGGTGCGCAGATCAGCAGCCTTCATGCGCTGGCCGACGACTGGCTGCTGCCGGTGTCTGCGCAGCTCATCGCGGCGCCGAGCGCCTGGGTGGCGGCACTGGCCGGCGTGGCAGCAGAGGTGGCGGCACACAAGGGCGTGGCCGCACCGGTCGCGGCCGAAGCGAGCGAGCAGGCCAAGGCCGTTGCCGCCTCCTTGCTGAGCGGACAGCGCAAGGCCGTGCTGCTCGGCAATGCCGCTGTCCAGCACCCGCAGGCCGAGCAACTGCTCGCGCTGGCCAGTTTCATCGCCGAGCACACCGGCGCCACCTGCGGCGTGATCGGTGAGGCGGCCAACAGCGTCGGTGCCCAACTGGTCGGCGCCCAGCCGCTGCGGGGCGGACTGAATGCCGGCCAGATGCTGGCCCAGCCGCTCAAGGCCTATCTGCTCCTCAACGCCGAGCCGGTGTTGGATGCGGCCGATCCGCAACAGGCCGCGGCGACCCTGGCAGCAGCCGGCATGGTGGTGTCCTTGAGCGCCTTCAAGAGCGCCAACCTCGAGCATGCCGACGTGCTGCTGCCGATCACGCCGTTCACCGAGACCTCCGGCAGCTTCATCAACGCCGAGGGCCGCGTGCAGAGTTTCCATGGCGTCGTCAAGCCGCGCGGCGATGCACGCCCGGCCTGGAAGCTGCTGCGCGTGCTCGGCTCGATGCTGGGCCTGCAGGGCTTCGACTTCGAAACCTCGGAAGAGGTCAAGGCCCGAGCCTTGGGTGACATCGGTGCATTGGCCTCGCGGCTGCGCAACGCAACGCAGGCCGCGGTCGCCGCGTCGGCAAACGGCACGGCGCTGGAGCGCGTGGCCGACGTGCCGATCTACGCCACCGACGCCATCGCGCGCCGCGCGCCGTCGCTGCAGGCCACCACCGATGCGCGCACGCCGCGGGCGGGCCTGCCGACGGCCGTGTGGCAGCGCCTGGGCCTGAGTGATGGCGCCCATGTCCATGTGCAGCAGGGCCGTGCATCGGTGCGGCTCGGGGCTTACCACGATGCGAGCCTGGCGCCCACTGCCGTGCGCGTGCCTGCCGGGCACGCCGCGACCGCGGCACTCGGCGCGATGTTCGGCGAGATCGCCGTCGAGAAGGCCTGAGCATGATCGAAAGCTTCAACCAGTTCGGCAGCGGCCTGCTCGGCGGCTTCTGGCCCGTCGTGTGGAACCTGATCAAGATCGTGGCGCTGATCCTGCCGCTGATGGGCTGCGTCGCCTACCTCACGCTGTGGGAGCGCAAGGCCATCGGCTGGACGCAGATCCGGCCCGGCCCGAACCGCGTCGGCCCCTGGGGCCTGCTGACCCCGATCGCCGATGCGGTGAAGCTGATCTTCAAGGAAATCATCCTCCCGACCGCGGCCAACAAGGGCCTGTTCCTGCTCGGCCCGGTGATGACCATCATGCCGGCGCTCGCCGCCTGGGTGGTCATGCCCTTTGGCCCGGAAGTGGCGCTCGCCAACATCAACGCCGGCCTGTTGTTCCTGATGGCGATCACGTCGATGGAGGTCTACGGCGTCATCATCGCCGGCTGGGCCTCGAACTCGAAGTACGCCTTCCTCGGCGCGCTGCGCGCGTCGGCGCAGATGGTCAGCTACGAGATCGCGATGGGTTTCGCGCTGGTGGTGGTGCTGATGGTCTCGGGCACGCTGAACATGACCGAGATCGTGCTCGGCCAGGACAAGGGCCGCTTCGCCGACATGGGCCTCAATTTCCTGAGCTGGAACTGGCTGCCGCTGTTCCCGATCTTCATCGTCTATTTCATCTCCGGCCTGGCCGAGACCAACCGCCACCCCTTCGACGTGGTGGAGGGCGAGTCCGAGATCGTGGCCGGCCACATGATCGAGTACTCGGGCATGTCGTTCGCGATGTTCTTCCTCGCCGAGTACGCGAACATGCTCCTGATCTCCGCGCTGGCGGTCACGATGTTCCTCGGCGGCTGGCTGCCGCCGATCGACAGCGCCATCTTCAACTGGATCCCCGGCTGGATCTGGCTCGGCCTGAAGACCTTCGTGGTCGTGACCCTGTTCCTGTGGGTGCGTGCGACCTTCCCGCGCTTCCGCTACGACCAGATCATGCGGCTGGGCTGGAAGATCTTCATCCCGATCACGCTGATCTGGCTGGTCGTCGTGGGCCTGTGGATCCAGTCGCCCTGGAACATCTGGAAATAAAAGGAGGGCCTGACCATGTCCGCTGTGGCCTCCATCAAGGAGTTCTTCAACACCTTCTTCCTGCTCGAATTGCTGAAGGGCATGAAGCTGACCGGCCGTCACTTCCTGTCGCCGGCCATCACGGTGCAGTTCCCGGAAGAAAAGACACCGCTGTCGCCGCGTTTTCGCGGCCTGCACGCGCTGCGCCGCTACGAGAACGGCGAGGAGCGCTGCATCGCCTGCAAGCTGTGCGAGGCGGTCTGCCCGGCGCTGGCGATCACGATCGAGAGCGAAGTGCGAGACGACGGCAGCCGCCGCACGACGCGCTACGACATCGACCTGACCAAGTGCATCTTCTGCGGCTTCTGCGAGGAGAGCTGCCCGGTCGACTCGATCGTCGAGACGCACATCTTCGAATACCACGGCGAAAAGCGCGGTGACCTGTACTTCACGAAGGACATGCTGCTGGCCGTGGGCGACCGCTACGAAAAAGAGATCGCCGCCAACCGGGAGGCCGACGCAGCCTACCGATGAACGGCCTTGCCGGCTCTTCCACCGGCTGCGAACGACACCAATGAACACAGAATCCGCGCTCTTCTACGTCTTCTCGGCGATCCTCCTGTTCGCCTCCTTTCGCGTCATCACCGCGCGCAGCGCGGTCTACGCGGCGCTCTATCTCGTGCTGGCCTTCTTCACCGCAGCCTGCGTGTGGATGCTGCTGAAGGCCGAGTTCCTGGCGATCTCGCTGGTGCTCGTGTACGTGGGCGCCGTGATGGTGCTGTTCCTGTTCGTGGTCATGATGCTCGACGCCAACGCCGACACGGTGCGCAAGGGTTTCTGGCAGCTGTTTCCGGTGGCGGGCACGATCGGTGCGGTCATCGCGGCCGAGATGATCTGGGTGCTGCGCCGTGGCTTCGACCTGCCCGAGGCGCCACAGGCCGACGCGGTGGCCGTCAAGCTCGGCAACACCAAGCTGCTCGGCATCGAGATCTACACGCAGTACCTGTATCCGCTGCAGATCGCGGCCGTGGTGCTGCTGGTCGCCATCATCGCGGCGATCGCGTTGACGATGCGCAAGCGCAAGGACAGCAAGCACATCGATGCGTCCGCGCAGGTGAAGGTGCGCAAGGCCGACCGCGTGCGCATCGTGCAGATGCAGCCCGAGCGTGCGCCGGCGCCACCGGCCCCCGCCGAACCCACTGCGACCGGAGGGCAATGATGAGCATCACGCTGGGACATTACCTCTCGCTCGGCGCGATGCTGTTCGCGCTGTCGGTGATCGGCATCTTCCTGAACCGCAAGAACCTCATCGTGCTGCTGATGGCGATCGAACTGATGCTGCTGGCGGTCAACCTCAATTTCATCGCCTTCTCGCATTACCTCGGCGACATGGCGGGGCAGGTGTTCGTGTTCTTCATCCTGACCGTCGCTGCCGCCGAATCGGCGATCGGCCTGGCGATCCTGGTGGTGCTGTTCCGCAACCGCTCGACGATCAACGTCGACGAACTCGACGCACTGAAGGGCTGACCCGCTACCCAATGTACGCACGGGCCGCAGGGCCCGTTCGTTCGATAGAGCAGAGAACAACAAGATGGCTGGACTTTCACAATCGATGCTGCTCGCCGTGCCGCTCGCACCCCTGGTGGGTGCGGTGGTGGCCGGTCTGTTCGGCAAGACCGTCGGACGGCGCGGCGCGCACACCATCACCATCCTCGGTGTGCTGATCGCCTTCGTCCTGTCGGCGATCACGCTCAAGGCCGTGGCGATCGATGGCGCGCGCTTCAACGCCACCGTCTACGAATGGCTGGTCATCGGTGGCCTGAAGATGGAGGTCGGCTTCCTGGTCGACGGTCTCACCGCGATGATGATGTGCGTGGTGAGCTTCGTGTCGCTGATGGTGCACGTCTACACCATCGGCTACATGGAGGAAGATCCCGGCTACCAGCGCTTCTTCAGCTACATCTCGCTGTTCACCTTCTCGATGCTGATGCTCGTGATGAGCAACAACATGCTGCAGCTGTTCTTCGGCTGGGAGGCGGTGGGCCTGGTGAGCTACCTGCTGATCGGCTTCTGGTACACGCGGCCGACGGCGATCTTCGCCAACATGAAGGCCTTCCTGGTCAACCGGGTCGGCGACTTCGGCTTCATCCTGGGCATCGGCCTGTTGCTGGCCTACGGCGGCACACTGAATTACGGCGAGTTGTTCGCCAAGGGCCCGGAACTCGCGCAGATCGGCTTTCCCGGCATGGACTGGCGGCTGATCACGGTGGCCTGCATCTGCCTCTTCATCGGTGCGATGGGCAAGAGCGCGCAGTTTCCCTTGCACGTGTGGCTGCCGGATTCGATGGAAGGCCCGACGCCGATCTCGGCGCTGATCCACGCCGCGACCATGGTCACGGCCGGTATCTTCATGGTCGCGCGCATGTCGCCGCTGTTCGAGCTGAGCGACACGGCGCTGTCCTTCGTGATGGTGATCGGCGCGATCACGGCGCTGTTCATGGGCTTCCTGGGCATCATCCAGAACGACATCAAGCGCGTGGTGGCTTATTCCACGCTGTCCCAACTGGGCTACATGACGGTGGCGCTCGGCGCCTCGGCCTACTCGGTCGCTGTCTTCCACCTGATGACCCACGCCTTCTTCAAGGCGCTGCTGTTCCTGGCGGCCGGCTCGGTGATCATCGGTATGCACCATGACCAGGACATTCGCAACATGGGCGGCCTGCGCAAGTACATGCCCGTCACCTGGATCACCGCGCTGCTGGGCTCGCTGGCACTGATCGGCACGCCGCTGTTCGCCGGCTTCTACAGCAAGGACTCGATCATCGAGGCGGTGCACGCCAGCCACCTGTGGGGCTCGGGTTTCGCGTACTTCGCGGTCGTGGCCGGCGTGTTCGTCACCGCCTTCTACTCGTTCCGCATGTACTTCCTGGTCTTCCACGGCAAGGAGCGCTTCCACCACAAACCCTTCCCGGGCGAGCATGACCACCACGACGATCACGGGCACGCCCACCATGATCCGCACGAGTCGCGCTGGGTGGTGACGTTGCCGCTGGTCTTGCTGGCGATCCCGTCGGTGGTGATCGGCTACATGACGATCCAGCCGATGCTGTTCGGCGACTTCTTCAAGGACTCGATCGCCGTCAATGCCGAGTTGCATCCCGCCATGGAGGAGCTCGCGCACGAGTTCCACGGCGCCGCAGCCATGGCCTTGCACGGTCTGACGGCGCTGCCGTTCTGGCTCGCGCTGGCCGGTGTCGTGACGGCCTACGTGTTCTACATGCTCAAGCCCGGCATTCCCACTGCGATCGCGCGCAACTTCTTACCGATCGTGCGTCTTCTCGAGAACAAGTACTACATGGACTGGATCAACGAGAACCTGCTGGCGCCGGCCGCCCGCGGCCTGGGTCGTGGCCTGTGGAAGGGCGGCGATGTCGCCCTGATCGATGGGGTGCTGGTCAACGGCTCGGCCCGCGTGGTCGGCTGGATCGCGACGCTGACGAGACCCTTCCAGTCCGGCTACATCTACCACTACGCACTGGTCATGATCCTCGGCGTCTTCGCGCTGATGACCTGGTTCGTGTGGCTGGCCAAGTGAGCGGAGGCATCTGACATGGGTCTGCTTTCGCTCGCCATCTGGATGCCGATCGTGTTCGGCGTGGTGCTGCTCTCGGTCGGCCGTGACGAACACGCCGGCATGGTGCGCTGGATCGCGCTGCTCGGTGCGGTGGTCAGTTTCGCCGTCACGCTGCCGCTCGTCACCGGCTTCGACACCGCCACCGCCGCGATGCAGTTCAGCGAGAACCTCGCCTGGATCGACCGCTTCAACGTGCGCTACCACCTGGGTGTCGACGGCATCTCGGTGTGGTTCGTGCTGCTCACGGCCTTCATCACGATCATCGTCGTGATCTCCGCCTGGGAAGTCGTCACCGAGCGCGTCAACCAGTACATGGGCGCCTTCCTGATCCTGTCCGGGCTGATGGTCGGCGTGTTCTCGGCGCTGGACGGATTGCTCTTCTACGTGTTCTTCGAGGCGACGCTGATCCCGATGTACATCATCATCGGCATCTGGGGCGGCCCCAAGCGCGTCTACGCGGCGTTCAAGTTCTTCCTGTACACGCTGCTCGGTTCGCTGCTGATGCTGATCGCGCTGATCTACCTGTACTACAAGTCGGGGGGCAGCTTCGAGATCCTGGAGTGGCACAAGCTGCCGCTGCCGATGGCGGCGCAGACGCTGCTGTTCTTCGCCTTCTTCGCCGCCTTCGCGGTCAAGGTGCCGATGTGGCCGGTGCACACCTGGCTGCCCGACGCCCACGTCGAGGCGCCCACCGGTGGCTCGGTGGTGCTGGCCGCAATCATGCTGAAGCTCGGCGCCTACGGCTTCCTGCGCTTCTCGCTGCCCGTCGCTCCCGACGCCAGCCACGAGTGGGCCTTCTTCATCATCACGATCTCGCTGATCGCGGTGCTCTACATCGGCCTGGTGGCGCTGGTGCAGCAGGACATGAAGAAGCTGGTGGCCTATTCGTCGATCGCCCACATGG
The DNA here is from genome assembly GCF_965279545.1 of Methylibium sp. NCBI lineage: Bacteria > Pseudomonadati > Pseudomonadota > Betaproteobacteria > Burkholderiales > Sphaerotilaceae > Methylibium > Methylibium sp. Next base: position 817,933 of record NZ_OZ257250.1, read on the forward strand.
GCTTCGTGACGCTGGGCTTCTTCATCTTCAACGAACTGGGTGTGTCGGGCGGCATCGTGCAGATGATCAGCCACGGCTTCGTCTCGGGCGCGATGTTCCTGTGCATCGGCGTGCTCTACGACCGCGTGCACTCGCGCGAGATCGCGTCCTACGGCGGCGTGGTGAACACCATGCCGAAGTTCACCGCGCTGGCGGTGTTCTTCGCGATGGCCAACTGCGGCCTGCCCGGCACGGCCGGCTTCGTCGGCGAATGGATGGTGATCCTGGGGGCCGTGAAGTTCAACTTCTGGATCGGCCTGCTGGCCGCCACCACGCTCATCTTCGGCGCGGCGTACACGCTGTGGATGGTCAAGCGGGTGTACTTCGGTGCCGTGGCGAACGACCACGTGCACGAACTCACCGACATCAACGGCCGCGAGTTCTTCATGCTGTCGCTGTTGGCCGCCGCGGTGCTCTGGATGGGCGTCTACCCGAAGCCTTTCACCGACGTGATGCAGGTTTCGGTGACCGAGCTCCTGAAGCACGTGGCCGTCTCGAAGCTGAACTGATCGCGAGGCCACCCCTATGAACGACATGAACTGGCTCGCCGTCTACCCCGAGATCGTGCTGCTCTCGATGACCTGCGTGATCGCGCTGGTCGATCTGTTCTCGCAGTCGCCCAAGCGCACGCTGACCTACGTGCTGTCGCTGGCGACACTCGTCGCCGTGGCGATGATGCACCTCAGCTACTTCCGAGGCGGCTTCACGCTCTACGCGATGCAGGGCATGATGGTGGCCGATCCGATGGGCCACCTGCTGGCCTTCTTCGCCACCGTCGCGACCTTCGTCACGCTGGTCTATGCACGTCCCTACGCGGCCGACCGCGAGCTCCTGAAGGGCGAGCTGTTCACGCTGGCGCTGTTCTCGCTGCTGGGCATCTCGATCATGACCTCGGCGAACAATTTCCTGGTCGTCTACCTCGGCCTCGAGTTGATGTCGCTGAGCCTGTACGCCCTGGTCGCCCTGCGTCGCGATCATGCGGTGTCGACCGAGGCCGCGATGAAGTATTTCGTGCTGGGCGCGCTCGCCAGCGGCTTCCTGCTCTACGGCCTGTCGATGATGTACGGCGCGACCGGCTCGCTCGATCTGGGCGAGGTGTTCAAGGCCATCGGCACCGGCCAGATCAACAAGCAGGTGCTGGTGTTCGGCGTGGTCTTCGTCGTGGCTGGCCTGGGCTTCAAGCTCGGTGTCGTGCCCTTCCACATGTGGGTGCCCGACGTCTACCAGGGCGCCCCGACGGCAGTCACCCTGATGATCGCCGGTGCGCCGAAGCTGGCAGCTTTCGCGATCACGATCCGCCTGCTGGTCGAGGGCATGATCGGCCTGGCGCTCGATTGGCAGCAGATGCTCATCGTGCTGTCGGTGGCGTCGATGGTGCTCGGCAATCTGGCCGCGATCGTGCAGACCAACCTCAAGCGCATGCTGGCCTATTCGGCGATCGCCCAGCTCGGCTTCATGCTGCTGGGGCTCACGCCGACCGTGATTTCGGGCAACACCTTCTCGGCAGCCAACGGCTACAGCTCGGCGATGTTCTACCTGGTCACCTACCTGCTGACCACGCTGTGCACCTTCGGCGTCGTGATGGTGCTGTCGCGCCAGGGCTTCGAGGCCGAGGAGATCGGCGACCTGCGCGGGCTCAACCAGCGCAACCCGCTGCTGGCGGCCATCATGGGCGTGTGCATGTTCTCGCTGGCCGGCATCCCGCCCACCGTGGGCTTCTACGCCAAGCTCGCCGTGCTGCAGGCGCTGGTGTCGACCAATGTCACGGGCTACATCGTGCTCGCCATCGTGGCGGTGATGTTGTCGCTGGTCGGTGCCTACTACTACCTGCGGATCGTCAAGACCATGTACTTCGATGACGCGGTCGCCGGTCCCGCCCTGGTGGCAGCACCTGCCGAAGTGCGCTTGCTGCTCTCGCTCAACGGGGCTGCGGTGCTGCTGTTCGGCCTGTTGCCCGGCGGCCTGATGGCGCTGTGCGCCGACGCCATCCGTCTCGCTCTGGCGACCTGAGTCGGGCATGTCGGCGGCGGCGGCAGTCTGGCTGGTGCTGGCCCTCGCGCTGGTCGCGGCGAACCTGCCGTTCGTCAATGAGCGTCTGTTCGTCGTGGGGCCGCTGCGCCGGCCGTCCAAGGCCTTGGGCTGGCGTCTGCTCGAGCTGCTGAGTCTGGGCGCGCTCGTGGTGCTGATCGGCATGACGCTGGAGGCCCGCATCGGCCAGCGCCACCCGCAAGGCTGGGAGTTCTACGCGGTGATGGTGTGCCTGTTCTTCACCTTCGCCTTCCCGGGCTTCGTGTGGCGCTACCTGCGGCGCCACCACCCCCGCTGAGCCGAAGCCGCGATGAGCTCCGAGCCCGTCAGCGACCCGATCGACGACCGTCACCTGCGCGAGGACCGGGTCACCAGCACCCAGGTCTACCGCGGGCACTTCCTCGACGTGCGCCGTGACACGGTGCGCCTGCCCGACGGCAGCGAGGCAGCCCGCGAATACATCGTCCACCCCGGCGCGGTGATGATCGTGCCGCTGCTCGACGACGGCCGGCTGGTGGTCGAGCGCCAGTTCCGCTACCCGCTGCGGCGCGCCTTCGTCGAATTCCCGGCCGGCAAGCTCGATGCGGGCGAGTCGGTGCTGGCCTGTGCGGTGCGCGAGCTGGCCGAGGAGACCGGCTACCGCGCCCGCGAATGGGCGCGTGCCGGCGTGCTGCACAACGCCATCGCCTATTCGGACGAGGGCATCGAAGTCTGGTTCGCGCGCGGGCTCGTGGCCGGGCAGCGCCATCTCGATGCGGGCGAGTTCCTCGACGTCTTCACGATCACGCTCGAAGAACTGGAGTCGATGGCCGCGAGCGGCGAGCTGACCGATGCGAAAACGCTGATCGGCATGCTGTGGCTCACGCATTGGCGTGCCGGGCGTTGGGTTTTGCCGTGGCAGGCGGCCCCGGACGGCATGGTTGACGCATGATGGCGGCATGAAAGTACTCAGTCTTCGCTGCGAGCATGGGCACGGCTTCGAGGGCTGGTTCGGTTCCGAGGACGACTACCGCTCGCAGTGCGAGCGTGGCCTGGTCGAATGTCCGCTGTGCGGCAGCGGCCAGGTCAGCCGTCTGCCGACGGCGCCGCGCCTGAACCTGTCGCCGTCGCGCGAGGTCGAGGTGGCCGCCCCCCGGCCGACGCCGGAGCAGCAGAGTGTCGAGGCCCTGTGGCTGCGCGCCGTGCACCACGTGATAGCCCACACCGAGGATGTCGGCGAGCGGTTCAGCGATGAGGCGCGCCGCATCCACTACGGCGAGACGCCGGAGCGCGGCATCCGCGGCCAGGCGAGCGCCGAGCAGACCCAGGCCTTGCGCGAGGAGGGCATCGAGGTGCACGCACTGCCGCTGCCCAAGGCCATGAAGGGGCCGTTGCAGTAGCCTGGCACGGCAGGATGGCCGTCCGCGCTGCGACGGGCAGTGTCAGAGCAGGCGCGCCGGATTCATCACCGCCTGCGGGTCCAGCGCCTGCTTGATCGAGCGCATCAGCCCGAGCGCCACGGGCGACTTGAAGCGCGCCAACTCCTGGCGCTTGAGCGCGCCGATGCCGTGCTCGGCCGAGATCGAGCCGCCGTGCGCATGGACCGCCTCGTAGACGATCGTGTTCACCGCAGCCTCGTGCTCGCGCAGGAAGTCGGCGGCGGCCACCCCCTGCGGTGCCTGCACGTTGTAGTGCAGGTTGCCGTCGCCGAGGTGGCCGAAATTGACCAGGCGCACGCCCGGGAAGGCGGCCAGCAGCTGCGCGTCCGTGCGCGCCACGAACTCGGGAATGCGCGAGACCGGCAGGGCGATGTCGTGCTTGATGTTCAGCCCCTCTTCGGCCTGCGCCAGCGGGATGCTTTCGCGCAGGTGCCAGAGCTGCCGAGACTGCTGCACGCTCTCGGCCACCGCGGCGTCGCTGATCGTGCCGGCCTCGAGGGCCGCCTCGAGCAGGCCTTGGAACAGCGCACGCGCATGGGCCTCGCTTTCGGTGTCGGACTGTTCGAGCAGCACCGCCCACGGGCTGGCGGCGAGCGGGCGCGGCAGGGCGGGGAAGTGCTTCTCCACCAGCGACAGCGCGAAGCGCCCCATCACCTCGAAGCCGGTGAGCCCGGCGCCGAGCCGCGCGCGAGCGAGCTGCAGCAGGGCCACGCAGGCCTCGGGCGTGGCGCAGCTTGCGAGCGCCGTGCAGCGCGCCGCCGGCTGCGGGTGCAGCTTCAGCGTCGCCGCGGTGATCACGCCCAGCGTGCCTTCGCTGCCGATGTAGAGGTCGCGCAGGTCGTAGCCGGTGTTGTCCTTGCGCAGGCCGCTCAGGCCGTCCCAGACTTCGCCGGCCGCGGTGACGACCTCGAGCCCCAGGCACAGCTCGCGCGCGTTGCCGTAGCGCAGCACCTGGGTGCCACCGGCATTCGTCGCCAGATTGCCGCCGATCGTGCAACTGCCTTCAGCGGCCAGGCTCAGCGCAAACAGCAGGCCGTGCGCGGCGGCAGCCTCCTGGACCGCCTGCAGCACGCAGCCTGCCTCGACCGTCATCGCCAGGTTGGCGGCATCGACGCCGCGCACGCGGTTCATGCGCGTGAGGCTCAGCAGCACCTGTCTGCCGCTGGCATCGGGCACGCCGCCGCCGACGAGGCCGGTGTTGCCGCCTTGCGGCACGACGCTCGCGCCATGCGCCGCACAGGTGCGCAGCACGGCCGCCACCTCGCCGGCGCGGGCCGGGCGCACGACCGCCAGCGCTTTGCCGCGGTAACGCCGGCGCCAATCGACTTCCCAGGCCGACAGGTCGCCGTCGGTCAACACGTGAGGCGCCCCCACGGCCGCGCGCAGCGCGTCGACCAGCGCGCTCATTGGTACACCCTGCGCACTTCGTGCGGTCCCGCCGGGCGGGAGCCTTCGCACGTGGGGCGGCCCTGCGTGCTCATTGGTGCACCCTGCGCACTTCGTGCGGTCCCGCCAAGCGGGAGCATTCGCACTTGGGGCGGCCCTGCGTGCTCATCACGCCGCCGCGGCGGCGGCGTGCTTGAACCGCCAGCGCACGTGCAGCGCGCAGGCGGCGAACAGCAACAGGCACAGCACGATCTCGATGCCGGCGAGCCAGGCGCTCAGGCCACGGTCGCCGCTGGCCCGCACGACGCCCTCGATGAAATAGAGCCACACCAGCAGGCTCACCCACCGGTAGGTGTACAGGCGCCGCTTCAGCAGGCCGGCGAGCGGCAGCGCGAGCGGCAGCACCTTGAAGGCCAGCATGCCGCGGCCGGTGGGGGCGAGCCACAGCTCCCACAGCAGGCCCAGAACGATCAGGCCCAGCAGGCTGGCCACCGCAACGGCCCGGGTGCCGTCCACCGCATTGCATCGAAACATGGCTGGCATCATATCGAGCATGACCGTTCCCGATCTCCTGAAGGCCGGCTGGCGTGAACGTCTGGCCTTGCTGGCCGAGACGCTGCAGACCTGGCCTTGGCTCGACACCCTGAAGACCCTGCGCCAGCGCTTCCGCGAGGACCGCCTGGGGCTCACCGCCAGCAGCCTGACCTTCACGACGACGATCGCGCTCGTGCCGCTGGCCACCGTGACGCTGGCGATCTTCAGCGCCTTCCCGATGTTCAGCCAGTTCCAGGGCGCGCTCGAGAAGTACTTCATCCAGTCGCTCGTGCCAGACGGCATCGCCAAGCCGGTGCTGGGTGCCCTGACGCAGTTCGCCGCGAAAGCGAACCGGCTCGGAACGGTCGGCCTGGTGCTGCTGGTGCTCACGGCGCTGGCACTGATGCTCACCATCGATCGCACGCTGAACGCGATCTGGCGCGTGCGCAAGCCGCGGCCGATCGCGCAGCGCGTGCTTGTGTACTGGGCAGCGGCCACCCTGGGGCCGCTGCTGCTCGGCGTCAGCCTGACGCTGACGTCCTACGCGATCTCGGCCTCGCGCGGGCTGGTCGGGGCGATGCCCGGCAGCGTCAGCCTGCTGTTGAGCGTGCTGGAGTTCGCCTTGCTGGCCGTGGCGATGGCCGGGCTGTTCCACTACGTGCCGAATACCGAGGTGCGTTGGCGCCACGCGCTGGCGGGTGGCGTGTTCGTGTCGGCCGGCTTCGAGCTGGCGAAGAAGGGCCTGGCCTGGTATCTGGCCCAGGTGCCGACCTACTCGACGATCTACGGTGCCTTCGCCACGGTGCCGATCTTCCTCGTCTGGCTCTACCTCGGCTGGGTGATCGTGCTGCTCGGCGCGGTGATCGCGGCCTACGCGCCGAGCCTGTCGATGCACATCGTGCGCCAGCCCAACACGCCCGGGCACCGCTTCCAGGCCGCGGTGCTGCTGTTGCGTGAACTTGCCAGAGCGCGCTCGCACGGCGACCGGGGCCTGGGCATCACCCCGCTGGCGGCGACGCTGCGCACCGATCCGCTGCAGATCGAGCCCTCGCTGGAGATGCTGGTCGAGCTCGACTGGGTCGGTCGGCTCGACGAAGCGGGCGAAAAGCGCTACGTGCTGCTGTGCGAACCGCGCACCACACCGGCGCAGCCGCTGCTCGCGGCGCTGCTGCTCGATCCGACGCCCACGCTGCGCAACTTCTGGCAGTGCGCCCGGTTCGGCGAAATGACGCTGCAGGAGCTCCTTTAGGGACGGCCGCACGGTGGTCGAACTGCACCCGCTGTCACGCTGCTAGTTCCTGCTGTGGCCCCGCTCGGAGATTGTGGGTATATTGACCCGAACGGCATCTTCGAGGAGCCCATCATGAAAGTCAGTGACATCCTGCGGGTCAAGGGCGGCACCCTCTACACCGTCACGCCCGATCAGCCCTTGGCCGAGGTGCTGCGCACCATGGCGGAGCGCGATATCGGCTCCCTGGTCGTGATGGATCACGGCGACGTGTGCGGCCTGCTGACCTTCCGCGAGGTGATCCGGGCCATCGTCGGCAATGGCGGCAGTGTGGGCGACACCATCGTGCGCACGGTGATGGAAGACCATCCGCTGACCTGCACGCCCGACACCGAGCTCGACGAGGTGCGCCGCATGATGCTCGGCCGCCACGCCCGCTACATGCCGGTGCTGACGCAGCGCACCCTGATGGGCGTGATTTCCTTCTACGACGTCGCCAAGGCCGTGGTCGATGGCCAGGATTTCGAGAACCGCATGCTCAAGGCCTACATCCGCGATTGGCCGGTCGAGGAAGATCCTGCGCAGGCGCAGGCACCCCAGACCCAGCCCCAGTGAGGCCGCAGCTGCAACAGCGGCGTTACAAGGCCGGCCACACGGTGTGACGCAGTTGGCGGTGTCCCGGGACTCGAGGTCTCGGGGTGTTACCGCATCATCCGCGCTTAAGCGGAAAGGCAGATGCTCACTGCATGGGATGCAGGAGGGCCATCATGAGCATTCACCTCGGGCCGGTGGGCCATCGCGCGGGTTGCCTGGGTTTGACGGCGCTGCTGTGCTTCAGTGCCGGTGCGGTCGAGCCGGCCGAGTCCCGGGAGCCGGCCGTCGCGCCGACACCGCTCGCGCTGGGCGCATCGCCGCTGTCCCAGGCCTGGACCTCGCGCGCGGCGGCCGAGGTGCAAAGCGCCTCGCGCGAAACCGCTTCGAACGTGACCATCATCGAATTACCGCGCGAGGTGATGCCAGGTACCGCCGGGCCCCAGCGGGCACATCATGCGCTGAGCGTGCGCTCCGAAGCACCGCAGCGCATGCTCCGCTCCATCGGCATCGAGGCCAGCGATTGCGCGACGCGCTTTCGCCTGCCGACCAAGCTGCGCCAGGACACCGACGGCACCAGCATCGACGTGCGAGCGCAGATCGGTCTGGCCTGCCGTTTTTGACGCGTCCGATGCGGTTGGCGGCCTCGGCCGCGTCCAGGGTCTGCGGCGCAGGCCGCTCGGGCCGCTGTCACAATGCAGGCAGCGTCTCGAACTCCTCGCACCATGTCCGGCAGCACCCTCGGCCACTTGTTTCGCGTCACCAATTTCGGTGAATCTCACGGCCCGGCGATCGGCTGCGTGATCGACGGCTGCCCACCCGGCATGGCGCTGAGCGAAGCCGACATCCAGCCCGATCTCGACCGCCGCCGCCCCGGCACCTCGCGCCACGTGACGCAGCGCCAGGAGCCCGACGCGGTGGAGATCCTGTCGGGCGTGTACGAGGGCAAGACCACCGGCACGCCGATCTGTCTGCTGATCCGCAACACCGACCAGCGCAGCAAGGACTACGGCGACATCATTCAGACCTTCCGCCCCGGCCACGCCGACTACACCTACTGGCACAAGTACGGCCTGCGCGACCCGCGCGGCGGCGGGCGCAGCTCGGCGCGGCTGACCGCACCGATGGTCGGCGCCGCGGCCGTGGCGCGCAAATGGCTGCGCGAGCAGCACGGCGTCGGCTTTCGCGGCGGCATGGCCGCGCTGGGCGAGATCGACATCGCGTTCGAAGGCTGGGAGCATGTACCGAACAACCCCTTCTTCGCGCCCAATGCGAGCCAGATCGCGCAGCTGGAAGACTTCATGGACGCGCTGCGCAAGCAGGGCGACTCGGTCGGTGCGCGCATCGTCGTCGAGGCCACCAGCGTGCCGGTCGGCTGGGGCGAGCCGCTGTTCGACAAGCTCGACGCCGACATCGCTCACGCGATGATGGGGCTCAATGCCGTCAAAGGCGTCGAGATCGGTGCCGGCTTCGCCAGCGTCGCGCACCGCGGCTCGATGCACGGCGATGAGCTGACCCCCGAGGGCTTTCGCAGCAACCACGCCGGCGGCGTGCTCGGTGGCATCAGCACCGGCCAGGACGTCACGGTGTCGATTGCGATCAAGCCGACCAGTTCGATCCGCACACCCCGTCAGTCGATCGACCTTGAAGGCAAGCCGGTGACGGTCGAGACCTTCGGCCGCCACGACCCCTGCGTCGGCATCCGCGCGACGCCGATCGCCGAAGCGCTGCTGGCGCTGGTGCTGATGGACCATGCACTGCGCCACCGTGCGCAGTGCGGCGATGTCCGCCTGCCGGTGCCGCCGATTGCCGCGCGCGCGCCGAACCACTGAGTCCCGGGGAGGTTGAGCCATGTCACTTCATTCACTGGCAGCGCGGGTCTGCGTGGGCCTGGGTGTCGCGCTCGGGGCCATGGCGTTCGCGCAGGACTCGCCGCAGCGAGTCGAGCTCAAGCGCAGCGAGCTGAGCGGCGCGCCCGGCATGGAGGTGGTCAGCTCGGTCGCCGAATACAAACCCGGCGAGTCCCTCGATCTGCATTTCCATCATGGCATCGAGTCGGTCTACGTCGTGCAGGGCACGATGATCCAGCCGACCGGCAAGGAGCCCATGATGCTGCCGACCGGCGCGTCGCTCCTGAACCTGCGCGAGGTGCGCCACGGCGGCTTCAAGGTGGTCGGCGACACGTCGCTGAAGCTGTTCACGGTGCACGTCGTCGACAAGGGCAAACCGCTGTACGACTACGTGAAGTAGCGCGGACTCACAGCGTCAGCCGCCAGCCTTCGACCACCGCTGCAGGCGTCGTGACCGACGCGAGCTGGCGCAGCTGGTAGGTGCTGCCGTCGGGGATGAGTTCGCAGCGGTCGCCCAGGCCGACCAGGCCTTCGCCGAACATGCGCAGGAAGCTGTCGTCGAAGCGCATCACATCGAGCGGGGCGACGACTTCACCGTCTTCGACCCAAAAGCAGGCAAAGCGCGTCATGCCGGTCATGCGGCAGGCCTGCCGGTCGCTGTAGTTCAGGTACCAGAGATTGCTCACGTACAGGCCCGAACCCAGTGCGCCCAGCAGGCCGTCGTGCGGCAGCGTGCCGGGCGCGAGGCACAGGGCTTCCGGCGTTTCGGTGGCGTTGGCACCATTGGCCGGCAGGCCGTACTCGCGGGCGGATCGGGGGGCGTTCAGCGTGTCGCCGGCATTGCCATCGCTCGCCAGCACGACCTCGGCCGGTCGCACGAAGCCGTCGGTCGTGAAGCACGGCGTGATGCCGCGCCCGGGCGCCTCGGTCAGCCGCACGGCGGGGTGCAGGCGTGCGTCGCCGCACGCGAGCTTCATCAGCGAGGACACGCCGGTGCGCCGTGCCTTCAGGCCGAAACCGCTCCAGCCCAGCGTGCCGAGCAGCTCGTTCATCGCCGCCGGGCTGAAGGCCGCGCGGTAGGCGCCGGGCGGCAGCACGCGCGACGCACGCCGCAGCAGCGCGGCCCGCGCCGCAGCCTCGCGCATGCGCGCGGCGAACTCGGTCGGCGCCCAGGCCGTGCCGCCGTAGCGCGTCTTCACCGCCTTGTCGGCGGCCTGGTAGAGGCACCATTCGAAGTCGAAGCTCTCCACGCGATGCCAGTGGCGCGAACCCAGGCTGTCGGCGTAGGCACGCACCACCGGTCCGCCGGCGTAGAAACCGACGAAGTCCAGGCCTTCGGCGTGCTCGCGCACGGCGTCGATCACGGTGGCCGGCGCGGGCAGGGCGCCGCGGTCCTGGCGGTGGCTGCTGCTCGCTGCGTCGGGCAGCAGCAGCCAGGGGTCGTCGGGGATCAACGCCAGGTCGCGGGCGAGCTGAAGGCGCTCGGCCATCAGGCGCCGTGCGTCGTGCCCGATGTCGCCACTCAGCGTGAGGCTGCTTTCGGCGCGCCGCGCGCCGCGCACCACGCTCAGCGTGGCCTGGGCCTGCAGCACGTGCGTGGCCTGGCGCAGCGCCGAGCGGTTGAAGCGCAGGAAGTCGCTGGCTTCGGCATGGAGCGCGAGGCTGACGCGGTCCACACCCTCGGCGCGGCACACCTGCTCGGCCAGTGCCTCGAAGTGGGCACGCTCGGTCACCGAGGCCATCAGTCGGTCCCGCCGAACACATCGACCGCCGTGAACTTGCAGGCCGGCGACGCGTGCCCGACGCGGATCACCTGGGCGGGTTCGCCCTTGCCGCAAAACGGCGTGCCCATCACCTCGCAGGTCGAGGCGTCGCCGACCATCGCCAGCGAGCGCCAGAAGGTCGCGCTGACGCCGCGATAGTTCGGGTTGCGCACCACCTCGGCGAGCCGGCCGTGGCGGATCATGCGGCCGTACTCGCAGCCGAACTGGAACTTGTTGCGCGAGTCGTCGATGCTCCACGAGCAGTTGGTGTGCATCACGACGCCGTGCTCGATGCTGCCGATGATCTGCGCCAGCGGTGCGTCGCCCGCCTCGACATTGAGGTTGCTCATGCGGTCGATCGGTGCGCGGTTCCAGCTGCAGGCGCGCGTGGTGGCCACCGCGCCGAGCTCATGGCCCGCAGCGCGTGCGCGGGCCTGCGACAAGGCTCCGCCGAGCGGGCGTTTCAGGATGCCGCGCTCGATCAGCATCTCGCGCCGCGCCGGCATGCCTTCGTCGTCGAAGGCGAAGCCGGCGAATTCGTGCTCGCGCGCCGGGTCGAAACTCACGTCGAGCAGCTCGCTGCCGTAGCGGTAGCGGCCGAACATGTCGAGCGTGACGAAGCTCGTGCCGGCGAAGTTGCGCTCGTCGCCGAGGATGCGGTCGAGCTCCAGCGGGTGGCCGATGCTCTCGTGGATCTGCAGCATCATCTGGTCCGGCATCAGCACCAGGTCCATGCGGCCGCTCGGGCAGCGCGGCGCCCGCACCAGCTCCAGCGCCTCGCGGGCGACGCGCGGGCCGTCCGCCTCGAAGTGCGCGCGCTCCAGCACCTCCAGCCCGCCCTGCTGGCAAAAGCCGTTGTACTGGCCGGCGCTGGAGCGCACCTGCGTCACGCCGGCGTCGCACGCGGTGACCTGGATCGCCGGCGTGAGGAAGGCGAAGCGCTGCTCGACACGTGCGCCTTCGCTGCCCAGGAAGAGCTGCTCGGTCTCGACGCTCCACAGGCTGGTCAGTGCATCGACGATGCGCGCGTCGATGCGACTGGCGGCGTTCACACGCACCAGCAGGTCGAGCTTGTCGGCCACCGAGCTCGCGCGGCCCGGCTGCTCGACGCGGCTGGCGTAGTGGCCGCTGTCGCGCGGCCGAGGCGCAGCCTCGGGGTCGAACACGGTCTTGCCGGCGCCGGCCCGGGCCAGTGCGTGGGCTTGAAGGAAGGCAGCACGCAGCCCGTCTTCGGAACCATCGGCGGTGGCCGCGTGGCCGAGCCCGCCGTCGACGACGGTGAGCATCACGCCCTCGTCGTGCAGGCGCCGCGGCGCTTCGGCGACACCGTGGCGCACGCTGAGTTGCTCCGAGCGCTCGCTGACGCCGCGGGCGGTCCAGCACGAGACCGAACTCGGCAGCGCGGTCGCGGCGCGGCGAAGGGTGGATTCGAGCGTGTCGAGCATCGGGGCAGCGGGAGAGTCCGGGTCCAGTCTACAAAGGCCGGCGCGCTCGCGCGCCCCCAGTTCAGCACTCGACGATGTTCACCGCGAGGCCGCCGCGTGCGGTTTCCTTGTACTTGGTCTGCATGTCGGCGCCGGTCTCGCGCATGGTCTTGATGACCTGGTCGAGGCTCACGTGGTGGGTGCCGTCGCCGCGCAGCGCCATGCGCGCGGCGTTGATGGCCTTGACCGAGGCGATCGCGTTGCGCTCGATGCATGGAATCTGCACCAGCCCGCCCACCGGGTCGCAGGTGAGGCCCAGGTGGTGCTCCATGCCGATCTCGGCGGCGTTCTCGACCTGCGCCGGCGTGCCGCCGAGCACCGCGCACAGTGCGCCGGCCGCCATCGAGCAGGCCACGCCGACCTCGCCCTGGCAGCCGACTTCGGCGCCGGAGATCGAGGCATTTTCCTTGTACAGCATGCCGATCGCGGCAGCGGTCAGCAGGAAGTCGATGACCCCGATCTCGGTCGCGCCGAGCCCGGCGCCGGGCCGCCCCAAGCCGGGCGTGGGCCCCCCGGGGAAGCTGCCGCGCAGCGGCCCGAGGCCGTTGCGCATGACGAAGCGCACGTAGTAGTGCAGCACCGCCGGCACGATGCCGGCCGCACCGTTGGTCGGCGCGGTGACGACGCGGCCGCCCGCGGCGTTCTCCTCGTTGACGGCCAGCGCATAGAGGTTGACCCAGTCCAGCACCTGCAGCGGGTCGGCCTGCGCGGCGCTGGGGTCGGCGGTCAGGTCGCGGTAGAGCTTGGCGGCGCGCCGCTTGACCTGGTAGCCACCGGGCAGCACGCCCTCGGTGCGCACGCCGCGCTCCACGCAGTCCTGCATCACGCGCCAGATGCGCAGCAGGCCGGCGTCGATCTCGGCGTCGCTGCGCCAGTGGTGCTCGTTGTGGCGCATCAGTGCGGCGATCGAGCAGTCGAGCTCGCGTGTCAGCTGCAGCAGGTCGCCGCCGCTGTGGAAGGGATGCGGCAGCACGGTGGTGTCCGGTGCGATCTTCTGCTGGCGGCTGCCATCGGCCGCGACCTCGTCGCTGAGCACGAAGCCGCCGCCGACCGAGTAGTAGCAGCGGTTGGCGAGTTCGCTGCCGTCGGCATCGAAAGCGGTGAAGCGCAGGCCGTTGGGGTGGAAGGGCAAGCTCTGGCGGCGCCGGAACAGCAGGTCGCGGGCTTCGTCGAACGCGATCTCGTGCCGGCCCAGCAGCGCGAGCCGCCGGTGTTCGCGCAGGGTCGCCAACCGTCCGGGGATCGCATCGACGTCCACCGTGTCCGGCTCCTCGCCGGCCAGGCCGAGCAGCACGGCCTTGTCCGAGCCGTGCCCCTTGCCGGTGGCGCCCAGCGAGCCGTAGAGCTCCGACATCACCCGCGCGGTGCGCTCGAGCAGGCCCTCGTGCGCGAGCCGCTGCGCGAACAGCTTGGCCGCGCGCATCGGCCCCACGGTGTGCGAACTCGAGGGGCCGATGCCGATCTTGAACAGGTCGAAGACGGAAACGGCCATCGCAGTGTCCTGGTGGGCTAGGGGGTCGTGCAGGCCGCGGCCAGGTCGGCCGCGAAGGCGTCGACGGTCTCGGGCTGGGTGTCCCAGGCGCACATCAGCCGGCAGCCGCCGTTCGGCAGCATCTCATGGAAGCGCCAGCCGCGCGCCCGCAGGGCCTCGATCGCCGGCCGCGGCAGCTCGGCGAACACGCCGTTGGCCTGCGGCGCGTGCAGCAGACGCGCGCCGGGCAGCGCCTCGAGGGCCGCCGCGAGCCGCCGGGCCATCGCGTTGGCGTGGCCCGCGTGTGCGAGCCAGGCGCCGCCCTCGAGCAGGCCGACCCAGGGTGCGGTCAGCACGCGCATCTTCGAGGCCAGCTGGCCGGCCTGCTTGGCGCGCCACTCGAAGCCGTCGGCCAGCGCGCGGTCGAAGAACACCACCGCCTCGCCGACCGGCGCGCCGTTCTTCGTGGCGCCGAAGGACAGCACGTCGACGCCGGCGCGCCAGCTCGCGTCGGCCGGGGCGCAGCCGAGCGAGGCGACGGCATTGGCGAAGCGGGCGCCGTCCATGTGGACCTTGAGCTTCAGTTCGCGCGCGGCGGCTGTCAGTGCGTGCAACTCGTCGACCGCGTAGACCGTGCCCAGCTCGGTGGCCTGCGTCAAGCTCACCGCGCGGGCGCGCGGCGCGTGCAGGTCGCGGCGCTTGCGGGCGGCGGCGTCCAGCGCCGCGGGCGTGAGCTTGGCGCGCCGGGCGGCGTCGGAGCCGTCGTCGCCGGGCAGCAGCGAGACGCCCTGGCCCATGAAGCCCACCGCGTTGCACTCGTCGGCCGCGATGTGGGCCAGCGGCGTGCACACCACCGCCTCGTAGGGCCGGCACAGCGCCGCCAGCGACAGCGCGTTGGCGGCGGTGCCGTTGAAGACGAAATAGACCTCGCAGTCGGCGTCGAACACCCGGCGTACCGCATCGCAGGCGCGCTGCGTCCAGGCATCGTCGCCATAGGCCGCCGCATGGCCGCGGCCGTTCGCCTCCAGCAGGGCGGCCAGAGCCTCGGGCGCGAGGCCAGCCCAGTTGTCGCTGGCGAACTGGTGCTTCATGCGTCGGCGTAGGCGCTCAGCGGCACGCAGCTGCAGAACAGGTTGCGGTCGCCGTGCACGTTGTCGACGCGGCCGACCGGCGCCCAGTACTTCTGGCGCCGCAGGCTGCTCACCGGATAGGCGGCCTCCTCGCGGGTGTAGGGGTGCGGCCAGTCGGCCTTCAGCAGCGCCTCGGCGGTGTGCGGCGCGTGCTTGAGCGGGTTGTCGTCCTGCGGCCAGTGGCCTTGCTCGACCCGGGCGATCTCGGCGCGGATCGCGATCAGCGCGTCGCAGAAGCGATCGAGCTCCTGCAGCGACTCGCTCTCGGTCGGCTCGACCATCAGCGTGCCGGGCACCGGGAAGCTCAGCGTCGGCGCATGGAAGCCGTAGTCGATCAGGCGCTTGGCCACGTCCTCGGCGCTGACGCCGGAGCTGTCCTTCAGCGGGCGCAGGTCGAGGATGCACTCGTGGGCCACGCCGCCGCCCTTGAGGCCGTCGATCTCGCCGCTGAAGTGGATGTCGTAGTGGTCGGCCAGCCGGGCGGCGATGTAGTTGGCGCTGAGGATCGCGGTCTCGGTCGCGGCGGTCAGGCCGTCGGCGCCCATCATGCGCACGTACATCCAGCTGATCGGCAACACCGCGGCATTGCCCAGCGGCGAAGCACTGACGGCCCCCACGCTCGGCCCTGCGGGCACTTCGCTGCCCCCCGAGGGGGCGCTCGCCGCCTTGGGGCGGCCCGGCGTCGGCTCGACCGCGCTGCCAACGTAGGCGCCCACGGAGTTCGCTGTGGCATAGCCGGGCAGGAAGGGGACGAGGTCCTCCACCACGCACACCGGCCCGACGCCCGGGCCGCCACCGCCGTGCGGGATGCAGAAGGTCTTGTGCAGGTTGAGGTGGCTCACGTCGCCGCCGAATTCGCCCGGCGCGGCCACGCCGACCAGCGCGTTCATGTTCGCGCCGTCCACGTAGACGCGCCCGCCGTGCTGGTGCACGAGCGCGCACAGTTCCTTGATGTGCGGATCGAACACGCCGTAGGTCGACGGGTAGGTGACCATCACCGCGGCCAGCTGCGCGCTGTGCTGCTCGCACTTGGCGCGCAGATCGTCGAGGTCAACATTGCCTTCGGCGTCGCACTTCGTCACCACCACGCTCATGCCGGCCATCTGCGCGCTCGCCGGGTTGGTGCCGTGCGCCGATTCGGGGATCAGGCAGATGTGGCGCTGGCCCTCGCCACGCGAGGCATGCCAGGCCTGGATCGCCAGCAGACCGGCGTATTCGCCCTGCGAGCCGGCGTTGGGCTGCAGGCTGATGCCGGCGTAGCCGGTGGCCTCGCACAGCCAGCGGCGCAGTTGCGCGTCGAGCTCGGCATAGCCGGCCAACTGCTCGGCGGGTGCGAACGGGTGGATGTTCGCGAACTCGGGCCAGGTGATCGGGATCATCTCGCTGGTCGCGTTGAGCTTCATCGTGCAGGAGCCCAGCGGGATCATCGTGCGGTCGAGCGCCAGGTCCTTGTCGGCCAGGCCGCGCAGGTAGCGCAGCATCTCGGTCTCGCTGTGGTGGCTGTTGAAGACCGGGTGCGTCAGGTAGGCACTGGTGCGGCGCAGCTCGCTGGGGATCAGCGGGTCGGCGCCGTGCGCGAAGGCATCGACGTTCGGCACCATGGCCTGCGAGCGCGCGAACCACGACCACAGCGCGGTCAGGTCCTCGCGGGCGGTGGTCTCGTCCAGCGTGATGCCCAGCTGCGTGGCCGACAGGCGGCGCAGGTTGGCACCGGCCTCGCGAGCGCGGCGCGCGATGGCGTCGGTCTCGACGCCGGTCTCGACGCACAGCGTGTCGAAGGCGCTCTCGCCGGCGAGCTCGAAGCCCATCGCGCGCAGACCGTGCGCCAGGATGGCGGTGTAGGAGGCGACGCGCTGCGCGATGCGCTTGAGCCCCTGCGGCCCGTGGTAGACCGCGTACATGCTCGCCACCACCGCCGGCAGCACCTGGGCCGTGCAGATGTTCGACGTGGCCTTCTCGCGGCGGATGTGCTGCTCGCGCGTCTGCAGCGCCAGCCGGTAGGCCGGCCGGCCATGCGCGTCGACGCTGACGCCGACCAGGCGCCCCGGCATCGAGCGCTTGAACTCGTCGCGGCAGGCCAGGAAGGCGGCGTGGGGGCCGCCGGCGCCCATCGGCATGCCGAAGCGCTGCGTGCTGCCGATGGCGATGTCGGCACCCCATTCGCCGGGGGGCGACAGCAGCGTCAGCGCCAGCAGGTCGGCGGCGACGACGAAGGCCGCGCCGCGAGCGTGGGCCGCGTCGACAAAGGGCTTCATGTCGTGGACCGTGCCGCCGGTCGACGGGTACTGCGCGATCACCGCGAAGTACTCGTGCTGCTCCATCAGCTGCGGCACGAAGCCGACCACCACGTCGATGCCCAGCGGCCGCGCGCGCGTGCGGACCACCTCGATGGTCTGCGGGTGGCAGTCGCCGGCGACGATGACGGTGGGGCTCTTGTTCTTGACGCTGCGCCTGGCCAGCGTCATGGCCTCGGCGGCGGCGGTGGCTTCGTCGAGCATCGAGGCGTTGGCGATTGCCATGCCGGTCAGGTCGCAGACCATGGTCTGGAAGTTCACCAGCGCTTCCAGGCGGCCCTGGGAGATCTCGGCCTGGTAGGGCGTGTAGGCGGTGTACCAGGCCGGGTTCTCGAGGATGTTGCGCAGGATGACGCCCGGCGTGTGCGTGCCGTGATAGCCCTGGCCGAGGAAGCTCTTGCAGACCCGGTTCTTCGCCGCGATCGCCTTCAGCTCCGCCAGCGCACTCGCCTCGCTCGCCGCCGGCGGCAGCGCCATCGGGCGCGAGCGGGCGATGCTGCGCGGCACGATGGCCTCGATCATCGCGCGCCGCGAGGCGGCACCGATCACCGACAGCATGTGGCGTTCGTCGTCGGCCTCGATGCCGAGGTGGCGGGCGGTGAACTCGGTGGCGTTCTCGAGCTCGGCGAGGGGCAGGGCGGTGGGCCTGAGCATGGTGTGCTCCGTCGAAAGGGGTCGGTGAACCGGAAGTGCGGGAGGGTGGGGGACGAGGATCAGAGCGTCTTCAGCAGCGCGTCGTAGCCGGGCGCGTCCATCAGCTGGTCGAACTCGGTCATGTCGGCGATCCTGACCTTGAAGAACCAGCCTTCGCCCAGCGGGTCGCTGTTGGCCAGTGCCGGGTCGCCTCGCAGCGCCTCGTTGACCTCGACCACCTCGCCGCTGACCGGCATGTACAGGTCGGCCGCGGCCTTGACGGACTCGACGACGCCGGCGACCTCGCCCTTCTTGTAACTGGTGCCGACGGCCGGCAGGTCGACGAACACCACGTCGCCCAGCGCATCCTGCGCATGCAGCGTGATGCCGACGACGGCGGCGTCGTGGTCCTCGATGTTGATCCACTCGTGTTCGGTCGTGAACTTGGTCGTCATGGAGACTCCTGAAGGATGGATGGTCTGCCCCGGGGCCGACCGGCAGGTTGAGAAAGAAGGGGAAGAAAGCGCAGCGTCAGGCGCGCACGTAATGGTGCGGCGCGAACGGCATTGTCGTCACACGCATCGGCAGCTTCTTGCCGCGCACCAGTGCGAACACCTCGTGCGAAGCGCTGGCGTGGTTGCTCGCCACATAGGCCATCGCGATCGGCTTGTTCACGGTGGGACCGATCGTGCCGCTGGTCACGTGGCCGAGCCGGCGGCCGTGGCCGTCGACGAGCTCGGTGCCCTCGCGCACCGGCACGCGCTCCAAGCCGACCAGGCCCACGCGCTTGTTGCTGGCGCCGCCGGCGAACTGCGCATCGACCACGTTCGCGCCAGGGTAGCCGCCCGCCCGTGCGCCGCCGGCGCGGCGGACCTTCTGGATCGCCCAGGCCAGGCCGGCCTCGATCGGGGTCGTGGTGGTGTGGATGTCATGACCGTAGAGACACAGCCCGGCTTCGAGACGCAGCGTGTCACGCGCACCCAGCCCGGCCGGCGCGACCTCGGGCTGCGCGAGCAGTTCGCGTGCCAGCGTTTCGGCGTGGGTGGCCGGCACCGAGATCTCGAAGCCGTCCTCGCCGGTGTAGCCGGAGCGGGTGAGGTAGCAGTCGGCGCCGACCAGGGCGAAGGCGCCGCCGGTCATGAAGGTGAGGGCGCTCACGCCAGGGTTCAATCGCGCCAGGGCCGTGACCGCCTTCGGCCCTTGCAGGGCCAGCAGCGCGCGCTCGGGCAAGGGCTGCACCGTGCAGCGGTGGCCGATGTGGGTCTGCAGGTGGCGGATGTCGGCGTCCTTGCAGGCGGCGTTGACGATCAGCAGCAGGTCGGTCTCGCGCCGCGTGATCATCAGGTCGTCGAGCAGGCCGCCATTGGCATTGGTGAAGAAGGCGTAGCGCTGCTGGCCGACGGCGAGGCCGAGCACGTCGACCGGCACCAGCGTCTCGAGCGCCCGGGCCGCCTGCTGCAGGTCGTCGGCGACGAGGCGCACCTGGCCCATGTGCGACACGTCGAACAGCGCGGCCGAGTCGCGGCACTGCCGGTGTTCGGCCAGGATGCCGTGCCGGTAGTTCACCGGCATGTCATGGCCGGCGAAGGGCACCATCTTGGCGCCGAGTTCGCGGTGCAGCGCGTGCAGCGGGGTGGTGAGCAGGGGCGGGGTACTGTTGGCAAGTGCGGACATCGTCGACTCCAAGGGCATGAAGGAAACCACCGTCACCGGTGATGGCCTGCCCTCGCTGTCCGCTTTACCTGAGAGATTGGCGGGCGTCGGTGTCTACCTCGGCCTGCTTGCCCCTTCGGTGGACTGCACCGGGTGCAGCCTCTCTCCAGTGAGGACGCCTCCGCTGGGAGGCGCTCGTCAGTCCTTTTGCCTGAGCGTTCGAGGGGTTTCCTCTGCGCCTTCGGCGGCTGCCGTCGATGGTCTGACGGCGGCTCTCTCCTGACGATCGGAATTATATGCACACGATCTCCTATTGCGGCGGAGTCCTCGCCGAGACGGGAGGAACGATGCCTCCCATTCAAGCTTTGCGTTGCACGGCCGATAGCCTTGCGGATGCACACCGATCGTGCATTGCAGGGGGCCGGCACACGGCCCGAGAGAAAGCTCAGCGTGCCCTTGCTCGATTCCGTGTACGACCCCCGCGTGGTCGTGCTGTCCATCACCGTCGCGGTCCTGGCCTCGTTCGTCACGCTCGAGCTGGCCCGGCGCGTGCGCGGCACCGACCGCCTGCTGGCCATGTGCTGGTGCATCGGTGGCGGCGTGGTCATGGGCACCGGCATCTGGTCGATGCACTTCGTCGGCATGCAGGCCTTCAGCCTGCCGATCCCGCTCGGCTATCGCGTCTCGACCACGCTGCTGTCGTGGTGTGTCGCGCTGCTCGTGTCGATGCTCGCGCTGTGGATCGCCGGGCGCGAGCGCCTGTCGCCCGGTCTGCACGTCTGCGGCGCCGTGGTCATGGGTGGCGGCATCATGGCGATGCACTACGTCGGCATGGCGGCGCTGGAGATGGCGCCGGGCATCCAGTGGGACGGGCGCTGGGTCGCTGCCTCCGGCGTGATCGCCGTCGGCGCCTCGGCTGCAGCGCTGCAGCTCTTCTTCTGGACGCGGCGCCACACCGGATGGTCCGCGCGGGCCTACCAGTTCGGCGCGGCGGTGGTCATGGGGCTGGCCATCAGCGGCATGCACTACAGCGGCATGGCTGCAGCGGGCTTTGCGGCCGGCAGTGTCTGTCTCAGCGTCGACGGCGTCAGCGGCGGCTACCTGGTGATGATCGTCAGTGTCGCCACGGTGCTGATGCTGACGATCACGCTGGTGACCTCGGTGTTCGACACGCGCATGCAGGCCACCACCACAGGTCTGGCGCAGTCGCTGCAGCGCGCGAACGAACGCCTGCAGTCCGCCAACGACGAGCTGAGCCGTCTTGCCTACCGCGATGCGTTGACCGGCCTGCCCAACCGCAGCTATTTCGAGACGCGGCTGAACCAGGCCGTTGCGCGCATCGAGCGGCTGCGCGGCCAGCCGGCGGCCTCGCTGGCCGTGCTCTTCATCGATCTCGACGGCTTCAAGCCGATCAACGACTCCTACGGCCACGCGCAGGGCGATCTCGTGCTGAAGGCGGTCGCCGTGCGCCTGCGTGACGCGCTGCGGGCCGCCGACACGCTCGCGCGGCTGGGCGGCGACGAGTTCATCGTGCTGGTCGAAGACGTCGCCGGCGCGGCCGATTGCATCCAGGTGGTGAAGCGTGCGCTGGCGAGCATGGGCGAGCCGCTGCTCGTCTCGGGCCAGCAGATCCACCTGTCGTGCTCGATCGGCGTGGCGATCTACCCCGACGCCGGCGCCGCCGACCGGCTCATCGCCCATGCGGACGCGGCGATGTACGAGGCCAAGCGCAGCGGCGGCTCCACCTACGTGGTCTACGAGTCGGCGATGAACCAGGGGGCCGACCAGCAGGTGGCGCTCTACAACGACCTGGTCGGAGCGATGGAGCGCGGCGAGCTGCAACTGCACTACCAGCCCAAGGTCGATCCCCACACCGGCCGCATCCGCGGCGTGGAAGCCCTGGCGCGCTGGTGGCATCCGACGCGCGGCATGGTGAGCCCGGTGGCCTTCATCCCGGTGGCCGAGCGCTTCGGCCTGATCAACACCCTCGGCGCCTGGGTGATCGACGAGTCCTGCCGCCAGCTGAGCGCCTGGGCCGACGAGGGCCTGCACATGCGGGTGGCCATCAATCTGTCATCGCACCAGCTCAGGCAGAGCGATCTGGCCGAGCGGGTCGCCGACACCCTGGCGCTGTACCAGATCGAGGCCGTGCAGCTCATCTGCGAGATCACCGAATCGGTGGCGATGGAGGACACGCGCGTCACGCAGCGCGCGATCGACGGCCTGCTGGCGATCGGGGTGCAGCTGTCGATCGACGACTTCGGTACCGGCTACTCGAGCCTCAGCTACCTGCGCCAGCTGCGGGCACGCCAGCTGAAGATCGATCGCAGTTTCATTCGCGACCTCGCCACGAGCAGCGATGCCCGCGCGGTGGTCGATGCGGTGATCCGCCTGGCTCACGCGCTGGGCATGAACGTGGTGGCCGAAGGAGTCGAGGACACCGCGCAACGCGATCTGCTGGTCGACATGGGCTGTGACCAGCTGCAGGGCTTCCTGTACGCCAAGCCGATGCCGGCCGCGGACATCACGCACTGGGCCCAGGGGCGCGATGCCGAGCGCACCGTGCCGTTCTCGGACTCGACGCTGGCCGACACGCTGCCGGGCTGATCCGCCCGGGCCGCGGCTGCGATGCCGGCGGCGCTGTGGGATAGTCTGCAGTGACCGCCGACACGAGCGGATCCCGGGCTGCCACGGTGCCCGGCGGCCGGCACGAGGAGACAGCGATGAGCAGCATCTACGAACAGGACCTGGACAAGAACGGGGCGAACTTCGTTGCCCTCTCGCCGGTGAGCTTCGTCGAACGCAGCGCCGAGATCTTCGGCGACCTGCCGGCGGTGGTGCACGGTGCGCGCCGCTACACCTGGGCACAGACCCGCGAGCGTGCGGCCCGCCTCGCCGCGGCCCTGCGCTCGCTGGGGGTGACGCGCGGCAGCACGGTCAGCGTGATGCTGCCCAACACCCCGGAGATGGTGGAGGCGCACTACGCGGTGCCGGCGCTCAATGCGGTGCTGAACACGCTGAACACGCGACTCGACGCGCCGCTGCTGGCGTGGCAGATGAACCACTGCGAAGCGCAGGTGCTGATCACCGACCGCGAGTTCGCGCCGACCCTCGCCGAGGCGCTGCGGCTGCTGCGCACCGAGCACGGCCGTGCGCCGGTCGTGATCGATGTCTGCGACAGCGAGTACAGCGGCCCGGGCGAGCGGCTCGGTGCGCACGAGTACGAGGCGCTGCTCGCCGCGCACGCACCACTGGCGCGGCTGGCGGGCCCGCAGGACGAATGGGACGCGATCGCCGTCAGCTACACCTCGGGCACCACCGGCGACCCCAAGGGCGTGGTGACCCACCACCGCGGCGCCTACCTGAACGCGGTGAGCAATGCGGTCACCTGGACCATGCCGCACTTCCCGACCTACCTCTGGACGCTGCCGATGTTCCATTGCAACGGCTGGTGCTTCCCGTGGACCGTGGCGATGCTGGGCGGCACGCATGTGTGCCTGCGCCGTGTCGATGCACCGAGCATCCTGGGCGCGATGCGCGAGCATGGCGTCGACCACTACTGCGCCGCACCCATCGTGCACAACCTGCTGATCGCTGCGCCGCAGGCGCTGCGCGCCGGCATCACCCAGAAAGTGCGCGGCATGGTCGCCGGGGCGGCGCCGCCGGCGGCCATGATCGAGGGCATGGCCCAGCTCGGCTTCGACATCACCCACGTCTATGGTCTGACCGAGGTCTACGGCCCGGCGTCGGTCGCGGTGAAGCGCGCCAGCTGGGCCGGCGAATCCCTGTCCGAGCAGACACGGCTCAACGGCCGCCAGGGCGCGCGCTATGCGCTGCAGGAGGGCATGACGGTGCTCGACCCCGAGACGCTGAGGGAAACCCCGGCCGACGGCGAGACCATGGGCGAGATCATGTTCCGCGGCAATATCGTCATGAAGGGCTACCTGAAGAACCCCAAGGCCAGCGAGGTCGCCTTCGCGGGCGGCTGGTTCCACACCGGCGACCTGGCGGTGATGGAGCCGGACCGCTACGCGAAGATCAAGGACCGCAGCAAGGACATCATCATCTCCGGCGGCGAGAACATCAGCTCGATCGAGGTCGAGGACGCGCTCTACCGGCATCCGGCGGTGATGGCCTGCGCGGTGGTCGCCAAGCCCGACCCGAAGTGGGGCGAGACACCGGTCGCCTACGTGGAGCTCAAACCCGGGGCCGAGGTGAGCGCAGCGGAGCTGATCGCCCACTGCAAGTCGTTGCTGGCCGGCTACAAGGCGCCGAAGGCGGTGCGCTTCGAGCCCATCCCCAAGACGTCGACCGGCAAGATCCAGAAGTTCCAGCTGCGCGAGCGGGCCAAGTCCGCTGACGCAATCGACTGAGCGCGCGAGGGCCCTCATGGCAGAGACCGATACCCCCTTCGTGCTGAAGGCGCAGGACGCGCGTGGCGTCGTCACGCTGACGCTGAACCGCCCGCAGGCCTTCAACGCGTTGTCCGAAGGCATGCTCGCCGCGCTGCAGGTCGAGCTCGATGATGTGGCGAAGGACGGGTCGGCGCGCGTGGTCGTTCTGGCCGCCACCGGCAAGGCCTTCTGCGCCGGCCACGACCTCAAGCAGATGCGCGCCGAGCCCTCGCTCGGCTACTACGAAGCGCTGTTCGCGCAATGCACCAGCGTCATGCTGAGCCTGCAGCGCCTGCCGGTGCCGGTGATCGCGCGCGTGCAGGGCATCGCCACGGCAGCCGGTTGCCAGCTGGTGGCGATGTGCGACCTGGCGGTGGCCGCCAGCGATGCGCGCTTCGCGGTCAGTGGCGTCAATCTCGGGCTGTTCTGCTCGACGCCGAGCGTGGCGCTGTCGCGCAACGTGCCGCGCAAGCAGGCGATGGAAATGCTGCTCACGGGAGACTTCATCGACGCCGAGGAAGCGCGCTCGCGCGGCCTCGTCAACCGCGTGGCCGAGGCCGATGGGCTCGACGCCGCGATGGAGCAGCTGGTGCAGCGCATCGTCGCCAAGCCGCGTGTCGCGATCGCGATCGGCAAGGCGCAGTTCTACCGGCAGGTCGAGGCGGGTGTCGAGTCCGCCTACGAAATCGCCGGGCAGGCGATGGCCTGCAACATGATGGACGAGGCGGCGCTGGAAGGCGTGCAGGCCTTCATCGACAAGCGCAACCCGGCGTGGGCGGCCGAGCCGGGCCCGCAGGCCTAGCGCCGCCGCCCCCGGCTCGTCAGGCGGCGAGCCCCAGCATCCGCGCGCCCAGCGCCTCGGCCACCTCGATGCCGTCGACCCCGGCCGACATGATGCCGCCCGCATAGCCTGCGCCCTCGCCGGCCGGGTAGAGGCCGGCGACGTTCAGGCTCTGGAAGTCCTTGCCGCGCGTGATGCGCAGCGGCGACGAGGTGCGCGTTTCCACGCCGGTGAGCACCGCGTCGGGCATCGAGAAGCCCCGGATCTGCTTCTCGAAGGCCGGCAGGGCCTCGCGGATCGCGGCGATCGCGTAGTCCGGCAGGCTGGCGTTGCCGGGTTCGGCCAGGTCGGTCAGGCGCACGCCGGGCTGGTACGAGGGCAGCACGCTGCCGAGCGTGCTGCTGCGCCGCCCCGCGATGAAATCGCCGATCAGCTGGCCCGGCGCCTGGTAGTCGCCGCCGCCCAGCGCGTAGGCGCGTGATTCCCAGAAGCGCTGGAAGGCGATGCCGTCGAGCGGGTTCACCGGACCCTCGGTCCCGCCGTCCTGCCGGTAGTCCTGCGGCGTGATGCCGACGACGATGCCCGCATTGGCATTGCGTTCGTTGCGCGAGTACTGGCTCATGCCGTTGGTCACCACGCGCCCGGGCTCCGAGGTCGCGGCGACCACCGTGCCACCCGGGCACATGCAGAAGCTGTAGACCGAGCGGCCGTTGCCGGCGTGGTGGACCAGCTTGTAGTCGGCCGCGCCGAGGAGGGGGTGGCCGGCATTCGGGCCGAAGCGGGCGCGGTCGATGAGGCTCTGCGGGTGCTCGACGCGGTAGCCGATCGAGAAGGGCTTGGCCTCCATGTAGACGCCGCGCCGCTGCAGCATCTCGAAGCTGTCGCGCGCGCTGTGGCCGAGCGCCAGCACCACGTGGTCGGCACGCAGTTGCTCGCCGGAGGCCAGCACCACGCCGCGGATGTGGCGTGTTTCCCCATCGCTGCCGCGGATGTGGCGTGTTTTCCGCTCGCTGCCGCGGATGCGGTCGTCCTCGATCAGCACATCGGTCACGCGCTGCCGGAAGCGGATCTCGCCGCCCAGGGCCTCGATGTCGGCGCGCATCTTCTCGACCATGCCGACCAGCCGGAAGGTGCCGATGTGCGGCTTGGCGACGTAGAGGATCTCTTCGGGCGCGCCGGCCTTGACGAACTCGGTCAGCACCTTGCGCGTGAGGTGGCGCGGGTCGCTGATCTGGCTCCACAGCTTGCCGTCCGAGAAGGTGCCCGCGCCGCCCTCGCCGAACTGCACGTTCGACTCCGGGTCGAGCACGCCCCGGCGCCACAGTCCCCAGGTGTCCAGTGTGCGTTCGCGCACCGCCTTGCCCCGTTCCAGCACGATCGGGCGCAGGCCCATCTGCGCGAGGACCAGCGCGGCGAAGATGCCGCAGGGGCCGAAGCCGATGACCAGCGGCCGGGCCGGCCCGATGGGCTCGCTGCTGCCGCCCGCTCCGGCTGCGGGGCGCGCGCCGTAGAAGTCGGCCGGCGCATGGCCGACGAAGCGGTAGCGCGTGTCCGGCGCCGGCCGCAGGTGCGGGTCGCTGCCCAGCCGGGCCAGCACCGCGGCCTCGTCGCTCAGCTCGCAGTCGATGGTGTAGATCAGCACCACGGCGGACTTCTTGCGCGCGTCGTGGCTGCGCTTGAAGACGGTGAAGCCCAGCAACTCGGCGTCGGCGATGCCGAGGCGCGCCACGACTGCGGGACGCAGCGCGTCCTCGGCGTGGTTCAGCGGCAAGCGCAGTTCGGTGATTCGCAGCATCGGTGCGAGGCCCGGGCCGGGCTGCGCTCAACTCGGGCACCGCGGTCGCCGGCCGGTGTCGGCGCGACCGCGCGGTGCCCGCAGGATCAGCCGCCCTTCTTGGAGCGCTTGCCCGGGTTCTTCTTGCTGCGGGTGTGCGAGCCGCGCTCCAGGCTGACCTTCTGGCCACGGCCGGGGGTGAACACCACGCCGGTCGGCGTGGCGGGGCGGGGGGTGGCACGGCGGTCGGCTTCGGTCTTGATCTGGTTGCCCATGTCGGCTCCGGTAGGAAAAGGTAAACCGGGGATTAGGCCACAGCTCGGGCCGGGGGGCTGCTTCGGGCTGCGGTCTCAGCCCGCCGTCGGGGCTTCAAGGGCCTCGCCGGCGCCCGGGTAGAGCCGCTGCAGCAGCTCGCGGCTGCTGTCCGTCAGCAGCTGCTGCAACTGCGCGGCGAGCTGCGGCGCCTCGTCGAGGGCGTCGGCGCTGCCGCGGGCCGACCAGATCGCCTCGAACGCGTCGGCGCGCTGCGCCAGCACCTGCGCCACGGCGTCGTGCCAGAAGTCGGGGTGCTCGGCCGCGGTCCAGTCGCCGCGGCCGCGGCCGTAGTGGGCCACGGCCAGGTAGCCCAGCAGGGCCGAGTGGGTCAGCTCGTTCAGCACCTCGCCGGTCCAGGCGAGCGACGGCGTCTCGACGCCGCGCACGAGGTTGTAGCCGCGCGCCAGGCCAGCGGCGCTCAGTGCACCGAGCACGCCACCGGCCAGCAGGCCGCCGCCGAGCGTGAGCCCGCCGGTGGCGATGTCGGCCTTGAGGCCGGCCAGCGCGCCGGTCAGCAGCCCGCCCAGCACCGCGGCCTTGCCCTCGCTGACCGGCTGCTGCACCGCATAGTGCTCGGCCAGGCGGGTCAGCACCGCATCGGTCGCGTGGCCGTCCAGGCCGTGCAGGCGGATCAGGCGATCGGTCGACGTGCGGATGTCGGCGCCCAGCCGTGCGGCCAGCGCCTGCATCGCCAGCTCGCGCGGCGTGGCCGTGTCCTCGCGGCGCAGGCCCAAGGCCGCGCCCACTTGCCGCAGCCGGCCGCTCCAGCCGGCCTCGGCCACCGGTTCGCGGTCCAGCGCCGCGCGCGCCAGCCGTTCGGCCAGCACCGCCATCGCGGCCGACCAGGTGGCGCGACCGCGGGCGTCCCAGGCGGCACGCAGCCGATCGAGCGCGACCCGCCGCGCCGCCGGCAGCACGCTGTCCACGGCCCGCAGCAGCCGGCCCTCCTGCACCCAGCAGCGCGCGAAGGCGTCCAGCGCGAGCACCTCGCGCACGCAGGCGCAGGGGCGCAGGTGCTCGCGCCAGCGCTGCAGCTCGGCGGCCTCGGCCTGCGGCGGCTGCGGAGGGCCCAGCTGGTTGAGCAGCACCAGCACCGGCTTGCCGATCAGGTCGAGCACCCGCAGCTCCGCGTCGAGGTAGCCGGCGTCCTGCGGCGATTCGGAGGCGTTGACGAGGTAGAGCACCGCGTCGGCCTGCTCGAGCACGTTGCGCACCGCGCGCTGGCTGGACCAGAAGCCGCGGTCGCGCAGGCGGTCCCAGACCTCGGTCATGAACCAGCCGATCGGGTTGCCGGCCTGCGCGAGGCGCTTGGCGAGCCGCACGCTGTCGCCGAAGCCGGGGGTGTCCCACAGCAGCAACCGGTCGCCGGCGGGCGATTCGATCAGCGTGTGCTGCTCGGCGCTGCGCGTCACGTGCGCCTCGTCGCGCACCTCGCCGATGTCGCGCCGCAGCAGGGTGCGCGCCAGCGTGGTCTTGCCGACGTTGGTGTGCGAGACGAGGCTCAGCGCAACGGTGGCGATGCCCGTGTCCGGGCTCATGCACGCAGCCCCGGTTCGGCTTCGACCGCATCGAGGTCGGGGGCCGCGAGGTCGACGAAGACCGGCGCCTGCCCCAGTTCACCCAGCATCTGCCGCCAGGCCGCACGCCGCTGCTCGCGCCGCGTGGCGCCGTCCGCGTCGCCGAAGCGTGCGCGAAAGCCCGACTCGTCGACCAGCACCGCGAGGCGCTGGCCGGCCGGGGCACGCGCCGCGAGGGCTTGCACGAAGGCGCCGTGGTTCTCGCGCTCGGGCGTGGCGGTCAGTGCGAACAGCGCGATGACGGTCGATCGCGGCGCGCGCTGCGGCAGCGCCGCGAGCTCGTCCTCGCCGCCCAGCGGAACCGGCTCGCTCACGGTCAAGGCCACATGCGGACCCAACCCGCGCGCCAGCACGGCGGCCAGCGCGGGTTGCAGTGCCGGTGGCAACTGGTAGCTGTACGGCAGCACCTGCACGGGGCGAGGCTCGCCGTCGCACGCCGGCAGCAGGCGCTGGTAGTAAGGCTCGTCCAGCCGCAGCGGGAAGTGCTGCGTCAGGCGTCGCGCCCGCCAGGCGGCCGCCAGCGCGAGCAGGGCACGCGGCAGCAGCACCGCCAGCGCGATCGTCAGCGCATGCAGATGGATCCAGCGCGCGGCGTTCTCGCCCGGGCCGGCGGAGAAGCGCAGGCTCGCGAGCCGGGCCACGTCGGGCAGGGGCAGCTGCGCCAGGGCCGAGGCCGGTGCGAGCACCAGGCTCAGCAACTGGTGCACGTGCTGCGGCGTCAGGAAGGTGCTGTCCCAGCCAGCGCGGTATTCGAACGCGAGTCCGCGCAGGTAGAGCGAAGCCAGCGCACCGATCGCGAACGCCGCCGCGGCGGCATGCAGCAGCGCGGCGATGCGGGCGCCGTGCAAGGCCGCGGAGGCCTCGGCCCAGCCCGACACGAAGCGCCGCAGCGCCGGCGACGACGCGCGACGCAGCGAGGCAGCGCCTGCGCGCTCGACCAGTCGGTTCAGGGCGCGGCGGATCCCTCCGCGATCGGCCGGCGCCGCGGGGCCCCGGCGCTGTGCGCGCAGGCCGCTCAGCGCGAGTGCCGCGTAGACGACGAGGTTCCAGGCCAGCAGGGCGAGCAGCGGCGGCGCGAGGATGTTGATGCGCTGGGAAGGCCCGATCGCATCGGTCGCGATGCCGGCCAGCAGCGCCAGCACCATGAGCACATTGCCCAGCCAGGCCGGCCAGGCGGTGGCCGCGAGCACCGTGCGTACGGCGGGCTCGCGCTCGGTCAGCCGGGTGATGGCGATGCGGGCCCGTTGCGCGATCAGCGCCGCCGGCGCGGCCCGTTCGCCGCCGGCACGCGCGGCCTGCTCGCTCGCCCAGGCTGCGTCGGCCGGTGTCCAGGGCGGTGTCGGTGGGGCCTCGAAGCTGCGAACGAGCAGGACCTGGCGGGCGTCGTCGGCGTTCATGCAGCCAGGTTCGTTCTCAAGGGGGGCGCGGCAGGCCACGGGGGTGAGGTCGGTGCGATGTCGGCATGTGGTGGCGGATGGTTGCACGAGATTGTGCAGAACCGCGCCGTCACGGGGTCTGCAACCCGAGGCCCCGGGCCTCACGGTGGGCATCGCCTCGCGCCACGACAGCGAGCCGGGCGTCGGCCTGAAGAAGACCGACACCTTGCTGACGACGGGGATCAGCGCGCGTTTCGAGTAGGCGCGCTCAGCGCTTCAGGCAGCGGTAGACGGCGCTTTCGAAGTCGACGAAACCCGGGTAGGACGCGACGTCCTGGAACGGCAGGATCTGCGTGCCCCAGAAGCCGCCGATGCCGTTCTTGCGGTCGATCCAGTAGTAGAGGTTGCCCAGGCCGGCCCACATCAGCGAGCCGGCCGGGCGGCCGGTGGGCGCGTCCTCGTCGTTGACCATGAAGGTGTAGGCCCAGGACTTCGACAGCCCGGGGAAGAACTCGCCGGTGTTCGACAGCGAAGGGTTCGACGTGACCCAGCCGCCGCTCTTCAGGGCGCCGAGTCCGTTGCGCGACATGCGCTGCACGGTCTCGGCGCGCAGCACGCGGCCGTTCGCGCCGGCGCCGTCGTTGAGCAGCATGCGGATGAACTTCATGTAGTCGCCGGCCGTGCCGTACAGGCCATGGCCGCCCATGTCCATCTCGGGCGGCTGCGGCAGCACCAGGTCGGGCACCGGCGTCAACTTGCCGTCCGGCGCGCGCATGTGCAGCGACGCGCGCCGCGACTGCATCGCGGGCGTCAGCACGAAGGCGGTGTCGGCCATGCCCAGCGGCATGAACAGGTGCTCAGCCATCACCTCGCCGAGCCGTCGGCCGCGCACGGCCTCGACCACCTTGCCGATCCAGTCGATGTTGACGCCGTAGTTCCAGCGCTCGCCGGGATCGAACAGCAGCACGGACTTGATGGCGTCGTAGCAGTTCGCGATGATGGTCGGGATGCCCTTCGCGCGGCGGTAGGCAAGATCCTCGGCGCTGAAGAACTCGTAGCCGAAGCCGGCGGTGTGCAGCATCAGGTCGTTGACCGTGATGTCGCGGCGCGGCGCGCGCGTCTTCGGAACGCCCTTGGCATCGAAGCCGTCGAGCACCTGGATCGCTCCGATGTCGGGGACATGCTTCTTGGCGGGATCGTCCAGGCTCACCAGCCCTTCCTCGACCAGCTGCATCAGGGTCACGCCGGTGAGGGCCTTGGTGCACGAGAACAGGCACATCACGGTGTCGGCCGTCATCGGCGGGTCCGTGCCCAGCTCGCGGCGGCCCGCGGCGCCTTCGTAGAAATTGCCTCGCGCGTCGGTCGCCATCGCGACGACGCCGGGCGCACCGCCGGCGCGGCCGACCGTGGCGGCGAGAACTGCGTCGGCGGCCTGGCGGATGTCATTCTGCATGGGGGTCTCCTGCTGTGCTGCTGTGCCGTGGCGGGGCCGGGGTGCCGGCCCTGTGCTCATGTCGATCGCGGGGGAACGGGATCGAATGTAGTGAGGGGGTGGAGCGGTTGGGGGAGGGCTATCCCGTGGGGGGGGCGAGACTGATACGGCATTGCATTCAAAGGCGTCGGCGGGGGCGCTGCGCCGGGTCGCTGTGTTGCGTTCATGTCCCCCGGTGTCGGCCTGACGGCCGACCCCTCCTCCTCTACTTCACTCCACACAGCGACCCACCCCAGCGCTGCCACCACCGCGATCGGCGGGTCTTGACGGCCTGTGCAAGCGGCGACGGTGAGTGCTGGCGAGGGCGTCGGGTGAGCGGCGCAGCGAAGTAGAGGAGGAGGTGTCGGCCCCAGGCCGACCCGGGGGAGTGAAGCCGCGCGAGAGGCGCCGGAAGGCGCCTGTCGGCTGCTGAACGCCCGGCCGCGATACAAGCGGCCGGGCATGAGCGGAGCCGCTCGCCCGGCGTCCTCGCCAGCAACGCGCGGTACCTGCAGGCGGCTGTCACGATCGCCGCTGTCTTCTACATCCCCGCGTAGTTCGGTCCCCCGCCGCCCTCCGGCGTGACCCAGACGATGTTCTGCGTCGGGTCCTTGATGTCGCAGGTCTTGCAGTGCACGCAGTTCTGCGCGTTGATCTGCAGCCGGTCTTCCCCGGCCTCGGTCTTCACGAACTCGTAGACGCCGGCCGGACAGTAGCGGCTCTCCGGCCCGCCGTAGGTCGCCAGGTTGACAGCCACCGGCACGCCCGCGTCCTTGAGCGTCAGGTGCGCCGGCTGGTTCTCCTCGTGGTTGGTGTTGCTGATGAATACCGAGCTGAGCCGGTCGAAGGTGAGCTTGCCGTCCGGTTTGGGGTAGGTGATGGGCTTGCACTGGTCGGCCGGCTCGAGCCGCTCGTGGTCGGCCTCGGTGCGATGGATCGTCCACGGCGGGCTCTGCATCCCCAGCTTGGGCAGCAGCCACTGCTCGATGCCGGTCATCAGCGCGCCGACCGTGTTGCCCTTCTTGAACCACTGTTTGAAGTTCTTCGAGCGCTGCAGCTCGGCGTGCAGCCAACTGGCCTCGAAAGCCTGCGGGTAGGCCGCGAGTTCGTCGTGCTGGCGCCCGGCGCTCAGCGCCTCGACCACCGCCTCGGCGCACAGCATGCCGGTCTTGATCGCCGCGTGGCTGCCCTTGATGCGTGCGGCGTTCAGCGTGCCGGCCTCGCAGCCCACCAGTGCGCCGCCGGGGAACACCAGCTTGGGCAGGCTGAGGATGCCGCCGGCGGTGATGGCGCGTGCACCGTAGCCCAGGCGCTTGCCGCCTTCGAGCACTGCACGGATCGCCGGGTGGGTCTTCCAGCGCTGCATCTCCTCGAAGGGGCTGAGCCAGGGGTTCCGGTAGTCCAGCCCGGTGACGAAGCCGAGCGTCACCTTGTTGCCTTCCAGGTGGTAGAGGAAGCCGCCGCCGTAGGTCTGGCTGTCCATCGGCCAGCCGGCGGTGTGCACCACGTGGCCGGGGCGGTGCTGCTTCGGGTCGATCTCCCACAGCTCCTTGACGCCGAGCGCGTAGCTCTGCGGGTCCTTGCCGGCGTCGAGCCGGTACCTGGCGATGAGCTGGCGGCCCAGGTGGCCGCGGGCGCCTTCGGCGAACACGGTGTATTTGGCGGTCAGTTCCATGCCGAGCTGGAAGTTCTCGGTCGGTGCGCCGTCCTTGCCGATGCCGAGGTTGCCGGTGGCCACACCGCGCACCGCGCCGGCTTCGTCGTACAGCACTTCGGCGGCGGCGAAGCCGGGGAAGATCTCCACGCCCAGCGCCTCGGCCTGCCGGGCCAGCCACTGGGTGACGGCGCCCAGGCTGATGACGTGGTTGCCCTGGTTGTGGAAGCACTCGGGCACCAGCCAGTCGGGGGTGCGGGTGGCGCCGGTCTCGCTGAGGAATAGCACGTCGTCGCCGCTGACGGGCTGGTTCAGCGGCGCGCCGCGTTCCTGCCAGTCGGGGAACAGTTCGGTGAGCGCGCGCGGGTCCATCACCGCGCCCGACAGGATGTGGGCGCCGGGCTCGGAGCCCTTCTCGAGCACGACGACCGAGACCTCCTGGCCGCGCTCGGCAGCGAGCTGCTTCAGGCGGATCGCCGTGGCCAGGCCCCCGGGGCCCGCCCCCACCACCACCACGTCGCAGGCCATCGCCTCGCGCGGGCCGTACTGGTCGAGGAGGGCTTGCGGGGTCATGTCTCGTTCCTGTTCATCGCTTCGGAAGGCCTCCGAAGGTCGCGCGGATTCTAAGCCGCGGAGCGATGAAAACGAACGGTCGTTCTATTCGGTGCGGAGCCTGCAATCGAGGCCGCTCGGCGGCGGCTACAGCGGCAGCAGCTTGAAGTCGAACAGGCGCTCCGCCAGCCACACCATGGCCACCATGCCGGCAAATGCCGAGCCGGTGCGCAGCCACGTGCCGGAGTTCGCCTGCTGGCGCAGTGGCCAGAGCAACAGCGTCGCCGCGCCAACCACGATGAGCTGGCCGGCCTCGACCCCCAGGTTGAACTGCAGCAGCGCGCCGGCCATGGCCCACGGGGCGAGCTGCAGCTCGATCAGCGGACCGGCGAAACCGAAGCCGTGGATCAGGCCGAACGCGCAGGCCGCGAAGGCACGGCGGCGGCCAAGAAACGGCCGGATGTTGTCGAGCGCCGTGAGCGCGATGGTCACCGCGATCAGCGGCTCGATCACGCGCGGCGGCACGCTCAGCACCCGCAGCGACGCCAGGCCCAGCGTGACCGAGTGGCCCACCGTGAACGCGGTGACCAGCCCCACCAGCGGCCACAGGCGCCGTCGCCAGTCGCCCGGCCGCGCATCGGATCCCAGCACCAGTGGCAGCAGCAGGCAGACCAGGAACAGCACATGGTCCGCGCCGATCAGGATGTGGTGCAGGCCTTCGCCGAAGAAGCCCGGCGACGGCGGCGCTTCGGCGGGCGTGCCGGTCGCTGCGCCTGCAGCCGCCGCGAGCGTCAGCCGCAGCGGCGTGGCGCCCGGCGTCAGGCTGCGCAGCGGCCCGCTGGGCTGCCCCTGTGCATCGAGGACGACCAGCAGGCCGCGGTGCGTCGGGTCGGTGTCGCGGAACAGGCCGTAGGCCAGCGCGGGCGCGCTCGCCGCGGCGCAATCGCTGGCGTAGTGCAGCACTGCGTACACGCCGTCGGCCTTGCGGTCCAGCGTCAGGCCCGGCAGTGCACGCAGGCGGCAGCGGCCGTCGTCGAAGCGCAGGCGGTCCGCCACGTGACCGGCGATGTCGGCCTCTCGCGGGCGCACTTCGCCCCAGCTCAGCTTGCCGTCGGCATTCGCGTCGAGTTCGAGCACGGTGTCGAGGTCGCGCAGCGCCACGTCGACCTGCAGTGCGAGCCGGCCGTCGGCGTCGACGCCGGCGCGCAGGTAGGCGTCGCTGGCCTGGTGGGCGGCGGCGGCGAAGGGCAGTGCGAGCAGGGCCAGCAGTGCCAGCACGGCGCGAACCGCGCGCAGCGGTGCGCCCTTCATGACGGGCTCCCGGCCGGCAGCTCCAGTCGCAGGTCACGCAGGCCGATGCGCCGGGCCAGTGCGGCGACTTCGGCCTGTGCGCCGGCATCGCCGGCGGCCCGTGCGGCCCGGTGCATCACGACGAAGTCGATCGCCTCGCGCTGCGACTGCAGGTTCAGGCGGGCCAGCGCCAGGGCCTGTTGCGGCGCGCCCTCGACCTCGAGCGCGAAGCGGGCGCGCTCGCGGGCATGCACGGCCACGGCCTCGGGCCGCAGCCCGGCCTGGGCATAGCGCTCGGCGACCGTGCGCCGCAGCGCGGCGGCCTCGCCCGTGTGCAGGGCCTGTGCGACGATCGCGCGGCGCAGCATCGCGGCCTCGCTGGCGTCGGCGCCGAGCAGGGCGCCGGCCTCGGCCCAGCGCTGCGCGTCGATCAGCACGTCGACCAGCGCGATCCGAGCGTAGCTGTCGTCGGCCTGGGCCTCCAAGGCGGCGCGGAACTGCAGGATCGCGGCCTGCGGCCGGCCGGCGCGCGTTTCGAGTTCGCCGAGCGTGGTGCGGATCCATGACAGCCAGCCCGGATTGCCGGGCTGGGCGGCGAGGAGTTGTTCGAGCCGGCGCCGCGCCGCGTCCGTGTCGCCGCGCAGGGCCAGGTTCTCGGCGCTGCAGGCCTGGGCGTACAGCGGCTGGCCGGCGTCATGGAGGTGGGCACAGGCGGTGTCGGAGTCGGCGTAGCGGCCCTGCACGCGGTACACGGTGGCCAGCGTCAGCAGGGCCTGCGGCTGGCGCGGCGTGCCGCGCAGCAGGGCTTCGAGTTCGCCGGCTGCGCGGTCGAAGTCGTGCAGGTACTGGCGCAGGGTGGCGCGCTGCAGGCGGATCTCGGCGGGCGGCTCGGCGTCGTCGTCCCAGGCGCGCAGCGCACCGAGGGCCTGGCCGGCGAGTCGCGCGTCACCGTCGTGGCGGGCGC
Source organism: Methylibium sp. (assembly GCF_965279545.1). Classification (NCBI taxonomy): domain Bacteria; kingdom Pseudomonadati; phylum Pseudomonadota; class Betaproteobacteria; order Burkholderiales; family Sphaerotilaceae; genus Methylibium; species Methylibium sp. The sequence goes on from NZ_OZ257250.1 coordinate 853,583, forward strand.
GCTCCAGCAGGCTGCGCGACAAGGCGAGCGCGGTGCCGGCGTCGCGCGGCTGCGCCGAGAGCTGGCGGCGCAGCGCGCGCTGCTCGCTCACGTAGGCGCCGAGCGTCGGCAGGGTCTCGACGATCTCGTTGTCGCCGGCCGGCTTCAACGCGGTGGCCTGGGCCGAGAGTCCGAGCAGCAGCCATCCGGCCTGCAGGCACCGAAGGAAGCGGAGGGCGGTCATGGCGGGCGCAGTGGGGGTGGAGCAAGTTGTCTGATGAACGAGGGACCGCCCGCCGCTGCATGCGCCCTCGGGTTCCTGCAGCGGCGGGCGGGTCGTCTCACGAGGGCCGGCGGCTCACTCGTCGATCGAGGTGGCCGAGGGCTCGCGGTGGTCGACGTTGTCGGTCGGCAGCGTGAGCGCGCTCACGTCGACCGGTTCGCTGTCGTCCAGCATGCGGCTCGCCAGGCTGGCGATGTAGTCGATGAAGCCCTGGTTGCTGGCGCTCGCGCTGCCCGGCGCCACGCTGTTGTCTTGCACCGCGTCACCACCGCCTCCGCCGCAAGCCGCCAGCAGGGCGCCGGCGGCGGCGGCGAGGAGCGCGGCACGCACACGTTCGCTTCTCATGGGATGCTCCTCGGGTTTCAGTTGCTGGTGCCGCCGATCGGCGTGGCCAGGTAGGGGAAGACGTTCAGCAGCGGCACGGTGGCCTGGTCGACGGCGTCGTGCACGGCGGCCGAGGTCGCGCCGAGCGGCACGCTGGCGGGCTTGCACTGCGACGTGAGGCTCGGGACGCCCGGCACGCTGTTGAGACCCAGCGCGTTGCCATCGCCGTTGATCACGCACAGCCCGCCCAGCACCGCGACGAGCGAGATGTCGACCACGTCGTCGTTCGGCCGCCGGCCGTTCGGGTAGCCCGCCAGGTCGACCGCCGCCGACAGGTTCTGCGGCCCGCCGACCCGCAGCACCTCGCCGGCCACGCCGAGCCGGTTCTGCTGGGCGCGCGGCACCGGCGCGATGGCCGTGTTCAGGCGCAGCATCTCGGCCGGCGTCACGGTGGTGGGCTTGTTCACGCCGGCGATGCCGGTCAGGAACACGGTCGCCAGGTCGGTGCGCGGCAGGTTGGTCGGCGCCAGCGCGGCGGCATTGCCGCCGGCGAGCACCACGCCGAGCAGCACCGGCAGCGTCGGGTGGGTCACGTAGTCGAGGAACTGCGTGTCGTTCTGCGGCTTGGAGGCGTTGAACTTGTCCTTGTCCTTCAGGCCGATCACGACCTCGTTGACCAGCGGCATGCCCAGGCGCGAGACCTGCACCCACGGCCCGGCGTTCAGCGAGGCGGTCTGGTAGCCGGCCTTCGGCGCGCCCGACAGCAACTGGCCCTGGCGCAGGCTGGCGGTGGTCCAGCCGCCGATCACCGGGTCGCTGCCGGCGGTCAGGCAGTCCTTGTGCACTTCGAGCGCCAGCGTGGTGATGTTCTTGTCGTCGATGGTGTTGGGTGCGGCATTGATGTTGGCCGGGTTCGTGATGAAGCTCGCCGGCGCATTGACCAGGTCGAAGATCGTGCCGAGGTTGACCGCGAACGGATCCTTGCGCTGACCGACGAAAACCTTGCCGGGCACGCTGCAGCCGGGGATGTTGACGCCGTAGACGTGCTTGGCGGCGTAGGCCGGGTAGTCGGCAATCGTCTTGACGCCGATGTTGTCGACCGGCTTGTCGAAGGTGGCGCTGCCGCCGGTCGCGTTGGTGAGCGAGGCGCGGCTGCCGGAGCGGCGGTCGCCGCGCACGAGGGCGACCGTGAAGGTCTCGGCCACGTTCAGGTTGGCGTCCTTGACGTTGGCGACGACGCCGGCCTGCGTCAGCGGGATCGACACCATCTTGTCGCCCACCGGGACCTTGACGTCCTTCAGCGCGTTCTGGAAGCGGAACTGGAAGGTGAGGTCTTCCTTGGCGTCGCCGTTGTTGTCGATGTGGATCTCGTACAGCGCGTTCGGATCCATCTTGAAGTAGTTCGGGCCGCCGTAGGCATCCTGCAGCGGCAGGTAGTTGGCGATCAGCGTCACGTAGTTCTCGCGGCCGGTCTCGTAACTGCGGAACATGTAGAAGTCCGTCGCATCGACCTTCGGCACGGTCGTGATGAACGGCGCTTCGCGATGGCTCGAGGCCAGGGCGGCGCTGCCGGCAGCGGCCAGCGCGCAGGCCACGGCCAGGAGCCGCCGGTTGCCGCCGGTGCGCGGGGGGGTCAAGGTAAGCATGCTGTCTCCTCGGGTTGCGGTGGGGGCGGGGCAAGGCTCGAACCACCTGGGAGTGCGGTGACGGGCCCTGCAGGAGACGCATACGCAGGCGCCGCGCGACCGGATGCGGGGGCGAGTCATGCAAGCGACGGCGCTGCCGCGCGTGCGTGCTATCTTGGCCGGCAGAGAACAGTGCCGAACGGAGATCCACCATGAGCCATACCATCGACTTGTCGGGCCGCGTTGCCCTGGTGACAGGCGCTTCCGGCGGACTGGGCGCCCAGTTCGCGCTGACGTTGGCCGGTGCCGGCGCGGCCGTGGTGCTGGCCGGGCGCCGTGTCGAGCGGCTGAAGACCCTGCGCGCGGAGATCGAGGGCCTGGGCGGCGACGCCCATGTCGTCGGTGTCGACGTGACCGACCGCGACAGCATCTGCTCGGCGGTCGCGCATGCCGAGACCGAATGCGGCGCAATCGACATCCTGGTCAACAATTCCGGCGTCAGCACGACGCAGCGACTGATCGACGTGACGCCCGAGGACTACGACTACGTGATGGACACCAACACGCGCGGCGCCTTCTTCGTCGCGCAGGAGGTCGGCAAGCGCATGATCGCGCGTGCCAAGGGCTCGGCGCCCGGCACCTTCACCGGCGGGCGCATCGTCAACATCGCGTCGGTGGGCGGCCTGAAGGTGCTCGGGCAGATCGGCGTGTACTGCATGAGCAAGGCCGCGGTGGTGCACATGACGCGCGCGATGGCGCTCGAGTGGGGCCGCTTCGGGATCAACGTCAACGCGCTGTGCCCGGGCTACATCGACACCGAGATCAACCGCCACCACTGGGGCACGGAGCAGGGCAGGAAGCTGGTGGAGATGATGCCGCGCAAGCGCATCGGCCGGCCCAAGGACCTGGACACCGCGCTGCTGATGCTGTGTGCCAACGAGAGCCATTTCATCAATGGCGCCGTGCTGCAGGCGGACGATGGCTTCGGGGTCTGAGTCCACCGCGCCGCAGGGCCCGGGCGCCGATGGCCGGCGCCCCGTGCGCGCTGCGCTGCGCGTGCTGTCACTGATCGAGCAGCGGGTGATCGCGGTGCTGGTCGAGAAGCAGCACACGGTGGCCGACAGCTACCCGCTGAGCCTGAACGCGCTGCTGCTGGGCTGCAACCAGAAGACGGCGCGCGAGCCGGTGATGAACGCGACCGAGAGCGAGGTGCTGGCGGCGGTTGACGAGCTCAAGCGCCTGAGCCTGGTGATCGAGGTCAGTGGCAGCCGCGTTGCGCGCTACGAGCACAACCTGCAGCGCGTGCTGGGCGTGCCGAGCCAGTCGGCGGCGATCGTCGCGCTGCTGATGCTGCGCGGGCCGCAGACCGCGGCCGAGCTGCGTGCCAACACCGAGCGGCTGCACCGCTTCGCGGACATCTCGTCGGTGGAGGGCTTCCTCGACGAGCTGGTGCAGCGCGAACCACCGCTGGTCGCGAAGCTGCCGCGCGCACCGGGCTCGCGCGAAGTGCGCTGGGCGCATCTGCTGGGCGGCGCGCCGGAGCCGGCCGGCGCGGCGGCGTCGGCGGCGCCCGAGGACGTCGTGACCCTCGGCGAGATCCATGCGCTGCGGGCGAACCAGCACCGCCTGCAGACCGAGGTGGTGCTGCTGCGCGCGCAGCTGCAGCGGCTCGCCGCGGAGCTTGGCATCGACCTGTCCTGAGGGGGCTGCGGGCGGCATTGCGCCGGGGGCCGGGCAGCTTGCCCGCGCCGCGCCGCGAGCGTGCACTTGCCGGGCTTCGTGGTCGACAATTCCGCACCGTCCCGAGAGGGCGAGACCGGTGCGAACCGACCCTGATCATGTCCACGCGGCGCTTGCAAGTTCGATGGCACATTCTCCTGCGGCACTGCCTGCCCGCCGCCGTGCTGGCCTGCGGCACCGCACTGGCCGCCGCGCCCGGCGCGGGCCCGACGGCCTGGAGCGGTGACCTGCGGCCGATCACCGCGGAGCAGTGGAATGCGCAGCGCGCGGCCCACCTGCTCGAACGGGCCGGCTTCGGGGCCACGCCCGAGGAAATCGCGCGCTTCGCGGCGATGACGCCACAGCAGGCGGTGGCAACACTGGTGCGGCCACAGGCCGTCGACAACAGCCACCTGCCGCCGTTCGATGCGTCGGGCATCCACGAGGCCGGCCTCGAACCCTTTCCCGCGAGCCGGCCGGCAACGACCGAGGCGGCGCAGCAGCACGGTGAAGCACTCGGCGTGGCGGTCAAGCCCGAAGGCAACCGGCGCCTGCAGCCGGTCGTCAACAAGTTCTTCTACTGGCTGCGCGCCAGCCGCCTGGAGACGCACCGCGTCGCCTACTGGTGGGCCAACCGCATGCTGCTCACGCACCGGCCGCTGGAAGAGAAGATGGCGCTGTTCTGGCACGGCCACTTCGCCACCCACGAGGACAAGGTGCGCGACGCGCGCAAGATGCTGCAGCAGCTCGAGCTGTTCGAGGCGCGCGGGCTCGGCAACTTCCGCGACCTGATGATCGGCGTGGCGCAAGGCCCGGCGATGCTGGCCTTCCTCGACGCCGGCGTGAACGTGAAGGGCGCGCCGAACGAGAACTTCGCGCGCGAGATCATGGAGATGTTCACCATGGGGGTGGGCAACTACAGCGAGCGCGACATCCGCGAGGCGGCACGTGCCTTCACCGGCTGGAACTCCCGGGACCTGCGCTTCGTCATCGACGACGCGAAGCACGACGACGGTGAAAAGGAAGTGCTCGGCCGGCGCGGCCGCTTCGATGGCGTGCAAGTGATCGACATCGTCCTCGCCCAGCCGGTGACGGCCGAGTACCTGGCGGGCCGCATCTACCGCTTCATGGCCCGCGACGAGATCACGCCGCAGTTGCGCCGGCAGCTCGGCGCCGTGCTGCGCGACAACCACTACGAGATCGCGCCGCTGCTCGAGACGATCTTCCTGTCGCGCGACTTCTACGGCCCCGACGTGGTGGGCAACCGCATCAAGAGTCCGGTGGAGCTGGTGGTGTCGACCTACCGCAAGCTCGGCCTCACCGAAGTGCCGGGCGTGCCCGACTTCAACGACGTGACGGGTGCGCTCGGCCAGCACCTGCTGTACCCGCCCACCGTCGCGGGCTGGGCCTACGGGCGAAGCTGGATCACGCCCGGGCTGCTGATGGAGCGCGGCAACTTCGCGCGCGACGTGCTGTTCCCCGACTTCACCGCGCTGCCCACCGATCGCTTTCCGACCCTGGCCACCGGCCTGGAGGTCCGCGCGGTGCATGAACGGATCTCGCGCGGGCTCGACATCACCGCCGCGACGGTCCCCGAAGGCAAGGACATGGCAGGCGGCGACGCGATGGCGATGTCGAACCGCATGAGCGACCGCGACGAGGAGTTCAACACCCGCTACGGCAGCTACCGCGGCTGGCAGAAGGCGGTCGAGGTGGTGAAGCCGATTCCGCGAACGATGGCCCGCGTCGACCTGTCCGGCATCGTCGTCGCGAGCGGCGGCCAGACCACGGCCGATGCGGTCGATGTGCTCGCCCGACGCTTCCTGAGCACGCCCGTCAGTGCCTCGCAGCGCAGTGCCTGGACGGATTTCCTGACGCGCGAGCTGGGCACCGACCGGATCGCACGCGCCGCGACCTACATGGAGGACGGCCTGCGCATGCTGCTGCACCTGATGCTCGCCAGCCCCGACTACCAGCTCGGATGAAGGACCTGCAATGACCCCGTCATCTCCCACGCCCGCGCTCACGCGTCGCGCCCTGCTGCGGGCCGGCCTCGGCAGCCTCGCCGTGCCGGCACCGTTCGGCGGGATCGCGCGGGCCGCGGCACCGGCGCGCGACAACCGCATCCTGGTGGTGCTGGAAATGTCGGGCGGCAACGACGGCCTGAACACCGTCGTGCCCTATGCCGACGACACCTACTACCGGCTGCGGCCGACCCTCGGCATCCCGGCCAAGCGGCTGCGGCGGATCGACGACCACCACGGCTTCAACCCCGGCCTGGCGGGCTTCGAGCGCCTCTACAAGGACGGCCGGCTCGCCATCGTGCACGGCTGCGGCTACGACAAGCCGAACTTCTCGCACTTCGCGTCGATGGCCTACTGGCACACCGCCGCGCCCAACAGCGGCGAGGAATACGGCTGGGTCGGCCGCCTGGCCGACGCGATGCGGCCCGACGGCGCCAGCAATTTCATCGTCAACATCGATTCGACGCAGTCGCTCGCGGTGCGCAGCCGGCGCCACACGCCGGTGGTGTTCGACGATCCCGGGAAGTTCGTCCGCGAGGGCTTCTTCGAACAGCGCGGCCTGATCGACCGGGTCGACGACGGCGACGCTGCAGAGAGCGGCAACCGCCGCTACCTGCGCGAGATCGCCCGCGGCGCGCGCGATGCCTCCGAGCTGGTGCGCCAGGCCTGCTCGAAGTACTCGACGCCGGTCGACTACGGCATCCTGCCGGTCGACCTGCCGAAGGTCGCGGCGCTGATCGACGCCGGCCTGCCGACGCGCCTGTACTACGTGGCCTACCGCAACAATGCCTTCGACACCCATGTGCACCAGGCCGACCTGCACCAGCGGCTGCTGACCTACGTGTCCGACGGCGTGCTGGGCTTCATGCGCGACATGGAGCGCATCGGCCGTGCCGACGACGTGGTGCTGATGGCGTTCTCGGAGTTCGGCCGGCGCGTGCCCGAGAACACCAGCCTCGGCACCGACCACGGCACCGCCGGGCCGATGTTCATCGTCGGCAAGCCGGTCAAGGGCGGGCAGTACGGCCAGCCGGTCAGCCTGGCCGAGCGCACGCCCGACGACAACCTGCTGCACACCACCGACTTCCGCCGCGGCTATGCCACCGTGATGAGCGGCTGGCTCGGCAGCCCGGACACGCAGGCCTTGCTGCGTGGGCCGTTCGAGCCCTTCCCCGTGTTCGGGTGAGCGGCACTTCGGTGCCGTATCGACGCCCGGAGCCCCGAGTGCACATCGACCGGCTCGAGGCGATCGGCTGCGCGCCCGACCCGAAGGGCGCCGGGCCGCTGCCTTGGCGCGCCGGCGGGCGCGGTCCTCAGCCGAGGGCCACGGCTGCCGACCCGGCCGTGCCGCCGCGGATCGGTCGCAGCGCCGCGACGAACTGCTGCGTCGCGCGCGCCCACGAATACTGCTCGCCGTGGTGGCGCACCGCGTCGCGCGGAAGCCGCAGCGCGGCCAGGCAGGCCTCGCGCAGGTCGGTGTGCAGCACGCCGCCCGGCGAGTTCCCGACCACATCGATCGGCCCCGGCACCGGGAAGGCGGCGACCGGCGTGCCGCAGGCCATGGCCTCGGCCATCACCAGGCCGAAGGTGTCGGTGAGGCTGGGAAACACCATCACGTCGGCCGTGCGGTAGAGCGTTGCCAGGGCGGGCCCGTCGAGCACGCCGAACCAGCGCACGCCGGGGTAGCGCGACATGAGGCGTGTGCGCTCGGGGCCTTCGCCGGCGATCCATTTTTCGCCCGGCAGGTCGAGTTTGAGGAAGGCGTCGACCTGCTTCTCGATGGCAATGCGGCCGACGTACAGGAACACCGGCCCGGTCGGTCGCGGCAGGCGATCGCCATCGGCGCTGAACAGGCTCAGATCGACACCGCGCGACCACCAGCGCGCATGGTGGAAGCCGCGGGCGCGCAAGTCGTCGACGATGGCCGGCGTCGGTGTCAGCGTGCCCAGCCCGGCGTTGTGGAAGCGCCTGAGCAGCGCGTAGCTCCACGCCGTGGGCAGCCGCGTGCGGGCGTGCAGGTACTCGGGAAAGCGGCTGTGGTACGCGGTGGTGAACGGCCAGCCGCGCGAACGGGCGACCGAGCGCGCCAGCCAGCCGAGCGGCCCCTCGGTGGCGATGTGCAGGCAGTCGGGTGCGAAGTCGTCGATGCGCCGCGCGACGCCGGCGCGCGTGGTCAGCGCCAGCTCGATCTCGGGGTAGCTGGGGCAGGGCATGCTGCGAAAGCCCTGCGGCGACAGCAATGCCACCTCGTGGCCGAGCTTGTGCAGTTCGCGCCGCGTCATCTTGAGCGTGCGCACCACGCCGTTGACCTGCGGCTCCCAGGCGTCGGTGACGATCATCAGTTTCATGCGTTTTCCGGTGTCGCGTTCGGGGGTGGCGCGGCGCGGCGCGTCTGGCGACGGTGCAGCGTGGTGATCGATGCCATCGCCAGCGCCACGAAGGCGCCGAAGGCCCAGATCAGCAGCGGCAGCGGCAGATCGGTCGCGGCGAGTGCGGCATAGAGCGCCAGCAGCGCCAGCACGCCCAGGTTCTCGCTGAAGTTCTGCACCGCGATCGAGCGGCCGGCGCTCAGCAGTGCGTGGCCGCGCTGCTGCAGCAGCGCATTCATCGGCACGACGAAGAAGCCGGCCAGGGCGCCGACCGCCGCCAGCAGCGGCCCGGCCGCGGCGGGCTGGTCGAACACGGTCATCCACGGCACCAGCAGTCCCATCGCGATGCCCAGCGGCAGCACCCGGGTCGCGCATTGCAGCGTCAGCCAGCGCCCGGCCGCGACCGCGCCGGCGATCAGGCCCAGCGCCGTGACCGCCTGCAGTCCCGCCGCCTGGTGCAGGCCGAGCCCGAGCGACTCCTCGGCCCAGCGCAGCACGACGAACTGCAGCGTCGCGCCGACGCCCCAGAACAGCGTGGTCACCGCGAGCGAGACGCGGCCCAGCGGGTCGCTCCACAGCGCGCGGTTGTCGGCGCAGAACTGGCGCAGCAGCCGGCCCGGCGGCACGCTCGGGTAGCGCGCGCCGCTGTCGGGGATGCACAGGTTGAGCAGTGCCGCCAGCGCGAACAGCAGCAAGACCGCCAGCAGCGCCGGCAGCAGCCGCGTGCCGCCGGCGCCGGCCAGTGCCAGCAGCGGCGGTGCCCACTGCGTGGCACTCAGCGCCGGCGGGCTGACCAGCAGGCCACCGAGTGCGGTGCCGAGCAGGATGGCGCCGACCGTGCACGCCTCGATCCAGCCGTTGGCGGCCACCAGCTGCCGGGCCGGCAGCAGTTCCGTGATCAGCCCGTACTTGGCGGGCGCATAGGCCGCCGCGCCGATGCCGGCCAGCGCGAAGGCGAGCAGCGGGTTGCCGCCGGCCAGGATGAAGGCGCAGGCAAGCGCCTTCAGGCCATTGCTGGCGAGCATCACCCGCGCCTTGGGCCAGGCGTCGGCCAGCGCGCCGACGAAGGGGGCGAGCAGCACGAAGGCCAGCGTGAAGCCGAGCTTGAGCAGCGGTGCCCACCATGGCGGCGCGTCCAGCTCGTCCAGGCGGGCGATGGTGACGATCAGCAGTGCGTTGTCGGCGAGCCCCGAGACGAACTGCGCGGCGATGAGGGCGTAGAAGCCGGAGGGCACGGAGCGCACGCGGGCGCCGGCAGACGCCGGCCAGCGGATTGGACGGCGCGCAGGTTGTGCCGGTGTGACGGTTCAGTGACCGGCGTGTGTCGACACCGGGACATCGACGGGTGGGGCCGGCCCCGCGCGCTCAGCCGCGCACCAGCTTGTTCACCAGCTCCGGCGTGCTGCCGGCGCCGTACTTGCGCAGCAGGCGCGCGCGGTAGATGTCGACGGTGCGGTGGCTCACGCCGAGCACCTTGCCGATCTGCTTGCTGGTCTGGCCTTCGATCAGCAGGGCCGCGACTTCCCGCTCGCGGGTGGTGAGTCCGGCGCGGCCGGCCGGTGTGAGCGGCCGCTGCGAGGACAGGTCCTCGAAGCTCCAGATGCCGGCTTCGTGCGGCGTGTCGCGGTTCAGCGCGCGGCCCATCACATGGCACCAGAACAGCTCGCCGCGCGGGTTGCCGGGTTCGCGCTTCATGATGCGGTCGTCGGCGTAGCGGCCCTGGCGGTCGAGCTTGAGCAGGATGCGCGCGCCGGTGCGCTCGAACTCGTCGCGGCTCGGGTAGAGCACTTCGAAGGACTGGCCGATCAGCGCCTCGCGCGGCGTGCGAAAGATCTCGGCGACCACCTGGTTGCAATCGACGATCATGCGGTGGCGCGACAGCACCAGCCCGACCGGTGCCAGCTCGAAGGCGCTGCGGTGGTCGACTGCCGGCTCGTCGGGCGCGGCGCGGCGGTTCGGGATGCGCTTGCGGGGCGCGCGGGCAGGGCTAGTCATTGCTTAGGCGATTCTACGTATGCAGGTACGTAGTACGCTATGCGGCGGTGTCACCCGTGTGAACGGCAGTCTGTGCGACGGCCGGACGGCGCGACGAGGAGCGAGCTTCATGAACAAGGTCTACCCGAGCGCGAAGGCCGCGCTCGACGGCATCGTCAAGGACGGTCAGCTGCTGGCCGTCGGCGGCTTCGGGCTGTGCGGCATCCCCGAGGCGCTGATCGACGCCTTGCGCGACAGCGGCGTCAAGAACCTGACGGTGATCTCGAACAACGCCGGCGTCGACGGCTTCGGCCTCGGCAAGCTGCTCGACACGCGGCAGATCAAGAAGATGATCTCGAGCTACGTCGGCGAGAACAAGGAGTTCGAGCGCCAGTACCTGGCCGGCGAGCTGGAGCTCGAATTCACGCCGCAGGGCACGCTGGCCGAAAAGCTGCGCGCCGGCGGCGCCGGCATCCCGGCCTTCTACACGAAGACCGGCGTCGGCACGCTGGTCGCCGAGGGCAAGGAGACGCGCGAGTTCGACGGCGGGGTCTACGTGATGGAGCGTTCGCTGCTGCCCGAGGTGTCGCTGGTCAAGGCCTGGAAGGCCGACCAGAGCGGCAACCTGCTGTTCCGCCGCACCGCGCGCAACTTCAACCCGGCCGTCGCGATGGCCGGCAAGCTCACGGTCGTCGAGGTCGAGGAGATCGTCGAGACCGGCAGCTTCGATCCGGACGCGGTGCACCTGCCGGGCATCTACGTGCACCGCATCGTGCTCAATGCCACGCCGGAAAAACGCATCGAGAAGCGCACCATCACCGAGAAGGCGGGAGTCTGAGATGAACCACCCCTACGTCGCTACGCTCCTGTCCCCCGAGGGGACGCAAGCCTCCTTCGGGACGGCCCAGCAGGAGGCTTGACATGGCCTGGACCCACGACCAGATGGCGGCGCGTGCCGCCAAGGAATTGCAGGACGGCTACTACGTGAACCTCGGCATCGGCCTGCCCACGCTGGTGGCGAACCACGTGCGCGCCGACATCGAGGTCTGGCTGCAGAGCGAGAACGGCATGCTCGGCATCGGGCCTTTCCCGACCGAGGACGAGGTCGACGCCGACCTGATCAACGCCGGCAAGCAGACGGTGACCACGATCCCGGGCTCGTCGATCTTCGGCTCGCATGACAGCTTCGCGATGATTCGCGGCGGCAAGATCAACCTCAGCATCCTCGGCGCGATGCAGGTCAGCGAACACGGCGACCTGGCCAACTGGATGATCCCCGGCAAGATGGTCAAGGGCATGGGCGGCGCGATGGACCTGGTGGCCGGCGTGGGCCGCGTGATCGTGCTGATGGAGCACGTGGCGACCAAGAAGGACGGCACGACCGACCTGAAGTTGCTGCCGAAGTGCACGCTGCCGCTCACGGGCGTGGGCGTGGTCAACCGCATCATCACCGACCTCGCGGTGATGGACGTGACGCCGCAGGGCCTGAAGCTCGTGGAGCTGGCCGCCGGCGTGACGCGCGAGGAAGTGCAGGCCAAGACGGGCGTGCCGCTGCACTGAGGCCCGCACCACGGCCAACCCGGTGCCGCGACGGCGCTGGTGTTTCGCCACCACCACGCCGCACCACCCGCCGAGGGTGCTGCGGCGTTTGTCGTTCCGGGCCGGACTGACGGCGCCGCGCTAACCGCGCCGCGCGGCCTCGATCGTGGCGATGTCGATCTTGCCCATCGTCATCATCGCCTCGAAGGCCCGCGCAGCGGCCTGGGGGTCGGCGTCAGTGATCGCGTCCGTGAGCGCGCGCGGCGTGATCTGCCACGACAGGCCCCACTTGTCCTTGCACCAGCCGCATTCGCTTTCCTGGCCGCCGTTGCCGACGATCGCATTCCACAGGCGGTCGGTCTCGGCCTGGTCGTCGGTGGCCACCTGGAACGAGAAGGCCTCGCTGTGCTTGAACGTCGGCCCGCCGTTGAGACCGAGGCAGGGGATGCCCAGCACGGTGAACTGGACCGTCAGCACGTCGCCTTTCTTGCCCGAGGGATAGTCGGTCGGCGCGCGCAGGATAGTGCCGACCGCGCTGTCCGGAAAGGTGGCGGCGTAGAAGCGCGCAGCCTCCTCGGCGGTGCCGTCGTACCAGAGGCAGATGGTGTTCTTGGCGAGCATGGGAGTCTCCTTGTTGAGGCGGGTGGGGAGGGCTGTTGTCTGCATCAAGGCTGTGCAATGGCTTCGACCTGGATGCGCAGGTCGACGTTCATCTTGAAACCATAGTCCTTGCCTGCGTCCAGGCCAAATTCGTCGCGGTTGAAGCTGCCGCTGGCGTCGGCGCCGCAGTAGTCGCGCTTGAGCATCGGGTGCTGGGTGCACTTCAGCGAGTGGACCGTGAGCGTCAAGGGGCGCGTCACGCCGTGCAACGTGAGCTCGCCCACGAGCTGCGTCGGCACGCCGTCGACCGGCGACTGCAGAGCGCCCTTGAAGACCGCGCGTGGGTTCTTCTTCACGTCGAAGAAGTCCTTGCCGCGCGCCCAGGTGGCCAGCGCGTCCATGCCGAAGTCGATGCTGGCCAGCTCCGTCACGATCTCGACGCTGCCGGTGCCGGCGGCCTTGTCATACAGCACCTTGCCGCTGCTCTTGTTGAGCTTGCCACGCCACACCGAGATGCCCATGTGGTCGGCCTCGAAGCTCGGGAAGGTGTGCGTCGGGTCGATTGCATAGGCGGTGGGTGCGGCGCTGGCGGCCATTGCCACCAGCAGCAGCGCCGTTGCGGTCAGGCAGGTTTTCTTCATGCGGCTCTCCGAGTTGTTGTCGTTGATGGTGGTACGACGACGGAGGCTACTCAAATTCGACACAAACGCTCGGGCGGGGCGCTGTAACAACGCGTGCAGGAATGGATGATGTTCGGCTGCATCGGGAGCGGCAGCGAGCAACCGCGTGTCCTGACAGACGCGGTGCCGACCAGGACGTATCGCGCGAACAGGCGTGCGACCATGACCGCGTGAACGTTGTTGCTCCACCATCCACTCTCCGCCGCACGGCTTGCCCGCGCTGCCTGCGCCCGCAGGCCACCTGCCTGTGCGCGCTGGTGCGGCCGACCGCCCACCTCACCGAGGTGCTCGTGCTGCAGCACCCGCAGGAACAGCGCCAGGCGAAGAACAGCGTGGCGCTGCTGCGCCTGTCTCTGACGCACTGCGAGGTGGTGGTCGGCGAGCGCTTCGAGCCCGATGCGCTGGCGGCGCTGCTGCACCGCCCAGGGCGCGAGACGCAGCTGCTCTACCCGGACGTGCCCGCCGCGCCCGCGCCGGCTCCGGCAACGACGGTGGGCGCGCCGCTGCGGCTGGTGGTCATCGACGCGACGTGGCGCAAGAGCCTGCGGATGCTTCTGGAGCACCCGGCCCTGGCGGCGCTACCGCGACTTTCGCTGGAGGCTCCGGCGCCAACGCGGTACCGCGCCATCCGCGCGGCGCGGCGCGCCGACCAGGTCTCGACGCTGGAAGCCACCGTGCAGGCGCTGGCGATGCAGGAGGGCCCGTCCTTCGACGCCGCGCCGCTGCTCGATGCTTTCGGCCGCTTCGTCGCTGATGTGGCGGCACGGCAGCGGTATCTAGCTTCCTCGGGCTAAGCGGCACGAATTGCAGCTTCAGACTGGCTGCGGCGACTCGAATTTCGCCGGTCGATTACGGTGGGGACCGGGAGTTGCCTTCATGGCGCGGCACACTGGCCGGCGGCTTCACCTCAGCAAGCAGCCCTTCGTCGACACCATTGATGAGGAGCGGTCCCAGGCTTGGGGCTGGCTACACACGACGACTGCAGCCTCCCGCTCGAACTTCCCATGACATTGGAGGTCGCGATACTGTTGGCTAGCATGGTCCTGCTCTCTCGTCAGGGGCTAGAGACGCATGATCAAGCTCTTGACCCACGACATGCAGAAGTCGATGGTCTGATCGATCTGCTGCGGGGTGAAGTTCGGCATGTCCTTGGAGCCGGGACCATGTCCGAGATCGTTCCGCACATCGCTGTAGAAGCGCTGCATAGACTGCCGCTCCCAGCCTTCGATGAAGGCGCCGTTCGCCTTGCTCTCAAGGTGGTTTAGGTAATCGGACACGCCCTTCTCGTTCCCCTTCTCCCACCCCTTGATCGTGCAGATGATCTTGATCGTGCTCTCAAGCGCCTTGGCAGCGTAGAACGACGGGTCACGGCCACCGGTATCGCGGAGGTCAATCGCTTCGGCCATGTCGATGCTGACGTTCTTCCACTGTGGATCCTTGACGAGATTCCAGAACGGCTGCTCGATCTGCGCCTGCACCTGCTCGTCCTGCGCGATCTGGATGAAACCGTTGTGATAGTGCAGCGGCATGCCGGCCTGCTTGAAGCGCTGGTTCAGCTCATGCACGTTCGCCTGGAACGCCGCGTTCAGGGATTCGTTGGCTGCCTTCACACCGTCGACACGCGAGCCAGGAAGGCGGATGCCGGTCGTCTTCATCTTCGCCAAGTGGTCTTGAATCGCGGCCTGCTGCAGCACCCCCGGTAGCTTTTCGTTCGCGGCTCGCACCTGTTCTTCGCGCGTGCGGAAGGCCAGCTCGATGAAGCTCAGTCGACGCTTGACGAACGCGTCCGCATCCATCTTCTCGGGCGCGAACTTCACATTCAGCCACTGCTCGACCACAGAGTTCATATTGCACCAGCCGCTATTTGTGATCGGCTTGCCCATCCACTCTGTTTGATAGGAGTACCACTTCGGTGACAGCTCCTTTACGCCGATCTCCATTGACAAGTGATCATGGATGCTCGTCCAGATCGCCTTGACGGACTCGTCAACCTTCTTGTCGTACCCGTAGTACGTCCAGATTTGCTCGTTGACGATGCGGTACGCCTGAACGAACAGCGTGCTCTCACGCTGACCAACGGCGTCGAACATAGGCCGCTTCTCGTACCTTCGGAAGAAGACATCGGTCAGCATGTTTGAATTCTCTCGTCGTCGGGTGTCTTACTTCCGCCCAACGGGAGGACGAAGTGAGTCGATGAACAGGGACCGACCGTTGTCCTTGTACATCCAGAACTTCCAACCGTTCGTCGATGCGGCCGTATCGGTCGCGCCGCAGTCCTTCTTGGCTGCGAAGGCGGATGGGCTTACCTCATACGTTTTGCCTTTGTATTCGATGCCGCTGGTTGTAACCTTGGCGGTCAAGTGCTTGCCGTTGTAGTCGGCGAACAGCTCCAACCCGATCGGCAACTCGAATCCGCGCTGGCTCGTAAAGTGCGTCGGCGCCTTGGTCGGTGGCACGGTCAGGACGACATGCTTGGTCTGATTCGGGTACGCCTTGTCGTGCTCGTCAAGGATGCGGATGAGGATGCCTTCGAGGCCCTCCAACGCCGGCATGTCTGACTTGGACTGAACCCGCTGGAGGAGGCCCTTTGAGAGCGAGACGGGCACCATGATGCTGATGGTCATGAATTTCTCCACAGTTACTTTGAGTTAACTGTACAGCAACAACAAAGTAACTTCAAGCGTTTTGAGCAGATGAGGCGACCCGACTCGTCGCCAGCGTGCCGCCGATTGCACTGAGCCGCAGCGACCATAGGGAACTACACGGGAGCACCGAGTTCGGGCGGCCAGGGACTCGTCAACTCGCGCTGGTAGGTGACGTACGCGAACCAACTTGGTTCGCTGAGTTGCCTCCCTTGTCGGCGGACTGGCCACAATTGGATCGACTCGGGCCATCAGCGTCACTGGAGACCAACCGGTCTGGCGTTGATGCTGCCTGGCCGTGACGTCAGCGTCGGCTGCAACCCGCACTGCTGACGCTCACGACCACGATTGCCGCCGAACTGAACGTCGGCTTGATGGCGCCTACGGCGAGTTCGGCGACGGGCGGTGACAGGCTCCTTACGCTGCCGAGCCGACGGTCAGACCACTTCTTCAATCGCAATTCCCCAGCGCTTCCAGCCCCCTCAGGCCTAGAACCCCCGCAGATCCTCCACCGGCAACACCAGCGGCCCACCCAGGATGCGCTCGATGGTCGTGCCGATCACCGTGATGTCGTTGTCGAAGCTGCCGTGGCCCGCGCGGATGCGTGTGTCGGGCTTCGCGGTGAGGATATTGTCGTCCTTCACGAGCGTCAGGCGATTGGGTTCCTTCAGGCCAGCGTCGGCCGCGGCGTCGCGCCAGTTCTTCAGCGTCTCGCCCACGCTGGAGGTGCCGTCCCAGCCCGCATAGCTCGCGTCGAACACATGGCTGAGGCCCAGGATGGGCGTGCGCAGGTCGACCTCGAGCGCGTTGGACACGAAGTACAGCAGCGACTTGCGGTAGATCGCCCCCACGTTGTCGTCGCGCTCCACGTCGTCGGACAGCACGTGCAGGTACAGCCGCTTCATCAGCTCCACATGCGGCGTGTAGTGGCGGTTGGCGAACTGCACCGTGCAGGCCGGCGCGTAGAGGTGGATGGAGGCCACGCTGTTCGCGAGCCGCCGCGCCGCCATCGCGGTGAGCAGGTGGCCCAGGATGATGGAGCCGGCCGAGTGGCCCATGAAATGCAGCTCGAGGTCGGGGCCCCAGGTGTCGGCGAGCTTCTGCAGGGCGGTGATCAGCAGGTCGCCGCCGCGGCCCGAGCCGAAGGTCAGCTCGGCGTTCTCCTTCATCTCGCTCCAGATCGGGCGCGCCAGCGTGCGGCCGATGGTCTTCTCGATCAGCAGATCGGTGCGCTCCGAGATCATCTCGCCGAGGCCGGCGCCGGCCAGCGTGGGCTGCTTGCGAAAGGCGTCGGAGACGATGTTGCCTATCGACTCCAGCATGCCGGTCTTCCACACCAGGAACAGCGGGTAGCAGTCGTTGCCGACCAGGTAGCGGCCCAGTGCCCGCGCGCGCTTGATGGCGTCGGCCTCGCTGTTGAGGCCGCCGTGCGCATAGATCACGAGCCGCTTCTTCTTGCTGCCCTGGGCCTGGGTGCGGAACCACTGGTCGGGCAGGCCGGCCACCTGGTGCAGCAGGCTGCGGTTGGGCTCGTCCTCGGTCAGGTAGCGGCCGATGCGGCCGTCGTTGCCGAACACCACGCTGTGGCGGTAGGCCTGGTCCTCGCTCCACCAGTTGCGGGTGTCGCCGCCGCCGCCGGCGATCGAGGCGGTGCCGCCGATCGCGCTGCCCACGCGGCCCACCACCACGCCCGGCACGCCGATGGCCACGGCCCACGCGTCCATCGCGTTCGCGAGCCAGTCGCCGTAGCTCAGCATCGCAAAGCCGCCGAGCCCGAACTCGGCGCCCCAGGAGTTCTGCACGATGAAGCCGCGGCTGTTGAAGCCCACCAGCGCGAACGCATGGCCGTCGCGCTTGGAGGGCCGGCCGTCCCAGGGAATGAGCGGCAGGGCGGCGTGGTCCTCGGGCGGCTTGCGGCGGCTCGGCACGTCGTCCCAGCCGCCGTGCGTGAAGGCCGAGACGTAGACCGCGCCCACCTCCTGAATCGCAGCCTGCAGGTCGGTGATGGAGCCCAGGTCGATGCGCAGGTAGACGCCCAGCGTCGTGTGCGCCGCGCGCTGCGCGTAGCCGTAGCACGGCTTCGCGCTGTCCGGCTCGGAGTCCCAGTCGCCTTCGAGGCACACGCCGTGGTTGAACCAGCCCTTCAGCGCGCCGCGGCAGCTGGAGCCGTCGTAGTCTTCTCCGGCGTATTCGTCGTAGCGGCGCGCGAAGTTGTAGAACATCGCGGCGCTCACGCTCTCCAGCTTGGCCGGGATGCCGGCCTTGCGCCAGCGCAGGTAGTTCGCCACGCAGGCCAGGCCGAAGCCGGTGCAGGCGCCTTGCTGGCCCTGGTCGAGAACGAGCCCGGCCCGGCTGTAGCGCGGCAGGTAGCGCTTGATGTCGGCCGCGGGCGGAAACTCCTCGAGCAGGCTCACGGGCGGTGGCACGTAGGGGCGGTCGCGCAGATCGGTGGGGTCCTTGCGCACGGTCAGCGAGCGGCGGCGGCCCGCGGGGGCGGCTGCGGCCCCGGCGGCCATCGGCGCGGCCTTCTTGCGGGGCTGGGCTCGGGCGGCGGCCCTCACCATGTGCTCGGGCAGCGCGGTCTCCGCCAGCTCGAACACGGAGCTGAAGCGGTCGAGCCCGTGGCTGCCGCCGTTGACGAGCCGGCGCGCGGCGGCGAGGTCGTCGCGGGCCAGCGCGGGGCGCATGGCCTGGGCCTGGTGCGCAAGAAAGGCCGCCAGCAGCAGGGCCGCGACCTCGGGCGCGTTGGCCAGGTCGGGCTTGGCCGCGAGGTCCATGCCCAGCAGCTTGCCGTAGGCCGTGTAGTTGGCGCGCCCGGTGAGCTGCACGAAGCCGCGGCCCTTGAAGAGCGCGCCGTCGCCGGCCTCCGTGTTGCCCAGCATCTTGCCGAGGCGGGTGCCGGTTTCGTAGGCCGCAAAGGGCGTGCCGCCCGGCGGCGTGTTGAAGCGCGACGGCAGCTCAGCGATGGGCACGAAGCCTTCGCTCTCGGCGCGGATGGTGCCGAGTGCCGCGCAGACCATGGGCCGGTCGCGCAGCCCGGTGGCATCGAGCGCGGCCACCACATAGGGCAGGTAGCGCGCCACGTTCGCCGGCTTGGTGGCCGGGAACAGCAGGCGCACGGATTCGAAGGTTGCCGGCACTTCGAGCGCCGGCGTCGCGCGCAAGCCCAGCAGGCTCTGGCACAGGGGACCGATCACGCCATCGGCGATCAGGCCCACGCCGGATTGCCAGCGGCGGATCGCGGCCTCGCAGGCGGCATCGAGCACGTCGCCCTTGGCGAGGCCGGGAAAGTCGGCCGCGTCGCCGCCGAGTTGCCGGGCCAGTTCGGCGCGCAGCCGCGCGACGTCGGCGCCCTGGCTGCCGCGCATCAACAGGTTCTGCATGGTCCCCCTCCGCTGTGCCGGTTCGGCATGCGGCGGGCAGTGTGGGCCGCGGTGCCATGCGGCACCACCCCTAGCGCGGCGCGTGCGAGGCGTCAGCGGGGGGCGTCGGCGCGGCGGCGGGACCGGCGGTCCACTGGCCGTCGATCAGCATCTCGTTCGGCTTGAACTGCGCCTTGTACGACATCTTCGGGCTCTCGCCGATCCAGTAGCCGAGGTACACATGCGGCAGCTTGAGCTGGCGCGTCTGCTCGATCTGCCACAGCACGTTGTAGGTGCCGTAGCTGGTGTCGGGCTCGGGCTCGTAGAAGGTGTAGACCGCGCTCAGGCCGTCGTTCAGGATGTCGAGGATGGACACCATCTTCAGCGTGCCGAGCTGGCCCTCGGGCGCCGGCTCGCGGAACTCCACCAGGCGCGAATTGACGCGGCTTTGCAGCAGGAACTGCGTGTACTGGTCGATCGAGTCGTGGTCCATGCCGCCGCCGGCGTGGCGCCCGGCCTGGTAGCGCAGGTAGAGCTGGTAGTGCTCGGGCACGAAGCACAGCCGCAGCACGCGCGACTGCAGGCCCTGGTGCGCCTTCCAGGCGCGGCGCTGGCTGCGCGTGGACTGGAAGCCGGCGACCGGCACGCGCAGCGGCACGCAGGCGCGGCAGCCGTCGCAATAGGGCCGGTAGGTGAACATGCCGCTGCGCCGGAAGCCGTTGGCCACCAGGCCCGAGTAGGTGTCGGCGTGGATCAGGTGGCTGGGCGTGGCGACCTGCGAGCGCGCCAGCCGGCCTGCCAGATAGCTGCAGGGATAGGGCGCCGTCGCATAGAACTGCAGCGACGCGAGCGGTAGTTCTTTCGGATGGGTCACGGTCCGGCCGGGCGGGGCGATGTATCGGGCAGGCTGGGCGATGCAGGATTCGGGCCGCTCTCGAGCCCGAGCCGGGCCCAGTGCGATCGATCATAGGTCCAATCGCTGGGTGGGCGCTGCGGCACCGCATGCGCCAGATGTCCCTCGAACGTGGGGCGGTCGATCTCGCGCGCGCCCAGCGAGGCGAGATGGGCGGTGCGCTGCTGGCAGTCGATCAGCTCGATGCCATGGGCACGGCAGAACGCCACCAGCGCCGCCAGCGCGATCTTCGAGGCGTCGGTGGCATGCGCGAACATCGATTCGCCGAAGAACATGCGCCCGAGGTTGACGCCGTACAGGCCACCGACCAGCACGCCGTCGATCCAGGTCTCGAAGGAGTGCACGGCGCCCAGGCGGTGCCACTCGCCGTACGCGGCCCGCAGCTCGGGCTGGATCCAGGTGCCTTCCTGCCCGTCTCGCGGCGTGCCGGCGCAAGCGCCGATCACGCGGTCGAAGGCGTGGTCGATGCGGACCTCGCATCCGGGTCGCGCGATGAAGCGGCGCAGCGTCTTGCGCAGCGAATGCGAGAGCTTGAACTCGGCCACCGGCAGCACCATGCGCGGCTCGGGGCTCCACCACAGCACCGGCTGACCCTCGCTGTACCAGGGGAAGATGCCGCGGGCATAGGCCTGCGCCAGCCGCCGCGGCGAGAGGTCGTCGCCGGCCGCCAGCAGCCCGGGCGCCTCGCTGCCGGCCGGCAGCGCGTAGCGGGTGTCGGGCAATGGATCGTCGGGACTGGCGAGCCAGGTCAGCATGCCGCCATTGTCGGCAGACCCGCCGGCTCAGCCCGCTTCGCACGCGAAATGGCCACAGTGGGCTTCTGGCGAATGAGAGCGCGTATCATTTCCATCTCTATCTGGCTCCGCTGCAGGCGAGGCCGCCGGTCTGTGTTCTTGATTCGAGATGTCCGCCTTGATTCTTTCAGAACTGAAGATGGGTCAGCATGCGACCGTCACCGGGCTGCGGCTCACCGATGGCGCAGTCGACGCATCGCTGCTGCAGCGGCTCGGTGAACTCGGTTTCCTGCCGGGTGAGCCGGTGCGGCTGCTGCGCCGTGGCCCGGGAGGGCGGGAACCGCTGGCGGTGCAAGTCGGCGACACCCTGTTCGCGCTGCGCCTGGCCGAAGCGGGCTGCATCGAGGTCATGCCGCTCGACGTGGCGGTGAACGGCGGCGCGGCATGAACCCGGCCGCCACCCTCGAGTCGGGGCTGCTGCAGGTGGCCCTGGTCGGCAACCCGAACTGCGGCAAGACGGCGCTGTTCAACCTGCTGACCGGCGCGCGCCAGAAGGTCGCGAACTATGCCGGGGTGACGGTCGAGCGCAAGGTCGGCCTCGTGCCGCTCGGGGAAGGGCTGACGGTGTCGGTCTTCGATCTGCCCGGCACCTACAGCCTGACGCCGGTCACCCCCGACGAAGAGGTCACGCGCGACGTGGTCTTCGGCCGGCGCGCCGGAGAGTCGGCGCCGGATGCGATCGTCGCGGTGGTCGACGCGACCAACCTGCGCATGAACCTGCGCCTGGTGCTGGAGCTGAGGGCGCTGGGCCGCCCGATGATCGTCTCGCTGAACATGGCCGACGTGGCGCGCTCGCGCGGCCTGCAGATCGACGTGGCGCGGCTGTCGGCCGAACTGGGCGTGCCGGTGGTCGAGACGGTCGCCATCCGGCACAACGGCCATGCCCCTTTGCTGGCCGAGCTCGAACGCCAGTCCGCCCGGCTCGGTGCCGCGCCCGCCGGCGTCGCCATGCCGGCTGCGGCGCCCAGCCTGGACACGAGCAAGCTGCAGCGCGAGGTGCGCCGCATTCTCGCGATCGCTGCGCCGGGGGCCCTGCATTTCGAGCGCTTCGACCACCGCATCGACGCGGTGGTGATGCATCCGGCATGGGGCCTGGTGCTGCTCGGGATCCTGCTGTTCCTGATCTTCCAGGCGGTCTTCTCGTGGGCCAATCTGCCGATGGACGCGATCAAGGCCGGCATGGTCTGGCTCGGCGAGCAGGCCACCGCGAGCATGGCCGCCGGCCCGCTGCGCAGCCTGCTGGTCGACGGTGTGATCGCCGGCGTGGGCGGTGTGCTGGTGTTCCTGCCGCAGATCCTGATCCTGTTCTTCTTCATCCTCCTGCTCGAGGACTCCGGCTACCTGCCGCGCGCGGCCTTCCTGCTGGACACGGTGATGGGCAAGGTGGGTCTGTCGGGACGCGCCTTCATTCCGCTGCTGTCGAGCTTCGCGTGCGCGATCCCCGGCATCATGGCCACTCGCACCATCGCCAACTGGCGCGACCGCCTCGCGACCATCATGGTCGCGCCGCTGATGACCTGCTCGGCTCGCCTGCCGGTGTACGCGCTGCTGATCGGTGCCTTCATCCCGGCGCGCCATGTCGGGCCCTTCAACGCCCAGGGACTCACGCTGTTCGTGCTGTACGCCGCCGGCGTGCTGTCGTCGATGGCGGTGGCCTGGGTGCTCAAGCGCTTCTGGATGAAGAGCAGCTACCAGCCGCTGATGCTGGAGCTGCCGCCCTACCGCCTGCCGAGCCTGCGCAACCTGGGCTTCGGGCTGTGGGAGCGCGCGCGCATCTTCGTGCGCCGGGTCGGCGGCATCATCTTCGCGCTGACGGTACTGCTGTGGTTCCTGTCGAGTTACCCGGCGCCGCCCGACGGTGCGACGGGGCCGGCGATCCAGTACAGCGCGGCCGGCTGGCTGGGTCAGGCGCTGGAGCATGTGTTCGCGCCGATCGGCTTCAACTGGCAGATCTCGATCGCGCTGGTGCCCGGCCTCGCAGCGCGTGAGGTGGTGGTCGGCGCGCTCGGCACGGTCTACGCACTGTCGGGCAGCGAAGACGCGGTGGCCGAGACGCTGATGCCGGTGATCGCCAGTCAGTGGTCGGTCGCGACGGCCTACGCCTTGCTCGCCTGGTTCGTGTTCGCGCCGCAGTGCCTGTCGACGCTGGCCGTGGTCAAGCGCGAGACCAATTCGTGGCGCTATCCGCTGCTGATGGCCGCCTACCTGTTCGCGCTGGCCTATGTCGCCGCCTTCGCGACCTACCGCATCGCGCTCGCGCTGACGAGCTGAGGAGACGCTGATGCAGACCCTGATCGTCGGACTGCTCGTGCTGCTGTGCGCGGTCTACGCCGGGTGGACGCTGCTGCCTTCGGCCCTGCGCCGCCCGCTGGCCGGCTGGCTGTTGCGATGGCCGGTGCTCGGGCGTTGCGGGCCGGTGGCGGCGGCCCTGGGCCGCGCCGCCGCCGCACCGAACGCCTGCGGCTGCGATGGCTGTGATGC
Source organism: Methylibium sp. (assembly GCF_965279545.1). NCBI lineage: Bacteria > Pseudomonadati > Pseudomonadota > Betaproteobacteria > Burkholderiales > Sphaerotilaceae > Methylibium > Methylibium sp. Next base: position 876,891 of record NZ_OZ257250.1, read on the forward strand.
CAAGCCGGTCGCAGCGAAGGCCGGGGCGGCAGTGCCGATCCGCATCCACCGCCAGGCCAGGCGCTGACGCGCAGCCTTCGGGCCGAGCGCCGGGCCGTCCGGGGCTTCCTTACCCCTCGATGCGTTGCCGCAGCCGGCGCATGCCGAGCCAGGCGCTCAATGCGATCACCGGCACCGCGAGTGCCACCACCAGTTCCACCGGCACCGGCAGGTGCGCGGCATGCGCGCCCTTGGCGAGGTAGCCGATCAAGCCGACGCCGTAGTAGGTGATCGCGGCGACCGACAGGCCTTCGACGGCGGCCTGCAGCCGCAGCTGGAGGTGCTGGCGCGCGTTCATCGTCGAGAGCAGCTCGCGGGCGTGCTCCTGCTGCAGCGTCTCGACGCGCGTGCGCAGCAACTCGCTGGCGCGCGAGACACGCTCCGACAACGCGCCGAGCCGCCGCTCGGCCCAGGCGGTGGTGGTCACCGCGGGTTTGAGCCGGCGGTCCACGAACTCGCGCACCGTCTGCAGGCCTTCGACGCGCGTCTCGCGCAACTCGTCGATGCGCTGCTCCACCAGATCGAAGTAGGCCGACGAGGCCGAAAAGCGGCTGTGGTGCCGCGCGTAGGCCGCTTCGACCTCGCGCGCCAGGCGCGTCAGCGCATCCAGCAGCTGCGCTTCGTCGATCGCGTGGTTGTCAGGGCCGGTGTCGGCCAGACCGGCGAGCTGGCGTTCGAGTTCGTCGAGTCGGCGCGTCACCTGGCGTGCCACCGGCAGGCCGAGCAGGGCCATCATGCGGTAGGTGTCGATCTCGAGCAGGCGCTGCACGTTGCGGCCGAGCCGGCGCGGCGTGATCGCCGGATTGCTGACGCCGACCAGCCAGCGGCCATAGCCGTCGGGATGGAGGCGGAAATCGCTGAAGACCTGCAGGTCGCCATCGGCAATGGTGGCGCCGACCAGCGAATCGGCATCGAGCCAGACATCGGCCAGGCTGCGCAGCGTCTGCCCGCGCAGCCGCTCCGGTGGCGTCAACACCAGCAGGTTGCTCGCGACCATCAGCTCCCCGGGAACGGCGGCCAGCCAGCCGTCCGGGAGCGCGCGGTAGGCCGGTGGGGCGTCCAGCGCTTCTTCGGCGCGCAGCGGGCGCCACACGGTGTAGCTGATGAACTCGGTATGGCGCTCCCAGCGCAGCCGGCAGCCCGGCAGGTCGATGCTCAGGTGGTTGGCTTCGGGCGCCGGCAGCGGCAGGTGCAGTTCGCGCAACAGCGTCTCGAGGTGCGTGCGGTCGGCCGCCTGGGTCTCGGGGTCGCACACGAAGGCCAGGTGCGACACCGCGAGCGGCGCCTGCATGCGCTCATAAGGACGGGCATGAACTTCGTTGTAGAGCGCGGTGCGCAGGGGATGGGGATGGCGGGTCGGCATGGCACGGGAGTATCGCCGCGAGAACCCCCCGCCAACATGGCGACGCCGCCTCCCTTAGCATTCCCGAACCACGGTCCAGGGATTTCCAGATTGCCGAACATGCTGCGTCGTCGCGAACTGCTCTTCGGTGTCCTGGCGGCTGCCGCCCCGCTCGCACACGCCATCGACCTGCCGTCGTTCCGGCGGATCGCCTTCGACGCCAAGACGGTGCCGCAGCTGCTCGATGCGCTCGGACTGGCAGCGCCGGTGGCGAGCAAGGACGTGCTGCTGCAGGCGCCCGAACTGTTCGAGGACGGCAGCGTCGTGCCGGTGACGCTGGGCTGCAGCCTGCCGGGCGTGCGGCGCCTGCTGCTCGGTGTCGAGAGGAATCCGACGCTGCTGTCGGCGATCTTCGAGCCTGGCGAGGCGCTGGAGCCGAACCTGTCCACGCGCCTGAAGATGCAGGAGACCTCGAACGTCCTCGTGCTCGCCGTCATGAAGGACGGCCGTGTGCTGATGGCGAGCCAGGAGGTCAAGATCACGCTCGGTGGCTGCGGCGGCGCGGCAGCCGAATCGGAACCCGAGCAGGCCGCCCAGCCGACCCTGATCCGCGTTCAGCCGACGGCCGCCGGTGCGACGGTGCGCTCGCTGATGAAGCACGAGATGGAAAGCGGCCAGCGCAAGGACGGCAGCGGGCGCACCGTTCCCGCCTGGCACATCCAGGAGGTGGTGGCGCGCGTCAACGGACAGCCGGTGCTGAGCGCGCAGTGGGGCACCGCGGTGTCGAAGAACCCCTTCCTGCAGTTCGGCGTGCGCGGCATCAAGACGGGCGACAAGGTGTCGCTCGCGTGGGCCGACAACCACGGCGTGCGCCGCAGCGACGAAGTCACCGTCGCCTGAGGCGGGGAACCCGGCGAGACCCCGGCGGAGGGTGCCAATCGCATCGGCCGAGCGCCGGGCCGCCCCAAGCCGGCCGAGACCCCCTCGGGGGGTGGCTGCGGTAGGTCCGCAGCCGGGGGTGCCATTCACCCCAGCGTGTCGGCCCAGATGTTCTTCGCCCAGCCCAGCGCGTACTGCGCTTCGAGCGCATTGCGTTCGCCCGACAGTCCCCCGGAGCCGGCCACGGTCTTGAAGGTTCTCTCGGCCTCGACGTACTCGTGCACGCTGGCGACGTGGACCACCAGCTCCGGCGCGACGAAGCTGTAGCAGGTGTTGGTCAGCATCGGTCGCGGATTCGGCGCCAGGCCGGCGAGTTCGGAGACGATCGCGGCCGCCGCCACCTTGGCGTGCGAGTTGGCCATGTGGCCCGACTTCGGCATGCCCGCCGCAAGCTGGATCGCGTCGCCGATCACGTGGATGTCCTTCGCGGCGGTCGACTCGAAGTTCAGGTAGTCGACGCCGACCCAGCGCCGGTTCGAGTTCGCGAGGCCGGTCTGCACGGCGATCTGCCCGGCGCGCTGCTGCGGCAGCACGTTCAGCACATCGGCCTTGAAGTTCTCCTGCACCTCGAACTTCAGGGTGTTGCCTTCGACACCGACCACCTTGTGCTGCGGCCGGTACTCGATCAGGCCCGGATAGAGCTCGCTCCAGGCCTTCTTGAACAGCGCGCCCTTGGAGGTGACGTCCGGGTTGGCGTCGAACAGCAGCACCTTCGACTTCGGCTTGGCCTTCTTGAAGTAGGACGCCACCAGCGCCACGCGCTCGTAGGGGCCGGGCGGGCAGCGGTAGGGGGCTTCGGGCACCGTCAGCGCGTAGACGCCGCCGTCGGGCAAGTCTTCGAGCTGCCTGCGCAGGGCCACCGTTTCCGGGCCTGCCTTCCATGCTTGCAGCACGCGGCCCGAGGCGTGGGCTTCGCTCAGCCCGGGGACGGTGTCGAGCTGCAGTTCGACGCCCGGCGAGAGCACCAGCTTGTCGTAGCGGATGCTGCCGCCGCGCGCCAGCGTCACGGTCTTCTTCGCCGGGTCGACCGCCGAGACGCAGTCCTTCACGACCGTGACGCCGTGCCTGCTGCGCAGCGCATCGTAGCTCGTGGCGAGCGACGACAGATCGCGCACGCCTTCGAGCACCAGGTTGCTCAGCGGGCAGGAGATGAAGGTCTCGCCGGGCTCGATCAGCACCACGTCGATCCGGTGGTCGGACAGCAGCCTCACGTACTTGGCCGCGGTGGCCCCGCCGTAGCCGCCGCCGACCACGACCACCTTGGCCGACTCGGGCACGCGCGAACTGGCGCAGCCGCCCAGCAGCGCCAGCAGGCCGGTCGCGCCGGCGCCTTGGATCAATGCACGTCTTTGCACGCCCGTCTCCTCACTGCTGCGCGGCGAAATAGCCGGCGATCGCGTCGAGCTGCGCCGGCGTGTAGCCCTTGGCGAGCTGCTGCATGATCGTTGCGGGGCGCTTGCCCTCGCGGAAGGCGGTCAGCTGCTCGACGATGTAGCGCTTGTCGAGTCCCGCCAGGCGCGTGAGGCCGGACTCGGCGGCCGACGACTTGCCGTCGGTGCCGTGGCAGTTGGCGCAGGTGGCTGCCCAGCTGCGCAGCTGCAGGCTGGCCGTGTCCTGGGCCAGCGCGCCGCTGCCGCTCAGGCTGGCTGCCAGCGCGCAGGCGGCCAGCATCGGTCTCGGGGGCGGTGTCCGCACGGCAGTCTCCTCTCGTGGTCTTGTCGGTCGGTCCGCATGGTGCCAGTGCGGCTGCCCTTTGCAAAACTGCAGGACAAATATCAAGCTGCGTTCGTCGACAGCAGCGGCGTGTCGTGTGCCACCAGGTGGGCCTCGCCCTCCTCGAGGATGAAATAGCGAAACGCCTCGGCCGATGGCGACAGCAGCTTGGACAGCAGGTGCACGACGTTCCAGCTGCGCATCACGGGCGTGCCCTCGACATCGATCAGGTGCAGCAGGCCCGTCTTCACCTCGAGCCCGATCGTGTGCAGCGACAGGAACGACAGCCCCATGCCGGCCATCACCGCCTGCTTGATGGTCTCGTTGCTCGACATCTCCATGCTGATGCGCGGCTCGAAGCGCTGCTCGTGAAAGAACCACTCCATCGCGTTGCGCGTGCCCGAACCGGGCTCTCGCACGATGAACTGGTAAGGCGCCAACGCCTCCAGCGGCGGGTGGCCGACGCGCAGTAGCGGGTGGCCGGGTGGCGCCACGAACACCAGCGGGTGCGCCGCGAACGGCTCGGCGCGCGTGGCCAGCTCCTTCGGCGGGCGGCCCATCACGGCCAGGTCGCACTCGTTGGCGTGCAGCAATTCGAGCAACTGCTCGCGGTTCTGCGAGACCTGCAGGCGCACGTCGACGCCCGGATGTTCCTCGCGAAAGCGCGCCAGCAGCCGCGGCACGAAGTACTTGGCGGTGCTCACCATGCCGATCGTCAGCAGGCCGGTTTCCAGCCGCTGGAAGCGCGCCATCGCGTCGTCGGCATCCTTCAGCGTGGCCAGCAGGCGCTTGGCGTAGACGAGGTAGTACTCGCCGGCGGTGCTGAGCGACACGCCACGCCCGCTGCGCTCGAACAAGGCCATGCCGACCTGCGATTCGAGTTCCTTGACCTGCATCGTCACGGCCGGCGGCGTGAGGTGCAGCGCCTCGGCCGCACGCGCGAAGCTGAGGTGTCGAGCGACCTCGGTGAAAACCCGAAGCTGGCGGAAGGTGACGTTCTTCATTAAGTCAAATGTGAACTCAAAGCCAAGAAGATATGAATTCCCCTTAGTCCAATACGAACTTATCTTGAGGCCAACACGGCGTCAATCGACGCGACCCATGCACACCGACGAGACCGCGATGAGTCACCCGCTGCACGCCATCCCCGGAGCGGCCGAGTCCGCGTCAGCCGCTGGGCCGGCGAGCGCGGCCCAGCCGTCCGGCACGACGACGGTGGGTGAGGTGCTGGCCGACAGCCAGGTCGAGGCAGTGCTCGACGAGCTCGACCGCGATCTCATCGGCCTCAAACCGGTCAAGCAGCGCATCCGCGACATTGCCGCACTGCTGGTGATCGACAAACTGCGTCTCAAGCTCGGCCTGGCGGCGCAGAGCCCGTCGCTGCACATGAGCTTCACCGGCAACCCCGGCACCGGCAAGACGACGGTGGCGATGCGCATGGCGGAAATCCTGCACCGTCTGGGCTACGTGCGCAAAGGCCACCTGGTCGCGGTGACGCGCGACGACCTCGTCGGGCAGTTCATCGGCCACACCGCGCCCAAGACCAAGGAGGTGCTCAAGAAGGCGATGGGCGGCGTGCTGTTCATCGACGAGGCCTACTACCTCTACCGCCCCGAGAACGAGCGCGACTACGGCCAGGAGGCGATCGAGATCCTGCTGCAGGTGATGGAGAACCAGCGCGACGACCTGGTCGTGATCCTCGCCGGCTACAAGGACCGCATGGACACCTTCTTCAAGTCCAACCCCGGCATGAGTTCGCGCATTGCACACCACCTCGATTTCCCGGACTACTCGCAGGACGAACTGCTGGTCATCGCCGACCTGATGCTGCAGCAGCAGAACTACCGGTTCGGCACTGCGTCCGGGGCCGATGCCCGCGCCGCCTTCGGCGACTACCTCGCGCTGCGGCTCGTGCAGCCGCATTTCGCCAACGCCCGCTCGGTGCGCAATGCGCTCGACCGGGCGCGCCTGCGGCAGGCCAGCCGCCTGTTCGCCGACCGCGACCGGGCGCTGAGCCGCGAGGACCTGACGACGCTGAGCGCCGACGACATCCGCGGCAGCCGGCTGTTCCAGCAGGGCTGACCCGACCGAACACAAGACAGCACAGGAGAGCGCCCATGGACCCCATCGACCTCGAGCAATGGCTCTCGTCCCATCCGTGCGCACTGGCGGATGTGATCTGGCACGTCGCGGCGGCCTGCGCGCAGATCGGGCGCGCCTCGGCGCGCGGTGCGCTCGCCGGTCTGCACCGTGGCGCCGGCACAACCGGCTCCCCGAGCGCGGCGCAGCAGCCGCTCGACGTGCACGCCGATGCCTGCATGGCAGCGGCGCTCTCGGGCTGCGCCCATGTGGCCGGCTGGGCGAGTGCAAGGCAAGCCGATGTGACGGTCTCGCCGGAGCACGGCAGCGGCGGCGCCTACCTCGTGGTGTTCGATCCGCTGGGCGGCGCGTCGAACGTCGAGTCCAACATCTCGGTCGGCAGCATCTTCTCGGTGCTGCCCCACCTGTTCCGCGGCACGCCGGCCAGCGCCGCGGCCTTCATGCAGCCGGGGCGCCGGCAGGTCGCGGCCGGCTACGCGATCTACGGTCCGTCGACCGTGCTGGTGCTGAGCCTGGCGCAGGGCGTGCACCTGTTCACCCTCGACCCGGACGACCGCTGCGAGGCGGGCCGCTGGCTGCTGACGCGCCAGCACGTGCAGGTGCCCACGGCGACCACCGAGTTCGCGATCAATGCCTCCAACCAGCGCTTCTGGGAAAAGCCGGTGCAGCGCTACGTGGCGGAGTGCCTGGCCGGGCAGAGCGGGCCGCGCGGGCGTGACTTCAACATGCGCTGGGTGGCAAGCCTGGTGGCGGAGACCCACCGCATCTTCACGCGCGGTGGCGTTTTCCTGTATCCGCGCGACAACAAGGAGCCGTTCAAGCCCGGCCGACTGAGCCTGTTGCACGAAGCCGCGCCGATGGCCTGGCTGATGGAGCAGGCCGGGGCCGCCGCTTCCAGCGGCACCTGTCCGCTGCTCGATCTGGTGCCCGATGCGCTGCACCACAAGGTGTCGGTGATCCTGGGCTCGCGCGAAGAGGTGGAGCGCATCGTGTCCTACCACGAGGACCCGAGCGCCAACGTGTCCTGGCAGTTGTTCAAGACGCGCTCGCTGTTCATCCAACCGCAGGCCTGATCATGAGTCGCAAACATCCCGTCATCGTGGTGACCGGCTCCAGCGGTGCCGGCACGACCACTGTCAAGCGCGTGTTCGAAAACATCTTCCGGCGCGAAGGCATCCGCCCGGCGGTGATCGAGGGCGATGCCTTCCACCGCTTCTCGCGCGTGGAGATGAAGGAGCGCATCGCCCAGGGCGACCGCGAAGGTCACTCCGTCAGCCATTTCGGGCCCGACACGAACGAGTGGGCGCTGCTCGAGCAGCAGTTCCGCGCCTACGGGCAGGGCGGCCGCTGCAAGTCGCGCTACTACCTGCACAGCCACGAGGAGGCCGAGCCCTACACGCAGGAGCCCGGCAGCTTCACGCCGTGGTTCGAGACACCGGCCGACACCGACCTGCTGTTCTACGAAGGCCTGCACGGCTGCGTGAAGACCGACACCATCGACCTGGTGCGGCACGCCGACCTGAAGATCGGCGTGGTGCCGATCATCAACCTCGAGTGGATCCAGAAGATCCACCGCGACACCAAGGACCGCGGCTACTCCAAGGAGGCGGTGTCCGACGTGATCCTGCGCCGCATGCACGACTACGTGCACTACATCGTGCCGCAGTTCGGCGAGACCGACATCAACTTCCAGCGCGTGCCGGTGGTCGACACCTCGAACCCCTTCATCGCGCGCGACATCCCCACGGCCGGCGAGAGCCTGACGGTGATCCGCTTCAAGAGCCCGCGCGGCATCGACTTTCCCTACCTGCTGTCGATGATCGACAACTCCTTCATGAGCCGTGCGAATACCATCGTGGTGCCGGGCGGCAAGATGGACCTCGCGATGCAACTGATCCTCACCCCGATGATCCTGCGCCTGATGGAGATCCGCCGTGCCCAGCTCCAGTGACGATGACCGATCGACCGGCAAAGGACAAACATGAAGATACGCCTCGTGAGCTTCGACCTCGACGGCACGCTGGTCGATACTGCCGGCGAGATTGCCGAGGCCGTGCACCGTGCCTTCGACGATCTCGGCATCGCGCGCCGGCCACAGGCCGAGATCACCAGGCTGATCGGTCGCGGCACGCGCGAGCTGATGCTCAAGCTGCTGGCGCGCGTGATGCTCGAAGAGCCGGCGCTGGCCGAGCGGGTGCGGCCCGACGCGGTGCTCGAGCGCTTCGAGCACCACTACGCCGAGACGGCCGGTCGCTTCGGTCAGCCCTATCCGGGGTGCGTCTCGACGCTGGAGCGCTTGCGCGATCTGGGGGTGCGGCTGGTGTGCGTCACCAACAAGGAGCAGCGCCACGCCGAGCGCGTGCTGGCGGCAACGGGGCTCGACGGTTTTTTCAGCATGCTGATCGGCGGCGACACGCTGCCGGTCAAGAAGCCGCACACGGGCGTGATCGCGCATGTGCTGCGTCACCAGGGGGTCAGTGCGAACCACGCCGCGCATGTGGGCGACTCCTCGATCGACATCGAGAGCGCGCGCAATGCCGGTGTGCGGGCCTGGGCGGTGCCGCACGGCTACAACGCCGGCGTGCCGATCGAGGAGTCGCATCCAGACCAGCTGTTCCAGAACCTGCCGGCCATCGCCGACGAGGTGGATGCGCTGGGCCTGCTGCAGGCATGATGAGCGCTGACACCGGGAGACGCTGATGCTGGCCGCACTGCTGTGGGACGTGGATGGCACCCTCGCCGAGACCGAGCGCGACGGACACCGCGTCGCGTTCAACGAAGCCTTCGAAGCCCACGGCCTGCCGTGGCGCTGGAGCGTCGAGCGCTACGCCGAGCTGCTGCGCGTGACCGGCGGGCGCGAGCGCCTGCTGCACGACATGGCGACGCAGCCCGATGCCCCGGCGAGCCCGGCCGAACGCGAGCGGCTCGTCACTGCATTGCACGCCGAGAAGAACCGCCGCTACGGGCAGATCGTCGAGCGCGGCGGCATTGCGCTGCGCCCGGGCGTGCAGCGCCTGATGCGCGAGGCGGCGGCGCAGGGCGTGCAGCTCGCGATCACGACCACCACCTCGCGCGTGAACCTCGACGCGCTGCTGAGCGCCCGGCTCGGCGCTGCCTGGCACACGCAGTTCGCGGCCGCGGTGTGCGGCGAGGATGCGCCGGCAAGGAAACCCGACCCGCAGGTCTACCTGCGCTGTCTCGACGCGCTGCAGCTCGATGCCGATGAAGTGCTGGCGATCGAGGATTCGCCCAACGGCCTGGCAGCGGCATGCGCCGCCGGCATCGCGACGCTGGTCACGCGCAGCCTGAACTTCGCGAGCCACTCCTTCGAGGGCGCGCTCGCCGTCTGCGACGATCTCGATCAACCGGCCGCACCGTCACCGCGCCTGCGCGGGGCCCGTGCCGCGCGCATCGACCTGGCCTTGCTGCGGCAATGGCACGGGGCCTGGTGGCAGGAGCCGCTGCGGGCCTAGGACGCCTCGCTCCCGTCGGCGCCCGCTTGCCTGGCGCCGCAGCCCATCCGTCAAGCTAGGTGTGCTGTTGCGGCGGGCAACTGCCTACGATGCAGCCACGTCGGGGCGCCATCGCGCAGACACGGCGCAGAGGAGACAAGACCATGGTCACGAAGGCAAGCAAGGCGAAAGGACTGTCGCTGCACACGGGGCTCAACCTCGTCAGCGGCGCCCACTACGGCGGCTGGACGGGCGAACTCAGCGCCTGCGAATTCGACGCCAACGACATGGCGGCGCTGGCACGCGGGCAGGGGCTCAAGCCCACCGTGCTGCTGACGAAGAAGGCCACGCGCGCCGCGGTGCTGGCAAGCATCCGGGCGGCGGCCAAGTCGCTCAAGAGCGGTGACCTGTTCTTTCTGAGCTACTCGGGCCACGGCGGGCAGGTCCCCGACGTGACCGGTGAAGAGAGCGACAAGCAGGACGAGACCTGGTGCCTCTACGACGGTCAGCTGATCGACGACGAGCTGTATGCCGAACTCGGCCGCTTCGCCAAGGGCGTGCGCGTGCTGGTGCTGTCCGACAGCTGCCACAGCGGCACGGTGACGCGTGCCGCGCCACCGCCGCCAGGGGCTGCCGCGCCGGCGAAGTCGCGCATGATGCCGCCCGCGGTGGCGATGCGGACCTACCGCGACCACCAGGCCTTCTACGACAAGCTGCAGCGGGACGTGGCGCGTGCCGATGGCGGCAGGCCGGCCGACCCGGACGCCGCGCTGGCCCAGCTGGCGGTCAGCCCGCGCTTGACGGCGCTGGCCGCCCAGCTCAAGGCGGCGGTGATCCTCGTCTCGGGCTGCCAGGACAACCAGACTTCGCTCGACGGCGAGCACAACGGCGCTTTCACCGAGCGCCTGCTGATGGTGTGGAACCAGGGCAAGTTCGAGGGCAACTACGCCAGCTTCCATGCGCAGATCAAGGCGCGCATGCCGGCGAGCCAGACACCGAACCTGTTCGTGCTCGGACCTGCCGCAGCCTTCCTGCGGCAAAGGCCCTTCAAGCTCTGAGCACCCCGGGACTCGGCCAGCCAGGTCCGCTTCCCGAGGGGGTCGAGGAAGGGGCGCGCGGGGCGGCCCTTCTGCGCTTCGAAGCCCGGTGGTCGGGCGTCAGATCCGTCCCATCGGCAGCAGACGACGTTCAGCGGGCGTACCTGACGCTGCAGCCGTAGGGCGTGGCGGTGCCGGTCGTCACGGTCTTGCCGGCAAGCGATTCGGCCAGCGCCGCCTTGACGAAGTTGTTCGCGCTTTTCACGTCGGCCGGATCGGCCGAACGCCTGTCGTCGATGCCTCCGGCGTAGATCAGCGCGCCGGCGGGGTTGATTACGTACAGGTGAGGTGTGGTCCTGGCCGAGTAGGCCTTGCCGACGCTGCCCGAGTCGTCCAGCAACAGGGCCGTCGCGGCGCTGCCCCAGCGCTTGTACTTGTCGTGCAGCGCCGAGGGCTCCAGGTAGTCGCTCGTGTCCTTGGCGGTGGAGCTGATGGTCAGCCACACGACATCCTTGCCGGTGTATTCCTTCTGCAGGTCCTGCATGTTCCGCGAGCTGTAGTGCTTCTGGACGAAGGGGCACCCCGGATTGGTCCATTCCAGCACCACGTGCCGGCCCTTGAAGTCGGACAGCTTCACGGTCTTGCCGTGCGTGTCCTTCAGTGCGAAGGCGGGGGCCGCTTCGCCGACCGTCACGGCCAGCGCCGAAGCCGGCAACGCCCGCAGCACGCTCGGCAGCGCGAGCAGGCAGGCTGCGAGGGCAAGCCGGTGCCGGGTGACGCAGGGTCGCATGGTTGTCTCCTTCGAATGACAGGCTTCATCTCGTCGGCACACATCGCCAGCTTCGACTGCGCAAGGGCCCGCATGGTTTCATCGGTGGACAGCACACGGCCTCTGTTGAGCTGACGGCTCCGACTGCAAGCGCGGTATGCGCTCAGGCCGCGGCGGAGCATGGCGAGCTTGCAGGCCGGCAGGCCGCGTCACGGGCATCGTCACCTGCGGCGCATCCGCCTAAGCCCTTGATTTTCATTGTGCGGGCACGGCGTCGAATGCACTTCGCCCCGCCGACGGACGCTGGCACGTCTTGTGCGCCTTGTGCAGCCCAAGCCGCGGCGCGAAGCGGCGGCATGGCGGCAAACGGGCCCGGCAGCGGGTGCCGTCGTGGAGCACGTGGCCGTGTCCGGGGCACCGCCGGGCCGCATGCCCCTGATCCCTGCCGCGGGAGATCCACCGACCCGCGGTCTTTGCAACGGTGGAACAAGAGGAGACGAGAACCGTGAAACTGACCAAAAAAATGGGGCATGTGGCCCTGGCCGCGGGATGCCTGCTCGCCAGCGCGGGGCTGCACGCGCAAGAGGGCCCGCTGATGATCCGCGCGCGCGCCCTGCTCATCGACCCGACCCACAAGTCCGATCCGATTGCGGCGCTTGCCGTGCCGGCCGATGCGATCGAGGTCAACCGCAGGTGGGTGCCCGAGCTCGACATCACCTACTTCCTGTCCAAGAACCTGGCGACCGAACTGGTGCTCGCCTACACACGGCTGGACGTGAGGGTGAAAGACAGCGCCATCGGCGCCTTCGATGCCGGATCTTTCCGCGCTTTGCCGCCGACGCTCCTGCTTCAATACCACTTCCTGCCGGACGGCGGCATCCGCCCGTATGTCGGTGCCGGCATCAACTACACGCGGATTTCGCACGTGAGGCTCTCGGTGCCGGGTGTCACGCCGCTGTACCTCGACAAGTCCAGCGTCGGCGCTGCCTTGCAGGCGGGTGTCGACGTCAAGCTGGGCGGGCCCTGGTACCTGAACGTCGACCTGAAGAAGGTGTGGATCGAATCGGACGTGAAGGACGGCGCAGGGACGCGGCTGTCGACTGTCAAGCTCGACCCGGTGCTGTTCGGTATCGGTATCGGCTACCGGTTCTGATGGAACTCGCGCGCGGCGGCAGGCCATGCCGCCGCGCGCTCGGCGCACGACTCGACCTTGGGGTCGCTGCGCTTTGGCCCGCGCGCCGCTGGCCCGCACGACCGGTTGACGCGCATCAAGGGGGTGAACCGCCGCCGAGGGCAAGATGCTCCGACTGGACGCCACCTTGAGCTCGCTTCATCCATCACCAGGCGATGATCTCGCCCAGGCGCTGCGTCGCCGGCTCGCGACCGACGAAGGCGCTGCCGTGGAGTTGATCGAGACGCACATCTCGTGGGTGCTGCTGACGGAGCGCCACGCCTACAAGATCAAGAAGCCGGTGCGATTCGGCTTCGTCGACTTCACGAGCCTCGAGGCGCGCCGGCAGGGCTGTGAGGACGAGTTGCGTCTGAACCTGCGGCTCGCGCCGTCGCTGTACATCGGCGTGGTCGAAATCCGAGGGACTGCTGAAGCACCCCGCCTGGTGGGCGAAGGGCCAGTGCAGGAGTACGCGGTCTGCATGCACCGCTTTCCACCCGGGGCGCTGCTGAGCGAACGGCTCGTCGCCGGCACGCTGGAGCCGGCGCAGCTCGACCGGCTCGCGCAGCGCCTGGCCGTGTTCCACGACGAGGCCAGGGTGGTCGAAGCGGGCGCGTCCCACGGTGCGGCAACCACGGTCACTCGCGCTGCACTGGGCGCGCTGGACGGCATCGGGCAGAGCGCTCTTGCCACGGGCTGCGGGCGCCTGCGTCGCTGGCTCGAAGCGCAGGCCGTCATGCTGGCGCCGCTGTGGGCCGAACGCCAGGCCAGAGGCCGCGTGCGCGAATGTCACGGCGACCTGCACCTGGCCAATGTCGTCGTCCTCGGCGACGAGGTCACGGCCTTCGATTGCCTCGAGTTCGACGAGACCTTGCGCTGCATCGACGTGCTCGCCGACATCGCCTTCCTCGTGATGGACCTGCTGGCCCACGGTCGGCGTGATCTCGCGTTCCATTTCCTGAACGCCTATCTGGAGCACACCGGCGACTATGCCGGTCTGCCGGTGCTGCGCTTCTACCTCGTGTACCGCGCGCTCGTCCGGGCGCAGGTCGGCCTGTTGCGCCGCCGGCAGGGCGGCGGGGCCGCGGCGTCGGGACAGCCGGCACCGGACTACTTTGCGCTGGCACGGCGGCTCGCGACGCAGCGCGATCCGCGGCTACTGGTCACGCACGGCCTGCCCGGTTCGGGCAAGTCCTTCCTGTCGCAGCGGCTGCTCGAGCGGGTGGGCGCGATCCGCGTGCGCGCGGACGTCGAACGCAAGCGCCTGTTCGGCCTGGCACCGCTGGAAAGCTCGCGCGGCCGGGCGGCGCGGTACGTCTACGGCGAGGCCGCGACGGCGCGGACCTACGCCCGCCTGGCGCATGCCGCCCAGGACGCACTGCGGGCCGGCTATCCGACCATCATCGATGCGGCATGCCTGCGTCGCAGCGAGCGGGCTCGCTTCGTCGAGCTGGCCGGTCAACTCGGGGTGCCCTTCCTGCTGCTCGACTGCGAGGCCGACTTCGATGTCATGCGCGGGCGCATCCAGGCGCGCGAACAGCGCGGCGACGACGCTTCGGAAGCGGACGTGGCCGTTCTGGAGCGCTTGTCGACGCTTCGTGAAGACCTCAGCGCGGCCGAGCGCTGCCAGGCCTTGCAGGTCGACACCGGACGAGCGGCTTCGATCGATGCGCTGGCTGGCGCCTGGCTCGGCCGTGCCGCCGACGAGACTCGAGGAGCCGCCGCCGGCCCGCCGGCGTGACAGCGGTTGCCGCTGCCGCGCACGGCACCGGCAGCGCCGGATCGGCTGCAGCCCGCCGGCCTCGGGTCAGCTCGAAGACGGCTTGACGATCGTCACCGGCACGGGCGACGCGTGCAGCACGGCCTGAGAGACCGAGCCGAGCAGGGCGCTGCGCAGCACGCCGTGGCCGCGGGCACCGATGATCACCGCGTCGCAAGCGAAGCGCTTGACCATCTCGACCAGCGCATCGGCCGGCATGCCCGAGCCGATCTCGCTGTCGAACGCGACGGATGCGGCCTCGAGCATCGCCTCGGCGGCCTCGAGTGCGCGTTCGCCGGTGGCACCCGTGACGCGCTCGAGCACCTCGGCGTCCGGTGCGAGCACCATCTCGTAGACGCAGGTGGGCTCCTGCACGGTGGCGAGCACGAAGCGCGCCTGCAGCCCGTCGCGCACCAGTGCGATCGCGAACTTCACCGCTTCGAGGGCGCAAGCGGAGCCGTCGACGGCCAGCAGCATCTTCATGGGGCACTCCAGTTCACGGGGCATCGATGGGTCGGTGACAGGCTCGCCGCGAAAGGCTAGCCCCACGGCGTGCGGCAGGGCTTGCCCCAGATCAAGCAGGCATCTTGCGGTCCGGGCGTTCGGCCGGGGGGCGGGTGTGTGCGGTGTACTTGCGCGCCGCTCGGGGTCGAGACCCGTCAGAAGGGATCGGATCGCTTGTTCAGGATGGCCTCATCCTGCATCCGGGGGGATCAGCCGCCTTGGCCGCGGTTTGCGGCCCCGGGACAATGCGGCCGTGAAGTCTCCGCCTATCGACGCCGCATTCGCCGACACCGTTCCCGATGCCTTGCTGGACGGCGTATCGGGCGCGGTTTTCGCCGATGCGTGCAACGGCCAGGCCGGGACGATGGTGCAGGAGACGACTTGCCATGAGATCGATACCAGCCTGAGGTTGCCCACACGCCAGGAGTCGGGCAGGGCGTACAGGTTCACGCCGGGCCCCGATCCCTACGGTCGCCGAGGCTGCGACCGCCCGTACGAGATCATTCCGAAGGCGCTCGGGCTGCGCAGCCGCTGGATCGTGTGGAGCGTGGTATCGACGGTGCTCATGATCGCGTTCGCCACGCTGCTGATGGACTGAAGCGCCGGCCAGCCACGCGAAGGGGGCCTCAGCGTTGAACGCTGCCCACGCCCAGCTTGAGCAGGATCCGCAGGTACTCCAGGCGGGCATGCAGCGCGGCCAGCTCCTGCACCAGATCGGCCCACAGGGCTTCGCGAGCGGCAAGCGTACGGTGTCGTGGCCGTGAGGGCGAGCCGGGTGGAACGGGAGCGTCCATGTCGAGCACTGCGGGCGGGTTTCGATAGACGCATGGTCTCGCTCGGCTGCCGGGGTATCAACCCCGCGAGTCGGGTGAGTCGCCGCCGGGTCTCGAGTGAGCCTTGGCATGGCGGCTCCAGAGCGGCGACCCGTCGAAATGGGACGCACACCAACGCTGGAGGCATTCGCTCATCGCAACGCCGTCAGTGGACTTCTTCAGCACATCGTTCATGCCGCTGCGCCGCACGAGGGCTTCACAGGGGGGGCGGTCCATCGCGGTGTAGGCCATCACGGGAACCGGTCGACGGGCAGGGTGCGCACGCTCTGAACGCCGGATGCGCTCGGTGACGAACAAGCTGTCCAGTACAGACGTGTCCACGTCAATCAAAATGACGTCGAAGTCTTGTTCGCTGGCGAGTTGCACCGCCTCGACGCCATCCCGCGCCACTTTCGTTGCGATTTCCCATTGCGACAACATCGCACATGTCAGTCGTTGCTGGGGTTCGCAGGAACCAACGAGCAAGACACTGAGAGAGGGTGAACGGGGCAGTCTCGACATGTCGCTCTCCTCGAGTTCAGGGATTGTCAAGCGCCAACGACGCGGGACGGTCCGGGGCTTCGACCGGCAAGATGCCCATGGGGTGTGCCCACGGCATCACGGGTGAAGCCTGGCTGCGGGAGTCTTCAGGACAGGCAAGCGCAAATACTAGTGCCCCCGCGGACCTTCTTCCATTCGTTATCGCACGGAGCGCCACGGATGTCGTAACAATGAGTTACGGTGACAAAAAAGGCCGTGCGGGGTGCGGTAGGTCGACGCTGGTGGCAGCGAGCAGGCGCACATCGAGGGCGACGGACTTGCGCGACCGCAGGTGAACGCTAAATTCGTGCGTCGGAGTGAATTCATGAGCCGCTTCACTGCCAAGGACTTCCATCCCGAAGTCCTGAAGCTGTTTGACCAGTACGTGCATGGCGCGATCAGCCGGCGCAATTTCCTCGACAGCGCGGCCAAGCATGCCGCGGCCGGCCTGTCGGCCGCGGGCCTGCTGTCCGCGCTGAGCCCCGATTTCGCCCAGGCGCAACAGGTCCCGCCGCAGGATCCTCGCCTGAAGACCGGCCGCGTCGAGATCGCGTCGCCGCAAGGGTATGGCACGGTGCGCGGCTATCTGGTGCAGCTCGCGCAAGCCCGGGGCAAGCTGCCGACGGTGCTGGTGATCCACGAGAACCGCGGCTTGAACCCGCACATCGAGGACATTGCGCGGCGCCTGGCGCTCCGACGGCTTCATCGCATTCGCCCCCGATGCGCTGGCGCCGCTGGGCGGCTACCCGGGCGACGAGGACAAGGCGCGCGAACTCTTCCCCATGCTCGACCAGGCCAAGACCCGCGAAGACTTCGTCGCCGCCTACGCTTACCTGAAGGCCTTGCCCGCGGGCAACGGCAAGGTGGGCGCGGTGGGCTTCTGCTACGGCGGCGGTGCGGTGAACTACCTGGCCACGCGACTGCCCGACCTCGCCGGTGGCGTGCCCTTCTACGGCGCGCAGCCGGCGGCGGCGGACGCGGCGCGCATCAAGGCACCGCTGCTGCTGCACCATGCCGGCGCCGACGAGCGCATCAACGCCGGCTGGCCCGCGTACGAAGCGGCCCTGAAGGCCGCGGGCGTGCCGCACGAAGCCTTCATCTATCCGGGCGTGCAGCACGGCTTCAACAACGACACCACGCCCCGCTACGACGAAGCGGCCGCCGAGCTGGCGTGGCAGCGCACGGTGGCGTTCTTCAAGCGCACCCTGCGAGCCTGAGCCGTGCCGCGCTCCCGTGCGGGAGCGGCACGGCCTTCGATACCGCGGGGTTGCCGCGGTGGCCGACGAACACGAAGTGACCGCCGCTCGGGCAGGTCAGCCGACCTGCGACACGAGCACCAGCAGCAGCGCCGCGGTAAAGAACAGGATCAGCGAGAGCACGACGAACCCGACATAGTGCAGCACCGCTTGGAGCCGAGCGCCCGCGGGCCGGCTGCGAACGAGGTAGTAGGGCACGGCAAGCATCGCCATCAAGATGACTGCTGCACCGAGGCCGGAGCTGCGCGGATAGTTGCGCTCCCTGGCGTCGAGGAAGTACCAGACGTACGACAGCGGCGTGAGCGAGACCATGAACAGGAAGTCGCCGATTCTCGGCGGCGGCGCCCAACGGGCCGTGGAGTGGCCGACAAACACCCCGTAGACGACCACGAGCGCGAGGATTGCGAGACGGGCGAGGCGCGCGTTCATTGCCTGGGATTGCGTGAATCTTCTCTGCGCTCGTTTCAGGGCCTGTTCGACGGGCCGAGTTGCTGCACGCCGGGAATCCACCGC
Source organism: Methylibium sp. (assembly GCF_965279545.1). Taxonomy (NCBI): domain Bacteria; kingdom Pseudomonadati; phylum Pseudomonadota; class Betaproteobacteria; order Burkholderiales; family Sphaerotilaceae; genus Methylibium; species Methylibium sp. The sequence goes on from NZ_OZ257250.1 coordinate 894,837, forward strand.
GTGACGATCGGCTCCAGGCGCTCGCGCGCGACGACACCGAGCACGCCCGCCGCCGCGATGCACAGCATCACCAGCGCGAGCTTGCCGACGAGCGCGCGGTTGCGCGTGCGCAGCACGAACGACAGACTGAAGACCACGCTGGTGAACGATGCGACGATGGCGCCGTTGCCCGCCACGAGGGGCGAGATGGCCCCCTGCGTGGCCAGGTTGGCGGCCGCCGCCACGGCACTGGCGCTGGACATCAGGCCGCCGAGCACGCTGACGGCGTAGAAGCCCATTTCCCCGAACTCCCGCTGCATGACGTTGCCGAGCATGTGCAGCAGCAGGAACAGGAAGCCGTACTTCAGCGCGACCGGCAGCGAGAACGGCAGCGTCAGCCGGATGGCGGTGGTTTCCTGCGCCGACGCGCGGTCCCGCAGGCGGTAGCTCAGCAGCACCGTCGCGGCGCCGGTCAACAGCATCAGCAGGAAGGCCGCCAGTGAACTCAGCAAGGCGAGCGGGGCCAGGATCAGCAGCAGGCCCGCGTTGCGCGCCACCATCGCGGTGGTGGCGAGCAGGATGCCGCGGTAGGCCGGATCGAGCAGCCGTCCCTGGGACTCGCGCACCCGGGTGGACAACTCGATGACGGTGAAGTTGCTGTTGACCAGGCCGCCGAGGAATCCGGACAGCTCCGCGCCGCGTGCGCCGTAGACCTTCCACAGGATGTAGTTCACGAAGCCGATGCCGGAGATCAGGATCACGGTCACCCAGGCCGCGCGCGGCTCGATCAGCTGCCACGGACCGATCGTGCCCTGCGGCAGCGCCGGGTAGATCACGATCGCCAGGATCGCCAGCAGCAGCGCCGAGCGCAGCTCGCCCTCCGTCAGGCCCATCGAGAAGCCCGCCAGCCGTTCCTTCCAGGCCAGCAGGGCGGTGGCGATCACCATCACCGCTGCCGGGGTGATGGTGTGGCCCTGGCCGCACAGCACGCCGGCCAGGCAGGTGACCAGCATCGCGGCCGAAGTGGTCAGCTCCGTGCCCTGGTTGGCGCGCAGCGTCTGCACGTTCAGGAAGATGGCCAGCAGGCCTGCCATGCAAAGGCTGAGCAGTGCGAAGTTGTCGCCGAGCGAGCCGCTCATCGCGCCCATGAGCGAGATGAAGCCGAACGTGCGCAGGCCGGCCTCCTTGCCGCGCCGTTCACGCTCCAGGCCGATCAGCAGACCCAGCGCCAGCGCCAGCGCCAGCCTCACCAGGACGGCGACATAGGGCCACTGCACATTGGGCAGGGCGGTGATCTCGCTCAGCATGCGGCGCTCGCACGCACACCGCGGGGCGCGCCATTTCTCGGGTGTCGCTTCGGCATGTCGCCAGTCTATGTCGATCCGCCGCGGCTCCCTGCCGTGCGCTGCCGCATGACGTCCGAGATCAGCGGGAACGCGCCGAGTAGTTCTCGCTGTAGAACCGATCCAGTTCGAGGTGTCGAAGCTCCCGAGCCTGGCGCAGCTGCTCGGCGTCGCGAGCGCCGGGGCTTGCGTCAGCGCCGCTCGGCTGCTCGCTCCCGCCGCGCCCGGGATCCGCGGTCGACGGCTTGCCGGTGGGCTCGTCCGGCACGGCTCGAGGGTGTCTCATGCAAGCCATTACGCGCCGGGCTACTGACTCGGCGCTTTCAGCGAATCGCGCGCGGGAGCGGCCGGCTTCGCGTGCACGATCCGCGCAGCATGAACGACAGGACGTTTCCCTGGTGTCGTTCGAGCCTTGCGCTGCGACGCTGAACCGATCGGGGGGTTCAGCCGTTCGTGATCCGGCTCACGAGCGCGCTGGTGAAGGCGGCCGTGGTCGCGGTGCCGCCCAGATCGCCGGTACGCACCTTGTCGACGTTCAGCGTGGCGTCGAGCGCGCGACGCAGCTGCGTGGCCTTCTCGGTGAGCTGGACGTGATCGAGCATCATCGCCGCGGCCAGCAGCAGCGCGGTCGGGTTGGCGATGCCTTTGCCGGCGATGTCGGGGGCCGAACCGTGCACCGCTTCGAAAATGGCCGCGTCGGCGCCGATGTTGGCACCGGGGGCCATGCCCAGGCCGCCGACGAGCCCCGCCACCAGGTCGGACAGGATGTCGCCGAACAGGTTGGTCGTGACCAGTACGTCGAACTGCCAGGGGTTGAGCACCAGTTTCATCGCGCAGGCGTCGACGATGAGGGTGTCGAGTTCGAAGCGGCCCTTGTATTTGCGCTCATACAGTTCGAGGCCGGTCTCCAGGAAAATGCCGGTGAGCGCCTTCATGATGTTGGCCTTGTGCACGATCGTCACCTTCTTGCGGCCGGTGGCGACGGCGTGCTCGAAGGCGAACTCCAGCAGTCGGCGGCTGCCGGCGCGGGTGTTGATGCCGGTGGCCATGGCCACGGCGTGCGGGTCATCGTCGATCTGCACGAAGTGCTCGTGACCGATGTACAGCCCCTCGAGGTTTTCGCGCACCACCACGAGGTCGATCTTGTCGAAGCGCCCGCCCGGAATGATGGTCAGGGCCGGCCGCAGGTTGGCGTAGAGCTTGAACTCCTCGCGCAGACGGACGTTCGATGAGCGATAGCCTCCGCCCGAGGGCGTTTCCAGCGGGCCCTTGAGTGCCAGCCGCGTGCGGCGGATGCTGTCGAGGGTGGCTTGCGGCAGCGGGTCGCCGGCAGTCTTGACGCCTTCGAGGCCGGCGATCTGGCGGTCCCATGCGAAGGGCGCCTTGAGCGCATCCAGCGCCGCAAGCACGGCATCGACGATCTCGGGACCGATGCCGTCTCCGGGGATCAGGGTGGCGGGAATAGGACTGGCCATGAAAGGTGGACCTCGCTAATGCTTCGCTGGACCGGCAGACCCAAAGACCTCTGCTCGGAAGGGACGTGGAGGAAGAGGTAACCCTTTCAGCATAGCTGACATGACGGCCAAGCGCGCTTGCGCTTCGGCTCAGCACTCCCAAGGCGCGTGGTCGGCGACCCTGATCTGGTAGCGCTCCATCGCGTGCGCGCACACGCTGGATTCGATGACACCGTTGCGTGCGAGCGAAGAAAGCGCTGCGAGGACGACGTGGTGGCGGTCGATCTCGAAGAATGCGCGCAGCGCCGAACGCGTGTCGCTGCGGCCGAAGCCGTCGGTGCCGAGGGCCACGAACCGGGCGTCGAGGTACGGTGCCACCAGTTGCGGCCAGGCGCGAACGTAGTCGCTGGCAGCCACGATGGGCCGCTGCCCCGACAGGCAGCTTTCGAGATGGCTCACACGAGGCGTCTCGCCAGGATGCAGCCGATTCCAGCGTTCCACGGCCCTTGCATCCCGTGCGAGTTCGGCATAGCTCGTGGCGCTCCACACTTCGGCGTGCACCCCCCAGTCGGCGGCGAGCAATGCGGCCGCCTGCGCGACTTCGTGAAAGATCGTGCCGGAGCCCAGCAACCTGAGCTGTGCCTCGCCGCTCGTGCCATCGCAGCGATACAGACCCTTGATCACGTCCTGCGCCACCCCGTCCGGCAAGGACGGCTGGGCCTGGTTTTCGTTCATCAGCGTCACGTAGTAGAAGCAGTCTTCCTGCTGCTCGAGCATCTGGCGCATGCCATGGTCGAGGATGACGGCGAACTCGCCGGCCGTGGCCGGGTCGTAAGAGCGACAGTTCGGCACCGTCGAGGCCATCAAGAGGCTGTGACCGTCCTGATGCTGCAGGCCTTCGCCGCCGAGCGTCGTACGGCCGGCCGTGGCGCCCAGCAGAAAACCGCGAGAGCGCTGGTCGGCCGCCGCCCAGATGAGATCGCCGATGCGCTGGAAGCCGAACATCGAGTAGTAGATGTAGAACGGCAGCATCGGCATGCCGTGTACCGAGTAGCTGGTTGCAGCAGCCACCCACGAGCTCACCGCACCCGCCTCGCTGATGCCCTCTTCGAGGATCTGCCCGTTCCTGGCTTCGCGATAGCTCAGCACCGATCCGATGTCTTCGGGCTGGTAGCGCTGGCCCACGCTCGAATAGATGCCGATCGTCTTGAACAGATTGGCCATGCCGAAGGTGCGGGCCTCGTCGGCAACGATGGGAACGACGCGCGGCCCCAGGGCCGGGTCTTTCAACAGGCCGCCGAGCATCCGCACGAACGCCATCGTCGTGCTCATCTCCTTGCCGTCGGCCTTCAGGGCGAACTCTGCATAGCCCGCGATCGGCGGCACGGCCAATGCCTCCGCGTCGACCCGGCGCGAGGGTATGTACCCGCCGAGTGCGGCCCGCCGTTCGTGCAGGTATCGCATCTCCGGGCTGTCGTCGGCCGGCTTGAAGAACTCCAGATTCGCGGCTTGCTCGTCGGACAGCGGCAGCTGGAAGCGGTTGCGAAAGGCGATGAGGTCTTCGCGATCCAGCTTCTTCTGCTGATGCGTGGTCATGCGGCCTTGTCCGGCCTCGCCCATGCCGTAGCCCTTCTTGGTCTGCGCCAGGATGACGGTCGGCCTGCCTTGGTGGCGAGTCGCCGCGTCGTAGGCGGCATGGATCTTCACGAGGTCATGACCTCCGCGCTTGAGCTTGTCGATCTGCTCGTCGGTCAGGCCTTGGGCCAGCGCCATCAGTTCGGCGTTCTGTCCGAAGAAGTGCTCGCGGTTGTAGCGACCATCCTTCGCGGCGAAGGTCTGCAACTGCCCGTCGACAGTACCCGCGAACGCCTTGGCGAGCGCACCGCCCGGGTCGCGTGCGAACAAACCGTCCCAGTCGGAGCCCCATACCAGCTTGATGACGTTCCATCCTGCTCCCGAGAAGAGGGCTTCGAGTTCGTCGATGATGCGACCGTTGCCGCGCACCGGCCCGTCGAGGCGCTGAAGATTGCAGTTGACGACCCAGACGAGGTTGTCGAGGCCCTCGCGCGACGCCAGTGTCAACGCGCTCATGCTTTCGGGTTCGTCCATCTCGCCGTCACCGAACACGCCCCAGACCTTGCGGTCGGCCGTGTCGAGAAGACCGCGGTGCTGGAGGTAGCGCATGAAGCGCGCGTGGTAGATCGAGCTGATCGGGCCGATGCCCATCGACCCGGTCGGGAACTGCCAGAAGTCGGGCATCAGCCAGGGGTGCGGGTAGCTGCACAAGCCCTGCGCCCCGCTCGCGCGTGCGCCGATCTCTTGCCGGTAGTGCGCGAGGTCGTTCTCGCCGAGCCGGCCTTCGAGAAACGCTCGTGCGTACACGCCGGGCGCCGAATGGGCCTGATAGAAGACCAGGTCGCCCTGGAAGCTGTCGTTGCGTCCACGGAAGAAGTGGTTGAAGCCGACTTCGAACAGGTCGGCTGCACTGGCGTAGCTGGCAATGTGTCCGCCGAGTTCGCCATAGGCCTTGTTGGCACGCACGACCATGGCGAGCGCGTTCCATCGGATGATCGAGCCGAGCCGCTCTTCGGTGGCCAGGTCGCCGTTGAATGGGGGTTGCCGATCGGCCGGGATCGTGTTGACGTAGGGCGTGCCTCGAACGGGCTCCCATCCGATGGTCGGCTGGCGCGCCGACTCGCTAAGGCGGTCGAGGATGAACCGCGCGCGCGCCGGGCCCGCTGCCTGCAGCACGCTGCCGAGGGCGTCCTGCCACTCCGAAGTTTCCTGTGGATCGCTGTCGATCGGCGACAGGCTGGTTTGCATCGAATGGTCGCTCATCTTGGGCTCCGGCTGATGCTCACTGTAGGCGCTGACAGACGGCAGTTGAAGCTGTGTTGGCGCGTCGCCGTCGCATTTCGCGGCATAAACTGCCGTGTCTTGAACGAATCACGAAACGATGAACCTCGATACGATCGACATTCGAATCCTTCGGGAGCTCCAGGCCGATGCGAGCCTGTCCAACGTAGAGCTCGCTCGGCGAATCCATCTGTCGCCCTCGCCGTGCCTGGCGCGCGTGAAGGCGATGCAGGCGTCAGGATTGATCCGCCGCTATGTCGCGCTGCTCGATCCGGAGGAACTCGGGCTTCACCTGAATGTCTTCATCTCGATCAGCCTCAAACAGCAAAGCCGCAAGGCCCTCGAAAGTTTCGAGGCTCGCGTTTGTGCCCGCGAGGAAGTCATGGAGTGCTATCTGATGACGGGCGATGCCGACTACCTGTTGCGGGTGGTCGTGCCCGACATGGCGGCGCTCGAACAGTTCATCCTGGGGCAGCTTTCGCCGATCCCGCAGGTGGAAAAGATCCGCTCCAGCTTTGCCCTCAAGCAGGTGCGCTACAAGACGGCGTTGCCTCTGGGTTGAGCGGCTCCCGGCATCGGCCCCCCAAAGCACGGCGGTGGCGCAGCGCGCAGGTCCTCGTCACTACCCGCGTACTACCTCCTGCGTGACCGTCGGTGGAAGAATGCCGATCATTCCATCAGGAGCGAGACCACCGACCCGGCGTGCATCCGACGGTCGGCCATCGACGTTCTCTGCGCGCACTCGCGCTCCACCAGGAGGTTAAGTGGCCAAGCTCATTCACACCATGATCCGGGTCTTCGAGCTCGAGCGCTCGCTGCGGTTCTACGCGGCGGTCCTCGACATGAAGGAATCCCATCGGCTCGACTTCCCCGAATTCACCCTCGTCTACCTGCGTGCCGCGGAAGGCGATTTCGAGATCGAGTTGACGCTCAACAAGGGTCGTGAGGACGAGTACTCGCACGGAACGGGCTACGGCCACGTCGCCGTTGTCGTGCCGGACGTGAGCTCGAAGCGGGCGCAGGTCGAGGCACTCGGGTATGCGCCGACCGCGGTCAAGGAATTCAAGCGGGGCGACGAGCTGCTGGCCAAGTTCTTCTTCGTGCAGGACCCCGACGGCTACAAGATCGAGGTCCTGGAGCAGCACGGGCACTACCGCTAGCTGGTCGCCCGGACGCCCCGCCCACAGTGTGGGCGGGGGGCGATCCCCCTTGCATCCGGCCCGGACCGGCCTCCACGCGGCTCGGTGCCGGCCGCTTCCGTGGCGCCGCCAGGAGACCAACGTGCCCGCTCTCGTGTCGATCAAGGCCTTTGCCGACAACTACATCTGGCTGTTCCGCGCCGGCAATCGCGCGTGGGTCGTCGACCCGGGCGAGTCGGCCGGCGTGCTCGCCTATCTCGACAGGAACAACCTGATCCTCGAAGGGATCCTGCTGACCCATCATCACGAGGACCACACCGGCGGCGTCGACCGCCTGCGGTCGATCCGCAACGCCCGGGTCTACGGGCCCGCACGGGAGCGCCTGCCGGAGCCGGTCATCAAGCTCCTGCACGGCGACGAGGTCGACGCCATGGGCGTGCGGTTCCGGGTGATCGACGTCCCCGGGCACACCTCGGCGCACATCGCCTACTACGCCGAAGACTTCCTCGGCCGTCCGCTGCTGTTCTGCGGCGACACCCTGTTCTCCGGGGGGTGCGGCCGCCTGTTCGAGGGCACGCCCGCGCAGATGCTCGCCTCGCTCGACCGGCTCGCCGGCCTGCCGGGCGACACCCTCGTTTGCTGCGCGCACGAGTACACGGTCGGCAACCTCCGGTTCGCGAGCGCCGTGGAGCCCGGCAATCGCGACGTGGCGGAACATCTCGAGCGCTGCCTCGCGCTGCGAGCGCTCGACAAGTCCACGCTTCCCAGCGCCATCAAGCACGAGCTCAAGATCAACCCCTTCCTGCGCTGCCGGGAACCGGCGGTGGCCGAAGTGGTGCGGCGCAGGGCGGAGGCCGGCATCGCGATGGACGATGTGGCGGTCTTCGCCGCGCTGAGGGCCTGGAAGGACCGCTTCGTCTGATGAAGCGCGGTCGGCCACCGCCTCGTTGCCGGGCAACCCGGCCGTGCGTGCAACGCGTCCACTTCCAACTGCCGCAGCCAAAGGAGCAGTGGTGATGAAAAGTTTCTTCTTCCGCGCACGTCGGAACGCACTTCTCGAATCCACCGAACACGTGGCCGAGGTGGAAGCCCTGCGTCAGCAGGTCGAGTCGTTGCAGGCCCAGATCGAGGGCTTGCAGCTGCGCTTCGACCTGATTCGCCGCGCCTCGGGAGAAGGGCTGTGGGACATGGAGGTTCCCGCCGCTGACATGGCCGGCGCCGGCAACCCGTTCTTCTGGTCGGCACAGTTCCGCAGATTGCTCGGCTATCGAGACGAGCGAGACTTTCCGAACGTGCTTGCCAGTTGGTCGGACCTGCTGCACCCGCAGGACAAGCAGCGCACCCTGAATGCATTTGGCGCCCACATGGCGGACCGCTCCGGCGGCACGCCATACGACGTGACTTACCGCCTGCGCTGCAAGGACGGTGTCTATCGCTGGTTCCGGGCGCGTGGCGAGACCCTCAGGTCGGCGCAGGGCACCCCCTTGCGCGTGGCGGGCACGCTCGTCCCCATCGACGACGACCTGAAACTTCAGCAGGAGCTCGACGTGACCCACACGCGTTTCGAGCTGTCGCGAGAGATCGTCAACGACGGCGTCTGGGACCTTGCCGTTGTCGCCGGCGATCCGGTCAACCCCAGGAACGCGTTCTGGTGGTCACCGCAGTTCCGCCGGTTGCTGGGCTTCGTGGACGAGGCCGATTTCCCGAACGTCCTCGACAGCTGGGCGTCGCGTCTTCATCCCGAGGACAAGGACGCCACGATGGCGGCGTTCCTGCAGCACCTGAACGACAAGACCGGCCGCACACCGTACGACGTCAGCTACCGGCTGCGTTGCAAGAACGATCGGTACCGGTGGTTCCGTGCCCGTGGACAAACCAAGCGGGCGGCCGATGGCACCGCGCTGCGCGCCGTCGGGGCCCTGGCGGACATACAAGCCGAAAGAGACCGGGAAGAGGCCGAGCAGCAGCGCGTCAAGTACAACGCACAGCTCGAATCCAGCCTGAAGGACATCGGCGACATCGTCGGCACCATTCAACGGATCGCCCAGCAGACCAACCTCATTGCGCTCAACGCGGCGGTAGAGGCCGCAAGGGCCGGCGAAGCGGGTCGCGGCTTCTCGGTGATTGCCGGAGAGATTCGAACGCTGTCGAAGCGCACGAGCGACGCGACCACCGACGTGACGCACATCCGGCAGAAGCTGGAAGACGGTCGACGCGAGTTGATCGAGTCCTGATCGGCCCACCGTTCTGACACCAGGAGACCCTCATGAAAGCCGCAGTGCTGCACCAGTACAACGAATCGCTCGGTGGCGACAGCTTCGTGCGCTATGGCGACGTGCCCGACCCGAAAATCGAGAGCCCGACCGACGTCATCGTGCGCATCGGAGGCGCCGGCGTGTGCCGCACCGACCTGCATGTGGTCGAGGGCATCTGGCGTGGCAAGGTGGACGTCGAGCTGCCCTACATCATGGGCCACGAGAACGCCGGCTGGGTCGAGGCCGTCGGCTCGGCGGTGACCGGCGTGAAGATCGGTGACCCGGTGATCTGCCACCCGCTCGTGACCAGCGGCCATTGCCTGGCCTGCCGCCGCGGTGACGACATGCATGCCGACGAGAGCCGCTTTCCCGGCATCAATGCCGATGGCGGCTATGCCGAGTACCTGCGCACCGGCCAGCGCTCGCTCATCAAGCTGCCGAAGACGCTGGCGCCGAAGGATGTCGCCCCCTACACCGACGCCGGACTCACCGCGTACCGTGCCGCCAAGAAGGCGTCGCGCCACCTGCTGCCCGGCGAGTACGCGGTCGTCATCGGCGCCGGAGGGCTGGGCCACATCGGCATCCAGGTGCTGGCTGCCCTGTGCGCTGCCGAGATCATCATCGTCGACCGCGCCGACACCGCGCTGCAGCTGGCCAAGGGATGCGGTGCCCATCACCTGGTCAAGGCCGACGGCCACGAGCTCGAGCGTGTGCTCGAGCTCACCGGGGGCAAAGGCGCGCAGGCGGTCATCGACTTCGTCGGCGAGGGCGATGCGATTCCCAAGGGCTTGGCGATGACGCGCAACGCCGGCACCTACTACCTCGTCGGCTATGGCGGCAAGATCGAGCTGCCCGCGATCGACATGATCACGAGCGAGAAGAGCATCGTCGGCAATCTGGTCGGCACCTATTCGGAACTGGTCGAACTGATGGCGCTGGCCGATCGCGGGCTGGTTCACCTGGCGACGCGTGAATACAGGCTGAAGGACGCGAACCAGGCGCTGCTCGACCTGCATCACGGCAAGATCACGGGGCGCGCCGTGTTGATTCCCTGACCTGCCGCGAGCGCGGCATCGGTCTTCTTCCAACTCAGGACGGATGCCGGGCGTGCACCTTTGGCACGTCGAAATCCCGTCCCACGAGCGCCCGCGCGAACAGGTAGCTGTTGCGTTCGTGTTCGCCGAGCGAGTCCATGAGCACGTGTCCAGCCGAGTCGCATGGGAAGGCATAGCCATGCCCGGCATCGAACAGCGACTGGAACCGCAGCTGGAACCTGGTTCCTTCGTCATGGCCATCTGCAAAGGGGTACGACATGGTGTGCCTCCTATCGTGTCGTGTCTCCGGGCTTTCACCCTGAGCCCGCTTCTGCGAATCGCATGCCAATGCTCCAGATTCCTAGTTGCCGTTCTGTCTCGGGGGAGGGCGGGTCCTGCGGCCCCGGCGCCGGCGGCGCGAGCGTCGTGTTCCGGGACGTGCTGCGGTGCACCCCGTCCGATTGCTGGACGCGGGTCTTCGGTTCCCACGGTCAGCGCCAGGGTGCCGGGACAGGCCGGCTCACGGTGCCTTCTCGAAATGGCCGGCCACCTTGCCCAGCCCACCGTCGAAGGCGACGCCGACCCATTCGGTCGCGATGTCTTCGTCGACACCGACGGCATCGAAGGTGGCGCTCCAGGTCATCAGCGTCTTGCCATCCGCGGTGGGGCTCACCGAGAGGGTCGAAACGTAGTTCTTGATCGGGAACGGGCTCTTCAGCGTCGTGTAGGTGTAGCGGGTCTTCGCGGCGTCGTAGGCGAGCAGCTTCTCCACCATTTCGCCGTCGCCGGTGAGCGTCAACGTGCGGATCGCACCCGGCTTGGTGCTGCTGCCCTTGAGCGTGCTGTTCCTGACCGAGGGGTGCCAGAGGTCGATCGCATTGAAGTCGCCGACGTACTTCCAGACGGTGGCCGGCGAGCGATCGATCGTGATGTCGCGCGAGAACGAGATCGCGCCTTGGGCATGGCAAAGACCGGCCGCGGCCATCAGCAGACTGGCCGCGGCGGCGTTGCGGAGTGGGGTGTTCATGTGCGGTGTCTCCTGATCATGGCTGCTTGAAGTTGGCAACCACCTTGGCCAACCCGGCATCGTGGATGCCGCCGATGATCGCGGTGGCCTGCTCGTCACTGACCCCGTTGGCGTCGAATGTCGAGCTCCACTTCATCAGGGTGCGGCCCCCTTCAGCCGGCGTGAGCGTGAGGGTCGCCTTGTAATTGGCGACCGGCAGGGCGCTCTCGAGGATCGAATAGCTGTAACTTCGCTGGGCCGCGCTGTACGACAGCAGCTTTTCGAGCCTCGTGGCGCCATCGTCCAGCGTCAGGAGCCGCCGGGCACCGACCTGGGTGCCGTTGCCGTTGAGTTCGCTCTTGACGACCGCCGGGTGCCAGACATCGAGTGAGTTGAAAGGGCCGACCAGCTTCCAGACGGTCGCTGGCGAGTTGTCGACCGTGACTTCGCGCTCGACCGACAGGGCGCCCGCGGCGAAGCAACTGCCGGTCGCGAGCAGGAAGCCGGCGACGCTGAGAGGGAGGGTGCGTATCTTCATGGGGAAGCTGTCTCCTGGGTTAGAACTTGATCGACAGTCCGGCACCGAACTCCCAGTCCGGTGAGGTGTGGGTGATCCCGCGCGAGACCACGGCGTCGACCTGGACCGAGGGACTCAGGAGGTACGCGGTGCCAACGTCGAAGCTCACCACCGACCCGCCGTGGCGGGACGAGGCGAGTTGCCGACCCGCCAGTTCGACAAACGTGCGGAAGTGGTCGGTCCACGACTTGCCCACGGTCACCGCGAGGATGCCCGCGGCGAACCGCCCGCTGTCGGGGTTGCGATCCACCGCAACACCGCCCATGGCGCCCACCGACATCGCGCCGTCGAGCTCCCACTCGCCGACCACGCGCAAGGAGGGGCGCAGGCCGTTACCGCGGAACGCGGCCGATCCCGAATCCACGTCCACATGCAGGAGCCAGGCGACGGCGGGGCGCCCCGACGCCTCATCGCCGTCCTGCATGTGCCACTTGACGCCGAGCGACGTGTCCGCAAAGCCCCGCTCGCGCGTGACACGCGAGGGGGTCGCGGCGTCGGATCGGGAACTCAGGTAGCCGTCGGTCTCGATCCGCAGTTCGAGGGTGTCGCTGACACCCAGGCGCAGCAGCGTCGGGGTCGAGTCGATCCTCGGTCGGGCACCGGACGCATCGTCGCTGCGCTCGCGGGCGAACCCCCATTCCACCTGGAAGCGGCCCGAGCCGATCACCTGGCTGGATTCGACGAAGTCGGGCCGATCGGTGCTGATGCCGTCGTCGGCGCGAGCCGACGATAGGCAGCAGAGCACGGTGGCCGCGGCGATCGGCCAACGGAGACGGGACACGCGCTGGAACGCTGCGGGGTCGCGGCAAGTCGCTGCGGAAGGGGTCTTCATGGTGAATCTCTGTCGCGTGTGCGGTCGTTGCTCTCCAGCGCCCCGGGTCGCCGCGCTGTGGGCGCCTGATCGGCGCGCCAAGTGCAAAGGCCGCCGGGCCGACGTTCGAGGCAGCGCTCGAACGTGGCGACCCGGCGGCCCCGGCAGCGGGATCTGCCGATTACTTCCCGGTCCCGGTCGCGACCTCTTCCAGGATGTTCAGCGCCACGTCGGTTTCCTTGACGCCCTTGGGGTTGGACTTCATGTTCGAAGACCAGTTGGTGGCATGACCGCGCTTCACGTCGATGATGTGGCCGATCACGGGCATGACCGCCTTGTAGCCGTCGTCGCCGGTGTCCGGACGGTTCTGGAAGATGAACATCTTCCAGAACTCGCCCTTGCGGTCCAGCGCATAGCCGAGGTAGGGGCGCGGGAAGTCGACTTCCATGTACACCACCTTCTTGCTGTACGGGTGCTCGGGCGGGCAGGTGCCTTCCACCACGTACACCTCACGCGGCTCCCAGCCGATGTCCGGCGCCGGGTTGAAGTGTGGCGGGATGTCGATGCCGATGCGCGGGAAGCGCTTGGCCGGATCGGTCCAGGGCTGCTTGACGTCCACGCTCATCTCCGGGCTGTGGGCGATCGCCAGCACCCAGCGCTTCTCGATCAGCTTGTTGGAGAGGTACTTGGTCGGCGCGGCATCCCAGATGTCCCAGTCGTCGTACAGCTGGTCGGTGCCACCGATCGGGTCCATCCACGCGCCGCCGGAGAGACGGCGCGTGCGGCGTACGGACTTCAGGTAGGCGTAGGAGTCGTCAGGCACCTTCGAGTCAGCCTGGTTGTAGCGGACCGAGAAGAGCCCGAGGCCGCGGATGTCCTGCGGGTAGGTCGCCACGAAGTAGGTCTTCTGGGCGATGTTGCCGTCGCCCACCGTGGTCGGGCCGCCGTCCAGTCGGCCCTCCATGTAGTAGCGCCGCGACTGGAAGGCCTGGACGCGCTCGTAGCCCTTCTTCGCGTCGAGGAAGGCCCAGGCGATGTCGCGCAGGTCCATCGTCGCGCCGTAGGTGGCCGCGCGCAGGTTCCAGATCACCTTGTCGCCGGCGTTCGGGTCGTCCATCTTGATGGTCTCGGGCGGGAACATCATCCCCGCCTTCCAGCCTGTCACGGTGCGGTCGGCCGGGTTGAACTTCACGTCCTTCGCGCCGTCCTTGGTCGCCTGGACGTACTTCGGGTCCATGACGATCTTCTTCGAGTTGGCCAGCTTGATGGTCAGGTCGTAGTTCTTGATCATCCACTCCAGCTTCTCCGGCACCATGCTGGCGATGGTCTTGCCCTCGAAGGTGTCGTTCTTGATGCTGTCGTAGTTCTCCTTCTTGATGACGAAGCCCGCTTCCAGATCCTTCGCCATCGCAGGGCCGGCAACCAACGCAGTGGCAATGGCGACCGCCCCGCCAAGGCCGGTGCGCAGAACGCTGCGACGATTGGTCATGTTCTTGCTGGATTTCATTGTGAAGTCTCCTTTGATCAGAATTGCCGGGTCAACCGGAACACCAACTGGCTTGCCTTGCTGAAATAGCCGAACAACTGCGAGTCTTCGCCGCTGAACTGCGTCTTGTTGTTCCTGCCGCCGTCCCAGAAGATGTCGGCCTCCACCTTGGCCACCCACTTGTCGGACAAGGTCATTGAAACGCTCGGGATCGCGAAGCCGCCGCCATTGCTCAGGTCGAACCCGACGGCGAAGCCGGGGTTGATCTGGTCGTTCTGGTAGTTGAGCGTCGTGAAGGCCGTCAGGATGGTGTTGTGCTCCTTCAGCTTCGAGCCGTACGCGAAGAGCCGGACCAGGTCATCGTTGTCCTCGTAGTTGAGGACCTGCGTGTCGAACAACTGGATGGACGAGAACGACGGCCGGCTCGTGCCCAGCAGCCCCTCGAGCTTCAGGTTCTTGTCGATGCGCAGCATCGTCGTCAGCGTGTTCTTCAGCTTCACGCCGTTCAGGCCGATGCCCGGGTTGCCGACGCCCGACGCGAAGTTGGCGGGATTGAACGCGCCGCTGCCCACGTTGTAAGGTTGATCCTTCGTGTACGCGACCTCCGCGCTCAGCACGGCGTCGAGCGTGTCGCTGTAGCCGCTCACCGTGGCACCCAGAACATCGACCTTCGGATTGATCCGGTCGAACACCGCACCGATGACCGGCACGCCCTGGTAGCTCTTGCCCGGCGATGCCGAGCTGGCCACCGGATCGGCCGAGAACGTCTTCAGATAGGCCAGCGAGTAACTCAAACCCAGGGCCTCGCCGGACCAGCGAACACCACCGGTCACGTCGCGGAAATCGCCGGCCGGGTGATTGCAGTTCTTGGTCGTCACCTGGTTCAGGTCGAAGCCGCGATAAGGCTGGAAGAACCAGCGTCCACCGCCGATGTCGTAGGTGTTGCCGATGTCCTGGCAGCGATCCCAGCCCGGACGCACGTAGGCCGCAAGCATCCCGCTCGCTTCCGGAACGCGGATCTTGGTGGACAGCAGGATCAGCGGCTTGCGCCACTCCTCGTTCTCCCCCTCGAAGAAGAGGCGCCAGCTCAGGTCGTAGCCGTGCACCAGGTCCATGGCGTGGAAGAAGTCGGACTCGCCCCACACCAGCTGCTGTCTGCCGAACTTCACCGTGGTGCGGTCGCCGACGTTGGTCTCGGCCCAGAACTCGCGGACATCGAAGTTGTCGTAGTTCTTGAGGATGCTTTCGCCACCGGCGGTGCCGTTGGTCGCACGCAGGTTTTCGAGGTCCTCGAGATAGTTGGTCTTGTATTCGCGATCGAGTCGGGTGATCGCCTTCCATTTCACCGGGCCCGTCTTCGCGTCGGCGTCGAGCAGCACGGAGCCGCGGACCATCGACAGCTTGCCCCGGCTCTTGATCCCTTGCTGCTCGAGCTCGGGCTGGTTCTGCAGGTTCATCGACACCCAGCCACGCGCGTAGCCGGACAGCGAGAACGAATAGTCCTTGTCGTCGGCCGCGCTCTTGGCGCCATCCTCCGCGGCATGCGCGGCGGTGGTGGCCATGCCGCCCAGAGCTGCTGCGAGAGCGAGCCCCGGAATTCTCTTGAACCTTCTATGGTGTTTCTGTTTCATGTCTCCGTTCCTTTCGTCTTTTCTCTGAACACAAGCCAGCACGAATCGCGCGCCGTCGCGGTACGACGGCGTCGCGAGCGACCGACACTCCTCACACAACCACTGCGGAATCGGCGCGCTCGATCGGACGCTGCTTGCTGCCCACGATGAACGCGGGGCGGAACACGTAGACGATCGCCGGCATGATGAAGAGCGCGCTGAAGGCCGAGATGAACAGCCAGAGCGCGATCAGCAGGCCCATGTCGGCCTGCAGCCGCAGCGACGAGAAGCTCCACAGCCCGACGCTGGTGATCAGCGTCAACGCGGTGATCAGCACGCCGCGGCCGGCGCTGCCGAGCGCCTTGATGATGGCCGCCTCGACGTCGTCGGAGTGGTGCAGTTCCTCGCGGATCCCGTCGACGATGTAGAAGGTGTAGTCGACACCCAGGCCGATGCCCAGGGCCACCACCGGCAGCGTGTTGATGTTCATGCCGATGCCGTGCCACGCCATGTAGCTGAACGTGATCGTGTTGGACAGCAGCACCGGGATCATGAAGAACACCCCGGCCACCGTGGAGCGGTAGGTCACCGTGCAGCACACCACCAGCACCAGCAGCGCGAGCGCGATCGCCTCGATCTGGCCGGCGAGGATGACCTCGTTCACCGCCGCCAGCACGCCCACCAGGCCGCCCGCCAGCAGGTAGTCGGCCTTCTGCATCGCGTTCTGGGCCACGTAGTCCTGCACGCGGGCGATCGCCGTGCGGATGGTCTCGCCCTGGTGGTCGCGGAAGAACAGCGTCACGGCGCCGTTCTTCGCGTCGGCGTCGGCGTAGCGGTCCATGTCGCCCGGGTCGGAGCCGGAGACGAACATGTAGGTCAGCTCGCCGTTCTCGTTGGCGTCGTGGCCGAGTTCCGCGTACATCGGGTTGCCCTCGCGCAGCACGCGGCGCACCTGGGGCAGCACGTCGGCCAGCGAGATGCTGCCGCCGACCTCCGGCTGGGCCTCCATGTAGCGCTGGAAGTCGCTCATGCTCTTGAGCACTTCCGGCTCCCGCAGCGCGCCTTTTTCCTTGCCGGCGACCACGACGAACATGCGGTCGGAGCCCTGGAACTGCCGGTTGATGTCGGTGGCGTCACGGTTGTACGAGGAGTCGGGCCACAGGATCGGCGAGCCCGGGTTCGCGTCGCCGACCTTGAGGTTGAAGGCGTACCAGCCGGACACGACGAACACCAGCAGCGCGACGCTGAGCACGCCGTAGCGCCAGCGCGTGGTGACGACGCTCGCGCAGACGCGGAGCACGGCATCGAGCATCGGGCGAATGTTCAGCGGATGCACGAAGCTCTGCTTCGGCTTGAAGTACGACAGCATGACCGGCGTGAGCATCAGCGCGCTGACGAGGATCGAGAAGATCCAGACCGTGCCGATGTAGGAGATCTTCTCCAGCATCGGGATGGGCGTCAGCGCCACCACGAGCACGCAGCCGGCATCGGCCACGATGGCCAGCATGCTGGGCTTGAAGAGGTTCTTCGCGCTCGCCAGGGCCGCCGCGGCGGAGCTGCCTGCGCCGCGCGCGATCTCGTCGTCGTAGCGCGAGATCAACTGCACCGAGTTCGAGATCGCCTGCGCGGTGATCAGAAAGGCGACCACGATGACCAGCGGATCGAGGTGGAAGCCCATCAGCTTCGCCGCGCCGAGGGCCCAGGTGGCGCTGACCACGCCGGCCAGCAGCGGCAGCAGGGTGCCGTGCCAGGTGCGGGTGATCAGCATCAAGATGATCACCAGCGAGGCGATGGCGGCGAAGAAGATCTGCAGCGTCTCGTCGAGGTAGAAGTTGACCCAGCCGTACAGCACCGGCTCACCGACGACGCGCACCTTCACGCCGTCGCTGGAGGCCTCCTTGACCAGCGCCATGATCTGGTTGAAGGCCTTGCTGTAGTTGATCTCGCCGTCGAGGAAGTCGGCCGTGATCAGCGTGGCCTTGAGGTCCGACGAGACGTAGGGCCCGTAGATCAGCGGGTTGTTGAGCACGGCCTCCTTCAGCACCGCCATCTCGGTGGCCGACTGCGGCAGGTTGGGCCACATGATGGGGCGCGACTCCACCCCTTCGGTCGAGGCCCGGACCTCCTTGATCTTCTTGGAGGCGATCGAGACGATCTGGTAGGTGTCGACGCTGTCGACCTGCTGCAGGCCGACCGTCAGCTTCTGCACCTTCTCCAGTACCTTCGTGTCGAAGATGTCGCCGTGCTCCGTCTCGACCATGATGCTGACCATGTTCGAGCCGCCGAAGGTCGACTTGAATTTCTGGTTCACCGCGACATAGGGGTGATTCTTCGGCAGCAGGTCGCTGAAGATCGTCTTCACCTCGACGTGGGTGGCCAGGTAGCCCATCACCGCCGTCAGCAGCGCGACCGTCAGCACCACCCAGCGGCGGTAGTGGATCAGGCGCTCGAAGGCCTTCTCGATTTTTCCGAACGTTGCATTCTTCACAGCCGTCTCCTCGTTTTTTTTCGTGTCAGCGACCCGCGACGGTCAGCTGGTCGCCTTCGAGCACGGCGAGGGTGGCGCCGGCCAGGTAGTAGCGCGGGCCGGACTTCGCGATCTGGGTGCGCCACGAGACGTCGCCGTCCGAGAGGCGGCGCGCCTTCCAGGTCTGGGCGGCGGCGTCGGAGCTCACGACGACCCCCTTGTCGCCGACCGCGGTCCAGTGGTTCTCGTCCCAGATGACGTCGAGCAGGTGCTCGCGCGTGGGGCGCTCGACGTCGGTCCAGGTGAGCCCGCCATCGTTCGTCACGACCAGCGTTCCCGCGAGGCCGACGCCGACGCCGTGCTGCGGATCGCGGAAGGCCACCGCCATCAGGCTGACCTTGTTCTTCGCCGCGATGTCGGTCCAGGTGGCGCCGCCGTCGGTCGTGCGCATCACCGCGCCGAACTCCCCGACGATCCAGCCGGTGGGGCCGATGAAGTAGACGGAGTTCCATGCGCGGTCCTTCTCGGGCAGCGCGCGCGTCCAGGTCTGGCCCTTGTCGTCGGAGCGCAGCAGGGCGCCGAACTCGCCGACCGCCCAGGCCACGCCGTCGAAGATGCGCACGCGGAACAGCTTGTTCGGGTTGCCCGAGCTCGGCAGCGTCGCCGTCTTCCAGAGGCCGCCGCCGTTGGTGGTGACGAGGATGACGCCGTTGTTGCCGGCCGCCACCGCATGCAGGGCGTCCCACGCGGCGATGCCCTGCAGGTTCTCGAGCGTCGAGGTCGACTGCCGCTGCCAGCTCTTGCCGCCATCGACCGTGTGGACGATCTTGCCGCCGCTGCCCGCGGCCCAGGCCACCTGCTCGGAGGGTGCCGCGACGCTGAAGAAGTTGTCGCGGCGTTCGACGGCCTTGGGCTCGACCTTCTTGATGACGGCTTCGGCTTTCACGAAGAAGCCGGCATAGAGCAGCCCGCCGATGATGGCGATCGGCAGCGCCGAGGTCAGGAGATTGACCGCGCCGCGCGCGCCGCCTCCGAACTTCTCAAATTGGGAAAGCATGGTTCTGTCTCCTTGGGGCGCCGTGGCGCGCCCTGCGCGTCCGACGCCATTCATGTGGAGGTCCGGGTCACGTCCCGGACCGGTCGGACGGGGGAGCGCGTCGGCCCAGGCCAACGCGCCCCGTCGTGCGCCTGTCGCTCAGATCGTCCGGGCGCTCATCTGCTTGGCGATGTATTCCGCCTGGCGGATCGCGAGCGTCACGATCGTCAGCGTCGGGTTCTCCGCGCCGCCGGTGGTGAACTGGCTACCGTCCGAGATGAACAGGTTCGCCACGTCGTGCGTCTGGCCGTAGGAGTTGCAGACGCTGGTCTTGGCGGAGGCGCCCATCCGGCAGGTGCCGAGGTTGTGCGTCGACGGGTAGGGTGGCGTGCGGAACGACTTGCGCGCGCCGGCTGCCTCGTACACGCGCTGGCCCTGGGTGAAGGCGTGCTCGCGCAGCGCCACGTCGTTGTCGTGGTCGTCGTAGTGGACGTTCGGGATCGGGTTGCCCCACTTGTCCTTCAGCGTCTTGTTCAGCGTGACGCGATTGCTCTCGCGCGGCATGTCCTCGCCGACCAGCCACATGCCGGCCAGGTGCGTGTAGTTCTCCAGGTACTCGGTGAAGTCGGCGCCCCAGCCCCCCGGGTTCAGGAACGCGGCCATGAACGACAGGCCGAGCGACAGCGTCTCCATCTCGTAGCCGCCGACGAAGCCGCGCTTCGTGTCGTTGCGCGCCTCGTCACGGACGACGCCGGCCATCGTGGTGCCCCGGTACATGTGAACGGGGTTCTCGAACAGCGCGTACACCGAGCCGGTCACGTGGCGCATGTAGTTGCGGCCCACCTGGCCCGAGCTGTTGGCGAGCCCGTCCTTGAACAGGCTGGACGCCGACAGCAGCAGCAGGCGCGGGGTCTCGATCGAGTTGCCCGCCACGGCGACGATGCGGGCCTTCTGGCGCTGCTCGCGACCGTTCTTGTCGAAGTAGACGACCCCGGTCACCTTGCCCTTCGCATCGTGCTCGATGCGCGTCACATGGCTTTCAGGTCGGAGCTCCAGGTTGCCGGTCCGCTCCGCCTTGGGCAACTCGGTGTAGAGCGTGCTCCACTTCGCGCCGCTCTTGCAGCCCTGGAAGCAGAAGCCCAGTTGCAGGCAACGCGCGCGGTCGTCGCGGGGCTGGCTGTTGATCGCCATGTTGCCGGTGTGCACTTCGCTGTAGCCGAGCTTGGTGGCGCCGCTGTACATCACCTTGAAGTTGTTGTTGCCCGGCAGCCCCGGAATGCCGTGCGTGCGGGTCACGCCCATCTTGTCCTCGGCGCGCGAGTAGTAGGGCTCGAGTTCGGCCAGCGTCAGCGGCCAGTCCATCAGGTTGGCGCCGCGGACGTCGCCGTAGACCGTGCGCGTCTTGAATTCGTGCTCCTGGAAGCGCAGCGACGCGCCGGCCCAGTGCGTGGTGGTGCCGCCCACCGTCTTGCAGATCCACGCGGGCAGGTTCGGGAAGTCCTTGGCCACGCGCCAGCTGCCGGATGTGGTGCGCTGGTCCAGCCAGGCGAGCTGGCTGAAGGACTTCCATTCGTCGTTGATGAAGCTGGCGTTGGACTGCGTCGCGCCGGCTTCCAGGACCACGACCTTGATGCCCTTCTGGCAGAGCTCGTTGGCCAGCGTGCCGCCGCCGGCGCCGGAGCCGATGATGACGACCACGGAGTCGTCGTTGAAATCGAACGTGTTCATGTGGGTTCTAGCCTCGCGTTAGCTGGGATGTCGTGGCGACGAGGGATCTCAGCCCATGTGGGGCGGAGGGCTCGCTTGCGTGGGGGGCGCCGGCAGCCAGGTCAGGTCCTGGAAGCCGCGTGTGATGTAGCCGCCCTTCTCCCAGGCAGAGCCGGGATAGCCCAGTGCGGCGAAGGCCATGTCGTTGTCGTACAGCGAGGTGATGCACTGGCCCCGCACCGTGGCGAAGAACGGCGTTGCCTCGATCGAGCGGACGATCGACAACTGCTTCTCCGATGCGGCGTTCTCGAACCTGCCGCCTGCGAGGCGGTCGAGGCGCGCCACGCCCTCCTTGAGCAGCTTCGCGACCTTCGGGTCGGCTGCCGCCTTGGCGTCGAGGTCCTTGACGAGCAGGGCGTAGACCGCGTCTTCCAGCTTCTTGTGCGGGTACAGGACGCGACCCATGGTCAGCAGCGCGCGGCCCTCCGCGTCGCTGAGCTTGCGCATCGGAACGGCCCACACGGGGGACGGGGCCAGCGCCGCCAGCAGGGAGCCGCTCACGAGCGTGCCCATCAGCACGCCGGAGCCCTTCAGGAGTTCACGCCGCGAGAGCGGCAGGTCGAGCTTCGGGACGCGCCCGTCGTCTTCCTTGCATTCCCCCGTGGGCACGGACAGCGAAATAGCGATGGTCTTCATGGATATCTCCTTCGTCGTTTCGTGCGAATCGCCGCACGACACGAGACGAGTTTTCCAGTGCCATTCCGCGAGCGGGTGGTGGTCGGCTAATTACTAGGGAAAGCACCTTCGAAGAGCGTGCCGAATATGACTCGGCGCAGTGACCTAAAACGCGACACGTGTGCCACGCGACCCCTAGGTGGAAACCTCCAGGGCGGGTCGAATCCTGAAATCGATCAAGCACTTATCGCGCGCTCGCCGGTGTGAGCGGCGGATGGCATAGCGATTGCGCATTGGGGCCGACCCTCGGCTCGCACAAGGTGTGCCGACGGCGGATGGAGATGGAGACCGTGGCACGCGGACGCACGACGCCGCTTCCCGGCAGACAAGGACACGGCAGCATGAGCATGAACTCGAGAATTCCCGTCACCGTGATCACCGGCTTCCTCGGCGCCGGCAAGACGACCTTGCTCAATCGCATCCTGCACGGCACGGTCGGCGGGCGCTACGCCGTGATCGTCAACGAGTTCGGCGAGCTCGGGATCGACGGCTCGCTGGTCGTCGGCGCCGAGGAGGAGGTGCACGAGTTGAACAACGGCTGCGTCTGCTGCAGGGTCCGCGGCGACCTCATCCGTGTCATGAGTGGCCTCATTCGCCGCCCCGGACGGTACGACGGGATCATCATCGAGACCAGCGGCCTCGCGGACCCGGCGCCGGTCATCCAGACGCTGCACTTCGACGACTTCCTGCGCCAGCACACGCGGTCCGACAGCGTGATCTGCGTGGCCGATTCACGCCACTTGGCGGCGCAGCTGCGCGCCGCGCCGGAAGCCGCCGCGCAACTCGCCCAGGCCGACCTGGTGCTGCTGAACAAGTCGGACCTCGTCAAGGCGGACGAGCTGGCCGTGTCCGAGATCGCGGTGGAGCGCGTCAACCCGACCGCCGAGGTCGTCCGCTGCGAGCACGGCAACGTCGAGCTCGAACGCCTGATCGGCCGCGGGGCCTTCGACCTCTCGAAGCTGCACATGCCGCCGCTGCGCATCCCGCCGCTGCAGATCCAGCGCGGCCGGATCGGCCGCGTGCCCTACGTCGAGGTCGAGGAAGGCAGGCACGGTGACGACCTGCGGTGCGTGTCGCTGAGCATCGAGCAGGCGTTCGACCCGAGCCTGTTCATCGCGTGGCTGCTGCGCTTCGTCCGCGAGAACGGCCAGGACCTGCTGCGCGGCAAGGGGGTCGTGTCGCTGCACGGCAGCGAGAAGCGCTTCGTCTTCCAGACCGTGCACATGACGGTCGACCGCAGCATGGATCGCGTCTGGAAGCCCGGGGAGCCGCGGTGCTCGCGGCTGGTGTTCATCGGTCGCCACCTGAATTCGATCGCGCTGCGCGAGCAGCTGGAGGAGTGCCTCGCGCAAGTCGAGGTGATGCCGTGAAGCCGTCGATCCAGCGCTGGAGGGCCGTGCCATGAACCCGCCGCTGCTCGACGTGCTGGGCACGCAATGGGACCTGAAGGCGCCGATCGTGTCGATCTGCTGGAGCCAGGACGGGCGCACGGCGGCCTGCGCGATGGGAGATGGCCGCGTCGCGTTCGCCGACGCGCACTGGCACCAGGGGCCGCGCCTGGAATCGCGCCGGGGCGGGGGCGTGAGCCTGGTGCCGGCTAGTGCGCCGGCGGTGGCACCAGTCGCCGTGGCTGTTCATGCGGGGAGCTGCCACGCGCTCGCATCCGACGGGGCCGGCGGCTTCGTGACCGGCGGCGACGACGGCCGCGTGATGCGCGTGCGGCCGGGCGCCGAGCCCGAGGAGCTGGCGCGCATGCAGGGCCTGTGGATCGACGCCGTGGCCTGCGGGCGCTCGGGCGACGTGGTCTATGCCGGCGGCAAGCGCGTGGCACGCCGGCGCGACGGCGGCACCGACGAGATCGAGCTGCCGGCGTCGGCCACGGCGCTCGCGTTCTGCCCCGACGGGCGCACCCTCGGCGTCGCCCACTCCGGCGGGGTGACGCTGTGGCACGAGGCCTCGCTGCCGCGCCGCCTGTCCTGGCCCGGCTACCACCGCGCGATCGCCTGGAGCCCGGACGGGCGCTACGTGGTCACGGGCATGCAGGAGAACGCGCTGCACGGCTGGCGCGTGCGGGACGGCGGCGACATGGAGATGGCCGGCTACCCGGGCCAGCCGCTGTCGCTGGCGTTCACGCCCGACGGCGCGCAACTGGCCACCAGCGGTGCGCTGCGGCCGGTGTGCTGGGACTTCGCGCGGCCCGGCGCCTCGCAGGCGCCGCGCGAGTGCGGCATCCAGAGCAAGGCGCCGGTCACCTGCGTGGCCTGCCATCCGCGCTATCACGTGATCGCCGCGGGCTACCACAGCGGGGCCGTCACGTTGTGCCAGCCCGACAGCGACAGCTTCCTGCTGCTCAAGGGGGCGGGTGGCGGCGCGCCCTCGGCACTGGCCTGGTCGCCCGACGGCCAGCGGCTGGCGTTCGGCACGCAGGACGGCTGGCTGGGCTGGATCGAGTTGCCCGACCCCGTGTTCAGCAATCACCGGTCCGCGACGGCGCGGCCGCAATCCGAGAAAGAGTCATCGACATGAACGACCAAGAAACGCAATCGAAGGACAACTACTTCCAGCAGCTCGCCGAGATATCGAACGCGATGAGTGCGGCCCACGGCCGCGACTTCGCCATCGGCACGCTGGTGCTCGCGGCGCGCTACGTGGCCGAGCACGCGACGCCCCCGGCCGCCGAAGAGGCCGCGCGCATGCCGGCCGTCGCACAACCCTGAGGGCCGCGCGTCTCACGCTCGGACGCCCGGCGGGCATCTCTGACCCAGAACGAAACGGCCGCGAATTCGCCGTGTGCGCGCCGAGCGCCCTTTCTCCAGGGAAGAAGGGTGGCCCGCTAGGGATTGCGAGCAATGGCACAGCGATCGCTAAAGAGGAGAGGGGCTGCGGCCCAAGGAAAGGCTGGCGGCACGACCGCGCGGCCTCGACGCTTTGCAAACCGGTCCGCACGGACCAGTAAAGGAGACCTTCATGTCAGCAGGTTTGACGCTCAACAAGATCACGTCCCAGAAAGGGATCAGCGTGGCCGAGGCGGCTCGGCGCATCGCCGACCTCGGATGGCAGCCCAGCTATGTCCAGGAGGCGATGACCTTCCCGACCGACTACAAGATCGGCAAGGCCCCTCGCGACCCGATGAAGCAGGTGCTGCGCTCCTACTTCCCGATGCAGGAAGAGAAGGACAACCGCGTCTACGGCGCACTCGACGCGGCGCTGCGCGGCGACATGTTCCGCAACACCCAGCCGCGCTGGGTCGAGTGGATGAAGCTGTTCCTGGCGATCATTCCCTTCCCCGAGATCTCGGCGGCCCGCTCGATGTCGATGCTCGGCCGCCTCGCCCCGGGCGAGGAACTGCGCACCGGCTTCACGATGCAGATGGTCGACGAGTTCCGCCATTCCACGATTCAGATGAACCTGAAGAAGTGGTACATGGAGAACTACATCGATCCGGCCGGCTTCGACATCACCGAGGCCGCGTTCGGCAAGTGCTACGCCACCACCATCGGCCGCCAGTTCGCCGAAGGCTTCCTGACCGGTGACGCGCTGACCGCGGCGAACATCTACCTGCAGGTCGTGGCCGAGACGGGCTTCACCAACACGCTGTTCGTCGCGATGCCGTCCGAGGCGGCGCGCAACGGCGACTACGCGCTCTCGTCGGTGTTCCTGTCGGTCCAGTCGGACGAGTCGCGCCACATCGGCAACGGCCACTCGCTGCTGATGTCGGTGGTCAACGATCCGGACAACCACCTGCTGCTCGAGCGCGACATCCGCTACGCGTTCTGGCAGAACCACGCGATCGTCGACGCCGCCATCGGCACCATCATCGAGTACGGCACCACCGACCGCAGCAAGAACAAGGAGTCCTACGCCGAGCTCTGGCACCGCTGGATCTACGAGGACTACTACCGCACCTACCTGCTCCCGCTCGAGAAGTACGGCGTCAAGATCCACCACGACGACGTGTCGGCTGCGTGGGACCGCCTGGTCAAGAAGAACTACGTGCACAAGGTCGCGCAGTTCTTCGCGGTCGGCTGGCCGGCCAACTTCTGGCGCATCGAGGCCCAGACCGAGAAGGACTTCGAGTGGTTCGAGCACAAGTACCCGGGCTGGTACGCCGAGTTCGGTGACTTCTGGAAGTGGTACGAGCGCAAGAGCGTGCCGGGCGAGACCAATATGCTGTTCGACCAGGAGAAC
This sequence comes from Methylibium sp., assembly GCF_965279545.1. Lineage (NCBI taxonomy): Bacteria > Pseudomonadati > Pseudomonadota > Betaproteobacteria > Burkholderiales > Sphaerotilaceae > Methylibium > Methylibium sp. The sequence continues at coordinate 920,520 of NZ_OZ257250.1, forward strand.
GGCTACGTCTACCCGCACCGCTGCTGGAGCTGCATGGTGCCCGCGGTGATCCGCGAGGAGCTCGTCGTCGACGAGGTCGACGGCAAGCTGTACACCTACTGCTCCGAGCTGTGCCGCTGGACCCACAAGACGGCTTTCGCTGCCGAGTACGAGGGCCGCCCGACGCCGGCGATGGGCCGCTTCAGCGGTCGTCGCGAGTGGGAGGAGTGCTACCACGGCTGGGACCTGGCCGATGCGATCAAGGACCTCGGCTTCGTCCGCTCCGACGGCAAGACGCTGGTCTCGCAGCCCCACCTGCGCTTCGACGACAAGCAGATGTGGACGCTGGACCACGTCAAGGGTCATCAGCTCCAGAGCCCGCTCGTGCTGCTGCGCGAGATGACGCCCGAGGCGCGCGAGAAGCACATCGCCGCCTACCGCGCCGGTTTCAAGATCAAGCCGTTCTGACGCGGCCTTCAGAGGTCCCGGGCGGCATGGCCGCCCGGGACGGACCAGATTACTCGGGGACAGACATGTCTGCAAAAACAGTCCATACCGTTCGTTTCGAGCCGGTCGGCGTCGAGATGGAGGTGGAAGAGGGGGAGTGGGTCCTGGATGCGGCGTTCCGGCAGGGCATCGCCTTGCCCCACGGCTGCCGCGAAGGACGCTGCAGCAGCTGCAAGTGCGTGGTGCTGGACGGCGACGCCGAGGTCGAGGGCCATTCCACGTTCGCCTTGCCCGACTACGAGCGCGATGCCGGCCAGGTGCTGCTGTGCCGGACCTATGCCTACAGCGATCTCACGGTCGAGCTGCTGAACTACGACGAGGACGCGATGCGTCGCTCGATCGCGATCAAGACCTTCGACGGATCGCTGGTGTCGGTGACCGCGCTGACGCACGACATCCGCCTGCTGGAGGTGAAGGTCGAGCAGCCGATCAAGTTCTGGGCAGGTCAGTTCGTCGAGCTGACCGTGCCGCAGGCCGGCGTCACGCGCTCGTACTCGATGGCGAGCACGCAGAGCTCGCCGGACACCGTGCGCTTCATCATCCGCAAGTACCCGGAAGGGGCCTTCTCTTCGCTGCTCGACGGCGACCTGAAGCCGGGCACGCCCGTCACGCTGAAGGGGCCCTACGGCAGCTGCTTCCGCCGGGAAGAACGTCCGGGGCCGATGCTCCTGGTGGGCGGCGGCTCCGGCATGTCGCCGCTGTGGTCGATCCTGCAGGACCACATCGAGAGCGGCGAGCAGCGGCCGATCCGCTTCTACTACGGCGCCCGCACGCGCAAGGACCTGTTCTTCGTCGAGGAGTTCGCGGCCATCGCCAGGAAGCTCGCCGACTTCGAGTTCATCCCGGTGCTGTCGCAGGCCACCGAGGAGGACGCCTGGCAGGGCGAGACCGGCTTCGTGCACGAGGCCGTCGAGCGCATCCAGCGCGCGCGTCCCCAGCCCGGCGAGGTCGACGCCTACACCTGCGGGCCGCCGCCGATGGTCGACGCCTTGCTGCCGGTCCTGCAACGCCTCGGCGTCGCGCTGGACCGCACCTACGTCGACAAGTTCACCCAGGCCAGCGCGAGCGCACCCAACCACGTTCATTGATCAGGAGACAGACATGAGCCAAGCCACCACCACCACCGAGACCCCGTCGACCGCGACGGGTGCCGCCGGCTCCGCGCGCTTCGCGGGCTGGGACAGCCGCAAGTACAACTACTTCACCCCCAAGGGCCGCAAGGCGACGCACTACGAGGACATGACCCTCGACGTGCAGCCCGACCCCAAGCGCTACCTGCTGCAGGACTGGATCATGTCCTTCGGCAACGGCGACGCCACCTACACGGAATCGTGGACCGCCGCGCGTTCGAGCGACTGGCACGTCTACCGCTCGATCGACGAGGAATGGGAGCGCACCCACTACCAGCGCCAGTCGACGATCGTCGGGATGATCTCGCAGGCCATCGAGAATGCGCGCCGCTCGGGCGCCGCGCAGCGCTACGACAAGACCTGGGTCAAGGTCCTGGAGAAGCACCTCGGCGCCTACAAGCATGCCGAGTTCGGGCTCGGCACGTCGCTGATGCACGCCCAGCGCTATGGCTACACGCAGATGATCAACTCGGCGATCCTGACCAACTCGTCGTACAAGCTGCGCTTCGCCCAGGACATCACGCTCTACCTCGGCGACATCGGCCTCGACATCGAGGGCTTCGACGCCGAGATCGGCAAGACGCAGTGGCTGGAGGATCCGATCTGGCAGCCCACGCGCCAGCTGATCGAGACCATCGGCGGCGCGACGGACTACCTCGAGAAGTACTTCGCGGTGAACGTCGTGTTCGAGCCGCTGATCGGCGAGCTGTTCCGCAGCGGCTTCTTCATGCAGGCCGCCGCCGCGCAGAACGACTTCCTGACGCCGACCGTGGTGTCCTCGGCCGAGGGCGACTTCCAGCGCAACCTCGCCAACACCGTCGAACTGCTGCACCTGCTGACCGCGGACGCCGTGCACGGCGCGCACAACAAGGCCTTGTTCGGCGACTGGATGGCCCGCTACGGCGATCTGGCGGTGCGGGCCGCGAAGAACCTGCAGCCGATCTGGTCGCTGCCGCGGACCAAGGTGGCGCAGTTCGAGGAGGCCTATGCCGCGGCCGTCGAGCGGATGAAGGCCATCTCGCAGCAGATCGGCGTGTCGCTGCCGGCCTCGCTGTCCGCCTGACGCTCTCCGACCCACCTGAACCAAGGACAACACCATGTCAGCTACCACGAACAGCGGTTCGATCTTCAAGGCCTTCAAGGATCTGGCCTTCGAGGAAACCGTGTCCCACCAATGCGGTGTGACGATGAACGACAGCGTCGAGGCGCGCGCGATTGCCGAGCTCATGGCCACCAAGCCGGGCATCCGCGTGACCTATATGCCCGCGATGATCCGCATCGACGGCGAGGGGCGCATCGAGTTCAAGATGGACGAGATCGCCGAGACCCTCGGGCGCGAGATGACGCCTCACATCTTCGAGATCTCGACCTCGACCCACTACGGCCGCATGGTCATGGTCGACGAGAACACCGTGGTCCTGTTCGGGAACATGGAAGAGGCGATGCAGTACGAGTGAGCCGTACCGGATCCCCGCGCGGGAGCGCACGACAGCGCGTGCGCCGCGCGGGGACCGAGGCGATCAGCCAGCCACGACAGACAGCCAGCCACACGAGAGACAGAGGAGACAAGCCATGCCCAACATCATGTTGCACGACGAAGAGGCCCGCCTGGCGCTGGGCCGGGGTGTCGCCAAGCTGGCCAAGGCGGTCCGCGGCACGCTGGGCCCGCGCGGGATGAACGCCATCATCGACCGTCCGATCGGCACGCCGATCATCTCGCGCGACGGCGTCAGCATCGCCGCCGAGATCGAGCTCGAGGACCCGTTCGAGAACATCGGCGCCCAGGTCGTTCGCGAGGTGTCGAAGCAGACCAACGAGATCGCCGGCGATGGCACGACCACGGCCACGGTGCTGGCCGACGCCCTGGTGCAGGACGGCCTGGCCTGCCTGGCCAAGGGCGCCAATCCCGTGGAGCTGGTGGAAGGCCTGGAGCGCGGCGCGGCCGCAGCCATCGCGCTGCTGAAGGCCGTGGCGGTGCCGCTCGCCGGCGCCGAGGCCCTGCGGGCCGTGGCGGTGGTCGCCGCGAACGACGAGGCGACGGGCCACCTGGTCGCCGAGGCGCTGGAGCGCGTGGGCGCGGACGGCATCGTCGACGTGGAATACGGCACCACCGTCGAGACGGTGCTGGACGTGGTGGACGGCATGGCCTTCGACCGCGGCTACCTGTCGCACCACATGATCACCGACGTCGAGAAGATGCAGGTGGTGCTGGAGCAGCCGCTGATCCTGATGACGGACCAGAAGCTCCAGACGCAGGAAGAGGTGTCCGTGCTGCTGGCACTGGCCGCCGAGGCCAAGCGCCCCTTGCTCATCATCGCCGACGAGGTGGCACCCGCCTGCATCGTCACGCTGCTGGCCTGGCGCGAGAAGTCCGGCATCACGGTCGCGGCCATCCATCCGCCCGAGTACGGCCACTGGCGCAAGGCGATGCTGGAGGACATCTCGATCCTGACCGGCGGCCGCGTCATCGCGCGCGACCTCGGCGGCAGCCTGGGCTCGGTGGAACTGCGCGATCTGGGTCGTGCGCGCCAGGTGCGGATCTCGTCCAACCAGACGGTCATCAGCGCCGGCGGCGGCGATCCGGCACTGATCGCGGCCCGGCGCCAGCAGGTGGCCCGGCAGCACGAGCTGGCGCCGCCGAACATCGACAAGGACAAGCTCAAGGAGCGGCTGTCGAAGCTGTCCGGCGGCACCGCGCTGCTGCAGGTGGGGGGTGCCACGCCGGTGGAGCAGAAGCGTCGCCTGCACCTGGTGGAGGACGCCATCCACGCCGCGCGGGCGGCCGTGGCGGAGGGCGTGGTCCCGGGCGGCGGGCTGGCGATGCTGCGCGTGTCCAGTGGCCTGGATGCCGAGGTGGCGCGGACCGAAGGCGCGGTGCGCGAGGGGATCCGCCTGCTGCAGCGCGCGCTGCAGCAGCCGCTGCGGCACATCGCCGCGAACGCGGGGCTCGACGGCCTGGCCGCCGTGCGCAAGGCGCTCGACGCGGCCCCCGGGGTCGGGCTCGACGCCCGCGACGGGCGCTTCGTCGACCTGGTCGGGGCCGGGATCATCGACCCGGTGAAGGTGAGCTACAGCGCCGTGCGCAATGCGGTCTCGGTGGCGGCGCTGATCCTCACGACGCAGACGCTGATCGCCAAGAAGCCGGAAGACATGGATCCCACCGCAGGGCCGGCGCTGGGAGGGGGCGCCGAGCGGCTGGGGCGGCAATGAGCTGTCGCCAGCGGGTCCGGCTCGTCTGCGGGCTGGCGATCACGGGCACAGGCTTCGTGATCGTCCTCCTGGAGGCCGTCGGGCACTGGTTCTGAGCGTCGAACAACGAACAAGCACAACGAGGAGGGGACATGACGAACCTCGAGCAAAGCGTGGACATGCGTTGGAGGGTGCCGGGCCAATGGCGGGTCTTCGGCTTCATCGGGCCGGCGGCGATGGTGAGCGTCGGCTACATGGACCCGGGGAACTGGGCGACCGACCTGGAGGGCGGCGCGCGCTTCGGCTACCAGCTGATGTGGGTGCTGCTGGCGTCGAACGTGATCGCCGTGTTGCTGCAAAGCCTGGCGGCCCGGCTGGGCATCGTCGGGCGGCTCGACCTCGCCCAGGCCTGCCGGGCCGGCTACTCGCGTCCGGTGTCGCTGGCGCTGTGGGTGCTGTGCGAGCTCGCGATCATCGCCTGCGACCTGGCGGAGCTGCTCGGCAGCGCGATCGCGCTGAACCTGCTGTTCGGCATCCCGCTGATCTGGGGCGTGGTCATCACGGCGTTCGACGTGATGCTCATCATCGTGCTGCAGCACTACGGCATCCGCAAGCTGGAGGCGGTGGTGGCCGCGCTGGTGCTCACCATCGGCGTGTGCATGGCCATCGAGATGGTGCTGGTGAAGCCCGCACTGGGCGACATCGTCGGTGGCCTCGTGCCCAGGATCGACGCGAACAGCCTGTTCGTTGCCATCGGGATCCTCGGCGCGACGGTGATGCCGCACAACCTCTACCTGCACTCGTCGCTGGTGCAGACGCGCCGCATCTCGCACACCCCGTCGGCGCAGCGCGAGGCCATCCGCTACAACTTCGTCGACACGGTGCTGGCCTTGAACATCGCGTTCGTCATCAACGCGTCGATCCTGGTGCTGTCGGCCTCGAGCTTCTTCAGCCACGGCATCGAGGTCAACGAGCTGCAACAGGCGCATGAACTGCTGACGCCGCTGGTCGGCACCACGCTGGCGGCCACCGTGTTCGCGATCGCGCTGCTCGCCGCCGGACAGAGCTCCACGCTGACGGGCACGCTGGCGGGCCAGGTGGTGATGGAGGGCTTCCTCTCGCTGCGCATGAGCCCGCTGGCCCGGCGCCTGCTCACGCGCGGCCTGGCGATCGTGCCGGCCGTCGGGGTGCTGCTCTACCAGGGCGACGCCGGCGTGCTGCAACTGCTGATCCTCAGCCAGGTCGTGCTGAGTCTTCAGCTGCCCTTCGCGATCGTGCCGCTGATTCGCTTCACGAGCGACCGTCAATTGATGGGGCAGTTCGCCAGCCCGACCTGGGTCCGGGTCGCGGCGTGGTCGGCTGCCTCGTGCATCGTGTCGCTGAACGCGTGGCTGGTCTGGCGCACCTTGACGGCGGACTCGTCGGCCGGCGCGCCGTCGTATGCCTACCTCCTCGTGGGTTTGCTGACCACTTTGCTCTTGTGGATATCGTGCGTGCCGCTGAGGCTGGCCGCACCGGTGGTGACTGAGGAGAGTCGACCCTAGGGAGCGGTCCCGATTGGCAACAAAGAGGCGCGTGACGCCCAATCTCGAAACGCCAGACACTGCGACGTTATGCCCAGACATGATCGCGGGTCGGAGGAGACAGCCATTTCTACCAGCCATCCCCAGAAGCAGCTGACGACGCAGCTCCTGACCGAGTTGCAGGGTGACCCCGAGCCGCAAGGTGTTCGAGAAACCATGGACGCCTGGGAGCGCTTCGTCTCCGGACAGTCGCTCGTCCAGTCCACCGTGCCCAAGCACGTGCTGTCGTCGTGGCAGCGCAGCCGTCGCTTCGGCGTCGAGCCCGGGTCCTGCAAGGCGCCGCTCGCGGTTCGAGTCGGCGACGAACTGGAGCATCTCCGGCTGCGCAACCGCGACCTGGTCTGGGCCGCCCAAGGCATCTTCATGGCGTCGGCGCACCTGTTGGCGAAGTCCGGCTCGATCATGCTGCTCACCGATGCCAGCGGCATCGTGCTCGAATCGTCCGGCGACGCCCGGACACTGGATGCGGCGCAGGACATCCACCTGACCAACGGCGGCAACTGGAACGAGAGCGTCGTCGGCACCAACGGCATCGGCACTGCCCTGGCGACCGGGCGGCCGACACAGGTGCACGCAGCGCAGCATTTCTGCCAAGGCATCAAGAGCTGGACCTGCGCTGCCTCGCCCGTCTACCTGGCCGGGACCGACCAGCTGCTCGGGGTGATCGACATCTCGGGCCCGCCCGCGACCTTCCAGCTCAACAACCTCGCGCTCGCCGTGGCGTGCGCGCGGCAGATCGAATCGGTGCTGGCCGAACGCATCTCGCGGGAGCACAACGTGCTGCTGGAGGCGTGCCTGAACCATCCGGGACGCAGCGGCGCCGCCGCCATGGTCGTGCTCGACCGCAACGCGCGGATCGTCCACAGCAGTGGTTGCCTCACACCGGACCTGGCCGCGCGGCTGGTCGATGGCCTGAAGGGTCGTCACATCACGGCCTGGAACAACCGCCTGCCGGACGGGCTGCTGGGCGAGTGGATGAATCCGGTGCGTCTCGACGGAAGTCCGATCGGCGCGCTGCTGATCGTGCCCAAGCGCTCGGTCGGCCGCATCCTGCAGCGACCGGATGGCGAGCCGGCCAAGCTGCCGGCGCCGGCCGAGGCGACCGCCTCGCTGTCGGAGTGTCTGCCGGGCATGGTGGGTGCCAGCGCTGCCTTCCGCAGCGCGGTCGAGCGCGCCAGGCTGCTTGGGCGTCGCCGTGTCTCGGTGCTGATCCAGGGGGAAACCGGCGCGGGCAAGGAGCTGTTCGCCAGGGCGCTGCACGAGGAGGAGCGCAAGGGCGGCAGCTTCGTGGCCTTCAATTGCGGCGCGATCACGAAAGAGCTGATCGGCAGCGAGCTCTTCGGGCATGTGCGCGGCGCGTTCACCGGCGCGACGAGTGAAGGGCGCGCCGGCCGCTTCGAGCTGGCCCATGGGGGCACGCTGTGCCTCGACGAAGTGGGAGAGCTGCCACTGGACCTGCAGCCGGTGCTGCTGCGCGCGCTGGAAGAGGGTGTCGTCTACCGGCTGGGCGACACGACGCCGCGTCCGGTCGACGTGCGGCTGGTGGCGATGACCAACCGCGACCTGGTGCAGGAAGTCGAGGCGGGCCGGTTCCGTCGCGATCTCTTCCATCGCATCGGCGTCACCCGGATCCAGGTGCCGGCCCTTCGGGAACGCGAGGGCGACGTCGACCTCCTCGTCGACCACTTCGTGCGGACCCTGTCGGTTCGCCACGGGGTCGCGACACGCGAGATCGGTCCGGACGTTCGCCAGCTGATGCGGGCCTATGCCTGGCCCGGCAACGTCCGTGAACTGCGCAACGTGATCGAGTCGCTCCTGCTCACCTCGGACGACGAGGTCGTGCGGCGGGAGGAGCTGCCCGTGGAGCTGTTGGCAACGACCGACGGCGCGCCGGCGTCGGCGCAAGACGCCGATCTCACGAGCCTGGAAGCGACGGAGCGCCTGACCATCCTGCAGGCGATCCAGCGCGTGCACGGGAACCTGGCGCTGGCGGCGCGCGTGCTCGGCATCTCGCGCAGCACGCTCTACAGGAAGGTCGAGCGCTACCAGCTCGACGACGTCGTGAAGGCCAGCAACGATGGCGAACACTGAAACCGGAGAAGCGTGCGGCGGGCACGAAGCGTCGCAGGGCGCCGCGCCGCCGCACGGCGGGTCCGCGACCGGTGCCGCCGCGGCGAGGCCCGATGCGGACCGGGCACGTCATGCCTGCGTATTACCCATGACCGCCTTCGTCGTGAAACACTCAATCAAGCGGCCCGCATTCCATGCACCGCGAAGGACCCCGTGATGTGCAAGCTCTATGTTCAGGCCGATCCTCACCTGTACGAACCTCGGCAGCGATCCGTCCGCATCCACGGGGTCATCACCAGCATCCGGCTCGAGAACCTGATGTGGCGGGTGCTGTCGGACATCGCCTCGGAACAGAAGTGCACGACGAACGGGTTGATCACCAAGCTGTACGACGAAGCGACGACGCATCGGTCGGAGCTGGCCAACTTCGCGTCCTTCCTGCGGGTCACCTGTGTGCGCCACCTGCTGGATTCCGGCAGGCTGGTTCGGGAGCGCAGTGCGGTCCGTCTCGACGCCGACGAGGACCGGTGGGATGTTGAAGAAAGCCAGGCCGCGTCGTTCGCGCACTAGAGGCGAAGTGACCGCCGTGCAATGCCATGCGATCTCGTCGGTGGGCCCGGGGCGCCAGGGAGCGGCGCCCGGGCTGCTGCGCGGCGGTCCGCCGCGCAGCTTCGACGAGTTCGAACGGCGTCTGCCGTGCTTCGCGGGCCAGACCTGGGCGGGGCAGCGCGCAGCAACGCTGGCGAGGCGGGCGGGGGCCTGCGACCAGCTGATCACGGCAGCGCTCGTGCACGACTTTGCGCGCTACTTCGACGGGCGCGAAGAAGCCTGCGTGGCCAGGCGCAGCGCGGACCTGCTCGTTGCCGTGTTCCCGGAGCCGGTGCTCGAACCGATGCGCTGCCTCGAGAGGCACATGGCCAGGACGGCGGAGCCCGGCGTTGCGCCGGCTCCACACGCCGTCGCCCAGGGGCGGCGGCTGCGCGCCTACATCGATTCGGCGAGCGCGTGCAGCGACGACCTGCTGCTGCCGTGGCAGACGCTGCTCGGCATCGCGCGCCGGACCTCCTTCGACGGCTGATTCGCGATGTTCGGAGCCCCTTCGAGCCGGGCGGCGACCGCCTCGGCCTCTCCTGCTGCGCTCCAGGCGCGGGTCGTCGAGGCCCTGGCCGCGGTGCTGCCGCGCCACGCCATCCTGTTCCGCAAGGAAGAGACCGGGCCGTTCGAGTGCGATGGCCTGACCGCCTACCGCGCGCTGCCGCTGGTCGTCGTGCTGCCGGAAAGCGAAGGGCAGGTGGCCGATGTGCTGCGCACCTGCCATGCACTGGGGGTGCCCGTCGTGTCGCGCGGCGCCGGCACCGGTCTGTCCGGCGGGGCGCTGCCGCATGAACGCGGGGTGACGCTGTCGCTGGCGCGGCTGAACCGCATCGTGTCGGTCGACCGCCCGAGCTGCACGGCCACGGTCCAGTGCGGCGTGCGCAACGCGGCGATCAGCGAGGCCGCGGCGCCTCACGGGCTCTATTACGCGCCGGACCCGAGCAGCCAGATCGCCTGCACCATCGGCGGCAACGTGGCCGAGAACGCCGGCGGCGTGCATTGCCTGAAGTACGGCCTGACGCTGCACAACGTGCTGCGCGTGAAGGGCTATGCGGCCGATGGCGAGCCGGTCGAGTTCGGCAGCGAGGCGCTCGACGCGCCGGGCCTCGACCTGCTGGCCGTGGTGGTGGGCAGCGAGGGCATGCTGGCGGTGGCGACCGAGATCACCGTCAAACTGATCCCGAAACCGGCCGTGGCACGCTGCATCGTGGCGAGCTTCGCCGACCTCGAGACGGCCGGCCGGGCGGTCGCGGCGATCATCGCCGCCGGCATCATCCCGGCCGGGCTGGAGATGATGGACAAGCCGATGACCGCCGCGGTCGAGGACTTCGTGCACGCCGGCTACGACCTCGACGCGCATGCCATCCTGATCTGCGAGAGCGACGGCACGCCCGAGGAGGTGGAGGAGGAGATCGCGCGCATGGTGGCGGTGATGGAGGGCGCCGGCGCGACGCGCTTCGACATCAGCCGCAGCGAGGCCGAGCGGCTGAAGTTCTGGAGCGGCCGCAAGAACGCCTTCCCGGCCAGCGGGCGCATCAGCCCCGACTACCTGTGCATGGACTCGACCATCCCGCGCAGGAAGCTGGCCGAGATCCTGACCCGCATCACCGAGATGGAGACGAAGTACGGCCTGCGCTGCTGCAACGTGTTCCACGCCGGCGACGGCAACCTGCATCCGATGATCCTGTTCGACGCCAACGACCCCGACCAGCTGCACCGCGCCGAGCGCTTCGGTGCCGAGATCCTGGAGACCAGCGTCGAGATGGGCGGCAGCATCACCGGCGAGCATGGCGTGGGCGTCGAGAAACTCAACTCGATGTGCGTGCAGTTCACGCGGGAGGAGCGCGAGCAGATGCTGCGCCTGAAGGAGGCCTTCGACCCCGGCTCGCTGCTCAACCCCGGCAAGGCCATCCCGACGCTGAGCCGCTGCGCGGAGTACGGGCGCATGACGGTGAGGGGCGGGCGCCTGCCCTTCGCGGACCTGCCGCGCTTCTGACGATGGACCACCTCTCGCCATCCGGCGCGGCCGAGGTCCGCCTGGTCGAACAGGTGCTCGAGGCCCGCAACGAAGGCCGATGCCTCGAGATCCGCGGCGGCGGTACCAAGCGGTTCTATGGCGGCGTGCCGCGGGGCAGCCTGCTCGACCTGCGGGCGCTGTCCGGCGTGCGGAGCTACGAGCCGACCGAGCTCGTCGTGACGGTGCGGGCCGGCGAACCGCTCGCGCGGCTAGAGGCGCTGCTGGCCGAACGGGGCCAGCACCTCGCCTTCGAGCCGCCGCGCTTCGCGGCCGGTGGCACCGTGGGCGGCATGGTCGCCGCCGGACTGAGCGGGCCGGGCCGGATCGCGTCGGGGGCGCTGCGCGACCACGTGCTGGGCGTGCGCCTGCTGAACGGGCGGGGCGAGTGCCTCGGCTTCGGTGGGCAGATGATCAAGAACGTCGCGGGCTACGACGTGTCGCGCCTGATGGCCGGATCGCTCGGCATCCTCGGCGTCCTGCTCGAGGTGTCGCTGAAGGTCCTGCCGGTGCCGCCGGCCTCGGTGACGGTGGCCCTCGACGGCGCGACGCAGGCCGACGCCTTGAGGCGGCTCTCGGCCTGGGCCTCGCAAGCCCTGCCGATCGGCGCCACGGCCTGGCACGACGGGCAACTGCGGGTCCGGCTCGATGGCGCCGCCGCGGCGGTGCGGTCGGCACGGTCCTGCGTGGGCGGGGAGGCACTGGACACGGAGGCCGGGGCGTCGTGGTGGACGTCGGTGCGCGACCAGACGCATCCGTTCTTCGACGTTCCGCCCGCCTCGCTGGTGCGGGGCGTGCGTCTGTGGCGGCTGTCGGTGCCGCGAGGCGTGCCGCCGCTCGAGCTGTCCGGCGAGACCTTCATCGAATGGGGCGGCGCGCTGCGCTGGCTCCGTTCGAGGGAGCCGATCGCCTACGTGCGGCGGGTGGCCGCCCGGGAGGGCGGCCACGCCACGCTGATGCGCGGCGACGGCCGGGAAGCGGGCCCGTTCTCACCGCTCTCGCCAGCGCTCCTGCAGCTTCATCACCGGCTCAAGCAGGCCTTCGATCCGGAGAGGCTGTTCAACCCGGGCCGGCTCTACGAGGGCCTCTGAGACCGTCATGCAAATCCAGTTGAGTCCCGAGTTCCACGGTGATCGCGAAGCCAGCGAAGCCGAAGCCATCTTGCGCAGCTGCGTGCACTGCGGCTTCTGCACGGCCACCTGCCCGACCTACCAGCTCGAGGGCAACGAGCTCGACGGTCCACGCGGACGGATCTACCTGATCAAGCAGGTGTTCGAAGGCGGCGAGGCCAGCCGCAGCACGCAGCGGCACCTGGACCGCTGCCTGACCTGCCGCAACTGCGAGACCACCTGCCCGAGCGGCGTGCGCTACGGCCGGCTGGTCGACATCGGCCGCCAGGTCGTCGATGCCCGGGTGCGCCGGCCGGTCGCCGAACGCGCGATCCGCTGGGTGCTGAAGGAGGGCCTGACCTCGCCGCTGATCGGGCCGGCCGTGCGGCTGGGGCAACTGCTGCGGCCGGCGCTGCCCGAGGTGCTGAGGAAGAAGCTGCCGCGGCGTGTGGGCGGCCGGGCGGCGGACTGGCCCCGCACCGAGCATGCGCGCAAGGTGCTGCTGCTGCAGGGCTGCGTGCAGCCGGCCATGCTGCCGAACATCAACGCGGCGACCGCGCGCGTGCTCGATGCTGCCGGCTTCCAGACCCTCGTCGCCGCGGAGGCGGGCTGCTGCGGCGCCTTGCGCACGCACCTGAGCGATGCCGCGGGCGGGCTGGCGGACATGCGCCGCAACGTCGACGCATGGTGGCCGGCCGTCGAAGCCGGCGCCGTGGAATGCATCGTCGTCAATGCGTCCGGCTGCGGCGCGGTGGTGAAGGAGTACGGCGAGGCGCTGGCGCACGAATCGGCCTACGCCGAGCGGGCTGCCCGGATCAGCGCCCTGGCCAAGGATCTGAGCGAGCTGCTGCCCGAGTTGCTGCCGGCCCTGCAGGCCAGGATGTCGCCGCAGGCGGCCGGGCGCCGGGTCGCGGTGCACACGCCGTGCACGCTGCAGCATGCCCAGCGCCTGCGTGGCGGCGTCGAGGCCGCGCTCGCGACGCTCGGCTTCGACGTGGCGGCGCCGGCCGGCGATGGGCACCTGTGCTGCGGCTCGGCCGGCGCCTACAGCGTGCTGCAGCCCGGGATCGCGACCACGCTGCGCGAGCGCAAGCTGTCGAGTCTGGGCAGGCAGGCGCCCCAGGTGATCGTCTCGGCCAACGTGGGCTGCATCCTGCACCTGCAGTCCGGCACGACGACGACCGTGCAGCACTGGGTTGAACTGGTGGATCAGGCCCTGGCGTGAGCGGGGGGCGGGCGCCACTGCGCTGCGCGGGTGCGCCGGCCGGTCGCCGAGCTTCGTGGACGAGGCCGATTTCCCGAATGTCCTCGACATGGAGCGAGACGGCCGCACGCTGGATCACCGGACGCTGGAAGAAATCCGATTGATGGCGGTGCGGCGGGTTCGCGAAGGCGAGAGCGCGGCAACGACGATGGCTGGCCCACCTGCGCATTCCGGCATCCCAGGAGATCATCGTTCCAGAGGTCTCCACTGGACGCTGGCTCGATCCGTCACGAACCCGTCACATGCCGCCGCGAACATCGAGCGCTCATTCCTTCTGGAGCCATTCCGCGTGGGTTCGACCGCATCTGTTGCCGCGCCGGTGTTCTCCGGCGCTCCTGGGACCCCGGCAATGAACGACAGGTCGGACCGGCAGAGGTTCATCCTCCGCAAACTGACAGCGGCGTGGTTGCCGGCCACGCCTGCGGCGATCTTGCTTTCGGCCTCGCTGTCCTGGATCCTGGTGCACCAATCTTGACCTGGCCGATGGAGCGCACCTACGGCTCCGACAAGAACGGGCTCATCTGTGGCTATCGGTTCCAGGCCGGGACGCCAGGCGCGCCGATGGATCTCGATCGGGCTCTGGAGTGGTTGCGCAGCGGGGAGGCGCACGATGCCGCCGGCTTCGTCTGGCTGCATTTCAATCTCGGCGATGCCGCTGCGGAGGACTGGATCAAGCAGAACCTCGACGTTGTGCCGGAGTTTTTCGAGGCGCTTCGGGAAGGCTCGCGCTCGACGCGCATCGAGGATGCCCACGACACACTGGTCGCGGTCGTCAATGACGTCGCATACGAGTTCGCATTCGATCCCTCGGAGATCGAAACGCTGTGGGTGAGCGTCGGCCCTCGCATGGCCATCAGCGCGCGCATCCACCCGCTGCGATCGATCGACCGTCTGCGCCAGGCCGTGAAGGAGGGTTGCTGCTTCAGCTCCTCGGTCGCCTTCCTCAACCATCTGATGCACGACCAGGGTGACGTGCTGGTGCGTATCGTCCGCGCCGCTACGGTGCAGGTCGATGCCATCGAAGACGGCCTCCTCGCCGGACGGCTGCAGCGCAAGCGGGTCGATCTGGGCAAGTTGAGGCGTGTGATGGTGCGGCTGCAGAGACTGCTGGCTCCAGAGCCGGGGGCGCTATTTCGCCTGTTGCGGCTGCCACCGCCGTGGATGACGGCGCACGACCTCGAAGAACTGCGACAGGCGACGGAAGAGTTCACCCTCGTCATCCGCGACCTGTCGGAATTGCAGGAACGCATCAAGCTGCTGCAGGAAGAAATTGCGGCGCAGCTCGGCGAGCAAACCAGCCGAAGTGTCTTCACGCTCACGGTGGTCACGGTGCTGGCCCTGCCAATCAACATCGTGGCCGGCCTGCTGGGCATGAACGTGGGCGGCATCCCCCTGGCACAGGATCCGCACGGCTTCCATGTGATCGTCGGGATCATCGTCGTCTTCACGATCCTGGCCGGCTGGATCGCCTTTCGAAAGAGGGAATGACGGCGCGTGGGTGATCGAACTCCGCGAGCGTTGGGTTTCGGCGCACGGGTGGGGCATCCTCGCGTCCTGATGCCGTCAGTCCGGACCGCATTGCTCGTTGATCAGCGAACCCACAGGCATCGTTTCATCAATGATTCATCAAACAGCGGCAAGCTGCTGCTCTTTGCCGTGCTGAACATCGGCGCGCGGATCAACCTGCGCATCTCCGCGAACCTCGCGAGCGATGCGCTTCCCGGCTCTCCCGTGAGGGGCGAGATATCGAAATGAAGCATTCCCTGACCCGAACCTTGGCTGGCGCACTGCTCCTGCTCTGCGCCACCCCGTCGTATTCCCAATACATCGGGACGGTCACCGACGCGCCGATCGAGCTCCTCCGGGGGACAGGCACCGGGTTGGTGGTGGCGATATACGGCAGCCATGAGGAATGCATTGCCGCGGCCGAGGTCGCTGCCGCGGAGGCCGACACTCGAAAGGACTCGATGGCCACCTGCCGTCCTGTTGGCGGCAATGTGGCCATCAAGTACACGTCGCCGTCGTCGCCGCGTGCGACAGTCCTGCCGGTGACCAGCGGCAGCGTACCGACTCCCGAGACAATCAAGGGTCTGCCAGTGGTCGGCCGTATCGATGCGGTCTCCGGCCAGGTGATCGAGTCGGTGCATGTCACCAACCCCACCGGCCCGTGCATCGTGATCGACGGCAAGCGCGACGTGGTGATTCGCAACAGCGAGATCGGGCCGTGCGGTGACAAGACCAGCGCCGATCAGAACGCTGCGAATCCGGACCATGTCAACAACGCCGGTGTGCTCGTGCTCAACGGCGCGACCCAGATCACCATCGAGCGCAACGTGATCCACGATGCCACGGCGCTCATCAGTGCCCACCGCGCCGTGCACCCCCTGATCATCAGCAGGAACCTGTTCTACAACATCCGCGGGTTCCAGTGGGCTTTCCAGGCGATCGCGATCGGCGAGACGCGTGACGCCACTGCATCGACCCGGATCATCTGCAACGTGATCGACGACACGCTCGTCACCAAGTACCCGATGGCAGGGGGCCGCGAGCGCAAGGTCGAGGATCACATCAACTTCTACAACTCGGGCGGCACGCCGCAGTTCATGGTCGAGCTGGCCTACAACCGCATCCGCGGCCACGCCGACGGCAAGGGCGGCGAGTCCGGTACCGGCATGCAGCTCGGCGACAGCCCGGCCGGCGGCGGCGGCCAGGGCTCCAACGTACCCGGCTACTTCAACGTGCACGACAACATCGTCACGATGGTCAACGGGCAGGGCATTGCCATCGCCGGAGGCGTCAATTCGGTGGTCAGGGACAACAAGGTCGACAACCGCGGCTCATCCCAGTCGAGCATGACAGGTTGGCCGTATGGCCTGCGCAATTTCGACAGCAGCAAGCCCGCCAGTGCCGTCTACGCCGGCAACAAGGGGATCGCCAAGCTGTGGGCGTTCGATCGCGACGGCCACGTGGCGCCAGCGTTCTCGCAGGTGTGGGCCGGTTCGGGCTTCCAGGTGACTGACTTGGGAGGCAACGACTGGCAGTACGACTTCAAGACCCCTGTGTGGGACGAGCCGCTGCACGCCGCCTGCAAGTGATTTCGTCGAAGAGCTGTCCGAGCTGTGGTGACCGGGAGGGGGAACCAGGAAGAACCCGAGACACCGCAGGGAGGCTGGCTGTGCGTGTTTCACGAACCTCATGAATGCTCCCACGATGTCGACCTACGCGCCGCTGACTTGGCGCACCGTGCACGATCTGATCGAGCACCGCCTCCTCCAGGCACACTTTCAGCCCATCGCGGATTTGCGTGACGGCAGCGTCTACGCGCACGAGGCGCTCATCCGCGGTCCGGCAGGCTCGGCTTACGCCATGCCCGATGCGCTGTTCGCTGCCGCGCACAAGGAGAATTGCGGGTTCGAGCTCGAAGTCGAGTGCGTGAAGCGGGCACTGGCAGCCTGGTCGATGGGGGAGCGCAGCGGCCGGTTGTTCCTGAACTTCAGCGCGAGCGCGCTGGTGCGCACGCTGAACGAAAACAGCATCGAGGCCGTTATCTCGGCATCCGGCTCGCAAGGTGTCGCGCCGTCATCGGTCGTGATCGAACTGACGGAGCATGAGCATGTTCGCGATCCCGAGGACTTGCTTGCCGCGTGTGCGACGCTGCGTCGGCATGGTGTCGGCATCGCGCTCGACGACTTCGGCGACGGCCGCTCCAGCCTGCGCCTGTGGTCCGAGCTGAAGCCGGATCTGGTGAAGATCGACAAGTATTTTCTCAAGGACCTGGCTCGTCATGGCGACAAGCTGCAGACCTTGCGAGCGCTGCTGCAGATCGCAGAGAACTTCGGCTCGCGATTGGTCGCCGAAGGCCTCGAGGGTGCCGAAGATCTACGCCTGGCGCGCGACCTGGGCATCAGCTACGGGCAGGGCTGGGTGCTCGGTCGTCCGGCGGCCCAACCTGTCAGCGCCTTGCTGCCCGAAGCCGCAGCGGTCTTGAGCAGCCGCGATATCGCGGTATTCCCCGAACTCAAGCGAGCGAGCAACAGCGGCTACACCGCTTCGCGCCTCCTGATCGCAGCGCCCGCGGTCCGGCCTGACACGCCGCATCAGGCGGTCTATGAGATGCTGCGCGAGCGCGATGCACTGCACGCACTGGCGGTTGTGGACAACGACAGACCGGTGGCGCTGATCAACCGCAGCCATTTCATTGCCAGCTACGCGCGTCCCTACTTCAAGGAGCTGTACGGCAACAAGCCCTGCACCTTGTTCGCCAATCTCGCCCCGTTGACGATCGAACTGCACACCGGTATCGAGGAGCTGACCAGCGTGTTGACCTCTGGTGACCAGCGCTACCTGACCGAGGGGTTCATCGTCACCGAGGGCGGGCGTTATCGCGGACTGGGTACGGGCCAGCAACTGGTGCGTGCGGTGACAGAAGCACGCATCGAAGCGGCTCGCCATGCAAACCCACTGACGTTCTTGCCGGGCAACATTCCGATCAGCGACCATATCGAGCGCTTGCTCGCGAGCGGCAGGGATTTCGTTGCCGGCTATGCGGACCTGAACCACTTCAAACCCTATAACGACCAATACGGCTACTGGCGTGGCGACGAAATGATCCGCCTGGTGGCGCGCGTTCTGGTGAGCCAGTGCGACGCGCGCCGCGACTTTGTCGGCCATGTGGGGGGCGATGACTTCGTGATCCTGTTTCAGAGCGATGATTGGCTGGAACGTTGCGAGCGTATCGTCGCAACCTTCAACGAGAAAGCGCTCGAGCTGTTCGATCCCGAGGCCCTTGTGGCCGGCGGCATCCAGGCCGAGGACCGCCACGGGGACATGCGCTTTCACCCCTGTACGACGCTGTGTATCGGTGCCGTCCAGGTGCAGCCGGGTCGCTTCGGCCACGCGGAGGACGTCGCCAGTGCTGCGGCAGCTGCCAAGCGGGAGGCCAAGCATGGCAATCGCGGCGTCGTCGTGCTGGAGGCCCAGCCGCGTAACACGGGGTTCTAGCTACGAAGAGACCGCATGCGCAGGACCCGTCGGGTTGGGGACTCTGCAGCTCACGGCAGGATTCTGATGTCGCGGTTCTGGACGTAGTCCTCGAATTCCATGATGGAGATGACGATGGACGCCTCCTCGTCACCCTGCACCCAGATGATGCTGACGACGCCTTCGTGTGCTTCGATCATGCACGGGCCGACAGGGACCTTGGGGTGAGCACCATTTGCACTCGGACCGCATACGCGGCCGGCAATGTGTGCGTTCAGCGCGAACATCGATGACTCCTTTGACGGCTTTGCGGGCCGGGCAATCACGCCTGAGCTGGGCATCGCCAAAGCGGTTGGCGTTCTAAGGCGCTGTTTTGAAGCTGCTCCAGCTCTGCGCGAGCAAGCTGGCGGTGGGGGTCGACGAGCCGGTGGGCAGAAAAGTGAAATCTGCCGATGAACCCGGGCCGGCGGTGAGCTGCAAGGTATCGCCAGCTGCATCCGCAAACTGCAGAACGCCGCTGCGCGGTGCATCGCTGTTGAGCACGGACAACAACGAGCTGCCCTGAGTCACCTTGTAGGCCTGACCAGCGACGTTGACAGAGCCGCTGATGGCGTAGGTGGTGTCCGTGGCCGTCGTGACGGCGTACACGTCCACGTTGTAGGCGACAGTTTCTGTATCGAAGCTGGAGGAAACGTTGTTGTAGGACAGGCGCAAGCTCTTGTCGTTCGGCCCTGTCTGCTTGACCCAGAAGTGAAATGGGCCATTGAGTCGTGCCACCGTGCCGACGCTGAAGTCGGCAAAGCTGCCGATGGCATCAAGAGCCGTTGCGTCGTCGCTTGCGTCGAGCTCCACGGCAACCAGAGTGAGCGAGAAACCGCCGCTCGCGGCCGGGCGCAGCACGTCGAGTACACAGTTGGTGGCACTCAGGCTGACGGTGTCTCCTGCGCTGAGCTTGCCATTGCCGTCTGCGTCATTGGCCGAGACCGTCAATGAGCCGCCGTGCGGGCAGGCAGAGGTGCTCGACGAAAATGCGAGTGGCGATGCGCGAACGTCGGCGCTGCCGACACTCAGTGCATGCGCCAAGGCTCCGTTCAGAGAAACTGCCGAGGCCTTCTGGTTGGAAGCCGACGGGGAAGCGCTACCACCGTCAACCGTCGTTCCAATGAGAGAGTCGCCCGTGGAGCTCAGCACCACTCGAGCGAGCGGACCGGCGAATGCTGCGAAGTTGTTTTGGCTGATGTCCGAGCTTGCGGCGGCGGCCTCAACCCGGGTGTTCTGTGGCACCACAACGCTTGCCGTGCCTGTTCCCGGAGTTTCGCCGCCACCACCACCACCGCAACCTGCGATGACGCTGATCGGAATGACGATGAACACGGAACAGATCTGTCGAAAGTTGGAAGACATAGGGAGACCTTTAGGGTGGTGCATAGCGGGCAAGCCGCGAATTCGAGATCTCACACGGACCGCGCTTCGCCCAGGCGACGGGCGTTCCTCAGCTCATCCGTCTTCAGGACGATCATGTACTCGTACATCGACTGCAGCACCGCATAGGTCAGTCCGGCCCGGCCGTCCAGGAATCCTCGTTTCAGGACGTAGAGCAGCAAGAACTTGATCAACGGCCGCGCCGGTGCGCGATAGAAGAGCTCCTTCTGCTGGGCACGCCGTTCGCTGAAGTCGTGCCCGAAGAATGCCTTCCACACGTTGACCGGCGCCGCCGCTTGCCGGTTGGCGGCAATCTGCATGGCTTCGAGCGTGCTATAGTCGTTGTGCCGTTTGAGCCAGTGACTCAGGCCTTTGCTGAACGGATAGTGGTCGATGTAGCCCGCCACCTTGCCGACCGGCCCGTCGGCGACGGACACCGGATTGATCAGCCTTTCGTAGTGCAGGCGATTCGGCTGGAACAGCCTCAGGTAGTAGGGCGTCGCCTGGACATGCTTGAGCCAGGTGCGATCGAGAAAGTCCCGGCGCTGCACCTCGAAGGCCACGTGCCCCTGTGGCGCTTCGGCGGCGCGCTTCAGGTTGGCGGCCAGTGCCGGCGTCGCGCGTTCGTCAGCGTCGAGCAGCAGCACCCAGGGATGGCGGAATGCGATATTGCGCAAACCCCAGTTGCGATGCGCCGCCTCATCGCCGCCGAACACGCCCTTGGCTTCATCGGTCACGCGCTGCGTGACATGAGCGTGCAAGGCACGGGCCACGTCCGGCGTGCCGTCCGTGCTGCCCGAGTCGAACACGTGGATATCGTCCGACCAGGCGACCGATGCCAGGCAGCCCGGCAGGTCGCGCTCCTCGTTCTTGGTGAGGACGAGCACCGAGATCATGACGGGACCCGGCCCGAGACGATCATCGAGCGAGCGAATACCGGCAGGCGGCCCGCGGTTTCGAAGTGCACGTCGGCCAGACCGTACTCGGCGAACAGCGCGATCAACGTACTTCTGGAAAAGAACTTGACGTGGCCGTAGTCGCGCAGCGGGTGCCAGTGCTCGTCGAACTTGCCACCGAGCGCGAGCGCCAGGTTCTTCAGGTAGCCGTGAAAAGGCGCGGTGACGATCAGCAGGCCGCCCGGCTTGAGCGCAGTCAGGGCCGCCTCGATCAGCTTGCGCGGCAGGAGCAGATGCTCGATCACTTCCACGGACACCACGGCGTCGAAGCGGCCGATGAGGTCGGAGGCCAAAGGCTGCATCAGATCGTGCTGGCGGTAGCTGACTTCCGGATGCCGACGGCTCGCGATATCGATGCCGCTGTGGCTGTGGTCGACGCCCACCATCTCGAAGCCGCAGCGCTGCAGCGCCGCGGTGAACCAGCCGTTGCCGCAACCCAGGTCGAGCACCGTGTTCGCCTGGGCCCGCGTCAGCTGCGACACGATCGGCTTGGTGACATGCGCATGGACCGCGGTGGGCCCTTCGGTGTCCCAGACGAATTCGGCGTTGCGTGTGGAGATGAGCCGGTCGGTCAGCGGGTGATCAGCGTTCATTCGCTTGTTCTCTCTTCTTGATGGCGCGCGCCGGGATGCCGGCATAGACGGTCCAGGGTGCAAGGTCCTTCGTCGCGACACCGTTGAGACCGAGCACTGCGCCTTCGGAAACCGTGACGCCGGGACACACCGTGGCCCGTGCGCAGATCCATGCATGGCGTCCGACCGTGATCGGCGAGCTGGTCATCGGAAACGCCGGGTCGTCGATGTCGTGTGTGGCGCTGCACAGGTAAGCCTCTTGCGAGATCACGCTGTGCGATCCCAGGCGGATCGTGGCCGCGTTGTAGATCACGGCGCCGTCGGCGATGCCGACGACGTCATCGCATTCGAGGTTCCACGGCGCCCAGATGCGGGCGCCCGGGTAGACATGGCAATTGCGGCCGAGCCGCGCGCCGAACAGGCGCAGCACGAATGCACGCCATGCGTGGAGCGGCCGCGGCGTGAACCGGAAGAGCGTGTGATAGCCGACGCTCCAAAGCAGGCGCCCCAGCCGGTTGCCGTGCGGCGTGCTTGCGCGAAGGTAAGGGTCAGCGTGGGGTGCCATACATGCCGTTGGGTTGCGACGTCGGGCAAGCAACCCGTCGACCGACCGCTCCACGCCATGGAGGCAGGGCAGCGCAAAGAGCGAGAGCGTAGGCGTTGAATGTGTCGGCCGGTTGACATGCGCACAGCCGACGGGGGCGCGGTCCTTGCCACGCGGTCCGATGACGGCGCGCCACAGCGGTGTCACACAGTGCGCATACCTTCTCGTTTCTTCGAACGGCACGGTCGTCGTTCGCGCACGCCAGCACTCAAGGGTTGAAGCCCGCATGTCAGCACAATTGGGCTCACCCCGTCCCGCCGAGGTCTGGAAGGAATCGCCAGCGCAGTGGGCCATGATCGGCCTGGCGGCGGCAGCGGCCATCGGCGCCTTTCTTCCCGGCCTGCAGATCATGGTGCAGCACTGGGAGCAGGTCGAGGAGTACAGCTACGGCTACTTCATTCCCCTCATCGTCGGCTTCCTGATCTGGCAGAAGAGCGATCGCCTGCGCGTGCTGGACCTGAAGGGCTCGTGGAGCGGGCTCTGGCTGATTGCGCTGGCACTGCTGCTGGCCGCGGTGGGTCAGCTGAGTGCCATTCGCCTGTTCACGCAGTACGGTTTCGTCGTGGCGCTGTACGGCGTCGCCCTGTGCTGCCTCGGCTGGCGCGGCCTGGGCCTCATCGCCGTGCCGCTGGCGTTCACGCTGCTGATGATTCCGCTGCCGCAGTTCGCGCTGCGGGAGTTGTCGCAGCAGCTCCAGCTCGTGTCCTCGCAACTCGGCGTCGCGCTGATCCGGCTGCTGGGCATCGGCGTGTTCCTCGAAGGCAATGTGATCGACCTGGGTTCGTACAAGCTGCAAGTGGTCGAGGCCTGCAGCGGGCTACGCTACCTGTTCCCGCTGTTCGCGCTCGGCTTCCTGGCGGCCTATTTCTTCAAGGGGGCGCTGTGGAAGCGCCTGGTGATCGTCCTCAGCACCATCCCGCTGACGATCGTCATCAACAGCCTGCGCATCGCCATCATCGGCGTGACGGTGGAGCACTGGGGCCGTTCGATGGCCGAAGGCCTGCTGCACGACTTCGAGGGCTGGTTCATGTTCATGGTCTGCGTCGCGCTGCTGGTGGGCGAGATGAGTCTGCTCGCGCGCATCGGCGGTCGACCGCAGCGCCTGCGCGCCGTGTTCGGCCTGGAGTACCCGGAGCCGGTGGCGCAGGGCGCGCGGGTCGTTCACCGCGGCTGGTCGGCCCCCTTGCTGGCCGCCGGTGTGGTGCTCGTCGGTGCGTCCAGCGTGGGGCTGCTGCTGCCGGCAAGAGAGCAGATCCATCCGGCGAGAAGCTCCTTCGCCGAGTTTCCGCTGCAGTTCGATGGCGGTTGGCAGGGCCGGCCGGATCACCTCGATCGTGAAGTGCTCGGCGCGCTGCAGGTCGACGACCACTTCATTGCCAACTACGCGCGTGCCGGCGAGCCGTGGGTCAACTTCTACTCCGCCTACTACGCCTCGCAAAGCGGCGGCGAGTCGACGCACTCGCCGCGCACCTGCATTCCCGGCGGCGGCTGGCAGATCACCGCGCTCGACGAGGTGGAGCTGTTGCCGGCCGGCCAGTTGAATGCCGGCAGCCCGGCGCTGCGGGTCAGCCGCGCACTCATCCAGAAGGGCGAGCAGCGCCAGCTCGTCTACTACTGGTTCGCGCAGCGGGGCCGCGTCCTGACGAGCGAGTTCGCGGTCAAGTGGTTCATCCTGCGCGACTCCATCGCCCGCCACCGCTCCGACGGCGCGCTGATGCGCCTGGTCACGCCCGTGCTGCCTTCGGAAACCGTGGCCCGGTCCGAGCAGCGCTTGATCGCCTTCCTGCGGGTGGCCGGGCCGCGGCTGCCGGCCTATGTGCCGGATTGAGCGTGTTCGCGCAGTCGTGGCCTCGCACGTGGAGTTCTGATGCAAACGATGGCGCGGACGACAGGCGTGTTGGGGCAGGACGGGGGCCCGGCATGAACAAGGCATCGCTGCCCGAAGGCCCGATCTACGTGGCAGGCCACCGCGGGCTCGTCGGTTCGGCCATCCTGCGGCAGCTGCAGCAGCAGGGCTACCGGGACATCGTCACGGCGACGCATCAAGAGCTCGATCTCGGCGTCTCGGCACAGGTGCTTGCGTTCTTCGCCGAAATCCGTCCGGCCTGCGTGTTCCTCGCGGCGGCCCGGGTCGGTGGCATCTGGGCCAACAGCCGGTTTCCGGCCGACTTCATTCGCGAGAACCTGGCGATCCAGTCGAATGTGATCGAGGCGGCCTACCGCTTCAGCGCGCGCAAGCTGCTGTTCCTCGGCTCGAGCTGCATCTACCCGAAGCTGGCCCCCCAGCCGATCACCGAAGACGCGCTGCTGTCGGGGCCGCTGGAGCCGACCAACGAAGCCTATGCCATCGCCAAGATCGCCGGCATCAAGACCTGCAGCGCCTACAACCGCCAGTACGGCACCAACTTCCTGAGCCTGATGCCGACCAACCTCTACGGCCCGGGCGACAACTACGATCCGCAGACCTCGCACGTGCTGCCGGCGCTGATCCGGCGTGCCCACGAGGCCAAGCAGGCCGGCAGCCGCGAGCTCGTCGTGTGGGGCAGCGGGACGCCGCGGCGCGAGTTCATGCATGCGGACGACCTGGCCGGCGCCTGCCTCTTCGCGATGTCGCGCTTCGACGCGGGCGATGTGGGCGAATGCGTCAACGTCGGTGTCGGCGCGGACCAGTCGATCCGGGAACTCGCCGAACTGGTGGTCCGCATCGTGGGCTTCGAGGGGCGGCTCGTCTTCGACGCCAGCAAGCCCGACGGCACGCCGCGCAAGCTGCTCGACGTCTCGGTCATGCGGCGGCTGGGCTGGACGGCCCGGATCGGTTTGGAGCAGGGCATCGCCCAGGCCTACGAGGACTTCCTGTCGCGCTTCGGCCGCCCTCATGCTGCGGATGCAGGCCTTCGATCGACACCGCCGCGCTGAACGCCCGGCCCATCCCAACCACCACGGCGGTCACCCATGACGACGATTTCCCTCCTCCACAGAGCCTTGTTGCTGTGCAGCGCCAGCGTGCTGCTGACCGCTTGCGCGGGCAAGGCCGAGCGCATCGAGTCGCACCTGAAGCAGGGCAACCAGTACGCCCGCCAGGCCGACTGGGACAAGGCGAGCCTCGAGGTTCGCAACGTCCTGCAGATGAACCCCAAGCAGGCCGAGGCCTACTACCTCGCCGCGCAGGTCGAGGAAGGGCGGCGCGAGGTGCAGCGCGCCTACGGCTACTACATGAAGGCCGTCGAACTCAAGCCCGACTACAACGATGCCAAGAGCGGCCTGGCGCGCATCTACATGATGGCCGGCGAGGCCGACAAGGCGGAGCAGGCGGTGGGCGAGATCCTCGCCGCCGACGCGGACCATGTGAGCGCCTTGACGCTCAAGGCCGCGCTGCTGGCCCGGCGCGGCGACAGCAAGGGCGCCATCGAGCAGGCCAACCGGCTCATCGCGTCGAAGAAGACGATTCCGGTCGAACCCAGCATGCTGCTGGCCGGCCTGTATGCCAACCAGGGCGACGAGGCCAAGGCGCTGCAGGTGATCCAGGCGGCGCTGAAGGACGATCCGAAGAACATCAGCCTGCTCGCCGTCGCCGCGCAGCTCAGCAGCACGCAGAAGGCCGACCCCGCAGCCGGGCAGAAGGCGGCGGTGGGCTACTACAAGGCGGCCACCGAAGCGGCGCCCCGCAACGCCGAGGTCTGGAACGTCTGGGCCGTGTACCACGCACGGCGCAACGAACTCGATCCGGCGGAGCAGGTCCTGCGTGATGCGGTGCGGGCCCAGCCCGACGACACCCAGCGAACACTCTCGCTGCTCGACTTCCTGGCCACGCGTCGCGGCTTCGACGTGGCCGAGAAGGAATTTCTCGCGGTGATCTCCGCCCGCCCGAAAGAGGCGGCGCTGCGCTTCGGCCTGGTCAATCTCTACAAGGCGGCGAACCGCCCCGACGATGCGCAGCGCGTGCTCAAGGACATCATCGACACCGGCAAGGAGACGCCCGGCGGCCTGGCCGCGCGCAACCAGCTGGCGGCCTACAAGCTGGCGGCCAACCAGCTGGGCGAGGCCCGCAGCCTGCTGGACGAAGTGCTCAAGGCCAGCCCGCGCGACGCCGGGGCGCTGGTGCTGCGCGGGCGCCTGTCGTTGATCCAGGGCAATGCGCGCGACGCCGTCATCGACCTGCGCGCTGCCGCGAAGGACCAGCCGGGCTCGCCCGAAGTGGTCGGCCTCCTCGCGCAGGCGCACCGGACGGCGCGCGAGCCGCAGCTGGCGCGCGAAGTGCTGGCCGATGCCGTCAAGGCGCAGCCGAACAATGCCGAGCTGAGGCTGCTGTCCGCGGCCGACATGGCGGCCTCGGGCGATGCCAAGGCCGCCCTGGCCGAGGCCGACGAAATACTGAAGGTCGCCCCCGACAACGTGCGCGCCTACGAGTTCAAGGCCCGGCTCGCTGTCGGCAACAAGGACTGGGCGACCGCCGAAAAGGCCTTGCTGGCCTTGAAGGGCCGCTACCCGAAGGAGGCCGTCGGCTATCTGCGCCTGGGCCAGCTGTACGCCGAGCAAAAGCGGTTCGATGCCGCGCTGAAGCAGTACGACGACGCGGCGCAGCTGGCGCCGGGTGCGCCGGAACCCGTGCTGGCGGGCATCGGGCTGCTGATCGGGCAAGGGAAGTTCGACGCGGTCAACACCCGCATCGACACGCTGATGCGGGCCGATCCCAACAACGTGCTGCCTTATCAGCTCAAGGGCGAGGCCGCCATGGCGCGTCGCGATCTCGCGACCGCGCAGCAGGCCTACGAAAAGGTGGTCGAGATGGCGCCGTCGGTCCCCAACGGCTACCAGGGGCTGGCGCGCGTTCTCGCCAGCCGCAACGACATGCCGGGCGCACTGGCCATGCTCGACAAGGGCCAGCAGGCCAACCCCAAGGACCTGAGCCTGCCGGCCATTCGGGCCGAATGGCTCACGCGCCTGGGGCGGCACGACGAAGCCATCGCGGCCTACGAAGCGCTGCTGAAGCGCTCGCCCGAGGACGACACCGCGACCAACAACCTGGCCTACCTGCTCACCGAGCTGAAGGGCGACAAGGCGAGCCTGGACCGCGCGCTCGAGCTGGTCGGCCGCTTCAACGAGTCCGGCAACGCCGGCTATCTCGACAGCCTGGGCTGGGTTCACTACAAGCTCGGCCAGTACGCGCAGGCGGTGCCGCCGCTGGAGCGGGCCGTCGAGCGCCTGCCGGGCTCGCCGCTGATGCAACTGCACCTGGGCATGGCGCTGTACAAGAACGGCGACACCGAGCGCGGCAAGGAGCTCCTGCGCAAGGCCGTGCAGAGCAAGGCCGAAATTCCCGGCCTCGGCGAAGCGCGCAAGCTGCTCGGCCAGGGCTGAGCCGGCCGGTCCGAGAGCGGGTCTGCATCCGGTCCCATGGGCTGCGCCGCCTCGTCGTCGCGCGCCGGCCGACGGTGGCGCAGGGCCGCCGTGCTGCTGGCCGCGGTGGGTGCCGCGGGCGGCGCCTGCGCCGGCCGGCTGAGCGACGCGGCCGTGGACCAGGGCTTGCGCAGCGGCCAGCCGCAGGCGGTGATCGTCCAGTTTCGCGACGCGGCGCCCGCGACGGGCGAATCCGCAGCGGCACGCCGCCAGCGCCGCGCCGGCACCAAGGCGAATGTGCTGCGGGGTCTGCAGGCGGCGCACTTCGAGCAGCGGCACGACTACGGCGAGCTGCCGATGGGCGCCTATGTGCTGCGCCGGCCCGAGGCGCTGGAGCGCCTGCTGGCCCACCCCGACGTGGAAGCGGTGTTTCCCGACCGGCCGATGAAGCTGCATCTGGCCGAGTCCCTGCCGCTGGTGCGCCAGCCGGCGGTGGCCGGAACCCTCGGCCGGCGTGGCGCCGGCACGGCGGTGGCGGTGCTGGACAGCGGTGTCGACTACACGCGGCCGGAGTTGGGCAGTTGCACGGCCCCCGGCCTGCCGGCCGCCAGCTGCAAGGTGGTCGCGGCCATCGATACGGCGCCCGACGACGGCGCACTGGACAGCGCCGGCCACGGCACCCACGTGGCCGAAGTGGTGGTCGCCATGGCAGCCGATGCGCGCATCGTCGCGGTGGACGTGTTCAACGGCAGCAGCGCTGCCAGCTCGGACATCATCGCCGGCATCGACTGGGTCGTGAGCCACCGCGTCGCCTACAACATCGTCGCCATGAACATGAGCTTCGGTGACGGCGTGAACCACACCTCGGCCTGCACCAGCGCGCTCGCCGATCCCTTCGTCACGCCGCTGCGCACCGCTCGCAACGCCGGCATCGTGCTTGTCGCCTCGTCGGGCAACGAGGGCTACACCACCGGCATCGCGAGCCCCGCGTGCATCAGCGAAGCGCTGTCCGTGGGCGCGGTCTACGACGCCAACGTCGGCGGCCTGGCCTGGAGCAACTGCACCGACAGCAGCACGGCCGCCGACCGCGTGACCTGCTTCTCCGACAGCGGCCCGATGCTGGACCTGCTCGCCCCGGGGGCCTTGATCACGGTGGGGGGCGCCACCATCGGCGGCACCTCGTTCTCGGCCCCGATGGTGGCCGGGGCGGCGGCGGTCCTGAAGGCGCAGTTTCCGTCGGAGACGCCGGCCCAGATCGAAGCGCGCCTGATCGGTACGGGCAAGGCAGTGACCGACGTGCGCAACGGTCTCTCCAAGCCCCGGCTCGACGTGCTGGCCGCGCAAGGCGCGCAGGCCAATCTCTCGGTGAGCCTCGCCAGCACGCCCGATCCGGCGGCCGTCGGCGTGACCGTCAGCCTGACGGCGACGGTCAGCAACGCCGGCCCGCAGGCGGCCGACAGCGTGCTGCTGAATTTCACGCTGGCGTCGGGCTTCGCCTATCTCGGCGGGCCGGCGCTCTGCAGCGCCAACGGCGCCAGTGTCAGCTGCGCGCTCGGGGCCATCGGCGCCGCGTCCAGCCAGTCGGTCACGCTGCTCGTCGTCGCACAGGCCGAAGGCGCGCTCGGCGCCAGCGCGACGGCCAGCTCTTCGATGGCCGATCCGGCCGCCGCGGACAACACCGCGGCGGTCTCGACCAATGTGCTGGCCGCAGGCACCGCACTGGCCGACGTGCCGCTGCCGCCATGGGCGCTGGCGATGCTGGGCTTCGTTCTGGCCGGGCCGCTGCTGCGTCGATCCGGCGACCGGCCGCGATAGCGGCTGCAGCAGGGCCTGCGGCCCAGTGCGTTCGGCCCATGCAGATCGTCGGCGATGTCACAGCCCCGTGACCGCGTTTGCCTACGCTTCAGCGATGAAAACACGATGCAGCAAAGAGCCGGCAATGCAGAGGCACGCAAGGCACGGGTCGAGCGTGAAGCCGCTGGTTCGAACGGCAGCGCGAGTCGCTGCCCTGCTGACCTTCGCGGCAAGCGCGCCGGCGGGGGCTTCCACCTCCGGCGTGGTGATCAGCCAGGTCTACGGTGGCAACGGCAACACCTACGCCAGCGACTACGTCGAGCTGTTCAATGCGGGCGCGGCGCCGGTGAGCATCGCGGGCTGGTCCATCCAGTACGCCAGCGCGACCGGCACGGGCTCGTTCTCCGCGAACGGCATCACCGCCTTGTCCGGCAGCCTGCAGCCGGGCCAGCACTACCTGGTGCAACTCGGCACCAGCACCGGCCCCACATTGCCGGCTGCCGATGCCACCGGCACGACCAACCTCTCGGCGGCCAGCGGCAAGGTGGCGCTGGTCAACGGCAGCACCGGCCTGGCCTGCAACGGCAGCTCCACGCCCTGCTCGGCGGCGCAACAGGCGCAGATCGTCGACCTGGTCGGCTACGGCAGCGCGAACTATTTCGAAGGCGCGGCGGCGGCACCGGCCGCGTCGTCCACCACGGCGCTGCTGCGCGCCGCCAACGGCTGCACCGACAGCGGCAACAACGCGGCCGATTTCACGGCCGGTGCACCGGCGCCGCGCAACACGTCGGCACCGCCGGTGGCCTGCTCATCGCCCGGCAACGCCGCGATCGTGGCGCTGTGTCCGGCGGCCGTCACGGTCGGCGCGGGCAGCGCGGTCGACATCGCACTGAGCGCGTCGGATGCAGACAGCACGGTCAACGCGGCCGCCTTCCAGAGCGGCAACGTGGCCGGCATGTCGCTCGTCGACTTCGCCGCCGCGCCGGCCGCGGGAGGCAGCGCCACGGTGAAGCTGAACGTGGGCGCCACGGTGCCCGCCGGCAGCTATGCGGTGGCGGTGGACTTCGGCAACGACGGCGGCCAGAACGGCCTGTGCACCGTGGCACTGACGGTGGGCCCCGTTTCGCCGAGCTACACGCCCATCTACACCATCCAGGGCAGCGGCACGACGAGCCCGCTCAACGGCCAGACTGTGACGACGCGCGGCGTGGTCACCCAGGTCACGAACGCCGGCTACTTCCTGCAGGACGAGACGGGCGACGGTGACCCCGCCACTTCGGACGGCATCTTCGTCTTCACCAGCACAGCGCCCGGCGTTGCCGCCGGCCAGCGCCTCCAGGTCACGGGCCTGGTCGACGAGTTCAACACCGGCGCCGCCGGCAATGCGCTGACACTGGCGAATCGCCTCACGGAGCTGAAGAACACCAGCAACCTCACGCTGCTGGGCAGCGGCTCCATCGCGCCGACGCTCATCACGCTGCCGGTCGCGGCTGCCGGTGAACTCGAACGCTACGAAGGCATGCTGGTCACGGTCAACACGCCCTTGACCGTCTCGCAGAACTACTTCCAGGGCCGCTACGGCCAGGTCACGGTGTCGGCCAACGGCCGGCTGGTGAAGCCGAGCAACGTCTACCGGCCGAACAGCCAGGCCGCCGTCGATCTGCAGGACCTGAACGCGCGGCGCACCCTGCTGCTCGACGACGGCAGCAGCCTGCAGAACCCCAGCCCCATCCCGTTCATCGGCGAAGGCAACACGCTACGCGCCGGCGACACGCTCGCGAGCCTCACCGGGGTGATCGACTACGGCCTCGCGACTGCCGACAACGCCGGCCTGGCGCTGTACCGCATCCAGCCGACCGTCGCCCCCGTCTTCAGCCGTGCCAACCCGCGCACGGCCGTGCCCCCGGCACTGGCCGGCAACCTCAAGGTGGCGAGCTTCAACGTCCTGAACTTCTTCACCACCTTCACCAACGGCCAGACGGCCGCGGGCCAGACGGGTCAAGGCTGCGCGCCGTCGGGCACCACTGCCGATTGCCGCGGCGCCGACGACCTCGCGGAATTCAACCGCCAGCGCGCCAAGATCGTCGCCGCGATGGCCGCGATCAACGCCGATGTGTTCGGCCTGATGGAACTGCAGAACAACGGCAGCGTGGCCACGCAGAACCTCGTCGACGGGCTCAATGCCGCGCTCGGCGCCGGCACTTACGCGGTCTTGCCGAACCCAGCCGCCGGCAGCGGGACGGACGCCATCCGCGTGGGCCTGATCTACAAGCCGGGCACGCTGTCGCTGGTGGGCGCGGCGCTGAGCGATACCGACGCGGTCAACAACCGGCCGCCGCTGGCGCAGACGTTTGCCGCCGCCAATGGGCAGAAGTTCAGCGTCGTCGTCAACCACATGAAGTCCAAGAGCTGCTCGGGCGCCAGCGGCGCCGATGCCGACCAGAACGACGGGCAGGGCTGCTACAACGACCGCCGCAAGCAACAGGCACAGCGCCTGCTGAGCTTCATCGGCACGGTGCAGCAGGCGGCCGGCGACAGCGACGTGATCGTCATCGGAGACCTCAATGCCTACGGGCAGGAGGATCCGATCGATCTGCTCACCGCCGGCGGGCTGGTCAACCAGGTCTCGCGTTTCGATGCCGACGACTACTCCTACGTCTTCGACGGCGAAGCCGGCTACATCGACCACGGCCTGGCCACCACCTCGATGTCGGCACAGGTGGCGGGCGTCGTGCACTGGCACATCAATGCCGACGAGCCTTCGGTCATCGACTACAACACCGAATTCAAACCGCAGGACCTTTACAGCGCCACGCCCTACCGCGCGTCCGACCACGACCCGGTGCTGCTGGGCCTGAGCCTCACCGCGCCTGCGGTGCAGACCATCGGCTTCGGCCCGCTGCCCGAACGCATCCTCGGGGCTACCGACTTCGGCCTCGCGGCGACGGCGAGCTCGGGCTTGCCGGTGAGCTTTGCCTCGCAGACGACCGCGGTGTGCACGGTCAGCGGCAACACGGTGCACCTGCTGGCGACCGGCCTGTGCAGCATCGTGGCCGAGCAGGCGGGCAACACGGCCTATCAGCCGGCGGCGAGCGTGACGCAGTCGTTCGCGGTCAAGGCCTTCCAGGCGATCAGCTTCGCCCCGCTGGCGGGCCACGGCCTCGGCGAGGGCCCGTTTGCGCTCAGCGCCACGGCGTCCTCCGGGCTGGGGGTCGTGTTCAGCAGCTTGTCGGCACAGGTCTGCACGGTCGCGGGCAGCACGCTCACCCTCGTCGCGGCCGGCACCTGCACCGTGGCCGCCGATCAGACGGGCAATGGGGGTTACGCGGCCGCCGCCCAGGTGGTCCAGGCTTTCACAGTGGCACCTGCGGCGGGCGGCGGCACGGGGGGCGACGTCGACACACCGACGCTGCCGCAGTGGGCCGCCCTCCTGATGGGCGCCCTGCTGCTGGGACTGGGCCTGCAGGCGCGTGCACGCGGTGGGAACTAGCCCCTTCCGGGGGGATGCGGCCTCGGGCATGTCACAGCCGATTCGCCCCGCCCGGCTAAGGTCGGCAACGTCGGGAGAGGGCTGATCGTCGACGCCGACCAGTCAGAGATAGCCAAGTCATTTTTCGGTCGCACTTCAAAGATCAATCTCGGGAGATTCGTCATGCTCGCTACAAGGAACCGGCTGGCGCTCGCGCTGGCCTCCACCGGTCTCGCACTGGGCTTGGCTGCACCGGCGGCCCAGGCTGCACTGGTCACGCAGTGGAACTTCAATTCCAACCCCGCAGACGGCAACACCGCCACGGGCAAGACGACGCCCAGCCTGGGCAGCGGCACGGCCAGCCTGGCGGGCGGCGTCACCGCAATCTTCGCCAGCGGCTCTGCCAGCGGCGGCTCGAGCGATCCTGCTTCGAGCGCCGACAACAGCGGCTGGCAGACCACCGGCTACGCCGCCCAGGGCGTGGGCAACAAGACGCGCGGCGTGCAGTTCAACGTCAGCACGGTCGGACTGCAGAACATCTCCATCGGCTACGACCTGCGCCACAGCAACACCAGCTCGCAATACGAGCAGGTCCAGTACTCGCTCGACGGCACGAACTACGTCGACGTTGCCAGCCCGTTCCAGGGCAACAGCGGAGACACCTGGTTCAACGGCCGCTCGGTCGACCTCTCCAGCATCGCCGGCGTCAACAACAACGCCAGTTTCGCCTTCCGCATCGTCAGCGCGTTCTCACCGACCACCGGCGCCTACGTGCCTTCGGCACCCAGCGGCAGCAGCTACGCCGGCACGGGAACCTGGCGCTTCGACATGGTCAGCGTCTCCGGCACGGCCCTGCCCGCTGCCGTGCCGGTGCCCGGAGCGCTGCCGTTGTTCGGCAGCGCCTTACTGGCCTGGGGGATCTCGATGCGGCGCCGTCGCCAGGACGGCAAGGACGCTTGATATCAGCTCGCGTTCAAACCTGTCAAATTGCCCGGCGTCCTTCGGCTCCTTGTGGCCGGCTCGTGTGCGAGGGGTTGCTGAGGTTCGAAGCGTCCGCCGGCCAGCCGCCTGCTCATACCGAGCGGTGCTGACGAGGCCGCCGGGCGAGCGGCTTCACTCATGTCCCCCGGCGTCGGCCTGGAGGCCGACCCCTCCTCCTTTACTTCGCTACGCCGCTCACCCGACGCCCTCGCCAGCACTCAGCATTGCCGCTTGCACAGGCCGTCAAACCCCGGTGGGCCGCGGTGTTGGCAGCGCTGGGGCGGGTTGCTGTGTGGAGTGAAGTAAAGGAGGAGGGCCGGGCGGTAGCCCGGCACGGGGGACATGAACGCAACACAGCGACCCGGCACGGCGCCCCCGCTGACATTGAACGGTCAGCGTTCCAGACAAAGACTCCGAACACTGCAACCAGCACTGGCCCAAGCTTCAATCGGATGCGTTTGAATGCAATGCCGCATGAGGCTCGGGCCGTAAGGGCTAGGGCCGTCGTGACCGGGTGCGCGCCTCCCGCAAGCGCGCGGCCGCGGCGCCCAGGCCAATGGCGGTCAGCCCGGCGGCCAGTCCGAGCGTGAGGCGGCCGCCGCCTTCGAGAAACTGGGCCCACGCCATGCCCGGCGAGAGGCTGTCCGGCGCGACGGCGTATTCGTACAGGTCGTGCAGCTCGGCCAGCAGCAGCAGCGGCAGGTCGAACAATGTTGCCAACGCCAGCAGCGCGACGCCGGCTGCGCCGCGCGCCGACGCAGCGACGAGCTTCGCGCCGAAGCCGCCTTGCGGCAGCGGCCAGGCGCAGATCAGCGCGAGGCCCAGCACCCAGGGCTGAAGCAGGTGCCCCGCGGGGGTGCTGACGCGCGCCCGCCGCCGCGGGTCGGGCAGGACCACGTGCTCGCCGACCAGCAGCGTCTTGCGCAGCACCGCGATCAGGCGGATGGCCCGGTCCGGCCCGACCTGCGCCTGCGCGAGATCGACCACCTCGAAGCTGCCGTCCAGCCGCGCGATCTCCCAGTGCAGCACGGGCAGGAAGGCTGCGGTCAGTCCGGGGCCCCAGCGCACGGCGACCGCCAGCCACAGCCCCAGCGCCAGCAGCAGGCGCAGCCCCAGGCGGGCGGTGGCGCCGGCGTTCAAGGCCGGGGTGCCGGCGCGCGCGGCGTCGCTTGCGCCGGCGCAATCCAGAGCATGAAGAACAGGCCGCTCAGCGCGATCATCACCACCGGCGCGATCAGGCCGTGCAGCAGATCGAAGCTGGCACGGTCGGCACGCAGCGCATGGAACAGCACCAGGATGCGCGCCTGATTGAGCCCGAACACCAGGCCGGTTGCCAGCACCATGCCCAGGGCCCGGCGCGCCGCGGGCATGGGGAAGGCGAGCAGCGCCGCCCACAGCAGGAAGAGGACCTCCGTGCCTTCGCAGCCCGACAGGATGTTGATGCCGCCGCCGGGCGCCGCGATGCGCGAGCCGGCGGCCTGCGCGCCGGCCTGCGGCCAGCTCAGCTTGACCAGCCAGGCGCCCGTGCGCACGGTGCAGTCGTCGATGACCCAGCGCTCGAGCGCACTGCCGCGGGCCCAGGTCCAGGCCGCATGCAGGGCGCCGAAGGCGAGCAGGAAGGCCAGCGTGTCGCGCAGCGGGCGGGGTGCGCGCGGTGGGCGCGCCGCCGGCTCGGCCGCACGGTAGCCCTGGCTGAGCCCGTGCAGCGCCGGAAAGTCCGCGCCATCGGCGCCGCGGGGCGAAGCCACCATGCGAAGCGGTGTACCGCGCCCGCTGAACAGGTGCCGCCGTTCAGCGCGCCTTGCGCCGCCGCGACACGACACCGAAGCCGCCCATGCCGAACGCCATGAGCGCCCAGGCGGCGGGCAGCGGCACCGGCGCGGCGATCTCCTGCGCGCTGTAGTTGAGCGCGAGGCCGCCGTCGCCGTTCAGGTGCACCGCGTCGCCGTCGATGCCGAAGACGTAGAAGTAGTTGTTGTTCACCGCGCCGGCGCCGGTGACGAAGTCGTTGTCGTTGGTGATCACCAGGGTGTGCTTGAGCACGCCGTTGACCATCACGTCCTTGCCGAAGGCCATGCCTTCGATCTTCGAGGGCAGGCCACCGGCCACCGGGTCGGTGCCGGTCCACAGGCCGTACTTGCTGGTGCCGTCGGCGTTCTTGGCCAGCAGGTCGAGGAACACGGTCTTGGTCGGCGTGGTGACGGCGCCGAGGGTGGCGACGCCGCTCACGTCGCTGAGCCCGGGCTCGTTGAGGTCGATGGAGAAGATCTTCTTGAACTTGTTGTTGCCGCCATCGCGCTCGTCGACCAGGAACTGGTGGTCGTTGACGGCGAGGATCTCGCTGATGCCGTACGAGTTCTTGTCGAGCTTGTAGGCGTACTCCTTGGTGCTGCCGGTGGCGATGTCGATCACCACGATGCGCGTGTTCAGGCCGGACTCGCCGCCGTCCTGCAGCAGCGGGTTCTGCATGATGCCGACGAGCTTGCTGCCGTCGGGCGTGATCGCCAGGCCTTCCATGCCCTTGTTGGCGACCCGGCCCACCGGGTTGACGGCGGTGTTCTTCTCGGTGGTGCCCATCGGGCTTTGCGTTGCCACCGCGTAGTGCGAAGGCAGCGTGAAAGTCTTGATGCGCGCGCCCGTGGCGCGGTCGAACTGGTAGACGAAGGGGCCGTACTCGTCGGTGATGAAGACGCTCTTGCCGTCCTTCGAGACGCGCGCGCCTTCGGGGTCGAAGCGGCCGTTGCTGGCGTCGGTCGACGCGAGGCCGGCAGCGAAGTTGTCCGAGCGGCCACTGAAGTAGTCCTTGCCCGCCGTGTTCAGCGACGGCGCGCCGGAGCTCGAGCCCGGCGAGGTCGCGCTGCCGTAGCTCAGCGGCGACGGCGAATACAGCAGCGTGGTCGCCGTGAGCGTGGGGGCGAGCGTGGCGATGGCGCCAGGGGCCAGCGTGTAGCTGTTCGCCAGGCCGAGATCGAAGGTCTGGAAGCGGCTGATGTAGGAGGTGGTGTTGTCGATCGACGCGTTGTAGCTGGACGCGTTGGGCCCGCGGTCCGGCGTGGCGATGAAGGTGTTTCCCCCTGCATAGGCGATGGCCGAGCCGAAGCCGCCGAGCAGGCTGGCCGAAGCGCCATCTTCCAGCGCGTAGTTCAGTCCGGACAGGTCCGACGTCGCCGGGCCGAACGAGCCGATGGCGATGGTCTGGATGGCGGCCTGAGCCGGCAGCGTCAGCGCGGCAGACGCCATGCAGGCGAGGATCGTGAGAGGACGTGGCATGAAGCGGGCACTCCGGCGGTGAGGGGAGAAAAATTCCAGCGAGTTTCGCGCGGCAGCATGTCAGGGCGATGCTGATCATGCACCGTGCCCCGGCCCTTATGGGGCAGCCCGCCTGGCGCTGCGAAGTCGGGCAGGCGGCAGGCTCGTTCGGACTATGGCGCTTGACACGACGGGGTCATGCCCCCCGGGCAAGCTGCACAGCGTCGCAGAGCGGAACGATCGAGACGAGGCAAATGAGGCCCGCTCGCCGCCTCGGCAAGAGGATCGCGCAAGCGGCGAATGGGGGGCTCCGGTGGGACGCGACCTCGCTGCGCGTGTGCGTTCGTCCCGATCCGCTGACCCTGCGCCGCCCACACACCATGCGTATCCTGCTGCTGAGTCTGAATTTCGCGCCGGAGTTGACCGGCATCGGCAAGTATTCCGGCGAAATGGCCGAGCGGCTCGTCGCCCGCGGCCACGAGGTCACGGTGGTTTGCGCGCCGCCCTACTACCCGCAGTGGAAAGTGCACAAGGACTACTCGGCCACCGGCTACCAGGTCGAGCGCCCGAAGCCCGGGCTGACCGTGCACCGCTGCCCGGTGTGGGTGCCGGGGCGTGCCAGCGGCGCCAAGCGGCTGCTGCATCTGGCGAGCTTCGCACTGTCGTGCCTGCCGGTGATGCTGTGGCTGGTGTTGTGGCGCCCTGCCGTGGTGTTCGTGGTTGCGCCGGCCTTGTTCTGCACCCCCGTCGGCTGGCTCACCGCGCGCCTGTCGGGCGCCAAGGCCTGGCTCCACATCCAGGACCTCGAAGTCGATGCCGCGTTCGAACTCGGTCTGATGACCGGCAAGATGCCGCGCCGCGTGTTGCTGGCCATCGAGCGCTGGGCGATGCGCCGCTTCGACAAGGTTTCCACGATCTCCCGGCGCATGCTGAGAAAGCTCGCGGCCAAGGGCGTGCAACTCGAGAAGGCCGAGATGTTTCCCAACTGGGTGGATGTGGAGTTGATCCGCCCGGTCGACGCGTCACCCGAAATGCGCGCATCGCTGAACATCGGGCCGGAGCAGATCGTCTGCCTGTTCTCGGGCACGATGAACCGCAAGCAGGGGCTGCCGGTGCTGATAGAAACCGCGCGCCAGCTGCGCGACCGCAGCGACGTGGTCATCGTCATCTGCGGCAACGGCGAGCTGCGTCCTCCGCTGGAAGAGCAAGCCGCAGGACTGGACAACGTGCGTTTCATGGACCTGCAACCGGCGGCCCAGTTGAACGCGCTGCTGAACATGGCGGACATCCACCTGCTGCCGCAACTGCGCGGCGCGGCCGAGCTCGTCATGCCTTCGAAGCTGACCGGCATGCTGGCCAGCGGCCGGCCGGTGGTGGCCGCCGCCGACCCGGGGACCGAGATCGCCTCCATCGTTTCGGGGCGTGGCCTGATCATCGAGCCCGAGAGCGTGGACGCTTTCGCCGCGGCCATCACCCAGTTGGCCGCCGACCCGGCGCTGCGCCGTGACTACGGTGCGGCCGCGCGCAGCTATGCCGAGCGCGTGCTCGACTGCGACGGCGTGATGAACAGCCTCGATCTGAAGCTCCAGCAGGTCTGCGACCCGATGTCCTTGCCGCTGGCGACCGGCCCGCAGCGCAGTCTTTGAAGACCGGAGTGCTTTCCCCGCGGTCTGCGCAGCGGCGCGCCGGGTGCGTGACGCGGGGAGGGCGCCTTGGCTTGGCGATGGCGCTCGCAGGCTGCGCTTTGCTGCCCGGCCTGCCGGCCTGGGGGCAGGGCCTGCCGGCGAGCGCCGTCGACCGTTCGGTCATGAGCTTCGACCGCTTCGAGCCCTTCGGTGAAAAGCAGGCCGAGCGCCTCGCCAAAGCCCGGGCGCTCGGCCGTTTCGGCAAGGACTCCGGCCTCATCGGCAGCTTCGACTACGACTTCACCGCGGCGGCTGCGGGCTGGTACGAGCTGCTGGTGCAGGGCAGCGGCGGTGGGGTCGAATTCATCCTCGATCCGGATCACGGTGGTCCCGGCCTGCACGGCGATCTCATCGCCGGCGTCAACGGCTCGCGCCGCGGTTTCGACAAGATCGGCAACCTGTGGCTCGAGCAGGGTGCCCACACCCTGCGCCTGCGGCGTCGCGCATGGAGCGGTTTTCCCGATGCCGGCCGCGTGCTGCTGCGCCCCTCCGATGCCTCGCTGGCCAAGAGCCTGCGCATCACGCCCGGTGAGCGCAGCTTTCATCGACTCGGGCGGTGCGAACCGCTGGTGGTCGCCAGCGGCCGGCGGGACGTGCCGGCACGCCTGACGATCCTCGTTCGAACGCCGGCGACCGTGACGCCAGGCGCGTCGGTGCAGCGCATCGAGCTGGTCATCCCCGCTTCCGCGGGACTGTTGCGCCAGACCGTGGCACTGCCCTGCAGCCGTGAAGGCGTGCATGCGGTGACGTTTGCGGAGAACGGCGTGCCCGTCGATCCCTTCGAGCTGCGCTCGCTGGAGTACGAGGTGGTCGATGTCGACACGCCGGCCGCGCCGCTGGCCGGCCGGCCGCTGAGCCTGGTCGAAGAGATCGACGCGAGCACGCGCGAGCCCGATTTTTCCGGCGCAGGCGACGACCGGCGTGTGCGCAACGGCAAGCTCGCCTACCGCGAGTCCGGCGATCGCGGCTGGATTCCGTTTCAACGCCTGCCCGAGGCCGTGCGCGCGCTTGCGCCCGAGCCGGGGTGGTTCGCTTACCGCCTGAAGCCGCTGCGCCCGCAGCAGCCCTACCTGGTCGAGGTCGAATTCCCGGACGATGCCGAGCGCAGCTTCGCCGTCGCGCTGCGCGAGAGCGAGACGCTCGCCTACCCGCTGTCATCGGGCGCCGATACCGGCCGCGAATACGGCCTGTCCAACGGGCTGCAGCGCTTGCGGCTGTGGTTCTGGCCGCGCACGCCGAACCCGCGCATCGTGGTGCTCAACGCGCTCGACGGCAAGCGCGCGGCGGTGTCGAAGATCAGCGTCTTCCGGGTCGACGACGGCGCGCCCTCGCGCGTGCCGCCTCCCGCCGCGCCGTCTGCAGGAGTACCGCGCCGCCAGTACCTCAGCTGGTATGAGGAGGGCACGAATTTCAGCGGCTTGTACGGCGCGCCGGACGGCGGCTTCGGCGGCACGCGCGTGGCCATCGACCGCTGGGCGCAATTGCTGAAGGACGCCGGTGGCACGACGCTGATGCCGAGCGCGGCGGTGTACTCCTTTTCGCTCTATCCGGCGGCCAACGACCCGGTGTTTGCCGCGGCGCCGGGAGACGATGTGCTGCGGCGCCTGCTGCTGGCGGCCGAGAAGCGCGGCCTGCAGGTGATCCCGGAGCTGCACCCGCGGGCCGATCAGCTCGGTTTCGCCCACGCCGATGCGCCCGACCCCAAGCCGCAGCTGCTGGTCTCGCGAGACGGCAAGACCAATCCCGCCTACCGCAATCCCCTCTTCCCGCCGAATCAGGACTGGTATGTCGAGCTCGCCGGGGAGATTGCCGACCGCTACCGCGACTCGCCCGCCCTGCAGGGCATCGCCCTGCGGCTGATGCCGTGGGCCAATGCGGCGCTGAACAATTTCGTTTCGCTCGACTGGGGCTATGACGACGCGAGCGTCCGACAGTTCGATCACGACACCGCGGCGCACCTGCCGGCGCGCCTGCTGCGCCCGATCGAAGGCCGCGACGGGCTGGCAGCCGAGCGCTACGGGTGGCTGATGAAGAACGCCCGCGAAGCGTGGATCGCCTGGCGCTGCGAGCGCGTGGCACAGCTCCACGGGCGCGTGCTGGATCGTATCCGCCGTGCCCGGCCCGACCTGCGATTGTTTGCTTCGGTGTTCGCGTGGGGGCCGCAGGGCACGCTCGAGGAGCTCCGGCAGGCGGGCATCGACCCGGCGCGGCTGCAGCGCATCGACGGGCTCACGCTGATCAACGCGCAGTACACCTACGGACGGCGCGACCCCGACGCGGCGCACAACGAACGGCAGTTGCGCCGCCTCACCGATCCCGGGCCGCTGGCGATGCTGGCCGGCGCTCCCGGCCAGGCGCACTTCCTCACCAGTGCGGCCTACTTCGAGGCGACCGATGCCATCGTGAAGCCGGAGCGGCTGGGCTTCGACAAGGCCACCCGCAGCACCTGGATGTCCACGGCGGCGTCACCGGCCGGCCGCAACGCGCTGCAGCGCCTGGCATTGCCGCTGGCCCGCACGGATGCGCAGATGCTGGGCGACGGCGGCAACATGTACACGCTGGGCCCGCCGGCCCTGCAGGAGTTCCTCGCGGAGTACACGCTGCTGCCCGCCGAGGCCTTCGTGCGGCGCAGCGCGGCCGGCGATGCGGTGGCCGTGTGGTCGCGTGCGCATCCCGGGGCACAGCCGGATGGCGAGCTGTTCTATGTGGTCAACACCGAAGCGCGGGCGGTGCGCAAGCGGCTCGCGTTCGAGGGACGAGGCGACTTGTTGCGCCTGCGCTCGGGCCAGCCCCTGGCCTTGCTGCACGGCACGCACGAGCTCGAGCTGCAGGCCTACGAGCTGGTCGTGCTGCGGGCCACCGGGTCGTTGCGGCTGCGGTGACGTGAGCGGTCGCGGTTCACTGGTGCGTCATATTGTTTCTCGATACTTCGCTGTTGCATCGCATCGCCATCACGATGCTCACAGGTGTGTCATTGCCGCAGTTCTCCATTCGAACAACGATGTACCCATTGAATCGAAGCCGAGGCTTCACGCTGCTCGAACTGCTGGTGGTGATGGTGATCATCGGGCTGCTGGCTGCCTATGTCGGCCCCAAGTACTTCTCGCAGATCGGCAAGTCCGAGGTCAAGACGGTCAAGGCGCAGATCGTCGGCCTGGAAAAGGCGCTCGAGCAGTACCGGCTGGACGTGGGCAGCTACCCCAGCACGGAGCAGGGCCTGGCCTCGCTCTTCACGCGGCCGGCGAACGCGGCCAAGTGGGACGGCCCCTACCTCAGCAAGAACGTGCCGCTGGATCCCTGGGGGCACGCCTACCTGTACAAGTTTCCCGGCGATCACGCGGAGTTCGACCTGAGCTCGCTGGGCCGCGACAGCCGCCCCGGCGGCGACGGGCTGGATGCCGACATCGGCAACTGGTAAGTCACCCGCCGCGGACTCGAGCGAACCCATGCAGTACGCCATCAAGGCCGTGCGAAGGCTGCAATCCGCGAGCCTGACGGTGGAGGCCGCGGACCTGCCGGACGCGCGGCGCCAGGCCGAGCGCCAGGGCTATGCGGTGATGGAGATCCGCGCTGCACGCCGCTGGCCGGGCCTGCTGTCGCCGCGTGCCGCCGACTTCCCGCTGCTGCAGTTCAACCAGAGCCTGCTGATCCTGCTGCAGGCCGGGTTGTCGGTGGTCGAAGCGGTCGAGACGCTGGCCGAGCGCGAGACCCGGGCCGACATCCGGCAGGTGCTCGCCCGCCTGACGGAGCATCTGAACAACGGCCTGTCCTTGTCCGCTGCGCTGGAGCGCCAGGGCGCGGTGTTCCCGGCGCTGTACATCGCCAGCGTGCGGGCCAACGAGCGGACCGGCGCGCTGAGCGAAGCCATCGAGCGCTTCATCGCCTACCGCTCGCAGTCCGAGCTGCTGCGCAAGCGCGTCATCAGTGCGGCGATCTACCCGGCCATGATCCTCGGCGTCGGCGCGCTGGTGATCGCGTTCCTGCTGTTCTATGTCGTGCCACGCTTCAGCCAGGTGTTCCAGGATCTCGGCGAGCGCATCCCGCTGATGTCGCGCCTGCTGCTGCAGTGGGGGACGTTCGTGCACAGTCATGGCGTCGCCGTGCTGTCGGCCGGCCTGGTCGGTGTGGGCCTGGCCGTGTATGCGATGAGGCGCCCGGCCGTGCGCGCCCTGCTCATGCGGCAGGTGCAGCGCCTGCCGCGCATCGGCGAGTACCTGCGCACCTACCAGCTGGCGCGCTTCTACCGGGCGCTGGGCATGCTGCAGCGCGCCGGCATGCCCATCATCACGGCGCTGGACATGGCGCTCGGCCTGCTGCCCGCTGCGATGCATGCCGCGCTGGCACGCGCCCGCCGCGACATCGGCGAAGGCCGGTCGATCTCGACGGCGTTCGAACAGAACGGCCTGACCACCGCCGTGTCGCTGCGGCTGTTGCGCGTGGGCGAGCGCACCGGTCGGATGGGCGAGATGCTGGAACGCTCGGCGAGCTTCCACGACGAGGACATCGCCCAGGCGATCGACTGGTTCATCCGGCTGTTCGAGCCGCTGCTGATGATCGGCATCGGCATCGTCATCGGCGTGGTGGTGCTGCTGATGTACGCGCCGATCTTCGAACTCGCCGGGAGCCTGCAGTGAACGCCTCGGTGGAGCAGGGCCTGCTGGCGCCCGCGCTGCGGCTGGATGCGGCGCAGGTGCGCGCCGCACGCGAGACGGCGCGGCGCGACCAGCGCCGCGTGAGCGACGTGCTCGAGGAAACCCTGTCGCTCACCCCCGACGGCTTGATGCGCGCACTGGGCCAGGCGCTGCACTACCCGGTGCTGGGCATCCAGGCGCTGGATGCGCTGGAGCCTGCCTTCGACCGGCTGCCCTACACCGAGTCGCTGACGCGCGGCTGCCTCGTCCTGCGCGAGGGCCCGCACGGCGGCGAGGACTTGCTCGTGGTCATCGCAGACCCGTTCGACGACGCGCTGCTGGCCTGGTGCGACGAGCGCCTGACCGGCGTGCGGCGCTGGGCCCTCGCGCATGCCGGCGACATCGCCGCCTACCTCGCGCGCCATGAAGAGTCCATGCGGGCGATCGACAGCGCGGTGCCGGCGCATGCCGCGGACGCGGCGGCCGGCAGCGCCATCGACGACCTGTCGATCCGCTCCATCAGCGAAGGCACCAGCGCCGTCGTCAAGCTGGTCCATTCGACGCTGTACGACGCGCTGAAGAGCGGCGTCAGCGACATCCACGTCGAATCGCACCTCAGCGGCCTGGCGATCAAGTACCGGCTGGACGGCACGCTCACGCAGGTGAGCGCGATCGAAGGCCGCGAGCTGGCCGAGCAGGTGCTGTCGCGGTTGAAGGTGATGTCCGAGCTGGACATCGCCGAGCGTCGCATCCCGCAGGACGGGCGTTTTCGCGTCAAGGCCTTCGGCCGCGAGATCGACTTTCGCGTCTCGATCATGCCGAGCATCCACGGCGAGGATGCCGTGCTGCGCATCCTCGACAAGCGCGCGCTGGCCG
Organism: Methylibium sp.; assembly: GCF_965279545.1. Taxonomy (NCBI): domain Bacteria; kingdom Pseudomonadati; phylum Pseudomonadota; class Betaproteobacteria; order Burkholderiales; family Sphaerotilaceae; genus Methylibium; species Methylibium sp. The sequence goes on from NZ_OZ257250.1 coordinate 964,515, forward strand.
ACCAGCTGACCGGCCTGCGCCTGGACGTGCTGGGCTTCGACGAGCCGGTGCTCGCGGCCTTCCGCCGCCTGAGTCGCGACCCCTACGGCCTGCTGCTCGTCACCGGCCCCACCGGCAGCGGCAAGACGACCACGCTGTACGCCGCGCTGTCGGAGATCAACCACGGCCACGACAAGATCATCACCATCGAAGATCCGGTCGAGTACCAGCTGTCCGGCGTCCTGCAGATCCCGGTGAACGAGAAGAAGGGACTGACCTTCGCCCGCGGCCTGCGCTCCATCCTGCGGCACGACCCGGACCGCATCATGGTCGGCGAGATCCGCGACCCCGAGACCGCGCAGATCGCCATCCAGGCCGCGCTCACCGGGCACCTGGTGCTGTCCACGGTGCACGCGAACAACGTCTTCGACGTGATCGGGCGCTTCACCCACATGGACGTCGACCCCTACAGCTTCGTCTCGGCCCTGAGCGGGGTGCTGGCGCAGCGGCTGCTGCGCATCAACTGCACCCACTGCAGCGGGCCGGTGGACGTGGACGCCGCCGCGCTGGAAGCCGCACGCATCGACCCGGCAGCGACCCAGGGCCGCACGCTGAAGGCCGGCAAGGGCTGCGGCAAGTGCCGTGGCACCGGCTACCGCGGCCGCAAGGCGGTGGGCGAACTGCTGCTGCTCGACGACAAGCTGCGCGAGCTGATCGTCGCGCGGGCTCCGGTGCGCCAGATCAAGCAGGCGGCGCGCGAGAACGGCACGCGCTTCCTGCGCGATGCCGCCGTCGATCTGTTCCTGCAGGGCCAGACGACGCTGGAGGAGGTCAACCGTGTCACGCTGGTTTCCTGAGACCGTGTGGCTGTGCCTGGGCACGCAGCAAGCCACCGGGCCGGCGGCACTGTCGACTCCACTCGCCACCGACCCGGCAGCGCCACCGGGCCCCGTGTCGCCGCGCCGATGGGAGGCCGCATGGGCCGGCCTGGAGCAGCAGCTCGACGCGCAGCGTCTGCCTGCGCGTGCGCGCCTGGGCTGTGTCGTGGCCGGCGAGTTCGTGCGCTACCGGCTCATCCCCTGGTCGGCCGAGTTCGCCGGCAGCGCGGCACGGGCCGCATTCGCGCGCCATTGCTTCGAGGAAACCTACGGCGCCGTCGCACGCGAATGGAGCGTGCGCCACAGCCAGCCCGGCTATGGTCGCGCCGCGCTGGCCTGCGCCATCGACACGGCGCTGGTCGAGCGGGTCCAGGCCGCGGCGGCGGCCCGCAAGCTCGCGCTCGTCGCGCTGGAGCCGGCGCTGATGCGGGCCTTCAACCTGGCGCGCCGGGAGCTCGTCCACCCGATGTTCTGGTTCGTGCTGCACGAAGGGCAGGGCGCGGGCAGTGCGCTCAGCCTGCTGTTGATGGCCGGTGGCGAGCCCCTGCATGTCAGGGTGCTGCAGTCACCGCTGTCCGACCTCGGCGTGGCGCTGGACCGCGAGTGGCTGCAACTGGGCATCGACGCGCCGCGGTGTCCGGTGTTCGTGGCCGGCGATGCGGCGGGCAGCGGCGCGGCGCCGAGTCCGCAAGAGCTCGCCTCGCTGCGCAGTGCAGGCTGGCAGGTCGCGGCCCCCGCGGCCGGGAGCGCAAGGCCGCCCCGGCCGGGCGTGCGGCCGGCGCCCGTCGAGCGGGTCGCGACATGAGCGCTGTGCCCCTGCGACTCGGCTTTCAGGCCGAGCCCCTGGCGCGCGGCCACTGGCCGGGGTGGCTGGCGCTCGTTCTGGCCGTCGGGCTGACCGCCGTGCTGGCCCGCCAGCACCTCGACACACAGGAACGGCTGGGGGCCCTGCAGGTGCGCAAGGACATCCTCGAGAAGCGCCTGCAGCCCGCGCGTGCGCGCGGCGCTGCCGCGCCCGATGCCGACACGGCGCGGCAACTGCGGCGCGCCAACCAGATCATCGACCAGCTGGCGCTGCCCTGGGACGAACTGTTCCGCGCGGTCGAGGCGGCCGATGCGCGCAGCCTCGGCCTGCTGGCGCTGGCGCCCAATGCGCAGGACCGGTCGCTGCACCTGAGCGGCGAGGCGCGCAGCGTGGCCGAGCTGCTCGCCTACGTGGACCGCCTCGCGGCCCAGCGGGGGATGAGCCAGGTTCACCTGCTGGACTACGAGACCGTCGTGCGCGACGGCAGCAGCGTCATCAGCTTCACGCTGGCGGCGAAGTGGCAGGCCTCATGACGGCGGCCGTCGCCGGGAGGCTCGCATGAGTCCGCTGGGGTGGCATGCCGAGCGCATCGCGCGGCACGCGGGCCTGCCGGGTTGGGCCGCTGCGCTGCTGTTGCTGGCCTGCCTGGCCGGCTGGCTGGGGGCGGAGCTTCCCGCGGCGCAGCGCGCTCAGGCGCTGAACACCGAGATCGAGGCGCTGGAATTGCGCCTGCGCGATGGGGGCGAGGGCCGGGCCGCGGCGGTCGACACGCCGGCCCGGCAACTCGAACGCTTTCGCGGCGGCTTCGGCTCGGCGGGCGACATCACCGCTTCGCTGGCCAAGCTCCAGTCGGCGGCCAAGCGCAACGCGCTGCAGCTCGACCAGGCCGGGTTCAAGCTCGCGGCCGACGCCGGCGAGCCCTTGCTGCGCTATTCCATCGAGCTGCCCGTCAAGGCCGACTACCGCGCACTGCGCCGCTTCATCCGCGACGCGCTGCGCGACCTGCCGGGCATGGCGCTCGAGGAGTTGAGCCTGCGCCGCGGCGAGGCCAAGTCGCCGGTGCTCGAAGCGCGCCTGCGCTTCGTGCTGTTCGTGACGCGGCGGGACTGAAGCCATGGCGCAGATGTCTCTTCGCCGCAAGCGGATCGCCGCCTTGATCGTTCTCGCCGGCAGCGGGCTCATCGTCGAGCGGCTGGTTGCGTTCGAGGCCGACGGCGACGCTGCGCAGGACCTTGCCACGCCGGTCGCGCCCGGGCGCGCCGATGCGCCGCGGCCCGCCGCGTCGACCGCCGCGACCGACCTGCGTTTCGACAAGCTGGAGACGCGCCGCGAGGCGCTGAGCTCGGCCCTGCGCGTGGCGCCGACCTTCGAGCCCAGGTCCTGGCAACCACCACCACCGCCGCGGCCGCCGCCGCCACCGCCGCCCGTGCCGGTGGCGCCGCCGTTCCCGTATGCCTACCTGGGCGGCATGTCGGACGGCGGCACGCGCACCGGCTTCTTCACCCGCGGCGACCGCGTGCTCCAGCTGCGCGCGGGCGACACCATCGATGCGGCCTACCGCGTCGAGACACTGACGGAAGCACAGATGCAGTTGACCTACCTGCCCTTGAACCAGACGCAGACCGTGGCGCTCGGAGGAGGGCGATGAGCGGGCCGCAGCGTTCGGCCTCGGCGCCACCGGGCCTGCGCCGGGCCTGCGTGGCGCTGGCGACGGCGCTGTGCCTGGGCGCCTGCGCGCCCGGCAGCGACTTCATCCGCCAGGGCAAGCAGATGATCGAGCAGGGCCGCGCCGAGGAAGGCTTGTCCGAGATCGAGAAGGGCGTGAAGGCCGAACCCGGCAACGCGTCCTACCGGATGCTGCTGGTCCGTCAGCGCGAAGCGCAGATCGGCACGCTGCTGAGCCAGGCCGACGCCGAGCGTCTGGCCGATCGACTGGACGAGGCCGACGGGCTCTACCGGCGTGCGCAGGCGCTCGCACCGGGCAACGGCCGGGCGAAGGCCGGGCTCGATGCGGTGCAGCTGGCGCGCCGCCAGCGCCAGCGCGTCGACGAAGCGCGCGCGCTGGCGGCCCAGGGGAGGCCCGACGAAGCGGCGCAGCGGTTGCGCGCCGTGCTGGCCGAGAACCCGCAGCACCCGGCCGCCCTGGCGCTCCAGCGCAGCCTCGCCGACGAGGCCGGCGAAGGGCCGGGTACCGCGGGCGTCGCCCCCCGGTTGAACACCGCGCTTCGCAAGCCGGTCACGCTCGACTTCCGCGACGCCAACCTGAAGGCCGTGTTCGAGGCGCTGTCGCGCAGCACCGGCATCAACTTCGTCTTCGACCGCGACGTGCGGCCCGACATCAAGGTCACGCTGTTCATCACCAACATGAGCATCGAGGACGTGATCGGCGTGATCACCGTGACCAACCAGCTCGAGCGCAAGACGCTGAGCGACAACACGGTGCTGATCTACCCCAACACGGCGGCCAAGCAGAAGGACTACGCCGACCTCATGGTCAAGACCTTCTACCTCGTCAACGCGGAAGCCAAGGGCGTGTTCGCGATGCTCAAGACGGTGCTGAAGACGCGCGATCTCTATGCCGACGAGAAGCTCAACAGCATCACCATGCGCGACACGTCGGCCGCGGTGCGGCTGGCCGAGAAGATCATCGCGGCGCAGGACCTGCCCGAGCCCGAGGTGATGCTGGAGGTCGAGGTGCTGGAGGTCAAGCGCTCGCGCTTCACCGAGATCGGCATCGACCCGCCGGGGCAGTTCACGGTGCTCAACATCGTGAAGAACCCGTCCACCGTGGTCTCCACGGCCACCGGCGCGACCACGGTGGTGGACAACACGCTGACGACCACCCAGCTCACGCTGAACCAGCTGCGCGGCATCAAGAACTCGCAGATCGGCATCGCCAACCCCTCGCTGAACCTGCGCGCCGAGAACGGCGACACCAACATCCTGGCCAACCCGCGCATCCGGGTGAAGAACCGCGACAAGGCACGCATCCTCATCGGCGACCGCGTGCCCGTCATCACCACCACGTCGACGATCAACGTCGGCGTGTCGGAGTCCATCAACTACCTCGACGTGGGACTCAAGCTCGACGTGGAGCCGAACGTGTTCCTCGACGACGAGGTCGCCATCAAGGTCGGCCTCGAGGTCAGCAACATCGTCAAGGAGATCAAGAGCAAGTCCGGTGCGCTGACCTACCAGATCGGCACCCGCATGGCGACGACCACCCTGCGGCTGAAGGACGGCGAGACCCAGGCACTGGCTGGACTGATCAGCGACGAAGACCGGCGCAGCGCGGCCGGCGTCCCCGGGCTCACCGACCTGCCGCTGGTCGGTCGCCTGTTCTCCTCCGAACGCAGCGACCACAACAAGACCGAGATCGTCCTGCTGGTCACGCCGCGCGTGGTGCGCAACATCTCGGGCAGCGCCGCGGCCCAGTACGAGTACCCGTCCGGAACCGAAGCCTCGGTGGGCGCACCGGTGCTGCGCCTGCATGGCTCGGGCAAGCTCGCGATGCCGCCGGCCGGTGGCCGCGAGGCGCCGGCGCCCGGCGAAGCGGCGCCGCCCCCGGAGCCCGAACCGGTGGCCGAACCGGCACCCGCGCCGCCGCTCGGCGTGCCCGGCCAGCCGCAGCCGCCCGCGCCGCCGCCATGACCCTGCGCCTCGCCCGGTCCCACCCGGCGGCACGCTCGCCGGGCAGGCGCCTGGGCGCCGGTTTCAGCCTGATCGAGTTGCTGATCACGGTGGCCATCGTGGCCACGCTGGCCGGCGGAGCGACGACGCTGGCGCAGCTCGCGGCCCGGCGCAGCCAGGAGCAGGACCTGCGCAGCGCACTGCGGCAGATCCGCGAAGGCATCGATGCCTACAAGCAGGCCGCCGACGCGAACCTCGTCAAGAAGGCCGCCGACGAATCAGGCTACCCGGCCTCGCTCGCCATGCTGGTCGAGGGTGTGGCGCAGGCGAACGACCCCAAGGGCCGCAAGATCTACTTCCTGCGCCGGCTGCCGCGCGACCCCATGGCCGATCCGGCGCTCGCGGCCGACGCGACATGGGGTCTGCGCAGCTACGAGAGCGGGCCCGACAACCCGCAGCCGGGGCGCGACGTGTTCGACGTCCACTCGCTGTCGGAGCGGATCGGCCTCGACGGCCGGCCGTACTCGCAATGGTGAGCGCGCTGTCCTTGCCGGCGCTGCGCCCGCGTGCGGGCGGCTTCACGCTGATGGAGTTGATGGTCGTCATGGCGATCATCGCGACGCTGCTCACGCTTGCCGTGCCGAAGTACCTGCACAGCCTGGAGCGCAGCCGCGAGGCCGTGCTGCGGCAGGACCTGAGCGTGATGCGCGACGCCATCGACAAGTTCGTGAGCGACCAGGGCCGCTACCCCGAAACCCTGGAAGAGCTGGCGGCGCGCCGCTACCTGCGCCGGGTGCCGCTCGATCCGATCACCGACAGTGCGGCGACCTGGGTCGCGCTGCCTCCACCCGAAGGTGAACGTGGCGGCGTCTACGACGTGCGCAGCGGCGCACCCGGCAACAGCCTCGCGGGGGACAGCTATGAGACCTGGTGAGAAGCCTTTGCCCGTGCCGGACCGCTTTTCGGTCCGGCCGCATTCCCCGGTGCGGGTCGAGTCCTCGCGACTTCGGTCGGCGCCCCTTCATTTGCCCTTGCACCAAAGCGCCCCGTGACTTCACCGATCAAGCTGGACGAAGACGACCGCCAGCGCTTCTCCGAGGCGGTGGAGGCGTCCTTCGCCGTGTCGACGCGGCAGCAGTTCTTCCTCTGGACACACAATGCGTTCCGGGCGCTGGTGCCGCACGAGATCCTCGTGTGCGGCATCGAGGACGGCTCGCGCGAGGGCATGGGCATGCACCGCTTCAGCGCCAGCCGCTATTTCCGCCAGGAACAGTTCGACGCGGTGTCGGACCCCTTGACCGGTTTGATCCCCCGGCTGACGACCGTGAGGCAACGCACCGGCCGGCCCGTCGTCTTCTGCCCGGCCGAAGACGGGCGGGCCCCGGATGCCGAACTGCTCGCCCTCGTGATGGGCAACGAGATGAAGAACCTGGCCGCCCACCTCGTCATCGGGGCCCGCGGTAGGCTCGATGCGTTCTATTGTTTTTCGCGCCTGTCGTGCCCTCTGGACCAGCGGCTCGGCTATGTGATCGAGCTGCTGGGGCCGCATGTGCACACGGCGTTCCTGCGGGTTCTGGCCGGAGAGAAGGAAGTGCAGAGCGCCAGCATGCAGCGCTCGGGTCGGCTCGTGACGCCTCGGCAGGAGGCCATCCTGCAACTGATCAAGCACGGCAAGACCAATGCGGAGATCGCGCTCGTTCTCGAGTGCAGTCCCTGGACCGTGAAGAACCATATCCAGGCCATCCTGCGCAAGCTCGACTCGAACACGCGCTCGCACGCCATCGCGCGTGCGATGAGCCTGGGCATCCTCCGCCCCGATTGATTTTCCTTATCCGCTGACGCGCGGGCCGCGGCCCGGCGCGCGCGCGGTGCCGCGCATGGCATGACAGTTTCATGTCGGTCCTGGCGCTGCGACCAGCCCGTACAGGCTTCTTGTGCCTGTCGGTGTGCGTTGCTACCGTCGGATCCACCGCAAGAGCCGACCCGGGACTAGTCCGATCAGGAGGTCTCGTCGGGTGCTTGCGACGCGCGTCGGACACATCGGTATCCGCTGTGTTTCAACAGGCCGGCCGCGCTCGTTTCCTTACCCGCAAGTGGTGGATACGGCGCGCGGGGACTCATCGATACGATGCGCCGCGTGCGCACCCACACATGCCACGCTTTTCACGCTTTCCCCAACTTTCCCACCACTCGAGGTCATCATGTTCATCAAGCTTTCACGTCGTCTGCTCATCGCCGCCCCGCTGCTCGTTCTGAGCCCTTTGGCCAGTGCCACGCTGATCACGTCGAGCGGCTCGCCGTTCAACACGGGTACGCCGCCGGCCCATGCGTCGGCCTTCGCGCAGACGGGCTGGCTCGGCAACAGCCTTTTCAAGAAGACGGCGCAGTCCACGCAGACCGCCGGCGGTCTGCTCTCTTCGTTGAGCGCCGTGCAGACGCAAGCGCCCGATGCAGGCAACCGGTTCGCGGCCATCACGGGCCAGCAGACACCGCTGGCGCTCGACCTGCGCACCTTCCACTGCAACCTGTGGAATCTGTTGACGGCAACGATTTCCCGAATCGGCGCGAGCGTTCCCGGCACCGTGGCGCAGGTGACCTTGTTCAGCTACGCCGAAATCAAGTTCTCCGCCCTCCCGGTCGATCCGCAGATCGCTCCCGTCCCGCTGCCGGCTGCCGCCTGGCTGTTCGCCACCGGCTTGTTCGGCCTGGGTGGTTTGCAGGCGCGCCGGCGTCGCGGACAAAAGACGATCGGTGCAACCCGAGGCTGAGGGACCCGGAGCGCTGCGTCCTCGACGGTTGTCGGTGGGTGCAGCGCCAACAAAGTGTCATCAGCGCTCCGCACAATCGCACGGTCGTTTCGCATCCTGCGAGGCTTTCGAGAGCAGCGAGCGCATGTCCTCCCCCGAACGTTCACGGCCCCTGGCCTCGTTGCTGCAGAAGCCCGCGCCCATCGACGAGCGGTCGAACGCACCGAGAGAGGTGCTGACGCAGGCGCAACACCACCTTTCATGCAATGCGCCGGCGCAGGCCGAGGCGCTGCTCCGCGCCCTGTTGCCGGAGCACGAGGGTTCAGCGGATCTGCAGCACTTGCTGGGCGTCGCCGCCTTGCTGAGCAACCGGCCCGATGCCGCGCTGGCGCATGTCATTGCAGCGATTGCGATCGCGCCCGAGCAGCCAGAATTCCATCTGAGCCACGGCCGCGTGCTCAAGGCAGCCGACGCGCTGGAGCCTGCGGTCGCCGCCTACCGGCGCGCCATCGAATTGCAGCCTCAGTTTGCCGAAGCCCAGGTGAGCCTGGGCATCGCCTTGAAGACCCTGGACGATCTCGATGGTGCCGTCGCTTGCTACCGGCGGGCCTTGGCGATCAACCCGGATCTGGCGGCCGCTCACGCCAACCTGGGCAACGCACTGGCACTGAAGGCGCTGCGCGACGCCGAGCCGGACCGGGCCGCACGGCCCAGCGACGAGGGCGAAGCCGCGCAGCGCCGCGCGTTGGCGCTCGAGCCGCGCAACGCGCATCTGCACAAGAACCTGGGTGTCACGCTGATGCGATCGCATCGCTACGCGGAGGCGGCACGTGCGTTCAACGAGGCACTTTCCATCGAGCCGGGCGAAGAAGACTGCTGCGTCCACCTCGGGCACTGCCTGCGCAAGCTGGCATGCGACGACCTCGCCCGCGAAGGCTTCGAGAAGTGGCTGCGCCTGAATCCGCCCAGCGCGCCGGTGCTGAACGCGCTGTCGGCCGTGCTCAACGACATGGGCCAGTCGGCAGCGGCGCTCCAGGCCGCGCACGACGCCCACGCGCTCGCACCGGACGCCTTCTCGTTGCAGCGCATCGCCGCTGCGCTGTCGCAGTCGCGCCGCGTCGGCGAGGCCCTGGAGCGCTTTCGCGAGTCGGTCGCGCTGATGGACCACCACCCCGGCGGCTACTCGGCCTACCTGATGACCTTGCTCTACCACGAAGAAGACCCGCAGGCCCTGGTCGACGCGCACGCCGCCTACGGCCGCGGGGCCGACTCCGGTGCGCCGCGTCCCGTGCCGCGCGCGCTGGCCGCGGGTGACCGGCTGCGCGTGGGCTACGTCTCGGGCGATTTCCGGCGGCATTCGGTCACCTACTTCGTCGAGTCCATCCTGGCGTGCCACGATCACGCGCGGTTCGAGGTGTTCTGCTATCACAACTGTGCCTTCGAAGACGATGTGACGGCGCGGCTCAAGAGCCTCGGACACCACTGGGTGGACTGCGCCGAGATGCTCGACGGCGACCTCGCCGCGCGCATCCGGGACGACGGCATCGACGTGCTCGTCGATCTCTCCGGCCATACCGCGCACGGCCGGTTGGCGCTGTTTGCGAGGCGGGTCGCGCCGGTGCAGATCGGCTACCTCGGCTACCCCACCGTCACCGGTCTGCCGGCCCTGGACTTTCGCATCAGCGACCGCGTGATCGACACCGCCGACCACCCGGCGCCCGCCGCCGAGGCGGTGCTGCATTGCCCGCACAGCATGTTCTGCTACCGCCCCGACGCCGAGCCGCCCACCGGCGAGCCGCCCGTGCTCGGCAGCGGTCGCGTGAGCTTCGGCTCCTTCAACAACATCGCCAAGCTCAGCGACCACACCCTGGGCCTGTGGGCGCAGGTGCTGCGCGCGGTGCCGGGGTCGCGCCTGTTCCTCAAGACCCGCTCGCTGGCCGAACCGGCCAACCAGGCGAACATCGCGCAGTTCTTCGAGGCGCAGGGCGTTGCGCCCGACCGCCTGGTGTTCAACCCCTGGCGGCCCGATCTGGTGAGCCATCTCGAGCTGTACCGCGAGATCGACATCGCGCTCGACAGCTTCCCGTTCAATGGCGCCACGACCACGTGCGAGACCTTGTGGATGGGCGTGCCCGTGGTGACCCTGGCCGGGCGCACCCACCCGTCGCGCATGGGCGCGTCGCTGCTGAGCGCCATCGGGCACAAAGACTGGATCGCCACCAGCGATGCCGAGTTCGTCGCCATCGCCACGCGTCTGGCGGCTGAGCCGCAGGCGCTTGCCGCCTGGCGCGCACAAGCGCGCACGCGGCTGCGTGCCAGCCCCCTGCTGCAGCCACAGGCCTTTACCAGGGCCTTCGAGGGCCTGCTGCTGGAGGCCTGGCAGCGCAGTGCTCCCGGCGGCACGCCTGCGGAGCCGACATGGCGCGTACCCGCACCCGCCTGAGGCCGCGGGCGGCAGGCTTCAGCTACGTGGGCGTGATGTTCCTCGTCGCGCTGCTGGGCATCACCTCGGCGGTCGCTTCCACGCTGTGGTCGGTGGTGGCGCAGCGCGAACGCGAGCGCGAACTGCTGTTCATCGGGCGCCAGTACCGCGCCGCACTGGAGCGCTATGCGGCAGGCGCGCCGCTGGTTGCGCCGGCGGGCGGGCTCGGCGGCGCGCCGCCGGCGGCGCCCACCTCGCTGGAACAACTGCTGCGCGACCCGCGCGTGCCCTTCACCCGGCGCTTCCTGCGCCAGCTGTACCCCGACCCGATGACCGGCAAGGCCGAATGGGGCCTGGTGTTGACGCCGCAGGGCGGCATCGTCGGCATCTACAGCCTGTCGCAGAAGAAGCCGCTGAAGAAGGCGGGCTTCGCACCGCGTGAAGCCTTTGCCGCAGCGCGCAGCTACCGGGACTGGGTCTTCGGCAGCGACGACGCCGTGCGCGGGGCCGCTGTGGCGGCTGGCGCGGGCTTGCCACCGCGCCTTCCCTGAGGCGGCGCTGCGCGCCGGTCGTGCGGCGCAACCCGGGACTAGCTCGTGCGGACTATGCAGCGCGCGGCTCACCGCAAGCCCGCGTCACACCCGGCCGCTAATGTCGTGGGCTGAGAAGGGGTGGGGTCCCGTGGCGCCGGAGGGAGGTGCGGACCGAGCCGAACGGGCCATGGCCGCCAGCTTCGTCCACCCATGTACGACACATGAGAAACCTACAGTGAATTGGTTCCCGGCACAGCGTGTGTGTGTCGTGATCGGGCCGGTGCATCCGACGGCTCAGCCTAGTTTTTTCGACAAGAGCAACCTTCTTCAACCAGGAGTGAGAGAGATGAAATTCAATCTGAAGATGATCGCAACGGCCGTGGCGATGATCGCCGCCAGCTCGGCGCACGCCGATCTGGTCAATGGCGCCACGGGCAGCGGCTCGCTGTTCCTGACCGCGTTCAACCAGTCCACCAACGCCTACTACGTGCGCGACCTGGGCTACACGCTCAACCAGTTCCTCCCCAGCAGCATCACGACCGCAGCCGGCGACGGCGCGGTGACCGGTGACAAGACGCCGACCGCCGGCCTGACCATCGACAAGACCACGAAGAGCAACTTCGCCGACGCGTCCTTCTCGACCTGGCTCGCCGGCCAGTCGAGCGCCGCGGACGTCCGCTGGACGATCGCAGCGGGCGACAGCGCTTCCGTCGCGGGCACCAACAATGTCAGCCGTGTCCTACTGACCGCCAACAATCCGGGTGCTTTCACGAATCTCGCCGTGACGACTGCCGTTGCGGCCTTCAACGCGATCGGCAGCGCCAACGCCCCCATGGGACTGTCGGCCACGGGCGCGGCCGTGCAGAGCAACGCCACGGACAACTTCGCTCAAGGTAGCGCGAGCCTCGGCCTGCTCGACAGCGCGCTGAGCGTTTACTACTACGTGCGCAGCCAGGGCACCCTGGCCAACGCGACTGCCTCCGTGGCGACCCAGTTCGGCAACGGCCTCAACTTCGCCACCTTCAAGCTCGCCAGCAACGGCGACGTGACCTATGCGCTGGCCGGCGCACCGGAAGCCGTGCCGCTGCCTGCCGCCGCCTGGATGCTGGGCTCGGGCCTGCTGGGTCTGGCGGGCGTTGGCCGCCGCAAGGCCAAGGCCAAGCTCGCTGCCTGATCCTGATCCGCTAGTCCCCTGACGCTCCGGCATCCCCGGGGCTCCTGCAAAGGGAGCCCCGGCCGGCGGAGCGCTGGGCGGAACACACCGTACAGACCCTCTTTTCTGGAGTTCACCATGAAGCTCAAGACCCTGACCCTGGCTGTTGGCGCCGCGCTCGGCACCCTGGCCGCCTCGTCCGTGTTCGCGGCCGGCCTGCTGCCGACCGACTACAACGCCACCACCACGCAAGACTTCTATGTGTCCGGCGCTTCCGCGCAGGACAACGGCATCCTCGGCATGGCCCGCGCGCTGTGCCTGGCCGGCACGATGTCGCACTACGCTGTCTCCAACAACAACATCTACTTCTGCTCGCCCGACGTGGGCGCCGGCACCGGCCAGATCAACCTGACCGGCGGCAAGACGAAGATGGCCATCTACAAGTACTCGGTCGGCGGCTCCGGCAGCGGCATCGCCCCGGTGGCCAACGGCAGCGCGCTGCCCTTCCTCGACCTGACCAAGCTGACGGTCGGCGTCGGCGGCAACTGCGTGACCGTGGCGCCCGACTTCACCGACACCGCCCTGCCGGCGTACACCAAGTACAGCTGCGCGGGCAGCAACATCACGACCAACCAGGTCACGAAGATCGGCTTCTCCGACGTGGAGCCCGAGTTCTTCGCCCCGGCCGCCACCACGGCCCTGCTCACCAAGAAGTCGGTCACGTCGCTGATCTTCGGCATCCCGGTCTCGCTGAAGGTGCGCAACAAGCTCCAGGCCTACCAGGGCAAGACGGTCGGCGGTGAAACCGAGGCCGACATGCCCAGCCTCACCAGCGCCCAGCTGACCACCATCTACACCCAGGCCGGCCAGACTTGGTCCGGCATCGGCTACCCGATGAACGTGGCGGTGGGCTCCACCGCCGCGCTGGCCGACGACGGCATCTACGTCGCGCGCCGCGTCAATTCCTCGGGCACGCAAAAGACCTTCGAAGCCCTGGCCGCCCGCTCCGGGAACGGCGAAGGCTTCAAGTCGTGCTCGGTCAACACCGACCCGTTCGTCAACAGCCCGAACGACACGGTCGGCGAACCCTTCGCGACCGCTTGCGGCACGGCCGTCGCTTCGACCGTGTTCGCCGGTTCGGGCGGCAGCGACGTCCGGAACTGCCTGATCACGCACGATGCCAACGGGCGCGGCGCTGTCGGTGTCATCACCACGGAAGAGAAGCCCGGTGCGGCCGCATGGCGTTTCGTCGCCATCGACGGCGTGGCCCCGACGCAGCGCAACACCGCCAGCGGCGCATACCGCCTGTACACGGAAAATACCTTCCAGTACAAGTCGGCCACCAATGTCGGCAACTACGCCCTGCTGATCTCGAAGTTCGCGTCGGACCTGAACAACCCGGTCGTCATTGCCCAGCTGGACAGCGCCTACACGCAGACCTGGGGCCGCGGTGGCCTGCTGGCCCTGGTGAGCAACCAGGCGGCACCGAACCCGGTGGTCATCACGACCGACGCCGCGGTTGCTGCCAGCCCGATCAACCCGTGGACCAAGATCACCGCGAGCGGTCTCAACAACTGCCAGAACCCCAAGCTGTTCAACTGAGCCTGCGCGGGCAGTGCTGCGCTGATCCGGCGCAGCACGCTTGCCGTCAAGCCAGCGCCCCAACCGGGCGCTGGCTTTTCTGTTTGCTCTCTTGCGGCGGACGCTGTCCCCGAAGAGATGTCACAACAAGTCCAGACAATCGAAATCTTCGCCCGTCGGATGCACGCAAGCGTGTGTCGGCCCTTCCATTTCACACTCGATGAACGCTTGCGCTTCCCGGCTTCACTTCACCTGGCGCATGAGCTTGCGGGCGGCCGCATGGGCCCTGGCGCTGTCGAGTTCCGTCGTGTGGGCACAGGACCCGGACGCAGCCGCAGTTGCAGCCGCGGTGCAGGGCCCGCGCTTCGCCATCTTCGAATACCGCATCGAAGGCAACACCGCGCTGGACGCTGAGCGCATCGAGCGCGCGGTCTACCCCTTTCTCGGCGAATCCCGCACCGCGGACGATGTGGAGTCGGCGCGCAGCGCGCTCGAGAAGGCCTACCGTGACGCCGGCTTCGGCACCGTGGTGGTCGACACCCCCGAGCAGCGCGTGAGCAGCGGCGTGGTGGTGCTCAACGTCACCCAGGGCACCGTGGCGCGCCTGCGCGTGGTCGGCGCGCAGCACTATTCGCAGGAGCGCATCCTCGAGAAGGTGCCCGAACTCGCCGAAGGCCAGACGCCGAACTTCAAGCAGGTGAGCACGCAGCTCGCCGGCGTCAACCGCTCGGCCGACCGGCGCGTGACGCCGCTGCTGCGCCCGGGCAAGACGCCGGGCACCACCGAGGTGGACCTGACCGTGGAAGACCATCTTCCGCTGCACGGCAGCCTGGAGCTCAACAACCACTACAGCGCCAACACCACCCACTCGCGGCTGCTGGGCTCGCTGCGCTACGACAACCTGTGGCAGGCCGAGCACAGTGTCGGCGTGCAGCTGCAGATCTCGCCCGAGAACCGCGACGAGGTCGAGGTCTTCTCCGGCTCCTACACCGTGCCGCTGGGCGAGAACCTGCTGGTGTTCTCGGCGATCCGCTCCAACAGCCAGGTGTTTGCCGGTGTCGGCGATGTCACGGTCTTCGGCCGCGGCAGCATCTACGGCCTGCGCGAGATCTTCGTGCTCGAGGGCAACCCGCACCTGGTGCACACACTCACCGCAGGCGCCGACTACAAGGACCTGAAGGAGGACGTGACGGTGGGTGCGCAAGGCATTGCCACGCCCATCCGCTACCTGCCCTTCAGCCTGGGCTATGCCCTCACCCGGGACGACGACGCGGGGCAGTGGCAGGCCGGTGTCGGCATGACGTTCGCGCTGCGCGGCCTGGCCAGCGACGAGTCGCAGTTCGAGAACAAGCGCTACCGCGCGCAGAGCAATTTCTCGATTCTCAAGTTCGACCTGGCGCGCACCCAGAAGCTGCCGCGCGGGCTCAGCGCCTTCGGCAAGCTCGACGGCCAGATCAGCGCGCAGCCGTTGATCAGCAGTGAGCAGTTCGTCGCCGGCGGGGCCGACAGCGTGCGCGGCTACCTGGAAGCCGCTGCGGTGGGCGACACCGCGCTGCACGGCACGCTGGAGCTGCGCTCACCGAACTTCGCGCTCGACCACTGGCCGGTGCTCGCCGGGCTGCAAGTCCACGCCTTCGCCGAGGGCGCCTACCTGCAGCTGCGCTCGCCGCTGCCGCAACAGACCGCCCGCTTCCAGCTGCTGAGCACCGGCTTCGGCCTGCGGCTGTACGCGAAGCAATACGCCAGCCTGGCGCTTGACGTGGGCTGGCCGCTGCGCGACAGCGGCAGCACCCGCAGCGGTGAGCCGCGGCTGCACGCCCGCGGCGTGTTCGAGTTCTGAAATCCTGCTGGCGATCCACCGCTGTTTCGAGGACACCCCATGAAGGCTCACCGTCAACCCCGCTTCGCCCTGTCTCGCCTGAATGCCGGCAGTGCCGTCGCGGCCCGGTGCGAGTTCAGTTCGAGCCTGGCCGCTCTGGCGGCGGCCGGTGTGCTGGGCTGCGTGGCGCCCGGTCCCGCCGCGGCGCAAGGCGCGGGCACGGTGCTGCCGAAAGGCACCCTGCCGGTGCTGCGCGGCGTGGTCGGTGGCCAGGCGATCGTTCGCTCGCCGGTCGACACCGCCACGGGCAGGCTGCTGACGATCGACCAGAGCTCGCAGCGCGCCATCATCGACTGGCGTTCGTTCAACATCGCCGGCGGCAGCGAAGTGCGCTTCAACCAGCCGAACAACCTGGCGTCGACGCTGAACCGCATCTACAGCCTCGACCCCAGCCTGCTGCAGGGCAAGCTCTCGGCCAACGGGCAGATCCTGCTGATCAACCAGAACGGCATCCTGTTCGACCGCGGCGCGCAGGTCAACGCCTACTCGTTCATCGCCTCCACGCTGAACATCAGCAACGAGCGCTTCAACGCGGGGCTGACCTCGCGCGGCCTGACCGCCGCCGCCGCCGAGGGTGGCTACGACGACAGCGGCAACACGCTGGCCACCCGCCCCGACGGCACGCGGCCCGAGGCCATCGTGCTCGGCCAGCACGGCGACCCCGCGGCGGCGGCCCCGTCGATCACGGCGCAGCCCGGCGGCTCGATCGTGCTGATCGCGCCGCGCATCGACAACCGCAGTGCCGTGATCGCCTCGCCCGACGGGCAGGTGCTGCTGGCCGCGGGCAGCAAGGCCTACCTGGCGCTGGCCGACGACGAGAACGGTCCCGGCCTGCGCGGCATGCGCGTGGAGATCGAGGCCGACGCCGGCGCGCCGGTGAACCTGAGCAGCATGATCCGCAACGCCGGCGAGATCAGCGCCGACCGCGGCAACGTGACCCTGGCGGCGCTCGCCATCAACCAGGCCGGGCGCGTGTCCGCCTCGACCGCCATCCAGAGCAACGGCTCCATCTGGCTGCAGGCGCGCAGCCGCGATTCGCAGCAAGGCGGCAGCGTCAGCTTCGAAGCAGGCAGCGTCACCGAGGCGAAGCCCGACGCGGCCGACAAGGGCTTCCTGCCCGAGAGCCAGAGCTTCAAGGGCAGCTCCGTGCTCGACGACCGCCGTGCCTTGATCCAGGTCGAAGGCAAGACCATCGTCAACCAGGGCAGCGTGAGCGCGCCGGGCGGGCGCATCACGCTCAATGCCGGCGACGCGGCCGACCCGACCGCTGCGCGCATCTACCTGGGCGAGGGCAGCAGCACCAGCGTCGCCGGCACCTGGGCCGACGTGGCCTACGACAGCAACCTGGTGAGCTTCAAGGTCACCTCCAACGAGCTGAAGGACTCGCCCGACCAGAAGAGCGGCCTGCTGAAGGGATCGACCGTCACGGTCGACCTGCGCAAGGGCAGCGCCTTGCTCGACGTGTCGGGCTATGCCGCTGCGCGCAAGCGCAGCGTGGCGGAGGAAACCGCGACCGGCGGCGAGCTGGTGCTGCAGTCGGCCGGCTCCGTCATCCAGCGCCAGGGCGCGACGCTCGATGCGTCCGGCGGCGGCTACCGCTATGCGGGCGGCACCTCGGCCACCACCAAGCTGCTCGGCGCCGACGGCAAGGTCTACGACATCACCACCGCACCCGAGGCCAAGCCCTACACGCGGATCCTCGACCGCTTCGACAAGCGCTACGAGCGCTGGGGCCAGACCGCCAGCTACACCAACCTGCTCTACGGCTACGGCGAGCACCAGGACGCCTATGTGGAAGGCAAGGCCGGCGGCAGCATCAGCATCGGCGCGGCCACCGGGCTGGTGCTCGACGGCACGCTGAAGGGCGGCGCCACCGCCGGGCCGACGCAGCTGGCGAAGGCGCCGCGCGGAGCCACGCTGGCGATCGGTACGTACAACAGCACGTCCAACGAGTTCGGTGACCTGACACGCATCGGCAACGTCACGTTCGCGCAGGGCGCGAGCGACACGCTGGGCCGGGCCTTCGTGGCCACGACGGCGCTGAGCCAGGCGCAGCGCGATCACTTCACGCTGGCGGCCGAGCAGCTGTTCGGCGCGGCCACCAGCCCGCAGACCAATGTCTACCAACAGAACGGCTTCGAGAGCGTGGAGCTCAACTCCAACGGGCGCATAGCCGTGCCGGCCGAGGTGCACATCGACGGGCCGGTCGGCGGGGCCTTGACGCTGCGCGGCTCGCAGGTCGATGTGGCCGGCAAGATCTCGATGCCGGCGGGAACACTCACGCTGCAAGCGGTGGCGACGGTCAGCCCCATCAGTGCCGATCAGACGACAGCGAACAGCGGCGTGACCGTTCGCAGCGGCGCGCAGCTGTCGACCGCCGGCGTGTGGGTCAATCAGGCGAGCGCCGATGGCGCTTACGTCGGGGCGCCGCTGCCCACGGCCAAGTCGAATGGGGACGGCAGTGCCGCGGTCTCCCTGCTGAACGGCGGTACGCTCACCGTGGCCTCCACCGTGGCGACTCAATTCGCCGGGGCGACCCTGCTCGAGTCCGGTGCCGTGCTCGACGTGAGCGGCGGCGGCGCACTCGACAAGAGCGGCAAGTTGACGGCCGGCAATGGCGGCACCCTCTCACTCAGTCAGGGAAGCTCCGTGAACGCCGTCGACGAGTGGCTGCAGGCCGACCTGCGCGGCTACGCGGCCGGCAATGGCGGCACGTTGTCGATCCTCGTGCCCGATGCGCTTCTCACCAGTGCCGGCGGTGCCGCGCCGGCCGGTACTTCGCGCTTCGGACCTTCGCTGTTCTCCGACCACGGCTTCGGTGCCGTGCGCATCAACACGCTGAACGGCTTGTCGGTCGCCGAGGGCACGACGATCCAGGCCACGCAGCAGAATCTGGTCGTGGACCGCCTGAAGGCGGTGGGCCTGGCGACCGGCGGCAATCTGGCTTCCGTCGCCACGCTCGCCACCCTGCCGGCGGAGCAGCGCAATGCCGTCAAGATCGGTCTGGCCGCGGTCGGCGGCGCCGGCTCGGACGGCACGAATGCGAAGCTCGTCATCGGCAGGAACGCGTTCATCGCGACCGACCCCAAGGGCGAAATCAAGGTGTCCGCCGTCGACGGCCTGGACATCGACGGCACGCTCAGCGCGCCGGGCGGTGCCATCACCGCGACCCTCAGGAAGGGCATCGCGGGCACCGCCCAGCTGCACCTGGGCGAGCACAGCACGCTCTCCACCGCCGGGACCTTCGTGCGCCAGCCCAGCGACCGCGGGCTGCTGCAGGGCAGCGTCATCGGTGGCGGCTCCATCACCCTGGCGGCACAGAACACCGGCATCCGCACCGATGCCGGCTCGGTGCTCGACGTGAGCGGCGCGTCGCGCATCGTCGACGTGCTGACCGGCGACGCCACCCGGCCGCTCGTCCAGCAGCGCGTCGACGGCGATGCCGGCAGCCTGCTGATGAGCGCGCAGGGCGCCTCCACGCTGGACGGCACGCTGCGCGGGCGCGCGCCGTCCGCCCAGGGGGCGGGCGGCAGCTTTGCGTTCGAGTTCGCACTGCCGCAGAACGCCGATCAGCCGGTGGGCGAGCGGCGCATCGTGGTCGGCCAGGCAGCACCTGCGACGGGCGTCAACGAGGTGCCCATCGCGATCGATGCGCTCAGTGCCGGCGGCTTCCAGAAGCTGCGCCTGCAGTCCGAGAACATCGTCGAGTTCCGCGGCGACGCGGACCTGAACTTCGCGCGCGGCATCCGCATCGATGCGCCGGAAGTGGACGTTTCGGGGGGCGGCAAGGTGCGCCTGGCGGGCGCTGCCATCGCCATCGGTCAATCGCAGAAGACCAGCTTCTGGAACGGCCAGAACTACGAACAGCAGGAGGCTTCGCCGGTGCTGCCCACACTGACCGGTGCGGGCCGCTTTGAGGCGCGGGGGCAGACCATCGACCTGTTCGGCAGCCTGGCGCTCGGTGGCGTCAGCCAGGCCAGCTTCATCAGCGAGAACGACATCCGTCTGACCGGGCGGCTCGTCAAGGGCAGCACCACGGGGCTCAACGGCAGCGTCGAGAGCAGCCTCGTCGGCGGCCTCACGACCTCGGGCGACCTGCTGTTCCACGCCACCCAGCTCTATCCCACCACGCGCAGCGACTTCACGGTGGCGGTGAAGGACCAGCCGGGCGACACGCTCACGCCCGGCGGCCGCATCGTCATCGCGGGCAACGGCAAGCCGGGCGGCGAGGTCTATTCCGCCGGCGGCAGGCTGACGCTGCAGGCCGACCACATCGAGCAGGGCGGCACGGTCAAGGCGCCGCTGGGTGAGATCTCGCTGCAGGCCGGCAGCACGCTCGACCTCGCGGCCGGCAGCGTGACCAGCGTCTCCGCGGCCGGCAGCACCATCCCCTACGGCACGACGGACGCCGGCGTGATCTGGAACTACCGCTACGGCAGCGGGGCCACCACGCAGCTCGATGCACCGACGCCCGCCGGCAAGCGCATCGCGCTGTCGGGCCCCGCGGTGGACGTGCATGCCGGCGCGACGGTCGACGTGTCGGGCGGCGGCGATGTGCAGGCCGTCGAGTTCGTTCCCGGCACCGGCGGCTCGAAGAACACGCTGCTGAGCGACAACACGTTCGCCATCATTCCGGCGGCGGGCCTGTCGAGCATGCCGATCGATGCCGACACCGCCAGCCTCAAGGACCTCGGTTTCGGTTTCGCCACCGCCAAACCCGACAGCGCGCTCTACGACAGCCTCCACATCGGCCCCGGCGCGGCCGTGCCCGAAGGCGACTACCTGCTGCTGCCTGGGCGCTATGCGCTGCTGCCCGGCGCCTACCTGGTGCAGTTGCAGACCGGCAGCGCCTACCGCAAGCTCCAGCCCGGTGCCGCGCCCGCGCTGGCGAACGGGCAGGCCGTCGTGGCGGGCTACCGCAGCGTGGCCGGCACCAGCATCCGCGAATCGCAGACCGTGGGCGTGGTGGTGCGGCCCGGGGCCGACGCGAAGCAGGAGTCGGACTACAACGTCAGCACCGCGCGCTTTTTTGCCGACCTGGCTTCGCAGCAGCGGCGCGACGCGCCGCGGCTGCCGATCGACGCCGGCAAGCTCGCCATCGCGAACGCCAACACCCTGCGGCTCGACGGACAGTTCATCACGAACCCGGCCACCGTGGACAGCCGGACCGGGCGCGGTTCCGAGGTCGACATCAGCGGCAGCCGCATCGCCGTCGTCGACCGGCTGGGCAATGCCGCGGTGGACGCCTCCTACCTGCAGCTCGAGGCGGCCGGCCTGTCGCACCTGGGCGGCAGCGTGCTGCTCGGCGGCACGCGCAGCGACCTGGCCTCCGGCGTGCAAATCACCACCGGCGCCAGCGACGTGCTCGTCGCCAACACCGCGGAGCACCCGCTGGAACTGCCCGAGCTGCTGATCGCTGCCACCAACCGCATCGACGTGCAGGCCGGCAGCGTGTTGTCGGGCAGCGGCAGCAGCGTGGCGGACAGCCGCAACATCACCACCGAGGCCTCGGGCGCACTGATCCGCCTGGCCAATTCGGCCCAGGTGGCGGTGGACCGCGGCGCGACGCCGGACGCCTCGGTCGGCACGGTGAGCATCCAGGCCGGCGCCACGCTCAAGGCGAGCAAGGCCCTGCTGATCGACGCCACGCAGACCACGCGCTCGCAGGGCCGCCTGCAGGCCGGCGGCACCGGCGGGGCGGGCGGCGCGGTCTCGCTGGCCTCGGGCCGGGTGAGCCTCGGTCAGACGGCCGGGGTGCCCGGCATCGACGACGGGCTGGTGCTCTCGAACACCGATCTGGCCGCCTTCGACAAGCTCGACGCGCTGGCCCTGAAGGGCTACGCCGGTATCGACTTCTATGGTGCGGCAGCGCTCGGCAGCAGCGCGCTCAAGCAGCTGACACTGGACACCGCCGCCTTGCGAGGCAAATCCGTGGCCGGCTCGCCCGCGGCCAACGCGAGCATCGAGGCGCAGCAGTTCGCCTGGCGCAACCTGGCCGGCGGCAGCACGCTGCCGGGCACGCCCGGCAGCGGCAGCCTGAGCATCGACGCCCGGCGCATCGAGATCGGTGCCGGCGACAAGAGCGTCGGCGGCTATGCCTCGGTGGCGATGAACGCCGCGGGCGAGGCCGTGGCCGAGGGCAGCGGCACGACGCGCGTGGCCGGCCGCTGGACGATGCAGGCCGCCCGCGTGACCGTGGACAGCGGCGCCAACCAGACCTGGAGCGCCTCGGACGCGAGCAATGCCGCGAACCCGGTCTACGCCCCGCTCAGCATCGCGGCCGCGCCCGGTGCTGCGCCGTTGAGCGAGCCGACGGGGCTGGGCGGCCGTCTGCGCGTCGAGGGCAAGAGCGTTGCGGTGGCCACCACCGTGACGGCGCGTTCGGGCTCGCTGACGCTGGCCGCGATGGGCAGCGATGCCGGCGACGGCGTGAGCCTCGGCGCCACCGCGGTGATCGACGCCGCCGGGGCCGTGAAGGATTTCAACGGCGCGAAGGCCTTCGCCGATGCAGGCCAGGTGGTCCTCGGCTCGGCCCACGGCAGCGTGACGATGGCCGCGGCGGCGAAGGTGGACGTGTCCGGTGCCGCCCAGGGCGGGGACGCCGGCACGCTGCTCGTCAGCGCGCGCAGCGTGCAACTCGATGGCGAGCTGCGCGGCGCGGCGGGGGCGGCGCAGGAGCAGGGCAAGTTCCGGCTCGACGCCGGAACGCCGGGCAACTTCTCGGCCCTGAACGCCAAGCTCAACCAGGGCGGCTTCACCGAAGAGCGCGACATCCGCGTTCGCAGCGGCGACCTGGCGGTGGCCGCAGGCGATCTGGTGAAGGCGCAGCACGTCACGCTCGCGGCCGACGGCGGCCGCATCGACGTGGCGGGCCGCATCGATGCCAGCTCGGCGACGGGTGGCGGCTCGGTCAGCCTTCATGCGCAGACCGGCCTGGCCCTGGCAGCCGGCAGCCGCATCGATGCGAGCGGAAGCTCCACCGCCTCGGGCGCCGCCGCGGCGGCATCGAACGGCGGCGCGGTGAAGCTGTCCACGCGCAGCGGCGCGATGAGCTTCGATGCCGCGTCGCAGATCGACGTGCGGGCCGGGGCCAAGGGACAGGCCGGCAGCGTGGTCTTCAGCGTGCCGCGCGACAACGCCAACCAGATGCTCGCACCCACGCTGCAGGGCACCGTGCTCAGCCAGCGCCACGCGGGCGATGCGCCGGCCGAGGTGGCCGTCGAGGCCAACCGGGTCTATGCGGTGGGCAGCAGCATCACGGCAGCGGACATCGACGGCTACGCCGCCGACCATGCCGGCTTCGTCGCGAGTGCCAACGTCGCGGCGCTGCTGGGGCAGGTGAAGGGCGACGACGGCAGGCCCCAGGGCAATGTGCATGTGCGCGGCGCGACCGAGCTGGCTGCCAGCGGCGACCTGCTGTTGGCCGAAGGCTGGGACCTGACCACCCCCCAGTGGCTGGCCAACGGCGAACCCGGAACCCTGACGCTGCGCGCGGCAGGTGACCTGACCCTGAGCAGCTCGCTCGGCTTCGCCAACGACAACCTGATCGACGGCAAGACCTGGAACCTGCGCCTGGTGGGCGGCGCCGACCTCGGCGCCGCGAACGCGCTGAGCACACTGCCCGCTGCCGCCCTGGTGGGTGACGCCGGCAGCGTGGTGCTCAGCGGCGACACCGCCAAGCTGCGCACCGGCACCGGCCGCATCGAGATCGCGGCGGCGCGCGACTTCCGCATGGACAGCAACAAGGCCGTGGTCTACACCGCCGGCCGTCCCGGCGAGGTCGACACCGCCGCCAACGGCAACAACCGGTGGACGCGTGACGGCGGCGACATCTCGGTGAACGTGGGCCGCGACGCGGTCGGCCATGCCGACGAGCTGATCACCGAGTGGCTGCGCCGTCCCCGCCTCTCGATCCCGGCGTTCGCCGACCTGAAGCCGGCCGACTGGTGGGCCTACCGGCCGAACTTCCAGCAAGGCCTGGGCACCTTGGGGGGCGGCAATGTGCAGATCATTGCCGGGCACGACGTGGACGGCCTGTCGGCGATGCTGCCGACCACCGGCCGCACCTACCGCGACGCCGCCGGCCAGCGGCAGGTCGACGTGCAAGGCGGCGGCGACCTGCACGTGCAGGCGGGCAACGACGTGAGAGGCGGCGACTACCTGGTCGCGCGCGGCACCGGGTCCATCAAGGCCGGCGGCAGCGTCGGTGCGGCCGTGCCGACGCAGCTGTTCGTGATGGGCGCCAGCAGCGGCGACGTGCCGGCGCAGGCGAGCCTGCGGGTGGAAGCGGGCCAGGACGTGCACCTGCAGAGCGTCAACAACCCGACCGCGCTGTACCAGACCAACTCCGCCGGCACCGGCCCGAGCTTCGGCACCGGCAGCAGCCTGGTGTCGACCTTCTTCACCTATGCACCGAACAGCGCGGTGAGCCTGGCGGCGGAAGGCGGCGACGTGTCGGTCGGCGGCAGCCCGGCACAGACGCTGCGCACGATAGTGGCGTCGCAGCAGGGCCTCGCCTCGGGCAACCTGGGTGGCACCGCCGCCTACCCGCCGAACTTCGATGCAGTCGCGTTCGGCGGCGACGTGCTGCGGGCGGCCGACGAGTTCTCGCCGATGGTGCTCTATCCCTCGACGAGCGGGTCGGCACGGCTGCTGGCCGGGGGCTCGGTCGAGAACCTGCTGTTGACCGTGTCGAGCAAGGCCACCGGCGGCGGCCTGGACATCGACAGTGCGGTCACGCTGGCCGCGCGCCGACTCACCGGCGACGACTTGACGAACGGATCGGGCAGCGGGGCCGAGGGGCCGCCGCCGGCCGGACCCTATGCGTACGACGTGCAGGCGCTGACGGGCAGCATCAGCGATTCGAGCTTCGCCTTTCCTGCAGCCAGCCGCATTCGTGCCGCCGAGGACATCACCAACGTGAACCTCGTGCTGCAGAACCTCGCGGCCACCGACGTGACCGAAGTGCGGGCCGACCATGGCGACGTGCGACCGGCCAGCACCGGCATCGAGATCCGCGGGCCCGGTCGCCTGAAAGTGCAGGCCGGGCGCAGCATCGATCTGGGCATTGCGAATGCGGGTCCCGGAGGCTTCCTCGGTGGGCTGGCATCGACCGGCAACACCACGAACCCCGCGCTCGCGACGGCCGACGGCGCCCGGCTCACGCTGATCGCCGGCGTCGAAGGCGACGTGAACCTCGCCAGGCTCGATGCCTCGTACACCGAGCTCATCGAAGCCGGCAAGGCGCAGGACAAGGAGCGCGGGCAGAAGGCGATCGATGCGGTCTTCGCCGGCAACAAGATCGGCGCGGGCGACATCAACAGCTTCCGCACCTCGATCCAGACCTACGGCGGCAGCGGCATCGACCTGTGGGCCCCGGGCGGCAACATCGTCGTCGGCCTCACGACGCCGGAAGCCGGCAAGTCCATCGGCCTCATCACCAACAGCGGCGGCGCCATCCGCAGCTACCTGAGCGGCGACTTCAACATCAACCAGGGCAAGGTGCTGACGGCGCAGGGCGGCGACATCGTCATCTACACCGGCAACGGCAGCATCGACGCCGGCCGGGGTGCCAAGACCTCGCTCAGCACGCCGCCGCCGAAGAAGACGCCGGTCTACCAGCTCGACGACCAGGGCAACTTCGTGCTCGATGCGAACGGCCAGAAGATCACGCAGGGCTACCTCTACACCCTGTCGGCCAGCGCCGCGGGCAGCGGCATCCTGTCGCTGACCTCCGACCCCGACGGCCTCGGCCCGCGCACGGCGCCGACACCCGGCAGCATCTTCCTGTTCGCTCCCAAGGGCACGATCGACGCGGGCGAGGCCGGCATCGTCTCGGGCGCCGACATCTTCATCGCGGCGCAGACCGTGCTCAACGCCAGCAACATCAGCGCCTCGGGCTCCTCGGTGGGCGTGCCGACGGTGGAGTCGGGCAGCCTCGCGTCCTCGCTGGCGAGCAGCGGCGCGCCCACCACCTCCAAGGCCGCCGACGACGCCGCCGCCGCGGCGACCAACGCAGCACGCGCCGCGGCGGCGGCCGAGACACGGCCGAAGCCGGCGATCCTGACGGTCGAGGTGCTGGGCTTCGGCGAGAACAACTGCAAGGAAGGGCAGAAGGACTGCCTTGCGAAGTGACCGATCCACCTCAGCACCCATGAACCTGCCCACGATCTCCATCGTCACCATCTCCTTCAACCAGGCGCCGTTCCTGGAGGAGTGCCTGCGCTCCGTGATGGAGCAGGACTACCCGGACATCGACTACATCGTCGTCGACCCGGGCTCGACCGACGGCAGCCGAGAGATCATCGGCCGGTACGCCACGTCGATCTCCGCGGCCGTGCTGGAGCCCGACAAGGGGCCGGCCCACGGCCTGAAGAAGGGCTTCGCGCGGGCGCGCGGCAGCGTGTTCGCCTACGTGAATGCCGACGACCGCCTGCTGCCCGGGGCGCTGCGCTTCGTCGGTGAATATTTCGCTGCGCACGAGGCCACCGACGTGCTGTGCGGCGCGATCCGCATCGTCGACCGCGAAGGCCGCGCCGCGCTGCGCAGGCGCACCGCCGATCGTTTCGACCTCGCCCGCTATGCGGCGGGCGTTTGCACGGTCGGGCAGCAGGGCACGTTCTTCCGGCGCCGGGCCTTCGAGGCGGCGGGCGGCTTCAACGTGCGCAACCATGTCAACTGGGACGGCGAGCTGCTGGTGGACATGGCGCTCACCGAGGCGCGTTTTGCCACCGTGTCGAAAGTGCTCGGGGACTTCCGCATCCACGGCGAGTCCATCACCGGTTCCAACCGCTTTGCCGCGCTGTACCAGCGTGAGCATGTTCGCATCGCCGAGAAGATCGGCGCCTGGGGCGTCCCGCTGTACAGCCCGCAGGAGGTGCGTCTGCTGCGCAACGCCTACCGCTTCAATCCGCTGCGGCACCTGCGCTACCTGCTGGCGCGCTGAACCCCGGTCTGCTCGCCGTCATGCGCATCCTCAACGTCATCAGCTCGGTCAACCCCATCCACGGCGGGCCGGCCGAGGGCATTCGCCAGTACGCGCAGGCCACGCGGACGATGGGCCACACCCAGGAGGTGCTCACGCTGGACGCGCCGGACGATCCCTGGGTGCGCGACTTCCCGACGACCACCTACGCGCTCGGCCCGGTGTGCACGCGCTACGCCTACACCCCGCGCCTCGTGCCCTGGCTGAAGGCGCATGCGGCTCAGTTCGATGCCGTCGTCGTGCACGGCCTCTGGCAGTACCACGGCTTCGCGGTCTGGCGGGCGCTGAGGGGCAGCGAAGTGCCGTACTTCGTCTTCTTCCACGGCATGCTCGACCCGTGGTTCAAGCGCCAGCACCCGCTGAAGCACCTGAAGAAGTGGCTGTACTGGCCCTGGGCCGACTATCGCGTGGCACGTGATGCGAAGGCGGTGCTGTTCACGGCGCAGGAAGAAGCCCTGCTGGCGCCGAAATCGTTCTGGCTGTACCGCGTCAACCCGGCGGTGATCGGCTACGGCCTGGCACTGAGCCGCGAGTCATCGGCCGGCGATGGCGAAGCTTTCTTCGCCGCTTTCCCGCAAACGCGCGGCAAGCGCATCGTGCTGTTCCTGTCGCGCATCCACCCGAAGAAAGGCTGCGACCTGTTGATCGAAGCCTTTTCCCGCGTGGCCCGTGCCGACCCGACGCTGCAGCTGGTGATGGCGGGGCCCGACTCGGCCGGCTTGCGGGCACCGCTCGAGCGCCGCGCGGCGGCGCTCGGCATGGCGCAGCGCATCACCTGGACGGGCATGCTGCAAGGCGAGCTCAAGTGGGCCGCGCTGCAGGCCGCCGAGGTCTTCGCCCTGCTTTCGCACCAGGAGAATTTCGGCATCGCCGTGGCCGAAGCCCTGGCCATGGGCGTGCCGGTGCTGATCTCCAGGCAGGTGAACATCTGGCGCGAGATCGTCGAAGCCGACGCCGGCTTTGCGGCCGAGGACACGGTCGCGGGCGCCACGACCCTGCTGGAGCGCTGGCTGCTGCTCTCGCCCGCACAGCGCGACGCGATGAGACGCGCCGCAGCCGATTGCTACCAGCGGCATTTCCACATTGCCTCGGCGGCGGAGCGCTTCGTGGCGACGCTCGGCGCGCACCTGCCGCCCCCGGTTCAAGGGGCCGTGCAGGCGGGCTGAAGTGCGCCGTGCACGGCGGGGCGGGGCGCTCATTCACACCCTTGCCACATTCACTGCCGATGATCGGTGGTTGCCGTCCCACTGGGTTGCCAGGTCTTTCATGAAGAAGCTTTTCGTTCTGGTTCTTGCTTTGCTCGCACTGTCGGTCGGCCAGGTCAGCCATGCGGCATGGAGCGCCGAATGGGCCCATCGCGCGAAGCTCTCGCTGAACACCGCGGACGACGGCCTGGCCCTCAAGGCAGCGGTGGACGGCGCGCCGGTCCTCATCCGCCTTCACACGGGCAACTTCTCCTTCGTCGATGCCAAGCCCGACGGCAGCGACCTGCGCTTCATCGCGGCCGACGACAAGACCCCGCTGAAGTACCACATCGAGAAGTTCGATGGTCTCAACGAACTGGCCCTCGTGTGGGTTCAGGTGCCGAAGCTGCAGCCTGCGTCGAAGACCGACTTCATCTGGCTGTACTACGGCAACGAGAAGGCGCCGGCCGGCGACGATCCCAAGGGCAGCTACGACGTGGCACAGGCGCTGGTCTACCACTTCGGTGAAAAGGACGGCGCGCCGAAGGACAGCACCGCCAACGCCAACCATGCCGCGCGCTCGTCGGCCAAGCCCGGCACGTCGGGATTGATCGGCGGCGGCGTGACCTTCGATGGCAGCGGCGAGATCGCCATCGCCACGTCGCCGAGCCTCAAGGCGGGCGGCGGCGCGACGACGCTGTCGATGTGGATCAAGCCCGGCGAGGGCACGCAGGCCGGCACGCTCTATTCGCAGCGCGATGGCGCCGACTCGTTGGGCCTGCTGCTGCGCGGCGGCATGCTGGTGGCGCAGTGGGGCAAGACGGAGACGACGCCCGTTGCGGTGGCGGGTGGCACCTGGCAGCACGTGGCTTTGGTGGTGAAGGACGGCCTCGCGCTGTACCTGAACGGACAGGAAGCGGCCCGTGTGAGCGCGCCCACCAGGGCCCTGGGCGGCGAGGCCACGCTGGGCCGCGGCTTCGTCGGCGAGATGGACGAG
Source organism: Methylibium sp. (assembly GCF_965279545.1). Lineage (NCBI taxonomy): Bacteria > Pseudomonadati > Pseudomonadota > Betaproteobacteria > Burkholderiales > Sphaerotilaceae > Methylibium > Methylibium sp. The sequence continues at coordinate 993,287 of NZ_OZ257250.1, forward strand.
CTGCAGATCGCAACCGCCGCGCGTGCGCCCGAGGCCATCAGGCTGGCGGCGCTCAGCCAGGGCCAGGACCAGAAGCTGGTCGGCTACGGCCAGGGCGAGGGCGGCGACAAGGAGGAGGGCGGCACCTCCCACTTCGCGATCCTGCTCGGTGCCTTGACGACCGACGGCTGGGTCGTGGTGGGCATCCTGATGGTGATGATGGTCATCAGCTTTGGCGTGATGGTCATGAAGTCGATCCTGGTCAACGCCACCGGCCGTGCCAACGAACGCTTCAAGGGGCAGTTCCAGCGGCTGATCGACAGCATCAAACCGGGTGGCGCGGTGGCGGACACCGAGGCCGATGCCTCGGTCGACGCGCAGGCCGCGGTCGAACACCGCGAGTCCTCGCTCTACCGGCTGTACACCGCGGGCCGCAGCGAGTTGCAGCAGCGCTTCGATTCCTATGCCAAGGCGGGCCGCGAGCCGCTGCTCACCGCGCAGTCGATCGACGCCATCCGCGCCACCATCGATGCGACGCTGGTGCGCGAGATGCAGCGCCTGAATTCGAAGATGGTGCTGCTGACCATCGCCATTGCCGGGGGCCCCTTCCTCGGCCTGCTCGGCACGGTGGTGGGCGTGATGATCACCTTCGCGGCCATCGCGGCGGCCGGTGACGTCAACGTGAACGCCATCGCCCCGGGCATCGCCGCCGCCCTGATTGCCACGGTGGCCGGCCTGGCGGTCGCCATCCCGGCACTGTTTGGCTACAACTACCTCACCAGCCGGATCAAGGACCTGAGCTCCGACATGCAAGTCTTCGTCGACGAGTTCATCACCAAGATCGCCGAAAACCATTCCGTCTGAGGCGATCCCATGCAGGTCCAAGCCGAACAGAAGCCGTACGACGACATCAACATCACGCCGATGCTGGATCTGGCGTACGTGCTGCTGGTGATCTTCATCATCATGACCACGGCATCGGTGCAGGGCATCAAGGTCAACCTGCCCAAGGCCAGCGCCGCGCCGAGCCTGGCCAAGCCCCAGACCAAGGCGATCACGATCCGTGACGATGGTCAGGTATTTCTCGATACCTACCCTGTGACGATGCAGGAGCTCGAGGAGCGCCTGCGCCAGCAGAAGGCGGTGAACCCGAGCTTTCCGGTGGTCATCAAGGGTGACGCCAAGGTCCACTACGAGAAGGTCATCGATGTTCTCGACCTGATGGGCCGGCTGGACATCACCCAGCTCGGGCTGGTCACGCAGCGGCTGGTGAAGTAGCGCGCACGGCGCTGCGGACTGTCATGACGAGCCTGTTGGTCGCCGCCCCGCCGCGCAGCCCGTGGATTGCGCGCACTGTCATCACGCTCGCGGGCCTGGCGTTGCTGGTGGGCCTGGGCCTGATGGTGCGCAAGTTTCTCGACAAGCCGGCCGGCCGCAAGACCGGGGTGCAGAGTGTGGCCCTGCTGAAGCAGCCGCCCCCGCCGCCGCCCAAGCCGCCGGAAAAGCCGCCCGAGCCGCCGAAGGTGAAGGAGGAAGTCAAGCTGCCCGAGCCCAAGGCCGAGCCCAAGCCCGACGAAGCCAAGCAGCCCGACGAGAAGCCCGCGTCGGACAAGCCACTGGGCGTGGACGCCGACGGCGCTGCCGGCGCCGACGGCTTCGGCCTGGTGGGCAGCAAGGGCGGGCGCGATCTGCTGACCACCGGCGGCGGAGGCGGGGCGTATTACTCGGGCCTGCTGCAGCGCCAGTTCTTCGAGGCCTTGTCGCGCAACAGGAAGGTGCTCAAGGAAGAGTTCCGCGTGGTGGTCAGGATCTGGCTCGCCGACGACGGGCGGGTGCAGAAATCCGACATCGTCGTCGGCTCGGGCAATGCCCAGGTCGACGACCTCATCCAGGCCACGCTGGCCGAGATGCCCGCGCTGAGGGACGTGCCACCCAGCCACATGCGGCCCATGCAACTGCGTCTGAGCAACCGCTCCTGAGCGCGGCCGACCCTTGCCGCCGCATTCCACTTCGAACGTCCGCATGAAGACCCATCCGATCCGATCGACCGCCGGCCTGCTGGCCGGTCTGCTGCTGTCGCTTGCCGCCACCCAGTCACCTGCCGCCGAACCGGCCGACATCGAGCAGGTGCGCGCGACGACGATCAAGCTCATCGACCTGCTGGTCGAGCAGGGCGTGCTCACGCGCGACAAGGCCGACAAGCTGCTTGCGGAGGCGCAGAAGGCTGCGCCGGCCAGTGGCACCGAGCGTGCCCGGCCCGCGGGCTCGCCCCCGGCCGTGCGTGTGCCCTATGTGCCGGAGTTCGTGCGCAAGGAGATCAAGGACGAGCTGCGCCAGGAACTCGTGGCCCAGGCGCAAAGCGAGGGTTGGGCCGGCCCCGGCGCGGTGCCGGACTGGGTGCGCGGGCTGCGCTGGGAAGGCGACCTGCGCCTGCGTCTGCAGGGCGACAGCTTCGCGGCCAGCAATGCCCCGGCGGTGAACATCGCGGCCACCAACAGCAGCCGCTCGGTGGTGCTGGCGAACACCACCGAAGACCGGCAGCGGATGCGGGTGCGGGCGCGCATGGGCGTGACCGCGGCGGTCGACGAGCACTGGTCCGGCGGCGTGCGTCTCACGACCGGCAGCCTGACCGACCCCGTCTCCTCGAACCAGACCCTGGGCAACTACGACAACCGCTTCGTCGCCGCCTTCGACCGCGCCTACGTGAGGTACCGCCACGGCGACGCGTTCAATGTGGTGGCCGGGCGCTTCGGCAACCCCTGGTTCGGAACCGACCTGGTCTGGGCCAACGACCTGAGCTTCGATGGCGTCGCCGCGCAATGGACGCCCAAGATCAACGACAGCCTGAGCGGCTTCCTCACGCTGGCTGCGCTGCCGATCCAGGAAGTGGAACTGGCCGGCGACAAGTGGCTGTTCGGCGCCCAGGCCGGCGCCGACCTGGCGAACCTGTGGGGCGGCATCAGCGGCAAGCTGGGCCTGGGTGTCTACAGCTACTCCAACATCGTCGGCCAGCCGAGCCCGCCGTCGTCGAGCCTGAACGAGTACACGGCGCCGGCCTTCGCGCAAAAGGGCAACACCTACTTCAACATCTCTTCGGACGCGGCCCGGCCGCTGCTCGGCCTGGCGTCCGACTACAGGATCCTGAACCTGACCGGCAGCTTCGACATTCCGGCCGTTGCCGGCAAGCATGTCCTGCTGACCGGCGACTTCGCGCGCAACTTCGGTTTTGACCGCAGCGCGGTTGCCGCCCGCGTGGGCAGCGACGTGGAACCGATGGTCACCGCCTACCAGGTGCGCGTCGCGTTCGGCGACGCCGACGTGAAGCAGGCCAGGGACTGGCAGGTCTTTGCGGCCTACAAGCGCCTGGAGCGAGACGCCGTGCTCGATGCCTTCACCGACAGCGATTTCCGGCTCGGCGGCACCGACGCCAAGGGCTTCGTCATCGGGGGCAGCTACGGCCTGGGGAAGAACGTCGCGGCGAACCTACGGTTCCTCAGCGCCGACACGATCAGCGGCCCGCCGCTGTCGGTGGACTCGCTGCAGTTCGACCTCACCCTGCGCTTCTGAGGCCCGGCCCGTCCAGCGCCCCTGACCGGTACACGCTCCCTCATGAACCTCTCGCGCAGACCCATCGTCCACCTCGGCGCGCTGTGCCTCGCCGCGGCCATCGGCCTCGGTGCGGCGGCCTCGGCCCAGGCTCAGGACAAGAATGCCGAACGCGCCGCGCGGCGCCAGCAACTGCAGCTGCAATCGCTGCAACAGCAATTGCAGGAAGCCCAGGCGGCGAAGGCCAGGATCGAGGCCGACAAGGCCGCCGCCGAAAAGCAGCTCGCAGGCCAGGCCCAGGAGTTGTCCCGTGCGCAAGGCGCGCAGCGCAAGGCCCTCGACAGTGCCAGGGCGGGCGAGGCGTCGCGTGCCGAGCTGGCGGCCACGCTCGCGCAGCTGCAGGCCAGGCTGGCCGAACAGCAGCGCAGCAGCGACGAGGCGCTGGCTGCCAAGGACCGCGCGCTGGCGGAGTTGGCGAAATCGCATGCGACCGAGCATTCGCAGCTGCAGGCACGCAGCGACGAGCGGCAGAAGTCGCTGGCCGAGTGCTCGGCCAAGAACCAGCGGCTGGCGCGCCTGGGCAGCGAGTTGATCGAGCGCTATCGCCGCAAGGGCGTGGTCGAGGCCTTGAAGCAGCAGGACCCGCTGCTCGGCTTGAGCGACGTCGAGATGTTCAACCTCGTTCAGGACTACCGCGACAAGGTGGACACCGAACGTTTCGATGCGAGCCCGAACCAGTGAAGCCGAGCGACATGCCTCTCGAGTTGCCGGTGCCTGCCGCAGGATGCTATTCACGCGGCATGCGCCTGGTCCCGCTGCTGGCGGCGGCGTGGCTCGCCGCCTGCGGCAGCCTCGCACCAGCGGACGCCGGCAACCCGGCCACCGAGGCGGCGCCCCGGGCTGCCTGGCCTTCGACGTCGGCGTGGAGCGAAGCGGCGCCGGCACCACGCCAGACGCCCCCGACCTCGGCGGCCCCCCGGCCGGTTCCTGCCGGAACATCCAGGTCGGGAGCGGCGCCTGCATGGGGAGACCCGCCTCCGGTGCCGGGATCGAAGGCACCGGTGCTCGCAACGACGAAGCCGGCCGTCGCCGAGCCGATGCGCCAGCCGCCGGCCGCACCGGTGTCCGCACCCAAGGTCGCCGCCGCACCTGCACCTGCACCTGCACCTGCACCTGCACCTGCACCTGCACCTGCACCTGCACCTGCACCTGCACCTGCACCTGCACCTGCACCTGCACCTGCACCTGCACGGCCGCCCGGCGCGTCGGCTGTGTCGGTGACGCCGCCGGTCGCCGCACCCGCGTCCGGAGCGGCTTCCGCGCCGGTGCCCGTGCCCATCGTGCCGTCCGCCGCCGACGCGGGCTACGAGATCGGCCCCGAGGACGCGCTGGACATCTCGGTGTGGAAGGACGAAGCCCTGCGCAAGGACGTGCTGGTGCGCCCGGACGGTGGCATCTCGTTCCCGCTGGCCGGCGACATGCACGTGGCCGGCAAGACCGCGGCCCAGGTGCGCGACGAACTGGTGCTGCGGCTGGAGAAATTCATCCCCGAGCCGGTGGTGACCGTCTCCGTCATCAAGGTCGCGAGCTACCGGATCTTCGTGCTCGGACGTGTCAACAAGCCCGGCGACTTCACCGTCGGCCGCACGGTGGACGTGTTGCAGGCGCTCAGCATGGCCGGCGGCATGACGCCGTTCGCCTCGGAAGACGGCATTCGCATCATCCGCAAGGTCGACGGCAAGCCGGTGTCCGTTCCCTTCGAATATTCCCGGGTGCGCAAGGGCACCGACCTGTCCCAGAACATCACCCTGAAGAGCGGGGACGTCCTGCTGGTGCCGTGAGGCGGTCGGTGGCCGGTACCGCCACGGCGACCTGGCGGCGGTTTGCGGCATCGACGCTCGGCTTTTGGTTCGCGGCGGCGTCGGTGCTGGTCGTGCCGGCGGCGCGCAGTGAGGAATGGTCGTTGGAGAACACGGTGCAGACGCGGCTCGAATCGAACGACAACTACCGCCTGAGCGCCACCCCGAAAGGCCGGGTGGACGTGCTGTCGCTCGGCAGCGCGCTCACGGCATCGCGCCGCGCCGAGAGCTCGGCCACGCGCATCGATGCCGGCGTCACCGGCTACGTGGTGAGCGGCGAGTCGGGCCAGAACCGCGTGGACGGCAACCTCGGCCTGAGCCAGTCGATCACGAACCTGGTCGACAGCTACAACGTCGACTTGCGCTACCTGCGCGACTCGACCTTCGACTCCGAGCTGACCACCACCGGCGTCGTGCTGGCCCGCGGGCAGCGCAGCAGCGCGAGCGCCTCCGCAGGCTGGTCGCGCGCACTGACCGAGCGGCTGCGCTTCGATGCCCAGGCCTCGCTGGCCGACGTGAGCTACGAGCGCCAGCAAAGCGGCGGCACCGACTACCGCTACGCGGTGCTCTCGGGCAGCCTGGAGTACCTGGTGTCGGAGCTGGACCGCCTGAGCGTACGTTTCAGCCACTCGGACTACCGGGCTGCTGCGGCCGGCACGCACTCCGAGGCCGACGACTTCCTGGTCGGCTGGTCGCACACGCTGTCCGAGCGCATGAGCGCGTCGGTCGACTACGGCCTGTACTTCAACCGCAGCGCGGACCGACCGCTGGTGTGCCCGGCGCCGTCGGTGCTGTGCGAGTTCGGACTGGTCGAGTACGCGCGTGCCACGCAGGATGTCGTGTCGAGCAGCCGCGGCGGCCAGTACAGCGCCGCCTGGCAGTACCGCAGCGACGAAGTCACCGACGCCGAAGTGCGCCTGTCGCTCCAGCTGCAGCCCAGCGGCGCGAGCGTGTTGCTCGAGACGCAGTCGTTCTCCGCCACGCTGAACCGCCGGCTGTCGCCGACCGTCACCGGCAAGCTCGACGCGGTGGACTCCCGCTCGCGCTACCTCGGCGCGGGCATCGCCAGCCGGCCCAGCTACCGCAGCCTGGGCGTGGCCGTCTCGAAGGCGCTGGATCTCGACCTCAGCGTCGAGGCCGGCTGGCGTGCCGTGCGCTCGCTGGAACGCCTGAGCGGCTCCAGCGCGCACTCGAACCTGATCTATGCGTCGTTGAAGTACGACTGGCCCCGCTTCTCGGCGTCGCGCTGAGAGACCGGCCGATACCGCACCGAGGGAAGCCCCACCATGTCCGCCGTCCCGCAGGATCTGCACCACCCCGGCGAGCTGCTCCACGGCCAGGGCAAGACCTTCGCCGACTACCTGGCGATCCTTCGCCGCCGCAGCCCGCTGATGCTGCCGGTGGCCGGCGCGCTGTTCGTCGTCGGCGTGGTCGTCGCGCTGGCGCTGCCGCCGGTGTACCGCTCGACCGCGACCATCCTGATCCAGGAGCAGGAAATCCCGCAGGAACTCGTGCGCTCGACCGTGACCAGCTTCGCCGACGAGCGCATCCAGGTCATCAGCCAGCAGGTCATGACGCGCGCCGTGCTGCTCGACCTGGTGGGCAAGTACGACCTCTACGGCAAGACGCGGCAGCGCGAGACCAGCGAGGAGATCCTCGACCGCATGCGCCGCGACATCAAGCTCACGCCGATCAGCACCGACGTGACCGACCGGCGCACCGGCTCGCAGGTCAAGTCGACCATCGCCTTCACGCTGTCCTACGACAGCGAACTGGCGGGCAGCGCGCAGAAGATCGCCAACGAGCTGACCACGCTGTTCCTCAACGAGAACGTCAAGAACCGCCAGCAGAAGGCCGCGGAAACGTCGTCGTTCCTGCAGGAAGAGTTGGTGCGGCTGAACAGGCACATCTCCGAGGTGGAGGAGAAGCTCTCGGCCTTCAAGCGCCGCAACCAGGGCCGCCTGCCCGAACTCGCGGTGGTCAACCAGCAAAGCAGCGAGCGCGCCGAGGGGGAGCTGATGCGCATCGAGCGCGACATCATGATGCTGGAGGAACGCAAGATCATGCTCGAGGGCCAGCTGGCCCAGGTCAAGCCGGCCAACCCGATCCTGGCGAGCACCGGCGAGCGCGTGGTGCTGGAGCCGGAGGACCGGCTCAAGTCGCTGCAGGCGCAGCTCGCCGGGATGGTGGGCGTCTACAGCGAGGAGCATCCGGACATCAAGCGCATGCGCCGCGAGATCGCGAGCCTCAAGACGCAGACGGGTGTCGCGAACGACGCCTACGACCGCGAAGCGCGCATGGCGGAACTCGAAGCGCAGCTCGCGGTGCTGCGCCAGAAGTACTCGGACAACCACCCCGATGTGCAAAAGCTCAAGCGGGCGGTGGCCGCCGCGCGGCAGATCGTCGACACCGCCAATCCGTCCGGCGAAGGGCCCCGCAAGCCGGACAACCCGATGTACATCACGTTGAAGACGCAGGTCGAGTCGACGCGATCGGAGATCCAGTCGATGAAGGGCCTGCGCGAGGAGTTGCGCGACAAGCTCGGCCAGCTCGAAGTGCGGATGATGCAGACGCCCGAGGTCGAGCGCGAGTACCTGGAACTCACGCGCGACCAGGAGAGTTCGCGCATGCGCTTTCGCGAGCTGCGCGAGAAGCAGATGCAGGCCGAGGTCGCCGAGCAGCTCGAACGCGGCCGCAAGGCCGAGCGCTTCACGCTCATCGACCCGCCCATCTACCCCGAGAAGCCCTACCGGCCCAACCGGCTGGCCATCGCGCTGCTCGGCCTGGTGGTGGCGCTGGTCGGCGGTGTCGCTGCGGCGGCGCTGAGCGAAGCCATGGACCGCACGGTGCACGGCCCCAAGGAGCTGATGCGCATGCTGCGCGTGCCGGTGCTGGCCGTCATTCCGGCGCTGGCCAGCCCGGGCGCGATGCGGCGTCGCGCGGCGCGGCGCAAGCTCGTGCTGCTCGGCGGCGTCGCTGCGGGCCTGGCGCTGCTGGCGGCGATGCACTTCTTCTTCATGCCGCTCGACGTCGCCTGGTACGGCCTGCTGCGGCGCATGGCGCTGTGACGCGCGCGTGCCGCTTCCCATGAACCCCCTCGACGAAAGCGACCGCATGAGCGACGCGAACCCGGCCGGCGCCGCCAAGGTGCACGAGCTCAAACCCGGCGGCGTGCGCGAAGAGGCCGACGGCCGCCTCCAGCCCCTGCACATCGAATACTCGACCACGCAGGTCGTTGCCGATGCGCTGATCCGTCTGCAGCGGCACCCGGGCGTGGTGCGTCGCGACCGCTCGGAGCTGTCGGAAGCCTTCAAGATGCTGCGCAACCAGGTGCTGCAGCGCCTGCGCGCCGAGGGCCACACCTTGCTGGCGGTCACCAGCCCGCGGGCCATCGAAGGCAAATCGCTGACCGCGGTGAACCTGGCGATGGCGATCGCCGCCGACTACGACTCGGCGGTGCTGCTGGTCGATGCCGATCTCACCGGCAACGGGCTGCAGACCCTGTTCGGCCTGGAAGGCACGCCGGGTCTCAGCGACCACCTGTTGCACGGCGCGCCGATTCCGGAGCTGCTCGTCAACCCCGGCGTGAACCGCCTCGTGCTGCTGCCCGCCGGCCGCTCGGTGCTGCACTCGGCCGAGCTGGTCGCGACCAGGGCCGCGCAGCACCTGATCCAGGACATGAAGCAGCGCTACAAGGACCGCTACATCATCGTCGACCTGCCGCCGCTGCTGGACACCGCCGACGCGCTGGCCTTCCTGCCGTGCGTGGACACCACGCTGCTCGTGCTCGAGGAACACAAGACCGCACTGGACGACATCGAGCACGCAGCCGAGCTGCTCGCGCCGTTCAACCTGGTCGGCAGCGTGTTGAGCAAGGGGCGTGAAAAGGACGAGGAGGCGCAGGGCACGCGCCGAGCGCCGTGGCATCGCCGGTGGTTCAGGCGTTCCGCGCCGGCGGCGGCCTGAGCACGCCTGCCCCGGGCACCGATGATGAAGCTTTCGCCTGCGCTCCCGGCGGCCCGCCTGCGTGCGGGGCGCCGCAGGGGCCGGTGGCGCCTGGCGGGCGTGCTGGGGGCCTGCGGTCTGCTGGCGGCGCCCGCCCCGGCGCAGGAGGCAGCGCGCAGCGCCGGCGCCTTCGACGAGTGCGCCGTCCTCTACATCACCGACCGGCCCGTGGGGCGGGCCTGCGAGGTGGTCGTGCCGCAGGCCGCAGCGAGCCGCGGCGAGCCTGCTCCTGCGATGGCTGCTGCGCCGCCCGCCGTGGCGTCGGTCGCGCAGTTCGTGCGCGAAGCAGCGCGGCTTCACCGCGTCGATGCAGCGCTGATTCATGCGGTGATCGGCGTCGAGTCCGGCTATGCGGCGCGCGCGGTCTCGTCGCGGGGCGCGCGCGGCCTGATGCAGGTGCTGCCCGGCACGGCCCGGCAGTACGGCGCGGCCGATCTGTTCGACCCGCAGCAGAACATCCTGGTCGGCACGCGCCACCTGCGTGCGCTGCTCGACCGCTTCAACGACGACAAGTCGCTGGCCCTGGCCGCCTACAACGCGGGCGAGGGGGCGGTGCTGCGCCATGGGCTGCAGGTGCCGCCGTTCGCCGAAACGCGTGCCTATGTGCCGGCCGTGCTGGCGCGCTATGAATCGCTGCGCAAGGCGCAGCGCGACACCGGGGCGGCGCCATGGTGATGCCGCTGGGCGCCGCGCCGCGGCCCGCCGGAGACCCGGCCGCCACGGACAGCGGGCGAGGGCCGGGCCGGCGCCGGATGCTGCTGTGGTCGGTGCTCGCGAACTTCGCCAGCAAGGGCGTCTCGCTGGTCTCGCTGTTCGTCAGCGTGCCGCTGACCATCGCCTACCTCGGGCCCGAGCGCTTCGGCGTCTGGATGACGATCGCCAGCCTGGCGAGCCTGCTGTCGCTCCTCGACCTGGGCGTGGGCAACAGCCTGGTCAACGAGGCCGCCCGCGCCAGCGCGGCGAACGACCGCCGCGGCTTGCAGGCGCTGGTCGTCACCGGGCTGGCCGTGCTGGGATTGATCGGTCTCGGCGCCGCACTGTCGCTGCTGTGCCTGGCCTGGCTCGTGCCGCCCTCGGCGCTGTTCGCCGGCGCCGGCGCGGCGCTCCACCCCGAGATCCGCGACACGGCCGTCACCTTCGCGGTTCTCTTCGGCCTGAGCATGCCCTTGCAGGGCCTGCAGAAGATCGTCACCGGCATGCAGCAGCCCTACTGGGTGCACGCGGTCAACGGCGTCGCTGCGGTGCTGGCACTCGGCGCGCTGGTGCTGGCCGCCTTGCTGCAGGCATCGATTCCCGTCTTGCTGCTGGCGAGCTACGGCATCCCCGTCGTCGGATCGCTCGCCCTGCTGCTGGTGCTGCGGCCGCATCTCGCCGGCATGGCCCGGCCCGCCTGGGAAGAGGCCAGGCCGCTGGCGCTGCGCCTGGCGAAGCGGGGCGGACTCTTCTTCGTGCTGCAGGCGGCCGTGGCCGTGATGGGCGGCATGGACAACGCCATCCTCTCGCTGACGCTGGGGCCGGCGAGCGTGGCGACCTTCGCCGTGACGCAACGCCTGTTCCAGCTGGTGTACCAGCCGCTGGCGGTGCTCAACGCGCCGTTGTGGCCGGCCTATGCCGACGCGATGGCCCAGGGCGACACCCGCTTCATCCGTCGCACGCTGCGGCGCTCGGTGTTCGGCTCGTGCGCACTCGCCGCCGCCGGCAGCGCGCTGCTGCTCGCCTTCCATGAGCCGCTGATCAGGCACTGGACGCACCAGCAGGTCGACCCCCCCGTGGCGCTGGTGCTCGGCATGGCCGTGTGGGTGGTGATCGATGCGACCAGCAATGCGTTCGCGATGTACCTCAACGGCACTTCGGTCATCCGCGCGCAGATCGTGGTCATGTCGGCGCTGGTGGCCGTGCTCGTGCCGCTGAAGTTCGCGGCCGTGGCGCGGTGGGGCGTCAGCGGCGTGCCGCTGGCTTCGGTGGCGGCCTTCCTCGTGATCGTGGTGCTGCCGTACATGTTCGTGTTCCGGCAGCAGGTGCTGGGCCCGATCGCGCCGCGCGCGGCGCTCGCCTGAGCCGGGGCCTCGATGCGCACGGCTGCCTTGCGAACCTCTGCGCCTCGCGCCCATGCCGGCGAGCCGCGCCCGGCACCGCGCTTCGGGCCGGCACGGCCGGCGGGCATCGAGCTCACCGGGATCGGCCTGTTGGCGCTGGCAGCGGGCTTCTTCGCCGAGTTCTCGGCCGACGTCATCGGCCAGTTGTTTCTCACCGAGGTGCTGCTGATTCCCGTGGCCCTGGTGGCGCTGATGGCCGCCCGCGGCACGCAGGCCTTCGGGCGCCCCATGTTCTGGGCCCTGCTCGGCTCCGCCGTCATCATGCTGTGCGGCTACATGCTGACGGACACCATCCGCGGCACGGCCGAGAACCAGTACCTGCGCGGCTGGGGCCGCATCGCGATGCTCATCAGCGACATGGTCTGCGTGATGGTGCTGGTGGCCAGCGACAGGCGCAACCTGTGGTGGCTCTCGCTCGGCATGGGGGTGGGCGGCCTGTTCTACCTGGTCTTCGTCGAGGCCACGCCGCTCAGCCACTGGAAGATCGGCTATGCCACGCCCGTGACGCTGCTGGTGTTGTGCGCGGGGTACTTGCTGTCCAAGCCGCTGCTGGTCGCGGGGCTGCTCGGCGTCTCGGCGGTGGGCATCGTCTTCGACGCGCGGGCCGAGCCGGTGATCACGCTGGTCGTGGCGGCCTTGCTGTGGGCCAACACGGGCCGGCCGGGGTTCTCCGCCTGGGGCTCGACGCTGCGGCGCGTGGCCTTGCCGCTCTCGCTGGGCGCCCTGGCGGTGGCGGTGGGCTTCGCGCTGACGCAGGACGAGTTCGGCCACCGGCGAGACCACTCCAGCCTCGGGCGCTACCTCAGCTTCACGCTCGGGCTCAAGGCCATCGCCGAATCGCCGCTCATCGGCTACGGCTCGTGGAGCGACAACAAGGAAATCTCGCGGGAGCAGGAAGACATCATGCTGCGCGAGCTGGGCAACGCCGCCGCGGCACCGATCCGTGGCCGTGGCTTCAGCCCGCACTCGCAGATCCTGCAATCCTGGTACGAGGGCGGACTGCTGGGCGCGGTGTTCTTCCTGGCGCTGGGTCATGCGCTGTACCGGCAGCTCGGCTTCGTGCTGTTGCGCCGCGCCGTCGATGGCCTGTCGGGCCTGCTCGTCTACATGAGCCTGACCGGTGCCTGGCATCTGTTCATGAGCCCGTTCCTGGGGGAACACCGGCTGCGCATTGCATTGACGGCGGGAACGCTGCTGATCCTGGCCGGGGAATTCGATCGCCCGCGGCGGGTGCCGCGTGGAGCGGGGCAGGCCGGCACACCCGGTCGGCCGGTGCTGCGTCGTCCGTCGCCATTCATCGGGGGAAAATCTTGAAGCAGTTGTCCTGGGTCGGCATGGCCGTGTGTGCTTTGAGTGTTCTCGGCGCTTGCGGCGGCGGTGGTTCGTCGGGGGCGGCGCCCGAGGTGTACTCCGAACAGGTCCGCGCGACCGCGTTGGCGGCCGCACTGGCGACGCAAGGAGCGAGCGAGGCCAGCGCCGCCGCCAGTGCGGCCGGCAGTGCCGCCGCCGATGCCACGGCGGCCGCCACGCCCGCCGCCGTGTACGACGCGGCGACCCGAACCTCGGCGGCTGCGGCACAGGCCGGCACGGCAACCGCTTCGGTCGCGACGCAGGTCGCGCAGTCCACGGGCTGGGGCCTGCAAGCGCTGGCGCAGACGGGCTCGAGCGTGTCTGCCATCGAGGCGGTGACCGAGGCATTGAACTTCGCCGCCTCGGCCGCCTCGAGGGCCGCCGAGGCGGCGGCAGGCGCGGCACGCCAGGCCGTGGACGCAGCGCGTGGCGCGATCGACCGCCTGGCCCAGCGAGACGGCGCGCGCAGCACGCAGAGCGCCGCGGCCGACAGCGCACTGGCCGCAGCCGATGCGGCGTCGGCCGCGGCGCGCGGCGCGGTGAGCGCGGCGGCGGCAGCGAGCGCCGCCGCGGTATCGAGCCCCGCTGCCGTCGCCGACGCCGCATCGGCAGCAGCCCAGGCGGCACGCGACGCGGCCGCGAACGCCATCGACGCGGCCACCGCGGCGGGTGAATCGCTGCCCCAGAACATCACGTTCTGGGGCGATTCGCTCACCGCGGGTGCCGGCTCGACGGCCTATCCGACCCACACCTTTCCCTACCTCGTCGCGCAGTCGCTGCAGCGCAGCTTTTCGAACTACGGCGTGGGCGGCCAGACCTCGGTGGAGATCGGGCTGCGCGCCGGCGTGCTGCCCTTCCTGCTGACGCTGGCCGGCGACAGCATTCCGGCCAGCGGCAGCGTGGCGGTTCTTCAGCAGTCGGGCAACCCGCTGACGGCGCAGGGCGGCAATCCGGTCCGAGGCTCGCTCTGCGGTGTCGACGGCACCGTCACGCGGGACAGCGGGACGCCCAACGACGTGAACCGCTACACCTTCTCGCGCACCACTGCCGGGCCTGCCGTTTCCTGCCCCGCGCAGAGCGAGCTCACACAGACGTCGACCATCGCCAACGACCAGCGCATCCAGGTGCTGTGGATGGGCCGCAACAACCCGGATCAGCAGACCGTCGACAACATCGCGCGCTTCGTCGCGGCCATGCCGCACAGCCGCTACCTGGTGGTCTCGGTGCCCAACGGTGCCGGTGAAACGACGGGAACCCCTGGCTACAACGCGGTCGTCACGGTCACCAACGCACAGCTTGCAAGCGTGTACGGCACTCGGTATGTCGACGTGCGAACGCCCTTGGTCAACGACTACAACGCCGACAGTCCCCAGGACGTGCTGGACCACAACGGCGACACGGTGCCCGCCTCGCTGCGCGCGCCCAACGATCCCATTCACTTGAACGACGCCGGCTACGGCATCGTGGCGAGAGAAGTTGCCCAGCGGATCCGGGACATGGGCTGGTAGCGGCCATGCCTGCACACGCTGATGCATTGCGTTGCCGTTCGTGCGGCAGCGCGGGTCTGGTGTCCATCGGGCGGTTGCCGCGCGGCCGGTCGTTTGCCGGCACGGCGCTGATCCCACCGCGATCCGGGGGCTGGCTGTACCGTTGCAAGCGCTGCGAACTTCGCATGCGCCATCCGATCCTGGCGCCGCAGGAGTACGGCGCGCTCTATGCCGGCGTTGCAGGGCGCTGGTCCAGCCCCGAACTGCGGCCGGACCAGCGGCGCGTTGCCGATCTGATCCGCGCGCGTTTCCCCGCGGGCGGGCGGGTGCTCGACATCGGCTGCTTCCAGGGCTCGCTGCTGGGGTCGCTCGGCGACGCCTTCGACAAGTTCGGCATCGAACCGTCGGTGGACGCGCGCAGCGAGGCGCAAGGCCATGGCGTGCGCATTCTCGGCGCGTCGTTCGGCGATCTGGAAGCCACGGCCGGGCGCTTCGATGCCATCACCGCGATCGACGTGATCGAGCATGTGCCGGATCCGCTGGCTTTCGTGCGGCAGTTGTCGGAGCACCTGACGCCGCAAGGTGTGTTGATCATCGCGACCGGCGACGCCAGCTCGCGCGCGTGGCGCCTGCTCGGTCCGGGCTATTACTACAGCCACAACTTCGAGCACATCAGCTTCATCTCGCGACCGTGGTGCGAATTCGCGGCGCGCCAAGGCGGGCTGGCCGTGCTGGACTACCAGGATTCACTGCGGCACACGGCTGGCGCTGCGGTGCACTGGCAGGCGCGCTGCGGGCAGTGGTTGAAGCTCGGCGTGCAGGTCGTGCTGTCCATGGCCGAACGCACGCTGTGGTGCCACCTGCCCACCGTGACACGCCGTGCCGGCCCGTGGACGCAGCTGGGCTGCGCAGGCATGTTCGGCGATCACTTGCTGGTCATTTTCGGGTCGGTGGCCGAACGCGCTGAGCCGGGCAGCTAGCGGTCGGGCCGGGGGTCCGAACGAGCGATCCGCTATGCTTGCGCCTTGTTTGTCGGACGGAGGTCCCCATGCCATCAATTGCCTTGCAACTGCTGCTGGAGTCGCCCGTCGGGACGCTCCAATCCCTGCCGCGCGGCGGGACGGTGCTCGAGAACCGCTTCGTCTACGACTCGGTCGCCCGCGAGATGCGCGGCTACGCGAAAGAAGGGCGTCTCGAAATCGTCGGCGAAAAAGCGTCGCCACCGGCCGACGGCGGCCTGACGATCGATTTCACTTTCAAGCGCCTGATCTGAGCGGACGGCCGGCTGCGCCGGCGTGCCCGGCGCGATCGATCAGGATGCCCTGACGCCGGCGCCGCGCAGCCATGCGGTGGATCGGTCGTTCGATGTCGTCAGCCGGCTGCGCAGGAAGGCCAGCAAAGGCGCCTCGACATAACGATAGAACGCGATTGCGCAGCAGGTGGCACCCAAAAAGACGACGCAGTACAGCAGGCCTCGCAGCGCTGGATCGGGCGTACGAGCCTTGCTCAGCAGTTTGCATATCACGCTGATCAACGGCAGGTGAATCAGGTAGATGGAATACGAAGCGGCCCCGACCTCGTCGAAGATCCGCGACGCCGGCCTCCAGCCTTGCCGCTCCATGGCGATTGCACCCAGCAAGCCGACGGCAGAACTCACGCCGTAGCCGAGCTCGCACGGGGTGCCGCCCAAGCCGGTGCCCCCCACATCCAGGACGGCGACGACGACGAAGCCGATCACGCCGCCCGTCGTCAGCAAGGTGCAGGCAACGGGTCTGATCGCCGATCTTGCGAGATGCCAGACGGCGAAGCCCATCAGAAACTCGAGGTTCAGCGGGTCCAGCATGAAAGCGGCAAGGTGATCTTGCGGATGACTCAGGCCATAGCCGCTGATCAGCATGAGGGTCACGGCTCCGAGGTGACGGGAAACGATGAAGAGCAGCACCACCAGGTAAAAGAAGACTTCGTGCTGAAGTGTCCACGCCACGATGAGGAGCGGCGCTCCCGTCCCTCCGACATGGTTCGGGTCTTGAGGCAAGAGCGCCACCGTCTTGACCAGCGTGGCGGCATCCAGGGGCATGGCGCTTCCGAATGCGTGGGTGGCAACGAGCGCAGTCGCGACGCACGCCAGTACCAGCCAATAGATCGGATAGATGCGAAGCACGCGCTTTATTGCGTATGACGGCGCGCGTGCCGGTTGTCCGAAGTCGCTTGCGTGCGCATGCGCAATGACGAAGCCGCTGATGACGAAGAACAAGTCGACGCCGGCATAACCGAACGACGCACAGCCGCGCAGAGGATCGATCCCGAAGTATTTGGGCAGAGCGAACACCGCGCTGCAGTGAAACAGGACCACCAGCAGGATGGCGATGCTTCGAGCCGTCTGGACGGACGCGTACATGGTGGTTGCCGCCGGTCAGTCTTCGCGCCGCCTGACGCGCTGGGCGAGCGTTTCGGTTTCGCGGGCCTCCTCATTGCCCGCACTCTGCACCACCGACACCGCCATGCCTTGACTCACCGCCGCGGGAGCGGTGCTCGAAGCGCGCGCCCTCGCAGGCAGCGGCGCGACCGTCACGCGCGCATCGGCGGGCAAGGATTTGCCGCCTTCGGGATGCACGCTCGATGGCACCCACTGCTCGCGTGGCCGGTTGGTGATGAGCACCCCGGACGCGCTGGCGTCGTAGACGTAGATCTCGGCGTGCGGCGCCGCCGGCATGGCCAGCAGCCCGACGGCCAGGAGGGCCGGCAGCCGTGCGGCTGCCGGCCCTCCTGCACGGCGTGCGTTCAAGCGGACTTGCGGCGGCGCGAGACGACGCCGAAGATGAACGCGCCGGCCGGGAACAGCGCCAGCGGCAAGGGCAGCGGCACGGCGCTGACGCTCAGGTCGTCGTACAGCTTGCCGCTGGGCAGCAGCACCGCGCTGGCATTGGCGATCACACCGGCGTAGCTGACCGTCGTGCCGGCCTGTCCGTACTGCGTGAAGCCGTACTGGCCGAGCACGTCGCCGGCGGCGTCGAGGAACAGCAGGTACTGCGTTCCGAGGTTGCCGAACGTGCTGTCGTCGAGCTTCATCGAGAAGGCCGACAGTGTGACGGGCGCCGAGAACTTGAGCAGCACCGGGCCGGTCAGGCCGTCGAGCTTGTTGGTGGTGCCGCGGCCGTAGGGCGCTGCGTCGACGACGTTCACGCGGTCGTCCGGCGCTTCATAGGCCTCCCAGTGGTCGCTCCCGGGGATCGGGTCGCCGAAGGTGTCCAGGCGCGGCACGTACTGGCCGTAGGCGAAGCTCACCGCGGGGAAGGCCCCGCCGATGGCATGGTTCGCGTTCGTGCCGGACGCCACGGCGTCGAAGTTGAAGCTGTAGGTGATGTCGGCGCGGGCCTGCGGCGCGACGGCTGCCGCGATGCAGAACGCAGCCGCCCAGAGGGCGTGCCGCGAGGCGATGGCAAGTCGAGTCATGTCGTTCACTCCGTCTGTGCTGGTTATTTCGCGCCGCCGACCGCAGCCTGTCCGAGCTTGAAGAACACGTCGGTGTTGTCCATCACTCCGGTGAACAGCGACGAGCCGCGCCCGTAGGCCGACAGCGGGATGTCGGTGGCGGTGTGCACCGCCTGCGTGCCGCTCACCTGGCCCGTGATCAACAGGCCGGTGGCGCTGTTGCGCGTTGTGGCCGGGTTGGTGGTCAGGTTGGGGTAGGCGTTGAGCGGCGGCTGGCCGACATAGGGCTGCTGTGAGTCCTGCGTCGGCTGCGCATTGGCAAGCCAGGTCTCGTAGCGGTCCGCGTTGGCGCCGTATCCGATCAGCATCTTGTTGTCGACGTCGGTCGTGACCGGGTAGCCGTCGGCGGCAATCGAGTAGGCCGGGAACTTGGCCGCTTCGTAGATGCCGACCACGTTGTCGCGCTGCGTCGCGGTGGTGTGCGTGCCAGTGGTCTGGGCCTGCAGGGCGGCGTTGGTCAGCAGCGAGGCGCCGATGATGGCCGCGCCCGAGCACTCGTGGTCGGCCGTGACGATGACCAGCGTGTCCGGGTTCGCGGCGGCGAAGTCCTGCGCCTTCTTGACGGCGCGGTCGAACTCCAGCACCTCGAGGATCCAGCGGTCGGAGTCCATCAGGTGCGCCTGCTTGTCGATGGAGGCGCCTTCGACCATCAGCACGAAGCCGTTCGGGTTCTTGGACAGCACGCCGAGCGCCGCATCGGTCATCTCGTCGAGCATGGGCTGGTCGGGGAAGCCGTAGTCGTTGACCACGGTGCTGGCGGCGCGCCGGCCGTTGATCTTGTCGAACGAGACGTTCATGTTGGACATGCTGAACAGGCCCAGGAGCTTGTTCGCACCGGCGGCGCTGGACTGCAGCGTGGCGTTGTCTGGCGCGTACGTGAAGCCGGCCCCCTGGAAGTCTGCGATGAGGTCGCGGTTGTTGTCGATCGCCCCCGGGGCGGCGCCCCAGCCGGCCACGATGTCGCTCGGGAGCACGTAGTCGGAGGCGGTCGCGCGAGCCGAGCCGTTGCCTGTCACGACCGGGGTCGCGAACGGTGGGGTGGCTGCGTTCTTCGGGATGAACCACTTGCGCCCGCCGCCGAGCAGCACCGACAGGCCGGTCAGGCCCCGGTCGTCGAGATACTGGTCGACGATGCCGGTGCCGTTGCCGCGGGCGGACGTGTGGACCGCGTTGGCGGCCGGCGTGGCGTCGAACACGTCGGCCGTGGTCACGATGCCCAGCGACGTGCCCTTGCCGCGGTGCAGGAACTCCGACAGGTACTCGACGCGCGGGTTGTCGAAGGTCGCCGTGGTGTCGTCGGGGAACACGCCTTCCTGGTTGTTGTTGGCCTTGTTGCCGTTGACGTAGTTGGCCATGCCCGGGGCGGAGTCCGTGACGATGGAATCGAGCGACGAGGTCATCACCATGCCGGTGAACGGGAAGGTGTCCATCGCGAGACGGCCTTGCGCCTTGCCCTGCAGGTAGCCCTTGGCCATGATGCGGCCGGCGGTGCGGTGAGCCGCGCCCATGCCGTCGCCCAGCATGACGATGACGTTCTTGGCCGTGCGGCCCTGGGCGGTGATGCCCACCACCTCGAAGTTGCCTGCCTTGGTGCTGGTCGAGCCGTCGCTCTCGCTGGCGATCGCCGTCAGTGTGTGAAGACCGGGTGTGAGGTTCGAATAGCCGCGCACCGAAACAACCGCGCTGTTGGCGGCCAGGCCGGCGACGAGGCCGGTGGTGACGATGCTGGTATTGGCCGCATTGGAGCCGGTCGCGCTGACGGTGGCCACCGATGCACCGTCGATCTTGAACTCGACCTGGGTGATGGTGTTGCCGGCCCCGCCCGGCTGGGCGGTCACCTGCAGATCGAACCTCTGCCCGGGCAGGAAGCGCGCCAGCGTGGCGGCGCCGGCGACGACCGGATTGCTCGGCGGCGTCAGGCGCGAGATGGCCGGGGCGGCCGCGGCACCGAGTGAAGCGGCGAGCAAGGCGGCCGCGAAGGCGACCGGGGCGCAGCGAAGCGCGAAGCGTTTGGAATGCATGGGCTCTCTCCAGGGGAAGGTTGGGTTGTTGTTGGCGGTCGGACTCGGTGCCCTGCGGTCTAGGGCGTCTGCTTGCGATCGGCCTTGCGCGCCGGTGCGTGCGGCGCGGCTGCTGCGGGGCTGTTCATCGCCACGAGGGCTTTTGTCGGTACCGCATCGAGCAGCAGGCGGTAGGACGAGACGTGACCGTCGAGTTCGTCCTGCGCACCCACGTTCAATACGCCGGTCAGCTGGATCAGGCCGGGCACGTACGGCACCGCGGCGCTCGTGCCCTGGCCTTGCAGATGCACGAAGACGGCCGTTGCCGGCAGGTCGTCCGACAGGCTTTCGTCTTCATCGCCCAAGGCCAGCGGCGTGTGGGCCAGGATGAACATGCCGGGGGTGGCAACCTCCTGCTTCACCATGTAACCCACCATCCGAACCCGCTTGCCGTCCAGGCTGAGCAGCCGCTCCGTCGGCTCGAGGCCCTTGGGGCCGACCGGCATCTTGACCATGTCACCGAACTTGAGTTCGCTGACGCCGGCTGGGGGAGAACTCAATCGTCCGCGGACGGCGATCGATGCGGGAATGGTCGACGGCAGGGCGTTTGCGGCGCTGCGCGCTGGTGACTCATGACAGAGCCCTGTTGCCGGCAGCAACAGAATGCAGTGGATCGCAGCGGCTACAAGGCGAAGGAGGGTAGACATGTTGACGTGTCGTGGTGGATTTCGTCTGTCGATGAATCAGTTGACGTAACGGCTGGAAGCCTAGTCGGCTCCAGTGAAGCGCCAGCGGCAGGCTTGCCGGTGAACTTGCGCCATTCGGACTAGCACGCAGGAGAGAAAACGCGCTTCTTGGCGCGACTGCACGGACCGGACGCGGCCGCTGACGGCAACTCGGGCCTTGTACGTCTTGCAGGAGATGGGGGCTGGGCAGTGCTGAAGCTTGTGCGCTGATGCGGCGCAGTCAGTGCCCGATCGTTTTGATGGCCGAGCAACGTAGCCGGACTCTCGTCACCTCACGTTGACGGCCAGGAGCGGCTGTTCAGTCTCGCAGCTCCACCGACGGCTCAAGACTGGGTGCTGTGCCCGGGACTGATCGGCGAGTGTCAGCTGCTAGCCATCAACGGCCTGCTGCCTCACCTTGGGCGGCCACTACGCACTGCAGCTTGAGCAGCGCCGCTGCATCTGCACGGGCGGGCACTTGACCGAACCGTACGAACAGAACACGCAGCAGTCGCCTGCCATCGGGCGCAGCACCGCCTTGCAGGCCTCGCACTCATGGAAGAATTGACAAGCGTCGGTTGGCATGACTTCGCGCTTGGCATGACCGCACTGCGGGCACGTCAGTACCGACTCCAGCGTGGGAGCATCGGTCGTCACTTGTGAACCGCCGAGGGGTAGCCGGCGTCGGTCGTGGCCTTGACCAGTGCCGTAATGCTGGTCTTGTCGGCATCGAAGGTCACGGTCGCCGTCTTCCGCTCGAAGTCGACCCGCGCCTGACTGACGCCGGTCACCTTCTCCAGGGACTTCCTGACCGTGACCGGGCACAGGTTGCAGGTCATGTTCTGCACATCAAGCACAGTGGTCTGCGGCGTTGCGGCGAGTGTGGCGAGCGGTATCAGTGCGGCCAGCAAAGCGGCAAGCGAGTTGCGCATGAGAGGTCTCTTCAGAGGAAGAACGGCGCCAACCAGGGCACCGACAACAACGCGAGGAGCGCCAGGGCGACGATCCAGAGGACCTGCCGCTGGCGCTCGAGGACGATGGGTTCTGCGCACATGGCACCGGGTTCGCAGACCGGCGGCTGCAGGTACAGCCGCCGGAACGCCAGACCCAGGAACAAAAGCGTCGCCGCGATGAACCAGGGCCGCAGCGGCTCCAGGGCGGTGAGGTTGGCGATCCAGGCACCGCCGATACCCAGCGTCAGCAGCACGAGCGGGCCGACGCAGCACGCCGACGCGCCGATGGCAGCCAGCACCCCGGCGACCAGCGAGCCCTTGACCTTGAACGTTGACATGCGCGTCGGTGAACCGATTCGATGTGGGACAGTCTAGAGTCCGTACCATGGTACGGAGTCAAGGGGTTCAGAGCATGACCGAGCTGACGATAGGGCGTCTGGCTGACGAGGCCGGCGTGAACGTCGAGACGATCCGCTACTACCAGCGCCGGGCATTGATGCCCGAGCCGGAGAAACCGATCAACGGGCATCGCCGCTATCCAGCGGCTGCCGTCAAGCGAGTGCGCTTCATCAAGCGGGCGCAAGTGCTGGGCTTCACCCTGGACGAAGTCGGCAGCCTGCTCGAACTCGACGAGGCCCGTGCATGCGCGCAAACGCGTGACTTGGCCGCGCGCAAGCTGCAAGTCATCGAGGGCAAGCTCGCCGATCTGAGGGCAGTGCGCAGGGCGCTGACGGCACTGCTGCGCCAGTGCGATACGGGCGCGACGAAGGGTAATTGCCCGATCATCCACGCACTGGCTGCCGATTGATGCAGCGTCAAGGTGTGATCACCGTGCGCTCACGACGATGGGTGGCAAGCGCAGCCTCGAAGGTACCGACTCAGGTGTGGCGCTACAAGCTCCAGAACATCTCTCTCGGCATGACGGCGGCTGTATAGGCGAGGTCCCCCAGGCTGATTGCCGAGCCACCCTTTGACGTGACGGCAGGTGACGCTTGAGCGGCCTCCCTCGCGCAGCACGCGAAGCCAGGGTTACTTCACACGTGCAACTCGCGCAACGCTGTCGCGTCAGGCCGCCACAAAGAAGCCTTGAACCAATCGGTCATTGAGCTGCACATGCGTGTGGCTGCACAGCGCTCCGAGAGTCACCGCTCCGTCCATTCGATGTGTGTCGTAGTGGCAAACGATCGTCACCTCCGGGTGACGGGCGAGCAACTTGTTGAGAAGGGCCTCATATTCGATCATCCGCTCGGTGCCCGGCGTTCCCTTCAGGTACCAGCTCATCTCGCCGGAGATCAGCACCTTCTCGTGGCCGGACGCGCGGAATGCCAGGATGGCCGCTTCCATGAAGTCAACCATGCGGTCAGGGACGAAAGTGCCGGCGCGCAAGTACCCGTCGGACGGTTCGAGCAATCGAAGCAGGCCCGCATTGCACAACTCTTCGGGGTCGTACCCTTCCGAGCGAATCCGGGACATGACAGCGTCGCGCCCGTTCTCCTCATGGATGTAGAGGATCGGTGCCCGTTGGCGCAACTGCTCCAGGACAAACGGCCGAAAGAGCCGCCACAGTTCGTCCGCATCGCGGTAGTGCAGACATACGTGCCGCGGCACTCCTCGTGAGGCAGCTTCGGCGAGCACCGTCACCGGGTCAGTCGATCCTGCTGGCGTATCAGGGGGCACGACGCTCACGTCGTCGCTGCTCACACAGGCGTCGAGATCCTTCTGGAGGAATCGCCGCTCACCCTTCACACCGATGCGTGAACAGCGGAGTGTGCCCACCTTGGTCCATCGGCGAAGCGTCGTCTTGCTGATGTTCAGGTATTGGGCCGCCTCCTCGATTGTGAGCAATCGATCCTTCTCCAAAATGAATCCTCCGAGTCCGAGAAGCCTGCTACGTCAGGGCGATCGCCCTTCGTTGACGTAGCCATACTACCACAATCTGCGCCACCTTCATCGAGTCAGCCTGGGGGCTCCGACTCGACGCTTGCCCAAGATGCTGCAGTCGCGGGGCATCGAGCCCGCCACTGCCAGTGAAGCCCGACGATCACGCACGTCGGGTGACCAATGCTCGGGCTGAAGAGGAGGTGAGCTTCGGGTTTTCGATGATCAAGTATGTATATGTATGGACTATTATTGCATGGAGGGTTGGATGCGCAAGGCGTGTCGCAACCTGGGCAAGATGACCCGTCGCGCGAGCAGGCGAGAGGGTTTGTCCTGGGGTTGAGTGCAAGGAGGCAAGTCATGAGCGCCCAGTCGATCGTTGGTCTGACCCGGAGTCGCTACCAACTGAGCTTTCTCTCGCTCTTTCGCGGCAGTGGGTTCGCCTTTCCGTGTGATGAAGCAGGGCGAGTCGATCTGGACGCAATGAGCGACAAGCAACGGGACGCCTACCTGTACGCGAGGGCGCTCATTGGGTGGGAGCTGGCATATCCCGTGGTGCGGCCGGCACATGAGTGTTTACGATAGTAGCGTATGGATAGGTAAGACATATCATGCACATGCACTTCACTGGAAGTGTGGTGCATATCGGCAGAATGCTACATAGTTTCTTTTTCACATTCCAATCCAAACGCGCCAATGTGGCGGCGACGCACTCAGGAGTTCACCAAATGCAGATCGGAAGCCAGAACGTACTGATCCCCACCAGCATGGTGGGCAACTACCCCAACCCGCGCTGGTGGGACTCGCAGTTCGCGCGCCACTTCACCGGTGACATGCAACCGCCGGACTCGATGTGGCAAGAGGCGCTCGAGGATGTGATCGGGGCGATGGCTCGAGACCAGGAGCAGGCTGGGCTGGACATCATTTCGGATGGTCGCGTCCAGGGCGACAACTACGCTGACGTGGCGGTCTACCACTACCTCCATCGCCTGGGCTACGACCTCAAAGGTGGCCACCTCGGGTTCCCGATCTACAGCCGCCTGCACTCGGGTACGGTGACCAAGGAGATCAAGAGGTACGGCGCGCTGATGGTCGAGCAGGCCAAGGCGCTGCGCAAGGCGACCAAGAAGCCGATCAAGATCCAGTACACGGGCGTGCAGGTGCTGGCGCAGTGCACCAACGATCTGTTCTACAAGTCCAGTCGCGAGCGTGCGATGGCCATCGCTGCTGCGATCAACGAGGACCTGAAGGAAGTCGAGGCCATCGGCGCCGACTTCATCCAGCTTGACGAATTCACCTGGCCGTACTTCTTCGAGGACTATGCGATCGAGGCGTTCAACCGTGCAGTCGAGGGAATCAACAAGGCGAAGATCATCGTGCACGTGTGTTGGGGCAATTGGGGCGGCACGCCCGCGTACGTGCCCGACGCAACCGCCGAGTCCGGTGAAGTGTTCGACCTCACGAAGCGCGTCGGTCAAGCGCCGTCGGCCACCGCGTCCATCATTCCGAAGGCCTACCAGGCGAACATCAGCGTCCTGAACCTCGAGAGCTGCGGGCGCCGTGCGGACGACCTGTCGGGTCTGGACATCATGAAGCAGTATCCGCTGCCGCCCAACGTGGACTTCTGGGCCGGCGTGATCGACGTGAAGAGCACGATCACCGAGACGGCCGAAGAGGTGGCGTCGCGGATCCGTCGGCTGCTGGAGTTCGTGCCCGCCGACCGCCTCGGTGTGACGACCGACTGCGGCCTGATCCTTCTGCAGCGCTACATCGCCATCGACAAGATTCACGCCCTGGTCGAAGGAACCAAGATCGTGCGTGCCGAGCTGGCTGAGCAGCAGAAGAAAGCCGCCTGACGGTCCGCGGAAGGCGTCCGACGCCTTCCGTCCTCATTCGTGAACGTACCCCGACCAGAGGAGGGCCGGATGCCTGTCTACGCCTTGGCTTGCCCGAATTGCGGACACGAGTACTGCAGCATGGTGCTCGAAGGGACGCGGCCCCCTGCGGTCTGGGAGTGTTCCGAGTGTGGGAGCGACCAGGTTGTGCTCAAGCCAGGCGCTCCGGTCTTGGCGCATCCGTGGGAGCAACGGGCGTACCGCAGCGCCTGTCTGTGCTGCGCACCGAACGCGAAGTCAGGCTTGAGCATGTCATGAGCAGCAGCGCAAAGCACGGGAGGTTCCGTCGACGGCAAGCGCCGATCTACGGCGTGTGGCACGGGACGCTCCCGCTGTCGGTCAGGCAGCGCATCACTTCAATTTCATCGGCTCCGCTTGTTCGCGGTATTGGCCGCGTCGCATGAGCGAACCTCAATTTTTGAATTTTGTACCGAAGGAGAGACAGATGGCAGGACGCATGACTGGACGAACGGTGGTCATCACCGGGGGTGGAGCGGGCATCGGGCTGACGACGGCGCGCCGGTTGATTCAGGAGGGGGCGGCAGTGGCGCTGCTCGACCTGGACGGAGCGGTCGCTGAACGTGCGGCTGAAGAACTGCGCAAGGAGGGCGGCAAAGCCTTCGGCGTGGCGGCCGACGTCACCGACGCGCAAAGCCTGGATCGTGCCGTGGCTGCTGCGGTCGATGCGCTCGGGACCATCGACGGGTTGTTCAACAACGCGGGCATTGCCGGGTTCGGCACGGTCCACGAGAGCACCGTCGAAAGCTGGCATCGCATCTGGGACGTGAATGTGACGGGCACGTTCCTCGCGTCGCGCGCCGTGCTGCCGCAGATGATCGCCAAGGGCCGCGGCGCAATCGTCAATGTTGGCTCGGTGGCCGGCATGGTCGGCATCCCCGGCATGGCGGCCTACTGCGCAGCCAAAGGCGCGATCGTCAATCTGACGCGTCAGATGGCCATCGACTATTCGAAGCTGGGGGTGAGAGTCAATTGCGTGTCCCCCGGAACGATCGCGGAAACGGCGATGGGCAAGTCGCTGCTGGGAAGCGACACGAGCGAGGAAACCATGAACAAGCGGCTCGCAAAGTATCCGATCGGCCGCTTCGGCAAGCCGGGCGAGATCGCCGAAGCGGTTGTCTTCCTCCTCTCCGATGCGGCCAGCTTCTGCGTCGGATCGAACCTGGCCGTGGATGGTGGGATGACATCGGCATGAGCGCGGTATTTGCCCAGCGCGACAAACGGGCCAGTCTGGCCGAACTTGCCACGCATGTGAAGGACGGTGACTGCGTGGTGGTTGGAGGCGGTTTGTCGTCGCGCGAGCCCATGGCTCTTCTACGCGAGCTCATCCGGGCTGGACGCCGTGGCCTGAAGGTCGTGGGGTCGGCGCATGGTATCGACATCGACTTGATGTGCGGCGCAGGCGCCGTAGCGCGGTCGGCTGAGAGCTACGTCGGGTTCGAGCAGGACTTCGGCATGGCGCCCAACTATCGGCGCGGCTGCGAATCTGGCGCGATCGAGGTCGACGACAGTTGTTGCTATACGGTCGTGCAGCAGTTGCGTGCAGCCGCCTACGGCTTGCCGTTTCTCCCCGTGAGGTCCGTGAGAGGCACGAGCTTCGAGGGCATGCACCCGGAGTACAAGCGGATCTCCTGCCCCTTCACCGGCGAGGAACTGATCTTGGTTCCCGCCTTGCAGCCGGACGTTGCACTGATCCACGCCCAGTACGGTGACGCACATGGGAATCTGCGCATCGAGGGGCCGCCGGTCGCTGACATCCTCGCGGCCCGCGCCTCCAAGAAGGTCGTCGCGACCGTAGAACGCATCGTCTCGAACGACGAGCTGCGTGCACTTGGAGGCGCGAACGTTCCCTACTTCTATGTCGTGGCCATCGCTGAAGTTCCGTTCGGAGCACATCCCACCGCGTGCTATCCGATGTACGCCTACGACCGCCCTCATACGGCGACCTACTACGCCGCTGCAAGCGCGGGGCCGCAGGACTTCAAGACCCGATACCTGGATCCGTTTGTGTACGGGTGCCCAGACCACCACGACTATCTGGAGCGCATCGGTGGCAGCGCGCTTCGATCGCGTCTCGGCTCGTGGGGCGAAGGCACGGAGTCTTGGATGAACCTCTACCGCGAGGAGTCCGCATGAACAAGACTTGCAGTGTTGGGGAGGTGATGATCTTCAATCTCGCGAGTACCGTCGGGAATGGGGATCTCGTCTTTCATGGTTTCGGGTCACCCCTGGTTCAGCTGGCGCTTCATCTTGCCAAACGAACGCATGCACCCGAGTTGGTCTTCGTGGCGGGCGCGACCTATGGCCTGAACCCGGAACTCACCTTCCTCACGCCGACATCGAACGACTGGGCCCTCGACCGCGGTGCCGAGTGCGCCATCGACATCGAGGAACTCTTTGACCTGGCCGCGTCAGGCCGAATGAGCCGGATGTTCCTTTCCGGCCTGCAGATCGATCGCTGGGGCAACGCCAACGTGACGCGACTCGGTGAAGACCGTCTGCGCCTCAAGCTTCCGGGCGGTGGCGGCGGCTGCAACTTGTCTTGCGATGCGGACAACTTCACCCTGTGGACACCGGCCCATCGCGGCCCCGTCGGCAAGGACGGCAAGCGGATGCTCCGCCTTGTGGAGCAGTGCGATTTCGTCACGACACTCGGGCACAAGGCAGTCGACGGCCGTTCCCGCCGCGAACTTGGCCACCGTGGCGCCGGCCCCGACACGCTTCTCACCGAACTCGGTCTGTTCGACTTTGACAGCGACGGTCATGCGCGGCTCAGAGCCGTCTTCCCGGACACGGAACTTCAGGACATCGAGGCCAATACGGGTTTCCCGCTGAGGCTCGCCGAGCGTCTGGAGCCGATGCCACTGCCCGACGCGGAAAGTGTCGCGTTGATCCGCAGGCTCGACCCACTCGGCGTCCACCGCAAAGAACTCCGGGCGGCCGACCTCGAACGTCGCTTCTCGGTTGCGTCACTCTGATTGCGGAGTCGCCGATGCCTGCTTCCGTCCTGGCCATGCGACACCAGCGCAATGTGGTGCCCTTGCCCTACCGGCAGGTCAGCGTGCAGCCCTACGCCGGGCCGATGACGGAAGCGGCCCTGCGCGCCCATCTGCTCGGCCGCGAGGCCTACCGGCGGACCAACTTCATCGTTCTGCACCGCGGCGAGGTCGCGCGCAGCGACCTCGCCGTCGTGGCGATTGCACGCGAGGACGACGAGCGCCTGTTCTCGCCGATCATCGATGTCGAGGTCCTGGCACTGCCCGATACCTGCGTGTTCGCGAAGGACCCGGCGACAGACTGCGCCAACCGATCGGCGCTGGCATCGCTTGCCCACCATCGCGGTGTTGGATCGGATCGCACGCTGGTGGTGTGGGGCAAGTACGACCACATCAACTTCATCCACCAGCCCGACCCCATCGTCCTGCGCATCGTCGAGGTCGCGCCGCCCGAGCCGGCCAAGCTGTTCGATCTCGTCCAGCACGTACTGAGTTATGCCGACCTGCCCCCGATACGCGTCGAACTCGAGCGCATCGACATCGTCGACCTCGCTCGGCGGCATAGCGCCAAAGAGTACCTGGTGCCATGCCGGTCGGGAGGACTCGATTCACTGAACGCACCAGTGAGCTATCTCGACGAGCGACCTCCGCAGCGGCGCGACTGGGTGCTCGTCGGCTGCGAGCGAAGCCTGCAGTTCCATCGTCACTACTACGGCGACGAGCCGCCGCGGGTCGAAATGTGTCCGAGGCGCATTGCGGGCTCACGCGATGAATTGACGATGGTCAAGTGCTGCCTGCTCGAGTTCGAAATCGAGCGCGATGGAAAGGTCATGACGGTGCCTTGGGGTACCGACCTCGCGATGGTCGAGCGCGCCCTGGGACAACTGACGAGGGAGGTAGGCGATGCTCGATAGTCACTGGCGCCACCTCGCGGCCATACACGAACTGCACCAGCAACGCAGCATCGCGCCGCGTGGCTGCGGTCCGACGATGGTGATCGATACCGGGCTCGGGGCCGCGGCGACGCAAGACATCCTGGAAGTGGCCGGTGAGTACATCGATATATGGAAGCTGAGCTTCGGCACTTCGGTCTTCGTGCGGCCGGCCGTGCTCGAGCGGAAGCTGGAACTCATGAAGGCCCGAAAGATCATGTCCTGCCCCGGCGGGACACTCTTCGAAGCGGCCGTCTTGCAGCATCCGTGCCGGTCCTTCATGAAGGATGCAGCCGACATCGGGTTCGATGCCGTTGAGATATCCGATGGCACCATCGACTTGTCGCCATTTCGTCGCAGGCACGCGATCGATTGTGCGCTCGAAGCCGGGCTCATCGCAATCACAGAGGTCGGCAAGAAGGATCCGGCGATGCAGCCACCGATCGCCGAGTTGGCCCGGCAAGCCCAGCGAGATCTCGATTGGGGGGCCCGCTGGGTCATCGTCGAAGGCCGCGAGTCGGGAGTTGGCGTCGGCATCTTCGACGCGTGCGGCAATGTTGCAGCCGGCGACGTCGAAACCTTTGCCAGCATTCTTGGCGGCCGGCAGGACCGCGTCATCTGGGAGGCCCCGCTCAAGCACCAGCAGGCCGATCTGATCGCGCGCTTCGGCGTCAACGTCGGGCTCGGCAACATTGCCCCGGAAGGGGTGCTGGCACTGGAGGCCCTGCGTCTGGGCCTGCGCTTCGAAACCCTCAAGCCCATTGCCGACGCGCTGAGGGTGTCCGGACGGTGTGCGTCCGACCAGATCGAGGCGGTCTTGATCGGTGACGCGATCGACGGACGTGCCAGCCTGTCGCGTTCACTTCACGCCTTTGCCACAGCCTGCCCGAGGAGCGCCGCGAATGGCAAGTGCTGAGCACCCCATCGCCATGGCACCCGACGCCCAAAGGCTGCGGGTGTTCGAGGTCGGTGCCCGGCTCGCCAGCGCGCCCGGTGCCGAACTGGTGGCAAGCGCGTTCGCGGAGGAATTGCGCCAGCAGACGGTGCTTGCCGAGGCCATCGGCTGCGTCGACCTCGCCTATGTGCTGGCGCTCGTCGAGCAAGGCAAGGTACCGCGCGGCGCCGGCCGCGAACTGCTCGCGGCATTGCTGGAACTGCACGAGCGTCCCCAGGCACTCGTGCTCGACCCTTCGCTTGGCGACCTGTACACGAACCGCGAGCACTGGCTCGACGCCCGAACGGCGGCATCGGGCTGGCTGGGCACCGGCCGGGCGCGCAGGGAAGCAACGACGTCGGCCTTCCACCTTGTGGTCTGCGAGCATCTGCTGGCGCTGTCGGGTGCACTCGTCGCCCTGGGCCTCGAAGTCGTCGCTTGCGCGGGCGCGCATCAGGACGTTCTGGTGGCCGACTACACCTACCTGCAGGCCGGGCAGCCGACCACCTTCGGTCACTATCTGCTCGGCTTCGTCGGGCCTGTGCTTCGCGACATCGGGCGCGTGCAGTCGTTTCACGCCGGATTCAACCTGAGCCCGGCAGGTTGCGGCAGCACCAACGGCTCGCCGCTGGCGCCTGACCGGGCACGCATCGCGGCGCTGCTGGGCTTCGACGGCCTCGTGACCCACACGCGCGATGCCATGTGGCAGGCCGACGGTCCGATCGAAGGCATGGCCGTGGTCGTGTCCACGCTGGTCAACCTGGATCGGCTGGGCGAGGACTTGATGGTCCTGGCGAGCGTCGAATTCGGTGTCGTCGCGTTGGGTGACGCGCAGTCGCGCGCCAGCAAGATCATGCCGCAGAAGAAGAATCCGTTCGCGCTGGCCTACATCCGTGCCGCGGCCAACCAGGCGATCGGTCAGCAGGCGGCGCTGGCGGCGTCCGGCCGCACGCCCACCGGCCAGATGGACAACCGCCTGTTCGCCTATGGCGAACTGCCGCGCGCCTTGGCATTGGCGAGCGGTGCCGCCGGACTGATGCGCGCGACGCTCGCCGGCCTCACGGTGTCGCGCGAGAACGCGGCACGCACGCTGGATCGCAGCTTCGCACTGGCCACCGATCTGGCCGAAGCGCTGGTGCACCACGCTGACCTCGACTATCGCTGCGCGCACCGCGTGGTCGGCCGGCTGGCGCGCCTGCTGCACGACACGAACAGGACGCCGGCGTCGCTGACGCCTGCCGATGTCGCGGCGGCTGCCGAATCGACTCTCGGTCGGCCGGTCGTGATCGGGCGGGGCGATCTCGCTGGCGCACTCGATGCGCGCGCGGCCATCGAAGCGCGCCGCTGCGTCGGCGCGGCCTCCGAGGCCTCGATGTCGAGCATGCTCGCGGGGTTCGCCGAGCAACTGTCCCGGGCAGCGTCCTGGACGCAGGCCGCCACCGCGGGCGCGAGCCGTGCACGCACGGAACTAGTCGCGGCGGTTCGAAACGTGCTCGCGCAGGCATGATGGCCGCCTCGACAATGATCGACTCGGTGGTCTTCGGTGGGCTGTGGAGCCACCGGGCGATCAAAGCCTTGTTCGAGGAAGACCGGCGAACCTGCGCCTGGCTCGAAATCATCGCCGTGCTCGCCGAGGTCCAGGTCGAGTTCGAGGTGATTCCGTCGACCGCGGGGAAGGCGATCGCGACGTGCTGCCGCACGATCGACGTGAGCGCCGAATTCCTCGATGAGGTCCGACAGGGCCGCGAAGCGAGCGGCCATTCGATGCAAGGGCTGATCCGTGCGGTCCAGGTGCGGCTCGCACCGAGCGACGCGCAGTGGGTCTACGCCGGCGCCACCGTACAAGACGTCACGGACACCTGGCTGATGATGGCGCTGAGCGACGCTCGCAGGATCATCGAGGAAGGTCTGCGTTGCGTCGGGCAGGCCTTGGCAACACTGGCGCGCCGGCATCGCGATACGCCCATGGCCGGGCGCACGCACGGCCAGCAGGGCTTGCCGATCACCTTCGGCTTCAAGGTCGCAGTATGGCTGGCGGAGGTCCAGCGCCACGACCAACGACTGGCCGAGATCGCCTCACGAATGGGCATGGCGCAGCTGGCCGGCGGTGTTGGCAGCATGTCGTCCCTGGGTGAACGCGGTCTCGAACTGCAGCGTCGGTTTGCCGAGCGGCTGGGCCTGTCGGCGCCTCGCGTGTCCTGGGTTTGCAGTCGCGACGTGTTGGCCGAGTGGTGCGGCTTGCTCGCGATGATCACCGCGACGGCCGACCGCATCGGGCACGAGGTCTACAACCTGCAGCGCAGCGAGATCGCTGAAGTGCGCGAGGGCTTCGTCGCCGGCGCCGTCGGCAGCATCACGATGCCGCATAAACGCAATCCCGAAATCGCCGAGCATCTTGGAACCCTGGCACGCCTCGTGCGCCACCTCGCGGCTGCGGTGAGCGAAAGCCTGGTGCATGACCACGAGCGTGACGGCCGTGCATGGAAGACCGAGTGGCACGCGGTGCCGGAGGTGACGATGATGGCGGGCCGCGCGGTCGAGCTGCTCGCGCAGATGCTGTCGGGCCTCGAAGTCGACGCGGGGCGCATGCTCTCGAATCTGCGGGCCTTCGGCGGGGTCGTGATTTCGGAGGCGGTGATGCTGGCGTTGGCGCCGCGCATCGGCCGCGATGCGGCACACCGCCTGATGCACGAACTCTCGCTGACGGCAAGCGCCAGTGGCCTCGCGTTGACCGAGGCGGTACGGAACGATCGACGAATCACCTCGTGGCTCGACGCCGCCGAGGTGGAGGCCCTGCTCGACGTTGCCCGTCACACCGGGCGTTGTGTGGAGATGGTCGATCGCGTGTTGGCGGGGTCGACATGAATGCATCCGCCTTCGACCGGCTCGACGCATTGCCTCGTGATCGTTTGGGCCTGACCCCGACGCCCGTCAGCGCCGCGCCCGAGCTGGCACGCGCGCTCGGGCTGCGCGAGCTGTGGATCAAGCGCGACGAGCTGATTGGCTTCGGGCTCGGCGGCAACAAGGTGCGTGGTCTCGAACTCCTGCTCGCCGATGCCCGTGCCCAGTCTGCCGACACGCTGGTGACCGGAGCGGGCCCGCAGTCGAACCAC
The DNA here is from genome assembly GCF_965279545.1 of Methylibium sp. Classification (NCBI taxonomy): domain Bacteria; kingdom Pseudomonadati; phylum Pseudomonadota; class Betaproteobacteria; order Burkholderiales; family Sphaerotilaceae; genus Methylibium; species Methylibium sp. The sequence continues at coordinate 1,026,545 of NZ_OZ257250.1, forward strand.
GTGCGCGCTACGGCGGCGGCGGCGGCCTACGCCGGCATGGACGCGGTCGCCGTCTACTGGGGCAACGCGCCGCCGGCGATGCAGGGCAATCTGAAGTTGACGCACTGCCTCGGCGCCAAGATCCGGTTCACCGGCAGCCCCGACAGGGCGCAGGTCGACGAGGCGATCGAAGCCGTCGCCCATGAACTGCGAGCGGCCGGGCGACGTCCCTACACGATACCGCGAGGCGGTGCCTGCGCATTGGGCGTTCTCGGCCATGTGCTGGCGGCATACGAGCTGCATCGCCAGTGCGTGGCGATCGACCGCAGGCCCGGCACGATCGTGATGGCCGTCGGCTCGGGCGGCACGCTCGCCGGCTGGCTGCTGGGTACGGCGCTGCTCGGCGCGAATTGGCGCGTCGAGGGTGTGACGGTGAGCCGGCCGGCCGCCGAGGTACGCGGTCGCGTCGTCCAACTCGCCGCCGAGGCGGCAGCGCTGCTGGATCTGCCGCCCCGGGTGGAAAAGGCCGACGTCGTCGTTCACGATGGATTCATCGGCGCCGGTTATGGCGTGCCGAGCGCGGCCGGCGACGCCGCGATCGTGAAAGCGGCGCGCGTCCAGGGCCTGTTTCTCGACCCCACCTACACCGGCAAGGCGTTCGCCGGCCTTTGTTCGCTGGCCGAGCTCGGCCGCATCGACGATCGCGCACCAGTGGTGTTCATTCACACGGGCGGCGAGCCGGCGCTCTTCGCCAACGGATCGACGGGGCTGAGCCAATGAGCGATTGGGGAACCGCAGCGTTCGCGCCACGGCGCATCGCCTTGTTCGGCGCGTCGGCCGAGGCGGGCAAGGTGGGCCGGGTGCTGTTCGAGAACCTCCTGGCGAACGAGTTCGCGGAGGTGGTGCCGATCCATCCCAGCGCCAGGGAAGTGCTGGGCCGCGTTGCGTACCCGAGCGTCACCGACGTGCGGGCGCCGGTCGACCTGGCTGTCGTCGTGACCCCGAGCACAACGATTCTCGGCATCATCGAAGACTGCGCGAGGGCGCAAGTGGCCGCCGCGATCGTGCTCAGCGGCGGATTCGCCGAAGTCGGCAATGCCGGAGCCGAGTTGGAGGCGAACCTCGCTCGCACGGCGCGAGCGTCCAGGGTCCGCCTCATCGGACCGAACTGTTTCGGATTGATCGATGCGCATCGCGGGCTGAACGCGTCGATGGCCATGGGGTTGCCGATGGCTGGCGGCGTTTCCTTGTTCACGCAGAGCGGCTCCTACGGCATGGCGGCGTTCTCACGATCGAAAGAAGGGGCGATCGGGTTTGCCAAGGTGCTGTCGGCCGGCAACAAGGCCGACGTGAACGAGGTGGATGCGGTCCACTACTTCGGTGAGGACCCGAACACGCGCGTCATTGCGCTGGTTCTCGAATCGCTGGCCGACGGACCCGGTCTCGTGGCCGCGCTGCGGCAGGTCAGTGCCAGGAAACCGGTCGTGATTCTGAAGACGGGCCGCAGCCGCGCCGGCCAGCGGGCCGCGGCCAGTCATACGGCAGCCTTGGCGCAGGATTTCGCCGTCACGCGCGCGGTGCTGCGGCAGGCCGGCGCCATCCTCGTCGACGACGGGCTGACGCTTTTCGATGTCGCGGCGGCACTCGATCGACAGCCTCCATTGAGGGGCCGCCGCGTCGCGATCATCAGCAACTCGGGCGGCACAGGGGTCGAGCTTGCAGACTTGTGCGAAGCCGCGGGTCTCGAGGTTCCCGCCCTGTCCCCGGGATTGCGCGAGACGATCGCTTCGCACTTGCCGGCGCACGGCTCGGCGGCCAACCCCATCGATGTGACGACCGCCTGGCAACGATTCCCGGAAATGTACGGACAGAGTGTTCGTGCCCTGATGGCGAGCGACGAGGTCGATGCCGTGATCCCCGTGCTGTTGCAGCGCTCGGCACTGGACGAAGGCGTCGTCGAAGCCGTGATCGCTCAATCGAAGGCCGCAAAGGCGATGGAGCTGGACAAGCCGGTGCATGTCTGCTGGGCCGCACCGAGCGAAGGCGAAACCTTGCGCCAGAAGCTGCTTGCCAACGGGGTGCCCTGTCATGACTGGGCAGCGCGTACGGTCCGCGTGTTGGCGCACTGCCGAACAACCGCCCCCGACACGCCGCCGGATGTCGATGGGCCATGGCCCGCTCCGCCCGGTGCCCCGGACGGGGGCTGGCTCGAGCCCGAACTGCTGCTCCCGCTTCTCGCCTCCTGGGGGTTGCCGCTGGCTCCATGGCGGCTGGTCGCCGACGCGCGCTCGGCGGCGGACGCGGCTTCGGCCGTCGGATATCCCGTCGTTCTCAAGGCTGTCCGCAAAGACCTGGTTCACAAGACCGAAGCGGGGGCGGTTCGCCTCGGGCTGGTGGACGCGAAGGGCATCACCGACGCGTTCGTCGACTTCGACCGCCGGCTCGGCCCCGGGCCCGCCCTGCTGCAGCACCAGGCCGACTGTGGCGTGGAGTTGATGCTTGGTGCGGTACGCGACCCGACCTTTGGTCCCGTCCTGGTCTGTGGACTCGGTGGCATCTGGACCGAGTTGATAGGCGACGTGTCGATGCGCATGTGTCCGATCGACGCGACCGAGGCCGGGCGCGCTTTGGACGAACTGCACGGTGGTGCCTTGCTGGACGGATTGCGCGGCGCCGAGCCGGTGGATCGCAAAGGTCTTGCCGACTTGATGTCCAAGGTATCGATGTGTGTGGCACGTGCGCCATGGTGCCGTGAATTTGATCTGAACCCGGTCATCGCGACCGGAAACCGTTTTGTCATCGTTGACGCGCGCATGCGCATAGAAAGGCTCGAGAAATGAAGACTGCCAACCCCGGCGCGGCGCTGACTGCCGCGACCGACCCGACTTCCGAAGTGGCAAGCATCGTTGCGCGGGCTCGCGACGCCCAGCGGCAGATCGACAACTACACCCAGGAGCAGGTCGACCAGCTTGTTCTCGCCGTCGGCTGGAGCATCGTCAAGAACAGGGAAGCGCTTGCGCGCCTCGCGGTCGACGAGGGTGGCTTCGGCAACTACGAGTCGAAGGTCCTGAAGATTCGCAACCGTGTCACCGGAACGATCGCCGACATGGCGGGGCAGCGAACTGTGGGTGTCGTCGAGGAACTGCCGGAGAAGGGAATCGTCAAGATTGCCAAGCCGGTCGGCGTCATCGCCGCGCTGATCCCGACCACCGGCCCCGATGCGACGCCGCCGGTCAATGCCCTGTCGGCCTTGAAAGCGCGCAATGCGATCGTCATTGCACCGCATCCGCGCACGGCACGAACGTCAGCGCTGGCGGTGGAACTCATGCGCAAAGGCTGCGAACAGGTCGGAGCGCCGGCCGACCTGATCCAAATCGTCGAGCGCCCGTCGATCGCCAAGACGGGAGAGCTGATGAAGCAGGTCGACCTGGTTGTCGCAACTGGTGGCCAGGCGATGGTCAAGGCGGCCTACAGTTCCGGGACGCCGGCCTACGGTGTGGGCGTCGGCAACTCCGTGCACGTCGTCGACGATAGTGCAGACCTAGATGATGCCGCAGGCACGATTGCCCGAGGAAAGGTCTTCGACTTCGCGACCAGCTGCCTGGCACACAACTCGATTGTCGCGGACGTCTCGATCTACTCGAGCCTCGTCGAGAAGCTGGTGGCACGCGGTGGACACGTCCTGGCGCCGGCCGAGAAGGAACGCTTGAGCCGGGTGATGTGGCCGCAGCCTGACCAGCACATCCCCTCCCTGGACGTGATTGCCAAGTCGGCGAAGCACATCGCCGGCCTGGCCGAGATCGAGCTGCCCGATGGCAAGAGCTTCCTGATCGTCGAGGAAGACGGTGTCGGACCGAGCCACCCATTCTCGGGGGAGAAGCTTTCGGTGGTGCTCACCCTGTATCGCTATGGCGCGGGTTCGATCGACGATGCCATCGACCTGGTCAACGCCATCACAGACTATCAGGGGCTTGGCCATACCTGCGGCATCCACACAGCGAACGACGCGCATGTCGAAGCACTGGCGATGCGGACGCGAACCGCACGAGTGATGGTCAATCAAGACTTGAACGAAGGCGCGGGCAGCCCGCGCAACGGCATGCCGTACACGCTCTCCCTGTCCTGCGGCACCTGGGGCGGGAACATCACCACCGAGAACGTCAACGTTCGCCACTTCATGAACCTCACTTGGGTATCGAGGCTCGTGGATCCGAAGGGGGTGCCCCCCACCGACGAATCTCTGTTCGCAGGGCATTGGGCGAAACATGGCAAGTGAACTCGTGCTGCGGGCCCGGCCCGAGCGCCATGTCTTTCCTTGTCGGATGGCGGGGGTGCGCACATCCCCGCGGTGTTTCAGAGAGATTGGGGTGCCCTGATGTCTTCAGACAGATTGATCGTGATCGGTGGCGTGGCAGCGGGAACCAAGGCAGCGGCCACCGCGCGCCGGCGAAACCCCGCTGCAAGCGTCGTCGTGCTGCAGGACGAGGCCGAGGTTGCGTATTCGGCCTGCGGCATGCCTTATCACCTCGCCGAGGGTGATGAAATCCCGCGCAGAAAGCTGATTGCCAGAATGCCCGAGGCCTTCCGGGCCGACGGCATCGACATGCGAACGCGCCACCGCGTCGAGGAGATCGATGCGAAGCGCGCGATCGTCACCGTGCGCGATCTGGAGGCGGGCCGCACCTACACCGAGTCCTATGACCAGTTGCTGATCGCGACCGGCGCACAGGCATCGGCGTTGAAAGCATCCGTGTCGCCGACGGCGCCGCCGATTGTCCAGTTGCGCACCCTTGCGGACGCCGATCGCATCGCGAACATGTTGGTCGGTGTTCGCAAGCTCGTCGTGCTGGGCGGCGGCTACATCGGACTCGAGATGGCCGAGACCGCGAGGAAACTCGGCCTGGACGTCGCCGTCGTGGAGATGGCCGAGCACGTGATCCCGACCTTCGACGAAGCCGTTTCGCAGGTGGTCGAAGAGGAACTGCGACGAAACAACGTCCAACTGTTCACTGGGTCGCGGGTTGTCGAGCTCGACGGCGGCCAGGTGGTCCTCGACAACGGTGACCGCATTGCGGCTGACTTGGTCCTGGTCGCGACCGGTGTGCGGCCATCGACGGCGCTGGCAGCCGCCGCGGGCGTCAAACTCGGTGCAACCGGGGCGATTGCAGTCTCGCCCCGGATGTCAACCAACGTCCAACGCATCTACGCCGCCGGAGACTGCGCGGAATCACGCCATGTCGTCAGCGATCGCCCGGTGTGGATGCCGCTCGGCGACGTGGCCAACCGGCATGGCCGGGTCGCGGGCGTCAACATGGCCGGAGGGGACGCCACCTTTCCAGGGGTTCTCGGTACTGCCATCTTTCGCGTCTTCGATCTCGCCGTGGCCAGAACCGGCCTCGGCCATGCCGACGCTTCGGCAGCTGGCCTGTTCCCCGTTTCCGGAATGATTCAGGCCCCGAGCCGTGCCCGCTACATGCGCGGGTCGACGACAGTGCAGATCCACCTGACCGTGCACGAGCAATCGGGGCAACTTCTCGGGTGCCAGGTCGTCGGCTCGGACGCCGTCGACAAGACCATCGATACCGTTGCAGCCGCCATTTGGGGGAAGTTGACGGCAAGCGACCTGCTCGATCTGGATCTGGCCTATGCCCCGCCGTTTTCTCCGGTCTTCGCTCCGGTGCAGGTCGCGGGGGAAGTACTCGGCAAGGCGGTGCGCGCCATGCGCGTTGAACTCGACGCGGCCGTGATGCGGTGCATGTTCTGAACCCCAGGAGAAAACGTGAACAGAACGGCACGTCTGGTATCGATCGCTCTGGCGCTCGCGGGGCTGGCGATCTCACACAACGCGATGGCGCTCGAGAAGGTTCGCACCTACACGCAGACCAACTATCCGGGCTTCGTCCAGTTCGCGGCCAAGGAACTCGGCTTGTTTGCCAAGCACGGGATCGATCCCGAACTGCGCTTCTTCCCGAGTGGTGCGCCGATCGTGCAGGCGGCCGCCGCAAAGGAGTGGGACATCGCGTTCCTCGGTGCACCGCCTGCGGTGATCGGCTCATCGACACTCGGCATGGTCACCATCGGCATGATCTACAACGAGTCGGCCCAGCACATGCTGATCGGTCGCCCGAGCTACGTCACGGCCGCCCTTGCCAATCCGGGATCGCTGAAGGGCGCCAAGATCTTCGTGACCACTCTGTCTACCGGCCACTTCATGACCGAGGCATGCCTGCGCAAGCTCGGCATCGGCGTGAACGACGTGTCGATCATTCCCAGCGACCAGACCGCGTCGGTGTCGGCTTTTGCCACCGGACAAGGTGACCTGGTGCAGGCATGGCCTCCATACACGGCCGCGCTGCTGGAACGCGGCAACCAGGTGCTGTGCGACGGCGCTCAGGCTGGAGCCAAGATCGCCACCGTGTGGGTGAGCACCAGGGCGTTCGCCGCAAAGCGTCCCGACCTCGTCGTCAAGTGGCTGCAGGCCAACGGCGAGGCGGTTGACTGGATCAGGCAAGACAGCGCGAGAACCACGGAGATGTATCGCCGTTTCATGGCGTTCGCGGGGCAGACCTCCAGCGAGGAGACGCTTGAGAAGACCGTGCGCTCCGTGATGACCGCCGAGCCGCTGAAAGAGCAAGTCAAGTACATGACTGCGAGCGACGGCAGCAACTCGTTCATGGCCGACATGTACGAAAGCATAGGACTTTTCTTCGTGCGCAACGGCCGCCTGAAAGAGGTGCCGGACTTCCGTCCGTTCATCGATGCTTCGTTCCTGCAAAGAGCCATTCGGCAGCCATGATTGCCGTGCCCAACTTGATGCGGACTGGGGTGATGCGCCTTGCCGACGCGCCGGCAGTCGCCGCCGTTGTCGCGAACGAGCCGCTGGGTGGTGTGCGGTTCGACAAGGTCAGCATGCGGTTCCCCGGGTCGGGGAGGGCTCAGACGGGCACGGTGGCGGTCGGTGATTTCACGCTCGACGTCGGGGCCAGCGAGTTCTTGGTCATCGTCGGGCCGTCGGGTTGTGGCAAGAGCACGATCTTGTCGATGGCGGCCGGTCTGACGGAACCAACGTCGGGTGCGGTCCTGCTGGATGGTTCGAGGATTCGTGGGCCGGGGCCGGACAAGGCCGTCGTGTTTCAGGGCTTTTCGCTGTTTCCCTGGAAGACCGTTGTCGAGAACATCGAGTTCGGTCTGGTGCTGAACGGCGTGCCGGCGGCAGAGCGGGCGCGCCGCGTTGACTACTACCTGCCGATCACCGGACTGAAGGGATTCGAGCACCACTACCCGCGACAGTTGTCCGGCGGCATGCAGCAACGGGTGGCGATCGCACGAAGCCTGGTTCTCCGGCCCCGGCTGCTACTGATGGACGAACCGTTCGCCGCACTCGATGCGCAGAACAGGACGGTCATGCAGGAGGAACTGGTCCGGGTGTGGTCGGAGTACCGGCCGACGGTGATCTTCGTGACCCACAGCGTCGAAGAAGCCGTGTTTCTGGCCGACCGAGTCGTGGTCATGTCGCGCCGGCCGGGGCGCATCAAGCGGGTGATCGACGTCAGGGCCACCACCGGCTCCGAACATTGGCGCGAAGCGCCGCTCGATCAAGTGCAGCGCCGAAGCGACTTCCAGAATCTTCGCGCCGAGGTCTGGAGTCTGATCCGCGATGACATCGTCGTCGAATAGCGCGCTGCGCACGCGCCTCGTGCGGCTTGGTCGCGGCTGGGCGGCCATGGCTGCCCTATTGGCAGCGTGGTGGACGTCGACACAGCTCGGCCTGGTCAGTCCGTTCATCCTGCCATCCCCCGTGGCCGTCATGGACGCCCTGCAGCGCTTGAGCGCGGGCTATCTCGGTTCGACGCTTGCCGCTCATCTGCTGGCGAGCCTTTCGGTGGTGCTGACGGGCTACCTCGCTGCGGTGTCGATCGGGGTGACGCTCGGCGTCGCGATGGCGTGGCTGAAGCCGCTTGATGCCATCTTCGGGCCGCTGATCAGCCTTCTGCGACCTATTCCGCCGCCGGCGTGGATACCGCTGTCGATCCTGTGGTTGGGGATCGGGTTGCCAGCCAAGGCCTTCGTGGTTTTCGTCTCGGCGGTCACGCCCTGTCTGATCAATGCCTATGTGGCCGTGAAGCAGTTGCCGCCAGAACTGAACAACGCAGCGCGCACGCTCGGTGCGAGCCGACGCGACCTCCTGCTTCGAGTTGCGGTGCCCTCGGGCCTTCCGATGATCGTCAATGGAATGCGAATCGCATTGAGCACGGCGTGGGCGACCGTCGTTGCGGCCGAACTCGTGGTGGCCACGGCGGGTTTCGGCTTCGTGATCATGAGCGGCTACCGCAACTTCGAGGCCGACGTCATGGCCGCCGGGATCGTCGCGATCGCGCTGACCGGCTTCGTGATGGATCTGCTCTTCCAACGCGTGGAAAGACATGTATTCGACTGGTGCGACCACAGCTGACGAACGCGCGGCGGCCGAGGACGACATGTCTTCCCGGGCTCCGGCTGCGCCATGGTCCAGGCTGGGGCCACTGGCGTGGCTGTGCTGTTGGGTCGGCATTTGGTGGGCGGTGGTTGCCAGTGCCGACGTGTCGCCCGACTTTCTGCCGTCGCCTTGGCAGGTCGTGCAGAAGATCGCCTGGCTTGCTCAGAGCGAGAACCGCATCGGCGATGGGACCTTGTGGGTTCATGCAGGCTGGAGCGTCCTGCGATTCCTGTCGGGCTTCTTGCTGGCGCTGGTGGTCGGCGTGCCGCTGGGTCTTGTCATGGGTCGATCGCGCCTCGTCGGGGATCTGCTGGACCCGCTGTTCAACACCTTGCGCAACGTGCCTCCAATCGCGTGGGCACCGTTCGCGCTGCTGTGGTTCGGCGCGAGCTTCGGTTCGCAGACATTCGTCATCTTCACGGCAGCTTTCCCGCCCATCCTGATGAACTCTCACCGGGGCATTCGGCTCGTCGACGACGGGCTCATCAAGGCGGCGCGAATGCTGGGAGCGAAACCGGCCGCCGTGCTGTTTCGAGTGGCGCTACCAGCCGCCCTGCCTCTCGTGGTCGCCGGCGCAAGGATCGGTGTCGCGAACGGGTGGCTGGCCCTCGTCGGCGCCGAGATTGTCGCGGGGCCTGGCGCGCTGACGGGTTTGGGATTTCTGGTCTTGGTCGGCCAGCAGAACCTGCAAGCGGTCTTCTCGATCAGTGCAATGGTGGTGATTGGCCTGTTGGGTGCCGCGTTCGACAACGCGATGGTGCGCCTCGAGCGCACGCTCAGCAAACGTTGAACCCGGCCGGGACCCAATGCAATTCCAGGTGCCTCGATGACGATGATCGTTCTTTCCATCGCTACGTTCTGCTCGACCTTGGGCGGCGGGATGGTCGCGCTCAGGTTCCACGATCGACCGCATTACCTGCTCAGCTTTACGGCCGGTGTCCTGCTGGGTGTCGTCAGCTTCGAGGTGATCCCGGAGATCTTCGAGCTCTCGCAACGCCACGCTGATCGGGTTGACTGCGCTGGGCTCGACATTTGTCTTCGTATCGACCCGCCCAGTCGCATAGACCGGATGGCCACTGTCGGCCCCATTGGGTTTTCACTCTCACCTTAGGAAGGAAACGGTATGGACAGGAGCGCATCCGGGGGAGGGGTGATGGACGTTCGCGACGAACACTGGAGCATCGAGGAGTGGGGTCACAAGATCGAAGAGATCTATGACGACCCGAACGGACCTGCACTGTTCAACATCGACAAGAACGATCAGCGCGAGTACGACGCGATCTACATCGGCGGCGGCGCGAGCGGTCGGTTCGGCTCTGCCTACCTGCGCGCCATGGGGGGGCGCCAGTTGATCATCGACGCATGGCCGTTTCTCGGCGGTTCATGCCCGCACAACGCCTGCGTGCCGCACCATGTGTTCTCCGACTGCGCGGCCGAACTGATGCTTCAGCGCACCTTCGGCGGCACGCTCTGGTTCCAGAACATGGACGGCGTGCGCACCTCGATCAAGGACGTGGTCGACCTGTTCAGGCGTGGGCGCACCGGTCCGCACGCCATGATGAACTACCAGAGCAAGGAGCAGCTCGACCTCGAGTACATCCTCAATGCCAAGGCCACGATCGTCGACGCCCACACGGTGGAGGTGGCGGGGCGGCGCTTCAAGGCCAAGAACCTGATCCTTGCGGTCGGCGCCCGTCCGCAAGTGCTCGATGTACCTGGCAAGGATCTCAAGGGTGTCTACACGAACGTGAATCTCGTGGAGACGCTGGACTACGAGCCCTCAGATACGGTCGTCGTGATCGGCGGCAGCAAGACCGCAGTCGAGTACGGCTGCTTCTTCAATGCCACCGGACGGCGCACCATCATGGTTGTCCGCTCGAAATGCCTGAAGTTGATTCCGGACCTCGAGACCCGAGGCTATGTGCTGGACAGGATGAAGGAACAGGGGATGGAGATCTGGGAGGGCGCCGAACTCCAGAGCATCGAGTCCGACGGCGAGGGCAACGTCAAGGGTGTCACGATCAAAACTCCGAACGGCATCGAAAAGCTTGCCACCGATTTCGTCTTCATGGGGCTGGGCGAGACGCCGAATTCCGAGATGGCCGTCAACGCGCTGGGCGTCGAGGTCGGGCCCAAGAACGAGATCATCGTCAATTCGCGCCTGCAGACCTCGGTACCGAACGTCTATGCGGTGGGCGACCTGATCGGCGCGCCGATGGAGATGTTCAAGGCCCGCAAGAGCGGTGTCTATGCCGCGCGCAACGTGATGGGCCTCGAGGCGCACTACGAACCAAAGGACTTCCCCGACTTCCTGCACACCCACTACGAAGTGAGCTGGCTGGGCCTCGGCGAAGAAGAGGCGCGAGAGAAGTACAAGAACGTCGTCATCATAAAGATGCCGCCGAACAATCCGAACGGCCTGAACATCGGCTTGCCGGCCGGGGACCGGGTGATGCTGTACGCCATGGCCAAGCCGCACATGTCGGGCTTTCAAAAGCTGGTCATCGATGGCGACACCCGGCGCATCGTCGGTGCGCACCATGTGGGCTACGGAGCCAAGGACGCGTTCCAGTACCTGAACGTCCTGGTGAAGCAGGGCCTGACGGTTGACCAACTCGGCGAAATGGACGAGTTGTTCCTCAACCCAAGCCACTTCATCCAGTTGTCCCGCCTGCGTGCGGGCAGCGAGCGCCTGGTCGGGCTCTGACAATGAATCAGCGGGTCGTCATCGTCACCGGCGCTGCGTCAGGCAATGGCTTGGCCATCGCGTCGCGGCAGCTGGCGGCCGGCGACTTCGTTGTTGCGTTTGATCTCTCGGCGCAGTGCCTCGCCGAGTGCGAAGCCGGGAACTGGGCGGCCCATCGCGGCGCCGTGCTCGCGGTCGCCGGGGACGTGTCGAACGAAGCCGACATCCAGCGTCTCGTCGACCAGGCCTTGAGCGTACACGGGCGGATCGACGTCCTGATCAACAACGCGGGAATCACCGGCAGCCAGGCGGCCACCGATGTCCACACGACTTCGGTCGAGGAATTCGATCGCGTGATGGCGATCAACGTGCGCGGCGTCTTTCTGGGCTGTCGCGCCGTTCTGCCTCACATGCTCGGGCGCCGCGCGGGCGTCATCCTGAATATCGCTTCGGTCGCAAGTTTCGTCGCGTTCCCGAAGCGGGCCGCATACACGACGTCCAAGGGCGCCGTGGTGCAGTTGACCCGTTCGATTGCAGTCGACTATGCCCGGTCTGGGATTCGCTGCAACGCACTGTGTCCCGGGATGATCGAGACGCCGATGACGCAGTGGCGTCTCGACCAGCCGGATCTGAGAGCTCAGGTGTTGTCGCGCATCCCGCAGAACGAAATCGGGACGCCCGGTGACGTCGCTGCAGCGGCCGAATTTCTCGTGAGCGACAACGCTCGCTACGTGAACGGCGCGGCGTTGGTGATGGACGGAGGGCTAACGGCAGCCTAGGTCCGTTTCGCATGAACTGATGCGATGACAGGCAAGAGAAGCGGCGTCGCTCTCGAGCGCAAGACAAGAGGAGACAAGATGAACCAGATTTGCCATCGAGCTTGTCGACCTGGCCTCCACTGCGGCGGCAAGGTACTGTTCGACTTGGGCACAGGATCCATCGCGCCCACAGTCTGTACGCGGCGATGCTGCGCGCATGGAATTCATACTCAATCGCGGCGCAGTTCCTTGAACGGCCGTGAGGCAGTAGTACCGAGCGTTTGCCAGCGATTGCAGCGTCACGTCGCCCCCTCGGCGACTCCACGTTGGTACGCGATGTACGCGCCGATTCCGATCGCGGCGTGGGTCGGTGCGAAGGGGTCTGCTCATGCAGGTCGTTGACCGGCATGAGCGGCACAGCCAGCCTGATGCCGGTGCCATGAGCCAAATGCCAATGAACGGGCCGAGAGCCGAGCATGCTCTCACTGTGCAGCGGCTGCGTGTGCCGTCCTTGTCGAATGACGATCGAATCGTGGTGGTCGTCGCACCTGCCGGCTACGGGAAAACCACGCTTGCTGCGTCGTGGTTTCGATCCAGCTGTGGCGGCGAATGCGCTACATGGATCACGGTGAACGAGGCCTGGCGCGATTCAACCTACTTTGTGCAGGCACTGCTTCGTTCGGCGAATCTCGCGGGAGACCCCGTGGATCCCCTCGAGGGTGAAGCGACGTTCGATGACGCGTTGAACAGGCTGGTGTCGAAGCTGGAGAGCCGCCCGGAGAGGTCGAACCTGTTCTTCGACGATGTGCATGTGTTGCGCGGTTCGGAGAGCGCGACTTACATGGCCCGCCTGCTGACGAAGGCGCCTCGCAACACACGACTGGTGTTGTGCGGGCGCAATGCGATGGGGTTGGATCTGTCAGCCGTCACCACGCGTGGCCTCGTACGCTGGGTGACACAAGAGCAGCTTGCCTTCGAGCCCGATGACGTGCGGGGACTGGCCTGCATACGAGGTCGTGCCATCGACGAGGAAAGCGTTGACCGCGTGCTGGAGATCACTGAAGGCTGGCCGGCGCTGGTTCAGCTTGCGCTGTCCATTCCCAGCACCTACCTCGCGGGTGGCGAAGGCGGTTTTCTGCTGGAGGGGATGGTCTACGAGCAGTTCTTCAAAGACGCGACTGCGAACCGACGCCAGGCCTTTGTGGCGATGGCGGCAGCCCACGAGTTCACTGCGGGGATGTTGAAGGCGCTCGAGGTGCCGAACGTTGCGGCGGCCATTGACGAAGGGGAGCAACTGGGGATCGTGCGGCGCCGCGGACAAGTAGCCGGCGAGGGTCGCTACGTCCTGCATTCATTGGTGGCAGAAGCGTTGCTTCGGTCGGCCCGCGGACGAAGCCCGGCGGTCGACGCATTTCGCTCGCGCTGTGCGGCCTGGTGGGAGGCTCAAGGGGATTGCTATCGCGCCGTGCGGTTGATGGTGTTGGCCAACGATGTCCCACGGGCGCGTCAGTTCCTGCGCGATCATGCGTCGGCTTTCATCGAGCGGCAGGGCAAGCACGAAGCCTTTCTTGCCCTGTTGGCGCAGCTCGAGTCCCGTGAACCCGAGCTCGGCAGCCTGACGCTCCACGCGGCGTGGGCGAACACCTTCCTGCTCCAGGCCGCTGAAGCTGAACGCTGGCTATCTCGAACCGATCTTTGGTTGGCAACCGATGAAGGGGCTGCCGAATCCGCGCCGAGGGCACGACGCACGACGGCGGCCCAGCGGGCGCTGCTTGCCGTACTTCGCGACGATCCGGCGATGAGCTTGACCTGTGCGGACTGCTGGCTCTGTGCCGAGCACGACGACACGGACGCCGACTGTTTCGAAAGGGGCGTCGTGCATGCGGCCATGGCATGGGGGAAGAAGTGCCAAAGCGAATTCTTCGATGCCATCGCGCACTTGCGCACCGCGCAGGATCAGTTCGAACTTGCGCGCTCGCCCTATGGGCTGACGTGGGTGCGGGTGGTCAACCTGGCGGCGCTGATCAAGGCCGGCCGCTATCGCGAAGCGCTGGCGGCAAGCACTTCGGCACTCGAGGAAAGCGAGTACCACGGCGCCGGGGGACACAACGCGGCGCTTCACGCAATGCGTGCGCTGGTCCTGTTGGAGCGCGACGAGCGCGCTCAGGCGCGCCTCGAGATCGAGGCCGCCTTGCCGCTGCTGCCGACCCAGGGGGTGGTCGATGGGCTGGTTCCGGGCTACCTGGTTGCTGCGCGGCTGCAGGCGGCGGACGGCGACGTGGCGGGGGCGCTGGACCTGCTGGCTGAAGGCGAGCGGGTCGGCGAGGTGCGTGGCTTCGAGCGATTGCAGATTGCGATGGGGGGCGAACGGGCGCTGCTGCTGATGCGCCATGACGATGCGGCAACCGCGCAACGCCTGTTGGAGAACCTGGGGCTGACGCCCGCAGCGGCGCAAGCCGGCATCCGGCGCGACCGCGCGGAGCGCCTCTGGGCGCGGTTGCATCTGGTACATGGCCGGCCCGAGCGGACGCTGGAGCTGACAGCAGCGGCCATCGCGCGCGCGCGCCACGGCGATCAGCAGCACAAGCTCACCGAGCTGCTGGTGCTGCACGCCGTGGCCTTGTCTCGCTGTGGCGAAGCTGCCGGTGCGCGCGCGGCCATCGTCGAGAGCCTGCGCATCGCCGCCTTGCACGGCTACATGCGACTGTTCCTCGACGAAGGGCCCGAGTTGATCGCCCTGCTGCGCACGATGGTGCTGCAGCCGCAGGCGTCGACACCGGCGCTGGCGCACGCCCGGTGCATTCTCGCGTCGTCGTCCGCTGGGCCTGACGCCAAGGCCTTCGTCGAACTGCGTCCGACCGAGCGCGAACTGCAGTTGCTGGCCATGCTGGCCCACGGCCTGTCGAATGTCGAGATCGCCGATCGCTTGGCAGTAACCGAAGGCACTGTGAAATGGCATTTGCACAATCTCTACGGAAAACTGGGTGTGCGCAACCGCACTGGAGCGTTGCGTGAAGCCAAGTCGCGCGGCCTTCTCGCGGCCTGAACGGTCGCCGCGGCGCCGCTGCGTCCGGTGGGCAATCAAAAGATAGGTTGTCGGGCGATCGCTCACGCGCAAACATCTGAACGCGATCAGTTGGGCCGGGCAGGGCTCGCTGTTTGGCAAAGCAAGTGAATCACATCAACAGCGCCCCTCGTCCGCGAGGGAGTGCAACAGGAGACTCCTTTTCATGAAGACCAACAGGATTTGTTTGTCCGCCGCGCTCGCGGCCGCAGCGCTTGGTGTCCCGATGGGGGCACTGGCCCAAGACACGCCATGGCTGGTCCGGGTGCGCGCGGTCTATCTCGACATGGCGAACAAGGATTCGACCGGGCTGGATCTGTCGCTGAACAACAAGCTCATTCCCGAGGTCGATATCTCGTATTTCTTCACGCCGTCGCTGGCCGCAGAGCTGATCCTGACCTACCCACAGAAGCACACCATCAGGGCTGGGGGCTCCGAGATCGGCTCGCTGAAGCATCTGCCGCCGACGCTCACGCTTCAGTACCATTTCGGCGGCCTGGGACCGTTCAAGCCCTACGTCGGTGCAGGTATCAACTACACACGCTTCTCGAGCGTCAAGTTTGATCCCGCTGTGCAGGCGGCGCTGCAGCCGAGTATCGAAAAGAGCAGTGTTGGATTTGCCGTCCAGGCTGGAGTCGACTACGCCTTGGCGAAGGGCGTGAGTTTGAATTTCGACGTGAAGAAGATTCAGATTCGCACCGACGTGATGTCGGCGGGCACCAAGGTCGGCGAGTTCAAGGCCGACCCGTGGCTGGTCGGTGCTGGTGTGGGCTGGCAGTTCTGAGTGGTCGGCGAGCGTTCGGTCGCCGAAGGCTTCAACCGACCGGGCGACGCACGCCCTGGTAGCCGGCATCGCCGAACGCCGCCTCTTCGTCACCGTGCAGCAGCGTGCCGGCCATGTTCAGGTCGTTGACGTTGGCCGCCGTGCCGGCCACGCTGTGCACCAGGCCCGAGTGCGCATCCACGCCGATGGGGGCCTTCATGCCGAAGTACCAGTTGTTGCCCTTGCGGGTGGGCTTCATCTGCGGGATGCGCAGCATGGTCTCGATGCCGAACGGCGGGCGCTCGGCAAGCTGCTTCATGGCGATCTTCCGATGGCCGGTCATGGGCTCCGATCATGCAAGCAGCGGATCTGTTTTGCAGAGCTTCCTGAGCTTGGCGATTCAGGACGAACGTAAATGAGATGGAACCTTTTCTCAGTGGTTGTTGTGGCAGGGTTCACGGCCAGCGATAGTGGCTTCGCGGTGAGCGATCAGGGCGATCGCCGAATTGGTGACGCGAGTTGGGGCGGTCCAGGGCAGTTCCCTGTATGTTCCGCGACGCTCACTGCTCGCGACAGCTCCAACTATGCAGACTTGGCGGCGAAACTGCTGATTGGGGTGCATCTGGTGGGTGCGGGAGGACTCGGCTATCTCGTCTACAGAAACGGCAGGAAGCGGCGAAGAGAGCATGAGGTATTCACTGAGTGACAAGGAGTGGCCATCGCCCGCGAGGGCAGATCGTGTCCTGCCACGGGTGAGTCGCCGAAAATCAGCAGGGGTCGCAGATCCTTCGATGATCGGAGCACCCGTGAGCGGATCTCCGGAGGTGCGGGCGTGACCATGCCGGGTCGAGCGATCCTTGCGGGCGCGGCGTTTCTCTTCAGCCTGCTCCAGGAACAGGCTTGTGCGCAGCTCATGCTGGGGCACGCCATACATTCAGATGATGGTGGATGCCATGTGTCTCAGACGGGGCATGAGTTGCACTTCACTACCTACGTGACGCCACCCGACGCCAAGTCTGTGTGGATGCTCACGCCCCATTGCGAGGTGATTCCTACGCCGGGACTCGTGCAAGTGACGGTGGTACTGGTGGACCAGAGTGGCCGGCAACGGCCGATTGCCGCGGAGCTGGTTCGCATGCGACCCGCGGCCGGCAGGGAGACGGAGCGGATTCTCAAAGTTCCGGCGAGGACCTATGACGCTGGTTTGATCGAACTCAGTCAGCAGCTCAATCAAGCGGGCGCATACGAATTGCGCCTCGATTTTGGCCCCGGTCAAGGCGGGAGCGACCTGGTGAGCATCCCGTTTCGTATCGAGCCAAGGCAGCAGAGCCGGATGCAATCTCGTCACTACCTTCTCGTGCTCTGCGCCATGCTGGTCGCTACCGGCGTCGGAGCGTGGGCGATTCGTCGGCGAACGATGCAGCAAGCCCTTCGCGTCGCAGATCTGGGAGCCACCGGAGCGAGCGACGATGCTGCCGCGCCGGGGCGCATGCGCCATGTCGACTGAGCACATGCGCGTATCGACCATGGCCTGCGCCGCAGTGATCATGCTTGGCGCCTGTGGGGTCGGTGGCGGCAACGCGGAAGACGGCGTGAAGCCGTACAAGTATCCGGCGCGGCATGTCGTCGCTTGCCAGGACTCCCGGCGAGCAAGGTCCCTGAGCGAGCCGCAACTCCCTTCGGGGCCGGTTCGCTATCGTGTGAAGGCGCCTGCCAATTACGACCCTTCCTTCGCGCACCCGCTACTTGTCGTCTTTTCCGCGGCGGGAGCCGATGCGGGGCGTACCGAACGCTATACGCATCTGACCCCGGCTGCGACCGAGCAAGGATTCGTGGTCGCTTATGTCGACCACCACACGATGAGCAAGAACGGTATCTTGGCGCTTGGCCGGGTGGTCCGCGACGTGGAGGGGCAATGGTGCATTGATCGCGGGCGAGTCTTCATGGCGGGGCATTCCGATGGAGGGACGGCGGCAACCGCGCTGGCCTTGCTTCCCGAGACGCGTGCTGACGTCCACGGCATTGCCGTGAGCGCGGCCGGATTCCGCACAGAAGATCTGGAGCAACTGGGTTGCCGAGACCCGATCCCGGTGATGGTCATGCATGGCGTGAACGACAAGCTCTTTCCTGGTTGGGGCGAGCAAGCGGCGAAGTGGTGGGCAAGCTGCAACGGGTGCGGACAGCAATCCGGATTCAAGGATCCAGCCCGGCCGGAGTGCCGGGCTTACGAGAGGTGCCCGAGTCGCGCGCCTGTCCTCTACTGCGAACTGCCCACTGCCCACAACAACTGGCCGGGACTTCACTCGAGGATGGTTGGATTCCTGCTGGGGCCCGAACCTCATTGAGTAGCCCACGAGAGTTCGTGAGCCGATCCTATCGACGGACCCGGCGCGTTGCCGCGGGTTCGCTTCTCACTGTCTGAACGGACAGCACTGCAGCTTGGTTGCGTGCGGGACGCCGTTCGCCCGACTCAAGAACACCACTTCAGTAGCAACTGCGCCACTTGCAACCGTGCCCTTGCACGCTGGCAAGCGATGCGAGTCGGTACGGGAGTGCTTGGTGCTTCGCGGACGGCATTCTTCGATCACCGAGACCGCAACCGGCAATCAAAAGTTAGGTTGTGAGCGGAATGCCCAAACGTAATGATGCAACCCGCGATCAGGCTCATGCGAAAGGATTCGTGAGGTGATCGAGTCGACGGTGGCTGAGGGTATACCCGCAAACCAGAAGGAGATGACAGTCATGAACACAACGGTACTTGAGAAAAACACGGCGAGCGTGTCCGCTGGCAGATCGCTGGCAGGCGTGCCATTTTATCTACGCGACCTGAAATGGGCGGCGCTTGCGCTGGTGGCCATCCTTGGCTTCTATTCCTTCGCAATCTGGTATCAGCAGGCTTACGGGCATCTGTATGGGATGGACTCGCACGCGCCGGAGTTTGAGCAGTATTGGATGAAGTGGTTGTGGGCGGAGATCACTCTCCTGCCGGTATTCGCCGTAGCAACCTGGTCGGCCGTGTGGTTCACCCGCCCCAAGGGGGAGACCAGTGTCGCGCCGAAGGAGGAGGTGCGGCGCTACTTCACGTATGTGATGTGGCTGCTCGTGTACACCTTCGCCGTGTACTGGGGCGCGAGCTTCTTTGCCGAACAAGATGGCTCCTGGCATCAGGTCGTGACCCGTGACACCAGTTTCACGCCGAGCCACTTGATGATCTTCTACCTCAGCTTTCCGGTCTACATCATCATTGGCGCGGGATCGCTGCTTTACGGCTACACGCGGCTGCCGATGTTCCGCGAGCACGGTGTGTCGGTGCCGCACGTGCTGGCGATCGTCGGGCCTTTCATGATCCTGCCCAATGTCGGCTTCAACGAATGGGGCCACGCCTTCTGGTTCATGGAAGAGCTGTTCACGGCTCCGTTGCATTGGGGCTTCGTGGTTCTCGGCTGGAGCGCGCTCGCCCTGGGTGGTGTGGTCGGGCAGATCGTGCTGCGGGTGAACAAGCTTTTGCCGCAGATCGAGAAGTAGGCCCTTCACCGCGGGCCCTCCATGGCCTGGAGGGCTCGCCCGGCTCGCCCCTTGCCCCGGGCATTGCGACGAGCCGGATGATTGAAGCAAGGCCCGGCTGCGGGCAGCGAATGTGCTACGGGCCGAGAAAAAAATTACCGATAGGAGACGCTCATGATCTGGATGCTGTTCCTCGCCTTGGCGGCGCTTGCCGCGCTGTACTGCTGGTGGCGCGAGCCGCGGCGACCAAGGCTACGGCTGCAAGGGCCGCAGGCTGCTGCGGGCGATCCAAGCGCACATGAGCCGCACAGAACCGAGCGTGGCCGCCAAGGCTACCGGCCGCTCGACCCAACCGGAGATTCGAAATGAGCAGTGTGATGAATGGCGGGATCGGTGCGCCGACAGAGCAGGTGAGTGCTGAGGCTCACCGCGTGGGCCGCTATCTGGAATGGCTCATCGTAGGGTGTGTGGTGTTCGTCCTGACGGGCGCGTTCCACCTGCACTTCATGCTGACGGCCGGCGATTGGGACTTCTGGCTCGACTGGAAGGATCGCGAATACTGGGTGACGCTGACGCCCGTGATGGCGATCATGTTCTGCGGTGCGGCGCACTACATCCTCTGGCAGCATTTTCGGTTGCCGTTCGGCGCCACATTGGTGTGCACCCTGCTTGTCATTGCCGAGTGGATCGTCCGCTACGTGGGGTGGCACGGCTGGTCGCACTACCCGATCAATCTGGTCACCCCAGCGTACTTCACGGCGGGCGCACTTGCCATGGATGCGATCCTGCTGCTGTCGGGCAGTTGGGTGATCACAGGCATCTTCGGGGCGTCGCTGTTCGGCCTGTTGTTCTTCCCCAGCAACTGGGCTTGGCTCGGTGCATTCCACGTCCCGGCCGAGGCGAATGGTCTCGTCATGACGCTGGCTGACCTGATCGGATTCGAGAACATCCGGACGGGGACCCCGGAGTACATCCGCATCATCGAGCGCGGCACGTTACGCACCTTCGGACAGCATTCGACACCTGTCTCGGCCTTTTTCTCGGCGTTTCTTTGCACGCTGATGTACTGGATCTGGTGGTTTGTGGGCAAAGCATTCTCTACGGTGAAGTACATCAAGGGGGGCGGGCTGTGAACGGCTTCGTTCGGATCCAAAGCGGCGGTACAAGAGGCGGAAGTCGAGGAGGCAGTATGAAGGGAATCTTCGGGGCGATTCAGCGCTGGGCGGCTGCGGCGACGCTCATGGTGGTGGCGGCCATGGCGCCACAGGCGGCACTTGCACATGGCGAGAAGGCGCAAGAGCCCTTCCTGCGGATGCGCACGGCACAGTGGTACGACGTGGAGGTCACCAAGACGAAGGTGGCTGTCAACGAAGAACTGGCGGTGCGCGGCAAATTCCGTTTCTCGCCCGATGAGCACTGGCCGAGGGCCGCTGCGAAGCCGACGACGGCGTTCCTGAACGTCTCGGCTGCGGGCCCGGTGTTCGTACGCGAGGGCTCGTTCGTGAACGGCGTCAACATGGCCAACAGCACGACGTTCGAGTTGGGCCGGGATTACGAGTTCGAGGTGAAGCTCAAGGCCAGCGAGCCCGGACGTTGGCACATCCACTCGATGATGAACATACAGGGTGCGGGACCTTTGGTCGGCCCGGGAAGTTTCGTCGAAGTCACTGGAAACCACGACGACTTCCTCAACGAGATCAAGACGCTCACCGGCGAGACCGTCAATCTGAGCACTTACGGGACGAAGAACAACATCATGTGGCACCTGGTCTGGGGTGCACTGGCCGTCGCCTGGTTGGGCTACTGGCTGGCCAAACCATTGTTCTTCTCGCGCTTCCGCAAGGTCGAGGCGGGTGACGCTGCGTCGCTCACGACGCGGACCGACCGTGTCGCCGCCGGCATCGCCTTGGTCAGCGCCCTGGGCCTCACTTTCGTCGGCTACAGCATGGCCGAGGCGAATCATCCGGTCACGTTGCCGCTGCAGTCCGCGCATGAAACCGTGGCACCACTGCCCATACCTGCCGGGCGACCGGAAGTGAAATTGATCAAGGCCAGCTATCGCGTGCCGGGGCGTGCGATGAACATGACGCTCGATGTCACCAACAAGTCCGACAAGCCGATTCGGCTCGGAGAGTTCGCGTCCGCGACAGTGCGCTTTCTGAATCCTGAAGTGGGGATGATGGACGAGGCTGCGAAGAAGTATCCGAAGAACCTGATGGCGGACAAGGGTCTGACCGTTTCGGACAACAAGCCCATCCAACCCGGTGAGACCCGTCGCATCGAAGTTCAGGCGCAGGACGCGGCGTGGGAGGTGGAGCGGCTGTCGAGCCTGATCTACGACCCGGATAGCCGTTTCGGCGGTCTTCTGTTCTTCTACGACAGCGATGGCAAGCGGCAATTGGCCGATGTGGGCGGAGTGCTCGTTCCCACGTTCGTTGGCACTGGGACCTGATCAGGTGCGGGTGCAAGAGCTGGTGAGGCAGGATGGCGTGAGGAACGGTGGTTCACCACGCCATCACCGCGCTCGATGAGGCATGCGATGAAGCGATTCGCCCAGGTAGGCATGATGACGAAGGCAATGCGATTGGCGACGACGGTGGTAGCTGGGGTTTGGCTGCAGGGGGCAGCGCATGCGCATGGCAACGCGCCGATCGAACAGGACGTCTGCGCGCATCAGATCAGCGGCAGCTGGCTCCACTACTCCGCGTACCAGCCCTCGCATGATCCGAAGGCCCAGTACTGCGAGGAGATCCCGCGCGCCGGGGAGACGATCCTCGTCATCGACATCGTTGATGGCCGCCTTCGCGAGCGGCTTCTGGCGGTCAAGATCGAAGGGCCGGACGACCGCGGTGGGATGAGGACGCTGATGGATCTGCCGGCGCGGTTGCATGCAAACGGCGTCGTTGATACGACAGTCAATCTGGACTCGCCCGGCAAGTACGTGGTGTCTGTTTTTTCTCCCGAGCGGAATGAGCTGGATCGATTTGAACTCTCGGTGGCCCAGTTCAACTGGCAGAAGAAGCTTCGACAGCTTCTCGTTCCCGGTCTGTTGAGCATTCTGCTGGTTTGGCTGGGCCTCAGGACCAAGCGGTGGTTTTCGAAGCGATCATCCGGTCGGCGCGACAGATGAGTCGATATACGCGTCGCAAAGCAACAAGGTGGTGGGCCGCGATCTTTTGGGTGGCGCTTGCCACGGGATGTTCCGACGACGAGTTGTCGGCGGCACAGGCTGCAGATCTGCTTCGCGACAGCAGCATGTATCCGCAGCCGAGCGTCGTGGCGCTCCCGAGGTCGGTCGTGACGGCCGGACTCGAGCACAACACGGTGCTGAAGCAGCGGCTCGACGACTTGGCGAAGCGAGGATTGATCCGTATGACCTCGATCAGCAGGGGTGACAAGGCGGTCACGGAGCTTGTCTTGACGGACGCGGGTGCGGTTCATCGCGCAACTCGGGCCGGCGTCCAAGCGCCTGATCCTGAAAACACCGTGCGAACGGCGACCAAGGTGTTCGATCGAGTCGTTTCCGTGGGGACGGTGCGTACGTCACAAGGGGTGAAGGTGCGAGATGTGGTGATCTCCTGGCACTACGAGGCGGTGACGCCGTTCGGCGAAGCGGAAGGTGTCTCGCCGGGACAGAGCAGGCAGACGGCTGCCGCTGCAGTGCGGTTCGGCGACGGGTGGCGTTTCATCGACCAATGAAGCGAGGTCGCGCCGGAGGAGTATGAATTGCGCCAACGGAACTGGATGCTGAACGTGCAGAAGGTCATGAAATCGAAGGCTTCGACGCGTCGATTCGCCGGCGCCGTGATACTGGGCGTGATCATCGCCACGGCACTTCAAGCACAAGCACATGGCGGGCTGACGTTCGACAAGGACGTTTGCAAGCTTGCCATCGGCCCCTACCTGATGCACTTCACGGGATTTCAGCCCGAGAGCACGGCCAGCAAGGAATTCTGCGAAGACATTCCCCGAACCGGCAGAACCATCATTGTCCTGGACTACATCGATCTGGAGCTTCGAAAGCTGCCGGTCGAGATTCGCATCGTCAAGGACACCGGTGACATGTCTCGTCTGGATGCGATCACCGCGTACCACAAGCCCGCGAGGATGTATCCGAACGGATCGCTGGATGTGGAAGTTACGTTCGCAGACGCGGGCAAGTTCGTAGGAATCGTGAGCGCCGGTGAGGGCGGGCGGTACGTCGCACGCTTTCCCTTCGAAGTCGGGCGCAGCAGATCCCACGTCTATCTGGCTGCGGCTGCGATGTTCATCGCCTTCGGTGGTGCCGGTCTCTACTACGGCCTGCGTCGCAGGTCGGGCCGGAAC
The DNA here is from genome assembly GCF_965279545.1 of Methylibium sp. Classification (NCBI taxonomy): domain Bacteria; kingdom Pseudomonadati; phylum Pseudomonadota; class Betaproteobacteria; order Burkholderiales; family Sphaerotilaceae; genus Methylibium; species Methylibium sp. Next base: position 1,050,101 of record NZ_OZ257250.1, read on the forward strand.
CGTCGAAAAGCGATCAATGTGCCGGCCTGAAACCCATCCGGCGAGAAAGGAGCGGACATGATGATGGTCTACAGGAGATTTGCGACGAAAGCGGCGGCGCGGATCGTGGGCCTCGCCTTGGCAGTGTCGAGTGCTGCCGCGGCAGCTGCCGAGCCAGGCCACGATGCTCACCGGCACCCGACGCAGCCGGCGACTTCCCCCGAGGTCGATGCGAAGACACTGCCGCGCATCACGATCGTCGCGCCCGCGGAGGGCGCGAAGTTGAACCCCAGCGTCGCGGTGGAGTTCGAGACCGCGGCGGACTTGGGCAGGATGACGATGGGCGCCGACGGTGTCGGCATTCATCTCCATGTCGAGATCGATGGGACGTCGTTGATGCCGAGCATGAGTCAACTCGCGAGGGTAGGCAAGCAGCGATACCGCTATGTCTTCGATCTACCCGTGGGGCCGGGCAAGCATGCGATCAGCGTCTACTGGTCCGATGCGCAACACCGGACCATTCAATCTACCGTGCAAAGGCGTGAAGTGATCGTGGTCGATAAGCAGTAGGCGACGACATGGGCCGCACGATGAACTCCAGCCGATCCTCGGTGCGAATGAGCAAACGCCTCGGCGCGGGTTGGGGATGGGCAAGGGGTGTCTTGCTGACCGGGTCGCTATTGCTGGGCGTTGTCGGGACTGCGCTAGCGCATGCGGCTCTGGTGAAGGCGGAACCGGCGCAGCGCACCAGCCTGACGAAGGCGCCGACACAACTGCGGCTCTGGTTCAGCGAACGCTTGGAACCCGCCTACGCCGAGGCCACCCTTACCAAGGAGGGAGCGAGAGAGCCCATCGCGGCAGGAAAGGCGAAAGTCGACCCGAATGAGCCGAAGTTGCTCGTGCTGGAACTGCCAGCGCTCGAACCGGGCCGGTATGTCGTCAAGTACCGCGTCCTCTCGGTGGACGGCCATACCGTCGACTACGGCTACACGTTCAGCGTAACGGGCGGTCCAACCAAGCCGTAGCAGATGGAGCTTCTTGGGGCTCCGTTGCGATGGCTGCAACTGTGCGCAGGGCTGTCGCTCGTCGGCATGTTTGCGATCCAGTGGCTCGCTGGCGAGGGGCGATCCCCCGCCGTCGCGAGGTGGCGAGCCGGTCTGCAGGCCGTCGCGCCTTGGCTCGTGGCGATGCTCCTCGTGTGCGCTACGGGACTGCTGATGTTGAAAGCGGCATCGATCACCGGACGCGCGGAGGCCGCCTTGGACTGGGCCGAGCTGAAGCGAATCATTCTGCAAACGCGATTCGGCCAAGTGTGGGCTGTGCGGCAGGTTCTTGCCCTTGGCCTGCTGCTGCTCGCGCGCTGCGGGCGAGTCACTGGTCGGGTCGGCGAATGCGGGCTCCACGGGTGGTTCGCGGCGCTTGCCGCGCTGCATCTGGCGCTTGCGGCGATGGCCGGCCACGGCGCGGCGACCGAGCCGATCTGGCTGGCGGGTGCCGGTCATGTGATGCATCTGCTTGGCGCGGCGGTCTGGGCGGGCGCGCTGCCGGCGATGGGCTACGGCTTGTGCCTCGCGGCGCGGTCGGAGCAAGAGACGGACAGAGACTACTTCGCCGCAGCGCTGCGCCGCTTCTCGGCGCTGGCAGGCGCGAGCGTGCTGATGGTCGTCCTTTCCGGATCGATCATCGGCTATCTGCAGCTCGGTGCACCTACGGGTTGGCCAGCGGGCGGCGGCGACGTGCTCGGCGGCTTGTTCAGCGTGTTGGAGCGCGTGCTCGCGCCGCTGCTGGGGACAGCGTACGGGTTGCAGGTTTTCGCCAAGGCACTCCTGCTGGTGCCGGTGCTCTTGTTTGCTGCCCGAGTGCGGTTTGTCTGCATGCCTCGCTTCGGCTCAGGGTTGGCGCAGCGGCGGCTCGCGATGCGCAGCGCAGCCCGTTGGGTCGGGCTAGAACTCGGGGCGGTAGTCGTTATCCTCGCACTCGCCGCCAGCGTGACGGGCACAATCCCGGCCGCCCACGATCGAGTCGTCTGGCGGCTCCCGATGCGATGGTCCGCCGCTGCCACTTGGGACCAACCAGGCGTTGCCGCGTGGGTGATGGGCGCAGCGTCGCTGACGATTGCCTCGTTGCTCTTCGGGGGGCTTTCTTGGTGGCGGGCGCGTCATCGGTCGAGGCCAGCCGGTCGGCTGCGCAGCTGGATCGTCGGCTTGACCGCTGTCGGCGGCGCCGTGGCCTGCCTGTACGCACTGTCGGTCCCCGCCTATCCCGACACGTTCCGGCGAACCGAAACGCCATATAAGGCCGTCTCCATTGCTCGCGGAGCGGAGTTGTATTTGCAGCATTGCGTGGCCTGCCACGGTGCCGGCGGTAGGGGTGACGGGCCACTCGCGGCGCGACTGAAAGTGAAGCCGGCCAATCTCACCGAACCACACACAGCGCTGCACACGGCTGGCGACATTTTCTGGTGGCTGACGCACGGCAAGCCGGAAGGAGGCATGCCAGGCTTCGAGGCGAAAACAAGCGTCGAGGAGCGATGGGACCTCGTCAACTTCCTGAGAGCCTTTTCGGCAGGGCACCAGGCCCGAATCCTGACAGCCGGCGTCGTGCCGAATCGACCCTGGCTCGGTGCGCCGGATTTTGATTTCGGCACCGAAGCGGGAGTCGTTGGCTCACTCAAGGACTATCGGGACAAACAGGCCGTGCTGCTGGTTTTCTATTCCCTTCCCTACGCATCCGGACGACTGCATCAACTGGCAGACTCATATCCGAAATTGAGGGCCTCCAATGTCGAGGTGATCGCAGTGCCCTTGCGAACTACTTCGGGTCTGCCACCTCCCGGCCTCCCGTTCCCGACCGTGAAGGACGGGGCTCGCGAGGCGGCGACAACCTACCTGCTGTTCAGAAGGACATTGAGCGATGCCGGATCGACGGTCCTCGGCGAGGCGCCGGCACATCTCGAGTTGCTGATCGACCGTTTCGGCTACGCGCGTGCGCGGTGGTTGACGAATGATCTTGGCGGGTCTGCGGCCGAGGATTGGCTGGATACGGCGTATTTCCTACACCAAGTCGACCTCCTCAACCGCGAGGGGAGGATTCTGCCCTCACCCGACGAGCATGTGCATTGATGCGTTGCATGCCTACCAGCCGCGCACTGACGACATGCGCCCCGTCCGGGATCGGGCGGTGGTGCTGCCAGGTTCCGGTGGCGTTGACGTTGTCGCGCGCCAAGCCCAACCGGAAGCGGAACGCGCCGTAGGCACGTCGACGTGCGGCATCGGTGGGCGTGAGGTGGACCTCCTGGCTGGAGCCGTCCAGAACTCGTTCGACCGGCAGCCCACCCTTCAGCGTGGACTGCAGAGTCAGGGTGTCCTGGTCCTTGCGATCCGCGCTGGCAAACTTGGGCGCACGGCCCAACGCGAGGGACTTCTTCCGGGCGAGCAAGGCGCCGTCCAGCACCTCGGTCGCGGTCGCTCATCCGAGCCCCGCATCGACGGCCTGGCAGCACATGCGGTAGGTGGGGGTGCTGGTGGTGTTGCCCGCGCGAGAGAAGAACAACGCGCGCAAATCCGCCCGGTGCCTTTCGCGGATCGGCCTCGGGAGCGCAGTCAACTCGGTTCCGAGTTCCAGTCGCTGGGGCGCCAAGAGGTGCAGGCGTTCGACGTCGGCGCCAGCCTTGGCGGCTGCGACTGCCGCCTCGCATTCGACCAGCTTCGCCTGCAGGGCCTGGGCCTGCGGCCCGGCGCGTTCGAGCACCCAGGCGTTCATCTCCTTGTGGACGATGCGGATGCAGCCGATCAGCGCGCTGTAGAGCTGGCGCGCCTGTTGGGTCTGCATGGCTATGCCGGGCCACTGGGATGTCCAGTGACGAGTCGCCGCATGCGTACAGCACCCAGGATCCCCCGCAAGATCTCCAGCGGCGGCGGCGGGCAGCCGGGCACCGTCGCATCGACGGGAATGACGTTGGCCACTCTGCCGCAACTGGCATAGCTCTCACCGAAGATGCCGCCCGTGCAGCCGCAGTCGCCCACGGCGACCACCAGCTTGGGCTCGGGCGTGGCCTCGAAGGTGCGCCGCAGCGCTTCCTCCATGTGGCGCGACACGGGCCCGGTCACCAGCAACAAGTCGGCATGGCGCGGGCTGGCGACGAACTTGATGCCGAGTCCCTCGATGTTGTAGTAGGGGTTGTTGAGTGCATGGATCTCCAGCTCGCAGCCGTTGCACGAGCCGGCATCCACCTGGCGGATCGTCAAGGCCTGACCCAGGATGTCGAGGATGTCCTGGTGGATGCGATGGATTGCAGCGCCCTCGACTTCGGGCAGCTGCGGCATCGGCTCGGTGACGATGCCGGTGCGGACGATCTGCTTGAGGATGTGCCACATCAGAGGTCGTGTCCCGAATAGCTCAGGTTGAAGGACTTGTTGATCAGCGGAAAATCCGGAACGATGTTGCCGATCACCGCATGCTCCAGCACAGGCCAGTTCTGCCAGGAGGGGTCATGACAATGACAGCGCGTGATGCGGCCGTCAGCCCCCGTTTCGAGCGCGACAAACACTTCACCGCGCCATCCTTCCACCCAGCCCACGCCGGTTGATGCTTCACCTGGCGGGTGCAGATCGACGCGAAGCTCGCCCAGCGGAAGCCCACTGCAAAGCGCCCGAATGAGGCGCAGCGATTCGAACACCTCATCGAAGCGCACTGACACCCGCGCGGCCACGTCGCCGCTGTGGTGGGTGGCCATCGCGACCTTGAATTGATCGAAAGGGCCCCACGGGTGGTCACAGCGCAGATCGAATGCCTGGCTACTGGCCCGGCCAGCGAGGCCGGTGAGGCCGAGACGTGCCGCCAGTTCCGGCGTCACCCGTCCGGTACCGAGGAACCGATCCTGCAGCCCGGCGTGCTCGTCGTAGATGGTCCTCAACGCCCGGACCTCGCGCTCGATGGCATCGCACTGCTGCCGCAGGCGGTCACACAGGGGCGGCGACACGTCCATCTCGACACCGCCGGGCATGATCGCGTCCATCATCAAGCGGTGTCCGAAGGCTTCCCGCGACAGACGTTGCCAGTCCTCGCGCAGACGCGAGAACTGCGCCAGGCCGAAGGACAGGGCCGCATCGTTGCCCAGGGCCCCGAGGTCGCCCAGGTGGTTGGCCACCCGCTCGCGTTCCAGCATCAGCGCGCGCGACCACAGCGCGCGCTCCGGAACCTCGCCATGCCAGGCCGACTCCAGAGCCATGCAATAGGCCCATGCAAATGCCACGGTCGAGTCGCCCGAGACGCGTCCGGCGAGCCGGTGCGCGTCCAGCGGCGCCAACTCGACGAAGCGCCGCTCGATGCCCTTGTGCACGTAGCCCAGATGCTCTTCCAGCCGTAGCACCTTTTCGCCAACCACGGAGAAGCGGAAGTGGCCTGGCTCGATGATGCCGGCGTGCACCGGGCCGACGGCAATCTCGTGAACCCCGTCGCCTTCGACCCGCACGAAGGGATAGTCGGCGGGCAAGACGCCCTTGTTCGCAGGCACGGAGCCGCCACCGGGCTGCAAGGGTGCTCGCGCAGACGACCACAGTCCGTGGTCGAGCCAAGGCCTCTGATCCTGGCTGCTCTCGGCACGCAGCCCGGACAGGTCAGTCATGGCGCGCTGCATGCGTAGTGCGCAAGGGAACAGTGGCGCCAGGTCCGGGAAGCCCGCGGCCGCGTCGCCGATCGGCAGTTCGAGCCAGACCAGGCCCTCGCGCACCGCGAAGGACGCACACGCCCCGACTCCACCTGGAGATGGATGCCGTTCGACGCCCCACATCGAGACCAGGCGCCCGCCCTGTTCCGCAACCGCGCGTGCGGTGGCACTCCATGTGTCTCGATCCACCCGCCCGTGCCAGATCGGCAGCGGCGCCGGCAGTCGGCGAAGGTCGAGTCCGAGGTCTGACAAGGCCATGGCGTCAGTTCCCCAGCATCGCTGCAGCCTGGCGGTACCAGGCGTCCAGGTACGGCGGGATGTACAAGCCCAGCATCAATCCGAGCGCCAGGTGCAGGAACACCGGGATCAGCGCCGGAGGATGCGCCAACGGTTTGACGTTGGTGTCGCCGAACACCATCGGCTGGACACGACTGAACACCGACGCGAAAGCCAGGCCCAGCGCGATCAGCAGGAACGGGGTCGCCCAGGGTTGCTCGCGCATTGCCGTGGTGACGATCAGGAACTCGCTGGCGAAGACGCCGAACGGCGGCATGCCCAGGATGGCCAGCGCGCCCAGCATCAGGCCCCAGGCCACGGTCGGGCTGACCTTGATCAGTCCGCGGATGTTTTCCATGATCTGCGTGCCGGCCTTCTGCGTCGCGTGACCGACGGCGAAGAAGATGGCCGACTTGATGAGCGAGTGAACCGTCATGTGCAGCAGCCCGGCGTAGGTGGCGATCGGGCCGCCCATCCCGAAGGCGAAGGTCATCATGCCCATGTGCTCGATGGACGAGTACGCGAACATGCGCTTCACGTCCTTCTGCCGGATCAGGAAAAACACCGCGGCCACCACCGACAGCAGCCCGAAACCCATCATCAAGCGGCCCGACAGCGCATGGCCGTGCAGGGCGCCGTCGGTCAGCACCTTGCAGCGCAGCACCGCGTACAGCGCCACGTTCAGCAGCAGGCCCGACAACACGGCCGACACCGGCGTCGGGCCTTCGGCATGGGCGTCGGGCAGCCAGTTGTGCACCGGAACCAGGCCGACCTTGGTACCGTAGCCGATGAACAGGAAGGCAAAGGCCAGCGTGATGATGTCGGGGTCGAGCTGCCCCTTCACCGCGTCCAGGTTTGTCCAGAGCAGGGCGCCCCCTTCGGGCCCGATGACTTTGGCAGCCGCCATGTAGAGCAGTACCGTGCCGAACAGCGCCTGGGCGATGCCGACGCCGCAGAGGATGAAGTACTTCCAGGCCGCCTCCAGGCTGGCCGCGGTGCGGTACACGCTGACCAGCAAGACGGTCGTCAGCGTGGCCGCTTCCATGGCCACCCAGACGATGCCCATGTTGTTGGTCGTCAGCGCCAACAGCATCGTGAAGCTGAACAACTGGTACATGCTGTGGTAAAGGCGCAGGCGCGGCGGGGTCATCTTGCCGTGGTCGCGCTCGATGCGCATGTAGGGCCGCGAGAAGATCGACGTGGTCAGGCCGACGAACGCGGTCAAGGTGACCAGGAAGACGTTCAGCGCGTCGATGTAGAACTCGCGGCCCCACACCAGCAGCGGACCGCTTTCGATGATCTGCGCCGTCAATGCACAGGCTGCGACGAAGGTGCCGAAACTGAAGGCGACGTTGATGTCGCGCGCGTTGTCGCGATGTCCGAACAGCGCCAGCACCGCTCCGCCAGCCAGCGGGCAGGCGAGCAGGAAGGCCAGCGCATTCAGTTCGAAACTCAATTCAGTCTTCTTTGAGCTTTTCGAGGTTGCGGATGTCCAGGCTGTCGAACTGCTCGCGGATCTGGAACATGAACACCCCCAGGATCAGCACGCCCACCAGCACGTCCAGCGCAATGCCCAGTTCCACCACCATCGGCATGCCGTAGGTGGCGGAGGTGGCGGCGAAGAAGAGACCGTTCTCCATCGCCAGGAAGCCGATGACCTGGGGCACCGCCTTGGCGCGCGTGATCATCATCAGGAACGACAGCAGCACGCAGGCCAGCGCGATGCCCAGCGTGCCGCTGGCCAGCGCCGACGACAAGTGCGAGATCGGTATCGCCAGATTGAAGGCGAAGATCACGACCCCGATGCCGATCAGCATCGTCGTCGGGATGTTGATGAGCGTTTCGACGTCCCGGCGGATGCCCAGCCGGTCGATCACCCGGTGCAGCAGGTAGGGAATCAGCAGGACCTTGAGCACGAAGGTCAGTCCTGCCGACAGATAGAGGTGGTGCTGATCGGTGACGTACCCCACCACGGCGGTGGCCAGTGCCAGCGTCGCACCTTGCATCGTGAACAGGTAGATCAACGACAGGATGCGGCGTTGCGAAATCATCGCGAACGCCAGCATCAGCAGCACCGCGCCGAGCAAGTTCACGAACTGGGGCAACAACGCAGTCATGTGCGCTCCCTTGCCGGGTTGCCCGGGCCAGTGCCGGCATCGGCCGTGGTGCTGTCGTCGCGCATGGCGCGGTCGGGGTGCTGCCAGCCGGGAAGCTCCCGGATGCGATCCAGCCAGCGGGCCACGTTCGGGTGGTCGACCGCGGACAGCCTCGCCTGGTCGAGCCAGTGCAGATAGGCTGAGCAACTGAGGTCCGCGATCGTCAACCCGGATGCCACCAGGAACTGCCGGCCGTCGAGGAAGGCATCCAGGGTGGCAAGGTCGGCGCTGGCGCGGGCATGCAGGTAGGCCATCACCTCTGCTGGCTGGGGCGCCCACATACACGCGTAACGCAGGTTTGGGACACTGAAGCCAACACGATTGGCCTCCCAGCACAGCCATTCGATCACCGAGGCCCGCTCGCTCGCAGTCCCCCCCATCTGCCCGGTCTTCCCGGCCAGGTGCATCAGGATCGCGTTGGACTGGCAGTGCGCGCGGCCACCGTCCACGAGCACGGGGACTTCGCCAAACTGGCTGGCCGAACGGAACGTCGACGGACGTTCGCCGCGGGGCAGGCCGAGGTCGATCCTCTCGTAGCGGTGTGGAGTGCTTGCCAGCAGAAGGAAGAGACGCACCTTGTAGGAGTGGCCAGAATCCGTGCTTCCGTAGAGCAGCATGTCGTGCATCCTTCAGCGCGCCAGCAGCAGGTGGACCAGCATGCCGATCACTGCCAGCAAGAAGGCCGTGGCCAGGAATTCGGGGACGCGGAAGATGCGCATCTTGGCGCTCAGCGTCTCCAGCACCGCCAGGAAAAAGCCACCGATGGCGAGCTTCAAGACGAGCGCGGGCAAGGCCAGCAGCATGGCCTCCGGTGCCTGGGCTTCGGCCACGCCCCAGGGGAAGAACAAGGCCAGTCCGATGCAGGAGTATGCAAACAGCTTCAGGCTCGCTGCCCACTCCAGCAGTGCCAGGTGCCGGCCCGAGTACTCCAGGATCAGTGCCTCGTGCAGCATGGTCAGTTCGAGGTGAGTGGCCGGGTTGTCCACCGGGACGCGGGCGTTCTCGGCCAGCGCCACCATCGTGAAGGAGACGCCAGCAAAGGCCAGCCCCGGGTAGATGGCGAACTCACGGTGCGCCAGCGTCTCGACGATGGTCGTGAGCGAGGTCGACTTCGAGATCAGCGAAGCAGAGAACAGCACCATCAGCAGCGCCGGCTCGGCCAGGAAGCCCACCAGCATCTCCCGGCGGGCGCCCATCGTGCCGAAGGCCGTGCCGATGTCCATCGCGGCCAGCGAAATGAAGACGCGGGCCAGCGCGAACAGGCCCACCAGCGCGATGGCATCGGCGGCGGGCGCCAGCGGCAGATCGGTGGACAGCGTGGGGATGATCGCGCAGGCCAGCACCATGCAGCCGAACTTCACGTAGGGCGCGGTGCGGAACAGGCGCGACGCATGGTCGGCGACCATCGATTCCTTGTTGAACAGCTTGTGCAACATGCGGTAGGGCTGCCACAAGCTGGGCGCCGACTTGTTCTGCAGCCACGCGCGCCACTGGTTCACCCAGCCCGTCAGCAGCGGCGCGATCGCGATCGCGATCACGACCTCCAGCAATTGCGACAGGAAGCCCGTGAAGCTCATGATTGTCCCCAGGTCCGCTGCGCGGCCCGCCCCCCGCGGGGGAGCGCTTGCTTGGGGCGGCCCGGCGCTGCGCTCATCGCATCACCGCCAGCAGCGTGGCCACCAGGGTCAGGAAGCTGTACATCAGGTAGACCGAGATGCGACCCTGCTGCATCAGGCTCATCAATCGCGCGAGGTAGTTCGCCAGATCGGTGATGGGAACGTAGAGCCAGCGCCAGAAATGGTCTTCAACGACGACACGGTAGGTCGGCTTGTCGTCGAATGGCGTGGGCAGTTCGCGCCGCATCACGAAGAAGGGCTCGAAGATCTGGCGGATGGGCTGGCCGAATCCTTCGGCGCTGTCCTGCGTGCGTGCGGTGCTCCACGGGAAGCCGCAGGCCCAGGGCGGGCCGCGACGCATGCGGCCGTGGTACAGCCACCGCACCATCAGGAAGGCCAGTGCGAAGCAGCCCAGGATGCCCAGCAGGAAGATGACCGGACCGTAGCTCGCCTGCTCCATGCTGTTGGGCGCCAGCAGCCAGCCGCTGCCCGCCACGCGCGCGCCCAGACCCGCATGCACGAGTTGCTGCGTCACCGGGTCGATCAACTGGATGAACTGCGTCGGCAGCAGACCGAGCGCCACGCAGCCGGTGGCCAGCCACACCATGCCGGCTCGTTCCCAGAGGCCGGCATCGTGGGCTTGCGCGAGCTTTGCCTCGCGCGGCTGGCCGAGAAAGATCACGCCGAAGAATTTGACCATCGTGTAGCCCGCCAGCGCGGCCACCAGCGCGATGAGGGCCGCGACGACCGGGATCAGCATGGTCAGCAGCGGCACCGGCAAGCCCGGCGCGAACAGGAAGCTCTGCAGCAGCAGCCATTCGGAGACGAAGCCGCCGAGGGGCGGCAGACCGGCGCTGGCCAGCACGCCCAGCAGCGTGAGCCAGCCAACCCAGGGCATGGTGCGGATCAGTCCGCCGAGCTTGCCGAGGCTGCGTTCCGAGGTGGCATGCAGCACACTGCCGGTGCCGAGGAAGAGCAGGCTCTTGAAGCAGGCGTGGCTGGCCACGTGGTACAGCGTTGCCGTCAGCGCCAGCGCGGCCATCGGCAGCATGTCGTAGCCGGCAAAGATCAGCGTGAGACCCATGCCGACGAACAGCAGGCCCATGTTCTCGATCGACGAGTAGGCAAGCAGGCGCTTCATGTCGGTCTGCACCGACGCGAACACGACGCCGAACAGCGCAGTGGCAAGCCCAATGGCCAGCAGCAGGCCACCCCACCACCACAACCGCAGGTGCAGCAGGTCGAGCGACACGCGCAGCATGCCGTAGATGGCGGTGTTGAGCATCACACCGCTCATCAGCGCGGACACCGGCGACGGTGCCGCCGGGTGCGCCTCGGGCAGCCAGACGTGCAGCGGCAGCACACCCGCCTTGGCGCCGAAGCCGAACACGGCCAGCAGGAAGCCGATCGAAGCCCAGAACGGGCCCAGTGCTTGCGCCCGCATGTTGGCGAAGGTGTAATCCCCGGTGTTGGCCTGCAGCACGCCAAAACAGAGCAGGATGGCGATCGCGCCGATGCGCGCCATCGTGATGTACAGGTAGCCGGCGCTGCGGACTTCCGGAATGCGGTGGTTGGCCGTGACGAGAAAGAACGACGACAGGGCCATCGTCTCCCACAGCACCATGAACGAGTACGCATCGTCGGCCAGGACGACACCCGTCATGCTTCCCAGGAAGACGTGGTACTCCAGGCACAACAGTCCGGGCGGCGTGCCCTCGCCCTTGCGGAAGTAGCCGGCAGCGAAGGCCGAAATGCCGGCGGATGCCGCGCCGATGACCATCAGGAAATAGGCCGAGAGGCTGTCAAGCCGCAAGTGAAATGGAAGCGACGGGAGCCCGATCGGCAACACCGCCACTTCGGGTGTGCTCATCAATGCAGCGATCCCCAGACCACCGAGCACCAGCCCGAGAAAGCCGCCGACCGGGAACAGCGCGTGCGAGACCACCTTCAATCGATGCAAGGCGAACACGCCCGCCACGCCGACCAGCAGCCAGCCCGCCATGACGGCGAGCACCCAGTCGATGAGCAGCCACTGTGTCATGGGGAGCACACGGCCCGCAGTCCGGTCCTAGCCGCGCCGGCGGCCTGTACGGGAGCCAGCAGCAGCCGTCGACTTGGGTTGGGGACGCTTCGCCGTGGAGCGAGTCCGTTCGGTGCTCTGCGCCGGCTCTTCCTCGGGCCCCGTGGCGGTGTAGTCAACGCCATGCTCGGCCAGGTAATCCCGAATGAGCTGCCGGACCACTTGCGACGCGGTCCGGTCTTGCAGGGCGCACAGGCGCTCGAACGCCGCTTTCTTGTTCGGATCGATGAGCAACGTCAGTCGTGCGGTCTTGAGCTCCATGATCCTCTCGAATCGAGTTCAGGGGATTGCATCGAACGCACATCGTACGCCCACGGCATGCGAATAGCGAAGTATCACGCCCGCCGATCCTTCAGCGCGGAGGCAATCAACGCAAACGCGGCCAGCAACTGGTTGGCGGCCATGGGGTCGAGGTTCTTGGGTCGGCGCATGGCGCCCGGTCGGACCTGCTCCAATGCCTGCCCATTGCAGGCGAAGACGATGCTGTTGCTCATCTCGCCGTCGTCGATGACGAGCACGGCGTCGTTGAAACTGCGCCGGATGCGCTCCAGGTGCCTCTCGTAGCTTGCGTGCCCGTAGTGCAGGTTGACGACCATGATCCCGCCGGGCTGAAGCATTGCCACGCAATCGTCGTAGAAGCGCTGTGAGCACAAACGCGACGGCAGGCCCTGGACATCGAAGCCATCGACCATCAGTACATCAGGCCGCGACGCCCGCAGGCGGACGAACTGGGCACCGTCGCCCCGCACCACGGTGAAGCGCTCGTCATCTGGCGGCACATGGAATTCGTCGCGCAGCGCAATCACGTGCGGGTTGATCTCGACCACCTGGACGCGTGTGTGCGGCAGGTAACGGAAGCAGAACTTCGCGAGCGAGCCGCCGCCCAGGCCGATCATGGCGATCCTCTGGGGTGCCGGGTTGAAGAGCAGGAAGCCCATCATCGTGCGCGTGTACTCCAGGTCCAGCGCGTGCGGGTCCTGGATCTGCATGCGGCTCTGGATTTCGCTGATCGAGAAGTGCAGCGCTTTCGAACTCAGGCTCTCGTAGACGAACGGCTTGACGTGCTGAGCTGACTCTTGGGTTTCGGGCATGTTGGGCAGTGCAGGCAATGAAGCGATGAGGGTGGACCAGGACGGCGTCAAGACGGCACGTGGTTTCATGAGGCTGTGGTTCAGCTCGATATACCGAGAAGGTCCAGGACGCCGCAGACAAACGTCAGCGGATGCGACGGGCAGCCGGGCACGTACAGCGTGGGCTTGAACCGTTCCAGGAAGCTGCGCTCAATGGCCGAAGACCCCTCGAACGGGCTGCCGGAGATCGCGCAGGCACCGACCGCAATCACCAGCTTGGGTTCGGGCATGGCGTCCCAGCAGCGCTGCAGGGCCAGGGCCATGTTGCGTGTGATGGGCCCGGTCAGCACCAGCCCGTCGGCATGGCGCGGCGAGGCCACGATGTCGATGCCATAGCGGCCGATGTCGAAGTTGACGTTGGACAGCGCATTGACCTCCAGCTCGCAGCCGTTGCAGCCACCGGCCGACACCGACCGCAGCTTGAGGGAGCGGCCGAAGCGTGCCCGCAATGCGGCATTGACCTTCACCGGGTCGGGCGCCGGACGCGCAGCACTGAGCATCAGGCCCGATCGGTCCGTGGTCGCCAGCTTGAAGTCGTTGTTGAACGAAAGCTTGCCAGGGGGGCACACCGGCCCACAGTCGCCGCACAGGACGCAGCGGCCGAGGTCGATATGCACTGCTTCAGCGGACGCTGGCGCCAGCGTGATGGCCTGGGTCGAGCACACGCTGACACAGGCCTGGCAGCCTGATTCGCAGGCGGTCTCGCCGATGATCGGCTTGCCGCGGAAGCCGACCGGATTCGCCTGCCGCGGATCGGGGATGTACTGCGAGCCCTGCGAGACCCTGACTTTGATCGACTTGAACACGTGGGGTCCTAGAGGTCGTTGCCGCAGTAGGAAAGATCGAAGCTCTTGTTGCAGATCGGGAAGTCCGAAATTTCGTTGTCGCGCACCGCCAGTGCCAGCCCGAACCAGTTCAACAGCGACGGGTCCTGCACCTTGTAGTGCAGCAAGCGGCCGTCAGGCCCGGTTTCCAGCGCCTGGACGACCGTGCCTCGGTGACTCTCTCTCACCGAGACACACAAGGTGTCGTGCCAGAGCGGGCCCAGCGGCTCGAGGTCGGGGCCGGCAAGGTCGGCGTCCGCTGTTCGAAGAAGCTCATTCAGCCAGCGCACGGATTCATCGATCTCGCGCATGCGCAGCCTCATGCGCGCCCAGCAGTCGCCACCCTCTTCGGTCAGCGAGGCGATGGGATGTGCGGCATAGAGCCGCCCCGGCAAACTGACCCGGACATCGCCCGTCACACCGCTGGCTCGCGCGGCCAAGCCCACCATGCCGATCTCAAGGGCGGCCTTGTGCGCAACGACACCCACCCCCTGGAAGCGCGACTGCACGCTGCGCGCTCCGAGCATCAGGGCGTTGACCTCGGCCATGTCTTTGCTGAACGCGGCCAGGGTGTCCAGCAGGTCCCGGCGCAGGGCGTCGGTGATGCCGAAGCGCACGCCGCCGGGCCGCAACCAACCGCGGCCGAAGCGGCTGCCACAGACGCGCATGGTGGCGTTGATGATGGCCGTGCGCAGGCGGCCGTAGGTGGCGCCGCCCTGCAGGAAGGCGATGTCGGTCGCCAGGCCGGTGAGCGCCACCAGGTGCATCGCTACACGCTCCAGTTCCAGCGCAATGCCGCGCACCCGTTCCGCGCGCAGGCTGACCTGGGTGCCCGACAGGGCCTCCACGGCCGCGCAGTAAGCCCAGGCGTAGGCGATGCTGGAGTCGCCCACGATGGCTTCCACCAGCGACGTCAGCGCCCCTGGAGGGCGTTGCAGCAGCAGGGCTTCCACGGCGCGATGCTGGTAGCCGAGCTGCAGTTCCAGGTGGTGAACCTGCTCACCATGGCACATGAAACGGAAGTGCCCGGGTTCGATGACGCTGGCATGGATGGGGCCGACGCCGACCTCGTGCACTTCCTGGCCGCGCACCGAAAAGAACGGGTGTTCATCCATGTGCTGTTGCCGCTCGGCCTCAAAGCGCACCGGCTTGAGCCAAGGGTGACCGGTAGGTGTCAGTCCGGTCTGCTCCCACAGTTCACGCTCCAGCATCTGCGCGGCGGGGTGGCGCGCGGTGATGCAGGCATAGGCACTGCCGCGCCGGCCTCTGGCGCGCAGCAGGCCGAGTTGTCCATCGACGGATTGCAGCACGGCGCTGGTGAGCACCTCCTCGTCGGGACCCGAGGAATCCACGCGGCCGAACAGCGTGACCAGGCGTTCGCCCGCGTCCATGGCCTTGCCGATCTGGTCGGCCCATTCGTCGAGGCCGAGGGGCGCGACCGCGTGGGTCAAGCTCATGACGATCGGTTTGATCGGTCCCATCATTGCCCTCCGATGGATTGCGCCACCTGCGCCAGCAAGGCGCTGATCGGGGCTGGGGTGTAGACGCCGAGCAGGATGAGCACGACGACGAAGCCGAGCTTGGGCACGGCCGTGACCCAGGTCTCCTTGACCTGCGGGCCCTGGTGGTCGGAAGGGCCCCAGATCATCGGGAAGATCGAGCGGCCGGTGGCGACGAAGATGATCGTCAGCATCGTGCACATCAGCGTGAAGGCGATCAGGTTGCCGGCCTGCACGATGCCCGACAGGATCAGCATTTCCGCCATGAAGCTGCCAAACGGCGGAAAACCCAGCAGCGCGAAGATGCCGACCGCGAACAGCAGCCCCGAGAACGGCAGCACCCGGATCACGCCGCTCAGGGCCTTGACCTCGTTCGTGTGATACACGGCCCGCAGTCGGCCGGCGGTGAGGAACAACAGTGCCTTCACGAAGGCGTTGCTGACGATGTAGAGCAGCACGCCATAGGCTGCCGCCTTGCCCACCGACAGGCCGATGGCGATGACGCCGGACGAGCTGACGCAGGCGTAGGCGATGAGGCGCTTGTAGTTGCGCGCCGCCATCACCTGCACGGCCGCGACGGTGAGCGAGAGGCAACCCATGATGAGCAGTTCGTACGAGACGAAGTGGGTGTCCTGGCCACGGAACACCTGCAGCACGCGGAATACCGCCACCACGCTGATGTTGAATTGCACCGCCGCAAGCAGCGCGCTGGTGCTGGTGGGCGCGGCCTCGTAGGTCTCCGGCATCCAGCTGTAGAGTGGTGCCAGGCCGAGCTTGCTGCCCAGGCCGAACAGCATCAGCGCCAGACCCAGGCGTTGCCAGCTGTTGCCGGGTGAGGCGATGCCCTTGGCCATCTCGTCGAGCGCAAAGCTGATCTCCAGGCCGTGCAGGTGTGCCGAGCGGGTCAGGCACATGATGCCCAGGAAGGTCAGCGCCAGCGACATGCTCGAATACAGCAGGTAGTGCCAGGCCACGCGGCGCGGCGCCAGCGTGTCGCCCTGCGCCACCAGCGGCGCGGCGCACACGGTGGTCAGCTCGATGAAGGCCCAGAGCAACAGCAGGTTGTTGGCCATGACGCCGAGGTTCATCGCGCCCATGAAGGCCAGCGTGAGCGCGGCACGCGGCAGCAGGTTGTCCGCCAACAGGCGCGAGGTGCTGACCCGCGACGACATGTACACGCTGATGCCGAGGAAGACGCTGTTGATCACCAGCAGGAACAGCATCGAGGTCGCATCGAGCACGAAGTAGTGGCCGGCGAAGTACAGGGGCAACTCGCTCAGCGGTGTGCGAACGAACACCGTCACCGACGACAGCACGCTGATCACAGCCATGACCACCAGGGCGGGGCCCACCCAAAGGCGGCGCGTCGGCAAAACGGGAATGCCGCGCATCGAGATGGCACTGACCTCGCTCATGACGGCTCTGCGGCCTCGGAGCCCACTGGGTCGGCATGGACAGCCTTGGCGCCGTTCGCGGCGACAGGATCTGGTGTCGCGATCAGCCAGCCACCGACGAGCACGGTCAGCAGGTAGATGCCGCTCAGTGCGCCGTGGATCGGCAGGGGCCAGGGTTCGGGCAGCAGCGACTCGAACAAGGCGAGACCGTTTTCCATGAAGAGCACCGCCACCAGCTGGGCCGGGGGTGAGTCGTTGGTGGACAGCAGCAGCAGCGACACGGTGACCGTCGCCCCGACCACACCGAGCGTGAGCGCCTGCCGGTCGCTCATGGCGGGTGCGGCGAACTCGAAGGCCAGCACCACCAGGGCGATGGCGATGGCCCAGGTGAAGAGGTTGGAGGGCATCAAGTCGAGGTTGGGCTCGCCGCGCAACAGGATGGCGCGCGCGAGCAGGCGCGGCGCGATCACCGCACGCACGACCAGCACTTCGATGAGTGCGACGTAGGTGTGCAGCGACGGGTCACCGTGCTGCGCAACGTTCCAGGCCAGTGCGGCGGCCTGCGCGGTCAGCCAGAACGGCGCCGAACGGATCTTGCCGAAGAAGATCGGAATGACCGCGGCCACCAGGAAGGCGATCAGCGGCAGGGTCATGCAGCCCTCGCCAACCAGCCGGCTGCGCCCAGGCACAGCGCGGCCCCTAACGATGCAAGCATCAGGTACGCCGGCACCAGGCGCATGCGCAGCCGGGCCACGAGCGATTCGACGCAGCCCACGGCGACCGCCACGCCCGCCATGATGGCCAGCGATACCAGCACGCACAGCGCCGTCTGCGTGAGCGGGTCGACGGGATTCAGCAGCGCGGCGATCAGGCCCGCGTACATCGTCATCTTCAGCGCCGCGGCGTACTGCATGGCGGCCAGCTCGGGCCCGCTGTGGTCGAGGATCATCACCTCGTGCACCATCGTGAGTTCGAGGTGGGTCAGCGGATCGTCCACCGGCACGCGCGAGGATTCGGCCTGCAGCAGCACGAAGAGCACCCCGACCACGGGCAGGGCCAGCCAGGGGAAGCTGCCGGCGTGATGCCACTGGCCGATGACCCCGGCAAAGCTGGTCTGACCGGTGGCGATGGCGGCAGAACCCACCAGCATGAACAGCGCAGGCTCGACGAAGGCCGTGAACGACGCCTCGCGAGCCGCGCCCATGCCCTCGAAGGAACTGCCGACATCCAGTGCCGAGAGCATCAGGAACAGGCGCGCCAGGCCGAGCGTGTAGGCGAAGAAGATGAAATCGCGGCTGAACTGCAAGGGCGCGATGGGCCCCAGGATGGGTGCGATCAGGGCCGCCAGCAGCGACGCCACCAGCACCACCCAGGCACCTGCGCGAAACAGCGGTGTGATCGCGGTGCTGTAGACCGGCTGCTTGCGCAACAGCCGCAACAGGTCCCAGCCGGACTGCAGCAGGCCCGGCCCCTTGCGCCCGGCCCACAAGGACTTCGTGCGATTGACGAGACCGACCATCAGTATCGGCATCACCAGCACGATGAGCATGTGGACGGCGGCCAAGAGCGCGGTCAGGTCGACGTTCACGGCAGCGGCCCGCTTGCCAGAACGACCAGGCCAGAGATCAGGACAATGGCGATCAGCGCCGCCGCAAAGGCGATGCGCGGATCGTCCTCGCGCAGCTTGCTCGAGAGCTCACCGGCCGACGCGTCGCCGTGCTTGATGACGGAGAACAGCCGGCGCTCCACGGCATCCACGCAGTCCGTGATCAGGTAGCTGTCGTCAGGGAAGTAGCCCAGCGGCGCCTTCTGGCGCCGCAAGGTCACCATCACACCCTTGAAACGCGCCTGAAAGTCCGACGAGAAGCTGGAGCCTGTGTACTGCATGCGCGGATTGGGAGCGCCATGGCCGCAGCCCCAGGTCGGACCTGTCGCCATAGGCGTACCCGCCGGCAGACGGGCAGCGCGCGTGCGCAGCCAGATCAGCAGCCCGATGGTCAGCGCCAGCGCGCCGGAAATCATGCCGATGCGCGACAGGCTGTCGGCCACGGGCTGCAGTACATCGGCACCTTGTGTCGGCAATGCCGACAGGGCCAGTTCAGTCGAACCCCGCACCAGCATGAAGCCCAGCCCCGGCAACACACCGAGCACGATGACCCCCAGGGCGTGCACACCCATCGGCAGCAGCATCCAGTGGCTGACTTCCGCGGGCGCGTGCAGGCTGGTGTCGCGCGGCCCGCCGAGGAACACCACCCCGAAAGCTCGCGTGATGCTCAGCGCCGAGACTGCGCCGACGAACGCCAGAACGGCACCGCCGGCACCGAGCGCCACCTTGGCCCAGGTGGCGATGGGCTCGCCGGTGAACAACCCCGAGTAGATGACGAACTCGCTGGTGAAGCCGTTGAGCGGGGGCAATGCCGAAATCGCGACGCCGCCCAGCAGGAAGCTCAGCGCCGTCCACGGCATCAAGCGCGACAGGCCGCCGAGCTTTTCCATGTCGACGGTGTGCGTGGCCTGGTACACCGCACCCGCGGCGTAGAACAACTGGCACTTGAAGAAGGCGTGGTTCAGCACGTGCAGCAGGCCACCCGAAAAGCCAAGCGCCACCAGCGCCGTGTTGTCCCAGGCCAGGCCCAGGCACCCGATGCCGAAGCCGATGCCGGCGATGCCGACGTTCTCGGTCGACGAATAGCCCAGCAGGCGTTTGAGGTCGCGCTGGCCCACCGTGTACAGCGCGCCGATCACGGCCGATAGCGCCGAAAAGCCGATCAGGAACCAGCCCATCCACTCGTCGGGCTGGCCGATCAGAAAGATGAAGCGCACCAGTGCGTAGAGGCCTGCCTTGTGGATCACACCGGACATCAGCGCAGAGACATGCGCCGGCGCCGCCGCATGGGCGCGCGGCAGCCAGGAATGGAACGGGAAGAACGCCGATTTGAGGCCGAAACTGGTGACCAGCAGCAGGAAGACCAGGTTGCGCTCCGACCCGACATGCCCGCGCAGCCACTGCCCGAAGCTGCCCAGCTCCCACGACGCCGTGTGCGTGTACAGGATCATGAACGCGGCGACCAGGAAGATCAGCCCGATGTGCGTGGACACGAGGTAGTTGAAGCCGGCGAAACGCACCTTCTGGTTGGTGTAGTCCCAGATCACCAGCAGCCACGCGGCCAGCGCGGCGATCTCCCAGCCGAGCAGGAAGACCAGCGCGTGGTCGCCGGTGTAGACGAGCACGAACGACAGCGAGGTCAGGTTCAGCAGCGCGTAGTGCAGGCCGAGGTGGCGCTTCGTTTCGAAGTGCGGCCGCAGGTAGCCCACGGCATAAAGGCTGCCCAGCAAGGTCATCGGCAACGACCAGACCAGGAAGAATGCACCGAGTGCGTCCAGCCGCACGCGCAGGGTTCCGACCGGGTAGGCCCATGCCAGTTCCGCCGTGAGCGGAGCGCCTCCGAGCAATACAGGGGTGACCGTAGAGACGACCAGCGCCGTCGCGACGACCTGCGATAGCACGCCGATGCCCGCGCGGGTCCGGTTGTGCAGGGGCAACAGACAGCCCGCCGCGCCCAGCAGCAAGACCAGCACGGCTGCGATGAGCGAACTCATGCGTGTCGAGGCTGCATCCCGATCACTGGCGCGCCCATCGGCGCCGGCAGCAGAGCCACCGGGCGAATGCGGGGGTGATCGAAGCGAGACAAAGGGAACGGCTCCAGGACGAAGCTCGCAGAGGCTGGAATTTCTGCGTAGACCGTGCAATCCTAATTGCTCTGAATGATACTACGATGATAATGTGATTGACATATGGAAAGACCCACGGAGGACGCATGGAACTCAAAACGGCGCGCTTGACCGTGCTGGTGGACCCCGCGAAGAAAAAGGCGTTCGAGGCGCTGTGCGCGCGCCAGGACGTGACGCCATCGCAGGTGGTGCGGCGGCTGATACGGGACTACCTGGTGCACCACGGCGTCAGCTTCGTCCCGAGCGGATTGGACGAAGACGAAGAAGCCACCGTGAAGCGCTGACCGCCCAGGATGCCCATGTCGACGAACCTGGCGGGTCTGGCGCGGTCCGTGCGCACGCGCGCGCTGCGCGCTGATGACCATGCGACCATGCGGCATGTCTTGCTTTGTGGGCACAGTGTGACGGTGTTGCCGTGCGCATGTGGGAACCCGAGGGCCTCGCGCGCTGGATTCAGCCCCGAATCCAGCGCGCCCGCCGCACCGAGCTAGTCCGACCATCGGTGTGGCGCCTGCCGCAGGTGCACTCCACGGAGGTGATGCGATGAACCCGCTCCGCGAAACGCTCGACGACCTGGACATCTTCGCGAACCGGTCCGACGACGCCACACGCAAGGGCGCGCTGGCCCGTCCGAGGGCGAGGCGATCGTCCCTGTACTTTGCGAAGTTCGCGCCGCGGAGGTTGGCAAGGAAGTGATGCGCCAAGGGTTGGCGCAGCCAGTGACGGATCCGCTGGTGGTCCTGTGCGGGATGGGCCTTGCCGACCGAGATCTCTCGCTCGTAACGCTTCAGGGCTTCGGCGAAGGTGGTGCGCTCCGCTTCCGCACGGGAGACGAAGATGCCCCGGTCCATCTCGGATTCCAGCACACGCGCCCATGCCCTCAGCCTCCGGGCGGCTGTCGAACGTGCGGTACTGAGGCGGGTAGCCCCGCCTGACGATCTGCGCTCGCCAGTAGCGACCGCGCTTCGTGATGCTTGCCAAAGTGACCGATCTCCGGGGTGGAGCGTGGTCACCAGTCTTCAGCTGTGGCAGATTTGTGGCAAAGACCCGTTTTGGCGCGGTCTGGCCAAGAAAAAAGGCCTGCACTCACGTGCAAGCCTTTGATCTTCTTCGGTTTTCTGTGGCTCCCCGACCTGGGCTCGAACCAGGGACCTACGGATTAACAGTCCGGCGCTCTACCAACTGAGCTATCGAGGAATTGAGCCATAAATTATAACGAGTTCGCGGGCGGTCTCACAAGTCCGCGCTGAGCGAGACGCGCCAGGTGCGCGGCGCCATCGGGTAGAGGTAGACGTGCTCGAACTGGTAGGGCGATTCCTGCCAGGCGCGGTGGTCGGTCGCGTTGTCGACGCCCACGCGCCACACCAGTGTGCGTGCCTCGAGCTTGTGCTCGTAGCGCGCGCCCAGGTCGAGGCGGGCCCAGCCTGGGATGCGCGTGTTGCCGTCGTTCGGCAGCAGCGTGCGGTCGCTCTCGGCCACCACACCCCCTTGCAAGCTGAGGCCGGGCGCGCTGGCCACCTGGTACTGCGCCTGCAGCTTGAGCACCCGCTGCGGCACGTTGGGCGGGCGCTGGCCGTTCACGGTGGCGTCGCTGCTGCCGATGCGCTCGGCATGCAGCAGCATGGCGCTGGCCGCCCAGGTCCAGGCGCCGGTGCGGGCATCGACGCCGGCTTCGATGCCGCGATGCCGCGCGCTGCCGTCCGGGCCGAGCGGACTGGGGGCGGGCGCGCCGGCGGCGAGGGCATAGGTCGGCCGGTCGATCTCGAAGGCGGCGAGGCTCCAGTTCCACAGGTCGGCGCGGCCCTTGACGCCGATCTCGAGCTGGCGGCTCTTGAGGGCGGGCAGCGCCTGCCCGGCATTGCTGTAGGTCGACGGCCGGTTCGGCACTACCTGGGTCTCGATGCCCTGGCCCCAGCTGGCGTAGGTCATCAAGCCCGGTTGCCACTCGTAGTTCAGTGCGATCCAGGGCGTGGTGACGTTCTGGCTGTAGTCGGTGGGCTCCTGGCCGGAGGTCGTGATGGTGTCGCGGTGCAGCCGCGTGTGGCGCAGGCCGAGCCAGGTGCTGAGTTCCGGTGTCAGCTGGACCACGTCGCGAACGTAGAGTTCGGCGTTGCGCTCGCGACGGTGGGTGTTGTCGCTCACGAAGCCGGTGTTCGCAAACGCCACCTGCGTGCCGTCGATGTTGCCGCTGCCCAGCTCGTCGCCATTGATGTCGAGCGAGCGGTTGTTGATCTGCCCTTCGAAGCGGGCCTTGAAGCGCGTGAACAACACGCCGGTGGTCAGCTGGTGCGCCAGGCCGGCGGTGGCGAAGCGGCCCTGCAGCGACAGGTCGAGCGCGTCGGTGCGGCGGTGCTCGTTCTCGCTGCGAAAGTCGTAGAGGTCGTAGCTACCGTCGCTGCAGTAGCGGTCGAAATTGCCCTCTGCGCCGCAGCCGAACGGAAACGCCAGGCGGTCGTCGGTCCTGAGCTGCTGCGTCGCGTAGTGCGCCTTGGCGCTCCAGTCGGCGCTCAGCCGCTGCTGCAGGCGCAGGCTGGCGGTGTTGCCGTCCAGCACCACCGGCAGCGACCACGGCTGGTTGTTGAGGTTGAGGCGCGGGTCGACGCTGCGCGCGTCGGGCACGCGGTTGCCGAGCAGGCTGAAGCCGGGCTGGCTGGGCTGCGAGCGGTGGCTGGTCTCGAACTCGGCTTCGAGCAGGGTGTCGGGTGTGAGGCGCCAGTCACCGGCCAGTGCAAACAGGTGGCGCCGGCCCTTGGCGTTGCGCAGCTCCGGGTCGAGGTGCTCGACGGCGGCGTTGACGCGCAGGCCGAAGGCGCGGTCGGCGCCGAAGCGGGTGGCGAGATCCACCGCACCGAGCACGCTGTTGGACCCACGCCATTCCAGCGTGGCGTTGCGCACGTCGATGTCGGGGCGCTTGACCACCAGATTCACCAGACCGCCCGGTGCGCTGATGCCGGCCTGGATGCCGCTGGTGCCCTTCAGCAGTTCGAGGCGTGACTTGTTGTCGAGCGGGATGGCGCTCTCGGCGTTGATCGGCAGACCGTCGCGGCGGTAGTTGTAGCGCTGGTCGAGCACGAAGCCGCGCACGGTCAGCGAGTCCCAGTAGCCCACGCTGTTGTAGGCATCGCTGGCGCTGGCGTCCACGCGCGTGAGCGCGCGCAGGTTCTGCGCGCCGGCATCCTTGAGTTGCGACTCCGTGACCACGTGCGCCTGCAGCGGGCTGCGCGTGAGCGGGATGTTGCCAAAGCCGGTGAGTTCGGCGCTGTTGGTCTCGCGCGGCCCGGTGATGCTGACGGTGGGCAAGGCGGTCGCGTCGTCGGCCACGTCGGCAGCGTGGGCCGCGGCGGTGCATGCCATCGCGGCCAGCGCCACGCGGGTGAGGGTGAAATGTCGTGTTGCCATCGTGCTTCCAGTGCGACGGCAGGGCGGCGGTTCCGCAAGGCGGCCATCCCGGCACAGCGGGACGAGTCACACCGAAGATCGCTTCCCTGCGCGAGGATTACCTCAATCAGGTTCGAAGGGACTTTCTCAGTCGAGCCCGCCGTCTCTTGCGAGAGCGGGTCAACACCCCTAGCAGGTGCCGCGCGGTGTTGCGCGGCACGGTGTCGATTATGGCGCGACAGCGCGCACACCGAAAACGAAAGAGCCCGCGGGCGGCGGGCTCTTCGCGCGGCGGCGGTCGAACTTCAGTCGAACACCGGCGTTTCCACGCCCAGCACCTTGTGCAGCTTCGGGCTGGTGGTGGTGTATTGCAGGTGGATGCGCTTGTCCGGGAAGATGTAGGGCGCCGCGCCGAAGGCCGCCAGCGCCGCTTCGTGGAAGCCGGAGAGGATCAGCTTCTTCTTGCCCGGGTAGACGTTGATGTCACCGACCGCGAAGATGCCGGGCACGTTGGTCTCGAACTTCTCGGTGTCGACGACCACCTGCTTGCGCTCGATGCTCAGGCCCCACTCGGCGATCGGGCCGAGCTTCGGGCTCAGGCCGAAGAACACCAGCAGCACGTCGAGCGGCACCACGCGGGTCACGCCGTCGCCGCCGGTCACCTTCACGCTCCTGAGCCGGCCGTCGGCCTCCTCGAAGCCGGTGACCTGGCCGACGATGAACTGCATCTCGTAGGCGTCGCACAGCTCCCGCATCTTCGCGACCGAGGCGGGCGCGGCCTTGAAGCCATCGCGGCGGTGCACGAGGATCACGCTCTCGGCCCTGTGCGGGCCTTCCTGCACGAAGTTCAGCGTCCAGTCGAGCGCCGAGTCGCCGCCGCCGACGATCAGCAGGTTCTTGCCGGCGAACTGTGCCGGGTTGCGCACGCGGTAATGCAGCTGGCTGCCGTCGAACTTGTCGAGCCCGTCGACCTTCAGCAGTCGCGGCTGGAACGAGCCCACGCCGCCGGCGATGAAGACGGTCTTGGTGATGAAGCGCGTGCCCTTGCTCGTCTCGAGATCGAAGCGGCCGTCCTCGCGCTTGGCCACCCGCGTGACCTCCTGGCCCAGGTGGAAGGTCGCACCGAAGGGCTCGATCTGCTTGAGCAGGTTGTCGGTGAGCTCCTTGCCGGTGCACACCGGCACCGCCGGGATGTCGTAGATCGGCTTGTCGGGGTAGAGCTCGATGCACTGGCCACCCGGGTAGGCGAGCGAGTCGATGATGTGGGCCTTGATCTCGAGCAGGCCGAGCTCGAACACCTGGAACAGGCCCACCGGGCCGGCGCCGACGATGACCGCGTCGGTTTCGATCGGGCCGTCGTGGCTGTTTGCGGTCGCGGTGATGGCGGGGTTGATTTGCGGGTCCATGTGAGAAGGCAAAAGTGGATTCAGCGGATCAGTTCGCCGAGCTTGTCGGTCCGGTCTTTCCAGTCGTCGGCATCGGGCAGTGGCGCCTTGCGCTTGGTGATGCTGGGCCAGTTCTTCGACAGCTCGACATTGATGGCGATGAACTTCTGCTGGTCGCCGGGCACGTCTTCTTCGGGCAGGATGGCATTGACCGGGCACTCCGGGATGCAAACGGCGCAGTCGATGCATTCGTCCGGATCGATCACCAGGAAGTTCGGGCCCTCGCGGAAGCAATCCACCGGACAGACATCGACACAGTCGGTGTATTTGCAGCGGATGCAGGCTTCGGTGACGACGTGGGTCATGGCGGGTTCAGGCTGGGTGGAGGACTGCGTCGCGCGACGCAAAGCACTCGATTTTAAGGGCTTGGGGTTTTCACCGGGCGGGCGGGTGACTCGACGCGGCAGGGGGCTTGCAGCCCGGCCCTTGCGGTGGGCGTGGCACCGGGGAGCGCACGTGCACCCACGCCGACCGCCACCACCGCCGGCCGGCCGGTGTGAAGCACGCTGGCTTCCATCAGCGTGGCAACGCTGTGATCGCTGCTCAGCTGGTCGACACAGCCGGCGCGCGAGACCACGCACACGGGCGTGTCCGGTGCCCATCCGGCCCCGCGCAGACGGTGCGACAGCGCAGCGAGCTGGCGCCCGGCCATGTAGAACACCTCGGTGTCGGCGGTGCGCGTGGCCTGCAACTCGCCGGTGCGCGTCATCGCGGTGGTGAGGCTGACGCTGCGGCCGCTGCCCCGGCGGGTGAGCGGGCGTTGCGTCGCGGCGGCCGCGGCGATCGCCGCCGTGATGCCGGGCACGATCTCTGCGGTGTGGCCTTCGGCGGCCAGCGCCTGCAGTTCCTCCTCGAGCCGGCCGAACACGCTGGGGTCGCCGCCCTTGAGGCGCACGACACGCAGGCCGAGCGCCGCAAACTTCACCAGCAGCGCGTTGATGCGTGTCTGGCCGGTCGCGTGGCAGAAGCCGCGCTTGCCGACATCGACCCAGCGCGCCCGCGGCGCGAGTTCGCGCAAGCCCGGGTCGGTGAGGGCGTCGAACAGCACGACCTCGGCCTCGGCCAGCCGGCGGGCACCGCGCACGGTGATCAGGTCCGCTGCACCCGGGCCGGCACCGATGAAGACGACGGGGTGGCTCATCGTGCCCGCCGGCTCACGCCGCAGTGGCGGCCACCAGCAATGCGCCGCTGGTGCGGTTGCTGGTCGGGTCGACGACGATCAGCGCACCGCCGATGCGGTTGGCCACATAGGCTTCGACCGGCAGCGGTGACTGCGTTTCGATCTGCACCTGGCCGATCTCGTTGACCGCGAGCTCGTGCGCGTCGCTGTTTTCCAGCGTGTGGATGTCGCGCCGGCTGTCGATCGCCGTGATGCGCGCCTGCACCCAGCGGTGGCCGTGGCGCACCCAGTACTTGCGGCCCACCTGGGCCGGCTCGGTGTCGAGCCAGGCCAGCGTGGCGGCGAAGCGTTGGGTGGTCTGCAGCGGGGCGGTGCTGGCGATCCAGTCGCCGCGCGAGACGTCGAGCTGGCGGTCGAGCACCAGGCCGGCCGACTGGCCGGCCTCGCAGCCGTCCACCACCGCCCCGGCGCAACGCACTTGCGCCACGATGGCCGTCTGCCCGCTCGGGAACACCTGCACCGCGTCGCCGGCGCGCACGCGGCCGTGCGCGATGCGGCCCCAGATCGTGCGCGGCTGGTGGCCGGTGCCCTGTTCGCTCTGCTTGGCCACGTATTGCACGGGGATCAGCAGCGCGCCGTCATGGCGCTCGTCGGTCGCGGGCAGCGTGTGCAGCAGTTCCAGCAGCGTCGACCCGGTGTACCAGTTCCAGACGTCGGAGCGCACGGTGACGTTGTCGCCGCGCAGTGCCGACACCGGCACGATGCCGGCCGGCGTGATGCCCGCCTGGGCGGCGAAGAGGCTCAGCGCCTCGCTCACCGCCGAGAAGGCGGCCTCGGCCTCGGCGTCGACCGCGTCGAGCTTGTTGATCGCGAACACGATGCTCGGCACGCGCAGCAACTGGGCGAGCAGCGAGTGGCGGCGCGTTTGCGGGAGCAGCTGCACGGGCTTCGTGCGCCAGTCCAGCTTGGTGATGTCGACCAGCACCACCGCGGCATCGCTGCCGGCGGCCGCGGTGACCATGTTGCGCGTGTACTGCTCGTGGCCCGGTGCGTCGGCGATGATGAACTTGCGCTGGCGCGTTGCGAAGTAGCGGTAGGCAACGTCGATCGTGATGCCTTGCTCGCGCTCGGCCTCGAGGCCGTCGGTCAACAGCGACAGGTCGATCGCGCTGCCCGCGGCGCGCTTCTCCAGCGCGTCGAGCTGGTCGGCGAGGATGGCGCGGCTGTCGTAGAGCAGGCGCCCGATCAGCGTGCTCTTGCCGTCGTCGACGGAGCCGGCGGTCAGGAAGCGCAGTGCGCGGTGCTGGAGTTCGTCATTCATGGTGGTGTGATGCAGAGCCGGGCCTTTCGCCGGGCCGCCCCAAGGAAGGCCCACGCCCCCTCGGGGGGCAGTGAACGAAGTGAGCGTGGGGGTGGTCAGGGCTTCAGAAATAGCCTTCCTTCTTGCGGCGCTCCATCGAGGCGTCCGAGGTGCGGTCGTCCATGCGCGTGGCGCCACGCTCGCTGACCGTGACCGTCAGCGTTTCGGCCACGATCTCGGCGGCGTTCGCCGCCGGGCTTTCGACCGGGCAGGTGCAGGTCATGTCGCCGACGGTGCGAAAGCGCACCAGCGCCGTCTCCACGGTTTCGCCCGCCTCGGGCGGTGTCACGTCGGTCAGCGGCACCAGCAGGCCCTTGCGGCGGATGACTTCGCGCTGGTGTGCGAAGTACAGCCCGGGCAGCGGAATGTTCTCGCGGGCGATGTAGAGCCAGACGTCGAGCTCGGTCCAGTTGCTGATCGGGAAGGCGCGGAAATGCTCGCCCGGCCTGATGCGCGTGTTGAACAGGCTCCACAGTTCGGGGCGCTGCTCCTTGGGCAGCCATTGGCCGAAGCTGTCGCGGTGGCTGAAGATGCGCTCCTTGGCGCGCGCCTTCTCCTCGTCGCGGCGCGCACCGCCGATCAGGCAGTCGAAGCGGTGCTCCTCGATCGCCTCGAGCAGCGCCACCGTCTGGTGGCCGTTGCGCGATTCGAGCGGGTGCGACAGGCGGATCGTGCCGCGACGGATGGAGTCTTCGAGGTGGCCGACCACGAGACGCTCGCCCATCTCCTCGATGCGGCGGTCGCGGAACTCGATCACTTCCGGGAAGTTGTGGCCGGTGTCGACGTGCAGCAGCGGGAAGGGCAGGCGGCCTTCGAACTCGTTGAGGTCGGTCGAGTCGCGCTGGCGCATCTTGAAGGCCTTCTCGGCCAGGCGCAGCACGACGCAGGAGTCCTTGCCGCCGGAGAACAGCAAGGCCGGGCGTTCGAAGGTGCCGGCCACCTCGCGCAGGATGAAGATCGCCTCCTCTTCCAGCGCGTCGAGATGGCGGTGGTCGACTTCGGGCAGCAGTTGGTTCATGGCGAGGGGCGCGTTCATTGGGAGGCTCCGAGGGCGGAGACGGCAGGCTCGTCCTGGTGCACGTGCAGACCGCATTCCTTGGCGGCTTCGTCCTCCCACCACCAGCGTCCGGCGCGGAAGGGTTCGCCGACGGCGATGGCGCGGGTGCACGGTGCACAGCCGATGCTGGGCATGAACTGGTCGTGCAGCGGGTTGTAGGGCACCTGGTTCTGGTCGATGTAGTGCCACACGTCGGCCCAGCTCCAGTCGGCCAGCGCGTTGAGCTTCAGGCGGCCGGCGTCGTCATGGTCGCGGAAAGGCACTTCGCCGCGCGCGTCGGACTGCTCGCGGCGCAGGCCGGTGACCCAGGCACTGCGTTGGCCAAGCATGCGCGACAGGGGCTCGAGCTTGCGGATGCCGCAGCAGCCCTTGCGCAGCGCAATGCTCTTGTACATCGGCTCCTCGCCATGGCTGCGCACGAATTCGATCACGGCGTCGTGCTGCGGACGGTAGACCTCGACCGCCAGGCCGTAGTGCTGCTCGATGCGGTCGATCAGCGCCACCGTCTCGGCGTGCAGCTTGCCGGTCTCGAGCGTGCCGATCGCGATCGGCAGCGCATGGCGGGCGACCAGGTCCGTGATCACCATGTCTTCCGCACCAAGGCTGGTGGCCTGCACGATGCGGCCTGCGTGCTCCGCCGCGGCGCTGCGCAGCAACTCGACCGTGTGCGCGACGCGGCTGTCGAAGCCGTCGGTGGCCCGGGCGTAGAGAGCGATCGCGCTCATATCGCGGCCCCCTGGCTCACGAACTCGCGCGCCGGCTCCTTGGCCAAGGCCTCGATGGCGTCCGGCGTCAGCGCGAACAGCGGGTGGTTGTCTCGCGCGTCGCCCTGGTAGTGACCGCGGAAGAAACCGAGCGCCCGCTGGGCCACCTCGATCGACTGGTCGGCGCGCAGCGCCACTGCGTCGAAGCCGGTGCGCGCGAGCAGGGGCATCATGTCCACCAGCACGTCGCCGGTGGCGCGCACCTCGCCCTTGAAGCGATAGCGCGAGCGCAGCAGCCGCGCCTGGCTGTAGGCGCGGCCGTCGACCCATTTCGGGAAGTGCAGTGCGATCAGCGCGAGCCGGGGCAGGTCGCTCTCGAGCGACTCGACGTCGGCGTCGTTGGGCAGGACCACGCCGACCGGCAGGTCAGCGGGCCACAGGCTGCGCACGCTGTGCCACTGCAGCAGCGTCAGCAGGCGATGGGCCGCGGGCGTGATCGTGACTATCGGCCCGTCTTCGCCGCCGACGGTGTGCCAGGTGTCATGGTGGATGTCGATGAACTTCATGCGGCCACCTTCGCGGTGCTGCGTCGCACTGCATTGGCGGCGCTCTTGAACGGGTCGAGGCCGATGCGCCGGACCGTGTCGATGAAACGCTCGTTGGCCGCCCGCTGGCCGCGGTAGGTCTCGATCACCGCTTCGATGGCATCGACCACCTCGTCGGCCGCGAACGACGGGCCGATCACCTTGCCGGGCACGGCCGAAGCCAGCCCGCCGCTCAGCGTCGAGCCGTCCGAGCCGCCCAGCGAGACCTGGTACCACTCCATGCCGTCCTTGTCGACGCCGAGGATGCCGATGTGGCCGCTGTGGTGGTGGCCGCAGGAGTTGATGCAGCCGCTGATGTGCAGGTCGATGTCGCCGATGTCGTAGAGCTCGTCGATGTCCTCGAAGCGCTCGGTGATCTGCGCGGCGACCGGGATCGATCGTGCGTTGGCGAGCGCGCAGAAGTCGCCGCCGGGGCAGGCGATCATGTCGCTCAGCAGGCCGATGTTGGGCGTCGCGTAGCCGGCGTCGCGAGCGGCTTGCCACAGGGCATACAGGTCTTCTTCGCGGACCCAGGGCAGCAGCAGGTTCTGGTCGTGGGTGACCCGCGCTTCGCCGCTCGAATAGCGGTCGGCGAGATCGGCGGCCAGGTCGAATTGCCGGTCGGTCGCGTCGCCGGGCGCCTGGCCGGCCCGCTTGACCGACAGCGTCACCGCACGGTAGCCGCCGAGGCGGTGGCCATGCACGTTGCGCTCGAGCCACTTGCGGTAGGCGAGCGGCGCGTCGGCCGGTGCGCCGTCACCGGTGCTCTCGTGCGCGGCCACGCCCTGCGGCAGGCGGAAGCAGGCGGCCACACGGTCCAGTTCGGCCTGCGGGATCAACTGGGCGTCGCCGTCGACGTCGCGGTTCAGGATGGCGTCGAATTCCCGGGCCACCTGCTCGATGAAGCGCTCGCCCTCGGCCTTGACCAGGATCTTGATGCGCGCCTTGTACATGTTGTCGCGCCGGCCGTAGCGGTTGTAGACGCGCACGATCGCTTCGATGAACACGAGGATCTGCTGCCACGGCAGGAACTCGCGGATCACCGTGCCCGGGATCGGCGTGCGCCCCATGCCGCCGCCGACCAGCACGCGAAAGCCCACCTCGCCAGCGTCGTTCTCGTGCAGGTGCAGGCCGATGTCGTGCCAGGCGGTCGCGGCGCGGTCTTCGACAGCGCCGGTGACGGCGATCTTGAACTTGCGCGGCAGGAAGGCGAACTCCGGGTGCAGCGTGGTCCACTGCCGCAGGATCTCACAGTAGGGCCGCGGGTCGACCAGCTCGTCCGGCGCCACGCCGGCCAGCGCGTCACTGGTCGTGTTGCGGATGCAGTTGCCGCTGGTCTGGATGCCGTGCAGGTCGACCTCGGCCAGCAGGTCCATCACGTCGGCGCTCTTGTCGAGCGGGATCCAGTTGAACTGGACGTTCTGGCGGGTCGTGAAGTGCGCGTAGCCGCGGTCGTGTTCGCGGCCGATCTTCGCCAGTTGACGCAGCTGGCGGCTGTTCAGCTCTCCGTAGGGCACCGCCACGCGCAGCATCGGCGCATGGCGCTGGATGTACCAGCCGTTCTGCAGGCGCAGGGGGCGGAATTCATCGTCACCCAGCGTGCCGGCGAGGTTGCGCTCGAGCTGGTCTCGGTACTGCGCGGCGCGCTGGTGCACGAAAGCGCGATCGAAATGGGTGTATTGGTACATCGCTCGTCTGTCAAACCATCAATCAGTAAATGACCTTCACGCCCGCGGTCACCAGGGCAGTGCACAGCAGGCCGCGCACCAGTCGCTCGGGCATCTTGCGCGTGAGCTGCGCACCGATCCAGATGCCGGGGATCGAGCCGGCCAGCAACGCGGCCAGCAGCAGCCAGTCCACGTGGCCCAGCGTTGCATGACCGAGCCCGGCCACCAGGGTCAGCGGCACCGCGTGGGCGATGTCGGTACCGACCAGGCGGCGCGTCTCGATGCGCGGATGCAGCAACAGGATCAGGGTGGCGCCGATCGCGCCCGCGCCGATCGAACTCAGTGACACCAGCACGCCCAGCAACACGCCGGAGGCGACCGTCCAGGCGGCCTTGCGCTCTGGCGGCAGCCAGCGCTCCAGCTTCAGCCCGACCGTGTGCCAGGCCTGCCGGTAGGCCACGGTCACCGCGGTGATCAGCAGGGCGATGCCGAGGGCCAGCGTCAGCGTGCTGGCCCACGCCTTCGTCACGCCGGTGGCGTGCATCAGGGCAATCGTCGCCACGGCCGCCGGTATGCTGCCTGCAAGCAGTTGCTTCAGGATGCGGTTGTCGATGTTCTGGTGCCGCCAGTGCGCCACCGAGCCCGAGATCTTGGTCAGCCCGGCAAACCACAGATCGGTGCCGATCGCCACCGCGGGCGGCAGACCGAACACACCCAGCATCAGCGGCGTCATCAGCGAACCGCCGCCCACGCCGGTCATGCCGACAATGGCGCCAACGCCGAAACCGATGAGCACCGCGATCAAGTCCATGAGATGTGTTGCGCCGCCGCAAAAAGCTTGTCAGTGTCGAACTGTAGGGACCGCATGAGCAAATGCGAACAACAGATAAATGAATTGCTTATCTGTCGGTGGAATAAAGAGCAATCAACAAAGCCATTTTAATGTCTGACAATCGAGCGATCTGGACCCGCCGCCGTTGCCTGCGTGGCGCGGCCTGTGCTGGCTTGGTTCTGGCCGGCTGTGGCACGACCCCCCGGCCGCCGGTGACCGAGGTGCCCACCGCGCCTGCGCTCCCCCAACCCGTGCCCCGTCCTCCCCGCATCGGCCTGGTGCTGGGCGGTGGCGCCGCACGGGGCTTCGCGCACATCGGCGTGATCCAGGTGCTGGAAGAACAGGGCATACGCCCGGACCTCGTGGTCGGCACCTCGGCGGGCAGCCTCGTGGCGGCGATGTGGGCCTCGGGCAAGAGCGGGGTCGAACTCGGGTCGCTGGCCGACAGCATGGACGAGTCGGCGCTGACCGACTGGATGTACCCCGGTCGCGGCGTCCTGCGCGGAGAAGGCCTGGCCAGGTATGTGCGCCAGCACACCGAGGGCCGGCAGATCGAGGCGATGAAGATCCCGCTGGGCATCGTCGCCACCGACCTGGGCAGCGGCGAGGCCATCCTGTTCCGGCGTGGCGATCCCGGCGTTGCCGTGCGGGCGTCCAGTGCGGTGCCGGCCCTGTTCGAGCCGGTCCGGATCGGAACCCGCGAGTACGTCGACGGCGGGCTGGTGGCGCCGGTGCCGGTGCAGTTTGCCCGGCAGATGGGCGCAGAGCTCGTGATTGCGGTCGACATCTCTGCCGCGACCGAGGGTCAACCGACCGGCGACGCGCTCAAGATGCTGCTGCAGACCTTCGCGATCATGGGCCGCAATCTGGGGCAGTACCAGTTGCGGGACGCCGACGTGGTGATGCGGCCGAAGCTGCAGGGTGTCTCGGGCGCGGACTTCGGCGCTCGCCGGCTGTCCGTGCTCGCCGGACGGGAGGCCGCATTGATGGTGCTGGCCGACCTGCGCGCCCGCATCGCTGCGAAGACGCATTGAAACCATGGCGGCACTTGCACTGCCGCAACGCCAGCCCGGCCGGAAATAAAAACGGCCCGGAACAAGTCCGGGCCGAAAGGTACCTGGAACCAATGTTCGCGGGGTACCGAGGAGACAACCTTACGGGGGGGGAGGCGCCACCAGCAGGGCAGCGTCTCACCGTCATCAGATAGAGGGCAGTCTCACGAGTTCAATGCGCCCCACGTAAATATTTGTGAGGCTCGGGTGCTTCAGCGACGGGTCTTGGTCGCGGCTTGCGTGGCCTTGACCGCGTTGGTGTTCAGCGCCTGGAAGTTGGCTTCGGCCACTTCCTGGGCCTGCTTGGCGGCCTTCGTCACGCTCTCGAGCGCGTTGTTGGCCGCGGCGACAGCCGACTTCACCAGCGCGGCGGCGTTCTCGGTGCCGGCCGGCGCATTCTTGATGGCGGTGTCCACCACGGCCAGGAAGCTCTTCTGTGCTTCGCTGATCTTGCTTTCGGCGATCTTGGTCACTTCGGCGTTGGTGCCCGAAGCGATGTCGTAGACGAGGCGGCTGTAGGCGGCGGCCTTCTCGGCTGCCGGCTGCAACAGGGTGGCTTGCAGTGCCAACAGCTCTTGCGCGTCCTTGGCCGACAGGCTGGCCTTGGCGTGTTCGGCGGCGTCGCCCAGACCGGACTTCGCGACTTGCAGGTTCAGCTCGACAAGCTTCTCGACGCCTTCGAAAGCCTTGGTGGTGAGACCGAACAGGGTCTCGAGGTTGGCCTTGTGGGCGGCAATGATTTGTTCGGCGGTCAGCATGTTCGGGTCTCCAGAGGTTGCAGGGGGTTAGGCTGCAACGTTTGATGCACTGCAGCATGGAAGGAAGTATACGGACGTGGCAGCAGCTTTCAAGTCTTTTTTGTTGCGTTGCAGCAATCTAGAAGTCTTCCCCTAAGCCACCGCGCCGATGCCCCCGTCTGCCGCGGCGGTTGGGGGGCGGCCGGAGCTCCGGCATGATCGAGAAGGGCGGGACACAATCCGCGCTCTCATGCACGCCTACTACAGCGACCACTACGTCCTGCCGCTGCCCGAGGGTCACCGATTCCCGATGGCGAAGTACCGGATGCTGCGCGACCGCATTGCCGCCGAGTTGCCGGCGGTGCACCTCGCTGCAGCCCCGGCGGCGAGCGACGACGAACTGGCGCGGGTGCACGACCCGGCCTGGGTGAATGCGGTGGCTGAAGGCGCGCTGAGCGCGGCGCAGCAGCGCGAGATCGGCTTCCCATGGTCCGAGCCCATGGTCGAGCGTTCGCGCCGCTCGGTCGGTGCGACGATCGAGGCCGCCCGCCGGGCGCTGCAAGAGGGCGTGGCAGCCAACCTCGCCGGCGGCACGCACCATGCCTTCGCCGACAAGGGGTCGGGCTACTGCGTCTTCAACGACATTGCCGTCGCTGCCCGGCTGATGCAGGCCGAGTGGCAATGCACCCGGCACGTGCTGCTGCGGGTGGCGGTGATCGATCTCGACGTGCACCAGGGCAACGGCACGGCGGCGATTTTTGCTGACGACCCGACCGTGTTCACGCTGTCGCTGCACGGCGCGAAGAACTTCCCCTTCCGCAAGGAGGCGAGCGACCTCGACGTCGAGCTGCCCGATGGCTGTCGCGACGCTGCCTACCTGGGCGCGTTGGATGCTGCGCTGGCCACGCTCTGGGCACGCCATCGGGAGGCGCTGCCGGGCCTGGTGTTCTACCTGGCCGGAGCCGATCCGCACGAAGGCGACCGGCTCGGGCGCCTTCGACTCAGCACGGCAGGCATGGCCGAGCGCGACCGGCGCGTCTTTGCAGCTTGCACCGAACGCCGCATCCCGGTCGTCGTGACGATGGGTGGCGGCTACGGGGTGAACATCGAGGACACGGTCGCCGTGCAGCTGGCGACCTACCGCGAGGCGCTCGCCGGCTGGGCGGCCTGGCAGGCGCCGCGCACAGCGTTTGGCGATGTCGCGCCCGGCCTTCGATAGTCGTCCGCATGCCCGATCCCTCGTCTTCGGACCGGCGTGCCGCGATGCAGACTTTCGACGCCCCGGCAACCCGGACCCTGCTGCCGGCCGCGGCGCTGGTCAGTGCCGTGGCTGCCGCGATGCGCGCGCGCCGGGCCGGCAAGATCACGGCGCCCGAGCGGCTGACACTGTCGCTGCCGGGTGGTGGCCGCTATTTGGTGATGCCGGCGGCCGACGACGAGCTGGCCATCACGAAGCTGGTGGCCGTGCATCCGGCCAATCCGGCCCGCGGTCTGCCGACGATCCATGCCCAGCTCGTCGTCGCCGATGCACGCGACGGGCGCGCCCTGATGCTGCTGGACGGCCCGACGGTCACCGCGCGCCGCACCGCGGCCGTTACCGCGCTGGGCCTGCGCGTGCTGGGCGCGTCGCCGGTCCGTTCGGTGGCGCTGCTGGGCACCGGCGCACAGGCGCTGGAGCATGCGCGGCTGCTGGCTGAACTGGGCGAGGTGAGTGCGCTGCACCTCGTCGGGCGCACGAGGGCACAGGCCGAGGCATGTGCCGAGGCGCTCGGCGCCGAGCTGGGCGGTGTCACCTTGACGGCACACGCCACGCTGGCCGGTGCGCTCGACGCGGCACAGGCGGTCGTCACGCTGACCACCAGCCTGCGGCCGGTGCTGCCCGAGCACCTGCCTGCCGCGCTGCTCGTCGTCGGCGTCGGTGCATTCACGCCGCAGATGGCCGAGTTGCCGCCCGCGCTGCTGCGCTCCCGGCGCGTGATCGTCGATGCGCTCGAGGGTGCGCGCAGCGAGGCGGGCGATCTGATCCAGGCGGCGATCGACTGGTCGCAGGTCAGCGAACTGGTGGACCATCTCGATGAGCCGGCGCCGGCGGGGGCGGCACCGGTGTTCAAGACCGTGGGCCAGGCCGCGTGGGACCTGGCCGCCGCCCACGTCGCGCACCGTATGCTCGCGACCTCATGAATCCTCGAGGCGCAACGGTCGGACCTGGCGTCACACGACCGCGTGCCGTGCTCGTGGCGCTCGGCTGCGGCCTGCCGGCTGTGGCCAGTGCCGCCGCGATCGACGGCGCCGCGCTGGGTGCCGCGTGGGCCACGCCCTTCGCCGGCCTCCTGCTGTCGATCGCGCTGATTCCTCTGCTGGCGCCGGGCTTCTGGCACCACCACTACGGCAAGGTGGCGCTCGGCTGGGCGCTCGCCTTCGTGCTGCCGTTTGCGGCGCTGTTCGGCGTCGGCGCGGCGGGTGCGGCGCTGGTGCATGCGGCGCTGGCGGAGTACGTCCCGTTCATCATCCTGCTGACGGCGCTGTTCACCGTGGCCGGCGGCATCCACATCCGCGGCAATTTCCATGGCAGCCCAGGCTTCAATGCGGTGCTGATGAGCATCGGCGCGGTGCTCGCCAGTTTCATGGGCACCACCGGCGCGTCGGTGCTGCTGATCCGTCCGCTGATCCGCGCCAACGACAACCGCAAGCACGCGGCGCACGTGATCATCTTCTTCATCTTCATCGTCTCCAACGCCGGCGGCTCGCTGACGCCGCTGGGCGACCCGCCGCTGTTTCTCGGTTTCCTGAAGGGCGTGGACTTCTTCTGGACCGTGAAGCACCTCTTTCCCGAGACGCTGTTCCTGGTCGGTGCGCTGCTGGCTCTCTTCTATGTCATCGACAGTCGCTACTACGCGAAGGAAGGCGCGGGCCCGACGGATCCGACGCCCGACACGCCGGGCTTCGCGATCGAGGGACAGTTCAACCTGCTGCTCCTGGGGGTGATCGTCGCCCTGGTGCTGATGAGCGGCACCTGGCGGCCGGGCGTCGAGTTCGTCGTGTTCGGCACATCGGTGGGCCTGCCGCAACTGGTGCGCGATGTCATGCTGGTTCTCGTGGCCCTGCTGTCACTGAAACTCACGCCGGCCGGCGTGCACGAGAGCAACCAGTTCAACTGGGCGCCGATGCTGGAGGTGGGCAAGCTGTTCGCCGGCATCTTCCTGACCATCGCGCCGGTGCTGGCGATGCTGAAGGCCGGCCCGGCGGGTGTGTTCGCACCGATCGTCGGCCTGGTGACCGCGCCCGACGGACAGCCGATCCCGGCCATGTACTTCTGGGCCTCGGGCCTGCTGTCGAGCTTTCTCGACAACGCACCGACCTACCTGGTGTTCTTCAATCTTGCCGGCGGCGAACCGCAGGTGCTGATGACGACGCTGGCGCCGGTGCTCGCGGCCATTTCGGCCGGCTCGGTGTTCATGGGCGCCAACAGCTACATCGGCAATGCGCCCAACCTGATGGTCAAGGCGATCGCCGAGGACCGCGGGCTGCGCATGCCCGGCTTCTTCGGCTACATGGCCTGGAGCCTCGGCATCCTGCTGCCGCTGTTCGCGGTCATGACATTCATCTGGTTGCGCTGAGGAGTACGAACGCATGGACAAGGTCCTGGTGGCACGCGCCGCCTTCCCCGACATCATCGAGCGCCTGCGCACGCATTTCGAGGTCGACGACAACCCCGCCGACACGGTGCTCGACAAGGCGCAGCTGATCGCCCGGCTGCAGGGCAAGGCGGGCGCCTTCACCACCGGCAGCGAGCGCATCGACGCCGAGGTGCTCGCGGCCTGTCCGCAGCTGCGCGCGGTGTGCAACATGGCGGTCGGCTACAACAACATCGACCTGGCGGCCTGCACCGAGCGCGGCGTGATCGTCACCAACACGCCCGACGTGCTGACCGAGACCACGGCCGACTTCGGCTTCGCGCTGATGATGGCCGCGGCGCGGCGCATCACCGAGTCGGAGCACTACCTGCGGCGCGGCGAATGGACGAAGTGGCACTACGACCAGCTCGTCGGCTCCGACGTGCACGGCGCCACGCTCGGCATCCTCGGCATGGGCCGCATCGGCCAGGCCATCGCTCGGCGCGGTGCGCTCGGCTTCGGCATGCCGGTGATCTATCACAACCGCTCGCGGCTGGCCCCGGAAATCGAGGCCGGCCTGAGGGCGCGCTATGTCGACAAGGCGAGCTTGCTGCGCGAGTCCGACCACCTGATGCTGGTGCTGCCGTATTCACCGGCCTCTCACCATGCAATCGGCGCGGCCGAGCTGGCGCAGATGAAGCCGGCCGCGACGCTCACCAACATCGCGCGCGGCGGCGTGGTCGACGACGCCGCGCTGGCCGAGGCGCTGAAGGCGCGCCGCATCGCTGCAGCCGGGCTCGACGTGTACGAGGGCGAACCGAAGCTGAACCCGGCGCTGCTCGAGCTGCCGAACATCGTGCTGACGCCGCACATCGCAAGCGCTTCCGTCGCCACGCGCCGCGCGATGGCCAGCCTGGCGGTCGACAACCTGATCGCGGCGCTGGGCCGGGGGCCGCAGGCCGGTCGGCCGCCGACGCCGGTGAATCCCGCAGTGCTGCCGCGCTGAAGCGCCGGCTGCCCTGCCGCAGCCGGCCGGGCCGGGCTGACACAATCGTGGCACGATGCGCCCCGATTGGTTGAGTTGGTTGGTCCCCGCGCTGCTGGCGCTGAATTTCATCCTGCTGCTGTGGCTGGCCTTGCGCCGCCCGGACGACGCGCCGCTGCGTGAGGTCGGCGAGCGGCTGCAGCAGACCACCCGCACCGACGCCGAGCGCCTGGAGCGCGAACTGCGCGGCGAGGTGCAGGAGAGCGCGCGCGGCACCCGCCAGGAGCTGGCGCAGGCCTTGACGCTGTTCCAGCAGACGCTGCTCGCGCAGGGCGGCGACGTGGCGCGCACGCAGAACGAACAGATTGACTCCTTCCGCACCCAGCTCGCGGCCACGCAGCAGTCGCTGGCCGACACGCTGCGCGCGAGCACTGGCGCGCTGACGCAGGCCTCGCTCGCGGCGCGCGAGGCGCAGGACGGCGCGCTGCGGCGCTTCGGCGAGACGCTGGGCGAGCAGCTCAAGGCCCTGTCGGACGCCAACGAGCGCCGCCTCGGCGAGGTGCGCAGTACCGTCGAGACGCGCCTGCTCGCGCTGCAGGCCGACAACGAGAAGAAGCTCGAGCAGATGCGCCAGACGGTCGACGAGAAGCTGCATGCGACGCTGGAGCAGCGGCTCGGCGAGAGCTTCAAGCAGGTCGCCGACCGGCTGGAGCAGGTGCACCGCGGCCTCGGCGAGATGCAGACGCTGGCGCAGGGCGTGGGCGACCTGAAGCGGGTGCTGAGCAACGTCAAGAGTCGGGGGGTGTTCGGTGAGGTGCAACTGGCCGGCCTGCTCGAGCAGGTGTTCACGCCCGAGCAGTACGCGACCAATGTGGCGACCGTGCCGGGCAGCAGCGAGCGCGTCGAGTTCGCCTTGCGCCTGCCGGGCCGCAACGACGACGGCACGCCGCTGTGGCTGCCGATTGACGCCAAGTTCCCGCGCGAGGACTACGAGCGCCTGCTGGACGCGCAGGACCGCGCCGACAAGGAGGCCGCGGACGCGGCCGGCAAGGCACTCGAGCTGCGCATCCGCGCCGAAGCCAAGACGATCGCCACCAAGTACCTCGCGCCGCCGCACACCACCGACTTCGCCTTGTTGTTCGTGCCGACCGAGGGCCTGTACGCCGAGCTGCTTCGGCGGCCCGGCCTGGTGGAGGCGCTGCAGCGGCAGCACCGTGTGACGCTGGCCGGGCCGACGACGCTGCTGGCGATGCTCAACAGCCTGCAGATGGGATTCCGCACCCTGGCGCTGGAGAAGCGCAGCTCGGAGGTGTGGAAGACGCTGGGCGCGGTGAAGACCGAGTTCGAGAAGTTCGGTGGTGTGCTGGCACGCGTCAAGGGGCAGACGCAAACGATGCTCAACACGCTGACCGACGCCGAGGTGCGAACGCGGCAGATGAGCAAGGCACTCAAGGACGTCGAGGCGGTGCCGGGGGCCGAGGCGCAGGCCCTGCTGCCGGGCGGCTTCGAGCCGGCCGAGGACGACGAGCGCGAGGCCGTCGGGCGCGATGGGCGGAGCTGAACCGCCAGCGGCCGGCGGATCGCGGTCACTGGCGC
The DNA here is from genome assembly GCF_965279545.1 of Methylibium sp. Lineage (NCBI taxonomy): Bacteria > Pseudomonadati > Pseudomonadota > Betaproteobacteria > Burkholderiales > Sphaerotilaceae > Methylibium > Methylibium sp. The sequence continues at coordinate 1,090,586 of NZ_OZ257250.1, forward strand.
CGCGGCTGCTGCCGCTGATCGGCGGCCAGCTCTGCCTGCATGCCGCGATGACCGGCCTGCGCATGGCCGCACCGCTGCTGGCACTGCACGAAGGCCACAGCGCGGTCGCGGTCGGCGCTCTGCTGGCCTTGTTCGCTGCGGCGCCGTTCGTGCTCGCGCTGCCGGCCGGCCGCATGGCCGACCGCCACGGCTACCACCGCCCGGTGGGCTGGGCCGTGGCGATGGCCTTCGGCGGTGCCGCGCTCGCGGCGCTGGCGACGCTGCTGCCGCCGGCCTGGCATTACGCGCTGCTGTGCGTCGCAGCGGTGCTGTGCGGCGGCGGCGCGAACTTCGGCCTGATCGCGATCCAGCGCACCGCCGGGCGGCTGGTCAGCGACCCGACCGGTCTGAAGCGCGTGTTCAGCTGGCTCGGCCTGGCTCCGGCCGTGAGCAACATGGTCGGACCGGTGATCGCCGGTGTGGTGATCGACGCGGCCGGCTTCGGCGCCGCGTTCGCGGCGCTGGCCCTGCTGCCGCTCGCGGGCCTCGTCTGGGCTCGCCGGGTTGCGCACGAGGCGCCGCCGCCTGCGGCCACCACCGTGCCGGGCCGCCGCGCCTCGTGGGATCTGCTGACCGCGCCGCCGATGCGCCGGCTGCTGCTGGTGAACTGGCTGCTGTCGAGCAGTTGGGACGTGCACAGCTTCATCGTGCCGGTGCTGGGCCACGAGCGCGGCCTCAACGCTTCGTCGATCGGGCTGATCCTCGGAGCCTTCGCGCTGTCGGTGGCCGGCGTGCGGCTCGCGATCCCGCTGCTGGCGCACCGCTTGCGCGAAGGTGCGGTGCTGGCCGGTGCCATGCTGCTGACCGCCACCGTGTTCGCGGTTTACCCGCTGGCGCACAGCGCGCTGCCGATGGGCGCGTGCGCCGTCGTGCTGGGGCTTGCGCTTGGCGCGGTGCAGCCGATGATCATGTCGACGCTGCACCAGATCACGCCCCAGGCGCGTCACGGCGAGGCGATCGCATTGCGCTCGATGGCGATCAACCTGTCGAGCGCGCTGATGCCGCTGGGCTTCGGCGTGGCCGGGGCGAGTCTGGGCGCGACCGGCGTGTTCTGGCTGATGGGCGCGATGGTCGGCGCCGGGGCGTGGCCGGCCCGCCGGCTCGCCACGGCGCACTGAGTGGCGCCCCGGGGCGCGGCGTACCGCCGTCACCCCTCGCGCGGGGTGCTCAGTACACCAGCCGGTCGGGGCGGATGTCGCGCAGGATGGTGGTCGCGATCTCTTCGATCGACTTGTGGGTCGAGCTGAGCCAGGCGATACCCTCGCGGCCCATCATCGATTCGGCCGCCGACACTTCATAGCGACAGTTCTCCAGCGCGGCGTACTTGCTGTTGGGCCGCCGCTCGTGGCGGATCTCGCGCAGGCGCTCCGGCGCGATGGTCAGCCCGAAACACTTCTTCTTGTGCGGCAGCAGCGCCGAAGGCAGGGCGCCGCGCTCGAAGTCCTCCGGGATCAGCGGGTAGTTGGCCGCCTTGATGCCGTGCTGCATGGCCAGGTAGAGCGAGGTCGGCGTCTTGCCGGAGCGGCTGACGCCGACCAGGATCACGTCGGCGATGTCGAGGTTCTTCGACGATTGACCGTCGTCGTGGGCGAGCGAGAAATTGATCGCCTCGATGCGGTCGGTGTACTCCTGACTCTTCGAGATGTCGTCGAAACGACCGACCCGGTGGTTGGACTTGATGCCGAATTCGGCCTCCAGCGGCTCGACGAAGGTGCCCAGCATGTCCAGCACCAGGCACTGCGCACTGCGGATGATGCCGCGCACCTCGGTGTCGATCAGCGTGATGAAGACGATCGGGCGCTTGCCCTCGCGCCCGGCGGTGTCGTTGATCTCGCGCACCACCTGGTAGGCCTTGTCGGGCGTGTCGATGAAGGGCCGGCGCACGTGGCGCGGCTTGGCCGAGAACTGAGCCAGGATGGAGTTACCAAAGGTTTCGGCGGTGATGCCGGTGCCATCCGAAACGAAGAACACTGTGCGATTTGGCATGTCTGGGCGGCGTTGTGCCGCGGCTTTAGGGGGTGGATGGCAAGGCGATCGAGCAAGACGAGGGCCGTACAATTAAACCAGTTTGCACCAGGCCTTTCTTAACCTGACCCCAGCCATGAGCCCCGCGCCGAGAACAAGACGAACAGGCGTGAGCGCGGCCGGCTGGAGGCCTCAGTGGCCGCACGCGTGCGCCCCGGTTTCATCACATCACGGAGTTTTCCCATGTCCAGCTTTGATGCGACCGCCCTGGTCGTCCCGTTCGAACGACTGAGAATGACCGATGTCGACGCGGTTGGCGGCAAGAACGCCAGCCTCGGCGAAATGATCAGCCAGCTCGCTGCCTCCGGTGTGCGAGTGCCCGGGGGCTTTGCGACCACCGCGCATGCCTTCCGGCAGTTCCTGAAGCATGGCGGACTGGTCGACAAGATCAACGCGCGGCTGTCGGCGCTGGACACCGACGACGTGCGGGCGCTGGCCGAGGCCGGTGCCGAGATCCGCGGTTGGGTCGAGGCCCAGCCGTTTCCGGCCGACCTGCAGGACGCGATCGCGACCGAGTTCTCCCAGCTCACCGCCGGCAATCCCGGCGCATCGTTCGCGGTGCGTTCGTCGGCCACCGCCGAGGACCTGCCCGACGCCAGCTTCGCCGGCCAGCAGGAGACCTTCCTGAACGTCGTCGGCATCGAGGACGTGCTGCACAAGATGAAGGAGGTGTTCGCCAGCCTCTACAACGACCGCGCGATCAGCTACCGCGTGCACAAGGGCTTCGCGCACGCCGACGTGGCGCTGTCGGCCGGCGTGCAGCGCATGGTGCGCTCCGACCTCGGCTCGGCCGGCGTGATGTTCACGATCGACACCGAGTCCGGCTTCAAGGACGTGGTCTTCATCACCTCCAGCTACGGCCTGGGCGAGACGGTGGTGCAGGGCGCCGTGAATCCGGACGAGTTCTATGTGCACAAGCCGGCGCTGAAGGCCGGCAAGCTGGCCGTCATCCGCCGCAACCTCGGCTCCAAGCTGATCAAGATGGAGTTCGCTACGCCGCAGGAGAAGGCGGCCACCGGCAAGCTCGTGAAGACCGTGGACACCGCGACCGAGCAGCGCAACCGCTTCTCGCTGACCGACGCCGACGTGACCCAGCTCGCCAGGTATGCGCTGATCATCGAGGAGCACTACGGCCGCCCGATGGACATCGAATGGGGCAAGGACGGCGGCGACGGCCAGCTCTACATCCTGCAGGCGCGTCCCGAAACCGTGAAGAGCCAGGCCGAGGGCAAGGCCGAGCAGCGCTACAAGCTCAAGGGCTCGGGCACCGTGCTGGCCGAAGGCCGTGCGATCGGCCAGAAGATCGGGACCGGCCCGGTGCGCATCGTGCACAGCCTGGCCGAGATGGACCAGGTGCAGGCCGGCGACGTGCTCGTCACCGACATGACCGACCCGAACTGGGAGCCGGTGATGAAGCGAGCGAGCGCGATCGTCACCAACCGGGGGGGGCGCACCTGCCACGCGGCCATCATCGCGCGCGAGCTCGGCATCCCGGCCGTGGTGGGCTGCGGCGACGCGACCGAAGTGCTGAAGGAGGGCGCGCTCGTCACCGTGGCCTGTTCGGAGGGTGACACCGGCTACATCTACGACGGCCTGCTGGAGACCGAGATCACCGACGTGCAGCGCGGCGAGCTGCCGTACTGCCCGATCAAGATCATGATGAACGTCGGCAACCCGCAGCTGGCCTTCGACTTCGCGCAGATGCCGAACTCCGGCGTCGGCCTGGCGCGGCTCGAGTTCATCATCAACAACAACATCGGCGTGCACCCGAAGGCGATCCTCGACTACCCGAACATCGATGCCGACCTGAAGAAGGCCGTCGAGAGCGTCGCGCGGGGACATGCGTCGCCGCGTGCGTTCTATGTCGACAAGCTGACCGAAGGCATCGCGACGATTGCCGCGGCCTTCTGGCCCAAGCCGGTGATCGTGCGCCTGTCGGACTTCAAGTCCAACGAGTACAAGAAGCTCATCGGCGGTTCGCGCTACGAGCCCGAGGAAGAGAACCCGATGCTGGGCTTTCGCGGTGCATCACGCTACATCAGCGCCGAGTTCGGCGAGGCTTTCGCGATGGAATGCGAGGCGCTCAAGCGCGTGCGCAACGACATGGGCCTGAGCAACGTCGAAATCATGGTGCCCTTCGTGCGCACGCTCAAGCAGGCCGAGCGCGTGGTCGGCATGCTGGCCGACCAGGGCCTCAAGCGCGCCGCGGCCGGCGGCAGCGACGGGCTGAAGGTCATCATGATGTGCGAGGTGCCGAGCAACGCCATCCTGGCCGAGCAGTTCCTCGAACACTTCGACGGCATGTCGATCGGCTCGAACGACCTGACCCAGCTCACGCTGGGCCTGGACCGCGATTCCGGCCTCGAGTTGCTGGCGGCCGATTTCGACGAGCGCGACCCGGCGGTCAAGGCCATGATCTCGCGCGCCATTGCGGCCTGCCGGGCCACTGGCAAGTACATCGGCATCTGCGGGCAGGGGCCGAGCGACCACCCCGACTTCGCCGACTGGCTGGCGGCCGAGGGCATCGTGTCGATCTCGCTGAACCCCGACACGGTGGTCGACACCTGGCAGCGGCTGGCGCGGCGCTGACGCCGGCGGGTCGCACACTTGCTGCGGACGGGCCCCTTCGGGGGCCTTTTTCGTGCCCGGGGGCGGCCACCTACCAAGGGTGCAGGAGCTGCCACCGGGTCGACGCACGCGTTAGCATCGCTTCCGATCCGCTTCCCGGAGAGACGAAGCCGACGCGTGCCCCCTCCTATGCTGTTGTTCGTCACGTCGATCAAGCTCATCGCCGAGATAGCGCTGTGTGCGCTGGCCGGGCGCTTCTTGCTCGGAGTCCTCGCCGGAGGACGGCGCGAGCAGAATTTCTTCTATCAGCTGCTGACGGCACTGACACGTCCGTTCACGACGGGCATGCGCGCGATCACGCCGCGGCGCGTGGTCGATCGCTACATCCCGCTGCTTGCCTTCGTTGCGTTGGTTTGGATCTGGCTGTTCGCGTTGATCGAGAAAGTGCAACTGTGCCGTGCCGCGCCCATGCAGAGCCTGTGCCAATGAGCACGGTCGTCCACCCCGGACGGGGCCGCATGCGCCGGCAGTTCCTGCTGCTCAAGTGGCGTGCCCGAGCGAGTCTGATGCTCGGCTTGCGACGGGTCGCGCTCGACGCCTTCGACCGCATGCTGCGATTGCGTCCGACGGACACCTATGCGCTGGCCAGCCGCGCCCATGTGGGGGCGCAGGGCGGCAACCGCTCGACGGCGGTGGTGGACCTGCGTGCGCTCCTGCGCGTCGACCCGCGCGATGCCCCGGCCTGGTTCAACCTCGGTTTCCTGCTCGAGCAAGAAGGTGAGGCCGCCGCGGCGGAGGCGGCATTCCGACGTGCCGTCGAGATCGAGCCCGGGCTGGACCGCGCGTGGTACGGCCTGGGCCTGGTGCTGATCCGCCAGCACCGCCACGACGAGGCGGCCGCTGCGCTGATGCGCAATACCGAGCTGCAGCCGATGAGTCCGCACGGCTGGTACCAGCTGGCGCGGGTCCAGGTCGAGCTCGGAAAGGCCGACGAGGCCCTGAGGATCATTCGCCATCTCAGAGGCTTCGAGCCCAAGGTGGCGGCCCAGTTGGAGCGCGAGACCGGTCTGGCGGTCGAGCCCTCCATCGCGCTATGAGAGGTCGTGGCGATGTCCTTGGCTGAGTCCCAATCCCGCTACTGGCGCAAGAACCTCCAGCTCACCTCGGTCTTGCTGGTGGTTTGGTTCGTGGTGAGTTTCGTGTTGACTTATTTTGCGCGCGATCTCAACTTCCGCTTCTTCGGTTGGCCCTTCAGTTTCTACATGGCCGCACAGGGCTCGCTGGTGATCTACGTTTTCCTCGTCTGGTACTACGCGCGCGTCATGAATCGCCTGGACCGGGAGCACGGTCTGGCCGAGGAGCCCTGACGTGGCCCCGGTGACACCTGGCTCAGGCGCTGCCGCGAACGCGGGGCGCGCTGCTTTCAAGCGCCGGCTCGACAAGGCTTACACCTGGTACGCCTTTGCCTTCGTCGGCTTTGTCGTCACGCTCGGTGTGCTGGAGCAGATCGGCCTGTCGCGCAGCTGGATCGGCGTGATCTTCCTGCTCGCCACCGTGGGGGTGTACGCCGCCATTGGCGTTGCGAGCCGCACCACCGACGAGGTCGAGTACTACGTCGCCGGCCGGCGTGTGCCGGCGATGTACAACGGCATGGCGACCGGCGCCGACTGGATGAGTGCCGCCTCGTTCATCGGCCTGGCCGGCACCTTGTATTCGAGTGGCTTCGACGGGCTGGCCTTCATCATCGGCTGGACCGGGGGTTACTGTCTGGTCGCGATGCTGCTGGCGCCTTACCTGCGCAAGTTCGGGCAGTTCACGATTCCCGATTTCCTGGGCGAGCGCTACGGCAACGGTGCACGCACGCTCGGGATTATCGCGGCGATCCTGTGCTCATTCACCTATGTCGTGGCGCAGATCTACGGCGTGGGCCTGATCACTGCGCGCCTGACGGGCTATGCGTTCGAGATCGGCATCTTCATCGGGCTCGGCGGCATCCTGGTGTGCTCCTTTCTCGGTGGCATGCGGGCGGTGACATGGACGCAGGTGGCGCAGTACATCGTGCTGATCGTCGCCTACCTCGTGCCGGTGGTCTGGCTGTCGGTCAAGCAGACCGGCGTGCCGCTGCCGCAGGCGATCTACGGCTGGCAGCTCGAGAAGATCACGGCCCGCGAGCAACTCCTGGTCAACGATCCCAGGGAAATCGAGGTGATCGCGGCATTCAAGCAGCGCGCCGATGAAGCCGCCGCGAAACTCGATGACGTGCCGACCGCGATGGCCGCCGACCGGGCCGCTGCGAAGCACAAACTCGCCCAGCTCAGGGCCGAAGGTGCCGCGCCGATGCTGGTGCAGGCTGCGGCCAGGGCGCTCGCCGCTCAACCCAACACCGAGAGCGAAGCACGCAAGGCCTACCTCGCGGCCAAGAGCTACAACGAGGCCCGCGCCAGACCTTTGGCCGGCATGTCGCCGCACGCGCAGCAGTTTGCCGGCGACCCGAACGGCGACGAGCGCAGCAGAAGGTTGTTCGACGAGTCGCGCCGCAATTTCCTGGCGCTGGTGTTCTGCCTCATGGTCGGGACCGCCGCGCTGCCGCACATCCTGATGCGCTACTACACGACGCCCTCGGTGCAACAGGCGCGCGAGTCGGTCACGTGGTCGCTGTTCTTCATCTTTCTGCTCTACTTCACGGCGCCGGCGCTCGCCGTGCTGGTCAAGTACGAAGTTTTCAGCAACCTCGTCGGTACCCCCTTCGATCAGCTGCCAGCCTGGATCGCCACCTGGGCGAAGGTCGAGCCGACACTGATGTCGGTGACCGACATCAACCACGACGGCATCCTGCAACTGGGCGAAATGAAGATCGGCAGCGACATCATCGTGCTGGCCACGCCGGAGATCGGCGGTCTGCCCTACGTGATTTCGGGCATGGTGGCGGCGGGCGGGCTGGCCTCGGCGCTGTCGACGGCCGATGGCCTGCTGCTGACGATCGGCAATGCGCTGTCGCACGACCTTTACTACAAGATGATCGATCCCAATGCGTCGACCTCGCGCCGTGTCACGATCTCCAAGATCCTGCTGCTGGTGGTGGCGCTGGTGGCGGCCTACGTGGCCGCCTACAAGCCGGGCGACATCCTTTTCCTGGTCTCGGCGGCGTTTTCGTTCGCCGCAGCGGCCTTCTTCCCGGCGCTGGTGCTGGGCATCTTCTGGAAGCGTGCCTCCGGCGCGGGTGCGATGCTGGGCATGATCGCCGGCCTGGGCACCGCGATGTACTACATGGTGCACAACCAGGTCTGGCTGCGCGGTGTGTTCGGCATCACCCACCCGGTCAGCCTGTGGTTCGGCATTCAACCGATCTCGGCAGGGGTGTTCGGCGTGCCGGTCGGCTTTGCGGTCATCGTCGTCGTGAGCCTGTTCACCGCGCGGCCGGGCCAGAAGGTGCAGGAGCTGATCGCGCATGTGCGCTACCCGGACTTGCACGAAGACCCGAGCAGACGGCGCCCTTCCTGAGTTCAGCGGGGCGACAGGACGGAGCAGAGAGCTCCTGGTCGCACGGCCGTTCCCCCGGTTCCCCTCCGCAGCCGGGGCGGCCGACCGGCGTTGGCCGCTATAATCGCGGGCTCACCTTGCCGTACCCCTTGTTGACGCTAGGGGGCGGCTTCCCCGCCGACCCGGCCGTGCTTGCACGGCGGCGAGGCGGACATCCACAAGGAGTTCAGATGCGTCACTACGAAATTGTCCTGCTGATCCATCCGGATCAAAGCGAGCAGGTTCCGGCCATGCTGGAGCGCTACAAGGGCCTGGTCACCGCTGCCGGTGGCAAGGTGCACCGCGTCGAGGATTGGGGGCGCCGCCAGCTGGCCTACCTGATCAACAAGCTCGCGAAGGCCCACTACCTGTGTCTCAACATCGAGTGCAGCAAGGAAGCGCTGCTCGAGCTCGAGACCGGCTTCAAGTTCAATGACGCCGTGCTGCGTCATCTGACGGTGGTCAAGAGCAAAGCCGAGACCGCGCCCTCGATCATGATGAAGACGGTCGAGCGCGAGGAATCGCGCAAGGCCCCGCAGCAAGAAGCCGCCGCCGCCTGATTTCGGTGTAGCCCTGCTTGCCGAAGCGACCTCATGAACCGTGTGGTTCTGCAGGCGCAGCTGGTGGAGCGGGGTGTGATGCGATACACGCCCGCCGGCATGCCGGCGCTGGACTTGAGCTTGAAGCACGAGTCGCAGCTGACGGAAGCCGGACTCCCTCGCCGGGTCTCCTTGGAGATCCGGGCCGTGGGAATCGGAGCGGTGGCCGAGCAACTCGGCAAGCTGGCGGTAGGAGATACCGCCGGGTTTGCAGGATTTCTCGGGCCCAACCGCAACGGCAAGGGCGTCTTGCTGCACATCACCGAATTCGATGCAAAGCCCTCTGTTCCGCCTTGAGTCCCCAGTTTCAGATTTCAGGAGTTCACTATGCCCCCGCCCCGTGGTAAAGGCCGTTTCGGCAAAGACAAGCGCCCGAAGCGCAACACCCAATCGCTGCTGTTCCGTCGCAAGCGTTTCTGCCGCTTCACCGTCACCGGTGTCACGGAGATCGATTACAAGGATGTCGATACGCTGCGCGACTTCATCGGCGAGAACGGCAAGATCACGCCCGCACGCCTGACGGGCACACGCTCGTTCTTCCAGCGCCAGCTGTCGACCTGCATCAAGCGCGCGCGCTTCCTGGCCTTGCTGCCGTACAGCGACCAGCACAAGACCTGAGGAGCCAGCCATGCAAATCATCCTGCTCGAAAAGGTGACCAACCTCGGCAACCTCGGTGAGGTCGTCAGGGTCAAGGACGGTTACGCCCGCAATTTCCTGATCCCGAGCGGTGCGGCACGTCGTGCCACCGAAGCGGCAGTCAAGGAATTCGAAGCCAGGCGCATCGAACTGGAGAAGGCCGCAGCCGCCAAGCTGGTGGCGTCCCAGGCCGATGGCGAGAAGCTGAGCGGCAAGACCGTCAGCATCACGCAAAAGGCCGGCGTCGACGGCCGCCTGTTCGGCTCGGTCACCAACCAGGACATCGCCGAAGCGCTGGACAAGGCCGGCTTCAAGGTCGTGAAGTCGCAGGTGCGCCTGCCCAACGGTCCGCTCAAGACCGTGGGCGAGCATCCGGTGACGGTGGCCTTGCACACCGACGTGGTGGTCGATGTGAACGTGACGGTGGTCGGCGAGACCGACTGAGTTCCGCTCCACCCGCGCAAAGGCCGGCATTCGCCGGCCTTTGTTTTTTTGCGCGGCGCTTGTACAGCGCCACCCCCAGGCCACCCACCGGATTTCCACACACTTGCCCACAGCCGTGGGCCGGTGACCGGCATAAGATCCAAAGATGTCAGCGATTTTCTCCGGGGGCGGTGCACGCCCCGATTCCCGCGGCGACGACGAAGTCGCGCGCCTGCGCATCCCACCGCAATCCATCGAGGCCGAGCAAAGCGTGCTCGGCGGCTTGCTGATCGACAACGGCGCCTGGGACCGCGCCGGCGACCTGCTGAACGACAGCGACTTCTATCGCTACGAGCACCAGCTGATCTACGCAGCGATCGGCAAGCTGATCAACGCCAGCAAGCCGGCCGACGTGATCACGGTCTACGAGCAGTTGCAATCGCTCGGCAAGGCCGAGGAGGTGGGTGGCCTGGCCTACCTGAACCAGCTCGCGCAGAGCGTGCCGAGCGCCGCCAACCTGCGCCGCTACGCCGAGATCGTGCGCGAGCGCAAGATCCTGCGCGACCTGGTGGCGACCAGCGACGAGATCGCGACCAATGCCTTCAATCCGCGCGGCCGTGCGGTGTCGGAGATCCTCGACGAGGCCGAGGGCAAGATCTTCAAGATCGGTGAAGCCGGCTCGCGCACCAAGCAGGGCTTCCATGGCATGGACACGCTGGTCGTGCAGCTGATCGATCGCGTGACCGAGCTGGCCGAGAACGGCGCGGAAGAAGTGACCGGCGTGCGCTCCGGCTTCTACGACTTCGACCGCATGACCGCCGGCCTGCAGCCGGGCGACCTGATCGTGCTGGCGGCGCGTCCGTCGATGGGCAAGACGGCGCTGGCGCTGAACATCGCCGAGAACGTTGCGGTGCAGGAAGGGCTGCCGGTCGTCGTGTTCTCGATGGAAATGGGCGCCTCGCAACTGGCGCTGCGCATGGTGGGCTCGCTCGGGCGCATCGACCAGCAGAATTTGCGCACCGGCCGCCTGCGCGATGACGAATGGGCGCGACTGACCGAGGCGGTCGACAAGCTCGGCAAGGCCAGCATCTTCATCGACGAGAGTGCCGGGCTGACCCCCAGCGAGCTGCGTGCCCGCGCGCGGCGTCAGGCGCGGCAGTGCGGCCAGCTCGGGTTGATCGTGGTCGACTACCTGCAGCTGATGAGCGGCTCGGGCGGCAACGAGGAAAACCGCGCGACCGTGATCGGCGAGATCTCGCGCGGTCTGAAATCGCTGGCCAAGGAGCTGAAGTGCCCGGTGATCGCGCTGTCGCAGCTCAACCGCAGCGTCGAGAGCCGCACCGACAAGCGGCCGATGATGAGCGACCTGCGCGAATCCGGTGCGATCGAGCAGGATGCCGACGTCATCATGTTCATCTACCGCGATGACTACTACAACAAGGACAGCAAGGAGCCCGGGATTGCCGAGATCATCATCAGCAAGCAGCGCAATGGCCCGACCGGCGAGGTGAAGCTGACCTTCCTGAAGCCGCTGACCAAGTTCGACAACCTGGCGCCGGGGGGCGGGAGCGGCGGTTACTGACGAGCCCTCCGGGCGGTCTTCTTGACAGCCACCGCCATGTCCATACACTGTCCATGTACAGGGGCACCCAGTTCCCCGTGACCCGGAGCAATGACATGGCAGCAGCCGTCGAACGCATCGTGGTGCAGGCCACCGCGCAGGACAAGAAGGCGATCGCCGCCAAGGCGAAGCGACTGGACCTGCCCGTGTCGGAGCTGATGCGCCGCGGCGCCTTCGCCTACGAAGCCAAGGAGGCGGACCAGGAGCTGGGCGTGCTGGCCGATGCCGCCCGGGATGCTGCCGATCGTGCCGGCGCCGCCATCGACGACGCTCTGAGCTTCATCGAGGCGAGCAACAAGCGCATCGCCGCGATGGAGGCGAAGGCGGCCAAGGCGATCAAGTCTGCCAGCAGGTCGCCGGTGCGCAAGGTCGCCTGATGGGCGTCACCGACCGCGTCTGGGGTGCGCTGACCTCGATGATCAAGCTCGAGGACAAGGTCAACCGGCAGTCCGATGCCATGAAGTCGCAGCAGCAGAAGATCGAGGACCTGACAGGCCGGGTGATCCGGCTCGAAGCCCAGTTGGAACTGCTCACGACGGCCGCCGTGGTGAAACGACTGAAGAGCGAGTGAGCGAGCGGCTCGAGGCGACGAGCGGGGCGTCAATGAAAGTCCCGCGAACTCGTCGCCAGCCGGCCCAGCCAGGGCGTCACGTCGACCAGCCGCCGGGCCACCAGGTGCATGACCCCCTCGGGCGACTTCTGCCACTCGCCGGCCACTGCGAGCAGCCGTGAAGCGAGCAGCGCCTGGCGGTAGCGCTCGCGCACCCCTTTCCAGACGATCACGTTGACCGAGCCGGTCTCGTCCTCCAGCGTGACGAAGATCGTGCCCTTGGCGGTCTCGGGCTGCTGGCGGCCGACGACGATGCCGCAGGCCCACGTGCGGCTGCCGTTCTTCAGTGCGGCGAGTTCGTGCGCGTTGCGCCAGCCGCGCTGCGCGAGTCGCGGACGCAGCAGCGCCAACGGATGGCGGCGCAGGCTGAGGCGGGTGCTCGCGTAGTCGAGGGTGATCTCTTCGGCTTCGGGCGCGGCGGGCAGGGCGAGCGGGTCCTCGCGATGGGGCGTGTCGGCCAGCAGCGCGGCGCGGCGCGGCTGGCCGCTCGCCGCCCAGACCTGCTGGCGGCGGTGGCCGGCCAGGCCCTGCAGCGCGTCGGCGCGGGCCAGCACTTGCAATTCCTGCGGGTCGAGTGCGGCTCGGTGGGCCAGATCGTCGATGCCGACAAACGCCGCCGCGCCGCGGGCAGCCAGCAGGCGTTTCGAGGCGGCCTCGTTGAAGCCGCAGACCCAGCGCAGCCCCAGGCGAACCGCCGGTTGGGGCGCACGCGCGTCGGGCCGGGCACTGCCGGGCAAGGCCGGTTCGAGCGTGCAGTCCCAGGCACTGTGGCACACGTCGAGCGGGCGCACCTCGATCGCGTGACGCCGTGCGTCCTGTACCAGCTGCGATGGCGAGTAGAAGCCCATCGGCTGCGAGTTCAGCAGCGCGGCCAGGAAGATCGCCGGCTCGTGGCACTTGAGCCAGGCGCTCAGGTAGGCCAGCAGCGCGAAGCTGAAGGCATGGCTTTCCGGGAAGCCGTACTCACCGAAGCCCTTGATCTGCTCGAAGATGCGCTCTGCGAACTCGCGGTCATAGCGTTTGGCCACCATGCGCTCGACGATGCGGTCGTGGAAGTGGTGCACGCCGCCCTTGCGTTTCCAGGCGGCCATCGCGCGGCGCAACTCGTCGGCCTCGCCGCCGGTGAAGTCGGCGGCGATCATGCAGATCTGCATGACCTGTTCCTGGAAGATCGGGATGCCCAGCGTGCGCTCGAGAGCCTTTTCGAGGGCCGGATAGAGAGGTGGCGGCCGCTTCCCCTGGCGCTGCAGCTCGCGCTGCTTCAGGTAGGGATGCACCATGCCGCCACTGATCGGCCCGGGCCGCACGATCGCGACCTCGATCACCAGGTCGTAGAACGCCTCGGGCCTCAGCCGCGGCAGCATGCTCTGCTGGGCGCGGCTCTCGATCTGGAACACGCCCACGGTGTCGGCCGCCTGGATCATGGCGTAGGTGCTGCCGTCCTCGCGCGGGATGTCCTCCATCCGCCATGCATGGCGCGGTTGGCCGGCAGCGCCGGGCAGCAAGCCCCGCCATTGCGTGACCATGTCGAGCGAGCGTTTCAGAACGCTCAGCATGCCCAGCGCCAGCACATCGACCTTCAGCAGCCCCAGCGATTCGAGATCGTCCTTGTCCCACTGGATCACACGCCGGTTTTCCATGGCGGCGTTCTCGATCGGCACCATGCGTGACAGCTCGTCGCGCGCGATCACGAAGCCGCCGACGTGCTGCGACAGGTGCCGGGGGAAGCCGATCAGCGTCGAGCTCAGCTCCAGCCACTGCTGCGTGACCGGCGCGTCCGGGTCGAAGCCGGCTTCGAGCAGCCGCTCCTGCAGCTTCTCGCGCTCGTCGAACCACTGGTGGCTTCTTGCGAGCCGGGCGGTGCGTGACTCGTCCAGCCCGAGCGCCTTGCCGACTTCGCGCACTGCGCTGCGCACGCGGTAGGTCGCCAGTGCCGCCGCCAGCGCGGTGCGGTGCGTTCCGTACTTGCCGTAGATGTACTGGATGACTTCTTCGCGACGTTCGTGCTCGAAGTCGACGTCGATGTCGGGCGACTCGTCGCGCTCGTCGCTGATGAAGCGCTCGAACAACAAAGTGGTTCTCGTCGGGTCGACTTCGGTGATGCCCAGGCAATAGCAGACCGCCGAGTTGGCCGCCGAGCCGCGGCCCTGGCACAGGATGCCCCGAGAGCGGGCGAACCGGACCACGTCGAAGACGGTGAGGAAGAAGGCTTCGTAGTGCTTCTTCAGGATCAACTCGAGTTCGCGTTCGATTTGCTTTTCCACCTTGCGAGGCACCCCGGCCGGGTAGCGCTCGTGCGCGCCGCGCTCCGTCATGCGACGCAGGTGGCTGGTCGCCGTCTCGCCGGCGGGCACGATCTCGTCCGGGTACTCGTACTTCAGTTCCTTCAGCGAGAAGTCGCAGGCCTGCGCGAGGTCCACGCTGCGTTGCAGCCATTCGGGCCGGTAGAGCCGTGCCAGCGCCAGTCGCGACCGCAGGTGCTGCTCGGCGTTGCGAATCAGCGCGAAGCCGCAGTCGGCGACGCGGCGCTTCAGGCGGATCGCGGTCAGCGTGTCCTGCAGGGGCTTGCGCGAGCGCACGTGCATCAGCACGTCGCCGGCGGCCGCCAGCGGCAGGCCGCAAGCGGCCGAGACGGCGAGCAGCCGCTCGACGAGGGGCTCGTCGTCGGCCCACCGCAGCAATTCGATCGCGATCGAGGCGCGCTCGCCGCAGCGGGTGGCCAGCCAGCGGGCCTGCGCGAGCAGCAGGTCGTGGTCGTCGTCGCGGCGCGGGATCAGCAGCGCCAGGCAGTCGGGCACGCCGGCGGGGTGGCCCTGGCCGGCCAGCGGCGCATCGAGGTCATCGACACTCAACTGATAGCTGCCCTTGGCGCTGCGGCCGCGGCCGAGCGTGATGAGCCCGCAGAGCTGGGCATAGCCTTCACGGTTCATCGCCAGCAGCACCAGCCGGCAGCCCGGCGCGGCGGGCGAGGCGGCGAGCGTGAACTCGCTGCCGATGACCAGCCGGGGCAGGGGGCCGGGGGGTGGGCGCGTTTCCCCCAGCCCCTTCAGCGCCGCATGCGCCCGCACCACACCGGCCACCGAGCACTCGTCGGTGATCGCGATCGCTGCGTAGCCGAGCTGGGCTGCGCGCCCCACCAGTTCCTGCGGGTGCGAGGCGCCGGTCAGGAAGCTGAAGTTCGAGCGACAGTGCAGCTCGGCGTAGGCAGGCAGCCCCGGCCGCATCCCCTGCGGCGCAGGCAATGGAAGTGACGCCGGAAGCGGCGTCTTCGGTTGGGCCGGTTGCGGCATCGCCTCAGCCGAGCGCCGGGCCGTCCCAGGCCGGCTGAGCTCCCCCGTGGGAGGGCGCGGTACGCCGCGGCCGGGGGCGCCACTCATCCGAACCAGCCGTGCAGGAACCAGCCGGCCGCACCGGCGGACACTCCGGCCGACGCACCCGCCGACGTGCTGGAGCGGTGCTCCCGATAGATCCAGCGCAGCCGGTGATCGCGGCCTTCGGCGACGTGGTAGTCGCGCCGCACCAGCGCGCCGTCGAACCAGCCGGCCTCGATGCGCTCGGCCCGCGAGCACAGACGCAAGACCCCGCCGTGCAGCGGCCGGCCCCCGGCATCGGTCGCCAGGGGCAGCGGGGTCGGCAGCAGCCAGGTCGGCCGGGGCGCGGTCGTGATCGCGGCCACGGCAGGCGGCGTTTCAGTGACCGGCAGCGCGCGCTGTGCATGCTCGGGCCGGTGGTCGGCCACCGGCACCCAGCGCTGCACATGGTCGACCCCGAGCCGCGCGACCAGCCGGTCGAGCAAGGCCGCGTGCTCGCCGTCGTGCCGCCCCGGGATGGACAGCAACTCGCCGGGCGTGCCCCCGTCGGGCGCCGTGGCTTCCAGTGCAAGCGCGATCTCGTACACCGGCGCGGCGAGTGCGTGGCGTTGCAGGCGCTCGCGCCACAGCAGCGCGAGCTGGGCGATGTCGCGGCTCGGCACCGACAGCTGCAGCCGCAGCACGGTGTCGGGTAGCGGCTCGCGGCCGTGTTCATGGCGCAAGCGCAGCGCCAGCACGGTGGCGGCTTGCCAGCGCAGCTGCAACCAGCCGAGCAGGGCCGGCAGCAGGGCCTCGACTGCTGCGACCAGTACCGCGGCGTCATCGGCCCGCTGCATCAGCTCGCGCCGCACCACGAAGCGCTCGGGCGGCGTGAACCACCGTCGGGGGTCGGGTGCGGTGCCGTAGCTGCGATCGAGTGCGAGGCTCGGTTCCCGGCCGAGCCGGTGCTGCAAACCGGCACGCGGCAGGGCCCGCAGTGCACCGAATTCCCGGATCCCCAGCGCTTGCAGCAGCTCGGTCTGGTGCAGGGTCAGCGGCAGCAGCTGCGACAGGCTCGACACCGGCAGCCGGTCCAGCCGCTGCGCGCAGCCGCGAGCCTGCAGCGCGTGCCGCCGGACGAGGCCGCTGGTGGCGAACAGCCACGCGGCACTCGCGGTGGGCGCGCAGCCCAGCCGCGCCTGCACATCCACCGCGAGTGCGAGGGCCCGCGCCCGGCGCAGCAGGGCGCGGATGCCACCGAACAGCCGCAACGTGCTCTGCACCTCGAGCAGCACGCCGCTAGGCGCAAGGCTGAGGTGGGGCGTGAGGGCGCCGAGCGCCAGTGCCAGCCGTCCGACCGTCGCAACCTCGCGCGGCACGTCGCGCGGCATCACGCTGAGCTGTGGCAACAGCGACAAGGCCGTGGCCACGCTCTGCCCGGCGCGCACGCCGAGCGCGCGCGCGGCGCGGTTGGCACCGAGCAGCGTGTGCTGCTCAGCCACCGCCACCGGCAGCGCCGCCTCAAGCCCGGGCCGCGACCAGGGCAGGGCTTGCAGCGGCAGCTGGGGCAGGTGCAGGGCGATCCACAGCATCGCAGTTCCTTTCAGGAGCCGGCAAGCGGTGTGCCGAGGCCGGCCAGGGCAGCTCCAGCTGCAGCGGGTGGGGCATCGGCGGGCCACGGCGTTTGAACACGTCGACCGCCAGCACGCGGTCCGGCAGCGGCAGGCAGGCCAGGCGCAGCGGTGCCGGGCTGCTCAGCGCGCGGGCGGCCGGCGCCTGCATGGCCATCAGGGGGGTGGTGCCGGCCTGCGCGGCCAGGTGCAGGCGACGCAGCGTGGGGCGGGCCACCGGCCGTTCGCTCCACCACAGCACGGCGGCGCAGCTGCCGGCGCGCACGGCCTGCTCCGCCGTCCAGGCGGCATCGGCCGGCGTGGCCGGGGTGACGCACACCAGGTGCGGCCAGTCCAGGGCAAGGGCTTGCAGCGCACTGAGGCACGGCCTGCCCGGCGGGTTGATCCAGACCAGCTCTCTTGCCGCCTCCCGGCGCTGCCCCAGGGTCTGCAGCCAGGGTGCGAGCAAGGCCAGCTCGCCGCCCGCCGGCTCGGTCAGCAGGTCGGTCAGGCCGCTCGAGGGCCAACCGCCACCAGGCAGTTCGGCATCGAGCGCTGGCCACCCGGTGGAGCTGGTCGCAGTGGGGGGCTGCGCCAGCGCGCCGGCCCGCCACAGGGACGCCCCCGGGCGATCCGCGAAGGACGCCAGCGCGCGTGTCGACGCCGACGGCGTGGTGGCGGGGAAAGCGGGGGCCGGGGAGGACGACATGGCAGGAAACAGGGTGGGAGATGGAGACTGTACATAAATACAGTATCCATGTGCGCCTGCTCGATCGGGCCCAGGGCCTGCGCCGTTCCGGCTCGAGCCCTCCCGTCGCGTGGACAACCTCCAGGGGTTTGCTTACGGGTTCATCCGGTGTGCGGCGACGGAAGAGGTCGGCACGCTCGCGTTTGCACTTTGCACCACCACATCCTTCCTGGAGACATTGATGAGCACCCCCGACACCTGCTGCAGCCTCGTTCCTTACTTCAAGGTGGCTCCCGGCAAGCTGGACGAATTCAAGGCCATGTTTCCACGCTTCATCGAGAAGACCCGCAACGAGCCCCAATGCGTTTTCTACGCCTTCAGCTCCGATGGCGACGTGGTCCACTGCCGTGAGGGCTATGACGGCGCCGCCGGTGTGCTCGCGCACCTGGAGAATGTCGGCGCGCTGCTGGGCGAGGCACTGAAGATCGCCGAGGTGATGCGGCTCGAAGTGCACGCCCCGGCCGCTGACATCGAACAGCTGCGCGAGCCGCTGAAGGGGCTGAACCCGCAGTTCTTCGTGCTGCAAAGCGGCGGTTTCCGCCGCTGACGCCTCAGCCCCGGCGGGCGCTCGGCCCGACGGGTGGAGGGCTCCGACGGTGCATGCCGGAGCCCTGGTCGCGGCCCGCTCGGGCCACGACCGGCGTGATCGATCAGACGCGCTCGAAGATCGCGGCGATGCCCTGGCCGCCGCCGATGCACATCGTCACCAGCGCATAGCGCCCGCCGGTGCGCTGCAGTTCGTACAGCGCCTTGGTGGTGATGATGGCGCCGGTGGCACCGATCGGGTGGCCGAGCGAGATGCCCGAACCATTGGGGTTGACCTTGGCGGGATCGAGGTCGAGCTCGCGCACGACGGCGCAGGCCTGTGCAGCGAAAGCTTCATTGGACTCGATGACATCGAGATCCTGGATCCTGAGGCCGGCCTTCTTCAGCGCGAGCTGGGTCGCCGGCACCGGACCGATCCCCATTATCTTCGGCTCCACGCCGGCGTGGGCATACGCCACCAAGCGTGCCAGGGGCTTCAGGCCTGCAGCCTTGATAGCGTCGGCGCTGGCCAGCACCACCGCGCCCGCGCCGTCGTTGATGCCCGAGGCATTGCCGGCGGTGACCGTGCCGCCGTCCTTCTTGAAGGCGGGCTTCATCTTGGCGAGCGTCTCGACGGTGGTGTCGGCCTTCACGTGCTCGTCGGTGTCGAAGCTCACGGTGCCCTTGCGGGTGACGATCTCGACCGGCACGATCTGGCTCTTGAAGCGGCCCTCGGCGATCGCCTTCGCGGCGCGGCGGTGGCTCTCGGCCGCCAGCTCGTCCATCATCGTGCGGGTGATGCCGAACTGCTCGGCCACGTTCTCCGCCGTGAGGCCCATGTGGATCTTGTGGAAGGGGTCGTGCAGCACGCCGACGGTGTAGTCGAGCATCGCCGTGTCGCCCAGGCGCGCGCCCCAGCGGGCCGTGCTCACATGGTAGGGGCCGCGCGACATCGATTCGGCGCCTGCGCCGATGGCCATCTCGCAGTCCCCGAGCATCACCGACTGGGCCGCGGAGATGATGGCCTGCAGGCCCGAGCCGCACAAGCGGTTCACGTTGAAGGCCGGGGTTTCCTTCGGCAGGCCGGCGTTGACCGCGGCCAGGCGGCTCAGATAGGCGTCGCGCGGTTCGGTCGGGATCACGGTGCCCATCGCCAGGTGGCCGATACGGTCGGCCGCTGCGCTGCTGCGCTCGAGGGCGGTCTTGACCGCCAAGGTGGCCAGGTCGACGAGTGGC
This sequence comes from Methylibium sp., assembly GCF_965279545.1. NCBI lineage: Bacteria > Pseudomonadati > Pseudomonadota > Betaproteobacteria > Burkholderiales > Sphaerotilaceae > Methylibium > Methylibium sp. The sequence goes on from NZ_OZ257250.1 coordinate 1,110,036, forward strand.
GTGTCCTTCAGGGTGCCGCCGTAGGTGCCGATGGCGGTGCGCGCGGCACCGACGACGAAGACGTCTCGGGGAGTGGTCATCGCAGATCTCCTTGTGTGCAGGGCGTCAATTGTGCGCCTGCCCGGCTCGCTCGAACCTGCCCGGGCAGGTGGGCCTACAACACGTCCGACGCGTAATCGGCCAGCCGCGAGCGCTCGCCGCGCGCCAGCATCACGTGGCCGCTGTGCGGCCAGCCCTTGAAGCGGTCGACCGCGAAGGTGAGGCCCGAACTGCCCTCGGTGAGGTAGGGCGTGTCGATCTGCGCCAGGTTGCCCAGGCAGACGATCTTGGTGCCAGGCCCGGCCCGCGTGATCAGCGTCTTCATCTGCTTGGGCGTGAGGTTCTGGGCCTCGTCGATCAGCACGAACTTGTTCAGGAAGGTGCGCCCGCGCATGAAGTTCAGACTCTTGATCTTGATCTTGCTGCGCACCAGGTCGTTGGTGGCCGCGCGGCCCCATTCGCCGGCGCCGGAATCGTTCTTGGACAGCACCTCGAGGTTGTCGTCGAGCGCGCCCATCCACGGGCCCATCTTCTCCTCCTCGGTGCCGGGCAGGAAACCGATGTCCTCGCCGACCGGCACGGTCACGCGGGTCACGATGATCTCGCTGTAGCGGCGGTCGTCCATCACCTGCGACAGGCCGGCGGCCAGCGTCATCAGCGTCTTGCCGGTGCCGGCGGTGCCGGTGAGGGTGATGAAGTCGCAGTCCGGGTCCATCAGCAGGTTCAGCGCGAAGTTCTGCTCGCGGTTGCGCGCGGTCACGCCCCAGATCGCGTTCTTGGCGTGCGAGTAGTCCTTCAGCGTCTTCAGCACCGCGGTCTTGCCGGTGATCTCGGTGACCTTGGCGTAGAGCGGCGCGGCGCCCGGAGTCTCGAGGTAGACGAACTGGTTGACCATCAGCACCGGCACCAGCGGGCCGGCGATGCGGTAGAAGGTGGAGCCGCCCTGCTGCCAGCTCTCCATCGTCTTGCCGTGGCGCTCCCAGAAGTCGGCCGGCAGCGCCAGCACGCCGGTGTAGAGCAGGTCGCCGTCCTCGAGCGTCTTGTCGTTGAAGTAGTCCTCGGCCGGCAAGCCGAGCGCGCGGGCCTTGATGCGCATGTTGATGTCCTTCGACACCAGCACCACATCGCGGCTGGGATGCTGCTCGCGCAGGCTCTGCACCACACCCAGGATCTGGTTGTCGGCCTTGCCTTGCGGCAGCCCGGCCGGCAGCTTGACATCGAGGAAGGTGGTCTGGAAGAAGAGCGTGCCGCCGGCCTCCTTGTGGCCGGTCTTCGCGAGCGGCACGCCCGTCGCCGGGTCGAACTTCGCGCTGTCGGCACCACCGGCCAGCGCGTCGAGTTCGCGGCTGACCTGGCGCACGTTGCGCGAGACCTCGCTCATGCCCTTCTTGTGGCCGTCGAGCTCCTCGAGCGTGATCATCGGCAGGTAGATGTCGTGCTCGTCGAAGCGGAACAGCGACATCGGGTCGTGCATCAGCACGTTGGTGTCGAGCACGAACAGCTTGGGCGGGCCGCTGGGGCGAGGCTTGCGCGGGCGCGGCTCGGTGGCCGCGCCGCGGCTGACCGCCTTGACGGGCAGGAAGCCGGCGGCCGGCGCCTGGGCCGTGCGCGGGGCGGCGGCCGGTGCTGCCGGGGCCGGTGCCTTGGCGGCCGGGGTCTTGGGGTGCGGATCGAACAGGTCGAGCAACGCGGGGGCCGGGCTGTCCTGTTTGGTGGCGCGGGTGCCCGGTTTGGGTGCGGCCTGGGAATCGAAGTCGCTGGCGCTGAGGAGGGAGGCTTTCTTGGCGGGCGGTTTGGGCAGGGGCATGGACTTCGTGGGCCTTAAGAAGTGAAAAAGCCGCACAGTCGCCTGTGCGGCTTGCTCGGATGCGGTGAATGACTCACAGGCATGGGCCCATTATGCACACCGCATGCCTGACTTCAATCTCTGGTTTGTGACGCCGCGGTTACGCCGGCTCAGGCGACTTTCTTGAGCCCCTTGACCGACTTCAGCACCTCGTCGACATGGCCGGCCACCTTGATGCCGCGCCACTCCTCGACCAGCACCCCGTTGGGATCGATCAGGAAAGTGCTGCGTTCGATGCCCTTGACCTTCTTGCCGTACATGATCTTGTTCTTGACCACGCCGAACATGTGGCAGAGTTTTTCCTCGGTGTCTGCGATCAGCTCGAACGGCAGCTCGAGGTTCTGCTTGAACTTGTCGTGCGAGGCCATGTTGTCGCGCGACACACCGAACACCACCGCGCCGGCCTTCACGAAGTCCTTGTGACGATCGCGAAACTGCATCGCTTCGGTGGTGCAACCAGGGGTATTGTCCTTCGGGTAGAAGTACAGGATGACCGTCTGACCCAGATAGGCCTGGGGCGTGAACTTCAGGCCACCGGTGGCCTGCGCTTCAAATTCCGGGAGGGCTTTGTTGAGGGCGGGCGTCATGAAGGGTGCTGCTGAGTAGGCGCCTCGAGTAAGGCTAACTGTTGATTATAAAGGCGCTGTCAAGCACCTCGACCACCCCACAAACAGCAGCGGCATGTGGCGCCACATTGGGCGCTCAGGCACCTTCGATCAACAGGGCCGCCACGACGGTGCGGCCTTCGGCCACCAGCAGGTTGTAGGTACGGCATGCGGCCGCGGTGTCCATGGTCTCGATACCGATGCGCCGTTCGATCAGGGGGCGCAGCCATTCCGGGCGCGCAAAGCGCAGCGTGCTGCCGCTGCCGAACAGCACCAGCTCCGGGCCCAATGCCGCGAGCGTCTCGAAATGAAGCGGGCTCAAGGTGTCGAAGCGCGCATCGCGCCACGGCGTCACGTCGCCCTGCCAGGGAAGCACCAGACTGTCGTGCCACGTGTGTTCGCCGATCTGCACGCTGTGGCGGGTGTAGCCGCTGATCACGTTGGCGGCGGCTATGCGATCGGGCTGCAGTTTCATGGGGCGCGGCGGGAGGGGCTGGGAGGGATCGCGGACGGGCGCTGTGGTCTAATTTTAGGCTGCCGTGCAGATGGCGTTGCCGTCTGTCGCCCGGTGTATTTCAGGAGTTCCCGTGTCCAAGCCCATTGCCAAGTCCAGCAAGCTCGCCAACGTGTGCTACGACATCCGTGGTCCGGTGCTGGACAAGGCCCGCGCCATGGAGGAAGAGGGCCAGAAGATCATCAAGCTCAACATCGGCAACCTGGCGGTGTTCGGCTTCGATCCGCCCGACGAGATCGTGCAGGACATGATCCGCAACCTGCCGCAGACGGCCGGCTACACCGACAGCAAGGGCCTGTTCGCACCGCGCAAGGCGGTGGTGCATTACGCGCAGGAGAAGTCGATCGCCGGCGTCACGGTCGACGACGTCTACCTCGGCAACGGCGCCTCCGAGCTGATCGTGATGAGCCTCAACGCGCTGCTCGACAACGGCGACGAGGTGCTGGTGCCGGCGCCCGATTACCCGCTGTGGACCGCGGCGGTGTCGCTGTCGGGCGGCAACCCGGTGCACTACCTGTGCGACGAGGCAAGCGACTGGTACCCCGACATCGACGACATCCGCCGCAAGATCACGCCGAACACGCGCGCCATCGTCGTCATCAACCCGAACAACCCGACCGGCGCGCTGTACCCGGAAAGCCTGCTGCGCGAGATCGTCGAGCTGGCCCGCCAGCACCAGCTGATCGTCTTCGCCGACGAGATCTACGACAAGACGCTGTACGACGGCGCCACGCACACCAGCATCGCTTCGCTGGCCGACGACGTGCTGTTCGTGACCTTCAACGGGCTCAGCAAGAACTACCGCTCCTGCGGTTACCGCGCTGGCTGGATGATCGTCTCGGGCAACAAGAAGCTGGCACAGGACTACATCGTCGGCCTGAACATGCTGGCGTCGATGCGCCTGTGTTCCAACACGCCGGGACAGCTCGCAATCCAGACCGCGCTCGGGGGCTACCAGAGCATCAAGGACCTGGTGGGTCCGGGCGGGCGGCTGGCGCACCAGCGCGATGTGGCCTACGAGCTGCTGAGTGCGATCCCCGGCGTGAGCGTGGTGAAGCCCAAGGCCGCGCTCTACATGTTCCCTCGGCTCGACCCGAAGCTCTACCCGATCGAAGACGACCAGCAGTTTGCCTACGAGTTGCTGGCCGAGGAGAAGGTGCTGATCGTGCAGGGCACGGGCTTCAACTGGCCCCGTCCCGACCACTTCCGCGTCGTGTTCCTGCCGAACTCCGACGACCTGAGCGATGCGATCGGCCGCATCGCGCGTTTCCTCGATCACTACCGCAAGCGCCACAGCGTCTGACACCGTGTCCGAATTGAAGATGAAACCGATCCAAGTGGGCCTGCTGGGTGCAGGTGTGGTGGCCAGCGGCGTGGTGCAGGTGCTGCAGCGCAATCGTGCGGAGATCCAGCGTCGTGCCGGTCGCGGCATCGAGGTCGCTGCGGTGGCCGCGCGTGACGTGACCAAGGCGCGCGCCTCGCTCGGCAGCGAGGTCGTGCTGACCGAGGATTTCGACGCGCTGGTGCGCCGCCCCGACATCGACGTGATCGTCGAGGTGATCGGCGGCACGACCCGGGCGCGCGAACTGGTGCTGGCCGCCATCGCGGCCGGCAAGCCGGTGGTGACGGCCAACAAGGCGCTGCTGGCGGTGCATGGCACCGAGATCTTCGCCGCCGCGCGCGAGCGCGGCGTGGCAGTCGGCTTCGAGGCGGCGGTGGCCGGCGGCATCCCGATCATCAAGGCACTGCGCGAGGGCCTGACGGCCAACCGCATCGGCTGGATCGCCGGGATCATCAACGGCACCACCAACTTCATCCTGTCGGAGATGCGCTCCAAGGGTCTGGACTTCGCCACGGTGCTGAAGGAGGCACAGCGCCTGGGTTATGCCGAGACCGACCCCACGTTCGACATCGAGGGCATCGATGCCGCGCACAAGGCCACGATCATGAGTGCGATCGCCTTCGGCACGCCGGTGCAGTTCGAGCACGCCTACATCGAAGGCATCACCAGGCTGCAGGCGGCCGACATCCGCTATGCCGAACAGTTGGGCTACCGCATCAAGCTGCTGGGCATCACCAAGCGCCGCGACGACGCGCAAGGCATCGAGCTGCGCGTGCACCCCACGCTGATCCCGGGCACACGCCTGATCGCCAACGTCGAAGGGGCGATGAATGCCGTGGTGGTGCAGGGCGACGCGGTCGGCTCGACGCTCTACTACGGCAAGGGCGCCGGTGCCGAGCCCACGGCCTCGGCCGTGGTCGCCGACCTGGTCGACGTGACCCGGCTCATCACGGCCGACCCCGATCACCGCGTGCCGCACCTGGCCTTCCATCCTGATTCAGTGGCCGCCACACCGATCCTGCCGATCGAGCAGACCATCACGGCCTTCTACCTGCGTCTGCAGGTGGCTGACAAGGCCGGCGTGCTGGCCAACATCACCCGCATCCTGGCCGATCATGCGATCTCGATCGATGCCGTGCTGCAGCGCGAGTCGGCCGAGGGCGAGAGCCAGACCGACCTGATCATCCTGACCCACGACACGCTCGAAGGCAAGATGAACGCGGCGCTGGCGCAGATGCAGGCGCTGCCGACCGTGCTGGCGCCCATCGTGCGCATTCGCAAGGAAGAACTGTCCTGATGACCCACCTCCGTTGCGGCTTCGCCGCTCCCCCTCAAGGGGGCGCCACCATCGGCCCGGCGAAGCCGGAGCCTCGGCGGCAGCTGGAAGGGGCCGTGGCGGCATGATCGTCGTGAGTCCGAATCGTCCATGAACTACCTCAGCACCCGTGGTGACACCACGCCGCGCGGCTTTTGCGACATCCTGCTCGAAGGCCTGGCGCCGGATGGCGGGCTCTACCTGCCGGAGCGCTATCCGCGGGTCGACGCGGCCACGCTGGCGCGCTGGCGCGGCCTGTCGTATGCCGACCTGGCCTTCGAGATCCTCTCGCTGTACATCGCCGACATCCCCGCCGCGGACCTGCACATGCTGGTGCACAAGACCTACACGCGCGAGATCTTCGGCACGACGCAGATCACGCCGCTCAAGCCGCTGGAGCCCGGCATCGCGCTGCAGGCGCTGTCGAACGGCCCGACGCTGGCCTTCAAGGACATGGCGATGCAACTGCTGGGGAACCTGTTCGAGTACGAACTGGCGCGCCGCGGCGAGACGCTGAACATCCTGGGTGCGACCTCCGGCGACACCGGCAGCGCGGCCGAGTACGCGATGCGCGGCAAGCAGGGCGTGCGCGTCTTCATGCTCAGCCCGCACGGCCGCATGAGCCCGTTCCAGCAGGCGCAGATGTTCAGCCTGCCCGACGCCAACATCCACAACCTCGCGATCGAGGGCGTGTTCGACGACTGCCAGGACATCGTCAAGGCCGTCTCGAACGACCTCGAGTTCAAGCGCCGCTGGCGCATCGGCACCGTCAACTCGATCAACTGGGCGCGGCTGCTGGCCCAGGTGGTTTATTACTTCGCCGGCTATTTTCAGGCCACGAAGACGAACGACGAGCGGGTCAGCTTCGCGGTGCCGTCGGGCAACTTCGGCAACGTCTGCGCCGGTCACGTGGCGCGCATGATGGGCCTGCCGATCGATCAGCTGGTGGTCGCCACGAACGAGAACGACGTGCTCGACGAGTTCTTCCGCACCGGCAGCTACCGCGTGCGCGGCGCGGCCGACACGCACGAGACCTCCAGCCCGTCGATGGACATCTCCAAGGCCAGCAACTTCGAGCGCTTCGTGTTCGACCTGCTGGGCCATGACTCGAACGCGGCCGCGCGCACCCGCCAGCTGTTCGGCGACGACATCGCGCGGCACGGCGGCTTTGCGCTGACGCCCGCCGAGTTCGCGCGGGTGCGAGAGTTCGGCTTCGTGTCCGGCAAGAGCACCCACGCCGACCGCGTGGCGACGATCCGTGACACGCAGCAGCGCTTCGGCGTGACCATCGATCCGCACACCGCCGACGGCCTGAAGGTGGGCCGCGCCCACGCGAAGCCCGGCACGCCCCTGCTGGTGCTCGAAACCGCACTGCCGATCAAGTTCGCCGCCACCATCATCGAGGCACTCGGCCACGAGCCGCCGAGACCGGCCGGGCTCGACGGGCTGGAGCAGCTCCCCAGACGCTTCAAGGTCATGCCGGCCAGCGCATCGACGGTGCAGGCCTACATCGTCGAGAATGGCTCGACATGAGGGCTGTCGCCGGATGAAGGTCGTCGGTTTCTGCGGGTACTCGGGCTCGGGCAAGACCACGCTGGTCGAGCAGCTCGTGGCGCGCCTGCGCCTGGCCGGGCACCGCGTCTGCGTTGTCAAGCACGCCCACCACGACTTCGACATCGACCAGCCCGGCAAGGACTCGCACCGCCACCGCGCCGCTGGCGCCTACGAGGTGGTGATCGCCTCCAACCGGCGCCTTGCGAAGATCCGCGAATACGACGTTGAGGCCGATCCGAATCCGCACCAGCTGATCGCCGAGCTGTCCGATGCCGACTGGGTGCTGGTCGAGGGCTTCAAGCACGCCGACCTGCTGAAGATCGAGATCTGGCGTGCCGAGACCGGGCAACGTGTCCAGTACCCGCACGATCCCTTCGTGGTCGCGATCGCGACCGACAGCCCCGAGGCCTTGCCGCTGCCGACCCAGCTGCCTGTGCTCGATCTCAACGACGCCGACGCAGTCGCTGCCTACTTGCTCGGCCAAGCCGCCCGCCACGAGTACCGCTCCCCCTATGACGACGCCGACAACGAAGCCACTTATGTCGACACCGACACCGACACCGAGGCCGATGCTGAGCCTGCCCGACGCGCTGGCGCGGCTGCTCGCCGGCACGACGGCACTGGCTGAGACCGAAACGGTCTCCACCTTCGAGGCTCTCGGCCGCGTGCTCGCGGTTGACGTGGCCTCGCAGCTCGACGTGCCGCCGCACGACAACAGCTCGATGGATGGCTATGCGCTGTGCGCCGCTGACGTGCCCGCACCCGGCACGCTGCTGCCGGTCAGCCAGCGCATCGCGGCCGGGCAGGTCGGCGCGGTGCTGGTGCCCGGCACCGCGGCGCGCATCTTCACCGGCGCACCGATGCCGGTCGGCGCCGATGCGATCGTGATGCAGGAGCAGTGCGACGTGGTCGAGGGGGGCGTGCGCGTGAACCTGCAGCCGACCCCGGGGCAATGGGTGCGCCGCCAGGGCGAGGACGTGCGTGCCGGCAGCGTGGTGCTGGCACGCGGCGAGCGGCTGACGCCGCAGGCGCTCGGCCTGGCTGCCTCTGTCGGGGCGGCGACGCTCTGCGTGGTGCGCCGGCCGCGCGTGGCACTCTTTTCGACCGGCAATGAACTCGTGATGCCCGGCGAGCCGCTCAAGCCCGGCACGATCTACAACTCCAATCGCTACACCTTGAGAGCCTTGTTGCAGGCCGCCGGCTGCGATGTCAGCGATCTCGGCATCGTGCCCGACCGGCTCGATGCCACGCGCGATGCGCTGCGCCGTGCGGCCAAGGGCCACGACCTGATCCTGACCTCGGGCGGTGTTTCGGTCGGCGAGGAAGACCACCTGAGGCCCGCGGTGCAGGCCGAGGGCCGACTCGACCTGTGGCAGATCGCGATCAAGCCCGGCAAGCCGCTGGCCTTCGGCGAGGTCCGTGGCGACGGGGGGGGCCGTGCGGCGCTCTTCATCGGCCTGCCGGGCAATCCGGTGTCGAGCTTCGTGACCTTTCTGGTCGCCGTGCGCCCGGTGCTGCGGGCGCTGCAGGGTATGCCGCATGCCGAGCCGCCCGGCCTGTCGTTGCGCGCCGATTTCGACTGGCCCAGGCCTGACATACGTCGCGAGTTCCTGCGCGCCCGGCGCAACGCTGCAGGAGGGCTCGAACTGTTCGACAACCAGAGCGCCGGCGTGCTGACCTCGGCGGTCTGGGCCGAGGGCCTGATCGACAACCCGCCGGGTCGGGCCATCGCGCGGGGCGAGACGGTTCGTTTTCTTCCGTTCGCGGAGCTGCTGTCATGAAGGTGCAGGTGCGCTACTTCGCTTCGGTCCGGGAGGCACTCGGGCCCGGCGAGACCATGGAGCTCGAAACGGGAGCGAGGCTGTCCGACTTGCGCGACCGGCTGATCGCTCGCGGTGGTCACCATGCCGATGCACTGGGCCGCGGTCGGGCCCTGCGCATGGCGATGAACCACGCGATGGTGGGCGATGAAACCCAGACCGTGGGCGAGGGCGCCGAGATCGCATTCTTTCCCCCGGTTACCGGCGGTTGAGGCGCTGCGCCGCCGCGTGGGACAGACAATGAGGTCTCCCGGATCCTGAGCACGGTTACCGGGTATACCCTTTGCTACGAGTCGGGTGGGGGCAGCGGTCTATGCTGCCATTCCCGCTGCCCACTTCGCCATGATCCCGATTCCACGCAACTCCGACCCGATGAGCGGCTCCTTGCCGGGCACGGCTGCCCGCGCATCGGTCGTCGAGCCGCAGCGGCTGCCGGCCGGAACGGCCGTGGGCAGTTTCGTGCTGCAGAAAGTGCAGGCGCACGACGAGTTCAGCCTTCGCTACCTGGCGACCGCGAGCGCGTCGGCCGTGGAGGTGACGATCGAGGAGTTCGCGCCGGCCGGCATTTCGCTGCGCGATGCGGCCGGCACGCTGCACCCCCGCTCGCCCGCGCATGCCGCCTTGTGGGAAGAGGGACTGCAGGCCTATCTCCAGGAGTCGGAACTGCTGGCCCGGCCCTTGCACCCTGCCTTGGTGCGCATCGGCGCGGTGTGGCAGTTGCGGGGCACGGCCTATCGCCTGTGGCCACGCGTCGAAGGGCGCACGCTGGCCGAGCTCTGTGCGGCGATGAGCGAGCCGCCCACCGAAGACTGGCTGCGCCGTCTGCTCATGCCCCTGCTCGATGCACTCGAGAGCCTGCACGAGGCGGGGTGGGTGCATGGCAACGTGTGTCCGGGTCAGATCCTGGTCCAGGCCGACGGCGCGCCGATGCTGCTCGACACGGCGGCGGTGCGAACGGCCATCGGCTCGCGCATGCCGCAGCGTGGTGCGTGGCCGCAGGTCGACTTCCGGCCGCCCGAACTGACGGAGCCTCCGGGCGAGCATGCGGCGGGGCCGTGGTCCGACCTGTACTCGCTCGCGGCTGTCGCACGGTTTTGCATGAACGGACCGGGGGGGACGCCTGGTGTGCCGCAGCAGACCGGGCCGCTCGCGGCAGGGCGGTACGCCAGCGGGTTCGTCGCTGCCTTCGAGCGTGCGTTGGCGCCCGATCCGCGGGAGCGGCCACAGTCGGCTGCCGCGTTCAGGCAGCAACTGCAGGGGCCGACGGCGCTGCGCGAGTCCGCAGCGGTGGTCCCCGAGCGCCGCGGGCTGGCGCTCTCGGACATCCCGGTGCTGACCGCGCCCTTTCACGATCGAGACTTGACGTGGCCCGCGCGCGGCGCCATCGACATCGAGCGCGGCAGCGAACGGCCCGAGGCGCGGACCGAGCCCAAGTTCCATGGTGGATCGCCGCGCCGCCACGTGCCGGCGCGAACACCGCGGCGCTGGCCCTGGGCAATTGCCGGTGTGCTGGCGGTCCTGATGGTTGCCGCTGTGGCCCTGTACCAGCTGAGTTCGTACCCGAAGCCGCAGCTCGCGCGCGCGGCGCCAGCGAGCTTGCCGTCGGCCGTGCCGTTGGATCAGGCCATCGATCGGGAACCGCCGGCCGCAGGGGCGGTGCCCATGGCCGCAGCATCCGCGGCGGCGGCACCGGCGTCGAGCCCGGGACTTGTCCCTCTGCAGCCTGTGGCGCCGCAGGAGGCGGTTCGTCAGCCGGATCCGGGGACTGTCCGCCAGGGCCAGGCCATCACAAAGCCGCCGGTAGCGAGTGAACGTCCGCAGGGTGTGGCGTCCGCACCCGGTGCGATGCCATCACCACCGTCTGCCGCTGTTGCGGCCCGGCGTGAAGCCGTGCCCGACAGTCCGTCAGCAGCGTGCACGCCGCGCACCAACTTCGCCTTGTACCGGTGCATGCAGGGCCAGTGCGAGCAGAGCCGGTTCTACGCACATCCGCAATGTGTCCGGCTGCGGCAACGCGACGAACTGCCTTCTTGAGCGTGCACCGCCCGCTCGCATGGCCGTGTGGGCAGTGCGAGAATCCTGGGCGATGAAGGCCGGCCGCGTGACGATCCAGACCGAGGACTTCGACCTGTCGGTCGAAGTCGCTGCGCTGCGGGCGGGCGATGGCGGCGTCGGTGCCGTCGCCAGTTTCATCGGCACCGTGCGCGACCGCAATGAGGGGGCCGACGTCAGCCGCATGGAACTCGAGCACTATCCCGGCATGACCGAAAGTGCCATCGAGACGATGATCGATGCGGCCTTCGAGCGCTTCGACCTCCTGGGCGCGCGCGTCATCCATCGTGTCGGCCCGCTCGACGCGGGCGAGCAGATCGTGCTGGTGGCCGTCAGCTCGGCGCACCGTGGCCAGGCTTTCCAGGCCTGCGAGTTCCTGATGGACTACCTGAAGACACAGGCGCCGTTCTGGAAGAAGGAGCAGACGCCCGAGGGCGCCCGCTGGGTCGATGCGCGTGTCGCCGACGACGATGCCCTGAAGCGCTGGGGCATTGCGGCGAGCAACGCGTGACGGCACCGATGTCCCCGACGTTGCTGCAGGCGCTGTGCGTGGCCGCCGGCTCGGCCGTGGGCGCATTGCTGCGCTGGCGGGTGGGTCTGTGGCTGAACCCGGTCTGGAGCGGTTTTCCGCTCGGCACGCTGGTGATCAATGCGTCCGGCGGCCTGGTCATCGGCGCGGCGGCGGCCTGGTTGTCGCAACGTCCCGACGATCTACTGCGACTGCTGCTGATGACCGGGCTGTGCGGCGGCTTCACGACCTTCTCGGCCTTCTCGCTCGAGTCGCTGACGCTGCTGCAACGCGGCGCCTTCGGCGTGGCGGTGGGGCACACGCTGGCGCACGTGCTGGCCTCGCTGGCCTGCGCCGCGGTCGGCTGGGCCATGGCGCAGGCCTGGTTGGCGGCTCGCTGAGCGAGCCGGCTTGACGCAGATCAAGCCGGCCGCGGCTTGAAAAGCCACGCTGCGGGACCCATCTTCGGTTGAATTCGGAGGACTGTTCCCCATGCGTATCGACAAATTCACCACCAAGTTCCAGGAAGCGCTGGCCGATGCCCAGAGCCTTGCCGTCACGCGCGACAACCCCTACATCGAGCCCGCTCACGTGCTGGCGGCGATGCTGGCGCAGCCCGACGGTCCGAAGTCGCTGCTCGACCGCGCCGGCGCGAACACTGCGGCGTTGAAGACGGCGATGGAAGTCGCCCTCAACGGACTGCCGCAAGTCCAGGGGGGGCAGGGCGTGCAGCCAGGCCGTGACCTCGTCACGCTGCTGCAGGCCGCCGAGAAGGACGCCGCCAAGCGCGGTGACCAGTTCATCGCCAGCGAAATGTTCCTGCTCGCGCTGACCGATGCCAAGACCGATCTCGGCGGCATCGTGCGTGGTCACGGCCTGACCCGCAAGGCGCTGGAAACCGCGATCGATGCGGTGCGCGGCGGCCAGAAGGTCGACTCGGCCGACGCCGAAGGCCAGCGCGAGGCGCTGAAGAAGTACACGATCGACCTGACCGCGCGCGCCCGCGCCGGCAAGCTCGACCCGGTGATCGGCCGCGACGACGAGATCCGCCGCGCGATCCAGGTGCTGCAGCGGCGCACCAAGAACAACCCGGTGCTGATCGGCGAGCCCGGCGTCGGCAAGACCGCCATCGTCGAGGGCCTGGCGCAGCGCATCGTTGCCGGCGAGGTACCCGAGTCGCTCAAGAGCAAGCGCGTGCTGGTGCTCGACATGGCGCTGCTGCTGGCCGGCGCCAAGTACCGCGGCGAGTTCGAGGAGCGCCTGAAGTCGGTGCTGAAGGAAGTGGCGGCCGACGAGGGCCAGACCATCGTCTTCATCGACGAGATCCACACCATGGTGGGCGCCGGCAAGGCCGAGGGCGCGATCGACGCCGGCAACATGCTCAAGCCCGCGCTGGCGCGCGGCGAGCTGCACTGCATCGGCGCGACCACGCTGGACGAGTACCGCAAGTATGTCGAGAAGGACGCCGCGCTCGAGCGTCGTTTCCAGAAGGTGCTGGTCGGCGAGCCGAGCGTGGAGGCGACCATCGCCATCCTGCGCGGCCTGCAGGAGAAGTACGAGGTCCACCATGGCGTGGAGATCACCGACCCGGCGATCGTCGCCGCGGCCGAGCTCAGCCACCGCTACATCACCGACCGCTTCCTGCCCGACAAGGCCATCGACCTGATCGACGAGGCCGCGGCCAAGGTCAAGATCGAGATCGACTCCAAGCCGGAGGTGATGGACAAGCTCGACCGCCGCCTGATCCAGCTGAAGATCGAGCGCGAGGCGGTGCGCAAGGAGAAGGACGAGGCCTCCCAGAAGCGCTTCGGCCTGATCGAGGAGGACATCGCCAAGCTCGAGCGCGAGGCGGCCGACTTCGAGGAAGTCTGGAAAGCCGAAAAGGCCACGGCACAGGGCTCGGCGCATCTCAAGGAAGAGATGGACCGCCTTCGCACCCAGGTCGAGGAATTCAAGCGCAAGGGCGACTTCAACAAGGTCGCCGAGCTGCAGTACGGCCGCTTGCCCGAACTCGAGAAGAAGCTGAAGGACGCGCAGGCCAAGGAAGCGGGTGCCGGCGCGGCCGGCAAGCCGACGCTGCTGCGCACGATGGTGGGCGCGGAAGAAATCGCCGAGGTCGTGGCTCGCGCCACCGGCATCCCGGTCGCCAAGCTGATGCAGGGTGAACGCCAGAAGCTGCTCGACATGGAGGTCAAGCTGCACGAGCGCGTGGTCGGTCAGGACGAGGCGATCCACGCCGTGTCCAACGCGATCCGCCGCTCGCGTGCAGGCTTGTCCGACCCGAACCGCCCGACCGGCAGCTTCCTGTTCCTCGGCCCCACCGGCGTCGGCAAGACCGAGCTGTGCAAGGCGCTGGCCGGCTTCCTGTTCGACAGCGAGGACCACCTGATCCGCATCGACATGAGCGAGTTCATGGAGAAGCATTCGGTGGCGCGCCTGATCGGGGCGCCGCCCGGCTATGTCGGCTACGAGGAGGGCGGCTACCTGACCGAGGCGGTGCGCCGCAAGCCCTACAGCGTGCTGCTGCTCGACGAGGTCGAGAAGGCCCACCACGACGTGTTCAACGTGCTGCTGCAGGTGCTCGACGATGGGCGGCTGACGGATGGCCAGGGCCGCACGGTGGACTTCAAGAACACCGTCATCGTGATGACCAGCAACCTCGGCTCGCACCTCATCATGCAGATGGCGGGGCAGGATCCGGAGCTGATCCGCGAGGCGGTGTGGGGCGAGGTCAAGGAGCACTTCCGCCCCGAGTTCCTGAACCGCATCGACGAGACCGTGGTCTTCCACGCGCTCGACGCGAAGCACATCGAGACGATCGCCGGCATCCAGCTGAAGGCGCTGGAGGCGCGGCTGGCCAAGCTCGACATCCGGCTCGACGTGTCGCCGGCGGCGCTGGCAGAGCTGGCCAAGGTCGGCTTCGACCCGGTGTTCGGCGCGCGGCCGCTCAAGCGTGCGATCCAGCAGCGCATCGAGAACCCGCTGTCCAAGCTGCTGCTGGAGGGCCGGTTCGCGCCGAAGGACGTGGTGCCGGTCGACGTCGACCCGATCCGCTCGCCGGGCGAATTCAGCTTCGAGCGGGTGGTGCACTGACGGCCCGGCGGCCGGCTCAGGAGGCCGGTCGCCGGTGACGAACGCCGCGGGCGCGGTTCAGGCCTGCGGCGGCGGCGCGTTGGGACGCCGGGCGGCCAGCAGCAGCGCGTCGTCGAACCGGCGCAACTGGAGCTGCACCAGCGCCAGCGTCACGTGAGGCTTGTCGAGCACGACGTGCAGCGCCAGGCCCGGGTGCCCCGGCAGCGGGCGCAGCAGCAGGTGGTGCTGGCCGAGGGTGATCGAGGTGTCCGGCACCGCCGCGCCCAGCCCCAGTGCGCGACTCGCGCCCATCATCGTGGCCAGCATGGCGCTGCCGTGGCGGCCCAGGTCGTCCGGGCCCGGCCGTGCGCCGGCGTGACCCACCGGGCGGCCGCTCATGATGTCGAAAGCGCAGGCGCTCACGACACCGGCGAGCTGGCTCAGCTCGTGCAGGTAGTGCTCGAGCGGCTCGTCGTGGGCCGGTGAGGGCGCACCGACCACCGGCATCGGCGTCGGTGGCGCTGCGGTGGTCGCCGGGTTCGGCGCAGTGACCGTGGCGGCTGCATGGGCCGTGCCGAGCAGCGGCAGCGAGTTCGCGTCCTGCCCCGGCTTCGTTTGGCGCTGCAGGGCATTCCAGGCCAGGCACAACTGGCTCCAGACATCGGCAGGGCGCGTGACCTGCGCGGTCGGCGTGGCGTCGATCGCGGTGGCCGCGCGGAACTTGGCGATTTCGGCCGGCAGCGTGGCCCCGGCGGCCAGCGGCATGAAGAGCAGGCGCCGGCAGATCCAGCCGCCGCGCAGCACCGCTTCGCGCCAGGGCGCCAGCGCACTCGTCAGCGCGTGGGCAGGCAGATCGCCGACCATCACGATACCCAAGCGGCCACGGCCCAGCAACACGCGGGCCATCGACTGGCGGGTGTGGGTGTCGGCATCGACCTCGGTGCTGTAGAGCCGCACGCTGCGGCCATTGGCGGCCGGGCAGTCGACGTACTCGATCGTTGCCAGCACCGTGCCGGCGCCATTGCGCCGCACCACCAGCCGCTGCACCGCGCGCTGACTGGCCGCAGCGATGCCGCCGAGCAGCTTGCGCGAGGCCGAGGTGCCCAGGTCGTGTACTGCGACGAACTCGGGTTGCAGGTGGTCGAACTGCTGGGTCAGCGCGTCGGCCGGCTCGCAGGCGACGAACAGCTCGCGCACGCCGTTGCCGACCGCCCGACCGATGTCCTGCGCGTCGGCGGCTTCGTCGGGGCCGCCACCGTTGCCGTTGTTGGCGCGCGGGGAAATCTGCGTCTGCACGCGCGTCGCTTCCCAATCGTGGGCAGACGAAGGGGGCCGGCTGGATCGGCTGTTGCGGTCGGGGGGGAAACTCATGGACGACGTCTTGCTGGACAGCGACCCGGCGTGAATGTCACGAAGTGTAATGCGCGCGGTAGCCCGGATGCGGTGCATCGACCGTGCCGCGGGGGATGCGTGGGGGCGTCGATAGAATCTTTGCTGATGTCGTGCCGTTGCGGCGCGTCCACGTCCCGAAGCCCCCGACATGCCGACCCGCCACGAAGCCGTGACCCCGTCTCCCGTGGTGATCATCGGCGCCGGCCTCGCCGGCCTGACCGTCGCGCTGCAACTCGCGCCCACGCACCCGGTGGTGGTGCTGGCCAAGCGCAACCTCGACGAAGGTGCCACGGCCTGGGCGCAGGGCGGCATCGTCGGCGTGCTCGGCAGCGACGACAGCATCGAGAGCCATGTGCGCGACACCCAGGATGCGGGCGCCGGCCTGGTCGACGAGCACACGGCGCGGTTCATCGCCCAGCACAGCGCACAGGCCGTCGAATGGCTGGTCGAGCGCGGCGTGCAGTTCTCGGCGGACCCGGAAGGTCCGCTCGGCCTGCACCTCACGCGAGAGGGCGGCCACGCCGTGCGGCGCATCGCACATGCCGCCGACGCAACCGGCAAGGCCATCCACGATGTGCTGCTCGACGAGGTCAGGCGCCACCCCAACATCACACTGCGCGAGCGCTGGATGGCGGTCGACCTGATCACCTCGCGGCATCTCAAGGCCGATGGTTCGCCACGCTGCTACGGTGTCTACGCACTCGACATTGACCGCCAGCGCGTCGAGACCCTGCCGGCCGCGGCGGTGGTGCTGGCCACCGGCGGCGCCGGCAAGGTCTACCGCTACACGACGAATCCCGACACCTCCACCGGCGACGGCATCGCGATGGCCTACCGCGCCGGCTGCCGCGTCGGCAACATGGAGTTCATCCAGTTCCACCCGACCTGCCTGTACCACCCGCAGGAGCGCAGCTTCCTGATCACGGAGGCGCTGCGCGGCGAGGGGGCGCACCTGAAGCTGCCCAGCGGCGGGCCGGGTGTTCCGGGCGGCATCCGCTTCATGGCGGCGCACGACGAGCGGCTCGAGCTCGCGCCGCGCGACGTGGTCGCCCGCGCGATCGACTTCGAGATGAAGAAGCACGGCCTCGACCACGTGTGGCTCGACGCCACGCACCTCGGCGAGGCCTTCCTGAAGTCGCATTTCCCGACCATCTTCGCGCGCTGCCTCGCGCTCGGCATCGACATTTCGAAGCAGCCGATCCCGGTGGTGCCGGCCGCGCACTACACCTGCGGCGGCGTGGTCACCGACCTCGACGGCCGCAGCGACCTGCCAGGGCTGTATGCCGTGGGCGAGACCACCTACACCGGCCTGCACGGCGCCAACCGGCTGGCCAGCAACTCGCTGCTCGAGTGCGTGGTGCTGGGCAAGACCTGCGCCGAGCACATCCTCTCGCAGCACGAAAGCGGTCGGCCCGCGCTGCCGGCCTGGGACGAAAGCCAGGTCGAGAACGCCGACGAGCAGGTCGTCATCTCGCACAACTGGGACGAGTTGCGGCTGCTGATGTGGAACTACGTCGGCATCGTGCGCACCACCAAGCGCCTGGAACGGGCACTGCACCGGATCAAGCTGCTGCGCAGCGAGATCGACGACTACTACGCCAACTTCCGCGTCACGCGCGACCTGCTGGAACTGCGCAACCTGGTCGACTGCGCGGAGCTCATCGTGCGCTCGGCGCTCAGCCGCCACGAGAGCCGGGGCCTGCACTACAGCCGCGATTTCCCGCAGACGCTGCCGGTCAGCTTCCCGACCATCCTGACGCGCAAGCCCAAGCGCAAGGCCGCTCCCTGGGCGGCCTGAGCCGCGCGCGGCCCGGGCTTCAGGCGCGCGCCCGCATCGCGGTGCGCGCCTGCACGAACTCGAACGCGAAGCCGACCGCGCCGGCGACCAGGCGCTCGGCCAGCAGCCGCTCCTTCTCGCTCTGGTAGAAGACCAGATCCACCTCGTGGCGGATGTAGCGCGCGGGCAGGCGGTTCAGCGCCACGCAGGCCACGTCCGGCAGCAGCTCTTCGCTGATCAGCGGATAGTGGTCGCGCCATGTGCGCACGGCGTCGAACACCGCGCGTTCCTGGTAGTTGCGGATGCCCGCGAATTCAGAGCTCATGGGCCCGATTGTCACGAGCGTGCGGCGCCGGCAACTGCCGAATTGCGCGGCAGAGGGCCCGCTTTTCGCCGGGCGACGGCCGGCGCTCAGGCGCTGCCGAGCACGCGCATCGAGTAGTCGGTCGCCGTCACGTCCTTGGTCAGCCGGCCGATCGAGATGCGGTCCACGCCGGTGGCGGCGATGTCGCGCACCTGGTCCAGCGCGACGCCGCCCGACACCTCCAGCAGCGCGCGGCCCGCGTTCACCGCCACCGCCTCGCGCATCTGCGGCAGGTCGAAGTTGTCGAGCAGCACGCTGACGGCGCCGTGGTCCAGCGCCTCGCGCAGCTGCGCGAGGGTCTCCACCTCGATCTGGATGTCGACACCGGCGTTCAGCTCGCGCGCCGCCGCCAGCACCTGTGCAATGCCGCCGGCCGCCGCGATGTGGTTCTCCTTGATCAGGATGCCGTGCCACAGCGCCAGCCGCTGGTTCTGGCCGCCGCCGGTGCGCACCGCGTACTTCTGCGCCTGGCGCAGGCCGGGCAGGGTCTTGCGGGTGTCGAGGATGGCGCAGCCGCGCGGATGGGGCGAAGCGCCGGCGATCGCGTCGACGTGGCGCCGCGTCAGCGTCGCGGTCGCCGACAGCAACTGCAGGAAGTTCAGCGCCGGCCGCTCGGCGGCGAGCAGCGCGCGCGCGTCGGCTTCGATCTCGCACACCGGCGTGTCGGCGGCCATGCGCGCGCCCTCGGCGTAGTGCCACTGCACGTCGGCCTGCGGATCGAGCGCGACCACGCAGTCGAAGAACCAGTGCCGGCCGCACAGCACCGCCGCCTCGCGCACCAGCACGCGCGCGCGCACCCGGCGACCCTCGGGCACCAGCCGGCCGGTCCAGTCGGCGCGGCCGATGTCCTCGAACAGCGCGTCGCGCACGTTGCGCGCGCGGGCCTCGTCGAGCGTCTCGTTGGTTTCGAAAGTGAGCATGCCTCGCGCCTCCATCAGGTGTATGCAGCGCGCGTCAACGCAGACCGCGGCCTGCCGAGCAGCCGCCGCGGATCCGGCTCCGTCGGTCCGCCAGCGGCGCCCCAAGGGCCACGCAGTGGTCCCTTCCGGGCCACGGGGGAGCGGCGCAGCCGCAACGGGGGGGTCGTCATCACGCGGCACCGATGTTGGGAACGAAGCCGCGCGCCGGCTGGCTGATCGCGCCGGGATTGGCCTTCACGAAATCCAGCATGCGCTCGATGCAGCCCAGCGCCTGGCTGCGCACCGGCTCGGGCACTGTGATGGCGCCGGTGCCGCGCTCCAGGCAGTCGACCACGCCCTGCAGCGCGTTCATCGCCATCCACGGGCAGTGCGCGCAGCTCTTGCAGGTGGCACTGTTGCCGGCGGTCGGCGCTTCCAGCAGCGTCTTGCCCGGCGCGAGCTGGCGCATGCGGTGCAGGATGCCGTTGTCGGTGGCGACGATGAAGGTCTGGCGCTCGCTCTGCACCACGGCGTTGAGCAGCTGCGAGGTCGAGCCCACCACGTCGGCCAGCTCGACCACGCGCTGGGGCGATTCCGGGTGCACCAGCACCAGCGCGTCGGGGTGCTCCTTCTTCATCAGCTCGAGCTCGAGGCCCTTGAACTCGTCGTGCACGATGCACTCGCCCTGCCACATCAGCATGTCCGCGCCGGTGTGCTCGGCGATGTAGCGGCCCAGGTGCCGGTCGGGCGCCCACAGCACCTTCTTGCCCTGCGCATGCAGGTGCTCGACGATCGCCACCGCGCAGGAGCTGGTCACCATCCAGTCGGCGCGCGCCTTCACCGCCGCGCTGGTGTTGGCGTAGACCACCACCGTGCGGTCCGGGTGCGCATCGCAGAAGGCGGCGAAGTCCTCGGGCTGGCAGCCCAGGTCGAGCGAGCAGGTCGCGTCGAGGTCGGGCATCAGCACCGTCTTCTCGGGCGACAGGATCTTGGCGCTTTCGCCCATGAAGCGCACGCCGGCCACCACCAGGGTCTGCGCCGCGTGGTCGCGGCCGAAGCGCGCCATCTCCAGCGAGTCGGAGACGCAACCGCCGGTCTCCAGCGCCAGGTCCTGCAGGTCGCCGTCGACGTAGTAGTGCGCCACCAGCACGGCATTGCGCTCGGCGAGCAAACGCTTGGCACGCGCCTTCAGCTCGTCGCGCCGTGCCGGCGTCAGCGGCTCGGGCACCTTGGCCCAGGCCTGTGCGGTGCAGCTGGCGCCGCTGGCGTCCTGCTTCGTGAAGTCGTAGAGGATCTGGCTCATCGCGGGATCGGTAGAAGGGAGCGGGATCGTAGCCGAGCTTTCATCGGGGAGTGTTCACCACACGATCTCAGGCCGACGCGAAGAAGCGGCTCGGCGGCGCCCCTACCGAGCGCCGCACCATCGCGCTGAAGGCACTGGGGCTGGCATAGCCCAGCTCGGCGGCGATCTGGCCCATCGGTGTGCCGCGTGCGGCCAGCGACAGCGCACGCGCCAGCAGCACCTGCTGGCGCCATTGCACGAAGCTCGTGCCCAGGTCCTGGCGGAACAGCCGCGCGACGGTGCGCTCGCTGGCGCCGATGTCGCGCGACCAGGCCGCCAGCGTGTCGTGGCGTGTCGGGTCGTCGAGCACCGCTTCGCACAGCGCGCGCAGGCGCTTGTCCTGCGGGAGCGCCACGCCCAGGGGCACCGGCGCGGCGCGCCTGAGTTCGTCGGCCAGCAGCGTGGCGATCAGCTTTTCGCGTGCCAGTTCCACCGCGCTCGGCGGCTGCCCGTCGGGTCCGGTCGGCAGCGCCAGCATCAGCGCGCGCAGCAGCTCGGAGACTTCGAGCACGCGGCAGTGTTGCCAGTCGCTGCCGACCGCCGCCTCGCTGCGCTGCGGCCCGCAGCCGGGGCCGCAGCGGCCGGGGCGCTGGTGCAGGTAGAGCGTGCGCAGCTCGGCCGTCTCGACCACGGTGATCGCATGCTCGACGCCGGGCGGCACCCACACCGCGCGCGACGGCGGCACGAGGTAGGTGCCGCGCTCGGCGGTCAGCCGCATCACGCCGGTGGCCGACCAGGCGAGCTGCGCCCAGGCGTGGCTGTGCGGCTCGACGCGAGTGTCGGTCGCCAGCGTGTGCTGCTTGGCGCGCAGCGGCCGTTCGATCGTCGGCGTGAAGAGGTGGGGTGTCAGCGGCCCCACGCTGGTTGCAGCCAGCTTGCCGCGCGCCATGGAGGGTCTTGGCATGATCGCGATAGAAGTTGTCCCGCTATCGTAAGCGCGCCGCGCCGACCCCACCTAGCATCGGGTCATGCAGATTTCCACTTCCGCTCCTGCGGCTGCCGGCGCCTCGCTGCGCCAGGACGCCCGCACCATCGGCCTGATCGGCCTGGCGCATGGCACCTCGCATTTCTTCCACATGCTGCTGCCGCCGCTGTTCCCGGCCTTCATCCACGATTTCGGCCTCAGCTATTCCGAGCTGGGCCTGCTGGTCACCACTTTCTTCGTGATCTCCGGCATCGGCCAGGCGCTGGCCGGCTTCTTGGTCGACCGCGTCGGCGCGCGGCCGGTGCTGTTCCTGGCGCTGGGCCTGTTTGCCGCGGCGGCGTTCGCGGCCGCCAGTGCGAACGGCTACGAGGGCTTGATGCTGGCCGCCGCGCTGGCCGGCCTGGGCAACTCGCCGTTTCACCCGGTCGACTTCACGATCCTGAACAAGCGCGTGTCGCAGCCGCGCCTGGGCCATGCGTTCTCGGTGCACGGCATCACCGGCAACCTCGGCTGGGCGGTGGCGCCGGTGTTCATGGCGGGGCTCACGGCCGCCACCGGCTCATGGCGCATCGCCGCACTCGGCGCCGGCCTGGTGGCCCTGGCGGTGCTGGTGGTGCTGGCCCTGAACCGCGACGCGATCGACGACAAGCTCGGTTCCTGGGCCCACGACAAGAAGCCCGGCGCGGCCGGCGTCGCCGACGAACACCCGCTGGCCTTCCTGAGGCTGCCGTCGGTCTGGCTGTGCTTCGCCTTCTTCTTCTGGACCACGGCGGCGCTGACGGCGATCCAGAGCTTCGCCAGCCCGGCGCTGCAGCAGATGTACGGACTGCCGCTCGCGCTGACGGCCTTCGTCGTCACCGGCTACATGCTGTGCGGTGCGGCGGGCATGGTGATCGGCGGCTTCCTGGTGGCCAGGGTGCAGCGGCTGGAGCGCACGATCGGCTTCGCGATGGCCGCCGCCGCCGGCCTGCTGGCGCTGGCCGGCACCGGCTGGCTGCCGGGCCTGCTGGCGGCCGGCGTCGCCGCGCTGGCCGGTTTCGGCACCGGCCTGGCCGGGCCCTCGCGCGACATGCTGATCAAGCGCGCCGCGCCGCCCGGGGCGACCGGGCGGGTGTACGGCATGGTGTATTCGGGTCTCGACATCGGCTTCGCGCTGGCGGCGCCGCTGTTCGGTGCCTTGCTCGACCATGGCCGCCCGAACGGCGTGTTCTACGGTGCGGCGCTGATGATGGCGCTGGGCGTGGCCTCGGCCTCGCTGGTCGGCGTGCGCATCGCGCGCGGCCGCACCGCCGCACTCGCCACCTGAGCCCGCGGAGCCGGTCCGGCCGGCTCGCCATCGCCCGGCCAGCCTCGAGACAGCGCCGGGCCGCCGGGCCGCCGCGCCGCGGCTACAGTGCCGCCCATGCAAACCCACGCACCGCGCCCCGCCGGCCACGCGCTGGTCGAGGCGCTGATCGCACAAGGCGTCTCCACCTGCTTCGGCGTGCCGGGCGAGAGCTACCTGGCGGTGCTCGACGGCTTCCTGGAGCATGACGATCGCATCCGCTTCGTCAGCTGCCGCCAGGAGGGCGGGGCGGCCTTCATGGCCGAGGCCCAGGGCAAGCTGACCGGGCGCCCGGGCATCTGCTTCGTGACGCGCGGGCCGGGCGCCGCCAACGCCGCCGTCGGCCTGCACACCGCCTTCCAGGACAGCACGCCGATGGTCCTGTTCATCGGCCAGGTGGGCAGCGAGGTGCGCGACCGCGAGGCCTTCCAGGAGCTCGATTACCGCGCCGTGTTCGGGCCCAACAGCGGCGGCTTCGCCAAGTGGGTCGGCGAGGTGGCCAGCGCCGACCGGCTGCCCGAGTACGTGGCGCGTGCCTTCCACATCGCGATGCAGGGCCGCCCCGGGCCGGTGGTGCTGGCCTTGCCCGAAGACATGCTGAGGACGCCGACCGCCGCACCGGTGGCGCCCTTCGTCGTGCCGGCCCAGGCCTGGCCGGCGCCGGGCGCGCTGCGCGAGGTGCGCACGCGGCTGCTCGCGGCGCGGCAGCCCGTGCTCATCGCCGGCGGCAGCGGCTGGGACGCGGGCGCGGTGCAGGCGCTGCAGCGCTTTGCCGAGAACTGGCAGCTGCCGGTGGCCTGCGCGTTCCGCTTCCAGGACCTGTTCGACAACACCCATGCGCTGTACGCCGGCAACGTGGGCATCGGCATCAACCCGCGGCTCGCCGAGCGGGTGCGCGAGGCCGACCTGGTGCTCGCCGTCGGCCCGCGCCTGGGCGAGATGACCACCGGCGGCTACACCCTGCTCGAGGCACCGCGGCCGCGGCAGACGCTGGTCCACGTGCATGCCGGGTCCGAGGAACTGGGCCGCGTCTACGAGGCCGACCTGCTGCTGCAGGCCTCGATGCACCACGCGGCCCGTGCGCTGGAAACGCTGGCCGCGCCGGCGAGCCTGCCGTGGTCGGCGTGGGCCGCCGCGGCCCACGCCGACTACGAAGCCAACCTCGTTGCGCTGCCGGTCGTGCCGCTCGACATGGCCGAGGTCGTGAAGACCGTGCAGCGCCTGGCACCGGCCGACACCATCGTCACCAACGGCGCGGGCAACTTCAGCGGCTGGCTGCACCGCTACTGGCGCTACCGCGGCCTCGGCACCCAGCTGGCGCCGACCTCGGGCGCGATGGGCTACGGCGTGCCGGCGGGCATTGCGGCCAGCCTGCTGCGCCCGGGCCGCTGTGTCGTCGCCTTCACCGGCGACGGCGACTTCCTGATGACTGGACAGGAGCTCGCAAGCGCCCGGGCCTACGGCGCCAGGCTCATCGTCGTCGTGGTCGACAACGCGAGCTACGGCACGATCCGCATGCACCAGGAACGCGAGTACCCGGGGCGCGTGATCGGCAGCGACCTGAGCAACCCGGACTTCGTGCTGTTCGGCCGCGCCTTCGGCTGGGCGGCCGAGCGGGTCGATCGCACCGAAGCCTTCGAGCCGGCCTTTGCCGCGGCGCTGGCGCGCAGCGAGCCGACGCTGCTGCACCTGATACTCGACACCGACATCAGCACCACGCGTGCGACGCTGGGCGCGATCCGCGCGACCGCGCTGCAGCGGCATCATTCCTGAACAAGCCGGGGAAGCATTCGCCATGCAGTACCGATCGAACCTCGCCGCGGTGGCCTGCCTGTGGCTGAGCGCCTGCGTGGTGCCCGTGCCCGTGCCAATGCCCGCGCCGGCACCGGCGCCTTCACCGCCTGCGTCGGCGCCGGTCCCGACCCCGATTCCCGTGCCGCCGACCTTCGCCGCGGCGCCCGATCCCGCGGTGCTGGGTGAGTGGCGCATCGAACAGGCGCGCAGCGAGCCGCTGCTCGACCGCAGCGCGGCCCGCCTGAACTTCGGCCCCGATGGCCAGTTGAGCGGCAACGGCAGCTGCAATGTGCTGAGGGGCCGCTACTCGCTGGTCGGCAATGCGCTGGAACTCGGGCCCGTCGTCACCACGCGCAGGGCCTGCGCAACCGCCGCCATGGAGCAGGAGGATCGCGTTCTCACGGCGCTCGAGCGCGCCGTTGTCGCACGCGTGCCGCCGACCGGCTACCTGACGCTGTTCGATGCCGACGGCGCCGTGCTGCTGCGCGCTGCGCGCCTGCCCGCCCAGCGCTGAGACCGCTCGGCCGGCGTCAGGTCGCCGGGCGCCTTCCGGTGAGCAGCAGCACCACGCCGGTCAGCACCACCACGGCGGCGGCCCACTCGTAGCCGCTGACGGCTTCGCCGCCGAGCGAAACGCCGAGCAGCAGCGCGATCACCGGGTTGACGAAGCAGTAGCTCGACGCCAGCCCCGGCGACGCGTGCGCGAGCAGCAGCATGTAAGCGTTGAAGGCGATCAGCGAGCCGAACACCACCAGGTAGGCCCAGGCCGCGACGGCCACCGGCGCGGGTGGCCATTGCCGCGCGAACGTGGCGTACTCGCCGTCGACCGCGGCCATCGCCAGCAGCACGAGGCCGCCGCAGAGCATCTCGCTCGCGAAGCCCATCGCGCCCGGTGCCAGCGGCGTCCTGCGCTGGCTCAGCAGGCTGCCGGCGGTCCACGTCAGGCAGGCCAGCCCGATGGCCGCGAGCCCGGTCGCCGAGGCCTGGAAACCGGCGCCCTGCGTCAGCATCAGCACGCCGCCCAGGCCGACGGCGATGCCGGCCGCCTCGAGCCGGCCGGGGAACACGCGCCACAGCACCAGGCCGGCCGCCATCATCACCGGCACCACGGCGATGAAGGCGACCACCAGGCCCGAGCCCACGCTCTGCTCGGCATAGGCGGTGCCGCCCATGCCGCCGCCCAGCATCAGCGCGCCGACCAGCAGTGCGTGGCGCCACTGCCGGGCGCTCGGCCATGGCGCCTGCCTCACCCAGCGCATCCACGCGGCCAGCAGCGCGCCGGCGACGAGGAAACGCGAGCCCATCTGCAGGAAGGGCGGGAAGCCGATCAGCGCGAACTTGATCGCAAGATAGGTCGAGCCCCAGACCAGCCAGGTCGCGGCGAGACAGGCGACGACCAGCGGCGACAGGCCGGGGCGCGACAAGGACAGTGGAGGGGCGAGCGAACTCATGCCGAAATGCTAGGCCGCGAGCCCCGAGGATTGAAGCGTCGATTCAAGGAAAGACAGCGTTGCCGCCTTCGATTTGCAGGAAAGTCGCGTGCTAGGCTTCAGCATGCCTGCTGCCATGAGCCTCGACGCCTACGACACGCGCATCCTCGCCGAACTGCAGGCCGAGGCCCGCCTGAGCATGGCCGAGCTGGGCCGGCGCGTGCACCTGAGCCAACCGGCGGTGACCGAGCGCGTGCGCAAGCTCGAGGCGGCCGGCGTCGTCACTGGCTACCGCGCCACGGTCAACCTGCAGGCGCTGGGCTACGGCATCCGCGCGATGATCCGCGTGGGCCGCGCCGAGTACGCGCAAGTGGTCAAGCTGGTGCAGCAGACACCCGAGGTCATCAATGCCTACAACGTGACCGGCGAGGACAGCTGGATCCTGGAGATCGCGGTGATCGACGTGTCGCACCTCGACGCGGTGGTCACCAAGTTCTGCATCCTCACCGAGACCTCGACCGCCATCATCCTCAACCCCGCGCGCGAGCACCAGCCGATGCTGCCGCCGCGCCGCGAGGACGTGAAACCCCCGATCAGGAAAGTGGAGAACGCATGACGACCGACAGCAAAGGCTTCTCGACCTGCGATCTGTGCGACGCGCACAAGAACGACACCGACGGCGCCTTTCGCGTGCTGCCGCCGGTGTTCCACAGCTACGGCGGCGTGGCGAAGTTCGCCGGGCCGGTGAGCACGGTGAAGTGCTTCGAGGACAACAGCCTCGTGAAGCTCGCGCTCGACGAACCCGGCCAGGGCCGCGTGCTGGTGGTCGACGGTGGCGCCTCGCTGCGCCGCGCACTGGTGGGCGGCAACATCGGCGCCGCGGCGGCGAAGAACGGCTGGGCGGGCGTGCTGGTGAACGGCTGCGTGCGCGATGCCGCCGAACTGGCGGCCAGCCAGGTGGGCATCCGCGCGCTCGCCCTGATGCCGCTGCCGACCGAGAAGCGCAACGAGGGCCAGCGCGACGTGGCGGTGCAGGTGCAGGGGGTGTGGGTGAGGGCGGGGGAGTGGGTCTATGCGGACGAGGATGGCGTCGTGGTGATGACCGGCCCGGACTGAACACCCTTCAATCGACGAACCTGGAAGTCTTCGTTTCCGACAACGGCATCGACTGGCCCGCACTGGACCCGTCGCACGTGCACAAGGAGCGGCGAGCTACCCGGCGCTCGCAGAATGTTGAGTCAAACGGAAGCCTTGGATCACGTCGTTCAACCTCGTGGCTTGCTGGCGAAGGCTTTGTGCGGCAGCACTGCTCTGCTCGACGAGTGCGGCATTCTGCTGCGTCATTCTCTCGAGTTGACTGACCGATCTGTTGACCGAAGAGAGTCCCCCGGATTGCTCGTGCGAGGCGGCATTGATCTCACCAATGCTTTGCGAAACCATCCGGATCGATTCGACGATCTCCAACATCGCGCCGCCGGCGTCGCCGACGAGTTTCGCCCCACTTTTGATTCGGTCGACGCTGGTCCCGATGAGCTCCGATATCTCCTTGGCAGATTCAGCGCTGCGCTGCGCCAACCCCCGAACCTCGCTGGCCACGGCGGTGAACCCGCGCCCATGCCCGCCGGCACGCGCCGCCTCGACGGCGGCATTCAATGCGAGGATGTTCGTCTGGAATGCGATTCCATCGATCACGCCGACGATGTCGGCGATTCTCTTGGAACTGGAGTTGATTTCCTCCATCGTCGTGACAGCCTGCGATACCACGGCTCCGCTTCGGACGGCGGCCTCGGTCGCGGACTCGGCCACCTTGTTGGCCTGACGAGCGGACTCGGCGGTCTGCTTGACCGTTCCCGTCAACTGCTCCATTGACGAAACGGCTTCCTGCAGATTGGATGCCGCCTGTTCGGTACGCGTCGACAGATCGACAGTCCCTGTTGCGATCTCCGTGCTGGCGATCTGAATATATGCCGCGGAACTTTGCACTTGCAGCATGGCGGCGTTCATCCGGGTGATGGCTGCTTTGAGTGCCAACCCGACGACGGACCGCACATGGACTTCGTCGACATCGAGGGATACGGCACCTTCCGTGTCTATTGCATGCACCAGCTCTTCCAGTTCCTGACCGCTCGTGGCCAAGTTGCGCATCCAGATCGCCATGAACAACTCGAGACTGGTCTGTACCAGCACATAGCAGGCATGCATCACGGTCGCCAGGAAATTCGCGGCAGGCATGCAATAGACGCCGTAGCCAAAGGCCTGCAGACGGTCGAACAGGACGTGGTGGACTGCGAAGAACGCGGCCGATGACAGGACGGGACGCCAATCTCGATAGACCAGCAACAAGGCCAGCGCAACGAATACCCCGAAGTGAAACTCGATCGTGCCGCGCCCCAGCTGTATGTGCAGGGCGACCATTGCCGAGAGACACAGCGCCAGGGCCACGCTCGAGAACGCCGTGCCGCGCGCGGTGCAGTAGACGAGTCCACCCACCGCGAGAAGTGCGGCGCTCACCACGACACCGATTGTCAAGTCGCCGTAGTAGGAGCCTATTGCCCCGGCGGCAAATGCCGAAACGACAAGCGCAAGGAGGATCACGCTATCCGCCGTTCTCGCGAACGACTGCTGTGCTGCGTTGGAGTCCCGTGTCATGGGAGCCGCCTCGCCGTGACATCGATGCGACCGAATGCGACGCTGGCTCCCAGCGCGATGAGGGCAACGCCGAACGTCAAGTAGGCAAGGTACGGACCTTCGAAGCCCAGTTCACTCCGGTTGGCCTGGGCCACGCAGACGAGAGTGGCCGCCGCCATCCCCGTATAGTGCATTGCGCACACGGCGATGCCCATGATGACCGCGGCAAATATCCGTTGGCCGCCCGTCTTCACGTGGAAGGTGAGCCAGATCGCGACAGTGGCGGCGGCGATTGCAATCGCCACCGAGACCGCGACCATCGTCAGGTCCCAATCGATCGTCGCACGAAGGTCCATGCCGAACATTCCGAGGTAGTGCATTGCGGCCGCGCCCGAGCCGATCACTATGCCGCTGGGCAGTAGATTCCAGAGGCGCTTGGTCCCCTTGAGCGCCAGATGGAAACCGAATGCCGTGAACACTATTGCAATCAGAAGCGACAGCACGGTCGGCACGACGGCATACGAGACATAAAGCTGCGTCTTGTACGCAGCCATGCCAATGAAATGCATCGCCCAGATCGCGCAACCGCCCAAGGCCACTGCAGGGCCATAGACCGTCACCTGCGAATTTTCGCGACCCGACGCAAGCCACATGGCGACATATGACCCGAATACGGAAATGAGAAACGACAACACGACCAGTCGCAGATCGTATTGATAGCCGACCGTGGCGCCAACAGCCAGTGCATTCATGGCAGCAATCGTGGACAGACGCCGACAGGGCCGTCCCGGGAGACCGCGGCAAGGTGCGTGGGATCAGGACGCCGGAACAGCGCCGATTCGGCTGCCTGCTCCAGGCCGTGGTCCGCCATGGCAGCCCGTGGTCCGGTTTCGGAGCCGTTGCGTGTATCTGCTGGTGCCGTTGTCGTCGTCATTTGCGAGTACATCTCATGATGGAGTCATGTCGCTGCCTTGCACTCGGTCATCGATCCACTCCAATCCGTCAAGGCAGTACCCAGGCCGATGCCGCGGCGAACGGCCGTCATCTCGGCCATGATCGACAGGGATATCTCCGGAGGTGTCTTGCCGCCCAGGTTCAGGCCCACCGGGCCTCTCAGCGTGTTCACTTGCGGAGCAGAAACATCGAATTCGAGCAGACGCCGCCGGCGAACATCGTTGTTGCGCCGGGAACCCAGAGCCCCCACGTAGAAAGCCGGTGTTTTCAAGGCCTCCATCAAGGCCAGGTCGTCGAGCTTCGGGTCGTGCGTGACGGCGACGACCGCGCAGCTGGCGTCGAGCTTCATCGCAAGGACGAGGTCATCGGGCATCTGGCGCGACAGCGTCACACCTTCCAGCGGCTGCCACCCTTCGTGGTATTCCTCGCGCGGATCGCACACCGTCACGTGGTAGTCCAGCATCACGGCCATGGCAGCGAGGTAACGTGAAAGCTGGCCGCCGCCGATGATCAGGAGTCGCAGGCGCGGGCCGTGGACGGTCTGGAGCGTGCGTCCGTCGAACAGGATCATGTCGCCCGCCTGCGCGGGTTCGAGCCAGACGGTCCCGGTGCTCATCTCCAGGCGCCGCTGTACCACCCGGTGCTGCTCGACGGCGCTCAGCAAGGGCTCCAACCCCGACCAAGGCCCCAACGGCTCCAGCACGATCTGCACCGTGCCGCCGCATGGCAGGCCAAAACGTTGGGCCTCTTCGGCATTCGCGCCGTAGACCGTGGTCTGCGGCAGGGCCGGCGCGAGTTCGGCGCGGCGCACACGCTCGATCAGGTCGTCCTCTATGCAGCCGCCCGACAGCGAGCCTGCCACTTGGCCATCGTCGCGAATGATCATCAGCGAACCCGGCGGCCTGGGCGACGAGCCCCAGGTGCGCACGACCGTGCCCATCACCACGCGGTGTCCATGGTGCAACCATGCGATGGCGGTGCGCAACACCTCCACATCCATGCTGTTCAAGATCCATTCTCCTTGCTCAAAGCAGGGGGCCTCGACATCGAGACCAGCGCGCCGATCACCGACAACGAGCCCAAGCCGAGGTGCACGAAGCCCAATGCCTGAGGCCCCAGGTCTGCCAACGCCGCGCCCAGCACGTACACCACGCCGGCTGGTGCCAGCACGGCCATCCACCCTGTCTTCAACACGGGCTGGCACGGTCCGGCCGCGCGCGAGAGTTGGGTGGACCAGGCAAGGCCCCAGGCCGCTGCGTGGCAGATCGAGACCGCCATCCAGCCTTGGGCCCCCGGCATCCCTTGGAACAGAACCAGCCCCGTGGCCATCGGGAGGGCCACCCAGGACGGGCTCCGCAATGGCGTGCGAAACAGGTGCAGCAACAGCGGCGGCAGCAGCATCGCGGCAAGGTGCAGCCCGACAATCTGCGAAGGACGCTGGTTCCCGCCCGCGGCGCACCAATCGGTCATGAGGGTGAGCGACGCCATCATCGGCAGCATGGTCCATCGCGCACCCCCCAGCGCCCAACCCGCCGTCGTGCGCCACAGCGACCCCGAGCCCATCGATAGTGCGCAGTCGAACAGGCCGGTCCGGCAGCCGCGTGCGGCGGCACCGCGCGGCAGCAGCATCGACAGGCCGAGGCACGCGATGATCACGCTCGACACCATCGCCGGTGTCGGTACCCCGGCCAGGTCGCCAGCCAGCGCCCAAGCGACGGCTGCGCCGGCCGCCGCCGGCAGGACTGGAGACGGTGGCCGTTGGGCAAAGGGCCGCATCATGCGCACCGCGCGCGATGCGGCGACCAGCAACACCCCCCAGGCAAGCGAAGCAATGCACACGGCGATGGCACCACCGCCATGGGCCGCTCCGTGCAGGCCCGCTGCGGTGATCAGCCCGGTGACGACGACTATTGCTCTCAAGCGCAGGCCGGACAGCAACAGCGGGCGTCCGAGCTGGAGTGCAGCACCTGCCGAGGCCAGCCACAGCGCCACCGGACCCAACCCTTCGACCCACAGCGGCATGGCCCATCGCCCGAGCGCACCCAGCTCCAACCAGCCGCCGAACAACATTGCCCAGGCCAGCGCACGCGCCACTGCCAGGCGGAAGGCCGGGCTAACGCGCACTGTATTCATGCAGTCGATCGCTGCCGCGCGCGCCGTGCAGGCTGGCGTTGAAGGACACGACGATGCGCTCCGCGTCGCCGTCGTAGGGCATGGCCTGGTGGGCCAGCCAGGACGGGAACACGACGAGCTGGCCCGGCACGGGTGCCACGTCCACATGGGGTGGCTGCAAGTACGCATTGCCGAGGTCCACATGTGCCCCCCCCAGCGCAGCAAACGGTGGGCCGTAGAAGCGCGTCACGCCATTGGCCGCGCCGTAGACGGGGTGCGCGATCCGAGAGGACGGGGCATCGACCTGGACCACGTACACCGCCGACCACGAGCAGTTGCCGTGTGTGTGCACGTCGTGGAAGGCGCCCCGGTTGGCGCACTGGAACCACATGCCCTCGATGGCCACCTGCAAGTCCAGTCCTTCGGCCGGCCAGGCGCCCTGGTTGGCCGACTTGGCGGTGTCCCGAAGGCATTCGACCAGAAAGCGCACGAAGACCTGCCACTCCGGCAATTGCACGCGATGGAGCAGATCGTCGTCGCTGGCAAAGAACGCCGCCGGAGCCTGCCCGCGGCGGTGCAACTGGGTGGTGCGCAAGGCGCCGAACACGCGAACCAGCAGTGGGTTGAGCTGCTCCGCACTGGGGTGGCGATGGATTCCCAGCGGCGTGGGCCAGAGCGAACGGAAACCGATCCCCATGCTCATGAGGGCCTCATTGCGCCATCACCACGGGCCAGCGCAGCGTGTGCCCTGTGCGCTCAACGAAGCGTTGCAGGTCCTCGGGAGTGTCGATGTCGATCCGGTAGCGCGTGTTGTCGGTGTCGAACCAGTGCACCCGCTCCGGGTGTTCGCCACGCCAGCGGCGGCAAGCGGCGTTGACGTCGCCGGCCAGCCATTCATCGCGCAAGGCGGCCTCGAAAATCACCGGGTTGCCCGGTTCGCCGCCCACGCGCGGCACCACCATCGCCGCCGTGCCGCGCTTCTTGAAGGCGCCGATCAGCGCGCTGATGTCCTGCGCGTTGACCAGCGGCTGGTCGGCCAGCGCGACGATCACGGCATCCAGCTTGCCCGCCAGCGCCTGCAGCCCGATGCGCACCGACGAGGCCTGGCCATCGTCGGGCGAAGGGTTGCGGACCAGCGTGACGGGGAAGTCGCGCACCGCAGCCTCGATGGCATCGGCATGGTGCCCCAGCACGACCACCACTTCGTCGATGCCAGCGCCCGACAACGCAATCAATTGACGGCGGATCAGCGGCACGCCACCCAGTTCGAGCAGCGACTTCGGCCGGTGCCCCAGCCGGCTGCCCGCGCCGGCGGCCAGCAACACGGCCCCCACCGCGACACGGGCGTAGAGGCCGCCGCCACCTTTGAGGAGGCATCCCATGTCAGTCTGCGCAGCAAGAGGGCTTGGCGAGGGGCAACAGCGGCAACTCGACCACCGGGCCGCCGCAACAGGAGGCCACCGCTGCGGCCGTCTGCGGCAGCGCGGCCACCGCCGCGGGCACTGCCGTCGCAGGGACCGGCGCGCCCCGCCGGTGCGAGACCACGGCCGCCAGGACCGACAGCGCGATCTCCTCCGGCGTGTTCGCCGCCATCGGATAACCGGCGGGGGCGACGATGGCCGCCACCGCGGCCGCGTCGGCGCCGGCCGTCACCAGCGATTCCTTCAGCACCTGGGCCTTCTTGGCGCTCGCGACGAAGGACACCTGCCGTGCCTGAAGTGCGAGCGCCAGTCGCAGTGCCTGCAGGTCGCGCCGGCCCTGCGTCGCGACCACGACCCAGGCGCCGGACGCGACCTGGGGCATCACGGCGGCGATATCGTCATTCGCGATGACCCGCTGCGCATCGGGATAGGCCGCCGTGTCGGCTTCGTGCGCGACCAGCGTGACCGCGAAACCGACGCGCGGAGCCAGCTGGACGAGGCTCTGCGCCACCGGCGAGGTCCCGATCACCACCAGCTGGGCGCGCGGCAGCACCGGGTCGATGAAGAGCTCCAGCGTGCCGCCGGAATGGCAGCTCATGCCGAACTCGAGCACGTCGCCCAGCTCCCTTTCGCTGCCGTCCGACGCCGGCGTGATGCGGATCAGTTTCGCCCGCCCCTCGGCCAGCACCTGACGCACGGTGCGGATCACCACCGGCTGGGCGCAGCCACCGCCGACCCAGCCGTGCAACTGGCCATCGGCCGTGACCACGGCCTTGTCGCCGGGACGGGCCGACGCCGGTGGCAGCGCACGGATCACGCTGACCAGGGCGTATGGGGTGCCACTGTGCTGCAGGCGCTGGGCCGCAGCGAAGACGGTCTCGGCAGTGTTCATCATGAATTCCTCGTGCATTGCCTTCAGCTCAGGTGATTGGCGAGCTGGGCCAAGTCACGCAGACTGTTCAGACGATGGAAGCGCTCGATCAGGCCGCGCTGTGCGTTCGCCGCCTGCAGAGCCTGCGAGACCGGTGGGTGCTCGGACGGGTGGAACCAGGCGATGCGTGCGCCGCGCCGGCGCACGCAGGCCAACTCCTCCGACAGACGGGCAGGCTCATCGGCATCGAAACCGTCGGACAGCAGCCAGACCCGCGCCTGGCGCGTCAGCTGCGCCCGGGCATGCGCGCTATGGAAGTCGGCCAGGCTGGTCGCGATGCGTGTGCCGCCGCCAAAGCCGGCGGTGACGGCATTGACCTTCTCCTGTACCGCAGCCGAATCGCTGCGCAGGAGCGGAGTGATCTCGGCCAGCCGCGTGTGAAAGACGAAGACCCGCGCGCCCATTGCCGAGACGAAGGCGCGCGCGATTCGCAGGAACAGCTGCGCATGGGTCTCCATCGAGCGGCTGACGTCGACCAGAATGAACAGACGTGGCCGCTCTTTGCGCGGCGCGCGCCACACCGGGTGCAAGGGCAGGCCCCCGGTGCGCAGGCTGTTGCGCAGCGTGCGGCGCAGGTCCAGGCGTCGGCCGGTGGGGCTGTCATGCCAGCGGCGCGTCAGCCGCTTGCGCAGCGCCTGCGCAATCTGCTCTGCCAGGCGTTCCAGTTGCGCCAGATCCTGCGGCAGCCATTGCGACAAGCTTCGGTCGTGCAGGGCATCGGTGCGGCTGGCGCCGCCCTGGGCGCGGGGCAGACCAGGCTCGTCGGACGCAGTGGACACCGGCTGCAGCGCGGCATCGGCCGGGCCTCTGGACGAGGTGTCGCGTGGCGCGCCGGGGGCCATGCTCTCTTGCAGGCTCTGCACCAGTTGCTGCAGGTTGCGACTGGATCGCGTCTGGCCGCTGACGCGCGTGCTGCCCTTGACACGCTGCGGGTACCAGTAGCGCTGGAACAACTCGGGCCAGCGTCGCCAATCGCGCACGTCGTGGCAGGCGATGGCGCGCCAGGCCGCATCGAGTCCGGCGTAGCGTTCGATGGGCAGGCGCAAGGCGGTGCGCACCATCGCCTGCTGTTCGGCGACGCCGACCGCCAGGCCGTGGTCACGCAGCAGCGCGGCAAACCCCGCGATGGCCTCCAAGGGTTGCGCTGACGTGTTCTCGAGGAAGCGAACGGCCGCTCCCGAGTCTCCTTGCCTCGCTCGGGAAGCCGGCGAAACGGCAAGTTTGCCAGTGCTCATGACGGCTGCGGCGCCTTCTCGGCCACGCCCACGCTGCGCCGGCCTTCGACCAGCTGGCGCACGCGAACCGCGTCGAACTGGAAGCGGTCTTCGCGTGTCTTCAGCAGGCAGGACAGCGAAGCGGCCAGTGCCTGCGGGTCGTCCGGCAGGGCCTTGCAGTCGAGCCGGTGCAGCGCACGCACCCAGTCCAGCGTCTCGGCGATGCCGGGCTTCTTGGCCAGGTCTTCCCGGCGCAGGCTTTGCACGAAGGCCACTGCTTGCTCGGTCAGCGCGCTCTCGGCCTCAGGCAACGTGGCACGCACGATCGCGATTTCGCGCGCCAGCGTCGGGTACTCGACGTAGTGGTACAGGCAGCGGCGGCGCAGGGCGTCGGACAGTTCGCGTGTGCCGTTGCTGGTCAGGACGACCTGCGGGATGTGCCGCGCGCGCAGCGTGCCCAGTTCGGGCACGGTGATCTGGTAGTCGGCCAGTACTTCGAGCAGGAAAGCCTCGAAGGCTTCGTCGGCGCGGTCGATCTCGTCGATCAGCAACACGCAGGGCGCGTCGCTGGAGATGGCCTGCAGCAAGGGTCGTTCGAGCAGGTAGTCGCGTGCGAACAGGTCTGCTTCCTGCATGCGATCCGGCTGCGTTTCATGCAGCCGGATCGCCAGCAACTGGCGTCCGTAGTTCCATTCGTACGCGGCCTGCGACAGGTCCAGCCCCTCGTAGCATTGCAGGCGCACCAGTTGCTGGCCGCGCGCGCGGGCCAGTGCGGCGGCCAGCGCGGTCTTGCCGACGCCGGCATCGCCTTCGAGCATCAGCGGGCGCTGCAACTCGCCGGCCAGCCACAGTGTGGTGGTCAGCGTCTCGTCGGCGATGTAGCCGGCCTGGTGCAGCGATGTTCGCAAGGCATCGTCGTTCATCGTCTCAGGTCGCTTTCTTGCCGAACAGGTTGGAGAACCAGCCCTTGACGACAATCCACATCAAGCCCAGCGCGTTGAGCTCCTTTGCAGCCGCAGGCGGCTTGGTGGGGGGCATCGGATGTGCGCCAACCGCGCGGAGCGCGGCGGCCGTAGCCGCACCAGGAACGGCCGCCGCAGCGGTGCGGAAGTTGTCGGCGAACTGCGCGAGCATGGCGTCGGCGATCGGCACCAGCAACCGACCGCCGAACTGCGCCAACTTGCCGCTGACGGTGACGGTCGCCACACCGACCAGTACCGAAGTGCCGGCCGACTCGCCGGCTTCGAGGTGAGCGACGAGGTTCATCGACGCAGACGAGCCGCCCTTGTCGGCGCCCTTGCCCAGCATCTCCAGCCGGCGTATCGAGGCGTCGAGGCCCAGCACCTCGATGTCGCCGTTGAAGCTCATCACGGCGGGGCCGACCTTGCTCTTGACGATGCCCTTGTAGTGCGTGGCATCCAGCTGATCGGTGATCTGGGCCCCCGGCATACAGCCGGCCACCGCGCGGATGTCCGAGAGGATGACCCACGCCTGTTCGCTGGACACGGCCAGCGGGTAGCGTTTGTTGAGTTCGACTTCCATTACAGCGCCACTCCGGACTTCTTGAGTTGCTGCCACACGCGGTAGCTGTTGTGCGGCATGGTCATCTGCGTCACACCGAGGTGCGCGAAGGCGTCAACCACCGCCGAGGTGAAGGTCGGGATCGAGCCGACGTGCGGCGACTCGGCCACGCCCTTGGCGCCGATCGGATGGTGCGGCGACGGCGTTACCGTGTAGTCGGTCTCCCAATGCGGGGTTTCGACGGCGGTGGGCAGGTAGTAGTCCATCAGCGTGTTGCCCAGCAGGTTGCCCTGTGCGTCGAAGGGCATCTGCTGGCCCATGGCCACTGCGAATCCTTCGGTCAGGCCGCCGTGGATCTGGCCCTCGATGATCATCGGGTTGATGCGGGTGCCGCAGTCGTCCAGCGCGTAGAAGCGGCGGATCTTGGTCTCGCCGGTGCTCCGGTCGATGTCGACCACGCACAGGTAGATGCCGAAGGGGAAGGTGAAGTTGGGCGGGTCGTAGTAGTGAACGGCCTCCAGGCCCGGCTCCAGTCCGGCAGGCGGCTGGTTGTACGCGGCCCATGCGATGTCCTTCATGGACTTGAACTTCGCGTCGTCGCCCTTGACCTTGAAGCGGTCGATCTCCCAGTCCAGATCGTTCTCACCGACCTCGAGCAGGTGCGCAGCGATCTTGCGCGCCTTGGCGTGGATCTTGCGCGCGGCCAGCGCGATCGCGGCACCGGCCACCGGCGTGGAACGCGAGCCATAGGTACCCAGGCCATACGGCGCAGTGGACGTGTCTCCTTCTTCCACCTGGATCACCTCGGACGGGATGCCCAATTCGGTGGCGATGATCTGCGCGTAGGTGGTCTGGTGACCCTGGCCCTGCGTGATCGTGCCCATGCGGGCGATCGCGCTGCCAGTCGGGTGGATGCGGATTTCGCAGGAGTCGAACATGCCCACGCCCAGGATGTCGCACATCTTGCTGGGCCCTGCGCCCACCACTTCGGTGAACGTGACCAGGCCGATGCCCATCAGCGTCGGACTCTTGGGGTCGGCACGCTTGGCGGCTTGCTCAGCACGCAGGCCCTTGTAGTCCACCGCGTCCAGCACCTTCTTCAACGCCGTGTGGTAGTCGCCCGAGTCGTATTCGAAGCCGAAGGCACTGGTGTAAGGGAATTGCTCCTTGCGGATGAAGTTCTTGGCGCGGATCTCGGCCTTGTCCATGCCGAGCTTCTGCGCCAGCACGTCGACCATGCGCTCGATCAGGTACACCGCCTCCGTCACGCGGAAGGAGCAGCGGTAGGAAACGCCGCCCGGCGCCTTGTTGGTGTAGACCCCCTTGACGCTGCAGAAGGCCGCCGCGATGTCGTACGAACCCGAGCAGATGTGGAACATGCCCGCAGGGAACTTGGTGGGGTCGGCGCAGGCATCGAAGGCGCCGTGGTCCGCGAGGACATGCACGCGCAGGCCCAGGATCTTGCCGTCCGGCGTGGCGGCGAGTTCGCCGTCCATGTGGTAGTCGCGGGCGAACGCCGTCGTGGAGATGTTCTCGACTCGGTCCTCGACCCACTTGACCGGCTTGCCCAGCACGATGGACGCGACGATGGCGCAGACATAACCCGGGTAGATGCCGACCTTGTTGCCGAAGCCGCCGCCGATGTCGGGGCTGACGATGCGCACCTTGGATTCCGG
This sequence comes from Methylibium sp., assembly GCF_965279545.1. Lineage (NCBI taxonomy): Bacteria > Pseudomonadati > Pseudomonadota > Betaproteobacteria > Burkholderiales > Sphaerotilaceae > Methylibium > Methylibium sp. Next base: position 1,148,407 of record NZ_OZ257250.1, read on the forward strand.
GATGCCCGACAGCAGCGAGACCACCGTGCGCACCACGTGCGGCGCCTGCGAGGTGATGTAGGTTGTCAGCTCGCCGCGGACCGGATCGAAGCTGGCCACGCAGCCACAGGTTTCCAGCGGGCAGGGATGCACGCGCGGGTAGACGATCCGCTCGCTCACCGAGACGGGCGCGTTCGCGAAGGCAGCATCGACCGCCGCTTTGTCGCCGGCCTCCCAGGTGAAGATGTGGTTGTGGTGATCGCGCTTGCCGTGAGCGCCTTCGGTCTTGCCTGCCAAGTCTTCGCGCAGCACCGGCGCGCCGGGATCGAGGGCCTTGTATGGATCGATCACGACCGGCAATTCCTCGTACTCGACCTCCACCGCCTCGACGGCATCCGCGGCGATGTAGCGGTCGTCGGCGATCACGATCGCCACTTCCTGCATCTGGAAGTGCACCTTCTCGTCGGCCAGCACCGCGGCCACGTCACCGGCCAGCGTGGGCATCCAGTGCAGCTTGAGCGGCTTGAGGTCGTCGGCAGTCAGCACCGCGTGCACACCGGGGATGGCGAGCGCGGCCGCCTTGTTGATGCTCTTGATGCGGCCGTGCGCGATCGGCGAACGCACGATGTCCATGTGCAGCATGCCGGGCATCTTGATGTCGTCGACATAGTTGCCCTTGCCCTGGATGAAGCGGGCATCCTCCTTGCGCAGACGGCTCTCGCCCATGCCTTGCAGGGCGGCGCTGCGCTCGAGCAGCTTCGGGTCAGCAGGTGCGTTCATGCGGCCTCCTTTTGGGTCTCGCGCAGCTTGGCGGCCGCGTACAGCACGGCCTTGACGATGTTCTGGTAGCCCGTGCAGCGGCAGAGGTTTCCGCTCATGCCCATCCGCACCTCGGATTCGGTGGGGTCGGGGTTCTCTTGCAGAAAGCGGTAGGCGCGCATCAGCATGCCGGGCGTGCAGAAGCCGCATTGCAGGCCGTGCTCCTTGTAGAAGCCTTCCTGCACCGCGTGCAGGACACCGGCGTTCGCGAGACCCTCGACGGTTTGCACGTCGGAGCCGTCGCACTGGATCGCGAGATGCGTGCAGCTCTTGACCGAACGGCCGTCGATGTCGACCGTGCAGGCGCCGCAGTGGCTGGTATCGCAGCCGATGTGCGCGCCGGTCAACTGGCAGTCCTCGCGCAGGAAGTGGATGAGCAGGGTGCGCGGCTCGACCGCTTTCTCCACGGCGCGGCCGTTCAATTTGACGGTAATGAGTTTCTTGCCCATGAGGGTGTCTCCGTTCTCTTTGTCACTGGCAGCGGGAGGCTGCCTTGCGGATCGCGCGCTTGACCATCTCGCCGGCCATGGCGGTCTTGTATTCGCGGTCACCGCGCAGGTCCTCGGCCGGATCGCAGATCGCCATCGCCTTGGCGGCAGCGTCGACAATCGTTGCGTCCGACAGCGGCTTGCCGAGAAGCGCCGTCTCGGCATCGCCTGCGCGCAGTGCGGTCGCCGCCACGTTCGTGAGCGCAATGCGCACCGCGCTGACCTTGCCGCCGTCCATTCGCATCACGACAGCCGCGCCGGCGGTGGCCCAGTCACCCGTCTTGCGCTTGAGCTTTTCGTAGGCGTAACCAGTTTTCGGGGCGAAAGCCGGCACGCGGATCTCGGTGAGGATTTCATCTTCGGCCATGTCGGTCATGTAGGTGCCGAGGAAGAAGCTGTTGGCCTTGACCATGCGCTGACCCTTGGGCCCTTCGAGCACCAGGGTGGCGTCCAGCGCAATGGCAATCGCCGGATGGTCGTTGCCCGGGTCGCCGTGGGCGATGTCGCCGCCGATAGTGCCGCGATTGCGCACCTGCGGGTCTGCGATCAGTCGGGCCGCCTCGGGCAGGATCGGCAGCCTGGCCTGGAGAATCTTCGATGAGATCAGGTCGTTCTCGACCGTCATCGCACCAATCACCACCGTGCCACTCTCTTCGCGGATGCCGCGCAAGGACTCGATCCGGTTCAGATCGATGAGGTGCTCCGGCTGCGCAAAGCGCAGCTTCATCATCGGCAGCAGGCTGTGCCCGCCGGCCAGCAGCTTGGCGTCGGGGCCGAGCTGGCCCAACAACTTCAACGCGTCGGCGACCGAGCGTGGCGCGTGGTACTCGAATCCGGGTGGAATCATCGTGACTGTCTCCTGTGGTGCAAGGCGCCTTCGCGGGGCGACCCTTGCTTTGATATTGATCAAGCGGGGGTGACCTTAGGCTCCAGAACGAAACCCGCTTCGGCGCTTGCACGAACCCCGGCGTGGCCCGCACGAAATGCGGAGCGAACTGCACGAAATGCAGCTCACCACAGGGTGCCTGGGAGTAACCCGATTGCGGGTTTTTACGAGGTCAGTGCTAGCTGTCGGTCTCGGCGACGCCCGGTCCCTGCGGCCGGTGCGGCGCGCTCGAGCGCCGCACCGGCCGAGGTCAAAGCCAGCGGCTCAAAACCTGTAGCCGACTCCGATGCCGATCAGGGTCGGATCGACCTTGATGGTGCCGAGATTGGTGCCGTTCGCGAACAGGTCGGTGCGCAGCTGCACCTTCTTGATGTCGAGGTTCAGCGACCATTCCTTGGTCAGCGCGAAATCGACACCCGCCTGCAGCGCCAGACCGAAACTGTTCTTGTCGATGGTGAACCCCGCCGGCAGGTCCACGTTGGAGAAGCGCGTGTAGTTCAGGCCCAGGCCCAGGTAAGGCTTGATGGTGCCGAAGTTGGTGAAGTGGTACTGGGCCGTCAGCACCGGGGGCAGGTGCTTCAGGGTACCGATCTTGCCGCCGTGCGCGGTGGAGCTGACGTCGTGCTTCTGCGGGTAGGTCAGGATCAGTTCGGCCGCGATATTGGGCGTGAAGAAGTAGCTGATGTCGACCTCCGGGATCACCTTGCTATTGATGCTCACGTCGGTGATGGCGATGTCGTCCTTGTTGGCCGGATCCAGATTCACGGCGCGGACGCGCACCAACCAGTCGCCGGCGGCCTGGGCGTGGGCCAGCGGGGCCAGACCGCCAACAACGGCAGCAATCAGGGCAAGGTGGATCTTCCTCATGGTGGGACTCCTGTCTCATGATGTTTATGTGGTGTACGGCGCCCTTCGCGGGCGCGCCGCGGTACTTGACTTGCGTCAAGTGGCGGCGAACTTAGGTCCGAAGGCGGAGCCCGGCCCGGCGGATGCACGAACACCGGGAAGGCATGCACGAAATGCAGCACACGCCGCACGAAGTGCAGTGCTTTGTCGGGGCTGGCGGACAAGCCCCGGCGGGTTCAGCGTGGGCTGTCGGTCTCGGCGATGCCCAGCCGCTCCAGCAGGAGCGGCACGCTGGAACGTGACACCGGCAGCGTGGATGCGTTGCCGCGCAGCTTGAGGCTGACCTTGCCGTCGTCGCGCACGAGCTGTTCAGCGAATTGCAGGTTGGCGAGATAGCTGCGGTGGATGCGCAGGAACGAAACGCCATCGAGCCGCTCGGCCAGGTCGCTGATGTTGAGATTGCAGAAGCTGGTCCCGTGCTCCGTGCCGATCCACGTGTAGTGGCCTTCGGCGCGGATATAGATCACCGCCTCGACGTCCACGAGGACAATCCGGTTCTGTGACACGGTGGGGATCTTCCGCAGCTGCCGCTTGGTCTGTGGCTTCTGCGTGGTCGGCTCGTCTCCACTGACCATGTCGGTGATGTCGTAGAAGATCAGCAAGTGGTTGACCGTATCGCCACGCTGATCCGACATCTTGCTGACCTTGATGAGCAACACCCGCTCGGGGATGTTGATGATCATGGTCATCGGCGGAGGATTGCTGACCGGGCACTCGGCCTGATCGAGCAGGAACTTCACTTTCGACTGTGAGCGCTCCGGATGGAAGGACAGCACCATCTTGTCGAAGGGCTGCTTCTCGTCGACCGGGAGCACGCGGCGGGCCAGACTGTTCATCGCCACGACCTTCAGGTCGCGGTCCAACTGCACCACGCCCACATCGAAACGCTCGAGGTGGTAGAGGGGGGTGCCGAAATTCGTGCGCGAATTCATTCAGGACTCTGCAGGTCGATGTGCAATTGAATCACGCTCTCTCGTGGCGCCTGACAAGGGTTGTCCTGAATGTTATTCACGCACACCGGCTGCCGGTCCGGGCGCCAGAGCGATATTCCCGCCAAGCTCTCATGGTTGTCCTGAAGCCGTGATCGGACCACCTTGCCGCGAGCGCCAGGCCGCGCCCCGTGGATAGACTGGCGCGCATGTTCGAGCGCTGCCCCAAATGCCATCACCACCCACTGCCGCTGGAGCAGGCCTTGCCGGCGGCGTGCCCGGCGTGTGGCGTGATCCTGGCCAAGCTGGTGCCGCCCGGGCCGGTGGCAGCCGGTGTTCCGGCTGCGACCCGTGATCGCCGCCCGTTCTGGGCCGCCGCGGAGAGCGTGGCAGGCGATGCCGCCGCCGACGCGCCGGGCTTGCGCGGCTGGCTGTTACATGTGCCTGCGCGCGTCGACGTCACGCGGTTCTGGCTGCGGCTTGCGCTGCTCGCGTGCTTTGCCATCTGGGGCCTGCGCCTGATCGCGCTCGACTACCGCAGCGGGGAGATGGCTTCGTCGTTCATTCACGGGCCGCTGCTGGTGTTCCACGAGGCCGGCCACGTGCTGTTCAGGCTGTTCGGCGAGTGGGTGGCGGTCCTGGGCGGCACGCTGGGTCAGCTGCTCATGCCCGCCGTGCTGGTCGCCGCCTTCGTGCTGAAGAACCGTGACCCCTTCGGTGCCGCCATCGGCCTGTGGCTGCTGGGCGTGTCGCTGCTCGACATGGCGCCGTACATGTACGACGCGCTGCAGCCGCAGCTGGTGCTGCTGTCGGGTGCCACCGGAGAGGCGGGCGGCCACGACTGGATCTACCTGTTCTCCTCGCTGGGCCTGCTGCCCAAGGCGCAGTTCATCGGCGCGCTGGTCCACAAGCTGGGTGCGCTGGTGCTGCTGCTGGCGCTCGCCTGGGCGGCCTGGGTGTTGAAGCTCCAGCGAGGCCGGCTCGCCGGCGACGTGACCCACGAGGCGTGACGCCGGCCCGCAAGGGTCACCTGGCCGGCCCCGGGGGTCGTCAACGCGGCGGGATGGCGCGCGCCGCGGCCGGCGAGAGCCTCACTGGCTCACGTGGATCAGCTCCCGCACCCGCGGGTAGATCTGCTGCTGCCAGCGCCGGCCGCTGAACACGCCGTAGTGGCCGACGCCGAGCTGCACGTGGTGGGTCTTGCGGAACGGCGCGAGGCCGCCGCACAGGTCGTGCGCGGCGACGGTCTGGCCGATCGAGCAGATGTCGTCGCGTTCGCCTTCGACGGTGAAGAGGGCGGTGCGGCGGATCGCCTTCGTGTCGACCTTGCGGCCGCGGTAGTTCAGCTCGCCGCGCGCCAGCGCGTAGTCCTGGAACACCAGCTTCACGGTCTCGAGGTAGAACTCGGCCGCCAGGTCGTTGACGGCGAAGTACTCGTCGTAGAACTGCCGCGTGGCCTCGGCCTTTTCGATGTCGCCGTTGGCCAGGTGGTGGTAGAGGTCGGCGAACGCCTTGCGGTGCCGGTCCGGGTTCATGCTCATGAAGGCGGTCAGCTGCAGGAAGCCGGGGTAGACGCGGCGCATCGCTCCGGCATAGCGCATCGGCACGGTGTGCACCAGGTTCTTCTCGAACCACTCGATCGGCTTGCTGGTGGCCAGCACGTTCACCCCGGTCGGGTTGATGCGGCAGTCGATCGGGCCGGCCATCAGCGACATGCTGCGCGGCTGGGCCGGGTTGTCGTCTTCGGCCATCAGCGCCACCGCGGCGAGCGCCGGCACGCAGGGCTGGCAGATCGCCATCAGGTGCGAGCCCGGCCCCATGGCTTCCAGGAAACGCATCAGGTGTTCGATGTATTCGTCCAGCCCGAACGGGCCCTCGGCCAGCGGCACGTGGCGGGCGTTGTGCCAGTCGGTGATGTAGACGTCGTGGTCGGCCATCATCGTGCGCACGGTGTCGCGCAGCAGCGTGGCGAAGTGGCCCGACAGCGGTGCCGCGATCAGCACGCGCGGCTGGTCCGCCGGGGCGTCCTCGCGCACGAAGCGCAGCAGCGTCGCGAAGGGGGTGCTGGTCACCACCTCTTCACGCACCTTCAGTTCGCGCTCGCCGACCCGCACGGAGTCGATGCGGAATTCGGGCCGGTGGTGGGTGAGCTTGGCGAGCGTCAGGACCTCGCAGGCGGCCGCGAGTTTGCGCACGGCCGGCATTTGCTTGAAGGCGAACCACTCGTGGCTGAGGTAGGACGCCGCGGTGCGCGCCGCCATCTGGACCGGTGCCATCAAGTCGGTGTGTGCTTGGTAGGCCTCGTACATCATGGGCTGCCTCATCCCCTGTCGACGGGCAGGGTTCTACCCGTTCATGCAGGCAAGTTGCAGGCCATGCGTGCCGACCCGCCCCAAGCTGGCACAGCGATTGCGGGGGGTCATCGCACCAGGAGGAGACACGCACCATGGCCAAGGCCACGCTCACCATCAGCAGCAAGAACTATTCGTCGTGGTCGCTGCGCGGCTGGCTGCTCGCGCGCTTCGCGGGGCTGGACTTCAACGAGAACGTGCTGCCGCCCGACGACCCCGGCGTGCGCGCCGAGATCCTGCTGCTCGCGCCGTCGATCCTGGTGCCGCGCCTGACGCACGACAAGGCCGAGGTCTGGGACACGCTGGCGATCGCCGAGTACCTGAACGAGATCAAGCCCAAGGCCGGGCTGCTGCCGGCCGACCGCATCGCCCGCGCGCACTGCCGCGCCGTCTGCGGCGAGATGCACTCCGGCTTCAGCTCGCTGCGCTCGGCGCTGCCGATGAACCTGAAGGGCAGCTTCCCGGGCTACAAGGTGTGGAGCCGGGCCCAGTCCGACATCGACCGGGTGATCGAGATCTGGTCGGAATGCCTCGAGCGCTACGGCGGGCCCTGGCTGTTCGGGGAGCGCAGCATCGCCGACGCGATGTATGCCCCGGTGGTGACGCGGCTCAAGACCTACGACGTGCGCATCAGCGACCGCGCCTGCATCGAGTACTGCCTGCGTGTGATGGCGATGCCCGAGATGCAGGAGTGGATTGCCGCGGCGAAGGCGGAACCGGAATCGATGGAGGAACTCGAGGTCGAGTTCTGAAGACCCGGCAGCCCGCCGGCTCCCGCCGCAGGCGGGAGCATGGGGAGGGCGTTGCTCAGGCCCAGGACTCGGGCGCCGGGATGTCGCAGACCGGGTCGACGTCGATGGTGGTGAAGTCCGCCGGCCCGACCACCTCCAGGTACTCCATGTCGGGCGAGTAGTCGAACAGGAAGTGCCTCACGCCGGGGCGCTGGTGCACGCAGTCGCCGGCCGACACCAGGGTTTCCTTGTCCTCGTACATGAACTTGGCCCAGCCCCTGAGCATGAGGACGATGTGGAACTCCGCCTCATGGCGGTGCCATCCCGTGCCTTTCTCCGGTGCATTGTTGGCGATCACGAGCTGCGCGATCACCTTGCCGCTGGTCGCCTCGGCGATGCCGAGATCGCGGTATAGAAAAAAATCCCTCAGGCCGTCGCTGCGAAACCGGGTGTCGGTCGGTTTGACATGGGAAAACTTCGTGGCAGTGCGGTCGAGCATGGCGGGCCTCCCGGGGTTGCGATGGCTTGCTGCCATGCACAAACCGTTCCTGCCCGACCGCCTCGGTGTGCCCAGCGAAAGGGCGCGCCGAGGCGGTCAGTTGAACACCTGCAGCAGCCGGTCGAGGCCGCCGTCGTCGATCGCGACCATGGCCTGCGCGCGCACTGCCGGCTTGGCGTGGTAGGCCACCGAGAGCCCGGCGGCGCCCATCATCGGCAGGTCGTTGGCACCGTCGCCCATCGCGATCGCGCGGGACGGGGCGATGCCGAGCCGCTGGCAGGTGGCGAGCAGCATGCGCTTCTTTTCCTCGCCGTCGCAGATGTCGCCCCAGGCCTGGTCGACCAGGCGGCCGGTGAGCGCACCGTCGGCCACTTCGAGCACGTTGCTGCGGGTGAAGTCGAGGCCCAGCCGGTCGCGCACGTGGTCGGTGAAGAAGCTGAAGCCGCCCGAGACCAGCAGCGTTCTCAGGCCGGCGGCCTGGCAGGCGCGCACCAGGGCTTCGGCGCCCGGGTTGAGTTGCAGGCGCTCGTCGAGCACCTGCTGCATCGCGGCCACCGGCACACCCTCGAGCAGCGCGACGCGCCGGCGCAGGCTGTCCTTGTAGTCGGCGATCTCGCCGCGCATCGCGGCCTCCGTGATTGCCGCCACCTCGGCCTTGCGGCCGGCGGCGTCGGCGATCTCGTCGACGCACTCGATGTTGATCAGCGTCGAGTCCATGTCGAAGGCGATCAGCCCGAAGTCGGCCAGCCTCAGCGGCGGGGCGAAGCCCTTGATGGCGAGGCCCGGCGCGAACCCGGAGGCGGCGGAGGTGGAGGGTGTGCTCATGCAGGAACGGTGGGGGTCGGCGTGCCGAGCGAGCGCAGCACGTCGCGGATGAACTGGGCGCGGTCCTTGGGGTCGCTCAGGGATTTTTCGATGCGCAGCTTGTCGTTGCCGGCCAGCTTGATGTGGCGGTTCTTCTGCACCAGCTCGATGATGCGCAGCGCGTCGACCGGGGCGTTGCTGCGAAAGCCGATGCTCATGGCCTGCGGGCCGGCGTCGATCTTGACGACGCCGTAGGCGCGCGCCTGCACGCGCAGGCGGTGCACGTCGAACAGCGTCTGGGCCTGCGCCGGCAGCTTCCCGAAGCGGTCGACGATCTCCTCGAGCAGGGTGTCGATCTTGTCGAGCTTGTCGGCGGTGGCCAGGCGCTTGTAGAGCGACAGGCGCACGTGCACGTCGCCGCAGTAGGCGTCGGGCAGCAGCGCGGGGGCGTGCAGGTTGACCTCGGTCGCCGCGTTGACCGGGTTCAGCAGGTCGCTCAGCTCGGCGCTGCGGCCGGCCTTCATCTCGCGCACGGCGGCGGCCAGCATCTCGTTGTAGAGCTGGAAGCCGACCTCCATCATGTTGCCGCTCTGGTTCTCTCCCAGCACCTCGCCGGCGCCGCGGATCTCCAGGTCGTGCATCGCGAGGTAGAAGCCCGAGCCCAGCTCCTCCATGTCCTGGATCGCCTGCAGGCGCTGCGCAGCCTGCTTGCTGAGGCCTTCGACGTCGGGCACCAGCAGGTAGGCGTAGGCCTGGTGGTGCGAGCGGCCGACGCGCCCGCGCAGCTGGTGCAGCTGGGCCAGGCCGAACTTGTCGGCGCGGCTCATCACGATGGTGTTGGCGGTGGGCACGTCGATGCCGGTCTCGATGATGGTCGAGCACAGCAGCAGGTTGTGCTTCTGCGCGACGAACTCGCGCATCACGCGCTCGAGCTCGCGCTCGGGCATCTGGCCGTGGGCGACGGCGACGCGGGCCTCGGGCAGCAGCTCCTCGAGGTTGCGGCGCCGGTTCTCGATCGTCTCGACCTCGTTGTGCAGGAAGTAGACCTGGCCGCCGCGTTTCAATTCCCGCAGCACCCCTTCGCGGATCGTTCCGTTCGTTTCAGTTCTCACGAAGGTCTTGATCGCCAGCCGGCGCTGCGGCGCGGTGGCGATCACGCTCAGGTCGCGCAGGCCTTCGAGCGCCATGCCCAGCGTGCGCGGGATCGGCGTGGCGGTCAGCGTCAGCACGTCGACCTCGGCGCGCAGCGCCTTCATCGCCTCCTTGTGGCGCACGCCGAAGCGGTGCTCCTCGTCGATGATCAGCAGGCCCAGGTTCGCGAATCGGGTGTCCTGGCTCAGCAGCTTGTGGGTGCCGACGACGATGTCGATCGTGCCGTCGGCCAGGCCCGCCATCGCGGCCTTGATCTCCTTGCCCGAGCGAAAGCGCGACATCTCGGCCACCTTGATCGGCCACCTGGCAAAGCGGTCGGCGATGTTCTGGTAGTGCTGCTCGGCCAGCAGCGTGGTCGGCGCCAGCAGCGCCACCTGCTTGCCGCCGGTGACGGCGACGAAGGCGGCGCGCAGCGCCACCTCGGTCTTGCCGAAACCGACGTCGCCGCACACCAGCCGGTCCATCGGCTTGGGGCTGATCATGTCCTGGATCACCGCGTGGATCGCGGCGCGCTGGTCGGCCGTCTCCTCGAAGCCGAAGCTGGCAGCGAAGGCCTCGTAGTCCTGCGGCGAGAAGCGGAACGCATGGCCCTCGCGGGCGGCGCGGCGCGCGTACAGGTTCAGCAGCTCGGCGGCGGTGTCGCGCACCTGCTCGGCCGCCTTGCGCCTGGCTTTCTCCCACTGGCCGGAGCCCAGCCGGTGCAGCGGCGCCTCCTCGGCGCTGACGCCGGTGTAGCGGCTGATCAGCTGCAGCTGCGCCACCGGCACGTAGAGCGTCGCCTTGTCGGCGTACTCGAGGTGCAGGAATTCGCTGGGTCCGTCGCCGATGTCGATGTTCACCAGCCCGACGTAGCGGCCGATGCCGTGGTTGGCATGCACCACCGGGTCGCCGACCTTCAGCTCCGACAGGTCCTTGATCAGCGCGTCGACATCGCTGGTCTGTTCCTGCTTGCGGCGCCGGCGCACCGTGGGCGCGGCGTCGAACAGCTCGGTCTCGGTGACGAACTGGATGCCGGGCGCATCTTCCTCGCGGACCCAGAAGAAGCCGCTCGCCAGCGGCGCGACGGTGATCGCATAACGGTGGTCGCTGGCCTCGAAGGCCGCGAGCGACTCGACCACCGCGGGCTCGAGCTTGTGATCGCGCAGCAGTTCGAGCAGGCTTTCTCGCCGGCCCTGACTTTCGGCGACCAGCAGCACGCGCGGGCCGCCGTCGGCGTTCTTCGCGAGGTGCTGCTCCAGCTTGCGCAGCGGATCGGGCGTGCCGCGCTCGACGGCGAGGTCGGGCAGCGGGCGGACCCACTCGACAGGATCGCTGCCGCGCAGCGACAGTTGTGCATGCTCGTTGCAGCGTGCGAAGAAGGCCTCCGGCGTCAGGTAGATCTCCTGCGGCGGCAGGATCGGGCGCTCCGGATCGTGCTGCAGGAAGCGGTGGCGCTCGCGCGTCTCGCCCCAGAACTTCTGCAGCGCGGTGTCGACCTCGCCATGCAGCACCAATTGCGCTGCTGCGCCGAGGTAGTCGAACACCGTCGCGGTCTCGTCGAAGAACAGCGGCAGGTAGAACTCGATGCCGGGGCCGGCCAAGCCGGTGCCCATGTCCTTGTACAGGCGCGAGCGGCTCGGGTCGCCCTCCATCTTCTCGCGCCAGCGGGCGCGGAAAGCGGTGCGCGCGGCCTCGTCCATCGGGAACTCGCGGCCCGGCAGCAGCCGCACCTCGGGCACCGGGTAGAGGCTGCGCTGGCTGTCGGGATCGAAGGTGCGGATCGAGTCGACCTCGTTGTCGAACAGGTCGACCCGGTAGGGCACCGGCGAGCCCATCGGGAACAGGTCGATCAGCCCGCCGCGCACCGCGTACTCGCCGGGCGAGACCACCTGGCTCACGTGCTGGTAGCCGGCCAGCGTGAGCTGGGCCTTCAGCGCGGCCTCGTCGAGCTTCTGCTTCTGCGCGAACTGGAAGGTGTAGGCGGCCAGGAAGGCCGGCGGCGCGAGCCGCAGCAGCGCCGTGGTGGCCGGCATCAGCACCACGTCGATCGCGCCGTCCCCGCGCGCATGCAGGATGCGCCACAGCGTGGCCAGCCGCTCCGAGATCAGGTCCTGGTGCGGCGAGAAGCTGTCGTAGGGCAGGGTCTCCCAGTCGGGAAACACGGCGATGCGCAGGCCCGGCGCGAAGAAGGCCAGCTCGTCCTGCAGCCGCTGCGTGTCGGCCGGGTCGGCGCTGACGATGGCGGTGAGCTGCTGCTGCGCGGCGCGCTGCTCGGCGAAGCGGGCGAGCAGCAGCGCATCGGCCGAGCCGAGCGGGCGGGGCAGGGCGTAGCGTTTTCCGGGAACGAGGGCGGGGAGGTGCATGGGGTGAAAGGCCAATGCAGATCGCCCCGCCGCGGGAGCAGGCGGGGCGATCCACGGCGTGAATTCTAGAATCGGCACCCGATGACCCCGCAAAACGCTCTCACGCCGCCCCAGTGCTACGCGCTCGTGCCCTGCGCCGGCGTCGGCGAGCGGGCCGGCGCGAGCGGGCCCAAGCAGTACCGCGAGATCGCCGGCCGTGCCGTGGTGGCGCACACGCTGGCGGCGCTGGCGCGTGTGCCGCGCCTGGCCGGCACGCTGGTCGTCGTCGCACCGGACGACCGGTCTTTCGAGGCGCATGCCTCGGTGCCGGCGGCCTGGCTCGCCCGTGTCGGTGGCGCGACGCGCGCCGCCAGTGTGCTGAACGGCCTGCGCTCGCTTGCCGAACGCGGCGCCGCGCCCGACGACTGGGTGCTGGTCCACGATGCGGCGCGCTGCCTAGTGCAGCCTGAGGACATCGAGCGCCTGATCACCGCCTGCGAGGGCGACGCCGTCGGCGGCCTGCTCGCGCTGCCGGTGGCCGACACCCTGAAGCGCGAGCGCGAGGGCCGCGTGGCCGCGACGGTCGAGCGGCGCGCGATGTGGCAGGCGCAGACGCCGCAGATGTTCCGGCTCGGCCTGCTGCGGCAGGCGCTCGCGGCGGCGGGCGACACGGTGACCGACGAGGCCAGCGCGATCGAGGCGCTGGGCCATGCGCCGAAGCTGGTGCCGGGCGCGCTGGAGAACTTCAAGCTCACCTGGCCGGCCGATTTCGCGCTGGCCGAACGACTGCTGAGGACGCGCCCATGAGCACCATCCCGTTCCGTATCGGCGAGGGCTGGGACACGCATGCCCTGGTCACCGGCCGCAAGCTGATCCTCGGCGGCGTCGAGATCCCGCACAGCCACGGCCTGCTCGGCCATTCGGATGCCGATGCGCTGCTGCATGCGATCACCGATGCGCTGCTCGGTGCCGCCGGGCTCGGCGACATCGGCCGCCATTTCCCCGACACCGACCCGCGCTTCGCCGGGGCCGACTCGGGCCTGCTGCTGGCCGAAGTGGCGAAGCGCGTGCGCGAGGTTGGCTGGGTGGTGGGCAACGTCGACGCGACCATCGTCGCGCAGGCACCGAAGATGGCGCCGCACATCCCGGCGATGGTCGAGCGCATCGCGGCCTGCCTGGGCGTGGCGCCGGCGCAGGTCAACGTGAAGGCGAAGACGGCGGAGAAGATGGGACCGGTCGGCGAAGGCCGGGCGATCGAGGCGCGTGCCGTCTGCCTGCTGCTGAGCGCCTGAGGCGCGCTTCAAGGCTTCAATAGATCTCCGGCACGATCATCTCGGCCGGCACCGGGTGGCGGATGTAGTCCGCATGGCGCACGCGCTCCGGCAGCGCGACCGCCTGGCGCTCGATCTCCTGGTAGGGCATCTGCTCCAGCAGGTGCGCGATGCAGTTGAGCCGCGCGCGCTTTTTGTCCACGGCCTGCACGATCCACCAGGGCGCTTCGGGGATGTGGGTGCGCTCCAGCATGGCTTCCTTGGCCTTGGTGTACTCCTCCCAGCGGCGGCGCGACTCCAGGTCCATTGGGCTGAGCTTCCACTGTTTCAGCGGGTCGTGGATGCGACCGAGGAAGCGCAGGTGCTGCTCGTCGTCGGTGATCGAGAACCAGTACTTGATGAGCTGGATGCCCGAGCGCACCAGCATCTTCTCGAACTCGGGCACCGAGCGGAAGAACTCCTCGACCTCGGCGTCGCTGCAAAAGCCCATGACCTTCTCGACGCCGGCGCGGTTGTACCAGCTGCGGTCGAACAGCACGATCTCGCCGCCGGCCGGCAGGTGCGAGATGTAGCGCTGGAAGTACCACTGCGTGCGCTCGCGGTCGTTCGGTGCCGGCAGCGCCACGACGCGGCACACGCGCGGGTTGAGCCGCTGGGTGATGCGCTTGATCGCGCCGCCCTTGCCGGCCGAGTCGCGGCCCTCGAACAGGATCACGACGCGGTGCCTGGTGGCGGCCACCCAGTCCTGCAGCTTCACCAGCTCGCTCTGCAGGCGCAGCAGTTCGCGGAAGTAGCGGCTGCGCGCCAGCCGGCGCGCTTCGCTCTCGGCCTCGGTCGGCGGGGCGGACAGCGCGTCGAGGCTGCGGTCGTCGATCTCCATCTCGAGCTCTTCGTCGTAGCTGTCGACGAGATCGCGGTGGATGCGCTGCATCAGTTCGTCGTGATCGGTCCGTGCGGTGAGACTCATGTCGGCGGGCGTTCGAGGGTTGCGGGAGGACGCGTGCGTCCTCATCGAGCGTGCCCGAACGCCGTGTCCGTTTCATGACGGACCGCTCCCGGGGCGGCGCCGCGGAGCGCGAGTGGGTCTCAGGGGGCGCGCTTGAGCCGGATGTGCGCGACCAGGCCGCCGTCGCTCGCGTTGGCGATCTCGAAGCTGCCGCCCATGCGCTGCACGGCCTTCTCGACGATCGCCAGCCCCAGCCCGGCACCGGTGGCCGCGGTGCGGGCCGCATCGCCGCGGAAGAACGGCGTGGTCAGCTGCTTGAGCTTCTGCGGCGGCACCCCGGGGCCATGGTCACGCACGCTGACGATGACCCAGGGCCCGGTGCGCGCATAGCTGACCACCACGCGGGCGATGCCGTCGATGCCGCGGCCGTAGCGGCGCGCGTTCTCGAACAGGTTGCCGAGCACGCGGCCGAGTTCGGTGTCGTCGGCCATCACGCGGGTGTCGATCGCCACGCGCGACTCGATGCGGATCTGCGCCGGATCACGGAAGGCCGAAAGCTCGCGGTCGACCACGCTGCTCAGGTGCACCGGCACCAGCTTCACCTCGCCGGGCCGCGCGTAGTCCATGAACTTGTCGATGATCGCGTCGAGCTGGTCGATGTCGGCCGCCATGTTGCGCTTGGCTTCCTCGTCGACGACGCTCATCTCGGTTTCCAGGCGCATGCGCGCCAGCGGCGTGCGCAGGTCGTGGCTGATGCCGGCCAGCATCACCGCGCGGTCCTCCTCGACCTTGGCCAGCTCCCGCGCCATGCGGTTGAAGCCCATGTTGACCTCGCGGATCTCGCTGGTCATGGTCTGCTCGTCCAGGCGCGACTCGAACTCGCCGTCGCGGATGCGGCTGGCCGCGAACGACAGCTCCTTCAGCGGCCGGTTGATCAGGCCGGCGATCACCGCCGAGCCCAGCAGCGTGGCGATCAGCGCGATGCTGGTCCAGACGAAATAGGTGCTGCCGGCCACGGCCTCCACCCGCTTGGGGTCGGCCTGCAGCCAGAATGGATCGTGCTCGATGTTGAAGCCGACCCACAGCCCCGAGACGCCGTTGACGCTGTTGGCCACCAGCGTGTCGGGGCCCAGGCGGGAGCGCAACTCCTGCCCGACGGCCCGGCTGAAGCGGTCGACCTCGAAGGGCTCGTACTTGTCGTTGGGCTCGCGCGGCACGATCTTGACCGACTCCTGGTCGCTCATCGTCTTGACCAGCGTCACGCGGTTGATCGCATCGGCGTAGCGCAAGCCGGCGCGCGACAGGTTCACCAGGCTCGCGAGCTGCCGGGCCGCCTGCACCGCGCGCGGCTCGAATTCGAGTGCGCGGAAGGTCTGCATCCAGGCGAAGATGCCGCCGCACAGCAGCACCGCGAGCAGGATGAAGGTGCGCCAGAACAGGGTCATGGCGAACCGGGGCAGCAAATGCCATTCGTCCTCGGCGAGGTCGGCAGAACGCTCCAATACCGAACGCGAGCGGTGCTGTGGCGGGCGGGCGGTACCGCGCGAGGCCCGCCGCACCCGCTCGCTCGAGAGGCCGGGGTCAACCATGAAGGGCGCTCATCGATGAAGCTGCAAGCGGGCCGGTCGGCCACTTCAAGCGGCACCGTCCGGCACGAACACGTAGCCCACGCCCCAGACGGTCTGGATGTAGCGCGGCTGCGCCGGATCGGGCTCGATCATCTTGCGCAGGCGGGAGATCTGCACGTCGAGGCTGCGATCGAAGGGCTCGAACTCGCGGCCGCGTGCCAGCTGCGCGAGCTTGTCGCGCGACAGCGGCTGGCGCGGGTGGCGCACCAGCGCCTTGAGCATCGAGAACTCGCCGGTGGTCAGCGCGATCTGCTCGCCGTCCTTGGTCAGGCGGCGCAGCGCGAGGTCGAACTCGAACGGGCCGAAGCTGACGGTCTGGGCCTCCTTGGCCGGCGCGCCGGGCGCTTCCAGCGTGGGGCGGCGGCGCAGCACCGCGTTGATGCGGGCCAGCAGCTCGCGCGGGTTGAAGGGCTTGGGCAGGTAGTCGTCGGCGCCGACCTCGAGGCCGACGATGCGGTCCACGTCCTCGACCTTGGCGGTCAGCATGATGATCGGCGTGGTGTCGTTGTTGGCGCGCAGCCGGCGGCAGATCGACAGACCGTCTTCGCCGGGCAGCATCAGGTCGAGCACGATCAGGTCGACCGTGTCGCGCGTCATCACGCGGTTCAGCGCCTTGGCGTCCTCGGCCAGCAGCACTTCGAAACCCTCCTGCGTGAGGTAGCGGCGCAGCAGATCGCGGATGCGGGCGTCGTCGTCGACGACGGCGATGCGGTCCGGGCGCTGGCTGTTGGCGGTGGCGTTCATGGGCACTCCTGCATTTGTAACAGCGGCGATTGTGCGCACCGAACATCGGTCAAACCGGGCGCCTTTCCCGCTGTTACATATCTTGCGCCTTGCGGCGCCGGCAGCGCAATCGGGGCTGGCCGGCGGCGAAGCGGCGCTGTGCGACAGTGTCGACACGGGCGCCGGCGGCCGGCGTGAAAACGCGTGGGTGTGTTGCGGCCCGGGGGATGTCTTCAGATCTTGAAAGGACCACCGTGATCCATCGTCTTGTGCCCCGCGGGCTGCGCCCGTCGCTGGTCGCCGTCGTGCTGGCGGCCTCGCTGCCGGCCGCGCAGGCGGCCGATGCGCCGCGCGAGAACCTCGTGAGCTTCACGACCAGTGCCAGCATCGAGGTCACGAAAGACCTGCTCGGCATCACGCTGCAGGCGGTGCGCGACGGCAACGACGCAACCGCCGTGCAGGCGCAGCTGAAGAAGCTGCTCGATGCCGCGCTGACCGAGGCGAAGAAGGCCGCCCAAGCCGGCGCGCTGGAGGTGCGCACCGGCAACTTCTCGCTCTACCCGCGCTACGGCAAGGACGGCCGCATCAGCGGCTGGCAGGGCCAGGCCGAGCTGGTGCTGGAAGGCAAGGACAGCGAGCGGGTCGCGCAGACCGCCGGCCGCCTGAGCGGCATGAACATCACCAGCGTGGGCTACAGCATCTCGCGCGAGCTGGCTGAGAAGCACGAGAGCGACGTCACCGGTCAGGCGATCCAGAAGTACCGCGCCAAGGCCACCGAGCTGGCGAAGCAGTTCGGCTATGCCGGCTACGCGCTGCGCGAGGTGAATGTGCAGATGGCCGACAGCGGCGGCGGGCCCCGCCCGGTGCTCTACCGTGCGAAGAACGAGATGTCGATCGCCTCGGATGCGCCGGTGCCGGTCGAGCCCGGCAAGGGCACGATCAGCGCGACGGTGAGCGGGAGCGTGCAGCTCACACGCTGAGCGCGCGGCTGATCGCATTGACTCCCTCTCCCCGTTGGCGGGGAGAGGGCCGGGGTGAGGGGCCCGCGGGCGACAGCCCGGCGGTGCCGGCTACTGCGCCGTCCAGCCGCCGTCCATCGCCCAGGCCTGGCCCTTGACGTTGGCGGCGGCCGGCGAGCAGAGGAAGACCGCCAGCTCGCCGAGCTGCTCGGGCGTGGTGAACTGCAGCGAGGGCTGTTTTTCGCCGAGCAGTTCCTTCTCGGCCTGAGCGACGGCGATGCCTTCGTTCGCCGAGCGGTCGTCGATCTGCTTTTGCACCAGCGGCGTCAGCACCCAGCCGGGGCAGATGGCATTGACCGTGATGCCGGTGGTCGCCGTCTCGAGCGCGATCGACTTGGTGAAGCCGACGAGGCCGTGCTTGGCCGCCACGTAGGCGCTCTTGCCGGCCGAGGCCACCAGGCCGTGGGCCGAGGCGATGTTGAGGACGCGGCCCCAGTTCTTCTGGCGCATCTGCGGGATCGCCAGCCGCGTCGTGTGGAAGGCCGAGCTCAGGTTGATCGCGATGATCGCGTCCCACTTCGCCGTGGGGAAGTCCTCGACGTTCGCCACGTGCTGGATGCCGGCGTTGTTGACCAGGATGTCGACGCCGCCGAAATCGGCCGCGGCATAGGCCATCATCGCCTCTATCTCGGCCGGCTTGCTCATGTCGGCACCGTGGTAGCCGACCCGGGCGCCGTGGGCCTGGCCGGCGGCGCGAACCTCCGCCAGCGGCTCCTCGCTGTTGCCGAAGCCGTTGAGGATGATGTTGGCGCCCTGGCGGGCCAGGCAGAGCGCGATGCCGAGGCCGATTCCGCTGGTCGAGCCGGTGACGAGTGCGGTCTTGCTGTTCAACATGGTCTGGGTGCTCCTTGCGTTGGGTAGGATGATTATCGAGAGGAAACCCTATGACCGACCCCCGACTCGACCATGTTCATTGCCTGGACACCCAGGGCCTGCACCGCATGGCCTACTGGGAGTGGGGTGCGCGCGACAACCCGCGGGTGGTCGTTTGCGTGCACGGGCTGACACGCCAGGGCCGCGATTTCGACACCCTGGCCCGGGCGCTGGCGCCCGACTACCGCGTCGTCTGCCCCGACGTCGCGGGGCGGGGGCGGTCCGACTGGCTGGCCGACCCGATGGGCTACCAGGTGCCTGCCTATGTGTCCGACATGGTGGCGCTGCTGGCGCGCCTCGGTGCGGCGCAGGTCGACTGGGTGGGCACCTCGATGGGCGGGCTGATCGGCCTGGGTGTGGCTTCGCTGCGCGACAGCGCGGGCGGCTCGCTGGTGCGCCGCCTGCTGCTCAACGACGTGGGGCCGGCACTGGGCGCCGACGCCATCCAGCGCATCGGCACCTACGTCGGTGCGCCCAAGCGCTACGCCAGCGTCGATGAGGCGGCCGACTACCTGTGGAGCATCTCCAAGGGCTTCGGGCCGCACAGCCGCGAGCAGTGGCTGGCGCTGACGACGCCTCAACTCAAGACGGTGCATGACGAGCAGGGCGACGGCTTCGTCTCGCACTACGACCCGCGCATCGGCCTGCTCTTCAAGGCCGTCACGCCGGCACTGGCCGCGGCCGGCGAGGCACTGCTGTGGCAGCGCTACGACAGCCTGCGCTGCCCGACGCTGGTGCTGCGCGGGGCCGAGTCCGACCTGCTGTCGCACGAGACGGCGTTGGCCATGACGCAGCGCGGACCGAAGGCGCGCCTGGTCGAGCTGGCCGGGATCGGCCATGCGCCGACGCTGGTGGCCCCCGACCAGGTGGCGCTCGTGCAGGAGTTCCTCGCCTCGCCATGAAGACCGGCCTCGCGGACGCCGTCGACGCGGCGCCGATCGTGATGCTCGCCGGCGACGTGGCCGGCGAGACGGCCACTGCGCCGCCGCCGGGCGCCGGGGACAACGCGGTGCCGGACTCGGTGCTGGTGCGCGCGCGCGCCTTCGCCGAACCCTTGCTCGCGGGCGAGCGCTTCGACACCGGCGAGGACGCGCTGGCGCACGCCGACGGCGTGGCGGCGATCCTGCAGGCCATCGGCGCGGCGCCGTCGATGCGGGCCGCGGCCTACCTGGTCTACGCGGGCGAGTACCTTGCGAAGCCCGAGGAGGTTATCGCCAAGGCCTACGGCGAGAGCTACGCGAGCCTGGTCGCGCACACCCGCAAGCTGGTGCAGGTGCAGCGCAGCGCGCGCGAGGCGCTCGGCGACGCCGCGCTCGACGCCGCGCAGCAGGCCGCGCAGGTGGAGCGCGTGCGCAAGATGCTGCTGGCGTTCTCGCGCGACCTGCGCGTGGTGCTGCTGCGGCTGGCCTCGCGGCTGCAGACGCTGCGCTACTACGCCGCCAGCAAGCAGCCCTGTCCGCAGGCGCTGGCGCGCGAGTCGGCGCAGGTGTTCGCCCCGCTGGCCAACCGGCTCGGCATCTGGCAGATCAAGTGGGAGATCGAGGACCTGGCCTTCCGCTTCCTGCAACCCGACGAGTACAAGCGCGTTGCAGGCCTGCTCGACGAGAAGCGGGTCGAGCGCGAGCAGGTGATCGAGGGGGCACGAGCGCACCTCGGCCGCGTGCTGAAGGAAGCCGGCGTGCACGCCGAGGTGCAGGGGCGCCCCAAGCACCTCTACAGCATCTGGAAGAAGATGCAGGGCAAGCAGCTCGGCTTCGAGCGCGTGCTCGACGTGCGGGCGCTGCGCGTGATCGTCGACGACGTGCCGGCGTGCTACGCCGCGCTCGGCCGCGTGCACGAGCTGTGGCACGCCTTGCCCGAAGAGTTCGACGACTACATCGCCCGGCCCAAGGCGAACGGCTACCAGTCGCTGCACACCGTGGTGCTGGACGAGCAGGACCGGCCGATCGAGATCCAGATCCGCACGGCGGCGATGCACGAACATGCCGAGAGCGGCATTGCCGCCCACTGGGCCTACAAGGAGGCCGGCGCGCGCGGCTATGCCGGCGTCAGCGCCGGCGGCGACTTCGAGGAGCAGGTGGCGCAGGCCCGCAAGGCCGTGCTGCGCCAGCTGCTGGCCTGGGAGCGCGAACTGGTCGAGCCCGGCGGCGACGCGGCGGCGGGGCAGGGGCTGTTCGACGACCGCATCTACGTGTTCACGCCGCAGGCCGCGATCATCGAGCTGCCGGCCGGCGCCACCGCGATCGACTTCGCCTACACGCTGCACACCGACCTCGGCCACCGCTGCCGCGGCGCACGGGTCGACGGTGCGATGGTGACGCTGAACACGCCGCTCGCCAGCGGGCAAACGGTGGAGATCGTCGCGGTCAAGGAAGGCGGCCCCTCGCTCGACTGGCTCAACAGCGAGCTCGGCTACCTGCGCAGTTCGCGCGCCAAGACCAAGGTGCGCGCCTGGTTCAACGCCTTGACGCAGCAGCACACCGTGGCGCGCGGCCGTGAGGCCGTCGAGAAGCTGCTGCAACGCGAAGGCCGCACGGCGATCAAGCTCGACGAGCTGGCCGCGCAGCTGGGCTTTCGCAATGCCGACGCGCTGTTCGAGGTGGTCGGCAAGGACGAGTTGTCGCTGCGCACCATCGAGACCCTGCTGCGCCCGCCCGAGCCGCTGCCCGACCCCGACGAGCTGCTGGCGCAGCGACTGAGCCGCGGACCGAGCAGCGAGGCAACGCCCAAGGGCGGCGTGCTGGTGGTCGGTGTCGAGTCGCTGCTGACGACGCTGGCGCGCTGCTGCAAGCCGGCACCGCCCGACGTGATCGGCGGCTACGTGACGCGCGGCAAGGGCGTGGCCATCCACCGCGTCGGGTGCTCGAACTTCCGCCAGATGGCCGGGCGCTCGCCCGAGCGTGTGATCGGCGTGGCCTGGGGCCGGCCGCGCGGTGACGCACCGGCGGTCTACCCGGTCGACGTGAGCGTCGAGGCCACCGACCGCCAGGGCCTGTTGCGCGACATCTCGGAGTTGTTCGCGAAGGAGAAGATGAACGTCGTCGGCGTGCACACCCAGACAGTCCGGGGCAGCGCGTGGATGACCTTCACCGTGGAGGTCTCCGATTCGGCGCGGCTGCACGCGGTGCTGGGCGCCGTGTGCCAGGTCAATGGCGTGCGCGGCGCGAGGCGCCGGTAGTCGCTCGCTCCTGCGCTGTCGGGTGCCGTCGCAGGCCAGGCAACAGGCAAGAGAGCCATGCTAAACTGCGAGCTTCGCAGGCGCGTAGCTCAGCTGGTTAGAGCACCACCTTGACATGGTGGGGGTCGTTGGTTCGAGTCCAATCGCGCCTACCAAATGCGGTAGTGAAATGAAGGGCTTGGCGGAGACGCCAGGTCCTTTTTTCTTGGCGGTAGCAAATGGGTCCGCCAAGTTCATCGGCTCCGGCCGGTTCTTGTTGAGGAGCGCCCGCCGCTGCACCTGCTTGGTGGCGCCCGCTGCACCGCATGCTGCCGGCTCGCCCTTCCTGTCGTCGACAATGCTCCGATGCAAATGACGGGCGCGGTCTCTGGGTTCGTGCGCGGTGTGGCATTCGCGCTCTGCCTGGGCTGCACCGTTGTGATGGCGGCAGACGGGCCACTCTGGTTCGCAGGCGGGCGGCCCGGCCCTCAAGCCCGCCAGGCCGTCGAGCTTCTTGCCGCGGCCGCCAGCCACGGCCTGGAGCCGCAGGACTACGGCGCGGGCACGCTGCTGCAGGCCGTCACACAGGCCATGCAGGGTCCACCGCCGGAGCCGGCCACCGTCGCGCAACTGGAGCAGGCGCTGAGCGCAGCGATGCAGAGCTACCTGGTGGACTTGCACGCGGGCCGTATCGACCCGCGACAGATCCACGAGAACTTCACCCCGCCGCGCCGCGACGACTTCGATCCGGCGGCCTACCTGCGCACTGCGCTGGCAGCGCGGCGACTGCTTGAGGCCGAACGCGAGGCGGCACCACGCCTGCCACTCTACGGGCGCCTTCGCGAGGCCCTGGCCCGCTATCGCGAGTTGGTCGATCACCCGGCCTGGCGGCAGCCGCTGCCGCCTTTGGCGGTCGGTCGGTCGGGCCGAGGAGGCAAGTTGGAGCCTGGGCAGACTTACCCTGGCCTGGCGCCGCTCGCACAGCGACTCGTTGCCCTCGGCGACCTCGCCCCGGACGCGCCCGTGCTGCCGCGCTACGAAGGCTCGTTGGTCGACGCCGTCGCAGCCTTCCAGCAGCGGCATGGCCTGGGCGCCGACGGTGTGATCGGCAAGGCCACGCTGGCACAGCTGCAGGTCGGGCCTGCTGCCCGGGTGCGCCAGATCGAGCTGACGCTCGAGCGGCTGCGCTGGACCCCGCTGATGCAGGGGCGGCGCATGATCGTCGTCAACATTCCCGAGTTCGTGCTCCGTGCCTACGAAGTGCGCGATGGCCGCATCGGCGTCATGCAGGAAATGAAAGTCATTGTCGGCAAGGCGTTGGACACCCGCACGCCGATGTTCGATGAAGACATCCGATTCATCGAGTTCAGCCCCTACTGGAACGTGCCACCGTCGATCGCGCGCGCCGAGACGGTGCCTCGGCTGCGCCGCGAACCAGGCTATTTCGAGCAGCAGGGCTTCGAGTTCGTGGCTTCGGACGGTCGAGTGAGCACGGCACTCTCGTCCGCGAGGCTCGACGCGGTGCTCACCGGCGAACTGCGCATCCGCCAGCGGCCGGGGCCGCAGAATGCGCTCGGTGACATCAAGTTCGTGTTTCCGAACCGCGACAACATCTACCTGCACCACACGCCGGCGACGCAGCTGTTCGGGCGCGACCGTCGTGACCTCAGTCACGGCTGCATACGGGTCGAGGAGCCGGTGGCGCTGGCGAAGTTCGTGCTGCAGGGGATGCCGGAGTGGACGGAGGAGCGCATCCGCGAGGCCATGGGCAAGGGCGAATCGGCCACACTGCGGCTGGCCGAGCCGCTGCCGGTGCTGATAGCCTACGGAACCACTCTCGTGAAGGAAGGTCGTGTCTACTTCTTCGAAGACATCTACGGGCATGACCGCCTGCTCGATGCCGCGTTGCGACGGCGCGCACAAGGTCGCAAACCAATCAGCTGACCGACCATGACCGACACACCGGTCCCCGACCGCCGCCAGTTCCTGCGGCACACCGCCCGCCTCGCGACCGCCGGTGCCCTGCTGGCACGAGTGGCACCGGCCCGGGCCTCGTTGCGGGGAGCACGCAGTCTGGCCATGGTGCACACCCACACACACGAGCAGATTGCCCTGGTCTACGCCTTCGACGAGCGGTATGTTCCCGATGCACTGGGTTCGCTGAACTGCTTCCTGCGCGACCATTACACCGGCGACATCGGACTGATCGACCCGCGCGTGTTCGATCTCCTGCACAGCGTGCAGACCGTGCTGGGCAGCGAGCGCTCGTTCGAGGTGATCTCCGGCTATCGATGCCCTGCCACCAACGCCCACCTGCGTGAAACACGAGGCGGCGGCGTGGCCAAGCACAGCCTGCACATGGACGGCTGCGCGATCGACGTGCGCCTGCCCGGCGTGCCGCTGGCCGATCTGCGCGACGCGGCGCTGTCGCTGCGCCTCGGCGGCGTGGGCTTCTACCCGGGCGAACAGTTCGTGCACCTCGACACCGGCCGCGTGCGGAACTGGTGAGCGACTCGCCTGGCGGGCCGTTGCACCGGGACGGCGATCGAGTCGCCATTGACGCTCGTCAAGCAGGCGCTGACGCTGTCGTGCATCAATGGTGGCTACCGTCAGATTTCACACTGCCCTTCGATGACACGCCCCGGCACGCCTCCCACTCTCCCGGCAGCGACACCGGCCCGCGATGACGGCGCGGAGGCGATGCGCGTCCTCGACCGGCTGCGCGAGGCCGGCCTGGCGCGATCGACCGGCGGGTTCTCGCCGGAGTCGCTGGCGCTGGCCTGGGCCGACTGGGCCACACACCTTGCCGGCGCACCCGGCAAGCGCGTCGAACTCGCGCTGCGCGCCTCGCAGGCCGCGACCGCCCTGGCGGGCACCGCACTCCGAGCCAACGAACCCGCGGCCCTGCCGGCGTGCCCGGGCGACCCGCGCTTCGCGGCGCCGGCCTGGCAGGGCTGGCCGTACCGCCTGTGGGCCCAGGCCTTCCTGCTGACCGAAGCCTGGTGGCAGCAGGCCGCGCGCGACGTGCCGGGGACACAGCCGCATCACGAGGACGTGGTCTCGTTCGTTGCCCGCCAGTGGCTGGACATGGTGGCGCCTTCGAACCTGCCCTGGAGCAATCCCGAGGTCCTGCAGCGCACGTTCAACCAGGGCGGCCTCAACCTGTGGCAGGGCGGCATCAACTTCGCGCACGATGTCTGGCGCCGCACTGCCGGGCAGCCGCCCGAAGGCAGCGAGGCCTTCGTCGTCGGCCGCGACCTCGCCGTGACGCCGGGCCGCGTGGTCCTGCGCAACCACCTGGTCGAGTTGATCCAGTACAGCCCGGCCACGCCGAGCGTGTACGCCGAGCCGGTGCTGCTGGTGCCGGCCTGGATCATGAAGTACTACATCCTCGATCTTTCGCCGCACAACTCGCTGGTGCGCTGGCTGGTCTCGAAGGGGCACACGGTGTTCTGCCTGTCGTGGCGCAACGTCACGGCCGACGACCGCGATCTGTCGCTCGACGACTACCGGCGCCTGGGGCCGATGGCGGCGCTCGACGCGATCGGTGCGATCGTTCCCGGCCGCAAGGTGCATGCGGTCGGCTACTGCCTCGGCGGCACGCTGCTCGCCATGGCCGCCGCCGCGATGGCGCGCGCCGGCGACACCCGCCTCGCGTCGGTGACGCTGCTGGCCGCGCAGACCGACTTCACCGAGCCGGGCGAGCTGCAGCTCTTCATCGACCCGGCCCAGGTCCACATGCTCGACAGCATGATGTGGCAGCGCGGTTTCCTCACCGCCGAACAGATGTCCGGCGCGTTCCAGATGCTGCAGTCGAACGACCTGGTCTGGTCGCGCGTCGTGCACGAGTACCTGATGGGCGAGCGCGCGCCGATGATCGACCTGATGGCCTGGAACGCCGACAGCACGCGCATGCCGTACCGCATGCACTCCGAGTACCTGCACGGCCTGTTCCTCGGCAACGACCTTGCCGCTGGCCGCACCCTCGTCGACGGGCATCCGGTGGCGCTGCAGAACATCCGCGTGCCGATCTTCGCGGTCGGCACCGAGCGCGACCACGTCGCGCCCTGGCCCTCGGTCTACAAGATCCACTACCTGGCCGACACCGATGTCACGTTTGCACTGACCAACGGCGGCCACAACGCCGGCATCGTCAACGAGCCCGGCCATCCGCACCGGCACTACCGCCTGCTGGAGAAGGCCGCCGCCGCCCCCTGCCTCGGCGCCGACGAATGGCAGGCTGCCGCGCCGCTGCACGAAGGCTCGTGGTGGCCGGCCTGGCAGCATTGGCTGGTGCGGCATTCGGCCGGGAAGCGCGTTGCGCCGCCGCGCGCCGCCGCGCCGGGGCGGGCACCCCTGGGCGACGCGCCGGGCACCTACGTGCTGCAGCGCTGAAGGCTCTCGCGGCGCTCAGGCCGTCTCGTCGGCGACGTGCATCACGACGCGCCCCTCGATGTCGCCGCGTTTCATGCGCTCGAACACCGTGTTGATGTTGTCGATCCGGTCTTCGGTGTAGATCCCGCGCACCCGGCCTTCGCCCGCGAAGGCCAGCGCTTCCTGCAGGTCCTTGCGCGTGCCGACGATCGAGCCGCGCACGGTCTTGGCGTTGAGCACCACGTCGAAGATCGGCAGCGCGAAATCGCCCGGCGGCAGGCCCACCAGGGACATCGTGCCGCGCTTGTGCAGCATGCCCAGGGCCTGGGAGAAGGCGCTGCGC
The DNA here is from genome assembly GCF_965279545.1 of Methylibium sp. Classification (NCBI taxonomy): domain Bacteria; kingdom Pseudomonadati; phylum Pseudomonadota; class Betaproteobacteria; order Burkholderiales; family Sphaerotilaceae; genus Methylibium; species Methylibium sp. The sequence continues at coordinate 1,174,606 of NZ_OZ257250.1, forward strand.
GATACCGCCGTCACCAGGACGCCGTGCGCGCCGCGGATCGCACGCTGCACCTCCTGCACCGGGTCCTGCGTGCGCGCGTTGACCACCATGTCGGCGCCGAGCTGCTTCGCGAGCGCCAGCTTGGCATCGTCGACGTCGACCCCGATGACGTGAAAACCCATGGCCTTGGCGTACTGCACCGCGAAGTGGCCGAGCCCGCCGATGCCGGAGACGGTGTAGCCGGTCATCTGCTGCTCGTCGCAGAGCGTCTCCCAGCCGGTGATGCAATGTTCGCAGTGGCCGCAAGCGGTGTGCAGCCAGGGCACACCGACGCGGTCACCCTCCTTGACGCCCTTGACGCCGGCGCCGAGCGCGGCCACGAAGCCGACGCCTTCGTGGCCGGGGATGAAGGGCAAGGTGGGCCTGACCGGCCAGTCGCCATCGGCGGCGTGCAGGTCGGTGTGGCACACGCCCGAGGCGATCACCTCACCAGCACCTGGCCGGGCGTGACCTCGGGCACGGGCACTTCTTCGATCTGCAGGGGGTGGCCGAAGGTGTGGACGATGGCGGCTTTCATCATGTTCATGGCGATCTCCGGTGAATCGGGGGGAGTGAATGCGAAGCGCGGCGCTCAGGCGGCGCCGGTCGGGGCAGGGAGCCGCGGGCCCCGCTGGATGCGGGCCGATGCGCCTTCGGCGGGCATCAGCACGCCGCGGCCGCCGTGTTCGATGTGGGCCGCGTTGGCCTCGTCGGTGTCCAGGTGCATCTCGGTCGCGAACTCGGCGCCGACGCGCACCGCGACATCCCTGAAGACCAGCGAGCGCCCCTCGCTGTGCACTTCGACATCGACCTGTTCGCCGTCGGTCAGGCCGAGTGCCGCGGCGTCGTCGGGCCGGGCGTGGATGTGGCGCTGCGCGACGATGACACCGTTGCTGCGCAAGCTGCCCGCCGGGCCGCGCAGCGTCACGAGCGGCGTGTTGCCGGTGTGGCCGGACAGGCGCAGCGGCGCGTCGACGCCGAGCACGAAGGCGTCGGTCTCGGAGATCTCGATCTGGTTCGCCGCGCGGCACGGGCCGAGGACGCGCAGCCCGTGCAACTCGCCGCGCGGGCCGACCACGTCCACCGTTTCCTGCGCCGCCCACTGGCCGGGCTGGGAGAGCGGCTTGTGCACGTGCAACTCGTGGCCGGCGCCGAAGAGTGCGGCGCAGGCCGCCTCGGTCAGGTGCACGTGGCGGGCCGACACGGCGATCGGTACCGTGCGCGTGCCGGCCGGTGCCGAACTCGCCGCGGCCAGCACCCGCTCGCTTTCGCGCGCGATCATCCATTGCTCGCGCGTCGCGGTCACCAGCACCTTGACGCGCGAGTGCGCCTGGTGCAGCAGAACCACCTCGTCGCCGGCCAGGCGCACGCCCGCATTGGCATCGTCGTCGAAGGCCAGGCCGAGGAAGTCGAAACGTTCGCAGATGCGCTTGCGCATCGGGGCCGAGTTCTCGCCGATGCCGCCGGTGAAGGCGATCGCGTCGACGCCGCCCATCACCGCCGCATAGGCGCCGATGTACTTGTGCACGCGGTAGGCGTAGACCTGGATCGCGAGTTGCGCGCGGCGGTCGCCGGCGGCGGCGCGCTGTTCGATGTCGCGCATGTCGTTGCCCGCACCGGACAGGGCGGCCAGTCCGCTGCGGCGGTAGAGCGTGTCCTCGATCTCGGCCACGTCCAGGCCCAGCGTGCGCTGCAGGTGGGCGAACAGGCCGGGGTCGACGTCGCCCGAGCGCGTGCCCATCACCAGGCCCTCGAGGGTGGTCATGCCCATCGACGTGTCGACCGAGACGCCGCGCTCGATCGCGCAGACGCTGGCGCCGTTGCCCAGGTGGCAGCTGACGATGCGCAGGTCCTGCGGCGCGGCCTGCAGCGCAGCGGCCACGTGCTGCATCACGTACTTGTGCGAGGTGCCGTGGAAGCCGTAGCGGCGCAGGCCGGTGGCGCGCCAGGCCTCGGGCACGGCGTAGGTGAAGGCCCGCTCGGGGATGGTGTGGTGGAAGGCGGTATCGAACACCGCTACCTGCGGCAGCGCCGGCCAGCACTCGCGCGCGATGCGGATGCCGGCCAGCGCCGGCGGATGGTGCAGCGGCGCCAGGTCGGCGCAGGCGGCGATCGCGTCGAGCACCTTGTCGTCGATCACGCAGGCATCGTGGAAGCGGTTGCCGCCGTGCACGACGCGGTGGCCCACGGCGTCGATGCCGGCAATGCCCTGTGCCGCGAGCAGCGCCGGCACCTGCCGCACGCCGGCCTCGATGCTGTCCAGTCTGTCCAGGTCGAGCTTGAACAGCTGGCGGTCGAGCGCGGTGTCGAACACGCTGCACTTGAGCGACGAGCTGCCGGCGTTGAAGACGAGGACGTGCATGCCGGTTCTCAGGTCAACGGCCTGCCGCCGGTGTTCGTGGTGCTGCTCATGGACGATGGCGTCGCGCCGGCGGCGTGATCGAGTGGGGGGATGTTCACGATAGGGACGGCGCGCCCCCGAGGGCTTGATCCCGATCAAGCGGTGTTGCGCATCACCGCGTCACAGGTGTTGCATCCGGCGCGGTCGGTGCGACATCGCCGGTGCCCGCCGCGCGCCGCCCCGAAAGGCCACCGCCCGCGGCCCGGGCCTTTGTTCTCGCGGGTTCCGGGATGGCGGGTCCGCACGACGCAGGTCGGCCGGCCCTTGCGGCATGGGGATTGCACAGACCGGGCCCACCCCACCCATCCACGAGGACCCCTCATGAGAATCCGAATCACCACCGTCGCCGTCCTGACGGGGGGCCTGCTGCTGTGCGGCGCGTCGGGCCAGGCGCTCGAGAAGACGCCGGTGCTCTCGCTCGAGGTGGCGCAGAAGGCCGCGGCGGCCTGCCGTGCGTTGGCCGCGCAGAAGAACTGGCGCATGGCGGTCGCCGTGGTCGACAGCGGTGCGAACACCATCGTGTTCGAGCGTATGGACCGCAGCTTCCTCGGCAGTGCCGACATCGCGGTTCGCAAGGCCAGGGCCTCGGCCAACTTCCCGTTTCCGACCAGTGCGGTCGGCGACCTGAGCCTCGACAAGAACGGCAAGCCCGCCCCCGTGCCGGGCTTCGCGTGGACGCCCGGGGTGGTGACCTATGGGGGTGGCCTGCCGATCATGGCCGGCGCCGTGCACATCGGCGGCATCGGCGCCAGCGGCGCGGCGCCCGAAGAGGACGAGCAGTGCGCGAAGGCCGGGCTCGAGGCGATCAAGGATCTGCTGAAGTGATGCCGGCTCGGCGATCGAAGCGACCGACCCGTCGCGGCCCTACCAGGGCACGTAATCGGCGTCCACCGTCTTGCGGTCGGCGGCCTTGACCCGCACCGCTTCGGCACGGAGGAAGGCCACGATGACGCGAATCTCCGTGTCGCTGAGCGATCCGTTGAACCCGCCCATCTGCGTGTTCGGACGGCCGTTCTTGATGGTGTTGAACATGAACTCGTCGCTGTTGGCGCCTCCGGGGCCCCAGGCGCCCCGCAGCAGCTGGGGCGCCTTGCCGCCCTTGCCACGCGAGTTGTGGCACAGCTGGCAATTGCGCCCGAACAGTTCCTCTCCCTGCTTCTCGATGTCCGAGGCCACTGCAGGCGCGGGTGTCGCAGCCGGCTCGGCAGCCTGGGCCACGGTGACGCCGGGAGCGCCCGAGGTGGATGCTGGCGCCGGACCGAAGGCCACGGCAGCGCCGCACAGGGGAAGGGCCAGCAGCACAGCGGCGAGCCGGCGAGACAGAGGGGTGCGGTGTTGTCGCTTCATGTCGAGTCGATGGAATGGGAGGTCAGGGTCGGGCGATGCGCGGCAAGCCATAGCGTCCTGCAATCGCGTCGAATCGTCCTTCGGCGCGCAGTGCAACCACTGCGGCGGCGAGGTCGTTCGACAGCGCCGTGTCGGCGCTGCGCGTCGCCACGGTCATTCCGGTGTACAGGTCGGCGTCGTCCACGGCATCGGTGGCCGCCACGACGCTCTTGCCGGCATCGCCGGTCAGTGCGGATGACCACACCAGTGCCAGATCGATCTCGCCCGCCTTCAGCGCCTCGATCAAGGCGGCGCTGCCTGGGTAGGGCACGCGAGCAAGCTGCTTGCGGTACAGGTAGAGATCGGCCGGCGTGGCCGTGACGGCGCCAATGCGGCGTGCACCGCGCAGCGCAGCGACGCTCGGCGCCGGTTTGCCCGGCGCAGCGACAAGCACATAGCCCAGCACGAGATATGGGCCGGACGTGACGAGCTTGCGCTCGGCCAGGTCCTTGGCCAGGTCGGGATCCTGCGGGATGCCGAGGTAGGCGTCGCACTTGCCGGCGGCCAGCGTCTGTCGCAGCGCACGGCCGATGCCACCGCGATTGGGAACCTGGGCCCACACCAGTTTCAGCGGACGTCCGAGCTGGCCGGCGATGGCCTGCGCCACTTCGACATCGATGCCGCGCTCCGGTCGGGCCTCGGAGGAAAACGGCGCGTTGTCGTCGTCCACACACACGCTCAAGTAGGCCGGCGCATCGGCCTCTGCGGCACGAACCCCGAGGGCACACAACAGCAGTCCGGCAGCGAACGCGAATTTTTTGAAGTTGCTCATGAGAGTCGATGGCGGGACGGGGTGCGGCCTGCGCCGCACCCCGGATCCCTGCATCAGTCCATCAATCGGACAGGCCGAAAACCATCAGGCCGCCGCCGCGGTTGTTGCGCTTGAACAGCTCGTCGTAGATCAGCGGCAACAAGCTGCCGCCGCCCGGGCCGTAGACGATCGCGACGTACTGCTTGCCGTCGGCCGTGAAGGTCGTCGGGTTGCCGTGGATGCCGGAGCCCACGTTGAAGCGCCACATCTCTTCGCCAGTGTCGTCCTTCATCGCGCTGAACCAGCCCTCGGCATCGCCCGAGAAGACCAGCTTGCCGGCGGTGGCCAGCAAGCCGCTGGTCGCTGGCGTGCTCTGCGGACGCGTCCACACCTGCTCGCCGGTGGTCGCGTTGAAGGCCTTCACGCCACCGGTGTACGGATTGGCCTTCAGCACCCGCGACGACAGGAACCACTCGCCGTGCTTCCACTCGGTCTTCTTGGCCTGGATGTCCATCGAGCTGTCGATGAAAGGCACGTAGACCATCTTGGTCCGCGGGCTGTAGGCGGCGGGGTGCCACTCCTTGCCGCCGTCGAGGATCGGCGCGATGTCAGTCACGACCTTGTCGTAGCGCGGCACCTTGTCCGGATTGACGATCGGGCGGCAGTTGTCGCCGAAACCGGTGACCCAGTTGACGCGTGCGATCGGCACCACCCAGTTGCACTTGCCGTTGGTGCGGTCGATCGAATACAGGTGGCCGTTGCGGTCCCCGTGCACCCAGACCTTGCGACCCTTCTCGTCGTCAACCATGATGACTTCGTTGTTGCCGTCGTAGTCCCACGAATCGTTCGGCGTGTACTGGAAGTGGTACTTGATCTTGCCGGTGCTCGCATCGAGCGCGAGCGTCGAATTGCTGTACAGGTTGTCGCCCTTGCGCACGCTCGGGTCGAAGTCGGGCGTCGGATTGCCCACGCCCCACAGCACGGTGTCGGTCTTCGCGTCGTAGGTGCCGGTCAGCCACGCCGAGGCGCCGCCGGTCTTCCACGAATCGTTGGCCCAGGTCTTGGCCTGCGGATGGTCGGCGCTGGTCGGCCGCGTCTTGGTTTCCCAGATCACTTCGCCGTTCGCCGGGTTCAGCGCGGTGATGCGACCGACGTTGCCGCCGACGTCACCCCCCGAATTGCCGACGATGACCATGCCCTTGGCGACCAGCGGCATCGAGGTGTAGATCTCGCCCGTCTTGTAGTCGCCCATCTTCTTTTCCCACACCACTGCGCCGGTCGTGCTGTTCAGCGCGACGACGTGGGTGTCGAGGGTGGCCATGAAGACCATGTCCTTGTAAAGCGCGACACCGCGGTTCACCGCATCGCAGCACAGCTTGGGGCCGAGGTCGCCCGGCAGCGAGCGCTCGTACTTCCAGAGCATCTTGCCGGTGACGCCATCGAGCGCGAACACCTTGTTCTGGCTGGCCGTCACGAACACGCGGCCATTGATCACCGTGGTCTGGCTGTCCTGCGCCTCGTTGACACCGAACGACAGGTTCCACTTCGGCACGAGCTTGCGCACGTTGTCGGTGGTGATCTGCGTGAGCGCGCTGAAGCGCGTGTTCTGGTAGTCCTTGCCGTAGTGCAGCCAGTTGTTGGCATCCTTGTCGGCGTGCAGCAGCATGTCGTCGCTGACGTAGTTCGGACGCCATTTGAAGGTGTTCTCGAGCACGTTGACGCCGAGTGGCGGCTCGGGGTCTTCGGCGCGACAGACCGAGGTCAGGACCAGGCCGAGGCCGATGCAGGCCACCAGCGGACGCAGCCGCGCGGTGCGGGGAGGGGTGAAGCGGATCATCGTCTTGTCTCCTTTTTTGGGGAATGCCGGAGAACCTTCCGGCGGATCATCGGCACGAAAAAAAGCCCGCGCCCAGCGGCAACCGGGGTTGCGCGGGAACGCGGGCGTCAAGACACCGACGAAAGGTGTTCGCAGGTTCAGAAGTTGTGGTTGATGCCGACGTTGACGAAGGTCGTCTTCGCGCCCGGCTTGAAGCTGCCGTCGGCCACGATGCTGGTCTTGAGCGCGGCGGCCCCGGTGGCACCGATGTCGGCGTCGACGAACGCGGCCTGCGCGTAGATCGTCGTGCGCTTGGAGATGAAGTAGTCGTTGCTGATGACGAGGTTCTTCGTGTGGTTGGACTTGTTTTCCTTGTCCTTGTTGTCGTAGTACGCGAGGGTCGCGTTGTTCATCGGGTGCCACTTCCAGTCCACGCCGACGCCGATGCCGTTGACCTTCGAGCTGGTCGTGCCGTCGGCGTTGTTGTTCTCGCCGCGCAGGTAGTTGGCCTTGAAGGTGAAGTCGCCGAACGGCACGGCACCACCGAGCCCGGTGTGCTTGACGACCTGCTCGCCGGTGATCTGGTCCTTCATGTATTCGTGGGAGAACGACAGCGTCACCGGTCCGGTGTAGGTCAGGCCCAGCGCGAGGATCGTGTTGTTCGAGGTGCTGCCCGCCTGCTCGCCCAGCGAGTACAGGATCCCCGCCGTCACCGGCCCGAAGGTGTTGCGATACTGGATCGCGTTCTTCATGAAGATGCCGACGTCGTCGTTGCTGTTGACGGAGCCGGTGCCGGCGATCGGTTCAAGCTGGTTGTACGCCCAGGCGTACAGATTCGAGAACTGCTCCTTGAACGCGCGCGGCTCGGTGCCGATGTGCGCCAGCAGTGCGGGGCCGTACTGGCGGCCCAGGATCAGCGTGCCCCAGTCGCCAGCGAGACCGACGTTCGCCTGACGACGGAAGAGCACGGTGCCGACGGCGGGCGTGCCGTTGTCGCCCGTGCCGTGCAAGCCACCGGTGTCGGTGTCGAAGTGCGATTCGAGGTTGAAGAAGGCCTTCAGGCCGCCGCCGAGATCCTCGGTGCCCTTGAGGCCCCACACGCTCTGGCGCAGGCCGCTGGTTTCGAGCCGCGTGAGCTTGCCGCCGGCAGCGGACTTCGATTGGGTCAGGATGCCGGCGTCGATGATGCCGAAGATCTGTACCGACGAGGCGTCGGCTGCTGCTGCCCAGCCGGAGGCCAGCGAGAGGACTGCTGCAATGGCGGCGAGACGCCGCTGCTTTGCCGAGAGGCGGGTGGCTTTCTTGTCCATTGTGTCTCCTAGTTTTGTTAGATAAGGGCACTCCCCGCGTTGATTGCGGGGCTCGCCTGTCGTGAACGGTCGACTTCCTGCCATGTCGCCGTGAGGCCTCTTTTGCAGCATCTGTGCCAAGCGACATGTGCCGTGCCGCAGCCCCTGGCAGCAGGCCTGCAGGGCTTTGCAGGCGTCGCTTTTTGCAACAGATGCGACAGAGCACATGTCGCTTCGCCCGACCGAGCGAGACATCGCGGCGCCGCACCTTGCGACGTGGGGTGCGTTGCGCGGCCCGTGATCGTCACCGGCTGTGCTCGGCAGGCTGCAGACGGTGTTTTCATGGGTGTGGCGAGGTCTTCGGGCACGGTGCGCGGCACCCTGCATCCGGGCCGCAGCGACGCGAGTCGAAATGCACGGGTTCCGGCTCGCGCAACGGACTGCGGCGGTGCAGCAAGCCCGCGGCCTTTGTTGTCCGCGCCGGTGCCGGTGTCTCTTGTGCGTTGCATCAGACCCGCTTCGGGTTGAAGTCGCCGTGGCGCATGAGGCCGTGCGACAGTTGTCGCCGAGTGACAGTCGGGCAGTGACACGTGGCGCTGCGCAATGCCCTGGAAAACGCAAGCCGGCCCCTGGGGCTGCTCGTCGCAGCGCATGGCACGGAAGCTGCCTTACGGGACACCGGGGCTCTTGCGAGACGTTGTGTCTGCGCACGAGAAGCACCTCAGAAAAACCACCTAGGAGACGATATGACTCACGTTTCGAGCGGCAACAAGAAACAGCTGGCGGCGCTGGTCGCTGCAATGACCGTCGGCCTGCTGGCCGCGGCCTCGGCCAGCGCTGCAGGCAGCGGCCCCGGCTACGACGACCCGAACAACTGGCCGCAGTACCACCGCAGCTACAACGCCTGGCGCTTCAGCCCGCTGGAGCAGATCAACAAGACCAACGTGAAGAACCTGCACGTGGCCTGGATCCACCAGCCCGGCAGCATCACGCACGGCCTGCAGGCCACGCCGATCGTCGTCGACGGCGTGATGTACACCATCGCCGCCGACAACAACGTGTTCGCGCTCGACGCCGCCACGGGCAAGATCATCTGGCGCTACACCGCCAAGCTCGACCCGATCGTCAAGGAAGTGTTCTATGGTTCGGCGAGCCGCGGCGTCACCGTCGGTCGCGGCAAGGTCTTCGTCGGCACGCTGGACGGCCGCTTCGTCGCGCTCGACCAGAAGACCGGCAAGGAGCTGTGGTCGACTCAGCTCTCGGACATGAAGAAGGACTACGGCGCGCTGTTCTCGTCGCCGCCGCAGCTGGCCGGCGACACGCTGTTCGGCGGCACCACCGGTGGTGACCAGCCGATCATCGGCAAGATCTTCGCGGTCAATGCCGACACCGGCGCGCGCACCTGGACCTTCGAAGTGCCCAAGGACGACCCGAAGAGCTGGCCCGGCGACAGCCGCAAGGTCGGTGGCGGCTCGGCCTGGCTGCCCGGCACCTACGATCCGACGACCGACACCATCTACATCGGCACCAGCAACGCGGCGCCCGACTTCAACCACGAGGACCGCAAGGGCGACAACCTCTACACGGCGACGCTGCTGGCGCTCGATCCGAAGACCGGCAAGATCAAGTGGCACCGCCAGGAAGTGCCGCAGGACACCTGGGACTTCGACTCCGCCTACGAGGCGCTGCTGGTGCCCGACGCCACCGGCAAGACGCAGCTGGTTCACCTGAACAAGAACGGCTTCGTGTACGTGATGGACAAGGACAACGGCGCGATGCGCAATGTCTGGCAGTACACCGAGAACATGAACTGGTCCAAGGGCGTCGACCCGAAGACCGGTCTGCCGATCGACCCGGTCTATCCGGAAACCGACAAGCAGAAGCTGCACTGCCCGAACCTGCTGGGCGCACGCAGCTGGAACGCCGGTGCCTACAACCCGAAGACCAAGCTCTGGTACTCGCAGGGCATGGAGGTCTGCAACACCGTGACCAGTGCGAAGCAGGGCCCGGTGCCTGGCATCGGTGGCCTGTCGCTCGGTCTGTCGGAGATCACGCTGACGAATCCTCCCGGCAAGAAGGCCGACGGCTGGCTCGGCGCCTTCGATCCGCTCACCGGCAAGCAGGCCTGGAAGGTGCGCTTCGAAATGCCGCCGCTCAGCCATGTGCTGGCCACCGGTGGCGGCCTGGTGTTCACCGGCGACATGTTCGGGGGTCTCTACGCCTTCGATGCCGACAATGGCAAGGAGCTGTGGAAGTTCAACGCCGGCTCGGGTGCCCGTGGCGGCCCGATCAGCTATGCGGTCAACGGCAAGCAGTACATCGCGATCCCGACCGGACTCGGCTCGCATTCGCCGGGTTTCCTGACCGGGGCCTTCCCGCAGATCCGCAACCTGCCGGGCGGCGCCGCGCTGCTCGTGTTCACCGTCGACTGATACTCGTCGCGTGATCTGAATGCGGCGTTCGCGCCGTGACGGGGAGGATGCCTAGCGGTCGTCCTCCCCCTCGACCTTGTGTAGCCAGAAAGAACCCCGCCTGATGAAGAGCCTGCAAAGTATCCGCGTCGCAACCCTCACGGCCCTGTGGGCTGTTGCCGCGGGCCCGGTGGCCGCCGCCGCGCCGCCGCCTGAAGCCGCGACAGCGGCGCCCCCGGCCGTTGCCGGCACGCCACCGTTCGACCTGTCGGATGCCGCGCGCATCGAGATCGGCAAGAAGCGCTTCAACTCGACCTGCGCCGCCTACTGCCATGGCGCCGAAGGCGAGGGCGGCAAGACGCCGCCGTTCAGGGGCAACAAGGATTTGACGCCGCAGATCGCCTTCAAGACCATCACCGAGGGGCGACGCGGCACGGACATCATGCCGCCGTGGGGCAATGGCTTCACGCCCGAGCAGATCTGGGAGCTGGTGGCTTACATCAACTTCCTGACCACCCAGCCGCCGAAGCAGCAATGATCAGATCCTGAAGTGGTCGAAGCGGGCGTAGACGTCCCGCTCGGGGCAGCCTCTGCCATCGACCAGGCGCAGACCGGCCGATGCGTGGATGCTGCCGATCCGCGTGACGGGGGTCTGTGCGGCCCAGGCCGCCTCGACCACCAGCTGCCGGTCCTGGCGCCGGGCCGTGAACAGCAGCTCGTAGTCGTCGCCGCCCGACAGTGCGAACTCGCGCCGCAGCGCCTGCGGCAACTTCAGCAGCAGTTCGGATTCGGGCAGCGCGTCGACATCGATCGTCGCGCCGACCGCCGAGCTGTCGAGGATATGGCCGAGGTCGCCGACCAGGCCGTCGGACACGTCGACGGCGCTCGTCGCGATGCCGCGCAGCGCAAGACCGAGCTCGATGCGCGGGATCGGCATTTCCATCGCCCTGCGAGCCGGCTCGAACACCTCGCTGTCGACCTGCAGGGCACCGCGAAACACCTCGAGCGCGATGCGCGCGTGACCGGGCTGACCGCTGACGTAGAGGTCGTCACCGGGAAGGGCGCCGGAGCGCAACAGGGCCGAGCCGACCGGCACCTCGCCGAACACGGTGATGCAGATGTTCAGTGGGCCGGCGGTGGTGTCGCCGCCGATCAGCTCGCAGTCGTGCTCGTCGGCGAGCCGGAACAGGCCGCTCGAGAAGTCGGCCAGAAAGTCGGCGTCCGCGTTCGGCAAAGACAGCGCCAGCGTGAACGCCAGCGGGCGCGCACCGCAGGCTGCGAGATCGGACAGGTTGACGGCCAGGGCCTTGTGGCCGAGGCGTTCGGGCCGCACGGTCGACAGGAAGTGGCGGCCTTCGACCAGCATGTCGGTGGAGATCGCCAACTGCATGCCCGGCTTGACGCGCAGCAGTGCGCAGTCGTCACCGACGCCGAGCGCTGCGCGCCGTGCCGGCCGCTTGAAGTAGCGGTCGATCAGCTCGAACTCACCGAGCGTCATGGTGCATTCCCCGGTCGGCGCCTCAAGCCCCGAACGTCACGCCGGCGGCCTGCGCCTGCTGGTCGGCGTGGTAGCTCGATCTCACCATGGCGCCCACGGCGGCGTGGCTGAAGCCCATCGCATAGGCCTCGGCCTCGAAGCGCTTGAAGGCCTCCGGCGTCACATAGCGCCGCACCGGCAGGTGGTGCCCGCTGGGCGCCAGGTACTGCCCGATGGTGATCATGTCGATGTCGTGCGCGCGCATGTCGCGCATGACCTGCAGGATCTCTTCGTCCGTCTCGCCCAGCCCGACCATGATCCCGCTCTTGGTCGGCACGCCGGGGGCGAAGGCCTTGAAGCGCTGGAGCAGCTCGAGGCTGAACTGGTAGTCCGAGCCGGGCCGGGCTTCCTTGTACAGGCGCGGGGCGGTCTCGAGGTTGTGGTTCATCACGTCCGGCGGGGCGGCTTTCAGGATCTCCAGCGCGCGGTCGGCGCGGCCGCGGAAGTCGGGCGTGAGGATCTCGATGCGGGTGGCCGGCGAGAGGGCCCGCACCTGGCGGATGCACTCGACGAAGTGGGCCGCGCCGCCGTCGCGCAGGTCATCGCGGTCGACGCTGGTGATGACGACGTAGCCGAGCCCGAGCGCGGCGATGGTCTTGGCCAGGTTCAGCGGCTCGTCGGGGTCGAGCGGGTCGGGGCGGCCGTGGCCGACGTCGCAGAACGGGCAGCGCCGGGTGCACTTGTCGCCCATGATCATGAAGGTGGCGGTGCCCTTGCCGAAGCATTCGCCGATGTTGGGGCAGCTGGCCTCCTCGCAGACGGTGTGGAGCTTGTGCTCGCGCAGGATCTGCTTGATCTCGTAGAAGCGGGTGCTGGGGCTGCCGGCCTTGACGCGGATCCAGTCGGGCTTCTTCAGCACCTCGGCGGCCACCACCTTGATCGGGATGCGCGCCGTCTTGGCCTGTGCCTTCTGCTTGGTCAGCGGGTCGTGGCTCGTCGCAGGGAAGGGGGTCTCAGCGGCGGTGGAGTTCATGGCGGCGGGCTTCAGCACGGCACCGCGCTGGAGGTCGCGATCTGCTGAAGCAGTCGCTTGACATGAGGCGGCGTGACGCGCCGGCGCGTGCCGCCGGCCGGCACCGGGCCACCGGACCCGCGCGCGAGATTGGTGATGGCATCGACGAGGTAGACGCGGCCACTGCCGATCTCGGCCTCGAAGGCGTTGGCGTGCCGGGTCAGCGTCTCCAGATCGGCATCGACCAGCAGACAGGCATGGGCGAGCACGATCTGTTCCGAGGCGCTGGCGCGCCGCCAATACTGCGCCGTGCCCGCGACCTTGCGGCCGTTGACCGCGAGGTTGTAGCGGCCATCGCAGAACGAGCCCGAGACGGCCTGTGGCGCGGCAACGATGCCGAAGGTGGCGGTGCTCGCCTGCAGCAGCCGGCACAGCGCGACATAGACCGCCTCGGCGGCCGCTCCCATCGAGGCATGCGTACGCCAGGCGAGGCTGAGGTTCACCATGCCGGGCCCCTGCGGCACCAGGCCGCCGCCGGAGCAGCGCACCTGCACCGGCAGGCCTTGGTCGGTGAAACTTTCGCAGGCCGCTTCGAAGCGCTCGAAGCGGCGGTACGAGGCCGGCACCATGAAGCCCGGCGTGGCCTCCCACACGTGCGCGACGGCGACGCCATCGGCCGCACGCCGCAGCAGTGTCTGCTCGATGGCCACGCCATCGCTGTCGGCGGGCGCGCCGTCGAGCAGGGTGAACTGCCGTCGCACCGACGGTTCGGCCATCGGTGCGACGTGGTGGGCCTCAGCCGCCCACATGCTGCTTGAGCAGCCGGTTGACATCGTTGGCCCGTTCCATCTGGACCATGTGGCCGGCATCGTCGAACACCTCGACCGTCGCACCGGCAGGGGCGTTGCCGGCATGCGCCGCCGGCACCACCTGGTCGTCGCGACCCCAGACCACCAGCACCGGCTTGCCGGTCGATTCGAGCTCCAGGCCGGGCTGCGCCGCCTGGCGTCCGCCCTCGAACAGGCCACGGTTCAGCGCGACGAGCAACTCGCCGACGCCGTCGAGCCGCTTGTACTTCAGCACGTCGTCGACCATCTGGCGGCTCACCAGCCCCGGGTCCTTGAACAGCTGCTCCAGCACCGGTTTGAGATCGCGCCGCGACACGGCATTGGCGAAGCCCTCGGTGTAGCCGGTGTTGATCTCCGCACCGAGGCCGGCGCTGGCGATCAGGCTCAGCGAGGCGACACGCTTCGGATGCGACAGCGCCAGCTGCGAGGCAACCGCCCCGCCCATCGAGTGGCCGACGAGGTGCGCCTGGGCGACATCGATGACCTCCATGAAGCGCGCAACGAAGTCCGCCAGCGCCTGGATGCTCGCGCCCGGCAGCTTGGCATCCGACTGGCCGTGGCCGGGCAGGTCGAGCGCGATCACCGGGTTCTTCTCGCCGACGGCGTCGATGTTGAACAGCCAGTTGTCGAGATCGCCACCGAAGCCGTGGATGAACAGCACCGGCGTGCCGTCTTCCGCGCCCTTGCGGGCGTAGCGGATGCGGGTGCCGTCGACGTCGGCATACAGGTAGGCCGGGCCGGCGTTGGCGTCGTCGTCCTCGTCGGCAGCGGGCATGACGTAGGAGGCGATGTAGGCGTCGATGTCGGCGTCGCTGACATCGCTGCCGCCCATCACGCCGAGCAGCGCCTTCACCGGCAGCAACTCGCCGTCGTTGGCCACCTTGCGGCGCAGCACGCCGGGGTCCGGCGCCTCGACCGCGTTGGCGATCTTGTCGGTCTCGACATCGAGGATGGGCGTGCCCACCTCGATGTCGTCACCGACGTCGACCAGCCAGGCGACGACCGTGCCTTCGGACATCGACAGGCCCCACTTGGGCATGACGATGGGTGTGATACCAGCCATCAGTGCTTCCCCTTGATCGTGCGTCGCACCGCGTCCGCCACGTGGGCGGCCGACGGGATGTACAGGTCTTCGAGCGTCGGCGAGAAGGGCACCGGCACGTGCGGCGGCGACACCAGCTCGATCTGTGCCTTCAGTGCGCCGAAGGCCTGCATCGCGACCTGGGCCGCGACGTCGGTGCCGATGTTGCAGCGCGGGCTGGCCTCGTCGACGCAGACCAGGCGGCCGGTCTTGGTGACGCTGTCCAGCACCGTGTCCATGTCGATCGGCGACAGCGAGCGCAGGTCGACGATCTCGACCTCGACACCTTCCTTGGCCAGCGTGGCGGCGGCGTCGAGCGAGCGGTGCACCATCAGCCCGTAGGTGACGATGGTGCAGTGCTTGCCGTCCCGAACCACGTTCGCTTCGCCGAACGGAACGGTGTACGAGGCCTCGGGCACCTCGCCTTCCATGCCGTAGAGGTTCTTGTGCTCGCAGAAGATCACCGGGTCGTTGTCGCGGATCGCCTGGATCAGCATGCCCTTGGTGTCGTACGGCGTGCTCGGGCACACGACCTTGAGGCCGGGGATGTGCGTGAACAGCGGCGTCAGCATCTGGCTGTGCTGGGCCGCAGCGCGAAAGCCCGCGCCGACCATCGCACGGATCACCACCGGCGTCTCGGCCTTGCCGCCGAACATGTAGCGGAACTTGGCCGCCTGGTTGAAGATCTGGTCGAAGCACACGCCCATGAAGTCGATGAACATCAGTTCGGCGACCGGGCGCATGCCGCAGGCGGCCGCGCCGACCGCCGCGCCGACGTAGGCGCTCTCGGACAGCGGCGTGTCCATCAGGCGGTCGCCGTGCTTGGCGTACAGGCCCTTGGTGACGCCGAGCACGCCGCCCCACGCATCCATCTCGCCCTGGCCGCCGGCACCGCCGACGATGTCCTCGCCCAGCACGATCACCGTGGGGTCGCGCGTCATTTCCTGATCAAGCGCCTCGTTGATCGCCTGCTTCATGCTGATTTTTCTGGCCATGAAAAGTCTCCTGGTTCTATTCCGGTGTCTTGTGGTGGACGTGCGCGTCAGTACGACACGTACACGTCGGTCAGCAGGTCGGCCGCGGTCGGCAGCGGGGCGGCCTTGGCCTGCTTCACCGCGTCCTCGATCAGTGCCGCCACTTCCTTGTCGATCGTTTCCAGCTCCGCGGCGGTGATGACGCCGGCCTTCGTGACGTGCGCCTTGAACTTCAGCAGACAGTCGTGGTTGGTGCGGATGTCGTCGAGCTCGCCGGGCGCGCGGTAGGTCTGCGCGTCGCCTTCGAAGTGGCCGTAGAAGCGGACCATCTTGGCTTCGAGCAGCGACGGGCCGCCGCCTTCACGGGCGCGCTTGATCACTTCGCCGGCGGCCTCGTAGACCGCGAAGAAGTCGGTGCCGTCCACCGTGATGCCGGGCATGCCGAAGCCGGAGGCGCGGTCGACGTAGCTGTCCACCGCGGTGCCGTAGTCGCGCGAGGTCGATTCGGCGTAGCCGTTGTTCTCGACGACGAAGATCACCGGCAGGTTCCACACCGCCGCGAGGTTCAGGCTCTCGAGGAAGGTGCCCTGGTTGGAGGCGCCATCGCCGACGAAGCAGATGCCGACCTCGTTCTTCTTGCGGAACTTGGCCGCCAGCGCGGCGCCGCAGATCAGCGGTGCGCCCGCGCCGAGGATGCCGTTGGCGCCCATCATGCCCTTGGACAGGTCGGCGATGTGCATCGAGCCGCCCTTGCCGTTGCCGCAGCCGCCCTTCCTGCCGTAGATCTCCTTCATCATCGCGACGACGTCCACGCCCTTGGCGATGCAGTGGCCGTGACCGCGGTGGGTCGAGGCGATGCGGTCGCCGTCGCTCAGGTGACTCATGATGCCGACACCACCGGCCTCTTCACCGGCATACAGGTGCACGAAACCGGGGATGTCGCCGCGGCCGAAGTCCACGTGCAGTCGTTCCTCGAAATCACGGATCGTGCGCATCGAGCGATAGCACTTCAGCAGTGCTTCCTTGCTCAAGGGGAACGGGTTCTTGCCTGCCATGGTGTTGTCTCCTATCTAGGCTGGGTGGGTCGTGAGGCGGAACAGGCCTTCGCTTGCAGCGAGCTGCATGCAACGAGCCACGTCCACTGTGGGGAAAGCGTTTTCGCGCAAGGTGATCTGCACGCGATCGCCGGTGTCGAAAGTCAATTCGCGCTCGCCGTCGAGGGCGACCACGCCGGCGTCGAGCGCCACGGTGAAGGGCTGGCCGGCCGGCATCGCCTCCCAGTGGGCGATGCCGACCGGGCGCACCATGCCGGGCGCGATCGGCGCGAGCAGCTGGAGCCGGCGCACCGCCGGGTCCTCGCTGAGCTGGATGGCCAGGCCGCCCGGGTCGCGCCGGCCGACCGGTTGCAGCAGGCCACCGATGGCCGACAGGCCGATCGCCTGCGGCTCGGCGAAGGTCAGGTAGGCGGCGGCCAGGCTCTCGGTCTTCCAGACCGCACGGGCACCGATGTAGCGGTCGGTCGAGATGACCGCGTCGACGAGCGCGATGTCGCGGCGCTCGCCGTCGTTGATCGAGACCTCGAGCAACTTGTTCGGCACCAGCGCCTGCTCGGCACTGAGCTGGCCGGTCGCGAAGAGGCCGACCGCGATGCCGGTGATCGTGGACTCGCGCATCTCGGGGAAGGCGTTGTTGGTGCCGGTGGACAGACCGGCGATCGGGATGTCGGCGCACTCGCGCACCACCGCGCGGTGCGTGCCGTCGCCGCCGAGCACGACGATCACCTTGACACCGGCCTCGCGCATCATGCGCGCCGCGGTGAAGGTGTCGTTCACCGTGGTCGTCGGTTCCATGGCCAGGAACTCCAGCGCGGGAAAGCCGTGATGCATCTCGTGCTCGCGCTTGAGGTTGCGCGTGAGCATCGCGCGGATGCCGCCGTTGTCCGGCATCATCAGGACCTTCTGCACGCCCATGGCGCCGGCCGCGCTCATCACCCGCATCACGATGCTCACGCGATCGGTGATCTGCAGGTTGCCGGCGTTCGCGATGATGCGACGGATATCGCGTGCCGACACAGGATTCGCGATGATGCCGATGCAGGGCGCCGGGGTCGCTCCGAGAGCGGACATGCCTTGTCTCCAAATTCGTTGTTGGCGGTCTTCAGCGCAAGCTGCGTGCCATGCCGACGCGAGCGGCCTGATCGGTCCGCGGCCCGCGCCGGCACTGGGTTCGCGCTGCACCGAGCGCGATCCGTGCAGGGGTGCCGGCGCCGCAGTGGCGTCGCAGCGAGACAGGTGTGACACCGCCGGTGCGACAGCCGTCGCGCGGCAGCAACGCTCGCTCAGCAGGCCTTTTCCAATGCCGCGACGGCCGCGGCGTAGTCGGGCTCGTCGGTGATCTCGCGCACCAGTTGGCCGTGCAGCACGCGGTTGTGTCCGTCGAGCACCAGCACCGCACGCGCGGTCAGCCCCTTCAGCGGTCCGCTGACGATGTCCACGCCGTAGGCGCGTGCGAAGTGGGGGCTGCGGAAGGTGGACAGGGCGACGACGCGGTCGAGCTGGGACGCATCGATGCGGCTCTGGCTGGAGAACGGCAGGTCGTGCGAAATCGACAGCACGACGACGCCGGGCCGCTGGCGGGCGTGGTCGTTGAAGCGACGCAGCGAGGCCGCACAGCTGGGCATCTCGAGGCTGGGGACGATGTTGAGCAGCTTGCGCTGCATGCCGAATTGCTCCAGGCCGAAGTCGTCGAGGTTCTTGCCCGTCAGGATGAATTTCGGTGCCTCGTGGCCCACGGCGGGCAGGTGGCCTTCGGTGTAGACGGGGGTGCCTTGCAGGGTCAGGCGCGTCACGGGCGTTCTCCGTGGAAACGACGACGCCGCAGCAGCGAGCGCTTCGCGCCGCCGCTGCGGGTCTTCAGGGGTGGGGTGCGGTTGCGCCGGCCTCAGGCCTTCGCCTTTGCGGTCATCGCCTGCCCGACACGCTCTGAGATCAGGCCCATCACCGCGCCGCAGACGATGGACACCAGCACCCAGCCCAGCTTCTCGTCGAGCGGCGCGCCGGCGCCGAAGAAGGACGCCGCGCCGATGAAGGCGCCGGGGATGAAGCTGAACAGGTCGACCTTGGAGAGCTGGCACAGCGCCCAGCCGAGCACGGCCAGCAGTGCGCTGAAGATCAGCAGGCCGATGCCCTGCACGCCGCCGCCCAACTGGCCGTTCAGCCAGAAGATCAGGGCCGAGATCAGCGTGCCGGCGAAGGCGCTGGCCACGGCCTTCGTCAGGCCGGCCTTGCCGCCGCCGGCGGCGTAGAACGAGGCCCAGGTCAGGAAGGTGATCCAGGTCATCACCTTGGGCTCCAGGTAGCCCAGCGTGGCGAAGCACCAGATGCCGACCCAGAGGCCGACGCTGAGCGAGATGGCGTTCAAAGCATTCATCGATTTGTCTCCTTGTTGGTGGATTCCATCGTCGGCCCGCAGCGGACGGCGGGTCGCACCCGACTGCGCAGGCGGGCCAGAGGTGCAATCGCCATGCCATTGGCCTTGGCGCGACACAGCGCTCGAAAAGTGCGCCGACAGTGGTCGGCACACCACACCGAGGCGGCCCGGACGCTAGGGCGGACCGGGCGCGGCGCCGCAGGCGCACCAGCTGCGTCAGGTGCTTGCACAGGTGTCGCCGCGACACACGTCGCACTCGGGCTGTCGTCGGCGGGCGGAGCGGCAAACCCCGAGGGGCGCGCTCTCGGCCGGCCGGCCGCTTGCCCGTACCGCGCGGTGCTGGCGAAGCCGCCGGGCGAGCGGCTCCGCTCATGTCCCCCGGCGCCGGCCCGAGGGCCGACCCCTCCTCCTCTACTTCGCTGCGCCGCTCACCCGACGCCCTCGCCAGCACTCGGCATCGCTGCCTGCGAAGGTATTCAAACCCTAGCAAGCCGCGGTGGTGGAATCGCTGTGACGGGTCGTTGTGTGGAGTGAAGTAAAGGAGGAGGGGGCGGCCGTGAGGCCGACGCCGGGGGACATGAACGCAACACAGCGACCCGGCGCAGCGCCCCCGCTGACATGTGATGGTCAGCTATCCGGACAAAAAACACCGAACGCCGCAACGAGCCCTGGCTCGACCTTCGAACTGATGCGTTCGAATGCAATGCGCTATCAGGCCTGCGTGCTGGCGATGTCCGAAGCGAGCGTCGGGTGCGGCAGGGGCGGTGCGGGCAGGCGCCGAGCGCGTCGGCCGGCCAGCAGCGCCTCCTGCAGCGCGGGAACGACCCGCGCCGGCTCGTTGCCCAGCACGCGCACGGCGCACACGCCATCGGCACCGCAGCGCGCCGCGGCCTCGACTTGCTCGGCCGTGAGGACGCCACCGATGGCCACGACCGGCAGACCGGCCATGGCGCACCACCACGCCAGGTTGTCCAGGCCTTGCGGCCGCCAGGGCATGGCCTTGGTCAGCGTGGGCCACACCGGCCCGCAGGCGACGTAACGCGGTGCCAGCGCCTTCGCGCGCGCGAGTTCCCACAGGCTGTGCGAGCTGATGCCGAGCGCGAGGCCGCTTGCCTGCAGCTCGGCGCGCCCCAGCTCGCCGAGCGCGAGCAGGTCTTCCTGCCCGAGGTGCACCCCCGGCGCGCCGAGTTCGGCGGCGAGTTGCCAGTGGTCGTTGACGAACAGCGTGGCGCCGGCGGTGCGGCAGGCGGCGATGCTGCCGTGCAGTGCCTCGCGCAGCGCGCGGTGCCAGGCCGCGCTTGCGTCCGGCGGCGTCTTGATGCGCAGCTGCAGCGTGCGCAGGCCGGCGGCCAGCGCTCCCGCCAGGCGCGTTTCGCTGTCGACGATGGCGTAGAGGTCCAGCCGGGTGCCGGGCGCGGCGCGCGGCACGGCGAAGCGCGGCGCTTCGCCCCAGGACAGCAGTGGCAGCGAGCCCGGATCGCCGGCGAAGCCGGCGCGGGCATGCACCGGGCCGCTGCCGGACCCGGCGGCGTAGCCGCCGTGCAGCGCGTGGCCGGTTGCCATCTTGGCCAGCACCAGCGCGTCGGCCGGCACGAAGCCGAGCGCCAGCGCGGCCGCGGTGCTGGTCGCGAAGGTGCAGCCGGTGCCGTGCCGGTGGTCGGTGGCGATGCGGGGCGCGGCCAGCCAGCCCTCGGCCTGCCCGGTGCATAGCCAGTCGAGCACGCGGCCGTCGGTGTCGGCTGCGTCGCCGCCGGTGATGCACACGGCGCCTGCGCCCTGCCGGCGCAGTTGCCGTGCCAGTGCCGGCAACCCGCTCGCATCGACACCGCGCAGCGCCAGCAGGTGGGCGGCCTCGGCGCGGTTCGGCGTGACGACCGTGGCGCGCGGCAGCAGGAGTTCGCGGTAGGCGGCGAGGGTGGCGGCGTCGGCAAAGGCCGCTCCGGTGCTGGAGGCCAGCACCGGGTCCACCACCAGCGCCACCGGACGGTCGCGGCGCAGCCGGTCGACCCAGCGCGCGACGACGCGCACCTGCTCGACGCCGCCGAGCAGCCCGGTCTTGAGGGCGTGGGGCGGCATGTCCTCGGCGAGCGCCTGCAACTGGGCCTCGAGCACGAGCGGGGAGACCGGCTCGACGCGGGTCACCGCGCGCGAGTTCTGCGCCGTGACCGCGGCGACCACCGGGCACAGGTGCACGCCGAAGGCGTCGGCGGCACGCTGGTCGGCGCCGAGCCCGGCGCCGCCGCCGCTGTCGGTGCCGGCGATGCTCCAGATGACGGGCCGCGCTTCGGACGGCCCCGTCATGGCGCGCCTGGCAGCAGGGAAGCCTGGCCGCCGACGGTGTCGGACAGCGTGAAGGGCTGGCCTGTGACCGGCGTGCTGGCGACGGCGAAGTCCTGCCGCGCCATGACGCCCGCGCGCCAGGCGGCGCGGCCCCCCTCGATCGCCAGGCGGAAGGCGCGTGCCATCGCGACCGGCTCACGCGCCTGCGCGACGGCCGAGTTCAGCAGCACGGCATCGAAGCCCATCTCCAGCGCCTGGGCGGCGTGAGAGGGTGCGCCGAGGCCGGCGTCGATGATCAGCGTCGCGTCCGGCAGGCGCTCGCGCAGCGTGCGCAGCGCGTAGGGGTTGAGCAGGCCCTGGCCCGAGCCGATCGGCGCGCCCCAGGGCATCAGCACCGGGCAGCCGGCGTCGAGCAGGCGGCGGCAGGTGACGAGGTCGTCGGTGCAGTACGGGAACACGGTGAAGCCGTCGCGCACCAGCTGCGTGGCCGCCGCCACGAGTTCGAAGGGGTCGGGCTGCAGCGTGTACTCGTCGCCGACCACCTCGAGCTTGAGCCAGGGGGTGTCGTAGAGCTCGCGGGCCATGTGGGCGAGCTGCACCGCCTCGCGCGCCGTGCGGCAGCCGGCCGTGTTGGGCAGCAGGTGCGCACCGGTGTCCCGCAGCGTCTGGCGGATCGAGGCGATGAAGCCGTTGTCGCCGGCCGCGGCGAGCGTGCGCTTGAGCCCGACCGTGACCACCTGCGTGCGCGCGGTCTGCAGCGCGCTCAGCAACACCGTGGGCGAGGGGTAGCCCGCGGTGCCGAGCAGGAAGCGGCTGTGCAGCTGCACTTTGCCCACCTGCCAGGGGTCGCTGCGGTCGTCGTCGGTCGTGTCGCCGGGCGGGGTGGGGCACAGGGTCTGTTGAAGCATGGGAGGTCCTCGTGGAGCGGGCGGCCGTTGCGGTCAGCCACCGACGATGGGTTGGAAGAGCAGGACGTCGTCGCCGTCCAGCAGGACGCGCCCGGCCCGCAGGGGGCGCGCGACGAACTCGCCATTGACGGCCGTCGTGACGGCGTTCGGGGCATGGCCGAGTGAACGCACCAGGTCGTCGAG
Source organism: Methylibium sp. (assembly GCF_965279545.1). NCBI lineage: Bacteria > Pseudomonadati > Pseudomonadota > Betaproteobacteria > Burkholderiales > Sphaerotilaceae > Methylibium > Methylibium sp. The sequence continues at coordinate 1,196,870 of NZ_OZ257250.1, forward strand.
CGTGCTGCCGCGCGCGTGCGTGCAGGGTCGGCCCTCGAGGCGCACGGTCACGGTTGCAGCGCTCGTCGGACTGTTCATCGGGCAGCCTCCGGCAGCGTTGCGGCGATGTCGGCACGCTGCCGAGACCACGCTGCGAGCACGCCCTCCACCAGGGCCGGCGCGAGCAGCCAGCCATGGCGGAACAGGCCGTTGATGCGCACCAGCGTCGCGGTGATTTCGGTGTACGGCCGGTTGTCGGGCAGTGCCGGCCGCAGGTTGCGGTCGAGGCGCAGGATGCGCGCTTCGGCCAGAGACGGCATCACGCTGTGCGCGGCGGCCATCAGCTCCACTGCGCTGCGCAGCGACATCGGCGAGCGGTCCTCGCTCTCGATCTCGGTGGCGCCGAGCAGCACGATGTCGCCGGGCCGCGGCACCAGGTAGACGCGGTGGCGCGGGTGCAGCAGGCGCACCGGCCGCGTCAGGCCGTGCCCGGCGGCGTGCAGCCACACGGTCTCGCCGCGCACGCCGCGCAGCGGCAGCTCGGGCCGCGCGCCGAGGCCGCGCACGTCGAACACCGCATCGAAGTGCTGCCAGCCGCTGACCGGGCCGTCGACGAGCAGGGCGCCGGCGCGCAGTTCGGTGACCTGGCAGCCCCAGTGCCAGCTCACGCCGGGCGCATCGCGGTGCAGCGAGAACATCGTGTGCACCGGCTCGATCTGCGCCTCGCCGGACAGCAGCCAGGCGTGGCCGGGCGGCTGCAGCCCGGGCTCCAGATGGGCCAGCTGGTCAGCGCTGAGGGCCACCGGTGCCGAGGCGGGTGCGAGTGCGGGCACCGGCGTGGCCGACAGACGTGCCAGCACCCGTTGCGCCGCTGCGAGATCGCTGCGGTGGGCGAGCAGCAGGCTGCCGCGCTCCTCGAAGGCCGGCGGATCGGGCAGCGTGGCGACGATCGCACGCCACAGCGCGATCGATCGCCAGCCGAGCGCCGCGATCTCCGGGCCGGCGTTGTCGAGCTCGGCCAGCGGGCTGAGCATGCCGGCGGCCGTGAACGCGGCCGCGCCGCGCCCGTCGAAGCGCGGCTGCGGACCGGGCGCCGGGTCGAACACGCTGACGCGGTAGCCTGCATGGGCCAGTTGCCAGGCCAGCAGCCGGCCCAGCAGGCCGGCGCCGGCGATGCCGAGGTCGAGCGAGGGCACGGCTCAGCCCTCGTCGACCACGAGCGGGATGTAGATCTCGCCGCCGGCCTGCCGGAACTGGCTCGATTTCTCGGCCATGCCGGCGTCCAGCGCCTGCGCTTCGCTGATGCCGCGCTGCGCTGCGTACTCGCGCACCTCCTGCGTGATCTTCATCGAGCAGAACTTCGGCCCGCACATCGAGCAGAAGTGCGCCACCTTGCTGGCGTCCTTGGGCAGGGTCTCGTCGTGGAAGTCGCGCGCGGTGTCGGGGTCCAGCGAGAGGTTGAACTGGTCCATCCAGCGGAACTCGAAGCGTGCCTTGGACAGCGCGTCGTCGCGGGCGCGGGCGCCGGGGTGGCCCTTGGCGACGTCGGCCGCGTGCGCGGCGATCTTGTAGGCGATGATGCCCTGCTTGACGTCGTCGCGATCGGGCAGGCCCAGGTGCTCCTTGGGCGTCACGTAGCACAGCATCGCGGTGCCGAACCAGCCGATCATCGCCGCGCCGATCGCGCTGGCGATGTGGTCGTAGCCGGGCGCGATGTCGATCGTCAGCGGCCCCAGCGTGTAGAACGGCGCCTCGTGGCAGTGCTTCAACTGCTCGTCCATGTTGGCCTGGATCATGTGCATCGGCACGTGGCCCGGGCCTTCGATCATGGTCTGCACGTCGTGCTTCCAGGCCACCTGGGTCAGCTCGCCCAGCGTGCGCAGTTCGGCGAACTGGGCCTCGTCGTTGGCGTCGGCGGCCGAGCCGGGGCGCAGGCCATCGCCGAGCGAGAAGCTCACGTCGTAGGCCTTCATGATGTCGCAGATGTCCTCGAAGTGCTCGTAGATGAAGCTCTCGCGGTGGTGCGAGATGCACCACTTGGCCATGATCGAGCCGCCGCGCGAGACGATGCCGGTGCGGCGGTCCGCGGTGAGGTGGATGAAGGGCAGGCGCACGCCGGCGTGGATGGTGAAGTAGTCGACGCCCTGCTCGGCCTGCTCGATCAGCGTGTCGCGGAAGATCTCCCAGGTAAGGTCCTCGGCCACGCCGCCGACCTTCTCGAGCGCCTGGTAAATCGGCACCGTGCCGATCGGCACCGGCGAGTTGCGCACGATCCAGTCGCGCGTGGTGTGGATGTTGCGGCCGGTGGACAGGTCCATCACGTTGTCGGCGCCCCAGCGGATCGCCCACACCAGCTTCTCCACCTCTTCCTCGATGCTCGACGTGACGGCCGAGTTGCCGATGTTGGCGTTGATCTTCACCAGGAAGTTGCGGCCGATCGCCATCGGCTCCACCTCGGGGTGGTTGATGTTGGCCGGGATGATGGCGCGGCCGCGCGCCACCTCGTCGCGCACGAACTCGGGCGTCACGATGGCCGGGATCCGCGCGCCCATCGGGTTGCCGTGCAGGCGTTGCTCGCGCGACGCATCGCCCAGGTACTCGCGCATCCACTCGCGTTTGCCGTTCTCGCGCAGCGCCACGTACTCCATCTCCGGCGTGACGATGCCCAAGCGCGCATAGTGCATCTGCGTGACGTTGGCACCGGACTTCGCGCGTCGCGGCCGGCGCTGCAGCGCGGCGGCGTCAAGGCGCAGCTGCTCGATGCGCTGCGCCTCGCGGGCCTCGTGCTTCGCGCCGTCGTCGAGGGCCTGGTGCAGGCGGCCGGCATAGAGCTCGGTGTCGGCACGGGCGTCGAGCCAGGGTGTGCGCACGCCGGGCAGGCCGTGCTTCACGTCGATCGCCACATCGGGCTCGGTGTAGGGGCCCGAGGTGTCGTACAGCGAGACGGTCTCGCCGTTGGTCAGCGTCACCTCGCGCATCGGCACGCGCAGATCGCTGCGGGAGCCTTGCAGGTAGGTCTTGCGCGAGGCGGGGAAGGGCTCGCGCGTCAGCGAGAGCAGGGCGGCGATCTTGTCGGGGGCGTTCATTCGGGCTCCTTCGTGAGAGGTGATTGCTCCGAAGGTCGCCCCATGCCGGCACCGGTCCGCGAGGGACCGACGCCAAGGGTGTGACAGCTCTTCTTCCGCCGGTACTAACCGGTTCAAGTTCGCGGGTTCGGATTCACCGTCTCAGCACGCAGACCTGCATGCACCCCGGAGCAAGGCCCATTGTGTGAGTGCGCCGAAGCCGGTGTCAATGCATGCCCGTGCGTATTTTTCAAACCGTTTCTGCACGGATGCCGTGGCGATTTGCCAACATGCGGGTGTGGGGATGAACCGGCATGCGACATGTGTTCAATCCGCCGAAGCCTCGATGCGACAGATGTCGCTCATGGTTCGCGTCGTGCCGATGTCGATGCACCTTCGGATCCGGGTCGCCCCGCAGGGCCGATGCGTCGTTTCTCGCCGGCGGGCGAAGGTCTGCGGCCGGCCCGCAACCTGGGCACGCGGCGTGCTATGCCTGCTCGTCGCGCAAACCTCGATGGGCGGGGTGCTGTTGCTGACCGCCAGACGCCACGCGCGCCGCGCCGCAGAGCGGCATCCACCCGATCGCGGGTGCGGTGCCGCTGTCGCCTGTCCGCGCATCGAACCCCGGGGTGCCCGCTCCATCCTCGCCGCGTGGGATTGCACGTCCGCAAAGCCCCGGGGGTTTCCGCTGTAGCGTTGGCCAGCCGCTCGGTGGATCATCAAACAAGAAGAAGACTTCAGCCATTGGGAGCAAACGGCAGAAGCAATTGGAGGTGACGCATGGTTTCTGAACGAACGCAGCACATCGACAACGTGGTTTCCGTTGTCACGAATCCCATTGACGAGGCGTCCGAGAAAAGCCGGGTCTATAAGTCGTGGGCCCGTTGCGTGAACGACTACGGGCTCGATCCCTCGCGGCCAACCCCGGCGCGCATCCTGCCTTCGCAGGAGGTGCGTGAGCACCAGCAGCAGATCGAGGAGTTCCTGCGGGTCGCACGGTCCGGCATGGAGGACATGTACCGGCGTGTGGCGGATCTGGGCTACATGCTGTTGCTGACCGATGCTGCCGGCATCACGGTCGACTACATCGGCAATCCGGCCTGGGACAGTGAGCTGCGGAGCGCCGGCCTCTACCTCGGTGCCGACTGGAACGAAGCACACGCCGGCACCTGCGGCGTTGGCACCTGCCTCATCGAGCAGACGCCGATCACCTGTCACCAGGCCGAACATTTCGACGCCACGCACATCTCGCTGACCTGCACGACGGCGCCGCTGTTCGATCCCAACGGCAAGCTGCTCGCGGTGTTCGACGTGTCGGCGCTGCGCTCGCCCCGCGCCAAGGACAGCCAGCACCTCGTCTTCCATCTCACGTCCATGTACGCGCAGATGATCGAGGATGCCAACTTCCTGCGCCACTTCAGGAAGAACTGGATCCTGCGCCTGGGCAAGGTCTGCGGCCTGGTCGACGTCGCGGGCGACACGATGCTGGCCTTCGATGACGAGGGCTTGATCGTCGGGGCCAACACAGGGGCGCGTGCCAAGCTGTGGCCTTCGTCGCGCGGCCAGCGCGGCAGTTCACTGCTGGGTCGCAACCTCTCGGAGGTCTTCGCCACGACGATGGAAGCGATCTGGCGCATCGCCAGGGCCGGGACTGGTCTGGACGTCTCGGTCACGTGTTCCGAACCGCGGGAACACTACTATGCAACGGTGGTCGCGCCGCGCGAGAAGGGGACCGTGACGCCAGTGATGGCGGAGCGCCCGGCGATGCTGCAGCCGGCAGCCCGGCCGTCCGGCAGTTTCCCGGCGTTGGACCGGCTGGCCGGCAGCGACCCGGCGATGGACCGCCTGCTGGTGCAGGCCAAGCGGCTGGTGGACCGCAAGGTCAACATCCTGATCCACGGCGAAACCGGCTCCGGCAAGGAGGTGTTCGCGAAGGCGCTGCACGAGTCGAGTTCGCGCGCCCGCATGCCTTTCGTGGCCGTCAACTGCGCGTCGATCCCCGAGTCCCTGATCGAGAGCGAACTGTTCGGCTACACGCCGGGCAGCTTCACCGGCGGCAAGAGCAAGGGCATGAAGGGACTGATCCTGCAGGCCCACGGCGGCACGCTGTTCCTCGACGAGATCGGCGACATGCCGCTGCACCTGCAGACGCGCTTCCTGCGCGTGCTGTCGGAGTCCGAGGTGCTGCCGCTGGGCGCCGAGCGGCCGATCCCGGTCGACTTCACCGTCGTCGCCGCGACCCACCGCGATCTGCGCGACCGGGTGGCCGCGGGGACCTTCCGCGAAGACCTGTACTACCGGCTGTGCGGCGCGACGATGTCACTGCCGGCGCTGCGCGAGCGCGCCGACAAGCGCTATCTGATCGAGACCGTCTTCAACGACGAGGCCAAGGGCCTGATGGACCACGCAGGCATTTCCGCCGAGGCGATGGAACTGCTGCTGACCTACCGGTGGCCTGGCAATATCCGGGAACTGCGCAATGTGCTGCGATTCGCACTGGCGATCAGCGGCGACGGCCCGGTGACGCCTGACGATCTGCCGCAGGAAATCGGCATGCAGCGCCTGGGGCATGGGCGGCCGCTGCAGTTGCAGACACGCGACGGCGATGAGGGCATCACGGTCGTGGCAGGCAGCGACGACATCGATGCGGAGCGGCTGCTGAGTTCCCTGAAGCGCAACAAGTGGAATATCACGCTGGCTTCACAGGACCTGAAGATGTGTCGCGCGACGGTCTACCGCCAGATGAAACGCTTCAAGATCACGCCGCCGAACCAGCAGTAGCCGCCGGCCGCTGCGGGCGGTGCGGCGGGAAAACCCCTTCGGGGAGAGGGCGCCCGGCTTCTAGAATGGGAGCCCTTCTCTGGAGTGGTTCCCATGACGCAAGCGAAAGTCCGGTCTCCGCGCAGCAGTCCGGCCAAGGCCGACGAGGGCCCGGATGAAGCGGGCAGCATCCGGGTTCTGAAGAAGTACCCGAACCGCCGCTTGTACGACACCCAGACCAGCGGCTACATCACGCTGGCCGACGTGCGGCAGATGGTGCTCGACAGCGAGAGTTTCGTCGTGCGCGACGCCAAAACCGGCGAGGACCTGACGCGCAGCATCCTGCTGCAGATCATCCTGGAGGCCGAGACCGGCGGCATGCCGATGTTCACGACGCCGGTGCTGGCCCACATCATCCGCCTGTACGGCCACACCATGCAGGGCCTGCTCGGCTCCTACCTCGAGAAGAACATCCAGGCCTTCACCGAGATGCAGAGCCGCTTTGCCGAACAGACCGGCCTGGGCGCAGGCAAGGCCTACAGCCCCGAGCTGTGGGCACAGTTCATGAGCGTGCAGGCGCCGATGATGCAGGGCCTGATGAGCAGCTACCTCGACCAGTCGAAGAACCTGTTCGTGCAGATGCAGGAGCAGATGCACAAGCAGACCGAGAGCCTGTTCTCGGCGACCACCGGCGCCAAGAAATAGGGCCGGTAGGCCCGCTCCGGCCTTTCGCGCGGGGCGATCGGCCGGGATCGGCGAAAATCCGCCGATGACCCAGACTGCTGTAGTGGACACCACCGCCCCGACCGTGGGCGATGCCGCCTCCCGCAACATCCCCAAGATCGGCTTCGTGTCGCTCGGCTGCCCCAAGGCGCTGACCGATTCGGAGCTCATCCTCACGCAGTTGCGCGCCGAGGGCTACGACACTTCCAAGAGTTTCGCCGGCGCCGACCTGGTGATCGTCAACACCTGCGGCTTCATCGACGACGCGGTGAAGGAGAGCCTCGACACCATCGGCGAGGCGCTGGCCGAGAACGGCAGGGTCATCGTCACTGGCTGCCTGGGTGCCAAGGCGGGCGAAGGCGGCGGCAACCTGGTGCGCCAGATGCACCCGAGCGTGCTGGCCGTGACCGGGCCGCACGCGACGCAGGAGGTGATGGACGCGGTGCACGTGCACGTGCCCAAGCCGCACGACCCCTTCGTCGACCTGGTGCCGGCCTACGGCGTGAAGCTCACGCCCAGGCACTACGCCTACCTGAAGATCAGCGAGGGCTGCAACCACCGCTGCAGCTTCTGCATCATCCCCAGCATGCGCGGCGACCTGGTGTCGCGGCCGATCGGCGATGTGCTGAACGAAGCGCGCGCGCTGTTCGAGTCGGGCGTGAAGGAGCTGCTGGTGATCAGCCAGGACACCTCGGCTTACGGCGTCGACGTGAAGTACCGCACCGGCTTCTGGGACGGCAAGCCGGTCAAGACGCGCATGACCGAGCTGGTCGAGCGCCTGGGCGAACTCGCCGAACCCCATGGCGCCTGGGTGCGGCTGCACTACGTCTACCCCTACCCGCATGTCGACGAGATCCTGCCGCTGATGGCGGCCGGCCGCGTGCTGCCCTACCTCGACGTGCCGTTCCAGCACGCCCACCCCGACGTGCTCAAGCGCATGAAGCGCCCCGCCAACGGCGAGAAGAACCTGGAGCGCCTGCAGCGCTGGCGCGAGGCCTGCCCGCAGATCGTGGTGCGCTCCACCTTCATCGCCGGCTTCCCCGGCGAGACCGAATCCGAGTTCGAGCACCTGCTCGACTTCATGCGCGAGGCCCGCATCGACCGGGCCGGTTGCTTTGCCTATTCCCCGGTCGAAGGCGCCAGCGCGAACGAACTCGCCGGTGCCTTGCCCGAGGCCGTGCGCGAGGAGCGCCGGGCCCGCTTCATGGCGGTGGCCGAGGCGGTGTCGGCCGAGAAGCTGCGCGAGCGCGTCGGGGCCGAGATGCAGGTGCTGATCGATGCCGCGCCGGCGCTCGGCAAGAAGGGCGGCCGCGGCCGCAGCTATGCCGACGCGCCCGAGATCGACGGCGTCGTGCACCTGCTGGCGCCGCTGAAGGCCTCGAAGCAGCTGCGCGTCGGCGAGTTCACCCGCGCGCGCATCGTCGGCACGCAGGGCCACGATCTCGTCGGGCAGCCGACGTGAGTACGGCATGAGCGACGAGCGCCGCGGCGACGATCCGCTCACCACAGGCCTGATCCACCATCCTTACGAGCCGCCGGCCGGCTTCAGCGCGGTGCCGCCGGCGGTGCACAAGGCCTCGACGGTGATCTTCCGCAACGTGGCGGCCTTGCGCGCGCGCAGCTGGAAGGAGAAGACCGGCTACACCTACGGACTGCACGGCACGCCGACCACCTTCATGCTCGAGGAACGCATCGCGACGCTCGAAGGCGGGCGGCAGACCCTGCTGGCGCCCAGTGGCCTCGCGGCGATCGTGCTGGTGGACCTGGCCCTGCTGAAGGCGGGCGACGAGGTGCTGCTGCCGGCCAATGCCTACGGCCCGGGCAAGGAGCTGGCGCGGCAGGAGCTGGCGCGCCTCGGTGTCACGCACCGGCTGTACGATCCGCTGGATGCCGCTGGATTGGCCGCGATGATCGGGCCGCAGACGCGGCTCGTCTGGCTCGAGGCGGCGGGTTCGGTGACGATGGAGTTCCCCGACCTGGCCGGCCTGGTGGCCGCCTGCCGGGCGCGCGGCGTGACGACCGCGCTCGACAACACCTGGGGCGCGGGCGTCGCCTTCGCGCCCTTCGAGCAAGGTGTCGACATTTCGATGCATGCGCTGACCAAGTACCCCTCGGGTGGCGCCGACCTGCTGATGGGCTCGGTGACCACGCGCGACGAGGCCCTGCACCAGCGCCTGAAGATGACGCACATGCGCCTGGGCCTGGGGGTCGGCGCGAACGACGTGGAGTTCGTGCTGCGCTCGCTGCCGACGCTGGCGCTGCGCTACGCCGCGCACGACGCTGCCGCGCGCCGCCTGGCGGCGTGGTGGCAGACGCGGCCCGAGGTCGCCCAGGTGCTGCACCCGGCGCTGGCCGGGGCGCCCGGCCACGCGCACTGGGCCGGCAGCTGCCGCGCCGCGGCGGGGCTGTTCTCGGTGGTGTTCGATGCGCGCTACACGGCGCCACAGGTCGACGCCTTCGTCGATGCGCTCCGGCTGTTCAAGATCGGCTATTCGTGGGGCGGCCCGATGAGCCTGGCGGTGCCCTACGACCTGGCCGCGCTGCGCGGGCCCGCGGCGGCGGGGCAGGGCACGCTGGTGCGCTTCTCGGTCGGGCTGGAGGCCGTGGAGGACCTGCAGGCCGACCTGGAGCAGGCCCTGGCAGCGCTACAGGTCTGAGGCCTGGACGGTGCGCGGCGCTCAGGCGTCCTTGCGGGGGCTGCTGATCTTGTGCCGCATCAGCTGGCCTTTCTCCCGCTCCCAGTCGCGCTTCTTCTCGGTCTCGCGCTTGTCGTGCAGGTCCTTGCCCTTGGCGAGGGCGACGTCGGCCTTCACGCGTCCGCCCTTGTAGTGCAGGTTCAGCGGCACGAGCGTGTAGCCCTTCTGCTCGACCTTGCCGACCAGACGACGGATCTCGTCCTTCTTCATCAGCAGCTTCTTGGTCCGGTCGGCCTGCGGATGGACGTGGGTCGATGCGGTGTTGAGCGGGTTGATGCGGCAGCCGATCAGGAACAGCTCGCCGTCCTTGATGACGACGTAGCCGTCGGTCAGCTGCACCTGGCCGGCGCGGATGGCCTTGACCTCCCAGCCTTCGAGCACCATGCCGGCCTCGAACTGCTCCTCGATGGTGTAGTTGAAGCGGGCCTTCTTGTTGTCTGCGATGGCCATGAAGCCCCTCAATAGAATCTCATCATTCTATGAAGCACGTGAAAAAGTCAGTTCTGCTGTGGTACTCGGCGCGCGAGATGTACGACCTCGTCACCGCCGTGCCCGACTATCCGAAGTTCCTGCCGTGGTGCGAACGCACCGAGGTGCTCGAATCGCAGGAGGGGAGCATGACAGCCCGCTTGCACCTGGCCTACCACGGCGTGCGCCACGCGTTCACCACGCGCAACGCCCACATACCCGGCCAGTCGGTCGTCGTCTCGCTGGTCGACGGGCCGTTCTCGCAGCTCGAGGGCATCTGGCAATTCGTCACCCTGGGCGCACCGGCCGATGGCGGCGATGCACCGCGAGCCTGCCGCGTCGAGTTCGACCTGCGCTACGCATTCAGCAGCAAGGCGCTCGAGGCCGTGATCAGCCCGGTGTTCGACCGCATCGCCGGCACCCTGGTGGACTCCTTCGTCAGGCGGGCAGAGCAGGTGCATGGACCCCGCTGAAGACCGACCGGTGCGCGTGGAGGTTGTCTACAGCCCGCTCGGGCGGACGGTCGACCGCGTCGAGTTGACGCTGGTCGAAGGCAGCACCGCCTTGCAAGCCCTGCAGGCGAGCGGCTTGCTGCAGCGCTACCCGGCGATCGATCTGACGGTGCAGCGGCTTGGCCTGTGGGGGCGCTTGTGCCCGCCGGGTGAACTGCTGCGCGATGGCGATCGCGTCGAACTGTACCGTCCGCTGACGGTGGATCCGAAGGAAGCCCGGCGCCTGCGCTACCGCCGCCAGAGCGAACGACAGGGAGCCCGCAAGCCCGTTCGCTGAGCGGAGCGGCTGCTCAGCGGCACTCGCTCGCCATGGTCTGGCGGGTCTGCTCGACTTCGTGGGCGCGCGCCGCATCGTCGAGGATCTCGCGCTCGCCCTTGTCGTTGGTGCGGGCGATGCGCTGGCCACTGTCGAGCGAGCGCATGTAGGCTCTGGCCCGGTCACAGTTTTGCGCCTTCTGCTGTGCCACGCGGGCCTCGTCGGCGTGGCGTTTGGCGGCGTCCTCCTGCTCGGCCTGCTTGCGCTTGGCTTCGAGCGTCGGGTCGGTGGCGCTGGCCGCGGCGGCCGGCGCGGAGGCCGCACTGGCGGCCTGGGTGACCATCGGGGCGGCGACGTAGGGCCGCTGCAGGATGTCCTTCGCGGGTGTGCCGGCAGGTGGCGGCAGGTCGCTGTACTGGATCTGGCCGCGCGTGTCGCGCCACTTCCACTGCGCCTGGGCCGGCAGGCAGACAACGAGCGCGCAGGCGCTGAGCAAGGCACCGAGCCAGCGTGAGGAGTTTGCGGTCATGCCGCAAGTTTAGCGGCCGCCTCGTGGTTGGCCGCCGCGGCGGTGCGCTGCGGGCAAGGCAGCCGCGGCAAGCGTGCATTCCGCACGCCGGCGCGCCGCAGACGCCTGCCTCCGTATAATTTGCTTTTGCGACTGGAGCTTTTCCCATGCGCCTTCTCGGCAAAGCACTCACCTTCGACGATGTGTTGCTGGTGCCCGCCTTCTCCCAGGTCCTGCCACGCGATACCAGCCTGGCGACGCGCCTGTCTCGCAACATCACGCTGAACCTGCCGCTGGCGTCCGCCGCGATGGACACCGTGACCGAGGCCCGCCTCGCGATCGCGCTGGCGCAGGAGGGCGGTATCGGCATCGTCCACAAGAACCTCAGCCCCAAGCAGCAGGCCGCCGAAGTCTCGCGCGTCAAGCGCTACGAGTCGGGCCTGTTGCGCGACCCGATCACCATCTCGTCCGGCGTGCGGGTGCGTGACGTGATCGAGCTGTCCCGCCAGCACGGCATTTCGGGCTTCCCGGTGGTCGATGACGGCAAGGTGGTCGGCATCGTCACCGGCCGGGACCTGCGCTTCGAGACCCGGCTCGATGCGCCGGTGCGCGAGATCATGACGCCGCGCGAGCGGCTCATCTCGGTGAAGGAGGGCGCGACGCTCGAGGAAGCCAAGGCGCTGATGCACCGCCACAAGCTCGAGCGCGTGGCGGTGGTGAATGCCGCCAACGAACTGCGCGGTCTGTTCACCGTCAAGGACATCACCAAGCAGACCAACTTCCCGAACGCCGCGCGCGACGCCCAGGGCAAGCTGCGCGTCGGTGCCGCGGTCGGCGTCGGCGAGGGCACCGAGGAGCGTGTCGAGGCGCTGGTGAAGGCCGGTGTCGACGTGATCGTCGTCGACACCGCCCACGGCCACAGCAAGGGCGTGATCGAGCGGGTGCGCTGGGTCAAGAGCCACTATCCGCAGGTCGACGTGATCGGCGGCAACATCGCCACTGGCGGCGCGGCGCTGGCGCTGGTCGAGGCCGGCGCCGATGGCGTGAAGGTCGGCATCGGGCCGGGGTCGATCTGCACCACCCGCATCGTCGCCGGCGTCGGCGTGCCGCAGATCACCGCGATCGACAATGTCGCCACCGCGCTGAAGGGCAGCGGCGTGCCGCTGATCGCCGACGGCGGCGTCCGCTACTCCGGCGACATCGCCAAGGCCCTGGCCGCCGGGGCCAGCACCGTGATGATGGGCGGCATGTTCGCCGGCACCGAAGAGTCGCCGGGCGAGATCGTGCTGTACCAGGGGCGCAGCTACAAGAGCTACCGCGGCATGGGCTCGATCGGCGCCATGCAGGAAGGCAGTGCCGACCGCTACTTCCAGGACAACACCGGCGCCAACCCGAACGCCGACAAGCTGGTGCCCGAAGGCATCGAGGGCCGCGTGCCTTACAAGGGCTCGGTGATCGCGATCCTGTTCCAGATGGCCGGCGGCCTGCGCGCCTCGATGGGCTACTGCGGTTGCGCCACGGTGGACGAGATGCACGAGCGCGCCGAGTTCGTCGAGATCACCTCGGCCGGCATCCGCGAAAGTCACGTGCACGACGTGCAGATCACCAAGGAAGCGCCGAATTACCGCGCCGACTGAACCGCCATCGCGGCTCGCCTCTGGCGCGCCGTGCCGTGGCGCCCGCCCTGGCGGCGGGCCGGAAAGACCGAGCCGATGACCTCCCCGCCGCGGGCCCGTGTAGCGGCCATGCCCTTCATCCTGATCACGGTGCTGATCGACATGGTGTCGATCGGCCTGATCATCCCGGTGCTGCCCTTGCTCGTCGGCAGTTTCACCGGCTCGCAGGTCGACACGGCGTTCTGGTTCGGCGTGGTCACCTTTGCCTTCGCGTTCGCGAACTTCTTCGGCTCGCCGATCCTCGGTGCGCTGTCCGACCGCTATGGCCGCCGTCCGGTGTTGCTGATCGGCTTCTGCGGCCTGGCGCTCAACTTCTTCTTCACGGCGCTGTCGACGGCGCTGTGGATGCTGATCGCGGTGCGCCTGGTCGGCGGGGCGATGCAGGCCAATGCCGCGGTGGCCAACGCCTACGTGGCCGACATCACGCCACCCGAGCAGCGTGCACGGCGCTTCGGCCTGCTGGGCGCGATGTTCGGCCTCGGCTTCATCCTCGGGCCGGTGATCGGCGGCCTGCTCGGGGCCATCGACCTGCGCCTGCCGTTCTACGTGGCAGGCAGCCTGGCGCTGCTGAACTGCCTGTACGGCTGGTTCGTGTTGCCCGAGTCGCTGCCCGCCGAGCGCCGCCGGGAGATCGACTGGCGGCGCGCCAATCCCTTCAGCGCCCTGAAGGGGCTGGCCGAGCTGAAAGGCGTCGGTTCGCTGGTGGCGGTGCTGGCCTTGTCGGGCCTGGTGCAGTTCATGCTGCACATCACCTGGGTGCTCTACACGACCTTCAAGTTCGGCTGGGGGCCGCTGCAGAACGGCTGGTCGCTGTTCGCCGTGGGGATGATGTCGGCGCTGGTGCAGGGCATGCTGCTCGGCCGGCTGCTCAAGCGCTTCAGCGCCCAGCGGCTCGCGGTGACCGGGCTGGTGTCGTCGAGCCTCGCCTACCTGTGTTGGGGCCTGGCGACCGAGGGCTGGATGATGTATGCCGTGATCGGCTGCAATGTGCTCGGCTTCGGTGTCACGGCCTGTCTTCAGAGCATCGTCTCGAATGCCGCCGATCCGCGCACCCAAGGCCAGACGATGGGGGCCGTGTCCTCGCTCAACAGCCTGATGGCCGTGGTCGCGCCGCTGATCGGCGCACCACTGCTCGGCATGGTGTCGCATTTGCCGCAGGGCGACTGGCGCATCGGCACGCCCTACTACTTCTGCGCCGCGCTGCAGGCGACGGCCATGCTGCTGGCGCTGCGGCATTTCCGCGCGCAGCGCAGCCGGCGCGCCGCGGCCATCGCGACCGAGTCTCCTGTCTGAACCGTTTCGAGCCTTTCACCATGCACGACAAGATCCTCATCCTCGACTTCGGCTCCCAGGTCACGCAGCTGATCGCGCGGCGCGTGCGCGAGGCGCAGGTGTACTGCGAGATCCATCCGAACGACGTGTCGGACGCGTTCATCCGCGAGTTCGCACCCAGGGGCATCATCCTGTCGGGCAGCCACGCCAGCACCTACGAGGCACACGACCTGCGCGCGCCGCAGGCGGTGTGGGAGCTGGGCGTGCCGGTGCTGGGCATCTGCTACGGCATGTTCACGATGGTGGTGCAGCAGGGCGGCGAGGTCGAAGCCAGTGCGCACCGCGAGTTCGGCTACGCCGAGGTGCGGGCCCACGGCCACACGAAGCTGCTCGACGGCATCGAGGACTTCAGCACCGCCGAAGGCCACGGCATGCTCAAGGTGTGGATGAGCCACGGCGACAAGGTCACCAAGCTGCCGCCCGGCTTCAAGCTGATGGCCAGCACGCCGAGCTGCCCGATCGCCGGCATCGCCGACGAGTCGCGCGGCTACTACGCGCTGCAGTTCCACCCCGAGGTCACGCACACGGTGCAGGGCCGCGCGCTGCTGGAGCGCTTCGTGCTCGAGATCGCGAAGGCCAAGCCCGACTGGGTGATGAGGGACTACATCGCCGAGGCGGTGGCGCGGATCCGCGAGCAGGTGGGCGACGAGGAGGTGATCCTGGGGTTGTCCGGCGGCGTCGACTCCAGCGTCGCAGCGGCGCTGATCCACTGCGCGATCGGCGACCAGCTCACCTGCGTGTTCGTCGACCACGGCCTGCTGCGCCTGAACGAGGGCGCGATGGTGATGGAGATGTTCGCCGGCCGGCTGCATGCCAAGGTCGTGCACGTCGACGCGGCAGAGCAGTTCCTCGGCCACCTGGCCGGCGTCAGCGACCCCGAGGCCAAGCGCAAGATCATCGGCCGCGAGTTCGTCGAGGTCTTCCAGGCCGAGGCGAAGAAGCTCGAGTCCGCCAAGTGGCTGGCGCAGGGCACGATCTACCCCGACGTGATCGAGTCGGGCGGTGCGAGCAAGAAGGCCACCACCATCAAGAGCCACCACAACGTCGGTGGCCTGCCCGAGACGCTGGGCCTGAAGCTGCTCGAGCCGCTGCGCGAGCTGTTCAAGGACGAGGTGCGCGAGCTCGGCGTCGCACTCGGCCTGCCGCCGGACATGGTCTACCGCCACCCGTTCCCGGGCCCCGGCCTGGGCGTGCGCATCCTCGGCGAGGTCAGGAAGGACTACGCCGACCTGCTGCGCCGCGCGGACGCGATCTTCATCGAGGAACTGCGCAACACCGTCGACCCGGCGACCGGCAAGACCTGGTACGCGCTCACCAGCCAGGCCTTCGTGGTCTTCCTGCCGGTCAAGAGCGTGGGCGTGATGGGTGACGGCCGCACCTACGACTACGTGGTGGCGCTGCGCGCGGTGCAGACCAGCGACTTCATGACCGCCGACTGGGCCGAACTGCCGTATGCGCTGCTCAAGCGCACGTCGGGCCGCATCATCAACGAGGTGCGCGGCATCAACCGCGTGACCTACGACGTTTCGTCGAAACCGCCTGCAACGATCGAGTGGGAATGAGCCAACATCGTCCCACGGTGTTTCCGAGCATCCCAAGACAACCCGATTTCGCTGTAGGGACAAGGATTTAGCGTCCCACGACGTTCCACTCGATCCAGAGGCGCCCCAGGCGTCCTGACGGTATCCGGACGCCTAGGCTGGCAGGCCTGCGGCGAGCAAGTGTCTTTCAAGGATGTCGTCGCTGTTCACACACAATGCATCTCTTGCCGCAGTGGCAAAGATTCAATCGCCGCAAAACTGGCACCAGACTGGCACCAGACTGGCACCAGTCAATCCCAAAAAGCAAAAAAGTCAGCAGGCGCAAACCCGCTGACTCTTGTCTATCTTGGCTCCCCGACCTGGGCTCGAACCAGGGACCTACGGATTGACAGGCTACCGCTCGATCTGCCCGCCAACCCGCATGAATGCTCACTTCGGGGGGTGGCGCTTCCAATATTTCTTGTCCGTTTCACTTCAGCAAGGCCTGGGAAGGGATGATCCGAACCGCTGGATATTGGAAGCGAAAAAGCGTTGGGTTTCATGTTGTCGGCAGCGGCGTGTTGTTCACCGTAGGCTGTCGGAATAAACGTCGACAGTTGAACACGTGCCAGCCGGCGACATCTGCAGTCCACGGTCACCCAGATCCTGCAGCAGGCAATGACTCGGGCGGCCGTAGAGAAACTTATCCAGCAGCACGCTGGTCCACACCGAGATCCCGAACTTGCCCCGCTCGATGAGTCGTGCCGGTGCCGGCGCCGCCACGCAAAACACTCCACGTGCTGTGTAGAGATCGGGCCCTGAAAGAGGCTGTGGGGACCGCGGGCGCGCTACCGGACCGATGCCAAGAAGGCAGAAGACGCTCGGAAGTAGCGCGGCTAGAGGCCGAACTCGCGGCGCAAGTCAGCGCACTTCATGCTGCAGGTCCGCGTCGAACTTCTAGATGGCCGACTCGAGGAGCACTTCCGGCAGCGCTTCCCGGGATTCAGGTCACCCGAGCTCTCAACGTTCTGAACGGACTCCCCCAGTTCATCCACTCCCAGGGTTTGCGCACCTCAACACCTACCGTCACGTCTGCGCACGTCCGGACATGAACTGCCGCACCACCGGGGTCAGCAGGCGCGCTATCGCTTCGTGTCCCTGTACCGAGAAGTGCCCGTAGTCGGTTGACCACAAGGCAGCTCGAGCCGGATCGTCGAGTTTCATCAGGTCCGGGAGGGGGTCGAATACGCGGCATCCGGTGTCCCGCGCCAGCTCGCGAAAACGGGCCTGATAGCTGCTCGGATCGCTCAAGCCGGTGAACGACGAGTCGTGCGGCAACGGTACCACCAGGACAGGCACCTTGCTCTCTGCGATCCACGCCGCGAGTATTTTGCGGAGCAGCAACCACCCTGGCTTTTGAGGCGAGTCATAGTCGGGCAAGGGGTTCCACTTCCGGAAAGGTGACACCAATGCCTTCAGCGCGCTTCGCACCGGACCCGCCGGAACCAGCCGCTTGATCACCGACGCATGCTGCGTTGACGGGCTTTTGAAGAATGAATTCTCCTCTCCAAACGCGTAGACATGGGGCAGCAGTTCTCTGGGTAGCGTCTCTTCGGTCCACGTCTGCGGGGGCACTGGCACGTTGTGCAATACCAACTGGTCGTGCTCCAACTCGTAGTACGGCTTGGGGCGCAAGTATTCCTCGCCAGTTACATCGCGCGCTTTGATAATGCGGCGAGACACGCGCCGAATATTCTCCACGAACAGCCCAATAACGATCAGGTCGTGCTGGACCGATGCATTTTCCTTGAAGGCGAGAAACTGCTGATCGGTGGCGGTGCCGGAGAGCGCATAGTTGTAGACCTCGAGATTCGGCACCGCGCGCTCCAGCAGATCGCTATAGCGAAACGCGTTGGACGTGCCGTCGCCCGCCGTTTGTGAATCGCCGAACAGCATCACCCGGAAGACGTCGGGGCGCTTGTCGGGCACGAACTCGCGCTCGGACCTATATCCAGCCGCGTTCGTCCGTACGAGATAGCCGCCGTGTGCCCCCTGCACCCGCAACTTCGCATTCGGCATGTAGGTATAGCCGATGCCCGGGTGATATCGCATCAGTGACTTAGAGATGGTCTGGCTCCGTGTGCTTGCCGTACCGCTTCGCCATGCGCTCGCGGCGTTCGACGACTATTTCGTAGTGGCCGGCGGGCCATTCCTTGTAGTAGTCCGTTTTCTGCAGCGCTTCTGCGCCCTTGAGCACCGGCTCGAGACTGTTGGCCACGACCATGAAATAGGGTAGCCCGCCCGATCCAGGATACTTGCTGATACTGGTCTTCGCGACGCCCGTATTCAGAAACACGTTGTCTTTGATGACTTCGCGATTGAGCGCTTCAACGAAATCGTTGATGCCCCACGCCATTTGGACGCGCGGGGGGAACGCCATCACGCGTGTCGTCAACTTGGGTGAGTCGCGCATGTCGAGTGCACATTCGCGGATAAAGCGCCGCACGTCGCCGCTCTGCCAGACGGCGACGTCCACCGTTTGTGTGAGCAGGGCTTTCTGCGCGAATGGACAGGGCGGAAACTTGGCGCCGTAGAACTCGTTCTTGACCGACACGAATTCCCGCATCCACCGCCACATATCGGCTTCGATCTCGTCATAGGGCGCCGCCATGTTGTGCCCCGGATCTCAGAACAGCGTGTAGCAGAAGATGTCGACGCTGCCGTCGTCCTGGACGGCTTCGCTGCGCAACGCGTTTGCCACTGCCTTGAGACGCGGCGCGGCGACGGCCAGTTCGCGGTCGCCGTGTTCTCGCCACCAGGCCTCGAGAGAATCGACCAGCCCTTCGGCGTAGCCATCACCGGGAAACTCGAAGTCCGTCGACGTCAAGCGGGTGACTTCCGAGCGCACGAAGTAGCTCGACACCGTCGCGTCCTTCCACGGCGGGAAATACGGCGGCGCTCCGCTGGTGCGTCGTGCTTCGGCGAGTGGAACGAGCACGTCGTCGAAAAGGGCGCCCGACAATTTTGCGGATTCAGTCTGGCTCATACTCGTTCTTCCATTTGTCATCAGTGGGCAAGGCAGGCTGCTCGTGTTTCCACAGCAGCCGGTCTTCGAGCACCAGCAGATCCATGCCGGTGCGCATGAAGCAGCGGTAGGCATCCTGCGGCGTGCACACGATCGGCTCACCGCGCACGTTGAACGAGGTGTTCACGAGCACTGCGCATCCGGTCTTTTCGTGGAATGCGGTAAGCAGTCGACGGAAGCCGGGATCGGCGTCGCCATCCACCGTCTGGACGCGCGCGCTGTAGTCCACGTGGGTGACCGCTGGAATGTCGCTGCGGGGCTGGTTCAGGATCGACAACATGTCGTCGCCCTCGGTAACCGCGTGCGCCATTGCCCGCTGCCGCGAGGATTTCACCGGCGCCGTCACCAGCATGTACGGACTCTTGCTGTCGATTGCAAAGTAGTCGGCCGCGTGTTCGGCCAATACGGCCGGAGCGAATGGCCGGAAGCTCTCACGGAACTTGATCTTGAGATTCATGCGGCTTTGCATGTCGGGGTTGCGCGGATCACCCAGAATCGAACGCGACCCCAGCGAACGCGGCCCGAATTCCATCCGCCCGCTGAAGAACCCGACGACGTTTCCGTCCGCCAGCGCATCGGCAACACGCCGCGCCCGATCATCGGCATTCGGCACATGGTGGCTGGGCGCTTCGTTGCGATCCACGAAGTCTTCGACCTCGTCGGTCGAGAATGCGGGGCCGAGGTAGCTGCCTCGGAGTGAGTCGCGGCGGGGAGTGACGACACGCGGCGCCCCGAACAACTCGTGCGAAGCCAGCAATGCCGCGCCCAGCGCGCCGCCGGCATCACCGGCGGCCGGCTGTACGAACAAACCGTCTAGACCCGATTCGCGCAACACTCGTCCATTGGCAACGCAGTTGAGCGCGACACCGCCAGCCATGACCAGCGAACGATGGCCGGTGAGCGCGACGGCGTGCTTAACCAACTTGAGCACGATCTCTTCCGCCACCTGCTGGATCGACGCCGCGAGGTCCATCTCGCGCCGCGTGATCATGGTGTCCGCGGCGCGCGCCGGTCCGCCGAAGAGTTCATCGAAGCGCGCGTTGGTCATGAAGGGTGAATCGAGATAGCCGAACGCCTCGGTGTTCAGTCGGAACGAACCGTCTTCCTTGACGTCCACCAACTCGTCGCGAATGCGCTGGGCAAAGCGCGGTTCACCATACGGCGCAAGTCCCATCAACTTGTATTCACCGGAGTTCACCTTGAAGCCGCAGTAGTAGGTGAATGCGCTGTAAAGCAGGCCAAGGGAATGCGGATAGCGAATTTCCTCGAGCAGGTCGACGTGGGATCCAGTGCCCGCGCCGATCGTGCAAGTCGCCCATTCGCCAACGCCGTCGATCGTCAGAATCGTCGCGTTCTCGAAGGACGATGGATAAAAACAGCTTGCGGCATGCGCCATGTGATGCGGCGTGACGAGCAGCCGCGGGGCATGCCCGAGACATGATTCGAGCGCGTCGGCGAGACAGGCCTTCGTGCCCAGCAGTGTGCGGCACGCGGCCACGAACTGGTCGCGTCCGGCCGGCGCGACCGTGACCGCGTTCTTGGTCACGCGATCAAACGTGAGCCGCGGATTGTCGTAAAACGCGACCGCAGCCAATTCGGCCGGATCGATGAACGCTTCGCCAAGACAGTAATTGATCGCTCGTGCGGGAAATCTCGGATCGTGCTTCTTGCGCGAAAAGCGCTCTTCCTGCGCCGCCGCCACGATCTCGCCGTCTCGCACCAAGACGGCTGCCGCATCATGGTAGAAGGCAGAAATGCCCAGTACGTACGTCATCTTTTTGCTCTCAGAGAGAGGGGTTCCCGTCGGAAACCAAAGGTAGCATCTGCTACGCAAAAGATGTAGCACGCAGTTGTGGGAGCGGGTAAACGCGGTATCGCTTTTTAGGGGGCCGGAGCCCAGTCCGCAGTGCAGACTTGTGTTACATCGCGTCGACGTGATGCGAGGAGCAAGAAGGGAGTGGACGGCGCTGGTCAGCAAGCAGGCGCCCGGCGCGAGGAAGGGTGGGTCAGAAATCGTGAACGCCAAAGCGCGAGCCTCCTCACGTGACGGCGCATGTGGCTCCCCCGTTTTCCTCCACCATCAGGCATCAGACCGGTAGGCGCCTCAACTGCTGGATATTGGAACGCTTCCAATATTCTTCCAATATCCGTGGACGTGACCCACTAAGACAAAGGCCTTGCATCGCTGCAAGGCCTTGATCTGACTGGCTTTTCTTGGCTCCCCGACCTGGGCTCGAACCAGGGACCTACGGATTAACAGACAGCAGCTGGATGCATCGTGGTCCACCGACCGGTGAAGCGCTCGGCTCACGACCAGGGGAGGTCCTGATACCGTCAGACTGCTCTTGAATACCGTCTCCGCCCCCTGGAGCAAGCCGTCGATACCGTCATTGCGTTGCAGGACATGCCCATTTCGCACTCCAATCGCTGTAGCGAACCATCTCTGAGTGAGATCGAGAGCAAAGAGCCCTCTGAGGCGCTCTCGAACGCGACGGTAAATTTGTCGGTACGGTGCCATTTCTCGGACGGCGCACAGCGAGTTTTCACTCTGAGCCGCGACCGACCATTGACAATTGAGTGGGAATGAGCGCGGGGCGCCGATCCGGCGCGGTATAAAACCGCATGGAACGGCAGTCCTCGCTTTTCGAGTCCCCGGCGGCCTCGCCGGCGCCGTCCGGCCCGCGCGGCGGCGCCTCCGGTCAGGCCGGCCCGGGACCGTCGTCGACCCTGACCTGCTTCTTTGCGCTGCGGCCGGCACCTGACGATGCGCGGCGCATTGCGGCGCACGCCGCCGAGCTGACCGCTGCTCATGGGCTGACCGGCCGTTCGATCGCGGCTCGGCGACTGCATGTCACGCTCGATCTGGTCGGACACGACGTCGACGAGACGGCCCTCACGGCGGCGCGCCATGCCGCGGCGACCGTGCGCTTCGCGGCGTTCGACGTCGTGTTCGACCACGCGATGACGTTCGGGGCGGCCGGGCCCTACGTCCTGCTCGGCGGGACGGGTGTCGAGCCGGTGCGCGGTCTGCGTCTCGCGCTCGCGTGCGCGATGGCGGATGCCGGGTTCCGGCCGGAGCATCGTTTCGAACCCCACATGACCCTGCACTACGACCACCACCGCGCCGTGGCCCGCCATGCGATCCCGCCGGTCGGCTTCCATGCCCGCTCGTTCGATCTGGTGGTCAGCCACGTGGGCCTGTCGCAGCACGAGGTGCTGGGCAGCTGGCCGCTCACTTGACGCGCTGCTTCTCGAGCTTGCGCGCCAGCGTGCGCCGGTGCATGCCGAGCCGTCGGGCGGTCTCGGAAATATTGAAGCCGGTGTCGGCCAGCGTCTCGTGGATGCGCTCCCATTCGAGCGTCTTGATCGACGTGGGTCGCTCGGTCAGGCCGATCGCTGCATTGCCCTCGGCGCGGCTGAAGGCGGCCTCGATGTCGTCGGTGTTGGACGGCTTCGCGAGGTAGTGACAGGCGCCGAGCTTGATGGCCTCGACCGCCGTGGCGATGCTGGCGTAGCCGGTGAGTACCACGATCAGCATGTCGGGATCATGGGCGTGCAGCGCCTGCACGCAGGCCAGTCCGGACGTGCCGCCGGCGAGCTTGAGGTCCACGACCGCGTAACCGGGCGAACGGCCCTGCAGCAGCGTGCTGACGGCCGCCAGGTCCGCCGCCAGCAGCACCGTGTAGCCACGCCGTTCGAACGAGCGGCTCAGCGTCCGTGCGAACGAGGCGTCGTCCTCGGCGATCAGCAGCAGGCGCTCAGTCTCCATGGTCTTGCGGTTCATCGAAAGTGATCGCCGACAGCGGCAGTCGGATCGCGACGACGCCGCCGCCGTTGGGCCGGTTGCCGGCCGTCACGCTGCCGCCCAGCGTGCGCGCGACGTTGACCACCAGAAAGAGCCCCAGGCCGCCACCGGGGCGCCCCTTGCTCGACTGGTAGGGCTTGCCGAACTGTGCCAGCATCTCCGGGGCAAATCCGGGGCCCGCGTCGAGCACCGTCAAGACCAGGATGTCGCCATCGCGCGAGGCTTCCAGGCCGATCCAGCGCGGTGACGCCTCGAGCGCATTGTCGAGCACGTTGTGGATCGTCTGCTTGAGCGCCGGGTCGGAGACGATCGTCAGGTCCTCGCCGAAGCGATTGGCGTAGGTGAAGGTCCCCGCCGCCGGGCGCGTCGCGCGCCATTCCTCCACCAACTCGTCGAGGAAGCGGCCGACCGTCGTTGCGACCGGAGCCTCGCCGCGTGCCTCGCCGGCCGACAGCAGGATGCCGGTCACGATCGCCTTGCAGCGCTCGATCTGCGACTGCATCTCGCAGACTTCGGCAAGCAGTTCCGGGTCGGAGCTGAAGTGCGGCAGATGCTGCCAGTCCCCGAGGATGACGGACAGCGTGGACAGCGGTGTGCCCAGCTCGTGGGCCGCACCCGAAGCCAGCAGACCCATGCGGACGATGTGCTCTTCCTCCGCCGCGCGCTGGCGCAGGTCGGCCAGGCGGGCATCGCGCTTGCGCAGGTTGCGCTCGATGCGCGTGACGAAGATCACCAGCAGGGCCGCGTTGAGCGCAAAGCAGATCAGCAGGCCCTGGATGTACGGGCTGGCGAGGCCGCTGCCGTGATCTGGCGGCAGCGGCAAGGGGCGGTAGAACAGCGTCAGACCGGCGAAGCACGCGCCGGTGATCGCGACCAGCG
Source organism: Methylibium sp. (assembly GCF_965279545.1). Taxonomy (NCBI): domain Bacteria; kingdom Pseudomonadati; phylum Pseudomonadota; class Betaproteobacteria; order Burkholderiales; family Sphaerotilaceae; genus Methylibium; species Methylibium sp. The sequence continues at coordinate 1,220,134 of NZ_OZ257250.1, forward strand.
TCCAGGTGGACCACGGCTTGAGCAGCACCGCACCGAGAATGACCTGCAGCAGGTAGAGGAAGACAAAGGGGTTGGTCGCACCGCCGCTCAGGTAGAGCTGGGCGGTGAGCGTGCCGACGTCGACCAGCAGCGCAACGAACAGCTCGCGGTTGGCGACCCGCTGTCGCGTGCGCCAGCGTGCCTGGCTCGCGATGTTGAAAGCCACCAGGCAGGCCAGCGTGGCCGACATCGGCCCGAGCGGCAGCTGGATGCCGAAGCCGAAATGCACGACCGCGATCGTCGCGATCTGGCCCATCACCGCGATCCAGCGCAGCTGGATGAGCTGCCGGACGTTGTTGAGCCCCGTGGACGTGTCCACGATCGCGGCGCTGGAGCGCACCGCGCGGCTGCCAGGCACCACCGGGTCAGTTTCGCGCCGCACCGCCGCCCCCTGCAGCTTCTGGGTCGAGGCGCCGTTCTCCGCGATGGCCCTGCCGCAGTCGCCATTCGTCGCGGCCGACCAGCCACGCGGCGCCGGCGACCATCAATGCCAGCGCATACCAGGTGAATGCATAGGCCAGGTGGTTGTCGGCGAAGGCGATCACCGTCAGTCCGCCGACCGGCGCGCCGTCCTCGGTCGGGTTGCCGCTGCCAGCCACCGCCGGGGCCGCCTCGGCATCGATGAAATAGGGCGCAACATTCGCCAGCCCGCGCGCCGCGGCGATGGCCTCGACGTCGCGTGACGTCCAGCGCTCGGCCGCCACGTCGTTGCGACGCAGGAAACCGCCGCCCGGCTCGCTCGGCCGCAGCAGGCCGGTCACGGTGGATTCGTCGACCGGCCCGGCGGCGCTGCGCGATGGCCGGTCGCGCCGCCCGGGGGGCACGAAACCGCGGTTGACGAGTACCACCGTGCCGTCGGTCCGTTGCAGCGGTGTCAGCACCCAGTGGCCGGCGCCGAGCACGGTGGCGGCCTGCACCTGCGTTTCCCGGTCGTGGAGGAAGTGGCCGGTCACGCGCACGTGGCGGTATTCGTCGCCCTCGGCGCTGACGAGCGGCCAGCGTTCACGCTCCGGCGCCTCGACGGCCGGGGCATGGACGCGCTGCTCGATGCGCGTGATCAGCGCGGCTTTCCAGGCACGCCGCTGGACCTGCCAGCTGCCGAGCGCTACCAAGGTCGAAAAAGCGAGAAGGGCGGCGAGGGCGAGCGCCGCCAAGACGCCCGCCGAGCGCGGACCGCGGCCGCTCGGGGCCTGCGCAGCAACGCGGGACACGGCCGAAGCGCGGCCTGCCGGCCTCAGGGCATGTTGCGCACTTCGTGCATCGACGCCGGCATCATGTTGTGGTTGAGGTGGTACATCACCCACAGTGAGCCGCTCAGCGTGATGACCACGAGCACGAGCGTGAAGATCAGCGCCAGGATCGTCCATCCACCTTCGGATTTTGCGTTCATGTGCAGGAAGTAGACCATGTGCACGACGATCTGCACGACCGCGAACGCGAGGATGGCGACGGCCGTGAGGCTGGACGTGGCGAGCACCTTGCCCATGACCAGCCAGAACGGGATCGCGGTCAGGACCAGCGACAGAACGAAGCCAACGACGTAGCCCTTCAGCGTGCTGTGCCCGGCATCGTCGTCATGGTGGCCGTCGTGGTGAGACGTTTCGACCGGCGCGCTCATCGAGGTTCCTCCGTGCAATGCACTCCGGTATTCGCTCTTGGGACGGCCCGGCGTGCTCATGGCAGCACTCCCATCAGGTAGACGAAGGTGAAGACGCCGATCCAGACGACGTCCAGGAAGTGCCAGAACATCGACAGGCACATCAGCCGGCGCCGGTTCTCGGCGATCAGCCCGTGTCGGCCGACCTGCAGCATCAACGTGACCAGCCAGACCAGGCCGAAGCTCACATGCAGGCCGTGCGTGCCGACCAGTGTGAAGAACGACGACAGGAAGGCGCTGCGCTGCGGCGCGGCCCCTTCGTGGATCAGGTGCGCGAACTCGTACAGCTCCAGCCCGATGAAACCGGCGCCGAACAGGCCGGTGATGGCCAGCCACAGCAGCGTCGCGCCCTGCCGCTTGCGCTGCATCTCCAGCATCGCGAAGCCATAGGTGATCGACGAGAGCAGCAGCAGCGAGGTGTTGACGGCCACCAGCTTCAGGTCGAACAGCTCGGCGCCCGTGGGGCCGCCGGCGTAGCTGCGCCCCAGCACGCCATACATCGCGAACAGACAGGCGAAGACGAGGCAATCGCTCATCAGGTAGAGCCAGAAGCCGAGCAGCGTGCCGTTCTCGGCGTGATGCTCGCCGACCACATGGAAGCGTGGCGCGGTCGGTGCGCTCACGGCGCTCGCCGCCGCCGGGGCAAAGAAGGCGGTATCAGACATGGGCGGCGAGCAAGCGGGTGCGCTCCCCTTCGACGCGGATCACCTCGTCGGCCGGGATGTGGAAGTCGCGCTGGTAGTTGAAGGTGTGGACGATGATCGCGACCATCAGCACCGCGAAGCTCACGCCGGCGACCAGCCACATGTGCCAGATCAGCGCGAACGCACAGACCGTGCTGATCGCCGCGATCACGAAGCCGGCGCCGGTGTTCTTCGGCATGTGGATCGGGATGAAGCCCTCGCGCGGCCGCGTGTACTGGCGCGATTTCATGTCGTACCAGGCGTCGTTGTCGTGCACCAGCGGCGTGAACGCGAAGTTGTAGGCCGGCGGCGGCGAGGCGGTCGACCACTCGAGCGTGCGGCCGTCCCACGGATCGCCGGTCACGTCGCGCAGGGCCTCGCGGCGGCGGTAGCTCACGACGAGCTGGATCGCGAAGCAGGCGATGCCCAGCGTGATCAGCACCGCACCGAAGGCGGCGACCTGGAACCAGATCTGCAGCGACGGGTCCTCGAAGTGGCTCAGGCGGCGCGTGACGCCCATCAGCCCGAGCACGTAGAGCGGCATGAAGGCGAAGTAGAAGCCCGTCAGCCAGAACCAGAACGAGCACTTGCCCCAGAACGGATCGAGCTTGTAGCCGAAGGCCTTCGGGTACCAGTAGGTGATGCCGGCCAGCAGCCCGAACAGCACGCCGCCGATGATCACGTTGTGGAAGTGCGCGATCAGGAACAGGCTGTTGTGCAGCACGAAGTCGGCCGGCGGCACCGCCAGCAGCACGCCGGTCATGCCGCCGATCACGAAGGTGACCATGAAGCCCACCGTCCACAGCATCGGCACCTCGAAGCGGATGCGGCCGCGGTACATCGTGAACAGCCAATTGAAGATCTTCGCGCCGGTCGGGATCGAGATGATCATCGTCGTGATCCCGAAGAAGGAGTTGACGCTGGCGCCCGAGCCCATCGTGAAGAAGTGGTGCAGCCAGACCAGGTAGGACAGGATGGTGATGACCACCGTGGCGTAGACCATCGACGCGTAGCCGAACAGGCGCTTGCCCGAGAAGGTGGACACCACCTCGGAGAAGATGCCGAACACCGGCAGCACCAGGATGTAGACCTCCGGGTGGCCCCAGATCCAGATCAGGTTCACGTACATCATGGCGTTGCCGCCGAGGTCGTTCGTGAAGAAGTTCGTGCCGACGTAGCGGTCCAGCGAGAGCAGCGCCAGCACCGCGGTCAGCACCGGGAAGGCCGCGACGATCAGCACGTTGGTGCACAGCGCGGTCCAGGTGAAGACCGGCATCTTCATCAGCGTCATGCCGGGCGCGCGCATCTTCACGATGGTGGCGATCAGGTTGACCCCCGACAGCAGCGTGCCGACCCCGGCGATCTGCAGCGACCAGATGTAGTAGTCGACCCCCACGTCGGGGCTGTAGGCGATGCCCGACAGCGGCGGGTAGGCCAGCCAGCCGGTGCGCGCGAATTCGCCGACGAACAGCGACATCATCGTCAGCCCGGCGCCGCAGGCGGTCATCCAGAAGCTGAAGTTGTTCAGGAAGGGGAAGGCCACGTCGCGTGCGCCGATCTGCAGCGGCACGACGAAGTTCATCAGGCCGGTGACGAGCGGCATCGCCACGAAGAAGATCATGATCACGCCGTGGGCCGTGAAGATCTGGTCGTAGTGGTGCGGCGGCAGGTAGCCCGCCGAGTCGCGGAAGGCGACCGCCTGCTGGGCCCGCATCATCAGCGCGTCGGCGAAGCCGCGCAGCAGCATCACCAGGCCCAAGATGATGTACATGATGCCGATCTTCTTGTGGTCGATGCTCGTGATCCAGTCGCGCCATAGCGTGCCCCAGGCGCGGCAGTAGGTCAGTCCGCCGGCGACCGCGAGGCCGCCCAGCAGCACCATGGCGAAGGTCGCCAGCAGGATCGGCTCGTGCAGCGGAATGGCCTCCCAGCTCAGACGGCCGAACAGGAGTTTCGTTGTATCGGGGCGGTCGAACATCGTGAGTGCGAAAGGGCAGGAAGGGGCGGTGCGTCCGGGCGCAGGTCGGCGGTCGGGTGCGCGGGGCGGGCGGTGTCAGGGCGTGGAGATCGGCCGTGCCGTCGGGGTGAAGGCCGCGGCCTCGGCTGTGGCCACGGTGCAGATGGCGTCGGAGGCATCGGGGGCGTCGACCGCCGGCGCGTCCCCGCGGCCGCGGCGCGCGTCGATGGCCATGATCTGCCTCATGCACAGCGTGCCGCTCTCGACGCAACGATCGACGATGGCGTCATAGAGGTCGGGTGCGACGTTCGCGTAGCGCCGCACCGGCTCGCGCTCGCTCGGCTTCTGGAGCTGCAGGTAGGCCTCGCGGCTCAGCGACTGGCCGGCGGCCTTCGTCGACTGCACCCAGCGGTCGAATCCGGACGGCGTCAGGCCGTGGAACTTGAAGTGCATGCCGGAGAAGCCGGCGCCGCTGTAGTTGGCCGAGAAGCCGTGGTATTCGCCGACCTTGTTGATCACGGCGTGCAGCTTGGTCTCCATGCCGGGCATCGCGTAGATCTGGCCCGCGAGCGCCGGGATGTAGAACGAGTTCATGACCGACGAGGCGGTGATCTTGAAGCGGATCGGCACGTCCACCGGCGCCGCCAGTTCGTTCACGGTGGCGATGCCGTACTCGGGGTAGATGAACAGCCACTTCCAGTCGAGCGCGACGACCTCGACGGTCAGTGGCTTCGCGTCGGGCGCGACGGGGCGCTGCGCGTCGAGCCGCTGCAGCGGCCGGTAGGGATCGAGCGTGTGCGTGCTGATCCAGGTCACCGCGCCGAGCGCGATGATGATCAGCAGCGGCGCGGCCCAGATCACCAGCTCCAGTTGTGTGGAGTGGTCCCAGTCCGGCGCGTAGGTGGCTTCCTTGTTCGACTGCCGGTAGCGCCATGCGAACAGCAGCGTCAGCGCGATCACCGGCACGATGATCAGCAGCATCAGCGCGGTGGAGACGATGATCAGGCGACCCTGCTGCGCGGCGATGTCGCCGGCGGGGTTCAGCAGCACGGTGTCGCAGCCTGCGAGCAGGGCGACCGAGGCGAGCGAGAGCAAACCGCTGAGTGTCTTGAGAGGGCGCATGCGGAGACGGGGAAGATCCGCGCCGCGGGACGAGACGACGCGCATTGCAGAGGGGCAGAATGTAGAAGCGTTGGCCGGCGTCGGCGATTGGACGTTTTGTCCTATGGCGGTCCGCGCCGCGAAATGAGAACCTGCGAAGCTGTCCCGCCTTGGCCTCTTCCCGGCTCACCGAGCCCGCCGTCCGCCCGATGTCCAGCCTCAGTCACACCCATCCCCACCCGTCGTCGAGCACGCTCGAGCGCGATGCCCGGCAGGTGTCTGCCGACCACGCCCTGATCGCTCCGGGCGAGATCGCGGTCGGCGTCGTCATCGGGCGCGCCTCCGAATACTTCGACTTCTTCGTCTACGGCATTGCCTCGGTGCTGGTCTTTCCGGCGCTGTTCTTCCCGTTCGCCGAGCGGCTCGAAGGCACGCTGTACGCGTTCGTCGTTTTTTCCTTCGCCTTCGTCGCCCGCCCGATCGGCACCGTGGTGTCGATGGCCATCCAGCGCCGCTGGGGGCGAGGCACCAAGCTGGCCATTGCCCTCTTCCTGCTCGGCACGTCGACCGCCGGCATCGCCTTCCTGCCGGGCTACGAGACGCTCGGCTTCGCCTCGATCGTGCTGCTGTCGGTGTTCCGGATCGGGCAGGGCGTGGCGCTCGGCGGCTCGTGGGACGGGCTGCCCTCGCTGCTCGCGCTCAACGCCCCGCCGAACCGCCGCGGCTGGTACGCGATGCTGGGGCAACTCGGTGCGCCGGTGGGTTTCGTCCTCGCCAGCGGCCTGTTTGCGTTCCTCGTCGCCAGCATGTCCTCGGCCGATTTCCTCTCCTGGGGCTGGCGCTATCCGTTCTTCGTGGCCTTCGCGATCAACGTGGTGGCGTTGTTCGCGCGGCTGCGGCTGGTGGTGACGCACGAGTACGAGCGGCTGCTCGACGAGCGCGAGCTCGAGCCGACGAGCGTCCTCGAACTGGTGCGCACGCAGGGGCACAACCTGGTCATCGGCGCTTTCGCCGCGCTGGCCAGCTATGCGCTGTTCCATCTGGTGACCGTGTTTCCGCTGTCGTGGATCCTGCTGTACTCGCAGCAGTCGATCACCGAATTCCTGGGTATCCAGATCTTCGGCGCGTTGCTGGCCGCCGGCGGCATCGTCGCTTCGGGATGGATCGCGGACCGCGTGGGCCGTCGCCGCACGCTCGCCTCGTCAGCGGTGCTGATCGCCGTCTTCAGCGGCTTCGCGCCCACGCTGCTGGGTGGCGGCACGCTGGGACAGGACGTCTTCATGCTGGTGGGCTTCGTGCTGCTCGGGCTGTCGTACGGCCAGGCCGCCGGCGCGGTGACCTCGAACTTCTCGTCGAAGTACCGCTATACGGGCGCAGCGCTGACCGCGGACCTGGCCTGGCTGGTCGGCGCGGCCTTCGCGCCGCTGGTGGCGCTGGGGCTGTCGGCCAACTTCGGGCTCGCCTACGTCAGCGTCTACCTGCTGTCGGGCGCGGCCTGCACGCTGGCGGCCCTCAGCCTGAACCGCGCCTTGGGCACCCGGGACTGAGTTCGGCCCGTCGCCGCACCGCCCGCCGCGGCGGGCGGCACGGTGCACCGTGCACGCTGGCTCCGTTCCGACGCCTTGCCGGTGGTGGTCTGCCGGTGCCGGTGGCGCCCGGCCTCTGCGAGCGAGGGCCCGAGCCGGTGCGGTCTTTGCCGCACCCGTGACGCCGCATCACAATGCGGTGTAGAACGGCGGCCTGCCCGAAGCACCGCCTCGGCGCTCAAGGACTCTCGATGGAATACGTGTCGCTCGGCCGGACCGGGCTGAAGGTGTCCAGGCTCTGCCTGGGCTGCATGACCTATGGGGTGCCCGAGCGCGGCACGCACCCGTGGACGCTGGACGAGGACCGGAGCCGCCCGCTGATCCGCCGTGCGCTCGAACTGGGCATCAACTTCTTCGACACCGCCAACAGCTACTCCGACGGCACCTCGGAAGAGATCGTCGGCCGCGCGCTGCGCGACTTTGCCCGGCGCGACGAGATCGTCATCGCCACCAAGGTGTTCTTCCCGTCCCGTTCGGCGCCGAACATCGGCGGCCTGTCGCGCAAGGCCATCCTGGCGGAGATCGACAACAGCCTGCGCCGGCTGGGCACCGACCATGTCGACCTGTACCAGATCCACCGCTGGGACTACGGCACGCCGATCGAGGAAACCCTGGAAGTGCTGCACGACGTGGTCAAGGCCGGCAAGGCGCGCTACATCGGTGCCTCCTCGATGTTCGCATGGCAGTTCTCCAAGGCCCTGCACACCGCCGAACGCCACGGCTGGACCCGCTTCGCGACGATGCAGAACCACCTCAACCTGCTCCACCGCGAAGAGGAGCGCGAGATGCTGCCGCTGTGCCGCGACGCCGGCATCGGCGTGCTGCCCTGGAGTCCGCTCGCGCGCGGCCGGCTCACCCGCGACTGGGCCGAAAGCAGCGCCCGCATGGACACCGACGAGGTCGGCAAGCGGCTCTACCTCGCTCGCACGGCCGATGCCGACCGGCGGGTGGTCGAAGCGGCGGCCGAGGTCGCCGCGGCCCGGGGCGTGCCCCGCGCCCAGGTCGCGCTGGCGTGGGTGGCGCAGCAGGCCGGCGTCACGGCGCCGATCATCGGGGCCTCGAAGCCGCAGCACCTGGACGACGCGGTGGCGGCTCTGGCCCTGGCGCTCGGTCCGGACGAACTGGCGGCCCTGCAGGCGCCTTACATTGCGCACGAGATCGCGGGATTCGAATGAGCCCGGGTCACTGACCGGGCAGAACGGGAGCGAAGCATGCGTCTGGTGTTCGGAGCGTTGGGGCTGCTGATCGTGCTGGCCATCGTGGGCTCGTTGGCGAAGCGGCAGTTGCAGGCGGTGGGCATGCCCACCCAGGCGGTAGCGGCCAGCGCGGCCGGGGTCGACCTGCCGGCGCCGAGCGGCACGCCGGCCCAGCAGTCGCAGCAGCTCCAGCGCAAGGTGGCCGACGACGTGAACCGGCTGATGCAGCAGGCCCCGGCCCGTGTCGAAGGCGGCACGCCGTGAGCCTCGCAAGCCCCGGCCGTGGTGGCGGCGCATGAACGATTCCGGCGAACAGTCCCGCAAGGACGAAGCCGCGATGCGGCTCGCGCTCGACCAGGCGCACAACGCCTTGCTGGTCGGCGAGGTGCCGGTCGGCGCGGTGATCGTGCGCGAGGTCGACGGCGTGCACCAGCTCGTCGCGACCGGCTACAACCGACCGATCACCACCCACGACCCGACGGCGCACGCCGAGATCGTCGCGTTGCGCCACGCCGCGCAGCTGCTCGGCAACTACCGGCTGCCCGACTGCGAGCTCTACGTGACGCTCGAGCCCTGCGCCATGTGCGCGATGGCGCTGATGCACGCCCGCTTCAAGCGCGTGGTGTTCGGCACGGCCGACCCCAAGACCGGCGCGGCCGGCTCGGTGGTCGACCTGTTCGCGCAGCCGCAGCTGAACCACCACACCGCGGTGCAGGGCGGCGTGCTGGCCGATGCCTGCGGCCAGCTGCTGCGCGAGTTCTTCGCCGAGCGGCGGGCCCAGGCGCGCCGCGAACGCAGCGAGTCGGCTGCAGCCCCGGCGGCGGCGGCACCGGCCGCAGGCTCCACCGAACCCGACTACAACATCGTCGAAGTGATCGAGATGCAGGACACGATGCCTGGCGACCTGACGGACCTTTGATGCACGCTTCGCACCCCCACGACCACCACGGTCATGACCACGACCCCCTCCATGACGCACCGGCGTGCAGCCTGACGATCCACTCGCCCTCCGGCGTGGTCGTGCAGGGCGCGGCGCTGACGCGCGCGCAGCGCCACCTGCGCTCGCTCGGCTTCGACGCGCAGATCGACGAAGCCGCGCGCGCACGGTCCCAGCGCTTCGCCGGCGACGACGACACGCGGCTCGCGGCGCTGCACCGCGTCGCCCGCGACGGTCGCGACATCGCGCTGGCCTCGCGCGGCGGCTACGGCCTGACGCGGCTGCTCGACCGCATCGACTACCCGCTGATCGCCCGGTCGATCGACGCCGGCAAGCGCTGGGTCGGCCAAAGCGACCAGACCGCCTTCCAGCTCGCGGTGCTGGCGCACACGAAGCGCCCCACCTGGGCCGGCCCGCTGGCCTGCGACGACTTCGGCCGCACGCCGGAGCAGGGCGGCGTCGACGACATCACCGAGGCCTGCTTCGCCGAGGCGATGCGCGGCGAGCTCGAAGCCATCGGCTTTCGCACCGAGGCCGGCCACGACGGGCTGCAGGCGCGCGGCACGCTGTGGGGCGGCAACCTGTGCGTGCTGCTGTCGCTGCTGGGCACGCCGCACTGGCCACGCGTCAAGGGCGGCATCCTGTTCCTGGAGGATGTGAACGAGCATCCTTACCGCATCGAGCGCAGCCTGCTGCAGCTCCACCAGGCCGGCGTGCTGGACGCCCAGAAGGCCATCGTGCTGGGCGCCTTCACCGACTACCGCAAGTCGCCGCTGGACCGCGGCTACACGCTCAAGAGCGTGGTCGCCCACCTGCGCGGCCTCACGAGCGCGCCGCTGCTGACCGGCTTGCCCTTCGGCCATGTGCCGACCAAGGTCTGCCTGCCGGTCGGACGGCGGGCGACGCTGGTGGTCGAAGGGCGCGACGCGATGATCGGCTGGGCCTGAGGGCTGGCCGGCTCGCTACCATCGCGCCTGCCCCTCCCGCCCCGAGCCCACCCGCCGCCCACCGTGTCGCCACCGTCGAGCCGCTCCTTCCCCGGCCTGTCCGGGCTGCTGTTGCCGTGGCTGCTGTGTACCGCCGCCGTCGTCGCCGGCTGCAACAACAGCCCGCTGCCCGCCGGTGAAGCGGCGACCAACACGCTGTTCACCGGCTTCCAGGAGAAGTCGCCGCGACACCTGGATCCGACCGCGTCGTACTCGAACGACGAGACCAAGATCACCTACCAGGTCTACGAGCCGCTCTACGGCTACCACTACCTGAAGCGGCCCTACCAGCTCGTGCCCAAGGTGGCGGCGGCCGTCGTGGCGCCGAAGTATTTCGACCGAGCCGGCCAGCCGCTGCCGGACGACGCGCCGGGCGAGCAGGTCGCTCTGAGCGTCTACGACGTGCCGCTCAGGCACGGCGTGCTGTACGCGCCGCACCCGGCCTTTGCGAAAGACGAGCAAGGCCGCCTGCGCTACCACAGCGACCACGCGCTGACGCGCGAGGAGCTCGGCGACCGCCGCTCCCCACTGGCCTTCGAGCACCAGGGCACGCGTGAACTGGTGGCCGACGACTTCGTCTATGCCATCAAGCGCCATGCGAGCACGCGGGTACAGGCGCCGGTCTTCGCGGTGTTCTCTGCCTACGTGCTCGGGCTGAAGGACTATGGCGCGCTGATCCGTGAAGAAGACAGGAAGCTGCGCGCCGGCCTGTCCGAGGCGGCGCTCGACAAGCCTTTCCTCGACCTGCGCAAATACCCGCTGGCCGGCGCCGAGGCGCTGGACCCGCACACGCTGCGCATCCGCATCCTCGGCAAGTACCCGCAGTGGCCCTACTGGATGGCGATGACCTTCCTCGCGCCGGTGCCCTGGGAGGCCGATGCCTTCTATGCGCAGCCCGGCATGGCGGCCAAGGGGATGAGCCTGGAAACCTGGCCGGTCGGCACCGGCCCCTATATGGCGACCGTCTACGAGCAGGACCGCCGCCACGTGCTGGAACGCAACCCGAACTACCGGCGCGACGACTTCTACCCTTGCGAGGCCGCGCCGGGCGATGCCCGGGAGCTGCTCGCCGACTGCGGCAAACCCATGCCCTTCATCGACCGCATCGAGTTCCGCTCCGAGAAGGAGAAGGTGCCGATCAAGTCGAAGTTCATCCAGGGCTACTCCGACGTGCCGGAGATCGAGCGCCCCGAATGGGGCATCGAGTTCTACGCGGACGCCGACGACTCCGAAGCCACCCGGCAGCTGTTCGCCGAGCGCGGCTTCACGTTCCCGCGCGCGGTCGACGTGTCGAACTGGTATGTCGGCTTCAACTGGCTCGACCCGGTGATCGGCAAGGGCGACACGCCGGAGCAGCAGGCGAAGAACCGCAAGCTGCGCCAGGCGCTGTCGATCGCGATCGACTGGGAGGAGTACGTGCGCGTGTTCCCGAACAAGGGCGGCGAGCCGGCGCACGGCCCGCTGCCGGCCGGCATGTTCGGCTCGCGCCACGGCACGCCGGCCGGCTTCAATCCGGTCACGCACCGGATGGTGAACGGCGAGGTCCGGCGGCGGCCGCTGGTGGACGCCGAACGCCTGATCGCCGAGGCCGGCTACCCCGGCGGGCGCGATGCGAAGAGCGGCCGGCCGCTGGTGCTGAACTACGACTACCAGCGCATCCCGACGCCGGAGCTCAAGGCCGAGATGGACTGGATGGTCAAGCAGTTCGCGAAGCTCGGCGTCACGCTCGAGATCCGTGCGACCGACTACAACCAGTTCCAGGACAAGATGCGCAAGGGCAAGCAGCAGGTGTTCTGGTGGGGCTGGCTGGCCGACTATCCGGACGCCGAGAACTTCCTGTTCCTGCTGTACGGCCCGAATGCCAAGGTCGCGGGCGACGGCGAGAACGCGGCCAACTATGCCAACGCCGAGTACGACCGGCGCTACGAGCGCCTGCGCCTGCTCGACGACGGCCCGCAGAAGCAGCAGCTGATCGACGAGATGGTGGCGCTGCTGCGCGAGGACGCGCCCTGGAGCTTCGGCTTCTTCCCCTATTCGGCCAGCGCCTTCCAGCCCTGGGTGCACAACGGCAAGCCCGGCGTGATGGTGCGCGACATGGCGCGCTACTACCGGCTCGACCCGGCCCTGCGCGTGGCGAAGCAGGCCGAGTGGAACCGGCCGCAATGGTGGCCGCTGGTGCTGATGGCGCTGGCCGCGCTGGGGGTGGCCTGGCTGGCGCGGCGCGTCTTCATGGCGCGCGAGCGCAGCACCGCCCGGGGCAAGGCTGCGGCCGGGGAGGGCAGCGCATGATGATCGCGTACACGCTGCGGCGCCTGGGCTACGGCCTGCTGATCCTGCTCGGCGTCAACCTGTTCACCTTCTTCCTGTTCTTCACGGTCAACACGCCCGACGACATGGCGCGGCTGAACATCGGCGGCAAGCGCGTCACCGCCGAGCAGATCGACAAGTGGAAGGCCGAACGCGGCTACGACAAGCCGCTGTACTGGAACACTGGCAAGCGCGGCGGCGAGCGGGTGACCGAAACCATCTTCTGGGAGCGTTCGGTCAGCCTGTTCAAGCTCGACTTCGGCCGCGCCGACGCCGAGTCGGCCGGCGACATCGGCACGCAGATCAAGAGCCGCATGGGGGCGAGCTTTCAGCTCGCGCTGCCGCTGTTCGTCCTGCAGGTGATCGCGAGCACGCTGTTCGCGCTGCTGCTGGTGTTCTTCCGCCACTCGCGGCTGGACTTCTGGGGCGTCGTGCTGTGCGTGGTGATGCTGTCGATCTCCAGCCTGTTCTACATCATCGTCGGCCAGTACCTGTTCTCGCGCGTGTTCCGGCTGGTGCCGATCTCGGGCTATTCGCCGGGCTGGGACGCCTGGCGTTTCCTGGTGCTGCCGGTCTTCCTGTCGTTGCTGTCGCGCCTGGGCAGCGAGGCGCGGCTGTACCGCGCGATGTTCCTGGAGGAGCTGGGCAAGGACTACGTGCGCACCGCCAAGGCCAAGGGCCTGGCCGAGCACGTGGTGCTGCTGCGCCATGTGCTGCGCAATGCGCTGCTGCCCATCATGACCAGCGCCGGCGCCTACCTGCCCTATGTCTTCCTCGGCAGCCTGGTGTTCGAGCGCTTCTTCGACATCCCGGGCCTGGGCGCCTACGTGATCGACGCCATCAGCGGCCAGGACTTCGCGATCGTGCGCAGCATGGTCTTCGTGGGCTCGGTGCTCTACATCGCGTCCTATGTGCTGATCGACATCCTCTACACCTGGGCCGACCCCCGGGTGCGGCTGGGCTGAGGACCCATCGATGCCCAAGTTCGTCTTCCTCTGGACCGACGCCGTCATGCTGCTGCTGGTGCTCGGCGGCCTGCTGTACGCCTGGCGCGTGGCGCGCAACCCCGAGTCGCGCCGGACCTGGCGCAAGGCCTTGCGCGCAGCGCCGGCGCTGTGCTCCGCGCTGGTGTTGCTGGCCTTCGGCAGCGTGGCGCTGCTGGATTCGCTGCACTTTCGCCGCGCGCTGGGGCCGGCCGAAGGCCAGTCGCAGGCCTACAGCCCGCGAGCCGAGTCGGTGCTCGATGCGCTGCTGGCACGCCAGTTCGAGATGCGCGAGGCCACCTACTCGCGACCGCTGGCCTGGCAGGGTTTCGCGAAGCAGAGCTTGCTGGTCGATGGCCGCACCGAGCGCGGCTACCCGCGCCTGCAGCACGCCGGCACCCACCTCGCGGACCCGGCGACGCAGTGGGCCGGCGACGTGACGCGGCGCACTTTCGCCGGGCTGGCCGCGGGCGCATTGGCGGCACTGGCGATGGGCGCGGCCGCTGTCGGCTGGCGGGCCGGGGCAGGGCGACGCCCTTTCTCGCAGTCGCTGCGCGAGGTGCTGCGCAACGAGACCGACCTGCCGGTGCGCGCGGCGCTGCTCACGCTGGCGGTGATGGCCCTGCTGGCCGGGCCGGTGATCGCGCTGATGGGCCACTACCACGTGTTCGGCACCGACCGCACCGGCAACGACGTGCTGCTGCAAGCCCTGAAGAGCGTGCGCACCGCGTTCGTGATCGGCACGCTGGCGACCATCGCCACATTGCCGCTGGCGATCGTGTTCGGGGTCGTCGCCGGCTACTTCCGCGGCTGGGTCGACGACCTGATCCAGTACCTCTACACCACGCTGTCCTCGGTGCCCAATGTGCTGCTGATCGCGGCCTGCGTGCTGATGGTGCAGGTGGCGATCGACAAGCACCCGGAGTGGTTCGAGACCGGTGCCGAGCGCGCCGACATCCGCCTGCTGCTGCTGTGCCTGGTGCTCGGCCTGACCGGCTGGGCCTCGCTGTGCCGGCTGCTGCGCGCCGAGACGCTGAAGGTCCGCGAGCTCGAATACGTGCAGGCGGCCACCGCCTTCGGCATCGGGCCGCTGCGCATCATGGCGCGGCACATCCTGCCCAACGTGATGCACTTGGTGCTGATCACGACGGTGCTGGAGTTCTCGGCGCTGATCCTCTACGAGGCGGTGCTGAGCTATGTCGGCGTCGGTGTCGACCCGTCGATGAACAGCTATGGCGGCATGATCAACCTGGCGCGCAGCGAGATGAGCCGCGACCCGGTGGTGTGGTGGTCGTTCGCGGCGGCCTTCGGCTTCATGGTGACGCTGGTGCTGGCGGCCAACCTGTTCGCCGACGGCGTGCGCGACGCCTTCGACCCGCGTTCGCGCAGCTTGCGCGCCCGTGCGCTGCTGGCTGCCAAGGCAGTGTCATGAGCGGTCCCGCGGACACCCTGGACATCGACGCCTTGCATGTCGCGCTCGATGCCGACGCCGGCCTGGTGCGCGCGATCGAAGGGCTGAGCCTGGCCCTCTCGCGCGGCGAGACCTTCGCGCTGGTCGGCGAGTCCGGCTGCGGCAAGAGCATGACCGCGCTGGCGCTGATGCGGCTGCTGCCCGAAAACGGCCGTGTCACGGCCGGTTCGGTGCGGCTGGGCGCGGAGGAACTGCTGGACCTGCCGGAGTCGCGCATGCGGGCGGTGCGCGGTGCGCGCATCGGCATGATCTTCCAGGAGCCGGCCACCAGCCTGAACCCGGTCATGCGGGTCGGCGCGCAGATCGTCGAGGCGATCGAGACGCACACGCCGCTGCGGGGCGCCGCGGCGCGCGCCAAGGCGCTCGAGTGGCTGAAGCGCGTCGGCATCCCCGAGCCCGAGCGGCGCATCGACGACTACCCGTTCCGCCTGAGCGGCGGGCAGAAGCAGCGCGTGATGATCGCCGTTGCGCTGGCCGCCGAGCCCGAGTTCCTGGTGGCCGACGAGCCGACCACCGCGCTCGACGTCACGATCCAGAAGCAGATCCTCGACCTGCTGCGCGAACTGCAGCGCGAGCGCGGTCTGGGGCTGCTGCTGATCACGCACGACCTCGGCGTGGTGGCCGGCATGGCGCAGACGGTGGCGTTGATGTATGCCGGCCAGATCGTCGAGATGGCGAGCGCCGCCGACTTCTTCACGCGGGCGCAGCACCCGTATGCGCGCTTGCTGCTGCGTGCCGTGCCGGACGCGACCAAACGCGGCGGCGAACTGGCCGCCATTCCCGGCAGCGTGCCGCCGCTGTGGCAGCGCTTCGAGGGCTGTCGCTTTGCCGAGCGCTGCGACCGGGTGTTCGACCGCTGCCGCGGCACCGAGCCGCCGCTGATCCGGACCGCGGCCGGCCACGAGGTGCGCTGCCTGCTCTATGCCGAGGGGGCCCGCGCCGCGCCGTCGGTCCCGCCCGCGGCGACGGCCGCCCCGATGGCACGGCCCCCTGCGTCCGGGCGGGCACCGCTGCTCGACGTGCAGCACCTCAGCGTGCGCTTTCCGGTGCGCGGCGGGCTGCTGCAGCGTGTCCGGTCGCAGGTCACCGCGGTCGACGACGTGTCGCTGCGGCTCGACACCGGGCGCACGCTGGCGCTGGTGGGTGAGTCGGGCTGCGGCAAGACCACGATCGGCAAGGCCTTGCTGCAACTCTTGCGGGGCACAGCGGCCGTCGAGGGGCTTGCGCTGTGGCAGGGCGAGGACCTGTTCTCGCTGCACGGCGAGGCGCTGCAGCGCGCGCGCCGCGACATCCAGATCGTCTTCCAGGACCCGTTCGCATCGCTCAACCCGCGCATGCGCGTGTTCGAGGCGCTGGAGGAAGGCTTGATCGCCTTGCGGCCCGAACTCGACCGCGCCGCACGCCGGGTGCGGATCGAGACCCTGGTCGAGCGTGTCGGCCTGCGCCGCGATGCCCTCGAGCGCTGGCCGCACGAATTTTCCGGCGGCCAGCGCCAGCGCATCGCGATCGCGCGGGCGCTGGCCGTCGAGCCCAGGCTGCTGGTCTGCGACGAGCCGACCTCGGCGCTCGACGTGTCGGTGCAGGCGCAGATCCTCAACCTGCTGCGCGAATTGCAGCGCGAGCTCGGCGTGTCCTACCTGTTCATCACGCACAACATCGGCGTGGTGGAGTACATCGCCGACGAGGTCGCGGTGATGTACCGCGCCCGCATCGAGGAGTGCGGCCCGGTCGGCAGCGTGCTGGACGCACCGCGCAGTGCCTACACGCGGCGGCTGCTCGAGGCGGTGCCGCGGCTGGTTGGTGTCTAGGGCCTGTTGACGCTACCGGAGGGCACACGTGACCCATGAAACAAAGGCCATCAAGGCGCAAAGCGCAGCCGGGGTCGGGCCCCGGCGAGCCTTTGCAACGCCGAGGGCGTTTGTTTCATGGGTCACCCTTCGGGCCCGGGTCGCACAGGCCGCAGGGCGGCGTTGCTCAGTCGTTGCGTGCAACAGCACGCGGCCTCCTTCGCGCCTACCCCTGCGGCCTGCGCAACCCGGGCGTGTGCCCTCCGGTAGCGTCAACAGGCCCTAGCCTGCCCGATGGACGCGGCGCTCGAAGCCCGATGGACTCGGCGAGATGTTCCAATCGCCGCAGTTTTGCCTTTGACTTCCAGGAGAACCCTTCGATGACGCGGAGAACCCGGCCTTCAGCGAGCCTCGCGGCGCTCGTCGCAAGCGTGCTCCTGTCCCTGGGGGCCGGTGTGCAAGCCCAGGATGTGCAGAAGCTCGAACGCGTCGAGGTGACCGGCTCGGCCATCAAGCGCACCGAGGTCGAAGGGCCGGTGCCGGTGCAGGTCGTGACCCGCAAGGACATCGACCGCACCGGTGCCTCGACGATCAATGAGCTGATGAAGTCGATCATGTCGCTCGACATCTTCGACGACGGCGAGCTGTCGACGGGCTCGCCGGTCGGCACCGGCACGGCAACCGTCTTCATGCGCGGGCTCGACGAGAGCAATGTGCTGGTGCTGTTGAACGGCCGCCGCCTGCCTGTGCGGGCCTTGTACGACTCGTCCGGGGCCGGCGCTGCGGTCGACGTCAACACCATTCCGCTCAGCGCGATCGAGCGCATCGAGATCCTGAAGGACGGCGGCTCGGCGATCTACGGCGCCGATGCCGTGGCCGGCGTCGTCAACTTCATCACCCGCAAGAGCTACACCGGCTTCGAGCTGCGTGCCGGCTACGGCATCTCCAGCCGCGGCGACGGCGAGGAACGCAAAGCCGGTCTCTCGGCCGGTTTCGGCACCCTGGAGGCCGACGGCTACAACGTGTTCGCCGGGGTGGACCTGTTCAAGCGCGACCCGATCCTGCGCAGCGACCGCGACATGTCGAGCTCGGCGGACTTCCGCCGCTTCGGCGGGCCGGACGCGCGCAGCGTCGCCTCGCCCTACGGAAACTACGTCGATCCGAACAGTTTCCTGCTGCTCCCCAATGGCGGCCAGGTGCGCCCGTGCCCGAGCGAGCTGCTCGATGCCGACGGCATCTGCCGCTACGACTTCAACGCGAGCCTGCTGACGGCCTACAACGGCGCCGACCGGCTGAGCGGCCTGCTGCTCGGCACGGTGCAGCTGGCGCCGGGTCTCCAGGGCTTCGCCGAGCTGCTGGCGTCGCACTCGCGAGACCAGTTCGTCGGCCACCCCACGCCCGCCTTCTTCGCCGATGCGAACGGCTTGCCCTATCTCGGCCGCTTCATGCAGGGCGGGCCGCGCATCGCCCGGCGCACGTCCGACCTCCTGCACCTGAGCGCCGGACTCGAAGGAACGATCGGCGAAGTCGAGTGGAAGGTCGATGCCGGCCGGGGCCGCAGCAGGGTCGTCAACGACGACCGCAACGCGTTCACCTACACCGGCATCGAACAGATCGATGCGACCTCGTTGAGCAACGATCCGGCATTGGTCGAGTCGCTGAGGGTGAGCCCGCGCCGGCAGGGCGAGTCGACCCTCACCTTCGCCAACGGCAGGCTGAACGGCGAACTGATGCAGATGCCGGCCGGGCCGCTGGCCTATGCGGTCGGCAGCTCGGTCTGGAAGGAGTCGCTCGTGGACACACCGGACCCGCTGTCGCAGGCCGACGAGATCGCCGGCGGCATCCAGCAGTCCGCGGTCGATGCCCGGCGCCGGGCCTATGCCTTCTTCACCGAACTCAACGTGCCGGTGACGCCGAAGCTCGAAGGGCAGGTGGCGCTGCGCTACGACCACTACCCGAACGCGAGCAAGACCAGCCCGAAGATCGCGGCGCGCTACCTGTTCTCGCCGGCCTTCAGCACGCGCGCGTCCTACAGCCAGAGCTTCCGCATGCCGAGCCTGAAGCAGCTCTACGGCACGCGGGAGAGCGGCGCCAGCGACTTCACGAACGACACGCTGTGTGCCGCCTTCGGCCAGGCGGCCGGCTGCACGCTGTCGAACGGCCTGACGGTCAACGGGGCCAACCCCGACCTGAAACCGGAGAAGGGCAGGACCTACAACCTGGGTTTCGTGCTGTCGCCGGGCGGCGGCTTCAACGGGACGCTTGACATCTGGCAGATCCGGATCACCGATCAGATCAGCATCCCGACGATCGACCAGGCCATCGCCGCCGGCAAGTTCGCGCAGGACAGCCAGGGGCGCGTCGTCGTCAACACCGATCTGCAGAACTTCGCGCAGGCCCGCGTGCAAGGGCTGGATCTGCAGCTCGAGCAGCGCATCGGCACGGCCGCGGCCGGCAGCTTCACGCTGCGCAACGACACGACCTACTACCTGAAGCAGGAGCGCCAGGCGGCACCCGGCGAGCCGTGGCAGGATTTCAACGGCGTCTATCTCTACCCCAAGTGGCGCAATGTCTTCAGCGTGTCATGGGAGCGGGCGGCGTGGGCCCACACGCTGGCACTGCGGTCCACCAGCGGCTTCGACGACACCGATGAGCCCGATGCGCCCGCCGGCACGCGCAAGGTCGCCTCGCACCACGAAGTCGACGCCGTCTCCAGCTTCAGCGGCCTGAAGAACCTGCGCATCGACTTCGGCATCCGCAACCTGTTCGACCGCATGCCGCCGTTCAGCGTCACCAACGCGTCCGATGGCCGCTACACGCAACTCGGCTTCGCCGAGCTGTACACGAACCGGGGAAGGTTCTTCTTCCTCAATGCGAGCTACCAGTTCAAGTAGGACCGCGCCACCGACCGGTGGTCTCGCAAGGCACGGAAAGTCGCTCGGTCTGCGGGCCGGGCGGCCGCTCGACGGGCCGCATAATCACGGCCACCCCAGCGATGCCGCGCCCACCGGCCTACCGGCCCATAGGCACCGCCCAGGCCAGGCGACCCGACTGAACGGGCTCCGGCGCCGTTGCTGTCCGGATCGAGATCCGATCCGCGGTTTTTCCAACCCTTCGCTTGCCCCCGTCGGAGTTCTCATGGTCCGCAGCTTCGCCCTTCGTTCCGCCACTGCCTTGCTGGCGGCTTTCGCCTTCATCGTCCTGGTCGGCGGCACGGCCCTGGCCCCTTCGGTGGCCCAGGCGCAGGCCGCAGCGAGCGGTGCGGCCCCATCGGCGGGTGTGCTGCCCCCGGTTGCCGCGCCGCCAGCGTCGACGCAGGTGGTCGACAACCCCTACGGCCTGGAGTCGCTCTGGAAAACCAGCGACGGCATCGCGAAGACGGTGCTGCTGATCCTGCTGATCATGTCGATGGGCAGCTGGTACATCATCGTCGTCAAGCTGGTCGAGCAGGCGAAGATCAACCGCCAGGCCAAGCTCGCCGCCAAGACCTTCTGGAGCGCCGGCAGCGTGCGCCAGGGGGCCGACACGCTCGAGGCGGCCAGCCCGTTCCGCTTCATTGCCGAGGCCGGCCTCGAGGCGACCAAGAAGCACAGCGGCCTGTTCGAACACGTGGACCTGAACAGCTGGGT
Source organism: Methylibium sp. (assembly GCF_965279545.1). NCBI lineage: Bacteria > Pseudomonadati > Pseudomonadota > Betaproteobacteria > Burkholderiales > Sphaerotilaceae > Methylibium > Methylibium sp. The sequence goes on from NZ_OZ257250.1 coordinate 1,240,453, forward strand.
CACGATGTCGATTCAGCGTGCGATGGACCGCGTGCAGAGCCGCCTGCAGGACGGGCTGGCTTTTCTCGCCACGGTCGGCTCCACCGCGCCCTTCGTCGGCCTGTTCGGTACCGTCTGGGGCATCTACCACGCGCTCACCGCGATCGGCGTCGCGGGCCAGGCGTCGATCGACAAGGTGGCCGGTCCGGTCGGTGAGGCCCTGATCATGACCGCCATCGGTCTGGCGGTCGCGGTGCCGGCGGTGCTGGGCTACAACTGGCTGGTGCGTCGCAACAAGGGCTCGATGGAGGAGGTGCGGGCCTTCGGCAACGACCTGCATTCGGTGCTGCTGGCCACGAGCCAGACCCCCGCCAGGGCCTGAGCGATGGCAATGAGCGTCGGTCCCTCGGGCGGGGATGAAGACGAGGTCGTGTCGACGATCAACACCACGCCGCTGGTCGACGTGATGCTGGTGCTGCTGATCATCTTCCTGATCACGATCCCGGTCGTCACGACGTCGATCCCGGTCACGCTGCCCAAGGAGACGATCGAGGTTCGCGAAAGCAAGCCCGAGAGCGTCATCATCTCCGTCGACGCCGGTGGCGGCATCTACTGGTACGACAGCAAGCTGCCGAACACCAACGTGCTGGTCGACAGGCTCAAGAAGGTGGCGGTGATGAAGCCGCAGCCCGAGGTGCACCTGCGCGGCGACCTCGCGGCGCGCTACGACTCGGTCGGCAAGGTGGTCTATGCCTGCCAGCGTGCCGGCATCACCAAGCTGTCGTTCATCACCGAGCCGCCGCCGCGCGGGGGCTGAAGGAGCAGGCCATGGCCATGAGCCCGATGAGCAGCCAGGCCGGCGACGAGCCAGAGCTGATGCTGGAGATCAACACCACGCCCTTGATCGACGTGATGCTGGTGCTGCTGATCATGCTGATCATCACCATCCCGATCCAGCTGCATGCGATCAAGATCGACATGCCGGTCGGCCCGCCGCCGCAGCAGCTGACGCCGCCGCAGGTGGTGAAGATCGACATCGATGCGCACGATGCGATCTTCTTCAACGCCATCCCGGTCGGCGGCCTGCCGGAGGTCGAGCGCCGGCTGCGCGAGATGGCCGCGTTGCCGCTGGACGCGCAGCCCGAGCTGCACCTGCGGCCCGACAAGCAAGCACAGTACCGCACCGTGGCCGGCGTGATGGCCGCGGTGCAGCGGCTCGGGCTCACCAAATTCGGCATCGTCGGCAGTGAACAGTTCATCGAGTAGCGCGGGACCCTGCGGCCACCGTGCGCCGCGGTGCCGGCCCGCGCGGAGTCCAGGGTCATGGATCTGAGCTACGAGCGGCAGCCGCCGTCCAGGCGCCTCATCGGCTTCGTCGTCGTGGTGGTGCTGCACGTCTTCATCTTCTACGCGCTGGTGTCAGGCCTGGCCCGCAGCGTCGTCGAGGTCGTCCGCAAGCCGCTCGAAGCGAAGATCATCGCCGAGCTGCCACCGCCGCCTCCGCCCCCGCCGCCGAAGGAAATCCAGAAGCCGGCCCCGCCGCCGAAGGTGAAGGCGCCGCCTCCCCCGTACGTGCCGCCGCCGGAGATCGCACCGCCCCCCACCGTCGCACCGCCGCCGATCACCGTGGCCCCCGAACCTCCGAAGGTCGAATACAAGATCGAGCCGCCACCGCCGCCCGCACCACCGCCGGCACCTCCTGCACCGCCGGCGCCGAGCCGCAGCGACATCACCGTCGTCTGCCCGACGCAGGTGAAGCCGGAACTGCCGCGCCGCGCCTTGCAGGAAGGAGTCTCGGGCGTGGTGCGCGCACAGGCCCGCATCAGCGGTGGCGTCGTCAAGGAGGTCACGATCCTGTCGGGCCCGCGCATCTTTCACGCGGCGGTCCGTGCCGCGATGCTGCAGTACAAGTGCGTGAGCAGTGCCGACGACGTGACCGCCGTGCAGGAGTTCGAGTTCAAGGTCGAGTGAACAGTGGCCTACTCGATGACCTCGGGATGCTTGACAGCGATGCTGGTCTCCGTGGCGTCGCGCCGTGCGGTGGCTTGTGCGTCGGTATCGGGAGCACTCAATGCTCCGTGAAGGGCCACGCCGATGCCGGCACCGACGAGCTGGGCCACGATGAAGCCCGGAACGCTGGCGGGTGCGATGCCCGCAAAGCTGTCGCTGAACATCCGGCCGAACGCTGCCGCGGGATTGGCAAAGGAGGTGGACGCGGTGAACCAGTACGCCGCCCCGATGTAGCAGGCCACCATCGCCGCCACCCGAGCGGGAGGCGCCCGGAGGACGACCAGCAACAGCCCCGCCGTGGCCACGGCCTCGGCAATCCACTGTCCGGAGCCGCTGCGAATCCTGGTCGAGAGCTGCAGGATGGTGGCGTCGAACATCGCATGCGCCAGCCAGGCACCGAGCATTGCACCGGCCAGCTGGGCGACGACATAGGGTGCCAGCAGCGAACGGGGCATGGCCCCCCGTGAGGCCATCACGAGCGACACGGCGGGGTTGAAGTGCGCACCGCTCACGGGCCCGAACACTTCGATGAGGACATAGAGCCCGCCCACCGTCGTGAGCGTGTTGGCCAGCAGCGCGATGGCGACGTTGCCGCCCGACAGGCGCTCGGCCATGATGCCGGAACCGATCACCACTGCCAGCAAAAGCGCCGTGCCGAGCGCTTCCGCGAGAATTTTGCGGGGAGCGCCGGTCATGGTCGTCCGGCCCCGGCGATGTCCATCAAAGACCGCTCGAGTTCGGCCTCGTTCATCTTCTCGAGCGGCAATTCCAGCAACTGCATCATCCTGTCGGAGATCGACTGTCGGGTCATTTCGAACGCTTGCGCTCTTTGCGCCTCGGGCGCGTTCGACGGGTCCGGGTAGCCCCAGTGCACCTGCACCGGGCTGCCGGGCCAGTAGGGACATGTTTCTGCTGCCGCACTGTCGCAGACCGTGATGACGATGCGCATCTGCGGCGCAGTCGGCCCGACGAACTCGTCCCAACTCTTGCTGCGGCAGCCCGTCGTGTCGACGCCGGCTTCCTTCAGCGCGTCGAGCGCGAAGGGATTGATGCGGCCGCTGGGGGCGCTGCCGGCACTGAAGGCGTGAACATCTTTCCTGAACTTCTTGGCCCAGTGATTCAGCATGCCTTCCGCCAGAACACTGCGAGCGGAGTTGTGCGTGCAAAGGATGAGGACGTTCGTCGTCATGGTTCAGCGGGTCCCGATGTCCTTGATTCCGTGCTGGATGCCGAGCTTGTCGAGCGCGGTCAGCGGCAGGGCCAGCATCAGTTCGATGCGGCGCTTGAGCGTCACCGCGGCGTCGAGAAATGCCTTGGTCTTTTGCTCGTCCGTGCCTTCGACGCCGGCCGGGTCGGGCACGCCCCAGTGCGCCGTCATCGGTTGACCGGGCCAGACCGGGCAGACCTCGCCTGCCGCGTTGTCGCAGACGGTGAAGACGAAATCGAGGGCAGGAGCACCAGGCTGCGCGAATTCCTCCCAGCTCTTGCTGCGAAACCCATCGGTCGGAATGCGCCAGGTTGCCAGGGTCCGGAGAGCCAGCGGGTTCACTGCACCCTTCGGCTGGCTGCCGGCCGAGTAGGCCTTGAAGCGCTCGCCTCCCAGATGGGTCATCAGGCCTTCGGCCAGGATGGAGCGCGCCGAGTTGCCGGTGCAAATGAACAGGACGTTGTAGGACTTGTCGGCCACGATGCACTCCTCAGCAGCAGGATGAAGTTTTCACCGCGACGCCGATCGGCTTGCCGCGCGGGGCCGAGCCACAGCAGGCGGCGGCTTCGGCGGCCGGTGCGGCAGCGGCGGCGCGCTCGTTGAAGACCGGAATGTTCTCGAGCGTGTGGAAGGCTTCCCAGGGGAGGCCCTGCGGGTCCGTGACCCAGTGCTTCTCGCTGCGCGCGTAGCAGCAGGTGGTTTCGCCTTCATCGAGCAGCGCCATGTCGGCGGCCTGGGCGCGCAGCTTCATCTCGGCCAGTTCCTCGGGGTTGTCGGTCTGGATGCCGAGATGGTCGATGCCGGGCCGGTCGCCGCGGGTGGAGATCGCGAAGTTCACCGGCGGGTCCGTCAGCATCCATTTGGCGTAGTCGGCTTCGAGCCGCGCCGGCGCTGCGGCGAACAGCTTCGAATAGAAGCCGACGCTGGTGCCGAGATCATCGACATGCAGATGAACATGAAATCGCTTCATCGGGGTCTCCTTCTTCAACATTTGCAGGCCGCGGCTGTCTCGACGGCACAGGCCTTGCCTTCGCAGCAGTTCGCGGTGAGGTAGCCGAGCAGTGCGTTCATCTGCTCGTAGGCGGCGCGATAGACGAGGTAGCGCCCGTCGCGCTCCTGGCTCACCAGGCCGGCGTTCGACAACTCTTTCAGGTGGAAGGACAGCGTCGCACCCGGCACGCCCAGTGCCTCGCTGACGGTACCCGGCGTCAGGCCGGCCGGCCCGGCGACCACCAGGGCGCGGAACACCTGCAGCCGCAGCGGGTGGGCGAGGGCGCCGAGGGCGCGGACGATGCCTTGTTCTTCCATATTTCCAATTTAATCGAAATATAGCAACCATGCAAGCCCGGAGTTGCCGGGCAGCGCCTCTCTTCAGGCTTCGCCCTGTCGCCCTGCGCAGCGCAGCGGCCGGCCCTCGCAGGAAACGCGGCTGCGTCAGCCGCGGCTCACGGCGCGATCGCGTCGAGCAGCTCGGTCTCGATCGCGATCTGCTGGCGGTTCTGCTGCAGCGAGGCGCCGTTGATCAGGAAGGTGTCCTCGACGCGCTCACCGAGCGTGGTGACCTTGGCGAGCTGCAGGTTCAGCTGGTGGCGCGCCAGCACCCGCGCGATGGCATAGAGCAGGCCCGAGCGGTCGCTGGCCGACACGCTGAGCAGCCAGCGCTGGGCACGCTCGTCGGGCTTGAGCAGCACGCGCGGCGTGACGGGGAAGGACTTGACGCGGCGCGACAGGCGGCCGCGGCTCGGCTCCGGCAGGGGCCCGTCCGCCACCAGTGCCAGCGACAGCTGGGTCTCTACCAGCGAGATCAGGTCGCGGTAGGCCACGTCGAAGTACTGCTCCATGTGCTGCGAGATGACCTGGAAGGTGTCGAGCGCGTAGCCGGCCGTGGTGGTGTGGATCTTGGCGTCGAGGATGTTGAAGCCCGCGCTGTCGAAGTAGCCGCAGATGCGCGCGAACAGCTCGGGACGGCCCGGCGCATAGACCAGCACCTGCAGCCCTTCACCGACACTGGAGAGGCGCGCTCGCACGATGGGAGAGGGGGTCTCGACGTGCCGGTAGAGCGAGCGTGCGTGCCAAGCGATGTCGGCGGCGTCGTGACGCACGAAGTAGCTGAGCTCGAGCGTGGCCCATAGCGGCTGCTGCACGCCGGGCGGCAGCGAGTACAGGTTGAGCACATGCACGGCTTCCTGCTTGCGCGCCTCGAGCTCGGCTGCGACGTTGGGCTTGGCCCCGCCCAGCGCCCGCAGCGTGGCGCGGTACAGGTCCTCGAGCAGCTTGCCCTTCCAGGCGTTCCAGACCTTGGGGCTGGTGCCGCGGATGTCGGCCACGGTCAGCAGGTAGAGCGCGGTCAGCGTGCGCTGGTCCTTCACCTTGGCGGCGAAGGTCTCGATGACATCGGCGTCGCTGAGGTCTTCCTTTTGCGCGAGGCGGCTCATGGTCAGGTGCTCCCTGACCAGGAACTCGATCAGCTGCGCATCCTCGCGCGCGACGCCGTGGTCACGGCAGAAACGCCGGACCTCGATGCCGCCGAGGTCGGAGTGGTCGCCGCCGCGGCCCTTGGCCACGTCGTGGAACAGCGCCGCCACGTAGAGCACCCAGGGCCGCTCGAACTGCGCGCCGAGCTGCGAGCAGAACGGGTACTCGTGGGCGTGCTCGGCAATGAAGAAGCGCCGCACGTTGCGCAGCACCATCAGGATGTGCTGGTCCACGGTGTAGACGTGGAACAGGTCGTGCTGCATCTGGCCGACGATGCGGCGGAACACCCACAGGTGGCGACCCAGCACCGAGGTCTCGTTCATCAGCCGGAAGGCGTGCGTCTGGCGGCCCGAGGGGTTGATGAGGATCTGCATGAACAGCGCGCGGTTCACCGGATCGCGCCGGAACGCGCCGTTCATCACGTCGCGCGAGTTGTAGAGCGCGCGCAGCGTGCGGGCCGACAGGCCCTTCATGCCGACCGTCTGCTGGTAGGTCACGAAGGTCTCGAGGACGGCGTGCGGGTCGCGCTGGTACAGGTCGTCGCTGACAACCTCGAGCATGCCGCCGCGGTCGAGGAACTTGTCGTTGATCGGGCGCATCGGCGCCTTGCCGGTGCCCTGGATCTGCTCCTCGATGTTGAGCATCAGGATCTGGTTGAGCTGCGCCACCGCCTTGGCGGCCCAGTAGTAGCGGCGCATCAGTGCTTCGGAGGCACGGCGCTCGCGCGTGCTCTGGTAGCCGAAGCTCTCGGCCACGGCGGTCTGCAGGTCGAACACCAGGCGGTCCTCGCGCCGGCCCGCCACCATGTGCAGGCGTGCGCGGATGAGCTTGAGCAGGCCCTCGTTGCGATGCAGCTGCTTGACCTCGAAGGGCGTGACCATGCCGTTGGCGGCGAGCGCCGCCCACGTCTTGCCCAGGCCGGCTGCGCGGGCGATCCAGATCACGGTCTGCAGGTCGCGCAGGCCGCCGGGGCTCTCCTTGCAGTTGGGCTCGAGCGAGTACGGTGTGTCCTCGTACTTGGTGTGGCGCTGGTGCATCTCCAGCGTCTTCGCGCGCAGGAAGGCAGCGGGGTCGAGCGCGGCCATGTGGCTGCGCCGGAACTCGTCGAACACGCGTCGCGCGCCGCACAGGAAGCGCGCTTCGAGCAGCGCGGTCTGCACCGTCACGTCGCGCTCGGCCTCGGCCACGCATTCGGCCACGGTGCGCACGCTCGAGCCGATCTCCAGGCCGATGTCCCAGCAGGCGGTGATGAAGCCGCTGACGGTGGATTTCAGCGCATCGTTGTCGTGCTCGTCGCCTTGCGTGGTGGGCAGCAGCACGAGCACGTCGACGTCGGAGTACGGGAACAGTTCGCCGCGCCCATAGCCGCCCACGGCCACCAGCGCGGCACCCTTGGGCATCAGCGCGTGTTGCCACAGGTGCAGCAGCGTGGCGTCGACGTGGCGCGCCAGGCCGCGGATCAGCCGCGTGGCGGCCGGTGCCGTGGGGCGCGAGGCGCGGAAGTGCTCGATCAGCGCGGCCTTGCCGTCGCGCAGGCGCGCGCGCAATGCAGGTACGGTCGGCGCCGCGACGGAGACAGGTTTCAGCACCGCGCTCACCGCGACGCGCATCAGGCCGCGGTGAGTTCGGGCGGCAGCGGGCTGCCGGCCGACACGGTCAGCACCTCGTAGCCGGTGTCGGTGACGAGCACCGTGTGTTCCCATTGCGCCGACAGCGAGCGGTCCTTGGTGACGATGGTCCAGCCGTCGCCCGTTTCCTTGATCTCGCGTCGTCCGGCGTTGACCATCGGTTCGATCGTGAACACCATGCCGGGCACCAGCTCCTCCAGCGTGCCGGGCCGGCCGTAGTGCAGGACCTGAGGCTCCTCGTGGAACCTGCGGCCGATGCCGTGCCCGCAGAACTCGCGCACGATCGAGAAGCCCTGGCGTTCGGTGAAGGTCTGGATCGCGTGACCGATGTCGCCCAGCCTCACCCCCGGCTTGACCTTCGCGATGCCGCGCCACATCGCCTCGTAGGTCAGGGTGCACAGGCGCCGGGCCGCGATCGAACCTTCGCCGACGATGAACATGCGGCTGGTGTCGCCATGCCAGCCGTCCTTGATGACCGTGACATCGATGTTGACGATGTCACCGTTCTTCAGCGGCCTCTCGTTCGGGATGCCGTGGCAGACCTGGTGGTTGACCGAGGTGCAGACCGACTTCGGGTAGGGCGTGTAGCCGGGCGGCGCATAGTTCAGCGGCGCAGGGATACCCCCCTGCACATCGACGATGTGCCCATGTGCCAGGCGGTCCAGCTCCTCGGTGGTGACGCCGGGTTTCACATGCGGTGTCAGCATGTCCAGCACTTCGGAGGCGAGCCTTCCGGCGATGCGCATGCCTTCGGCATCGGCAGCAGTTTTGATCGTGATCGACATGGCCGGGATTATCTCATCGGGCCCGTAAAATCCAGGGTTCGCGAGGGACATCCTGCCTCGTGCTGCACGCCTTCCAGCCCCCCGCGATCTCCGCGCGCCCCATGACCCAACCCACGATCCTCTCCTTCGACGGCGGCAATGCGCTGTCCGCGTTCCGTGCCCAGGCCCTGTTGCCGCGGTTGCAGGCCGCGGCTGCGCGCATCACGGCTGTCCATGCTCGCCATGTGCATTGGGTGGCCGCCGCGACCGCCCTCGACGCAGCCGCACGGGACAAGCTCGCCGGTCTGCTGCGCTACGGCGATGCCTACGCAGGGCCGGCGCAAGGGGTGCTGGTTCTGGTGATGCCGCGCCTCGGTACCGTGTCGCCCTGGGCCAGCAAGGCCACCGACATTGCCCACAACTGCGGCCTGGACATACGCCGCGTCGAGCGCGTCACCGAGTATCGGCTGTCGCTGAAGAGCGGGCTGCTCGGCGGCGCCAAGCCGCTGAGCGACGAGGAACGAACGGCAGTGGCGGCGCTGCTGCACGACCGCATGACCGAGAGTGTGGCCTTCGAGCACGACGCTGCCGCCCACCTGTTCGACGCCCGGCCGGGCAAGCCGATGGAGACGGTCGACGTGCTCGGCCAGGGCCGCAGCGCGCTGGAACTCGCGAACCGCGACTTCGGCCTCGCGCTCAGCGACGACGAGATCGACTACCTGGTGACCGCCTTCACCGGGCTGCAGCGCAATCCGACCGATGTCGAGCTGATGATGTTCGCGCAGGCCAACTCCGAGCACTGCCGCCACAAGATCTTCAACGCGCAGTTCAGCATCGACGGCGAGGCGCAGGAACACTCGATGTTCCAGATGATCCGCCACACCCACAAGACCTCGCCGCAGCACACCATCGTCGCCTACAGCGACAACGCGGCGGTGATGGAGGGCTGCGCGATCGAACGCTGGCTGCCGCATGGCTACACCAACGCGCCGGTCTACGGCGCGCGCCACGAGACAGCGCACGTGCTGATGAAGGTCGAGACGCACAACCACCCGACGGCGATCTCGCCGTTCGCCGGCGCCTCCACCGGCGCCGGCGGCGAGATCCGCGACGAGGGCGCAACCGGGCGCGGCGCGCGGCCGAAGGCCGGCCTGACCGGTTTCTCGGTCTCGAACCTGCATCTGCCGGGCACGAACGAGCCCTGGGAGAAGGTGCGCTACGGCAAGCCCGAGCACATCGCGAGTGCGCTGCAGATCATGATCGATGGCCCGCTGGGCGGTGCGGCCTTCAACAACGAATTCGGCCGACCCAACCTCGGCGGCTACTTCCGGGTCTATGAACAGAGCGTGCCCGGCGGCGCGGGCGAAGCGGCGCAGGTGCGCCGCGGCTACCACAAGCCCATCATGATCGCCGGGGGCCTGGGCACGATCAGCGACGGCCAGACGCACAAGATCCCGTTCCCGGCCGGCAGCCTGCTGATCCAGCTCGGCGGCCCGGGCATGCGCATCGGCATGGGTGGCGGCGCCGCCAGCTCGATGGCGGCCGGCGCCAACACGGCCGCGCTGGACTTCGACTCGGTGCAGCGCGGCAACCCGGAAATCCAGCGCCGCGCGCAGGAGGTCATCAACCACTGCTGGGCGCTCGGCGCCAGCAACCCCATCCTGGCGGTGCACGATGTCGGCGCCGGCGGCATCAGCAACGCCTTTCCCGAGCTGGTGCACGACGCCGGCCGCGGCGCGCGTTTCGATCTGAAGCGCGTGCCGCTCGAGGAGAGCGGCCTGGCTCCGAAGGAGATCTGGTGCAACGAAAGCCAGGAGCGCTACGTGCTGGCCATTGCGCCCGAGAGCCTGCCGCTGTTCGAGGCGATGGCGACCCGCGAACGCTGCCCGTTCGCCGTGGTGGGCGTCGCCAGCGAGGTGCAGCAGCTGGTGCTCGAAGACGGCCCGGCGGGGCAGGGCGAGCACGGCACGCCGATCGACATGCCGATGGACGTGCTGCTCGGCAAGCCGCCCAAGCTGCACCGCCAGGTCCGGCGCGTGCAGCGCCGCTTCGCGCCGATCGACCTGGCGGGGGCAGAGTTGCAGTCGCTCGCCTTCGACGTGCTGCGCCACCCGACGGTGGCCAGCAAGCGCTTCCTGATCACGATCGGCGACCGCACGGTCGGCGGCCTGACCCACCGCGACCAGATGGTCGGTCCGTGGCAGGTGCCGGTGGCCGACTGCGCAGTGACGCTGGCCGACTACGCCGGCTTCCACGGTGAAGCGATGGCGCTGGGCGAGCGCACGCCGCTGGCCGTGATCGATGCGCCGGCCGCCGGCCGCATGGCGGTGGCCGAGAGCATCACCAACCTGCTGGCCGCGCCGATCGAACTGCCGCGCGTCAAGCTGAGCTGCAACTGGATGGCCGCCTGCGGAGAACCCGGTGAGGACGCCGCGCTGTACGACACGGTGCGCGCGGTCGGCCTGGAGCTGTGCCCGGCGCTCGGCATCTCGGTGCCGGTCGGCAAGGATTCGCTGTCGATGCGCACGCGCTGGAGCGAAGGCGACGAGCCCAGGCAGGTGACCGCGCCGGTCTCGCTGATCGTCACCGCCTTCGCTAGCCTGGCCGACGTGCGCGGCACGCTGACGCCGCAACTGCAGCCGGGCGACACCTCGCTGATCCTGATCGACCTGGGGCAGGGGCGCAACCGCCTGGGCGGCTCCATCCTCGCGCAGACGCTGGGGCAGGTGGGCGATGCCGCCCCCGATCTCGACGATGCTGCTTTACTGAAGAACTTGGTGGCCGCCATCAACCGCCTGCGCGCCGAAGGCCGACTGCTGGCCTATCACGACCGCTCCGACGGCGGCCTGTGGGCTGCGGTGTGCGAGATGGCCTTCGCCGGGCACTGCGGCGTGTCGCTGAACGTCGACCTGCTGGTGACCGAGGGCGACGGCGTGTCCGACAGCCGCATGGACAGCGGCGACGCCAAGAACTGGGCCGGGCAGGTGAGCGAACGGCGCAAGGAGCTGACCTTGAAAGCGCTGTTCGCCGAGGAGCTGGGGGCCGTGATCCAGGTGGCCACTGCCGAGCGCGGCGCGGTCATGCAGGTGCTGCGCGAGGCCGGCCTGAGCCCGCACAGCCACGTGATCGGCAAGCCCAACGAGCGTGGCGTCGTCGAGGTCTGGCGCGACGCCAAGGCCGTGTTCAGCGCGCCGCTGCGCGAGCTGCACCAGGCCTGGGACGACGTGAGCTGGCGCATCGCGACACTGCGCGACAACCCGGCCTGTGCCGATGCCGAGCACGCCGCGGCGGGCGCGGCCGAGGCCACCGGCCTGCACTGGCAGCCGAGCTTCGATCCGGCCGAGGACGTGGCGGCGCCGTTCCTGAAACTCGCACGGCCGCGGGTCGCGATCCTGCGCGAGCAGGGCGTCAACTCGCACCTCGAGATGGCCTATGCGATGGCGCAGGCCGGCTTCGAGACCTACGACGTGCACATGAGCGACCTGCAGAGCGGGCGGGCGCGGCTCGACATGTTCCGCGGCTTCGTCGCCTGCGGCGGCTTCAGCTACGGCGACACGCTGGGTGCCGGCGAGGGCTGGGCGCGCTCGGTCCTCTTCAACCCGCAGTTGGCGGAGCAGTTCGCGGCCTTCTTCGGCCGCAGCGACAGCTTCGCGCTCGGCGTGTGCAACGGCTGCCAGATGATGGCGGCGCTGGCGCCGATCATCCCCGGCGCCCAGGCCTGGCCCAAGTTCACCCGCAACCGCAGCGAACAGTTCGAGGCGCGGCTGTCGCAGGTCGAGGTGCTGGACAGTCCGTCGATCTTCTTCTCCGGCATGGCGGGCAGCCGGCTGCCGATCGCGGTCGCGCACGGCGAAGGCTTTGCCGACTTTTCACAGCGTGGCGATCCCCAGGCCGTGCAGCGGGCGATGCGTTTCGTCGACCGCGCGGGGCAGCCCACCGAGGCCTACCCTTTCAATCCCAATGGCAGCCCGGGCGGCCTGACCGCGGTGACCACGCCGGACGGCCGTTTCACGGCGCTGATGCCGCACCCGGAGCGCGTGTTCCGCAACGTGCAGATGAGCTGGACCGGCGGCGACGTGGCGGTGGCCAGCCCGTGGATGAGGATGTTCCGCAACGCGCGACGCTGGGCGGGATGAGCGAGCTCGCGCGCTCCCCTGCGGATCGCCATGCCCGCCTCGACGCGCTGCGCGGTCTCGCCATCGTCTGGATGGCGGCGTTTCATTTCTGCTTCGACCTCGCTCACTTCAGGCTGACCGGCGCGAACTTCTACGCCGACCCGTTCTGGCTTCACCAGCGCACCGCCATCGTCAGCCTGTTCCTGTTCTGCGCCGGCCTCGGCCAGGCCGTCGCGGTGCACGGCGGCCAGAGCTGGCCGCGCTTCTGGCGGCGCTGGGCGCAGGTGGCGGGCTGCGCACTGCTGGTCAGCGCCGGCAGTGCGCTGATGTTCCCGCGCAGCTGGATCAGCTTCGGCGTGCTGCACGGCATCGCGCTGATGCTGATCGTCTGCCGGGCCAGCGCCGGCGCGGGCCGGTGGCTGTGGCCGCTGGGCCTGCTGGCCGTCCTGTTGCCCCAGTTCGTGCAGCACCCGCTGTTCGACAGCCGGCTCGCCAACTGGGTCGGCCTCGTGACGCACAAGCCGGTCACCGAGGACTACGTGCCGCTGCTGCCCTGGCTGGGCGTGATGTGGTGGGGGCTGGCCGCCGGGCGCTGGTTGATCGACCACCGACCGGCCTGGCTGGTCGGTGCACTGCCGGCGACGGCACGACCGCTGGCCCTGCTCGGCCGCTGGAGCCTGAGTTTCTACATGCTGCACCAGCCGGTGCTGATCGGCGCGCTGCTGCTGTGGCTGCGGTGGGCGCGCTGAAACGGCGTTCGCCGTGGACCGGCCGCTGATCGACGATCGCAGCCGCCGCCTGCTGCCCTGGCTGGTGGCGGTGGCCTTCTTCATGCAGACGCTGGACGGCACCATCGTCAACACCGCGCTGCCGGGCATGGCGCTCGACCTGCACGAGAGCCCGCTGCGCATGCAGTTGGTCGTCATCGCCTACATGCTGACCGTGGCGCTGCTGATCCCGGTGTCGGGCTGGCTGGCCGACCGCTTCGGCACGCGGCGCATCTTCATCGGCGCGATCGTCTTGTTCAGTGGGGGCTCGGCGGCCTGCGCGCTGTCGACCTCGCTCGCCCAGCTCGTCGCGGCCCGGGCGCTGCAGGGCCTGGGCGGTGCGCTGCTGCTGCCGGTCGGCCGGCTTGCCATCCTGCGCGTCTTCCCGAAGGAAGAGCTGCTGCGCACGCTCGCCTTCGTCACGATCCCGGGGCTGATCGGGCCACTGATCGGTCCGAGCCTGGGCGGCTGGCTGGTCGAGGTGGCCAGCTGGCACTGGGTGTTCCTGATCAACCTGCCGGTCGGCCTGCTCGGCGTGCTGGCCGCGCGGCGCCACATGCCGGAGCTGCGCGTCGGTGCTGCGGGGCGCTTCGACCTGTGGGGCTACGTGCTGTTCAGCGCCAGCATCGTGATGGTCTCGGTCGCGTTGCAGGGTCTGGGCGACCGCGCGCTCGGCTTCGCCAGTTCGATGCTGCTGCTGTTCGCCGGCCTGGCGGCGTTCGGCGGCTACTGGCTGCATGCGGCGCTCAGCGCACAGCCGCTGTTCAGCCTGCGCCTGTTCTCGATCCCGAGCTTCGCGGTCGGCCTGCTGGGCAATCTGTTCGCCCGGCTGGGCAGCGGCGCCTTGCCGTTCCTGATGCCGCTGTTCCTGCAGGTTGGGCTCGGCTATTCGCCGGCGGCTGCCGGCATGAGCCTGATTCCGACGGCGCTCGGCGCGATGCTGTCGAAGACCTTCGCCGCACCGCTGATCCGGCACCTGGGCTACCGCACCACGCTGGTCGGTAACACGGTGCTGCTGGGCCTGATGATCGCCAGCTTCGCGCTGGTCGACCGCGACACCGGCCGCGTGCCGCTGATGCTGCATCTCGCGGCGTTCGGCATCGTCAACTCGCTGCAGTTCACCGCGATGAACACGCTGACGCTCGGCGACCTCGAAGGGGTCGACGCGAGCGCCGGCAACAGCCTGCTGTCGGTCGTGATGCAGGTGTCGATGAGCATGGGGGTTGCCGCGGCCGCCGCGTTGCTGATCGCCTTCGGCGGCCACACGCAGGCGCAGGGCTCGACGGCCGTGGTGGAAACCTTCCAGGCCACCTTCGTCTGCATCGGCCTGCTGTCGGTCTTCGCGGCCTTCATCTTCGGCCAGTTGCAGCCGCGCGATGCACCGCAGCGCATCCCCCACGTACCCGACGAACATTGAGCTCCGCACTCCCGCGCGAGGCCAGCAAAAAGGCGCCCCGAAGGGCGCCTTTTCACGTGCCGCCGATGCGTCGTCGTCACTCGAACTTGTAGTCGGTCTTGGCCTTGCTCTTGAGTTCGTCGCGGAAGGCCGCGATCTTCTGCTGGCCGAGGCGCTGCTGGATCTGCGGCTTGACTTCCTCGAGCGGCGGGAACTGCGCGTCGCGCACGTCCTCGAGCTTCAGGATGTGGAAGCCGTACTGGCTCTTCACCGGCTCCTCGGTCATCTGACCCTTGCTCAGCTTCACCATCGCCTGCGAGAACTCGGGCACGAAGCTGCCCGGCGCGGCCCAGTCGAGGTCGCCGCCGTTCGGGGCCGAACCCGGGTCCTTGCTGGACTTCTTGGCCGATTCCTCGAAGCTCGCGCCGCCCTTGATCTGGGCGATCAGCGCCTTGGCCTCGTCTTCCTTCTCGACGAGGATGTGGCGCACGCGGTATTCCTTGTCGCCGGCCTGCGCCTTGAACTTGTCGTACTCGGCCTGGATCTCGGCGTCGGTGACGGGGTTCTTCTTCTGGTAGTCGTTGAACAGCTCGCGGATCAGGATGCTCTGGCGCGCCAGCTCCATCTGCAGCTTGTATTCGGTGGTGGCGGCCACGCCGCGCTTCTCGGCTGCTTGCGTGAAGATCTCGCGCAGCACCACTTCGTCCTTGACCTGGCGCTCGGTCTCGGGCGGCACCGGCTGACCCTGGCTCTGCGCCTGACGCGTCACCTGCTGCAGCAGCGCGTCGGCGCGGGCCTTCGGCACGGGCTTGCCATTGACGATCGCAATGTTCTGCGCGGCGGCCAGAGCCGGCGCGAGCAGGGCGGCCGCCAGGGCGATGGATGACACGCGAGCGGCAAGGGTGTACGGCTTCATGCGATGAACTACCTCGGTTGGGAAGGGGCGGCGGGAGACGTCGCGTTGCGACGGCTTCACGGGTTGCTTCGGGCCGCTTCGATGGGAGTGAGCGTGGTCAGGGCCAGGGCGTGGATGCCGTGCGGCATCCACAAGGCGACGGCATCATACACAAGGCGATGCCGCGCCAGACGTGACAAACCGTCAAAGCGCTGACTGACCAGGTAGACACTGAAATGCCGCCCTTCACGGGCGCCGGCATGGCCGGCATGCTGGTGGCTGTCGTCGCTGACGCGCAGCGATTGCGGTGCCAGGGCGGCCTGCAGCGCAGCCTCCAGTTCGGCCGCCGTGGGCGGCGAGACCGTGGCGGCGGCGGGGATTTCACTCATCTTCGGTCTTGATGTGCCGGCTCAGGTACAGGCCCTGGGCCAGCGTGAACAGCAGCATCAGGCCGACGCCGCCGAACAGCTTGAAGTTGACCCACACGTCGGTCGGGAAACTGTAGGCCACGTACAGGTTGGCCAGGCCCATGAAGGCGAAGAAGGCGATCCACATGAAATTGAGATTGCGCCACACCGGGGGCGGCAGCTGCAGCTGCTCGCCCATCAGTGTCTGCAACAGATTCTTGCGAAACACCGCGTGGCTGAACCAGAACGCCGTCCCCATGACCCAGTACAACACGCTGGGTTTCCACTTGATGAACGTATCGTTGTGGAACCAGACGGTCGCGCCGCCCAGCACCGTCACGAGCCCGAGGCTCACCCACAGCATCGTGTCGACCTTTCTGCCGCGCGCGAGCAGCCAGCCGATCTGCGCGAAGGTGGCCGCGATCACCACCAAGGTGGCGAGCAGCACCGGCGCTTCCTTGGGCCCGACCACGCCGCCGGAGACCAGGAAGCCGAAATACTGGCTGGCGAAAGCCGCGGCCGCGTCGGGTTGTCCTTCGGTCACCTTGAAGGCGACGAAGAACAGGACGATGGGGAGCAGGTCGAACAGAAACTTCATCGGCAAGGGCGGTCGGTGCGCGGAAACCCGATTGTGCGTTGCCGGCGCAATCGGGCCCCGGCCGGCCTCATTTTCGGGGCTCGAAGCCGAGCGCAGCCGAATTGATGCAGAAGCGCTCCCCGGTCGGCTCCGGGCCGTCGGGGAACACGTGGCCGAGGTGGGCGCCACAGTCCTGGCAGCGCACTTCAACCCGCACCATGCCGAGGCTGCGGTCGACCACGCGGTCGATGATCTCGCCGCGCAGCGGCTGGAAGTAGCTCGGCCAGCCGCAGCCGGCGTCGAACTTGGTGCCGGAGTCGAACAGCGGGGCGTTGCAGCCGATGCAGTGGTAGACGCCTTGCTGCCAGTGGTCGGCGTACTGGCCGGTGTAGGGGCGCTCGGTGGCGCCGTGGCGCGTGACCTCGAACTGCATCGGCTCGAGCTGCGCGCGCCATTCGGCTTCGGTCTTCTTGACCTTGCGGTCCTTGTGGTCGGTCTGGCTCATGATGAACAGGACACCTCCAGGGTTTGCGCCCAGTCGGGCGGAAACTCGGCACAGGCCGAGTGCTCTGGCTGTTCGTCGTACGGGCGCTCCAGAACTTTCAGCAGGTGCCTTGTCTCGCCGAAGTCGCCGGCCTGCGCGGCGCGGATCGCGTTCTCGCACAGGTGGTTGCGCAGCACGAACTTCGGATTCACGCGGTTCATTCGTTCGCCGCGCTCGGCGTCGATGCTGCCTTCGGCCGCCAGCCGCCGCGCATAGCGCTCGGCCCAGGCGTCGAAGGCCGGGCGGTCGAGGAAGAGATCGCGCACCGCGCCCGGGTCGGCCGGCGAGTGGCGCGCCAGACGGCGCCAGGTGATCGTGTAGTCCGCCCGCTCGGCGGCCATCAGCGCGAGCCAGTCGTCGGCGAGCTGGCGGTCGTCGTCGCGCGCCGTGGCCAGGCCGAGCTTGCCGCGCAGCCGCGCCTCCAGCGTGCCGGCGAACACCGCCTTGTAGGGCTCGATGGCTTCGAGCGCCAGATCGCCGGTGGCCTCGGTGACTTCGCCGCCCATCGCGATCAGCGGCAGCATCGCCTGCGCCAGCGCATGCAGGTTCCACAACGCCACGCCCGGCTGGCGCGCATAGGCGTAGCGGCCCTGGTGGTCCGAGTGGTTGCAGACGTGGCCGGGGTCGAAGCCGTCGAGGAAGCCGAACGGGCCGTAATCGATCGTCAGGCCGAGGATCGACAGGTTGTCGGTGTTCATCACGCCGTGGCAGAAGCCCACCGCCTGCCAGTCGGCCATCAGCACCGCGGTGCGGCGCGCGACCGCCTCGAGCAGCGCGGCATAGGGGTTTGTCGCGTCGCGGCAGGCCGGGTAGTGGTGCTCGATCACGAAATCGGCGAGCGCGCGCAGTTCGGTGGGCAGGCCGTGGTGCGCGAAGTGCTCGAAGTGACCGAAGCGCACGAAGCTCGGTGCGACGCGCGTCACGACCGCCGCCGTTTCCATCGTCTCGCGCCGCACCGGCAGCGCTGATCCGACGATGGCGAGCGCACGCGTGGTCGGGATGCCCAGGTGATGCATCGCCTCCGAACACAGGAACTCGCGGATCGAGGAGCGCAGCACCGCACGTCCGTCGCCCATGCGCGAATAGGGCGTGCGGCCACCGCCCTTGATCTGCAATTCCATCGGCCCGTTGGGGGTGTCGATCTCGCCGAGCAACAGGGCCCGGCCATCCCCCAGTTGTCCGGCCCAGACGCCGAACTGGTGGCCGCTGTACACGGTGGCCAGCGGCTCGCTGTCCTCCCAAGGGGGGCCGCCGGACAGGACCTCGAGCGCGTGCCAGTCCGGACGGTCGGCCCAGTCGGCCGGCCAGCCGAGCAGGGCCGCGGCGCTGTCGCTGGTGGCGACCCAGTGCGGCTGTGGCAGCGCCTGCGCCGGCAGCCGGGTGTGGAAAGCCGGCCCGAGCGCTGCATAGCGGTTGCGCCAGCGCAGTGCGGCGGGTTTCGAGTGGGGCCGGTCGAGCACCGGACTTGAGTCGGCATGCATGTCCCGCAGTCTAGCGACGCGACCTGCGCCTGCTGCCGTCTAGGGCTTACCCCAGCAGGGGCCTTGCATGGCGCTTTCTATGATCATCGGCTCTCGATCGCATTTTTCGAAGGACCCGCGATGGCACTGTTGATGGGGCAGATGATGCAGATGCCGTTGCTGATCTCGTCGCTGATCACGCACGCGGCGCGTCACCATGGCGACACCGAAATCGTGTCCAAGCGTGTCGAAGGCGATCTGCACCGCTACACCTGGGCCGACGCCGAACTGCGCGCCCGCAAACTGGCGCAGGCGCTGGCGAAGCTGGGATGCGAGGCCGGCGACCGTGTCGGCACGCTGGCCTGGAACGGCTATCGCCATCTCGAGATCTACTACGCGACCTCGGGCTCGGGGCTGGTGTGCCACACCGTCAACCCGCGCCTGTTCCCGGAGCAGATCACCTGGATCGTCAACGATGCCGAGGACCGGGTGCTGTGCTTCGACCTGAGCTTCCTGCCGCTGGTCGAGAAGCTCGCGGCGCAACTGCCCACGGTCCGGCACTTCGTCGCGATGACAGCCCGCGCCCACATGCCGGCGCAGACCACGCTGCCCGGGCTGCTGTGCTACGAGGAGCTGGTCGAGGCCGAGCGCGGCGACTACGGCTGGCCGAGCTTCGACGAGAACGCCGCGTCGAGCATCTGCTACACCTCCGGCACGACCGGCCACCCCAAGGGCGCTGTCTACAGCCATCGATCGAGCCTGCTGCACGCGTTTGCCGCGGCGCTTCCCGACGGCATGGCGCTGGCGGCGCGCGACACCGTGTTGCCCGTGGTGCCGATGTTCCACGTCAACGCCTGGGGCCTGCCGTATTCGGCGGCGCTGACGGGCTGCCGGCTGGTCTTCCCCGGCCCTCATCTCGACGGCAAGTCGCTGTACGAGCTGTTCGAGTCCGAGCGCGTCAGCTTCAGCGCCGGCGTGCCCACCGTGTGGCTCGGACTCCTCACCCACGTCAAGCAGAACGGCCTGAAGTTCTCGACCTTCAAGCGCACCGTGATCGGCGGCGCGGCCTGCCCGCCGGCGATGCTGAAGACGCTGGAAGACGACTTCGGCATCGAGGTGGTCCATGCCTGGGGCATGACCGAACTGTCGCCGCTCGGCACGCTGGCCCGGCTCAAGGCCCGGCACGAGAGCTGGCCGAAGGACGCGCAGCGCCAGCTGCTCGAGAAGCAGGGCAAGGTGCTCTACGGCGTGGACATGGCCATCGCCGGCGACGACGGGGCGTTGTTGTCCTGGGACGGCAAGACCTCGGGCGACCTGCTGGCGCGCGGGCACTGGGTGATCGACCGCTACTTCAAGCAGCAGGGCTCGCCGCTGCGCGAGGGCTGGTTCCCGACCGGCGACGTGGCGACGATCGATGCCGACGGCTACATGCAGATCACCGACCGCAGCAAGGACGTCATCAAGTCCGGTGGCGAATGGATCAGCTCGATCGAGCTCGAGAACATCGCGATGTCGCACCCGGCGGTGCACGAGGCGGCGGTGGTCGCGGCAGCACACCCGAAATGGGACGAGCGGCCGCTGCTGGTGGTGGTCAGGAAGCCCGGCGTCGAGCTCACGCGCGAGCAGATGCTGGCGCACTACGACGGCCGCATCGCCAAGTGGCAGATCCCGGACGACGTGGCGTTCGTCGCCGAAATTCCCCACACCGCGACCGGCAAGATCCAGAAGATGCGGCTGCGCGAGCAGTTCAAGAACCACCGGTTGCCCACGGCCTGAGGCCGCGGCGCTCTACCATGGCAAGCTCACGTGCAGCGGGCTTGCTTCTTCCGCGATGATCTGACGAAGATCGACGCCCGGCTCGCTGTGGGCGGAACGCGCCGAAACGCGCGACGCGACCTGCCGTGATCTCGACACCACCTTCTTCTCACAATGAAAACCGAAAAACTGGACAAGCTGATCTGGGCTCTGATCTTCGGCGGCATGGCGCTGCTGATGCTCGGCCTGTGGGTGATCGATCGCAGCGCCGTGCTCGGCCACGGCCTCGCCTGGGGCGGTGGCGGCGTCGTGCTGGTCGGCGCGCTGCTGATCCGGGTGCGCTCGCGGATGCCCGCCCGTCCCGCCCACGACGACAAGGGGCCGCCATGATCCGGCACATCGTCATCTGGACCCTCGAGGACCCGGCCGACGCACCGCGCTTCAAGGCCTTGCTCGACAGCTGCGCCGACCTGGTGCCCGGCATGCTGGCCTTCGAGGTCGGCATCCGCGCGCCGGGCCTGGAGGCCAATGCCGACGTGGTGCTGATTTCCGCGTTCGCCGACGCCGCGGCGCTGGACGCCTACCAGCGTCACCCGGCCCACCAGGCGGTGGCCGCCCAGCTCGGCCCGATGCGCCGCGAGCGCCGCGTGGTCGATTTCGAGCGCGCCTGAGGCGGCGCCCGGCGCCGCGCGCGGTGCGTGCCGGCGCCCGACTCGCGAGCTGCACTGTCCCCGTCCTCAATTCACCAGCCCCATGAACTTGCCCCTCCTGCGTTTGCTGTGCTGCACCGTGCTGTCGTCGCTGTGCGCTGCGAGTCCTGCGGCCGATGCCGGCCCCGATGTGTTCCCGAGCTACGGCGACGCCGCCGCGGTGAAGGCGCGGTGCGATGCCACGCTGCGGGAGGTTCAGGCGCAGACACGGCGCATCGCTGCCGGCACCGGCCAGGGCGGCGTGCTGATCGAGCTCGACCGCCTCGGGCAGCTCGTCGACGACCACCTGGGTCCGGTTTTCTTCCTGTCCAACGTCCACCCCACCAAGGCGGTGCGCGATGCCGCCGAAGCCTGCGAGCTGCGCTACCAGGCCTTCACCAGCCGGCTGTACCAGAACGCGAAGATCTACGCCCGCCTGCAGCGCTTGCGAGCGGGCGATGCGATCGACACCCAGATGCGCACGGACCTGCTGGCGAGTTTCGAGGACGCCGGCGTCGGCCTTCCCGCGCAGCGGCGCGAGCGCGCGCGCCTGCTCAACAACGAGCTCGGCCGGCTGTCGCAGGATTTCGAGCGCCGCCTGCGTGAGGACAACACCCGCGTGGCCTTCACCGACAGCGAGCTGGACGGCGTGCCCGCCGGCGTGTGGGCCGCAGCGCCACGCGACCCGCAGGGGCGGGTGCTGCTGGGCCTCGACTACCCGACCTACTCGCCGGTCGTCGAGGGTGCCCGCAGCCCCGAGGCGCGCGAGCGCATCTGGCGCGCCTTCCAGGCCCGCGGCGGCCAGCCCAACCTGAAGACCCTGGCACGGCTGGGCGAGAAGCGCCGCAGCTATGCGCGCCTGTTCGGTCTCGCGAGCTACGCCGACTTCACGCTGCGCCGCCGCATGGCGCAGCGGGTCGACAACGTGCAGGCCTTTCTCGAAGAGGTGAAAAGCGCGCTCGGCCAGCGCGAGGAGCGCGACCTGGTCGAACTGCGTGCGGCCAAGGCGTCCGAACTGCAGACCGCGCCCGGGGCGACGCCGCTGAAGCGCTGGGACGTGCCGTACTACATCGAGCGCGTCAAGCGCGAGCGCTTCGCGCTCGACCAGAACAGCTTTCGCCGCTACTTCCCGCCGCAGGCCAGCGTCGACTTCGTGTTCGCGGTCGCCGGCCGGCTGTTCGGCGTGGGCTTCAAGCCGCTCGAGCAGACGCTCTGGCATCCCGACGTGAAGGCCTATGCCGTGGTCGACGCCGCCAGCCAGCGCACGCTCGCCACGCTCTACCTCGACCTCTACCCGCGGCCCGGCAAGTACGGCCATGCCGCCGTGTGGCCGCTGCGCGGCTCTTCGACCTGGAGCGGGCAGCTGCCGACCGCTGCGCTGGTGACCAACTTCGATCGCCAGGGCCTGACGCTCGATGAGCTGGAGACCCTGCTGCACGAGTTCGGCCATGCGCTGCACGTGACGCTGTCGCACACGCGCTACGCCGCGCAGGCCGGCACCGCGGTCAAGCTGGACTTCGTCGAGGCACCGTCGCAGATGCTCGAAGAATGGGTCTACGACGCGCAGGTGCTGGCGCTGTTCCAGCAGGTCTGCGCGACCTGCGAGCCGGTGCCCGCCGACCTGCTGGAGCGCGCGGTGCGCTCGCGCAGCTTCGCCAAGGGCCTGCAGTTCGCGCGCCAGCACCTCTACGCGAGCTACGACCTCGCGCTGCACGACAAGGATGCACCGGAACCGATGGCGCTGTGGGCCCGCATGGAGAGCGCGACGCCGCTCGGCTACGAGCCCGGCTCGCTGTTCCCGGCCGGCTTCTCGCACGTGGCAGGTGGCTATGGCGCGGGCTACTACGCCTATCTCTGGAGCCTGGCGATCGCGCAGGACCTGCGCACCGCCTTCGCTGCGAACCCGCTGGACGCGAAGGTCGGCCAGCGCTACCGTGAGGCGGTGCTCGCCAACGGCGGCCAGGCGCCGCCGGCCGAGCTGGTGGCGCGCTTTCTGGGCCGTGCGCCGAACAACGCGGCCTTCTTCGAGTGGCTCGAGCGTTGAGCGAGGCGAGATGCGATGGACTTTCCGGTGCACATCCCGTTCGTCGAGCGGCTCGGCTTCGAGCTGCTCCGCATGGCCGACGGCGAAGCCGAGCTCACGGTCCGCGTGCGCGACGACCTGCTGAATTCCTTCGAGGTGGCGCACGGCGGCCTGACGATGACGCTGCTCGACGTCACGATGGCCCATGCCGCGCGCAGCGTGAACCGGGCGCAGGCGGGCCTCGGTCCCGGGGTCGTGACGGTCGAGATGAAGACCAGCTTCCTGCGCCCCGGGGAAGGCCAGCTGCGCTGTCACGGCCGCCTGCTGCACCGCACCGCGACGCTGGCCTTCTGCGAGGGCCGCGTGCTGACGGAGGACGGCTCGCTGTGCGCCCACGCCACCGCCACCTTCAAGTACCTGCGCGCCCTGCCGGCGGGCCGGCGCGAACCCCGGTCGCTGCAGCGCCGCCTCGGTGGCAGCGGGTCCGACTGACCGACGAGCACGCGAAGGGAAACGGCCATGGACCCGATCAACCAGCAGATCCTGCTCGTCTCCCGGCCCGAAGGCGAGCCGACCGTCGACAACTTCCAGCTCGTCGAAACGCCGCTGCCGGACCTCGGCGAGGGCCAGGTGCTGGTGCGCCACCACTACCTCTCGCTCGACCCCTACATGCGCGGCCGCATGAACGAGGGCAGGAGCTACGCCCAGCCGCAACCCCTGGGCGAGGTGATGATCGGCGGCACGGCCGGCGAAGTGATCGCATCCAGGCATCCGGACTTCGCCGTCGGCGACGCGGTCGTCGGCATGGGCGGCTGGCAGCAGTACCAGCGCGTCGATGCGAACCAGCGCGGCGTGCTGAAGAAGGTCGACACGACGCACATCCCGCTGTCGGCCTACCTCGGTGCAGTGGGCATGCCGGGCGTGACCGCCTGGTACGGCCTCACGCAGATCATCGCGCCGCGTGCCGGCGAGACGGTGGTGGTGAGTGCCGCGAGCGGCGCGGTCGGCGCGGTGGTGGGGCAGCTCGCCAAGGCGCGCGGTGCGCGTGCGGTGGGCCTGGCCGGCGGCCCCGAGAAATGTGCCTACGTGAGCAGCGAGCTCGGCTTCGACGCCTGCATCGACTACCGGCAGCACCCGGATCTGAAGTCGCTCGGTGCGGCGCTGAAGGCCGCCTGTCCGAACGGCATCGACGGCCACTTCGAGAACGTCGGCGGGATGATCCTGGACGCGGTGATGCTGCGAGCCAACGCCTTCAGCCGCGTCGCCTTGTGCGGGATGATTGCCGGCTACAACGGCGAGCCGATCCCGATGCACAACCCCTCGCTGATCCTCGTGAACCGGATGATGCTGCAGGGCTTCATCGTCAGCGAACACATGGCGCTGTGGCCCCAGGCGCTGCAGGAGCTGGGCACGGAGGTCGCGAGCGGTCGACTGAAATACCGCGAGACCGTCGCACAGGGCCTCGCCAGCGCGCCCGAAGCCTTCCTCGGCCTGTTGAAGGGCCGCAATTTCGGCAAGCAGCTGGTCAAGCTGGTCTGATCCGGAGCAGGCGATGCACGGGGACTGGCAGACACACGAGGTCGACAACCAGCCGCCTGCGTTCAGCGACGTCGATCTGTTCGCGTCGAACCGGCCGCTGCGGGAGGCGCTCGCCCGGCACGCCACGGCGCTGGACACGGCACCGCTCGAGCGGCTCGGCCGGCTGGCCGGCAGTGCCGCGATGCAGGGCCACGCACGGCTCGCCAACGTGCACGCGCCGCAACTCCGGACGCACGACCGCCAGGGTCGCCGCATCGACCAGGTCGAGTTCCACCCGAGCTACCACGCGCTGATGACGGCGGCCTGCGAGGCCGGACTGCACGGCAGTCCGTGGGCGGGTGGTGCGCACGCGCACCTGGCAAGAGCGGCCGGCTTCATGCTGTTCACCGAGCTGGAACCCTCCGTGCTGTGCCCGGTCTCGATGAGCTATGCGGCCGCGCCGGCGCTGCGCGCGAACGCGGCGCTGTTCGCCGACTGGTTCCCGAAGCTGACGCACCGTGCCTACGACCCGCGTTTCCTGCCCTTCGAGCGCAAGGCCGGCGTGACGATGGGCATGGGCATGACTGAAAAGCAGGGCGGCTCCGACGTGCGCGCGAACACGACACAGGCCACCTTCGACGGCGACGACGCCTGGGGCCGGCGTTACCGCCTCGTCGGCCACAAGTGGTTCTTCTCGGCGCCGATGTGCGACGCCTTCCTGGTGCTGGCGCAGACCGGGTCCGGCCCGAGCTGCTTCTTCCTGCCGCGCTGGCTGCCCGACGGCAGCGTCAATGCGGTGCAGTTGCAGCGCCTGAAGGACAAGCTGGGGAACAAGGCGAACGCCAGTGCCGAGGTCGAGTTCCAGGACGCGCTCGCGTGGGGGGTCGGCGAGCCGGGGCGCGGCGTGTCGCAGATCCTGGAGATGGGCATGATGACGCGGCTGGACTGTGCGCTCGGCACGGCCGGACTGATGCGCCAGGCGCTGGCGCTCGCGGTGCACCACTGCCGTTGGCGCCATGCCTTCGGCCGCCCGCTGGTCGAGCAGCCGCTGATGCGCAACGTGCTGGCCGACCTGGCCCTCGAAAGCGAAGCCGCCACCGCACTGGCGCTGCGCCTCGCACACGCCTTCGACGCCGACCCCGGCAATGCCCACGAAGCGGCGATGCGCCGGCTGCTGACGCCGGTGGCGAAGTTCTGGATCTGCAAGCGCGGCAGCGCCTTCGCGCAGGAAGCGATGGAGTGCCTGGGCGGCAACGGCTATGTCGAGGAGGGCGGCGAGGGCGTGATGGCGCGCATCTACCGCGAGATGCCGCTGAACTCGATCTGGGAAGGGGCCGGCAACATCATGGCGCTGGACCTGCTGCGGGCACTGCGCCGCGGCAGCGGGGACGGTTCCATCGCGGCGGCGCTCGCCGCCGAACTCGCGCCGGCGCGCGGCCAGGACGCCGCGCTCGACCGGCTGATCGACGGGCTGCCGGATCGCATCGACACCGCGAACGAGGAAAGCGAGGCCCGGCGGCTGGCGCGCGACGTGGCACTGGCCGTGCAGGCGGCGCTGCTGCAACGCCATGCGCCCGCCGTTGTTGCCGCAGCGTTCTGTCGTGCGCGCCTGGGGGGCGAGGGCGCGCCCGTGTTCGGCCTGCTGCCCGCCGGCATCGACGCCGGGGCACTCGTCGAGCGCGCGCTGCCCGATGAGCCGCGCGAATGCACCACTCCGTAACTCCAGATGAACGAGGATCGAGCCGCATGATCACGCGCTTGCCCGGCCGCACCGCGGTCATCACCGGCTCCGGCTCCGGCTTCGGCCTGGAGGCCTCGCGCATCGCCGCTCGCGAAGGCATGAAGATCGTGATGGCCGACGTGCAGGCCGACGCCCTCGACCGCGCCGTGGCCGAGATCGAGGGCCTGGGCGCCGAGGTGCTGCCGTTTCGCCTCGACGTGGCCCGGGCCGACGAGGTCGAGGCGCTCGGTGCCGCGACGCTCGCCCGCTTCGGTGCGCCCCACCTGGTGTTCAACAACGCCGGCGTCGGCGCCGGCGGACTGATCTGGGAGCACACGGCAAAGGACTGGGAATGGGTCGTCGGCGTTAACCTGATGGGCGTTGCGCACGGCGTGCGCGTGTTCACGCCGATGATGCTGGACGCCGCGCGACAGGATCCGGCCTACGAGGGCCACATTGTCAACACCGCCTCGATGGCCGGGCTGCTGAATGCGCCGAACATGGGCGTCTACAACGTCACCAAGCACGCCGTGGTGGCGCTCAGCGAGACGCTGTACCAGGACCTGCGGCTGGTCACCGACCGCATCGGCGCCTCGGTGCTGTGCCCGTACTTCGTGCCCACGGCGATCGGCGAAAGCCACCGCAACCGCCCGGCCGGGATGCGGGGGCAGCGGCCCACGCACAGCCAGCGGGTCGCGCACGCGATGATCGGCAAGGCGATCGAGTCGGGCCGGGTGGGCCCGGCCCAGGTGGCGCAGTTCGTCTTCGACGCCGTGCGCCAGGACCGCTTCTACATCTACAGCCACCCGCAGGCCCTGGGCGGCGTGCAGACGCGGCTGGAAGACATCGTGCTGGCGCGCAACCCGAGCGACCCGTTCGCCAGCAGACCCGAACTCGGGGCGCAGTTGAGGGCGGCGCTGCGTTCGCAGGATTGAGTCATTCAGCCTGTTTGGCCAGCATTTCTAAAGTGATAAATTACATTAGAAATAATCATTAACTGATTGATATTGAAATGTTTTTTATTTTTATCAGGGTGTTTCGGTGCCGATGCCGGGAAAGCGGGAAACGAGGCCGACCTCCTGCCGTGAGGCTCAGCAACCCAGGGCGACAGCCTGCAACGGCAGCCCGGTGCGGGCGGCCGTGACGACGAACTGCACGCGCTGGGGCCGCGGCCCGCTGAGCCGGTCCGGTTCGGCTTGCGGCCTGAAGTGCAGGGGGGCATCGCCGACCGCTGCCACCGGCTGCAGTTCACGCACCACCGCATCGTGCTGCAGCAAGGCGCCGGCGTTCTCGCCGGCGCGTACCTGTGTGCGGTGGTTGTCCTCGGTCACGGCCCAGTAGCCGGCCAGTTCGTGGGGCGCGCCGGCCTGCGGCGTGACGCGCACCACGTAGTCGGCGCCTTCGCGACTCAGATCCAGCGACACCAGCGATGGCGAGGGAGTGTCCGGCAACGCCGGCCAGCGCCGGTAGTCCCGGCCGTTCACCAGCACCTGCGGCGTGTAGACGAAGCTCGATCCGCTGACGAGGCCGGCCTGGCTCTGACGCCGCGTCCACTCGGGACGGGCGAAGCGATCGGTCCAGCCGAGTCGGTCCCAGTAGTCGACATGGAAGGCCAGCGCGACAACGTCGCTGCGCCCCTTGAGCGTGCTCAGCCATCGGTCGGCTGGCGGGCAGGAGTTGCAGCCCTCGGAGGTGTAGAGCTCGACGACCAAGGGGGCCACGGCGCCGGATCGCGCCCTGCACACCGGTTCGGCGGCGACGGCAAGGCAGGGGACGAGCAGCAGGGTGGTCAGGGCTTTGCGCATCATGGTGTTCCAGGTGGTATGTCCTGCAGTCGATCCATCGGGGCAAACCTGACAGTGCCCGTGCGGGTTCGGCGTGCGGCCTCTGGCCGCTGGCCGCCGGGGTGCGGTCCTCGTGGCACACTGCGCCGCCCATGAACCCGCTCCTCGCGCTCCCGCCATCCGCTCGTCGCCCGACCTCGACGTCCGTGACCGCGCCGGGCCGTTGCCCGGCATGACCGCCGCCCGGCGTTGCCGCCTGCTGTTTGCGGCCCTGATCTTCGCGACCGGCGGCGCGCTGGCCCAGAGCAGCCCTGCCAGCGCCGATGTGTTGAGCAGCACCCCGGCGCAGGTGCGCTTCGGCTTCGAGCGTGTGAAGCTGCCCGGTGGCGAAAAGATGGGACTGGCCGGCACGTCCTACCTGCTCGAGGTGGCGCCGGGATGGTGGTTCGGCCCTTCGGCCTATGGCGCGATCACCGGCGAGCGCGGTGGCTTGTTCACCGTCGGCGTCGAGGGCGCGTGGCGGCATCAGTTGGTCGGGCCGCTGGGCATCGAGCTCGGCTACTACGCCGGCGGCGGTGGTGGCGGCAGCGCACCGGTCGGCAGCGGCCTGATGCTGAGGCCGCACGTCGACCTGCTGTGGCAAGCCGGCGAACACCGCTTCGGGCTGTCGCTGTCCCAGGTGCGATTTGCCGACGGGCAGATCGACAGCCGCCAGCTCGGCCTGGTGTGGAGCTTCGATACCGATTTCCGCCACGTGCCGAGTGAACGCCTCGGTGGGCGGGTCGTTTCGCACGCCCGTTCGGGCATCGGCTTCGACCGGGTGCAGGCGGTCGCTGGCGTCTACCGCCCTCGTTCAGGTGCGCGGCGCGTCACCGGCGCGCCGCTGCCGGCGTCGATCGGCTTTGCCGGCGCACGGCTCGAGCAGGCGTTCACCGACACGGCGTACTGGGGGATCGAGGCGAACGGTGCCGCCAGCGGCGGCGTGGCCGGCTATGCCGAGTACCTCGCGACGCTGGGCACGGAGACGGCGCTGTGGGGCGATCAGCTGACCGTCGGGGCCCGCGTGGCGTTGGGCATGGGCGGTGGCGGCGACGTCGATGTCGGCGGCGGCCTGCTCATGAAGGCGTCTGTCTACGGCATCTCGCGGGTGGCGGGCGACCTCGGCGTCACGTTCGAAGGCGGCATGGTGAACGCGCCGCAAGGCAGCTTCAAGGCGCTTTACGGATCGGTGGCGCTCAACTGGATCCTCGACGACCGGGTCAGTGGCGCCGTGCCCTCGCGCACCACCCGCACCGAATGGGTCGGCGGCATCGAGCGCTACCGTGCGGCACGGCGCGACGGCAGCGAGCGCGATCTGCAGGCGGTCTCGCTGCGCGTGAACCGCTACATCGCGCCCAACGTCTACCTCAGCGGTCAGGCGCACAGCGCGCTCGACGGCGGCGCGGGCGGCTACTCGGTGGGCCTGCTCGGCCTGGGCGTGCGCACCTCGCTCGGCCCGCGCTGGCACGCCGGCGTCGAGGCGCTGGCCGGGGCGGCCGGCGGCGGTGGCGTCGACACCTCGGGCGGGCTGGTGATGCAGCCGATGGCCTATGCGGGCTACGAGCTGGCGCGCGGGCTGGCGCTGCGGGCCGGCGCCGGCTACATCAAGTCGGTACGCGGCCCCTTGAGCAGCCCGGTGTTCGAGCTGTCGCTGGCCTACACCTTCGGCGTGGCGAGCCGTGGCTACCGCTGACACGCGCCGGCCGGCCCGGCAAGTCCGATGAACGCGCCGCAGGTCGCCGTCATCGGCGGCGGACCGGCCGGCCTGATGGCGGCCGAGGCACTGGCCGCGGGCGGCGTGCAGGTCGAGCTCTTCGATGCCATGCCGTCGGTGGGCCGCAAGTTCCTGCTCGCCGGCAAGGGCGGGCTCAACCTGACCCACGGCGAAGCCTTCGACACCTTCCTGACGCGCTACGGTGCTCGAAGTCCGCAGCTCGCACCGCTGCTGGCGCGCTTCGACCCCGGCGCGCTGCGCCAGTGGGCGCGAGGGCTGGGCATCGCGACCTTCGTCGGCAGCTCCGGGCGCGTGTTCCCGAGCGATCTGAAGGCCGCGCCGCTGTTGCGGGCCTGGCTGCAGCGCCTGCGCGCGGCCGGCGTGGTGTTCCACCAGCGCCACCGCTGGCTCGGCTGGACCGACGACGGCGCGCTGCGCTTCGCCACGCCGGCCGGCGAACGGACGTGGCATGCCGATGCGGTGCTGCTCGCGCTGGGCGGCGCGAGCTGGGCCAGGCTCGGCTCCGATGGCGCCTGGCTGCCGTGGCTCGCGGCGCGTGGCGTCGACGTGGCGCCGCTGCAGCCGTCGAACTGTGGTTTCGACGTCGGCCGGCCCGGCCAGCTGCCGGGCTGGAGCGCCCACCTGCGCGAGCGCTTCGCCGGCGCCCCCGTGAAGCCGGTGGCGCTGGATTTCCGGGCGGCCGACGGCGGCGGCCACTTCCACCGCCAGGGCGAGTTCGTCGTCACCGCCTCGGGCATCGAGGGCAGCCTGGTCTATGCCGTGTCGGCCCTGCTGCGCGACGAGATCGCGGCGCAGGGCGAGGCGACGATCACGCTGGATCTGCTGCCCGATCGCAGCCCGGATTTCGTGCTTGCCGAAGCGGCGCGCCCGCGCGGACCGCGCTCGCTGTCGACCCATCTGAAGAGCCGGCTGGGCATCGACGGTGTGAAGGCGGCCCTGTTGCACGAGCTGCTCGGCAAGGAGGAGATGCACGACGCAGCGCGCCTCGCCACGGCACTGAAGGCGCTGCCGCTGCGCCTGGTCGCCGCCCGCCCGCTGGAAGAAGCCATCAGCACCGCCGGCGGCGTGCGCTTCGCCGCCCTCGACGAGCGCCTGATGCTGACCGTGCTGCCCGGTGTGTTCTGCGCCGGGGAGATGCTGGACTGGGAGGCGCCGACCGGCGGCTACCTGCTCAATGCCTGCCTTGCCAGCGGGCGCGCGGCAGGGCGGGGCGTGCTGGCCTGGCTCGATGTGCAGGCGGCGCCCGGTCCGTAAGAGAGCCGCCGGTGCCTGAAGGCACAATGGCGGGCATGACTGCCACCCAGCCCGTCCATCTCGTGCGCCCGGCGCCCGTCCATGTGCACCCGTCCAGCGAGCGCTGGAGCGTGGAAGCCATCGAGGCCCTGTTCGCGCTGCCGTTCAACGACCTGATCTTCCGTGCCCAACAGGTGCACCGCGAGCATTTCGATGCCAACGCGGTCCAGCGCTCGACGCTGCTGTCCATCAAGACCGGCGGCTGCCCGGAAGACTGTGCCTACTGCCCGCAGTCGGTGCACCACGACACCGGCGTCGAGGCCGACAAGCTGATGGACGTTAAGGCCGTGCGCGAGGCCGCGCAGGCTGCGGTCGCGGCCGGCGCCACGCGCTTTTGCATGGGTGCGGCCTGGCGCGAGCCCAAGGACCGCGACATCGAGAAGGTCGCCGAACTCGTGCGCGAAGTGAAGTCCTTGGGACTGGAAGCCTGCTGCACGCTCGGCATGCTGAGCAAGCCGCAGGCCCAGGCGCTGAAGGAAGCCGGCGTCGACTACTACAACCACAACCTCGACACCGCGCCCGAGGCCTACGGTCGCATCATCAGCACCCGCGTCTACGAGGAGCGGCTGCAGACGCTCGCGCACGTGCGCGAGGCTGGCATGAGCGTGTGCTGCGGCGGCATCGTCGGCATGGGTGAGAGCCGTCGCGAACGTGCCGGGCTGGTGGCCCAGCTCGCCAACCTCGATCCGCACCCCGAGTCGGTGCCGATCAACGAACTGGTGCAGGTCGAAGGCACGCCGCTGGCGGGCAGCGAGAAGCTCGACCCCTTCGAGTTCGTGCGCACCATCGCCGTGGCGCGCATCACCATGCCCACCGCCTACGTCCGGCTGTCCGCCGGGCGCCAGGAGATGGGCGATGCGGTGCAGGCGCTGTGTTTCCTGGCCGGCGCCAACTCCATCTTCTACGGCGACAAGCTGCTGACGACCGGCAATCCGGATGTCGGGCGCGACGAGGCGCTGTTCGAGCGACTGGGACTCAAGGCGGTCTGACAGGCCGGATCGCCCCCCCAGGCTGCCCTTCAGCCGAGCTTGCTGACCAGTTTGCGCATTTCGCCGGCCGAGTAGCCGCGCATCGTCTGCGTCCTCACGTTGCCCAGCTGGGCCATCTTCAGCGCGGCGGTCATCGAGGCGTCCTCGGGTCCTTCGGTGATGAGCACGAGATCGTAGGCGCCCTGGGTCCAGTGAACGCTCTTGACCGTGATGCCGAGTCCTTCGGCCAGCGACTTGTAGGCCTCGAAGCGCTCCGGCGAGTCCTTGATGGTGCGAGCGCCCTGGTCGGTGAAGTTCACCAATGTGATGAAGGCAGGCATGGTGTGTCCCCTCGTGAGGCCCGGTTGCCCGGGCGCGACGGCCCCGCCGCGCTGGCGCTGCGTGCCGGAGGGGGCGTCGTCGACTCCGGCACCGCATGCACATCGCACCAGCCTACTAGCTTCGGCGCTGCCCGGGCCAAAGGCAAGCGCGCTTCGCACCTCCGAGCCGGCCCGATGGGCCTGCCGCAGCCTCCGTTATCGTACGCAGGCCAGCTTCCTTTCTCTTGACCTCCTCCTCCATGCAAAGACGCCAGCTCCTACGCGGCGTGGCCGCTTCGGCTGCGCTCAACGCCCTGCTGGGCGGCCAGGCGGCCGCGGCCGGTCTCAAGGCGATCGGCCAGGCCGAAGCCTTCGACTACGCGACGCTCAAGGGCCGCGCCCGCGACCTCGCCGCGCGGCCCTACCAGCCGCCTCGCTCGACGCTGCCGGCAGCGATCGACTCGCTCGACTGGGACCGCCACCAGGCCATCCGCTTCCGGGCCGACCACGCGCTGTGGGGTGACGACGATCTGCGCTTTCGGGTCCAGTTCTTCCACCTCGGTCTGTTCTTCAAGTCGCCGGTGCGCATTCACGAACTGGTGAACGGCCGCGCCCGCGAGCTGGCCTACGACCCCGAGATGTTCGACTACGGCAAGAGCGGCGTGCAGGGCAGCCAGCTGCCGGGCGACCTGGGCTTCGCGGGCTTCCGGCTGAACTTCCACACCGACCTCGAACGCGACATCACCGCCTTCCTCGGCGCGAGCTACTTCCGCGCCGTCGGCGGCGACTGGCAGTACGGCCTGTCGGCGCGGGGCCTGGCCATCGACACCGGCATGCCGCGGCCCGAGGAGTTCCCGAACTTCGTCGCGTTCTGGCTCGAGAAGCCGGTGCGGCAATCGAGCAGCGTCACCGTGTATGCCCTGCTCGACTCGCCCAGCATCGCCGGCGCCTACCGCTTCGTCATCACGCCGGGCGACACGCAGGTGATGGACATCGATGCGGCGCTGTACCCGCGCAAGACGATCGAGCGCCTCGGCATCGCGCCGCTGACCAGCATGTTCCAGTACGGCGAGAACGACCGCCGCGCGGCCAACGACTGGCGCCCCGAGGTTCACGACAGCGACGGCCTGCAGATGTGGACCGGCAGCGGCGAGTGGATCTGGCGCCCGCTGACCAACCCGGCCAACCTGCGTTTCAACGCCTACCAGGACGAGAACCCGCGCGGCTTCGGCCTGCTGCAGCGCGACCGCAACTTCGACCACTACCAGGACGACGGCGTGTTCTACGACAAGCGGCCCTGTGTGTGGGTGGAGCCGAAGTCGGGCTGGGGCGCGGGTTCGCTGCAGCTGGTCGAGATCCCGACGGCCGACGAGACCTTCGACAACATCGTCGCGCTCTGGAATCCCGCCCGCCCGCCGCAGCCCGGCGAGGAACTGCTGTTCGCCTACCGGCTGTACTGGGGTGCTCAGGCGCCGGCACGGCCGCCGTTGGCCCACTGCCTGGCCACTCGCACCGGCCCGGGGGGCGTGATCGGGCAGCGGCGCAAGTACTTCTCATGGCGCTTCACGATCGACTTCGCCGGCGGTGACCTGTCGCTGATCGGACCGAAGGCCAAGGTCGAGCCGGTGATCAGCGCCTCGCGGGGCAAGGTCGAGATCACCTCGGCGCGACCGCTGGCGGCCATCTCCGGCTACCGGGCGATGTTCGATCTCGTGCCGCCGGCCGGTACCGAGCCGATCGACCTGCGCGTGTTCCTGCGCTGCGACGGCCAGCCGCTCAGCGAGACCTGGCTCTACCAGTGGAGCCCGCCGCCGCTGGCCGAGCGCAAGCCGGGCTGATCGCCGCCTGCGTGCGCCCGCAGCGCGGTCGCTACACTGCGCGCCTTCCCGATGATCCGCGGCCCCCGGTGGGCCCTGAATGAGCCTGTGGACAAGATCCTGCTGCAAATCGCCGCCGAACTGAAGGTTCGGCCGGCCCAAGTGAACGCCGCCGTCGAGTTGCTCGACAGTGGCGCCACGGTGCCTTTCATTGCCCGCTACCGCAAGGAAGCGACCGACAACCTCGACGACATCCAGCTGCGCGAGCTCGAGGCCCGGCTGGGCTATCTGCGCGAGCTGGAGGAGCGCCGGGCCGCCGTGCTCAAGAGCATCGCCGAGCAGGGCAAGCTCACGCCCGAACTGCAGGCCGCGCTCGAGGCGGCACCCACCAAGCAGGAGCTCGAAGACCTCTACCTGCCCTACAAGCCCCGGCGCCGCACCAAGGGGATGATCGCGCGCGAGGCCGGCATCGAGCCGCTGGCCGAGCGGCTGTTCGCCGACCCGACGCTGGACCCGCAGGCCGAAGCAGCGGCCTTCATGGCCGCCTGCGAAGATGGCGCGGCGGCACTGGCAGCGGCCGGATTCGCCGATGCCGCTGCGGTGCTCGACGGCGTGCGCGACATCCTGTCCGAGCGCTGGGCCGAGGACGCCGTGCTGGTGCAGTCGCTGCGCGGCTGGCTGTGGGAGGAAGGCGTGCTCCGCTCGAAGCTGATGGACGGCAAGAACGAACAGGACGCGGAGATCGCGAAGTTCCGCGACTACTTCGACTACGGCGAGCCGATCCGCACCGTGCCTTCCCACCGCGCGCTTGCGGTGTTTCGTGGCCGCACGCTGGAGATCCTGGACGCGAAGCTCGTGCTCGACGAGGAGGCGGTGCCGGGCAAGCCCTCGCTCGCCGAGGGGCGCATCGCGATCCACCTCGGTTGGAGCCATGCCAGGCGGCCGG
Organism: Methylibium sp.; assembly: GCF_965279545.1. NCBI lineage: Bacteria > Pseudomonadati > Pseudomonadota > Betaproteobacteria > Burkholderiales > Sphaerotilaceae > Methylibium > Methylibium sp. The sequence goes on from NZ_OZ257250.1 coordinate 1,275,284, forward strand.
CCGACGAGCTGATCCGCAAGAGCATCACCTGGACCTGGAAGGTCAAGCTCAGCCTCAGCCTGGAGCGCGATTTGTTCACGCGCCTGCGCGAGGATGCGGAGAAGGTCGCGATCAAGGTGTTTGCCGAGAACCTGCGCGACCTGTTGCTGGCGGCCCCGGCCGGCAAGCGCGTCGTGATGGGCCTCGATCCGGGCATCCGCACCGGCGTGAAGGTGGCCGTGGTCAGCGACACTGGCAAGGTGCTCGACACCGCCACGGTCTATCCGCACGAGCCCAGGCGCGACTGGGAGGGCGCACTCCACACGCTGGGACGCCTTGCCGCGACGCACGGCGTCAACCTGATCGCGATCGGCAACGGCACCGCGAGCCGCGAGACCGACAAGCTGGCCGCGGACCTGATCAAGCGCATCCAGCAGCTGGCGGCTTCGTCCGGGGTCGATGCGCGCATTGAAAAGGTCGTGGTCAGCGAAGCCGGCGCCTCGGTCTACTCGGCCTCGGAGTTCGCGAGCAAGGAACTGCCGGACCTCGACGTCAGCCTGCGCGGCGCGGTCTCGATCGCGCGCCGCCTGCAGGACCCGCTGGCCGAGCTGGTGAAGATCGACCCGAAGAGCATCGGCGTCGGCCAGTACCAGCACGACGTGAACCAGAGCGAGCTGGCGCGCACGCTGCATACCGTGGTCGAGGACTGCGTCAACGCCGTGGGCGTGGACCTGAACACCGCATCGGCGCCGCTGCTGTCGCGCGTGTCGGGGTTGTCGGGCGCGGTCGCGGCCGCCGTCGTGCGCTGGCGCGACGCCAACGGCGCCTTCCGCAACCGCCGCCAGCTGCGCGAGGTTGCCGGCCTGGGCGACAAGACCTTCGAGCAGGCGGCGGGCTTCCTGCGCATCCGCGACGGCGACAACCCGCTCGACCAGTCGGGGGTCCACCCCGAGACCTATCCGGTGGTGGAGAAGATCATCGCGACCGTCGGCCGGCCGATCGGCGAGCTGGTCGGCAACAGCGACGTGATCCGCAAGCTGCGGCCCGAGGCCTACGCCGACGAGCGCTTCGGCGCGATCACGGTGAAGGACATCCTGGCCGAGCTCGAGAAGCCGGGCCGCGATCCGCGGCCGGATTTCAAGGTGGCGCGCTTCAACGACGGTGTCGACGACATCAAGGACCTGCAGGCGGGCATGACGCTGGAGGGCACGGTGAGCAACGTCGCCCAGTTCGGTGCCTTCGTGGATCTCGGCGTCCACCAGGACGGGCTGGTGCACGTGAGCCAGCTCGCGAACAAGTTCGTCAACGACGCGCGCGAGATCGTGAAGACCGGCGACATCGTCAAGGTCAAGGTGCTCGAGGTCGACCTGGCCCGCGGCCGCATCTCGTTGACGATGAAGCTCGATGCCAGCGTGGCGCGGGGCTGCGACGGGCGTGGCGAGGGCAGCGAGAACGGCTGGCGGCCGGCAGCGCGGGACGAACGTGCCCGCAGTGCGCCGCCGCGCAGCAGCCCGGCCCAGCCCGCGGCTGGCGGGGCGATGGCCGCCGCCTTCGCGAAGCTGCAGACGCGGCGCTGAGGTCGAGACCGCAGCCGCGCCGCGCCGTCAGGTGCGCGTCGCGCTGCGCTGTACGGGGTAGCGCACGCCGTCGGCCGGCAACGTCGTCGATACCCGTCTGAGCGGCAGCTGACGGAGCACGCGCGGTGCTGCCGACGGGCTCGACGCCTGCATCACGATGCGTATCGCGGCCAGGTCGCTGTGGGACAGTCCGCCGGTGGCCACCGTCTGCGGCAATACCGCGACGCCGGTGGCCACCGCCAGGCCGATCGTGGCGAGCGCCCGGCGTTGCCAACCGGCCGCGCCGCCCGCGAGCACCACGCCGTGCCCGGTGTGGGCCGGCGCCGGCACGCTGATCGGGCGCAGACCGGCGTATCGCCACGCGGCCTGCAGCACCGCCGGTGCCCGCGTCTCTTCGGGAATCAGCAGCCAGCCACGCCGGCGCCACGCCTGCCCGAACTCGCTGCGGCTGGTCATCACGGCCAGCGGCACCGCCAGCATCAGCGGCAGCGCCAGCGGCAGGACGCGCCAGGCTTCGCCGGGCTGGCCGGCGAGCCACCAGGCGGTGGCGGCAGCGACGATCGTGCCGGTCACGCCGAAACGGCCGACCGCCTCGCGCCAGCCCACGGCCGTGGTTTCACGCGAGGGCGATTTCCAGTTCAGCTTGAGCCCCGTCAGCGCGCCCAGCACGAAGATCGAGTGGGCCACCATGCGCACCGGCGCCTGCAGCGCCGACATCAGCGCTTCGAGCAGGGCGCTAACGACCAGCATCTGGCGCCCGCCGTAGCCCGCTTCCTGCCGGCGCTGGAACACCAGCAGCACCGCCAGCACCCGCGGCAGCAGCAGCAGCGCGAGCGTCGCACCCCACAGCAGCAGCTGCGCGAGCGGCAGCCCGGCACCGTCGGTGGCCGCCTGCAGCCCGTCGCCGGCCAGCCATGGCAGCACGCCGAGCAGCACGAAGGCCAGCCAGATGGGGGAGGCCACATAGGACATCGCACCGGTCACGAACATCGCCCGGTGCACGCCGGCGAAGCCCGGCTCGGCCACCAGCCGCGCGTTCTGCAGATTGCCCTGGCACCAGCGGCGGTCGCGCGTCAGCTCGTCGATCAGGTGCGGCGGCGCCTGCTCGTAACTGCCGTCGAGCTCGGGCAACAGCCAGACTTCGTAGCCGGCGCGGCGCATCAGCGCCGCCTCGACGAAGTCGTGCGACAGGATCTCGCCGCTCAGGCCGCCGCGGCCCGGCAGCTTGGCCAGCGCGCAGTGCTTCATGAAGGGCTCGACGCGCAGGATCGCGTTGTGGCCCCAGTAGTGCGACTCGCCGAGCTGCCAGTAGCGCAGGCCGGCCGTGAACAGCGGGCCGGTCACGCGGCCGGAGAACTGCTGCAGGCGGGCGTGCAGCGAGTCATGGCCGCAGGAGCGCGGCGCGGTCTGGATGATGCCGGCCTTGGGCTGTGCCTCCATCAGCCGCACCAGGGTCAGCAGGGCTTCGCCGCTCATCACGCTGTCGGCGTCGAGCACCACCATGTAGCGGTAGGCGCGGCCCCAGCGGCGGCAGAAGTCGGCCACGTTGCCGGCCTTGCGCTTGGTGCGACGCTGGCGCCAGCGGTAGAAGATGCGGCTGCTGTCGTAGCCGTCGGCCGCCAGCGCATCGCGCAGGCCGCGCCAGGCGGCCAGCTCGGCGTCGCGCAGGGCGAGGTCGCCGGTGTCCGACAGCATGTAGACGTCGAAGCGGTCGAAGGAGCCGGCGCGCGACAACGACTCGACGGTGGCGCGCAGGCCGGCCACGACGGTGGCGATGTCCTCGTTGCAGATCGGCATGACGATGGCCGTGCGCGCGTCTTCGGCGATCGGGTGGGCGGCCACGGCCTCGGGCGTCATGGCGTGGCGGTCGCCGCGGCGCAGGCTCACGTAGCCCATCACGGCGGTCACGCAGCCGGCCGCCACCCAGGCGAACAGCAGCGCGAACAAGGCCGTCTGCAGCAGGGCCCACGGGCCGGTGTTGCCGGGGCCGGATGCACTGTCGAGCACCGCGGTGGCCAGGCCGGCGCTGCCCATCACCAGCGCAAGCAGCAGGCGCCGGCGCTCGCCCGCCGCGGCGAGCCACGGGGGCACTGCATGGCTTGCTGCACCCCCCCGGCCCGGTGCCGTGAACAGGCGACCCAGGCCAGCCAGCATCCCGGTCCAGGGCACCGGCGTCATGCTGCCGCGACGGACCGGGGGCGCTGTTTCGGTGCGCTCCGGCGTGGGGCGTGAAGCGGTCGGGAGGGATGTGGTGTTCATTCCGGGGGCAGGGCGTAGGTCCATGTTTCGGTGAGCACGTTGGCGCCGTCCTTCAAGAGAGCTCGCAGCTCGAGTGGCTGCTGGGCATCGAGACGCTGAACCTTCAGGTTCAGCCGCCATCCCTTGGTGGCCGGGTTGCGGTAGACGTTCGCTAGCAAGACGCGTGCGTTGTCACTCGATGTGACAAACGCCTGGGGAGCGGCTGCGGCGGACAGCGCGTCGAGCGCACCGCCGGCGTAGTCGATGTGGAACTGCAACTCGCCGGCCTGAGGCTTTTCGAGGCCGCGGCCCAGGCGCGACTGCAGCACCCGGCCGTGCGGCGGCTGCTGCTGCGCCTGGCCCTGCCAGTGCATCGTGTAGGCCAGTGCGAGCGGCTGGCCCGCCGCCGGCAGCTGCGCTGGCACCCAGTAGGCCACGACGTTGTCGTTGGTCTCGTCGGGCGTGTGGAACTGCATCAGCTCGACGCGTCCCGGCCCCCAGTCGCCCTGCGGCCTGATCCACACGCTCGGGCGGTGGTCGTAACGGGCCTCGGGGTCTTCGTAGCTGGCGAAGGCACGGTCGCGCTGCATCAGGCCGAAGCCGCGCAGCCGCTGCACCGCGAAGCTGGTCGTGAACGGCCGGGGCGGGTTCAGCAGGGGGCGCCAGAGCCATTCGCCATCGCCGGTTTCGATCTGCAGACCGTCGGCGTCGTGCACCTCGGGCCGGAAGTCGCCCAGCGCCTGCAGCGGCTGAGGCTGGTTCTCGCCGCCGAGGAACATGCTGGTCAGCGGGGCGATGCCCAGCGTCGTGACCGCACCGCGCAGGTAGAGCTTCGCCTGCACCGAGATCTCGGTGGCGCTGCCCGGTTGGAGCACGAAGCGGTAGGCGCCGGTGATCCGAGGGCCGTTGAGCAAGGCATAGACCGTCAGCGTTCGCGCGCCGCGGACGGGCCGTTCGATCCAGAACGCCTCGAAGGCGGGGAACTCCTCGCCGGTGCCGCCGACCGTGTCGATCGCCACGCCGCGGGCCGACGTGCCGTAGTGCTGGTCGGCGCCGACCGCGCGCAGATAGCTGGCGCCCAGGAAGACGATGAACTCGTCCTTGTAGCCCGGCCGGTTGAGCGCATAGTGCACGCGAAAACCGGCCACCTCGGCATGGACCTGACCGGCGACGGCCGGGGCGGCGGCACCGTAGTCGAAGGCGCTGGTCGGCACGAGCAAGGGCTGCTCGCGGCCCTGGACCAGTTCGTTCACCCGCACCGCACGGGTGTAGCCGCCACCGACGTGGAAGAACTGCAACTCGAACGGCAGTCCGGCCTTACGCCACCACGCAGCCTGCGGTCGGAAGCGGATGGCGCGGTAGTCGTCGTAGCCCAGCGCGGCGAGCCGGGAGTTCGTGCTCGTCTCGGGCGCGCGATATGGCGTGGCGGCCAGCGCGCGGGCGCGTTCGGCGAGCGTGTCGAGGTCGAAGGCCGCATGCGCCTTGCCGCCGACCCACAGGCCCGCGGCGGCAAAGCCCATCAGCAATGACCGCGCCCAGGAGCCGGTCGCGGCGTGACGAGAGGGGCAGGACGCAGAAAGAGAGCTCACCTTGCTTTTGTCGATCTTGAGTATTGGTGCGGTGCGGCAGGATTGTTGCGCGGAGTGCCCCGACCTTGCAGTTCCCAGGCTCGACTTCTTGTCAGCACATGTTCGCGACACGTTCCCAGCCGCACCATCGGCCGCGGCCTGCTTCGCCTGTAGGCCGGCGCCTACACGGTGAACACCCCCGGGTAGTATCGGCCGATGCCGACACCCGCCTTGCGCGTCTATGCAGGCCGCAGCGCCCGTGCCCATCTGGCGGAGCACGGTCTGCGGCCTCGGGACGTGCGGGTCATCGCTGGCGCCGCCGGCGGGCCGAAAGGGCTGGTGCTGGGCGCGCTGGATCGCTACCTGTTCGGCCACTGGCTGCCGGGCAGCCGCCAGACCATCCACCTGGCCGGCGCCTCGATCGGTGCATGGCGCATGGCGACGGCGGCACTCGCCGACCCGTGTGCCGGATTCGAGCGGCTGACGCGCGACTACATCGGCCAGAGCTACCAGCTCGAACCGGGCCGCACGCTGCCGACGGCCGCCCAGGTGAGCCGCGAGTTCGAGCAGGAACTGCGCGACTTCTTCGACGGTCAGGTCGACGCGCTGCTGGCCCACCCGCGCTACCGTCTGCACATCGTCACGTCGCGCGGGCGCCACGTGCTCGGGCGCGAGGGCGCGGTGCGCACGCCGCTGGGCTACGCCGGTGCGCTGCTGAGCAATGCGCTCAGCCGCCGCACGCTCGGCGCCTGGCTCGAGCGAGTGGTGTTCTCGGCGCCCGGCGAAGTCTTGCCGGTCGACCTGAGCGACCTGCGCCACCGGCAGGTTCAGCTGACTGCGGAGAACTTCCGGCCGGCGCTGCTCGCCTCGTGTTCGATCCCGTTCGCGCTGAAGGCGGTACACGACATCCCCGGTGCGCCCCCCGGGGCCTACTGGGACGGCGGCATCACCGACTACCACCTGCACTGGAACTACCCGTCGATCAACCGTGCCGCGACGGCGGGAGAAGATGCCGCGATGGGGCTGGTCGTCTACCCGCATTTCCAGAAGGCGGTGGTGCCCGGCTGGCTCGACAAGGCTCTGCGGCACCGCCACCGCACGACGCCTTTTCTCGACAACGTGGTCGTGCTGGCGCCCGACCCGGCCTGGGTGCGCACGCTGCCCAACGGCAAGCTGCCCGACCGCAGCGATTTCAAGCACTACGCCACCGACCTGGCCGGGCGCATGGCGGTGTGGCGGCGCGCGGTGAGCGAGAGCGAGCGGCTGGCCGACGAACTGGCCACGGCGGTGGCCGCCGGGCCGGGCCTCGCCGTCGAGCCGCTCTGACGCTGCCGGGGCGTGGAGCGCCACAATCGCGACATGCCCCTGAACGACCCGCTGCCTGCCTTGCCCGAGATAGTGCGGGGCACTTATGTCCACTACAAGGGGGCGCGCTACGAAGTCCTCGGCGTCGTGCGGCACAGCGAAACGCTGGAGCCGCTGGTGCTCTACCGGCCGCTGTACGGTGAACGCGGCCTGTGGGTGCGGCCGTTCTCGATGTTCACCGAGACGTTGACGGTCGACGGTGCGCTGCGTCCGCGCTTCGCCTTCGAGCATGGCGGTACCGCGATCGACTGAAGCTCGCCCGAGGACGGGCGGGGCCGGTCGACGGCTTGATGCGGCCGCTGTCCTGTCTTTACCTGCCAGCAATCAACGCAGTCGGCCGCGTCGCGTTGTCTGAAGGGTGCGTCCCTGTTCGGGCCGCTCAGGAGAACGTCGATGCCGAGCCCTCGTCTGTTGTTGCGCCACGCCAGGTTCGCGGTGCTGCTGGCGCCTGCCTTGCTGGGCGGCTGCTATGTCGTACCGGTCGTGCCGGTTCCACGACCGGTCTATGGTCCGGGCTATCACAGGCCGTACCCAGGGCCCTACTACCGAGGCTATTACCGCGTCGGCGAGGCATTGCCCTTTGCGACGACCGCGGCGGCAGACGGCAGCGCTGCGGGAGCACAGCCGACTCACATCGAGGTGGCCAGCATCTCGCGGTAGTTTCGGCGGCTGCCGGTATGCTCGCGCTCGATGTACGCCGCTCTTCAGCCGCCCCAGCACGGGCTGACCCCCACGATGCGCGACGTGCTCGATCGCATGCGCCGTGCCGGCCGCCCGCCGTTGCACACGCTGAGCGTCGGCGATGCGCGCGAGGCCTACCGCGCCGGCGCCGAGATCCTCGACCTGCCGCGTGCCGCGCTGGAGCGGGTCGAAGACCTGCAACTTCCCGCCCGCGACGGCTGCCGCATGCCGGCGCGCCTGTACGCGCCGAGCCGGGCCCGCCTGCCGGTGCTGCTGTACCTGCATGGCGGGGGCTTCACGATCGGCAACCTCGACACCCATGACAGCCTGTGTCGTCAGCTCGCGCTGCAAGGGGACGCGGCGGTGCTCTCCCTGGACTACCGGCTCGCACCGGAGCACCGCTTTCCGGCCGCGGTCGACGATGCCTGGGATGCCCTGCAGTGGCTGGCGCGCGAGGGCAGTGCGGCGCTGGGCCTCGACGCCACCCGCCTCGCGATCGGCGGCGACAGCGCCGGCGGCACCCTGTCCGCGGTGTGCGCACTGCTCGCGCGCGACGCCCGGCTGCCGCTGGCGCTGCAACTGCTGTTCTACCCGGGCACGGCGGCCCGCCAGGACAGCGATTCGCACCGCCGCTTTGCCGAAGGCGTGCTGCTCGCACGGCCGCTGATCGACTGGTTCTTCGGCCACTACATCCCGCCCGGGCAACGCGAGGACTGGCGTTTCGCGCCACTGCTCGCGCCCGATCACGCCGGGGTGGCGCCGGCCTGGATTGGCCTGGCGGAATGCGACCCGCTGGTCGACGAAGGCATCGCCTACGGCGATGTGCTGCGGGCCGCGGGCGTGCCGGTGCAGCTGGAGCTGTGGCGCGGCGTGGTCCACGATTTCATCAAGATGGGGCGGGTCGTGCCCGAGGCACGGATCGCACATGCCGCCGCCGGCCGGGCCCTGAAGGAGGCCTTCTCACCATGACGCTCCAGCGCAGCGATTTCCGCCACCTTCACGCACTGAGGGTGCGCTGGGCCGAGGTGGACATGCAGCAGATCGTGTTCAACGCCCACTACCTGATGTACTTCGACACGGCGCTGGCCGACTACTGGCGTGCGCTGGCCTTGCCCTATGTCGAGTCGATGCAGCACTTCGGCGGCGACCTGTACCTGCGCAAGGCGACGCTGGACTATCAGGCTTCGGCCCGCTACGACGACGTGCTCGACATCGGCATCCGCTGCACCCGCATCCGCAGCTCGTCGCTGCTGTTCCACGGCGTGGTGCTGCGCGGCAAGGAACTGCTGGTCAGCGGCGAGCTGGTCTATGTGTTCGCCGACCCGGCCACGCAGACCAGCCGGCCGGTGCCGGCACCGCTGCGCGCGATGCTGGAGGGCTTCGAGGCCGGCCAGGTCATGCTCGAGGTCCGCACCGGCGACTGGGCGACACTGGGCGAGCCGGCGCGTTCGATCCGCTCCGAGGTCTTCGTCGAGGAGCAGCGCATCCCGGCCGCCATGGAATGGGACGAGGCTGACGCCGGTGCCATGCATGCGGTGGCCTACAACCGCATCGGTGTCCCGCTGGCGACCGGCCGGCTGGTGGTGCAGGCGCCCGGCGTGGCCCGCATCGGCCGCATGGCGGTGCGCCGGCCGCTGCGCGGCGGCCGGGCAGGGCGCTCGGTGCTGGAGGCGCTGATCGCGCTGGCCGCCCGGCGCGGCGACCGCGAGATCGTGCTCAGTGCCCAGCTCTCGGCCGTGCCTTTCTACGCCCGCGCCGGCTTCACGCAGCGCGGGCCGGGCTTCGACGATGCGGGCATTCCGCATGTCGAGATGCGCCGCAGCCTGTAGCGCGCCGGCATCGCCGGCGCTTGGTGCGGCCGGCAGCGCGAGGCATCATGCCGGAATGATGACGAGGCAGCCCCGATGAGCACCGCAAGCGACGCACTGTTCAAGAAACTGGCCAACGATCTGGGCGTGGAGTTCTCCGAGGAGATCCGCGCGGTGCCGCACTACGAGGTGTCGGTCGAGCATGACGGCATCCTGTACGTCAGCGGCCAGATCCCGCGCATCCGCGGCGCTGTCGCGGTGGCCGGGCGGGTCGGCGCGGAAATCTCGCGCGAGGAGGCCCGCCACGCGGCTCGCATCTGCGTCGTGAAGGCACTGGCCATCGTGCGCCAGGCCGCCGGCGGCGACTTGAGCCGGGTGAAACAGATCCTGCGCATGACGGTCTACGTGCAGAGCGCGCCGAACTTCACCGAGCACAGCGAGGTGGCCGACGCCGCCTCCGACATCCTCTACACGGTGTTCCAGCCCGGCGGCGGACACACCCGCACCACGGTCGGCGTGGCCCAGCTGCCCAAGAACGCGGCGGTCGAGATCGACATGATCGTCGCGCTGGGCGACCGCGAGGCGGGCAGCAGCACGTTCTGAGCGGCCGGGGTCGGCCGTGCCCTGTCGGGCGGCGGCGCGGCTCAGGCGGTGGCGCTCAGCGCCTCGATGGCTTCACCCAGTTCCAGCCAGCGGGTCTCGAAGGTCTCGATCTGCTCGCTGAGCAGCTTCAGTCGCTTGCCGCGCTCGGCGCGTTCGGCCGCACTCAAAGACGGGTCGGCCAGGCTGGCCGCCAGCGTATCGCGCTCCGGTACCGCAGTGGCCAGCCGCGCCTCGAGCTTGCCGAACTCCGCCTTCAGCGGTCGGGCCTGCTCGGCCGCCCGCTGGCGCGCCTGGGCCTGCGCCTTGCGGTCCTCGCGACGGTCCACGGGCTCGTCGGCCTTCGATGGCTTCGCGGGGGCTTCGACCAAGGCGGGCGCCGCCACCGCGCCCCGCGCCGCCTGGGCATAGGCGCGCGCCTGCTCGCGCGACTGCTCCAGCAGCCAGCGCTGGTAGTCGTCGAGGTCGCCGTCGAACTCGCGCACACCGCCGGCGGTGACGAGCCAGAACTCGTCGCAGACCTCGCGCAGCAGCGCGCGGTCGTGGCTGACCAGCATGACCGTGCCCTCGAACTCGTTGAGCGCCATCGACAGCGCCTCGCGCGTGGTGAGGTCGAGGTGGTTGGTCGGTTCGTCGAGCAGCAGCAGGTTGGGGCGCTGCCAGACGATCATCGCCAGCACCAGGCGCGCCTTCTCGCCGCCGCTGAGCGAGCCGACGGGCTGGTGGACCATGTCGCCGGTGAAGCGGAACTGGCCCAGGAAATTGCGCAATTCCTGCTCGCGCGCGCCCGGCGAGACCTGCTTGGCCAGCCGGATCATGTGCTCCATCGGGCCGCTGTCGGGCGTCAGCACGTCCATCTCCTGCTGCGCGAAATAGCCGATCGCCAGGCCCTTGCCCTCGGTGACGCTGCCGCCCAGCGCCGGCAGCGCGCGCGCCAGCGTCTTCACCAGCGTCGACTTGCCCTGGCCGTTGGCGCCGAGGATGCCGATGCGCTGGCCCGGCATGACCGAGCGGTTGATGTCGCGCACGATCACGATCGGCCGGCCGCCAGCCTCTGCGGCTCCGGCGCCGGGCCGCCCCAGGCCGGAGCCGCCCCCCGCGGGGGGTGCGTCGCCGACTTCGGCGACCGGGGGCGCCATGTAGCCGCATTCCATGTCGCGCATCGCGAGCATCGGGTTGGGCAAGTTCTCGGGTTCGCGGAACTCGAAGCTGAAGTCGGCCGAGGTCAGCACCGGCGCGATCTTCTCCATGCGCTCCAGCGCCTTCACGCGGCTCTGCGCCTGCTTGGCCTTGCTGGCCTTGGCCTTGAAGCGGTCGATGAAGCGCTGCAGCTGCGCCACCTTGTCCTGCTGGCGGCCGAACGCGGCCTGCTGCTGGCTCATGCGCTCGGCGCGCATCATCTCGAAGGCGCTGTAGTTGCCGCCGTAGCGCATGAGCTGGGCTTCGTCGAGGTGGACTGTGACCTTGGTGATGGCGTCGAGGAACTCGCGGTCGTGGCTGATGACCAGCATCGTGCCCTCGTAACGCTGCAGCCAGGCCTCCAGCCAGACCAGGGCGTCGAGGTCGAGGTGGTTGGTGGGTTCGTCGAGCAGCAGCAGGTCGCTCGGGCACATCAGCGCGCGCGCGAGCTGCAGCCGCATGCGCCAGCCGCCGGAGAAGCTGTTGACCGGCGCGTCGAGCTGCGCGCTCTTGAAGCCCAGGCCCAGCATCAGCGCCTGGGCACGCGGCGAGGCGTCGAAGGCGCCGACCTCGGCCAGCAGGCCGTGCGCCTCGCCGATGGCATTGCCGTCGTCGGCCGCCTCGGCGGCGGCCAGCGCGGCCTGCGCCTCCATCAGGCGGGTGTCGCCTTCCAGCACGAAGGCGGTGGCCGGCTGGTCGGTCTCTGGCATGTTCTGCGCCACCTCGGCCATGCGCCAGCGCGGCGGGATCGAGAAGTCGCCGGCGTCGGCCTGCAGCCGGTGGGTCAGCAAGGCGAACAGCGAGGACTTGCCGGCGCCGTTGCGGCCGACCAGGCCGACCTTCTCGCCGGGGTTCAGCGTGAGGCTGGTGGCTTGCAGCACGATCTTCGGGCCGCGGCGCAGGGTGAGATTCTTGAGAACGATCATTGCAGGAGGGACGCTAGTGTCAACAGCAGCACCTGGTCGTGGCCGGCGCTGGTCTCGAGCCAGACGGCTTCGAGGGTGGGGAAGGCGTGCCCGAAGTGATCACGCTCGTTGCCGATCTCGAGCACCAGCACGGCATCCTCGGTCATGTGCCGCGGCGCGTCTTGCAGCAGCTTGCGCACGAAGTCCATGCCGTCGACGCCGCCGGCCAGCGCCAGCGCGGGCTCGGCCTGGTACTCGGCCGGCAGGGCCGCCATCGCGCCGGCATTGACATAGGGCGGGTTGCACAGGATCAGGTCGTAGGGCCCGCGCACCTGCTCCAGGCCGTCGGAGCGCAGCAGCGTGATGCGCTCGCCGAGGCGGTGCCGGTCGACATTGATCTTCGCCACCTCGAGCGCGTCCCCGCAGAGGTCGCTGCCGTCGACCTGCACCTCGGGCCAGGCCATCGCCGCCAGCACCGCGAGGCTGCCGTTGCCGGTGCACAGGTCGAGCACGCGGCGCGTGTGGGGTGCCAGCCAGGGGTCGATGCTGCCATCGGCCAGCAGTTCGGCGATGAAGCTGCGCGGCACGATGGTCCGCTCGTCGACATAGAAGGCCACGCCCTGCAGCCAGGCCTGCTTGGTCAGGTAGGCGGCCGGCAGGCGTTGGCGGATGCGCCGGTCGATCAGCGCGTCGACCACCAGCCGCTCGCTGGCGGAGACCGCTCGCTCGGCGTGCTCGTCGAGCCCGTCCAGCGGCAGGTCCAATGCCCATTGCACCAGCCAGGCGGCCTCGTCGAAGGCATTGCCCGTGCCATGCCCAAACGAAACGCCCGCTCCTTGCAAGCGGGCGGCGTGGGTTTCGATCAGCTCGATCAGCGTCATGCGACCAGGCGCTCCAGCGTCTTGCGGTAGATCCCGGTCAGCGGCTCGATGTCGGCCACGGCGACATGCTCGTCGATCTGGTGGATGCTGGCGTTCACCGGCCCGCACTCGACCACCTGCGGGCAGATCGTCGCGATGAAGCGGCCGTCCGAGGTGCCGCCGGTGGTCGACAGCTCCGTGCTGCGGCCGGTCACCTCGCGGATCGCATCGCTCAGCGCCACCGTCAGGCTGCCGGCCCGGGTCAGGAAGGGCCGCCCGCCGAGCGTCCAGTCCAGCGCGTACTCGAGGCCATGGCGGTCGAGCAGGGCGGCGAGGCGCTGCTGCAGCGACTCGGGCGTCGATTCGGTCGAGAAGCGGAAATTGAAATCGACCACCGCCTCGCCGGGGATCACGTTGCTCGCGCCGGTGCCGGCGTGCAGGCTCGATACCTGCCAACTGGTCGGCGGGAAGTGCTCGTTGCCGCTGTCCCACTGAACCTGCGCCAGTTCGGCCAGCGCCGGGGCCAGCAGGTGGATCGGGTTCTTCGCGAGGTGGGGGTAGGCGATGTGGCCCTGCACACCCCTGACGACGAGCCGGCCCGACAGCGAGCCGCGGCGGCCGTTCTTGATCATGTCGCCGACTGCCTGCACCGAGGTCGGCTCGCCGATGATGCAGGCGTCGAGCCGCTGGCCGCGCTGCTGCAGCCAGCGCACCACCTGGGTCGTGCCATCGAGCGCCGGACCTTCCTCGTCGCTCGTGATCAGCAGTGCGATCGAGCCTTGGTGCCGCGGATGGGCGGCCACGAAGGCCTCGATCGCGACCACCATGCAGGCGATCGAGGTCTTCATGTCGGCCGCGCCGCGACCATAGAGCCGGCCGTCGCGGTGAGTCGGCACGAAGGGATCGCTGGTCCATCGGTCGAGCGGGCCGGTGGGCACGACGTCGGTGTGGCCGGCAAAGGCGAGCGTGAAGCCGCCGTCGGCGCTGCCGCGCCGGATGGCCCACAGGTTGGTGACTCGAAAGTCCGCCGGGCCGCTCGCGATCGTGTGGCAGTCGAAGCCCAGCGCTGCGAGCCGCTGCCCGATCAGCGCCTGGCAACCGGCATCTTCGGGTGTGACGGAACGGCGCGCGATCAGCTGCTCGGCCAGGGCCAGCGCCTTCGGGGGCAGGGCACTCATCCGCGAGCGCGACTCACTGCGCGCCGAAGGTCGTGCGGCGCTCGTCGTGCCGCACGTCCAGCGTGATGTCGGTGAAGGACGGGCCTTCGTCCTTTTCTTCCTTCTTCGGGATCAGCTTGGACTGCGAGGGGCTGTCGTTCTGCAAGCGCCACATCAGGTTGGTCGGCGAATCGGCAAAGCTCAGCCCTTCGTCGCGGGTGATGACGCCGTCGTTGATCAGGCGGGCGAGCTCCTGCTCGAAGGTCTGCGAGCCTTCGGCGAGCGACTGCTCCATGGCCCCCTTGACGCCGGCGAAATCGCCCTGCGCCATCAGGTCGGCGACCAGCTTGGTGTTCAGCAGCACCTCGACCGCCGGCACCCGGCCGCCCAGGGTCGAGCGGACCAGCCGCTGCGAGACCACCGCCTTCAGCGCCGAGGACAGGTCGCCCAGCAAGGCCGGTCGCGCCTCGGGCGTGTAGAAGCTCAGGATGCGGCCCAGCGCGTGGTAGCTGTTGTTCGCATGCAGCGTCGACACCACCAGGTGTCCCGACAGCGCGTAGGAGATCGCCGCTGTCATCGTCTCGCGGTCGCGGATTTCGCCGATCAGGATGCAGTCCGGGGCCTGGCGCAGCGCGTTCTTCAGGCCGATCTGCAGCGACTGCGTGTCGCGCCCGACCTCGCGCTGGTTGACGATCGCCTTCTTGTTGGTGAACAGGAACTCGATCGGGTCTTCGATGGTCAGGATGTGGCCGGCGAGGTTGCGGTTGCGGTGCTCCAGCATCGCTGCGAGCGTGGTGCTCTTGCCGGTGCCGGTGGCACCGGCCAGCAGGATCAGGCCGCGCTTCTCGAGGATCAGCGTGTTCAGGATCGGGGGCAGCTTCAGCGAATCGAGCGTCGGGATCTCGACCGGAATGCAGCGGAACACGGCAGCGAGCGAGCCGCGCTGGCGAAAGGCGCTGAGCCGGAAGCTGCCGACCCCCGGAAGGCCGATGCCCATGTTCAGTTCGCCGAGCTCCTCGAGCTCCTCGAGCTGCTTGGGGGTGAGCAGTTCGGCCAGCAGCTGGCGCGGCTGTTCGGGCGTGAGCGACTGGTCGGACAGCTGCAGCAACTGGCCGTTGATCTTGATCTGGATCGGCGCGTTGGCCGTGAGATAGACGTCCGAGGCCCGCTTCTCGGCCATCATCCGCAACACCCGCTCCATGTTCCCGCTCATCGCACCGACCCTTCGCGTTGGTTGCTCTTGTCGCTGCGTCCGGCAGCCGCTCAGGCGCCGCGCAGCAGTTCGTTGATGCTGGTCTTGGCGCGCGTCTGCGCGTCGACCTTCTTCACGATCACCGCACAGTACAACGAGTACTTGCCGTCCGCGCTGGGCAAATTACCGGAAACGACGACCGAGCCGGCCGGCACGCGGCCGTAACTCACCTCGCCGGTCGCGCGGTCGTAGATCTTGGTGCTCTGGCCGATGTAGACGCCCATGCTGATCACGGAGTTCTCCTCGACGATCACGCCTTCCACCACTTCGG
Source organism: Methylibium sp. (assembly GCF_965279545.1). Taxonomy (NCBI): domain Bacteria; kingdom Pseudomonadati; phylum Pseudomonadota; class Betaproteobacteria; order Burkholderiales; family Sphaerotilaceae; genus Methylibium; species Methylibium sp. The sequence continues at coordinate 1,290,724 of NZ_OZ257250.1, forward strand.
AGCGGGCACCGATGAAGCAGTTGTCCTCGATGATCGTCGGATTGGCCTGCAGCGGCTCGAGCACGCCGCCGATGCCGACGCCACCCGACAGGTGCACGTTCTTGCCGATCTGCGCGCAGGAGCCGACGGTGGCCCAGGTGTCGACCATGGTGTTCTCGTCGACATAGGCGCCGATGTTCACGTAGCTCGGCATCAGCACCGCGCCCTTGGCGATGAAACTGCCGCGCCGCGCCACGGCGGGCGGCACCACGCGCACCCCGGTGGCGCGCATGGCGGCCTCGTCGAGATGAGCGAACTTGGTCGGAACCTTGTCGAAGAAGCCCAGGTCGCCGGCCCGCATGATCTTGTTGTCGGTGAGCCGGAAGCTCAGCAGCACGGCCTTCTTGATCCACTGGTTCACCTGCCACTGACCGACGCTCAGCCGCTCGGCCACGCGCAGGCGGCCCTTGTTCAGGTCGGAGATGACCTCTTCGACCGCCTCGCGCACTTCGGGGGCGTTGGCCGCGGTGATGCTGGCGCGGGCTTCCCACGCGGCGTCGATGGTCGATTGCAGTTGGGTATGGGACATGGAGGTCAGCTGGACTGGAGGAAGGAAACGATGCGTTCAGCGGCTTCGACGCATTCGTCGACACCGGCCACGAGCGCCATGCGGATGCGGCCTTGGCCAGGGTTCACCCCCCGCGATTCGCGGGCCAGGTAACTGCCGGGCAACACCGTGACATTGTATTGAGCGAGCAGCTCACGGGCGAAGCGGGTGTCGCTGCCACCGCACGCCGCCGCCGGCAACCGGGCCCACAGGTAGAAACCTGCGTCGGGCAGTGCCACGTCCAGCACGGCGGCGAGCATCGGGGTCACCCGCTCGAACTTCTGGCGATAGAGGGCGCGATTCGCCTCGACATGGGCCTCGTCGCCCCAGGCGGCCATGCTGGCGCGCTGCACCGCGGGGCCCATCGCGGCGCCATGGTAGGTCCGGTAGAGCAGGAAGGCCTTCAGGATCTCGGCGTCGCCGGCCACGAAGCCCGAGCGCAGGCCGGGCACGTTGCTGCGCTTGGACAGGCTGGTGAATGCGATCAGGCGCCGGAAGTCGCCACGCCCCAGCGCCTGGGCCGCCTGCAAGCTGCCGAGCGGCGGTTCGTTGCGGAAATAGATCTCCGAGTAGCACTCGTCGGACGCGATCACGAAGCCGTGGCGATCGGACAGCTCGAACAGCCGCTGCCATTCGTCGAGCGGCATCACCGCACCGGTCGGGTTGCCCGGCGAGCAGACGTAGAGCAGCTGTGTGCGGGACCACGTGGCCTCGTCGATGGCCGACCAGTCGATCGCGAAATTGCGTGCCGGGTCGCTGTTGGCGAACACGGTGCTCGCGCCGGCCAGCAGCGCTGCGCCTTCGTAGATCTGATAGAACGGATTCGGACAGACCACCGTGGCATCGGGCCGGCTGCCATCGACGACGGTCTGCGCCAGCGCGAACAGCGCCTCACGGGAGCCGTTCACCGGCAGCAACTGCGTCGCCGGATCGAGCGTCACACCGTAGCGCCGCCGCACCCAGGCCGCGCAGGCCTCGCGCAGCGCCGGCTCGCCGGCCGTGGCCGGGTAGCTGGCCAGGCCGTCCAGCGCGGCGGTGAGCGCCTCGCGGATGAACGAGGGGGTCGGGTGCTTGGGCTCGCCGATGCCCAGGCTGATGGGCCGCAGGGCCGGGTTCGGCGTCGCGCCGCGGGTCAGTTCACGCAGCCGCTCGAAGGGATAGGGTTGCAGGCGCGACAGCAAGGGGTTCATGGCGCCGGATTATCCCTGGGGCCCCGAGCCTGAGTGCCTTGTTGGTTTGTGTGCAAAATGCTTGCAGACAAACCAAGCTTCGCATGAGCCAACCGCGCCGATCCCTCACGCCCGTCCCGGCCGATGCCTCGGACCTGGCCCTCGACAGCCAGCTCTGCTTCGCGCTGTATTCCACGTCGCTGGCCATGACCAAGGTGTACCGGCCGCTGCTCGCACGCATCGGCCTGACCTACCCGCAGTACGTCGTGCTGCTCGCGCTGTGGGAATGCGACGGCCTCAACATCGGCGAGCTCGGCGAGCGCGTCTCGCTCGACTCGGGCACCCTGACGCCCTTGCTCAAGCGCATGCAGGCGCTGGGCCTGATCGAGCGCACCCGCAGCGCCGCCGACGAACGCCAGGTGCTGATCACGCTGACCCGCTCGGGCCGCGACCTGAGCCACGCCGCCACCGCCATCCACGAACAGGTGGCGTGCGCGACGGCCTGCTCCAACCGTGAAATCCAAGCGCTCACGCAAGCCTTGCAGGACCTGCGCCTGGCGTTGCTGGCGCACGCCGATGGCTGACCACCGGCGCTGCCGCGCTCACAGGAATCGGAACCCGTGTTTTGACCAGAAACCCGACGTCACCCACAAGCCGCCTTCGGCGGCGTCAGGTCCGTCATCCCCGACGATGGGGGCTGCCGCGCACCCTGCACACCCCGGGGCCGGTGGGGCGCCCGGCGGCTAGCCCGGCAGGCCGGTCTCGCCGGCGTGCTGCGGCAGCGTCACCACCGGCTGTGGCTTCCAGCCCTTCTTGCGATGCTCGGCCACCACGTTGGTGTAGATGCCGCCGCGCACATACCACCGGGCCGTGATGCGGGCGAAACGCGGCGCGGTCACCGCGACGATCTTGCTCAGGATGTCGTTGGTGACCTTCTCGTGGAAGGCACCCTCGCTGCGGAAGCTCCACATGTACATCTTCAGGCTCTTCAGCTCGACGCACAGCTTGTCGGCAACGACGTCGATCGTGAAGTGCGCGAAGTCGGGCTGCCCGGTCAGCGGGCACAGGCAAGTGAACTCGGGGATCTGGAACTGGATCACGTAGTCGCGCTCGGGCGCCGGGTTCGGGAACACGTGCAGTTCCTTGCTCGGCGACGTGGGCGGATTGGGCGGCATCGGGCGCTGCCGGGGCGGCGTGCGCGGGCTGGATTTCTTGGCGGTCTTGGCCATGGTTCGACGCCGCTGCACATCCCGCGCAGTCGACGTTTGCTTGCAGTTCAGGGGAGGGCCCGATGCTATCATCCCGAGCACTCTCGAGCCGGCGTCAACGCCGGTTTCTCATTACAAATCAACGAGTTAGCGGCGCGGCCCGGGGCAATGCAGACGCCCGGCGCGGCGCCCTGCGAACCGCCCGCGATGCGCCTCAACTCGATCAAGCTCTCCGGTTTCAAGTCCTTCGCCGAGCCGACCAACTTCCTGCTGCCCGGCCAGCTCGTCGGCGTGGTCGGCCCGAACGGCTGCGGCAAGTCCAACATCATGGACGCAGTGCGCTGGGTGCTGGGCGAAAGCAAGGCCTCCGAGCTGCGCGGCGAGTCGATGCAGGACGTGATCTTCAACGGCTCGGGTCTTCGCAAGCCGGCCAGCCGCTCCAGCGTCGAGCTGGTGTTCGACAACGCCGACGCGCGTGCCGGCGGCTCGTGGAGCCAGTTCGCCGAGATCGCCGTCAAGCGCGTGCTGACGCGTGACGGCACTTCCAGCTACTACATCAACAACCAGCCGGTGCGCCGCCGCGACGTGCAGGACGTCTTCCTCGGCACCGGCCTGGGGCCGCGCGCCTACGCCATCATCGGCCAGGGCACGATCTCGCGCATCATCGAATCGAAACCCGAGGAACTGCGGCTCTTTCTCGAAGAGGCCGCCGGCGTCTCCAAGTACAAGGAGCGCCGCCGCGAGACCGAGAACCGCCTGAAGGACACGCGCGAGAACCTGCAGCGCGTCGACGACATCCTGCGCGAGCTCAATGCCAACCTCGACAAGCTCGAGAAGCAGGCCGAGGTCGCCTCGCAGTACCGCAGCCTGCAGGAGGCTGGCACGCTGAAGCTGCAGCAGCTGTGGTTCCTGAAGCACCGCGACGCGGCGGCCGAGGAGGCGCGCGTGCATGCGGCGGTGCTGGAAGCCGCCAACTCGCTGGAGTCCCGGCTGGCCGAGCTGCGCCACGTCGAGGCCGAGCTGGAGACGGTGCGCCAGGCGCACTACGCGGCGAGCGACGCGCTGCACGTCTCGCAAGGCTCGCTGGCCGAGGCTGCGCTGGAGGTGAGCCGGCTGGAAGAGCGCATCCGCTACGTGGTCGAGGGCCGCCAGCGCGTCGAGCAGCGCCTGGCCGAGCTGGTCGGACAGAACGCGAGCTGGGACGAGCGCCGCCAGCAGGCGGTCGGCGAACTCGACGAGATCGCTGCGCAGATCGCGATGGCCGACGAGCAGGCCGAGTTGCTGGCCGCCCGGGCCGAAGAACAGTCCGGCGCCTTGCCGAATGCGGAGGATGCGGTGCGCACGGCGCAGAACCGCGCGAACGAGCAGCGCGGCAAGGCGGCCCAGGTGCAGCAGCAGATCCAGCTGCTCGCGGCCGAGTCGCGCAACGTCGAGGAGCAGGGCCGCACGCTCGCTCAGCGCCGCGAGCGCCTGGACGGCGAGCGGCAGACGCTGGCGGCACCGGACGAAGCGCGGCTCGAGAGCCTGCGCGCCCAGTTGGCCGGCGCCGAAGAGGGCCAGGCCGTCGCCGATGCCCGCGCCGAGGAGCTGACCGAGGCGGTCCCCACGCTCGACGAGGAGCGCCGCGGCAAGCAGGCCAATGCCAATGCCGAGGCCGGCAAGCAGGCCGACCTGACGGCCCGCCTGGACGCGCTGCGCGCGCTGCAGGAGAAGGTGCAGACGGAAGGCAAGCTCAAGCCCTGGCTCGCCAAGCACGGGCTGGCCAGCCTCAGTGGGCTGTGGACCCGGCTGCACATCGAGAGCGGCTGGGAAACGGCACTGGAAGCGGCGCTGCGCGAGCGCATCAATGCGCTGGAGGTCGGCCGCATGGAGACGGTGCGCGCCTTCGAGGCCGACGCACCGCCGGCCAAGCTGGCCTTCTACACGCCGCCCGCCGGCGCGATCGCCAACACGCATGCCACCTTGCCGCGCCTGTCGGACCTGCTGCGCCTGGGCGGGCAGGTCGGCGATGTCGGGCTGACGGCGCTGCTGAACGACTGGCTCGAAGGGGTCTACACCGCCGCCTCGCTCGACGAGGCGTTGGCCAACCGGGGCAAGCTGACCCACGGCGAAGTGATCATGACGAAGGCGGGCCACGCGGTCAGCCCGTTCGCGGTGAGCTTCTACGCCCCTGACTCCGAGCAGGCCGGCATGCTGGCGCGCGCGCAGGAGATCGAGAACCTGGAAAAGCAGACCCGCGCGCAGGCGCTGATCGTCGACGAGTCGCGCGCAAGCCTGGTGCGGGCCGAGGCCGCCTATACCGACGCCTCGGCGCGCCTTGTCACGGCGCGCCGCGAAGCCGCCGAGGGCCAGACGCGCACCCACCAGCTGCAGGTCGACGTGCTGCGCCTGACCCAGCTCAGCCAGCAGACCAGCGCGCGGCGCGAACAGATCGAGGCCGAACTGGCCGAGATCGATGCCGGCCTGGAGGAGTTGCAGGAGCGCCGCGTCACCGGCGAGGCGCGCTTCGAGGAACTGGACCTGCAGCTCGCGAACGAGCAGGAGCGCCATGCCGAACTCGAAGAGGCGGTGATCCAGGCCGAGCGCAAGCTCTCCGACGCACGCGAGCAGCTGCGCACGCTCGAGCGAGAGGCCCAGGAGGCGCAGTTCAGCTCGCGCGCCCTGGCGGCGCGGCGCGGCGAACTGCAGCGCTCGATCGAGACCGCTGCCCAGCAGGTGGCGGCCAACGAGCAGAGTGCGGCCCAGCTGCAGGAAGAACTCGGCCGGCTGACCGATGCCGCCGCCCAGGCCGGCCTGCAGACCGCGCTGGCGCTGAAGCTCGAGCGCGAGCAGGCGCTGGGCGCGCAGCGCAGCGAGTACGACGACCTCTCTGCCAAATTGCGGCACGCCGACGAACAGCGCCTGGGTTTCGAGCGCAGCCTCGAGCCACTGCGCGAGAAGATCGGCAAGCTGCAGCTCGAGCAGCAGGCCGCGCAACTCGGTGGTGCGCAATACCTGGAGCAGCTGACCGCGGCCCAGGTCGACCTCGAAGCGCTCGGCAGGAACATCGAGGACAACAACGTCAAGCTCTACGGCCTGCAGGGCGAGATCGACCGCATCAACCGCGAGGTCGCGGCGCTGGGCGCGGTGAACCTCGCCGCGCTCGACGAGCTGACGGCGTCGCGCGAGCGCAAGACCTTTCTCGATGCGCAATCGGCCGATCTGATCGAAGCGATGACCACGCTCGAAGACGCGATCCACAAGATCGACCTCGAGACCCGCGACCTGCTCAAGGGCACTTTCGACACCGTCAACGAGCATTTCGGGCGCATGTTCCCGGAGCTGTTCGGCGGCGGCAACGCCCGGCTGGTGATGACCGGCGACGAGATCCTCGACGCCGGCGTGCAGGTGATGGCCCAGCCGCCCGGCAAGAAGAATTCCACCATCCACCTGCTGTCGGGCGGCGAGAAGGCACTGACCGCGATCGCGCTGGTGTTCGCGATCTTCCAGTTGAACCCGGCGCCGTTCTGCCTGCTCGACGAGGTGGACGCCCCGCTCGACGACGCGAACACCGAGCGCTACGCCAAGCTCGTGAAGAGCATGGCGCAGAACACCCAGTTCCTGTTCATCTCGCACAACAAGATCGCGATGGAAATGGCCGAGCAGCTGATCGGCGTGACGATGCAGGAGCAGGGCGTCTCGCGCATCGTTGCGGTCGACATGGATGCGGCCGTCTCGATGGCCGAGGCGGCTTGACCATGAGCACGCTTCAGCTCTCTCTCGCGATCCTGGGCGGGCTCGTGCTCGCCGCCGTCGTCGCCCACGGCACCTGGCAGGCGCGGCGCAACGAGGTCAAGCGCGTGCCGCAGGAGCCGCTGGCGGCGGCGCTGCAGGAGCCGACCTTTGCGCCGGAAACGACGGTACAGACCGAGGAGCCGGTCGTTGCCGAGGACGAAGACTCCGCACCGCCGCGCCTCGAACCGACGCTGGTGCGGCGCGCCGGCGTCCCGCGCCTGGACGCATTGATCGACGCGATCGCCACGCTGACGGTCGACAGCCCGGTCAGCGGCGAGACCGCGATCGCCCACCTGCCACCGGCGCGGCGGGCCGGCAGCAAGCCGCTGCTGGTCGAAGGCCTGAATGCCGAAACCGGCGAGTGGGAGATGCCGGCTCCCGGTCAGCGCTACGGCGAGTTCCAGGCCGGCGTGCAGCTGGCCAACCGCAGCGGCGCGCTCAACGAGATCGAGTATTCCGAGTTCGTGCAGAAGGTGCAGGCCTTCGCCGAACCGCTGGGCGCGCTGCCCGACTTTCCCGACATGCTCGACGTGGTCGCCCGCGCGCGCGAACTCGACGCCTTTGCCGGCCAGCACGATGCGCAACTGGCGCTGCGGCTGGTGTCGCGCGCCGCGGCGTGGTCGCTCGGCTATGTGCAGCAGCACGCGGCGCGCCATGGCTTCATGGTCGGCGTGCTGCCGGGCCGCCTCGTGCTGGCCAGCGCAGAGGACGCAGCGCCGCCGGTGCTGACGCTGCAGTTCGACCCGCAGGCCGCGCTGGCCGACGAACCCAGCCAGGCCGCGGTGCGGGAGCTGACGCTGTCCTTCGACGTGCCGCAGACGGCGGCCGACGCTGCTCCGTTCGAGGCCTGGTGCGCGGCAGGCCAGGCGCTGTCGGCCGAGCTCGACGCCGCGATGTACGACGACGGCGGCCAGCCGCTGCAGCCGGCCGCGTTCGCATCGATCGGACAGGCGCTCGAGACCCTGTACGCCGCGCTGGCCGAGCGCGACCTCGCCGCCGGCTCGCCGGCCGCCAGGCGGCTGTTCAGTTAGCGACAAGGCCCGCGCGAGCCGGCTTGCGCACCGACCGCATCGACTTCGAGACCATGACCCCGCCGGACGACCCCGCCCGCCAGGCCGCCCAGCTGCGCGCCGAGCTGCAGCACCACGCCCACCGCTACTACGTGCTCGACGCGCCGGAGATTCCGGACGCCGAATACGATCGCCTGTTCCAGGCGCTGCAGGCGATCGAGGCCGCGCACCCCGAGCTGCGCACGCCGGACTCGCCGACCCAGCGCGTGCTCGGCGCGGTGCTCGAAGGGCTGCAACCGGTGCGGCACGCGGTGCCGATGCTGTCGATCCACACCGAGACCGACACCAGCCCGGCCGGCGCCGAGGCCTTCGACCAGCGCGTGCGCAAGCTGCTGGCGCTGGGCGAGGCCGCGCCGCCGGTCGACTACACCGCCGAGCTCAAGTTCGACGGCCTGGCGATCAGCCTGCGCTACGAACGCGGCGCGCTGGTGCAGGCCGCGACCCGCGGCGACGGCGAGACCGGCGAAGACGTGACGCACACCGTGCGCACGATCGCCGGCCTGCCGAAGCGGCTGCGCGGCATCGACGCGGCGGTGCTGGAGGTGCGCGGTGAAGTCTTCATGCGCCGCGACGACTTCGAGGCCTTGAACGAACGCCAGCGCGAGCTGATCGCGCAGGGCGCCAAGAACGAGAAGACCTTCGTGAACCCGCGCAATGCCGCCGCCGGCGTGGTGCGGCAGCTCGACGCCGGCATCGCGGCCAAGCGGCCGCTCAGCTTCTTCGCCTACGGCCTGGGCGAAGTCGACGGCTGGCCGCTGCCGGCGACGCAGAGCGAACTGCTGCAGGCGCTGCGCCACGCCGGGCTGCCGGTCAACGAAGACGCAGCGGTGGTGCAGGGTGCCGCCGGCCTGGTCGCCTTCCACCAGCGCATCGCCGCGCGCCGCGATGCGCTGCCGTTCGACATCGACGGCGTGGTCTACAAGGTCGACCGGCGCGACTGGCAGCAGCAGCTCGGCTTCAAGTCCCGCGAGCCGCGCTGGGCCGTCGCGCACAAGTACCCGGCGCAGGAGAAGACGACCACGCTGCTCGGCATCGAGGTGCAGGTCGGGCGCACCGGCAAGATGACGCCGGTCGCCAGGCTGGAGCCGGTCTTCGTCGGCGGCACGACGGTCAGCAACGCGACGCTGCACAATCAGGACGAGATCGACCGCAAGGATGTGCGCATCGGCGACACCGTGATCGTGCGCCGCGCCGGCGACGTGATCCCCGAGGTCGTCGGTGTCATCCCCGGCAAGCGCAGCGCCGCCAGCGAGCGCTTCGACCTCTACCAGCGTCTCGGCGGCAAATGCCCGGTCTGCGGCAGCGACATCGCACGCGAGGAGGGCGAGGTCGACTGGCGTTGTTCGGGCGGCCTGTTCTGCCCGGCGCAGCGCAAGCAGGCGATGCTGCATTTCGCCGGCCGCCGTGCAATGGACGTCGAGGGCCTGGGCGACAAGCTGGTCGAACAACTGGTCGACGCCGGCATCGTTCGAACGCTGCCCGACCTGTACAAGCTCGGCATCGCGAACCTGGCTGCGCTGGAGCGCATGGCCGACAAGAGCGCGACCAACCTGGTCACCGCGCTGGAGAAGAGCAAGCGCACGACGCTGGCGCGTTTCCTGTTCTCGCTGGGCATCCGGCATGTTGGCGAGGCCACGGCCAAGGACCTGGCCCGCCACTTCGGCGCACTCGACCGCGTGATGGAGGCGAGCGTCGAGCAACTGCTCGAAGTCAACGACGTCGGCCCGGTGGTGGCGCAGAGCATCCGCACCTTCTTCGACCAGCCGCACAACCGCGAGGTGGTGGAGCAGCTGCGCGCCGCCGGCATCGCCTGGGACGAGCACGACGGCGAAGCGGACCGCAGCCCCAAGCCGCTGGCCGGCAAGACCTTCGTGCTGACCGGCACGCTGCCGAGCCTGAGCCGCGATGCAGCGAAGGAACTGATCGAAGCCGCCGGTGGCAAAGTGGCCGGGTCGGTGTCCAAGAAGACCGACTACGTGGTGGCCGGCGAAGAGGCCGGCAGCAAGCTGGAGAAGGCACGGTCGCTGGGTGTCGCCGTGATCGACGAGGCCGCCTTGCGGGCCCTGCTCCCTTGAACCACGCTGGACGCTGGACCGGCCGCGCGTGCATCATTCCCGCCATACCTGCCCGTGCGGTGGGGTGACGAAGGAGCCACCATGGCCGAACCCGAGACTTCCGGCAAGAGCTGGTGGAGCACCATGCCAGGCCTGCTCACGGCGCTGGCCGGCACCATCACTGCCGTCGGCGGCCTGGTGGCGATCCTGTCGCAGTCGGGGCTGATCGGTGCCAAGTCCGGCGCCAAGCCTGACGCGGGCGCGTCGACCGCCGGCAAGTCGGTCGAGCCTGTCGGGGCGACGACCCCCCAGGCGGTTGCCACCCAGAGCAGTCCGGGCGCGGTGCTCACCGGCGCGAGCGCGAGCGCGAACGGGGCGGCGGCGGCTTCGGTGGCGCGCTCGCCGGCGGAAGTGCTCGCCGGCCTGAAGGCGCACGACTTCAAGGGCCTGGCCGTGACCCACAAGGACGGCAGCGTGGTCGCCCTCGCGCCCGGGGCCGAGGTGGCCGGGGCGGCACTGCCGCTGAGCAATGGCCAGAGCGTGCAGTTCGAGCGCATCGTGGCGGTGGAGATCGAGCAGCCCTGGGACGGCAGCGTGACGCTGACGCTGACCAACGGCCAGAAGCTGGCGACCAGGCTGAACGACTACAACCTCTACGGCAAGAACGACCTCGGCCCCTACCGCGAGTTGCTGTCCAACCTGCGGCGCATCGACTTCATCCGCTGACCCGATGGCCCTCCACACCATCCTGAAGATGGGCGATCCCCGCCTGCTGCGCGTCGCGCAGCCGGTGCGCGAGTTCGACACGCCCGAGTTGCACGCGCTCGTCGCCGACATGTTCGACACCATGGAGGCTGCCAACGGCGCCGGCCTCGCCGCGCCGCAGATCGGCGTCGACCTGCAGCTGGTGATCTTCGGTTTCACGAGCAGCGAGCGCTATCCGGACGCCCCACCGGTGCCGCGCACGGTGCTGATCAATCCGGTGATCACGCCTCTGTCCGACGAGCAGGAGGACGGTTGGGAGGGATGCCTGTCGGTACCCGGTCTGCGCGGCGTCGTGCCACGCTGGCAGCGCATCCGCTACACCGGCTTCGACCCGCGGGGGCAGCCGATCGACCGCGAGGCCGAGGGCTTCCATGCCCGCGTCGTGCAGCACGAATGCGACCACCTGGCCGGCGTGCTCTACCCGATGCGGGTGCGCGACTTCAGCAAATTCGGCTACACCGAGGTGCTGTTCCCCGGGCTGGATGCGGCGGACGACTGATACGGCAGGCCGGGCGAGAGCCCGCGCTACTTCAGCAGCGGCCGCAGCAGCGGCCACACATTGCCCAGGATGATCGGGTGGGCCGCCTCCTTCGGATGGATGCGGTCGGGCTGGAACAGTTCGGTTGCGTTCGGCGCGTCGCCGACGCCCTTCAGCAGGAACGGCAGCAGCGCGGTGCCCTCGGCCTTGGCGACCTTGCCGAACAGCGCGGCGAAGTCATCGTTGTACTGGCGGCCGTAGTTCGGCGGCACCTGCATGCCGATCAGCAGCACCCTGGCACCGGCCGCCTTCGCGGTGTGCGCCATCTCGGCGAGGTTGCGCTCGGTCATGGCGAGCGGCAGGCCGCGCAGCGCGTCGTTGCCGCCCAGCTCGACGATCACGACGGACGGCCTGTGCTGTCCCAGCAGGGCCGGCAGCCGCGAGCGACCGCCCGCGGTGGTGTCGCCGCTGACGCTGGCGTTGACGACCGTGGCCGCGAGCCTTTCCTGAGCGAGCTTCTTCTCCAGCAGCGCCACCCAGCCGCTGCCGCGCTGCAAGCCGTATTCGGCCGACAGGCTGTCGCCGACCACCAGCACCACCGGCCTGGCGGTCTGTGCCCGCACCGCCCCGGCCACAAGCCCCGCGGACAGCAACGCCGCAAGCCCCTTGATACAGTCCCTGCGACTCACCGTCATCCGAACCCTCCTCAATGACCGAAGCGATCATCGCCGTCGAGCACGTCACGAAGCGTGTGCAGGACTCCAGTGGCGAGCTGACCATCCTCCACGATATCGACTTCTCGCTCGCGGCGCAGGAATCGGTGGCCATCGTCGGAGCGTCGGGCTCGGGCAAGAGCACCTTGCTGGCGATCATCGCCGGGCTCGACACGCCGACCGAGGGCACCGTCAGGCTGGCCGGCACCGACCTCTTTCGACTCGACGAGGACGCCCGCGCTGCGGTGCGCGCGGCGCACGTGGGCTTCGTTTTCCAGAGTTTCCAGTTGATGGGCAACCTCACCGCGCTGGAGAACGTGATGCTGCCGCTGGAGCTGCAGGGCCGCAGCGACGCCCGGGCCGCCGCGACCGAGATGCTGGCGCGCGTGGGCCTGGCCGAGCGCTTGGGCCACTACCCGAAGCTGCTGTCGGGCGGCGAACAGCAGCGCGTGGCGCTGGCGCGGGCCTTCGTCGTCAAGCCCGCCGTGCTGCTGGCCGACGAGCCGACCGGCAGCCTGGACTTCGCGACCGGTGAGAAGGTGATGGGGCTGATGTTCGAACTCAACCGCGAGCTGGGCACGACGCTGGTGCTGGTGACGCACGACCAGGGCATCGCGGCGCGCTGCGACCGGCAGGTGAGGATCGAGGCGGGGCAGCTGAGCCACTCGTGAGCGCGGTCGCGGTCGCGGTCGCCGTGGCGAAGCAAGGCACCCGCGGGCACAGCTGCGTCGTGTCTGGGCAAGCCTCCCCCCGATAATCCCCCGATGTCCGCCCCCCGCATCCTGTTCGGCTTCCACGCCGTCACCGTCCGCCTCAAAACGGCCCCCGGCTCGATCGTCGAGCTCTACATCGATGGCACGCGTCGCGACGCGCGCATGCGCCAGTTCGTCGAGCGCGCCAAGGAGGCCGGCGTGCGCCTGATCGAGAGCGACGAGCTGCGCCTGCAGGCGTTGGCCGGCAACCACCGCCACCAGGGTGTGGTCGCCAAGGTCACGGCGGCGCCGGCGACGAAATCGCTCGACGACCTGCTCGACACCGTCGACGGCCCGCCGCTGCTGCTGGTGCTCGACGGGGTGACCGATCCGCACAACCTCGGCGCCTGCTTGCGCGTGGCCGACGGCGCCGGCGCCCACGCGGTGATCGCGCCCAAGGACCATGCCGTCGGCATCAACGCGACGGTGGCCAAGGTGGCCAGTGGCGCCGCCGAGACGGTGCCTTACTTCATGGTCACGAACCTGGCGCGCACCCTGGGCGAGCTGAAGGAACGCAACATCTGGGTCGTCGGTGCCGCCGACGATGCGCCGCGCACCCTCTACGCCGCCGATCTGAAGCAGCCGCTGGCGCTGGTGCTCGGCGCCGAAGGGCAGGGCATGCGCCAACTGACACGCAAGACCTGCGACGAACTGGTGAGCCTGCCGATGGCCGGGGCGGTGGAGAGCCTCAACGTCTCGGTGGCGAGCGGCATCTGCCTGTACGAGGCGGTGCGGCAGCGCGGCACGGCCTGACGCAGCGCTGCTGCCTCTGCATGGACTGTCCGGCATGCCCGTCATCGAAGTCACCCACCCACTGGTCCGGCACAAGGTCGGCCTGTTGCGGGTCGCCGACATCTCGACCAAGAAGTTCCGCGAGATCACCGCCGAGATCGCCCGTCTGCTGGCCTACGAGGCGACCGCGGACTTCCCGCTGGAGCAGGTGAGCGTCGAGTGCTGGAGCGGGCCGACCGCGGTCGACCGGATCAAGGGCAAGAAGGTCACGATCGTGCCGATCTTGCGTGCCGGGCTGGGCATGCTCGACGGCGTGCTCGACATGGTCCCGAATGCCAAGATCAGCGTCGTCGGCCTCTCGCGCAACCACGACACGCTGCAGCCGGAGCACTATTTCGAGAACCTGGTCGGCTCGCTGGAAGAACGCACCGCGCTGATCGTCGATCCGATGCTCGCCACCGCCGGCTCGATGATCGCGACCGTCGACCTGCTGCGGCGCAAGGGCTGCCGCGACATCCGCGCGCTGGTGCTGGTGGCGGCGCCCGAGGGCATCAAGGCGCTGACCGCCGCCCATCCCGAGGTGCGCTGCTGGACAGCAGCCATCGACAGCCACCTCAACGAGGTCGGCTACATCATTCCCGGCCTCGGCGACGCCGGCGACAAGATCTTCGGCACCAAGGGCTGAGACCGCACGGGGGTGGCTGCGGCATGCCGCGGCCGGGGGCACAGCTCACGCGTGGCCATCGCGCCGGAGCCGACGCGCAGCCCAGCGGCTGAGCGCCAGCGCGGCGAGCACCCAGGCCAGGCCCACCCAGTGCAGTCCGCCGTAGAGCCCGGGTCCGGTGGCGCCTGCATCGGCCTGTGCCGCAACCATCGCGCCGCCGCCGGCCGCGCCGACCGCCTGACCGAGGTAGATCGCGGAGGTGTTGAGCGCCATCAGGGCCGGTGCCAGCGCGGGTGCGGCGTGACCCAGTCGCGCCTGTTGCGCCGAGTTCGCCGAGAACATGCCCAGCGCCCAGGGCAGCAGCACGCAGGCCATCGACAGGTAGCCGGTTCCCAGCGGCCAGGCCAGCATCGACAAGGCCACGGCCCCCAGCAGCAGGGCCACGGCGCGCGCCGCGCCGATGCGGTCGACATGGCGCGACAGCAGCAGGTTGCCGATGAGCCCGAAGGCGCCGAACCAGGCGAACAGCAGGCTGATCTGCGTGGCGCCGGCGCCCAGCACCTGCTTGTAGTAGGGCGCGAAGTAGGTGAACACGGTGAACTGTCCGGCGCCCGACAGCGCCGTGACCGCCACGATGGCCATCAGCACCGGATGCGTCAGCACCTCGCGCCAGGCCCGCAGGTTCATCGCCGGCGGGCGCACACCGTCCGGCATCACCGCCCACACCCATGCGGCCGCGCCCGCGGCCAGCACGGCGACGAGGCCGAAAGCCCAGCGCCAGCCGAGCGTCTCGCCGATGAAGCTGTGCAGCGGCATGCCGAACACCGAGGCCACCGACCAGCCGAGGAAGATGAAGGTGATGGCCCGGCCGCGCTGTGCCGCCGGCGCGAGCCAGCCGATCGCAGCCGCGGCCTGCGGCGTGAACACGGCAGCGCCGAGCATGGACAGCGCTCGAACCGGCAGCAGCGCGGCATAGCTCGGCATCAGGGCCGACGCGGCATGGCCCAGTGCGTACCAGACCAGGGTGAAGGCGAGCAGCCGTCGCCGGTCCAGGCGGCCGGCGGCGGCGGCCAACAGCGGCGCGCCGAGGCACATCATCACGGCGGCAACGGCGATGAGCTGGCCGCCCAGCGCCACGCTGACCTGCAGCGAGCGTGTCAGGTCGTTCAGCGAACCGGCCACGACCATCACGCCGCAGCCGATCACGAAATTGCCGAACAGCAGCGCCCAGCGGGCGCCGCGCACACTCTCGGCCGGTGCGGGGGGTTCGCTGCTCAGTCCCGCGCTTGCCGTGTCGGTGCCGGGCGCGTCATCCACGCAAGACCCGCAAGGCCTCGGGATTCACGATATGGGTCGGCTTGCCCTGGATGAAGTTGGTGACGTTGTCGAACGCGGCGCTGAAGTACTGCTCGTAGCTCTCCTGCTCCACATAGCCGATGTGCGGCGTGCAGATCGCGTTCTCGAGCCGCAGCAGCGGCGTGCCCTGCATGATGGGCTCGCTGTCGAACACGTCGACGGCGGCCATGCCCGGGCGACCGCGGTTCAGCGCGGAGACCAGCGCGTTCTCTTCCAGCAGTTCGGCGCGCGCGGTGTTGACGAACAGCGCCGTCGGCTTCATGCGCTGCAGGTCGTCGAAGCTAACGATCCCGCGGGTGGCATTGTCCAGCCGCAGGTGCAGCGACAGCACGTCGCAGGACCCGAAGAAGGCTTCGCGCGAGGGCGCCGCCTCGAAGCCGTCGGCCTGCGCCTTGTAGCGCGAGGTCTCGCTGCCCCAGACCACCACCTTCATGCCGAAGGCACGGCCGTAGCCAGCCACCAGCTGGCCGATGCGGCCGTAGCCCCACAGGCCGAGCGTCTTGCCGCCGAGCACCATGCCGAGCCCGAAGTTGGGCGGCATCGACTGCGACTTGAGCCCGGCCTGCTGCCAGGCCCCGTGCTTGAGGTTGCTCACGTACTGCGGCAGGCGGCGCATCGCCGCCAGGATCAGCGCCCAGGTCAGCTCGGCCGGAGCCACTGGCGAGCCCGCCCCCTCGGCTACGGCGATGCCCAACCGGGTGCAGGCCTCGATGTCGATGTGCGGGCCGACGCGGCCGGTCTGCGAGATCAGCTTCAGGCGCGGCAGCTTCTCGAGCAGCGCTCGCGTGAACTGGGTGCGCTCGCGGATCAGCACCAGCACGTCGGCATCGCGCAGCCGCACGGAGAGCTGGCCGTTGCCCTTGACGGTGTTGGTGAAGACCTTGGCGCTGTAGCCTTCGAGCTTCGCGGCGCAGGGAAGCTTGCGGACCGCGTCCTGATAGTCGTCCAGGATGATGATGTTCATGGGCAGGAGATCGGCCGCCTTGTTGTCGCCTCGTGCGGTCGATTGTGCACGCCATGCGCGCCGCCGGGGTTACCGGTAGCATCCCGCTCCTCACGAGGAGAACGCCATGGCGATCACGATGTACACGGCCAGTGTGCCGATCTATCTGACGATGCTCGGCAACCTGTCGAAGTGGCTGGACAAGGCCGTGGTGCTCGCCCAGGCCAGGAAATTCGATCCCGACACGCTGCTGACGTCGCGTCTCGCGCCCGACATGCTGTCGCTCGGCAAGCAGATCCAGATCGCCTGCGACAGTGCCAAGTTCGGTGTGGCACGGCTGGCCGGCGGCGAGGCACCGAAGTTCGACGACACGGAAACCAGGATTGCCGAGCTGCAGGCACGCATTGCCGCGACCATCGCCTACATCCGGAGTGTGCCGCCCGGACAGGTCGACGGTACCGAGGACAAGCCGATCAGCGTGCCGGTGCGCGGCCGCGAGCCCCTGCAGTTCACCGGCGAGCAGTACCTGAAGCACTTCGCGCTGCCGAATTTCTTCTTCCATGTCACCACCGCCTATGCACTGTTGCGCCACAACGGTGTGGAGCTGGGCAAGGCCGACTACCTGCGTGGCGGCTGAGCGGCTGCTCGTGCGAACCCCGATGCGGGGCAGGGGGGCAGTCGCTAGCCTGTCCTCATGAAGTGGCTGCTCCGGGGCCTGATGGTCCTGCTGGCGATGGCGTTGGCCGCGGTGGTGTCCTTGCTCGCGTACCGGCAGCTGGCGCTGCCACGCACCGAGGGGCGGCTGCAGGTCGAGGGGCTGCGGGCCGGGCTGCAGATCGAGCGCGATGCGCACGACGTTCCGACGATCCGCGCCGCGTCGATCGACGATGCCTGGTTCGGCCTCGGCTTCGTGCATGCGCAGGACCGGCTGTGGCAGCTCGAGACGCACAAGCGCATCGGCGCAGGGCGCTTGGCCGAGGCCTTCGGTCCGCGCGCAGTGGACAGCGACCTGTTCCTGCGTGCCCTGGGGGTGCGGCGCACCGCGCAGTCGCAGTGGGAACTGGCCAGCCCGGCCGTGCGCGCGATGCTCACGGCCTACGCGGCCGGCATCAACGCCTACCTGCATGGGCACCTGCGTGCCCGGCCGCCCGAGTTCGTGCTGCTGGGCCTGCAGCCCGACGACTGGAGCCCGGTCGACAGCCTCGCGTGGGCGACCATGATGGCCTGGGACCTGGGCGGCAACTGGAGCACCGAGCTGCTGCGCATGCGCCTGGCGCTGTCGATGCCGGTCGCGCGCATCCAGCAGCTCCTGCCGCCCTATCCCGGCGAGAGGCCGCTCGCGACGGCCGACTACGCTGCCCTCTACCGCCAGCTCGAGGTCGGCGACGGCCAGCCTGTCCAGGTTGCCGACGCGACGGATGCGGTGGCAGCGCTGCCGTGGCAGATCGAATCGGGCGTCGAGGGCGTCGGCTCGAACAGCTGGGTCGTGGCCGGGATGCGCAGCGTGACCGGCAGCCCGCTGCTGGCCAACGATCCGCACCTGAAGTTCAGCGCGCCGGCGCTGTGGTACGTTGCGCGGCTCGAGGCGCCGGGCCTCAAGGTGGCCGGCGCCACGATACCGGGCCTTCCGGTGGTCGTGCTGGGCCAGAACGAACGCGTGGCCTGGGGCTTCACGAACACGGCGCCCGACGTGCAGGACCTCTACCTCGAGCGCATCGACACCAACGACCCGGAGCGCTACGAGACACCGGACGGCTGGGCTCATTTCGAGATCTTCCCGGAGACGATCCGCGTCAAGGGCGCGGACGACGTGCACTTCACCGCGCGGCAGACACGACACGGACCCGTGCTGTCGGACGCGGCAGCGGCGACCCGGGGCCTGACGGGGGCTGGTCCCGTGCCGCGCTATGCGATCGCGCTGCGCTGGACCGCGCTCGACCTCGACGCCTCGGACACCCTGGCGGCAGGGATGGCCTTCGACCTTGCCGGTTCGGTCGACGAATTCATCGCCGCGTCGACGCAGTACGTGGCGCCGATGCAGAACATGGTGGTGGCCGACGCCCAGCAGATCGCCTTCGTTTCGGCCGGCCGCGTGCCGCTGCGGCGGCCGGACAACGATCTCAAGGGCCTGGTGCCGGCGCCCGGCTGGGATGCCCGGTACGACTGGGCCGGCACGCTGTCACCGACGGCCACGCCGCGCGAACGCGACCCGGCGCGCGGCTGGATCGCCACCGCGAACCAGCGCATCCACGGGCCGCAGTATCCGCACTTCATCACCAGCGAATGGGCGCCGCCCTACCGGCAGCAACGCATCGAGCGCCTGCTGGCGGGCCGGCCGTTGCACAGCATCGAGAGCCTCTCGTCGATCCAGGCAGACCTGCTTTCGACCGCCACGCAGCGCCTGCTGCCTTTCCTGCGGCGGGCTCAATCCGAACACCCGCTGGCGCCTGCCGCGCAGCGCGAGCTGGAAGGTTTCGAAGGCACGATGGCCGCCGAACGGGCGGCGCCGCTGATCTTCACGGCCTGGGTGCGGCAGCTGACGCGGGGGGTGTTCGCCGACGACCTGGGCGCCAGGCTGTTCGACGATCAGCTGGGCAAGCGCAGTTTCCGCGAGGCCCTCGAAGGCGTGCTGGACCGCAACGACACGAGCTGGTGCGACGACCTCGGCACGCCGGCGGTCGAGACCTGCGCTCAGCAGGTCGACACGGCGTTCACCCGCGCGCTGACCGAACTGCAGGCTGCCCAGGGCGATGACGTCGGCCAGTGGCGTTGGGGGCGGGCCCACATGGCCCGCCTCGAGCACCGGCCCTTCAGCAGCGTGCCGCTGCTCGCGCGCTGGTTCGAGCTCAGAACGCCGGTCGGCGGCGATGCCTACACCGTCAACGCCGCGCGTGTCGGCCTGCGGCCCGACGCCCTCACCGGTGAGCTCTACCTGGGTGAGCACGGCGCCGGGCTGCGCGCCCTCTACGACCTCGGCGCGCGCAACCGGTCCCGCTTCATGCTGTCGAGCGGGCAGAGCGGCATCGTGTTCAGCACCGACTACCGCAACTTCGTCGATCGCTGGGCGAAGGTGGAGTACCTGCCGCTGTGGGGCGATGGCCGGCCCGGCCGCCTGCTCGTGCTGGTGCCGCGCTAGTGTTCTGTCCCAATAGTTTGTAGGCACGCCCCGTGCATGGTTTGAGGCATTCTGCGAAGGGATGCTGCCATGCCGAACGTTGCTGTGAAGGACAAGCTCGTACTGACGGAGGAAGAGCGCGCCGAACTCGTCTCGATTGCGCGTTCGCGGTCGCTGCCGGCAGCGCTGGCGCTGCGAGCGCGCATCGTTTTGGCATGTGAAGGTGGTGCCGCGGCGCTGCGTGTGTCGAGTGATCTGGGCATCAACCGCAGCACCGTCACGAAGTGGCGCGATCGGTATGCGGCGCATCGGCTGTCGGGCCTGTACGATGAACTTCGCCCGGGTCGCCCGCGCACGGTTGATGATGAACGCGTCGCCGAATTGATCTCGACTACGCTGCACACCAAGCCCGCCGACGGCGACACGCACTGGAGCACGCGCGGCTTGGCCAGTGCCACGGGCATCAGCAAGAGCTCGGTTCAACGCTACTTGCAAGCGTTCAATCTCAAGCCCCATCGTGTCGAGTCGTTCAAGTTGTCGACAGACCCGTTCTTCATCGAAAAGCTGCGCGATGTGGTCGGGCTGTACCTGAATCCGCCCGATAACGCCCTGGTGCTGTGCGTCGACGAGAAGAGCCAATGCCAAGCGCTGGAGCGCACGCAGCCGATGCTGCCGCTCGGCTTCGGGTATGTCGAAGGCGTCACGCACGACTACGTTCGCCATGGCACGACGACGCTGTTCGCGGCGTTGGACGTGATGAGCGGACAGGTGCTGGCTCAATGCCGGCCGCGGCATCGACATCAAGAGTTCCTGGCATTCCTGCGCGCTATCGACAAGGCCGCGCCCACCGAACTCGATGTCCATTGCATCGCCGACAACTACGCCAGCCACAAGCATCCGAAGGTGCGCGCCTGGCTCGCCGAGCGCCCGCGCTGGCACATGCACTTCGTGCCGACCTACTCGAGTTGGCTCAACCAAGTCGAACACTTCTTCTCGATCATCACGACCCGCGCGATCCGCCGCGGCTCGTTCACCAGCGTCAAGGACTTGGTCGACAAGATCGATCGCTTCGTCCAGAACTACAACCAGTCCTGCAAACCGTTCACATGGACAGCGACTGCCGAATCCATCCTAGACAAGCTCGCCCGCCTGTGCGGGCGAATTAACGGGACAGGACACTAGGTGTCGAGTTCCAAGAGGTTGCTCACAGCTGGGCCAGCGCCGCGACAGCCTCCGCCAGTGCCAGGACCGACAAGGGCGCGCTGCCTTCGGCCTTGTTGTTGATCGTGGCAAACACCGGCTGCCCGGCGCGCACGGTGGCGGCGATCAGCCGCGCCAGGGCCTCCCGCGTGGCCGGGTCGGGTGCGGCGAGGGCGCCGAAGGGCTCGAACCTCGCCTTGGCCTGCTGGTACCGCAGCCCCCGCTGCAGGCTCCATCGGCACACCAGCGGGCCGGGCCAGGTCGCGCGCAGCATCGGCAGCTGCGCGTCGAGCGGCGGCATCCTGTCGTGCAGACCCACGCAGTAGCGCACGCCGTGCGACTTCAGCAGCGCCGCCAGCTCAGGGGTCAGCAGTTCAGGGTCGCGCAGTTCGATCGCCAGCAGGCCCGGGCCCCGATCGGAGCGCGCCAAGGCGGTGAACAAGCGGTCCAGCGCCTGCGGCAGCCGCTCCGGCGGCGACAGCAGCCAGCCGGTGGGCAGGGGCGACAGCTGGAACAGCAGCACGCCCAGCTTGTGGCCGAGCCCGTCGACCGCCGGCCGCAACACCGTCTCCAAGGTGGTGGCGGGGTCCAGGAACAGCGGATTCGGCTGCCCAGGCGCGCCGCTGCCGGGTTGCCGGACCGACGCATCGGTCACCGCGGCCGTCGCCTTGACGACGAAGCGGAAGTCGTCGGGCACCTGGGCCGCCAGCGCGGCATAGCTGGCGGCGGGCAGCGGCCGGTAGAAGCTGCGATCGAGGCTGACCGTCCGCAGCAGCGGGTGCTGCGCATAGGCGGCCAGGCCGTGCCTGGACAAGGTGCTCTCGGAGTGGCGGCCGCGAAACACCAGCCCTTCCCAGCCCGGGAAGTACCAGGACGACGTGCCGAAGCGAACGAGGGGCCCGAGATCGACCGCCAGCCGCTTCAATGGCCCGGCGACTTCGGCCGCCTGGACCGGTGCCGTGCTGCGGCGCCCACGGCGGGTGGCGTCGGGCGCCGACGCCTCTTCTTCGCCAAACAGATCCGGATGAGAGGAGCTCACGGCAGCGAGTATCGGCGCAGGCGTCTGCCCGGGGAGCCTCGTGGCCGGTCGGCGGGAGAGGGCGCCGGGGCGGGCTGCCCGTCGCGGACGCCGGGTCGCCGTCGCATCCACGCACTGGCCGCGACGACCGGAACGTCGTCGCTTCCCGGTCGATCGGCCGATCCCGGGTTCAGGCGGCTTGCGGCCGCTCCTGCCGCGGCGAGAGCAGGAAGCGGCTGACCACGGCGCTCAGGCGGACCGCCTGATGCTTCAGGCGTTCGGCGGAGGCGGCACTCTCCTCGACCAGGGCGGCATTCCGTTGGGTGACACCGTCGAGCTGCGCGACGGCGTCTCCCACCTGGCCGATCCCCTTCGTCTGCTGGCTGGTGGCGCTCGATATCTCGCCAATCAGTTGGCTGACCTGCCGGGCCTGGTTCACGATGTTGTCCATGCTGCCTCGCGCAACGCTGACGAGCTTCGTGCCGGCGTCGACCTTTTCGACGCTCGCGCCGATCAGCAGCTTGATCTCCTTGGCCGCGTCGGCCGAACGCTGCGCAAGAAGACGCACCTCGGAGGCGACGACGGCAAAGCCGCGGCCCTGCTCGCCCGCGCGGGCCGCTTCGACGGCCGCGTTGAGCGCGAGGATGTTGGTCTGGAAAGCGATGCTGTCGATGACCCCGGTGATGTCGGATATCTGCTTCGACGAGTGCGAGATCTCCGACATCGTCTGCACCACCTTGCCCACGGCGTCGCCGCCGTCGACCGCCGCCGACGACGCCGAACCCGCCAGCCGGTTGGCATGTTCCGCGGTCTCGGCGGTGTTCTTCACCGTTCCCGTGAGCTCCTCCATGGACGCCGCGGTCTGCTGCAGGTTGGCGGCCTGCTCCTCAGTGCGTTGGCTCAGGTCCATGTTGCCGGTCGCGATTTCCGAGGACGCCGCCTCGATCGAGGCGGCGGCGGTGCTGACATCCGCCATGGCCGACTCCATCTTGACGATGGCGGCCTTGAGCATCACGGACGTCGGGGTGCTCGCGGCGACGCCCGAGACGTCGAGGCACAGCAGGCCGTCGCGGTCCACGCTCCTGACGATGGCCGACAGCTCCGACGCTTCCACCGCCGCCTGCCGGAGCCGGACGGCGAGAAAGACCTCAGTGCTGGTCTGCACGACGACGTAGACAGCGTGCATGACGATCTTCAGAAAGTTGGCTTCCGGCGAGCAGTACACGCCGAAGTTCAACGCCTGCAGGCGATCGAATGCGATGTGATGCACGGCAAACAGCGCGGCGGCGAGAACGATCGGTCGCCAGTCCCTGTACACGAGCAGCAGGCCGAGCAACACGAAGACGCCGAAGTGGAATTCGATGGTTCCCCGACCCAGCTGAATGTGCAATGCCACGAACGCGACATTGCAGACCGTCAGAACCGCACAGGTGGCGAGCCCGCTTCGGGCCGTGAAGAACGCGACGCTCCCGATGGCCAGCAGGATGGCGCTGCCCACGAACGCCAAGGTCCCGCCATCGAAGTACTGGCCGATGGCCAGGGCCGCTGCCGCCTCGCCGAACAGCGTGAGGTACATCACCAGGTTGCCCAGGCGAGCGACATTCAGGAGGTCGGCCTTGCAGGCTTTTCCGGACGCGGACTGTATGGTGGACATGGCTTTGCTTCGTTGAGCGTGTGCGACCGGGCACACCGGGACAGTTCAAGAACCGGCCGGCTCGCTCCTGTCGCCAGGGGCGGCTTCGAAGTGATATCGGTCGAACGGGAAGGAACTTTAAGAACAGGCACGCCACGCACCTTGAACGACAGCGGCCGAGCAGGCCGGTGGTACCGCGGCGACACGCGACAGGCAGGGCACGCGGCCGCGCTTGGCGGTCGAAGGGTTCACAGGGTCGCTCGCCCACGAGCTCCGACCTTTCAACGTGCCCAGACTCAACCTCTTCGCTCACCTATTATTTTACATAATATACATTGGCGCGGTTATTGAGGCGATTGAAGGCCTCCTGTTCCGTGAAACCGCACCTCTTCTCGACGGCCGATACCTTGGTCGCTTCCGATCCAGGAAGCAGGATTTCGAGAATGCCCCGCGTCCGCCAGACCCGCAAGGCTGCAAAGAGGCCGGGGGCTGGAGCGTGCCAACGCTCAGCCCCTGGGGGGCGTCAACCTATCAGATCCCCGTAGCCCGACGTGGTGATGATGGGCTCCAACTCCGGCTCCGCTTCGACCTCGCGATCGAACGTGGCGGCCTCGCCGGCGTTTTCACCGGGCGACAGCATGGGCTTGTCCAGCGGGCGGCAAATGCGTCGCTGCAGGCGGTTCAAGCGGTCGGAGCGCTCCATGGCCTGGACAACGGCCTCCGGGTCCATCAACAAAGCGAACGGGTTCGACGGAATCTGGATGGGAAGCATGCTGTACCTCGTGTGGACTGCGTTGCGATGATCCCAATGTAGGCAGCCCCATCGCTCAGTCGTAGTCGTCCCACCGCCAAACGGAATGTCGGAATTAGGATGACAAGCTGTCGGGCATCGGCCGCATGCGGCTGCCGACGCCAGCGCCGCAACTTGCCCCAAACGAGCTATCAACGGGCCGGCAGTGCCGCCAGACGGCGGGCAAGGTGCTCGCGGCCGCTGCTTTTTGCGAGATCAGCCGCCGACAGGCCGTTGCGCTCCCTGGCGCCTGGGTCGGCGCCTGCAGCGAGCAGGGCATCGACAAGCTCCTCGCTGGCGTGCAGCGACGCCAGCATCAGCGCCGTGCGCCCGTTGGGTGCCCTGGCGTCGACTTGGGCGCCGCGCTGCAGCAGCAGTTGCAGCACCGGCAGCGAGTTGCCGGCGGCCGCGTAGTGCAATGGCGTCCATCCGGTGAGGTCGACGTCGGCGCCACGCTCGATCAGCACGCGCGCCACCTCGGGCTGTCCCTTCAGGGCAGCAATCATCAGCGGCGTTTCACCGGCCTTGTTGCGTGCGTTCGCATTGGTGCCGGGCAACCTTGCCAGGGTCAGGGCCGCGCCGGCGGCGTCGGCGAACAGCGCGCGAATGATGGCGGGCTGACCGTTGGCGTCGGGCGCATTGGGGTCGAAGCCGCGCGAGACCAGGTCCAGGATCACGGCGCTGTCATCACGGATCACGGCGCGGAAGAAATCGTCGTAAGAGCCAGCATTGGCCGAAGAAAATGCCAACAGAGCAACAACATAGAAGATATTTTTCATGTTGTTCATCACGTTGACTTTTCGCTCTTCCGGTGCACGCTCGGGCCGAACAGGCGCTCGAAATTGCGGCTGGTCACTTCGGCCACGGTTTCGACCGAGCAGCCCTTGATCTGCGCGAGTTGGGCTGCCACCAGCGGCACGTAGGAGGGGTTGTTGGTCTTGCCCCGGTGCGGTGCCGGCGCGAGGTAGGGGCTGTCGGTCTCGATCAGGCACTGGTCCAGGGGAACTTCACGCGCCACCTCGCGCAACTCGGCTGCATTCTTGAAGGTCAGGATGCCCGAGAAGGAAATCATGAAGCCGAGTTCGAGCGCCTGGCGCGCGACCGCGCGGGTTTCGGTGAAGCAATGGAAGACGCCGGTGACTCCGCCCTTCCCTGTGTCGCCGCCCTCTTCGCGCAGGATCGCCAGCGTGTCGTCGCTCGCGCTGCGGGTGTGGATGATCAGTGGAAGCCGGCTCTCGCGCGCTGCCCGGATATGGACGCGAAAGCGTTCGCGCTGCCAGGCCATGTCGGCGACGGTCCGTTCGCCGAGGCGGTAGTAGTCGAGTCCGGTCTCGCCGATCGCGACCACGCGCGGGCGCGCCGCCAGGGCCAGCAGGTCGGCGACGCTCGGCTCGTGCACGCCCTCGTTGTCGGGATGCACGCCGACGCTGCACCAGAAGTTGTCGTACGCCAGCGCCAGCGCGTGAACGGTGTCGAACTCTTCGAGCGTGGTGCAGATGCACAGGGCCCGATCGACCCGCTCGCGTTCCATCGCTGCGCGGATCGCAGGCAGTTCGGCCTGCAGTTCAGGGAAGCTCAGGTGGCAATGGGAGTCGACGAACATCGCGGACGGGCTCGCGAGAAAGGGGCAATCAAGGATGCCGCGATACCGCAGAGCACGGCGGCGGCCCGGCCGGACTCAGATGGTCTGCGTCGGCTTGGCCGAGGAAATCGAGGTGCCCAGGATCTCTTCGATCTTGACCTTGAGCAGGCGGGTCTTCTCGTCGGTCGGGAAGCGCACGCCGACCCCCTGGGTGCGTCCTCCGGAAGCATTGGCCGGCGTGACCCAGCCGATCTTGCCGGCCACCGGGTAGCGCTGCGGGTCGTCGGGCAGCGACAACAGCAGGTAGATGTCTTCGCCGAGCCGGTACTCGCGGGTGGTCGGAACGAACAAGCCCCCCTCGGCGAACAGCGGAATGTAGGCCGCGTACAGCGCGCCCTTCTCGCGGAACACGAGCTGGATCACGCTCGGGCGCGCGCTGCTGGCAGCGCTTGCAGGCCCCCGGACGTTCGGTTCGTTCATGACTTCAGTGTAGCGAATGCAGGGCGTTGCGCGTGCGGCGCAGCACCTTCCGTGGCCGGCTGCAGCGCCTTGCGAACTTGCAGCACCAGGGCCTCGACGCCGAGCCCGGCGTTCCAGGGGTGTTCGGCGTGGCGCGCGGCGCCGCGCAAGTCGCGGGCGCAGGCGGTGAGTCGAGCCACATCGCCCCCGGGGGGCAGGCTGCCCGGCGGGAAATAGCGCGGCAGCGCACCCACGGCGACCGACAGCGCATCGTGACAAAGCTTCTGCAAGGCGTCGATCACGATCGGCAGAGGCCAGGCGGTCAGCGTCGCCGCTTGCCCTGCCAGCACCTCGCGGGGCAGACGCAGCCAGGCCTGCGCATCGATCCCCAGCACCAGTCTTTCGTGGGCCTCCAGAGGTTGCCCGCCGGCGGCCGCCAGCAGCACCTCAGGCTGGGCGGCCTGTTTGGAAGCGAGCCAGCCGGTGGCGGCGTCTGCTGACGGCAGCGGCACGCGCAGCGTCTGGCAGCGACTGCGCACCGTGGGCAGCAGTCGCTGCGGCGCGGCGCTGGCGAGCACGAAACGCGCGCGCCCCGGCGGCTCCTCCAGTGTCTTGAGCAGCGTGTTGGCGCTGGCCGGATTCATGCGCTCGGCCGGGTAGATCACCGTCACCTTGGCGCCACCGCGCGACGAGGTCTGCTGCGCGAAGCTCACCGCCGCCCGCACCGCCTCGACCTTGATCTCCCGGCTGGGTTTCGCCTTGCCCTTGCCGCCGTCCGCGTCACCGGGTTCGTCTGAGCCGCTCCACCCCAATGACTCCTGCAAGGCTTCGGGAATCAGGACCAACAGGTCCGGGTGGGTGCGTGCGGCGATCAGGCGGCAGGCCACGCAGCCGCCGCAGGCGCGGCCGTCGGCACGCAACGATGCATCGCCTTCGCAGAGCCACGCGGCGGCAACCGCCAGGGCCAGTTCGAACTGGCCGACGCCCTGCATGCCGTGCAACAGCAAGGCATGTCCGCGCGTGCCGTGCAGGGCCTGCGCCAGCGGCGCCTCGAGCCAGGGCAGCAGCCCGTCGGTGGGCGCCGTGCTCACCAACCCCGCTCCGCCAGCACCGCAGCGATCTGCACGGCCACCTGATCGCGCGACTGCGCGGCATCGATGCGCGCAAAGCGCCGCGGCTGCGTTTCGAAACGCGCGCGATAGCCGTCCCGCACACGACGGAAGAAAGCCTCGTCCTGCTGCTCGAAGCGGTCGGGCGCGCGCGCCGCGACCACGCGCTGCGCGGCGACCGCCGGGTCCAGATCGAACCACAGCGTCAGGTCGGGCTGGCGCAGGCCGTGCGGCCCGTGCTGCACCCAGGCCTCCAGCGTGGTCAGCACCGCCGGGTCGAAACCGCGTCCCGCCCCCTGGTAGGCGAAAGTGGCATCGGTGAAACGGTCACACAGCACGACGGCGCCGCGGGCCAGAGCGGGCTCGATGCACTGCTGCAGGTGGTCACGCCGCGCCGCGAAGATCAGCAACGCTTCGGTCAGCGGATCCATGCTCTGGTGCAGCACCAGCTCACGCAGCGATTCGGCCAGCGGCGTCCCGCCGGGTTCGCGGGTGCGCACGACGTCGAGACCGCGCTGGCGCCAGCGCTCGGCGACCGCATCGAGATGGCTCGATTTGCCCGCACCGTCGATGCCCTCGAAGCTGACGAAACGCCCCGACGGCGGCACACGGGGCGCACTCATGGCGGGGGGCTGCGGACAGTGCCGCGCTGGTATCGGTTCACGGCCCGATTATGGTCGGCGAGGGTGTCGCTGAACTCGCTGCTGCCGTCGCCGCGCGCCACGAAATAGAGCGCCCTGGTGGGCGCCGGCCGCACGGCGGCGAGCAACGAAGCCTTGCCCGGCATCGCGATCGGCGTCGGCGTCAGACCGGGGCGGACATAGGTGTTGTAGGGGGTGTCGGCCTGCAGATCGCGCTTGCGCAGGTTGCCGTTGAAGGCCTCGCCGAGCCCGTAGATCACGCTCGGGTCGGTCTGCAGCGGCATGCCGATGCGCAAGCGGTTCAGGAACACGCCCGCCACCATGCCACGGTCGGCCGCCTGGCCGGTTTCCTTCTCGACGATGGAGGCCAGTGTGAGCACCTCTTCGGGGGTCTTGAGCAGCGTGTCGGGCGCACGTTCGGCCCATGCGGCCTCGAGGCGACGCTGCATCGCGCGATGCGCGCGCTGCAGCACCGCCAGGTCGCTGGCACCCTTGCTGTAGGCGTAGGTGTCGGGAAAGAACCAGCCTTCCGGCGAGCGGCCCGGCGAGCCCAGAGCCGCCATCAGTTCGGCATCGCTCATGGCGGCCGTGACGGGCTTGAGCGCCTCGGCCTTCGCGAGCTCAGCGCGGAACTGCCGGAAAGTCCAGCCTTCGATCAGGCGCACCGTGGCCTGGGCTTCGTCGCCGCGCACCATCTTGTTCAGCAGATCCAGCGGCGTGGCGCCGGGTCCGATCTCGTAGCTGCCCGCACGGATCTTGCGCGCCTGCCCCGACCAGCGGAACCATTCGTAGAGCAGCACCGGCGGCGTTCGCACGCCGGCATCGACCCAGCCCTGGGCGATCTCGCGCGGCGAGGTACCGGGCTCGACCGACAACTCGACACTGGGTGACGCCAGCGTCAATGGCCGCGCCAGCCACCAGCCGGCCAGGCCCGCCACGGCGAGCACCAGCACCAGCACCAGCAGCAGGAACAGCCCTCGCTTGAGTACGCGCTTCATTGTCCGTGCAGGCCTTCCGTGTCGGCGCTGATGATAATCAGCCCATGCCACATACCCTTCCCTCCAGTTCCTCTGCGGCGGATGGCGCCACGCGCCTCGTGCACAGCGGCGTGATCCGCGTCAGCGGTGCAGACGCGGCCAGCTTCCTGCATGGCCAGCTCACCAACGACATGACCGGGCTGGCCCTCGGCGAGGCCCGGCTGGCGGCCTACTGCTCGCCGAAGGGCCGCATGCTCGCGAGCTTCGTCGCCTTCAAGCGCAGTCGCGACGAGATCTGGCTCAGCTGCCGTGCCGACGTGCTGCCGGCGACGCTGAAGCGGCTGCGCATGTTCGTGCTGCGTGCCAAGGCGCAACTGAGCGAAGGCGGCGAGGATGCGGCGCAGCTGGGCCTGGTGGGTTCCAGTGCCATCGCCTGGCTGGCGCAGGCGCTGCCCGACGCGGCGAAAGCGGCGGTCTGGTCGAAACATGAACTCGGTACGGCGGCTGTGGTGCGCCTGCCCGACGGCGCCGGACAGGCACGCTGGCTGTGGGCTGGACCGGTGGCGGACGCCGAAGCAGTGCTGGCCGCCCTGCCCGCGCTCGCGCCGGACCGCTGGGACTGGCTCGAGGTGCGCAGCGGCGTTGCTCCCATCGTGGCGGCCACGGTCGAAGCCTTCGTGCCGCAGATGCTGAACTACGAACTGGTCGGTGGCGTGAATTTCCAGAAGGGCTGCTACCCCGGCCAGGAAATCGTCGCGCGCAGCCAGTACCGCGGCACGATCAAGCGGCGCGCCATGCTGGTCCACACCGAGGTCGCGACGCAGCCCGGCCAGGAGATCTTCTGGAGCGGTGACGCCGCGCAACCCAGCGGCCTCATCGCGCTCGCGGCACCGGCGCCCGAGGGGGGCTGGGACGCGCTGATCGAACTGAAGCTGGCCGCCCTCGACGATGGCAGCCTGCACCTGGGCGCCAATGACGGCGCCGTGCTGCAGCCACTGGCAATGCCTTACGCGGTACCGCGCGAAGCCACGGCCTGAGACCGGCCATGCGCGCTGCGCTGCCCGGGCGGCAGGAGCTGTTCATCTACTACCGCGTCCGGGAAGCGCATGAGCACACGCTGGCTGCGGCCGTGGGGCGCATGCAGGCCGGCCTGTGCGTGACGCATGCCGGCCTCGCCGCCCGGCTGATGCGCCGGCCCGACGGGCGCGACGGCCTGCACACCTGGATGGAGGCCTACGGTCTGCCACCGAACCCGGATGTCGCGGCGATCGCCGCCGACATCGAGCGCGCTGCACAGGTCCTCGCGCCCTGGATTGCCGGGCCACGACACGCCGAACACTTCATCGCATGTGCCTCGTAGCACTGGCACTCGACCAGGACCGGCGCTTTCCGCTGGTGCTCGCCTCGAATCGCGACGAGTTCTTCGATCGCCCGACCGCACGCCTGGCCTGGTGGGCACCGGAGGGCGGCGGCCCCGACATCCTCGGTGGCCGCGACCTGCAGGCCGGTGGCACCTGGCTGGGCCTGACCGCGGCAGGCCGGCTGGCCCTGGTGACCAATGTGCGCGCGCCGGTGAAGCAGGACCCGACGGCGCCGTCGCGCGGCGGGCTGGTGGCTCATTGGCTGCGTGGCGAACAGCCGCTCGATCGCTTCTGGACGCAGGTCGCGCTGTCGGGCTACAACGGCTTCAACCTGATCGCGGCCGACTTCGCGCGCGGCGAATGCCTGTGGGCCAGCAGCACGACCGCCCTGCCCCGCCGCATCGAACGCGGGCTCTACGGCCTGTCGAATGCCGGGCTGGACACGCCCTGGCCCAAGGTCACGCAGCTGAAGACACGGGTGAAGGCGGCGCTCGCGGGCCTGAGGGCGAACGAACCGGTCGATGTGCTGGCCGGCCGCCTGTTCGATGCGCTGATCGACCGGAGCCTGGCCGCCGATGCTGAACTCCCGTCGACCGGCATCCCTCACGACCTCGAGCGTCAACTCTCTGCCGCCTTCATCCGCACGACGGACGGGCGTTATGGCACGCGCTGCTCGACCCTGGTGCTCACCGAGCGCGTGAAGCGCCAGCTCGTCACCCATGTGTTCGAGCGCAGCTACGCCGTCGGCCCGGGCGTTGCGCTGCTGCGCCATTCGCGACTGCTCGACTGGCCGCCGCGCTACAGCGGCGCCGGGCAGATCCCTGCCGCGGCGGCGGAGTTGGTGTCCGAAAGTGCCGTCGAAGGTCCCGCCGCTGCGCCGCATTCGATCGAGGGGACGGCGGTCAAGCGCACCCGTGCGCGTGGCGTGATCAAACCAATCAAGCCAGCGCGCAGTTGAAGTCGGCGCGCGCCGCTCAGGTACGCGCCATCAACTCGAGCATCAAGTCGATGCGGGCCTGCAGCGGCGTCGGCGCGCCGCTGATCGGCAAGGCCGCCTTGCCGCTCGGCAGGACAGCGCCTTCGGCGACCCGCGTGCAGCGGCGCACGGCGACACCCGCGGCCTGTGCACGCAGCAGTGCCGCTTCCAGCGCATGATGCAGCGTGCCGTTGCCGGTGCCGGCGGCAATCAAGCCGTCGACACCTTGGGTCAGCAAGAGGGCATCGACCACCGCACCCGATGCACCGGCGTGGCTGCCCACGATCTCGACACGGGGCCACGGCGCGTCGAGTACCGCGATGCCGACCGGCACGCCCTGCGGCCAGTCGCGCAGGCGGCGCAAACCACCGTTCTCGAGGTGGCCGATCGGACCGGCATCGCCGCCACCGAAGGCATCGAGCCGGTAGGTGTGCTGCTTGCGGACATCGAAGGCGCCGTACACGGCGCCCGCCAGCACGGCGCACACGCCCGCAGCGCCCGGCACACGTGCCAACATGACCGCGTCGAGCAGGTTCTGCGGTCCGTCGGCCAGCAGCGCGGTGGCCGGCCGCATCGCGCCGGTCAGCACCACCGGCTTGGCCGGCGCCAGCACGCGTTGCAACAGATAGGCCGTTTCCTCGAGCGTGTCGGTACCGTGCGTGACCACGACGCCACCCACCTCGGGGCGCGCGAGGTGGTGCGCAACGCGATGGGCGAGCCTGCGCCACACCTCGAAGTCCATGTCCTTGCTGTCGATCTGGGCCACCTGCTCGGCTTCGATCGGCAGCCCGCCCAGCGCCGGCACCGCTGCCAGCACCTGCTCGACGCTCAACTGGGCCGCGGTGTAGCCGAGGCTGTCGGTGGCCGCGGCGGCGGTGCCGGCGATCGTGCCGCCGGTCGCCAGGATCACGGTGCACGCCACGGTTGCGGTGTCTGGGCTTTGCATTTTCCGAGAAGCTGGATAAAAATACAGTGACTGGATAAAAATTCAGTGCGCGAGGCCGGTTTGAGCCCTGCGCTTCGGACATCCGCAGGAGCCCCGCATGGACGACGCCCCCAAACTCACCGCCCGGCAGCAACAGATTCTCGATCTGGTGCAGACCTCGATCGAGCGCACCGGCTCGCCACCGACGCGTGCCGAGATCGCGGCCGAACTGGGCTTTCGTTCCGCCAATGCCGCCGAAGAGCATCTGCAGGCCCTCGCCCGCAAGGGCGTGATCGAACTGGTAGGCGGCACTTCGCGCGGCATCCGTTTGAAGTCTGACACATTGCGCTCGCTCAACCAGCTGCGCAACAAGCAGTTCTCACTGCCGCTGCCGAGTCTGTCGCAGCTGATGCTGCCGCTGGTCGGGCGCGTCGCGGCCGGCAGCCCGATCCTGGCCCAGGAACACATCGACCAGACCTATGCGGTCGAGGCCAGCATGTTCCCGCGCCGCCCCGACTACCTGCTCAAGGTGCGCGGCATGAGCATGCGCGACGCGGGCATCCTCGACGGCGACCTGCTCGCGGTGCAGAAAGCCAAGGACGCCAAGAACGGCCAGATCGTCGTCGCCCGGCTGGGCGATGAAGTCACGGTCAAGCGCTTCCGGCGCGTGCGCGGAACGATCGAGCTGCTGCCGGAGAACCCGGACTTCCAACCCATCGTCGTCACGGCGGAGAGCGGCGAGTTCGAGATCGAGGGCCTGGCCGTCGGGCTGATCCGCAACACCCTGCTGATGTGAGGCAGGCCATGGCACACCGCTGAACCCTCTGGTCCCCTGCAGGTGGTGGGCATGCGCGCCGCACGGCGTGTTATCCCGCAGGCCGGACCGATCGACGTCAATCCTGCTGAACTTCCGTTTGGAGATTCACCATGGTCATGATCTTGTGGAACCCCTTGAAGCGCTGGTGGCAGACGGCCTTCCAGGCACCCGCGCCCGCGGCGGTGCCGGCACTCGTTCTCAGGCCGCCAGCATCCAGAAGCAGGCCCGTCGGCAGATCGCAGAGATCGCAGCCGGTGACGCCGTTCAGGGCACAACTCCCGTGCACCGCGGGCATCCATGGTGCACGGCGTGCGGCCAGGCGGTTCTGGATGACGCTGGACCCCGAGGATCAGCGGCGTGCCGCGATCGGGGGCTCGTTCGCGGAAGTGTGCGCTGCGCTCGAGAGCCTTGCGGCTCTCGAAGAGCGGCGTGTCTAGCCACGGAATACACCTCGGATCGAACGCCAGTCACTGACGGCCCCCGTGGACTGACGCTCGAGAGCCGGACAGACCGCCCGGCTCGTTCCAGGCGTCAGCCCATGTGCAGGCCGCCGTTCACCGAGAAATCGGCGCCAGTGGCAAAGCCCGATTCTTCCGAGGCCACCCACGACACCATCGAGGCGATGTCTTCGGGTGTGCCGAGCCGCTTGACGGGAATGGTCGCCACGATCTTGTCGAGCACATCCTGGCGGATCGCGCGGACCATTTCCGTGCCGATGTAGCCCGGGCTCACGGTGTTGACGGTCACGCCCTTGCTCGCCACTTCCTGCGCCAGCGCCATCGTGAAGCCGTGCATGCCGGCCTTGGCCGCCGAGTAGTTGGTCTGCCCGAACTGGCCCTTCTCGCCGTTCACCGAGCTGATGTTGATGATGCGGCCCCACCCGGCGTCGGTCATCTCGTCGATGACCTGCTTGGTGACGTTGAACAGGCTGTCGAGGTTGGTGCTGATCACCGCGCTCCAGTCCTCGCGGGTCATCTTGCGGAACATGCCGTCGCGTGTGATGCCGGCGTTGTTGACCAGCACGCTGACCGGACCGTGCTGGGCTTTGACCTCCTTGAAGGCTTCGACCGTCGACTCCCATTCGGCCACATTGCCGACCGAGGCATGGAAGGTGAAATCGAGGGCTGCCTGCTCGTCGAGCCACTTCTTGAAGTCGCGGCTCGGGCCACAGCCGGCCACGACGGTGAAACCATCCTTGTGCAAACGCTGGCAGATCGCGGTGCCGATGCCGCCCATGCCCCCCGTGACGTATGCGACTTTCTTGCTCATTGTTGTGCTCCTCTGTAGTTTGCGATGGCCGATCTAGCGTCGCGTGCCGGTCGCAACGGGTCAAGGGTATTCGCCCGATGCGGGCTCACCCTTATGTCTTGTTGGATGTGCCCCGCCTTGGGGGCGCGACCACTCAGCGCTCCACGGTCAATGCAACACCCATGCCGCCGCCGATGCACAGCGAGGCGATGCCCCGCTTGCCGCCGCGGCGCTGCATCTCGTGCAGCAGGGTGACCAGGATGCGGCAACCGGACGCACCGATCGGGTGGCCGATCGCGATCGCTCCGCCATTGACGTTGACCTTGCTCGTGTCCCAACCCATCTCGTTGTGCACCGCACAGGCCTGGGCGGCGAACGCCTCGTTGATTTCCAGCAGGTCCAGATCCGCCGGCTTCCAGCCTGCGCGCTCGAGCGCACGCTTGCTGGCCGGCACCGGGCCCATGCCCATCAGGGCCGGGTCGATGCCGGCGCTCGCGTAGGAAGCGATGCGCGCCAGCGGCTTCAGGCCCAGTTGGTCGGCCTTCTTGGCACTCATCACGAGCACGGCCGCGGCGCCGTCGTTCAGACCCGAGGCATTGCCCGCGGTGACACCGCCCGCCTTGTCGAAGGCCGGGCGCAGACCGGCGAGCACTTCGGCGTTGGTCTTTCGGTTGATGAACTCGTCGGCCGCGAACACGATCGGGTCGCCCTTCCTCTGGGCGATGCTGAACGGAACGATCTCGTCCTTGAACTTCCCGGCGTCTTGCGCCGCCGCGGCCTTTTGCTGGGACGCCAGCGCCAGCGCGTCCTGCTGTTCGCGGGTGATGCCGTACTTCTTGGCCACGTTCTCGGCGGTGATGCCCATGTGGTACTGGTTGTAGACGTCCCACAGGCCGTCGACGATCATCGAATCGACCAGCTTCCAGTCCCCCATGCGCTGACCGTCGCGCGAACCCGGCAGCACGTGCGGTGCCAGGCTCATGCTCTCTTGCCCTCCAGCGATCACGATCTCGGCATCGCCATCGCGAATGGCCTGCGCTGCCAGCATCACGGCCTTCAGGCCCGAGCCGCAGACCTTGTTGATGGTCATCGCGGGCACGCTTTGCGGCAGACCGGCCTTGATGACGGACTGACGCGCCGGGTTCTGGCCGCTGCCGGCGGTGAGCACCTGGCCGAGGATCACTTCGCTGATCTGCTCGCCGGTCAAGCCGCTGCGCGTCAGCAGCGCCTGGATCACGGCGGCGCCGAGTTCCGGTGCAGGGGTCTTGGCGAGCGCGCCGCCGAACTTGCCCACGGCGGTGCGAGCGGCGCTGACGATCACGATGTCGGTGGTCATGAGAAGTCTCCTTGCGGGTGTGACCGGGGATGAGCGATTCCGCGGCGATGGGTTGAGGGTATGTTCGTGCAGGCGGCGCCGAGACCGTCAGGCCTTGACTTTGACGTAGCGCCCCGGCGCGGGTTCAATGACCTTGTGGGTCCGGTCGCCGGGCGTCTTCGGTGCGGGGACCAGTTTGCCCCCCAGCGGCCCCAGCCAATCGGCCCAGGCCGGCCACCAGCTGCCGGGATGCTCGGTGGCTCCCTCGAACCAGGCGTCGGCCGTCTTCGGCAGCCGCGTGTTGATCCAGTGGCAGCGCTTGTTCTTCGCCGGCGGGTTGATGACACCCGCGATGTGGCCGGACGCGCCCAGCACGAACTGCTTCTTGCCCGGCAACACCTCGACGGACGCGTAGGCGCTCTGCCACGGCACGATATGGTCTTCGCGCGAGGCGTAGATGAAGGTCGGCAGCTTCACCTTGCGCAGATCGAGCGGCTGACCGCATACCGTGAGCTTGCCCGGCTTGACGAGGTTGTTCTCGAGGTAGGTGTGGCGCAAATACCAGCAGTACATCGGACCCGGCAGGTTGGTGCTGTCGGAGTTCCAGTACAGCAAGTCGAAAGGCGGCGGCGTCTCGCCCTTCAGGTAGTTGCCGACCACGTAGTTCCAGACCAGATCGTTCGGCCGCAGGAAGCTGAAGGTTGCGGCCAGTTCCTTGCCCTTGAGCAAGCCGCCCTGTCCGAGCGCCATCTCGCGCATGCGCACCATCTGCTCGTCGACGAACAGATCGAGCACGCCGGTGTCGGTGAAATCGAGAAAGCTGGTCAGCAGGGTCAGGCTCGCCGCCGGCTCGTCGCCGCGCGCCGCCAGCACGGCCAGCGCGGTTGCCAGCAAGGTGCCGCCGATGCAGAAGCCCACCGCGTTGATCTGTTCCTGCTTCGCGATCGCCTGCACCTCGCGGATCGCGCGGATGACCGCGTCCTCGATGTAGTCGTCCCAGGTCTTGTGCTCGAGGCTTTCGTCGGCATTGACCCAGCTGAGCATGAACACGCGGTGGCCCTGGCTCACCGCGTAGCGCACCAGCGAGTTCTCGGGCTGCAAGTCCATGATGTAGAACTTGTTGATGCACGGCGGCACGATCAGCAGCGGCCGCTCGTGCACCTTCGCCGTCAACGGCTTGTATTCGACCAGCTGGAACAGCTCGTTCTCGAACACCACCGAGCCCTCGGTCGTCGCCACGTTGCGGCCGACTTCGAACAGGCTCTCGTCGGTCTGCGACAGATGCCCCTGGCGCACGTCGTGCCAGAGGTGCTGCAGGCCCTGCGTGATGCTTTCCCCCTGCGAGTCGAGCGCCTTGCGCTGCGCTTCCGGGTTCAGTGCCAGGTAATTGGCCGGCGAGACCGCATCGATCCACTGCTGCACCGCGAAGCGGATGCGCTGGCGGGTCTTCTCGTCAGCCTGCACCTGGTCGGCCAGTTGCAGCAGCGTGCGGGCGTTCAGCATGTACATGCCCGCCGTGAAGGCGGCCGCCGGGTTGGACAACCAGTCCTTGGCTGCGAAACGACGGTCGGCCGGCAGCGCCTTGTCGGCGCCCTGGGTCGCCTGGTTCCACAGCGCGGCTGCCTCGCTCACGTAGCTCGATTGCAGCGCCGGCAAGGCATCGGCCGGGAGTTGCACGCCGGTCATGCCCTTCAGCGCCTGGGTCCAACCCTCGGCCAATTGCTGAGCAGACTGGGCGAAGTCCATGCCCGGGGCGACGCCGCCCCAACCGGTTGCGCCTGTATTCATCTGTCTCCTCGTGTATCAGCCACTCGCCGTCGATGGTCGGCCACCCGCAGGGTTTCGTTGAACCCCTTGTCGTTGCGTGCCGCACTGAACCATTATCCTGCTCACCCTTGCGCAGAACTGAATCCAATGTACTTGGTTGCGATTGCCTGGCTCTACGTGGCCCTGATGATGGCCGTGGCGGAGGCCACTCACAGCCAGGGCAGCGTGCTCGGCGCGCTGATCACGTTCTTTCTCTACGGGCTGGGGCCGATGGCGCTGGTGATCTACCTGTTGAGCACACCTGCCCGCCGCAAGGCCCGCCGGCGGGCCGAGGCACAGGCCGCCGCGGCGGCGGCTTCACGACCGCTCGATCCACACGGCGGCGGCCATGCGCCCGCTGTTGCCGTGGACGGGTCGGTCACGGCGGAACGAAAAGAACCGTGATGCGTCCTCGACGGTGCACCAGGCACCGCCACTGACGCGGTTGAGGCCGAGCGCCGCCAGCCGGTCGCGCGCCAGGCCGGGCAGATCGGCCAGCCATTTGCCCGAGGGCAGCGGTACGAATCGCGGATGAGCGGCGTGGGGCGCCACGCCGAAGCCGGCCAACACATCGGCGCCGACTTCGAACTGCCGCGGTCCGATGCAGGGGCCGAGCCAGGCTTCCAACTCGCCGGGAGCGCAGGCAGCGGCTTCGCACAGCGCCTGCACGGTGGCCTCCAGCACACCGGCCGACAGGCCGCGCCAGCCGGCATGGGCGCCGGCCACGCCGCGCGCACCGGGCGCGGCGAACAGCACTGGCAGACAGTCCGCTACCTGGATCACGCAGGCCACCCCGGGCTCGGTCGTCCAGCTGGCATCGGCCTCGGGTGGCGCGTCCGGCACCTCGGCGAGCGGCAGACGAACCGCTCGCACGCCATGCACCTGCCGCAGGAAGACGGGCGTGGCGCCGAGCGCCGCAGCGAAGCGTGCCCGGTTCTCGGCCACCGCCTGCGGATCGTCACCGACGGCGCTGCCGAGGTTGAGGCTGGCATACACGCCTTCGCTGACACCGCCGCTGCGCGTGCTCATCAGCGCGCCGACGCGCTCCCCCGCGAAGCGGGGCTTCAGGGCGCCGGCGAGCGCAGCCTTCACGCCTCGAAGTCCGGGCAGGACGAGGGCTGGGCGCGCTGGAACGCCTCCTGCGCCATGCAGGCCTCGAACACCCGCATCACCGTCGGTACATGGTCGAGCGGGCAGCCGAAGCGCTGTGCATTGAAGATCTGCGGCACCAGCACGCAGTCGGCCAGGGTCGGCGCATCGCCGTGGCAGAAGCGTCCCGTCTGCGGTTCCCGCACGAGGCGCTGCTCGACCACGCCCAGCCCCTGGGCAACCCAGTGCCGGTACCAGGCGTTCTTGGGCTCCTCGCCCACCTGCAGGTCGCGCACCAGGTAGCGCAGCACGCGCAGGTTGTTCAGCGGGTGAATCTCGCAGGCGACATCCAGCGCCAGCGAGCGGATGCGCGCACGGTCCAGCGCGGTGCCCGGCAGCAGGGAGGGCTGCGGATACACCTCGTCGAGGTATTCGATGATCGCCAGCGACTGGCTGATCGAGGCTTCGCCGTCGACCAGTTGCGGCACCAGCCGGGCGCTCGACACGGCACCATAGGCATCGGCCAGGTGCTCGTTCCTGCCGAGGTGCACGGCGCGGTAGTCGAAGGCCAGCCCTTTCAGCGCCAGTGCGATGCGCACGCGAAACGCCGCGGAGGAGCGAAAGTAGCTGTACAGCTCCACGGCGATCGCTCAGTCGGTGATGCGCACGCGCAGCGGCTCCAGGCCTTCGACGCGGGCCTCGAGCAGATCGCCGGCCACGACCGCTGCGACGCCCTCCGGCGTGCCGGTGTAGATCAGGTCGCCGGGCGCCAGCGTCCAGGCGGCCGACAGGTGTTCGATGATCTCGGCCACGCTCCAGATCATGCGGTCGATGTGACTGACCTGGCGCACCGTGCCATTGACGTCGAGCACGATCGGCGCGCGGT
The DNA here is from genome assembly GCF_965279545.1 of Methylibium sp. Taxonomy (NCBI): domain Bacteria; kingdom Pseudomonadati; phylum Pseudomonadota; class Betaproteobacteria; order Burkholderiales; family Sphaerotilaceae; genus Methylibium; species Methylibium sp. The sequence goes on from NZ_OZ257250.1 coordinate 1,329,935, forward strand.
GGATGCCGGGCACCTGCGCCGCCGGCGTGAGCGGCCCGATGGGCGCAGAGGCCTCGAAGCCCTTGCCGATGTCCCAGGGGCGACCGGCCTTCTTCATGTCGTTCTGCAGATCGCGCCGGGTCATGTCGAGACCGACCGCGTAACCCCACACATGGCGCAGCGCCTCGGCGGCCGGGATGTCGCGTCCGCCCTGCCCGATCGCCACCACCAGCTCGACTTCGTGGTGCAGGTTCTTCGTCAGACTGGGATAGGGCATCGCGCCGATCGCGCCGGCCTCGACCGGCAGCACCGCGTCGGCCGGCTTCATGAAGAAGAACGGCGCTTCACGGCCGGTGCCGCCCATCTCGATCGCGTGCTCGGCGTAGTTGCGTCCGACACAGTAGATGCGGCGCACCGGGAAACGCTCGCTTTTGCCGTGCACGGCGATGCTGGGCGTGGTGGGCGGGGCAATCACGTGATTCATGGTCGTCATGGTCGTCATGGTCGCAGAGATGCGGCGTGAATCTCTGAAGATGATGCCACGCGGCCTCGAGCTTCACCCGGCATGGCGCTCGTTCTCCGCACGCGCCGGTACACTCGCCGGCCATGTTCCTTGTGCGCAGCTTCCAGCATTGCAAAGCTTGTGGCGGTGCCATCGAATACCGCATCCCGGCGGACGACAGCCGCGAACGCGCGGTCTGCACGGTCTGCGAGGCCATCCACTACGAGAACCCGTTGAACGTGGTCGGCACGCTGCCGGTCTGGGGTGAGCAGGTTCTGTTGTGCCGGCGAGCGATCGAGCCGCGCCACGGCCTGTGGACGCTGCCGGCCGGTTTCATGGAGCTCGGCGAGACCCTCGAGCAAGGCGCGCTGCGCGAGACCGACGAGGAAGCCGGCGCCCGTGTCACGCTCCAGGGCCTGTTTTCGGTGCTGAACGTGGTGCGCGTCGGCCAGGTGCACTTCTTCTACCGGGCGCAGCTGCAGAACCTCGATTTCGCGCCGGGCGTCGAGTCGCTCGAGGTCGCGCTGTTCCACGAAGCCGAGATTCCCTGGGAGCAACTGGCCTTCCGAACGACGGCCGAAACGCTGCGACGCTATTTCGCCGACCGTGTCCGAGGTCAATTCGGGCTGCATTGTGCCGATATCGCATGAGCACACTCATGCCCCGATGACCCCGCTGCCCTCCTCCGCTCCCACGACCCGCCTGCGCGAAGACCTGATCCACCCCGACCCGCTGCTGGACTGCCTGCTGGAAGTCTGCCGCCTGCACGGAGTGGCCGCGTCCCGCGCCTCGCTGTCGGCCGGCCTGCCGCTGGTCGACGGCCGGCTGACGCTGGCACTGGCCGAGCGCGCCGCGAGCCGCGCGGCAATGACCGCCCGTCTGCAACGGGTGGCACTCGACGCCATCGATCCCGCCACGCTGCCGGCCATCGCCGTGCTGCACGGCGAGCGCGCCTGCGTGCTGCTGGGGCGCGACGAAGCCGGCGCCTGGCGGGTGCTGCTGCCCGAGACCGGCGCTGGCGCCGTGGGCTTGAGCGCCGACGAACTGGCGGCGCGTTACAGCGGCGTGACGCTGTTCGTGCGGCCGCAGTTCCGCTTCGACGAGCGCACGCCCGAAGTGCGCCCCACGCGCGCCGGCCACTGGTTCTGGAGCGCGGTGCTGGCGCAGCGCCACGTCTACCGCGACGTGCTGTGGGCCGCGCTGCTGATCAACCTGTTCGCGATCGCCTTCCCGCTGTTCTCGATGAACGTCTACGACCGCGTGGTGCCGAACCATGCGCAGGAGACGCTGTGGGCGCTGGCGATCGGCGTGCTGATCGTCATCAGTGCCGACCTCTTCATGCGCATGCTGCGCAGCCATTTCGTCGACGAGGCCAGCGCACGCATCGACGTGCAGATCTCGGCCACCCTGATGGAGCGCGTGCTCGGCATGCAGCTGTCCCACCGTCCTGCCGCGGTGGGCTCCTTCGCATCCAACCTGCGCGGCTTCGAGCAGGTGCGCGACTTCATCGCTTCGGGCACCGTCACGGCGCTGATCGATCTGCCCTTCGCACTGCTGTTCGTGGGCGTGATGGTCTGGCTGTCGCCATGGCTGGCGATCCCCGTGGTGCTTGCCTTCGTGCTGATCGTGGTGATCGGCTACATCCTGCAGCACCGGCTGCACGAGCTGTCGCAGGCCACGTGGCAGGCCGGCGCGCAGCGCAATGCAACGCTGATCGAGAGTCTGACCGCGATCGAGACCGTCAAGACCCAGGGCGCTGAAAGCGTGATCCAGGCGCGCTGGGAGCAGACGAATGCCCACCTGGCGGGCATCAACATGCGCATGCGCGGCCTGTCCTCGGGCGCGCTGTCCGCCACCGCGTGGCTGACGCAGCTGGTGAGCGTGTCGCTGATCGTCGTCGGCGTCTACCTGATCGGCGACCGCCAGTTGACGATGGGCGCGCTGATCGCAGCGACGATGCTGAGCGGCCGTGCGCTGGCGCCGGCCGGGCAGATCGTCGGGCTGCTGCTGCAGTACCAAGGGGCCGTGACGGCGCTGGAGTCGCTGGAGAAGATCATGGCGCAGCCGGTCGAGCGACCGCCCGGCAACGCCTTCATCCACCGCCGCGAGCTGCGTGGCGACATCGAGTTTCGCGAGGTCCATTTCGCCTACCCGGGTCGCTCCGACAGCGCACTCGACGGCGTGAGCTTCAAGATCGCCGCCGGCGAGCGGGTGGCCTTGATCGGCAAGGTCGGCTCGGGCAAGAGCACGATCGAGAAGCTGATGCTCGGCCTGTACGCACCGACCGCCGGTGCGGTGCTGCTCGACGGCATCGACCTGCGCCAGCTCGACCCGGCCGACGTGCGCCGCAACCTCGGCTACGTCTCGCAGGACGTGACGCTCTTCTTCGGCACCCTGCGCGAGAACATTGCCTTCGGCCTGCCCTACGCCGACGACGACGCCATCGTGGCGGCGGCCGAGGTCGCCGGCCTCGGCGAATTCGTCAACCGTCATCCGCGCGGCTTCGACATGCCGGTCGGCGAGCGCGGCGAATCGCTGTCGGGGGGGCAGCGCCAGAGCGTGGGCCTGGCGCGCGCCCTGTTGCACAACGCGCCGCTCCTGCTGCTCGACGAGCCGACCAGCGCCATGGATTTCGCGACCGAGGCCCATGTGACGGCGCGCGTGACCGAGTTCGCGCGCGGCAAGACCGTGGTGCTGGTCACGCACCGCACCTCCTTGCTGCCGATGGCGACGCGGCTGATCGTCGTCGACCAGGGCCGGATCGTCGCCGACGGCCCGCGCGAGCAGATCATGCAGGCGCTCGCCGCTGGCCGCATCACCAGGGCTGCCTAGCATGAGCGCCGACGACACACCGCCGCTGCGCCTGATGCGCGCCGGTCGCGCGCTGCTGGCGCTGCTGGAGCGTTTGCGTCTGCTGCTCGATCCGCTGACGAAGCACGTGTTCGGCCCGGTGGCTCCCCAGGCGCCGGCCGGCAGCGCCGGCTACGACGCCCAGCCCGAAGCCCTGTTGGCACGGGCTCGCACGCAGCGCGCACAGACCATCGTGCGTGCGGCGGTCTGCGTGGTGGCGCTGCTGCTCGTCTGGGCAGCACTGGCCAGGATCGACGAGGTGACGCGCGGCGACGGCAAGGTGATCCCGTCGCGGCAGTTGCAGGTGATCCAGTCGCTCGACGGCGGAGTGGTGTCCGAGATCCTGGTGCGCGAAGGCCAGGTGGTCGAGGCGGGCCAGCTGCTGCTGCGCATCGACGAGACGCGCGCCACCTCGGGTGTGCGCGAGAACGCGGCGCAGAGCTTTGCGCTGCTGGCACGGCAGGCGCGGCTGCGGGCCTTGGCTGAAGGCAATCCGTTCCAGCCACCGCCGCCGAGCGCCGATCCGGAAGAGCGGCGCATCCTCGAAGAGGAGCGGCGGCTGTACGAATCGCGCCAGTCCGAGCTCTCCACCATCGTGTCGATCAGCCGTCAACAGCTGATGCAGCGCGAGCAGGAACTCAACGAGGCCCGGTCGCGCCGCGCATCGGCCGAGCGCGGGCTGGATCTGTCGCAGCAGGAACTGGCGAAGACCCGCCCGCTGCTGGCCTCCGGCGCGGTCTCGGAGGTCGACATCCTGCGGCTCGAGCGCGACCTGAGCAAATACCGCGGCGACGTCGAGCAGGCCGGCGCCCAGATCGCACGCGTGCTGGCCGCCGTCGGCGAGGCCCAGCGCAAGATCCAGGAGACCGAGATCGCCTTTCGCAACGAGGCCCGCAAGGAGTTGGCCGACGTGATGGGCCGCATGAACGCACTGACCGAAGGGCGCGTCGCGTTGAGCGACAAGGTCGACAAGGCCCAGGTCAAGTCGCCGGTCCGCGGGCGGGTGCAGCGCCTGCTGGCCAACACCGTCGGCGGCGTGGTGCAGTCGGGCCGCGACATCGTCGAGGTCGTCCCGCTCGACGATGCCTTGGTGCTGGAGGCACGCGTGGTCCCGCGCGACATCGGTTTCATTCATCCCGGCCAGCAGGCCACCGTGAAGTTCACGGCCTATGACTTCTCGATCTACGGCGGTCTCGACGCCAAGGTCGAGAACATCAGTCCCGACACCGTGGTCGACGAAAAGGGCAATGCGTTCTTCGTCGTGCGGGTGCGCACGCTGCAGTCGCAGCTCGGCGACAAGCTGCCGATCATCCCCGGCATGACGGCCGAGGTCGACATCCTGACCGGCAAGAAGACGGTGATGTCCTACCTGCTCAAGCCGGTGCTGCGCGGCAAGGCCTACGCGCTCTCGGAACGGTGACGGTTGAGCCGGTCGACCGCTCTTCCCACCCTTCGAAGTTCCACCAAGCCGGCACGGCTTGAGGCAGCCGGCCGAAAACCTTAAGTTCAATTTCGATGCTGATTTCGTGCGTGGCATCACGACCAGGCATCGATCGAGCTGAATAAGGCAAGCCGTTGCCCGATATGCTCGACATCAGGATTTGCGGCCTCGCCGCGAGCAAAGGATCACCGTGCCCGTAGTCGCCACCGTTCAGCTCGGAAAAGTCACTGCGGTCTGGGGCACCGCCCTCGTTCGGCTGCCCGACGGCAGCACCCGCCCGCTTCAGGTCGGCGATGTCGTGCACAAGGGCGACGTGATCCTGACGGCGCAAAGCAGCATCGTGGAGATCCAGAACGGCGACGGCCAGACCTGGAGCACCGCGGCCGATGGGCCGTCGATCGAAGCCCCGGTCGGGGCACCGGGGGCGGTGGTGGCCGGCGCGCCAGAGGACATCGACCGGGTGATCCAGGCCTTGAACGACGGCAACCCCGACGCGGCCACGGCCGCCGGCGCAACGGCCAGCGGCGGTGAAGCGTCTCCGGCGCTGCGGGTCGGCCGCATCTCGGAGGCGGTGGGAAGCGGCTCGCTGGCGGTCGATGCACCGTCGTCGGCCCGTGCAACACCCCCACCCTTCGACGCCAGCATTCAAGACACCAGCCAACTCGGCGTCATCGCCGCGCCGCCGTCGGCGCCCAGCCCCAATCAGGCGCCCGCGGCCGTGGTGACGCCGGCCCGTGGCCCCGAAGATGGCGGCCCGATCTCGCTGAACCTGTCGGGCACCGACCCCGAGGACGGCGCGGCGCCGATCGTCACCGTGACCATCCTGCCGTCCGCTGCGCAAGGCCAGCTGTTCCTGGCCGACGGCAGCACCCCGGTCGTGCCCGGCAGCCCACTGACGGCGGCCCAGGCGGCCTCGCTGGTGTTCGTGCCGGCGCCGGACTTCCATGGCAGCGTCGATGTGCAGTTCACGGTCACCGATTCGGACGGCGCGGTGTCGGCTCCTGCCATGGCGGCGATCACGGTCACTCCGGTCAACGATGCTCCGGCGCAGATCCTGCCCGCGACTCAGGCCATGCCTGAGGACACCGCCCACGTGTTCTCGATCGCTGCTGGCAACGCGATCAGCGTCACCGACATCGACGGCGGGACGCTGACCACGACCTTGACCGTCGGCCACGGCAGCCTGAGCGCCGCGGCCGGCAGCGGCGCGACGATCACCGGCAACGGCAGTGGCTCGCTCACGCTGTCAGGCACGGCAGACCAGATCAACGCAGCGCTGGATGGCCTCGGCTACCAGCCCGCAGGCAACTACAGCGGTCCGGACGTGCTGACTGTCGGGACCAGCGACGGCGGGGCAGCGCCCATCGTTGCCACCGTGCCGATCGCGGTCACCCCGGTGGCCGACGCGCCGCGGATCGAGATCGGCCTCACCGGCGGACAGCTCTACGACCAGTTGCCGGGCGCCGTCGAAGGCGGGACGTTCAAGCGCTACGACGATGCGCCGACGATCGACCCGCTCAGCGCTGAAGACCCGACGTCGCTCGCCGCGTCGCTCGCCGGCCTGGTCCCGACGGACGTCACGATCGGGAACGCCTACACGATCCCGGACATCGTCCAGGACCAAGCCTACCGGATCAGCGGTCTGGTGTACCTCGAAGCCGGGCACAGCTACACCTTCACCGGCACCCGGGACGACACCGTGTCCATGGTCCTCGGGGGCGTGACGATCTTCCAGGAAGGATTCAATGTCCCGGGCCCGTATGAAGCCGCGCCGTTCGTGCCGGCCGGCTCGGGCTACTACACGATCGATTTCATCTTCTACAACGGGGATGGTCCCGGCTACGCGGAACTCACGCTCGAAGTGGACGGCGCGCCGCCGGTCGTGTTCGACAGCAGCAACTTCACGCTGGTCCCCAGCCTCGAGGCACTCGATGCCGTCGGCGCGCCGCACGGCGCTCTGGTCGGCAGCCAGGGTGGCGGCTACTACCCGTTGACGGGCACCGGCGTCGAAGACAGCCCGATCAGCCTGCCACCGATCGCCGTGGCCTTGACCGACAGCGACGGTTCGGAAGCGATTTCGGTGGTCACCATCGGCCAGATCCCGGTCGGCGCCACGCTTTCGGACGGCATTCACAACTTCACCGCGACGGCCGGCCACACGGACGCGACCGTCACGGACTGGGCGCTCGATCGGCTGGTCATCACGCCGCCGCTCCAGTTCAGCGGCAGTTTCGACCTTGCGGTCACCGCCACCAGCCGCGAGGCGGCCAATGGCGATACCGCTTCCAGCAACGTCACGATTCCGGTGATCGTGCTGCCAGGCGACGACGCTCCCGTGAACACGGCGCCCTCGTCGCAAGCGGGCAGCGAAGACACGCCGCTGGTGTTCTCGGCCGCCAACGGCAATGCGCTGAGCGTCGCCGACATCGACAGCCCGTCGCTGACGACGACCATCAGCGTGTCCAACGGCAGCTTCTCGCTGGGCTCGATGGCCGGTGTTTCCGTGACCGGCAACGGCACCGGCGTCGTCAGCGTCACCGGCTCGCCGGCGACCATCAACCTCGCCCTCGAAGGCGCCAGCTATCTGGCTGCGGCCGACTTCAACGGTGCGGCACAACTGTCGCTGAGCACCTCAGACGGGCTGGTGCCCGCGGTGCTGAGCACCGTCGGCATCAGCGTCGCGCCCACCGCCGACGTCCTGGCGGACGCAGCCACGACGTTCGAGAACCAGCCTGTCGTGATCGACGTGAATGCCAACGACACGTTCTCCAACCCCGACCACACCGTGACCGGGATCAACGGCCTGGGCATCGCCGTCGGCGGGTCGCTGGCGGTGGCGAACGGCTCGGTGCTGCTGCAGGCCGACGGCAAGCTGCTGTTCACGCCCACTGCCGGCTACAACACCGGCAACGGCCCGCCCACGAGCTTCACGTACACCGTGGTCTCGGGGGGGGCCATCGAAACGGCCCACGTCGACGTCACCGTGACGCCGGTGAACAACGCCGCAACGCCGACGCTGAGCGTGACGCCGGTCGGACGCTGGACTTTCGACGAAGGCGCGGCGGCATCGACGGTCGACCAGTACAACGGACGCACCGGGACGCTCACCGACTCCACACCCAGCCCGCTGACGCCGCCCACCTGGGTCGCTGGCCACTCCGGCACCTCCGCGACCGCCCTGCACTTCGACGGCACGGGCAGCTTCATCGCGCTGGGCGCTGCCACCACGGCGCCGCTGATGGGCACGGGCTCGCTGAGCTTCTGGATCAAGACGACGCAGACCGGAGCCGGCAACGCAGCCGGTTGGGATTCGCCTGCCGTCATCGCCAGCGAGCACAACGGCGGCGGGAACGACATCCAGTGGGGCGCGATCAACTCCGCGGGGAAGATCGGTTTCGGCATCGGCAACGTGAACGGTGTCTACAGCACGACGAGCATCAACGACGACACCTGGCACCAGGTGTCGATCACGCGCGATGCCGGGACCAAGCTCGTCAACGTCTTTGTCGATGGCGTGCTCGAAGCCAGCGGTTCCCCCAATGACGCCGCATTCAACGCGACGCTGAACCGCCTCGCCGGGTTCGGTGCGACCAACAATTTCGCCAACGACGCCGCTGGAACCGACCTGGCGGACAACCGCTTCCTGAAGGCCGACCTCGACGACGTGCGCATCTACAACCACGTGCTCACGGCCGACCAGGTGGCCGCGATCCGGTCGGTCGAGGCGGGGTATCACGACCTGGCAGTTGCCAACGATGGCGATGCAACCAGGCTCACGCTCTCGGCGGGCAACTACACCGCGCTGTCGGTGTCGGGCTTGAATGCCGGCATGGCGATCAGCGACGGCACGGCTGGCCACACCGTCACGTCCACCGGCAGCGACAGCACGATCGACCTGACGGGCTGGAACCTCGATGCCCTGTCCGTCACCGGCACCGCAAGCGGTTCGGCACTGCTCGCTTTCAATGCGACGAACACCGTGGGGGACGAAAGCCATTCGACCACTCAATACCTGAACATCGTCAACGGCAGCAGCCTGCTCGCCGGCGGCGCGGGGAACGACACGCTCGACGGCACGGCGAACGCCGACCTTCTGATCGGCAACGCCGGCAACGACACCCTGAGCGGCGAGGCCGGCAACGACGCGCTGGCGGGCGGCACCGGCGCCGACACCTTCGCCTGGACGCTGGCCGACCGGGGTGCCGCAGGTGCGCCGGCCAGGGACACCATCACCGATTTCAACGTGGCCCCCGTGTCCGCGGGCGGCGACTCGCTGGACCTGCGGGATCTGCTGATCGGTGCCAACCATGTCGGCGTCAACCCCGGCAATCTGCAGAGCTATCTCGACTTCGACACGAGTTCCACGCCGGGCAGCACCATCATCCACATCAGCTCGTCCGGCGGGTTCAGCGATGGTGCCTACGCGGCGGCCAGCGAAGACCAGCGCATCACGCTGCAGGGGGTGGACCTGCGCAGTGCACTCAGCCTGGGGTCGGCAGCGACCGACAACCAGATCATTCAGGAACTGCTGACGCGCAGCAAGCTGGTGACCGACGGGCCCTGACCCGCACCGCCGGTGGTGCCCCCCGCGGGGGTGGTTGCGTTACGCCGCCGTGGCCGGGAGTTCCATGACCTCAGTTCGGGGCTTGTGCGCTGGCCCAGGGGCCCGTGATCCCGTCCAGCCCACAGGCCCACAGCGCCTGTGCGTCCGCCGCGTCGGCCACTCCTTCGGCCAGCACCTGCACCTCGAGGCCGTGCAGCGTCCACGCCAGCCCACGCACGAAGTCCGCACGGGCGCTGTCCTGGGCGATGCCGGTGACCAGCGAACTGTCGAGCTTTACGAAGTCAAGACCGGCCTCGTACAGACGGTCGATGCGCGCCAGGCGCTCGCCCGCATGCTCGAGCCCGAGCTTGACACCCAGGGGCCGCAGTTGCCGCCCCAGGTCCCTCAGCACCGCCAACTGCTCGACGGCAGCACGCTCGGCGACTTCCAGCCACAGCGAGCCTGCGGCCTGCGCACGCGAGCCCACGAGGCTGCGCAACTCGGCCAGGAAGCCGCTGTCGTTCAGAGAATCAGTGGCGATGTTGACACCGCGCGACTGGCCATCGAGCGCGATCTGCTCCAGCGCCAGCGTGACCGCGATCAGGTCGGTCCGCGTGCTGAACTGGCTGCGCAGCGCCCAGGGCAGCCAGCGGGCTGCGGGCTCGAAGGAGCCGCCCTCGTGCAGCCGCAGCCGCAGCGGGCATTCCAGGTGCAACAGGCGGCCGTCGCGGCCGATCACTGGGTAGCTGCCGAGCCGGGCATCGCCACGCTCCAGCGCCTGCCACAGCAACTGGCGCCAGCCGCTTTCGCCCAGCGCCGACTCGAGCCCCGCGTCCTCCGGTGGGTCATCGACCGCGAGCCCGAAGCCGTCTTGCGTTTCGGCTCTTACCAGCGCCGCGTCGGCCGCCTGCATGAGCTTCGCAACGCTCTCGCCGGCACGCCAGGAGACGGCACCGATGGCGATGCTCACCCCGGCCCAGGGCTTGAGCGCCGTCTTCACGGTGGCGTGCAAGCCGGCGGCCATGGCTCTGGCATCGGTCTCGCCCATCAGCATGGCGAAGTCGGCACCGTTCAGACGTCCGGCCAGCGGCGCCGCGCTGGCGGCGGATGCGCCACGTAGGGTCAGCGCCAGCGTCTGCAGCAGCGCGTCCGCCGCGGCGTGTCCCGCTGCGCGGTTGACGCCGGCCAGGTCGCGCACCCGCAGCAGCAGCAGACCGCCTGCGCGCGGTGTGTCTTCACGCGCCAGCATCGAGCTCAACTGGGCCAGGAAGTGGGCGCGGTTGACCAGCCCGGTGAGCGGGTCGGTCTGTGCCTGCTGGCGCAGTGCTTCGAGCTGGGCACCCTGCTCGCCGAAAATGGCTTGCAACCGCTGCACCATGGCATTCATCGCGCGGCTGAGCTGGCGCAGCTCGGGCACGCGCGGCTCCTGCACGGTCACGAAACGGCGCTCGACGATCGCGCGCGCCTGTTCGACGGTGGCCTGCAGCGGCGCGCGGATGCGTCGCAGCACCAGCGAGCCGAGCGCACAGGCCAGCAGCCCGATCAACGTCAACCAGCCGGCCGACTGCGCGCTGCCGCGCCACAGATCGGCGAGCGCGAAACTCGAGGCGCTGACCACTTCCAGCGTACCCAGCGACCGCCAGCCATCGGACACCTGGGCCACGCCGGGCGTCGACGCGATCGGCACGAGGTTCGCGAACCAGGCCGGCACCGGCGCCGGCACGGACTCGGCACGGCGCTCGACCAGGATCCGGCCTTCCGGCCCCAGCAGACTGATGCGTTCATAAAACCCAGTGTCGAACTGCGCACTGATGGCCAACTCGGCCAGCGCCAGGTCGCCACTCTGTTGCGACAAGCTCAGGGCCAGTGCCTGCGCGTTGTCACTGTTCTTCAGTCGCAGCTGGGTTTCCAGATAGCCGCGCGCCGAGCCGACGGTGACCAGCGCACTGCCCAGCACGCCCACCACGATCGTGGCGAGCAGCAGCAGCCAGAGTTGTCGGATCAGTGACATCGGAGATCCCTCGGGATGATTTGCGTCTTGCTCATACAAAACCCTCTGCATGCGCCTTCGCCAGCACCTCGCGCCAGCGCGACAGCCGCGCCACCGGGTCGCCAGCCGTTTGCGCGCCGGTGCCCTGCCACAGCCCTTCGGCGTTGAAGCTGAAGACGGGACTGAGATCGCGGCGCGCCGAAGCCGGGCGGATCTCGGTCACCAGGTTGTCAAGAATCAGCGGCTCGGCCGTCGGCTCGGCGTAGTAGGCCAGCACCATGTGGGCTCGCACGCTGGCGCCGAGTTGGGCTCGCACGTAGACCATTCTCAGCTTCGCCGGCGGCACCCCGGCCGCGATCAGCGAAAAGTACTTGGCGATCGCGAAGTCCTCGCAATCGCCCGCGCCGCGCGCCAGCAGTTCCAGCGGACTGGCCCATTGGTCCACCTGGCCCACGGTGTCGATGTCTTCGGCGAAGACGATGCGCTCGTTGAACAGCCGGTTGAAGGCCTGCAGGCGCGCTGTCTCGGGCAGCGACTGCGTTGCGGCGATCGTCGACTGCAGCACGCGCACGCCGGCGACTGCATCGGGACCGTAGCGCTGCGCCGTGGCCAGCATGCGGTCGCGATCCCACGCCCACGGTGCCACGAGCTGCAACAGCAACACCACGACCACCAGATGCGCCAGCAGTGCCCCCCACCACGAGGGTCGGCTGCCGGCGGGTGCAGGCATCCGCAGGGCAATAGGGGACGCGGTTGCGCTCGGAGCCATCGAGCAGTTTTCGGCCATCCGCAGTGCGCACTTGAGCGTCTGACCGGCAAACCGGCGGCGCGGCCGACGACTCGTCGCGGCTTCGGCTGTTGCGAAAGTCACGCGGCCCGCCACCATCGAGCGCTCGAGGGCAGTGCGGCCCGCAGATCAGGGAGGAGTTGCCGATAAAGGCCGTGAGAACATCCGCGCCGCCCAAACCACGCTGTTGGAGGGTGAGCGCCCTGTCCTGTTTCGAATCGGATCCCACTCCATGACTGTTCCTCATACGCTGACCCTCGCCTTGTTGCTCGGTGCGTCGAGCGTTCTCGCGCAGACCGACGACCCCTTGAAGGCCGCCGCCCAGAAGGCCATCCAGACCAACCCCGAGGTCACTGCCCGCTTCAATGCGTACCGCGCCGCCGGCAACGAGATCGACGTGGCACGGGGTGCCTACTATCCGCGCGTGGACCTGAGCGCCGATGTCGGGCGCTCGCGCGACAGCATCGACTCGCGCATCCCGAAAGACCAGAACCTGTCGCGCACCGGCGTGGGCGTGAGCCTGACGCAGCTGCTGTGGGACGGCCGCCTGACGCAGACCGAGGTCAGCCGCCTCGGCCACGCGCGCAGCAGCCGCTACTTCGAGTTCGTCGATGCCACCGAACAGACCGCGCTCGAAGCGAGCCGCGCCTACTACGATGTGCTGCGCTTTCGCCGCCTGGTGCAGCTGGCCGAAGACAACTATGTGCAGCACAAGCTCTCGCACGACCAGATCCAGAACCGCTTCAAGGCCGGTGTCGGGCGCGGCGTCGACGTCGAGCAGGCAGCCGCGCGGCTTGCACTGGCCGAGACGAATCTGTCCACCGAAGTCTCCAACCTGCATGACGTGGTGGCCCGCTACCAGCGCGTGGTCGGCGAAGCACCGCCCGCGCAGGCGGTGCTCGGTGCGGGGTTGACCCAGGGGCTGCCCGCCACCGCAACCGACGCGCAGACGCAGGCGACCCTGCGCAACGCGAGCGTCTCCGCTGCGGTGGAGAGCCTGCGCGCCCTGAGGTCGCAATCGGAAGGCCAGCGCAGTGCCTTCCAGCCGCGGATCGAGGCGCGTGCACGCGGCAACGAGGGCCACAACCTCAACGGCCTGCAGGACCAGCAGCGTGAAGCTGCGGCCGAAGTGGTGCTGAGCTGGAACCTCTTCAACGGCGGCTCCGACCAGGCCCGGGTGCGGCAATTCGCCGACCTCGTCACCCAGGCGGCCGACCTGCGTGATCGCGCTTGCCGCGATACGCGCCAGACCGCCGCGATCGCCTTCAACGACACCGGCAAGCTCGTCGAACAGCTGCGCTACCTGGAGCGCAACGTCACGGCAATCGAGCATGCACGCGACGCCTACCGCCAGCAGTTCGAGATCGGGCAACGCAGCCTGCTCGACCTGCTGAACGCCGAGAACGAGGTCTACACCTCGCGGCGCGCCTATGCCAACGCGGAACACGAACTGCGCATCGCCTATGTGCGCACGCACGCTGCGACCAACAAGCTGACGGCTGCACTGGGCCTGTCGCGCATCGACACCGGCGCCTTGCCGGACGGTGACTGGCGTGCCGGCGAGGACGCTGCCGCCCGCTGCCCCATTGTCGACACACCACTCGTCACGACGCCGCGCAGCGAGCTCGACGCACGCGCGAAGGCACTGGCAGAAGCGCGTCCCGGCACCCCGAGCACCGCACCTGCTCCCAAGACGCCTGCTTCGCGCTGAGTGCAACCCGAAGTCGCCGGCATACTGCGGCGATCAACCGGCCGAGAGGCTTCAGTCCTGCGGGAGTTCGGGGCCCGGCTGAGGCGAAGAGCCTCGGCCTCAGAGGCATGCTGGGATATACTGCGCGGCTTGTCGGGGCGTAGCGCAGCCTGGTAGCGCACTTGCATGGGGTGCAAGGGGTCGCGAGTTCGAATCCCGCCGTCCCGACCAATAGATTCAAACGGGTTGGCTCTCACAAGGGGCCGGCCCGTTCGACTTTCTGGGCGCCGAGAATCCTTGCTGTGGTACTGCACCGACGCGCTGGGGCAATCATGCCCTGCGCACGCGAGCGCTAGGCCTGTCGTGCACCGTGCCCACATGCGCGTGCGCCGTCGGCCGCTGGCGGCGCGGCGCGCCGGGGTCGGGCAAGTCGTGACTGAGCTGCCGCAGGATCCCGCAGGCCTCGCCCACCCTCGCCGATTGGCATTGCGCGCGAAGTTCCCGCAGATGCTTCTCCAGCGCCTTGAGCTCGCGCACGCGCTGCGCGACATGCCCGATGTGCTCATCGAGCAGTGCGTTGACCTCGCCGCAGTCTTCGCGCGGCGCATCCTTGAACCGCAACAGCACGCGGATCTCGTCCAGCGTCATGTCCAGCGAGCGACAGCGGCGGATGAAGGCCAAGCGCTCGACATGTCCAGGACCGTAGATGCGGTAGTTGCCGTCCGTGCGTGGAGCCTGCGGCAGCAGCCCCTCGTGTTCGTAGTAGCGGATCGTTTCGACCTGGGTCTGCGCCGCCTTGGCCAGTTCACCGATTTTCATGTTGCGAGGCCCTCCTGATCAGCCCACGGGGCTGCCGGCGCCGGAAAGCGATGACCGCCATGGCGCACGGGGAGATCGTAGGCGCTTGACTCTGGAGTGGCTGCAGGGTTTTAAATGCCCTCATCGATGCTCGAAAATCCGTCATGAGCGATTCCTGCTGCAGCCACGGCTGCGCTCCACCAGCCGCCGCTCGATCCAGGCGCTACCGCCGCGTTCTCTGGGCCGCGCTGTTCATCAACGCAGCCATGTTCGGCGTCGAATTGGCAGGCGGCCTTCATGCCGGCTCGGTCTCGCTGCTGGCCGACGCGGTCGACTTCTTCGGCGACGCGACCAACTACGGCATCTCGCTGCTCGTGCTCGGCATGGCCGCCACCTGGCGCGCTCGCGCGGCGCTGTTCAAGGGCGTCACGATGGGCGCCTACGGGACCTTGGTGCTGGGCAAGGCGGTGTGGAGCGCAGCAGCCGGGACCGTGCCCGAACCAGTAACGATGGAGGTGATCGGTGCCCTCGCCCTGGTGGCGAACGTCTCGGTCGCCGTCATGCTCTACGCTTGGCGCGAAGGCGACGCGAACATGCGCTCGGTCTGGCTGTGCAGCCGCAACGACGCGATCGGCAATCTCGCTGTGATGGCGGCTGCGCTCGGCGTATCAAGCACCGGCTCGGGCTGGCCCGACCTGGCGGTGGCAGCGGTGATGGGCATGCTCGGCTTGACTGCGGCGCGCTCCGTGATCGCACAGGCACGCTCCGAAATGCAAACCACCCCCGCCACAGCGCACAGCTGAAGCCCGAGACATGGAGCACTTCAGACCTCATCTGCCGACGCTGCTCCACCCCCGCCAAGCCGCTCCGTCTTCATCGAGCAGACGGGCTCGCGCAGCCGAATACTCAGCGCGGTCCGGGCAGCGCTGCCGCCATCACGGTATCAACAGCTGGCGGATCGAGACGAGTTCGTCTCGCATCATCGCCAGCGTCGGTGGCCCTCCGTTGACGCGTACCAGGGCGACGGCGGCAGTCGGTGCCACCGCAGCCGCTTCCATCGCTTCTTCTTCGGTGACCTCGGCCGGCAGCCCACCATCGTCGAGTTCGTTGGGCTGCTGGGCTGCCTCGGCTGCCAGCACGGCGCGCACGCCGGCTTCCGACAGACGGTTGCGAGCGCCGCTGATGGTGAAGCCCTGCTCGTAGAGCAGTCCGCGGATGCGGCGGATCAGCAACACTTCGTGGTGCTGGTAGTAGCGGCGGTTGCCGCGCCGCTTCATGGGTTTGAGCTGAGTGAACTCCTGCTCCCAATAGCGCAGCACATAGGGCTTGACCCCGCACAGCTCGCTCACTTCACCGATCGTGAAATACCGCTTGGCTGGGATCGGCGGCAGCGCTTTTTCCATTGGAAATCAAGGGCCTGTGGCGTATTACCTCAGACTTTACTCGAACTCTTCTCCACTCGGTATGTCGCCTTGCACGACGCCCTTGAGTTTGTGGCTCGCATGGAACGTCACCACATTGCGGGCCTTGATCGGGATCGCCTCCCCGGTGCGCGGGTTGCGGCCCGGCCGAGGGGCCTTGCGCCGGATCTGGAAATTGCCGAAGCCCGAAAGCTTGACGTCGTGGCCCTCGACCAGTTGGCCGTGGATGAGTTCGAAAAAGGCCTCGACCATATCCTTGGACTCGCGCTTGTTCAGCCCCAGTCGCTCGAACAGCAACTCGGCGAGCTCGGCCTTGGTCAGGGTCGGTGTTTCGAGGGTCGGCAGCAGCACGCGGTCCATGGTCGGATTCTTCCGTAATGGCGTCGGTCAGGCGCGCAGGCGCGTGCCCAGGCGTGTGGAAAGCGCGTCGAGCACGGTTTTGACCGCCGCGTCGATGCGCTCGTCGGTCAGCGTGCCTTGCTCGTCGAGCAGTTCCAGGCGCACAGCGAGGCTGCGCTCGTGTGTCCTCAGGTCGGCACTCGGCGTCTTGGGGCGGTAGACATCGAACAGGCGGGCATTGCGCACCACGCCACCGGTCGGCGCGGCCGAGATCGCCTGCATCAGCGCTTCGTGGGTGACGGACTCGCCGACGATCAATGCGATGTCGCGGACCGCCGCCTGCTGCTTCGGGATCGGTGCATAGAACGGCAAGCGGGTTTCGGTGAGCGCCTGGGCATCCAGTTCGAACACGACCGCGGCCTGCGGCAGCTCATAGGCTTGCCGCCAGCGCGGGTGCAGCTCGCCGACCCAGCCGACGGCCCGGCCGTCGAGTTCGATGCGAGCACTGCGCCCGGGATGCAGCGCCGGGTGCTCGGCCGCGACGAAACGCGGTTGGCGCGGCACGAGCAAGGCTTCGACATCGCCCTTGACATCGAAGAAATCGATGGCGCGATCGCTGGCGCCCCACTGCAGTTCATCGCTGGGTCCATAGGCCAAGCCGCCGAGTCGCAGGGGTTGAGCCACACCCGCCACGCTGGTGTCGCTGTCGCTCACGCTCGCGTCGCGCAGGAACACGCGGCCGATCTCGAACACGCGCACGCGCGCTGCCTTGCGGGCGAGGTTGAAGCGCAGCACGTTGACCAGGCTGCCGATCAGGCTCGAGCGCATCACCGCCAGCGGCGCCGCGATCGGATTCAGCAGGCGTATCGGCCCGGCGTTGCCGGCGAAGTCATGCTCCCAGCGCTCCTCGACGAAACTGAAGTTCACCGTCTCCTGATAGTCCAGCCTGGCCATGGCGTGGCGCAGCGTGTGCATGCCGCGTCGTGCTTCCGACAGCGCGCGCGGCGTCACGGGCGCCAGCGGCGGCGTGTCGGGCAGCATCGAGTAGCCGAGGACACGGATGACCTCTTCGATCAGGTCTTCCTCGATCTGCAGGTCGAAGCGCCAGCTCGGCGGCCTGACGGTGACCCGCCCGTCCTCCTCTCTGCAGCCCAGCTCGAGGCGCTGGAACACGCCGACGCATTGGGCCTGCGTGACCGGCATGCCGATCACGCGGCTGGCACGATCGACACGCATCGACACCGGCGCGCGCTCGGGCAGCCCGAGAGTCTGATCGTCCATCGGGCCGGCCTCGCCGCCGCAGACGTCGAGGATCAGCTGCGTGATGCGTTCGATGTGCTCGACCGTCTGCGCCGGATCGACGCCGCGCTCGAAGCGGTGTCCGGCATCGGTGCCGAAGTTGTAGCGGCGCGAGCGACCGGCGACGGCCTGCGGCCACCAGAACGCCGCCTCGACGTACACGTTGCGGGTGTTGTCGCTCACCGCGGTGGCCTGCCCGCCCATGATGCCGGCGAGTGATTCGACCTGCAGCTCGTCGGCGATCACGCCCACGGCGGCGTCGACCTCGATGGTGCTGCCGTTGAGCAGTTCGAGCCGTTCGCCGGGGCGGCCCCAGCGAACCTGCAGGCCGCCGTGGATCTTGTCGAGATCGAAGATGTGCGAAGGACGGCCGAACTCGAACATCACGTAGTTCGAGATGTCGACCAGCGCGCTCACCGAGCGCTGGCCGCAGCGCGCCAGGCGTTCGACCATCCAGGCCGGCGTGGACGCCTGGGGGTCCACGCCGCGCACGATGCGGCCCGAGAAGCGGCCGCACAGATCGGAGGCCTCGATGCGCACCGGCAGCTTCGCATCGTGAGTCGCCGGCACCGGCGGGAAGGACGGCAGCTTCAGAGGCGCGCCGGTCAGCGCCGACACCTCGCGCGCGATGCCGTAGACACTGAGGCAATGCGCCAGGTTGGGCGTGAGCTTGAGCGTGAACAGCGTGTCGTCGAGCTGCAAATGGGTGCGGATGCTGGCGCCCACCGGAGCGTCGTCGGCGAGAACCAGCAGGCCGCCATGGTCTTCCGACAGCTTGAGCTCGCGCGCCGAGCACAGCATGCCCTGGCTCTCGACGCCACGCAGCTGACCGAGCTTGATCTGGAACGGCGCGCCGCCCACCTCGGCTGGCGGCAGCTCCGCGCCCACCAGCGCGCAGGGCACCTTGATGCCGGCGCGCACGTTCGGCGCGCCGCAGACGATGGACAGCGGCGCCTCGGCGCCGACATCGACCCGGCAGACGTTGAGCCGGTCGGCGTTGGGATGCTTTTCGACCGCAAGCACTTTCGCCACCACCACCTTGTCGAACGGCGGCGCGACCGGGCGCAGGTCCTCGACTTCGAGGCCGGCCATGGTCAGCGTGTCCGCCAGCGCGGCGGTCGACAGCGGCGGGTTGCAGAACTCGCGCAACCAGGATTCAGGAAATTGCATGAGACCTGTGTCGTTGAGGAGGCTGGATCACTTGAACTGCGACAGGAAGCGCAGGTCGCCGTCGAAGAACAGCCGCAGGTCGCTGACGCCGTAGCGCAGCATCGCCAGCCGGTCGATGCCCGAGCCGAAGGCGAAGCCGATGTAGCGCTCCGGGTCGAGCCCCATGTTGCGGATCACCTGCGGGTGCACCTGCCCCGAGCCGGAGACCTCGAGCCACCGCCCCTTCAGCGGGCCGCTGCCGAACATCATGTCGATCTCGGCGCTCGGTTCGGTGAACGGGAAGTAGCTGGGCCGGAAGCGGATCTGCAGGTCCCGCGTTTCGAAGAAGGCCTGGATGAAGCCGACGTAGACCGACTTCAGGTCCTTGAAGCTGATGTTCTCGCCGACCCACAGGCCTTCGACCTGGTGGAACATCGGCGAGTGCGTCGCGTCGCTGTCGACGCGGTAGGTGCGGCCGGGGGCGATCACGCGGATCTCGGGCATCGGCAGGCCGGCGTCGAGCGCCGCGCGGTGCGCCTTGACATGCCGCACCGCGTGGCGGATCTGCATCGGGCTGGTGTGGGTGCGCAGCACCTGACCGCCTTCGACATAGAAGGTGTCGTGCATCGAACGCGCCGGGTGGTCGGCCGGCGTGTTGAGCGCGGTGAAATTGAACCAGTCCGTCTCGATCTCGGGACCGTCGGCGACTTCGAAGCCCATCGAGCCGAAAATGGCTTCGATGCGCTCCATCGCGCGGGTGATCGGGTGCAAGCCGCCGCTGCCGCGCCGCCGCCCTGGCAGCGTGACGTCGAGCGACTCGGCACGCAGTTGCTGCGCCAGTTCGGCATCGGCCAGTGCCTGACGGCGCGCATGCAGTGCCGCCTCGACCTGCTGCTTGGCGGCGTTGATCTCGGCGCCGCGAGCCTTCTTCTCATCGACCGGCAGGTTCGCGAGCTGCTTCATCCGGGCCGTCAGCTCGCCACCCTTGCCCAGAAAGACCGCTTTCGCGTCTTCGAGTTCGGCGGGGGTGCTTGCCTCGGCAAAGGCCTGCGCCGCCCTTTGCACCAGTTGACTGAATGCTTCCATCAGGATCTGTCTTGCGGATGAGGTGACGCTGAAAAAGCAAGGGGCCGACGCTTGCGCCTCGGCCCCTGCAGTGCGCATCGGGCCTGCGAGGCCCGACACCGATCAGGCGAGTTGGGCCTTCACCTTCTCGACGATGCTGCCGAAAGCGGCCGGATCGTTGACCGCCAACTCCGCGAGCATCTTGCGATCGATGTCGATCGCGGCCTTCTTGATGCCGGCCATGAAGCGGCTGTAGGTGATGCCGTGGCTGCGCGAAGCCGCATTGATGCGGGCGATCCACAGGCGACGGAAGACGCGCTTGCGGTTGCGGCGGTCACGGTAGGCGTACTGGCCCGCCTTCATCACCGCCTGCTTGGCGATGCGATAGACGTTCTTGCGACGGCCGCGGTAGCCCTTGGCGAGCTCCAGGACCTTCTTGTGACGTGCGCGGGCTGTTACACCACGTTTGACGCGAGGCATGTTTCTACTCCTTCAAGAATCGATCTGAGACCTGGGCGTGCGCGGCTCAAAGGCCAGCGAACGGCAGCATCTGGGCCATGTGGCCCATGTTGGTCTCGTGCACCGTCGCCGTACCACGCAGGTGGCGCTTGTTCTTGGTGCTCTTCTTGGTGAGGATGTGGCGCTTGAACGCGTGCCCCCGCTTGACGGTGCCGCCCGGGCGGACACGGAAACGCTTGGCAGCGCTTTTCTTGGTCTTCATCTTGGGCATGACTGCTCCTTCTAGGTTGTTCCCGCAGGCGCCGCGAACCACTCGCGGACTTGGGGCCTGTCGGTCACTTGTGCCATCGCTGCGGCGACCAGACCGCAGCAATGGTGAACTCGAAACTCCGTTCTATCGAACGGTCACTTCTTCCTCTTCGGGCCCAGCACCATGATCATCTGGCGCCCCTCGAGCTTGGGCATGTTCTCGACCACGGAGACATCGGCGAGTTCATCGCGGATGCGTTCGAGCAGCCGCATGCCGATGTCCTGGTGCGTGATCTCGCGGCCCCGGTACCGCAAGGTCACCTTGCCCTTGTCACCCTCTTCGAGGAAGCGACGCAGGTTGCGCATCTTGATCGCGTAATCGCCTTCGTCCGTACCGGGCCGGAATTTCACTTCCTTGATATCGATGACGTGCTGCTTTGCCTTGGCTTCCGCGGCCTTTTTCTGCTCCGCGTACTTGAACTTGCCGTAGTCCATCAGGCGGCAGACCGGGGGGTCGGCCGTTGCAGAGATCTCCACCAGGTCAACGTCGGCCTCACCAGCCAGGCGCAAGGCCTCCTGGATGCTGACGACGCCCAACGGCTCGTTCTCGGGCCCGTTCAGGCGCACTTCGGGCGCCATGATTTCCCGGTTCAGCCGGTGCTTGCGTTCGTCGTTGCGAGTGCGACGATCAAAGAAATTAGCGATGGTCAGAATCCTTTCGAGCCCTGTGCGTTCCAGCGCTCAGGCTCCACATCGAACACACGCGCGCCGGGACTACCAAGGCATGGACGGGACCAACGAACTCCCGCATCACACCTTGTGGGCGATGTCACTAGCGATCCTCTGGGAAAAGGCATCTAGAGGCATCACGCCGAGGTCCTGGTTGCCCCTGGCGCGCACCGCAACGGCCTCCGCAGCCTTCTCCTTGTCGCCAACGACAAGGATGTACGGAAGCTTTTGCATGGAATGCTCACGGATTTTATACGTGATTTTCTCGTTGCGCAAATCGACGCCTGCTCTAACTCCTTGTTTTTGCAGCGTTTTCGCAATTTCTGCGGCGTAGTCGGCCTGGCCGTCGGTGATATTGAGCACCACGACCTGCGTCGGCGCCAGCCATGCAGGCATGGCGCCGGCATGCTGTTCGATCAGGATACCGATGAAACGCTCGAGGCTGCCGACGATGGCACGGTGCAGCATCATCGGCGTCGCCCGCTCGCCCGACTCGGTGACGTACTCGGCCCCCAGTCGCTGCGGCATGTTCGGGTCGACCTGGATCGTGCCGCACTGCCACTCGCGGCCGATGGCGTCTTTCAGCGTGTATTCGATCTTCGGGCCGTAGAACGCGCCTTCGCCCGGTGACACGGCAAATTCGCAGCCCGAGCGACGCAGACTTTCCATCAGCGCGAATTCGGCCTTGTCCCACAGCGCATCCGAGCCGATGCGCTTGTCGGGCCGGGTCGCGACCTTGTAGATGATGTTCGTGAAGCCGAAGTCGGCATAGACCTTTTGCAGCAGCGCGGTGAAGGCGGTGCATTCGTCGAGGATCTGGTCTTCGGTGCAGAAGATGTGACCGTCGTCCTGCGTGAAGCCGCGCACCCGCATGATGCCGTGCAGGCCGCCGGTCGGCTCGTTGCGGTGGCACTGGCCGAATTCGCCGTAGCGCAGCGGCAGGTCACGGTAGCTCTTGATGCCCTGCTTGTAGATCAGGATGTGGCCGGGGCAGTTCATCGGCTTGAGCGCGTAGTCGCGTTTCTCCGATTCCGTGACGAACATGTTCTCGCGGTACTTGTCCCAGTGACCGGTTTTCTCCCACAGGCCCTGGTCGAGAAGTTGCGGCCCCTTGACCTCGAGGTAGCCGTTGTCGCGGTAGACCGCGCGCATGTACTGCTCGACCTGCTGCCAGACCGTCCAGCCCTTCGGGTGCCAGAACACCAGGCCCGGCGCGTGCTCGTCGACGTGGAACAGGTCGAGTTCGCGCCCGAGCTTGCGGTGGTCGCGTTTCTCGGCCTCCTCGAGCATGTGCAGGTACTGCTGCAACTCGTCCTTGGTGGCCCAGGCCGTGCCGTAGATGCGCTGTAGCATCTCGTTGCGATGATCGCCGCGCCAGTAGGCGCCGGCGACCTTCATCAGCTTGAAGTGCTTGAGTTTGCCGGTGCTCGGCACGTGCGGCCCGCGGCACAGGTCCTCGAATGCGCCTTCACGGTACAGCGACACGTCCTCGCCGGGCGGGATGCTGGCAATGATCTCGGCCTTGTAGGCCTCGCCGATGGACTTGAAATGCGCGACGGCCTCGTCGCGCGGCAGCACGCGGCGTTCGACTTTCTCGTCGCGCTTGCTGAGCTCGTTCATCTTTGTTTCGATCGCCACAAGGTCTTCGGGCGTGAAAGGGCGCTTGTACGAGAAGTCGTAGTAGAAGCCGTTTTCGATCACCGGCCCGATCGTGACCTGCGCATCGGGAAACAGCTCCTTGACCGCATAGGCCAGGAGGTGGGCCGTCGAGTGACGGATGAGGTCGAGCCCGTCCGCGTCCTTGTCGGTGACGATCGCCAGGGCGGTGTCGTGTTCGATGCGATAGCTCGTGTCGACGAGTTTCGCCGCGCCGCCTTGCCCCACCCGTCCGCCCAGAGCCGCCTTGGCCAGGCCGCTGCCGATCGACGCAGCAACCTCGGCCACGGTGACCGGCCCGGGAAACTCACGCCGCGAACCGTCGGGCAACTGGATGGCAATCATGTTCTGAACCTTCAAAAACGAAAAAGCGCGGTGACGACCGCGCTTGGAGACACACAGACGAATGCGTTCACGCCGCGATCAGGGCAAGCTTGTCGGAGCAGCTTGTAGTTCGCGGTGTCATAACCCGTACTGCCTTTCTCGCTCTTGTTCGATGGACTTCGATTCTATCGTGCAGCCGTGAAAAAGCCCGGCGGCGCAGGGCCGTCGGGCTCGGGTGCGGCCGGCAGGCCGGCCAGTGCAAACGATCAGTGGTGCGTGCCGTCGAAGAACTGCTCGTTCTCGGTCGACCCCTTCAAGGCGCCGGTCGAGGCGTCCTTCTCGATCGTCGTCGTCACGGCATCGAAGTAGCCGGTGCCCACCTCGCGTTGGTGCTTCACCGCGGTGAAGCCCTTCTCCGCTGCAGCGAACTCGGCCTCCTGCAATTCGACGAACGCGCTCATGTTGTTGCGCGCGTAGCCGTAGGCCAGGTTGAACATCGAATAGTTCAGGCTGTGGAAACCGGCCAGCGTGATGAACTGGTACTTGTAGCCCATCGCGCCCAGTTCGCGCTGGAACTTGGCGATCGTCGCGTCGTCGAGGTTCTTCTTCCAGTTGAAGGACGGCGAGCAGTTGTAGGCCAGCAACTTGCCCGGGAACTTGGCATGGATCGCGTCGGCGAAGGCCTTCGCGAACGCCAGATCGGGCTTGCCGGTCTCGCACCAGATCAAGTCGGCGTACGGTGCGTACGCCAGACCACGGCTGACCGCCTGCTCGAGACCATTGCGGGTGCGATAGAAGCCCTCGACGGTGCGCTCGCCGGTGCAGAAGGGCTTGTCGTTGTCGTCGATGTCGCTGGTCACCAGGTCGCCGGCTTCCGCATCGGTGCGGGCCAACAGCACGGTCGGCACGCCGCTCACGTCGGCGGCCAGACGCGCAGCCACCAGCTTGGCAACGGCTTCGCGCGTCGGCACCAGCACCTTGCCACCCATGTGGCCGCACTTCTTGGCAGCGGCGAGCTGGTCTTCGAAATGCACGCCGGCGGCGCCGGCTTCGATCATGGCCTTCATCAATTCGAAGGCGTTCAGCACACCGCCGAAGCCGGCTTCGGCATCGGCCACGATGGGCGCGAAGTAGTCGACGTCGTTCTTGCCTTCGCTCCACTGGATCTGGTCGGCGCGTGCGAACGTGGCATTGATCTTCTTGACGACCTTGGGCACCGAGTCCACCGAGTACAGCGACTGGTCGGGGTACATCTCGCCATTGCTGTTGGCGTCACCGGCGACCTGCCAGCCCGACAGGTAGATGGCCTTCAGCCCGGCCTTGACCTGCTGCATGGCCTGGTTGCCGGTCAGCGCGCCCAGCGAGTTGACGAAGGGCTCGGTGTTGATCAGATTCCACAGCTTCTCGGCGCCGCGCTTGGCCAGCGTGTGCTCGACAGACAGCGAACCGCGCAGGCGCACCACGTCGGCAGCGGTGTAACCACGCTGGATGCCTTTCCAGCGTGGGTTCTCGGCCCAGTCCTTCTCGAGGGCGGCGGCTTGCTGTTCACGGGTGAGCTGGGTCATGTCGAACTCCGGAGTTGAAGAGGAAGAATCGGTGAAACGATGGCTCTAGCGTAATCGCGGCGAGTTCGCGAGCCAAGACTTGTATCTTATATAAGACTAAATATAAATCTGTTTAAAAACAATGGCTTGGCGACTACATTTCCGCATGTGAAATGACCTTTGTCACCATGAAAAATTCTGCGGCACTGCAGCATTCATTGATTTCATATTAAGAAATTCTTGTCCTGCCTGATGAAAAATATTGGGCTCCAGGACGTCGCGATGTGTCGCCGCTGCCGCGGGCATCATGCAGGTCATGAGCAGCTTCGCCTTCCTCTCCAACAATGCCTTTCTCAAGGTGCCCCAAGACACCGCGTGCCCCTACGCGGTGGCCGGAGTGGCCTGGGACGGCGCAGTCACCAACCGGCCAGGCGCACGCTTCGGTCCGCGTGCGGTCCGCGAGGCGAGCCACATGCTGTGCGACGGTATCCATCCGCACTTCGATACCAGTCCGGTGCAGTGGCTGACCGACCTCGGTGACCTGCCGCTGCCCAACACCAGCCTCGAAGGCATGCGCGCGGCGATGGCACCGCATGTGGACCGCATGATCCGTGCGCACCACATGGCATGGATCGGTGGCGACCACTCGATCACGCTGCCGCTGCTGCGCGCCTACAGGGCCTGGCTGGGTCGGCCACTCGCGGTGATTCACTTCGATGCGCATTGCGACACCTGGGAAGACCACTTCGGCGAGCCGAGCGGCCATGGCACCTGGGTGTACGAGGCGATGCAGGAAGGCCTGGTGATCCCGGCGTGCTTCACCCAGATCGGCATCCGCTCCGCGGGCGTGCGCGAGGCACGCGACTATGTGCGCAAGCAGGGCGGGCAGATTTTCGATGCGCGGCGACTGCGCGGACTGGAAAGCCCGGCCCAACTCGCACCGATGACCGACGCCATCCGTGAGCGACTGGCTGCACATGGCCATCCGCCGCTGTATCTGAGCCTCGACATCGACTGCCTGGATCCGGCCTTCGCACCCGGCACCGGCACGCCCGAGCCCGGCGGCATGACGACGAACCAGGTGCTGTCCCTGCTCGAGGAGCTGGCCGATCTCGATTTCGTCGGCATGGACTGCGTGGAGGTCGCCCCGCCCTATGACCACGCCGAACTCACGAGCCAGGCCGCGGCGAGCTTCGTGTGGACCTATCTTTGCGGCCGGATCGCGCACGGCCACGTCGCGCAGCCCGCGTGAGCCGCGCTCCGGCAAAGGCATTGCGGGGCAGGTAGATCCCCACCAGCGCGATCAGGCCGAGCAGCCCGAAGACCCAGCGCAGATCCATCCGCGAAGGGACCGGGTGCACGAGTCGCTCACTGGTCATCGCGGCCTGCAAGGCCCGGGGCGTCGTCAGCCGCTGGTACATCAGGCCCGTCTCGCCCGCCAGCAGTTGCAGATAAGGCTCGCGCAAGGAAGACAGGTGTTCGCTGCCGGGCGTGGCACCGACCAGGGCACCGGGCCGCTCGCTGCCGTCATCGACCATCTGCTCTCCCGCCACACTGCCCCCTCGGCCATAGCTGCGCGGGTCGAGTTGCATGACCTCGTCGGCGCCCCAGTAGCCGTAGGACCGGCCTTGCAGGTCGTGCTTCGGAATGCGCACCGGCAGCAGCCCCCCCACGCCGACCACCAGCCCGGGCGCGACACGCACCACCCCTTCGTCGCTGGGCCGGTACTGCGGGTTCACCGGCGGCGCTTCCTGGCCATCCGTGACGAAGACCAGCGCCGGTTTCGTGGGCAAGGCCTTGACGATCTTCAGGCCGCTGTAGAGGCCCTTGGCGATCTCGCTGTTGCCGGTCCAGGCCATGCGGCCATCGATGTTCGACAGCACCGCCAGCAGTTCCCGCTGGTTCTCGCACACCTCGACCGGGACCATCAGCAGGAAGGACCGGTACTCGGTGAACAGCCCCCAGCCGACGCGGCTGCCACAGGGCAGCTCGCGCAGCACCGTGCCCAGCGCCCGCTTGACCTGCGCCAGCCGGGTCACGGCCTGACCGTCGTGCTGCTGATCGGCCACCTCCATGCTCTGCGTCACGTCCAGCACGATCACCAGATCGCTCTGCGCTTGCGGCCAGGTGAGGTGTGGCGACACGAAAGTCACTGCCAGCGCGAGGGCGGCCACCGTCAGCCAGGCCCGCGCCCTGCCGACCCTCAAAGCCTGCCACAGCGCCTGCCACCGCGAGCGCAAGGGGCCGACGTTCATGGCAGGCCCCGCGAGACACCACGCATCGTCGTCGCTGCACGCTCGGCGTTCTCCGGCGGGCCGGTCGCGTCGGCTTCGGCGTCATCGGGGTCGGGCTGCAATCGCTGGGCGCGCTCCAGGTTGTAACGTGCGTCCCACTGGTCCGGATTCAGGCGCAGCACATCCCGGTAGCCGGCCTTGGCCAGCTCGATCAGCGGCAGCGCCTGGCCGGGCAGCCTCGAGTCACGCAGCACCAGCGCCTGCATCAGCAGCTGGTTGGCGGCGTTGTAGCGGGCCGCCTGGCCGAGCGCACTGTCGTCCTGCAGCACCCGGTAGGCATCGATCGCAGCCTCACGATCGCCTCGCCGGACCAGGCCGCTGGCATGCGCAAAACGCAGCTCTGCACGGGCTGTCGGCGCGGGTCGCTCGGCCACGCCGGCAGCGATGCCAGCGTTGTCGCGCGCCTTGTCACGCAGACGCCAGCCGTCGAGGGCGGCAGCCATGGCAAGCAGGGCCAGGGCGCCCCAAGAGAGTCGCAGACGCGAACGCGGCGTCATCAGCGCCATGCCCTGCCCTCCGTCCAGCGGCTGGCCAGCAGCAGCAGGATCGCCAGCAGCGCCAGCGCATAGGCATGGGCCGTCAGGTCGCGGCGCGGCACCAGGTCGCGGTAGGTGATGGGCAGGTTCTCGAGCCGCCCGACATCGGCGATCGCGCGCTTCAGCGCCTCCGGGTTCTCCGCCTCGTAGGCCCGGTAAGGCGCGCCCGTCGACTGGAAAAAGCGATGCAGGAAGACTTCCGGCACGGTGTCTGCCGCACCCGGCGCATCGCCGGCATTCGCGCTCAGGCCCGGGCTTCGCGCTGAACGGATATAGATCCAGTAGAGCGACACCCGTTGTTCCCGCAGCCGATCGACGATGGTCTGGCGCACGCCCGGGTCAATGTGGTCGCCGCCATCGGACACCAGCAACACGATGCGCGAACCGGTGTAGGGGCGGTTGTCGAAAAAGCTCAGGCCTTCCAGCAGCGCCGCCGCGATGTCGGTTTCGCCCAGACCCCGGCCGATCTCGCTGGCCGCGATGGCTGCCTGCACCACGTCGGTTTTCTGGGTGAAGTCGAGCACCCGCATCGGGACGGTGCTGAACACCGCCATCGCGAAGCGATCCTCCTGTCGTTGGGCCGCGAACTCACCCAGCAGCTTGCGCGCCGCTTGTCCCTTGGTGACCCACACGCCGCTGTCCTGCTGGTTGTATGCGTACCAGGCGGCCGAGCCCGGCGTCGGGCCGCCGGCCGAGGTCGAACTGCTGGCGAAGCGCTCGTCCATGCTGCGGCTGCGGTCGAGCAGCAGCGCGATTTCGGCACCCTGGCCGACACGCTCGATCTCGTACTCGGCCCGATACAGGCCGGCCATGCCGAGCACGATGCTGGCAACGGCGAGCGCACCGACCGCGCGCAGCAGCCACTGCAGCAGCACCGAGGCGCGGTCCGGCGGCAGCAGCGCGAGCCACGAGTGCGTCTGCGCCGCGCGACCGTCGCGCAGCAAGGGCAGCAAGGCCAGCGGCAACAGCAGCAGCCAGGCCGGGTGCGCCCACGCGAGCCAGCCGATGGTCATCAGCCCGCTCCCCGCTCGGCATCGAAGCAGCGCTGGCAGAACTCACGCAACCAGAGCCGGTCGGCCTCGATCGGTATCTGCCCCCCGAAGAAGAACCGCTCCGAACGTTCGAAGAACAGCGCCAGGTCACCGCGCAACGCCGCGTAGGCCGGCCGTTCGGCGACGAAGCGGTCGACGGCGCCGGCATGCAGCACGCGGTTCGCCGTGGCATCCAGGGCCACGTGCAGCGCGCGCCAGGCCTCCAGCCACTCGCCGGTCGGTCCCGTGACCGGCAGTTCCTGCATCCGGCGGCGCGCGCGCGCGAACGGTCGGTGCCGGCGCTGCCACCACGGCCAGCCGAGATAGACCATCGCCAGGTGGCCCAGCGGCAACAGCGCCAGCAGCGCATACAGGCCCAGGCGCAGTCGCTCGGGACGAGTGTCCACCCGCGGTGGCGGCGCATCCGGGCGCAGGTTGCCCAACCCGGCACGCAAGGGCGCTTCGACCGGCGCGAGCGGTGTCATGCCGACCGGGGCAAAGTCAATGCGCAGTTCCTCGGCGCGCGGCGTGCCAGCGAAATGCAAGGTGAACGATGGCAGATCGAGCACGCTCGGCTCGCGCGGTGCGCGGAACACCTGGTAGTCGAGCACCAGCGTGTAGCGCCGGCCCGTCAGCGTGGGCAGCCAGCTTCGCTCCACGCGCCGCAGTTCGAAGGACTGGCCGATCCGCCCGGTGCTCGGCAGCGAAGCCTCGTCCAGCCTCAGCCGATCCGGCACGTCGAGCACGATCGTTCTCGTGAGCATGTCGCCCACCAGATGACCGAAAGCCCGCGGGTCGCTGACTTGCGCGACGATCGGCGCGGGATCCTCCTCGGCGCCGGCCGTACCGATGCCGCTCCACATCAGCACGCCCAAGCATGCGCACACCCGCAGCCCCCTGCACGACGCGTTCGTTGCGAGCGCCAAAAACCGCAGCGCGCGTCCAGAAGATCGATCGCTACTTCGAGCGCGCAGGAGTTCCATTGCTAGCCCTGCACGAAATGCGCGCTCACCGCATCGGCCCGGTAGCCATCGTCCAGCACGAGCGGGTCCAGCCGGTGCCGGTGAAACAGGGCCTGCAGCGCCGCGCGCCGCTCGGCCTGGGCCGCCTGCCAGCGCTCGCGCAGCGCCGGCCGCATCCACACCAGGCGCTGGCTGCCGCTTTCGGGGTCGATCAGTTGCGTGATGCCGTTGCGCGGCGGGTCGAACTCGTGGCGATCCCACAGCAGCACCGGCACCACTTCATGGTGGGCCAGCCCGCCCAGCAAGGCGTCGAGTTCGGCGGTCGGCAGGTGGAAGTCGGACACCAGGAAGACGAGCGCTCGGCGGTGCGGCAACACGCGTGCGGCCTGGCTCAGACCGCGTGCCGAGCCGTGCGGCTCGAGTCGGCGCAAACCTTGTGCCAGCAAGCCGCCGAGGCCGCGCCGGCGCGTCGGCGGCAGCAGCCAGTCGTGCCGCAGCGCGTCGTCGCAGCCGACGAAACCGAAGGAGTCACCCGAGCGCCACGCCGACTGCGCGGCCGCCTCGGTGAAGTCGGCCAGCACGTCGAGCTTGCGGTGAGCACCGCGGTATCCCATCGATGCCGAGAGATCGGCGACCACCACCACCGGCACCGCCTTGCGCTCGCTGAACACGCGCACCTGCCACTGGCCGAAGGCGTCGCGCAGGCTCGCGTGCACATCGATGCGGCGGGTGTCGGGCGCATGGGTCAGCGGCACATGCCCACGGAACTCCAGGCCGGCCTCGCCGCGACGGCTGCGGTGCGCACCCGGCACATGACCGGCAACGCCGTGCCGCACGCGGTAGTGGAATTCGCGCACCTCGGGCAGCTTCATGAACCTGCTCCCACCCCCGCTGGCGACCTTGCCCGGCCCGGCGCCAGGCATGCCGCCGGAAAACCGCACCCGTTCAGACTCACGGCGCAGCCACCTTCGAAACGATGCCCTCCATGAGGGCTTCGATGATCTCGGTGCGCCGTAGTTCGTACACCGGCTGCAGGCACAGGCGGTGCGCGATCGTCTCGAAGAACACGGCGCGCAGATCCTCCGGCGTCGCGTAACTGCGCCCGTCCAGCCAGGCCGCGGTGCGCGCGGCACGCAGCATCAGGCTCATGCCGCGCGGGCTGGCGCCGGCCAGCATCAGGTCCCGTGTGTCGGCTTCTTCCAGCACCACGCCGTAGTCGGCCGGCGCGGCGGTGGCGCGCCACAAGTGCAAGGCGTAGTCGCGCAACGCCTCCGACGCCTGCACGCCACGCTGGACAGCCGCCGCCACTGCCGGCAGTTCGCGGTAGGGCAGCATGCCGGCCGGCAACTCGCCGATCAGCGCATCGGTGTCGTGGAAGCGCGGGTCGAACATCAGCGCGCGGCGGTCCTCGTCACTGGCCGGCGCGTCGATGGTGATCTCCATCATGAAGCGGTCGCGCGCCGCGGACGAGATCTCGAAGGTCTCCTCGCGCTCGACACGGTTGCGGTCGGCAAACACCAGCAAATGCGGGAACCGGTATTCCCGGTTGAAGGCCACCAGGCTGCGCTCGGCCATCACCCGCAGCAGCAGCGCATGCACCTGCGGGCGGGCGCGGTTGATCTCGTTGAAGAAGAAGATGGCCAGTTCTTCGCCGTGCTGCGTCAGCGGCCCCGGGTCGACCTGCGGACGCCCTTCGCTGCTGATGTGCGTGTGATAGACCAGATCGTTCGGCATCAGGTCGATCGTGCCCTCGGTGCGTCCGAAGGCGCCGCCGATCAGGTGCGCCACGCTGCGCAGCAGCGTCGTCTTGCCGACACCCACGTCTCCCTGCAGCAGCACGTGACCGCGGGCGAACACGGCAGTCGTGATCAGGCGCAGCGCGCGTTGCTGTCCGATCACGGCGCGCGCCGCCAGCGACTCCAGCTGCAGCGCTCGGCTGCGCCAGTCGGCCAGCAGCGCGTCGTTCAACTCCATGGGTCCCCTTTTCGGGCTCGGACCGGCCCGCTGAAAGGCAGCATGACAAAGCCGCCGGGGCAGCACAAGCTGCGGGCTTCCCCGTGGTGCTCCGCGACGGAGCAGTTCAGACCTGCAGAGCGGTCGTCTTCTTGACCGTGCGCAGCACCAGCATCGAGTTCGAGCGCAGCACGCCGGGCAGGCGCATCAGCACCTGGGTGTGGAAGCGCTCCAGGTCGTCCGCGTCCTTGTAGGTGAAGCGGATCAGATAGTCGTTCGTGCCGGCGACGTAGAAGCAGTCGAGGATGCTTGGCACCTCCTGCACGGCATGCTCGAAGGCCTCGATCGCCACCGTGGTCAGCCGTTCGAGGTTGACGATGGTGTAGCTGGTGCCCGGCTGGGCGACCGCCCGGGGGTTGACCAGCGCCACGTAGCTGGCGATCACGCCCGAATCCTCGAGCTGCTTGACCCGCCGCAGGCAGGCCGACGGCGACAGGTGCACGCGTTGAGCCAGCTCCAGATTCGAGACCCGGCCGTCAGTCTGCAGTTCGCGCAGGATGGCCCGGTCGACGGCGTCGAGCTGCGCATCGGATTGCTTGCGATCTGTCTTGATTGCCATCTTGTTCAGAAATTCGCCCGCATGTTCGAATTTTATGCGAACGACAGGGGTTCACCCCGGGCGATTGCGCAAGCACATTGCGCCCCCCGAAGACTAGACTGAAGCTCCATGATGATTGCGCTGGGGCCGCGCGGCCCGCGCTCGGAAGGACCGGTTTCATGACCACAGATCTCGACGCCTACTGGATGCCCTTCACCGCCAACCGGCAGTTCAAGAAGGCGCCACGGCTGCTGGCCAAGGCTTCGGGCATGCATTTCTGGACACCGGAAGGGCGTGAAGTGCTCGACGGTATCGCCGGGCTGTGGTGCGTCAACGCCGGCCACGCCCGCCCGAAGATCGTCGAAGCGATTTGCGCGCAGGCGCAGGAACTGGACTTCGCGCCGCCCTTCAACATGGCTCACCCGAAGGCCTTCGAGCTGGCGGAACGCCTGGTCGGGCTCACGCCGGCGGGCCTGAACAAGGTCTTCTACACCAACTCGGGCTCGGAGTCGGTCGAGACCGCGCTGAAGATGGCGATCGCCTACCACCGCGCCCGCGGCGAAGGTTCGCGCACCCGGCTGATCGGGCGCGAACGCGGCTACCACGGCGTCAACTTCGGCGGCATCTCGGTCGGCGGCATGGTCGCCAACCGCAAGATGTTCGGTTCGCTGCTGACCGGCGTCGACCACATCCGCCACACCCATGACCCGGCGCGCAACGCGTTCTCGGTCGGCCAGCCGCTGCACGGCGCGGACCTGGCCGACGACCTGGAGCGACTGGTCGCGCTGCACGACGCCAGCACCATCGCCGCGGTGATCGTCGAGCCGGTCGCCGGCTCGACCGGCGTGCTGCTGCCGCCCCAGGGCTATCTGGAGCGCCTGCGCGCGATCTGCGACAGGCACGGCATCCTGCTGATCTTCGACGAGGTGATCACGGGTTTCGGCCGCACCGGCGCGCCGTTTGCGGCGCAGCGCTTCAAGGTCACGCCGGACCTGATGACGGTCGCCAAGGGCCTGACCAACGGCTGCGTGCCGATGGGCGCGGTGTTCGCGAAACAGCACATCCACGATGTGTTCATGGACGGCCCGGAGCACCTGATCGAGTTCTTCCACGGCTACACCTACTCGGGCCATCCGCTGGCCTGCGCGGCGGCGCTCGGCACCCTCGACACCTATGCCGACGAAGGCCTGCTGACCCGCGCCGCCGAGATGGAGCCCTACTTCGCCGACGCGCTGCACAGCCTGAAGGGCCTGCCGCATGTGATCGACATCCGCAACATCGGGCTGGTGGGCGGCATCGAGCTGGCGCCCATCGAGGGCTCGCCCGGCAAGCGCGCCTTCGACATCTTCCTCGACTGCTGGGAGCGCGGCGTGCTGATCCGCACCACCGGCGACACCGTGGCGTTGTCGCCGCCGCTGATCATCGGCAAGAAGCAGGTCGACCAGATCGTCGGCACGCTCGCCGATGCGCTGAAGCGGGTCGCCTGAGCGTTCTTGTTGTCGCCACGTCCGGCTCTTTCATTCACACTCACCGAGAGCACTGCCTAGCGTCTAGCTTATGAGCCTCCTTCGCGCCGATCAGGATCTCACGCGAGATTCGTACTACGTGGCCACGGCGCCGCGTGAGGCGGATTTGCCGGCGCTGCAGGAGGACATCACGGCCGACGTCGTGATCGTGGGGGGCGGGCTGGCTGGCCTGTCGGCGGCGATCGAACTGGCCGACCGCGGCTTCAGCGTCGCCCTGCTCGAGGCGCGGCAGATCGGCTGGGGCGCCTCCGGCCGCAATGGCGGCCAGGCGATCCACGGCCTCGCCTGCGACCAGTCGGAAATCGAATCCCAGCTCGGGCTGACCGAAGCGCGGCGCGTCTGGGCCATGTCGATCGAGGCGCTGGACCTGATCCGTGAGCGCTGCCGGCGCTTCGCGATCGACTGCGACTGGCAGGACGGCTACCTGGGCCTCGCGGTCAATGCCCGCAAGGCGCACGAACTGCGGGCCTGGCACGAGCGCATCGAGAACGTCTACGGCTACCCCCTGCGGTGGATCGCGCCGGACGAACTCCCGCAGTGGATCGCGAGCCCGCGCTTCCACAGCGGCCTGCACGACGCGCGCTCCGGCCACCTGCATCCGCTGAAGTACAGCCTCGGTCTGGCCCGTGCCGCGCGCTCGCTCGGCGTGCGCGTGTACGAAAACTCGGCCGCCACCGCGCTGGAGCAGGCCGCGACACCCGGCATGTCCAGCCTCGTGCGCACCGCCCGCGGCAGCGTGCGGGCGCAGCAGGTGCTGCTGGCCGGCAATGTCTACCTGCAGGAACTGGCGCCGCAGATCGCGCCCGGCCTGAGCGCGCGCATCATGCCGGTCGGCACCTACATCGTCTGCTCCGAACCGCTGGACCCTGCGCTGTGCGATGCGCTGATCCCCTCGCGCTCGGCCGTGTGCGACACCAATTTCGTGCTCGACTACTTCCGTCCCACCGCCGACTCCCGGTTGCTCTACGGCGGCCGTGTCAGCTACAGCACCGTCACGCCGATGCACCTGGCCGCAGGCATGCAGCAGCGCATGGCCGCCACGTTTGCGCAGCTCGCGGACACCCGGATCGACTACGCCTGGGGCGGCTTCGTCGACATCTCGCTGAACCGGGCGCCCGATTTCGGGCGGCTGCCTGCTCGCGGTGCAAGCGGTATGGCAGCCGGTGCATCGAACGTCTACTACCTGCAGGGCTTCTCGGGCCATGGCCTCGCACTCACCGGTCTGGCAGGCAAGCTCGTGGCGGAGGCGATGGCAGGCGATGCCTCGCGCTTCGACACCTTCGCGCGCCTGAAGCACCGCACCTTTCCGGGCGGCCGGCTGCTGCGCACACCGGCACTCGTGCTGGGCATGGCGTACTACCGCCTCAGGGATGCGCTGTGAGCCGCGGCCCGACCCCCGTCGATTTGTCGATCCGCCCGATCTGCGCCCGCACCGTGCGCGGCCATGGCATGCTGCTTGCACATTCCGTGCACCCACGGCGCACTGCGCGCACCGCCTGCGCTCCGGCGCAAACCGCTGCATGAACCGCCCTGCCTCCCCCCGCTCCCCGGCGCGCCCGGTCGTGCTGGTGCCGGCCTGCAACCGCATCGTCGGCCTGCACCCCTTCCACATCGCGGGCCAGAAATACATCGATGCGGTCCGCCTCGCAGGCTGCCTGCCATTGGTGGTGCCATCGGCGCAGCCCCATGAGATCGACGAATTGCTGGATCTCGCCGACGGCGTTTTCCTCACCGGTTCGCCGAGCAACGTGCACCCGCGCCATTTCGACGAGGTGGTGCACGACCCGAGCCTGCCGCTCGATACCGTGCGCGACGACTGGACCCTGCCCCTGATTCCCCGGGCGCTCGAGCGCGGGGTCCCGCTGTTCGCGGTGTGCCGCGGCTTCCAGGAGACCAACGTGGCCCTCGGCGGCACGCTGCACCAGGCGGTGCGGGAGCGCCCGCACATGATGGACCACCGCTCCGACGATGCCCAACCGGTGGATGCGCAGTACGGCCCCGCCCATGCCGTGACGGTGCAGCCCGGCGGCCTGCTCGAGACCCTGCTCGGCAGCGCGGACTTCAAGGTCAACAGCCTGCACGGCCAGGGCGTCAACCGGCTCGCGGCCGGCTTGCGTGTCGAAGCACGGGCCCCCGACGGCATCGTCGAGGCCTTCAGCCTGCCGTCGGCACCCGGCTTCAACCTCGGCGTGCAGTGGCATCCCGAGTGGAAGGCACGCGACAACCCCGTCTCGATGAAGCTGTTGCGCGCCTTCGGCGACGCCTGCCGCAGCTTCCGCGAACTCAACCGCGAAACCGTCCGCGAGCGCCCTCGCGTGCCCTAGGGTCCCTGCCAGGCCCCGGCCTGCCGGCGGGGCTCGATGCGATGGCGCGCCGCTTCCCGTCCTCCCAAAGCGCGCAGCGAACGAACAGGTGACATATGGTGGTCCGCGACAACTTCACTTTCAGCGACCTCGAACATTGGCTCAACGAGCGCCGCGTGACGGAGATCGAGTGCCTCGTGCCCGACCTCACCGGCGTGGCGCGCGGCAAGATCCTGCCGCGCGAAAAATTCACCGAGGACCGCGGCATGCGGCTGCCCGAGGCGGTGGTGGCGATGGGCGTGACCGGCGAGTTTCCCGAGGAGGGCCCGTACTACGACGTCATCAGCCCGACCGACCAGGACATGCACCTGCGGCCCGACCCGAGCACCGTGCGCATCGTGCCCTGGGCCACCGACCCCACGGCGCAGGTCATCCACGACTGCTTCGACCGCAACGGCAAGCTGGTGCCGTTCGCGCCGCGCTCGGTGCTGCGCCGCGTGTGCGAACTGTTCGACGCCGAGGGCTGGGACCCGGTGGTCGCACCCGAGCTGGAGTTCTACCTGGTGGCGCGCAACACCGATCCCGATGTGCCGCTGAAGGCGCCGATCGGCCGCAGCGGCCGTTCCGAGACCTCGCGCCAGGCCTACTCGATCGACGCGGTCAACGAGTTCGACCCGCTGTTCGAGGACGTGTACGACTACTGCGAGAAGATGGAGCTCAACGTCGACACGCTGATCCACGAGGTCGGCGCCGGGCAGATGGAGATCAACTTCTTCCACGCCCACCCGCTGGGCCTGGCCGACGAGGTGTTCTTCTTCAAACGCACGCTGCGCGAGGCGGCGATGCGCCACAACATGTTCGCCACCTTCATGGCCAAGCCGATCGCCGGCGAGCCGGGCAGCGCGATGCACATCCACCAGAGCCTGGTCAGCAAGGCCAGCGGCCGCAACATCTTCAGCAACGAGGACGGCACGCCGAGCCAGGAGTTCTACTGGTACATCGGCGGCCTGCAGAAGTACGTGCCGGCGGCCATGGCGCTGTTCGCCCCCTACGTGAACAGCTACCGCCGCCTGGTGCGCTCGAACGCCGCGCCGATCAACATCCAGTGGGGCACCGACAACCGCACCGTGGGCATTCGCTCGCCGGTGGCCACTCCCGCAGCCCGGCGCATCGAGAACCGCGTCATCGGCGCCGACGCCAACCCCTATGCCGCGCTCGCGGCCACACTGGCCTGCGGCTACCTCGGCATCAAACACCGCATCGAGCCCTCGCCGGAATGCAAGGGCGACGCCTACCTGGGCGACTTCCAGCTGCCGCGCAGCCTGGGCGAGGCGCTCGAGCTGCTGCGCGCCGAGAAGGACCTGGCCGAGGTGCTGGGCGAATCCTTCGTCACCGTCTACACCGAGGTCAAGGAGATCGAGTACGCCGAGTTCATGAAGGTGATCTCGCCCTGGGAGCGGGAGCACCTCCTCCTGCACGTCTGACCGAGCGAAGCGAACGACATGAGCCGAACCACGCAAGACTGGCAGGCCGCCGATGCGGCGCACTTCCTCCACCCCTTCACCGACTTCGACGCGCTGGCGAAGAAGGGCTCGCGCATCATCGAGCGGGCCGAGAACATCTACCTCTGGGACAGCGAGGGCCACAAGATCCTCGACGCGATGAGCGGACTGTGGTGCGTCAACGTCGGCTACGGCCGGCAGGAGCTGATCGACGCCACCACCGCCCAGCTCAAGCAGCTGCCCTTCTACAACGCCTTCTTCCAGACCGCAACAAAGCCGGCGATCGAGCTGGCGGAACTGCTGAGCGAAGTGACGCCGCCGCAGTTCAAGCACGTGTTCTTCTCGGGCTCCGGCTCCGAGGGCAACGACACCGTGGTGCGCATGGTGCGCCGCTACTGGGACGTGCTGGGCCGGCCCGAGCGCAAGGTGATCATCAGCCGCAACAACGCCTACCACGGCTCGACGATGGCGGGCGCCTCGCTCGGCGGCATGAGCGGCATGCATGCGCAGGGCGGGCTGCCGATTCCCGACATCACGCACATCGAGCAGCCCTACTGGTACGAGCTGGGTCGCGGCATGAGCCGCGACGACTTCGGCCTGAAAGCGGCCGGCTGGCTGGAAACGAAGATCCTCGAAGTCGGCCCGGAGCGGGTCGCCGCCTTCATCGGCGAGCCGGTCCAGGGCGCCGGCGGCGTGATCATCCCGCCGGCCACCTACTGGCCGGCCGTCCAGGCGATCTGCGACAAATACGACGTCCTGCTGGTGTCCGACGAGGTGATCTGCGGCTTCGGGCGCACCGGCCACTGGTGGGGCTGCGAGACGATGGGCACCCGCCCCGATCTGATGACCTTCGCCAAGGGCGTGACCTCGGGCTACATCCCGCTGGGTGGCGTGATGGTCGGCGAGCGCATCGCGAAGGTGCTGATCGAACAGGGCGGCGAGTTCAACCACGGCTACACCTACAGCGGTCACCCGGTGGCCTGCGCGGTGGCGCTGGCCAACATCCGGCTGATCCAGCGCGACCGGCTGGTCGAGAGGGTGCGCGACGACCTCGGCCCCTACCTGGCCCAGCACTTCGAGGCGCTCAAGGCCCATCCGCTGGTCGGCGACGCCGAGACCTGCGGGTTGATGGGCGCGGTCGTGCTGGCCAAGGACAGGGCGAGCGGCACGCCATTTGCATCCGAACTGGAGGTCGGCATGGTCTGCCGCGGGCACTGCTTCGGCA
Organism: Methylibium sp.; assembly: GCF_965279545.1. Taxonomy (NCBI): domain Bacteria; kingdom Pseudomonadati; phylum Pseudomonadota; class Betaproteobacteria; order Burkholderiales; family Sphaerotilaceae; genus Methylibium; species Methylibium sp. Next base: position 1,368,679 of record NZ_OZ257250.1, read on the forward strand.
ACGGCCTGATCATGCGCGCCGTTGGCGACAGAATGATCATCGCGCCACCGCTGGTGATGACCCGCGACCAGATCGACGAGATGATGCTGCTGATCCGGCGATGCCTGGACCTGACCTGGGCTGACGTCAGGTCCAGGGGCTGGGTCTGACCGAATTGCCTGGGGGTCGTCGTCTCGGGGAAGCTGTGCGTTAGGGCGTTGCGTTCTTACCTTTTGTCTTGGTCTCAACCCGGAGGATTCCATATGAAGCTGTTGTCGTCGCGCCGTGCGGTCGGTGCCTTGGGCGTTCTCGCCAGCGTTGCTTTCGCCTGCAGCCTTCTGGCGGGCCCCGCCCACGCACAAGCGGAGGAGAAGGTCCTCAACGTCTACAACTGGTCCGACTACATCGCCGAAGACACGATCGCCAACTTCGAGAAGGAAACCGGCATCAAGGTCCGCTACGACAACTTCGACAACAACGAGATCGTCCATGCCAAGCTGGTGGCCGGCAAGACCGGCTACGACGTGGTCGTGCCGTCGTCCTACTGGGCCAAGTTGCAGGCCGACGGCGGCCTGCTGCAAAAGCTCGACAAGTCGCAGCTGCCCAACTTCAAGAACCTCGATCCGGCGCTGCTCGAGCAACTCGGCAAGCTCGATCCGGGCAACCAGTACCAGGTGAACTGGCTGTGGGGCTATACCACCGTCGGCATCAACGTCGACAAGGTCAAGGCAGCGCTCGGCGGCATGCCGATGCCCGAAAACGCCTGGGACCTCGTCTTCAAGCCGGAGTACATCTCCAAGCTCAAGAGCTGCGGCGTGAGCATGCTCGACTCCGCGACCGAGGTCATCCCCGCCGCCCTGCACTACCTGGGCAAGCCGGCCTACAGCAAGAACCAGGCTGACTTTGCCGGCGTCGCCCCGCTGCTCAAGAGCGTGCGCCCCTATGTCACGCTGTTCAGCTCGTCCGGCTACATCAACGACATGGCGAACGGCTCGATCTGCCTGGCGCTCGGGTGGTCGGGCGACATCAACATCGCCAAGCAGCGTGCGATCGACGGCAAGACCGGCCAGAAGATCGAAGCCCTGATCCCCAAGACCGGCGGCATCCTGTTCTTCGACGTGATGGTGATTCCGTCGGACGCCCCGCACCCGGGCAACGCGCACAAGTTCATCAACTACATCCTGCGTCCCGAGGTGGATGCCAGCCTGACCAACAAGGTCTTCTACGCCAACCCCAACAAGGAATCGAAGAAGTTCGTCAAACCCGAGATCGCGAACAACCCGACGGTCTTCCTCAACGAGGCCGACCTGAAGAAGATGGCGGCGCCCGACGGCATCGGCAGCGACATCCGGCGAACGATGACGAGGCTCTACACGTCCTTCAAGACCGGTCTGTGATCGCTCGCGCACTCGGGAGGAAGAGCACGATGGCGAACGACAACGGCGGCGCGACGGCCGCCAGCGCCTACCTGCAGATCCAGGACGTGGTGAAGGACTTCGGTGGCGGCGCGGTCGCCGTCAACCACGTCAGCATCGACATCGAGCAGGGCGAGATCTTCGCGCTGCTCGGTTCGTCGGGCTGTGGCAAGACCACGCTGTTGCGGATGCTGGCGGGGTTCGAGACGCCGACCTCCGGGCGCATCGTGCTCAACGGCCAGGATCTCGCGGACATGCCGCCCTACGAGCGGCCCATCAACATGATGTTCCAGTCGTATGCGCTGTTCCCGCACCTCACGGTGTGGGACAACATCGCCTTCGGTCTGAGGCGCGACGGCATGGCGAAGGACGAGATCGTGCAGCGGGTCGAGGCGATGCTCAAGCTGGTGCAACTCGGCAAGTACGCCAGGCGCAAGCCGCACCAGCTCTCGGGCGGCCAGCAGCAGCGCGTGGCGCTGGCGCGCAGCCTGGCCAAGCGGCCCAAGCTGCTGCTGCTCGACGAGCCGCTCGGCGCGCTCGACAAAAAGCTGCGCGAGGAGACGCAGATCGAGCTGGTCAACATCATCGAGGAGGTCGGCGTGACCTGCGTGATGGTCACGCACGATCAGGAAGAGGCGATGACGATGGCCTCGCGCATCGCGGTGATGAGCGAGGGCAAGGTACTGCAGGTCGGCGCGCCGAGCGACATCTACGAGACGCCGGCGACGCGCTTCGTCGCCGACTTCATCGGCAACGTGAACCTGATGGACGGCACGCTCGTCGAGGATCACCCCGACCACGTGGTGATCTCGTGCAAGGATTGCAGCCATCTGGTGGGTCACGGCATCACGGGCACCGAGGGCATGACGGTCAGCGTCGCGGTGCGGCCCGAGAAGATCGGCCTCGGCCGCGACGAGCCGGCCGGGCCGCACAACCGCGTGCGCGGTACCGTGAAGGACCTGTCCTACTTCGGTGCCTTCACCGTCTACCACCTGCAGCTCGACAGCGGCGCGGTGCTGAAGGTGAGCCAGAGCAACGTGCAGCGGCACCGCGACGAGCAGCTGAGCTGGGGCGACGCCGCCTGGGCCTCGTGGACGCCGTCGTCGCAAGTGGTGCTGACGCTATGAGCGCCCGCCGCGACCTGCTGGCGCGTGCACGGACGGGGCCGCTCGTGGCCCGTCTCGCCGGACTGGCGACCGGCCGGCGCACAGTCATCGGCATCCCCTATGTCTGGCTGCTGGTGTTCTTCCTGTTCCCGTTCCTGATCGTCATGAAGATCAGCGTCTCCGAGATGGAGAACGTTCACTTCAAGGACTTGCTGACGTTCAACGACGGGGTGATGAACCTCGCGCTGAAGTTCAGCAACTACGTCTTCATCACGCAGGACGAACTCTACTTCGCGACCTACCTGTCCAGCCTGAAGTACGCCGCGATCACCACGGTGCTGTGCCTGATGATCGGCTACCCCTTCGCCTATTTCATGGCGCGCGCCAAGGCGACGCGACAACCGGCGTTGCTGATGCTGGTGATGCTGCCGTTCTGGACCTCGTTCCTGCTGCGCGTGTACGCCTGGAAGGCCTTGCTCGGCGAGAGCGGCTGGGTCGCCGAGGCGCTGATCGCCTTGAAGCTCGACCACCTGCTGCTGGCCGGCGGCGTGATTCCCGCGCTCGGCAAGTTTATGAACACGCCGTTCTCGCTGGTGATCGGCATGGTCTACACCTACCTGCCGTTCATGATCCTGCCGCTCTACGCCAACCTGTCGAAGATGGACCTGCGCCTGCTGGAGGCGGCCACCGACCTGGGCGCCACGCCGGCCACCGCGTTCTGGAAGATCACCGTGCCGCTGTCGAAGGCCGGCATCATCGCCGGCTCGATGCTGGTGTTCATCCCCTGCGTCGGCGAGTTCGTGATCCCCGAACTGCTCGGCGGGCCGCAGACGCTGATGATCGGCCGCGTGCTGTGGGACGAGTTCTTCAGCAACAACGACTGGCCGATGGCCTCGACCGTCGCGGTCGCGATGATCCTGTTGATCATCGTGCCGCTGGCGATCTTCAACCGCTACCAGGCGCAGGCCCAGGAGGCCCGGCGATGAGCGGCCACCACACCTTCTTCGGCCCCGGCTTCACGCGGCTGTTCGCGCGCGGCTGGCTCGGCGCGGGCTATTTCTTCCTGTACCTTCCGATCGTCGCGCTGGTCATCTATTCCTTCAACGATTCGCCGCTGCCCAGCGTCTGGGCCGGCTTCACGCTGAAGTGGTACGCCAAGCTCGCCACCGACCGCGAGATGATCGTCGGCCTGTGGTTGAGTCTGAAGATCGCGTTCTTCACCGCCTGCGGCTCGGTGGTGCTGGGCACGCTGGCGGCCTTCGCGCTCGTCAAGTACACGCGCTTTCGGGGTCGCATGCTGTTCGGCGGCATGGTCAGCGCACCGCTCGTGATGCCCGAGGTGATCGTCGGCCTGTCGCTGCTGCTGATGCTGGTGTCGGTGCAGCGCGCGCTCGGCTTTCCGGAGCGCGGCATGCTGACCATCTGGCTGGGGCACCTGCTGCTCGGCATGGCGTATGCCACCGTCGTCGTGCAGGCGCGGCTGCAGGAGCTCAATCCGCAGCTCGAGGAAGCCGCGATGGATCTCGGCGCGCGGCCGGCCCAGGTGTTTGCCCTCGTGACGCTGCCGATGATCGCCCAGTCGCTGGTGTCGGCCTGGCTGCTCACCTTCACGATCTCGCTCGACGACGTGGTGCTGTCGGCCTTTCTGTCGGGCCCGGGCGCGACCACGATGCCGCTGGTGATCTTTTCGCGCGCACGGCTGGGCGTGAACCCGAGCGTCAACGCGATGGCGGCCGTGATCATCGCCGTCGTCTCGATCGGTGTCCTCACGGCCAGCTACCTGATCGCCCGCGCCGAGCGCGAGCGCAGCCGGGCCATGGCGCAGGCGCAGCGTGCCGGCGGCTGAATCCCTGCTCGTCCACCGAAACCGAACCACCGTCAAGAGGAGTCCCGCTCGATGAAGAACTGGCACACCACTGCGCTCGCCCTGGCCCTGGCCGCTGCGTTTCCCGCCGCACGGGCGCAGAGCAATGCCGACCTGCTCAAGGAATTCCAGGCCCTGAAGGATCGGGTGACCGAGCTCGAGAGCAAGCTCAAGGCCGCCGAGGCCAAGCAGGCAGCCCCTGCTGCGGCGCAATGGGGCATGACGCCGGAGCAGGCGCAGGAGTTCAACCGCGTCGCGGTCAAGACCGAGGCGCTCGAAGACAACATCGAGGCCGCCGGCTTGAAAGGCCTGAAGATCAGCGGCTACGTCGACCCGACCTACATCTACAACCAGCGCCAGAACCGCGCCGGCTTCCAGTTCCTGAACAAGGTGGAAGACGACGGCTACAACTACGACAACTCCTACTTCGGCGCCGTGTCGATCGATTTCCTGAAGGAAACCGACAGTGGCACGCGCTGGCACCTGACGCTGACGCCGAACCGCGGCGTCGGTGCCGTGTTCGACGGCAACTCGATCGTTCAGGAGGCCTCGGTTTCGGTGCCGCTGACCGACCTGCAGACGCGGCTCATCGCCGGCCAGGTGCCCGACTGGTCGGGCTACGAATACCAGCAGCCCACACTCAACAAGCTGATCACCCACAACCTGCTGTACGACTTCACGCTGCCGACCGCCTACACCGGCGCCGGCGTCGAGATCACGCGCGGCAAGTGGATCGTCAAGGCCATGCTGGCCCAGGTCAACGCGACCAAGAATCCGCAGGGCGAGAAAGGCTCGGCGCTGGTCTATCGCGCGGACTACTCCAAGGGCGAGTACCAGGGCTTCGGCTTCGCCGGCGTGCACGGCAAGCTGGCAAACTTCCGCAGCGACGACGTGAATCCGATCACGACCGATCCCTACGACACCGGCAACACCGCGGTCAACCTGTTCGAGGTCGACGGCTACTTCATCCGCGGCGACTGGACCCTTCAGGGCCAGCTCAGCTACGGGCAGCAGACGCGCGCGGCGGTCACGGCCGACCCGACCACCGGCGAGTTGCGCGATGCGCGCTGGTACGGCGTGTCGGCACTCGCCGCCTACAAGCTCACGCCACGCCTCGAAGGCATCGTGCGCGGCGACTACATCAAGAACGACAAGAACGGCGGCGGCCTGCTCGGCTTCGCCTTCAGCGACGACCGCAACGGCATCGGCCCGGGCTTCGCCTTCGACGGTGGCAGCGGCACCTGGGTGCAACCCGACGGCGAGAAGGGCGTCAACCGCGCGGCCATCTCGTTCGGCATGGGCTACGCGCTCAACGGGAACACCGTCCTGAAGGCCGAATACCGCATCGACCACGCGAACGCGCCGGTCTTCCTCGACGTCCGCACTGGCGAGTACCGCAAGACCAACCAGTTGCTCGGTGCAGCGGTGGTGGTGAGCTTCTGAACGGGGCCAAGGCGGTGCGGCGACACTTGCCCACCGCTGCGCGAGTTCTGCCAACCGCTCGCACCTGAAGGAGGCTCCATGAGCATTGCCACCACCGACTGGCACGCACGGGCCGCCACGTTGAAGATCGACGGGCGCGCATTCGTCGACGGCGAACGCCGGCCGGCGCTGGCCGGCGAGGCGTTCGACTGTGTCTCCCCGATCGACGGCCGGGTGCTCGGTCGCGTCGTCCGTGGCCAAGCCGCCGACATCGATGCCGCCGTCGCGGCCGCCCGCACCGCCTTCGACGACGGCCGCTGGGCGAAGAAACCGCCCGCGGTGCGCAAGCGTATCCTGCAGGCCTTCGCCGAGAAGATCCTCGCCGCCAAGGAAGAGCTGGCGCTGCTCGAAACCCTGGACATGGGCAAGCCCATCCAGCATTCGCTCAGCGTCGACGTGCCCTCCACCGCGCGCTGCATCGCCTGGTACGCGGAAGCCATCGACAAGGTCTACGACGAGATCGCACCGACCGGGCCGGGGGCGCTGGCGCTGATCCGGCGCGAGGCGATGGGCGTGATCGGCGCGATCGTGCCCTGGAACTACCCGATGATCATGGCCGCCTGGAAGCTCGGGCCTGCACTCGCGGCCGGCAACTCGGTGGTGCTCAAGCCCAGCGAGAAGAGCCCGCTGACCGCGCTGCGGCTGGCGGAGCTGGCGCTGGCCGCCGGCCTGCCGCCCGGCGTGTTCAACGTCGTGCCGGGCTACGGCCACGAAGCCGGCGAGGCGCTGGCGCTGCACCCGCAGGTCGACGCGATCGGCTTCACCGGCTCCACCCGCGTGGGCCGCAAGATGCTCGAATACGCCGGGCGCAGCAACCTCAAGCGCGTCTACAACGAACTCGGCGGCAAGAGCGCCTTCCTCGTGTTCCCCGACTTCGACGACCTCGACCGCTGCGCCGCCACCGTGGCTGGCAGCATGTTCTTCAACCAGGGCGAGAGCTGCAACGCGCCCTCGCGGCTGCTGGTGCACGAGAGCATCGCCGACGACTTCGCGAAGCGCGTCGCCGCCGAGGCGCCGCAATACCGCCCCGCCGATCCGCTGGACGCCAAGACCGTGATGGGCGCGCTGGTCGACGACGGCCAGCTGCGCACGGTCATGGGCTACATCGACGCCGGCCGCACCGAAGGGGCCACGGTGCTGGCCGGCGGCACGCAGGCGCGCACCGACAGCGGCGGCTACTACGTCGAGCCCACGGTCTTCGACGGTGTGCGCAACGACATGAAGATCGCCCGCGAGGAGATCTTCGGCCCGGTGCTGTCCATCATCCGGTTCAAGGACGAGGCCGAGGCGATCCGCCTCGCCAACGACTCGCCCTACGGCCTGCAGGCCAGCGTGTGGAGCTCGCACATCGACCGTGCGCACCGTGTCGCCGCGGCGCTGCGCGCCGGCACCGTGCACGTGAACCAGTACGACGAGGACGACATCACCGTGCCGTTCGGTGGCTTCAAGCAGAGCGGCAACGGCCGCGACAAGTCGCTGCACGCCTTCGACAAGTACACCGAACTGAAGACGACCTGGCTGCGCATCGAAGCGGCCTGAACGCGTCCGGCGGCACCGCCGGAAAGGAAGAGACGAGCATGAAGATCTCGCTCAACGAACAACTGATGGCCCGCAAGGCCGCGGCCACGCCGCGCGGCGTGGGCGTGATGGCCGGCTTCTTCGCGGACCGCGCCGAGAACGCCCTGCTGTGGGACGTGCAGGGCCAGCGCTACATCGACTTCGCCGGCGGCATCGCGGTGCTCAACACCGGCCACCGCCACCCGAAGGTCGTGGCCGCCGTCGAGGCGCAACTGCAGCGCTTCACCCACAGCTGCTACCAGGTCGTGCCCTACGAGAGCTACATCGCGCTGGCGGAGAAGCTCAACGCGATGACACCGGGCAAGCACGCGAAGAAGACGGCCTTCTTCTCGACCGGCGCCGAGGCGATCGAGAACGCCGTCAAGATCGCGCGCGCCCACACGCAGCGCGGCGGTGTCATCGCTTTCGGCGGCGCCTTCCATGGCCGCTCGCTGTTCGCCGTCGCGCTGACCGGCAAGGTGCAGCCCTACAAGGCGGGCTTCGGGCCCTTCCCGCCCGAGATCTACCACGTGCCCTTCCCTGCCCACGGCGTTGCGCTCGACGACGTGAAGAAGGCCGTCGACCAAATCTTCAAGGCCGACATCGAACCGGGCCGTGTCGCTGCCATCGTGTTCGAGCCGGTGCAGGGCGAAGGCGGCTTCAACGTGATCCAGGCCGAGGCCGTGAAGTGGCTGCGCAAGCTGTGCGACGAGCACGGCATCGTGCTGATCGCCGACGAGGTGCAGACCGGCTTCGGCCGCACCGGCAAGATGTTCGCGATGCAGCACTTCGACGTGCTGCCCGACCTGCTGGTCAGCGCCAAGAGCCTGGCCGCCGGCCTGCCGCTGTCGGCCGTGACCGGCAGGGCCGCGATCATGGACGCGCCGGCTCCGGGCGGCCTGGGCGGCACCTACGCGGGCAACCCGCTGGCCATCGCGGCGGCCCTTGCGGTGATCGAGGTGATGCTCGAGGAGCGGCTGCCCGAGCGCGGACAGCACCTCGGCGATGAGCTGAAGACCCTGCTCAACGGCCTGCGCGGCAAGGTGCCGCAGATCGCCGACGTGCGCGGGCTCGGCGCGATGGTGGCGGTCGAGTTCCGGCACCCCAAGACGCAGGCGCCGGATGCCGGCATGAGCAAACGCGTGCAGGCCGAGGCACTGCGCCGCCACCTGATCCTGCTGAGCTGCGGCGTCGACGGCAACGTGCTGCGCTTCCTGTTCCCGCTGACCATCGAACATGCGGTGTTCGGCGAGGCGCTCGGCATCCTGAGCGATGCACTGAAGGCGGCGGCCCGTGGCTGAGGCCCCGGCGTCGCCGGCGTCGCTCCCCCGGATGTCGGACGGGTCGCTCGCCGTGTTCGCTCAAACGGCGGGCGAGTCGCTCGCCGTGTTCGCCCGAACGGCGGGCGAGTCGCTCGCCGCCGAGGGCGTGCACACGCTGCTGGTGCAGTTCACCGATCTGCATGGCGTCGCCAAGGGCAAGCTCGTGCCGCTGCACCAGTTGGAAGCCGTGCTCACCGACGGCGCCGGTTTCGCCGGCCCGTCGATCTGGGGCACCGGGCTGCCGCGCACCGGCCCGCGTGCCGAATACTTTGCCCGCGGCGATGCCGCCACGCTGAAGGCGCTGCCGTGGATGCCGGGCGTCGCGCGCATCGTCGGCGACGGCTTCGTCGACGGCACGGCCTTCGACGCCTGCCCGCGCCAGGTGCTCAAGCGCGCCACCGCCCGCCTCGCCGGGCGGGGCTGGACGCTGCGGACCGGCATCGAGCCCGAGTTCTTCCTGCTCAGGCGCGAAGGCAGCCGCTACGTGCCGGCCGACGACGGCGACCGGCTCGACAAACCGAGCTACGACCTCAAGAGCCTGCCACGCCAACAGGGCTTCCTGCAGGCGCTGCGCGGCGCGCTCGAGAGCAGTGGTCTCGAAGTGCTGCAGATCGACCACGAGGACGCCCACGGCCAGTACGAGCTGAACTTCCGGCACGACGAGGCGCTGCGCAGCGCCGACCACGTGATGCTGTTCAAGATGGCGGCGCACGCGCTCGCCGAGCAGCAGGGCTGCGTGTTCTCGATGATGCCCAAGCCCTTTGCCAACCAGCCGGGCAGCGGCCTGCATTTCCACGTGTCGCTGTGGGAGGGCGCGCGCTGCCTGTTCGATGGCGCGGGCGCGGGCGAGCCCCTGTCCCGGCTCGCGCGCCACTTCGTCGCCGGCGTGCTGGCGCACGGTGCCGCGCTGTGCGCGCTGGCGGCGCCCACGGTCAACAGCTACAAGCGCCTCGTGGTCGGCGAGTCGCTGTCCGGCACCACGTGGGCGCCCGCCTGTGTGGCGCAGGGCCCGAACAACCGCACGGCGCTGGTGCGCACGCTCGGCGGTCGCTTCGAGTGGCGCGTGCCCGACGCCTCGGCCAACCCCTATCTGGCGACCGCGGCGTTGATCGCGGCGGGGCTGGACGGCATCGACCGGGAACTGGACCCCGGCCCGGCCTGTACCGACGATCTGTTCGCACTGAGCCCGGCCGAGATCCGTGCGCGCGGCATCGCGCTGCTGCCGCAGAGCCTGGGCGAGGCGGTCGACGCCTTCGAAGCCAGCGAGCTGCTGCGCGGCGCACTCGGCGACACGCTGCACCGCGAGTTCGTGCGGCTCAAGCGCGCCGAGTGGATCGAGTACGCACGCCACGTCAGCGACTGGGAGCACGCGCGCTACGGCGCGATGTTCTGATACCTGGTGCGCGTTCGTCCGCTACAGGCGGGTGGTGCGCTCCGGGCTCAAGCCAGCCCGCCCCACGCCGATATCCAGCGAGCACTACCAGTGGAGGAACACGGTGGGATGGTTCCAGCGAGCACTGCGAGGACGTGACGGACTGCCCCAGCCAACCGCCGAAGTGGCGAGGCCGGCGGCTGCGCGTCCGCAGATCGCTGCAATGCCATCGCCGTCGGTCGCCTTCGGTGTGACGCCGCTGCCACTGCTGCCCTGGCTGCTGGGGCAAGGCCTGAACGCCGGCCGTCCGGTGCCCGCCGAGATCGAGCAGCGCGCGCTGCGGGTCATCGACGAACTGCTGGTGCGGCCCGGCGCCCCGACCGACCTGATGCCGCGAGCCCGGGCCGTGATCCCGCAGCTGATGGCGATGCTGCGCCGTGACGACCTGGCGCTGGGCGCACTGGCTCAGCAGGTCGGCCGTGACCTCGTGCTCACCGCCGAAGTGCTGCGCATGGCGCGCAACGCCGCCTACGGTGGACGCGACGAACGCCTGGACCTGCCGCAGGCCCTGGGCCGGCTCGGTGTCGTCGGCCTGAACACCGCGATCGCGCACGTGGTGCTCCGTCCGCTGTTCGAGACCTCGGGCGACGGCCTGTTCGCACGCACCGGCACCCGGCTGTGGGAGCACTCCGAATCCAAGGCGCAGCATTGCAGTGCGCTGGCGTGCGCCGATGGCATCAGCGCCTTCGAGGGCTATCTGGCCGGTCTGATGCACAACAGCGGCTGGACCGTGGCACTGCGGGAACTCGACCGCAGCGGCCTGTTCCTGCCAGCGGCCGAGAGCGCACCGCCACCGCACCAGCACGTCTCTTTGCCTGTCCCGGCCCTCAGCGAGGCCTTTTCCACCGCCCTGCAGCTGCGCTGCGACGCCTTGTTCGGCAAGGTGGCCGCCACCTGGCGCATCACGCCCACGCTGACCGCGGTGGCCGAATCCGCGGCGTCGCCCGGCGGCCTGGCGGCCAGCGCGCTGCCGCTGGCCGGCCTGCTGCGGCGGGCCGACGTGCTGGCGAGCAGCGAGGTCGCCGGCATCCAGTGCCCAGAGCCGGCCGCCGCTGCCGTCTGAACGGCACGGGCGGCAACCGCCGCTGTGCCCGATCGGGGAGCTCGTCTCAGTATTCCCAGAAGATCCGCTGCAGATCCTGTGAGGTCGCACCGCGCGTCAGCGCCACGGCCGCCAGGATCTTGGCCTTCTGCGGATTCAGGTCGTGCGCGACGACCCAGTCGTATTTGTCGTCGGGCTGTTCGGCGTTGCGGATCACGAAGCCGTCGGCGATGCGCGAGGAGCGGATCACCTGCACGCCCTGGCTGCGCACGCTCCTGAGCTTCTCGACCGCGTAGTTGGGCACCGAGCCATTGCCGGTGCCGGCGTTGATCACGGCCTTCGCACCTGCGCGCAGCGCGGCGTCGTAGAGCTCGGTGGTCATGTTGCCGTAGCCGTAGACGATGTGCACCTCGGGCAGCGTCTCGATGCCGTCGATGTCGAACTCGCTGTTCACGGTGTGGCGCTTCGCAGGCAGGCGAAACCAGTAGGTCTTGCCTTCGACGGCCATGCCGAGAGGGCCCCACTGGCTGGAGAAGGCGTTGGTCTTGATGTTGATGCGCTTGGCCACGTCGCGCCCCGAGTGGATCTCGTCGTTCATGACCACCAGCACGCCCTTGCCGCGCGATGCCGGATCGGCGGCCACGACCACCGCGTTGTAGAGGTTGAGCATGCCGTCGGCCGACATCGCCGTGCCGGGCCGCATCGAGCCCACCACCACCACCGGCTTGTCGCTGCGGATCACCAGGTTGAGGAAGAAGGCGGTCTCCTCCAGCGTGTCGGTGCCGTGGGTGATGACAATGCCGCTGACCGCCGGGTCGCGCACGAGCTGCGAGACCCGCTTGCCGAGCTGCACCAGCTTCTCGTTGGTGAAGCTCTCGGAGGCGATCTGGAACACCTGCTCGCCGCGCACCTGGGCCACATCGGCCAGCTCCGGCACACCGGCGATCAGCTTGTCGACCGGCACCTTGGCCGCCTGGTAGGAGGCGCTGTTGGTGGCCGCGGCACCGGCCCCGGCGATCGTGCCGCCGGTGGCGAGCACCACCACCTGCGGCTTCGTGGCAGTCTGCGCCATCGCGGGCCCGGCGATGCCGATCATCACCAGCAACGCCAGCCCGCGCAAGGTAGCGCCAAGGTCGAAGAAGTGTTTCATGGGGACTCCCGAAGTGGAGGAAAGCCGTGCGAAGCTTGCGCGGCACCCGGTGGTTTAGCAAGCGGTGTGCCCTCGCCCGACTCTTGCTACATCTGCGCAACATCTTCACTCAGCGGCAGCCCGGCACAATGATCGCAGCGGCCGGCGCGCCGGCCTCCGCGCCCACGCGCAGAGCACCACGACAGGGAGCAGCAATTGATACTCGTGACCGGCGGTACCGGTTTCATCGGTTCGCACACCAGCGTGGCCCTGGCGAACGCCGGTCATGATTTCCTCATCCTCGACAACCTCGGCAACAGCCAGCGCGAGGTGCTGGACCGCCTGACGCCGCTGTGCGGCAAACGGCCGCCATTCGTCGAAGGCGACGTGCGCGATGCGGCGCTGCTCGACCGCGTGTTCGCCGCGTACCCCATCGACGCCGTGATCCACTTCGCCGCGCTGAAGGCTGTGGGCGAATCGGTGCAAAAGCCGCTGGCCTACTACGACAACAATGTCGCCGGCACGTTGACGCTGCTCGATGCGATGACGCGCGCCGGCGTGCACCGCTTCGTGTTCTCGTCCTCGGCCACCGTCTACGGCGATCCGGCCGTGGTGCCGATCCCCGAGGACTGCCCGTTCGCGCCGGCCAGTCCCTATGGCTGGAGCAAGGCGATGGTCGAGCAGATGCTGGCCGACCTGGTGCAGGCCGAGCCGCACTGGCGGGTGGCGCGGCTGCGCTACTTCAACCCGGTCGGCGCCCACGAGAGCGGCCTGATCGGCGAGGACCCGTCCGGCATCCCCAACAACCTGATGCCCTACGTGGCCCAGGTTGCCGCCGGCCAGCGGCCCGATCTGCAGGTGTTCGGCGGCGACTACCCGACGCCCGACGGCACCGGCCAGCGCGACTACATCCACGTGATGGACCTGGCCGAAGGCCATGTCGCAGCGCTGGATCATCTGGCCCGGGAAAGCGGCCTGCTGACCTTGAACCTCGGCACCGGCCTGGGCATCTCGGTGCTGGAGGTGGTGGCGGCCTTCGCCGCGGCGAGCGGCCGGCCTATCCCCTACCGCATCGTCGGCCGGCGTCCCGGCGACGTGCCGGCCTACTGGGCCGACCCCTCGCTCGCCGCCCGGGTGCTCGGCTGGCGCACCCGACGCGACCTTGCGCAGATGTGTGCCGACGCCTGGCGCTGGCAGTGCCACCGCGCTGCGCCGGCAGCGTGAGTCCTGATCCGCGCCGCACCGCCGGTGTGGCGGCCGATCCGCGCCCGCCCGGGCACTCTGCGAACGCCCCGTGGTGGGCCTACGCCAGTCTTGCCGGCAGCATGGCGCTGGTGGGCAGCTATGTCGGCCTGTCCAAGCTGCTGGTGCTGGCCTTCCCGGTCTTCCTGCTGGCCTGGCTGCGCTTCGGCATCGCCGCCATCGCGATGGCGCACTGGGTGCGCCGTGCGGCGATGGAGCCGCCACTGAGCCGGCGCGACCGCTGGTTGTTGTTTCTCGAATCCTTCTTCGGCAACTTCCTGTTCTCGGTGTGCATGCTGTACGGCGTGGCGCTGAGCTCGGCGCTGGCAGCGGGCGTGATCATGGCGGCGATCCCCGCCATGGTGGCGCTGCTCTCGTGGATCGGCCTGCGCGAGCGCATCGCCCCGCGCGTGACGGGCGGCATCGCCTGCGCGGTGGCCGGCATCGCGCTGGTGTCGCTCGGCAAGCACAGCGCGGCCGGCGACGGCAGCTCGCTGCTCGGCAATGCGCTGCTGCTCGGTGCCGTGTTCTGCGAAGCGCTGTACGTGGTGATCGGCAAGAAGCTCACTGGCCAGCTGAGCGCGCGCCGCATCAGTGCGCTGGTCAACCTGTGGGGGCTGCTGATCGTGACGCCGTTCGGGTTGTGGCAGGCCCTGCGCTTCGACTTCGCGAGCGTTGCGCCCGGCACCTGGGTGCTGCTGCTGTTCTACGCGCTCGCTGCCAGCATGGTCACGGTCTGGCTGTGGATGACCGGGCTCAAGCATGTGTCGGCCTCGTCGGCCGGCGTCTTCACGGTGCTGCTGCCGATCAGCGCGGCGGCGGTCGGCGTGCTGCTGCTCGGCGAGCATTTCAGCGCTGCACAGCTCGCGGCATTCGCGCTCGCGTTGGCCGGCGTGGTGCTCGCCACCTGGCCGGCGCAGCGCCCCGTGGCGTCCTGACGCCTGATGCGGCATTGCATTCGAACGCAGATTGAAGCTCGGGCCGGGGCTCGTTGCAGTGTTCGGTGTCTTGTCCAGAGGGTCGAACGGCAAAGCTCGGCGCTGGGACGGGTCGCTGTGTTCGAACCTCGGCGACCCCACGCTCACGAACGGGTGCAACGAAGCGGTGCCTCTCAAGCCTCGATCGCCACCTCGACCGGCCTGCGGCGCGCCTGCGCCGACACCCGGGCCGGCGGCTCACCCTTGAGCCGGTGGTCCGACCACACCTGGCGCCAGCGGCGCGCGCCGGGCGTGCCGTTCCACAGGCCCAGCATGTGGCGCGACACGTGCGACCACGGCTCGCCCTGCTGCAGCTGGTGCTCCATGTAGCGCACCATCGCGGCCTCGATGTCGGCACGGTCATGGCCCTGCGGTGCCTCGCCGAAGAAGTGCGCGTCCCAGTCGGCCATCAGCCACGGGTGGTGATAGGCCTCGCGCCCGAGCATCACACCGTCGACCTGCGCCAGGTGTTCGGCGATCTGCTCGTTCGTCGTGACGCCGCCGTTCAACACGATCGTCAGCGCCGGGAAGTCGCGCTTGAGCCGGTACACCCACTCGTGGCGCAACGGCGGCAGCTCGCGGTTCTCCTTCGGGCTCAGGCCCTTGAGCCAGGCATTGCGCGCGTGCACGATGAAGACCTCGCAGCCCGCGGCGGCGACGGTGCCGACGAAGTCGCGCACGAAGTCGTAGCTCTCGGTCCGGTCGATGCCGATGCGGTGCTTCACCGTCACGGGAATGCCCACCGCGTCGCGCATCGCCTTCACGCCATCAGCCACCAGCCGCGGCTCGGCCATCAGGCAGGCGCCGAAGGCACCGCGCTGGACCCGCTCGCTGGGACAGCCGCAGTTCAGATTGATCTCGTCGTAGCCCCAGCGCTCGCCGAGCCTGGCGCAGGCCGCCAGGTCCTCCGGTTCGCTGCCGCCGAGTTGCAGCGCGACCGGATGCTCCTCGACCCCGAAGTCCAGGTGGCGCGGCACGTCACCATGCAGCAAGGCGCCCGTGGTCACCATCTCGGTGTAGAGGCGCGTGTGCCGGGTCATCAGGCGATGGAAGTGGCGGCAGTGCCGGTCGGTCCAGTCCATCATCGGCGCCACCGACAGCCGCCACGGCGACAGCGCCATAAGGGACGAATTCGTCATCCCCGAATTATCCGCGAGCCCGGCTCGCCGCCTGCTCGATGCGGTCGGCGAACAGCGGCCAGTGGGTAGGAAGTCCAAACGCTCATATTT
The DNA here is from genome assembly GCF_965279545.1 of Methylibium sp. Classification (NCBI taxonomy): domain Bacteria; kingdom Pseudomonadati; phylum Pseudomonadota; class Betaproteobacteria; order Burkholderiales; family Sphaerotilaceae; genus Methylibium; species Methylibium sp. The sequence continues at coordinate 1,384,455 of NZ_OZ257250.1, forward strand.
TCGCCTATGGCCCCCGGGCCGCGGCGCTCAGCTGGTTTGATGCTGCCACCCGGAGTCGCGGGAGGGGCCGAATAGGTGTCGATGGCCCGCCGAAATGCGCAGGTCATTGGAGTCGCCCACGGGTCAATCCTGACGATCATGGCGCTTCGACCTGTCCCAGAAAGCTCCGGCGCGGCCGATTCCCGTACCCCCGAGTGCCGGGCCGCTTGAGCAGTGATCGGTCGGCATGGTCAGGCCCCTTGCAGCGCCCACCCACAGGCGGGGGCGCGCGGCGGTGCACGCACCTGCAGATCTAGATGCGTGAGGACCTTCTCGATGATCATCACTAGGTGCGTGGTGCCGTCGTGCCAGGGCATCTTCAGCTTCTTCAGCACGACGTGTCCGGCGGCGTTGCATTGCACGCGTTCGTTGGCCAGTGCCGGGCGGGTGATATAGCGGCACAGTTGTTCCAGCGCTTGGCGGTCGTCGGTGCCGCCAGGTACGGCGGCGTGCAGGCTGAACCCGTTGATGTCGGTGCACAGCGTCTGATTGAACTCCGTCCCATGGGCATCGTGCCCTGCGCAGTCAGCACCTTCTGGCCAGCGCGAGGACCGAAGGCGGATGGCGCCGATGCGTCACAGGCCGCGTGCCGCCTCAGCCAGCACTGTAGTTCCTGTTATTCATAACCTCCCATAAGAAAATCCGTTAAGAAATTATCAAAGTCACAATCGCCGGAAGAAAAATTGCAATCCCTAAATCGATAAATAATCACCCCCAAGAATATGGTATTTCTTGCTGATTCCTGACAAACAAACCTCACAAAGAGGGACTGCCAACCTCGGACGCCAGTACTGTGGTGAACTCCATTCTCGATATCAAAGAAATGCAATCGCAACTCAGATAAAAGGAGTTAATTTTGACAATATCAATGCTTCCTCTCAATTTCAGCGCACTCTTCCCGATAGTTTATCGATCAATTTTCGCCACCAAATTGTCAAATCCTAGGCTGCCAGCAACGCTACTTCTTTTTTTATCCTTAACTTCCCCCGCGGGCGCCGCAGTACATACCTGGATACCCAAAACGAAAATTCAATCAGGTAGTGTAGTTCTTCAGCCTGTGCTGATTACAGGAACGTCTATTCAATGGGGAGGTGGAAGTTGGGATCAAGGATTTATGGAATCTCCCAGCACTATGCCAACAGGTTCGTGGAACAGTCTCGGTGTCGCGATCGAAAATGCCAAATACACCGCGATCAAATTGAGCAATATATGCTCCAACCCTGCGGTCAGTTCCGCTACGAAATCAACCACTTCCAAAAGTGACACTCTAGACAGATGGCTTGCCGCCACAGATGTGTTCAATACAGTCGTGGCGAGAGGGTTATTCGGCATGTACCAAGCCGCTTACGGTGGCATAAGTATTTTGATAGATACCAAACGGTATACTGGCTTCAAAGTGACGTACGCGGACGGCGCTTCAGAGGTCTGGGTGATCAACCCCGGTTACTCGACGTCATCGGTTAAACTATTCGACAATCCTGCACCAAACTCCTTGACCGCACCGAATCCAAAGGCATCATGCATCTCCAACGGTTGAACGGGCTCGTATGGCTGACATGAAGTGGAAACCAGCTTTGCTGGCTGCAATGGTGATCGGGTTTGCGCTGATAGCCGGATATCAGTCTCAAACCGCTGACTCGCCGGTCATCGTACCGAGGCCAGCAGAGGTCATGCACGTACCAGTTCGAGCGTCTAACGTGAGGGGGGCGTCGGGCAAGGAGGCACCCACCGCAAGTCGCTCACCTGTCATCGCGACAGAGAGCGACGCACGAAGGCAGTTGCTCGCCAAATTTCGTTCTCCGGGAAACGGGCGAGCACTCGTCCTAGATTCTTGGCAGCACCCGGAGATCGGTGGGCGCTTTTATGCCAGTGCTCTTGTGGACTTGTGCGCCTCCATCGTAGCTTCGACTGATCTCCTTGCCCAGGGGCAGCCCAATCTAGCAGGGCTTCCTGCTGAAAACCACACCAAGGCAATCGCAGCATTCAATCTTCTGCAGGCCAAATGTGCGCAGTTTACCGAAGACGAGTACAGCGCCTACTCGCGGAGGGCGCTAATGAGCCAGAAAGAAGGGCCGGACGTGCTGATGAGCGAGGTCAATCAGTTTATTGAGGTGAGCCGGAGCGGTACAGTTGCTTCACGATTGGCGCAAACAAAGAAAATCTTGGAGACAGCGGACCCCATAGTCATAAGCGATATCAATCTCAGACTCTCTTTATCGAAGGACGATCACGGGATCTATGCCTACTTTGACGGCGAAAAGTACTACGTCAACGAAGGTCCAGCCATCATTGCCGCCTACTACCTTCTGCCTTGCGGTCTGGGCTTAACGTGCGATGCTGGGGATCCCGACCTAGCGCTTCTATGCATCACGGGGCCGAGTTGCTATGCAGATAGATTCGAGCGCGCTTTGCAAGAAATGGCTGGCGGTGATGTGAAGAAGAACGACGATATTTTGTCTATGTATCACCGAATGCTGTCTGCTATAGAAAGCGGCGACGCTGAGAAGTTCGTAGCCCCCTAGAAAGTTGGGCGGCAGGCAGCCTTCCGAGTCATCACAGCGTACGATCTGCCGCCCATCGAGGCGCCGCACACATGCGCCCGGGCGATGCCCAGCGCGTCCAGCAGCGCCACCGAGTCCAGCGCCATCTCGCGCAGCGTGTAGGCCGAGCGCACCGGCAGGCGCACGCAATGGCGCAGGCCCTGCCACAGCACGTTGGGCGTGCCGAGGTGGTCGAAATGCCGAGACAGGCCGACGTCGCGGTTGTCGAAGCGGATCACGCGAAAGCCGCGCGCCACCAGCTGCTCGACCAAGCCTTCGCGCCAAGCGATCAGCTGCATGCCCAGGCCCATGATCAGCAGCAGGGGCTCCGCGTGCGCCGGCCCGTGGATTTCGACCTCGAGGCTGACGTCACCCGCCTTCACTTGCATGGCATGGCCCCGGTGCGTGAGCGGCCGCCCCGGCTCAGACGTCGAGCGCGTAGACCTGCGCGGCGCGGCGCTCGTTGCGGTTGTGTCCGGCCAGCGCCGCGTCCCAGTCCGTCGCCGCGGCGTCGTGCGTGGGCGTCAGCCCGGCGGTCATGACCGCCACCTCTTCCGACGAACCGTCGAACTCGGCGTGCTGCCGCCGCTCGGCATCGAACAGCCGCGCCAGCATCGCGCCGCCCGACTCGATCAACACCAGGAAACGTGCGGGTTTCTGCATCGGTGGCCTCCTCTGCCTTGCGGGCCCCCAGCCTAGCAGCACAGTGCGATGCGGGGGCTCGGGGGTTTCAGCGCCGGCGCCGCAAGGCCAGCGCCTCGTTGACCACCAGCGCGCCGAGCACCAGCGCGCCGCCGGTCAGCGTGTTCGCCCCCGGCTGCTCGCCGGCCCCCAGCCAGGCCCAGGTCACGCCGAACAGGACCTCGAGCAGGCCGAGCAGCGCAATCTCCGGCGCCGGCAGCTCGCGCGTCAGGCGCACCACCAGCAGGCAAGGGATCGCGAGCTGCACCGCCCCCAGCATCCAGAGCAGGCCGAGGTCGTGGCCGGAGGCCTGCAGCGGCCAGGCGAACGGCAGCGTCACCGCGGCCGAGATCAACGCCCCGATCAGCACGGCCGGCAGCATGTCCTGCAGGGCCGGTTCGTCGGGATCACCGGAGCCACGGCCGGTGTGCTGCAGCACGGTCCAGTTGGCCGCCGCGGCCAGCGGCACCGCGAACGCGGCCAGCGTGCCGGCCAGCGACATGCCGGCACCCGCCGCCTCCTGGCCGAACATCCAGGCGATGCCGAGGCCGCCGACCGCGATCGCCGCCCAGGTGCGCGCGGGCAGCCGGTGGTGCAGGAAGAGCCGCGCGAACAGCGCGGTGATCAGCGGGCCGATCGCCATCGTGACCAGCACATTGGCCACCGTGGTCAGCGTGATCGCCACCATGAAGGCGGTGAACATCACCGCCCAGCACAGGCCCGACACCCACACCGGCCACGGCGCGCGCAGCAGGCCGCGCCACAACGCCGCCCCGCGCATCGCGCTCAGCGCCACGGCCAGCGCCAGCGCGTTGAACAGGCTGCGCCAGAACGTGACCTCGAAGCTGCGCGCCGCGTCGAGCTGGCGGGTGACGACGCCGGCGATGCTCCACAGGAGCGTCACCACGATCATCAGCGTGACCGCGCGCCCGTGCGTCATCGGTCCTGACGGTGCATCAGGCCGCCTCGCGCGAGGCGCGCTTGCGGTCGTGCTCCTTCAGGTGGCGCTTGCGCAGCCGGATCGACTTGGGCGTGATCTCGACCAGTTCGTCGTCGGCGATGAACTCGACCGCGTACTCGAGCGACAGGATGATCGGCGGCGTGATCTTGATCGCGTCTTCCTTGCCACTGACCCGGAAGTTGGTGAGCTGCTTGGCGCGCACCGCATTGACCACCAGGTCGTTGTCGCGCGAGTGGATGCCGACCAGCATGCCTTCGTAGACCGGGTCGCCGGCCTTGACGAACATGCGGCCCCGGTCGTCGAGCTTGCCGAGCGCATAGGTCACGATCTCGCCGTCGTCCTGGCTGATCAGCACGCCGTTCTTGCGGCCTTCGAGCTCGCCCTTGTAGGCCTCGTAGCCGTCGAAGATGTTGCTGATGAGCCCGGTGCCGCGGGTCAGGTTCATGAACTCGTTCGAGAAGCCGATCAGCCCGCGCGCCGGAATGCGGTACTCGAGCCGCACGCGGCCCATACCGTCCGGCTCCATGTTCACGAGATCGCCCTTGCGCAGGCCGAGCGCCTGCATCACGCCGCCCTGGTGCTGCTCTTCGACGTCGGCGGTGACCAGCTCCATCGGCTCCTGGCGCTCGCCGTCGACCTCGTGGAACACCACGCGCGGCTTGCTCACCGCGAGCTCGTAGCCCTCGCGGCGCATGTTCTCCAGCAGGATGGTCAGGTGCAGTTCGCCGCGGCCCGAGACCTCGAAGATGCCGTCCTCGTCGGTGTCCTTCACGCGCAGCGCCACGTTGCTCTGCAGCTCGCGGTCGAGACGGTCGCGGATCTGGCGGCTGGTGACGAACTTGCCCTCACGGCCGGCCAGCGGCGAATTGTTGACGCAGAAGTTCATCGTCAGCGTCGGCTCGTCCACCTCCAGCATCGGCAGCGGCACCGGGTCGTCGATGTCGGTCAGAGTGACGCCGATGCCGATGTCCTCGATGCCGTTGATCAGCACGATGTCACCCGGCCCGGCCTCGGCGGCCTGTTTGCGCTCCAGGCCTTCGAACTTCAGCACCTGGTTGACGCGTGCCTTGAACGGGATGCTGTCCTCGCCGGAGAACACCGCCACGTCCTGCATCGGCTTGAGCGTGCCCTGGTTGATGCGACCGATGCCGATGCGCCCGACGAAGGTCGAGTAGTCGAGCGAGCAGATCTGCAGCTGCAGCGGACCTTCGGGGTCGCCCTCGTGCGGCGGCACGTGCTGCAGGATCGCGTCGAACAGCGGCGCCAGGTCGGTGCCGACCTCGCCCGGCGTCAGCGTGGCCCAGCCGTTCAGGCCCGAGGCGTAGACGATCGGGAAGTCGAGCTGCTCCTCGGTGGCACCGAGCTTGTCGAACAGGTCGAAGGTCGCGTTGATCACGTAGTCGGCGCGCGCGCCGTGGCGGTCGACCTTGTTGATGACGACGATGGGCTTGAGACCCAGCGCCAGCGCCTTCTTGGTGACGAAGCGGGTCTGGGGCATCGGGCCCTCGACCGCATCGACGAGCAGCAGCACGCTGTCGACCATCGACAGCACGCGCTCGACTTCGCCGCCGAAGTCGGCGTGTCCGGGCGTGTCGACGATGTTGATGTGGGTGCCCTTCCACTCGACCGCGCAGTTCTTCGACAGGATCGTGATGCCGCGTTCCTTCTCGATGTCGTTGCTGTCCATCACGCGCTCGGCGACCTTCTCGTTCTCGCGGAAGGTGCCGCTCTGGCGCAGCAGCTGGTCCACGAGCGTGGTCTTGCCGTGGTCGACGTGCGCGATGATCGCGACGTTGCGGATCTGGCGGGCATTGGTACTGGTCGTCATGTCGTGCTCACTTGCTTGGATTCGGTGGAGGGTGCGGCGCTTGCGGCCTGGCTCAGCGCCTGCACTTCGGGTGGGCTCAGCAGCCGCCCCGGGATCAGTTCGCCGGCCGTCACGTGCGCACTGCCGAGGAAGACGTCGGCGGGCCCGTACACGCGCACGGCGGTGCAGTCGCCGGTCTCGACACGCCGGCGCAGGCCGGACAGGAAGCGTGCGGCCTCGTCGGCGGCCAGCGGCACCGCCGGCCAGTCGGCCAGCAGCACATCGGGCGGCAGAAGGCGCTGCTCGCGCTGCCCGGGCTCGAGCGCCTGCAGCGCGTCGATCGTGATGGCGTCGTCCAGGCTCACCGGCCCGCTGGCGGTGCGGCGCAGCGCACTCAAGTGCGCGCCGCAGCCGAGCGCGGCGCCCAGGTCTTCGGCGAGCGTGCGAACGTAGGTGCCCTTGCTGACGGTGACCTCGATGTCGAGCTCGTCAGCCTGCCAGCGCAGGATGACCAGCCGATGAACCGTGACGCGGCGCGGCGTGCGGTCGATCTCGACGCCGGCGCGGGCGTATTCGTACAGCGCCTTGCCTTCGTGCTTCAGTGCCGAATGCATCGGCGGCAGCTGCAGCGTCTCGCCCGTGAGGGCGGCACAGGCGGCGTGCAGCGCGGCTTCGTCGAAGTGCACCGGGCGCGTTTCGAGCACCTTGCCTTCGCCGTCGCCCCCGACGCGGGTGACGCCGAGCTTGAGCGTCGCGCGGTAGGTCTTGTCGGCGTCCAGGCTGGCCTGCGAGAACTTGGTGGCCGCGCCGAAGCACAGTGGCAGCAGGCCGCTCGCCAGCGGATCGAGGGTGCCGGTGTGGCCCGCCTTCTCGGCCCGCAGCATGCCCTTGACCTTCTGCAGCGCGTCGTTGCTCGACCAGCCCAGCGGCTTGTCGAGCAGCAGCACGCCGTGCAGGGCGCGGCGCGGCGGGCGGGGCTCGCGCACGTCGTGCGGCGCACGGCGTGGCGGGCGAGTCAACGGGGCCGGGTGCACGTCAGTCCTCCTGGGTGCCGGGTTGATCGTCGGCGTCCTTCGCCCGCGTGGCGTTGGCCTGGTGGATCAGCGCGTTCAGGTCGGCGGCGCGCTCGGTGGTGCGGTCGAACTGGAAATGCAGCGTCGGCACGGTGTGGATCTGCAGGCGCTTGAACAGACCGTTGCGCAGGAAACCCGCGGCCTCGTTCAGCGCCGCCGCGCAGTCCTCGGGGCTGCCGATCAGCACCGAGAAGAAGATCTTGGCGTGCGCGTAGTCGGGCGTGACCTCGACCGCCTGCACCGTGACCATGCCGACACGCGGGTCCTTCAGGTCGCGGATGAGCTCGGCCACGTCGCGCTGGATCTGGTCGGCCACGCGCAGGCTGCGGTTGGGAATGGCGCGCTTGTGCTTCATGCTTTGCTCCTGGACCGCCCCTTCAAGCACAAACCCCGCCGACTTTCGAGGGCGGGGTCTGTGCACGAGGCCAACTCCGCTTTACAGCGCTCGGGCGACTTCCTTGATCTCGAAGACTTCCAACTGGTCGCCCTCTTTGATGTCGTTGTAGTTCTTCAGCTTGATGCCGCACTCGAAGCCGGTCGCGACCTCGCGCACGTCGTCCTTCATGCGGCGCACCGATTCGATCTCGCCGCTGTAGACGACCACGTTCTCGCGCAGCAGGCGAAAGCGCGCGTTGCGGCGCACGATGCCGGAGGTAACCATCGAGCCGGCCACGGTGCCGATCTTCGAGGCCACGAACACGGTGCGGATCTCGGCGGTGCCGATCAGCTCTTCCCTCTGCTCCGGCGCCAGCATGCCGGTCATCGCCAGCTTGATCTCGTCGACCGCGTCGTAAATGATGCTGTAGTAGCGCAGGTCGACTGAGTTGCCCTCGGCCAGCTTGCGTGCCCCGGCATCGGCGCGGATGTTGAAGCCGATGATGACGGCCTTGGAGGCGATGGCCAGGTTGACGTCGCTCTCGCTGATGCCGCCGACCGCCGCGTGCACGATCTGCACCTTGACTTCGGCCGTGCTGAGCTTGAGCAAGGAGGCGGCGAGCGCCTCCTGCGAACCCTGCACGTCGGCCTTGATGATGAGCGGCAGCGTCTGCACCTCGCCCTGGCCCATGTTCTCGAACATGTTCTCGAGCTTGGCGGCCTGCTGCTTGGACAGCTTCACGTCGCGGTACTTGCCGGAGCGGAAGGTGGCGATTTCGCGCGCGCGCCGCTCGTCGGACAACACCATGAACTCGTCGCCCGCCTGCGGCACCTCGGTCAGGCCCTGGATCTCGACCGGGATCGACGGGCCGGCTTCGGTGGTGGCCTTGCCGTTCTCGTCGAGCATCGCGCGCACGCGGCCGTAGGTCGAGCCGGCCAGCACGACGTCGCCGCGCTTGAGCGTGCCCGACTGCACCAGCACCGTCGCGACCGGGCCGCGGCCCTTGTCGAGCTGGGCCTCGATCACCAGGCCCTTGGCGGGCGCGGCGACCTGGGCCTTGAGCTCCAGCACTTCGGCCTGCAGCAGCACCTGCTCGAGCAGCTCGTCGATGCCCTGCCCGGTCTTGGCCGACACCGACACGAACGGCGACTCGCCGCCGAAGTCCTCGGGCACGACCTGCTCGGCAATCAGCTCGCTGCGCACGCGCTCGAGGTTGCTGCCCGGCTTGTCGATCTTGTTGATCGCCACGATCAGCGGCACCTCGGCCGCCTTGGCGTGGTGGATCGCTTCCTTGGTCTGCGGCATCACGCCGTCGTCGGCCGCGACGACCAGGATCACCAGGTCGGTGGCCTTGGCGCCACGCGCTCGCATCGCCGTGAAGGCCTCATGGCCCGGCGTGTCGAGGAAGGTGATCATGCCGCGCGGCGTTTGGACGTGATAGGCGCCGATGTGCTGCGTGATGCCACCGGCCTCGCCCGCCGCCACGCGCGTGGTGCGGATGTAGTCGAGCAGCGAGGTCTTGCCGTGGTCGACGTGGCCCATCACCGTGACCACCGGAGCGCGCGGCTCCAGCGGCACGTCGGTCACCTCCACGTCCTCCTCGAGGAAGGCATCCGGGTCGTCGAGCTTGGCCGTGAAGGCCTTGTGGCCCATTTCCTCGACCAGGATCATCGCGGTCTCCTGGTCCAGCTGCTGGTTGATGGTGACCATCTGACCGAGCTTCATGAGCTGCTTGATGACTTCGGAGGCCTTGACCGACATCTTGTGCGCCAGGTCGGCCACGCTGATGGTCTCGGGGACGTGCACTTCGTAGACCTGGGCCTCGACCGGCGCGCTGAAGCTCGACGGGCTGTCGCCCCGGTCGCCACCGCGTCGGCCGCCGCGCGGCGCCTTCCAGCCGCCGCGGCTGTTGTCCGGGCGGGCACCACCGCCGCGCAGCGCGGCGCGCTTCTTCGCGGCGTCATCGGCCCAGCTCGACGACAGTTTCTCGGACTTGACCGACTTCTTGTCGCCCGGCTTGGCAGCCCCCGGCGCACCTGGCGCCGCGGCAACACCCGGCTTGGCCGTGGGCTTGTGGATCGTGCCCTTGATGCCTTCGGCCGGCTTCGGCTCCTCGGGCTTCTTCGCGACGAGCACCTTCTTCGGCGCGTTCATCATCGCGCGGATCGCCGAGGCTTCGTCTTCGGCCGCCTTGCGGCGCTTGGCAAGGTCGGCGGCCTTCTGCTTCTCTTCGGCCTCGATGTCGGCCGCCTTGACCACGCGCAGGGCGGGCTTCGGCGCTTCGGCCGGCGCCGCGGGCGCTGCCACGGTCACCGGCGGCTTGTCGTTCGCGACAGGGGCTTCAACCTTCTTGGCGGGCGCTTCGGCGGCCGCCGCGGCGAGCGCGGCAGCGGCCGCTTCGGCAGCGGCGCGCTGGCGCGCTTCGGCCGCCTCGCGTTCGGCCTGTTCCTGTGCTTCGCGCACGCGGCGCTTCTCGGCCAGATCGTCCTCCTGGCGGCGCAGCAGCTCGGCCTGGCGGCTGGCTTCCTCCTCGCGCTTCTGCAGCTCGACCTCGTCGATCACGGGCGCGGAAACCTCCACCTCTTCAGGCGTCGCCGGCGCGTCGTCGCGCTTGACGAAGGTGCGCTTCTTGCGCACCTCGACCTGGATCGTGCGTGCCTTGCCCGAAGCGTCGGCCTGTTTGATCTCGGTGGTCGACTTCTTCGTCAGCGTGATCTTCTTGCGCTCGGCGCTGCCGGTCCCGTGCGATGAGCGCAGGAAATCGAGCAGACGCTCCTTGTCGGCTTCGGTCAGCGCGTCGTCCGTCGACGCCTTGGCGACGCCGGCGGAGTGAAGCTGCTCGAGCAGCGCCGCGGCCGGGCGATTCAGCTCGGCGGCAAACTGTGCGACGGTAGTCACAGCCATTGTGGAGTGTCCTTGGTGTATCGGTGCGAACGGTGGGGCGAAGTGCAGTGCAGGTGGCGACTCAGGCGGTGAACCAGTGTTCGCGCGCCTTCATGATCAGCGCCTTCGCATCGTCTTCCGCGACCCCCGTCAGCTCGGTCAACTCGTCGACCGCCAGGTCGGCGAGATCGTCGCGCGTGTGGATGCCGCTTTCGGTCAGCTTGGCGATCAGCTCGGGGCTCAGCCCGTCGAGGTCGCGCAGGTCCTGCGAAACGCGCTCGAGCTTCTCTTCCTGGGCAATCTCCATCGTCAGCAGCGCATCCTTGGCCCGCGTGCGCAGCTCGTGGACGGTGTCCTCGTCGAAAGCGTCCATTTCCAGCATTTCCTGCAGCGGCACGTAGGCCACCTCTTCGAGGCTGGTGAAGCCTTCGGCGATCAGGATGTCGGCCACTTCGGCATCGACGTCGAGCTTGTCGACGAACAGCTTGCGGATCGACTCCGACTCGACGGCCTGCTTGTCCTGCGACTCCTCGGCGCTCATGATGTTGATGCGCCAGCCGGTGAGTTCGGAGGCGAGCCGCACGTTCTGGCCGCCGCGGCCGATGGCGATGGCGAGGTTCTCCTCGTCGACCACCACGTCCATGGCGTGCTTTTCCTCGTCGACCACGATCGACTGCACGTTGGCCGGCGCCAGCGCACCGATCACGAACTGGGCCGGGTCGGCCGACCACAGCACGATGTCGACACGCTCGCCGGCGAGCTCGTTGGTGACGGCGTTGACGCGCGAACCGCGCACACCGACGCAGGTGCCGATCGGGTCGACCCGCTTGTCATGCGACAGCACGGCGATCTTGGCGCGCGAACCGGCATCGCGGGCGCAGCTCTTGATCTCGAGCAGGCCCTGCTCGATCTCCGGCACTTCGTGACGGAACAGCTCGATCATGAAGCCCGGCGCGCTGCGCGACAGCAGGATCTGCGGGCCGCGCTGCGTGGTATCGACCTCGGTGATGTAAGCCCGCACGCGGTCGCCGGTGCGCAGGTTCTCCTTGGCGATCAGCTCGCTGCGCTTCAGGCGCCCTTCGACGCGGCCGCTCTCGACGATCAGGTCGCCCTTGTCGAGGCGCTTGACGGTGCCGACGAAGATCTTGTCGCCGCGCGACAGGAAGTCGTTGAGCAGCTGCTCGCGCTCGGCATCGCGCACCTTTTGCAGGATCACCTGCTTGGCGGCCTGCGCACCGATGCGGCCGATCGACACCGATTCGATCGCCTCTTCGATGTAGTCGCCCTCCTCGATGTCCTCGAGGCGGTCGCGCGCGTCGGTCAGCAACTCCTCGGCATCCGGGTTCTGCAGGCCGGCGCTGTCGGGCACGACCAGCCAGCGGCGGAAGGTTTCGTATTCGCCCGTGTCGCGGTCCACCGAGACGCGAATGTCGACCTCGCCGCCCTGCAGCTTCTTGCTCGCCGAGGCGAGCGCCGCCTCGACGGCCTCGAACACCACGTCGCGCTCCACGCTCTTCTCGCGAGCGATTGCATCCACAAAGTCCAACAGATCGCGGTTCATTGTTCGTAACCTCCGGGTACCTGTGCCGCGGGCTCGGCTTGCTCCTTGCCCTTGCGGCCCTTGAAATCCACGACCGGCACCAGCCGGGCTTCGCGGACTTCCTCGAGCGTGAATCCCAAGACCTGATCGTCCTTGCCGTCGTTGAAATGAAGCTCCCACGCGTCGCCGGCGGCGGCCACCACGCCCTGGTATTTCTTGCGTCCCTGGAAGGCCAGCTTCAGCGTGATGTCGATGCGCTCGCCGGCGAAACGTGCGTAGTCGGCCGGTTTCTTCAGGGGCCGGTCCAGGCCGGGCGACGAGACCTCGAGCCGCGTGTAGTCGCAACCCTCGACCTCGAGCACATACTGCAACTGGCGCGTCACCTTCTCGCAGTCCTCGACCGTCACGAAGTCGCCCGCACCGCTGTCGTAGGCCTGCCCCGGAACACGGTCGATGAACACACGCAGCAGCCCCTGCGAGCTGCGCTCGCATTCCACCAACTCGTAACCGAAACCGGTCACGGTCTTTTCAACGGCTGCCTGCCAACTCATCGTCTGGACGACCCTGGGGTGAAACCCGCTCCAATGGACTGCAAAAAAGAATCGAGCAAAAAAAAAGGGCTGGAGTCTCCGGCCCAATTTCTGTTTAGCGAAATCTGGTCTAGCGAGGGTCGATTGTAGCTGGAGCACGCAGTACCGACAAGAGACTGGGGTGTCAAGAGCGCTCCGGAGGCACCGCGCCGTGCCAGAATTTCAGGCTGAAAACAGTGCGGATGGAGACACGACATGGGCTTTCTTGCCGGCAAGCGGCTGCTGATCACCGGACTGCTGTCCAACCGCTCGATCGCCTACGGCATCGCCCGCGCCTGCCGGCGCGAGGGCGCCGAGCTGGCGTTCAGCTATGTCGGCGAACGTTTCAAGGAGCGGACCACCGACTTCGCGAGGGAGTTCGACTCCACGCTCCTCTTCGACTGCGACGTGGCCGACGATGCCCAGATCGAGGCGATGTTCAAGCAGCTCGGGGAAACCTGGCCCCAGTTCGACGGCTTCGTCCATTCGATCGGTTTCGCGCCCCGCGAGGCGATCGCGGGTGATTTTCTCGACGGCCTGAGTCGCGAGGCCTTCCGCATCGCTCACGACATCTCGTCCTACAGTTTCCCGGCGATGGCCAAGGCCGCCGCGCCGCTGCTGGCGCCGCAGGCCGCCCTGTTGACGCTGACCTACCTCGGCGCCGAACGCGTGGTGCCGAACTACAACACCATGGGTCTGGCCAAGGCGTCGCTCGAAGCCAGCGTGCGCTACCTGGCAGGTAGCCTCGGCCCCAGGGGCGTGCGCGTCAACGGCATCTCGGCCGGCCCGATCAAGACGCTGGCCGCCTCGGGCATCAAGGGCTTCGGCAAGATCCTGGAGCTGGTCGAGAGCAATGCGCCGCTGCGGCGCAACGTCACGATCGACGACGTCGGCAACGTCGCGGCCTTCCTTCTCAGTGACCTGGCGGCCGGCGTGACGGCCGAGATCACCTATGTCGATGCCGGCTTCAGCCGGGTGATGGGCGGTGGTGCCGCGCTGAGCGAAGGCTGACCCGGCCAGCGCGTCGGCGCCTCGGGCACGCACCTGCCCGCCGACGGCCGGAGGCACCCGTGCGGCGGATGGCGACCCGCACCCCGCAGCGGCACGGCGAAATGTCCCGGGTGGCGTGCACACTAGCCTCCGTGGAAAAAGCCGCCCGTCTGCTGGCCGACATCGGCGGCACGAATGCCCGCTTCGCCTGGCAGGACGACGCCGACGCGCCGCTGACCGATGTGCGCAGCTATCCCGTGCGCGACCACCCCTCGCTCGAGCTGGCGCTGCGCCGCTACCTCGCCGATCTGCAGCGGACGGCCCCGCCCTGGTGTGCCATCGGCATCGCCAACCCCATCACCGGGGACCGGGTGCAGATGACGAACCACGCCTGGTCGTTTTCGATCGCCGGGTTGCGGCGTGCACTGGGCTTCGCGCGGCTGGAGGTGGTCAACGACTTCACCGCGCTCGCGCTGGCCCTGCCGGTCCTGGCGCCGGACCAGCTGCGCCAGGTGGGGGGCGTTGCGGCCGTGCCCGAAACCCCGATCGGCCTGGTGGGGCCGGGCACCGGGCTCGGTGTTTCCGGCCTGCTGCCCGTGCCCGGCCTGGACCGCTGGGTGCCGCTGCAGGGCGAAGGCGGCCACGTGACGCTGAGCCCGACCACCGAGCGCGAGAACGCGGTGCTGCTGGCGCTGCACCGGCGCTTCGGCCACGCCTCCGCGGAGCGGGCCGTGTCGGGACCGGGGCTGGTCTCGCTGGTCGAGACGCTCTGTCGGCTCGATGGCAAGCCCGCACCGGCCGGCCTCACCGGCGCACTCGTCACCCGAAGTGCCATCGCGGCCCATGATGCCCACAGCGTCGAGGCCTTGGAGATGTTCTTCGGCTTCCTCGGCTGTGTGGCCGGCAATCTCGCGCTGACGCTCGGGGCGCGCGGCGGGATCTATGTCGGCGGCGGCATCGTGCCGCAGATCGCCGATGCGCTCGAACGGTCCGACTTCCGTGCGCGCTTCGAAGCGAAGGGCCGCTTCGCTCCCTATCTGGCCGCCATCCCGGTGTTCGTCATCCAGAGCCCGACCTCGCCGGCGCTGCTCGGCGCATCGCGCGCGCTCCTGTGAGCCGGCGGCCGGCAAAGGCCCAGCCGCGCGGCGGATCCACGAGCCCCGCTGCCGCGACGCGCTGCCCCGCCGGCGAGAGCGCCGGGATCGCGATCCATCGTCAGCAATTGGAGCGCATGGTTCTGCACCATGACGCGCAGCGAACGGCCAGGCGTCGTCCCGGTCCGGATGCCCGACGGCCCGGCTTCGCACCGCCGGTGGCGGGGCTCAGTCGCGCACGCAGTCGACGTAGTAGCGCCGCGGCCCACCGTCGCCTTCGATCTCGACTTCGACCAGACCGTGCACGTCGGTGTCGAAGCCGGGAAAGCGGTGATTGAAGTCGCGCGTGAAACGCAGGTAGTCGACGATCTTCTTGTTGAAGCGCTCGCCCGGGATCAGCAGCGGAATGCCCGGCGGATAAGGCGTCAGCAGCGAGGTCGTGATGCGCCCTTCGAGCGCCTCGATCTCGACCCGCTCGGTCTTGCGGTGCGCAATGTGGGCGTAGGCTTCGCTGGGCTTCATCGCCGGCTGCAGGTCGGACAGGTACATCTCGGTCGTGAGTCGCGCGATGTCGCCCTTCACGTAGGCCTCGTGGATGCTCTGTGCGAGGTCGCGCAGGCCCAGGCGCTCGTAGCGCGGATGCTGGGCGCAGAACTCCGGCAGGATGCGCCACAGCGGCGCGTTCTTGTCGTAGTCGTCCTTGAACTGCTGCAGCGCCGTTACCATCGTGTTCCAGCGGCCCTTGGTGATGCCGATCGTGAACATGATGAAGAACGAGTACAGCCCGGTCTTCTCGACGATCACGCCGTGCTCGGCCAGGAACTTGGTGACGATGGAGGCCGGGATGCCGGTCTTGGCGAACTTGCCGGCCACGTCCAGCCCCGGCGTCACGATGGTCGACTTGATCGGGTCGAGCATGTTGAAGCCTTCGGCCAGCGGACCGAAGCCGTGCCACTTGGCGTCGGCCTTGATCATCCAGTCCTCGGGCTTGCCGATGCCGTCCTCGGCCAGCTTGTCCGGGCCCCAGACCTTGAACCACCAGTCCTTGCCGAACTCCTTGTCGACCTTGCGCATCGCGCGGCGGAAGTCGAGTGCCTCCTGGATGCTCTCCTCCACCAGCGCGGTGCCGCCGGGCGGCTCCATCATCGCGGCGGCCACGTCGCAGCTCGCGATGATCGCGTACTGCGG
The DNA here is from genome assembly GCF_965279545.1 of Methylibium sp. Lineage (NCBI taxonomy): Bacteria > Pseudomonadati > Pseudomonadota > Betaproteobacteria > Burkholderiales > Sphaerotilaceae > Methylibium > Methylibium sp. The sequence continues at coordinate 1,400,196 of NZ_OZ257250.1, forward strand.
CGAGGTCGACGTGTGCATCAGGTAGGCCTCGTTGAACAGGTGCCTGTCGAGCCTGGTGTTCTGCGCGTCCTGCACCAGCACCTGCGAGGCCTGGCTGAGGCCGGCCAGCAGCTTGTGGGTCGATTGCGTCGCGTAGACCACCGCCTCCTTCGGCCGCGGGCGGCTCTTGCCCATGGCGTGGTAGCTGCCGTAGAACTTGTGGAAGGCCGCGTGCGGCAGCCAGGCCTCGTCGAAATGCAGCGTGTCGATCCAGCCGTCGAGCAGGCCCTTGACGGTCTCGGTGTTGTAGAGCACGCCGTCGTAGGTGCTCTGCGTGAGCGTGAGGATGCGCGGCTTGACGGTCGCCGGGTCCACGTGCGCGAGCAGCGGGTTGGCGGCGATGCGCTTGCGGATCGCCGCCGGCTCGAATTCGGCCTTCGGGATCGGGCCGATGATGCCGAGGTGGTTGCGCGTCGGCGGCAGGAAGACCGGCACCGCGCCGGTCATGATGATCGCGTGCAGGATGGACTTGTGGCAGTTGCGGTCCACCACCACCACGTCGTCCGGCGCCACCGTGTGGTGCCAGACGATCTTGTTGCTGGTGCTGGTGCCGTTGGTGACGAAGAAGCAGTGGTCAGCGTTGAAGATGCGCGCCGCGTTGCGCTCGCTCTGCGCCACCGGGCCGGTATGGTCGAGCAGCTGGCCGAGCTCGTCGACCGAGTTGCAGACGTCGGCGCGCAGCATGTTCTCGCCGAAGAACTGGTGGAACATCTGCCCGACCGGGCTCTTCAGGAAGGCCACGCCACCGCTGTGGCCGGGGCAGTGCCAGGAGTAGGAGCCGTCCTGCGCATAGTCGACCAGCGCCTTGAAGAACGGCGGCGCCAACCCGTCGAGGTAGCTCTTGGCCTCGCGGATGATGTGGCGCGCCACGAACTCCGGCGTGTCCTCGAACATGTGGATGAAGCCGTGCAGCTCGCGCAGCACGTCGTTGGGCAGGTGCTGCGAGGTGCGCGTCTCGCCGTACAGGTAGATCGGGATCTCGAGGTTCTTGCGGCGGATCTCGCGAATGAACTGGCGCAGGTTCACGACCGCCGGCGCGAGTTCGGGGCCGTCGTGCGTGAACTCGTTGTCGTCGATCGACAGGATGAAGGCGCTGGCGCGGCTTTGCTGCTGCGCGAACTGGCTCAGGTCGCCGTAGCTCGTGACGCCGAGGATCTCGAAGCCCTCTTTCACGATGGCGTCGGCCAGCGCGCGGATGCCCAGACCCGAGGTGTTCTCCGAGCGGAAGTCCTCGTCGATGATGACGATGGGAAAACGAAAATGCAGCATCTCGGAGCCTCCGGCGGGCGCTGGCGGGACCACCCCGCTCAAGGAAGCGCGGAGTTTAGGGCTTCACCCGTGCGCCCCTGATGTCCCCGGGCGTGAAAACCCGCGTCGTACACTGAACGCAACATCTTCATCAGGCGCAAGCCCGCACCAAGGAGCCCCCGATGGACTGGAGTGCCGCCACCTGGTGGTGGATCGCGAGCGGCGCGCTGATCGCCGCTGAACTCACCACCGGCACCTTCTACCTGCTGATGCTCGCGCTGGGGCTCGGGGCCGCGGCCCTCGCCGCGCACGCCGGCCTCGGCTTCAGCGCCCAGTTGCTCGCTGCGGCGCTGGTCGGTGGCGGCGCGGTGATCGCCTGGCACCTGCGGCGCCTGCGCCAACCGCCGGCAACGCCGGCCGGCGCCAACCGCGACGTGAACCTCGACATCGGCGAGCGCGTGCACGTGAGCGAATGGCAGACCGACGGCTCGGCCACCGTTCACTACCGCGGCGCGCAGTGGAGTGTGCGCTACGCCGGCGACGGCGCGCCCGCTCCCGGCGAGCACGTCATCCATGCCATCGATGGCAGCCGCCTGCTGCTGGTCCGCTGAAACAGCCCTTTCCCGAGACACTCCATGGAATTTGTCGCCATCGTCCTTTTCTTCATCGCCGCCATCTTCATCGCCCGCTCGATCAAGGTCGTACCACAACAAAGCGCCTGGGTCGTCGAGCGGCTCGGCAAGTACCACACCACGCTGGTGCCCGGCCTGAACTTCCTCGTGCCTTTCGTCGACCGGCTCGCCTACCGGCACTCGCTGAAGGAGATCCCGCTGGACGTGCCGAGCCAGGTCTGCATCACCCGCGACAACACCCAGCTCACGGTCGACGGCATCCTGTACTTCCAGGTCACCGATCCGATGCGCGCCAGCTACGGCGCCTCGAACTACATCGTCGCGATCACCCAGCTGGCGCAGACCACCTTGCGCAGCGTGATCGGCAAGATGGAACTCGACAAGACCTTCGAGGAGCGCAATGCCATCAACGCCGCCGTTGTCAACGCACTCGACGAGGCGGCGCTGAACTGGGGCGTCAAGGTGCTGCGCTACGAGATCAAGGACCTGACGCCGCCGGCCGCGATCCTGCATGCGATGCAGGCGCAGATCACCGCCGAGCGCGAGAAGCGCGCGCTGATCGCCGCCTCCGAGGGCCGGCGCCAGGAGCAGATCAACATCGCCACCGGCGAGCGCGAGGCCTTCATCGCCCGCTCCGAGGGCGAGAAGCAGGCCGAGATCAACAACGCCCTGGGCGAAGCCGCGGCCATCACGGCGGTGGCCGAAGCCACGGCAGGCGCGATCCGCCAGATTGCCGCGGCGATCCGCGAGCCCGGCGGCGAGCAGGCCGTGCAGCTGAAGGTGGCCGAGCGCGCGGTCGAGGCCTACAGCCAGCTCGCACAGAAGAACAACACCATGATCGTGCCCGGCAACATGAGCGAGGTCTCGGCGCTGATCGGCACCGCGATGGCCCTGCTCAACAAGGGTGTGCCCGCGAAGTGAACGGCCCGATGGCGCTGAACGTGCTCGGCGACGCGCTGCGCGCCTGCTCCTTCGACCCCCTGACCGGCTATTCCCGCGACGGCTGCTGCAACACCACCGCAGAGGACAGCGGCACGCACGTGATCTGTACCCGCGTCACGGCCGCCTTCCTCGCGTTCTCGCGCGAACGCGGCAACGACCTCGTCACGCCCCGGCCGCAATGGCGCTTTGCCGGCCTGAAACCGGGCGACCGCTGGTGCCTGTGTGCACTGCGCTGGAAAGAGGCCCTGGAAGCCGGGGTCGCGCCGCCCGTGGTGCTGGAGAGCACCCACGAGCGCGCGCTCGCCTTCGTGAAGCTGGAGCAGCTCCAAGCCCACGCCCTGTGACGCACGCAGGCTCGCGTCGGCAACCCGGCAACGGCCCGGCTCCCCCATCGGAGCCACCCCACCGTCGGGACGCGCTGGCGACGCAGATCGACGAAGCTTGCCCATCGCCGGCTGTCGCCTGCGCCACTGGAGGTATCGATGTCGTTGTCAAACGCCAAGTCTCGCCCGTTCGGTGCGGGCGAGTCTTCCTCCGAGCCGTCCGTCGCCGGCGGCAGCGAGACGGAAGCCAGCGGCTGGCTGGCTTCGTCGTTCGATCTGAAATGCGGGCTCGACGTGTGCGAGCGACCGCTGGACAGCCTGGCCAGCGATCAGCTGGAAGTGCTGATTCAGCAGACGGTGGATCGCGAGCGTCGGCCCCGTGGCGTGGCCGCGGCCGATCAGCGCAGGACCCAGCGGCGGAACTCCGACCGCCGCTGCTGACGCCACCGCAGGGTCGCGTGCCTGCGCGGCCCGCGACTCAGCGCTTCTTGAAGGCGTCCTGCAACTCGCCCGGCAGCGTGTCGATCGGGTGCTCGATCACCGTCAAGCCGCTGCGCAGCTCGAAGGTCGAATCGATCCAGTCACCCTCGTCGCTCGGCTCCGGATCACTCAAGTCGAGATCGACCGCCAGCGATGACAGCGGGCGTATCGGCTTGGCGGGAGGCCGGCGTGGACCTGAACTGTACGAAGCCATCTGAAGCACCCCGTTGATTGCAACAGCTTGTGAGCTTACTCCCGCTGGACAGGATGGCCCAGGGTAGTAGCATCTTCGACGGGGAGTCCTCCACTCATCCGCGGATCAGGCGCACGGGGTCACGCAAGACCTCGAATACAGGCATGAGCGTAGATAGTTCGGCCCTGTCCGCAAGCCACGGCTTCAGTTCGAGAAGCCTTGCCTTGGCCGCTTTCCGCTACCGGAGGAGTCCCCATGTTTCGCGCTGTTTTCCTGCAGAAGACCGATACCGCCGTCCTGTCCGAAGTGAGAGACCTCTCCGAGGACAGCTTGCCGCCAGGCGATGTCCTCGTATCGGTCGAATACTCCACCATCAACTACAAGGACGGGCTGGCGATCACCGGGCGGTTCCCGGTGGTGCGAAGCTGGCCGATGGTGCCCGGGATCGACCTGTCCGGTACGGTGGAGTCGAGCACGAACCCACGCTTCAAGCCGGGCGACAAGGTGCTGATCAACGGCTACGGCCTTGGCGACAGCCACTGGGGCGGTCTGGCCCAGAAGGCGCGCGTCAGGAGTGAATGGCTCATCCCGGTGCCGCGCCAGTTCTCCACCCTGAACGCGATGGCCATCGGCACGGCTGGCTACACCGCGATGCTCTGCGTGCTGGCACTCGAGCGGCACGGCGTGCGGCCGGACCAGGGGCCGATCCTCGTCACCGGCGCCGCCGGCGGCGTGGGCACGATTTCCATCGCCGTGCTGGCCAAGCTGGGGTTCGATGTCGCGGCTTCGACGGGCCGGCTCGAAGAGGCGGCTTTCCTCAAGCGACTCGGGGCGAACCAGATCCTCGACCGGGCGGCGCTGGCCAGCCCCGGCGAAATGCTAGGGGAGGAGAAATGGGCCGGGGCGATCGATACCGTCGGCAGTGCGACCCTCGCCAACGTGTGCGCCTCGATCAGGTACCGCGGCACGGTGGCGGCCTGCGGTCTCGCGCAGGACCTGGACTTCCCCACCTCCGTGCTGCCGTTCATCTTGCGCAACATCACGCTGTGCGGTATCGACTCGGTCATGGCCCCGTACGACCTGCGGGCCGAGGCCTGGGAGCGGCTGGCCCGCGATCTCGACGTGGAAAAACTCGATGCGGTGACGCAGGTCCTCGGACTCCAGCAGGCTATCCCCGCGGCTCATGACATCCTGTCGGGCAAGGTGCGCGGGCGCGTGGTGATCGACGTGAACCGTTGACGAGAGATTCCGGACGATGTTGCGAAGGCGGTCAGAGGCTTGCCTGCGAAACCGCTCTCAGCCCGGGGTACTCGCCCGCTGAGCCTGATAGAGCTCCACCAGCGTCTGGAAGGTGATCGTTCCGATCGGATTGAGTGCGTCATCGAGGAGTTCGTAGAGCACTTCGTCATCACTGGGCCGAATACTGAAGAAGACGATGGCATCCTGTTCTCCACCCCCTTCCCGATGGGGTTTTTCGCTGGCGGGTGAGACGGTGTAGCTCCCTGTCAACCGGGTCTCACGCAGGCCGCCATCGGATTCATAAAGTCGGTGTTCCCCCTGTACGACGAAGGTGTGGTTGAGAACCCGATGACGGTGCAGAACGATTTGCTCGTTGGCAGGCAACCTGAACAGCACGTCGACGACCCGGCTTTTCTCGTCCACATCGAGGATGGTGTAGTGAAAACCGGGAACGAAGTCGCCAAAGCGATTCCAGTGAATGGCGTGATCATCGAAATGATAGGTGGTCATCTGAAATATCTCCTTCTGATTGGTTGACAGGTCAATTGCCATCGTCATTGAACATGACAGCAGACCATTTCCACAGGGAACTTTGCCCGCGGTAGCCGGTGCGTTCTGCCTGCGCTGATTTTTTCGAGGCAGCCTCGAAAGCAGGGCAAATTTCCCGCGCCGTTCGGGGTGGTTTTCCGCTTTGACAACGGCCCAGCATCCGACTGGAGGGGGATATCAATGGACGTCGTCAGCCCCATCGTAGGAGGACATGCCGTGGCGGCGTAGGTCCGGCGCGCTTTGCGCGTGCGGGCCCTTTTTATTTGCGTTGCGCGCATTAGGCTGTCTACGTGCCCTACCCGTCCAGCACACCTCTTGGCGTGCTCACCGAAGAGGATGCAAGCCATGACCGCTTTGACACACGACACCCGACCCCGCTCACTCTTCACCCGGCTCTTCGAAAGGGCGGTTGTGGCGAGAGAACCGTTGACAGGCAAAGATCCGGATCAATCCGGGCGGGAGATGAAGGAAGCGGCGCAGTTTGCCATTGCAAAGGCACTGCTTCACATCAAACAAGAGGAGCGAGAGCCGGACAGGTGGGAGGAGCTTCACCTCCGCTGTGCATTGGACGCGGTCGCTTTGGGTCAGTATCTGTCCGCTTCAGTTCACGCGCAGATGGTGATCTGCCCGTCGCCAAGTCAGATGGCGAAAAACCATGGCGTCGGGCGATGTACGGTGGACGAACTGATCCACGACCTTTGCGCAATTGCACGCAGTTGACCTCAGCCGGCCCGATGTGCGGCCATGCTCGCGTTGCCTCGCAGCGGTCGAGCGAAGGACAAAACCATGAGATCACGCCCCCAGTTGTGGCTTGCATTGGTCCTGCTGCTTGCAGTTGCCATGCTCTCCGGCCTGACGGCTTGCGGTGAGACTTCTACGCCGCAGGAATCAGCCAGCGTGGACGCACATGAAGCGCAAGGCGCTGCAGGCTTCCCGTTGCGATTCGCTGTCGATATCGGTTGCCGGTCTGGCGCATCGCCATTGCCGCAGCGGCGGGTGCTGTTTACGTCGGCGCTCGCAGAACCCGTCAGGGTCGTCCTGGCAGGGCGAGAGAGGCGCGTCAGTCCACGCTCGCGCCTGGTCGCACACGTCGGTGATCGCCACCACCGGCCCGTCGTCTCCGCGCAGACCGGTCCACGTGCGGCAGATGTTTCCCCACGGTGAGCGGCCGAAGGATCGAGACGCTCACAGCGCTTCTTCTCTGATCAGAAAGCCGACGACGGTGTCGGACGGGTCCATCGCCGTCATCGCGTCGCAGGTGAACTTGATCTTGCCGAAGCCCTTGTTGAATATCCGCTTCCTGGTCTCGGCGGCATCGAACAGGCACCGGATATCGAGACTGGCCCCCGGCTCGATGAAGCCCGGAAGCGTCAAGGCAACGAGATGCCCCGCCCCACCGCCCAGACCGATCTGTCCGGACTGGTACTGCATGACAGCAACGGGCACGCTCTCCGGAGACACGAGAGAAACACGCTGCAGGTAGACGCCGTGCGCCGTCGGGTTCGTCAACCGAAAACTCACCTGATGGTTGCCGTCCTTCGTCCCGCCGCGCAGCACCTGAACCAGCAGCGTCACATCCCCCTTGATCAGCGGAGCGATCAGCTTCACGGCTTCCTGTGCGGACTTCCCACCGGCAACAACGGCTGAGAACACCGCCAGCAACTCGGCCCCGGTGAAGGCCTTGTTTCCCTCCGGGGCGGTGCCATGCACCTTGTCCTTTTTTGCAGTGGTCATGATGTCCCCGAGATAGCGGTCGCCGGCCAGATGCGAACCGCGAGACAGGCTGCGGGTACCACGCAAGCGATACCGGCGCTAGTTCACAGTTTGCGTCGAATTGTCAACAGAACGACAAATCGCAAGGAATTTCGCACGGCTCATTCTGGGCAATGTGTCGACATTGCTTCCATCCGGCAAAGCACCGTAGAAAACAAAGGAGACAAATCATGCGCTTGCGTACTTTGCCATCCCGCCACTTCCTCGGGATCGCAGCCGTGGCCGCACTGGCCGCCCTCGACCTGCAACCAGCACATGCGCTGACCGCCACGGCGACCTTTCAGGTCACAGCCACCGTGCTCAAGGCGTGCGCGGTATCGACCCCGGCCACCCTGGCCTTCGGCGCGTACACGCCCTCGACGCCGACACCGACCACCGGCACGACAACCTTCAACGTGACGTGCACCGTGGGCACGGCCTATTCGGTCGGCCTGAACGCTGGCACCGGTACAGGTGCCAGCGTGACCAATCGCCTGATGACCAGTGCTACCGCCGCAGTCGGCAACAACACGCTGGGCTACGGGCTGTTCAAGGACAGTGGTTACGCCACCAACTGGGACAACAGCGTCAGCGCCAGCGACTACACGGGCACGGGCAGCACCCAGCCCTTCACCATCTATGGTGCGATTCCCGCCGGCCAGTACGCGGCCGGGCCGGCGACCGACTACGCCGACACCATCGTGCTGTTGCTCACCTACTGAGGTACGACATGAAGCAGAGTGCGCGGCGGTGGATGGCGGCCTTGTTGCTCCCCCTGCTCGCAGCGGCCTGCGGCGACGCACGAGCCGCCAGCCTGCACGTGGCGCCGTTGCGGGTGGTGCTGACGTCTGACCACCGGGTGGCTTCGCTCACGCTCGGCAACAGCGACAACACTGAAGTGGCCGTGCAGGTTGAAGTGCTGGCCTGGTCGCAACGCAACGGCGAAGATGTGTACGAGCCCACGAGAGACGTGCTGGTCAATCCGTCGATCTTCCGCGTGCCGGGCCGAGGGCAGCAGATCGTGCGGCTCGGGTTGCAGGTACCGCCCACCGACACGGAGCGCAGCTATCGCGTGTTCCTGCAGCAGCTGCCGGGCGACCAGGCGCTGCCGCAGGACGCCGGTGGTGGTGCGCGGTTGCAGACGTTGCTGCGCATCGGCTTGCCGGTGTTCGTGCCGGCGATCACCGCCCGCCAGGACCTGCAGTGGCGCCTCGTGTCCATCGCGCCGGCCGCGCCGGACGGCGCCACGCACCTGCTGTCGATCGACAACCGCGGCACCCAGCATCTTCAGCTGACGCGACTCGTGCTGCGGCGCGAAGAGGGCGACGAACAGCTGCGCAAGAATCTCTCCCGGTACGTGCTGGCGGGCCAGTCGGCCGGCATCGCGCTCGACTTGTCCGCATTCCCGCCGGACACTCCCCTGCTTCTGGAGCCTGCCAGCGATGCGCCGTCGCCTTTGCCTGCGGTGCTGCTGCGGGTGCCCCGTGCGGACACTGCGGTGCATTAGCCGGTGGGCCTGCTCGGTGGTGCTGACGCTTCAGGCGGCATGGGCTCAGGGCGAACCCGGCCTGTCGGCCGACGAGGCGCAACCGGTGATTCTTGACGTGCGCATCAATGGCCAGGCACCGGAGGCGGTGGGGCACATTTTGCGGCGCGGAACGCAGTTGCTGTTCGGGCGGCCCGATCTCGAAGCCTGGCGACTGGTGGTGCCCGCCTCGCCTGTCTTGCAGCGCGACGGCATCGAGTACCACGACCTGAACAAGCTGCCCGGCGTCCGTGTCGTGCTCGAAGAAAGCAGCCAGACCGCGCTGATCTACGCGCCGTCCGAAGCCTTTGTCCCCAGCAGGATTCAGGCGCCTGCACGGCCGCGCGCACCGCTGTCCGACGCGGCGTTCGGCCTGTTTCTGAACTATGACGTGGCCCTGCAGAATGATCGGCGAGGCAACACGGTGTCGAGCTACTTCGATGCGGCGGCTTCAGGCGACTGGGGGGGGCTGGCGAGCAGCTTGATCGCTGGTCAGACCGCCTTCGGCAACGACCGGCGTACCACGAGGCTCGATACCGCGTGGCGCATCGACGCCCCGGATCGCCTGACCCGCCTGACAGTCGGCGATGCCATTTCGCGCAGCGCGGCCTGGTCCTCACCGTTGCGCTTCGGCGGCTTGCAGTTCGGTACCCGCTTCGGACTGCAGGCCGGCTACATCAGCTACCCGACACCCACGCTGCACGGTGGGTCGGCCGTGCCTTCGGCGATCGAGGTGTATGTCAACGACACGCTGCGCTACCAAGGCCAGGTCGATCAAGGGCCGTTCGCGATCAGTGACGTGCCGGTGCTCACCGGCGCGGGCGAAATGCACTTTGCGGTGACCGACGCCTTCGGCGTCCAGCGCACCGTGACCATGCCTTACTACGTGAGCCCGGGCCTGCTGCGCGAAGACCTTTCCGACTACTCGGTCGAGTTCGGTTGGAACCGGCTGCAGTACGGAGAGCGCAGTTTCGACTACGGACGGCCCTTCGCCGCAGGCAACTGGCGCAAGGGTCTGAACGACGCGGCCACGCTCGAGCTGCATGCCGAAGCCGGCGCGCGCAGCCAGACCGCCGGCGCCGGACTGCAATGGGTGTGGGCGACACTCGGCGAATTCGGCCTGCATGCCGCTGCGAGCCGATCGGCCGACGACGGGAGCGGCTTGCTCGCGCGCGCTGCCTATGCGCGCAGCAGCGGTGACTGGAACTTCGCCGCGAGCCGCCAGGTCGCGAGCCGCGACTTTACCCAGATCGGCTGGCAGGACAGTCCAATGCACGTCTCGGCTCAGAGCCAGATGTTCGCCGGACGTTCTCTCAAGCAGTTCGGCTCGCTCGGCGGCAGCTATACGCTGCTGCGCTACAACTCGGGCGAGCGCGCCGGTGTGATGTCGGCTGTTTGGTCGATCGCCATCGCCGATCGAGCCTGGCTCAGCACCTACGTGGCGCGCACGACGCAGAACGGGCAGCGCGCGACCCCCAGCGTCGGTGCCACGCTCACCGTGCCGCTCGGCGAACGCCAGAGCGCATTCCTCTCCTCGCAGCGTGACAACGGCCGCACCACCAACACCGCCGAGTTCAGCCAGGCGCCACCCGCCGACTCGGGCTACGGCTACCGGCTGCGCGCCGCCCAAGGCGACACCGATCGCGCCGAAGCCAGCTTGGACTGGCGCGGCCGGTACGGCATGGTCGCCGCCGATGTCGCTCACCGCTTCGGCGACAACGGGCTGCGGTTGCGCGCCAGCGGGGCGCTCGGCCATGTCGGAGGAGTTTCCTTCGCGACCCGTCAGTCGAACGATGCGTTTGCACTCGTGACCGTGCCGGGAGCGGCGGGCGTCCAGGTCTATCGCGAAAACCAGCCCTGGGCCATCACCGACAGCGAGGGCCGCGTGATCGTCTCGGGGCTGCGTGCGTACGAACCGAACCGCATCAGCATCGACAACGGCGACCTGCCGATCGAGATCGAGGTGCGCAACGACGTGATCTTCGTCGTGCCGCGCGACCGGGGCGTGGCCATGGCCGCGTTCGACATTTCCCGGGACACGCTTGCCACCCTGACCGTGCTGCTCCCGGACGGCAGCCCGCTGCCTCCCGGCATCGACCTGCGCAGCGCGACGCGGGCCGCTCCGCTGATGTCCGGCTACCAGGGCGCCGTGATGATCAGAAGCCCGCGCGCCGGTGAGCGATTCGAGGCGCGCTGGCGCGGTGGCCACTGCAGCTTCGCGCTGGACGATGTCACCGCCGCGTCGGTGCTTCCTTCATGGGGGCCGTACACATGCGCACCCGTCGCCGAGACAGCACCGCGCCCGGCCCGCTGATTCCCCGGCTGCGCTGGCTGGCCACGGCGCTGGCGCTGGCAGGTCCACTGCTGGCCGACGAGGCCCGTGCCAGTTGCACCGCCCTCGGCTTGGTGACGTGCAGCATGACCGTCACGGCGACCGCGCTGGCTTTCGGCACCTACAACCCGAACGCGCCGGCCGGTGCGTCCGACCTCTCGAGCACGATCGACATCACGGGCACGGTCTTCGGCGTCGGATTGCTGACCACCCTGTCGTATACGGTCAGCCTGAGTGCCGGCACCGGCGGCACAGTGGCCGACCGCAAGCTGCTGGGCAGCGGCGGCTCATTGAGCTACAACCTCTACACCGACAGCAACCGCAGCACGGTCTGGAACACGGTGGCCGACAGTATTCAGGCCCTGGCGACCATCCTCGGCACTTCCACGAACCGGCAGTACACCGTGTATGGCGCCATCCCGCCGGGTCAGTACTTGGCGCCGGGTCTGTACAGCGACACCATCGTCGTCACCATCACGCACTGAACCGCTGAACTGTTTCGCCAGCGGTAACGCCGAAGCGCGGCGCAGTGCGGTCTTCTTGCGTTGCGGCAGGTAGGTTGCCGTTCACCCGGAAATCGGCGGCACTGGCGACAAGGGCTCGACCGCCCTTGCGAGGGTAAAGAAGAAGCTCGCACCTCGGCCCGGGGCTGCCTCGGCCCAGAGGCGCCCGCCGTGACGTTGCACGATGCGCTGCACGATGGACAGGCCGACACCATTGCCCTCGAACTGGTCGGCGCGGTGGAAGCGCTGGAACGCGTCGAACAGGCGGTTGGCACGCGTCATGTCGAATCCCGGCCCGTTGTCCCGGACAAAGAAGACACGCTCCTCACCCTGGGGTTCGCAGCCCACCTCGATCACGGCCTGCTCCGTGTTGCGCGTGAACTTGAAGGCATTCGACAGCAAGTTCACGAACAGCTGCCTCAGCAGCGACGCATCGGCCACGGTCTCGGGCAGGTCACCGAACTGCAGCGTCACGCGACGCTGCGGCTGCTCCTGGCGCAGATCGTCGACGACGCCGCGCACCAGCGAGGCCACGTCCACGGCCTGCAGGCTCAGGGCCTGCCGCCCAACGTGCGACAGGCGCATCAGGGCGTCGATCAATTGGGACATGTGCTGGGCCGAGCGCTCGATATGGACCAGCCAGTTGCGCTGCTCGACCGGTATCCGCGGGCCGAATTCATTCACCAGCAGGGTGGAAAACCCCAAGACGGCGTTCAGCGGCGAGCGCAGATCGTGTGAGGCCGACCGCGTGAAGGCATCGAGTTCGCGGTTGGCCGCCTCGAGTTCGGCCGCATGCTCCCGCACGCGCTGCTCCAGCGCCGCGTTCTCCAGCCGCAACCGCCGCATCGTCAGGCCGCGGCCGAGCACCGGCAGGATGGCGCTCAGCTTGAACGGTTTGAGGATGTAGTCCAGCGCACCCGACTGCATGGCCTCGACCGCGGTGCCGATCGTTCCCTCACCGGTCATGATGATGCCGACCAGCATGGGGTCGATCGCCAGTGCCGCGCGCAGCAGCCCGATCCCGTTCATGCCCGGCATCATCAGGTCGGCCAGCAGCAGATCGAACGGCGCATGCCGCAGCGCGACCAGGGCCTCCTCCCCATTGGTGCGTCCGAGGACCTGGTAGCCATGGTCCTCCAAGGTGTCGCACAGCGCCTGCATCTGTGCCACTTCATCATCGACGATGAGCAGTCGCGCCTTGATGACTTCGGTCATGGTGTCTCCTTCGTTGCGCCTGCCGCCGCAGCCTGGCTGGCGCGCAGCGTCAGCTGGGCCAGCGCTGCGCGCACCTCGCGCAGCTTGGGCGGCTTGCTCAGCACCCGGTCCACGTGCGGCGGGATCTCGCCATCGGCCACCAGCCGCTGCCCCCAGCCGGTGAGCAGAATCACCGGCGTCGCCTCCGAGCTCGCCTTCACGGCGCTGGCCACCTTGCGCCCGTCGACATAGGGCATGCCCAGGTCGGTGATGACGATATCGAAAGCCTCGTCCGGCTGGCGGGCCGCGCCGAACGCGTCGATGCCGGCCTGGCCGCCGTTCGCGGTGACGACGACATGGCCGTCGAGCTCCAGCGTGTCGCACAGCGACTTGAGCATCATCGGATCGTCGTCGACGATCAGGATGCGCAGCCGCGATGCCGGCGCTTGCGGCGGCGCCGGCGCGGCCGACGCGGCGGGCTCGGTCGCTGGAATGGGGAAGCTCAGGCGCACCGTCGTGCCGTGTCCAACGGTGCTTTCGATGTCGACATCGGCGCCGTGCCGCTGAGCGACGCCATACACCATCGCCAGGCCGAGGCCCGTGCCGCGCTCGCCCTTGGTCGTGAAGAAGGGCTCCAGGCAGCGCCGCCGGGTGTCCTCGTCCATGCCGACGCCGGTGTCGGTGACTTCCACTACCGCGTGGCGCGCGGCCGCACCGGTGCCGCCTTCGTGCGTGCGCAGCGTCAGCACGCCACCGTCGGGCATGGCGTCCACCGCGTTGAAGACCAGGTTGATCAGCGCCTCGCGCACCTCGCTCTCGACGCCCAGCACGGCGGGCAGGTCCGGCGCCAGCTCGATCCCGAGGCGGATCACCATGCCGCGCCGCTGCGGCATGTCGCTCCAGCGTGCCTGGGTCAGGTCCACCACCTGCTGCACCAGCGGATTCAACTGCACCGGCGTGAGCAGCAACTGGGGCTCGCGCTGGCGGTAGAACTCGCGCATGCGAGCCACCGTCGCGGCCACGTCGTCGATGGCGCGTGCGATGGTCACCAGGTGGCCGCGCCCGCGCTCGCTCAGATGGGGTTCACGCTCGAGCAGGTTCTCGGTGTACAGCGCCACGGGCGAGATGGCATTGTTGATGTCGTGGGCGATGCCGCTGGCCATCTGGCCGAGCGCGCGCAGGCGCTCCTGCTGCATCACGGTCTGCTGGGTCTGGCGCAGATCGTCGTAGGCCTGCTGCAGCGCGCCGTGCAGCTCGGCCTGCTGGGCGGCGAGCGCCACATGGGCACTCAGCTGGCGCAGGAACTCGCAGTCGCCGCTGCTGAAGGCCTGCGGCAACCGGCGGGCAACCACGAGGATGCCGAACACGCGGCTCTCCGACTGCAGCGGCGCCACGACCAGCGAGCGCAGGCCGCCGCGCGCCAGCCGCCGCGGGAACGGGAACGCGATCTCCAGGATGTCCGGCTCGTACACCAGTTGGCCGAGCACGCAGCGGGACAGTCCGTTCTGATCGATGTCGATGTGAGACTGCTCGTCCATCGCGAGCTCCATCGCGAGCGCCTGGCTGTGTGCGCCCACGCGGATGACGGTCAGCGCATTGGTGCCCGCCGGTTCGTAGCGAAGCACGCAACCGAAGTCCACCGGCAGCCGCTCCTCCAGGCTACGGATCGCCACCTGGTAGATGCTTTGCAGATCTTGCCGCGTGCCGATGGCGCGGGTGATCTGGTCGAGCAGCATGAGGCGCTCCAACTGGGCCTGCAGGCGCGCCTGCGCGAGCTTGCGATCGGTGATGTCCCGCACGAAGGCACTGAAACTTGGCACCGCGCCGTCTCGAATCGGGGTGATCGACAAGTCGATGGGGAACTCCCGACCGTCGCGGTGCAGGGCGGTGAGTTCGATGCGCTTGTTCAGCACCACAGCCTCGCCGGTCGCGAGGTAGCGCTCGAGGCCCCGCCGGTGGTCCTCGCGGTGGCGCTCGGGGATGATCGTCCGGGCAAGCGACCGTCCCAGCGCTTCGGCACGCGTCCAGCCAAACGTGGTTTCGGCCTGCGGACTCCAGCCCGTGATGGCGCCTGAACCGTCCATCGTGATCACCGCGTCGAGTGCGGTGTCGACGATCAGGCGGGTGCGCTCTTCGCTGGCTCGCAGTTCTTCCTCGGCCCGCTTCTGTTCGGTGATGTCCTGCAACGTGCCGAACCAGCGCATCCTGTCGTTGGCGCCGGCCGGCCCTGGGATGGGTTCGATCACGTGGTGCACGTGGAGCCACGTGCCGTCGGCGCGGCGCAACCGGTACTCGACGTCCTCGCGCATGCCGGTGACGCCCGCTGCGATGCCGGCGCTCTGAAACGTCGAACGGTCGTCCGGATGCACGAGGCCCGCCCACTCGTGGGTGCTTTGCGGCATTCCAGCGGGTTCGACCCCGATCAAGGGCGGCAAGGTCTCGGACCAGGTCTCGAACGACCCGTCGGGCAGCGTGATCACATGCGCGAGCCTCGCCATCACGTGGGCGCGGTGCAAGGCGGCATCGCGCTCCCGCAGCACGCGTTCCATGCGCACCCGCTCGGCAATCTCGGCCTGGAGGTCGAGCGTCGTTTGCGTCAGTTCGGCGGTGCGCACCTGCACCTGCTGATCGAGCTGGTCGCGCGATCGTCGCAGCGCCGTGTCCTGTTCCTGGAGGCGCTCGGCCATGGCGTTGAAACTGCCGCCGAAGCGTCCCAACTCGTCGCCGCGCACATCCTGAACACGGGCCGCAAGGTCACCGCCGGCGATCGATGCGACCGCCCTGCTCAGCGCGCGCACGGGTCGGAGAATGCCGGCAGCGAATGCCAGCCCGACGATGCCTGCGAGGGCGATGATGCCCGCGGCCAGAAGCACCCTCTCGCGCGTCGCCTGCGCGATCTGGGCAACGATGGCGGCCTCGGGGACCATATAGAACACCGTCCAGGGCACGGTCTCGAATCGACGCGCGACGCCGTAGTTCCAGGTCTGATTGACAGGCGCAAAGCCCCGAAATACGTCCAGGGCGGGCGAAGCTGCGCGCGCGCGTTCGAACTGCTCCGGAAACGCCCGCACGTCTTCGAGCAGCGCCCGCGTGCGCGTACCGAACCGGTGTTCGGCAACGAGCCGATCGACTGTCGCCGGATCCAGCGCCCCCCCGGGGTGGAAGACGATTTCATCGCTGTAGGTGTGCGCGACGCGAATGCCCTCGCGGTCGAACAGCACCGCAAAGCTGCCAGGACCGGCCAGGGCGTTGGAGGCCTTGACGGTGTCCCACAACAAGGTCGCGCGCACCCACAGCACGGCAACGCAGACCACCCGCTGATCCGGACCGAGCATCGGCGCCATGTAGGCGATCGTCGGTACCGAGCCGCTGCGGGGAGACGAGATATAGAGATCGGAGATGACCGCGTGGCCCTGCAACGCGGCGTGCACGACGGGACGGTCGGAAACATCCATCCCGGTCAACGGCGCCTCCGTTGCGATGACGACGCGCCCGGCGCCATCGAGCAAGGCCGCACCACGGATGCCAGCGTCGCTGGCGGGATAGGCCGAAAGGATGCCCAGCATCGCGGCATGGAGTGCCGCGCGGCGCTCCGGCGTTGCAGCGCAATAGGCTGCGGAGTCGGGAAATCGCGCCACCCGGTCGACCGAGCGCCGGTAGCTGCGGTGGAAGCTGTCGAGTTCATGCACGATCTGGTCGCCGCGGGCTTCGAGGAGGCCCTTGACACCGTCCAGCAGCCGAGCCTGGTCCTGGCGCAAGTCGACGTAGGCCCAGAGCGCAAGTGGAAGCAGCGACGCAGCCATCAGCAGCGCCACCATCTTTGCGCGCAGTGGCCAGTCTGCGAACCGCAACGGCATCTTCATCCGTGCATCCTCTTCCGCCAACGAAGCAAACCGGTTTCAACACCGGGCGTTGCCATCACCATCGAACGATGTGGTGCGCAAGGCGGGGGCAGGATAGTCCCATTGCGGGCTCAACCCAACTGTCACCGCTGACAGTGGCCGGGGAGACCGCCCGACGGCGGTGGCTGGTCCGGGTCTGTGCCAGTGGGACTACGATGCCCCCATGAAGACCGTTGAGGCGTGGTTCTGGCGCGTGCCGAACAGCCTGAATCCGAAACACACTGACCTGACCGAACACCGGCTCAGCGAGGAGGACATCCTGAAACAGTGGCCGAGCGTCGCGAGGGCCGGCGGGTACGCGCCGCGCAACGTGCCGGCGGACACCTCGGATGAATCAGCCAAGGCTGGAACGCTGTGACCAAGCTCCTGGCGGGTGCGCAGGCAAGTTGCCGGCGTGCGCGCCGTGGTCCTGCTCCAGCTCGGCGACGCCATCGGCCCGTGAGCCGCCCTCCCGCAGCTCGAACCGGCTCCAGTCCGGTAGCCGAGGGAAAACCCCTCAGAGGAACAAGGTCGTGGTGCGGGGGGCGCACTGGGACACCACGTCACGCGGTTCGCGACGCTCCCGAAAACGGCGGTTCATGGCCCCGTCATCTTCGGGGATGAGGCAACCAGCGATCCCCCGAATAGAACGACGAAGGGCGCGAAGTCGATCAGGTCATGAAGATCGCCCCTCCCTCCGGCCTGACGAAGGTACTCCCTTGCAAACATCAGAGTCCAGTCCTGATCCATGGCGATGACCTCCTGTGGATCGTGTCGGTGCGGGTAAATATGGCAGCGCTATGTGACCGTGTCGCCGCGGGACGCTCAAGCCCCTGATCGAGGTAGGGGGTACGGGCCGTGTGCCTGGCGGCACGGGTTGCAGCGCACCACACGAAGAGGGCCTGCGTACGGGCATGGCGGCGCAGTGAACACCGAGAGATGCCACGCCCTCCGGCGATCGCAGCACCCTGACTGCCACAAGGGTGACGGCAACCGAGGGATGGCGCTTTGGCCATGACGCGGCATCATGGCTGCATGCGATTCTTCAAGGAACTGGGGTGGTGCAACATGGTGATGGCGGCTGCCATCGTCACGCTGGCCTGCCTGTGCGCGGTGGTGTTGGTCGACAGTGACACCCCGCACACCCTCGCGCTCGAGTTGGCTCGCTAGGAGTCTGCCGCGACCGGCACGGTGTGCTCCGGCACCGCGTGGCGCCCGGCCTCCATCGCAAAGCGCAGGGCTGACCGGGCGTCCTTGAAGCGGTGGCCCGCGGACAGGCTCTCGTCCCGAAACACCGTCACCGGCTCACCCCTGACCCCGCGCACCTGCATGACGACCACCGCGGCCAGGAAGCCGCTGCCCGGCGCGTCGAGCGCACCGCCATAGATGCGGAAGTCACCGCAGTCGCGCTCTTCGAAATGCATGCACCGGTCCTACAGCCACTCGGGCCTGATCGACAGGGCGGCCGGCACGGTCTCCGCGGTCTCATGGAGGCTGGCATGTGCCGCACGCAATGCAGTCAGATCACCAACGCCCGGCAGCACGGTTTCCGCGTCGCAGAGCGGGCACACGGCGGTGCTGTCGTCGTGGGTCCAGGAGGTCACGTCCTCGGGCTTGAACGCACTCAGGCAGGTGTAGCAACCAGCGACGCTGGCGCGTGCCAGGGCGGCGCGGTTGTTGAAGGACTGGAGGGCGATGTAGCTCATTGGGCCACGGTAGGCGGGCAGCGCCCGGCCCGACATCCCACCAGAGGGGGTGTGTCGGGGGGTGAATCGTGCGACGGCGTCCGCGCATCGGTGCGCCACGAGGCGAAGGGCGCCTCCCGATCCCATGTCACCAGCGAGATGGCTTCCATAGCAATTCGAGTCGTGGTCAGATACGCCGTATTGCCAAGCGGAGGGACGCATGAACGAAGCCAGCATGAACCGTCGGCAACTCGGCCTTACGGTTGCTGTGTCAGGCCTCGGCTTGGCGCATCACCCCTCTGCTCGGTCAGAAGGGATCGCGTCTGTCGACACCACGACGTTCGGACAGCGACACCTGGAACTTGTTCAGTCTTCTGTGGTTGCGCTGAGCTCGCATGAAGCCAGCTCCGGGAAGGGTCTGCACATCCTGGTCAACGAGCTTCGCAAGAAGTCCGCACTGAGCGAAGAGCAAGCCAAGTTCCTCCACGAGACCGTCGACAAGGTCGAGAAGGATCTTCAAGACGCGCGGCAGTTCCTAGAGGTACAGATGCAGAACGCGAAGCGAGTCGGAGGCGAACTGATCGACGCTATCGCCAGCATCGTTTCGAAGAGCATCCTGTGGTGCATGGAGTTTGCGGCTCGCCTGCCTTCGGAAGAAAAGAAGCGGATCGTGATGAAGGACTTCGCGGGAGCCATCCAAGGTGCCATTGCTGGCATTGGACTCGGCAGCATCGCCGCGTTCTCGGGGATATCAATCCCACTCCTTGCGGCGGGCGGCGCACTAGCGGGCTCCGCTGCAAGTTCGCTCGATGCGGCGTCCGACGCCCTGGTGAAGTACCCTGCGAAGAAGTGAAGCCGAACTGATCACCGATTCAACCTCGGCCGAACCCGCAACTCCTACCTCCATAGAGGTCTAGGTCACTGCGAAGCTGCACTCGAGTCGCTGTAGGGCGCAACGATCTGGCTCTCACTACCGCGGACAAGGCAACTATTCTGCAAGCACCTCGGCCTGCTTCTGTCCAAGGGCGTCGGCCAGCATGTTCTGCAGCGCGGTTTGGGCGTCCCAAGGATTGTCATCGTCTCCACCGGCCCTCGACGCCGCGGCGAGCAGGGTCGTGACCATCGGCAGGCCCAGCACGCCGGCCGCCATCGCGTGTAGGGTCAGCAGGGCGCGTCGCGTTGTGGCAGGCTGGATCGGTCAGCGGCATGGGGGTGCTCCTTGCAGGGGGCAGAAATCCGTGTGCCCCCGCCAATTTCGAGCTTATGCCCCCGAATGTGCCCCCACCTTGGGCCGTCAAACGACACCCCTGGACGGCATCAGATGGAAAAAGCCCCGGCTCACTGGGAGGGCGGGGCTTTGTTCGGTCTGACCTGGACCAGCCTGGATTGATCTCTGGCGGAGAGAGCGGGATTCGAACCCGCGGTGGGCTGTTAACCCACACACGCTTTCCAGGCGTGCGACTTAAACCGCTCATCCATCTCTCCGGAGCCGCGGATTGTAGCCATGCCCGCCAAGAGGAAGGCGCCTCGAGGGGCGCTTTCCTCTTTCTCCACCTGGCAGCGCACCACCCGTCATGCAAGTGGTACGGGCAGAACCCCGTCGGGGCGGGGTCTGATCAAACAGCTCAGTTCAGCGGGACCTTCTTGCCGTCCTTGTAGACGTAGAGGGTCATCGCCGGGCTCTTCAGCTCGCCGTCGCTCTCGAACCCGACCTTGGCGGTGACGCCGGTGTAGTTGGTTTCGAAGAGCTTGGGCGCATAGACCTTCGGGTCGGCGGAATTGGCGCGCTTCATCGCGTCGACCAGCACGAACACCGCGTCGTAGACATAGGGCGAGTAAACCTGGAACTGCCCCGGATACTTGGCGTCGTACTTGGCCTTCCAGGCCTTGCCACCAGGCATCTTGTCGAGCGAAGCGCCACCCTCGGCGCACACCACGTTGCCCAAGGTCTTGGCGCCCGCCGACAGGTCGGCCAGCTTGGCGGTGCACACGCCGTCCCCGCCGAAGAACTTGACGTTC
The DNA here is from genome assembly GCF_965279545.1 of Methylibium sp. NCBI lineage: Bacteria > Pseudomonadati > Pseudomonadota > Betaproteobacteria > Burkholderiales > Sphaerotilaceae > Methylibium > Methylibium sp. Next base: position 1,420,732 of record NZ_OZ257250.1, read on the forward strand.
GAGAGGCCGAGCTGCTCCATCTGGCGCAGCATCGGGCCGGCCTGGGGGTCCATGCCGCCATAGAACACGCCGTCCGGTCCCTTCGACTTGATCGAGGTCAGGATGGCCATGAAATCGGTGGCCTTGTCGGTCGTGTACTGCTCGTCGACGATCTGGATGCCCTTGGCCTGCGCGGTCTTCTTGAAGACTTCCGCGACGCCCTGGCCGTAGGCGGTGCGGTCGTCGATGATGGCGATCTTCTTGAGCTTCAGGTTGTTGGCTGCGTGCAGTGCCAGGCCGGCGCCGAGCGCATTGTCATTGGCCAGGATCCGGAAGGCCGTCTTGAAGCCTTGCTGCGAATACTTGGGGTTGGTGGCCGACGGGGTGATCTCCGGAATGCCGCAGTCGTTGTAGATCTTCGAGGCCGGGATGGTGGTGCCGGAATTCAGATGCCCGACCACGCCGTTGACCTTGGCATCGCACAGCTTGGTCGCGGCGGCCGTACCCTGCTTCGGATCGGCGGCATCGTCTTCCGCAACGAGTTCGAACTTGACCTTCTTGCCACCGAGCGTGATGTTCTGTGTATTGAGCTCCTCGATCGCCATCCGGGCGCCGTTTTCGTTGTCCTTACCGTAGTGGGCCTGGGCACCGGAGACGGGGGCGACGTGGCCGATCTTGACGATTTGCACGTCCTGCGCCGAAACGGCGCCGGCCGCGAGCATGGCCGTTGCAAGGGCGATGGCTTTGAGTTTGAGTTGCATGAAGAACCTCCGGGTTGGAAGAAAATTGAAGAAAACGGGTCGTTCTCAACGGCCGAAACCATACTCCAAAACAGATGCTGCACCGCGCGTGAAGCGCCCCGGGAAAACACCGTCAGCGTCAACGCGACGACCCGCATCTGAAGCACGGACAGTAGCAAGCCGCAGACCACCCGCCGTGCACCGCTTCGAACGGCGTGGCGGCAGGCGCTGGCGCAGCGTCACACGCTGGCTCTCGGGAGTGCTCAGCCGCGCACTTCGTGCGGCCGGATCTCGTAGCCACGGCTTTCGAGATAGCGCCAGCGCTGCCGTCCGCAACGCCGCTCGTCGTCACCGTTGCCGACGATCTCGAACAGGCGCTCGAAGCTTTCGAAGCCCGCGGTGACATCGGGGCCGAGGTTCACCAGCACTTCGTGGTGCGGCGCGTCGCCTGCCCGGTCGAGCAGCCAGATCGGTGTCGGGGTCAGCCGGGCCGGCATGGTTTCACCCTGGCGCAGGCGAGCGTGGGGCACAAAGGCCAGCGGATCGTAGGTCCACAGCATCACGTCGAGCTGGGCGAGCCTCTCGGCCGATGCCGTGACCGCGACCCTGGCGCCACGTTGGCAGGCTTTCGCCAGCAGCCGGCAGGCGTGGGCGAGCGGATCGGCAGCGCCGTGGTGGAAGTTGACCTCGGTCATCTGGCGCCCGCCATCGCCCGAGCTCAGCGCGCGCGTGAGAGCACGAAGTGCGTGAGCAACGGCACCGGACGGCCCGTCGCGCCCTTGGCGGTGCCGGATTTCCAGGCGGTTCCGGCGATGTCGAGGTGGGCCCAGCGGTATTGGGCGGTGAACTTCTTCAAGAACATGGCCGCGGTGATCGCGCCGCCGGCGCGGCCTCCGACATTGCCCATGTCGGCGAAGTTGCTGCGCAGCGCCTCCTCGTATTCATCGTCGAGCGGCATGCGCCACGCCGGGTCGAGCCCGGCGCTGCCCGCGGCGAGCAGCGCATCGGCCAGCGCATCGTCGGCGCTGAAGAGACCGCTGCGGTGGTGGCCGAGGGCGATGACGCAGGCGCCGGTCAGCGTGGCGATATCGACCACCGCCGCCGGCTTGAAGCGCTCGGCGTAGGTGAGCGCATCGCACAGGATCAGCCGACCTTCGGCGTCGGTGTTGAGCACCTCGATGGTCTGCCCCGACATCGACGTGACAACGTCGCCCGGCTTGACCGCGCGGCCGCTCGGCATGTTCTCGCAGCTGGGAATGAGGCCGACCACGTTGACCCACGGCTGCAGCTCGGCCAGCGCACGGAAGCTGCCGAGCACGCTGGCGGCGCCCCCCATGTCGTACTTCATCTCGTCCATCTCGGCCGCGGGCTTGATCGAGATACCACCGGTGTCGAAGGTGATGCCTTTGCCCACCAGTACCACCGGTGCTTCACTCTTGGCCGCACCGTCATAGCGCAGCACGATGAACTTCGGCGGCTCCTCGGACCCCTGCGCCACCGCGAGGAAAGCGCCCATGCCGAGCTTCTCGCAGTCCTTGCGGTCGAGCACGTCGACCTTGATGCGCGGCAGCTTGGCGAGCTTGCGCGCCTCTGCGGCCAGGAAGCTCGGTGTGCAGTGATTGGCAGGCCGGTTGGCGCATTCGCGCGCCAAGGTCACCCCGGCGGCGATCGCGGCGCCACGCGCCAGGCCGGCTTGCACGGCCTTGGCCGAGGCCTTGTCGACCAGCAGCGTCAGCTTCTGCAGCACGGGCGCCGGGCTGGCGCCGGGCTTGGTGTGGCGGTAGCTGTAGGTTGCGTCCGCAACGGCAGCGGCCACGGCCTCGGCATGTGCCGCCTCGACAGCGCCGGCAGATGCCACCGCGAGGTGCTTGACGCCCAGCGGTTTGACCAGGGCCAGTCCTGCCGCCACCGCGGCCTTGAAGGCCTTGGCGCTCGCGTCGCCCGCCACCGTGAACACCACGCGCGCCGCCTTCACGCCGGCCGGGCGGTGCAGGTAGAGCGTGCGACCGGCCTTGAAAGCCAGGTCGCCGGCCGCGACCGCATCAGCCAGCGCGGCACCGAGCGCGGCGTCCAGTCCTTGCTGCTTCGGGTCTCCCGCCACCACGATCAGCAACGCATCGGCGCTGGCCTTCGAAAGGTTCGAGGTCGTCGTGGCGAGAGTTCGAAAGTCCATAATGCAGTCCGTTTGAAATCCAATTGATGTTATTCGATTCCACTTTGCGCCGAGACCTCGCCAGGAGCTTTGGCGCGACGCTGATCGTCATCATGACCATCGTGATCACGATGTTCCTGATCCGCACGCTCGGCCAGGCTGCGGGCGGCTCGGTGGCCGCGCAGGACGTGGCGCTGCTGCTCGGCTACGTTGCGCTCGAGAACCTGCCGACGATACTGAGCCTGTCGCTGTTCATCGCGGTGGTGACCACGCTCACCCGCATGTACCGTGACAGCGAGATGGTGATCTGGTTCGCCAGCGGCGTGGGCCTGTTGCGCTTCGTGCCGCCGATCCTGCGATTGTCCGCACCGGTGCTGCTGCTGGTGGCGCTGCTGGCGCTGTTCGTCTGGCCCTGGGGCAACCGGCAGATCGCCGAGCTGAAGGACCGTTACCAGCGGCGCTCCGACGTCTCGCGCGTGGCCCCCGGCCAGTTCCAGAGTTCGGCCGACGGCAAGCGGGTGTTCTTCATCGAGCGCGACACCGGCGAGGGCAACACCGCGCGCAATGTGTTCGTGCTCGAACGCAAGCCGGGCAGCGAGAGCGTGACCTCGGCGCGCACCGGCCGCGTCGAGATGGAGGGCGACCAGCGTTTCGTGGTGCTCGAAAGCGGCCAGCGCAACGACCTGAACCTCGTCACCGGCGAGCGCAAGCTGGCCCAGTTCGACAGCTACCGCGTACTCGCCGGCGAGGCGGTCGCGAGCGGCACGGACGATCTGCCGCCCAAGGCCCGCAGCACCTGGGAGCTGCTCACGCAACCGAGCAACCGGCACTTCGGCGAGCTGGCCTGGCGCATCGGCCTCGCGGTCGGCGGCATCAACCTGGTCCTGCTGGGCATCGGCCTGTCGGCGGGCAATCCACGGCGGGTCGGCAGCTGGAACCTGCTGTTCGCGCTGCTGGCCTTCGTCGTCTATTTCAACCTGCTGAACCTGAGCCAGGCCTGGGTCGCCAGCGGCAAGCTCGACATCGGCCCGGTGCTGATGCTGGTGCATGGCGGGGGCTTCGTGCTCGCCGTGACGCTGTTGTGGTGGCGCGAGCGCGGCGCCTCGTTCTCGCTGCGCCGACGGCGCGCGGCCTCCTGAGGCGAGCCCCGTGCGCACGGTTCACCGCCTGCTGTACACCGACGTGGTGGGTGCGGTGACTTTCGTCGCCGTGTCCTTCCTGTCGTTGTTCTTCTTCATCGATTTCGTGGAGGAACTCGATGACGTCGGCCGCGGCGCCTACCGCGTCCACCATGCGGCGTTGTACTGTCTGCTCGAGCTGCCGGGGCGGCTGTACGAGTTGCTGCCGATCGCCGTGCTGATCGGCACCATCTATGCGATGGCACGGCTGGCGCAATCGTCGGAGTTCACCATCCTGCGCACCGGCGGCCTGGGGCCGGGGCGCGCGCTGTCGCTGCTCGCCAAGCTCGGCCTCGCGTTCGCCGTGCTGACTTTCGTGGTCGGCGACTACATCGGGCCCTACTTCGATGCCAAGGCGCAGACCTTGCGCGCCACGCTGCGGGGCTCCGCTCTCGGCGGCGGCAGCGCGTGGCTGAAGGACCGGCGCGCCGCACAGCCGGGCGAACTGCCGCCCGGCGAGCGCAGCGACTCGATCAACGTCGGCGACGTCGGCGTGGACGGGCGGCTCGACAACGTGCGCATCTACGAGTTCGGCGAAGACGGCGAGCTGCTGGTGCGCGTCGCCGCCGAGAGTGCCGTGGTCGAAGACGGTGCCTGGCGCCTGGAAAAGGTGCGCCTCACGCGCTGGCATGCGGCGGGCGGCGAGGGCCTGCCCGCCGATGAGCAGCTTGCCGAGTTGCGCTGGCCGACCCGGCTGACGCCCTCGGTCGTCGGTGCCGCGGTCTCGCCGCTGAAGAGCATGTCCACCGCCGACCTCTACCGCTACATGAGCCACCTGTCTCAGAACGAGCAGGCCGCGCAGCGCCAGGAGATCCAGTTCTGGAAGAAGGCGCTGTATCCGCTGGCCTGCCTGGTGATGGTCGGCCTGGCACTGCCCTTCGCCTACCTGCATGCACGCTCCGGTGGAGTCAGCGTCAAGGTGTTCGGAGGCATCCTGCTGGGCATCAGCTTCGTGCTGCTGAACAACGTGTCGACCCATCTGGGCCTGCTGCGCGACTGGACCCCGTGGATCGCCGCCGCCGCGCCGGGTGCCTTCTACCTGCTGTTGTCGATGGCCGCCTTCAGCTGGCTGGTGCGCTACCGCTGACGAAGGCCGCCATGCAGCACGGCATCCTCTTGTTGGCCCATGGCGCCCGCGACCCCTTGTGGTCGAGCCCCTTCGAAGCGGTGGCACGGCGCCTGAGAGACCGCGCGCCGGACACGCCGGTGGCACTGGCTTTCCTGGAATTCATGACACCCGACCTGCACAGCGCCGGCCACATGCTCGCGGCGCAGGGCTGCACGACCGTGAGCGTGCTGCCGCTGTTCCTGGGCGCCGGCGGCCACGTGCGCAAGGACCTGCCGGCGTTGCTGGACAGGCTGCGCCGCGAGCTGCCGCAGGTTGCCTGGCAGCTCGCGCCGGCGATCGGCGAAATCGACAGGGTGGTCGACGCGATGGCCGACGCCGCCTGGGCGCTGGTGCAGCCGCCCACGCGCTGACGCCGCGCGGCGCAAGGGATGCACTGAGATAATTTCGCTTCACCCGTCTCGCGCTGCCGCGCGCACCTCCCGATGAACCTGCATCAGTTCCGTTTCGTCCAGGAAGCCGTGCGTCGCAATCTCAACCTCACCGAGACCGCGAAGGCCCTGCACACCTCGCAACCCGGGATCTCCAAGGCCATCCTGGAGCTCGAGGGTGAACTCGGCATCGACATCTTCGCGCGTCACGGCAAGCGCCTCAAGCGCGTCACCGAGCCGGGACAGCAGGTGCTCGCGGCCATCGAGGTCATCATGCGCGAGGTCGGCAACCTCAAGCGCATCGGCGAGGAGTACAGCCAGCAGGACGCCGGCACGCTGTCGATCGCCACCACCCACACCCAGGCGCGCTATGTGCTGCCGGGGCCGGTGGCTGCACTGCGCAAGCGCCACCCCAAGGTGGCGATCAGCCTGCACCAGGGCACGCCCGAGCAGGTGGCGCAGATGCTCATCGACGAGACCGCGGAGGTCGGCCTCGCGACCGAATCGCTGAGCGACTTCGAAGCGCTCGTCACCCTGCCCTGCTACGACTGGCAGCATGTGATCGTGTTGCCGGTGAACCATCCGCTGACGGCGCACGAGCGGCTGAACCTGGAACAACTGGCCCAGGAGCCGCTGATTTCCTACCACCCCTCGTTCACCGGCCGCACCCGCATCGACCAGGCCTTCGCGGCACGCGGCCTCAAGCCCAGCATCGTGCTCGAAGCGATCGACTCCGACGTCATCAAGACCTACGTGCGGCTCGGACTGGGTGTGGGCATCGTGGCCGAGATGGCGGTGCGTGACGACCCGACCTGTGCGCCCGGCGGCGACCTCGTCACGCGGCCGGCCGGCCAGCTGTTCGGCAACAACGTCGCCCGGCTGGCCTTCAAGCGCGGCGTCTATCTGCGCAATTTCGTCTACACCTTCACCGAGCTGCTGTCGGACCGGCTGACGCGCGCCTTGATCGCGCGTGCGCTGCAAGGCGACGCCGAAAACTACGAACTCTGATCCCGTGAACACCGACCCCGTGGCACGCACGCCGCAACCGCAAAGCCGCCTGCCGCGCGTGGGGACCACGATCTTCAGCGTGATGTCCGCGCTGGCCCAGGAGCACGGCGCGGTCAACCTGGGACAGGGCTTCCCGGACTTCGAATGCGACCCCCTTTTGATCGACGCCGTGACACGGGCCATGCGTGCCGGTCACAACCAGTACCCGCCGATGGCTGGCGTGCCGGCGTTGCGCGATGCCGTCGCCGCGAAGACCGAGGCGCTGTACGGGCATCGCTACGACCCGGACCGCGAGATCACCATCACCGCCGGCGCCACCCAGGCCCTCCTCACCGCCATCCTCGCGCTGGTGCATCCGGGCGACGAGGTGATCGTGCTCGAGCCCTGCTACGACAGCTATGCGCCGAACATCGAACTGACCGGCGCCACGGTGGTGCGGGTGCCGCTGACACCCGGCAGCTTTCGCCCCGACTTCGAACGCATCGGCGCCGCGCTCGGACCGCGCACCCGGGCGATCCTCGTCAACACGCCGCACAATCCGAGCGCCACCGTCTGGACTGCCGACGAAATGCAGCGCCTGGCGGCGCTGCTGCGGCCAACCGATGTGATCGTGATCGCCGACGAGGTCTACGAGCACATGGTCTTCGACGGCCGGTTGCACCAGAGCGTCTCACGCCACCCGGAACTGGCGGCGCGCAGCGTCGTCGTCTCGAGCTTCGGCAAGACCTTCCACGTGACCGGCTGGAAAGTCGGCTACGCCGCGGCACCCGCCGCGCTGATGGCGGAGTTCCGCAAGGTGCACCAGTTCAACGTGTTCACCGTCAACACGCCGGTGCAGCATGCCCTCGCCGCCTATCTCGCCGACCCACGGCCCTACCTCGACCTGCCGGACTTCTACGCCCGCAAGCGAGACCGATTCCGCGCGGGACTGGCCGGTACCGGGCTGACACTGCTGCCCAGCGAGGGCAGCTATTTCCAGTGCGTCGATTACGCCAAGTTGCCGGCACACCGCGAACGCACCGAGGCCGCATTCTGCCGCTGGCTGACGACCGAGGTCGGCGTGGCGGCCATCCCCTTGTCAGCGTTCTACGAAGCGGGTTTCGAGCAGTGCGTCGTGCGCTTCTGCTTTGCCAAGCGGGAGGCGACGCTGGATGCGGCGCTGCAACGTCTGCGTGAGGCCTTGCAGCAACGAGCTGACTGAGGCAGTCCGCGGCCGCGCGGGGGCTCAGCCGCGCGAGCCGGAGTCGTTGCCCGGCTCACCGGGCGCCGGCTTGGGCTCGAGTTCCTCGAGCGACAGATCGACCTCCAGGGGTTTCTGGGCCCCAGGCTGGGCCTCGAGCGAGGTGGTCGCCAGCAGGCGTTCGAAGACGCTGCTGGAGCCGGCCTCGTCCTTCTGCTCACCGGCCCCGAGGGGCAGCAACAGGTCCACCGCCCCGCCGGCTTCGATTTCGGAGCGATCGCGCGCGACGGAGTACAGCAGCATCAGCTCGCGATAGGCCGGGAGGTCGAAGCTGTCGCTGCCTTCCGGGTCGGCACCGGCATCATCGGCGCGCAACAGGCTGGCTTGCAGCACGTCCATCGCCCGCGTCGGCGTGGACCAGAGGGCTTGGAGCTGCGTGATGACCGCCGGGTAGTCCTCCAGAGTGCGTCCGCCCTGCAGATCGGTCTCCCACACCGGTGCGTAGGCATTGAAGCGGCTGTTGAAGCGATCCCGCAGGCGCTCGTAGTCGGTCCGGTCGCCGCGGCGCTTGTAGATCTCCAGCAGCTTCAGGTAAGGCAGCGGACTGGCACCGGAGGTGCTGCGCAGGTGCCCCATCAGCAGTTCGATCGCGGCGGCGTCCTGCCCCAGCACGACGAAGAACTCGGCCTGCTGCTCCAGGTCGATCAGTTCCTCGACCGAGACCTCGCGCTTCTGTGCCGCACTCAGTGGCCGGACGGCGTTCAGCGGCCCGGGTTCCGACAAGGCACCGGCCATCGACATCGTCCCGGCGCGGGTGGCTGCGAGCGTGTCATCGAAACCGTCGATCTCGTTGGGTTTGCTGACCCAGGCCTTGAGCGTCGGCACCGGTGCGAAAGCTGCGGCCGCCGCGGTGGCCGCCGGCGGTACCGCGGTCGCGGTGTCCTGCGGCGTGGCCGCCTGCACCAGCCAGGCATGCGACTGGCGTTCCTGGCTGCGCTGGCGCCAGAGCCAGAGGACCACACCGAGCAGGATCGCCAGCACAGCCGCCAGGCCATAGACCAGCGGGTTGCTGTAGCGGTCGCCCTCGGCACGCTGGAGTCGGGTCTGCAGGCCGGAAATCGCTTGCTGCGTGGTGGCGGTTTCGAGACGCAGCCGGTTCATCGCGGCTTCGAGTTCTGCGACGCGCACCCGCGCCGCCTCGGCCATGGCTGCGGCACTGGCCGCACTGGCCGCCTGCTCCGCGGCTGCCGCACTGGCCGCCACTTCGGCCGGCGTCGGCGTCGCCGCCACCATCGCGCCGGCCTCGAGCGGCGCGAGCTTCAGGCGAGCACTGCTGCCGTCGGCCGGGCGAGCTGCACGCGCGCTGCGTTGGGGCGCGGGCCGGGGGGGGGCTACCGTGTTGGCCGTTGCAGGCTTGCGCTTGGCGGTGGCCGCCCGGCTGCGCGCGGGGGCGGCCGGGGTCGCGGCTTCGCGCGGCACAGGTGCGGCACGCTCCTGCGCGGCCGGCCGGCTTGCCGCAGCAGCGGGCACAGCGGCCTCGCTTGCAACAGCCGGGGCCGCCGGAGCTGCCGCCTCGACAGGCGCCAGCAGCGGTGGATCTGCAAACAGCGTGAATCGGCGCGTGACCTTCGCGGCGCAGCCGACGGTGATCTCGACCGTGACGATCGGCTCGTCGACCCGCGTTGTGGTGGCGAGACGCAGCACGCGCTCGGTCGCGCTGGGCTCGGCGGGATCGAGTCGCAGCGACGTGGTACCCGGCTGCTGCGGGTTCTCTGCGAAATGAACCTCGCCGTTCAGACACTCGGGGCGCAAGTCCTCGCCGGACTCGACCCGCAGCGGGATCCTCAGCTCCAGTGGTTGACCGAGCGTCGTGGTGTCCGGCAGCCGCCCGAAACCGACGGCCGATACGCCCTGTGCCAACGTCCACAGGCTCAAACCGATCAGTAGTTTTCGCGTGCTGAGATGCATAGCTCTTCTTTTGTCAACCGCGATGGACTCTAGCATGGAGCCGACCCGCCAAGGCCGCGCCGACCGGCGCGGACACACCGACTCGGGTGTACCGCCGACACGGCTGCTGCTGCTGCGCGTGACACAATTCTCGCCTGCCCCGATACCCTGCTGCAGACCGACGATGACCGCAGAATTGCGCACCGAGCGACGCGACACGACCTTGGTGCTGACGATCAGCGATCCGGGCAGCCGCAATGCCCTGACTCCCCAGGTCTTGGCCGCGGGCATCGAAGCGCTCAGCGTCGCCGAGGCGGACCCGTCGGTCCACACCGTGGTGCTGGTCGGCGACGGAGCACATTTCTGCGCCGGCAGCGATCTCCAGCGCCTGGCTGCCGACCGCAAAGACCCAGGCGCAGCGATGCAGCAAGGGCAGATGTTCAACCAGTTCATCGAGGCGCTGCGCACGCACCCGAAACCGGTCATCGCAGCCGTCGAAGGCACCGCTGCCGCCGGCGGCTTCTCGCTGGCCCTCGCCTGCGACCTGATCGTCGCGGCCGAGGACGCCCGCTTCGCCATGGCGCAGGGACACGTTGGCCTGTCACCCGACGGTGGCGGCAGCTGGCACCTGGCCCGGGCCCTGCCGCGCGCACTGGCGCTGCAGCTGATCTGGCAGGGCGAACCGGTGACTGCACGCGAGTTGCAGGCCCGGGGACTTGTCAATCGCGTGACAGACAGCGGCCAGGCATTCGTGGAAGCTCTGCGATGGGCTCACCAGCTCTCGGCCTGCGCGCCGAACGTGCTGGCCAGTGCCAAAGAACTCGTGAACCAGGCTCGCTTGCGGCCGCTGAACGAGCACCTGAACTCCGAAAGCACCCACTTTGCCGACACCTTGTCCCATGCCAACGGCGCCGAAGGCCTGCAGGCCTTCCTCGAGAAACGTGAGCCCCGCTTCCGCTAGCGGGCCCGCCCGGTGAAGGCCCCGGCGGCACGCCGCCGCATCTACCTGATGCGACATGGCTCGGTCGACTACTTCTTGCCGGACGGCACACCCGTGGCGCCGGACACCGTGCCGCTCAACGCCGAGGGCGAGCGGCAGGCCGATGCGGCTGGCGCCCTGTTCGCGCAATGCGGCGTGCGCTTCGATCGCGTGCTGGTGAGCGGGCTGCCTCGCACGGTGCAGACGGCGCAACGGGTGCTGTCGGCCTCGGCCCAAGTGCTGCCGCTCGAGCAGGAGCCGGCATTGCAGGAAATCCGCGGTGGCCGGCTCGCCGACATCCCGCCCGATCAGATCGAGCAGGCCTTTCTCGGGGCCTTCCAGGCCGCGGCAGGTGCCGACACCGAGCAACAGCGCTTCCTCGGCGGCGAAACGATCGGCGAGTTGCTCGATCGCGTGCTGCCCGCGTTCGATGCCTGGCGCGCCCGCAGCGACTGGCAATGCCTGCTGCTGGTGCTCCACGGCGGGGTCAACCGCGCGCTGCTGTCCACTGCGCTGGCCGGACAGCGTGCCTTCTTCGGCCGCCTGGAGCAGCAGCCCGCCTGCATCAACGTGCTCGATGTCGGCAGCGGTGACGAGTCGGTCGTGCGGGCGGTCAACCTCGCGCCCACGCAGTGGCTGCACGAGCACGAGCGACACACCACGATGGAGAAAGTGCTGGCGCAGTACCTGCGCCTGTCGACTTGAGAGGCCCTCCGGGCTAGAGACGGCGCCGGCCGCCAGCGCAGACATCCTGTAGCGCGCCGCGCTTCCCCTCCTCACCGTCGAGACGCTGCCGGCCGCCGCGCCGGATCGCCTCGAACCCATGGATTGCCATGTGGACAATCGACCGCGCAGCTTCCACGATGCTGTCACGTCCGGGACAAGCCATGCACGACCCCGTTCTTACACTCGACGAACAACAGCACATCGACTCGGGCCCGTGGTTCAGCAAACTGTCCCCCCCGTTGCGCCGGGCGATCCTTGCGCGAGCCGCCGTGCGCCGGGTGCCCGACGGGCTGATGCTCACCTCACGCGGCGCGCAGGCCGACGAGTGGTGCGGCGTGGCCCGGGGTGCGGTGCGCATCAGTTCAGTGTCGCTGTCGGGCAAGCAGATCACGCTGACCTATGTGGAACCGGGCATCTGGTTCGGCGACACGGCGCTGTTCGACGGCCTGCCTCGCACGCACGACGCCAACGCCCATGGCGACACCACGCTGCTGGTGGTGCGCAAGGCCGACTTCAAGGAACTGCTGACCCGGCACGTGGAGCTGTACGAAGCCCTGCTGCGCCTCAACTGCCGCCGGCTGCGGCTGGCCTACGACCTGGTGGAAGACCTCAACACGCGACCGCTGTCGGCGCGGCTCGCCAAGCAGATCCTGCTGCTGGCCCGCAGCTACGGCATTGCGCAGGGCGAGGAGATCCGCATCGGACTGCAACTCGCGCAGGAAGACCTGGCGCAGTTGCTGGGGGCCTCGCGCCAGCGCGTGAACCAGGAGCTCAAGGGCTTCGAGCGGGAGGGCGCGGTGCGCATCGAGCCCTCGCGCCTGGTGGTGCTGTCGCGCGACCGGCTGCTCGCGATCGCCGAACGATGAACTGACTCCGAGAGACCATGGACGCCCAGACCGGAACGAAGCCCGTCACCTCGCAGCACACTTTCGACATCGGCGCTCTGCAGGCCTATCTCGAGAACGCGCTCGATGGCTTTCGCGGCCCGCTGGTCGTGGAGCAATTCAAGGGCGGTCAGTCCAACCCGACCTTCAAGCTCGTCACGCCGCAGCGCAGCTACGTCATGCGCAGCAAGCCGGGGCCGGTGGCCAGGCTGCTGCCGTCGGCGCATGCGATCGAGCGCGAGTTCACGGTGATGCGCGCGCTCGCCGGCAGCGAGGTGCCGGTCGCACGGATGCACCTGCTGTGCGAAGACGAGTCGGTGATCGGCCGCGCCTTCTACGTGATGGAGTTCGTCGAGGGCCGCGTGCTGTGGAACCAGGCGCTGCCCGGCATGACGAACGCGCAGCGCAGCGAGATCTACGACGAGATGAACCGCGTGATCGCGGCGCTGCACCGCGTCGACTTCGCGGCCTGCGGCCTGGCAGGCTACGGCAAGCCCGGCAACTACTTCGAGCGCCAGATCGGACGCTGGAGCCGCCAGTACCAGGGCTCACTGGGCGCCGGCGGCCCCGAGCCGATCGACGCGATGGAGCGTCTGATCGACTGGCTGCCAGCCCACATCCCGGCCAGCGCGCGCGATGAATCACAGACCCGCATCGTCCACGGCGACTACCGGCTCGACAACCTGATCTTTCATCCGAACGAGTCGCGCATCGTCGCGGTGCTCGACTGGGAACTCTCGACGCTGGGCCATCCCCTGGCCGACTTCAGCTACCACTGCATGAGCTGGCACATCCCGCCGGGCAGCTTTCGAGGCATCGGCGGGCTCGATGTCGCGGCGCTCGGCATCCCGACCGAGGCCGAGTACATGCGGCGCTATTGCGAACGCACCGGCCGCGGCAGCACCGACGCGCTGGCGACAGACTGGAACTTCTACCTCGCGTACAACCTGTTCCGCATGGCCGGCATCCTGCAGGGCATCGCCAAGCGGGTGCTCGATGGCACGGCAGCGAGCGAGCAGGCACGGCAAGCTGCAGCGGGCGCACGACCGCTCGCCGAACTGGGGTGGGCCATCGCACAGCGGCAGCGCTGACGCCACGATCCCGGCATCCGCCGGCCCCGCTGTCAGCGCCTGCGGCGCGCACCCGGCAGAACATCAGGAGACACGCATGGACTTCGACTACTCACCGCGCACCCAGGACCTGCAGGCGCGCCTCTCGGCCTTCATGGACCGGCACATCTACCCGGCCGAAGCGGGCTACTGGAGCGAGATCGAAGCCAACACCCGGGCCGGCAAGCGCTGGACGCCGCTGCAGGTGATCGAGCGGCTCAAGCCCAAGGCGCGTGCCGAAGGACTGTGGAACCTGTTCCTGCCCGCCAGTGCCGACGGCAAACAGGACACCTCGGGGGACTACGGCGCCGGCCTGTCGAACCAGGAGTACGCGCCGCTGGCCGAGATCATGGGCCGCGTGCCCTGGGCCAGCGAGGTGTTCAACTGCTCCGCGCCCGACACCGGCAACATGGAGACCATCGTGCGCTACGGCAGCGCCGAGCAGAAGCAGCGCTGGCTCGAGCCGCTGCTGCGCGGCGAGATCCGCAGCGCCTTCGCGATGACCGAACCCGACGTGGCGTCGTCGGACGCGACCAACATCGCCGCGCGCATCGAGCGCCAGGGCGACGACTACGTGATCAACGGTCGCAAGTGGTGGATCTCGGGCGCCGGCGATCCGCGCTGCGCGGTCTACATCTTCATGGGCAAGACCGACCCCGATGCGCCGCGTCACGGCCAGCAGTCGATGATCCTGATCCCGAGCGACGCCCCGGGCATCGAGGTGCTGCGCCCACTGTCGGTCTTCGGCTACGACGACGCGCCGCACGGCCACTGCGAGATCAGCTTCGACAACGTGCGTGTGCCCGCGAGCAGCATCCTGCTCGGCGAGGGCCGCGGCTTCGAGATTGCCCAGGGCCGGCTCGGTCCGGGTCGGATCCACCACTGCATGCGGCTGATCGGGCTGGCCGAGCGTGCGCTCGAGTTGATGTGCCGGCGCACCGGCGCACGGGTGGCCTTCGGTCGCCCGGTGGCCGACCAAGGCGTGACGCGCGAGCGCATCGCCGAGGCCCGCTGCAGGATCGACATGGCGCGGCTGCTGACGCTGAAGGCGGCCTGGATGATGGACCGGGCCGGCAACAAGGCGGCCAAGGCCGAGATCGCGATGATCAAGGTCGTGGCGCCGAACATGGCCTGCCAGGTGATCGACTGGGCGATCCAGGCCTACGGCGCCGCGGGCCTGTGCGAGGACTTCCCACTGGCTTACTTCTACACGGCGGCTCGCACGCTGCGCTTTGCCGACGGGCCGGACGAGGTACACCGCAACGCGATCGCCAAGCTCGAACTCGGCAAGTACGCGGCGGCCTGACGCTGCCTCAGTGCCGGCGTCCGGTCAGTTCGACGGCAGCTGGCTTTGCCAGGCCGTCGTGCTGGTCGTCGGCCACTGCGGCTGGGAAGAGCTTCCCTCGGCGGCGCAGAGCGCGCTGCGCGCCGCCGCCTCGAACAGCGCCATCGCACCATCGAGCAAGGCCACGTCCGGCTGCGTGGATTCCAGGCGCAGGTAGAGCCGGCCGCGCAGAACCATCAGCACCAGCGGCCCCTCGTCGCCCAGCCAGCCTTGCCAGGCGGCCCGGAGTTGCGCCACCAGTTCCTTGTCCAGCCAGTGGGCCAGCGGCCCCACGGCATTCGCCGCGGTCGAAAAGCGCGAACGCAGCGCCTTCAGCGACGCCAGCTGGGTCTTGGGGAACATCGCCAGCCAGCGCATCTCCTCGGGCATGCCGGAATCGATCTGCGTCTGCATGTCCTGCGTGAAGAGCGCATAAGCGGCCTGTTCCAACTCTTCGGCCAACACGCGCGAGATCACCATCATCTGCAGGTTCTGCGGCAGGCCGAGATCCATGCGCAAGCGCAGTTCGCGATCGAGCAGATAGGCGCGCTGGGGCGTGCCCCACTCCATGCGCCAGGGCGTGCCGTGCATCTCGCCCTCGACCACGATGCCCTCGCCACCGCGCACCCGCTTGACCACCAGCCCACGCTGCTTGGCCCAAGCATGCAGACAGCGCCCGTCTGGGCTGCCGTGCCTGCCGTCGATCCAGCGCTTGAAGGAGTCGAGCATGGGTTCTTGCGATCGAATAGAGTGACCTCGAGCGATCCGACGGATCACCGCTTCACGCACCGAGGACTCTCAAGATGATTGAAGTGTATTCCTGGGCCACGCCCAATGGACACAAGGTGCACATCATGCTGGAGGAGTGCGGGCTGCCATACCGTGCATTTCCCGTCGATATTGGCGCCGGCGATCAGTTCAAGCCGGAATTCCTGGCGATCAGCCCGAACAACAAGATCCCCGCCATCGTCGATCCGGACGGTCCGGACGGCAAGCCGATCTCGCTGTTCGAGTCCGGCGCGATCCTGCTCTACCTTGCCGACAAGACCGGCCGGCTGCTGCCGGCCAGCGTGCGCGGCAAGTACGCGGTCCTCGAGTGGCTGATGTTCCAGATGGGGGCGGTCGGCCCGATGCTCGGCCAGACGCACCACTTCCGCATCTATGCCCCCGAGAAGATCGACTATGCGATCGACCGCTACACCAACGAGGCGAAGCGTCTGTATGGTGTGATGAACCGCCAGTTGGCCAAGTCGAAATACATCGCCGGGGCCGACTACAGCATTGCCGATATCGCGATCTTTCCCTGGCTGCGCTCGTGGAAGAACCAGGGCATCGACTGGAACGACTACCCGCATCTGAAAGGCTGGTTCGATGAGATGGCCGCGCGCCCCGCGGTGCAGCGGGGCGTCGAGGTGCTGGCCCGGCAGCGCAAGCCGCTGGTCGACGAGGAATCGCGCAAGATGCTGTTCGGCAGCGAGCAGTACCGACAACGCTAGCCGGCCTCGCGGCCCAGGCTCCGCAGCTTGTCGAGCCAACGGGAGCGCTGCGCTTCATTCAGACTCTCGACACTGCCCACCAGGGTCTCGCGAACCGGCGAGATGCCGACGAAACCCAGGATGTTGCGCTCCAGCGCCTTCAGGCTGTGTGCGCGAAAGTACCATCGGTACAGCAGCGCCGGCATGCCCATCGTGACGACGATCCGCGCCGAGCGGCCCTGCAGCAGCTTGCGGAATCGGCCCCGTTCATCGGGCTTCGACAGCGCGAATCCAGGGCATGCGACCTGCTCGAGAAAGCCCTTCAGCAACGCCGGCATCCCACCGAGCCAGAGTGGAAAGAACAGCACCAGGTGCTCGGACCAGCCGATGTCCTGCTGTGCTGCCTGCAGGACTGGCGGTAGCAGCCCGGCCTCCCAGGCCCCCTTGCTGCGCAGCAAGGGGAAGTCGAGTTCAGCCACGGTCACGGTGCGCACTTCGTGCCCGGCCGCGCGTGCGCCGTCGACATAGGACTGGGCCAGCGCATGGCCAAGATGCTGCGCGCTCGGGTCGGGATGACCCTGCAGGATCAGGATGCGTCTGGGCATGAATGAGCGGCGAAATGCGACGCGCTGATGATGAGGCGGCCTCCCCGGTCATGGCTTGCGTCAGCGCAAACTCTCATGCCGTGCCCGATCTCTCAGGACCAACCCCGACACGCCCATGGCCAGGGGGTGGCCACTGCGAAGGCCGTGGTGAATCCAGACGGTGTGCACGCACGGTGCGCGCGATACGGCCCCTCCGGACTCGCCAGCCGCGTGCAGCCCGCTATTCGCGCTCTGGGGTCAACGACAGGACGGCAGGCACCGTCTCCGCATCGTCGAACTGGCCGGCGTGCGCAGCTCGCAGTGCCGCCAGATCGCTGACGTTCGGAAGCACGGTGTCCGCATCACAGAGCGGACACACGGCGGTCGTGTCGTCATGCACCCAGGAACTCACCTCCTCCGGCTTGAAGGTGCCCAGGCAGGAATAACAGCCCGCGATACTCGATCGCGCCAGCGCGGCTCGGTTGTTGAAGGATTGGTAGGAGGCGTAAGAAGGCATGGTCGGCAGGGTATTCCTCGCTCCGGTCGGTACCTATCCCGCTTCGGGGGGAATTGGCTGCTGCCTTCCCTGCCCCGCTGCGAACGATGCGGCGGCACGCGGCAAGCATCTGCAAGACTTTGGCAAAGGCAGCAGCACCCGCGATCGAAAGAACATGCACGAAGAGGCTGATGTGCAGCCTCGCAGCAACGATCCCGGCACCCACCAATGCAAACGGCCCCGAAGGGCCGTCGACAGAGGGGAAATCCGTGGGGTGGCTGATGGGACTCGAACCCACGACAACAGGAATCACAATCCTGGACTCTACCAACTGAGCTACAGCCACCGCAGAGCCCTGAATTATAGCGGAGCCGCTCAGCGCGAGACGCCCGTCGATTCGTTCTCGCCCCCCTTGGCCACGCCGGTGATCTTGACCTTGTAGCGCTCCTTCAGCGCGGCGTAGTAGGCCTCGTCCTCGGCCGCGCCCCAGATCTGCGCGTACTGCTGCTGCAGCCGCTTCTCATCGGCTGCTGTCGTGTCGCGCGGCAGCAGCTTGTCGATGCGCACCACTGCATAGCCTTCCTCGCCGAAATCGACGCCGGTCCAGGACGGCAAGGGCGCGGGCGGCGCCTTCATCACCGCGTCGATCAGCGCAGGCGGGAGCGCCTGCTGCTGGTTGCGCGAGACCTTCAATGCGGGCTCCAGGCCTTCGGGCTCGGCGCCCCCCTTCCATGCCGCGAGCCGGGCCAAGCCTTCCGTGCGCGCCAGTGTGGCCGACTGTTCTGCGACTACGCGCTCGCGAACCCGCTCTTTGACCTCGGTCAGCGGCAGCTTGCGCGACGGGGCGTATTCGACGACGCGGCCCGCAGCGAGCTGGTTGCCGCCGAGGTCCACTGCTTCGGTGTTGCGCTTGTTGCGCAGGGTGTCGGTGGCAAACAGTGCCTCGAGGAATTTCGGGTTTGCAAGAGCCCCGGTTGCACCCTGGGCCGGCGCGCGCGTCACGCCGGTGGCGGTGCGCACGGTCAGCTTGAGTTTTTCGGCCGCCGGCTTGAGGCTGTCGGCCTGTTCGTACACGGTGTTGCTGAAGGTCTCGGCCGCTTCGGCAAAGCGGCGCTGAGCCAGCTGCTGCTTGACCTCGTTCTCGATCTCGGCCTTGACCGCGTCGAAGGGCTTTTTCTCGCCGCCGCGCACGGCGGTGAGCAGGATCACGTGGTAACCGAAGTCGCTTTCCACCACGTCGCCGAGCTGCCCGGGCTTCAAGGCAAAGGCCGCGTCCTCGAAAGGCTTGACCATCGCGCCACGCGCGAAGAAATCGAGATCGCCTCCCTGCACCGCGGAGCCGGGATCCTCCGAGTTCTTCTTCGCCAATTCCGCAAACTTGCCCGGATCCTGCTTCGCCTGGGCGAGCAGGGCCGTCGCCTTGGCCTTCGCCTTCTCGCGCTGCTCGGCGGACGCGCTGCGCTCGGCCTTGATCAGGATGTGGCTGGCCCGTCGCTCCTGCGGGGTGGTGTAGCGGCCTTCGTTCTCCGCGTAGTACTTGCGCAGGTCTTCCTCACTGACCGTCAGGCCGGACTTGATCGCGTCCAGGTCGAGCACGAGGTACTCGAGCGACGCCTGTTCGGGCGTTTCGAACTCCGATGCGTGCCGGGCATCCTTGTAGTAGGCCTCGATGTCGGCGTCGCTCGGATGCACCTTGACCACGAAGTTCTTCGCTTCGAAGCGCGCAATGCGGACTTCTCGTTGCTGCAGCACCGCATCGAGCGCCTCCGCGGTGCTGCGGCTCGGTGCCAATGCCGTACCGCTGATGCCGAGCAGGACCTGGCGCATCGCCAGATCCTGGCGAAGTTGCTGCTCGAACTGCCGCGCATTCAGGCCCTGGGCCGCCAGCAGTTCGGCGTTCAGGCTGCCGTCGGGCTTGCGCAGGAAAGCGAGTTGCGGATCGCTGGCAAAGACCCGCTGCAGGTGCTCGTCACTGGCAGTCAGGTGCAGCTTGTCGGCAGCCACCAGCATCACGCGCTCACGCACCAGTGCATCGAGCGTGTTCTGCTTCGCCTCGGGCGTGTCGAACACCTTCAAGTCGACGCCCGGCGACTGAGCGCGCAAACGCTCGACCTGCTTGCGGTGCGCCGCATCCCATTCGGCCTGCGTGATCGAGTGCCCCGCCACTTTCGCAACGGAGGCGTTGCCGCCACTGAAGCCGGTGTAACCCTGGACACCGAAGAACACGAAGGCCGGGAAGACAAGCAGTACCAGCACGAACTGGAACAAGCGGGTGTGCGAACGAACGAATTCAAACATCGATGGCCTCGAGTGATCTGTTGCAGTCCACATGCGACAAAGGCGAACCGCGGTTCGCCTTTGGGGGACTGGCTCTCGTGCACGTCTCGCGAAACGTGCCACTTCGGGATTCTATCGAAGCGATCGGGACCGCCTGCGACTGCTGACTCCGGGATGGTGGGTGCTGAGGGGCTCGAACCCCCGACCTACGCCTTGTAAGGGCGCCGCTCTACCAACTGAGCTAAGCACCCGAGTCGACACGGCTCAGTTGAGCGCGTCCTTCAGAGCCTTGCCCGGGCGGAACTTCGGAACCTTGGCTGCCTTGATCTTGATCGTGTCGCCGGTGCGCGGATTGCGTCCGCTGCGCGCTGCACGCTTGGTCACGGCAAATGTGCCAAACCCGACGAGCGACACGCTTCCGCCCTTCTTGAGCGTCGTGCGCACACCGCCGATCAGCGCCTCGAGTGCGCGCGTGGCAGCGGCCTTCGAGATGTCGGCCTGCTTGGCGATGTGTTCGATCAGTTCAGTCTTGTTCACGAAAGGTACCCCCTCTGAAAGGTGTCTCAGTCTATGGTGGAAGGTGCGGGACCAAGCCCGGTGGGACGCGCTGCGAAAGACCGCTTGGACTGCGGATCATTACAGCGGTGAGCCTGCGGGGTGTCAAGCGCGGAAGGCGATTCTATGCGTATTCCCCCATGCAGCCGCAGCGTCGCCCTGGCACTTGACACGCTGGTTGCAGGCTGCGACGGCACAGCGAACATGACAGCCTGTGAAGCCGACGGAACAGGTCGAGCCGCTCATGCATCGAGCGCCGACGCCCTGCGCGACGAACGGAGCACAACAGCCACACCCATCGCCGTGAGCGCGGTCCGACCACCAGCAAGCATCGCGCCGATCAACAGCGCGCGCCGTTGGGCCGGTGACATCAGCGCGCCTTGGCCCGGATCTCGGGCAGCGCCTTCTGCAGGTAGTACACCATCGACCAGATGGTCAGCGCGGCGGCGACGAGGATCAGCACCGTGCCCCAGAGGTGGGTGTCGATCAGGTCGAACAGCCGGCCGTCGAACAGCAGGAAGGGAATCGCGACCATCTGCACCGTGGTCTTGAGCTTGCCCAACATGTGCACCGCGACACTGCGCGAGGCGCCGATCTGCGCCATCCACTCGCGCAGCGCCGAGATCGCGATCTCGCGGCCGATGATCACCAGCGCGATCAGTGCGTTCACGCGGTCGAGCTGCACGAGGATCAGCAAGGCGGCGCAGACCAGGAACTTGTCGGCCACCGGGTCGAGGAAGGCACCGAAGGACGAGGTCTGGTTCAGCCTGCGCGCCAGGTAGCCGTCGGCCCAGTCGGTGAGCGCGACCACGATGAACAGCACCGTCGCGATCAGGTTCTGCAGCGAAGGCTGGACCTGCAGATAGAACACACCGACGATCAGCGGAATCGCGACGATGCGCGCCCAGGTCAGCAGTGTCGGCAGCGTGAAGAACATGGGGCCATTGTGCCCAAGAAGGACCGCCGGCCGCGCCAGTCCCCCGCGCGGATCAGGAATCGAGCGTGCGCGGCTTGAACTTGCGATCGTCCCGGAACAGGAAAGTCTCGGTGAACTTCCACGGCCGGGGCAGCCGCGATACATCGCCGAACGGGGCCGCACGGCGCACCGCGTCGATCGCGAGCTGGGTCGTGTCCTTCGCCTGGCGCGGTTCACGCAGCACCTCGATGCGGCGCACGCTGCCGTCGGCGTTGAGCTCGACCTCCAGCACGGGAATCGCCAGCAGCGGGTCGGGCACCTCGCCGGTGTAGGTCATGCCCGGATTGGCCGCCACCAACCGCCTCGCCGCATGCAGTCTCAGCGCGGCCAGCGTTCGCGGCGCTTCGGCGGCCGGCAATGCGCCGGACGGCCTTGATGCGGGTGCGGGCGCGCCGGGCCGGGCGGGCGCTGGCGCGGGCGGCGGCGCGGTCGAGCAGGCACTCAGTGTCAACGCGAGGGCACCCGCCAGTCGGGCTGCGTTCCAGGGCGCGCGGCGCACCGGTGATTCAGTGCAGGACACGGTAGATTTCCTCCGCCAGTTCTCTGGAAATGCCGTCGACGGCCGAGAGGTCATCGACGCTCGCGCTGGCGACGCCGCGTGCGCCACCGAAGCGTTGCAAGAGCTTCGCACGTTTCTTCGGGCCGATGCCGGCGATGTCTTCCAGCCGGCTGCTGCCAGTGCGCACACTGGCACGTTTGGCACGCATGCCGGTGATCGCAAAGCGGTGCGCTTCGTCGCGAATCTGTGCCACCAGCATCAGCGCGGCCGAGTCCTTGCCGAGGTAGACCTTGGCCCGGCCGTTCGCGAACACCAGTTCCTCGAGCCCGACCTTGCGCCCCTCGCCTTTCTCGACGCCGACGATCAGCGACAGGTCGAGACCGAGCTCCTCGAACACGTCGCGCGCCATCGCGACCTGGCCCCTGCCGCCATCGACCAGCACCAGGTCGGGCAGCTTCGCCCCGCCCTTGGCCGCGGCTTCGGCGAGCTTGGCATAGCGGCGCGTCAGCACCTGACGCATCGCAGCATAGTCGTCGCCGGGCGTGATGCCGGTGATGTTGTAGCGGCGGTACTGGGCCGGCTGCATCCTGTGGTCCTCGAACACCACGCACGAAGCCTGCGTCGCCTCGCCGGCCGTGTGGCTGATGTCGAAGCACTCGATGCGCAGGCGCTCGAGCTGGTCGGGCGCCAGATCGAGCGCGTCGACGAGCGCGCGCGTGCGGGCCTGCTGCGAGCCCTCTTCGCCCAGCAGCTGCGCCAGCTTGATCCGGGCATTCGTCAGCGCCATCTCCAGCCACTGCCGGCGCTGGTCGCGCGGCTGGTGCAAGGCCGTGATGCGCACACCGCTGGCCTGCGTCAGAGTCTCGACCAGCGCCTTGTCGATCGCGTGGCTGGTGATCAACAGCGGCGGCGGCGCACCGTCGAGGTAGTGCTGCGAGATGAAAGCTTCCAGCACCCGGACTTCGACGCGCACCTGGGTGGGCACGGCCGCGGCGCCCTCGCCCGGCTCGACCGCGTCGGCGCCCACATCGATCAGCACACTGGCCTCCTCGACGTGCGTCGGGAAATGCGGTCGGTCGCCCAGATGGCGGCCGCCGCGCACCATCGCGAGGTTCACGCACGCCCGGCCGCCCTGCACCACCGCGGCCAGGATGTCGGCGTCCTTGTCGAAAGCGCCGTCGGCGGTGTTCTCGACCGATTGCTGGTGCAGCACGCGCGACAGCGCGCCCAGTTGATTGCGGATCTCGGCGGCCTTCTCGAACGCCAGCGCGTCGGCGTGCGCCATCATCTGCGCCTGCAGCGCGTCCATGACCTCCTGCTGCTCGCCGAGCAGGAAGCGTTCGGCATTGCGAACGTCGCGCCCATAGTCGTCCGCCGCGACGGCCTGCACGCAGGGCCCCGAGCAGCGCTTGATCTGGTACAGCAGGCAAGGCCGGGTGCGGTGGTTGAAGACCGTGTCCTCGCAGGTGCGCAGCCGGAACACCTTCTGCAGCAGCTGGATCGACTCCTTGACCGCCCAGGCGCTCGGGTAGGGGCCGAAGTAGCGGTGCCGCTTGTCGACCGCGCCACGGTAGTAGGCCATGCGCGGGTACTGGCCGGCCTTCGGCGCTCCAGGCCCGCTCGGCGCGGACACTCCCGTGATCTTCAGGTAGGGATAGCTCTTGTCGTCGCGGAACAGGATGTTGAACTTCGGGTTCAACGTCTTGATCAGGTTGTTCTCGAGCAGCAGCGCCTCGGCCTCGGAGCGCACCACCGTCGTCTCCAGGCGCACGATCTTGCCGACCATGTGACCGATGCGGGTGTCGCCCTGGGTCTTCTGGAAGTAGCTCGACACGCGCTTCTTCAGGTTGCCCGCCTTGCCCACGTAGAGCAGCGCACCCTGGGCGTCGAAGTAGCGGTAGACGCCAGGCAAACCGGGCAGCGCCGCGACGTCGTCGAGCAGTTGCCGGCGGGCCGGATCGGCTGGCGCGTCCGGCGTCTCGGTCTGCGGTGAGGGGATGGCGTCGTGCATCGCGGCGGATTGTGTGCCGGGCCCCGGTGGGGCGCCGGCAGGGTGCAAGGGCTGCATTTTCGCGCCCGGCGCCCGTTGCGGGCAGGGCTTCGATAATGCCCCGCATGCAAACCGGCGAGGCACTGCACTGGGACGTCTTTTGCCACGTCGTCGACAACCATGGCGATCTCGGCGTGTGCTGGCGCCTCGCCCGACGACTGGCCGCGCTCGGCCAGCAGGTGCGCCTGTGGGTCGACGATGCTTCGGCCTTGGCCTGGATGGCGCCGAACGGCGCCCGCGGTGTGCGCGTGCTGCCATGGCGCGAGCCGACGGCGGATGAGCGGCCCGGCGAGGTGGTGGTCGAAACCTTCGGTTGCGACCCGCCCATCGGGTTCGTGGAGCGCATGGCCGGCGCGCCGCGCGCACCGGTGTGGATCAACCTCGAATACCTCAGCGCCGAAGCCTATGCCGCGCGCAGCCACGCCATGCGCTCACCCCAGCTCCAGGGGCCGGCGGCGGGCCTGGACAAGTGGTTTTTCTATCCCGGCTTCACGCCGGCCACCGGCGGCCTGCTGCGCGAGGACGGCCTGGCCGAAGAGCGCGAACGCTTCGAGCCGGCCGCCTGGCTGGCCACGCTGGGGATCGCCGCCGCCCCAGCGGACCGGCTCCTGAGCCTGTTCTGCTACCAGCAGCCGGCGTTGGCTCACTGCCTCACGCGCTGGCAAACGATGCCGACACAGTTGCTGGTCACGCCCGGGCCGGCGGCGCGACAGGTCGCAGCGCTGCTGGCCTGCTCCGGCGAGCCGGGCAGCAGCGTGCGGCAGGGCGCGCTGCAGGTGCATTTCCTGCCGTGGCTGACACAGGACGACTACGACCGCCTGCTGTGGTCCTGCGACCTGAACCATGTGCGTGGCGAGGACTCCCTGGTGCGCGCTCTCTGGGCCGCGCGGCCCTTCGTCTGGCAGCTCTACCCGCAACACGATGGCGCGCACCAGGCCAAGCTCGACGCGTTCCTCGGCGTCTACCTGCAGGGCGCCCCCCCTGCCCTGGTGCAAGCGCTGCGCAGTCGGTTCCACCAGTGGAACGGTGTACCGAACGGCCGCGCCGACGCTCCTGCGGACGAGCCCGACCGGGCCGCCTGGCGTCTTCATGCCCAGACCCGCTGCGGTGCGATGGAAGACGCGGCCACCCGCGACGGCGACCTCGCCAGCCGCCTCTACCGCTTCGCGATCTCGACAGGCTAAAATCCAAGGCTTTGCGCGCCCGGATACCCCGGCATGCCAACGGCCTCGGGCCGCTGCAGGCGCGCCAGGAAACCGAGAACCTGGAGCGGCCCACGCCACGACAGGCCAGCAACGACAGGACACGCTATGAAACTCGCACAGGAAATCCGCGCCGGCAACGTGATCATGCAGGGCAAGGACCCGATGGTCGTGCTCAAGACCGAATACAGCCGCGGCGGCCGCAACTCCGCCACGGTGCGCATGAAGATGAAGAGCCTGCTCAACGGTTCCGGCGCCGAAGTGGTGTTCAAGGCCGACGACAAGATGGACCAGATCGTGCTCGAGAAGAAGGAGTGCACCTACTCCTATTTCGCCGATCCGATGTACGCCTTCATGGATGCCGAGTACAACCAGTTCGAGGTCGAGTCCGAGAACATGGGCGACGCGATCCAGTACCTCGAAGACGGCATGCCGGTCGAGGTGGTGTTCTACGACGGCAAGGCGATCTCGGTCGAACTGCCGACCAGCCTGGTGCGCGAGATCACCGAAACCGAACCCGCCGTCAAGGGCGACACCTCGGGCAAGGTGCTGAAGATCGCCAAGCTCGCCACCGGCTTCGAGATCTCGGTGCCGCTCTTCGTGCAGACCGGCGACAAGGTCGAAATCGACACCCGCACCCACGAGTACCGCAAGCGCGTGTGAACCGGGCTGCGCCGCCACGGACCTGGGCACCTGCGGGTGCCCTTTCTCTTTCTGCCGGCGCCAGGTGTTTGTAGGCACCATCCGGCCCATGAGCCCCTCGTTCGATTTCGAAGCGGCCGTCAGCGCACCGTTTCGCATGCAGCCGGGCCTGCGCAAGCTGGCGCCCGGCGCCCGGCAGCTCACGGCGCTGAACCCCACGGCACCCGCCTTCGCCGAGAAGCTCGCGGTGCTGTCGCACCACGCCGGCGAAACGCTGCTCTGTGCGCCGGGCTTCGATCCGCTGCCAGCGCTGCAGGCGCTGGCGCATGAGGCGACCCGGCAATGCAGCACGGCGCTGGCGGTCGACGCCGGCGGCGTCGCCAGCGTCGTCCTCGGCTGGCGCGTGCGCTGGGACGGCAGCCTCGGTGAGGCCGGGCCGGATGCCCACGCCGCCAGCGGCGCCTGCCTCGAAGCCCTGCCCGCGCCGCAACGCCTGGCGGGTCTGCTGAGTTTGTCGCTGCACGAGGACTTCGCGGTCGTCGACGGCGCCACCGCCACGCTGCCGTGGATGGCGGTCTGCCTGCCTTCGCATTGGGCACCGGCCGAGAAGGTCGGCCGCTCCTTCGCCACCGTGCACGGACCGGTGGCCGACAACGCGACGTTGATCGCCGCGAACCAGCACCTGACGCGGCTGGTGTGCCAGCCGCAGCGCTGGGAGCGCTTCGTGTGGAACCTGACGACCCACCCGTCGCACGACCAGCACCCGGCGCGCCATGCGCGCCAGCCCTGGCCCGACGAGCCCGGCCCCGCGGCCGCGCGCGCCCACTGGCGCACCGAGCACCAGACCTTCATCCCGCTGCCGGCGCTGCAGCAAGCGGTGTTCACGATCCACGTCGATGTGCAGCCGATGGCGCTGGCCATCGCCACGCCGCAACGAGCGGCCGCGCTGCATGCCGCGCTGTCGACGATGAGCGAAGCGGTGCTGGCCTACCGCGGGCTCACCACGGCGCGCCAGCCGCTGCTCGACTGGCTGGCGGCACGCTCGAGCGCATGAGGACCGAACCGATCACACCGGGCCGGCTGGCCTTCACGCCCGATGGGGTGCCGCTGGCGCCGGATTTCGGCGATGTCTACCACCCGGCCGCCGGCGCGCTGGTGCAGGCGCGCCACGTCTTCCTGGGCGGCAACCGGCTGCCCGGCCGGTGGGCCGGCCGCGAGCGCTTCGTCATCCTCGAGACCGGCTTCGGCCTCGGCAACAACTTCCTCGCCACCTGGAACGCCTGGCGCGAGGATCCCCAGCGCTGTGAACGGCTGGTGTTCGTCGCGATCGAGAAACACCCGTTGACGCACGAGGACCTGTCTCGCGCACATGCCGCTTCGCCACTGCCGGCCCTGGCGGCCGCGCTGCTCGCCGCCTGGCCGCTGGCGACGCCGAACCTGCACCCGCTCGCCTTCGAAGCAGGGCGCGTGCAGTTGCTGCTCGGCTTCGGCGACGTGGCACGGCTGCTGCCGCAGCTGGTGGGCGCTGTCGACGCCTTCTTCCTCGATGGCTTCGCCCCGGCGCGCAACCCCGACATGTGGGAGCCGCGGCGGCTGCAGCGCCTCGGCCGCCTCGCCGCGCCGGGCGCGACCGCGGCGACCTGGAGTGCGGCACGCACGGTGCGTGACGGGCTCTCGGCGGCGGGCTTCACGGTCGAAGCCGCCGCCGGCACCGGCGGCAAGCGCGACATCACGGTGGCGCGCTTCACGCCCCGACACACGGCCACCGCGCCGCCCGGCGGCTGGCATGCGCACGGCGGGCCCCGCGAGGCGCTCGTCATCGGCGCCGGGCTGGCCGGTTGCGCCGCCGCCTGGGCCTTGTCGCTGCAGGGTTGGCACTGCCGGGTGCTCGATCGCGAGGCCCATCCGGCTGCGGCCACCTCGGGCAACCCCGCCGGCCTGTTCCATGGCAGCTTCCACCGCGATGATGGTCCGCATGCGCGCGCGCACCGCGCCGCAGCCCTGCTGACTCAGCGCGTGGCGGGCGAGTGGATCGAACTCGGCCGGGTCACGGGTCAACTCGCCGGCTGCCTGCGTCTCGAATCGCGGCTGGCCGACGCGGCCGCGCGTGCGGCGCTCGCGCGCCAGCAGATGGCGCGCGGCTACGTGGACTGGCTGGACCGTGAGGCGGCCAGCGCCTGCGCCGGCCTGGCGCTGCCGAGCGGCGCCTGGCACTACCCGGGCGGCGGCTGGCTTGCGCCGCGCCGCTATGCGAACGAGCTGCTGGCGCGCAGCGGCGCGCTTTTCACCGGCGGCGTCGACGTCGCCCGGATCGAGCGCATCCTAGGCGTGTGGCGGGCCCTCGATGCGCACGACCGCGTGATCGCCGCGGCGCCGGTGCTGGTGCTGGCGAACGGTCTCGGGACGAAGCGCCTGCTGGGGCCCGCGGGCGGCGACGCGCTCGCCTCGCTGTCGGCCGTGCGTGGCCAGATCAGCAGCCTGTGCGCGAACACGCCGGGCCTGCCCCGTCCGCGCCTGCCGGTCGCCGGGGGTGGCTATGTGCTGCCGCCGATCGACGGGCAGCTGATCTTCGGCGCGACGAGCCAGCCCGCGGACGACGAGCCTGCGCTGCGTGAAGCCGATCACCGACTCAACCTGACCCAGCTCGCCGGTCTGTCGGGTGGCGATGCCGACGCCTGGGCCGCGCTGCCCTGGCAGGGCCGTGTCGGCTGGCGTGCCGTGACGAACGACCGGCTGCCGCTGATCGGCGCCGTGCCCGACGCCGACGCGCTGGCACAGGCCTCGCGGGCCGACCAGCCGCGCTTCGTGCCGCGCCAGCGCGATGCGCAGGGCGGGCTTTACGTCTTCACCGGCCTCGGCTCGCGCGGCATCACCTGGGCGGCGCTCGGCGGGCAGCTGCTGGCTTCGTGGATCAGCGGCACGCCCTGCCCGCTCGAAGCCGACCTGCGCGACGCGCTCGATCCCGCGCGCTACACGCTGCGGCGCTGGCGCAGCGACTCGTAGAGGCAGATCGCGGCGGCGGCGGCCACGTTCAACGACTCCTCCCCGCCCGGTTGCGGGATGCGCCGTGTCTCGGCGCAGCGCGCCAACAGCTCCTCGCCGACGCCCTGGCCTTCGTGTCCGAATACCCAGCCGCAAGGACTGGGGAGACGACCCTCAGCGAGCGAGAAGCCGGCATGTGAACTGGTGGCCAGCAGCGGCACGGCCAACGCATCCAGGTCCTCGACCGCGGCCGATTCGACCAGCCGCAGCGCGAAATGCGCCCCCATCCCGGCGCGCAGCACCTTCGGCGACCACAGCGCCGCGGTCCCCGTGAGCGCGACGACCTGCGCCACGCCGAGTGCCGCCGCGCTGCGCAAGACGCTGCCGACGTTGCCGGCGTCCTGCAACCGATCGAGCACGACGGTGGCAACGCCCGCCTGCACCGCCACCGCATCGACCGCATGGTCGAGCACGAAGCCCAGCCGTGCCGGCGACTCGAGGCTGCTGAGCTGCGCGAACAGCGCGTCGGCGACGATCGCGATGCGCGGTGCGGCGCGCGCCAGCTGCTGCAGCCGCGAATCGGCCCAGCCGGCTTCGCTGACCACGGCCTGGGCCGGCATGTGGCCACGTGAAACGCAGGCCTCGCACAGGTGATCGCCCTCGAGCCACACCGCCCCGAGCTTGCGGTAGGCGCCCGGGTCGTGCGCCAGCTTGCGCAGCCGCACGAGCAGCGCGTTGTCGCGCGAGCTGATGAGCGTCGGACCGCTGGTCACGGGTGCAGCCCCAGCACCTCGCGCACCGGTGCGAAGCTGCGCCGGTGCGCGCCGCAGGCGCCATGCGCGCGCAGCGCCGCCAGATGATCGGGCGTCGGGTAGCCCTTGTGGCCGGCAAAGCCGTACTGCGGGTGGGCCTCGTGCAGCGCCAGACACAGCCGGTCGCGGTGCACCTTGGCGAGGATCGACGCCGCCGAGATCGCAGCCACGGTGGCATCGCCCCTGACGATCGCCTCGGCCGGCACCATCAGCACCGGCAGGCGGTTGCCGTCGACCAGCACCTTGTGCGGTTTCAGCCGCAGTCCCTCGACGGCGCGCCGCATCGCCAGCAGTGTGGCCTGCAGGATGTTGAGCGTGTCGATCTCCTCGACGCTGGCTTCGGCGATGCAGCAGCACAGGGCCTTGGCACGGATTTCGTCGAACAGCCGCTCGCGCACCCGCGCGCTCAGGACCTTGGAGTCGCCGAGACCGCGGATGGTCTGCACATCGTCGAGGATCACCGCCGCGGCCACCACCGGCCCGGCGAGCGGGCCGCGGCCCGCCTCGTCGACACCGGCCAGCAGCCCGGGCGTGTCCCACGACAGGCCGAGCTGCCGGTCGGTCGGCAGGCCCGGCGCCTCAAGCTTCGATGATTTGCGCGATCGCATCGGTGGCGGCGCGCGCGGTGTCGCGCCTCAGAAGGTGGTGGAGTTCGGTGAAACGCTGCGCGACGCGCTCGCAGGCCTGCGGATCGTCGAGCCAGCCCAGCACCGCGGCGGCCAGCGCCTGCGGCGTCATCGCATGCTGCAGCAGTTCGGGCACGACGAAGTCCTCGCTCAGCACATTGGGCAGGCCGACCCAGGGCTGGTAGCGCATGTGGCGCATCACCTGCCAGTTGAGCCAGTGCACCCGGTAGCCGATCACCATCGGCCGCTTGAACAGCGCGGCCTCCAGCGTGGCGGTACCGCTGGCGACCATGACCACATCGCTGGCGGCCATCACCTCGTGCGATCGGCCGTCGACCAGCTCGATCGCGTCTTGTGCGCCGGCCTCGGCCACCGCGGCCTCGACCATCGGACGCAGGCCGGGGGCGATCGGCAGCAGACAGCGCAGCTCCGGACGCGCCGCATGCAGGCGCTGCGCGGCGCGCACGAAGTCGGGAGCGATGTGCCGGATCTCGCCGCGGCGGCTGCCGGGCATCACCGCGACCACGCTGTCGCGCTCGTTCAATCCGAGCGCGGCGCGGGCCGCGGCCCGCGGCACATCGAGTGGAATGGCATCGGCCAGCGGATGGCCGACGTAGCTGGCCGGCACGCCGGCCCGGGCCAGCAACGCAGGCTCGAACGGAAACAGGCACAGCACATGGTCGGCCGATGCCGCCAGCTGGTGCACGCGACCGCCGCGCCAGGCCCAGATCGACGGGCAGACGAAGTGGACGGTCTTCAGGCCTGCAGTCTTGAGGCGCGCCTCCAGGCCGAGGTTGAAATCCGGTGCATCGATGCCGATGAAGGCCGCCGGGTGCTGCGCGAGCAGACGGTCGCCGAGTTCGGTGCGCAGCGCGACGAGCGAGCGGTAGACCTTCAGCGCCTCGGCGTAGCCATGCACCGCGAGCCGCTCGCTCGGCCACCAGGCCTCGAAACCCTGCGCAGCCATGTCCGGCCCGCCGATGCCCGCCGCGCGCAGCGACGGCCAGTGCGACTTCAGCCCCCCCAGCAGCAGCCCGGCGAGCAAGTCGCCAGAAGCTTCGCCAGCGACCATGCCGAACTGCATGGGACGCGTTATCTGACGATGCCGCGCTTGGAGGCGCCGAGGAAGCCGAGCATCAGCTCGACATCCGTGTCGCCGCCGCCGACGCTGCCCTTGAGGGCCGCGATGGCCGCCTTCGATTCCTCGAGGGTCAGTCCGTTGCGGTACAGCAGCCGGTGCATCTGCTTGACCTGCGCAATGCGCTCGGGCCCGAAACCGCGCCGCCGCAGACCTTCGATGTTGAAGCCGCGGACTTCCGCCGGGTTGCCGTCGACCATCATGAACGGCGGCACATCCTGCGACAGCGCGGTCTGGAAGCCCACCATCGCGTGCGCGCCGATCTTCACGAACTGGTGCACGCCGGTGAGCCCGCCGACGATGGCCCAGTCCCCCAGGTGCACATGCCCGGCCAGCGTGGCGTTGTTGGCCAGGATGCACTGGCTGCCGAGCTGCACGTCGTGCGCGAGGTGCACGTAGGCCATCACCCAGTTGTCGTTGCCGACCCGGGTGACGCCGCTGTCCTGGGCCGTGCCGCAATTGAAGGTGCAGAACTCGCGGATGGTGTTGCGGTCGCCGATCTCGAGCCGGGTGGGCTCGCCGGCGTACTTCTTGTCCTGCGGCGCCGCACCGATGGAGCAGAACTGCCAGATGCGGTTGTCGGCGCCGATCGTGGTGTGGCCCTCGATCACGCAGTGCGCGCCGAGGCTGGTGCCGGCACCGATGCGCACATGCGGGCCGATGACCGTGTAGGGGCCGACCTGCACATCGGCGGCGAGCTGCGCCTGCGGATCGACGACCGCGGTGGGGTGGATCGCACTCATGCCGGAGGCTTTCAAGCGACGGTGCGCATCGTGCACATCAGCTCGGCCCCGCAAGCCAGCTCCCCTGCGACACTGGCGCGCGCCTTGAACTTGTGGATGCCGCCGCGCACGCGGTCGGCCTCGACCTCGAGGATCAGCTGGTCGCCCGGCT
This sequence comes from Methylibium sp., assembly GCF_965279545.1. Classification (NCBI taxonomy): domain Bacteria; kingdom Pseudomonadati; phylum Pseudomonadota; class Betaproteobacteria; order Burkholderiales; family Sphaerotilaceae; genus Methylibium; species Methylibium sp. Next base: position 1,452,643 of record NZ_OZ257250.1, read on the forward strand.
CGACCGGCCGCTTGAAGCGGGCACCGTCGATGCCGACGAAATAGATCACCGAGTTCTTGTCCGACTGCAGGTTGTCGTCGGCAAAGCTCAGCAGCGCGGCGGCCTGGGCCAGGGCCTCCAGCACCAGCACCCCCGGCATCACCGGGCGGTGCGGGAAATGCCCGACGAAGAACGGCTCGTTGATCGACACGTTCTTCAGTGCCTTGATGCGCTTGCCGAATTCGACCTCCAGCACCCGGTCCACCAGCAGGAAGGGGTAGCGGTGCGGCAGTTTGGCGAGGATCTGGTGAATGTCCATCATGGCGGCTCTCGGCGCCGGCGGGAGGCGCCGGCTCAATCTTGTTCGTCGTTCGTCGGGAGGCCGGCGTCGTCGCGGGCGGCGCGTTCCAGCGCCCTCAGCCGGTCACGCAGCTTGTGCAGCTGGCGCAGCGTGACCGCGTTCTTCTCCCAGATGCGATTCTCGGCGAGCGGGAAGATGCCGGTGTACACGCCCGGCTTGTCGATCGAGCGCAGCACCGCGGTGTGCGCCGAGACATGCACGTCGTCGGCAATGTCCACATGGCCGACGACACCCGCCCCCCCGCCGAAGGTGCAGCGCGCGCCGATGCGCGTGCTGCCGGCGATGCCGGTGAAGGCCGCCATCGCCGTGCCGCAACCGACATGCACGTTGTGGGCAATCTGGATCAGGTTGTCGAGCTTGACGCCGTCTTCGATCACGGTGTCGCTGAGCGCGCCACGGTCGATGCAGGTGTTGGCACCGATCTCGACGTCGTCGCCGATGCGCACGGCGCCCAGCTGCTCGATCTTCACGTAGCCCTGGTCCTTGGTCGGCGCAAAACCGAAGCCATCGGCACCGATGACGGCGCCGCTGTGGACGATGCAGCGTGCACCGATCACGCACTCGAAAGCCAGCGTCACCCGCGGATGCAGCAAGGTCCCGGCACCGACGCGGGCATCACGCCCGATGAAGCACTGCGCACCGATCACGGCGCCGTCGCCGATCTGCGCCCCGGCCTCGATCACTGCGAGCGCACCGATGCTCGCCCCGGCACCGAGCCGCGCGCTCGCGTCGACCACGGCACTCGGGTGCACGCCCGCCGCCGCCGGTGGGCGCACCCGGCGCGCCCACCACTGCGTCAGCCGCGCAAAGTAAAGATAGGGGTCGGGCGAGACGATCGCGGCGCCACGCGCCACCGCTTCGTCGCGCAGGGCGGGCGCCACGATCACGCAGCCCGCGGCGCTGCCGGCAAGCTGCGCACGGTAACGTGGGTTGGCAAGAAAGGCGATGGTCGACGGCGTGGCGCCCTCGAGCGGGCCGATGCGGGCGATGCCGAGATCGGCCGGGCCGATCAGTTCGCCGCCGAGTGCCGCGGCGATGTCGCCGAGCGTGACCTCTTCCGCCGAGTCGATCACCGCGCGGCCACGCGCCTCACTTGGCGCTGTTCAGCGCCTTGATCACCTTTTCGGTGATGTCGACGCGCGGACCGGCGAACACGGCTTCCTGGAGGATGACGTCGTACTTCTCGGTCTCGAAGATCTGCTTGATCACCTTGTTGGCGCGTTCGACCACGCCCGACAGTTCTTCGTTCTTGCGCTGGTTCAGGTCTTCCTGGAACTCGCGGCGCTTGCGCTGGAACTCGCGGTCCTGCTCGACCAGGTCGCGCTGGCGGCGGCTGCGGTCGCCTTCGGCCAGCGTCGGCGCGTCCTTCTCCAGCTTCTCCGAAGCTGCCTTGAGCTTGGCCGCGGTGTCGGCCAACTCCTTCTCGCGCTTGGAGAACTCCGACTCCAGCTTCGCCTGGGCCGCCTTCGCGGGACTCGCTTCGCGCAGCACGCGCTCGCTGTTCACGTAGCCGATCTTCAGTTCCTGGGCCTGCGCCGCAGTCACCCCCGCGGCGAACACCGCCGCGGCGAGCATCGGCATCAATGACAAGGTCTTCATCAGAACGCGGTCCCGATCTGGAATTGCAACTTTTGAATTCTATCCTGCGCAAACTTGCGGATAGGCTGGCCGTAGCTGATCTTGAGCGGCCCCACCGGGGAGACCCAGCTCAGGCCGATGCCCGCGGCCGCGCGCAGATCGTCGAGGCTGAGCTTCTCGTTTTCGCCCCACACGTTGCCGGCGTCGAGATAGCCGAACAAGCGCAGCGTGCGGTCGTTGCCCGAGCCCGGCACCGGCACGTAGAACTCGGCATTCAGGTTGAGCTTGCGATTGCCGCCGATGTACGCGCCGGTCACGTCGATCGGGCCCAGCGAACTCTGGTCGAAGCCCCGCACCGAACCGAGACCACCGCCGTAGAAGTTCTTGAAGATCGGATAAGGACGCCCGCCGAAACCCTTGCCATAGCCGGCCTCGGCATTCAGGCCCAGCGTGAAACGCTTGGACAGCGGAATCCACTGCTGGATCTGGTAGTTCGTGCGCAGGTAGCGGGTGTCGAGCGCGACGCTCCATTCGGCGTTCAGGCGCTGGTACAGACCCGAATTGGGCACGAGCGCGCTGTCACGGCCGTCGCGCTGCCAGCCGAGCGTCAGCGGAATGCTGTCGGTGGTATCGCCGAAGGCCTCGCGGTAGAGAAAGTAGTTGTTCGGGATCGAAGCGCCCGCCTTGATCTCGGTGCGTTCCCAGCCGACACCGAAGAACACGGTGTCGAACTCGCTGAAGGGAACACCGAAGCGGATCGATGTGCCTTCGGTCACCAGCTTGTATTGCTCGCCCTGGCTGTTGATCGGCTTGGAAGTGCGGTAGTACACATCGATCGCGCGCGAGATGCCGTCGACCGTGAAGTAGGGATCGACCGTGCTGACCACCAGGTTGCGGTTGTACTTGCTGGTGTTCACCTCGAGGCCGAGGTAGTTGCCGCTGCCGAAGATGTTGTCCTGCCGGATGCCGAAGGTCAGCGACACCTTTTCCGCGCTGGAGAAGCCGGCGCCGAGTTGCAGGTTGCCGGTCGGCTTTTCCTTGACCTCGGCGGTGATGTCCACCTGGTCCTGCGCGCCGGGTACTTCGGCGGTGTCGACGGTGACTTCGCTGAAGTAGCCGAGGCGGTCCACGCGATCGCGCGACAGCTTGATGCGCCGACCGTCGTACCAGGACGACTCGAACTGGCGGAACTCGCGGCGCACCACCTCGTCGCGCGTGCGGGTGTTGCCGGCGACGTTCACGCGACGGACGTAGACGCGGCGACTCGGCTCACCGACCAGCACCACCTCGACACGCCCGGTCGCCCGGTCGATCTCGGTGCGCGGCTCGACCCGCGCAAAGGCGTAGCCGAAGGCACCGAACAACTCGGTGAAGCGGCGCGTCGTCTCGGCAACGGTTTCCGCCCGGTAGGCCTCGCCGGGCTTGATCGCCACCAGTGCCTTGAAATCGTCTTCCTTGCCCAGGTACTCGCCTTCGAGGCGCACCCCCGTCACGGTGTAGGGCTGGCCTTCGGTCACGTTGATCGTGATCGAGATGTTCTGCTTGTCGGGCGAGATCGCCACCTGGGTGGAGTCGACGTTGAACTCGAGATAGCCGCGGTTCAGGTAGTACGCGCGCAGCGTCTCGAGGTCGGCATTGAGCTTGGTGCGCGAGTAACGGTCGGTCTTCGTGTACCAGGTCAGCCAACCGCCGGTGGTCAGCTCGAACTGGCCGACCAGCGTGCCCTCGGAGAACACCTTGTTGCCCGTGATGTGGATCTCGCTGATCTTCGCGACATCGCCTTCGCTGACCGTGAAGGTGACGTTGACGCGGTTGCGCTCGGCCGGCGTGATGGTCGTGACGACTTCCGCGCCGTAGAGACTGCGGGTCAGGTATTGGCGCTTGAGCTCCTGCTCGGCGCGGTCGGCCTGCGCGCGGTCGAAGGGCTGTCCCTCGCCGATGCCGACGTCCTTGAGGGACTTGGTCAGCGCATCCTTGTCGAACTCCTTGAGCCCCACGAAGGTCACCGAGGAGATGATCGGCCGCTCCTCGACGATGACGACCACGACGTCGTTGTCGACGTCGAGCCGCACGTCCTTGAACAGTCCGGTGGCGAACAGGGCTCGCAGCGCCGCGGCGCCCTTCTCGTCGCTGTAGGTGTCGCCGATGCGAAACGGCAGTGCACCGAAGATGGTGCCGGCGTCGGCGCGCTGCAGTCCCTCGACCCGGATGTCCTTGAGCACGAAGGGTTCGACGGCCCACACCGGCGCCGCATGAAGCGCGGCGGCGAGGGCAACGGCAAGGATCGAGGGGCGCAGAGCGGAAGGAGTGGACAAGGACAGGAACGGACGAGCCGTCAAAGGAGGAAGCGCGCGGGAGAAGGCCATGCGGTCAATGCAGGCCCAGCAGGCGGGCCACGTCGTTGTAGAGGGCGAGTGACATCATCACGAGCATGATCGCCAGCCCCCCGCGCTGCAGCCGATCCAGCCACACCTCAGAGACCGGCCGCCCCGTCACTCCTTCGAAAAGATGATACATGAGGTGCCCGCCGTCGAGCATCGGCAGCGGCAGCAGATTGAGCACGCCGAGGCTGACACTGACCAGCGCCAGGAAGCCGAGGTAGTACGCCAGGCCGAGCTGGGCCGACTGGCCCGCGTAGTCGGCGATGGTCAGCGGCCCGCTCAGATTCTTCAGCGACGCTTCGCCGATCAGCATCTTGCCCAGCATCCGCAGGCTCAGCGCCGCCACCTCCCAGGTGCGCTGCGCGCCGCGCACCAGCCCGTCGACCAGGCCATAGCGCACCGTGACCATCTCGGGTGCCTGCCCCACGTAGGCCTCGATCCGGCCGATGGTCTTGTCCCCCTCGGCGAGCAGCGCCGGCGTCACGGTCAGCGACAGGCGTTCGCTGCCGCGCCGCACGTCCCACTCCATGATGCGCGGCGCGCCATCGTGCACGGCACTGCGGATCGTGTCGCGCAAGCGGCCGGCGTCATCGATGCGCGCGCCGTCGACGCCGAGCACGCGGTCGCCCTCGCGCAGTCCGGCGCGATCGGCGGGGCCGCCGCTGACCAGCTTGCCGAGGACCGGCTCGCTGAACGGGCCGCCGATGCCGATGCGGTGCATCAACTCGGCGTCCACCTCGCGGGCGTCGACGCCGTCGAGCGCCAGCCGGACGGTGCGTGCGCCATGCCCTTGCGCGTCGCTGACGCTCAGCGCGATGCGCTCGCCGCGCAAGGCGGCATCGGTGAGCTGCCAGCGCAGATCGGTCATCGAGCGCACCGGCTCCGCGCCGCCATCGTCCGCGACGACGGCCTGCACCCAGTCGCCGGCGGCCAGCCCGGCCCGCTCGGCAATGCTGCCCGCCACCGGAGCGCCGAGCACGGCCTTGGGCTCCTCGAGCCCGATCCAGTTCGCTGCCGCGTACAGCAGCACCGCAAGCAGCAGGTTCGCCGCCGGCCCTGCGACGACGACCGCGGAGCGCTGCCACAGCGGGCGGTTGTTGAAGGCGCGCTCGCGCTCGGCGGCGGGGACCGAACCCTCGCGCTCATCGAGCATCTTCACGTAGCCCCCCAGCGGCAGCATCGACACCACGAACTCGGTTTCGCCCTGCTGGCGGCGCCAGATCACACGGCCGAAACCGACCGAGAAGCGCAGCACCTTCACGCCGCAGGCAACCGCCACGCGGTAGTGGCCATATTCGTGCACCACGATCAGCACCGCGAGGGTCAGCAAGAAGGCCAGCAAGGTGGTCATGCGAGCGTCCTCAGTTGCTGGCGGGCCACCGCCCGCGCTTCGGCGTCGAGCGAGAGCAGGCCCTCGAGCGAGGCGGCCGCGCCGGCGCCCAGTGGCGTGCGTTCGATGGTGTGGACATTGATGCTGTGAATCTGGTCGAAGCGGATCGTTCCCGCCAGGAAGGCCGCCACCGCGACCTCGTTGGCGGCGTTCAGGACCGCCGTGCTGCCGTCGGGCCCGCGCAGCGCCGCCCACGCGAGCGGCAGGCCGGGATAGCGCCGCTCGTCCGCCGGCTCGAAGCTCAGAGACGCCAGGCGCGTGAAGTCGAGCTGTTCGGCGCCCGATTCGATGCGCTCCGGCCAGGCCAGCCCGTAGGCGATCGGCACGCGCATGTCGGGCGTGCCGAGCTGCGCGAGCACGGAGTGGTCGCGGCACACCACCATCGAGTGGATGATGCTCTGCGGATGCAGCACGACCTCGATCTGCTCGGGCCGCAGGTCGAACAGCCAGCGGGCCTCGATCACCTCGAGGGCCTTGTTCATCATCGTGGCCGAGTCGACCGAGATCTTGCGTCCCATGACCCAGTTCGGATGGGCGCAGGCCTGGTCGGGCGTCACGTCGCGCAGCGTGGCCGGATCGCGGGCGCGGAACGGCCCGCCCGAGGCCGTCAGCACGATGTGTTCGATGCGCCGTGCCCAGGTGCTGCGGTCTTCCGGCAGGCACTGGAAGATCGCCGAGTGCTCACTGTCGACGGGCAGCAGCGTCGCACCGCCCTCCTTCACTGCCTGCATGAACAGCGCGCCGCCGACCACCAGCGCTTCCTTGTTCGCCAGCAGCAGCCGTTTACCGGCACGCGCCGCGGCCAGGCAGGGCGCCAGCCCGGCCGCCCCGACGATCGCGGCCATCACCGTGTCCACGTCGGGGTGCGAAGCGATCTCGACCAGCGCCGCCTCGCCGGACAGCACCTCGACGCCCGTGCCTGCGAGACGCTCGCGCAGCGACTGCGCCGCCGCGGCATCCGGCATCACCGCATAGCGCGGCCGCCAGCGCAGGCACTGGCTCGTCAGCTCGTCGATGCGGCTGTGCGCGCTGAGCGCGAACAGCTCATAGCGCCCCGGATGGCGCGCGATCACGTCGAGCGTGCTGACACCGATCGAGCCGGTGGCACCGAGCAGGCACACGCGTTGCATCGTCACGTCGTCATCCCAGCGAACACAGCGCCAGCGCCAGCGGGAACACCGGCAGCAAGGCATCGATACGGTCCAGCACGCCGCCATGTCCCGGCAGCAGCGCACTGCTGTCCTTGGCCCCGGCGCTGCGCTTGACCAGCGATTCGAACAGATCACCCGTCACGCTCATCGCGGTGAGGAAGACCAGCGCCACCACCAGCCCGACCGGCCCGAGCCGCCCGTGCAGCTGGCTGTACACGCTGGGCACGCCCTGGCCGCTGGCACGGTCGAAGGCGATCCACGAGGCCGCCAGCAGCAGCACGCCCAGCATGCCGCTCCACACACCCTCCCAGCTCTTGCCGGGGCTGATGGCCGGGGCCAGCTTGCGTCGGCCAAAGGCGCGCCCACCGAAGTAGGCCGCGATGTCGGCGGCCCAGACCAGTGCGAACACCGACAGCAGGAAGTTCACGCCCCGCGCCTTGGCGGCAACCATCGCCAGCCACACCAGCCACAGCAAGGCCGCGCCGATCCCCCAGCGCAGCGGCGCACCCAGCAAGGACCACCCTGCGACGCCGCGCCCGAGGACCCAGGCGCCGCCAAGCACCCAGACCGTCGTCGCGAACCACCACGCCGCGGCCGGCGCGGCGTCGATCCACCCCAGCGCCCAGGCCGCCAGCGCGCCGGCCGCCACCAGCCCCCCCAGCGCCAGCGCGGTGCCGGAGCCGAGACCGTTCAGCCGGCCCCATTCCCAGCCTCCGGCAGCGATCATCAGCAGCACCAGCAGCGCGAAGGGCCACAGGGCCGGCGCGAACAGCGCCGGCAGGAGCACCACGAGCAGCAGCAGCGCGGTGATGATGCGTTGCCTGAGCATCGTCGTGGCGGTCCTCAGACCGCGGCCTGCGGTTCGGCCGGCGCGAGCGCCGCCGGCCTGACACCACCGAAACGACGGTCGCGCGCGGCGTAGGTCGCGAGGGCCGCGTCGAGCTCGACCTCGTTGAAGTCGGGCCACAGGCAGTCGGTGAAATACAACTCCGAATAGGCGGCTTGCCACAGCAGGAAGTTGGAGATCCGCACTTCACCGCCGGTGCGGATGAAGAGATCGGGATCGGGCGCATGGCTGAGCGCCATGTACTGCCCCAGCCGCGCCTCGGTCAGCTGATCGGCCGGCACGCCGTCGGCGATCGCCTGGCGGCAGGCCTGCAGCACGTCCCAGCGCCCGCCGTAGTTGAAGGCCACCGACAGCGTGATGCGCGTGTTGTGCGCCGTGCTGCGTTCAGCCTCGGCCCAGGCTTCACGCACCTTCTCGGAAACCGCGTCACGGTCGCCGACGATGCGGATGCGCACGCCTTCCTTGGCCAGCTTGGCAAGGTACTTCGACACCGCCACCAGCACCAGGCCCATCAGGCCCGAGACTTCTTCTTCGGGTCGTTTCCAGTTCTCGCTGGAAAACGCGAACACCGTCAGGAACTCGATGCCGCGATCGGCGCAGGCCTTGACCGTGCGCACCAGCGCATCGACGCCCTGCTTGTGGCCCACGAAGCGCGGCATGAAGCGCTTGCTGGCCCAACGGCCGTTGCCATCCATCACGATGGCAACGTGGCGCGGGATCGCAGCGGGGACCTGGCTCACAGCGGACGCGGTTCGCACACCGGAGGTTCTCAAACCGCGAGGATCTCGGCTTCCTTGCCCTGCACCAGATGGTCGATCTCGGCGATCGTGCGGTCGGTGAGCTTCTGCACCTCGTCCAGCGAGCGGCGCTCGTCGTCCTCGGTGATTTCCTTGTCCTTCAGCAGCTTCTTCGCCTGCTCATTGGCGTCGCGGCGCAGGTTGCGCACGGCCACTTTGGCGTCCTCGCCGGTGCTGCGCACGATCTTGGTCAGGTCTTTGCGGCGCTCTTCGGTCAGCGCGGGCATCGGCACGCGCAGCAGATCGCCCTGGGCCGCGGGGTTCAAGCCGAGACCGGAGTCGCGGATCGCCTTCTCGATCTTCGGCCCGAGGCCCTTTTCCCAGGGTTGTACGCTGATGGTGCGTGCGTCGAGCAGCGACACGTTGGCCACCTGGCTGATCGGCACCATGGCGCCGTAGTACTCGACCTGCACCTGGTCGAGAAGGCCGGGATGCGCGCGACCCGTGCGGATCTTCTGCAGATCGCTCTTGAAGGCCTCGATCGACCGGGCGGCCTTCTGCTCCAGGGTTTTCTTGATGTCTGCGATGCTCATGTTGTCGTCCTCGGACGGATTCACACGTGGACCAGGGTGCCCTCGTCCTCACCCATCACCACGCGCCTGAGCGCACCGGGCTTGAAGATCGAGAACACCTTGATCGGCAGCTTCTGGTCGCGGCAGAGTGCGAACGCGGTCGCGTCCATCACCTGCAGGTTCTTGCTGATCGCCTCGTCGAAGGTGATCTTGGCGTAGCGCGTGGCGTTCGGGTCCTTCTTCGGGTCGGCCGTGTACACGCCGTCGACCTTGGTGGCCTTCAGCACGATCTGCGCGCCCATCTCGGCACCCCGCAGCGCGGCTGCCGTATCGGTGGTGAAGAAGGGGTTGCCGGTGCCGGCCGCGAAGATCACCACCTTGCCCTCTTCGAGGTACTGGAGCGCCTTCGGCCGTACGTAAGGCTCGACGACCTGCTCGATGCCGATGGCCGACATCACGCGCGCGGTCATGCCCTCCTGGCGCATGGTGTCGGCCAGCGCCAGGGCGTTCATCACGGTGGCGAGCATGCCCATGTAGTCGGCCGTCGCACGGTCCATGCCGACGGAGCCGCCGGCCACACCGCGAAAGATGTTGCCGCCACCGATGACCACGGCGACCTCGCAACCCATCTCGGTGATCTCGCGCACCTCCTGCACCATGCGCACGATGGTCGCGCGGTTGATGCCGTAGGCGTCGTCGCCCATCAAGGCCTCGCCGGAAAGCTTGAGCAGGATGCGCTTGAACGCCGGCATGCGTGGGTCTCCTTGGGTGAGCGCTTCGTGAGCGGTCGGGGGAATGCAGTTTAGGGGAAGGCCCGGCACACCGGATGGGCGCGCCGGGCCGGAGCAGGACCTTACTGCCCCTTCGCGGCAGCGACCTGGGCCGCGACTTCCGCGGCGAAATCGTCGGTCTTCTTCTCGATGCCTTCGCCCACGATGTACATCGTGAAGCCCTTGATCGTCGTGTTGGCGGCCTTGAGCATCTGCTCGACGGTCTGCTTGTCGTTCTTGACGAAGGTCTGATTGAACAGCGAGACCTCCTTCAGGTACTTCTGCACCGAGCCTTCGATACGCTTCGCGACGATCTCGGCCGATTGCGGCGCCTTGCCTGCGGCCTCGGCGGTTTTCGCGTCCTCGGCGGCCTTGCCGGCCGCGACACTGCGCTCCTTCTCGATCAGTTCGGCCGGCACATCGGCCGACGACAGCGCCACGGGCTTCATCGCGGCAACGTGCATCGCGACGTCCTTCGCCGCCACATCGTCACCGGTGTACTCGATCATCACGCCGATGCGCGTGCCGTGCAGGTAGCTGACCAGCTTGCTGTCGCCGCTGAAGCGCTTGAAACGGCGGATCGCGATGTTCTCGCCGATCTTGCCGATCAGCGCGGTCCGCGTGGCGTCCACCGTCGCGCCGTTGACCTCGAGCGCCGACAGCGCCGCCACATCGGCCGGGGCCTTCTGCGCCACGAGTTCGGCCAGCGCCTTGCCGAATGCGAGGAAGTCGTCGTTCTTCGAGACGAAGTCGGTCTCGCAGTTCAGCTCCATCAGCGCGCCGGTCGTGCCGTCGATGGACGCCACGACGATGCCTTCGGCGGTGACGCGCGAAGCGGCCTTGCTGGCCTTGCTGCCGAGCTTGACGCGCAGCAGCTCGTCGGCCTTGTTCATGTCGCCATTGGCTTCGGTGAGTGCCCTCTTGCACTCCATCATCGGGGCGTCGGTCTTGGCGCGCAGTTCGGCGACCATGCTGGCGGTGATTGCGGGCATTGCGTTCTCCGTTCGGTGAAGCGGTGGCCGCCCTGGGCGACCGACCGCTTCGAAAGCTTTGAAAAAAAGGGGCTGAACCAGCCCCTTGATTGAGTGCGCGGGGCGCCTAGCGGCAAACTCAGGCCGCGTCGCTGACTTCCACAAACTCGTCGGAACTCTGGGCCGCCGTCACCACTTCGTTGACCGCATTGGCCTTGCCTTCGATGACGGCATCGGCCACGGCACGGGCATAGAGCGCCACGGCCTTGGCGGAGTCGTCGTTGCCCGGGATCACGTAGTCGATGCCCTCGGGCGAGTGGTTCGAGTCCACCACGCCGATCACCGGGATGCCCAGCTTCTTGGCCTCGGCGATCGCGATCTTGTGGTAGCCGACGTCGATGACGAACATCGCGTCGGGCAAGGCGTTCATGTCCTGGATGCCGCCGATGTCCTTCTCGAGCTTGTTCAGCTCGCGGGCGAACAGCAGTCCCTCCTTCTTGCTCATGGCTTCCAGGCCGGCTTCCTGCTGGGCCTGCATTTCCTTGAGCTTCTTGAGCGACCCCTTGACGGTCTTGAAATTGGTCAGCATGCCGCCGAGCCAGCGCTGGTCGACGTAGGGCATGCCGGCGCGCTGGGCCTCCTGAGCCACCACTTCGCGCGCCTGGCGCTTGGTGCCGACCATCAGGATGGTGCCGCGCTTGGCAGCCAGCGAACGGCTGAACTTCATGGCCTCGTTGAAGAGCGGCAGCGTCTTCTCGAGGTTGATGATGTGGATCTTGTTGCGATGGCCGAAGATGAACGGGGCCATTTTCGGGTTCCAGAAGCGGGTCTGGTGTCCGAAATGGACGCCCGCTTCCAGCATTTCACGCATGGTGAAGGACATGGGAGCTCCAAAGGTTGGGTCTAAAATCCGGCCAGAATTGCAAGCGATTGCAGCGCTTTGTGGCGACATGCAACCGGCTTTCTTCAGTAGCCCTTTCGGGCCCCTTCGGAAACTTGCAACACCTTTTGGCGACCGGGTTTGCGGATTTGCAAATGCTTCACCGGTTCACGCCCACGACCCGACAATCAATGCGATCGAAGATCAGACAACTGCAGGCAGCGACGTGTTCCAGAAAAACCCTGAGAGTTTAGCACGCCGATGACCGACGACTTGCCCACCCGGCGTGCCGGGGTGCTCGCCGGGACGGGCAGCGCCAGCGCGGAAATCGAGCAGTCGTTGCGCCACGCCACCTGCGCGACGGTGGCCCCGGCGTTCCTGAAGATCAATGCCGGCGTTGCGCGCGCGACAGCTGCCGCGGTCGAGTCAGCGCTGCGCCCGGGCCCGGGCCCGCAGGAGTTCGCATGAGAGTCGGCGTGATCGGGGCCGGCATCATCGGCGTGACCACCGCCTACGAACTGGCCGAGGACGGCCATGACGTCACGGTCTTCGAGCGCCACAGCAGCGTGGCCTCCGAGGCGAGCTTCGCGCATGCGAGTGTGCTGGCCTCGGGCTGCGTCGCGCCGTGGGCAGCGCCGGGCATGCCGGGCCGGCTGCTGCGCGAACTGTTCAGCCGCCACCCGATGATGCGCGTGCGCCCCTCGTTCGACGCGACGCAATGGCGCTGGCTGTGGCGCTGGTGGCGCGCCTGCAATGCGGCCACCTACCGGCAGCATCGCATCGAGCTGCTGCGGCTGGCGCAGTACAGCCGTGAGCGCCTCGCGCTGCTCGACGCCCGGCTGCAGCTCGACTTCGAGCGCTCGCAGGGCCTGCTGCTGCTGCTGCGGGACGAACGTGATGTCGCCGCGGCCCAGCCCGACCTGACGCTGTTGCGCGAGCTGGGCCTGAGCGTTCGCGAACTGGATGCGGCGGCGTGCCACGCGACCGAGCCGGGTCTCAACCGCGAGCAGCCGCTGGCGGGTGGAATCCAGCTCCCGCAGGACGAGGTCGGAAACTGCCGCCAGTTTGCCCACCTGCTGCGCGATGCGGCCGAGCGGCTCGGTGTCGAGTTCCGCTTCGGCACGGTGGTGCGAGCACTGGAAACAGGCCCCCGCTCCGACGGCGCCCAGCTGCAGCTCGAGCATCTCGCACTGACAACCGGTTTTGCCTCGAGCCGCGCGGCGGTGCCAGGCGGCGGCAACGGCGCGGCGGCCAGCGCCGCGATGGCGCACCGCGCGCGCGCGGCCGCACGCTACCTCGACCCGGTGTCGGAAGAGGCCTTCGATGCCGTGGTCGTCGCGGCCGGCGTCGACTCTGCCGCGCTGCTGCCGGCGCTGGGCTTGAAGCTGCCGCTGATGCCGGTCTACGGCTATTCGCTGACCGCGCCCTTGCGTTCGCCCGAGCGGGGGCCAAAGGCGGCGCTGATCGACGACCGCTACCGCGTCGCGATCAGTCGCCTGGGCCAGCGCGTGCGGCTGGCGGGCTGCGCCGAGCTCGGCGGCTCGGCGCAGCACCAGCGCCGCGCTGCGATCGAAACGCTGTACCGCCTGCTCAACGACTGGTTTCCCGGCGCTGCCCACATCGCCCGGCCGCAACTCTGGAAAGGCGCGCGCCCGACCCTGCCCGACGAGCTGCCACTCGTGGGCCCGAGTCCGCGGCCCGGTGTGTGGCTGAATCTCGGCCATGGCGGCAGCGGCTGGACGCTGGCTTGCGGCAGCGCCCGCTTGCTGGCCGACCAGATCGCAGGCCGCGTGCCCGCCTTCGACCCGAAGGCCTTCGACGCGACCCGCTACGTCGCGGGCGCGGTACCGGCCTGACAGGAACGTGGACACGAAACTCGCTGCACCGCCACGCCGCGTCCTGGGAGACGCGGCCTCAGGCCGCATTTCAAGTCGCCCCTTGCACGGCGTGGCCGCGACGCGCGACCACGAAGGCGCTGCGGCCGGCGGACTGCCGGCCCACACATTGATGCAGCGCGCGGGCGCGTCGGTGGCGCGCCTCGCGCTCGCGCTGGCACCGCATGCGCATCGCATCTGGGTCGCCGCCGGCCCCGGCAACAACGGCGGCGACGGACTCGAAGCCGCGGCCTGGCTGCGGGATGCAGGCAAGGCGGTGACGGTGGGACTTGCTTCGGCCGAGGGTCTGCCGGCCGATGCATCCGCAGCCCTCGCCCGGGCGCGCGCCGCCGGTGTGTCCATCGTCGGCAGCGCCGCGCCGCCGGATCCGCTCGGCCCCGATGACCTGGCCATCGATGCGCTGTTCGGCATCGGCCTGAAGCGCGCACCGACCGGCTGGCCGCTCGAGGCGGTGGCGCAGCTCAACGGCGGTGCTGCACCGGTGCTGGCGATCGACCTGCCCAGCGGCCTGGATGCCGAGCGCGGCACGGTGCTCGGCGCGGGCGCCGCCGTGCGGGCGCGCTGGACACTCAGCCTGCTGACCTTGAAGCCGGGGCTGTTCACCGCGGCGGGACGCGATCACGCCGGGGACGTCTGGCTCGATGAGCTCGGCGCGCCGGCCGATGCTGCCAAAGCGGTAGCCGGCTTGCTGGTCGACACGCAAGCGCTGTGGCCCGCACGCCGGCATGAGCAGCACAAGGGCAGCTTCGGCGACCTGTGGGTGGTGGGCGGCGCACCCGGCATGGCCGGTGCGGCATTGCTGGCAGCGCGCGCGGCACTGGCCGCCGGGGCGGGTCGGGTTCACGTGGTGCCGCTCGACATGCAGCAGCCAACGGTGGACCTGGTTCACCCCGAACTGATGTACCGCCCGCTCGCCGCATTGCGCGACACCCGCACGCCACTCGAGGACGCCACGGTGGTGTGCGGCTGCGGCGGCGCCGACGCGGTGCGCGAACACCTGCCGGGCCTGATCGCCCGCGCGGGCCGCCTGCTGCTCGACGCCGACGCGCTGAACGCCGTGGCCGCCGACGCGGCGCTCACGCGCCTGCTGGCGCTGCGCGCCGGCCGTGGGCGGCCCACGCTGCTGACGCCGCATCCGCTCGAGGCGGCACGCCTGCTCGGCATCGACACCGCCACGGTCCAGGCCGACCGGCTGGCCGCGGCATGCCGGCTCGCGGACCGGCAGCATGCAACCGTCGTGCTCAAGGGCTCGGGCAGCGTGATCGCGGCGCCCGGCACGCTGCCGCTGATCAACGCCAGCGGCAATGCATCGCTGGCCACGGCCGGCACCGGCGACGTGTTGGCGGGCTGGACCGGCGGCCTGTGGGCGCAGGGCCTGACAGCCTGGGAGGCTGCCACGCTGGGGACGCACGGCCACGGCCTGGCGGCCGACGCATGGCAGGCCCGCCGGTCACGCGCAGCGCCGCTCGAAGCGAGCGCACTGATCACCCGGCTGAGTCAGCTGCGGGCAGGAGGCTAGAGCCAGCGGCCGCGGACCGCTAGCGCCGGGGCCGCTTGGCCTTGCGCGGCGCAGCCTCCGCACCCGCGTTGCGCGCCGGCGCGCGGGGCTGCTTGCTGACGGCCTTCTTGGCTGCCCGCTTGTGCTCGCGGTCCGCGCCTTTCACGGCCTGCAACTCCTCGACGGCGGAAGCCGTCTTGTCGCGTGGGGCACGTGGGCTCAGGCCCGACTCGTGCACGAGCCGGAAATCGATCTTGCGACCATCGAGGTCGACACGGCTGACCTGCACCCGCACCCGGCTGCCGACCACATAGCGCACGCCCGTGCGCTCGCCGCGCAGTTCCTGTCGTGCTTCGTCGAAGCGGAAGTACTCCCCGCCCAGTTCGGTGATGTGCACCAGACCTTCGACGTAGAGCTCGTCGAGCGTCACGAACAGACCGAAGGTCGTGACCGCCGTGACCGCACCGCCGAACTCCTCGCCGAGGTGGTCGCGCATGAACTTGCACTTGAGCCAGGCCTCGACGTCGCGCGAGGCTTCGTCCGCACGCCGCTCGTTCGCGCTGCAGTGCGCACCGGCCGCCTCCCAGGCCAGTGCCTCGGCGGTCTGCTTGACGACCTGCTTGGCTTGCGCCTTGGACGCCGCCGTCGGACGCAGCTTGCGCGTGTGCACCGCCGAACTCGCGAGCTCCGTGACCTGCAGGTGGTACTTCTTGCTGCCGAGCAAGGCCTTGATCACGCGGTGCACCAGCAAGTCCGGGTAGCGGCGGATCGGGCTGGTGAAATGCGTGTAGGCCGGGTAGGCCAGGCCGAAGTGACCGCTGTTGGTGGGCGTGTAGATGGCCTGCTGCATGGAACGCAGCAGCATCGAGTGGATCTGCGTCGCGTCGGGACGGTCCTTCGTGGCCTGGGCAATGGCCTGGAACTCACTGGGCCGCGGGTCGTCGCCGATCGACAAACCCAGGCCGAGCGCGCGCAGATAGGTCTGCAGGATGGTCCGCTTCTCCGGCGTCGGACCCTCGTGCACCCGGTACAGCGAGGCGTGCTTGTGCGACGCAATGAAGTCGGCCGAGCACACATTCGCGGCGAGCATCGCCTCCTCGATCAGGCGGTGCGCATCGTTGCGCGTGCGTGGCACGATCTTCTCGATGCGGCCGTTGTCGTCGCACACGATCTGCGTTTCGGTGGTTTCGAAGTCGACGGCACCCCGGCCGGCACGCGCCTTCAGCAGCGCGCGGTAGACCTCGTGCAGGTGCAGCAGGTGCGGCACCAGCGCCTGTTGTTTCTGCGCTTCCGGCCCCCGCGTGTTGGCCAGGATGGCGGCGACCTCGGTGTAGGTGAAGCGCGCGTGCGAGTTGATCACCGCCGGGAAGAACTGGTAGGCATGGATCTCGCCCACCTCATCGATCACCATGTCGCACACCATCGCGAGGCGGTCCTCGTTGGGGTTCAGCGAGCACAGGCCGTTGCTGAGCTTCTCCGGCAGCATCGGGATCACACGGCGCGGAAAATACACCGACGTCGCGCGCTCGTAGGCATCGTCATCGAGCGATTCGCCGGGCTTCACGTAGTGGCTCACATCGGCGATCGCCACGACCAGCCGCCAGCCGTTCGGCTGCTTGACACGGCCGATCTTCGCCGGCTCGCAATAGACCGCGTCGTCGAAGTCGCGAGCGTCCTCGCCGTCGATCGTGACCAGCGACACGTCCGTCAGATCGATGCGCTGCTTCTTGTCGGCCGGGCGCACCTTGTCCGGCAGCTTGGCCGTCTGCGCCAGGGTCTCGGCCGAGAAGCGATGGGGCACCTCGTACTTGCGCACGGCGATCTCGATCTCCATGCCGGGATCTTCGATCTCGCCGAGCACCTCGGTCACGCGCCCGAGTGGCTGTGAATGCATGGACGGCGGCTCGGTCAGCTCGACGGCGACCACCTGTCCCGCCATCGCATTCGCGATGCCGTTCTTCGGGATCATGATGTCCTGGCCGTAGCGCTTGTCCTCGGGTGCGACCAGCCAGATGCCGCTTTCGTGCAGCAGCCGGCCGATGATCGGCGCCTTGCGGCGCTCGAGGATCTCGAGCACGCGCCCTTCGGGTCGGCCCTTGCGATCGTAGCGGACCACCCTCACCCGGATGCGGTCGCGGTGCAGCACCGCGCGCATCTCCTGGGGCGAAAGGTAGATGTCGGATTCACCGTCGTCGCGTTGCACGAAACCGTGGCCATCGCGGTGGCCCTGGACAACGCCATCGACCTCGCTCATCAGTGCGGCGCCGAGCGGCGCGCTGCTTGTCTTGTCTTCGTTCTTGATGCTAAAATCTCCGGCTTCGGTACCTAGCCCAGGTGGCGGAATTGGTAGACGCACTAGTTTCAGGTACTAGCGAGTAACATCGTGGAGGTTCGAGTCCTCTCCTGGGCACCAAATCATAGAAGGCCAGCGCAATGCGCTGGCCTTTTTGTTTCCCGCGACCGGCTGCGTCTCACTCAGACCGCCAGCTTTCTCGCAAGGCCTTCCGGCCGCAAGCTGTCGTAGTCCTCGAAAGGTTGATGGATCCACGGGCTGGTCGGCAAAGACTCCACGTAGTAGTCCGGCGTGTAGGTCGATATTCCCTTGACCCAGATCACCGACGAGCGCAGTTCGCTGATCGCGGGCATGCCTCGCAACCGATCGACCACCGCCTTCAGCGTCACGCCGGTATCGGCGAGATCGTCGACCAGCAGCAGGCGCCCGGCCAGTTCGCCTTTGGGCAAGGTGACATAGGTCGCCATGTCCAGCCGACCCTGGATCGTGCCCGACTCGGCACGGTAGGAACTCGTCGACATGATGGCCAGCGGCTTGTCGAACACGCGCGACAGCATGTCGCCGGGCCGCAGGCCGCCACGTGCAAGGCACAGGATCTGGTCGAACTCCCAACCCGAGTTGTGCACCTTGAGCGCCAGGCGCTCGATCAGCAGGTGGTACTCGTCCCAGGAGACGTAGAGGTGCTTGCCATCGTCGGTGAGCATGTCGCGTGGTTCCGTGGTGTCGGGTCCGGCCCTTCAGCCTTGATAGGGATGGCGCAGGAGGATCGTGTGCTCGCGATCGGGACCGGTCGAGACCATGTCGATCGGCGTGCCGATGATCTCCTGCACGCGCTCGAGGTAGCGGCGCGCGTTGAGCGGCAAGTCGTCCCAGCGGGTCGTGCCGACCGTGCTCTCGGTCCAGCCCTGGAAAGTCTCGTACACGGGCCGACAGGCGACGATCTCGTCGGCATCGAGCGGCAGGATGTCGATGCGCCGGCCGTCGAGTTCGTACCCCACACCCATCTTGATTTCGGCCAGGCCGTCGAGCACGTCGAGCTTGGTGATGCACAGGCCCGTCAGGCCGTTGATCAGGATCGAGCGTTTCATCGCTGCCGCATCCAGCCAACCGCAGCGCCGCGGGCGGCCCGTGACGGTGCCGCGCTCCTGACCGACGGTCGACAGGTGGTGGCCCACCGTGCCGGGCTCGTCCATCGGGAGCTCGGTGGGGAACGGGCCCGAGCCGACACGCGTGGTGTACGCCTTGGTGATGCCGAGGATGTAGTGCAGCTTGTCCGGCCCCACACCGGACCCTGCCGCCGCATTGCCGGCCACGCAGTTGCTCGACGTGACGTACGGATAGGTGCCGTGGTCGATGTCGAGCAGCGTTCCCTGCGCCCCTTCGAACAGCACGCTGCCGCCGGCCAGGTTGGTCTCGTGGATGCGCACGCCGACATCGGCGAGCATCGGCCTGAGCTGCTCGGCCACTTTCATCGCATGATCGAAGATCGGCTGGAACTCCAGCGGTTCGGCCCCCAGGAAACCCTGCAGCACGAAGTTGTGCAGCTCGAGCAGGTCGCGCAGCTTCTTCGCAAAGCGCGCGGGGTGCTTCAAGTCCTGCACCCGCAGCGCGCGGCGCGCGACCTTGTCCTCGTAGGCCGGGCCGATGCCCTTGCCGGTGGTGCCGATCTTGCCGGCACCCGAGCTCTCGCGCAGCGCCTCGCGGGCCTTGTCGAGCTCGACGTGGAACGGCAGGATCAGCGGGCAGGACTCGCTGATGAAGAGCCGCGAACGCACTTCGACGCCGGCGGCTTCCAGCCGCTCGATCTCCGCGAGCAGGTGGGTCGGGTCGACCACCACGCCGTTGCCGATGTAGCAGGCCACGCCGTCGCGCATCACCCCCGAGGGGATCAGCTGCAACGCGGTCTTCTTGCCCTTGATCACCAGCGTGTGGCCGGCATTGTGGCCGCCCTGGAAACGCACCACTGCGGCAGCATGGTCGGTCAACCAGTCGACCACCTTGCCCTTGCCCTCGTCGCCCCACTGGGTGCCGACCACCACGACGTTGTGGCCTGCCTTGCTCACTGCTCGCATTGTCCTGTCCTGTATCTGAAAGCTCCCGGGCGCCACACTCACAGCACCCGCACGACCCACCGACCGCCCTCGCTCACGATCTCTCGGTCGCAGTCGAATTCCTGCACTTCATGCTCGTGCCCTGGCAGAACGCACACCACTGTCTCGCCCTGGGCACGCAGCGCCCGCACGGCCGCACGCAGCCCGTTGTCTTCGCCCCACGGCGCCCGCACCGCCGCGCGTCGCCCGTCGAGGCGGGCACGCTGCACGACCTCCTTGAGATCGGCGCTGAAGCCCACCGCCGGCCGGTTGCGGCCGAACACCGCACCGACCTCGTCGTAGCGGCCGCCCCGGACCAGCGAGTCGCTGGAGCCGGCGCCGTAGACGGCGAAGCGCGCGCCACTGTAGTAGGCATACCCACTCAGGTCGGCCAGGTCGAAGCCGACACTGACGTCCGGATGCGCGATCGCCGCGTGTGCGGCAAGACGTTGCAAATCGGCCAGCGCCGCAACGATCAGCGGACGCTGCGGCAACCTGGCGGCCGCGGCGCCGAGCACCTCGACATCGCCGTACAGGGACGTCAAGGCCAGCAACCCCTGCCGCACCTCTGCGGCAAAGCCGCCGCTCAGCTTCTGGAGCGCCGTGCCGTCTTTCGCGGCAAGCGCGGCATACACCTCGCTCAGCCGGGCCGGATCGCAGGCGACACCGGCCAGCAATCCCCGCACGATGCGGGCGTCGGCGAGGTCGAGCACCAGACCCGACACGCCGGCCGCGCGCAGGCTGTCGAGCGCCAGATCCTGCACCTCGAGGTCGGCTTCGAGCCCGGCGTGCCCGTAGAGCTCCGCGCCGAACTGCAGCGGCTCACGGCTGCCGTGCAGTCCGGCTGGCCGCGTGTGGGCCACCGGGCCGCAGTAGCACAGGCGGGTGATGCTGTCGCGGTTGAGCAAGTGCGCATCGATGCGCGCCACTTGCGGCGTGGTGTCAGCCCGCAAACCCAACGTGCGGCCGCTCAGTTGATCGACCAGCTTGAAAGTTCGCAAGTCCAGTTCGTGCCCGGTGCCCGACAACAGCGACTCGAGGTGTTCGAGCAGCGGCGGCATCACCAGTTCGTAGCCGTAGCTGCGAGCCGTGTCGAGCGCGGTACGCCGCAGCTCCTCGATGCGCCGCGCCTCGGAGGGCAGCACGTCGGCAATGTGCTCGGGCAGCAGCCAAGCAGAGATCATGAAAAGCCTGCGGGGTTAAAACCGCATTGTACCGGCGCCCCTCTGCGGGACGACCCGCTGCGCAGGGCCGGACCGGGCGCCGTGACGCCTCTGCCGCGAGACGCCACTCAGCCGGCCAGCATCGCCAGCACGATGAGCCCGCCCAGCATGCTGCTCAGACCCAGGAAGCGCAGCTGGCCGTCACTGAGCCGCGTGGCCTGTTCGAACACCTTGCGCCACCGCTGCGGGCTCAGGAACGGGAGCAAGCCCTCGAACACCAGCATCAGCGCCAGCGCGCTGAACAGCGTATCCCACATGCATGCTTCCCGATTTCGAGTCTGAGTCCTGCCTGCCGCTCACTTGGCGCGGTGAGACGGTGGCGCCTCGCCCCGCATGGCACGGAAGAACTCGCTCTCGGGATCGACCACCATCACGTCGGACTTGCTGCGGAAGGTCGCGCGGTAGGCTTCGAGACTGCGGTAGAACTGGGCGAACTGCGGGTCGCGGCCAAACGCCTCGGCATACAGCGCCGAAGCCTTGGCGTCGCCGTCGCCCTTGACCTTCTGCGCCGCGCGATAGGCCTCGGCGACGATGACCTCGCGCTGTCGATCGGCATCGGCGCGCACCTGCTCACCTTCGGCCTGACCGGTCGAGCGGGTCTCGTTGGCCACCCGCTTGCGCTCCGACTCCATGCGGCGATAGACCGCCTCGGTGATGTTGGCGACGAAGTCGACCCGCTTGATCCGCACGTCGACCACCTCGATGCCGAAGCTGGTGGCGTCGTCCGACAAGCGACGCAGAACGCCCTGCATGACCTTGTCGCGTTCGGTCGACAGCACCTGGCGCACGCTGACCTTGGTGACTTCCTCGTTCAGCGCGGCTTGCACGATCGGCGCCAGGCGCGCTTCGACGTTGCGCGCATCCACGCCGCTGTTGCGGATGAACTGGCGCGGGTCCTTGATGCGCCATTTCACCAGCCAATCGATCACGAGGCTGGTCTTCTCGGCCGTGAACACCGGCCGCGTCTCGGGACTGTCGAGACTCTGGATGCGGCGGTCGAGGAAGACGACGTTCTGGAACGGCGGGGGCAACTTGAACTTGAGCCCCGGCTGGGCGATGACTTCCTTGATCTCGCCCAGGGCGTACAGCACCGCGAACTGACGCTGGTCGACGACGAACAGCGTGCTGGAAGCGATCATCAAGGCGAGCAGCGCGCTCGCCACGATCAGGCCGATGCGATTCATTTTTCTTGTTCTCCTCAGCGGCCTTCGCGCTCGCGCGAGCGCTGGTTGTCGCGCGAACGCACGTCGTTCTGCGACGTGCCAGTGCTTTCGGTGGTCGGCAGCACCGGCGTCGGTGCCGCAGTGGCCGCGGTTGCGCCGGCCGACTGCATCAGCTTGTCGAGCGGCAGATAGAGCAGGTTGGAGCCGGTGCGCGACTCGATCATGATCTTGCTGACGTTCGAGTACACCTCGCGCATCGTGTCGACGTAGAGCCGGTCGCGCGTGACGCCCGGCGCCTTCTGGTACTCGGTCAGCACCTGGCGAAAGCGCGAAGCATCGCCGTCGGCTTGCGCGATCACGCGGGCCTTGTAACCCTCGGCCTCCTCGCGCAGCCGCGAGGCCGTGCCCTGCGCCTTCGGGATCACGTCGTTGGCGTAGGCCTGGCCCTCGTTCTTGAAGCGCGAGCGGTCGGCGCCGGCCTTCACCGCGTCGTCGAACGCCGCCTGCACCTGCTCCGGCGGCGCGACGCTCTGCACGTTGACGTTCGAGATCAGGATGCCGGTCTTCAGGCGGTCGAGCTGCGCCTGGATCGACTTGACCAGGTCGGTCGCGATGGCATCGCGCTGCTCGTAGAGCACCGAGTCCATGTTGCTGCGTCCGACGATCTCGCGCACCGCCGATTCGGAGGCCAGCACCACCGCCTCGTCCGCGTTGCGGTTCTCGAACAGGTAGTCCTTCGAATCCTTCAGGCGGTACTGCACCGTGAAGCGGATGTCGACGATGTTCTCGTCCTGGGTCAGCATTGACGAATCACGCAGTCCGGTGGCCTGCACCACCGAATTGCGACCCACTTCGACCGAGCGCAGCTGCGTCACGTTGACCACTTCGGCCGACTGGAACGGGTAGGGGAAACGCCATTGGAAGCCCGCCTCGACCGTATGGCTGTAGCGGCCGAAGGACATCACGACGCCTTGCTGTCCTTCCTGCACGATGAAGAAGCCGCTGCCGAGCCAGATCAGCACCACCACACCGGCGATCAGGCCGGCCCCGATGCCGGCACTGCGCATGTCGGGTGGCGGTGCGTCCGGGCCCGCGCCTTCGGGCCGTTGGCCACCTCCCTTGCCACCGAACAGCCCGCTGAGCCGGCGGTTGAAGTCGCGCCAGAGCTCGTCGAGGTCCGGGGGGCCATCGTTGCGCCCGCCGGTGGCCAGCAGCACCCCGCTGCGCACGCACCAGGCCGCCCGCCGCGCGAGACCGCGGAGCAGCGAGGCCGCGGCCCCGGCCAGTAGCACGGAACCGGTCCGCGGGCGCGCTGCTGCGGCAGCATCGTTATAGGTATTCATGCGTGTCGTTGGAGCAAGGCGGATGCAGGGGAAAGATCGTGATCGGAGGGAACGACGGAAGCGTCCGGCGCCGCCGTGTCCGGTATGCGCGAATCGCCGCCGCCGAGCAGTGCCGCGCTCAACAAGCCGCGCAGCTCGGCCAGACCGTTGCCATGCAGCGCGCTGACAAAAACGCGCGGGATGCGACGCCCGCCGTCGAGCTCCAGCACATCGACCAGCGCGCGCGGCCGCTGTGACTCTGCGAGCTGATCGAACTTGTTGTAGACAAGGATCTGCGCAATGTCGGCAGCATCGATCTCGGCAAGCACGCGCTCGACCTCGACCATCTGCTCGGCCAGCACCGGGCTGGCGGCGTCGACCACGTGCAGCAGCAGGTCGGCCTCGGCCGCCTCTTGCAGGGTGGCCGCGAAGGCCTTCACCAGGGTATGGGGCAGATCCCGGATGAAGCCCACGGTATCGGACAAGGTGACCGAGCGCCGAGCATCCTCGAGGTAGAGCTGCCGCGTGGTCGTGTCGAGCGTGGCGAACAACTGATCGGCAGCATAACTGCGCGCCTTGACCAGGGCATTGAACAGGGTCGACTTGCCCGCATTGGTGTAGCCGATCAGCGAGACCCGGAAGGTGCCGGCACGCTCGCGCGAACGGCGTTGCGTGCCGCGCTGGCGCTTCACCTTGTCGAGCCGCAGCTTGAGGGCCTTGATGCGCTCGCCGATCATGCGCCGATCGAGTTCGATCTGGCGCTCGCCCGGGCCGCCGCGATGGCCGACGCCGCCGCGCTGGCGCTCCAGGTGGGTCCAGCGCCGCACCAGGCGGTTGCTGAGGTACTGAAGCTGCGCCAGTTCGACCTGCAGCTTGCCCTCGAAGCTCTGCGCGCGGGCGGCGAAGATCTCGAGGATCAACCCGGTGCGGTCGAGCACCTCGACACCGAGATGACGCTCCAGATTGCGCTGCTGCGTCGGCGACAGCGTCTGATCGAAGATCACGCAATGACCACCGCTCTCAGTGACCAGCGCCTTGAGCTCGTCAGCCTTGCCGGACCCGAGGAACAGGGCCGCATCGGGCGCCTTGCGGCGCGCGATCAGGCGCGCGACCGGTGTGTCGCCGGCCGACTCGGCCAGCAGCGCCAGCTCATCGAGCGTCGCATCGAAGGACGCTCCGCCCCCCAGATCGACCCCGACCAGCACCGCCCGGGCCTCGTTGACGACGGAAGGCGTGCTCAAACCGGAACCACCAAGTGCTGGCGGCAGACGGTCGGACGGCGGACCGGAAGCTGGGAGTGCATCGAGCCGTTCAGCCCGCCGATTCCGGCGCGTCGTTGGCCTGGAAATTCACCGCCCGGCCCGGCACGACGGTGGAGATCGCGTGCTTGTAGACCATCTGGGTCACGGTGTTGCGCAACAAGACCACATACTGGTCGAAGGACTCGATGTGCCCCTGCAGCTTGATGCCGTTGACGAGGTAGATCGAGACCGGAACATGCTCCTTGCGCAGCAGGTTCAGGAACGGGTCTTGTAGGAGTTGCCCTTTGTTGCTCACGATATGGTCCGTGTTCTGAAGCTATGGAGGAATGGAAGGTATCACAGGCTCCGGCCCGCGAGCGCCCCCAAGCTACGAGTCCTTCTCTGCGAAGGGGTTCCGTGACGACCTCATCTCGATGCGCATCGGCGTCCCGCTGAGCTTGAAGTGGCTGCGAAAACGCCCCTCGAGGAAGCGCTTGTAGGCGTCGGTCACGTGGTCCAGCGAGTTGCCGTGGATCACGATGACCGGCGGATTCTGACCGCCCTGATGAGCGTAGCGCAGCTTGGGTCTGAATGCGCCGGCCCGCTTGGGCTGCTGGAACTGCACGGCCTCGAGCAGCACGCGCGTGAGCACCGGCGTCGGCAGCTTCTTGGTCGCCGAGGCCCAGGCATCGGCGATCTCCTTCCACACCGGGCCCAGGCCCTGGCGCTTGATCGCGGAGATGTGCAGCACCGGCGCGAATTTCAGGAAAGCCAGCCGCTGCTCGATCGAGCGCTGCAGCATCTCGCGCTGGTAGCTGTCGACCGCATCCCACTTGTTCACCGCCAGCACCACGGCACGGCCTGAATCGAGGATGTAGCCGGCAATGTGGGCGTCCTGGTCGGTCACGCCCTGGGTCGCGTCGAGCAACAGCAGCACGACGTTGGCATCGGCGATCGCCTGCAGCGTCTTGACGACCGAGAACTTCTCGATCGCCTCGAACACCTTGCCCTTGCGACGCAAGCCGGCGGTGTCGATCAGCTCGAATTTCTGGCCGTTGCGCTCGAACGGAACGCTGATCGCATCGCGCGTCGTGCCGGGCAGGTCGAAGGCCACCAGGCGCTCCTCGCCGAGCCAGGTGTTGATCAGCGTCGACTTGCCGACATTGGGGCGTCCGGCCACCGCCAGACGGATCGGTCGATCGGGGTCGTCGAGCGCTGCCTGATCGGGCTCGTCGAACACGAAGCCCTCGAGCGCCACAGTCAGCAGGCCGCGGATGCCCTGCCCGTGCGCGGCCGACACCGCCATCGGCTCGCCCATGCCGAGCTCGTAGAACTCGGCGAGCTGGATGCCCTCGAGCATGCCCTCGGCCTTGTTGGCGACCACCAGCACCTTCTTGCCGACCGTGCGCAGGTAGCGCGCGATGTCGTGGTCCTGCCCCGTGATGCCGGCACGCACGTCGACGATGAAGAGCACCGCATCGGCTTCGGCCACGGCCTGGCGTGTCTGCTTGGCCATCTCCTTGTAGATGCCGCTCTCCGCCGTCGGCTCGAAGCCGCCGGTGTCGACGACGATGAACTCGTGCTCGCCGAGGCGCCCGTCGCCGTAGTGGCGGTCGCGCGTCAGTCCGGCGAAGTCGGCCACGATCGCGTCGCGGCCCTTCGTCAATCGGTTGAACAGTGTCGACTTGCCGACGTTGGGGCGCCCCACGAGCGCCAGGACGGGTTTCATTTCAGTTGCCGATCGCGCTCATTCGGGCCGGAAGGCGAACACCGTGCCGCGCTGCGTCACCGCGACGACGGTCGTGCCGACCTTCACCGGTGCCCCGACGATGGGCTTGCCGTCCGTCGGCAGGCGCAGCAGCGGCTGGCCGTTGCTGCGATCCAGGAAATGCAGCTGCCCCTCGTAGTCGCCGAACACCAGCGTCGGGCCCACCACGAGCGGTGAACTCAGGCCGCGGTGAAGCATGCGCTCGGACGTCCAGGCCACCTCGCCGCCCTCGCGCTTCCACGCCGTGATGCGATCGCTGGCGTCGGCGGCAAACACCAACTGTTCGTCAGCCGCCACGCCATTGGTGCCGCCGGTGTTCTTGGCCCAGCCCAGCGCACCGCGCTCGGCATTGACACAACCGACCGCCGCCTGGAAACCACGCACGCAGACGGCGTCGCCGACGCGCGCCGCCGGCCCGACCAGGTCGGCCAGGCGTTCGACTTCATTGGCGCCACGTGGCGACGCGACCGTGGTTTCCCAACGCACGGCGCCCCGCAAGGGATCAAGGCCGGCCAGGCGGGGACCTTGGCCGACGACCAGCGTGTCCTTCCAGGGCAGTAGCACGCCCGGCTGCAACAGGGTCAAGGGATCGCCTGGGCGCTGCTGGATCCAGAGCTTGCGCCCGTCGAGCACGTCGAAGGCCTGCACGCTGCGGTCGACGCCGAGCACGAACACGCGCTCACCGGCCACCAGCGGGGGCGTCACCACGCGCGTGGTCAGGCGTGCGCGCCACAGCGGTTTGCCGGTGTCGAGCACGACCAGCTCGTTGCCGGTCGTCACCACGCTGGCGTAGCGCCCGTCGCTGCCGACGCCGGCGCTGAGCTTGCCGTTGGCGTCGCCACGCCAGAGTTCGCGACCGTTGTCGGCCGACAGCGCGACCACACGGCCATCGGAGCTCGCCACGATGACGGCGCTGGCGCTGGCGGCGATGCGCAGCGGAAAGTCCACGCTGCCCAGGCTCTGCGTCCAGACCTGCCGACCGGCGATCTGCGGCTTGAGCGCCTCGAGCGGCGTCGGCTTCGGCTTCTCGGGCCCGCTGGAACAGGCGCTCAGGCCGGCCAGGCCGGCCGCCAGCACCAGGCCGGCGAGGTGGCTCAGGCGGCGGCGCGTCACTTCGACGCTCCTACCGCAGCCGGGGCAGTGCCCACGGCGGCCGGTGTCTCGGGCGCGGCGCCCAACGCCGTCAGCTTGGCGTCGACCAGACGCCGGTAGTCCAGCGTCGGCGCCATCGCGTCGAACGCCGCCCGGTACGCCACACGCGCCTCGTCGGCCTTGCCTTGCGCCAACAGGATATCGCCGCGGCGATCTGCCACCAGGCCTGCAAAGGACGGGGGCGAATCGACCGGCAGGGCCTTCAGCGCTTCGTCGTACTTCTTCTCGTCGAGCAGGATGCCGGCGAGCCGCAGCTTCGCGATCACCGGGTATTCCTGCTCGCTGGCATTGCCGATCACCCACTCGAGACTGGCGCGCGCTGCGTCGTTCTGCCCCTTCTCGAACTGCGCCCTGGCTGCAAGCAGGCCGGCCTGCCCGGCGAACGCGGTCGAGGCGTAACGCTCCTTCATGTCGGAGAACGCGCGCGCCGCCTTGTCGACGTCCCCGGCCTGCGCCGCTTTCTCGAGTTCGTCGAACAGCACGCTGGCCTTGGCCGCGCGATCACGCTGCATCCATTGCCAGCCATTGAAGGCGGCAAAGCCACCGAGCGCGATGATCAGGACCCAGGTGATGAGGTTGCCGTACTGCTTCCAGAAGTGCTTGATCGAGTCGAGCTGTTCTTGTTCTTCGAGGTCGAGATGGGTGGCCATGCGTATGCTTTGTAAGGGGCTGCGCAGCGTGCGGGGCGCGAAGCGTGGATTATGAACGGAGCAGTTCACCGGCCCAGCCGGCCGGCTCGGCCAGCGGCCGCAGCACCTGTGCTGCCACGCCTTCACCGGCGCGCAGCGGCTTGACCGCCACCATGCCCTGCGCCAGCTCGTCGGCGCCGAACACCAGCGCGTAGCGGGCCCCGCTCGCATCGGCCTTCTTGAACTGCGACTTCATGCTGGCCGGACCGTCCTTGCCGGCCGGGTGCAGCACCACGCTGGCACCGGCGGCACGCAGTGCTTCGATGAGCGCCATCGCCACCGGCAGGGCCTCGGCGCTCGGCAGCACCGCGTAGGCGTCCGGCAGCTGCGCCGGCGGCGCCGCCCCGACCGCCTCGAGCAGCAGCAGCAGCCGCTCGATGCCCAGGCCCCAGCCGACCCCCGGCGCCGGCTTGCCGCCGAGCTGCTCGACCAGGCTGTCGTAGCGGCCGCCGCCGCCCACGGTGAGCGGCGCGCCGAGCCGGTCGGTGACCCACTCGAACACCGTGAGGTTGTAGTAGTCCATGCCGCGCACCAAGCGCGGGTTGATGCGGTAGGCCAGGCCCACCGCATCCAGCACGGTCCGCACGGCATTGAAATGCGCGAGCGAGGCCTCGCCGAGGAAGTCGATCAGCTTCGGCGCGGCTTCGACCACCGCCTGCATCGCCGGACTCTTGGTGTCGAGGATGCGCAGCGGGTTGCTGTGCAGCCGGCGCTTCGCGTCCTCGTCGAGCACATCGGCGTGCGCTTGCAGGTGAGCGATCAACGCTGCGCGGTGGGCGCGCCGCTCCGCAGGCTCACCCAGGCTGTTGATCTCCAGCCACAGGTCGCGCCCTTCGACCAGGCCGAGTTCGCGCCACAGCGCGCGGCACATCAGGATCAGCTCGGCATCGACATCGGGGCCGTGGAAGCCCAGCGCCTCGGCGCCGGCCTGGTGGAACTGGCGGTAGCGGCCCTTCTGCGGCCGCTCGTGGCGGAACATCGGCCCGAGGTAGTACAGGCGCTTGCCGCCCTCGTAGAGCATCGAATGCTCGGTCACGGCGCGCACGACACCGGCGGTGCCCTCCGGGCGCAGTGTGAGCTGGTCGCCGTTCATGCTGTCGGTGAAGGAATACATCTCCTTCTCGACGATGTCCGTCACCTCGCCGAGGCCGCGCACGAACAGGGCCGTCGGCTCGACGATCGGCGTGCGGATCGCGGCATAGCCGTAGCGCTGCATCACGCGGCGCACCGCGTCCTCGAACCACTCCCAGCGCGCCGACTCCGGCGGCAGGAGGTCGTTCATGCCCTTGACCGCTCGCAGCGGCGAAGTGTCCGCCCCGGCGGCTTTGTGTTGTTCTGCCATGCTTCACGCCCACAAGGATTCAGGCCGGCCGCAGCCGGATCGCGGGGCGCACGCGCCGCGTGCGCCCGCCCACCGCGTCAATGCGCGGCGGTCGCGCTGCCGTAGCGGCGCTCGATGTAGTTCTCGACGATGACCTGGAACTCGCGGGCTATCGCCGAGCCGCGCAGCGTCATCGCCTTCTCGCCGTCGATGAACACCGGCGCCGCCGGGGCCTCGCCGGTGCCGGGCAGGCTGATGCCGATGTCGGCATGCTTGCTCTCGCCGGGACCGTTGACGATGCAGCCCATCACCGCCACCTTCATGTTCTCGACGCCCGGATAGCGCGCCTTCCACACCGGCATCTGCGTGCGCAGGAAGTCGTCGATCTGTTTGGCCAGCTCCTGGAAGGTGGTGCTGGTGGTGCGGCCACAACCCGGGCAGGCGGTCACGCTGGGGTTGAAGGCGCGCAGGCCGAGCGACTGCAGGATCTCGAGCGCCACCACCACCTCCTGGGTGCGCGCCTCACCAGGCTGCGGCGTGAGGCTGACGCGGATGGTGTCGCCGATGCCGTCCTGCAGCAGCATCGCCAGCGCCGCGGTCGAGGCCACCGTGCCCTTCGTGCCCATGCCGGCCTCGGTGAGGCCGAGGTGCAGCGGATAGTCGCAGCGCTTCGCCAGCGCGCGGTAGACACTGACCAGATCCTGCACACCGCTGACCTTGCAGCTGATGAGGATCTGCGCCGGGTCCATGCCCAGCTCGCGCGCGTACGCCGCAGACTGCAGCGCCGAACTGATCAGTGCG
The DNA here is from genome assembly GCF_965279545.1 of Methylibium sp. Taxonomy (NCBI): domain Bacteria; kingdom Pseudomonadati; phylum Pseudomonadota; class Betaproteobacteria; order Burkholderiales; family Sphaerotilaceae; genus Methylibium; species Methylibium sp. The sequence goes on from NZ_OZ257250.1 coordinate 1,482,716, forward strand.
TGGTACATCACCTGCTGGGCCTCCCAGGGCTGCGCCCGGGCCGCGTTCTCGTCCATCAACGAGGCCAGCAGTTCCTGATCGAGACTGCCCCAGTTGACGCCGATGCGCACCGGCTTGTCGTGGCGCAAGGCCGCCTCGATCATCATCGCGAACTGGCGATCGCGCTTGTCGCCCTTGCCGACGTTGCCCGGGTTGATGCGGTACTTCGACAGTGCCGCGGCGCAGTCGGGGAATTCGGTCAGCAGGCGGTGGCCGTTGTAGTGGAAGTCGCCGATCAGCGGCACCGCGATGCCCATGCGGTCGAGTTGCTCGCGCACATGCGGCACGGCCTGCGCCGCCTCGGGCGTGTTGACCGTGATGCGCACCAGCTCCGAGCCGGCCAGCGCCAGCTCCTTGACCTGGATCGCGGTTCCGATCACGTCGACCGTGTCGGTGTTCGTCATCGACTGCACGCGCACCGGCGCATCGCCGCCGACCGTGACGACGTTGTCTGCCCAAACAACGCGCGCCTGCAGCGAACGGCGGGCCGCCGGCCGGGCCACTTCGATCGCCGCCAAATCCATGCCGGATGCTTCGGTCGCTCGCGTGTTCATTTCAACTCCAGGCGCGCAACGTTGTCGCGCGTCGATGCACCCAACGTGACCGGTTGCCCGCGAAAGACGAGCTGGGTGGCTTCGGCATTGCCGACCGTCACGCGCAGCGGCAACTCGCCGTCCAGGCCGGCAGCCTCGCCCGGCGCCAGCGTGCGCGAGAGCAGCACCTGACCTTTCGCGTCACGCACCTCGACCCACGATTCCCCCGCCGCCCGCATCGTCAGCAGACCACCTGCCGCAGTCGCCGATGCGGCCGTGCCGGCCGGCGTCGGCGACTCGGTGTCGACCACCGCGGAGGCGGGTGCGGAGGGCGCCGTGGCCGCCTGTTCCGCAGCCGACGCACCGGGCTCGACCGGCGGCGCCATCACGGTCGGCGTAGGCTGCTCGTACGACACGGTGTGACCCGGGCCCGGGTCGCTCGCCGCGACCGCAGGCGCCGAAGCACCATCGCTCGCCGGCAGCAGGCGTCCGACCCATCCCGCCGGCAGCAGGTAGACCACCACGGCCGCCAACAGCAGCACCGCAGCGCCGATCAGCGGCGGGCTGAGAAAGCTCTGCCACTCGATGGCGTCCCGCTGCCCGCCGTGATCACGAAAAGGTTGGTTCAGACCCATCGACACGTGATCGAGGCCACGGCCGATGGCCTGTGCCTGCGGCAGGCGCGACAGCACCGGCTCCGCGTCGATCTTGAGCGCACGACACATGCTCAGCGCGAGAGCGCGCACGAAAGTCGCGTCGTGCAGCTCATCGTAGCGGTCGCTCTCGATCGCCTCGAGCTTCTGATGCGTGACCTTCAGCGAAGCCGCCAGCACCGCGAGGTGCAATCCCTGCGCCTCGCGTGCCGCGCGCAGCAATCCACCCGCCGTCGGAGCCGACGGGCCCGCGGCGCCGGACGTCTCACTCATCGAAGACTCCCCGCTCGAATGCGGCGGCCTCGCGTGAGTTCGGATAGCTCGCGCGCAGCTGATTGCCGAGGTCGCGCACCCCCTGGGGGTTGATCAGGCGGTTCTCGATGCGCGCCGCCAGCCACAGCGACTCGGCGTTGCGCAGGTCGACGTTGTTGTTCACGCGGCGCACGTAAAAGCGTGCACGCTCGTACTCGCCGCGCCGGTACAGCACGTCGGCCAGGTTCATGGCCGTCGCGGGATTGGCGGCGTCCAGTTCGTAGGCCCGCTTGAGGGTCAGCTCCGCCTGCTCCAGTTGCCCCGCACGGGCCTCGCAAATGCCCTGCACCAGCAAGGTCCGGTTGGGGGTGCGGTACTGAGGTGTGGCGATGGCGCGCTCGAACAGCTTCTCGGCCTCCGGATAGCGCCCGCGCTGGCACAGGAACCAGCCATAGTTGTGCATCACGTCGCCATCGATCGAGGCCAGCTGCAGCGCCCTCTTGAAGCTTTCCTCGGCCGGCCGCTCTTCACCCAGCGCCGCGAGGATCAAGCCGCGCAGGTTCAGGGCCTGTGGCAGATCGGGGTCGGCAGCGAGCGCGAGCTTCACCTCCGCCAGCGCATTGTCCAGGCGGCCTTCGGAGAAATAGGCGCCCGCGAGATCGAGGCGGATGCGCGCGCGCTTCTGGGCTTCCGGTTCCTGATCCGAGTTGGCGGCGCGGCCACCATCGACGGCGCGACCCTGCGCATGGACGGAGCCCCAGGCGCCGACGCACAGCAGCGCGGCGGCCAAGGTCCACCTCAGCAGCACACTTGCCCGTCTGTCCAGATTCATCGTGTCGTCTCCGTGGCTGAACCCGGGACCGGGGTCACCGGCAGATTCTGACCGCTGGCGCCGAGCGGCTGGATGGCGATCGGCGCACGCCGCATGCGCAACTGCGCATTGGTGCGATCCTGGACTTCGCCGGCCAGCTGGCCACAAGCCGCGTCGATGTCCTCACCCCGCGTCTTGCGCACCGTGGTGACCAGGCCCCCGTCGATCAACAGCTTCGCGAAGGCCTGCACGCGCGCCGATGGCGAGCGCGTCAGGCCCGAGGCGGGAAACGGATTGAAGGGGATCAGGTTGATCTTGCAGGGCACGCGCCCGACCGGGCCGCGCTCACCGACGAGTCGCAACAGCTCACGCGCTTGTGTCTCGCTGTCGTTGACGCCGTCGAGCATGCAGTACTCGAAGGTGATGAAGTCACGCGGCGCCGCCTCGAGGTAGCGCTGGCAGGCCTGGAGCAGTTCCTGGACCGGATACTTGCGGTTGAGCGGGACCAGGTCGTCGCGCAGTGCATCGGTCGGCGCATGCAGCGACACGGCCAATGCCACCGGGCAGTCCTCGCGCAGGCGGTCGATCATCGGCACCACGCCGGAGGTCGACACGGTCACGCGGCGGCGCGACAGGCCGTAGCCGTGGTCGTCGAGCATGACCCGCAGCGCGGGAACCAGGGCGGCGTAGTTTTGCAGCGGCTCGCCCATGCCCATCATCACCACGTTGCTGATGACGCGCTCCGTCGTGCCGAGCCGTGCGCGCAGCTGATGCTCCGCATGCCAGAGTTGCGCGACGATCTCGCCGGTCGACAGGTTGCGGCTGAAGCCCTGATGCCCGGTCGAACAGAAACGACAGCCGACCGCACAGCCGGCCTGCGACGAGATGCACAAGGTGCCGCGGTCGTCTTCCGGGATGAACACCGTCTCGACGGCATTGCCGCCGCCGACGTCGAACAGCCACTTGACCGTGCCGTCGGCCGACACGTGCTCGCCGAGCACCACCAGCGGCTCGATCGCGGCGCGGCTCGCGAGCTTCTCGCGCAGCGACTTGGCGAGGTCCGACATCTGCGCGAACTCGCGCGCGCCTTTCTGGTGGATCCAGCGGAACAACTGCGTGGCGCGAAAACGCTTCTCGCCGAGCTGCTCGCAAAAAGCGGCCAGCGCGTCGAGATCGAATTCGAGCAGATTGGCCGCTGTCATCTCTTGCACCGGTAGGAAAGGCGAGGCGTCGGCGCCTCGCTGCGGCTCAACGCCCGTAGACGTTCATGCCCGGGAAAAAGAACGCCACTTCAGCGGCGGCGGTCTCCGGCGCGTCCGATCCGTGCACCGCATTGGCGTCGATGCTGTCGGCGAAATCGGCACGGATGCTGCCCTTCTCGGCCTTCTTCGGGTCGGTGGCGCCCATCAGTTCGCGGTTCTTGGCAATGGCACCTTCGCCCTCGAGCACCTGGATCATCACCGGGCCGGAAATCATGAACTCGACCAGGTCCTTGAAGAAGGGCCGGGCCTTGTGCACGCCGTAGAACTGCTCGGCCTCGCCGCGCGACAGATGGACCAGCTTGGCCGCCACGATCTTCAGGCCGGCAGCCTCGAAACGGGCATAGATCTGGCCGATCACATTCTTGGCAACGGCATCCGGCTTGATGATGGACAAGGTGCGTTCGATCGCCATATTTATTCTCCGGAATCAATGATTTAGCAGAACCTTGGATTGTAGCGCTCGAGGTCGACAGCTCGCTGGCCCGAACCGCCTCAACGACGCGGCCCCCGGCCTGCGCCGCCCCCGCCGCCACCAGAACTGCCGCCTCGCCCGCCGGGCCCTCCGCGCCCGCCGCCGCGCTTGCCGCCGGCCTTGTTGAAATAGGCATCCGCGCCGATGTATCCCACCGAGGTCTGCATCGGATCGGGTTGCTTCGGTCCGCCCTTTTTGGAGCCGCCCTGGTCGGGCTGGTGGGCATCGTGACGCCCGAAACCGGCGTTGATGCGCTGCGATCCCTTGACGAAGCGTTTGTCGAAGGTCTGCTCCAGAGGATTCGGAATGGTTCCCGGCGGACCGCCGATGTCCGGGTCCGGCTGCGAGCCGCCCTGGCCGAACCCCTGGGCCCCTCCGCGCCGCGGCCCCTTGGCGAAGCGGCGGTCGAAGGTCTGCTCCAGCGGGTTGGGGATGCGGGCGAAGTCCTCGCCCGGCTGGCCCTCCGCATCGAGTGCGGGCTCGAATGCGCGCGGTTCACGGGGCTCACGCGGCTCCCGACGAGGTCCACGCTCCCCCTGCCCCTGACGCGAAGGGCCGGACTGCTGCGGCGGGCGCCCACCGCGATCGGGCTTGCCGTTGCGGCCATTGCGTCGCTGTTCGCGGTTGCCCTGGTTCTCGCGAACCTCGCCGCTCGCCGGTGCACGCCCCCCGCTGGCCAGCTGACGGATCGCGCGCAGGTCCTGGTCATCGAGCTCGACCCACACGCCGCGCTTGAGGCCGCGCGGCAGCACCACGGTGCCGTAGCGGATGCGGATCAGCCGGCTCACGGCGAGGCCGACCTTGTCGAACAGCTTGCGCACCTCGCGGTTGCGCCCTTCGGTGATGACCACGCGGTACCAGCGGTTCGCGCCTTCGCCGCCGCCCTCTTCGATGCTCTTGAAACCGGCGGTCTGGCCGTCGATCTCGACGCCCTCGAGCAGCTTCGCGCGCTGCTCCTCGTCCAGGCTGCCCAGCACACGCACCGCGTACTCGCGCTCGACACCGAAGCGCGGGTGCATCAGCTGATTGGCCAGCTCACCGGAGTTCGTGAACAGCAGCAGGCCTTCGGTGTTGATGTCGAGGCGCCCCACCGATTGCCACTTGCCTTGCTGCAAGCGCGGCAGGCGCCGGAACACCGTCGGCCGCCCTTCGGGGTCGTTGAGTGTGACCACCTCGCCGGTGGGCTTGTGATACGCCAGCAGGCGCGCCGGGCCCGGCTGGATGCGCAGCCTGACCGGCTTGCCATCGACCGCGATGCGATCGCCGAAGGAGATACGCATGCCGACATGCGCCACGTGGTCGTTGACCGTGACCTTGCCGTCGAGGATGAACTGCTCCATGTCGCGCCGCGAGCCGATGCCCGACTGCGCCAGCACCTTGTGCAGCTTGGGCGCTTCGGGCTCGGGTCGCAGCACCCGCTTGGTCGACTGCTCGACGCTGGCTTCGTCGTCCGGTTCGGGAGCTTCCGCATCGTAGGCGCCGGACAGCACTTCGGCGAAACGTTCGACGGCCAACGCCGGGTCGACCGCCGGTCGCGGCGCACGCTCGGCGCCCTCTTCGGCCCCGCCTTCGCCGTCGACCGCTTCGACGCCATCGCGGCCTGCGCGGTCCTTGCGTCCGCGGCGCCGGTTGCGGCTGCGACGGCTGCGTTCACCGGAGTCTTCGGCAGCAGCACCGGTGCCCTCTGCGCTTTCCGGGCCCTCGCTTGCCGTGCCGCCCTCCGTCGCATCCGGGGCCGGGCCGGCGGCGGCGGCGGGCGTCACGTCGACCGGGTGCGGCGCTGGCGGCTTGTCGGCCGTGGGCAAGGGCATGTCCCCGTCTGCCGAGACTGCAACGGCAGTGTCGGCCTTGGGCTTGCGCCGCCGCGGCGCCTTGGGCGGCTCCGGTTCGGCCTCAGCGCTCGTCGTCTCGGCCGCAACACCGCTTTCGGCCGCCGGTGCAGCTGGTTTGCGCGTGCGCCGCTTGACCGGCGCCGTCGCCTCGGCCGACGGCTTGTCGTCGACGGAAACCGGTGCGACGCCCGGCTGCGGTTCGCTGGACGGGGTGTCGTTTGAATTCATGTCTGGGGTTCCGTGCCGGCATCGGCCGGCGGCGTGGCAAGGTCTGCGGGCGGTGCGCTTGCATCCGCCGTGTCGATGGCTGTCAGCGTGTCCTTGGTCGCGTCGGCCGCGTGGATCTGGCTGTCCGGGATCGCAATGTCTGGCTCGTCGGCGGCTGCGGCGGACTCGTCGCTACCGGTGCCTTCCAGCGTCGCACCAGGGTCGAGCAAGGAAACCTGCCCGGGCATCGCTTCAGCCAGCATCGCCGCCGCGGGCACGCCGTCGAGGGCCGGCAGCTGCTCGAGCGTGGCGAGCCCGAGGTCATCGAGGAACTGGCGCGTGGTCGCGAACAGGGCCGGGCGTCCCGGAGTTTCCCGATGGCCGATGGCCTCGATCCAGCCGCGGTCTTCGAGCTGCTTGAGCAACTGGCTGTTGACCGTCACGCCGCGAATGTCCTCGATGTCGCCGCGCGTCACCGGCTGGCGGTAGGCAATGATCGCCAGCGTCTCGAGCGTCGCCCGCGTGTAGCGCGGCGGCTTCTCGGGGTGCAGCCGATCGAGGTACTCGCGCAGCTCGGGGCGGCTCTGAAAGCGCCAGCCGTTCGCCACCGCCACGAGTTCGACGCCACGATCCTCCCAGTCGCGCGCCAGCTCATCGAGCAAAACGCGAAGGGTGTCGGGGCCGAGTTGGTCGTCGAACAGCGTGCGCAACTCGCGCAGCGGCAGCGGTTGCTGCGCGCAGATGAGCGCCGTCTCGAGGACGCGCTTCGCATCCTGTGTATTCATCGAATCCGTCTGTCGTCTTGGCCGGCTTGGGGCCGGCATGCAAGGGAACCGGGCTGTGCCTACTGTGAGCCTACTGTGTGCCTTCTGCACTGCAGGTGCGGCGAGTGTCTCGGCCACGGAGGCCGACCGGGGCCGGGTGCGTGGCTGAACTCGGGGAGGACCTGCGGTGGTCGGAGCCGGCCTGGCCGTCATCGGCAACCGGCGAGGGCTGCATCAGCCCTGCGACCGCATTGTATCGGACCCGGCCCCCGGCTGTGCGCCCACGATCTGTTGCCAGGCCGCCAGCAGATCGGCCGGCAAAATTGCATTGAAATCGAGCGCCTGCCGGCTCACCGGGTGAGCGAAGCCCAGCCGGTGGGCATGGAGGGCCTGCCGGGTCAGCCCGAGCAGCTCGCGGCCCCCGTAGAGGCTGTCGGCCAGCAGGGCATGGCCACACGAGGCCATGTGGACGCGGATCTGGTGGGTGCGCCCGGTGTGCAGCGTGCAGCGCACCGCGCTGACCGCATCGCGCGCGGCCAGCAGGGCGACGTCGGTGCGCGCGGCCCGCCCCCCGGGGACCACCGCCATCTTGATGCGCGACACCGGATCGCGCCCGATCGGAGCGTCGATGCTGAAGGCCGCACGGCGAAGCACCCCATGCACCAGCGCCAGGTACTCGCGGTGGACCTCGCGCGCGGCAATGGCACGCGTCAGAGCGGTCATCGCAGACAGGGTCTTGGCCACCACCATCAGGCCGCTGGTGTCCTTGTCGAGCCGGTGCACGATGCCCGCCCGCGGCAACGCTGCCGCGCCCGCATGGTACGCAAGCAGGCCGTTGAGCACCGTGCCCGACCAGTTGCCGGGCGCCGGGTGCACCACCAAGCCGGCGGGCTTGTCGATCACCAGCAGGTGCTCGTCCTCGAACACCACCGGCAAGGCCACCGGCTCGGCACGAAAGGCCTGGCTCTCGGGAGTGGGAAGCAGCGTCATCTCGATGCGCTGGCCGGCACTGACGCGGCGCGAACAGCTGGTGATCGCTTGCCCGTCGACGCGCACCTGCCCCCCTTCGATCAGCGTCTGCAGGTGGTTGCGCGAAAATTCGCCGGCCAGCGAACTCAACCAGCGGTCGAGGCGCTCGCCGTGTGCCCCGGACTCGACACGTCCTTCGCGCCGTTCCACTTCGACGGCCACAGGCTCGTCGAGCTCGTCAGCCTCGACAGGCTCTGCGTGCGGGGCCTGGATCGAGGGAGCGCCCATATAATTTTGAAGTTCCTTCAACTGCGGCTGCTTTGGCGCCGCCTGCTGGTGATGACTGCGATGCGTATGAGATCTGCCACCGGTTGGCGCGCGGCCCTGGCGGTGACGCTGATGGCATCGACCTTCGGACTGCTCGGATGCGGCAGCAGCCCGAAGGACGAGTTTGCCGGCATGACAACCGACAAATTGTACGAAGAGGCGCGCGACGAAGCCGCCAACGGCAACTGGGAGCGCGCCGCCAAGCTGTACGAGAAGCTCGAGGCGCGCACCGCCGGCACCCAGCAGGCGCAGCAAACGCAGATCGATCTCGCCTACGCCTACTACAAGACCGGCGAAAAGGCCCAGGCGCTGTCGACGATCGAGCGGTTCATCAAGCTGCACCCCAGCAGCCCGGCGATCGACTATGCCTACTACCTGCAAGGCCTGATCAATTTCAACGAGAACCTGGGGCTCCTGGGCGGCTTCGCCCGCCAGGATCTCTCCGAGCGCGACCAGCAGGCTGCGCGAGATGCCTACCAGAGCTTCCGCCAGCTGACCCTGCAGTTCCCGAATTCCAAGTACGCCCCGGATGCGCAGCTGCGCATGAACTACATCGTCAACACCTTGGCAGCCTACGAGGTTCACGTGGCGCGCTACTACTTCCGTCGCGGCGCCTATGTCGCGGCCGCAAACCGCGCGCAGCAGGCGGTGCAGGAGTTCCAGCACTCGCCGGCCACCGAAGAGGCGCTCTACATCCTGGGCATCAGCTACGACAAGCTGGGCCTGACCGAACTGCGCGACGACGCGCAGCGCGTCCTGCAGAAAAACTTCCCGGACTCGCGCTACGTGACGGACGGCTTCGCGGTGACCAGCAAGCCGTGGTGGCAGATCTGGTAGTCCGCCCACCACGGCAACACGACCAGAAACGGGGCTCGCGGGCCCCGTTCTCCGTCCGGCCTCAGCCCCAGGCCGGCACCGTCGAGATCTCGTCCAGCCAGGCCAGCGCCTGCGCTTCATCGGGCAGCGCTTGCATCGGTGGCAGGGCCGCACGCAGGCGCCGGCCATAGCCCATCGTGCCCATGCGCGGGTCGCACACGACCAGCAACCCGCGATCGCTCTCGCTGCGGATCAGCCGGCCGGCGCCCTGCTTCAGCGACACGGCGGCCTCCGCCACGAAGTAGTCGTTGAAGGGGTTGCGGCCCTCGCTCTCGAGCCGCTTCACGCGCGCCTCGACCAGCGGATCGTTCGGTGGGGGAAACGGCAGCTTGTCGATGATCACGCATTGCAGCGCGTCGCCGGGCACGTCGATACCCTCCCAGAAACTCTGCGAGCCGACCAGCACCGCACGGGGCACGTCGAGAAAGCGCTGCAACAGCTGGCGCTTGGGCACGCTGCCCTGCATCAGCACCGCGATGGGCTCCGCGTCGTGCTCGAAATCCGTCTGCAGCGCGTCTCCCACGCCGGCGAGAGCGCGCAGGGTCGTGGTCAGCACGAAGGTCCGCCCGCCGGCCGCGCGCGCGCAGGCCGCGGCGAGGCGCGCAACCGCCGCCGTGTGTCCGGGCTCGTTCGGCTTCGGAAAGCGCGCCGGCACATAGAGCCGCGCGTGCGCCGCATAGTCGAACGGGCTGTCGACGCGCAGCGTGCGCGCCTCCTCCAGACCGGCCTGCTCGGTGAACCACGCAAGCCGCTCGTCGGCACCGAGGGTCGCCGAGGTGAAGATCCATGCCTTGGGCGCGGCGGCGATCTGCTCGCGCATCGCGTCGCGCACGTCGAGCGGCGACTCGACGAGCCGCAGCCCCTGCGGCGTGAGGTCGATCCAGCGCACCCGCCCCGGTTCGGCATCGAGGGCGAATGCGGCCGCCCGAGCGGCCAATGCGGCAGCCCGCTCCGCGAGCTTGGCGAAGTCGGGCGCCATCTCGCGCACCACCTCGAGCGCATCGGCCGCCTGGCGGCAGGCTTGTCCGAGGGCGGCCAGCGCTTCGATGAAGTCGCCGCGGCCTGCGCGATCGCTCCAGCGCAGTTTCAGGCTGCCGCGCACCTCGCGCAGCGGCCCGGCCGCCGTCAGGCGCAGCTCACGGGCACCGCGATCGCAGGCGCCCGCGAGCTCCTGCCAGGGCTGCAGGCCGCGCGCCTGGCCGAGCCCGACCGCCAGCATGTCGCGCGAGAAGTCGATCACCTGCGCACTGCCCAGCGTGCTGCCGAGAAAGGCCACGCCGGCCTCCGCCAGCTGATGGGCCTCGTCGAACACCGCCACGTCGACCGACGGCAGCAGCTCTGCCATGCCGGTGTCGCGCAGCGACAGGTCGGCAAAGAACAAGTGGTGGTTGACGACCACCAGATCGGCTGCCATCGCTTCACGGCGCGCCTTCATCACGTGGCAGCTGCGGTACTCGGGGCATTCGCTTCCCAGGCAGTTCTCGCGCGTCGAGGTCACGAGCGGGATCAGGGACGAGCGCTCGTCGAGACCTTCGAGTTCGGCCAGATCGCCGCTCACCGTGCGCTGCGCCCACTGTTCGAGCTTGGCCAGCGTGCGCGCCGCAGAGCGGTCGGGCAGCGTGGTCGTCTGGCGTGCCTGGGCCAAGCGCTGCAGACACAGGTAGCTGCTGCGGCCCTTCAGCAAGGCCACGCTGACCGGCAGTCGCAGCAGCTCGCGCAGTCTCGGCAGGTCGCGCAGGAAGAGCTGGTCCTGCAGGCTCTTGGTGGCCGTGCTGATCAGCGTGCGTCGCCCGGCCAGCAATGCGGGAACGAGATAGGCGAAGGTCTTGCCGACGCCGGTGCCGGCCTCGGCCACCAGCACTTCGCGCGCCTCGATGGCGTCGGCCACGGCGCTCGCCAACTCGAGTTGGGCGCTGCGCTCGCGGTATTGCGCATCGGCGCGCTGCAACGGTCCGCCGAACGCAAAAGCCGAAATCACCGCTTCCTGCAAGGAGCCGGGCAGCGCACTGCCGGTGCTCATCGGCGTGCTCATGGGTGCACCCTGCGCACTTCGTGCTGTCCCGCCGAGCGGGAGCCTTCGCACTTGGGGGCGGCCCGGCGTGCTCATGCCGGCTCGGGCGGACTGAGGCGCATTTCCAGCGTCGCGATCTGGTCTCGCAGCGCGAGGCGGCGCTTCTTCAAGCGCCGCAGCGTCAGTTCGTCGAGCGGCCGCTCGATGGACGCCTGGTCGATCAGGCTGTCGAGGTCGCCGTGCTCGATGCGCAGTTCGATGAGTCGGCGTTGCGGCGAATGCAGGTTGTCGTCCATCGGGGGTTGCACAGGCGCAAGCCTGGATGTCAACAGGCCTTGATGCCGATGCAAGCCTGCCATTGGTTCGCATGGCAATCCGATTATAGTTTTCGGATATGAGCACCGCGCCTCCAGGCTATCGACTCGCCGCCGCCACCGGCCTGCATCGCGGAGACCGCGCCTACCAGCAAGACCAGGTCGGCGTAATACCGCACCCGCGGGTGCCGGGTTGCGTGCTCGCCATCGTCGCCGACGGTATGGGCGGCAAGAGCGGCGGGCGCAAGGCAGCCGATCAGGTGCTGCTCACCGCGCAGCAGCTGTTCGAGCGCTACACCCCAAGCCGTGACACCGCCTCCGAAACGCTGAAGCAGCTGGTGCTGGAGTCGCACCTCATGATCAAGCTGACCGCGATCACGGCCGAGGAAGAACCGCACAGCACGCTGGCGGCCTTCCTGATCAGCCCCTCGCGCGCCTGCGACGTGATCCATGCCGGCGACTCGCGCGTCTATCACTTCCGCGGTGCCGAGATGGTCAGCCGCACCGTGGACCATTCCTTCGTGCAGCGGCTGGTCGACGAAGGTCAGATCACCGAGGACGAGGCGAACACGCATCCCCAGTCGAACCTGCTGACCGGCTGCCTGGGCACGCAGCAGGACCCGCCCTTGACCCTGAGCCACATCGACGCGCTCGAAATCGACGACACGCTGTTGGCCTGCAGCGACGGCTTGTGGCATTACTTCACGCCACGGGAAATTGGTGCGATCGTGCACACGCTGTCGCCGCGCGAGGCCAGCGAGATGCTGGTGGGCAAGGCACGGCACCGGGCCCGCGGCGGCGGCGACAACCTGTCGCTCGCGATGGTGCGCGTCGAAGCCTTGACCTGAGCGAGGCTGTCCGGCCGGCGGCGCACCGCGGCCTCCAAAGGGGCCCGGCCGGCTCGAAACTGCCCGACGCGCTCCGCTCAGGGCGCCGAGGCGCCCTGGACGGGCGGCAGTGGCGCCGCCGGGCGCTTGCCTGAACTCACACGCTGCGCCTGACGCTTGGCCGCGGCCTGTTGTCGGGTCTCGATCTGCTGCTGCCTGGCCTCGTGCTCGCTGCGCGCCTGCTGCTCGTCGAGGCGACGCTGTGCTGCGTCGACCGGGGGCGGCGCCACCGGTGCCGGAGCGCGCGGAACGCGAAGCGCGGCGCTGGCTGGCGCGAAGGGCATCACGGGGGCCGAAGCCCGTTCTCGAAGATCGCGCGCCTGCTGCGCCTGCTTTGCATCGATGCTCTGCTGGCGCGCCACGGCGCGGCGGGTGCGCTCTGCATCGTCGAGTGCCGCCTCGCTGGCGTTCAATCGGACCAGTGCCTCGCGACGCTGGGTCCGCGCCGTCTCAAGACAGGCCGTCACGAGAAAGCGCTGGGCACATTCATGCTCGCGCACCACGTACGCAGACTCGATCTGACCACGCTCTGCCGCCAGACGCTCGCGCAGCAGTTTCTCCGACGAGGCGCCCTGGCCCCAGGCGGTCGATGCGGCACAGGCCATCAGCCACACGGCGGCGCCTTTCTTGTGGAACATGGCGATGCGCGTCATGTGAGACTGGTGTCGACCTCGCGCCGCGCCAGCGCCAGGAATTCGGCCGACTGCATCTCGGTCAGTCGCGACACCGTGCGCGGGAACTCGTGAGCCAGCGGCCCGTCGGTGTAGAGCTGTTCGGGCGGCACGGCGGCGGACATCACGAGTTTCACGCGCCGATCGTAGAGCACGTCGACGAGCCAGGTGAAACGCCGCGCCTCGGAGGCCAGCCGCGGCGACATCTCGGGCACCTCCGACAGCAGCACCGTGTGGAACTGCGCAGCGAGCTCGAGGTAGTCGTTCTGCGAGCGCGGGCCGCCGCACAGCGTCTTGAAGTCGAACCACACCACGCCGCCGGCGCGGCGCCGCGCACGGATCGTCCGCTGCTCGATGTTCAGCACCGGGTCCTCGTCCTTGGCCTCGGCGAGGCGCTCGAAGGTCTCGGTCAGGGCCGCTTCGGCCGCCAGTCCGAGCGGCGTGTGATAGAGGGCCACCCCTTCCAGCGTGCGCTGCCGGTAGTCGACGCCGGCGTCGACGTTGATCACCTCCAACCTGTCCTTGAGCAGCTCGATCGCCGGCAGGATGCGGTCGCGGTGCAGGCCGTTGGGATAGAGCCCGTCGGGATGGAAGTTGGATGTCGTGACGATGCTGACGCGATTGGCGAACAGCGCCGCCAGCAGGCGGTGCAGGATCAACGCGTCGGTCACGTCGGCGACATGGAACTCGTCGAAGCAGATCAACCGGAAGCGCCGCGCGATGCGGCGGCCCAGTTCGTCCAGCGGGTCGGCCGTGCCCTTGAGCTCCTGCAGTTCGCGATGCACCTCGCGCATGAACTCGTGGAAGTGCAGCCGTGTCTTGCGCACGAGCGGCACCGACTGGAAGAAGCAGTCCATCAGGAAGCTCTTGCCACGCCCGACGCCGCCGTACATGTAGACGCCGCGCGGGATCGGCGGGCGGCGCAGCAGCTTGCTCACCGCATTGCTGCGGCGTGCCTTGTAGTCGGCCCACTCGTTCTCGCAGCGCTCCAGCGCATCGAGCGCGCGCAGCTGCGCCGCGTCGCTCGCATAGCCACGCTCGGCGAGCGTGACGGCATACAGCTCACGAACCGCCACGCGTCGCGTCTCGGTCGGCGCCGGGCCGCCAGCGGCCAGGGACGGGCCCCCTCGTGGCCCTTGCGGCTGAGCGCCCCCTCGGGGAGCAGGAGCAAAGCGACGTGGGGGCTGACATGACTAGAAGTTCAGCGTGCGCTTGTCGACGGCCAGCGCCGCTTCCTTGGTCGCTTCCGACAGCGACGGATGCGCGTGGCAGATGCGGGCGATGTCCTCGGCGCTGGCCTTGAACTCCATCGCCACCACCGCCTCGGCGATCAGTTCGCTGGCCATCGGCCCGACGATGTGCACGCCGAGAATCTCGTCGGTCACCGCATCCGCCAGGAACTTCACCATGCCGGTCGTGTCGCCGAGCGCGCGTGCACGGCCGTTGGCCAGGAACGGGAACGTGCCAGCCTTGTAGGCACGGCCGGCCGCCTTGAGCTGCTGCTCGGTCTGGCCGACCCAGGCGATCTCCGGGCTGGTGTAGATCACCCAGGGGATGGTGTTGAAGTTGACGTGGCCGTGCTGGCCGGCGATGCGCTCGGCGACCGCCACGCCCTCCTCTTCCGCCTTGTGCGCGAGCATCGGGCCGCGCACCACGTCGCCGACGGCCCACACCTTCGGCAGGTTGGTGCGGCAGTCGTCGTCGACCACGATCGCGCCGCGCTCGTCGAGCTTCAGCCCCACCGCTTCGGCGTTCAGGCCGGTGGTGTTGGGCACCCGGCCGATCGACACGATCAACTTGTCGACCTCCAGCGTCTTCGCGTCACCCTTCGCGCTGGTGTAGCTGACGCTGACGCCCTTCTTGTCCTTCTTGACCTCGCTGATCTTCACGCCGAGCTCGATCTTCAGGCGCTGCCTCATGAAGGCCTTCTGGGCCTCCTTGGCGATCTGCTCGTCGACCGCGCCCAGGAAGGTCGGCAGCGCCTCGAGCACCGTCACTTCGGCGCCCAGGCGGCGCCACACCGAGCCCATCTCGAGACCGATCACGCCCGAGCCGATGACACCCAGCTTCGCCGGCACCGACGGAATGCGCAGCGCGCCGTCGTTGCTGAGGATGCTCTCCTCGTCGAACGGCGCGCCCGGCAGGGCGCGCGCATTCGAGCCGGTCGCGATGATGATGTCCTTGCCGACCAGCGTGTCCTCGGTGGCGCCGCTGACCTTGACCTCGTAGCCGGCGTCACCGGCCTTCACGAACGAGCCACGACCGTGGAAGAAGGTGATCTTGTTCTTCTTGAACAGGTAGAGGATGCCGTCGTTGTTCTGCTTCACGACCGTGTCCTTGCGCCCCAGCATCTTCGCGACGTCGATGCTCAGATCCTTGAGCCCGATGCCGTGGTCGGCGAAGGCGTGCCCGGCGTGCTCGAAGTGCTCGCTCGACTGCAGCAGCGCCTTCGACGGGATGCAGCCGACGTTGGTGCAGGTGCCGCCCGGTGCCGGCCCGCCCTTGTCGTTCTGCCACTCGTCGATGCAGGCGGTGTTGAAACCCAGTTGCGCCGCGCGGATCGCGGCGATGTAGCCGCCCGGGCCCCCACCGATGACGACGACGTCGAATGTCTTGCTCATGGAAATGCTCCGAAGTGCCCGCGACCCAGTGCGCGAGCTTGAGGATGTTGGGGCCGCCGCCGATCAGCGCCACGCCGATGCGGCGGCCCGGCGAAGACTCAGATGTCGAACAGCAGGCGCGCCGGATCTTCCAGTGCTTCCTTCATCGCCACCAGGCCCAGTACTGCCTCGCGGCCATCGATGATGCGGTGGTCGTAGGACATCGCGAGGTAGTTCATCGGCCGGATCACGATCTGGCCGTTCTCGACCACCGCGCGGTCCTTGGTCGCATGCACGCCCAGGATGGCGCTCTGCGGCGGGTTGATGATGGGGGTGCTCAGCATCGAGCCGAAAGTGCCGCCGTTGGAGATGGAGAACGTGCCGCCGGTCAGGTCGTCGAGTGAGAGCTTGCCGTCGCGCGCCTTCTGGCCGAACTCGGCGATCTTCTTCTCGATGTCGGCAAAGCTCATCTGGTCGGCGTTGCGCAGGATGGGCACCACCAGGCCGCGCGGCGAGCCGACCGCGATGCCGATGTCGAAGTAGCCGTGGTAGACGATGTCGTTGCCATCGACGCTGGCGTTGATGACCGGGTAGCGCTTGAGCGCAGCGACCGCGGCCTTCACGAAGAAGCTCATGAAGCCGATCTTCACGCCGTGCTCCTTCTCGAACTTCTCCTGGAAGCGCTTGCGCATCTCCATCACCGGGGCCATGTTGACCTCGTTGAAGGTGGTCAGGATGGCGTTGGTGGCCTGCGACTGCAGCAGCCGCTCGGCCACGCGCGCGCGCAGGCGGCTCATCGGCACGCGCTGCTCGGGGCGATCACCCAGGTTCAGGGCCGCCGGCACGGAGACCGCAGGCAGCACCCGGGCGGCGGCCGGGGCGGCTTTCGCCGCCGCCGGCGCGGGCACCGGGGTTGCTGCGGCTTGCACCGGCGGCCTGGCACCGCTGTCCAGTGCCGCCTGCACATCGCCCTTGGTGATGCGCCCGTCCTTGCCGGTCCCGGCCACCTGGCCGGCCCCCAGCTGGTTGTCGGCCAGCAGCTTCGCGGCCGCCGGCATCGCCACATCGCTCCTGGCGCCGGCAGGAGCCGGGGTGGCCGACACCCCGGGCGTCGCACCGGGCGCCGGCTGGCCTTCGGGCACCGGCTTGACTTCGAGCGGACTGACGGCTTGCGTGCCGTCGGTGTCGATCTTGGCGATCACCTCGTCGCTGAGGCAGCTCTCGCCGTCGTTCTTGACCAGCTGCACGAGCACGCCGGCCGCCGGCGCCGGAACTTCGAGCACGACCTTGTCGGTTTCGATCTCGACCAGGATCTCGTCGATGGCGACGGCTTCGCCAGGCTTCTTCTTCCACTGCAGCAGCGTCGCCTCGGCAACGGACTCGCTCAGCTGGGGAACTTTGACTTCAATGATGGGCATGGAATGCTTTCTTCGATGTTCGGATGACGCATCGCGCACGTCTCATGGCGCCGACCGGCAAAAAGCCGGTCGAACGCCGCGGACTGTTGCGGCGCAAGGCGTCGCAATGACGTCACTTGGACAGGACGAAACCCTTGAGCTTGCCGTAGGCCTGGTCCATCAGCGCCTTGAGCTGCTCCTGGTGCAGGTGCGCATAGCCCACGGCCGGCGAGGCCGAGGCGGGACGGCCGGCGTAGCCCAGCTTCTGACCCTCGCCCATGTTCTCGTGAACATAGTGCTGCACGAAGAACCAGGCGCCCTGGTTCTGCGGCTCGTCCTGACACCACACGATCTCCGTCGCGTTCGGGTACTTCTTCAGCTCGGCCGCGAAGGCCTTGTGCGGGAAGGGATAGAGCTGCTCGACGCGCAGGATCACCGCGTCGGTCGTCTTCTTCTCCGCGCGGCGCTTCACGAGGTCGTAGTAGATCTTGCCGGAACAGGCGATCACGCGCTTGACCTTGGCCGCGTCGATCTCGGCGTTCTGCTCGGGGATCACGGTGCGAAACTCGCCGCGGGTGAACTCCGACAGCGGCGAGGCCGCATCCTTGTTGCGCAGCAGCGACTTCGGCGTCATCACGACCAGCGGCTTGCGGAACATGCGCACCTGCTGGCGACGCAGCAGGTGGAAGATCTGGCTGGCCGAAGTCGGCTGGCAGACCTGCATGTTGTTGTCGGCGCCCAGTTGCATGAAGCGCTCCAGCCGCGCCGAGCTGTGCTCCGGGCCCTGCCCCTCGTAGCCGTGCGGCAGCAGCATCGTCAGGCCGTTCGCGCGGCCCCACTTCACTTCGCCCGAGGCGATGAACTGGTCGATCACGACCTGCGCGCCGTTCACGAAGTCGCCGAACTGGGCCTCCCAGATCGTCAGCGTGTTCGGATCGGCGGAGGCATAGCCGTACTCGAAGCCGAGCACCGCCTCTTCCGACAGGATGGAGTCGATCACCACGAACGGCGCCTGGCCGTCGGCCACGTGCTGCAGCGGCGTCCAGGTGCCCTCGTCCCACTTCTCGCGGTTCTGGTCGTGCAGCACGGCATGGCGGTGGGTGAAGGTGCCGCGCCCGCAGTCCTCGCCGGACAGCCGCACCGGGTAGCCGCTCGCCACCAGCGAGGCGTAGGCGAGGTGCTCGCCCATGCCCCAGTCGACGTTGATCTCGCCGCGGCCCATCGCCGCACGATCGGCCAGCACCTTCTCGACCAGCGGGTGGGCCTTGAAGCCCTTCGGCAGCGTCGTGATGCGCTCGGCCAGGCGCTTGACCTCGGCCAGCGGCAGCGCGGTGTCGGCCGCGTCGGTCCATTTCTTGCCGAGGAAGGGGCTCCAGTCGACCGCGTACTTGCTCTTGTAGTTGGTCAGCACCGGGTCGACGGTGTGCTTGCCGGCATCCATCGCGGCGCGGAAGGCCTTGGCCATCGCGTCGGGCTCGCCCGGCTTCAGCGTGCCCTGGGCCACCAGCTTGTCGGCGTAGAGCTTGCGGGTACCGGGGTGGGCGGCGATCTTCTTGTACATCAGCGGCTGGGTGAGCGAGGGCGTGTCCTGCTCGTTGTGGCCCAGCTTGCGGAAGCAGATGATGTCGACGACGACATCCTTGTTGAACTCCTGGCGGTAGTCGAGCGCGAGCTGGGTGCACAGCACCACCGCCTCGGGGTCGTCGCCGTTCACGTGCAGGACCGGCGCCTCGATCATCTTCACCACGTCGGTGCAGTACAGCGTGGAGCGCGAGTCGCGCGGGTCGCTGGTGGTGAAGCCGATCTGGTTGTTGATGACGAGGTGCACCGTGCCGCCGGTGTAGTAGCCGCGTGTCTGCGCCAGCGCCAGCGTCTCCATCACGACGCCCTGGCCGGCAAAGGCCGCGTCGCCGTGCACCAGCACCGGCAGCACCGTGTCGCCCTCGGCGTCGCCACGGCGGTCGAGCCGCGCCTTGACCGAGCCCTCGACCACCGGGTTCACGATCTCCAGGTGCGAGGGGTTGAACGACAGGCTCAGGTGCACCGGTCCGCCGGCCGTGGTGACGTCGCTCGAGAAGCCCTGGTGGTACTTCACGTCGCCGGCCGGCAGCTCTTCCTTGGCGGTGTGGTCGAACTCGGCGAACAGGTCCGCCGGCATCTTGCCCAGCGTGTTGACCAGCACGTTGAGGCGTCCGCGGTGGGCCATGCCGATCACGATCTCCTGCACGCCGCGTTCGCCGCCGCGCTGCACCACTTCGTCCATCGAGGCGATGAAGCTCTCGCCGCCTTCCAGCGAGAAGCGCTTCTGGCCGACGTACTTGGTGTGCAGATAGCGCTCCAGGCCTTCGGCCGCGGTCAGGCGATCGAGAAGGTGGGTCTTCTGGGCCGCACTGAAGCTGGGCTTGGCGCGCACGCTCTCGAGCCGCTGCTGCCACCAGCGCTTTTCAGCCGGCTCGGTGATGTGCATGAACTCGGCGCCGATGCTGCCGCAGTAGGTCTCGCGCAGCGCCTGCAGGATTTCGCGCAGCGTCTGCTGTTCGGCGGTCGTGAAGTAGGTGTTCGTGGCGCTGAACGTGATGTCCATGTCGGACTCGCTCAGGTCGTAGAACGCCGACTCCAGCTCGGGGATCTTGGGGCGCTCGGTGCGCTTGAGCGGATCGAGATCGGCCCAGCGGGCGCCCAGCGAGCGGTAGGCCGCGATCAGCGACTGCACATGGACCTGCTTGCGCGCGACCGCCAGTTCGGCGGCGCTGGCCTTCACCGCGAAGGCATTGGCCTTGGCCCGCTGCGCAAAGGACTCGACGATCGGCGCGTGAGCGACGTCACGCGATTCGGAGCCGTCGGTGGCCGGTACGTGCTGGAGGGCGTCGAAGTAGGCGCGCCACTTGTCGGGCACCGAGCCCGGGTTGTCGAGATAGGCCTCGTACAGTTCTTCGACATAGGGCGCGTTGCCCCCGAACAGGTACGAGTTCGACTGGTACTGCTGCATCATTTTCGCTCACCTTTCACCCTGGTATCCAGGGCGTTGGCTGGTTGAAAAACCTTCCGCGACACGGCTGCACCGGTTGGCGGATTGCGACCCGCCTTTGCTTGTTCAACAGAACCAGGAAAGGGGACGGGAAGGACCAAATTTCGCACCGGACTGTAGCACCGCGAAGCGGCACTGTCCCGCCGATGGGTACGCAAACAGGCCCGGATTCCCAAGCCTTCCTCGGGGTTTCCTCGCGCTGCGCTGGCGGCCCCGAGGCCCTACTGCACCGCGCGCGACGCCGGCGGCTGGTCGCGCGGCGCCGTGAAGACCTCGCCACCGTCGACCGCATCGAAGCGGTACTGGATACCGCAGAACTCGCAGCCCACCTCGGCCAGACCCCGCTCGGCGATCAGGCCGTCGAATTCCTCGCGCCCCAGGCCCTGCAGCATGCGGATCACGCGCTCGCGCGAGCAACTGCAGGCGAATCGCGGTGCGCGCTCCCCGGTCAGCGGCTCGAAGCGGCGCACCGTCTCCTCCCAGAACAGCCGGCGCAGGAGGGTGTCGGCATCCAGCGTCAGCAGCTCCTCGCGCGTGAGCGTCGCACTCAGGTGGGCGATGCGGTTGTAGGCCTCGTTCAGCCCGATCTCGTCCTCGTTGCGCGCTCCGAGGTTGCCCTCGCCCTCGACCGGCAGGCGCTGGATCAGCAAGCCGGCGGCGATGCGGTCGTTCGCCGCCAGGATGAGCTTGGTGTCGAGCTGCTCCGACTGCAGCATGTAGTGTTCGAGCACCTGTGAGAGCTGCTGCAGCGGCTCGCGCCGGTCGCCGTGCAGCGGCACGACGCCCTGGTAGGGCTGCTGGCCGGGAAAGCGGTCTTTCGGATCGAGCGTGATGGCGCAACGCCCCTGCCCGCCGACATTGACCATCGCCTCCAGCCGGGCACCGGCAGGCACCTCGCCGATGACGGTGGCGGTGGCCCGCAGCGCCAGGTCGGGCTGCACTTCGGCCACGGCCAGCTTCACCGGCCCATCGCCCGAGATCTGCAGCACCAGGGCGCCGTTGAACTTGATGTTGGCCTGCATCAGCACGCCGGCCGCGGCCATCTCGCCGAGCAGCACGCGCACCGGCTCCGGATGGGCCTGCGCCGGCTCGCGCCGCGCCAGCAACTCGGTCCAGGCGTCGGTCAGCCGCACCAGCATGCCCCGCACCGGCAGGCCTTCGAAGATGAATTTGTGGAGTTCGCTCATTGATATCAGGTGGGGCTCAGCCGACACGCTTCAACGTGGCCTTGAAGCGCTGCGCGCGCTCCACGTAGGTCTGGGTGCCACGCCCCATGCGGGCAATGTCCTCTTCGCTCAGCGGGCGCACCGCCTTGGCCGGGCTGCCCAGGATCAGCATGCCGTCCTCGAACTCCTTGCCCTCGGTCACCAGCGCACCGGCACCGACCAGGCAATTGCGGCCGATCTTCGCGCGGTTGAGCACCACCGCCTGGATGCCGATCAGCGCACCGTCGCCGATGGTGCAGCCGTGCAGCATGGCTTGGTGGCCGACCGTGACACCCTCGCCCACCACCAGCGGGCAGCCCGGGTCGGTGTGCAGCACGCTGCCCTCCTGCACGTTGGAATGCCGACCGATCACGATCGGCTCGTTGTCGCCGCGGATGGTGACCTGCGACCACACGCTGGCCCCCTCGCCGATGACCACCGTGCCGATCAGCTCCGCGCTCTCGGCCACGTAGGCCGTCTCGTGCACCCGGGGCACGCGGTCATCGAGCTGGTACAGGGCCATGCGGAACTCCGGCAAAGCGATAATTTTACGGATGTGCCCTGCCCCGCCCTGCGCTGTCGAGCAAGACCTTGAACTGCGCCGCCGTGCACTGGCATTGCTGCAGGAATGCGAGCCGCTCGCCAAGGCCCGGGGGGCACGCGAACTGCTGGCGCGTCGCGATGCACTCACCCTCGACACCGACGCCGTGCTCGACCCCGCCGGCCCCCTGCCCGGCCGGCCCGAGCGGCCCCTGCTGATGCCGGCCCTGCGGGTCCCGCAGCGCTCGATCGCGAGCCCCGAAGGCCGCGCCGCACTGCTGCATGCCATCGCCCACATCGAGTTCAACGCCATCAACCTGGCACTCGACGCGATCTGGCGCTTCGCGGGCCTGCCCGCGGCCTACTACCGCGACTGGCTGCAGGTGGCCGGCGAAGAGGCCCTGCATTTCACGCTGCTGCGCGAGCACCTGCTCGGCCTCGGTCGCGACTACGGCGACTTCCCGGCCCATGACGGCCTGTGGAGCATGACCGAGCGGACCGCGCACGATCCGGTGGCCCGCATGGCCCTGGTGCCGCGCACGCTGGAGGCGCGCGGCCTCGATGCCACGCCGCCGCTGCAACGCAAGTTTGCCAAGGTCGGCGACGCACGCGCGGTCGAGATCCTCGACGTGATCCTGCGCGACGAGATCGGGCATGTGGCCATCGGCAACCGCTGGTACCGCTGGCTGTGCGCACGCGACGGTCTGGACCCGGTGCGGCTCTATCCCGAACTGGCCGCACGCCACGACGCGCCGCGGCCGCGGCCGCCCTTCAACCTGTCCGCCCGCGAAGCCGCCGGCTTCACCGCGGAAGAGCTCGCCTATCTGAACGACGGCTGATTGTGTGGAGTGCTTGGGCCGTCGGCTTTCCTGACAAAGATTCCGAATACCGCCTCCGCCTCCAGCGGGAGCGACGGGCTTACAGGCCGAAGAAGTAGCGCTTCAGGCCGGCCAGGATCATCTCGACCGCCACCGCCGTCAGCACCAGGCCCATCAGCTTCTCGATCGCCGACACCATCGAATGGCCCAGCAGCTTGCGGATGCGGTCGGCCGCCAGCAGCACCACGCCGCACACCAGCATCGCCGCGCTCACCGCCCCCACCCACTGCATCAGCTGCTGGGGCTGGCGCGAGGCCAGCAGCAGCACCGTGGCCATCGCCGAGGGCCCGGCCAGCAGCGGCACCGCGAGCGGGAAGATGAACGGCTCCCTGGCACCGCCGTCCGACGCGTAGATCTGCGAGCCCGACGTGAAGATCATGCGGATCGCGATGATCAGCAAGAT
Organism: Methylibium sp.; assembly: GCF_965279545.1. NCBI lineage: Bacteria > Pseudomonadati > Pseudomonadota > Betaproteobacteria > Burkholderiales > Sphaerotilaceae > Methylibium > Methylibium sp. The sequence continues at coordinate 1,505,647 of NZ_OZ257250.1, forward strand.
CACGCCACCGGCCACTTCGAGCGAACGCTCCGACAAGTGCATCAGGTTCAGAAAGCCCTGGCCCGCGAACATGAAGGCCAGCAGCACGCCGAAGGCGATCACCACCTCGCGAATCGCCACCCGCGTGCGCCGCTGCGGCGGCACGCCCTTCAGCACCGAGATGAAGACCGGCAGGCTGCCGAAGGGGTCGAGCACGAGCAGCAGCAGCACGAAGGCGGAGACGAAGCTGTGATCCATCGACCGAATTGTCTCAGGCGGCTTCGGCGCCCTCAGTCGGCCGGGCGCGCGGGCGCCGTTGTCATGACCGGGCTGGCGTGCCGTTCGTTCTGATCCGAAGGCGCCTGCCGCTGCACCAGCAGGCCCAGGCCTGCGACCAGGCCGCCGAGGGCGCTGCCGGCCAGGATGTCGAGCACCACGTGCTGCCGGATCGCCAGCGTGGCGTAGAGGATGCCCGCGCACCACAGCAGGTTCAGGCCGCGCAGCAGCACGCCCGCCCCGGTCTCCTTCAGCAGGCGAGCGAACCCGACCGCCGTGAACACCGCGAACGCGGCATGCAGCGACGGGCAGGCATTGCCGGCGACGTCGGCCGTCTTCAGGAAGGCCACCGAGGCATGCCGCGTCCAGTCGATGTCGAACGCGGGCACCCTGGTCGGCCAGAGCCAGAAGATCGCGAGCCCGACCACGCTGAGCAAGAGCGCCGACAGGCCGTAGGACAGCAGTTCCCGGCCGTTCTTCAGCAGCGCCGGCGCGAGCGACACATAGACCCAGAGCGATGCGTAGAGCGGCAGCGCGGCCGGCCGAAAGCCCACCCAGCCGTCGAGCGCGATCAGCGGCATGGTCGTGATCGGTGCCTGCGGGTGGCGCATCACCCAGAAGTAGGCGAAGAAGAAGGCGGAAATGCCCAGCGTGGTGCCGGTCATCTTCTGCACGCGCAGCACGCAGGCGCGCTGGCGCAGCTCGCGCAGCCAGCCGGCGTGGGGAAGGACTGCGTTCTTCAAGTCTGCGATGGTAGACCGCTCGTGCGAGGGCCTCGGCCACCCCTCGTCCCGTTCAGCCCCGGGGGTGGTGTTTCGCGTGCAACTGCTTCAGGCGCTCGCGCGCCACGTGCGTGTAGATGGTCGTGGTCGAGATGTCGGCGTGCCCCAGCAGCATCTGCACCGCGCGCAGGTCGGCGCCGTGGTTGAGCAGGTGGGTCGCGAAGGCATGGCGCAGCGTGTGCGGCGACAGCGGCACGGCGATGCCGGCGGCACTTGCGTGCCGCTTGATCAGCTGCCAGAAGGCCTGGCGCGTCATCGGGCCGCCGCGGGCGGTGACGAACAGCGCGTCGCTGGACTGCCTGCCGAGGATGGCCGCGCGCGCCTCGGCGAGGTAGCGCATCAGCCAGCCGTGCGCCTCTTCACCGAACGGCACCAGCCGCTCCTTGCTGCCCTTGCCGGTGACGCGCAGCGCCGATTCCGAGTAGCCCACGTTGACGCTCCTGAGCGTGACCAGTTCGCTCACCCGCAGGCCGCTGGCGTACAGGATCTCCAGCATCGCGCGGTCGCGCAGGCCGAGCGGCGTGTCGACGTCGGGGGCGCCCAGCAGCGCTTCGACCTGCGCCTCGCTGAGCGTCTTGGGCACCCGCAGCGGCTGCTTCGCCGCCAGCAGCTTCAGGGTCGGGTCGACGTGCAGCCGGTGCTCGCGCAGCGCCCAGCGGAAGTAGCGCTTGAAGACGGTGAGCCGCCGGTTCGCGCTGGTCGCGCGCGTGCCGGCGTGGCGCAAGATCGCGTAGGCCCGCAGGTCGGCCTCGCTGCTGGCGTCCAGCGGTTTGCCGCTCGCCTGCCCCAGCCAGCGCGCATACAGCGTCAGGTCGCGCCGGTAGGCCGACAGCGTGTTGGCCGACAGCCCGTCCTCGACCCACAGCGCCTCGAGAAAGGCGTCGATCGCGACGGCACTGTCGGCGGGCAGGGGCGGCAGCTCATCGAGTCGCATCAGACGGGCAGTGTGCCCAAAAACCCCAGGCCGCCCAGGACGCGCAAACTCGGTCGAACCGAGTAGACGCCGTGGCTCCGGCTCCGCCGGGCCACCAGCGTCGCCCCCTGGAGGGGGAGCGGCGCAGCCGCAACGGGGGTGGACAACCTCAATCCAACTTGAGCTTTTGCTGTTCGACGACCTTCTTGTAGACCTCGAACTCGGCCCGCGTCTGCGCCGCGAACTGCTCCGGCGTGTTGGCCACGATCAGCGAGCCGGTGTCCTCGATGCGCTTGCGCACCGAGGCGTCGTCGAGCGCCTTCCTGACGGCGCTGCTGATCTTGTCGACCACGTCCCTGGGCATGCCCTTGGGCCCGTGGATGCCGTAGTAGGCCATGCGGTTGACCGGCTCCAGGCCGACTTCCTTGAAGGTCGGCACGTTCGGCAGCACCGCCAGCCGCTCGGGCGCGGCCACCACGATCGCGATCAGGCGGCCGTCCTTGATGAAGGGCAGCGCCGAGGGCAGGTTGTCGAAGATCATCGGCACCTGGCCGGCCACCGTGTCGTTGAGCGCCGGGCCGGCGCCGCGATAGGGGATGTGGGTGACGAAGGTGCCCGACAGGCTCTTGTACAGCTCCATCTGCAGGTGGCCGATGCCGCCGGTGCCCGAGCTCGAGAAGCTGTACTTGCCCGGGTTCTTCTTCAGCTCGGCCAGGAAGCCCTTGTAGTCCCTGGCCGGGAAGCTGGGGTGCACGGCGATGACGTTCGGCGTGGCCGCGATGTTGATGATCGACGTGAAGTCGGTCAGCGGGTTGTACGGCGTCTTGGGGTTGATCGCCGGGTTGGACGCCGTGGTGGAGACGGTCGCCATGCCGATCGTGTAGCCGTCCGGCGCGGCCTTGGTGATCTCGTTGGCGCCGATGATGCCGCCGCCGCCGGCCTTGTTCTCGACCACCACGGTCTGGCCCAGCGGGCCGTTCATCTTCTCGGCCACCACGCGGGCCACGATGTCGGTGGTGCCGCCGGGCGCGAACGGCACGATCAGCCGCACCGGCTTGGCCGGGTAGGCCTGGGCGAACACCGCCGACGCCGGGGCGAGCGCTGCCAACAGCCCGCAAGCGGCCAGCACGATGCGACGCGAACTCGAAACCATTGAGAGCTCCTGGACCGTGTGATGGGGATGCCGACGACTGTGCCCCGGTGGATCGCCGCCGCGGATTGTGGAAACCCCTCACAGCGGCAGCCCTTACCCTCGTGCCATGCGCGACATCCTGCTCCTGCTGCCCGACTTCCTGCTGATCGTCGTCGGCTTCCTGGTCTGCCGCCACACGGCGCTGAACCGCCCGGTCTGGGAGTCGATGGAGAAGCTGGTCTACCACCTGCTCTTTCCCGTGCTGCTGTTCACCTCGATCGTGCGCAATCCGCTGAGCCCCGGCGAAGCGGCCTCGCTCGCGCTCGGCGGCGTGGTCACCGTCACACTCGGCATGGGGCTGGCCTTCGCGCTCAAGCGCTGGCCCGGGGTCGACCCGATGCTGCATGCATCAGGTGCGCAGACGGCCTTCCGCTTCAACTCCTACGTCGCGCTGGCGATGGCCGAGCGGCTCGGCGGCGCGGCCGGTGTGGCCCAGATGGCCGTGCTGGTGGCCGTGTGCGTGCCGCTGTGCAATGCCGGGGCCGTGCTGCCGCTGGCGCGTCACGGCGGCCACCACCTCGGCCGCGAGCTGATGCGCAACCCGCTGATCCTCAGCACGCTGGGCGGCCTGGCGGCCAACCTGCTGGGCCTGCAGTTCCCCGACGCGGTCGGCACCACGCTGCAGCGCATCGGCCAGGCGGCGCTGCCGCTGGGGCTGATGGCCGTCGGCGCCGGCCTGCAGCTGGGCGGCCTGGCGGCCGCGCCGAAGCTGGCCGCCGCGCTGCTGACGATCCGCCACGCGCTGCTGCCGGCCTTCGCGATGGCGTTCGGCGTCTGGCTGGGCCTGCCCCAACTCCAGCTGACCGTGCTGGTCGCCTTTGCGGCGATGCCCACGGCGTCGAGCGCCTATGTGCTCGCGGTGCGCATGGGCGGCAACGGGCCCTTCGTCGCCGGGCTCGTCACGGTCTCGACGGTGCTGGGCATGTTCCTGCTGCCGGCCTGGATCGCCTTGCGGTTCGCCCTGGTCTCGGGGTGAGCTGCAGCGTGCCCGCGCAGCGGCCCGGCTTCACTGGGCCGACGGCGTCTTCAGCTTCCTGAGGTCCAGCTGCCTGACGGTTTTCGCCTTGGCCGGATCGGCAGCCGGCTTGACGGCGGCGGCCGGTGCTGCCGCCGCAGCGGGCACGGCGAGCCGGGCCGCAGGCGCCACCCCGGCGGTCGCGGGCCGCACCGGGAGGAAGGAGTCGGGGCTGGGGATCGGCATCGGAGTTCCCTGGGCCCGAGGCGGCGTCATCGTACCGGGCGCGCTCGCCGGGCGGGAGGGTGCCGGCGGCGTGGCCACCGTCTCCACGCTGCGCGAGGGCGGATCGATCTGCAGGACCGGCGGCTGTCTCTCGGGGCCGCGGATCTGAGGTTGCGCGGTCTGCGTTGCCGACGGCGGCGTGACGGTCGACGGCGCCGTGCCGCCACTGCCGCTGCTGCCGCCGGGCAAGCCACCGCCCGCCGACCGCGAGCCCGCGGGCGCGCCGCAAGCCACCATCAGCAGCAGACCGACGCCGCCCGTGGCGACGAGGCCGGCCCGTGCGAATGTGCGCACGAAAGCCCGTGCAAGCGAGGATGTCAGCGTGTTCATCAGTCCCACCTCCCTATCAGCTCGAAAGCCGCCCAAAAGTACGGATGTGCCTGTTCGCGCAGCATGGCCCGCTGCGCCAGCGCCAGGGCCTGCGCGACCCCGGCACGTGGGTCGCGACGCCAGGCCGCGTAGAAATCGACCATCAGCCGCTCGGTGCTCGCGTCGTCCACCTTCCACAGGCTGCCGAGCACGCTGCGCGCGCCCTTCTCGGCCAGCCCAGCCAGGCCGAGCACCAGCTCACCGTCGCCCTGGCGTGCGCTTTCGCAGGCGCTGAAGGCGACCAGCTGCACGCGGCGCAGGCTGCGCCGCAGGTCGTCGAGGTCGTCGCCGCTCAGGTCGTCGCCGCCCCACAGGCGCACGAAGCTGCCGGCGCGGCTGGCGCTCATCACGGCGTGCGAGGCGAGGTGCAGCACGAGCGCGGGATGCTGCGCATCGAGCTGCCCCAGCCAGGCGCGCAAGCGCTGCTCGGTGCTGTCCTCGTTCAGGTAGGGCGGCTGGCCGAGGACCTGCGCGACCTGGCGCACTTCGGCTTCGACATGCGGCAGGTCGGGCTTGGACACGCCCATCACCAGGGCCGCGGCGGCACCGGCCGCCGCGGCCGTGGCGGCCACGGTGGTCGGCGTGACGATCACCGTCGCGTAGCGCTCGCCGAGGTAGCGCTGGCCGTCGAAGAGCGCCGCCATCGGCAGCTCGCGCAGCACGCGGTCGAGCACGAACGCGAGCACCGTGCCGGGCGCAGGCTGCACCGGCAGCGCCGACGGACCGAAGCCTTCGAGCAGCAGGCGGTGCAGCTCCCGCAGCGGGCCGGCCTGCAGCTGCCGTGCGCGCTCGGCCAGCAGCGCATCACGCTGGGCGGCGGGCGCGGTGTTCTTCAGCGGCGCGGCCTGCGCCAGCGCGCTGCGCAGGCCATCGGCCAGTGCCTGCAGTTGCGCGCGGCCCACCGGCAGGCTGCGCGCGAGGTAGCCGTCCTGGCCCGGTGCGCGCAGCAGCAGGTGCAGTTCCCGCTCTTCGACGATGGTGACGAGCAGGTAGACACCAGGCTCGGTGTCGGTGGCCTTGCTCCACTGGTCGCGGAAGGTTTCGGGCAGCGCGAAAGCCGTGTCGGCTGCCGGATCGCGGCCGGCCCCGGCCTCGATCTGCGCGACGCAGTCGTCCTGCAGGCGCAGCAGCGCCGTCTGCTGCCGCCGCAGCTCGCGGCGCAGGGCGCAGTAGGCCGGCAGCCCGGTGTCGGCACGGCAGGCCGCGTTGTCGAGCGGTGCATCGCCGTCATCGCGGCAGCAGGCTTCGCGTGCGCTGGTGCGCTCGGCCTGCCAGCGCTCCCGCAGCGGCCAGAACTCGGCCTCGCGAGGCGCCATCGCAGGGTCGCAGCGCGCCGGAATGCTGCTGCCGGGCAGGCCGGTGGCCCCCGGCTCTTCGGCGCCCCGCGTGCCGCGCCATTGCTGTTCGAGCAGTTCCCGGCTTTGCGTGAGCAACGCCACGCGGTGTGCGCTCTCGAAGCGCTTCAGACGCACCAGCAAGCCGGCGTACTCGCGGTACAGCTCGGAGTAGCGGCGCGCGAAGGCCGAGCGCGCCTCCTCGTCCAGGCCGCGCTGCGGCGGGAGCAGGCGTTCGACCTCGCCCACGGCACGCGCATAGCGCGCCAGTGCGGTCTGCGGCGCGCGGGCCTCGATCAGCCGGGCCAGGCCCCACCAGGCGATGGCGGCCGTGTCGGGCGTGGTGTCGCGCAAGGCGGCCAGCCACGCGGCGTGCGCTTCCTCGGCACGCCCCTGCATCCAGTAGGCCCAGCCGAGCGAGGCCTGCACCGAGCCGCGCAGCGCCGGGTCGCCGGCGCTGCGGCGCGCGGCATCGAGCAGGCGCTCGCTGGCGGTGAGCGGTTGTTCCATCGCGAGGTCGGTGCCGGCCAGGTCGTTGAGCACCCGGGCTTCGTCGAGCGCCGACTCGCCCTGCCCGCGCAAGCCGGCGAGGGCGGCTTCCAGGTGGCGGCGTGCGCGCGGGTAGTCCGGCGGGTCGCTGGAGCGCGCGATCAGTCCCAGCAGGTGTTCGGTCTTCGCCGCCTCGCGCGGCAGCCCCGTCTGCAGCGCCAGCACGCGGGCGACCTCGACTTCCTGGGTGGCGCGAGCGTAGTCACCGAGCCGGAACAAGGCACTGCCCAGGTCGAGCCGGACCGCGCGCTCCTGCGTGGGGTCGGCCGCCGCGGCATAGAGGCCGGCGGCTTCGTCGAAGGCGGCGACCGCCGCCTGCAGGGCCGCGCCGCTTTCGCCGCGCACCAGCCGCAGCCCCTCGCGGTAGCGTGCGAACGCGAGCACGCGGCGCATGCCGCCGCTGCGCGCGAGGCCCAGGCCGCGTTGCAGGGCCGCGTCGGCGGCGGCAGCGTCGGGCGCCGCGATCGACAAAGCGGCATCGGCGAGGTAGATGGCCGCTAGCGCCTGCGCCTCGCGGTCACGGGCGTCCTGCGCGGCCGCCAGGCTGCGCTCGAAGGCCTGCCGCGCGGCCGGTGCGTCGCGCGTCGACAGCGCCAGGTCGCCCAGCGTGCGCTCGGCCTCGGCGCGCATCAGCGGCGAGGCGGCGCTCTGCAGGGCCAGGCGCAGCTGCTCGCGCGCTGCGGTGAACTCGGCGCGCGAGGCCGCGACGATGGCCAGCGTGGTGTGCGCCTCGCTGGCGATGTCGCCGGCCTGCGGCGCAGCGCCGGGGCCGGACCCTTCGGCTTCGGCCTGCCGAGGCCCCGCGCGGGGCAGCGAAACACTCGGGTCGTCCCGCCGGGCGCCCGACCCGGAGGCAGCCGGGGCAGGCGCTGCCCAGGGCTCCAGGCAGCCCAGTGCCTCCGCCGCCAGGCCCTGCGCCTCCCGCAGGTCGAAGGGCACGCTCAGGCGCGCCAGCCGGCTGCTGGCGTGGCAGCGCGCCAGGCCGGCCGCGGGCTCGACGACGAGCGCGCGCTGGGTTGCCAGCGCCTCGCGGTTGCAGCCCAGCACCTTGAGCGCGCGCGCCTGCAGCGAGCCGGCCTGCAGCCGCTGCGCGGCACCGTCGGCGGCCCGCGACAGCCATGCCAGTTGCGCCGCCGCCGCGCGGAAGTCGCCGGCCTCGTACAGGCCGCGGGCCGCGCCCAGGTCGCTCGCCCGTGGGTCGGGTGCGATCTCGCAATGCGCCGGCGAGCGCGGGTCGGGCGCTCCCGCGCCGCCCGCCGCGGCGGTGCCCGCCACCACGCACGACAGTACCGCTGCCCACGCACGCCAGCGGCCCGGCCGCCGCGGCGCCGCCGTGGCGCGGGGCGGCTCAGGGCGTGCCACCCGCCGTTTCGAACATCTTGCGCGTACCGGCATAGGCTTCGGCCACGAAGGGCAGCGCCTCGTTGACCTTCAGCACGGCCGACGCGAATGCCGGCCGCAGCGGCTGGAGCACGGCGGTGCGCTGCGCATCGATGTCGCGCACCGCCTCCTTGTAGGCGGTGACGTAGGCCGGCATGGCCTTGGGGTGCTGGCCGCTCAGGTCGACCAGCAGCACCGGCGAGGCGGTGTCGATGACCGGCGCGCCCTGCGGCGAACGCGCGACGATCTCGCCCAGCGGCCTGCGCGTGCCGACCAGGAACGGCCCCACGCCCGCCAGCCGCCCGGCGAGTTCGGGCACCGGCTGCAGCGCCAGGCGCAGCTGGTTCACGTAGGTGGTGGCCAGCGTGAAGTCGTAGTGTTTCAGCGTGAACAGCCCCCCGGTGTAGTCGCGCGCCGGCAGGCAGAACTGGTTGGCCTGGCGCAGCACGGCCGCGTCCGCGATCGTCGCGGCGGCTTGGCCGGCCTGCACCTCCCGCAGCAGCAGCTCCAGCGCACGCCGCGCGTTGGCGACCGCGGCGCTGCCGCTGGCCGCGTCGGCGCCACCCACGTCGCCCACCAGCACATAGGTGTAGAGCGCGGTGCGCGGGCCGGTCCAGGCTTCGTCGGGCGCGCGGTCGAGCGCGCGCCAGGCATGGACCAGGACTTCGGCGCGTTCGCCCCCCGTGGGCGGCGGCGCCGTGGAAGGCAACTCGGCGCTGTCGCCCGGCGGTGTGCCGCAGCCCTGCAAGCACGCCGCCGCCAGCAGCAACGCGAACGAGAGCCGTCGCAGCGCCCCCTCACCGCTTGCCATTGTTCTTGCCCTCCTGGCGCCCGCGCGCCGCACGGCGGCGTGCGATCAGACCGGCCGCTGCCGCACCCAGCACCGCGGCCAGGCCGATGAGGTTGGTGAACTCGCGCGCGTCGATCTCGGGCCAGGCCCAACGCACGGCGGCGTAGACCAGCAGGCCGCACAACAGGCCCACACCCACACTGCCGAAGATCGCACCCATCGCCACCTCGCCGCTCGTGTGGCGGCCTCATGGTCGCCGAACCACGCCAATGTGGCAGGCCGCGCCTGCGCGTACAAGCCTAGACCTAGGGAAGGGGGTCAATCGGACCGGCAGGCTCCGGCGCGCCGTGCGCGGGCCGCTGCGCCAGCGCCCAGTCGATGTGCTCGCGCAGCAACTCGCTCGCGCCGGCCCGCTGCGACTGCAGCGCCCGCGCGAACGCCGCCTCGCCGCTCTCGCGCCAGGCATTGCCCAGCGCCACCGCGAGATTGCGCCGCCAGCGCGCATGGCCGATGCGGCGGATCGCACTGCCCTCGGTGCGCTTCAGGAACTCGGCCTCCGACCACGCCCACAGGCCCAGCAGGGTGGGCGCGTCGAGCGGCTCGCGGGTGTCGAAGTCGGGCAGCGCGGCGCGGCTGGCGTACTTGTTCCACGGGCACACCAGCTGGCAGTCGTCGCAGCCGTAGATGCGGTTGCCCATCGGCGCGCGCAGCTCGACCGGGATCGGCCCGTCATGCTCGATCGTCAGGTAGGAGATGCAGCGCCGCGCATCGACCCGGCGCTCGCCGACGATGGCCTGCGTGGGGCACACGTCGATGCAGGCGCGGCAGCTGCCGCAGTGCGCCTCGACCGGCGCGGTGAGCGGCAGCGCGAGGTCGACATAGATCTCGCCGAGAAAGAACATCGACCCGGCCTCGCGCGACAGCGCCAGCGTGTGCTTGCCGCGCCAGCCGATGCCGCTGCGCGAGGCCAGCTCGACCTCCAGCACCGGCGCCGAGTCGGTGAACACGCGGTGCCCGAACGGCCCCAACTGCTCGGCGAGCCGCTCGGCCAGCGTCTGCAAGCGCGCGCGCAGCACCTTGTGATAGTCGCGGCCACGGGCATACAGCGACACGGTGGCCGCGGCCGGCTGGCGCAGGCGCTCGAACTCGATCGCCTGCCAGCCCTCCGGCAGCGAGCGCGGCAGATAGTCCATGCGCGCGGTGATCACACGCACCGTGCCGGGCACCAGCTCGCTCGGCCGCGCCCGCTTCAGACCGTGCGCCGCCATGTAGTGCATGCTGCCGTGGAAGCCCTGCGCCAGCCACGCGAGCAGGCCGGGCTCGGCGCTGCCGAGGTCCACGTCGGCCACCCCGATCTGTGAAAATCCGAGCTCCTGCGCTTCACGGCGCAACCCGGCCATCACGGCTTGCTCGTCTGGGGCGCCCGGCGTTCGATGCATCCACCGATTCTAGAAACGCGACAAGAACACTGGACCGATGAAGCCGCGTGCGCTGCACGGGCGGCGGCACTGGCGGCGCGCCCGGCACTGCGCGACGCCTTCATCGAGCTGCAGGGCCCGCTCGGCGCCGGCAAGACGACCTTCACCCGCCACCTGCTGCGCGCACTCGGCGTCACCGGCCGCATCAAGAGCCCGAGCTACGCGGTGGTCGAGCCCTATGAACTCGACAGTGGGCCGGCCTGGCACTTCGACTTCTACCGCTTCGGCGACGAGCGCGAATGGGAGGACGCGGGCTTTCGCGACATCTTCGCCGGCCCGGGCCTGAAGCTGGTCGAATGGGCGCAGAACGCCGGCGAGACCCTGCCCGCGCCGGACCTGCGCGTGGAACTCACGCCGCTCGAATGCGACCAACGGGCCGTGAAACTCATCGCCTACACCGAACGCGGCCTGGAGCTGCTGAAATGAACCACCGCCCTGCGCCCTGCGATGACGCGAGGTCGGGGCCACTGCCTCCGCGCGGCGCTTGGCGCGAACTCGACGCCTTGCGCTCTTGGCAGGCAGGCATCGTGGCGGGCCCGAGGGCGGCGAGATGGTTTGGGTGTTCGACGGTCGTCCGACAACCCGGTGGATCGTGGCAAGGCGGTGGGCGGGGCCGGCGGCGCGCGTCTGCGGTGCCGAGCAGCGCAGCGCAGCAGGGGGCAGTCCGCCGCGGGCGGCGGACCGGCGAGAACGCTCTATGCAGCAACGCGTTCAGCGTTGATGCGGAGCGATCGCAGCCGCCCCTGCGCAGCGAGCAGCGCAGGGAAGTCGGCCCCACGGGCCGACCACCGCAGTCAAGCGCCGCCGGCCCCGCCCACCGCCTTGCCCGCGCGATGCCGGCACACTCACACACACACACGCAAAGCGCGGTGGAGCCACTGGCCCCCACGCTCCCCGCGCTCGCTGCCCCCCGGGCCCCGCATGGGCCCCTTCGTGACCCTTGGGGCGGCCCGGCGGGAGGCGGGTCATGAAGGCCGGTCGACGCAAGCTGCTGCAGCGCGGCGGCTCGCTCGTCCTGTTGCTGGGCGCGCACGAACTGGCCTTCGGCGCCAGCATCGTCGCGGTGCGCGTCTGGCCAGCGGCCGACTACACCCGCGTGACCATCGAGTCCGACATGGCGCTCGCCGCGCGGCACTTCCTGGCCGCGAACCCGCAGCGCGTGGTGATCGACGTCGAGGGCCTCGAGCTCAGCCCCGAGCTGCGCGAACTGGTCGGCCAGGTGAAGGCCGGCGACCCTTTCATCGCCGGCGTGCGCGTCGGGCAGAACCAGCCGCGCGTGGTGCGGCTGGTGATCGATCTGAAGCAGCCGACCGCACCGCAGGTGTTCACGCTCGCGCCGGTCGCCGCCTACCGGCACCGCCTGGTGTTCGACCTCTACCCGACCGCGGAGCGCGACCCGCTGCTCGCGCTGGTGCAGGAAAAGGTCTATGCCGACCGCGCGGCCGAACCCTCGGACCGGGCCGCGTCGGCGGTGAACGACGCGCTCGGCGACTTCATCGGCCAGATGGGCCACAAGCCCGCGGCGGGCCCGGCCGAGCCGCTGGCCGTGCCGCCGGTCGCGGGCAGCGAGCCGGCGTCGCCGGGGGCCGTGGCCGCCAAGCGCATCGCCGAGCGCCTGGTGATCGTGGCGCTCGACCCCGGCCACGGCGGCGAAGACCCGGGCGCGGTCGGCCCGACCGGCCTGCGCGAGAAGGACGTGGTGCTGCAGGTCGCGCAGCGCCTGCGCGAGCGCATCAACGCCCAGCCGAACATGCGAGCGATGATGACCCGCGACGCCGATTTCTTCGTGCCGCTGCACGAGCGCGTGCGCAAGGCGCGGCGGGTGCAGGCGGACCTGTTCATCTCGATCCACGCCGACGCCTTCGTCAAGCCGCACGCGCGCGGCGCCTCGGTGTTCGCGCTCAGCGAGTCGGGCGCCACCAGCGTCGAGGCGCGCTGGATGGCGCAGAAGGAGAACGCCGCCGACCTGGTGGGCGGCACCAACATCAAGAGCAAGGACGCCGCAGTCACGCGCGCCCTGCTCGACATGAGCACCAGCGCGCAGATCCGCGACAGCCTGAAGCTCGGCTCCGAGGTGCTGGGCCGCATCGGACAGGTCGGCCGGCTGCACACGGCGCGCGTCGAACAGGCCGGCTTCGCGGTGCTGAAGGCGCCCGACGTGCCCTCGATCCTGGTGGAAACCGCCTTCATCTCCAACCCGGAGGAAGAGACCCGGCTGCGCGACCCCGGCTACCAGACGCAGCTGGTGGAGGCGCTGCTCAACGGCATCAACCGCTACTTCGCGAAGAACCCGCCGCTGGCGCGCAACCGCTCGATGTAGCCCGGCGATGCGGCCCCGGCGGCCGTGCCGGCGAGGGTCAGGTCGCCGGCAGCTTCTGGCCCTGGCGGGCCCGCCAGGCGCCGAACAAGGCCAGCACGCCGGGGATCAGGATCATCGCCCAGATGATGTGGCTCAGATGCCGCTGCACCCAGGGGATGTTGCCGAACCAGTAGCCCGCCAGCGTGACGCTGCCGACCCACAGCAGCGCGCCGCTCACGTCGTAGAGCGTGAACTTGCTGCGGGTCATCAGCGCCACCCCGGCGACGAAGGGCGCGAAGGTCCGTACAAAGGGCATGAAGCGCGCCGCAATGAGGGTCACGCCGCCGTATTTCTCGTAGAAGGCGTGCGCCTGCTCGAAGGCGCGCTTGTTGAAGTAGCGCGAGTCCTCCCACTGGAACACCTTGGGCCCGAAGTAGCGGCCGATCGTGTAGTTGCTCTGGTTGCCGAGGATGGCCGCGGTGACCAGCAGCGCCAGCGCCAGCGGCAGGCTCATCAGGCCCACGCCGCACAGCGCCCCCACCACGAACAGCAGCGAGTCGCCCGGCAGGAAGGGCATCACCACCACCCCCGTCTCGACGAAGATGATGAGGAACAGCAGCGCATAGACCCAGGCACCATAGTCCTGCACGAAGGCCGCGAGGTGCACGTCGACGTGCAGGATGAAGCCGATCAGGTAGGTGACGAATTCCATGGGCGCCGATTATCGCGGGCGACGGCGGCTCACAGCCGCGCGCGGATGGCGCGCGTGATCTGCTCGGTCTGCTCGTCCAGCGCATCGCACACGAACTCGGCGCCGAAGTCGCGCAGCCAGGCCGCCTCGGCATCGGTGAGCGCCGCGCCGATGATCTCGAGCCGCGGGTTGAGCCGGCGCGCCGTGCGGCAGACCTGCATCTTGTCGACCAGCGGCATGTCGGCCACCACCAGCACGCGCGCCTGGGCCAGGCCGGCGGCGGCCAGCACGTCGGCCCGCCCCGGATCGCCGTAGACCTGGGCCACGCCGCCCGGCAGGCCCTCGAGGGCCTCGCTCGCCTCGTGCTGCACCACGCACAGCGGAATGCCCGCCTGCGCGCAGCGCTGCACCACGCGCCGGCCGAGCGAGCGGTAGCCGGCCAGCACCACCGCGGCCACCGGTTCGCCCGGCAAGAAGGCCGACGCCAGCGGCGGCTCCTCGTCGGACGGCGCCCGCTCCTTCGGCAGCCAGCGCTCGACCAGGCGAAACAGCACCGGGTTGAGCGCGATCGAAACGATCGCCGCCACCACCAGCGCGTCGAGCGCCTCCTTCGGCAGCACGCCCAGGCTCAGCCCGAGGCTCGCGAGGATGAAGGAGAACTCGCCGATCTGCGCCAGCCCCACGCCCACGGTGGCGGCGGTGCGCCAGTTGGAACGCAGCAGCAGCACGATCACCACCGCCACCAGCGGCTTGAGCAGCAGCACGATGCCCAGCACGGTCAGCACCAGCGCCGGCTGCTGCATCACCAGCGCCGGGTTGAACAGCATGCCGACGGAGACGAAGAACAGCGCGGTGAAGACATCCCGAAAAGGCGCCATGTCGGCGGCGGCCTGCGGACCGAAGCGCGACTGCCCGACCACCAACCCGGCAAAGAAGGCGCCCAGCGCCACCGACACGTGGAAGACCTCGGACGCCAGCACCGCGACCCCGAGCGCGACCACGAACACCGTCAGCGTGAACAGCTCGGCCGAGCGCGTGCCGGCCATGCGTTCGAGCAGCCGGCTGACCAGCCGGGTGCCGACCAGCATCACGATCGCGACGAAGGCCGCGACCTTGCCCAGCGCCAGCAGCAGCGCGCTGCCCAGCCCCCGGGCGTCCGCCGTGTCGCTGGCCAGCACCGGCAGCACCACCAGCGCCGCGACGGTGAAGAAGTCCTCGACGATCAGCCAGCCCACCGCCACGTGGCCGTCGCGCGAACTGAGCCGGTCGCGCTCGACCAGCATGCGCATCAGCACCACGGTGCTGGCCACCGCCAGCGCCATGCCGAACACCGCACCGGCCGCGTGCGACCAGCCGAAGGCGCGCGCCGCGGCCCAGCCGGCCACGCCGGCCACCAGGCTCTGCGCCACCGCGCCCGGCACCGCGAGCCGCCACACGCGCAGCAACTCCTGCGGGTGGAAATGCAGGCCCACGCCGAACATCAGCAGGATCACGCCGATCTCCGCCAGCTGCGAGGCCAGCGACTGGTCGGCCACGAAGCCCGGGGTGTTGGGCCCGACCACGATGCCCGCCAGCATGTAGCCCACCAGCGTCGACAGCCCGAGCCGGCGGGTCAGCGCCCCCAGCAGGAGTGCGAAAGCCAGGCCGCCGGCCAGGGTGACGATCAGCGTGAGGTCGTGCATGCGCTGCAGGGATTCCAGGGTCGACGGGAGCTATTCCCCGGACCATAACAGGCCGATAAGAAGTCCTGCCCTTCTACAATCTTTTCGATGAATGCAGTGCTGTCCCACGCCGGTCCGCGCCGGCAGATCCGCGAGCTGCCCGACGAGCTGGTGAGCCAGATCGCCGCCGGCGAGGTGGTCGAGCGGCCGGCCTCGGTGGTGCGCGAACTGGTCGACAACGCGCTCGACGCCGGCGCGCGCGAGATCGCGGTCAAGCTGATGGCCGGCGGCGTGCGCTCCATCGTGGTCGAGGACGACGGCGCCGGCATCCCGGCCCACGAGCTGCCGCTGGCCTTGAAGCGCCACGCGACCAGCAAGATCGGCTCGCTCGACGAGCTGGAGAACGTGACGACGATGGGCTTTCGCGGCGAGGCACTAGCCGCCATCGCCGCGGTGTCCGAGCTGTCGATCGCCAGCCGCAGCGCCGACGCGCCCCACGCGCAGCGGCTCGACGCGCGCTCCGGCGAGCTGTCGCCGGCCGCCCGCGGCGTGGGCACCAGCGTGGAAGTGCGCGAGCTGTTCTTCAGCACCCCCGCCCGCCGCAAGTTCCTGAAGACCGACGCCACCGAACTCGCGCACTGCCTGGAGGCGGTGCGCCGCCACGCGCTGGCCCGCCCGGACGTCGGCTTCACGGTCTGGCACGAAGGCAAGCTGCTGGCGCAGTGGCGCCGCGCGCCGCTGGAGCAGCGCATCCGCGACGCGCTGGGCGAGGACTTCATGGCGCACAGCCGCGAGCTCACGGCCCAGCCCACCGGCCTGCGCATCAGCGGACGCATCGGCCTGCCCGATGCGGCGCGGGCGCGGGCCGACGAGCAGTACGTCTACGTCAACGGCCGCCACGTGCGCGACCGCCTCATCGCCCACGGCCTGCGCTCGGCCTACGCCGACGTGCTGCACGGCGGGCGCCAGCCGAGCTATTTGCTGTTCATCGAGATCGCGCCGTCGCGCGTCGACGTGAACGTGCACCCGACCAAGATCGAGGTGCGCTTTCGCGACGGCCGCGAGGTGCACCAGGCGGTGCGCCACGCGGCCGAGGACGCGCTCGCACTGCCGCGCGCCGACGAAACCCGGCCAGCGCTGTTCGAACCCACCATGCCCGCGGTCTGGAGTTCGCTGCCGACGCAGGCCGGGCTCGGACTCGGCGAGGCAGGCAGCCGGCTCGGCGTTGCCGAGCGCTCGCCCGCCTGGCCCGCCACGTCCACCGGTGCGGTGGACCTGCTGCTGCAGGTGGAACTCGCCCCGCCGGCCGCCGAGAAAGGCGCCGACGACTGGCCGCTGGGCCGTGCGCTGGCCCAGCTCGGCGGCGTGTACATCCTGGCCGAGAACCGCGATGGGCTGGTCATCGTCGACATGCACGCGGCCCACGAGCGCGTCGTCTACGAGCGCCTGAAGGCCGGGCTCGCCAACGCCCGCATCGAAGCGCAGCCGCTGCTCATTCCCGCCATCTTCCCCGCCACGGCCGCCGAGGTGGCCACCGCCGAGGCCCAGGCGGACACGCTGGCGCTGATCGGCCTCGACCTCACCGCGCTGTCGCCCAGCGTGCTGGCACTGCGCTCGCACCCGGCGGCGCTGGCCGGCGGCGACATGGTCGCGCTGGCGCGCTCGGTGCTGGCCGAACTGGCCCGCTACGACGCCACGCAGGCGATCGAGCGCGCCCAGCACGAACTGCTGTCGAGCATGGCCTGCCACGGCGCGGTGCGGGCCAACCGCCGTTTGAGCATCGAGGAAATGAACGCCCTGCTGCGCGACATGGAACGCACCGAGCGCGCCGACCAGTGCAACCACGGCCGCCCGACCTGGCGCCAGCTCACACTGAAGGAGCTGGACCAGCGCTTCATGCGCGGCCGCTGAACGCCGCGACAGTGACATTCAGGCGCTGAGTACCGATCACGCGGTCGGCGAGAACGCTTGCAAGGACCGAGCGTTGCTGATCAGGCCGCCGGGTAAACAGCTCCGTTCGTGTCCCCCGCGGCCGGCCCCTCGGGCCAACCGCTCCTCCTTAACCTCACTTCGCCATTCACCCGACGCCCTGGTCGCACGAACCACCGTTGCGTGCAAAGGTCTTTAAACCCCAGCAGTCCGCGGTGTATCGAAGCGCCGTGACGGGCCGCTGCGTGGAGAGAAGCGCCCCCATGCGCGCCATGATCCAATCGACACCGACATGGCCACCCTCAAGCTCAAGAAGCCGGCGACCGGCACGCCCTCCTCTCCCTCGGCCGAACGCCGCGCGCCGCTGCGCAGCGGCGGCGTGAAACCCGCGCGCCCGACACTGGCGCAGGCCGAGGCCGAGCGCGCCAGGCAACGCGCGGAAAGCGCGCCACCACCGCGGCCCGAGCGGGCCGACGCCCCGCCGCGCGCCGGCCGCGCTGCACCCGCCGCGCCGCGCCACCCGCGCAGCGACGCACCGCGCCCGCCACCACGCCGCGAAGCACCTCGCACGGAGACCGGCCGGCCGCCGCGCGACCCCGGCCGGCTCGGCGCCGACCGCTCGCCACGTGACCCGAACCGCGCCTCCGAGCGCCCCGCCCCACGCGACCCGGCCCGCGGGCCGAACACAGACCGCCGCTCCCCCCGCGCCGCGGAGGGTGGTGCACCGCCGCCCCGCCCATCGGCCAGGCCCTCGCAGCGCCCGCCACCCCGCCCGGCCCCCGCTCGCGCCACCGCCGCCACACCGCCTCAGGAGCTCAACCCGCGCCTGTCCAAGCGCATGAGCGAACTGGGCCTGGCCTCGCGCCGCGAGGCCGACGAGTGGATCGAGCAGGGCTATGTGCGCGTCGACGGCGTGGTGGTCGACCAGCTCGGCGCCCGCGTGCGGCCCGAGCAACAGATCACCATCGACCCGCAGGCCAGGCTGGAACAGGCGCAGCGCGTGACGGTGCTGCTGCACAAGCCGCTCGGCTATGTGAGCGGCCAGGCCGAGGATGGCCACGCACCGGCCTTCACGCTGGTCACGGCGGCCAACCGCTGGCCGGGCGACGGCAGCAAGCAGCGCTTCAACGCCAGCCAGTTGAAGCACCTGGTGCCGGCCGGCCGCCTGGACCTCGACTCCACCGGCCTGCTGGTGCTGACGCAGGACGGCCGCGTCGCCAAGCAGCTGATCGGCGAGGACAGCAAGGTCGAGAAGGAGTACGTGGTGCACGTCGCCTGGACCGCGCACCCCGAACTCGCCGCCTTGAACGAAGCGTTTCCGGCCGAGCAGCTGGAGCGCCTGCGCCACGGCATCGAACTCGACGGTGAAGCGCTCAAGCCGGCCAAGGTGTCGTGGCAGAACGAGCAGCACCTGCGCATCGTGCTGCGCGAAGGCAAGAAGCGCCAGATCCGCCGCATGTGCGAGCTGGTGGGGCTGCAGGTGCTGGCGCTCAAGCGCATCCGCATCGGCCGTGTCGGCCTGGGCGAGCTGCCGCCGGGGCAGTGGCGCTACCTCGGGCCCTTCGAGTCCTTCCTGTGATGCCGGGGCCCGCAGGCGCGGTGGCACCGGGGCGGCCGGCCGCCGCCGCCGCTGCCCCGGCGGGCCTCGACTGCCTCTGCCTGGCCGGCCCCACCGCATCGGGCAAGACCGCGGCGGCGTTGGCGCTGGCGCGAGTGCTGCCGGTGGAGGTGGTCAGCGTGGACTCCGCGCTGGTCTACCGCGGCATGGACATCGGCACCGCGAAACCCAGCGCGGCCGAGCGCGCTTTGGTCCCGCACCACCTGATCGACCTGATCGAGCCCTGTGCCGCCTACTCGGCCGCGCAGTTCATCGCCGACGCGCGGCGCGCGATGAGCGAGATTCGCGCGCGCGGCCGGCTGCCGCTGCTGGTGGGCGGCACGATGCTCTACTTCAAGGCACTGTTCGACGGCATCGACGCCCTGCCCGTCGCCGACCCGGCGATCCGCGCCGCACTCGACGCCGAGGCCCGCGAACGCGGCTGGCCGGCGCTGCACGCCGAGCTTGCAGTGGTGGACCCGGCGACGGCCGCGCGGCTGGCGCCGAACGACGCGCAGCGCGTGCAGCGCGCGCTGGAGGTGTGGCGCGCGACCGGACAGCCGCTGTCGAGCTTGCACAGCGGGCGCTTCGACGCGGCGCCCGCGGCCCCGCCCCGCACCGCGCTGATCTCGCTGGAACCCGCTGACCGCGGCTGGCTGCACGCGCGCATCGGCGAGCGCTTCGCGGCGATGCTGGCCGCCGGCCTGGTGGACGAAGTGCGGCGGCTGCGCGCGCGCAGCGACCTGCACGCCGAGCTGCCGGCTATGCGCTGCGTGGGCTACCGCCAAGGCTGGGCCGCGCTGGACGCCGGCGATCCGCCCGACCTCGAACGCCTGCAGGAGCAAGGCGCCGCGGCGACCCGCCAGCTCGCCAAGCGCCAGCTCACCTGGCTGCGAGGGATGCCGTGGCGGCACGTGGTGGCCTGCGACGCGCCGGACGCGACCGCGCAGGTGGTGGCGCTGGCACGGCGGCTGGTCGAGGGCAGCGGATGAGCCTGCTCCGCATCGACGGCCTCGCCAAGCGCTACGGCGACAGCACCGTGTTCGAGCACGTGTCGCTGCGCGTGGAGGCGGGCGAGTTCGTCGCGCTGCTCGGCGAATCGGGCGTCGGCAAGTCGACGCTGCTCAATGCCATCGCCGGGCTGGACACGGTGGATGCCGGCCGCGTGGAACTCGACGGCGAGGACGTGACCGCCCTGCCCGAGCGCGCGCTGGCGCTGCTGCGGCGCGCCAAGCTCGGCTTCGTGTTCCAGGCCTTCCACGTGCTGCCGCACCTGAGCGTGGCCGACAACGTGGCGCTGCCGCTGCTGCTGCTGGGCCGCCCCGACCCGGCGCGCGTGCAGTCGGTGCTGGCCGCGGTGGGCCTGGCCGGCCTGGGCGAGCGGCTGCCGCAGCAGCTGTCGGGCGGGCAACTGCAACGCGTCGCGATCGCGCGCGCCGTGGTGCACAGGCCCCGCCTGATCCTGGCCGACGAGCCGACCGGCAACCTCGACCCCAGCACCGCCGAGCGCGTGATGGACCTGCTGGCGAGCGAGGTGCGGCAGGAGGGCGCGGCATGCGTGCTGGTGACGCATTCGACTGCGGCGGCAGGGCGGGCGGATCGGGTGCTGAGACTGACGCCGCAAGGGTTGCAGAGCGTTTGAATGTTTGAACTGAGTCGACGGCAATCGGCCATCAGGAGCCGTTCACCAGTGGCGGCTTTCTGGTCTACCAGCTTTGTCCTGAGCTCACTGTCTTGCTGCAGAGTAACGTCACGACCAGCTGTGAAACGAGCCGTCTGCGACAAGCAGACCTGTTCACCGCCACAATTCATCTATTGAGTTTTACGTAATCCATGACATCACCACGCTCGGCCTGCGTCCAGCCATCTGCACGGCACCGCGCGTGCTTTCCAAGTACTCGCGCACGGATGCGGCCTTGTCCTGCGCCGCGCCGTCCCAAACGATCAGCATGAGCCCCTCGCTTCGCTCAGCGAGCGACCATGATGTCTAGTCGTGTGCAATCAAAGCTCCAGCGCAACCTCTTCGATCAACTGGAAGAGGCTTTCAAAGTGGCGCATCGGCAGGCAGGGGTTGAGTATTGTCAGCTTTAGCGCTGCGCGCCCGTCCAGTGTGGTTTCTCCGATCACAGCCACGCCGCTCTTAAGGAGTCGTGCACGCAGGCACCGGTTGAAGTCGTTTACGTCTCCGGCTTGGCCCGACCGTCCGATAAATCTAAAAAGGACCGTTGACAAGTTCGGCTTGGCCAATAGTTCGAACGCGGGCAACTTCTGCACCAACGCTGCGACCGCCTTTGTCTGCATCAGAAGGTGGTCCACCATCTCCCCCATAGTCAGGTCTCCGACTGAGCGAAGCATCATCCAGACTTTCAAAGCATCGAACCGACGCGTTGTCGAAATCGCCTTGTCAACAAGGTTTGGCAAGTCGTCAGTCTCACGATTGAGATAGTCGGCGTGGTGCCGCAGGTGTGAGAAGTTCCGCTTGTCCTTCAGCAGCAATGCACCGCAGCTGATCGGTTGAAACCACAGCTTGTGGAAGTCGACAACAACGGAATTGGCCCGCTGAATGCCGGACAGGCGATGCTTCGCTCCGCTCAGCATCAGCGCACCACCGTACGCCGCATCGACATGGAACCAAGCATTGTGCCGCTGTGCGACCAGCGCCAACGCTTCGAGATCGTCAATCGCACCGTGGTCAGTCGTTCCAGCGGTCCCGACGATGGCAAACGGAATCAAACCGGCTCGCTCGAGGTCGACCATCTTCGCGCGGAGTGCCTGGATGTCCATGCTGCCGTCGGGTAGCGATTGGACATCCACCACCGCCTTCTCACCCAGGCCCATGATGGACGCCGCCTTCTTCAGCGTGAAGTGGCTCTTGGTCGAACCGACGATCCGCAGCGTCGAGAAGTAGTCCGGCAGACCGTCCTGTTGCACGTTGTGACCTGAGCGCTGTTGTATGGCTGAGTCTCGGGCCATCAGCAAGGCCATGATGTTGCCCTGCGTCCCACCGCTGGTGAAAACGCCGTCCGCATCGGAACCGAGCTGGAAAAGCTCTGTCAACCAGGCGACGACCCGCTCCTCGACGAATGTGGCCGACCCGGACTGGTCCCACGAGTCCATGGATGGGTTCAACAGGGAGATGAATCGCTCGGCAGCGATCCCGCTAATCATCGGCGGGGTGTGAAGATGGGCGATACAGCTCGGATGCTGAACGAGTATCGAGTGGCGCGCGATGGTTTCGCAAGCTTCGTCAATCGCTTCCGCCAAGGGCAAAGCGTTCGACTGGGTCAGCGGGAAGTCGAATATCTTCTGCCGAAGGACCTGTGGGTCGATGCCAGAGTACGGTGACCTTGCATCCGCGAGGAGCTCGCTCAAACGGTCGGTGCACCTGTTCATTGCATCTCGGTACTCACGGGTCTGGTCAGGACCCGTGGAGACGAAGTGTTGATGCCAAGTACTCATCGCGCACATACCCCAACGGCCTGTTCGAAGGCCCACGCCGCGTAGTTCACCTGCTTCTCTGTGATGTTCAGCGGTGGCAGGAAGCGCAGAACCGCCCCGTGGCGCCCGCCCTTCTCGATGATGAGTCCGTGCCGCAAAGCAGCTCGCTGGATGTTGTTGGCAAGTTCCGGGTCTGCCAGGGGTTGCCCCAGCACATCCATTACGTCGGCCTTGACGACCTCGACCCCGAGCATCAGGCCGCGGCCGCGCACCTCGGCAATGCATGGTTGACGCTGCTGCAAGTTGCGCAGCTTGGCCGTGAGGATTTCCCCCATGTTCAAAGCGTTCTGCGCCAAGCCGTCGCGTCGGATGATTTGCAGCGTCTTCATTCCCGCCGCCATGGCCAATTGGTTACCGCGAAAAGTTCCGGCATGTTCACCAGCGTCCCAAGCGTCGAACTTCTTCTTGAAGACAAGGCAGGACAGCGGAAGTCCACCGCCAACCGCCTTGGACAGCACCAAGATGTCTGGCTCGATGCCTGCGTGTTCGAACGCGAAGTTCCGCCCCGATCGAGCAATGCCACATTGGATTTCGTCGAAGATCAGCAGGATGCCGAGCTCAGAGGTGATGCGGCGGATTTCACGTAGCCACATCGCTGAAGCCGGCAGCACCCCACCCTCACCCTGAATCGGCTCCAAGATGATGGCCGCCGGCTTCACGATGCCACTTTCCTGGTCGTGCAGAACCGATTCGATGTAGCGAATCGATGCGCGCTCACCGGCCTCGCCGCCGGAACCGAACTTGCAGCGCAGGCTGTAGGGAAACGGGAAGAAGTGGACGTCGGGCATCAGGCCGCTGCGGCGCGCCTTTGCATTCAGGTTCCCCATCAGCGAAAGAGAGCCGTTCGTCATGCCGTGATAGGCGCCATGAAACGAGAAGATGTTGCTACGGCTGGTGGCGAGCTTCGCAAGCTTGAGGGACGCCTCGACGGCGTCCGAGCCGGAAGGACCGCAAAACTGAATACACGAATCTTCGGCGAACGCCGCGGGAAGGAAGGCCATCAGCTCGTTGACAAAGCCGTCTTTCACCGGTGTCGTGATGTCCAACGTCTGATATGGGAGACCTGCGCTCAGCTGGTTCACGATCTCCTGATTGACCTCAGGATGGTTGTGTCCAAGTGCAAGCGCGCCGGCCCCCGATAGGCAGTCAAGATAGACCTGCCCGTTGGTGTCTTCTATTTGCGCACCCGACGCGCGCTTGATGGCAATGGGGAACCGACGCGGATAGGACCGCACGTTCGACTCCAGTCGCGCCTGATTCGACAGAACCTTATCGACGGGAAATTCGTATTGTCCAAAACGGCCTGGAAACGCGTCCACGACGCGAGAGTCTGAAGTTACGGAAGAGAGCAGAGTGTCCATGACAGATCTCACTGTAGGATGTGAACGGCTTCGGGGTTCTTGGCGCTTGAGGTCCGCCACTTGTCCGAGATGCCGAAGGTCTGGAAAACGTTGTGGTTTGAGACACGGTACTGCTCACGCCCCAAGACCGAATTGATGATGGTTGCGCTGCGGTGCGCCCCCAGCCCGAGGTCAGGCGCGCTGATACCGTGGGTATGCATTTCCCCGTTCTGCATGAAGATGCGGCCCGAGTCCTCGCTCTCCATCTCCAGGCTGTAGTCCCGTCGCACTATGGGTCGACCCACCAAGTCCTTGCGGATCTGGTCTCGCAGCGGTGTGAGGCACCGAGGGAACGAGTATTGGTAGCCGGTGGAAAGCACGACAGCCTCACTCAACACGTCGAAGGCGGTATCAAGCTCAAGGTGCTGAAAGCTGAGTCGATAACCCTCATTCGTCGGCGCCATTGAGCGCAGATCACTGCGGCATTGAAGGGTCGCTCTAGCCCGTTCAACAACGGATCGTCGGTACAGTTCGTCGTAGATTTCAGCGATGGTGGAAAAGGAAATCCCCTTGTACCAATTGCCTTGCCCCGCCAGGATGGTGTTCCGCTTGGCTTCAGGCAGCCGGTGGAAGTGCTCGGTATAGTCCGGCGAGAAGTGCTCGAGGCCGAGCTTGGAGTACTCCATCGGCAGGAAACCATTGCTGCGTGACAGCCAGTTGAGTTCGTAGCCGTGTTGAGGTTGCTCCCTCAGCAGATCTAGCAGTACCTCCGCAGCGCTTTGACCGCTACCGATGACGGTAATGCTCTTTTTCTCCTGCAGCCGCTTCTTATTGAGCAGGTAGCTCGCCGAGTGAATGCAATTGGGGTCACGCTGGTAGTCGCGGGCCGCGGCTGGCCATGAGGGAGTCGTTCCAACACCGACAACGATGTTGCGGGCAAGACATTTCTCGACCGCACCCGATATCGTGTCCTTGGTCTCAACTTCGAACAACGATCCGCGACGGGTCACACCCAAGACATGTTGGGAGAACTGGATGCCCGGCAGTTGCTCACTCGCCCAACGGCAGTAGCGGTTGTAATCGACACGAGGGATGTGGAACTTCTCGTGGAAATAGAACTGATACATGCGCCCGTGCTGATGGAGATAGTTCAAGTAGCTCAGGCGATTGCAGGGGTCGACCATGCTCACAAGGTCGGCGAGGAACGGCACTTGCAACGTGCAGTCCTCCATCAGCAACCCACCATGCCACTCGAAGTGCTCCTTGGCCTCGAAGAACCTGCTTTTGATTGAATCAACAGGTTGAAGAAGAGAAGCCAGTCCCAGGTTGAATGGGCCGACGCCAACCCCAACGAGGTCCAGCGGTTGCGATGCGATTGTTGAATCCATGGATGCTCACTCGCAGGTCTCCCTGGCCAACAATTGCAGCCATCAAACCTGAACGTGGACTGCCTGGACGGAACTCCGTCCTAGTCAGTCTTGATTGTTGGAACGCGTCTGAGGGCCGTCAGCGAAGCCGGCTACGTTGCGAGACGCGCTTGTGCTCGCTCACAGCATCCTGTGATAAGTGATGAAGACCTTGTCTTTCTCGTACCCCAGCGACTCGTAGAGCGCTTGGCCGGCCAAGTTGGTGTGGGCCGTTTCGAGCGTCAGCCGGTGCATTGCCTGTTCGCCGAAGTTCTTCATCAGGAACTGCATCAAGGCTTTCGCATAGCCATGGCGACGCGCCGGCAGATCCACGAACAGATCCGACAAGTACATGATGGGTCGCATGGCCGTCGAGCACTGCATCGGATACAGCTGTGAGAACGCGACCGCACGACCGGCGTCGTCCAGCAGCAGAAAAATCTGCGAGCGGTTGTTTTCGATGTTGGCTTGGATGAACGCCTTGGCGCCTTCGAGGTCGCTCGGCTGCTCGTAGAACATCCGGTACTTATTGAAGAGATCAGCGGTCGGCGCGACGTGCGCGATGGTGGCTTGGACGATGTTCATTCTGGATACCTCAGGGCACTTGGCCGATTTCGATCTGAACGCCGTTCAGGTCTCGGAAGAAGAATGCTTGGTAGCCGCCCAGGTCGGGCGCCTTGTACGGGCGCGCGGTGGTCGGCTGCAAGCCCATGTTTTTTACACGCTGGTAGATGTCTTCAATGTCGCTGACCATGAACGCGAGGTGGATGCCGCAGACGTCATTGTGGTTCGCGACGAGATGCCTGCCCTTGGAACCCAGGTGCTCGATGAGTTCGAAGGCCCGATTCCCAATTCGGACCATGCAGGACTTGTAATCCGGCTGCTTTACGTTGATGACTTCTCCGACACCATCACCAGTGATGTGGACCGTCTCTTCGAACACTTCCACTTGAGTCAGCTTCTTGTAGAAGCCGATGGTGTCCTCGATGCTCAGCACGGTGAGGCCGACATGATTTAGCGCAGGCAGCATGTTTTTCCCTGATGTTGTTGAAGCGATTGATGAAGGAATTCCAGCGTGGGGTTCCGGAAGAAATCGATGAATGCGATTCCGACGCCGAATCGGCTGTCGATCGCACTCAGCAATGAAACAAAATTGAGAGAGGTTCCGCCGAGATCACGGAAGTTGGATGTGACCGAGAGCGTCCGGGAATCGAACTCCAGTTCGCCGGCCCACAGCTCAGCCAGCGCCGCATAGGCGGGACAAGCCGGAAGCGGCGCAGCCGTAGGGGCTTCAACGGCGCCGGGGTCAGGAAGTGACTGGTAGTCGATCTTGCCGCTACTGCGAATGGGCAACAACGGCAGGCGCACCACATGCTGTGGCACCTTAAAGGCTCCGAGTCGTTCGATCAAAGCCGCCTTGAGTTCAGCGTCCGACATCGGTGAATCTGCACTGACGTAGGCAATCAACGCTTCGCGAGCAGAGACTTTGACAGCGGCCTCCCTGCACCCGAGAGCAAGCAAAGCGCCTTCGATCTCCTCCAGCTCGATGCGAAACCCGCGTAGCTTGACTTGGCGATCACGTCGCCCGATGAAATGCAGGTCACCAGCTTGATCGACCTCTACAACGTCTCCTGTCTTATAGAGGACGCTGGCGTCGACGCACGGCAGTCGTACAAAGCGGGAAGCGGTCGTCACTGCGTCCGACACATAGCCCGGTGCCACCGCGAGGCCGCCGATGTGCAACTCGCCGCGGACAGCAGGTTCGCCACTGTCGTCGAGGACGTGCAAGCGGACGCCGGGAATCGCCTTCCCGATATTGCGCGGATTTTCCCCGTACTGCATCGGCTTGAAGCTGGCAAGCACCGTGCACTCGGTGGGACCGTACAGGTTGAAGAGTCGTCTGCCCACCGACCAGCGATCGACGACTTCCGGACTGCAAGCCTCCCCACCGGTGAGCAGCACCGAGATCGATTCGAAAGCGGAAGGCTCAAGCACCGTCAGCAGCGAAGGCGGCAAAAAGGCGTGATTTACCCTGTGGCGACGGCAGAAGTCGCTGAGACCGGTGGCCGAGAGCCGTTGTTCTGCAGTCGGAATGCACAACGCGCCACCGCTCAGGAGCGTCGGGAATATATCCAACACCGAAGCGTCGAAGTTGATCGTTGAATACTGCAGGCCGCGCGTGGCGACACCCATGCCGAATTCCGCGCGAGTCCAGCTCACCAGGTTCATCAGGCTACCGTGCTGGACGGCAACGCCCTTGGGCGCGCCGGTCGAACCCGAGGTGAAGATGGTGTAGCAAAGGTCGGTCGGAATTGTCGGAGCGCGATCGCCGGCGACAGCCAGGCGCTCATCCGGCGCACTGACCTGGAGTCTCGAATAGCTTCGATCGAGGTCGGGTTCTGTTTGAGCACTCTCGCCCACCAGGCTCAGCACGCAACGACAACGCTCAGCGATATGGCGGCGGATGTCTGGCCCGAGTTCGGGGTCGAGCGGTAGATAGCTCCCGCCAGCCTCGAGGATGCCGAGGATGGCGGCGTAGAGGTCGGCACATTTGGGGAGCGAAACGCCGACGACGTCAGTCGCACGCAAGTCCCGTCCGAGCCGATCGAGGGACCAGTGACGGATAGAACTGGAAATCCGCGTTGCACGCCCGGCAAGCTGACGATAGCTCAAGGACTCCACATCGGAAATCAGCGCGAACCGATCCGGGTGCAGCCGAGCGATGCGCTGGAACTGTTCGAAGACGGTCACCATCACTGAATCGCTCCAGACGCCTCCATACGCTCCAGTAGGCACGCACCCCATTGGGACGGCCCGGCACTAAAGCACAGGACGGTTTGCCCCGCCAAAGCCTGCTCCCCTAGTTCTGACAGGTTGATTAGGTTGTCCGAGCTGAAACAGTGGGCGTACTTGCCGATAGATGAGGTGAACACGGTTGAAAAGCTCACCCCTGCCAATTGGGCGAACAGGCGACTGATCTCAAGCGAGTAATTGTTCGTCACGAGGTGATCGACATCTCGGCAGGTCTTCTTGGCTCCTTTGTATGTCAGCGCAAAAAGGTCGGCAATCTTGTTGATCTCGCCATCCATCGACGGTACAAGGTACTGGCGGCTGTCGAAGACGTTCTCAACGTCCCCGACAACTCGATAGTCCATGCCTGCTGGGCTGCCGCTGACAACGCAAGCCGCGGCGGCGTCACCGGTCACGTACATGAAATCAGAGCCCGCTCCGTAGAGCCGTTGGAGCGGCGGACCGACTTTGTCGAAGGTCACGATCAAGACGCTACGTGCAGACCCGGAGGCAACGAGCGCATTTGCCATACGTGCAGCCCAATGGAATCCGGCACAGCCAGTGATGCCAAGGTGATAGTGGGGAACCTGGTCGAGGCCGTGCCGACCCGCAAGCTGTGCGAGCCACGTCGGGTGGAGGTTGTCGGTCGCATCGAGTATGCAGGACACAAACAGCACGGCGTCGATTTCCCCGGCGCCGCCCGCACAGCTCGCCAGGCAAGCGCCGATGGCCGCTTCCGAGAGTTCCATCAAATCACCTTCATGCTTCGCGAAGGTGTCGGCGCCGTGCTTTATGGCTCGCAATGCCGCACAGACCGAGGAGTCAGCGATCTCGGTCTCGACCGGTTGAAGACCGCCGGCGGCATATCGGATTGCGCCCAGGTAAACATGCTGGCGCTGCGCAGCCGATGCGTCGGCGCGCGTCGTCTGAACTTCCGTCATCATTCTTTCCAGTAAAGCGGATGACGGACTACCACCTTTGACAGGATCTCTGGCTGGTCCCAGACGCCCTTAAATCCCTCGGGCAGGACAAAGATGTCGCCTGCCGAGTACCGATGAATCGACCCATCGTTGTGAGTGATCGTGACGTGACCGGACACCAGATGAATCACCTCGGTTTCAGGCCAGTTGATGATCTGCAGTTTCACCGGGTTGATTTCACAGACTTCCACCGCGGCCTGCCCCGTCTTCAGTACATAAGGAACGTAGCACCTGTAGCTGAACTGGGTGTTCTTGAGTGTTCGGTAGTGCGCCGGATCCATGTTGGGTGCTTTGACGGTTTTCACCGTCTCGGGGACCGTCTTGCCGATGGAAACAGTGTTGCCGTAGACGGTGGTCTGCGCGCAGGCAGACACGTGAACCGATATGGCAACGAAGGAGATCAGGTAGGCCAGGCGACGGGCCAGCGGAAAGTTGAAAGGCATGTTCGAGACCGGTCGTAATTAAATTAAATCCAAAAGACAGTTGGCAGGCCGCTCATCGCGTAGCGCCTGTGCAAACGCCATCCGCGGCGAAGCCAAGAGCTGGCGCGTATAGGCGGGCCAGGACGATGACAATCGTTGAGACGCTACGTCTCGAAAAATCGAGCGGTTGAACGGGTCGCTGTGGCGAAAACGCGCCCGCGAATGAAATTACTTGGCACCACGATCGGCGCTTAACGCGCACGACATGCGCAAGTACTCCTTATCCGGCTACCCTGGCGGGTGCCATTTGTTGTGCAGCAAACATCAATGTGTTCGCACTCCCCATGTGTCGATTTTGACATCAGGTGGTGGACGCAACGCTCGCTTTCTCCCATGGGGCGGTGGGATTGTGAGCTTTCCCCAACTTATCACTCTTGGGGATTTTCACCATCGCGCCGATCGTGATAACTGAATCGCCCCGGATTCCCTAGACGCTTTTGAGCCGTTGGGAATGGCGTCGCTCGAACTCCGCCGGCGAAGTATCTCCGGCAGTGCCGTGGCGCCGCTTGGGGTTGTAGAACATCTCGATGTAGTTGAAGACATCGGCTCTCGCGTCGTCGCGTGTCGGGTATGTCTGGCGGCGGATGCGTTCGCGCTTGAGCAACTGGAAGAAGCTTTCGGCCACGGCGTTGTCATGGCAGTTGCCGCGACGGCTCATGCTGGAGACCATGTTGTGGTCGCGCAGGAAGTCTTGCCAGTCGTGACCAGTGAACTGGCTGCCCTGGTCGGAATGCACCGTCACCGGCTCCTTGGGCTGACAACGCCACAAGGCCATCATCAGCGCGTCAAGCACCAAGCCGGTATCGATGCGGCTGCCCATTGACCATCCGACGACCTGACGCGAGAACAGATCGACCACTACAGCCAGGTACAGCCAGCCTTCATGGGTGCGGATGTACGTGATGTCTGTCACCCAGGATTGGTTGGGCTCGGCCACGGTGAACTGGCGTTGCAAGTGGTTGGGCGCCACGACAGCCGGCTTGCCGCCACGCATGTCGCGGCGGCGGCGATAGCCGGTCTGCGAGCGCAGTCCTTCGAGCCTCAGCAATCGGGCCACGCGGTGCTTGCCGCAGCTCTCGCCCAGGTCGCGCATGTCCAGCGTGAGCTTGCGGTAGCCATAGACGCCACCGCTCTCCAGCCAGGCGTGCTTGAGCAAGCCGAGCAGCCGCTGATCGTCCTGGGCGCGAGGACTCGCGGGCTCCGCCTTCCAGGCGTAGTAGCCGCTGTGGTGCACCCTCATGACCTTGCACATGCGCCGCACGCTGTGCTCATGCTCGTGACGCTCGATAAATGCGTACTTCACCCGGACTGCTTGGCAAAGTACGCTGCGGCCTTTTTTAAGATGTCGCGCTCCTCGGTCACACGCTTGAGCTCGGCCTTCAAGCGGCGCAGCTCATCGGTTTGCGACAGCTGGGCCTGACGCTCGCCAGGCGGCGTTCGGCGCGCCTTGATCCACTCGTACAGGCTGTGCTGGCTCACGCCGAGCCGCGCCGACACGTCAGCCACCTTGTGCCCGCGTTCGGTGATCTGCTTGACCGCCTCGATCTTGAATTCTTCGGGGTATCTCTGATTACTCATGGCACCTCCTATTGGGCCTCACGTTTGAGGCTCAGAGGTGTCTAGAAAACCCAGGGCGATTCAAACGGGCCGCCGTAGGACAAAGCAAATGTGTCCCACGGGCTTCGTGCCGGCGCGCGATCGCGGTAGAGGTGCCCATTGCTGAGCGCCCCCGCACAGATCCCAGCGTGCGCAATTAACGCACTGGGCTTCTACCTCGGGTATTTGACGTCGAAGCGTGCATCGGGCCACGGGTGAAGGACTCGTGCAACAGGCAAGTAGTCGGCGGCGAGCCGGGTCATGCGTTCCCAAGTCGTCCGATCCTTCTGACTGCGCCGCCGGGGCGCACGCCGCCAGATGTCCGTCACACGGTGTTTGAACGCCGCCAGGCTCTCAGTGTTGGTTGGCACCGCGTGGTAGTTGAAGTACCTCCGGACCCAGGTTCGAATTCTGGAGTGCTTGGACTTGGCTGCAAGCGATCCGCTTGCTCGGGTGCTGTGCGCCTTGCCCACCTTGCAGCGCAGACGCGGGAGACATTTCCTGATGAGGAGCGCCGGCCAGCCGCGCACGCGACTGAACAATGTCGCTGCATGCCAGACGCCCTATTCAGCAAATCGAACGCTCGAGGGCGACGCCGGAGATGTCAGCTTAACGGTCGGCAATTCGATGGTCTCAGCGGCAGCTGAGGGTCGCAGGCAGCCCCTCGCCGCCGAAGCTTCGCCTCATGCGCTACCGTTCGCGCACAGCACAGTACAGCAACCGCGATGATGGTGCCCACCCTCCTGCGCCATCTCTCATGGCCCGAACTGCGCCACCACGCCGCACGCCACGCCGTCGCCGTGCTCGCGGTGATGCTGGGCGTGGCGCTGGCGTTCTCGGTGCAGCTGATCAATGCGTCGGCGCTGTCGGAGTTCGGCGCGGCGGTGCGCGGCGTCAACGGCGAGCCCGACCTGAGCCTGCGGGCCAGCGCCGGCAGCGGCTTCGATGAAACGGTTTACGGCCGCGTGGCGGTGCATCCGCAGGTGGCGCTGGCGTCGCCCGTGATCGAGGTCGACACCTATGCGCTCGATGCGCAGGGCCAGCGCGTGCCGCTGCGCGTGCTGGGCCTCGACGCGCTGGTGGCGCCGGCGCTCTCCCCTTCCCTGCTGCCCGAGCCGGCCAGCGGCGCCGGCCGCTACGCGATGCTGGACCCGGGCGCCGTGTTCCTGAACCCGGCTGCGCAGGCCGTGCTGAAGCTGCGCAGCGGCGACCGCCTGCGCGTGCAAAGCGGCCTGCGGCTCGTCACGCTGCGCATCGCCGGCGGCAGCAGCGCGCCGGGCGCGCCGCTCGCGGTGATGGACCTGGCCGGTGCGCAGCAGAGCTTCGAGCGGCTCGGCCGGCTGAGCCGCATCGACCTGCGCTTCACGGCCGGTGCCGACCCGCAACGCGTGCTGCGCGAACTGGCGCTGCCGCCCGACGTGCGGGCCGCGACGCCCGGTGAATCGGCGCAGCGGCTCAGCAACGTGTCGCGCGCCTACCGCGTGAACCTCACGGTGCTGGCGCTGGTGGCGCTGTTCACCGGGGCCTTCCTGGTGTTCTCGGTGCTGTCGCTGTCGGTCGCGAAGCGGCAGCCGCAGTTCGCGCTGCTCGGCGTGCTGGGGCTCGGCGCGCGCGAGCGGCTGCAACTGGTATTGGCCGAGTCGGCGTTGCTGGGGCTGGCGGGCAGCGTGCTGGGCATCGCACTCGGCACGGCGCTCGCGCAGCTCGCGCTGCGCTGGCTGGGTGGTGACCTCGGCGGCGGCTATTTCGCCGGCGTCGCGCCGCGGCTGCAGTTCGGGCCGGTCGCGGCACTCGTGTACGGCGGCCTGGGTGTCGTCGCCGCGCTGGTGGGCGGCTGGCTGCCGGCGCGCGCCGCGCAGCGCCTCGCGCCCGCGCAGGCGCTCAAGGGGCTGGGCGATGCCGGCGCGCGCACGCGCCACCCCTGGCTCGGGCCGCTGCTGATGATCGCCGGCGCGCTGCTGGCGCTGGCGCCACCGATCGCCGGCCTGCCGCTCGCCGCCTACGGGGCGGTGGCGCTGCTGCTGGTCGGCGGCATCGCCTGCGTGCCGGCCGGCGTGGGCCTGCTGTTGCGCGCGGTGCGGCCGACGACGAACGCCGCCTGGCTGCTGGCCACGCAGCGTGCGCGGCACCTGCGCGCCAGCGCCACGGTGGCGGTGGCCGGCGTGGTGGCGAGCCTGGCGCTGGCGGTGGCGCTGACGGTGATGGTCGCGAGCTTTCGCGACGCGGTGACGCGCTGGCTCGACACGGTGCTGCCGGCCGACCTGTATGTGCGCACCGCCACCGTCAGCGCCAGCAGCGACGCGGCCTGGCTGCCGCCGGACTTCGTCGCGCGCGCCGGCGCCCTGCCCGGCGTGCGCCGCGTCGAGACGCTGCGCGCGATGCCGGTGTCGCTCGATCCGGCGCGGCCTTCTCCGGTGCTGATCGCCCGGCCGCTGGCCGATGCGCAGCGCACGTTGCCGCTGGTGGGCGAACTGCTGCCGCCCGCGCCCGGCGAGCCCAGCGCCTACGTCAGCGAGGCGATGGTGGCGCTCTACCAGGCGGCGCCCGGCACGCGCCTCATGCTGCCGCTCGCGCGCCGCGACGGCAGCCCGCTGCGCACCGCCTTCTTCGTGCGCGGCGTGTGGCGCGACTACGCGCGCCAGCAGGGCGCGGTGGCGATCGACGCGCAGGACTTCGTGGCGCTGACCGGCGACACGCGCGTCAACGACCTCGCGCTGACGCTCGCAGCCGGCGCCGACCTCGCGGCCGTGCAGCGCGGCCTGCGCGCGCTGGCGCCCGACCCGGCCTTGATCGAGTTCGCGCAGGCCGGCGAGATCCGTGCGAGCTCGCTGCGCATCTTCGACCGCAGCTTCGCGGTCACCTACTGGCTGCAGGCGGTGGCGATCGCGATCGGGCTGTTCGGCATCGCGGCCAGCTTCTCGGCGCAGGTGCTGGCGCGGCGCAAGGAGTTCGGCCTGCTGGCGCACCTGGGCTTCACGCGCGGCCAGGTGCTCGCCATCGTGGCCGGCGAAGGCGTGGCGTGGACGGCGGCCGGCGCGCTGCTCGGCCTGGCGCTCGGCCTGGCCGTCAGCGTGGTGCTGGTGCACGTGGTCAACCCGCAGAGCTTTCACTGGACGATGGAGCTGCTGGCGCCGTGGGGCCGGCTCGCCGCGCTGTGTGCCGCGGTGGTGGCCGCCGGCACGCTGACCGCGGCAATCGCGGCGCGCCGCGCGGTGTCGCAGGACGCGGTGCTGGCGGTGAAGGAGGACTGGTGAACGCGCTGCGCCTGTCGCGCCGCGCGCTGCTGTTCGCGCCGGCCCTCGGCCTGTGGAGCACGGCGGCACCGGCCGCGCCGGTGGTGCGCGCCGGCACGCCGATCACGCTGCCGCGCGACTTCGGCTCTCATCCCGATTTCCGCACCGAGTGGTGGTACGTGACGGGCTGGCTCGACGCCGCGGGGACGACAAAGCCAGGAGGCTTTGGCTCGGCGGCGCCTGCCGGCTCGGCTGCCACCGAACCCTTCGGGTTTGGCTCCGCCGAACCCAAACGGTTTGGCTTCGCCGAACCGTTTGGGTTTCAGGTGACCTTCTTCCGCTCGCGGACTGACGTGGCGGCCGGGCATCCGAGCCGCTTCGCGGCGCAGCAGTTGCTGTTCGCACACGCGGCGCTGACCGATCCGCGCGCCGGCCGGCTGCGGCACGACCAGCGCATCGCCCGCGCCGGTTTCGGCATTGCCGAGGCAGCGCTCGACGACACCGACGTGAGGCTGCGCGGCTGGCAGCTGGTGCGCAGCGGCGGTGACGCGCAAGTCCCGCAGCACCACTACCGCGCCGTGGTCGACGCCGGCGCACAGGGTTTCGCCTTCGACCTGCGCTGCGACGCCACGCAGCCGGTGCTGCTGCAGGGCGACGCCGGCCATTCGCGCAAGGGCCCTGCGCCCGAGCAGGCCAGCCACTACCTGAGCGAGCCGCAACTCGCCGTCGGCGGCACGCTGCGCCTGGACGGCAAGGCGCTCGCGGTGACCGGCCGCGCCTGGCTCGATCACGAGTGGAGCGAAGCGCTGCTGCACCCCGACGCGGTGGGCTGGGACTGGACCGGCATGAACCTCGACGACGGCGGCGCCCTCACCGCCTTCCGGCTGCGCCGCGCCGACGGCTCGGCGCTATGGGCCGGTGGGAGCTTCCGGCCGCGCGGCGGCGCGGTGCGCACCTTCGGCCCGGACGAAGTGCGCTTCACACCGCTGCGCCGCTGGCGCAGCCCGGCCACGCAGGCCGAGTACCCGGTGGAATGGCGGCTCGACACCCCGGCCGGAGCGCACCGCGTGCGCGCCCGGCTCGACGCGCAGGAACTCGACAGCCGCGGCTCGACCGGCTCGGTGTACTGGGAAGGCCTGAGCGAGCTGCTCGACGAGCGCAGCGGTGCACGCGTGGGCCGCGGCTACCTGGAAATGACGGGCTACGCGAGCCGGCTGCAGCTCTAGTCGGGTGTCGTCGGGGCCGGTTCGTGCAGCGCATGCCCGGCTGCAGCGGCCGTGGCCCCACACCGTGCAGGGCCGCAGCGTCAGCGGCCGACACGGGGCGCTGCTTACACTGCGGGCCCTATGGCCTCCTCCACTTCCACGATGGCTCAAGCAGTCAGCGGCGGCACGGCATCCGCCGACGCCAAGGCGCGCTCGGTCCGCCCGCTGCGCAGCCTGCTGCCTTTCCTGAAGCCCTACCGCGGCCGCATCGCGCTGGCCGGGCTGTTTTTGGTGGGTGCGGCGCTGACCACGCTGGTGTTCCCGGTGGCGCTGAAGGCGCTGATCGACCAGGGCTTGATCAGCACCGATCCCGGCGAGCGCGTGCTGGCGCTGCGTGGGCACTTCTTCGCGCTGTTCGGCGTGGGCGCGGCGCTGGGTGTGTTCTCGGCGCTGCGCTTCTACATGGTCACGTGGCTGGGCGAGCGCATCACGGCCGACCTGCGCAACGCGGTGTACGCGCACGTGGTGAAGCAGAGCCCGCAGTTTTTCGAGACCACGCAGACCGGCGAGGTGCTGTCGCGCCTGACCACCGACACGACGCTGGTGCAGACGGTGGTGGGCTCCAGCCTCAGCATGGGCCTGCGCAATACGGTCATGGGGCTGGGCGCGCTGGCCATGCTGGTGGTCACGAACCCGGTGGTGATGGCGCAGGTGCTCGGCATCCTGGTGGGGG
The DNA here is from genome assembly GCF_965279545.1 of Methylibium sp. NCBI lineage: Bacteria > Pseudomonadati > Pseudomonadota > Betaproteobacteria > Burkholderiales > Sphaerotilaceae > Methylibium > Methylibium sp. Next base: position 1,541,369 of record NZ_OZ257250.1, read on the forward strand.
TGGTGCTGCCGGCGCTGTGGTTCGGCCGCAAGGTGCGCAGCCTGTCGCGCGCCAGCCAGGACCGCGTGGCCGATTCGAGCGCGATCGCCGCCGAGGTGCTGAACGCGGTGCCGGTGGTGCAGAGCTACACGCAGGAAGCGCGCGAGGCGAAGCGCTTCGACGAGTCCACCGCACGCGCCTTCGCCACCGCGGTGCGGCGCACGCGCATGCGCGCCGGGCTGGTGGCCTTCATCATCACGGCCACCTTCGGCGCGCTGCTGTGGGGGCTGTACCAGGGCACGCAGGCGGTCATCAGCGGCCAGATCACGGCCGGCCACCTGGGCCAGACGGTGGTCTACGTGATCCTGCTGGTGAGCTCGGTCGCGGTGCTGGCCGAGGTGTGGGGCGACCTGCTGCGCGCCGCCGGCGCCAGCGAGCGGCTGATGGAGCTGCTGGCCACACGCTCGCCGATCCAGAACCCGGCGCAGCCGAAGGCGCTGGCCGCGGCGCCGATCGGCTCGCGCGTGAGCCTGCGCGAGGTGGCGTTCCGCTATCCGTCGCGCCCGCTGACGGCGGCGCTCGACGGCGTGACGATCGAGGTCGAGCCGGGCCAGACGGTGGCCCTGGTGGGCCCCAGCGGCGCCGGCAAGAGCACGGTGTTCCAGCTGCTGCTGCGCTACTACGATGCCCAGGGCGGCACGGTCGCGATCGACGGCGTGCCGGTGCGCGAGGCCGATCTGGGCGCCTTGCGTTCGCGCATCGGCCTGGTGCCGCAGGACAGCGTGATCTTCTCGACCAGCGCCCTGGAGAACATCCGCTACGGCCGGCCCGAGGCGAGCGACGACGAGGTGGTGGCCGCCGCGACCGCCGCGCACGCGGACGGCTTCATCCGCGCGCTGCCCGAGGGCTACGCCAGCTTCCTGGGCGAGCGCGGCGTGCGGCTCTCGGGCGGGCAGCGCCAGCGCATCTCGATCGCGCGGGCGATCCTGAAGAACGCGCCGCTGCTGCTGCTGGACGAGGCCACCAGCGCGCTCGACAGCGAAAGCGAGCGCGCGGTACAGGCCGCCCTCGACGTGGCGATGCGCGGGCGCACGACGCTCGTCATCGCCCACCGGCTGGGCACCGTGATGCACGCGGACCGCATCGTCGTGCTCGATGCCGGGCGCGTGGTCGACAGCGGCACGCACACGGAACTGCTGGCGCGCAGCGGGCTCTACCAGCGGCTGGCGGCGTCGCAGTTCTCCGACGCATCGCCGGCGGCCGGCGGCGACTGAGCCGTCAGGCCCCCGATACGACTGCTTGCAAGACCAGGGCCGGCTGCAGGTACAAAGCGGCCACTCTCACCGAAGGAATTGCCATGAATGCACACACTGCGAACACCCGTCTCGCGATCATCGCCCTGACCACCACGGCCCTGCTGGCCGGCTGCGCCAACATGAACCAGGAGCAGCAGGACACCGCCAAGGGCGCCGGCATCGGCGCGGCCGTCGGCGCGGTGGCCGGCGTGCTGATCGGCGACAGCAAGCGCGGCGCCGCCACCGGTGCGGCCATCGGCGCGATCGGCGGTGCGGTGGCCGGCAACGTCTGGTCGAAGAAGATGGAAGAGAAGCGCCGCGCGATGGAGCAGTCCACGCAAGGCACCGGCGTCGACGTCACGCGCACCGCCGACAACCAGCTCAAGCTCAACGTGCCGAGCGACATCTCCTTCGACACCGGCAAGTCGGCCATCAAGCCCGAGCTGCGCACCGTGCTCGACAGCTTCGCCAACGGCCTGACCAACGACCCGGCGCTGCAGGTGCGCGTGATCGGCCACACCGACAGCACCGGCAGCGACGCGATCAACAACCCGCTGTCGGTCGACCGTGCGCAGAGCGTGCGTGACTACCTGGCCGGCCGCGGCATCCAGCCGACCCGCATCGAGACCTCGGGCCGCGGCTCGCACGAACCGATCGCCGACAACAGCAGTGAAGCAGGACGCGCGAAGAACCGCCGCGTCGAGATCCTGCTGCGCGAGCCGGAGCAGGCGGGCACGGCGGCGCAACCGAAGTCCTGAGGGGTGCCCCCGCTGCGGCTTGCCGCAGCCACCCCCGCGGGGGTCTGGCCGCCACTACAATCCCGATGCGCATGGTTGATGCGCATCGATCATGGAGGCAGTGATGCGTCGCTCCGACGATGCCCCGAAGCGGGCCACCAACCTCAGCCTGAATGCGAAGGTCCTCGATGCGGCACGCGAGCTGGGCATGAACCTGTCGCAGACGGTCGACGAGTTGCTGGCCGCCGAGGTGCAGCGCCGCTACTGGCAGCGCTGGAACGAGGACAACCGCGAAGCGATCGAGGCCTACAACATCCGCATCGAGCGCGACGGACTGCCGCTCGCCAAGTACCGCAGCTTCGCGCAAGGCAAGTAGCCGTGGCGCGCTACGACCTGTACGCCAACCCGACCGCGGGCGAGCGGCGGCACACCCCTTATCTGCTGGACGTGCAGAACGACTTCATCGATGCCCTTGCGACACGCGTCGTGATCCCCCTGCGCACCGCCACCGCCTTCGGCCCGCGCGCAAGCCATCTGAACCCGCTGCTGCGCACCGGCGACGCGGAACTGGTGCTCGACACGGCGGCGCTCGGTGCCATCGTCGCCAGCGAACTGCGCCGGCCGGTCGACAATCTGCGACCGCAGCAGGCCCTGATCGCCGAAGCCCTCGATGCGCTGTTCGGCGCCTACTGACATGACCCTCCAGACACCCCCTGTCCGCTCCCAGTACGAAGACTTCATGCGCCACGTGCACACGCACGGCGTGTTCAAGGCCGACCGCACCGGCACCGGCACGACCAGCGTGTTCGGCCACCAGATGCGCTTCGACCTGAGCGAAGGCTTCCCGCTGGTGACGACCAAGAAGGTGCACCTCAAGAGCATCGTCCTCGAGCTGCTGTGGTTCCTGCGCGGCGACGGCAACGCGAGCTGGCTGCAGGAGCGCGGCGTGACGATCTGGGACGAATGGGCCAAGCCGGACGGCGACCTGGGGCCGGTCTACGGCGTGCAGTGGCGCAGCTGGCCCACGCCCGATGGTGGCCACATCGACCAGATCGCCGAAGTCGTGAAGCAGCTCAAGGCCAACCCCGATTCACGCCGCATCATCGTGAGCGCCTGGAACGTGGCCGACCTGCCGAAGATGGCGCTGATGCCCTGCCACGCCTTCTTCCAGTTCTACGTGGCCGACGGCAGACTGTCGTGCCAGCTCTACCAGCGCAGCGCCGACATCTTTCTCGGTGTGCCGTTCAACATCGCCAGCTATGCGCTGTTGACGCACATGCTGGCGCAGCAGTGCGACCTGGAGGTCGGCGATTTCATCTGGACCGGCGGCGACTGCCACCTGTACAGCAACCACCGCGAGCAGGTCGAGCTGCAGCTCTCGCGCGCGCCGCGGCCCTACCCCACGCTGCGCATCTTGCGCCGGCCGCCGTCGATCTTCGACTACGCCTACGAGGATTTCGAGGTGCAGGGCTACGACCCGCACCCGGCGATCAAGGCACCGGTGGCGGTGTGAGGCGATGAAGCTGGCCCTCATCGCCGCGGTCGCGCGCAATGGCGCGATCGGCAAGGACAACGCGCTGCTGTGGCGCTTGCCGGCCGATCTGCAGCACTTCAGGCGCACGACGCTGGGCTGCCCGGTCGTGATGGGCCGCAAGACCTGGGACTCGCTGCCGCCGGCCTTCAAGCCGCTGCCGGGCCGGCGCAACCTGGTGGTCACGCGCAATCCGGCGTGGGCGGCGGATGGGGCCGAGCCGGCGCCTTCGCTCGACGCGGCGCTCGATCGCCTGCACGAAGCCGAGCGCGTGTTCGTCATCGGTGGCGGCGAGCTCTATGCGCAGGCGCTGCCGCGGGCCGACGAGATGGTGCTGACCGAGGTGGATGCCGACTTCGAGGCCGACACCTTCTTCCCGCCGTGGGACCGCAGCGCGTTCGCCGAGCTTGCACGCGAGAGTCACGCCAGCGAGGCCGGCTGGCGCTATCACTGGGTCACCTACCGACGATTGCCGGGAGCCTGAGATGTCCGAAGCCGGATTCCATGTCCACGGTCCGCACGACCACGAACTCGAACACGCTGCCCGGCATGCGCCCGAAAGCAGCGCCGGCCGGCTCGCGGTGGTGACCGCGATCCTGGCGACCGTGGGCGCCATCTTCTCCTACCAGGGGGGTGCGACCCAGGCCAACGCCGTCCTGTACAAGAACAACGCCGCGATCAGGAAGACCGAGGCCTCGAACCAGTGGAGCTACTACCAGGCCAAGAGCGGCAAGCAGAACCTCGCCGAACTGGCGGCCGAGCTGGGTCCCGACTCGCACCGCGCCGCTCACGAGGACGAGGTCAAGCGCTACAAGAGCGAGAAGGCCGAGATCAAGCTGGCCGCCGAGAAACTGGAAGCCGAAGCCACGGACTGGGACGCGCAAAGCGAAGCCCAGATGCACGAACACCACCGCTGGGCCCAGGCCACGACCGCCTTGCAGATCGCGATCGCGATGGCGGCGATCGCCTTGCTGACCAGGCGCAAGTGGCTGGAGTACGGCGTCTTCGGGCTCAGCGGCATCGGCATCGTGCTGGGTGCGCTGGCCTTTCTGCACGTCTGATACGGCATTGCATTCACGCGCATCCGATTGAAGCTTGGGCCGAGCGCCTTGCGGCGCCTCTCGCGCGGCTTCACTCCCCCGGCCGGGCCGCAGAGCTACTCGCTGCGCGAGTCTGGGTGGTTCGCGGCCTGTGCGGATTGAGCCAGCGGGTGGGCGATTCCACCGTCGCCATAGGACCTGAGCACCTGTGCGATGACGATCTGATACCCATCGAGCCAACGTGCCTGTTGCTGCTTTGCCTTGATGTGCTCCGGGTGGTCGATGAGCTCACGAAGTGAATCCATCGTGTCCCAGTAGTACACGTTGGAAATCAAGCCGGTCACCGGGTTCTCCCAGTTCTCTTCGCCCAGGTAGCCAGGGATGGACTTGGCAATCTGCGCAATGACGTTGTCCAACGTGTGGAACTCGTCGTCGTACTGACGCTTGGCGAACGTGAAGGTCGATGTGTACATGAGTTGTCCGGGATGGAGCCCGCGCGATCTCGTCTGTTCAGCGGGCGGGGCGCATCAGTTCAGCCAGTTCGCCGTGGCCCCGCGCCTGCAATGCGTCGGCGGCGCCGACGAGATCACGCGCCTCGCGGTTCTGACTCAGCTTGGACTTGCCCACCAGCGAGGTGATGGCGACCTCGAGGCCCACGATGTTGCTCAGCATGCTATCGATGAACTCCGGCGCCGAGTCGCCCATCTTCCACGGCCTGGGTTCGGCCGCCTCGTGCCGCCGCGTCAGGCGCGCAACGATACGGCGCACGAAGCGCTCATCGTCGCTCACGGTCAGTACGCCGTGCGCATGCACCACCTCGTAGTTCCAGGTCGGAACCAGGCGATGCGACTCCTGTTTGCTCGGGTACCAGTTCGGCGAGATGTAGGCCTGCGCACCGCGAAAGATCACCATGACCGGGCTTCCCGTGGGGCAGCGTTGCCACAGCGGGTTCGCGCGGGCAACGTGGGCCGACAGCAGGCCGTGCTCTCCCACTTCAGGATCGAACTCGAAAGGCAGGTGGTCGGCATCCAGCCCGCCCGTCCCCTGCGTCACGAGCGTGCCCAGGGGGTGCTCGCGGATGATGCGGTGCAACTGTTCGGGCCGACTCTCGGCGAAATGAGGTGGGATGTACATGGGCTTTGCTCTGCAATGACGCTCCATCGCAGACTGTTGCTCAAGACCGGCACAATCGGAAGTGCCAGTTTCTTTGTTTCTCAATGGGCCAGTTCCATCCTCGCACCAATCATGGCGCCGGCCGCCACATCTACGACCTTCTGCGCGCGCAGATCGCTGATGGCACGCTTGCGGCAGGAGCGCGGGCACCGTCCACGCGTGCCTTGGCAGCCGATCTCGGGGTGTCGCGCACCACGGTGACGGCGGCCTACGAGCAACTGGCCGCGGAAGGCTTTCTGGTCACGTCCGCGGGGCGGGCCGCCCGGGTCGCCAATCCGCCGGCCACGGTGGCAAACCACTCCGCAACCTCCGACCGCCGCGGCAAGGCAGCCCTGGCTCTGTCAGCCTTCGGTCGACGCGTGGCGGGCATGGAAATGCCAGGACTGCCTCACGCGGAGCCGGCCCGCATCGACTTCCTGTACGGCGCAGTGGCCTCGCGCGACTTCCCGGCGCTGAGCTGGCGTCGCGCATACCAAGCCGAACTGCTGTGCCACCAGCACAGCCTGTACTACGTCCCGCCCGAAGGCGATACCGCTTTGCGCCGCGCACTCCAAGGCTATCTGCGACGCGCGCGCGGGCTGACCTGTGATACCGAGCAAATCCTCGTCGTGCACGGCTCACAGCAAGGCATCGACCTGTGCGCACGCCTGCTGCTGGACCCCGGCGATGCATTCGTCTTCGAGGAACCTGGGTACCTGATGGCGCGCCGCTGCTTCGAGGCGACCGGCGCCGATCTGTTGGCCGTGCCGGTCGATGCGCAAGGCCTGGATACTGCCCGTTTGCCAAGGGATGACCGGGCGCGTCTGGCGTATGTGACGCCGTCGCACCAGTTTCCACTGGGCGGCGTGCTGCCCATCGGCCGGCGTATGGCGCTGCTGCAGTGGGCGCAGCAGCACCGCGCCTGGATCGTCGAGGACGACTACGACGGCGAGTTTCGTTACGGCCAGCGCCCGATCGACGCGCTGCAGTCCATCGATGCCGACGGCCGCGTGATCTACATGGGCACCTTCTCCAAGGCGCTGTCACCGCAGCTTCGGCTGGGTTACTTGGTATTGCCCACTGAACTGGTCGCCGTATTTCGCCAAGCCAAGCGCATGGCCGACCGGCACGCGCCCGTGCTGGAGCAACGGGTGCTGGCATCGCTGATCAACAGCGGAGCCTACGAGCGCCACGTCCGGCGCAGCCGGCGCGAGAACGAACGACGCCGCGCCATGTTGCTCGACGCTATCGGGCGGCACTTGCCAACGGATGCGCGCGTGGCGGGCACGGCAGCTGGTCTGCATGTGGTTCTCTGGTTGCCGCTGCTGCGGCCACAGGATGAGCCGGCACTGGTAGCTGCCGCCCGTGCCCGGGGCGTGGGCGTCTACCCTGTGTCGCCGCTCTTCGCCAAGTCACAGTCAGGCAAGATTCCCCGCCCTGGCGGGTTGGTGCTGGGATATGCGAGCTTGACGCCCGAACAGATTGAACAAGGACTGCGGATCCTGGGGGCGGTGATCGCATCGTGGGATCCGGCCGCGGAGCGAGCCCTGCAGCGGCGTTGACCTGCGTAGCGGATTCCACCGCGCGGCCGCCGCTCGGATCTCGGCCTCAGGCGGGCGGCGGCTTCTCGGCCCGACGCGCCTGTTCGCGAGCCTTGCCTTGCCCAGGCCCCGGAAAGCCAGCGCAGCCCCTGCCTTGTAGGATGGCGGCACCAGGTCGTGGCCTATCGGCGGCGGCCGCAACCGTGACTTAGGACTGCTTTGAAACTCGCCACCTGAACTGTGCATGGGGGTCCCGGGCGATTTTAGGATGTCCCAGGTTGTGCTGAATACCTTATACGCTACAACGACTTAGCAACACACCTTGTCTCAAGTCGTTCCGGTCTATTTCTTGAGATCCCGATCGGCTGGGGGTATGGTTGGGGGTACGGACCGACCGATACCCAGTGCTGACCACCCTCCAGATCAAGTCGGCGAAGCCGGCGGAACGCGCCTTCAAGCTAGCCGACACGGGAGGCCTGTTTCTCCTTGTTCAGCCAAACGGCTCGAAGCTCTGGCGCTACAAGTTCAGGCTGAACGGCGTCGAGGGCCTGCAAGCACTTGGCGCATTTCCCGAGGTCTCGCTGGCCGACGCGCGACACGTGCATGCGGAGTCGCGCAAGCTCGTCGCCAAGGGCATCCACCCTGTCCAGGCTCGGCGCGAAGAACGCGAGAGCCGCGTCCAGGCGGAGCTACATCGGGTCAAGGGCAGCTTCGGCGCTGTGTGTGCCGACTGGAATGCAGCGACCGGCGCGGACCTGCGGCCAGCGACCGTCTTGCAGCGCAACCGGGAGATCGAGAAGGACCTGACGCCCCGATTCAAAGACCGTCCGATCTCGAAATTCACGCGGCTCGAACTGACCGCTGCGCTGAAGGAAGTCGAGGCGCGAGCACCTGAGGTCGCGAGGAACCTGCGCAACTACCTGTGGGGCATCTTCGAGTACGCCATCGACTCCGGGCTGATCGGGGACAACCCCGTGCCGCCGGTTCGCGTGCTTCGCAAGCGCAGTCAAGAGAACCACCCTGCCCTGTCGCCCGACCTGCTCGGGGAGTTCCTGCGCAAGCTGGATGCCATCGACACCATCCACGAGCAGACCCGGATCGCGATGCTGCTTGTCGTGTTGACGGCCTGTCGCAAGGCCGAAGTCACCGGTGGCAAGTGGAGCGAGATCGACCTGAAAGAAGCCGAATGGGAGATCCCTGCTGACCGGATGAAGGCTGGCCGCGCCCACTGGGTGCCGCTCTCTCGGCAGTGCGTGACGCTGCTCCAGGAACTGCGGGCGCTCGTTCCCGAGGGCAGCGTCTACTTGTTTCCCAATCGACTCGATCCTGATCGGCCGATGGCCGACCGAAGTCTCAATGCACTGATGGAGCGTCTGGGCTTCAGCGGTGACGGCACCCCACACGGCATGCGCGCCACGTTCAGCACGCACTTCAACGCGATCGGCGCGAGCATCGACGTCATCGAACATTGCCTGGCTCATGTGCCTGGCAATCGAGTGCGTGCTGCATACAACCGCCACGCCTATCAGGCCGAACGCCGCGACTTGCTCCAGTCATGGGCTGACCACGTGGACCGACTGCGCACTGGCCTGTCACCCAGAAACCCGACCTCTCGCAAACTCCGCCCGGCTTGAACAATCGCTGTTAATCCGTAGGTCCCTGGTTCGAGCCCAGGTCGGGGAGCCAAGATAGACAAGAGTCAGCAGGTTATCGTCTGCTGACTTTTTTGTTTTCTGATCGGCGTTGGTGCCAGTCTGGTGCCAGTTTTGCGGCGATTGAATCTTTGCCACTGCGGCAAGAGATGCGTTGTGTGTGAACAGCGACGACATCCTTGAAAGACACTTGCTGATCGAGCGCCGGGCGACTTGACCACGGCGTCAATGTCGGGGCCGCACGGCGACCAGGAAGTTCGTCTGCGCAAATCGTGCACGCGGAGCTTGATCGGTCTCGGGTCGTCACGAGAAAACGGGCTGGGCGCTCTGTCGTGCGGCCTTCATCCCCACATCCATCGCAAACCGCAACGCCGCTGCGGCATCCTTGAAGCGATACCCGCCCGACAAGCTCTCGTCACGCATCACGACAGTCACCTCGCCTTGGATCCCACGCACCTGCATGACGACAACCGCGGCCAGGAAGCCTCCGCCCGGCGCGTCGAGCGCACCCCCATAGATGCGCAGGTCGGCCGCAGTCCCGTTCCTCGAATGCACGCGTCCGACCTACAGCCACTCGGGGGAGATCGACAGCGCCGCAGGCACCGTCTGCGCCTCATCGAACTGGGAGGCATGCGCAGCGTGCAGGGTTCGCACGTCGCTCACGCCGGGCAGCACGGTATCGGCACCACACATCGGGCAGACCGCGGTGGCGTCGTCGTGCACCCAGTCGTGCACCTCCTCGGGCTTGAAACTGCCCAGGCAGGAGTAGCAGCCAGTGACGCTCGAACGCGCCAGCGCCCCGCGGTTGTTGAAGGACAGGAAGGTCGAGTAGCTCATGCCGGCCAGCATAGGATCGCGGCGAACCGTGACCCATCCCGCTTCAGGGGGGTCACGATCCGCATTCGCGCCCGCATGCTCCCATGCGCCCGAACTACCGTCCCCGTCACCCGTGCCAGCCGCCTGCTGGAGTTCTTCGGCATGCGGCGCAACATTGGCGCCCGTCACGCCCGGAGCAGGCAGCCCCTCGCGGACACACGCGACACCCACGAACATAGGTCTGGTGTCACGCGAAGGCACGCGCTAGAACTGCTGAACACGGCGGCACCCGGACTCGCCGCCCAAGGGGGTTTGCACATGTCCCACGTGTTTGACCCAGGCTATGTCGCCGAGCCGTTTCTCTCCTTGTGCGCCGCGTATCCCGAAGCAGACGCGTACCCGGCAAGCCAGTTCCGCCTCGAGTGGGGGCCGATCTTCCATCGGGGCCGCCTCGACGGTTCGGCACGCATGCTCGTGATCGGTCAGGATCCCGCGCAGCACGAAACCGTCGTGCGACGCATCCTCGTTGGCGAGGCCGGGCGTCGCGTCCAGGGTCTTCTGGCCAAGCTCGGGGTCACTCGAAGCTATGTCTTCATCAACACCTACCTCTACAGCGTCTATGGCAGCGTCAAGACCAAGACCCGAAGGAACCCTACCCTCGTCGACTACCGCAATCGCTGGCTGGACGCGCTGCTGGTCGGCAGGCGTGTCGAAGCAGTCCTGGCGCTCGGGCAGGCAGCCGACGAAGCTTGGCAATTGCGGAAGGCGACCCAGCCGGCTCAGTCCGCGAACATCGCCTATGCCGCCGTGACGCACCCGACGCAACCCGAAAGCTTTTCCAAGGGCGACACCACCAAGCTGGCAGCAGCGACCAAGAAGCTGCTTCAGAACTGGAATGTCGCGCTGCAGGCCGTCTCGCCCCACATTCACCATCCGGATGAACCGATGCCTGCCACACTCCACTTTTATGGAGACGCGTGGGCCGACGGCGATCGTGTCGCGATACCAGAGTCCGATTTCCCCGCCGGCCTGCCGGCCTGGATGCACGAGCAGGATGGCTGGGCCAGGCGCGCCGGGAAGGACGCCCTGGCCAAACGACGCAACATCACGATCACGGCTCCAAGGGGTGTCGTGGCATGAAGAGCGTTCAACGCCACTGGTATCCGCTAAGCGGCCTCGAGCCAGGTCAAACAGCGCCTGCCACTGCACGTGCCGCGACGAAGCCCGGCCCTGTCGATCCGCTCACCGGACCGAAACTGGCCTTGTCTGGCCGCGTGGTCACCATGGACGACACGTTCTCGGTTGTGCCCGCCGGCGTGGTCTACATCGACAAGGGCGTCATTGTTGCAGTGCAAGCGCGTGGCGCAGCACCCCCGTCCGGCTTCGAGGGCGTGCCGGTGGTGGACACCGCAGGGACGCTGTTACCCGGCTTGATCGAACTGCACAACCATCTCAGCTACAACGCGCTGCCCTTGTGGAGTCCCGTGCCCAGGCTGTTCCAGCACCGAGGCCAGTGGCCCGACCATCCGGACTATCGCAAGCTGATCAGTGGTCCGATGACAGTCATCGGCAAGTACCGCGACGCCCAGGGCAAGCCGTCGCTGCTCGCTCCGCTGGTCCGCTACGTCGAATGCAAGTGTCTCCTGGGCGGCGTGACGACGAGCCAAGGCATCATGCTCAACAGCAATGCCGGCATACAGCGTTTCTACCGCGGGCTGCTTCGCAACGTCGAGAGCACGGACGACCCCGACCTGTCCGAAGCGCAGGGACGCATCGCCGACGTCGATGCCAAGGACGCGCGCGCGTTTTGGGGACGGCTGAAGAAGGAGGACAGCTGCTTCCTGCTGCACCTGAGCGAGGGGGTGACCCCGTCGGGCCAGACCGATTCGGTGGCACGGCGGCACTTTCTGGCGCTCCAGGTGGCACCGAACGAATGGGCGATCAACGACCGATTGACGGCCATTCACGCAGCAGGTCTGCTGCAGGAGGACTTCGAGGTCCTCGCCCGACGCGGCGGCTCCATGGTCTGGTCGCCATTGAGCAACCTGCTGCTGTACGGCGCGACCGCCCGTGTCGACGCCGCAAAGCAGGCTGGGGTGCGCATTGCCCTGGGCAGCGACTGGTCGCCCTCCGGCAGCAAAAACCTGCTTGGTGAACTGAAGGTCGCGTGGCTGTGTTCACGACACCTCTTGGACGGACTGTTCACGGCCCGAGACCTGGTGGCCATGGCAACCAAGGACGCCGCAGCCATCCTCAAGTGGGACAAATCGATCGGAACGATCGAGGCCGGCAAGCGTGCCGACTTGATCGTCGTCGATGGGAAGGTCGGTGACCCGTATGAGGCGCTGATCAGGTCAAAGGAGTCATCGATCCGGCTGGTCATGATCAACGGCGTGGCGCGTTACGGGATGCCCTCGCTGATGAACAGCCTCGGGGCGAAGGGCGAGACGCTGCGTGTGGCCGGCAAAACGCGCCAGCTGTTTCTCGAGCAGGAGAGTGGCGATCCCGATGTGGCCCAGGTGTCGCTGAAAGCAGCCACAAAGACGCTGCGCACGGCGCTCCACGACCTGGCCGATCTCGCGGGTGAGTTGGAAAGGCCAGCGCCGCGTGCTGCCATCCGAACCGCGCTCGACGCACCGCAGCCGGTCGTCTGGTCGCTGGCACTCGACGAGATTCAAGAGACCGGCATGGACCTGAGGCCACGGCTGCCGTTCAATGGGCCGAAGGATTTCACCGGGCCGGATCGAGCTGCGCCGCGCGCAGCGGCGAGTCCGCTTTCAACGATTCTCGAAGCCATCGAGCTGGATCCATTGACAGTAGCGGACGATCTCCGTTTTCTGGCAAGCATCGCGCAACAGCCGAACCTGCCCGAGGTGATTCGAACTGGACTGAAGAGTCTGTATTGAGGCGCTCGGCAGTCTCGCGAGGATCGATTGCAGATACATGGCGCAGTCCCGACGAGAGACGTACCGCAAGGCCACATCGATCTGCTTGGGCTCGCGGGGCTTGTGGCGCCGTGCAGAACGACGCCGGATCAATTTCACCGGTTTCGGCCGCTCCGACTTCAACCCAAGATCGCCGCGCAGCCGCTTCCGGGTCCATGGCGCTGCTGTGGGAGACGTTCTGTGCCGGATTCGGCCCGGAATCCAGCGAGCCGCTCGTCGGAACGGGCGTCTAGAGTTTGCATGGCGGCTCCACCGGAGGTCAGAGACATGCAACGCTTCCCGCCCGAGAACGAACCGGCCCGCGCCGACACGTCCGCCCCCGTGTTCCTGCGCATGCCCACCGTCATGCGCATGACCGGCCTCGGCAGATCGACCATTTACCGGTTGATTGCCGAACAGAAGTTCCCCTGCCCGGTCCGCCTGGGTCTGCGCGCAGTCGCATGGCGTCGGTCCGACCTGGACCGCTGGAGCGAGGCGCGGCCGATCGTCACGCATTGACCGGACATGGCAATGTTTTACGAGTCGAACGCCACGCCCTGGCAGACCGGACTTCGTGATTCATGACACTGATGCAAAACGCGCCGATCAGCCGATGATCGAGCTCGACCACGCGTGAAGGAGACAAGGCCCACGAGCCCAGACACGGGAAAGGCCGCTGTCTTCCATCATCCAGACGGGTCAACCGACTCAACGGCTCAAGTCAGCGAGAAGCCAATCTGGTGAGCCCCACACCCGCGCTTCTGCCAAACAAGCGGCGCAAGATGTGAGTGTAAGCAGACGCCGAAAAGAAGTGATCGCGCGGCGATCGCTCAGCCAACCAGCACGGTGATGACCTTCTCTTCGGTATAGGCCAGCACGCCCGACAGCCCGCACTCGCGGCCGATGCCACTGGTCTTCATGCCACCCCAGGGGAGTCTCGGATCAATCGGCGCCCAGCAGTTCACTCCGATGGCCCCCGCTTTGACGGCCTGAGCCACTCTGTGTGCCCGCGAAACATCGCTCGTCCATACCGTCGCACCCAGGCCATAGTCGGTGTCATTGGCCAGCGCAATGGCTTCCTCCTCGGTGTCGAAGGGAATGATCGTGCCGACAGGCCCGAAGATTTCCTCGCGCGCAATCGACATATCGTTGCTGGCCTCGGCAAAGATGGTCGGCTTGACGAAGTAGCCTTTGCCGCGCTCGGCCAGACCGCCTGCCAGCAGTTTGGCGCCCTCGGCAAGACCTGCATCTATGTAGCGATTCACTCTTTCGAACTGTTCCTTTTTTGCGACCGGGCCCATGGTGACGCCTTCCTTTGAAGGATCACCCACCTTGATAGCGCTCGCCGCGCTAGCCAGCGCGGCGGAGAACTTCTCCGCGATCCAGCGCTGAACGAGTATTCGTGTCCCAGCCGCACATACCTGGCCCTGATTGAAGAACAAGCCCATGGCGCAGCCACGTACAGCTGCATCGATGGAGGCGTCCTCGAAAACGATCTGCGGGCTCTTGCCACCCAGTTCCAGGGACACCCTCTTGAACAGCGGCCCGGCGGTACGCTGAATGATCCGGCCGACTTCGGTGCTGCCGGTGAAGGTGATCTTTTCAACACCGGGATGCGAGCAGAGTGCCTGACCCACGACTTCACCCGTCCCGGTGACCACATTCACCACGCCATCCGGAATGCCGGCCTCCTTGCACAATGCCGCGAGGTGCAACGCCGAAGATGGCGTCTCCTCGGAAGGCTTGATGACGACCGTGCATCCCGCAGCCAACAAGGGGCCGACCTTCCAGCAAGTGATCATGAACGGCGTGTTCCACGGCACGATGGCACCGACAACGCCGACCGGCTCGCGCTGCGTGTAGGACAAGGTCTTCACACCCATGTAGCCGGGCGTCGGGATCGTGCGACCCTCGATCTTGTCGGCCCAACCCGCGCTTGTGCGCAACGTGCCGATGGCGTTGGGCAAGTCCAGCAAGCGAGGTTCGATCGGCGGTCGACCGATGCAGGTCGCATCCATGTCGGCAATCTTCCCTGCGTCCCGTTCGACGAGATCGGCCAGTCGATGGATCAACTGTCCGCGGTCTGCACCGGACAGCTTGCTCCAAGCACCCCCATCCAGCTGACGCCGCGCCGCTGCTACGGCCGCGCTGACGTCTGCCGCTGTCCCGCGCGCGGCTCTTGCGTGTACCTGCTCGTTCACGGGGCTGAACAGTTCCATCAAGCCGCCATCGGATGCGGTATGCGCCTGCCCATTGATGAAGTGTTGAAACGTCGGAATCATGCGCTGTCCTGAAAGTGAGGAGTGCCACGCGTGGGTGTCACACAGCACGCACTCTGCCGCCAGAATGTTCGGCATTCCATCGCGTGAATTCGCGTAGGGTTTGTCCTCCCCGAAGCGGACGACGGGAGATGGATGCCTGCGCGACTCGAAGCCGCTACTGCCGGCTCCTTCCTTCGTTGCGGACAGCCGTTTCAGTTCGCGGCGCTTGGCAGCCGTTCGGAAAGAACGTGCATGAGTCGTCCCTTCGAGTGCACCCCCAGCTTGTCGCGCACGCTGCGCAGCTGATGATCGACCGTCGAGAGCGAGCGGTTGAGCTGCCGCGCAATCTCCTTGTAGCTCAACCCCTTGCCGGCCAGCGCGGCGACGTTGCGCTCGGCCGGCGTGAGCCCATCGAGGACCGAGGCCGAACAACCGACCACGCTGGCCGCGCCCGCGCATCCGCGGGCAACACGCGAGGCTGCACCGAAAATCGGTCCCAAGACGCTACGCGCCACCTCGTCAAACCAGACCCAGCGCTCGTCCCCCGCGGGACTGCAGTCGTCCATCCAATCGGCGCACAACAGCCCCACAGGGCGGCCGTCGTCGCTTATGGGCACGGCCATCTTGACTTGTGTGCCCAGCTGCAGCATCTGCACACGCAAATCCGCCCCCAGGCGGCGATCCTGGCCAACGTCCTTCAGCACCACGACGCGATTCGAACGCCAGACATACCGCACCCCGGGATCACACGCATCGATGGCCGTGTGCACCAGCGACGGAACGACGCGGTCTCCGCGCAGCGACTCCGCCTGAGGTGTGTAAACGGCATCCGTCGGGTGACTGTAGCCACCGTCGACTCGGTCGGCGTCCAGCGCGTCCCGAAGCCACCGCGTGGTCAGCTGCCAGCAGGCGGTCGGATCGTCGAGGCGAAGGAGCAAGTGGGCCGTCAGGTCTCGCGCAGGCCCCCATCGGATGGCACCGACCTGGTCCAACAGTCGCCGGCGCAACCCACGCTGCGTGTTAAACAGTTCTTCGTCGTCCATGGCGCGCCGGCGTTCGGGAAGCGAGAACCGCTACGGCGTCCCGCGCTTCGCCACGAGGGTCAGGATGTCGTAGCTCGCAACCAGCTCACCCAGCTGATTCGTGACCTCCACGTCCCACGCCACCACGCCTTGCCCGACGCCCTTCACGTCTTTCTTGTTCCGGTCGATCTTGCGCTTGCAGGTCAGGCGCGCCTGGATCGTGTCACCGATGCCGACCGGCTTGATGAAGCGCAGCGTGTCCAGCCCGTAGTTGGCGAGCACCGGCCCCGGGGCTGGCGAGACGAACAGCCCGGCAGCGGCCGAAAGAACGAAGTACCCGTGCGCAATCCGCTTGCCGAATGGGCTCTCTCGGGCCGCGACTTCATCGAAATGCATGTAGAAGTAGTCGCCCGAGATACCGCCGAAGGCGACGATGTCCGCCTCGCTGACCGTGCGGCGATGGGTCAGCAACGAGTCGCCGACCTGAAGGTCCTCGAACCAGCGGCGAAACGGATGCACCTCTGACTCGCGCACCTTGGCCCCTCGCACGTGCTCACCGGTGATGGCCGACAGCATCGTGGGCGACCCTTGTACGGCGGCGCGTTGAAGGTAGTGCTTGACCGCGCGCACGCCGCCGAGCTCCTCGCCACCGCCGGCGCGGCCCGGCCCGCCGTGCTTCAGTGAGGGCAGCGGCGATCCATGGCCAGTCGATTCGACTGCGGCTTCCCGGTCGAGTACCAGCAGCCGGCCATGCCATGCCGCCGCCACCGGGATGACCCGGGCAGCCACCTGCGGATCGCGAGTCACGAGTGTGCCGACCAAGCTGCCGCGCCCGCGAGCGGCCAGCGCCAAGGCTTCGTCCAGGCCGTCATAGGCCATGAGGGTGCTGACGGGGCCGAAGGCCTCCACATCGTGAATCGCCGCGTGTTCCAGCGGCTGGTGGCTCAGCAGAAGGGTGGGCGCAAAGAAGGCACCTTCACTCACTCCCTCACCTTGGGGCGCGAAGCCATCGCGCTCGCCGTAGACCAGCTCGGCGCCATCCAGAAGAAGCGCTGCGACCCGCTCCGAAACGTCCTTGCGTTGGTCGCGCGTGGCCAGCGGACCCATGCGTACCGTCTCGAGCGCAGGATCCCCGACGACCATTTTCGCGAGCCTTGCTCGCAGCCGCTCGGCCACTGCGGCGATCTGCTGCCGGGGCACCAGGGCGCGGCGGATGGCAGTGCATTTTTGACCCGCCTTGACCGTCATCTCCCGCGCCACCTCCTTCACGAAGAGGTCAAATTCCGCATCGTCGGGCGTCACATCGGGTGCCAGGATGGCGCAGTTCAGCGAGTCCGCCTCGGCGTTGAACGGAACGGACTGCCGCACCAAGTTCGGATGAATCCGAAGCTTCGCCGCGGTGTCGGCCGAACCGGTGAAGCTGACAACATCCACCCCCTCCAGTCGGTCCAACAGGTCGCCCGTGCTGCCGATTACCAACTGCAGACTGCCTTTCGGTAGAACAGCGGATTGCACGATGAGCCGCATCAGTGCTTCCGTCAGGTAGCTGGTGGCCGACGCTGGCTTGCCGATGCATGGCATGCCCGCGAGAAAGCTGGGAGCGAACTTTTCGAGCAGGCCCCACACCGGGAAGTTGAAGGCATTGATGTGCACAGCCAAGCCACCGCGCGGCACGAGGATGTGCGTGCCGACAAAGCCGCCCTTCTTGCCCAGCGACGTAACCTGCCCCTCGTGGATCAAGTTGCCCGAGGGCAGCTCATTGCCGCCGATGCTGGCGTACGCCATCAACGTTCCGATGCCACCTTCGATGTCGATCCAGCTGTCCGAGCGTGTCGCTCCCGTGTGGACCGAGATCGCATAGAGTTCTTCCTTGTGCTCGGCAAGGTACTTGGCCAGCGTCTTCAAGCGCTCAGCCCGTTGCTGAAAGTCGAGCGCCAGCAGCGACGGCAAGCCAACGCGTCGGGCATGGGAAACCGCTTCGCCAAAGTCGATTCGTTCGGCATGCGTGAACGCGACGGGCCGACCATTGACCGCGCTGCCGAGCACCTGTGCTCCCTCGCTGCCCAGCCACTTGCCTGCGATGAAACTCTGCAAGGTCGCAGTCATGAAGAATCCTCTTCGTCTTGTCGAATCAGGCGCGTTCGAGAGCCAGTGCAATGCCCTGCCCCACACCAATGCACATGGTGGTCAGTGCACGCCGTCCGCCCGTGCGTTCGAGCTGCCGCAAGGCGGTCAGCACCAGGCGCGCACCCGAAGCGCCGAGCGGGTGCCCGATGGCGATCGCACCACCGTTCGGGTTGACGTGCGCCGCGTCATCCGGCAGACCCAGTCGGCGCAGCACCGCCAGACCCTGCGCCGCAAACGCTTCGTTCAGCTCGATGGTGTGAAAGTCGCCGATGGACAGCTTCAGGCGCTGCATCAGCTTCTCGCTGGCGGGTGCCGGCCCCATGCCCATGATGCGCGGCGGCACGCCCGCCACGGCCGAGCCCAGCACGCGCGCACGCGGCCTGAGCCCGTAGCGCCTGACCGCTTCGTCAGAGGCCAGCAGCAGCGCACAGGCACCGTCGTTGACCCCGGAGGCATTCCCCGCCGTGACGCTGCCGTCCGGCCGCACGACGCCTTTGAGCTTTGCCAGCTGATCGCAGGTGGTGTCGGGTCGGGGGTGCTCGTCTACCGACACGGCAATCGACTCACCCTTCTTCGCCGGAACGACAACCAGCACGATTTCGTCCTTGAAGAAGCCGGCCTCGTGCGCTGCTTTCCAGCGCTGCTGAGAGCGCAGCGCCAGGGCGTCCTGATCGGCCCGCGACACAGCAAAATCCACCGCGACGTTCTCGGCCGTCTCGGGCATCGAGTCGATACCAAAGTCGCTCTTCATCTTCGGGTTGACGAAGCGCCAGCCGATCGTCGTGTCTTCGATCCTCGATGAGCGAGAGAACGCTGACTCTGCCTTGGGCATGACGAAGGGCGCACGGGTCATGCTTTCGACACCGCCCGCAATCATGAGTTCGGCTTCGCCAGCCGCGATCGTGCGCGCAGCCAAGGCCACAGCATCCATTCCCGAACCGCATAGCCTGTTCAAGGTGCCGCCGGGCACGTCGACCGGCAGTCCGCCCAGCAAGGCGACCATCCGGGCCACGTTGCGGTTATCTTCCCCGGCCTGGTTAGCGCAGCCGTAGAGAACGTCGTCCACCGCAGACCAGTCCACACCGCGGTTGCGGTCAACAAGCGCCCGGATCGGTACCGCGCCCAAATCGTCGGCGCGCACGGCCGCGAGCGCACCGCCGTAGCGACCAAACGGAGTCCGCACACCGTCTACGATCCAGACATTTCGGGTCAATGACATGCAATTCTCCGTCTCAGTCGGTCTCGGCGAACACCTGTTCCGGAGGCATCACCGCCGGCAGGCCGCCAAGGAAGAGATCGGCCACGATCGGCGCCATCGCGGCGTGATCGAAGCGTCCTCCCGGTTTCATCCAAGTGAACATCCAGTTCACCATGCCGAACAGCAGCATCGTCAGCGGCTTGGCAAGCGCTGCCTTCGTCAGGTCTGGCCGCAAAGCCACGACGGCCTTTGCAAACGCCGAGACAACCAGCCGCTCCTTGCCAAGGATGCGCTCGCGGTCTTCGTTCTCTAGGAACTTCACGTCCTCAGTCAAGACCCGATGTGCGTCCTGTGCGCCCGCGTACTCGCTCACTAAACGAGCGATCAACTCCCGCACGCGCTGTTCGGGTGAGAAGGTCTTATTCGCATCCACCTCTTCGACGAGGGTCTGAAGGCGAGAAACGTGGCCGTCGGCGATGCTGACCAGCAAGGCGTACTTGTCGCGGTAGTAGTGGTACAGCGTCGCCTTGGAGACACCGCAGGCTTCGGCCACCTGGTTCATCGTCGTGGCGGAGTAGCCGCGCCGTGCGAACAGGTGTGCCGCATGTTCGAGGATTGTGTCGAGGTGGTCTTCATATCCGGGTAAGCGGCCGCGGGCCATTGGGCTTCCTTTCAGCGTTCGTCGAAGGAGAGCACCACGCGTTCGGTCAACGGGTGCGCCTGACAAGTCAGGACGAAGCCAGCGGCGACCTCCTTCTTGTCCAGCGCGAAGTTTCGCTCCATACGCACCTGCCCCTCGATCACCTTGGCGCGGCAGGTGCCGCAGACGCCGGAGGTGCACGAGAAGGGAACTTCCAGACCGGCGGCGGAGGCACAGTCAAGGATGCTGGGCTGGTCACGCCGGAACTCGATCTCGCGGCGCAGCCCGTCACGCACAATCACGATACGCGCCCGCTCGGCGTCCTCGGGACGGGCCTCGTGGACGACCGCGTCCGCCTGCCCTGTGGGCTGCTGAGCGATGCCGAAGCGCTCGATGTGGATCCGGTCCTCGGGCACACCCGCGGTGAGCAGCGCCATTTCGGCCTCGTCGTTCATCTGGAACGGCCCGCAGATATAGACGTGGTCGATGCCGTCAGCAGGTACTAAGGTGGAAAGAAACTCGCCGATCTTCTGGCGGTCCATCACACCGCGGTTCAGCGGTGCGTCCGTGTGCTCGTCGGAGAAGACGTGATGCAGCACCAACCTCGTGAGGTAGCTGTTCTTCAGGTCCTCAATCTCCTCCTTGAACATCGTCGAGTTCAGGAGGCGGTTTCCATAGATGAGTGTGAAGCGGCTGTGCGGTTCACGCGCCAGCACCGTCTTCATGATCGACAGGATGGGGGTAATGCCGCTGCCGCCCGCGATCCCGACATGGTGGCGCTTCGAGGCGGCGTCGAGCGGTACGAAAAACCGCCCCTGGGGTGCCATGACCTGGATGACATCGCCAGCGCGCAGATGCTCGTTAATCCAGTTCGAGAACACACCCCCGCGAACCTTGCGCACGCCCACGCGGAGTTGGCCGTCGTCCACACCAGCGCAGATCGAGTACGACCGGCGCAGGTCCTGGCCTTCGATTTCCTTGCGCAATGTGAGGTACTGGCCTTGCGTGAAGCCGAAGACTTCGCGGAGCGCTTGCGGCACGTCAAACGACACCACGACAGCCTCGGCCGTGTCGGGCTCGATGGTGCGCACGCGCAGCGGATGAAAGATGACACTCATGGGTAGGGGTTCCGGGCGAACGGCGACAGGGGCCGTGACTGCGCGCTTAGATGGGCTTGAAGTGCTCGAATGGCTCTTGGCAACTCAAGCAGCGGTACAGGGCTTTGCAGGCAGTCGACCCGAAGGCCGACAGGCGCTCGGTGTTGTCGCTCCCGCACCGTGGGCAGGCCAGTCGTAGATGGGGGCTGCGGCCGAAGAAGCGGACTGGGACAGCACCGTCTGCCCTAGCGGCCGGCCCGGGCGGCGCAATGCCGTACTCAGCCAGCTTGCGGCGGCCAGCTTCGCTGATCCAGTCGGTCGTCCATGCCGGTGCCCTCTGCAGCGTCACATGAGCCGGACCCAGGCCTGCAGCGTTGATCGCGGCAAGCACGTTCTGCTCGATCACCTCGGTTGCCGGGCAACCCGAGTAGGTGGGCGTGAGCACGACCTCCAATCCGTTGCCGTCAGGGCGGACCTCGCGAACGATGCCAAGGTCGCAGACCGACAGCGCCGGCACTTCCGGGTCGAGCACGCCGTCCAGCACCGCCCAGGCCTGCTCGCACCGCACCGCATCACCGGTCGCGACGACCATCACCACACGCCTCCTGGATAAGCCCGCTGCAGATGCTGCATTTCCGCGAGAATCGTGCCCATGTACTCGCTGTGTACACCACACTTGCCGGTGCTTCGGAATGCCGCATCTGCCGGCGGCACAAGCCCAGCTTCGGAAAGCACCACCGTCATCTCTGCCAGCCACGGCTCCCGTAGCTCTGCCCACCCGGGCCCCAGACCACTGGCGCGCGCATGCTCGTCCACCACGTCGCTCTCGAAGCACTCGGGGACATAACGCCACAGCTGACCCAGTGCGGTCTCGACGCGCCGAAGCGACTCCGACGTCCCATCAGCCAGGCGAATCACCCAGTCGCCGGCATGTTGCTGGTGGTAACGGGCTTCCTTGATCGCCTTGCCAGCTATGGCCGCCAGCTCCGCGTCGCTACTCCGGGCGAGCCGCGCCCACAGCAGCTTCAGCAGGGTCGCGACCATGAGGTTGCGCAGCACGGCGAACGCGAAGTCGCCCCGCGGCAGCTCGACCAGGGTGAGATTGAAGTAGTCGCGTTCGTCGCGCAAGAAGGCGAGCTGATCTTCATCGTGGCCTTGCCCGCCAAGTTGACCGGCGCGGGTGAGCACGGCGCGGGCCTGACCCACGAGGTCCAGCGCCATGTTCGTCAAGGCGATGTCTTCTTCGAGGATGGGCGCGTGGCCGCACCACTCGCCGAGCCGCTGCGCCAGGATCAGGCAGGTATCACCCAGACGCAGCAGGTACTGCACGTCGGGTGTTCTCCGCAGGGGAATGGAGCCTTGCATCACTGACCTCACATGTGGTCCACGGAACCGGGAAGCCGGTAGAAGGTCGGGTGCCGATAGACCTTGTCCTCCATCGGATCGAAGTAAGCGTCCTTATCGGCGGGATCGCTGGCGATGATCTGGTCCGAGCGAACGACCCAGATGCTGGTGCCCTCCTGCCGGCGGGTGTAGACGTCGCGCGCGAATTGGATCGCCATCTTGGAATCGGTGGCATGCAGGCTGCCGCAATGCTTATGATCCAAGCCGGCCTTGCTGCGCACGAAAACTTCCCACAGTGGCCAATCTTGTGCCGTGGACTGAGTGCTGACGTTACTCATATTCATTCCATGTCTGTTCACGCGGCCTGCTCGGCCGGAGTCTGCTTGGCTGCGAAGGCAAGCGCCGCCTCCCGCACCCAAGCGCCGTCTTCCCAGGCCTCGATCCGTGCGCCGAGGCGCTCCCGGTTGCAAGGGCCGTCACCGCCCACCACGCGCCAGAATTCGCTCCAATCGATAGTCCCGTAGTCCCAATGCTCGCGCTCTGCATTCCACTTCAGCGCGGGATCGGGCAGCGTGACGCCCAGCACCTTGGCTTGGTCCACGGTCGCGTCGATGAACTTCTGGCGTAGTTCATCATTGCTGACCCGCTTGATGCCCCAGCGCATCGACTGCGCCGAGTTGGGCGACTGGTCGTCCGGCGGGCCGAACATCATGATCGACGGCCACCACCAGCGGTTCACCGCGTCCTGCACCATCGCTCGCTGCGCATCGGTGCCCTGCTGCATCATCGTGAGCAGCGCTTCGAAGCCCTGGCGCTGATGGAAGCTCTCCTCGCGGCAAATGCGCACCATGGCACGCGCATACGGCGCGTACGAGCAGCGGCAGATCGGCACCTGGTTCATGATGGCCGCACCGTCGACGAGCCAGCCGATGGTGCCCATGTCGGCCCAGGTCAGCGTGGGGTAATTGAAGATCGAGCTGTACTTGGCCTTGCCGGTGTGCAGCGCATCGAGAAACTGGTCGCGCGAGGTGCCCAGCGTTTCAGCCGCGGCATATAGGTAGAGGCCGTGCCCGCCCTCGTCCTGTACCTTGGCCAGTAGGATGGCCTTGCGCTTGAGCGTGGGCGCGCGGCCGATCCAGTTGCCTTCGGGCAGCATGCCAACGATCTCGGAATGCGCGTGCTGGCTGATCTGGCGCACCAGCGTCCTGCGGTAGTGCTCGGGCATCCAATCCTTGGCCTCGATGAATTCGCCGGCATCAATACGCTCTTCGAAGCGCTGCTCGAGTTGCGCCTCCTCGAGCGACCGCACGGCCTTGCGCTCGTCGCTCGGCGCGGTGTCCATGGCTTGTGTATACACGATTCGGGCTCCTTACTTGGGTCGCTTGTCGATGACGCGGCGGGCCTTGCCGACCAGTGTTCGTTCGATCGAATCTGGTAGGCCGACATTCACCGTCGTGCTCACGCCGATCAGCGTCTTGATGCGGTGCTGCAGGTGCTTGGCAATGGCCACGCGGTCGACTCCAGCATGTGCGGGCAGCACCTCGCAGCGCACTTCGACCTCGTCCAGCAGGCCGGAACGAGACACCACCAACTGGTATTGCCCCGACAGCTGTGCCTCCTTCAGAACGAGCTCCTCAACTTGAGTTGGAAACACGTTCACGCCACGAATGATCAGCATGTCATCCGAGCGACCGACAATCTTGCCCATGCGACGGAAAGACCGTGCGGTAGGCGGCAATAGCCTCGTCAGGTCGCGGGTGCGGTATCGAATGATCGGCAGCGCTTCCTTGGTCAGGGACGTGAAGACGAGTTCGCCTTCGGAGCCATCAGGCAGCACTTCACCAGTCTCAGGGTCGATGACTTCCGGATAGAAGTGATCTTCCCAGATCACCGGACCATCCTTGGTCTCGATGCACTCGCTAGCCACTCCGGGCCCCATGACCTCCGACAGGCCGTAGATGTCAACCGCGTCGAGGCCGGCGCGGCCTTCGATCTCTTTGCGCATCGCTTCCGTCCAAGGCTCCGCACCGAAGATGCCCACTTTCAGCGAACTGTCCACTGGATCCATGCCCTGGCGCACGAACTCCTCGATCACCACCTGCATATAGCTGGGCGTGACCATGATGATGTCGGGCTTGAAATCGCAGATGAGCTGCACCTGTTTCTCGGTCTGCCCGCCAGACATCGGTATCACGGTGCACCCCGCCCGTTCTGCCCCGTAGTGCGCACCCAGGCCGCCAGTAAAGAGCCCGTAGCCGTACGAGATGTGCACGATGTCACCTCTGCGCCCGCCCGACGCGCGGATCGAGCGTGCCACCAGATCGGCCCAGGTGTCGATGTCATTCAACGTGTAACCCACCACCGTGGGTTTACCCGTCGTTCCCGATGAAGCATGAATGCGTGCCACTTGCTCGCGCGGGACTGCGAACATCCCGAAGGGATAGTTGTCGCGCAGATCCTTCTTGACCGTGAACGGAAATTTAGCGAGATCGCTCAGGGTCTTCAGGTCACTCGGATGGACGCCCTTGGCGTCGAACGACCTTCGGTAGTGCGGCACGTTGTTGTATGCATGCTGCAGCGTGTTGCGCAGACGCGTGAGCTGGAGAGCGGCGATCTCGTCGCGGCTCGCGATTTCGATCGGCTCGAGGTCACCGGGGCGGGGTCGGTTGACGGGCACGTTTATTTCCTCCTGAAATCAGCTGTCAGAAGCAGCTACGGCGGGTTTCCCGCGCATGGCGTAGGAGCGACCGCGGAACACGGCGAGGCGCTCACCCTGCTGGTTGCTGACGGTCGCGTCGTAGACTCCCGTGCGTCCGGCACGAGAGACTTGGGTGCAACGGGCTTCGAGGACATCGTCCCGTCGCGCTGGTGCGATGAAGTCGATGGAGAAGCCGGACGCCACGGTCAGCTCGTTGTAGGAGTTGCACGCGAAGGCGAAGGCGGAATCCGCCAGTGCCGCAATGAAGCCGCCGTGGCACAGACCATGGCCGTTGAGCATGTCTTCGCGCACGCTCATCGTGAGCACCGCCTGTCCAGGGGCAACCTCGATCACCTGCATGCCCAGGGACTGCGACGCCCGGTCACTGGCGAACAGGCCGTCCCGCACCTGCTCGGCAACGCGTTGCGCAGAAGACTGCTCACTCATGGAAGGCTCCGCGCGAGAAGTGGCGACGCGAGAGCGCCGGCGCACGGCGGTACCGGGTCTCACCGTAGTGAGCCTGTAGATGAGTCAGCACAGCAGCGACGCGGGAGCAACCTAGACCATCTGCCCAGGAGAGCGGCCCCCGCGGATACGCGGTGCCGAGCTGCATCGCCGTGTCGATATCGGCGGCCTTCGCGCCCGTCCACGTCATGACGTCAGCCGCCTCGTTTGCCAGGCAGCACACGGTTCGCATGACCACCAGACCGGCCACATCCTCCAAGGCGACCAGCGCGATTCCGGCAGGCGCCAGGGACGCCGCCAGGGCACCAACGTGAGGCAGAGCGGCGGCATCGGCCGTGACGCCGATCAGCGCCGTTTTGCCGAAATCAAGAGCGAGATCCAACAGGATCAATCCCGGACCGTCTTGCGCGCTGCATTCCGCGGCCGTGCGCCCATCCGTCAACGCTACGCGTACCGAGCCGAATTCGAGCCCCTCATGAATCGACTGCGAATGCTGCACGATCACACTGCCCGCCAACCTCAGCCGCTCGACCAACGGATCCAGCAACCCAAGTTCCGTGGGAACGCGGATAGGTTCTATCGCTGTCGTCGGTGCTATGGTGTCGACAATTCCTGGTTCAGAAGCGTCACCATAACGGTAGAAGCCGCAGCCCGACTTGCGCCCAAGGCGCCCGCTGCGCACCAGTTCCTGCTGAAGGATGCTCGGCGCATACCGAGGATCGTAGGCTGTCGCATGGAACACGGACTCGGACACTGACAGATTCACATCCAGGCCGATGAGATCCATCAGCTCGAACGGGCCCATGGCGAATCCCCCTGCCTCGCGGAGAAGACGATCAACGACGGACGCCTCTGCGACGCCTTCAGCCAACAGCCGCAAAGCCTCGGCGTAATAGGGGCGCGCGACCCGATTCACGATGAACCCCGGCGTGTTCGGCGCGTCCACCGCCGTCTTGCCCCATGCATTCGATAAGTCACGCAAGGCAGAAGCGAGAGCCGGGTCGGTCTCGACACCCCGGATGATCTCGACCAGCTTCATACGCGGCGCAGGATTGAAGAAGTGCCATCCAATCACGCGCTCGGGATGATGCAACCCCTGAGCGACTGCAGTGACCGAGATCGAAGAAGTATTGGTTGCAAGGACCGCTTGCGAAGACAACAGCGGCTCCAAGGTACGGAAAAGCGACTGCTTTGGCTCAAGCCGCTCGACGATCGCCTCGACCACAAGGCCAGAGCCTTCCAGTTCCTCCAGGCATCCGGCGACGCGGATTCTTCCGAGGATCATCGTGCGGTCCAGATCTGCCAACTTGCCGCGCTTCACAGCCCCGTCCAAGTCAGCGGCGATGCGCTCCAGACCTCGCTCGCCTGCTCCAGGCTGCGCGTCGTGCAGTAGAACCTGATGCCCAGACTGCGCCGCCAACTGCGCGATTCCGGAACCCATGCTCCCGGCGCCGATCACCGCGACCCGGGTGGAAGAAGAAAGCTCGTATGACATGCGTGCGTGCTTTCAACGATCGGTGAATCGAGGCGAACGCTTCTCGGTGAAGGCGCTCACGCCTTCCCGGTAGTCACCTGAGAAGCCCAGTTCGCGCTGCAGCCGCTGCTCTTGCAACAGCGCGGCGTCGAAGTCGAGCAACTGCGCCGCGTCGAGCGCGTTCCTTGTCGCGACCAATGCCTTCGTTGGCATCTCGCTCAGCCGTTCCGCCAAGGTCTGGGCTTGGACTTGCAACGTTTCATCGTCGACGCACTGCCAGATCAGGCCGAGTCGCTCCGCCTCGGCGGCCGGCAGCTTGCCTCCCAGCAGAGACAGTCCCAGCGCATGCGCACGGCCGACAAGTCGCGGCAACAGCCAAGTACCTCCAGTGTCCGGAATCAATCCGATCTTCGCGAAGGCCTGGATCAGTACGGCCGAGCGCGCGGCCAGCGCGACGTCGCAGTTCAGCGCCAAGTTGGCGCCAGCACCGGCTGCAACACCATTGATCGCGGCCACCACCGGCACCGGCATGGAGTGCAGACGGAGTGCCAGCGGCCGGTAGTAGCGCTCGATCATGGCTCCGAGATCCTTGGCCGCACCCTCCGCCTTCGGATCGACGGCGACGGCCGGATCAGCCAAGTCCTGCCCCGCGCAGAAGGCACGGCCGGCGCCCGTCAATACGACACAGCGCACGCCGGGATCGTCGGCGGCTGCGTTGAGCTCGCTCAGCAGGCGATCGTGCATCTCGCCGGTGAAGCTGTTCAGCGACGCTGGCCGATTGAGGGTCAGCGTTCGGACAGGGCCCCGCTGCGTGACGAGAACGGTGGATTCGGACATCGGTAGTAGCTGCTTGCTGAAACAGTGCGCTTGTTGTTGGTCATCATAAATTCGACCGACCGGTCGGTTGACTATAGATCAAAGCAGTCCTCGATGCAACTTGAGCTGAATTAGTGTTAACCCTAAAAACAGATCAATCTATATTCTTCCAAAATGGCATCGTCATCATAAAATTAGTGACCATATTATTATTAAGCAATCCAGTCACAAATATTTATTAGTCGCCTCCGCGCAAATTCTGTACCGAGAAGATTGAGGCCGGATTCAACGTCGGATCGCTCATCATGCGCGGCTGGAAGGTGGTGCAGTGCTGCGCTTGCAGGTCGAACATCGAGGCGGACGTGTAAATCGCAATCCCCGCGTTCTTGTTGGCCGGCGCGTGGTACGCGGAATCCGAGAAGCCGATCCCCCAGCGCTTCCACAACTCGCCCTTGCGGTCGTAGGCGAGGATCATCGGGAAAGTCGAGACTTGCGCATCCATATAGAGCACCCGCTTGCCAATGGGGTTTCTCGCTTCAATGGGCGTTCCCTCGATGACATGAACGATGCGCAGTGACCAGGGAATATTCGGGAAGCAGGCCGCCTGACCGCCGAACTTGACCTGCCCGTAGCCGTCCTGGTCTTTCGGTTCCGTCTGTTTCCATTCGCTGTGCCGATAGACCGGCATCAGCATGAGCTTGGTCTCGATGTACTTCCAGTCCATGTCGAGGACGCGGCCGTTGTAGCCTTCGAAGTCCTCGATCATGATGTCCGACCCGAGGAACGAGTCGGTCGTCTGGCCCGCCGCCAGTCGACGCACGCGGCGCTGAAAGCCAAGATAGAGGTAGGAGTCGTCCAGCTTCGTGTCGTCGTCGAAGCGCTGGATCAACAACTGAGTGTTCTTCAGATCCTGGGGGTTGAGCACTTTCAGATAGATGCCCCGGTAGATCTTGGAGGGGTTGGGCTCGATATCGGCCACCGGCGTTTGTGTCGTTCGGTGCTTGTAGCTCAGGAAGTTGAAATCGAACTCGAGCTGCCGTTCGACTTTGCCGGTTTTCGCGTCCTTGTACTGCCAGATGAATGGATAGATACGGCCACTGTCCCCCACGATCTGCGTGTACTTGTAGTTGAAGGCGAGTTTTTCGCCGGCCCGAGCATCCGACTTGTCCGGTTTGGCCGGGAAGGGGCGCCCCGCCACATAAGCTTCGATCGTGCCCTTCGTGCTGCCCAGCTTGACCTGCGAGGCGTACTTCTTGGTCGCGGCAATGTAGTTGGCGTGCAGGGGGATGGGGTGCGTTTCCTCGATCGGAAAATCGAGCTTGCCCTGCTCGATGAGCGCGTAGGTGGCCGGATCGATGAGGTCGCGGAATTTCTGGACATTGGATTTGTCGATCTTGACTCCGGGAGCGATCCCCGGGTAAGAAACTGCGGCGCCTTGATAGGGGTTGAAGGATGCATCGATCTCGACATCCGTCAATGCCATCGTCTGGCCTGCAAAAACGATCGCAGAAAAGCCGACCGAGACTTTCGTTAGTTTCATGTTTCACCTCCAAGAGGAATCAATTCAGTGCGTCGAGCCACGTCGGTTCGGCGGGGCTCACCTGCTGTCAAGGTTCAGAACTGATAGCGCGCGGTGAAAAACACCTCGTTCTCCTTCCAAGCTGCGCCGATGGGGCCGGCGCGAAAGCGCCCGAGGGGCTCGAGGCCGCCGAGGCCGCGCGAGTAGGCGGTCATGGGGTCGGTGTCGCCGGCGGGCGCGGTGAACGGCGCGAACGGGTTGCAGCCGCGGCAGTCGTCGAACTTCCAGCGGTCGTCGCCGTTGCGCAGCTTGAAGTTGCCGCCGAAGCTGAGCTTGAGCTTGTTCGTCACCAGCCAGTCGATCTGCGGCGACGTGACCAGCGCACGCGCCTTCACGTCGTAGGCCGTGATCAGCTGCGGGCTGACGCGGTCGCCGGCCAGGAAGGCCTTGATCAGCAGCGTGCCGATCACGTTGTCCTTCCAGTCGGGCATGCCCGCCGGGCCGAACTGGCGCTGCTCCCACTCGTGGTCGAAGATGTGCTGGTAGAACAGCTGCGCCGAGAACAGCGTGGTGCGGTTCGGGTTGATGAAGGGCACGAAGGTCGGCCGGTCGATGCCGACCACGGAGCGGAACACCCGGTTCTTCGAGTACAGCTCGGGCTTGAGCGTGTTGGCGAACTCCTCGCCGCTGGTGACGGCGGCCTCCACGCGCACCGCCGCCTTGGCCGCCTCCCACTGCAGGTCGACCGAGCCGCCGAGCAGGTTCACGCGCGGGAAGTGCATGTCGAAGGCGATCAGGTAGGGGCAGTTGCCGTTCGCATCCGCGCAGGGCTGGCCGGTGAAGGCGTTCTGCGCGCCCTTGCCGCCGTGCAGCGAGGGCAGCTGCGAGCGGTAGGTCAGCGCGTTCAGCGAGAACGACAGCCCGCCTTGCGTGATGCCCTCGTACTTCAGCCCGAGCTGGGTGTTCTTCAAGCTCCAGTTCGGCAGGTCGACGTTGCGCAGGCCGATCTGGCCCGGGCCGAAGTCGGTGGCGAGCAGCACCCCCGGGGCGACGTTCGCAAAATTCGACACCGTGCCGCCGTTGTCCCACAGGTTCTTCATGCCGCGGAAGAAGCAGCCGGCGTCGAGGATGACGTTGGCGGTGCCGCACTGGCCGAGGTTGTTGGGGCGGAACTTGTCGAAGTTCCACACCACCTGCAGGTTGCGGTCCTGCATGGTCTCGCTGGCGCCCATGCGGTACTCGGCCTGGGCGATCCACATCGGGATGCGGATGTCCTGCAGCTCGTCGTAGATGTTGTTGCGCGAGTAGTCGACCGGGTTGATGACGTCGAGCACGCGGAACAGGTCGGTGCGGCCCCAGACGACCTGCTGCTTGCCCAGCTTGAGGAAGAGCTGCTTGCCGTCGGCCAGGCCAACGGTGTTGGTGACGAAGGCCTCGCGGATCACGTCCCAGCGTTCGTTGAACTCGGGCATCTCCAGCTCGCTGCGCTTCTTGTCGCCGTAGCCGCCGAAGTCGGCACAGCCGCGCCGGTCGGTGTCGCAGGGGCGCACCGGCACGGCGAACTCCACGCCGCCGTTGAGCGAGTCGTGCCAGCGGTCGCCCAGCAGGCGCAGGCCCTCGTTGGGGTTGTAGTTGGGCGCGCCGGGGTTGGTGGAGTTGAAGCCGAAGGTGTTGTTCACCAAGCCGAGGCCGTCGACGACCGTCTTGTTGACCGCCCCGCTGCCGTGCGGCACCGGGGGCGGCCCGCCCTGGGACTCGAGCAGCACGCCGCCGCCGGCCTTGCGGCCGTACTGGTCGTCGTTCAGGCGGTACACGCCGTCGAAGCTGCCGCGCAGAATGCTGCGGAATTTCCAGCCGCCTTCGAGCTTCTTGTCGGCTTCGACCTGCAGGGTGTTGCGGAACTTGGACAGGCCCACCGTCTCGCCGGTGGCGTCCTTGCCCCTGAAGCGGGTGTCGTTCTCGTAGTAGATGTCGACCTTCCACGGGTCGACGGGTGCGGCGGCGTCCTGCGCGTGGACCGCGCCGCACACCGTCAGCGCCGATGCCAGTGCGGCGCCGCCGAGGCGGCGCGGGCTGCCCTGCTTGTGGAGCCGTGCTCCGTGCTTGTCCTGTCTGTTCTTCATCGTTGTCTCCTCACTCCGTGGGTTCCTTGGATGGAATCGAATGCACACCTGCTCGAAAGGCGGGCCGTCCCCTGCCCGCGCGTTGCTCCTGGACTCTCGATGGCTCGCGCCGCCCTCACGCCCGCCCTCACGCCGGCTGCAAGGCGCCCTCGCTCGCCGCGTCCGCCTCACCCGTCACGAAGCGCGGCTTGAACACCACGCACCAGGCCGGCACGATCAGCATCGCGGCGACGGCGTTGACGATCAGCATGAAAGACAGCAGCACTGCAGCGTCCGACTGGAAGCGCAGGTCGGACAGGAAGATCCACATCACGACGCCGGCGATCAGCGTCAGCGCGGTGAAGCTCACCGCATAGCCGGTGGTGCTGAAGGCGTTGATGGCGGCCTGGCGGATGTCGCGCGTGTGGGCGAACTCCTCGCGGATGCGGTCCATGAAGTACACCGCGTAGTCGATGCCCACGCCCACGCCGACGGCGATCACGGGGACGGTGTTGACGCTGATGCCGATGCCCTGGATGCCCATGTAGGCATAGGTCATGACGGTGGAGAACAGCATCGGCAGCACCATCAGCCAGCCCGCGTGCAGCGACTGGTAGTACAGCATCACCAGCACGAAGGCGACCGCCATGACCAGCGGGATGATGACCATGTGGTCGGCGTGCAGCGCCTCGTTCGCCGCCGCGGTGACGCCGATCAGGCCGCCGCCGATCTCGATCGTCAGGCCGGGCACTCGGGCCATCACCTGGGCAGCGCCTTCCTGGGCCAGCGCGATCGCGCGGTTGATGGTCTCGGCCCGGTGGTCCTTGTAGAAGAAGACCATGTTGGCCTCGTCCTCGTCGGCGTTGACGAACTCCTTGAGGGCCCCGGGGATCGGGCTGGAGGCCATGTAGGCGAACATCAGGCCGCCGACCTCGGCGGCGTTGTCGGGCAGCTGCATCCAGCGCGGGTCGTCGCTGTGGGTCAGGCGGTTGACCACGCGCACCACCGCGGGAAGCGCCTTCACGCCGCCGAGCGCGGGGTCGTACTGCATGTGCGCCTGGAAGGCCTCCATCGCCTGCAGCACCTCGGGGCGCTTGATGCCGCCCTTCTCGGCGGTGCGCGCGACGATGTGCAGCTCCTCGGAGCCGGGGAAGCGCTCGTTGATGGCCTTGGTGGAAAGGTTGAAGTCGTGGTCGCGCTTCAAGATGGGCGAGCCGGGCTCGGACTCGCCGATCTGCACGCGCGACGCGAACACCGCGCCACCGGCCATCAGCACGCCGGCGATGACGAGGATCGCCGTGGCCCCGGCCTGCGTGCCACCGGTGCGGGCCATCAGCGCGGCCAGGAAGCTGCGCATGCCCTGGTTCTTGTTCTCGGTCTTCTTCGGCTGCGGCAGCACGGTGAGCGCCAGCGGCACCATGAAGTGCACCGTGAAGATCACCGCCAGGCCCCAGAAGCCGGCCGAGATGCCGAGCTTCCAGTTGAAGGGCGCCGCCCCGAGCATGAGCACCGCGAGGCCGAGCGCGTCCACCACGATGGCCAGCGAGCCGGGCCGGAACAGCGCGTCGAGCGCGTTGCGCGCGGCCTGTTTGCCGCTTTTCGTGATCGCCAGTTCTTCGTAGTAGCGCGCCACCAGCTGCACGCCGTGCGAGGTGGCCCGTGCCGCGATCAGGAAGGGGATGGGCATCGACAGCGGCTCGAGGTTGTAGCCGAGCAGCGCCATGAAGCCCAGGCCCCAGATCGAGGACAGCGCGATGCCCAGCAGCGGCAGCGCGACGCCGTAGAAGCGGCGGAAGTAGACGATCAGCAGCAGCGCCAGCAGGGCCAGCGTGGAGAACATGATCGCGATGATCTGCTCGAGGTAGGTGTAGACGTAGCCGGTGAGCACCGGGTTGCCGGTGATGTAGACGTGGTGGCCCGGCGTGGAGACCTGCTCGCGCACCTGCTGCAGCGCGGCGAAGGTCTTGGCGTAGTCGAGCTCGCTCTCGTTGAGCTGGGCCTTGATGAGCGCGGCCTTCAGGTCGGGCGAGACCAGCAGGCCGTAGATGCGCGGGTTCGCGATCACGTCCTTGCGCAGCTGCTCGAGCTCTTCGGCGCTGCGTGCGGTCTTGGCCGGGTCGTAGTAGGACTCGGAGGCGAAGTTGCCGTCCGAGGTGAGGTAGACCTTGCGCGAGGTGCGGTGGGTCAGGCTCGACACCAGGTTGTGGTTCACGCTGGGCAGGTTGTCGATGCCCTGCGTGGCCTCGAAGATCAGGGCCAGGGTCTCGTCGTTGAAGATCGTGCCGTCGTCGACCTCGATCGCCATCACGATCATGTTGGCGCCGCCGAAGTTCTCCTTGATGCGGTTGTAGGTCTGGATGTAGCGGTGCTTCTGCGGCAGCAGGTCGCTGAAGTCGGTGTAGACCTTCAGCGACGGCAGCTGGGTGGCGAAGCCCAGCGTCACCGCCAGGATCATGCCCAGCACGTACTTCGGGTTGGCGAACAGCCACTCTTCGCCGCGCATCAGCACGGCCACGATTCTTTGGCGCAGTTTCATCTCGGCCATCCCGTTCATTGATGCGCCGCGACGGACAGCCGACCCGGCGCCGCCACGACGTGCAGTGCGCCCGCCGCACCGGCGACGAGCAGCGACTGCGGGTTGAGCACGGCACCGGCGGCCAGGTAGGCCGGCAACTGCAGCCCGTGGTCGAAGCGCACCCATTCGTCGCCGCGCAGCACCACCATCGCGCCGCCGCCGCCCAGGCCGTAGACCTCGCCGCCCTGGTGGAGCAGCGTGTACATCGGTGCGCCCGAGTGGTTCTCCTGCGGCGTCCAGCTCTTGCCGCCGTCGGTGGTGTGCTGGATCACGCCGCCCAGGCCGCTGGTCCAGCCGTGCCGTGCGTCGGTGAAGACGGTCGAGTAGGGGTAGAAGTCTTCGGGGATGGGCGTCTGCCTGGTCCAGGTCGCGCCGCCGTCATCGGTCGTCATCACGATGCCGAACTCGCCGGTGCTCACGCCGTGGCGCTCGTCGATGAACTGGATCGTCGTGAGCATCGCGTCGCCGCCGAGCTTGGTCGTCTTCCATGTCTTGCCGTGGTCGGCGCTCGACAGCAGCGTGGTGTTGCTGCCCGCGACCCAGATCCGCTGGGCGGCGTCGCAGGTCACCGCGAGCGGGTTGACGGCAGGGTCGGTCGGGTGCGCCACCCAGTTCTTGGCGGCGCTGTCGCCGATCCACACCTTGCGGTAGAAGTCGATGCCGACGAAGCTGCCGTCGGGGCAGGTGCTCAGCGCGATCACGGATGCGGGCGATGCGAACAGGCGGCGCGCCCAGGTCTTGCCGCCGTCCGACGAGGTGACGAGCGCGCCGCCGGCCGTGCCGGCGGCCAGCACCGCGCCGTTGCTCGCGGCCGACTGGAAGCTGTCGGTGTGCAGCACCGCCTTCTGGCGTTCGGCCTGCACCGCACCGAGGTCGGGCGCCTGCATGCAGCCCAGCAGCGTGACGCCGGCACTGAGCAGCGCCGTGCGGAGCAGCCGCCGCGCTTGACGCTCGAGCCCGACGCCAGCGCATGCAGCGGCTCGACCGGGGGGCGTTGGGCTCGCCCGGTGGGGAATCGTCATCTAGGAGTCTCCTGATCAGTACGAAGTCAAACGCAGCGTGTCGACGCGTCGCCAGCCTTGAACGCGCACCCTGGTAGCGCTGAAGGTCGCCTCATTCACTGCCTTTTAGGCTGAGGGCCCGCCAGCCAATCATGAACAAAGCACCAATCGCGAGCACCCCAAATACGTAGGCGGGGGCGAGAGCAATCGCACTGAAAAATCCTCCGCTACCGAAATTGTTAGAGCCGAAACTGAGCCCTCGATTGGCACTGAAATTCGAGAAGAAATAGAAAATGACATTGGCCCATCCGTCACCAACCACGATCCAACCAAGAATACTGGCTGCTCTCTCCGAAAACCGCAGATTAGGAAGAACGAACGCCACCGCAATGACCATCATTCCGTTGAGCGCAGGACCGGAATGCGCCCGAGCCCAACCCTCTGGGGTTCCAGGAATCTGGAATTTGATGATATAGCCAGGAACTATTTCAAATCCTCCCAGCAAATTCACCCAAAGGCCGACTCCAAACAACAAGGTGCAAAGGATCATCAGGATGCCGTGGCCGGACATCTTCCTCTGTAGATTACTGGGCATAGCGCAAAGTCTCCTGACAAATATAGTTATTCATCTCATAACCCATAAAACGCCACCACCAAAACCAGAGCAGAATGCGCGGCCCACGCGGGCCCAAACAATACGCAGCTTGGCGATAGCTTGGCAACAGACTCGAATTCTCTTAAGACACGCGTCGGCATCTCGCCAATGCAGTTCTTCAAAACTACCAACCACTTGACCACGACCTTTGGCCGCGAGCCAAGTGGCACGGCCAAGACAGTGAGTTCAGCCATCAAAGCTCTCCCGCTGAAACAGGTCACTGTCTTGGTCCCTTTGCAGATTGACCGACCAGTCGGTAGACTATAAACTTGCACTTCCCTTGATGCAAATCAAGATGACTCAGTATTAACCCTTGGAGTTGGCGCGATGCAGCACATGGACAACCACAGCGCCCTGCTGAACAACGCGGTGGCCGCCCTGACGAGACGTACGTTCTGGACGCCCTTTCCGGAGATGCCTTCGCCAAAACTGTATGGAGAGACCGCGCAGGTGGCCGGGCGCTCGGCAGTCGAAGCGCTGTTCGGTTGCGACTATCCGCTCGAACAGCCCGGAGAGATGCGCCGGCTCGCGACCGAGCGGTCGCCGTACGGCGTCGCGTTGGATATCCGCTATCCGGTCTGCGACACCGAGTCACTGCTCGTGTCAGCCAACGCGGCAGAGCCGGCCTGGCAAGCTGCCGGGCCCGAGGGTCGCGTAGGGATCCTGCTGGAAGCGTTGGGCCGCATCCACAAGCGCAGCTTCGAAGTCGCCCACGCGGTCATGCTGACGACCGGCCAGGGATCGATGATGGCCTTCCAAGCGGGGAGCCCTCATGCCCAGGACCGCGCCCTGGAAGCCATTGCGCAGGCGTGGAAACTCATGTCGGAGGTGCCGTCTCAGTCCCTTTGGGAGAAGCCACAGGGCAAGAATCCGCCGATCGTCATGCGCAAACACTTCGAGGTGGTGGGACGCGGCATTGCGCTGGTCATCGGCTGCGCCACCTTTCCGACCTGGAATACCTACCCAGGCTTGTTCGCTGCGTTAGCCACTGGCAATCCTGTCATCGTCAAGCCACATCCGAATGCCGTCCTGCCTGCAGCGCAGACCGTCAGCATCCTTCGCGAGGTGCTCGCCGAACAGGGATTGGACCCCAATACCGTGCTCCTTGCCGTGAGCGATCAATCCGAGTCGACCCAGCGATTGGCCACCGACCGACGCATTGCGTCCATCGATTTCACCGGAAGCGACGTATTCGGTGGCTGGTTGCAAGAACATGCCCGTCAAGCCCGGATCTACGCCGAGATGGCTGGCGTCAACACCGTCATTGTCGAATCGACGGACCAGTACGCCGGCATGCTGCGCAACCTGGCGTTTTCACTGTCCCTTTACAGCGGACAAATGTGCACGACCCCCCAAAACATCTTCGTGCCGAGCAACGGTATCGAAACCGACCAAGGTTACAAGAGCTTCGATCAGTTCGGACAGGATTTAGCCGAAGCGATCGACCAGTTGCTTGCGGATCCGCGAGTGGCGACGACGATCCTGGGCGCGATAGGCTCTGACGCGACGTTGCAAAGACTCGAGGTGTCCGCATCGACCGGACGCACCGTACACGCCTCGCGAGCGCTGGAGCACCCCGAGTTCCCGAACGCGAACGTGCGCACACCGCTTGTTCTGGCCGTGCAGCAAGCGGACGCGTCGATCTATGAACGCGAGTGCTTCGGACCGATTTCCTATCTAGTCGCCACGGACTCTGCGGACGCATCCGTGCGACTGGCGGAATCCCTAGCCATCGAGCGGGGTGCGCTGACGCTATCCGTCTACTCGACGAATCGACGGTTCCTCGATGCAGTCACCAGCGCCAGCCGGCGAGCCCGGGTGGCGTTGTCAATCAATTTGACGCAAGGTGTGTTCGTCAATCAGTCCGCCGGCTTCTCCGATTTCCACGCAACCGGCGGCAACCCAGCCTCGACCGCGAGCTATACGACGCCCGCCTTCGTGGCCGATCGATTCGTCGTGGTTCAGCGACGTGAACACGTCTGAAAGAACCTGATGCCTTGTTTTGCCATCGAGGGAGTCGTTCCGGTCATCGACCCGAGCGCCTACGTGCATCCCACGGCGGTGCTGATCGGAGACGTCATCATCAAGGCGCGTTGCTACATCGGCCCCTGCGCCTGCTTGAGGGGTGACTTCGGCCGCATCGTGATCGAAGCGGGTGCCAATGTGCAGGACACCTGCGTGATCCATGGCTTTCCCGACCAGGACACGGTGGTCGAGGAGAACGGGCATATCGGACACGGTGCGGTGTTGCACAGCTGTGTCGTGCGACGCGATGCGCTCGTCGGCATGAACGCGGTTGTCATGGACGAAGCTGAGATCGGTGCACAGGCCGTCGTGGCCGCTTGCGCCTTCGTGCCGGCAGGAACCAGGGTCGCGCCGCGCACCCTGGTTGCTGGCGTTCCGGCAAAGACGATCCGAGCGCTAACGGATGACGAACTGGCGTGGAAGCTCGAAGGAACGAAGACCTACCACGACCTCACCCGGCGCAGCCTGAGCTCTCTGCAAGAAGTCCTGCCCCTAGCGGCGATCGAACCGGATCGCCCTCGGCTGAAAGCGCCATCGGTTCAGTCGTTGATAGCGACCAAGCGTGGATGATCCCGCTGCCTCAACCATTCCTGGAGATATCGCCTGTGAGTCAGTCCGTTTTGACCCTAAAGCAAGACGCGCGAGGGGTCGCATATGTCACCCTCAATCGCCCCGCTGTTCACAATGCTTTCGACGAAGCACTGATCGCTGAACTCCATGCCGCCATCGATGGCTTTGACCACGATGACGCCGTTAGAGTCATCGTGCTCGCTTCAGCCGGAAGACACTTCTGTGCAGGCGCCGATATCGGCTGGATGCAGCGCGCTGCCGCTCATGACGAAGTGACGAACCTGGCAGATGCACGCAAGTTCGCAGAAATGATGCGCAGGCTTGGTGAGTGCTCCAAACCAATAGTTGCCCGCGTGCAAGGCGCCGCATACGGCGGTGGCTTTGGCTTGCTGTGCACGGCAGACATTGTGGTGGCAGAAACTCGTGCCCGTTTTGCGGTGAGCGAAGCACGATTCGGCATTCTTCCGGCCGTTATCGGTCCCTACGTGATCAATGCTGTTGGTCAACGCCAAGCGCGTCGACTGGCCCTGACGTGCCAACCCGTCAACGCCAGCCAAGCCCTCGCAATGGGACTGGTGCATGACGTCGTGGAAGACACGAGCTTAGACGACGCCGTTGAGCGCCAGGTCACTGCCTTGCTCGCCAATGGCCCTCGCGCACAAGGTGAAATTAAAAAACTCTTTAGGCAGCTCGCCCCCGGTGAAATAACTGCACAGGTTCAAGAACTCACTGCGTCAACCATTAGTCGCGTGCGGATTACGCAAGAAGCAATCGAAGGCTTTCGCGCATTCCTTGCGAAGCGCCCCCCTGCTTGGAGCATCGGCAGTGAATCGCCCAGTCGCGAAATCTAGGCACACGGTGAATATTTCTCGACAGTCACCCAATGCTGCGCACTCTGACAATGGGATTGAGACGAAATCCCGCCATTCGGAAACACTTCTAAAAGTCTCAAGTCTCTGCCGGACGAGAACTTACGTTATTGAAGAACACATTTTCCGGCCTTTCGATTGAGAATCGTCGTACATCTTGGAGAGTTGATGATCAGGCTCAACCTCAGTCAGAAGTTCAGTGTTGGGCTAGCCGCAGTCGCGGTCGCCGCGCTGGCCGTAATGGTTGGTACGCGGCTGTTGGGGAAGGCAGCGCTGTTCCACTATCTAGAGCGTGAACACGTGACCCTTGTGCTTCACGCATCGAATGAACTAGCCCGCGTGCTTGAGGGCGGTCACGACGCAAGAAGCGTGAAACCTTCGGCTTTAACCGAACCTCTGATCGAGGCACGAGCGATTGCCGAACGCGTCGGCGTCGAACTCACGGAGGTTGAAAAGCAAGCTTTCATCGAGCTCGGTTTTGGTGACGTCATTCAACTGCCGAAGAACGACATCGAAGACTTGACGAGAATTATTTCTATAATCCAGAATGATAAATCTCCTGTAGTCACGATCGAGCTCGTGAATCGCCTAACGAGTGATATGACGGCAGTGATAATTAACTCCAACCGCTTCGGACCCTTGGTGGCGGATGCAGTCAATTTCGTGAAGATCTCCGTCTTAGTGGTCAACCTTACGTGCATTGGCGCAGTGTTGTGGGCATTCCTGGTGATTCGCCGAGCAACGCTGACTCCACTTCAAAATGCTATTGACTTTGCGCAGCGTGTAGCAAGTGGCGACTTGAGTAGTCCGAATGGGAATCACGCGGCTGACGAGGTCGGACGCTTGAATCAAGCACTGGACGAGATGAAATGCAATCTCGCCAGACTGGTGGGCGATGTTCGCCAGCAATCTGGCGCTGTGGCCGCCAGCATGGTTGAAGTCAGCGATAGCAGTAACGATCTGTCGGTGCGCACGGAGCGGCAGGCCGCTTCACTACACCACATTGCTTCAAGCGTGACCAAGCTTAGCCAGTCCATTGTTCAGAACGGAGAGCAGATCCGCAATGCTGATATCGTTGCTGGCCAGGCGCGCCAACTAGCCATCGCTGGTGGATCTTCTGCTGCGCAAGTCATCAATCGCATGGACGATATGCTCGTGGCCTCGCATCGCATTGCGGACATCACGAGTGTCATTGATGGTATTGCCTTTCAAACCAATATACTGGCGCTCAATGCAGCTGTGGAAGCAGCCCGCGCAGGTGAGCAAGGCCGTGGGTTTGCAGTGGTGGCCAGTGAAGTTGGCCAACTAGCCCAAAGGAGCGCCAGTGCCGCAAAAGAAATTGCCTTATTGATTTCTGATACTGTGGAAAAGGTGGGGAGCGGTGCAGTAGCGGTCAGAGAGACCGGCAAAACCATTGATCTGGTTGTCGAGTCTGTTCGACATGTCTCGTTCGTGATCACCCAAGTAGCTGCCAATCTATCGTCGCAAGAGCGTGAAATCGACCAGATTGATCGCGCGATGCGAGAGTTGAACGAGAGCACCCATCACAATGCAGCCATGGCCGAGCAGTCGGCATCGGCTGCTGAGACCGTGCAAACACGCTCCAGCGCGCTGGTCCGTACTGTTGATCATTTCAAGCTAGCTTGACTCAATCCCGGTGACGAGAACCGGGAGGAGCGTGCGGCCGTATTGCGGGCATCCTCGGGCAGCAACCAGCGGCTCACGCGTGACCCACGCTAAGAGCTTGCCCACTTCGGTCTGCTGCGCGTGCCCAGCACCTCCCATATGAACACCTTCAGCGGCTGGGGCGCCCAATGGCCGCGCTCGCCAAGCTCGTATGCAGCCTACCACTCTTCAACCCGATCAGTGATGTCCATTTCAGAATGCGGCGAAGAAAGCTCCGACCTATCGTCGCAAAGTTTGGGAAGGCAATTCCTTGAACTTGTCCGCGTAAGCCTTCGTGAAGTGACCAAGGTGACTGAACCCCCACTCCAACGCCACTCGTGTCACTGTTTCCATTCTATTCTGCAGCTTTGCGCTCAGAAGTTCCTCATGGACGCGTTGCAGACGCACATTCTTGAGAAACGCCATGGGCGTTGTATTGCGATAGTGTCGGAACCCTGCCTGGAGACTTCGTGAGCTGATGCCCGCATATCTCGCCAAATCTTGCATGGTGATCGGCTCGTCCGCATGTGCAACGATGTACTCCTCGCAACGCCTAACGTAGTACGGCGCAATCGACCGTGCCGGGCATAGCAGTTCCTCACGATAGTTGTGCTGCTGGCCGCTCAACAACGCAGCGAAAAGTAGCTGCTCCGTTTGAGCCACGACCAACGGGAACTCGCTTGCGCTCTGAACGAATGGATCAGCAGAAGCCAAAAACGAGATCACGCTCTGCAGACTCGTCGTGCGGCTCTCGGACAGATCCATACCAAGCTCGAACTCAAGTGGCCGGGAAAGCTCATGACCGAGATGCGAGGCGCATGCGGTTTCGATCGCTTTGCGATCAATGCGAACGATCAGCTGATGGCACTCTGCTTCCCAACGCATTGACAGAGGAGCGGTGGGGCCCACGACAGAGGCCAAACCCGGCGTCGACACGATGCACTGCTGTCCGTGCCTGATCTCTGCCGAGCCACGCAGCGGCATCATCACCAGCAGGAAAGTCGTGAGCGGATCCGATTCGATCACAACGTCCGCTCGGTAGCGCAGGCGACTTAAAGATATGCCGCCGATCAACGTATGGTTCATATCCGCACTGAGCCGCTGACGCGTACCGACGACTCCGAGCTGGTGCGGCCTGAAGATTTGTCCGACTTGACTACTCGTCTCTTCGACGTCGTCTTTGCAGCGGAATAACGGATGAGCCGACAGGCAGCTCGTTAGCCGTTTGCTGTCGATCAAGCCGCTCACAGCCCCTCCCCGCTCTCTTCGGTTCCACACCGCTGGGCGACGGCGAGGCTCCGATAGTTTCGCTTAAGGGACGGTGCCTGCGCTTTTTGTATGGCGTGAAACCACCCCGTCGGAACAATTGAGACAACAGTTCTCAAGAGCGACCACACGCCCCTATGAAGTCGCCTTTGATCACGCGTGAACCAATGACCAGCGCAGTCTCGGTGGTTCACTACAGGGTTTGCGATGTGCTCGACGGAAGACAAAGGGAATGCGCCCAACAGCAAACGGTTCGCGGAGATGGGAATTTTAGGACGTGCGCGCCCTGGATAGATCAGATGCGGCGTCAGCAAGCTTGTGCAAAGTCTTGATTCTGCAAATCAGTTGCCGCCATCAGCAAAAACCATTAGGTAATTACCACTAGGAGACAAGAGATGAAATCGATCGCAATCGTTGGCGCCGGGCAATCTGGCTTGCAGCTCGCTCTGGCCCTGCAAGACCGCGGCTACGAGGTCACTGTCATTTCAAACCGAACGGCTGAGCAGATTCGCGCCGGCAAGGTCATGTCGAGTCAGTGCATGTTCGGCGCTTCGCTGCAGACCGAACGCGAGCTCGGACTGAACTCATGGGATCAGGACTGCCCACCCATCGAGGGATTCGGGATCACTGTCGCCAACCTTGAACAGCCTGCGACACCATTGATCGATTGGGTCGCACCATTGAATGTTCATGCGCAATCAGTGGATCAAAGGCTGAAGATGCCGGCATGGATGGATGAATTCGAGCGGCGTGGCGGTCAGCTCGTGATCAAGGATGCCGGCGTTGATGAGTTGGAGGAGCTCAGCCTCTGCCACGATCTGGTGGTCGTTGCCGCCGGCAAAGGCGACATCGTGAAACTGTTCGAACGTGATGCGACACGCTCGGTGTTCGATTGCCCACAACGCGCTTTGGCGCTCACGTATGTAACCGGGACAGTGCCGCGTTCACCGTTGCCCGGCGTCACCTTCAACGTGATTCCAGGGATCGGTGAATGGGTCATGTTTCCTGGACTGACTACCAGCGGCCCGTGCGAAATCATGTCGTTCTTCGGAATTCCCGGTGGCCCGCTTGATTGCTGGGCTGACGTGAAGACCCCCGAGCAGCATCTGGAGAAGAGTCTGTCAATTCTGGAGACTTACCTGCCATGGGGAGCAGAGCGCTGCCGCGACGCGCAACTGACCGATGACAACGGCATTTTGAGCGGTCGCCTCGCGCCGACCGTGCGCAAACCGGTCGTGCGACTTCCCTCTGGTCGCTTCGTTCTGGGTATGGCGGACGTGGTCGTCGTCAATGACCCGATCAATGGGCAAGGATCCAACAACGCCGCCAAATGCGCGATGTCGTACCTGCAGTCGATCCTCGAGCTCGAGAACCGGCAACCGACACCGGAGTGGATGCAGCAGGCTTTTGAGCGCTTCTGGAGCTATGCCGAATACGTTGTGACCTGGACCAGCGCGATGCTGCGCCCTCCTGAACCACATATCTTGAACCTGCTTGGGGTTGCCGGTCAAGTGCCAGCGATCGCGCGTGCAACTGTCAATGGATTCGACCACCCACCGTCATTGTTTCCTTGGTGGACCGACGCAAAGGAATGCAATCGATTCATTGAACGCCACACCTCGGAAGAAGTGCTGGCACCCCACTAGGCAAAGGAGAAGTACGCCATGAGCGCTCAGTTTGCAACAGAGTCACCCCGATCCATGGCGAGCTTCGAGCCGCGGGAACTGCGGGC
Source organism: Methylibium sp. (assembly GCF_965279545.1). NCBI lineage: Bacteria > Pseudomonadati > Pseudomonadota > Betaproteobacteria > Burkholderiales > Sphaerotilaceae > Methylibium > Methylibium sp. Next base: position 1,585,157 of record NZ_OZ257250.1, read on the forward strand.
CGCTTTCGGTCAGTTTGCCACTGGCATCACTGTGGTGACCACATGCACAGCAGACGGTCGAAAGGTCGGTCTGACCGTCAACTCATTCTCATCGCTATCACTCGATCCGCCACTGATCCTGTGGAGTCTGGTTAAGCATTCACCGAGCCTACAGGTGTTCTGCGATGCACCGTATTTCGCCATTAACGTGTTGAGCGAAGAGCAGCATGGCGTCGCGCGCCAGTTTGCGACGCCCGCCAAGGACAAGTTCGCTGGAGTTGAATCGGAACTCGGCACACATGGCCTTCCACTGCTTGTCGATGCCATTGCGCATTTCGAATGCAGTCGCGCGCATGTGTATGAAGGTGGTGATCACCTGATCTTCGTCGGTAAGGTTGAAAAGTTCAGCACGTTCGAGCGCCGCCCACTGCTCTTCCACAAGGGAGCTTTTCAACAACTTGCTACGGAAGAGACAATGAGTTGAGTCGGATCAGAAACTCTTGCGTGTGCTAGCCAATCCTGCAGGTTCTGAGTGAGACACGATGAATATGCAGGCTCGTTCCTATTCCGGAAAGACCCCATTTCTTCTCGTTGGCTCTCTTCAGGAATGGAGTCTTCTGCCGGAGGTATGAAGTCCAGTTTGCCTAGCACGATCCCAGCCCTGCGCCCATGGACTGCCGGTTCGGCGTGCAGGCAACCGACCGACAGCTCGAGAGTTGCAACACGCTCAGTGATCCCCAACTGACTCCGCGTAGCCGGCCTCACGGAGGTCGCCCCGATCCTGCGGCTGTGAAGACGCCGTCAGAGACTCCGGTACGCCGCCGAGATGCCGCAGGTCGATGCAAGGTGGACATGCGCATTCACGCACTGTTTCTCGGCGCCCTCTCGGCCCACCTGCCTTGTCTTTGGGCGATGCGTTTCGCCGCCTGATCGAGTTGACCACCCCCTGCGACGGAGTTCACCATGTGCGCTTACCCACTGCCTCTCACGGCACTCAACGGCTTCGAGTTGCGCTTTCGCTCTCTCTTCGACGAGGGGCGTGGATTCAGCTTCCCATGCGACGCGTCCGGCCGGGTGAACATGGACGCCCTCAGTGACCGTGCGCGCAGCAGCTACCTTTACGCGCGAGCGCTGATCGGACGCGAACTGTCGACGCCGGTGGTGCAATGTTGCGACATGCACTGAGCTCCGGGTCAGGTTCCGCTCTATCTTACTTGGCGAGATGCTTGCGAAACAACTGCACTGGAAAGCATCGCTCGATGTGCACGTGCTGCGCAGTGAAATGCATGCTCCGTCAATTCTTTCCAGCGTTCGGCTCCCATACTTAGCCCTGACTGGGCCAGTTCAGCATCGATGCTGCTTGAGCCTGTGTCGGATGTGACCTGGCTAGAGGAAACCACTGTGAGCGAAGATAAATTGACTGTCGGCACCGAATCCCCTGCAGACGACTACAAAGACGAAAAGCGCCATTGGTGGTGGCTACCGCTGTTTGTCGCCGTCTCGCCTGTAATCGGCATCTACGTGGCACATGTCACCGGCCACGAGGCTTACGCTTGGTTCACACCCTTCCTGTGGTATGTGTTCCTGCCGATCGCGGACTTCTTGGTTGGTCGTGACACCAGGAACCCGCCTGAAGATGCGATTGCAAAAATCGAATCGGACCCATACTACAGATATCTCGTCTACGCTTCCATCCCACTGTTCTATGTGACTTGGATCGTGGGCGCCTGGGCGGTCGCGACTCTGGAGTACTCCTGGGTCGGCTACCTTGGCGTGTCTCTGGGCGTAGCACTCACCAACGGGCTTGCGCTCGTTGTCGGCCACGAGGTCGGCCACAAGACCAACCCTTTCGAGAAGCGCCTCGCCCAGATCGTCTTGGCCGTTCCAGCCTACGGCCACTTCTCAGCGGAACACAACCGCGGACACCACAAGGACGTGGCAACGCCGTCCGACCCGGCATCCTCGCGTTTCGGCGAGTCGTTGTACCGCTTCGTGCTGAGGGAAATACCCGGCGCCCTCGGCCGCGCCTGGCACGACGAGAAGGTCCGCCTGGAGCGCAAAGGCAAAGGTGCCTGGAGCATTGAGAACGAACTTCTTCAATCTTTCGCCGTTACCGTCGTGCTCTACGGCACCGCGCTGGCCTACTTCGGTGCTGTCCTCATTCCGTTCCTGCTGATCTCTACGTTCTGGGGCTGGCAGTTCCTCTCCACCTCCAACTACATCGAGCACTACGGCCTGCTGCGCCAAAAGATGCCTGATGGTCGTTACGAGCGCTGCAGGCCGGAGCATTCTTGGAATGCCGACCACGTGATCTCCAATCTCATGGTGTACCACCTGCAACGCCACTCCGACCATCACGCCCGTCCTACTCGGCGCTACCAAGTACTGCGCAGCGACAAGGCGCCTGAACTGCCAGGCGGCTATCCGACCTGTTTCATCCTGTCCTACTTCCCGCCGCTGTGGCGCACAGTGATGGATCCTCGAGTGCTAGAGGTCTACGGCGGTGACATCACCAAGGCCAACATCGAGCCGTCAAAGCGGGCAAAGATTCTCGCGCGGTATGGCGTTCGGGAAAACGTCCCGCCGGGAGGCTGATATGGCGCGCTACCAATGCCCAGGCTGCGGCTATGTGTACGACGAACAGCGCGGCGACAAGCACGAGGGCTTCTTGCCGGGAACGCGGTGGGAAAAAGTGCCCGAGGATTGGTCCTGCGCCGATTGCTCGGTGCGCGACAAGGCCGACTTCGTAAGGCTGGACGCCGACAGCGCCGCACAAGCACAGCAGGCCGACAGCTAGTCAGTCTGCGTCTGCATCGCGAAACTGCTCTGCTTTCGAGGGGCTGCCGCCGTTACGCGAGGTGCCGCCTCGACGGCTGAGCGATTGGCATGACGACGCGCGGAACCGACTTTGGCGGATGGCTTGCCGGGCCCATCATCAAAGAGTCTTGTTCTGCGCGGGCTTGCCGCCCACAGCCGCTACTTCGCCAACAGCCGCCAATCAACATGAATTCATTGCAGGCCAAAGACACTGTGGTCATCATCGGCGCCGGCCAAGCGGGTTGCGAGGCTGCGATCGAGTTGCGTCGGCTGGGGTTCGCCGGGCAAGTAACTGTTGTCGGCGACGAACCGCACCTGCCCTACAGGCGCCCGCCGCTGTCCAAGACCTATTTCTCCGGTGCGGCAGATCGCAACTCACTGACACTCGTGTCGCAGGTGAGTCTCGACAAAGCCAACATCAAGTTCCTCAGCTCCGCACGTGCAATCTGCATTGACCGGGTTGCCCGAGATGTCGAATTCTCGGGTGGCGGACGTCTGCCGTACACGAAGCTCTTGCTGGCGACCGGCAGCCGCCCGCGGCCACTCACCTTGCCGGGCGCCGATCGGCCCAACGTGTTTCCGCTGCGCACGATCTCCGACGTTGATGCCATACGCCGCAACCGCTCAGAGACTTGCCGGATTGTGGTCGTTGGTGGGGGATACATTGGCCTGGAGGTCGCGGCCTCCGCAACCGCGATGGGTCACAAAGTTACCGTGCTCGAAAGCCTTGATCGCGTGCTGGCCCGCGCGACGGTTCCTGAGGTGTCCGCATTCTATGAACGCGTCCACCGCGAACGTGGGGTTGACGTGCGCACGCGTTCCACAATTTTGGATCTCGAGGGTGATCCGCGTGTAACGCACGTTCGACTCAGTGACGGCACGCGCCTAGAAGCCGATCTCGTGGTGTTTGGCATTGGAGTTCTGCCGAATGTTGAACTCGCTGCCGAAGCGGGACTTGCGGTCGAGAATGGCATCGTCGTAGACGAATTCACGCAGACCGCGGATCCGCATGTACACGCTGCCGGCGACTGCACTAACCATCCGAACGAGTTCCTTGGCCGTCGCGTTCGACTCGAATCGGTGCCCAATGCGATCGAGCAGGCGCGCACAGCCGCCCATGTGATGATGGGTCAAGCGAAGCCTTATCGCGCCGTGCCATGGTTCTGGTCGGACCAGTTCGACCTGAAGCTGCAGATGGTTGGCATAGCCGAGGGATTCGACCATCTCGTGGTGCGCGGCGACATCGCAGCGGGCCACAACTTTTCCGCATTTTGCCTTCGCGATGGCAAGGTTGTCGCCGCGACCACCGTCAACCGAACGCAGGAGTTCCTGATCGCGAAGAAATTGGTGGCGGCTGGGTCCCTGGTCGATCCGGCGCAGCTCGTGGACGAGACCATCTCGCTCGCGACACTTATACCGACCTGATGCCCCAAAAGTCCCTGATCGGCCGACGGCCGATCGCCCCGTAGAGGAACGCGCGAATCGCGCAGGTGCAGCCGAGGATGCAGTACCAAGGTGCCGCTCGGCGGGACCTTACTTCGCTCGAACGTACGTGGAAATGAAGGGAGATTTGGTGCATGAAATTTTTAGCATTTTCTCAGGAAAGCATGATGACGTTTCGGTCCCTCCTCACGCTGCCGGTGACTTGCGCGATGTTCTGCGGTTGCGTCAGCAGCAATAGGAACGTAGACAAGCTGTCATCGGCCGACGCGGCACCGGCTGCTGCTTCAATGGCTGCAGATGTGGACAGCGCGCGCATGGCTGACGCAGACAAGGAGTCCGGCTCGTGGATGAGCCACGGTCGCACCTACAGTGAACAGCGCTTCAGCCCGCTGAAGAAGGTGAGCAAGGACAACGTCGGCAAGCTGGGATTGGCGTGGACCTACAAGCTCGATGTGGACCGCGCCACCGAAGCCACACCCATCGTCGTCGATGGCGTGATGTACGTGAGCGGCGCGTTTTCCATCGTCAGCGCACTCGATCCTGTCACGGGCAAAGAGCTGTGGAAGTACGATCCCAAGGTTCCGCGCGACAAGGACCGTGACGGCTGTTGCGATGTGGCCAACCGCGGCGTCGCTGTATGGAAGGGTAAGGTCTACTTCGGTGCCTACGATGGCCGCCTGATCGCGCTCGATGCGAAGTCCGGCGCAAGAGCCTGGGAAGTTGACACTGTTGTCGACAGAACCCGCAGCTACACCATCACCGGCGCGCCGCGCATCATCAAGGGCAAGGTGATTATTGGCAACGGCGGCGCGGAATTTGGCGTGCGCGGTTACGTCACTGCTTACGACACCGAGAACGGCAAAAAACTCTGGCGCTTCTTCACGGTGCCGGGCGACCCGACGCAATCGGCCGAAGGCAAGGCCATGGAAATCGCACTGCCCACCTGGAAGGGCGAGCAGTGGTGGAAGTTTGGTGGTGGCGGCACGGTGTGGGACTCGATGGCCTACGATCCCGAACTTGATCTTCTGTATATCGGCGTCGGCAACGGTTCTATCTGGAACCGCCACATTCGCAGCCCGGGCGGCGGAGCGAATCTCTTTCTCTCGTCCATCGTTGCGCTCAGGCCTGACAGTGGCGAATACGTCTGGCACTACCAGACCACGCCCGGCGACACCTGGGACTACACCGCCACCCAGCACATCATCCTCGCCGATCTCAAGATCGGCGAGGGCGTGCGCAAGGTGCTGATGCAGGCACCCAAGAACGGCTTCTTCTACGTGATAGACCGCGTCACGGGCGAGTTGCTGTCGGCGGAGAAATTCGCGCCGGCAAACTGGGCCTCGCACGTCGACATGAAGACCGGCCGCCCGGTAGAGAACCCGGAAGCGGACTGGAAGACCAAACCCGCGCTGGTCTCGCCCGGACCACTGGGCGCGCACAACTGGCAGCCCATGTCTTACAACCCTCAGACCGGGCTGGTCTACATCCCGATGCAGGAAGCAGCCGCGCTGTTCGTGCCGGATCCGACGCAGACCTATTCCGGCAAAGGGAACTGGCATATGGGAACCCAGCCTATCGCGTTCCCCGAGAATCCCAAGGAGTTTCAGGGCATCGTCGATCTTCACAAGGGCCATCTCGTGGCCTGGGACCCCATCGCGCAAAAGGAAGTTTGGCGTCAGAGCTATGTCACCGTCTGGAACGGCGGCACGCTGAGTACTGCGGGTAGCCTCGTGTTCCAAGGCACGGCCGACGGTCGATTCGTCGCCTATTCTGCCGAGAAGGGTGAGAAGCTTTGGGAGACTCGGGCCAATACTGGTGTCATGGCCGGGCCCATCACATACGAAATAAAAGGCGAGCAATACGTCAGCGTCGCAGCGGGCTGGGGCGGTGCGTTTCCGGTCATCCTCGGCGGGCTCTCCGAACCAGCCAAAGTAAGGCCGGAAGCCCGTGTCCTGACCTACAAGCTCGGCGGCATGGCGACACTACCACCGCCGAATGACGCGCCCACGACACTGCCAGAGCCGCCAGCGCTCAAGGCTGACGACGAGACCGTCGCCAGGGGCCGCAGCATCTATAACGGCCACTGCGGCATGTGCCACGGCCCCAATGCCATCGCGGGCTCCGTACTGCCCGACTTGCGCTATCTCACTGCGGAGAAGCACCGGATATTCGCCGGCATCCTCGCAGGCGCCTACGCATCCCAGGGCATGCCGGCAATGATGGATGTGCTGACGCTCGAGGACGTGGAAGCCGTTCATCAGTACCTTGTCAAGCGCTCGCATGACCTCAAGAGCCAACTCTCGACCCTGCCCATGCAGGGCAGCTCGGTTGGCAAGTAAGCCCACCGAGAAGGAACTGTGATGAAGAAGTGGTATTGCCTCGTGTGCGGCTTTGAATACGATGAAGCTCTGGGCCTACCGGAGGAGGGAATCGAGCCGGGCACCCGCTGGGAGGACATTCCCGAGTCCTGGACTTGCCGGGATTGCGGAGCACCGAAGTCCGACTTTTGCATGGTCGAGGCCTGATGAGCGAGGTACTCGGTGTCGGCAACCACGAATGGCTGTCTCTGCTGCGCAGACCGACAGCGGCCCAGGGTCGTTCAACCCCCTCCCTGGAGCCTGGATGCCGTGGCGCGGAAATCTCGCGGAGACAGCCCATAGCGATGCTTGAACTGACGGCAAAACGTGGCAACGTCACCAAAACCAAAGTCCAGCGCAACGTCGGTGATCTTGCGAAACTGCTGCCCTGGGTCGCACAGAACCCGTTTACTGTGCTCTAGCCGAATATCGCGAACTGCTTTGGTCGGAGTCAGTCCCTGCTCCTTGAACAAGGAATAGAGCGCGCGTCTAGACACGCAAACCTCTGACGCGATCGCGTCGGGTGTCAGGGTGGAATCTCCGATTCGTCGAAGGATCACCGCGAGCGCCTTGTCGAGCCGGTTGTTGCGCGAGCCTCGCATGACGGATATACCTGCGGCGCTCAAAGCTTCCGTCTGCTCAGCAATGATGGGCGGAAGATCTTTGCGGACCGGTGGGGAAATCGGTCCGAGCCACACACCAAAGAAGCCTTCGTCGACGTTGAAATGCACGGACCACAGCAAGGCCACCGCACGCACCTGCTTCAGTACGCTGCGAAATGCCGCTCCGCCGGCGGCGGAACCTTGCAAGGCCTTGCGGGCTTGCGCGAAAGCCGCCGCATCCCAGATGGGATCGTCAATGTTCAAGCCAACAAACCAGCGATAGAGCAGGTTGTAGGTAAGCTGTTCCGTCAGCTGGTGGTCGCAGCGCAATGAATACAGACCTTGCAGCAGTACGGCGCGGATCAAGCGGGCGGGGCGGATTGAACGATCGTCGACCTGGTCATGGAAGGCCCCTTGCCAGTCTCCCGCATCGCGCAAAGCCTTCTCCACCAGCCTATCGATCAAGTGCAGCGGATGCGTAGCTGCCGGCGGGAGACCCTGCGGCAAGCCAACGTGAATACCAAGGGGCATCCCGATTGCCGAAGGGGATGCACGACGTGCTTCGGGACGTGGCAGGCCAAGCGCTCCCAACCCGCCGGACATCCCCAGCGGGGATTGGCGATCCACCTCCAAAAGTTCAGGAATCCAGTTCCTGGTGGTCTCCGGCCCGTCCATCCAATCAAGCAGTGCCATGTAGTACCTCTACACCCGAAAGACTCCGGGCCGAAGGCCGCGATCGATTCGCCGCATGCCTCCAATTGTCCGCATGGCACTCTGTAAAAAACCAATCTTTCGATGGGGCATCCTGTAACGAAAGGCCGCCATCTATGCCATTTTCCCCCACCAAAGGTTGGGTAAACTGCCTCGTGTCGGGATCAGATGGATGCACATCATGGACGGGGATCAGATGTGTCCCCACATTGCCGGAAGGAGGCGGGATATGTCGACATCGGCTGCAGGGCTGCTGTTGGATGGCTTGGTCGCGACCAAACTCGTCCCGCCAGCTCAAGACCCGCGTGCGATCTTTCGAGAGTCCTTGATCGCCAAGCAGGTCGACGATGCACGCCACAGCTCGGTTACCGCCATCGTTGCGGCAGCTGGCTCGGGCAAGTCAACCCTGATGACGCAACTTCACTCAGCCTTCGAGGAACGCCGGATCGGCACGTGCTGGTTGAGCCTGGAAGCTGAGGACAACGACCCCGCCACGTTCGCGATCTACTTCATCAGCGCACTCAACTCGATCGAGCCCTCGTTCGCACGAGACGAGCTAACCGCCTTGGAGGCCAACCCCGTCCGGGATTTCGATCGGCTCTTCGATCGCCTGGTGGGTCGCCTTGCCAGCGTGGCCGCTACGGGCGCCGTGTTCATCGATGATTTCCAACACATTACCGACGAACGCACTCTGCGTTTTCTCGACAAGCTGATCACGCACCTCCCGCGCACCATGCGCCTGGTGATTGCTAGTCGCTCAAGCTTGCTGCTGCAGCTGGCTCGGCTGCGAGTCTCTGGCGCACTGACCGAAGTCGGCCAAGAGGAGCTTTATTTCGACACGACTCAGACAGATCAATTCCTGAGGCGGTATCACAGACTTGAATTGTCACCGGAAGACCTTGGCGCTTTGCTCGAATCGACCGAGGGCTGGCCTACCGGCGTGCAACTCGCTGCGCTCGCTCTGCGCCGGCACAAGGGTCCGGCGGGCGAGTTGATCAAGACCTTCTCCGGCCGTGACCGGGATCTGACCCGCTATCTGGTTGAGAGTGTGATACACGCCCAACCGGAATCCGTGCGCTCGTTTCTCTTGAAGACCTCACCCCTGCGTCGTATGTGCCGGGACCTCTGCCGAGACACAACCGGTCAGCCGGATAGCGACGAGTTGCTGGAATACGTTGGCCGGGCCAACCTCTTCCTGATCGCCTTGGATCGCGACGGCCAGTGGTATCGATACCATCACCTGTTCGCGGAGTTCCTCCAGAGCGAGTTCCGAAGGACGGAGCCCGACGAGTATCGTCAGATCTGTCACCGGGCTGCGAAATGGTGCGAAGCGAACGGGCAGGCGGCAGAAGCCATCCGCTACGCCCTGGACGCGGAGCATTTCGATGAGGCGGCCATACTCATCGCCCGACATGCCCCGACCGCTTCGCTTTTTCGCGGCGATCACTACACCGTTTTGGACTGGATGCGCAGATTGCCGCCGGAGTTTCACGGCCGCCGGCCGGAGATCCTCCTGAGTCACGCTTGGTCTTGCGCGTTTTCGCGCGACACCGCTCGAGCCATGCAAATCTCGCAACAGGTCCTGGCCGAACTTTCCGGAAACCACCCCGATCGCTGGGACCTGTCGGAGGCCGAGCGAGACCGTTTCGAGCTCTGGACCCGAAACTTGCAGGCAGCCACTCATGCCTGCGCGGACGACATCGAGGACTGCCTAGCTCGCGCGACCGAATTGCGCCCAAAGGTTCCTGAAACCGAGCCATTCCTTATCGCAACACTCTCCAACTGCCTGAGCTACGGCTATTTCGCAAAGCGCGACTTTGAGCGCAGCAGGGAAGCGGCAGTGGCGGCTCATGAGTACGGACATCGCGCAGACGCGGCGTATCTCTCTGCCTGGGGCGATTTTCTCCACGGCCTGGTCGATGTCGAACTCGGTCGGCTTTACGAGGCCGAGAGGTTCGGCCAACGTGTCCAGCAAGACTCGCAAGGGCTCGGGCTGGGCCAGAAGAGCTATGTGGCGGGTCTTGCGGCGCTGCTCAATGCCGAAATCGCTATCCAGCGTTGCGACTTCGAGAAAGCTCCGAATTTCATTGGAGGCGGTCGGGCCTTCAAGGAGATCTTCGGTCCGGTGGAACCACAACTCGTCGCAGTGCGCAACGAGGCGCGGCTGCACGCGCACCTGGGTCATCTCGACCTTGCGCGCCAGATACTCCAGCAGGGCCAGGATGCAGCTTTGCGCGAGCAGCACCTCCGCCTGTACTTTGCGCTATCGATCGAGGAGGCCTCGCTGCAGTTGACGGCCGGCGACATCGCCGGTGCCAACGACACGGCACAAAGAGCAAAGCTGCGAGGCGACGCTGCCGACCGTACCGGCATATTCCGGACGCAGCGCGACGCTCTAAAGCTGCTCGAGGCACGCTTCTGGATTGCGGAAGAGAATCCGCGCTCCGCCACGCGCATGCTGACGCTGCTGCAACAGGCCCGCGGCGCAGAGACTCGCGGTGGCTTCTTCCTCGCCGTCACCGCGAATCGCGCCGTGTCGCTTTGGAACGGCGGCCAGCGGAAGGAAGCGGCACGTCAGCTCGATTGCGCGTTGACTTCAGCCGCTGCGGAGTTCCATGCCTATCCGATCGTCACGGCAGGACGTGCGCTCCTGCCCGTTCTCGAGTCCATCATCGTACGTCGGCCGGATGCAGCGGCTGCGGACCTGCGACAGAAGCTCGAGCTCCAGACGTGGCTCGCGTGCCATCTGCGAGGAGAATCCCACAGCCCTCGACCAGGCTCAATCACGGTCGCTGACGTCCCGAAGGAGCGGGCGGAGCGGCTGACCGGCCGCGAGGTGGAACTGCTGCGACTGCTGCAATCGGGCCTCGACAATCGCACGCTGGCCGATGCGCTGCTGGTTTCAGAGGCCACCGTCAAATGGCATCTGCACAATCTATACAGCAAGCTAGGCGTCCGCAGTCGCGGCGCAGCGGTAGCGCGTGCCAGCCAAATGGGCCTTGCTTAGAGCTATTTGCATCACGCTGGCGAACGCGGCATGCGAGGTGCTTCGGATTCCAACTTCACTTGAAGAGCTCGGCATGGGTGCCCGGTAGAGTTCGAGAAAGCTCGAAAAGCTTAGATCGGCGTCCATCGAACCGGCAGCAGCCCACTCGGCCACAGCCGAGCCGGCATCTACCGACCGCGGTACGCCTTCCCAACCAAGCACCCCCGCAGTCGGCGACGCAAGGTGTGGCGCAATACGCTTGCGCCGCTGCACGACCCGGCTCGCTTCGGCAGTGCGACACCCAGAGACACCGTCACGCCGACAGCATCAGCTTCTGCACCACGCCCAGCAACAGCAAACCGGCCACGATCCGACCCCAGCGCCAGGTCGTGAACCGGTAGCGATGGTTAGCCCACAGCGCCCTGCGCAATCGCCCCAAGGTACACAGCACCGCCGTCGCAGCCACGAACGGCCCAGCAACGCCCACCGGCGTCGGTGCGTGGCTGAACACCAGCACCCACAGCAGTGGCCACGCAAGTGCATCGACAGCCGCAAGCCAGCGCCGGCCGGGCCAGTACGGCACGTCTGCTGGTGGCGCCCGTGCAAGCAGCAGCCACATGATTCACCTCCCCTTGATGTTGGCGGGCGTTTCAATCCGCCCGCCTGATCCTGTCAACCTGGCGGGTAGCGCCACGCCGCCGGCAGCAGCGCCTTCCCGCGAGCCCTTGCGTCCTCGATGCCCTCGTCCCCGCACGTTTCGTGTCCGACTCGATTGGTGTCAGTATCTGGTGGCCCTTCCAACATCAACGGCACCTGCCCTAATTTCCGAGGGAGCCGGATTCGGCTGTTGATCCCTCGGCGTTTGGTGCGGTGTTGAGCTGAGTTCTGCCCCGCATTCGTCGGTCGCCGTGCGTGACCGACAGCGCCGCGCTGCAGCGCGGGCGCCAGGGCAGCGTGGAATAAATGGCAGGGGCCCGCCAGAGTGAAACCGCGGCGGGAAGGCCGCCGTTTATGCCGCGAAAGGCCCTGGCGCCCACGCGCGCGGCGCTACGGTTCGCACGGAAGGCGAGCGGCGAATGCGCGGCGACTCAACGAGTCCGACGCGGATTGCGGCCGATCGAAGGGAGGCATCCCGAAGAGCGGCCGATGGCCAGGGCCCGCGAGGCGGGGCCCTCATGCATCCAACCGCCCACCGTGTCCCGCAGGTGGACCACACGGTAACCATCGTCACATGCTCGATACACCCCGCTGGTAGACAACGACAGCATCGGCGTTCCGAATCGAGGGACGCATTGGCATACACCCACTGCGACTCCGGGAGGGACTCAAATGCTCGATCGCGATCAGCTGGAGACGTTCGCAACGGTGGCCGAGGAGCAGAGCTTCGAGCGCGCGGCCAGCGTACTCAACGTCACACGGGGTGCGGTATCGCAGCGCATCAAGGCGCTGGAGGAATCGCTGGCAACGGTACTTCTGCTGCGCGAGAAGCCGATCACCCCGACGCCGGCGGGCGAGATCCTGCTGCGCCACGTCAAGGCCCTGCGCATGCTCGAAGGCGCGGCATTGCAGGAATTGATGCCGACGCCCAAGCCCCATGCTCCCGTGTCGATGGCCATCGCCGTCAATGCGGACTCGCTGGCGACCTGGTTCCCCCTGGTGCTCCAGAAACTGCTGCTGGAGCGCCGTGTCGCGCTCGAGGTCGTCACGGACGATCAGGACCACACCTCCGCTCGCCTGGCTCGAGGGGAAGTCGTCGGCTGCATCTCCACCGGCGCGCGGGCCGCCGCCGGCTTCCTAGCCGACTGCCTCGGCGCCATGGAGTACCGCTGCTACGCCAATCCGGCGTTTGCGCATGAGTTCTTCCCCGAGGGTCTCACCGTGCCGGCCGTCCTCGCCGCGCCAGCGGTGCTCTACAACCGCAAGGACTCGCTGCACGACGAGTTCCTGCAGCGGCGCTTCGGCTTCTCCATCGAGAGTTATGCAAGACACTACCTGCCCTCCCCGCTGACCTTGCTGGAAGGCATCGGCATGGGGGTGGGCTACGGCCTCGTGCCCAACTCGCAGGCCCGTTCGCTGGTGGACGATGGGCGCCTGGTCGACATCGCACCGGACGAGCCCGTGATGGTCGACCTGTACTGGCATCACTGGGACCTGGAACCATCCCTGGCACGCGAGATCACCACCTTGGTCGTGAGCGAGGCCCGCCGTCAACTCCTGCCCACGGAGCACTCGGGGCCACCCTCTGCCCGGTACCACGGCGACCGTCAGCGTCGAGAGCCGGAGACGCCGATGAGGCCACTGCCGGGCCAGACGAGGTAAGCCACCGCCGACGCGCCGAGCCCACCTCCGAGCGAGATCACATCGGCGCCGTCGGTCAGCCACCCGGCCCAACCCGCCAGGTAAGCAGCAAACGATAGCGAGAACCCCGCCGCCATGACGGCGCCGGCCTGGGCGCTCGGCATCACCGCACCTCGAAGCAAGGCCGCAAAGGTGACAGCGATGCTCGCGATGTAGATGACGTTGACCGACACCATCGTCTCGACAATGCCCTGCTCACGTGCAGCGACGCTGGCGCCGATGGCGAGGGCCACCGTCGCGAGCGCCGGATGCGACGCTCGGCGCTGTCCGGGCAGCGCCGATGCGAGCGCGCTGCTCATGGCGCGCAGGATTGCCGCACCCGAACCGAGGGCCGCCGCCGACAGTGCGACGAGCATGAGCTTGTCGATCCCCGGGCCGATGGATCCCGCCATCCGGGCCAGCAGAAACGGCACCGCCTGCTTGGCGTCGGCAAGACCGTCAAGCGCGCCGGCGCGGCTCATGGCCACGACGACGGTCGGCGGCAAAAAACCGATCAGGATCAGGCCCAGACCGGCCAGGATGCAGCCCACGATCGCGGCCGAGGGGCGGCGCGCCGCGAGCACGAACTGGTGATAGTCGGCCCCGGTGCAGACCAGGATGCTCACCGCCAGTGACATGGCTGCCAGTCTCATCGGACTGAAGGTCACCAGGTCGCGCACAAACGCCGGCACGGCGTGGACGTAGCGGTCCATCCCATCGGCGGCCCATAGCGCATAGGCGAGCACCAAGCCGCTCGCCAGCAGGCACATGGCAAACACACCGGACACGATTCTCAGATCCAGGCGCGAGGCCGCATAGATGAGCCCCAGGACCACGACCCAGCCGAACGGACCCGACAGTCCTAGCAACCGGACCACGGCCACGCCGCCCTGGATCTGCGCGGCGAGGACACCGGCCATCCAGACCAGGGACAGCAGCGCGACAACGCGTTGAATCCGCTGGCCATAGGCCTGGCCGAACAGGTCCCAGACCGGAACGCCGGCCGTCCAGAGCTTCTTGGCGAACAAGGCAAGGACCAGCATCCCGAGTGCCGTCGCGACCCCGTAAACGCTGCCGGCCATTCCGTGCCGGATCGCCAGTTCGCCCGAGCCGAACAGAAAGCCGATGCCGTAGCTGGCCGAGACCAGCAAAGCCGCCACTTGCAGGCTGCCCAGCACCCGCTGCGTCATCTGCGCGCCCCAGCCTGCCAAGCGCGGGTCACTGCACCCTCTCCCGAAAAGTAGGCATGGCAGACCTGTGCTCTGGACCGGTATGCCGGCGTCTCGCGGAACAGGCGGTGGGCTGCCGGCAACCGGTAGTAGGGAACGGCCGGCATCAGATGGTGCGTCAGGTGGTAGCCGTTGTTGCGCGGGTGGAAGAACGGACGCCAGAAGCTGTGGCTGGCCATGTCACGGGTGTAGGTGAAGACACCCCCGGGCCGCAATCCGAAGTGGTCGCACATCTCGCGAAACGTCGTGATCAGGTGGAAGACCGTCGCCCTGGCCACGAACCATAGGGACACGAAGTCGGTCGTGAACGAGTTGCTCGTCAATGCCGTCATCAAGGCCAGCCCGACGCCCCACCAGCCGACGATGAACAGTTTGCTCGAAGTCCGCACGTCGCGCGCGGCCAGATGGCCAGTGACGGAGCCCGACCAGGCGCGCCATGAACACAGGTTGCGCCCGTAGCTGCCGAGCCAGTGCTGTGGTGGAGGGGCCTGGATGGGCAGGAAGTCCGGGTCGTTGCGGCGGTCCCCGAGCGCAAGGTGATGCTTGAAATGGGTCGCCCGATAGCTCGTCAGGCTCGCAAACAGGAATGGTGCGACCAGGGCGCGCGCCAACAGGTCATTGCGGCTTCGGTCGCGCCACAGGTTGCGATGACCTGCATCGTGCAGGATGTTCCCGAGGGCGCGTTGTCGATTGGCGATCGCGCACACCGCCAGCGGCGCCAACCAGGGGCCCAGCCAGAGGACGACGGCGACACTGGCGAGGATGCTGAGCCAGTCGACGCCGAGGTCCAGCAACGGACGCACCGGGTTCAATCGAAGCAGGTCGCGGTGCGCACCGCCGCGGTTTCGCAACTGGGACCGTAGCTCAGCCAGGTCCGCCAGGACTTCCGAATGCGGATCCATTCTGGAAACTCCCTTCCCGCTCGACACGCCGAACGCGACTTGGTGCAGAAACCGTGAGGTCGGTTGACCCGCAAGTTCCATCTCGGACCAAACCGTATCAGGCGATCTGTCCCGTCCGACCACGTTTAGGAACTTTGCAGGCCCGGCAACTTCGCTAAACATGCCGGCGGCGGGTGACGCCGTCAGCCCGCCGACGCACCGGGTTGCGGTGTCCGAGCGGCGCTTCGCAGCGCCAGCGAATAACGATAATCAACAGTACAAGCCGGATGACACCTGAGCCGCCTTAGGAGGACGTCGGATGATTGGTGAATGCAACCTGGCGAGACTGCAACGCCACATGGCGCCGCAACTGCACCCGGAGAGATTCGTCTATTGCAGCTTTGCGGACTTCAGCCTCCCACCAGGCATCAGTCCGATCTGCACCTTCAGGGAGACGGAAGGTCTGACGGCCATCGTCGAGCGATCCCAGGCCGACCGTGCGGACGTGCCGCATGTGTTCGAGGCCAGGCTCATCACCTTGATGGTTCACTCCTCACTCGAAGCCATCGGCTTCCTCGCCACGGTGGCCGCCGGCCTTGCGAAGGCCGGCATCCCCTGCAACGCGGTAGCCGCCTACCACCACGACCACCTGTTCGTGCCCGCGGCCAGAGCCGACGAGGCCATGTCGCTGCTCGCTGCGCTGATGGCAAGCGCAGCCCTGGAATCCACCGCATAGGGTGCGGCCGGACTCGCGACCGGCTTCAAGCCGCGCCCACCGCGCGGCTTGAAAGAGCCAGGCGAAGGCAGGAGCGGATCCCATCGAGCTGTGCGACGCGCCCGTTTAGCGTTTCTGCAGCGAGGCAAGTTTTCGCCGCGGCTGGCGCAAATCGTTGACAGCTTGCTGGCCCCCTCTCTACGCTGACCTGACCGTCGGACCTGTGACGACCGACGCAGCGACTCAGCCATGGCGGCTTCGCAGCCGCTACCCTGGGTGCGATGGGATATCGGGAGTGCGCAAGATGAGTTCATTCACTCTTCTCAACGACATTCGGTGCGCCGATCTCTGCGACAAGTCAACGCATTGCCGGCGCGCAGAGCGCTCGTACGCCTCCAGCGAAGGATGGCAACACGAATGAACCCCGAGCAGAAACCGTCCACGGAGTCGTCCGCCATGCGCCGGCGCCCACGCCGGGCCCAGGCATCGGATGCGGCACGACCGCTCGGCCCCAAGGCAGCGGTGCTGCACGCGCGACGGCAACGGCTGGGCTCGGCCAAAGCAGCCGCGGTGGTCGAGGCCACGGATCGCCATCGGTCCGATCAGCTCGCGCTGACCAGCAACGATGGCGCCCTCGCCTTCGTGCTGAAGGCTTCCGCCGCAGGCCTCTACGTCGAGCGCACGCAGCGCCGCCCCCTTCATGCGCACATCGTGCAATCGATCGTGTTCGAGAGCATCGACAGCTTCCTGCGCTGGTGCGAAGCCGATCCGGTTCGCTTCGACCACCCTGTCCTGTACAGCCGCCTGCGGCGTCACGGTGATGAGATCCTGCGCGCCAAACGGTGAGCCGCTCAGTCTGCTCGAACGCACGCGTTCGGTGGACTGCACTGCACAGGTTTGCGAAACAGTGGCGCGCATCGGAGTGGCAGCCGATGAAGCCGAAGCCATCGGGCTGCTCAGGTTGACGATCGAACGGCTGGGTGCCGACGAGGCGACGTTCACGAGTTTCATCCGTGATGACGCGACACTCTCGTCGTACCGGTGTTTGCTGGCCTGCAACCCCTTGTGGGGCGCCGCATACGCGCGTCATGGCTGGTGCGCCGACGATCCCTGGCTGCACCATGCGATGCAGTCCAGCGACCCGATTCGCACGAGCGACATGGCGCCCGACGAATCCCGCCAACGGATCGTCGTCGAGGCTGCCGCCGAGTATGGCTTCCGGTCGGCCGTCATCGTTCCCGCCCCCTCGTCAGCAGGTCAGTCGCGAGTGGGTGTCCTGTGCATCGGATCCGCGACTGCCGGCTACTTCGACGACGATGGCTTCGCCTATGTCAAGCCACTGCTGCGGGGCCTGGCGATGGAACTTCACGACTGGTGGCATCAGCGGCTCAAGCGGGCGCTGATCGCACGCGCACACATCACCGATGGCGACCTCGCGCTGCTTCGGTACGAAGCCCACGGCCACAGCAGCAAGGTCATCGCCGTCGCGCTGCACACCGAAGCGAAGACGATCGACTGTCGATTCCAGCGACTGAACGGCAAGCTGGGCGTGGCCAATCGTCGCGACGCCGTGCGGCTGGGCAAGCTCTACGGGCTCATCTGATCGACTGCCGCAAGTGCCTCGATGATTGCTCTGGCCGGGATGCATCGGTGGCAGGCCCACGCGTGCGCAAGCAGACGTCATGGGGGCCGGCAGCTCGCCTGACCGCTGTCGACTTGCTAGAAACGGCCCCGAATCCAGCACATGGCCTCGGCGATTTCGATCCTAGAGTTTCCTCACGGCGCCACCCGAGGCGTCGAGTGAAGCTCCTCCAATCGGACCTGCACCCGGATCAGACGCCATGAACCTCCTGACCGATCCAGACCACGCGCAGGGTCGAGCCAATCGACTTCGCGCCCGCAGCGACCTTGTCGCAAGCGCATCGGCAAGGGCGCTGTTCGCGATCGTCACCTTCGTGACCACGTGGACCCCGATGCCGGCGAAGGCGGTCGACGGTTGCCTCGTGCTGCTGTGCTTCGCTGCGCCGAGCTGGCGCTCGATCCCGCAGTGCGTGCCGCCGATCCACCAGGTGCTCAGGGACCTGGCCAGAGGCAAACCGTTTCCGACGTGCGCGATGGCCGGTGCCGGCAACACGGCAAGCCACGCGTGGGCGCGCGCGCCGTCGAACTGCCCGCCGCAGTACACCCGCGTCTTCGAAGGCCCGAGTCGACCGATCTACTCCTGCGACTACGCTGGCGCGGTGTCCGTTTCCATCAACGGCGCTCCGTTCGCCCGCACTTGGTGGAGCATGGCCGGTGACTCGGTGACCGAGTTCAGTCCAGCCGCCAAGACCCAGCTCGGCACCTGGGACACACGCTTCGATGATGACTACGCCACGTGGCTGGCCTCGTGGCCGCCAACGGTGCCAGCAGACCCGAATCCCTGAGGCCGGCCATGGACATCACGCTGTTCCTCGCGCTGGCCACGACCTGCGCCCCGCAAGTCGATGTCGGCACGGCCCGGGCATTGGTCGCCGTCGAGAGCGCGTTCAACCCGTACGCGATCGGCGTGGTCGGCGGTGCCCTGGTCAGGCAACCGCGGCATCGGGCAGAGGCCGTTGCGACGGCTCGGGCCCTGCAGGCCGGCGGCTGGAACTTCAGCCTCGGCCTTGCGCAGATCAACGTGCGCAACTTCGAGCGCCTGGGCCTGAGCACCGAAGACGCCTTTGATCCCTGCGCCAACCTCGCTGCGATGCAGGCGGTGCTCGTCGAATGTTTCACGCGCGTCGTGCCGCACGAAGGCGCCGCGCAATCGGTCCCCCAACCGGTGCTGCGTCAGGCCCTGTCCTGCTACTACAGCGGCAACTTCGTCACCGGCTTCGAGCACGGCTACGTGCGCCGGGTGGCCACGGCTGCCGCGCGGCCTTCACCGAGTTTCGCCATGCCCAAGGAGTCACCATGAAGCAAACCGCTCCGAACCGTCGCCGCAGCCTTGCCGCTGCAACGGCATTGCCTGCGATCGTTCCCGCAATCGTCACTGCCCAAGGCTTCGACAAGATCAACACGACGGTCACCAACGTCAACGCCATCCTGGTGACGATTTCGATCGCGGTGGTCACGATCGCGATCATCTGGGCCGGCTTCAAGATGATCTTCCAGGGAGCCCGATTGGCGGACGTGGCCAATGTGCTGATCGGCGGCACGCTGATCGGCGGCGCGGCGGCCTTCGCGAGCTACATCGTCGCCTGACGGCCCCCCGAGGCCAGACCATGCAAGCCGAAGCCATCTACAAGGGTGCCACCCGGCCCGCCATGAAGCTGGGCATCCCGCTCGTGCCGTTGGTCGTGCTGTTCGGTGGCGGCATGCTACTGATCCTGTGGGGCGGCACGCTGGTGAGTTGGTGGATCGCTATGGCCGTGGTCGCAGCCCTCCTGCCCGCGCTGGCATGGATGCGCTTCGTGACGACCAAGGACGACCAGCGGTTCAGGCAGATGTTCGTCGCCCTGAAGCTGCGCCTGCGTGACCGCAACCGCCGCTTCTGGCGTGCGCGCAGCTATGCGCCGACCCTCTACCGAGGAGCCCACGATGCTTGGCATGTCTGATGGCAATGGGCCCACGGCCCGCCTCGCGCGAAGGGGTATTCGCCCGCGGCATTGGGCCCAGGCCCGGACCGAGAACCCGCTCGCACGCTTCGTGCCGTTCTCGTCCCTGGTCGGTCCCCACGATGTGATCACCCGTGGCGGCGACTACCTACGGGTCTGGCGGCTGGAGGGCGTTCCGTTCGAATGCTCGGACGAGAACCTCATCGCCGAGCGGCACGAGGCGCTTTGCAGCCTGCTGCGAAATTTGGCGGGCGGCCAGTGGGCCGTATGGACGCATCGGCTGCACCGCTTCGTCGGCGATGCGCTGCAGGATCCCTCGCAGCCCGGCTTTGCCCGCGATCTCTCGCGCGCTTACCAGGCAAAGCTGGGCGAGCGACGGATGATGAGCAACGAACTCTATCTGACCCTCGTGTACCGGCCGAACGCCTCGCGCATGAGTCGCGCGCTGCAATCGACCCAGCGGACGCGCGCAATCATCGCTGACGCGCAGGCCGATGCGGTGCGAGTCATGGAAGAGCGCTCGGCGCTGGTCGGGCGCGTGCTGCGTGGCTTTGGACCTCGGTTGCTCGGCACCCGGCAGCGGCGCGGGCGGAGCTACTCGGAGGTGGCCGAATTCCTCGGCTACCTCGTCAACGGATGCTGGCGCGCCATCCCCCTGGTTGCAGGCCCGTTGTATCGCACACTTCCGACGACGCGCCTGTCCTTCGGCGGCGACAAGCTCGAGCTGCGCCAGGGCGACCAACGCCGCTACGCGGCCCTGGTCGACATCAAGGAGTACGCCGACGCCGTCGAGCCGGGCATCCTGAACGCGCTGCTCTACGAGGCCAGCGAGTTCATCGAGACCCAGAGCTTCTCGATCCTGCCGCGGCGAGAGGCCATGCGGGCGCTGGAACTGCAGCGCGACCAACTGATCGCCAGCGACGACGTGGTCGCCAGCCAAATTGCCGAGATGGACGTGGCCCTCAACGAACTCGGCGACGGCCAGTTCTGCATGGGCGAGTACCACTACAGTCTGGTCGTGTTCGGTGATGACGTGGCCGATGCCGGCCGCCGGGCGGCGCAGGCCATCGGGGCTGTCAGCGAAGCCTCCAGCCTGCAGATGTCGCCTGTCGACCTAGTGGCCGATGCCGCCTGGTTCGCCCAGATGCCCGGCAACTGGCAGTGGCGGCCCCGGGATGCCAAGCTGTCGTCCCGCGCCTTTGCAGCGCTGTCCAGCGGCCACAACTTCGCGCGAGGAAAACGCGACGGCAACCCCTGGGGTGAGGCGCTGGCACTGCTGCGCACCCCCTCGGGCCAGCCCTTTTACCTGAACCTGCACAGCAGCCCCGAGGGCGAAGACTCCGCCGACAAGAAGCTACCGGGCAACACGCTGATCATCGGCTCGACTGGCGTCGGCAAGACGACGCTGGAGATGTTCCTGCTGACGCTCACGCGCAAGTGGGATCCGGCGCCGCGCATGGTTCTCTTCGACCTGGACCGCGGCTGCGAGATCGCGATTCGAGCCCTGGGTGGCCGCTACTTCACGCTCGAAGCCGGCAAGCCCACCGGCTGCAACCCGCTGCAGCGCGACCCGACACCGGCGCGCATCCAGTTCTGGGAGCAATTGATCCGCACCTGCATCGCCACACCGGCCATGCCGCTGCTGCCGGCCGACGAGCGTGCCATCGCCGATGCCGTCAAGGCCGTGGCGATGATGCCGGCCCCGCTGCGCCGCTTCTCGACCGTGCGGCAGAACCTGCCCAAGGCGGGCGAGAACAGCCTGTTCGAGCGGCTCGGCCGCTGGTGCCAGGGCGGTGCGCTCGGGTGGGTCTTCGACCAGGCCGACGACCGCCTGCTCGACCTGCACGCGGCCAGCGTCATCGGCTTCGACACCACCGAGTTCCTCGACCTGCCCGAGGTCCGAACGCCGGTGATGATGTACCTGCTGCAGGTCATGGAGGAACTCGTCAACGGCGAGCGCCTGATCTACGTGATCTCGGAGTTCTGGAAGGCGCTGGACCACGAGATCTTCAGCGACTTCGCCAAGCAGAAGCAGAAGACGATCCGCAAGCAGAACGGGCTGGGCATCTTCGACACGCAGAGCCCGTCCGACGTACTTCGCCATCCCATCGGCCGCACGATGATCGAGCAGAGCGTGACCAAGATCTTCCTCGCCAACCCCGAGGCGGTGCGCGAGGAATACATCGACGGCTTCGGCCTGACGCAGGCCGAATTCGACATCGTGCGCAGCCTCGGCGCGCAGGGCGGCCGGCGCTTCCTGGTCAAGCAGGGTCATTCCAGCGCGATCTGCGAGCTTGACCTGGCCGGGCTCGAGGATTTCATCACCGTGCTCTCGGCCACCACCGACAACGTGGCCCTGCTCGACGCCGTGCGCGAACGGCATGGCAACGATCCGTTTCAATGGCTTCCCGTGCTGCTTCGTGAGGTTCAGGATCGGAGGTTTCGCACCTCTCGGAGAGCCGCATGAAAGCTGTTCGTCATCTCCTCGCGCTGGTCGCGCTGGCACTCGCTGCCACCACCGCCAGCGCGCAGTTCGTCAAGGGCAACGAGGCCGTCAAGGTGGTGCCCGATGGGACCAAGCGCGTCGAGACTGCACCACTCCCGGCCACCGGCCCAATCCGAAGCACGAAGCCCTGCAACGCCGATGCGGGATGCAACGCGGGCCCGTGGCACATGGTCGAGACCAACGAAGGGCTCGTCGAGTGCACCGAGGCCTATGCGCGGCCGGGCACATGCCGCAAGTCGACGTATGGAACTACAAAGCTGTCTCGCCTCTGGGTGGTCAAGTCCGGGACCAACTGGCTTCAATGCCAGTTCCCCGACTTGGGTAGCAAGTGCGTGAACATGTTTGCGCGGCCACCCGCCAACCTGCCGTTCGACGCTGTTCAGTAGGAGGTCAATGCCATGTTTGCCTGGGTCGGTGCAAAGTTCGACGCCATCCTCAGCACCTACGTGCTGGGCGTGGTGTCGACCCTCATGACTGCCATCGCACCGATCGCGCTGACAGCGATGACCATATGGGTCGCCTTGTACGGCTGGGCCGTGTTGCGCAACGAGGTCTCGGAGACGTTGCCGATCTTCATGTGGAAGGTCTTCAAGATCGGCCTGGTCTTGGCCTTTTCGCTCCAGTCCGGCTTCTACATCTCGAACGTGTCGGACACCGCCAATGCACTGGCCATGGGAGTTGCGTCGACCTTCGTTCCAACTGGGGTTGATCCAGCAACCGTTTCTACGCCCTACGTGCTGCTCGACAAGTTCAACGACGACGCCAGCGCCCAGGTCGCAGACATCATGAAAGAGGCCAGCATGTTTCGCCTCGATCTCGTGCTGGCCGCAGCGATCTTCTCCATCGGTTCAGTTTGCTTCCTGTGCATCGGGCTGTTCGTGGTGACGCTGGCCAAGCTGTTCCTCACATTCGTGATCGCGATTGGCCCACTCTTCATTCTCTGCCTCGCGTGGCGACCTACGGCCAGGTTCTTCGACAGCTGGCTCTCCATGGTTCTCAACTCCGTGGTGCTCACCTGGTTTGCCTTCTTTGCGCTCGGCCTGAGCACGTACATGGGTGCGGCCATGTTCAAGGCAATCATCGACGGTGGTGGGTTCCTCGGCGGCACTTTCAACGTCCTGGGCGAGGCCACGCGCTACTGCGTGTTAATGATCCTCATGGCCATCATCTGCTTCCAGGCGCCGAGTCTTGCCTCTGCACTCACCGGCGGTGCCGCCGTCCAGCAGGGCATCCAGATGATCCAGAACGCCATGATGGTCTCGGGCCTGCGTTCCGCCTCCGCTGCAAGGGGCGCCGGTGCCGCGGGTGCAGCCGGCGGAGTCGTGCGTGCCGGTGCCGGTCTGCCCTACGCCGCAGGCCACGCCACGGGCGCTGCAGCCACTGCCACGGGGCGCGCAGCCGGTGCCATGGCCGCCGGCGCGGGGACTGTGGTCCGACAGGGATACGGCGCGGTGAAGACCGCCGCCTACAAGCTCGCCGCGCTGCGCGGCAGAGCGTAGTCATCAACCAGTTGAAGGAGCGTGAGATGAAGACTCGTCTGAAGGCCGCTGCCGCCGCTGTCCTCGTTGCCGGAAGCCTCGGTGCAGGGAGCGCCCGCGCACAGGGCATCCCCGTCATCGACATCGCCAACCTGATCCAGACCATCCTGCAGGTCCTGAACGATGTCACCGAGATCAGCAACCAGGTCCAGCAGATCACCCAGCTGCAGGACCAGCTCAACAGCATCAACGGCATCCGCAACCTAGGCAACGTGTTCAACAACCCGATGCTGAAGAACTACGTACCGGCTGAGGCCTACACCTACCTCAACGCGATTAACACGTCGGGGTACTCGGGCCTGAACGGCACGGCCAAGGCACTGCGCGACGCGGGCATGCTCTACAACTGCATGGACCTTGCCGGCGATGCCCGCACCGCCTGCCAGGCCACGCTCGCCCAGCCCTACCAACAGAAGGGTCTGCTGCAGGACGCGATGAAATCGGCCGCCGGGCGGTTGTCGCAAATCCAGTCGCTGATGGGCCAGATCAACGCCACGTCCGACCAGAAGGCGGTGCAGGAGATCCAGGCTCGCATCGGCGCCGAAAACGCGCTGTTGGCGCACGAGATGTCCCAGGTGCAGATGCTGCAGGGCATGGCCGACAGCGAGGAGCGCATCGCCCGGTCGCGCGAGCGTGAGCGGCAGTACCAGATGCTCGTTCGTACGGGCAAGGTGGCCGACTACCTGCCCTGACGCCCGAATTCCTGACCCGCTGCGCCGCCTCCCCGGCGCAGCCCCACGGAGGTCCCCCATGAGTGCCGTCCTGACGCCAGGAAGAGCCGCTGCATTGCCGGATCGCTCGCGCGATGCCGGCAAGACGGCTGCCGAGACGAGCGCGATCAACGCTAATCGTGCGTGGGAAGTCGATCGCGCGCTGATGCTGGAACGCTCGGAGCGCCGGGCCTGGGGGGTGGCCATCGCCGGCTTCGTGCTGGGCCTGATCGGCATCGCCGCGGTGTTCGTCCAGGGCCCGTTGCGGCGCGTGGTCGAGATCCCCATCGTGGTGGACCGGGTCACTGGCGAGGCCACGATCCAGCAGCGCCTGGCTGTCGAAACCATCCCGCCGATGGAAGCCCTCGACAAGCACAACCTCGCCACCTTCGTCCGCGCACGCGAGGGCTACAGCTGGATGTTCCTGCAGCGCGACTTCGACCAGGTGGCACGCATGGCGGTGCCGGCCGTGTTCGCCGACTTCAACCGTCAGTTCGAGGGCGACGGCGCGCTGCAGAAAAAGATCGGCGCCGCCGAAGACTGGCGCATCAACGTCGTCGGCGTGCGCCTCGCCGCGTCCGGTCGCGCCGGCAACAAGGGCGAGGCCACGGTCACCTACGACAAGGTGGTGCGGCTGACGGACCGCAACCTGCCCGAGGTCACTACGCGGCACGTGGCCAGCGTCGTCTTCCAGTACCAACCCAAGGTGCTGGCCAAGGAACGCGACCGGCTCGAGAACCCGTTCGGGTTCGTCGTCACGGCCTACCGGTCCGATCCCGAGATCAACACGGCTGTACCGGGAGCCAAGCCATGAAGCCGCTGGCCTGGCTGGCTGCCTTCGCTTGTGCAGCGCTGTGCGGCATCGCGACGGCAGCACCGGAAGCCGTTGACCCGCGCCTGCGCGAGGTGGTCTACGACCCGCGTGCGGTGGTCACCGTGCCGGTCAAGCGCGGCGTCGTAACGCTGGTGGTGCTGGGCCCCGACGAGTCGATCACCGAGGTCGCAGCCGGCCTGGGTGGTGACTGCACCAAGGCCGACGCGGCCTGGTGCGTGGCCGCGCAGCCTGGCGGGCGGAATCTCTTCGTCAAGGCCAAGAGTTCGGCAAGCGCGGCGAACACCCTGGCCGTTGTCACCGACCGCCGGACGCATTCGTTCCGCTTCGTCGTTTTGGACGATCGTGATCCCAAGCCGCCGGTGTACCGGCTCGTGATCAACGCGCCGGCCCGGGTGGCGCCAGCGTCGCGCCTCGCGGTGCGCGATGCGGCAGCTTTGGTCGCGTTGCCAGCCGTGCCGCCACCACCTCCACCGCAGCAAGTCGTTGCGGAGCGGCTGCAAGCCAAGCCTCAGGTGATGAACACGCAGTATTCGATCGCTGAGGGCAATGGCTCGCAAGACATTGTGCCGACGCTGGTCTACGACGACGGCCGCTTCACCTACTTGCGCTTCCCAGGCAACCGCGAGGTGCCGGCCGTGTTCCACGTGCTAGGCGACGGCAGCGAGACGATTGTCAACGCGCGCATGGAAGACGACCTGCTGGTGGTGGACCGCGTCAGTCGGCGGCTGATGCTGCGCGCAGGCTCGGCGGTCGTCGGCCTGTGGAACGAGGCCTTCGACCTGGACGGCAAGCCGCCAGGCGACGGCACCACCGTGCCCGGCGTGCAGCGCGTGCTCAAGGCCGACGGCACCCGTGCCGACGCGCGGAAGGGAGCGACACCATGACGCATAACCCGAACGACCCACGCGACCGTGATCCCGAGCTGGCGGCCCACCCAGAGCCCGACGGCAACACGATCGCGCCGCTGCCCGGCGAGCACGGCATCCCCAACGTCGCGGCGCGGCGGCGCATCTCGATGTCGAAGAAAGGGCTGCTGGCCGTGGCCCTGCTGATCGGTTCCCTGATGGCCGTCGCGGCCTTCACGGTCCAGCGTTTCGCGTCGAGCGGCAAGAAGGCCGACGAAGAGTCCAAGCTCGTGCGAGACAAGCCCACCGCTGCCACGTCGGAGCCGCGCAAGCTCGAAATGCCGCCAGCACCGACCGCCAGTGCAGCAGTGGCCGCTGCGCCGCGCATCCCCGCTTTGACGCCCACGGCCGACGATCTGGCCGAACCCATCGGCGTGCGTCGCACAGGCGCGGGGGCACCCGCGTCGAGCGGCCCCAAGCTGATCCCTCCCGAGGACGCCCCTGTCCTGCTGGTCACGACCCGGCCGGGCGCACTGCAGCCGCAAGGGGTCTCAACTCGAAGGGCGGATGCTTCGGCACCCGTCATCGAGGGAACAGCCACGCCCGATGCGGCCGACCCCAACGATCCCACCGCGGCGACCTCGCGCAACTTGCAGGGCTATCAGCGCCAACTGCAAGGGATGCTCGACAGCCTGACCAAGACCACAGCCCTGGCGACCGGCCAAGCCACCGGAACCATGCCTTCAGGGGCACTTCTCGGCGGGCCCTCGATGGCAGGCACTGCACTCGTCGGTGGGCCCACTGCCGGGGGCGGCCTGTTCGGGGGACAACTTCAGGGGTCCGCCACCCCCAAGGTGGCGGCCTCGATGCTCGGCAACCGCAGCCTCACGCTGCCCAAGGGCACCGCCTTCACCTGCGCGCTGAAGACCAAGGTGATCAGCGCCACGTCGGGCCTTGTCGGCTGCCAGGTGCAGCGCAACGTCTTCAGCGACGACGGCCGCGTGCTGCTGATCGAACGCGGTTCGCACATGGACGGCGAATACCGCATTGCCTCGGTCCGGCCAGGCACCGTGCGAATTCCGGTGCTGTGGACCCGCATCCGCACACCGCTGGGCGTGACCGTCGACATCGACTCGCCCGGCACCGGGCAGCTCGGCGAGTCGGGCATCGACGGCTATGTCGACAACCGCTGGGGGGAGCGCATCGGCGCAGCCATGCTGCTGTCGCTGATCGACGACTCGGTCAAGTTGATCATCCAGAACCAGGCCAACGAAACAGGCAACAGCGGCCAGGCCAACACTTTCGTCCTGCCCTCGACAACCGCCAGCACCAGCAAGCTGGCCGAGAAGGTGCTGGACAGCACCATCAACATCCCGCCATTGATCTACCAGAACCAGGGCGGCATCGTCGGCATCTACGTCGCGCGCGACGTGGACTTCTCGTCGGTGTACGAACTAAAGCCTACCGCCACCGCACCGGCTCGCGAGGGCACGCAATGAACCAGCACGCCTGCGAACACGAGGACCTCGGCGAAGGCTGGTGCGGCGACGCCACGTCGGTCGTCGAATTTCTGCGCCCACTGCGCGATCAACTCGATGCGCCCGGCGTGCTGGAGGTCTGCATCAACCGGCCCGGCGAACTGCTGGTCGAAACGGTGCGCGGCTGGCAGACCGTGCCGGCGCCCGAGATGACGCAGGAACGCTGCCTGTCGCTGGCCACCGCCGTGGCCACCTTCTGCGACCAGCAGGTCAACCAGGAACGGCCGCTGCTCTCGGCCACGCTGCCCAGCGGCGAGCGCATCCAGTTCGTCATCCCACCGGCCGTGCCGCGCGGCACGGTGTCGATCACGGTGCGCAAGCCGTCGCACCTGATCAAGCGGCTCGATGACTTCGAGCGTGAAGGCCTGTTCGAGCGCACGGCCACCGTGACGCGCACACCGAACGCGGAGCTGCTGCCCTTCGAGCGAGAACTGGTCGAACTGAAGGACGCCGGCCGCTACGCCGAGTTCCTGCGCCTGGCGGTGCGCAAGCACCAGACCATCGTCGTCAGCGGCAAGACTGGCTCGGGCAAGACCACCTTCATGAAGGGCCTGGTGGAGGAGGTGCCGAAGCACGAGCGCCTGATCACGATCCAGGACACGGCCGAGCTGACGCTGCCGAACCACCCCAATGTGGTTCACCTGTTCTACAGCAAGGATGCCCAGGGCACGGCCCGCGTGACGGCCAAGTCGCTGCTCGAAGCTTGTCTGCGCATGAAGCCCGATCGCATCTTCCTGGCCGAGGTGCGCGGCGACGAGTGCTTCTACTTCGTGCGCCTCGCGGCCTCGGGCCACCCGGGCAGCATCACCAGCGTCCATGCCGGCAGTTGCGCGCTGGCCTTCGAGCAGATGTCGCTGATGATCCGCGAGACCGGCGCCGGCGGCGGCCTGCGCATGGACGAGATCAAGTGGCTGCTGAGCGTCGTGGTCGACGTGATCGTGCAGTTCGACCGCGACGAGCGCGGGCGCTTCATCTCCGAGATCCTCTACGAACCCCGGCGCCAACGGCTCGGGCGCTGGGACCAGCAGGCGGCCGCGGCATGAGCAGCGTCGCTACCCTGCCGTTCTCGGCCTGGCCCACTGGGCGCAAGGTCGCGGCGGGCGCCTTCGCCGTAATCGGCTACGCCGCGCTGGCCTGTGCCGCGGTCTACCTGGCCGGCGTGCTGTTCCTGGTGCTGAACAAGGCGAACCCGAAGCAGGCGCAGTTCGCCAGCATCGTCCACTACTGGGACCTGTACGCAGGCGATGCCCAGCTGCGCAAGAAGTTGCAGCTCGCGATCGGCGTCTCGGGGATCGGCCTGCTGATCCTGCTGCCGGCCGGCCTGGTCGCTGCGGCAAGGCCGCGCCGGGCGCTGTATGGCGATGCCCGATTCGCCAGCCCGGCCGAGGTCGATCGCGCGGGACTCACGGGCGGCGACGGGCAGCCGGGCATCCTCATCGGCCGCCATCGGGGCAAGTTCCTGTCGCTGCCCGGCCAGCTCTCGGTGATGCTGTCCGCACCCACCCGCAGCGGCAAGGGCATCGGCGTCGTCATCCCCAACCTGCTCAACTGGCCCGACTCGGTCGTGGTTCTCGACATCAAGGGCGAGAACTACGACATCACGGCCGGCTACCGCGCCGCGCACGGGCAGGCGGTCTATGCCTTCTCGCCGTTCGACGAGGACGCGCGCAGCCACCGCTGGAACCCGCTGACAGCCGTGCGCAGCAGCCCGCTGCACCGCGTCGGCGACCTGCTCACCGTCGGCCAGGTCTTCTTCCCCAACGACGGCGGCGGCACCTCGTCGGAAGCCTTCTTCAACGACCAGGCTCGTAACCTGTTCCTGGGCCTGGGCCTCGTTCTCCTCGAAACCCCCGCGCTGCCGCGCACCATCGGCGAGATGCTGCGCCAGTCCTCGGGCAAAGGTCGGTCGCTGAAGGACCACTTGAGTGGACTGATCACCCAGCGCCGCGAGGAAGGCAATCCACTGTCGGACGAGTGCGTCGATGCCCTGCAGCGGTTGCTGTCGAACTCCGAGAACACGCTGTCCAGCGTGGTCGCCACTTTCAACGCGCCGCTGACGATCTTTGCGGATGCGGTGGTGGATGCGGCCACCGGCGCCGATGACTTCCTGCTCGAGGACGTGCGTCGCCGCCGCATGTCGGTCTACGTGCGCATCCCTCCGAACCGGCTGGCCAACGCCCGGCCGCTGCTGAACCTCTTCTTCTCGCAGCTCGTAAGCCTGAACACCCAGCACTTGCCCGAGCAGGACCTGACGCTGAAGGTGCAGTGCCTGCTGGTCAACGACGAGTTCACGGCCATGGGCCGCGTAGGCGTCATCACAAACGCCGCCGCCTTCCTGGCCGGCTACA
This sequence comes from Methylibium sp., assembly GCF_965279545.1. NCBI lineage: Bacteria > Pseudomonadati > Pseudomonadota > Betaproteobacteria > Burkholderiales > Sphaerotilaceae > Methylibium > Methylibium sp. Next base: position 1,615,115 of record NZ_OZ257250.1, read on the forward strand.
ACCTGCGGCTGCTGACCGTGGTGCAAGCCATGTCGCAGCTCGATGCCGTCTACGGCGACAAGGAAGCCCGCACCTTTGCCACCAACCACGGCCTGCAGATCCTCTACCCGCCGCGCGAGCAGCGCGACGCCGACGAGTACAGCGCCATGCTCGGCCACTTCACCGAGCGCGCCACCTCTCGCGGGCGCAGCCGGTCGTTCAGCGGCCATGGGTCGAGCACCGTCAGCCGCAACGAAAGCGAGCAGCGCCGCGCGCTGTTGCTGCCGCAGGAGTTCAAGGAGCTGGGCAGCGAGCGGCTGGTGGTGATCTTCGAGAACTGCAAGCCGATCCTGGGCGAGAAGATCCGCTACTACCGCGACAAGGCCTTCACCTCGCGCCTGCTGCCGGCACCGGCAGTGCCGCGCATGAACATGGACCTTCACCTGGCCCGCGTGCAGGAGCGCTGGCGCTACGCCGACGACGAGTTGGGACCAAGCGACAGCTTGGACTACGAGCAACTGGCCTACGACATGAGCCGGCTTCCGGACCTCGTCGACGGCGAGTCCGGCCAAGTCGCCGAAGGTGTCCTCGACTTCATCGTCGGTCCTCGGCCAGGCGTTGCCGTGGCCGGCGGTGCGATCGAGGCTGCCGCTGACGAAGATGGTGTCCTGCTCGGCGACGAGGGCGTACAGATCGCCGAGCCGTCGACCATTGAGCGCGCCGACATCACCTAGACCTGGGAGTAACGACATGCGAACCAGCATCGCCCTCACGCCCTTCGTGCTCTGGCTCTTCGCCCCGGCCTCGTGCAGTTCGCCGCCGAAGCCGCCGACCGTCGACGAGTCGCAGAAGCGACCGGTGAACTCGCAGATGGCCGTCGAGCTTCAGGTCTGCAAGAACGACCTGCAGAACACACGCCTTCTCGCCACCGAGTCCAGCCGCATCGCGGAAACCACGGCTGCCACGCTGGCCAGCATGGCGGCACGCCAACAACTGCTGGCCGCGATGCAGGCACCGGTCACCCAGCAGGTCAAGGCCAACAGCGTCTTCACCGTGCGGTTCGACTTCGGCAGCACGCGCGTGGCCATCCCGCCCGAGGTCACGGCGGCCCTTGTCGAAGATGCGAAGGCGTCGCCGCTGGTCTTGCTGCGCGGGCGCACCGATGGCACCACCGACGCGTCGGCCGAGAGCCGCATCGCCCGGGAGCGGGCGGAGGCGGTTCGCGACTACCTGGTGGCCGCGGGCGTGGACCCGGCACGCATCCGCGCCACCTACCAGCCTGCCGGCGACCACGTGGCCGACAACTCCAGCACCGGAGGCCGCGGCCTGAACCGCCGCGTCGAGATCGAGCTGTACCGCGCGCTACCGGTTGCGCTGAGCGCGACAGCCGTCGCCCAGCCCTGAGCCATCTCCAACCCAACATCGCGAGGTCGCCATGGATGCAGACAACACCCCCGTCCGCCAGGCCGCGCCGGCCCAAGGCGGCACCGTCGAGCCCGCGAACCATGCGCCGGTGGCCATCGCGAAGTTCCAGACGCCGGAGCAGGAACCCGGCGAACGCTACGAGCTGCGTGACCCCTTCGCCGAGGTGACCTACCGCGCGAACACCTTTCCCGAGATGGTCGCGAAGGCGGACCAGCTGGGCAGCACTCGTTTCGTCGCCGTGGCGGAAGACGGCAAGCGCACACCGATCCAGAAGGTCGACGGCGCGTGGCAACGCGATGAGCAGCGTCCGGCGCCGCCCGAGCGCCTGTTGGACCCGGGTCCAGCACGCGACGAGGTGCCTGAGGCCGCAAGCGCCGCCCCGGCAACCGGTGCCAGCAAGGCCACGGCGCAGCCGGAACAGGTCGGTGCCAAGGCCGTCGCGAAGATCGACGCCCAGGCCGAGCGGGCCGTGCTCGTCGCGCGCCTCGAAGCGGCGCTGATGGAGCGCTACATCATCAAGCGGGCTCCGGTAACGATGGGCGACGTGACCATCGGCCGCACCGAGTACCGTTTCCGTGGCGACACATCGCGCGTGGCCTTCACCGAGTCGACCTTCCGCCTGGCCACCGACACCAACAGCCCGTCGGTTGCGCGCTCGATGGTCGACGTGGCTGAAGCGCGCAACTGGAAGGCGCTGCGCGTCTCGGGCAACGAGGACTTCAAGCGCATGGTCTGGCTCGAGGCGTCGGTGCGCGGCGTGAAGACCCTGGGCTACGAGCCGAACCGCGGTGACCTGGAGGTGCTCAAGCGCGAGCGCGAGGCCCGCCAGGTCAACCGCATCGAACCTGCCCGGGATGCGAGCAAAGGTGCTGCGGCAGCGCCAGCCGAGAAGGCATCCGCCCGCGGCGGCGGTGGCCGCAAGGCCGTGCTCGCCGCCATCGAAGCGGTGCTGGTCGCCAAGAAGGTGCCGGAGAAGCAGCGCGCGGCCGTGATGGCCGCCGCGACCGAGAAGCTGGCGCAACGCATCCGTGACGGCCAGGTGCCCAAGGTCAAGGTCTACGACAAGGCGGCGCCGTCGCAGCGCCCTGTCGTCGTCCCGACGCCCGAGATGCAGCGCTCGCGCGACCGCGCCGCGCCGGCACCCGTGCGGTGAGGCCACGCCCGTGGAGACTTCGGCTCATGGCATCACAGCACCGGTTGCGGTCTACGAGCTCGCCGACCGGCGCTTCGAGATCGGGTCGCGAGGATTCGCAGATGCCGTCGCCGAAGCCCACGCGGCCCACCAGCGCCCCCGCTGCATGTGCCGGGTCGACGGCGTCGAGATGTACGTGGCGCGCCTCGGCGAGGGCTACATTGTCAAGCGCATGCCGGACACGGGAAGCCACCACGCGCCCGACTGCCCTTCCTACGAACCGCCGGCCGAGTTCTCCGGCCTGGGGCAGGTACTGGGCAGCGCGATCACCGAAGACCCGGCCACGGGCGAGACGACGCTCAAGCTCGACTTCCCGCTGACCAAGATGCCCGGCCGGTCAACGATCCCTCCCACTGGCGGAGAGGGCGACAGCGTTTCCTCTACCGGCACCAAGCTGTCGCTTCGCGGCCTGCTGCACTACCTTTGGGACCAGGCCGAGCTGACGCGCTGGCATCCCGGCTTCGCCGGAAAGCGAACATGGGCCACGGTACGAAGGCACCTGCTTCACGCAGCCGAGCACAAGCTCGCCCGCGGCGACGCCCTACGTGCCCGGCTCTACGTGCCGGAGCCGTTTTCCATCGAAGAGCGTGACGCGATCAACGCCCGGCGCCTGGCGCAGTGGCAAACCGCCGTGCCTGCTCCCGGGAAAGCGCAGCAGCTGATGCTGCTGATCTGCGAGGTCAAGGAGATCGTGCCGGCACGCTACGGCTTCAAGGCGATCGTGAAGCACATGCCCGACCAGGCCTTCGCGATCGACGAGCAGCTCTACCGGAGGCTCGGGCGCCGCTTCGAGCCCGAACTGGCGTTGTGGGGCGCCAGCGACGACATCCACATGGTGATGATCGCCACCTTCGGCGTGAGCAGTGCCGGCGTTCCGGCGATCAACGAGTTGTGCTTGATGCCGGTGACGCGGCAATGGCTGCCGGTCGAGGACGGGTTCGAGAAGCAGCTCCTGGACAGGCTCGTAGGCGAGAACCGCGCGTTCGTGAAGGGCCTGCACTACAACCTCGGGCGGTGCAATGGGATCGCGAGCGCTGCGCTCACCGACTGCGAAGGTTCGGCGCCGATGCTGTTCATCGTTCCCGCAGGCCTCGACGAGGCCTCGCCGGGCTCTGAGACTGGCGCCCCTGGTGTCGCACCGCTCTGGAAGTGGCGTCGATCTGGCGAGCCGATGCCTACTTTCCCTCCATCGCGCAACCATTCGCCCAGGACGGTGCCCACGCACGCACAGCGGACAACCCGGCCAGCCCATGCTGGATGACCATAGAATGCATTACTTGCCAGTAAGTAGTGCATTTTGCTACCATACCGGTATGCCTGCCCAAAGCCATGCCGAGAAGCTGCTGCGCCTCGCCTCGAAGCAGCCCGCCGTGTCCGCGCGCGAGCTGTCCGCACACGGTATTCCTGCGCGCACGGTCTCGCGCATGGCTGCACGTGGCCAAGTCCGCCGCGTCGGCCGCGGGCTTTACACCGGCGTTAAGGGATCACCGAGCGCGCACCAGTCGGTGATCGAGGTGACCCGGCTAGCGCCCAAGGCCGTGGTGTGCCTTCTCTCTGCCCTGGAAATCCACGGCATCGGTGTTCAGGCTCCCTTCGAGGTCTGGATCGCGCTGCCGGCCGGTACGCACGCACCGAAAGGCGTCCAGGTTGCCCTGCGCGTCACCCGCCTGTCAGGCGAGGCTTTCACCGAGGGCATCGAAACCGTCGTGCTCGACGGCGCACCGGTCCGCGTCTACAGCCTGGCCAAGACCATCACCGATTGCTTCAAGCTGCGCAGCAAGGTGGGCCTCGACGCGGCGCTCGAAGCCCTGCGCGAAGCGTGGCAGCAGCGCAAGGTGACGATGGACGACCTGTGGCGCTACGCCAAGGTCAACCGGATGACCAATGTGATGCGCCCGTACCTGGAGGCAATGACGGGATGAGCGCAGACCGGTCAGCGTCGGTGCTCGCCCGCCTGCTCAACCGGTCGCGGAGCACTGGCGAGAACTACAACCTCTTGCTCTCGCGCTTTGCGATCGAGCGGCTGCTGTACCGGCTCTCAGTGTCCCCGCATGCAGGCAACTTCGTGCTCAAGGGCGCGCTGCTGTTTGCACTTTGGTACGACACGCCGCACCGACCGACGAAGGACGCCGACCTGCTGGGCTTCGGCGCGGATGACGCGGACACGCTGCGCGGCACGTTCACCGCGATCTGCTCAATCGACGCGGACGACGGCGTCCGGTACGAGACTGCGGGCATGCGGATCGCGCCGATCCGCGAAGACAACGTCTACGGCGGACTGCGCCTGGCCATTCCCGCGTTCATCGGCAGTGCACGCCTGCCAGTACAGGTGGACATTGGATTCGGCGACGCGATCACGCCCGCGCCCGAGACGGTCACCTACCCCACCCTGCTCGATGACCTGGCAGCGCCATCGTTGCGGGCGTATCCCGTATATACGGTGATCGCTGAGAAGCTCCACGCGATGGTCGTGCTGGGCATGAACAACAGCCGGATGAAGGACTTCTTCGACCTTGCAGTCATCGCCAGAACATCGGCGCTCGAAGGGAGCACGCTGGTGGATGCCATACGCGCGACGTTCGTAAGGCGGAACACATCGCTGCCGACATCAACGCCCGCTGCGCTGACGGCCGAGTTCTCATCGAACCCGATCAAGGCCCAGCAGTGGCGGGCCTTCGTGACGAAGGCAGACCTTCAATGGACTAGCCTCGAAGAGGTGGTTGACGCCCTTGCCGTGTTCCTCAATCCGGCGATCGCCGCGTGCAGCCTCGGCAGTGGCTTCGAGTCGAAGTGGAGCCCTGTCGCTCGCGCATGGCGAAGCGCTGTGTAGATGGGCGACCAACCAATCGTGCACAAACACGTCTCAGTTTTCATGCATCGGTGTCCGCCATCGGCTCGGCGAGGAAGCGCTCAACCGGCGCAAGATCGTCTCAGCGCCAAAATTGTCCCCGATCTGCTGCGCGCAGGATGCCAGCCAGCCCTACGGCATCGACGGGTGGCGCTTTGCGTAGTCAGCCATGACCGCGACCACACCGTCCAAGATCTCCGAGAACCTGCTGAAGTCGATCGACCCGGCCTTCTTCTCGACGATCTCGCGCGCGAACGCCGCCTTCCCGAAGTGCTTCGTATCGTCGATCTTCGGGGCTCGCGAGAAGGTCTTCGCGCCGAGCGTCTCCGCGAGAGTCTTCGCATCGAAGAAGTCCTCGATCGCTGTCTTGGCGCCGCCGGCACCCAACGGCGTGGGCACAACGTACATGTTTCCGACGACGTGGATGAACTGCTCGGTACCAGTCGGGCGCGGCTTCTTGGTGATGCCGGAGATCGCGCCGTAGATGTCCTTCGCGCCTGCGTCGTTATCGACGAGAACGATGACGGGGTACTTCGGGGCTGGTGCCTTGATCTTGTTGGTGAAGTCCGCGTGATAGTGCTTCATCAAATGGCACAGCCCACCCACCCCTCCGGTGAGCTGCGTGATCTCGCTGGTTCGGCGCTGCCCGTACTTGAACAACCGCACGCTCAGCTTCGGCGGTGTTCCTGCAGCGAGCATCGGGTAAGTAGGTGCCAGTCGCTTGATCGCATGCCGGAGGTAGATGTTGTCGGTCGGACCTTCACAAACGATGACCGGCGATCCGAGCGCGTGAAACGCATCGAAGTACAGGAACCGGCGGAACAGATCAGCTCGCCCCGAGGTGTCGTGCGGTTCGAGGCCGTTGTCTTCGCGGAGCTTGCGGTTGAAGAGGTCGACCTGATCGATGTACGACAACATGCCGATGAGTTGACGGTTTGTCCCGGGCTGCTTGAAAGTCGTCTCGACGCCAGCTGTGTCCACTTTCTTGAAGATGCGTTCGAACGCCCCTTTCTTCAGGGCGTGGTCCACCATCGCACGGACGGTGTAGCGATAGGCCGCGGGAACGTTGACCTTCCGGTTCACGACGAGGCCCGTCACCTCTTGCCGCGAGTCCCGGTACTGCATCCGCGTCTTCTTGTCGTTGAAGCTGAAGCCGGCCTTAGCAACCAGGCGCTTGAGGCCTTGACCTGGCAGCCATAGGTCCTTGTCGTCTTCGTCCTGCGTCGCGACGCGCGATGAGAACTTGCTCTTGTTCGAGCTGAACGTCAGATCGTCGGCGTAGCGCGAATAGCTGCAGCCTGTTGCCGAGGCCAGTCGGACCAGCATGATGTCCATCACGTGGCCGATCAGGTTCGAGATGACAGGCGAGCAAGGGCTGCCCTGCGGCAGCTTGTTCTCATGGCATGCGATCTGTGCAATCACGGTTGCCACCTTCTCCTGAAGCGCAAAGTTCTTGTCCTTCAGAAAGAAGCCTCGAACCCGGCCGAAGTTGATCGTACCGAAGAAGTCGTGCAAGTCCACGTTGAAGACGTACCGGCGCGTCACGTGCACACGCGCGTTGGTCATGATCGTGTGCTTGCGCTTGAACCCGTGCGCAACGCCGTGGCGCTTGCCATCCTCGACGTGCCCACGCGCGGCATTGATCTCTTCAACGCAGTTTTGCAGCAGGTTCGCGAGGCGATGCTGAACGAGCTTCAGGTCCTTGTCCGGTGCCCAAATCTCTCTCGTGCCGCCGTGCCGCTTCGGGACGTCGAACTTCGCGTACAGGGCGGCCTTCGGCTTCTTGTACAGCAGGAAAGACAGCATCCCAGGCTTGATCTCAAGGAGCCGGGCTACGTCAGAGAGCGTGGTTGCTGCCCTTAGCTGTTTGAGTTGGGACATGCGCGAAGGCAGCGAAAGAAAGCGGACCCACGGACACTCTTACGCGATCGCACGGATGCTCAGCGAGAACGCAGGGCAACCACGAGGGACGCCGAGGAGCATATCCCCGGACATTAGTTTCACATGCCATGAAGCATGGCAAAAAATCTGTCCGCGAGTCCAAACTAACTCTAGCACGGCCGCGAAGCCGGACATTGACATGCTTTGCTTCGGCAACGCGGCGGCGAATCCGCTGCTGGCTACGTTCCGCGGCAGCATGGCAGTCGACGCCGATGGCAAGGTCGTCTTCGATCGTGAGGGCCCGAGGATCGAGGTATGCGGTTTCATCCAGCTCCTTCGAATCCACTCGCGGTTCAACGTGGGGATCGACTGGTCACTGTTCTCTACTTGCTTTGGCTTCTGAGGCGCTGCGGCAGCATGTGATCCAGCTCGGAGTCGGTGAAGAAGAGTTCTTGGTCCGCCTTGAGCGCCTTCTGGGCCGCCTCATACGCCCTGCTATCGGTGCGGGGAGCCCCCTTGTAGATCTCCTCCAACAGCTGGTTCAGCCGATCTCGCTCACTTCGAACTTCCTCGACGGCACGTCCATCGTGCATGTCCACGAGAAGACTCAGCAAGGCCTCGCGTACACCCCAGAGCTTCGAGCCGACGACCGTGTGCTTCTGCGCTTGCTCGCCGAGCATCGCTTCTCGAAAGTAGAGCGTGAGACCCAGCAGGATTGTGGAAAGAACCGCGCCCGCAATCGTGCCTTCGCGCGAGTCACCAAACACGGCCAGAAGCAGGCTGCCCGTCGCCAGCGCAGAGAGCCAGATCTCCACTGATTTGATGCGCCTGTACCTTTGGATGTACCCATCGGCCATCTTCTCGTGCGTCTTGTGTGTGTACGCAGCGCGTCCGTACATCTCGCGCAGTTGACCTTCCAGAGAGGTCATGGCGGCTGCGTTAGCTGGGGAAGCTGGTTCCATAGATCTCCCGGTACTTTTGCTTGGCGGACCAATCCTGGTTCGCATTCTGATGAACGATTGCCTCCAACGCCCTGAGCTCTGCCTGCCTCGCCTTGTACTCGAAGGGCCCCTGTCGATAGACATAGGAACCGCTGCCGGGCGCCAACCAGTACGTCTTCGAGGTGTCCTGACCGGCGAGGTAGTTGAAGAAGTCGCGTGTCATGAAGTCGTAGTACAGGTACGACTTGTCCCGATGTGCCCAGCCCGCGATGAACTGGTACGTCAAGGTGTCGATCAACATTCCGCTCATCGGCACGTTGTTGTAGTCGCGCCATGCTCGGACCATGCGCGCAAGTTCGACCAGGTTGCCATTGCAGTCGACATTGCGGCTCGAGAATGCCTCCATCTCTTGCTTTGGCTTGCAGGCGCGCCAGGTGCCGCCGCCGTTCGAGTCTGCAAATGTGTACCCGCCATCCCGATTGAAGAACGCGGGCAGTACTTCGAACCGGATCCCGTCGTTGAAGTTGATGACCACGACCTGGCCGTCGCCAGCGATCGCCGATGTCGGGTACGTGTTGCGAAGCGAGTCACGCACAGCACTCAACAGCGCCGATTGGCCATTGCTGGCGTACGCGTTGTACTTGGCATAGAGCGCCGCAGGCAGCTCGTACAGCAGATCGACGTCACTCACCGATGGGATGGCCGTGCTGCGGCCGTAGGAGCCGACATAGAAGCGATTCGCCGTCTTGGAGTCGAGACCCCGAAAGTCGTGATTCAGCTGCCCCGCGATGCGGCCCGTGCGGCCTCCAACCGAAGCCCGCTGCTCCTGGCCGATCCTCAAACCCGTACAGAAACCCGAGAACCACTCTGCGACACCCATAGAGACTCCCTTCTCTTGTCAGGTACGGAACACGTCTTCGGCCATACCATCCAGCTTCTTCTTCAAGGCTGGCCACGCGGGCATGTGCCGGTCCAGGGTTCGATAGAACGCCGGACTGTGGTTGTGGTGCAGCAGGTGGACGAGCTCGTGCAGCACAACGTAGTCAATGCACTCACGGGGTGCCTTGACCAACATCGGATTCAGCGTGATGCGTCCGGCCGGGGAGCAGCTGCCCCATTGCACCGTCATGCTTCGCAGCCGCATCTCAGGCACGCTGCGCACCCATCGCAAGGTCGCGGCAACGGCCTCGAGGCGCTGCGCAAGAACTTCCCTCGCCCGTTGCCGGTACCAGGCCTCCAGGGCATCGCGGATCGGCTCCGGCGCCCGCTGGGGTACCGTCACTGCAAGGTAGGCGCCGCGGAGTGCCGCGTGCACCTGCGCCGCCGGTTGCACCGCCACCTTCAGCCGGTAGCGTCGCCCCAGATACAGCAGCGACTCTCCGCTGACGTACTCGCGCCCCTGCAAGCCGTCATGCCTTACACGCGCAGCCTCGATGTGCCGACTGATCCAGAGCGACCGCTTGCGCACAGCCGCCAGCACGCTCGCGGGCGTGGCGCCGCTGGGTGCGTCCACCAGCACCCTTCCATCCGGCTCCACGTGGATCGCCACACGAGGCAAGCGCCGATCAGGCTGAACGCGCACGCGGAAGCGGATGATCTCGTCGCCATAGCGAATGCGCTGCTCCCCAGCCAACCCGCGGGCTACCTCCGTCATGACCGGCTCAGCCCGATGCGGGTGATCTGAATCACCTGCTCGACCACCTGGCGCGCGTTCTCCAGGCCCAGCGCGCTGAACAGCATCGGCAACAGTCCCTTGCGGATCGCGGCCTCGATGTTCTGCGGGTTGAGCGAGTGCTCGGCCACCGCATCGCGCACGACCCCGTCAATGGCGACCGCGTGCTCTATCAACTTGGCTTGCGCTGCCGCGTCCATGGCATCGCAGGCCTGGTCGCCCAGCACCAGCCGAATCGCGCCGAAGTAGGCCTTGGCGTGCGGGTTCTCGTCCAACGCCGAAGGCACGCCCGGTGTCTTGCGCGCGGCCAGCTGATCCTCGAAGTCCTTGAACAGCGCGTACTGCTTCAGCGGGTGGTCGAACATGGCCTCCGCCTCGGCGATGGCCTGGCGCAACAGTTCGCCGAACACCTTCTGGGCATACGGATCCTCAGCCAGTTCCTGATCGATGGTCTTGCGCAGCCGGGTGCGGATCAGGTCAGTTTCGTTACGCGTCTTCTCTTCAGACCACTGCTCGGGGTCTTCGGAACGGCCGAGCTGGTGCACGAGGTACACGCCGTCGGGCTCGCGCACCTCCTTGCCGATCACCTGCTTGTCGACCAGCCGGCGAATCTGCTCTTCGTAGCTGCTGTAGTCCACCGTCTCCATCGCGTCACGGCGGGCGGTCTGGCGCAGCTCGGTGAAGAAGCGCAGGTCACCCTTGTAGCGGGCAATCAGCGCCTCGGAGAAGCTCTTGTCCTCGAAGAAGCTGCGGCTGGACAGCGCCGTCTGCAGGCACAGGCCGAACTCGGTCAAGGCCGCATAGAAGTCGTCGCGCAGCTTCTGGCGTTCGTCGTACTCCTCGCCATCAGCCGCCGTCACGAACTTCGGCGTCAGCACCTGGCGGAACTGCTCACGGTCGAGCTTGTTGACCACGCCCTTGAAGAACGACCACAGGCGGTCATGCAGCGCCGGCAGGCGCTTGTACTCGGTGCCGAAGTTGCGGTACAGGCCCTCGATGTCGGCCACGTCGAAGCCGCCCTGGGTGCGTGTCTCCAGGTCTTGGTAGGCGCGAATGGCTGTGTCCAGCTCCTTCAGGATGCCACGGTAGTCCACCAGCACGCCGTAGCGTTTGTCGTCGTGCAGGCGGTTCACCCGCGCCACCGCCTGGATCAGGTTGTGGCCCTTCAGCGGCTTGTCGATATACAGCACGGTGTTGCGCGGCTCATCGAAGCCCGTGAGCAGCTTGTCCACCACGATCAGCAGGTCCGGTCCGTCGTCGGTGCCGAAGTCGCCGACGACCTGCTTCTCGTAAGTCTCGGCGTCCAAGCCTCTGGCCAGCACGGTCTGCTTCCACCACTTCTGCACTTCGGGCAGCGTGTCTTCGTCCACCTCGGCGTTGCCTTCGCGCGTGTCGGGCGGCGAGATCACGATGGCGCTGGTGACCAGGCCCGTGTCGTCCAGCGCCTTCTTGTAGCGGATGGCGTCGAGCTTGCTATCGGTGGCCACCTGGCCCTTCAGGCCCAGGCCAAGAGCCTTGATGTTCTCGCTGAAGTGCGTGGCAATGTCCCAGGCAATCAGCTCGATTCGGCCCGCAGCGCCGTAGATCGCGCCCTTCTTGGCGAACTTCTTCTTCAGGTCGGCGCGCTGGGCGTCGCTCAGGCCCGCGGTGATCTTGTCGAACCAGCGGTTGACAGCCTCTTCGTTGATCGTCAGCTCGGGCACGCGCTCTTCGTACAGCAGCGGTGCCACCGTCTCGTCCTCCACCGCGCGCTGCATGGTGTACGCGTGCACGATGGGACCGAACTTGTTGGAGGTCTTTTCGTCCTTCAGCAACGGCGTGCCGGTGAAGGCAATGTAGGCCGCGCGGGGCAGCGCCTTCTTCATGCGCTCGTGCGTTTCGCCGCCATGGCTGCGGTGCCCTTCGTCCACCAGCACGATCAGGTTGGCCGAGTCGTTGCGACACTCCGGCAGCTTGGACGCCGAGTTGAACTTGTGCACCAACGTGAAGGTGATGCGCTCCGTGCCGCTGCCGATGCGCCTGGCCAAGTCGCGCCCAGTCATCGCGCGGCTCTTCTCACCATCCTTCTGTGACGCGATGGCCGAGCCGAAAGCGCCGCCCGAGATGAAGTTGCACGACAACTGCCCTTCCAGGTCCACACGGTCCGTCACCACGACCACGCGGCACTCGGCCAGCGCATCGACCAGCAGCAGCGCCTTCGTGAGGAACACCATCGTGAAGCTCTTGCCCGAGCCCGTGGTGTGCCAGACCACGCCGCCCTCGCGCCCGCCGTCGGGCCGAACCTGCCGGATGCGGGCCAGCAAGGCGCGGATGCCGAAGAACTGCTGGTAGCGCGCGACGATCTTGCCCACCTTGCGGTCGAACAGCACATAGCTCCGCAGAAACTCGAGCAGGCGGGCTGGCGTCAGCAGACTGCACAGCAGGCGGTCCTGGTCGGTGGGTTCCATGGGGTGGGACCACAGCGACTCGAAGTACGCCGCCAGGCTGGCAGGCTTGCCCTCGAACAACCGGCTGCGAACCTCCGGCGGCAGCGGTGCGTTCTTCACCGCTGCCTGGTGGGCCGTATCGAACTCTTCCTCCCGCCAACGCGCCCAGAACTTGGCAGCCGTGGCGGTGGTGCCGTAGCGGCCCTCGGTCTGGCTCACGGCCATCAGCAGCTGCGCGTAGCCGAAGAGCTGCGGAATCTCATCGGGCCGCTGGTTACGCAGGTGCTGGCTGATGCCCTCGGCCACCATCGACTTGCCGCCATGGGTGGACTCGGGCCGCTTGGCCTCGATCACCACCAGCGGCAGACCGTTGACGAAGCACACCACGTCCGGTGTGCGGTGGTGCGTGCCCTGGGCCGACAGCACCTCCAGCTCTTCGGTCACATCCCAACGGTTGGCCGCAGGGTCGGCCCAGTCGATGACAGCGATGGTGGGCTGGTGCTTCTTGCCGTCGGGCATGAACTCGGTGACCGTGATGCCCAGCGCCAGCTTGCCGTACAGCCGCTCATTGGCTGGCAGCAGCCCTTCGGCCAAGCTGACCGCCGACAGCTCACGCACCACCTGCTCGATGCCGCTGCTGGACAGCGGGTACCACTGGCCCTTGTACTCGTAGCGCCGGGTCTGCAGCACCTCGACCAGGCGGGACCGCAAGATGACCTCGCGCGTGCTGCCACGCAGCGCCAGCGCCTGGGCCGTCGTCAGGAAGTTCCAGCCCAGGTTGCACAGCTGGTGCAGGGCCGGCAAGTGCGCGGCGTACTGCTCCTTCGAGTTGGGTGCGGCGGCGGTCATGGCGTGGCCTCGGCGGCAGGAAGACGGACGCGGCGCTTGCCGGTGAGCAGGTCGGCCATCAGCGCGGCCTTCTCTTGCTTGAGCCGCTCGATCTGGGCCGCGATGAGTTCCACTTCCCGCCTCGCGGTGTCCAGCACCTCGACGATGCGCTGCTGCTCGGGCAGCGGCGGAATGTTGAACGGCCACTTCAGCCAGCGCTCGGTCTTGAAGATCATCTTCTCGACATGCACGCCGATGCTCGAGTGAAAGCAGGTCTGCTGGAAGTAGCGCGACTCGGACAGGTAGCGCAGGAAGCGCAGATCGATCTGCCCGTCGCTGTTCAGCACCGCGTACTCGTTGGAAACGACGGCGCCGTCCAAGTCGGCGGGCACGATGCCACAAGCGCCGTGCACGATCTGCCGCTTGGAAATCAGGAAGTCGCCGGTGCGGACGTAGAACTGTGTAGGTGTCTTAATCTCGCGTCCAGTCAGGCTCTCGCGCAACTCGACGCCACCGCGCGAACGCTTCACCGTCACAAGCCGGTATGTGTCGTTCGGATTCAACGGTGCGGGCCGGCGCACTTCGGTCAGATGGCGACCAAGGGGTGTCCTGGACCACCCAGCTGGCGCGCTAGGCAGGTTGGGGATTCCAGGCTGCACCGAGGGCGGGAAGCCACCGTTGTCGGCTGAACCGCGCGCGTCGGGATTGGCGGCTGGAAGGCTCAGGCAACGCGCCAGCAAGCCTTGCCATTGCACTCGTCGGTTCGCGAGCAGTTGTTCCGCCTTCGAAATTGCCCTGTCCCATGTGGACAGAGCGTCGGCAATACGAGTCTGCTCGCCGACTGGCGGCACGGAGAAGGCAACATCCTTCAGTAACTCGGTATCAAGGCGGCCAGTGCCGTGGCCGGCCGTGTCTACAAGGTCAAGGATCTCGTTCTTACGAGCGAGCAGTTGGTACGCGAGGAATCGGGCGTCCAACGAGCCCTTCGGCAGCAATGCCTTAATGTCTTGGTTGAAGGCCATTTCCCTTTCTATGAAGCACACCGGAAGGTCTTTCAACAACGTCATGCCCCGGGTCAGCACGAGTACGGAGTTCGCGGGCGCAACCGCCGAGGCAGTCCGACCCGTGTCTGTCAGCCCTAGCAAGGTAGACCGCAGGTACAAGGCCTTCATGTCTCGCGCCGAAGCCCATGGGAACTTGCCACCCCAGAAACTCGAGTTCTCCTTGCTGGGGGTCCCTCCCGAAAGGAACCTCGCTTCCGCACCGATCGTGCTGGATCGCCATCCCTCAGGCAGCGTCATGTTTGCCCTTCATCGCAAGCGGTTGTTCGGTCTTCTCTAGTTCTGCGATGTCGTCCATGTTGGCTGCGCTCGCTTCCGCCGCCACGGCGCCCTTGCGCTCCACAGGCTGGCCGTCACTCATAGCCGAGCTCCTTCAGGTAGGCATCCATCTGTAGCTCGAGTTGCGCCAGCTCTGCCTTGAGCTGCTCGCGCTCGCGCTTCACAGCCATCAAGTCGATCACGGCCTCTTCCTCGAAGGTGTCGACGTAGCGCGGGATGTTCAGGTTGAAGTCGTTCTCGGCGAGCTCGGCGGGCGTGGCCAGGTGGGCGTAACGCGCCACGGGCCGGCGCGCTGCGGCAGCGTCCAGGATGCGCTGCAGATCGGCTTCGCGCAGCAGGTTCTGGTTCTTGCCGGCCTCGAAGTCACGGCTGGCGTCGATGAACAGCACCTTGTCGTCGGTCTTCTGCTTTCGGAACACCAGCACCGCGGCCGGGATGCCGGTGCCGTAGAACAGCTTCTCGGGCAGGCCGATCACCACGTCCAGCAGGTTCTCTTCGATCAGCTTCTGGCGGATGCGCCCCTCTGCCGCGCCGCGGAACAGCACGCCGTGCGGCACCACCACGGCCATGCGGCCGGTACCGGGCTTCATCGTCTCGACCATGTGCAGGATGAAGGCGTAGTCGCCCTTGGTGCGCGGCGGCAGGCCGCGCCGGAAGCGGCTGAACTTGTCGGCCTCAGCGCCTTCGAAGCCCCACTTCTCCAGGCTGAAGGGCGGGTTGGCCACCACGATGTCGAAGTGCTTCAGGCTGGCCGCGCCGTCCAGCAGCTTGGGGTTGCGGATGGTGTCGCCCCACTCGATGCGGTGGTTGTCCTCGCCGTGCAGGAACATGTTCATCTTGGCCAGCGCCCAGGTGCTGCCGATGGCCTCTTGCCCGTACAGCGCGTACTTGCGCGCGCCCGTGCGCTGGCGGATCAGCCGGCCGCACTTCATCAGCAGGGAGCCTGAGCCGCAGGTGGGGTCGCAGATCTCGTCGCCGGGCTGCGGGTCCATCAACCGCGCCATCAGCGTGGACACCTCGGGCGGCGTGTAGAACTCGCCGGCCTTCTTGCCGCTGGTGGAGGCGAAGTTCTTGATCAGGAACTCGTAGGCGTTGCCGATCACGTCGAGCTGGCCGACGCGGCTCTCGCGCAGGTTCAGTTCGGGCTTGGCGAAGTCTTCCAGCAGGTGGCGCAGTATGTCGTTCTTCTGCTGCTCGTCGCCCAGCTTATTGCTGTTGAAGCTGATGTCCTGGAAGACGTCGCGCAGCTTGCCGAGGTTGGCCTCTTCGATGGCGTGCAGCGCCTTGTCGATGCGCTCGCCGTTGCCCGGCGTGTGCCGCAGCGCGTGCAGGGCGTAGAAGCTGGCGCTGGCGGGCAGCACGAAGCGCTCGTTCTTGAGCATCTCCTCGATCAGCTCGGGGTGGTCGCCGTACTGCTGCTTGTAGTTGTCGTAGTGGTCCTGCCAGACATCCGACACGTACTTCAGGAACAGCATAGTCAGGACGTAGTCCTTGTAGATGCTGGGGTCCACCGTGCCGCGGAAGGTGTCGCACGCGGCCCAGACGGCGCCGTTGATGTCGTCCTGGCTCACGCTTGTCTTGTTCACAACGAGGTCATTCATTTCTGGTCCTGCATGCGGGGATGGGTTGCGGGCACGCTCAAGTCTTCGGCGATGGCCTGAAGCTGCTGTTCGCGGTTGGTGATGAGTCGCTGCAGCGTTCGGCGCTCCCGCTGCGCCAGTTCGGCCAGGGCGACGATGCGACGCTGTTCTGCGACCGCGGGAATGGAGAGCGCGAGTTGCTCCAGCACGGGCCGGCGAATGCTGAGTTGGCTGCTGCCCTCGGCAGCTTGGAGCAGCTGACGCTGGCAAGGGGACTGATTGATCTGCCAGGCCAGGAAATGAGGGTCGACCTGAGCTGCGGCATGGACGCGGAGGTGGAAGAACGCCGGCACACACACGGCGTGACTTGGCGGCGCTCCAGCACACACAGCGTAGAACCGGGCGCCCTTGGCAGCGAAGAGGATGTCGCCATCCTGGATCCAGTCAGGCTGCTTGCGGCCGGCAAGGCGAGTTCGGACCGCGCTGGCCCAGTCGACGCCGATTTCAGGCCCGACATCCTTCATTTGCACGACCAGGACATCGCCGTTCACGACCTCTTCGACTGTCGTGCGGAAGGGGTAGCCGGCCTGCAACGAGGCGACCTCCGCCAGAACGACATTAATTGCATCAAACGCCATACCGTAATAATAACTGAAAGAGACGCGCGGTGGCAAACTATTTTTGCAACTTCTCGATTGATGCGAATCTTCGTTACCAACTCAAGCGACTGACTCCTGGCCGGCCGCACGACCTTAGGCTCAGCGGCGCGTCCCGATCTCGGCCGGTTTGACCTGCGGCATGGGCCCGGGCGCCTGCCTCCGCAGTTCTGCAGCCGGCGTCGACGGCATGTCCCTAACGAACGCAGCGATCGACTTCGCGAGGTTTCGGTCAGCCACGTCCCCAGACATAGCCAGCGCCTGGCCCAGGTGCCTCCAAGCCTCCACTGCTTCCGCACGCGTCGCGATGGCGCGCCCGCTACTCTTGGTTCCGGGCCTGGTGGTGCGAAGCCGACCATCCTCTCGCGCCTTCACGCGCCACAAGGGATCGTAGTTTCGGCTTCGGCCGCGCGTGGCTTGTCGGGTCGCCTCGGCCTCGATGCCATGCCCGCGCAGCTTCTCGGCAAAGGTCTCTCGCCACCGGTGCAGGTCAGCCTTCCGCGGGTTCAAGCGCTTGCCGTGCTTCGACTCGGCCCGCACGCTGATGTGCACATGCGGATTGGCCTGGTGGTCGTGCAGGACCATCACATACTTGTGGTCGCCCAGCTCGGCTTGCGCGAATTCGCGCGCCGCTCGCTGCACGCTCAGCGGGTCGGTGCCGCGCGGCATCGACAGCATGATGTTGAAGGCCTCGCGCCGGTGACCCGGCTCGGCGTCATCAGGGATCATCGAGCCGCCGAAGCGCCATTCGTCGGCCAGGTCGCTCAAGGTGTCCTTCCCCCTCATCGTCTCGCCGCGTTGGTCTTCGATCTCAAGCCTGCCGTTCTTGCTGATGTAGCGGAAGTGAGCGGCAATAGCCTTCATGCCGCGTCCGCCACCCGTCACCTTGACCATGACCTGAGGCGCCCGCCGAACCACTGTCGCCTCGATGCGTTTGCGGATGGCAGCCGCTCGCACCCGTGCAGCGTCTCTGCTCAGCCTGGGTTGCGGCTTCACCTTGACGACCCGGTTGCCGGGGTAGAACAGGCGGTCGCCCCAGGTGATCAGGATGCCGTCGATGTTGGGTGGTTGGGCCATGGCGATCTCCTTGCTTACTGGGATGACCGAGCTGTGGGTCGAGCGCTGCGGCTCTGTGGCTGCAGGTCGGCCAATACGCGGGCGGCCAACTCGAGGTGCCGGCGCACGTCTCCGTCAAGCGTGTCCAACATCTTCCGATAGGGCTTGGCCGGCTCCACGTTGGCCTGGCGCAGCAGTGCCGTGAGGCGGTGGACGTTGCGGCTGAGGGTCGACAGTTCGGCGCAGGACGCCATCAAGGTGGCGATGTGCTCGGTCCGGCCGCCGCCGGCGGACAGCACGGGCACGTTGGCGATCAGGCCGGCCAGGTAGGCGCCACGTGACAGGCCCGCTGCGCGCGCGCACGCCGCGAGCTGGTGAGCCTCCTCGGCGGTCATCCGAACCGACAACTTGACGCTGGCGGCACTTGCTGGGGCAGCGGTGAGCGCGTCCATGCGGCTGGCTTCGCCACCCGCTGCAATCCCCAGATCGCGCGCCACCGCACCACGCACCAGCACCGAAACGCTCACCCGCTCGACCTGCGCGCGCGCCACCAACGCGGCCTTCAAGCCGCGCATATCGACCGTGACGAAGTCATGGGCAGTGGTGTTCATGAGCCGACGAAGGGAGGGTCGCGAAGCGCTTGTGAAACTGGCGGCAGGCCGCCTATCTCTGCACTCACCTACGCATTCAGTATTGGCTCGAATCGAGGCTCTCGAGCCGCTGGATTCGGCCCTGAATCCAGCGCGGCACCAGCCTGTGTGCGCGCCGATGATGGGCCAATTGACCCGAGACCGACCCGCGAGCGAACAGACATGAGCAGCGTGTGAACAGCGAGTGAGCACGCAGCGGACCCGAGTGACCGTACAGCGGGCCAGTGCCGATGCGAGAGTGAGCCGGGATCGGGTCAAGAGTGGACCGCAACCGAACCGGAGCGACGAGATGAAGCTGTCACCGAAGCGCCCACCAGGTCGAAGCACACGCAAGGCACGGGCCTTCGGAGCCGAGATCGGGCAGCTTCGCGCGCAGGGCTACACCTTCGAAGCGATACGCGAAGCATTGGCCGAGGCCGGCGTGCACGTCAGCAGGAGCACCGTCCAGCGGGAGGTGGCCAGGCACGCTCAGGGTCCGACCGCCGTGGGCGCTGCCGGCGTATTCCTTCCCCTGGCCCCTGCGCGGACTCCCGCAGTGACCGAAGCCCCTGCCGCCCTAGACGGTACGCCAGCCCGGACCGAACTTCGCAGCGGCAAGGACATTGCCGAGGCCTTCGTTCGGGACCGCATCACCAACCCCCTCCTTCGCACCAGGAGCAGCAATGAAGATAGCCGTCATTAACTTTTCCGGAAACGTGGGCAAAACCACGGTGGCCAGGCATCTGCTGTTGCCCCGCATCGAAGGCGCCGAACTGATTGCCGTCGAAAGCCTGAACGCCGACGAGGGTCAGGGCCAGGCGCTGCGGGGTCGACAGTTCGGCGAGCTGCAGGAGTACCTGCAGACCGTCGACAGCGTGGTGGTCGACATCGGCGCCAGCAACGTCGAGGACCTGCTGGGCCTGATGCACCGTTACCGCGGTAGCCACGAGGACTTCGATTGCTTTGTCGTCCCCACCGTGTCCGCGCTCAAGCAGCAGCAGGACACCATCGCCACGGTGGCCGAGCTGGCGCACCTTGGCGTGCCGGCTTCTCGCCTGAAACTGGTCTTCAACATGGTCGAGGACGGCGTCGAAGTGGCGCAGGCCTTCGACACCCTGCTGGCCTTCATCGCGGAGAAGCCGATCGCCCAGGCCAACACGGGCTGCCGACTGGGAACGAACGAAATCTACCAGCGCGTCAAGGGCACCGGCGCCGATCTGGAAGCGCTGGCCCGCGACGAGACCGACTACAAGGCGCTAATCGTCAAGGCCCAGGGAACGGCGGACAAGCTCGCGCTGGCCCAGAAGCTGGCCACCCGCAGGCTGGCCAGCGGCGTGGTGCCGGAACTCGATGCGTGCTTCGTGGCGCTGGGTCTGGGAACCGGCCTCGCGCGCACGGCGCTGCCAGTGCCGAGGCAGGTCGCGTGAACCGTCCGAGTACCGCACGCGAAGCGCTGATCGTCGAGGCCATCGGCGAGGTGGCAGCGTTGATCGATCGCGTGGAGGCCGTGGCCCGCTCGATGGATGCAGCCCGGCAGGTGCTCGTCCAGGCCAGCGCGGAGCTCGCCAGCCAGGTCGTCGCGTTCGAGAGCCGCATGACCGCCGTCACCGAGAACGCGAAGGTCCAAGCGGTCAGGCACATCGCCCGCCGCACCGACGAGGTGGCTCGAAGCTCGCTGGACACGCAGACACGGGCCATGGAAGAGGCGGCGCGGGCGCTTTTCAGGTCCGAGATCGGCCCGACCCTGCAACGACTCGTCATGCCGCTGCAGCATCTGGCAGACAGCGGCGCCCACCCCTGGGAGCGCTGGCTGACGCACGCGGCGACTGCGGCGGTGGCGTCTGCCCTCACCTGGGCGCTCGCCACCTACTTCTGGACACGGTGAGCGCTGGCGAGCTGTCGCGCCGCGCAAGAGCTCAGTAGTAGTCGTCCTCGAGCTGGTGGCGCACGGCCAGGATGGTCACGGTCGATGCGTCTTCGATCTCGAACAGCGCCACATAGCCGCTGTGGCCGAAAG
This sequence comes from Methylibium sp., assembly GCF_965279545.1. Classification (NCBI taxonomy): domain Bacteria; kingdom Pseudomonadati; phylum Pseudomonadota; class Betaproteobacteria; order Burkholderiales; family Sphaerotilaceae; genus Methylibium; species Methylibium sp. Next base: position 1,635,585 of record NZ_OZ257250.1, read on the forward strand.
GGATGAGCATCTCGCGCAGGAAGGGGTCGTCACCGGCCTTGCGGTAGATGAAGGGCGAGCGGCTGAGGCTTTCCACCGCACCCTTGATGGCGCCGAGCGCCTGTTCGGCGAGGTCTAGATCATCGACGGTCGTGGCGCGATTTAGCAGGTATTCGTACAGCCGGGTCAGGTCGTCACGAGCCGACGCGCTGTAGCGAACGACAAAGCTCACGCACGCGCCTCCTTCTTCTCCAGCTTCGCCCTGGCCTGGGCCAGCTTCTGGGCCAGCTGGGCGTGAACGACGTCAGCGTCGATGTAGACGCCAGTCCGCTTGGCTTCGTCGCGGGAGGCCAGCCCGCGCGCGATGAACTCGGCACGGGTACGGCGGCGCTCGATGGTCTCGCGCACCGACGCTTCGATGAAGCCGGACAGCGTCTCGCCCTCCTGCAGCACGCTCTCGGCCGCTTCGCGCAGTTCCGGATCGACGCGCAGCGATGGCAGGGTGGCGGTTTTCATGACGAGCGGCCCGTGCGTTGCAGTTGCGATGCATTGTACGCAGGTCGATGTGCTACCGCCAGACTGGGAGCGAAGGTTCGACACGGCCCGAACCCCAGTTTGCCCGGCGTGCGGCCCTCGATGGGGCGCCGCCGGGCCGCGCGAGCCGGCCGGCAGGAAGTGGAGGCCGGCGAGCGCAACCGATAGGCCGTTCGCGCCTGTGCGGACGCGCCGGCCGCTGCTCACGTCCGCCGGACCTTTGCAATCAATCGCCCTCAGGCCAGCGCAGACCCCATCGGTCGATCACAGCGCGCACGCGGGCGTCACCGTTGGGAACGAGCGTGTACAGGTCGGCGCGGCCCCAGCGCAGCGCGTCCAGGCAGCACAGCATGTCGTCGCTGATCGCGATGTCGACGGCGCGAAGCTCGAAGGGATCCAGCTGGAAAGCCTGGCCGTTGTACGTGGCCGCGATGAAGCGGGCGATGCGCGGGATCTGGCCGGAGTCGCGGGTTTCGGCAAGCTGCAGTAGTCGAGCGAAGGCCTGGGCGCCTCGGCGCGTTGCATCGCCGGACCGGGTCGCGAAGCTGTCCAGGTCGTCGAGCGTTTCGAGTGACATGTTCATCTCATCACCTCGTGCGGAGCGGCTGCAGCCGGCACCGCACCGATGGTCGGACCGGTGTGTGGCTGCAAACGCGCTGGATTCGAGGCCGAATCCAGCGCGCGAGGCCCTTGGGTTCAGGCCTTCAGCTTGCGCATCTCCTCGGCCAGCATCCACAGCGCGCGGTTCAGGCTCACGCCGCGGTCGATGCTGCCCACCGGCCGGGTCTGCAGCCGGCGCCCCTGGGCACTGCGGCCGGGCTGGCCACCGCGGATCACGTTCTCCTGCACGCGCTGGAAGGTGGTCCACAGGCTGTGGCCGATGTCCTCGGGCCGGCGCGCCTCGATCAGCTGCTCGGCCGTAACGGGCGCGGGCTTGTGGCCCCCGGTCTCCTCCGCACCGCGCTCACCGAAGCGCAGCGCCAGGGCGGCCGTCGCGAAGGCGATCTCCTCGGGTGGCTGGAGCTGAAGCGCCTTCATCGCCTCGGTGTGTTCGCCAACCGCCTCGAACTCGTCGAGCACGCGGAAGGCACCTTCGATCACCTCGCCCTGGACGTTGCCCTTGTGCGGAATGCGGATGTCCTCCACCACCTCGCCCACCACGAGGCCGTTGCAGCAGACGAAGCGGAACATGCCGGCGAGCATCTGGTAGGAGCTGGCGCCGTCGTGGCTGTTGATCAGGATGATCTCGTTCGCCTCGGGCCGGGTCTGCACCTGGCCGGCGTGGCGCATGCGGATCATGTGCTTGGTGAACTCCGCCTTGCCCTCGACGCGGCTGGCGCCCTGGGCAACCATGAAGGGCTCGAAACCCTCCTTGCGCAGGCCGCGCAGGACATCGATGGTGGGGATGTAGGTGTAGCGCTCGGAGCGGCTCGCGTGCTTGCCCTCGGCGAATATTGACGGCGCCGCGGCGCGCATCTGGTCTTCGCTCAGGGGCTGGTCGCCACGCATCACGCGGGTGTTGCGGGCAAAGCGGGTCGCAAGGGTCGGGGTCGAGTACATGATGGTTTCCTTCGATCGTTGAGTGAGGTTCGAAGGGCGGGCGCGGCTCGATGGCTTCACGCCCACCCGATGAGGGTTCAGGCGTCGGCGTGCGCCGGCTGGCGCGCGTTGCGGGGCTTGCGGGTGCTCGCGGCGGGGGTGCTGGGGCGCTCGGCGCTGCTCGTACCGTTCTCGGCACCGGGGCCACCGTTGCGGCGGGCCTCGGACTCGGCGCGGCTGTCGAGGTAATCGATCTCCTCGGCCGTGAACGCCATGCCGTAGACGGTTTCGCCGTCCTTCTCGTAGTTGTTGTTGCGCAGCCGGCCGACGATGTTGACGTGCGAGCCCTTGCCCAGGTACTCGGCGGCGTTCTCGGCCTGCTTGCCCCACAGCGTCCACTGGATCGCGGTGGACTCCTCTTCGCGGGCATCACCAGAACCGCGCCGCGTGTTGCTGATCGCGGTCAGCACCGCCTTGGCGATCCGGCCCTCGCGGCCGTTGACGAACTCGAGCTTGACGCCGCCCGCCAGGTGGGCGTGACGCTGGATGACTTGAACGTTGGCCATGATTTCTCTCCTTGCGTGAAGGTCAGCCGGGCCCCGGACAGGTGGCCCTGAAAACTGATCCCTTCGCTCGGACTTCCTCGCTCCCGCCCACGGGCGGGCGGGGGGTGGGCATGGCCCCTTCCCTCACGGGAAGGGGTGGGGGATGGGTGGTGTCATTCAGCAGCCGAAGCAGTGAGCCAGTTTCCCGGCCCACCGCTTGAAGATCCCCCCACAAGTCCCCCTCACTGGTTGACGGGGGCGCCGTGGGGGGAGCGCGGTGGGACGACTGGCGCACGGGCTGCCCCCTCCCCACGGTCGGCGCAGCGTCGCGGCCGATGTGCCAGCTCGCCTGGCGCAGCGGTTGCAGCGCAGCCGGCCGAACGACCACGAGCGGCGGCGCCTCTGCGGCCGACGTGACACCGAGCGCAGCGAATGGCGCGGCGGTCGAGCCGCTGCGAGCACTTCAATGAACCCGGTATTCAGCGGCCCGGCTCCGGGCTTGGCGGGTGACCGGGGTGGAGATCTGGCCGGCGCTGCACCGAGCGCAGCGACCTGCAAGCCGGTCAGTTCGCCAAGCGGGCCTCGTTCATGCGCAGCGTGAAGGAATCAGGGTCCGCGATCCCCGGGCACGGGAAAGGGCCGCCGCGTGTTTCAGCCGGCAACGACGGCCTGACCATGTTGCGTGAGGGACGGCAGCCCGACAGGGTCGAGACGCTGGGCCTTTGACAGCGGCTCGACGCGCAGAGCACAAGAGCATTTTCTTCGCCGAATCGATGCCAGACGGTGCGCCCATCGACTACCGCGCAGCGGTCACCGGCGCACTGGATCTGGCACCTAGCGGCGACGCGCGGAAGACGCTGGCTGAGGACTACCAGCGCATGGTTGAGGGCGGCCTGCTCTTGGACGATGCCGAGCCCTTCGACGTCCTGCTGCAGCGTTGCCAGGCGCTTGCGCTCAAGGTGAACGCGGCGGTGCTGGGGGCCGCATGATGCTCTGCCCTCCCATCCAAAAGCGCGTGCCGACGACCGCTTGTAGGATGACGGCAACAGATTGCCGCCCAGCCCCATCGACGGGGTTCGCAGCGGAAAAATGTGGGGGTATGCATGGGGGTACCATCCAGATTACAAGAAAACAATTTCAATAAAAACAGTCACTTAGGATTACTTTGAAACTCGCCACCTGGAACGTCAATTCGCTGGCCGTGCGGCTGCCGCAGGTGCTGGACTGGCTGGTCGCGAACCCGGTCGATGCGCTGGTGCTGCAGGAAACCAAGCTCACCGACGACAAGTTCCCACGCGCCGAGATCGAGGCCGCGGGTTATGCCGTGCAGTGGTTCGGCCAGAAGACCTACAACGGCGTCGCGCTGCTGTCGCGCGCGCCGGCGCAGGACGTGGCGAAGAACATCTTCGGCTTCGCCGACGAGCAGGCGCGCGTGATCGCCGGCAGCGTGAACGGCCTGCGCGTCATCGGCGCCTACTTCCCGAACGGTCAGGCGCCGGGCAGCGAGAAGTTCATCTACAAGATGGCGTGGCTGCAGGCCTTGCGCGACTGGGTGCGTGGCGAGCTCGCAGCGCATCCGCGGCTGGTGCTGATGGGCGACTTCAACATCGCGCCCGAAGACCGCGACGTGCACGACCCGGCGCTGTGGGCCGGGCAGATCCACTGCACACCCGAGGAACGCGAGCATTTCCGGCAGCTGATCGCGCTCGGGCTGGTGGACGCCTTCCGCCTGTTCGAGCAGCCGCCCAAGAGCTGGAGCTGGTGGGACTACCGCAACCTCGCCTTCCGCAAGAACCAGGGCCTGCGCATCGACCACATCCTGGTCAGCGAGGCGCTGAAGCCCGCGGTGATCGCCTGCACGATCGACAAGCTGCCGCGCAAGAACGAGCGGCCGAGCGACCACGCGCCGGTGGTCGTCGAGTTGTCGGTCGCGTGAGCGGCGGCGCGCTTACTTGGCGGCAGCGGGCGGGCGCGGCATCGGCTTGACGCTGCCGCAATCGGCACCGAGCCACTGGCCCTCGCCCTGCATCGCGATCTTCGATCCCTTCGCGCCGCCGGTGCCACGCATCTTCATCGTGTAGCGCTCGGGGCCGAGCGTGGTGATCTCGATATCGCCCTGCGACGGCGGCTTGGTGCAGACGTACTTCACGTTCATCGTCGCGCCCGAGCGGCTCTGGTCGTACCTGCAGTCGGGCCGCTGCTCCATCGGGACCGACTGGCGCGCCACGTCTTCCGGCGTGACGCAGACCTTGCTGGTCGTGCCACCGCCGGCAGCGTCCGGGCTGGCACCGTTGCGACCCATCATCTCTTCCATCTGCTTGCGCTGCGCCGGCGGCATGGCGGCCATCTGCTTGCGCATCTGCTCCATCTGAGCCTGCTGGGCCGGATCGAGCTCCATTTGCTGTTTGATCTGCCACAGACCCGGCTTCATGGCGGCCTGGCCCTGCGCCGGCCCGACCGTCCCCAGCATCCCGGCGCACAGCAGCGCCAGCACCGCGCCGCGCTGCATCGGCGCCGCGGTACACGTCCATGAATGGCTCACGATCGTCTCCTCGTCCAGCCCGGGAACCGACCCGTGCCGGCGTGGCGCCGTTCAGTCGTCGAGACCCAGTTCCTGGATTTTGCGCGTGATCGTGTTGCGACCGATCCCGAGCTTGTGGGCCGCTTCGATGCGCCGGCCCCGCGTGATGTCGAGCGCGGTGTGGATCAGACGCGCCTCGAACTTCTCGGTCAGGGCCTGCCACACGTCGGGAACCCCGGCTTCGAGCAGCGCGCGGGCCTCGCGCTCGAGGTCATCGAGCCACAGGCCCGCCACGGCAGCAGCCACCCCGATGGCCGATGGCGAGAGCACGCTGGCCGGCAGTTCCAGGGGCACGGCGGCCGCGTCCGGCAGCAGCATGCTGGTCGCGGCCTGCGGCACCGCCGGCGCGGACGCCGCAGAGGCCAACAGCTCCGGCGGCAGGTCCTTGGCATCGACCATCTGGGCCGGCGCCATCACCGTGAGCCAGTGGCAGATGTTCTCGAGCTGCCGGACATTGCCGGGATAGTCGAAGCCCGACAGCCTCGCGAGCGCCGCTTCGCTCAGGCGCTTGGCCTCGACGCCGAGTTCCTTCGCACTCTTCTGCAGGAAGGAGCGGGCCAGGCCGGGGATGTCTTCGCGGCGTTCGCGCAAGGCAGGCAGGCGCAGGCGTATCACGTTGAGGCGATGGAACAGGTCTTCGCGGAAGGCCCCTTGCTTGACGCGCTGCTCGAGGTCCTGGTGCGTGGCCGCGATCACCCGCACGGTGCTCTTCAAGGGGTTGTGGCCCCCGACGCGGTAGAACTGCCCGTCGCTCAGCACGCGCAGCAGGCGCGTCTGCAGGTCGAAGGGCATGTCGCCGATTTCGTCGAGGAAGAGCGTGCCGCCATCGGCCTGCTCGAAGCGGCCGCGGCGCGTGGTCTGCGCGCCGGTGAAGGCACCGCGCTCGTGGCCGAACAGTTCGCTTTCCAGCAGGTCTTTCGGGATCGCCGCGGTGTTGATCGCGACGAAAGGGCCGCTGGCGCGCGAACTGTGCTTGTGCAAGGCATGTGCGACCAGCTCCTTGCCAGTGCCGCTCTCCCCGGTGATGAGCACGGTGACGTTGCTCTGGCTCAGGCGACCGATCGCACGGAACACGTCCTGCATCGCCGGTGCCTGTCCGAGTATCTCGGGCACCTGGGTGAGCCGCTCGTCGCCTTCGTCCTCGCGCAGGCTCTCGTCGAGCGCGCGACGGATCAGCTCGACCGCCTTCGTCAGGTCGAAAGGCTTGGGCAAGTACTCGAAGGCACCGCCCTGGAACGCGGAGACGGCGCTGTCGAGGTCGGAGTAGGCCGTCATGATGATGACCGGCAGCCCGGGCAGTCGCTCCTTCACCGTGGCGAGCAGGTCGATGCCGGAGCCGCCGGGCATGCGGATGTCGCTCACCAGCACCTGCGGGGCGTCGCCCTCGTCGAGCGCAACGAGCACGTCGCGCGGGTTCGAGAAGGAGCGCACCGGCAGCTCTTCGCGCTGGAGTGCCTTCTGCAGCACGAAGCGGATGGATTGATCGTCGTCGACGATCCAGATGGATTTCATGCGGCTGTGCGATCCCTGAGCTTCTTGCGTGCCGCACCCCCGACGGATGGTCAGGGCAGCGGCATCGTGATTTTGAACAGCGTCCTGCCCGGTTCACTCTCGCATTCGATCGTGCCCTGATGTTGCGCCACGAAGGTCTGTGCCAGTGTGAGCCCCAAGCCCGATCCGCCATCGCGCCCTGAAACTAGGGGGTAGAAGATGCGATCACGGATGGCCTCGGGGACGCCCGGACCGTTGTCCTCAATATGCAATTCCAGTGCCAATCGGAAGCGCTGCTTGCCCAGCGTGACCTGCCGGGCGATGCGCGTGCGCAGCACGATGCGTGCATCGCCGGCGAGCATGCGGTCGGCCAGCGCCTGCGCCGCGTTGTGCGCGATGTTCAGCACCGCCTGGATCAGCTGCTCGCGGTCGCCGCGGAAGTCGGGAATCGAGGTGTCGTAGTTGCGCTCGATCGTCAGGCCGCGCGGGAACTCGGCCACGATCAGCGCCCGCACCCGCTCGCAGACCTCGTGGACGTTGACGTCGCCGACCACGTGCGGCCGGCGGTGCGGCGCCAGCAGCCGGTCGACCAGGGCCTGCAGGCGGTCCGCCTCGTGGATGATCACCTGGGCGTACTCGCTCAGCCCCTTGGATTCGACCTCCATCTGGAGCAGCTGCGCCGCGCCGCGGATGCCGCCGAGCGGATTCTTGATCTCGTGGGCCAGGTTGCGGATCAGCTCCTTGGTGGCCCGCACCTGGTCGAGTGCGCGCTCTTCGCGGTCCTGCCGGGTCTGCTGTTCGATCTCGATGAGCTCGACCAGCGTGACGTCGGACTGCTCCATCTGGTTGACGATCACGTGCACCAGCAGCGGTTCGCCGGGCGACACGAAAGGCCGCTTGAGCTGGGCATCGAGTCGGCTGGTCGAGAACTCGTTGCGGGCCACCGCCGTCACCGTGTCGCGCAGCAGCGCCGGATCGACGAACCAGTCGAACCAGTCGCGCCGCAGCACGTTGCGCCGCGACAGGCCGAGCACGTTCTCGAAAGCGGCGTTGGCGAACAGGCAGCGGCCATCGGGCTGGACCACGGCCACCATCGTGGCGAGCAGATCGAAGGCTTCGCTCCAGTGGGCAGCCGTTGGCGGCAAGGGACTCATCGCAAGGCCCGGTACGGCCGTCACATTGCGCCGCTCAGCCACCGCTGCCGCCGCCGATCTTGGAGATTTCGCGCCGCAGCGCCGCCACGTCGGACTCGGAACGCTCGATGCTGGCCTTCATCTCGGCCACCCGGTCGAGGTACTTCTGATAGTTCTTCTCGTCGCCGCGGCGCTCGGGCTGGCCGTTGTTGTACTCCTGCTTCAGGCTGGCCAGGCGCTCCTCTTCGCGCCGCAGTTCGGTCTCGAGGATGCGCCGCTTGTCGGTGTCGCGCGCCTTCTGGTCGGCCGGGTCGACGCGGCTGTCCGCCGGGCGGGCGTCGCCGCCGGTCGCGGCTGCCGGTGCTCGCCGCACCGGCGCCTGGATCACCGACACCGGGACGCCTTCGAGCGCCTTGCAGCCCTTGGTGGTCGCCTCCTTGGGCGTGATGGTGCTCGTGTACAGGTTGCCGGGACACTTGTAGATCACGGGCTCCTGGGCCATTGCACCAGCCGCCGCGACCGACAGCCCTGCCACCAGCAGCGCACGCACCCTACCCACCCATCGACTCATCCCGGCTCCTTCTCGATCGAATCCCTGCACCGCAACACCCGGCGACCCGAGTATCCGGCATCCAGTATCCAACGCACCGCACCGGGACGGCGCGCACGGCGCCCAGAAAAAAAGGGACGGCGCAGGCCGTCCCTTCTTCACGCTATCCAGTCGCTCCGTGGCGGACCCGGGGGCCCGCACTCGCGATCAGAGCGTGTAGTACATGTCGAACTCGACCGGGTGGGTCGCCATGCGAAAGCGCGTGACTTCCTGCATCTTGAGATCGATGTAGGCGTCGATGTAGGAGTCGGTGAACACGCCGCCCTTGGTCAGGAAGGCGCGCCCCTTGTCGAGGTATTCCAGTGCTTGTTCGAGGCTGGCGCACACGGTCGGGATCTTCGCGTCTTCTTCCGGCGGCAGGTGGTACAGGTCCTTGGTGGCGGCTTCGCCGGGGTGGATCTTGTTTTCCACGCCGTCCAGGCCGGCCATCAGCAGCGCGGCGAAACCCAGGTAGGGGTTCATCAGCGGATCGGGGAAACGCGCTTCGACACGGCGGCCCTTCGGGTTGGCCACATACGGAATGCGGATCGAAGCCGAGCGGTTCTTGGCCGAGTAGGCCAGCTTCACCGGGGCTTCGAAGCCGGGCACCAGGCGCTTGTAGCTGTTGGTGCCGGGGTTGGTGATCGCGTTCAGCGCGCGGGCGTGCTTGATGATGCCGCCGATGTAGAACAGCGCGAACTCCGACAGGCCCGCATAGCCGTCACCGGCGAACAGGTTCTTGCCGTCCTTCCAGACCGACTGGTGAACGTGCATGCCCGAGCCGTTGTCGCCGACGATGGGCTTGGGCATGAAGGTCGCGGTCTTGCCGTAGGCGTGAGCGACGTTGTGGATCACGTACTTCTGCAGTTGCACCCAGTCGGCGCGCTGGATCAGCGTGCTGAACTTGGTGCCGATCTCCATCTGGCCGGCGTTCGCCACCTCGTGGTGATGCACTTCGACCGGGATGCCCACCGACTCGAGGATCAGGCACATCTCGGAGCGCAGGTCCTGGCCCGAATCGACCGGCGGGACCGGGAAGTAGCCCCCCTTGACCGTCGGACGGAAGCCGGTGTTGCCGTGCTCGTACTCCTTGCCGGTGTTCCAGGCGGCTTCTTCCGACTCGATCTTGGCGAAGCAGCCCGACATGTCGTTGCTCCAGCGCACGCTGTCGAACACGAAGAACTCGGGCTCGGGGCCGAAGTAGGCGGCATCGCCCAGGCCGGACGCCTTCATGTAGGCCTCGGCGCGCTTGGCCAGCGAACGCGGATCGCGCTCGTAGGCCTTGCCGTCGGCCGGGTCGACGACGTCGCAGGTCAGGATCAGCGTCGGCTCCTCGAAGAACGGATCGATGTTGGCCGTGTTCGGGTCCGGCATCAGCTGCATGTCGGAGGCTTCGATGCCCTTCCAGCCAGCGATCGAGGAGCCATCGAAGGCATGGCCCGACGTGAACTTGTCTTCGTCGAAATGCGAGACGGGCACGGAAACGTGTTGTTCTTTGCCGCGGGTGTCGGTGAAACGGAAATCAACGAACTTGATTTCGTTTTCCTTCACCATCTTCATCACGTCGGCGACGGTCTTGTTGGCCATCAGGTGCTCCTAAGCGGGACGTTGTGTTGGTATGGGGGGAGGGGTTGAGAGACCCCCGGAATGGCCGAAAAAGGCTCGCGGGAATTTAGCAGAAAGCATGCCCAAGACTGGACCATGAACGGTGCACCGGCGCCTGCCCAGGACCTGTCAGCGGCTTTGATCGGCAATCAAGCACCTCTTCGATGCAGATAACGCCCCATTCATGGGCAATCCTGGCGCCATCATCGCACCATTTCAGGGCCAAGACGCGCGCCCTGCTCGGCCAAGCCGTTGAGCAAAGCGGCGTAGGCGCGGCCCAGCACTTCAACGCTCCCGCCCTTCACGCCGAGTTCGATATGCCGGCCGTGCTCGGGATGGTCGACGCTGGGCAGACTGAACACCTTGACCCCGTCGAAGTCCGCTTCGATCGCCTCCATCAGCGGCGTCAAAGTGGCCTCCATCGCACCGTAGACGATCACCGAGCGCTCCGCCTGACCTTGTCCGCGCAGGTCGGCGTAATGCGTGTCGAGCACCCAGGCCATCATCGGCCAGGCCATCACCGGAAAGCCGGGCAGGAAATGCACCGCGCCACCGCCGGCCCGGCCCGGCACCGTGAAGCCGGCGATCTTGTTGTAAGGGTTGGGGATGATGCGGGCGCCCTCGGGAAACACACCCATGTTGAGCCGGTGCCGGTTGTCGTCGCGATCCGGCTCGTACGGCACACCCTGCTCCGCCGCCACGTCGCGCATGCGCTCCAGGATCAGATCGCGCGCTTGCGGATGCAATGCCAGCGGCACGCCGAGCGCCACAGCGGCGCACTGGCGCGTGTGGTCGTCGGGCGTCGCGCCGATGCCGCCACAGGAGAACACCGCCGCGCCGCTGGCGAAGGCGAGCTTCAACTCGGCGGTGATGCGCTCGCGGTCGTCGCCGACATAGCGCGCCCAGGCGAGCTGCAGCCCACGCTCGCCAAGCAGCTCGATCGCCTTCGCGAGGTGCTTGTCCTGGCGTTTGCCGGAGAGGATCTCGTCACCGATGATCAGCAGACCGAAGTCCATGCCTTCCCGTTTCTCAAACAGGCGGTAGCAGCGGCGTAGCGGCAGCTGCTGCAGCGGCATCGACCACGTCGGCCGGCACGAGCGCGGCAGCGGTCTCGCGTCTCGCACGCAAGGCTTGCAGCTCCGCCAGGCAATAGTGGCTGAACCACAGCGCCGAGAAGGCGAACACCAGGGTGTACAGCCAGACCGACACCACGATCAGCAGGGGTGCAAAAACGAGCAGCGCCGCGCTCACCGCCCACACCAGGGCCGGCGCCGCGCCGAGGTAGCCGGTGACGATGCCGATGCCGAGCAGGGGCAGCCGGTGTTCGCGCATCAGCTCGCGCCGCTCTTCGCGCGATGCGTGCTCCGCCAGCGCATCGAAGCTCATGACCCGGTAGCTCAGCCAGCCCCAGATCAGCGGCGGCAGCAGCAGCACGAGCGGTGGAACGAGCCACAGCGGCATCGAGATCACCAGCGCCGCCAGGGCCAGCAGCGTCGCGCCGAGCGACAGCAGCACGCCGCGCCACAGCGGCTCGCCGTGGCGCCGCTCCAGCGTGGCGAAGCGCCGCTTCGCGACCAGCTCGACCAGCTTCGGCATCATCATCAGCGCGACGATCAGCAGCGAGACGATCACCAGCAGCGGCACCGCCAGCGCGAGCACGATCAACGGCGTGATCATCGTGCGCAGACCGCCGGCGCCGACCGCGTCGAGCCAGTCGAGCGCACTGCCGGTGAGCGACCAGGCATCGAGTTGCGAGCGCACGGCGATCAGTGCGCTCTCCCAGAAGAAATAGCCGAGCACCGCGGCCAGCACGCCGGTCAGCAGCAAGGGCAGCAGCGACAGCCAGACGACGCGCGGGTGCAGGCAGTAGGCCGCGGCGCGCCAGAACGAATCGACCAGTTGCTTCATGCGGCGAGCATACCGAAGCCGCGCCAGCGCTGCCTTGCCTCAGGCGCGCCCGAACAGGCGCTGCAGCCCACGCCACTGCTGGGCCCAGAAGCCGCGGCCGTAGTCCCTCGCACCGGCCTCGGGCAACTGGTCGCGCACCCCGGTCGGGTCGTAGCGGTCCTCGCAGCGGGCGGTCCCGAACAACAGATCCCAGACCGGGAACAGCACCGCGAAGTTGTGGCCGCCGAGCGTGCCCTGCCCGCCCGACTCGTGGCCGATGCCGATGCTGTGGTGCAGGCGATGGAAACGCGGACTGACCAGCAGACGCTCGCCGACGCGGCCGAAGCTCAGGCGCAGATTGGCATGCTGCAGGTTCTCGAGCAGCTGCGTGACTGCCACCACCGCGACGAACTGTCCCGGCGCGATGCCGATCGCGCGGGCCAACAGCACCAGCAGGCTGTCGCGCAGCAGGTCGTCGAGCAAATGGTTGCGGCTGTCACTCCACATCGTCATCTGCCGCTGGCTGTGGTGCAGTGCATGCAGCGCCCACCAGGCGTTCAGGCCGTGCTGGCCGCGGTGGATCCAGTAGTCGGCGAGGTCGAACACCAGCAGGTAGAGCACGAAGGCGAACACCGCCGTGTCGGTGGCCACTGGCCACCAGGGCGCCACCCACTGGTCGAGTTGCCAGCCGCTGTAGCCGTGCACGCTGAGCACACCGAACGCCGCATTCCACACGGGATCGATCGCAAAGAACAAGGCCACGCGGAACAGGCCCAGGCGGTGCAGCAGCGTGTAGATCACGTCGACGCGCACCGCCTGCCGGTCCGTCACCGGCTCCACCGGCCGCCAGAGCTGCAAGGGCGCGATGACCAGCAGCATGACCGTCAGTTGCAGCAGCCCGACCAACAGCCAGCCGGTCGCGTCGAAGCCGTCCTCGAGCAGGTTGCCGAAGCCGAGCGAGAACAGCAGGGGCTGCGTCACCGCCTCGAACAGCGCTTGCTGCGCGCGGGCGAACAGGTCGGTCAGCGTGTCCATCAGGGGTCAACGCAGCGGGTGGGCCGCGATCCACGCGCGGTAGTCCGGGTGCTCGCGCAGTGTGGCAAAGCAAAGGCCACGGCCCTTGAGCCCTTCGATCAGCGGTTCCAGCACCGCCGGCGCCCAGGCATCCTGGCGCGACCAGATGCCCAGGTGCGCCAGCAGGATGTCACCCGGCCGGATGTCGCGCAGCGCGTTCGCCAGCAACTGCGTGTTGGGGTACTTGTCGCTCGGCAATTCGTCGCCGAGAAAGCCCGCCGGCGACCACGGCACGTGCATGAAGCCGCAGGCCTCGGCCGCCTTCAGCAAGGACGGCGACGTGCGGCCGGCCGGCGCGCGGAACAGGGGCAGCGCGCGCTGGCCGGTCATCTGCTCGAAGCGTTGCAGCGGATGTTTCAACGCGGCGCAGTAGTCCGCGGCGCTGACCTTCAGCGTTCGACCCGTCTGCGCGCCGGCGGTCGGCTTGACGCGGAAGCCGGCGCCCTGGTCGGCACGCCAGACCCAGTGGTCCCAGGTGTGCGAACCGAAGGCATGGCCCTCGGCGGCGCGCGCCTTCCACCAGGGTGCCCACTGCTCGTCGAGGCTGCTGCCACCGCTCAGCGTGCGCTCGTTGGCGAGGAAGAACGTCACCTTGACCTGCTGGCGCTGCAACACGTCGGCCACCAGCGGCGCCACGCCCATGTGGCCGGTGTCGAAACTCAGGTAGACCGGCTTGTCGCAGGACGCGGCGGATGCCGCCGCGCCGCACACCACCGCCGCCAGCGACACCGCCGCGGCAACACCCTGGCGCAGGGCTTCAGCGGCGCGATGCATGAGCCAGCGTCCACACGCCGTGCGGCGAGCGACCCACGGCGACCTGACGCACGACCTGGTGCCTGACCGGGTCGATCACCGTGAGCCGGCGCGCCCAGCGGGAAGTCACCAGGATCGTCTTCACGCCTCGTGCATCGACCATCACGTCGATGCAGTCCGGGCCGCCCGGCGCCGGATAGGTATCGACCACGGTCAGCGACTGCAGGTCGATGCGGCTGATGGAGTTGGCCACCCGGTTGCTCACCAGCACATGCCGGCCGTCGCCCCAGGCACGGAAGGCATGCGCCCCGGCGCCGGTCTTGATGCGCTTGACCAGCTTCGCCGCAGTGGCGCTCACGTCGTAGACCTCGACGAACTCGTCGCCGGTCAGGCCGACCAGCAGTTGCTTGTCGTCCGGCGTCAGGAAGACATCGGCCGGCAGCTTGCCGGTTGGCACCGTCCAGCGCGGCGTCTGCGTGGCGAGATCGATCGCCATCAGCTGGTCGCTGTCCTGCAACGAGGTGTAGACGACGGTACTCTTGCTGTCGATGAACAGGTGGCTCGGCGTCTTGCCGGCCGCGACCTTCTTGACCAGCTTGAAATCACCGCCGTCGGCCGCCGCATTCCAGCGGTAGATCGTCACGTGGTCGAGCCGGTTCGCCGCGGTGACGAACCACTTCATGTCGGGCGAGAAACGCAGCTGGTAGGGATCGTCGATGCCGCTGATGGTGCGTTGCACCAGCCCCGTCTTCGGGTCGACCAGCGTCAGCGTGTCCGACATCGCATTGGCCACCAGCAGCGAGCGCTCGTCGGGCGACAGGTAGAGATGGTGCGGCTCCTTGCCGGTCGGCAGGCGCCGCAGTTCGCTGAAGGTGGTCGGATCGATCACGCTGATCGTTGCATCGAGCGAGTTGAGCACGAAGATCGGCGGCACGGCCTGGGCCCCTGCCGCTGGAGTCGTTTGCGCCCGGGCCCCGCAAGCCACACCCAGCACGCCGAGCACCGCTGCGTACAGCGCCGCGCGGCGCCCTCTTGCGATCCGGCGCAGGCCACGGCCCGCGCTCACTGATTGATTCAATCGACACCCCGACAGCAAACCAGCAATTCTACGGGGCGCCCCATGGGGGCCCGTGCTTCACTACAGTGACGACAACGCGATCACGGCGCTCGCCGCCGACCAGCCCGACCATGAAACCCACCCCCGCCGTCCGGCCCGCCCTCGGCATCGACCTCGGCGGCACGAAGATCGAAGCGCTGCTGCTCGGCGCCGACGGCGCCGAGCGCTGGCGCGAGCGCATTCCCACCCCGCCCGGCGACTACCGTGCCACGCTCACCGCGATCGATGGTCTGGTCGCGCGCGCCCGCAGCGCCGCCGGCGGCGACCTCAGCGTCGGCATCGGCGCGCCCGGCACCCCGGACGACAGCGGCGTCATGAAGAACGCCAACTCGACCTGCCTCAACGGCCAGCCGCTGCAGCGCGACCTGGAGGCCCTGCTCGGCCAGCCGATCGCGCTGGCCAACGACGCGAACTGCCTGGCACTGTCCGAAGCCACCGACGGCGCCGGCGCCGGCGCTGCCGTCGTGTTCGCGGTGATCCTGGGCACCGGCTGCGGTGGCGGCATCGCGGTGCACGGCCGCGTGCTGCAGGGCCCGAACGGCCTGGCGGGCGAATGGGGCCACAACCCGCTGCCCTGGCCCGGCGACGACGAGAGCCCCGGCCCGGCCTGCTACTGCGGTGCGTCGGGCTGCATCGAAGCCTGGCTCAGCGGACCGGCACTCGCGGCCGACCACCGGCGCCACGGCGGCGGCGCCCTCGATGCCGTGGCGATCGCGCAGGCCGCCAGCGCCGGCGACCCCGCCTGCCAGGCGACCCTCGATCGCCATGCGCAGCGCAGCGCTCGCGCGCTCGCCTCGGTCATCAACCTGCTCGATCCGGACGTGATCGTGTTCGGCGGCGGCGCCTCGCGCCTGCCCGGTCTGATCGAACGCCTGCCGGCGCTGTGGACGCCTTGGGTGTTCGGCGCGCGCCACGACATGCCGGTGCGCACCCGCCTGGCACTCTCGCACCACGGCGACGCCTCGGGCGTGCGCGGCGCGGCCTGGCTCGGCCGGGCGCTCGGCGCGCGCTGATACGGCATTGCACATTCGAGCGCATCGGATTGAAGGTCGGGCCAGGGGTGGTTGCGGTGTCTTTGTCCGGAAGCACGACCGTCAAACGTCAGCGGGGGCGCCGCGCCGGGTCGCGATACAAGCGGCTGGGCATGAGCGGAGCCGCTCGCCCGGCGGCCTCGCCAGCAACGCGCGGTCCTTGCAGGAAGCCGGCCGGAGGACGCTTCGAACCTCAACCACCCACGCACACGAACGGCTGCAAGGAGCCACAAGACGCCGCCTGACTTGATGTGGATGAACGCGACTGGGTACGAGCGCATGGCGCTCGCCCGGCCGGCCTTGCTCAGAAGGATCAGGAAGCGGTGCGCACGGGCCGGGCGGCCAGGGCCTGCGACAGGGTGTCGGCGCTGTC
The DNA here is from genome assembly GCF_965279545.1 of Methylibium sp. Taxonomy (NCBI): domain Bacteria; kingdom Pseudomonadati; phylum Pseudomonadota; class Betaproteobacteria; order Burkholderiales; family Sphaerotilaceae; genus Methylibium; species Methylibium sp. The sequence goes on from NZ_OZ257250.1 coordinate 1,651,816, forward strand.
GGCGAGGTGGGCCCGCGCCTCGGCGCTCAAGCCCGGATGCCGCCGGGCGCTCGCGATCTGCGCGAGCAGCGTGCGCGACTGCGCGCGCAACAGGCTGCGGGCGTCGGCCCGGCTGAGCGCACCGGGCCGCAGCAGCAAGGCGGCGAGCCGGTTCACATGCTCGCGCTGCAGTTCGCGACGCGGCGGCGGGATGTCGCCGCCGTCCCGCAGTTCGCTCCACACGTCGCGCGTCAGGCGTTCGTAGAGCTCGGCGAGCGGCAGCGTGTCGGCCGCGGCGCTGGCCTTGCCCTGGCTGTCGAGCAGCCGAGCGGCGACGGCGTCGCTCATCAGCTGCGCGAGCACGTTGCGCTGCAGTTCGAGCACCGCACCGACCAGCGAGTAGTCGGTGGCGATCTGCGTTTCGCCGCTGAACACGGCGTCGGTGCGCTCGGCGAAGTCGGGTGCCAGGCGGCGCTGCAGCGCCGACGAGAGGCGGATGCTGTCGGCCGCCAGCAGGCCACGCGACAGCGTGTCGAGCGCCTCGCGCTGCTGGGCGGCCGGCAGCGGCTGCAGCGGGTCGCGACCGCTGCCCGAGGCGTCGCGCAAGGTCCGCACACCACCGATCTGGCGCGCCAGTACGGTGCTTGCGCGACCGAGGTCGCGCAGTGCGTAGCTGACCGAGCGGCGCAGCACCGCGTAGTCGCTGCCGGGCGGCAGCTCGCGCGTCTCCTGGCGTGCCAGCAGGTCGCGTGCGATCGCAAAGCGCTTGCGGGCGAAGGCCACCGGGTCGGAGCCCAGGTCGAACTGCAGCGATTCGGGGTCGATGCCGAGTCCGTTGTCCTCGTCGGTACCGTAGGCGAGTTCGGGCTCCGCGCTGCGCGCGGCGATGCGCGCCAGCTCGGCCGCCTCGTCGGCGGGCGCGACCGGCTTGTAGCCGTACTCGATCGCCCAGTAGTCATAGGGGCCGAGCGTGGTCTGGAACGGGCTGCCGCCGGGCCGTCCGGGCGTCGGCAGGTTGACGGCCGCGTACTCCATCACCGAACCGGTCAGCGCATGCGTGGCCGTGAAAGCCGGATCGGCAAGCTGCTGTTCGCCGTAGACCCGCGATGCGCGGAAGTTGTGGCGCAGCCCGAGCGTGTGGCCGACCTCGTGCATCGTCACGTCCTTCAGGTAGGCGAGCACGTAGGCCTCGGTGTCGAGGCTGCCCGGGTCGAGTTCGCCGCGGGCTTCGAGCACGTCGAGCGCGTAGCCGAGCTGCTCCGCGGCGCCGTCGGCATGGGTACAGGCGAAGGCGCCCTCATCGCTCGCAGCCGCGACCTCGGTCGCGAGCACCTGGGCGCGCTCGGTGCGCCGGCTGCGTGAGGACAGGCTCTCGATCGCGATGTCGGCATCGATGATCTCGCCGCTGCGCGGGTCGACGTGGCTGGGGCCGATCGCCCCGAACGACGGCGCCGCGTTCGTCATCCAGCGCACCGAGGCGCGGTTCACGTCGAGCGTGTCGAAGTCGGCATCATCGGGCTGCACCTCGACCCGGATCGCATCGCGAAAACCGATGCGCTCGAAGGCCTTGTTCCACTCCAGAGCGCCGGCCGTGATCGCGCCGCGGTACTTCTCCGGGATGCTGCGGTCCAGCCAGTAGGTGATGGGCTTGACCGGCTCGGAGATCGCGGCGGCCGGGTCCTGCTTCTCCAGCCGCCAGCGGTTGACGAAGCGCTGGCGGGGCGAGCGCGCGAGGTCGTCGCTGAAATCGCTGCGAACGGTCTGGAAATAGCCGACGCGCGGGTCGGCGGCGCGCGACGCCATCGGCGTGTCGGGCAGCTTCGCGATCGCGTAGTAGACGGTGACGAACAGGCTGCGCGCGTCCGGCACGGTGAGGGGCGTGCTCGGCACCACGGGCGCGCCGGGCTGGGCCTGCGCAAGCCGCGCGGTCGCGTAATGCCCCAGCACCTCGAAACTGACCGCGTCGGGCAGCGCGCGCTCCTTCAGGACGGCGGAGTTGCGCGCATCGAAGGCGTAGCCCTGGCGAAAGCTGCGATCCAGCGTCGATGCGATGCCCAGCAGGTCGCCGAGGAACAGCGCATTGACCTCGACCAGGAAGGACTTGCGCTGCGGATGCGGCAGGCTCGCCACGGCCGCGCTCGCCACCAGGCTGGGCGAGAACGCGGCCTGCACCGCGCGCCCGGTCGGCGTGCCGGCGGCCGCGGTGTAGGCAAGGTTCGGCGCGATCAGCTGCACCTGGTTGTAGAGCCGCCGGAACTCGACGATGCGCGGACTGCCGGCCATCAGGCCGCCGAACAGCCCCGCCTCGCCGATGCCGGTCGCCAGCTTCGGCGAGAAGAAGAAGGGCTTGTTCAGGTCCTCGGGCTTGAGCTCGAGCCAGAGCTTCTCATCCTTGCGCCACAGCGTGAACAGGCCTTCGCTGGCCTTGGCGTCCTTGATGACGAGCGCAAAGGCCGGTGGTGCGCCCGGTGCCGGTGCAGGCGCCGACGCCGCCGTTGCCGCAACAGCCGCAGCGGCCCGCGACGGCGCACCCGGACCATCGGCCGCAGCCGGCCCCACCGCGGGCAACGACCGCAGTGTCGCGCAGCCGGCCAACAGGGACCAGGCCAACGCCAGCAGGCACAGGCGCAGCGGCTTCATGTTCGAGGTCGATCCGGGAATGCGCACGGAGCCAGTCAGGCGCACCGAACCAGGCTCAGACGCTCAAGGCCTTGAAGCGGATGCGCTTGGGCTTGGCGCCCTCCTCGCCCAGGCGCTTCTTCTTGTCGGCCTCGTACTCCTGGTAGTTGCCGTCGAAGAAGAACCACTTCGAGTCGCCCTCGCAGGCGAGGATGTGGGTGGCGATGCGGTCGAGGAACCAGCGGTCGTGCGAGATCACCATCACGCAGCCGGCGAACTCGAGCAGCGCGTCTTCCAGTGCACGCAGCGTCTCGACGTCGAGGTCGTTCGACGGTTCGTCGAGCATCAGCACGTTGCCGCCGGTCGCCAGCGTCTTGGCCAGGTGCAGGCGGCCACGTTCGCCGCCCGAGAGGTTGCCCACCAGCTTCTGCTGGTCGTTGCCCTTGAAATTGAAGCGCCCGAGGTAAGCCCGCGACGGCACGACGAACTTGCCGATCACGAGGTTGTCGAGCCCGCCCGACATGTCCTGCCACACCGTCTTGTCGCCTTCGAGCGACTCGCGGGTCTGTTCGACGAAGGCCATCTTGACGGTCGCGCCGACCTTCACGGTGCCCGAGTCCGGCTGCTCCTTGCCGGCGATCATGCGGAACAGCGTGGACTTGCCGGCGCCGTTCGGGCCGATGATGCCGACGATCGCACCGGCCGGCACCTTGAAGCTCAGGTTGTCGATCAGCACCCGGTCGCCGAAGCTCTTGGTGACGTTCTCGAACTCGATGACCTCGTTGCCCAGGCGGTCGGCGACCGGAATGAAGATCTCGTTGGTCTCGTTGCGCTTCTGGTACTCGACGTCCGACAGTTCCTCGAAGCGCTGCAGGCGCGCCTTGCTCTTGGCCTGGCGGCCCTTGGCGTTCTTGCGCACCCACTCGAGTTCCTGCTTCATCGCCTTGGTGTGGGCGTCCTCGGCCTTCTGCTCCTGCTCGAGGCGGGCTTCCTTCTGCTCCAGCCAGTCGCTGTAGTTGCCCTTCCACGGGATGCCGCGACCGCGGTCGAGCTCGAGGATCCACTCGGCGGCGTTGTCGAGGAAGTAGCGATCGTGGGTGATGCCGACCACGGTGCCCGGAAAGCGCTTGAGGAACTGCTCCAGCCAGTCGACCGATTCGGCGTCCAGGTGGTTGGTCGGCTCGTCGAGCAGCAGCATGTCGGGTTGGCTCAGCAGCAGCCGGCACAGCGCGACGCGGCGCTTCTCGCCGCCCGAGAGCTTGCCGATCACGGCGTCCCACGGCGGCAGGCGCAGCGCGTCGGCGGCGATCTCGAGCTGCAGGTCGGTGTTCTCGCTGCCGGCCGCGGCGATGACGGCCTCCAGTTCGGCCTGCTCGGCGGCCAGCTTGTCGAAGTCGGCGTCGGGTTCGGCGTACTCGGCGTAGACCTCGTCGAGCCGCTTCTTCGCCGCCAGCACACCGCCGATGCCCTGCTCGACCGCCTGCCGCACCGTCTGCTCGGGGTCGAGTTGCGGCTCCTGCGGCAGGTAGCCGATCTTGATGCCGGGCATCGGCACGGCCTCACCCTCGATCTCGTTGTCCAGGCCGGCCATGATCTTCAGCAGCGTCGACTTGCCCGAGCCGTTCAGACCCAGCACGCCGATCTTGGCGCCGGGGAAGAAACTCAGCGAAATGTCCTTGAGGATCTGCCGCTTCGGGGGAACCGTCTTGCTGACGCGGTTCATCGTGTACACGTACTGGGCCATGTTCGGAGCGCTCTTTTCGGGAAACTTCTGTAAGGCGCGGCCACTGCCGCGCTAGCCCCTATTGTCGCCGACAGCCCCCGATAACCCGGTGGTCTGCGCTCAAGTCGCTGACAGGCGCCAGCCTTGGGCGCATGATCCCGCTGGAGAACAGCCTCGACGGCGCTCCAGGAGACCGGCATGAAGTCCTTCCTTCGTATCTTGCTGCCCTGCCTCGCGGCGCTGGGCCTGCACGCCAGCCCGGCCTGGTCGGCCGACGACAGCGCCGACAACGAGCGTTGGCAATCCGTGCGCAAGTCGCTGTTCGCCGACCGGGCGATCTCGGAGGACGCGCGCGGCATCGTCGAACTCGACACCCCGGTGCGGGCCGCCGACGCCGCGGTGGTGCCGATCGCGATCCGCACCCAACTCGTCCAGAGCCCGAGCCGCTACATCAGGAAGATCTGGCTGGTGATCGACCGCAATCCCTCGCCGGTCGGTGCCGTCTTCAGCTTCACGCCCGACAGCGGCCGGGCCGATCTCGAGACCCGCGTGCGGATCGAGGAGTACACCCACGTGCGGGCCATCGCCGAGCTGAGCAACGGCTCGCTGGTGATGGACAAGCACTTCGTCAAGGCTTCCGGTGGGTGCTCGGCGCCGGCCGGCAAGGACCTCGCCGAAGCCATGGCATCGATGGGCAAGATGAAGCTGCGCGTGGAAGGTGTTCCGGTGGCAGGCCAGCCGGTGCTGGCGCAGCTGATGGTGAGCCACCCGAACATCTCGGGCCTGGCCATCGATCAGTTGACGCGCCTGGCTCCCTCGCCCCACTATGTGCGCAGCATCAACGTGACCTACGCCGGCCGGCCGGTCATGAGCGCCGACATCGACTTCACGATCAGCGAGAACCCGTCGCTGCGCTTCTACTTCATGCTCACCGGCGACGGCGAGCTCAAGGCGCAGGTCGTCGACAGCGAGGAGCGCAAGTTCGAAAGCGCCATCCCCGTCCGCACCAAGACCTGAGGCCGTGGCGGACACGCCCGAGCCGCCGGTCGACGCGCTGCGGCCCGTCGCAGGCGGCGGTCTGCTGCACCGGCGTGCGCTGCTGACGCGCGGCCTGGTACTGGCATCGGCCAGCGCCGCCATCCCCCGGGCCGCTGCGCAGGCTGCCGGTCCGGAGCCCTCCCTGGCCATCGACCCGTCACCGCCGTGGATGCACACGCCCGGCAGGGCCTTCACGGTCTATGGCCAGCCGTCCCGGTACGAGCAACAGGTCATCCGCCGCATCAGCGGCAACCGCATGCTGCCGGGCAATGGCGTGTCGCTGACGCCGCTGGAGGAACTCGAAGGAATCATCACCCCGACCGGCCTGCATTTCGAACGTCACCACAACGGCGTGCCCGAGATCGACCCGGCACGGCACCGGCTGCTGATACACGGCCGCGTGAAGCAAGCACTGAGCTTCGGGGTCGACGATCTGCTGCGCTACCCGCTGCGCTCGCACCTGGTCTTTCTCGAGTGCGGCGGCAACAGCAACGCCGGCTGGCACCCGGAGCCGATCCAGCGCACGGTCGGCTCCTTCCACGGCCTGATCTCCTGCAGCGAATGGACCGGCGTGCCGCTGGCCCTCCTGCTCGATGAAGCGGGCGCCGAGTCCCGCGCCGGCTGGGCGATCGCCGAGGGCGCCGATGCCTTCGCGATGAACGTGAGCCTGCCCGTCGCGAAGCTGAGGGATGACGCGATCGTCGCGCTCTACCAGAACGGCGAGCGCCTGCGCCCCGAGCACGGCTATCCGCTGCGCCTGATCGTCCCCGGGTGGGAAGGCGTGCTCAACGTCAAGTGGCTGCGGCGGCTGCAGCTGACGGACCAGCCGCTGATGGCGCGCAACGAGACCGCGAAGTACACCGAGTTGCAAGCCGACGGCACCGCGCGCATGTTCACCTTCGTGATGGAAGTCAAGTCGCTGATCACATCGCCTTCGCATGGCCAGCGCCTGCACGGGCCCGATTTCTACGAGATCAGCGGGCTGGCCTGGAGTGGCCGCGGGCGCATCCGCAGCGTCGAGGTCTCGGCCGATGGCGGACACAGCTGGGCCGAGGCGGCACTGCAGGATCCGGTGCTGCCGCGCTGCCTGACGCGATTTCGTGCCGCTTGGAAATGGAACGGCCGGCCCGCCGTCCTGAAGAGCCGGGCCACCGACGAGACCGGCGATGTGCAGCCCGAGCGCACGGCCCTGATCGCGCAGCGCGGCAGCAACGGCTACTTCCACTACAACGCCATCGTGTCCTGGGCCGTCGACGACGAAGGTGCGGTGCGCCATGTCTATGCCTAGAGGCCGCGGACTGACCGCCGGGCTGCTGCTGATATGGGCCTGTGGTGCCACGGCGGCCGAGGCGGTGCAGGCCCCCCGGCTGGGCCGGCCGGTCGACGCACGGGACGCCGCCCGCTGGGACCTCAGCGTCTTTCCCGACGGCCGCGGCCTGCCCGCGGGCCGCGGCAACGCGCTCGACGGCGCGCCGCTGTTTCGCCAGCATTGCGCGGCCTGCCACGGCGCCGGCGGCCACGGCGCCAGCGCCGAGGAACTGGCCGGCGGCTCCGAACCGCTGACCAGCCCGACGCCCGACAAGACGATCGGCCTGTACTGGCCCTACGCGACGACGATCTTCGACTTCGTGCGCCGCGCCAAGCCGATGGCCGCGCCCGGCACGCTGAGCGCCGACGAGGTCTACGCGCTGAGCGCCTACCTGCTGTTCGCCAATGGCGTGATCGGCGAGCACGACGAGATGAACGCGAAGACCTTGCCCAAGGTGCGCATGCCCAACCGCGACGGCTTCATCGGCATCGACGCACCGCTGCCGCACTGAGGGCATCGCACGCTCACCCGGTATTCATCCACACCGAAGCGGCAGTGTCCGGGCACGCTCGGGGGCTGTCCTCTACAATGGCCGCTGCAGCGCGCAGTTCCAGTCCTTGCGCTGCAGTCGATTCCGACCTCCTTCTCCCCTCTGGCCTCCGACTGGCGCACGTGCTTCGCACGCCGCGGCAGGCCGACCTCGATGCCCGTTGTCGGGCACCCCTCCATGTCATTCAAAGAACTAGGGCTCGCCGAGCCCCTGCTGCAAGCCATTGCCGACGCGGGTTACGACACCCCCACGCCGATCCAGAAACAGGCCATTCCGGCCGTCATGCTGGGTGGCGATCTGCTCGCCGGCGCACAAACCGGCACCGGCAAGACCGCCGGCTTCGTGCTGCCGATGCTGCACCGCCTGATGGCCAAGCCGGCCGTGCGCGACGCCAAGGGCCGCCTCCCGGTGCGTGCGCTGATCCTCACGCCAACCCGCGAACTCGCGGCCCAGGTGGAGGAAAGCGTGCGCGTCTATGGCAAGCACGCCAAGCTCAGCTCGATGGCGATGTTCGGCGGCGTCGGCATGCAGCCGCAGATCGACCGTTTGAAGCGCGGCGTCGACATCCTGGTGGCCACTCCCGGCCGCCTGCTCGACCACCACCAGCAGCGCACGCTGGACCTGAGCCAGGTCGAGATCTTCGTACTCGATGAAGCCGACCGCATGCTCGACATGGGCTTCATCCACGATATCAAGAAAGTGCTGGCGATCGTGCCCAAGCACAAGCAAAGCCTGCTGTTCAGCGCGACCTTCAGCGACGAGATCAAGACCCTGGCCGACCGCCTGCTGAACAGCCCGCAGGTGATCGAGGTGGCGCGCCGCAACAGCACGGTCGAGACCATCGCACAGAAGATCCACCCGGTCGACCGCGATCGCAAGAAGGAAATGCTCGCGCACCTGATCAAGAGTCAGGACTGGCACCAGGTGCTGGTGTTCTGCCGCATGAAGCACGGCGCCAACCGACTGACCGAGTTCCTGAACGAGCAGGGCATCACGGCGATGGCGATTCACGGCAACAAGAGCCAGAGCGCTCGCACCAAGGCGCTGGCCGACTTCAAGAACGGCGACCTGCAGGTGCTGGTGGCGACCGACATCGCCGCACGCGGCATCGACATCGACCAGTTGCCCCACGTCGTCAACTTCGAGCTGCCCAACGTGCCGGAGGACTACGTGCACCGCATCGGCCGCACCGGACGCGCGGGCGCCCAGGGCGAAGCGATCTCGCTGGTGTGCATCGACGAGGACGGCTTCCTGCGCGACATCGAGAAGCTGATCAAGCGCAGCATCCCCCGCGAGCTCGTGCCCGGCTTCGAGCCCGATCCGCGCGCCGTGGCACAGCCGATCCAGGTCGGACGGCAAACGCTCAACGGCGGTGCGCGCTCCGGTGGTGGACGGGGCGCCGGAGGCCGCCCGACGGGCGGCGGCGCGCGAGCAGCCGCGCCCAGCGGTGGCCGCGGTGGTCCTCGCAACGGCGGTGGCGGCGGTCCGCGCAGCGGCACCGGCGGTCACCGCGGCGGCGGTAGCGGTAGCGGTGGTGGTGGTGGCGGCCGCAGTCGCTGAATAACGACACCATGCCCCGCGTCCGCCGTGGTGCGCGGGCACCGCCGCTACGGCACCCACTGCCGGAGCAGCCCCGTCGCCGAGGCGCCGCCCTGTCGCGGGTTGCCGACCATGGCCCCCGTCGTTTGCCCACGTTGATTGCATTTGGACGCGCCTCGTCACAACGCGCGCTCGGCGGTGGACCTAGAGTCCACCGAATGAGAACTGCCTTCGACCTCTCCCCCCGCTGGAGCACCGCCTGGTCCGGGCCGGACATCGTGGTGCGCCGCAACGACGTCGAGGTCGATCGCCTGCACACGCCTGACATCCGCCGCATCGTCTTTGTGCAAACCGCCGACGTGCAGCGCGTCGGCGATCTGTCGTTCGCGCTGGTCGAGCTGGACGATGAATTCGTGGTCTTCCCGACCGAGACGGGCTTCGCGGGTCGTGTGCACTTCGAGCGCCAGGCGTTCTGGGCTGCGAAGGCGTGCACCTACTGGGCCAACACGGTCACGGCCCGCCTGCCGGCGCGCTGGCTGTACCGCCGCGGCTTCACGCTGACCCGCCGCAGCCCTCGCTACGGCCGCATACCGCGCGCCGATCTGGCGCCGGTGGTCGAACACTGGCTGATCGAGGGGCCGAACAGCTGGGACGAGCGCCGCTGGCAGCGCTTCGAGCGTTCTCGCCCGTTTGCCCGCATCGACACGCGACTCGACTCGGTGCCCTCTCGCATCCAGGACCTGCGGGGCTGAGTCCGACCGGAAACGAAACGACCCGGGGCAAGCCGGGTCGTCAACGCAAGGGGCCCATGGGGCCCCTTCTCGCTGTGGCTCAGACGGCCGGCTTGGCGGCTGCCTTCTTGGACTTCTTCTTCGAGGTCTTCTTCACGACCGCCTTCTTCTCCGCCTTGACCGGGGCCGAGGCCGACGTGGCCGCAGGGGCAGCCGCAGCCGCGGGGGCAGCAGCCTGGGCCTGGGCACCGAGGACGAACAGGGAAGCGACGAGACCAGCGATCAGCTTGTTCATGCAGTAACTCCTCAAAGGGTGAATGAGCAACGGGCTCCTTGACACAACGGCCGCCCCGGCCGATTCGGTGACATCGCCCACCGGCATTCAGGTCTGTGTCAACCTTGCCGAGAACTTGCCATCAGTCGAAGCGGCCCACGCGAAGCCACTTGGTCGCGACCCATTTCTCGCCTTCGAGCACCGGCGCTCCGCCGTGCAGGCTGCGCGTCGACGGGTGCGGCCGGTCGTAGCTGAAGAACACGGCATGCCCCTTGAGAGGCCTGATCTCGAGGCCGACGTCCGGAAACGTCGTGCCGCCGCCGCGCAAGGGCGTGTTGAGGTAGGTCACGACCGTCGCCACACGCTGGCCGCCCCGCTTGAGGACGGTGGGCGTGCCCGGTTGCTCCGGGTCGAAATAGTCGTAGTGGGGCTTGTACTCGGCACCCGGGCGATAGTGCAGGACCTGCAGCCCTTCGCCGTTCTCGACCGGCCAGTTCAGCAGCGCCGCGATGCGGGCCTCGAAGCGCGCACACACCGCATGCTCGCCCCGCGTGAAGAACATGCCGTCGCTGGTGCGGGCCTCATTGACCTCGCTGGCGCCGGTGGTGGTGTCGACGGTGTGCGAGCGCGCCAGCCGCGCACCGGCGAGCGACACGATCTCGTCGCATTCGTCATCCGACAGCAAGCCCGCGAACACGACCACCCTGGGGTCGCGCAGGGCCATCACGACCCGAACCTCGCGATCATGTGCCCAAAGGGTCGCCGGCGCCCCGTTCAACGCGGGCTCGGGCACGCGGTTGGCTGACGGCAGGGCCTGCTGCCGCGCATGGGCCTCGACGATATCCCTGAGCACCGTTTCGAGCACCTCGATCGCTGCGTCTTCTTCCCAGCCGCTGGCCTTCATCGATTCCAGCAGCACCTGCGGACTGTGCCCGGCACGAGCCTGCTCCGCGATCCACTCGCGCACAGCCGGGGTGATGTGGTGAGACGCGGCGGCACTCATCGGGCGATCGATTGCGCGGCAATGGCGTCAGGGCAGGCGGCGCCGGAAAACGAGCCGATCGGGCTCGCTCGCACAAGCGTCGAAAGCATAGCCTTCGAGGTCGAAGCCGGCCAGCGCCCTGGGTGTGCGCGCGCGTCGCTGCGCGGCGTAGCGAACCATCAGGCCGCGTGCCCGCTTGGCATGGAAGCTGATGATCTTGTAGGCGCCGCCCTTCCAGTCCTGGAACACGCAGTGCACGACGCGGGCCTTCAGCGCCCGGCGGTCGACGGCCTTGAAGTATTCCTCCGACGCGAGGTTCACCACGACGGGCGTGCGCTCGTCGGCGAGCCGCTCGTTCAGGTGCGCAGCGATGCGCGGCCCCCAGTAGGCGTAGAGGTCCTTGCCCTGCGGGTTGGCAAGCCGCGTGCCCATCTCGAGCCGGTAGGGCTGCATGCGGTCCAGCGGCCGCAGCACGCCGTACAGGCCGCTCAGGATCGCCACGTTTTCTTGCACCCAGGTGACCTGTCCGGCACTCAACCGGGACGCGGCCAGTCCTTCGTAGACATCGCCGTTGAAGGCGAACAAGGCCGGCTTGCTGTTCGCCGCGGTGCTGCGCGGGCTCCAGGCCGCGTAGCGGGCGACGTTGAGCGCGGCGAGCGCCGCGCTCAGATCCATCAGCTCGGCGACCCCGCGCTGATCGTGGCGGCGCAGCAGGCCGATCAGCTCCTCGGCATGGGTCGAAAAATGCGGCAGGCCGGCGTCGGACACCGGCGCCGCGCTGTCGTAGTCCAGCGACTTGGCGGGGGAAAGAAGGAACAGCATGGTGGGAGCAGATCGGCGAAGCGCGAAGGGTAGCAGCGCCCTGCGACGGCGAACCGGGTTAGGCTCTGCCGCCATGCCTGCGCCGACCCTCCGTGCCGAACCATCGCCCTGCCCTTGCGGCGGCGGCACCTATGCCCGCTGCTGTGGCCGCTACATCGACACGCCGCTCGCGGCCCCGGACGCACCGGCGCTGATGCGCTCGCGCTACAGCGCCTTCGTGCTCGACCGCCGCGATCACCTGCTGGCCACCTGGCATGCATCGACGCGGCCGGCCGCGATCGAGCCACCCGCGCCTGGCCTGCGCTGGCTCGGCCTGGAGGTGCGCCGACACCGCGACACCGGCCCCGATGCGGCGGAGGTCGAGTTCGTCGCGCGCAGCAAGCTGGCGGGCCGCGCCCACCGCCTGCACGAGCGCAGTCGCTTCATCCGCGAAGCCGGCCGCTGGTTCTATGTCGATGGCAACCTCGATCCGGCCTCGGGCTGAGGCCCTGCCCGCTCAGGCCACCGCAGGGGCCGACGAGCGGATCAGGTGGTCGAAGGCGCTGAGTGCCGCCTTGGAGCCCTCGCCCAGCGCGATGACGATCTGCTTGTAGGGCACGGTCGTCACGTCGCCGGCGGCGAACACCCCCGGCACGGAGGTCTGCCCACGGGCGTCGACGACCACCTCGCCATGCTTCGACAACTCGACCGTGCCCTTGATCCAGTCGGTGTTGGGCAGCAGGCCGATCTGCACGAACACGCCTTCGAGCGCCAGCTCGTGCATCTCGCCGGACGCGCGGTCCTTGTAGCTGAGGCCATTGACCTTGTGGCCGTCGCCGTTCACCTCGGTGGTTTGCGCCTGGAGGATGACCTTCACGTTGGGCAGGCTGTGCAACTTGCGCTGCAGCACCGCGTCGGCGCGCAGTTCGCCGGCGAACTCGAGCAGCGTGACGTGGGCCACCACGCCGGCCAGGTCGATCGCCGCCTCGACGCCGGAGTTGCCGCCGCCGATCACGGCGACGCGCTTGCCCTTGAACAGCGGGCCGTCGCAGTGCGGGCAGTAGGTCACCCCCTTCGTGCGGTACTGCTGTTCGCCCGGCACGTTCATGTCGCGCCAGCGCGCACCGGTGGCGATGATCACGGTGCTCGCCTTCAGCGTCGCACCACCGGCGAAGCGCACTTCGGTCAGCTCGCCCGGCTTGCCGGGAATCAGCGCCTCGGCACGCTGCAGGTTCATGATGTCCACGTCGTACGCCTTGACGTGCTCTTCCAGCGCGGCCGCAAACTTCGGGCCGTCGGTCTCCTTGACCGAGACGAAGTTCTCGATCGCCAGCGTGTCCAGCACCTGGCCGCCGAAACGCTCGGCCGCGATACCGGTGCGGATGCCCTTGCGGGCCGCATAGATCGCCGCCGCCGCGCCGGCCGGGCCGCCGCCGACGATCAGCACGTCGTAGGCTGCCTTGGCGCTGAGCTTCGCGGCCTCGCGCTGCGGCGCGCCGGTGTCGATCTTGCCGAGAATCTCTTCCAAACCCATGCGGCCCTGGCCGAAGGCCTTGCCGTTGAGGAAGATCGTGGGCACCGCCATCACCTGGCGCTGCTCGACCTCGCCCTGGAACAGCGCGCCGTCGATCGCCACGTGACGGATGTTCGGGTTCAGCACCGCCATCAGATTGAGCGCTTGGACCACGTCCGGGCAGTTCTGGCAGCTCAACGAGAAGAAGGTCTCGAAGTGGTATTCGCCCTGGAGGTTGCGAACCTGCTCGATCATCTCGGCTGCCGCCTTCGACGGGTGTCCGCCGACCTGCAGCAGCGCCAGCACCAGCGACGTGAATTCATGTCCCATCGGCAGGCCGGCGAAACGCAGGCTGATGTTGCCGCCCGGGCGATTCAGGGAGAACGAGGGTTTGCGCTCGGCGTCGTCACGGCGCACGACGAGCGTGATGCGGGTCGACAGTTCGGCGATGTCGCCCAGCAGCGCCAGCAGTTCCTTCGACTTCTCGCCGTCGTCGACGGACGCGACGATCTCGATCGGCTGCTTGACCTTCTCGAGATAGGTCTTCAACTGGTTCTTGAGGGCGGCGTCCAACATGGTGGCTTGTGTCCTTTGACGTTCTCGGGATGCGTCATCCCTGCGCCCGGGCCTCGTAGGCCCGAGCGCGTGATCCGCCGCCCCGGACGAGGCGGCGACGGAGAGTTCTACGGACCCGCTTCGATTGGAAGGGGCCTGCGGGAGACTCGTTCGATCAGATCTTGCCGACGAGGTCCAGCGAGGGCTTCAGCGTCTCGGCACCCTCGGTCCACTTGGCCGGGCACACTTCGCCGGGGTGGGCTGCGACGTACTGCGCGGCCTTGACCTTGCGCAGCAGCTCGGAGGCATCACGGCCGATGCCGTTGTCGTGCACTTCGATGATCTTGATCTTGCCTTGCGGATCGATCACGAAGGTGCCGCGGTAAGCCAGGCCTTCCTCCTCGATCAGCACCTCGAAGTTGCGCGCCAACGTGGCCGTCGGGTCACCGATCAGCGGGTACTTGACCTTGGCGATGGTGTCCGAGCTGTCGTGCCAGGCCTTGTGGGCGAAGTGCGTGTCGGTGGAGATGCCGTAGACCTCGACGCCCAGCTTCTGGAATTCGGCGTAGTGGTCGGCCAGGTCTCCCAGTTCGGTTGGGCACACGAAGGTGAAGTCGGCCGGGTAGAACACGAACACGGACCACTTGCCTTTCAGGTTCTCGTTGCTGACCGGCACGAACTTGCCGTTGTGATAGGCGGTGGCCTGGAAGGGCTTGACTTCGGTGTTGATGAGAGACATCGGTGCTTCCTTATCGGTGGGGGTTGAGTGAAACCACACCGAAATGGTAATGCGACCCTCTTATCCAGTTTATTTATTGACTAAATCAAGGGCATCCAAAATTGCTATCAAGTCACTGGTACAAGCCCCAGCCACCCAAGGGCAGCCGGAGCAGTGCCCCGGCGGGCAGGTCAGTGCAGGTCACCAGCCAGGCTGGCCAAGGTCTCCGGCGCGATGGCCACGTGGGCGGGGTAGTTTCGGTGGTCGCAGCCGAGCTTGACCGCAGCGCCGGCCCGTATCGCATCGACCATCGCGCGCGTGAACTCGAACCGCAGGAAGTGCACTGCCGATGTCTTCTCGTCGTTCTCGCGGTCCAGGTCTTCGTCGGCGATCGCGTAGACGCGCGGCAGGCCTTCCGGCTCGACGAACATGCGGTCCTCGATGCCGATCAAGCGCGCCAGCTCCCGCTTGCGTTCATGCACGTCGGGGTACTCGATCAGCATCGTCGCCTTCCAGTTGCTGCCATCGGGAATCAGCGGCGCATAGGCGTCGATCTCCGCCTGGACGCCCTCCTGGTCGAAGATCTTCTCGATGTGCAGCATCTCCTGGATCTGCCGGCGGATCGTGCGCTCGTCCTCGAACTGAACGCCGAGGTGTTCGCCGAGCCGCACCGTGCGCAGGCGGCGGTGTGCGATCAGCTCCGGCTTGTCGGTCTTGCGAACCTTGGCATAGGCCTCGAGGCTCATGAGGCTGTCACGTGCGATGGTGGTCATGTCGGCATCCTCGTTGTGCGGGATCACAGCCCATACGCGAAGCGCACCAGGCTGAGCGGGTGCGCCAGTTTGGCGGCCGGCAGATCGTTGACGCGCATGCCTTGCTCGATGTGGTGCCCTGCAAGTTGGCAGTCGGAGCTGATGAAGTCGGGCCCGTCCTTGCCCATGCTCCTGAAGACCGGCTTGCCGATCTTCATCGCGATCGGGTGGAAGAGTGTCTTGACGCCGTAGGTGCCCGCGTGGCCCGAACAGCGCTCGACGGTGTTGAGCTGCACGGTCACCTTCTGTCCGATGAGCTTGAACATCTCTTCCGTCTTCTTGCCGATGTTCTGAACACGGCCGTGACAGGGGATGTGGTAGCTGACCTTGCCGAGCTGCTGCTTGAAGTCGGTCTTCAGCAGACCGTCCTTGTGCCGAGCGATGAAGTACTCGAAGGGGTCGAACATCGCCTCCTTCACCCGTTGCGTGTCGGTGCACTCGGGGAACATCAGCGGGAGTTCCTGCTTGAACATCAGCGTGCAGCTCGGGATCGCACTGAGGATCGCGTAGCCCTCCTTCGCGTATTTCGCAAGCACGGGCATGTTCGCCGCCTTGTGGGCGGCCACGGCATCGAGGTCGCCGAGTTCGAGCTTGGGCATGCCGCAGCATTTCTCCTTCTCGACCAGCACGTACGGGATGTCGTTGTGCTCGAGCAGCCGGATCAGGTCATGGCCGATGCCGGGCTCGTTGTAATTCACATAGCAGGTCGAGAAGATGGCCACCTTGCCCGGTGTGCGCTCCCCGTTCGTGACGACCGTCGCGCTGCCCTGCTTCCTGGCGGACCAGCGGAAGCGACTGCTCGCGAGTTCCGGCAGCCAGGCATCGGGGTGCACGTGCAAGCCCGAATCGAGCAGCCTGCGCATCGGCTTCGTCCTGTTCAGCGCGTTGACCCCCTGGACCACCACCGGGATGCCGGCGAACTGACCGTGCACATCGGTCGACGCGAGGAGCTTTTCGCCCACCCCGACGCCCCCGCTCTTGAACTTGATTGCCTTGGCACGCAGCATCGTGTGTGGGAAATCCAGATTCCAAGGATGGGGCGGCACGTAGGGGCACTTGGTCATGTAGCAGAGGTCGCACAGATAGCACTGGTCGACGACCTTCCTGTAATCCTGCTTGGCGACGCCGTGCACCTCACCGTCGTCGGTGGCATCGACCAGATCGAACAAGGACGGGAATGCGTGGCACAGGCTCACGCAACGTCGACAGCCGTGGCAGATGTCGAAGACGCGCTCCAGCTCCTGCTCGCAGGCTGCCTCGTCGTAGTACGAGGGACTCGTCCAGTCGATCGCATGCCGGGTGGGGGCTTCGAGATTGCCCTCTCGTGTGCTCATCCGGAGTCCTCCCGTGGACGGTGGCTTTGCAGATCAGGCCCGGCTGCCTGCTGCCTTGCGGGGCAGCACAAGGCGAACGAGGAGTCCGGGCCCCTCGTTCAAGACGCCGTCGCGCGGCCGCGCGAGGCGCAGCGCACAGGCCGCCGCGGCCACAGTCGAGGCACTCAATCCACCAGTGCGTCGAGCGCCTTCTGGTAGCGGTTCGCGTGCGAGCGCTCGGCCTTGGCCAGGGTCTCGAACCAGTCTGCGACCTCGTCGAATCCCTCGTCACGCGCCTGCTTGGCCATGCCCGGGTACATGTCGGTGTACTCGTGCGTCTCGCCCGCCACGGCGGCCATCAGGTTCTGACGGCTCGATCCGATTGGCAGACCCGTTGCCGGATCGCCGACCGCCTCCAGAAACTCGAGATGGCCATGCGCATGACCCGTCTCCCCTTCGGCCGTCGAGCGAAAGAGCGCGGCCACGTCGTTCTGGCCTTCAACGTCGGCCTTGCTGGCGAAGTAAAGATAGCGACGGTTCGCTTGAGATTCCCCGGCGAATGCGTCCTTCAGATTTTTCTCGGTCTTGGAGCCCTTCAGTTGCATGTCGATCTCCTTGTGATGCGAATGCGAATTGACCTCACGGAGCGCTGACCGCTCAGTGCAACTCGACGGTAGTGGAGTCGGGCTGCAGCGTCCAATAGGGTGCCTTTATCCAGCAAATTGTTCGGGTTTACGTGGGGCCGTGAACGTTCTGGCGCTTTCACGTCCGCCGTCGGCGGAGGTCGCCGTGGCCCCACCTCCGGGCGGTTCAAGAATTCGCCACGCTGAGCGACAATCCACGCTATGAAACGCAACGATGTGCAGGTACCGACCATCCAAGTGATGGAGCGCATGTTTTCGCTGATCAATGTGCTGGCGGCACACCATGACCCGGTGTCACTGAAGCACATCAGCGAGCAAACCGGGCTGCACCCCTCAACGGCGCACCGCATCCTCAACGACTTGGCGATCGGACGCTTCGTCGATCGGCCGGAGGCAGGCAGTTATCGTCTGGGCATGCGCCTGCTCGAACTCGGCAATCTCGTCAAGGCGAGGCTGGACGTGCGCGAAGCAGCATTGGCGCCCATGCGCGAACTGCACAAGCTCACCCACCAGCCGGTGAATCTTTCGATGCGCCAAGGCGACGAGATCGTCTACATCGAACGCACCTACAGCGAACGATCGGGCATGCAGGTGGTGCGCGCCGTCGGCGGCCGGGCGCCGCTGCACTTGACGTCCGTTGGCAAGCTGTTCCTTGCACACGACGATGCCCAGCGGGTACGTGCCTATGCCACGCGCACCGGTCTGGCCGGGCACACCCGCAACAGCATCACCGAACTGCCGGCGCTCGAACGAGAACTGGCCAAGGTCTTGCAGTACGGCAGTGCACGCGACAACGAGGAGTTGGAGTTGGGTGTTCGCTGCATGGCCGCCGGCATCTTCGATGACCAGGGCACGTTGATCGCAGGCCTGTCGATCTCGGCACCGGCCGATCGCCTGGAGGAGAGCTGGATGGACCGCGTGAAGGCGACGGCGGCCCAGATTTCAGCCGCCCTCGGCCACAACGGCAAGACCTGAATGCGCGCGCGGCCCCTGTGTTCTGGAGCCGCGCCCGCAGCAGACTCGTCAGGAGGTGGTTTTGACGCCTTCGGCCCTTGGCGCTTCAGGCACCAAGACTGCCGGCGGCGGGCTGGCTTCGATCCAGTGCCGCACGCGCTCCGCGTCGCCAAGGCGTGAGTATTTGCCGGCGGAATCGAGGAAGACCATGATCAGCTTGCGGCCCGCCAGTTGGGCTTGCATGACAAGGCAGCGGCCGGCTTCAGCGATGTAGCCCGTCTTCTGCAGGCCAATGTCCCAGGCCGGGTTGCGCACCAGGCCGTTGGTGTTGCGGTATTGCAGCGTGCGGCGCCCGACAGCGACGCTGTACTCCTGCGAGGTGGACAGTTCACGAATCAGCGGATGCTGGTACGCCGCACCAACCAGGGCAGCCAGATCACGCGCACTCGATTGATTGCGGCTCGACAAGCCGGTCGGCTCGACGTAGCGCGTGTCGGTCATGCCGAGCAGGCTGGCCCTCGCATTCATCGCCGACACGAAGGCCGGCAAGCCGCCCGGATAGTGCCGGCCCAGGGCATGCGCAGCGCGGTTTTCCGACGACATCAAGGCCAGATGCAGCATCTCGCCGCGTGTCAGCTGAGTGCCGACCGCCAGCCGCGAGCCGCTGCCCTTCTCGGTGTCGACATCATCCTGGGTGATGGTGAGCACCTCGTCGAGCGACTGTCCCGCTTCGACAACGACCACCGACGTCATCAGCTTCGTCAGCGACGCGATGGGCAACACGGCCTGTGAATTCTTGTTCAGGAGCACTTCATGCGTGTCCTGGTCCATGACGAGGGCAACGCTGGAGCGCAGATCGAGCGGGTCGTCGGTGGCGCGCAAGCCACTGAGTTCGCCAAAGGACGGCCGCGCCACCACGGTGCGCACCGAGTTCCGCCTGGTCGAGCAAACACTCTTCGCTTTGACCTTGGCTTGGGTCTTGGTACTGGCCTTGGACGTACTTCGTTTGGAGGCCGCGTCGGCACCCGTGCTCAAACCGAAGGCACACATGGCAAATACCGCCAACACAGCCACACGCCAACGAAACACAGGCAACAAATTCAACACGGGCACCCCCTCCGACTCGCGTCAGAGTTTAGGATAAAGGAAAAAAGCACACAAGATCAAAAACTTACGCGCCCTTCCTCCATTCCACGTGAAGAATGCCTCCCGTTACCCCTGGGCGGCAACGCGCTCGTTCTTGCTGTGCAGCTTGTTCAAGGCTGACAGGTAGGCCTTGGCGGACGCCACCACGATGTCCGGGTCGGCACCCACGCCGTTGACCACTCGCCCGCCGTACTGCAGCCGCACTGTCACCTCGCCCTGTGATTCTGTGCTGCCGGACGTGATGGCATTGACCGAATAGAGCAGCATTTCAGCGCCGCTTTGCAGCTTCGACTCGATGGCCTTGAGACTCGCATCGACCGGACCGTTGCCCTCGCTCTCGGCGTGGTACTCGCTCTCGCCGACGGCGAAGACAACCTTCGCGTGCGGGCGCTCTCCGGTGGCCGACTGCTGCTCCAGCGACAGCAAGCGATAGGTTTCGTGTTCATGGGTCACGCTCTCGTCGCTGACGAGGGCGATGATGTCCTCGTCGAAGATGTCGCTCTTGCGATCGGCGAGATCCTTGAAGCGCGCGAAAGCCGCGTTGATATCAGTCTCCGATTCGAGCTCGATGCCGAGCTCTTGCAGCCGCTGCTTGAACGCGTTGCGCCCGCTCAACTTGCCGAGCACGATCTTGTTGGCGCTCCAACCCACATCCTCGGCACGCATGATCTCGTAGGTGTCGCGCGCCTTCAGGACCCCGTCTTGGTGGATGCCGGAGGCGTGTGCGAAGGCGTTGGCACCGACAACGGCCTTGTTCGGTTGGACGATGAAGCCGGTTGTCTGCGAAACGAGTCGCGAGGCCGGCACGATCTGCGTGGTGTCGATGCCCACGTCGAGACCGAAGTAGTCACGCCGTGTGCGCACTGCCATCACGACCTCTTCGAGCGAGCAGTTGCCGGCGCGCTCCCCCAGACCATTGATCGTGCATTCGACCTGGCGTGCGCCGCCGATCTTGACACCCGCGAGCGAGTTCGCCACCGCCATGCCGAGATCGTTGTGGCAGTGCACCGACCAGATGGCCTTGTCGGCGTTCGGCACGCGCTCACGCAGCATCTTGATGAAGCTCCCGTAGAGCTCGGGAATCCCGTAGCCGACGGTATCGGGCACATTGATCGTGGTCGCTCCTTCGGCGATCACCGCTTCGATCACGCGGCACAGGAAGTCCGGGTCGGACCGGTAGCCGTCTTCTGGCGAGAACTCGACGTCCGCGCAAAGGTTGCGGGCGAAACGGATCGACAGTCTCGCCTGCTCCAGCACTTGCTCACGCGTCATGCGCAGCTTCTTCTCCATGTGCAGTTCGCTGGTCGCGATGAAGGTGTGAATGCGAGAGCGCGCCGCACCTTCGAGCGCTTCGGCGGCACGAGCGATGTCGCGGTCGTTGGCACGCGCCAGTGAGCAAACCACCGATTCCTTGACCACGTCGGCGATCGCCTTGACGGCCTCGAAATCGCCGTTGCTCGACGCCGCGAATCCCGCTTCGATCACGTCGACCCGCAACCGCTCGAGCTGGCGTGCGATGCGCAGCTTCTCGTCCTTGGTCATCGAGGCGCCGGGCGATTGCTCGCCGTCGCGCAAGGTGGTGTCGAAGATGATGAGCTTGTCGGCCATGGAGGTCTCCAGCGAAAGGTGCGAAATGACGGGACAAAACAAAACAGCCCGCGGGCAGGAAGCGCGCGGGCCGGAGATGCAGAAACGAACAAAGACGTATGCAATCAGCGCGCGCCGGGCACTCCTAGCAGTAGCAGCAGCGAAAGGCGGGCGCGAAACATCATGAGTTCAATATAGCACGTCACAGACCGTGGCAACTCAGGGCTGCGGCCGTCAGCGATGCAGGCCCTCTTCATCGGGCTCATGGGTCGAGGTCGCGATGACGCTGACCGGCTTGCCTTTCATCCTGCGCCACACATAGACCGCGTAGCCGGAGAAGCCATAGCAGACGAACAGGCTGAACAGCACCAGCGGCGGGTGCAGGTTGATCACCGCGATGAAGAGTGCGATCGCGACGATCACGATGAATGGCACCGTGCGCTTGAAGCTCACGTCCTTGAAGCTGTAAAAGGGCACGTTGGTGACCATGGTCAAGCCTGCATACAGCGTGAACGCGAAGGCTATCCACGACAGCCAGTCGATGCTGCCAACCTCCTTGAAGCCCGCGTCGTCCATCAGCCAGATGAACCCGACCACCAGAGCGGCGGCCGCAGGGCTCGGCAATCCTTGGAAGAAGCGTTTGTCGACAACGCCGATGTTCGTGTTGAAGCGCGCGAGCCGCAGCGCAGCACCGGCGCAGTACACGAAGGCGGCGACCCAGCCGAGCTTGCCCAGCCCGCGCAGCGCCCATTCATAGACGATCAGAGCCGGGGCGGCACCGAACGACACCATGTCGGACAGACTGTCCATCTGCTCGCCAAAGGCGCTTTGCGTGTTCGTCATGCGTGCGACGCGACCGTCCAGGCTGTCGAGCACCATCGCGCAGAACACCCCGATCGCTGCCTGCTCGAAGCGATCGTTCATGGCCATCACGATCGCGTAGAAACCTCCGAACAGCGCTGCCAGCGTGAAGAGATTGGGCAAGATGTAGATGCCTTTGCGGCGCGGGCGACGCGGCACATCGTCGTCGACATCGTCGAAAGCCTCCGGCAGCTTCGGATCCTGCGTACCGTCATGCATGCTCATGCCCACCGACCTTGCGAGGCCGTTGCGCCGTGAATATCTTTCATGGGCGCGAGGATACCGCAGGGGACCGAAGGCAAGAGGCCGCGAACCTTGCGGTGTCGCGGCCTCGATGCAGACAGCAAACCGAGATCAGTTGCGGCTCTTGTCCACCAGTTTGTTGGCCTTGATCCACGGCATCATGGCGCGCAACTTCTCGCCCACCACCTCAATGTCGTGCTCCGCGGTCAGGCGGCGACGCGACAGCAGCGTGGGCGCACCGGCGCGGTTCTCCAGGATGAAGCTCTTGGCGTACTCGCCGGTCTGGATGTCCTTCAGGCACTGGCGCATCGCCGCCTTGGTGTCCTCGGTCACGACCTTCGGCCCGGTCACGTACTCGCCGTATTCGGCGTTGTTCGAGATCGAGTAGTTCATGTTGGCGATGCCGCCTTCGTAGATCAGGTCGACGATCAGCTTGAGCTCGTGCAGGCACTCGAAGTAGGCCATCTCGGGCGCGTAGCCGGCCTCCACCAGCGTCTCGAAACCGGCCTTGATCAGCTCGACGGTCCCGCCGCACAGCACGGCCTGCTCGCCGAACAGGTCGGTCTCGGTCTCTTCGCGGAAGTTGGTCTCGATGATGCCGGCCTTGCCACCGCCGTTCGCCGCGGCGTAGCTCAGCGCCAGGTCGCGCGCCTTGCCGGTCTTGTCGGCATGCACCGCGATCAGGTGCGGCACGCCGCCACCCTGGGTGTAGGTGTTGCGCACCGTGTGGCCCGGAGCCTTCGGCGCGACCATCCAGACGTCGAGGTCCTCGCGCGGCACGACCTGGCCGTAGTGCACGTTGAAGCCATGCGCGAAGGCCAGCGACGCGCCCTGCTTGATGTTCGGCGCGACCTCGGCGTTGTAGACCGCCGCGATCTGCTCGTCGGGCAGCAGGATCATCACGACGTCGGCGCTCTTGACTGCCTCGGCGACCTCGGCCACTTTCAGGCCGGCTTTCTCGACCTTGTTCCACGAAGCCCCGCCGCGGCGCAGGCCAACCGTCACCTTGACACCACTGTCATTGAGGTTCTGTGCATGGGCATGGCCTTGTGAGCCGTAGCCGATGATCGCCACGCTCTTGCCCTTGATCAGGCTCAGGTCGGCGTCCTTGTCGTAATAGACCTTCATGGGTTCTCTCCTGTCGAAATTCAGTGATGGGGCGGGATTCAGACGCGCAGGATGCGCTCGCCGCGACCGATCCCGCTGGTGCCGGTGCGCACGGTTTCGAGAATCGCGGTGCGGTCCACCGCTTCGATGAATGCATCCAGCTTGGGCGCGTCGCCGGTCAATTCGATCGTGTAGGTCTTCTCGGTGACGTCGACGATGCGGCCCCGGAAGATGTCGGCCATGCGCTTCATCTCGTCGCGCTCCTTGCCGACGGCGCGCACCTTGATGAGCATCAGTTCGCGCTCGGTGTACTGCCCTTCGGTGAGGTCGACGACCTTGACGACTTCGATCAGGCGATTGAGGTGCTTGGTGATCTGCTCGATCACGTCCTCGCTGCCGGTCGTGGTGATGGTCATGCGCGACAGCGAGGGGTCCTCGGTGGCCGCGACGGTCAGGCTCTCGATGTTGTAGCCGCGCGCAGAGAACAGCGCGACGACGCGGGACAGGGCGCCCGGCTCGTTCTCGAGCAACAGGGCAATGATGTGTTTCATGGTTGGATCGTCCTTCGCGCTCTTCAGAACGGCGGCGGTAACCGCAGCCCCTTGGCCACGCGCTTCGATGAAATGAGAAAGTGTGGTTCTTCGACCTCGGCGGCTGCACTCGCCGCGCTCCTGGCGAGGGGCCGGCAAGCCCCTGCCCTCGCGCCGTTCGTGCCGCCGCCGCTACAGGTCTTCGGAGCCCAGCAGCATTTCGGAGATGCCCTTGCCGGCCTGCACCATCGGCCAGACGTTCTCGGTCGGGTCGGTGCGCACGTCGAGGAAGACGGTGCGGTCCTTGAGCCGTATCGCTTCGCGCAGCGCGGGTTCGACCTCGCTGGGCTTCTCGATCTTCAGGCCGACGTGACCGTAGGCCTCGGCCAGCTTCACGAAGTCAGGCAGCGCCTCCATGTAGCTGTGGGAGTAGCGGCCGCCGTAGTCGATCTCCTGCCACTGCCGCACCATGCCCAGGTAGCGGTTGTTCAGCGAGATCACCTTGACCGGTGTCTTGTACTGCAGGCAAGTGGAAAGCTCCTGGATGCACATCTGGATCGATCCTTCGCCGGTGATGCAGAACACGTCCGACTCCGGCTTGGCGAGCTTGATGCCCATCGCATACGGCAGACCCACACCCATGGTGCCCAGCCCCCCGGAATTGATCCAGCGCCGCGGCTCGTCGAACCGGTAGTACTGCGCGGCCCACATCTGGTGCTGACCGACATCGGACGTGATGTAGGTATCGCGATCACGGGTCAGCTCCCACAGCTTCTCCACGACGTACTGTGGCTTGATGACCTCGTCGGAGTTCTTGTACTTCAGGCACTCGCGGCCACGCCATTCGGCGATCTGCTTCCACCATGCCGACAGGGCCTGCGCATCCGGCCGGGTCTGTGCATCCTTGATCTGCGAGATCAGCTCCTGCAGCACATCCTTCACGTCACCGACGATCGGGATGTCGACCTTGACGCGCTTGGAGATGCTCGACGGGTCGATGTCGATGTGCACGATCTTGCGCTCCACCGACGCGAAGTGCTTCGGGTTGCCGATCACGCGGTCGTCGAAGCGCGCACCGACCGCCAGCAGAACGTCGCAGTTCTGCATTGTCATGTTCGCTTCGTAGGTGCCGTGCATGCCCAGCATGCCCAGGAAGCGCGGGTCGGTCGACGGGAAAGCGCCCAGACCCATCAGCGTGTTGGTGCACGGGTAGCCGAGCAGGTCGACCAGCTGGCGCAGCTGCGCCGACGCATTGCCGAGGATCACGCCGCCGCCGGTGTAGATGTAAGGGCGCTTGGCCTGCAGCAGCAACTGCACTGCCTTGCGGATCTGGCCACTGTGCCCCTTCTTCGCCGGGCTGTACGAACGCATCTCGACGGTCGCCGGGTAGTGGAACGGCGCGGTCTTCAATGACACGTCCTTCGGCACGTCCACCACCACCGGCCCGGGCCGCCCGGTGCGGGCGATGTGAAAGGCCTTCTTCATCGTGAGCGCCAGCTCGCGCACGTCCTTCACCAGGAAGTTGTGCTTGACGATCGGGCGGGTGATGCCGACGGTGTCGCACTCCTGGAAGGCGTCGAGGCCGATCGCCGGCGTCGGAACCTGCCCGGTGATGATCACCATCGGGATCGAGTCCATGTAGGCGGTGGCGATGCCGGTGATGGCATTCGTCACGCCCGGACCCGAGGTGACCAGCGCGACGCCGACATCGCCGGTGGCACGCGCATAGCCGTCGGCTGCGTGAATGGCCGCCTGCTCATGGCGTACCAGCACGTGCTCGATCGTGTCCTGCTTGTACAGCGCATCGTAGATGTACAGCACGGCACCGCCGGGGTAGCCCCAAAGGTACTTGACGCCTTCGGCCTGCAGGCAGCGAACGAGGATTTCCGAGCCGTTCGGCTCGGCAGCTTGAGAGGGGTGCGGCAGGGCCGTTGCGGCCCGCTTGATTTCCGCGGCAGACATGTCCATTTCGAACCTTTGTGAATTTCTCTGACGAAAAACCATCGGTGTCCCTCTTCACACCCTGGTGGGGTGGATGTGGGACCTGCGCGGTCTGGCAAAGCCACCCGGGTCGGATGGTGTTGAAGACCAATGAGCGTTTTGCGAGGCAACATTATGACATCGGCGCAGCACCATCGCGGCGCGAGCTGCCACTTCGAGGTGCAGTGACATAATCCGCGGCCTCTCCAAAGCCACGGTCTCAGGCCGCGCCTCTTGGCCTCCGACAAAGAACTCAGCGATTTCCTCAAGAGCGTCGAAAAACGCGCCTTCAAGCGCGCTGTTTACGCCGTTCGCGATGACGACGCGGCCCTCGACATCGTGCAGGACTCGATGATCCGTCTGGCCGAGAAGTACGCTGATCGGCCGCCGGCCGAACTGCCGCTGCTGTTCCAGCGGATCCTGTCGAACGCGACCATGGACTGGTTCCGGCGGCAGAAGGTGCGCAACGCCGTCGTGCGCAATTTCTCGGATTTCGAGCCCGCCCATGCCGACGGCGACTTCGATCTCCTGGAAACCCTGGCGGCGGCCGGCGGGTCCACGACCGTCGAAACGGCAGCCGACAGCGTGTCGCGGGCCCAGATCCTGCTCGCTATCGAGACCGAAGTGGCCCGGCTGCCGGGGCGTCAACGAGAGGCCTTCCTGCTGCGTTACTGGGAGGAGCTCGATGTCGCCGAGACCGCTCAATCGATGGGTTGCTCGGAAGGCAGCGTCAAGACCCACTGCTCCCGGGCGGTGCACAGCTTGGCACAGGCCTTGAGGGCCAAAGGAGTGCTGCCATGAACAATTCGAATACCGATCCAGGTTCTGCCCGACCCGAGCGTCAGTTTCTCGAAGACCGCTACGCGTTGCGGATCGCCGCAGCGCTCAGCACTCACGCCGACGAGTTGCCCCGCGACGTGACGGAGCGCTTGCGTTTCGCCCGCGAGCAGGCGCTGGAGCGCGCGCGCCGGCTGGCGACACGCACGGCGCCAGCCGCAACGCGGCTCGGTGGCAACGTGCTGGCCTGGGGTGGCGAGCCGGGCTGGGGCTGGCGGCTCGCCACCCTGGCGCCCTTGATCGCCTTGGTGGCGGGGCTGGTATTGATCCAGATTCAGCACGACGACGACCAGATCTCCGCAGCTGCCGAGGTCGATGCCGCCCTGCTGGCCGATGACTTGCCGCCCGATGCTTACACCGATGCAGGTTTCGCCGAGTTCCTGCGCTCGCCCAACACACCCGGTGGTTACTGAGGACGGGTGACTTGACGTCGTCGCGCTCGCTCCCCGCCCTTTCGCTTGGCGCCAGGCAGATCACCGGGCTGGTGCTGTGCGCCCTTCTGGTGCTGGTGTCGCCGCTCGTGGGGGCGGCCGGCCCGAACGGTGGCGGCGGACCGGCGTGGAATTCCCTCGGCGCTGCGCAGCGCCAGGCGCTGGCGCCTCTCGAACGGGACTGGTCCGCGATCGATCCGGTGCGCAAGCAGAAGTGGCTGGAGCTGGCCTCGCGCTTCGATCGCATGTCGCCCGACGAGCGCAGCCGGGTGCAGCAACGGATGTCCGACTGGGTCCGCCTCAGTGCCAAGCAACGCACCGAGGCGCGAATGAACTTCCAGGGCGCCAAGGACTTGAGCCCGCAGGAGCGTCAGGCCCGCTGGCAGGCCTACCAGTCGCTGCCCGAAGACCAGCGGCGCAGCCTTGCGGCCCGCGCCAAGAGCAGTGCCGTCAAAGGCAACACGCGAGCGGCAGCTCCGTCCGCCGAGACCAAGATCAACACGGTCCCCAACCCTCTGCTGGAAGCGCGCAAACCCCGTGCCGTGACCCCAGGCCTGACGCAGGCAAACCCGGGCGCCACGACCAACCTGATGTCGACCCGGCCGACGCCGCCGCTGCACCAGCAGACGGGCTTGCCGAAGGTCGCCGCCACGCCGGAGTTCGTCGACTCCACGACCCTGCTGCCGCAGCGCGGCCCGCAGGGCGCCGCGACCGAACCACGCCGCAAACCCTGAAACGTGCCCGCTCTTTCGGCACAACCCGGCATCGAGGCCCCGGGCACGAACACCCCCGGCCTGCGGCGGCGGCTCGCCTGCTTCCTGTACGAAGGGGTCCTGTTGTTCGGCGTGGTGTTCTTCTGCGCGCTCGTCTACTCCGTTCTCACCGATCAGCGCAACGCGATGGTCGGCCGGCACGGCATGCTGCTGACCGCCTTCGTGCTGGCACCCGGCATCTACTTCGTCTGGTACTGGTCTCAAACCGGCCAGACGCTGCCGATGCAAACCTGGCAGATCCAGCTGCAGACAACCGACGGCCAGCGGCTGACGCGCGGCCGCGCGCTGCTGCGCTACGTCGCCGCCTGGGTGTGGTTCCTGCCCGCGCTCGCGTTCGCTTGGCTGGCCGGCTGGCATGACAGCGGCACCCGGCTGGCGGCCGCGCTGTGCACGGGCATCGTGCTCTACGCACTGTCGTCGAGACTGCACCCCCGGCGCCAGTTCTGGCACGACGCGCTGTGCGGCACCCGACTCGTCGACACCCGGGCCATCCCGAAGCGCCGTGCCTGAGGCGCTTCGCGGTGCTGCCATCGGCCGCAGTTACCATCGCGCGCCATGAGCAACCCCTACAAAGGCCGCACCGGCCTGGACCGCGTGATCCGCGCCGCCGGCTACTCGATGGACGGGCTGCAGATCGCCTACCGCGGCGAGAGCGCCTTCCGGCAGGAAGTCTGGGCGGCGGTGGCGCTGCTGCCGGCGGCATTCTGGCTCGGGGGCAGCTGGATCGAGGTGTCGCTGCTGGTCGGCTCGGTGCTGCTCGTGCTGATCGTGGAGTTGCTCAATTCCGGCATCGAGGCCGCGATCGACCGGGTCAGCTACGAATTGCACGACCTGTCCAAGCGCGCCAAGGACCTGGCCAGTGCCGCGGTGCTGCTGTCGCTGCTGCTGTGCGGCGGCATCTGGGTGGCCGCGCTCTGGCATCGCTTCGGCGTCTGAGGCTCCAGGTGGCAGCCCCCTTCGCGCTCTGCGTCTACTGCGGCTCGCGCACCGGCGAGGCCCCGGCCCACGCGCGAGCCGCACAAGCCGTTGGCCGACAGGTCGCCGAGCGTGGCTGGCAGCTGGTCTACGGCGGCGGCAATGTGGGCCTCATGGGCATCGTTGCGGATGCGGCCCTGGCCGGCGGCGCACCGGTGGTCGGCGTGATCCCGCGCTCGCTGATGGAGCGTGAGGTCGGTCACCAGGGACTGACCTCGCTGCACGTCGTCGAAACCATGCACCAGCGCAAACAGATGATGGCCGAACACGCCGATGCCTTCCTGGCCCTACCGGGCGGCATCGGCACCTTCGAGGAACTGTTCGAGGTGTGGACGTGGCGCCAGCTCGGCTACCACGATCAACCCATTGGCCTGCTCAACGTCGGCGGCTATTACGACGCGCTGATCGCGTTCATGCAGGAGACGGTGGCCGCGGGTTTCGTGTCGGAAGGCACGCGCGCCGTGCTGGAGGTCGAAGCCGACCCGACCGTGCTGCTCGATCGGCTCGCGAGTCAGGCGCGCCTGGCCCGCGGGCGAGACGACTACAGCCGCACCTGACGTTCCGGCCCGCCACTCAGACGGCGGCTTCGTCCGTCTCGCCGGTGCGGATGCGAACGACCTGCTCGACCGAAGAGACGAAGATCTTGCCGTCACCGATCTTGCCGGTCTTGGCCGCCTTGACGATCGCTTCGAGGCAACGATCGACGTCGGCATCCTTCACCACGACTTCGACCTTGACCTTGGGCAGGAAGTCCACGACGTACTCCGCACCGCGGTACAGCTCGGTGTGCCCCTTCTGCCGGCCGAAGCCCTTGACCTCGGTGACCGTCAGGCCCGACACGCCGACCTCGGCCAGCGCCTCGCGCACTTCCTCGAGCTTGAAGGGCTTGATGACGGCGGTGATCTGTTTCATGGCGCGCTCCGGTGGATGATGACTGGCTGGAATTTAAGCACGGAATTTCGAGGTGATGGGGTAGCGCCAGTCCTTGCCGAACGATCGGTGCGTGATACGGATGCCGACCGGGGCCTGCCGCCGCTTGTACTCGTTGATCTTGATCAGCCTTGTAACGCGCTCCACATCGGTGCGCGCATAGCCGGCCGCGACGATGTCCTCGACCCCCTGGTCTTCCTCCATGTAGCGCGCCAGGATGGCGTCCAGCACGTCGTAGGGCGGCAGGCTGTCCTGGTCGGTCTGGTCGGGGCGCAGTTCGGCGGACGGCGCTCGCGTGATGATCCGCTCGGGAATCACCGGCGCCGCGCCCTGCGCATTGCGCCAGGCGGCCAGCCGGTAGACCAGGGTCTTGGCCACGTCCTTGATCACCGCAAAACCGCCCGCCATGTCGCCGTAAAGCGTGCAGTAGCCGGTGGCCATCTCGCTCTTGTTGCCGGTGGTCAGCACGATGCGGCCGGATTTGTTCGACAGCGCCATCAGCAGCGTGCCGCGAATGCGCGCCTGGATGTTCTCCTCGGTCGCGTCCTCGGCCAGACCGGCAAACTCTTGCGCCAGCCCGGCCCTGAACGCCTCGAACATCGGCACGATCGAGAGCTCGTCGTACTGCACGCCCAGGCGCCGCGCCATGTCGCGCGCGTCGATCCACGAGATGTCGGCGGTGTAGGGCGAGGGCATCATCACCGCCCTCACCTGGTCGGCCCCGAGCGCGTCGACCGCGATCGCCAGCACCAGCGCCGAATCGATACCCCCGCTCAGCCCGATGATCGCGCCAGGGAAGCCGTTCTTGCCCAGGTAGTCGCGCACACCCGTCACGAGGGCCGACCAGGCCTGGGCTTCGAGCGTGGGCGCTGGCGAGAGCGCGCCGGCGACAGCGCCCTGAGCACTCACGTCGACGAGCAGCAGCTCCTCGGCAAAACTGGCGGCACGCGCACGCACCACGCCGTGCGCGTCGACGGCGAACGAGGCGCCATCGAACACCACCTCGTCCTGCCCACCGACGAGGTGCGCGTACAGGACCGGCAACCCGCTCCCGGTCGCGCGCCGGGCCATGCGCTCCTCGCGCTCCTCGGCCTTGCCCAGGTGGAACGGCGAGGCGTTGATCACCACCAGAACCTGTGCGCCCGCCGCCTTCGCGGCCGCAGCCGGCTCGTCGAACCAGGCGTCTTCGCAGATCAGCAGCCCCACACGCACACCACCCGCCTCCACCACCACCGGCCCGAAGCCGGCATCCCGGCCCGACACGAAGTAACGGCGCTCGTCGAACACCTGGTAGTTCGGGAGTTCCCGCTTCGCATACGTGGCGGTGATCCGCCCGCCACCGAGCACCGACGCCGCATTGACCCGCCGCTGCACCGCCAGCGAGCGCGTGCGAAGATCACCCGTCGCATCGATGGCCTGCGGATGGCCGACCACCACTTGCAAGTCCGGCAGGTCGGCCAGCGCCGCGGCGCAGGTGGTCAGCACCTCGTCGCAGGCCCGCATGAAGGCGGGACGCAGCAGCAGGTCTTCCGGGGGATAACCGGTCAGCGACAGCTCCGGCGTGATCACCAGCCGCGCGCCCTGTGCATAGGCCTGGCGCGCCCAGTGGGCGATGCGTTGCGCGTTGCCAGAGAGGTCGCCGACGGTGGCGTTGAATTGGACGAGGGCGATCGTGGCGGACACAGTGGCAGACATGAATCAGGGACGTGACGCGTTGTCGATCGATGGTACCCCTGCCCCCGGCGACTGGGCGGTGCAGCTGCATGCCGATCCGTCGCGCATCGACGCCCGCGCCTGGGACGCTTTGGTCGAGGCGAGCCCTTCGGCCACGCCTTTCATGCGCCACGCCTACCTGTGCGCGCTGCACCAATCCGCCAGCGCAGTGCCCGAAACGGGTTGGGCGCCGCAGTTCCTCGCGATCGAGCACGACGGCACGCTGGCAGCCGCCTGCCCGCTCTACCTCAAGAGCCACTCCTACGGCGAGTACGTGTTCGACTGGGCCTGGGCCCAGGCTTACGAAGACGCCGGGCTGCGCTACTACCCCAAGCTGCTCTCGGCGGTGCCCTTCACCCCGGTGCCGGGCTCACGGCTGCTCGCGCGTGACCCGCAGGCCCGCGTGGTGCTGCTGCGCGCGATGGAAACGTTTGCCAGGCGCCACCGGCTGTCGTCGGCCCACGTGCTTTTTCTCGATGAAGCCGATCGCGCCGCCGCCGAGGCAGCGGGCTGGATGCTGCGCAGTACCGTGCAGTTCCATTGGGTCAACCGCGAACCCGCGGCCTACGCCGACTTCGCCGACTTCCTCGCCAGCCTGCAGCGCGAGAAGCGCAAGAAGATCCAGCAGGAGCGGCGCTACGTGCGCGAGGCCGGCGTCGGGTTTGAGGCGCGGGTCGGCGCACAGATCACTGCGGCCGACTGGGACTTCTTCTACCGCTGCTACCTGAACACCTACCGCGCCCATCACTCGACGCCCTACCTGACGCGCGAGTTCTTCGAGCGCATGGCCACGTCGATGCCGCAGCACTGGCTGCTGTTCACCGCGAAGCGGGGTGGCGAAGCGATCGCCGCTTCGCTGATCGCGCTCGACCCCGAGCGCGGTCACGCCTATGGCCGCTATTGGGGCGCGCTCGACGCGGTCAGCTGCCTGCACTTCGATGCCTGCTACTACCAGCCGCTCGAGTGGTGCATCGAGAACGGCTACCGCCGCTTCGAAGGCGGCGCGCAGGGCGAGCACAAGATGGCCCGCGGACTGATGCCGGTGCGCACACATTCGGCGCATTGGCTCAGCGACGCGCGTTTCGCCGATGCCGTGGCGCGCTACCTGGAGCGCGAAGGCGCCGGCATCGAGGCCTACGTCAGCGAGCTCGATGAGCGCAACCCGTTCAAGCGCTGACGGGCGCCCCCGGCTGCGGCCCACCGCAGCCACCCCCATGGGGGTCTCGGCCGGCTTGGGGCTCGGCTGAGCAGGATTCAGTGCGCCGTGCCGAGGCGCGCGAGCACCCGCCCGAGGGCTGCCGTGGCCTCACCGATCTCGCGCATGCCGATCACCAGCGGCGGGGCAAAGCGCACCACCGTGCCATGGGTGTCCTTGCTGAGCACGCGTTCCTGCAACAGGCCCTCGCACACCGTGCGAGCCGACGCAAAGCAGGGATCGATGTCGATGCCGATCAGCAAGCCCTTGCCGCGGATGTCGCGGATCGCCGGGTGCCGCAGCGCGTGCAGCCGTTCGAGCAGCGCCGTGCCGTGCTCCGCCGCGCGCTCCGACAGCTTTTCCTCGACGAGCACCTGCAGCGCCATGTCCCCGACGGCCGCGGCCAGCGGATTGCCGCCAAAGGTGGAGCCATGATCGCCGGGCGTGAACACCGCCATCACCTCCTCACGCGCAAGGAAGGCGCTGACCGGCAACAGGCCGCCGCCCAGAGCCTTGCCCAAGGTCAGGCCATCCGGGCGCACGCCCTCGTGGTCGCAGGCGAGCAGCCGGCCGGTGCGGCCCAGACCCGTCTGCACTTCGTCGCAGATCATCAGGATGTTGCGGCGCGTACAGATCTCGCGCACAGCCCTCAGATAGCCGGCGGGGGGAACGATGATGCCGGCCTCGCCCTGCACCGGCTCGACCAGGAAGGCGCAGGTGTCCGCCGTGATGGCGGCTTCCAGCGCCGCCGGGTCACCGTAGGGCACCGTCACGAAACCGGGCGCGAACGGCCCGAAGCCGCTGCGGTACTGGGCCTCGCTCGAGAAGCCGATGATCGTCGTCGTGCGCCCGGCGAAGTTGCCGGCCGCCACGATGATCTGCGCGCGACCGTCCGCGATCCCCTTGACGGTGTAGCCCCACTTGCGGGCCGCCTTCAACGCCGTCTCCACCGCCTCGGCGCCGGTGTTCATCGGCAGCGCACGGTCCATGCCGGTCAGGCGGCACAGGCGTTCGAGGAAGAAACCGAGCTTGTCGGTGTAGAAGGCGCGCGAGGTCACGGCCAGTTGCCGTGCCTGCGCGACCAGCGCCTCGACCAGACGCGGATGACTGTGGCCGAAGCTGACGGCCGAGTAGGCCGACATCATGTCGAGATAGCGTCTGCCATCCTGCCCCCACAGGTACACGCCCTCGCCGCGCGTCAGCACGACCGGCAAGGGGGCGTAGTTCGAGGCACCGTAGTGTTCTTCCAGCGCAATGGGGCTGGCCGACAACGGAAAACCGGGGTGGATGGTCATGGCGATCTCCTGCATTCAGGGGTTCGATCCCCGGCTCTCACTGTAGAGAGGGATGCACGCAATGTGCTTTCCATTTCTTGTGCATATTCATTTTCTTATGCACGTTTCATGCATATGATATGAATCATGGGTACTTTGGATGCGCTTGATCGTCGATTGCTGGCCGAACTCCAGGGTCGCGGTCGTGCCTCGAACGTCGAGCTGTCCGCGGCGGTGCATCTGTCGGCGCCGCAGTGCTTCCGGCGCGTGAAATCGCTCGAGGAGCGTGGCGTGATCCGCGGCTACGCCGCCCAGGTCGATCGCGAGGCGCTGGGCCTGGGCGTGATGGCCTACGTCAGCGTGGACATCGCCGCCGAGCAGTTCGGCCATGTGCGCGAGTTCGAGCAGACCATCCGCGGCTTCCCGCAGATCCTCGAATGCCACACCGTCTCGGGCGACTCCGACTACCTGCTCAAGGTGGTGGCGCGCGATCTCAAGTCGCTCAGCCAGTTCCTGACCGATCGCCTGATGCAGATCTCCGGCGTCGCGAACGTGCGCTCGATGATCTGCATGGAAGAGATCAAGCCTCCCTCGCCGCTGCCGACGACGACCGAATGAAGCGGGGCGCCCCGCCTGCGGTCGAGCGCCGGGCCGCCCCAAGCCGACCGCGCACCCGCTCGGCGGGTGGCGCCGGTACGCCGGTGCCAGGTGCCCCGACTACTCCTTGAAGTCGCCGCCGAAGCCGTAGACGAAGCCGTCGGGGCGGATGTATTTGCGCAAGGCTGCGTTCACCTGCTCGAGGGTCGCCGCGGCGATCGCGTCGTCGACCTGCTGCGAAATCGCGAACGTGCGATCGAGACGCAGGTTGCCGGCAAGGCCGGCCGCCAGGCGTGCGTCCTGCGCGCGCGACAACCGGCGCGAGCTGATCAGGCCGCGCTGGGCCTCCTGCAGTTCAGTGGCGGTGAAGCCCTCCTTCAGCGCACGCGCGACCTCTTCCTTGAACGCCGCCTCGACCTTCGCGCGATTCTGTGGCGCGAAGATGGCCTGGGCATGCCAAGGAGAATTGCGCTCGTCCTGGTTCCATGCCAGATAGCTGTAGACGCCGTAGGACAGACCTTCCTTCTCGCGGATGCGCACCCACAGCCGCGAACTGCCACCACCGCCCAGCAGGTGGTTGGCCAGCGTGAGCGCCGCGTAGTCGGGATCGCTGTCCATCAGCGGCACCGGCAGGAACACCGCCATCTGGGCATTCTGCTTGTCGGGCGTCGGCAGCATCAGGCGCGCCGGCGGCACCGGCACCAGGGGCTCGGCGACGCGCACGCAGGGCTCACTGCTCTTCCAGTCGCCGAAAGCGGCTGCCAGCGCCTGTTTCACCGCCGGCACGTCAAGGTCGCCGCTGGCGCCGAACTCGGCGTGCGAAGCGCCATAGAAGCGGCGGTGGAATTCGCGCAGTTGCTCGACCTTCGCCGACCCGATGTCGGCAATCAGTTCGTCGAAGCTCTTCGCATGGCGCACGTCGCCCCGCGGGTAGTGGTTCACATGGCGATCGATCGCGTTGGCGACCACCGCTTCGGGTTCCTTGCGTTGTTGTTCCACGCCGGTCAGCGCCTGGCTGCGCTGCTCTTCCAGCACCGCGGGCGGAAAGGCCGGTTCGCGCAGCAGTTCGCCGACCAGCGCGATCACCGCCGGCAGGTTCTGGCGCCTGGTCGCGATCGTCGCATTGACACTGCCGATGTCGCTCGAGAAGCTCACCTCGGCCTGCAAGGCATCGAGCTGGTCGCGGATCTGCTGACGCGAGAGCTTCGCCGAGCCTTCGTCCAGCATCGCCGCCACCAGTGCCGGCACTTCGCCCTGGCCGGCCAGGCTCTTCTCGTCGCCGAAGTGCAGCGTGAGCACCGCGTTCACCACACCGCCGCGGGTGGGCTTGGGCAGCAGCGCCACCTTCAATCCGCTGGCGAGCACGAAGCGCTGCGTCTGCGCGTCGATGTGGGCCGGCGTCGTGTCGAACGCGGCAACGGCGGTGGCACCGGCCTGGGGTTTGAAGTCCTTGAACTGCGCCGCCACGTCGACCGCTTTCGGTGCCGGCGCGCGCTGCGGCTTGTCGGTCGGCAGATAGGTGGCGAGCGTGCGATTCGAGGGCAGCAGCCGCTCGACGGCGACGCGCTGCACGTCGGCGAGCGTCGCTGCCTTGACACGATCGCGGGTCAGGAAGAAGAGCCGCCAGTCGCCCTGCGCGACCGACTCGGACAACGACACGCCCACCGTCTCCGGGTTCGTGAAGGCCAGATCCCAGCCCTTGAGCCACTTGGCGCGCGCACGCTCCAGCTCTTCGGCCGTGACCGGTTCGGACGCAACCGACTCCAGCACCGCCAGCAGCTCGCTGCGAGCCTTGTCAACGTCCTGCCCCGGCGCGAGCTGCGCGACGAACAGGGCCGCGCCGGGATCGTGCAGGCCGAAAGGCTCCGCACCGACGCTCGCGGCCAGTTGCTTCTCGACGAGCCGCTTGTGCAGCCGGCCCGACGGCGCATCACCCAGCACCAGGGCCAGCAGCTCGACGGCCGCGAATTCGGGGTCTGCCGCTGCGGGCACGTGATAGCCCGCATACAGCAGCGGCGCGCCGCCGACGCGGCGCAGTGTCAGCGCGCGTTCACCGTCCTGCGCGGCATCGATGGTGTACAGCGTGGGCAGCACGCGCCTGGGCTTCGGGATCTTGCCGAAGTACTGCTGCACCCAGCGCAGCACCTGCGCGGCATCGAACTGACCGCTGACGACCAGCGTCGCGTTGTCGGGCTGGTAATACTGGCGATAGAAGGCCTGCAGCCGGGCGATGTCGACGTTCTCGACATCGCTGCGCGCGCCGATCGTGTCCTTGCCGTAGTTGTGCCAGTCGTACATCGCGGCCAGCGTCTTCTGGTAGAGGATGCGGCCGGGGTTGTTCTCGCCCATCTCCATCTCGTTGCGCACCACGGTCATCTCGGAGTCGAGATCCTTGCGCGCGATGAAGCTGTGGACCATCGCATCGGCGTGCCACGACAGGAACCACTTCAGGTTCTCGTCGTTGGCCGCGAAGCTGGCGAAATAGTTGGTGCGATCGAACCAGGTGCTGCCATTGGCCTTGAGGCCGCGCTTCGTGAACTCGGCCCAGACGTTGCGCGTGGTGGGCGTGCCCTTGAACATCAGGTGCTCGAGCAGGTGCGCCATGCCCGTTTCACCGTAGTTCTCGTGGCGCGAGCCGACGTGGTAGGTCAGGTTGACCGTCGTCGTCGGCTTGGACGCGTCGGGCACCAGCAGCAGCTGCAGGCCATTGGCGAGCCGGTATTCGGCGATGCCCTCGACCGAGGTGACCGCGGCAACACCGTGCGGCAGCCCGACAGCCGTTGCCGCCGACACGGCCGGGTGGCCCGGCTTCGCTGCAAGCGCCGGGGGCGGCGCCTGCAGCATGGCCAGCGCGCAGGCGCCGGCCACAAGGTACTTCGCGAACATGGGTGCGGGCCTCGCTGCCACCGAGGCGGTGCTGTGAAGGCCCGCAGTGTAGCCAGCAGCTTGCGCGCACCGCCGGCCACGGGCCATACCCGAGTGAGGCGATGGCGGTGCCGGCCGGCCCGTCAGCCCGCGCTGGCCTTGCGGTAGTTCTCCATGCCCAGGCGCACTTCATCCTGGGCGGACTCCGGGCCTTCCCAACCCTGCACCTTGACCCACTTGCCGGCCTCGAGGTCCTTGTAGTGCTCGAAGAAGTGCTGGATCGCCTTGAGACGCATCTGGTTGATGTCCTCCGGCTTCTTCCAGTGGTCGTAGATCGGCAGGATCTTGGTGGTGGGCACCGCGAGGACCTTGGCGTCGCCACCGGCCTCGTCTTCCATCTTCAGCACGCCGATCGCGCGGCAGGTCACCACGACGCCGGGCGACAGCGGGAAAGGCGTGATCACCAGCACGTCGACCGGATCGCCGTCGTCGGACAAGGTCTGCGGCACATAGCCGTAGTTGCACGGGTAGTGCATCGCGGTCGTCATGAAACGATCGACGAAGATCGCGCCGCTTTCCTTGTCGACCTCGTACTTGATCGGATCGGCGTTCATCGGGATCTCGATGATCACGTTGAACTGCTCGGGCGCCTTGGCGCCGGGGGTCACGTTGTGCAGACTCATGGGTCTCGTCTCCGGAATCGCGGGGAAACCCGAATTCTAAGCAGCGGGCTGTCATGGGACTGACCACAAGCCCGGCGGTTCGCATACCGAGCCCGGGCGCCAATCTCGTTGCGGCTTCGGGGGGCTTCACTTAGCATGCGCCGGCAACCCGGCCAGCATGCCACGCCAGTGGTGTCGTCAGCGAAGAGCCGCGGTGCAGCCCTTTCACTGAGGACCTCTAACGAGGAAGGAGACACTTCTCATGTCCAGTTCCCTGGCGCTCATCTTTGCGCTGATCTGTGGTTTCGCGGCCGTGGTCTACGGTTTTGTCCAGCGCAGCTGGATCCTCAAACAGGACGCGGGCAATGCCCGCATGCAGGACATCGCGGCAGCGATCCAGCAGGGTGCGGCCGCCTACCTGGCTCGCCAGTACCGGACCATCGCCCTCGTGGGCGTGATCCTCACGGTGCTGATCGGCCTCTTCATCGGCCTGTCCACGGCAGTGGCCTTCGTGATCGGCGCGCTGCTGTCGGGCGCCTGCGGCTTCATCGGCATGAACGTCTCGGTCAAGGCCAACGTGCGCACCGCGCAGGCCGCCACGCGCGGCATGAAGGAAGCGCTTGACGTCGCCTTCAAGGGCGGCGCCATCACCGGCATGCTGGTGGTGGGCCTGGGCCTGCTGGGGGTGAGCGCCATGTTCTGGTTCCTCACCGGCAACGGCCAGGTCACGCCGACCAGCAGCCTCGCGGTGGCGCTCAAGCCGCTGCTGGGCTTCGCCTTCGGTGCCTCGCTGATCTCCATCTTCGCGCGGCTCGGCGGCGGCATCTTCACCAAGGGCGCCGACGTCGGTGCCGACCTGGTGGGCAAGGTCGAGGCCGGCATCCCCGAAGACGACCCGCGCAACCCGGCGGTGATCGCCGACAACGTGGGCGACAACGTCGGCGACTGCGCCGGCATGGCGGCCGACCTGTTCGAGACCTATGCGGTCACGCTGATCGCGACGATGGTGCTGGGTGCACTGCTGGTGGTGGCCGCGCCGATGCAGGCTGCGCTCTACCCGCTCGCGCTGGGCGGCTTCTCGATCATCGCGTCGATCATCGGCTGCAGCGCGGTGAAGGCCTCGCCCGGCATGAAGAACGTGATGCCGGCGCTCTACAAGGGCCTGATCGTCGCCGGCGTGATCTCGCTGGTGGGCTTCTTCTTCATCACCAAGTGGGTGATGCCCGACAACGCGATCTACGAGACCGGCACCCAGTTGCGGCTGTTCGGTGCTGCAGTCGTCGGCCTGGTGCTGACGGCGCTGCTGGTGTGGATCACCGAGTACTACACCGGCACCCAGTACGCGCCGGTCAAGCACGTGGCGCAGGCCTCGACCACCGGCCATGGCACCAACGTCATCGCGGGCCTCGGCGTGTCGATGCGCTCGACCGCGTGGCCGGTGGTGTTCGTGTGCGGCGCGATCCTGGCGTCCTACCAACTCGGCGGCCTGTACGGCATCGCGGTGGCCGCGACCTCGATGCTGAGCCTGGCCGGCATCGTGGTGGCGCTCGACGCCTACGGTCCGATCACCGACAACGCCGGCGGCATCGCCGAGATGGCCGAGCTGCCGTCGAGCGTGCGTGACATCACCGACCCGCTCGACGCGGTGGGCAACACGACCAAGGCGGTGACCAAGGGCTATGCGATCGGCTCGGCCGGCCTCGCGGCGCTGGTGCTGTTCGCCGACTACACCCACACGCTCGAGGCCGCCGGCAAGCTGGTGAGCTTCGACCTGTCCAACCCGTCGGTGATCGTCGGCCTCTTCATCGGCGGCCTGATCCCCTACCTGTTCGGCGCGATGGCGATGGAGGCCGTGGGCCGCGCCGCCGGATCGGTGGTGGTCGAGGTGCGCCGCCAGTTCCAGGACGGCCAGATCATGGCCGGCAAGCGCAAGCCCGACTACAGCGCAGCGGTCGACATGCTGACCTCGGCGGCGATCAAGGAGATGATCATCCCCAGCCTGCTGCCGGTGGTGGTGCCCATCGTCGTCGGGCTGCTGCTCGGCCCGGCGGCGCTCGGCGGCCTGCTGATGGGCACCATCGTCACCGGCCTGTTCGTCGCGATCTCGATGTGCACCGGCGGCGGCGCCTGGGACAACGCCAAGAAGTACATCGAGGAGGGTCACTTCGGCGGCAAGGGCAGCGACGCCCACAAGGCCGCCGTCACCGGCGACACCGTGGGCGACCCCTACAAGGACACCGCGGGCCCGGCCGTCAACCCGCTGATCAAGATCATCAACATCGTGGCGCTGCTGATCGTGCCGCTGCTGCCGGCGGCGGCCGGGCCTGGTGGCGCGACCCTGCACGCCGCACCGGCGGCGGCGGTCGAAGCCCCGGCTCCGGTGCCAGCACCCGCCCCCGCAGCGGCCGGCGCCGACGGCGCCAGCATCAAGGTCGAGAACGGCGTGGTGAAGTTCTACTTCGCCACCGCCTCGTCGGCCCTGGCGGGCGGCGCGGCCGAGGCGCTGGCCGACGTGGTCAAGGGTGTGGCGGCGGGCAAGAAGGCCGTGGTCAGCGGCTACCACGACGCCACCGGCGACCCGGACAAGAACGTCGAACTCGCCAAGCAGCGCGCGCTGGCCGTGCGCGACGCCTTGAAGGCGGCGGGCGTGGCCGAAGACAAGGTCGAGCTGAAGAAGCCCGAGCAACTCAATGCCGGCGACGCGGCCGAGGCCCGGCGCGTCGAGGTGAAGCTCGAGTAGCCCGACCCCAGGATCACCCGGAGCCCGCCTCGGCGGGCTCTTTTTTTGCCGATCGATGCGCCCGGCAAGCAGCCACACGGCAGCTGTCATACATTGAATGCCCTGCATGTCATTCAGGGCGAGTGCAATGAACCACTCCACACGGACACCCGACGAGACGATCGACGATTGCGCCTCACGCCTGTGGGCGGCGCAAGCCTCATGCACCCCGACGGCACTGCTGAGCGAGGTCCACCCCGGGCTCGACGAACGCGATGCCTACGCGATCCAGGCCGCGACGCTGCGCCGCCGCGGCGTGCCGCCGATCGGCTTCAAGCTCGGCTACACCAGCGCGGCGATGCGCGCCCAGATGGGGATCGCCCATCCGAACTTCGGCGTGCTCACCGAGCAGCACCGGCTCGGCGCCGAGGGCCGGGCGATCGCCCGCGCTCGGCTGATCCACCCGCGTGTCGAGCCCGAGATCGCGTTGCGGCTCGGCCGCGAACTCGCCGGACCCGGCCATACCCGCGCAAGCGTGTCGAGTCACCTGGAGGCGGTGCTGCCGGCGCTCGAGATCGTCGACACCCGCTATCCGGACTACCGCTTCAGCACGGTCGACAACATTGCCGACAACAGCTCCAGCGCGGGCTTCGTGACCGGCCCGCCGACAGCGTGGCGCGACGACCTCGATCTCGCCGCCGTCGAGGTTGCTCTGAGCGCCGACGGCAATGTGCTCGACTGCGGCCGCGGCGCCGATGCCATGGGGGACCCGCTGCTCGCGCTGGCGTGGCTGGCCGGCTTTCTGGCGGAACGCGGCCAGTCCGTGCCGGCCGGTTCGCTGGTGCTTACCGGCGGCCTCACCCGTGCTCACCCGGCTGAGCAGGGTCAAGCGTTCGAGGCGACATTCGGCGTTCTCGGGGCAGTGAAGGCGCGCTTCGACTGAGCGGGGGCGCGCCTCAACGCTTCGCCGGCGGCAGATCGGTGCAGGAGCCGTGCGCCACTTCGGCGGCCATGCCGATGCTCTCGCCCAGCGTCGGGTGCGGGTGGATGGTCTTGCCGATGTCCACCGCGTCGGCGCCTATCTCGATCGCCAGCGCGATCTCGCCGATCATGTCGCCCGCATGCGTGCCGACGATGCCGCCGCCGACGATGCGGTGCGTCTCCTCGTCGAACAGCAGCTTGGTGAAGCCCTCGTCGCGGCCGTTGGCGATCGCACGGCCCGAGGCCGTCCACGGGAACAGGCCCTTCTTCACCTTGACGCCGCTCGCCTTGGCCTCGTCCTCGGTCAGCCCGACCCAGGCCACTTCCGGATCGGTGTAGGCCACGCTCGGGATCACGCGGGCGTTGAACGCGCTCGTCGCGAGCTTGGCATCGCCGAGCACCGCGCCGGCCGCCACCTCGGCGGCCACGTGGGCCTCGTGCACCGCCTTGTGCGCCAGCATCGGCTGGCCGACGATGTCGCCGATCGCAAAGATGTGCGCAACGTTGGTGCGCATCTGGATGTCGACCGGGATGTAGCCGCGCTCGCCGACCACCACGCCGGCCTTGTCGGCACCGATCCTCTTGCCATTGGGCGTGCGGCCCACGGCCTGCAGCACGAGGTCGTAGACGCCCTCGCTCTTGCTGCCGTCCAGCCCCTCGAACTGCACGCGGATGCCGTCCTTCGTCGCTTCGGCGCCGACCGTCTTGGTCTTGAGCATCAGCTTGTCGAAGCGCGGCGCGTTCATCTTCTGCCACACCTTGACGAGGTCGCGGTCGGCGCCCTGCATCAGGCCGTCGAGCATCTCGACGACGTCGAGCTTCGCGCCCAGCGTCGAGTAGACCGTACCCATCTCCAGGCCGATGATGCCGCCGCCGATGACCAGCATCTTCTTCGGCTGCTGGCGCAGCTCGAGCGCACCGGTGGACGTGACGATGCGCGGATCGTCCTTCGGCAGAAAGGGCAGCTTCACCGCTTCGGAGCCGGCCGCGATGATCGCGTTCTTGAAACGGATCGTCTGCGCCTTGCCGTCGGTGGCGACGACCTTCAAGTGATGCGGATCGGCAAACTCGCCGCTGCCGGTCACCACGGTGACCTTGCGCATCTTGGCCATCGCGGCCAAGCCGCCGGTCAGCTTGCCGACCACCTTGTCCTTGTGGGCCTTGAGTTTGGCGAGGTCCACGCTCGGCTTGCCGAAGCTCACGCCCAGGGACTCGAAATGCGAGACCTCGTCCATCACGGCAGCCACGTGCAGCAGCGCCTTCGACGGGATGCAGCCGACGTTCAGGCACACGCCGCCGAGCGTCGCGTAGCGCTCGACCAACACCACCTTCAGGCCCAGGTCGGCGCCGCGGAAGGCGGCCGAATAGCCGCCGGGGCCGGCGCCCAGCACCAGCAGATCGCACTCGAGGTCGGCGCCGCCGGCGTAGCTCGCGGCAACTGGAGCGACCGCCCCACCCTCACCCCGGCCCTCTCCCGCCGGGGCGGGAGAGGGAGTGGCGGCGGGCTTGGCCCCCTCTCCCGCACGAGCGGGAGAGGGTTGGGGTGAGGGCGCGGCCCCCGCCGCTTCCAGCGACAGGATCACCGAGCCTTCGTTGACCGTGTCGCCGACTTTCAGCTTGAGCGCCTTCACGACGCCCGCATGCGACGACGGGATCTCCATCGACGCCTTGTCGCTCTCGACGGTGATCAGGCTCTGGTCGGCCGCGACGCTGTCGCCCGGCTTGACCAGCAGTTCGATCACTGCCACGTCCTTGAAGTCGCCGATGTCGGGGACCTTGATGTCGATCAGTGCCATGTCCGCGGCCCCCTCACAGCAGGACTCGGCGGAAGTCCGCCAGGATCTGACCGAGGTAGGCGTTGAAGCGCGCCGCCGAGGCGCCGTCGATCACGCGGTGGTCCCAGCTCAGGCTCAGCGGCAGGATCAGCCGCGGCTGGAAGGCCTTGCCGTCCCAGCGCGGCTCGGTGCTGCTCTTGCACACACCGAGGATCGACACCTCCGGCGCGTTGATGATCGGCGTGAAGTAGCGCCCGCCGATACCGCCGAGCGAGCTGATGCTGAAGCAGCCGCCGCTCATCTCGGCCGGCCCCAGCTTGCCGTCGCGCGCCTTCTTGGCCAGCTCGCTCATTTCCTGGCTGATCTGCAGCACGCCCTTCTTGTCGGCGTCCTTGATCACCGGGACGACCAGGCCGTTGGGCGTGTCGGCCGCGAAGCCGATGTGGAAGTACTGCTTCAGCACGATCTGCTCGCCGTCGAGCGAGGCATTGAACTCGGGGAACTTCTTCAGCGCCGCGACGCAGGCCTTGATCAGGAAGGCCAGCATCGTGACCTTGACGCCGGACTTCTCGTTCTCCTTGTTGAGTTGGACGCGAAACGCCTCGAGCTCGGTGATGTCGGCATCGTCGTGGTTGGTGACGTGCGGGATCACGACCCAGTTGCGGTGCAGGTTGGCGCCGCTGATCTTCTTGATGCGCGACAGGTCCTTGCGCTCGACGGGCCCGAACTTCGCGAAGTCGACCTTGGGCCAGGGCAGCAGGTCCAGTCCCACGCCGCCGCCGGAGGCCGCCGGCGCCTTGTTGGCCTGGGCCGTGGTGCGCGCTTCGCCGGCCATCACGCCCTTGACGAAGCCTTGCACGTCCTCCAGCGTGATGCGCCCTTTCAACCCACTGCCTTTGAGCTCGGCCAGCGGCACGCCGAGCTCGCGCGCAAAGCGGCGCACCGAGGGCGAAGCGTGCGGCAGATGCCCTTGCGGCGCGGTCGGCTCATGGGCCGGCAATGCGGCGGTCGGCACGGTGCGCTCGACCGGCTGGCTGGCGAGCTGCGCGGTCGGCGCTGGCGCGGCATCGGCCGCCTTCGCCGCAGTCGGTGTTGAGACACCGCCCGCGGCGCCTTGCAGCACCACGACCGGCGTGCCCTTGGACACCTTGTCGCCCAGCTTCACGAGCAGGTGCTCGACCGTGCCCGCGTGCGACGACGGGATTTCCATCGAGGCCTTGTCGCTCTCGACCGTGATCAGGCTTTGCTCGGCCTTGACCACGTCGCCGGGCTTGACCAGCAGTTCGATCACTTCGACGGCGTCGAAGTCGCCGATGTCGGGAACGGCGACTTCGATCGATGCACTGGCACTGCCCTCAGCCCGGCTCTCTCGCGCTGTCGCGGGAGAGGGAGTCATCGGTGCAACGGGCTTGGCTGCTTCTCCCGCCGCTGCGGGAGAGGGTTGGGGTGAGGATGCGGCCCCTGCTGCCTCCAGCACCAGCACCACCGTGCCCTCGCTCACCTTGTCACCGAGCTTGACCT
This sequence comes from Methylibium sp., assembly GCF_965279545.1. Taxonomy (NCBI): domain Bacteria; kingdom Pseudomonadati; phylum Pseudomonadota; class Betaproteobacteria; order Burkholderiales; family Sphaerotilaceae; genus Methylibium; species Methylibium sp. The sequence goes on from NZ_OZ257250.1 coordinate 1,696,572, forward strand.
TCAGCTCCTTCACCACGCCGGCATGCGATGACGGGATCTCCATCGACGCCTTGTCGCTCTCGACCGTGACCAGGCTTTGCTCGGCCTTGATCGTGTCACCGGGCTTGACCAGCACCTCGATGACCTCGACCGTCTCGAAATCCCCGATGTCGGGAACCTTCACTTCCATCAGCGCCATGTGCTTGTCTCCGTGCGGGGACGCATCTCGTGGCTGTGGCCGGCGTCGCTGCGCGACACCCTCCTTCGCCGCGAGGCGAACCCCGTGCTCCGCTTACGCGTAAAGGGGGTTCGCCTTGTCGGCGTTGATGCCGTACTTCTTGATCGCCTCGGCCACCTTCGCGGCCGGCACCGTGCCTTCGTCGGCCAGCGCCTTCAGCGCAGCGACGACGACGTAGTGGCGGTTCACCTCGAAGTGCTCGCGCAGCTTGGTGCGGAAGTCGCTGCGGCCGAAACCGTCGGTCCCCAGCACCTTGTAGCTGCGACCCTTCGGAATGAAGGCGCGGATCTGCTCGGCGTAGGCCTTCATGTAGTCGGTCGACGCCACCACCGGGCCGGCATGCGGCTCGAGCTGCTGCGTCACGAAGGGCACGCGCGGCTTCTTGTCGGCCGGGTGCAGCAGGTTCCAGCGCTCGGCGTCCTGGCCGTCGCGTGCCAATTCGTTGAAGCTCGGGCAGCTCCACACGGTGGCGGCCACGCCCCAGTCCTTCTCGAGCAAGTCTTTCGCGGCGATCGACTCGCGCAGGATCGTGCCGCTGCCGAGCAGGTTGACCTGGGGCGCATCCTTCTTCTTCGCCGTGCCGGCTTCGAGCAGCAGGTACATGCCCTTGACGATCTGTGCCTCGGTGCCCGGCTTCAGGCCCGGCTGTGCATAGTTCTCGTTGAGCAGCGTCAGGTAGAAGTAGACGTTGTCCTGCTGCTCGACCATGCGCTTCAGGCCATGGTGGATGATCACCGCCACCTCGTGCGCGAAGCTCGGGTCGTAGCTGATGCAGTTGGGGATCGTCGCCGCGAGGATGTGGCTGTGGCCATCCTCGTGCTGCAGCCCCTCGCCGTTCAGCGTGGTGCGCCCCGAGGTGCCGCCGAGCAGGAAGCCGCGCGCCTGCATGTCGCCCGCGGCCCAGGCCAGGTCGCCGATGCGCTGGAAGCCGAACATCGAGTAGTAGACATAGAACGGGATCATCACGCGGTTGTTCGTCGAATACGACGTCGCCGCGGCGATCCACGAACTCATGCCGCCCGCCTCGTTGATGCCTTCCTGCAGGACCTGGCCGGCCTTGTCCTCCTTGTAGTACATGACCTGGTCCTTGTCGACCGGCGTGTACTTCTGGCCCTCGGGGTTGTAGATGCCGATCTGGCGGAACAGGCCTTCCATGCCGAAGGTGCGTGCCTCGTCGACCAGGATGGGCACGGTGCGCGGGCCCAGCGCCTTGTCGCGCAGCAGCGCGTTCAGGCAGCGCACGAAGGCCTGCGTGGTGCTGATCTCGCGGCCTTCGGCCGTCGGCTCCAACACCGCCTGGAACACCGGCAGTTCGGGCACCGGCAGTTGCTCGTCGGCCTTGGGACGGCGCTTGGGCAGGTAGCCGCCGAGGGCCTTGCGGCGCTCGTGCAGGTACTGCATCTCGGGCGTGTCGTCGGCCGGCTTGTAGAACGGGATGTCGTGCAGCTTGTCGTCGGGGATGGGAATGTTGAAGCGGTCGCGAAAGGCCTTCACGTCCTCGTCGACCAGTTTCTTGGTCTGGTGGGCGGTGTTCTTGCCCTCGCCGATCTTGCCCATGCCATAGCCCTTGACCGTCTTGATCAGCAGCACGGTGGGCTGGCCCTTGTGGTTCACGGCCTCGTGGTAGGCGGCGTGCACCTTGTGCGGGTCGTGGCCGCCGCGGTTCAGGCGCCAGATGTCGTCGTCGCTCAACTTGGCCACCATCTCCAGCAGCTTGGGGTGCTGGCCGAAGAAGTGCTTGCGCACGAAGGCGCCGTCGTTGGCCTTCATCGCCTGGTAGTCGCCGTCGACGGTGTCCATCATCACCTTGCGCAGCAGGCCTTCCTTGTCGCGCGCCAGCAGCGGGTCCCAGTAGCTGCCCCAGATCAGCTTGATGACGTTCCAGCCCGAGCCACGGAACTCGCCCTCGAGCTCCTGGATGATCTTGCCGTTGCCGCGCACCGGGCCGTCGAGGCGCTGCAGGTTGCAATTGACGACGAAGATCAGGTTGTCGAGCTTCTCGCGCGCCGCCAGGCCGATGGCGCCGAGCGACTCGGGCTCGTCCATCTCGCCGTCGCCGCAGAACACCCAGACCTTGCGGTTCTCGGTGTTGGCAATGCCGCGAGCATGCAGGTACTTGAGGAAGCGCGCCTGGTAGATCGCCATCAGCGGGCCCAGACCCATTGACACGGTCGGGAACTGCCAGAACTCCGGCATCAGCTTCGGGTGCGGGTAGCTCGACAGGCCCTTGCCGTCGACCTCCTGGCGGAAGTTGAGCAATTGCTCATCGGTGATGCGGCCTTCCATGAAGGCCCGCGCGTAGATGCCCGGCGACGAGTGGCCCTGGATGTAGAGCAGGTCCCCGCCGTGGCCCTCGCTCTCGGCGTGCCAGAAGTGGTTGAAGCCGGCGCCGAACATCGTCGCCAGCGAGGCGAAGCTCGAGATGTGACCGCCGAGGTCGCCGCCGTCGGCCGGGTCCAGGCGGTTCGCCTTGACCACCATCGCCATCGCGTTCCAGCGCATGTAGGCCCGCAGCCGCTCTTCGATCTCGAGGTTGCCCGGGTTGTGCTGCTCCTGCCCGGCCGGAATGGTGTTCACGTAGGGCGTCGTGGCCGAGAACGGCATGTCGATGCCGGCCTGGCGTGCCTCGTCGATCAGGCGCTCGAGAAGGAAGTGGGCGCGCTGCGGCCCCTCGCTGTCGATGACGGCGGCCAGCGCCTCCAGCCACTCGCGCGTTTCCTGCGCGTCGCTGTCGTTGGCGGCCGACCGGCCAAAGGATTCCGGCAGTGCAGACATGTCTTGTCTCCGTTGATCTGGCGTTGGGTCACGCCTTGGACTGATGCTCGGATTCAGTATTGCACAGCGGCTTGATTTTTTCAAATGGTGCTAGATGATTTCTTATTGTGAAACTTATGCAAGGATCCGACCCCAAGCCTCTGCCCGGAGGAAGCTTGTCGCCACACCGATTCACTCTGGCACCGATAATTGTTCGATGACGCGCCACGCTCCCGACTCGTCCCTCGATCCGCCACCCAAGGCGCATCCACGACGGCTGTTCTGGGCCTGGTGGAAGCGGCAGTCGCCTGCGCACCAGGATCGGTTCGCCACTTTCGCTCCTTTGCTGTCGGTCCTGCTCTTCCTCGCGGCGATCATTACGGCCTTCTGGTACCTGCGCAACGAGGAATTCGAGCGGGAGCAGGAATCGGTCAAGCGCGACACCGAAATCGCGCAGCAGCAGATTCGCCTGCGGCTGATCGAGAACCAGGAGCAACTGGTGCGCATGGCGCGGGAGGTCGCGACCCACGCCATCGACCTCGACGAGTTCCTCGGCCAGGCCGTGAGCTTTGCGCGCGAGCGGCCCGAGGTCGTCAGCCTGAGCTGGATCGATGCCGACCAGAGCGTCAAGGCACGCCACACCTCGCCCAACTACCCGGGGGACCTGATGCACTGGGCGGACCCGGTCTCGGCCGCGTCCGCACCGGAGTCGCCGGCCGTCCCTGCCGCTTCGGCGCCGGTCGCCTTGCGCGGCGAGCCGGCCTGGGCGTTCGCTGCTGCACGCGACCTGCGCCAGCCGGTCTACTCGCGCCCCTATGAAGGCAGTGGCGCGCTCTCGGTGTTCCAGGTGCATGTGCCCTTGATCGACCGCAGCGCGTTCTCCGGCACGCTGGTCGCCGAGTACTCGGTCGAGTCGCTGCTGCGCTACTTCGTGCCGGCCGAAGTGACGCGGCGCCATGCGATCAGCCTGCTCGACAGCAATGACCGCGTGCTCGCGAGCAGCGTGTCGCGCGAGCCGGCCAACGGCGCGCACAGCAGCAACGGCATCGTGCAGGACGTGGCGCTCGCCCCGTCGGGCAACGGCCTGGTGGTGCGCGGGCAGGGCTGGCGCACCTCCATCGGCCTGATCGGCAACACGCTGTTCTGGATGGTCGTGGCGCTGTCCGCGCTCACGGTCTGGATGCTGCTGGGCACCTGGCGCCACATGCGCCGGCGCTCGCAGATGCAGAGCACGCTGGTCACCGAGACCAACTTCCGCCGCGCGATGGAGAACTCCATGCTGACCGGCATGCGCGCGATGGACCTCGAGGGGCGCATCAGCTACGTGAACCCGGCGTTCTGCGCGATGACCGGCTTCGCCGAGGACGAGCTGATCGGCCGCCTGCCGCCTTTCCCGCACTGGCCGCCGGACCGCATGGAAGAGAACACCCGGCTGCTGCAGCAGGAACTGCAGGGGCGCAGCCCGGCCGGCGGCATCGAGGTGAAGATCATGCGCAAGGACGGCACGCTGTTCGACGCACGCATGTACGTCTCGCCGCTGATCGACGCCAAGGGCCACCAGACCGGCTGGATGACCTCGATGACCAACATCACCGAAGCCAAGCGCATCCGCGACCAATTGTCGGCATCGCACGAACGCTTCACCACCGTGCTCGAAGGCCTGGAAGCGGCGGTGTCGGTGCTGTCGGTCGCACAGGGCGAGCTGCTGTTCGCCAACCGCTCCTACCGCCTGTGGTTCGGTGCCGATTCTCAGGGCCATGCTCGCCTGGCCGGCGCGGACGAAGCCCTCGCGGCCCGGCGCGACGCCGATGAGTCGGTCGACAGCTTCGGCGGCCTGCCCGCCCAGGAGCTGACCGAGGCCAGCAGCGACGCTCACGAGGTGTTCATCGAGTCGCTGCAGAAGTGGTTCGATGTCCGGGCGCGCTATGTGCAGTGGACCGACGGGCGGCTGGCACAGATGCTGATCGCGACCGACATCACGGCGCGCCGGCGCGCCGAAGAGCAGGCATCGCACCAGGCCGAGAAGGCCCAGGTCACGAGCCGGCTCGTCACGATGGGCGAGATGGCCTCCAGCGTCGCCCACGAGCTGAACCAGCCGCTCACGGCCATCACGAACTACTGCAACGGCATGGTCTCGCGGGTCAAGTCCGACGCGATCGAGAAGGACGACCTGATCGCCGCGCTCGAGAAGACCGCGCGGCAGGCCCACCGCGCCGGGCAGATCATCCACCGCATCCGCGCCTTCGTGAAACGCAGCGAGCCGCAGCGCCAGACGGCCAAGGCGCGCGACATCGTCGAGGACGCGGTCGATCTCGCCGGCATCGAGCTCAAGCGGCGCAATGTGCATATCCACACCTACATCGCACAGCGGCTGCCCGACCTGCAGGTGGACCCGATCCTGATCGAACAGGTGCTGCTGAACCTGCTGAAGAACGCCGCCGAGGCGATCGATCATGCCAAGCTGCCGCCCTCGCGCCGCCACATCGAGCTGCGCGTCGTGCCCAGGCACACGCCGGAGGAAGGCGGCGTGATCGAGTTCAGCGTCCGCGACAACGGACCCGGCGTCAAGGAAGAGATGATGGCGCGGCTCTACGAGGCCTTCTTCTCGACCAAGGCCGACGGCCTGGGCATCGGTCTGTCGCTGTGCCGCTCGATCGTCGAGTCCCACCGCGGACGCATCCGTGCGGAGAACCTTTACAATGGCCCGGTGATCAGCGGTTGCAGCTTTGCCTTCACCCTGCCTGTGGAACTCCCGGTCCCGGCGACCGAGACACACGGCGTCACCCTGACCGAAACCTCGTAAAGAGCGTGCATGAGCCTCATCCCCAAGAAAGGCACGGTCTACGTCGTCGACGATGACGAAGCCGTGCGCGACTCTCTTCAGTGGCTGCTCGAAGGCAAGGACTACCGGGTCAAGTGCTTCGACTCGGCCGAATCCTTCCTGTCGCGCTTCGACTCCCGCGAGGTCGCCTGCCTGATCGCCGACATCCGCATGGATGGCATGAGCGGCCTCGAACTGCAGGACCGGCTGGTGGAGCGCAAGAGCCCGCTGCCGGTCGTCTTCATCACCGGCCACGGCGACGTGCCGATGGCCGTCACCACCATGAAGAAGGGCGCGATGGACTTCATCGAGAAGCCCTTCAAGGAAGAAGAGCTGCTCGGTCTCGTCGAGCGCATGCTGGATTCCGCCCGCTCCGCCTTCTCGCAACACCAGGAGGCTGCGAGCCGCGATGCCCTGCTGTCGCGTCTGACCACGCGCGAGGCGCAGGTGCTCGAGCGCATCGTCGCCGGCCGGCTGAACAAGCAGATCGCCGACGACCTGGGCATCAGCATCAAGACGGTGGAGGCGCACCGCGCCAACATCATGGAGAAGCTCAACGCCAACACCGTGGCCGATCTGCTGAAGATCGCCCTCGGCGCCCAGGCCAAGGCCTGACGCGCCACCCGCAGGCCAGGGCCGCCTTCGCGCGGCCCTTGTTGTTTCAGCGCCGGCATCCGGCGGCGCAACGCCTTGAAGGACCCGCATGAGCGCCCGAGCTATCGACGGCAACGCCCTGTCCCGCCACCTGCGACACGAGGTCGCCCAGCGCGCCGCGGCATTGCGCGAGCATGGCATCACGCCCGGCCTGGCCGTCATCCTGGTCGGCGAGAACCCGGCCTCGCAGGTCTATGTGCGCAACAAGGTCAAGGCCTGTCACGACAGCGGCCTGCACTCGGTGCTCGAGCACTACCCGGCGGCGATGGGCGAGGCCGAGCTGCTGGCGCGCGTGCAAGCGCTCAACGCCGATCCGGCCATCCACGGCATCCTGGTCCAGCTGCCGCTGCCGCCGCACATCGACGCGCACCGCGTGATCGAGACGATCGCGCCGCACAAGGACGTCGACGGCTTCCACGTCGCCAGCGCCGGAGCATTGATGATCGGCCAGTCCGGCTTCAAGCCCTGCACGCCCTATGGCTGCATGAAGATGCTCGAGTCGATAGCCTGCGACCCGAAAGGCAAGCACGCCGTCGTGATCGGCCGCAGCAACATCGTCGGCAAGCCGATGGCGCTGCTGCTGCTGCAGGCCCATGCCACCGTCACCGTCTGCCACAGCGCCACGCCCGATCTGGCGCTGCACACCCGCCAGGCCGACATCGTCGTGGCCGCGGTCGGCAAGCGCAACGTGCTGACCGCCGACATGGTCAAGCCCGGCGCCGTGGTGATCGACGTCGGCATGAACCGCGACGACCATGGCAGGCTGTGCGGCGACGTCGACTTCGCCGGCGTCGCCAAGGTCGCCGGCTGGATCACGCCGGTGCCCGGCGGCGTGGGGCCGATGACCATCACGATGCTGCTGATGAACACCGTCGAATCCGCCGAGCGGCTCGTTCGCTGAACACCTTGCGGGGATCGCTATGCTGCCGATGAACACGATTGAATCCCGGGAACTCGCCGCCAGCTGACACTGTGTCGGCACGATGCCCTGCCCGAGCCCACACGACCATGAGCAATCCTCTCCTCGACACTTCCGCCCTGCCCCGCTTCGGCGAGATCCTCCCCGAACATGTGTCCCCGGCGGTCGACACCCTGCTGACTGAAGCGAATGCAGCGCTCGAGCGGGCCACCGGGCCGGGCGTGGCGGCCGACTACGACGCCCTGTCGGCCGTGCTCGACGTCGCGACCGAACGCCTGGGCCGCGCCTGGGGCGCCGTCAGTCATCTCAACGCGGTGGCCGACACGCCCGAACTGCGCGCCGCCTACACCGAGGCCCTGCCCCGGGTGACGGAGTTCTACACGAAGCTCGGCGCCGACGAGCGGCTCTATGCCAAGTACAAGGCGGTGGCAGGCGGCCAGGCACAGGCGCTGAATGCGGCGCGGCGCAAGGCGCTGTCGAACGCGATGCGCGACTTCGTGCTGTCCGGCGCCGAGTTGCAGGGCGCTGCGAAAGAGCGCTTCGCGGCGATCCAGGCGCGGCAGGCCGAACTCGGGCAGGCCTTCTCGGAACACGTGCTCGATGCGACGGACCAGTGGTCCTACCTGGCCGGCGAGGCCGAGCTGGCCGGCGTGCCCGACGACGTCAAGGTCGCAACCCGCGCCGCCGCGCAGGCCGAAGGCCAGGCGGGGCACAAGCTCGGCCTGCACATGCCGGTCTACCTGCCAGTGCTGCAGTACGCACAGGACCGCGGGCTGCGCGAGCACCTCTACCGCGCCCACGTCACGCGCGCTTCCGAAGCCGGCCCGGCCGAGCGCGACAACAGCGCCGTGATGAGCGAGATCCTCGCGCTGCGCCAGGAGGAGGCCGAACTGCTCGGCTACCGGAGCTTCGCCGAGGTGTCGCTGGTTGCGAAGATGGCCGACTCGCCGCAGCAGGTGCAGGGCTTCCTGCGCGACCTGGCCGTGCGCGCGCGGCCGCACGCCGAGCGCGACCTGGCCGAGCTGCGCGACTTCGCCCGCGCCGAACTCGGCCTGGCCGAGCTGCAGGCCTGGGACATGGCCTACGCCTCGGAGCGCCTGAAGGAAGCACGCTACGCCTTCAGCGACACCGAGGTGAAGCAGTACTTCACCGAGCCGAAGGTGCTGGCCGGCCTGTTCCGCATCATCGAGACGCTGTTCGAGGTCGCGATCCGACCCGACAGCGCACCGGTCTGGAACGAGCACGTGCGCTTCTTCCGCATCGAGCGCGGCACGCGACTGGTCGGCCAGTTCTACCTCGACCTCTACGCACGCCCCGGCAAGCGGCCCGGCGCCTGGATGGACGACGTGCGCGGCCGCTGGGCGCGCCCGGAAGGCCCGGTGCAGACACCGGTCGCCCACCTGGTGTGCAACTTCGCGGCCCCGGTCGCCGTGAAGGGGAAAGAGCGGCCCGCGCTGCTCTCGCACGACGACGTGACCACGCTGTTCCACGAGTTCGGCCACGGGCTGCAGCACATGCTCACGCAGGTCGACGACATCGGCGTGGCCGGCATCTCCGGCGTCGAATGGGACGCGGTGGAACTGCCCAGCCAGTTCATGGAGAACTTCTGCTGGGAGTGGGAGGTCGTGCGGCACATGACGGCGCATGTCGACAGCGGCGAACCATTGCCCCGCGCGCTGTTCGACAAGATGCTGGCCGCGAAGAATTTCCAGAGCGGCCTGCAGACGCTGCGCCAGGTGGAGTTCTCGCTGTTCGACATGCTGATCCACGACGGACCGGCCATGGCGCCCTATGGGGCCGACCGGATCCAGCAGGTGCTCGGCGACGTGCGGCGCGAGATCGCGGTGGTCGTCCCGCCGGCCTTCAACCGCTTCCAGCACAGCTTCTCGCACATCTTCTCCGGCGGCTACGCGGCCGGCTACTACAGCTACAAATGGGCCGAGGTGCTGAGCGCCGACGCGTATGCGGCCTTCGAGGAAGAGGGCGTGTTCAACCCGGCCGTCGGCCGCCGCTACCGCGAGGCCATCCTCGAAGCCGGCGGCAGCCGCCCGGCGATGGAGAGCTTCAAGGCCTTCCGCGGCCGCGAGCCGCGCATCGACGCGCTGCTGCGTCATCAAGGCATGGCGGACTAAGATCGTGGCAACGCCGAAGCCGAGGACACCGTCATGAGCCGATCCACCGCCGCGCTGCTGCTCGGCCTTGCCGCACTGGGCACGAGCCCGGCCCTGCAGGCGCAATACAAGATCGTGGAACCCGACGGGCGCATCACCTACACCGACCGGCCCTCGCCGTCGGCGGCGGCGAAGGTCCAGCCGCTGCGCCCCAGCGGCGGCGCAGCACCCACCGCCGGCCTGCCGTACGAGCTGGGTCAAATCGCCGAGCGCTACCCGGTCACGCTGTACAGCGGCAACGACTGCAGCGGCTGCGTGGCCGGGCGCAACCTGCTGCGCCAGCGCGGCATCCCCTACACCGAAAAGACAGTCAGTGGCGACGCCGACATCGCTGCCTTCCGACAGATCGAGGCCAGCAGCGAACTGCCCGTGCTGCGCATCGGCGGCCAGCAGTTGCGGGGTTATTCCGAGGCCGAGTGGCGCAGCTACCTCGATGCCGCCGGCTATCCCAAGCAGTCGCGCCTGCCGGCCGACTACCGCGGCTGGGAGCCTTCACCGCTGGTCGGCCAGACCACCGCGCCGAAACCTCCCCCCCGGCCCGCGCCCGAGCCCCCCGCGGCGCTGCCACCGGCGCTTGAGGCGGCACCCAACGGCATCCGGTTCTGAGTTCGGCGCGCCCCGGCTTCAGAACCGCAGCGTCTTCACGCCCTCGGGGGTACCCAGCAGGCACACGCTGGCCTTGTGGCGTGCGAACACGCCGACCGTCACCACGCCGGGCCATTGGTTGACCTCGGTCTCGAAGGCCAGCGGGTCCGTGATCGACAGCCCCCGCACATCGAGGATCAGCTGCCCGTTGTCGGTGATCACGCCTTCGCGCACCGCGGCCTGTGCGCCCAACCTGGCAAAGCGCCTCTGGATCTGGCCCACCGCGATCGGCAGCACCTCGACCGGCAGCGCAAAGCGCCCCAGCACCTCGACCAGCTTCGAGGCGTCGGCGATGCAGATGAAGCGCTCGGCCAGATCGGCCACGATCTTCTCGCGCGTCAAGGCCGCGCCTCCGCCCTTGATCATGAAGCCGTGGTGGTCGATCTCGTCGGCCCCGTCGATGTAGACCGGCAACGATTCGACGGCGCCGGCCTCGAACACGCGGATGCCCTTTTCCTTCAGCCGCTCGGTGCTCTTGACGGAACTCGACACCGCACCGGCAATGCGGTCCTTGATGCCGGCCAGCGCGTCGATGAAGCAATTGACCGTCGAGCCGGTGCCAACACCGACGATGCTGCCGTCGGGCACGTAGTCGAGCGCGGCGCGGCCGACGAGGGCCTTCAGTTCATCCTGGTTCATGGTCTGCTGCGGGAAGTTGTCTGTGGGGTCGGCGGCGCATCGATTATCGGGGCAGCCGCGACCGGCGGCGCGACACGGGAGCCGGGACGGCCAGATCCGCGGGCTCGCTAGCCTCGACATCGGCGTCTGGGAAAATGCGCGGATGCCCTTGATTCCCTATGCGCTCACGCGCCCTTTCCTGTTCGGCCTCGACGCCGAGCACGCCCATGAGCTGACGCTGGCCTCGATCGCGCGGCTGCAGAACACGCCGCTGCAGTGCCTGTGGCAGCAGCCGCGTGTCGACGATCCGGTCACGCTGGCCGGCTTGCGTTTCCCGAACCGCATCGGCCTGGCCGCCGGCCTCGACAAGAACGGCCGCTGCATCGACGGCTTCGGGGCGATGGGCTTCGGCTTCATCGAAGTGGGCACCGTCACGCCGAAAGGCCAGCCCGGCAACCCGAAGCCGCGCGTGTTCCGGCTGCCCGAGGCCGAGGCCCTGATCAACCGGCTGGGCTTCAACAACGAGGGCCTGGACGCCTTCATCGCCAACGTGCGGCGCGCCGGCTTCCGCCAGCGCGGCGGCCTGCTCGGTCTGAACATCGGCAAGAACGCCGCCACGCCGATCGAGAACGCGGTCGACGACTACCTGCTCGGCCTGGAGGGCGTCTACCCGCACGCCGACTACGTGACGGTCAACATCTCGAGCCCGAACACGCAGAACCTGCGCAGCCTGCAGAGCGACGCCGCGCTCGACGCGCTGCTCGGGCGCCTGCAGGAGCGCCGCCAGCGGCTGATCGTGGAGCACGGCCGCAGCGTGCCGATGTTCGTGAAGATCGCGCCCGACCTCGACGAGGCCCAGGTCGGCGTGATCGCCGCGACCTTGAAGAAGAACGCCATCGACGGCGTGATCGCCACCAACACCACGCTCGCGCGCGATGCGGTGCAGGGCCTGGCGCACGCCACCGAGGTCGGCGGCCTGAGCGGCCGGCCGGTGTTCGAGGCGAGCAACCGCGTGATCCGCCAGCTGCGCGCCGCACTCGGCGCGGGCTATCCCGTCATCGGCGTGGGCGGCGTGATGAGCGGCGCCGACGCGCGGGCCAAGCGCGAGGCCGGGGCCGACCTGGTGCAGGTCTACACCGGCCTCATCTACCGCGGGCCGGCGCTGGTGAGCGAAGCGGCCCGCGCCCTGAAGGGGTGAGCAAGGCTCAGTGCGTCTTGCGGCCCACGGCGGCCACGCCCTTCGGCGGCGCCGAGGCGAACAGACGCGCCGCCCGGCCCTTGAGCTCGAGCAGTTCGCTCGGCGTCACCGAGTAGGTCCCCGCGACGACGTTGACTTCCACCCGGAACTCGACGTCGCGATCGCCGTTCGACAGCATGCCCGAGGTGAACTCGTAGTCCTCCTGCTCGGCCGGCAGACCCTGCTTGTCGAAGTCGTAGCCCTCGTACTCGACGCGCAGGATTTCACCGCTGGCCATGTCGAGCATCCCCGTCGAGCGGATCACCGACTCGGACAACTCGTCGAAAAGAACCACCGGCAGCTTCAGATCCAATTCGGGACTCCTGTACCGCGCAAGCGCGCGGCCTCGATTTTAGGCGGCGTCGAGCGCTTCCACGATGGCAGCGGCCATGCGCTGCGCGGCACCGCGGTGCGCGGCCGCGAATCCGAAGGCCCCCTGGACCATGCGCGAGCGCGCGGCACCGTCGCCGGCCAGCACGACCGCGCGCGCGACGCCGGTGCCGACGTCCGGCACCCGCTCGCTGGCCCCGGCCGCGAGGGAGCGCTCGGCGGCGTCGGCAAAGTTGAAGGTGTGCGGGCCCATCAGCAGCGGGCAGCCGCAGGCCGCCGCCTCGATCAGGTTCTGCCCGCCCAGCGGCGCGAAGCTGCCGCCGAGCAGCGCGACGCGCGCGGCCGCATAGTAGGCCGGCATCTCGCCGAGCGAGTCGCCCAGCCACACCCCGGCGCTGTGCGCGGCGGCGTCGGGCACGCCGCCCGGCCACGCGCTGCGGCGCGACAGCGACAGGCCGCGGCGCTCCACCAGCGCCGCCACCTCGTCGAAGCGCTGCGGATGGCGCGGCACCAGCAGCAGCCGTGCAGCCGCCCCCGCTTGCACCCGCCAGGCGTCCAGCAGGCCGTCTTCCTCGCCCTCGCGCAGGCTGGCGGCCAGCACCAGGGGCCGGTCGCTGGCCCGCGCCCAGCGCTCGCCGAGCGCGAGCAGGCCGGCATCGGGTGTCATGTCGAACTTCAGGTTGCCCATCACGTCGACACGGCGCGCGCCGGTAGAACGCAGCCGTGCGGCGTCGGCCTCGGTCTGTGCCAGCACGCGGTGCAGTGCGGCGAAGGCCGGGCGCAGCAGGGTCGCGAAGCGCGTGCCGCGCCGCAGGCTCTTCTCGCTCAGGCGGGCATTCGCCAGCAGCACCGGCACGCCGGCCGCCACGGCGCTGCGCATCAGGTTCGGCCAGACCTCGGTTTCCATCAGCACGCCGACCGCCGGCCGCCAGTGCGCCAGGAAGCGCCGCGTGGCGCCCGGGGTGTCGTAGGGCAGCCAGGTCTGCGCGTCGCCGGCCCGCAGCAAGGCGGCGCCGGCTTCGCGACCGGTGGCCGTGCCATGCGTGAGCAGCACGCGCAGATCAGCCCGGTCGCGACGCAGCGCCTCGACCAGCGCCTGCGCCGCGCGCGTTTCGCCGAGCGACACCGCATGGATCCACACCGCGCCCGGCTTCGCAGGCCCGGCGTAGCGGCCGAAACGCTCGCCGATGGCCCGGCGGTACAGCGGCTCGGCATGGCCGCGCCACCACAGCCGCAGCGCATACACGGGGCCGAGCACGCGCAGCAGGCCGCTGTAGGCCGCCTGCGCGAAGCCGACACTCACGCGACGCGCTCCCAGGCCTGCAGCACCTGCTCGACCGTCGGCAACGCGACCTCGCTCGCCTGCACCACGGCCGTCCGGAGTTCCCAGTACGCGGCGGCACGCCAGGCCTTGTCTTCGATGAAGATCTGCACGGTCGGCCGGCCCAGCGTGGCCGCCATGTGGCTCAGCCCGGTGTCCAGGCCGATGCTGCCGCCCATGCGCAGCATCACCGCGGCCAGCCGGTCGAGCGGCAAGCGCGGCAGCACTGCCGAGCTGCCGCCGATCTCGCGCTGGATGGCCTCGGCACGCAGCCGCTCGTCGGCGGTGCCCCAGGCCAGCAGCGGCTGGGCGCCGCGCGCCACGAGGCGCCGGCCCAGCTCGGACCAGAAGGCGGTCGGCAGCAGCTTCACGAGCTTGGCCGAACCATGCACCAGCAGCACGTCGCGCGGATCCGCCCAGCGCGCGTCCTGCGGGTCCAGCGGCGGCGGCCGCCACGGCACGACGGGTTCTCCCTCCACGGCGTAGCCGAGTGCCCGTGCGGCCAGCTCGCGCGAGCGATCGACGACGTGGATGCGCGGCGGCATCGCCAGCGCCACGTCGTAGGCCAGCCGCGCCAGCGGCTCGTAGGCCGCACCGTCCGTGCGGTTCGCAAGACCGTAGCGCCGCCCTCCGGGCGCCAGCACGGCGGCCCGCGTGACCAGCGCGCTCTTCACCAGGCCTTGCAGGTCGAGCACCGCGTCGTAGCGCACGCTGCGCAGGCTGCGCCAGAACTCGGTCCACTCGGGCCATGCCGCGCCGAGCGACTTCTTCCAGCGCCGCAGCGCAAACGGCACGATGCGCTCGATGCCGGCCAGACTGCGCGCCAGCGGCACAAAGGCCTCCTCGACCACCCAGTCGACCTGCGCGCCCGGATGAGCGCGGTGGAGGTCGCCCAGCACCGGCGCGGCGTGCACCACGTCGCCGAGCGAGGACAGGCGAACGATCAGCACGCGCATGGCGGCCGCGCCGTGGCCGGAGCCGCGCTCAGTGCGCCGCCGCGGCCACCTGCGCGTCCGGCTTCACCGCCCGCAAGGCGGCCATGAACTGCGCCTGGATGCGCGCCAGCGCCGCCGCGGTATGGCCTTCGAAGCGCAGCACCAGCACCGGCGTCGTGTTCGACGCGCGCACCAGGCCGAAGCCATCGCTGAACTCGGCCCGCAGGCCATCGATCGTGATCACCTCGCTGGCGCCGGGGAACTTCGCCACCTCGCGCAGCCTGGCGACCACCTCGTGGTGCTCGCCCTCGGCGCAGGGCACGTTCAGCTCCGGCGTGCTGTAGCTGGTCGGCAGCGCGTTGAGCAGCTTGCTCGGGTTCTTGTGGCGCGACACGATCTCCAGCAGCCGGGCGGCGGTGTAGGTCGCGTCGTCGAAGCCGTACCAGCGCTCGCCGAAGAAGATGTGCCCGCTCATCTCGCCGGCCAGCGGCGCGCCGGTTTCCTTGAGCTTGGCCTTGATCAGCGAGTGGCCGGTCTTCCACATCACCGGTTTGCCGCCGGCCTTGCGGATGGCAGCCACGAGGCGCTGGCTGCACTTGACGTCGAAGATGATCGGCGCGCCCGGGTGGCGCTGCAGGATGTCCTGCGCGTACAGCATCAGCTGGCGGTCCGGGAAGATGTTCTGGCCGTCGGCGGTGACGACGCCGAGCCGGTCGCCGTCGCCGTCGAAGGCCAGGCCGAGCTCGGCGCCGGTTTCCTTCACGGTGCGGATCAGGTCCACCAGGTTCTCCGGCTTCGACGGGTCCGGGTGGTGGTTCGGGAAGTCGCCGTCGACCTCGGAGTACAGCTCGATCACCTCGCAGCCCAGCGCGCGCAGGATGCCGGGCGCGGACGCGCCGGGGATGCCGTTGCCGGAGTCGACCACGATCTTCATCGGCCGTGCGAGCTTGCAGTCGCCGGTGATGCGGTGCAGGTATTCGGCGCCGATGTCCATCGCCGCCGAGCGCCCCTTGCCCTGCACGTAGTCCTCGGCCTCGATGCGCCGGCGCAGGCCCTGGATGTCTTCGCCGTAGATCGCGCGGCCGGCCAGCACCATCTTGAAGCCGTTGTAGTCCTTCGGGTTGTGGCTGCCGGTGACCTGGATGCCGCTGCGGCAGCCGTGCTCGCCCCGCGTCGCGGCCACGTAGTACAGCATCGGCGTTGTCACCGGGCCCAGGTCCACCACGTCGAGCCCGGTCGACGCCAGGCCGCGGATCAGCGCGGCCGCCAGCCCCGGGCCGGACAGCCGGCCATCGCGCCCCACGGCGACGGCCTTCTCGCCGAGCTTGCGGGCCTCGCTGCCGAACGCACGGCCGAGGTGCTCGGCGAAACGCTCGTCGATCGTCGTGCCGACGATGCCGCGGATGTCATAGGCCTTGAAGATCGAAGCGGCAACTTGCATGCGAGGGTCCGTCCTGATTGAGAAGACCGGCGGATTGTAGGGATGCTCGCAGCCCCCTCTGCCGATGCTGGGCCACGCCCGGTACTGACAGGGCCGCCTGAGATGATCGCGACGCCCTGCAACGATCATCTGCACGCCGTTGTCATTCGCCATCGGACGCAGTGCTGCAGCCGGATTCGATGACGGATTCGAGCGCAAGGCCCGGAGTGCGGCGTTGCGGCCCGCAGGCTAGATTCCCGGCACCGCGACCCGCTGCCCCTGAAGGAACGCTCTTGAACATGCACGCCCTCGACGAAACGTCCCGCACGCGAACGCAACGCCGACGCAATCGCCCCTGGCCGGCCTTGCGCGCGCAGGCCCGGGCGGAGTCACCGCTCGGGCCGCTCACCCTCGCGGCCACCGACGACGGCTTGGCAGGCTTGTGGTTCGACGGACAGAAACACCATCCGGGCGAACTCGGCGCACCGGTCGATCCGTCCCAACGCTGGCTCGCGACGGGCCTGGCCGAACTCGAGGCCTACTGGCGCGACGGCAGGGCCGGTTTCACGGTCGCGCTGGACCCGCAAGGCACTCCTTTTCAGCGCGCGGTCTGGGACAAGCTGCGCGCGATCGCACCCGGGCAGACCTGGACCTACGGTGCGCTGGCACGGCAACTGGGGCGCGAAACCGCCGTCCGGGCGGTCGCGGCGGCCGTGGGCCGCAATCCGCTGTCGATCATCGTGCCCTGCCACCGGGTGCTCGGCTCGACCGGCGCGCTCACCGGTTATGCCGGCGGCCTGGACCGCAAGGCCGCCTTGCTGAAGCTCGAAGGCGCACGGCCATGAAAGGACACGACCTGGGCGAGCTGGTCACGCTGGCGGCCGTGTGGGGTGCGTCGTTCCTCTTCATGCGCCTGGGCGCGGCCGACTTCGGGCCGGTCGCACTGGCAGGCCTGCGGGTGCTCGGTGCGACCCTCGTGTTGATGCCGCTGCTGTTGTGGCGCAAGGACCTGGGCGCGCTGCGCGCCCACTGGAAGCCGATCTTCATCGTCGGCCTCACCAACTCCGGCCTGCCCTTCCTCTGCTTCGGCTATGCGGCCCTCGCGCTCAACGCGGGACTCAGCAGCATCTTCAATGCGGCGACGCCCCTGTTCGGCGCGCTCATCGCATGGCTGTGGCTCAAGGACAAGCTCAGCGCGCCGCGCGTGCTCGGCCTGCTGATCGGCTTCGGCGGCGTGCTGTGGCTCGCGTGGGACAAGGCCAGCTTCAAGCCCGGGGCGCACGGCACGAGCACCGGCTGGGCGATCGTCGCATGCCTGACGGCGACGCTGCTCTACGGCTGGTCAGCCAGCTTCACGAAGCGGCGCCTCACGGGCGTGGCGCCGCTCGCGGTCGCGACGGGCAGCCAGCTGTCGTCCAGCCTGCTGTTGACGCTGCCCATGCTGTGGTTCTGGCCGACGCGCGCGCCCTCCGGCACGTCGTGGCTCGCGGTCGTGTTGCTGGCGGTGGTCTGCACCGGCGTCGCCTACGTGTTGTTCTTCCGGCTCATCGCACGCATCGGCCCGGCCAACACCATCACGGTGACCTTCCTGATACCGGCCTTCGCGATGGCCTGGGGCGCACTGTTCCTGCACGAGCGGCTCACCGCATCCATGATGCTCGGCTGCGCCGTGATCCTGCTCGGGACGGCGCTCGCAACGGGCCTGCTGCCACGACCGAAGCCTGTGCGCGCCGCCGGCTGATGGTCCCGCCACCGTCGGGGGGTGTCCGCAAGCGACACCGCCATGGCTTCGCTCACCCGCTTCGGCCCGTCTGCGCAAGCGCTATCGATCGAGCGTCTTGCGCACCCATGCCACCACCGCCTCGGCGCTGTGAAATTCATCGACCGAGCGCACCGGCACGTCGGCGTGGCCTGCCGCCCACATGCGAGACAGCGTGCAGCCCGGACCCACTTCCAGCACGCAGCGCGGCATGCGCTCGGCCAGGGTCTCGAGGCAGCGATGCCACTGCACGGTGCTCGCGATCTGGCGAGCCAGCGCCCGTTTCAGCGCGAGCGGCTGGCGTTGCCCTTCGCCATCGAGGTTGGTGACCACCAGCGCGCGGCTTGCGCGCCAGGGCATGGGTTCGATCAGTTGCGCAAAGGCGTCTGCGGCCACCCGCATCAGCGGCGTGTGCGAGGCGACCTGTACCCTCAGCGGCACGAGATCGGCGCCGAGACCGGCGAGTTCGGTCGCCGCCCGCGCGAGCGCACAGGACAACCCGCCGAGCACCCAGCGCTCCGGCCCGAGGCGTATCGCCACCGCCAGGTCGAGACGGGCGCAGAGCGCTGCGACCACCGCTTCAGGCACCCCGCTCGCCGACACCAGGCCGCTGTCCACGCCCGCCGCGCTGTCGTCCATCACCTCGGCGCGCCGCCTGGCGAGATGCAAGGCGTCCGGTGCGCCGTACACGCCCACAGCACTGCAGGCAGCGAGTTCACCGACGCTGTAGCCCGCCACCGCCACGGGCTCTGGCAGTTGCGGCGCCAGCGCCTGCCACGCGGCGAGCGCCACGCCGGTGAGCAGGCACTGTGCAACGCGGTTGCCCGTCGCCCATTCGGGGTCGTGCAGGCGAGCGCGCCAGTCGGCACCGATCTCGGCCGCCATCAGCGCCAGCGTCGGTTCGGCGAGCGGGTGACGGTCGAGCCAGCGCAGCATGTCCGGATGCTGGACACCCTGCCCCGGAAACAGCAGCGCGAGGCTCATGACGGGGCGCAGACCCGGTCGAGCAGGCACGCGGCCGCCAGCAGGTCGGCCGCTCCACCGGGCGACAGGCGGCGCGACACGAAGGCGGCATGGATGGCCCGCGCATGAGCGAGGCCATCGGGCCGCCCCGCGCCACCGGCATGCAGGAACTCGCGCGCCATCTGCCGTGCGAAGCGCAGCCCGGCCAGTCCGCCGCGGTGGGCCAGGTTGGTATCGTCCAGCACGGACATGATGTCAAAGAGCGCCTGCAGCCGCGCCCGACGATCGTCGAGTCCGCCGGAGCGCGCCGCCCGCAATGCCGGCAGCGCGATCTCGAACAGCACCGGAAAGCCGAGTGCCGCCTCTTCCCCCACCGGACGCAGGCCGCAACTGCGTGCGGCCCGCTGGCCGTTCGACGCGGCGGCGTGCCGGCTGCGTTCGCGCAAGGCGTCGCCCCAGTGCATCAGCAGGGTGTGGCGCACGGCCTGTGGCGTCAGCACCGCCCCGGCGGCCATCAGACGACCCGCAGCCGCGCACAGCAGGCCCAGCGTGAAGACGGCGCCACGGTGCGTGTTGATGCCGCCCGTGGCCCGGAGCATGCGCGCTTCGGCCGCCACACCCAGTGCCTGCAGTTCGGCGAACGGCGCACTCGCCGCCCCGGCGACTGCAATGCGCGCAAAGTAGTGGCGCAGCGCGAACAGGCTGCGCATGAAGCTGCCGGCATCCATGTCGGTGTGGCTGCCGGTGTCGACGAAGGACACCAGGCCGGGCTTGGGATCAAGCGCCAGTTCGTCGTAGAGGGCGCCCGTCGCGGCGCGCCCCAGCGCCTGCAGGCGGGCCGCCAGGACAGCTGGCAGGCGCGCCGTCTCGCCGACCATGGCCCCGCTGCACCGGGGCCCCAACGCCGGCTGCACCGCGCTCATGCGTCAACACCGGCGTCGCTGCATTCGACGACAGGCCGCTTGCACCACGCCGGCGCATCGCTCTGCAGGCACGCTGTGCCGGACTCCAGCGCGACACCATGCAGGCGCTTGACGAGCACCCGGTCCACGTGCCCTCGGCGCCACTGCAGCCATTCGCGCCAGGCGACGGCCGCGCCGTCGTCGAACACCAGCTCGCCGTCGAGGCACGGTCCGCTCGGCGGTGCCGCGCACAGCAGTTCGGTCACCGCGTCGCCCTTCAGAACACCATCGACCGCCACGTGCAGGTCGAGGTCGGACGCCGCGTGCAGGTAGGCAAGCCCCGTCAGCCGCTGCCAGCCGTGGCTGCCGTGGACACGGGCGGTCACGCCCAGACGGTCCAGCGCCTCGCACCAGGCCAGCCAGGCCCCTCGCACAGGCTTCGGCAGCAGGCCCGCCACGTCCGCTGCCAAGGGAAAGTCACCGTAGTAGAGCGCCCGATGGGCCGGCACCTGCAATGCGATCTTGCGGCGCCCCCATCTGCCGGGTGCCGCCAACCCGAGTGCCAGCACCGCCGCAGTACTTGCCCCCACCTGCGTCGGCGCAGCTTGCTGCGTGACCACCAGCGGCAGGTGGTGGGCTGCCCAGTGCGCGACGCACGCACGGGCCTGATCGTCGCGCGGCTGGCGCTGCACCTCCCCCCAGCCGGCGTCGCCGAGCCAGACCAATCGATGCCGTCGCAGCACGACCATCACCGTGTGCCTCAGGCTGCCAGCACCTGCTCCGCCACCGATGCGGCGAGCCGCCGCCCGCCGCGCAATGCGCCATCGCGGGCCCGCTCATCGGTGGTCGGCGCCGAGCGCAGCGCGTCACTCAGACAGGCCCGCAGATCACCGCGCCACAGGGCTCGCACCCCCCCCATCGCGACGTAGTTCTCGACGCCCGGGGCGAACACCGGGTTGGCCTTGGACAATTCCGTCAATCGCTCCTCGGAGATCTTGGTCACGCGCGCCATCGCCGGAATGCGCATGACGCGGATCTCGGCCTCCGGCAGCGCATAGCAGGCATCGGCGATCAGGCCGGAGGTGATGAAGCCGCCCGACAGGGCCTGGTCGTAGACCAGGCCGATGACGCGGTGCCCGCGCCGGCGGGCGAGATCGATGCAGCAGCCCAGATGCGCCATCGCGCGGTTGATGCCCAGCAATTCATCGCGGATGCGCAGCTGCTGTCCCTGCGTATCGATCAGCAGCAGGATCGGCCTGCCGGGGTGATGCGAGACGGTGTCCAGCACCACGCGCGCCTGCGCCAGCGCCATCGCGACGCCGATCGGCGCATGGTTCGTGGTGCCGACGACAGTGATCGTCTTTCCTTCGAGCTCCGCGCTGCCGTGCAGAAACTCGCCATCGGCGGTGATGTCGTGCGCAGGACCGAACAGCTGCATGGCCAGGGTGTTCCACTCCATCGCTTCGTCCTCAGCCAGTGATGGCAGCCGCCGCGCCCGGGCGCAGGGCGCGCACGGCATCGGCATTCAGATCGGGAATCCGCCCGGCATCGTGCACGCCGATGCGCTGCCACAGCGCGATGGCGTCGCTGCCGGCCGGCGCCTGCGCCAGGCGCTGCACCAGTTGGGCATGCTCCTGCTCGAGCGACGCCAGGCTCACCGGATGCGAAGCGTCCGCGGCGTCGACGGCCGCTGCCGCCGCGGCCCGGAATGCGGCCACGTCGTCGTCGACCAGCACGTCGCAGTCGCCCGTGAGGTAGCGGTGCTTGCCGCCGGTGGTGCGCCACACCAGCGCGCGATCGCGCGAGTCGAACTCCTCCACGCCATGGGAAGCCTCGATCACTTCCGGGCCCGACATCGACAAGCGTGCGATGTCGCTCATGACGATGTGGTCGGCGCAACGTGCCACGATGCCCATGCCGCCGAAGCAGCCGTTCGCGCCGCCGATCAGCACGATCACCGGAATGCCGGCGTCGCGCGCGTCGAGCACGGCCCGCATCACTTCGGACACCGCAATCAGGCCGGCGTTGGCTTCGTGAAGGCGCACGCCGCCGGACTCGGCCAGCAACAGCACCGCCGCCGGCCGGTCGCGCAAGGCGCGCTGCAGCAGGCCGGTGAGCTTGGCGCCGTGCACCTCTCCCACGCCGCCGCCCATGAACTCGCCCTCCTGCGCGGCGATGAACACCCGCTTCGCGTTCAATCGCCCCTGGCCGATCGCGATGCCGTCGTCGAACGCCGACGGCACGCCCAACTGCGCCAAGTGCGGGCTCATCACGCGGGCAGCGGGCGGCAACCATTCCTCGAAGCTGCCCTGATCGAGCAGCAGGGCCACGCGCTCGCGCGCCGTGCACTCCGCGAAGCTGATGTTCATGGCGCGGCTCCCGCCAGTGCGGACGCAGCTTGGTCGAGACGCAGGCTCACCACCGCGGGCGTGGCACCCATGTCGTTGATCGACACGGTGGCGCCGGCCAGGCCATGCCGCTCGTGGAAGTCTCGCACCACGGCTTCCCAGATGGCGCCGAAACCGCGCGCCGAGGTTTCGATCCGGAAGGCACAACCCTCGGAGGCCGCGGGCTCGACCAGCACCTCGAGATTGCCCGAAGCGACCACCCCGACCAGGATCGGCGCAAAGGGCGGCAGCCGGTGGCCGCCGGAGAACTCGTAGCGCAGTGTTTCCATTCCAGTCATGGCCCGTCCTCACCAGTTGCGGAACTTGCTCGGCGGCTGGTAGAGCCCGCCGGAGGCCTGCACCAGATCGCGCATCGAGCGTGCGGCCAGCAGATTGCGCGTCGCGTCGCGCACGTCGATGCCGATGTCCACCGGCCGGCGGATGACGCCGCGGTCGCGCAGGTTCTCCACCAGGCGCCTGTCGCGCGCCAGCCCCACCGGCGTGTAGCCTGCCACGCCGCGTATCGCCTGCTCGCGCTCTTCGTCGGTGCGGCACAGCAGCAGGTTGGCCACACCTTCTTCGGTCAGGATGTGCGTCACGTCCTCGCCGTAGATCATGATGGGCGGCAGCGGCATGTTCGATTGCTCGGCGAGCGTCCAGGCATCGAGGTGTTCGACGAACGCCGGCTGCATGTGCTCGCGAAAGGTCTCGACCATCTGCACCACGAGCTTCTGGCCGCGCGGCGTGCCGCGCGCCCCGGTCAGTCCATCGCGCGCCTGGCGGCCGGCCTTGAGCCAGGCCGCGCTGGAATGGCGCCGGCCGCGCGCGTCGGCGCCCATGTTGGGCGCGCCGCCGAAGCCGGCGATGCGGCCCAGCGTGGCGGTCGAGCTGTTGCCCGCCAGGTCGATCTGCAGCGTGGAGCCGATGAACAGGTCGCAGGCGTAGTGCCCCGCCGCCTGGCAGAACGCGCGGTTGCTGCGCAGCGATCCGTCGGCGCCGGTGAAGAACACGTCCGAGCGAGCGCGGATGTACTCCTCCATGCCGAGCTCGGACCCGAAGGAATGGATGGACTCCACCCAGCCGGCTTCGATGGCCGGGATCAGCGCCGGGTGCGGGTTGAGTGCCCAGTGCTTGCAGATCTTGCCCTTCAGGCCCAGCGACTCGCCATAGGTGGGCAGCAGCAGTTCGATCGCCGCGGTGTCGAAGCCGATGCCGTGGTTCAGTCGCTGCACGCCGTACTCGGCGTAGATGCCCTTGATGGCCATCATGGCCATCAACACCTGGATCTCCGAGATCTGGGCCGGATCGCGCGTGAACAGCGGTTCGATGAAGTTCGGGCGCGGCGCCAGCACCACGAAGTCGACCCAGTCGGCCGGCACGTCGACGCGCGGCAGCGTCTCGACGATCTCGTTGACCTGGGCGATCACGATGCCGCCGCTGAAGGCCGTCGCTTCGACGATGGCCGGCGTGTCTTCGGTGTTCGGGCCGGTGTAGAGGTTGCCCTGCGCGTCGGCCGCCTGAGCGGCGATCAGCGAAACCTTGGGGGTCAGGTCGACGAAGTAGCGGCCGAACAGCTCCAGGTAGGTATGGATGGCGCCGATCTGCAGGCGATTGCGCGAAACCAGTTGCGCCAGGCGAGCGCCTTGCGGTCCCGAGAACGAGAAGTCGAGCCTGGAGGCGATGCCGTTCTCGAACACGTCCAGGTGCTCCGGCAAGGACAGCACCGACTGCACCATGTGCAGGTCGTGCACGCGCTGCGGGTCCACCTGCACCAGCGTCTGCGCCAGGAAGTCGGCCTGCTTCTGGTTGTTGCCTTCGAGGCAGACCCGGTCGCCCGGCTCCAGGACCGCGCCGAGCAAGGCCACGCACTGTTCGGTCGCGACACGCTTGCCGTGCAGCGCCCTGCCCAGGACTTCGGCCGCGCGCGTCAGCCGCTGGGCGCGGTTGACGGCACGGGTGTTCCACGCCGGAAGTTCTCGGGGTGCGTTCATGACCGGGTCTCGGATCGGTTTCTGGGCGGGCGACGTGGCGCGCTCAACGGCCGGGGGCCGCAACCCCCATCACCAGATCGGGCAAGGCGGTGGCAATGCCGGGGAACACGCAGATCAGCACCACCGACAACAGCATCAGGATCACGAAAGGCAGCACGCCCCAGATGATGTCGTTGAGCGGGATGTCGGGGGCGATGTTCTTGATGACGAAGATGTTCAGGCCGACGGGTGGGTGGATCAGCCCGGTCTCCATCACGATCGTCATCAGCACGCCGAACCAGATCAGGTCGAAGCCGGCGGCCTTGAGCGGCGGCAGGATGATCGGCGCCGTCATCAGGATGATGCTGACCGGCGGCAGGAAGAAGCCGAGCAGAATCACCATCAGCAGCACGGCGAAGAGCAGCACCCATTTCGACAGCTGCATGCCGACGATCCATTCGGCCGTGGCCTGGCTGATGTGCAGATAGCTCATCACGTAGGAGAACAGCAGCGACATGCCGATGATGAACATCAGCATCGTCGACTCCTTCAGCGTCGACGTGAGGATGGGCGCCACGTCCTTCGGCCGCCAGACGCCGTAAATGACGGCGATCAGCAGCAGCGCGAGCAGGGCGCCCAGGCCGGCGGTTTCCGACGGCGTGGCGAAGCCGCCGTACAGCGCGACCATCACGCCGATCAGCAGCAGCACGAAGGGCACCACCCGCGGCAGCATCTCGAACTTCTCGCGCCGCGTGAAGGTCTCGTTCGCGAGCAGGGCCGACGCAGCGCCGGAGCGCTTGTACTCGGCCTCGGCCAGCGTGTACTCCTTGCGGTAGCGGATGGCCGCGTAGCCCGCGAACAGCGCCACCAGCAGCACGCCCGGGAAGATGCCGGCGAGGAACAGCCGGCCGAGCGACTGCTCCGCCGCCACGGCGTACAGGATCATCGTGATCGACGGCGGCAGCAGGATGCCCAGCGTGCCGCCGGCGGCGATGATGCCGGCCGCGAAGCCCGGCGAGTAGCCGCGCTTGCGCATCTCGGGAATGCCGGCGCTGCCGATGGCCGAGCAGGTCGCCGGGCTGGAGCCGGCCATGGCGGCGAACAGCGCACAGGCAAAGACGTTGGCGATGCCCAGGCCGCCCGGGATGCGCCCCATCCACACATGCATCGCCGCGTACAGGTCCTGGCCGGCGCGCGACTTGCCGATCGCCGCGCCCTTCAGGATGAACAACGGAATCGACAGCAGCGTGATGCTGGCCATCTCCTCGTAGACGTTCTGCGTCACCGTGTCGAGCGCCGAGGCCGGCATGAAGAGGTACATGAACAGCACCGCCACGCTGCCGAGCGCGAACGAGATCGGCGCGCCCGAGAACATGAACAGCAGCGTCACGACGCCGAACAGCGAACCCAATGCAAGCATGCTCATTGAAACTCCCTTGGCGCTGCGCGCCGCCCCCCGAGGGGGAATTCGCCCTTGGGGCGGTCCTGCGGGTTCATGCAAACACCCCTTGCTTCTTCTTGATCAGACCGTTGAGGCGAGCCGTCAGCTGCACCAGCAACTGAAGGCTGAGCAGCGTCATGCCGAGCGACATCAGGCCGTAGGGGATCCACAGCGGCGGCGCCCACGAGGACGAGGTCGTCTGGCCGTCGACCCAGGCCTCGTGGAGCAAGGTCCACGATTTCCAGGCGAAGAAGGCGCAGAACAGCACGCACATCAGATCGACCACGGCGAGCCGCCAGCGATTGACCGCCCCGGGCAGCAGCCCGGCGATCGCCTCGATGCCGACGTGCCCGCGCAAGGATTGCACGAAGGCGCCGCACAGGAAGGTGGCACCGACGAGGCAGAACACCGCCGCCTCGTCCTGCCAGTCGGTGGAGGCCTTCATCACGTAGCGCGACACGACGCTGTAGGTCAACACGCAAGAGGCCACGAGCAAAGCCACCATGCCCAGCGTGACCATCGCCTGGTTGACCCACAGCAGCGCGCGCGCGACGGGCTTGAGCAGCTCGGGCGTGTCGGCGTCGATCTCGACGAGCGCCGGGCCGTTGTCGATGCCGTGGCTCATAGCAGCTTCTGCGCCGCGCTGATCAGGCTGGCGCAGGATTCGTTCTTCTCGGCGAAGTCCTTCCACGCGGTGTCGCGGGCGATGACCTGCCACTTCTTCAGCGTGGGATCGTCCAGGTCGTAGACCTTGGCGCCGGCCTTGGCGTAGATCTCGGCAGCCGTCTTGTCATCGGCCTTGGCCGCGTCGCGCGCGAAGACTTCGAGCTCCGCGCCCACGGCCAACACCACGTCCTGCTGGGCCTTCGGCAGCTTGGAGAAGACCTCCTTGGAGATCATCAGCGGCTCGAGCATGAACCAATAGGTCTTGACGCGCCCCGAGGTCAGGTGCTTCGCGATCTCCTCGAGCTTGAACGAGATGAAGCTGGTGGACGACGTCATGGCCGCATCCATCGCGCCGGTCTGCATCGCGGCGTAGATCTCGTTCGACGGCAGCGTGATCACGGATGCGCCGGCCGTCTTGAGCATCATGTCCATTTCGCGACTGCCGCCGCGCACCTTCAGGCCCTTGGCGTCGTCGGGCGTCACGAGCGGCCGGGCGCGGCTCGCCACGCCACCGGCCTGCCAGACCCAGCTGACGATGATCACGCCCTTGTCGTCGAGCACCTTGGCGAGCTGCTTGCCGACCTCGGCAGTCTTCCAGGCAGCGCCCTGCTCGTAGCTCGGCACCAGCGCCGGCATCAGACCGATGTTGGTTTCGGGCACCTCGCCGCCGGCATACGACAGCGGCACCAGACTCATGTCCAGGGCGCCCTTGCGCATGGAAGAGAACTGGGCATTGGTCTTCATCAGCGACGAGCCCGGATACACCGACGCCTTCAATGCCCCGTTGGTGCGCTTCTCCACCTCGGCGGCGAACTTGCGGCACAGCCGGTCGCGGAAATCGCCCTCCGTCAGCGAGCCGCTCGGAAACTGGTGCGAGATCTTCAGCGCACCCGGGGTTTGCGCGAAGGCCGGACCCATCAGTCCGGCCAGGGCCGTGCCGCCTGCGGCGTGAATAAGCTGGCGTCTGCTCAGGTTCATCGTTGTCTCCTTGGGTCGATGCAGGTTCGGAGGCGGCCGCTCGGCTCAGAGCGGGCCATCGACGACGAACGGAGCACTTTTTCAGTGCCTTGAGTTCATCTATGCATGCAATTTATCGCCTTCATGTATAATTTACAATATAAATTGCATCATGTAATACCCGAATGCAAATCTCAAATTGGCTCTTCGTCATACGAACCCAGTAGACTCTTGGACATGAACCGCTTGTCCGAGAGCTTGAGAGAGGCCATCGAGGAAGAGGTCGCGACCGGCAAATTGCTGCCCGGCACGCACCTCGACGAGATCGAATTGGCGCAACGTTTCGGCGTCTCGCGAACCCCCATTCGGGAAGCACTGAGTCTGCTTGCCGGTGAAGGCCTCATCGAGATACGCCCCCGGCGCGGCGCCGTCGTCGCGCAGGTCACGCCGCAGCGCCTGGTGGAAATGTTCGAGGTCATGGCGGAGCTCGAGGCCATGTGCGCGCGCCTGGCTGCCCGTCGCATGACCGAGGCCGAGCTGCTCACGCTCGAAGAGGCCCACGAACGCTGCCGGACCGCGGCAGCCGGGCGAGATTCGGACGCCTATTTCTATGCGAACGAAGTCTTTCATCAGGCCATCTACAGTGCCGGGCACAACAGCTTCCTGAGCGACCAGGCCCATGTCCTGCAACGCAAGGTGCGCCCGTATCGGCGCCTGCAGTTGCGGGTGCGCAACCGTGTGCAACGCTCCTTCGAGGAGCACCAGACCATTCTGGACGCGCTCCGGGAAGGCGATGCCGAGAAGGCCGTGACGGCGATCCGCGGCCATGTGGTCGTGCAGGGCGAGCGGTTTGCCGACCTCGTCGCCGGCCTGGCACAACTCGAAGCCGCTCCGCCTGCAACGGCCTCGCGGGCCGCGCTGGAAACGGTGGGCAAGTAGTAGGCCGCTCAGGCCTGTGCGTCGATCTCGATCAGCAAGCTCGGGCAGGTCGACGGTGCACGGCTGGCGCTGCAGCACAACCTGGGCCTCGGGGGGCCTGCGTCGTGACGCTCTACGAACGCGTGTGATCAGGGCGGCGCAGCCCGCTTCAGCGACGCCGCGCGCTCGAACCACTCCCGGGCCCGCTGCGGATCGGGACGGCGCTCGTACAGTGTGCCGAGGTTGAAGGCCGCAGCGGCCTCGCCGGACGCTGCGGCGGCCAGCCACCACCGCTCGGCCTGCGCATCGTCGCGTGGCACCCCCTGGCCCGTTGCCAGCAAGCAGCCCAATGCGGTCTGCGCAGCCGGCTGCCCCTGCTCGGCGAGCGGCCGCAGCAGCACCGCGGCCTGCGCGGCGTCGCCAGCCCGGTAGGCCATGCCGATCTCCCGCGGCAGCCGGTCAGCGCGTTGCAGGACGCTGCCCTCGAAGCCGTCGGCCCCGGCGGCGCTGCGGTCCAGCGTCGTGCCCGGCGGGGCCTCGACACCGTCGCCGACAGGCCGCCAGACCGCGAACACCACGGCCGCCGCGAACACGGCGAAAGCGACCCGCGCCAGCGTGGGCATTCGCAGGCGATCGAGCCAGCGTGCGATCCGGCCCGGCTGCTCCACCGCGCCGCCGCGCAGCGGCCGGGCCGCAAGCGCTGCCGCGAGCTGCGGTGCGGCGTCTTTCAGGCTCTGCCATTCGTCGCGGCAGCGGCCACAGACGGCCAGGTGCGCCTCGACCC
Source organism: Methylibium sp. (assembly GCF_965279545.1). Lineage (NCBI taxonomy): Bacteria > Pseudomonadati > Pseudomonadota > Betaproteobacteria > Burkholderiales > Sphaerotilaceae > Methylibium > Methylibium sp. Next base: position 1,725,361 of record NZ_OZ257250.1, read on the forward strand.
GCGCGCGCCCGTCGGCGGGCAGCGCCGCGTCGACATGCGCCTCCATGTCTTCGTAACGCAGGTGCGCCGGCGGCAGCCGCAGCGCCTGCAGCAGGCGCCGTGCCGCACGCAGTTCGGCCGGGCCGCAGAGCGCTGCGCGGCAGGTCTCGCAGGACTGCAGGTGATCGTCGAAGGCGAGCAGGTCACCGACCGACAGCGTGTGCGCGCGAAACGCGGCGAGTTCTTCCGGGCTCAGATGGCGGGTCACGGCGACCTCCTTACCGGGTAGAGACGCAAACGATCAGCCGACATTGCGTCCGCCTCCCGACGCGGCGCCGGCCGTATCGGCCAGCGCCCTCGCCAGCGCCTTCACGGCCGACAGGCGCCGGTTGATGACCTGCTGCGGGCCCAGGCCGAGCATCAGGCCGATCAGTGCGTCCATCAACGGCAGGTATTTCCACAACACGCCGAAGGCGCCGTCCCCGACCGCGCGATGGCTCGCGAGATCGGCGGCGTCGCCGGGCGCCAGCTCGAGCCCGGACCATGCGATCGCGTACTGCTGCTCGCTCAGCTCCAGCGCCGCACCGATCTGCCGCACCGAGGCAATGCCGTGCAGCACGAACACCTCGATGTCAGCGCGCGATTTGCCCGGCCCGGGAAGGTTCAGCAAATAGGCGCAGCGGTGGTCGGGCTTCAGCGCGACGACCGCACGCCACAGCCGCGCGAGCTGCTGGCGGATCGCCGCGAGCTCGTCGGGCCCCGGAGCCTCGCCGGCGAGTTCATCGGCGCCGGCCCCTTCGTCGTCGACATCCAAGGACTCGGTGCGGACCTCTTTCAGGTCGATCAGGCGTGCGACGATCGCGACCAGGTCGTCGAGCGCAAGGGCCGCACCCAGGTGCCCATAGAGCGCCGTCAACAGCCGGTCCCAGTCTTCGGCGTCGAAGAGCGCCATCGGCTTGCGTGGTACCTCCAGAACCGGCAGGCGCTCGCGCCCTTCGCGCAGCGCGGCGATGCGCGCCGCCGGCGCGACCCCGGCGGCGAGCTGCATCGAGCGCAACCCGCACAGCAGTTCGCCTTCGCCGTTCTGCCACAGCGCGTAGCGGGGCTGGTGTCCGAGGAAATAGCGCAGGCGGTTCTTCAGGCTCGCGCGCTGCGGATGCCGCTCGCGCAGGTGGTCGGACCAGGCGTTGTAGGCCACCGAAGCGGCGTAGCCCCGGAAGCTGGCGATCTCGCCGGCCGCCGCCTCGGCAAGACGCGCCCACAGGCGCGCGAGCACGTCGTGCAGCAGGTCGATCGCGTCGACGTTGTCGGGCCGCGTGTCGTCGAGCGCGAGCGACATGCCCGATTTGCGCATCAGGATCACGCGCACCAGCGGCGTGACCTCGATCAGCACGCGCTCGCGCTCGGCGGCGACGGAAGGGTCCATGGGAACGACGCAGCTAGAGCTTGACTTCGCCCTCGACGTGCCCGAAGCGCACGCGCAAGCCGTTCTCGAGCAGCAAGGCCGCGCCGGGTACCACCTGCTCGCTGCGGTCGGCGAACACCGCGGTCCAGGCCTGCGACGACCGGTTCATCAGGGCCAGCGGCTGCCCCAGCACCTCGGCCGTGATCCGGGAGAAATCGTACTCGCCGCCGCTCGTGTGGTGGGGATGCAGGAGCACGCCCGGCTCGAGGATCACGACGTGTGCCGGTGCCTCGCCACTGCGCGCGCCGGCGCGCCGCAGTCCGATGCGCGGCGGTGCCGCCGACAGCGTGGCGTCACAGCCCCAGCAGTGAATCACGCCCTGCCGCACGCGCCTGGCGTCGTAGCAGCTCTCGCCGCCGCACCCGGAGCAGACCATCACCGCGTCGCGCAGCTGGCTCATCGCACGCCGCCATTGCGTCTCCTGCACGCGACCGTGCTCCGGATCGAACAGCCCTTCGGTGAAGGCCTTCGTGAACAAGTCCTTCACGAACTGCGGATAGATCGACCAGTGCGCGATCACCGGCCCGTGCACCTGCGGGTCGGGTCGGTTGGACTCGTCCACCGGGTCGAACACGAACACCGGTTCGCTGCCGTACAGCTTGCCGCGCGCCTCCGGCGCGGCGATGTTCGCGAACGCGAACTCACGCCGCCCGATCAGCGGGTGCCCGACGTGCAGAACGCGAAACAGCAACACCGCCAGCGCGTACAGATCGGTCGTGCGCCGCGGCCCGCCACGGCGCAGCACCAGTTCGGGCGACTGGTACTCGGGCGTTCCGCCCATCACGCTGGCCGCGCCGTCGACGTCGACGTTGTCGTTGTCGCAGATCTGGATGTCGCCACTGCGGGGATCGACGAACACGTTCGCGGCACTGATGTCCTGGTAGGACAGGCCCTTCGCGTGCAGCGCAAAGAAGGCGTCGGCGAGCTGGAAACACAGCAGCGCCAGCACGCGGAACGACGGGCGGATGTCGCCCCCGATCAGATCGACGAGGTTCACGTACTGCTCGCCGCGCAGCCGCATCAGGTAGCCGAGGCCCGATCCGTCGTCGCGCGTGACCAGCTCGAAGGGCCACAGGAAGCGCTCGAGCGGTGCGCGCGCCTCGATCGCCGCCTCGATCCGCCCGCGCAACCGGGGATCGACCGCCAGCATGCGCTCGTTGTACCACTTGAGGGCGAAGCGCTCCGGCCCCAGCAGCACCCGATAGACCTCGCCCTGCCCGCCCTCGCCGAGAAAAGCCTCGATCACGACCGGCAGACCCGAGTTCGTGCCGAGCAGGCGCTGACCGATGCGGAGCTTGGGCACGTGCGTGCAGGGGCAAGGGAGTTCGAAGGATTCTAGGGTCGGGCCGCGGTCCGCACGCCCCCGGACCGCAGGATCGCAGCGCGGACCGGCCCGCGTTTTTCGGTGCCGCGACGAATATCGACCCCGGCTGCCCGTCTCCACCCGGCATGGACGAACGGAAGGACCCGATCGCCCCGATCAACGACCTGAAGGAGCCCCCATGCAAGCACCCCGCCTCCACACCGCGCTGGTTCTCTGGACCTGCGTCCTCATCGTCGCGCCCGCCGCCCACGCCCAGCAGAACGAGCCGGCATCGCAACACAGGCAGATGGCGCAGCAGGTCGCGGCACGCATGCTGCAGGCATTCGGCCAGGCGCTGCAGGAGGTGGGTGCCGCCGCAAGCCATCAGGCGTCGAGCCTGCCGAGTCCGCCAAGCCACGGCGAATCCTCGACCGACGCCCACGGCACCCCCCCGATCCACGGGGCGTCGACTCCCGCACCGCGCACGGAGCACAGCCCGGCGCCATCACGCGCCGTCCCGCAGAAGGCTCCGGTGGTCCGGGCCGACGACGGCGCGGAGCCGGTCAGTCGCTTCTGAATCGACCGCCGGGCACGCCGCCCCGACGAACAACGGGAGTTAACATGAATTCAAACGCAAGCAGATCCCTGGGGAGTGTGATGGACCAGCCCAAACGCCCTGGCGGCGAATACCGCCCTCGTTCCCCCGAGCAGCCCACCCGCTCGCAGCTGCTGCCGGTCGCGGCCAACTGGCGCGAGGTCTATCGCAAGCCCTACTTTCTGCCTGCCGTCATCACGATCGCGCTGGTCATCGCGCTGTTCCAGTTTGCCGGCTCGCCTTCGCAGGGCATGTTCATCAAGGTCGACGGGCTGCCGGTCAAGGTGCCGTACTACCTGATCCTGTTGGCGGCCTACATCTGCGTCGGCAGCCTCTACGTCATTTACCGGCTGGTCGGCAAGCCGATGCACTGGAGCGTGATGGCGGCCTCGGCGGGGCTGCTGATGGTGCTGCTGACCACCGGCATGCCGATCTTCATGGCGCTGCACTCGGTCACCTGTCCGGCCTTCATCGACAAAGCCACCGGCGGCGACGATGCCGGCCTGGTCTCGACCTTCATCAACATGTTCTTCTGCGCCGGACTGCCGGAGGAGATCTACAAAGGCATTCCGGTGGCCATCGCCATCTGGATCGGCTTGACACTCAAGCCGGTGAGTGGCTTCCTGGCACGCGCCCAGGTGACCGAGCCGCTCGACGCGATCCTGATCGGCGCAGCGGCCGGTGTCGGCTTCGCGTTCATCGAAACCGTCGGCCAGTACGTGCCCAACACAATGATCGGCGGCGACTTCCGGCAGCTGGCCGCCATCTACAACGCGGCGGCACGCAATGGCCCCGATGCCGGCGCATTCGCGGTGCAGCAGGCCATGCTGGGCAGCAGCGGCGTCGGTCTCTTCCTGATGATCCCGCGGCTGCTGGCGAACATCTGCGGGCACGCCGCCTACGCCGGCTACTTTGGTTATTTCCTGGGCCTCGCCGCGCTGCGCCGGCACGACGCCTGGAAAACCGTGGCGATCGGGCTGGCGTCGGCGGCAGGCATCCACGCCTTGTGGAACACGTTCGGCTCGTCCGGCGCCCTGCTCGGTTTCGCCGTGAAGGTCGGCGCGTTCGCGATGCTCGCGGCCGCGATCACCAAGGCACGCGAGCTGTCGCCGAACAAGGACCGGCTGGTGCCGTCGCAGATCCTCGACCACGTCTCGGAGTTGCGTGGCCACATGCCGCCACCGCCTCCCCCGCCGGCGCCGGCCCATGCGAAGCCGGCACCTGCTGCCGTCTCGGAAACCTGGGGGGCGCAAGCGGATCCGGTGCTCGAGATCGGCAGTGCCCGCGTGCCGGTCGCTGTCGGCGCGCGCATCTATGCAACGCAGACGCCAGGCCTGCAGGCCCTGGGCAGCGACGGCGTCGTCGCAGAGGTCAACGCCAACCCGAACGATCCGGCCCAGCTCGGCCTGAAGAACCTGTCGAGCAGCGGCTGGCCGGTGACGCTGTCGCATGGCGAACAGCGCGACATCGCTCCGGGGCGGTCGATCCGCCTGGCGTCCGGCACACGGATCCAGCTGGGCGACATCACGGCCGTCGTGAAGTAGCGCGCCGGTCGATCATGGAAGCCACCACGACGCGCAAGGTGCCCGGCGGCCGCATGGCGCGGCGTGAGCTGCACTTTATCTGGCTGCTGGACACCTCGGGATCGATGCGCGTGGACGGCAAGATCCAATCCTTGAACGTGGCGATCCGCGAGGCCGTCCCGCAACTGCAGTCTGCCGCGCGCGACAACCCCAATGTCGACGTGCTCGTGCGCGCGGTCAGCTTCTCGTCCGGCGCGCGCTGGCACATCGCCGAGCCCACGCCGGTCGCAGCGCTGCGCTGGAACGACGTGACCGCCGAGGGCCACACCGACATGGGCAAGGCACTGCAGCTCGTCGCCGAGGCCTTGAAGTCACCACCGATGCCCGAGCGTGCCGTCTCGCCGGTCCTGGTGCTGGTGACCGACGGACACCACACCGACGACTTCAACGCCGGCCTCGCGGCGCTGATGGCCGAGCGCTGGGGCGCGGAGGCGGTGCGCATCGCGATCGCGATCGGCCGCGATGTCAGCCACGGCGCCCTGCGCAAGTTCATCGGCAACGACGAGCTGCAGCCCTTGCAGGCCAACAACCCCGAGGCCCTGGTGCAGCAGATCCGCTGGGCCTCGCGTTCCGGCGTCGAGTCCGCCTCCCAGGTGATCGACGACGCGCAGAAGAAGCGGCTCTACCAGGCCCAGGCCTCCAGCTCGACCGACGGCGTCGCCGGCGACGAGTGGTAGCCATGTCGCAACCCGCAACCGGCTCCTTCGGCGGCTGGCAGGTGCGCAGCGCGTCGGTGCGTGGCGCCGCCCACCTGCGCGACGGCCTGCCGAACCAGGACAGCGCGGCGGTCTGGCCGCAGGAGGGACAGGACGCGCTGCCGATGATCGTCGCGATCGCCGATGGTCACGGCGGCGCGCGGCACTTCCGCAGTGCGGTCGGCGCCGCGATCGCGGTCGAGGTCACGGTGCGCGCGCTGCGCGAGCTCGCTCCCGAGATCGACGCCGCGGCACCGCAAGCGCGTGCCGCCCTCGTGTCGAACAGGCTGGCCGACCGCGTCGTCGGCGCGTGGTCGGCAGCGGTCGCCGCTCACCTGCTGTCGCACCCCGTTTCCGCGGACGAGTGGCGCGCGGTCGAGGCGCGCGAGGGCAACGCGGCACGGCAGTCGGTCGAGGCCGACCCCGTCGTCGCCTATGGCGCCACGCTGCTGGCGGCGATGGTCACCGCGGAGTCGCTGGTGCTGGCGCAACTCGGTGACGGCGACATCCTGGCCGTCGTCCCGGACGGCCGCACCGTGCGCCCGGTCGCCAGCGACGAGCGCCTGGTCGGCAACCTCACCACCTCCCTGTGCCTGCCGACCGCGCGGGCCGATCTGCGAACGAGCGTGGTGCCCGCGGCCGACGTGCCGTTCGAATTGCTGCTGCTGTCGACCGACGGCTACGCAAACTCGTTTCGCAGCGATGCCGATTTCCTGCTCGTCGGGCGCGACTTCCTCGAGATCGTTCGCGCCCAGGGGCTGGCCGGCCTGCACGACGAGTTGGAACAGATCCTGTCGCATGCGTCGGAGAACGGCAGCGGCGACGACATCACGCTGGGGCTGCTGTGGCGCCCCGGTGTCGCAGCCGGCGCCCTGCCAGCCGCCGCCGCCAGCCTCACGCAGAGCGAGGCGTCGCCCGCGGGCGACGGCGACGGCAGGACCCCGCCGAGGCGGCCGTCCAGCGAGGCCAGCGTGCTGCGCCAGCAACTCGATGCGCTGTCTTCGACGGCTCGCCGGCGCGGTTGGATCGCGCTGGCCGCGGCAGCGGTGGCCGCCTTGGCCCTGGGCGTCGCGTTGCGGCACCGCACGCCCGGAGACGGCAGCCCGCCCGGGTCGGCGGCAGCGACCGCCGCGACGACGTCGAATTCCAGGCTGGGTCATGCCCCCGGCGGCGCCGAACCCGCGGCCCAGAACAGTCCGGCCGACCACCCGGCATCGCACGCTCCGCGCCCTACGGAACACAAGCGCCCACCCCGCACACCATGAGCACCGCGCGTCCGCCCCATCCCCCCGCAGCCGTGCCGCCAGAAGCATCGAGCGCCGACGCACGCGCGCGCGCCGCGCTGTGCCGGCTGGTCGCCGAGCGCGGCGTCGCACTCGCTGCCGACAGCAGCCTGCTGCAAGCCTTGCTGGCCGACGAATGCGGTGACGCGCGGCAGGCCAACACGCTGGTCTGCGTGGCGGCCGAGGAGCGCGTGCCGGCCGACCTGTCGGCCAGCCACGGCGAGCCGCTCATCGTGCTGATCCCGCGCCTTGCGACGCGGCTTGCGAGGTCGCGCGGTCTGGACATCCGGTCCGCACGCTGGGCCGTCGACAGCTGGGCGCTGGCGCTGGCGCTGGCCACGCCCGAAGCGCTGGCCGCGATCCCGCTCCCGCCGCTGCCGGGCGGGATGATGCAGCGCTTGCCGGAGCCGGTGCGCGCCGTCGCGAACCTGCTGGTCGAGAAGCGCCGCGCCATCGGCGTGATCGTCGCCGTGCTCGTGATCTGGTGGGTCGGGCGGGAGGTGCTCGACCAGGTGTCGAACGCGGGGGCCCTGCGGGCCCTGCTGCCCCCGCAGTCGGGCGCGGTCCACGCGCGTGCGGCCCGCAAGGACAACCAGGACGGCGTCGAATTCCTGATCCCGGTGCAGGTGGGCGGAGCGAAGTTCCAGCGCTGTGAACTGGGCTCCTGGATCAACTACCGCAGCGGCGGCAAGGTGATGGCGCGCACGCCACGGGGTGCCTACGCGACACCGGATGGCCAGATGTCGCGCATGCAGTTCTGGTTTCCACGCTGGCACGACGAGAGCAGCGTGCGGGCCATCTTCTTCCCCGCCAGCGAGTTCCCGCTGCGTGACGCCGGGCGTGCCGTGCAGTACGACCTGGTGATGCAGTTCCGCTGCGCCGGCCAGGTGCTGATCGGCCGCACACGGGTGCCGATCGTGTTCGAGTGAATTCGAGACTTGCCATGAACGACAGTGCGCGCAGCGCCCTAAGACGACTGATCGCCGAGTTCGATGCCGGGCTGCGGCGCGATCCGCAGCGCCTGGGCGGGCTGCTGCGCGATGAATGCGGAGAGGCCAAGCAGGAAATCAACCTGCTGATCGATGCGATGCACGAGCAGGTCGTCGACGAACTCGCGGGCGCGACCGAGCCGCTGCAGGTGGTGCTGCCGCGGCTCGCACAGCGGATGACGATGCACCGCGGCACCGACCCCGCTTACGCGCGCTGGGCCGTCGAGAGCTGGGCCCTCGCGCTCGGCATGGACGTCGCGGCATCGACGCCGGCACCGGCGCCGGGTCCGATGCGCCCGCCCGCACCAGCGCCCGGTCCCCACGGCGTGCCGCCGCCCGCGCCGACGCGATCGCTGTTCGAGCGCCTGGGCAGTTGGTTCATCGCTGCAAACGGCAGGCCGCGCTGGAAGGTCGTGCTGCCGATCGCGCTCTTGATACTCGCCCCCTTCCTCACCAAGACCGCACCCGCGCGCGCGCCCTACATCGTCAAGATCGACTTCGGCGGCCGCAGCTTCACGGGCAACGACTCGTCGGTCGAGCCCGTCACCTCGCTGGTCGGCGACGGCCAGCGCTACCCCGCCGAGATCTATTTCGAGGATCCGCAGGCCGACATCGAGCAACTGCGCGTGCGCATGCTGGTCGGCGAATTCGCGGGCGGCAAGACGGAGAACGTCTACAAGGTCGAATTGCGCGGTCGTTCCAGCGGCAAGTTCATCCACACCTTCAGCGGTTCGGCAGCGACGGCGGTGCTCACCGCCGAGCTGACGCTGATCGACCTGGAAGGCAACGTCAGCAAGCCGGTGCTGCTGCGCTACGCGTTCCAGGCTCCGCCGCAGCGCGGCGGCAACCGCGCCCCGGCCGCGACATCCGACCCGCGCCAGTTGCTGCCCCAAGGCCTGCGCTGGCCGAGTTCCGGCGGCAGCAAGCGCTAGGCGGGGCTGCCGCGGCGAACTCATACGGCATTGCATTCAAACGCATCAGTTGGAAGCTTGGGCCCGAGTGCGTTGCGGTGTTCGGTGTCTTTGTCCGGAAAGCCGACTGTCAAACGTCAGCGAGGGCGTCGGGTGACTTGATAGGTTCGAACGTGGATTGGTATCTAGGCGTCGCAGCGGTACGCCATGCAGGCGACGTGGTGCGCGTCGAGCTCGATATCCGTGAAAGCCCAGCATGCCGCTGAACTGCCGGCGTTTCGGTCGTACAGCAGGCGCGGCAGGCCTGCGGCGTCCTCGACGATGCTGATATCGTGCAGCGGGCGGCTCAGGCCCTCACCGAGCGCCTTGACATAGGCCTCTTTCCGAACCCACACGGTGGCGAAGGCACGAGCACGATGACTGTCCGGCACACCGTTCAGGAACGCGAGTTCTTCCCGGGACAGCACGCCTTCGAACTGATCGATGCGCGCCAGGTCCTCCCGCACGGCCTCGACATCGACGCCGATCGGCGCCGCGGCGTCGATCGCGTGCAACACCCAGTCGCCGGAATGACTGGTATTGAAGTGCAGCGAGAAGCGCGCATCGGCCAAAAAGGGTTTGCCGAACTCGTTCCTGCAGAACGCGAGGTCTCGCCCGGCGACGCCGATCAAGCTGCCGAGGATCTGGCGCAGACTGCTTCGAGCAATGACAAAACGCGCGCGATCGGCTTCGTTGCGATAGCGCCGGGCCTGTTGCCGCTCGGCGTCGTCGAGCCACGGCCAGTGCGCTTCGAGATGCGAGGACTCGGTGCTGACGCGGAGCCGCCGCACCTCCCGCCGGCAGGAAGACGCCTCGTCGCGCATCGACACCGTGGAGTGCATCAGACCGAAGCGACGGCTCTCTCGCCGGGTGCGCGAGTTTCATCGCCGGGCCCCGGCAGGCGCTCGCTGAGCAAGGCCGCGAGCGCGCGCGCGTGCTGCGCTTCGAGCATGTCGCTGTGGCTGCATTGCAGGTTGCCGACGTCGACGCCTTGTCCGATCAGGCTGCTCCATCCCATCAGCAGATCGTCTTCGATCATGCCGGGCCGGTATTCCTTGACCGCGGCGCGGATCAGCGTCAGCCGCCCCGGATAGAAGGTCGGGACATAGGCCCTCCAGGCGTCGTAGACCCGCTTTGCCTGGGCTTCGATCGCGCGCACGAAGGCGGCCGTCGGGTCGACGACATCCGTGGCCTTGAACACGGTCGGGTCGTCGGCGAAGCCGAAGTACTTCTTCAGCATCTTGAATCTTTCGACCAGGTAGGCAGCCGCCTCGTGCGGCTCGAAGCTCCATGCGTGCTTGATATGCAAAGCCGCTCGCACCAGGAAAGAGCGCCGGCGCGGATAGCCCGGCGCCGCGCAATCGAGCAGCGCGAGCAGGCCGACCGATTCGCCGTCGCGCTGGAGTTGTTGGGCGATCTCGTAGACGATCTTGCCGCCCAGCGAGAACCCTGCCAGGTGGTAGGGGCCGCAGGGCTGGATCTTGCGCATGTCTTGCCGCATCTGCGTCGCGATGTCGACCACCGTGATCGCGGCGCCGGGAGACTCATCGACCGCGTTGAAGTCGAGCACGTACAGCGGCTGGTCGTCACCGAGTTCATCGGCCAGCTTGCGAAACGGCAGAAGCGCCCCGCCAAAGCCTGAAACGAAGAACAGCGGCACTCGCGCGCCTCGCGCCTGCACCGCGACCGCGCAACTCGACCGCGGCCGCTGTTGCGGCAAGCGCAGCATCGAGGCCTGACCCCGGATCGTCGGTGCTTCGAACAGCGCGGCCAGGCCGAAGCTGCAACCGAACTGCTTGTCGACCGCATCGAGCAGCTTGATGGCCAGCAGGGAATGGCCGCCGAGTTCGAAGAAGCTGTCTTCGGGGCCGATCGGCCGGACTCCCAGAACGTTCTCCCAGATGCGTTGCAGCCTGCGCTCGAGATCGTCGGCCGGACTGTCTTGCCTGGCGGCACGCTCGACGGGAACGAGGATGGGGCTGGGCAGCGCCGCACGGTCGAACTTGCCGTTCGCGGTCAAAGGCAAGGCGTCGAGCATGACCACCGACGAAGGCAGCATGTACGACGGGAGCTGCGTGGCAAGGCGGTCGCACAGTTCCTTGGCCGACGGCGCGCTGGACGGATCGGACGCCACCACGTAGGCGACCAGTCGCTTGTCTCCCGGCTGATCCTCCCGAACGATGACGGCGCATTGCGCAATACCGGTCTCGCGCGCAAGAGCGGCCTCGATCTCGCCCAGCTCGATGCGGAATCCGCGCAGCTTCACCTGCCGGTCGATGCGGCCGCAGTAGTCCAGGTCGCCGCAAGGCCGATAGCGCACCAGATCACCGGTCCGGTACAAGCGCTCGCCCGGCCGGAAGGGGTCGGCGACGAATCGCTCGCCCGTCAGCTCGGTGCGGTTCAGGTATTCGCGCGCCAGTCCCGATCCGCCGATATAGAGCTCGCCGACGACACCGACCGGCACCGGTTGGAGCGACGAGTCCAGCACGTGGCAGCGCGTGTTGGCGACGGGTCGGCCGATCGGGACGCGGGGTGGCGTCATGGACCGGATCGGCGGCACCTCGTACCAGGTCGCGAAGGTGGTCGTCTCGGTCGGGCCGTACACGTTGAGCAGTCGCTTCGGCGGCCCGGCGTCGATCACCCGCTGCACGGCGACCGGGTCGACTTCCTCGCCGCCGAACAGCAGGTGATCGAGCCGGCGAAATATTTCAGGGGACCGCGCAGCGTGCTCGTTGAACAGTGCCGTGGTCAGGAACATCGTGTTGATGCGATGCACCTCGATCTGGTGCGCGAGCGCCGCGCCCGACAGCAGCGTCTCCCTGGGCACGATGACGAGTCGCGCGCCGTTCAACAAGGCGCCCCAGATCTCGAAGGTGGCCGCGTCGAACGAGCTGTTCGACGCCTGGGCCACGCCGTCCGCCGGGCCGAGTCGCACATAGTCGGTGTCGACCACGAGCCGGACCACCGCGCGATGCGAGACCGCCACCCCTTTTGGCGTGCCGGTGGAGCCGGAGGTGTAGATGACGTAGGCCAGGTGCTCCGGGGTGGCCAGCGCGGGCAGGTCGGTGTCGGGCTGGTGCGTCAGCGCGGCCCAGTCGCTGTCGATGCACAGCACCCGCGCGCCGCTCCCGGGCAGCTGCGCTCGCAGCGCCTGCTCCGTGATCACCACCGGGGCCGCGGTATCACCGAGCATGAAGGCCAGCCGCTCGCTCGGGTACTGCGGATCGAGCGGCACGTAGGCCCCACCGGCCTTCAGGATCGCCAGCAGCGCCACCACCATGGCGGGGCTGCGCTGCAGGCACAGCCCCACCAGCACGTCGGGCCCCACGCCCAGCCCGCGCAGCTCGTGCGCCAGGCGGTTGGCACGCCGGTTGAGTTCGGCGTAGCCGAGCTGCTGGCTGTCCAGGATCACCGCGATCGCCTGGGGGCTGCGCCGCACCTGTGCCTCGAAGAGCTGGTGCAGGTTGTGCTGCGCAGGAAACTCGCGGGCCGTGTCGTTCCACGCCTGCAGCACGTGCTCTCGTTCGTCGGCCCGCATCAGCGGCAGCCTCATGATCGATTGCCCGGGATCCGCAGCGATGGCTTCGAGCAGGCAGCCCAGCTGCCGACCCATGCGCTCGATGCTGCCCGCATCGAACAGATCCGTCGCGTACTCCAGCACCCCTTGCAACACTCCGTCCACCTCGGTCAGCGCGAGCAGGAGATCGAACTTGGCGGTAGCGCGAGGCAACGGCAGCCGCTCGGCGCGCAGCCCGCTCAGGGTGAGCTCGCTGGCAGGCATGTTCTGCAGCGCGAACGACACCTGGTACAGCGGGTTGCGGCTCAGGTCGCGCTGCGGGCTGAGCTCGGCGACCAGTTTGTCGAAGGGCAGTTCCTGATGCGCGTAGGCATCCAGGCAGACCTGTCGCACCCGGCCGAGCAACTGCACGAAGCTCGGCTCGCCCGACAGATCGCTGCGCAGCACCAGCGTGTTGACGAAGTAGCCGATCAACGGCTCGAATTCGGTGCGGTTGCGGCCGGCTCCTGGCGAGCCCACCACCACGTCACGCTGGCCCGAGTAGCGCATCAAGAGCACCTGGAACGCCGCCAGCAGCAGCATGAACAAGGTGACGTTCTCGCGCCGCGCGAGCGCCTTCAATTCGGCCACGACCTCCGGCGCGATCTCGACACGCGCGAGCGCGCCGCGATGGCTGGGACGGGCCGGCCGTGCTCGGTCGGTCGGCAGTTGCAGCGTCTCGAGGTTTGCGAGCTGCTTGCGCCAGTAGCCCAGATCGCGTTCGGTGGTCGGGCCCTCGAGGTGCTGGCGCTGCCACACCGCATAGTCGGCAAACTGGATCGGCAGCGCGCTCAGCGGGTCGGGCCGTCCCGCATGGAACGCCGCATACAGCGCGCCAAGCTCCCGCGCGAGCACGTCCAGCGACCAGCCGTCGGCGACGATGTGGTGAACCACCAGCAGCAGCACGTGCTCGTCGTCGGACAGACGCAGCAAGCTGGCCCGCAGCAGCGGCGCTTGCGACAGATCGAAGGGCTCGGCCACGCCGGCGCGCAGCCACTCGCCCAGCGCGAGTTCGCGCTGCGCCAGCGTGTCGCCGCCGACGGGCACCGGCTCGAGCCGCAGAGCAGGCGCCACCTCGTCGAGCGAATGCACCACCTGCACCGGTGCACCGTCGAGCTGCTCGAAGGCAGTGCGCAGGCTCTCGTGGCGTCCCACCAGCGAAAGCACGCTGCGCCCGAGAGCCGCAACGTCGAGCGGGCCGCGCACACGAACGGCCCGCGTGATGTGGTAGACGTCGCTCGGACCCATCAGGCCATTCAGGAACCAGAGGCTGGCCTGCGCAAAGGACGTCGGCGCCGCGCCGCGGCGTGGCGCCGGGAGGATGGCCGATGAGGCGCCTGGGGGCACCGTGCGGAGTTGCAGGGGCGTCGCGGATTTCGCGGTCTGGTGCCGAACGATCTCCGTGGCGAGACGGGCCACCGTCGTGGCTTCAAACAGGCTGCGAACCGCGAAATCGGTCTGAAATTCGCTTCGGATTCGCGCCACGACCCGTATCGCCAGCAGCGAATGGCCGCCGAGATCGAAGAAGTCGTCGTGCACGCCGACGCGCGCGACACCCAGCACCTCGGACCAGATGCGAACCAGTGCGTCTTCGATCGGCGACCGTGCGGCGACGTAGCCGGCACGATCGCACGCGATCTCCGGCGCCGGCAGCGCCTTGCGATCGAGCTTGCCGTTGGGTGTCAGCGGCAAGCGGTCCAGGACCACATACGCGGCCGGCACCATGTAGTGCGGCAGCACCGCCTGCAGGTGCCGCCGCAGCGCCTCGGCACTGACCGTTTCACGTGCGCAGAAGTAGGCCACCAGCCGCTTGTCGCCCGGCTTGTCCTCGCGTGCGAGCACCGCCACCTCGCTGACCGCCGGGTGCTTCGCCAGTTGCGCCTCGATCTCGCCCAGTTCGATGCGAAAGCCACGGATCTTCACCTGGAAGTCATTGCGCCCGAGGTACTCGAGCTCGCCCGTGGGCAGCCAGCAGCCCAGGTCGCCGGTCTTGTACAGCCGCGCTGCGGCCGCTGCGCCGAACGGGTCCGCAATGAAGCGCTGACGCGTGAGTTCGGGCTTGTTCAGGTAGCCGCGCGCCACGCCCACGCCACCGATGTGGATCTCCCCCGCCACCCCGATGGGTGCCGGCTGCAGCCGCTCGTCCAGGACATGGATCTGGGTGTTGTCGATCGGCCGGCCGATGGGCACCCGACCGGGCAGAACGCCGGAGCGGCAGTGCCAGTGCGTCACGTCGACGGCCGCTTCCGTCGGGCCGTACAGGTTGTACAGCTGCGCCATCGGCAGCTTGCGCAGGCATCGCTCCTGCAGGTCGTACGGCAGCGCTTCGCCGCTGCACACCACGCGCCGCAAACTGCCCAGGGCCGCCGTGCCGCTGCCCTCGTCCAGATGCTCCAGGAACTGCTGCAGCATCGAAGGCACGAAATGCAAGGTGGAAACGCCGGCCTGCTGGATGAGTTGCACCAGATAGGCCGGATCCTTGTGGCCATCGGGGCGCGCGACCACCAGCGTGGCACCATGGAGCAAGGTCCAGAAGAACTCCCACACCGACACATCGAAGCTGAAGGGAGTCTTCTGCAGCACCCGCTCGCCGACTTCCAACCGGTAGGCCCGCTGCATCCACACCAATCGGTTGACCACCGCGGCGTGTTCGTTCATGGCCCCCTTGGGCGCACCGGTGGAGCCCGAGGTGTAGATCACGTAGGCCAGGTGCCGCGAGTTCAACCCGAGTTCGGTGCCGCAAGGATTGTGCGTTGGCAGATCCTGCAGGCGCAGGGTATCCAGCTCCAACCATGGAGCCGTGACCTCGGGCGGGCGCTGCAGCAGCGCACCGTGCGTGAGCACGACCGCCGGCTGCGCATCGCGCAGCAGGTACGCCAGCCGCTGCGGCGGATAGCCGGGGTCCAGCGGAACATAGGCGCCCCCGGCCTTCAGGATTCCCAGCAGCCCCACCACCATCTCCACGCCACGCTCCACGCAGATCGCCACCCGCTGGTCGGGCCCTAGCCCCTGCGCCCGCAGACAATGCGCCAGTTGGTTGGCCCGTGCATTGAGCTCGGCGTAGGTGACGGACTGTTCTTCGAACACCACGGCCACGGCTTGCGGCGTCCTGCCGACCTGTTCCTCGAACAACTCGTGGATCAGCTTCTCGCTCGGGTACGCCGCATCGGTGGCGTTGAACTGCTGCAACTGCCGCCGCTCGGATTCGGGCAGCACGTCGAGCCGGTACAGCGGTGTCGCTGGCGCGCTCTCCAGCGCCGACATCAGCTGTTCCAGCGCGGTGTGCATGAACTCGCACACGCGCTCGGGCCGCACTGGCGACTGCACCTGCACGGTCAGGGTGAGCGCGTCGCCCAGGTCATCCACGCTGAGCGTGAGCGGGTAGTTGGTGAGATTCGCCTGCGTCACCTCGATACCCGCGCGGGCCTGCGACACCTCGGTCCAGGGCAGCACGTCGGCGGCCGCGCCGCGGCGGTAGTTGAGCAGCGCGCTGAACAGCGGTGCCGGAGCGGCCACCGCGCTGCAGCGCTGCGCCAGCGCGAGCGGCGCATGCTCGTGACACAACAGCCGTGCAAAGAGCGCGTGCACGTCGTTCAAGCCGCTCAGCACGCTCGCATCGCCCAAACGCACGCGCAACGGCAGGGTGTTGATGAACAGCCCCAGCGCCCGATCAGCACCGGCCCCCCCTTGCATGCGGCCGAACAGGACCGTGCCGAACACCACGTCTTCACGTCCCGTCACGCGCGCCAGCACCAGGGCCCAGGCAAGGTGGCACACGCTGGCGGCGCTGACGCCGAGCGCGCGCGCACCGCGGAGCAGACGCTGCGCCAGCCCGGCGTCGACAGCGAGGCGCGCCTCGGCGATATCGGCGCCACTGCCATGCATGCCGACCAGCCCGAAGGGCAGGGTCGGCTCGTCGACATCGGCCAGCATCGTTCGGAAGAACGCCTCGTGCTCGTCGCGCGACACGCCCAGCCGGGTCTGCGCGACGAAATTCCGGAACGGCACCGGCGGCGGCAGCCGATCGGCCCGACCGACCAGATGCGCTTGCACCTCCTGTTCCAGCACTTCTTTCGACGTGTGGTCCGTCGCGAGATGATGGAACAGCTGCGCCACGATCCAGCGCGCATGGGGTTCATCGTAGGCGATGCGCACGCGCAGCATCGAGGCTTCCCGCACGTCGATGCGGCAGCGGGTCGGGTCGAAGCGCGCTTGCAGCTGGTGGGCCACGTCGCCTTCGGTCGGGTCGAGCTGCAGCTCCTCGATCGACAGCGGTGCATGCCGCCACACCACCTGCAGAGGCTCGGGCAGATCCTCCCACAGCACGGCGGTGCGCAGGATGTCGTGTCGGTCCACCACCTGCTGCAGGGCCCGCAGGTAGGCATCCAGTTGCGCACGGTCCGCAAAAGCGAACAGGTCGCGGAGCAGGTAGCGGTCCCCCTCGCTCTGGGCCAGGTGGTGGAACAGGATGCCTTCCTGCAGCGGCGCCAGCGGGTAGATGTCCTGCACATTGGCAGCGCCGCCGGGCACCGTGGCGACGATGCGCGCGATGTGCTCGACCGTCAGCTCCACCAGCGGCAGCATGTGCGGCGTGATCGAGCCGCAGCGAGGCGGAATCAGATTCGGCGGGACCTGCACCTCGCCGCTGCCGCCCCCCACCGCGGCCGCCAGGGCCGCGAGCGTGGGCGCGACGAACAGGGTGTGCACGTCGGCCGCCAGCCCGGCCCGACGCATGCGCTCGATCAGCCTGATCGCGAGCAACGAATGGCCGCCGAGCTTGAAGAAGTCGTCGTGGCGACCGACGCGCTCGATCCCCAGCGCCTCGGCCCACAAACGCGCCAGCGTGAGCTCGACCTCGCCTCGCGGCGATTCATGGACGGGGGTCGCACCCTCCTGAGCATTCGGCACCGGCAAGGCCTTGCGGTCGAGCTTGCCGTTGAGTGTCAGCGGGATCGCCTCGAGCTCAACGATGTGATTCGGCAGCATGTACTCGGGCAGGCCGGCGCGCAGATGCGCGTGCAGGACGTCGGCCGAGGGCATGCTGCCCCTGGCGACGACGTACGCGACCAGACGCGGATCGCCCCCCCGATCCTCGCGAACAACGGCGACGCAGCGGGCCACTTGCGGGTGCGATGCCATGCGGGCCTCGATCTCGCCGAGTTCGATGCGGAAACCTCGGATCTTGACCTGGTGATCGACGCGGCCGATGTACTCGATCGTGCCGTCGGGCAGATAGCGCGCGAGATCGCCGGTCCGGTACAGCCGCTCGCCTTCGCGGAACGGGTCGCGAATGAACCTTTCTGCGGTCAGTTCGGGCCGGTTCAGATAGCCGCGGGCCAGACCGACGCCGCCGACATGCAACTCGCCGACGACACCGATCGGCACCGGCTGCAGCCAGGCATCGAGGATGTGGCAGCGCGCGTTCGCGACCGGCCTGCCGATCGGCACGGTACCGGGACCCTGCGCAACGGCATGCACCTCGAAGCATGTGCTGTCGATGCTTGCTTCGGTGGGGCCGTAGCAGTTCGCGAGCGTCGCGTCGGGCAGGCATTCGGCGAAGCGGCGTGCCAAGGCCCGATCGAGCGCCTCGCCGCCGCAGACCATGTAGCGCAGGCTGCGGCATTCGCGGAACGACGGCTGGTCGAGCAAGACGCTCAGTTCCGACGGCACCGACTGCGCGATCGTGATGTGATGGTCGTGGATCGTGCGAGCGATATAGGCAGCGTCGCCGCGCCCGGCTTCCTTCACGAGCACCAACGCAGCGCCGGCGGTCAGGGGGGCGAACAACTCCCAGACCGACGCATCGAAGCTGATCGATGTCTTCTGCAGCAATCGGTCCTCGGCGCCGAGCCCCAGCTGCCCGGTGATCCAGTGGTTGTGATTGCAGATGCCTCGATGCGAGACCGCCACCCCCTTTGGCGTGCCGGTGGAGCCGGAGGTGTAGATGACGTAGGCCAGGTGCTCCGGGGTGGCCAGCGCGGGCAGGTCGGTGTCGGGCTGGTGCGCCAGCGCAGCCCAGTCGCTGTCGATGCACAGCACCCGCGCGCCGCTCCCGGGCAGCTGCGCTCGCAGCGCCTGCTCCGTGATCACCACCGGGGCCGCGGTATCACCGAGCATGAAGGCCAGCCGCTCGCTCGGGTACTGCGGATCGAGCGGCACGTAGGCCCCACCGGCCTTCAGGATCGCCAGCAGCGCCACCACCATGGCGGGGCTGCGCTGCAGGCACAGCCCCACCAGCACGTCGGGCCCCACGCCCAGCCCGCGCAGCTCGTGCGCCAGGCGGTTGGCACGCCGGTTGAGTTCGGCGTAGCCGAGCTGCTGGCTGTCCAGGATCACCGCGATCGCCTGGGGGCTGCGCCGCACCTGTGCCTCGAAGAGCTGGTGCAGGTTGTGCTGCGCAGGAAACTCGCGGGCCGTGTCGTTCCACGCCTGCAGCACGTGCTCTCGTTCGTCGGCCCGCATCAGCGGCAGCCTCATGATCGATTGCCCGGGATCCGCAGCGATGGCTTCGAGCAGGCAGCCCAGCTGCCGACCCATGCGCTCGATGCTGCCCGCATCGAACAGATCCGTCGCGTACTCCAGCACCCCTTGCAACACTCCGTCCACCTCGGTCAGCGCGAGCGACAGGTCGAACTTCGACTCCGTCACCGGCAGCCCGATCGGCTGCGCCGCCAGCCCGCCCAGATCGAGCAGGGATTCGGAGTGGCTCTGCAGTGCGAACGACACCTGGTACAGCGGGTTGCGGCTCAGGTCGCGCTGCGGGCTGAGCTCGGCGACGAGCCGGTCGAACGGCAGGTCCTGGTGGGCGAAAGCATCGAGCGCCGTTTCGCGCACCCGGCGCAGCGATTCGGTGAACTCCGGGTTGCCCGACAGATCCGTGCGCAAGACAACCGTGTTGACGAACAAGCCGATCAGCCCCTCGAACTCGACCCGGTTGCGGCCGGCGACCGGAACACCGACCGCGAGGTCCTGCTGGCCCGAATGGCGCATCAGCAGCACCTGGTACGCCGTCAGCAACAGCATGAACAGCGTCGCGTTCTCGCGCCGCGCCACGGCATGCAGTTTCTCGACCAAGGGCCCGGGCACCACGAAGCGCTCGACCGCTCCGCGCTGGCTGGCTCGCACCGGCCGCGGTCGGTCGGTGGGCAGCTCGAGCGTCTGCAGACCCTGCAACTGCTCGCGCCAGTACTGCAGCTGCTGCGCCTCGACGCCGGACGCGAGCCGCCGGCGTTGCCACAAGGCATGGTCGCCGTACTGGACCGGCAGAGGCGGCAGCACGGAGCCATTCCGAGCGCAGGCATACAAGGCGCCGAGCTCACGTGCCAGCACGCCCATCGACCAGCCGTCGGACACGATGTGGTGCACGACGAGCAGCAACACATGCTCGTTGTCACCCATGCGCCACAGCTGCGCGCGCAGCAAGGGCGCGCACGACAGGTCGAAGGGGGCGGCCACCATGGCCTGCAACGACGCGCCGAGCGCTTGTTCGCGCTCGTCCGGCGTGTTGCCTGCGACCGGCACCGGGGTCAGTCTCAGGCCGGCGGCAACTTCGTCGAATGCGCGCACCCTTTGCGTCGGCACTCCTTGGCGATCCTCGAAGGCCGTGCGAAGACTCTCGTGCCGTTCCACCAGAGCGCGCACGCCGTGCTCGAGCGCGGCGACGTCCAGCGTGCCCTGCAGACGCACCGCTCGGGCCATGTTGTAGACCCCGCTCGGCCCGGTCAACTGGTCCAGGAACCACAAGCCTTCCTGCGCGAAGGACAGGGCCATCTCGCTCGATCCGGGCCGCCGCTCGAGGGTGCGCGCAGCCTCGTGTCGCTGTCGGCGCAGTGCCAGCAGGCGGCTCCTGGCGTTGCCGCTTGCCGCCGCCGAGGCGGCTGCCTCGACGGCCGGTGACGGCACATTCGGCTCGCCGGGCAGCGCCATGTGCGGTGTCGTCTGCGCCGTTCGGCCGTCGGCTTCAAGAAGTTCTGTGGCCGGGCCGACGGCCGTGTCGAGCGGTGCGCCCCCGGCAGCGTCGATCACGACCGCCAGCTCGGCAATCGTCGGGTACCGGAAGAGTTCGGGCACCGACAGCGCCACGCCATGCCGCTCATTGATCCGCGCCATCGCGCGCGTGCCCTTCAGGGAATCGCCGCCGAGGGCGAAGAAGCCGTCGTGCAAACCAACGGGTCCGCAGCCGAGGATCTCGCGAAAGATGGCGCCGAGTGAGCACTGGGTACCGGTTCGCGGGCTGACGAAATCCTTCTCGATGAGCTTGCCGAATCTCGTGCGCAGCTCGCCGCGCCGGACCTTGCCGACGGCACTGACCGGCAGCGACTCGACGAAGACGATGGTCGATGGCAGCTTGAATTGCGCAAGGCGTTCGAACAGGAAGCCGCGCAGCCCGGCCTCCCCGATGGTCGCGCCATCGCGCAGCACCACGGCCGCCGCCAGTTCCTCGCCCAGCGTGGCATGGGGAACACCGAAGGCGGCCGCCTGCGCGACGGCCGGGTGTTCCAGCAGCGCCTCATCGACCTCGCGCGGCGAAATCTTCTGGCCGCCCCGATTGACGATCTCCTTCAGACGCCCCGTGATGAACAGGTAGCCGTCGTCGTCGAACCGGCCCTGGTCGCCGGTCCGGAACCAGCCGTCCGGGCATGAATCGTCGGCATCGGCGTGGTTCTCGTAGCCGGCAATGACCCCCGGGCCCCTGATGGTGATTTCGCCGACGGCACCCGGCGGGACCCGCCGTCCGGCTTCGTCGATCAGCATGATCTCGACCCCGGCAGGCAGACCGACCGAGCCGGGCTTGCGCACACCCGGCGGCAACGGATTGATGGCGATGGGCGTGCGCTCGGTCATCCCGTAGGCCTCGATGAGCGGGGCGTCCATCAGCGCTTCGAGACTGCGCAGCGTCGCGGGTGCCAGCGGGGCCGCGCCGGAACGCAGGAAGCGGAATCGGTGTTCCGGCGCCCGTTGCCGGTACTGCGCGCCATGGGCGAGCACCCACTGGTGCATGGTCGGCACCGCGCTGTACCAGGTCGGTTGATACTGCGCGACCCAATCGAAGAACGCATCGCCGTCGAGGCCCGGCGCGCACACCACGCTGCCGCCGCTGGCCACCGTTGCCAGGATGCTGCTCACCAGACCGTGGGTGTGAAACAAGGGCCGTACGTTCAGGCAGCGATCTGCCGGCGACAGCGCAAAGTGCTGGATGTTGGTGCGGATCGTGGCGACAAGATGGGCCTGCTCGAGCAGGACGATCTTCGGACGGGCCGTCGTACCCGACGTGGGCAGGACCAGGGCGATGTCGCTCGATTGCGCAGGGCTGTGGGGCTCGACGAGATCGCAGGACCCGGGTGGCAGCCGGAACTGCCCGGCAGGCAAGGTCGTGTCGACATCGATCTCCAGCAAGCCGAGGCCCAGGTCCCGCGCCACGGCGGGCAACGGACCGCCCTCCCCCTTGCGAACGATGACGACCCGCGCACGAACGTCGGCCAGGTACGACCGCAACTCCGCTGCCTGGGAGCCCGGATTCACCGGAACACAGGCGGCACACGCCGAGACGCCGAGGAATGCGGTGGCCATCTCGGGCCCGTTGGGGAGCATGACGGCAACGCGCACCGATGGCGTCACGCCGTGCGAGTGCAGGACGGTGGCCACATGCCGGACTTGCGACCACAGGCCAGCGTAGGTCAACGCAGACCGGCCGGGCGCAAGGATGGCTGCGGCATCGGGCCGTTGTCTCGCCTGCTGCTGCAGCAGCATCGCCAGCGTGCAGTCCGGATCCTCCAGAAGCGCCAATGCCGGGCAAGACGGCTTCATACGGCAGCCGCGGTGACGTCGTTGCCGCAGCGGTGTCCTTGCGGACGCAGGAACGGGCGCACTCCCTCGCGCTCGGCGTTCAGCGTGGGCTCCATGGTGTCACCGCCTCCTCCTGTGCAAGCAGCCGGGCGACTTCTTCGTCGGTCATCTGGTCGATCTCGGCCGCCAGCTCGTGGGTCCAGTCGTCGGCAGCCGCCTTGGCCGCCTCGACCTCGATCGCGAGCATGCCGATCGTCGGATGGCTGAACAGTTTCGGCACGGCGATCTCGACGCCATGTTCCGATGCGATGCGTGCCATCACCTGGGTGCCCTTCAGCGAATCGCCGCCGAGGGAGAAGAAGTTGTCATCCCTGCCGACCGGCGCACAACCGAGCACCTCGCGGAAGATCAGATCGAGCGAACGTTCCACGTCGGTGCCAGGCGCGACGAAGGCTCTACCCAGCAGGTGCCCGAGCTTCTCGTGCAGGCTGGTGCGCTGGATCTTTCCGGTGGCGCCCTTCGGTATGGCGTCGACGAAAGCGATGCTCGAAGGCACCTTGAAGCCGGCGAGGCGAGCGAACAGGAAGCTGCGCAATTCGAATTCACCGGATCGCGCGCCGTCGCGCAGAACCACCGCGGCGGCCAGATCCTCGCCGAGCGTGGGATGGGGCACCGCGAAAGCGACCGCCTGCAGCACGTCGGGATGCTCGAGCAAGGCCTCGTCGACTTCGCGCGGCGAGATCTTCTCGCCGCCGCGGTTGACGATCTCCTTCAGGCGGCCCGAGATGTAGAGGTAGCCCTCGTCGTCGAAGCGGCCCTGGTCGCCCGTCCTGAACCAACCGTCGCAGAAGGCCTTGGCATTGGCGGCGGTGTTGTTCTCGTACCCTGCCGTCACACCGGGGCCCCGGATCACGATCTCGCCGGTGGCACCCGCGGCGAGCAAGCGGCCCGACTCGTCCATCAACGCGATCTCGGCTCCGGTCGGCACCCCCACCGAGCCCGCCTTGCGGGGGCCCGACAGCGGATTGCTCGCCATTTCGTGCGAGGCCTCCGTCATTCCGAAGGCTTCGATGACCGGCACGCCGGTCAGCGCCTGCAGCGAGTCGAAGGTCTTCGGCGGAAGCGCCGACGAGGACGATCGCACGAACCGGAAGCGGTGCGCCGGCGCGACCTGCCGATAGCGTGCCCCCTGCGCCACCACCGATTGGTGGATCGTCGGCACCGCGGTGTACCAGCTCGGTTCGAAGTGCGCGACCCAGTCGAAGAAGGCGCGATCGTCGAAGCCCGGACTGCACACGATGCTGGAGCCGCCCGCCACCGAAGCCAGCAGCGCACCGACCAGTCCATGGATGTGGAACAGCGGCATCACGTTCATGCAACGATCCGCCGGCCGCAGGGCCAGGTTGCGGGCGATGTTGCGAGCCGAGGCGACGAGATTGGCGTGACTGAGTGGAACGATCTTCGGCCGCGCTGTCGTGCCGGAGGTGTGCAGGATCAACGCGGGGTCGCGAGCCTCGGAAAAAGAGGGGTCGCCAGCGCCATCTCGCGACCAGCCGCCGATGCTGAACCGACCGGCCGGAAGCGACGGGTCGGCATCGATCTCGAGCACGCCGAGATTCATGTCCCTGGCCACGGCGAGCACGGGCCCGCACTCGCCTTTGCCGACGATGACGAATTCCGCGCGGGTGTCTTCCAGGTAGAACCGCAACTCCGCGGCCTGATACGCCGGGTTCAGCGGTGCACAGACAGCGCACGCTGCAACACCCAGGAAGGTGGCCGCCATCTCGGGTCCGTTGGGCAACACGACGGCCACTCGTGTCGACGACGTCACGCCTTGCGCCCGCAGGGCGCCGGCAATGTACTGAACCTGCCCCCAAAGATCGGCATACGTCAGTGGTGGGCGGCCTGGAGCGAGGAGGGCCGCGGCGGCCGGCTGCTTCGACGCCTGCTCACGCAAAAGTGCCGGGAGTGCGGAGTCGACGGAAGGCTCTTGCGTCATCTTCGCGGTCATCGGTAATACCTCACACGCAGGTTCGTCAGCGTTGGCTGGCGGCAGCCTAACACCGCGGCATCGGCCGCAGCGCCCCCCCGAGTCGATGCAGTCCGTTAGGGAATGCTCGATATTTGCCGGTATCACCAGCACGCCGCAGGCGCCGCGCAGTCGTTCGAGGCCGTGAAGGCTCCAGCGGCTTCGCTGCCGGCCGTCGTCCAGGTGACCCAGATGCCGCTGGTCCTCGACGCCGCCGAGGCCCCGGCTGCTTTGCATGGCGCTCTCCTGTTCTTGTCTGCAGCTTCGACCTTCCCATGATTGGAAAGTCAAGCGGCGCGCTGTCGAGAGGTCAAACCGACAGCAATCCAAAGACCGAGCGCCGCCAGGCAGGCCCAGCATGGCCAGAACAGAACGCGCTCCCACCAGAAGGGCGACCCCTCCCGGTTCTCGAACCTGTACTCAGGGTGAGGCTCGAGTCGCCTGACCACTACTTGGAGGCAGGGGGCTGCATGCCCTCGCGGTCCATCATCATCTGCATCATCATTTCCATCATGTCCATGCGACGCTTCATCGTCTCCGGATCCATGGCATCGCCGGCCGGACCCTTGGCACCACCCGCGCCCATGCCGCCGCCCATCGTCCCACCGCGCATCTGGCCCATCATCCCCATGCCGTCCTGCATGGTCTTCATGTGGTCCTTCATCAGCGCGGCGCGCTCCTCGGGTGTCTTGGCCGCAGCCATCTTCTGATGCATCTCCTGCATCATCTTCATCTGCTGGTCGTATTGGGCGGGCGCAGGCGTGCCCACGGCAGCGCCAGGGGGGTGGTGTGCCGCGTGCTCGTCGGTCTCCTTGGATGCACCGCCCGGCAGGGAAGAACATCCGACCAACAGCGCCACTGCCAGCGCGCTCGAACCTGCGACGAACTTCATGGTCTTCTCCTGTGTCTCGGACGCTGAAACAGCGGCCTATGTCGACAGCTTGGGCCCGAACGAGGCGCTCGCCGTTGATACGGGTCAAGCCAGCGCACGGAAAGCAAGGGGCGCAGCCACGAAGGCCCGCACAGGTTTGCGGGGACTTCACTCTCCATATCCGACCATGCCCGTCTGATCGATAATCAATTTGCTGTGAAAACCTTCCGCGTCGTCTTCCTGATGTTGCTCGCGTTGCTGCTCCCCATCCGCAGCGCGGTCGCTGGCGCCATGCTGTGCCCGGAAGGCAGTTCGTCGGCGGTGCATGCGCAGACCTCGGAGCACGGCGGCCACGACATTCATCACGACCCGGGCACCGCGCATCGTCACGACCAGACGGGTTCGGCCCATCATGACGAGCAGTCGGGTTCCGCGGGCCACGCCAGCGGCTGCAACGTCTGCGCGACGTTCTGTTCGATGACGCCGATGCCGAG
The DNA here is from genome assembly GCF_965279545.1 of Methylibium sp. Taxonomy (NCBI): domain Bacteria; kingdom Pseudomonadati; phylum Pseudomonadota; class Betaproteobacteria; order Burkholderiales; family Sphaerotilaceae; genus Methylibium; species Methylibium sp. The sequence continues at coordinate 1,750,939 of NZ_OZ257250.1, forward strand.
CGCGATGCCGGCGCTCGCGCAGCCGATGGAGGCCTCCACGGTGACATTTCCCGCGCTCCCGGCTCCGGCGGCGACGTTCCAGTCGGACGGCCAGGAACGTCCTCCACGAAGCCTCTGACCCCCGCCAGGCCCCCGACGCGAGGCCTGACAGCGCTCGTGCCTTCGTCGCACGAGATTTGGCCGACCGCCTTGCGTGCGTCGGCAGGCCAGATGACTTCGAACCATGAACAAGAACCTGTCGAGGTTCGCCATCGCGTTGTCGATGTGCGCACCTGCGCTGGCGTCCGCCCGGTTTCCCGGCGGTAGCCCGGCACCCGCGAAGCCACTCGGTCCGCTGCGGCACCCGCTTCGACGACAAGCCGTACCGCGATGTCCCGCTCGCCAACTGGCGAGATCAGATGCGGCTGCACGGCAGCGACGGGATGCATGGAGGCGAGAAATGATTCGATTCACTCTTGTCGCTGCCGCTGCACTGGTGCTGAGCGGCTGCGCGTCGTTCTCTCCGGACGGCGGTTTCTCCACGGTAGAACAGTTGACGAAGGAGCGCACCGGCCAGTCGCCGACCTACCAGCGAACTGCCGACCAGGCTGACTCCGCGCAGGCCCGGGTTGCCGAGCTGATGAAGCAAGCCCTGACGGCGGACGCCGCCGTGGAGATCGCGTTGCTCAACAACCGCGGGCTGCAGGCCAGCTTCACCGAGCTCGGCATTGCGGAGTCCGATCTCGTGCGTGCGGGGCGACTTCGCAATCCGTCCCTCGCCTATGGTCGCCTCTCCGGCGGGGGCACCGTAGAAATCGACCGCGCCGTGATGTTCGATGTGCTGGGATTGCTGACGCTGCCTTTGGCCAAACAGGTCGAGCAGCGTCGCTTCGAGCAAACCCAGTTCCAGGCGGCCCTTGACGCGGTTGGTGTCGCTTCAGAGGCGAGGCGGAGCTACTTCAACGCAGTGGCCGCACAGCAGTTGGTGAGCTACTACGGCCAGGTCAAGGACGCCGCCGATGCCTCCGACGAGCTGGCGCGTCGCATGGCCGCCGCCGGCAACTTCAGCAAGCTGGCTCGGATGCGCGAGCAGTCCTTCCATGCGGACGCTACCGCGCAAATGGCACGGGCGCAGCACCAGGCCGTGGCCGAACGCGAGCGCTTCGTCCGTGCGCTGGGGCTCGGCGGCAATCAGCTTGACTTCAAGCTTCCGGAGCGCCTCCCGGACCTCCCGCAGGCCCCGACGGAGCCGATGGACGCCGAGCAGACCGCGATGGACAAGCGGCTCGACGTGCTGATGGCCAAGCGCGCCGCGGAGTCGACAGCCAGGTCCCTCGGACTGACGAAGGCCACGCGCTTCATCAACGTGCTGAACGTCGGCTACCAGAACCAGAGCAGCACGGGCGAGTCGCGCCGCAACGGCTACGAAATCGAGCTCGAGCTGCCGCTGTTCGACTTCGGCTCCGCTCGCGTCGCGCGGGCCGAAGCCACGTACATGCAGGCGGTGCATCGGACCGCACAGGTCGCGGTCAACGCCCGCTCGGAGGTGCGCGAGTCCTACTCGGCCTACCGAACGGCCTACGACCTGGCCCGACACTACCGGGACGAGGTCGTCCCGCTGAAGAAGCGCATCTCCGACGAGAACCTGCTTCGCTACAACGGGATGCTCAGCAGCGTCTTCGAGTTGCTGGCCGACTCGCGCGACCAGGTCATGAGCGTCGCCGGGGCCGTCGAGTCCCTGCGCGACTACTGGGTCGCCGAAACCAAGCTGCAGACGCCCTGACGGGCCGCTCGCCGGGCGCCTCAACGGGCATGAGCCCGTCGGCGCAAGGCAGCACGCCGATCGACGCAACCCATTGATGGAGCCCGCCATGACCAACCGACGAACCTTCTTCACGGCGGCAGGCGCGACCCTGCTGGGCGCCGCCACCGTCAGCCGTGCCGGCGCAGCCCTGCTTCCCGAAGAGGTGACGCAGTCGTCTGCAGCCATGCAACTGCCTACAGCACCACCCACCGGCCGGCCCTTCCAGCCCATCGTCACGCTCAACGGCTGGTCGTTGCCCTGGCGCATGAAGGACAACGTCAAGGAATTCCACCTGGTGGCCGAGCCGGTGGTGCGCGAAATCGCGCCCGGCATGAAGGCCAATCTCTGGGGCTACAACGGCCAGAGCCCGGGCCCGACCATCGAGGCGGTCGAGGGTGACCGCATCCGCATCTTCGTCACGAACAAGCTGCCCGAGGTCACCAGCGTGCACTGGCACGGCGTCCTGTTGCCGTCCGGCATGGACGGCGTCACGGGGCTGACCCAGCCGCCCATCGCCGTGGGCAAGACCTTCATGTACGAGTTCGTGCTGCAGCGCTCCGGCACCTTCATGTACCACCCGCACGCCGACGAGATGACGCAGATGGCGATGGGGATGATGGGGCTGTTCATCGTGCACCCGAAGGACCCGAAGCAATTCAAGGTCGACCGCGACTTCGGCTTCATCCTGAACGCCTACGACATCGAGCCCGGCAGCGCGACACCGAAGGTCAACACGATGCTCGACTTCAACCTGTGGACCTGGAACAGCCGCGCCTTCCCCGGCATCGACCCGTTCGTCGCACGCACCGGCGAGCGCGTGCGCATCCGGGTGGGCAATCTCACGATGACGAACCACCCCATCCACATGCACGGACCGCACTTCGAGGTGACGGGCACGGATGGGGGTTGGGTGCCGAAGAGCGCTCGATGGCCCGAGGTCACGACCGACGTTGCAGTGGGGCAGATGCGCGCCTTCGAGTTCGATGCTCTGGCCGGCGACTGGGCCATCCATTGCCACAAGTCGCACCACACGATGAACGCGATGGGGCATTCGGTGCCGACCATGATCGGCGTGGACCACCGTGACGTCGCGAAGAAGATCTCGAGCCTCGTGCCGGACTACATGGTCATGGGTGACAAGGGCATGCACGACATGGCCGTGATGGAGATGCCGCTGCCCGACAACACGCTGCCGATGATGACGGGCACCGGGCCTTTCGGGCCGGTCGGCATGGGCGGCATGTTCAGCGTCGTGAAGGTTCGCGATGACATCAGGCGTGGCGACTTCAAGGACCCGGGCCCCTACAAGCACCCCGTCGGCACCCTGGCGAGCGAGTACACCGCCGCGATGCCCGAACCCGCTCGCGCGGCAGCGCCGAAAGTCGACGCCCGCACCCTGCAGGTTCGCAAACCCGGCGGCCACGACGGCCATTGACGGAGAACCGACCATGCTGAAGACACTGAACATTCTGGCCTTCGTCGTTGTCGCCCTCGGGTCGGCCACTGCCATGGCGCACGGCGACGAGGACCACGCGAAGCGTCACGAGTACGACGCCGGCAAAGTCGAGGACACCGACTTCGGTCGCGAAGGCGACCCGGGGAAAGTCAGCCGCACCATCAAGGTCGACATGGCCGACTCGATGCGCTTCACGCCGACCACCGTCGTGGTCAAGCGCGGCGAGACCGTCAAGTTCGTCATCCACAACGGCGGCAAGCTGCTGCACGAGATGGTGCTGGGCACCGACGAGGCGCTCGAGGAGCACGCGGCGCTGATGAAGAAGTTTCCCGAGATGGAACACTCCGACCCGAACATGGCCCACGTGAAGCCGGGTGCCAGGGGCGAAATCGTCTGGCAGTTCACCAGGGCCGGCGACTTCCGGTTCGCCTGTCTGCAGCCCGGCCACTACGAGGCCGGGATGGTTGGAAAGGTGGTCGTGAAATGAAGCCGAACCCCTGCAAGGTCGTGCTCCTCGACGGCTCCGGCCGCGAGCGCGCTCTAGGGCCTGTTCACGCCGTGCCACGGCCTCATCGCCAACCTCGACATGCCCGGCAGGGCGACGGTGTTCAGGGCCGCCACGACGACGTCTTCACGACGTCGACGCACTCACCGACGATCGGAACTGGCGTGGCGTTGCGCCCGACACTTTGCGCATCAATCGCCTCAGTGCGGTGGCATCACCGTAACCCACCTGCTCGGCCACCTGGTCCACCGTCATGCGACTCGTTTCGAGGAGCATCCGGGCTTTCTGCAGGCGAACGCACTGGATCAGACCGAGGGGGCTTTGCCCGGTGGCCGCACGAACCCGCCGCGCAAGCGTTCGCTCCGAAACGCAGAACGTTGCGGCCAATCGCGCAACGCTTGGCGCCTGTGGCAGCGCTGCATCGATCTGCGCCGACAGCCTGGCAATGAACTCATCCCCACTCGCCAGCATCGCCGGGATGACGAACGGTGACTGCGCTTCCCGCGCATCGATCAACAACACGCGCGACACGGCGTCCGCCAGCGCCGGCCCGAAGCGAGTGCGAAGCAGCTGCAGCATCAGGTCCGTCTGGGCCAGAGCCGCCCCCGCGGTCCAGATCGGGCCATCCGAAATGACCATGCGATGGGCATCGACTTTGCAGCGCGGCTCGACACGCTGGAGCTGGGAGGCCAGCCACCAGGTCGTCGTCGCCTTGCGGTCCACCAGCAGCCCCGCCGCCTGCAGCAGAAAGACGGCCGCACAAGAAGCCGCCACGGTGCCGCCCGCGCGGGCCTGCACCCTCAAGGCCTGCGCTGCCTCCAGCGCGTCGCTCTGCGACAGTCGCTGTGCCATGCCGGCAAGGCTGTCGGGACCGAGGCCCGGCACGATCCAGACGGAACCGTCGGACTCGGGCCGTCGAGGCAGGCGCTTCGCGTCGACGTGCATGCCGTTGCTCAGAGGCACGGGGCTGTCGGTCGCGGCACAGACTTTCCACTGCGGTATGCCGGCGCCAATGCGCGGGGCCATGGCCGCTGCCGTGGCCAGGATGTCGAGCGTCAAGGCAACGCTCGATGCGAACGCACCGTGAAGAACCAGAACCGTGAAGTCATGCATTGACTGAAATCGCTTCCCGACGACGATCTCCAGGCCCCGTTGGTGGACAGCCGGTGGCCGTTCGCGCAGAGACGGGACACCGTATCCCTGCGGTTTGCGGCTCAGAGCGTACCTTGCTCCAGGCTTTGCAGGTAGTTGAACTCCGGGGCTTCGACGCCCGCTTGGCGGCGGATATTCACCAGCTCTTCGGACTCGAAGAAGGCCCGCGCATGAGCGATGGAGGTCCACTGGGAGAAGTGCACGACGCGGTTGGCATCGTTCGCATCGCGCAGCACGTGATAGCTCCGCTCACCGGCGCGCTTGCGCATCGACGCGGCACGGTCGAAGACCTGCTTCCAGGCCTCGTAGTCTTTGACGGCGTGAATGATCAGCACGTGGTCCATCGTCTCTCCAAGATGCTCTATTGCGTGACGAAGATGTCGGTCACCCGCCGAGCCTGTGGCGTACCCGTCGTGAAAGCCTGGACGCCGTACTGACCCGTTCCCCCCGACGTGGACAAGCTGTAGCGCAGGGTACCGCTCCAGGTCGTCGATGAACTCGTGACGTTCTGCGACGAGGCCCCGCCCGATGACGTGACCCATTGAACCGGGACCGAGGACTGCAGCACGACCACGTCCCGGTCTTTGGCGGCGAGCGGGGGCCGAGCCGCCACCCCGTTCACGGTGGCGCTGATCTGTATGCCGGGCGTGACGGTAAGCACGTACGGAAACACGCCCCCGGAGACGGCGTACTGCGAGGCACAGGTGCTGTCCTGGCACAGCTGAAGCGTGAGGTTGCCGGTGTAGCGGCCGGCGGCGAGGCCCGGGTTGAAGACCAACGAGGCGTTGTAGCTGCCGTCGGCTTGCTTGACGGCCGTCACGAGCGACGAGGACAGCACCTGCGCATCGGCCACGATGCGCGGATAGACCACCGCATTGGGCAGGTTCCGCAGCGTGGCCTTGACCGTGAGCGCCGGGTTGTCGAGGGCCTGGTTCTTTTCGGGGTAGGTCAGCGCGGCCGATGCGGGATCGAGGCTCACCCCGGTGGCGAAAGCCGGGGCGGAATCACCGCCGCCGCAGCCAGTCGCGACAAGAGCCACCGCGAAGAAGAGCTTGAGTGACCTGAACCTCATGAAGTGCCTTTCGATGTGTCATGGAAGTTCTCCGGCAGGTCGGAGAAAGATGGATCGGAAGGGTGTCGTACGGGGTTGCGAGACAGCCAATGCTGCAAGGTGCGCACAAGTTGCGCAGCGCAGTCATGCTGAATGAAATGGCCGGCGCGCGGCAGGGTCAGGATCGTGAGTTCATGGTCGACCCACTGCCATGCGTCATTGAGGCCGGCCGGCAAGGCGTAAGGGTCGGCGAGCCCACGGATGAGCAAGGCCAGCGCCTTGACCGGTGGCGGCGGTTCGGCGCGTTGCCGGTAGGGTTCTGCAGGCCAGTTGATGCGGTAGTAGTGCAGCATCGGTTCGAGGGACGACGAGGCCATTGCCTGGTCGTGGCGCACCTTGAATGCGGCATCCGTCGGCATGGTGGTGCTCGACGGATGCCTCGAAGGCCGTGAGGGCTTCGCTGGTTCGATGGCGGCATGCGTCATGGCCCGGTGCGTCATGAGGCGAGCCGATGCGCGAAGAACGACAGGATCTCGTCGCGGGCGGCGATCGTCGGCTGCCCGGCTTCGTCGATGAGGTGGGCCGTCACCACGCTGTGCGGGCTCGCGACCACCTGCTCGAAAAAGGGCGCCAGAGCGTCGCGGCCCGCTGCGCTGTCAGGGAGCACGCGTGCCACGAAGCGCTCGCCCAGGGCCTCGGCGTAGGCGGCGAAACGCTGGGCCTTGCAGAAGCGATCGCCTTCGAAGCGATAGGCCAGCACGGTCAGATCCTCGCGCTCCAGGCGCCGTCGAACCGCATCGATCTCTTCGGGTGCGATTTCCAGCCCGGCCGGGTCGTCGAACGGCAGCGAAGGCTGCGACAGAACCGGCGCGAGCACCGAGCGTTCCAGCATCATCGTCAGCGCGAAGTTGCCGGTGAAGCACATGCCGATCGCCCCGACGCCCGGACCGCCGCACGCCTCGTGCGCCAGCCTCGCCAGCGAGCGCAGCCACTGGGTGACCGGGCTTGATTGACGCGATGCAAGCGCACGGAACTCGGCGCTGACGCAGGCGCGCCGGAGGATGGCCTTGCCTTCTTCGACTTCCGGCACGGCGCCGTCTCGGCCGAACAGCGATGGCATGTACACCGTGAACCCTGCATCGCGGACCCAGCGGCCGAAACGAGCGACGTGCGGGCTGATCCCTGGCATCTCGGCCATGACGATCACGGCCGGCCCGGTACCAGCGACGTGGACCGTCTTCAATACGCCGTCGAGGGTGATCGTGCGGGGCTCGAAGTCATCGAGCGGGTCGTCTTCGAGAAGGCTGCGTCGCGGCTTCATCGCGGCGCCCGGCTCAAGCCACGACGAGATGCTGCAGATGGCCATGGCCGGAGGCCTTGGCAAGGTCCGGCAGCCTCCAGATCACCCCGTTGGCGCCCCAGGTGCCATCGGCCACGTCATGCAGCACCACGGAGGTGATGAGCTTGCGCAATTCGCCGGCAGGAAGCGCCTCTCGGAATGCGTCGTGCATCTCCTGCACGTATCTCGTGCGAGATGCACCGTCCAGCACGCCCGCCGGTACGTGAACCATTGCGATGCACGGCAGCAGTTGCGCGGTCATGTCCACGCTGCCGCAGGTCAAGGCGCCGGGATCGACTTCGTTGACGACGACCCAGCACACGAACCGCTTGTTCGGATCGGCCGGCATTTGCTCGGCCTTCGCTGCGGCTTCGTTGATGCAGCGCGTGAGCGCGGAGCGCGCTTCGCCGGCGAAAGCGCCGTGGGGGATGTGAACAACGATGTTGGGCATGCTGCGCTCCTTCGGTGTAGCGAAGCTGCCATTGCAACCGTCGAGGCGCCAAACGACCAGTGTCCTTTTAGACATGTTTAAAGCGGTTTCTGCCATACGCAAGGTCTGCACCTTCAAGCATGGGCGGGGGTCGCCTCAGCCGGCGAACCGCCGGTTCAGTTCCGAGCCCCCGACGGCCTGGAGCGCGTAGCTCGCCGTACCCTGGTCCCGCAGCTCACTGGCCGCACGCAGGAGCTCCCCGTAGGCCGCACGCGCCAGCGAACCGCCGACGCTGATCCGCCGCACACCCAACTGGGCCAGCTCGCGCGCACCGAGCGTCAAGCCGGGCACGCCGATCAGCACGTTCACCGGGCGGTCGACCGAACGCACGACCGTGGCGATGTCACCCTGACCCGTCAGTCCCGGAGCGAACAGGACATCGGCGCCTGCATCCTGGTAGGCCTGAAGCCGAGCGATGGTGTTGGCCAGATCGGAGCGACCGACGAAGTAGTTGTCTGCCCGGGCGGTCACGACGAACGGGAAAGGCAGCGCCCGCGCCTGCGCGACCGCAGCGCGGATACGCTCAACGGCGAACGGCAGGGCGTGAACGGGATCGTCGGGTCGTCCGGTGGTGTCCTCGATCGAGGCGCCCACGACGCCGGCGTCGGCGGCCAGACGGATGCTGACGGCCACCTCCTGCGGAGCATCGCCGAAGCCGTTGCCGAGGTCTGCGCTGACCGGGAGATCGGTGGCCGTGCAGAGTTCCGCCAGATGCCCGAGCAGCGCATCGCGGGCGACTGCATGGTCCGGCTTGCCACGCGAGAACGCAAAACCCGCGCTCGTCGTGGCGAGGGCCTCGAAGCCGAGCTGCGACAGCAGACGAGCGCTTCCGACATCCCAGGGATTCGGGATGATGAATCCGTCGGCGCCGACGTGGAGCGCCTGAAAGCGCCGCGCCTTGTCGGCTTGCGAGCAGGATGCAGATCGCATGGTGAGCCTCTTCGGAAAACAGATACGGCGCTCAGCCGCAGAACGACCACAGGCGCAGCCAGACGGCGATGTCACGGGGCGTGAGCCAAGCGGCAAACACCGCAGCGCACACCCCTGCCATCAGCACGAGCGGAAGTGCCCGGCCCCAGCGGCCGCCGGAATGGGGCTTCATGCGTGCGCCTCGGCACGAGCGGGTCGTCGGACCTCACGGTCGTCGACAGGCACGTGCAGCACCGCGGCCAGCACACCCAGCGCCATGGCGCCCAGCCAGATCCAGTCGTAGGACCGGGTGGCCTCGAACACCCGTCCACCGAGCCACACGCCCAGGAACGATCCCAGTTGGTGGCCGAGGAAGACAAAGCCGAAGAGCGTGCCGATATAGCGCACGCCGAAGATCTGAGACACGAGACCATTGGTCAAGGGCACCGTGCCGAGCCAGAGGAATCCCATTGCCGCAGCGAACAGATACAGCGTCAGCGGACTCAAGGGCAGTAGCACGAACAAGGCCATGGCAGCCGTTCGCACCAGGTAGATACCAGCAAGCAGGTGCTTGCGACGATGCCGCGCGCCAAGCAGCCCGAAGCCGTAGGTGCCGAAGACATTGGTCAAGGCAATGATGGCCAATGCGGTCACGGCATCGGCCGGGCGCATGCCCTTGTCCAGCAGGTAGGAGGGCAGGTGCGTGGCGATGAACGCGAGCTGGAATCCGCAGGCGAGGAACCCGAGGTTCAGCATCCAGAACCCGGAATGCCCGAAGGCCTCGCGCAGCGCCAACGACATCGGCGCGTCCGCGGCGCCGGCCGCCGCAGGTGCATGCGTCTCTCTCATGGGGAAGGCGAGCGCCAGCGCGAAGACCATCACCGCCGACAACGCGAGCAGCGCACCGACCCAGCCCCAGCCTCCCAGCATCTGGTGGACGAGGGGCACCATCGCGAACTGTGCGAGGCCGCCGATGGCCCCCGCCAGCCCGAGCGCCCAGCTCACGCGCTCGGGCGCCACGAGCCGGCTGAGCGCGCCATAGACCGCACCGAAGCTCGTGCCCGACAAGGCGACGCCGATGCACAGTCCAGCGGCGCACACGAAGCTTGCGGGCGTGTTCGCGTGGGTCATCCAGAACAAACCCAACGCGTAGAGGACCAAGCCCGCTGCGATCACCTTGGCCGTGCCGAAACGGTCGGCAACCATGCCGGTGAACGGCTGAGCCAGCCCCCAGGTCAGGTTCTGGATTGCCATCGCCAAGCCAAACGTCTCGCGCGACCAGCCGCGGTCCATCGTGATCGGCAGGAGAAACAGACCCTGCACATGGCGCACACCCAACGCGAGCCCCATGACGATGCCGCCGGCCAGCACCAGCGCCCATGGCGGCTGCCGTCGGATCGCGGACAGCGTCGTCGCGATCACCGAAGCGGCGGGCCCGGATCGACGGGAAAGAGCGGTCACGTTCAACCTCGCAGAAAACAAGGCTGGCGTGAATGCCGGCCGGGACCGCCATTACAGGATTCGGCGGCTCGTGCTTCAATCGATCTTTGCGCTGCGTCGCATGAGCCAAACGAATGTCACTGCCTCTGGTTCGCCTTCCTTCCCTGGATCTGATCCGCGGCTTCGTGGCGGTCGGACGACGCATGAGCATCACGCTGGCCTCCCAGGACCTGTGCCTGACCCAGTCGGCGGTGAGTCGGCAGATCAACGCGCTAGAGGAACAGCTCGGCGTCAAGCTGCTGGTGCGCGGTCATCGCTCGATCGCCTTCACGGCCGAGGGCGAACGGCTGTTCCGCAGCGCGGACGGCGCGGTGCAGCAGATGCAGGACGTGCTGGGCGAGATCCACACGACCGGCGCGCTGCGGCCGGTCATGCTGAGCGCGAGCATCGGCGTCACGGGGCTGTGGTTGCTGCCTCGGCTGAGCCGGTTCCAGAAGAGCCATCCCGGTGTGGACCTGCGCATCTCGGCGAACAACCGCATTGCCGACCTGCGTCACGAAGGTATCGACCTCGCCATCCGCTACACCACGCCGGCGCTGGCCCCCGAAGGCTCCACGCGCTTGTTCGGGCATGTGATCGCACCCGTCGCCCACCCTTCGCTCGGCCTGACGTCCTTGCGATCGGCACAGGCCTTGTCGAAGCTGTCGCTTCTGGAGTTCGACGATCCGAGGCGCCCGTGGCTGCAATGGGCCGACTGGCTGGCCGCGAAGGGATGGGCGCACGCCAAGCACCAGGGTGTCCTGCACTTCAACCAGTACGATCAGGTGATCCAGGCCGCACTGGACGGCCAGGGCCTCGCACTCGGGCGGTTGGAGTTGATCCAGCCTTTGATCGACCAGGGCCGACTGGTGCAACTCGCTCCTCGCCGATTCGGCGATGCAACGGCGCATGCCTACTGGCTCATTCGTGGCCGGGAGGATCAACGGGAGGATGTGCGCCGGGTGGCGCAATGGATCGAGGCGGAGGCAAGATCATCGCGAGAGGCCGCGCCTTCGTGAGTGCGGTCTTCGAGCCGGCGGGCACACTCGCGGTGCGCTGCCGGTCATCGATACCACCATACCCAGCGTGACGGCGACCACACCGATCAGCGCGATGACGCTCGGCACCTCCTGCAACAGGAAGTACGCTGCCGCCGTCGTCACGCCGGGTACGGCGGCAGTGAACAGTGCCGTCTCAACCGCGCCCAACGACGCGACCGCACGGGAATAGACGAAGATCGAGACGGCGCCGATCAGCACGCCCTGGAACAGTCCCTGCAGCAGCAGTTCCGTCCAGGGCGCGATGAGGATCGCCTTGCCAGGCCACATCAGGTAGACAGGCAGGAAGCTGGTCATCGACAGCACCGCGACGATCGAAGCAGCATGAGCGGGCATCAACCCCTGTCGGCGCGCGAGCAGACCGTAGGTTGACCAGCTGAGCGAGGCCAAAAGCAGGCAGCCGTCCCCGAGCCACTGCCGCGTTGTGCTGGCGGCCAGGGTGTCCCAGGCCATGGCCAGGATGCCCAGGAAGATGGCTGCAACGCCGCATGCACGCCGCCCGGTCACCGTGGTCGAGGCGCTCTGCCACGCCAGCGCAAAGGTGAACAGCGGGAGTGTTCCGTGCAGCAACACGGCGCCATGTGAAGCCGGCGCCAGCCGGAAGCCCGCATAGGCGCACAGCGCGAACCCCAGCCCCCCGGTGAATGCGAGCGCCAATGCATCGCGCCACCGCACAGCGGCCAGGCCGTACCGAAGCAGCACCGGCAGCATCAACAGCCCCCCGATCGCGAAGCGCAGTGCGGCGATGTCCATCAGCTTCAGTGACGACGCCAGGCCCAGCCTCGACACCAGCGTGAATCCGGAGAACAGGAGGATCACGGCGATGCCGCACAGGATGCCGACGATGCGGGTCTGCGGATCGCCCCGCTCGGGTGTGCGCAGCGGCAAGCCGATCTTGGTCCGCTTCATCAGAGGCTCGCCGCGTTGCGCAAGGCATCGTCCAGGCGGTCATTGCCCCAGAACATCTCGCCTCGCACGAAGAACGTCGGCGCACCGAAGATCCCCTTCGCCTGCGCAGCTTCGGTCTGCTGCCGAAGCCTCAGCTTGTTGGCCGCGGACTGCGCTTCGTCGATGATCGGCTGGGCCGACAAACCGAGCTTGCCGAGCACGGCCGCGACGGTTTCGTGCGAATCGATCTCGCGGTCTTCGGCGAAGTTGAGCGACATCATGCGTCGACAATAGGTTCCCATCCAACTGTGCCCGGCACCGACCAGCGCAACCCTCAGCGGCAACAGCGCGACGCGCGGAAAAACAGTCGGGCGGGTCCATGGAAGGCCGTGCTTCAGGCATTCGCGTGCCATATCACGCCATACGTACTCGCCCTTGGCCTTCTGCAGGACGAACGGAGAGGTCTCCCAGCCGAAAGAGCGAAAGATCGGACCGAGCAAGAATGGCTTCCAGCGCACCGACACACCGAGCCGGGCGGCCGCTTCTTCGATCCGCATCACACTGAGGTAGCTGTAGTTGCTGCCAAACTCGAACCAGAACTCGATGGCTCGGTCATCTGCAGAATCGAGGCACTCGTTCATCGCATCACGCTTGCTGACCATAGATCACGAGGCACCGCAGTTCGATGCTTTCGCGCAGCGGCGCATCAGGCGGGATGTCGGGAAGGTCGAAAGCCGCATGAGGTGTAAACCGGGCCACGCCACTGACCTGCGAGTCGTACTGCTTGAACACCAGTGCCTCGTGACGGTCCATCCGCGAGAAGTAGGACCAGCGATGACCCGGCGAGTGCGGGAGCGCATAGATCTCGCCGGTGCGGCGCGGATAGCGCACCTCGCTGACGACCAGATCGGACACCATCACCGAGCGGGCATCGCACACGGCGAGCGGAGTGTCAAAGACAGGCCCCTTGATCGACCGCCACACGTTGACGATGGCATAGCGCCCGACGCTTGCCGCCTCGCGATCACCGAGCACCATGCCCAGACGCTTGCTGCCCGAAGCCTCGGTGTAGTCGTTGTGAATGCGGCCATTTGCAGCCGCCCGGCCATCGGCGCCTCGGCGGCCGAACGTGAGCGCGATGCGGTCATGCTCGCGCTTGCGAACGAGATGGTCGAAGACGAAGGCCCGCGTCGCCCCGGTGACGGCCAACGCCAGTTCGCAGGCCTCTGGGTAGTAGACCGATTCGACCATCCGAGCGTCGAGGAAATCCGTAACGGCCGTCGGTGCGTCTTGCAGCTCGAACCCTTCCCTGTCGATGCGCGGGGACTCCGGCGCATACCGCGCGTCGGCGATCGTTGCCTGGAGAGCTTCGTACGTGCCGTTCTCCCACGGCGTTCCCGGCGGTGGCTCGCAGGCATAGCTGTGGGGTCGCTCGATCGTCGGCGTGAGGTAGCTCAACGCGGCGACAACTGATGCGCGATCATGATGCGGGGATCTCGCAACTGCATTCGCGCGAGCCAACGGATCGATCAAGGCGTTCATCGTGGTTCCTCGACAGGTGGATTGCCTCTCCGGCTCCTCCTAGGGTCTTGGCCGAAGAGCTGGGGCTTTCCATTGAACTCAGTCCCACGAGAGATCTCAAGCAACTTGTTCGTTGCCTCACATTCACCACAAGAATGCGACGCGAATGCGCTCCACGCTCGATCAAGCGCTCTGGGCGCCTACACGGCCCGAACGCCGCAACGCCTCAGGCTCCCTGACTGAGAGTCCGCCATTGCGGGCCGAAGCGTGCATGCCTCGTCAGAGTTCGGATGTCCAAAACAAAACGGGTTAGCGAATTCTCGCTAACCCGTTGATTTTCTTGGCGGAGTGGACGTCCGGTCAGACTGAGTCTCATCGTATCCCAACGAGTATCAGATCCACGCCTCTTATGACCACACGGACTTGCCACTCGTCCCACGCTCTTCCAGCAAATCGCTTCGAAAGCAGGTCATCTCCGTGACAGATCCAACGCGATGCTCCAGGGCGATTCCGCCCACTCGCTCGGATACCGGAAGTGCCCGGCAACGGTGTCGGCGGGTCGATAGACGGCCTACGGTGAGTTGGCCTTTCTCGCTACCTTACTCTTGGCCGACGCGATGTTGATGGCCTGGCAAACGCGCCACGTGCAGCAGCCCAGTGTCTCCGCGATCTGCACGATCGTCATCCCCTGCGCCCTGAGATCGCCGACACGGTTGATGCGCTCGTGCAGTTCCTCGACACACTGCACCTTGGACGCGTTCTTCGGAGGCCCTAACCTCTTGGTCACCATGTACCTCAGATCTCACCTGCGGCGACGGAAAGGGGCGCAGTCTGCGAACCCTGGCTCAGCGTAAGCCCCGTCGGTATGCTCGTACAGCGACACCGCAAAGTCTTGCCGACGAGCGAAGGCCGACAGTGTCGCTCGCAGTTCACTTCGAAGTTGTTCCCATCGAGCAGCTCAAACACATCACACCCAAATTGGCTTGATAGTGATGTCACCACACTCCGGAACAGGCGCAGACCTCGCAAGACCACCGCATGTTGTCTTGCCGGATCAGTTTTCTGCAAGGTCTCGCGCCGCGATGTAGGCAAAGGTCATGTTGTGAGCATGATTCGAGCCAGGGCCCATTGGCACGCCAGACCACAGCGAGGCCATGTCCATCCCGCATGCGTAAAGTCCAATAATCGGTGCGAGCTGGCTATCGAGCACACGTGCCTTGTTGTCCACGCGAAGCCCGGAGGTCTCGCCGATATTGCCGAGGTCGATCTTGATCGCGTGGAATGGCGCCTTCCTCAAAGATCCAAGCGAAGCATTCGGAGTGTGTTCGAAGTCACCGCCAGCGAGATCAAGCGGGGTTGCCCCCCTGTTGAAATCGGCATCTTCTCCCCGCTCGGCAAACCGATTGAAACGCTCGACTGTCGAACCGAGCGTCATGGCGTCGACCCCGATCCGCTCGGCAAGCTCTTCCAAGGTGGGGGCTGACAAGACGTATCCGCGGCGCTTCAGGACCGAGAGATTGAATGCGTGGGGCCATACCAGACCCATGCCATAGATCCGAAGCGATCGATCGTCGGCTATGAGCCAGCCCGTCTGCACGCCAGCCTTGCTCATGGCGGTCGGGAACATGGGCGTCGCCTCGTTTCCGAACCGCTTGCCGGCGGGATCGACAATCAGACGGCCAGGTTTCCCCATGTCGAGGAAGTGAAGGCAGCGATCCTGCGGAGAATCGCTCCCCGGTACGCTTGAAAGCACAGCCCAGACAAATGGCTGAGCAGCCTCATGGGTCACCACGCCGCCGAGCGTCTCGGCCATACGCAACCCGTCACCGACATTCCCCGGTGCGACAAGCGTCATGACGCTACTGCCATCGGCATGCCGCTTGCGCAGCGCCGGATTGGCCGCTCCGCCGCCGCTCGCCAGGATGACACCGCGGGAGACCTTCACGGTCATGGTCTCGCCCCCGCGGTTGATGACAACACCGCTCACCCGGCCACCCTCTCGAACCAGCTCGGAAGCCGGCGTGTCGTTCCACAAGGTGACGCCGGCATCGGCGGCGGACTTGAGCAGTCTGCCGACGAGAGCGTTGCCCATCGTGAGGCGCGCGCCGCGCCCGAAGCGAAGGCGGTCCGTCGCATAGCGGCATGCGATCCCGGCGATATGGGAGAAAGACTTCAACGAGCGGAACAAACCCGTCACGTGCGGGAGGTCGGCTAGCGAGATCATCATGCCCATTGGTGCATTGAACGACGCCAAGGGGGGCTGAATCACGCGAAGATTGGCGAGGCCCAGTTCTCTTCCATCAAAGTCCAATGGTGCGAGCGCACGGCCTCCCATCTTCGCGCCGTCATTGTTAGGGAACCAGTCCGGCACCGGCAGTGGCGCAAACCGAACGTGGGTTCGTTCCGCCAGGAAGTCGATCATGGCGTTGCAGTTCCGCAGGAAGACGTCAAAAAGTCCGCGCTGCATGTGATTGCCGAGAACGCCGGTGGCGTATCGGTCCGCCTCGGCAATCGAGTCGGAGAGTCCCATCTCTTTCATGGAAGCGTTTGCAGGTATCCAGCAGTTGCCACCCGACCAGGCCGATGTACCGCCGAAATACGCAGACTTCTCTACCAGCAAAGTCTTCAGTCCGAGCTTTGCCGCCACCGTCGCAGCCGTGAGCCCGGCACTGCCGGAGCCGATAACAATCACATCAAAATTGCGGGTCGACATAACAGTGAACCTTCTGTTGATTTGATCCATGGCCCTATCCCACGCTACTCGCGGATGGCAGGAAGGGCATCCTGGAAGGCAGATGGACGCCCCGCCGCGCTCAGCATCATCGCGGTCGTACGCAGTCCGGTCTTTAGGACGCCGTCATGCAGGTAGACGATGTCATAGTCGGTATGCTCACGCCTGAGCGGCTCGAACAGAGGGCCGAGCGAAGCAAATCCCGTTTCGGAAATGTCTCGGAAAAGCCCGAGCGTCCAATGATCCGGACCCGTATCGAGGGTCTCCTGCAGAAACCTCGGATCAAGAATCGCCATCTTGACGCGGTCGAGACGATAGTTGGCAAGCCTGGCGTGAAGAAGTTTGCTGTGCGGCTCGAGCAACCAGTACCGTCCCTCCCAGATCGCCGACACCAGCGGCACGGTGCAATTTTCGTCGGAAAAGAAAATGTAATGGACTTCGAAACGGTTTCGGTGACCAAACTCATATGTCCTGTGGAAGAACATGTCCGGAAGGAGATCTGGTTCGGCGAACCACAGGGGCGTAGTGCCGTTCCGGCCCATGTGGTAGCGACCTGCAATGTCGCTTTCGGCGAAGCACTGCTCCGGAACTTCCATTTGCGCGGCTGCCATTGCTCCTTCCTCCGTTAGTCAATCATCCGGTTGCGATACCCGAACCTCCGTCGAACGCGATACCGCAGGAACCCTGTCGCTGCTAATCGCTCTTGGCCCCAGCCGTTACCCAGTTTCGGATCATGCCGATGAGCGTGCTATCCAAGGATCCCGTTGGGGGCATTCGCTCCCCGGAACCGCCGACCTGAACGTGCGTGCCCTCGAGCTTTCGAATGAGATAACTATCCTCGGGCTTCCCCGGAACAATTCGCGGAAAAGCACCCTGCTGGCTCTTGCGCGACACGATCGAGGAATAGGCTGCCCCTTCCTCGAGATTGAGTCCACCTGAAGCTCCGGCCGACTGATGGCACGCGACGCAGTTCGCGTCGAAGATCGGCTGGATCTTTCGACTGAAGCTCGGTGCGCTGCTGTCCGCGTTGTCTTGTTCGGCCGCCGCCGACTGTCCCATTAGGGCGAAGCCCGAACAAATCAGCGACAGCACAAGCCAGCGCCAAGTTCGAGATCCCAATTGCTGATCAAATCGCATGACTCTCTCTATTTGCCGGCGGATGCGACCAGATTGATCGCGTCCTTCACGGCCTCCTGGGCCGCATTGATCCCCGCGAGATACCCGTAGGTCATTGCCAGGCCCAGCGTGCACCCGCCGCCCCAGTAGCTCTGTCCCGCTGGTGAAGCAATGCAGTTGCCGGCGCCGTAGAGACCGGGGATCGGAACATCGGAAGGATCGAGGACTTGCGCCTTGGGATTGATCACCGGGCCGCCATTGGTATCGAGGACGCCCGAACCCAGGACGATTGCGTAGTACGGCCCTTCGGACTGGAAGGGGCGCATGGTGGGACTCGGCGTTTCACCTGTCTTCCACGCGGTTCCTTCGCGAGGTATCGAGGTATAGCTCAGCCAGCTCGTGTCCCACTGAAACGAGCCACGCTGAAACTGCTCGTCGACGCCCTTCGCCGCGAACTGATCGAATTCGGATATCGTCCTGGACAGGGCCGCGGAGAAGTCCTCGAGGCGAACCTCCCCCCACTGGTCCGCATGCAGGTCGAGGCGTCCCTGGATGGCTTGAGCCAAGGCGTCGAGCGTTTCCCCGCGGATCACGAAAGGCGCGCTGGCGCCCGCAGCCGGCAAAGGGAAATTGCCGGCGAAGAGTTCGGCGACGCGCCGATCGTAGATCATGAACAGAAGCTGGTTCGGATACTCCTCCCGGTTGGGATCCCAGACGAAGTGCACCCGCGAGCGATCGTGATAGTTGTGCTTCTCGTTGAAGACGCGCTTGCCGTACTTGTTCACGACGATCATGCTGTCGCCCGGCGGCTGCCATATCCCTCTCGGAACACTCGGCATGTCGAGCGTATGCTCGAGGACCACCTGCATGCGCCAGGCGTTGTCGAGATTTCCAAGTTTCGCCCCGACCGCTTGGGCAATCGGAATGAAATCTCCTTCGCTCGTGGGCACAGAACAGGTGCCATAGATGGGAGCCGACTGAAAACTCTTCATCAGCGCCTTGTTGTGCGCGAAGCCGCCCGTGGCAAAGACCACGGCTTTGCGCGCGCGCAGCCTGAGCTCTTGACCATTGGCGGTAACCGCTTCCAGGCCAACGACCTCACCCTTCGTGTTGCGAACGAGCTTGCGCGCGCGGTGCTTGAGGAGGAAGGGCACCTTGCGTGACTCCAGCCACGTCTTGAGCTGCCGCACGAGTTCCACACCGAGTCCGTACTGCCCGTTCGGTTGCTCGGTCATGATCTGACGGCCCACGGGAACCTTGTTCTCGGGCCCTTCGAAGTAGTCCGGCAGAAGCAGGATCTGCGTCGTCTTGAGTGCGCCCACCTTTTCAAGAAACTCAAAGGTATTGGAGGCGTTGTCATAAAACGCCTCCATGAGTCGGTATTCCGACTCTGGCATTCCGAAGAATGGCGCTGCGGCCCGGTAAAGGTGCGGTCGAGCACAGCGGGCCATGTAGCGTAGCGCGTCTTCGCGGGCATCGACCAAGCCTTTGGCACGCAAGAAGCGGTTATTGGGAACCCACATCCCGCCTTCCGATTTTGCGGACGTTCCTCCGTAGGTCGGCCCCTTCTCCAGCATGATCACCGAAGCGCCCGCATTGACGGCAGCGATGGCGGCGGATGACGCTCCGGCACCCGTTCCTACGATCAGAATGTCGGCTTCGTGGGACCAGTCCATGACCGTGGCCGCACCGCTGGGCATTGCTGTCGAAGCACTGGCGAGTCCGGCTGCGCCCCCCAGCGCCGCCGAGAGAAATCCTCGGCGTGTCGGCTCGCTTTGTGTGGGCGCATCGTTCTTGGGCACCTTCATCGGAACGTCTCCTTGAAATGTTTCGGTCGCGAACAGCGCCTGGGTCAGCGGATCATCGCCACAGTGCGCGGCGGCAGCGTTGTGTGGGTCGACCGATGGCGGAACGGAATCTCGATCACCTCACGCCGAGTAGGCCCAGCGCAAGCGATGACCAAGCATTTCCGCCCGTGGTTCAGCGTCCGCATATTTATCGACCTCTTGGAAGCATCAGTGCCGCATCCGCCTCCAGACGCGGTCGTACGGCTTCCGTGCGCGAGTTCATTCCTTTGTCCGCGGCCTCGATCAAGGTAGACGGCGGCGGAGCGAGGACATGCCGCGACGTCCGTGGGTCCAACGTCTGCTGCGAATGGGGCTCGTCGCGCATCGCACGCAGTTCTTCCAGGCATCGACGAAGCAGCGCCATCGTGAGGCTGATTCAGAGTGAAAGACCGCCCGATACCTCGATCACGGCCCCATTGACAAAACTTGCGTCGTCGCTCGCGAGGAATGTGTAGACGCTTGCGATCTCGTCGGGTGAGCCAAGACGCCCCATCCAGCAGGCGCGCTTCAAACCGTCCAGCACCTTCTCGGGCATGGTCTTCAGCATCTCGGTTTCGACGAAGCCGGGACACACGGCGTTGACTCGAACGCCCTTTGATCCCAGTTCGCGGGCCCAGGTCTTGGTCATTCCGAGTACCGCGAACTTGCTCGCTGCGTAGTTCGTCTGACCGAAGTTTCCGTGCAGCCCCACGACGCTCGATGCGTTCAACACGACTCCCGCACCTTGTTCGATCATCACAGGCGCGACGCTCTGGGTGCAGTTGAAGACACCCTTCAGGTTGACGTCGATCACTTCGTCGAACTGCTGTTCGGTCATGCGTTGCAGGCGCGCGTCGCGCGTGATCCCTGCGTTGTTGACCAGGACATCGACGCGCCCGCATCGCGTCAGGACCTCCTTGAGGACTCTGTCCACGGACTCGCGATCGACGACGTCCAGCTCGTAGCCGGTGATGTCGAGGCCTTCTCGTGCCGCACTCTCGACCTCCGTGCCGATCGCGGCAGACGATCGATCGCAGATCACCACCGTAGCGCCCTCCTTGGCGAACTTGCGCGCGGTGGCTTGGCCTATGCCGGCGGCACCACCGGTGATCACGCAAACCTTGTCTTTCAGACGCATCTGTCTTCCTCTTCGAATCCAAAAGTCACGCTGCTGCTGGGACGGCCTTGCGGCTTCGCTGAACCGGGTCGAGCAGCACCGACGCCAGCGCCGGCAGCAGCACCAGGGCGCCGAACATGTTCAACGCGAACATGAAGGCCAGCAGCAGGCCCATGTCGGCCTGGAACTTGATCGGCGAGAAGATCCAGGTCGCCACGCCGGTGGCCAGCGTGACACCCGTGAGCATCACGACCTTCCCGGTGAAATGCAGCGAAGTGCGATAGGCCTGCACGACCGTCTTGCCGAGCCGGATCTGCGCCAGCATCACGCTCAGGATGTAGAGCGCGTAGTCGACGCCGATGCCCACCCCCAGCGCGATCACCGGCAAGGTGGCGACCTTGACCCCGATGCCGAGCTTCGCCATCAGCGCCTCGGCGAGGATCGACGTGAGCGCGAGCGGCACGACCGCGCACACCACGGCACGCCAGCTGCGGAACGTGGCGAAGCACAGCGCCGTCACCGCCGCATAGACCAGCAGCAGCATCATGCGGTTGGCATCCTGAACGACGATGTTCGTCGCTGCCTCGATCCCGGCGTTGCCTGCGGCGAGCAGGAAGCGCGCGTCTTCGGCGTCGTTCGCCGCAGCAAAGTCGGTGACTTCGTTGACGATGCGCGTCAAGGTGTCCGCCTTGTGATCCGACAGGTAGGCGAACAGCGCCAGCATGCTGCAGGTCTCGTTGAAGAGCTGTGGCGGCACCTGGTTGGTCACCGAGTTCAGCAGGCCCTGTGTGCGCGGCAGCTCGTACCACTTGTCGCTGCCCTCGTTCATCAGCGTCGTGACCTGCCTGCTCAGGCTGGCGAGCGACAGCGTCGACTCGACGCCTTCCAGTTGGCGCAAGCGAGCTTCCAGCGCGTCCACCTTGGCCTGCGTCTTGTACTGAGCACACTGCCCGGGCGGCGTCTTCACCATGACCGCGAAGACGTCGCTGCTGGCGCCGTAATTGCTGGTGAGAAAGGCACTGTCGCGGTTGTAGCGGGACTCGGGTCTGAGCTCTGGCGCGCCGGCGTCCAGATCGCCGATCTTCAAGTCCTGGGCGAGAACGGCGCCCAGGACCGCCAACAGCACCGCGCCACCGACGACGATGGGGGCCCGGCGCCGCACTGCAAAGCTTTCGACCAACGGCTGCCACCCCGACCGCGCCTGCGACTCGACATCGTGCTCGGCAGCCTGGGATCGCCGGATGGCGCGATCGCCGACGCCAACGTAGCTGAGAAGGATCGGCAGCAGGATCAGGTTCGTGAAGATCAGCGCGGCGACGCCGACACTCGCAATCACCGCCAGGCTGCGTATCACCTCGATCTGGATGACGAACAGCACCGCGAAGCCGACCGCGTCACACAGCAAGGCCGCCAGTCCCGCCATGAACAGCCGCCGGAACGTCAGGCGTGCCGCCACCAGCCGGTGGGCCCCGCGAGCGATGTCCTGTGTGATGCCGTTCATCTTCTGCGCCCCATGGCTCATGCCGATCGCAAAGATGAGGAAGGGCACCAGCACCGTGTAGGGGTCCAGCTGGTAACCCAGCAGTGGAACGAGGCCCATCTGCCAGACGACGGCGACCAGCGAGCAGCCCACGACCAGGGCCGTGCTGCGCAGGCAGCGCGTGTACCAGTACAAAGCGAGCATCGCGATCGCGATCGCGGCGCCGAAGAAGAGCAGCATCGCGCGCAGGCCGTCGATCAGGTCCCCGACGATCTTGGCGAAGCCCGTGATGCGGATGTCGATCGCAGCGTTGCCGTACTTCGTGCGGATCTCCTCCAGCCGGTCGGACAGCGCGCGGTAGTCCAAAGGCTTGCCGTCGGCGTCGACCGACAACAGTGGCACGAAGACCACGCTCGACTTCAGGTTCGCCGCCACGAGCTGACCGATCTCTCCCGAGCGAGCGACATTGGCCCGCAGCCGTGAAATCGACGGGGCCGAGCCGTCGTAGTCGGGCGGGATGACCGGGCCCCCGTCGAGACCGTCTTCGGTGACCGCGAGCCAGCGGGTGCCCGGGGTCCACAACGAACGCATCGCAGGCCGGTCTACCCCAGGCAGCACGAACAGTTCGTCGTTGACGCGGCGCAAGGTCTCCAGGTAGTCACGGTCGTAGATCGATCCGTGCCGGGCTTCGACAGCAACGCGGATCGCGTTCGGGAAGAGGCCACGCAGCTCGTCCTTGTTCGCGAGGTAGCTCGCGATGAATGGATGGCTCGCCGGGACCATGTCCTCGAACTTTGCGTTCAGCTGCACCCGAGTCGCCAGCATGCCCAGAACCAGCGTGACGAGGAGGCAGATCGCGAGCACGGCACGCCGGTGATCGAACAGCAGCCGCTCGATGCGTGATCCCGAGGCCGCATCGAACGGCGCGTTGGCGCCCGACGAGATGTCGGTGGCAATCACTGGCCGGCTCCCGTTGGCACGTCAGCCGGCCGCTGCGCGGCGCCACGCAACCCGACGCCGACGAGCCGATGATCGGCAAGCATCACGAACGCCGACAACGGTGCCTGCGTTCGCCACACGTCGGTGCTCAAGCTGCGGCCGCCGTCGTCGCTGCGCATCACGCGCCCAGCCTGATCGGCAACCAACAGACGCCCTTCGGACGTGCGGCGTATCGCCACAATGGATGCCTGGGAACCCGAATCGACCTTCTGCCACGCGTGGATGCCGTCGCTGGACCAGTAGGCATTGCCGTTCAGCCCACCGAGAAAGATCGACCCGTCGCCGCCGCAGGCCACCGAGAAGTAGGTGCCGTTATAGGGCGACTCGATGCGGCCGAACGATCGACCACGATCGAGCGAGCGAAGCACGACGCCCTGTTCGCCGGCGATACAGAGGCTGTCGCCCTGCGAGTCGACCGCGTAGAGATGCAAGGCGCCTGCGTTTTCGATGCGGTTCATCAGCGGCAGCCATGAAGCCCCGCCGTCCAGCGTCTCGAACGCGATTCCGTAGGCACCGACGACGACGCCGTGCCGCGCATCGAGGAAGTGCACACCGAGCAAGGGCTTGTCAGGGCCCTCGGCAACCAGCTGCTCGGCCGCCTTGAGCCGCTTGTCACCCGCGCCGCTCGACCCTGCTGCAGACTTTGCGGCTTGCAGCACGAGTGCCGCGGCCTTGATGCCGTCGAGCTGCATCTTCCAGGTCTCGCCGCCATCGGCGCTGTGCAGCACCACGGCACCGTGCCCGACGGCCCAGCCGAGTCGGGACGTCGGGAAGTGGATGGCGGTCAAGGTCACGCTGACCGGCACCACGGCCTGACGCCAGGTCGCTCCACCATCGTCGGACAAGGCGATCACGCCGCGTTCTCCGACCGCGACGATCCGCGGTCCGGCGTGCCCGACGTCGACAAGTGCGGCGCGCGCAGGGTATGTCAGCCGCAGCGCCGGACGCTCGAGCACGTCGGCCACCGGCTGCGACGCTGTCGCACCGACGGTCAGCGCGCACGCCGCCGCGACCGACACCATCTTCCACACGTCTGTTGTCCTCATGTGCACGACCAGGCGTCTTCAGCGCACGCTCTCGCCAGCCATCGCCTCGCCGGTGAAGTAGCTGTCGGGAAGGCGCTTCTGGAAAGAGATGTGGCTCGGCTTCTCCGACACCATTTGGTTCGCGATCCAGTCGCCCGTCTGCAGGTTGTAATGGCCGTAGGAGCCGCCGATGACGCCCGGCAGTTCGGACGCCAGCACCGGCTGGTACCAGAACGTCTTCCAGAGCTGGCCCTTCTGGTCCCAACCATCTGCGAGCACGGCAAGCCAAGTGTCTTCGTCGAGGTAGAAGCGGCGCTTGGGCATCACATGACGCTTGCCGTCGGCGAGGGTCGCCTCGACGACCCACACGCGGTGCAGTTCCCAGCGCATCTGGTCGGGGTTCAGGAAGCGCTCGGACATCACCGCATCGATCTTCGACGGCTGCAGCGACTTGTTGCTGTTGTAGGGGATCAGCATTTCCTTCTTGCCGACCAGCTTCCAGTCGTAGCGGTCCTGCGGACCGCCGAACACCCAGATCTCGTCGAAGTTGCTGATGCCCGCAGTGACGAACGAAGGAGTGTCGTACAGCGCGTTGGGCAGCTTGCGCACGCGCCGCTGACCCGCAAGGTACTGCCACAGCCGCGGACCGACGCCGACCATGTCGGTCGGGTAGCGAGCGACGATCGCCTCACCGGCCTTCTGCGGCGGCCCCTCGGTCACGAGACGCAGGACCATGTAGTCGCCCTTGAAGGTCTCGAGCGACCCGTCCTTGTAGTAGTAGGGGTACTGGTAGTCGATCACCGAGTCGGAGGAGATCAGCCGCTTGCCATCGGCCGTGACGATCCAGGTCTGGAACAGCCAGCGCGCGGCCTCGCCTTGCCAGGTCAGGATGTGGTTCCACATCGCTTCCGAGCCGGTCTTCGGGATCGGGAACGGAATGCCACCGTAGGCTCCGGCGACCGATACGCCGTTGTTCGTCGTCTTGGCCTGGGTGGCGTTCCTGAAGGTGTTGTCGTAGACCCATTGCGGTGCCGCCGCCGTTCGCCGCGTCGTATAGACGTCGATGCGGTAGTTGGGGTACTTCTTGAACATCGCCTGATGCCCGTCGCTGATCTTGTCGGCGTACTGGGCCAGGTTCTGCGCGGTGACCGAGTACAGCGGCTTGTCCGACGCGAACGGATCGGGACGGCGGCCTCCCGGCTCGTAGCCCGGTATCGGCTGGGTGTAGCCGCCGGTCCACGCCGGGATCGTGCCTTCCTTGTTGCCGTTGCGCTCGGCGCCGAGGGGGGTCAGGGTGGTCTTGAGCTGCGCCGCTTCTTCGGCGGTCGCCGCGGCGAGGGTTGCTTGCGCCGCCAACAGCAGCGTCGTGGCACAGAGGGCGAATCGAATGGCTTGCATGACGGTATTCCCGGGCGTCAGAAGGTGCGCTGGATCGACAGCGTGATGAAGTCGCGGTCTTTCAGCGACTGCTTGAACGTGTAGCTGGTCGTCAGCGGGTCGAGGATCGTGCCGGCGCTGCCGAGGAAGGTCGTGTAGTTGATGCTGGCCTTCCAGGTGTCGAGATAGGTCGCGTTCAGACCGATGCTGAGGTCGCCGCCCTTGCTCCAACCGCCGTTGAACAGCGTGATGACCGACGACCGGCCGCTCGGGTTGTAGCCAAGCCCGATCGGCGCCGAGAGTTCGAGCCCGGGCAGCACCTGGTACCAGGTCGGAATGAAGAGCACCCGAAGTCCGACGGCGTCGCGGGTCGTGTTGGGATCGAGGTTCTGCGCGTTCTTCGTGATGCTGGTCCGGCGATGCCAGGCAACCTCGCCAAGCAGGAAGCCCCCGTCCCAGAATGCGGCCCGTTCGAGCGTGTGGATCGCCGAGACCTGCGCATGGGCGGAATTGCCGACCGGGTACAAGGGGTTGTCGTCGCCATCGGCGGCTTGGCCCGGCAGCACGACGACCGCTCCCCCGTTGGCGATGAGTGCCGTGTTGCGGCGCACCGAGATCTCGCCGGCCAGGTTGACGCTGCCGAAGGTCTTGGTGGCGCTGACGCCGTAGGCCTTCACCCCCTGGTGGTAAACCTGCTGGTAAGTTCCGATGCTGCCGCTGGCCGGATCGGCGCCGCCGCTCGGACGCAGGTAGAACTGCGGGCTCTTGTCGTGGTAGCGGATCGCATAGAAGCCGAAGTCGGTGTCGACGGCGTCGTTGCGCCAGCGCAGCTGAACGCCGCCCTGCCCCGACCCGCTGGGCTCCAGGTCCCGGGTGCGGAAGAACGCCGCGGGTCCGCCGCCCGGCGCAATCGGCGGGCCGACGATCAGACGCTCACCGCCGACACCGACCAGATCGCCGCGGGACAGATAGCTGCCCGATGCCGGCAGGCGGTCGGGCTCCCAGTCGTACTGCACGTAGGCGCCGACCGAGATCGCCGGGTTCAGCTGGAGTTGCCCCGAGACTTGCCCGATCGGCCGCAGGAACTCTCGCACCTGGCTGTTGGGCACCGACAGCAGCTTGATGATGTCGCGCGACGACTGGCCGGCCACGATCCCGTTCTCGCCGAAGAACAGGCTCTCGCCCCAGAGCAGCGCATGCCGGCCGGCACGGGCGCTGTAGCTGGAATCGCCGACCTTGCCCTTCGCGAAGACGAACGCGTCGAGGATCTCGCCCTTGCGGCCGTGCAGCCTCTCGGTGTCTCGCGTGAAGTGCCTGGAGTCGACGGAGAACGCGTTGTAGGTGAAAGGGGAGTCGTTGTCGGTGGAGCCGTTGTAGACCGAGTCGTACCACGCAGCGCCGCTGACCCGGGCACCGACGTTGCGGTAGGTCAGGTCCGCTTCGGACAGCAGGTCGAAGCGGTTCGAGATCACTCCCCTGTCGAAGTTGCGGTCGCCGTCGTCGAAGTTCGGGTTCGGCGTGGACGTGAGCTCGGCGTCGGCCGACTTGACCCGCGCGCCGAGGCTGTACTTGACGGTGTTGTCCCAGCGCAGCTTGACGTCCGGGTTCCCGGTGCTGATCTCGAATGCCGAGGCCGGCAAGCCGAGGCCAAGGCCGAGCAGCGCGACGAGGCTGCCGATGCTTGAAGGGCGGATCGAATGTGGCATGGTTCTCTTGTCTCCTCGACTCGACGTCAGGCGTCGATAGACCCGGTTCAGGGCGAAAGGCATCCCCACGCGACCGGCCAATGACACGGTCGCGACGAGAGAAGCGGAGTGAAAGGAAGGGGGCGCTACGGCGCAGCCATGGTGTGCAGCCCGCCGATCACGTCGACGTGCTCCTTCGGCACCAGCGCGGCGTTCAGGCTCGTGTAGCAGCCCGGACAGAAGTGCTCCCGGAACACGATCTCCGTGTCGACGTAGTGCGCCGGGTCGACGCGCACGTTGCGCCCCGGCGCAACCGCCGCCGAGTCGCTACGGGCCAGCGACAGGCGCTTGTCGTGGTCGCTGAGTTGCTGGCCGCAGTGCCGGCACGCCACGACTTCGGGCTCGCCCTTGCGTTGCACGATGGCCAGGTTGTCGTCGAGGGCGTGGCTGCGGATCGGGTCGACGTATTTCGGGAACGCCCGCGGCGGCGGCGCCGAGCGGCGCGCGCGGTCGTCGCACATCGCTGCGCGCCGACGCGTGGTGCGCGGCGCGTCGGTCCGGCCGCCGTCGTCGACGATCACACCATAGACATGCTCGGCCGCCTCGCGGCTGATCTTGCCGATGCGCAGGTCGGCGCTGACGGCGTCGGGATCGCGGCGCAGCGGATCGCCATAACCGCCGCCGCCCTGGCAATGCAGGTAGAGCACATCGCCCGGCTCGAGCAGGCCGGCGGACATGCATTGGGCGGTGTCGAGCTCGCCGCCGCAGTCGAGCAGGTCGGTCGGCACGACGCCGCGCTCGAACATCTGCTGCAGCGCGCTGCGCCGCACGACGACGTTGTGGCCGGTGTTGCCCGGGTGGCCGCCGGCGAGGCCCTGGTTCTGCGCAGTCGCCATGCCCGAGCTGGACAGCACCAGCGCCATCGGCACCGCAGTGCCATGCGGCGTGATCGCGGCCGAGGCACTGACGCCGCCGCGCTGGCGGCCCGGCCCGCCCGAGTCGGGCTCCTCGCGCCGCCACAGCACGAGCAGCGGGTATAGCAGCTCGGTCATCTCGACGTCGGGCAGCTTGCCCATCGGGATGCAGAACACGCCGCCGGTGTCGATGCCGTCGGCGGTCGGCCGCGCGCCGTAGCCACCGGCCATCGACTCCATCACCACGTCGACGAACGGCGAGTGACGCTTGCCGCGCTGGTCGAGGCCGGCGAGCACCGCGGTGTTCCAGGTGCCGCAGCAGGTGGCCTGCACGTGCGCCTTCAGATCGATGGTGGCATCGAGCATCTGCGACAGGCACTGCGCCGCCAGGTTGCCGATGGCCCAGGCGGTGGCGATCGGCGCCTTGTTGATCGCCGCCGGAAAACTGGCGTTGTTGATCGTGCCTTCGGGCGTGACGATGTCGAAGCAGCGCATCAGCCCGCCGGCCGCCCACGGGATGTTGCCCGCCAGCGTCGGCAGCAGCGCGAGCATGATGCCGCCGCGGGAGCCGGCGTAGGTGCAGTTGATGACACCGGCCTGCGGCGCGGTGCCGTTGAAGTCGAAGGTCAGATGGTCGCCGCGCTTGCTCATCGTCAGCGCCAGCTTGTGCGTACCGCGGTCGCCGGCCTGCGCCTGGTCGAGGTAGCTGGTCGCCTGCCAGCTTCCGTCCGGGGCCAGGCGCAGCTTGTCGCGCAGCCGGCGCTCGGCATCGTTCATCATCCGCTTCATCACCGCCTTGACGGTGTCGGGTCCGTACTGCGCGATCAGCGCCAGCAGCCGCTTGCGGCCCACCATGTTGGCGCCGACCTTCGCACGCAGATCGAGCCCGACGAGCTGCGGCACGCGCGAGCGCCGCACCCACATGTCGGCAATGTCCTTCTGCAGCGTGAACTTGCGGACGATCTTGACCGGCGGCGTCGGCACGGCTTCCGAGAAGACGTCGGCCGCTGAGATCGGCATCGAGCCCGGCGTCATGCCGCCGAGATCGGGCTCGTGGCAGATCGCGCTGGTCCAGGCGAACAGCCTGCCCTCGTGGAACACCGGCGAGATGATCACGACGTCGCTCTGGTGCAGCCCGCCCCCGATCCACGGATCGTTGCACAGGAACATGTCGCCGTCCTCGATGCCGGGATTGTCGGCACGGTGGCGCAGCGTCCAGAAGATCGCGAGATCGATCGCCCCGGCGAGCATCGTGTTGTACAGGCCGATCTGGACTTCCTGCCCGGCCTCGTCGTTGATCGTGAAGTCGTAGTCGTTCGCCTCGCTGACCACCGGGCTGCCCGACATGCGCTTGAGCGTCTCGCCCATCTCGTCGGTGGTCGACCACAGGCGGTGGCGGATCACCTCATAGGTGAGCGGATCGACCGCGTCGATCGCCTCCTGCGACACGGTGTGGACCTGCAGGCTCGGCGGCAGGGAGCGCAACAGCTCTTCGGGCGCGACGGGGCGGCTGACGAAGACTTCGGAGCCGGGAATCGTGATGTGCATGTGCGTCTCCTGGCTCAGGCGCCGGTCGCAATCGAGAGGTTGCCCAGCCGGTCGATCGTGCCACGCATGCCGCGCGGCACGACCACGGTTGTCGTCGGCACTTGGATGACCGCCGGACCGTCGATCACATGCCCTGCGCGCAGGCGCGTGTAGTCGTAGGCCGGTGTATCGACAGGGCCTTCGCGGCCATCGAGGCAGATCGGCCGGCGTTCGATCAGCGCGTCGCTGACCGGGATGCCGTCGGCGCGCGGGATCTCCGGCAGCTCCGGCGACACC
Source organism: Methylibium sp. (assembly GCF_965279545.1). Taxonomy (NCBI): domain Bacteria; kingdom Pseudomonadati; phylum Pseudomonadota; class Betaproteobacteria; order Burkholderiales; family Sphaerotilaceae; genus Methylibium; species Methylibium sp. The sequence goes on from NZ_OZ257250.1 coordinate 1,780,664, forward strand.
GGCAGCACGCCGGTGCCGCGCACGCGGTAGGTCAGCGCCTGGATGCCGGCGTCGCGGAAGCCCGAACCCGCACCGTAGAGCTGCGCGTAGAGCTGCTCGAAGCGGTCCGCGGCCTGCTGCAGCGATGCCGCCGACAGCGGGCCGGTCGACACCGGTGTCGCGACCTCGCCCATCTGCATGCCGTAGCGCATGTCGATCTCGCGGTGCAGCTCGGTCGACACGAAGCGAATGCCCTGGCGCTCCAGCACCGCGACGACCTCATGCTCGAGCCGCTCGAAGTTCGCAGCGACGTGCAACGGATCGAGCGGGAACAGTGCGGGGTCCGACAGCTCCCGCACGACGCTGATGTCCGATGCGGCGAGGCCAAAGGCCGAGAACGCCGACGCCACCGGCCCGAGCGGCACCAGCACCTCGCTGGCGCCGACATCGGCACCATAGGCCGCGCAGTGGGCCGGCCCGGCACCGCCGAAGGCGTAGACGACGAAGTCGCGCGGGTCGTGGCCGGCCTCGACCGCGATCTTGCGCAGCATGTCGCCGGTCTGCGCGTTCTGTACCGCGTAGATCGCCGCGGCGGCCGCCTCGATGCTGAGGCCCAGCGGCTCGGCGATGCGGCGCCGGATGGCGTCGCGTGCCAGCTCGAGCGACAGCGGTCGCTTGCCGCCGAGCAGGCCGTGCATCGGCAGGATCCCGAGCACGAGGTTCGCATCGGTCACGGTCGGCTCGGTGCCGCCGGCACCGTAGCAGGCGGGACCGGGCTTGGCCTGCGCGCTCAAGGGGCCGACCTGCAGGTTGCCGCCGGCGTCGATCCACGCGATCGCGCCGCCGCCGGAGCCGATCGCCTCGACGCGCAGCGTCGGGACGTTCACGGGCGACTGGTTGATGATCGTCTGCACCGCCCGCACCGGTTCGCCATCGACGATCAGTCCGGCCAGGAAGGTCGTCCCGCCGACGTCGGTAGCCATCACGTTGCGGTGCCCCAGCTGCGAGGCCAGCTGCATCGCCCCCACCACACCACCGGTGAGCACCGAGCCGACGGTAGAGATCGCCGTGGCCGGTGCTTCGGCGGCGGTGATCGCGCCGCCCGAACTTTGCATCACGAGCAACGGTCCGGTCAGGCCCTCTTCGCGCAGCCCGGATTCCAGGTTGTTCAGGTAGTCGCGCAGGCCCGGACCGATCTGCGTGCTCATGATCGTCGTCGCATGCCGTGCGTACTCGCGGATGCGCGGGCTCACGTCCGAGGACAGCGCGACGAACATCCGCGGCGCCTCCTCGAGAATGATCTCGCGCACGCGGCGCTCGTGGGCCGGGTTGCGGAACGCCCACAGCAGCGACACCGCGATCGCGTTCACCCCCTGCGCCGCACAGTCGCGCACGGCGGCACGCACCTCGTCCTCGTCGAGCTCGACGAGCACGTGTCCTTCGCGGTCCATGCGCTGCGCCACCTCCTTCAACAAGGACTTCGGCACCAGCGGCGACGGCTTGCGGTGGCCGAGCACGTTCTGCAGCTCCTGCGACGAGCGACCGAGGTAGCGTCCCTCGACGTTCATGATCGCGATCGAGTCGCCGTGGCCCTTGGTCGTGATGAAGCCCACCGGCGGCACCCTGCCCATCACGAGCGCGTTCAGCGACGAGGTCGTGCCGTGGGAGATGTGGTCGGTCTGCGCCAGGAAGGCCCGGCGCGTCACCGAGAACTGCTCGGCGAGCAGCGCCAGCACATCGAACACCCCCTCCGAGTAATCGGGCGGGGTCGACGGCGACTTGGCGGAGACGATCCGCCCCGCTGCGTCAACCGCCACGCCGTCCGTGAACGTGCCGCCGACATCGATTCCAACCACGAAGCCCATACCCGTTGTCCCCGTTTTTTGATTTGATATCAATTAAAGAAAGTGTAGAGAGAATCTGAGACTATGGCAAATTCTTCGAACGACTTCGGAGCCATCGTTTTCCCCTAGGGCGGGACGGTGACCGCAGCGAAGTCACCGCGCAGACCCACCCACCTCGAACAGCGCGGCCGCCCCCATCCCACCGCCGACACACATCGCGACGACCACATGGCGAACACCGCGCCGCCTGCCCTCGAGCAACGCATGGCCCACCAGCCGCGCGCCCGTCATGCCGTAGGGGTGGCCGATCGCAATCGCGCCGCCGTTGACGTTGTATCGGTCCGGGTCGATGCCGAGCTGGTCGCGGCAGTACAGCACCTGGCAGGCGAAGGCCTCGTTCAGCTCCCACAGGCCGACGTCGTCAACCGAGAGCCCGTGCCGCTTCAGCAGCTTCGGGATCGCGTAGACCGGGCCGATGCCCATCTCCTCGGGCGCGTTGCCGGCCACCGCCATGCCGCGGTAGTAGCCCAGCGGCTCGAGTCCGTCACGCCGTGCGGCGCCCGCCTCCATCAACACGCAGGCGCTGGCCCCGTCGGACAGCTGGCTCGCGTTGCCAGCCGTCACGACGCCGCCGTCGACGACCGGCGCCAGCACGGCCAGCGCCTCGCGGCGCGTGTCGGGTCGGTTGCCCTCGTCGCGCGCGAGCGTGACCTCCCTGGGCGAGACCTGGCCGGTTGTCTTGTCCTGCAGCAGCATCGTCGTCGTGATCGGCACGATCTCGGCATCGAAGCGGCCCGCGGCCTGCGCCTGCGCCGTCCGTTGCTGCGACGCGAGCGCGTAGTCGTCCTGCTGATCCCGCGAGACGCGGTACTTGTGCGCGACGAACTCGGCCGTCTGCAGCATCGGCATGTAGGCGTGCGGCGCATGCAGCAGGACGTTCGGGTCCTGCTCGGCCTGCACCCATTCGAAGTAGCGCTGCTGCAGCGCCGAGATGTTGTCCTGCCCGCCAGCCACGACGACGTCCATGCCGTCGACGATGATCTGCTTGGCGGCCGCCGCAATCGCCATCAGGCCCGAGGCGCACTGGCGGTCGATCGTGTGCGCGCTGACCGCATGCGGGAGCCCGGCGGCGAAAGCCGCCTGGCGCGCGATGTTGGAACCGGCCGTGCCGGCGGCAAGCACGGTGCCGACCACGAGGTCCTCGATGCGCTCGGGATCGAGGCGGGCCCGGGCGACAGCATGCCGGACCGCATGCGCCATGAGCGTGGGCGACTTCGTGTTGTTGAACGCACCCCGGAAGGCACGGCCAATGGGAGTACGGGCAGTCGAGACGACGGCAGCTTCACGCATGGAGGTTCCTTGGCATTCAATCGGTCGCTGCGACGCCTGGCGACGCAGCGACCCGTGACGTGATGCGGTGCGGCGCCGCGGAGGCACTCAACACCGGCGGCCCGCGCGCTCAGGCCGCTTTCGCAATGACAGCGGGATAGCGCCCCGACAGCAACGCCCCGGCGTTCGGCACGACGGGGTCGAGTCCGAGGTGGTCGAGCATGCGCCGTGTCGTGCAGATCGCCGTCGAGGTGACCGGGATGCCCAGCCGGTCCTGCACGAGCTGGACCGAAGGCAACGACGGCATCTGCACGCAGGCGGACAACACGACGACGTCGACGTTGCTCGTGTTCAGTCGCTTGACGTCCTCGATCAGCCGCGCCGGGTCGCGCCGGCCAACTTCGAGGTTGTCGGGAATCTCGAACGACAAGGCATCTACAACCTCGATGCCCTCGCCCTCGAGATACTCGACGACACGGTCGGTCAGCGCGCACATGTATGGCGCGAGCAGGGAGATCTTCTTCGCACCCATGATCTGCAGTCCCTCGACCAGTGCGCCGGCCGAAGTCATCACTGGCGCATCGCACTGGTTGGCGCGGGCCACTTCCTCGAGTTCGCGCTGCACTTTTCGATGGTGCCCAGGACCCATCGCCATGATGGCAACCAGGCAGGCCGTGCTCATGACATCGACCCGCGCATCCGCCAGCTCGGCTGCACAGCGCAGGCCCTCGCGATTCATCGCCTCCAGTTCCTCGCGCGTCACCTTGTGCATGCGCATGCGACTGGAGTGGAAGGTGAAGCGCTCCTGCGGCCGCAGCACGGTGCGGGCGGCGAGCATGGCCGGAATCTCGGTCTCCATCGTGGTGTTGGAGCTGGGAACGATCTGGCCGATCCGGTAGGTTCGTGGCGTCATGACATGCTTCCGTTCACGATCAATTGGCGTTCGAGCGCCTGTCGCAAGGCAGGCGGGATCGGGGCCTTCTTGTCGAGCCGCCCCTGCGGCACGCAGATTGGCGTGAACACCCCGCCGAATGCGGACCGACCGTCCAGGCGCCTCGCTTCGGCGACGATGTCGAAACTGTGCTCACGCACCTGGCCGATTCCAAGCCGGATGTCGACAACATCGTCCGGGCACAACGAGGCCTGGAACGTCAGGGCCATGTGCTTGCAGATCAGATCGACCTCCGGCGCAAGCGCGACTGGCGCGCCTCGCAGCGCGCGCAGGAAGTGCCCCACCGCGCCAAGCAAGTAGTCGGGGTAGCGGCCCGCGTAGACGACCCCCGCGGGGTCGCAATCGACCCAGCGGGCGGTTCGACGCACCGTGAACGGCCGATCGGCGACGACGATCTCGACGCTCTCGTTCATGCCGCCTCGCCGCCACGGCCGAGGCGACGCATCAGCTCCGGAAACTCGGCCCGCAGCCGCTCGTCGTCGACGCGGCCGGTGCGCGTCATGAACTGGTAGACGAACTCCTCGGCCGTCAGCCCGTCCATCCACTCGGCCATGCGCTCGTACCAGTTGTAGGACTGCTCGGAGGCCGCGATGAGCTTGTGCTTCTGCGGCGCATGGTCGCGCTCGAAGGCCGCCAGTCCCGCCGCGACGTCGCCGTCGCAACCCAGCAAGGCGCGGGAGAGCGCGATCGAGTCGGTCATCGCGATGCGGGTGCCCGATCCGATCGAGAAGTGCGCGCTGGCGAGCGCATCGCCGATCAGGACGTTGCGGCCGTGCGACCAGCGCGCATTGCGGATGACCGGGAACTGACGCCAGAGCGACTTGTTCGAGATCAGTTTCCGGCCGGCCAGTTCGGGCTCGAAGATGTCCTCGAACAAGGCATGCCGCTCGTCGTCGGACATCCGGTCCAGGCCCAGCCGGCGCCAGGTCGCGTCGTCGCACTCGGCAACGAAGGTGCTCATCTCGTCGCTGTAGGCGTAGTAGTGGGCGACGAAATGGCCGCCATCGCGCTTGCGGAACACGAGCGCCGGGCTCTCGAACACCTTCTTCGTGCCGTACCACGCGAAGTGGTTCGTCAGGGCACGCTGAGTCGTGCCCAGCTCGTCCGCGTACTGCCGGCGCAGCACCGAGTTCACACCATCGGCGCCGACGACGACGTCCGCATCGCCGAGACCGAGCCCGGCCAGATCGTCGATCGACTCGATCCGATGGCAGAAGCGGATATCGACGCCGGCCCGCTGTACCTGGTCTTCGAGGATCTGCAGCATCGTCAGCCGCGGAATCGCACCGCCCCGCACGTTGAGGCGGACCTCGATCGCCTGCTCGCGCTGCACGATGATCTGGCGCTCGTTGTAGCGCATCGCCGCGCACAAGGCGTCGTAGGAGTCGGCGTCGGCGTCCTGCAACTGCAGCAGGCCGGTGTCGGCAAGCACCACCCCGAAGCCGAAGGTGGCGTCCGGGGGGTTCTGTTCGACGACATGGACGCTCCAGTGGGGCGCTCGACGCTTGAGCAGCAGGGCGAGGTACAGGCCCGATGGCCCGCCACCGATGATCGCGACCTTCATGCGGCCAGCTCCGGCGCCACCTCGAGGCGATGACGGTCGAACACCTTGACGACGCCGTCGAAGCCGCCGGTCAGGGCCGCGTTCCACAGGGCCGGCACCAGGCCGAGCGGCTTGCGCTCGAACACGATCGGCCCGGGCGAGCTGATGTGCCAGTAGCCGTCGATGGGACCGTCGAGCCGGCATCCAGGCGCCTGCCTGCACGCCGCGACGATGGGCTCGAACTCGGGCACGTCGAGCACGAAGATCGATGCCAGCCCGGTGGCGGGCGGCGACTGCGACGCCAGGGCACGCGCCTTCTCCCGCCAGACCTGGTCGATCGATCCGAACGCCGACCCGCCGCTCCTCTGCGCGTCCTCGATCGCCATCGCCGCGTCCAGCGTCCGCGTCGCGTCGGCGGCGTCGAGCGGATTCATGTCCCGCACTTCGCGCGTGATCTCGAGGTAGTAGCCGTTGGGATCACGGAAGTAGATCGACTCGATCAGCTCATGCCGGATCTGGAAGATGATCGGAATGCCCTGCGATTCGATCCGTTCGCGCCAGGCGTTCAGCTCCTCGTAGGAGTGGACCTGCCACGCGGTATGGGTGGCCTCGTAGCGGTAGTCGTCGCGCGGCAGCGTGTAGTCGGGCTGCTCGGCACCGATGTAGTAGAAGAAGGCGATCGTGCTGCCCTGGCCACTGCCGAAGAAGAAGTGCAGGAAGTCCGGGTGCTCGCGCGGACCCCAGCCGCGCGCAGAGATCGCGTGCACGAGGGGCAGGCCGAGCTTGTCGCGGTAGAACTCCACGGTCTCGCGCAGCTTCCAGGTCGGGCGCGCGGTGTGGTGCACACCGTGCAGGACGGGATGGGGGGATGACATCGACAGGTCTCCTGATGAATCAAGGGGGGCGGCGGCTCAGCGGCCGTGCTCGGCGGCGATGCGCTCGTGGACGAGATCCTTCAGCGCCGCCTTGCTGAGCTTTCCGGACGCCGTGAGCGGGAAGGTGGTGACGACTTCGATGCGCTCGGGCCACTTGAACTTCGCGAGTCCGTAGTGCTGCAGGTAGCCACCGAGTTCGGCGACGGTCGGTGCCGCATGGCCGTCGCGCAGGATCAGCACCGCGCACAGGCGCTCGTCGAACACGGGGTCCGGGTAGGGCACGGCGGCGACGGCGGCGACGGCCGGGTGGCCGGCGACGGCCATCTCCACCTCCTCGCAGTTGATCTTCTCGCCGCCGCGGCTGACCAGGTCCTTCAGCCGGCCGCAGAAGACGTAGTACGTCTTGCCGTCGATGACCTCCTCATGCATCAGGTCGCCGGAGCGGTAGGCGCCGTCGCTGGTGAAGGTCTCGCGGTTGCGCTCTTCGGCACGGTAGTAGCCGCGGATCGTGTACGGCCCCTTGAAGACCGGCTCGCCGATTTCGCCGGGCACCGCGAGTGTCTCCGTGCCGGGCACGACGATGCGGATGCGGTCCCACGGGCTGACCGGCCGGCCGTGCGTTGCGTCCTGCGCCTCAGGCGGGTCGTCGGCATGCGTCAGGGTGATCACGCCCTCGGTGATGCCGAAGATGAGATGCACCGGCACGCCGAGTAGCGCGCGCAGCTTGCGCGTCCCGCCGGCGGCGATGACGCCGCGCGCATTCGCGAGATCGACGCGCCCCGCGGCGATGGCCGACTCGAGCCGCGCGACGATTGGACCGCCGAGCATCAGCCATGTCGGCCGCGTCGTCTCGATCAGCGAGATCAGCGTTTCGGGCTGCAGGTCCGGGGCGATCGTCACGGTGCCACCGGTCATCAGGAACGGGCCGAAGCAGCAGCCCATGTTCAGGTTGTGAACCATGGGCTGCGGCATGAACAGCACGTCGTCCGGGCCATAGCGCAGCCAGGCCGCGACCGCGCGCATGTTGTAGAGGTACTCGTTGTGGAAGCGCGGGATGATCTTCGGCACGCCGGTCGTGCCGCCCGACAGCTGGAACACCGCGACCTGGAAAGGATCGAGCGCGACCGACGCCAACAGTTCGTTGGCCTCGTCGAGGTCGATCGAGTCGATCAGCGCCTGCAGATGCAGCACGCCGGCTTGGGGTTCGCCGCGCGCCTGCAGGATGGCCTGCAGCGTCGGCACCTGCTGCTGCATCTTCCGCGCAAACGCGACGCCGTCGAACTTGGGATCGTCGCCTTGCACGATGTGCAGCCGCGCCTCGGCAAGCTGTGCGAGGTAGCCGATCTCGCGCTCGCGGTGCGCCGTCAGCGTGCACACCGGGATCACGCCAGCCTTCAGGCAGGCCAGGAAGGCGATGACCAGCTGCTCGCTGTCGCCGAGCTGGAAGATCGCGCGGTCGAGCGGCCGCAGCCCCAGGCGCATCAGCGCCGCACCGAGGCGGGTGCTGAGCGCGTCGAGTTCGGCATAGCTGATGCGCAGGCCGGACCCGAGCAGCGCGACGTTGTCGGGGTGTCGGGCACACGCCTGCCGGAAGCCGTCGACCAGCGTGTCGAAGCCGAGCGCCCCTTCGCGAACGTAGCGGGCGAGTTCACCCTCGTCGGGGTAGACGACGCCCGGCATGGGATAGGCAACGCGCCACGGGCGCGACGGATTCAGGGTCTGCATCGCTTGCTCTTCATGCATGGGCGGCACGCGTTCAGGCGAAGGTCTCGGCCAGCCAGCGCGACAGGTGGCAGCCGGCGATCACCTGCCCGGACTCCTCGCCATCGTCGAGCGGCTGACCATGGTGGTTGCCGCGCACCCGGTGCCGTTCCTTGCGGCTGGTGCGCATGCCTGCATAGATCGCGTCGACGTCCGCGGGGAAGACGCAGTTGTCGCCGCTGTACTCGACCAGCAGCGCGGGCTGCTCGATCGAAGCGGCGCACTTCTGCATCGACGCGTTGGACGACAAGCCCGACCAGGTCGACAACCAGGATTCCGGCGTAACGACACGCCCGAAACCCACGCTGCCCAGGTTGGACACCACCGGGTCCGCGCCCCACAGCGAGCCGACCAGCCGATCCGAGGGGTCGAGCGCCAGGTCCCAGCAGCGCAGGTCGGCGTCGGTGCGCCACACCGTGAAGATGGCGCCGTGGCTCGCAAGAGTCTTGTCCTGCGCATCGCGCGAGGTCTTGTAGCGGCCTCGCGCGGCCTGCTTCTGCTCCACCAGGGCGAGCGCCCGAGCATCCAGGCACGCCACGCGGTCGCGCTGCGCGGCGCGGTAGCGCGCGACGAAGTCGGCGCCGTAGCGCGACGACTCCGGCGGCGCACGGAAGCCGTTGGCGGCGCTGAACGGATCGAGCGACGCATCCCGCGAGAACGGATCGGACTCGTCCGTGACCGAGGGATCCAGCGCGTTCATCAGCAGCACGCCCTGCCCCGGATGGGGCGACACCAGCACGACGCCGTCGGCCGCAGGCAGCGTCGCCGTGTCGAGGGCGGTCGGCCGGCCCGCGGGCGTCCGCAGGATGCGCTGTGCCGGCGACAACAACGACTGCTGGTTGTAGAAGGCGAACAGGCCTGCGCCGCCGGAGTTGCCGAGCAGCACGACGGTCTCGAAGCCGAGCGTGCGCAAGTGCAACATGCCGGCCGCGACGTCGTGGACGGCGAACTCGTGTTCGAGGCGCAGGTCGTTGCCGATCGATCGGGCGCCTTGAACCCAGCAGGCCCACCCGGCATCGAGCACATCGGGCACGAGGTAGTGCGTCGCGATGAATTCGCGCGGATGCATCAGGAACACGACCTTGCGGCTCGGGCCACGGCTGTACAGCAGACCCTGCACCGCCTGGCCATCCTGCGTCGTCAGGGGACATGGGCGCGCCTGGAATGGCAGCTCCATGCGCTGAGGCGCCCATGAAGCGCCGCGCAGCCCCGCGGTGACGGCCACCCTGGGCCGCGAGCTTGCGGCGGCCGACGTGGCTGCAGGCATCGATGCTCGATCAGACATTATTTGAGATGCAGTCAAATGATGATGACGAATGTAGTGGCAAACTGAGGGCATGTCAAATATGATCGTGATCAACGAACCTGCCTGGATCCAATGAAGGCCATCAAGCCCAAACCCACAGACGAGCAGCCGGCGCGGCGAGCCGGCCGGCGTCCGAAGGGCGCCGACGGCGCACCTTCGCTCTCGCGCGACGCCGTCGTGCAGTGCGCGATCGAGCTCGCACGGCGTGAGCCGCTGACCGACCTGTCCATGGTGCGCGTCGCCCGCGAGATGGGTGTTGCGCCCGGCCTGATCCACTACTACATCGGCAGCCGGGACGACCTGCTCAGCGCGGTGATCAACTTCGCCTTCAAGGAGCGCATGGAGGCCTTGCCGCCACTCGTCGGCGCCTGGCGCGGGGACCTCGAGACCGTCTCCCGACGTGTCGTGGAAATCACGGCAACCTGGCCGGGCCTGGGCACCTACATCCTGACGAACAACCGCTTCCGGCTCTTCCAGCGGGTCGAGCCGGGGGAGACCGACTATGGCCTGGCGTTCTTCGACCACATCGGTCGCATCCTCCGAAACGCGGGCTTTACAACGGCGCAGGCTGCGCTCGCCTACCACCTGCTGATGCTGTTCATCTCCAGCATCTCGGCCGAAGTCGAGAAGAGGCTGGCGCCCGGCACCCATCACGACTACATCGTCGGCTACGTCTCGCGGTTCGAACAGGCGGCGCTGCCGGGCGCCACCTACTTGGTGTCTAGCTTCGCCAAGCTGGATACCGCGACGACCTTCGAAGCCGGACTGCAGCTGTTGCTCGACGGGTTCGAGACCTGGTTGTCGCCGGCAAAGGCGACTTCGAACGTGCGCAGGCTCAAACGCGAAGCGTCGACTCGTTAGTCAATTCCGAAGGCTGCAACTGTGAGCACGTTGCCGTGTGACGCGTCCTGACCCAACAGCCGGTGTCGGGGGCGGGTGCTGCCATTCGCGGCTGCGCCTTGAACTCACGGTTTCAAACCCATTGCGGTCGTTCACAGGGGTGCCGCGTTGGACCGGATGACCGGTACTGAGGGCGTCAATCTTCATAAGGCGTTTCGCCGCACTTGTAGGGGCGATGTCATGCACAGGTGCTACATAAGAACGCCTTATCGCTTGCTCCTGTCGCTAATGAGATGCCATATGCTTGGCGAGCCGCAATTTCACCCACGAATCTAGCCAAGCCCAATTGACCGCAGCACTTTCCAGTGAGGAGTTCGAAGTCGAACTGGTGTCCCAACCCCTGGGATTCGATGGGGCCACATGACACTTGCTGGACCAAAAAAAGAAAAAGGGCCACTGCAAATTCGCAGTGGCCCTTTTGGGTCAAATTGGGACTCCATGAGACTACATGGAACCACTTGAGACTTGGCGGAGTGGACGGGACTCGAACCCGCGACCCCCGGCGTGACAGGCCGGTATTCTAACCAACTGAACTACCACTCCACGTGGTTGGCAGGTTTCACATTGCTGTGCAAGTCCTGCGCTAACTTGGCGTCCCCTAGGGGATTCGAACCCCTGTAATCACCGTGAAAGGGTGGTGTCCTAGGCCTCTAGACGAAGGGGACTGAAACCTTCTTGTGAATCTTCTCATTTTGAACAGCGCCACCGCAGCGTCTAGCTTTTGGTGGAGGTAAGCGGGATCGAACCGCTGACCTCTTGCATGCCATGCAAGCGCTCTCCCAGCTGAGCTATACCCCCGGCGCTGTTCAAGCGAGACCGAAATTATATGACGATTCTCAGGAGGCTCGCAAGCGCGCCAGCACGGTGTCGCGGGCAAACAGGGCCAGCACCGCATCGACCGACGGCGTCTGGGCGCGGCCGCAAACCAGCACGCGCACCGCATGCGCCAGTTGCGGCATCCTCAGGCCGTGTTCGGCGAGCGTGGCCTTGAAGGCCTGCTGGATCGATGCGGCATCCCAGGCGATCTCTGTGAGCCGGCCCGCGAGCGACGACAGCGCGGGTTTCACCGCGTCGGTCACGTGGGCCGCGAGGTCCTCGGCGCTCGGCGTCACCTCGCCGAAGTACATCGCCAACCACTGCGCCAGCTCGACGGTGGTGGCGCAGCGGTCCTTGAACAGCCCGCACAGTTGCGCGAGCCGCTCGTCGGTGGGCGCGGCAAGGCCGAGCCGATGCAGTTGCAGCGCCACCAGCGGCGCCAGCGCCGCGTCGTCGGTGCGCTTGAGGTGCTGGGCGCCGACCCAGCGCAGCTTGGCCTCGTCGAACTGCGCGGCACTCTTGCCGAGGTGATCGAGGCTGAACCACTCGACCAGTTGCTCGCGCGAGAAGATCTCGTCGTCGCCGTGGCTCCAGCCCAGGCGTGCCAGGTAGTTGACCACGGCATCGGCGAGGTAGCCCTCGTCGCGGTACTGGGTGACGGGCTTGGCGCCGTGGCGCTTGCTCATCTTCTCGCCCTGCTCGTTCAGCACGGTGGGCAGGTGCGCGTAGACCGGAGGCTCGTGACCGAGCGCGCGCAGGATGTGGATCTGCCGCGGCGTGTTGTTCACGTGGTCGTCACCGCGGATCACGTGGGTGATCTTCATGTCGGCGTCGTCGACGACGACGCAGAAGTTGTAGGTCGGCGTGCCTATCGCGGCGGCACCGTCCGCCGCAGCGTTCGCCGCGGGCCGCGCGATCACCAGGTCGTCGAGTTCATCGTTGCTGAACTCGATGCGGCCCTTGACCTTGTCGTCCCATGCCACGCTGCCGCCGATCGGCGACTTGAAGCGGATCACCGGCTGCACGCCGGGCGGCACCGGTGGCAGGGTCTTGCCGGGCTCGGGCCGCCAGGTGCCGTCATAGCGCGGCTTCTGCTTGGCGGCCATCTGGCGCTCGCGCAGCGCGTCGAGTTCGGCCTGGCTCATGTAGCAGTGGTAGGCGAGGCCCTGCTCAAGCATCTGCGCGAGCACTTCCTTGTAGCGGTCCATGCGCTGCATCTGGAAGAACGGGCCCTCGTCGGCATCGAGGCCGAGCCAGCGCATGCTCTCGAGGACGACGTCGACCGCTTCCTGCGACGAGCGCTCGACATCGGTGTCTTCGATGCGCAGCACGAACACGCCGCCGGTGGCCCGCGCATAGGCCCAGGGGTAGAGCGCGGAGCGGATGTTACCGAGGTGGATGAAGCCGGTCGGCGACGGCGCGAAGCGCGTGCGGACCTGCGCGGTGGTGGTGCTCATGCGGTCAGGGTGTCGAGGCCGCGGGCGAGATCGGCCTTCAGGTCGTCCAGATCGTCCAGCCCTGCCGCGACGCGGATCATGCCCTGCGTGATGCCGGCCGCCAGGCGCTGTGCTTCGGTCAGCCGGCCGTGCGAAGTGCTGGCCGGGTGCGTGATGGTGGTCTTGGTGTCGCCGAGGTTGGCGGTGATGGAGCAGATGCGGGTGCTGTCGATCAAGTGGAAGGCATTGCGGCGCGCGAGTTCAGCGCCCTCGCCCTTCACGATGAAAGACACCACGGCCCCGCCGCAGCCGTGCTGCTGCGCCATCGCGAGCGCATGCTGTGGGTGCGATGGCAGGCCGGGGTGGTACACGCGCTGCACGGCCGGGTGCGCCTCGAGCCACTGCGCAAGCCCGAGCGCGCGTGCACTCTGCGCTGCCATGCGGATCGACAGCGTCTCCAGGCCCTTCAGCACCACCCAGGCGTTGAACGGCGACAGGCTCATGCCGGCGCTGCGCATCAGCGGCACCAGCGTGTCGTTGACGATGCGCGCCGGGCCGCAAACGGCGCCCGCGAGCACGCGCCCCTGGCCGTCGAGGTACTTGGTGCCCGAATGGATGACGAGGTCGGCACCCAGCTTCACGGGCTGCTGCAACGCCGGCGAGCAGAAGCAGTTGTCGACCGCCAGCAAGGCGCCGGCATCATGCGCCACGGCGGCCAGCGCCGCGATGTCGCACACCTCGGTGAGCGGATTGCTCGGCGTCTCGGCGAACAGCAGCCGCGTGGTCGGTCGCACGGCGGCCTGCCACGCCGCCACGTCGGTCTGCGACACGAAGCTGGTCTCCACGCCGAACTTCGCCAACTCGCCGCCCAGCAGCTTGATGGTCGAGCCGAACACGCTCTGCGAGCAGATCACGTGGTCGCCGGCCTTCAACAGCCCCAGGCACATCAGCAGGATCGCGCTCATGCCGCTCGACGAGGCAATGCAGGCCTCGGTGCCTTCCATCGCGGCGAGGCGCCGCTCCATCATCGTGACCGTCGGGTTGCTGAAGCGCGAGTAGACGAAGGCTTCTTCCTCGTTGGCGAAGCGCGCGGCCGCGGTGGCGGCATCGGGGTGCACGAAGCTGCTGGTCAGGAACAGGGCCTCGGAATTCTCGCCGTACTGGCTCGGCGGCAGGCCCTCGCGCACCGCCAGGGTGTCGAGTCGCACGTCGGCCGGCAGGTCGACGCGGGGCAGTCGCTTCGGATCGTGGGGGCCCGCCATCAGACCTCCGTGGCGCTCTGCAGCGCCAGACGCGACGCCGACTCGGCATCTTCCTCGAGCTGCAGCGGGCGCTGCGCCGCCAGGGCCTCGAAGTCCGCCGCGCTGACGTCGCCGGTGATGTAGACACCGTCGAAGCACGAGGCCTCGAAGCCCGCCAGCTTCGGGTTCAGCGAGCCGACGGCCCGCTTCATGGCCGCAATGTCCTGATAGATCAGCGCGTCGGCACCGATGAACTGGCGGATCTCCTCGATGCTGCGGTCGTGCGCGATCAACTCGCCCTTGGTCGGCATGTCGATGCCATAGACATTCGGAAAGCGCACCGGCGGCGCAGCCGAGGCCATGAACACCTTGCGCGCGCCAGCCTCGCGCGCCATCTGCACGATCTCCTTGCTGGTGGTGCCGCGCACGATGGAGTCGTCGACCAGCAACACGTTGCGGCCCTTGAACTCGCTGACGATCGCGTTGAGCTTCTGGCGCACCGACTTCTTGCGCATGCCCTGCCCCGGCATGATGAAGGTGCGGCCGACATAGCGGTTCTTCACGAAGCCCTCGCGGTAGGGCTTGCCGAGCTTTTGCGCCAGCTGCATCGCCGACGGCCGGCTCGATTCAGGGATCGGGATCACCACGTCGACCTCGCTCGGCGGCATCGTCGAGATCAGGCGTTGCGCCAGCGTCTCGCCCATGTTGAGTCGCGCCTGGTAGACGGAAATGCCGTCGATCACGGAGTCGGGCCGCGCGAGGTAGACGAACTCGAACACGCAAGGATTGAGGGACGCGTTCGCAGCGCACTGGCGTGCGTGAATGCGGCCTTCGAGGTCGATGAACACCGCCTCGCCCGGCGCCACGTCGCGCAACAGGCGGTGGCCGGTGCCTTCGAGCGCGACCGACTCACTCGCCACCATCACGCCCTTGCCCGCGGGCGTGTCCGTCTCGCCCATGCACAGCGGGCGGATGCCGAACGGATCGCGGAAGGCGAGCACGCCGTGGCCGGCGATCAGGCACACGACGGCGTACGAGCCCTTGATGCGCCGGTGCACGGCACCGACGGCCTTGAAGATCTCGTTCGGCGTCAGCGGCAGGTCGCGTGCCGCCAGTTCGAGTTCGTGCGCCACCACGTTGAGCAGCACCTCGGTGTCGCTGTCGGTGTTGAGGTGGCGCCGGTCCACCGCGAACAGTTCCTGCTTGAGCGCATGGGCATTGGTGAGGTTGCCGTTGTGCACCAGCACCAAGCCGAACGGCGCGTTCACGTAGAACGGCTGCGCCTCCTCTTCGCTGTAGGCATTGCCTGCGGTCGGGTAGCGCACCTGGCCCAGGCCCACCGTGCCGGGCAGTCCCCGCATGTTGCGGGTGCGGAACACGTCGCGCACCATGCCGCGCGCCTTGTGCATGAAGAACTTCCTGCCCTTCGCGTCCGGCCCGGCCGTCACGATGCCTGCCGCATCCTGGCCGCGGTGCTGCAGCAGCAGCAGCGCGTCGTAGATCAGCTGATTGACCGGTGCAGTGGAGATCACACCGACGATGCCACACATGGACTACCCCTTTAGAAGACCCGCGCTCACGCCCGCAGGTGCCGCGCCACCTCGTCCGGCAGCCAGGGCTTCAGCCCCGACAGCACGGCCTGCAATCCCGCCACGCTGTGCGCAGCCTGCCACGACGGCGATGCCGCCAGCGGCGTCATGGTGACCGCCGTCACGACAGCGAGGGCCACCAGCACGCCGCGCATCAGCCCGAACACGGCACCGAGCACCCGGTCGAGCGGACTGAGCGGTGAAGCCTGGACCAGCTTCTTGATCAACCACGACAGGAAGCCCCACCCGATCAGCACCACCACGAAAACGATCACGAACGCCGCAGCGATGTTGAGGCCCGAACCCGGCGCTCCGACCGGAATGCTCGGCGCCACGGCAGCACCGAAGGCCTGGGCCGCCACATACGCCACCACCCAGCCGAGCAGCGACATCACCTCGTACAGCAGGCCGCGCACCAGGCCGACGACGACCGACAAGCCGACCACGGCCGCAAACACCCAATCGACCCAGCCGATCTGTGCCACGGCAGCACTCACAGCGTGAGCACCGCGGAGTTAAGCCCGGACTGCTTGATCTGCGACGCCACCTTGTCGGCTTCGGCGCGATCGCTGTAGGGGCCGATGCGCACGCGGATGCGTTTGCCGGATGGCGTCTCGACCACCTGCGTGTAGGCCTTGAAGCCCAGCTTCTCGACGCGCAGCCGCGCCGCGCGGGCCGCGTCGGCTTCGCCGTAGGCACCGACCTGCACCACGAAGCGCGTCGCGCCGTCCACTGCTTTGCCTGCGACCTCGGGCTTGGCCGCCGCAACCGGCTTGCCTTCGAGCGCGGCGCGGGCCCGGGCGGACTCGGCCGGCCTGAGTGGCGTGGCCGCCTTGCCCGCTGCGGGCTCGGGCTTCCTGTCGGCGCTCTTCTCGACTCGCTTTTCGACTGGTTTGTCTGGTGGAGCCGCCGCAGCGACCTTGGACTCGACAGCGGGCGCGGCAACTTCGCGGCCGGCATCGGCGGCGTTCTCGGTCACGACAGGGTCGTCCTTCGGCGCCGGCGCTGCGGCCGCAGGAGGATTCGCAGCCGGCTTGGCAGCCAGAGGAGGCACGGCCTCCTTGCGCGGGATGTCGATCGGGATGTCGCTCGACAGGGGCCGCGGTGCGGTATCGAACAACAGCGGAAAGCCCACGACTCCCAGCACGACCAGCACCGCCGCACCGACCAGGCGCCGCCGCGCGCGGCGGCGGGCGAGTTCGACCGAATCGGGGTCGGTCGGAACCGCAGCGGACCCGGTCTCGGGCTTGCGATGAAAGAAGGACAGCAGACCCATGCGTGGAGGCTTCCGGGATGAGAGCGACGGCAAGCGCAACGCCCTGCGATGGTTCCGCGATGCGGGCCGCGACGCCTGCATATCGGGCCCGCGGCCGCAATGTCAACCCAGATGCTTGGCAGTGCGGCGTGGCAGCCCGTTCTCGAGCACACCACCGACGGTGAAGAACGATCCGAACACCACGATTCTATCAGCGGGGTCTGCCGCATCGAGAGCCGCGACGAGCGCCGCGCGGGGTGCCGGGTGCTCGCTGGACTGCACCTGCGGTGGCAGCGGCGTCGCCTGCGGCGCGCGCGCGGCCAGGGCGCGCGCGTGCAGGGCCCGGAGCTCCTGCGCCGTCGCGGCGCGGGGCGTCGGCAGGTCGCTGAAATACCAGCGATCGACCAGGGGCAGCAGCCGCGCGAACATGGTCTCGATATCCTTGTCCTTCATGGCGCCGAACACTGCATGCGTGCACGGGTAAAAGCCCATCTGGTCGAGGTTCTCGGCCAGCGTGGCCACTGCATGCGGGTTGTGCGCCACATCGAGCACCAGCGTCGGCGCTCCCGGCACGATCTGGAAGCGCCCGGGCAGTTCGACCATCGCCAGGCCGTTGCGCACGGCTTGCGCCGTGACCGGCAAGCGGTCGCGCAGCGCCTCGAGCGCGGCCAGCACCCCCGAGGCATTGAGCAACTGATTGGCACCGCGCAGCGCCGGGTACGCCAGGCCGTTGTGGCGGCGCAGGCGTCCGGCCCAGCCCCACTGCTGCTTGTCGCCCCGGTAGCTGAAGTCCTGCCCGAAGCGCCACAGGTCCGCACCGATCTCGCGGGCCCGGTCGAGCACGCTCTGCGGGGGCAGCGGATCGCTCACGATGGCCGGCCGGCCGATGCGCAGGATGCCGGCCTTTTCACGGCCGATCGTCTCGCGATCGGCCCCCAGGTAGTCCATGTGATCGAGGTCGATGCTGGTGAGGATGGCACAGTCGGTGTCGATCGAGTTGACCGCGTCGAGACGCCCGCCCAGACCGACCTCCAGCACCACCGCATCGAGCGCAGCCTGGCCGAGCAGGCGCAGGATCACGAGCGTGGTGAACTCGAAGTAGGTCAGGGTTTCGCCCTGGCGCGCGGCCTCGACCGCCGCGAAGTGCGGCAGCAGCGCCGCCGCTTCGACGCTCTCGCCGCCCACGCGGCAGCGCTCCTCGAAGTGCACCAGGTGCGGCGACGTGTAGACGCCGACGCGGTAACCCGACTGCAGCAGGATCGCCTCGAGCATCGCGCAGGTCGAGCCTTTGCCGTTGGTGCCGGCCACCGTGAACACCGGGCACTCGAAGCCGACGCCCAGGCGCTCGCGCACGCGTTGCACACGCTCCAGCGTGAGGTCGATGGTCTTGGGGTGCAGGCGCTCGCAGTGGGCCAGCCAGTCTGCGAGCGTGGACGGGGTCGTCATGGAGCGCGATGGTAAGTGGGACGGAACGACCAAACACAAGGGCGGCCGCAGCCGCCCCTTGCCGCGCCGGTGGCTCGCGCCGCCAGGTGCAGCAGCAGGGACTCAGCCGAGCGCCGGACCGCCCCAAGCCGGCTGCGCCTGCCTCGCAGGATGGTCGCAGCAGGTCGCGGCCGGCGGCACCACTCAGGCCACGGCGTCGGCGCTCTGCCGCTGCAGCATCGCCAGCGCACGCGCCACCGTGCCGCGCAGCTCGCGGCGGTCGACGATCATGTCGAGTGCGCCCTTGTTCATCAGGAACTCGCTGCGCTGGAAGCCTTCGGGCAGTTTCTCGCGCACGGTGTTCTCGATGACCCGCGGACCGGCGAAACCGATCAGCGCCTTGGGCTCGGCGATCACCACATCGCCCATGAACGCGAAGCCGGCCGACACGCCGCCCATGGTCGGATCGGTCAGCACGCTGATGTAGGGCAGCTTCGCCTTCGCGAGCCGCGTCAGCGCAGCATTGGTCTTGGCCATCTGCATCAGCGACAGCAGACCTTCCTGCATGCGCGCGCCGCCGGTCGCGGTGAAGCAGATGAATGGCGTCTTCTGGTCGATCGCTGCCTCGACCCCGCGCACGAAGCGTTCACCGACGACCGAGCCCATCGAGCCGCCCATGAAATCGAACTCGAAGGCCGCCGCCACGATCGGCAGCGTGTGGACCGCGCCGCCCATGACCACCAGCGCGTCGGTTTCGCCGGTGGCTTCCATCGCCTGCTTCAGGCGCTCGGGGTACTTCTTGCTGTCCTTGAACTTCAGCGGATCGACCGGCACGACTTCCTGCGCCAGTTCGTAGCGGCCCTCGGGATCGAGGAACTTGTCGAGACGCTCGCGCGCACCGACGCGGTGGTGATGGGCGCATTTCGGGCAGACGTAGGCGTTCTGTTCCAGGTCGGTCTTGTAGAGCACCGTCTCGCAGGCAGGGCACTTGATCCACAGTCCCTCGGGCACCGAGCGGCGCTCGGTCGGGTCGGTGGGCTGGATCTTCGGCGGCAGCAGTTTCTCGAGCCAACTCATGCACGCACTCCTTCGGTTGAATCTAGCGCCTCGCGTATCGAGGCAATGAATGCAGCACCGGCCGCAGCGACGTTCTCGCGGGGCTCGGTCTCCAGCAACTGCACGATGCGCGAGCCGATGACGACGGCATCGGCCACCGCCGCCAGCGCCTGGGCCGTGGCGGCGTCGCGGATGCCGAAGCCCACGCCGACCGGCACCTTCACATGCTCGCGGATGCGCGGCAGCATCTTCGACACCGCATCCGTGTCCAGGTGGCCGGCCCCGGTCACGCCCTTGAGCGACACGTAGTAGACGTAGCCGCGCGCGATGCGGCCCACGTCCTTCATGCGCCGCTCGGTCGAGGTCGGGGCGAGCAGGAAGATCGGGTCGAGCCCCGCGCCCTGCAGTTGCGAGGCGAAGGCCTCGCACTCCTCGGGCGGATAGTCGACCACCAGCACGCCGTCGACGCCGGCCGCCTTGGCGTCCGCGACGAAACGCTCGATGCCGTAGCGCTCGACCGGGTTCGCATAGCCCATCAGCACGACCGGTGTAGCGTCGTTGCGCGCGCGAAAACCGCGCACCATCGCCAGCACCTGACCCATGCCGATGCCCTTGGCCAGCGCCCGCTCCGAGGCCTTCTGGATCACCGGACCGTCGGCCATCGGGTCGGAGAACGGCACGCCGAGTTCGATCACGTCGGCACCGGCCTCGGCCATTGCCAGCATGATGTCGACGGTGGCGTCGGCATAGGGATCGCCGGCCGTGATGTAGGGAATGAGTGCCGTGCGGCGCCGTGCACGCAGGCGCTCGAAGGTGGCAGCGATGCGGCTCATTGCTTCACCTTCTCGCCGCGCGACGACGGCCGGTCGTAGAAATCGGCGCCGGACAGGTCGGCGACGGTGCCGATGTCCTTGTCGCCGCGACCGGACAGGTTGACCAGCAGGCACTGGTCAGGGCGCATCGTCGGGGCCAGCTTCATCGCATAGGCCACCGCATGGCTCGATTCCAGCGCCGGGATGATGCCTTCGGTGCGGCACAGGCGGTGGAAGGCCTGCAGCGCCTCGTCGTCGGTGATGCCGACGTACTCGGCCCGCCCGATGTCCTTCAGGTAGGCGTGCTCGGGACCGACGCCGGGGTAGTCGAGCCCGGCCGAGATCGAGTGCGTCTCGATGATCTGGCCGTTCGCGTCCTGCAACAGGTAAGTGCGGTTGCCGTGCAGCACGCCGGGCGAGCCGGCGCTGAGGCTGGCGGCGTGCTTGCCGCTGTCGAGCCCGTGGCCGGCCGCCTCGACGCCGATCAACCGCACGTCCTCGTGCCGGATGTAGGGATAGAAGATGCCCATCGCGTTGCTGCCGCCGCCGACGCAGGCGATCACCGCATCGGGCTGGCGGCCCGCCATCGCCGGCATCTGCGTCAGGCATTCCTCGCCGATGACGCTCTGGAAGTCGCGCACCATCTCCGGATACGGCGCCGGGCCGGCGACCGTGCCGATGATGTAGAAGGTGTTCTCGACGTTGGTGACCCAGTCGCGCAGCGCCTCGTTCAGCGCGTCCTTCAGCGTCCGGCTGCCGCTCTCCACTGGCACCACCTTCGCGCCCAGCAGGTGCATGCGGTAGACGTTGGGCGATTGGCGCTTCACGTCCTCGCTGCCCATGTAGACCACGCACTCCATGCCGTAACGGGCACAGACGGTGGCCGTGGCCACGCCGTGCTGGCCGGCGCCCGTCTCGGCGATCACGCGCGGCTTGCCCATGCGCCGGGCGAGCAGGGCCTGGCCGATGGTGTTGTTGATCTTGTGCGCGCCGGTGTGATTCAGGTCTTCGCGCTTGAGGTAGATCTGCGCGCCGCCGAGCTCGCGGCTCATGCGCGCGGCATGGTAGATCGGGCTCGGCCGGCCGACGAAATGCGCGAGTTCGTACTTGAACTCGGCCACGAACTCGGCGTCGTTGCGGTAGCGCGCGTAGGTCGCCTTCAACTCATCGAGCGCATGGATCAGGGTTTCGGCGACGAAGCTGCCGCCGTAGCGGCCGAAATGGCCGCTGGCATCGGGTTGCTGGTAGTTCAACATGGGTGCAAATGAAGGTGTCAGATCGCGCTGGCGGCGACGCGGGCATCGGCCTCGCGCACTGCCTCGCAAAACCGGCGGACGGCTGCGGCATCCTTGATGCCCTTCGCACTTTCCACGCCGGAACTCACGTCAACGGCCCAGGGCCGCACCTTCAGCACCCCATCGGTCACGTTGGCAGCATTCAACCCACCAGACAAAACGAGCGGACGGGTGACGCCGGAGGGAACGAGTGACCAATCGAAGACCTTTCCGCCGCCGCCATAGCCGTCGACGTGAGCGTCGAGCAGCAGGGCCTGGGCGTTCGAGAACTGCTGCGCAAAGTTTAACAAATCGAAACCCGGCGCCATGCGGGCGGCCCGGAGATAGGGTCGCCCGGCGGCATCGCACTGCGCCGGCGTCTCGTCGCCGTGGAACTGCAGCAGGACTGCGGGGATCGCCTGGCAGGCCGCAGCGATTTCGCCCGGTGCCGCATTCACGAACAAGCCGACCGGCATGACGAAGGGAGGCAGCCGCCGCGCCAGGGCTGCGGCCCGCTCCAGCGTGACGACGCGCGGGCTCTTCGCGTACAGCACGAAGCCGACCGCGTCGGCACCGGCCTCGACGGCCGCGTCGACATCGGCCTCTCGGGTCAGGCCACAGATCTTGATGCGGGTGCGCATGGGGTGCTCAAGGCAACCAATCGAAGGCCGGTGTGCGTTCGGGCAGGTCGAGGCCTGCATCGTAGTGCGGCCCGAGGAAGTACAGCCCGTCCGGGGCAAAGGTGGGCGCCGCCAGTCTACGGTCTCGCCCGGCCAGCACCTCGGCCAGCCATTGCGGCGCGCGTGCACCCTGCCCCACGGCCAGCAGGCAACCCATCAGGTTGCGCACCATGTGGTGCAGGAAGGCGCTGGCCTCGAACTCGAAGCGCCAGTAGGCACCGCGGCGAACGATTTCGATGCGCCGCAAGGTCTTCACGGGACTGGCCGCCTGGCACTCGGCCGATCGAAAGGCGCTGAAATCGTGCTCGCCGATCAGGTGGGCGGCCGCCGCCCGCATCGCCTCGGCATCGAGCGGCCGGAACACCCAGCCCACGGCGCCCACCTCGATCGCAGGCCGGACCGCCGACTCCAGCAACAAGTAGGCATAGCGCCTGCCGCGCGCGCTGTTGCGCGCGTGGAAGCCGTCGCCGACGGGCCGGCACCATTGCACTGCAATGTCGTCGGGCAGGTAGCGGTTGGTGCCACGCACCCACGAGAAGGGCTCGCGCTCGATCCCGGTGTCGAGGTGGATCACCTGATTGAGCGCATGCACGCCGGTATCGGTGCGCCCGGCGCACACGGTGCGCAGCGGCCGGTCGGCAAAGCGCGACAGCGCCGCCTCGAGCCGGTCCTGCACCGTGCGTCCCCCCGGCTGACTCTGCCAACCGAAATAGGCGTTGCCCCGGTAGCTCAGGCCCAGGGCCAAACGCATGGCCCGGAGCCCGGCAAGTGCAGTGCGACCGAACCGGCCCGGTTCAGCCGATGTCCTTCAGCATGCTCTGGGCCTTGGTCTTGAGCGTGCCGCTGGAGCGGGCCACGACTTCCTGAAGCAGGTCGCGCGCGCCCTCGAGATCACCGATCTGGCGGAACTCCTCGGCGAGTTCGAGCTTGCGCGCGAGCGCCTCGTCGGTCGCCACGTCACCCGGCAGATCGAAGTTGCCGAGGTCCGGCAGGGCCTGTTCGACTCCCGGCGTCGCGGCCGGGTCCGATGGGGCATCGAGCGACAGCGACGGCAGCTCGAAGTCGAAACCGAGATCCCCAGCCGCCGCGGTCGGGAGCGGTTGCGTGCGCTCCGGCATCGACCTCGGGGTCTCGTCCAGCGCGCCGGGGACCGAGACGTCCAGATCCAGGTCGACACCCGGATCCTCGAGGATCTCGGAGCGCTGTGCATCGAAGCGCGAGGGCGACGGCAACACCGACTGGGGCATCGTGCTGGCACCGAGCGCCTCGACCACCGCACCACCATCGGCCGAAACGCCGGGCGGGCGTCCGCCCGGCTGGTACATCGGGTTCTCGGGATCGATACCCACACCGAGCTGCTGGGCACGCGTCCAATCCTCACCCTCACCGCCGGTCAGCGCATAGAGCTGCGTCGCCAACAATTCGAAGCCCTTCGTGTCGCGTCGCTTCGCGTACACCTCGAGCAGCTTCAGGCGGATGGCCATGCGCTCGGGGCTCGAGCGCATGGCTTCCTTCAGGATTTCCTCGGCTTGCAGATCGCGACCATAGGCAAGGTACACATCGGCTTCGGCCACCGGATCGACATCGCCGATCGCATCGAGCTGGCTCAGCGAGTAGCTCATCGACGACGGGACGCCGGTTGCATCGCGGGTGTCCACGCGCTGTCCACCACTGGCGCCGAAGAACGAGTCGGGCTGCAGACGGCTCTCGAGGAACGAGGTCTCCCCGCTGTCCCGCTTACCCTGCCGCATGCGGTAGAAGCCGAACCCCGCGAGAAGCGCAACCAGCACGCCCGCGCCCGGCAACAGCAGCGGGTTCTCGAGCAGACCGTCGATGAAGCTCGGCCCTTGTGTCGGCGTCGGAGCAGGTGCCACTGCCGGCTCGCTGGCGGCGGCTGCCGGCGCGGGCGAAGAGGGCGCAGCCACAGGCGGCTCTGCGACCGTGGCTGGAGCGGACGCCACGACCGCCGGCGCCTCGGCGCTCGCAGCCGGCGCGGGGCTGGGAACCGGCGCAGGCGCAGGTGCGGGTGCTGGCGGTGTCGGAGTGGGGACAGGCGCCGGCTTGGGCGCCGGCGGCACGACCGTCGGAGCGGGCACGGCGAGCGCCCCGGGCTTCGCGGCCCCGGCCGAAGCCGCCGACCCGGCCGCCGCCGCGCCCTGCAGCTTCTTCAGCTCTTCAACGTTCTTGGACAACTCGGCGACGCGGGTGGAGCTGTCCTTCTGTTCGCGCCCCTTGGCCAACTGATCTTCCGGGCCGGGCTTGCTGGCGCCGACCGCACCCTTGCTCAAGGTCAGCTTGTCGGGAGCCCCGCCGCTGGCGGTCTTGCGATCCTGGACTTCCGCCTGCACCTTGCCGGCAGCGGAGCGGCTGCTGTCCTGAGCAACCGTGGTCGGCACGCCACCGGCGAGCTTCTCGCGATAGGCACCGAAGTCGGCGCTCTGCGCCTGGATCACCTGCCGCGCGTCCGACGGCGAGACCGCCTTGCCCTGGTCGGCACTGGGCACGGTGAGCACCGCACCGGCCTTGAGCCGGTTCATGTTGTTGCCGAGGAAGGCGTCCGGGTTGCTGCGATAGAGCGACACGAGCATCTGATCCAGCGAAACACCCGGCTGCTGAGTGCGACTGGCGATGCGGTAAAGCGTATCGCCCGCCTTGACGCGGTATTCGGTCGCAGCGGACGCAGACGGCTCGGCTGCAGCGCGAAGCGCCGGAGCCGCGGCAGGACGCGGTGCAGGCGCGGGAGCCGGCGCTGCCGCGGGCGACGGACTGGGCGCCGCAGCGCGCGGCGGCAGCGGCGCCGCAGCGGTCGAAGAGGACGGCGCCGGCGAGATGACCGTTGGCGCCGAGGCCGGTGCGGCAGCCCGCGTGGCCGGCGGATCGAACAACATGGTGAACTCGCGCACCAGCCGTCCTGACGACCAGTTCAGTTCGAGGATCACATCGACGAAGGGCTCACCGACAGGACGGTCGCCCATGACGCGCAGATAGGGCCGGCCGTCGGCACGCCGCTGCAGTGTCACGCTGGCGGAGGCCAGGGCTGCGTTGTAGTCGACACCCGCCGCGCGGTAAGCGTCCGGCGGCGCAATGTGCACCTTCAGGCTGGACGCCTCTTCGGGCGTCAACGCCGTCACGTCGATCTCGGCCCTCAGCGCTTCGCCGAGGGACGATTGCACGGACAGACGCCCCAAGCCCAGCGCAGCCGCGTCTATCGGCATCCAAGCAGAGACCGCCAGTGCTGCAGCAGCGATGGCGTTCAGGGTTCTGGGTGCACGAGCCTGCCCGACGCGGTTCTTACGTTCTTTCAAGGCGCCTCCCAAATGCGAGATCCGAGCGTCGCGTGACGCTCCTCGTAGCCCCCCGATGTCGAAGCAGCATGCCCGACAAACCGAGGTGAATTTATCGAAATCACAATAACATCAAGAGGATACGCTGACAAGCTCATGCTCCGCGTGACATTCGTTCCAACGTGGTGGCTGTCGCGCGCCACGCAGCTTCGTTGTCGCCCTGCAACGCACGCAAGCCGCTCGATGCAATGGCCGTCGGCGCCTCACGCCTCGAGCAGGATGCGCAGCATACGCCGCAAGGGTTCTGCGGCCCCCCACAGCAACTGGTCTCCGATGGTGTAGGCACCCAGATACTCCGGCCCCATCGCCAGCTTGCGCACGCGGCCCACCGGGATGCCCAGCGTGCCGGTCACCGCCACCGGGGTCAGGTCGCGGATCGTCGCCTCGCGTGTGTTCGGCACCAGCTTGACCCACTCGTTGTCCTGCGCGATGAGGGCCTCGACATCGGCGAGCGGCACGTCTTTCCTGAGCTTGAAGGTCAGTGCCTGGCTGTGGCAGCGCATCGCGCCGACGCGCACGCAGAATCCGTCGACCGGGATCGCCGGCGTGCCGAAGCCCTCGCCGATGCCGAGAATCTTGTTGGTCTCGGCAAAGCCCTTCCATTCTTCCCGGCTCACGCCGTTGCCGAGGTCCTTGTCGATCCACGGGATGAGCGAGCCGCCCAGCGGCACGCCGAAGTGTTGCGTCTCCTCGGCCGACAGGCTGCGCTGCTTGTCGATGATGCGGCGGTCGATCTCGAGGATCGCGCTCTTCGGGTCGTCGAGCAGGGCCCGGACTTCGGTGTTCAGCGTGCCGAACTGCGTTAGCAACTCGCGCATGTGCTGCGCGCCGCCGCCGGAGGCCGCCTGGTAGGTCATCGAGCTCATCCACTCGACCAGCCCGGCCTTGAACAGCGCACCGACACCCATCAGCATGCAGCTGACCGTGCAGTTGCCGCCGATCCAGTTGCGCTCGCCCTTGGCCAGCGCATTCTTGATGACGGGCAGGTTGACCGGGTCGAGGATGATGACGGCATCGTCCTTCATGCGCAGCGTCGAGGCGGCGTCGATCCAGTGGCCCTTCCAGCCCGCAGCACGCAACGGGGTGAACACCTCGGTCGTGTAGTCGCCGCCCTGCGCGGTGATGACGATATCGCAGCGCTTGAGCGCTTCGATGTCACGCGCATCCTTCAGCGTCGTCTCGTTCCTGGCCATCGATGGCGCCTTGCCGCCGGCGTTACTGGTGCTGAAGAACACCGGCTCGATCAGGGCGAAGTCGCCTTCGGCCTGCATGCGATCCAGCAGCACCGAACCCACCATGCCCCGCCAGCCCACCAGGCCCACTACGGTCGTTGCCATCTCAATCTCTCGCTCACAAAAAGTTCGAATTCCATTCGCGGCGCACCGGCACCGCGCCCACCGGCAGAGTTCAGCCCTGCGCTTTGAGGCGGGCGACCACGGCGTCGCCCATCTCCTTCGTGCCGATCTTGCGCGTGCCCTCGCTGTGGATGTCGCCGGTGCGCAGGCCGTCCTCCAGCACGGCCTGTACGGCCGCCTCGACGCGCGCCGCCGCTTGCGGCTGGTTCAGGCTGTAACGCAGCATCATGGCCGCGCTGAGAATCGTGGCCAGCGGGTTGGCGACGCCCTTGCCGGCGATGTCGGGCGCGCTGCCGTGGCTGGGTTCGTACAGGCCCTGGTTCTTCGCATTCAGCGAGGCACTGGGCAGCATGCCGATCGAGCCGGTCAGCATCGCCGCCTCGTCGCTGAGGATGTCGCCGAACATGTTGCCGGTGACGATGACGTCGAAAGCCTTGGGCGCCTTCACCAGTTGCATCGCGGCGTTGTCGACGTACAGGTGGTCGAGCTTGATGTCCGGATACTGGCCGTGCACCTCGGTCACCACGTCCTTCCAGAACTGGAAGGTCTCCAGCACGTTGGACTTGTCGACGCTGGTCAGCTTGCCGCCGCGCTTGCGCGCCGCCTGGAAGGCGACGTGCGCGATGCGCTCGATCTCCGGGCGGCTGTAGCGCATCGTGTCGTAGGCTTCCTCGGCTCCGGGGAAATGACCATCGGGTGCGCTGCGGCGACCGCGCGGCTGACCGAAGTAGATGTCGCCGGTCAGTTCGCGGATGATCAGGATGTCCAGCCCCGCCACCAGTTCGGGCTTCAGGCTCGACGCATGGGTCAGCTGCGGGTAGCAGATCGCCGGGCGAAAGTTGGCGAACAGGCCCAGATGCTTGCGCAGCCCCAGGATGGCCTGCTCGGGGCGCAACGGGCGGTCGAGCTTGTCGTACTTCCAGTCGCCGACGGCGCCGAACAGCACCGCATCGGCCGCCTGCGCGAGCTTCAGCGTGCTCTCCGGCAGCGGATGGCCTGCCGCCTCGTAGGCGGCACCGCCGACCGGCGCCGCCTCCAGCTCGAAACGCAGATCGAGCGCGTGCAGCACCTTGACGGCTTCATCGACGATTTCCGGACCGATGCCGTCACCCGGCAACACGGCGATCTTCATGCTCAATCCTCTTTGCGGTGCGTGATGCGCACGACCAGCGCCTTCTCGCACACCTTGAAAATCACGTAAAACGCCGCCGCCGCATAGCCGTAGGCGACCAGCTCCAGCAGCTGCTGCAGCGCCCCTTCACGCACCGCATCCACGCCGTGCTCCAGCAAGAAACGCAGGTTCGCCTGCAGCACCGCCAACAGGTTCAGCGACGCGATGCCGAACAGCACGAAACTCACGCCCATCAGCAACAGGGCCAACCACCAATGGCGCAGCAGAACCCGGAACACGCGCGAGTCGGCTGCGCCCATCCCCACCCCTACAGCGAATGCGCCAGCCACGGCTTGCGCAGCAGGCGTTCGGCCTCGTAGGCGCGGATCTTGTCGGCATGGCGCAAGGTCAGACCGATGTCGTCCAGGCCGCCCAGCAGGCAGTGCTTGCGGAAGGGCTCGACCTCGAACGCCAGTTCGCTGCCGTCGGGTTTGACGACGACCTGGCGCTCCAGATCGATCGTGAGTTCGTAGCCGACGAAAGCCGCCACCTCGTCGAACAGCCGCGCCACCTGCTGCTCGGGCAGCACGATCGGCAGCAGGCCGTTCTTGAAGCAGTTGTTGAAGAAGATGTCGGCGAAGCTCGGCGCGATCAGCGCCCGAAAGCCGTACTGGTCGATCGCCCACGGCGCGTGCTCGCGGCTCGATCCGCAGCCGAAGTTCTTGCGCGCGAGCAGCACCGAGGCTCCCCCGTAGCGCGGCTGGTTGAGCACGAAGTCCGGATTGGGCCGCCGCATGCCGGCGTCCTGCTCCGGCTCGCCGTGGTCAAGGTAGCGCCACTCGTCGAACAGGTTCACGCCAAAGCCGGTGCGCTTGATCGATTTCAGGAACTGCTTCGGGATGATCGCGTCGGTATCGACGTTCTCGCGGTCGATCGGCGCGACCAGCCCTCTGTGCATACGAAACGGCTGCATGATGATCGGAGGTTCGGGGATTCGGTGTCGAGGAGGCGGGAAGCCGGCAATCGATCTCAGGCGATGCGCCGGACGTCGACGAAGTGCCCTTCCATCGCCGCGGCGGCGGCCATCGCCGGGCTCACGAGGTGGGTGCGACCGCCGGCGCCCTGGCGGCCTTCGAAGTTGCGGTTGCTGGTGGAGGCACAGCGCTCGCCGGGCTCGAGCCGGTCGGCGTTCATCGCCAGGCACATCGAGCAGCCCGGCTCGCGCCATTCGAAGCCGGCAGCCTTGAACACCGCATCGAGCCCTTCGCGCTCGGCCTGCGCCTTCACGAGGCCCGAGCCGGGCACGACCAGCGCCAGCTTCACGTTCACCGCGATGCGGCCGCCGACGCGCCTGACGACCGCTGCCGCCTCGCGCAGATCCTCGATGCGCGAGTTGGTGCACGAGCCGATGAAGACCTTGTCGATGCGGATGTCGCCGATCGGCTTGTTCGGCTCCAGCGCCATGTAGGCCAGCGCGCGCTCGATCGCGCCGCGCTTGTTGGCGTCCTTTTCGTGGTCGGGATCCGGCACGCGGTCGGTGATCGCCAGCACCATCTCGGGCGAGGTGCCCCAGGTGACCTGCGGCGAGATCTGTGCCGCGTCGAGTTCGACCACGCGGTCGAAAGGCGCGTCCGGGTCGGAGCGCAGCGTTCGCCAGTAGCCGACGGCGTGATCCCACTCCACACCCGCTGGCGAGAACGGCCGACCCTTCACGTACTGGATGGTCGTGTCATCCACCGCCACCAGGCCAGCGCGCGCACCGGCCTCGATGGCCATGTTGCACACCGTCATGCGGCCCTCCATGCTCAACGCCCGGATGGCCGAGCCACCGAACTCGATCGTGTAGCCGTTGCCGCCGGCGGTGCCGATCTTGCCGATGATCGCCAGCACGATGTCCTTGGCACTGCAGCCCGGCGCAAGCACGCCGTCGACCTTGACCAGCATGTTCTTCGCCTTCTTGGCGAGCAGCGTCTGCGTGGCCAGCACGTGCTCCACCTCGCTGGTGCCGATGCCATGCGCCAGTGCACCGAAAGCGCCGTGCGTGCTGGTGTGCGAGTCGCCGCACACGACCGTCATGCCGGGCAGCGTGGCGCCCTGCTCCGGCCCGATCACGTGGACGATGCCCTGGCGCCGGTCGTTCATCTTGAACTGCGTGATGCCGTAGCGATCGCAGTTGGCGTCCAGCGTGTCGACCTGCAGGCGGGAGACGGGATCGGCGATGCCGGCCGATCGATCGGTGGTCGGCACGTTGTGGTCGCTGACCGCCAGGTTGGCCGACAGCCGCCAGATCTTGCGGCCGGCCAGGTCCAGGCCCTCGAAGGCCTGGGGACTCGTCACCTCGTGCACCAGATGCCGGTCGATGTAGAGCACGGCGGTGCCGTCGTCCTCGGAATGGACGACGTGCTCGTCCCACAGCTTGTCGTACAGAGTGCGTCCCATACCCATGATTTTAGGCGTCAACAACAAGAAACCCCGGCGCGAGGCCGGGGTTCCATTGAACAGAGCGGATCCGGCGTCAAATGCGCTGGTCAATCGGCTTGACGTTGCGGGCGGTGGCGCCGACGAACAGCTGGCGCGGCCGGCCGATCTTGTACTCCGGGTCGCCGATCATCTCGTTGAGCTGCGCGATCCAGCCGACCGTGCGGGCCAGTGCGAAGACGGCGGTGAACAAGGTCACCGGGATGCCGATCGCGCGCTGCACGATGCCGGAGTAGAAGTCGACGTTCGGATAGAGCTTGCGCGAGACGAAGTAGTCGTCTTCCAGCGCGATCTTCTCCAGCTCCATCGCCAGCTTGAACAGCGGGTCGTTGTTCAGGCCCAGGTCGCCGAGCACCTCGTGGCAGGTTTCGCGCATCAGCTTGGCACGCGGGTCGTAGTTCTTGTAGACACGGTGCCCGAAGCCCATCAGGCGCACGCCCGAGTTCTTGTCCTTGACCTGTTCGATGAACTTGCCGACCTTGGCCACGCCGCCCATCTTCTGGATGTCCTCCAGCATGTTCAGGCAGGCTTCGTTGGCGCCCCCGTGGGCGGGCCCCCACAGGCAGGCCACGCCGGCCGCGATGGCGGCAAAGGGGTTGGTGCCGGAGCTGCCGCACAGGCGCACCGTCGAGGTCGACGCGTTCTGCTCGTGGTCGGCGTGCAGGATGAAGATGCGGTCCATCGCGCGCACCAGCACGTCGTTCGGCTCGTATTCCTCGCAGGGCGTGCCGAACATCATGCGCATGAAGTTCGAGGTGTAGCTCAGCTCGTTCTTGGGGTAGATGTAGGGCTGGCCGATCGAGTACTTGTAGGCCATCGCGACCAGCGTCGGCATCTTCGCGATCAGGCGGATCGCGGCGATCGCGCGATGCTCGGGGTTCTGCACGTCGGTGCTGTCGTGATAGAAGGCCGACAGCCCGCCCACCAAGCCGGTCAGCACGGCCATCGGGTGCGCGTCACGACGGAAGCCGCGCAGGAAGAACTGCATCTGCTCGTTGACCATCGTGTGGCCGTTGACCGTCTTGACGAACTTCGCCTTCTCGGCGGCGCTCGGCAACTCGCCATTGAGCAGCAGGTAACAGGTCTCGAGGAAATCGCAGTTCTCGGCCAGCTGCTCGATCGGGTAGCCGCGGTACAGCAGTTCGCCCTTGTCGCCGTCGATGTAGGTGATGGCGGACTGGCAGGAGGCCGTGCTCAGGAAACCCGGGTCGTAGGTGAACTTTCCGGTCTGGGCGTACAGCTTGCGGATATCGATCACGTCCGGGCCCACACTGCCCTTGTAGATCGGCAATTCCATGCTCGGGCTGCCGTCGGAGAACGACAGGGTGGCTTTCACGTCGGACGGTGTCATGGCAGTTCCTTGGCTAGAGACTTCTGGAGAGACGAGGGGCAAAGAGCGAGGGACGAAAATGAACAGGCGCAGCGGCGCCTCAAACCGATCGCGGCATGCGCAGCTGGCCGAGCACCAGCTGCACTTCGGGCCGGTCGAGCGCAGCCTCGGGCTCCTTGCGCGCAAGGAGCAGATCCAGCAGGTCGTTGTCGGCCAGGTCCATCAGCGCCTCCAGGCCCAGCGCCTGGCGCTGCGTCAGCGAGCCTTCATGCCGGACGAAAAAACGTTCGATGAACAGGTCGTTCTCGAGCAGCCCGCGCCGGCAACGCCAGCGCAGCTTGCTCAGGGCAGCGGCGCTCAGCAGCGGGTCGTCGAGTGCGGGCGTCATGCGGACATGCCTGTCGAGGTCAAACGGCGCGGCGCACCATCAATTCCTTGATCTTGCCGATCGCCTTGGTCGGGTTCAGGCCCTTGGGGCAGACATCGACGCAGTTCATGATCGTGTGGCAGCGGAACAGCCGGTACGGGTCCTCGAGGTTGTCGAGGCGCGCCGCGGTGTCCTGGTCGCGGCTGTCGGCGATGAAGCGGTAGGCCTGCAGCAGGCCGGCCGGGCCGACGAACTTGTCGGGGTTCCACCAGAAGCTCGGGCAGGAGGTCGAACAGCTCGCGCACAGGATGCACTCGTACAGGCCGTTGAGCTCGTCGCGCTCCTCGGGCGACTGCAGGCGCTCCTTCTCGGGCGGCACCTCGTCATTGACGAGGTAGGGCTTGATCGAGTTGTACTGCTTGAAGAACTGCGTCATGTCCACGATCAGGTCGCGGATCACCGGCAGCCCGGGCAGCGGCTTGAGCACCACGGTGCCCGGCAGGCTGCGCATGTTGGTCAGACAGGCCAGGCCGTTCTTGCCGTTGATGTTCATCGCGTCGGAGCCGCACACGCCCTCGCGGCAGGAGCGGCGAAAGCTCAGGCTCGGATCGACCGCCTTGAGCTTGTTCAAGGCGTCGAGCAGCATGCGCTCGGAACCGTCGAGTTCGACCTCGAGCGTCTGCATGTACGGCTTGGCGTCGGTGTCCGGGTCGTAGCGGTAGATCTGGAAAGTGCGCTTGCTCATGTTCTCGCTTCCTGGGGCGCTCGGCTCTGAGGGATCAGAACGTGCGGACCTTGGGGGGGATCGACTCGACCGACAGCGGCTTCAGGTTGACCGGCTTGTAGTCGAGCCGGTTGCCTTCGCTGTACCAGAGGGTGTGCTTCATCCACACGGCATCGTTGCGGCCGTTCGGATGCTCCGCCGTGTCGCCGTAGTCGTTGACGGTGTGCGCACCGCGGCTTTCCTTGCGCGCCGCCGCCGACACGATGGTGGCCTGCGCGGCCTCGATCAGGTTCTCGACTTCCAGCGCTTCGATGCGGGCCGTGTTGAAGACCTTCGACTTGTCCTTCAGCGCGATGCTCTGGACGCGCGCCGCCACGGCGGCGATCTTCGTGACGCCTTCGTCGAGGATGGCCTGCGTGCGGAACACCCCGGCATGCTGCTGCATCGTCGTGCGGATGTCGTTGGCCACGTCCTGCGCGTACTCGCCGCTCTGGCTGCCGTCCAGACGGGCCAACCGTGCCAGCGTCCGGTCGGCGGCGTCCTTCGGCAAAGCCTTGTGCGACTTGTTCTTCTCGTTGAACTCGACGATGTGGTTGCCGGCCGCCCGGCCGAACACCAGCAGGTCGAGCAGCGAGTTCGTCCCCAGCCGGTTGGCACCGTGCACGCTGACGCAGGCGCACTCGCCGACCGCGTACAGGCCGTTGACGATCTCATTGGGCTTGCCATTGTTCGGCACCACCACCTGGCCGTGGACGTTGGTCGGGATGCCGCCCATCTGGTAGTGGATGGTCGGCACCACCGGGATCGGCTCCTTGGTGATGTCGACGTTGGCGAAGTTGTGGCCGATCTCGAACACGCTGGGCAGGCGCTTCAGGATGGTCTCGCCGCCCAGGTGCGTCATGTCGAGCTGGATGTAGTCCTTGTTCGGACCGCAGCCGCGCCCTTCCTTGATCTCCTGGTCCATGCAGCGCGACACGAAGTCGCGCGGCGCCAGGTCCTTCAGCGTCGGTGCATAGCGTTCCATGAAGCGCTCGCCGTTGCTGTTGCGCAGGATCGCGCCTTCGCCGCGGCAACCTTCGGTCAGCAGCACGCCGGCGTTGTGCACGCCGGTCGGATGGAACTGCCAGAACTCCATGTCCTCCAGCGGGATGCCGGCACGGGCCGCCATGCCCAGGCCGTCACCGGTGTTGATGAAGGCGTTGGTGCTGGCGGCGAAGATGCGCCCCGCCCCACCGGTCGCGAGCAGCACGGTCTTGCCCTGCAGGACATGGACGTCGCCGGTCTCCATTTCGAGCGCGGTGACGCCGATCACGTCGCCTTCGGCATCGCGGATCAGGTCCAGCGCCATCCACTCGACGAAGAAGTTGGTGCGCGCCTTGACGTTCTGCTGGTACAGCGTATGCAGCATGGCGTGGCCGGTGCGGTCGGCCGCGGCGCAGGCGCGCTGCACCGGCTTCTCGCCGTAGTTGGCCGTGTGGCCGCCGAACGGGCGCTGGTAGATCGTGCCGTCCGGGTTGCGGTCGAACGGCATGCCGAAGTGCTCGAGCTCGTAGACGACCTTGGGCGCTTCGCGGCACATGAACTCGATCGCGTCCTGGTCGCCGAGCCAGTCGGAGCCCTTGACGGTGTCGAAGAAGTGGTAGTGCCAGTTGTCGTCGGACATGTTGCCCAGCGAGGCACCGATACCGCCCTGCGCCGCCACGGTGTGCGAGCGGGTCGGGAACACCTTGGACAGCACGGCCACGTTCAGTCCGGCGCGGGCCAGCTGCAACGAGGCCCGCATGCCGGAGCCGCCGGCACCGATGATGACGACGTCGAACCTGCGCGTCGGGAGGGATTGCATCATTTTCACAGCCTCCAGAGCACTTGAATCGCCCAGCCGGCGCAGCCGACCAGCCACGAGAGCGTCAACACCTGCAACACCAGCCGCACACCCACGGGCTTGACATAGTCCATCCAGATGTCGCGCACGCCCACCCAGGCGTGCCATGCGAGCGAGACGATGATGACGAAGGTCAAGACCTTCATCCACTGCGACGAAAAGATGGCAGCCCAGCGCTCGTAGCCCATCGGCGCGCCGAACAGCACCTGCGCGATCAGCACGACCGTGAAGATCGCCATCAGCGAGGCAGTGACGCGCTGGCTGAGCCAGTCGCGCAAGCCGTAGTGCGCACCGACGACGATGCGCTTGGATCCGTAGTTCTGTGTCATGGTGATCGATCCGCGTTGTCTCTGTTCTTTCTTCTTCTCAGTACCAGCCGAACAGCTTGCCCATCAGCGCCAGGGTCAACACGGTGCTGAGCCCGAGAGTCACCAGCGCCGAGCTGTGGCCGACTTCCTTGCTGACGGCATGCGTCATGTCCATCCACAGATGGCGCACGCCGGCGATGAAGTGCAGCAGATAGGCCCAGATCAGCGCCAGCGCCACCAGCTTGACGAACCAGCCCGGCACGAACCCGATGCCGGCCACGAAGGCGCTGGTGAAGGTCTCGTACGAGATTTCGGAGCTCAGGCTGGTGTCGAACAGCCACACGATGAAGGGCAGCAGCAGGAACATCACGGCGCCGCTGATGCGGTGCAGGATCGACACGATGCCTGCGGGCGGCAACCGGTAGCCGACGATCTGGCTCACGTTGATGTTGCGGTAGACCGGACGCGGCCGGCCTGATTTCACGCTGGTGTCTGCCATACCCATGTACCTTGTTTTAGTCTGTGAAACCCGGCGAGTTTATTGCATTGTTGCATCGCAGCAGACGGATTGCAGCCGGGGCGCATCCGACGCCGGATTCTGTTCCGTTCCGGTTCAGCTCAGCTCGTTCCTGTAGTGATGCATCGTCGTGTCGTAGAGGCCGCGGCGCAGTTCCACCGGCCGGTCGCCGTAGGTCAGCGTGCGCCGCTCCACGCTCAGCAAGGGCGCGCCGAGCGCCACCTGCAGCAGTTCCGCCTCCGCGGCTGTCGCCGCGACGGCCCGCAACTTTTCTTCCGCGCGAATCATCCGCACGCCGAATTCGGTCTCGAAAGTGGCATACAGCGCGCCGCGTGATTCGGCCAACCGCTCGGCCGTGAGCCCCTTGAACAGCGCGCCGTTGAGCCAGATGTCGTCCAGCACCACCGGGCGCCCGCCGAAGGACAGCAGGCGCCGCACCTGGATCACCGCTTCGCCCGCCTTGAGCTCCAGCGCGCGCGCCACCTCGGCCGTGGCCCGCACGCGCCGGCAATCGAGGAAGCGTCGTTCGACCACGCCGACCTTGCCCTCGGCATCGGGCACCAGGCGCAGGAAACGGTACTGCACCTGCTGCTCGGCGTGCGTCGCGACGAAGGTGCCCTTGCCCTGGCGGCGCACCACCAGGTTCTCGGTCGCGAGTTCGTCGATCGCCTTTCGCACCGTGCCCTGACTCACCTTGTAGCGCGCCGCGAGTTCGATCTCGCTCGGGATCGCCTCGCCGGGGCGCCACTCGCCGCCCTGCAGGCTGCGCGTGATCAGTGCCTTGATCTGCTGGTACAGCGGACTGAAGGCCGGCCCCGACGTCTCGAGCGACGCGTCCTCGGCAGGCAAAGGGGAAGGCAGGGCGGCAGCCATGCCGCCGATTGCATCACAGCGCCCCCCTGAACGTCCAGCAGACCCATGAAAGATGTCTTATATAAGACATAAGAATGTTGACGCACCCCGGGTTCCCCCTTAGATTGCTTTTACACTTGTGGGCTGTCACCGGCAGGGGCATTGCCTCGCCGTGTGCTTCCCGCCGCCCTCTCCCTGCCCTGACCTTTCTTCCGGAGCTTCGACATGAGCAAGAAACCCGTCCGCGTGGCCGTCACCGGTGCTGCTGGCCAGATCGGCTACGCCCTGCTGTTCCGCATCGCCTCCGGCGAAATGCTGGGCAAGGACCAGCCCGTGATCCTGCAACTGCTGGAGATCCCGGACGAGAAGGCCCAGAAGGCGCTCAAGGGCGTGATGATGGAGCTGGAAGACTGCGCTTTCCCGCTGCTGGCCGGCATGGAGGCTCACGGGGACCCGATGACCGCCTTCAAGGACGCCGACTACGCGCTGCTGGTCGGCTCGCGTCCGCGCGGCCCGGGCATGGAGCGTGCCGAGCTGCTGTCGATCAACGGCGCCATCTTCACCGCGCAGGGCAAGGCCCTGAACGCCGTCGCCTCGCGCAACGTCAAGGTGCTGGTGGTCGGCAACCCGGCCAACACCAATGCCTACATCGCGATGAAGGCCGCGCCGGACCTGCCGCGCAAGAACTTCACCGCCATGCTGCGGCTGGACCACAACCGCGCCGCCTCGCAGATCGCCGCCAAGACCGGCAAGCCGGTGTCGTCGATCAAGCAGCTGGCCGTGTGGGGCAACCACTCGCCGACGATGTACGCCGACTACCGCTTCGCCACCATCGACGGCGCCTCGGTGAAGGACCTGATCAACGACCAGGTGTGGAACAAGGACGTGTTCCTGCCGACGGTCGGCAAGCGCGGCGCGGCGATCATCGAGGCCCGCGGCCTGTCGTCGGCCGCATCGGCGGCCAATGCGGCGATCGACCACATGCGCGACTGGGCGCTGGGCACCAACGGCGCCTGGGTCACGATGGGCGTGCCGTCGAACGGCGAGTACGGCATTCCGAAGGACGTGATGTTCGGCTTCCCGGTCACCTGCGCCAACGGCGAGTACAAGATCGTCGAAGGCCTCGCCATCGATGCCTTCTCGCAAGAGTGCATCAACAAGACCCTGGCCGAGCTGCAAGGCGAACAGGACGGCGTCAAGCACCTGCTCTGAGCCCTCGCCTTCGCGACGCCCGCTCGAGGCCGATCCCGTCGCACGGATCGGCCTTTTTCATTCGGCCTCGGTATCCAGCACGGAGTTGCCCCCGATGAACCGCCCCCGCGTCCACCCCCTGCAAGCGCTGTTCGGTGCGCACGAGCGCGGCCCGAGTCTGCCGGTCTGCGACCACTATGCCGGCGTCGAGCCGCGCATGCGCAAGGCGCTGGCGCTGCAATCGGAGATGGCCGACACGGCCCTGTTCGACGTCACGCTCGACCTGGAAGACGGTGCCCCGGTCGGTGGCGAACACGAGCACGCGCTGCTCGCGGCCGAGCTGGTGACGAGCGCTGCCAATCGCTACGGCCGCGTCGGCGTGCGCGTCCATCCGTATCCGCACCCGAGTTTCGTCGCGGACGTGCACACGCTGCTCGCGCGCGCCGGCGACCGGCTGGCCTACCTGATGATCCCGAAGGCCCAGAGCATCGACGAACTGCGCGACGCCGTCGACGCGATCGAGGCCGCCTGCCGCGAGCAGGGCGTGAGCCGCGCAATCCCGGTGCACGCGCTGGTCGAGACGCACGGCGCGCTGCGCGACGTGGTGGCGATCGCGGCGCTGCCGGCGATCGAATCGCTGTCCTTCGGGTTGATGGATTTCGTCTCGGCCCACCACGGTGCGATCCCGGCTTTCGGGATGAGCCTGGCGGGGCAGTTCAGCCACCCGCTGGTGCTGCGCGCGAAGCTGGAGATCTCGGCAGCCTGCCATGCCGCCGGCAAGCTGCCATCACACTGCGTGGTCACCGAGTACAGCGACACGCAGGCCATCGCACAGGCGGCCACTCGCGCTTCCCGTGACCTGGGCTACTCACGCATGTGGAGCATCCACCCCAACCAGATCCGGCCCATCATCGAGGCCTTCGCACCGGTACCGGCCGAGATCGAGGCGGCGCTCGACATCCTGCTCGCCGCCCAGGCAGCCGACTGGGCGCCTATCGCACACCGCGGGCTGCTGCAAGATCGCGCGAGCTATCGCTACCACTGGCACGTGCTGGAGCGCGCCGCCCGCACCGGCCGCTCGCTGCCCGAGCCCGCGCATGCCGCCTTCTTCGCGGAGCCGTCCGCGGCGGCTGGCTGAAACGCCCCCCCTCGGCCGCGTCACGCCGGCCGAAGCGCCCTGACCTGGCCGAGGCGCACCGCAGCCGCGACCTCCGCGCCGGACGCGCTCAGTGCGTGCCGAGCACCAGCACCGTCGGTGCGGCGTACTCCCGCCCGACAACCGCACGCGCATACAGGTAGTTGTCGCGCGCGCGCTTGCTCAGCGCGTCGATCTGCACATGGCCCTGCGCATCGCACGGAAAGGTCAGCGCACAACCCTCCCGGAACAGGGACTGGAAGCGGATCTCGTAGCGTGTTTCGGATAGGGAACTCATACGGCGGCCTCCTGCTGCGGCGAGGCCTTGCGTCCTCCGATAGAAAACTCTTCGCCGGGCCGACCGGCCCGCGAGACGCGCACGACCTCGCACCACTTCCTCAACGGCGCAAGCCACGGCACAGTTGACCGGGCCAGCCCGCATACGGCACTGCAGGCGCGAACCCTTTCGAGTCCGCGCCCGCAGTGCGCTTCGCGGCCCCGACCGCCCGGTGCCCGCCGGCTGATCGACCGGCCGTTGCGAGGCTCAGCTCTTGGCGGCCTCGATCCTGAGCTGGTTGTCGACGCTCACCACGCCCTTCACAGCCAAGGCGAGTTGGGTGGCCCGATCGCGCGAAGCCGCGTCCGGCGCGGTGCCGCGCAGCGCCACCTTGCCGTCCGCCGTGTCGACATTGATCTTCAGCGCGCTCAGCTTCGGATCCTTCGCCAGTTCGGCGTTCACCGTTGTCGTGATCATCGCGTCGCCGACCTTGTCGCCCACTTCGGCCGCGGCGTTCTTGGTGGCTTGCGTAGCGTCCTGGGCGCCATCCTTCACCTCGGCCGCATTGTTCGCGCCGCGCTCCGCGCCGGCCTGAGCCGGGTCGACCTTCTGCTCCATGCGCTGTTCCGTCTGTGCCACGGTGCTGTCTTTGCCGGGGGCCTGGGCCTGCTCGGCATTGCGGTTGCAGCCGGCCAGCGCCAGTGCGGCCAGCAGGACGGTGGATGCCGACATCGTGAGACTGCGCTTGTTCATCATCTCTATCTCCTTGTGCGAGGTGTGCGAAGGCTTGCTGGACGCAACGCCTTCGAAATCTGCCGCAGGACCAGCGGTGCCTGGGCAAAGGCGGTTTCGATAGGGTCAGCTTAGGGGTCGAACGAGCGCGCAGCCATCGGAGCGCGCCGCTTGGCGGTGTCGGACGATTCCCACGCTTCGCCGCATTCCGGGCGGGATGCTCGCCCGCGCCGCGCCAGGATGGTGCAACCATGCGCTGGGGCCGAACGTACCGTGCCCCACCGACAGGAGCGTGCCCGTGAAGACGAATCGAGCCCTGTCCATCCTTCTCCGATCCGCTCTGCCCGACGCCAATAGCGAACGAGCCCACGGCGGTGCTGCGACGCTCGGCCAGGCAGGGGGTGGACGGCTTTCGCTGGAGCTGCCGGATGAAGAAGCCCGACACCGATTGCTTCCAGGGTCCGCAGGGCCGGTCGGCGCTGCGCGCAGGCCCGCAGCGCCCAAGCCCGACAATCAGGGGATGTCAAAACTCCGTTCGACCGACGCCGCATCCGGCGCTTGCGGCCTGCCCTTCAGTCATTTGTCGCTGGCGCCGGCCGTGCTGGCCAATCTGCAACAGCTCGGCTACCTCCACATGACGCCGGTGCAGGCCGCCAGCCTGCCGATCGCGCTGGCCGGCCACGACCTGATCGCGCAGGCTAAGACCGGCAGCGGCAAGACCGCGGCCTTCGCGCTCGCACTGCTGGCACGGCTCGATCCGCGCCGCCTCGACGTGCAGGCCCTGGTGCTGTGCCCGACGCGTGAACTGGCCGAGCAGGTGACGCAGGAGCTGCGCCGCCTGGCGCGCAGCCAGGAGAACACCAAGATCCTCACGCTGTGCGGCGGCGCGACGATGCGGCCGCAGCTGGCCAGCCTGGCTCACGGTGCCCACATCGTCGTCGGCACACCCGGACGCATCATCGATCATCTGGAGCGCGGCAGCCTCGTGCTCGCCTCCTTGAGCACGCTGGTGCTGGACGAGGCCGATCGCATGCTCGACATGGGCTTCTTCGACGACATCGCCGCCGTGGTGAAGCACTGTTCGCCCCGGCGCCAAACGCTGCTGTTCTCGGCGACCTTCCCGGACGGCATCGCCAAGCTGAGTGCACAGTTCATGCGCCAGCCGCAGCATGTCAAGCTCGAGGCGCAACACGAGGCGAGCAAGATCCGACAGCGCTTCTATGAGGTGCGCGACGACCAGCGGCTTCACGCCGTTGGCTTGCTGCTCGACCACTACCGTCCGGGCAGCACGCTGGCGTTCTGCAACACCAAGCAGCAATGCCGCGATCTGGTGGACGTGCTGACCGCCCAGGGCCTGCAAGCGCTGGCGCTGCACGGCGACCTGGAGCAACGCGATCGCGATCAGGTCTTGCTGCAGTTCGCGAACCGCAGCTGCTCGGTGCTGGTCGCCACCGACGTGGCCGCGCGCGGGCTCGACGTCGAGCAGCTCGAGGCGGTGATCAACGTGGATATCTCACCCGACCCCGAAGTGCACATCCATCGCATCGGACGGACCGGACGCGCCGACCAGGAAGGCTGGGCGCTCAGTCTGGCGAGCCTGGACGAAATGCCCCACGTGGCCCGCATCGACCAGCTGCAGGGCCGGGACTCCGAGTGGCATCCGCTGAGTGAGCTGTCGCCGTCCGGCGCGGGACCGCTGGTCCCGCCGATGGTCACGCTGCAAATCCTCGGCGGGCGCAAGGAAAAGATCCGTCCCGGCGACGTGCTGGGGGCGCTGACCGGCGAGGCCGGTTTCAGCGCCGCGCAGGTCGGCAAGATCAAGGTCACCGATTTCTCGACCTACGTCGCCGTCGAACGCGGCATTGCCGAGGTCGCCCTGCGCAAGCTCGACGGCGGACGGATCAAGGGCAAGCGGATCAAGGCACGCGCGCTTCAAGAATGAGGTGCCCTGCCTAGGGTCTGGCCGCCGTTGCCGCAACGGCCCGCCGCCGCGGCTGCAGGTCGTTTCGTTCCGCACGCACCTCCCGGCCGATCGGGCGGCCCGCTGCAACCGGGGCGCTCATCGCCACCAGGCTCAGCATCTTGCTGTGCGGCGCGTCCCAGTACTCTGCAGTGTGCGGAACGAATTTCAGGAGCACGAGGTGCGGCGACTCCGGCCCCTCCAGAAACCAGGGTTTGGCGTAGGGAGTCCACAAGCGCTTGACGTGCTCGCGATCACGCACCACCTCGCCGTGGCCCGAGATCGACACGTGGATCGAGTGCGACTCGTCGGAAAAACTCAGGTTCAGCGGGATCAGCCGCTCGCTCTTCTGCGATCTTGCGTCGGTGAAGAACCACAACACGCCGTCCGCATCCATCTCGAGCGGTGTCATCGGGCGGCTCACCAGCGCACCGTCTCGCTCGACACCACAGAGCATCGCGATCGACATGCCGTCGATCAGGCTGGCAAGCTGGTTCAGGTCGGCCGTTTCTTGTGTTTCGATGTTCATGGACCACTCCTTGCATTGAACGGGCATTCATGGTCGTCGCGAGCGCGACCGCCAGCTATCGGCAAGGGCCGCTCCCGCACGTCGGCCCTGTCCTACAAAGAACGAAGGCAAGGAGGCGGAACAAGGCCGCCAGCGGCGCTGTCGCCCGCGCGACGATGTCAGTCGAGAAAGACACCGCGCACGATGCGCCACTCCTGGGGGCCGGTGCTGCTGCGGGAGCAGCCAAGCGCTTGCGGCTCGCCGCCCGGCTCGAGATCGGTGCGCGAGCGGTCGCCGGTCCCCGTGCCCATGTGATAGCGGTCCAGCCAGACACGCAGCCTGCGCGTGGGGTGGCTGCTCTTCACGAGGATCTGCACACCGTTGCGTGCGACGCACTGGGCCGTGAAGTCCTCGACGAAGCTCACGTACTGCGTGGCCTCCTCCTCGGCACATGCCATGCCGTGCGGGACACCCCACAGCGAGACGGACGACACGATTGCTGCTGCCAGACGCCGACACATGCCCTGCCCCTTCGTTCGGACCGCTTCAGCCGGTTCAAATGATGGCACGCTCGGTGCAAGGCCGCTGCCGCGTGGGCCTTCGCCGGGGACTGCACCTATCACCGAGGCCCGAGCGGTTCGGGGGCGCATGGTGATCTCTTTCTCGGAGAGTTCACCCAGGCATGCTCAGCGCGTGGACCAGACCGTGGTCGTGCACCGGCCGCGGCCGCTCGAACACCCCTTTCAGCACCGTGTCGAGCAGGCCGTTGCCGCCGGTGGCCAACACCCAGGCAAGGGCCAGCCAGCGCATGCCGCTCATCAGCAGCCCGCAGGCCACCGCGATGCACAACAGGACGATCGTCACGGTGTTGCCGAAGCGGGTGAACATCGCAAAGGCCTGCAGGGTGCCGCGCGACACGCCGCTCCGGATCGCCTGGGAAAACACACCGTCGAGCGCCCCACCCTGTACCTCGACCGTCTCGCGCGGTGCGGCCGCGCACCGTCGAGAGCCCGGCGTCAGCGGCGCGACTTCCCCGCGCCGAACAAGCCGCGCAGCAGGCCGGGCTCGGACCGAGCCGCCGGGTTGGTGCGCGTGATCATCAGGCTGGACGTCAGGTAGAGCGCATTGAGCAGGCGCGCGCCACGCTCGAGGTTCATGCCGGGCCAGCGCACCATGTCGCGCAGCGACACCGACTCGCGCCGCAGGCGCTCGATCGCCGAGCCGAGCGCGCCCGGCGCGCTCAGGCCGCCGATCGCCGAGCGGTCGACGACGCGGTAGGCCGCCGTGCCACCGATCTCGGCCAGCAAAGTCCGGCGCGGACCGTTCAGCGCCATGGTCCAGAGCAGCGGCGCCAGCGCGCGATAACACTCGGCCTGACCGATGCGCTCGTGCATCCAGTGCCCCGGCGGCCGCACGCCCGGCGGCTCCACGGTCAGCACCTTCAGCTCGGCCAAGCCGTCGGCGGAGGCGCCGGCCATGTCGCGCGGCGAGTGGTAGAGCCGCTCGTTCGGGAAGATCGTCACCGGCCACACCAGTTGCTCGTGCTGCAGGCACAGCAAGGCCGGCTCGCGGTGCCGGATGCACGCGGCAATGACCTCGAGCGCGTCGCCCTCCTGCAGATCCTCCTCGAGCTGGCGGAGGTCCGACAGCAGGGTGGTCGGCAGCAGGGTCGGCCCGCCGCTCAGGCGCATGAAGCCGCTGGTGCCGGTTTCGGCCCGCACGCGCTGGAAGGCGCTGA
Source organism: Methylibium sp. (assembly GCF_965279545.1). Lineage (NCBI taxonomy): Bacteria > Pseudomonadati > Pseudomonadota > Betaproteobacteria > Burkholderiales > Sphaerotilaceae > Methylibium > Methylibium sp. Next base: position 1,824,546 of record NZ_OZ257250.1, read on the forward strand.
CTCGCCACAACGTCGACGCCGCAAAGTCACGCATCACCTCACGCATTGCCTGCTCCCTGTATTGACCGTTGGTCTATGGAATACATCATGAAGGACGGCTGCGACAAGCGCTCGTTGCATGCGCCCCCGCGATCAGGGGGAATTGATGCCCGATCCGCCTCAGTGCAAAGGAGTGCCTCACGCCAGTGCATCGGCGGGGGCATCGTCCTCGGCCTCCTCGCCCAGAAAGCCGCCACTTTGGTGCGCCCACAGTCGCGCGTACAGCCCGCCTCGCGCGAGCAGGCTGCGGTGGTCACCTTCTTCGACGATGCGCCCCTTGTCGAGGACGACCAGCCGGTCCATCGCCGCGATCGTGCTCAGGCGGTGCGCGATGGCCACCACCGTCTTGCCTTCCATCAGGCGGTAGAGGCTGGCCTGGATCGCGGCCTCGACTTCCGAGTCGAGCGCGCTGGTCGCCTCGTCGAGCAGCAGGATCGGCGCGTCCTTCAGCATCACCCGGGCGATCGCGATGCGCTGGCGCTGCCCGCCCGAGAGCTTCACCCCGCGTTCGCCGACATGGGCGTCGTAGCCGGCGCGGCCCGTCGGGTCGCTCAGCCCCTGGATGAACTCGTGTGCCTCGGCTCGCCGGGCCGCGAGCACCATGTCGGCGTCCGTCGCATCGGGCCGCCCATAGAGGATGTTGTCGCGCACCGAGCGGTGCAGCAGCGAGGTGTCCTGCGTGACCATGCCGACCTGTGCCCGCAGGCTGTTCTGGGTCACGCCCGCGATGTCCTGGCCGTCGATCAGCACCCGACCGCGCTCGACGTCGTAGAAGCGCAGCAGCAGGTTGACGATGGTCGACTTGCCGGCACCGGAGCGCCCCACGAGGCCGATCTTCTCGCCGGCGCGGATGTGCAGCGAGAAATTCTCGATCACCATCCGGTCGCCACCGTAGGCGAAGCTCACGTTCTCGAACCGGACCTCGCCACGGCTCACCTGCAGCGGCCGCGCATCGGCCCGGTCGACCACCGCATGCGGCCTCGAGAGCGTGTTCATGCCGTCCTGCACCGTGCCGATGTGCTCGAACAGAGCGGCCATTTCCCACATCACCCAGTGCGAGATGCCGTTCAGGCGCAACGCCATCGCGGTTGCCGCGGCCAGCGCCCCGACGCCGACCCGGCCCTGCGTCCACAGCCACAGCGTGGCGCCCGCCGTGCCGAGGATCAGCGCCATGCTCAGCGCGTGGTTCACGATCTCGAAGCCGGTGACCAGCCGCATCTGCGCCTGCACGGCGCGGAGGAACTCCTGCATCGCGCTGCGCGCGTAGCCGGCCTCGCGACCGGCATGAGAGAACAGCTTGACGGTCGCGATGTTGGTGTAGGCGTCGGTGATGCGCCCCGTCATCAGCGAGCGCGCGTCGGCCTGGGACTGCGCAACGCGCGCGAGCCGCGGCACGAAGTAGCGCAGCGCCGCGACATAGAGCGCCACCCAGCCGACGAAGGGCAACAGCAGCCAGGCATCGAAGCCGCCCAGCACCAGCAGCAGCGTGACGAAATAGATCACCACGAACACCAGCAGCTCGGCCAGGATCATCCAGGTGTCGCGCACCGCCAGCGCGGTCTGCATCACCTTGGTCGCCACGCGGCCGGCGAACTCGTCCTGGTAGAAGCCCATGCTCTGCCCGAGCATCAGGCGGTGGAAGTTCCAGCGCAGCAGCATCGGGAAGTTGCCCGCCAGCGCCTGCTGCTTGATCAGCGACTGCAGCGCGATCAGCAGCGTGCTGCCGATCAGTACCGCCGCCAGCAAGACCAGCGTACCGCCCTGCCCGGCCCACAGGCGCGACGGCTCCACCACGGCGAGCCAGTCGACGATGCGGCCGAGCATGCTGAACAGCAGCGCCTCGAAGGCACCGATGCCGGCCGTCAACAGCGTCATCGCCAGCAGCCAGAGCCGCAGGCCGCGGGTGCTGTGCCACAGGAAGGGCAGCAGGCCGTTCGGCGGCGGCTGCGGCGCCGCATCGGGATAGGGGTGAAGCAGTTTCTCGAACGCGCCGAACACGCAGGGTCTCCGTGAGGGGGGGGTGGCGGGCCGCCATGCGCAGTGGCAACGCGGCCTGACCAGGCCGGCGCCGCGGTGGCGGCGCGTGCAAGGGCCAGTCGGCAAGGTTAGCCGATGCCGGCGCGCCGGCCGACCGCAGGGACGTGTCCGCGAGCCCCTTGCGGGCTCAGCGGCTGCTGCACCAGTTCCAGCACCTCGACCTGCTTGCGCACGGTCTGGAACAGCCTGGCACGCAGGTTCTTCCATTCGGGCGACGAGTCCGTGTGAGCCACATGGGTCGGCAAGCCACCGGGCGCCGCGTGCGCGGGCAGCGCCGCGGCGAGCAGCACCGCGGCGAAAAACAGCCCCGCCAGCGTGCGGCTCCTGAGCAGGGTCTCGTGCATCGATACGCTCCTGGTGCCTGCTACTTCACCAACTGTTCGCGTTCCATGCGAACGAACAGGATCGACGCATTGCGACGGTGGACCGTCTGGTACTGATCCCAGTCCTTGAACTCGGGCAGCGCTGCGGCGTCGGGCACCTCGCTCAGCGCGGCATCGGCCCCGGTCAACTCCAGCAACCGGGTTTCGAGCTGCGTCAGGTAGCGATCGACGCCGTCGATCAGCCCGGCCGGGCCCGCCGCGCCATGGCCGGGAACGATCTGGCGCAGCGGCAGGCCGCGCAGCGCCTGCAGGGCCTGCCGCCAGCCACCGAGCTCGCTGTCCTGCACATCGGGAATGCGGTGCTGGTCGAGCAGGCCGCCGGCAAACAGCACGCCGGTGCGCACGTCGAGCACCGCGATGTCGCCCGGTCCACTCGAGTGGCCGTAGTACAGCACCCGCACCGGCCGGCCGGTCAGGTTCAGCTCGTGCGTCGTGTCGAACTCGACATCGGGCTTGAACATCGCCGTGCCGCGCATCGCCTCCTCGCCGAGCAGGCGGTTCAGCGTCTTCAGGCAGCCCTCGCAGCGTGCCGTCATCAAACGCGAAGCCTGGCGCTGCATGTGGATGGGGATGCCGCGCTCGCGAAACGCCAGGGCACCGAACAGGAACTCCTGGCGCGCATGCGTCAGCAGCAGCAGGCGCACCGGCTTGTCGGTCACCCGCGCAATCTCCGCCAGCAGCGCCTGCCCGTGGCGATAGGACGTTCCACTGTCGATGGCGATGACCCCGCCGTCGCCGACGATGAAGCCGGCGTTGCCCACCCGGCCCCGGTTGGCGGCATCGATCTCCCCCGACGCACCCCGCACCATGTACACGCCGGCCGCCACCTCGATGGCGCGCGGCGCGGCAGCGGGACCGTCTGCGCCGAGGACCGTACCCGCAGTGCCACAGGCACTCGCCAATGCCAGGGCCGCCACGCCAAGCAGCACGAGCAAGGTCCTGATGAACAACGCCATCGTCTGTTGGCCTGGGTGGCTGGCACGCCCCGGGCCCACGGCCCGGCATGCCCAGTTTGTCTCCTGTCACCACTGTAGCGGGAGCCGTCGCCAAGTGCCGCGTGAGGCGGCCGCCCGCCGCGACGATGCACTCGCCGTGCGCCCCTCAGGCGACGGGCCTCGCGCTGCGCAGATAGCTCAGCACCCGGCCCTTGTAGGCCGCGCCTTCGGGCAGCTGCGTGATCCTGCGTTCGCTGCGCTCGAAGCCCAGCTTTTGCATGTGCTGGTTGAACTGGCTGCGGTTGCCTCGGTCCGGGTCGACGATCATCACTTCGGCCACATCGCGCGAGTGGCGCTCGATGAACTCCGACAGCAGTCGGGGCTGTCCACGCTCGTAGAGGATGTCGCTGCCGATGATCAGATCGAAGCGGCCGAGCGCCGGATTGACGGCCGACCAGTCGCCGCGCTCGTAGTGGAGCGCCGGCAATGCGTTCAGGCGCAGGTTCTCGAGCAGGAAGTCCTCGGCCAGCGGATGGTGGTCGCTGGCCGTCACCTGCCCCCGGCGGCGCTGCACCACCAGACTCGCCAGCGCGAGGCCGCAGCCCAGCTCCAGCACGCTGCGCGTGCCGAGCGGTATGTGCTCCATCTGCGCCGCCAGCACGAGCGCCGAAGGCCAGACCATGCCGAACAGCGGCCAGGCGGCCGAGGAGATGCCGGCACGCTCCGCCTCGCCCTGGGGATCGAAGAACTGCCGGCGGTCCAGCAGCGAGCGGATCTTCATGCGGACGCCGCCGACGGCGAGGATCTGCGTCTGAGTCTGGTAACCGGGCATCGGAGCCCCTCGTGACGCGAGCGAGCGCGCTGTGCTGTCGTTCGGATCGAACGCGCACGGGCCGCGGGCGACACGGTCGATGCAGGGACGACAAAGCCCGCACCGAAACGCAAGTCGGGCAGGTGGACCGAGGCTAGCACGCGGGCGGGCCCGCGGCGTCCGACCCCGCGAACGACAGTGTCGAGGCAAGGCGCGGCAGCCAGGAACCGCCGCAATCCTGACAATCGGCTCCGTCCGCCACGTTCTCAAGCAGCGCCCCGTCGTCATGAAGCTCTCGGTTCTCGACCAATCCATTGCGCTGGCCGGCGCCGGCGAGGATGCCGCCCTGCGCGACACGCTCGATCTCGCGCCGCACTGCGAAGCCCTCGGCTACCACCGCTTCTGGCTCAGCGAACACCACAGCCTGCCCACCATCGTCGGCACCGCGCCCGAGGTGCTGATGGCCGCCGTGGCGGCGCGCACCCGGCACATCCGCATCGGCAGTGCCGGCGTGATGCTGCCGCACTACGCGGCCTTGAAGGTGGCCGAGCAGTTCCGCGTGCTCGACGCGCTGGCGCCGGGTCGCATCGACCTCGGCGTGGGCCGTGCGCCCGGCGGCGACATGCGCACCGCGCTCGCCCTGAACCCCAATGCCCAGGGCGCCGCCGATCGGTTCCCGGAGCAGGTCCGCGATCTGCAGGCCTGGACCGCGGGGCGCCAGCACCGCGGCATCGTCGCGCACCCGCGCGCTCCGGCGGCGAGCGGCTTCGAGCGCGTGCCCGAGCTCTGGATCCTCGGCAGCTCCGACTACGGCGCCCGGCTGGCCGCGCATTTCGGGCTGCCTTATGCCTTCGCATATTTCTTCATGGACGGCCAGGGCGTGGAGCAGGCGCTCGAGCTCTACCGCACGCTCTACCAGCCCAGCGAGCGGCACCCGACACCGCAGGCCACGATCTGCGTGTGGGCGCTGGCCGCCGACAGCGAGGCCGAGGCACGCCACCACGCGCTGAGCCGGGACCGCTGGCGTGCCGACCGCGCACGCGGTCGTCTCGGCCCGCTGCTGCCACCCGACGAGGTGGCCGCGCGCGGCTTCAGCGCCGACGAAGCTCCGGGCGTCGAAGCCGGCCAGCGCAAGGCCTTCGTCGGCAGCGCGTCCCGGGTCGCCGCCCAGCTGCGCGACCTCGCCGCCGCGCTGGAACTCGACGAACTCGTCATCAACACCTGGGCCCACGATCCGGCGGTGCGGCGTCGTTCGTATGCGCTGCTCGCGCGCGAATTCGGCCTGGCACCGCGCGCCGCGAACGCTGCCACGGATGCGACGGCATGAGCTTTCGCGCACTGCCTTTGCCGCCGGGCGTCGCCGGTCGCCTGTGGCTGGCGCCGATGCCGGGGCGGTTGGCGCCGTGGCCGGAGTTCGTTGCCGAAGCACGCGCTGCCGGGCTCACCCGCATCGTCTGCCTGACCCCGCGCGACGAGATCGCCGAGCTGTCGCCGCACTACCTCGCTGCCATCGAAGCGCACACCCTGCCTTGCGGCTGGCAGGCGATCCCGATGCGCAACTTCGGCGTCGCCCGCGAGCTGCAGACGTTCAAGGACGGCATCGAGGCCCTGGCCACCGCACTGGGCGCCGGCGAAGTGCTGCTGCTGCACTGCGCAGCCGGCATCGGCCGCACCGGCACCGCCGGCGCCTGCCTGCTCAAGCGGCTCGGTCTGTCGGCGGACGAAGCGCTGCAGCGCGTGCAGGCCGCCGGATCGAACCCCGAGTCGGCACGCCAATCGGGCTGGATCGAAGCGTTCTGAGCAGGGCTTCGAAGTTCCAGGCAAGCGGGAACTCCGCCGTCAGCCCTGCGTCATACTGCGGCGCGGTTGCCGATCGGCGATCGGCCCGCAGGCAGTACCCGAAGGGAAAAGACATGAAGCGTTGGTGGATCGGAGCGGTGGTAGCTCTGTCGATGGCGGCGACATTGGCACCGTCGATCGCACAGGCCAAGCGCCTGGGCGGCGGTGGTTCGGCCGGGATGCAGCGCAACCTGCCGCAACGCACCGCGCCCGACGCACTGCCGGCCAAGCCCGCCGTCGCGCCCAACCAGGCCGCGCCGTCCCCGGCCGTACCGGCAGCGGCCGGCGCTGCCGCGGCGCCCAAGCGCTCGTGGATGGGGCCGCTCGCCGGTCTGGCGGCCGGCCTGGGCATCGCGGCCTTGATGAGCCATCTGGGCATGGGCGAAGCCTTCGGCAATTTCCTGATGCTGGCGCTGCTCGCCGTCGCCGGGGCGGTCGCGATCCGGTTTCTGCTGCGCCGCTTTGCCGGCGGTTCCATGCCGCAGCCTGCCTATGCGGGTGCAAGCGCTGGCAGGTCGCAGGTGGCATGGCCCGCGCCTGCTGCAGCGGCGCCGCTGCAGCGCAATGCCGATCCAGGCCTGTCGGCCGCGGTGCCGGCCGGCGTTGGCGCCCTGCCGGCCGACTTCGACGCGGCCGGCTTCGAGCGCCTTGCCAAGATGATCTTCATCCGCCTGCAGGCAGCCAACGACACGGCAGACCTGGCCGATCTGCGCCATTTCACGACGCCCGAGCTGTTCGCGACGATCCGGCTCGAGCTGCAGGAGCGCGGTGACCTGGGGCAGCAAACCGACGTGGTGCAGGTCGATGCGCAAGTTCTCGACGTGGCAAAGGAAGACGGCCGCCAGATCGTCAGCGTGCGCTTCCACGGACTGATCCGTGAACTGCGCGAGGCGGCGGCGAGCGACTTCGACGAGGTCTGGCATCTCGTGAAGCCTGACGATGACAGCCGCCCGTGGGCCATCGCAGGCATCCAGCAGCGGCACTGAGCCGCAGCGTCGTTTCGTTCGTCGATCGACAAGGGGCCGCGGCCCCTTGTTTCTCGTGAGGAGTCCACCCGTTCATGCCCCGCGCACTTGCCCTCGCCGCATCGCTGGCCACCGCCGTCCTGCTGCTGGCCTGCAGCACGCCGCCGTCCCGCTCGCCGGCAGCCGGTTCGCTGCTGCCGAACGAGAACCTCGTGGTGCAAGGCATCCCGCCGATCCCGATGCCGCTCGTGCAGCAGGTCGAGAAGTACACCGACTTCCGCGGCCACGGCTTCGTCGACTGGCATCCGCTGCGCGACGAGATGCTGGTTTCCCACCGCAAGGCCGGCGCGAACACCGCGCAGCTGTTCCGCGTGGCCTCGCCGCTGGCCAGCCCCGAGCAGCTGACCGACTTCGCCGACCCGGTGACCGAGGCCAGCTATGAGCCACGCCAGGGGCGCTATCTCGTGTTCTCGCGCAGCGCCGGCGGCAACGAGGCCGAGCAGCTCTACCGCCTGGACCTGGACACCCGCACGGTCACGCTGCTGACCGACCCCGACCAGCGCCACGACACCGTCGCCTGGTTGCACCAGGGGTCGCAGTTGCTCTACACCTCGGTGCCGCTGGACCGCACCGCCGAAGGTGGCACGCGCGCCAACCCGGGCACGACGCTGTGGCTGGTCGACCCGCTGCAACCCGAGGGCCGGCGCAAGCTGGCCGAGCTGCCGGGCACCGGCTGGTTCGGCGGCGAGGTTTCGCACGACGACCGGCGTCTGGCGATCACCAACTACCGCTCCGCCAACGAATCGCAGATCTGGCTAATCGATCTGGCCAGCGGTGCACCGACCCGGCTGCTGCCGGATGCCGGCGATGCGCTGAAGGCCACGCACTTGCCCGTGGGCTTCACGCCCGACGACGCGGCGCTCTACGTGCTGAGCGACCGGGCCGGCGAGTTCCGCGAGCTGATGCGCTACGACTTCGCGAGCCGCGAACTCCAGCGCATCACCGCCGGCATTCCGTGGGACGTGAGCGGCGCCAGCCTCAGCGACGACGGTGCGCTGATCGCCTTGAAGATGAACGTCGACGGTCGCGAGGAGTTGCGCCTGTTCGACGGCCGGACGCTGCGCGAACGCGGCAGCACCGCCCTCCCGGCCGGCAGCGTGAACGCTCTGCGCTTCAAGCCGAAGACGCAGCGGCTGGCGCTCGCGGTCGACAGCGCCCAGGGACCGGGCCAGCTCCATGTGCTCGATGTGGCGAGCGGCGGCGTGCAGTCGTGGACCCGCGCGCACGTGCCGCCGGGTCTGGATACCGCCGCCTTTCCCGACCAACGCATCGTCCGATGGACGAGCTTCGACGGGCTGCCGATGTCGGCCGTGCTCAGTCCGCCACCGACACGCTTTGCCGGCAAGCGGCCCGTGGTGGTGCTGGTGCATGGCGGCCCCGAGGCCCAGGCGACGATGGGCTTCCTGGGTCGCTGGAATTACCTCATCAACGAGCTGGGCGTGGCCATCGTCGAGCCCAACGTGCGTGGCTCCTCCGGCTACGGCAAGACCTTCCTGAGCCTGGACAACGGCATGCAGCGCGAGGACTCGGTCAAGGACCTCGGCACGCTGCTCGACTGGATCGCCACGCAGCCCGATCTCGACGCCTCACGGGTGCTGGTCGTGGGCGGCAGCTACGGCGGCTACATGAGCCTGGCCGCGAGCGTGCATTTCGCGGACCGCATCAAAGGAGCGATCGACATCGTCGGCATCTCCAGCTTCGTGAGCTTCCTGAACAACACCGAGAGCTACCGGCGCGAGTTGCGGCGCGTCGAGTATGGCGACGAGCGCGATCCGGCCATGCGCGAATTCCTCGAGCGCATCTCGCCGCTGAACAACGCCCGGATGATCAGGAAGCCGCTGTTCGTGATCCAGGGCAAGAACGACCCGCGCGTGCCCTGGACCGAGGCCGAGCAGATCGTCGAGCGCGTGCGCAGCGTCGGCACCCCGGTGTGGTACCTGCGCGCCGAGAACGAAGGCCATGGTTTCCGGCGCAAGGAGAACGCGGACTACCAGTTCTACGCGATGCTGCGCTTCATACAGGAGACGCTGCTGAAGTAAGCAGACGTGACCGCGAGGCCGGCTCTGACGCCGCGCGGCCTCACGCGGGCGCCAAGAGTGACACGACTTCGAGAATTTGAGGGCCTGCCCGCATTCATCGGCGCCTCAATACGGTCCCCCTGCGCTCTAATGCCCGCTTGGGTGGCCCGGGTCCGCAACCACCCGGCACCACGCGGCCCGCCGCCGACACACCGGAGGAGAACAAAGAATGGCATCACGAGGCTTTCGTCGCGCCCTGGCAGCGTGCCTGCTGCTGGCCGCCCCCTGGGCTCACGCCTTGGTGTTCGCAGTCAACGAGGGCGTGACCTACCGCGTGCCGAGCGACCAGATTGCCGCCAAGTACGCGGCCATCGCGGCCGACCTGTCGAAGCTGCTGAAGCAGCCGGTGACGATCGAGCCGGTCGGCGACTACCCGACACTGCGCAAACGCCTGGCCGAGAAGGCCTACGACCTCGCGATGGTGCATCCGGCCCACCTGTCCATCGTCGCGATGAAGCAATCGGGCTACAAGCTCGTGGCGGTCACGAAAGGCTACGAGCAGTACAGCGCCAACTTCCTCGTCAAGGCCGACTCGCCGCTGAAGTCGCTGGTCGACGTGAAGGGTCTGCGCCTGGGTGCGCCGGACGAAGACTCGATCACGTCGTGGATGGTGCGCGCTTCGCTGCGCGATGCGATCGGCGACCCCAAGGGCGTCGCTTTCACCTACACCCGCTACCAGGATGCGGTGCCCTTCTTCGTCGAGAACAACCTCACCCACGTCGGTGCGACCGCGTCGTCGTCGGTCATCAAGGCCTGGCAGGCCAAGGGCGGCCGGGTGCTGTTCAAGTCCAGGCCGGTGCCGATCAAGCACGTGATCGCGAGCCCCGCGCTGACGGCCGAGCAGATCGGCATCGTGCGCGACTACCTGCTGTCGCTGGACGGCAGCGAGGAAGGCCGCAAGAAGCTCGAGCCGACCAAGTACCAGGGCTTTGCGACCTACGACGAAGCCGCCATGATGGCGATCGGCGTCTGGCTGGGGCTCTGACGGCGAGCGCGCTCCTGGCGTGAACCCGCCCGCCCGGTCCGCGCCAGCCGACGCACCGCGGGTGGTGTACCGCGACGAGCACCTGCTGGTGGTCGACAAACCCCCCGGATTGCTGGCCGTGCCGGGCCGCGGCACCCTGAAACAGGACTGCCTCGCAGCGCGCCTTCAGGCGCTGTGGGCCGACACGCTGGTGGTGCACCGCCTCGACCAGGCCACGTCGGGCCTGATGGTGTTCGCGCGCAGCCCCGCGGTGCAACGCTGCCTGAGCATGGCGTTCGAGCGGCGCGAGGTCATCAAGCGCTACGTTGCGGTGGTCTGGGGCCGCGTCGAAGCTCCGCAGGGCTGCATCGATTTGCCGCTGCGGGCCGACTGGCCGAACCGGCCCCGGCAACAGGTCGACCGCGAACAGGGCAAGCCGTCCTGCACGCGCTGGCACGTCCTGTCACACCACGCCGCCGGCGAGACCACGCGGCTCGAACTCGAGCCGCAGACCGGCCGCACCCATCAATTGCGCGTGCATCTGTGGGCAATCGGGCACCCGATCGTCGGCGATACGCTCTATGGCGCGGCAGAGCAAATGCCTGCAACCCGCCTGTTGCTGCATGCGAGCGAACTCGCCTTTGCGCACCCGGTGTCGGGCGCGCCATTGCACTTCGCATTGGCAGCGCCCTTCTAGGGCACCGTGAAGCATGGCGGCGCGCTGCGACGCCGCCAGCGGGCCCGGCGGTCGAGATGAGCCAGCCCGCTCGCCAGGTCCTTCCGGTCAGGCCTTCTTCGCGTAGGCGCTGCACCAGCCAGCGGCCGCCACCTGCTTGCCGGCGAACAGCGGGCAGTTGCCGGTCGCATCACCTGCCTTGCCCTGGAAAAGCTGGCAGTTGGCGCACTTTTGACCGGCCGCATAGGTCTTGAACTTAGCCTTGTCGGCCTTGGTGGCGTCTTGCACATAGCCGAGCGCCACGGCCTGAGCGTCCTTCTCGTCGAGCTTGGTCTGGGCTTGCGCGTGGCGAGCCGCCAGCACGGCGAGGCCGGCGGCGGGAATCCATTGGATGAACTGGCGTCGGGCTGTCATCGAAGTCTCCTGATGGGAACGGGTTGCATACGGCGTCGCACCGATCGGATCCGGCGGACCCTGCATGCTAAGAACCTGCCCTGACATTTTGCCCGCTCGGATCGCAAACCCCGGCAATTCCAGACGGAGTGCGAATCGCTCGCGTCTGGCCGCGACGCGTGTCCTCCGGTGGCGTTGGCAGGCCCTAGCTTTCGTCGCTCGGCATCCCCCCGCTCGACGCCGGCTGCACGCACACCCGGATGCCAGGAACCGTGACGACCTGGCCGGCCCTCAGCTTGGCGCCGCGGCGGAGCTCGTCCCGGCCGTCGACCCGCACCTTGCCTGCTTGGATCAAGGCCTTGGCAGCGCCGCCGCTGTCGGCCAGGCCCGTGGCCTTGAGCAGGGCATCGAGGGTGATGAACTCGCCTCGCAACACGAAGGCCATGGTCTGCATGCCGCCGCTCATGCGAAGCGCACGCCCGGCGTGCCGGCGCGCAGGTGGCCGATCGCCGCTGCCGCCGCGAAGCCGGCCCGAAGGAAGCAGGCCAGCACCGCGTCGAGCGCGGCCGGCGCGCAGGACACCAGGAGGCCGCCGCTGGTCTGCGGGTCGGTGATCAGGGCACGTTGCCAGGGCTCGGCCGCCTGGCCGAGGTGCACCTGTTCGCCATACCCGGCCCAGTTGCGCGCCGAGGCGCCGGTGACGATGCCCTCCTGCGCATACGTTTTGGCGATGCCGATCCAGGGCACCGCCGCGAGATCGACCTCGGCCGCGAGCCCCGAGCCGCGACAGACCTCGAGCAGATGGCCGGCCAGCCCGAAGCCGGTGACATCGGTCATCGCGTGCACACCGTCCAGCGCTCCGAGTTCGCTGCCGACCCGGTTGAGCTGGGTGGTCAGGCGCAGCATCTCGGCGTAGCCCGCGGCATCGAGCCGGCCCTTCTTCAGCGCCGCCGAAAGCACGCCGACGCCGAGCGGCTTGCCGAGCACGAGCACGTCGCCGGCCTGCGCGTCGGCATTGCGGCGCACGCGCTCCGGGTGCACGAGGCCCAGGGCGACCAGGCCGTAGATCGGCTCCGGCACGTCGATCGAATGGCCCCCGGCGATCGGGATGCCGGCCTCGCGGCATACGCTCGCGCCGCCTTCGAGGATGCGGCCGATCACCGCCAGCGGCAGCTTGTCCAGCGGCATGCCGACCAGGGCCAGCGCCAGGATCGGCGTGCCGCCCATCGCGTAGACGTCGGAGATCGCGTTGGTCGCCGCGATGCGACCGAAGTCGAAGGGCTCGTCGACAATCGGTGTGAAGAAGTCGGTGGTCGCGACCAGTGCCTGGCTGTCGTTGAGGCGGTAGACCGCCGCGTCGTCGGCGGTTTCGGTGCCGACCAGCAGCTCGGGCGGGATCAGCCCCGCCGGCGTGCGCGACAGGATGTCGGCCAGCACGCCGGGCGCGATCTTGCAGCCGCAGCCGCCACCGTGCGAGAAGGAAGTGAGACGGATGGATTCCATGACGCAAGTGTCGATCAAACCGAACCGGGTCGCCCGGCGATGAGCCACCGCCCGACGACCGTCGATGACCTCGCCGGCTTCGATGCCGTGATCGACGTGCGCTCGCCGGCCGAGTTCGCGCTCGACCACATCCCGGGCGCGATCAACTGCCCGGTGCTCGACGACGAGGAGCGCCGCATTGTCGGCACGCTCTACGTGCAGGTGTCGGCCTTCGAGGCGCGCAAGCTCGGCGGCGCGATGGTCGCGCGCAACATCGCCTGCCATCTGGACACGGCGTTCCACGACCGGCCGAAGGGGTGGCGACCGCTGCTGTACTGCTGGCGCGGCGGCATGCGCAGCGGCAGCTTCGTGACCTGGATGCGCCTGGTCGGCTGGGATGCGCAGCAATTGCAGGGCGGCTACAAGGCCTGGCGCGCGCATGTCATCGCGCGCATCGCGGCGCTGGCGCCGACGCTGCCGCTGCGCGTGCTGTGCGGACCGACCGGCAGCGCCAAGACACGGGTGCTGCAGGCGCTCGGTGCGCTGGGCGAACAGGTGCTCGACCTCGAGGAGCTGGCCGCGCACCGCGGCTCCGTGCTCGGCTCGCTGCCCGGCACCGAGCAGCCATCACAGAAGGCCTTCGAGACGCGGCTGGCCACTGCGTTCGCCGGCTTTGATCTGGCGCGCACGGTCTGGGTCGAGGCCGAAAGCCGCAGGATCGGCCGCGTCAGCCTGCCCGATGCGCTGCTGACGCGGCTGCGTGCCAGCCCGGCGGTTCAGATCGAGGCCACGGCCGAGGCCCGGCTCGCCTACCTGCTGCGCGACTATGCCTGGCTCGGCGACGACCCCCAGCGCCTGGCCGACAAGCTCGGCCTGCTGAAGGGCATGCTCGCCAACGAGACGCTGGCGCAGTGGCAGGCCTGGGCACTGGCGCTCAAGCTGCCGCCGCTGTTCGAGGCGCTGATGACGCAGCACTACGACCCGCTGTACGCCCGCTCGCAGGGTCGCCATTTCGAGCAGCTGGGCGGTGCGCGTCGCATCGCGACGGACGACCTGTCGCAAGCCGGTATCGCCGCTCTGGCGAAGCGCATCGCCGCCGGCTGACTCGGAGCGTGCCGGTCCGCCCGGGAAGGCGAAACGCGCGTCAGGCGCCTGGCTGCTTGGCGCCGCTGTGGATCGGATCGACCCACGGCACCGTCTGCGGCTTCTCGACCGCTTCGATGTCGAGGTTGACCACGGTGGCCTCGCCGTCGCTGCGCACCAGCACGCATTCGAGCGTCTCGTCGCGGCTGGCATTGATCTCCTGGTGCGGCACGAAGGGAGGCACGTAGATGAAGTCGCCGGGCCCGGCCTCGGCAGTGAACTCGAGCCGCTCGCCCCAGCGCATGCGCGCACGCCCCTTGACGACGAAGATCACGCTCTCGAGCGGGCCATGGTGGTGGGCACCGGTCCTCGCGTTGGGATGGATGTGCACGGTGCCGGCCCACAGCTTCTGCGCACCGACACGCGCGAAGGTGATCGCTGCCTTGCGGTCCATGCCCGGTGTCTGCGCCGTGTTCGGGTCGAGTTGACCGGCCGGGATCACGCGCACGCCGTCGTGCTGCCAGCGGTGCGGGTCGTGGGAATCGGCAAGGCCCATGCGGTGCTCCAGCGTGTTGCAGCAGTGAAACGGATTGTGGCGTCATGGCGGCGCCCTGGCATGAGCAGCGCAATCAGCTACACTCTCCTCCGTAGATATACGCAAGATCGCGGTTCTTAGGTGTTTGCTCAATCCGGTCGGCGGTTCTCGTCGACTGTCTGGTTTGTCTCCCCCAGGTAACGTTTCTTGAGTGTCTCTGCATGAGCACGGCATGTTGCCGTGCCTTACTTTTTGATCGACAGGAACGTATATGAGCGTGCAAACCGGCACCGTGAAGTGGTTCAACGAAGCCAAGGGCTTTGGATTCATCGCCCAGGACGGCGGTGGCGCCGATGTCTTCGCGCACTTCCGCGACATCCAAGGCGCGGGCTTCAAGACGCTGCAGGAAAACCAGCGCGTCGAGTTCGAAGTGAAGCAAGGCCAGAAGGGCCCGCAAGCTGCGAACATTCGCCCGCTGTAAATCAGCGAGCTCGATGCTCCATTGAAAACGCGGCTTCGGCCGCGTTTTTTCTTGCCCGTGCGCGCGGGGCCGTGGCGGCAGACCGCCCCAGAATCGCCCCCTTGCCAGACGCCACCACCATGCCCAATCCGCGTCCCCCCTACTGCGCGATCGATTTCGGTACCTCCAACTCGGCCATCGCGATCCCCGCAGCCGGCGGGGGCACGCGGCTCGTCGCGCTCGAAACCGGCGAACCCACCATGCCGACGGCGGTGTTCTACTTTGCCGAACACGAGTCGCTGCCGCCCGGGGCGGAGCCGCCGCGCGCCTTCGGGCGTGCCGCGGTCGCGGCCTATGTGGACGGCTACGACGGGCGACTGATGCGCTCGATGAAGAGCATCCTCGGCTCCAGTCTGGTCGAGCAGAGCACCGACGTCGGCGGCGGTCATGCGGTGAAGTACCTCGACGTCATCACCGGCTACCTGCGCCATCTGCGGCATGCGGCCGAAACGGCGCTGGGGACGCCGATCGCGCATGCCGTGATCGGCCGGCCGGTCTTCTTCGTCGACGGCGACGCGCAGCGCGATGCCGAGGCCCAGGCCTCGCTCGAGGCCGCCGCGCGCGCGGTGGGTCTGCGCGAGGTGGTGTTCCAGTACGAGCCGATCGCGGCCGCCTTCGACTACGAGCGCCAGGCAGCCCACGAGCAGTGCGTGCTGGTGGCGGACATCGGCGGCGGCACCTCCGACTTCTCGCTGGTGCGCGTGGGGCCCGACCGGATGCACCGGCCGGACCGCAAGGACGACATCCTCGCCAGCCACGGCGTGCACGTCGCCGGCACCGACTTCGACCGCCGCATCGAACTTGCCACCCTCCTTCGCGAACTCGGCTGCGGCGCCTTCGGCCCGGCCCGCGGCGACGTGCCGCCTCGGGAGGTGCCGAGCGCGGTCTACTTCGACCTCGCGACCTGGCACCTGATCAACACCGTCTACCAGCCGGCGCGCGTCGCCGAGCTCAAGCACATGGCGAGCTTCTACGCCGACCCACGCCATCACCGCCGCCTGATGCGCGCGGTGACCGAGCGGCTCGGGCACGAACTGCTGGCGCGTGCCGAGGCCGCGAAGATCGCGGTGGCCGACGGCGCCGGCACGCGGGTCGACCTCGGCATCGTCGAGCCGGGTCTGGCGGTCTCGCTGGAGGCGTCGCAGGCCACCGCGGCGATCGAAGCCGACGTGGAGCGCATCGTCGATGCCGCGCGCGAGACGGTGCGGCAGGCCGGCTCACGCGCAGCGTCGGTGGATGCGCTCTACTTCACCGGCGGCTCGACCGGCCTCGCGCTGCTGACGGAGCGCCTCGCCGCGGCGTTTCCAGGCGCACAGGCCGTGCGCGGCGACCGGCTCGCCAGCGTGGCGACCGGACTGGGCCTGCACGCGCAACGCTGGTTCGCCGCCGCGCACCAGGCGCAGCGCTGACCCTTGCTCCCGCAGGCAGTGCGGTGCTAGCCTGCGCGGGCCTCGGCAGCTCAACGGGGCAAGCCTGCCCTTCACCCAGGAGACCCCATGAACTTCTTCCAGCAGTTCGGCCCGCTGCTCGGCCGCATCCTGATCGCCGCGCTCTTCATCCCCGCCGGTCTCGGCAAGCTCGCGGGTTTCGAAGGCACGGTCGGCTACATCGCCGCCCAGGGCCTGCCGCTGCCGGCCCTTGGCGCAGCGGGCGCCATCGCCGTGGAAGTGGGGGGCGCGCTCGCGCTGCTGCTCGGCTACAAGGCGCGCTGGGCAGCGCTGGTGCTCGCGCTCTTCACGCTCGTCACCGCCTTCGTCTTTCACAACTTCTGGGCCGCGCCGGCAGACCAGCAGATGGCCCAGAGCATCAACTTCTACAAGAATCTGGCGATCGCCGGAGGCTTGTTGTTCGTGGTGGCCTTCGGCGCCGGACCGAAGGCGCTCGACAAGGCCGGTTGAAGCCAAGGCGCGGTGCGGCCGGCGACTACCATCGCTCGCATGCATCCCGATGACCCCGAGCTCCTTGCACGCCCGGCCTCCTGCACCGAACTCTTCACCGCCTTCACCGGCCTCGCGCTGCAGGGCTTCGGCGGCGTGCTGGCGGTCGCCCAGCGCGTGCTGTGCGATGACAAGCGCTGGCTGACCAAGGCCGAATTCCTCGAGTCCCTCGCGCTCGCCCAGGTGCTGCCCGGGCCCAATGTCTGCAACCTGTCGCTGATGGTGGGCGACCGCTACTTCGGCACGCGCGGCGCCTTCGCCGCCCTGGCCGGCATGATGGCCGTGCCGCTGCTCATCGTGCTGGCGGCCACCATGCTCTATGCCCAGTTCGCCGGCCATCCGCTGGTGGCCGGTGCGCTGCGCGGCATGGGTGCCGTCGCGGCCGGCATGATCATCGGCACGGCGCTCAAGCTGGCCGCACCGCTGCGCGACAGCCCCCTCGGCCTGCCGACGCTGGCCGGACTGGGTGCGACCTGCTTCGCAGCGATCGCGTTGCTGCACTGGCCACTGGTCTGGGTGCTGCCGGCGCTGGGCTTGCCGGCCTGTGCGCTGGCGTGGAGGCGCCTCGCTACCGTGGAGGAGCCGGCATGACTTTGCCCGACGCCTCGACGCTACTCGCGCTGTTCGGGCATTTCCTGCTGCTGTCGCTGCTGTCGATCGGCGGCGCTATCACGGTGGCCCCCGACATGCACCGCTGGATGGTGGTGGAGCAGCACCTGTTGAGCGATCCGCAGTTCGCGTCGTCGATCGCCATCGCACAGGCCGCACCGGGCCCCAACGTGCTGTTCGTGGCCGTGCTCGGCTACCAGGTGGCGGGCCTGGCAGGCGCAGCCGCCACCTTGCTGGGCATCATGCTGCCCTCGGTCACGCTGGCGCTGCTGGTCAACCGCTGGGGACACGCACGCCAGGACTGGCGTGCGGTGCGGGCCTTCAAGGCCGGCATGGCGCCGATCACGCTGGCGCTGATCGCCGCGACCGGCTGGCTGCTGGCCGCACCGCCGAGCGAATGGCGTTCGCTGCTGACGACCGCCGCCGCCGCGCTGCTGGTCTGGCGCACCCGGCTGCACCTGCTGTGGATGATCGCGGCCGGCGCCTTGCTGGGCGCGCTGGGTTGGGTATGAAGGGCACCTGCGGCACGGCGACCGGCGGGCGGGCACACTGACGGTCCGCACCGCACCAAGCTCCACGATGATCCACGTCACCCACAACGCCGGCGCCTCGCGCTTCGAAGCCAGCGTCGACGGCCTGTTGTCCGTGGCCGACTACCGCCTGCAAGGCCGCGTGATGGTCATGCACCACACGTTCGTGCCGCCGGCGCTGCGCGGCCGGGGCGTGGCCGCCGCGCTGGTGCGCGAGGCGCTGGCGCATGTGCAGGCACAGGGCCTGAAGGTCGAGCCGCTGTGCAGCTACGTCGCGAGCTACATGGAACGGCACCCGCAGACGCGAGCCTTGCGTGCGTGAACGCTTGCGCTGCTGCAGCGCACCACGAAACTCGCGACCGCTGCGGCGCTCCCCGACGCGACTTCTGACCGGAATGAGGGGGTCGCATCCCCCAGTCACGGCATAGGCCTGTCATCTTCGCTGCCGACAATCAAGACTGTTCGATGGCGATGGATGGCAACGCCCCCCCCCCGGCGCCCACCTGCCGCCAGCGGACACCGGGTCGAGCTTCCGGGCCCTGGGTTCCCTGCGGAGAGCCCACCAACAGGAGCACCAACACCGAAGCGCCTGCCTTGCGGCAGGGGCTTCTTCGTTGCGGGACTCGCGGCATTGCCGCCCGGCGGCAGGCCCGGGTGGCGAGCGGTAGCATCGAGTCGAGAACCGGACCGGAGACGTCTGATGCGCCTGCGCACCACCCTGCACGCCCTGTTCGCTGCCGCCCTGGCCACGGGCGCCAGCAGCGCGCTGGCCTGCTCCACCGACGTCGCACCGCGCGAGGCCGACGTGCTGCTGTCGACGCGCGTGGCAGACGCCGCCCCGCGCGGGCTCAGGCGCAGCGATCTCGAAGCGCTGCCGCCACGCAGCATCGCCATGCGCCGCACCATCGAGCGCGATGGCACCCGCGACGAACAAATGCTGAACTACGGTGGCTGGCTGCTGCGGGACGTGCTCACCCTGGCCGGGTTCGACGAAGCCGGCCGCCACGACACACGCACCTGGGTGATCGAAGCCGTTGCCACCGACGGCTACCGCGCCGTGTTCTCGTGGGGTGAGCTCTACAACAGCGCGCTCGGTGACCAGGTCTACGTGATCGACTCGCAGGACGGTCGGCCGCTCGACGCCCGGGCCGGGCCCCTGGCGCTGCGCTCGCTGGCCGACCGGCGCCCCGGCCCGCGCCATGTGCGCAATCTCTGCGCGCTGAGCCTGTGGCCCCTGCCGGCGCGCTGACCGGCATGCGAACCACGCTGCGGCTCGAACCCGGAGACGACCTGCGGTGCAGGCTCGAGGCGCTGTCGGTCGAGCGCGGCTGGCCAGCCGCCTTCGTGATCGCCGGCATCGGCAGCCTGCGCGTCACTGCACTGCGCCTGGCCGGCGCGACCGCGCCGCTGTGGCTGCGCGAGCCGGTCGAGATCCTGACGCTGAGCGGCTCGCTGTCGGTGAACGGCGCGCATCTGCACATGAGCATCGCCGACGCGCGAGGCCGCGTGCTCGGCGGCCATGTGGCAGCCGGCTGTGAAGTGCACACCACCGCCGAACTGCTGATCGAAATGCTGGAAGGCCACCATTTCGAGCGCATCCGGGACGACCGCACCGGCTGCCCCGAGTTGCATGTCACGCGCCGCTGAACCTTCGGAGCACATCGGTGGACTCCACCGCGCCGGTCCGCTGCTGTCGCGCAGGCGACAGCAAGACAGCCGTTGAATCCGGCAACCCGGCGCTTCTTCGCGGCAGCCAACTTCATGTCAGCCTTGCCCACCCCCGACCTGCCATCTTCCCGGCCGGACCGCCGCATGGCGATCGCACCCTTTCGATAGAGAGAACACGAATGGAGACGAACATGGTTTGGCAACAGGTCTACAACCCCTTCGGCAGCATGCTCACCTCGACCTTGCTGGCTGCCGTGCCGGTGGCGGTGATGCTGATCGGCCTCGGCCTGCTGCACCTGAAGGCCCACGTCGCTGCGGCGGCCGGCCTGGCGAGCGCCCTGGTGATCGCGGTCTTCGCGTTCGGCATGCCGGCCGGCATGGCCGGGCGCGCCGCACTGCTCGGCGGGCTGACCGGGCTGCTGCCGATCGGCTGGATCGTGCTGAACATCATCTTCCTGCACCAGCTGACCGAGCAGAACGGCAGCTTCAAGGTGCTGCAGGACTCGATCGCCGGCATCACCGAGGACCGGCGGCTGCAGCTGCTGCTGATCGCCTTCGCGTTCGGCGCCTTCTTCGAGGGCGCGGCCGGCTTCGGCACGCCGGTGGCGGTGACCGCGGCCATCCTGATCGGTCTCGGTTTTTCGCCGCTCGCGGCCTCCGGCCTGTCGTTGATCGCGAACACCGCACCGGTCGCCTACGGCGCGCTCGGCACGCCGGTGATCACGCTGGCCAAGGTGCATGGCTACGACGTGATGGCGGTGTCGGCGATGATCGGCCGGCAATTGCCGTTCTTCTCGCTGCTGGTGCCGTTCTGGCTGATCTGGGCCTTCGCCGGCTGGCGCGGCATGAGGCAGATCTGGCCGGCCGTGCTGGTCACGGGCCTGAGCTTCGCGGTCCCGCAATTCCTGGTGTCGAACTTCATCGGGCCCGAACTGGTCGACGTGATCGCCGCGATCTGCTCGATGACGGCCTTGGTGCTGTTCCTGCGTGTCTGGCAGCCGGCCGAGATCTGGACCTCGGTCTCTCTGAAGGGTCACGAGAAGGACGGCGGAGAGGCCCGCCCGGCCTCGGCACCGACACGCCATGCCCACGCCGACGTCGTCAAGGCCTGGACACCGTGGGTCATCCTGACGGTGTTCGTGTTCGCCTGGGGCCTGCCGGCGACGAAGGCCTGGCTCAACGGCATCTTCGCGCCCAAGTTCGCGATCGACGGCCTGCACAAGCTGATCGAGAAGGTGCCGCCCGTGGTGCCGAAGCCCACGGCCGAGTCCGCCGAGTACGTGCTGAACCTGCTGTCGGCCACCGGTTCGGGCATCCTGCTGGCCGCCGTCGTCGGTGGCCTGATCATGGGATACGGCATCGCGGCGCTGCTCAAGGCCTACGGCCGGACGATCTGGCTGGTGAAGTATTCGCTGCTGACCATCGTGCTGATGCTGGCACTGGGCACCCTCACGCGCTACTCGGGTCTGGACACCACCCTCGGGCTCGCCTTCGCGTCGACCGGCGTGTTCTACCCGTTCTTCGGCACGCTGATGGGCTGGCTGGGCGTGGCGCTGACCGGCTCGGACACGGCATCGAACGTCTTGTTCGGCGGTATGCAGAAGGTCGCGGCCGAACAGCTCGGACTGAGCCCGAACCTGATGGGCGCGGCCAACAGCTCGGGCGGCGTGATGGGCAAGATGATCGACGCGCAGTCGATCGTCGTCGCGTCGACCGCCACGCGCTGGTTCGACCATGAAGGCGACATCCTGCGCTACGTGTTCTTCCACTCGATCGCGCTGGCCTGCCTGGTCGGCATCCTGGTCACCCTGCAGGCCTATGTGTACCCCTTCACGCTGATGGTCGTGAAGTGACCCGTCACCGCTGAAACCGCCGGTGGTGCTTGCCGCCCCGGCTCGCGACTTGCATGCGGCCCGGGGGTGCTGGCCCCACCCCCTCCGCTCGAACCTGCGGCGCCGACGATCCTCGACATCGAGGCATCGGGCTTCGGCCGTGACAGCTATCCGGTCGAAGTCGGCTTCGTGCTCCCCGACGGCAGCAGCTGGTGCACGCTGATCCGTCCCGAGCCGGATTGGCAGCACTGGGACCCGGATGCCC
Source organism: Methylibium sp. (assembly GCF_965279545.1). Taxonomy (NCBI): domain Bacteria; kingdom Pseudomonadati; phylum Pseudomonadota; class Betaproteobacteria; order Burkholderiales; family Sphaerotilaceae; genus Methylibium; species Methylibium sp. The sequence continues at coordinate 1,846,187 of NZ_OZ257250.1, forward strand.
AGGCCTTGCACCACATCCCGCGCGCACTGGCCCTGCGGCACGGCCGCAGTGCCGCCGAGGTGGCGCGGCTGCTGAACCAGCGGCTGCGGGGCAGCGTCGCCTATTGCGACGGCTGGGCCCATGACTACCCCTGGCTGGCCCGCCTCTACGACGCTGCGGAGCTGACGCCGAGCTTCCGCCTGGAGCACCTGCTGTGCCTGCTCGACGAGGACCAGGCGCGGCGCTTCGACACACTGAAACAGCAGGTGATCGCCGAGTCGGGCCTCCAGCGCCACCGTGCCAGCAGCGATGCGCGCATGCTGCAGCTGACCCTGAGACGGCTGAAGCCGGCGCCGCCACGCCACCGTTGAAGGGCCGGGTTGGCTCGGGAAACACGGGGTCGCCGGCCACGGCATCAGGCCCTAGCATCGCGGTCATGCAAGAACCCACTCCTGCCTGGCGCGCCGGCCTGCACCAGTGGTCGGCCAGCCGGCGCCTGCTGGTGGCGGCCGTGTTCGGCACCGGCGTCGCGGGTGCCTGCTGGAGCAGCGGCTCGCCGATCGAGGCGCTGCTGATCGGCTGGTGCGCATTCGCCGGCCTGGCGCTGCTCCTCGCCGGCCTGACGCTCGGCCTGCATGGTGACGTTCCCAGGCCGGGCGACGTGGAACGCAATGACCAGAGCAGCGGCACGATGCTGGCGGTCGTGGTGCTCGGCTGCGCCGCCAGCGTCACCGCCATCGGCGCGCTGCTGTTCACGAACCGCGACCTGCCGGCGGGAGCCCGCTGGCCGCATGGCCTGCTGGCGGTCGTGTCGATCGTGCTGTCGTGGCTGCTGATCCACGTGCGCTTCGCCTTTCACTATGCCCACCGCAATCTCGAGACGCGGCCCCCACCCAAGGGGCGGTCCGCGCTCGATTTCCCAGGCACGGCGAATCCGGACTACCTGGACTATCTGTACTTCTCGTTCGTCATCGGCATGACCTCGCAGGTCTCGGATGTCACGGTGCACACGCGCGCGATGCGTCGCCTCGTGCTCTGGCACAGCCTGCTGTCCTTCGGTTTCAACCTGCTGATCCTGGCGCTGGCGGTCAATGCGCTGGCGGCCCTGCTGCAGTAGCCTGTCCACCCACGCCGCCGAGGCCGTTTGCCGCGCCGGCTATGCTGCGGCCCTCGTTTTTCAAAGGAAGCACCCATGAACACCACCCCCTCGGGCCTGCAGTACGAAGACACCGTCAACGGCAGCGGCGCCACCGCCACCGCCGGACAGGACGTTCGTGTGCACTACACCGGCTGGCTCTACAACGACGGCATCGCCGGCAAGAAGTTCGACTCCAGCAAGGACCGCGGTGATCCCTTCGAGTTCTCGCTCGGAGCCGGCATGGTGATCCGCGGCTGGGACGAGGGCGTGGCCGGCATGCAGGTCGGCGGCACGCGCCGGCTGGTGATCCCGGCGGCGCTGGGCTACGGCGCGCGCGGCGCCGGCGGCGTGATCCCGCCGAACGCGACGCTGCTGTTCGAGGTCGAGTTGCTGGCCATCGACTGACCCGGCGCCGGGTTCGGGGCGGGGCCCCGATTCAAGGAGGCCGGATCGATGCCGAAATTGCACCATCGCGCACTGGCGCGGCCTGCCATGCACCGCCGCTGCCCGCGTCCCTGATGAACGAGTCCCCGTCCCCCACTGCGCCCCGCACCGCGCCGGTCACGCTGCACAGCGCCCTGCTGGCAGCTGCCGTGCTGGTACTGATCGCGCTGGGCGTGGTGACACAGCTGAGCCTGAACAGCGAGTATCGGCACGAGGTGCAGCGTGCGCTGCGCGACACCGAGCGCAGCGCGCAGAAGCTCGCGGTGCGAGTCGGTGAAGTGCTCGACCATGTCGACCAGACCACGCTGCTGGTCAAGTCGCTGCGCGAGACCAGCAACCCGATGAGCCTGTCCGGGCTGCGCACGGCCGGCCTCGTGCAGCTCGACTCGACGCGTGCGCTGCTCACGACCGACCGCCGCGGCTTCGTCGAGGACAGCACGTCGCCCGACGTGGCATTGAACCTCGCCGACGAAGACGATTTCAAGCGGCTTGTCCGGGACCCCGCGCTGCAGCTGACCCTTGGCGTGCCCCAGCCCGACCATCTGAACGGCGGGTGGATGATGCCGGTGATGCGACGCTTTGCCCGCGAAGGCGCATTCGACGGCGTTGTCGTCGCGATGGTCGATCCGGCCTCGCTGACCAAAGGCTTCGGCGATGGCGAAGCCCCCGGCACCGTCGTCACCGTGATCGGCCTCGACAACGTCAACCGCTCGCGGCTGCTCGACGGCAGTCTCAGCTTCGGCGAGAAGGTCGATGCGCAGAAGGTCATGCGGCGCGGGCATGCCATGCACGAAACGCTGCAGCCGTCGATCAGCCAGATCGACGGCGTGGCACGCTTCTTCACGGCGATCCAGCTCGACACCTACCCTCTGATCGCCATCGTGGCGGTCGCGGCCGACAGCGTGATGGCCGGCTACCAGGAAACCCGGCGGCGCATCCTCACCTGGGCGGCGACGGTCGCCCTGCTGGTGGTGGCCGGTACGCTCGCGCTGTGGCAACAGGCCCGCGGCCTGGACACCAGCCGTCGCGAGGCAAGGCAGGCCAAGGCGCTGTATGTCGCCACGCTCGATGGCAGCCTCGATGCGCTGTGGCTGCTGCGCGCCGAGCGCAACGTGCACGGACAGGCGCATGACTTCGTGATCACCGACGCCAACACGCGGGCCGGGACCCTGCTCGGGCTCTCGCGCGACGCCATGATCGGACACCTCGCCACCGAACTGGTCCCGTCGATCCGGCACGACGGCCTGCTGCGCCTGCTGCTCACCGTGCTGGAGCGGCAGCAGCCGATGGCCGTCGAAGCGCCGGCCGCCGCGACGCAGGCGAAGGGGCGCTGGATGCACTTTCAGGTGGTGCCGGTCGAGGAGGGCGTCGCCCTGATCACGCGCGACATCGACGACCGCAAGCTGGCCGAGCGACAACTCGCGGAGCGCGAGAGCTTTTTCCGCACCTTGCTCGACGTGCTGCCGCTGTCGGTCGCCGCAAAGAGTGCCCGCGCGGACACATTCGGGCGCTACCTGTACTGGAACGCGGCCGCCGAGCGCATCTTCGACACCCCGGCCACCCAGGTCATCGGCCGGCGTGCGAGCGACTTCCTCGAGGCCGGCTTGGCGCAGCAACTCGCGCAGCGCAGCGACGCCCTGCTCGCCGACCCGCGCGTGATGTACCACGCCGACCTGGAGCTCCAGCGGCCCGGCGGCATGGGCAAACGCTACCTTGACCTGACCAAGGCCCCGGTGTGGGGCGCCGACGGCGAAATCGACCACATCCTCGTGATCGCCGACGACGTGACCGAGAAGCGCGTGATCGCCGATCGCCTGCGGCTGGCCTCGCGGGTGGTCCAGGAGACCGGTGACGCCATCGTGCTGACCGATCGCGACGACCGCATCGTGCAAGCCAATGCGGCCTTCGTCACGATGACGGACCAAGCCCTCGACGCACTGATCGGGCGGCACGCGGCCGAAGCCGGCCTGCCCGCACTGCGCGACGCCACGCTGCCCGGCATCGAGTTCGCGCTGGGCGAACACCATCGCTGGGCCGGTGAAAGCACGCAGCAACGCGCCGACCGCAGCCGCTTCGAGACCTGGCTCAACGTCACCGCCATCGCCGACGAGCAGGGCGTCATCACGCACTACGCAAGGCTGTTCAGCGACATCACGATGCTCAAGGCCCAGGAGCGGCAGCTCGCCGAACTGGCGCGACGCGATGCGCTGACGCAGCTCTCGAACCGCCGCCACTTCGAGGAGCACCTCGAGCAGGCCGCCGCCCGTGCGCAGCGCAGCGGCCGGCCCCTGGCGCTGATCTACCTCGACCTCGACGGCTTCAAGCGCGTCAACGACACGCTGGGCCACGAGGCTGGCGACCAGTTGCTGGTCGCCGTGGCGCGGCGACTCACGGCCTGCGTGCGCACGACCGATCTCGTGAGCCGTCTCGGCGGTGACGAGTTCACCGTGATCCTCGAGGACGCGGGGGGCGAGGCAAACCGCCTGCAGCAGTGCGAGCGCATCCTCGCCGTGCTGTCCGGGCCGCACGTGATCGCCGGGCAGCAGGTCACTTCCACGCCCAGCGTGGGGATGGCGGTCTATGTGCCGGCCGAGTCGCCCGGGAGCCTGCGCAAGCGCGCCGATGCGGCCATGTACGAGGCCAAGCGGGCTGGCAAGGCCTGCGTGCACATGGCTGTGGTCGACGGCGTGACGCGCTGACCGCAGACCAGCCGGCCTGCGGTCGCGCGAGCGCCGCGGGCCTACCGCAACAGCGGCGGCGGGGGCTCAAGACCAGGTCAGGTCGCCGCACACCACGTGCAGTTCACCGCCCTGGCTGGCGGGAGCCCGAAAGGCCGTCGAGACCGTGACGCACAGGTGCGCGCCGTGCAGCGTGCGGTAGGGCCGGGTGACCTGCACCTTGCCGACGGCGGCCACCGCCCGGCGGAAATACGGACGGCGCGCCCAGCGCGCACCGCGCGTGTCACGGAAGGGCTCGAAGGTGCTGCCGGTGTTCGAGGGGCTCTGGCCCCACTGGTTGACGCCGACCTGCCGGCCGTCCTGACCGAGCAAATAGCACACCTCGGTGCCGGGCAGCTCCAGGAAGGACTGCACCGCTTCCTCGAGGCAACGCCCGCCGGCCAGCAACGCCGAGGCGTAGCCGATGGCGTTGAAGTAGGGTGCGATGCGTTCGCGGTAGCCGCAGTCTTCTTCGCGCCAGCGCTCGCCGAAGCCGTCCCACAGCGCGTTCAGCGTGTCGCAGGCATGGCCGGGTTCGACCAGCGCCGCCTGCGGACGGGCGAAGAAATAGCCCTGGACCAGATCGGCGTCGGCTTCGAGCGCAACGAAGGCCTCCGCCTCGGTCTCCACGCCTTCCATCAGCACCAGGGCACCGCACTCGTGCAGCAGCGAGGTCATCTGGACCACCACCCGACGCGCGCGCAGGTCGCGCGCTGCGCGCTCGACCAGGCTGCGATCGAGCTTGACGATCTCGGGCCGCAGCCGCCACACGCGATCGAAATTGGAGTGCCCGGCGCCGAAGTCGTCGAGTGCGATCAGCCCCCCCTGGGCACGGATCGTCTCGACGGCGGCATCGAAATCGGCGTCGTCGCGCACGGCGTCCTCGAGCACCTCGACGACGATCTGCGCGGGCTGCAGCCGCAGCGCCCGCGGCATCGCCTCGCCACAGGCGTCGAAGGTCGTCTGCGGCGACTGCAGGAACACCTGCGGATGCAGATTCAGGAACAGCCACTGGGCCTGCGGCGCGGCTTTGGCGTAGTTGGCCATGTGCATGGTGCGCACCAGTTGGTCGCGCCACAGCAGCTCTTCGCAATCATGGCCCTCGAAAAAGCGTGGCGGCGGGACCGCGGTGCCGGCGGCGTCGGTGGCACGCAGCAAGGCTTCGTGGCCGACCACGCGGCCGTGCGAAAGGCTGAAGATCGGCTGGAAGTGGCTGGCCAGGCGGTGCCCTGCGTGGCTGCCGGTGACAGGCCGGCCGGCCGGTCCTTCGATGCCGCCCAGGCAAGCCAGTGCGGTTTCGAAACTCGTGGTGAGAGGCAGGACGGCAGACATCAGGCGCAGCGTAAGCAGGGAATGCGCCATGCAGGCGCTACAAGCGGCTATCGGTCACGCACAGCGTGACTGAAGCACTATTTCGGTCCGCGAGGATTCCGATTGGCGCCAGGCCGAGGAGACGCCCCGGCAAACCGGCGGCACCCCGAACCCATCCGCTGGAGGCCGCGGTGGGCAAGCCCGATGCGCTGAACGAGAATGCCGGTCCGAGACGCCCTTGCCCGCCACCAGATGCCCCGCCTGCCCTCCTTGCGCAACACCGTGCTGAGCAGCCGCGATCTGCTCGTCACGGCCGGTCCCTTCGTGCTGCTGGTCGTGGCACTGCTGGCGCTGGCGTACTGGGCGCTGGACCCGAGCCCGCCGAAGCGGGTGGTGCTGGCCACCGGACCGGCGAACGGCGCCTATGCCGAGTTCGGCCTGCGTTACCAGACACAGCTGAAGAAATACGGCATCCAGGTCGAGCTGCGCGACACCGAGGGTGCGGCCGAGAACCTGAGGCTGCTCGAAGACCCGGCGTCGGGGGTCGATTTCGCCTTCGTGCAAGGTGGGGCCGGCCAACTGCGGCAGGCCGACGAGGGGCCGCCGCCCGAGCTGGTCTCGCTGGGCAGCCTGTTCTACGAGCCGCTGTGGGTCTTCTATCGCGAGGCCAGTGCGAAGAAGCTCCTGGGCCACGAGCAGCTCGACAACCTGGTTCAGCTCAAGGGCTGGCGCGTCAACATCGGCGCCAAGGGCAGCGGCATCACCAACCTGATGCGCCGGCTGATCGACGCCAACGGCCTGGCGCCCGACGACATCGTCGTCCAGCGGCTGAGCCAGACGCCGGCGGTGGTGGCGCTGCTGGGCGGCGAACTCGACGCGCTGGCCTTCGTTTCCGCGCCGGAGGCGCCAATGGTTCAGATGCTGCTGATGACACCCGGCATCCGGCTGCTCGACTTCGCCCAGGCCGAGGCCTATTCGCGCCGCCTGCCGATGCTCGCGCCGGTGCGGCTGCCGCGCGGCGTCGTCAAGCTCGACCAGGACCTGCCGCCGCAGGACGTCGACCTGCTCGCGCCGACGGCGATGCTGGTCGCCCGCAGCAGTGCGCACCCGGCACTGCAGCAGCTGTTCGTGCAGGCGGCGAACGCCATCCACAGCGGCGCCGGCTGGTTCCAGACACGCGGCGAGTTCCCGAACCGGCGTGCGACCGAGTTGCCGATGTCGAAGGAGGCCGACCGCTTCTTCGAGACCGGGCCACCGTGGCTGCAGCGCTACCTGCCGTTCTGGGTCGCGAACCTGATCGATCGCATGTGGGTGGTGCTGGCCTCGATCATCGTCGTGTTGATCCCGCTGTCGCGCGTGATCCCGCCGCTGTACGAGCTGCGCATCCGCTCGCGCGTGTTCCGCTGGTACGGCCGGCTGCGCCAGATCGAGGAGAGCCTGTCCGATCCACCGCGCGGACCGGCGGACGCACAGCCGCTGATGGACGAACTCGACGCCCTGGACGCCCGCGTCAAACAGCTGCAGGTGCCTCTGTCGCATGCCGACGAGCTGTACGCGCTGCGCAGCCACATCGATCTGGTGCGCAAGAAGCTGCGCGCGCTCGGGGCTCAGACCCCCGCCGCCGCCGCATGAGCCTGACGCCGGGCCGGCCACGGGTCGTCATCATCGGCTGCGGCTTCGGCGGCATCGAGGCGGTGCGCGCGCTGGCGCCGGCCGACGTCGAGATCACGCTGGTCGACCGCACCAACCACCACCTGTTCCAGCCGCTGCTCTACCAGGTGGCGACCGCTGGCCTCTCGGCCCCTGCGATCTCGGGGCCGATCCGCCACATCCTGCGCAAGGAGATGCAGCGCGGCAACCTGACCATCCTGCTCGGCGAGGTGACGCGCATCGATGCCGCTGCGCGCAGCGTCGAGCTCGACAGCGGCAAGGACCGCATCGCCTACGACCACCTGATCGTCGCCGCCGGGGCGACGCACAGCTACTTCGGCCACGACGACTGGGCACAGCACGCGCCGGGGCTCAAGACGCTGGCCGATGCCTTTCGCATCCGCCGTCGCGTGCTGATGGCCTTCGAGCGCGCCGAACGCCAGCGCGATCTCGAGCGGCGCAAGGCCTGCCTGACCTTCGCCGTGGTCGGCGCCGGCCCCACCGGAGTGGAGATGGCCGGCATGCTGGCCGAGATCGCGCACCACACGCTGCCGGACGAGTACCGCCACATCGACTCGCGGCGTGCCCGTGTCGTGCTGATCGAGGGCGGGCCGCGCGTGCTGGGCGGATTCACCGAGAAGCTTTCCGCCAAGGCGCTGGCGCAGCTCCAGACACTCGGCGTCGAGGTGCTGGTCGACGCCAAGGTGAGCAGCATCGATGCCGAAGGCCTGGACTACGAGGGGCCGCAAGGTGCACAGCGCATCAACACCCACACGGTGGTGTGGGCAGCCGGCGTGGCCGCCTCGCCGCTCGGCCGCGCGCTGGCCGACAGCTGCGGCTGCGCGCTCGACCGCGCCGGTCGGGTGGTGGTGGACGCCGATCTCGCGGTGCCGGGACACCCGGAGATCTCCGTCGTCGGCGACCTGGCGGCCGCGAAGAGCCACCCGAAGAAGGGCCCGCCCACGCCGGTGCCCGGCGTCAGTCCGGCGGCCAAGCAGATGGGGCGCACCGCGGCCCGCAACCTGCTGAAGCGCCTGCGCGGCGAGACGACGCAAGCCTTCCGCTACGTGGACTACGGCGCCCTCGCAACGATCGGCCGGCACTCGGCGATCGCGATGGTCGACGTGCCGATGCTCGGTCGCGTGCAGTTCAGCGGACCGGCCGCCTGGCTGTTCTGGCTGTTCGTCCACATCTATTTCCTGATCGGCTTCCGCAACCGGCTGGTGGTGCTGAGCGACTGGGCCTGGGCCTACTTCAGCTTCGAGCGCCAGGCCCGCGTGGTGGCCGACCCGGAGAATCCGCCGAGAGCAAGTTCCTGAACAGGCCGTGCACGCGCCGTCGGCGCCGTGGCGGCGTGCCGCCGACGCGGCCGGGTCCGTTTCCCTAGAATCGTCTCGATGGCGGCACGGCCTTCCCGGTCTCGCCCGCGGCCCGATGAAGGAGTCCATGGACACCCGCAGCTCTCCGATCCACCTGCGCCTCGAGCGCCTGCGTGAACAGATGGCGGTGCAGCGGATCGACGCGGTGCTGCTGCCGTCCAGCGACCCCCATCTGTCCGAATACCTGCCCGGGCACTGGCAGGCTCGCGCGTGGTTCTCCGGCTTCACCGGCTCGATGGCGACGCTGGTCGTGCTGGCCGACCGCGCCGCGCTGTTCGCCGACAGCCGCTACTGGACTCAGGCCGAGGCCCAGCTGGCGGGCACCGGCATCGAGCTCGTCAAGATCGCGACCGGCACAGCCGCCGCGCACATCGAATGGATCGCGTCCGCGCTGCGGCCCGGCCAGACACTCGCGGTCGATGCTGCGGTGCTCGGCCTCGCCGTCGCCAAGCAACTGCGCGACGCCATGGACGCCGCCCGCATTGCGCTGCGCACCGACTCCGATCCGCTCACGACCGCCTGGCCGGAGCGCCCGGCCCTGCCGGCCGTGCCGGTCTACGAGCATCGCGCCCCGCACGCGCCGCTGTCGCGCAACGAGAAGCTGGTGCAGCTGCGTGCGGCGATGGCTCGGCACGGCGCGAGTCACCACCTGATCTCGACGCTGGACGACCTGGCCTGGCTGCTCAACCTGCGCGGCGCCGACGTCGACTACAACCCGGTCTTCCTCGCCCACGCCCTGGTGTCCGCCGATGCCGTCCAGCTGTTCATCGGCGCGGGCAAGGTCGATGCCGCACTGGCCGGCGTGCTGGCCGCCGACGGCGTGCAGCTGCGCCCCTACGAGCAGGCCCGCGCGGCCCTGGCCGCCCTGCCCGCCGACGCCCGCCTGCTGGTCGATCCGCGGCGCGTGACGCTGGGCCTGCGCGAAGCGGTGCCGGCGTCGGTGCGACTGATCGAAGCGATCAACCCCTCCGCCCTCGCCAAGAGCCGCAAGACCGCGCCGGAGGCGGCGTTCATCCGCGAGGCGATGGCGCGCGACGGTGCCGCGATGTGCGCCTTCTACGCCTGGTTCGAAGGCGCGCTCGGCCGCGAGCGGATCACCGAGCTCACGATCGACGAGCGCCTGAGCGCCGAGCGCGCGCGGCAGCCGGACTATGTGTCACTGAGCTTCCCGGTCATCGCCGGCTTCAACGTGAACGGCGCGATGCCGCACTACCGCGCCACGCCCGCGACCCATGCGGTGATCTCGCGCGCCGATGGCGTCGCGGCCGACGGACTGCTGCTGATCGACTCCGGGGCGCAATACCTCGGCGGCACGACCGACATCACGCGCGTCTGGCCGGTCGGCACGCCGTCCGCGGCGATGCGGCGCGACTACACGCTGGTGCTCAAGGGCACGATCGCGCTGAGCCGCACGCGCTTTCCGCGTGGCACGCCGAGCCCGATGCTCGACGCGATCGCACGGGCACCGCTGTGGGCCGAATCGCTCGACTACGGCCACGGCACCGGCCACGGCGTGGGCTATTTCCTCAATGTGCACGAAGGCCCGCAGTCGATCAGCAAGACCGTGCCGACACCCGAGATGGCGATGGAGCCCGGCATGGTCACCAGCATCGAGCCCGGCCTGTACCGCCCGGGGCGCTGGGGCGTGCGCATCGAGAACCTGGTGCTGAACGTGCCGGCGCCGGGCGACGAGTTCGGCGACTTCCTCGCGTTCGAGACGCTGACGCTGTGCCCGATCGACACGCGCAGCATCGACCATACGCTGCTGCGCGAGGACGAGCGCGACTGGCTGAACCGCTACCACGCCATGGTGCACGAGCGCCTCGCCCCGCTCGTCCGCGGCGCGGCGCTCGCCTGGCTCGAGGCGCGCACGCAGCCGGTCTGAGCAGCGCTATTCCTCATCGCCGCCGAGCACCGCGCCAAGCAACCCGCCGGCCCCGAAGCCGCCGAGCACCGAGCCCTCCTCGCGCGAACCGCCACGCTGCGGCGCCGCCGCGAACACGCGCGAGGCAAGTCGCGAGAACGGCAGGCTCTGCAGCCACACCGTGCCCGGCCCGGTGAGCTTGGCGAAGAACAGCCCTTCGCCGCCGAACAGTGCCGTCTTGACCTTGCCGACGTACTGGATCTCGAAGCCGACGTTCTGCGTGTAGGCGACCACGCAACCGGTGTCGACCAGCAAGGCCTGACCCGGCTGCAGTTCGCGCTTCACCACGGTGCCGCCGGCATGCACGAAGGCCAGGCCGTCGCCGTCGAGCTTCTGCATGATGAAACCCTCGCCGCCGAAGAAGCCGACCGAGAGCTTGCGCTGGAAGGCGATGCCGAGGCTCACGCCGCGCGCGGCACACAGGAAGGCGTCCTTCTGGCAAATCAGCGTGCCGCCGAACGTCTTCAGGTCCATCGGCAGGATCTTGCCGGGATACGGCGCGGCAAATGCCACGCGCTGCTTGCCGCTCGCGTTGTTGGTGTAGACCGTCGTGAACAGCGATTCGCCGGTAACGAGACGTTTACCGGCCCCGATCAGCTTGCCGAAGAAGCCTCCCTGTTGCGCCGATGCATCGCCGAACACGGTGTCCATGGCGATGCCCATGTCCATGAACATCATGCTGCCGGCCTCGCCGATGGCCGCCTCGCCCGGATCGAGTTCGACCTCGACGAACTGCATTTCTGCGCCTTTGATCTCGTAATCGATCACATCCATTGCCATGCCAGACCTCCATCGGTGCGTTTGCGCACATTTGCGTGAGAGCGGATGGTAGCCACGCACCGTGAACTGTTGCCGGCCTCTCCGAACCGCGACGCACGGTGCATCATGGGCGATCGAAACATGTCCCACTTTTGGGGGGGTCGGGTGGGAGTCAGTGCCTCCGAGAATCTTCGATTCCACCCGAGTGACGATGCAAGCGAACGCCGATTTCACGATTCACCTGCCGACACTGATGCTGCTGTCAGTGGTCGTCATGGGATCGACGGCGGCCATCATGACGGTGTTCGGCCTGAGCCAGCGCGTCTACCGCGGCTACTGGTGGTGGGTTGGCGCGATGTGGCTGGCGACGTTCGGTGCGGCGCTGCATGGAGTCCGCGGCGCATGGCCGGCTGCGGCGGTGCCGGCCTGCCTGCTGGTGATGGCCTGGCCGGTGTTGATCATCACCGGGCTGCGGCGCTTCTTCTCGCGAGACAGGCAGTTCTCGACGGCGACGATCGACCTGGCGCTGTTCGCCGTCGGCTATCTGACCTGGCTGGGGTGCTGGGTCTCTTCCGCGCCGCAGGCGATCCGCTCGCTGGCCTACGGTGCAGGCTCGCTGGTCTTGCTGCTGTACGCCGCCTTTTTCATCCTGAAGCTCGACGACTTCCAGCGCAGCCCGGCGCTGAAGCTGCTCGCCATGGTGATGGTGGTGCAGGCGGTGGTGCCGGTCCTGCGCCTGGCGTCGATGTTCGCCCAGGGCGGCGGCGCGCTCCCCACGCAGTCGCTGGTGGTCGTGGGGGTGGTCCTGCCGCTGTTGATCGGCATGCTGTTCACCGTCTACCTCTGCCTGGTGCTGACGCACGAACGCACGGTGCGCGACCTGCGCGAGACACAGCGCCAGCTGCGCGTGCTGGCCGACATCGACATGCTCACGCAGGTGCCGAACCGCCGGCACTTCGAAGAGCTGGCCGCCGCGATCGTCGGCAACGCAGCCGCGCCGCCCTCGGTCCTGATGCTGTTCGACATCGACCACTTCAAGCACGTGAACGACAACCATGGCCATGCCGTCGGCGACGCGGCCCTGCGCCTGGTGGCGCGCTGCACGCGCGACACCCTGCGCACGCGCGACGTGATGGGTCGCGTCGGCGGCGACGAGTTCATGCTGCTGCTGCCGGGGGCCAGCGTCGATGACGCGCTGCATGTGGCCGACCGCATCACGCGGCACCTCGACCTCGAGAGCAAGAATTTCTCGCTGCCCTTGAGCCTGAGCTTCGGCCTGGTCCAGATCCAGACCGGCGAGACGCTCGACGCAGCGCAGCACCGCGCCGACCTCGCGCTCTACGAAGCCAAGCGACAGGGCCGCCGCCGTGCCGTGCCGGCCCGCCAGGACGGCACCGACACGGTGTTCGGCGAAAGCCGCTCGCTCGGCCTCGATCCGCTGTAGCCTGCGGCTCGCTTCGCCGCCACTAGCGCGGCGCGAAGCCGCGCCGCGCCAGCACCGCCTGCCCCGCCGGCGCGAGCAGCGCCTCCACGAAGCGCTGCGCCTGCGGCCCGGCCCCACCCAGCAGGACCACGCCGTAGTTCGCGGCGACGTTGACGTCCTCCGGAATGTCAACCCGATGCAGCGCAGCGTTCTCCTGCTGCGCCTGCAAGGCGATGGTGGTGTAGATGATGAACACATCGGCCTGCCCGGCTTCGAGCAGCGCCACGTAGACGCTGCGTCCGGCCGGCGGCCGCGGCGAACCCGGGCCACCGGTCAGCTTCAGCGCCTTGCGGTCGAGCATGTCGTAGGCACCGGCGAACGCTCCGCCGCGCTGCCCGATCCGGCGAAACAGCTCCCAGGCGTAGTCGCCGCAAGGGTCGGCCTCGGGGGTCGACGTGCCCACGCGCAAGGCCGGGTCGAGCAGGCGGGCCAGCACGTTGTCGGCCGTCACGCCGGCCTCGGGACGCGCCAGCACGCACAGGCGATTGCGCGTGAAGCGCCGTACCGTACCGGCCCCGCTGGCGGCTGCAATGGCCTGCGGATGCTCCATGTTGGCGGAGGCGAACACGTCGGCCGGCTCGCCCGCCGCCAACCGGTCCTTCAGCAGGCCTGCGGCGCCGAACACGAAGCGCAGATGCACGCCGGGCGTGTCCTGCTCGAACCGCCGGCCGATCTCCGTCAGCGACGCCCGCAGGCTGCCCGCGGCGTACACGACCAGTTCCCGTGCCGGCCCGCCGGCAGCACCGGCCATGTCCGCCCCCGATGCCATCGCGAGCAAGGCCCGTCAGGCGACGAGGCGGCGCCTCACTTCGTCCCCGCGTTGGGGAAGAACAGCTGCTGGCCGCCGATCTGGTAGCTGGCGATCGTGGCCTGGCCTTCGGCCGAGACCACCCAGTCGGCAAAGGCCTGCGCCAGCGCCGTCTTGGTGTGCGGGTGCTTGGCCGGATTGACGACGATCACGCCGTACTGGTTGAAGAGGCGCTGGTCGCCTTCGACCAGCACCGCCAGATCGGCCCGGTTCTTGAACGACAGCCAGGTGCCGCGATCGGCCAGCACGTAGGCAGCGCTGGAGGCCGCAATGTTCAGCGCCGGGCCCATGCCACAGCCGCACTCCTGGTAGCCGGCATAGGCCGCCTTCGGTGCCTCCACGCCCACCGCCTTCCAATAGCGAAGCTCGGCTGCGTGAGTGCCGCTCTTGTCGCCCCGCGACACGAACGACAACCTGCTCTTCGCTAGTTTGCCCAGTGCCGCGACGATGTCGCTGCCCTTCACGCCGGCCGGATCGTCCTTGGGGCCGATCAGCACGAAGTCGTTGTACATGACCGGCTGGCGCTTGAGGCCATAGCCTTCGGCCACGAACTTCTCCTCGGCCGCCTGGTCGTGCACGAACAGCACATCGGCATCGCCGCGGCGCCCCATGTCCAGCGCCTGGCCGGTACCGAGCGCCACCACCTTCACGTCGATGCCGCTGGCCTTGCTGAACGCCGGCAGCAGGTGCGCGAACAGGCCCGATTGCTCGGTCGAGGTGGTCGAAGCCATCACGATGTTCTTGTCCTGCGCCCAGGCCCCGCCCGACAGGCACGAGACCACCGCCAGCCCCCCCATGAGGCGCCACAGCGCCCGTGCGGCATCACGCTTGGATTGATTCACCACGGCAACTCTCCTTTGAGGAACAACTGGGCCTCCGGGGGCAGCACCGCCCCGTCGAAAAACTGCGCGGCCGGCACATCGGCCAGCACGCGCCCATGCTCGAGATACACCACGCGCTGCGCGAGGCGCTTGACCTGACCGAGGTTGTGCGATGCCATCAGCAGCGTCAGGCCTTGGGTTTCGAAGTCGGTGAGCAGTGCCTCCACCTCGCGCTTGGCGCTCGGGTCCAGGCTGGCGGTCGGCTCGTCGAGCAGCAGCACGTCGGGCTGCAGGGCCCAGGCGCGGGCGAGGGCGAGCCGCTGCTGCTGCCCCCCCGACAGCGCTCGCGCCGGGCGCTGTGCCTCCGCGGACAGGCCGACGCGCTCCAGGGCTTCGGCACAGCGCGCGTGCACCGCCGCGCCGCGCACCCCCGCGAGCCACAGGCCGAGCCTCACATTGCCCTGTGCCGACAGGCGCAGCAGGAAGGGGCGCTGGAACAGCATCGCGAGGCGCAGCGGACGACCCTGCACCGCCGCCGCCTGCCGGCGCACGCCGCTCGTCGGCGGCAGCAGACCGTGCAGCACGCGCAGCAAGCTGCTCTTGCCCGAACCGTTGGCCCCGACGAAGGCCACGCGCTCACCAGGCACGATGCGCAGGTTCACGGCCCGCAGCGCCTCGTGTGCGCCGTAGTGCAGGCCCACGGCGTCCAAGGTGATCAGTGGCTCAGCCATGCTGGGCTTTCGCTGCGGGCAGGACTTCCGGCGTGCCGCCGCGCGCGTGGCCCTGCGCGCGGGCGCCCCAGGCGCGCACCACGGCGATCAGCACATTGAGGATCAGCACCACGCCGAGCAACACCATGCCGAGTGCCAGCGCCAGCGGCAGGTCACCCTTGCTGGTTTCCAGCGCAATGGCGGTGGTCATCACCCGGGTGTGGCCGTCGATGTTGCCGCCGACGATCATCACTGCCCCCACCTCCGAGATCGCACGGCCAAAGGCCGCCAGCATCACCGTCAGCAGCGCCAGGCGCTCATCCCAGAGCAGCAACGCGCCACCCACCCAGCGGCCTGCACCGAGCGAGCGCAACTGCTCGCCATGCTGCTTCCAGCTGTCGGCGATCGCCTCGCGGGTCAGCGCCGCCACCACCGGCACCACCAGCACCGTCTGCGCGATCACCATCGCCACCGGCGTGAACAGCAGCCCCCAGCTGCCCAGCGGCCCGGAGCGCGACAGCAGCAGGTAGACCACCAGGCCCACCACCACCGAGGGCAGCGCCAGCAAGGTGTTGAGCACCACCAGCGTGGCGCGCCGCCCCGGGAAGCGCAGCACCGCCAGGGCCGCACCACCGACCAGACCGAAGCCGGCGGCCAGCAGACAGGCCGTGCCGCTGACCCCCAGCGACAGGCTCACCACGCGCAGCAATTGCGCATCGGCGTGCACGATCAGACCCAAGGCCGTGCACACACTCTCTACAAAGGCATCCATTCCCCGACTTCTGTTCCAGATGGCGCACGCCCTTGCGGCACACTGCTTGCCGCCGATGCTAGGGACCGCCCCGAGCCGACGCGATATGAACGAGCATGCATAGCGAATCCGACAACGCCCCCACGCCCCAGCGCCCCGCGCAGCGGGTCCAGCTCACCTATGCCCTCGGCAGCAACGGCGCCGCCGGGCCGGTCCACCACCCGCTGTTCGCGCTGCTCGACGCATTGCACGGCGGCGGATCGATCTCGGCGGCCGCCTCCGCGCTGGGTTTCTCCTACCGCCATGTGTGGGGCGAACTGCGGCGCTGGGAAGCCGAACTGGGACGCTCGCTGATCGTCTGGAACAAGGGCCAGCGTGCCGCGCTGACACCGTTCGGCGCCAAGCTGTTGTGGGCCGAGCGGCGCGCCCAGGCGCGGCTCGCGCCGCAGATCGAGTCGCTGCGCATGGAGCTGGAGCGCGCCTTCGCCGACGCTTTCGACGACCGGGTCGATGTGCTCAGCATCTGCGCCAGCCACGACCAGGCCCTGCCGCTGCTGCGCGAGCTGGCACTGGCCGAGCAGCTGTACCTCGATCTCGAGTTTGCCGGCAGCCTGGATGCGCTGCGCACGCTCGACTCCGGCGGATGCCTGCTCGCCGGCTTCCACGTGCTGGACGGCGTCGCGCGCAGCTCGGTCAGCGCCCGCACCTACCGGGCGCGCCTGAAGCCGGGCCATCACAAGCTGATCGGGTTTGCACAGCGCATCCAGGGCGTGATGACCGCGCCGGGCAACCCGCTGCAGATCCGCTCGCTGCACGACCTGACGCGCCCCGGCCTGCGCTGGGTCGGGCGGCCCGAAGGCACCGGCACACGAGTACTGCTGGAGGAACTGACCGAGCAGGCCGGCTTGCGCATGCCGGAGGCCTTCGCGTTGATCGAGCCCTCGCACGGCGCCGCCGCGCAGGCGGTGGCCAGCGGCGCGGCCGATGCCGCCTTCGGGCTGGAGGCTGCGGCACGCGCCGCCGGCCTCGGCTTCGTGCCGCTGGCGCGCGAACGCTATTTCCTCGTCACGCTGAAGACCACGCTGGAACAGCCCGCCATGCAGCGCCTGGTGACGCTGCTCGGCTCGACGGCCTGGGCGCGCACGCTCGCCAGCCTGCCCGGCTACCGGGCGACGGAGCCCGGCGCCGTGCTGGCACTGACCAAGGTGCTGCCGTGGTGGACCTACCGCAGCGCGCGCTGAGCGCGACGCCCGCCGAGACCGAATCACAGGACCGAAGGAGACGACGATGAAGTGGCTGCAATTCCGGCAAGGCGACGGCCGCGGCTTCGGCGTGCTCGATGGCGACATGGTGCAGGTGCACCGGGGCAACATGTTCGAAGCGCCGCAAGCCACCGGCGAGCGCCTGCCGCTGGCCGACATCGCCTGGCTCACGCCCTGCCAGCCGGGCAAGATGATCGGCCTGTGGAACAACTTCAACGCGCTGGCCGAGAAGAACGGCTGGACCCGACCGGCCGAGCCGCTGTACTTCCTGAAGGCCGCCAGCAGCTTCGCTGCGCATGGCCAGACCATCGTGCCGCCGGCCGGCGACGTGGGCCGCATCGCCTACGAGGGCGAGCTGGCGATCGTCATCGGCAGGACCGCGCGTGCGGTGTCGGCGGCCGAGGCGCCGGCACACATCTTCGGCTACACCTGTGCCAACGACGTGACGGCGATGGAGCTGATCGGCCGCGACCCGTCGTTCGCACAGTGGGCTCGCGCCAAGAGCTTCGACGGCTTCGGCGTGTTCGGTCCGGTGATCGAAACCGACTTCGACTTCGCGCAGGCCACGCTGCGCACCCGGGTCGCCGGCCGCGAGCGGCAGAACTTTCCGCTGTCCGACATGCGCTTCACGCCGGCCGAACTGGTCTCGAAGCTCTCGCACGACATGACGCTGGAGCCAGGCGACGTGATCCTGTGCGGCACCTCGCTCGGCGTGATGCCGATGAAGCCCGGCAGCCTGGTCGAGGTCGAGATCGACGGCATCGGCGTGCTGGCGAACCCCTACGGCTGACCCGACGGTTGCCAGCCCGCGCCGCCGGCATCGGGCGCAGCGCCCCGTTCAAGCCGAGCAGTAGGCCGCGCGCCGGGAGGTGTCGAGGAAGGCGCTGAACCGGGTGTCCACCGACCAGCCGACCTGTGTTCGCACGAGCCTGGCCAGCGGCAGCGGGTGGTCCTGGCCGCAACAGAGCCAGCGCCCCCTGCGCCGCCGGTGCCCGCGTGCCGGATCGTCCGCGCTCCACTCGAGCGCACCGCCTTCGACGATGTCCGCGCTGGCCGTGCCGTCGGTGCCGACGTCCGTGGTCGGTGAGGTGCCGGCAGCGGTCTCGCGGTACCGAAGCAGCAGCCAGACGCCGGCGCTGCCGACCGGCAGGGCGAACGAGCTCGCATCGGGCAAGACCACTTCCCGACCCAGGCAGTCGAGCGCGAAACCGGGGCTGATGGTCACCGCAGCGCCCGACGCGTCTGCCGTCACCTCGAGGCCACAGACGATGCCGCTGCCGTGCAGGCAGCGGTTGATCAGGCGTCGCTTGCCCAGGTGGTAGTTCTGCTCCGCACGAAAATCCGCGGCCGAGAGCAGCCGGCCATCGAAGTAGTTGAGACGGACAGGCGCTTGCATTGGCATCGACGACTCCCCGGCGCGCTTGCGCCTCGTTGTCGCGATGATGCGCCAAGCCAGCGGGCCTGCGACGCAGCGCCTCCCCCAAGAGTTGCAGGCGCGTCGCCGGTGTCGGCTCATACGGCACTGAATTCAAACGCAGCAGATTGAAGCTTGGGCCGGGGCTGGTTGCGGTGTTCAGTGTCTTTGTCAGGAACGCTGCCTGTCCAATATGAGTGGGTGCGCTGAGCCGGGTCGCTGTGTTGCGTTCATGTCCCCCGGTCCGGGCTACCGCCCGGCCCTCCTCCTTTACTTCACTCCACACAGCGACCCGTCCCAGTGCTGCCACCACCGCGGCCTGCCGGGGTTCGACTGCCGTGGCAGGCGGCGATGCTGAGTGCTGGCGAGGGCGTCGGGTGAGCGGCGCAGCGAAGTAGAGGAGGAGGGGTCGGCCCCCAGGCCGGCACCGGGGGACATGAGCGGAGCCGCTCGCCCGGCGGCCTCGTCAGCAACGCGCGGTACCTGCAGGCGGCCGGCCGGCGGACGCTTCGAACCCCAGCACCCCACGCACACGAACGGCTGCAACGAGCCGAACGACGCCGACTGACTTGATAGGTTCGAATGCGAGCTGGTGTCAGGCCAGCGGCTGCACCTGCAGCCGACCGTGCGCATCGCCCAGCGTCTTGCCGAGCAGGCGGGTGGCAGCGTAGATCGCATCGATCGTCGGCGTGGGCGTTTCGGTGATGCGACCCAATTCGACCACGCTGCCGACCAGCGCCTCGAGCTCTAGCGCGCGGCCATGCTCGACGTCCTGCAGCATCGAGGTCTTGTGCGCCCCGACCGCTTCGGCACCGGCGATGCGCTGGTCGAGCGAGATCTTGAACTCGACGCCGAGCTTCTCGCCGACCGCCTGCGCCTCACGCATCATGCGGGCCGCGAGTTCGCGCGACAGCGGAAAGCGGCAGATGTCTTCGAGCGTCGCATGCGTCAGCGCGCTGATCGGATTGAAGCTCAGGTTGCCCCACAGCTTGACCCAGATCTCGCCGCGGATGTCCTTGGCCACGGGGCTCTTGAAACCCGCGCGGATCATCGCCTTGGAGAGCGCCTCGATGCGCGGGCTGCGCGAGCCGTCGGGTTCGCCGAGCGTGAAGCGGTTGCCCTCGATGACCTTCACGACGCCCGGCGCCACCAGCTCGGCGGCCGGGTAGACCACGCTGCCGATCACGCGCTCGGGTTCGATGTGCCGGGCCAGCAGGCCGTCGGGGTCGACGCTCTGCAGCGTGCGGCCCTCGAAGGGGCCGGCCAGCTTGTGGAAGTACCACCACGGCACGCCGTTGATCATGGTCACGACCAGGGTCTCGGGGCCGAACAGCGCGCGCAACTCGGGCAGTAGGTCGCGCACCTGGTGTGCCTTGACGGTCAACAGCACCGCGTCCTGCGGGCCCGCCTCGGCCATCTGCTGCACCGCCTTGGCGGTGGGGGCATGCTGCTCGCTGCCGTCCTCGAGGATCAGGCGGAAGCCGTTCGCATTGATCGCGGCGAGGTTCTTGTTGCGCGCGATGAAAGTGACTTCTTCGCCGGCGATCGCGAGCCTGGCCCCCAGGTAGCCACCGATCGCACCGGCGCCCACGACCGCGATCTTCATCGTGCACCTCCGGTGGTTTCACGGGTCTTGAAATGCTCCTTCGCGAAACCCCACAGCGGCCACAGCAGCATCGCGATCGCCAGCCCGGCAATGCTGCCGACCAGCGGGTTGGACCAGAAGATGCCCAGGCTGCCCTGCGACAGCAGCATCGCCTGCCGGAAACTGGCCTCCGCCATGTCGCCCAGCACCAGCGCGAGCACCATCGGCGCCAGCGGGTACCTGAGCTTCTTGAACAGGTAGCCGACCACGCCGAACACCAGCATCAGCCACACGTCGAACATCGAGCTGTGCACCGTGTAGGCGCCGATCGCGCAGATCACGATGATCACGGGTGCGATCACCGAGAACGGGATGCGCAGGATCGAAGCCCAGAACGGCACCGTGGTCAGCACCACCACCAGGCCGACGATGTTGCCGAGGTACATCGACGCGATCAGCCCCCAGACGAAGTCCTTCTGCTCGATGAAGAGCATCGGGCCCGGCTGCAGGCCCCAGATCAGCAGGCCGCCCAGCAGCACCGCCGCGGTCGGCGAGCCGGGGATGCCGAGCGTGAGCATCGGCAGCAGCGCCGAGGTGCCCGCGGCGTGGGCAGCGGTCTCGGGCGCGATCACGCCCTCGATCTGCCCCTTGCCGAAGCTCTGCGGATCCTTCGAGGCGCGCCGCGCGATGCCGTAGCTCATGAACGAAGCCGGCGTCGCACCGCCCGGCGTGATGCCCATCCAGCAGCCGACCGCGGTCGATCGCAAGAAGGTGGCCCAGTAGCGCGGCAGCCCGGCCCAGGTCTGCAGCACGACCTTCGGGTTGATCCTGGCGGTCTTGCCCTTGAAGGCGAGCCCCTCCTCCATCGTCAGCAGGATCTCGCCGATGCCGAACAGCCCGATCACCGCGATCAGGAAGTCGAAGCCCTTGAGCAGGTCGGTGACGCCGAAGGTCATGCGCAGCTGGCCGGTCACGCTGTCCAGGCCGACGGCGGCGAGTGCGAAGCCGAGCATCATCGAAGCGATCACCTTGGCCGGCGGCTCCTTGCTCATGCCGACGAAGCTGCAGAAGGTCAGCAACTGCACCGCGAAGAATTCCGCCGGACCGAACTTCAGCGCGAACTTCGCGAGCAGCGGCGCGAGGAAGGTGATCAGCGCGACCGCGAACAGCGCCCCGACGAAGGAGGACGTGAACGCCGCGGTGAGCGCCTGTGCGGCGCGACCCTGCTGGGCCATCGGATAGCCGTCGAAGGTGGTGGCCACCGACCAGGGCTCACCCGGAATGTTGAACAGGATCGACGTGATCGCGCCGCCGAACAGCGCCCCCCAGTAGATGCAGCTCAGCATGATGATCGCCGAGGTGGGGTTCATGCTGAAGGTGAGCGGCAGCAGGATCGCGATGCCGTTGGCGCCACCCAGGCCGGGCAGCACCCCGATCAGCACGCCGAGCGTGATGCCGATCAGCATGAAGCCCATGTTCTGCAGCGTGAGCGCCACGCCGAAGCCATGCATCAGGTTGCCGATTTCTTCCATGATCTTCTCGTGGGGGTGGGTGCGCGATGCGGCTCAGAAGCCGAGCAGGTGTTCGACCGGCCCCTTGGGCAGGGGCACGAGGAACCAGCGCTCGAACACGAGGAAGAACACCAGCGGCACGCCGACCGAGACGGCCACGGTCGCGACCCAGCCGTAGCGGCCATGGCGCCGCATGAAGTAGCCGATCAGCAGCGCCGAGGCACCGTAGATGCCGAGCAGTGCGATCAAGCCGACGTAGACCAGCATCGGCACGAACACCGAGATCACCAGCACCAGCTGCGAGCGTTCGGCGAACTCCGGGTCGGCGCGCCGCCAGCGCAGCAACTGGCCGACCAGGACGGTGCCGCTCGACACCAGCAGCAACAGGCCGATGTAGAAGGGAAAGTAGCCGGAGCGCGGGCCGTCGTCGGCCCAGCCGATGCCCACCCGCAGGCTGTCGGCGATGACCAGCACGGCCAGCGCCATCAGCAGCAATGCGACGATCAGTTCGGGCCAGCGCGTGCCCACGGTCTCGCCGGAGGCGTCGGAATCACTCATCGAATTCACCTTTCTCGCGCCGAACGCGAGGATGGACATCACAGGAGTTCGCCGAGCCGCCGCCGCGGATCCGGCTCCACCGGTCCGCCAGCGGCGCCCCTCGGGGGAGCGGCGCAGCCGCAACGGGGGGGCGTCAATTCGCGATGAAGCCGGCTTCCTTCATCAGCACACGGTGCATCTGCTCGTTCTTGCCGAGCCATTCGACGAACTCGGGACCGGAGAGCGCAGTCTGGTTGAACGCCCCCTTGTCCATGAACTCCTTCCACTCGGGCAGCGCACGGACTTTCTTGAACAGATCCAGGTAGAACGCCACCTGCTCCGGCGTCACGCCCGGCGGCATGAAGATGCCGCGCAGCATCACGTAGTCGACCGGAATGCCGGCCGAGGTGCAGGTCGGGATGTCGGCCCAGGACTGCGTCGCCGTCAGCTTGGCCTTGTAGGGCATCGGCTGCTTGTCCATCACGCACAGGGCGCGCAGCTTGCCGGCACGCCAGTGCGATTCGGCCTCGATCGGGTTGTTCACGGTCGAATCGATGTGCTTGCCCACCAGTTGCACCGCCACATCACCACCGCCCTTGAAGGGGATATAGGTGATCTTCTTGCCCGCCGCCTTCTCGAGCAGCACGGTGATGATCTGGTCTTCCTGCTTGGAGCCGGTGCCGCCCATCTTGAAGGTGTTGGGCGGTTGTGCCTTGACGGCCTCGAAGTAGGCCTTGGCGGTCTTCTGCGGCGACTCCTCGTTGACCCACAGCACGAACTGATCGAGCGCCAGCATCTGCACCGGCGTCAGGTCGCGCCAGTTGAACGGCACGCCGGTGGCCAGCGGCGTGGTGAACAGGTTGGACAGCGTGATGACGATCTTGTTCGCGTTGCCCTTGTCGCCCTTGACGTCGAGGAAACCCTCGGCCCCGGCGCCGCCGGACTTGTTGACGACGATGATCGGCTGCTTCATCAGGTTGTTCTTCGCCACCACGCCCTGGATGAAGCGCGCCATCTGGTCGGCGCCGCCGCCGGTGCCCGCAGGCACGACGAACTCGACAGGCTTGCTCGGCTCCCACGCGGCCGCGGGCTGCGCGAGCAGCGTGCCCATCGTGGCGGTCAGCGCCATGATGGCGAAGTTGAGCTTGGCCTTGAATTGATGCGCTGCCACGGTGTCTCCTCAGTAGCTTCTGGTGGTTGGCCGGCGGCTCGCCGGTTCCGGATCATTGTCGGGTCGCGGTCGCGCGACCTTGTGGTGAGGCTTGCCGCTACGGCTCAGCCCAGGCCCAGCTTCTGTGCCAGGCCGATGCGCTGCAGCTTGCCGGTCGCGCCCTTCGGGATCTCGTCCATGAACAGGATCTTCTTCGGCACCTTGTAGTCGGCCGCGCGCTTGGCGACGAAATCCTGGATCTCGCGCTCGGTCGCGCTGGCGCCTTCCTTCAGCACCACCACGGCGGCGACTTCCTCGCCCAGCTTGGGGTGCGGCATGCCGAAGCACACCACCTGGGCCACCGCCGGGTGATCCATCAGGATCTCGTCGACCTCGCGCGGACTGACCTTCTCGCCACCGCGGTTGATGATCTCCTTCAGCCGGCCGGTCAGGCTGAGGTAGCCGTCGGCGTCCTTGCTGCCCTGGTCGCCGGTGCGGAACCAGCCGTTCAGGAAGCCCTCGGCATTGGCCTTCGGGTTGTTCTCGTAGCCGGCGGTGACATTCGGGCCGCGGATCACGATCTCGCCGATCTGCCCCGCATCGAGCAGGCTGCCGTCCTCGCCCATGATCGCGACCTCCGGGCCGGCCGGCAGGCCCACGGCGCCGGGCTTGCGCGCCAGCGGCGGCAGCGGGTTCGATGCCATCTGGTGCGTGGCCTCGGTCATGCCGTAGGCCTCGATCAGCGGCGCCTTGAAGATCTCCTCGAGCTCCTTGATCACCTGCGGCGGCATCGACGACGACGACGAGCGCAGGAAGCGCAGCGGGTTGCGCGCGATCACGTCGGCATTGCCCTTGGCACGCTGCACGATCGCCTGGTGCATCGTCGGCACGGCGGTGTACCAGCTGGGCTTGGCCTCGTCCATCCAGGCGAAGAACTTCAGCGCGTTGAAGCCCGGCGTGCAGAACACCTGCGAGCCTGCCGACAGCGGCGCCAGCACGCCGGCGATCAGCCCGTGGATGTGGAACAGCGGCATGATGTTCAGGCCGATGTCCTGCGGCGTGAACTGCAGCGTGTTGCGGATGTTGGCAGCCGAGGCACACAGGTTGCCGACCGACAGCGGCACGATCTTCGGCCGCGAGGTGGTGCCCGAAGTGTGCAGCACCATGCCGACATCACCGGACTCGGCGTAACCGCCCCGAGCCGCGGCCTGCGCACCGCCGCCATCGCGCGCGACCAGCGTGAAGCTGCCCGCCGGGGCACCTGCCTCGACCACGAGGTCCGCGACCCGCACGCCGAGCTTGTGCGCCACCGCGATCGCCGGCGAACTGCTGCCCTGCTCGACGATCAGCAGCTTCGCGTTGAGGTCCGACAGGTAGAACTCGAACTCGTCGGCCCGGTAGCCCGGGTTCAGCGGCGCGCTCGTCGTGCCCGACGCGCAGGCCATGTAGCAGGTGGCCATCTCGGGGCCGTTGTTCAGCACGATCGCGACGCGGTCGTTGCGCCCCACCCCGAGCGCGTTCAGGCTCGCCAGCGTCGCACCGACCAGCGCACGCAGTTCACGGTAGGACAGCGGCACGCGACCGGGGGCGGCGATCGCGGGAGCACCATCGGCGCCCAGGGCGAGCAGGTCTTTCAGCGAGGTTTGCATCGGTCTCGAAAGGTTGAAGCGGCATCGGCACCGCGTTGCGTCGGAACAGGAGACAAAGTACGGTCGGCGAGCACCCATGCATCCGGGTGCGCCCCCGCGGGGTGGGGCCAGCCCGGCGCAGACCTCGCGTGGGGCACATCGCCTGCGTCGCAGATCACGACGCACTTGACTCCGGCAGAACCGGCACCGAGGGATGCCCGGGCCATCTGCCACAAAGAACATGAGCCGCAGTGTCCTGTTCTCCGGGTTGGAACAAGTTATACAACAGCCTGCCCATTCGGCCAATCGAGGAAGCAGATGGTCACAACGGATTGAGCACGTCGCAACACAAATGAGCCGCCCAAAGGCGCTAGGCGCCGAACGCTTGCGGCTCGCTCATGGCGCAGGAGCTCGGCCGCGACGCTGCGGCGCGGTGCGCTACCGGTTGCCGTTCGCCTTGAATTGCTGCACGGCCTTTTTCAGGTCGGTGTATTCCCCGCAAGGCAGGAAGCAGGCCTTGTCCAGTGCGGCGAGGCGTTGTTCGGCTTTCGCCAGATCGCCCTTCATCAGGTAGAGCTCGCCCGAGTATTCGAGCGCCCCGCGGTGCTTCGGTTCGATGCGCAGCGCTTCGTCGTAGAACTTCTCGGCGGCGTCCAGGTCCGGCGTGTTGCCTTTGCGCAGGCTGTAGCCCATCAGGTTGTTCCAGTCGGCGCGGCCCGTCTCGTTCAGGCGCTTCAACTCGTCGATCGCAGCGGCCCATTTCTTGTCGGCGACCAGCGTTCTGGCGGTGGCCAGGCTGTCGGTCGCCTTGGCGCGAGGGGCGTTGTCGTCGCCGATGGCCGGGCCGATGGCCAGCGCCAGTGCAGCGGCACAAAGAACTCGGTGCAGCTTGGTTTGCATGACCAGACTCCTTCGATAGCGAGGAGGACCCATCGGTGCCGCCGCACGGCCGGCGAACGGATTCACGGCATGACAGCGGCGCAAGCCGGTAGCGTATCAAGCCCCCCGCGAAATGCTCGTCATGGCCGAGCGCTTCAGGGTCTTTCTAGAACAGCCGCGGGCCGAGCACCGTGACGCCCGTGAACACCGCCCGGTCCGACACGCCCGAGCGCAAGCTGCGCGCGAAGCGGCAGGGTCTCCACCGGCTTGGCGGGCAAAGCCGCAGTGTAGGGATCCGGCGAGCCGTCGTGGGGCTTCGTGTCAGTCCTGCCACTCCCCCGGGGCTTGCGTTTGGCAAACCGCACGGCTACGGTCGGCAGCGTTCCCATCCAGTCCACCTGCACATCCACACCCAGGAGCCGCCATGCACGAACCTGTCCGCCACGCACTCTGGCTTTCCACCCTTGTCTGCACACTCGCGCTCGGACAAGAGGCCGCGTTCGTGCGTGACCTCGACGCCAGCGGCAGGGTCACCCTGACCAAGGACGAACTCAGCCAGCTGCTGCCGGGCGCCAACATGGGCCGCCTCACGGCGAAAGGCAACACGCACTCCTGGAAGAACGACGCGGGCGGCAGCTTCGTCATCTCGTCCGACAACAAGGACCGGGGAGGAAACGCCTCGACCGCACACGGCAAATGGAACATCTCCGACGACGGCCGCTACTGCGTCCTGATCGAATGGAAGACGGTCGACACGGAAGAATGGTGTCGCTATATCGTGCGGGCAGGCGAGACCTACTACGCAACGAAATCGGACAAGCTCGGCACGGAAAAGGTCTACAAGCTCTCGATCAAGAGATAGCGGCACCGTCCGCTTTCCGGCAGCGCCGCAGAGGCGCTAGGAGACTCGGTGAAGAAGCCCCGGTTCAGCAAGCAGCGGATCGCCTGCCCCACAGCCACCAGGCCCGGCCCGCAGCTCAGTCGCGGCGAACGGCCTGTGCCTGTCGAACCTGCACGCATTCCGGGCGCGCCCTGAAGCGTGGCTCTTCGCATCGGCTGTGGATGCAGAAAGGCCGCAGGAAGAAGTTGCGGCCGGCGCACAGTTCGTGCGGCCCGGCCGGCACGGTGCGGGCCCCGGCAAGCTTGTGCCCCTGAGCGGCCTTCCGGGCCGAGGACATTTGCGCTTTCACACCGGGCTCGCGCAGCTTGGAGCCGCTTGCCAGTGACTGCTGGATCGGTGGCCACTGCGCTGGCGGCTTGGCAAAAGCTTCTGCCGCGCCCATGTCAGCCGACGCCGCTCCCGCGCGCGATGCGGGGGTGAACAGGCTGTCGACGGCATCCCCTGAAGCGACGGCACCCGGTGCCTCGAAGGGTCGTGCGGAAGCCGGTTTCTCGGCAAGCTCCAGGTGCTCCGGTGCCGTACCGGCCGGCGCATGCAGTGCAAGAGGCCAGGCCATCGCCGCAGCGACCAGCACGCCGGCGGTCGCCACCGGCAGCCGCAGGGCAAAGCGCCTGCCGGGCGTTGCGGGCCGACTCCACCGTATCGTCGCCGGGAAAGGCACGGCGCTCCTGGCGGCCAGCGCCGCGCCCGCCTCGCCCGGCTCCGCCGGCTGGCGCAGCCGACCCGGCGACGGCACGACCGGCCGGCCATTCAGTGCGTCGCGCAGTTCCGCCACGTTCTGCGGGCGGTCCTGCGGTCTGACTTCGAGCGCCCAATCGATGGCCGACAAGAAAGTGCGTGACACGCCGGGAATGCGGCGCTCGGCGAGCACCTCCCTCTCGTCGTGGATGGACCGCGCCGTCGAGGCCGGGGGCGGCTTTCCGTCCAGCAGGTACGTGACCAGCGCCGCCAGTGCGTACAGGTCGGTCCACGGCCCCTGACGCAATTGCGTGGACTCTGCGTACTGCTCGATCGGCGCGTAGTGCGGCTTCAGCACGGCGGTGGGCGACTGGGTTCGGTCGCCTGTCAGACGACGTGAAGCGCCGAAGTCGAGCAGCACCGGCATTCCTGCACCGGACACGAGCACGTTGTCGGGCGCGATGTCGCGGTGATAGAAGCCTTCGGAATGCAGCATCGCCAAGGCATCGAGCAAAGGATCGATGACCGAGCGCAGCCAGACCTCCGTCGGCGGCTCGGACATCGAGCACCGCACGTCCGTCAATGTCGGTCCGCGCAGGTACGGCATGGCCATGTAGGCGGTGCCGTTCGCCTCCCAGAAGCGGTAGACCTTGACCATCGCCGGGTGCGAGAACTTGGCAAGCAGCTTCGCTTCGTTGACGAAGGACTGCAGGCCCAGCGCAAATGTTTCGGCTTTCGAGGTCGAACGCACCGTCACGCGCTGGCCCTGGCTGCGGCCGACCAGCTGCGACGGCATGAATTCCTTGACCGCCACATCGCGGTCGAGAGAGTGATCGCGGGCCAGGTACACGATGCCAAAACCACCGATCGCCACGACACGGAGGATCTCCATTTCGCCGAGCCGGGTACCTGGCGGCAACGCCGAGCGGTCCATTGGTCAGTGTCCGTAACCTTGATACGGGATGCGATCGCGACCGAACGGGAAGACGATGCGCAACGGCCTCATGCTGTTTCTCTTGCGGCAGGAGCAAAGTATCGGGGGGTCGAGCGTCCTGCACTGTCGGCGAACGCGATGCGGCGGTGTAGGACACTACCCATTCGGGTCGAAAGCCCGCCGTCATGGCCGGCGGTTCGTCAGTTGCCGCCGTCCTCGACCGGCAACGACTCGGCCCGCCAGCGCAGCATGCCGCCCGCCAGGTTGGCCACTTCCTTGAACCCGGACTTCTGCAGCAGCACGGTGGCCTGCGCGGACCGTGCGCCGGAGCGGCAGACGGTCACGACCGGACGACCGCGTTCGATCTCGTTCGCGCGCCCGGCCAGCTGGGACAGGGGCAGCAGGCGAGCGCCGCGGATGTGCCCGAGCGCATCGGTGAATTCCTGCGGCTCGCGCACGTCGATGACCTGGATGTCGTCGGCGTGGCTGCCGGCGATGCGCTCTTCCAGCGTCGTCGGCTGGATCTCCCAGACGCCGCTGAAGGTGCAAGTCAGCGGGGCCCAGGCCGGCTCCTGCGGCACCGTCGCGCTGCCGTCGGGCCGGCCACAGCGCAGGTTGGCAGGCACCGCGATGTCCATCAGCTTCGGGTGCGGCAGGCCCAGGTTGTTCATGTAGCCCGCGAAGTCCGCGGCGTCGACAGCGCCGCCCAGGCGCGGGTTGAAGCGCTTTTCCTCCGCCACGCTGGTGACCGTGAGGCCTCGGTAGTCGTGCGCGGGGTACAGCAGGCATTCGGGGGGCAGCGAGAGGATCTGGTCCTGCACCGATCGGTAGAGCAAGCCCGGGCTGCCCTGCTGGAAATCGGTGCGCCCACAGCCGCGGATCAGCAGGCTGTCGCCCGTGAAGGCCATGCCGTGATCGTCCAGCACGTAGGTCAGGCAGCCGCTGGTGTGGCCCGGCGTGGCCCTCACTTCGAGGTGGCGGGTGCCGAACGGAATGCGGTCGCCATGCTTGAGCAGCCGGTCCGCGTTGGCAGCCGCCGAGGCCTCGGACAGCAGGATCTGGCTGCCGCAGCGCTGCTTGAGCAGCCACGCGCCGGTGACGTGGTCGGCGTGGACATGGGTGTCCAGGGTCGCCACCAGCCGCAGGCCGAGTTCACGGAGCAGGGCCGTGTCGCGATGCACGTTCTCGAACACGGGATCGATGATCACCGCATCGCCGGCATCGGAATCGCCCAGCAGATAGGTGTAGGTCGAAGACGGCGGGTCGAACAGTTGGCGGAAGACGAGCATGACGAGGGACTCCGGAAGACGGAAACGCGCTTCGGCGCGACTTGATCACGCGGTCGTGGATTCGACGCGACTTGAACGCTCGCCGATCCGAGAGACGCCAGGCCCGAAAGCAGCCGCTCAGCGATGGGCCAGCGGCACCAGTCGATCCGAAGAATCCACTTCGGCCCCACTGTCGAGCTCGATCGCCACCTGGGTGCACACGGCGCGGCACAGCAGGGCGACACGCTCGCTCTGCAGCCGGTAGTAGATCTGCGTGCCCTCGCGCCGCTTGGCCAGCACACCGCTGCGATAGAGCGTCGCGAGGTGCTGCGACATGTTCGGCTGCGTGGTGTCGATCAGTGCCAGCAGCTCCGAAACGTTCTTCTCCTGCTGGCACACGGCGCTGATGATCTTCAGGCGCACCGGTGTCGCCAGCACGGCGAAAAGCTCGGCAGCGGATTCGAACACGCGGTCTTGACTGCTCAGTTCATCCATGACGCGGCTCCATGAGGTCGGCCCATTCATCCTGCATTTTATTCGCAGGTAGCGATGAATGCACGGGCACGATCGTCACTTGCCGTCCTGCTGTTCCATCAGCAGGTAGGTGTTGTAGGCGTTGATGCGATTGGCGGCACGGAACAGCGGCATCCTTTCGTAGCGCGACCAGTCCGCCTTGGCGTAGGCGTCCTCGAACGGCTCGAGATTGCGAGCGGCCCCGCCCATCGTCTGGCGCAGGTACACGAGGTAGTCACGCGTCATCACCAGGTCGGCCATCGGGTCCGTTGACGCCGGTCCATGCCCGGGAACCACGACGCGCGGCTTGTAGTCGATCAGGCGTTCGAGCGAGGCAATCCACAAGCGGCTGTCGGCCTGACCGACAAACGGAATGCGCCCGCGGAAGAACAGGTCTCCCGAGAACAGGACGCCCAGCTTCGGCACGAACACCACCACGTCCTCAGGCGTGTGCGCCGGGCCGACATGGCGGATCAGGATGTCGTACGAGCCGACCCGCAGGCGCGTCTCGTCCTGGTCCAGCCAGCGATCTGCGGGCACGAGGCGCGTCTTGTCATCGACCCAAGGGCCGAGTTCGAGGCGGCTGGCCTCCAGGCGCTTCTGTGCGGTGTCCGAGTTCAGGTATTCGCGCCCGGCACCGTGCGCCAGGATCGTGGCGCCTGCCGCCTTGAAGGCTTGCAAGCCATAGATGTGGTCCGCGTGGTAGTGGGTCACGATGACATAGCGGACCGGCTGTGAAGTCACGCGCCGGATTTCAACCAACAGTTCCTCTGCGAGCGCGGGCGAGCCCAGGGCATCGACCACGACCACGCCATCGTCGGTGACGACGAAGCCGGCGTTGGAGATGAAGTTGTGATTGGCCGGCGAGCCCAGCGCCGCCACACCCTGCGCGAACCAGACCCGATCTGCGACCTGCTCGGCGCGCAACACAGGCTCTGCCCCACGCGCGACGCCGAGCGAGCACAGGACCAGGACCGCCAGAAACACCCGAAGCGAAGTCACAGCATCATCCCGTCGCTGCGTTCAGTGTGGACTGTCATGACGATGACTTCCGGCAATAGCAGTAGACGAACTTCTGCACGGTGCCGAACGGCGTGTGGTGCTCTTCCTTTTCGTGCGCCAGCAAGGTGAACGGCGCACCGAACTCGGCATGCAACTCGTCGGCGCTGTAGCGCATCACCGGCAGACCGCTGCATTGCGTTGGTCCATCTTCGTCGAACGTGGCGACGATGACGTGTCCACCGGGCTTGACCGAGCGCAGCACGGCGGCAACGTAGGCCTGACGGGCGGCAGCGTCCGTGAGAAAGTGGAAGACGGCGCGGTCGTGCCACACGTCATAGGCATGAACTGGCAAATCGGCCTCGGTGATGCTGGCTTCGATCCATTCAACTCGAGCGGCCAGCGAGCCGAGGCGTTGCTTCGCGGCGCTCAATGCCGATGCAGACAGGTCAAGCACCGTGACGTCCGAATAGCCGTCGGTCAACAGGTCGTCCACCAAGGTCGACGCACCACCACCCACGTCGATGATCGAACCCGATCGAGGTACATCGGTGCCGTGTATCAGGCGCAGGGACTGCTCGGCATGCACCTGAAACCAGCTCACCGACTCCGCCGGCTTGGTGGCGTACACGCGGTCCCAATGCTCTTTTGATTGCATGAGTGATCCTTCGAATGGGTGTGCGTATGCAGGGTCGGCGGTGGCGTGCGCTTCAGGCCGGGCGGACACCACCCGGCATAGGCTGGTCGAGCACGCCGGTCGGGTGCTGATCGAGCACCCGGTCGGTGACGGCCGCCGCGACCCACATTGCCGTCAAGGTGACGTAGGCCGTGATGGTGAACACCGCTGTTCCAGACAGCCCGGCGCCGACCGCGCAGCCGCCTGCGAGCATGCCGCCGAAGCCCATGCACATCGCGCCGGCGATGTAGCGGCGCATGCTGGCGCCGCCCTGGAAGCCTTCGAGCTTGAGTTCACCAAACAGCGCGGCGGCCAGGAAAGCACCGAGGAAGACACCCGGCACCAGGCCGAGGTCGAAGGTAGCGGGTTTGTCACTCGCAAAGAGCACACGCGACAGCACGTCGGCCGAGGGCCCCGTGAAGCTGAGCGACTGCACGGGGTGCAGGTCGAACGACACCTTCGAGATGGCGTAGGTCATCCACCAGGCCGCGGCGATGGTCAGCCCGACACCCACCGCGCCGGCCCAGGCCCAGGTCTCGACCCGCTGACGGCGTGCCCACACGATGGCAGCGGCGAGCCAGACGGCACCGAACAGCAAGGCTCCGCCGTGGCCGATGCCGATGCGCGCGATCAGGTCGCGGGCGGTGCCCCCGTCAACCGTCCACCACGCCGAGATGATCTCGCGCACGGGGGCCAGGATGCCGGTCCATGCGGCCTGCGCCGCCACTGCGAATACCAGCCCCGACATGAGCGACCGCAGGTTGCCCTGGGCCGCCAGCACGAGCAGCCGGCTGGAGCAGCCGCGGGCCAGGATCATGCCGATGCCGAACAGGGCGCCACCGATCGCTGCACCCGAGAGACTGCCGCCTGCCGCGATCTGGCGCGCATCGCGTGCGTCGAACCAGCCTGCCCACGCCAGCGCCTGCGTCGCAAGCACCGCGGTGGCAAACGCGAACAACCAGACCGTGAGCTTGCCGCCGGTGAGGTTGCGCGCGAACTCGAGCACGGCCGAACGCAGGCAGAAGCGCGAGCGCTGCGCCAGGAAGCCGAAGGCCACGCCCACGAGCAGACCGGTCAGCGCCAGCGACGTGCTCTCCCCCAGGCGCGTGACGGTGGGCTCGACGAATGATTCAAGCAGGGGAATGGCCATCATCGCCACCATAGGCGCTGAACCGTCCGTGCGCCTTGATGCCGGTCACGCCGAAGCGCTCGCGTGGCCGCTGCAGCCCCGGATTCACGGTCGGATGTATGCGTAGCCCTGCCCCTGCAACTTGGCCAGTCGCACCACGCCCGACGGGGTGAAGTCGGCCTCCTGCAGGAACTGGTCCTTCTTCAGTCCGCGCGTCTTCAGCGTGATCTCGCAAACCTCGAAGGTGACACCGCGGCTCTTCAGCGCCGATACCGGGCCGGCGTAGGGGCTGCCGTTCTTGTCCTTGGCGCCTTCCATCAGGAAGTCCACACCCTGGGCGTGAGTGACCACGATGATCCTGGCGGTCGGGTCGGTGTCCAGGTGGTTGCGCACGTTGCGCAAGGCGCCGAGCGCCTGCGATTCGGTATCGCTGACGTGGTAGACGACCTTGTCCTGCGCCCAGGTCAAGCCGGTGGCAAGCATCAGTGCTGCACAGGCGAACAGTTGGCGGAAGTTCATCGAGGTCTCCTTGGGGTGGGCGAGCAACAGGTCGGGGTCGTGCAGCAGGGCAAAGGTGGCTGCGACGGGGCCGAGGATTCAGAACTCGATGGCGTCGGCGATTGCCTTCAGGCCGGCCACGGCGCAGGCGTCGTCCGCATCGCCGCCCGGCGCACCGGAAACGCCGATGCCGGCAAACGTGCTGCCGCCGGCCTCGATAACCTGGCCGCCACCGATGGCCATCACGTGGGGCAGCATGCGGATGCCGCTCATGGGCTTGCCCGCCTGCGTCTCAGTCGCCAGGTTGGCCGTCGGTATCCGGAAACTTGCCGCCGTCCAGGCCTTCTGCGTCGCTGCGTCCACCGTGTGCGCACCGGCAAAGCGGTCACGCAGGAGAACCTGCAAAACGCCGGAACGGTCGACCACGGCCACGGCAACCTGGTGCCCGGCCTTGCGACACTGGGCCATCGCCGCCTGCGCTGCGGTGAGCGCCACCTCCGGCGTCAACAGCTTGACGGTGTACGTGGCCTGCTGTGCGGTGGCTGGCAGAGCGAACACTGCCAGAGCGAGCACAGCCGAGGGCAGGACGATGCGATGCGCGATGCTCA
Organism: Methylibium sp.; assembly: GCF_965279545.1. NCBI lineage: Bacteria > Pseudomonadati > Pseudomonadota > Betaproteobacteria > Burkholderiales > Sphaerotilaceae > Methylibium > Methylibium sp. The sequence continues at coordinate 1,880,231 of NZ_OZ257250.1, forward strand.
TGAGATGTCAGCCCTTGGCGATACCGGGGTTGCCCTGCACGCCCAGCAAGGTCGGCGTGTTGATGGTGCGGGCCTTCACGTGACCTCCGGGCTGCGACTTCAGCCAGCCTTCTACGACGTCCCAGACCGGCTTGCTGCCCGGTGCCGCCCGCGCCTCTTCGGCCACCGGCGCCCAGCCGGCCACCTTGTACTTGCGGCCGGCTTCGATCGGCTTGCCGGCCAGGCGCATGTCGGTGATGCGCTGGCCCATCTTCTCGGCCGGGCTGCAGGTGTAGGCCAGCCCACCCACGCGCACCATGTCACCACCCTGCTGGTAGTACGGGTCGGGGTTGAACAGGTTGTCGGCCACGTCTTCGAGGACGGTCTTGATCGTCTCACCGGTCATCTCGTTGACCGTGGCGTAGGGGTAGGTGATGGCCAGCTGGTCCATCATCAGCTCGCGCGTGATCACGTCGCCCGGCAACAGCGTGGTACCCCAGCGGAAGCCGGGCGAGAAGGCGATCTCTGCCCCCTGCACGTCCATCAGCGCATCGCAGACGAGCTGGTCCCAGCTGCCGTTGAAGTTGCCGCGGCGGTACAACAGGCCGTCGGTGATCGCGAGCTTCTCGGCCAGCTTCGCTTCATACGGCTGGCGCACCTTGGTGATCAGGGCCGCCATGGCCGGATCGGCCTTCAACTGGTTGGCGAAGACCGGCAGCAAGCGGTAGCGGAAGTCCGCCACCTTGCCGCCTTTGACGTCGAAGTCCATCACGCCGAGGAACTTGCCGTTGCTGCCGGCGTTCGTGACGAGCGTCTTGCCTCCTGCGTTGGCCACCGGTATCGCCACCGGCACGCCGTCGTGGGTGTGGCCGCCGAAGATCGCATCGATGCCGCGCACGCGCGAGGCCATCTTCAGGTCCACGTCCATGCCGTTGTGCGACAACAGCACGACGACCTTCGCACCCTTGGCCCGCGCTTCGTCGACCACCTTCTGCATGTTCTCGTCCTGGATGCCGAAGCTCCAGTCGGCGACCATGTAGCGCGGGTTGGCGATCGGCGTGTACGGGAAAGCCTGGCCGATGATGGCGACCTGGATGCCGTTGATCTCCCGCAGCACGTACGGCTTGAAGACCGGGTCGCCGAAGTCGTTGGTCTTGACGTTCTGCGCGACGAACTCGATCTGCCCCTTGAAATCCTTCTCGACGATCTCTTTCACCCGGTCCATGCCGTACGTGAACTCCCAATGGCCGGTCATCACGTCCACGCCGAGCAGCTTGCAGGCGTCGACCATGTCCTGCGCATTGGTCCACAGCGACGTGGCCGAACCCTGCCAGGTGTCGCCGCCATCGAGCAGCAGCGCGCCGGGCCGGCTGGTCTTCAATTGCTTGACGAGGGTGGTCAGATGCGCAAAGCCGCCAACCTTGCCGTAGCGGCGCGCCGCCTGGTCGAAGTCGAGGTAGGTGTAGGCAAACGCCTGCTCGCTGCCGGGCCGCAAGCCCGCTGCCTTGAGTAGCGACTCGCCCACCAGGTGCGGCAGTTGGCCCTGCATCGCGCCCACGCCCATGTTGACGCTGGGCTCGCGAAAGTGGATGGGCAGCAGCTGCGCATGGCAGTCGGTCATGTGCAGCAGCGACACGTTGCCGAAGGTCGGCAGGTCGTACAGCCCTTGCTGCGCAGTCGCCGCATCGGCGTTGGCGTAGCGGCCAAGGTTCAGACCGGCGGCAGAAGCCGCCCCCAGCACCTGGAGGAACTCGCGTTTGGAGAGATTCATGGCCTACTGATTCACCGGCGACTTCGGGTCCAGGATCAGCGCCATCAGGTGCTTGAGTTGGGTCTCATCGAGCAGGCCAGCATGGCCGAAGCGCGGCATGCCCGAGCAGGCGTTGTAGGCCTTGGCGTTCCACATCTTCGTCCAGGTGTATTCGACGATCGGCCGCGACGCCGCGCTGTCCGGGTCGACGACACCGCGCTGCTTGCCGTAGTTGTACAGGCTGGGGCCGATGGTGCCGAAGGAGATTTCCGCCTTGGTGATCTGGTGGCAGTTGTAGCAGTTGCCGCCGTTGGCGGCGGGCGCCGCCGACTTGTCGGTCCAGGTCATGCCACGGCCGTTCTGGGCGAGCTTCTCGCCTTCGCGCCAGTCACCGAGGAACTTTCCGTCGGCGGGCATGCGCACGCTCGTCAGCGCGGCTTGTCGAATGGCGTTGGCCACGTCTTCGGGCGGGCTGCCGCCCTGCGCCTTGGAGCACGCGGCGTTGGCGGCATCCTGCTGCAGCCGGTCGACCTTGGCGATGCCTTCGTCGCGGAACGAGCCGGTCATCATCTGCGCCACCAGCGCGTCGTAGTCGGGCGTGGGCGCCATCGAAGTGCAGCCCGCGACGAGCGCCGCGGCCAACGCTGCTGCCGCGAGGAGGGTCGTTCTCTTGTTCTTCATGGGGTGCTCCTTCAGCGCTTGAGGGCCGGCGCGATCGACTCGGCGCCCTTGGCGTTCACGCCCATGTAGACGCCGAGCGCGATGGTCACGTCCGAGGCATAACCGGGGTACGGGAAACGCTGCTGGCGGAAGCAGTCGTTCAGGCGCCGCTGCATGCTCCACAACTCGCCGCTGCTGACCCGGTAAGCCGGCCAGGCCGCGAAACCGACGCCATCGCCCGGGTTCTTGGTCAGCTCGGGAAGGTCCTGCAGGCGGATGCGCCTGTCGGGCTGTCCGTGGCACGAGGCGCAGGAGAAGTCGTACGGCCCACCGCGATAGAAGAACGCGCGCTTGCCGAGTTCGTAGGTCTTGCGCTCGTCGGCGTGGGCTTGCGGCAGGTTGAACTTCTGCCCGCGGGATTCCGCCGAGATCCAGGCGGTCAGGCTTTCGAGGCTGACCTGCTCACCCTTGCCGAAAGGCGTCTTGGCGATCGCTGCCGCATCGAAGCCCTGCAGCCGTTCCATGCACGTCAACAGGCGCGATTCGAGGTCCTGCACCCGGGCGGTGTCGGCAAAGTAGCGCGGCAGTTCGACGAAGGCGCCCTTCACGACACCCGGGCCCTTGCCGAGATCGCACTGCTCCAGGGACGTGTTCTTCGGGCCCCGTTTCTTCTTCCAGAGCTCCTCGCCCTTGGCCTCGAACAGCTCCGCGGGGTTGCCGTCGGCCAACATGGCGCGGTACTCGGCGATGCCGTCGGCCGCGGACTTCTGCTGCGCCACGGCGGCGCAACTCGCTGCGAGCAGCGCGCTGATCACTAGGGTGTTTCGCATGGTCTCCTCGTCCTCTTGTCGTGGGCTCGCGCGATCAGGAAACGGTGGCTTCGTCAGTGCGCTTGTCGCCCTTGTTGTCCACCCACTCGATGCCGATCTTGTCGCCGGCCTTCGCACCCTTGACGTTGAACTGCAGGAACGGGTTCTTTGCGACCGAAGGACCCCATTGGGCCGTCATCACCGTCTTGCCGTTGAGCTGCGCGCTCACCTCCTGGATGAACCAGGCGGGGATGGTCTTGCCGGCCGCGTCCTTGCGCTGGCCGGTCTCCATTTCGTGGGCCATCAGGACGCGGACGGTGGTCTTGTCGCCGGCGGCTTGGGCGCGGATGCGCATCGGATCTGCCATGGTGTCTCTCCTCGAACGGTTGGTGGGTGGGCGGCGGTGCGGCGCTCAGCCGCCGCAGCCGCCCAGCGTGACTTTCACTTCCTTGGCGGCATACAGGACCTTGCCGTCGGCCATCATCGCGACGGCGAACACGTTCGAGGATTGGCCCATCTTCACGCGCGTCGAGAAGTTGGCCTCCACTGCGTCGCTCACATCGAACATCGCCGAAAGCATCGACGGGTTCTTCTCGACCAGCAGCAGCACGCGCCTGACGCCGGGCAGTGCCGTCGACGCCCCCACCGGCACGACGGCGCCGTTCTCGGCGATGTCGGGGCCGGTGATCGTCACGTCGTTGCTTTGCACCGGAGCACCCGCGCCCAACGACTTCATCAGGTCGGCCATGGTCTTGGCGTCGAAGGCGGCGGTGTTGTAGCCCGCGGCCTGAGCCATTGCCACGCCCGGGAGCATCCCGAGCGCCGCCAGCATCCCGGCAAGCTGGGCGGATCGGGAAAGCATCTCTCGACGGGTTTGCATGAAGGTCTCCTTTATCTGTAAATACCAATGAAGCGTATTGCTTCGACGATGGGGGCCATCCCTGGTGCGAGTACCGCCGGCATTCACTTGGCCGCACCTGCGGCGAGCCACTGTGCGATCGTCCGGGCATCGGCCTCGCTCAGCGTTTGCGCGGGCATGGGAATCGAGCCCCACAGGCCCGATCCGCCCGAGCGGATCTTGCCCGCCAGGTAGGACACGGCGTCGGCGCGGTCGCCGTACTTCTTCGCGACATCGTGGAAGCTGGGGCCGACGATCTTGTTCTCGACGCCATGGCAGGCCACGCAGGTGTGCTTCCGCGTCAGCGCCATGGCCGCTGCCGCGCCGCTGTCGGCCGGAGCCGGGGCCGGAGCGGCAGTCGTCGCAGCGGCCACGGTCAGCCTGGCCTGCGCGGGGGTTGCAGCCGGCGGCCGCGTGGTGTCGGCGCCGTGCTGGGCGCCGACGCTGCGATTCTGCTCGGCCAGGTTGCCGTGTGCGTTGCGAGCGAAGTCGGGCAGGAACGATGCCACCTTCGGCTCCGCCGCACAGTCCTTCATGCAGGCGGCAACCTTCACGTCGGGTTTGCCGCCATTGCCCATGCCCTTGCCCGGCCACAGCCCATGATCGGTCGTGAGGCCGTTGCGATTGGGCAGCAGTTTCTGCACGTCGGCGATGTTGCGGTCCGACAGGGTGAGGTCGTCGGGCACGATCCCGCCCAGGTTCAACAGGTAAGCCGTGACCGCATACACCTCGTCGGGCTTCAGCGACTTGGGTGCCGTCCAGGGCATGGCCCGGTTGATGTAGTCCCACAGCGTCGACAGCGTCGATACCTTCATCAGCGTGGTGCGACCCGGGAAGGCGGAGTCCGTCAGCCGGGCCACGCGACCGGTCCGGATGTCCTGGGCCGTCGTGCCGCCCACCAGCGGCGAGAAGGTCTGGTTGCTTTCGCCGAACACGCCGTGGCAGGAAGCGCACTTGCTCTCCCACACGTCCATGCCCTGGGCAACCGAACCGGAGCCTGGCGGAAGGCCCTTGAAGTCGGGGCGCACGTCGATGTCCCAGGCGGCCACCTCCTTCAAGGTCGCGTCACGGCCGATGCCGGGAAAAGTTGCCTGGGCGTGCGCCAGGCCCAGGCCACCCAGGGTGAGCAGCGCAGCGGCGGCCAGCGCGGTCCGAACGGTCCCCGCAACGCCCGCCGTCGCTCGCCGCCCGCAGGAGCGAGTCGGGCTTGAGGCGGCCCGGCGCGTCGACTCACGACAACTGGACATTCTTCACCTCGCCGCTTTCCTGCACCAGCCAGCTCTGCACGGAGTTGTTGTGATAGATCGACCGCGTGCCCCGTACCGCACGCAGTTGCTTGCCGGTGGGCTGCACGTAGCCGGTGTCGTCCATCGCGCGGCTCTGGATCAGCGCCGGCTTGCCGTCCCATACCCAGTCGAGGTTGAAGCGCGTCAGGCACTTGCTCAGCACCGGCGTCTCGAGGCGTGCGCTGCGCCAGTTGCGGCCCCCGTCGACCGACACGTCCACCCGCCTCACCTTGCCGCGCCCCGACCAGGCCAGGCCGCTGATGTTGTAGAAGCCCTTGTCCAGCAGCACCTGCCCGCCGGACGGCGTGGTGACCACGCTCTTGCATTCCTGCGTGCTCGAATACTGGCGGTGCAGGCCGCCCGGCATCAGGTCGACGTAGTGGATCACCTCGTCCTTGGTGCCGTAGGGCTGGTCGCCCACCTCGATGCGGCGCAGGTACTTGACCCAGCTGACGCCTTGCACGCCCGGCACGACCAGCCGCAGCGGGTAGCCGTTTTCGGGGCGCAGCATCTCGCCGTTCTGGCCGTAGGCGACGATGACCTCACCGCTTTCGATGAGCTCCATCGGCACGGTGCGCGTCATCGACGAGCCGTCCGCCCCTTCGGCCAGCACGTAGCGCCCGCGCCTGTAGTCCACGCCGGCCATGTCGAGCAGGATCTTCAGCGGCACGCCCGTGAACTCGCTGCAACTGAGCATGCCGTGCGTGTACTGGCAGGTGGGCACGGCCACGTTGCCCCACTCCATGCCGGTGTTGGCGCCGCACTCGATGAAGTGAAAGCGGCTCACGGTCGGCAGGCGCATCAGTTCGTCCATGGTGAAGACCATGGGCTTCTTCAGGATCTTGTCGTCCGAGCCGTTGACCATCAGCCGGTGTTTGGACGGGTCGATGTCCCACCAGCCCTGGTGATGGCGCTCGAAGTGCAGGCCGCTCGGCGTCACGATACCGAACAGCGACTGCAGCGGCGCGAACGAGACCGACGCCTGCGTGGTCTGCGTCAGCCCCGGACTCGGCCGGCGCTGAACGTTGGTCTCGAATTTGGACGGCTTGCCGTAGCCGTCGGTCACCACTGCCTGGCCGAGGCCGCGCGAATGTGCCGGCAACTCGAGGATGTCGGGGTCCCCGCCATCGGCCGCGACGGGATTGGACTGAGCCGCCACCAGCGGCGCGGCCACCGCCGCACCCGCGGCGGCGAATGCCTTGCGGATGAAATCGCGCCGCCCGGACTTGGCCTCGGCGAACACCTGCCGAACGCCGGGGGCGTCGAGAAAGTTCTCCGGCGCCTTGAGCAATCGGCCGGAATATCGGGGCTCGGAATCCAAGAGGGTCTCCTGTCGAACTGCCGTGGCGCTGTCGCACGCCCGGTTCGGGGTGTCGCAGCGCCGAACGGCATTGAATCTATTTATGCGGCTAGACAAATATAAGCATTCTGCGATGCATAGAAGCTACGGACAAACCCGCAATGCGGAGCGAACGTCTTGGCCTCGCGTACGCGGCCCCGTCGACCTGGGGCATCATCGTCAGCCGATCCGGCCCACGTTGCCAGCCGTTCTCCACCGAACCCGAAGACATGTCATGGCCCTTCCCCTGAGCCCCTATGCCGCCGCGCAAACGGTCCTCTGGGGCGGCCTCATGGTCGGCGTGGCACTGGGTGCCGTGGCGCAGGCCACGCGCTTTTGCACCATGGGCGCGCTGGCCGACTGGTTCACCTACGGCGGCACGGCGCGGCTGATGATGTGGATCCTGGCGGTGGCCGTCGCCGCGACCTGCACCCTGAGCCTGATCGGCATGGAGTGGCTGGATGCGACCCGCACGGTGGCCTGGAGCGACCGCTTCCTTTGGCTTTCCTACCTGGCCGGGGGCGCGTTGTTCGGCTACGGCATGGTCCTCACCTCCGGTTGCCCGCAGCGCAGCCTGGTGAAGGCGGGGGCCGGCAGCCTGAAGTCGTGGGTGACCCTGATCGTGGCCGCGATCGCGGCGCAGATGACGCTGCGCGGCGTGCTGGCCGAGCCCCGAGTTCGCGTCCTGGATGCCGCAGGCATCCAGCTCGCGCATCCACAAGACCTCGGGTCGATGTTGTCGCCGCTCATCGGTGCGCCGCCGGCCGCCTTGCGCTGGGCGGTGCTCGCGCTCGTGCTGGCGTCGGCCGTGGTGCTTCTGTGGCGCGCCCGTGCGGGCATGGAGCGCAGCCACTGGATCGGCGGCGTGCTGGTCGGACTGCTGGTGCCGGTGGCCTGGGCACTCACCGGACATCTCGGCTTCATCCCCGAACACCCCGACACGCTCGAGGCTGCCTGGCTGGGAACCTACTCCCACCGTCCCGAAGCGCTGACCTTCGCCGCGCCGATCGCTCACAGCCTGGACCTGCTGACGCTCTGGTCGGACCGCAACAACGCGGCAAGCTTCGGCGTGACGGTCACCCTGGGCGTGCTGCTGGGCAGCGCCGCCTCCGCCGTGATCCGCAAGGAGTTTCACATCGAGTCGTTCCGCAACGCCGAAGACATGGGCAACCATCTTCTCGGCGGCCTGCTGATGGGCTTCGGCGGCGTGACCGCGATGGGCTGCTCCATCGGCCAGGGCATCAGCGGCCTTTCGCTGCTGTCGGCGGGTTCTTGTCTCGCGGTGGCGGGGATCGTGAGCGGCGCCTGGCTGGCCCTGCGCGTCCAGACCTGGCGGCTCGACCGCAACGCCGCCTGAACCGGCCTTGCCGCCACCGCCTTGTTGCGCGAGTGTGTCGATGGGGCCGTCGTCGATACCTGTTGACGCATGACAAGGTATCACCGCTGATTCGAGCGCTCAATCAGATCGGTGTTTGGTGACAAGGAGATCTCGATGCATGCCCTCAAAGACCTTTTCACGTCGGACGTCGGACTGATGAGCTTGGCGGGCATCACTTTCATGCTCGGCATGGGTGTCTTCTTCATTCGCTACTTCCTGAAGCACATCCGTGAAGACAGTGAAGCCGCTGCCCGCTTGAAGTCCTGAACGACCGCTGGTCGTTCGTCCTTCAGGCCGCGCTGTCGTCGCCGATCAGGATGCGCGTGTCGCTCGCGTAGCGGTACGGCGGGATCTCGAGGTTGGTCGGTGCCGGCTTGTTCTTGAACACACGCCCTGCCCCATCGAAGGTCGAGCCGTGGCACTGGCAGAAGAAGCCGCCCGGCCAGTCGGCCGGCAGGCTCGGGTTGGCGGTACCGGCCGGCACCGCGCCGGGCGAGCAGCCCAGGTGGGTGCAGATGCCGACGGCGACAAACACTTCGGGCCTGACGGCCCGTGCCGCGTTCCTGGCATAGGCCGGCTGCTGTTCCCTGACCGATTGCGGGTCGACGAGTTGCGCGTCATGGCCCTGCAATGCGGCCAGCATCTCCGACGTGCGCCGGACGATCCAGACGGGTTTGCCGCGCCACTCCACGGTCTTGGTGCCGCCGGGCGGGATGTCGGAGAGGTCCACCTCGACCGGCCCACCCGCCGCCTTGGCGCGTTCGCTGGGCGCGAAGGTCGAGACGAACGGAACGGCCGTGGCCGCTGCGGCCGCGCAACCTGCCGCACCGGTGGCCAGCAGCCAGTAGCGGCGTTCGAGGTCACCTGGCGTGGCGCCGGGCGTGGGAAGGGGAAGGCTCTGGTCCATCGTCGGCTCCTTGCCGTTGGGTATCGATTCGATCAGCGACGAGCCGGCGCAACAGGCGGCGCTCATCGTGGGTCGTGTCCCTCGTCACCCCAAGTTCCGTGCCAATGAACGGATACCGCGAGCCACGCGCGCAAACCTCGCCGATTCCACAGGGAAGCGGCACTGCGCGACGCGGGCGAATGGACTCATGCCGAGGTCGGCCGTTGCTGCCAACGTGGCAGTCGCGTCCTGTCAAGTGGCAGCCAACAGGGAGCTTCCCGCTTGCCGCGTTTGCAGCGCCGAGGCTGCGCATCGCACCGCCGGGGCCGCTGGCAACGGCCCCGATCAGGCCAGGCCCGCCGCCTTGAGCCGGCGATAGAGCGTGCGTTCGCTCAAGCCCAGTTGCCGAGCCAGTTCGCGCCGTGTGCAGGTCGCGGTGGCCACCAGCCGTTTCAGTTCGGCGTCGTCGGCCTCGGCGCGGGACAACGCCGGGCCGGCGGCAGGCGCCGTGACCGCAGGACGCGCCAGGCCGCGGTCGAACGTCTCCGGCAGGTGCTCGGCACGCACGACGCCGTCATCGGCGAACAGCCTCGCCCGGTCGAGCACGTTGCGCAGCTCGCGGATGTTGCCCGGCCAATCGTGCGCCTGCAGCCGGGCCATCGCCTCGGGCTGCACCGACACGCGGTGCTTGGAACTGCCGCCGCGCTGCAGAAACGAATCGACCAGCAGCGGGATGTCGGCCGCTCGCTCGCGCAGCGGCGCCAGGTGGATCGGAAAGGCGCTGATGCGGTAGTAGAGGTCTTGGCGAAATCGCCCGTCGGCCACCATCTGCTGCAAGGGCTTGTGCGTGGCCGCGACCAGCCTGAAGTTGGCCTGCTGGGTTTCGATGCTGCCCACGCGGCGAAAGCTGCCCGACTCGATCAGGCGCAGCAGCTTCACCTGCATGGCCAGCGGCACGTCGCCCATCTCGTCGAGGAACAGCGTGCCGCCTTCGGCCGTTTCGACCAGCCCCTTCTTGCGCGCGTTGGCGCCGGTGAAGGCGCCCTTCTCGTAGCCGAACAATTCGCTCTCGAACAGCGTTTCCGTGAGGCCCGAACAGTCGACCACCACGAACGGACCGCCGGCGCGCTCGCTCGCCTCGTGCACGGCGCGGGCGAACAACTCCTTGCCGGTGCCCGACTCGCCGAGCAACAACACGGGGAGCATCGAGGGCGCGACGCGCTGCACCGCCGAAAGCGCCGCGTTGAAAGCAGGCGCGCGGCCCACCAGGCCGTCGGCACTGGGCCGCGCCGAGGCGTTGCGCACGGTCACCAGTCGCTCGACATAGGCCACCACCTCGCGGCCGGCATCCAGGATGGGCCGCAGTTCCACGTCGACATGCTCCGGCCCGCGCGGCGTGTGGTGAATGTGCAGTACGCGGTCGGGTCCCTTGAGTTCGAAGGCCTTCTTCATCGGGCAGTGCTCGCCGGCCTGGTCGCACGGCAGGTCGTAGTGGTGCGAAACGCGGAAGCACTTGTGGCCGATGTAGGGCTTGTCGACCGTGCCGAACTGCCGCTGGTAAGCGGTGTTGGCGGCCAGGATGTTGTAGTCGGGATCGAGCACGATCATCGGCTGCGTCTCGTGCTCGAGGAACGAGATCAGAGCCTGGACCTGCGGCGGCGAACGCAGCACCGGTGGCTCGGCCACAAGGCTGCCCGACGGTTCGTGACGAGGGGGCTTCGGTGAGTTCGGCATGGGGGCGTCGCCTGGGTTGGGGGCGATTGTGCGCCCCACTGCCACATCTGCCAACGCGGCAGTCTGGACTGCCATCCCGAGCTGCCAGGACGGGGCCCGGTCGTGGCCGCTTGACCGGTCTTCCAGAAAAACTCTTTACAGATCAATGACTTGGATTGCCGGCGCCGAATCGAACCGGGGTGGCACGGCTCTTGATCTATAGGCCTGCGTGACGGCGCGATTTTCACCGCCACCGCGTTCAGGACATCCAAGGAGACTCACCATGCAAAAGAACGAAGGCAGCCTGGACCGCGCGCTGCGCATTGGCGCCGGCCTGCTTCTGATCGGCCTAGCCCTCGCGAAGGTCATCGGTCCCTGGGGTTACATCGGCATCGTGCCGCTGCTCACGGGTGCGCTCGGCATGTGCCCGCTGTACTCGATGCTGGGCATCGACACCTGCCCGGTCAAGCGCCGCTGAGGCGCCCGGCCGGGCGCCGCGTGCGCCCCATTCCCAATCGCGTGGAGACATCGATGGACCACCGCAGCAACATGCAGGTCGAAGGATTCTTCGACCCCGGCACCTGGACCGTCAGCTACATCGTCTTCGACAAGAAGACGAAGCAGTGTGCGCTGGTCGACAGCGTGCTCGACTACGACCCGAAGTCGGGCCGCACGTCCAACACCAGTGCCGACAAGTTGATCGCCCGCGTTCGGGAACTCGGCGCGAACGTGCAGTGGATCCTGGAAACCCACGTGCACGCCGATCACCTGTCCGCCGCCCCCTATCTGAAGCAGCAGCTCGGTGGCCAGCTCGGCATCGGCCAGCACATCACGACCGTGCAAAGCGTGTTCGGCCAACTGTTCAACGCCGGCAGCGAGTTTGCACGCGACGGTCGCCAGTTCGATCATCTGTTCGCCGACGACGAGGCCTTTGCGATCGGCAGCCTGCAGGCCCGTGCCATGCACACACCTGGCCACACGCCGGCCTGCATGACCTACGTGGTGAGCGACGGCGCCGGTGTCGACACGGTCAGCGCCGCTTTCGTCGGCGACACGCTCTTCATGCCGGACTACGGCACCGCACGCTGCGACTTCCCCGGCGGCGATGCGCGCACCCTGTACCGCTCGATCAACAAGCTGCTGAGCCTGCCGCCCGAGACGCGGCTCTACATGTGCCACGACTACCAGCCGGGGGGCCGTGAGGTGCTCTTCGTCAGCACTGTCGCCGAAGAACGCGAGAAGAACATCCATGTGCGCAACGGCATCAGCGAAGAAGAGTTCGTCGCGATGCGCCACGCACGCGACGTGACGCTGGGCATGCCCACGCTGATCCTGCCGTCGGTGCAGGTGAACATGCGCGCCGGTCAGCTGCCCGAGCCGGAAGCCAACGGCACCCGCTACATCAAGATTCCATTGAACGCGGTCTGACCGCAGTTCCACGCAGAGCCCCGGAAAAGGGGCCACGCCTCACGGTCCACCAGGAGACAAAGCCCATGGACATCCGCCCCCTCACCGGCGAACTGTCGGTCGCGCCCCAGCTTGCCGCCGCCGACATGCGGGCGATCGCAGAAGCGGGCTTTCGGTCGGTGATCTGCAACCGCCCCGATGGCGAAGGATCCGATCAGCCGGTGTACGGCGAGATCGAGCGCTCGGCCACCGACCAGGGCCTGCAGGTGCGCTACCTGCCGGCCGAATCGGGCAAGGTCACCGACGAGCAAGGTGCGGCCTTCGGCGCGCTGATGGCCGAGCTGCCGAAACCGGTGCTGGCGTTCTGCCGCACCGGCATGCGCTCGACCACCATGTGGGCGCTGTCGCAAGCCGGAAGGATGTCGCTGCCACAGATCATCGAGCTGTCGTCCAAGGCAGGCTTCGACCTCAAGGGCGTGGTGCGACGCATCGTCAACGGCGGCAAGACACCGGTCGAGGTGGCCGACGCAACGCACGAGGTGGTGATCATCGGCGGCGGTGCCGCAGGCATCTCGGTGGCGGCGAGCCTGCTGTCGCGCAGCCCGAAGCTCGACATCGCCATCATCGACCCGGCCGACATCCACTACTACCAGCCGGGCTGGACGATGGTGGGCGCAGGCGTGTTCGATGCCGGCACCACGGCCCGCACGATGGCCTCGGTGTTGCCGCGCGGCGTGCACTGGATCAAGTCGGCAGTGGCTGCCTTCGAGCCCGAGCGCAACGCGGTCATCCTCGATGGCTGCCGCGTGGTCAAGTACAAGCAGTTGGTGGTGTGCCCCGGTCTCAAGCTCGACTGGCACGGCATCGAAGGTCTGTCGGAGACGCTCGGGCGCAACGGCGTCACTTCCAACTACCGCTACGACCTCGCGCCCTACACCTGGCAGTTGGTTCAGCAGTTGCATCGCGGCCAGGCGCTGTTCACACAGCCGCCGATGCCGATCAAGTGCGCCGGCGCACCGCAAAAGGCGATGTACCTCTCGGCCGACCACTGGCGTCGCAGCGGTGTGCTCGAGGCCGTCGACATCCAGTTCTGCAACGCCGGCGCCGTGCTCTTCGGCGTGGCGGACTACGTGCCGGCGCTGATGGAATACGTCGAGGCCTATGGCATCGGCCTGAACTTCGGCCAGACGCTGGTGGCCGTCGATGGCCCCGCCAGGAAGGCGACGTTCAGCAAGGCCAACGCGGACGGCACGAAGGAGTTCGTCACCCGGGAGTTCGACATGATCCACGTCGTACCACCGCAAAAAGCGCCCGATTTCATCCGCGTGAGCCCGCTGGCCGATGCGGCGGGCTGGGTCGACATCGACCCGGCCACGATGCGCCACAAGCAGTTTGCCAATGTCTTCGCGCTCGGCGATGTCGGCAACACGCCGAACGCCAAGACTGCCGCCGCGGCACGCAAGCAGGCGCCCGTGGTGGCCCACAACGTGCTCAGCACCAGAGGCCAGACCAAGGGCGAAGCGCAGTACGACGGCTATGGCTCCTGCCCGCTGACGGTGGAGCGCGGCAAGATCGTGCTGGCCGAGTTTCTGTACGGCGGCAAGGTCGCTCCGAGTTTCCCGAAGTGGTTCATCGACGGCACCCGGCCTTCCCGCGCGGCCTGGTACCTGAAGGAACGCATCCTGCCGCCGCTGTACTGGCAGGCCATGCTCAAGGGCCGCGAGTGGCTGGTGCAGCCCGAGATGACGACGTGAGCGGGCCCCTTTGATGGAAGTGAGCGCGATCGGCCTCGGCCTCGGCGCGGTGGTCGGATTGATCCTGGCGCTCGCGGGCGCCGGCGGCGGCATCCTGGCGGTGCCGCTGCTGGTCTTCGGGCTGCACCTGTCGATCATGCAGGCTGCGCCGGTCGGGCTGATCGCGGTCGGCGCGTCTTCCGCGCTCGGCGCCGCGCTCGGCCTGCGCGACGGCCTGGTTCGATACCGGGCCGCCGCCGTGATCGGGCTCGTGGGCATGGCGCTGGCACCTCTGGGCGTGCACCTGGCGCGACTGATACCGAACGGGCCACTGATGGTCACCTTCGCGATCGTGTTGGCCTACGTGGCTTTGCGCATGTTCAACCAAGCACGCCGCAGCACCGCAGCGGGGGCCGCGACACCGACGTCCCGACTGCCCTGCGTGCTCGACCCCAGCGAGGGACGGTTGAGGTGGACCAGGCCCTGCGCCTGGGCCCTGGCGGGCACTGGCGCCGTCTCCGGCGTGCTCAGCGGCCTGCTCGGCGTCGGCGGCGGCTTCGTCATCGTTCCGTCGCTGACCCGTTTCACCAATCTGGCCACGCGCAGCATCCTCGCCACCTCACTGGCCGTGATCGCGCTGGTGTCGATCGGTGGCGTTGCGGCCGCGGCCGTGCAGGGCTCGATCGCCTGGAACATTGCACTCCCCTTCGCCATCGGTGCCGTGGTCGCCCTGCTCGCGGGACGCCTGGTCGCCGCCCGCCTGGCCGGCGCCCGGCTGCAGCAGGCGTTCGCGGCGACCAGTGCTGCTGTTTCGATTCTGCTTCTGGCTCGCGGGCTCGGCTGGATTGCCGCGTAGCATGCCAAGGCGCGAAGCCGAGGAGACGAGATGAAGGCAATCCTGCGGGTCGCGGCCCTCGCCCTGTCGTTGCTGCTGGCAGGCATCGGTGCCGTGAATGTGCTGGCTGCCGAACTCTCGGCAGATCAGGTCGGAGCGATGCTGAAGCATGCGTCGCCGTCGGCGCCGGCAGACTTTGCCGGCAAGGATCTGTCGGACCTCGACCTGAGCGGGCTCGACTTCCGCCATGCGAAGCTTCAGGGCGTCAGCTTCTTCGGCAGCAAACTCGTGCAGTCCGACTTCCGCGGCGCGCAGATGGAAGGCGCCAACCTCAACGGCTCCTGGCTGATGGGCACGGACTTCACGGGCGCGAACCTGACTCGCGCGAGCCTGCTGTCGGTGGTGATCTTGGGCGGCGCGGTCAGGAAGATGCCCATCTTCAAGGGCGCGAACCTGAGCGGCGTCAAGCTCATCGCCGACCTGCCCGGTGCCGACCTCTCCGGGGCAGACTTCCGCAACGCCATGGTCGGCGTCAACATCAAGAACCAGGGCATGGGGCAAATGCGGACCGACCTGTCCAACGCCAACCTGGCCGGCGCCACGCTCGCGAATGCCGATTTCAATCGGTCCCTGATGACATTCAGCAACCTCAGGGGCAGCGATCTGCGCGGTGCGAACTTCTTTCGCGTCAAGCTCGGCGGCGCCGACCTGACAGGAGCCGATGTTTCCGGAGCAGACTTCACCGAGGCCGACCTCGAAGGCACGATCTTTCGCGACGTGAAGGGCTACGCCGAAGCGAAAGGCCTGGACCGCGCCGAGAACCTGAAGAAAATCGTGCGGTGAGCCGGCGCCGGGTACTCGCTCCCGTCGGTCCAAGACCGCGTCGGCAAGTTCATTCCGCAGGAATGCAAGCGCCCGAAGACCCGGGCACCGCAGATGGCCGGCAGCGACTGATCCGCACGTGCGAATCGCGCGTAAATTCGGTGTGATTCACGTGTGATACGAACGACGGCAAACGTCAAGCCGAACCCACAAAGGCAAACGCCACACAGTGATTTTTCACTGTGTGGCGTTGTCTTTAATGGTGGAGCCGGGGGGAATCGAACCCCCGTCCGCAAGCCATCCTCAGGTAGATCTACATGCTTAGCTGTCTGATTTGGGTCTCACGTCGCCGTCGCGCAGGAGCACGCTACGGACAACGCCAGTCACTGAATCTCGTCGAACGCTGTGTGACACAGCGAGCGACCAGCCGATGTGCATGACGTCTCAGCCTTCCACCTTGCGGCTTGGACCCGGCCCATCGGCCTGCCGTTGAGACGCTCACCGGTTTTTAAGCGGCGAGGGCGAAACGTTCGTCGTTCGCAGTTGGTTTGTTTCAGCTGGATTTACGAGCTCACTGATGCTCGGCATGCACCACTCCAATTCCGCACCCACGTCGAAACCAGGTCGGCCCCTGTGCGTGCATTGTAGGTGGTGGGTCCCGGGCGCAATTCAAGAGCGCGGCGCCCACCCTGCCGGCGTCATTTGAGGGCGAAGGCGACGCGGGGGGTCCGCCCCTTGTCGTCGATGCCCTCGGTGCCGAGCTTCGACGCGGTGAGCAGCACGCGCTCGGGCGGCACCTTCTCGGTCAGGTAGGCCTTGACGCGGTCGCCGCGCTGGTCGGCCAGCGCATGCAGGGCCGGCTCGCCGGCCGGGGCGCTGTCGAGCAGCAGCGCCTCCATCTCGGCCGGCGGCAGGCTCTTGGCCAGGCCGACCAGGTTGCGCGGCTTGGTCTTCAGGTCGGCGGCCTTGTAGGCGGCCTCCAGCCAGCGCGCGCGTTCGGCAGGCTCGATCTTCACGCTGTCGGCCAGGTCGCCGGTGGACTTGGCCTTGGCCGCGCGCATCAGGCGGTCCAGGTGCTGGGCGCGCAGCGCCGGGTCGTCGACGGCCGGGTCGGCACGGCCGGTGGCTTCGAGCTTGAGCGCGGGCCGGTCGGTCAGCGCCTTGGCCAGGGTGTCGAGGCGCTGGCGGCTGGCGTCGCTGAGCTCGGCCGAGCCGGGCGCGAACTCCACGTAGCCCAGCTCCTGCCCGCCTCCGCCAAAGGCGCTGGCCAGCAGCGAGAACGGTGCGGTGATGGCCTTGGTGATCAGGTTGACGATCACGCGCACGATGATGCGGCCGACCGAGAACTGCGGGTCGTCGAGGCTGCCGCTGATCGGCAGGTCGATGTCGATCACGCCGTTGCGGTCCTTCAGCAGCGACACGGCCAGCAGCACCGGCAGCTTCAGCGCGTCGGGGCTGTCGACCTTGGCGCCGAAGGTGAGCTGGTCGAGGTAGACGTTGTTCTCGGCCTCGAGCTTGCCGTTCTCGATCTTGTAGTGCACCTTGACCGACAGCGTGCCTTTCTCGATGCCGTAGCCGGCGTAGCGGCCCGAGTACGCGGTGAGGCGGGTGATGTCGATGCCGCGCGCGCTGGCGGTGATGTCGGTCGCCAGCCGCGGCCCCAGCGGATGCACGGTGCCGCCGATCTCGAGCGGCGCGCTGCCATCGACCTTGCCGGAGATCCGCACCGTGGCCGGCTGCGGGTCGTTCCAGGCCAGCGCCGACACCTCGCCGCCGATGTCGGTGAGCTTGGCCGAGTAGTTGGGGCGGATGAAGTTGTCGGTGAAGTCCACGGTGCCACCGGCGAGGCGGATCACGCGCCAGCGCAGTTGCGGCGGAGCCGCTGCCGGGCCGGCGGCGCCAGGGGCAGATGCCGCGGCAACCGGACCGGAGGCCGCAGCGGCCGGTGCAGCCGCTGCGGCGGATGCGGCCGATGCGGCGCGCGGTGCTGCCGTGGCCGCGTCGGCCGCATTCGCGGTGGTCAGCGAGCGCGGCGCGGCGTCGCCCGGGCGCTTGACGATCTCGGACAGGTTGATGCGGCCGTCGGGGTTGATGATCACGCGGCCGTAGAAGCTGTCGAGCGTGACGGTGCCGAGGTCGGCCTCGATGGCCGCGGGTCGCCAGCTGGCGTCGGCACCATCGAGCTGCAGCCCCTTGAAGCGCACGAACTCGGCCTGGTTGATCTGGTCGAGCGCGCGCAGCTCGTTCAACGCCACGCGGCCGCGCCAGCGCGCCAGCGAGACCGCCTCCTGCGCCGTACCGTCGACCTGCAGCTCACCGCGCGCGCTGGCCTTGGCCGACACGAGCGCGAGGTTCAGGCTGGCCTCGATGTAGGGCTGCAGCGCGCGCAGGTCGAGCGCGTCGAGGTCGATCTTGCTGCGCAGCGCCAGCGGCTGCGGACGTGCGGTGCCGCTGGCGCGCAGCTTGCCCCCGTGGCGCAGCTGGGTGGCGAGTTCGAAGGACAGCGACTGCGCCGGGTCGCTGTCGAGCTGGCGCAGCTTGAGGTCGGTGCGCGTCACGCCGAAGGTCGCGGCCGGCTTGACACTGCGGTCGCTGAGGGTCACCGCGCAGCCGTTGCAGCTCAGCTCGCCGAGCTGCCAGCGCGGCGGCGGGCCGGAGGGCGCGGGCGCCGCCGCGGCGGGTGCCGTGCCCTTTTCGGCGGGCGGGGGCTGCCACGCGATCACGCCCCGCTCGCTGCGGGAGGCCTCGAGGTCCAGGCCGTCGAGCTTCACCGCGGCGATGCGGGCCGCGATCGGCTCGGCGGCGCGCGCGTTCAGCTGCAGCCCGCTCACCTCGAGCCGGGACAAGCGCAGCCGGTCGGCGGCCGCGGCCTTGCGTGCGACCGGCGCCGCAGCGCCGAGCGGCTGCAGCTCCAGCCCCGCGAGCTGCAAGGCTCCCTCGCTGACGGACCAGCCCTCGGGCCCGGCCTCGGCCTGCGCCTGCAGCGCCACATCGGCCGCCAGCACGCGCACCGGCAGCAGCGCCTGCCACGGGGCGAGCCAGGGCACCGGCTTCAGGCCGGCCACGCTGGCCTTGAGCCTGGCGCTGCGCGCGGCGACCGCCAGCGTGCCGTCGACCTGGACCTTGGCGCCCTGCGCGTCGGCGAGCGACAGGGCCAGCGTGGCCGGCGGCGCGGCGGCGCCGGCGTCGAGCCCGCTGACGCTGAGCGTGATCGGCGCCAGCGCCTGGCCCTGCGGCCAGGCCGGTTCGGTGAGCAGCACGCGGCCTTCGGCCAGCTCGAGCTTGTCCACGCGCCATTGCCAGCCGCCGGCTTCGCCGGCCGTGGCCGGCGCCGAGGCCGCGCTGCCCGCGGCGCTGGCGGCCGATGCGGCCGCGGGGCGGGCCGGGGCGGCATCGGCCAGCACCAGGCGGTCCTTGCCGGCCGGGGCCGGCGCGGCGGCGGTCAGGCGAGGCAGGTCGAGCTCGACCTGCGGCGCCTGCAACCGGACCGAGCCCACCACCGCCTTGCGTTCCAACGGCTGCAGGTCCAGCCCTTCGACCGTGAGCCGCTCCACCGCGAACCGCGTGCCCTGCGCCGGCACGACGGCCTGCAGTTGCGACAGCGTCGCGCCCCCGGCAATGCGCAGCAGCGGTGCGGCCGGTGCGGGGCGTTGCTCGAAGCCGATCGCGAGCTGCAGGTCGAGCTGCCCGCGCGAAACGTCGACCGGCAGCGCCTGCGGCAACAGCGGCGCGAAGGCCTCGACCCAGCGCGGCACGTCGAGCTGCTGCCAGCTCACGTCGACATGCGAGCGTCGGCCCTCGGCGAAAGGCAGGGTCTTGCCCTGCACCCGCAGGTGGCTGCCGTTGACCCGGGCGTCGAGCAGCGGTTCGACGTCGATCGCCACCTGCGACGGCAGGTTGGAGAGAAAGGGAACGCCGATCTGCAACGACTCGATGCGGTGCTCACTGCGCGAAACGCGATCGACGATGTGGATGCGACCGCCTTCGAGGCGGATGTTGTGCAGCGCGAAACGCGTCGGCTTGGCGTCGGGTGGCGACGGCGGCAGCTTCGCCAGCGCTTCGAGCATCGGCGTGATGTTGTAGCGACCGGGCGTCAGGCGCTCCAGTTCGACCTGCGGCTCGCGCACCAGAGCGCGCTCGAGCACCGGCGCCAGGCGCCACAGCGACTCGCTGGACACGTCGGCCCTCAACTCGGCGACGCGCAGCCACGGGGCCTCGGCGGGCCCGAGCTTCAGGCCGGACACGACGGCCTCCAGCCGCCAGGGCGCCAGCTCGATGTGCTCCACGGTCAGCGGCGCGCCGAGCGCTTCGCTGGCCGCCGCCTCGATGCGCGGCTTCAGGAAACCCGGCAGCCACCAGCCGATGAGCAGCGTCCACACGAGGGCCAGTGCCGCCAGTGCGCCGATGACCCACAACAAGGCGCGTGGCACGGCGCCGCATTGCGAACGGAAAGGGAGTCGGGCGTTTGGTTTCATCGCTGGCGGCGGACGCAGAGGCCCGCGGCAGTGTGCTCGCGCGTGCCCTTGCGGGTCAACGCCCTACTTTCACTCAGAGCACGGTGAGCAGAGGCAGCAGGTCGAGCGGGGTCGCGATCACCGCGTCGGCTTGCCAGGCGTCGAGATCGGGCGACGCGCCGAGGTAGCCATAGGCCGCGGCGATGGCCGGCATGCCGGCGGCACGGGCCGCTTCGATGTCTCGCAGGTCGTCGCCCACGTAGACCGCCTGGTGCGGCGCGATGCCGAGCCGGGCACAGGCCTCCAGCAGCGGCGCCGGGTGCGGCTTGGCGTGCGGCGTCGTGTCGCCGGAGATCACCACCGAGGCCAGGCGATCCAGGCCCAGGCCGGCCACGACCGGCACCGTGAAGCGCGTCGCCTTGTTGGTCACGACGCCCCAGCGCAGGCCTCGCTGCGCCAGCGCCGCGAGGCACTCGGCCACGCCGTCGAACAGCGTCGTGTCGCGGTCCAGCGCCGCCTCGTACTCGGCGAGGAACTCGTCGCGCACGGCTTCGTAGCCTTCGTCGCCGGGTGCCATCGACAGCCCGACGCCGAGCATGCCGCGCGCACCGGCCGACGCCACCGGGCGCAGCAGCGCGATGGGCATCGCCGCCAGACCGCGCCGCTGACGCAGGCGGTTGAGCGCGCCGCCGAGATCGGGCGCGGTGTCGGCCAGCGTGCCGTCGAGGTCGAACAGCACGGCGCGCACGCCGAAGCGCGCGCTCATGCCTTGCTGCAACCGAACAGGTAGTTCACGCTGGTGTCGGCGCTCAGCCAGTAGCGGCGCGTGAGCGGGTTGTATTCCATGCCGCGGGTGGCATTCACGTCGAGCCCCGCATCGCGGCACCAGTGCGCCAGCTCGCTCGGCCGGATGAAGCGAGCGTACTCGTGCGTGCCGCGCGGCAGCAGCTTCAGCAGGTACTCGGCACCGACGATCGCGAACAGGAAGGACTTGGGGTTGCGGTTCAAGGTCGAGAAGAAGACCTGGCCACCCGGCCGCACCAGCGCGGCGCAGGCCCGCACGATCGACGACGGGTCGGGCACATGCTCGAGCATCTCCATGCAGGTGACGACGTCGTAGCGGCCCGGCTGCTCGTCTGCGAGCGCCTCGGCGGCGATCTCGCGGTACTGCACCGAGGGCGTCGCCGCCTCGAGGGCGTGCAGTTGCGCGACCTTCAACGCCTTGCTCGACAGGTCGATCCCCAGCACCTCGGCGCCCTGGCGGGCCATCGCGTCCGACAGGATGCCGCCACCGCAGCCGACATCGAGCACGCGCTTGCCCTTCAGGCCGCCCGCCAGCTTCGCGAGCCACTCGAGGCGCAGCGGATTGATCTGGTGCAGTGGCCGGAACTCGCTGTCCGGATCCCACCAGCGATGAGCCAGGTCACCGAACTTCGCGAGTTCCTGAGGGTCGGCGTTCATCGCCGCAGCGTCGTTCGTCGTCATGAGCCGATGGTAGAGGCAGTCGAGGGGAGAAACAAAAAACCCCGCCGAAGCGGGGTTGCGAAGCGGGCCAAGCCTACTTACTTCTTGGCGCGGGTACCGACCACTTCGATTTCCGTGCGACGGTTCTTCGCGCGGCCTTCGGCGGTCTTGTTGTCGGCCACAGGCTGCTTCTCGCCCTTGCCTTCGGTGTAGATGCGGTTCTTCTCGATGCCCTTGGACTCGAGGTAGGCCTTGACGGCTTCGGAACGACGCAGCGACAGCTTCTGGTTGTAGGCATCGCTGCCGACCGAGTCGGTGTGACCGACGGCGATCACGACTTCCAGGTTCAGGCCGGCGATCTTGGCGGCCAGGTCGTCGAGCTTGGCCTTGGCTTCGGGCTTCAGCGTGGCCTTGTCGAAGTCGAAGAACGCATCGGCGGCATAGGTCACCTTCTCGCTGACCGGCACCGGCACGACAACCGGGGCGGGTGCCGGAGCCGGCGGGGCGACCGGAGCCGGCGCGGGGGCGGCCACCGGCGCGGGCGGCGGAGCCTTCGGCGGCGCGCCGTCGCAGCGCTCGTCAGCGGTGGCCGGGGTCCAGAAGTTGTCGCGCCAGCACAGTTCGTTGGTGCCGTTCTTCCAGACATTGCCATCGACGTTCTTCCAGTTGTCGACCGTCTGGGCAAACGCGGTGGAAGCGGAGGTGGCGATCGCGGCAGTCGCGAAGAGCATTGCCACCTTGTTCAATTTATTCATGATTTTCCTCTCTCGGTAGGCCGTGATAACGGCAGACGTCCATGCGGATATATCGAGCGAAACTATCAAGCGCTCTATGAAAAGAGTGCTTCAGGACCGACAAATCATTGTGCCATATGGCTTTGCAGCGACAAGACTTAGGCCGGCGCGGATGGCGCACCTGCGACCGCTGTTGCGCTGCTGCGACAGCGAGCGGCCACTAGAATCGACTGTTTACCGCCAGCCAATGCTGCAAGCCCGGCGCCTGCAACATGCCCCGCGGCCCCCTCACCGCGGACCACCTCCCGACTTCGCATGACCCAGTTCGCCAAGGAAACCCTGCCGATCAGCCTCGAAGAGGAGATGCGGCGCTCCTATCTCGACTACGCGATGAGCGTGATCGTCGGCCGAGCCCTGCCGGATGCGCGCGACGGCCTGAAACCGGTGCACCGGCGCGTGCTGTTCGCGATGCACGAGCTGAACAACGACTGGAACCGGCCGTACAAGAAATCGGCCCGCATCGTCGGCGACGTGATCGGTAAATACCACCCGCACGGCGACACCGCGGTGTACGACACCATCGTGCGCATGGCGCAGGATTTCTCGCTGCGCCACATGCTGGTCGATGGCCAGGGCAACTTCGGTTCGGTCGACGGCGACAACGCCGCGGCGATGCGCTACACCGAGATCCGGTTGTCCAAGATCGCCCACGAGATGCTGGCCGACCTGGACAAGGGCACGGTCGACTTCGGTCCCAACTACGACGGCTCCGAGAAGGAGCCGCTGGTGCTGCCGACGCGGCTGCCCAACCTGCTGGTCAACGGTTCGGCCGGCATCGCGGTGGGCATGGCGACGAACATCCCGCCGCACAACCTGAACGAGACGGTCGATGCCTGCCTGCACCTGCTGAAGAACCCGGAGGCCTCGATCGACGAGCTGATGGAGATCATCCCGGCGCCGGACTTCCCGACCGCCGGGATCATCTATGGCCTGAACGGCGTGCGCGAGGGCTACCGCACCGGGCGCGGCAAGGTGGTGATGCGCGCGAAGTGCCATTTCGAGGACATCGACAAGGGCGCGCGCCAGTCGATCATCGTCGACGAGATTCCCTACCAGGTGAACAAGAAGACGCTGCTCGAGCGCATGGCCGAGCTCGTCCACGAGAAGAAGCTGGAAGGCATCAGCCACATCCAGGACGAGTCCGACAAGTCGGGCATGCGCGTCGTCATCGAGTTGAAGCGCGGCGAAGTGCCCGAGGTGGTGCTGAACAACCTGTACAAGCAGACCCAGCTGCAGGACAGCTTCGGCATCAACATGGTGGCGCTGATCGATGGCCAGCCCAAGCTGTGCAACCTGCGCGAGCTGGTCGCGGTCTTTCTCGAGCACCGGCGCGAGGTGGTCACGCGGCGCACGGTGTTCGAGTTGCGCAAGGCGCGCGAGCGCGGCCACGTGCTCGAAGGCCTGGCGGTGGCGCTGGCGAACATCGACGAGTTCATCGAGATCATCAAGAACTCGCCCACCCCGCCGCTGGCCAAGCAGGGGCTGATGGACAAGAGCTGGGACTCCTCGCTGGTGCGCGAAATGCTGGTGCGCGCCGCAGCCGACACCCCCGGCGGCCGCGATGCCTTCCGCCCCGAAGGCCTGCCGACGCACTACGGCATGCAGACCGACGGGCTGTACCGCCTGTCGGACGACCAGGCCCAGGAAATCCTGCAGATGCGCCTGCAGCGCCTGACGGGACTGGAGCAGGACAAGATCATCGGCGAGTACAAGGAGGTGATGGCGCACATCGCCGACCTGCTCGACATCCTGTCCAAGCCTGAGCGCGTCACGACCATCATCGGCGATGAGTTGCTGGCGGTGAAGCAGGAGTTCGGCCAGACCAAGCTGGGCGCGCGCCGCAGCGTGATCGAGCACAACGTGCAGGAACTCGGCACCGAGGACCTGATCACGCCCACCGACATGGTGGTCACGCTCAGCCACACCGGCTACGTGAAGAGCCAGCCGCTGGCCGAATACCGTGCCCAGCGGCGCGGCGGCCGTGGCAAGCAGGCCACGCAGACGAAGGAAGACGACTGGATCGAGCAGCTCTTCATCGCCAACACCCACGACTGGATGCTGTGCTTCAGCAACCGCGGCCGCGTCTACTGGCTCAAGGTCTGGGAGGTGCCGCAGGGGGGACGCGCCGCGCGCGGCAAGCCGATCGTCAACATGTTCCCGCTGCAGCCCAACGAGAAGATCACCGTTGTGCTGCCGCTGACGGGCGAGTTCCGCAGCTTCCCGTCGGACCACTACATCTTCATGTCCACCGCACTGGGCACGGTCAAGAAGACCACGCTCGACGAATTCAGCAACCCGCGCAAGGCCGGCATCATCGCCGTCGATCTCGACGAGGGCGACTACCTGATCGGCGCGGCGCTGACCGACGGCAAGCACGACGTGATGCTGTTCTCCGACGGCGGCAAGGCGGTGCGCTTCGACGAGGACGACGTGCGGCCGATGGGGCGCAACGCCCGCGGCGTGCGCGGCATGGCGCTGGAGCCGGGCCAGAACGTGATCGCGATGCTGGTTGCCGAAGACGAGACGCAGAGCGTGCTCACCGCCACCGAGAACGGCTACGGCAAGCGCACCTCGATTGCCGAGTACACGCGCCACGGCCGCGGCACCAAGGGCATGATCGCGATCCAGCAGACCGAGCGCAACGGCCGCGTCGTGGCAGCCACGCTGGTGCGCCCCGAGGACGAGATCATGCTGATCACCGACCGGGGCGTGCTGGTGCGCACGCGCGTCAGCGAGATCCGCGAGCTCGGCCGCGCGACCCAGGGCGTGACGCTGATTGCCCTCGACGACGGAACGCAGCTCAGCGGGCTGCAGCGCATCGTCGAGAACGACGCCGGCAGCGATGCCGCCGACACCGAAGAACAACCGACCTCATGATGACCCTGCGTCCCTTTGCGACGGCCTTCGCGCTGTCATTCGCCGTCTGCGCCGGCGCTGCGCTGGCCCAGGCCTCCGCCACGCCGGCCTCCGCGGCATCGGCCCCCGTCAGCAGTCCGGCGAAGCGCGATCTCGCGAAGCGCTGGGTGGCGCTGCAGCAGGCCTCGCTGGACAGCGCGGCGCGCAGCATGGTCGAAGGTCCGGCCTTGCAGTTTCTCAGCGCAGCCGAACCCGTGCTGCGCAACCAGGTGCCGGCCGAAAAGCGCGCTGCTGTGGCCAAGCAGCTGGAGAGCGAAGCGCGCAAGTACGCCGACGAGTTGAATCCTGTCGTCCGCAAGCGCGCCCAGGAGCTGGCTCAGTCCCAGATGCTGCCAGCGGTCGAAGAAAAGTACACGGAAGACGATCTGCGTCAGCTTCTCGCCTTCTACGAGTCTCCCGTGTACAAGAAAATGCAACAGATTCAGTCGCCGATTGAGCAGACGCTCGGACGAAAGCTGGTGGCCGACGTTCAGCCGACGGTCGAGGCCAAGGTCAAGACGCTGCACGCAACAATGGCCAAGATCCTCAGCGCCGCGCCTACACCCACACCTCCAGGTGGCGCCAGCGGCCCCGCAGGCAACGGTCTGCAACCTCAGGGCGCCATGAAGCTGGGCGGACCGTCGGCCACCAAGCCCTGAGCCGCCGTGGCGCGCGCCTACAACTTCTCCGCCGGCCCGGCGACATTGCCGGAACCGGTGCTCGCTCAGGCCGCGGCCGAGATGCTCGACTGGCACGGCAGCGGCATGGGCGTGATGGAAATGAGCCACCGGGGCCGGGAGTTCGGCGAGATCTTCGCGCGCACCGAATCGCGGCTGCGCGAACTCCTCGCGGTGCCCGACGAGTTCAAGATCCTGTTCATGCAGGGCGGCGCGATCGCCGAGAACGCGATCGTGCCCCTGAACCTGTCGCGTGGTGGCGTGACCGACCACGTGATCACCGGCCTGTGGTCGATCAAGACGCACCAGGAAGCGCTGCGCTACGGCGAGGCGCGCATCGTGGCGAGCAACGAAGCCGCCGGCGCGGCCAACCACACCACCTTGCCTGCGCCGGCCGGCTGGCGGCTCAGCGCGAACGCGAGCTACGTGCACGTGTGCAGCAACGAGACGATCAACGGTGTCGAGATGCACGAACTGCCCGACCTGCGTGCGCTCGGCTGCGACGCGCCGCTGGTGGTGGACTGCTCGTCGCACATCGGCTCACGGCCCATCGACTGGTCGCGTGTCGGCCTGGCCTATGCCGGGGCGCAAAAGAACATCGGCCCTTCTGGCCTGACGCTCGTGTTCGTGCGCGAGGGCCTGCTCGGCCATGCGCTGCCGATCTGCCCGAGCGCCTTCGACTATTCGGTCGTCGCCGCCAATGGCTCGATGTACAACACACCGCCGACCTACGCGATCTACATCGCCGGCCTGGTGTTCGAGTGGATGGCGGCGCAAGGCGGCGTGGCCACCATCGAGCAGCGCAACATCGAGAAGGCCGCTCTGCTGTACGCGGCGATCGACGGTTCGGGCTTCTACCTCAACCGCGTCGCCCGCGAGGGGCGATCGCGCATGAACGTGCCCTTCTTCCTGCCCGACGATGCGCTCGATGCGCCCTTCCTGGCCGGCGCGCACGACCGCGGCCTGCTGCAACTGAAGGGCCACAAGAGCGTGGGCGGCCTGCGGGCGTCGATCTACAACGCCATGCCGCTGGCCGGCGTGCAGGCGCTGGTGGCCTACATGCGAGAATTTGCGCAACGCCATGGCTGATTCCGCCGCCTCCGCCCTCGACCCCGCGTTGCTGAGCCTGCGCCAGCAAATCGATGCCGTCGACCGCGAGTTGCTGGTGCTGCTCAATCGCCGCGCCGCGCTGGCACAGGAGGTCGGCGGCATCAAGAAGCGCGAGGGCTCGGTGGTGTTCCGGCCGGAACGCGAGGCGCAGGTGATCGATGGCCTGAAGGCGGCGAACCCCGGTCCGCTGCAGACCGACAGCGTGGCGCCGATCTGGCGCGAGATCATGTCGGCCTGCCGGGCGCTCGAAACCCCGACCCGCGTCGCCTACCTCGGCCCGGCCGGCACCTTCAGCGAACTGGCCGCGCTGGGCTACTTCGGCAGTTCGATCGTGCGGGTGCCCTGCGCCAGCATCGACGAGGTGTTCCGCACCACCACGGCGGCCGCGGCCGACTTCGGCGTCGTCCCGGTCGAGAACTCGACGGAAGGCGTGGTGGCACGCTCGCTGGACCTGCTGCTCACGACACCGCTGTTCCTGATCGGCGAGACCAGCCTGTTCGTGCGCCACAACCTGCTGCGCCAGGCGAACTCGCTGGCCGGCATCAAGGCGGTCTGCGCCCACCCGCAGGCGCTGGCGCAATGCCACGGCTGGCTCAGCTACCACCTGCCCGACGTCGAGCGCCGCCCGGTGGCGAGCAATGCCGAAGGCGCACGGCTCGCCTCGCTGGACCCGACGCTGGCCGCCGTGGCGAGCGAACGCGCCGGCAGCGAGTTCGGCCTGCACGTGGTGGCGCCGGCCATCCAGGACGACCCGCACAACCGCACGCGCTTCGTGATCGTCACGCACCCCGATCGGCATCCGCAGCCCAAGGCCTCCGGCCACGACTGCACGAGCCTCGTCGTCTCGGTCAACAACCGGCCCGGCGCGGTGCACGACATGCTGGTGCCACTGAAGCAGCATGGCGTGTCGATGACGCGCTTCGAGTCGCGCCCCGCACGCAGCGCCGATCAATGGGAGTACTACTTCTACATCGACCTGCAAGGCCACCCCGACGAGCCGGCCGTCGCCGCGGCACTGGCCGAGCTGCGCGCGGCCTGCTCCTTCTTCAAGCTGTTGGGCACCTACCCGCTCGACGTTCACTGAGCGCCTGCGCCTTCATGTTCAATCAACTCGGCGTGATCGGATGCGGCCTGATGGGCGGCTCGTTCGCGCTCGCGCTCAAACGGGCCGGCCTCGTCAAGCGGGTGGTCGGCTACAGCAAGTCGCCCTCGACCACCGAGAAGGCCAGGAAGCTCGGCGTGATCGACACCGCCGCAGAGTCGGCGCTGCAGGCGGTCTCGGGCTCCGACCTGGTGCTGCTGGCCGTACCGGTGGCGGCGACCGAGGCGACGCTCAAGGCGATCCGCCATCTGGTCGAGCCCGGCGTGATGCTGATGGACGTCGGCAGCACCAAGCGCGACGTGGTCGACGCGGCCCGCCGTGTGCTGAAGGACAAGGTCGGCTGCTTCGTGCCGGCGCACCCCGTCACCGGCAAGGAGGTCTCCGGCATCGAGAACGCCGACGCCCACCTCTATGCCAACCGCCAGGTGATCCTGACGCCGCTGGTGCAGACCGACGCCGCGCTGGTGCAGAAGGCCACCGACGTCTGGGCCGCGATCGGCTGCCAGGTGCTCAAGATGAGCCCGGAGAACCACGACGCCGCGTTCGCGGCCGTCAGCCACCTGCCGCACCTGCTGGCCTTCGCGTACTTCGCGTCGGTCGCCAAGCAGCCGGCCGGACGCGACTTTCTCTCGCTGGCCGGCCCGGGCTTTCGCGACTTCACCCGCATCGCCGCCAGCGACCCGGTGATGTGGCGCGACGTGCTGATGAGCAACCGCGAAGAGATCCTGAAGCAGTCGCAGCGCTTTCGCCACACGCTGGACGCGCTCGAGCACGTGATGAAGCTCGGCAACAGCGAGGCGCTCGAGGACCTGATCCGCAACGCTTCGGAGATGCGCGCCGGCTGGCAGATGAGCAGCCCGAAGCCGGGCGGCAGCCGCTGAGCGTGGCGACGCCCCGGGCCTTCCTCGACATCCCCCCGCTCCAGGCCGCGGGCGGCACGGTGCGGCTGCCCGGCTCCAAGAGCATCTCCAACCGGGTGCTGCTGCTGGCCGGCCTGTGCGCCGGCCGCACCCGGGTGCTCGATCTGCTCGACTCCGACGACACGCGCGTGATGCTGGACGCGCTGCGCACCTTGGGCTGCCGGATCGAAGCCGACGGCGCGGCGCTCGCCGTCACCGGCCTCGGCGGCCGGCTGGCGGTGCGCGAGGCCAGCCTGTTCCTCGGCAATGCCGGCACCGCGATGCGGCCGCTGGCCGCCGCGCTGGCGCTGCTGGCCGCCGACCAGGGCGGCCGTTTCGAACTCAGCGGCGTGCCGCGCATGCACGAGCGGCCGATCGGCGACCTGGTCGATGCACTGCGCCCGCTGGGCTGCACGATCACCTGCCTGGGCAGCGAAGGCTATCCGCCGCTGCGGCTGGAACGCGGCACGCTGAAGCTGGACGCGCCGATCCGCGTGCGCGGCGACGTCTCCAGCCAGTTCCTGACGGCGCTGCTGATGGCGCTGCCGCTGGTGGCCGCGCAGCGGTCGATCACGATCGAGGTCGACGGCGAACTGATCTCCAAGCCCTACATCGAGATCACGCTGGCGCTGCTGGCGCGCTTCGGCATCACGGTGCAGCGTGAAGGCTGGCAACGCTTCGTCATCCCGCAGGGCAGCGCCTACCGCTCACCGGGCGAGATCGCGGTCGAGGGTGACGCCTCGTCGGCGTCGTATTTCATCGCCGCCGGGGCCATGGCCGCCGCCGCTGCGCCGCTGCGCATCGAGGGCGTCGGCTCGGCGTCGATCCAGGGCGACATCCGCTTCGTCGATGCCGCCCGGGCCATGGGCGCCGACATCGCCGAGGAGCCGAACGCGCTGGTGGTGCGCCGCGGCGCGTGGCCGTTGAGGTCGATCACGCTCGACTGCAACCACATCCCGGACGCCGCGATGACGCTGGCGGTGATGGCGCTGTATGCCGCCGGCACCACGCGCCTGACCAACATCGCGAGCTGGCGCGTCAAGGAGACCGATCGCATCGCCGCAATGGCCATCGAACTGCGCAAGTTCGGCGCGACGGTGCTCGAAGGCGCCGACTTCATCGAGGTCACACCGCCTGCCCGCTGGCGGGCCGCGGCGATCCACACCTACGACGACCACCGCATGGCGATGTGCGCCTCGCTGGCGGCCTTCAATCCGCTGGCGGGCGGCGACGTGCCGGTGCGTATTCTCGACCCGCGCTGCGTCAACAAGACCTTCCCCGGCTACTTCGACGCCCTGTTCGGCGTGGCCGCCTCCGGACACGATCGCATCCCGGTGCTGACCGTCGACGGGCCGACCGCCTCCGGCAAGGGCACGCTCGGCAGTGCACTCGCCGAGCGGCTGGGCTACCACCATCTCGACTCCGGCGCGCTCTACCGGGCCACGGCCCTGGCCGCGCTGCGCCAGGGCGTGCCGGCCGGCGACGAAGCCGGCGTCGCGGCCATCGCGCGCGCGCTGCCACTGCGCTTCGAGAGCCAGCAGGCACTGCTGGCCGGCGAGGATGTCAGCGATGAACTGCGCCACGAAGCGGTCGGCAGCCTGGCCTCGCAGATCGCCGCCCTGCCCGCGGTACGCCAGGCCCTGGTCGAGTTGCAACTCTCGTTCCGCCGCCTGCCCGGCCTGGTGGCGGACGGGCGCGACATGGGCACGGTCATCTTCCCCGGCGCGGCGCTCAAGGTCTTTCTCACCGCGAGCAGCGAGCAGCGCGCGGGGCGACGGCATAAGCAGTTGATTTCAAAGGGGATTTCGTCTAATATCGAAAACCTCCGAGCCGACTTGGAGGCGCGCGACGCCCGCGACCAGAATCGCAGCGTGGCGCCCTTGAAGCCGGCCCAGGATGCCCGGTTGCTCGACAACTCGGCCCTGTCCGTCGAAACCTCGGTGGATCAGGTGCTGGATTGGTGGGATGCCGTGCAGCCCTTCGGTTCTCGCGCTCCGCACGAAGACTGAAGGCCCCAGGCCCGCTGCTTCCCCTCAGCACTGCAAGGTGCGCTGAAGCGGCGGTTCTTTCAACCTAACCCGCCACGCGAGTGGCAAATCGCCGGAACGCCGGCCTCAGGAAACCCCAATGAGTCAAACCGCAACTGCCTCGTCGCAAGGCATGGAATCGTTCGCCGCCCTGTTCGAGGAGTCGCTGAAGCGCTCCGACATGCGCGCCGGCG
Organism: Methylibium sp.; assembly: GCF_965279545.1. Lineage (NCBI taxonomy): Bacteria > Pseudomonadati > Pseudomonadota > Betaproteobacteria > Burkholderiales > Sphaerotilaceae > Methylibium > Methylibium sp. The sequence continues at coordinate 1,911,342 of NZ_OZ257250.1, forward strand.
AAGTGATCACCGCCGAGGTGGTCCGCATCGAGCACAGCTTCGTGGTCGTCAATGCCGGCCTCAAGAGCGAAGCCTATGTGGCGATCGAGGAATTCAAGAACGACACGGGCGAGCTCGAAGTCCAGGTCGGCGACTTCGTCTCCGTCGCGATCGACGCGATCGAGAACGGCTACGGCGACACCATCCTGTCGCGCGACAAGGCCAAGCGCCTCGCATCGTGGATGTCGCTCGAGACCTCGCTCGAGTCCGGCGACTTCGTCACCGGCACCGTCAACGGCAAGGTCAAGGGCGGCCTGACCGTGCTGGTCAACGGCATCCGCGCCTTCCTCCCCGGCTCCCTGCTCGACACGCGTCCGGTCAAGGACATGACGCCGTTCGAAGGCAAGACGATGGAATTCAAGGTCATCAAGCTCGACCGCAAGCGCAACAACGTCGTGCTGTCGCGCCGTGCCGTGGTCGAGGCCTCGATGGGCGAAGAGCGCGCCAAGTTGCTCGGCACGCTGCGCGAAGGCGCCTTCGTCAACGGCGTGGTCAAGAACATCACCGAGTACGGCGCGTTCGTCGACCTCGGCGGCATCGACGGCCTGCTGCACATCACCGACATGGCCTGGCGCCGCGTGCGCCACCCGAGCGAGGTGGTCACGGTCGGCCAGGAGCTGACCGCCAAGGTGCTGAAGTTCGACGCCGAGAAGAACCGCGTCTCGCTGGGCCTCAAGCAGATGGGCGACGACCCCTGGGTCGGCGTCTCGCGCCGCTACCCGACCGGCACCCGCCTGTTCGGCAAGATCACCAACATCGCCGACTACGGCGCCTTCGTCGAGATCGAGCCGGGCATCGAAGGCCTGGTCCACGTCTCGGAGATGGACTGGACCAACAAGAACATCGCCCCGTCCAAGCTCGTCACGCTGGGCGAAGAGGTTGAGGTCATGGTGCTCGAGATCGACGAGGACAAGCGCCGCATCAGCCTGGGCATGAAGCAGTGCAAGGCCAACCCCTGGGACGAGTTCGCGCAGAACCACAAGCGCGGCGACAAGCTCAAGGGCCCGGTCAAGTCGATCACCGACTTCGGCGTGTTCGTCGGCCTGGCGGCCGGCATCGACGGCCTGGTGCACCTGTCCGACCTGTCCTGGCACGAGCCGGGTGAGGCCGCGGTGCGCAACTACAAGAAGGGCCAGGAAGTCGAGGCTCTCGTGCTGGCGATCGACGTCGAGCGCGAGCGCATCTCGCTGGGCATCAAGCAGCTCGACGGCGACCCGTTCGCCACCTACACCTCGGTCAACGACCGCGGCATGACGGTGACGGGCAAGGTCAAGACGGTCGACGCGCGCGGCGCCGAGATCCAGCTGACCGACGACGTGACCGGCTACCTGCGCGCCAGCGAGATCTCCCGCGACCGCGTGGAAGACGCACGCAACGTGCTGAAGGAAGGCGACGAAGTCACCACCCTGATCATCAACGTCGACCGCAAGACGCGCTCGATCCAGTTGTCGATCAAGGCCAAGGACAACGTCGACAACCAGGAAGCGATGCAGCGCCTGGCCCAGTCGTCCGAGCGCGAGAACGCCGGCACCACGAGCCTCGGCGCCCTGCTGAAGGCCAAGCTGGACCAGAACAACTCCTGAGTCCCGCGAAGGCTGGAGACCCTGCGGGGTTTCCAGCCTGTGCGCATGCCCTTCATCCGGGAGGGCATGCGCACAGGCCGTACCGTTTCGATGATGGCAACGAACGCAACCGCCCCACTCCATGACCCGTTCCGATCTCGTGGCCCTGTTGGGTGAGCGCTTCAGCCAGCTGACCCACCGCGACACCGAATTCGCCGTCAAGACCATCCTTGACGCGATGAGCGATGCACTCGCGCGCGGACACCGCATCGAGATCCGCGGCTTCGGCAGCTTCTCGATCAACCGCCGCCCGCCGCGCATGGGCCGCAACCCGCGCTCCGGCGAACAGGTCGTGATCCCCGAGAAGCTCGTTCCGCATTTCAAGCCCGGCAAGGCCCTGCGCGAGGCCGTCGACGCACGCACGGCAGCGCTCGAGGCCGAGGCGCAGCAGGCACGCGACGAACCTTCGGCCTGAGCCCTGGCGCGCACGGCCTGGCGGTGGCGCCGTCGCTAGAATCGTCGACGATGCGTGCTCTCATCTGGCTCCTGCGAGCCGCCATCTTCTTCGCGCTGTTCGCGTTCGCGCTGAACAACCAGCACGACGCGGCGCTCAAGTGGTTCTTCGGCCGCGAATGGCGCGCCCCGATGGTATTCATCGTGCTTGGTGCCTTCGGCCTGGGTTGCGCTCTTGGCATCTTCGCGATGCTGCCGAGTTGGTGGCAGCACCGGCGCGTCGCCCAGCAGCAGGGGCCGCGGAGCGAGACGGCAACCACGATGCTCGACGCCGACGCCGCTCGCGGCACCGAACCCGCCTTCCCCGAGCACCCTCCCCGCGATGGACTTTGACCCGCTGACCACGCTGCCACTGGCCCTGCTCGGCCTGATGGTGACCTTCGCGCTCGGCTGGCTGGCTTCGCGCTTCGACGTGCGCCAGTGGAAGCGCGAGCAGCAGGAGTCGCCGAAGGCCTACTACAAGGGGCTGAACCTGTTGCTCAACGAACAGCAGGACAAGGCGATCGACGCCTTCATCGAGGCCGTGCAGCATGACCCCGGCACCTCGGACCTGCACTTCGCGCTGGGCAACCTGTTCCGCCGCCGCGGCGAGTATGAGCGCGCGGTGCGGGTGCATCAACACCTGCTCGGCCGCGGCGACCTGCCCGCCACCGAGCGCGAACGCGCGCAGCATGCCCTGGCGCAGGACTACGTGAAGGCCGGCTTGTTCGACCGTGCCGAGGCGGCGTTCCGCGCCCTCGAAGGCACCGCCTTCGCGACCGACGCGCGACTCGAGCTGCTGACGCTGCACGAGCGCTCGCGCGACTGGCATGCCGCCATCGAGACGGCACGCAAGCTCGAGGCCGCGGGTGCGGGCTCGTTCGCCAACCGCATGGCGCACTACAGCTGCGAGATCGCGCTGGAAGCCGACGCGCGCCGCCGGCCCGAGGAGGCTGATGCGGCATTGCGCAAGGCCCGCGAGGTGGCACCACAGGCTGCGCGGCCACGCGTCATCGCGGGCCAGCGCCACGCGCGCGCCGGCCAGCACCGTGAAGCCCTCGCTGCATGGGGCGAGCTGCTCACCGCGCAGCCAGGTGCCTTCACGCTCGTCGCTTCGGACTACGCAAGCAGTGCCCTCGCCTGTGACGAGGCGGCCGATGCGCGACTGCACCTGGAGGCTGCGTACGAACGGGTGCCGAGTCTCGACCTCGTGAATGCCCTGCTGCGGATCGAGACCGACCCGGCGGCGCGGCATGCCCGGCTGCGTCGGCACCTGCAGGCCCATCCGACCTTGTCCGCGGCGACGGCGCTGCTCAAGGAGCAGAGCGCGCAGGGCCTGGCGCCGTCGGCAACCGACGCAGAACACCTGCTGCAGGTCACCGCGACCGCCGCGAAACCAAACCAACGCTACCGCTGCGCAGCCTGCGGCTTCGAGGCCCAGCATTACTTCTGGCAGTGCCCGGGCTGCCACAGCTGGGACAGCTACCCGCCGACGCGGCTGGAGGATCAGTGAACACGACGCTCACGAAAGCGCGCCTCGGCCAGTGTCGCGTGCTGGTGGTCGGCGACGCAATGCTCGACCGCTACTGGTTCGGCGCCGTCGAGCGCATCTCGCCCGAGGCACCGGTGCCCATCGTGCGCGTGAACCGCGAGGAAGAGCGCCTGGGCGGTGCCGCCAACGTGGCGCTCAACGTCAAGTCGCTCGGCGCCCAGGCGACACTGCTGACCGTCGTCGGCGACGACGAGCCGGCGCGCACGCTCAAGCGCCTGCTCGAACGCGACGGCGTGGCAACCTTGCTCGGCAGCGATCCGCAGCTCTACACCATCGTCAAGCTGCGCGTCATCGGCCGCTCACAGCAGCTGATCCGCATCGACTTCGAGAACCAGCCCGACCACGAGGTGCTGGCGGAGATGCTCACCGACTACGAACGCGCCCTCGTCAGCCACGACGCGGTGCTGTTCTCCGACTACGGCAAGGGCGGGCTCGAACACATCCCGCGGATGATCGAGCTGGCGCGTCAGGCGGGCAAACCCGTGCTGGTCGATCCCAAGGGCAGTGACTACCGCCGCTATGCCGGTGCGAGCGTGATCACGCCGAACCGTGCCGAGCTCGCGCAGGTGGTCGGCAGTTGGAACAGCGAGGCGCAGCTGCGCGAACGGGCCCAGGCCCTGCGCACCGAGCTCGGCCTGCAGGCGCTGCTGTTGACACGCAGCGAAGAAGGCATGACGCTGTTCGACGCCCAAGGCGACGCCAGCGTGCCCGCCCAGGCGCGTGAAGTGTTCGACGTGACCGGCGCCGGCGACACCGTGATCGCAACGATGGCCGCGCTGCTGGCCTGTGGGCTGGACCCGCGCGAGGCGATGCCGTTCGCCAACCGGGCCGGCAGCATCGTGGTCGGCAAGTTCGGCACGGCGAGCGTCAGCTACGAGGAGTTGTTCGAATGAAGGTGGTCGTCACCGGAGCAGCGGGCTTCATCGGCTCCAACATCGTGCTGGGGCTCAACCGGCTCGGCATCGACGACGTGATCGCCGTCGACGACCTGACCGATGGACCGAAGTTCAAGAACCTGCTCGGCTCCCGGCTCAGCGATTACTTCGACAAGACCGAGTTCTATGCGCGCTTCGCCCGCGGCGAGTTCGGCAAGGTCGACACGGTATTCCACGAAGGGGCGTGCTCCGACACGATGGAGCACAACGGGCGCTACATGCTCGACACCAACTACCGCAACTCCAAAGACCTGCTCGATGCCTGCCTCGCGCAGGGCACGCGGCTGCTCTATGCCTCGTCGGCCGCCACCTACGGCGGCAGCAACGGGTTCCGCGAAGAGCCGGTCAACGAGCGGCCGCTCAACATCTACGGCTACTCCAAGCTGCTGTTCGACCAGGTCGTGCGCCGCCACCTGCCGAACGCCGCAACGCAGATCGCGGGCTTTCGCTACTTCAATGTCTACGGCCCACGCGAGCAGCACAAGGGGCGCATGGCCTCGGTCGCCTTCCACCATTTCCACCAATTCCGCGAAAGCGGCGCAGTGAAATTGTTCGGCGAGTACGGCGGCTACGGGCCGGGCCAGCAGCAGCGCGACTTCGTGTCGGTCGACGACGTGGTGGCAGTCAACCTGTGGTTCCTGCAACATCCACAGGCCCGTGGCGTCTTCAACCTCGGCAGCGGCCGCGCACAGCCCTTCAACGATGTCGCGCACGCCACCATCAATGCCAGCCGGGCGCTGAGCGGCCTTGCGCCGCTGTCGCTGGCCGACCAGGTGGCACAGGGATTCGTGCAATACATCGACTTCCCCGAAGCGCTCGTCGGCAAGTACCAATGCCACACCCAGGCCGATCTCACGGCCTTGCGTGCGAGTGGCTGCGACGTGGCGTTCTGCGACGTGGCCACCGGCATCGAGCGCTACGTCCGCTGGTTGACACCGACCGTGTAACCCTCTTTCGTGTGGCCCTCCTGGGAAGGATGGTCAGTACGCAATGCGGCTCCTAGAGTGGCGCCGCAGGGCTCGATCGGGCCTTGCAACCACACAACCACTCTGCAGGAGATTCGCCATGCTGAAACGTTTGCTGATGAGCTTGCTGCTCGCGCTCTGCGCCGGGGTCGCGTTTGCCGCCGTCGATGTCAACAAGGCCGATCAGGCGGCGCTGGAGAGCGTCAAGGGCATCGGTCCGGCGCTGTCGACACGGCTGCTGGACGAGCGAAAGAAGAGCGCGTACAAGGATTGGGACGACCTGATCGGTCGCGTCAAGGGCGTCGGAGAAGGCAACGCACAGCGCTTTTCCGAAGCAGGGCTCACGGTCAACGGCATCGGCTACGGTGCGACTGCGAAGCCGCAGAAGCCGGTCGCCGCGGTCGCCGACAAACCTGCTGCCAAGGCATCCAGCGCCGGCAAGTGAATCGCCGGGGCGGTCTCGGCCGTGCGGCCGCCCCAGCCTTTTGAGACTAAGAACCTATCCGTAAATAATGTTGACGGTCAACTTGACCTTGCGGAACGCGATGATCGCGGCGGCGATGTGGTTGAGCGCAACGAAGCTTCGCTCGAGCTTCTCGTATCGCACGAGCAGCTTGCGGAAGCGGTTGAACCAGCTGTGGCAAGCCTCGACCACCCAGCGCCGCGCCTTCCTGGCTGGATTGCGCCGCTTGGCATCAGCCTCCGCGTGGCGAGCGACGACATGAGGGGTGTAGCCGTGCGATTCGATGATCTGCAGTGCAGGCCGGCCTCGATATCCAGCGTCGGCACACAGGTGCTTGCTGCGCCGCGTGCCTGGGGTCTTGCGCTTGACCATGATGGCCTGCAGTACTTGATCGAGTTGCGTGACGTCATGCTCATTGGCCCCGGTCACGACGAGCGACAACGGGACGCCACGGCCGTCCACCAGCAGGTGTCGCTTGCTGCCCTTTTTCCCCCCGATCGGTCGGGTTGCGCCCGACCGCCTCTTGCGCCAAGGGCGCTTTGAACATGGCCCCGTCGATGCTTTGCCATCGCCACGCGATGCCCTCCATCTGGTCGTACTCGGCAAGACCGGCTTGCCAGATCGCCTCGAACACGCCCGCGGCCTCCCACTCCAGGAACCGCTTGTGTACCGCACTGGCGCTGCCGAATCGCTCTTTGGGCAGGGCCTTCCATTGGCAGCCCGTGCGCAGCACATACACAACCGCCTCGAAGACCTGGCGCGCCGGCTTGGCGGGTCGCCCGGCTCCGGGCTTGCGCAGGTACTCCTTGTCTGCGGCCCGTTCGCGCAACGGGATCAGCGGTTCGACGCGCTGCCAGAAATCGTCAGTCACCACCCACGAGTCAACTCGCTTGCGTGTAGCCATGCATTCGCCCCATGGCCGCGCGACGTGCGGCTCGGGACGATAGTTTACTATTTACGGATAGATTCTAAGCCTTTGTCGACCCCAGCGGGATCAAACAGACTTGAACGCGAGTGGGTCCGAGAGAACCCCATGGGAGAGGAGAGGCTGCGGCGGTGCCACCGCGGCCCGGTGGCCCCCCGCACCTCTTCTACGCCGCCCAGCCGAAGAAGCGCAACACGTCCTCGCGACGCGCCAGCGTATCGGCCTCGCCCAGCGCGATCAGTTCGCGCGTGTACGGTGCCTCGAACAACAGGTAGCTCGCCAGCGCGGCCCCTCGCGCACTGTCCGGCGCCACATCGCTGACCCCGATGGCGCGCAGCATCGCCCGCACTGGTGCCGGCAGCGCGTGCAGGTGTCGGGCCGCGATGTCGTCGAGCCGCTGACTCGGCGCGATCACCAGCAGTTCGATCGGCTTCAGCGGCGTCTGCGCGAGGGCCTCCGGACCCAGCAGCGACAAGGTGTGGTTGATGCGTTGCAGTCGCTCGATGTCCACGGCCAGCGCATCGAGGAAGATGTTCGACAGCGCGTGCCCGGCGATCTGCGCGAGACTCGGGTAGCCGTTGGCGGGCGGCCGCTCGCCGCCGGGTTCGTGCAAGCGCCCGGCGCCGACCACGAGGATCCGCTCGGCCCCGAGGTGCACTGCCGGCGAGATCGGCGCCGCCTGGCGCATCGAGCCGTCTCCAAAATACTCCGGGCGTCCCTCCCGCTCCAGCGACACCGCCGGAAAAATGAAGGGAATGGCCGACGAGGCCATCAGGTGCGGAACGCCGAGCGCGGCGCGTGCCGCGACGCGCTGCGAACGCGTCCAGGCCGGCAGATCCTGCGGCGCGTCATAGAAGGTGACGTGCTCTCCCGCGGTGTAGCTCGAGGCGCTGATCGCGAGCGCACGCAAGTGGCCGGCATCGATCAGTTCCGGCACGCGTTCCAGCGGCAGCAACTGCCGCAGCAGGTCTTCGAGCGGTGCGTTGTCGAGCAGCGATCGCGGCCGCGCGCGGCGCCAGCGCGCCAACGCCCAGCCCGCGGTGAACAGGGTGAGCCAGCGCGCGCCGGTCCGGATCACGCCGAACGCGTCGGCACGGTAGACCTGGCCCGCCTCGAAGTTGCGCCACACCCGGATCAGCAGGCGCACGGCGCGGTCGAAGTCGTCGGCGCCGCACGCCAGTGCCGCGGCGTTGATCGCACCGGCCGAGGTGCCGGCAATGACCGGAAACGGGTTGTGATCGCGTACGCCGGCATCGCGACGCAAGCGGCTCAGGGCCGACAGCACCCCGACCTGGTAAGCGGCGCGCGCGCCGCCCCCGGTCAGAACCAAGCCTGTGGTCTTGCTCACGCGGCAAGCATAGCCGCGGGTCGGGGTGCCACGAAGGGCGGAATTGACGGCGAGAGGCCGTCGTTATCGATCGCGTGCAGACTCAGTCGCGGCCGTGCTTGTCGTGACCGTGACCGTGGCCCTTGCCATTGCCCGGCCCACGGTGGTCACCACGATCGCCACGATCACCCCGGTCATCACGGCCGCCGCGTTCGTCGCGTCGATCGGGGCCGCGATGCTCCTCGCGGTAGTGCGGTGCGTAGACGTCCCGGTACCAGCCGTCCTGCACGAAATAGACCGGCTGACCGCAAGCGCCGTAGCGGCCGCAGTATCTGTGCCAGTCCTTCGCATGGCCCGGAGGCACGCGCAGGTAGATGGGCCGCTGCACCGCCGCATAGGGAGCGGGAGCAATGACCACCGGTTGCGGATAGATCAGCTGCGGCTGCGGGTAGTTGCCGATGTCGATCCGGCCATAGAAGCCCGGCTGACCGATGCTGACCGACACGCCCACGTCGGCAGCCAGCGCCGGGGTCACCGCACAGACCGCAAGCGCGGCCGCAAGAACAATGCGTTTCATACAACGATCCTCGAATACTTGAAGCCTGTCTAACACCTGCGTCGGGCAGCTCGCCGACACGATCCTCAGTGTGCCGCGGTACGCGGCCGGTTCTCGGCGGCAGCAGCGCGATGATGTAAAGAAACGCGTCGTCAGTCGTACACCACGGCCGCCCGGCCGTGCGTGCTGGTCTTCCAGCGCGCCAGCGCGGCGTCGGTCGGGAAGAAGCGGCCGTCGTCGCCCAGATCGATCTCGCCCTGCACGGCCTCGCGCTGCAGCACCAGGCGCACCGCCAGGCCTTGCACCACTTCGCCCTGCTCGGTGCGCAGGGTGCGCGGCGGGAACTCGCGCAGCAGATCACCGACCGGCGGCGCAACGCCGTTCACCGCCACGCGCAGGTAGCGGCCGAAGCGGCAGCGCGCCGCCGCCAGGTCCCAGACCTGCTGCACGTTGAGCCGCACGCCGCCCGAGAAGCGGTCGGGCTGCACCTTGCCCTGCACAACGATGAATTCGTCCTCCACCAGCAGTTCGCGGTGGGCGTTGATCAGGTCCTCGTTGGCAACCGCTTCGATCGTGTCGCTCTTGTCGTCCAGCTTGAAGATCGCCACCCGCCCGCGCTGGCCGTTGACGATGCGCAGCTCGCTGACGATACCGGCCAGCAGCTGCGGCTCGCGGCTGTCGAGCAGGTCGGCGATCCGGCGCCGGGCGAACTGGCGCACCTCGGCCTCGCACTCGTCGAACAGATGGCCCGACAGGTAGAAGCCCAGCGCGGCCTTCTCCTGCGTGAGCCGCTCCTTGATGCTCCAGGGTTCGGCCGCCACGAGCTCGGGCTCGTTGGTGGAGGCCGCATGGGAGTCGCCGAAATCGAACAGCCCCCCCTGGTCGGCATTGGCCGCCTGGGTGTCGCCATAGTCGAAGGCGAGCGGCACGCTGGCCATCAATACGGCACGGTCCGCCTCGAGTGCGTCGAAGGCCCCGCCCTTGATCAGCGCCTCGACCACCCGCTTGTTGACGCGGCTGCGGTCCACCCGCGCAGCGAAGTCGAACAGGCTCTTGAACGGTCCGCCTTCGCGACGCGCGTCGACGATGGCCTCGATCGCCCCTTGCCCGGTGCCCTTGATGGCGCCCAGCCCGTAGCGCACCCGGCCGCGCTCCTTGCCCTGCGGCGCCACCGGCTCGAAACGGTGCCCGCCCGTGTTGACGTCGGGCGGCTCGAACACGACGCCCAGCGCGACCGCGTCGTCGTGGAAGATCTTGAGCTTGTCGGTGTCGTCGAGCGCGACGCTCATGTTGGCCGCGGTGAACTCGGCCAGGTAGTGCACCTTGGCCCAGGCCGTGTGATAGGCCAGCAGCGCATAGGCCGCGGCGTGCGACTTGTTGAAGCCGTAGCCGGCGAACTTCTCCATCAGGTCGAAGATCTCGTTCGCGAGCCCCGCGCTGATGCCGTTCTTCGCCGCGCCCTGGGCGAAGATCGCGCGGTGCGTGGCCATCTCCTCGGCCTTCTTCTTGCCCATCGCGCGCCGCAGCAGGTCGGCGCCACCGAGCGAGTAGCCGCCCAGCCGCTGGGCGACCTGCATCACCTGCTCCTGGTAGACCATGATGCCGTAGGTTTCTTCCAGCACCTCGCGCATCAGCGGGTGCGGGTAATCCACCTCTTCCTTGCCGTGCTTGCGTGCGCAGAAGCTCGGAATCAGGTCCATCGGGCCTGGCCGGTAGAGCGCGACCAGCGCGATGATGTCCTCGAACACGCTGGGTTTGGCCTCGCGCAACATGCCCTGCATGCCACGGCTTTCCAGCTGGAACACCGCGACCGTCTTGCCTTCGCTCAGCAGCTGGTAGGTCTTGCGATCGTCGAGCGTGACGTTCTCGAAGGCGAAGTCGGCGCGGTCGGCATGGCGGGCGCGGATGAAGTCCTTCGCCAGCTCCAGGATCGTCAGCGTCGCCAGGCCCAGGAAGTCGAACTTCACCAGGCCGATCGCCTCGACGTCGTCCTTGTCGAACTGGCTCACCGCCGAGTCGCTGCCGGGCTGCTGGTACAGCGGGCAGAAGTCAGTGATCTTGCCCGGTGCGATCAGCACGCCGCCGGCGTGCATGCCGATGTTGCGCACCGTGCCCTCGACGCGTTCGGCCAGCGCCAGCAGCTCGGCCACCTCTTCCTCCTTCTGCTCGCGCTGCTCGATCTCGGGCGCCTCCTTGCGCGCGTAGATCAGCCCGGGGTCGGGCTTGTCGCCTGGGCGCTTGAGCGTGACCGTCTTGCCGGGCGGCGCGGGCACCAGCTTGGCGATGCTGTCGACATGGCCATAGCCCATGCCCAGCACGCGGCCCACGTCGCGCAGCGCGGCCTTGGCCGCCATCGTGCCGAAGGTGGCGATCTGGCTCACCGCGTCACGGCCGTACTTCTGCTTCACGTAGTCGATCACGCGGTCGCGGTTGCCCTGGCAGAAGTCGATGTCGAAGTCGGGCATCGACACCCGGTCCGGATTCAGGAAGCGTTCGAACAGCAGGTTGTAGGCGAGCGGGTCAAGGTCGGTGATCTTCAGCGCGTAGGCGACCAGCGAGCCGGCCCCCGACCCCCGCCCCGGGCCGACCGGACAGCCGTTGTTCTTGGCCCAGTTGATGAAGTCGGCCACGATCAGGAAGTAGCCCGGGAAGCCCATCTTCAGGATCGTCTCGATCTCGAAGTCGAGCCGCTCCACGTAACGCCCGCGCTGCAGCTCGCGCTCGGCCTCGTTCGGATAGAGCTGGGCGAGCCGCTCGTTCAACCCCTCGTGCGAGGCGTGGCGGAAATAGGCCTCCGGTGCCATCCGCTGGCCGTCGACCATGGGCGTCGGGAACTCCGGCAACTGCGGCTTGCCGAGCGTCAGCGACAGGTTGCAGCGCCGCGCGATCGCCAGCGTGTTGGCCAGCGCCGACGGGACATCGGCGAACAACACGGCCATCTGCTCGGCGGTCTTGAAGTACTGTTCGCGCGTGAAACGCTTGACGCGGCGCGGGTTCGTCAGCGTCTCGCCCTCGGCGATGCACACGCGCGCCTCGTGCGCCTCGTAGTCGTCGGCCGTCAGGAACTGGACCGGGTGCGTGGCCACCACCGGCAGACCCAGCTTCGCCGCCAGCGGCACCGCGGCGCGCACCTGGGCCTCGTTCGTCGCCTGCCCGGCACGCTGCAGCTCGACGTAGAAGCGCCCCGCAAACAGCGCGCCGAGCCGCCGAGCCTGCGCTTCGGCGCGCGCCGGGTCACCGGCCAGCAAGGCTTGCCCCACAGCCCCCAGATCGGCGCCGGACAGTGCGATCAAACCCTCGCTGTGCGTGGCCAGCCGCTGCCAGGAGACGCACGCCTGGTGGCGCTGCAGGTTCTCGGTCCAGGCATGCGAGATCAGCTCGCACAGGTTCAGGTAGCCGACGCGGTTCTGCACCAGCAGCAGCAGGCGGCTCGCCTGCTTGTCGTCACCCTCGGCTTCGAGCCACAGGTCCGCGCCGATGAGCGGCTGCAGGCCCTTGCCGCGGGCCGCGCCGTAGAACTTGATCGCGCCGAACAGGTTGGACAGATCCGTGATCGCCAGCGCGGGCTGCCGGTCGGTGGCCGCAGCGGCCACCATGTCGCTCACCCTGAGCATGCCGTCGACGACGGAGTACTCGGTGTGGGTGCGAAGGTGGACGAAACACGGCGACTGCAGGCTCATGCGGGGATTCTAGGGAAGCGTCTCGCAGCGGAGGCCCGGTCATCGTCAGGCCCGTGCGAAGGACCACCACACGGCAGCGATTGCCTGGCCGATATCCCTTCCAGGACTTGTCCACCGCGGCAGTGCACAAGCCTGTGGAAAAGCCGTGGCGATCGGCCGCGCCGCGCCGCCCCTGCGGGCTCCGCGTCCGCTGCCCTGGATCGTGCAGCCTGCACCGAAGATCGGCCGGCCAGCGGGTTCATGCCTTCTTCGCTACGGCCTTTTTCGCTGCGGGCTTCTTCGCCATCGCCTTCGGCTCGGCGGCGGACGGCGTTGCCGCAGGTTCGCTCGCACGCGGACGGCCGGTCTTGATGGTCGGCACCGCCGCCAGGGCCGCGACGAAGCGCGCGTCGGCCAGACCGGCCAGCAGCTTGATGCCGGCCCGCAGCAACTCGCTCTTCTTCGCCGTGTGGCCCAGCTTCGCCGCGCGCTGCTTCAGATCGGCCAGCGCGGCGTACTCGCCCTTGGGGATGGTGAAGCCATCGCGGATCAGCTTCTCGCGCTTCTTCGGCGCTTCAACCCGCGCCTTGGCTGCGACAGGCTCGACGCGCTTGCCGGCCGCGGGCTTCAGCGGCGCTGTCTTGACCGGCCGCTTCACGGCAGGCCGCGGCTTCGCCGAGGCGGACGCAGCGGCAGCGGTTTTGGATTTCGTGACCATCTCAGCTCCTTGAACGATATAAACAGTATGTATTGTTTATATCTCCACGAGCCCCTTGCGGTCAAGACATGCGTGCGCCCGTGACCGACCCAGGGTCGGCGGCACCGGCGAGGCCGCCGCGCAGCGCCATCAAGACCGTTCGCCGCAAGGCCATGCCCGCAACGCATGTGATCAGCGGTGTCATGATGACGCCGTGGGCCCTGCCTGCGTCTGGAGGCTGAAATGAAAGGCTACCAAGTCACCTTCTTCCTGCAGCAGGACCGGCGCCACGGTCGACAGCAGATGCACGAGTGGCTGATGCAGACGGCCAAGTCGCTCGGCATCCGCGGCAGCACGGCCGTGATGGCGGCCGAGGGCTACGGGCACAGCGGCAAGCGGCACTCCATGCACTTCTTCGAGCTTGCCGACCAGCCGATCGAAGTCACGATCGCGATGGACGAGGGACAAGCGCAGGCACTGTTCGAGGTGCTCGAGCGGGAGAAGGCGAACCTCTTCTACGTCAAGTCCGTGGTGGAGTTTGGAACGGTCGGTGGAGCGCAGGGCTGAGACCAAAGGAACAGGGACCCGGCACGACTCCCGCCGCGCGCCGGCGCGGGAAAGAGTCGCTCAAACAAAGAAGCCGGCCGCAGCACCCAGTGCCACAGCCGGCCCGACACCTGACGGCGGTGTCGACTCGCTCTGATCGTCAGATCAGAGCGCTGCGTCCTTGAGCTTCTTCAGCGCGCGCGTCTTGATCTTGACCGTCGCGGGCTTCGCCGCGAAGACACGTTCCTGCTTCGTGAACGGATCGATGCCGGTGCGCTTCTTCTTGGCCGGCACGTTGATGACGTTGACCTTCAGCAGACCCGGCAGCGTGAAGGAGCCGAGACCCTTCTTGTGCACCGAGGCCAGGATCGTGGCTTCGAGCGTAGCGATCACGGCCTTCACCGCCTTGATTTCAACCGCGGCCACTTCGGCCAGGTGAGTGATCAGGCTGGTCTTGTTGAAGGCGGTCTTGATCGGCTTGACGGTGGCAGCCACCTTGGCCGGCGCCGCGGCCTTCGTGGCCTTCTTTGCGGGAGCAGCCTTCTTGGTCAGCGCCTTGGTCGCAGTCTTCTTTGCAGTTGCCATTGGGTCTTGTATCGGAAAGTTGAGAGGTGGTCCGCGTCTGCGGGCCCGGCGGATTCTATGTTCCGCCTCGTCATGCCCACCGGAGATCTGCCGCTGATCCGGTCGGCCCCCGGCGCACTGTCGGATACCGAGCTGTCGGTTGGGGCTTTCGATCCGTGCAAGCCGGTCGGTACCGCGCTCACCTGGGTTCGGTGAACGAGCCGGACCGCGCCACCCTTCGGCACACGAGCAGGATTTCGTCGACACCGGCCGTCGGGATCATTCCGGGGGCGAGTTGCAGCTCCTTCTGGAACCGCAACCCGAGCGGCATGAAGGCCCGGTTGTACCACCACATGGCCCGCTCACGATGGTGCGAGAGCCACCACATGCCGATGTCGACCAGACGCGACGAGGCCGGCTGCATGCCGAACACGGCGCTGCGCTCCACCACGAGATGGTGCTGCGCCAGCTTTGCGAGCAGGCGCGGCGGCTCGTAGCGCCGTTTGTGGCCCACGAAGTCGTCGAACGAAGTCCAGCGCGAGGGGTGCAGCGGCGTCGAGATCAGCACGGCCGCACCTGACTTCGCGACGCGGGACAGCTCCGACAGTGCGCCGTCCTCGTCGTCGACGTGCTCGACGATATCGAGAGCGCACACCAGATCGAATGCAGCGTCGGCGAATGGCAGGGCCGTCACCAGGCTCAGCGCGACCTGCGCGCCGCGCCCACGAAGCTTCGCGAGCGCCGGCGTGCTGATGTCCACGAATTGCGTGCCCTCGATCGGCAGCCGCGGCCTCAGGCCGGGCGCCACCTCGAGCCGTCGCCCGGCCTCGGGCAACAGGGATTGCACGAGGGGCCACGTATTGAAGCGCTGAGGCTCGACCAGACGAGCACCGGACCAGAGCAAGTCGTAGAAGCGGCGATTCTGGTCGATAAGCTCGCGCTCGCCGTGCGTCTGCGCAAGCCTTGTCTGCATCGTTCCGTCACTGTAGCACCGGCGAAATCGCTGCTCCACGCACGCCGGCAGCTGCCCTTGCCCGACCGATGTCGCCCGCAATCCGGATGGCTGTGCCGATGCAAAGTGGCACTCCCGGTGGGTGCCTGTCCCGCCAAGAAAAAAGCACCGGGCATCGCTGCCAAGTGCTTGACTTCTTTGGTGGGCGGTGCAGGGTTCGAACCTGCGACCCCTGCCGTGTGAAGGCAGTGCTCTACCGCTGAGCTAACCGCCCGATAAATCGGGTTCGCGGGGTATCGCGAGAAGCCGGGATTATGCCATGGTGCGCCACAGCGTCTTGCCACCCGAGGCCTTGTCGAGCTCGGCAAGCACGGCTTCGTGAGCCTGCAGCTCGGTCTCGTTCGGCTCGACGACCGGCAGCGCGAACTGGCCGAGGTCGATGTCGGCGATGGCGATCGTGCCCCCCGACGACGCCCCTGCGTCGATGACCAGGGCGTTCTGGCCGCGCGTCATGCGGATGTAAACCTCGGCCAGCAGGCCCGCGTCGAGCAGCGCGCCGTGCAGCGTGCGGCTGGCGTTGTCGACCTCGAGGCGCCTGCACAGCGCATCGAGCGAGTTCGACTTGCCGGGGAACATCTCGCGCGCCATCGTCAGGCTGTCGGTCACGCCGCCGACCTGCTCGGTGAACCTCGGGCGCTCCAGGCGCTTGAGCTCGGCATCGAGAAAACCGATGTCGAAGGCAGCGTTGTGGATGATGACCTCGGCCCCGGCCAGGTAGTTCATCAGTTCTTCGGCGATCACCTCGAACTTGGGCTTGTCCGCCAGGAACTCGTCGGTCAGGCCGTGAATCTTGACGGCGTCTTCGTGGCTGCGCCGTTCGGGATTCAAGTAGAAGTGCTTGTTGCCGCCGGTCAGGCGGCGGTTGAGCATTTCCACGCAACCGATCTCGATGATGCGGTCGCCGTTCTCGGGACTCAGGCCCGTGGTTTCGGTGTCGAGGAAGATCTGGCGGGTCATGGAGTCATCCCGGTCGGGCCGTTGGCGCTCAGTGATTTTCCTTGGCATGGTTGATCGAGTACCGCGGAATCTCGACCACCAGGTCCTGCTGCGCCACGATGGCCTGGCAGCTGAGCCGGGAGTTCGGCTCCAAGCCCCAGGCACGGTCGAGCAGGTCTTCTTCGTTTTCGTCCATCTCGTTGAGCGAGGCGAAGCCTTCGCGCACGACCACGTGGCAGGTGGTGCAGGCGCAGCTCATCTCGCAGGCATGCTCGACCTCGATGTCGTGCTCCAGCAGCGCCTCGCAGATCGAGGTTCCGGGCGCGGCCTGGATGCTCGCTCCCTCGGGGCAGTACTCGGGATGCGGGAGGATCTTGATGGTGGGCATGGCGATCTCGAACGAAGGTCTCAGACTTCTTCCACACGCCGACCGGCCAGCGCCTGCCGGATGCCGCGGTTCATGCGCTCGGCGGCGAAGGCCTCGGTGCCGTCGGCCAGCGCCTTGACGGCGGCATCGATGGTGGCGGCGTCATCGGCGAGCGCCTGCTGTTCGGCCGATCGCATCAGCGCCTCGATCTCGGCTCGCTCGGCCTCGCTCAGCAGATCGCCATCGGCCGCGAGCGCAGCCCGCGTGGCCAGCACCATGCGCTCGGTCTCGACCCGTGCCTCGCGCAGCGCGCGGTCGCGCATGTCGCCCTCGGCGGTGCTGAAGCCCTCCTGCAGCATGCGCGCGATCTGCTCGTCGGCCAGGCCGTAGCTCGGCTTGACGGTCACCGCCGCCTCGACGCCGGAGCCCTGTTCGCGCGCCGTGACGCTCAGCAGCCCGTCGGCATCGACCTGGAAGCTCACGCGGATGCGCGCGGCACCCGCCACCATCGGCGGGATCCCGCGCAACTCGAAGCGCGCCAGCGAACGGCAGTGCTCGACCTGCTCGCGTTCGCCCTGCAGCACGTGGATGGCCATCGCGGTCTGGCCGTCCTTGAAGGTCGTGAAATCCTGGGCCCGCGCGGTCGGGATGCTGCTGTTGCGCGGGATGATGCGCTCCACCAGGCCGCCCATGGTTTCCAGACCCAGCGACAGCGGCGTCACATCGAGCAGCAGCAGGTCGTTGTCGGACGCGTTGCCCGCCAGCTGGTGTGCCTGGATCGCGGCACCCAGCGCCACCACCTCGTCGGGGTTCAGGTCGGTCAGCGGCGAGCGACCGAGGTAAAAAGTGACGGCCTCGCGGATCTGCGGCATGCGGGTCGAGCCGCCCACCAGCACCACGCCCTTCACCTCGTCCTTGGACACCTTCGCGTCGCGCAGCACCTTGCGCACCGCGGCCAAGGTGCGCTCCGTCAGCGGCTTGGTGAGCGCGTCGAACTGCCCGCGCGTGACCGCGACATGCAGCGTGCCGGTGCTCAGCACGGCCTGCACGCTCGCCGCCGTGGCCGTGGACAACGCCTCCTTGGCGGTACGCGCCGCGACCAGCACCGCGCGCTTGTCCTGAGCCGTCTCGGTGCCGAGCTGGCCCTGCGCCAAGGCCCAATCGGCGAGCAGATGATCGTAGTCGTCACCCCCGAGCGCCGAGTCGCCGCCGGTCGCGACCACCTCGAACACGCCCTGGCTCAGGCGCAGCAGCGAGATGTCGAAGGTGCCGCCGCCCAGGTCGTAGACCGCGTACAGGCCCTCGCTGCCGTTCTCGAGGCCGTAGGCGATCGCCGCGGCGGTCGGCTCGTTGATCAGGCGCAGCACGTTCAGGCCGGCCAGCTGCGCGGCGTCCTTGGTCGCCTGACGCTGCGCGTCGTCGAAGTAGGCCGGCACCGTGATCACTGCACCGAACAGCTCGTCGTCGAAGCTGTCCTCGGCGCGAAAGCGCAGCGTCGCCAGGATCTCGGCCGACACCTCCACCGGCGTCTTCACGCCATCGCGTGTGGCCACGCTCACCATGCCCGGCTGGTCGACGAAACGGTAAGGCAGCTTCTCGCGCCCGCCGATGTCGGCCAGTGCGCGGCCCATGAAGCGCTTGACCGAGACGATGGTGTTCTCGGGGTCCTCGGCCTGGGCGGCCAGCGCCTCGAAGCCGATCGCGCGGCGCCCACCCTCGAGGTAGCGCACCGCCGAGGGCAGGATCACCCGGCCTTCGCCGTCGGGCAGGCATTCGGCGACGCCGGAGCGCACCACAGCGACCAGCGAATGCGTGGTACCGAGGTCGATGCCGACCGCGATGCGTCGCTGGTGCGGGTCCGGCGACTGGCCGGGTTCGGAGATTTGCAGCAGAGCCATGCGTTTATTGTCCCAGCGCTTCCAGGCGCCGATCGAGGTCCTGCACAAAGCGCTCGACGAACATAAGGGCTCTGACCTGTTGCGCTGCCGCGGCCCAATCGTGGCGCGCATCCAGCGTGGCTTCCAGCTCGGCCAGCGCCTCGCGGCGGAACGCCAGCACCTCGTCGTTGAGCGCGGCCACGGCAGCGGCGCCGGTCGCGTCGTCGAGCGCCTCGCGCCAGGCCATCTGGTGCATCAGGAAGCTTGCCGGCATCGCGGTGTTGTTCTCGGCGTCGACCTTCGCGCCCTGCAGCTCGCACAGATAAGCCGCGCGTTTGAGCGGGTCCTTGAGCCTTGCATGGGCCTCGTTGACACGCACGGCCCACTGCATCGCCACACGCTGTGCGGCGGAGCCCTGCGCGGCGAAGCGGTCGGGGTGCACCTCGGCCTGCAGCGCCTTCC
Source organism: Methylibium sp. (assembly GCF_965279545.1). Lineage (NCBI taxonomy): Bacteria > Pseudomonadati > Pseudomonadota > Betaproteobacteria > Burkholderiales > Sphaerotilaceae > Methylibium > Methylibium sp. The sequence goes on from NZ_OZ257250.1 coordinate 1,930,278, forward strand.
AGCGCGCATCGATCTGCGCGCGGTCCTGCGCACAGCGCCGCGGCAGGCCGAAAAGTTCGAAGTCGTCGCTGTCGAGCTTCATCGTCGTGTGGTCAAAAAAAGGGCGCGGCCGTGCCGCGCCCCTTCATGCATTCCCGGCCTCAGATCCGGAACGATTCACCGCAACCGCAACGGTCGCGTTCGTTCGGGTTGTTGAACTTGAAGCCTTCGTTCAGGCCTTCGCGCACGAAGTCGAGCTGCGTGCCCTCGATATAGGGCAGGCTCTTCGGGTCGACAAGCACCTTCACACCCTGGTCTTCGAAGATCACGTCCTCGGGCGCCACCTCGTCGGCGTACTCGAGCTTGTAGGCCAGGCCCGAGCAGCCGGTGGTCTTGACGCCCAGGCGAACGCCGACGCCCTTGCCGCGCTTGCCCAGGTAGCGCGTCACGTGGCGTGCCGCAGCGGGGGTCAGGGTGACTGCCATCGTGGTCAGTGCGTCGCTGTGGTCTGCGGGGCGCCGTGCTTGGCCTTGTAATCGCTCACCGCGGCCTTGATCGCGTCTTCAGCCAGGATGGAGCAGTGGATCTTCACCGGCGGCAATGCCAGTTCCTCGGCGATGTGGGTGTTCTTGATCGTCAGCGCCTCGTCGAGCGACTTGCCCTTGACCCATTCGGTGACGAGCGAACTCGACGCGATCGCCGAACCACAGCCGTAGGTCTTGAACTTGGCGTCCTCGATCAGTCCGGTCTGCGGGTTGACTTTGATCTGCAGCTTCATCACGTCGCCGCAAGCCGGCGCGCCGACCATGCCGGTGCCGACCGTTTCATCGCCCTTCTCGAAGGAACCGACGTTGCGCGGATTCTCGTAATGCTCGACGACTTTTTCGCTGTAGGCCATGATGACTACTCCTCAAAGATGCAATGCGCTGCGAAAACCAGGCAGCGGCGTCAGTGCGCCGCCCATTGAATGGCGCTGATGTCCACGCCGTCCTGGAACATCTCCCACAGCGGAGAGAGCTCGCGCAGCTTGGCCACGTTGTGGCGGATCGTGCCGATGGCGAAGTCGATCTCCTCTTCGGTGCTGAAGCGACCGATCGTGATGCGCAGGCTCGAATGCGCCAACTCGTCGCTGCGGCCCAGCGCGCGCAGCACATAGCTGGGCTCCAGGCTGGCCGAGGTGCACGCTGAGCCGGACGACACCGCCAGCCCCTTGATGCCCATGATCAGCGACTCGCCTTCGACGTAATTGAAGCTCATGTTCACGTTGTGCGGCACGCGCTTCTCGGCATGGCCGTTCAGGAAGGTTTGCTCGATGTCCGACAGGCCGCGCAGCAGGCGCTGCTGCAGGCTGCGGATCGCAGGCAATTCCACCGCCATCTCCTCGCGCGCAATCCGGAACGCCTCTCCCATGCCGACGATCTGGTGCGTGGGCAGCGTGCCGGAGCGCATGCCGCGTTCGTGACCACCGCCGTGCATCTGCGCCTCGAGCCGCACGCGCGGCTTGCGCCGCACGTACAGCGCGCCGATGCCCTTCGGGCCATAGGTCTTGTGCGAGGCCAGGCTCATCAGGTCGATCGGCAGCGAGTTCATGTCGATCGCGACCTTGCCACTGGCCTGGGCCGCATCGACGTGGAAAACGATGCCCCGCTTCCGGCACAGGGTGCCGATGGCCGCCACATCCTGGATCACGCCGATCTCGTTGTTGACGAACATCACCGACACCAGGATCGTGTCGGGACGCATCGCGTCCTCGAGCTTGTTCAGATCGAGCAGGCCGTCTTCCTGCACATCGAGGTAAGTGACCTCGAAGCCCTGGCGCTCGAGTTCGCGCATCGTGTCGAGCACGGCCTTGTGCTCCGTCTTCACCGTGATCAGGTGCTTGCCACGCGTCTTGTAGAACTGCGCTGCGCCCTTGATCGCGAGGTTGTTCGATTCGGTGGCGCCCGACGTCCAGACGATCTCGCGCGGGTCGGCGTTGATCAGTTCAGCCACATTGGCGCGCGACTTCTCGACCACCTCTTCGGCCTCCCATCCCCAGGCATGACTGCGCGACGCCGGGTTGCCGAAGTGCTCACGCAGCCAGGGAATCATCGCGTCGACGACGCGCGGATCCACCGGGCTGGTGGCACCGTAGTCCATGTAGATCGGGAAGTGGGGGGTCATGTCCATGGCGGGCGGGTCCCTGAACGACAGGGGCTGGGCGGGCGGTGGGAGGGGTTACTTGACGAAGGAACTGCCGAGCGCGAACACCGAGTTCGGCGCGGTGATCTTGATCGGCTTGACGACCGGCTGCGACGAGATCGCGCGCTTGACGGGCGCCTCCTCGATCGACACGCCCTTGGCGAGCTGGTCGTCGACCAGCTTGCGCAGCGAGATCGAATCGAGGAACTCGATCATCTTGGTGTTCAGGCTGGCCCACAGGTCGTGCGTCATGCAGCGACCCGTGTCCTCGCCCATGCAGTTTTCCTTGCCGCCGCAGCCGGTGGCGTCGATCGGTTCGTCGACCGCGACAATGATGTCGGCGACGGTGATCTCCTCGGCCTTGCGGCCCAGCGAATACCCGCCGCCCGGGCCACGGGTCGACTCGACCAGTTCATGGCGGCGCAGCTTGCCGAACAGCTGCTCCAGGTAGGAAAGCGAAATCTGCTGACGCGAGCTGATCGCGGCCAGCGCGACCGGGCCGCTGTGCTCACGCAGCGCCAGATCGATCATGGCGGTGACGGCAAAACGGCCTTTGGTGGTGAGACGCATGCTGAACTCCTTGAGGCACGGGGCTTGCGGACCGGTTGTCCGGGATCGCTTCACCTGGGCCAGGCCGGGCTTAATCCCGACTGAATAGCTCAATTATAGGTGAAGCCGACTTATTTGGTCGGGCACCGCCCCGTAAGTTCCCCTACTCGCGTCTCGGCGTTCCCGACGAGGACAGCTCGTCGATCAGGCCGTCGCAGGCCGCCTCCACCAAGTCGAGCACCCGGTCGAATCCGGCCGCGTCGCCGTAATACGGGTCAGGCACGACTTCGCAGCCCGCGCCGCGGCCGAACTCCATCAGTCGCTTCAGCTTGCGTTGATACGCCGGCGGGCAACGCTCCTGCAGCAGGGCCAGATTGTCCCAGTCCATCGCCAGCAGCAGGTCGAAGCGCTCGAAGTCGTCGTCGTCCACCGCGCGGGCACGCTGTGCAGACAGGTCGTAGCCGCGCCGGGCGGCATGCGCCTGGCTGCGCTCGTCCGGCGGTTCGCCCACGTGATAGGCGTGGGTGCCGGCCGAATCGACCCGCACGCGGTCTGCGAGCCCGGCAGCAGCCAGCCGCGCCCTGAGCACACCCTCGGCTGTCGGGCTGCGGCAGATGTTGCCCATGCAGATCATGAGGATGCTGGTCTTTTGCGTGTCAGGCACGGAGCGTCACCCCTGCGGAGCGAAAACATCCGCGATTCTCCGCGATCGCCCCGGAGCGCTTTCCGGAGCAGCCCTCTTCGTTCCGATCTCCGGCCGACTGCGGGAACAACCGGATCAGCAGGCCAACATCGGCGAGCTGCTAGAGGTCCAGTTCGAGAGTGTCCGACCTTGATCTGGATACGCAGACCAGCATGGTCCGGTTCGAGGCGCGTTGTTCCATAGACAGCACGCTATCTCGGTGATCTGGAATTCCGGAGATGACCGTCGTTTGACAAGTCGCGCACAGTCCTTCGCGGCAGGAGTACGGAACCGAAATGCCATGATCGTCCAGTACATCGAGAATACTTTGTTCCGGCGGAACTGCCAGGCGCCGTCCGGAACTGCGGATCACCAGCGTGAATGCGCGGTGATCGACTTGGATTTGTGACTTCGGAGAAAACCACTCGAAGTGAACATGATCCTCCGGCCGCTCCTGCGTCGCGCTCTGCACCGCATTCATCAAAGGCGCAGGACCGCAGCAATAAATGTGCACGGCAGCGGAAAGATCCTGAAGCGCTCTGCACGGTTCAAAAAACCGCCCCCCCTGTTCCTCATCGAAGTGGAAATGCACACTGGCCGGCGTCCCCAATGACCGGATTTCCTCGTAAAACGCAGCTCGTTGACGGGAACGAACGCAGTAGTACAGGCACCAGGATTTGCCTTCCCCGATGCACCATTTGATCATGGAGAGAATCGGGGTAATTCCGATCCCGCCGGCAATGAAACAATATTCCTCCGCCTCCGCCACCAAAGGAAAGTTATTTCGGGGCTCACTGACAACGAGAGTATCACCCTGACGGATCGACTCATGTATGTAGCGCGATCCGCCGCGGCTGTTTTGCGACAAACCGATGCCGAGACAATAACGATCTCGCTCAGTCGGATCGTTATAAATTGAATAGTGCCTGACCAAGCCGTCGGGCAGATAAACCTCCAAATGCGACCCGGGAGTGAAAGATGGCAGAGAGTTCCGGGAGCGATCGCGCAACTCCAGAACGACAATGTCCTTGGCCTCGCTTCGGAAGTTGGAAACTTCGAGCTGCAAGGTATTTTTCGGCGGATTGGTCGTCATGGAATCAGTCGTTTGTCAGACGGAGACAGGGACGGATTGAGTCTGGTCCTCCAGCCGGGCTTGGCGCTCCTCCCGGATCAGCTTGTCCAGCACCCACAGCATCTTGCCGGGGCCAGCGTCGTGGGCAATGTTGATCATCTTCAAGTCCGGCTTTTCCTTGCGGCGGATGTGCTGGGCTTCCAGCATGTGCCGGTCCTCGGTGAACGCCTCGTCCAGCGTGCCGCCGAGCAGGTTGCTCAGGCCGGGAAACTCGGTCTCCTTGCTTGCGCCCCAGGAGTAGTAGTAGTCCACCGAATCCTCGTCGCAGGGCGTCACCGCCTGGCAGGTCCAGGTGTCCACGAGGAGCTTGCCGTTGGACTCGCCCTCGGTGTTGGTGCCGGCACTGAAGGCGCGAAAACGCATCACCCAGTTGCACGGCACGGTGTGCTGGATGTCGAAGCAGATATCGAGCTTGGTGCCTTCCGGGAAGATGTGTGCGACAGCCCCGGTGGGTGCCACCGAGCGGACCCAGAACAGCGTGTCGATGCCGCGCGGCGTGATGGTGTGCACAGGCTTGATCCAGCCATAGGCGGGATCGCCGCCGACGGTCTTCTCGTGCACCCAGGTCAGGTGGCTGAGGTCGGCGAGGTTCTCGATCTCCCACCGGTAGTTGGTCTCCACGTGCATCTTGGACGTCTTGAGGTGCCAGTCGGGATCGCTGGGTCCCACCGAGAAGCAGATCAGATTCGGGTCGGCCTTTGCCGGCTCGCCCATCCAGACCCAGACCCAGTTGTTCTTCTCGACGACCGGATAGCTGCGCACGCAGGCGCGTTCGGGGATCGTCGTCTGGCCAGGGATCTCCTCGCACATTCCGTCGCTGTTGAACTTCATGCCGTGGTACATGCAGCGCAGCGAGCCGCCCTCCTTGCGGCCGAGCGACAGTGCGGCCTGGCGATGTGGGCATCGGTCTTCAAAGGCAACCACCTTGCCGTCCGGCTTGCGGTACAGCACCACTCGCTCGCCGGCGATCCTGCGCGGAATGATCGCCGTCCTGCCCTGGTGGATTTCGTGGTCCCAGCCCGCGCAGTACCAAGCATTCTTCAAAAACATCACGGTCTCCTCATGGGTTGCGAAGTGCGGCTTCGGCTCGATGAATTCAATCTGGTGAACGATGCCCCGTTTTCAGGGAGCACCGTCCGATCCTAGAAACAACGAACCGCCGAATCACCGACTGCGAAGAAGGGGGAGCGCCGGGGAGAACGCGGCAGCGAAGCGGAGCGGACTCACCTTTTCGGAGGGTGATCTCGTGGACCGCGGTGCGAAGATCACCGGGTCACAGCGTCGAGCAATCGTCGGCGAAACGACAGGACGCCCCCGTGCACAAGATCCATATCGAGAACATCGATGGCAGAGCCATCGCCTACGACTGCGCCAACGGCGACACCCTGCTGCGCTCCGGGCTGCGGGCGGGCGTCGGTTTTCCGTACGAGTGCAACGTCGGTGGCTGCGGGAACTGCCGGTTCCAACTCGTCGAAGGAGAGATCGCCACCGCCTGGGGTGAAGCACCAGGGCTGGTGCCGCGCGATCGCCGCAAAGGGCTGAAGCTGGGATGCCAATCCTACCCACTGAGCGATTGCCGCATCCGCCTGCGACTCGGCCCGCCGAGCGCCTCCCTGATGCGCCCCACTGTCCATCTCGCCCGGTTGGCAGCGCAGCGCGAACTCAGCCCAGGCATGCGAGAGTTCACGTTCCGCACCGACGGACCGGCCGACTTCCTTCCTGGACAGTACGCCTTGCTGCAACTCCCGGGCGTGGACAGCGTGCGCGCCTATTCGATGAGCAACCTGCCCAACCTGAGTGGCTGCTGGCAATTCATCGTCAGGCGGGTACCGGGCGGCGAAGGCACCGCCGTACTGTTCGACTCCCTGAAAATCGGCCACTCCATCGAGATCGACGCCCCCTACGGCCTAGCCCACTATCGCGAGCAGTCGTCGCGGGACATCATCTGCGTCGCAGGCGGCTCGGGACTCGCACCGATGCTGTCCGTCGCGCGGGCCGCCAGCGCACGAACCGACGGTCGGCTGTGGTTCTACTTCGGAGGGCGCACGCCGCAAGACATGTGTGCCGAAGCCTGCCTGGCATCCATACCGGGATTCCGGAGCCGAATCCGGCACGTCGATGCCGTCTCACGGCCACCAGTCGGCGCTTCGGGCTGGCCCGGCGCGGTCGGATTCATCCATGAGGTCGTGGACCACCAGCAAGGCCCCGAACTCTCCGCATTCGAGATCTACATGGCGGGCCCGCCGCCCATGCTGCGCGCAATGCTGGAAACGGCCGTCCTCAAGCACCGGGTGCCCGTGGAACAGATTCACTACGACCGCTTCTTCTGAGGCTCTCTCTTCATCCGGCCCACACCAAGGCTTCTCCGCCGATCCCCCCATCGGGTGAGTCCCGATGGTTTGCCCGGCACGGCTTTGTTCGAATGCCGTTCAGGTTCAGAAGGTCTTGCCGACCTCTGCACTGGCATCTCCGCCCGACCCCTGTGATGCGAGTTGAAAAGCGAGTCGCCTCAGTCAACACGACCAAGCTAGCCCCCCCGAGCAAACATGCCGGTCTGCTCGTCGAGCGCTTTCAGCTGTGTGAGGACGTCGCGCAGAAAGCCGATCGGCGACTGGTCGTGGTCTTGGCGCCCGCCGGGTACGGCAAGACCAGCGCGCTGGCCCAGGTGCGCCGTCGGTTCTCCGATCGCGGCCTCGAGACCGGCTGGCTCAGCATCGACGAAGAAGACAACGACCTGGGCCGCTTTCTGCTGCACTTCGTCGAGGCCATCCGGTTCGGAGGTGGGCTGGTCGGCCAAGCGACGCTGGCACTGCTCAGATCCGGCGTGAGCCTGCCCGCAGCGGTCCTGAAAGCCACGCTGCTGAACGAGCTGGCCGCCCTTGAAAAGGATGTTCACCTCTTCGTCGACGATTTCCATCTGATCTCCGATCGCTCCGTGATCGCCATCGTCAATGCCGTGCTGCTGGCGCCGCTCGATCGCTTTCACTTGCTGGTTGCAGCGCGGGATGCGCACGGATTGCCGCTGGCGCAGTTGCGGGTGCGCGACGAACTGCTCGAAGTCGGCGTGCGCGAACTCAAGTTCTCCGAGATCGAGATCGGCGAATTCTTCGCCCGCCAGAACGGTGCCGCGATCTCATCGGATCTCGTCGGCCTGCTGCTTCAGCGCACCGAGGGCTGGGTCGCCGGCTTGCAGTTCGCCGCGATCGCCCTGCGGGACAGCAGCGACTCCCACCAGTTCCTCGCCCGGTTCTCGGGCCAGCACCGCAATGTCGGCGACTTCCTCGCCGAAGAAGTCCTGCGTCGCCAGCCTGAGGACACCCAGGAGTTCCTGCTCGCGACCTGCATCCTGAAGCGCTTCGACACGGCCCTGTGCAATGCCGTGACGGATCGTTCGGACGGCCGCGACCGGCTCGACAAGCTGGAGACAGGCAACCTCTTCATTTTCTCGCTCGACAACGAACGGCAGTGGTACCGCTACCACCACCTGTTCTCCGAGTTCCTGCAGCGGCGCCTGCACGAACGCCGCCCGGATCTGTTTGTCGAGTACCACCGCCGGGCATGCCGCTGGCTGGCGACGAACGGCTTCGCAGTGGACGCCATCGAGCACGCCTTCGTGGCATCGGACGAGCGCCTTGCCGCGGACCTGCTGGACGCCACCAGTCAGCAACTCTTCGCCAGCGGGCAAATCGCGACGATCCGGGCCTATGCAGCCAGGCTGCCTGCGTCCATCGCAGAGAAATGTCCGCAGCTCCAGCTGGACCTAGCGTGGGACTGTGAGCTGCGATGGCAGTTTGCGGAAGCCCGACAGGCGCTCGGGAACGCCCGCGCGACGCTCGAGCGCTGGACCGCCGAAGCGGACCCGGCAAGAACCCAGCGCCTGGACTTCCTGATGTCCAAGCTCGCTCATCGCGAAATGATGCTTTCGCTGCTGAGCGACGACGTCGCCGCAACGCACGAAGGCTGCCGCCGGTGGCTCGCCACGACCGCGGCGCCCGACCCCTTCATGCGGGCCTCCACCGAGACGGCCCTGATGCTGTGCCACCGCGAGACGTACAACGTGGAAGGCGCCGGGGCGGCGGCCGAGATGGCCCACGAGGTGTTCGTGAAAAGCGGTGCCATCTACGGGACCGCCTTCCACAACAGCATCGCGGGATCCACCTTGTACATGGCCGGCGACCTGAAACGGGCGGAGGAGGTCTACCACCGCGCCCGGACCTGGGCGACGCGACTGCACGGCGAACGATCGGCACTCGTCGCCATGCCTTCGATGCTGCTGGCCGAGTTGCACTATGAGAGGAACCGCATCCCGGAGGCGAGGCAACTGCTCGGCGAGAACTTCTCCATGTCGCGCGAGCTCGGCTTCGTCGACAACCTGATCGCCGGCTTCATCACCTGCGCACGCGTGGCTTTCCTCGACCAGGATCACGGGCTGGCCCGCAGCATCCTCGACGACGCGACGCACTTCGCGGATCGCTACGACTTCGAGCGCCTGCGAGCCCATATCCTGTGCGAACGCGTTCGCCAGCTGCTCGCGCAAGGGGAGACACGGGAAGCCGCGCGCCTGGTCTCGGACGCGAAGTACCCCGCCGGCTTTGACCGGCTCGTCCCGGCCGGCGGCTCGTCCAGCAAGCACGAACTGTTCGCCATCGCCCATGCACGCGTGTGCTGCGAGACCGGCAAGGAGATGATGGCCCTGACGCTGATCAAGAGCTGGTTCAGCTTCGCCAAGAACCGGCGCTGCATGCGCTCGGTGGTTCGGCTTGCGGTGTTGCTGTCCAAGCTGGCGGTGCGCACCGGCAATCGTGCGGCCGCCCAACGCTACCTGATCGAGGCCCTGGACGCCGGAGCGACCGCCGGGTTCGTTCGCAGCTTCCTGGACGAAGGCAACGTCGTCATCGAGCTTCTCGAACAACTGCAAGCCGCCTGTCCGTCCACGTCGACGCCGGCACAACAAGCCGCCCGGAAGATCCTTGCGGCGGCAAGCGGTCAGGCTCTCGCACCCGCGGACGAAGCGGCTGCCCGCGCCGCCAGACCCATGCCTTCCCCGGTGACTTCAGAGGCACTGTCGCACCGCGAGATCGAGATTCTTCAGCTGGCATGCTCCAGCATGCTCAACAGTGAGATCGGTGCCTCGCTCGGTCTGGCCGAAAGCACCGTCAAGTGGTACTGGCAGCGGATCTTCTCCAAGCTCGGCGTGCACAGACGCTCGCAGGCCATACAACATGCCAGGCGAATGGGCTTGACGACCCATTGACGCGTGCTCGCGCGGTGCACAGCGAGCCGCCTTTGCGGCTGCGCGCCCGCTCCCCTCTCCTTGTTCGAGCAGCCGCGCACGCGGCCAGGCCCGCACCCATGCCGCGCAGCCCTGTGCGTCTGTGCGTGCGACCGGCAACGCGTCGGCCCACCCGCCTTCGCGCAAGGTTCGGCACGAACCTGCATCGACGGTCCGGCCAACGCCGCCGTTCTTTTCGACGGGTGAGCTCAACCGATCGACGTGAAAGACTGTCGGCAGACGAGCAACAGCCTCGCACACCAGGAGACAAACGTGCCCATGACAGCTCCATTGCGCTTGCGCGCAATACCCCCCCGAAGCCTCGCCAGACCTCCGCGTGAAGTCGCGATGCGGCTCGGCGCAACGCTACTGGCTTGCGCCTGTGTTCCGTGCGCCGCCGGCGAGGTGTCGGATGCGGTCCTGAACAAGGCCTTCTACACCTACAAGAGCGGCGCCCCCAAAGTCGACGGCATCGCGCCGGGCATGCTCATCAACAAGAACAACGTAGAGGCCGCGAAAGAGTATCTCAACCCCGCGATGCACGACTTCATCAAGAAGGGCGAGTACGAGATGCAGGTCGGTGAGACCTTCGACTTCACCCTTCATCCGAAGTACATCGAGGCGACCCGCAAGAGCGCGGGCAATGTCACGATCGAAGCCAACGGTACGCTCAAGAACTACGTTTCCGGGCGTCCCTTTCCGCAAGAGCCCGACCCGAAAGATCCCCAGGCGGGCCTGAAGCTGGCCTGGAATTTCCAGTACGGCCGCGTATGGGGTGACCTGGGTTGCATCGAGCCTTTCATCTGGGATTTCCGCAACTACGAGACCGCCAAGGTCGAGCGTTCGATCGTCTTCGACAAATTCTGCTTCAAGCGATATGCGTTCCGCACGGTCGACGAACCTACACCGGACTTCGTCCCCAATCCGAGCGAGTTGTACCGGGGCATCTACGTGCGCGTGGGTGAGCCCCAGGACATCAAGGGAACGCAACTGCTGATCCAGAAGTTCAAAGACGATACGAAGCTCAGCGATGCCTACCTCTACCTGGGCTTTCAGCGCCGCGTGCGCCGGCTCGCCACCGGGCAGACCACCGACGCCTTCCTCGGCTCCGATCTGATGATCGAGGACTTCGAGGGCTACAACGGCCGCATCTCCGACATGACCTGGACCTACAAGGGCAGCAAGACGATGCTGCTGCCGTTCTGGGACCGCGCAACCGTCAAGAGCAAGGGCAGGCAGCACAAGACCGCTCAGGAAGACGGTTCGACGTGGGAATACACCGGCTACGGCGGAAAAGCGCAGTGCCACCAAGATGCGCCGTTTCAATTGCGGACCGTCTACGTGCTCGAAGCGAAACCCAAGGAAGCCGGTCATCCGGTCGGCAAGCGCATCTTTTACGTGGACGCCCAGACAGCGGAATTCCCGATCGTCGAGATCTACGATCGCAAAGGAGAGCTGTGGAAACAGTTCGTGATCGGTTGGACGCACGCGGACCGGGGGGCCCACCCGATCAATCAGGGCAAAGGCGCCGACATCGGCGACAGCTTTTCGATGATCGACGTGCAGTCTCGGCACTGCACGACGGGATCTTTCCGCGGCAGAGTCGACGCCAAGCTGGTTCCGGACGGGATCTTCAGCGTTCAGAACATGCGCGGCGGGGACTGAACCACCGCCGATATCTGTTGACGAAGACCTGCTTTTTTTAGCAGGCCGCACCGGTTGAACGGCAGTACCTTCGCGGACTCTCTGAGTCCGCTTTTTTTGTGGTCTTGCGGGCACTCGGCCAGCTCAAGACCGCGCTGAATCCCTGCGCAGCGTCATCAACGACCTGCGCAAGGACCACGCGACCGCCAACCCACCCTCCGGCGCATGCCGCCGGCCGTGTTCACCACCCGGCGGTTCGTCGTCGCGTGACCTCGCGGTCCGTCAGCGTCCCAGCGCCTTCGCCGAGACGCCGCCGATGCCCCAGTTCTCCTTGGGCACCTCGTGGATCCACACGCGCACGGTTTCCCTGGGTGCGCCGACGGCGTCCATCATGGCCTGGGTGACTTTCTCGATCACGGCGCGCTTTTGATCCTCGGTGCGGCCTTCGATGAGGTAGATCTGTGCAAACGGCATGGGGTTCTCCTGTGTCCTGTGGGCGGCCGCTCAGGCCGCCGCGTTGTGCAGCGTGCCCGTGCGCTCGCGCGCCAGCGTCATCGCGGTGTCCTCGATCATGTCCTCCTGGCCGCCCACCATGCCGCGGCGGCCCAGCTCGACCAGGATCTCGCGCGCCGGCACGCCGTACTTCTTCTCGGCGCGCTTGGCGAACAGCAGGAAGGACGAGTACACGCCGGCATAGCCCAGCGTCAGCGAGTCGCGGTCGATGCGGATGATGTGGTCCATGATCGGCACCACCAGGTCCTCGGCCACGTCCTGGATCTTGAACACGTCCACACCGGTCGCGATGCCCATGCGGTCGCACACCGCGATGAACACCTCCATCGGCGTGTTGCCCGCGCCCGCGCCGAGTCCGGCGGCGGCTGCGTCGATGCGGTTCGCACCGGCGTCGACCGCGGCGATCGAATTGGCCACGCCCATCGCCAGGTTGTGGTGGCCGTGGAAGCCCAGCTCGGTCTCGGGCTCGAGCGCGTCGCGCACCGCGCGCAGCCGCACCGTCACGTCGTCGGGCAGCATGTGGCCGGCCGAGTCGGTGACGTAGATGCAGTTGGCGCCATAGCCTTCCATCAGCAACGCCTGGCTCACCAGCTTCTCGGGGCTGGCCATGTGGGCCATCATCAGGAAGCCCACGGTGTCCATGTCGAGCGCGCGCGCCTTCGAGATGTGCTGCTCGGACACGTCGGCCTCGGTGCAGTGGGTGGCCACGCGCACGGTGTGCACGCCCAGCTCCTTGGCCATCAGCAGGTGGTCGACGGTGCCGATGCCCGGCAGCAGCAACGCCGACACCTTGGCCTGCTTCATCAGCGGGATCACCGCGCCGAGGTACTCCTCGTCGGTGTGGGCCGGGAAGCCGTAGTTGACCGACGAGCCGCCGAGGCCGTCGCCGTGGGTCACCTCGATCAGCGGCACGCCGGCGGCGTCCAGGCCGCTGGCGATGCTCTTCATCTGCTCGAGCGTCATCAGGTGGCGCTTGGGGTGCATGCCGTCACGCAGCGTCATGTCGTGGACGGTGATCTTCTTGCCTTGCAGGTTCATCATGGAGTTCTCCTTCGTCGCGTCGCGCATCGGGTCAGGCCGGCACGGCTTCGAGCTTCAGCGTGCCGGCGATCATTTCCTCGGCGAACATCTCGGCGGTGCGCGCAGCAGCGGCGGTCATGATGTCGAGGTTGCCGGCGTACTTGGGCAGGTAGTCGCCCAGGCCCTCGACCTCCATGAAGACCGAGACGCGTTTGCCGTCGAACACCGGGCCGTTGACCAGCTTGTAGCCGGGCACGTACTTCTGCACTTCCTTGATCATCTGGTGGATCGACGCGGTGATCTTGTCGCGGTCGGGCTCGTCCTCGGTCAGGCAGTGCACGGTGTCGCGCATGATCAGCGGCGGCTCGGCCGGGTTGATGATGATGATGGCCTTGCCCTTCTTCGCACCACCGACCTGCTCGACCGCGCCGGCCGTGGTGCGGGTGAACTCGTCGATGTTCTTGCGCGTGCCGGGGCCGACCGAGCGGCTGGAGACGGTGGCGACGATCTCGCCGTAGGCCACCGCCTGCACCTGCGAGACGGCGGCCACCATCGGAATGGTGGCTTGCCCGCCGCAGGTCACCATGTTGACGTTCATCTCGCGCCGCCCGACGTGCTGCTTGAGGTTGACCGGCGGCACGCAGAACGGGCCGATGGCCGCGGGTGTCAGGTCGATCATCATCACGCCCAGCGCATTGAGCTTGCGCGAGTTCTCGGCGTGCACGTAGGCGCTGGTGGCGTCGAAGGCGATCTGCACGCCGTCGGCCAGCACATGCGGCAGCAGACCGTCCACCCCCTCGGCGGTGGTCTTGATGCCCATCTCGCGCGCGCGCTTAAGGCCATCGGAGGCGGGGTCGATGCCCACCATCCACACGGGCTCCAGCACCGCACTGCGCTGCAGCTTGGCCAGCAGGTCCGTGCCGATGTTGCCGGGCCCGATCAGGGCGCACTTGATCTTCTTCATGGAAAACTCCGGGAGTGGACAAAATCTGGGGCCGGCGACCCGCGCCGCCGGCCGCGGGGTCGTCAATCTCCGCCGCGCATGTTCTGCACCTGGAACAGGCTCGGCGGGTTCAGCTTGGGATCGACCTGCCCCTTGAACTGGCCGGTCGTGCAGTGCTTGGATTGCACGTCCACCATCGAGAACGAGTCATCGATCGCGATACCGGTGCCCTTGTTGACCGGCAAGTGGTGATCGGGGTGCGACTTGCCGATCGTCCAGGTCTTCCACAGCTCGCCCTTGCGGTCGTAGATCAGCGTGCGGTTGATGTTGTAGACCTGCGCATCGATGTGGAACACGCGCTTGCTCACCGGGTGCGACGGGTTCACCGGCGTGGCCTCGACCACGTAGACCTTGCGCAACTGCCAGGTGATGTTCGGGAAACAGCCACCCTGCCCGCTGAAGTCGACGAACTTGTAGCCGTCGGGCTCCTTGAACTCGTCCGCCAGCTTCAGCTCGTTGTGGTTGTAATAGGGCATCAGGATGTTCTTGCTGCCCTTGTAGGTCCACTTCATGTCCGAGACACGGCCGTTGTAGCCTTCGAAGTCCTCGATCATCAGGTCGGAGCCGAGGAAGGCATCCGTCGTCTGCCCGGTGGCGAGCCGGCGCACGCGGCGCTGGAAGCCGAGGTAGAGGTAGGCGTCGTCGAACTTCAGGTCGTCCTCGTAGCGCTGGATCAGCAACTGCGTGTTCTTCAGGTCCTGCGGCTCGAGCACCGTCATGTAGATGCCGCGGAACAGCTCCGACGGGTTCGGTGTGACCTCCGGCACCGGTGCATGCTGGACACGGTGCTTGAAGTTCAGGAAGTGGAAGTTGAACTTGATCGTCCGCTCCACCTGGGCCGACTGCATGTTGCGGTACTTCCAGTAGAACGGGTAGATCGCCGCGTTGTCGCCCCAGTTGATGCCGTACTTGAAGTTCCAGGCGATCTTCTCGCCGGCCCGGGCATCGGCCTCCTGCGGCTCCTCCGGAAACGGGCGCCCGGCCACGAAGCCGGTGATCTCGCCGTTCTTCGCGCCGAGCTTGGCCTTGTTGACGTTCTTCTTGGTCGCCTCGACGTAGAACTTGTCGAGTTCGAACTGCGTCGTCGGACCGACTTTCAGCTCGGTCCAGCCGTTCTTCACGACCATGTACAGGCCCGGGTCGAGCGCGTCCTTGAACTGCTCGACATTGGCCTTGTTGACGACGGTGCCGGCACTCAGTCCGGGAAAGCTGGGAAAACCGGCCTTGTAAGGATTGAAGGACTGCTCGACGTCGGCTTCGGTGACGGCCACTGCGGCACCGGCGAAGCCTGCGACGAGCAGGGCGAAACTGAGCTTGGTAATTTTTGTATTCATGAACGGCACTCCTTTGTCTCTTTGTCTTAGAACTGATAGCGCGCGGTGAAAAACACCTCGTTCTCCTTCCAAGCTGCGCCGATGGGGCCGGCGCGAAAGCGCCCCAGCGGCTCGAGGCCACCGAGGCCACGCGAGTAGGCGGTCATCGGGTCGGTGTCGCCGACGGGCGCGGTGAACGGTCCCCACGGGTTGCAGCCGCGGCAGTCGTCGAACTTCCAGCGCTCGTCGCCGTTGCGCAGCTTGAAGTTGCCGCCGAAGCTGAGCTTGAGCTTGTTCGTCACCAGCCAGTCGATCTGCGGCGACGTGACCAGCGCGCGCGCCTTCACGTCGTAGGCCGTGATCAGCTGCGGGCTGACGCGGTCGCCGGCCAGGAAGGCCTTGATCAGCAGCGTGCCGATCACGTTGTCCTTCCAGTCCGGCATGCCCACCGGGCCGAACTGGCCTTGCTGCAGCTCGTGGTCGAAGATGTGCTGGTAGAACAGCTGCGCCGAGAACAGCGTGGTGCGGTTCGGGTTGATGAAGGGCACGAAGGTCGGCCGGTCGATGCCCACCACCGAGCGGAATACCCGGTTCTTCGAGTACAGCTCGGGGCGCAGTGTGTTGGCGAACTCCTCGCCGCTGGTGACCGCCGCCTCCACGCGCACCGCCGCCTTGGCCGCCTCCCACTGCAGGTCGACCGAGCCGCCGAGCAGGTTCACGCGAGGGAAGTGCATGTCGAAGGCGATCAGGTAGGGGCAGTTGCCGTTCGCATCCGCGCAGGGCTGGCCGGTGAAGGCGTTCTGCGCGCCCTTGCCGCCGTGCAGCGAGGGCAGCTGCGAGCGGTAGGTCAGCGCGTTCAGCGAGAACGACAGCCCGCCTTGCGTGATGCCCTCGTACTTCAGCCCGAGCTGGGTGTTCTTCAGGCTCCAGTTCGGCAGGTCGACGTTGCGCAGGCCGATCTGGCCCGGGCCGAAGTCGGTGGCGAGCAGCACGCCCGGCTGGACATTGGCGAAGTTCGACACCGTGCCGCCGTTGTCCCACAGGTTCTTCATGCCGCGGAAGAAGCAGCCGGCGTCGAGGATGACGTTGGCGGTGCCGCACTGGCCGAGGTTGTTGGGGCGGAACTTGTCGAAGTTCCACACCACCTGCAGGTTGCGGTCCTGCATGGTCTCGCTGGCGCCCATGCGGTACTCGGCCTGGGCGATCCACATCGGGATGCGGATGTCCTGCAGCTCGTCGTAGATGTTGTTGCGCGAGTAGTCGACCGGGTTGATGACGTCGAGCACGCGGAACAGGTCGGTGCGGCCCCAGACGACCTGCTGCTTGCCCAGCTTGAGGAAGAGCTGCTTGCCGTCGGCCAGGCCAACGGTGTTGGTGACGAAGGCCTCGCGGATCACGTCCCAGCGTTCGTTGAACTCGGGCATCTCCAGCTCGCTGCGCTTCTTGTCGCCGTAGCCGCCGAAGTCGGCACAGCCGCGGCGGTCGGTGTCGCAGGGGCGCACCGGCGTGGCGAACTCCACGCCGCCGTTGAGCGAGTCGTGCCAGCGGTCGCCCAGCAGGCGCAGGCCCTCGTTGGGGTTGTAGTTGGGCGCGCCGGGGTTGGTGGAGTTGAAGCCGAAGGTGTTGTTCACCAAGCCGAGGCCGTCGACGACCGTCTTGTTGACCGCCCCGCTGCCGTGCGGCAGCGGGGGCGGCCCGCCCTGGGACTCGAGCAGCACGCCGCCGCCGGCCTTGCGGCCGTACTGGTCGTCGTTCAGGCGGTACACGCCGTCGAAGCTGCCGCGCAGAATGCTGCGGAATTTCCAGCCGCCTTCGAGCTTCTTGTCGGCTTCGACCTGCAGGGTGTTGCGGAACTTGGACAGGCCCACCGTCTCGCCAGTGGCGTCCTTGCCCCTGAAGCGGGTGTCGTTCTCGTAGTAGATGTCGACCTTCCACGGGTCGACGGGTGCGGTGGCGTCCTGTGCGTGGACCGCGCCGCACACCGTCAGCGCCGATGCCAGTGCGGCGCCGCCGAGGCGGCGCGGGTTGCCCTGCTTGTGGAGCCGTGCTCCGTGCTTGTCCTGTCTGTTCTTCATCGTTGTCTCCTCACTCCGTGGGTTCCTTGGATGGAATCGAATGCACACCTGCTCGAAAGGCGGGCAGTCCCCTGCCCGCGCGTTGCTCCTGGACTCTCGATGGCTCGCGCCGCCCTCACGCCCGCCCTCACGCCGGCTGCAAGGCGCCCTCGCCCGCCGCGTCCGCCTCACCCGTCACGAAGCGCGGCTTGAACACCACGCACCAGGCCGGCACGATCAGCATCGCGGCGACGGCGTTGACGATCAGCATGAAAGACAGCAGCACCGCGGCGTCCGACTGGAAGCGCAGGTCGGACAGGAAGATCCACATCACGACGCCGGCGATCAGCGTCAGCGCGGTGAAGCTCACCGCATAGCCGGTGGTGCTGAAGGCGTTGATGGCGGCCTGGCGGATGTCGCGCGTGTGGGCGAACTCCTCGCGGATGCGGTCCATGAAGTACACCGCGTAGTCGATGCCCACGCCCACGCCGACGGCGATCACGGGGACGGTGTTGACGCTGATGCCGATGCCCTGGATGCCCATGTAGGCATAGGTCATGACGGTGGAGAACAGCATCGGCAGCACCATCAGCCAGCCCGCGTGCAGCGACTGGTAGTACAGCATCACCAGCACGAAGGCGACCGCCATGACCAGCGGGATGATGACCATGTGGTCGGCGTGCAGCGCCTCGTTCGCCGCCGCGGTGACGCCGATCAGGCCGCCGCCGATCTCGATCGTCAGGCCGGGCACTCGGGCCATCACCTGGGCAGCGCCTTCCTGGGCCAGCGCGATCGCGCGGTTGATGGTCTCGGCCCGGTGGTCCTTGTAGAAGAAGACCATGTTGGCCTCGTCCTCGTCGGCGTTGACGAACTCCTTGAGGGCCCCGGGGATCGGGCTGGAGGCCATGTAGGCGAACATCAGGCCGCCGACCTCGGCGGCGTTGTCGGGCAGCTGCATCCAGCGCGGGTCGTCGCTGTGGGTCAGGCGGTTGACCACGCGCACCACCGCGGGAAGCGCCTTCACGCCGCCGAGCGCGGGGTCGTACTGCATGTGCGCCTGGAAGGCCTCCATCGCCTGCAGCACCTCGGGGCGCTTGATGCCGCCCTTCTCGGCGGTGCGCGCGACGATGTGCAGCTCCTCGGAGCCGGGGAAGCGCTCGTTGATGGCCTTGGTGGAAAGGTTGAAGTCGTGGTCGCGCTTCAAGATGGGCGAGCCGGGCTCGGACTCGCCGATCTGCACGCGCGACGCGAACACCGCGCCACCGGCCATCAGCACGCCGGCGATGACGAGGATCGCCGTGGCCCCGGCCTGCGTGCCACCGGTGCGGGCCATCAGCGCGGCCAGGAAGCTGCGCATGCCCTGGTTCTTGTTCTCGGTCTTCTTCGGCTGCGGCAGCACGGTGAGCGCCAGCGGCACCATGAAGTGCACCGTGAAGATCACCGCCAGGCCCCAGAAGCCGGCCGAGATGCCGAGCTTCCAGTTGAAGGGCGCCGCCCCGAGCATGAGCACCGCGAGGCCGAGCGCGTCCACCACGATGGCCAGCGAGCCGGGCCGGAACAGCGCGTCGAGCGCGTTGCGCGCGGCCTGTTTGCCGCTTTTCGTGATCGCCAGTTCTTCGTAGTAGCGCGCCACCAGCTGCACGCCGTGCGAGGTGGCCCGTGCCGCGATCAGGAAGGGGATGGGCATCGACAGCGGCTCGAGGTTGTAGCCGAGCAGCGCCATGAAGCCCAGGCCCCAGATCGAGGACAGCGCGATGCCCAGCAGCGGCAGCGCGACGCCGTAGAAGCGGCGGAAGTAGACGATCAGCAGCAGCGCCAGCAGGGCCAGCGTGGAGAACATGATCGCGATGATCTGCTCGAGGTAGGTGTAGACGTAGCCGGTGAGCACCGGGTTGCCGGTGATGTAGACGTGGTGGCCCGGCGTGGAGACCTGCTCGCGCACCTGCTGCAGCGCGGCGAAGGTCTTGGCGTAGTCGAGCTCGCTCTCGTTGAGCTGGGCCTTGATGAGCGCGGCCTTCAGGTCGGGCGAGACCAGCAGGCCGTAGATGCGCGGGTTCGCGATCACGTCCTTGCGCAGCTGCTCGAGCTCTTCGGCGCTGCGTGCGGTCTTGGCCGGGTCGTAGTAGGACTCGGAGGCGAAGTTGCCGTCCGAGGTGAGGTAGACCTTGCGCGAGGTGCGGTGGGTCAGGCTCGACACCAGGTTGTGGTTCACGCTGGGCAGGTTGTCGATGCCCTGCGTGGCCTCGAAGATCAGGGCCAGGGTCTCGTCGTTGAAGATCGTGCCGTCGTCGACCTCGATCGCCATCACGATCATGTTGGCGCCGCCGAAGTTCTCCTTGATGCGGTTGTAGGTCTGGATGTAGCGGTGCTTCTGCGGCAGCAGGTCGCTGAAGTCGGTGTAGACCTTCAGCGACGGCAGCTGGGTGGCGAAGCCCAGCGTCACCGCCAGGATCATGCCCAGCACGTACTTCGGGTTGGCGAACAGCCACTCTTCGCCGCGCATCAGCACGGCCACGATTCTTTGGCGCAGTTTCATCTCGGCCATCCCGTTCATTGATGCGCCGCGACGGACAGCCGACCCGGCGCCGCCACGACGTGCAGTGCGCCCGCCGCACCGGCGACGAGCAGCGACTGCGGGTTGAGCACGGCACCGGCGGCCAGGTAGGCCGGCAACTGCAGCCCGTGGTCGAAGCGCACCCATTCGTCGCCGCGCAGCACCACCATCGCGCCGCCGCCGCCCAGGCCGTAGACCTCGCCGCCCTGGTGGAGCAGCGTGTACATCGGTGCGCCCGAGTGGTTCTCCTGCGGCGTCCAGCTCTTGCCGCCGTCGGTGGTGTGCTGGATCACGCCGCCCAGGCCGCTGGTCCAGCCGTGCCGTGCGTCGGTGAAGACGGTCGAGTAGGGGTAGAAGTCTTCGGGGATGGGCGTCTGCCTGGTCCAGGTCGCGCCGCCGTCATCGGTCGTCATCACGATGCCGAACTCGCCGGTGCTCACGCCGTGGCGCTCGTCGATGAACTGGATCGTCGTGAGCATCGCGTCGCCGCCGAGCTTGGTCGTCTTCCATGTCTTGCCGTGGTCGGCGCTCGACAGCAGCGTGGTGTTGCTGCCCGCGACCCAGATCCGCTGGGCGGCGTCGCAGGTCACCGCGAGCGGGTTGACGGCAGGGTCGGTCGGGTGCGCCACCCAGTTCTTGGCGGCGCTGTCGCCGATCCACACCTTGCGGTAGAAGTCGATGCCGACGAAGCTGCCGTCGGGGCAGGTGCTCAGCGCGATCACGGATGCGGGCGATGCGAACAGGCGGCGCGCCCAGGTCTTGCCGCCGTCCGACGAGGTGACGAGCGCGCCGCCGGCCGTGCCGGCGGCCAGCACCGCGCCGTTGCTCGCGGCCGACTGGAAGCTGTCGGTGTGCAGCACCGCCTTCTGGCGTTCGGCCTGCACCGCACCGAGGTCGGGCGCCTGCATGCAGCCCAGCAGCGTGACGCCGGCACTGAGCAGCGCCGTGCGGAGCAGCCGCCGCGCTTGACGCTCGAGCCCGACGCCAGCGCATGCAGCGGCTCGACCGGGGGGCGTTGGGCTCGCCCGGTGGGAAATGTTCATGGGGTGTCTCTCTCTGGTTTTCGGTTCTCAGACGAAGCGCATCGAGACGCTGCCGAGATCCTGGAAGCGCACGTTGATCGCATCGCCGGCCTCGACCGCGATCGCCTCGGTGACGCCGCCGGTCATGATGAAAGTGCCGGCCGGGATCTCCTGGCCGCGTGCGCCGAGGTGGTTGGCCAGCATCGCCACGGCCGCCGCCGGATTGCCGAGCACGGCCGCGCCGGCCGCCATCGCGACGATCTGGCCGTTCTTCTCGAGCACCACGCCGAGCGTGCGCAGGTCGAGCTCGGCCAGGTCGCGCATGCGCCCGCCGACGACGAAGCGCGACGCCGAGGTGTTGTCGGCGACCACGCTCTTGAGGTCGAACTTGAAGTCGCGAAAGCGTGAGTCGATCACCTCGACCGCGGGCACCACGAAGTCCACCGCCGCGAGCACGGCGCCGACGTGGCAGCCCGGGCCTTTGAGCGGCGCCTTGGTGACGATGCAGATCTCGGCCTCCACCTTCGGGTGGATCAGCTCGGAGGTCTGGATCTCGCCGCCGTCGGGCCGGCTCATGTAGTCGCTGACGAAGCCGAACACCGGGCTGGTCACGCCCATCTGCTTCATCTTCGCGAACGAGGTCAGGCCGGCCTTGAGGCCGACGGTCTTGTGGCCGCGCGACTCCTTGCGGCGGCGGATCTCGTCCTGGATCGCGTAGGCGTCGTCCCAGTCCATGCCGGGGAAGTCGTCGGTGATCTTGGTGACGTCGCGCGCCTGCAGTTCGGCCGTTTCCAGGTGCTCGGCGAGCTGGGCGATGGTCTTGGCATCGAGGTTCATGGGTCTCTTTCCGCTCATTCGACGAAGCGCACCGAGGTGCCGCCGAGGCCCCCGACGCTGCAGTACAGGCTGTCGCCGGCCACCACCGGCACGAGCGGCGATTGCGAGCCCGACAGGATCACGTCGCCGGCCGAAAGCGTGATGCCGAGGCGGCCCAGCGTGTTGGCGAGCCAGGCAACGGCATTGACCGGCGAGCCCTGCACCGAGGCGCCGGTGGAGGTGCTGACGATCTCGCCGTTCTTCTCGAGCACCATGCCGGCCAGTGCCAGGTCGAGGCGGCGCGGGTCCTTGCGCACGCCGCCGAGCACCAGCACGCCGCAGGAGGCGTTGTCGGCCACGGTGTCCTGGATCTTGATCTTCCAGTCCTTGATGCGCGAGTCGACGATCTCGAAGCACGGCATCACGCAGTCGGTGGCGCGCAGCACGTCGGCCGCGGTGACGCCGGGGCCGATCAGGTCGCGCTTGAGCACGAAGGCCACCTCGGCCTCGGCTTTCGGTGCGATCAGCGTGCCCATACGGATCGGCTCGCCCTCGTTGAAGGCCATGCCCGAGAGCAGGTGGCCGAAGTCGGGCTGGTTGACCTTGAGCATGTCCATCACGACCTTGCTCGTCACGCCGATCTTCTTGCCGATCACGGTCTCGCCGGCGTCCAGCCGGCGCTGGATCATGCGCAGCTGGATCTGGTAGGCGTCGGCTATCGTGATCTCGGGTTCGCGCTCGGTCAGCGGCGCCACCGGCGTGCGGTTCAGCAGCGCCTGGTAGAGCTCGTCGCCGTAGCCTTGTATGCGTTGGGGGTCCATGGTCTCGGGTCGGGGAGTGGCAATTCAGGCGGCGGCAGCGTCGGCTTCCGCGAGGAAGTCGCTGACCTGCCGGACAAAACGGTCGGTGTGCTCGATCTGTGTCCAGTGGCCACACTGACCGAACAGGTGAAGCTGGGCATTCGGGATCCACTGCGCCAGCGTCAGCGAGGTGCTCATTGGGATCACTTGGTCCTCGCGGCCGTGGACCACCAGCGTGGGATGCGGCAGCGCGCGGATCGCAGCCTCGGGGCTGGCGAGTGCGTCGACCCAGCGCTGGCGCGGCGCCGGGAACATGGCCCCGAACGACTCCTGGAAGCCGGGGCGGATGCTGGCCTCGTAGCGCAGCTTCGCGAGCTCGTCGTTGACGAGCCGGCGGTCGTGCGCGAACACGTCCATGATTCGGCGCATGTTCTCGAACGACGGGGTGTAGCCCCACACCGCGTCGAGCCCCGGCGTGATCGGGAAGCGCACGCCGACGCTGCCCATCAGCACCAGGCGGCGCACGCGCTGCGGATGGCGGATCGCCAGCGCGAGCGCCAGCGCCCCGCCGAAGGAGTTGCCCACCAGGTCGGCCTGCGCGATGTCGAGCGTGTCGAGCAGGTCGACCGCCTGCTGCACCCAGGCGTCCATCGTGTAGACGCCCGCCTGGTCGGGCGGCTGCGGCCGGTCGGTGTAGCCGAAGCCCAGCATGTCGGGCGCGACCACGCGGCGCTGCGTCGCCAGCCGCGGCAGCACGAGCCGCCAGTTGGCCCAGGCGCTGACACCGGGGCCGGAGCCGTGGACGAACAGCACCGGCGGCTGCCCGGGCGCCGACGTGCCTTGGTCGTGCACGTTGCTGTCGAAGGCGCCGGTGCGGACCTTCTTGCCGATCTCGGGATTCGCGGTGCTCATCGTCCGGCCCTCACAGCTTCACGCACACGTTGCGCAGCTCGGTGTAGAACTCGAGCGAATGCACGCCGCCTTCGCGGCCGATGCCCGAGGCCTTGGCGCCGCCGAAGGCGGTGCGCAGGTCGCGCAGGAACCAGCTGTTGATCCAGCAGATGCCGACCTCGACCTGCCGGGCCACGCGGTGCGCGGTGCCGAGGTTCTGGGTCCACACCGTGGTGGCGAGTCCGTAGTCGGTGGCATTGGCCAGCGCGATCGCCTCCTCCTCGGTGTCGAACGGCGCGATGTGGCAGCACGGGCCGAAGATCTCCTCACGGATCACCGCGGCCGACTCCGGCAGGCCGGTCCAGATCGTCGGCTGCACCCAATGGCCTTCGGCCAGCACGCCGCTCATCTTCGGCACGCCGCCGCCGGTGACGACGGTGGCGCCCTCCTCCACCGCCTTGCGGTAGTAGCCCAGCACCTTGTCGCGGTGCTCGGCCGAGATCAGCGGGCCCAGGCCGACGCCGGGTTCTTCCGAGGGGCCGATCGTCAGCGCCTCGGCCTTGACTTTGAGCGCCTGCACGAACTTGTCGAAGATCGGTCGCTGCACGTAGACGCGCTCGGTGCCCAGGCAGACCTGGCCGCAGTTCTCGAACGCGCTGCGGGTGATGCCGGCCAGGGCCTTGTCGAAGTCGGCATCGGCGAACACGATGCCGGCGTTCTTGCCGCCGAGCTCGAAGCTCACCGGCCGCACGCCCTTCGCGGCCGCGGCCATGATGGCCTCGCCGGTGCGCGTCTCGCCGGTGAAGGTGATCGCGTCGACGTCCGGGTGCTGCGTCAGGAAGGCGCCGGCCGAGTCCGGCCCGAAGCCGTGCACGACGTTGTAGACGCCTTTGGGCATGCCGACCTTCTGCATCACCTCGCCGAGCAAGGTGGCGGTGGCCGGCGTTTCCTCGGAGGGCTTGACGACCACGGTGTTGCCGCAGGCCAGCGCCGGGCCGACCTTCCAGGTCATCAGCAGCAGCGGCAAATTCCACGGGCACACCACGCCGACCACGCCGACCGGCGTGCGCAGCGCGTAGTTCAGCGCCTGGCCGCCATCGGGCGTGGCCATCTCGAAGGTCTCGGCCGGCACGTTCTTGACGATGTCGGCGAACACCTTGAAGTTGGCCGCGCCGCGCGGGATGTCGATGTGCGAGGCCAGCGACAGCGGCTTGCCGGTGTCGGCGATCTCGGCGGCCAGGAAGTCGTCGAAGCGGCGGTTGATCTCGTCGGCCACCGCGTAGAGCAGCTCGACGCGCTTGACCACCGGCATGCGGCCCCATTCGCCCTTCAGCGCCGCACGCGCCGCGGCCACCGCGGCATCGACCTCCGTGCGGCCGGCCTCGTGCACCAGGCCCAGCACGCGGTTGTCGACCGGCGCGCGGTTCTCGAAGGTCTTGCCGGTGGCGACGAACTCGCCGTCGATGAAGTTCAGGAACTGTTTCATGGTCTCTCGTGGGTCACTGCGAAATCACTGCGGCTGCTCGGCCAGCCCGATGGCGGCCAGGCCCGCGCGGGCGCAGGCCGCGTCTTCGTCGGCCGAGCCGCCCGACACGCCGAGCGCGCCGACGCGCTGCGCGCCCTCGTAGGCGGGAACGCCGCCGCCGAACACCACCAGCCGCGGCACCGTCGGCAGGCCGGCCTTCAGCGAGGCGTCGCTCTCGAGCAGCGGCCCCCAGCCCTCGGTCGGGAAGCCGAAGCTCGCCGCCGTGTAGGCCTTGTCGATGGCGATGTCGATCGAATGCAGGAAGGCGCCGTCCATGCGCAGGAAGGCCAGCAGCACGCCGCTCACATCGACCGCCGCCGCGTTGACGCGGATGCCGAGGCCGCGCGCATGCGCGACCGCCGCCGCGACGGCGGCGTGCGCCGCTTCGGACGAGAGCTTGCGTAGCGGGACGGTGGAAGATTTCATCTCGGTCAATCGATCAATCGGTCGGTCAGGTCGCACAGCGATGTTCAATTCGCCACGGCCCACGTCAGCAGACGCCGCGGATCCGGCTGCGCCGGTCCGCCAGCGTCGCCCCCCTCGAGGGGGAGCGGCGCAGCCGCAACGGGGGTGGTCAAGTCACGACGCTGAGGAAGGCCTCGTTGAGCTTGCGGTCGTGATAGAAGATTGCGCGCCCGAGCTCGTCGTCGGTCCAGGTCAGCGTGGGGCGGTCCGGGTAGGAGATGTAGCCGCCGGAGAACACCTCGTTGCGGTTGCCGCTCGGGTCGAAGAAATAGATCGTCTCGCCGCGCGTGATGCCGTGGCGCGTCGGGCCGATGTCGAGCGAGACGCGCTTCCTGGTGATGATGTCGGCCGCCTTGAGCACCTCGCCCCAGTTGTCCAGGATGAAGGACGCGTGGTGGAACTTGTTCTTCGCCGGGTGGCGGATGAAGGCCACGTCGTGCGGCTTGTTCGAGCAGGTCAGGAAGGCCGCGATCTGCAGCTTGTCCGGCCCGGCCACCACCTGCTCGGCCAGGCCGAAGCCCAGCACCTCGGTGAACAGCTTGACGGTGCCGTCGAGGTCGTCGCCGTACAGCAGGCAGTGGTCGAAGCGCGACGGCGACATGCCCTTGAGCCCGTCGGGGTAGACCTCGGGATTGACGAGCGGCATGCCGTTGCCGACCTGCTCCTTCTCGGCGAACAGCTCGATCGCATGGCCGGTCGCGACCGTGAAGCGAAAACGCTCGCCGGTCTTGAGCATCTCGCCGGCCTCGACCCACTGCAGGTTGGTGGCCAGGCCGCTGGCCTTCACGTCGGCGGCCAGCTTCTTCAGCGTGGCCGGTGAATCGACGCGAAAGCCCATGAAGTCCATGCCGGCCTCGTCGGCCTCGCGCAGCACCACGCTGTGGTGGTCGTGCTCGTCCCAGGCCTTGAGGTAGACGCGGCCCTGCGCGTCGCGCCCGGTCTCCCACAGGCCCAGCACTTCCGCGTAGTGCTGGACTGCGGCCTTCAGGTCGAGCACGCGCAGTTGCACGTGCCCGGGTCTCAATACGCCAGTGATCGCCATGGTGTGTCTCCTCTTGGTGGGGTCGGTGAATCGGTCAGGAAGTCGATCGCTGCGCGGCGCGCGCAGCGTCGAGGAAAGAGAGGGCGTGGCCGCGCTCGATGCAGCGCGCCAGCTTCTCGACGGCGCACAGGCGCAGGTCGCTGCGCGGGTAGGCGCGGCAGGCCAGCACGTAACCGGCGGCCTCTTCATCGGCGCTGACGTGGCTGCGGCTCATCTTCTCGGTGCGCACCGCGCCGGTCTCGATGCGCACCTTGCACACGCCGCAGCCGCCGCCGCGGCAGCCCACCGGGATGCCGCGCCGTGCCAGCGCCTCCATGCCCTCGAGCAGCGTGCGCGTGTCGGCGCAGCCGTAGGCTTCGCCGGTGTTCGCAATGTGAACCTCGTAGTGCGGCATGACCTGCCTCAGGCCAGCCACCGCGGGGGGGCGCTGCTCATGTGTGTCTCCTGACCGGTCTTGCGGTGCCGCCTGTCTTCGCAGGCGATGCGCCGGGACGCGTTGTCAGTGAACGATAGGGATCGCACCCGATACTGTCCAATACTGCTTTTTGCAAAATCGATACCAATCCGGTATTGATATGCCGACGAAGGAGCGCCCCGATGGAACTGCGACAGATGCGCGAATTCCTGGCCCTGGCCGAGGAGCGCAACTTCCGCCGCGCGGCCGAGCGGCTGCACATGGCACAGCCGCCGCTGACGCGGCAGATCCGTGCGCTGGAGGAGGAACTGGGGACGCCGCTGTTCGTGCGCACGCCCAAGGGCGTCGATCTCACCGAGGCCGGCCAGGTGCTGCTCGACGAGGTGCCCAACCTGCTGTCGCTGGCGAACCGCGCCAAGGAGCGCACCCAGCTCGCCGGCAAGGGCATGATCGGCCGCATCGACGTGGGCATCTTCGGCTCGGGCGTGCTCGACGTGATCCCGCGGCTGCTGGCGCGTTTCCATGCCGAGCGGCCGAAGATCGAGATCGAGCTGCACCACCTCAGCAAGGCCCAGCAGATCGAGGCGCTGCGCGAACGCCGCATCACGGTCGGCTTCAACCGCCTGTTCCCGCGCGAGCCCGACCTGGTGATCGAGACCGTGCTGCGCGAGCGGCTGGTCGTCGGCCTCTACAAGGGCCACCGGCTGTGCAAGCAGCGTGAGATCACCGTGCGCGACATGGACAGCGAGCCGCTGATCCTCTACCCCAATTCGCCGCTGCCCGGCCTGGCCCAACAGGTGGCCTCGGCCTTCCAGCGCGAAGGCGCGCGCATGAACGTGGCGCAGTCGGTCGAGGACGTGCTGACCTGCGTGGCGCTGGTGGCCGGCGGCTTCGGGCTGTGCGTGGCGACCGAGTCCACGGCGAGCCTGCAGCTGCCCGGCGTGGTGTACCGGCCGCTGAATTGCCGCTACCTGAAGGACATCGAGCTGGCCTGCATCCACCGGCGCGACGACCTCTCGCCCATCCTCGCGACGTTCGTCGACGTGGTGCGGGCCTTCTCGAAGGAGTGGCAGGGCCGGTGAGTGCATCGCGGTGTGCCGGTCAGAGCTTCTTGAACAGCGGGCTGCGCGGCGCCGAGTTCGCCGCGTCGGCTGCGGTGAAGAACTTCTCGGTGTAGATGTCGCGCTCGAACAGCCGGCCCTGCATGAAGGTGGCGATGCAGGCCTCGATCATCGGCGGCGGGCCGCACAGGTAGGCCTGGTGGCCGCGGAAGTCGCCGGCGAAGCGTGCCTTCAGCGCCTCGTGCGCATGGCCACGCGCACCGTCCCACGGCGTGTCGGCCGGCAGGTTGGACAGCGCCGGCACGTAGCTGAAGTTGGGGTGCCGGTCGGCAAGCTGCTCGAACAGCTCGCGGAAGTACAGCTCGCCCAGGTCGCGTGCACCTTGCACCAGCGTGATCGGCAGGGTGCAGCCTTCGGCCAGCAGGTCGAGGATCATCGACTTCGGGCTCGACAGTCCCGAGCCGCCCGCCACGAAGATCAGCGGCCGCTTGGCCGACTTGCGCACGAAGAAGCGGCCGCTGGGCGCCGTGAAATGCAGGCTCTGTCCGACCTGCAGGCCGTCGTGGAGCCAGCCGGTGGCGCGGCCCTCGGGCACGCGCCGGATGTGCAGCTCCACCAGCTTGTCGCCCGGCGCGTTGGCGATCGAGAAGGCGCGCTCGCCGTCCACGCCCGGCACCTTCATCATCAGGTACTGCCCGGCCTGGAGCGGCACCGGGCGGTCGGGCTCGAGCCACAGCCCGCGGATGGTGGGCGTGAGCATGCGCGCCTCGACCAGCCTGGCGGTGTAGTCCTCGAGCGGCAGGAACTGCGCATCCGGGTCCTCGTCGATGTCCGCTTCGATGACGACGTCGGTGGTGGCGGTGGCGCAGCAGGCGAGGATCTTGCCTTCGTCGCGCTCGAAGTCCATCAGCGCGAAGTTCGACGAGTCGTTGTGCTCGCACTCGCCCTCCAGCACCTGGACCTTGCAGGTGCCGCACACACCGTGGCCGCAAGCGTGCGGCAGCCACACACCGGCGCGCAGGCAGGCGTCGAGCACCGTCTGCCCGTCACGCACCTCGACGGCATGGCCGAGCGGCTCGATCGTGATCTGGAAGCTCATCGACAAATCCCCGGGGCCGGCGTGTTCAGGAATGCGATCCGCCGATGCCGGTGAGGCCCGGCGTGCGAAAGCGGATCACCGACTTGTGAACGAGGCCGTTGTCGGCCAGCGACTTCGCCGCGTCCGGCTTGAATGGCCGGCCCGAGTCCTGCCACTCGACCCGGCTCCAGTCGATCTTCGCGAAATCGGGATGGCTGCCGTAGACGCCCGGCAGCACCTCGCCCGGCAGCGCGCCGAACGGCATGTCGGGCGGCAGCGGCAGGCACACCGGCGAGCAGAACAGCAGATGGTCGTCCCAGCCGATGTAGAGCAGGCGCTTGCCGTGGAAGCGGTCTTCGCTGTCGGCGACCGGGCCGCTGTAGCCGGGTTTCAGTGCAACGACGGACATTCTTGTGTCTCCTTCAGACTCGGCTCCGCCGGCGCACCCGGTCGGGCGCGCTGCGGGCTTCGGGGTTTCAGTGCGGACTCGGGCTCAGGCAGCCTTGGGCTCGGACAGGCTCTGGCCGGTCCAGCGTTCCCAGTTCGCCTTGTCCGACGAGGTGTTGAACTCCCCGCCGTCGGCGCCTGGCTGGAAGTGGTAGTACTTCAGCACCTCCTGCAGCGGATCGAACCCCGGCGCCGTCGGGTCGGCGCCTTCGGGGAAGCAATTGCCCTGGTAGATCTGGTGCACCGGCATCCAGGCCTGCACGTACTTCTCGGGCTCGTTCTCGAAGATGTCCTTGCAGCCGTCGGAGCAGAAGTGGTGCTTCATGCCGTGGTAGGTCGTCTCGCGGTAGCAGATCTTGGTCGGGTCGTCCGGCTCGGTGAAGAACATCGGCACCTGGCAGGTCTGGCACAGCATCGGCAGCGTGTTGTTGAACCAGCGTTTGCCCTGCTTCTCCTGCTCGGCCATCCACTCGAAGCGCGGGCGGTAGAGCTTGTCGAAGGTCTTGGGGTACTTCTCCGACAGCCAGGCCATCTCGTCGGGCTTGGGCACCCAGACGTTGAAGGCCGCGGCATGACCGTAGTTGTTGAAGGTGGCCCAGGCCTCGTGGGAGAGGCGGTCCTTCTCCTTGCTCGCCACCTCGTGGTACTTGGGCAGGCGGATGCCGTAGCGCGCCAGGTCCTCGAACAGCGCGCCGCCGTTCTGCTCGAAGTACATCTCCCAGGCCTCGGCCCAGCTCATCACGCGCTTGGGCAGCATGTAGTCCATCATCATCGACACCAGCGTCAGCAGCCGGTAGCCGCGCCAGAACCACTTGTCGATCCACTTCTGCACGATCGGCACGTTGCCCGGGTCCTGCTCGAGCATGAACTTCACGATCTCGAGGCCCAGCGTCATGTGGCGCGATTCGTCGCTCTGCGCCGAGAAGCCGAAGGTCACGGTGGCCATGTCGCCGTTGTAGGCGGCGCCGCTCATGAACGGCATGAACAGCAGGTTGGTCAGCACGTACTCGAAGGAGAACGAGATCGCGGTGAGGAACTCGAACGGCCCGGCGCTCATCGCGTCCTCGAAGTAGGACTTCGGCACCGACAGGTACCAGACGCGGTCGAACATGTGGGCCGAGTCGTGCAGGCCGCTGAAGTACTTGTTGTAGTGGCTGATGGTGTGGAACTGGGTCTGCGCGTGGCGCAGCTCGTCGATCGACTGCATCTGGCAGGCGATGCGCGCACTCACGCCGCGGAAGTTGCGCCCGGCCATCGCGTAGCCGCGGTGCGCGGCGTATTCCAGCGGCGTCACGCCGGTCAGGAACAGCTTGATGGTGTTGAGGTAGCGCGGGTCGACGATGTTGAACTGGCCGTTGTTCTGCTGGAACGCGTCGATGATCGCGTAGAGCTTCTTCTCCTTCTCGCCCTGGAACTTCCAGTAGGCGTCCATCGTCAGGCGAAACGGGTCTTCCCACTTGTCCCAGTCGTGGATCTTGATGCCCTCGAACTGGTCGTAGGGGAACACGTCGTCCATCGCCTGGTAGGTGGTGTCCCAGCCGAGGTCGCGCGTCATCAGGCCGTACTTCTCCTTCAGGCCGAGTCGCTTGGCGGGACGGGTCGGGGTCGTGGTGCTGCTGCTCATGGGTTTGTCTCCGGTGTCGGCGGGCATGGCGGTTTCTTCTCGTGGACAGGCTCAGGGGCGCGCGCCCCACTGCAGCGAGAACTCGTCGTCGGTCTCGTCGATGCCGCCGGACAGAGAGATCAGGTCGAGCTGCAGCTCCTGGGTGTCCCAGCGCCGGCCCAGCTGCTCCTCGACCGATGCGCGTCGGATGACGAGCCGCCCGGGGGCGTCGATCTTCACCATCGCGGGGTACTCGACCACCGAGGCTTCGGGGTTGTCGGCGACGATCGCGGCGACGATGCTGCGCGCGGTGTCGGTGTTCTGCAGCGCGATGAACACCGGCGTGCGGGAGGTATCGATGGCGGCGGGGATGGACATGGGGTTCTCCGTGAAGCGAATCAGGACTGGATGCCGAGACGGGCGGCTCGCGCGTCCAGGCCGCTGCACACCGCGCCGAGCGCAGCCGCGCCGTCGGCACCGAGTGCCCGCGCGGCCAGGGGCTCCAGGGCGCGCACCATCTCGTCGCGCCAGGTGCGGTACCACTGGCCGACCCGCTCGGCATTGGCCGGCGACTCCTCCACGGCCGTCTTCACCGTGCCGTCCACCCAGCGCCCGGTCTCTTCGAACCAGTCGCTCATGAACTCGGTCAGCATGCCCACGGCGTTGCCGCTGCGGGGGCTCACCGCGCCAACGTAGTCGCGGTAGATCAGCGGGTACAGCAGGCCGTCGAAGACCAGGTTCTGCGCGACGAAGAGCTCGAACCAGTCCTTCGTGACAAACAGGTTCTCCATCAGGCGCCGCACCCCTTGCCAGGCCGGATCGGTCAGCCACGCCTGCTTGCCGGCACCGAGCGCCGCGCCCTGGTTGCCGTCGAGCAGCAGGCCCAG
Source organism: Methylibium sp. (assembly GCF_965279545.1). Taxonomy (NCBI): domain Bacteria; kingdom Pseudomonadati; phylum Pseudomonadota; class Betaproteobacteria; order Burkholderiales; family Sphaerotilaceae; genus Methylibium; species Methylibium sp. The sequence goes on from NZ_OZ257250.1 coordinate 1,962,226, forward strand.
ACGAGAGAGGTACTGCGCGACGCCGAGCCGGTCCATCGCGGCGAACTCGCAGGCCTGCGTCACCGCGGTGCCATAGCCGTAGGCACAGCAGTAGACGTTGTTCATGTTCGCGCCCCACTCGTAGTGGCGCAGCGGCACCAGCACGTTCTGCAGCGAATCGAGCATCGACTCGTCGAGCGTGCTCAGCAGGTTGCGCTTCTCGACAAACTCGAACTGCTTGTCGGTGCCCTCCTGCTGCTTGGCGCGCGTGATCGTGTAGGTGCCGTAGTAGAAGTGGCGCGGGTCCTTGAAGCGGTACCAGTCGGCCATCACGATCGCGGTGCGGCGCTGGTCATAGAGCGCGAACTCCGGCTGCCACAGCGGGCGGTAGTGGAAGTTCGTCGTCGGCTGCATGTCCAGCGTCGCTTCCTGGTAGCGCGACGCTGGCTTGTCGGCCCCCAGCCGCCGCGCCACATGCGAGAAGGTCTGCCGGATCGGCCGGATGTCCGAGGTCTTGATCTCGACGTGCACTGCGTTGTCTCCTGTGAGGCTCTCAAACGTTCAATCGGCGATGCCGGGCGCGCCGTAGCGCCACTTCATGCGTTCGTAATCCAGCCGGGCGCAGGCTTCGGCGCCGAGGTGCGTGACCTCGTGGGTGGCGCAGAACTCGCGGAACTGCTCGAACTGCATCACCAGCTCGACCGACAACTCCGGATCCCCGATCGCGAACTCGAACTCGACGAAGCGGTCTTCCAGCGTGCCGGTCACGCGCACGAAGCAGGGCTGACCGGTCAGCCGGGTGGCCGAGCCGGGCATGGCGCGTGGGGCACTGGGGTTGGCAAGCTTCATTTGTTCAATCCACCACTTCGGCCAAGGCGAAGTGCTTTGGTGGACTGATAAGGGCAACGCCTGTGCCAAGCGCGCCAAGTGCTTGATTCGTATGGCATCACGGCCGCAGCGGCGGCAAAGCAAGGGTTGCTCCGGATGCCTGTCTGATCAGTTGCTGCGGCGCAGCTTGATCATTTGGTGAAGTGCTCGCGCCGGGCCCCGCAAAAAAGAAAAGCCGCCGGATCGCCGGAGAGCGACTAGGGCCTGTTAACGCTACCGGGGGGCTCGCGTGACCCAGGAAACGGGCGCCATCAAGGCGCCCAGCGCAGCCGGGGTCGCCCCCCGGCGAGCAGGGGCAACGCGGAGGGCGCCCGTTTCCTGGGATCACCCTTCGGGCCCGTGCCGCGCAGGCAAGCGGCCGCTCAGTCCGCCGGCAGGCCTTCCTTCTTGAGCCGGTAGGCCAGCTGCGGCCGCGTGATGCCGAGCAGGCGCGCGGCCTGCGACAGGTTGCCCTTGGCGCGCTGCATTGCGGTCTGCATCATGCGGCGCTCCAGCGATTCGAGGTCGATGTGGTGCTCGAAGGCCTCGTCGCACAAGCGACCGAGCGCGTCGGGGTTCATCTCGGTCACGCGGCCCTTCGAGTCGACGGCCCCCTCGCCCACCCGCAGCGCCGGTTCGCCGAACAGGTGGCAGGCCTCGATCGAGCCGTTGCACGGCGCCAGCAGCACGGCGCGCTCGATCACGTTCTCCAACTCGCGGATGTTGCCGGGCCAGGGATGGCTCAGCACCTGGCGCATCGCCTTGTCGGTCAGGCCGCGCAGCTTCTTGTTGTAGAGCTCGCCGTACTTCTCGAGGAAGCGCTCGATCAGCGCCGGGATGTCGGTGGTGCGCTCGCGCAGCGGCGGGATGGTGACCGGGAAGGTGTTGAGCCGGTAGAACAGGTCGCTGCGGAACTTGCTGGCCTGCATGGCCTGCTGCAGGTTGACGTTGGTGGCCGCGACGATGCGCACGTCGATCCTGGTGGCGTGCTCGGAGCCGAGCCGCTCGACCTCGGCGGTCTGCAGCGCGCGCAGCAGCTTCACCTGGGCCGCCAGCGGCAGGTCGCCCACCTCGTCGAGGAACAGCGTGCCGCCGCTGGCGCGCTCGAAGCGCCCGGCACGCGCCAGCTGCGCGCCGGTGTAGGCGCCCTTCTCGACGCCGAACAGCTCGGACTCGATCAGCTCGTGCGGGATCGCCGCGCAGTTCACCGCGATGAACGGGCCGCCGGCGCGCGGGCCGTTCTCGTGCAGCCAGCGCGCGAACATCTCCTTGCCCACGCCGGTCTCGCCCAGCAGCAGCACGGTGATCGCGCTGTCGGCCGCGCTGCGCAGCAGCTCGAAAGCGGCGCGAAAGCCCGGCGAGACGCCGATCAGCTTGCGGTCGTACTGGCGCCGCGCCTGCACCGCGCGCAGCTGCTCCAGGCCGATGCTGTAGTCGATCAGCTGCTGGCCGATCACCTGCGGGCGGAAGTAGCCGACGTACTGCTCGTCGTGCCAGGCTTCGGCCGGCTGGCCGATGATGCGGCAACGGCTGTCGCCCTGGCTGCGGCACTCCATCTCCTTGAACACCACCAGCCGGCCCATGAAGGCGCTGGTGTAGCCCGAGGCGTAGCCGATCTGCGTCCAGCAGGCCGGCTCCTCGCCGAAGCCGAAGTCGGCGATGTTGGCTTCGTCCTCCCAGGAGTTGGTCCACAGAAAGTCGCCGAAGAAGTGGCCGGTGGCGAGGTTGATCTCGAGCTCGACCTTCTCGACGCTGACCGCGCCTTCCATGGCGTGCAGCTGCGGCCCGAGCAGGAAGGCCTCCTCGGTGCTGGTGCCGGCGCGGCGCTGCTTGACGGCGAGCTCGCCGTCGTGGCGCCCGGACGCGAAGCCCATGCGCACCAGCAGGCCGCGCGCGCGCTCGACACCGAGCGAGTCGAACAACTCCTTGCGCAGCGCCGCCACGGCCCGGGCGTGCAGCAGCAGCATGCGCTGCTCGTCCAGCCAGATGTGCCCGGACGCCGCGCTGAACCTCAGCAGCGACAGAGGATCGCCCACAACGTGTCTCCTGCGAATGGCACGGCCCAGCCGTGCCGGCGGGGTTCGTGCGTCCCCGTCCTTGCAGCCGATTATGAAAGAGCCACCCGGCCCCGCGTCAGCGGGGAGACCCGCCCTGGCCCGCCACCAGCGGCAGCACGTTGTCGTGGCCGGCGCCGCCGAAGGCCTGCTCGCGCAGCAGGGCGAGCTGGTCTCGCACCCGGGCCGCCTTCTCGAACTCGAGGTTGCGCGCGTGCTCAAGCATCTGCTTCTCGAGGAGCTTGATGCGCTTGCCGAGATCCTTCTCGCTCATCGCCTCGACCTCGGCGGCGGCCTGCGCCGCCTTCAGGTCGTCGCCGCGGCTCTTCTCGGAGTACACGCCGTCGATGAGGTCGCGGATCTCCTTCTTGATGCTGCGCGCCGTGATGCCGTGCTCGGCGTTGAAGGCGATCTGCCGCGCGCGGCGGCGCTCGGTCTCGCCGATGGCGCGCCGCATCGAGTCGGTGATCCGGTCGGCGTAGAGGATCGCCTTGCCGTTGAGGTGGCGGGCCGCGCGGCCGATCGTCTGGATCAGCGAGCGCTCGGAGCGCAGGAAGCCCTCCTTGTCGGCGTCGAGGATGGCCACCAGCGACACCTCCGGGATGTCCAGCCCCTCGCGCAGCAGGTTGATGCCGACCAGCACATCGAAGCTGCCCAGCCGCAGGTCGCGCAGGATCTCGACGCGCTCGACGGTGTCGACGTCGGAGTGCAGGTAGCGCACCTTCACGCCGTTGTCCGCGAGGTAGTCGGTCAGTTGCTCGGCCATGCGCTTGGTCAGCGTGGTGATCAGCACCCGCTCGTTCACGTCGACGCGGTTGCGGATCTCCTGCAGCACGTCGTCGACCTGGCTGGTGGCCGGCCTCACCTCGACCTGCGGGTCGACCAGGCCGGTGGGCCGCACCAGCTGCTCGACCACCTTGCCGGCGTGCTCCTGCTCGTAGGCGGCCGGCGTGGCCGAGACGAACACCACCTGGCGCATCTTGGTCTCGAACTCCTCGAACTTCAGCGGCCGGTTGTCCAGCGCGCTCGGCAGGCGAAAGCCGTACTCGACCAGCGTGGTCTTGCGCGCGCGGTCGCCGTTGTACATGCCGCCGAACTGGCCGATCAGCACATGCGACTCGTCCAGGAACATCAGCGCGTCCTTCGCCAGGTAGTCCACCAGCGTCGACGGCGGATCGCCCGGCGCCGCGCCCGACAGGTGGCGCGTGTAGTTCTCGATGCCCTTGCAGTGGCCGATCTCCTGCAGCATCTCGAGGTCGAAGCGGGTGCGCTGCTCGATGCGCTGCGCCTCCACCAGCTTGCCCGCGGCCACGAACTCGGCGAGCCGGTTGCGCAGCTCTTCCTTGATGCCTTCGATCGCGCTCAGCACCTGCTCGCGCGGCGTCACGTAGTGGCTCGACGGGTAGACCACGAAGCGTGGCACCTTCTGGCGGATCTGGCCGGTGAGCGGATCGAACAGCGACAGCGCCTCGATCTCGTCGTCGAACAGCTCGATGCGGATCGCCAGCTCCGAGTGCTCGGCCGGGAAGATGTCGACCGTGTCGCCGCGCACGCGGAAGCTGCCGCGCGCGAAGTCGGTCTCGTTGCGCTTGTACTGCATGCGGATCAGCTGCGCGATCAGGTCGCGCTGGCCGAGCTTGCCGCCAACGCGCACGATCAGCCGCATCTGCGTGTAGTCCTCGGGCTTGCCGATGCCGTAGATCGCCGACACCGAGGCCACGATCACCACGTCGCGCCGCTCCAGCAGGCTCTTGGTGGCCGACAGGCGCATCTGCTCGATGTGCTCGTTGATCGCGCTGTCCTTCTCGATGAACAGGTCGCGCTGCGGCACGTAGGCCTCGGGCTGGTAGTAGTCGTAGTAGCTGACGAAGTACTCGACCGCGTTCTTCGGGAAGAAGTCGCGGAACTCGCTGTAGAGCTGCGCCGCCAGCGTCTTGTTCGGCGCGAACACGATCGCCGGGCGGCCGAGCCGCGCGATCACGTTGGCCATCGTGAAGGTCTTGCCCGAGCCGGTGACGCCGAGCAGGGTCTGGAACACCTCGCCGTCGTTGATGCCCTCGACCAGCTGCGCGATCGCGCTCGGCTGGTCGCCGGCCGGTGGATAGGGCTGGAACAGCTGGAAGGGCGAGTCCGGGAAGGAAACGAACTCGCCCGCGGGCAGGGTGGCGGTCGCGTCGGGCGCGGCTTCGGCGAGGTCAGGCATCGTGGGCCTCTTGATCGGATGGCGGTATTGCGGGAGCGGCGGTTCGCCCGGCTCGTGACCGGGGCAATCCGCCAGCCTACCGCAAGACGCGATGGCGCGAGGCCGGTCGGGCGGCGTGCGCGCCGGGCGCCTAAAATCGCGGCTGGCTCCACCCCCGTCCCTGGCGTCGGGCCCGTGTCTTCCCACTCTCCGCTGGAACTCCCATGTCTTTGTTTGCATCCGTCGAGCTCGCTCCGCGCGATCCGATCCTCGGCCTGAACGAGCAGTTCAATGCCGACCCGAACCCGGCCAAGGTCAACCTCGGTGTCGGCGTCTACACCGACGAGAACGGCAAGCTGCCGCTGCTGAAATGCGTCGCCGCGGCCGAGCACCAGATGCTCGAGGCGCCGAAGGCGCGCGGCTACCTGCCGATCGACGGCATCGCCGCCTACGACAAGGCCGTGCAGGGCCTGGTGTTCGGTGACGCCGCCGCGGCCAGCGGCCGCATCGCCACGGTGCAGGGCCTGGGCGGCACCGGCGGCCTGAAGGTCGGTGCCGATTTCCTGAAGCGCCTGAACCCGAACGCGCAGGTGCTGATCAGCGACCCGAGCTGGGAGAACCACCGGGCGCTGTTCGCCAACGCCGGCTTCACGGTCGGCAGCTACCCGTATTACGACGCGGCGAAGCGCGGCATCGCCATCGACGGACTGCTCGGCGCGCTGAACGGCGCCGCCGCCGGCACGATCGTCGTGCTGCATGCCTGCTGCCACAACCCGACCGGCTACGACCTCGCCCCCGCGCAGTGGGAGCAGGTGATCGCCGCGGTGAAGGCTCGTGGCCTGGTGCCCTTCCTCGACATGGCCTACCAGGGCTTCGGCTCGGGGCTGGCCGAAGACGGCGCGGTGGTGCAGCAGTTCCTGGCCTCGGGCCTGGACTTCTTCGTCGCCACCAGCTTCAGCAAGAGCTTCTCGCTGTACGGCGAGCGCGTCGGCGCGCTGAGCGTGGTGTGCGCGAGCAAGGAGGAAGCCTCGCGCGTGCTGAGCCAGCTGAAGATCGTGATCCGCACCAACTACTCCAACCCTCCGACGCACGGCGCCTCGGTCGTGGCCACGGTGCTCACCACCCCCGCGCTGCGCACCCTGTGGGAAGAAGAGCTCGCCGGCATGCGCCAGCGCATCAAGGCGATGCGCGTCGCGCTGGTCGACAAGCTGCAGGCCGCCGGCGTCAAGGGCGACCTGAGCTACATCACCACGCAGCAGGGCATGTTCAGCTACTCGGGCCTGAACGCGGCGCAGATGCAGCGGCTGCGCAGCGAGTTCGGCATCTACGGCATCGATTCGGGTCGCATCTGCGTCGCGGCACTGAATCACCACAATCTCGAAGCGGTGGCCAAGGCGATCGCCGCCGTGATCTGACGCTTTCGGCATCTCGGCCCCGAAAGCCGCGGCCTGCCGCGGCTTTTTCATGTGCGGCGTCTGTGCAAGGTCTCCCGCAGGCCGCGGTAGCCGGCATGCACCCCGCAAGCTCATTTGCAATTCTTTTCAAGACGGTGCGCGCAACCGATGCACCGATCGGCGGTCTCACGCGTTATAGGTCCAGATGCCGCTCCGCGGTCCGAGGTCACCGATGCCCATGAAGTCCCTAGTCACCGCCAGCCGCAGCGCACTCGTGGCCCTGTGCGTGAGCCTGTTGTTCGGAGCTGCCGCCCGCGCCGAACCGGAGCCGGCCGATCCGCCCGCGCGCGTGGGCAGCGTCAGCGCGCTGCGCGGGTCGGTCGACAGCTCGCCGGAATCGGGCGCGGCATGGGAGGCGGCCAAGCTCAACCAGCCGGTCACCAGCCAGACCTCGCTGTGGGCCCCGCCCGGCAGCCAGGCCGAGGTGCGCATCGGCAGCACCTCGGTGCGCCTCGACGGCAACACGCAGGCGGTGTTCTCTCAGGTCGACGACCACGGCATCGCGCTCGACGTGGCCCAAGGCACCGTGCGCGTCCGGGTGCGCAGCCTGCCCACCGGCGACAGCTTCAGCCTGTCGGCCGACGGCGTGCGCGCCGAAGCCCAGGCCCCCGGCGACTACCGCGTCAGCTACGACCCCGACCACCGCGCCTACACCGTGCGCGCGCTCGCCGGCCGGCTGCGCGTCGTGACGCCGAGCAACAGCTTCAACCTCGAGGCCGGACAGGAAAGCCTGGTCGAGAACGGCGGCAGCGAACTGCAGCTGCGCGCGATGGGTCAGCGCGACGACTTCGATGCCTGGGCCGAGGCGCGCGACCGCGACCAGGACCGCCTGGCCTCGGCCCGCTATGTCTCACCGGAGACCACCGGGATCGAGGCGCTCGACGAGCACGGCTACTGGACCAACGCGCCGGACTATGGCGCGGTCTGGTACCCGCGCGGCGTGCCCTACGGCTGGGCGCCCTACCGCTATGGCCACTGGGGCTACGTGCGCCCCTGGGGCTGGACCTGGATCGACGACGCGCCCTGGGGTTTCGCACCCTTCCACTACGGCCGCTGGGCGCTGATCGGTGGCGCCTGGGGCTGGGTGCCCGGACCGATCGTGCTGCGCCCGGTGTACGCGCCGGCACTGGTCGGCTACGTCGGTGCGCGCTCGGGCAACGTGAGCGTCAGCATCGGCTTCGGCAGCGGCGCTCCGGTCGGCTGGTTCCCGCTCGGGCCGCGCGAGCGGTACTACCCGCCCTACCGCTATTCGCCGCGCTATGTGCAGCAGATCAACGTCATCAACGTGACCCATGTCGTCAACCCGCCGCCGCACCCGAACTACGACCGCCGCGCGACGCGCCCCGAGCCCGTCGAGCGGCCTTCGTACCGCTACGCGCAGCGCCCGGACGCGGTCACGATGGTCAGCGAAGATCACTTCCGCAACGCGCGACCGATCGGCCGTGAGCACATGGACCTGACGCCGCAACAAGCGGCCCAGCTGCAGCCGGTCGCGGCGAGCATCGCACCGGCAGCCCGGGCCGGCGGCACGGCCCCTGGGGCAACCACGCGGCCGGGCACGGTACCGAACGGTCTGCCGGCGGCCCTGCTGCCGACGCCAAGCCGCGGCCTGCGTCCACAGGATGCGGCGCGGTCGCCGGCCGACAGCACGCGCGGCGGCGGCCCGCCGCTGGCCAATGCACCGTCCACGGGCGAGCGACGCCCGGCGTCAGAGCGCGACCGTCGCGATGGCGGCCGCGAGCCGATTGCACCCGCCGTGCCGGGATCGCCCCGCGAGGCGGCACCGCCCGCGGGCCCGGCAGCGAACGCCGGCCGGTCACCGGGCGTCCCGGTCGCTCCGGTCGCCCCGCAGCCACGTCCGACGATCGTCCCGGCCGAGCGCGGTGTCGTGCCGGTGGCGCCGACCACGCCCGAGCCGCGCCGCGCCGAACGGCCACGCCAGATCCAGCGCGAGCCTGGCCCGCCGGACGCGGTGCGCCCCGAACCGGGCGACCGCCAGCCGCACACCGAGCCCGGCGACGCGGGCCGCAACCAGCGCGGTTCGCGGTCCCTGCCGCCCGAGCAGCCGGTGCGCGCAGCGCCTGCCGCACCAGCGCCCGCGCCCGCGCCGCAGTTCGCCCTGCCGCAGGCCGCGCCATCCCCGCAGGTGATACCGCGGCCGGTGCCGGTGCCGCAGGTCATGCCTTCGCCGCAGGTCATGCCGCGCCCAGTGGCGGTCCCGAACCCGCCACCCCGGGTGCAGCAGCCGCGCGGGCGCGAACCGGGTGGCGAGCGCGGGGGCAACGGCGACCGGCGCGCGGACCAGGGCGACGGCCCGCAGCGCGGCGGGGGTCAGCGAGAGCGCTGAAGGACCCATGCGCCCCTCCACAGGCGTGCGGCGACCCCCGAGGGGGGTTCAACCGCCGCGAACGCTGCTCGTGCACCAAATGAAACCCGGTTCTGTCACGCTTTGGTGCACCGGAGCCCACTGGGCCGCGGGTCTCCCTGCATGCACCTATCAGGCGCTTCTCCCCTACACTGTTGCAGCGCACCAACGGTGCACGTTCGCGGCCCGCCAGACGGCGACTGCTCGGTGGCACCCGCGGGCTGATCGATCCGCCTTCGGGGAATTGCATGCTTTACCAGCTCTATGAAGCCCAACGCTCGCTGCTCAGCCCGTTCTCCGAGTTCGCCAGCGCCTCGTCCAAGCTCTACACCCACCCGCTGTCGCCGTTCGCGCAGGGGCCCGGCGCGCAACGCCTGTCGGCCGGCTTCGACCTGATCCACCGGCTGACGAAGGAGTACGAGAAGCCCCAGTTCGGCATCACGAGCATCAAGGTCGACGACATCGACGTGGTCGTGCAGCAGAACGTGGCGATCGACAAGCCGTTCTGCAAGCTGCTGCGCTTCAAGCGCTACACCGACGACGCGAAGCTGCTGACCCGCATGCGCGACCAGCCCAGCGTGCTGGTCGTCGCGCCGCTGTCGGGCCACCACTCCACGCTGCTGCGCGACACCGTGCGCACGCTGCTGTCGGACCACAAGGTCTACATCACCGACTGGGTCGACGCGCGCATGGTGCCGACCGAGGCCGGACCGTTCCACCTCGACGACTACGTGCACTACGTGCAGGAGTTCATCCGCCACATCGGCCCGAACGTCAACGTCATCTCGGTGTGCCAGCCGACGGTGCCGGTGCTCGCCGCCGTCTCGCTGCTGGCCAGTGCCGGCGAGAAGACGCCGCGCACGATGGTCATGATGGGCGGACCGATCGACGCGCGCAAATCGCCGACCGCGGTGAACAACCTGGCGATGAACAAGAGCATCGAGTGGTTCGAGCACAACGTGATCTACCGCGTGCCGCCCAACTATCCGGGCGCCGGGCGCCTGGTCTACCCGGGCTTCCTGCAGCACAGCGGCTTCGTTGCGATGAATCCGGACCGCCACCTGACGGCCCACTACGACTACTTCCTCGACCTGGTGCGCGGCGACGATGACGGCGCCGATGCCCACCGCGAGTTCTACGACGAGTACAACGCCGTGCTCGACATGCCGGCCGACTACTACCTCGACACCATCCGCACCGTGTTCCAGGAGTTCGCGCTGGTGAATGGAACGTGGCACGTCTCGGGCGAGCTCGTGAAGCCGCAGGACATCAAGACCACTGCGCTGCTCACGGTGGAAGGCGAGCTCGACGACATCTCCGGCTCCGGCCAGACCGCCGCCGCGGTGGACCTGTGCACCGGCATCCCCAAGTCGCGCAAGCGCCACTACGAGCTCAAGGGCGCCGGCCACTACGGCATCTTCGCCGGCCGCCGCTGGCGCGAGTTTGCCTACCCCGAGATCCGCGACTTCATCGCGAAGCACCACAAGTGACCTCGCTCCAGCGCCCCGCCAACGCGCCCGACGCGCGGCAGGTGGCGCTGGCCGATGCGATCGACGCCGCGCTGCCGCAGACGCAGTGCACCCGCTGCGGCGAGCCCGATTGCCGGCACTATGCCGAGGCGATTGCCGCCGGCCGCGCCGAGATCAACCAGTGCCCGCCCGGCGGCGCCGAGGGCATCACCCGACTCGCGGCGCTGACCGGCCATCCCGTGTTGCCGCTGAACCCCGTGAATGGCCCTGAAGGCCCGCGCCGGCTGGCCGTGATCGACGAGGCCTGGTGCATCGGCTGCACGCTGTGCATCAAGGCCTGCCCGGTCGACTGCATCGTCGGCGCGGCCAAGCAGATGCACACCGTGATCGAGTCGCAGTGCACCGGCTGCGAGCTGTGCATCCCGGTGTGCCCGGTCGACTGCATCTCGCTCGAGGACGCCACGCAGACCACCGGCTGGGCAGCGTGGTCTCCGGCCGAGGCGGCTGCGGCCCGCGAGCGCTACGCCGCGCGCGGCCTGCGCCGTGCCCGCGCCCAGCGCGAACACGACGAGCGCCTGGCCGCCAAGGCGACGCACAAGCTCGCCCATCTCGAGGCCGAGACCCGGCCCGGCGACGCCGAAGAGATGGCGCGCAAGCGGGCGGTCATCGAGGCGGCGATGGCCAGAGCGCGAAGTCGGCGCTGAGCGCAAGGACGACAGCAACCCGGCGCGTCGCCAGGACCGCTGCGAGGCCCCGGCCGCAGCACTCGCGTGCTGCGTCGCTCAGGCGGGCTTGCCTTCCTGCTCGATCAGCCGCTTGAGCATGCGCCGCACCTTCACCGGCGCGGCGTCGTTGCTCATCAGCACCGGGTCGAGGCTGAAGAAGTCGGTGGTGCCCATCTCGTCGTGCACCGCCTCGATGATCGGGCCGTCCTCGGTCTCGAAGGCCGCGTGCATCGCCTGGATCTTCATCGCGTTGTAGTTGGCGTCCTCGACGACGTGGTTGCGCCGCGTCGCGAAGTAGTAGTGCGTGGTGTTCGCCGTCTCGGGCGTGCAGGTGTGCAGGTCGTACTGGCCCACGCAGCCTTCGAGGTCCAGTGCATGGCCGTTCTGCGTGGCCCCCACCGACAGCTGGATGTTCGCCGGCGGCGTCCAGGTGATGTCGAAGAAGTGGCGCGCCTCGGCCGCCGGCTCGGGCAGGAAGTTCGCGAAGATCAGCATCGCCGGCGTCTGCTGCCACTCCCAGCGCGCCGACAGGGTGTCGAGGCCTTCGCGCATCTGCGGCACCAGCGGCGAGAGCTTGCCGCGCGTGGTGATGATCTCGCCGTGCACGTGGTCGATGTGGCTCAGGTCCATCACGTTGTCGATGATGAGCTCGTAGTGCGCCTTCATGTGCATGTAGGTGTACGCCACCGCGTTCGGATGTCCGTTGTCGAGCACGTCGAAGTTGGGCAAGCGCTCCGGATCCGCGGCCTCCTCGCCCATCCATATCCAGAGGAAGCCATGGCGCTCCTCGAGCGGGTAGCCGTGCACCCGGGCGGCCCTGGGGATCTGGCCGTTGCCGTGCGGGTTGTGGGTGCACCGGCCCTCGCAGTCGAAGCGCAGCGCGTGGTACAGGCAGGACACCTCGTCGCCGATGCGCCGGCCCAGGTGCAGCGGCGCGAAGCGGTGCGGGCAGCGGTCGTGCAGCGCCACCGGCGTGCCGTCCTGCTTGCGGTAGATCAGCACCGAGGTGTCGAGGATCCTGCGGTGGAACAGCGCCTCGGGGCCCACCTCGGTCGACAGCGCCGCCACGTACCACGCGTTCATCAGGTACCGCCGCTTCTTCAGTTCAATCTTCTGTTCCATGTCTCTTTCCTTGTGTCATTGGGAACCCTGAGGGGAAAAAAGGAAGCGCGGCTCATCGCTGCGCTTGTCTCAGTGGTCGGCCCGGCACTTGCGGCCGGTTCACGGAGCACGGAATTGCAAGCGCGGTGCCATGCGAGCGCGTGATCGCAAGCGATTGATTCGATTGCTATTTTTCAAAAACAGAGTGAAAACCCGGGGTGTTCTGCGACCCTCGTAGATTCATCATTTGAAGAAGCTCGCAAAGGCCTATTTCGGCTTTTCAAAAACAAGCCGGCCACCGACCGGACCGAGGAGACCCCATGCCCCAGCCGACCCGCGCGGCCCCGTCCCGGACGGTCGCCGAAGGATCGAACGACCGCGCGCTCACCGAGCACCTGCGCTTCTCACCCGACGCGGGCCACATCGTGCTGTTCGACCAGCGCATGCTGCTGATGCATGCGTCGTCGTTCGCCGAATTGCGTCGCGAGTTGATCGAGCAGCTGGGCACCGGCAAGGCACGCGAGCTATTCACCCGGCTGGGCTACCAGCAGGGCTTCGAGGACGGCCAGCGCGTGCGCACGCTGGGCCGCACCGACCGCGACGAGATGCTGGCGCTGGGTCCGCGCCTGCGCGAGATCGAGGGCTTCGTGCGCAATCAGCCGATCGACGCGATGCACTTCGACGGCGAGCACGGCGAGTTCTGGGGCGACTACTACTGGACCGCTTCATGGGAAGCCGAGGCCCACCTCAAGCATTGCGGCGTGTTCGGCGAGCCGGCCTGCTGGATGATGGTGGGCTACGCCAGCGGCTACTGCACCGCGGTGCTCGGCGTCCCCATCCTGTGGCGCGAGATCGAATGCGTGGCGATGGGCCACGAGCGCTGCCGCGTCGTCGGCCGACCGCTGTCGAGCTGGGACGACCTGACCGAGCACGAGACCAACTTCCTCAAGATCGAAGCCTTCGTGCGCACCCCGTCGAAGCCGCGGCGCGGCAGCGCGGGCACCCCTGCGGCGTCGGCGCAGACCGCGTCGGAGTTCGACGACTTCGTCGGCACCTCGGCCGGCTTCAACGCGGTGGCGAACCTGGTCCGCCGCGTCGGCGTGACCGACTCGACCGTGCTGTTCCGCGGCGAGAGCGGCGTCGGCAAGGAGCGCTTCGCGCGCGCGCTGCATTCGGTCAGCCGGCGCCGCGAGCAGCCGATGGTGTCGGTCAACTGCGCCGCCATTCCGCCCGACCTGGTGGAGGCCGAGCTGTTCGGCGTCGAGAAAGGCGCTTTCACCGGCGCCGACCATTCGCGGCCCGGTCGCTTCGAGCGTGCCCACGGCGGCACGCTGTTCCTCGACGAGATCAGCAGCCTGCCGCTGCCCGCGCAGGGCAAGCTGCTGCGCGTGCTGCAGGAGCGCGAGATCGAGCGCGTGGGCGACGTGCGCGTGCGCAAGGTCGACGTGCGGCTGGTCGCCGCCTCCAACCGCGATCTGCGCGGCGAGGTGGAGGCCGGCCGCTTCCGCGAAGACCTGTTCTACCGGCTCAACGTGTTCCCGATCCTGATCCCGCCGCTGCGCGAGCGCCTCGAGGACATTCCGCTGCTGGTCGCGCTGTTCCTGGAGCGCTGCAACCGGCGCTGCGGCAAGCGCGTGGGCGGCCTGACGACGCGCGCCTACGACGCGCTATGGGACTACCACTGGCCCGGCAACGTGCGCGAGCTGGAGAACATGGTCGAGCGCGCGGTGATCCTGGCCGACGATGACGGCACGATCGACGTGCAGCACCTGTTCTCCGGCGGCGAGCAGCTCAAGCTGCGTTCGCTGAGCGTCGGCGCGCACGGCGAGTTGGTGCAGCGTGCGGCGGTCGGTGGCGGCGCCGAAACGAGCGAACAGTGCAAGCGGCTCGCCGATGACCTGCTGGCCCGGCTGCCCTCGTTCGAGCAGATCGAGACCCTGCTGTTCGAGCGCGCGATGGAACGCAGCGACGGCAACGTCTCGGCCGCGGCGCGGCTGCTGCGCCTGCGGCGCGGACAGGTCGAGTACCGGCTCAAGAAGCGCGAAGCATGAAGCCCCCGGCTGCGGCGTACCGCAGCCACCCCCCGCGGGGGTCTCGGCCGGCTTGGGGCGGCCCGGCGCTCGGCCGAGTCGTGCAGCCCCCGGCCGCGTGCCCCGCGACCACCTTGCCCTGCCAGAATCCGCGCCCATGAAGCCCGCCGACATCGAAACCTTCTTCGCGACCCTGAAGGCCGCCAACCCGCAGCCGGCGAGCGAACTGGTCTACAGCTCGGTGTTCGAACTGCTGGCCGCGGTGCTGCTGTCGGCCCAGGCCACCGACGTGAGCGTGAACAAGGCGACGCGCCGGTTGTTCGCGGTGGCGCCATCGCCGCAGAAGATGCTGGCACTGGGGCTCGACGGGCTCATCGAGCACATCAAGACCATCGGCCTGTTCCGCAGCAAGGCCAAACATTTGCTGGAGACCTGCCGGCTGCTGATCGAGCGCCACGGCGGCCAGGTGCCGCGCTCGCGCGAGGCGCTGGAGGCCCTGCCCGGCGTCGGCCGCAAGACCGCCAACGTGGTGCTGAACGTTGCCTTCGGCGAGCCGACGCTGGCGGTCGATACCCACATCTTCCGCGTCGGCAACCGCACCGGCCTGGCACCGGGCAAGACGCCGCTGGAGGTGGAGCTCAAGCTGCTCGAACGCGTGCCCGCCGCCTACCTGGAAGATGCGCACCACTGGCTGATCCTGCATGGCCGCTACGTCTGCCAGGCGCGCAAGCCGCGCTGCTGGGAGTGTGCGGTGGCGGCAGTGTGCGACTTCAGGCCGAAGACGACGATGCCGTAATACGGCATCGTATTCAAGCGCATCAGATTGAAGCCTGGGCCAGGGTTCGTTGCGGTGTTCGGTGTCTTTGTCCGGAACGCTGCCTGTCCAGTGTCAGCGCGGGCGCTGCGCCGGGTCGCTGTGTTGCGTTCATGTCCCCCGGGCCGGGCTGGCGCCCGGCCCTCCTCCTTTACTTCACTCCACACAGCAACCCGTCCCAGCGCTGCCACCACCGCTGCCTGCCTGGGTTTGACGGCCTGCGCAGGCGGCAACGGTGAGTGCTGGCGAGGGCGCCGGGTGAGCGGCGCAGCGAAGTAGAGGAGGAGGGGTCGGCCCCCGGGCCGACCCGGGGGAGTGAAGCCGCGCGAGAGGCGCCGGAAGGCGCCTCTCGGCTGCTGAACGCCCGGCCGCGATACAAGCGGCTGGGCATGAGCGGAGCCGCTCGCCCGGCGGCCTCGCCAGCAGCGCGCGGTACCTGCAGGCGGCCTAGCCAGTCAACGCTTCGAACGTCGGCAACCTCACACGCACGCGAATGGCTGCAATGAGCCGGAGGACACCGGCTGATTTGACAAGCTCGAAGGCGAGTCGGCATGAGGTCTGCCGCATCGCACGCCCTGCGTCGCGCAGGACCGCCATACTCGAGCCTCACCAGCTGCCAGGCAAGCCGGTTGAAGTGCACCGCTCATGGCGCTGCGCCTTCACGACCGGTCGATGCGCCATGTTCATTCGCTACCGGATCACGCACACCACCCGCTACCGCTACAAGTCGCCGGTGACCTTCGGGGAGCACCGCGTCATGTTCCGGCCGCGCGACAGCCATGACCTGCGCGTGCTGACGACCGATCTGCAAGTCAGTCCGCAGGCCGTGGTGCGGATGATCCAGGACCCTCACTCCAACTCGGTGGCACTGGTGCAGCCCATCGAGCCGGCCACGGAACTGCAGATCGTGTGTGCATTCGCCATCGAGCACGCGCAGACCCACAACCTGGAGCTTCCACTCGCCCCGAGTGCGACGGTCTACCCGTTCGCCTACAGCGTGGAGGAGCGGTTCGACCTCGAGCACTACATGCGCCCTCTCTACGACGATCCGGCAGGCGAACTGACGCACTGGGCCCGCCAGTTCCTTCGCACCGATGGACCGACCGGCACCCGCGACCTGCTGGTGCGGATGAACCAGCAGATCCGCGACGGATTCACCTATGTGGCGCGCGACGAGGAAGGGATACAGCCGCCGGTGGAAACCCTCAAGCTGCGCGGCGGCAGCTGTCGCGACTTCGCCTTGCTGATGATGGAGGCGGTGCGACGCCTGGGCATCGCCACGCGCTTCGTTTCCGGCTACCTCTACGACCCCGCCCTCGACCGGGTCGGCAGCGATCCGGCCGCCGGTCCGACCGTCGGCGCGGGAACGACGCACGCCTGGCTGCAGGCCTACCTCCCGGGCGCCGGCTGGGTGCCCTTCGATCCCACCAACAACCTGCTCGGCGGCAGCCAGCACATACGCGTGGGCGTGGCGCGCGACCCGCGGCAGGCAGCCCCGGTCACCGGTGTCTGGTATGGCGAGCCCGACGCCTACCTCGACATGACGGCAGTGGTGCAGGTGCGTCGCATCAAGTGAGCATTCGGACAGCCCGGCCAAGGCGAATGCCGACGACATCCACTGCACGCCGGAAGCCGGACTGGTGGGCCTGGAAGCCGTCGTCGTGAAGGCCCCTGCCGACAAGGCCCATCAGGCCATCGAGGTCCGCGCGACGCTGCGTCTGGTGCGCCCACCTGACGAGGCGGGCCGGTGCAGGCGGCGCCCGCGCTATCCTCGCTCGCGCAACTTCGCCCTCATATCGTCCGGAGCCTCCGATGACCCTCACCCCGACGCGCCTCGCCTGCATCACGCTGCTGTGCATCGCCACGGCCACGCCCTGCAGGGCGGAAAGCTTCGCCTCGTCCGCATCGAGCGCCGGCTCTGCCTCGTCGGGCAGCGTGTCCGACTCGATCCATGGTTCGAGCAACAGCTCGTCGCGCGACAAGGATGTTGCCGAGGGCGACTACCGCATCATCGAGGTCACCGAAGTGGCCGAGCGCCCCGCGGTGCTGCGACTGAAGATGCAGGCCACCGCGCCCGGCCCCGGCGCCAGCGAATTCTTCCTCGACCTGCCGCGCCAGACGTTGGCACAACACGGCCTGGCGCCCGGCAACATCGTCAGCGCGCGTCACCGCCCCTACGGCCTGGAGTTCGCGCGCGCGCAAACGCGCGAAGCTTTCTTCCTGGTGCTGCGCGACGATTGGCAGCGCGAGTTCGACCCGCACGCCGTGGCACTCTGACCGTGCGCGCGCTGCTGCTGGCCGTCAGCCTCTGCGCGGTCGCGGCCACCAGCCACGCCTCGTCCGGCGCCTCGCGTTTCTGCGACCGCGCGTCGCCGCTGACCGTGCGTCAGCAGGACCACTTGCTGCGCTTCGCCGCGGTCGTCAAGCAGGAACTCGACGACTCCGATCAGGCGGTGGCACTGATCGCCCGCTCGGGCCTGGACCTGAGCCGCTTCGGCGTGCGCTACTCGCATGCCGGCGTGAGCCTGAAGGCGAGCGGCAACGGGCCCTGGTCGGTGCGCCAGCTCTACTACGCCTGCGATGAAGCCCGGCCACGGCTGTACGACCAGGGCGTGGCCGGCTTCCTGTTCGGCGCCGACGACCCGGCGATCGGCTACGTCTCCATCGTGCTGCTGCCCCGCGCCGAAGCGGCCGCGCTGGAGCGCGCGGCACTCGACAAGGCGCTTGCGCTGCACCTGCTGGCCGCGACCTACAGCGCCAACGCCTATCCCTTCAGCCCGCGCTACCAGAACTGCAACCAGTGGGTGATGGAGCTGCTGGCCGCCGCCTGGGGCGCGCTCGACGACACCGACGGTCTGCGCGTGCGCGCGCAAGGCTGGCTGATCGAGCAGGGCTACGCGCCCGCCCCGGTGCAGGTCGGCTCGCAGCTGCTGATGTTCGCCGCGAACTTCATCCCCTGGGTCCACGTCGACGACCATCCGGAAGAGGATCGCTACGCGCTGCAATTTCGCATCAGCATGCCGGCCTCCATGGAGGCCTTCGTGCACCAGCGGGTGCCGGGCGCCGAACGCGTCGAGCTGTGTCACGACGAGCAGCAGGTGGTCATCCGCCACGGCTGGGAGCCGATGACCGGAGCCTGCCGGCCGGGCGCCGGCGACCGCGTGGTCGTGTTCGACTGATAACCGGTTGCGCTCACCCGCATCAAGTCAATCGGCGACCTTCGGCTCCTTGCAGCTGTTCGTGCACGTGGCTTGCCGGCGTTCAAAGTGTCTGCCGGCCGGCCGCGGTGGTGGCAGCGCTGGGGCGGGTCGTTGTGTGGACCATGCGTTTGAATGCCGTATCAGCTGCGTGCCTGCGCTCGCGTCAGGAGGTAGCTCTGGTGCACGACATTGTCGAAGTAGTAGGGCGCGACCAAGGCATCGAACTCGGCCCGAACGGCCTCCAGTCGGCGCGTCTCGCGGGCGAGGCTTTCGACGAGCTTCTGCATGGGTCCGACCGAACGCTCCATGAACAGGCGGTAATGCGCAACGCTGAGGGCGGGGACGGTCATCGTGCCGCGCTCGAAGAAGGCGGCGTCGAAGCGGGCGCCCAGGCGCTCGGTGATGGTGGCGGGAATGCCCCACTGCGGCGGCGGTGAGGCCCCGGGTGGCGGTGGCGGCGAATGCCGTCCCACCAAGGCAAACATGCGGCCGACCAGGTGCTCCGGAGGCCAGGTGGCGAAGGCGATCCGTCCGTTCGGCTTGAGCACGCGACGCATTTCCGCGACCGCCATGTCGGGGCGCGGCGCGAACATGTGTCCGAACTGGCTCAGCACGACGTCGAACGACGCGTCGGCATAGGGCAATTGCTCCGCGTCGCCCTCGGTCCACACGATGTCCTCGCGCTGAACGATGCGAGCGTTCTCGCGCGCCTGCTCGAGCAGGTCGGGCGTGAGATCGAGTGCCGTGACCCGCGCTCCCGCCCGGGCCGCCGTGATGGCCACGACACCGGTGCCCGTGCCCACGTCGAGCACGGACTCGCCGGCACCGATCTCCGCAAACTTCACGAGGTGAGCAGCCACCGGCGTGGTGAACAGGGCCGTCGGCCCGAACGATGCCCACATCTCGCGCTGTCGCGTCTTCAACTCTGCGAACGGATCCTGACTCATGCCGTCTCCTCCGTGTTGCGCGCTGCCTTTCGCAAGCTGATCAACTGTAGTCCCGCAAGCGCAGGAAGCAACCCGGCTCGTGCAGATGTCAGGCGGCCACGCGGTCGTCGGTGGATGAGAGGTCCGCGAACCGCACGCACCGTCCGTAGCCCGGCGCCCTCGGCCACTCGCCCGCCGTCGGCGCTTTCGGCTCGCCGCGCATCAGCCACGCGGCTGCCGACAACCACCCGCCATGCGTGACCAGCAGCGCCGCCGACGGCTGCCGGTGCACCGCGGCCACACGCGCCAGCAGCGCTTGCACGCGCTCGCCGCCACCCGGCGCCTGACCGGCCAGGTCACGCGCCCAGGCATCGACTTCGAGCTGCTCGATCGCGCACCAGAGCCGCCCTTCCCAGGCGCCGAAGTCCAACTCGGCCAACCGCGCATCGACGACATGCCGGAAGCCGAAACGCCGCAGCCAACGTCCCACGTCGCGGCAGCGCGCCAGCGGCGAGGTGGCCACCACGCGCGGCAATGCCTTGCGGCGTGCGACGGCGCGGATGTGGTGCGCCAGCCGCTTGGCCTTGCGGCGATCGACCGGCAGGTCGGTGCGCGCGCCGATGCAGCGGCCCGCGGCGCCCTTTGGCGTCGGGTGGCGCCAGGCGCAGAACAGCCCCGCCGGGTGCGCCGCCGTGCTCATCGCCCGAGCAGCGCCAGCACGGCCAGGTAGACGGCCAGCTCGCTGAGCTGCTGCGCGGCGCCCAGCGTGTCGCCGGTCACGCCGCCCAGGCGCCGGTGGAACCAGCGTGCGCAGACCAGGCCGGTGACCCCTGCCGCCGCCAGCGCCGCGGCCCAGGCCTGCGGCGACGGCAGCGCGAAGTTGTCGCTGCCGTGGCGCGCCCACGCGAAGGCGATGATCAGCCCCAGCGGCCACGCACACGCGACCACCCAGCTGCCCACCGACACCTGCCGCGCCAGCGGCTTGGCCTTGGCGTGTGCCGGGTCGCCGGCATAGGGCAGCCAGCGGTTCAGGCTCACCGCCACCGCACGCGACAGCGAGTGCGCCACGCACAGCGCCGCCGCCGCCCAGCCCAGCGGCAGCGCACTCAGCGCCAGCGCCTTCAGGCCGAGCATCGCGACGATGCCGATGGCGCCGTAGGCGCCGATGCGCGAGTCCTTCATGATCTCCAGCGCGCGCGCTCTCTCGGCGCTGCCGCCCAGGCCGTCGCAGGTGTCGGCGAAGCCGTCTTCGTGGAAGGCACCGGTCAGCAGGATCGTCGCCGCCATCGACAGGCCCACGGCCACCGGCATCGGCCACAGCATCGCCGCCGCCCCGAGCACCAGC
This sequence comes from Methylibium sp., assembly GCF_965279545.1. Taxonomy (NCBI): domain Bacteria; kingdom Pseudomonadati; phylum Pseudomonadota; class Betaproteobacteria; order Burkholderiales; family Sphaerotilaceae; genus Methylibium; species Methylibium sp. The sequence continues at coordinate 1,982,737 of NZ_OZ257250.1, forward strand.
GCCGCCACCCCACCGACGAAGGCGCCGACCAGCGGGAAGTAGCGCGCACTCTGGTTCAGCCACGCCGGGTCCCAGCCCAGCCAGGCGGCGAGCCGGCCGGCGACGGGCACGCGGGTGAAGAACTGCAGCGCGAGCAGCAGCAGGCGCAGTTCGTGGGCGGGGCGGATCTTCATGCGATCGCGGCGGCATCAGGACGGCCTGCCCCGCCCACGCTCAAGCCTCGCGCCCGCTGACGCCCGCGCTGTCGAACGAGGCCATGTCGTTGAGCAAGGCCACGGCGCTCGCGATCAGCGGCCACGCCAGCGCGGCGCCCGAGCCTTCGCCGAGCCGCAGGTCCAGCGCCAGCAGCGGCCGCGCACCCAGGTGGGCGAGCGCGCGCGCATGGCCGGCCTCGTCGGAGCGGTGCGCGAACACGCAGGCGTCCAGCACCGCCGGCTGCAATGCATGCGCCACCAGCAGCGCCGCCGTGACGATGAAGCCGTCGACGACGATCAGCCGGCGCTCGTGCGCGGCCTGCAACATTGCGCCAGCCAGCGCGGCGATCTCGAAGCCGCCGAAGGCGGTCAGTGCCTCCAGCGGTACCGTCGCACCGGCATGGCGCTGCGCCACCTGCTCCAGCACCGCGAGCTTGCGCGCCAGGCCAGCATCGTCGAGCCCGGTGCCGCGGCCCACGCAGGCGGCCAGCGGCGCACCGGTGAGCCGCGCGGTCAGCAACGCCGCGGCCGAGGTGTTGCCGATGCCCATTTCGCCGAACAGCAGCGCGTTGCCGGGCACGGTACGCACGACCTCGCGACCGAGCTCCAGCGCCTGCACGCACTGCGCCGCGCTCATCGCCGGACCTTCGCAGGCATCGGCCGTGCCAGGCCCCACCGGCCGCGCGATGAGCGCGGGCGTTGCCTGATCCGGCCGCGTGATGAGCCCGGGCGTTTGCTGCGCCGGCGGCCCGACCACCTCGGTCCGCGCCGGGCGCGCGCCGCGCACGCCGGCATCGACGACCGTCAGCATCAGGCCGTGCAGGCGCGCGAGCACGCTGATCGCGGCGCCGCCGGCAAGGAAGTTCTCGACCATCTGCGCCGTCACTTCGCTCGGGTAGGCCGACACGCCGTGCGCCGCCAGTCCGTGGTCGGCGGCGAACACCAGCGCTTGCGGCGCCTCCAGCCGCGGGTCGACGCGCCGCTGCAGCAGGCCGATCTGCCGCATCAGCGCTTCCAGCTGGCCCAGCGCGCCGAGCGGCTTGGTCAGGTGGTCGATGCGCCGCTGCAGCCGCGCGGCGAGTTCGGCATCGGCCAGCGGTGCGATCGCAGGCGGGGTCCATTCCATGTCAGTCCTTCTTCCCGGTATCGGGTGGCGCATCGGCCAGCAGTTGCATCAGCGCGCCCGGTTCGAAATGCCGGTCGATGAAATCGGCGAGACCGTCGAACACGGCTTCGAGGCTGCGCACGCGTGCACCGAACAGCGCGCGCAGCACCTCGGTCGACTCGAACAGGCCGTGGGCATAGAGACCCAGCACGCTGCCCCGCTGCCAGCCGATCGGCTCGCCCTCGGCATTGCGCAGCGCCACCGCGGCCGGCGGCAGCGCCGGGTGCTGCACGCTGCGGCCGTGGCGGATCTCGTAGCCGGCGAAGCGCACGCCCGACAACATGGACCACTCGTGGGCGACGGTGTCGAAGCGTGCGTCGGTGTGACGCAGCAGCTTGTCGGGCTCGAAGGCGGTGACCAAGGGCAGCAGGCCGAGGCCGGGGGCGTTGCCTTCGCCGTTCTCGCCTTCCACGCCATGCGGGTCGACCAGCGCCTCGCCGAGCATCTGCAGGCCGCCGCACAGGCCGAGCACCGGCCGGCTCGCGGCAGCATGACGCGACAGCACGGCGTCCATGCCCTGCTCCCGCAGCCAGGCCAGATCGCCGCTGGTGTGCTTGGAGCCGGGCAGCACGATCCAGTCGCTACCCGACAGCTCGGCCGCGCTGCGTGCCCAGCGCAGCTGCACACCGCGCAGCCGGCGCAGCGGCTGGAACTCGTCGAGATTGCTGAGGCGCGGGTAGGCGACGACGGCGATGCGCAAGCTCGCCGCTGCATCGCCGTCGCTGCGCTGCCACGCGCCTTCGTCGTGCAGGCCGTCCTCTTCGGGCAGCCCGTGGCCGCGCCACATCGGCAGCACCGCGAGCGTCGGCACGCCGGTCATCGCCATCAGCTGCGCCGGCCCCGGCTCGAGCAGCCGCACGTCGCCGCGAAAGCGGTTCAGCACGAAGCCGCGCAGCAGTGCGCGCTCGGCCGGCTGCAGCAGCTGGTGCGTGCCATAGAGGTGGGCGAAGGCGCCGCCGCGGTCGATGTCGCTGACCAGCAGGCAGGCAGCGTTCGCCGCCTGCGCGGTGCGCATGTTGACGTAGTCGCTGGCGTGCAGGTTGATCTCGGCCGGCGAGCCGGCGCCTTCGATCACCACCACGTCGTTCTCCGCCATCAATGACTGCAGCGCGTCCTGCGCCAAAGGCCACAAGCGTTCGCTGCGTTCGCGCCAGGGCACGGCCGCCAGGTCGGGGCTCACCTCGCCCAGCACGACGACCTGGCTGGCGGTGTCGTTCTCGGGCTTGAGCAGCACCGGATTCATGCGCACGTCGGGCAGTGCCTTCGCGGCCAGGGCCTGGAAATACTGCGCACTGCCGATCTCGCCCAGGCGGCCACCCGGACCCGGCACGACGCGCGCGTTGTTGCTCATGTTCTGCGCCTTGAAGGGCGCGACCTTCAGGCCCTGGCGTGCATACCAGCGGCACAGCGCGGTCGCGAGCCAGCTCTTGCCGGCGCCGCTGGTGGTACCGAGCACCATGACAGCCCGAGCGGTCGGTCGTGTGGGTTCGGTCATCTCAGGGCTCCGCGTCGACCGGCAAGTGGGGCACGGTGATGTAGCGCAGGCTGCCGCCCGGCCCCGGCAGCGGCTCGATGCGCAGCGCGCCGTCGAACACATCGACCAGCGCGGCATGCAGCGCCGGATCGTCGTGCGCGCCCTCGGCCCGCAGCCGGCCGGCCTGCAGCACCACCAGGCGGTCGGCCTGCAGCGCCAGCGGCAGGTCGTGCAGCACGCTCACCACGGTGTGGCTGCGCGCCAGGCGCCGGAACAGCTGCACCAGCGCCACCTGGTGCGGCGGGTCGAGGTGGGTGGTCGGCTCGTCGAGCAGCAACACGGGCGCGCGCACGGCCAGCGCCCGCGCCAGCAGCGCCCGCTGGCGCTCGCCACCCGACAGCTCGTGCAGGCGACTGTGCTGCCGGGCACTGCATTCGGTGGCGGCCATGGCCTCGTCGACGATCGCCTCGTCGGCCGGGCCCGGCAGCGCGAACAGGCCGAGCTGCGGCAGGCGGCCGAGCTGCACCGTCTCGCGCACCGTGAGGTCGCCGCTGGTGTCGCCCTGCTGCGCCAGCCAGGCGATGCGCCGCGCGCGCTCGCGCGCCGGCCACTCCTTGATGCGCCGACCCTGCAGCCACACGCTGCCGCTGGTGGGCGTCAACAGCCCGGCCAGCGTGCGCAGCAGCGTGGACTTGCCGGCGCCGTTGGGGCCGACGATGGCGGTCCAGCCCGGGGCCAGGCGCAGCGACAGGTCGTGCAGCACCGGGTGAGATCCCAGCGCGACGTTCAGGCCATCGGTGCGCAGGACCATGCCCAGCTCGTGGCCTCCGTGCGCGACCTCGCCCGCCGCGTACGCGACGCCTATGTTCATGCAACACCCCGGCGGTGCAGCAGCCACAGCAGGTAGCCACCGCCGAGCACCGCGGTCAGCACGCCGACCGGCAGCTCCTGTGGCGCGATCAGGCTGCGCGCCAGCACGTCGGCCGCGAGCAGCAGGCTGCCGCCGGCGGCGGCGCTGGCGACCAGTATGAAGCTCTGCGTCGCCGGCACGAAACGCCGCACCAGGTGCGGCGACACCAGGCCGACGAAGGCCACCAGCCCGGCCTGCGACACCGCGAGCCCGGTCGCCAGCGCCAGCACCGTCACCAGCACCATGCGCAGCGTCGGCAGCGCGAGGCCCAGGCTCACGGCACTGTCGGTGCCGAGCGTCAGCGCGTCCAGCACACGCGCCAGCCGCCACGCCAACGGCAGCGTCAGCGCCAGGCCGACGGCCAGCAGGCCGACGCTGGCCCAGCCGAGGAAGCCGGTGCTGCCGAGCATGAAGGCCTGCTTGCCGCGCAGGGCGTCGGGCGCCACCATCGTGGCCAGGTCGCCGAACGCACCGAGCACCACGCCCACCACCACGCCGGCCAGCAGCAGCCGCACCGTGTGTTGCGCGCCGCGCGACAGCAGCAGGGTCAGCAGCACCCCGCCCAGCGCGCCGGCGAACGCGGCCAGCACGAGGCCGGCGCGCGCCAGCAGGTTGGCCGCCGCGAGGCTGACGCCGTGGCCGGCGAGCGCGCTGCCGGCCAGCACCAGCACCACGCACAGCGAGGCGCCGGAGGCCGAGCCGAGCAGGTACGGGTCGGCCAGCGGATTGCGGAACAGGCCTTGCGCCACCGCGCCGGCCAGGCCGAGCAGCGCGCCGACCAGCCAGGCACCGAGCGTGCGCGGCGCGCGGATCTCGCCGACGATCAGCCCGGCATCCGGGCCCCACAGCGACGCGACGGACCAGCCCTCGCTGCCGGCCATCAGGCCGGCGACGAACAGCAGCGCGCTCAGCAGCGCCAGCCCGAGCGCGAGGCGGCGGCGACGCGAGACGAGTTCGGCGTGGCTCATCAGCGTCCCGCGCCCGGCTTCGCGCTCGCGGCCGACGCCGGCAACGCGGCCAGACAGTCGGCCAGCAGCAGTGCAGCCTCACCCATGCGCGGGCCGGGACGCACCAGCACGTCGTAGGGCGCGCTCGCGAAGCCGCAGGTCTGGTGCCGTTGCAGCGCCTGCAGCGAGGCCCAGCCCGGACGCCCCGGCATCTCGGCCAGATTGCGCTGCAGCGCCATCACGATGTCGGGCTGCGCGCGCAGCACGTACTCCGGATTGAGGCGCGGAAACGGCCCCAGCGCCGGCGGCACGATGTTGCCGAGCCCGAGCCGCAGCAGCGTCTCGCCGATGAAGGAGCCGCTGCCCGCGGCGTACGGCGTGGCATCCACCTCGAAGTACACCCTGCGCCCGCGCAGCGCCACCGGCACCCGCGTCGCCGCGTCGGCCAGCTGCCGCTCGATGCGAGACCACACCGGAGCGTCCGCGTCCGGCGTGCCGAGCAGCCGCGCCAGGGTCTGCAGCGTGCGCTGCACGCCGGCATGGTCGCGCGCCTCCAGCACTGCCAGCCGCACGCCCAGGGACTCGAGCCGTTCGATCACCCGGTCGGACGGCGTGAGCAGCACGATGTCGGGCTTGAGCGCGACGATGGTTTCGAGCTGCGCGTCCTCCAGACCGCCCAGCTTGGGCAGCGCCGCCACGCCCGCGGGCCAGTTGGAGAACCGGTCGGTGCCGACCAGCCGCGCGCAACCGCCGAGCGCGCACACGCTCTCGGTCAGCGAGGGCAGCAAGGTGACGATGCGCTGCGGCGGCACGGCCAGCGTCAGCGTGACGCCACGGTCGTCGCGCAGCACGATCTGCGCAACGGCAGCGGCGTGCAGCCCGAGCGCGAACAGCAGCACGAGACCGCCGCTCCGCATCGTCGCGATCCTCATCATCGCGCCGCCCGCTTCACCGGCACTTCGATGCCGGCGACCATCAGCGTGACCCATGCGCACTGCGCCGCCACCGCCTGGTGCAGGCGGCCGAGGTCGTCGACGAAGCGGCGCGCCTCGGCCCCGAGCGGCGACAGGCCGAGGCCGATCTCGTTGGACACCAGCACCACCGGGCCGCGCGCCGACTGCAGCGCTTCGCACAGGCCGCTGACCTGGCGTTCGAGTTCGGCATCGGCGACGGCAGCACCGTGCAGCGGCATGCGCAGGTTGGTGAGCCACAGACTCAGGCAGTCGACCAGCACCATCCGACCCGGCTCGCTGTGGCGCTGCACGGCGGCGGCCAGCTCTTGCGGCACCTCGTCGGTCGCGAGGCCCGGCACGCGCGCGGCGCGGTCGTGCCGGTGGCGCGCGATGCGCGAGCGCATCTCCTCGTCACCGGCCAGCGCGGTGGCCAGCAGCACGGCCGAGCGGCCGGGCAGCGCCAGCCAGCCGGCCGCGCGCGACTCGGCGCAGCGCGACTTGCCGCTGCGCTGGCCGCCGAGGATCAGCTCGCTGGTCCCGCTGTCGGCCGGATGGCTGCTGCCTTCGCGCATCCCTCCCCTCCCTTCAGAAGCTGACCCTGACCGAGGCCACGACGGCGCGCCCTGCCTCGGGGTAGATCGAGGTCGTCTCGCCGCCGGCCGTGCAACCGAAGGCCTGGGTGTAGTACTTGCGGTCGGTCAAGTTGACCACGCCGAGCGCGAATTCCGCCTGCGTCCAGCGGTAGGCATAGCGCAGGTCCGCGGTGGTGCGGCCGGGGATGCTACAGACGTTGGCGAAGTCGGGGCTCTGTGACGACACGTAGCCGATGATCGCATCGAGCTTGTGGGCCGGCGCGGGAGCCCAGTCGGCACGCAGCGACAGCGTGCGCTTCGCGGTCAGCGGCACGTCCTTGCCGTCGTACGGCCCCTCGGTGAAGCGCGCCTGGCGCAGCACGCCGTTGACGCGCAGGTTCAGCGCCCCGGTCAGCGCCTGGGCCAGTTCGAGCTCGAGGCCCTGGCGGCGCGTCGGGTCGAAGTTGACGTTGGCGCCGAAGGGTCCGAACGGCCCGACGCCGTTGGGGTCGAAACCGATCTCGTTCTTCAGCGAGCTGCGGTAGGCGCGCAGCTCGGCGCTGCTGCCGGCAGCGCGCCAGCGCACGCCGAGCTCGGTGTCGTGCGAGGTCTGCGGCTGCAGCGGCACGGCCGGGTTGGTGAAGCTGAACTCGTCGACGTTGGCGAGGCGGAAGCTGCGGCCGACGCGGCCGTAGACCGAGGCGTTCTCCGACAGCGGCTGCAGCACACCGAGCTCCCAGGCGCGCTGGCGGTCGCCGATGCGGTCGGCCGAGGTGCTGAGATCCTTCTCGATGCGCTCGGTGCGCACGCCGGCGCTGAACCGCGTGCCGCCGCCCAGCGTGAGGTCGTCCTTCACATAGAAGCCCGTCGAGGACTGTTCGCCCACCGTGCCGAAGGCGCCCAGCACGGTGCGTTCCCACTCGCCGCGGTCGACGCCGAACACAACGGCGTTGACGACCGACGCGAACTGCGTGCGGTGGCGCACCCGCAGCGAATAGCTCTTTGCGTCGACGTCGTAGTCATAGCTCGAGCCGAAGGAGCTGCTGCGCAGCTCCTTGTCGCGCCAGCCGGCATCGAGGCCGAGCTGCCAGTCGCCGCCGAGGTCGGCCTCGGCGAACACGCCGGTGCGCGTGTTGCGGATGGTCGCATGGTCGTTCGGCGTGTTCGTCTGGCTCGGGTCGGCGGCGTACTGGGCCGCGGTCAGCGCGCCCGGCAGGCCGGTGTCGAGGTCGTCGTGGGCATGCCGCACGCCGACGCGCAGCCAGTCGTTGCGCCACTGGCCGGTGAGCGACGCGCCTTCGACCTCGGAGCGGAAGTTGTCGCGGTGGTTGTCCGTCGTGCGGCGGTTGGCCGCCGCGTCGAGCGAGAAACCGCCGGCCTCGAGCGTGGCGTCGGCGCGCAGGTCGCGCAGCCGGTCGCTGCCGGCGGCGGCGTACACGCTGGCCTGGTTGCTGCGGCTGGAGCCGTGGCCGGCCTTGGTCGTGATGACGATGACCCCGCCGGTGGCGCCCTCGCCGTACAGCACCGTGCCGCTGCCGCGTAGCACCTCGATGCGCTCGACAGCGTTGATCGGGATGCCGGCCAGCCGCGTGCCGCCGAGGTCGGCCTCGTTGATGCGGATGCCGTCGAGGATCACGACCTGGTTGTTGTCGGAGGTGACGCCGAAGCCGCGCAGGTCGAGCGCATAGTCGCCGCCGCCGTAGAGGTCGAGCCGACCGGGGACGCCGAGCAGCTTCATCACGGCCTCGTTCACCGTGGACACCCCGGACTCGGCGATGTCCTTGGCGGTCAGCACGCTGACGCCGAACGGCAGCGTGGCGGAGTCCTCGGCGAAGCGGCTGGCCGTGACCAGCACCGGCGGCAGCTTGCCGGCCTCCACGGCGGGCGAGGACTGCGCACGGACGATGCCGCAGGCGAAGCCCAGCAGGGACAGCATCATCAGCGGGGCATGCGGCAGCGACCTGGTGCGACCAGGGGCGCGGGGCGAAGAGGCCCCGAAGGAAGTGGCGATCATGGAATGACGGACGGATGAAAGTCGTGTGCGCCAGCTTCCCCGCGGGCGCCCACCATATGGCGCACCGCTCACGCAGCGCGCCGCCCGTTGGCCGGTATCCGGGCTGGCGGAACGACCCTTGCGACCTTCCCAGAGACGAAGCCCCAGTGGCATGTGCGCAAGAACGGAAGCGTGAACACTGGGTTCTGGCTTCGTCCGCTGACCGTTGCGGGGGCAGCGCAGGCTGAAAGTGCGCCCGGTGGGCGACCCTCCTCTGCTTCCCGTTTAACTGCACCGGCGTGAACGCCGGCACGAGCACCAACAGGTCGCAGTGTAAGCGCGGGCAGGGACGCCCCCTACAATCGTCGCGAGCAGTGAGGAGAGGCATGGCGACGATCGAAGAACTGGCCGAGCGCGTGGAGCGGCTGCTGCTGCGGCACCAGGAACTGCAGCGCACGCATGCGCTGACACTGGAGCAACTCGCCGGGGTCAATGCCGAGCGCGATTCGCTGCGCTCGCGCCTGGCCGCCGCGCGTCAGCGCGTCGAAGCGCTGCTCGACCGCCTGCCTGCGAACGAAGCCGTCCCGGAACGTGAGCCCGCGGCTGGCAGCGATACGGAGAAGACCGCGAAATGAAGCAGCTCGAAGTCACCATCATGGGCCAGAGCTACATCCTCGGCTGCCCCGACGGCGGCGAACGCGCACTGCTCGAAGCGGTGGGCAATGTCGACCAGGAGATGTGCGCGATCCGCGATGCCGGCAAGGTGCGGGCACGCGAACGCATCGCAGTGCTGGCAGCCCTGAACCTCGCCTACGAACTGGCCGAGCGGCCGCTCGCGCCGGCCCCCGCCAGCGCGGGCAGCAGCTTGCAAGAGGTCGATGTCGGAGCACTGATCGCGCGCATCGACGAAACCCTCGGACGCGACGGCCAATTGCTCTGATTCGCCGAACCGTCAGGGACTGCGGCGTACACTGGATTCGTCCGTCGCGTTCGCGGGAGTTTTATATTTCCTTGAACCGATGCTCTTACGAGCCAGGGCTTGGAACATTGCGAAGCGGGCGTGATCGTCTCGCGTCAGATGAACCCGAAGCTCCGTTGACCTTGCCCACCTGAACTCCCTGGGTTCAGGAATGCGACTCTCGGCTCGCGGCGGACACCTTTCACCCTTTTCTGTCGCCATGGCGTACTGGCTGATGAAGTCCGAGCCGAACGAGTGCTCGATCGACGATCTGGCGCAGGCTCCGCGCCAGACCTTGCCGTGGACCGGCGTGCGCAACTACCAGGCGCGCAACTTCATGCGCGATCGCTTCGCGCCCGGCGACGGCGTGCTGTTCTATCACTCCTCCTGCCCTCAGCCGGGCATCGCCGGAGTGGCCGAGGTGGCCTCGCCTGCGTTGACCGACGCGACGCAGTTCGACCCCACCAGCCCCTATTACGACCCGGCCTCGAAACCGGACGCACCGCGCTGGCTCGGCGTCGACGTGAAGCTGGTGCGCAAGACGCAGTTGCTGCCACTGGCCGAGATGCGTGCGGCGCCCGCGCTGGCCACGATGAAGGTGCTGCAGCGGGGCAATCGCCTGTCGATCACGCCGGTCTCGGCGGCCGAGTGGAGCGCGGTGCTGGCGCTGCTGGCGCCGGCCTGATGCTCGCCTGGCACCTGGTTCTCGAACTGCTGCTGCTCGGCAGCTGTACCGGTTTCCTCGCGGGGCTGCTCGGCGTCGGCGGCGGCATGCTGCTGGTGCCCTTCATCACGCTGCTGCTCACGTCCAAGGGCTTTCCGTCAGCGCTGGTCGTCAAGATTGCGGTGGCCACGTCGCTGGCGACGATCTGCTTCACGTCGATCTCGTCGGTACGCGCCCACCAGGCGCGCGGCGCCGTGCGCTGGGACATCGTGCGCATGCTCGCCCCGGGCATCGTGGTGGGCTCGCTGCTGGGCGCACAGGTCGCGAAGGCCCTGCCCGCCGCGCTGCTGGCCGGGCTGTTCGCGGCCTTCGTCAGTTTCTCGGCGACGCAGATGCTGCGTGGGCGCAAGCCCCGGCCCTCGCGGCAGCTGCCGGGCGCGCCGGGCATGCTCGGTGTCGGCAGCGCGATCGGCACGGTGTCGTCGCTGGTGGGCGCCGGGGGCGCATTCATGTCAGTGCCGTTCATGAGTTCATGCAACGTGCCGATCCACACCGCGGTGGCCACCTCGGCCGCGATCGGCGTGCCGATCGCACTGGCTGGCACGCTGGGTTACGTCATTGCCGGCTGGAGCCTGCAAGACCTGCCGCCCGGCACGTTCGGCTTCATCTACCTGCCGGCGCTGCTGGTGGTGTCGACCACCAGCGTGCTGACGGCACCGCTGGGCGCGCGCGCTGCACATGCGCTTGACGTACGGCAACTGCGACGTGTCTTCGCGCTGATGCTCTACGCGATTGCCGGCTACATGTTCTGGCGCGCGGTCCAGGCCTGATACCAAGTCACCTATCAGACCGAGCCGGTCCCGCCGAAGGCGATGCTCGCAAGGGCCACATGGTTGCCGCCACGCTGCCGCGCCTGCGCGAGCGCGGTGTCCGCAGCCTGCAGCAACCCCGCCTGGGTCTGCGCGGTGTGAGGAAAGCTGGCGAGCCCCATCGAGACCGTGAAGCGCAGCGCAGCGCCGCCCTTGGGGACGAGCTGCGTCGCGCACTGGCGGCGCAGGCCTTCCATGCGGGCATGCGCGGTGGCCAGACCCATGCCCGACAGCAACAGCGCGAAGCGTTCGCCTTCGAGCCGGCATGGCGCGTCCATCGCGCGGGTGTTGCTGCGCAGGAGCCGGCCCAGCGCCTCGAAGACGCGTTCGCGGCCGGCCTCGTCGTGCGGCGGACTGCCGGCAGGCGGCGCATCGACGTGGATATAGACCACCGCGAACTCGCGGTGCTCGCGCAGCGAGAGATCGATCTCGCGGCGCAATTGATCGTCGAACTGTTCACGCCGGCCGATGACGCGCACCGGCTCCTCGCTGGCGTCGCGGTTCTCGACGTCGCTGCGCAGGGTTTCGTTGGCGCGCTGCTGCTCTTCGAGCTGGTTGAGCGCCAGCTGCAGTTGGGTCGCGAGGCGCGTGTGCTCGCTGCGCTCGATCCACACGCCCAGCAGCGCACCGCCTTCGAGCGGCACGCGCGCGCTGACGAACTCGCGGCGTTCACCGCCGACGTCGAGACTGTGCTCGCTGAGGGTGGCACCGGGGCGCGCCAGTGCAGCCTGGTCGGCAGCCCGCAGCGCACCGGCGGTCGGGGCCGTCATCAACTCGGCATCGGTGTGACCGCAGGCCTCCCGCGTCAGGCCGAGCGCCGCCATGGCAGCCACGTTGAGCTGCGTGTAGCGCCCGGAAGCGGCCTTGGTGTAAACCGGCAGACCGAGCCTTTCGAGCGCGTCGGTCAGTGCCGATACGGTGACGGGATGCTCGAATGAATCGCTCATGGTGCTCGAATTGATGATAGCCCCGCACCACCGCCACGCCCCCCCAGCTTGAGGGTGTTCGCCCCCCTAGGCACCCCATGCAGCGGCGGCCCCGGCTCAACCGATCAGCGTCTGCATGCTGCGTTCGATCTGGTCCGTCAGCTGCTCGAAACGTTCGAGCAGCGCTTCGCTGGCCTCGGCCAGTTGGCGCCGGCCGACCGGCGTGCCGGCCGCATCGGCGCCGGCACGCATCCGCGGCCAATCGTTGGCGGCGGCGGCCAGCGTCGCGCGGATGTCGGGCGTCGACAAGGGTGCGGCCTGCAGCGCAGCCAGCGCCTGCTCGGCCTCCTGCGCGGTCCGCACGGCGGCTTCGCGCGCCAGCGCGGCGGTCGGTCCGGGCAGCAGCGTGGCCAGCAGCGCTTCCTTCGCGAGCCGCTGGCTGAGCATGCGCTGGCGGCCGGCGAGGTTGATCACGTGCAGGCGCGGCATGCCGCTCGCCTGTTCGAGCGCGCAGGTGAGCGTCTCCGCGGCGCGCAGCAGCGCCTCGGCCTGGGCGTCGAGCTTCAGCAGGCGCGCACCCTGCGGCGGCTCCGCGAGCATCGCGGCCAGCGGCTTCCAGGCCGCCAGCACGCCATCGAGCAGGTCGCCGAAGGTCGGTTTCGACAGCAGACGGCCCAGCTGCTCGAGGTTGGACTGCAAGCGCTCGGCCGACTGCGACTGCAAGGCCCGCGCGGCGCCGGCATCGGCCTCGCCGCTGCCCACCTGCAGCGCGTAGAGTTTGACGAGCCGCTGCGACAGCATGCGCAACTGGCCGGAGCGATTGACGCCAGCGGCATCCTGCGCCGCATCGATCAGTTGCTGGGCCGCCTGGCCGACGCGCAGCTGCTGCTGCATCGCGCTTTGGCGCAACAGCCGGAAGGCCTCGTCCTCCGGTACCTGGCGCGCCAGCATCAGGATGCCCTTGGCACGATCGACCAGCTTGCGCTCCTCGTAGCGGTGGCCGAGGTCTTCGAGCGCATCGCGCAGCCCCTGGTCATGGTGGAAACGCGCCTGGGCCAACTGCAGCAAGGGCCGCAGGCGCGTGGGGGCGTAGCCCTGCACCACCCAGGCATGCACGCCGCATCTCAGCGCTCGCTCCATGGCTTCGACGCCGGCATCGCCGCTGAACACGAGCACCGGCATGGCCTGCGTCGTGCGCAAGGTGTCCAGCGCCCGAAACAGCGATTCGCCCGGATGAGAGACCCAGCAGACCAGCACGTCCGGTCCCTGCCGCAGTGCCTCCTGCACCAGCTTGTCGCACGCGCAGGCACCAAGCACGTGAATGCCGGCCGCCGCGAGGTCGGCTTCCAGCGCCGGCGCGCTGCGATCGGGATCGAGAACAACGAGGGCGGAGATCACGCGGCGCAGAGAGTTTTCAGAGGAGAGGACGCGCTTTGCGACCTGCAGGGACGAGAGTATGGAGCAGCCCGCGTGCCGTCCGTCGACCCGACCTGGCACGATTGCTGCTCTGCACAACGCGGGCGCAGCGACGCGCCCGGATCGGTGGCCCGCAAGCCCGGTCCTGTGCACAGCGACGTGCCCAGCCATGCGCCTTCATTGCTCGCCTTTCGAGGTCGAGCGATTGTTCTCCCAGGAGAAACACCATGAGCTCGCTGTCGCCGTGTGCCGCCTTTGCGGCATGCACCCCCCACCCGATCTGCCGACGCGCCTGAGCGCCGCCGAGTCCCGCCATGGCCGACTTCAAAACCTTCATGCGTTCGGGCCACTGGCCCACGCTGCTCGCCTCCTTTCTCTACTTCGATTTCTGCTTCGCCATCTGGGTCCTCAACGGCGCGATGGCGCCGTTCATCAGCGAGAGCTTCCAGCTCACCGCGGCCCAGAAGGGCTTCATGGTGTCGGTGCCGATCCTGGCCGGCGCGCTGATGCGCTTTCCGCTGGGCGTGCTGTCGCAGTACATCGGCCGCAAGAACGCGGCCATGGTGGAGATGGGGCTCATCGTCGCCGCGCTCGCCTTTGGCTATGGCTACGTCGACAGCTATGACGGCGTGCTGGCAATGGGTGTGCTGCTGGGCATCGCGGGCGCGAGCTTCGGGGTCGCGCTGTCGCTGGGCTCGGGCTGGTTCCCGCCGCAGCACAAGGGGCTGGCGATGGGCATCGCCGGTGCCGGCAACTCGGGCACGGTGCTCGCAGTGCTGTTTGCGCCGCCGCTGGCCACCGCCTACGGTTGGTCGACGGTGTATGGCCTGGCCGCCTGCACGATGTTGCTGCCTTTGGCGGTGATGTGGCTGGCTGCGAAAGAGCCGCCAGACCGCGAGCACCAGACCCTGCGGGAACACGTCGCCTGCCTGTTCGAGAAGGACGGCTGGGCCTTCAGCCTGATCTACGTGATCACATTCGGCGGCTTCATCGGCCTGGCGAGCTTCCTGCCGACCTACTTCTACGACCAGTTCCACGTCACCAAGATCGAGGCCGGCCAGCTGACGATGCTCGCCACGCTGATGGGCTCGGCCGTGCGCGTGCTCGGCGGCTACATCTCCGACCGCGTCGGCGGCATCAACACGCTCAGCGGCGTGCTGATCCTGGTGATCGCCACGCTGCTGCTGTGCGGCTTCGCCGGCAGTTCGGTGGCGGTCACGACCCTGCTCTTCATGCTGTGCTTCGCGGCGCTGGGGGCCGGCAATGGCGCGCTGTTCCAGCTGGTGCCGCTGCGCTGGCCGCTGACCACTGCGGTCGCCGGCTCGATGATCGGCGAGATCGGCGCGCTGGGCGGCGGCTTCATTCCCAATGCGATGGGGCAGTCCAAGCAACTGGCCGGCACCTACCTGTGGGGCTTCGTCGCCTTCGCGGTGCTGGCATTGCTGATGCTCGTGATGCTGCGCCGGGTGCAGATCCGCTGGACGCGCACCTGGGCGGAAAAGGGAGGACGCGCCCGCGTGTCCTCCCCGTCGTCGGGGGCCGACTTCGCACCGGCGAAGTTGAGCCCGCGCAGCGGACGGCCGTAGACCGGAAGGCGGCACCGTGAACTCACACAGCAGTCCTCTCGCCGAGCCCCTCGCCTCACCTTGGCAGGAACAGCAGCCAGATCACCAGCAGCACGTTGAACAGCAGCGAGATCGCGCAGGCGATCTTCCACAGCGCGCTCGGGTCGCGTGTCACCAACGGCGTCGCGGGCGGCGCGCCGAGCGGACGGGAGGCACCGCGCTCCAGCGCGAGCACGAACTCCTCGGCCGTCTCGAAGCGCTGCTGGCGGCCGCGTGCCACGGCCTTCAGCACGACGTGGTCCAGCCAGATCGGCAGTTCGGGGCGCAGGCGCGACGGCGCGACCGGGTCGCGACGGTAGCGCGCGATCTGGAACGGCTCGATCTCGCCATAGGGCAGCCGGCCGGTGAGCCAGCGGTAGAGCGTGACGCCGAGCGCGTACAGATCGCTCGCCGCATCGGCGCCGCCGTGGCCTTCTTCCCACTGCTCGGGGTTCATGTAGCTGGGCGTTCCCGCATGCAGGCTGCGCACCGAGGCCGGCTCGCGGCCGGACACGGCGACGCCGAGGTCGAGCAGACGCCACTGGCCATCGTCGCCGAAGTGCAGGTTGGCCGGCTTGACGTCGCGGTGCACCACGCGCTGGCGGTGCAGGCGGCCGAGCGCGCGCGCCGCGGCGAGCGTGCCCTGCACCACCTCGTCGACCGTGAAGCGCTGGCCGGCGGCAAGCAACTGTTCGAGCGTGCTGCCACCGTGCCAGTCGAACACCGCATAGAAGGCGCTGGGGTCGCGCGGCTCGCGCACGCGCACGAAACCCTGGCCGTCACGCTCGGTCACGGTGCGTCCCAGCCACGCTTCGTGCGCGAGCATCGCGCGCTCCTCGGGGTCGCCGGCGCGCGACTCGTGCAGCATCTTGATCGCCACCAGCGCGCGGGTCGCGCTGTCGCGTGCCTGCACCAGCCGGTGCACACCGGTGTTGGCCACCAGCGCGGTGACGACGTAGCCATCGAGCGTGTCGCCCACCTTCAGGCGCGGCGGCATCGGCAGCTGGCGGCCTTGCAGCAGAGCGTCGTCCAGGCTGCCGGCGTCGAGGCCGCGCACGCGGATGACCAGCGCGGTGGCGTTGTCGTGGCCGCCGGCCGCGAGCGCGGCCTCGACCAGGCGCTCGCTCGCTTCCTGGGCCGTCGCACTGCCGGCGAGCACCTCGCGCATCGCGGCACGCTTGAGCACCTGGTGCACGCCGTCGCTGCTCAGCAGCAGCGTGTCGCCGACCTGCAGCTCGCCCTGGTGGAAGTCGATGCGCAGGCTGTCGTCGAGACCGATCGCGCGCGTGAGCTGGCTGCGCAGATCGGGGTGGTCGAAGGCATGGTCATGGGTGAGCTGGGTGCACTCGCCGCCGCGCAGCAGCCAGGCCCGCGTGTCGCCGACGTGCGCCACGGTCCAGGTGTGGCCGCGCAGCGCCAGCGCGGTCAGCGTGCTCAGCCCGGACGCATCGCCGCTGCGACGGCGGTTGTGGTCGACCAGCCAGGCGTTGTGGGCCCCGATCAGGCGGTCGAGCGCGACGGTGGTCTCCCAGGTCGCCGGCACCGCATGGAAGTCGTTGACCAGCGACATCACCGCGGTCTGCGCTGCAACGCGGCCATGCCCGCCAGCCGACACACCGTCGGCGATCGCGGCGATCAGGCCACGACCGGCCTCGTGGGCTGCAGGCCGCAGCGCCGCCGCGAAGTCCTCGTTCTGGGGGCGCGGCCCCTTGTGGCTGGCGTGGCCGATGTCGACGTCGAAGCTCATGGAGGGCAGGGTTCCGGATTCCCGCCGCGCTGCGGTCCGCTGCGGCCGGGGCGCGCCGATTCTGCCGCCGAACGCCGCGTGCGCCACGCCGCTGGCACCCCGATTGCTAAACCTCAGCTGTGCTCGAAGGAGATCCGCGCATGAAGAAGATGAAACTCGTGATGGTGGGCAACGGCATGGCCGGCGTCCGCACCCTGGAAGAGCTGCTGAAGATCGCGCCCGATCTCTACGACATCACCGTGTTCGGCGCCGAGCCGCACCCGAACTACAACCGCATCCTGCTGAGCCCGGTGCTGGCGGGCGAGCAGACGGTCGACGAGATCATTCTCAATCCGCTCGACTGGTACGCCGAGCACGGCATCACGCTGCACCTTGGCAAGAAGGTCACCGAGATCGACCGCGTGAAGCGCGTCGTGCGTGCCTCCGACGGCACCGAGGCCGAGTACGACCGCCTGCTGGTCGCGACCGGGTCCAACCCCTTCATCCTGCCGGTGCCGGGCAAGGACCTGCAGGGCGTGATCGCCTACCGCGACATCGCCGACACCAACACGATGATCGAGACGGCCACCAAGTACCGGCACGCCGTCGTGATCGGCGGCGGCCTGCTGGGCCTGGAGGCCGCCAACGGCCTGATGCTGCGCGGCATGCAGGTCACCGTGGTGCACATCATGCCGTGGCTGATGGAGCGCCAGCTCGACGACGTGGCGGGCAAGCTGCTGCAGAAGTCGCTGGAGGACCGTGGCCTGAAATTCCTGATCGGCGCGCAGACCGAGCAACTGATCAGCGACAAGGACGGCCGGGTGATGGCGGTCCGCTTCAAGGACGGCAAGGAGATCCCCGCCGACCTCGTGGTCATGGCCGCCGGCATCCGCCCGAACACCGAACTGGCCCTGAAGAGCGGCCTCCACTGCTTCAATGACGGCAGGGGCGGCATCGTCGTCACCGACACCATGCAGACGGTGACCGACCCGCGCATCTACTCGGTCGGTGAATGCGCCGCGCACCGCGGCATCGCCTACGGCCTGGTGGCGCCGCTGTTCGAGCAGGGCAAGGTGTGCGCGACGCACCTGGCGCAGTTCGGCATCGGCCGCTACACCGGCAGCCTGACCAGCACCAAGCTCAAGGTCACCGGCATCGACCTGTTCTCGGCCGGCGAGTTCATGGGCGGCACCGACACCGAGGAGATCGTGATGAGCGACCCCTTCGGCGGCGTCTACAAGAAGCTCGTCATCAAGGACGACAAGCTGGTCGGCGCCTGCCTGTACGGCGACACCGTCGACGGCTCCTGGTACTTCAAGCTGCTGCGCGAGGGCCGCAGCGTCGCCGACATCCGCGACAAGCTGATGTTCGGCGAGTCCAACATCGGCGACACCGGCCACGAGGGCCACAGCAAGGCCGCCGCGATGGCCGACAGCGACGAGGTCTGCGGTTGCAACGGCGTCAACAAGGGCACGATCTGCAAGGCCATCAAGGAGAAGGGCCTGTTCACGCTGGACGAGGTGCGCAAGCACACCAAAGCCAGCGCGAGCTGCGGTTCCTGCACCGGCCTGGTCGAGCAGTTGCTGATGTTCACCGCCGGCGGTGACTATTCGGCCGCCCCTACCAAGAAGGCGATGTGCGGCTGCACCGACTACAGCCACGCCGAAGTGCGCGAGACCATCCGCACCGTGCCGTCCGACGGCAGCAAGCTGCTGACGGTCGACGGCGTCTACCGCGCCTTGAACTGGCGCACCCCGAACGGCTGCTCGAGCTGCCGCCCGGCCGTCAACTACTACCTGATCAGCACCTGGCCGAAGGAGGCCAAGGACGATCCGCAGTCGCGCTTCATCAACGAGCGCAGCCACGCCAACATCCAGAAGGACGGCACCTACTCGGTGATCCCGCGCATGTGGGGCGGCGAGACCACGGCCTCCGAGCTGCGCCGCCTCGCGGATGCCGTGGACAAGTACAAGATCCCGACCGTCAAGGTCACCGGCGGCCAGCGCATCGACCTGCTGGGCGTGAAGAAGGAAGACCTGCCCGCGGTGTGGAAGGACATCGGCATGCCCAGCGGCCATGCCTACGCGAAGGCGCTGCGCACGGTGAAGACCTGCGTGGGCAGCGAGTGGTGCCGCTTCGGCACCCAGGACAGCACGCAGATGGGCAAGGACCTGGAGCGTGCGATGTGGCGCATGTACGCGCCGCACAAGGTGAAGTTCGCGGTGTCGGGCTGCCCCCGCAACTGCGCCGAGGCCGGCATCAAGGACGTCGGCATCATCGGCGTCGACTCCGGCTGGGAGATGTACGTGGCCGGCAACGGCGGCATCAAAACCGAGGTGGCGCACTTCTTCGTCAAGCTCAAGACGCCCGAGGAGGTGCTGGAGTACACCGGCGCCTTCTGCCAGCTCTACCGCGAGGAAGGCTGGTACCTCGAGCGCACGGTGCACTACGTGAGCCGCGTGGGGCTCGACCACGTGAAGAAGAAGATCCTCGACGACGCCGAGGGCCGCAAGGCGCTGTGGGAGCGGCTGCAGTTCGCGCTCGACGGCGAACCCGACCCGTGGTTCGAGTTCGAGAAGGCCGAGGTCGACACGCGCCAGTTCAGCCCCGTCGCCGCAGCATGAAGCGACGCCACTTCACCGCGATCGCGGCGCTGGGCAGCGCCGCGGCGCTGCTGCCCGCCGCATCGCAGGCGCAGGTCACCGATCTCAACGACGCCATCAACAAGGCGGGCCGCCAGCGCATGCTCAGCCAGCGCATGGCCAAGAGCTACCTTGCCGAAGGCGAAGGCGTGGCGCCCGAACTGGCCCAGCGCACGCTGGCCGGCTCGATGGCGCTGTTCGATCGGCAACTGGTCGAACTCAAGGTGTTCGCCCCGCTGCCCGAGATCAAGTCGACCTACGGCAAGCTCGAGGGTGTGTGGAGCGACTACAAGGCCGCGCTGGTCGGAAGCAAGCCCGCCAAGGCGCAGGCCGAGACCGTGCTCGAGCTGGCGGGCAAGGTGCTCGCGCTCGCCCACCAGGGCACGGTTCAGCTCGAGAAGGTATCGGGCAAACCCGTCGGTCACCTCGTCAACGTCTCGGGCCGCCAGCGCATGCTGAGCCAACGCATGGCCGCGTTCTACCTCAGCACCAGCTGGGGCGTTCAGGCGGCAACCTCGACCACCGAGATGAAAAAGGCACGCGACGAGTTCGTCGCCGCGCATGATGTGCTGAAGAAGGCGCCCGAAGCCACGCCGGCGATCAAGGCCGAACTCGAGCTCGCCGAGATTCAGTTCAGCTTCTTCGACGACGCCTTGCGCACGCTGCGCCCGGGCGCCCCCGACACGGGCCAGATGACGAACGTCTTCACCACCAGCGAACGCATCCTGCAGGTGATGGACGGCGTGACCGGCATGTACTCCAAACTGAGCTGAACGCCATGAGCAACTGGAAAGAAATCTGCAAAGTCGAAGACATCCCGGTGCTGGGCGCACGCCGCGTGCTGCGGCCCAACGCCATCGCCGTGGCGGTGTTCCGCAATGCCGAGGACAAGGTCTTCGCGCTGCTCGACCGCTGCCCGCACAAGGGCGGCCCGTTGAGCCAGGGCATCGTGTTCGGCGAGAACGTCGCCTGCCCGCTGCACAACTGGACGATCGGTCTCGCCGACGGCTGCGCGAAGGCGCCCGACGAGGGCTGCACGACCCCCTTCACCTGCAAGGTCGAAGGTGGGCAGGTGTTCCTCGATGCCGCCGAACTGGCGAGCAAGGCGCTCGACGCCGTCGCGCCGGTGGCGGGGCCGTGCGCCAAGGCCGCGGCCTGAAGACGGAAGACGGCAGGCCTGACCCATGCGCGAAACCCGCTCCACCTGCCCTTACTGTGGTGTCGGCTGCGGCGTGATCATCGAGTCGCAGGGCGCGCAGATCACCGGCGTGCGCGGCGATCCGGAGCACCCGGCGAACTTCGGTCGCCTGTGCACCAAGGGCAGCACCTTGCACCTCACCGCGTCGGCGGCGATCACGCGGCAGACGCGGCTGCTGCAGCCGCTGCGGCGCGCGGCGCGTGGCCAGACCGCCCAGCCGGTAGGCTGGGAGGCGGCGCTCGACGAGGCCGCCGAGCGCATCGCGGCGGTGATCGCGCAGCACGGGCCGCACGCGGTGGGCTTCTACCTGTCGGGCCAGTTGCTGACCGAGGACTACTACGTCTTCAACAAGATCGCCAAGGGCCTGATCGGCACCAACAACGTCGACACCAATTCGCGCCTGTGCATGAGCAGCGCGGTGGCCGGCTACAAGACCACGCTGGGGGCCGACGCACCACCGGCCTGCTACGACGACCTCGCGCACGCGAACACGATCTTCATCGCTGGCAGCAACACTGCCTGGGCCCACCCCATCCTGTTCCGCCGGCTCGAGGACGCGCGCGCCGCCAACCCTTCGATGAAGGTGATCGTCGCCGACCCGCGCCGCACTGAGACCGCCGAGGTCGCCGACCTGCACCTGCCGCTGCTGCCCGGCACCGACGTGGCGCTGTTCCACGGCCTGCTGCACCTGCTGATGTGGGAGGGCCTGACCGACACCGCCTACATCGCCGCCCACACCAGCGGCTTCGAGGCGCTGCGCGACCGGGTGCGCGAGTTCACGCCCAAGCACGTGGCGCAGGTCTGCGGGCTCGACGAGGCGGCCATCGTGCAGGCGGCACGCTGGTTCGGCCAGAACACGCCCACGCTGAGTCTGTACTGCCAGGGCCTCAACCAAAGCAGCAGCGGCACCGACAAGAACGCCGCGCTGATCAACCTGCACCTCGCCACCGGACAGATCGGCAAGCCCGGCGCGGGCCCGTTCTCGCTGACCGGCCAGCCCAATGCGATGGGCGGCCGCGAGGTCGGCGGCCTGGCGAACCTGCTGTCGGCGCACCGCGACCTCGCCAATCCGCAGCACCGCGCCGAGGTCGCCGCGCTGTGGGGCGTGCCGGACGTGCCCGCCGTGCCGGGCAAGAGCGCGGTGGAGATGTTCCAGGCCGCCGCCGACGGCGAGATCAAGGCGCTGTGGATCAGCTGCACCAACCCCGCGC
This sequence comes from Methylibium sp., assembly GCF_965279545.1. Taxonomy (NCBI): domain Bacteria; kingdom Pseudomonadati; phylum Pseudomonadota; class Betaproteobacteria; order Burkholderiales; family Sphaerotilaceae; genus Methylibium; species Methylibium sp. The sequence continues at coordinate 2,004,159 of NZ_OZ257250.1, forward strand.
AGTCGATGCCCGACCAGACGACGGTGCGCCGCGCCCTCGAACGCTGCGAGTTCGTCGTGCTGCAGGAGGCCTTCGCCACCACCGCCACCGCGGCCTATGCCGACCTGCTGCTGCCGGCCACGACCTGGGGCGAGAAGGACGGCACCGTCACCAACAGCGAACGCCGCATCAGCCGCGTGCGCCCGGCCGTCGCGGCGCCCGGCGAGACGCGCCACGACTGGGCTGCGGCGGTCGACTTCGCGCGCCGGCTCGAAACGAAGCTGCCGCGTCGCTCGGCGAACGGCGGCACGCTGTTCCCATATGCGAGCCCCGAGTCGGTGTGGAACGAGCACCGCGAGAGCACGCGCGGACGCGACCTCGACATCACCGGCCTGAGCTACGCCCGCCTCGACCAGGGCCCGCAGCTGTGGCCCTGCCCGCAAGGCCAGGCCGAAGGCCGCGCCCGGCTCTACGAGGACGGCGTGTTCGCCACCGACGACGGCCGCGCGCGCTTCGCCGCGATGGCCTACCGCCCGGTGGCCGAGCCGCGCGACGCACGCTACCCGGTCTCGCTGACCACCGGCCGGCTGCGCGACCACTGGCACGGCATGAGCCGCACCGGCACGCTGGGCCGGCTGTTCGGCCATGTCGCGGAACCCGGCGTCGAGATCCACCCACAGGAGCTGGCGCGCCGCGGCTGGGAAGAAGGCGCGCTGGTGCACGTGACCTCGCGTCGCGGCTCGATGATGCTGCCGGTGCGCGCCAGCGAATCGGTCGCACCGGCGCAGGCCTTCGTGGCGATGCACTGGGGCGAGGAATTCGTCTCCGGCCTGTCGGCCTCCGGCGTGCGGCTGGCCGGCATCAACACGCTGATGCCCAGCGCCTACTGCCCGCAGTCGAAGCAACCCGAACTCAAGCACGCGGCGGTCAAGCTGCTGAAGGCCGAGATGCCCTGGCAACTGCTGGCCGCCGCCTGGCTGCCCGAGGACCAGGCCCTGCTGGCGCAGCAGCGGCTGCGCGAACTGATGCCCTCGTTCGCCTACGCGCACTGCGTGCCCTTCGGGCGCGAGCCGCATGCGCGCGGCGTGGTCGGCGTGCTGTTCCGCGCCGCGGCCGAGGAGCCGGCGACTGACGAGCTGATGACGCAGATAGAAAGCCTGCTCGGCGTGGCCGGCCCGCAAGCGCTGCGCTATGCCGACCCCAAGCGCGGCCAGCGCCGCGCGATGCGGCTGGTGGCCGGCGACGGCGGCAACGCGCGGCTCGACGCCTTCGTGCTCGGCGGCGACATCCGCGCCGAGGCCTGGGTCAAGGCGCTGCTGACCGACGAACTGCCGGCGCAGGCCTACGGCCGCGCGCTGTTGCGGCCGGGCGCCCAGCCGCCGGTGGCGGTGGTGGCGCGCGGCAAGCAGGTGTGCTCGTGCTTCAACGTCACCGAGCCCGAGATCCTGGACGCCCTGACGCACTGCAGCGGAACCCCGGAGGCACGGCTCGATCAACTGCAAGGCACGCTGAAGTGCGGCACGAACTGCGGCTCCTGCATCCCGGCCTTGCGGACCCTGGTTCGCAGTTCGGTGCAGGCGGCCTGAAGCACTCCAGGGGAGTGCGCATTCGACGAGCGTGGACTAGCCTTCGTTTGCATACCGTTGCACCTGCGACGGCACGGACGGCCGGCTTGGCCTGAGTCTTGCGGAACATGGATCACGATGGGCATTGCGCACTACCTCAAAGAAATCGGCCGCGGCAAGGAAGGCGCACGTTCGCTGACCGAGGCCCAGGCCTACGACCTGATGAACCAGGTGCTCGACCGCGAGGTCAGCGAGGCCGAGCGCGGCGCGTTCGCGATCGCGATGCGCATCAAGGGCGAGAGCACCGAGGAGCTGGCCGGCTTCATGGCCGCTGCCGCCGAACGCAGCCTCGTGCTCGAGCCCGGTGCGGCGCCGGTGCTGCTGCCTTCGTACAACGGTGCGCGCAAGCTGCCCAACCTCACCCCGCTGCTCGCGCTGCTGCTGGCGCAGGAGGGGGTGCCGGTCATGGTGCACGGGCCGCTGCGCGATCCGGCGCGCGTCACGACCTACGAGCTGTTCGAGACCCTGGGCCTGCCGATCGCCCGTGACGCCGCCGGAGTGCATGATGCCTGGGCGCGCCATGAGCCGGTGTTCGTGCCCACCGCGGTGCTGTGCCCGGCGCTGGTGCCGCTGCTCGAACTGCGCTGGGTGCTCGGGCTGCGCAACCCGGCACACACCATGGCCAAGCTGCTGACGCCGCGCGGCAACTCCTGTCTGCGCATCGTCAACTACACCCACCCCGAGTACGCGGCCGCGCACACGCGCTTCCTGCAGCACACCGGTGCGCATGCCTTGCTGATGCGCGGCACGGAGGGCGAACCGGTGGCCGACGCGCGCCGCTTGCCGAAGCTCGACGTCTTCATCGCCGGCACGCCACGGCCAGAACTCGGTCGCGCCGCAGTCGAGGGCGTGCTGGCCGAGCTGCCGCTGCTGCCGCGCACCAGCGACGCAGCGACCACCGCGGTCTACATCCAGGCAGTCGTCAGCGGCGAGAAGCCGGTCCCGGGCCCCATCGTCGAGCAGGTCGAGGTGCTGGTCCGCTCGCACGCGGCGATGCGACAACACGAGGAAAGAAACCATGAGCGCTCGGCCTGAACTTCCCGTGCCGACGGTCTGGCTCGTCGGCGCCGGCCCCGGCGACCCGGAGCTGCTGACCGTGAAGGCGGTGCGTGCGATCCGCGCCGCCAGCGTGCTGCTGGTCGACGACCTGGTCGGCGACGCGGTGCTGCGCTACGCGCGCCGCTCGGCGCGCATCGTCCACGTCGGCAAGCGCGGTGGCTGCCGCAGCACGCCGCAGGCCTTCATCGAGCAGCTGATGCTGCGCGAGGCGCTGGCCGGCGAACGCGTGGTGCGGCTCAAGGGCGGCGATCCGTTCATCTTCGGCCGCGGCGGCGAGGAAGCGGCCTCGCTGCGCGCCCACGGCCTGCGGGTCGAGGTCGTCAACGGCATCACCGCCGGCCTCGCCGCGGCGACCTCACTCGGTGCGCCACTGACGCACCGCGACCACGCCCACGGCGTGATGCTCGTCACCGGCCATGCCAAGGACGAGGCCGCCACGCTCGACTGGCGCGTGCTCGGTGCCGCAGCCGCGCAGGGCCTCACGCTGGTGATCTACATGGGCGTGAGCCAGGCAGCCCGGTTGCAGTCGGGCCTGCTCGAAGCCCTGCCGGCCGATACGCCGCTCGCCATCGTGCAGCACGCGAGCACCGCACGACAGCGCAGCGCACTCACCACGCTGGGCGGCCTGCTGGACACGCTGGCGCGCGAGGAGCTCGGCAGCCCGGCCGTGCTGATCGTCGGCGATGTGCTGCGCGGGTTGGAGCAGATCGCTTCGCCGGTGGTCGCGCAGGCGGCCTGAGCACACGCGGCTTGTTCGCGTACCGCGCGCCGCTGAGCAGGGCGTCGGGTGAACGGCTCCGTTCGTGTCCCCCGGCGTCGGCCTCTCGGCCGACCCCTCCTCCTCTACCTCACTTCGCCATTCACCCGGCGCCCGGGTCAGCACGCACCATCGTGACGTGCGAAGGTCTTCAAACCCCAGCACACCGCGGTGCATCGAAGCGCCGTGACGGGCCGCTGTGTGAAGTGAAGTGGAGACACCGTTGTCTGTCAAGCGGATTGAAGCTCCAGATGATGAGGGTCGAGCGCTCGCCGAGCTGCTGCGGCGGCGCATGGACGCCTGGCGGGCACCACGATAATCGCGCGGATGCAGAGCGCCTCCTCCTTCGATGTCGTGGTGATCGGCGCGGGCGCGGCCGGCCTCTTCTGCGCCGGCATCGCTGGCCAGCGCGGCCTGCGCGTGCTGCTGATCGACCATGCGGAGAAGGTCGCCGAGAAGATCCGCATCTCCGGCGGCGGGCGCTGCAACTTCACCAACCGCGAGACCGGGCCGGCCCATTTCCTCTCCGAGAACCCCGCGTTCTGCCGCTCGGCGCTGGCACGCTACACGCCGCGCGACTTCATCGCGCTGGTGCAGCACCACCGCATCGCATGGCACGAGAAGCACAAGGGCCAGCTGTTCTGCGACGAGTCCAGCGAGGACATCATCGCGCTGCTGCTGCGCGAGTGCGAAGCGGGCGCGGTGACGCGCTGGCAGCCCTGCCGCGTCGAAGCGGTGCAACAGGCCGGCCGCGGCTTCGAGCTCGACACCGATCGCGGCGCGGTCCGCGCGGGCCGCGTGGTGGTCGCCACCGGCGGGCTGTCGATCCCGAAGATCGGCGCCAGCGATTTCGGCTACCGGCTGGCACGACAGTTCGGTCACCGCGTGGTCGAACCGCGCCCTGCGCTGGTGCCGCTGAGCTTCGACGCGGCGGCCTGGGCACCGTTCGCGGCGCTCGCCGGCCTGTCGCTCGAAGTGACGGTGAGCACGGGCCGCGGCAAGGGCGCCGGCCGCTTCGTCGAGGACTTGCTGTTCACGCACCGGGGCCTGAGCGGCCCGGCGGTGCTGCAGATCTCGAGCTATTGGCAAGCGGGCACGCCGATCGAGCTGGACCTGGCACCCGGCCAGAACCTGGCGGCAAGCCTGCTCGAGGCCAAGATGCACTCCAGGCGCCAGCTCGGCAATGAACTGGCGACCCGGCTGCCGGCCCGCCTGGCCGAGGCCTGGTGCGCACCGCTCGGTGACCTGACCACGCGGGCCATGCCGGAGGTCAGGGACAAGGACCTGACCACCCTCGCCGCCTCGTTGCAACACTGGACGCTGGAGCCGGCCGGTACCGAAGGCTTCCGCAAGGCCGAGGTCACCGCCGGCGGCGTCGACACGCGCGAACTGAGCTCGCAGACGATGGAGAGCCGGCGCGTACCCGGGCTGCACTTCATCGGCGAGGTGGTCGACGTGACCGGCTGGCTCGGCGGCTACAACTTCCAGTGGGCCTGGGCCAGCGCCCACGCTTGCGCGCAGGCCTGCGCCAAGGCCGCGACGATGCCGGACGTGGCCGTGGTGCCGGCAGCGCACCCGCAGGCCCTGTGACGGCGCATTGCGCCTGCCTCTGTCGGCGGTCTATAATCGACTTCTTTGCTGGCAAACCGCGTGCCGAAACCGGAGCGAGTCATCCGGAAAGACTTCCCCGGAATCCGGCGCGCAAATTCAAGGATCCACCGTTTCATGACCACCGTTCGCGTCAAAGAAAACGAGCCCTTCGATGTGGCTCTGCGTCGTTTCAAGCGCACGATCGAAAAGATCGGCCTGTTGACGGACCTGCGGGCCCGCGAGTTCTACGAAAAGCCCACCGCCGAGCGCAAGCGCAAGAAGGCCGCGGCCGTGAAGCGCCACTTCAAGCGCGTTCGCAGCATGCAGTTGCCCAAGAAGATGTACTGATCGCCCCATCAGTCAGCTCCCGATCAAGCCCGCGCGGGGACGCCCAAGCGGGCTTGATCGTTTCTGGAGACCGGAGATTCTCATGAGCCTGAAAGACCGCATCACCGAAGACATGAAGGCCGCGATGCGTGCCAGGGACGCGGCCCGCCTGGGCACGATCCGCCTGCTGCTGGCCGCGTTGAAGCAGAAGGAAGTCGACGAGCGCATCGTCCTCGATGACGCGATGGTGATCGCGATCGTCGACAAGCTGATCAAACAGCGCAAGGACTCGATCAGCCAGTTCAGCGCCGCCGGCCGCACCGACCTGGCCGACAAGGAAACCGCCGAGCTCGCCGTGCTAGAGGCCTACCTGCCCGCGCGACTGAGCGCCGAGCAGATCGCTGCCGAGGTGGCGAAGATCGTCGCCGAACTCGGCGCCACCGGCCCCGGGGACATGGGCAAGGTGATGGGCGCGGTCAAGACCCGGCTGGCCGGCGTGGCCGACATGGGGCTGGTGTCGGCCGCCGTGAAACAGGCGCTGGCGAAGTAAGCTCGGTCTGTCGTACCGTCGAGGAGTCGTCCATGGATCTGCCCACCACCCGCCTGAACGCCGAAATCTCGACGGCGCCCCAGCTGACACCCGACGCCATGGCCGCAGCCGCGGCCGCGGGCTTTCGCAGCGTGATCAACAACCGCCCCGACTTCGAGGCCGGACCCGAGCAGCCGACCAGCGCCTCGATCGAGGCGGCCGCGCGCGCCGCCGGCCTCGAGTACGTGCACCTGCCGGTGGCCGGCAACTTCCAGACGCCCGAGCAGGCGCAGGCGATGGCCGGGCTGATGGAGCGACTGCCCAAACCCGTGCTCGCGTTCTGCCGCAGCGGCACCCGCAGCGGCCGGCTGTACGCGTTGTCGCTCGAACACAGGCGCTGACCGCGCCCCAAGAGCCAGCGCCGCTCTCGCAGGCGGCCCGGCGCATGCCTCACCGCTACATCGCCCACCTCGACATGGACGCGTTCTATGCGTCGGTCGAGTTGCTGCGCTACCCCGAGCTGAAAGGCCGGCCGGTGGTCATCGGCGGCGGCCGGCGGCACCAGCCCGAGCCGCTGGCCGATGGCAGCCACCGCTTCGCGACGCTGCGCCACTACGCCGGCCGCGGCGTCGTGACGACCGCCACCTACGCGGCACGCGCCTACGGCGTGCACTCCGGCATGGGCCTGATGAAGGCGGCCGCACTGGCGCCCGACACGGTGCTGCTGCCGGTCGATTTCGACGAATACCGGCGCTACTCGAAGCTGTTCAAGGCAGCCGTGGCGGAGGTCGTCGGGGACACGCCGCCGGTGATCGAGGACCGCGGCATCGACGAGATCTACATCGACCTCTCGTCTCAACCGCAGGTCGAAGCGGACCGCGGCGCGGCGCTGGCCCGCGCGATCAAGGCTCGCGTGTTCGAGCGCACCGGCCTCAGCTGCTCGATCGGCGTGACGCCGAACAAGCTGCTCAGCAAGCTCGCCTCCGAGCTCGACAAGCCCGATGGACTGACCCTGCTGCGCGAAGCCGACATCGAAACCCGCATCTGGCCGTTGCCGGCGCGGCGCATCAACGGCATCGGGCCGAAATCCTCCGCGCGGCTCGAAGCCCTGGGCATCCGCACGATCGGCGAGCTGGCCGCCGCCGATCCGGCCTGGCTGCTTGAACAGTTCGGCCGACGCTACGGCGCCTGGCTGCATGCCGCGGCCCACGGTCGCGACGAGCGGCCCGTGGTGACGCACAGCGAACCGGTCAGCCTGAGCCGGGAGACCACCTTCGACCGCGACCTGCACCCGCGCGGCGACCGGGCTGCACTGTCGGCCATCTTCACGCAGCTGTGCGAGCAGGTGGCGGGCGACCTGCAGCGCAAGGGCTACGTCGGCAAGACCATCGGGCTGAAGCTGCGCTACGACGACTTCAAGACCGTGACGCGCGACCTCACGCTTCCGTTGGCAGTCGACGACATCGCGTCGATCCGGCGCGCGGCCGGCGAGTGCCTCAAGCGCGTACCGCTGGAGCGACGCCTGCGCCTGCTGGGCGTGCGGGTCGGCTCGCTGTCGCGCACTGCGGACGTGGTCACGCCGGCGACGCCAGGCCCGAGCAAGCCGCCCTCCACCGGCAGCCTGTTCGACGACTGATACGACTGATCCAAGTCAGCCGGCGGCAATGGTGCCTGCCTGCAAGGGCACGCAGCGTCAGGACGGCAGGAAGTCCACCGGCCAGGTCACGATCATCTGGTCCACGTCCTTCGCGCCGAAGTCGAACTGGCGGATCCGGGCGAGCAGCTTGCCTTCCAGTTCGGAGGCGTGCAGTTCGCTCGACACCACCCGGCAGTCCACCACACCGCCGGACGGTGCGATCTTCAGCTCGACCACGACCTTGCCCTGCAGCGACGGCTCCTCGCGCAGCGCCCGGTTGTAGATCGCATAGATCGCGCCCTTGTTGCGCTCGAACACCAGCTTGATGTCCTCCAGCGAACGGGCCGCCTTGCCGCTGCCGCCGCGCTGGACCGCGCCACCGGGTCCGCCACCGCCGCCGGTCCCATTGCCGTCGCCCTTGCCACCGCGCACGCCGCCACCGCCGGCGCCACCACCCCCACCGCCACCGGCCACGCCTTCGACCAGCGTGGTCGCGCGGCCGGCGAGGCCGCCGCCCCCGGTGTTGCGGCTGTAGCCCGCCGTGTTGATGCCGCCGCTGCCGCCGGTGGCATTGGACGTGATCAGCGCCCGTGTCGGCACGCCCGGATCGGTGCCAGCACCGACGCCCACGCCGGCGCCCGTGCCGACGCCGGGCCCTTGCTTGATGTCCGGCTGCATCTGCACCGCCACCGGTGCGCCGCGCAGTTCGGCCAGTTGCTCCTTCATCGCCAGCAGGCCCACACCGGCCGCCTTGCGGCGCGCGTTGTCGGCCGTCACCTCGCCGGGCGGCTTGTTGAGCTGGGGCCGGCGAGCCTCGGGTGCCACGGCCGCCTTCGGCGGCTCGGGGCGGGCCGGGTCGGGCTTGTTGGTGTTCGGCTCCGGCTTGTGGTCTTTCGCACGCTCCTGCCTGACCACTGGCGTCGGGAGCGGCGGGGCGTCCTTCTCGATCAGCAGCTTCGCCAGCCGCGGCGGCAGCTCCGGCGGGGCCGCACGGTCCTCGACCGGCCGGGGCATCAGCAGCAACACCACGCACGCCACCACGCAGGCGACCAGCACGACGCGCAGGATGCGGCGAAAGCGCGCCTCGTCCTCGGGCGACAGCGCCCACGGCAAGATAGGCGCGCGAAAGGAGATCGCCGCGGCGCTCACGCTTTCACCTTTTGCGTCACCGCGAACGACACGTCGCTGAAGTTCGCACGCGCCGCGGTGTACATCACCTTGCGCAGCAGGCGGTAGGGGATGTCCTTGTCGCCCATGATCGTGACGGTCTTGCTCTGCGCCTCGTTCTCCTTGCGAAGCACCTCCTTGCCCGCCTGCAGGTCGAGCTCGGCCTTCAGCGGCGCGATCAGATCGCCCTCGACGCCCAGCGCCTCGGCCACCGTCGCGACCTTGCGGCCTCCGACCAGGATGTCGGCGCCGCTGACCGTCACGATGACGGTCTCGTGCGGGGTCTTGTCGGACGTGGACTCGGGCAGCTTGACGGCGCGGGCGGTGCTCAGCACCTCCACGCCGGTGCTGGACATCAGGAAGAAGATCAGGATCGTGAAGATGTCGATCAGGGACACGAGGTTCATGTCCAGACCCGTGTGGTTGCGCGCCTTGCGTTCGGCGCGTTTTTGCAGCGGAGTCAGAGCAGCCATCATCCCCCCTTCTTGGCAACGCTGACCGGCGCGTCGCCGATCGAGATGTCGGGGAACAGGTCGACGTGGGCCGCCTTCGCACCGGCGGCGGCCGGGCTCGTTGCTTCACGCACGGCGTCCATCACCTGCACCAGCGCTTCGTAGGACGTGTCGGGTTGCGCCAGCACCGTGGCACCCTTGGTGTCGGGGAACCTGGCCTTGATCTGCTGCATCAGCGCGGACAGCGTGGCCAGGTCGTAGCCCTTGTCGTTGTTGCCGATGCGCTGGATCAGCCCGCCGATGCGGTCGCCGACCTCGATGGCGTCGGGGCGCAGCACGATCTCGAGCTTCAGGTCGTCGACCTTGAGCTGCTCGACGCCGGAGTTCTGTGCCGGCAGCGTGAGCTCGAGCACCGACAGGCGCGTGAAGACTGCCGTCGACAGCAGGAAGGGCACCAGCACGACCACCAGGTTGATGAACGCCGTGACTTCCAACTGGGCCACGTTCTTGCGCAGGCGTCGGACACGCATGGTGGATTACCTCGCCGGGGCCGATTCGGCCTTGATACGCTGCACCAGGTTCAGGAAGCTGATCTTGGCGGCTTCGAGGCCGTCGACGATCTCGCTGGTGCGGGCCTGCAGGAAGGCATGGATCAGCAGGAAGGGAATGGCCACCGCCAGTGCGAACGCGGTGTTGTTCATCGCGATCGAGATGGAAGCCGACAGCAGCTCGGCCTTCTCCGCCGGGTTGACCGCGGCCACCGCGGTGAAGCCCTTGATCAGGCCGATGATGGTGCCCAGCAGGCCCACCAGCGTGATCACGTTGGCGAAGGTCGCGATGTAGTGCGTGCGCTTCTCCAGCCGCGGCACGATCTCCATCATGCCCTCCTCCATCGCCGCATCGATGTCCTCGCGGCGGCCCGGGCTCTGCATGCGCTGCAGGCCGTTGGCGACGATCTTGCCGATCGCGGCGTCGGACTTCTCGGTGACGCTGTGCACTTCCTTGAACTTGCCGCTCTGCAGCAGCGGCAGCACCTGCGCCCACAGCTTGCGGTTCTGGGTGCGTGCGCGGTTCAGGAAGATGTAGCGCTCGATCGCGATCGACAGGCCGACGGCCATGATCGCGATGCTGAAGTAGATGGCAACGCCGCTGTCCTGAAAGAACTTGACGGCAAACTCGAGGACGCTCATGGGCTTCTCCTGTGACGAACTGGGTAATGGCTTTTGGTTCAGGGACGGGCGGGCGCGGTCCCGGCACTCCGGGGCTGCAACTGCGCGTCGTACTGGAGCTGGCGGCGGAACACGTCGCGATCGACCGGCGCCAGCGCCTCGTCGAGCACGCTCACCGCGGGCCGCCCCGACAGGTCGCCGGGCAGCGGCTTCTTCCACGGCACGATGTACAGCACCTTCGGCAGCTCGCGGTTGCCGATGATCTGCGTGCGGTCGATGTCGGCGCGATCCTGCGCGAACGCCGGTGCGGCGACCAGGGCGGCAACGGCGAGCGTGCCGCGAACGGACGGTCTCATGGCTGCTCCTTGCGGCTCACCGCGACGGGCGGCGGCTTGCGGTTCTTCAGGTCGGCGACCCACTTGGCGACCTGTGCATCGCCACCCGGCGACAAGGCCAGGTAGCGGTCGTAGAGTTCCAGCGCGCGCTTGGCATCACCGAAGTAGAGGTCGTGCAGGATGCCCAGGTTCAACACTGGCGAGGCGTAGGCGGGATCGAGATCGATCGCCTTCTCGTAGGCCTCGCGTGCCTTCGCGAACTGGCCCTGTTGCCGGTAAGCGATGCCGAGCTGGTTGAGGTAGACCGGCTGCTGCGGGTTGGCCTGCACCGCCGCCTCGAGTTCGGCCACCGCCTCGGGCAGCTTGCCGGCCTGGCGCAGCAGCAGCCCCAGGTTGGCGTGCGGCCCGCCGAGCTCGGGGTTCGATTTCACGATCGCGCGAAAACCGCGTTCGGCGTCCGCCGTGCGTCCGGCACGCAGCGCCTTGCGGGCATCGTCGTAGGCGCGCTGCGCGCCAGGGCTCACCGGCATCTCGGCTTCGGCATGCACCGCCGCGGCCACTGGCGCAGCGGGGACGACGGAGGCCGCTGGTTCGGATGCCGCCGGCGCAACCACCTGCTGCAGCGCCTTCAAGGGCTGCTGCAGCGCGGCGCAACCGCTCAGCACCACGCCGATCAGCACGGCGAGTCCGGCCAGGCCGGCGGGCAGGCTGCGCGCGTCAGCGGATCGCATCGATCACCCCCTCGCTGCGCTCGGCCTTGCCGTAGCGCACCGGCTGCAGCTCGCGCAGTGCCGCGAAGCTGCGCTGGACCCAGGGGTCGTACAACCCGGCGGCCGCGCGGCGCGCGTTCACCTCGTGCAGCTCGACCGATTTCTCCTCGAACGGGAAGGCCTGCTCCTCCAGCATCACGTTGTATTGCTCGAGTTCGGCCTTCGACAGCTTCTTCGGGCGCTGCGACGCGAGCAGGGCCTTGCCGAAGTCCTGGTAGAGCGCAGCGGTGTGGTAGGTCGCCGCCGTCGTGACGTCGGCCACGCCGTAGTTGGCGGCCACGCCGTAGGCCTTCAGCACTTCTTCCATCTTCGTCTTCTTCAGCTTGAGCTGCTTGGCCAGAGGCTCGACCAGCGCGACCTTGCGGTAGGCGTCCAGGCTCGGCTCGGCCAGTGCCAGCGCCGCGGTCGCGCCGAGGTAGCGGGTGCGGTCGGTGCGCGCCGTGCCGCCGCGCTGGTCGGCCTGCAGGTTCTCCTGCATCAGCGCGAGCTCGCGCGTCGCGTTGCCGTCCGCCTTGGCAAGGCGGGCCAGGCGAAAGCGCGCCTCCATCGCCGGCTCCAGCGGCTCGGGATGCTGCTTCAGGTAGGCCTCGTAGGCCTTCGCGGCCGCCGCGCGCGAGCCGCCCTTCTCGGCCGCCTTCTCGTGCAGCTCGGCGGCCTGCCACTGCGCGGCACGCGCCAGGGCCGGCGACTTGGCCGAGACCGCCAGGCGCTCGTACTCGCCGGCCGCCTGCGCCCAGCGGCCCTGCTCGACGTAGACGACAGCCAGCTTGCCGCTCACCTCGTCCTGCAGCGGATGCCTGGGAAAGCGCTGGCGGAAGTCTTCGAGCGCGCGCGACGCGCCGTCCCAGTCCTTCAGTTCGATCAGCGCGGCCGCTGCGTCGTACTGCGCGGTCGCGCGCACCGTCGACTGCGGCGCGACCGTGGCCACGCGCGTGAAGTGCCCCACCGCCTCGCGCGACTGCCCGGCGGCACGGGCCTGCTCGCCCTGCTTGTAGATCGATGCCGCCTGGCGCTCGACCAGATCCCCGCGGCCGGTGTCCTTCTCCGGCGTCAGCGCGATCACTTCGCCGTAGCCGCGCTCGGCGCGGTCGAAGGCACCGCGCTCGAAGGCGGTGTGCGCAAGCACGGTCCAGGCGACGCGGCGCTGCTCGGCGGCAGTCGGCGGCTTCAGGTCCAGCACCTGCTGCGCGACCGTGGCCGCCTGTTCGGCATCGCCCAGCGCGTAGAGCTTTTCGGCCGCATTGCTCAGCACCGGCCCGACGCGCGGATCGCCATCGAACTCCTTCGCGAACTGCAGGGCACTGGCGACGGCGGCCCGTTGCAGTGCCGGCCGCTCCGCGGTCGCAGCGCGCTTGTCGAGCTGCGCATGGGCCAGCAGGGCCGCATAGCCGGCATCGGCGCTCTTCGCGTGGCGCGGGTACTGGTAGGCGGTCTTCTCGTATTCGGTGATGGCTTCGGTGTAGCGAGTGTCCTCGTACAACAGCTCGGCCAGCAGGAAATTGTTCGGCGCCGCGTCGGCATCCGCCGGGAAGGACTCGAGCCAACTGCGGTACCAGTGCACCGCCTCCTGGTAGTCGGCCGTGCTCTTGCTCTTCTGTGCGCTGGCGTGATAGTGGCGCGCCAGCTCGGCCAGATGGGTCTTGACCAGCGGTTGCGCACGCTCCCAACCCTGCGGGTTGGCGCGGCGGAACTCGCTGGCCGTTCCGTAGCGCGCGACGTATTCCTTCTTCGCGTCCAGCGCCAGGTTGGCAAAACCAGCCTGCTGGTAGATCTCGATCACGCGGGCCTGCAGCACCGGTGCCTGGGCGTGCAGCGGCTGGCGTCGCGCGAAGGCGCTGAAGGTGTCGGCGGCGTCCTTGGTGCGCTCCTGCTTGATGTAGAGCTCGCCGAGCTGCTGGTAGACGCGGAATTCGTAGCCGCGTCGCGTGTCGGTGGTGATGTAGGCCGGGATCGACTCCGCGCCCTGCAGGTTCTGCAGGCACAGGCTGGCGACGCGGAAGGTGTCCTCGACGAGTTCGCGGTCCGCGCGGCTCAGCTCGGCCAGGCTGTCCAGGTCTTCCTCGCCCTCGAGCGGGCCCAGCGTCAGGTCTAGCACGCCGAAGAACGGGCTCAGTGCCTCCTCGAGCCGCCCCTGCTTGAAGCGCGACCAGCCCTGCATGTACAGCGCCCGCCCCTGGTAAGGGTTGTCCGCGGCGCCCTCCAGGACGGTGCCGTAGGCCTTCTCCGCCTTGGCATAGTCGCGCACCGTGAACAGCAGCTCGCCGCGGCGGAAATGGGCTTCGTCGCGGTAGGCGGTCTGCGGGTACTCGATCACCAGCCGGTCGAGCGTCTTCAGCGCGGTCTCCAGCTCACCGCCCTGCTCGTAGGCCCGCGCGAGCTGGTAGAGCACGCGGTCGTTGCCGGGGTCCTGGGGGTAGTTCTTCAGGAAGCCCTGGTAGCTGGCGATCGCGGCCCGGTAGTCCGGCCCGTTGGCGGCCGCGCCCTCGACGCTGCGCTTGTCGGCGCTCTCCATCTCCAGGTCGCCGAGGCGGCGCATCGCTTCGGCGCGCTGCGGCGCGCGCGGCGCGACCTCGAGGAACTTGCGGTAGGCGGCGATCGCCTGCTCCTCGCTGGCCGCGATGCCGGCGTCCTTCTGCACGCTGATCTCGCGGCCGGCCAGGCTCCTCAGCGTCGGCTCGTCGTCGGGCGTGTCGCTGCGCTTGCCGGCGCAGGCGCCGAGCCCGCAGGCGATCAGCAGCAACAGCAGGCTACTGCGCGGGCGCACGATCGGCCTCCTTCGCGACGCTGGCGCGGTCGTGCAGTTGCGCGACCGCGAAGCGGGCCTGGGTCACGTAGACCGCCAGGCGCTCCTGCTGGCGCGTCAGCGCCGCGACCGCGATGTCCTGCACCACCTGCTGCTGCTCGCGGCTCAGTGCGGCGACGCGCGGGATCAGCGCCCGGATGCGCCGGTCGAGTTCGGCAATGCGGCCGTCGAAGGCCCCGAACCGCGCCGGCTCGTCGCGCTGCGCCTGGGCCAGCGCGGTGTCGCGGCGGCGCGCCTCGGCCAGCTCGGCATCGATCGTCTGCAGCGCCTTCTTCGCCTCCCAGACGCGCGCCGGGTAATCCTGAGCCAGCTGCCAGCTCAACGCGCCGGTGGCGAGCCGCACCCGATCGGGCGCCGCGGCGAACTGCGGATCGCTGCCCTGGTTCTTCAGTGCGGCGCGCACGCCGTCGATGCGGGCCAGCAGCTCGCGCTGCCGCGCATCGGCAAAGGCCACGCCGTCGGCCTGTGCCTCGGCACGCTCCAGATCGCCCGCGAGGGCGTCGCGACGCCGCTGCACCGCGTCGAGGCCGCTTTCGTTGGCCTTCGCGCCCGCCCGCACCTCCGGCAGCCGCTGCGCGAACGCCTGGCGCCGGTTGGCCAGCATGTCGCCGAACACGCCCAGGCTGTCGGCCCATTGCTGCAGGTTGCTGGAGAGGAAGCGCAGGTCGCGGTAGTTCTTGAACGCCTCCTGGAACTCGTGCTGCGCCAGCACCTGCGCCAGATGCCCGGCATGCGGCAGCTCGGGGAGCTCGCGCAGGGTCCAGAACCAGCCCATCTCGTCGCCGGGGTTGCGCTCGATCAGGCCGTCGACCAGCTTGCCGGCACGGATGGCCGCGATGGACTCGTTCAGGTGCACGCCCTCGCGGTCGTAGGCGGCGATCGCCTCGTTGTAGCGCTCCAGCGACTGGCCCAGGGCGCCCAGTTCGGCATAGGCATAGGGCAAGGCGATGCGGCCTTCGAGCACCGCCGAGTCGCTGTCGTCGCGCTGCGCCAGCTCGGTCCACGGCACCAAGGCCTTGGCCGGCTGCTTGAGCGCCGCGGCCGCCCAGCCGAAGCCGAGCAGCGCCTTGTTCGCATGCAGGCTGTCCAGGCGCACGCGCTCGAGGTAGCCGCGCGCCGCTTCGGCCCGGTCGTCCTGCAGCGCGGCGAAGCCGAGCGCCACGTTGGCCTTGTCGCGCAGGGTCCGGAACTCCTCGTCGGCCGCGGGCGCGCGGCCGATCTCGTCGAGCAGCGCGCTGCCCGCGGCGGCGTCGCCGCTGCGCACCAGGGCCACGCCCAGATTGAAGCGCGCGTACTGGCCGGCGCCGACGCGCTGGGTCATGCCGTTCAGCAGCGCGGCTGCGCCGGCGTAGTCGCCGCGCGCCATCAGCAGGTTGGCCTTGAGCAGGCCGCGGTCGTCCTCGAGCTCCGGCGGCAGGTGGTTCTCGACCCGGTCGATGGCCTGCTCCGCATCGGCGAGGAAGCCGCGCTGGTAGCGGATCTTGGCCAGGTAGTACCACGCGCGGTCGCGCACCTTCGGCGACGCGCCCTTCTCGATCAGCTGCGCGAAGATCTCGCCGGCCTCGCGGTGCAGGCCGTAGGACAGCAGCAGCCCGCCGCGCAGCACCTCGGCCTCGTCCGCATGGTGGGAGACCCGGTCGAAATGCTGCGAGGTCATCAGCGTCGTGATCGACGTGAAGTAGTGGTCCTGGTAGAAGTGGAACAGCGTGTCGCCGTAGTGCGGGTCCTTCACCACGTGCTGCAGCACCGGCTCGGCCGCCAGCGCGCCGCTGGCCGGCAGCAGCGCCGCCAGCGCGGCCGCGGCAACGAGCCGCCGCGTCGCACGGATCAGGAAGGCCTTCGAACGCATGCGGCTCACTGCCAGACTTTGACGTCGAACTCCGGCTGCAGCTTGCCGGGGGAGTCGTTGATGCGCAGCTCGATGTACTTCGGGTCCGTGCCCTTCTCGAACTTCACGGTCGCGCCGCGCTTGTAGTCGCGCTCGTGCGGGCCCTTGCCGGTGAAGAAGGCCACCAGCTCGTGCTCGCCGGTGCGCAGGTTGCCGAGGTAGACGCGCTGCACACCGCCGCGGTGCAGTGCCTGCACCTCGAGCGGCGTGTAGAGGTAGTTGGCCACCACCTTGTCGTCGAGCTTGACCTGCACCGAGTCGAGCTCGAACAGCCTGCCCACGTCCATCGACACGAACAAGGCCACCTGGGTGCCGGCCGGGAACAGCAGTTCCTCCTCCAGCACCAGCAGGTCGCGGTTGAGGCGGATCACGTCGCCCTTGACGTCCTGGATGCGGCTGTCCAGCCCGCCGGCCGGCTCGCTCGCGCTCGGGGCGGGCGGCGGCGCATCGGCGCCCCAGGCGGAGGGCACCGCGGCCACGCCGATCACGAACCACGCGGCGAGCACGCCGCAGCATCGACTCAACATACGCCGGACTCTCTCAAAAGGTGGCAGACACATAGAGCTGCAGGACGCTGGCGGTGAAGCCGTACAGGCCGCCGCTGCGGATGTCGGTGAAGTCGCGGAACTTGTAGCGCACCAGTTCGTAGGCGCCGCCGGCCTTGAGCTCGTACTGCCCCGGGACCTGCTTGACGGTGTAGGACAGCTTGGCGCCCAGGCTGATGTCGTTGAAGCTGCTCAGCTGGCGGTTGCGCGAGATGTAGGTCGTCTCGACGGTCGCGTTGTCGCTGTAGAACAGCGCGTGGTCCTGGGTGTGCGCCCGCACGAAGGCGTCGCCCAGCCACAGCTCGCCGAAGTAGCGGCTGTAGCCGACCTCCACCGTGTGCGCCTTGATGGCCCAGGTGTCCCAGAAATAGCGGTACTCGGCACGGATCGCGTCACGCGAACCGAGATCGCCGACCACGCGGAACTTCACGGCCCGCGCCGAGCGCGTGCGCGGGTTGCGCTCGGGCACGGCGGCACCGAACACGCGCGCGACGCGGTAGGGGCTGCCGAGGAAGCCATCGTCCGACAGCACCTCGAGGTTCGCACTCATCAGCCAGCGCGGGGTCAGGATCTGCGTCGCGCCCAGGCGGTACTGCCAGTGCTTGGCGAGGTCGGAGAACTCGGGCGAGCCCTTCTTGCCGACCTTGTCGGAGCCGCGCGTGAAGCCCAGGTTCACGGTCGTCATGCCGCCGAAGACTTCCTGGCTCACGTCGAGGCTCGCGGTGTCGGCCGTGTAGTCGGGCTCCTTGCTGCCCGTGAAGGCCAGCGTGAGCTTGGCGTCGCGATAGACGTAGTCGGCACCGAAGCCGTACTCGGTGCGGGTCTCGCGGTAGGGACTCGCGGTGGTGACGACGTCGATCGACGCGTTGCTCACCGCATCGACGTAGTAGGACGCCGACAGCGACACCTTGTCGGCCAGGCTCTTGCGCACCAGCAGGGCCGGGCCGCTGGCGGTCACACCGCCGCCGTTGTAGACGTGGGCCATCGCCTCCGCCTGGTCTTCGGGCAGGTCGACGCCGCGCGCCGCGCCGGCAGCCAGCACGCTGCCGAGCAGGCCGGCCAGCCGCGACCAGTGCCGCTTGCGCAAACGCCGCAGACTAGTTGCAGCCACAGCCACCCCCCTGCACGCCGGTGGCGCCGCGCGCGCCCTCGCGCACGCTGCGCACGTGCTCGCGGTGCTTGTCCACCAGCGGGTCCTGCGAGAACTGCATGATCGGATCGGCCAGCCGCTCGCGCTCGTACGGCTTGACCCACGGCTGGATCGAGCAGCCCGAGAGCAGCGATGCGCCCAGCAGCGTGGCGACCACGGCCGCGGTCGAAAGAACTCGAAGCGGCTTCATTGTTTGAGCAACTCCCGGACCTGCTTGTCGTAGGTGTCCTCGTAGCCGGTCTTGTAGCCAAGATGGACGTACTTCACGCGCCCGTCGCGGTCGATCAACACGGTCGACGGCATCGTGCTCAGGTCGTACTGGCGGCTCACCTTCTTGTCGGTGTCCAGCAGCACCGGAAAGCTCACGCCCAGCTTGGCGGCCACGTCTGCGGCCTTGCGCGCGTCGTCGTCGACATTGACGCCGATCAGCACGAAGCCCGAGGCGCGGTACTTCTCGTACAGGCGGTTGAGGTGGGGCATCTCCTGGCGGCACGGTCCGCACCAGGTGGCCCAGAAGTTCACCATCACGACCCGGCCGCGCTGCTCCTGCAGGCGCAGGTTCGGGCCGTTCATGCTGCGCAGCGTGAAGTCGGGCGCCGTCGAGGCCGGCGCGATCGCCGGAGCGCACAGGCCGGCATAGGCGGCCAGCGTCGCACCGACGAGCAGCCGTGCGATGCGCTGCAGTCCGGGGGGCAAGATCGTGGTCATGGGCCGCTTTCAGAAGAAGAAGCTGAGGCCGGCGGTCAGCTCGAGGTTCTGCGTGCTCTGCCGCTTGCCCAGGATGTCGAGCGAGAAGAGGTGGTCGCGCATGTCGACCTGCACCGCGGCCCAGTCGGCGAGCATCAGGCGCATGCCGAGGCCGAAGTTGAAGGTCTGGCGCCGCTGGTCGTTGAACTTGGTGCTGCCGATGCCGCCGATCACGTAGACGGCGGTGGCCTTGGCCCGCTTCCTGCCAAGGAAGACCTCGCCGGGCAGCACGTTGTAGCCGACCGACAGGTTGTAGTAGCTGAGCTTCTCCTCCTCGTCGGTGAACACGCCGCCGGGCAGCACCTGCCGGAACGCCTCGTCGCTGACCTTGGTCTGCGCGTAGACGCCCTGGACGAAGAAGTCCTCGGTGATGTGGTACCCGAGGCGCACGCCACCGACGATGCTGGAGCCGAAGTTCTCGGTCGCGTAGGTGCCGGTGAACACACCGAGTTCGAAGTCGTTCGACGGGAAGCGCGGCAGCTTGACCTCGCGCCGGTCGACCTCGGGCACGATGACCTGCTCGTTGTTCGCTGGCTGGCTCTGGGCCGCCACCGTCGCGGGCGCTGCGGCGAGCAGGCTCGTCAGGGCGGCAGCGAACGCCGTCGTCAGCAGCGGCAGGGCGTGGGTTCTTCCGGTCATGGTGTTCTCGTTAGAAGAAGAAGGAAAGGCCGGCGGTGACCGCGCGGTATTCACCGGTGCGGGTGTCGGCGATGAAGGCGGTGTAGATCGTGTAATCGACGCGCAGCACGAGGCGCTCGGACACGTGGTAGAGCGCACCGATGCCGGCATTCCCGAGCTTGGCGTCGGTGACCGACGCGCCGACCAGGCTCTGGTTCGGGAAGTTCTTGAACTTGCCCAGGCCGATGCCGAAGAACGGCGACAGCCGCTGGTCCGACCAGGGCTCGGCGAGCACGTTCACGTGCCAGAAGTCGGTGCCGGAGTAGAGGCCCTGCACCTGGCCCAGCGTGCCCTCGACGCTCAGCGTCTCCGACAGCTTGTAGCTGGCCCAGAACTTGAGCATCGGCTCCGACTTGAAGCGTCCCCAGGCCGCGCCGAGCTGGACGCGACGGCCGAGGTAGTCGTCGATCGCGATGTCGCGGAAGGTCTTCTTGCCGCCCGCCTCGGTCAGCGTGGTCTCGAGCTGCCGGCGGTGCACCCAGCCGACCTTGCCGCCGGCGGTGCGCACCTTGTACCAGTCGGTATGGCGCAGCGTGATCGCGATCCACTCCTCGCGCGCAGCGACGAAGTGGACCGGGTAGCCGCGGCCGGGGCCGGTGTGCAGCTCGATGTAGGGGTCGGCCACCTGCACGCGCTCGACGTCGGCGTCCGCGTCGGTGTCGGCGTTCGCGTCGGCGGCGCGAACCGCCGGCGAGTGGGCCGCCGCGGCGGCGACCAGGAACAGCGCCAGGCCGGTGCGTGCGAACGCGCTGCGCCAGCCGCAAAGGGGTGGGTTCTGACGATTCATTGGGTGTTGCAACTGCCGGTGGCCGGATCGGCCGGCGTGAACATGCTGTTGCCGGCGACGCTGAACTCGTCCTGCCCCTGCGGCGACGGGTGGCTGATCCAGTACTGCAGCAGCTTGACGTTCGGGTCCTGGTCGTTCGCGAAGATCAGGCCGCCGCCGTGCAGCACGCCCAGCACCTGCGGCTTGTTCACCAGCCGGCTGGTGGCGGGCGAGCCGGGGATGACCTCGCCCTGCGCCGAGTAGAAGTTCTTGTACATGTCGCTGGCCCGGACCACGTCGGGCGTGTTGGCGGCATTCGCGAGGTCGACCTGCGTGGCCGAGGGCAGCACGCGGAACGCGCCGCCGGTGCCGTTGGCGTTGTCGTGGCAGCCCGAGCCGGCGCAGCTGTTGGTCGAGATCACGCCGTTGATGTTGATCTGCAGCTGCGCCTGGAAGATCGGGTTGATGCACTTCTGGAAGTAGATGAACGACAGCTTCTGGCCGGTCACGCCACCGCTGTTGTTCACGTCCGGCGGATTGCCGAGCGGGTTGCCGCCGCCACCGCAGCCGGCCAGCAGCAGGGCGGCCAGCGGCACGATGGCGCGGCGCGCCGGGCGCCGCCCGACATGCCGCGGCCCGGGCATCGTTCTCGTCATGGTGTGCATCCGCTTGAGATCCAGTTCGCGATCGCCGTGTAGCCGGCGCTGCCGACCGGCAGCACCGCGGCGCTCTGCCCGGCCGCGCCGGCCGGATGCGGCACGGTCGACGGCCGGCTCAGCAGGTAGTTCGAGGCCGCGTTGCAGGTGTCGGAGATCATCGTCAGCGTGACGTTGAAGTCGCCTGCCGGATCGCCGGTGAGGATGAAGCGGTTGCGCGCATAGGACGGCGTGGTCTGCGCCGCACCGGCATTGCCGCCCGGCTGGTGGCAGCCGGCCGAGCAGCTCGCGCGCAGCACCGGCTGCACCTGGGCCTCGAACGAAGCCTGATTCAGCGCGGCGGCGACGTTGACGACGCTCGGGCTGCTGGTCAGGTCGTTGTAGTACTGGCCCCCGAGGTCCATCCACTCCGTCACGAGGCGCTTCTCGGCGGCGTTGAGCAGCGTCGCGTGGTTGGGCGCCGTGCCCGGCGGGCTGGGATGCGCGGTGCGCGCCGCGGCGCCGGCCATCAGCTCCTCGCCGAACAGGATCTCGGTCAGCCGGCTCTTGCGCGCCAGGCCGCCGGCGTTGCCGGTCATGGTCTCGACCACCGCGGCGCCGCGCACGATCACCGGCACGCCGTCCTCGATGCGGGTCACCGGCAAGCCGGTGGCGGTGTCGATCACCGGGTCGCCGATCAGCAGCTCGTCGTAGGAGAGCAGGCGCCCGGTGCCGCTGGTCGTGCCCTGCAGCGAGAGCTTGGCCGGGTCGCTGTGGCAGCCCGTGCAGGTGGCCGCACCGCGGTTGCGTGCCCACAGCGGCTGGATGTGCTCGGCGTAGTTGATGATGCCGTTGACCGGCGCCGGCGTCTGCAGGTCGTCCGCCGGATTGGCGTTGCCGGTGTAGCGCACCGTGATCGGGGCCCGAGCGACGCCACCGTGACCGGTGTCGGCCCAGATGTCGGTGTAGACCATGTCGGCGCCCAGGCTCAGCGCGGTCGGGTCGAGCCGCGTGCGCAGCGAGGCCATGGTCTCGCCGGACTGGTGGGCACTGGACATCGACGGCAGCAGCGCGCTCGCCAGCGTGTTGACGATGGCGTTGGCGTTCAGCGCCGCGCCGCGCCGCGGGCTGTGGCAGCCGTCGCAGGTGCGGCGTTCGCCGGGGCGGACCTGGATCCAGTTCAGGTGGGTCTGGATGCCACGGCCCTTGGCGTCGACGATCGCCAGCGCCAGCGGCGTGTCGGCCGGCACCTTCAGCTTGAAGGAGCCGTCAGGCTCGACCGGCGCGTAGCCGAGGATCTGCTGCGGCTCGAAATCGGTCTCGCCGATCGCTTCGCGCATGCCCATCATGTTGGACTGCGGCGCCACCGCGCGCACCGCGCGCACGAAGCGCGCCGGCGCGCAGCCGTAGGCCGGGTCGGCCGGGTCCTTGATGCGCAGCAGGTCGGCCACCTGGGCACGCGTGTCCAGCGTGTCGGTCGGCGCGGTCTTGGCGATCGCGGTGGTGCAGCCGGCCGGCAGGTCGGCGGCGGCCAGCATCGAGGTGCCCATGCGGTCGAGGCCGTCGGTGTCATAGACGCTGCGCACCTCGATCAAGGCCATGTTCTGCGCCGCGAGCGTCGCGTCGACGTTGGTCGGGTCGGCGGCGTTCGGCTCGGCACGCTGCTGCAGCGCGACCGGGTCGGTGTACATGAATCCCGCCGGTGGCGCGGCGACGTTCAGCCAGGTCTGCTTCGCCGGGTCGTACATGTAGACCGCATAGGACGGCGGCACGTTGTCCTGCACCGGATCGGCGGCAATCTGCGCCTCGGTGCGGTTCTCGTCGTCGAGCCGGGCCAGCTCGGCCGTCGTCAGCGTCGCGCAGGACACCACGTTGCCGTTGCGGGTCACTTCGCAGGGCCGGTAGCCCACCAGGACGCGGTTCGTGCCGTCCCACAACGGGAAGGGCGTGGTGACGCGGCCGTAGCGCGACAGGCCGCGCCCGTCATTGAGCGCCTGCGCGGTGATTTGCGCCTGGCCGCCCTGGGGCTGCACGGTCCGGTTCGCCGGCGTGTCCTGTTCGGAATAGTTCGCGGCATCGACCAGCATCAGCGCGCCGCCTTCGTTGGTGCCCGACAGCGACATCAGCGACGAGGTCAGGAAGCCCTTGTAGGGACCGGCCGGGTCCATGTCGCGCGGGTGCAGGAAGCTGTTGCCCGGGCTGTGCGCGCCGTAGAGCACGAACATGTCGGTGCCGTCCGGCTTGGTGCGGAAGATCGCGAAGCGGTTGCGGTCACCCACGTGCTCCCAGCGCGAGAACAGGATGTCGCCGTTCGGGCGCACCACCGGGTTGCGGTCGTGGCTCTGGTTGAACGAGATCTGCTGGATGTTCACGCCGTTGGCGGTCATCGTGTGCAGGTTGAAGACGCGCTCGCGCTCGTACTCGTCGAGCGCGTAGTAGGTCTGCCCCAGCGCCTGCGTCGTCTTCGACTTGGTCTGGCGGTTCGACGAGAACACGAAGCCGCGGCCGGCCGGCAGGTAGGCGGGGTCGACGTCGTCGTCCTGCGTCGAGCTCGTCAGGCGCTTGAAGCTGCCGCCGGTGTAGCCCCCGGTGGTCATGTCGTATTCCCAGATGTTCCAGCGGCCGGTGCAGGCCGGCTGGCCGCCGATCGTCGCGGTGTTCGTCGTCGGGCAGCGCATCGCGAACACGATCTTCTTGCCGTCGTACGAGACCTCGGGGTCGGACGCGTCGCCCTGCCCCTGCGTGAACTGCGCGGTGATGTTGTGCTCCGGTGCGCTGGGCGAGGACTTCTCGCGGATCATCAGGTCGCCCCCCGGTGCGGTCGGCGCGCCGTTGGTCGGGTTCATGCGCATCGTGTTGGCCCGCATCACGTAGGCGATCGGCACGTCGCCCTGGACCGTGACGGTCGCCGAATCGCTGCCGCCGCCGCTGCCGCAGGCGGCGAGCAGCACGCCCAGCGTGACGGCGGCACAGGCCAGCGCTTGTTCTCTTCCCGGCTTGTTCATCCTGGTCTCCTGATCGATGCAATCAACGAGCGAGAGGTATTTCAAGTTCTTGTCTCACTGCCGCGGCTGCGCGCCATCGGCGAGCAGCCCGCACGAGTAGTGCAGCGCACCGGCCGCGTCGACCACCACCGCGTCGACGCCGGCATGCGAATCGACGAGCCGCATGCCCCGCTCGACGCCCATCACGAACAGGCACTTCGACAGGCCTTCGCTGGTGAGTCCGTCCGGAGCGATGATGGTCACGCTGCGCACGCCGTCCGGCGACTTGCCGGTCTTCGGGTCGAGGATGTGGTGGCAGCGCACGCCGTCGGCCGCATCGAAATAGCGCTCGTAGTCCCCCGAGGTGGAGACCGCCACGTCCTCGAGCGGCAGCAGTGCCACGATCTCGCCCGGCCGCCGCGGATCGCGCACGCCGATCGTCCAGGGGCGCCCGCGCCGATCGCCGATGACGCGGCTGTCGCCGCCCGCGCTGACGAAGGCATGGCGGATGCCGCGGCGTGCAAGGATCGCCGCCGCGTTGTCGACGGCATGCCCCTTCGCGAAGCCGCCCAGGTCAATGCGCAGGCCTTCGCGAGCGAAGCGCACCGTGCGCGCTCCGGCATCGAGTTCCAGATGCCGGTAGCCGACGGCCGCGCAGGCCTGCACCAGCGCCTCGTCGGTCGGACGCACGCGCTGGCGGTAGTCGTACAGGTGGCCGGCGCCGGCGTAGGTGATGTCGAATGCCCCATCGGAGCAGCGCGAGAACTCGAGGGACCGGGCCAGCAGGCCGAACATCTCCTCGCCGACCGGCACCGGATGCGCCGCCGCCTCGCGGTTGATGCGCGACAGCTCGGAGTCCGGCTTGAACGGACTCATGCAGCGGTCGATGCGGTGCATCTCGCCCATCACCGCGTCGATCGCGGCTTCGGCGGCGGCGCGATCGTCGCCCCACAGATCGACGCTCACCGCGGTGCCCATGATGGCCTCCTCGCGCCGCATCCAGCCGCCATGGGCCGGGAGGCCGGCCGGAACGCGGACGCAACCCGCGGCACGGTGGCCGACCTTCGACAAGCCGAACATGGACATGACGCGCTCTCCCCTGGTCTTTTCTGTTGACGCCCACCGACTCCTCGTGGGCCCATTTATCGATTCCCCGCCGCAGCGACCGCCTGCTGTTCAGGGCGGACGAATACTCTCGCGTCGAGCGCTCCAAAACGCGTCAATAGTTGGCATTTCGTCTGGCGCTTACACGCTGTCGCAGATGATTTGCCGGCGTATTTGTGCTTGTCTGCGTGGAGACGATTCAGATGTGAGCAAGAGCAACCGGATCGCCTGCAATCCGGCGGCGACACCGTCTTCGCCGGACCGCCGCCGCAGTACAGTCGGCACGCTTCGCGCGCCGCCCCGGGCGCCGCGCCATCCACCGACCCCTCGCGACCTCCAGCATTCCGTGTTGCCGCAACCAGCCTCGCCGTCTGCCGATGCACCGCGCCTGTCCGCCACGGGCCTGGCCTGCCGGCGAGGCAGCCGACTGCTGTTCAAGGGGCTCGCTTTCGAGGTGTCGAATGGAGAGATCGTCTGGCTGCGCGGACGCAACGGGCGCGGCAAGACCAGCCTGCTGCGCCTGGCCACCGGGCTTGCCACGCCTGAAGAGGGCTCGATCCTGCGGGACGGCCTGCCCGCGTCGCAACCCGGCCGGCGCTTCGTGTTCATCGGCCACGCGAACGCGCTGAAGGACGACCTGACGGTCGGCGAGTCCCTACAGTTCCTGCTGCGCCTGCACGGCCGCGCCTGCGGGCCGCAGGCGGTGCACGCTGCGCTCGAGCACATGGGGCTGCACGGTCGTCGCCACGCGATGGTTCGCACCTTGTCACAAGGTCAGCGGCGGCGTGTCGCGCTGGCACGACTCGCGGTCGAGGACCAGGACGAAGCGCCGTTGTGGCTGCTCGACGAACCGTTCGATGCGCTCGACGTCGATGGCGTGGAGCGCCTGAACGACCTGCTGGTCGCGCACGTGAAGCGCGGCGGCGGCGTGCTGCTGACCAGCCACCTGCCCCTGGACACGGCCAGGCTGCGGCCCCGCGAAGTCGACCTGGACGGCTTTGCCTGACATGCGGGACCTGTTCATGGCGCTGTACATGCGCGACCTGCGCCTCGCCATGCGCCGGCGCGTCGAGACGCTGATGCCGGTCGCGTTCTTCGTCGTCACGGCCAGCCTCTTCCCCCTGGGGGTGGGACCGGAGCCGCAGACCCTGCGCCTGCTGGCCCCCGCGCTCGCCTGGGTCTGCGCGCTGCTGGCGGCGATGCTGTCGGTCTCTCAGCTGTATGCCGGCGATTTCGCCGACGGCTCGCTCGAGCAGATGCTGCTGTCGGGCCACAGCGCGGTCGTGATCGCCGCGGCCAAGTCGGCCGCGCACTGGACCTTGAGCGGCCTGCCGCTGATCGCCGCGGCGCCGCTGCTGGGCCTGCTGTTCGACATGAGCCGGGCCGCGCTCGGCACGCTGGTCGTCTCGCTGCTGCTGGGCACGCCGGTGCTGAGCCTGCTGGGCTCGGTCGGCGCGGCGCTGACGCTGGGACTGCGCAGCGCCGGCGTGCTGCTGCTGCTGCTGGTGCTGCCGCTCACCATTCCGGCCTTGATCTTCGGCACCGGGGCGGTCGCCGCGGTCGACGCCGGCCAGTCGCCCGGCGGACACTTCTCCATCCTCGCAGCGTTGCTGATCCTCACGGCGCTGACGGCGCCGCCCGCCGCCGCCGCGGCCTTGCGCATTTCATTGGAGTAACCAGGCGTGGCAGAGCGCATCCGCTGGTTCACCTTCGCCGCGCCGTCGCGTTTTCACGCGCTGGCCGGCCGGCTCGTGCCCTGGCTGTGGGCCGCGGCCGTGCCGCTGGCCGTGGCCGGGCTCTACGTCGGCTTCTTCGTCGCGCCCACCGATGCGCAGCAGGGCGAGTCCTACCGCATCATCTTCATCCACGTGCCGGCGGCCTGGATGTCGATGGTGATCTACCTCGCGATGGCGTTCTGGGCCGCCGTCGGCTGGATGTTCAATGCCCGCATGGCCTTCATGCTGGCGCATGCGCTCGCACCGACCGGCGCCCTGTTCACCTTCATCGCGCTGTGGACCGGGGCCTTCTGGGGCAAGCCGGCCTGGGGCGCATGGTGGGTGTGGGACGCACGCCTGACCTCGGAGTTGATCCTGCTGTTCCTCTACCTCGGCTACATCGCGCTGGTCGAAGCGATCGACGACGTGCGACGCGGCAACCGTGCCGGCGCCCTGCTGGCGATCGTCGGCGCGGTGAATGTCCCCATCATCTACTTCTCGGTGCGCTGGTGGAATACGCTCCACCAGGGCGCCACGGTCACGATGACCGCCGCGCCCAAGATGGCAGCCACCATGCTGACGGCAATGCTGTTGATGACTTTCGCGTTCTGGGCGTACGCTTTTGCGGTGGTGTTCATGCGCGCCCGTGCCATCGTGCTGGAACGCGAAGCGCATGCGGACTGGGTGCGCGCGCTGGCGACGGCCGAGAGAGCAGCGGGGGAGCAGTAGGCATGGAATGGCACAGCGCATCGGCGTTCTTCGACATGGGCGGCTACGGCCTCTACGTGTGGGGCTCGTATGCCGTCACCGCGCTGCTGATGGCGGCGGAGCCCTGGCTGGCCGCACGGCGACAGCGCCAAGCGCTGGAGCGGGCCTGCGAAGCGCCGGACTCGGACCTGCCAGCATGAAGCCCCGCCACAAGCGCCTCGCCCTCATCGTCGGCATCGTCGCGGCCGTCGGCGTGGCGGCGGCGCTGGTGCTCGACGCCTTCCAGAGCAATCTAGTGTTCTTCTACTCGCCGGCCCAGGTGGCGGCGAAGGAAGCGCCGCTGGGCCGCACCTTCCGCCTGGGCGGCCTGGTCGACAGCGGCAGCGTGCAGCGCGACGGCCTGGTGGTGCGCTTCGTCGTGACCGACACCGTGCAGAGCATCCCGGTGCGCTACCAGGGCATCCTCCCGGACCTGTTCAAGGAAGGCAAGGGCGTCGTCGCCCAGGGCCAGCTGGGTGCGGACGGCGTGTTCGTGGCGCGCGAAGTGCTCGCCAAGCACGACGAGAACTACATGCCGCCCGAGGCCGCCGCCGCGCTGAAGCAGGCCGGCGCACGCAACGAGAAGATCAGCGCAACGGTCGTCAAGGAGACATCGCGATGATTCCCGAACTCGGCCAGGTCGCACTGCTGCTGGCGCTGGCGGTGGCGCTGATCCAGGGCACGCTGCCGCTGGCCGGTGCGGCGCGCGGCCGTGCCGACTGGATGGCGCTGGCGCGGCCGGCGGCGCAGACGCAGTTCATGCTCGTCGCGCTGGCCTTCGCGTGCCTGGTGAGCGCGTTCGTGCGCAACGACTTCTCGGTGCTCTACGTGGCGAGCAATTCCAACAGCGCGCTGCCGCTGTTCTACCGCGTCGCAGCCACCTGGGGCGGCCATGAAGGCTCGCTGCTGCTGTGGCTGCTGATGCTGTGCACCTGGATGCTCGCCGTGGCGCAGCGCAGCCGCCACCTGCCCACGCCGGTGGTGGCGCGCCTCCTCGCGGTGATGGGGCTGATCAGCGCGGGCTTCCTGCTGTTCATGCTCGTCACGTCCAACCCCTTCGAGCGCCTGTTCCCGGTGCCGCCCGACGGCAACGACCTGAACCCGCTGCTGCAGGACCCCGGCATGATCATCCACCCGCCGATGCTCTACATGGGCTACGTGGGCTTCTCGGTGGCCTTCTCGTTCGCCGTGGCGGCGCTGCTGGGCGGCACGCTCGATGCCACCTGGGCGCGCTGGACGAGGCCGTGGACGACGGCCGCCTGGGCCTTCCTGACGGTCGGCATCATGCTCGGCAGCACCTGGGCCTATTACGTGCTCGGCTGGGGCGGCTGGTGGTTCTGGGACCCGGTGGAGAACGCCTCCTTCATGCCCTGGCTGGCCGGCACGGCGCTGATCCATTCGCTGGCGGTCACGGAGAAGCGCGGCGCCTTCAAGTCGTGGACGGTGCTGCTCGCGATCGTTGCCTTCTCGCTGTCGCTGCTCGGCACCTTCCTCGTGCGCTCGGGTGTGCTGTCCTCGGTCCATGCCTTCGCCACCGACCCGCAGCGCGGCCTGTTCATCCTCGTCTTCCTCGTCGTCGTGATCGGCGGCTCGCTCGCGCTGTACGCTTGGCGCGCGCCCAAGGTCGGGCTCGGGGCGCGCTTCGGCCCGGTCTCGCGGGAATCGATGCTGCTCGCCAACAACGTGCTGTTCGTGGTGGCCATGCTGTCGGTGCTGCTGGGCACGCTCTATCCCTTGCTGCTCGATGCGCTGGGCCTGGGCAAGATCTCGGTCGGACCGCCCTACTTCGACACGGTCTTCGTGCCGCTGATGGCGCCGGTGGCCTTCCTGCTCGGTGTGGGGCCGCTGGCGCGCTGGAAGCAGGCCGAACTGCCCGGGTTGGCCCGCCGGCTGCGCTGGGCCGCCGCCGTCGCGGTCGTCGCGGCGCTGGCCACCGGCTGGCTCGCCGGCCGCATCGCGCTGGGCGCGACGCTCGGTTTCCTGATGAGCTTCTGGATCGTCGGCGCCATTGCCATCGACCTGTGGGAGCGCCTGCGGCCGGCCGGTGGCCTGCCGATGAAGCTGCTCGCGCGCGCGCGCCTGCTACCGCGCGCGACGCTGGGCATGATGCTGGCGCACCTCGGTGTGGCCGTGTTCGCGTTCGGGGTCAGCATGGTCACGACCTACCAGCTCGAACGCGACGTGAAGATGGCCGTCGGCGACACCACCGAGGCGGCCGGCTACGTGTTCGCCTTTCGCGGCCTGAAGCAGGTGCAGGGACCCAACTACGACGGCGTGCAGGGCCTGATCGAGGTGACGCGCGGCGGCCGCCCGGTGGCCCTGATGCAGCCGGAAAAACGGATCTACCGCGTGCAGCGCAATCCGATGACCGAAGCCGCGATCGACCGCGGCTTCACGCGCGATCTCTACGTGTCGCTGGGCGAGCCGGTCGCCGGGGGCAGCTGGATCGTGCGCGTCTACTTCAAGCCCTTCGTCAACTGGATCTGGGGCGGCTGCCTGCTGATGGCGCTCGGCGGCGCGCTGGCCGCGAGCGACCGACGCTACCGCGCGAAACAGCGGCAGGCCCAGCTGCAGCCCGGCAGCGCCTTGGCATGATGAAGAGCCTGCGCTTCATCGTCCCGCTGGGACTCTTCGCCGTGCTCGTCTTCTTCCTGTGGCGCGGGCTCGGCCTGGCGCCACACGAGCTGCCCTCGCCGCTGATCGGCAAGCCGGCACCGGGCTTCGCACTCGCGCGGCTGGACGACGCGAACCAGACGATCCGCCGCGACGACATGCTGGGCCGGGTATGGATGCTCAATGTGTGGGCCTCGTGGTGCGTCGCCTGTCGCGAGGAGCACCCCACCCTGATGGCGTTCTCGCAAGCCAGGCTCGTGCCGGTGATCGGCCTGAACTACAAGGACACCCGGCCCGCGGGCCTGGACTGGCTGGGCCGCTTCGGCAATCCGTACGAAGCGTCGGCCTTCGACGCCGAGGGGCGCGTCGGCATCGACTTCGGCGTCTACGGCGTGCCCGAGACCTTCGTGATCGACAAGCAGGGCCTGGTGCGCCTCAAGCACATCGGGCCGCTGACACCCGAGGTCATCCAGACCCGGATCCAGCCGCTGTTGAAGGAACTCAATGGTTAGGTGGGTCGTCGCCCTCTTGCTGTGCCTGGGTTCGTGGGCCGCCGTCGCGAAGGATGCGGCCCCGGCCGCCGCCGATCCCGCAACCGAAGCGCGGATGCTGCGCATCGCGGCGGAGTTGCGCTGCCTCGTGTGCCAGAACCAGACCATCGCCGATTCCAACGCCGATCTCGCGGTCGACCTGCGGCAGCAGGTGCGCGTGATGCTGCGCGAAGGCCGCAGCGACGCCCAGATCCTGCAGTACATGACCGACCGCTACGGTGACTTCGTGCTCTACCGCCCGCCCGTCAAGGCGATCACCTGGCTGCTGTGGTTCGGCCCAGCGGTGCTGCTGGTGAGCGGCTTCGCGGCGCTGGTGCTGGTGCTGCGCCGGCGCGCGCGCCTGAGCGACGACCAGTTCGAGCCCGACGAAGCCGATGCCGCCGAGGACGGCGTGTCCCCATGACCCCTGCATTCCTGCTGCTGACGGCCGCGCTGAGCGCCGCCGCGATCATCTGGCTGACCCGGCCGCTGTGGCGGGCCGCCGCGACGACCGACGACAAGGCGGCGAGTGCACCGCCGCGGCGATCGTTCG
Organism: Methylibium sp.; assembly: GCF_965279545.1. Lineage (NCBI taxonomy): Bacteria > Pseudomonadati > Pseudomonadota > Betaproteobacteria > Burkholderiales > Sphaerotilaceae > Methylibium > Methylibium sp. The sequence continues at coordinate 2,035,012 of NZ_OZ257250.1, forward strand.
GCCTCGCCGCGGCGCTGGCGGTGTTCGTGCTCGTCATCGTCGGCCCCGGCTATGGCTGGCTCGGCGCGCCCGAGCGTGCGACCGAAGGCCCCGGCGCGAGGTCGGCCGCCGCCCCGGCGCAAGACGGCGCGAGCGGCACGCCGAACGAACAGGCCCTGGCACAGGTGGCCGCGATGGTCGACCAGTTGGCCGAGCGCATGAAGTCGCGGCCCGACGACGCGACCGGCTGGCAGATGCTCGCGCGCTCCTACGCGGCGCTGGGCCGCCATGCCGAAGCGGTCGGGGCGTTCAGGAAGGCGGTGCCGCTGCAGCCCGACGATGCCGCGCTGCTCGTCGACTTCGCGGCCTCGCTGGTCGCGACAGACCGGCAGGCGATCCAGGGCGAGCCGGCGCAACTCGTGAAGCGGGCCCTCGAGCTCGACGCCGCAAATCCGAAGGCGCTGGCCTTCGCCGGCATGCTGGCCTTCGATCGCAAGGAGTACGCCGCGGCGGCCCGGTACTGGGAAGCGCTGGCCCGCGTCGAGCCGGCCGACAGCCCGTTCGCCGCGCAGATCCAGGCCAGCATCGCGCAGGCGCGCCAGCTTGCCGGCCTGCCGCCTGCTGCAGCGACGGCGCCTGCCGTCGACGCTGCGGCTTCCGGTGCGACGGGAGCCCGGGTGAGCGGCACCGTCCGGCTCGCACCGTCGCTGAAGGACCGTGTCGCGCCCGATGACACGCTGTTCGTGTTCGCACGCGCGGTCGACGGTCCGCGCATGCCGCTGGCCATCCTGCGCAAGCGCGCCAAGGATCTGCCGCTGCAGTTCACGCTCGACGACAGCCTGTCGATGTCGCCGGCCGCGAAACTGTCGGGCGCGACGCGCGTCATCGTCGGCGCGCGGCTGTCGCGCAGCGGCAATGCCCTGCCTCAGGCCGGCGACCTGCAAGGGCTCTCGGCACCGGTCACGGTGGGCGCGAGCGGATTGCAGGTCGAGATCGGCGAGCCCGTCTCGAAATAGCGCCCTCACCTGACCGTCCGATGCGGCGAGCGCGCCGCGGTGCCGGGTTCAGACTCGGCCGGCCTCGAAGGTGTTGCAGTCGGCGATGCGGCCCGTCTGCATGCCGCGCTTGAACCAGCTCACGCGCTGCGCGCTGCTGCCGTGGGTGAAGCTCTCCGGCACGATCTGGCCCTGGCTGCGCTTTTGCAGCGTGTCGTCGCCGATCTGCGACGCCGCGTTCAGCGCCTCTTCGACATCGCCCTGCTCCAGCCACTGCTTGGCCTGCTGCGAGCGGTTGGCCCACACGCCCGCGAAGCAGTCGGCCTGCAGTTCCAGGCGCACGCTCATCGCATTGGCCTGGGCTTCGCTGCCGCCGCGCCGCGCGGCCTCGACCTTTTCACTGATGCCGAGCAATTGCTGCACGTGGTGGCCGACCTCGTGCGCGATCACATAGGCCTGCGCGAAATCGCCCGGCGCGCCGAGGCGCTGTTTCAGGGTGTCGAAGAACCCGAGGTCGAGGTAGACCTGCTGGTCGCCGGGGCAGTAGAACGGCCCCATCGCGCTCTGACCGGTGCCGCAGGCCGTGGCCGTAGCGCCGCGGAACAGCACCAGTTTCGGCCGGACGTAGCTGGCCTGCCCGCTCTGGAACACCTCGGTCCAGACCTGCTCGGTGCTGCGCAGCACCACCGAGACGAAGCGCGCCTGTTCGTCATTGGCCGGCGGCGCCTGTGGCGGCCCGTCGGCCACCTGTGCCGACGGCGCCCCGCCCCCGCCACTCAGGATGCCGAGGACGGTCAGCGGGTTGATGCCGAAGATCCAGCCGGCCACCAGCGCGACGACGATCGTGCCGACCCCGATGCCGCGCCCGCCGATCGGCAACCCGCCCCGGCCGCCCGAGTCGCGGCGGTCCTCGACGTTGTCGCTCTGTTCCTGGCCGTCCCATTTCATGCCGCCCTCCGAAGCCCGCTTCGATGCGGCGCATGGTACTGCCGGCCGCACCACCTTCGCGGTGCGGCGTCTGAGGGCTTTTGGGGGGCCGCGGCGCGGCGGGCGTCAGTGCGACAGGCCGTCTTCGGCGTGCATGCGGCGGAACAGGTCCAGCGCCAGCCCGCGCAGCGTTTCGTTCGCACTGCTGTGGGCGAAGGCCAGGCGCTCGTGCGCATAGACGCGGTCGAACAGCATGCGGCCCGTGTGCACGGGCCAGCCCTCCTGCGCCATCAGGGCCCGAAAGCGAGACAGGCTCCACACGTCGACCGACAGCGGTGTCTGCGAAGCCTTCACGCCCAGGCGGGTGCAGGCGACATCGTCGATCGATGCGAAGCCGGTGTCGTCGAACTCGGTCAGCAGTTCGGCCGGCATCGTCGGCAGGTCGTGGTAATCGGCAGGCAGGTCGCGCGGGTTCATGGTCGGCTCCAATGCCACGGAACATGGCATTTCGATATCGCCAGCTTAGGAAAGTCACCGGACCGCGATGCACCGAAAACACCGCCGAAGCCTCGGCAGTTGAGCGCTTGCTGCGTGGAGCGGAAGTGCGGTGTCAGGCAACTTCCTACAGGCGGAGCGCTGCTGACCAGGGCGCACCATCGTGACGTGCGAAGGTCTTCAAACCCCAGCACACCGCGATGCATCGAAGCGCCGTGACGGGCCGCTATGTGAAGTGAAGTAGAGGAGGAGAGCCCGGCCGGAGGGCGGGCTCGGGGGACATGAACGCAACACAGCGGACCGGCGCGGCGCCCGCTCCACACCGCCACAACGCAGCGGCGCCACCAACGCTAGGTCTTGGGCAAGGTCACGCCCCGCTGCCCCTGGTACTTGCCACCGCGGTCCTTGTACGAGGTCTCGCAGACCTCGTCGCTCTCGAAGAACAACACCTGGGCGCAGCCCTCGCCCGCGTAGATCTTGGCCGGCAGCGGCGTGGTGTTGCTGAACTCCAGCGTCACATAGCCTTCCCACTCGGGCTCGAAGGGCGTGACGTTGACGATGATGCCGCAGCGCGCGTAGGTGCTCTTGCCCAGGCAGATGGTCAGCACGTTGCGCGGGATGCGGAAGTACTCGACAGTGCGCGCCAGTGCGAAGCTGTTCGGCGGGATCACGCACACGTCGGCCTCGATGTCGACGAAGCTGCGCTCGTCGAAGTTCTTCGGATCGACCACCGTGCTGTAGATGTTCGTGAAGACCTTGAATTCGGGCGCACAGCGGATGTCGTAGCCGTAGCTGCTGGTGCCGTAGCTGACGATCTTGTGGCCGTCGGGGGCGTTGCGCACCTGGCCCGGCTCGAAGGGCTCGATCATGCCGTGCTGCTCGGCCATGCGCCGGATCCACTTGTCGCTCTTGATGCTCATCGGGCTTCCTGGAATCTGCCCGGATTCTAGGTTCTGGGCCCGCCCGTCCCCGGTTCGGCCGCTGCGGCCGTTCAGAAGATCGAATCGCGGTTCACGCCGTCGCGGGCCATCCGGCGCTTGAGCTTGAGCAAGGCCTCCTGCTGGATCTGGCGGATGCGCTCACGCGTGAGACCCAGGCGCTCGGCCAGCACTTCCAGCGTCTCGGGTTCGCGATCGTGCAGGCCGTAGCGGCCGGCCAGCACCTCGCGCTCGCGCTCGCTGAGCTCGCCGAGTCCGTGCTGCAGCAACACGTCGAGCTCGTGGCTCAGGGTGTGGCCGAGCGGGTCGGTGGCCTGGTCATCGGCCACCATGTCGCCCAGCGTCTCGGCACCGTTGCCCGCCTGGCGCTCGAGCGGTGCATCCAGCGAGGTGGGCTGCTCGGCAAAACGAAGCAGTTCGGCCACCTCGGCCACCGGGCGGCCCAGTGCCGCGGCGATCTCGTCGACGCGCACCGCACGGCCGTCGGCGCCGGCCGCCGCCTCGCCTTCGAGCGCCCGCCGCGCCCTCAGCACCTGGTTGAGTTCGCGCACCACGTGCACCGGCAGCCGAACCAGCCGGGCCTGGTGCATGATCGCGCGCTCGATGCTCTGGCGAATCCACCACGACGCGTAGGTCGAGAAACGAAAGCCCCGCTCCGGCTCGAACTTGCCGATCGCGTGCATCAGGCCGAGGTTGCCTTCCTCGATCAGATCGGTCATCGGCAGGCCGCGGCTGAGGTAGCTCTTCGCGATGCTGACGACGAGACGCAGATTGCGTTCGATCATCTGCTGGCGCGCCGCGAAATCACCCGCGCGCGCGCGGGTGGCCATCGCGAACTCCTCACCCGGCGTGAACAGCGGCGCGCGGCGGATCTCTCTCAGGTAGGTCTGCAGCGTGTTGCCGACCTCGCCCTCGCCGGCAACCAGCGGCAGGCTGTCCGGCACCGGTTCCTGGGCCTCGTCGAGGCCGTTCGGCAGGTCTGCGGCACCCAAGGCAGGCGGCTCCCGCCAATCGCCGGCGGGCGCGCGCCCCGCATCAGGAAGCGCGTGTCCGTTGCTGGGCAAGGGAGGCTTCCTGGTGCTCATGTTCGGCAGGGGTCGCTAACGGGGAGGCAACAGCTTCACCGGATCGACCGGCTTGCCCAGCTTGCGGATCTCGAAGTGCAGTTGCACCCGCTCTGCGTCGGTCGCACCCATCTCGGCGATCTTCTGGCCGCGCTTCACGGGCTGCTCTTCCTTGACCAGCAGGGTCTGGTTGTGCGCATAGGCGGTCAGGTAGGTGGCGTTGTGCTTCACGATCACGAGGTTGCCATAACCCCGCAGTCCCGAGCCAGCGTACACGACACGGCCGTCGGCCGCCGCCATCACCGGGTCGCCGGCCTTGCCGCCGATCGCGACGCCCTTGTTGCGCGCCTCGTCGTAGTTCGCGAGCACCGGGCCGCCCGCCGGCCAGGCCCAGTTCAGTTCGTCGTCGTCCTTGCCGGCGGCTGCCGGCGCAGGAGTTGCGCTGGCGGGCGCGGCCGCGGCACTGCCCGAGGCGCCGGCCGCCGGCGCCGATGCGGCGGTCCCGGGCTTCGCATCGAGAGGCCGTGCCTCGACCCGCGTGCTGGCCACCGGCTTGGCAGCGACGACCGTCGGATCGACCGCCGGTGGCACCACGCGCAGCACCTGGCCCACTTCGATGATGTTGACGTTCTCCATGTCGTTCCAGCGCGCGATGTCGCGCCAGTTCTGACCGCTCTCGAGCCCGATGCGGATCATCGTGTCACCGGGCTTGACGGTGTAGTAGCCCGGCTTGCCGGCGTTCTCGGCGCCGGGCAGCGGCTTCGGCGCCTCGGGCGCGCTGGCCGACGCCGCACCAGGGGCGCCGGCCGCTGCATTTGCCGCCGCGGCAGGGCTGCGCGTGCTGCGGTCCTCGACCGGCGGCGCGCGGCGCGGGCCCTGCGCGCACGCCGTCAGCAGCGACACCAGCAATGCGATCGTCAGACCGCGCGACAGTGAACCGCCGTGAGCAGGAAAAAACATGAAAGTGCGTCGCATTCGTTCAGTCGATGCCGGATTTTAGGGGGACGAAGCGGACCGCCTCGTGCAGCGAACGCTGCAGGCTGCCGTCCGCGTGGCGGTCGATCACGACGAGCACCTGGCCGCCACTGCGCGCATCGAGCATCGGTGCGACCAGCCGGCCGCCCGGGGCGAGCTGATCGAGCCAGGGCGCCGGGATGTCCTCGCCGCCGGCGGCCGCGATGATGCCGTCGTAAGGCGCGTTCGGCGCGTGGCCGATGCGGCCATCGCCATAAACCAGCCGCAGGTTCGTCACATGCAGCGCGGCGAGGTTCGAGCGCGCCTTGTCGTACAGCGGCCTGAGCCGCTCGATCGATATCACTTGGCGCGCCAGCTGCGCCAGCACGGCCGCCTGGTAGCCGCAACCGCTGCCGATCTCGAGCAAGCTCGGCCGCGCACCGACGGGCTGCGCGGCCAGCATCAGCTCGACCATGCGCGCGACCACCGAGGGCTTCGAGATGGTCTGGCCGAGGCCGATCGGCAGGCTCGTGTCTTCGTAGGCCTGGTTCGCGAGTGCGGTGTCGACGAACGCGTGGCGCGGCACCGCGCGCATCGCTGCGAGCACGCGCGCGTCGCGCACGCCTTCGGCCTGCAGGCGCGCCAGCATGCGCTCGCGCACGTGGTGCGAATCGAGCCCCAGGCCCGCTGGTGTCGCAGCCCGGCCGCGCTGTTCGACCGCGGCCTGCTGCAGCGGGCGCTGCGGACGCAGCAGCGGCGTCGCTTCGGCACGCGCCGCCGGCTTGACCTGATCGAGCCGCAGCGGGAACTTCGGCGCCGCCCGTGGGCCGGCGCTCATCGCGGCCCCTCGGCGGCGCGACCCAGCCAGGCGCCCCAGGCCGGCAGGCAGGCGTGGTCGGTCAGGTCCACCTGCAAGGGCGTGACCGACACGTGGCCTTGCGCCACGGCGTGGAAGTCGGTGCCCTCGCCGGCCTCGCGGGCGTCGCCGGCCGCGCCGATCCAGTAGATCGGCTCGCCGCGCGGGTTGCTCTGGCAAATCACCGGCTCGCTCGCATGGCGCCGGCCGAGCCGCGTGGTGCACAGGCCGCGCAATTCGTCGAAAGGTCGGGCCGGGATGTTCACATTGAGCAGCCAGGCTCCGGGCAGCGGCGGCAGCTCGATCACCTGCTCGATCAGCCGACGCGCCACGCGCGCCGCGCTGTCGAGGTGTTTCCAGCCCTTCTCGGCCAGCGAGAATGCGATCGCCGGGACGCCGAACAGGTAACCCTCCATCGCGGCGGCGACCGTGCCCGAATACAGCGTGTCGTCGCCCATGTTGGCGCCGTTGTTGATGCCCGAGACCACGAGGTCGGGGCGTTGCGGCAGCAAACCGGTGAGTGCCACGTGCACGCAGTCCGACGGCGTGCCGTTCAAGTAGCGGTAGCCGTTGGCCGCCGTCCAGACCGAGAGCGGGCGCTGCAGCGTCAGTGCATTCGACGTCCCGCTCGAGTTCTGCTCGGGGGCGACCACGTCGATCTCGCCCAGTCCATGGCAGGCCTCGACGAGCGCCGCCAGGCCGGGGGCGAGATAACCATCGTCATTGGCAACCAGGATGCGCATCGAAGCGATTGTAGGGAGCGCACGCGTCACTTCGGAGACGCAAACCCTGCATGCCGCTGCCTATCATGAACCGCGGCGACCGGGCACGGGCCTGGCGCGGGCGCTAGCTCGTGGTTGATGGCTGCACGGGAGGTGCGCGGCAAGCTGGCGCTGACCACGGGCTGACGACCACCGCCCGGCTCGCACTCGCGCGCGTTCTTCGGTCCCCCGTCGGGGGGCCCTCTTGATCGTCACGGGCACATGCGGCCCCGGTGCTAAATTCGCGCTGCCCTCCCACCGCGACAATCCCACCGTGCGACGCTCGCTACTGAAGCTGCCTTTACTCGCCCTTGCCGGCCTCGCCGGCAAGGTGGCCACGGCCGAGGCAGCTTCGCTGGCCTTCGGCGTGATCACGACGACCACGGTTGCCGAGACGCAAGCCGCCTGGGAGCCTTTCTTCGCCGCCATGCGCCAGAGCACCGGGCTCGATGTGCGAGGCGTCTACCACGCGACCTACGAGGAAGCGGTCGACGCGGTCGTGAGCAACCTGGTACAGCTCGCGTGGGTTTCGAACAAGGCCGCGCTCGACTGCATCGAGCGCACCAACGTCGAGGTGTTCGCGCAGCTGGTGGATTCAGCCGGCTCGCCGGGCTACCGCTCGATCATCGTCACGCGCCGCGACTCCGGGCTCACGTCGATCGACCAGTTGCTCAATCGCCCGCGCACCTGGCGCTTCGCGATGGGCGAACCGAGTTCGACCTCGGGTTCCGTGATGCTGCAGTACGCGCTGTTCGTGCCGCGCAGCATCAAGCCCGAGGAACACTTTCTTTCGCTGCGGCGCGGCACCCACGCCCAGACGCTGGCAGCGGTGCTGGGAGGCCAGGTGCATGCCGGCGCCTACAACACCGAGGAGCTGCTGCGCCTGCGCGAGCACGCGCCGTCGCAGGCGCAGCAGCTCAGGATCCTGTGGGAGTCGGCGCTGATCCCCAAGGACCCGCTGCTGTGGCGTCGTGACCTGCCGCTGTCGGTGCGCAAACGCATCGCGGACTACATCTTCGGCGTCGGCAAGACCCTCGATGAGAAGCTGATGCTCAAGCGCATGTTCGACCTCGCCGGTTTCAAGCGCTCCAGCAATCAGCAGCTCAAGTTCGTGCTCGACATCGACGACTTCAAGCAACGCTCCGAAGTGCTGCTCGACGCGAAACTGGGCGAAGCCCTCAAGAATGAACGCCTCGCCGATCTGCGCGAACGCTATGCGCGCCTGTCGCGCGCCGTCCAGGCCGACGCCGACATGCCGCGATGACGCCGCGCAACGTCCACGCCGCTGCCCCCCTTTCAGGAGAATCCGATGGCCGTCAAGGTGCTGATCGTCGAAGACAACCCAGTGGCACGCCACTTCCTGGCGCGCGTGGTGCGCGAGAGTTTTTCCGACGTGACGGGCATTGCCGAGGCCGGTGACCTCGAGTCCGCACGGCGCCAGCTCGGCGTCGGGGGCGCGCCGCCGGTGGCGTCGGGCAGCGAGCCGTTCAAGCTGGTGCTGGTCGACCTGGAGCTGCCCGACGGCAACGGCCTCGAACTGCTGACCGAACTCGCCGGGCACGGCGCCACGAAGATCGTCACCACGCTGTACTCCGACGACGACCACCTCTTCCCCGCGCTGCAGTGCGGCGCCGATGGCTACCTGCTGAAGGAAGACCGCTTCGAGGTGCTGGTCGAGGAGCTGCAGAAGATCGTACGCGGCCAGCCGCCGCTGTCGCCGGCGATCGCGCGGCGGCTGCTGTCGCATTTCCGGCTCGGCGACTCGGGCTCGATGGCGCTGGACAGCGCGCACGCGCCGGGCGACTTCCAGACCGCACGGCCGTCCCCGCCGCCGGTCTATGCCGAGCCCGACCACGAACGCCTGACGCCGCGCGAGACCGAGGTCCTGACCTACCTCAGCAAGGGCTTCACGATCAAGGAGATCGCCGGCCTGATGGGCATCAAGTGGTTCACCGTCAACGACCACATCAAGGCGATCTACCGCAAACTCAACGTCTCCAGCCGCGCCGAGGCGGCCGTGCTGGCCAGCAAGCAAGGCTTGGTATGAGCCCGAGCGTCGCCTGCTGAACTCGCGGCTGCGTGATGCGCACAGCGGCCGAGCGCCACCCGCCGCGGCTCCCGGGGCGAGAAACCCGGGCCTCCGGCCCGCCCAACTCGAGGCTGGACGACACCGACTCGGGCATCGACACCACGATCCTCGAGCAATGGCTGCCGCCCCGGCTGCGCAACTCGCGCTGGCTCGGCTGGCGGCTGCGCGCCCTGGTCGTGCTGGCGTTGCTGGGTTGCGTGGCGCTGTTCCTGCTGACGCGCAGCCTGGCCCATCAACCGCGGCTCGACGCCAACTGGCGCGGCAACGAGCAAGGCCAGTTGGAGCTGCTTGCCAGCGGCGAGCCGGCGCTCGCGCCCTTCGTCGGGCGCGCGCTGCTCGGGGTGATCGGGGGCGACAGCCAGGTGGCCGTCCTCGATGCGCTGGCACTGCAGCGCTCACCCCGCTGGCTGCCCGGCGATGCCGAGCGCGCCCACCACCACGAAATGCACGAACAGCTGGCCCGTGCGCTGGCGCAGGGCCATGTCCGGCTGTACTTCGCCGATGGCGGCACGGCCGAGCTCGAGCTCCCGCCGCGCGGCAGCCTGCGCCTTGGCACGCTGTACTGGCTGCTGGGTGGCCTGGCGCTGGTGCTCTACCTGATCGCGATGGTCGTGCTGCTGGTGCGACCGATGCTCGCCAACGCCCTGTTTGCATTGATGGCGCTGAGCCAATGCGGCAACCTGCTGTTCATCGCCGCGGCGACGGTGTCGGAGCTGACGCTGCCTGGTGGCTACACGCACCTCGAGATGCACGCGCGCATGGCCTTCGATCTGGTCACCGCGGCCGCCATCGTCCACGCCGCCTGCCTGCACCCGCGCCGCCTGCCCTACGGCCAGCTGATCGCCGCGCTGGCATGGACGACCGTCGGCACGCTGCTGCTGCTCGATACGCAGTCCGCACTGACGCAAGCCTGGTGGTGGACACAGGCCGCCGGCGCCGTGCTCGGCCTTTCGGCGGTCGGCCTGCTGAGCTGGTCGTACCACATCGAACCGCATCCCTATGCGCTCGTGCAGCGTCGCTTCGGCATCGTGACGGCCGGAACCTGGATCCTGCTGACGGCGGCGATCGCGGCAGTCAGCCAGACACCGGGCGCGCAACAGGGCATCGCGATGGTCGGCTCGATGATCTGGGTGGTCTTCCTCGCCTCGCTGATGCTGCTGGTGCCGTTCCTCGCCAAGTCGCAGCAGATGCTGCGCGAGTTCTCGCTGCTGGCCGGCATCAGCACGGTGGCCACCTCGCTCGACCTGCTGTTCGTCACGGCCTTCTCCTTCGGCCAGTTCACGTCGATCACGCTGTCGGTCTTCCTGTCGATCGGTCTCTACGTGAGCGTGAGACAGTGGGTCCTGAACCACCTGCGCGGCACCGGCATGGTCACGATGGAGCGCCTGTTCGAGCGCCTGTACCGCATGGCACGCGAGGTCGAGGCCCACCCGGAGCGGGCGTCGGCCTCTCTGCTGAGCCTGCTGCGCGAACTGTTCGAGCCGCTGGAGGCGGCGATCGCACCGAAGTCGACCACGCACGCGCACGCCAGCGGCGACGGCTCGGCGCTCACCGTGCCGGTGCCCGACCTGAGCCGCGCCAGCGGCCGCGCCGACGAAACGCTCGTGCTGCGGTTCTCGCAGAGCGGTCGTCGCCTGTTCACGACGGAGGACGCGCGCCTGGCCGACCGCATCGTCGAGCAGCTCAAGCGGGCGGTCGCCTTCGACCAGGCCGTCGAACGCGGCCGCAGCGAGGAGCGCAGCCGCCTGGCCCAGGACCTGCACGACGACATCGGCGCGCGACTGCTGACGCTGATGTACCAGGCCCACAGCCCGGAGCAGGAGGACTACATCCGCCACACGCTGCAGGACCTGAAGACGCTCACCCGCGGACTCGCGGTGAACAGCCATCGCCTGACGCATGCCGCGGCCGAATGGAAGGCCGACGTGCAGCAACGCCTGCAGATCGCCCACGTCACGCTCGACTGGCACACCCACTTCGACCGCGATGCGGAGCTGAACGTGGTGCAGTGGTCGGCACTGACGCGGGTGCTGCGCGAGCTGGTCAGCAACACCATCGCCCACTCGCATGCGACGCGGGTCGCGATCTCGCTGCAGCTGGCCGACGACAGGCTCGAACTCAGCGTGCACGACGACGGGCGCGGCCGCAATCCGCAGGCCTGGGCCCACGGCCTGGGTCTCGGCGGCATCCGCAAGCGCGTCAAGCAGCTCGGCGGCGAGGTCGAGTGGCGCGAACTGTCGCCGGCCGGCATCGAGTGCCGCGTCCGCTTCGCGCGCTGGTCGCAGAGCGCGTCGGCCTGACCCCTGCCGACCCGCATCCGAACCTGTCGAATCACCCGGCGTCCTCGCCAAGCGTTCCGGACAAGGACACCGGACACCGCAACGAGCCCCGACCCAAGCTGCCGTCGGATGCGTCTGAATGCGACGCCGTATCAGGGTCCCGGCGCGGCCGGCAGCGGCTTGGCGGACGCCGGCGCGCGCCGCAGCACGCGCTGCGGGAACGGGATCTCGATGCCCTCGGCATCGAGCACCGCGAGGATCGCGAGGTTCACCTCCGAGCGCAGGTTGGACTGGCCATTGAGCGGATCGGGCACCCAGTACCAGATGGTCAGCTCCAGGCCGTCGGCCGCGAAGTTGGTCAAGTGAACCGCCGCCGAGTGATCGGCATCCTTCATCACGCGCTCGATGTTGCCCAGCGCCGCGAGCAGCTTGGAACGCAGCTTCAGGACATCGGTGCCGTAGGCGACCTGGACCACCGTCGAGGTCATGACGCAGGTCTCGGTCAGCGAGGCGTTCTCGACGCGCTGCGTGATCAGCAGTTCGTTGGGCACGATCGACTCGCGGCCGTTGGCGGCGCGGATGATCGTCGCGCGCGTGTTGATGTCGGTGATGCGCCCCTCGAAGTTGTCGACCTTCACCAGGTCGCCGATGCGCAGCGAGCGCTCGGCCAGCACCACGAAGCCGCTGACGTAGTTGGAGGCGAGCTTCTGCAGACCGAGGCCCAGGCCGACGCCGATGGCGCCGCCGAACACGCTGAGCGCCGTGAGGTCGATGCCGGCGGCCGACAGCGCCACCAGCAGGCCGACGAACAGCAGCAGGGCCCGGGTGGCGTTGGCGGCGATCTTGCGAACCGACAGGTCGGTCAGGTGGCCTTTCAGCAGCCGCGCCTCGATCGCCGCGCTGAGCCACAAGGCGAGCACCAGCACCACCACCGCGTTGAACGCGCCTTCGAGCAGCGCGCGCAGCGAGACGTGGCTGCTGCCGAGCTTCCAGGTGATCGCGTCCATTTCTTCGAGCAGCATCGGCAGCACGCCGGTGACCCACAGGATCATGCCGATCCAGACGGCCCATGACAGCCAGCGCTCGACGATGCGCACCAGCTCCGAATCCGGGAAGGCCGCGCGCAGCACCCGCACGAACACCCGGATGACGGCCAGCGAGAACAGCAAGGCCACCGCGATGCGCAGCACCGCCGGCGGCAGCTGCAGCGCGGCCAGCAGCACGTGCTGAGCCAGCAGTGCCAAGCCCAGCGACAGCAGCGGAAACAGCGCGCCGTCTATGAGCCGCCGGCCGAACAGCACCGAATTGGCGTCATGCGTGCGCCCGCGCAGCGCACGCGTCACGGCCCAGGCCAGCGCCAGGCAGGCCGCGAGCACGGCCAGTTCGAGCACGGCGTTGGTGCTCAGCAGCGAGCGACCCAGCGCGCTCAGCTCTTCGGGGGTCATCGGTCGGGCCATCGGGCGTCCTGGTCCGCAGCAGAAGAATGGGTGCTCAGCCGGCCACGCCGGCCAGCACCCGCAAATGGCTGGCCACGCTGCGCGCCAGGGCGCTCAGTGCGTAGCCGCCCTCGAGGCAGGAGACGATGCGTCCGTCGGCATGCCGCTGCGCGACCTCCTTGACGCGCCGCGTGATCCACGCGTAGTCGGCCTCGACCAGACCGAGCTGTCCGAGATCGTCTTCGCGGTGAGCATCGAAACCGGCCGAGATGAAGACCATCTGCGGCCGGAAGGCTTCGAGCCGCGGCAGCCAGTGCTGCTCGATCAGATCGCGGATCTCCGCGCCCTTGGTGTACGGCGGCACCGGCAGGTTGACCATGTTGTCGCCCAGCGGCTGGGTGCCCGAATTGGGATACAGCGGATGCTGGAAGAAGCTCACCATCAGCACCCGGTCATCGCCCGCGATGATGTCCTCCGTGCCGTTGCCGTGATGAACGTCGAAGTCGACGATCGCCACGCGCTCCAGGCCGCGCACGTCGAGCGCGTGGCGCGCCGCCACCGCGACGTTGTTGAAGAAACAGAAGCCCATGGCCTCGCGTCGCGTCGCGTGGTGCCCCGGCGGGCGGATGGCGCAGAAGGCGTTCTCCACCTCGCCGCCCAGCACCGCGTCGGTGGCCGCCACCGCGGCGCCGGCCGCATGCAGCGCCGCGGTCCAGGTGCCCGGACCGGCAACGGTGTCCGGATCGAGCGCGCGCCGCTGGCCCGTCTCCTCGACCTGCTGCATGAAGCCGCGCAGGTTCGCCACGTACAGCGACTCATGGGCCAGCGCCAGGTCGCTCTCGGCGGCCTGCGGGGCTTCACGATGTTCGAGCGCGATGTCCAGGCCGGTGGCGATGAGGTGGTCGGCAATGGCGTCGAGCCGCTGCGGGCACTCGGGATGGCCGGCGCCCATGTCATGGGCACGGCACGCGGGGTGGGTGTAGTAAGCGGTGGCCATCCGTCTTTGCGGTGCAGGGTCTCGGGCGCGGCGGCTTTCGGCTAAGGTGTGCGCCATGACCTTGCACACCCGGCTTCACCAGCTCGTGGATCAGATCTCGACCATTATCGTCGGCAAGCGACCACAGATCGAAGACAGCCTGGCCTGCCTGCTGGCTGGCGGGCATTTGCTGATCGAGGACGTGCCCGGCGTCGGCAAGACCACGCTGGCGCATGCGCTGGCCGTGTCGCTCGGGCTGCGCTTCTCGCGCGTGCAGTTCACCGCCGACCTGATGCCCTCCGATCTGGTGGGCGTCAGCGTCTACGAGCGCGGCAAGGAGAGCTTCGTGTTCCACCCCGGGCCGGTGTTCGCGCAGGTGCTGCTGGCCGACGAGATCAACCGCGCCGGCCCCAAGACCCAGAGCGCGCTGCTCGAAGCGATGGAGGAGCACCAGGTCAGCGTCGAGGGCGAGACCCGCGCCCTGCCCGCGCCCTTCTTCGTGATCGCCACGCAGAACCCGAGCGACCAGCTCGGCACCTATCCGCTGCCGGAGAGCCAGCTCGACCGCTTCCTGATGTGCATCACGCTCGGCTACCCGGACCGCGCCAGCGAGCGCGCGCTGCTGGCCGGGCGAGACCGCCGCGAGGCGATCCACGAGCTGCGCCCGGTCATGCAGCCCACCGACCTGCAGGCCGCGCAGCAGGCGGTGCTGGCGGTACACGCCAGCGAACCCTTGCTCGACTACCTGCAGGCGCTGATCGCCGCCACGCGCGACGGCCGCTGGTTCGTCGAGGGCTTGTCGCCGCGCGCCGGCATCTCGCTGCTGCGCGCCGCCAAGGCCCACGCCCTGCTCGACGCGCGCGACTACGTCGCCCCCGACGACCTGCAGGCCGTGCTGCCCCAGACGGTGGCGCACCGGCTGCTGCCGGTCGCCGGTGCCGGCCGCGGACGGCGCGAACAGGTGCGGGCGATGGTCGACGCGATCGCGCTGCCCTGAACGCTGCGGAGCCCCTCGTGAGCGCAGTGCTCGACCCCCCGGCGCGTGGCAGCGGCCTGCTCGCGCCGCTGCGCGCGCGCTGGCGCACCTGGTGGAATGCCCGCCATCCGCGCACCGACGCGCTGCTGCTCACGCAGCGCAATGTCTACATCCTGCCGACGCGGGCGGGCTGGGTGTTCGCGCTGACGCTGGGGGTGCTGCTGGTCGCCTCGATCAACTACCAGCTGAGCCTGGGTTACCTGCTGACCTTCCTGCTGGCCGGCAGCGGCGTGGTGTCGATGCACGTCACGCACGCCACGCTGCGCGGCCTGAGCCTGCACCTGCGCCCACCCCAGCCGGTGTTTGCCGGCGACGCGGCGGTGGTCGAGTGCGTGCTGGCCTCCGAGGCGCCCCGCACCCGCCACGGCATCGGCCTGCGCCTGGCCGGCCTGGAGCGCCCGCCGCGCTGGAGTTGGACCGACGTGCCGGGCGGCGCCCAGTCCGCGGTGCGGCTGAGCTTCGTCGCACCGCAGCGTGGACGCCTGCCGCTGCCCGACGTCGTGCTGGAGACGCGCTTCCCGCTCGGACTGTTCCACGCCTGGAGCGAATGGCGCCCCTTGTCGACCGTGCTCGCCTATCCGAAGCCGGAGCAGCCGGCACCGCCGCTGCCACTGCCGCGCGCGGCGGCTGGCGACGCAACCACCACACGCAGCAGCGACGGCGGCGAGCTCGAAGGCGTGCGCGGCTACCGGCGCGGTGATCCGCTGAAACTGGTGGTCTGGAAGAAGGCCGCCCGCGCCCTCGACACCGGCGGCGAGCTGGTCAGCCGCGACACCAGCAGCTCGGCCCACCACGAGCTCTGGCTGGACTGGGCCGCGACCGCAGGGCTGGCCCCCGAAGCCCGGCTGTCGCGCCTGGCCGCCTGGGTGCTCGCCGGCGAACGCAGTGGCGCCGCCTGGGGCCTGCGCCTGCCGGGCCACGGGCTGCCCCCGGCGATCGGCGAAGCCCAGCGGCGCGCCGCACTGGAGGCGCTGGCGCTGTGGTCATGAGCCCCTCCACCGCGGCCTCGAATCGCTGGCATTGGCCGGGCTGGAGCCACCTGCCGCGCGAAGCGCGCGACACGCTGTTCCTGCTCGCGGTGATCGCCTGGACGGTGCTGCCGCACGTCGGCCAGCTGCCGCCGTGGTGCACGCTGCTGAGCGCTGCGGTGCTGCTGTGGCGCGGCGCGCTGGCGGTGCGCAGCGCGGCGCTGCCGAACCGCTGGGTGCTGGCCGGCGTGCTGCTGCTGGCGCTGGCCCTGACCTTCATGACGCATCGCACGCTGCTCGGCAAGGAGTCGGGCATCACGCTGCTGGTGGTGCTGGTGGCGCTGAAGACGCTGGAGCTGCGCGCGCGGCGCGATGCCTTCGCGGTGTTCTTTCTCGGCTTCTTCCTGGTGCTGACGCACTTCCTGCACTCGCAGTCGATGGCCATCGCCGCGGCGATGCTGGTCTCGGTGTGGGGGTTGCTGACGGCCCTGGTGCTGGCCCACATGCCGGTCGGCCAGCCCAGCCTGCGCCAGGCCGGCGGGCTGGCGGGCCGCTTCGCGCTGCTGGGCGCGCCGGTGATGCTGCTGCTGTTCCTGCTGTTTCCGCGCATCGGCCCGCTGTGGGGCGTGCCGAACGACGCCGGCGCCAAGACCGGCCTGTCGGGCGAACTGCGCATGGGCATGATCGCCGAGCTGGCGGCGGACGACAGCGTCGCGATGCGCGTGCGTGTGCTCTCGGGCACGCCGCCTGCGCCGCAAGCCCTCTATTTCCGCGGCCCGGTGCTGAGCCGCTTCGACGGCGAGACCTGGCACATCGGCCGCTCGGGCTTCCCGTCGTCGTCCGCGCCGCCCGCGCAGAACCTGCGGACCTTCGGCGAGGCGGTGGAGCTGGAGGTCACGCTGGAGCCCTCGCGGCTCGCCACGATCCCGGCCCTGGAGGCCACGCCCGAGCTGCCGCCGATCGACGGCATCCGCACCCGGCTGCGCGACGACCTGCACTGGACGGCCAACCGGCCGCTGACCGAGCGCGTGCGCTACACCGCGCGGGCCTGGCCCCGCTTCACGCAGGGGCCGACCGAGCCGAGCGTCGGGTTGCAGGACGACCTCGACCTGCCCGCCGGCTTCAATCCGCGCACCCTCGAATGGGCCGCGGCGCTGCGGCGCGAGCCGCGCTACGCGCAGGCCGACGCCACCACACTGGCCACGCTGCTGATGCAGCGCATCCGCACCGAGGGCTACAGCTACACGCTGGCGCCGGGGCTCTACGACGAGGAGCGCCGCGGCACCGCCATCGACGAGTTCTGGTTCGACCGCAAGGCCGGCTTCTGCGAGCACTTCGCAACCGCCTTCGTCGTGATCATGCGCGTGCTCGACGTGCCGGCGCGCGTGGTCACCGGCTACCAGGGCGCCGAGCGCAACCCGGTCGACGGCACGCTGGTGGTCCGCCAGAGCTTCGCGCACGCCTGGGCCGAGTACTGGCAGGCGGGCCAGGGCTGGGTGCGCGCCGACCCGACGGGCGCCGTCGCGCCGGAGCGCATCGACCGCAGCCGACCGCTCGCGCCGGCACCCGGCTTCGTCGCCACGGCGTTCGGCGGCGTCGCGCCCGGCGCGCTGCTGCAGTTGCGCGCGCTGTGGGAGGCCACCGACAACGCCTGGAACCAGTGGGTGCTGAACTACTCGCGCGGCACGCAGTTCGACCTGCTGCAGCACCTCGGCTACCGGTCGCCGGACTGGGAAGACCTGGCGCTGCTGCTGATCGGTGTCGCCACCAGCCTGAGCCTCGCCGCGGCCGGCTGGGCCTGGTGGGAACACCGGCGCACCGACCCCTGGCTGCGCGCCTATGCGCGCGTGCGCCGGGCCACAGCGGCCCTGGGCCTGGACGCGCACGACGGCGTGCCGCCGCGCACGCTGGCCGCGGCATTGCGCGCACGCCACGGCGCCGCGGCCGAACCCACACTGCGGGCGCTGCAGGCGCTCGACCGCCTGCGCTACGCGCGCCACGACACGCCGCTGTCGGCTCGCCGCACCGCCGCGCAGGCCCGCCGGCTCGCAGCGGCGGCGGTGGCCGCGCTGCGCCCCTTGAAACGCCCTGCTTCGCCGCTCCCCGCGGTGGCCTCTGCCCCCCGATGATGAACCGCTCCCTCCCCCACACCCTGACCGCCGCGCTGCTGCTGCTGGCCGCCGCATTGCCCGCCCCCGATGCCGAAGCCGGCCGCGCGAAGAAGAAGCCGGTCGCCGTGCAGGACGACAACGCGCCCGAGGCCGTGACCTACGGCCGCCGAGACGACGTGGTCGCGCTGGCCGCCGGCATCGCCGAGCGGCGCGGGCTCGACCGCGCCTGGGTCGAGGACACGCTGGCGCAGGCGCGCTTCATTCCGGGCGTGGTGCGCTTGATCCAGCCACCGCCGGCCGGCACGGCCAAGAACTGGGCCGCCTACCGGGCCCGCTTCGTCGAGCCGCTGCGCATCCGCGCCGGCGTCGCGTTCTGGCACGACAACGAACGCTGGCTGCGCGAGGCCGAGGCACGCTACGGCGTGCCGGCGGCGATCGTCGTCGGCATCGTCGGCGTCGAGACGATCTACGCGCAGCAGATGGGCAACTTCCGCGTGCTCGACGCGCTGGCGACGCTGAGCTTCGATTTCCCCCGCGACGCGCGGCGCGACCGCAGCGCCTTCTTCCGCGACGAGTTGGAGAGCTATCTCCTGCTGTGCCGGCAGCAAGGCGACGATCCGCTCATGCTGAAGGGCAGCTATGCCGGCGCGATCGGCATGCCGCAGTTCATGCCGAGTTCGTGGCTGAAGTACGCGGTCGACTTCGACGGCGACGGCCGCATCGACCTGCATGCGAGTGCCGCCGACGTGATCGGCTCGGTCGCGCACTACCTCGCCGAGTTCGGCTGGCAGCGCGGGCAGCCGACGCACTACGCGGTGGCCGTGCCGGTCGATGCGGCCGAGCGCGCGCTGCTGCTGGCACCCGACGTCCTGCCGAGCTTCAGCGCGGCGCAGTTCGCCGAGCACGGCGCGGCGCTGGAGGCCGCGGGCCGCGAGCACGAAGGTCCGCTGGCGCTGGTCGAGCTGCAGAATGGCAACGCGGCGCCGAGCTACGTGGCCGGTACGCAGAACTTCTATGCGATCACGCGCTACAACTGGTCGAGCTACTACGCGCTGGCCGTGGTCGAGCTGGGCCGGGCGGTCGCGACGGTGATCGAGGCCACGCGGTGAAGCGCACAGGCCGGAACCCGCGCACCCTGCCACGCCCAGGTAAAAGATGAACCTGCCGAACTGGCTCCCTGCGGTCCTTGCAGCGTGGCTGCCCGCGCTCGGCATCGCCGCCGCCGCGATGGGGCTCGCCGAGCTGATCTTCCACGTCGGCGAGCGCGTGGTGCTGCGCGCCACGCGCAGCACGCCGCTGGCTTCGGCGGTGGCGCAGGCGGTGCGCAGCCCGACGCGCTGGGCACTCCCGCTGCTGGCGCTGAACCTGGTGTGGCACGAAGCGCCGGACGAGCTTCGCGGCCTCGCCTCGGTGCAGCGCCTCACGGGCCTGCTGCTGATCGCGGCGCTGACGTGGCTGCTGGTGCGCGCGATCAACGGCCTCGCGAAGGCCGTCATCGCCGCGCATCCGGTGACGGTGGCCGACAACCTGCAGGCCCGTCGCATCCACACGCAGACACGGGTGCTGTCGCGGACCGTGGCCGGGATGATCGTGCTGATCGGCGTCTCGATGATGCTGATGACGTTTCCCGAGGTGCGCCAGATCGGCACCAGCCTGCTGGCTTCGGCCGGCGTGGTCGGCATCGTTGCCGGCTTCGCGGCCCGGCCGGTGCTCGGCAACCTGATCGCCGGGCTGCAGATCGGCCTGAGCCAGCCGATCCGCATCGACGACGTGGTGATCGTCGAAGGCGAATGGGGCGTGATCGAGGAGATCACCGGCACCTATGTCGTCGTGCGCATCTGGGACCAGCGGCGCCTGGTGGTGCCGCTGCAGTACTGGATCGAGAAGCCGTTCCAGAACTGGACGCGCACGACCTCCGAGCTGATCGGCACCGTGTTCCTGTGGGTCGACTACCGCATGCCGCTGGCACCGCTGCGCGCGGCGCTGCAGCGCGCCTGCGAGTCGACCGAGCACTGGGACGGCCGCTTCGCGCTGCTGCAGGTGACCGAGGCCGGTGAACAGGCGATGCAGTTGCGTTGCCTGGTGACGTCGGCGTCGGCGCCGGCCGGCTGGGACCTGCGCTGCCATGTGCGCGAGTGCCTGGTCGACTTCATCCAGCGCGAGTACCCGCAGTACCTGCCGCGGCTGCGCGCGGACACGCGGCTGGCCGACCCGCCGCCCACCGACGGCGTGGTGGGCGGAACGCCGCCCGCCGCGAGCTGAGACCGGGTCGCGCTCACCCGTATCGGGTCAACCGGCGACCTTCGGCTCGTTGCGGTCTTCGGTGCCTTGAGCGGCAGTTACTGCAGGACGGCAGGCCAAGGCGTGGCGTGTCCGGCGTTCAGAACGCGTCGAGTGCCAACGCGGTGACCGAGTCGCCGCCCTCGATGATGCTGTCGCGCAGACCCGGCAGCTTGTTCAGCAGGTGCTCGGCGTAGAAGCGCGCCGTCGCGACCTTGGCGTTCATGAAGTTCACGTCGTCGCCTGCGGCGGCGCGCGCTTCGGCCACGAGCAGCGCCCGCGCGAGTTGCCAGCCAGCCATCAGGCTGCCCGCGAGCATCAGATACGGCACGCTGCCGGCGAACACCGCGTTCGGGCTGGCCTTGCTGTGTCCGGCCACGAAATCCACCACCTGCTCGAAGGCGACGCGCGCGGCCTTCAGGCGCAGCAGCACGGCGTGCGCCGCCACGCTGTCGCGCGCAACCAGCGCTGCTTCCGTCCGCGCGATCTGGCCGGCGATCGCCTTCGCCGTCATGCCACCGTCGCGCACCGTCTTGCGGCCCACCAGGTCGTTGGCCTGGATCGCCGTCGTGCCTTCGTAGATGGTGAGGATCCTGGCGTCGCGGTAGTACTGGGCCGCGCCGGTCTCCTCGATGTAGCCCATGCCGCCGTGCACCTGCACCCCCAGGCTCGCGACCTCCACGCTCATCTCGGTGCTGTAGCCCTTGATCAGCGGCACCATGAACTCGTAGAAGGCCTGGTTCTGCGCGCACACCTGCGCGTCGGGGTGGGCGTGGGCGGCGTCGTAGGCCGCGGCGGCCACGATTGCCATCGCACGGCAGCCCTCGGTGTGGGCGCGCATCGTCATCAGCATGCGCCGCACGTCGGGGTGGTGGATGATGGCGGCGCTGCCCCGCACCGAGCCGTCGACCGGGCGGCTCTGCACCCGGTCCTTCGCATAGGCCACGGCTTTCTGGTAGGCGCGCTCGGCGATCGCGATGCCCTGCACGCCGACCGCGTAGCGGGCCGCGTTCATCATGATGAACATGTACTCGAGGCCACGGTTCTCCTGGCCGATGAGGTGGCCCACGGCCCCTCCATGATCGCCGTACTGCAGCACGGCGGTCGGGCTGGCCTTGATGCCGAGCTTGTGCTCGATGCTGACGCAGTGCACGTCGTTGCGCTCGCCGAACGAGCCGTCGGGCTTCACGACGAACTTGGGCACGATGAACAGCGAGATGCCCTTCACGCCCTCGGGCGCGCCGCTGACGCGGGCCAGCACCAGATGGACGATGTTCTCGGCCATGTCGTGCTCACCGTAGGTGATGAAGATCTTGGTACCGAAGAGCTTGTAGCTGCCGTCGGGCTGCGGCTCGGCGCGGGTGCGCACCATCGCCAGGTCGGAGCCGGCCTGCGGCTCGGTCAGGTTCATCGTGCCGGTCCACTCGCCGGAGATCAACTTCGGGATGTAGATCTGCTGCTGCTCGGGCGTACCGGCGGTCAGCAGGGCCTCGATGCAACCGTCGGTCAGCAGCGGACACAGCGCGAAGCTGAGGTTGGCACTGTTGAGCATCTCGCCGCAGGCCGCGCCGATGGTCTTGGGCAGGCCCTGGCCGCCGAAGTCGGCGGCGTGTTGCAGGCCCTGCCAGCCGCCGTCGACAAACTGCCGGAAGGCCTCCTTGAAGCCGGGCGTCGTGGTCACGCGGCCGTCCTTCCACGACGAGGGGTGCTGGTCACCCGCCCGGTTCAGCGGCGCGACCACACCTTCGTTGAACCTGGCGCATTCCTCGAGCACGGCCTGCGCAGTGTCGATGCCGGCATCCTCGAAGCCGGGCAGTTTGGCCACGTCCTCGAGCGCGGCGAGCTCCTGCATGCAGAACAGCATGTCCTTGACGGGGGCCTGGTAACTCATGGGCTGTCTCTCCTGAGGGATCGAGCGTCGGTCGGCTCGAAAAAAGCGCTCGGACGCGAGAACGTCGAGGCGCCTGTGATGGGACGAGGAGGACGCTCAGAGCTGCTTGACCAGCTCCGGCACGGCCTCGAACAGATCGGCCTCGAGGCCGTAGTCGGCGACGCTGAAGATCGGCGCCTCGGGGTCCTTGTTGATCGCCACGATCACCTTGGAATCCTTCATGCCCGCGAGGTGCTGGATGGCCCCGGAGATGCCCGCGGCGATGTACAGGCTGGGTGCCACGATCTTGCCGGTCTGCCCGACCTGCCAGTCGTTGGGCGCGTAGCCGGCGTCCACCGCCGCGCGGCTGGCGCCCAGCGCCGCGCCGAGCTTGTCGGCCAGCGGCGTGAGCACCTCGTTGAACTTGTCGCTGCTGCCCAGCGCCCGGCCGCCGCTGACGATGATCTTGGCCGCGGTGAGCTCGGGCCGGTCGCTCTTGGTGACCTCGCGGCCGACGAAGCGGCTCTGGCCGCTGTCGGCCACCGCGCTCAGGAGCTCGATGGCGGCGCTGCCGCCCTGGGGGGCCGCATCGAAGCCGGTGGTGCGCACGGTGAGCACCTTGACCTTGTCCAGGCTCTGCTGGATGGCGATGGCGTTGCCGGCGTAGATCGGGCGCTCGAAGGTGTCGGCGCCGTCGATCTGGGTGACGTCGGAGAGCTGGGCGACGTCGAGCAGCGCGGCCACGCGCGGCGCAACGTTCTTGCCGTGCGCGGTGGCGGGGAACAGGATGTGGCCGTAGCCGGCGGCGATGGCGAGCACCTGGGCGGCGACGTTCTCGGCCAGTTGCTCCTCGAGCTGCGGGGCGTCGGCATGCAGGACCTTGGTGACGCCCCGGATCTGCGCGGCGTGCTTCGCGGCGTCGCCGGCCTGGTGGCCGGCCACCAGCAGGTGGACTTCACCGCCGGTGAACCTGGCGATGGCGGCGGCGGCGCTGACGGTGTTGAGGGTGGCGCCCTTGAGCTGGGCGTGTTCGTGTTCGGCGATGACAAGGATGGCGGTCATGGTGGGGGTCCTCAGATCACCTTGGCTTCGTTCTTGAGCTTGGCCACCAGCGTGGCAACGTCGGGCACCATGACGCCGGCGGAGCGCTTGGGCGGCTCGCTGACCTTGAGGGTCTTGATGCGCGGGGTGGTGTCGACGCCCAGGTCGGCCGGCTTGAAGACCTCGAGGGTCTTCTTCTTGGCCTTCATGATGTTGGGCAGCGTGACGTAGCGCGGCTCGTTCAGGCGCAGGTCGGTGGTGATGACGGCCGGCAGGGTGATGGAGACGGTCTCGAGGCCACCGTCGACTTCGCGGGTGACCTGGGCGCGCTTTTGTCCGTTGTCATCGACGATCTCGACCTTGCTGGCGAAGGTGGCCTGCGGCCAGCCGGCGAGCGCGGCGAGCATCTGGCCGGTCTGGTTGCAGTCGTCGTCGATGGCCTGCTTGCCGAGGATGACGAGCTGGGGCTGCTCCTTGTCGAGCAGGGCCTTCAGAAGCTTGGCAACGGCCAGCGGCTGGAGTTCGTCGGTGGTCTCGACCAGGATGGCGCGGTCGGCACCGATGGCCATCGCGGTGCGCAGGGTCTCCTGGCACTGGGTCGGCCCGCAGGAGACGGCGATCACTTCGGTGAGGAGGCCCTTTTCCTTGAGCCTCACGGCCTCTTCGACGGCAATCTCGTCGAACGGGTTCATGCTCATCTTGACGTTGGCGATGTCCACGCCGCTGCCGTCGCTCTTGACCCGCACCTTCACGTTGTAGTCCACCACGCGCTTGACGGCGATGAGAGCTTTCATTCGATCTTCTCCGGGAGATTGATGCAAAACCTGCACTGCGATTCTATGGAGCCCCCGTGCGGATTCCCGATAGGGTCAACACAGAAAAGCACGATCGTTCGATTCCCGGGAATGATACCTGCGGGCAGACCTGCCGGACATGTCCGATTGCGTCACCGACAGGGCATCCTGCGCGCGATCCGGCCACTTGCTAGACTCGCGCGCCCATGAATGCCCCTGCACCTTCGGAGCCGAACCCCACCGCCTGCATCGGTGTGTTCGATTCTGGTGTCGGCGGTCTGTCGGTGCTGCGGGCCCTGCACCGCCATCTGCCGCGCTCACGGCTGCTGTATGTCGCGGATTCGGGTCACGCGCCTTACGGAGAGCGCGACGAGGCCTATGTCGTCGAACGCTCGCGCGTGCTGACCGCCCACCTGCTGCGCGAGGGCGCGCAGCTCATCGTGGTGGCCTGCAACACAGCGACCGCGGCCGCCGTCCGCGCCCTGCGCGACGAACATCCGGACGTGCATTTCGTCGGCGTCGAGCCGGGCATCAAACCGGCGATCGCGCTGACGCGCAACGGCCGCATCGGCGTGATGGCCACGCGCGGCACGCTGGCCAGCGACAAGTTCCGCCAACTGGTCGCCTCGCACGCGCAGGGCGCGCAGCTCCACCTGCAGGCCTGCGCCGGCCTCGCTCACGCGATCGAGGCGGGAGACGCCGACAGCGCCGAGGTGCGCAGGCTGGTCGCGCAGCACACCGCGCCGCTGCGTGCGGCGCACGTCGACACCGTGGTGCTCGGCTGCACGCACTACCCCTTCGTCGCGCAACACATCCAGGCCGCCCTGGGAGCCGAAGTCCGACTGGTCGATACGGCCGATGCGGTGGCGCGGCGCGCGCAGCAGATCGCCGCGACCTTGCAGCCCGCCGGCGACGCCGTATTCGAGCCAGCGCGGCTGTGGACGACCGGCGCGCTGTCGACGCTGCAACTGGTCGCGCGCAAGTGGCTGGATTTCGAGACCGAGACCCTCGCGCTGCCAGCGAACTGACGAAACTCGTGGCCGCGGGTTCGCTCCGATGGGGAACTCTGCTGCCGTCGATGGTCGCGCCAATGCCCATTGGCAACGGCGTACTGATCCTGTCGGTGGTGCCTCGACCCGGGATCGAACCGGGATGGACCGATGAGGGTCCGGCGGATTTTCTTACCCACTACGGCTTTCGCCGCCGCACGCTACCTTCGCTGCGCGCGTTCGGGGTCTGGAGCGCGCCTTCACCATCGCTTGCGCCTTAGGTGCCCGCCGTCCGCTCTCTACACCTTCCGCCCCGGGGTCGGCAGCGGCTTGGCTCGGCGTTGCCTCGCGGCGCATGCGCCGCAGGGGGTTCTCCGAATTTGACGGGATTCATCCCGCGCGTTTCCGCGCGAGCGCTCAAATTGCTTTCAAGTCCGCTGCGTCTGCCAATTTCGCCATCGAGGCCCGCTCGCATGGTAGCGCCACGCCACCCTGCCCAAACCACCCTGCACAAACAAGAACGCCTCGCGGAGCGAGGCGTTGGAACGTTCGACATCGATCGGAGAGTGGAGGCGCGGGCCAGAGTCGAACTGGCCTGGACGGATTTGCAATCCGCTGCATAACCGCTTTGCTACCGCGCCCTGGAGCCCCTCGCGAGACCGTCGACGATTCTGACAAAAAAGGGAAGCATGAGCTTCCCTTTCGCAAGTCTGGAGCGGGAAACGAGACTCGAACTCGCGACCTCAACCTTGGCAAGGTTGCGCTCTACCAACTGAGCTATTCCCGCACACTTTTCACGGACTGACCGCTCGCAACAAGTCGCCTTGTTGCGAGCCCTGGACTATAGCCGAATCCACCAGGGTCTCGCAAGTCACCCGCGCGCCATTCAATGCTTGATCACTTCCCCGCCGGCGGCCGGCGGGGCCTCCGGTTTGGGCGCGTCGGCCTTGGGCTCGTCGTCGGCAAGCGGCTGCGGCATGGACGTCAGCGCCACCTCCAGCACCTTGTCGATCCACCGGACCGGCACGATCTCGAGGTGGTTCTTGACGTTCTCCGGAATGTCCTGCAAGTCCTTGACGTTCTCTTCCGGGATCATCACGGTCTTGATGCCGCCGCGATGGGCAGCCAGCAGCTTTTCCTTCAGGCCGCCAATCGCCGTGACCTCGCCACGCAGCGTGATCTCGCCGGTCATCGCCACATCGGAACGCACCGGAATCCCGGTCAGCGCCGACACGAAGGCGGTCGTCATCGCGGCGCCCGCGCTCGGGCCGTCCTTCGGCGTCGCGCCGTCGGGCACGTGGATGTGGATGTCGCGCTTCTCGAACATCTCGTCCTTGATGCCCAGGCGACGCGCGCGCGCGCGCACCACCGAGCGGGCCGCCTCGACCGACTCCTTCATCACGTCGCCGAGCAAGCCGGTGCGGATGATGTTGCCCTTGCCGGGCATCACCGCCGCCTCGATCGTCAGCAGATCGCCGCCGACCTCCGTCCACGCGAGACCGACAACCTGACCGACCTGGTCTTGCTTCTCGGCGCGGCCGTAGTCGTACTTGCGCACACCGAGGAAATCGTTCAGGTTCTCGTCGGTGACGACGACCTGACCCTCGTACTTCTTCAGCGACAGGCCCTTCACCACCTTGCGGCAGATCTTGCTGATCTCGCGTTCGAGCGAGCGCACGCCGGCCTCGCGCGTGTAGTAGCGGATGATGCCGCGCAGCGCGCTCTCGGTGATGTCGAGCTCTTCGTCCTTGACACCGTTGTTCTTGCACTGCTTGGGCAGCAGGTACTTCTGCGCGATGTTGAGCTTCTCGTCCTCGGTGTAGCCCGACAGGCGGATCACTTCCATCCGGTCCAGCAGCGCCGGCGGGATGTTCATCGAGTTCGAGGTGGCGATGAACATCACATCGCTGAGGTCGAAGTCGAGTTCGATGTAGTGGTCGCTGAAGGTGTGGTTCTGCTCGGGGTCGAGCACTTCCAGCAAGGCCGACGACGGGTCGCCGCGGAAGTCCATACCGAGCTTGTCGATCTCGTCGAGCAGGAACAGCGGATTGCGCGTGCCCACCTTCGCCAGGCTCTGCAGCACCTTGCCAGGCATCGAGCCGATGTAGGTGCGGCGGTGGCCGCGGATCTCGGCCTCGTCCCGCACGCCGCCGAGCGCCATGCGCACGAACTTGCGGCCGGTCGCGCGCGCCACGCTCTGGCCGAGCGAGGTCTTGCCGACCCCCGGAGGGCCCACCAGGCACAGGATCGGCGCCTTGACCTTGTCCACGCGCGCCTGCACCGCGAGGTACTCGAGGATACGGTCCTTGACCTTGTCGAGGCCATAGTGGTCCTCGTTCAACACGTCCTCGGCATTGACGAGGTCATGCTTGATCTTGGTCTTCTTCGCCCAGGGCAGGTTGACCAGGGTGTCGATGTAGTTGCGCACCACCGTCGCCTCGGCCGACATTGGCGACATGAGCTTGAGCTTCTTGAGCTCGGCATCGGCCTTCTTGCGCGCCTCCTTGGGCATCTTGGCGGCGATGATCTTCTTCTCGAGCTCCTCGAGGTCGGCGCCCTCTTCGCCCTCGCCGAGCTCCTTCTGGATCGCCTTGACCTGCTCGTTCAGGTAGTACTCGCGCTGGCTCTTCTCCATCTGGCGCTTCACGCGCCCGCGGATGCGCTTCTCGACCTGCAGGATGTCGACTTCGTGCTCGAGCTGCTCGAGCAGGTTCTCGAGCCGCGCATTGACCGAGTCCAGGTCGAGGATGGCCTGCTTGTTCTCGAGCTTGAGCGGCAGGTGCGCGGCGATCGTGTCGGCCAGCCGACCGGCG
The DNA here is from genome assembly GCF_965279545.1 of Methylibium sp. Taxonomy (NCBI): domain Bacteria; kingdom Pseudomonadati; phylum Pseudomonadota; class Betaproteobacteria; order Burkholderiales; family Sphaerotilaceae; genus Methylibium; species Methylibium sp. Next base: position 2,062,663 of record NZ_OZ257250.1, read on the forward strand.
TCGTCGATGCCGGCGATCGAGGTCAGGATCTCGGGGGGGATCTTCTTGTTGAGCTTGACGTACTGGTCGAACTGCTGCGTCACGGCGCGGCGCAGAGCCTCGACCTCCGGTGAGGCACCCGCCTCGGGCGGCATCGGCACCACCTCGGCGGTGAAGTACTCACCGCTGTCGTCGATGCGCACGGTGTTCGCGCGCTGCATGCCCTCGACCAGCACCTTGACCGTACCGTCGGGCAGCTTGAGCATCTGCAGGATGCTCGAAACGCAGCCGATGTCGAACATGTCGTCGGCCTTGGGCTCGTCCTTGCCGGCGGCCTTCTGGGCCACCAGCATGATCTGGCGGCCGGCTTCCATCGCCGCCTCGAGCGCCTTGATCGACTTGGGCCGTCCGACGAACAGCGGGATCACCATGTGGGGGAACACGACCACATCGCGCAGCGGCAACAGCGGCAGCGTGATCGGGTCGGCGGGAAGAACGGGATGTCCGGACATGGAAACCTCTCTTTCTCAGGCCCAAATGGAGCCCGAGCAGCAGATTGCAAGAAGGGGGCCTGGACTGCTGCGGTGGCGGCAGGCTGCTGAGTGTTGGGCCGGCACCGGACGCAAAAAGCGGCCTCAGGCGCTGGCCTTGTGCTCGCGGTAGACCAGCAGCGGCTTGGTGTGTTCTTCGATCGTGTGCTCGTCAAGCACGACCTTCTGGACGCCGTCCATCGTCGGCAGCTCGAACATCGTGTCCATCAGCGACTGCTCCATGATCGAGCGCAGGCCGCGGGCGCCGGTCTTGCGGGCCAGCGCCTTCTGGGCGATGGCGGTCAGCGCCGACGGCCGGATCTCGAGTTCGACACCGTCCATCGCGAACAGCTTCTGGTACTGCTTGACCAGTGCGTTCTTGGGCTCGGTGAGGATCTGCACCATGGCGTCTTCGGTGAGTTCGCCCAGCGTGGCGACCACCGGCAGGCGGCCCACCAGCTCCGGGATCAGGCCGAACTTGATCAGGTCTTCGGGCTCGACCTCGCGAAACACGTCACTGACCTTGCGTTCGGTCTTGCTCTTCACGCTGGCACCGAAGCCGATGCCCGATTTCTCGGAGCGGTTCTGGATCACCTTCTCGAGGCCGTCGAACGCGCCGCCGCAGATGAACAGGATGTTGGTCGTGTCGATCTGCAGGAAGTCCTGGTTCGGGTGCTTGCGCCCGCCCTGCGGCGGCACGCTGGCCATCGTGCCTTCGACCAGCTTGAGCAAGGCCTGCTGTACGCCTTCGCCCGACACGTCGCGCGTGATCGACGGGTTGTCGGCCTTGCGCGAGATCTTGTCGATTTCGTCGATGTAGACGATGCCGCGCTGCGCCCGCTCGACCTCGTAGTTGCAGTTCTGCAGCAGCTTCTGGATGATGTTCTCGACGTCCTCGCCCACGTAGCCGGCCTCGGTCAGCGTGGTGGCGTCGGCGATCACGAACGGCACGTTGAGCAGCCGCGCCAGCGTCTGCGCCAGCAGGGTCTTGCCCGAACCGGTGGGGCCGATCAGCAGGATGTTGCTCTTCGCGAGCTCGACTTCCTCCTTCTTGCCCACGCCCTGCATGTGCTTGAGGCGCTTGTAGTGGTTGTAGACGGCCACCGCCAGCGTGCGCTTGGCCGGCTCCTGGCCGATCACGTACTGATCGAGGCTGGCCTTGATCTCGCCGGGCACCGGCAGGTCGCTCTTGGCCGCCTTGGCCTCGGCGCTGTCGGCCGGCACTTCATCACGGATGATGTCGTTGCACAGCTCGATGCACTCGTCGCAGATGAACACCGACGGGCCGGCGATGAGTTTCTTCACCTCATGCTGACTCTTCCCGCAGAACGAGCAGTACAGCACTTTTTCGCTGGAGGAGCCTTTTTTCTCTGGCATGGGACGAGCCGTCAGGGGAGTGACAAGGATGATAAGGGAAAAGAAAACGGGGCCTTGGCGTCGAAAAAGGCCCCGTTGTCCTCCCAGTTACCGGCTGAATCAGGCGCGCTTGGAGATCACCTTGTCGATCAGGCCGTAGTTCGTGGCCTCTTCGGCCGACATGAAGTAGTCCCGCTCCGAGTCGGCGCGGATCTTCTCCAGCGGCTGGCCGGTGCGTTCGGCCAGGATGGCGTTCAGGCTCTCGCGCAGCTTCAGGATCTCGCGCGCCTGGATCTCGATGTCGGTCGCCTGGCCCTGGGCGCCGCCCGAAGGCTGGTGGATCATCACGCGGGAATTCGGCAGCGCGAAGCGCTTGCCCTTGGCGCCCGCCGCCAGCAGGAAGGCGCCCATGCTCGCCGCGATGCCCATGCACAGCGTGGACACGTCGGGCTTGATGAACTGCATGGTGTCGAAGATCGACAGGCCGGCGCTGACCGAGCCGCCCGGCGAGTTGATGTAAAGCGAGATGTCCTTGTCGGGGTTCTCGCTCTCCAGGAACAGCAACTGGGCCACCACCAGGTTGGCCGTCTGGTCGTTCACCGGCCCGACCAGGAAGATCACGCGCTCACGCAGCAGCCGGCTGTAGATGTCGTAGGCACGCTCGCCGCGACCCGACTGTTCGATGACGATGGGCACCATGCCCAGACCCTGTGTTTCCAGCGCGCTCATGGCACTCCTTGAATTCGACTGACTTTGCTAGATGCGGCTGGATTATGTCGCGTCAAGAGAGGGCCGCCTGGGAGTGCAAGAATGCGCCGGACTCGCAACACGGCGGCCTCCGAGGCCAGAAGAAGGCCGGCCCCCGGGCCGAGGGCCGAGCCGGCCCAAGCCCGCCGCGACGCCTGCAGGGCGACTATGGCGCACCACCACAGGCGGGGCCTCGCTCAATCAGACCATCAGTTCGTCGAACGCGACCTGCTTGTCGCTGACCTTCGCCTTGCCCAGGACGAACTCGGTCACGTTGTTCTCGACCACGACGGCTTCGACCTCGGCCAGGCGCTGCCGGTCGCCGAAGTACCAGCGCCGCACCTCCTCGGGCTTCTCGTAGCTTTGCGCCATCTCCTCGATGTGCGCGCTGATCTGCTCGCCCTTGGCCTGCAACTGGTTCGAGCGAACCAGTTCCGCGACCACCAGACCCAGGCGCACGCGACGCTCGGCCTGCTCCTGGAAGATCTCGGCCGGGATCGGTGCCTTGTCGGCGTCCTTGATGCCGCGCTGCTTCAGGTCGGCGCGGGCGTCGCCGATCATGCGATCGGTTTCGTTCTGCACCAGGGCCTTCGGCAGATCGAGCTCGGCCGCCTTGATCAGCGCGTCCATCACCGCGGACTTGTTGCGGGCCGTGACGCGCGACCTGACCTCGCGCTCGAGGTTCTTCTTGATGTCGGCACGCAAACCCTCGAGGGTCGGCTCCTTGATGCCCAGCGACTTGGCGAAGGCCTCGTCGACCTCCGGCAGGTGCTGCGCCTCGACCTTCTTCAGCGTCACCAGGAAGTCGGCTTCCTTGCCGGCCACTTCCTTGCCCTGGTAGTCCTCGGGGAACTGCAGCGGGAAGGTCTTCGATTCGCCGGTCTTCATGCCACGCACCGCCTTCTCGAAGGCCTCGAGCATGCGGCCCTCACCGAGGATGAACTGGAAGCCCGCTGCCGCGCCGCCGTCGAACGGCACGCCGTCGATCTTGCCTTCGAAGTCGATGGTCACGCGGTCGTCGTCCACGGCAGCTTCCCCCACCGGGCGCTGTGCGAACGTGCGGCGCTGCTTGCGCAGGATCTCCAGCGTCTTGTCGATCGCGGCCTCGGTCACTTCGGTGCTCACCCGGTCGATCTCGGTGGACGACAGGTCACCGATCCTCACTTCGGGGTAGACCTCGAAGGTCGCGTCGAAAGCCAGCTCGCCCTCGGGCGCGCCATCCTTCTCGGCAATGCGCGGTGCGCCGGCGACGCGCAACTGCGCTTCGTTGGCAGCCTTGCTGAAGGCCTCGCCGACCTTGTCGTTCATGACCTCGTACTGCACCGAGTAGCCGTAGCGCTGGGTGACCACGCTCATCGGCACCTTGCCGGGACGGAAGCCGTCGGCCTTGACCGTCTTGGCCAGGCGCTTCAGGCGCGATTCGACCTCGTTCTTGATCGTAGTGGCCGACAGGGTGAGGGTGATGCGGCGCTCGAGCTTCTCGAGGGTTTCGACGGTGACAGCCATGATCTGTACTCTCTCGCTGAACTGAAGGATGCGTGTGGTGCGCGGGGCGGGACTCGAACCCGCACACCCTTGCGGGCGTCAGGACCTAAACCTGGTGCGTCTACCAATTTCGCCACCCGCGCTGAAGATTGAGCGGGAGCCCGCCGGCTCCCTTGATCGACTTCGGTGCAGCGATTTCTCGCTGCGCCCGACCCGGTAGACCGGCGATTTTAGCTTCAGCCCACATCGCCAAGCGATATGGGCTTGCGCTGAAGCTCAAGCGCTTTGGCCGGCTGTCGCGGCGGTGCCTTCCTGCTCCGGCCTGCGCACCCGAAACCATGCGGCATACATGGCCGGCAAAGCCAGCAGGGTGAGCACCGTGGCGACGATCAGGCCCCCCATGATCGCCACCGCCATCGGCCCCCAGAACACGCTGCGCGTCAGCGGGATCATCGCCAGCACCGCGGCGGCGGCCGTCAGCACGATCGGCCGAAAGCGCCGCACCGCCGATTCGACGATGGCCGTCCACGCCGGCACGCCGCGGGCGCGGTCCTGCTCGATCTGGTCGATCAGGATCACCGAGTTGCGCATGATCATGCCGCTGAGCGCAATCACGCCCAGCAAGGCCACGAAGCCGAACGGCCGCCCCAGCAGGAGCAGGGCAGCCGCCACGCCCGCGATTCCCAGCGGTCCGGTGAGGAACACGAGGACGGCACGGCTGAAGCTGTGCAACTGCAGCATCAGCAGCGTGAACATGATGAACAGCATCAGCGGCGCACCGGCGGCGATCGAACCCTGCCCCTTGCTGCTTTCTTCGACGGCGCCCGCGACCTCGATCGAATACCCGGCCGGCATGCGCCGGCTCAGCTGCTGCAACTGCGGCCACACCTGGGCCGTCACGGTGGCACCCTGCACGCCTTCGACCACGTCGCCCTGCACCGTGACGGCGTAGTGACGCCCTTCGCGCCACAGCACGCCCGGCTCCCAGGTGAAACCGATCCGGGCGATCTGCGTCAGCGGGATCGAGCGCCCGCTGGCCGTGGGCACGTAGCCATTGCCCAGGTCGGTGAGCTCATGGCGCTCCTCGGCCGGCTGGCGCAGCACGATATCGATCAGGCGATCGCCCTCGCGGTACTGGCCGATGGTGTTGCCCGACAACACGGTGCGCGACGCCTGGGCGATAGCCTGGCTGGTCACGCCGAGCGCGCGCGCCTTGTCCTGGTCGACCTCGAGCCGCAGCACCTTGATCGACTCGTTCCAGTTGTCGTTGACGCCGCGCATGCTCGGGTTGGCGCGCAAGATGGCCTTCGCTTCGTCGGCCCAGTGCCGCACGTCCCGCGCATCCACGCCGACCACCCTGAACTGCACGGGGTAAGGCACCGGCGGACCGTTGGGCAGCAGCTTGACGCGCCCGCGAACCTCGGGGAACTCTTCGGCCAGCAGCGCCGGCAGCTTCTGGCGCAGCGACTCGCGCACCGCCAGGTCCTTGGGCAGGATGATCGACTGCGACACGTTGAGCTGCGCAAACACGAAGTCCAGTGGCAGGTAGAAGCGCGGCACGCCCGAGCCGACCCAAGTGGTGATGGTCTCGACGCCCGGCTCGCGCATGAGCCGGGCCTCGAAGCGCTTGGCCACCGCCTCGCTGGCCTCGTACGACGAACCCTCGGGCAGCCACAGGTCGACCAGGATCTCTGGGCGGCTCGAATCCGGGAAGAACTGCTGCTGCACCCGCCCCATGCCGACGAGGCCCAGTGCAAACACCAGCAGCGTCGCGCCGATGGTCAGCCAGCGGTGGGCCACGCACCAGTTCAGCAGCGCGCGAAAGCGCGTGTAGAACGGCGTGTCGAACAGTTCGTGTGCGGGCTCGCCCGCGGCATGCGGCCTGACCTCGAGCAGCAGCATGCCGAGGTAGGGCACGAAGTACACCGACACCGCCCAGGAGACGAGCAGCGCGGCCGTCGTCACCGCGAAGATCGCGAAGGTGTACTCGCCCGTGACCGACTTCGCCAGCCCGATCGGCAGGAAGCCGGCGGCGGTGATCAGCGTGCCGGTCAGCATCGGCATCGCCGTCAGCTCGTAGGCGAAGGTCGCGGCCCGGACCTTGTCGTAGCCCTCCTCGAGCTTGCGCACCATCATCTCGACGGCAATGATCGCGTCGTCGACCAGCAGCCCCAGCGCGATGATCAGCGCGCCGAGCGAGATCTTGTGCAGGCCGACACCCCAGTAGAACATCGTCACGAACGTGATCGCCAGCACCAGCGGGATCGTGATCGCCACCACCAGGCCGGGCCGCACGTCGATGCGCAAGGGCTTCGTGTGCAGCCCGAGGGCGACGAAGCTCACCGCCAGCACCACGGCCACCGCCTCGATCAGCACCCTCACGAACTCGCCGACCGAGCGCGACACCGCCTTCGGCTGGTCCTGGATCTGCGCCAGCTCCACGCCCACCGGCAGGTCCGCCTGGATGCCGGCCGTCGCCGCCTGGAGGTTCTTGCCGAGCGCGATGATGTCGCCGCCGCGCGCCATCGAGATGCCCAGCGCAATGACCGGCCGGCCCTGGTGCCGCACCTTGACGCTCGGCGGGTCGACATAGGCCCGCTCGATGTTCGCGATGTCACCCAGCCTCAGGCTGCTCGCCACGCCGGTGGCGGCATTGACCGCACGGATCGGGAAGGCCCGCAGTTCCTCGACCGAGTTGAACTGGCCGCCGATGCGCACCTGCACGGTCTGCCCGACGACATTGAGCGCTCCCGCGCCCTCGACCGCGTTCTGCGCCCCCAGCTGCACCAGCACCGCATTCAGATCGAGGCCCAGCTGCACCAGCCGCTTCTGCGGGATCTCGATGAAGACCTTCTCGGCCTGCACGCCGAACAGCTCGACCTTCGCGACATCGGGCACGCGCAGCAGCCGCGAGCGCAGCGTCTCGGCGTGCTGGCGCAGCTCCTCGTCGCTGAAGCCGTCGGCCGACAGCGCGTAGATCGAACCGAAGACGTCGCCGAACTCGTCGTTGAAGAACGGCCCCTGCACGCCGGCGGGCAACTGGCCGCGCATGTCGCCGATCTTCTTGCGCACCTGGTACCAGACGTTGGGCACTTCCTTGCCCGGCGACGAGTCCTGGATCTGCAGCATCGTCAGCGATTCGCCCGGCTTGGTGTAGCTGCGGATCTTGTCGGCATAGGGCACCTCCTGCAGGGTGCGCTCGATCTTGTCCGTCACCTGCTCGGCCATCTGCTGCGCGGTCGCCCCCGGCCAGAACGCCTGCACCACCATGACGCGAAAGGTGAAGGGCGGATCCTCGTCCTGACCGAGCTGGAAGTACGCGACGAAGCCGAGCACCATCAGCACCACCATCAGGTAGCGCGTCAGCGCCGCATGCTCGATCGCCCAGTGCGAGACGTTGAATCGGTCACCGGACCCTTGTGCAGCCATGCCGACCCCGTGCGCTCAGTGCGTCACCGCCGACGCGGCGGGCGGGACGGGCGGCACCGCCTCGACGAAACGCTTCACCTTCTGCCCCGGCGTCAGCACATGCACCCCGGCGGTCACCACCTCCTGACCCGGCACCAGACCGGCCGTCACGATCACCACGTTGCCCTCGGCGCCACTGGCCTCGACCGACTGGGCCTTGACGGTCATCGTCGCCGTATCGAGCAGCCACACCGAGGTCTTCCCGCCCAGTTCCACCAGGGCACCGAGCGGCAGCTTGATCACGCTGCCGAGCTTGGGCGTCTCGACGATCACCGCCGCCGTCTGGCCGAGCTTGACCGCCGCACTGCCCACATCGGCCTTGACCAGAAAGGTGCGCGTGGCGACATCGGTGGCGGCAGCGATTTCGCGCACCGTCGCCGGCAACAGCTCGTTCGAACCCCAGGGCTGCACCTTCACCGCGCCGGCCCGACCCTCCAGTGCCCGCACCAGTGCGAGCTTGTCCTCGGGCACCGAGAACACCGCGTCGCGCGGGCCATCGTGGGCCAGCCTCACCACCGAGGCGCCGGCGGCCACGACCTGCCCCGGCTCGGCCTCCACCGCCGTGATGACGCCGCCTGCGTCGGCCCGCAGCGACGCATACCCGGCCTGATTGCCCTGCACCGCCGATTGCGCCCGGGCCTGATCGAGCGTGGCCTGGGCCGCCTTGAGCGTCGCGTCCCGGCGCTCGAGCTCGGCAGCACTGATGAAGCCCTGCGCCAAGAGCTCCTGGTAGCGCTTGAAGTCGGCCGCGGCCAGCTCGAAGCTGGCCTGCGCCGAGGACAGGGCGGCCCGCGCGCTGTCCTCCCCGAGTCGGAGGTCGCCCGGATCGAGCTGGGCCAGCACCTGACCGGCCTTGACACTGTCGCCCAGATCGACGGGGCGTTTGACGATCTTGCCCCCGACGCGAAAGCCGAGCCGCGACTCGACCCGCGCCTTCACTTCGGCGGCGAACTCGTGGCGGCTGCCAGCGACGCCGCCGGTGACCGTCAGCGTGCGGACCGCCCGCACCGGCGCAGGTGCCGGCTCCGGCCTGGCGCAGGCGAGCAGCGCCAAGGCGCACAGCGAGACAACGGCAGCGAACGCGGGGCGAGACAACGGCAAGCTCATGTCGAACCCTTGGACGGCAGGTGGGCAAGGCGGGGCAGCCAGTGCAAGGGCCTCGGGAAAGGCCTTCGACTTAATTAATGACTGATTGGTCAGTAATGTAAGGCGACCCCTCGGAGGCTGTCAATCGCACACCGGGTGGGGCGCCCTGAAGACGGACGGCGCCAGCGTGGACAATCCGGAGCTTGGCAGAGCGCGTTGCCGCCCCGTGTACCTCCGGCCGATGAGCGTCGACCACTACGAGAACTTCCCCGTCGCGTCCTTCCTCTGCCCGAGCGCGCTGCGCCCGGCCGTGACCGCGATCTACCACTACGCGCGCACCGCGGACGACATCGCCGATGAAGGCATCGCCGGCCCGACCGAGCGGCTCGCCGACCTGAGCGCCTACCGCACCGAGCTGCGCCGCGTCGCGCAGGGCGGTGCTCCGACGCCGCGATGGGCCGCGGTGTTCGAGCCGCTGGCTGCCGCGATCGCCAGCTTCCAGCTGCCGCTGCAGCTCCTCGAGGACCTGCTCAGCGCCTTCGAGCAGGACGTGACGAAAACGCGCTACGCCCACCGCGCCGAGCTGCTCGACTACTGCCGCCGCTCGGCCAATCCGGTGGGCCGGCTGCTGCTGCACCTGTACGGCGTGCGGGAGGCCGAGAGCCTGCAGCAATCCGACGCGATCTGCACCGCGCTGCAGCTCATCAACTTCTGGCAGGACCTGAGCATCGACCTGCCGCGCGGACGGCTCTACATCCCGCTCGACCAGTGTGCGGCCCACGGTCTCGCCGACACGACCCTGTTCGCGCGGCACGACAGCGGCGCGACCCGGGCGCTGGTGCAGGCGCAGTGCGATTGGGCGCGCGCGCTGATGCTGAGCGGTGCACCGCTGGTGCACCGTGTGCCCGGCCGCGCCGGCTGGGAACTGCGCGGCGTGGTGCAGGGAGGGCTGCGCATCCTCGACAAGATCGCCGCACTGCAGTTCGCCACGCTGCGCCAGCGGCCGCGGCTCGGCGTGGCCGACATGGCGCCCATCGTCTGGCGCGCCTGTCGCATGCAGGTGCGCCGGTGAGTTCTCGAGACGCCGCGCCAACTCGGTCGGGTGCGACACGGCCGGACCGAGTTCCCGATGTGACAATCTTGCGGACCGCCGCCCTGCCCTGCACACCCCTCACCGAGCCATGACGCCGCAACAGTACGTGCAGGACAAGGCCGCAAGGGCCACGCGGTCGTCGGCCTTGCCCCGCACGATCGCCACCAAGCCATGACGCCGCAACAGTACGTGCAGGACAAGGCCGCCGCGAGCGGCTCGAGCTTCTACTACGCCTTCCTGTTCCTGCCGCCACCGCGCCGCGCCGCGATCACGGCGTTCTATGCGTTCTGCCGCGAGGTCGACGACGTGGTCGACGAGGTGTCTGACCCTGGCGTCGCCGCGACCAAGCTGGCGTGGTGGCGCAAGGAGGTGGCCGAGGCCTTCGCGGGCCAGCCGCACCACCCGGTTCTGAAGGCGCTGATGCCGCACGTGGCCGACTACGGCATCCGCGCCGAGCACCTGGGCGCGGTCATCGACGGCTGCGAGATGGACCTGACGCAAACGCGCTACCTCGACGACGTGGCGCTGCAGCGCTACTGCCACCTGGTGGCTGGCGTGGTCGGCGAGGTCGCGGCCAGCATCTTCGGCTGCGAGCCGGGCCGCCCGCTGGGCGACGGCACGCGCCGCTACGCGCACACGCTGGGCCGGGCCTTCCAGCTCACCAACATCATCCGCGACGTCGGCGACGACGCCCGGCGTGGACGCATCTACCTGCCGGTCAGCGAGCTGCAGCGCTTCGACGTCAAGGCGCACGAGCTGCTCCGGCGCGAGGCGCCCTGGGGCTACAGCGAGCGCTTCACGGCCCTGATGAAATTCCAGGCCGAGCGCGCTCACCGGCTCTACGACGAGGCCTTCGCACTGCTGCCGGCCGGCGAACGCCGCGCGCAGCGGCCCGGGCTGATGATGGCCGAGATCTACCGCACGCTGCTGCGCGAGATCGAGGCCGACGGCTTCCAGGTGCTGCACCAGCGCGTGGCGCTGACGCCGCTGCGCAAGCTGTGGCTGGCGTGGAAGACGAACTGGCGTGAGCGCTAGCGCGGCGCGCCCGCTCGCCGCGCCAGCGACCCGGCCGCTGCGCGTGGCGGTCGTGGGCGGCGGCTGGGCCGGCCTGAGCGCGGCCGTGGAGGCCGCCTCGCTCGGCCACCAGGTCACGCTGACGGAAATGGCACCGACGCTCGGCGGGCGAGCCAGGCGGCTGCCGCTCCAGGCGGACGGCCTGGCCCTCGACAACGGCCAGCACATCCTGATCGGTGCGTACCGCGCCACGCTGGCGCTGCTGAAAACCGTGGGCGTCGACGAACGGCAGGTGCTGCGGCGCCTGCCGCTGTCGCTGACCGACGTGTCGGGCCGCGGCCTGTCGCTGCCGCCCGGACCCGCTTTGCCCGCCTTCGTGCGTGGCGTGCTCGCGGCACGCGGCTGGTCGCTGCGCGAACGCCTTGCCTTGCTGCGCGCGGCGAGCGGCTGGTTGCTGCGCGGCTTCCGTTGCGATCCGCGCCTGACGGTGGCCGCACTCACCGCCCCGCTGCCGGCCGCGGTGCGCCGCGCGCTGATCGAGCCGCTGTGCGTGGCCGCGCTGAACACGCCGGCGAGCCAGGCGAGCGCACGGGTCTTCCTGCGCGTGCTGCGCGACGCGCTGTTCGCCGGCCCGGGCGCGTCGGACCTGCTGCTGCCGCGCGTGGACCTCGGTGCACTGTGGCCGGATGCCGCGGCAACCTGGCTGCGCGCTCACGGCGCTCGGCTGCATGCGGGACGCCGCGTGGGCGCGCTGGAGCGCGACGGCGGCGCCTGGCGGGTCGACGGCGAGACCGTCGATCGCGTGGTGCTGGCCTGCAGCGCAATCGAAGCGACACGACTGGTCGGCCCGCACAACGCGGCGTGGGCCGCATGCGCCGGCGACCTGCGCTACGAGCCCATCGTCACCGTGCTGCTGCGCGCGCCCGGCATCCGCCTGCCGGCACCGATGCTGGCCCTCGACGCGAGCGATGCAACGCCGGCGCAGTACGTGTTCGACCTCGGCCAGCTGCGCGACACGGTGCGCGAGCCCGCCGCCGCCGGCACGCTGGCCTTCGTGATCAGCGGTGCAGCCGACTGCATCGCACGCGGGCTCGACGCGACGGCCGAGGCGGTCCGCGTGCAGGCCGTCACGCAGCTCGGCACGCTGCTGCCGCAGGCGCCGCAGCTGCTGCGCGTCCTTTGCGAGAAGCGCGCCACCTTTCTCTGCACGCCGGGCCTGCAACGTCCGGGGGGGGCACCGGCGCCCGGGCTGCTCGCGGCGGGCGACTACATCGACGGGCCCTACCCGGCCACGCTCGAGGGCGCGGTGCGCTCCGGGCTGGCGGCCGCGCGAGCCCTCTAGAGTTCGATCACCGCCCCGGCGCCGGTGATGAAGGCGGCGCGCACGGCCTCGCCCGGCTGCAATGCCTGCACGGCGTCGCGGTAGCCCGCGAGCTGTTCGCGATAGGCCTCGATCGCCTGCGGCGCATGCTGCAGCTTGTAGTCCAGCACCCACCACTCGGGGCCACCGGGCGTGCGCAAGGCCACCAGGCGGTCGATGCGCAGCGCGGCACCGCGCCATGCGATCGCCACTTCGTTGCCCGACCACTGCAATGCGCTGCGGTCGAAGAAGCGCGCGCAGGCCGGGCTGCCCAGCACCACCGCCGCGAGCGCTGCCACGCGCGCCGCCGCACCGGCAGGCAGTGCGAACTCCAGGGCCGCGGCCGCGGCGGCGGCATCGAGCGCGGCGGCCTCGGGCAGCCACTCGAGCACGCGGTGCACGGCGCGGCCGAGCCGTGCGGCCTCGCTGCTGTCGTTCTCCGGGGTGTCTGCCGTGATCGGCTCCCACCCGCTCACGCGCGGCAGGCCGAGCAGCGTGACGCCAGTGCCGGTCGACGCGGCGCCGGTGGCCGCATCGGCGTCGGCTGCCACAACAGGAGTCCGCGAGGCCGCGCCCGCGTCGGCCAGACGCTGCCAGGCGCTGCGCCCTCCCGGTGCACGAAACGGCGCGGTCGCGCTCAAGACCAACTGCTCGCGTGCCCGCGTCATCGCAACGTAGAGCGCATTGAGTTCTTCGCGCGCGCGGCCGGCCTGCTCCGCCGCCATCAACCCGCGCAGCGAGGGCGGGCAGCGCGACTCGCTGGCGACGAAGGCACAGCAGCTCGGGTGGGCGGCGTCGGCCGGCCAGTCGATCAGCAGCGTCGCGGTCTCCGACCTGGTCGGTTCGGGGGTCGTGTCGATCACGAACACCGCGCGCGCCTCCAGGCCCTTGGCGCCGTGGATCGTCAGCAACTGCACGGCGTCGGCCGCGCTCTGCGGCGGCAGCAGCACGCGCCGGCGCTTGAGCGCGCGCACGAAGTTGTAGGGCGTGGCGTGGCGCGCGCCATCGAGCAGCAGCGACTGCGCCAGCAAGGCGTCGATCGCCGCCAGCACGAGCGCTCGCCCCGCCGGCGGCACGACCGCGGCGTAGCGCTCGCGCACCTCGCCCTCGGCGACGATGCGGTCGAGCAGGTCGTGCGGCGGCAGGCTCGCAGCGGCCTGTGCCCAGCCCGGCCACAAGGCGCGGGCCCGGTCCAGGGCGGCGCTGCCGGCGCCCGCCCCCCGAAGCAGGGCCTCGCTCCAGGCGCTGTTCACCGCCCGCGCCGCCAGCGCCAGCGCGATCAGGTCGTCATCGCTTGCACCGAACAGCGGGCTCTTCAAGGCCTGGGCAAGCGACAGGTCGTGCGAGGGCGAGGCGAGCGCGTCGAGCAGCGCCACCAGGTCACGCACCTCGGGCGAACTCACCAGCTCGCGCTGTTCGGGCGTGGCATGGGGAAGGCCGTGCTCGCGCAAGGCCTGCGCCACCAGGGCCAGCGGCGCGCGCTTGCGGCACAGCACCTGGATGTCGCCAGGCGCAAAGCCCTGATGCTGCAGCAGCTGCGCGATCTGCGCCGCGACCTGGCGCGCCTCGACGAGCCGCAAGGCCTCCTCGGGTTCGATGCGCGGCGTGGCGAGGCTGTCGCGCCAGCCCGCTGCGGCGTCCTGGCCGCCTTTCGCCGGCCGCGGCAGCACCGGCAGCAGCGCCACCTCGCCGCGCGGTTCGCCCACGTCGGTGGTGTGGGCCCGGAAGTCGGTGAACTCGCCGTCGGCCTGCGCGCGCTCGAACACGGCATTGAGCACGGCCAGCACCTGCGGCGCGTTGCGGCGCGTGTGGTCGCAGGCGAGGTGAACGCCCCCCAGCGCTTCGGCCACGAAGTCGCGCGCCTGCGCGAACACGCGCGGGTCGGCACGGCGAAAGCGGTAGATGCTCTGCTTCGGATCGCCGACGATGAAGACCGACAGCGGCTGCCGGCCGCTGGCGCCGCCGCCGGCGCCGGCATAGCCGCTGAGCCAGGCATCGAGCGTGCGCCACTGCAGCGGGCTGGTGTCCTGGAACTCGTCGATCAGCAGGTGGCGCACGCGGGCGTCGAGCCGCTGCTGCACCCAGCCGGCCAGCTCGGCATCGGCCAGCAGGTGCTCGGCACAGGCTTCCAGATCGGCCATGTCGGCCAGCCCGCGTTCGCGCTTGAGCTCGCGGTAGCAGGCGAGCAGCACGCGCGCCAGTCGCACCAGGCGCGCGTGCGTTTCATGCGCGTCCTGTTGCGCGCCGGCTTCGGCGATGCGCTGCAGGACATCGGCCGCTTCGTTCAAACCCGGCGCATCGATCTGCTTGCGCAGCTCGCCGGATTTCGTGAAGAGCGCCTGCCAGGCGGCGTCGAAACCGGCCTGCGGGTCGGCATCGAGTTGCACCAGCGCCTGTTCGAGCGCGGCACCGGCATCGCGCGCCTTCTTCCCGCCGGCAGCGCCGAGCGCCCCCGCCAGCGAGACGAGATCCGCGCGCAGCGCCGGCTGGGCGAGCCAGTGCGCCGGCCGGGCCAGGCCGTGGAACTGCGGCCACAGCGCCGCGGCCGACGCAACGCTTTCGTCGAGCACCCCCGCCGCATCGGCGCGCTCGATCTCGACGCGCTGATCGAGCGCGGCTTCGAGCCACTGCTGCGCCGTGTGGCGGCCGCGTTCGCTCACCAGGGCGGTGAAATCCTCGCGCAAGGCGGCATCGGCCGCCACTGCCGACAGGAAACGCCGCCAGTACTGCGGCTGCAGGTCGCTGCGCTCCTCGAGCAGGTCGACCTCGGACTGCAGGCCCAGCGGCTCCAGCAGTGCCAGCGGTGCGGCACGCAGCAGCTGGCTGAACCAGCCGTGGAAGGTGCGGATCTCGACCGCGCGGCCGCCGTCCAGCAGCCGTTCGTAGAGGGTGGCCAACCGGGGCGCGAGCAGGGCCGCTTCCTGCAGCGTGCAGCCGCGCTCGACGAGCGCGCGCTCACGGGCGATCGCGTCGGCCCGCGCAAATTCATGCAGCCAGTCCTGCAGGCGCTCGCGCATCTCGCCGGCCGCCTTGCGGGTGAAGGTGATCGCGAGGATTTCCTGCGGCTCGGCGCCATCGAGCAAGGCACGCAGGATGCGCGACACGAGCATCCACGTCTTGCCGGCACCGGCGCAGGCCTCGACCACGACGCTGCGGCGCGGGTCGCAGGCGACGCGGTAGAAGACCGACGGCGCGACCAGCGCGCCGTCGATGCGGTAGGCGAGCGCTGCGGCGCTCACCGCCTGCCCTCGCCCCAATGGTCGCGCCGGCACAGGCCGCGTGCGCTGCAGTACTCGCAGGCGCTGCCCTCGCCGAGCGCGGGCAGCGGAGCACCGGCGCGCAGGCGCGTGAAGTCGGCGGCGATGCCTTCGAGCAGCGTCACGGCGCTGTCGGCCACGTTCGCATGCGGCAGCAGGCTCACGCCCTCGCGCCCGTCGAGCGACAGGTAGGCCGCCTGCACACCGCCCGGCGGAGCGCCGCGCACCGCGCCCAGCAGCGCGGCATAGAAAGGCAGCTGGGTGTCCTCGGACGGCTGGCGCAGGCGTTCGCGCAGCAGACCGACGCCGGTGGTCTTGTAGTCGACGATGCGCTGCGCGCTGCGGCCGCCCTCGCCCGGCAGCGCGTCGACGCGGTCGAGCGTGCCGCGCAGGCGCAGGCCGGTCGCGACGAGCGCCTGCGGTTGCGCGCGCAGTTCCAGCTCGGTGTCGATCACGCTCAGGCCCTGCGCTTCTTCGGCATGCAGCCAGGCGAGATAGCGCGGCACCAGGTGCTCGAACCAGGCAGCGAACGGCAGGAAGTCGGCATCGTCGCGCGCCAGCAGCGCTTGCCGCTGCCGAGCGGCGCTGAGCAGCAGTGCTGCGTCCGCCGCCGGCGTGTCGGGCCGGCGCTGGCGGTGGAAGTCCTGCAGCACCGCGTGCAGCCAGGTGCCGTAATCGCGCTTGTCGAGCGCGTCGTCGAGTTCCTCGGCCTCGGCCAGGCCCAGCAGCCGCTGCGCGAAGTAGCGGTAGGGACAGGCGCGCAGCGCCTCGTAGGCGGTGGCATTGAGCGAATCGGGCAACAATTGCGGGGCCACCGGCAACGGCCGCGCCAGCGGGCGCGCCTCGACCGGCTGCGGCACGCGCGGCTCGGGCGCCGCGGCCACCGCGTGCCCGCCGATGAACTGCAATTGCAGCAGCAGCGGACTGGCCTGCAGCGGCTCGGCACCATCGCGCTGGCGATGCAGCAGCGTGAGCCTGGGTGCACGCAGCAGCTGCGTGAACGCACGGCGCTCGCCTTCGCGACGCTGTGCGCTGGACGGCAGCCCGAACTCGCCGGCCAGCGCTTCGCCGAGCAGGGGCTGCGGCGCGGGCTGCGCGCCGAGGTGGGCCGCGTCGGCGCCGGGGCAGACGACTGCGGCGAACGGCCGCAGCATCGCGCGCGCCAACGGCGTGATCACCACCGGCGCGGCGCCCTCGGCACGAGCGAGCGGCGGCTCGAACGACACCGCCTCCAGCACGCCATCGACCCAGTCGCGAAAATCGCCCGCATCGAACAGCGCGCGGGCCGACTGCTGCGCCCAGGCGCTGCCGGCCCCCGGCTCGTTGCGGCAGCGCAGGGCATCGACCACCTGCGCACCGGCGGCGTCGAGCAGCAGCGCATCCCACAACTGCGCGCGCGCCAGGGCTTCACGCAGGCGCTGCAGCCATTCGCCCAGGGCCAGCCGACGACCGACGCGCAAGGGTTCGCTGAGCGTGAGCCACTGCTGCCACAGCGCGAGCGCATCGGCACCCAGCCGTGCCGGATCGACCTGGCGCAGCACGGTGACGCCGTCGCGGCGCCATGCGGTATCGAGCGCGGCGCGGCCATCCCAGTGGCGCGGCGTCGAGGCCAGCCAGTCGAGCAGCTCGTCGGTCGCGGCGCGCGCATGCACGGCGCGCAGCAGGCCCACCACGCCAGCGCCCGCGCGGGTGGTCGAGAGCTTCCAGCCGGTCTCGTCGCTCAGCGGCACCTGCTGGCGCTCCAGCAAGGCGCGCACGCGACGCAACAGCACGCGGTCGAGTGCAATCAACGCCACCGGCTGTTCGCCCCGCGCCAGGTGGGTGAGCACCTGGGCCGCCGTGCGCTGCGCCTCGTCCTCGAGATCGGCGCATTCGGCCACCTGCACGGCGGCGGACGACACGACGGCGGCGGACAGCGGCAGGTCCGCATCCAGCCACAACACGGGCACCGGCAGCGGCGCGGCAGCCTGGGCCAGCAAGGACTCGACGACGGGATCGGCCGATCCGGCGCGCAAGGCCACCCATCCGGCCGGTGCCAGCGCATGCATCGCGTCGGCCGACGCCGTGCCGGCCGTGTTCGACCATTCGAGTGCGAGCCGCGCCAGCGCGCGCTCCTGGATACCGGGGCCGGCCGGCACGGCCAGCGCGGCACGGGCCCGGTCCAGCCAGGCCGCGCGCTGCGAAGGCGGCAGTGCGAGTCGCACACGGGCCAGCGCCTGTGCTGTTTCATCGACGCGGGCAACGGCCAGCGCGAAGCCGCGCGGATCGCGCCGCGGCCAGTCGGGCGCGCGCTCCCGCAGCAACTGCGCCGCCTGCAGCGGGTCGGCCACCGGATCGAACGCGACCTCACCCGGCGCCGGTGCCGGCGGCGGCCCGAGCGAGCGCGCCAGCGTCTGCGTCGTCTCGAAACGCGGCATCCAGGGCGCCGGGTCCAGAGCGAGCCAGGCCGCACGTGCCAGTGGCAGGTGTTGGGCAAAGGGCAGCAGCACGATCAGGTCGCGCGACGCGAGCGCCTCGCGCTGTGCGAATGCCGCGATCTCGCGCACGAGGCGCAGCCAGCACCCCATGACATCCAGGCCGGCCTCGAGCGTTGGAGCTGTGGCGTCGGGGGCGGATGTCGGATTCAGGGGCGGTGTCCTTCTATCGCCCCCATAGCGGACAGGGCTTGCGCCGCGGCGCGCACCAGGGGGCCTTGTGTCAAAATCATTGTGCCTTGGAGTTCGTGCGGACTGCGCACGACAGGCCCCAGCCGAAGGACCCATGATGGCCAGCGAACTGATCAAACACGTCTCCGACGCGTCGTTCGACGACGACGTGCTCAAGTCCGGCACCCCGGTGCTGGTCGACTATTGGGCCGAGTGGTGCGGTCCGTGCAAGATGATTGCGCCCATCCTCGACGAGGTGGCCAAGGACTACGGCAGCAAGCTGCAGATCGCGAAGATGAACGTCGACGAGAACCGCGACGTGCCGGCCAAGTTCGGCATCCGCGGCATTCCGACACTGATGCTGTTCAAGAACGGGCAACTGGCCGCCACCAAGGTCGGTGCCTTGAACAAATCGCAGTTGACCGCGTTCCTCGACGGCAACCTATAATCGTCTCAACCGTGCCGGAGCGAGGCCACCCGCCTGCTCCGAGCACCAGTGAGATTGCCGCCACGCTGCATCCCGGCGCGTGGAGCCGGCACCCCCTCCCAGAACACGTTTCTTCCCGTCGATCGCGAAAGCGACCGACACCGGCCGCGAGCGGTCCGGGCCCTGCCGAAGTGCCCGCGTCCTCTCCACTCCAGTGGCACCCGTTGTCCGGGTGGTCACGCTTGCACCCGAGGTGCGCGCCATGCATCTATCCGAACTCAAAGCCCAGCACATCTCCGAACTGATCAAAGCGGCCGAAACGCTGGAGATCGAGAACAGCGCCCGCATGCGCAAGCAGGAGTTGATGTTCGCGATCATGAAGAAGCGCGCCAAGCAGGGCGAGCAGGTCTTCGGCGATGGCGTGCTCGAAGTGCTGCCCGACGGCTTCGGCTTCCTTCGCTCGCCCGAGGCAAGCTACCTGGCCAGCACGGACGACATCTACCTCAGCCCGAGCCAGATCCGCCGCTTCAACCTGCACACCGGCGACATGATCGAAGGCGAGGTGCGCGTGCCGAAGGACGGCGAGCGCTACTTCGCGCTGGTCAAGGTCGACATCGTGAATGGCATCACGCCCGAGGAGAACAAGCAGAAGATCATGTTCGAGAACCTGACGCCCTTGTTCCCCAAGGAGCAGTTCAAACTCGAACGCGACATCAAGGCCGAGGAGAACATCACCAGCCGCATCATCGACCTGATCGCGCCGCTCGGCAAAGGCCAGCGCGCGCTGCTGGTCTCGGCGCCGAAGAGCGGCAAGACGGTGATGATGCAGAACCTGGCGCATGCGCTCACCGCCAACTACCCCGACGTGCACCTGATCGTGCTGCTGGTCGACGAGCGGCCCGAAGAAGTGACCGAGATGCAGCGCACGATCCGCGGCGAGGTCATCAGTTCGACCTTCGACGAGCCTGCTGCGCGCCACGTGCAGGTCGCCGAGATGGTGATCGAGCGCGCCAAACGCCTGGTCGAACTGAAGAAGGACGTGGTGATCCTGCTCGACTCGATCACCCGGCTGGCGCGCGCCTACAACAACGTGCTGCCCTCGTCGGGCAAGGTGCTGACCGGCGGCGTCGATGCCAATGCGCTGCAGCGCCCGAAGCGCTTCTTCGGCGCCGCGCGCAACATCGAGGAAGGCGGCTCGCTGACGATCATCGGCACCGCGCTCGTGGACACCGGCAGCCGCATGGACGAGGTGATCTACGAGGAATTCAAGGGCACCGGCAACTGCGAGATCCACCTGGATCGCCGCATGGCCGAGAAGCGTGTCTACCCGTCGATCCTGCTGAACAAGTCGGGCACGCGCCGCGAGGAACTGCTGCTCAAGCCGGAAATCCTGCAAAAGACCTGGATCCTGCGCAAGCTCCTGCATTCGATGGACGAGATCGAGGCGATGGAGTTCATCCTCGACAAGATGAAGGCCACGAAGACCAACCTCGACTTCTTCGACATGATGCGGCGCGGCGGCTGAGCCCCTGGCCTAAGTCGTTGATTCATGGCATAATTTCAGGCTTTCGCCATGGCGGAAAGTGCGCTGCATCGCCACAGTGGCAGCTCAGCGTGGCTCCCGCACCCAGACCCTGCGAGGATTCGAGATGAAAGACGGCATTCACCCCAGCTACCGCGACGTGTGCTTCGTGGACCTCTCCAACGGCTTCAAGTTCGTGACGCGCTCCTGCGCCCAGACCCGCGAAACCGTCAAGATGGACGACGGCCGCGAGTTGCCGCTGTTCAAGCTCGAGACCACCAGCGAATCGCATCCGTTCTACACCGGCACCCAGAAGAGCGTCGACTCGCTGGGCGGCCGCGTCGAGAAGTTCCGCAACAAGTTCGCGCACCTCAGCGCGAAGAAGTGATGCCGGTTCGTATCCGCGCAAAGGCAGCCTCGGCTGCCTTTTTTGTTGCCCTCGCGGGGGCGAATGCCCGGGCCGCGGCGCGGCCCGACGTGCCGCGAAAGACCTCGCGTTGCGGTCAGCCGGTTTTGCTGCAAGATGCAGGGTCGCCGTCGCCAGCCCCCCTGTCTTGAGCACACCCACCCCTGCCCTTGTCGCGCAGCGCGCCGCCCAGCGCCTGCCACGCAGCGCCTTGCTGCTGTTCTGCGCTGCCTACGTACTGCCCGGCCTGTTCGGTCGCGATCCGTGGCGCAACGCCGACATCACCGCCTTCGGCTACATGCTGGGCCTGGCGAAGGGCAGTGCCGATCTGCTGACGCCGTCCATCGCCGGCCTGCCAGCCGATGGTGCGCTGCTGCCCTACTGGTTGGGCGCAGCGTCGATCAAGCTGTTCGGCACCGTGCTCGATCCGGCACTCGCGGCACGCCTGCCCTTCGCGATGCTGCTGGTCGGCGTGCTGGTGTTCACCTGGTACGGCACCTACCACCTCGCACGCACCGAGGCGGCCCAGCCGCTGCCGTTCGCTTTCGGTGGCGAGGCCCGCCCGGTCGACTATGCGCGGGCCATTGCCGACGGCGCATTGCTCGCCCTGATGGCCACACTCGGCCTCTTGCAGCTCGGCCATGAAACCACGCCCGAGCTGATGCAATTGTTCAGTGCGGCCCTGTTCGTCTATGCGATGGCCGCCAGCCCCTCGCGTGCATGGCCATCACGCGTCGCCATGCTGGCGGCCCTGCCGATGCTGGCCGCCAGCGGTGCGCCCACGATCGGCGTCGGCTTCGCCCTGGCGGGCATCGTCGTCAGTCTGAGATCGAGTTACGCCCTCGCACGCGGCTTCGCAGGGTGGATCATGATCGCGGCCCTGCTGGCGGCGGCCGTTGCCACCGCGCTCGGCGCCTGGGGCTGGCGGCTCGCCCCGCCCGGCTTGAAACAGTTGCTGCAGTTGCTGGTCTGGTTCGCCTGGCCGGCCTGGGCGATGGCCGCCTGGACCTTGTGGCGCTGGCGTGCCCACATGATGCACCGGCACATTGCCGTGCCGACCACCACAGCCGCCGTCGCGCTGCTCGCATGCATCGGCATGGGCGGCTCCGACCGCGCCCTCATGCTGGCGCTGCCACCGCTGGCCGCACTCGCGGCCTTCGCCCTGCCGACCCTGCAACGCAGCGTGTCGGCGGCGATCGACTGGTTCTCGGTGGCCTTCTTCAGCGTCGCCGCGATCGCGGTCTGGGTCGTCTATGCCGCGCTGCAAACCGGTGTGCCGGCCAAGACCGCCGCCAACATCGCCCGCCTGGTGCCTGGCTATGGAGGCAGCTTCTCGTGGTTCGCACTGGTCGCGGCGGCAGCCGGCACGCTGGCGTGGCTGCTGCTCGTGCACTGGCGCACCGGTCGTCACCGGCCGGTGCTGTGGAAGAGCCTGGTGCTGCCGGCCGGCGGCCTGAGTCTGTGCTGGCTGCTGGCCATGACGCTGCTGCTGCCGGTGCTCGACTACGCCCGCAGCGACCGGCCGCTGGTCGAGCGCATCGCGCAGCACGTGCCGCGCGACGCCTGCATGGCCGCCGTCGGCCTGCCGCGGGCGCAACTGGCCGCACTCGAATACCACGGCGGCTGGCGCGTCGAAGCGCACGCGTCCACGCCGGATGCCGGCTGCGAGTTTCTGTTGACGACGGCGCGCGCGAACGCGGTGACGGCCACACTGGCGCGACCAGGATGGACGTTGCTGGCCCGTGAGCGCCGGCCGACCGACCGCGAGGAGCAGACCATCGTCTACCGGCGGGATCTGACGACCCTCGAGCAGTGAGCGCCGTTCGCCCGACCGGTCGCATCGCGCGTCACGCAGCGTCGATCCTGGTCGGCCAGGTGGCGGCGATCGGCTACACGGTGGCCGACACGGTGATGACGGGTCGCCATGACAGCACCGACCTGGCAGCACTGTCCATCGGCTCGGCGGTCTACATCTGCATCTACATCGCGCTGACCGGCGTGCTGCAGGCATTGATTCCCGTCGTCGGCCACCACCACGGCGCGGGCGACAGCAACGGCGTTCGACTCGGCTTCCAGCAAAGCGTCTGGCTGGCCTTGCTGATCGCACTGCCCGGCATGGCCGTGTTGCTCTTCCCCGGGTTCGCGCTGGCCTGGGCACGAACGGATGTCGCCGTGCTCGAGCGGGTGCAAGCCTATCTCGGCTGGATTGCCTGGTCGCTGCCGGCCGGACTGCTGTTCCGCGTCTACAGCGGGCTGAACCAGGGGCTGTCGCGGCCGCTGCTGGTCACGGCGCTGCAACTGATGGCCCTGGCCTTGAAGCTCCCGCTGAACGCCTGGCTGATCTTCGGTGGCGCGGGAGTGCCCGCGCTCGGTGTCGCCGGCTGCGCGCTCGCCACCCTGATCGTTCAGTGCGCACTGGCCGGCGTGGCCGCCCTGATGCTGATGCGGCATCCGGCCTACCGGACGTTGCGGCTGTTCAGCGACTGGTCGCGGCCGCGCTGGACCTTGCAGCGCGAGCTGCTGCGACTCGGCCTGCCGAGCGGCGCTGCGCTGTTCTTCGAAGTGACCGGCTTCGCACTGATGGCGGTGTTCATCGCGCGCCTCGGTACGACACCGCTCGCAGGCCACCAGATTGCCGCCAATGTGGCCTCCGTGCTGTACATGCTGCCGCTGTCGATCGGCATCGCCACCGGCGCACTCGCCTCCCAGGCACTCGGTGCCGGCGATCGCCTGCAGGCACGGCGGATCTGCAAGCACGGGCTCGCGCTCGCGCTCGCTCTGGCGGCCCTGCTGGGCGGCGCAATGGCGCTGATGCGCGGCCCGCTGGTGCGGGCCTACAGCAGCGATGCCGCGGTACAAGCGATGGCCGCGCAACTGCTGCTGTTCGTCGCGTCCTTCGCATTGCGCGCCTACCGCATCGCCCTGCTGCCCGCCTTGAGCTATGCGACCGGGTTGTGGGGCATCGGCCTGGCGGGGGGTGCCTTCCTTGCCTTCGATCCGCCACCAGCCTGGCCCGCCGCCCTGTCGGGACCGGCTGCGTTCTGGCTCGCCAACCTCGCGGCGCTGAGCCTGGTCGGCGCCCTGTTGCTGGCCCTGCTTCAGCGCGTGTCGGCGGTCGCACCGCGCACCGCCGCGTCGCTCGCATCCCCCTGAGGGCGCGGCGACGCAGCGGCGCGGCGCAGCCGCGCCGCCGGGAAGATCAGACGGAACGTCGAGCCCTTGCCGGGCTCGCTCTGCACGTCGAGTTCGCCGCCGTGGCGCTGCGCGACATGCTTGACGATGGACAGGCCCAGCCCGGTGCCGCCGGTGTCGCGCGAGCGGCTGCCGTCCACACGGTAGAAGCGCTCGGTCAAGCGCGGGATGTGTTCGCGCTCGATGCCCGGACCGGTGTCCTTGACGCTGAACTCGCCGCTGCCGTCCGTGAGCACCCGCCAGCTGATGTCGATGCGCCCGCCCTCGGGCGTGTAGCGCACGGCATTGTTCGCCAGGTTGGTCAGCGCGCTGAGCAGTTCGGTTTCGGCGCCGGCGATCTGCGCCGCATCGTCGCTCACCAGCGTGAGGGTGTGCCGCCCCTGCGACAGCGTGCGCGCATCGCCTTCGACCTGCAGCAGCAGCTTGGACACCGAGACCCAGCGATCGGCCGCCGGACGCGGGCTGCCTTCGAGCTGGGCCAAGGTCAGCAGGTCGCTCACCAGCGTCTGCATGCGCTGGGCCTGCTGCCCCATCAGCACGAGCACGCGACGCGACTCGACCTCGGTCAGCGGCAGCGCGCTCATCGTTTCGATGAAGCCCGACAGGACGGTCAGCGGCGTGCGAATCTCGTGCGAGACGTTGGCAACGAAGTCGCGCCGCATCCCGTCGGCCCGCTCGCGCTCGGTGATGTCCTGCGACAGCACGAGCTTCATGCCCTCGCCGTAGTCGCGCACCAGCACCGACAGCGTGCCCAGGCCATTCGGGCTGGGGAAGACCACGGGTTCGCGGTAGTTGCCCATCTGCAGGTAGGCCACGAAGGCCGGCGCGCGCACGAGGTTGGTGATGCGCTGCAGGCGGTCGCGCCGCGGATCGAGGCCGAAATGCGAGGCAGCCACCGAATTGCACCAGTCAATCTGCCCGCTGACGTCGAGCATCAGCACGCCGTTCGGCGAGGCTTCGATCGCCTCGAGGAATTGCTCGAGGCGCGCTTTCTCCTGCACGGTGCTGCGCTCGCGGGCGCGGATGCTGCGCTCGACGCGGTAGCCGATTTCGCCCCAGAAGCCGGCATCGCGAGGCGCGTCGGTGTCCTGAGCCCCGCGCAGCCAATCGATCAACCGCACGCCGCGCAGGGTGTCGACGATCGCGAGCGCTCCCACGGTCAGTGTGCCGCCGAGCAGCACGGTGAGGACCGGCGCGTGCACCGGCCCGCCCACCACGTAGCCGATCACCCCGCCCAGCAGCATGGCGACCAAACCGGCCAGGAGACGCGAAACCAGCCAGGTCAAGACCGGCCCCCGCTGCGCGCGCGGCTCAAGCCGCCGCGGCCACCTGCTGCGTCAACCGGTAGCCGGCGCCGCGCACCGTCTCGATCATCGCGGCGCAGGACACCGGTGCCAGGGCCTCGCGCAGGCGCTTCACATGCACGTCGACCGTGCGCTCCTCGATGAACACATGGTCGCCCCAGACGCGGTCCAGCAGTTGGGCGCGACTGTGCACCCGCTCGGGATGGGTCATCAGGAAGTGCAGCAGGCGGAATTCGGTCGGACCGATCTTCACCTCCTGCTCACCGCGCGTCACGCGACGCGTCGACGGGTCGAGCCGCAGGAAGCCGAGCTCGACGGCACTGTCGAGCGCCTCCGGCGCCTTGCGGCGCAGTACCGCGCGGATGCGCGCCATCAACTCGTGCGTCGAGAACGGCTTGGTCAGGTAGTCGTCGGCCCCGGCGTCGAGGCCGGCAACCTTGTCGCCCTCCTCGGCGCGCGCCGTCAGCATGATGACCGGCAACTCCCTGGTGCGGCTCTCGCCGCGCCAGCGTTTGGCCAACGCCAGACCCGACTGGCCCGGCAGCATCCAGTCGAGGATCACCAGGTCGGGCAGCACGCTGTCGATCGCGAGCTGCGCCTGATCGGCGGTGGCCGCGATCGTGACCTCATAGCCGGCATGCCGCAGGTTGATCGAAATCAGCTCGGCGATCGCCGCCTCGTCTTCCACCACCAGCACTCGGCTCATCGTTCGCTCCTTGTGAAGGTCACTTGACCATCGACTCCACGGCTTCGACCGGGTTGTGACGCACGTCGGTGCCCTTGACGATGTAGATGATCTGCTCGGCCAGGTTCTTGGCGTGGTCGCCCACGCGCTCGATCGCCTTCGCGACGAACACCAGGTCGATGCTCGCCGAAATGGTGCGCGGATCTTCCATCATGAAGGTGATGAGCTTGCGCATCAGGCCCTCGAACTCCTGGTCGATCTGGTCGTCCTGCTTGATCACCTCGACCGCCTTCTCGACATCCAGGCGCGCGAAGGCATCGAGCGCCTTGCGCAGCAGGGCCACCGCCAGCGTGGCCTCGAAGGCCACATCGGCCACCGGCAGCCGCAGCCGGCTCGACACGCCGGTGTTCACCAGCCGCTGCACGGTGCGCGCCACGCGTGCCGCTTCGTCGCCGACGCGCTCGAGGTTGCCGATCGTCTTGCTCACCGCCGTCAGCAGGCGCAGGTCGCGCGCGGTCGGCTGGCGGCGCGCGATGATGCTGGACAGATCGCGGTCGATGTCCATTTCCATCTGGTTAACCTTCTCTTCCTGCAGCAAGACCTGGCTCGCGGTCTCGCTGCTGAAGTTGGTCAAGGCGTACATCGCCTGCGCGACCTGCGACTCGACCAGCCCGCCCATTTCGAGCACGCGGGTCGAGATGCCGCTGAGTTCGCTGTCGAACTGCGTCGAAAGATGTTTGTCGCTCATGTTCTTTCCTTCTGTGACGGTCAACGTCGTGGCTTCGGTCGCTGCGCTTGACTTCGCCGCTACACCCGCCGGTCGCTTCAGCCGAAGCGGCCGGTGATGTAGTCCTCGGTGTCCTTCTTCTTCGGTTTCATGAACAGGTCCGACGTGGGCCCGAATTCGATCAGGTCGCCCAGGTACATGTAGGCGGTGTAGTCCGAGCAGCGCGCCGCCTGCTGCATGTTGTGCGTGACGATCACGACCGTGTAGTCCGACTTCAGTTCGTGGATCAGCTCCTCGATCTTGCCGGTGGAAATGGGGTCCAGTGCCGAGCAGGGCTCGTCGAGCAGCAGCACTTCCGGCTTGATCGCGATGCCGCGCGCGATGCACAGGCGCTGCTGCTGGCCCCCCGACAGGCCGGAGCCGCTTTGCCCGAGCTTGTCCTTGACCTCGTTCCACAGCGCGGCCTTCTTCAGGGCCCACTCGACGCGCTCGTCCATCTCCACACGCGGCAGGGTCTCGAACAGCTTCACGCCGAAGGCGATGTTGTCGTAGATCGACATCGGGAACGGCGTGGGCTTCTGGAACACCATGCCGATCTTGGCGCGGATCAGCGAGACGTCGTCCTTCGAGGCAAGGATGTCCTCACCGTCGAGCAGGATCTGGCCTTCGGCGCGCTGCTCGGGGTAGAGCTCGAACATGCGGTTGAAGGTGCGCAGCAGCGTCGACTTGCCGCAGCCGGACGGCCCGATGAAGGCCGTGACCTTGTTTTCGGGAATGTCCAGGTGGATGTTCTTCAGCGCGTGGAAGTGGCCGTAGTAGAAGTTCAGATTGCGCACCGCGAGCTTGGGCTTCTCGGTCACGGGCAGTTCGACTTTCACGTCCATGTCGAAGTTCCTCGGTTCAGTGTTTGTTGCGGAACAGCACGCGGGCCAGGATGTTGAGCGCCAGCACGCCGACCGTGATCAGGAACACGCCCGCCCACGCCAGCTTCTGCCAGTTCTCGTACGGGCTCATCGCGAACTTGAAGATCGTCACCGGCAGACTCGCCATCGGCGTGCCGAGGTTGCTGGTCCAGAACTGATTCGACAGCGCCGTGAACAGCAGCGGCGCGGTCTCGCCGGCAATGCGGGCGACGGCGAGCAGCACCCCGGTCATCACGCCGGCGCGGGCCGATTTCAGGGTCACCGTCATGATGACCTTCCACTTCGGCGTGCCCAATGCGTAGGCCGCCTCGCGCAAGCTGTTCGGAATCAGGCTCAGCATGTTCTCGGTGGTGCGGATCACCACCGGGATCACGATCAGCGCGAGCGCCAGCACGCCCGCCCAGCCCGAGAAGCTCTTCAATTGGGCGACGACGACCGAGTAGATGAACAGCCCGATCACGATCGATGGCGCCGACAGCAGGATGTCGTTGATGAAGCGCGTCACGCTGCCCAGCCAGGTCTTCTGGCCGTACTCGGCGAGGTAGATGCCTGCCAGCGTGCCGATCGGTGTGCCGATCGCCGTGGCCAGGGAGACCATCAGCAGCGAACCGAAGATCGCGTTGGCAAGCCCCCCGGTCTCGGCCTGCGGTGGCGGCGTCATTTCGGTGAACAGCGACAGCGTGAGGCCGCCGATGCCGAGCCGAACGGTCTCGATCAGGATCCAGATCAGCCAGAACAAACCGAACGCCATGGCGGCGAGCGACAGCAGCAGGGCGATCGCGTTCACGCGCTTGCGGCTCGCATGCTTGCTGCGGCGCACCGCATGCTGCGCCGAGGAGACCGTGTCTGCGATGCTGCTCATGACCGCGTCCCCTCGTTCTTCTTCAGTTGCGCCAGCAGCAGCTTCGAGCAGGACAGCACGACGAAGGTGATGAAGAACAGCACCAGACCGAGGTAGATCAGCGAAGCCTGGTGCAGGCCCTCGCCGGCCTCCGCGAATTCGTTCGCCAGGGCCGACGAGATGCTGTTGGCCGCCTCGAACACCGACAAGGTGTTGAGCTGGTTGAAATTGCCGATGACGAAGGTCACGGCCATCGTCTCGCCCAGCGCCCGGCCAAGGCCCAGCATGATGCCGCCGATCACACCGGTCTTGGTGTAGGGCAGCACGATCTTCGATACCACCTCCCAGGTGGTCGAACCCAGACCGTAGGCGGATTCCTTCAGCATCGGTGGCGTCACCTCGAACACGTCACGCATCACCGAAGCGATGAAGGGGATGACCATGATCGCGAGGATGATCCCCGCCGACAGGATGCCGATGCCGACCGGCGGACCGCTGAACAGGGCGCCGAGCACGGGGACGCCCGAGAACACCGCCTGCAGCGGCTGCTGAACGTAGGTGGACAGGATGGGGCTGAACACCAACAGGCCCCACATGCCATACACGATGGACGGGACGGCGGCCAGCAGTTCGACCGCGACGCCCAGCGGCCGCTTCAGCCAGGCGGGCGACAGCTCGGTCAGGAACAGGGCGATGCCGAAGCTCACCGGCACGCCGATCAGCAGCGCGATGAACGAGGTCATGACGGTGCCGTAGATCATCACCAGACCACCGTACTGGTTCTGGACCGGATCCCACTCGCTGCGCCACAGGAAACTGAGGCCGTACTCCTGGATGGCCGGCGCCGCACCGATCAGGAGCGAGACGATGATGCCGGCCAGCAGCGCCAGCGTCAGGATCGCGGCCCCATGGGCGAGCGCGGAAAACAGCGTGTCGATCCATGGCGACGTCCGCCTCGTGGCCGGCGGCCGATCCTTCGGCGCGGATCGTTCCATTTTTCGTTCGTCGGGGTACGGGGTTGCGGGCAGTGTAGCGGCCACGTTACCTCCTTCTTTTCAGTGCGAAAGTCAGGCGCCCGTCACTGGCGCCTGCGGCTGCGCGGACCGGCGGCCCGCGCAGCGCGTCGTCACATCACTTGAACGCGATCGGCTTGCCCGAAGCGTCCTTGATGTTGTCGGTCCACTGCTTGCGAACCAGTGCCTTCACCGAGTCCGGCAGCGGCACGTACTCGAGCTCGGCGGCCAGCTTGTCGCCGCTCGCGTAGGCCCAATCGAAGAACTTCAGCGCATTGGCTGCGCTCGCCGGTTTTTCCTGGCTCTTGTACATCAGGATGAACGTGGCGCCACTGATCGGCCAGGTGTCCTTGCCGGGCTGCTCGGTCAGGATCTGATAGAAGCTCTTGGCCCAGTCTGCGCTGGCCGCCGCTGCCTTGAAGTTCGCGTCGTCCGGCGCCGCGAAATTGCCGTCCAGGTTCTTCAGCAGCACGTAGGACATCTTGTTCTGCTTCGCATACGCGTACTCGACATAGCCGATCGAGTTCGGCAGGCGCTGGACGAAAGCCGAAACGCCTTCGTTGCCCTTGCCGCCGGCACCGGTCGGCCAGTTGACCGCGGTGCCCTCGCCGGCCTTGGCCTTCCACTCGGCGTTCACCTTCGACAGGTAGTTCGTGAAGATGAAGGTGGTGCCGGAACCGTCGGCGCGGCGCACCACGGCGATCGGCGCGTCGGGCAGCGGCACGCCGGGGTTCAGCGCGGCAAGCGCAGGATCGTTCCACTTGGCGATCTTGCCCAGGTAGATGTCGCCCAGCGCCTGGCCCGTCAGCTTGATCTGACCCGCGGCAATGCCCTTGATGTTGACGACCGGCACCACGCCGCCGATCACGGTCGGGAACTGCACCATGCCGTCCTTGGCCAGTTCATCATCCTTCAGCGGCATGTCCGAAGCACCGAAGTCGACCGTCTTGGCCTTGATCTGGCGAATGCCGGCACCCGAGCCGACCGACTGGTAGTTGATGCGGGCCCCCGTGGCCTTGTTGTAGGCGTCGGCCCACTTGGCATAGACAGGCGCCGGGAACGTGGCGCCGGCCCCGGTGATTTCCTGAGCCAGGACGGCGCAGGAGCCGCCGGCGAGCGCCAGCGCGGCGAAGGCGGAGTGAAGGAACGACAGTTTCATGGACAGCCCTTTCGTGCGAGAGATGGAGCAACGTGACAGCACTCTAGGGGGGCTTTGTGACAGGGCCGTGACCCCGCAGGCCCCGTGCCGCAGATCGACCCTCTCGTGACAGGCGATTCACCGTAACGTCACCGAATCGTCACGATCGCTCCCTATGCTCCGCCACACCGTGATCCTGCGCCTGTCGGCCTGCCTCCACTCCCGCTTATCTCATCAGGAGCTTCCATGAATAAACGCACCCTGCTGCTCGCCACTTCAGCCGCCTGGCTCGCCCTGGCCGGCTGCGCTTCGACACCGGCCCCGAAAACGATCGCCGATACCGCGGCCGCGACGCCGTCGCTGTCGACGCTCAACAAGCTGATCGCCGATGCCGGCCTGACCGAGACACTGCGCGGCACCGGCCCCTACACCGTGTTCGCGCCGACCGACGACGCCTTCAAGGCCGTGCCGGCCAAGACCATGGAGGCGCTCGCCAAGGACAAGGAGCAGCTCAAGTCCGTCCTGCTGTACCACGTTGCCGCGGGCAAGGTGATGGCGGCGGACGTGCAGCCGGGCAACGTCAAGACCGTGCAGGGGGCGACCGTGGCCGTGTCCAAGGCCGGCAGTTTCGTGACGGTCGACGAAGCCCTGGTGACGCAGGCCGACGTCGTCGCCAGCAACGGCGTGGTCCACGTGATCGACAAGGTGCTGATCCCGCCGGTCAAGAAGTGACCGGCCGTGCAGGCTGCTGCGCCTGCACGTTCTCGGTGCCGAGGCGGCGCAGTCAATCCGCCTGCACCGCGCCGGCCATGCGCTGCGCGCAGCGCTCGGCCAGGGCCGCATCGCTGGCTTCGACCATCACCCGCAGCAAGGGCTCGGTGCCGGAGGGACGGATCAGGATGCGTCCGCGGTCACCGAGCTCGGCCAGCGCCGAGCGCTGAGCGTCGGCCAGCACGGCGCTGGCCTTCCAGTCCTGCCCCGGTCGCAGCTTGACATTGATCAGCACCTGCGGGAACAGCGTCAGGCCTTCGAGCATCTGCGCCAGCGTGCGCCCGCTGCGCACCACCGCCTGCAGCACCTGCAGCGCACTCACCAGGCCATCGCCGGTGGTGTGCTTGTCGAGCACGATCAGGTGGCCAGAACCCTCGCCTCCGAGCTGCCAGCCACGCGCCAACAGCTCCTCGAGCACATGGCGGTCGCCGACCTGGGCGCGCACGAAATCGACGCCTTGCGCGCGCAGCGCCTGTTCCACCGCCAGGTTGGTCATCAGCGTGCCCACCACGCCGGGCACGCCGCGCCGGTCGGGAGGCCCTTCGGACGACGGCCCCGCGGCGAGGCGGTCGAGAGTCATCAGGTAGAGCAGTTCATCACCGTTGTAGAGGCGGCCGGCGGCGTCGACCAGTTGCAGCCGGTCGGCATCACCGTCGAGCGCAACGCCATAGTCGGCGCGGTGGGTGCGGACGGCGCTCACCAGGGCATCCGGGTGGGTGGCGCCGAAACCATCGTTGATGTTGAGTCCGTTCGGGCTGCAGCCGATCGCCACCACCTCGGCGCCGAGCTCGTGGAACACGCTGGGCGCGACCTGGTACGCCGCACCGTGGGCGCCGTCGACCACGAGCTTCAGGCCCTTCAGGCTCAGTTCGCCGGCCACCGTGCTCTTGCAGAACTCGATGTAGCGGCCTTGCGCATCATCGAGTCGGCGCGCCTTGCCCAGTCCGCTGGAGTCGACCCATTGCGCCGGCTCCTCGAGGACCTCCTCGACCTGCTGTTCCCAGGCGTCGGGCAGCTTCTCGCCCCGCGCAGAGAAGAACTTGATGCCGTTGTCGCCATACGGGTTGTGCGAGGCGCTGATCACGACGCCGAGGCTCAGGCGCAGCGCCCGCGTGAGGTAGGCGACGCCGGGCGTGGGCAGCGGGCCGGTCAGCAGCACGTCGACGCCCGCCGACGCGAAACCCGCCTCGAGCGCCGACTCCAGCATGTAGCCGGAGATGCGCGTGTCCTTGCCGATCAGCACCGTGGGTTTGGACTGCTGCGCCTTCAGCACACGGCCGACCGCGTGGCCGAGCCGCAGCACGAAGTCCGGCGTGATTGGCGCTTGCCCGACGGCGCCCCGGATGCCGTCGGTACCGAAATAGGTTCTGCTCATGAGGCGCCATTGTGCCGGTCGCATCAAGGCGACGGCCCCGCGCTCAGCGGCACAGACCGGCAGCCCGCCACACTTTCAGCGCATCGACGGTGGCGGCCACGTCGTGCACCCGCACGATGCGCGCGCCGCGCTGCACCGCCGCGAGCGCCGCCGCGACACTGGCGACCAGACGATCGCCGAGTTCACGGCCGGTCAGTTTGCCGAGCGTGCCCTTGCGCGACCAGCCGGCAAGCAGGGGCAGGCCCAGGCTCAGCAATTCTTCCTGCCGTGCCAGCAGTGCCAGGTTGTGCTCGCTGCGCTTGCCGAAGCCGATGCCGGGGTCGAGCGTGATGCGGGCATCGTCGACGCCTCTCGCACGCAGCGCGTCGACGCGAGCCTGGAGGAACTCGCACACCTCGGTCACCACGTCGGCGTAGCGCGGATCTCCGTCCTGCATCGTCTTCGGCTGGTCGCCGCGCATGTGCATCAGACAGACACCGCAACTCGGGTGCGCGGCGACCACATCCAGCGCACCCGGCTCGCGCAGCGCCTTGATATCGTTGACGATGTCCACGCCGAGTTCCAGCGCGGCACGCATGACCTCGGGCTTGTAGCTGTCGAGCGAAACCGGGGCGCCAAGCCCGATCGCCCCCCGCAACACCGGCAACACACGCGCCAGCTCCTCCTCGAGCGGCACCGGCTCCGAGCCGGGACGGGTCGATTCGCCGCCGATGTCGAGGATGTCCGCCCCGTCCTTCAGCAGTTGCTCGCAGTGCGCCAAGGCGCCGCTGACACCGGCACGATGCCCGCCGTCCGAGAACGAATCGGGCGTGACATTGACGATGCCCATGACACGCGGCGCCGCGAGATCGATCCGGAATCGTGTGGTTTGCCAGAACATGCAGTGAAGGCTCGCTCAAAGCGAACGGGGCCGAAGCCCCGTTGTCTGGTGAGGGAGATGAAAGCTCAGACCGCTGCCGGTGCGCTGCCGGTGCTGACGGCCGGCGCGCCGCCGTTGCCGCTGCCGCCGTTCACACCGGCGGCGCTGCTGGAGGTCCAGTCCTTCGGCGGCCGCGGCGGCTTGCCGGTCATGATGTCATCGATCTGCTCGGCGTCGATGGTTTCCCACTCGAGCAAGGCCTTCGCCATCGCATGCATCTTGTCCTGGTTGTCCTCGATCAACTTGCGGGCCGTCGTGTACTGCTCGTCGATGATGCGGCGGATCACCGAGTCGACCTTGCGCATGGTCTCCTCCGACATGTTCGTCGTCTTCGTGACCGAGCGGCCGAGGAAGACCTCGCCTTCGTTTTCAGAGTAGACCATCGGGCCGAGCTCGTCGGTCATGCCGTAGCGCATGACCATGTCGCGGGCGATCTGGGTCGCGCGCTCGAAGTCGTTGCTGGCACCGGTGGTCATCTGGTTCATGAACACCTCTTCGGCGATGCGACCACCGAACAGCACCGAGATCGTGCTCAGCATGCGTTCCTTGTCCATGCTGTAGCGGTCGCCCTCGGGCAGCTGCATCGTGACGCCCAGTGCGCGACCGCGCGGAATCACGGTCACCTTGTGCACCGGGTCGGTCTTGGGCATCAGGCGGGCCACCAACGCGTGCCCGGCCTCGTGGTAGGCGGTATTGCGGCGCTCCTCCTCGGGCATGACCATGGACTTGCGCTCGGGGCCCATCATGATCTTGTCCTTGGCCTTCTCGAAGTCGGCCATCTCGACCACGCGCGCGCTGCGACGCGCCGCGAACAGTGCCGCCTCGTTGACCAGGTTGGCCAGATCGGCGCCCGAGAAGCCGGGCGTGCCGCGCGCCAGGATGTCGGCCCGGATGTCCTGCCCGATCGGCACCTTGCGCATGTGCACGTTGAGGATCTGCTCGCGGCCGCGCACGTCGGGCAACGTCACGTAGACCTGGCGGTCGAAGCGGCCCGGGCGCAGCAATGCCGGATCCAGGATGTCGGGGCGGTTGGTCGCCGCCATCACGATGACGCCGAGGTTGGTCTCGAAACCGTCCATCTCGACCAGCATCTGATTGAGCGTCTGCTCGCGCTCGTCGTTGCCGCCGCCCAGACCGGCACCGCGGTGACGACCCACGGCGTCGATTTCGTCGACGAAGATGATGCAGGGCGCACTCTTCTTGGCCTGCTCGAACATGTCGCGCACACGGGCCGCGCCGACGCCGACGAACATCTCGACGAAGTCGGAACCCGAGATCGAGAAGAACGGCACCTTCGCCTCACCGGCAATGGCCTTGGCGAGCAAGGTCTTGCCGGTGCCCGGGGGGCCGACGAGCAGCACGCCGCGCGGAATGCGACCGCCCAGCTTCTGGAATTTTTGCGGGTCTTTCAGGAAGTCGACCAGTTCCCTGACCTCCTCCTTGGCTTCGTCGCAGCCCGCAACATCGGCAAAGCTGGTCGTGTTATTGGCTTCGTCGAGCATCCGGGCCTTGGATTTGCCGAAGCTGAAGGCCCCGCCCTTGCCGCCGCCCTGCATCTGCCGCATGAAATAGATCCACACGCCGATCAGCAGCAGCATCGGGCCCCAGCTGAGCAGGATGCTCATCAGGATCGACGGCTCTTCACGCGGCTTGACGTCGAACTTGACGTTGTTGTTGATCAGGTCGCCGACCAGGCCGCGGTCCAGGTAGGTCGCGGTGGTGCGCAGCGTCTTGCCATCGGTGGTCTGCGCGCGGATCTCGGTCGCGCCATTGCCACTTTCCTGCAGCGTGACCGTCGAGACGCGCTTGCTGCGAACTTCTTCAAGGAAGTCGGAGTAGCCAATCTGCCCTCCCGCGGCGGCCGTGCGGTCGAACTGCTTGAAAACAGTGAACAGCACCAAGGCGATCACCAGCCAAACAGCGACCTTCGAGAACCATTGATTGTTCACCGCGGCTCCTTCACCGACACCAGCCCGAATCGGGCATCACGCACGTGCTGCACAGAATATGACTCACTCTCGCGGAATATGGGGTCGAGTTTAGTCCAGTCAACCCCTCGGTGCCGATCGCCTTCGCCATGGCTTCGATAGGTTCTAACCCGGGGCATGCGGCAATTTCCGGCGTTTTCCGGCGCCTTCACAATTACTTTTTGAGACCGATGCCGACCAGAAAGGTTTCAGACGACTTGTCGCGCGAGGCCTTCGGCTTGATCGGTTTGACCACGCGAAAGCGCTTTTTGAACAGTTCGACCAGTTGACTGTGGCCGCTGCCATGGAACACCTTGCAGACCAGTGCACCCTGCGGGTGCAGGTGGGCCTCGGCAAATTCGACCGCCATCTCGACCAGCAGCGCGACGCGCGCCGAGTCGGACGACTCGATACCCGACAGGTTGGGCGCCATGTCGGACACGAGCACGTCGACCGGCCGGCCACCGAGCGCCGCGGTCAGCCGCTCCAGCACCGCCTCGTCGTGAAAATCCCCCTGGATGAACTGCACGCCCTCGATCGGTTCGAAATCCAGCAGGTCGAGGGCAATGATCGTTCCATTCAAGGCGCCGGCCGCAGCGCCCCCCGCGCCGGCCTCCTTCGGCGCGAACTTGCGCCGAAGGTACTGGCTCCACGCACCGGGGCAGGCGCCCAGGTCGACGACGAGCTGGCCGGGCTTGATCAGGCCCAGCGCTTCGTCGATCTCCTTGAGCTTGTAGGCGGCACGCGCGCGGTAGCCCTCCTTCTGGGCCAGTTTGACGTAGGTGTCGTTGACGTGATCGTTGAGCCACGCCTTGTTGACCTTCTTGCTCTTTGTCTTGATTTTCATGTCGCGTCGATAATACGGGGATGCCTGCCATTCAACTGACGCCTGCCGAGCGCAAGGCCTGCCGCGCCGATGCGCACCACCTCGATCCGGTCGTGATGATCGGCGGCGAGGGCCTGACCCCCGCCGTGACCAAGGAAGCCGACGCCGCCCTGAAGGCCCATGGCCTGATCAAGGTGCGCGTCTTCGCCGACGAGCGCGAGAGCCGCGAAACG
Source organism: Methylibium sp. (assembly GCF_965279545.1). Classification (NCBI taxonomy): domain Bacteria; kingdom Pseudomonadati; phylum Pseudomonadota; class Betaproteobacteria; order Burkholderiales; family Sphaerotilaceae; genus Methylibium; species Methylibium sp. The sequence goes on from NZ_OZ257250.1 coordinate 2,098,952, forward strand.
ATCTTCGCCGCGCTGTGCGAGCAGCTCGGCGCCGCGCCCGTCCAGCACATCGGCAAGCTCCTGGTGCTATGGCGGCCGATCCCACCGAAAGAAAAAGCCGAACGCGAAGACCGCAAGGCCGGACCCAGGGTCGTGAAGATCCTGAAGTTCTCGAAAAGCGGCAACCACCGCGCCCAGGTCAAGAAGCTCACCGTGCTGGGCAACGAGCGGCTCACGGCCGGCGGCATCGTCAAGCGCGCGAAGAGGCGCGTCACGAGCACGAAAAAGGGCAGCGCCTGATCCGGGTTCAGCTTCGCCCGGCGCGCCACGTCAATGTGGCGACCAGCAGCGCCTTGACGCCATAGAAGGCGGTCGAGACACCGTGCAACGCGCCGAAGGACCAGGGACCCTGCCCCGCCCGCGCCGCCTCCAGCATCGGCTGCAGCGCGTAGTGGCCGAGCACGGTGCAGAACAGCGCCCCCAGCACGAGCAGTAGTTCGGCGCTGATGCGCGAGCCCTCCGCCGAGGCCGCGCGGCGCGCGGCGCGCTGGCGCTCGATCAACCCCAGCACAACGCTCAGCGCGACACTGAGCTGCGCCTCGCTCGCGAACAGGCGGGCCGCCACGCGCCCCGCCAGCGGCCGCTCCAGCAGCGCGAACAGACTGGGCGCCGCGATGAAGGCGAGCGCCAGCAGCACGCCGAGCCACACGCCTGGCAGCACGCGGCGCACACGCTCGACGAGCGGCCGGCGGGCCGGCGCCGCGCTCACAGGTAGCGGACCTCGACGATCTCGTAGCGGCGCGTGCCGCCCGGCGCCTGGAACTCGGCCACGTCGCCAGCTTCCTTGCCGATCATCGCGCGCGCGATCGGCGAGCTGACCGAGATCAGGCCCTGCTTCAGGTCGGCCTCGTCGTCGCCGACGATCTGGTAGGTGACGCTGTCGCCGGAGTTCGCTTCTTCGAGCTCGACCGTCGCGCCGAACACCACGCGGCCGCCCGCGTCCAGCGTGGCCGGGTCGATGACCTGGGCCGCCGCCATCTTGCTTTCGATCTCCAGGATGCGGCCTTCGATGAAACCCTGCTTGTCCTTCGCCGCCTCGTACTCGGCGTTCTCCGACAGGTCGCCCTGGGCGCGCGCCTCGGCAATCGCCTGGATCACCGAGTGCCGCTCCACCGTCTTCAGGCGGTGAAGTTCCTCTTTCAGCTTCTCGGCGCCGCGTTTGGTCAGCGGGATGGTGGGCATGGTCTCGTCTCGAATCGGTGCGTGCAAAAAACTCAGCCGCCCCGGAGCTCCGGGGCGGCCGTGTGAAGACCGCAGTTTAGTGGAGTTCGGCGTGCAGTTCCTGCAGGGAAAGCACGGTCAGGTCGTCCTGGTGCTTCAGGGCCTCGACCGCGGCCTCGCAGCCGGCCATGGTCGTGTAGTAGGTGATGCGGTTGGCAATTGCCGCGGTACGGATGTAACGCGAATCCGCAATCGCGGTGCGGGTTTCGTCGACGGTCGTGAACACGAGCTGGATCTCGCCGGCCTTGATCATGTCGGCGATGTGCGGCCGGCCGTCCTTGACCTTGTTGACCACCCGGACCGGAACCCCGGCGGCGGCGAGCGCGGCTGCGGTGCCCTTGGTCGCGACCACGTTGAAGCCGAGGTCGACCAGGTCGCCGCCGATCTTGACCGCACGGTCCTTGTCGGCGCTCTTGACCGTGATCACGACCGTGCCTTTGGAGGGCAGGCGAGAACCGGCACCGAGCTGGCTCTTGAGCATCGCTTCGCCGAAGCTGCGGCCCGCGCCCATCACCTCGCCGGTGGAGCGCATCTCGGGGCCGAGGATCGGGTCGACGCCGGGAAACTTGTTGAACGGGAAGACCGCTTCCTTGACGCTGTAGTACGGCGGCACGATCTCGCGCGGCGCCTTGCCGTGCAGCGCCTTCTGGCCGGCCAGCTTCTGACCGACCATGCAGCGCGCGGCGATCTTGGCCAGCGGCTGCCCGGTGGCCTTGGAAACGAAGGGCACGGTGCGCGAGGCGCGCGGGTTCACCTCGAGCACGTAGACGACCGCCTCGTCGCCTTCGCCCTGGATGGCGAACTGCACGTTCATCAGGCCCACCACCTTCAGCGCCCGCGCCATGGCCGCGGTCTGGCTGCGCAGCTCGTCCTGGAGGGCGGGTGACAGCGCATAGGGCGGCAGCGAACATGCCGAGTCGCCGGAGTGCACGCCGGCCTGCTCGATGTGCTCCATGATGGCGCCGATCATGACCTCCTCGCCGTCGGAGATGCAATCGACGTCGACCTCGACCGCGTCGTCGAGGAAGCGATCGAGCAGCACCGGCGATTTCTCCGACACGCGGACCGCCTCGCGCATGTAGCGCTCGAGGTCCTTGTCGCCGTGCACGATTTCCATCGCGCGGCCACCCAGCACGTAGCTTGGTCGAACGACCAGCGGGTAGCCGATTTCCTGTGCGAGCAGCAGCGCGGCTTCCTCGGTGCGCGCCGTGCGGTTCGGCGGCTGCCTCAGGCCCAGCGTGTGCAGCAGCTGTTGGAAACGCTCCCGGTCCTCGGCGACGTCGATGCTGTCGGGCGAGGTGCCGACGATGGGCACGCCGGCACGTTCGAGGTCGAGCGCCAGCTTGAGCGGCGTCTGGCCGCCGTACTGGACGATGACGCCGACCGGCTTTTCCTTGTCGACGATCTCGAGCACGTCTTCCAGCGTCACCGGCTCGAAGTACAGCCGGTCCGAGGTGTCGTAGTCGGTCGACACGGTCTCGGGATTGCAGTTGACCATGATGGTCTCGTAGCCGTCCTCCCGCATCGCGAGTGCCGCATGCACGCAGCAATAGTCGAACTCGATACCCTGGCCGATGCGGTTCGGTCCACCGCCCAGCACCATGATCTTCCTGGCGGAAGTGGGCTGCGCCTCGCATTCCTCGTCGTAGGTCGAGTACAGGTAGGCGGTCTGGGTCGCGAACTCGGCCGCGCAGGTGTCGACACGCTTGTAGACCGGGCGCACGCCCTGCGCATGGCGCGTGGCGCGCACCTCGTGCTGGTTCGTGCCGAGCAGCTTGGCAATGCGCTTGTCCGAGAAGCCCTTGCGCTTCAGGAAGCGCATTTCGTCCTTCGACAGGCCCGCGAGGATACGGCCCTTCAGCGCCTGCTCGGCCTGCACGAGCTGCTCGATCTGCGCCAGGAACCAGGGATCGATCGCGGTCTCTTCGAAGATCTCGTCGCGGCTCATGCCGATGCGAAAGGCGTCCGCGACGTAGAGGATGCGCTCCGGCCCCGCCTCGCCGATCTCCTGCACGATCTCCTCGCGGTCGGTGCTGCGCTCGGACAGACCGTCGATCCCGGTCTCCAGCCCGCGCAGCGCCTTCTGGAAGCTCTCCTGGAAGGTGCGCCCCATCGCCATCACCTCGCCGACCGACTTCATCTGCGTCGTCAGGCGCGAATCGGCGGCCGGGAATTTCTCGAACGCGAAGCGCGGGATCTTCGTGACGACGTAGTCGATGCTCGGCTCGAAGCTCGCCGGCGTCGCGCCGCCGGTGATGTCGTTGCGCAGCTCGTCGAGCGTGTAGCCCACGGCCAGCTTCGCCGCCACCTTGGCGATCGGGAAGCCGGTCGCCTTCGAGGCCAGTGCCGACGAGCGCGAGACGCGCGGATTCATCTCGATCACGACCATGCGGCCGTCTTTGGGGTTGATCGAGAACTGAACGTTCGAGCCGCCGGTGTCGACGCCGATCTCGCGCAGGATCGCGATGCTGGCGTTGCGCAGCAGCTGGTACTCCTTGTCGGTGAGCGTCTGGGCCGGCGCCACGGTGATCGAGTCGCCGGTGTGGATGCCCATGGGATCCAGGTTCTCGATCGAGCAGACGATGATGCAGTTGTCCGCCTTGTCGCGGACGACCTCCATCTCGTATTCCTTCCAGCCGATCAGGCTCTCCTCGATCAGCAGTTCCTTGGTCGGCGAGAGGTCGAGGCCGCGCTTGCAGATCTCCTCGAACTCCTCGGGGTTGTAGGCGATACCGCCGCCGGTGCCACCGAGCGTGAAGCTGGGGCGGACCACCATCGGGAAGCCGGTGCCGCCGATGTCGGTCGTGATGCGGCGCTGCACGGCGAGCGCCTCCTCCATCGAGTGCGCAATGCCGCTCTTGGCCGAATGCAGGCCGATGCCCGTCATCGCGTCCTTGAACTTGAGGCGGTCCTCGGCCTTCTCGATGGCGTGCTCGTTGGCACCGATCATCTCGACGCCGTACTTCGAGAGCACGCCGTGCTTGTGCAGGTCGAGCGCGCAGTTCAGCGCCGTCTGCCCCCCCATGGTCGGCAGGATCGCCATCTTTTCATCGGGGTGCGCCTTGCGCTCCTTGGCGATGATCTTCTCGACCACCGACCACGTGATCGGCTCGATGTAGGTGGCGTCGGCCATCTCCGGGTCGGTCATGATCGTCGCCGGATTGCTGTTGACGAGAACGACGCGGTAGCCCTCCTCGCGCAGCGCCTTGCAGGCCTGGGCGCCGGAGTAGTCGAACTCGCAGGCCTGGCCGATGATGATCGGGCCGGCGCCGATGATGAGGATGCTTTGGAGGTCGGTGCGCTTGGGCATGTCAGTTCTTTTCCATCAGCGCAATGAAGCGGTCGAACAGGTAGCCGATGTCGTGCGGTCCGGGAGACGCCTCCGGGTGGCCCTGGAAGCAGAAGGCGGGCTTGTCGGTGCGCGCGAGGCCTTGCAGCGTGCCGTCGAACAGGCTCACGTGCGTGGGGCGCAAGGTGGCGGGCAGGGACTTCTCGTCGACCGCGAAGCCGTGGTTCTGGCTGGTGATGCTGACGAGGCCGCTGTCGAGGTCTTTCACCGGGTGGTTGGCGCCGTGGTGGCCGAACTTCATCTTGAAGGTCTTCGCGCCGGACGCGAGCGCCATGATCTGGTGGCCCAGGCAGATGCCGAACACCGGCAGGCCGGTCTCGATCAGCGTGCGCGTCGCATCGATCGCGTAGTCGCAGGGTTCCGGGTCGCCGGGGCCATTGCTAAGGAAGATGCCGTCGGGCTTCAACAGCAGCACTTCCGAGGCCGGCGTCTTGGCCGGCACCACCGTCACCTGGCAGCCACGGCTGGACAGCATGCGCAGGATGTTGCGCTTGACGCCGAAGTCGTAGGCAACGACATGAAACTTCGGTGCCGCCTGGGTGCCGTAGCCGTTTCCGAGCGACCACTCCGTCTCGGTCCACGCGTACGGCATCGCGGTGCTCACGACCTTGGCGAGGTCCAGTCCGGCCATGCTCTGCGCGGCGCGCGCCTGGGCCACGGCTTCGTCGGTCTGCGTCTCGGTGAAGGTCTCGCCGCGCGGCAGCGCCACGATGCAGCCGTTCTGGGCGCCGCCGGTGCGCAGGATGCGGGTCAGCTTGCGAGTGTCGATGTCGGCGATCGCCACCGTGCCTTCGTCGCGCAGGTACTGCGACAGCGTGCGCGTCTTGCGGAAATTCGAGTCGAGGACCGGCAGGTCCTTGATGATCAGGCCGGCGGCATGGACTTTCGAGGCTTCGACATCCTCCTCGTTGACGCCGGTGTTGCCGATGTGCGGATACGTCAGCGTGACGATCTGGCGGCAATAGCTCGGGTCGGTGAGGATTTCCTGGTAGCCGGTGAGCGCGGTGTTGAACACCACCTCGCCGACCGTGCGACCGGCGGCGCCGATCGAAGTACCTTGAAAGACCGTGCCGTCTGCAAGAGCGAGTAGAGCGAGGGGCAGATCAGGCAGCACGGGAACTCCGTCATTTGCGCGCGCCCAGCTCGGCTCTTCGGGCCTGAGTCCGGCGGGAAACAGCGGAAGTTTCGGTGGGCGGCAGGTGGGTGCGGGTAAACCTAGGGATTCTAGCCGACGGAGCGCTTGCCACTCGCTCACCGAGACCAGGGCGCGGAGACCGGCCCCGTGGAGCATCCTGCGCTCAAACACACAAACTGCGAGTCACTCGCATACGCGTCCAGAGTACCAGGCCGAGGGCATGCCATCGCCGCGATGGACAGCGCCGGCCGCGCTTCGATAATGCGACGAACAACCAAGGAGAAGGCCATGAAAGGCGACGCCAAAGTCATCGAATACCTGAACGCGCAGCTCAAGAACGAGCTCACGGCGATCAACCAGTACTTCATGCACTACCGGCTGATGAAGCACTGGGGATTCGACAAGCTCGCGAAGAAGGAGTACGAGGAATCGATCGGCGAGATGAAGCATGCCGACCGGCTGATGGACCGCATCCTCATGCTCGACGGGCTGCCCAACCTGCAGGATCTGGGCAAGCTGCTCATCGGCGAGGACGTCGTCGAGGCCCTGCGCAGCGATCTGCGGCTCGAGCAGGCAGCGCAGCTCACCATCAAGGACGGCATCGCCCACTGCGAGACGGTGCGCGACTACGTTTCGCGCGATGTGCTGCAAGCCATCCTCGACGACACCGAGGAACACATCGATTTCCTCGAGACGCAACTCGGGCTGGTCGACCAGGTCGGCCCGCAGAACTATCTGCAGTCGCAGATGGGCGAAGTCAGCTCCTGAGCACCCAGGACTTGGCCCGCCAAGTCCGCCCCGAGGGGTTAAGGAAATCTCGGCGCGGCCCTTCCCTTCGTTTCCTTGAAAGGTTCCGGCGGCGGCACGACAAGCCCCTGGATTCGAAATGGGCTTGTAGTACGAATCATTCCTATTTATAGTGATGGCATCCTGGTTTCAGAGTTGCCGCACCATGATCGTCTGTGTCTGCCACCGCATCTCTCATCGCGAGATCGAGCGCCACGCAAGAGCCTGCGACAGCTTCGACGAGTTGCAGTTGAATACGGGCGTCTCCACCGGCTGCGGCCGCTGCGGAGATTGCGCCCGTTCCGTGTTCGATGAAGCGCGCGAACAGTCCGCCTGCGGCTTGCTCGCGCGCATCCATGTGTCGCGCCCGGCTGCGGCACTGGCCTGAATACCATGTGGTGGCTGGCCAGCCTGTCCGTCGTGGTCCTGGGCGCTTGGTGGGCGCTGCGTTCGCCACGCTGAGGAGCACTCCGTGGACGCCGTCAGCCCGTCTGTCGACCCTTCCCCGCTGGCGCACCCTGGCGATCGCCTCTCGTCGGTCTCCTGCGTTGCCGGCACTGCCGAGCCCGCCCCCCAGGTGCACAGTGCCGCGCTGCTGCAGGGCCGCAGCGTCGTTCACATCGAGCACAACGGCGCGCTCTACCAGTTGCGCAGCACCCGGCTCGGCAAGTTGATCCTGACAAAGTAGTGACGCGCACTGCTGGGTCCGTGGCGCGCAGCGCCCGGACCAGAGTACGTTACGGCGATCAGCCGAGTGCCGCGATACCCGCACGGGCGATCTGCGCGTCTTCATTCGACTTGACGCCGCTGACACCGACCGCGCCGACGCATTGACCCTGCACCAGGATCGGAACCCCTCCCTCGAGCATGCCGGCAATGGTCGGCGCACTGAGGAAGGACGTGCGTCCCTGGTTGATGACCTCCTCGTAGACCCGGCTTTCGCGGCGCCCCAGGGCCGCGGTGTGGGCCTTCGCCGGCGCGATGTGGGCGGACACCGGTGCCGCGCCGTCGAGGCGCTGCAACCACAGCAGGTGGCCCCCGTCGTCCACGACCGCGATCGTGACCGCCCATTGGTTGGCCAAAGCCTCGGCCTCGGCGGCCGCAGCGATGCGCTTGATGTCGTCGAGGGCCAGGACGGGCTTGGTCTGCATGGAAATCTCCGGGTTTGGGTAAACCCGACTCTAAGGCGGGCCGCGGCAACCAGCCAAGAGCCGGCACCCAATTCCTCGCGTTGCGCCGAGCCCTCTGCGACGACACCGAGCGGCATCCGGTCGACGGAACTAGAATGGCGCCGTCAGCTCCAAGCAAGCCTATTCTTCTCCAAGGAGGTTCTCGATGAACGACACCCTGCAAACCGTCTACCCCGGCTCCGCTGCCGTCGGCGGTGAGCGCAACCGCGTCCTGCGCAACACCTACTGGCTGCTCGCGCTGTCGCTGGTGCCTACCGTCATGGGCGCCTGGGTGGGTGTCGCGACCGGCTTCCGCTTCTTCGCCGGCAGCCCCTTTATCGGCTTCCTGCTGTTCATGGGCATCGCCTTCGGCTTTTTCTTCGCGATCGAGAAGTTCAAGAATTCCGGTGTCGGCGTCGCGCTGCTGCTCGGCTTCACTTTCTTCATGGGCCTGATGCTGTCGCGCCTGATCGGTGGCGTGCTCGGCAGCTACGGCAACGGCGCCACATTGATCGGCATGGCCTTTGGCGGCACCGCCCTGGTGTTCTTCGGCATGGCCTCGCTCGCGACCACGATCAAGCGCGACGTGTCCGGCCTGGGCAAGTGGCTGATGGTCGGCGTGATCGGCCTGATCGTTGCGAGCGTCGCCAACATCTGGCTGCAGATGCCGGCGTTGTTCCTGACGGTCTCGGTGCTGGCGATCGTGATCTTCTCGGCCTTCATGCTCTACGACATCAAGCGCGTGATCGACGGCGGAGAAACGAACTACGTGAGCGCCACGCTGGCGATCTATCTGGACGTCTACAACGTGTTCCAGAGCCTGCTCAGCCTCCTCGGCATCTTCGGCGGCGAACGCGAATAAGGCGCTTCGCTGAATCGACAAGGCCCCGCTCTCGCGGGGCCTTGTTCTTTGTGAGCGGATCAGGTCCGCTCGAAGACCGCAATGCTTTCCACGTGCGCGGTGTGAGGGAACATGTTCACCGCGCCCGCCTGCACGCAGCGGTAGCCGGCCTGGTGCACCAGCAGGCCGGCATCGCGTGCCAGCGTGGCGGGATTGCAGCTGACATAGACGATGCGCGCCGGCGGCACCCAGCCCGCCGCCAGCGATGGATCCTGCACGGCATCGACCACCGCCTTGGCCAGTGCGAACGCACCTTCGCGCGGCGGGTCGACCAGCCACTTCGCCGCGCTGCCGAAGGCGACCAGATCGGCAGGCGCCAGTTCGAACAGGTTGCGCGCCTCGAAACGCGCCTTGTGCGCCAGGCCGTTGAGCGCCGCGTTGTCGCGCGAGCGCGCCACCAGCGTCTCGCTGCCCTCGACGCCCAGCACCTCGCACGCCTGAGTCGCGAGCGGCAGGGTGAAGTTGCCCAGACCGCAGAACCAATCGATCACCCGCTCGTCGCCTCGTGCCGCGAGCAGCCGCAACGCCCGCACGACCAGGGCCCGGTTGATGTGATGGTTGACCTGCGTGAAATCGGTCGGCTTGAACGGCATGACCACGCCGTACTCGGGCAGCGTGTAGGCGAGCTGCGGCCCCTGATCGTCGAGCCGGTGCACCGTGTCAGGCCCCTTGGGCTGCAGCCACCACTGCACGCGATGCTCGGCACCGAACGCTTGCAGGCGTTGCAGGTCCGCCGCGCTCAAGGGCTCGAGGTGGCGCAGGACCAGCGCCGTCACCAGGCCGTCGGGCGCCTCGCCGATCGCCACCTCGATCTGCGGCAGCCGGTCGCGCCCGTCCATGCCGGCGACGAGTGCCCGCAGCGGCAGCAGCATCGCGCTCAGGTGCGGCGGCAGGATCTCGCAGCGGCTCATGTCCGCCACATAGCTCGACTTGCGCTCGTGAAAGCCGATCAGCACCTTGCCTTTCTTGAGGACATGGCGCACCGACAGGCGCGCCCGGTAGCGGTAGCCCCAGGCCGGCCCCTCGATCGGCCTCAGCATCTGTTCGGCCTTCACCTTGCCCAGGTGCCAGAGGTTGTCCTCGAGCACGCGCTGCTTCACCGCCACCTGCGCACCGATGTGGAAGTGCTGCATCTTGCAGCCACCGCAGGTGCCGAAGAACTCGCAGCGCGGCGTCACGCGCTGCGAACTCTCGCGCCGCAGGGCCGTCATCGTGCCCTGCTCCCAGTTGTTCTTGCGCCGGCCGACCGCCACCAGGACCTGCTCGCCCGGCAAGGCACCCTCGATGAACACCACCTTGCCCTGCGTGTTGTGCGCCACGCCTTGCGCCTCGAGGTCGAGCGACTCGACCGTCAACCATTCGTCACTTGCCGTCATGCAGCAGATTATCCGGGGCCCGGCGCACCGGCCTCCTCGCGCAAGCTCGCGTGCTACGGCCCAGGGGCACCCGAAACGCCCGCACCCGGCGCGACAGCGGGCGCCTTGGCCAGCGTCGGATCGCCGTCGAAGCGATCGAAGCCGCTGTAGCAGAGAAAGTGCCGGTTCGTGGCCCGCCCAAACAGCGCCAGGCCGAGCTGCGTGGCGAGGTCGTGCCCCATCTGCGTGATGCCCGAGCGCGAGACGACGATCGGCACGCCCATCTGAGCCGACTTGATGACCATCTCGCTGGTCAGGCGGCCCGTGGTGTAAAAGGCCTTGTCGGCGCCGCTCGTGCCACGCAGCCACATCCAGCCGGCCAGCGTGTCGATGGCGTTGTGGCGGCCGACGTCCTCCACGAACAGATCGAGCCGCGCCTCGTCTCCCGCGATCGTGAAGAGCGCGCAGCCGTGCACCGAGCCCGCCGACCTGTAGGTGCTCTCCTGGCGGCGCATCGCTTCGAGCAGCACCACCAGCGCACGCTGACTGATGCGAGCGAGTTCGGGCCCGGGCAATGCCAGCGCGTCGAGTTCGTCCATCAGGCTGCCGAACACCGTGCCCTGCCCGCAGCCGGTGGTGACCACGCGCTTGGCGGTCTTGCGGTCGAAGTCCTCGATGCCGGCCCGCGTGCGCACGGCCGCCGCGTTGACCTCCCAGTCCACCGTGACCGACTCGATATCGTGCACCGAGTCGACCAGTCGCTGGTTGCGCAGGTAGCCGAGCACCAGCAGCTCGGGTTCGGCGCCGAGCGTCATCAGCGTGACCAGTTCGCGCTTGTCGACGAAGACCGTCAGCGGACGCTCCGCAGGGATCTGGATCGTCTCGCGCTGTCCGTGCTCGTCGAGCACCTCGATGCCTTCGGTCAACGCCGCACGCGCACGGCTCATTCGGGGCAGCTCGGGGTTCATGCGTGCAGTGTGGCGCGAAACGAACGCGGGCCGCTCCAGCGGCCCGCTCGCGACCGACCGGGACCGGGTCACTGGACCGTGATGCGCACCGAGGCGCTCATCGCATCCCCGTAGGACTGGTGGAGGCCGTCGGCGAACTGCATCGTGAGCACGTGGTTGCCGGGTGGCAACTTGAGCTCGGTCTCGGTCTGGCCCTTGCCGAAGTGCAGGTGCTTCTCGTCCGCCGGGATCACATCACCCTGCTTGGGACTGGCGGCATCGATCAGCAGGTGGTGGTGCCCCGTGCCCGCCACGATCTCCCCGGCCGGCTTGACGGTCATGCCCTTGAGGCCGAACTTGACCTTGACCGGACTGCTGACCGTGCTGCCATCAGCCGGCTCGATGAAGTAAACACCTTGCGCGGCGCTCGGTGGCGTGTTGCCGTTCGGCGGCGGGCTGCTGACGCAAGCCGACAGGGCCGCCGCGGCGGCCAGAAGCACTGCGAACCGGTACTGCATCGAAGACTCCTTTGCGAAGGCACGCCCATGCCGGACGTCGAGCGCCATTATCGAGCGGGACGGCAGCCGCCCACTCACTTCTTCTGGGCGCCGGCCTGCTCGGCCGCGGTCGCCGTGCCGCTGGGCGGGCTGATCGCCGTCTTCGCCGGCGAGTGCGCACCGGCCGCTTCCAACGGCGGCGTGGCAGCAGCAGCCACTTGGTAGGGGCCGGGGTCGGCGCAAGCAGGCGTCGCGACCGGCGGCCTGGCATCCTTGCCGGCCGCCCTGGCTTCCTGCGCATAGCGGGCCGCCACGCGGTCCATCGACTTGCAGAGCTGGTAGGCCGCCACCTTGTCGGACCAGGCGGCCTTGGCCTTGGCTTCATCGGCCTTCGCCTTGGCCTCCGGCGTCGGAGCCGGCAGCTTGGCGTAGGCAGCCGGCAGCAGGGCCAGGCCGAGGGTGGCGCACAGCGCCATGCTGAATGGTCGAAGCAGGGTCATCGTCTTGCTCCCTAGGACGGCACGGCCGCATCGCGCGAGCCGGCCGGCGGCGCGGTGCGCTGTGCCGGGATCTTCCCGGACTGGATGTCGTCGTACCAGAGCTCGTGGTGCTCTCGCGCCCAGGCGGCGTCGACCTGGCCGTCGCGCATCGCTCCATACGCGCCCTTCATGCCGACGGTGCCGAGGTAGATGTGGCCGAGGAACATCGCCATCATCAGCACCGTCGCAACCGAGTGGATCATGTGCGCGATCTGCATGTCGCCGCGCAGGTAGGCGAGCCCTGGGATCAGCTTGTCGAGCATCAGCCCGGAGCCGACGACAACGATGCCGAGCGCGAACACGCCGCCCCAGAAGACGAGTTTCTCGCCGGCGTTGAAGCGATGCGACGGCACGTGCGCGCCGGTGATCAGTCCGCCGGCCTTGCGCAACCACAGCAGGTCCTCCCTGCGCGGCAGGTTGTCGCGCAGGAAGGTGAAGAACACGATCACCAGCGAGACCGCGAACACCGGCCCGGCAAAGTTGTGCAGGTTCTTCAGCGCATAGGCCAGCCCGCCGAACAGCGTGCCGCCAAGCACCGGCAGCAGGAAGAACTTGCCGAAGGCCATCACCACGCCCGACACCGCGAGCGCCACGAAGGCCACCGCATTGCTCCAGTGCGCCGCACGCTCGAAGTAGGTGAAGCGCTCGATCTTGCGGCCGGTCTGCGGCGCATGCACCTCGATCGGGCCCTTGGTCACAAAGAACAGGCCGATCGCCACCACGACGATCAGCAGCAGCGCGCCGCCGTAGGGAATGATCCAGCGGTTGCGCACCTCGCGCCAAGCCTCGCCCGCGGTGGTGAAGCGCGAACCGGGGTACTGCACGAACGGCTGGATCAGCACGCCCTTCTCGGCCCCCGGCAGGTTGCTGGTGCCGGCCTGCTGCCCCGACTCGCGCACCGCGCGCCAGAACGGCGCGTTGTTGTAGGGCTGGGTCTTGGCGCGTTGGGCGTTGGTTTCACTGCTGTCGGGCAGCGGGATGGCCGCCGCCGCAACGCTCGCCGCCGGCGACGCGGGCACCGCAGGCTCTGCGGTGCCGGGCTGGGCCGAAGCCGCACTGCCGAGCAGCACCAGGCAGCCCGCCGCGAGCCATCGAAGAATCGGGTATTTCATGGGCGTCCCCGTAAGAACCCAGGCGGGAGTTCGGCGCTCGGTACTCACCGAGCACGCGTGTACTCGTTTTGCTGTTGGTTGCGGGCGCGCATCTGCTGCTCCCAGCTGTCACGGTCACCCGGCTTCCAGCCGGGCGCCGTGTAGGCCGCCTCGGCACCGTCCCAGGGCTTGCTGTCGCTCTTCTTGGACGAGGCCGTGGCGGTCTGCGGCTTGTCGGCACAGGCCGCAAGCCCCAGCACCACGACCACCGCGCCCAGCAGGCGCACGCACCATGAGGACCTCACGACTTGCTTCCTTGCGCCGCCGGCTGCGGCGTGCCGCCGCTCGGCTTGCCGTAGGCCGTGCCCCAGCCCCAGACCTCGGAGCCCTTGCCGCGCGTCAGCACGCGGGTGCGGAAGATGTCGGCCACCACGTCGCCGTCGCCGCCGAGCAGCGCCTTGGTCGAACACATCTCGGCGCAGGCCGGCAGCTTGCCCTCGGCGAGGCGGTTGTGGCCGTACTTCTCGAACTCGGCTTCGGAGCCATTGGCCTCGGGGCCGCCGGCGCAGAAGGTGCACTTGTCCATCTTGCCGCGCAGGCCGAACGTGCCGTTGGTCGGGAACTGCGGCGCGCCGAACGGGCAGGCGTAGCTGCAGTAGCCGCAGCCGATGCAGATGTCCTTGTCGTGCAGCACCACGCCCTCGTCGGTGCGATAGAAGCAGTCGACCGGGCACACCGCCATGCACGGCGCGTCGGAGCAGTGCATGCAGGCCACCGAGATGCTGCGCTCGCCCGGCACGCCGTCGTTGAGCGTCACCACGCGGCGTCGGTTCACACCCCAGGGCACCTCGTGCTCGGCCTTGCAGGCGGTGACGCAGCCGTTGCATTCGATGCAGCGCTCGGCGTCGCAGATGAACTTCATTCTTGCCATGTCAACTCTCCAATCGGTGCGAACCGAGACGGCGCCGGGCCGCTCCCAAGGCGGCTCGGCGCCCCCTCGGGGGGCTGGCCGGTGTACTCATCGGACGGGGGGCTGTCATCACTTTCAGGCGGTGGCCCGCTCGACCTGGCAGACCGTGGTCTTGGACTCTTGCATCATCGTCACGCTGTCGTAACCGTAGGTCGTCGCGGTGTTGATCGCCTCGCCACGGATCACCGGCATCGCGCCCTGCGGGTAGTAGGGCGCGAGATCGACGCCCTGCCAGCGGCCGGAGAAGTGGAAGGGCAGCCACACCGTTTCCCGATCGACGCGCTCGGTGACCAGCGCCTTGACCGTGAGGCGCGCACCGGTCGGCGTCCTGACCCAGACGTCCTCGCCATCGCGGATACCGCGGTCGTTGGCGGTGGCCGGATTGATCTCGACGAACATCTCCTGCTGCAACTCCGCCAGATAGGGGTTGGAGCGCGTTTCCTCGCCGCCACCCTCGTACTCGACCAGGCGGCCGCTGCTCATGATCAGCGGGAACTCCTTGCCGATGTCCTTGTTCTTGTCCTGCACGGTCTTGAACAGCGTCGGCAGGCGCCAGAAGGCCTTCTTGTCGTCGTGCGTCGGGTACTTGGCCACCAGGTCCGGGCGGGTGGAGTACAGCGGCTCGCGGTGCTTCGGGATCGCATCGGGGAAGTTCCACACCACGGCGCGCGCCTTCGCGTTGCCGAACGGGTGGCAGCCGTGGTTCTTCATGGCCACGCGGATGATCCCGCCCGAGGAGTCGGTCTTCCAGTTCTTGCCTTCGGCGGCGGCCTTCTCGGCGTCGCTCAGTTCGTCCCACCAGCCCAGCTTCTTCAGCAGCACGTGGTCGAACTCCGGATAGCCGGTGGTGAGCTCGGCGCCCTCGGAATGCGAGCCGTCCTCGGCCAGCAGGTTCACGCCATCCTTCTCGACGCCGAAGTTGGCGCGGAAGTTGCCGCCGCCTTCCATCACGTGCTTCGATGTGTCGTACAGGTTCGGCGAGCCCGGATGCTTGAGCTCCGGCGTGCCGTAACACGGCCACGGCAGGCCGAAGTAGTCGCCGTCGAGCTGGTAGCCGGTCTGCTTGTCGATGCCGCCCTTGGCCTTGAGCGTCTTCACGTCGAAGACGTTCATGTTGCGCATGTGCGCCTTCAGGCGCTCCGGGCTCTGGCCGGTGTAGCCGATGGTCCAGACGCTCTTGTTGATCTCGCGCAGGATCGATTCGGGCTCGGGCTCCATCATGCCGCCCTTGCCGGCGACCAGCTTGTAGTTCTTCGTCAGCTCCTTGTCGAAGCCCAGCTTCTGCGCGAGCTGGTACATGATCATGTGGTCGTTGCGGCTCTCCCACAGCGGCTCGATGACCTGCTCGCGCCACTGGAGCGAGCGATTCGACGCGGTGCACGAACCGCTGGTCTCGAACTGCGTCGTCGCCGGCAGCAGGTAGACGGCGCGGTTGGGGTTCTGGTCCTCGGGCTTGCCGGGCATGGCCGCCATCGCCGCGGTGGCCGACGGGAAGGGATCGACGACGACCAGCAGGTCGAGCTTGTCCATCGCCTTCTTCATCTCGAGGCCGCGCGTCTGCGAGTTCGGTGCATGGCCCCAGAAGAACAGGCCGCGCAGGTTGCTGTCCTGGTCGATCAGCTCGTTCTTCTCGAGCACGCCGTCGATCCAGCGCGACACCGTCATGCCGGGCTTGGTCATCATGCCCGGGGCGTACTGTTTCTTGATCCACTCGAAGTCGACGCCCCAGGCCTTGGCGAAGTGCTTGAACGAGCCCTCGGCCAGGCCGTAGTAGCCGGGCAGCGAATCCGGATTGGGGCCGACATCGGTCGCGCCCTGCACGTTGTCGTGGCCGCGGAAGATGTTGGTGCCGCCGCCCGACACGCCGACGTTGCCGAGCGCGAGCTGCAGGATGCACGAGGCCCGCACGATGGCGTTGCCGGTCGTGTGCTGGGTCTGGCCCATGCACCAGACGATGGTGCTGGGGCGGTTCTTCGCCAGCGTCTCGGCGACCTTGTAGACGGTCGCCTCGTCGACGCCGCAGACTTCCTGGACCTTGTCGGGCGTCCAGTTGGCCATCACGTCGTCACGGACCTTGTCCATGCCGTAGACGCGATCGCTGATGTACTGCTTGTCCTCCCAGCCGTTCTTGAACACGTGGTGCAGCACGCCGAACAGGAAGGCGATGTCCGAGCCCGAGCGGATGCGCACGTAGTCGTCGGCCTTGGCCGCCGTGCGCGTGAAGCGCGGGTCGACGACGATCATCTTGCAGCCGGCCTCCTTGGCGTGCAGCATGTGCAGCATCGACACCGGGTGCGCCTCGGCGGCGTTGCTGCCGATGTACATCGCCGCCTTGCTGTTCTGCATGTCGTTGTAGGAGTTCGTCATCGCGCCATAGCCCCAGGTGTTGGCGACGCCGGCGACGGTGGTGCTGTGGCAGATGCGCGCCTGGTGGTCGCAGTTGTTGCTGCCCCACAGGCTCATCCACTTGCGCAGCAGGTAGGACTGCTCGTTGTTGTGCTTGCTCGAACCGACGACGAAGACCGAATCCGGACCGCTCTGCTTGCGCAGCTCGAGCATCCTGGCGCTGATCTCGTCGAGCGCGGTGTCCCAGCTGATGCGCTCGTACTTGCCGCCCACGAGCTTCATCGGGTACTTGAGGCGGTATTCGCCGCGGCCGTGCTCGCGCAGCGCCGCGCCCTTGGCGCAGTGCGCGCCGAGGTTGATGGGCGAGTCGAACACCGGCTCCTGGCGCACCCACACGCCGTTGTGCACCACCGCGTCGACGGCGCAGCCGACCGAGCAATGGCCGCACACCGTGCGCTTGACCTCGACCTTGCCCGGCCCCGCCTCGGCCTTCGAGGTCTCCGACGCCTGGGCCCTGCGCACCAGCGTCAGCTGACCGGCCGCCAAGCCAGCGCCGACGCCCAGCCCCGAGCGGCGCAGGAAGGACCGGCGGTCCATCGTCGGAATGCTGCGCGAGATGCCGCGCGACAGGCTCGAGACCAGCGACGACGCGGACGAGCCGGAGCCCGCATCAGGCGACTTGCGCGTGAGCAACATGGGACCTCCGGCGCTCAGACTTTGGTGGTTTGGTAGTAGCGCTGCACATGCGCCGTGAGCCGATAGCCGCCCGACTTGTCGGGTTCGGGCTTGACGCCCGCTGCGGCTGCCGCCGGCTCGGTTTCGCGCGCGACCGGCAACACGGCCGCTGCGGCGGCCAGCGCTCCCAACGTGCCGGCGCCGGCGAAGACGCGCCGGCGCGAGAGCTTGGATTTCGGATCGTTCATGGCTGACTCCTGGGTCGCAGCACCCGGTGGGGCGCACCTGCCTTGGCATCGAGCTGATCGCCAACCTCGGCAGATCCGTTCTTATGTTAGCCCTGGGTCTTGCACACTGCGCGGGACAACGCGGCGCAGAACCCGGCCGTCGCCGCCGCCTCGGTAGGCTTTCAGCGCAGCATCGCGGCGTGCGCGCCAGCCTGTCGCCGCCCCACGCCCGGCATCGACAGATTGACCGCCTGCCGCGCGACAGACTGTCGCTCGCCGCGGCGCGTCGGCATGAGGGAAAGTCCCAGGGCTTCGCGCGGGCCATGTCGCCGCCCCGCCACGCGCGGCCCCGCGGTGGGCGCGATGCAAGAGGCTTGCGCGTCAGCGGTTGAGCACCCGCCGCACCAGGCAGGACAGTGCATCGACCAGCGCCACCAGCGCGATCATCGCGATCAGCACCGTACAGCTCTCGCGCATGTGGAACAGCCCGAGGTGGTAGTACAGCATCTGCCCCAGGCCGCCGGCGCCGACCACGCCCAGCACCGCCGCCGCGCGGATGTTGTTCTCCCAGCGGTAGAGCGAATACGACAGCAGCTGCGGCCCGATCTGCGGCAGCGTCGCGTACAGGAAGACGCGCAGCCGGTCGGCGCCACGCAGCCGCAATGCGAAGGCCGGCTCGGGAGCGGCGTTCTCGATGCTCTCGGCGAACAGCCGCCCCAGCACGCCGGTGGTATGCAGCGCCAGTGCCAGCGTGCCCGGAAACGGGCCCAGGCCGGCGGCGATCAGCAGCAGCGAGGCCCACACCAGTTCCGGCACCGCGCGCAGTGCATTGAGCACGCTGCGCATGAGCCCCCGCAGCACTTGCGTGCCCGCTGCGCCGTGCGCGCTGGCCGGCAGCGCCAGCACCAGGCCGAACACCACCGCCAGCGCGGTACCGACCAGGCTCATCGCCAGCGTCTCCAGCGTCGCGCCCAGCGTCTTGCGCACGAAGGCGGCCGAGCCCTGCGGCGGGAAGAAGCTGGCGGCGAAGCCCGCCATCCGATTCAACGCGTCGAGCGACAGGAAATCGGCCCAGCGCAGGTCGAGCGAGGCGAAGCTCGCGATCACCAGCGCCAGCACGCCGAGCGCGATGAACCCGCCCTTGCGGCGCGGCGGCGGTGCGGCCGGCAGCGGGCGGGTGGGCGGTGCCACGCGACTCATGGCGACTCCATCGCGCGCCGCAGCGCGGCGCTGACGCGGTCCGACAGCGCGACCAGCGCGACGAACACCAGCAGGATGCTGCTCACCTCGGCGCCGACGAACATCTTGGTCGCGTTGTCGAGTTCCTGGCCCAGCCCGCCGGCGCCGACGAAACCCAGCACCACCGACGAGCGGATCGCGCACTCCCAGCGGTAGACGGTGTAGCTCACCAGCTCCGGGCCGCACTGCGGCAGCGTACCGAACAGCAGCGCCTGCAGCCGCCCGCTGCCGTTGCGCAGCAGCGCCTGCGTGCTGCCCGGGTCGGCGCTCTCCAGGATCTCGGCGTAAACCTTGCCCAGCATGCCGCCATAGGCGATGCCGATCGCCAGCACGCCGGCGGTCGGCCCCAGTCCGACCACGCGCACGAACAGCAGCGCCCACACCAGCTCGGGCACCGAGCGCAGCACGATGGTGATCCAGCGCAGGCCTTGGCGCAGCAGCGTGGGCGCGGTGCCCATGCGCGAAGCCAGCGCGCTGACCGACAGCCGCGCGGTCGAGCCCAGCGCCAGCGGCACCGCGATGCACCACGCGATCGTGAGCCCGGCGGTCGCGATGGCCACGGTGCGCCAGGTCTCGCGCAGCAGCAGGCGCAGGAACTCGGCGTCCGCGCGCGGCGGCACGAACTGCACCAGGAAGCCGAGCGTCGAGCGCAGGCTGCGTTGGTCGAACACCGCCCAGGGCTTGAACTCGGTCAACACCAGCAGCGGCCAGCACAGCACCAGCCCGACCAGCAGCACGGCCCAGCGCTGCAGCAGCGCCGGGTCGCGCGCGGCGGGCGGCGGTTGCGACGGCAGGCTCAGGCTTCGCATTGCGCTAGGCGTCACGCCGGCCTCAGCGGCACATCGCCTGCGGCACGCCGGCCGTGGCAGGTGCCGCTTGCGATGCGGGCAACGGCGCGGCGGCGTCCGGCGAGTCGCTGCCGTACAGCTCGCGCACCTGCTCGTCGCTCAGGCCGCCGGCCGGCCCGTCGTACACCACGACGCCGTCGCGCAGCGCCACGATGCGCGGGAAGCGGCGCCGCGCCACCTCCACTTGGTGCAGCGAGCACACCAGCGTGCGCCCCGCCTCGCGCGCCGCGTCGATGAGCCGGGCGATCGCCAGCTCCGAGCGCACCGGGTCCAGCGCCGACAGCGGCTCGTCGACCAGCCACAGCGCGGCATCCGACACCAGCAGCCGCGCCAGGCCGACGCGCTGGCGCTCGCCGCCGGACAGCCGGTCCACCCGCTGCCACAGCGTGTGCTCGAGATCGAGCGCCGCCAGGGCCGCCTGGGCGAGCGGCGCTTCGCGCGGATGCCACAGCGTGCGCAGGCTGGCCCACAGCGACTGCACGGGCAGCCGCCCCGCCAGCACCGCAACGACCACGCGCTGACGCGGCGGCAGCGGCGGCACCTGCGGCGCCAGGCACAGCCGCGCGCGCAGGCGCTGCCGTTCGCCGGAAGAACTGCGCCATGGCGCCGCAGCGAACAGCGAGAACTCGCCCCGCAGCGGCGGCAGCGCGCAGGCCAGCACCTGCAGCAGCGTCGTCTTGCCGGAGCCGGAGGCGCCGATCACCGCCACCTGCTCACCGGGCGCCAGCTGCAGATCCACGCCACGCAGCACCACGGTGCTCGACTGCGGCGCCGCCGCGGCGTGCACGCCCCGCAGTTCGGCCAGCGGCGCGGCAAGCGCCTGCATCACTTCAGCAGCCCGGCGTTCTCGGCGGCGGCGCGGATGCCGTTGTAGTTCTCTGCCTTGGTGGGCACGAAGCGCGTGGCGCGTTGCAGGCCGAGGATCTCCTTGCCCTGCGGGGTGTTCGCATCCAGCGCCAGGAAGGCCTGCTGCAGCTTGTTGCGCAGCTCGGCCGGCATGTCCGCGTGCACGGTCCAGTTGTAGTCGTAGTAGCCGGGCGTGGTGTAGAACACCTTGACCTGGGTCGGGTCGACCTTCTTCTCGGCCACGAACTTCTCCCACACCGAGATGTTCAGCGCGCCAGCGTCGACCTTGCCGCTGGCGACGGCCGCGATCGTGGCGTCGTGCGCGCCGGAGAAACTGACTCGCTTGAGGTCGGTGTCCGGATCGATCTTCGCCGCCAGCAGGAAGCTGCGCGGCATCAGATGGCCCGAGGTGCTGGATTGCGAGCCGAAGCTCAGCGTCTTGCCCTTCAGGTCCTCGAGCCGGTGGATGCCGCTGCCGGCGTCGGTGATGAAGACCGAGTGGAACTTCTCGTCCTCCTCGCGCTGCACCAGCGGGACCATCTTGCCGCCCGAGCGCACGCTGGCCTGCACGAAGGTGAAGCCGCCGAACCAGGCCAGGTCGATCTTCTTGTTGACCAACGTCTCCACCGCGGCGGCGTAGTCGGTCACGGGCGTCCACTCGACCTTCATGCCCAGCTTGCTTTCCAGGTACTGGCCCAGCGGCGCGAACTTGCGCGCCAGCTCGGTCGGCGACTCGTCGGGGATGGCCGTCACGCGCAGCACCGACTGCGCCTGGACGGCCAGCGCCGCGAAGCCGAGGACCAGCAAGGACAGCCGGCGCGCCGCACGGCCGGCGTGGTGAAGGCGAAAACTCATGCTCGAAGCTCCAGTTTCAGGGGTGGAGATGAGAACACAATCCGGCCGTCGTCCGCCCACCCTCGCCGGCGGATATGCCACAGTAGCAGCCGACCCCAGTCTGCCGCCCCGCCC
This sequence comes from Methylibium sp., assembly GCF_965279545.1. Lineage (NCBI taxonomy): Bacteria > Pseudomonadati > Pseudomonadota > Betaproteobacteria > Burkholderiales > Sphaerotilaceae > Methylibium > Methylibium sp. The sequence goes on from NZ_OZ257250.1 coordinate 2,120,101, forward strand.
GATGCCCGCCAGCACCGCCCTGCCCCTGCCCGCCGCCGGACTCGATGCCTGGCCGCGCGCCTCGGTGCTGCTGGTCGACGACGAACAGGGCATGCGCAATTTCCTCGAGAAGACGCTGACGCCTCGCTGTGGCCATGTGCAGAGCGCCGCCAGCGCCGAAGAAGCCGACGCGCTGGTGCGCCGGCACCGCTTCGACCTGGTGATCCTCGACATCGCGCTGCCCGGCAAGAGCGGCCTCGCCTGGCTGCGCGAGCTGCGCGAGCAGGGCTACAGCGGCGAGGTGGTGCTGATCACAGCCTATGCCGACCTCGACACCGCGATCGAGGCGCTGCGCGTCGGCGCCTCCGACCTGATCCTCAAGCCGTTTCGCGTGACGCAGATCCTCAACGCGGTGAAGCACGGCCTGGACCGCACGCTGCTCAAGCGCGAGAACTGGGTGCTCAAGCACATGATCTCGCAGCGCGGCGAGGGCTTCGACGGCCTGGTCGGTGGTTCGCAGGCCATGCTCGACCTGCGCCGCGCGCTGCAGCGGGCGGCTCCGGTGGCCAGCACGGTGCTGCTGACGGGCGAGTCGGGCACCGGCAAGGAGCTGGCGGCGATCGCGCTGCACCGCCACAGCCCGCGGGCGGACGAGCCCTTCGTGCCGGTCAACTGCGCGAGCCTCGCACCCGAGCGCATCGAGAGCGAGCTGTTCGGCCACGCCCAGGGCGCCTTCACCGGCGCCACGCACAGCCGCGACGGCCTCTTCTACTACGCCCAGGGCGGCACGCTCTTCCTCGACGAGATCGCCGAGCTGCCGCTGACCCAGCAGGCCGCGCTGCTGCGGGTGCTGGAAGACCACCGCGTCCGGCCGGTGGGCAGCGAGCAGCAGATCCCGGTCGATGTGCGCATCGTCGCCGCGACCAACCGCCAGCTCGCCGACGAGGTGGCGGCCGGGCGCTTCCGCAAGGACCTGTACTACCGGCTGCAGGTGGTCGAGATCGGCCTGCCGCCGCTGCGCGGGCACAAGGACGACATCCCCGAGCTGGTGGCGCACTTCATGGCCACGCTCGCGCCCCATCTCGGCGTCGAGCCGATCGCCGTCAGCACCACCGAGATGGCCTACCTGCAGCAGTACGACTGGCCGGGCAACGTGCGCGAGCTGCGCAACCTGATCGAGCGCTCGATGATCCTCGGCGCGCTCAACGTCTCGGCGCTCTACCCCGGCGCCGCGGCGCCGCGCACCAGCGGGCCGACCGATCTGCACACGCTCGAGAAGCAGCACATCCTCGCGGTGCTGGAGTCGGTGCAGGGCGACAAGACGCGCGCGGCCGAGCTGTTGGGCATCTCGCGCCGCACGCTGGAGCGGCGCTGCGCGGAGTGGCTGGCCGTCTAGAACACCGCTGAGCGGCACCGCATGACGGGTCTTGCCTCGCGCTTCCAGCGCCTGCCGATCCGCAGCAAGCTGCTGGCCATGGTGCTGCTGCCGCTGGTGGTGGTGCTGCCGCTGCTGGGCCTGATCCTGCTCGCCTGGGGCAACATGACCCTGGATCGCCTGCTGATCACCAAGGTGCGCAGCGACCTCGCGGTGGCCCAGGGCTATTTCGAGCGCGTGCTCGGCGAGGTGGGCAGCGCCGCCGCCGCCGTGGCCGACTCGCATGCGCTGCATCAGGCGCTGGGCACCCAGGCAACAGCGACCGAGCCGGGCCAGTGGGTGGCGCTGCTGCAGGCCTTCAAGGCCCGCGAGAGCCTGGACTTCATCAACCTGCGCGCGCCCGACGGCACGCTGCTCGTCACCGACTTCGGCGCCGTCGCCGAGACCGACCGGCGCTCGCCGGCCTTCCGCTCGGCAACGCGGGACAGCGGCCGCCCGCGCGCGCGCATCGAGGTGCTGCAGCCCGACGAGCTGGCACTTCTCGCACCGGCGCTGCAGGACCGCGTCGTGGTGCCGCTGGTGGACACGCTCAATGCCGCACCCACCGAGCGCACCCGGGAGGACCGCGCCATGGTCGTGCTGGCCACCGCCCCGGTGCGCGACGAGCGCGGCACGCTGCTCGGCCACGTGCAGGCCGGCGTGCTGCTGAACCGCAACCTGCCCTTCATCGACCACGTCAACGAGATCGTCTACCCCGACGGCGCGCTGCCGTTCGGCAGCCAGGGCACCGCGACGCTCTTTCTCGACGACGTCCGCATCAGCACCAACGTGCGGCTGTTCGGCACCGACCCGGAGCACCGCGCCATCGGCACCCGCGTCTCTCGGGCGGTGCGGGACACGGTGCTCGGCGGCGGCCGGCCCTGGCTGGACCGCGCCTTCGTCGTCAACGACTGGTACGTGTCCGGCTACCAGCCGCTGGCCGACGGCACCGGGCGGCGCGTCGGCATGCTCTACGTGGGCTACCTGGAGCGGCCGTTCACCTGGCTCAAGTACGGCGTGCTGCTCAGCATCGGCGTGATCTTCTTCGCCGTGATGATCCTCGCCGCGGTGATATCGCTGCGCTGGGCGCGCAGCATCTTCAAGCCGCTGGAGCAGATGGCGCGCACGATGCAGCAGGTCGAGGCCGGCGTGCCCGATGCCCGGGTCGGCGCGGTGGGCAACACCGACGAGATCGGCCGGCTCGCCGCGCACCTGGACCACCTGCTCGACGCGATCGACGACAAGACGCGCACCCTGCAGCGCTGGGGCGACGAGCTCGACCGCAAGGTGATCGAGCGCACGCGCGACCTGGAGCAGGCGCAGGCGCAGCTGCTGCGCTCGGAGAAGCTCGCCACCGTCGGCCAGCTCACGGCCGGCATCGCTCACGAAGTGAACAACCCGATCGCGGTGATCCAGGGCAACCTCGACCTGCTGCGCGAGCTGCTCGGACCGCAGACCGCCGCCCAGGTCGACGCCGAGCTGCGGCTGGTGGACGAGCAGATCGAGCGCATGCGCCTGATCGTCACGCAACTGCTGCAGTTCGCCCGCCCGAGCGAATACGCCGGCTACGTGGACAGCGTGAACGTCTCGCGCGCGCTCGACGATTCTCTGCTGCTGGTGGGGCCGCAGCTCGCGCGCACCTGCATCACCGTGCAGCGCGACGACCGGGCGACGGTCAGCGCCGCCATCAACCGCCAGGAACTGCAGCAGGTGCTGCTGAACCTGCTGATCAACGCGCTGCATGCGATGCCCGACAGCGGCACGCTGACGCTGCGCACGGGCGACTGGCAGGGCGCGGACGGTCGCGTGCAAGGTGTTCAGATCGACGTGGTCGACACCGGCGCGGGCCTCGGACCCGAGATCGAGGCGCGCTTGTTCCAGCCCTTCGTGACGACCAAGACCGACGGCACCGGGCTGGGCCTGTGGATCAGCCGCAGCCTGATCGAGCGCTACGGCGGCGCGCTCATGGCACGCAACCGCGACGACGGCGTGACCGGCGCGGTGTTCAGCGTGCGGCTGTACAGCGAGCCACCGGAAGTGACGCGCACGGCCTGAGGCGCTATTCGATCAGGTCGAAGCCCTGCGTCTCGACGCCGATGAAGGCGCCCGTGAAGCCCGCCACGGCGCGGTAGAAATCGGCGCGCGGGTGCGCGTCGATCGCGGCGCACAGGCCCTCGATCCAGGTCTGCAGGTGGATGCGGAAGAAGCGCCGCTGCTGCTCGAGGTTGCAGATCTCCGGGTCGTCACCGGCGATCAGGAAACGCATCACCTCGCACAGGCTGGCGATGTGGTCCTCGGTTTCGCTGATGCCGTCGGCCCGCTCCAGTCCCAGTGCGCGCAGGTCCTCGCGCAGTTCGACCAGCGGCCGGTCGTTCAGCGCGCCGGCCAGGTGGAACGAGCCATACAGGAAGACCTCGGGCCGCCCGACGCCCTGGAACAGCGCGTCGTACTCGGCAGCCACCGCGTCCGGCGGCACGCGCCGCGCGGCGGCCACCAACTCGCCCCAGGCCGGCTCCAGCAGTCCCCCCGGCGTGGGCGCCTCGGTCGGGGCGACGCGCAGCTGCGCATGGAAATCGGCATCCGGCGCGGCCACGAACAGCTGCGCCAGCAGGCCGTAGATGTCGGCGCGCGCGAGCTCCTCGCGCTCGTCGGACGGGGTGGAGAACTGGATCGGTTGCGGCTTCATCGGGGAGCGTTCCTGTCGGGGCGCGCGGCTCAGAGGTCGGTGATCTTCACTTCGTTCGGATTGGTGTGCAGGTCGATCACCCGGCAATCGCCGCACATCTTCAGGCGCTCGAGCGCGGCGCCCTGGAACATCGAGTGCCCGGCCAGCTTGCCCAGCATGTTCTCGATCGCCCGCTGCGTGCCGAAGGGCTTGCCGCACTTCACACAGGCCCACGGCTGCATCTCGTGCAGCACGCGCGGCTGCTTGCGCGCCTTGCCGCCGTCGGCCAGCCACAGCCGCGGCGCGAGCGCCAGTGCGTCCTCCGGACAGGTGACGACGCACAGGCCGCACTGCACGCAATTCTTCTCGGTGAAGCGCAGCTGCGGGCGCTCGGGGTTGTCACCGAGGGCGCTTTCCGGGCAGGCACCGACACAGCTCAGGCACATCGTGCACTTGTCGGTGTCGATGTGCAGGCTGCCGAACGGCGACGCCGAGGGCAAGGCGATCGCTTCCGGCGGCGGTGGCGCTTGCGGTGCCTGCGCCAGCAGGTGGTCGACCGCCAGGTCGAGCGTGGCGCGCTTGTCGGCCTGCACCGCGAAGCCGGCGGGCTGCGCGACACCCTGTGCGGCTTCGGCCTGCAGCGCGGCATCGAGCACGGCCATGTCGCGCGCCTCGATCAGCCGCAGATGCCGGCCGCGGTAGCCGAGGCCGCCCAGGATCGCCTGGCCCACGTCCATCTGCGCGGCCACCGCGGCGCGGTAGTCGGGCGCCTCCTCGTCGGTCATCAGCACCCAGACCTGCGAGGCGCCGTGGGCGATGGCCGCGAGCCACAGGTCGAGCCCGACCGAAGCGGTGTGGAACAGGTCGACCGGGATCACGCGGGCCGGCACGCCCTGCAGTGCCTTGCCGGCGCGCGCCGCTCGCCCGAGCGCATCGATCAACCGGGCGCCGGCGCCCTGGCTGTGCAGCAGCAAGGCCGCATCAAGTCCACCGGCCTTGCGATAGCTGCCGATCAGCGTGCGCAGGCGTTTGCCCTGATGCGCCGGGGTGGGCGTGGCATAGGTTAGCGCACCGCTCGGGCACACCGTGCTGCAGGCGCCGCAGCCGACGCACAGGTTGGGGTTGACGGCGATGCCGCCCTTGTCGGGGCCGTCGTGGCTGCGCCGGCTCGTGATGGCCTGCGCGGAGCACACGTCGATGCAGGCGGTGCAGCCTTCTCGCTCGTTGCGGCTGTGGGCGCAGAGCTTGTGCCTGTACTGGAAGAACCTGGGTTTCTCGAACTCGCCGACGAGCTCGCGCAGCCGCAGCACCGCGGCGATCAGCTGCGTGTCGTCGGCCGCATGGAAGTAGCCCTGGGGCGGCTGGTGCAGGACGATCAGCGGCGGTGCACCCAGGTCGAGCACGAGGTCGAAGCGCTCGGTGGTCTCGATCGGAGCGCGGTTGAAGTCGATCGCGCCGGCCGCGTCGCAGGCCTTCACGCAGTCGCGGTGGGCGGTGCACTTGGCCAGGTCGACCTGGTAGCTGAAGTCGATCGCGGCCTCGGGGCAGGCGTCGATGCAGGCATTGCAGCGCGTGCACAGATCGAGGTCGATCGGATTCGTGGCCTCCCAGCTCGCCTCGAAGGCGCCCAGCCAGCCGCCGAGCCTCGTCATGCGGCCCGCGGCCACCGGGAACGTGCGCGCCTGTGGGAGGTTGGCGCCCGGTGCGGTGAGCAGCAGCGAGACGTCGAGCTTGTCGTGCAGCATCTGCGCAGCGCGCTGCGCCGCGTCGGCCGGCCCGACGATCAGGCAGCGGCCCGCCGAGCGGTAGGTGACGGTGCCCACCGGGTCGGGCTCGGGCAGTTGCGCAGCGGCCAGCAGCGCGGCGATCTTGGGTGTGATCGATGCGGGCCGGGCCCGGGCTTCCTTCGACCAGCCACCGGTCTCGCGGATGTTGACGAAGCGGATCGGCCGTTCCTGCACGCCGGGCGCGCCCTCGGTCTCGGCATTGAGGTCGAGGAACAGGCGCTGCTCCTGGGTGCAGGCCACCACCAGGTCCTCGCCCGATTTCGCCGCGCGCTGGAAGGCGCCGGCCTCGCGGCGGCACAGCAGCGTGTGGACGAGCTCGAGGCCGTCAGCGGCCGCCGGTCCCAGCGCGCGTTGCAGCGCCGGACCGTCGAGCGGCATCGTCTGGTTGCAGTTGCAGATCAGGGTCTTCATCGGGGGCGTGGGGCACGGCGGCGCCGGCTGGCGCGTCTGCGTCCTCGGCAGAGGGAAGGGAGGGATCGGTGTGCGCGGCAAGCGCCGCGTCGGCCGCGGGGGCGTCATGCGAGCCCTCGGCACCGGGTGCCGAGGCACCGACGGCGGCGTCGGCCGCCGCCTGCGCCTCGGCGGCCTCCTCGGCGTCGAACAGGCCCATGAACCTGGCCTGGTTCAGCTGGCGCAGCATGGCCATCGGGATCGGGTCGGGCCGGCTGTAGTCGTCGATGTAGGTGTCGAGCCCGTCCATCACGTTGTAGTGCGGATCGGTGAAGAGCTTCTTCACCGCCGCGCGCTTGACGTTCTCGTCGACACCGCGCGCGACGAAGCGCGACACCTCGTCGCCGGGCCGCAACGCCGCCACGTCGCCCAGCGTCGGCAAGACCTCGGCCGGTGCGGCCGAGGCCTCGGTCGAACCCTCGGGAGGCGGCACGGTCAGCGGCGCCGCGGCAGCGGCGGGCGCCCCGGTGACGGCAGCGGCAACGGCCGGCGCCGGCTGGTCCGGCGGCGGCCGGCCGCTCTTCACCGCGGCCTTGCGGCGCGACCAGCGCGACAGGAAGCCGTCGTCGCTCATGACCGCTTTCCGGCGCTGCAGCGCGAGGCGCTCACCGCTGCTCCGGCGGCAGGAAGGACGACGGGCGCTTGCGTCGCTTCGGCTCGGGCCGGTAGTGTTGGTCGTTCCATGCCTGCAACCAGGCCACGACATCGGGCGGCAGCGGCAGGTTGTCGACGCGCTCCTGCGCATCGAGCCAGCGGCCGGCTTCGTTGTAGGAGAGGCTGACGATCTCGGGCCAGGCCTGCGAGGCATCTTCGTCGCCGATGCGCCAGCTCACGAACCACGCCGGGGCGCCCGAGCTGAGGTTGAGGTAGTAACCCTCGCCCTCGTCGCGGAACAATTCCACGGTGAAACCCGGGTGCAGCCAGCGCGCGAACCGGCCGTCGTCGCGCAGCAGCCGCGGCGCCGTGCCGAAGGCGCCCTCGTCGGACAACACTTCGACGATGCGAAAGCGCCAGTCTTCCCAGCGGTTCGGGTGCGCTTCGCGCTCGATCACCACCGCCACGGTCACGGAGGGTCGCGCTGCCGGGCGATCGCTTCCGTCCATCCGTGCGCTGCCTCAGGTGGTCTTGGAGATGCTGATCGTCGGGAACTTGGCCGAGTAGTCCTTGGCTTTCTCGGCGATCTTGATCGCGATCTTGCGGGCCATGGTCTTGTAGATGGCGGCGATGTCGCCGTCGGGGTCGCTCACCACCGTCGGGCGGCCGGCATCGGCCTGCTCGCGGATCGACATGCTCAGCGGCAGCCCGCCGAGGTAGTCGACGCCGTACTCGGTGCTCATCTTCTGGCCGCCGTCGGCGCCAAAGATGTGCTCGGTGTGGCCGCAGTTCGAGCACACGTGCACCGCCATGTTCTCGACGATGCCGAGGATGGGCACGCCGACCTTCTCGAACATCTTCAGGCCCTTGCGGGCGTCGAGCAGCGCGATGTCCTGCGGCGTGGTGACGATCACCGCGCCGGTCAGCGGCACCTTCTGCGACAGCGTGAGCTGGATGTCGCCGGTGCCGGGCGGCATGTCGACGATCAGGTAGTCGAGCTCGCGCCAGTTGGTCTGGCGCAGCATCTGCTCGAGCGCCTGCGTGGCCATCGGGCCGCGCCAGATCATGGGGTTGCCGGCGTCGACCAGGAAGCCGATCGACATGACCTGCACGCCGTAGTTCTCCATCGGCTCCATGCTCTTGCCGTCGGCGCTCTCGGGGCGGCCTTCGATGCCCAGCATCATCGGCTGGCTGGGACCGTAGATATCGGCATCGAGCACGCCCACCGATGCGCCCTCGGCGGCCAGCGCCAGCGCCAGGTTCACGGCCGTGGTGCTCTTGCCCACCCCGCCCTTGCCCGAGGCCACCGCGACGATGTTCTTCACGCCGGGCAGCAACTGCACGCCGCGCTGCACCGCGTGCGACACGATCTTGATGCCGAGGTTGGCGCTGACGTTCTCGACGCCGGCCACGCCGCGCGCGGCGGCGATCAGCGCCTTGCGCAGCGTCGCGATCTGGCTCCTGGCCGGGTAGCCCAGTTCGACGTCGAAGGCGACGTCGCCGCCCTCCACGCGCAGGTTCTGCAGCTGCTTCGTCGACACGAAGTCGCGGCCGGTGTTGGGGTCGATCACGCGCTTGAGCGCGTCGAGCACGGCGCCGTCGTTCGGGGACTGGGACATGGAAACCTATGAAAGTCGATGCAAGATCACCGATGAGTCTAGCCGAGGGGCGCCTCGCGAGCGGGCCCGCCGCTCAGTGCCCCACCGGGCGCAAGGGCAGGGAAATCCAGAACACCGCGCCGGTGCCGGCGGGTGCGGCCACAAGGCCGACATGGCCGTCGAGCTGCACCATCTGCTCGCGGCAGATCGCCAGGGCCAGGCCGATGCCGGGACGGCCGTCGGCCGGCTCCGGCGGCGCGAACGGGTCGAAGGCCCGCGCCGCGAAACCCACCGGCAGGTCCGGCCCGCCATCGGCCAGCTCGACCCGCACCGTGTCGCCCTGCACCGAGGCGCTGACCCGCACCTCGCCGCCGGCCGGAGAGGCGTCGACGGTCAGCGCCAGCAGGCGCGACAGCAGGCGGCCGAGCTGCTGCGCATCGGCCTGCACCGGCAGCGCGGTGTCGGCCGGCTGTTGCAACAGCCGGACCTGCTGGCGGCGCGCCCGCGGCTGCGCCGCACGGATGGCGGCGCGCAGCTCCGAGCCCAGGTCGAGCGGCTCGACGCGCGCATGCCGCGGCCCGGCGCGCAGGCGCTCGAGTTCGACCAGGTCCTCCACCAGCGTCAGGGCCCGCTCGCTGTGGCCGTGGGCCACGGTGAGCTGCTGGCGCAGCGGCGCCTCCAGCGCGCCGGCCGGCACCGTGGGCAGCAGCGCCAGCGCGTCCCGCACATGGGCCAGCGGCAGGCGCAGCGCCTCGCCGAGCAGGGCCGCGAAGGCATGCGTCATCCGCGCGGCCCGCTCGGTCTCGCTGAGGTCGCGGCACAGGCAGATGCCGACGCGCTCGCCGTCGACGTGGGTCTGCACCAGCGCGATTTCCATCGGGACGTCGGCACCGTCGTGGCCCGCGCGCCGGCCCGCGACGGTGTCGCGCCGCACGGTCCAGGGCGACGGCGTCAGGCCGTCGAGTTCGGCTTCGGGCTGCGTCACCGGCCAGTCCAGGTCCTCGGCCAGCGACGGGATCAGCAGCGAGATCGGCTGCCCGCCGATGCCCTGGCGCGAGCGGCCGAACATCACCTCGCCGGCCGGATTGATCCATTGCACCCGGCCGGTCTCGTCGTAGGCGATCGCCGCCTCGGCGATGTGTTCGAGCACCATGCGCAGGCGGCGTTGCGCGTCGAGCATGCGTTCCTGCGCGTGGTCCCGGTCGTTCGCCTCACGCTGCATCCGGCGGCCCGCGGCGGCCAGCTGGGCGGCGAAGCCGCGCACCGCGAACAGCGCCACCACGCCGAGCAGCGCCGCGATCACGGCGACCAGCGCGATCAGCTTGTCGGTCGCCTCCTTCGCGGCCTGCAGCCGCGCCGAGCGCTCGGCCTGCAGGCCGGTCTCGGTGCGCAGCAGGCCGGCGAGCTCGGCGCCGATGCGGGTGCGCGTCGGCGCCACGACCCGGAACAGCGACTGCACATAGGCCGCCCCGAGGCGCTGCCCCGCGGCGCAGGCCTGCTCCAGCGGCAGCGTGTAGAGCTGCTGCCATTCGAGCAGGGCCGTCGTGAGCGCCGCCACGCGGCCCAGCTGTGAAGCGTTGTCGGCCACCAGCCGGCGCAGCGTCGCCAGCGGCTCGCTCCAGCGGGCGCCGACCGGGCGCGCCTCGGGCGCGGACGCCATCGGCGCCCCGACGGCCACGCACAGCGTCAGCTCGGTGTGCGGCGCCGCCAGCCGGTCGAGCTCGGCCAGCGTGGTGATCACTTGTTCGCTGCGCAGCCGCAGCTCCTGGGCCTGCAGCAGCTCGGCATAGTCACGCCAGCCGAGGAACAGCAGGCCGACCAGCACCGCCAGCAGCGTGCAGAACGCCAGCGGCAGGCGCCAGGCCACGTACAGGCCGCGCGGCATTCAGGCGCCCCCCGCGGGCCGCCGCGACGGCGCGGCAGAGGTCGTGCGATGAAGAGGCGCAGGCAAGGTCATGAAGGCAGGGCAGACGGTTCGACAGGCCGGCACGGGCCGGGCAAGGGGCGGATTATCGGAGGCCAGACCTACAATCTTTTTCTTCGGCCATTGTCCCTGCCGGCTGCCCGCAGCCCGTCCCCATGCCCCGCCAGCTGTTCGTCACCACCGCCCTGCCCTATGCCAACGGGCATTTCCACATCGGCCACATCATGGAGTACATCCAGGCCGACATCTGGGTGCGTTTCCAGCGCATGCAGGGCCACCAGGTGCACTTCGTCGGGGCCGACGACGCACACGGCGCGCCGATCATGATCGCCGCCGAGAAGGCCGGCAAGACGCCGCAGGCCTTCGTCGCCGACATCGCGGCGGGCCGCAAGCCCTACCTGGATGGCTTCCACATCGCCTTCGACAACTGGCACTCGACCGACGGCCCCGAGAACCACGCCCTGGCGCAGGACACCTACCGTGCGCTGCGCAGGAACGGGCTGATCTTCACGCGCGAGATCGAGCAGTTCTTCGACCCGGTGAAGGCGATGTTCCTGCCCGACCGCTACATCAAGGGCGAGTGCCCGAAGTGCGGCGCCAAGGACCAGTACGGCGACTCCTGCGAGGTCTGCGGCGCGGTCTACGCGCCCACCGAGCTCAAGCACCCGTACTCCACGCTGACCGGCGCGACGCCGGTGATGAAGACCAGCGAGCACCACTTCTTCCAGCTCAGCTCGCCGCGCTGCATCGACTTCCTGAAGGACTGGACCACCGGCACGGCGGCCGACGGCGCGTCGCGGCTGCAGCCCGAGGTGCTGAACAAGATCAAGGAGTGGTTCACGACCGACGAGCAGGGCCACGGCGGCCTGGCCGACTGGGACATCTCGCGCGACGCGCCCTACTTCGGCATCGAGATCCCCGACGCGCCGGGCAAGTACTTCTACGTGTGGTTGGACGCGCCGATCGGCTACCTGGCCTCGCTGAAGAACTACTTCGACCGCCTCGGCAAGGACTTCGACGCCTTCCTGGCCGACCCGAAGACCGAGCAGGTGCACTTCATCGGCAAGGACATCACCTATTTCCACACGCTGTTCTGGCCGGCGATGCTGCACTTCAGCGGCCGCAAGACGCCGGACCACATCTTCGTGCACGGCTTCATCACCGTCAGCGGCGAGAAGATGAGCAAGAGCCGCGGCACCGGCATCTCGCCGCTGCGCTACCTCGAGATCGGCATGAACGCCGAATGGCTGCGGTACTACATCGCGGCCAAGCTGAACGGCAAGGTCGAGGACCTCGACTTCAACCCGGACGACTTCGTGGCGCGGGTGAACAGCGATCTGGTAGGGAAGTACATCAACATCGCGAGCCGCGCGGCAGGCTTCATCGCCAAGCGCTTCGACGGCTGCCTCACGGCCGAACTCGAGGCCGATGGCCACGCACTGCTCGTCGGTCTGCAGTCCACACGCGAGGAGATCGCGCGACTGTACGAGGAGCGCGAGTTTGCGAAGGCGCTGCGCGAGACGATGGCACTGGCCGACCGGGTCAACGAGTATGTCGACGCCAACAAGCCCTGGGAACTGGCCAAGCAGGCCGGGCAGGATGCGCGCCTGCAGCAGGTGTGCAGCACCTGCATCGAGGCCTTCCGACTGCTGAGTGTCTACCTGAAGCCGGTGCTTCCTGCGCTCGCCGCACGGGTCGAGTCCTTCCTGAAGATCGATGCGCTGACGTTTGCCGACGCAGGGCGCCTGCTCGGCGCCCACCGCATCGGGGCCTACAACCACCTGATGCAGCGCGTCGACCCGAAGCAACTGGACGCCCTGTTCGAGCCACCGGCCGAGCCCTCTGCCGTGCCCGGAGAGGACGGCAATGGCAGCGCACTGCCGGGCGGCGAGGCCCTGGCACCGACGATCACGATCGACGACTTCACGAAGATCGATCTGCGCCTCGCGAAGATCGTCGATGCGTCGCGGGTCGAAGGCAGCAGCAAGCTGCTGCGCCTGACGCTCGATGTCGGCGAGGGCCGCACGCGCAACGTCTTCAGCGGCATCCAGTCGGCCTTCGCGCCCGAGCAGCTGATCGGCAGGTTCACCGTGATGGTCGCGAACCTCGCGCCGCGCAAGATGAAGTTCGGCCTCAGCGAGGGCATGGTGCTGGCGGCCTCGCACGCCGACGAGAAGACCCACCCCGGGCTCTACCTGCTCGAACCCACGCCGGGCGCGCTGCCCGGCCTGCGGATTCGCTGACCCCTCGGGGCGCCGGCGATGACCCTCCTGCAGCGCCTGCGTACCCGACTCGCGCGCTGGCTGCTGCTGCCGGCGGTCAGCTTGCTGGCGTCCGCCGACGGCTGGGGGGAAGACGAGTCACGCCGCCGCCGCCCTGCCGGGCAGCCCCTGGCGGCCGTCACGCCGGTCCGCGAATTCCCCGACCCGCGCTTCGCAGACGGGCCGACCTCGGCCGTCGAGGCGGTCCTCGAGGACGGCGACGTGCTGAGCTTCCCGGCCATGCCCTTCGCCCTGGCGGGCGGCGAAGAGCGCTTTCTCGACGAGCGCTGGACCGACGGCAAGGCCAAGAACGTTTCGCTGCGCTGGCCGGCCGGCGAGCTGCGCGGCGCCGCCGGCGCCGCCGCGGACCTGGCCGCGCTCCAGGCAATGATCGGGCGCTACGCCGAAATGAGCGAGGCGCTGGCGCTGCGGCTGTTCCCGCACTACCGCGGCCACCTGAGGCGCGGCAACACCTCGCTGCGCCCGGCCGAGATCGCCGGCCGGCGCACGAGCTGGCGCAAGGACGACACCCGCCTGCACGTCGACGCCTTCCCGTCGAACCCGATGCAGGGCACGCGCCTGCTGCGCGTGTTCTGCAACATCAACGCGCAGGGCCAACCGCGCCGCTGGCGCGTCGGCGAGCCCTTCGAGGCGCACGCGCGACGCTACCTGCCCGACCTCACGCGCCCACTGCCCGGCGTGGCCCGGCTGATGGAGATGATCGGCATCACCAAACGGCGCCGCTCCGAGTACGACCATGTGATGCTGCAGTTGCACGACCGCGCCAAGTCCGACGCCGAGTTCCAGCGCGCCAGCCCGCAGGCGCGGGCCGACTTCGCGCCCGGCACGACCTGGGTGGTGTTCAGCGACCAGGTGCCGCACGCCGCGATGTCCGGCCAGCACATGCTGGAGCAGACCTTCTATCTCGAGGTCGAGCACTTGCTGCAGCCGCAGACCTCGCCCCTGCGAACCCTCGAGCGCCTGGCCGGGCGGTCTTTGCTCTGAACCTCCCGGCGGCACCGCGGCGAAACGCCCCGACTGGGTTTCGAGCCTCGAACTGGCGCGCTTTCGGCCGCGCCCGCTCGACGCGCTGAAAGACCAGGACCACGGCCGCTTCGACACCGACACCGGTGCGGGTGCGTGCGGGCGATATCGGTTCCGCCGACGTTCGCCCAGGCTGAACGCCGCCCCTCACACCGCCCAGAACGGCCTGGCCTTGCGCAGCCGCTTCAGCTCGGTGCTGCAGGCCGACAGCGCGGCGGCGCGCCGCGCCACCAGCCAGCCCACCGCGAACCACGCGCGCGGCTCCTGCGCGGCGAGCGGCCGGTAGGTCGCGAGGGCCGTGCACACGTCGTTGAACTCGCCCAGGCGCTCCTGCGCCTCGCGCAGGTCGGCGAGGTAGCGCTCGACCTTGCGGCGCGCAAACAGCCCCGCGCTGAATTCGACCGCATAGCGCAGGCGCTTCAGGCGCTTGCGCAGCCGGTGACGCGCCTCGTCGCTCAGGCGGTCGAAGCGCCCGGCATCGTGCAGCACCTGGTCGTGCCAGGCCTGAAGGCGTTGCGCGGCGAGCGACGGCAGCGCCACCGCCGCCCCCGCCACCTGGCCGTCAGCCAAGGCCGTCAGCTCGGCCAGCACGTCGAGAAAGACCGCGCCCCGGCGCGAGCGATCGGCATCGGTCCAGCGCGATGCGTCGGCCGCGGCGGGCAGCGACAGCGCCGGCTCGCCGATCGCGGCCAGCGCCGCGTCCACCTCGCGCTGCAGCCCGCCACGCAGCACGTCGAGGTCGCGCGTGCGGCCCAGCTCGCGGAACAGCGCCGCCGCCGCGTCGCTCCATGCGGGCAGCGGCACACCGGGCCAGCCCTCGAAGAAACGCTGCGCCGAGCGCAGGCGCCGCAGCGCCACGCGCAGCTGGTGCAGCGGCTCGGGCGCCGCGCTGCCGCCGGCAACCTCGCTCCAGTTGGGCAGCGCCTGGGCCAGCACGCTGCGCAGCACGCCGGCCCAGGCTTCAGCGGCGCTCGCATCCTCGCTCAGGCGCAAGGGCGCGGCCTTGACCGCCGGCACGGCCTCACCCGGCGCCAGGCCGCGCGCCAGGCGATCGCCCCGTTCCGCCTTGGTGCGCGTGTCCAGCCACAGGCCGTGCCGGGCAGCGAAGCGGCGTGCCACGTCGATGACGGCCTGCGGTGAGCCGCACAGCAGTTCGACCTCGAGTTCGCACACCGGCCAGCGGCGCTCCGCGCCATCGGGCCCGCGGGCCGTGATCTCGCCGCGATCGAGCGCCAGTTCGACCGTGCCGCGGCGGCTGCGCAGCGGCCGGTGGCAGCGCCGGATGTCGGTGCGGTACTGCGCCACGAGCTCGGGAGGCGGCTCGCCCTCGCGCGCCGCCAGCGCGGCGATCAAGGCCTCGTGAGGCGGCGTGCCGGCGTGGCGCGTCGGGTCGGCCACCGGCTGCAGCCCGGAGGCCACGACGAGCGGCACGTTGTGTTCGCCACGCGCCATGCCGTGGGCCGGCCCGGCCTTCAGGGTCTGCACCCAGCGGCGGCCTTCCTTGCGCAGGCGCAGTGCGACGCCGGCCGCCGCCAGGCGGTGGTCCGGCGTGTCGAAATAGATCGCCTGCAAGCGGGTGCGCGCCGCGCCCGGCGCGGCCACGGCCTGCTCGACGGCAGCCAGCGCGGTGCCTGGAACCTGCAGCTTGAGTTCGATCTCGGTCATCGTGAGAATATGGCACGCCCATGTGACAGTGACGGCGGCATGACACCCTGACCCGGAGCGCTGCGGCCACCCCGGTAAAATGGCGGCTGGACTCTGAAGCCTCGCCATGCCGCTGTTCTGGAAACCCTACCGCTCCGACGTGACCGACTTCATCGCCACGCTGAAGCAGCGCGACCCGCAACTCGAAGAAAAACAGCGCCGGGGCCGCGCCCTGCTGTGGGACCGCCCTCAGGACCGCCAGGCCGCGGCCGAAACGCGCGATGCGTGCGTGCCGCAGCAGCCCTACGTCTACCAGACCAAGGTCTGAGCGCCAACAGACCCCGACTCGCGTGATCAGCGACGACGCCGTGGTCGCCGACGCAGCGGCCCTGCCCGAGGTGGTGGACCAGATCGCACTGGCCCGCCTGTACGGCGAGCCGCTGTTCTCGCTGCCGACCGACCTCTACATCCCGCCCGACGCGCTGGAGGTCTTCCTCGAGACCTTCGAGGGACCGCTGGACCTGCTGCTCTACCTGATCCGCAAGCAGAACTTCAACATCCTCGACATCCCGATGGCGGACGTGACGCGGCAGTACCTCGCCTACGTCGACCAGATCCGCAACCACAACCTCGAGCTGGCCGCCGAGTACCTGCTGATGGCGGCGATGCTGATCGAAATCAAGTCGCGCATGCTGCTGCCGCCCAAGCGCAGCGAGGAAGGCAAGGAAGCCGAAGACCCGCGTGCCGCGCTCGTGCGCCGGCTGCTCGAGTACGAGCAGATCAAGGCCGCCGCCGCCCGGCTCGACCGCCTGCCGCAACTGGGCCGCGACTTCCTGCGCGCCCAGGTGCACATCGAGCAGTCGCTGACGACGCGCTTTCCCGACGTGGCCGTCGACGAGCTGCGCGAAGCCTGGCTCGACATCCTCAAGCGTGCCAAGCTGGTGCAGCACCACCGGATCACGCGCGCGGAGCTCTCGGTGCGCGAGCACATGAGCATCGTGCTCAAGCGGCTGCAGGGCCGGCGCTTCGTCGAGTTCGAAGACCTGTTCGATCCGGCGCAGGGCCAGCCCGTGATCGTGGTCACCTTCATTGCGATGCTCGAGCTCGCACGCGAGCACCTGATCGAGCTGACGCAGGCCGCGGCCTTCGCGCCGCTGTACGTGCGGCTGGCCTACCAGCCGTCCTGAATTCCCTGGGCGGTGCTGCCGGCGGCATGCTGGCAGAATCCGCCGCCCCAGCGTCGAAAGACAGCCCATGAGCAGCCACTCCTCGCCCGCCGACACCCCGAGTGCCCGCAAGCCCGTCACGCTGCACACGCTGCGCGAGATGCACGCCCGCGGCGAGAAGATCGCGATGCTGACCGCCTACGACGCCAGCTTCGCCGCGCTGGTCGACGCCGCCGGGGTCGACTGCATCCTGGTCGGCGATTCGCTGGGCATGGTGCTCAAGGGGCAGTCGAGCACGCTGTCGGTCACGATGGAGCAGATCGGCTACCACACGCGCAGCACCTCGCGCGGCACCAGGGCCGCCTTCCTGATCGCCGACATGCCCTTCGGCAGTTACCAGGAGAACCCGGTGCAGGCGCTGCGCAACGCCGGCACGCTGATGGCGGCCGGCGCACAGATGGTCAAGATCGAAGGCGGCGGCTGGACGCCCGAGACCGTCCACTTCCTGGTCGAGCGCGGCGTGCCGGTGTGCGCCCACCTAGGCCTCACGCCGCAAAGCGTGCACGCGCTCGGCGGCTACCGCATCCAGGGCAAGGATCCGGCCGGCGCCGAGACACTGCGGCGCCATGCCAAGGCGCTGGCCGACGCCGGCGCGGCGATGATGGTGCTGGAATTGATGCCGGCCGCCGTCGCCAAGCAGGTGCAGGCCGACAACCCGGGGCTGATGACCATCGGCATCGGTGCCGGCGCCGGCACCGCCGGCCAGGTGCTGGTGCTGCACGACATGCTGGGCGTGACGCGCGGCAAGCTGCCGCGCTTCGTGCGCAACTTCATGGACGGCGCCACGTCGATCGAGGACGCGGTGCACCGCTACGTGGCCGCGGTCAAGGATGGCAGCTTCCCCGACGAAGCTCTACACGCTTACTGAAGCAGCATGCGCGTCGTCCACACCATCGCCGACCTGCGCCACGCCCTGGCGGGCGCCAAGACCCCTGCGCTGGTGCCCACGATGGGCAGCCTGCACGACGGCCACCTGGCGCTCGTGAAGCTCGCGCGCGAGCACGGCGGCCCGGTGGTCGCCAGCATCTTCGTCAACCGGCTGCAGTTCGCGCCGCACGAGGACTTCGATCGCTATCCGCGCCATCTGGAAAGCGACTGCGAGCTGCTCAAGAGCGTGGGCTGCAACCTGGTGTTCGCGCCGGCCGAGCAGGAGCTCTATCCGCAGCCGCAGACCTACAAGCTGCAGCCGCCCGGCGAACTCGCCGACGTGCTGGAGGGCGCATTCCGGCCGGGCTTCTTCACCGGCGTGTGCACGGTGGTGATGAAGCTCTTCCAGTGCGTGCAGCCGAGCGTGGCGGTGTTCGGCAAGAAGGACTACCAGCAGCTGATGCTGCTGCGCGGCATGGCGCAGCAGTTCGCGCTGCCGGTCGAGATCGTGGCCGGCGAGACAGCGCGCGCCGACGACGGCCTGGCGCTCAGCTCGCGCAACGCCTACCTCAGCGAGACCGAGCGCGCCGAGGCGCCGCAGCTGGCGGCCACGCTGCACGCCGTGCAGGCGGCGGTGCTGGCCGCCGCGAAAACCGGCGCGACCCTCGACGTCGCCGCGCTCGAGGCGCAGGCGATGGCGACGCTGCGATCGCGCGGCTGGACGCCGGACTACGTGGCGCTGCGCCGTCGCAGCGACCTGCAGGCGCCCGCCGCCGCCGGACCCGATGGCGCCGCCGAGCCGCTGGTGGTGCTGGCCGCCGCGCGGCTGGGCAAGACGCGGCTGATCGACAACCTCGAGATCTGAGCGGCGCGTGGGCCGTCAGCCTTCGAGCCAGATGGCGCCCGCCGCCACGTAGCGCTGGAAGTCGGCGATCGGCATCGTGGCCGCGCCATGCGTGTCCTCGTCGGTCCAGCTCAGCAGGGCGTCCATCCGGGTGGTCTCGACCTCGACGGGGCCGGGGCGGATGACGATCATCGGACCGTCACCCTCGCGGTACTCGACCTTGCCGAGGATCTGTGCAGCTTGGGCCATGGCGTGCTTTCGAGGCGGTGTGACCCCATCGTCGCCGAGCGGCGGGCGCCTCGATAGAAGAAAGCCGCGCGCCGCGCCGTAGCCGATCTCCTACATCGCGGCGCGGCCGGGCCGGCAGCGGTGATTCATTCCCCCCAGCCCTCCCGCCGCCGCGCCTCGCGGTTCGCGCGGTCCTGCGCGAACAGCTCTTCGAGCTGCTGGCGGCCGGCCTGCGCCATCGAGACGAGCTTCGCCTGGTCCTTGCGGTGCGGCCAGGTCTTCTCGAGCTGGTCGATGTTGTGGCGCCGGAAACGCATCGCCAGCGTGCGGGCGCGGTGCGGCTCCCAGCCCAGCAACTCGAGCACGCTGCGCGCGCTCATCAGCGACGAGTCCAGGATCTCGCGCTCCACATGCTCGACGCCACGGTCGCGCAGTGCGTAGTAGTGCTGCACGTTGCGCGCCCGCGCTACGACCTGCAGGTTCGGGAAATGCTCTTTCGCCAGGTCGGCCACCTTCACACTCTGCTCCACGTCGTCGATCGCGATCACCAGCACCCGGGCCGTCGCGGCCCCGGCGGTGCGCAGCAGGTCGAGCCGGGTCGCGTCGCCGTAGTACACGGTGAAGCCGAAGCGGCGCAGCACCTCGATCTGCTCGGCATCGTGCTCCAGCACCGTGGCCTTCAAGCCGTTCGCATACAGCAGGCGCGCGACGATCTGGCCGTAGCGGCCGAAGCCGGCAATGATGATGGGCGCGTCCTGCGGCTCGCTCAGCTCGGCCATCTCCGGCCGGGCGCGGCTCGCGTAGCGCGGCAACACCCAGCGGTCGAAGCCGGCCAACAGCAGCGGCGTGACCAGCATCGACAGCGCCACCGCGCCGATCAGCACCGAAGCCACCTCGCCGCTGAACACCCGGGCCGTCGCCGCGGCCTGGAAGACCACGAAGGCGAACTCGCCGCCCTGGGCCAGCAGCAGCGTGAACACCGGCCGCTCCTGCCAGGGCACGCCCATCGCCCGCGCCAGGCCCCACAGCACCAGCGCCTTGATGGCCAGGAAGCCGGCCAGCAGGCCGAGCACGATGCCGGGGTGCGCCAGCAGCGCGTCGAAGTCGACCGACATGCCGACCGCGATGAAGAACAGGCCGAGCAGCAGGCCCTTGAAGGGCTCGACATCGGTCTCGAGCTCGCGCTTGTATTCGCTCTCGGCCAGCAGCACGCCACCGAGGAAGGCGCCCAGCGCCATCGACAGGCCGGCCCCCTGCATCAGCGCCGCGAGGCCGACCACCAGGCCCAGCGACGCCGCGGTGAAGATCTCCGGCGTGTTGCTGCGCGCGATCCAGCGGAACAGCGGGCGCAGCAGCAGGCGCCCGCCGAGCACGATGGCGACGACGACGCCGAGCGCGCGGGCCGCCTCCCACCAGGCGGCGCCCTCGCTGGACTCCGCGACGCCCAGCAGCGGGATCAACGCGAGGATCGGGATGGCGGCAACGTCCTGGAACAGCAGCATCGAAAAACCGGCCTGGCCCGAGCTGGTGGGCATCAGGTTGCGCTCGCCCATCACCTGCAGCGCGATCGCCGTCGAGCTCAGCGCCAGGCCCAGCGCGGCCACCAGGGCCAGCTTCCAGGGGGCACCGAGCGCCCAGCCGGCGAGGAACAGCACGGCGGCACAGCCCAGGACCTGCGCCGCCCCCCAGCCGAAGATCGGCCGGCGCAGCGCCCACAGGCGCTTGGGCTCCAGTTCGAGCCCCACCAGGAAGAGCATCAGCACCACGCCGAACTCGGCGAAATGCAGGATGGTCTCGGGGTCGTTGACCAGCCCGAGGCCGAAGGGCCCGATCACCAGCCCTGCCGCGAGGTAGCCGATGATCGCGCCGAGGCCGAGCGCCTTCGACAGCGGCACCGCGATCACCGCCGCGCCCAGGAACACGAGGCTGCCGGTCAGCCAGGGGGTCACGGCACTCATGACAGCCCCTCGGCCGCAGCCGCAGCCGCCTGCGGCCGGTCGCCTTGCGGCATCTCGCAGGTCGGGCAGTCCTCCAGGTCGGCCAGTTCCGGCCAGTCCGGATAGCTCGCGAGACGCTCCCGGTAGGCCACCTCGTGCGCGGCGAACTGCGCGCCGGTCACGCCGTGGGCGCCGTGCAGCACCAGCGGCGGCAGGAAGCGCAGGCCGCACAGGGCCGCGGTCTGCTCGTAGGGCGGCAGGAAGGCGTCGAAGAAATAGCGGTTGTAGCCGTCGGGCCGGTAGGCCGATTCGGCGCCGCCGGTCGATGCGACCAGCCACACGTCCTTGCCGCGCAGCGCCGTGCCGCCGTCGCCATAGGCCCAGCCCAACGCCAGCACCTCGTCGAGCCACAGCTTCATCAGCGGCGGCGCCGCGTACCAGTGGATCGGGTGCTGCCAGACGATCAGGTCGGCGCGCGCTGCGCTGGCCTGTTCGGCCGCCACGTCGATCACGTAGTCGGGGTAGAGCGCGTAGAGGTCGCGCACCTCGAGCGTGTTGCCGCGCGCCGAGGGCGGCGGCGTGGCCAGTTCGCGGGCGGCCACGAGCAGGCCACGGTTCACGCGGGAAAGCCGGAGGTCGGGGTGAGCGGCAAGCACCAGCACATGGGCCATGGCAGGTCGGCATTCCGTGGTTCGGCAGCGCAGGCTGCGGGCAGAGCGATCGGGTCGGCGGCACGACCTGCCGCTAACATACGCCGCGCATTCTCCCAGCGACCCGAGTTCCTTACTGACCAGGAGCGAGCGATGCCCGTGATCGTGGTGGCCAATCCCAAGGGCGGCGTGGGCAAGTCCACGCTGTCGACCAATCTTGCCGGCTATCTGGCCCGGCAAGGGCACGCGGTGATGCTCGGCGACGCCGATCGCCAGCAATCGGCTCGCACCTGGCTCGGGCTGCGGCCGGCCGGCCTGCCGGCCATTGCCGGCTGGGAGCTCCAGCCCGACCACCTGGTCCGCCCGCCCAAAGGCACCAGCCATGTCGTGCTGGACACGCCGGCCGGGCTGCACGGCAAGAAGCTCGACGAGGTGATGAAGATCGCCGACCGCGTGCTGGTGCCGCTGCAGCCGAGCATCTTCGACATCTATGCGACGCGCGAGTTCATCACGCAGCTGCAGGCCCGGCGCAAGAGCGACAAGGTCGACATCGCCGTGATCGGCAACCGCGTGCGCGACGGCAGCATCTCGGCCGGGCAGCTCGACAGCTTCCTCGCTACGCTGGGCGTGCCGCTGCTCGGCCACCTGCGCGACACGCAGAACTACATCCACCTCGCGGCCCGCGGGCTGACCTTGTGGGACGTGGCGCCGAGCCGTGTCGAGAAGGATCTCGAGCAGTGGACGCCGATCACGCGCTGGGCCGATGGCCGCTGAGCGCATGCGAAGCTTCGAACACCTTGCCGATCTGCCGGCCCTCATCGGCGAGCCGCTCGGCGACAGCGACTGGCTCACGATCGACCAGGCCCGCATCGACCACTTCGCCGACGCCACCGGCGATCGGCAGTGGATCCACACCGACCCGCAGCGCGCCGCGCAGGGGCCGTTCGGGGCGACCATCGCGCACGGTTTCCTGACGCTGAGCCTGCTGCCGGTGTTCTTCGAGAGCGCCTACCGCATTGCCGACGTGCGCATGAGCGTCAACTACGGCGTCAACCGCGTGCGCTTCACCGCACCGGTGCCGGTGGACAGCCGCCTGCGGGCACGCTTCACGCTGCGCACCTGGGAGGCTGTCGATGGCGGCGCGCAGCTCGGCATCGAGGCCCTGATCGAGCGCGACGGCAGCGCCAAGCCGGTCTGCGTCGCCGAGTCGCTGATCCGCTGCTATACCTGATGCCGCGCGCCGCCGCAGGGCGGCGCGCGGCGACTCGCCTCACCCAAAAGAGGGCCTGGAGGGGCATGACCCTCCGCTACCATCGCTGCGGCTCAACCCAACGCACGGAGGCACGCGATGAAGGTCCTGCTGGTCGATGACCATCCGCTCATCCTGTCGGCCTTGAAGGCTGTGATCCAGGGCCTCGGTGACGACGTCACCGTGGTCGGCGCGGGCAGCGCCGCTGCTGCACGTGCCACGCTGAAGGCCGATGCCGAATTCGACCTCGTGCTGCTCGACCTGCAGCTCGGCGACGCCAACGGCTTCGACGTGCTCACCGAGTTGCGCAGCGCCTACCCGGCTTTGCCGGTGGTCGTGGTGTCGGCCAGCGACCGCACCAGCGACGTGATCCGCTCCATCGACATGGGCGCCATGGGCTTCGTGCCCAAGCGCGCCAGCAACGACACGCTGTTCGAGGCCTTGCGGCTGGTGATGTCCGGTGGCATCTACGTGCCACCGATGACGATGGGCATCGACAGTGGAGCAGCGGGCGGTCCGCCTTCCACGGAACCGGACACCGTCCCCGGTTACATGAAGGTGATCGGCGCCCAGGCCACGCAGAGCGACTACCAGACCACGCCGACGCTCGCCGCGCTGGGCCTGACCCCGCGCCAGACCGACGTGCTGGCGCTGCTGCTGCAGGGCAAGCCCAACAAGCTGATCGCACGCGACCTCAACCTGTCGGTGGAAACGATCAAGGACCACGTGGCCGCGGTGCTGCGCGCCCTCGGCGTGAACTCGCGCACGCAGGCGGTGCTGGCGGTGAGCCAGATGACGCAGCAGTCCGGCGGACTCACGTCCACCTGGCGCCTGGGCAACCGCTGACCACGCGCGCGGCGCTCGGGGGCCACACCGGCCCGCCCTCGCCGTGCGCCCCGAACACGAACGAATGAACGCCCTGCCCCCGCTGCCCCCGCTGCCCGCCCCCCCCGAGCGCAAGGCGGTCAGCCGCGCCGACCTGCTGCCCGACGTGGTGCGCACGCTCTACAGCCAGACCGGCGTGTCGCTGTCGGGCAACCTGCTCGGCGCGGTGGTGTTGCTGATGATCTACTGGCCGGTGGCGCCGCACGGCGCGTTGCTCGGCTGGAGCCTGCTGTTCGGCTGGATCTGGGTGCTGCGCCTGTTGACGCTGCGGCGCTATGCACATGCCGGCTGGCCGGCCGCGTCGCGCGACGCCGCTCGCTGGCAGCGCTGGTGGAACGCCGGTGCCATGGCCTCCGGCGCCTGTTGGGGACTCGCGGCCTGGCTGTTCTACAGCGACGGCCGCGCTTTCCATCAGACCACGCTGCTGTTGATCATCTACAGCTTCTGTGTCGGCGCGATCCCGCTGATGGCTTCGCAGCACCTGGCCTTCTTCGCCTTCATTTCGCTGTGTTTCGTGCCGACGATCGTGCGCATCGCGACGCTGGGCACGACGGACACCCTGCTGCTGGCCGGCGTGCTGAGCCTCGTGTTCATCATGACGACGGTGCTGGGCCGCGCCTACCGCCGCACCTTCGACCGTGCCATCGAGCTGAAAGTGCGCACCGAACTGCTGGCCGCACAGCTGCAGCTCGAGAAGGCCGCGGCCGACGAAGCGAAGCGCGCGGCCGAAACCGCCAACCGCGCCAAGACCCAGTTCTTCGCCGCAGCCAGCCACGACCTGCGCCAACCCCTGCACGCGATGGGCCTGTTCGCGGAGGCACTGCGCGCCAAGAGCCGCGGCGATGAGGAGGTCACCCACCTCGTCAACAGCATCAACAGCTCGGTCGACGCACTCGAAGGCCTGTTCGGCGAGTTGCTCGACATCACCAAGATCGACACCGGCGGCGTCGAGCCGCAGCCGCGGCACTTCGCGCTGCGCGAGCTGTTCCAGCGCCTGAAGCTGCAGTACGAACCGACGGCCTTCGAGAAGGGCCTGGGCCTGCGCTTTCGCGGCGCGCACCACGTCGTGTACGGCGACCCGGTGCTGATCGACCGCATCGTTCGCAACCTGCTGTCGAATGCGATCCGCTACACCGAGGACGGCGGCGTGCTCGTCAGCGCGCGCCGTCGCGGCGACGAGGTGATGCTGCAGGTGTGGGACACCGGGGTGGGCATCCCGCCCGCCGAGCAGCCGCGCGTGTTCGACGAGTTCTACCAGGTGCAGGCGAACACCTCGCTCGGCGTGCACCAGCCGAAGGGCCTGGGTCTGGGCCTGTCCATCGTGCAGCGGCTGGCGCGGCTGATGGAAGCGAAGCTGGACCTCGAATCGGTGCCCGGTCGCGGCACCGTCTTCACGTTGACCGTGCCGCTGGGCAAGACGCAGCGCAGCCTGGTCCCCGAGCCCAGCGCGGGCAAGCCGGTCCTGGGGCTGACCCTGGAACACCGGCATATCGTCGTGGTCGAGGACGAGCCGGCCGTGCGCGAAGGCCTGGTGCTGCTGCTCAAGGGCTGGGGCGCGAGCGTCGACTCCTTCGACACCGTCTCGGCGGTCGAGGCCTGGGCCGGTGGACCGAGCATGACGCCGCCCGACCTCGCCATCGTCGACTACCGGCTGCCCGAGGGCCGCACCGGCATCGAGGCACTCACCGGCCTGCGCGAGGCCTTCGGCCCGTCGCTGCCGGCGATCCTGGTCACCGGCAGCACGATGACCGGCCACGAGGAGGAATCGAGCCGGCACGACTTCCACCTGCTGATCAAGCCGGTGGCACCGAACAAGCTGCGCGCGATGATCGCCTTCAAGCTCGGGCTGCGCTGAGCGCGCCGGCACCGCACGACCGGCCCGCCGCGCACGGCGTCCTCACTCGATCAGCAGCGCCGGCATCCAGTGCGACTTCGGGTCGGCCCGCTCGAGCTGGCGGTAGGTGATGGGCCGGCGGCTGCCCCCCTCGCGCGGCGTGATGATCGGGTCCATGTCCACGTCGTGGAGCTCGCCGCGCAGACCGCGGTCGGTGAAGGCCAGCTTGTAGAACAGGCCGTCGCGCCCACTGATGTGCAGCGCGCCCGGCTTGGTCGCGATGAACATCAGGGCGTACTCGAGCGGCATCAGGTCGTGGCGCGACACCGTGTCCTCGCTGCCATAGGGGAAGTGGCAGAGCTGGTGCGTCGCACTGGCCACGCAGCGGAACGGCCGCATCGCGAGGAAACGTTCGGTGAAGCCTTCCGCGGCCAGCACGAAACCGAAGCGCCAGCGATCGGCGCCAGCCGGCTCGAAGCGCACCCTGCCGATCTCCAGCCGCTCACCGCTCGCGCTGACGAGCGTCACGCGCTTGTCGCCGGTGAGGTCCTGCGCCCGCACGGCCTGCGACGCCGCTGAGCCGACCACGACCAGTGCCAGCAGCGCAGCCCCACACGCACTTGTCGTCTTGTTCATCGTGCTGCCTCCAAAGCCGTTTGTCGATGCCTCGCGCCGAAACTTACGCTCAGTGCGCCCGGTCCCAGTTCGCGCCCACGCCCACCTCGGCCAGCAGCGGCACCTTCAGCTCGGCCACGCCGGCCATCAGCTCCGGCAGCGCGGTCCGGGCCCAGTCGAGTTCGGCGTCGGGCACCTCGAACACCAGTTCGTCGTGCACCTGCATCACCATGCGCGTGGCGCGCTGCTGGGCGTCGAGCGCGGCCTGCACCGCGATCATCGCCAGCTTGATCAGGTCGGCCGCGGTGCCCTGCATCGGCGCATTGATCGCCTGGCGTTCGGCGCCGGTGCGGCGCGGGCCGTTGCCGCCGTTGATCTCGGGCAGGTAGATGCGGCGGCCGAACAGCGTCTCGACATAGCCCTGCTCCTTGGCCCGCGCGCGCGTCTCGTCCATGTAGCGTTTCACGCCGGCGAAGCGCGCGAAGTAGCGCTCGATGTAGTCCTTCGCGGCCTTCTGCTCGATGCCGAGGTTGCTGGCCAGGCCGAACGCGCCCATGCCGTAGATCAGCCCGAAGTTGATGACCTTGGCATAACGCCGCTGCTCGCTGCTCACCTCAGCCACCGGCACGTTGAACACCTCGCTCGCGGTGGCGCGGTGCACGTCCAGACCCTCGGCGAAGGCGCGCAGCAGGCCCGGATCCTCGGAGATGTGGGCCATGATGCGCAGCTCGATCTGCGAGTAGTCGGCGCTCAGGATCACGTGCCCCGGCGGCGCGATGAAGGCCTCGCGCACGCGCCGGCCCTCGGGCGTGCGGATCGGGATGTTCTGCAGGTTGGGGTCGTTGCTCGCCAGCCGGCCCGTGACCGCCACCGCCTGCGCGTAGTTGGTGTGCACGCGGCCGGTGTCCGGGTTCACCATCAGCGGCAGCTTGTCGGTGTAGGTGCCCTTGAGCTTGGCGAGCGAGCGGTGCTCCAGCAGCTTGGCCGGCAGCGGGTAGTCGGCGGCCAGTTCGGCCAGCACCTCCTCGTCGGTGCTCGGCGCACCGCTGGCGGTCTTCTTCTTCGCCGGGATGCCGAGCTTGCCGAACAGGATCTCGCCGATCTGCTTGGGGCTGCCGAGGTTGAAGGGCTGGCCGGCCAGCGCATGCGCCTCCTGCTCCAGCGCCACCATGCGCTGCGCGAGCTCGGCGCTCTGGCGCGCCAGCACGGCGCTGTCGATCAGCACGCCGTGGCGCTCGATGCGGCCGAGGAGGGCCGAGGTCGGCATCTCGATGCGCTCGTAGACCTCGCGCAGCCGCGGCTCGGCCTCGAGCTGCGGCCACAGGACCTGGTGCACGTGCAGCGTCATGTCGCTGTCCTCGCCCGAGTACTCGGTCGCGCGCGACAGCTCCACCTGCGCGAACGGGATCTGCTGCGCGCCCTTGCCGGCGACGTCCTCGTAGCTCAGGCCCTTGCGGTCCAGGTGCCGGCTCGCCAGGCTCTCGAGGTTGTGGGGCTTGTGCGCCTCCAGCACGTAGCTCTGCAGCATGGTGTCGTGGGCGTAGCCACGCACGGTGATGCCGTGGTTGGCGAACACGTGGGTGTCGTACTTGACGTGCTGGCCGAGCTTGGCGCGCGAGGCGTCCTCGAGCCAGGACTTCAGCGCGGCCAGCACCTCGTCCAGCGGCAGTTGGTCGGGCGCGCCCGGATAGGTATGCGTCAGCGGGATGTAGCAGGCTTCGTAGGGCTGCACGCTGAAGCTCAGGCCGACGATGCGGGCCCGCATCGCTTCGAGCGAGTCGGTCTCGGTGTCCAGCGCTACCAGGTCGGCGGCCTCGATGCGCGCACGCCAGGCGTCGAAGGCCTCGCGCGTCAGCACGGTCTCGTAGCGCTTGTCGACGGCGAGGGCGACGCCGGCCGGCGCAGCGGCTGGCGGGTCCGCGAACAGCGCGCTCTGCCCGCCCTCGGCCCGCGCCGCCGACTGCGGCGCCGGCGCGGCAGCGGCGCGTGCCAACTCCAGTTCATTGCGCCACGCACGGAAATCGTTGTGCGTGTAGAAGGCCAGCAGCGCCTCGCGGTCGATCTCGCGCCACGTCAGCGCGTCCCAGGCGGCCGCGCCGGCCCAGCCGGGCAAGGCCTCCGAGAGGTCGCAGTCGGTCTTCACCGTCACCAAGCGGCGCCCAATCGGCAGCCAGTCCAGCGCCTTGCGCAGGTTCTCGCCGGCCACGCCCTTGATGGCGTCGGCCGCCGCCACCACGCCGTCGAGCGAGCCGTGCTCGGCGATCCATTTGGCCGCCGTCTTGGGACCCACCTTCTCGACCCCCGGCACGTTGTCGACCGCGTCGCCGACCAGCGTCAGGTAGTCGACGATCGCGGAGGGCGGCACGCCGAACTTCTCGGTCACGCCGGCCGCGTCGAGCCGCTCGTTGCTCATGGTGTTGATCAGCGTCACATGGGTGTCGACGAGCTGCGCCAGGTCCTTGTCGCCGGTCGAGATGACGACCTGCTGGCCGCGCGCGGCAGCCGCCCGCGCCAGCGTGCCGATCACGTCGTCGGCCTCGATGCCCGGGATCTCGAGCACCGGCCAGCCGAGCAGCTTCACCACCTCGTGGATCGGCGCGATCTGCTTTGCCAGATCCTCCGGCATCGAGGCCCGGTTGGCCTTGTACTCCGGGTACCAGTCGTCGCGGAAGGTCTTGCCCTTGGCGTCGAACACGCAGGCCGCGTGGGCCGAGGGGAACTCGTCGCGCAACTTCTTCAGCATCGCCACCATGCCGCGCACCGCGCCGGTCGGCTCGCCGGCCGGATTGCGCAGGTCGGGCAGTGCGTGATAGGCGCGGTACAGGTAGCTGGAGCCGTCCACCAGCAGCAGGCAGGCATCGTCGTGAGCACTCATGCGCCGATTGTGGCCGCTGCTCCCGCGGGCGCGGGCAACTGCGGGCTGCGTCCTACAATCGAGACCATGTTGTCGCGCCTCCTGTCCATCGCCGTTCTGTGCGGCCTTTGCACTGCGCCCGTGATCGCATCGGCCCAGGCGGCGTCCGCGCCGGCCCCGACGCAGACGCCGCCGCGCGCGCAGACCGCCCCACCGGCACCGGCGGGCGAGCCGGCGGTCAAGCGCAACGTGATCGAGGACGACAATGCCCGCGTCGAGGAATTGCGCGTGCGCGGCGCGGTCCAGAGCATCAAGGTGCAACCGAAAGGCCCCCTGAAGGCCGAGTACGAGGTGCTGCCGATCGATGCCGGGCGAGACACCTCGGAAGGCCCCAGTTCGGCCAAGGGCGGCGCCGGCCGGCGCGTCTGGCGCGTCCTCACCTTCTAGGCCGCCAGCGATGGCGGTCTTCACCGAAGTCGGCTTCGACGAAGCCGCAGCCCTCACGCACAAGGTCGGCCTCGGGTCGCTGAAGACGCTCGAGCCGATCGCCGCCGGCATCGAGAACACCAACTACTTCCTCACCGCCGAACGCGGCGAGTACGTGCTGACGCTGTTCGAGCGCCTGAGCTTCGGGCAGCTGCCCTTCTACCTGCACCTGATGAAGCACCTGGCCGGGCACGGCATCCCGGTGCCGGCGCCGCAGGCCGACGACAGCGGCGAGATCCTGCACGCGGTGTGCGGCAAGCCGGCGGCGGTGGTGGAGCGGCTGCGCGGCGGCCACGTGCTGGCGCCCAGCGCGATGCACTGCCAGCAGGTCGGCGCGATGCTCGCGCGCATGCACGAGGCCGGCCGTGACTACCCGCGCCACCAGCCCAACCTGCGTGGCCTGGCCTGGTGGGACGAGACGGTGTCGCAGATCCTGCCCTTCCTCGCGCCGTCCCAGCGCGCGCTGCTGGAGGACGAACTGGCGTTCCAGCACAGCGTCTCGGCCTCGGCCTCCGACGCCGCGCTGCCGCGCGGACCGGTCCACGCCGACCTGTTCCGCGACAACGTGATGTTCGACACCGGCAGCGACGGCGCGCCGGTGCTCACGGGCTTCTTCGACTTCTACTTCGCCGGTGTCGACCGCTTCGCGTTCGACATCGCGGTGTGCCTGAACGACTGGTGCATCGACCTCGCCAGCGGCCGCCTGATCGAGGACCGCGCCAGCGCCTTCGTGTCCGCCTACGACGCGGTGCGCCCTCTCACCGGCGACGAGCTGCGGCTGCTGCCGGCGCTGCTGCGGGCCGCGGCGCTGCGTTTCTGGATCTCGCGGCTGTGGGACGTGTACCTGCCGCGCGAAGCCAGCATGCTGGTTCCCCACGACCCCACCCATTTCGAGCGTGTGCTGCGCGAGCGCATCGCGACGCCCTGGCACCCGGCCGGAAACTGACCCCGCGCATGAAGCTCAAGACCGTTCGGGCCCGCCAGGGTGTGCTGTGGGTGCGCGCCGGATTCACCGTGTTCTTCCGTCAACCGCTGGCCTTCAGCGCACTGTTCGCCTTGTTCGGGCTCGGGGTGTTCGTGTTGCTGCAGTTGCCGCTGATCGGCCCCGTCGTCGCCCTGTCGCTGATGCCGGTGGCGACCGTCGCGTTCCTGCTGGCGACTCGCGAGGTGCTCGCCGGGCGCATCGCGGGGCCGAAGCTGATGCTGCTGCCGCTGCGCTCGCCGCTGCACCGTGGCCGGCTGCTGCAGCTGGGCGCGGCCTACGCGGCGGCGGCCGTGGCCATCGTGCTGCTCGCCCATCTGCTGGACGGCGGGCGCTTTGCGGCGGCGGTCGAGGCGATCGCCGCCAACGAAACCACGACCGAAGCAGCCCTGCAGGATCCGCTGCTGCCCTGGAGCGTCTTGCTGCGTCTGGGCCTGATGGCCCTGCTGTCGCTGGCGTTCTGGCATGCACCGGCCCTGGTGTGCTGGGGCCGCATGCCGGTGGGCCAGGCGCTGTTCGCCAGCACCATCGCGTGCTGGCGCAGCCGGGGCGCCTTCATGGTCTACGGTCTGACCTGGTTCGGGCTGACGATGCTGTTCGTGACGCTGCTGCAGGTCGTGGCCGCACTGCTGGGTCTGGAGCAGGTCGTGGGCATGGCGGCGCTGCCGATCACCCTGCTGGTGTCGACGATCTTCTATGCGTCGCTGTACTTCAGCTTCGTCGATTCCTTCGAGTTCGACAGCAGCGAGGAAACACCGGCAGCGTGAAAAGGCCGGCACCGGCACTGCCGGCGTGCTGGCCGGCAGTGCGCGCCAGGTTTCAGGCCGACGGCTTGGTCAACTTGCCGGCGACGGTCTCCGAGACCCAGCCGAAGATCGCGCCGAGAACGATGGAGCCGATGGTCGGCACCAAGGCATCGAGCGGCGCCACGCCCTTGAGCAGGATCAGACCGGCGACGCAGGCAAAGCCGTAGACGCAGGCCGGAATGGTGGCCAGCAGGCCGACGTGTGCGGCCAGCACGATCGCCGCGGCGCCAATGCCCACGGCCACCGGCGCCGCGAGCGCACCGAGCGCACCGAGTTGGCCGGCCAGCATCACCGACAGCGCACCGATCAGCGCACCGAAGGACATGCAAATCACCGTCGTGCGCGCACCGGCGGTCTTGCCACCGCAGTGATAGAAGCTGGCCCAGGCCACGAAGGCCTGCCAGATCTGGAAGTTGAGTGCGGCCAATGGGCCGAGAAACAACCAGGTGGCCACGACGGCGAGCACGCCGATCGAGATCGCCAGGGCAATGAGCATGGGCATGGTCTTGTCTCCTCAAGTCTGATCATGGGTTCAAAGAGAAAGCGCCCACCCTCCGGCATGGCGCACCACCCGCTCGAGTGGCGACGCAGGGGTGCCGCAGTGTTCGGACTGCCCCGGACACGCGCAAGCACGGGGAAACCTTCGCATGCACTGCAGCATTTGCTTACAAATTGCGACCGGCTGTGCCACATGGGACCAGAACGCACCATGAGGGAGCGGTTCGTGGCGCCGACGCGACAGACGTACAGCGGTCCGCGGCCGGTGGCCCGCGGGTTTCAGTCCACCGGGGTCAGCTTCGCGACGCTCAGTGCCAGCCACTTCATGCCGTGGCGGCCGAAGTTCACTTGCGCGCGAGCGTCGGCGCCCACGCCTTCGAGAGTGACGATCACACCCTCGCCGAACTTGGTATGGAACACGCCCTGCCCCGAGCGAAGACCGTTCGGCGTGCTGCGCGCGTGCGCCTCGAACGCGGCCGGCGCGGTTGGTGCCGAGACCCGCCCGGCCCCCACCATCGAGCCGAGGCCGGAGCCACGTTGCCACGCCGCCTGGTAGTCGCGAGCGAAGCCCGAGCCGAAGCCCTGCAGCTTCGGCGTCAGCCACTTCAGTGCCGCCTCGGGCAATTCGTCGAAGAAACGGCTCTTGAGGTTGTAGCGGGTCTGCCCATGCAGCATGCGGGTCTGGCTGAAGCTCAGGTAGAGGCGCTTGCGGGCGCGCGTGATCGCGACGTACATCAGGCGGCGCTCCTCTTCCAGGCCATCGAGGTCGGCGGCCGCGTTCTCGTGCGGGAACAGGCCTTCCTCGAGCCCGGTGATGAAGACCTGGTCGAACTCCAGGCCCTTGGCCGCATGCACCGTCATCAGCTGCACTGCATCCTGGCCGGCCTGCGCCTGGTTGTCGCCGGCCTCGAGCGCGGCATGCGTCAGGAACGCCGCGAGCGGGCTCATGATCTCGCCGGTCTCGGCATCGGGCTGCACGTCGGCCAGCGCGATCGCGTTCGGCACGCCGGCGGCGATGCGGCCGGCCTGCTCGTCGACCGGCAGCGCGACGGCGTCCTTGCCGAAGCCCTCCTGCGTGACGAAGGCCTCGGCCGCGTTGACGAGTTCATCGAGGTTCTCGAGCCGCTCGGCGCCTTCCTTCTCGTTGCGGTAGAAGTCGGCCAGCCCCGAGTCCTGCACCACGTGCTCGATGATCTCGCGCAGCGTGAGGCCGCGCGTGGCGTCGCGCATCGCGTCGACCAGCGCGCTGAAGGCAACGAGGTTCGATCCGCCCTTGCCGGCCACCGCGGCGACGCTCTGGCCGAGGCTGCGTCCGCTGCTGCGCGCGGCGTCCTGCAACTGCTCGATGGTGCGCGCGCCGATGCCGCGGGTCGGGAAGTTCACCACGCGCAGGAAGCTGGTGTCGTCGTTCGGGTTCTCGATCAGGCGCAAGTAGGCCAGCGCATGCTTGATCTCGGCGCGCTCGAAGAAGCGCAGGCCGCCGTAGACGCGGTAGGGCACGCCGGCGTTGAACAGCGCGCTCTCGATCACCCGGCTTTGCGCATTGCTGCGGTAGAGCACCGCGATCTCGCTGCGCGGCGAGCCGTCACGCTGCAGCTGGCGCGCCTCGTCGAGGAACCACTGCGCCTCGGCGAAGTCGCTGGTGGCCTCGAACACGCGCACCGGCTCGCCCGGGCCGGCCTCGGTGCGCAGGTTCTTGCCCAGGCGGCGCGAGTTGTGCGCGATCAGCGCATTGGCGCTGTCGAGGATGTTGCCGAAGCTGCGGTAGTTGCGCTCGAGCTTGACGACCTGCTGCACGTGGAACTCGCGCTCGAAGTCGGCCATGTTGCCGACCTGCGCACCGCGAAAGGCATAGATGCTCTGGTCGTCGTCGCCGACGGCGAGCACGTTGTTGTCGGTGCCGGCGAACATCTTCAGCCAGGCGTACTGCAGCTTGTTGGTGTCCTGAAACTCGTCGACCAGGATGTGGCGAAAGCGCCGCTGGTAGTGCTGGCGCAGCTCGGCGTGGTCGCGCATCAGCTCGTAGGTGCGCAGCATCAGCTCGGCGAAGTCGACCACGCCCTCGCGCTGGCACTGGTCCTCGTAGGCCTGGTAGATGGCCTGCTGGGTGCGCGTGAGCTCGTCACGCACCTCGATGTCCTTCGGCCTGCGGCCGTCTTCCTTGGCGCTGGCGATGAACCAGGCGCACTGCTTGGGGACATAGCGCTCCTCGTCGAGCTTCATCGCCTTGACGATGCGCTTAACGGCCGAGACGCTGTCCTGTGCGTCGAGGATCTGGAAGCCCTGCGGCAGGCCGGCGAGCTTCCAGTGCGCGCGCAGGAAGCGGTTGCACAGCCCGTGGAAGGTGCCGATCCACATGCCGCGCGGGTTGATCGGCAGCAGCGTCGACAGGCGCGTGAGCATCTCCTTCGCGGCCTTGTTGGTGAAGGTCACGGCCATCACGCCGGCCGGTGAAACCCGCCCGGTCTGCACCAGCCAGGCGATGCGCGTCGTCAGCACCCGCGTCTTGCCGGAGCCGGCACCGGCCAGGATCAGCGCGTTGCCGGCCGGCAGCGTCACCGCGGCGAGCTGCTCCGGGTTCAGGTGACGCAGCAGGCCTGCGGCCTCGCCCGAGGGCGCGCGATCGTTTTCATCCGGCACATTCATCCAGGGATTCTATGGAGCCGCGCGGTGCACCACGGGTATCCTTGGCGTCATCGCCATCTCGCCTGCTCCCGCCATGCACGACGCGCTGCTCATCGGCATTTCCGCGCGCATCTACCACCCGAGCACGCCGGTCGCCGACATCGGTGGCATCTTCACCCGAACCCTGCACTACCTGGAGCAGTCGGTCGCGCACTGGGTTCTGCAACCCGACGCGCTCGCGCTGATGATCCCGCCGGTCGAACGGGAAGGTCTGCTGCGCCCCAGCGAGGTCAGCCTGGCCGCCTATGCACAGCGGCTCGACGGGCTGGTGCTGCAGGGAGGCGCCGATGTCGCGCCCCAGAGCTACGGCGAATCGCCGCTGGCGCCCGCCTGGACGGGCGACCGGGTGCGCGACCGCTACGAGATCGAGCTGTTCAACGCCTTCGTGGCAGCCGGCAAGCCGGTGATCGGCATCTGCCGCGGACTCCAGTTGATCAACGTCGCTTTCGGCGGCACGCTCTACCAGGACATCTCGACCCAGGTTCCCGAAGCCATCGCCCACGTCGACGACGCCCGCTACGAGAACCAGTTCCACGAGATCAGCCTGGTGCAGGGCAGCCAGCTGGCCTCGCTCTACCCGGGCGCGCACCGCGCCGAAATCAACTCCATCCACCACCAGGCGATCAAGGACCTCGGCCGCGAGCTCGACATCGAGGCCGTTGCAGTGCCCGACGGGCTCATTGAGGCCGTCCGTTGGCGCGGACCGAGCTATGTGTTCGGGATGCAGTGGCACCCGGAGTTCATGGCGCAGCGCCAGTTCCACCCGGACCAGCTCGACGGCCGGCCCATCCTGCGCGAGTTCCTGGACGCCGCGCGCGCCCGCCGCCACAGCTAGCCGCCCGGTACGCAGGCGCGCTGCCGGCACTGCAAGGGCATTCAGGCGCTGGCTGGCGTCAAGGCACCAGCTTGATCAGAATGACCCCATGCATCTGCCTTCCATCGTCGGCGCCGGATGTGCGCTGCTGACCGGCCTTGTTCAGGCGGTATCGCCCTCGTGCAGCCCGCCGCGCGAGGTCATCGAGCGCCTGATGTCGGCGGACTGCGAGGCCTGCTGGTCCGGTACCGCCCCGCACCCGCTGCCACGCTCGAGCTGGGTGCTGGACTGGATTGCGCCCGCGACCGACAACGCCGACGCCCCGCTGGCGGCAGCTGCGCTGCCGGAAGCCGGCGCACGGCTCGAGGCACTGGCGAGTCCGGCATTGTCAGACGGCGCCCGTGAATTCCGCTGGGCGCTCGCCGCGCGACCGGCGGTGCACCTGCAGGTCGGCGGCGGCCCGGCCTGGAACGGCTACCTCGGCCTGCAGTTGCAGACCCGCGGCAAGCCCCCTGCGGGCTCGGCAGCCTACCTGGCGCTGGTCGAGAACATCCCGGCCGGCAGTGACGGCAGCCCGGTCGCGCGGCGCCTGGTGCGCAACGTGGCGGGACCGCTGGTGATCGAGCCCAGCGGCCAGCGCTCGACGCAGTGGCGGGCGCTGCGCATCCCCGAGGGCGCGAAGCCCGAACGCCTGCAGGGCGCGGCGTGGTGGGTGGACGGCGAAGGACGCCTGCGCGGCATGGCCCTGGAGGCTTGCGCCGCCGACCGGCGCTGAAGCCAGGATCCGCACCGATGCGGCGGGGCCGGCCGCGCAGGCCGCCTCGTAGAATGCGGGCTTCGACCCAGCGGAAACGGCGCCCCATGGGCGCCGTTTTCCTTCCAGGCCTGCCATGACCGAACTCGCCAAATCCTTCGAACCCGGCCCGATCGAGGCCAAGTGGGCTCCCGTGTGGGAGCAGCGCGCCCTGTTCGCGCCGACGCTCGATGCCGCCAGGCCCTCGTTCGCCATCCAGCTGCCGCCGCCCAACGTGACCGGCGTGCTGCACATGGGCCACGCGTTCAACCAGACCATCATGGATGCGCTGACGCGCTACCACCGCATGCAGGGCGAGAACACGCTGTGGGTGCCGGGCACCGACCACGCCGGCATCGCGACGCAGATCGTCGTCGAGCGCCAGCTCGAGCAGCGGGGCCAGAGCCGCCACGAGCTCGGGCGCAAGAACTTCGTCGCCAAGGTCTGGGAGTGGAAGGAGCATTCGGGCTCGACGATCACGCAGCAGATGCGCCGGGTCGGGGCCAGCGTGGACTGGCGGCACGAGTACTTCACGATGGACGGGAAGCTGTCGCCCGTGGTGACCGACACCTTCGTGCAGCTCTACGAACAGGGCCTGATCTACCGCGGCAAGCGGCTGGTGAACTGGGACCCGGTGCTGAAGTCGGCGGTCTCCGACCTGGAAGTCGAGAGCGAGGAGGAAGACGGCTTCCTGTGGCACATCCGCTACCCGCTGGCCGACGGCAGCGGCTCGCTGGTCGTGGCCACGACGCGGCCGGAGACGATGCTCGGCGACACCGCGGTGATGGTGCACCCGGAGGACGAGCGCTACGCGGCGCTGATCGGCAAGCAGGTGGCGCTGCCGCTGTGCAACCGCACGATCCCGGTGATCGCCGACGACTACGTCGACCGCGCCTTCGGCACCGGCGTCGTGAAGGTCACGCCGGCGCACGACTTCAACGACTACGCGGTCGGCCAGCGCCACGGGCTGCCGGTGATCGGCATCCTGACGCTGGATGCGAAGGTCAACGACGCGGCGCCCGAGGCCTATCGCGGGTTGGATCGCTTCGTGGCGCGCAAGAAGGTCGTCGCCGACCTCGAGGTCCAGGGCTTCCTGGTCGAGGTGAAGAAGCACAAGCTGATGGTGCCGCGCTGCGCACGCACCGGCCAGGTGGTCGAGCCGATGCTCACCGACCAGTGGTTCGTCGCGGTCAGCAAGCCCGGGCCGGACGGCAGGAGCATCGCGCAGAAGGCGATCGATGCGGTTGCCTCGGGCGAAGTGAAGTTCGTGCCCGAGAACTGGGTCAACACCTACGACCAGTGGATGAAGAACATCCAGGACTGGTGCATCTCGCGCCAGCTCTGGTGGGGCCACCAGATCCCGGCCTGGTATGGCAGCGGCGGCGAGCTGTTCGTCGCGCGCAGCGAGGACGAGGCGCGGGCCAAGGCGCTTGCGGCCGGCTACGACGGCGCGCTGACGCGCGACGAGGACGTGCTCGACACCTGGTACTCGTCGGCGCTGGTGCCGTTCTCGTCGCTGGGCTGGCCGCAGCAGACGAAGGAGCTCGAGCTCTTCCTGCCCTCGAGCGTGCTGGTCACCGGCTACGAGATCATCTTCTTCTGGGTCGCCCGGATGATCATGATGACGACCCACTTCACCGGCCAGGTGCCCTTCCGCACCGTCTACATCCACGGCATGGTGCGCGACAGCGAAGGCAAGAAGATGAGCAAGTCCGAAGGGAACGTGCTCGACCCGGTGGACCTGATCCAGGGTGTGGACCTCGACACGCTGGTGAAGAAGAGCACCACCGGCCTGCGCAAGCCCGAGACCGCGCCGAAGGTCGCCGCGCGCGTGAAGAAGGAGTTCCCCGAGGGCATGCCCGCCTACGGCGCCGACGCGCTGCGCTTCACGATGGCCAGCTACGCGAGCCTGGGCCGCAACATCAACTTCGACACCAAGCGCTGCGAGGGCTACCGCAATTTCTGCAACAAGCTCTGGAACGCGACGCGCTTCGTGCTGATGAACTGCACCCCTCCGCAGGACCACGAAGCGCAGCGCAGTGGCAGTGCAGGCCCCTCTCCGGAGGAGGTGAGCCGGAACTACTGCGGCTTCGCCGACCACACCGCCGAGCAGTGCGTGCCGGGCGGCTACCTGGATTTCTCGAACGCCGACCGCTGGATCACCAGCGAGCTGCAGCGCGTCGAGGCGGCGGTGCAGAAGGGCTTTGCCGAGTACCGGCTCGACAACGTGGCGAACGCCGTCTACAGCTTCGTGTGGGACGAGTACTGCGACTGGTATCTCGAGATTGCCAAGGTGCAGATCGCGACCGGTGACGACGCCGCGAAGCGCGCGACCCGCCGCACGCTCATCCGCGTGCTGGAGACCGTGCTGCGCCTGCTGCACCCGTTGACGCCCTTCATCACCGAGGAACTGTGGCAGGCGGTGGCGCCGGTGGCGCAGCGCAAGGTGGCCGGCAGCGACGAGTCGGTCGCGACGGCGCGCTACCCACGGCCGCAGCTGGAGCGTGTCGACGCGCAGGCCGATGCCTGGGTGGCGAAGCTGAAGGCGTTGGTCGGCGCCTGCCGCAACCTGCGCGCGGAGATGAGCCTCTCACCGGCCGAGCGCGTGCCGCTGCTGAGTTTTGGCGACGCCGGCTTCATCGCGCAGGCGACACCGTTGCTGAAGGCCCTGGCCAAGCTCAGCGAGGTGCGCGTGATCGACTCGGAAGCCGGCTTCGTGCAGGCCACCACCGCCGCGCCGGTATCGGTGCACGGCGATGCGCGGCTGGCGCTGCACGTGGAGATCGATGTGGAGGCCGAGCGCGAGCGCTTGTCCAAGGAAGTAGCGCGGCTCGAAGGCGAGATCGTCAAGGCCCAGGCCAAGCTCGGCAACGAGAGCTTCGTCGCGCGGGCACCTGCCGCCGTGGTCGCGCAGGAACGCCAGCGCCTCGCCGATTTCAGTGCGAACTTGGATCGGTTGCGGGCTCAGCGCTCGCGCCTGGGCTGACATCGGTGGCCGCCGCCTCCGGCAGCTCGGCTTCGTCGTCATCGGCCGCAGGGCCGGTGGCCTCACCGGCCGGTGACAGGTCAGCCGCCTGAGCGCTCAGTGGCGCCGGCCCCGACACGGGACCATGGGGCGGCGACACGGCCACACGGAGTTCGCGCGCGACGGGCGGCGTCTGGCTGAGGATCTCGTCGAGCCGCTGTGCCACCGCCCAGACGCTGCGGACCCGGGACTCCTGCGTGTAGCCCGCGAGGCGGGAGGTGGTGTGCAGATTCGGTGCGCCGTTCAGCGGCCGACCCGCATCGAGCAGGCCTGGCTCGACACTGTCGAGCCAGGCACTCGCCAGACGGCCGCTGCGCAGCGCCATGGCCAGCGACGCCTCGTCGAACAGCGCCGAATGCGAAGTGCTGATCAGCACCTGCCCCGGCTTGCACTGCGGCAGGTAGCGCTCGCCGAACAGCCCCTGGTAGCGGCTGTAGTACGGCAGTTGCACGCAGACCGCATCGGCCGTCTCGAGCAGCTCGCGCAGTCCCATCGCCTCGATGCGCCAGCGGCCCCAGAGCATGTCGCTCGCATGCAGCGTCGGGTCGTAGCCGACCAACCGGGTGCCGAAACCGCTCAGCATCGCCGACAGGGAGCGCGCCGCCGGCGCCAGGCCGACCAGACCCACGGTCGCCGAGGCCAGTTCGCGGCCGGTCGTCACCCGGCCGCCGTTGGCGCCCGGCCGCAGCAGCGTGATCAGGGCACCGACCATGAATTCAGCCTCGGCCGGCGCGGTGGCTGCCGTACCCCGGACGAGTTCCACGCCCGAGCGCGAACAGGCGTCGACGTCGATGTTCTCGAGCCCCGGTTCTATGCGGCCCAAGGCACGCAGCAGCGGCGCGAAGGACAGCGTCTCGGCATCGACCCGCAGCTGGGGCGGCAGCACCGCGGCGCGCACGTTGAACAGCGTCTGGCGAAAGCCGCGGGGATCGCGCGCGAGTTCGGGGGCATGCCGCACCCGGTGCCGCGCCTGCAACCAGCTCAGCACTTCGGTCTCGATCGGTTCGACAATCAACAAATCCATGGCGACCGATGATGACTCAAGGCGGGCCGTGACATACGCCCACAAGCCCACGAGAGCAGGAGGGCGCGTGACGGAAACTGCATGACAGAATGATTCAACTTGCTCTTAGGATTGTAAGCAGATGCTTATCAACAAAGCGATCTTCCCCGTCGCCGGCCTCGGCACCCGCTTCCTGCCGGCCACCAAGGCACAGCCTAAGGAAATGCTGCCGGTGGTCGACAAGCCGCTGATCCAGTATGCGGTCGAAGAGGCCTATGCCGCCGGCATCCGCCAGATGATCTTCGTCACCGGTCGCAACAAGCGGGCGATCCCCGACCACTTCGACACCGCCTATGAACTCGAGGCCGAGCTCGAGGCGGCCGGCAAGAGCGAGCTGCTGGAGATGGTGCACTCGATCAAGCCGGACGACATGGAGTGCGTGTACATCCGCCAGTCCAAGGCGCTGGGTCTCGGCCATGCGGTGCTGTGCGCGCAGTGCGTGGTCGTCAACGAGCCGTTCGCCGTGCTGCTGGCCGACGACCTGATGGTCGGCAAGCCGCCGATCCTCAAGCAGATGGTCGACCAGTTCGAGGAGTGGCGCGCCTCCATCGTCGCGGTGCAGGAAGTCCCCGCGGAACACACGCGCCGCTACGGCATCGTCGCCGGCACGCCGGTCAGCGAGCGCATGATGGACATCACGCGCATCGTCGAGAAACCGGCCCCCGAAGACGCCCCGTCGCGGTTGGGTGTCGCAGGACGCTACATCCTCACCCCCGACATCTTCAGCGAGATCCGCAACCAGCCGCGCGGCGTCGGCGGAGAAATCCAGCTGACGGACGGCATCGCCGGCCTGCTGCGCCGGCAGAAAGTGTTCGCCTATACCTACGACGGCAAACGCTACGACTGCGGCAGCAAGGAAGGCTTCTTGCAAGCCAATATCGAACTGGGCCTGGCACACCCGCAGATCGGTGCCAGCGTGCGCGAGTACCTGAAGACCCTGAACCTCTGAGCACGCCTCCCGCGCCCCACCCCACGAAAAAGCCGCCCCAGGGCGGCTTTGTGTTGTGTCGGCCCGGTTCAGCGACGGCGCAGCCAGTGGACGAACTCGTCGCCCTCGGTCTGCTGGTCGACCAGTTCGTTGCCGGTTTGACGCGCGAATGCCTGAAAGTCACGCACCGACCCTGGGTCGGTGGCAATGACCTTCAAGGTCTGGCCGCTGACCATGTCGGCCAGTGCCTTCTTCGCCTTCAGGATCGGCAGCGGACAGTTGAGCCCGCGGGTGTCGAGTTCCTTGTTCGCTTCCATCATCGTCCTCGGTTCCGGCGATTCTAGGCCGACGGGCGGCTCCATTCGATCCATTGCGGCTCGATGCCGCGCGCGCGCAGCCAGTCGGCCAGCGCATACCCGGTGCCGGCGGGCCAGCACTTCACTTGCGCGGGCTCGAACAGGCGGTACTCGACGAGTTCGGGAGACAGCACGATCTCCCCCCGCGCCTCGACGTGGTAGGCGACGATCAGCTGATTCATCCGCTGGAAGTCGTAGACGCCGATCAGCTCCACGCGGCTGGCGGACAACGAGGTCTCCTCCAGCACCTCGCGTGCGATGCCGTCCTGCGGCGTCTCGCCGGCCTCCATGAAGCCGGTGATCAGCCCGAAATTCCTGCCGGACCATGCGGCATTGCGTGCCAGCAGCAAGCGCCCGCCACGGTCTTCGCACTCCAGCACCGCAGCGAGCACCGGCGTCGGATTGTTCCAGTGTGTCCAGGCACAGGCCGGGCAGCGGAGACGGGATTTGTCCCCGCCGTCTTCGGCGGCGACTATCCACTCGAGCGGCGTCGCGCAATGGGGGCAGAACTTGAACGCGTGCTCCATCGGCATGTGCGGCGGGCCGGCTCAGGCCGGAAAGACGCCGGTCGAAAGGTAGCGGTCGCCGCGGTCACAGACGATGAACACGATGGTCGCGTTCTCTACCGTCTTGGCCACCTCCAAGGCCGCCCACAGCGCCCCCGCCGCCGAAATGCCGGCGAACAAGCCCTCCTCTCGCGCCAGGCGACGGGCCATGTCCTCGGCGTCGCTCTGACTGACATTGATCGTCTCGTCCACGCGGCTCGGGTCGTAGATCTTCGGCAGGTAGGCCGCGGGCCACTTGCGGATGCCCGGGATACGGGACCCCTCGCTGGGCTGGGCCCCGACGATGCGAACCAGAGGGTTCTTCGACTTCAGGAAGCTCGAGACCCCGGTGATCGTGCCGGTGGTGCCCATCGCACTGACGAAGTGCGTGATCTGCCCATCGGTGTCGGCCCAGATCTCCGGACCGGTGGTCTCGGTGTGGACGCGCGGGTTGTCGGCATTGGCGAACTGGTCGAGCACACGGCCCTTGCCTTCGCTCTGCATGCGCTCGGCCAGGTCGCGCGCGTATTCCATGCCGCCCGCCTTGGGTGTGAGAACCAGTTCGGCGCCGAAGGCGCGCATCGACTGCGCACGCTCGATCGACAAGTCCTCCGGCATGATCAGCAGCATGCGGTAGCCGCGGATCGCCGCGGCCATGGCCAGCGCAATGCCGGTGTTTCCCGACGTGGCCTCGATCAGCGTATCGCCCGGCTTGATCTCGCCACGCTCCTCGGCCCGGCGGATCATGCTGATCGCCGGGCGATCCTTCACCGAACCGGCCGGGTTGTTGCCTTCGAGTTTGCCGAGGATCACATTGCCGCGCCGCTCGTTTTCAGCGCCCGGCAGGCGCACCAGTCGAACCAGCGGAGTTCGGCCGATCGTGTCTTCTACTGTCAGATAGCGGGGCATAGAACACCTTCCTGCCGGCATTGTGTCAGTGTCGCCCCGCTCCCGCCGCCGTCCCGGAATTGTGCGGCATGCTGCTCCGCGGCCGCAGGGCCGCGCATGCGCCGACGCCAGCGCATTCATGGTGCCCGCGCAGGCAAACGAGACCCTTCACCCGGCAACGGCCGACACCCGCAGCAGCACCGGCGCCGATGCCGTGAGTTCTGGCAGAGGCTCGCTTACACTGCAGCGTTCGTGCCTCGGTGGCGAAATCGGTAGACGCGCGGGACTCAAAATCCCGTTCAGCAATGAGTGTCGGTTCGAGTCCGACCCGAGGCACCACCCCCCGTGTCGGCAACTTGCCGACCCTCTGTCCCGCGTCCAGCGCGAGAGGCATCTTGCCTCTCCAGTGCAGCCGTCCCCGCGCACCATGACCCCATTGCCTCCGATCACCCAGGCCCTGATCTTGATCAACGTCGCGGTGTTCTGCCTCGACCAGTTCATCGGTCCCTGGTTCACGCGGCTGTTCGCCCTGTGGCCGCTGGGTGGCGGCTTCCTGCCCTGGCAGGTGGCGAGCTACGCCTTCCTTCACGGCGGTATCGGCCACCTGTTCTTCAACATGCTGGGCTTGTGGATGTTCGGCTCGGAACTGGAGCGCCTGTGGGGCACGAAGCGCTTCCTGCAGTTCTACGGTGCCAGCGTGCTCGCCGCCGCAACCGCCCAGTTGCTGGTGGCCTTGCTGCTCGGCTCACCCTATCCGACCGTCGGCGCCTCGGGCGGGCTGTTCGGCCTGCTGCTGGCGTTCGGCATGCTGTTCCCGAACCGGACGATCATGCCGCTGTTCCCGCCGATCCCGATGAAGGCGCGCACCTTCGTGATGGTGTTCGGCGGGCTCGAACTCGCGCTGGGTTTCATCAGCCCGACGGGTGGCGTCGCGCATTTCGCCCACCTGGGCGGGATGGCCGGCGGCTGGCTGATCCTGCGTTACTGGCGCGGCCAACCACCGTTCGGTCGGCATTGAGCCTCGTGCCCGGCTGAGCTTTCCGCAGCGAACACACGCTCGCGCCGCCCCGGTTTTCGCCAGGCGCAAAGCCCACAAGATTCAGTCGGCGACCACGGCGGCCCATGCTGCGATCAGCCTTTGAAGGAGATCGCGATGGCATCCTCCCGTACGCTCGCGGTTGGCATGGCACTCGCCTTGGCACTCGGTCTGTCCGCCGGGACGGTCAGCGCGGCTCCGGCGCTGCACGTCGACGATGCCCCCCCTTCCGGCGTCACCCAGCAACGCCTCGCGCTGAAGCGCGCCAGCGACGCCGTACTGGGCTTGCTCAGCACCGCAACGGAGGACGCAAGCTCGATCGACACGCTGGGCGAACAGCGGTCCGGCTCGGGCGTGGTGATCGGCAACGACGGTCTGGTGCTGACGATCGGCTACCTGATCCTCGAAGCGGAGGACGTCGAACTGGTGCTCGACAGCGGCAAGCGCATGCCGGCACGTGTGGTGGCCTATGACCTTGCATCCGGCTTCGGCCTGGTCCAGGCCCTGGTACCGCTCGGCGTGGAGCCGGTGCAGTTCGGTCAGGCGCAGGCAGTGGCCGAGGGCGAGCCGCTGCTGGTCGTCAGCGGTGGCGACGAGGGCGCCCTCAGTGCAGCGCAGCTGGTGTCGCGACGCAGTTACTCGGGCTATTGGGAATACCACATCGACGGCGCGCTGTTCACCAGCCCGCCGCGCACCGACCACAGCGGCGCCGGCCTCTTCAACGCCCGGGGCGAGCTGATCGGCATCGGCTCGCTGCTCGTCCCCGACGCCCAGAGCAACGGCCCGCGGCGCGCCGGCAACATGTTCGTGCCGGTCGACCTGCTGTCCCCGATCTTCACCGAGCTGCGCGAGCACGGCCTGTCGCGCGCCAGCATGCGCGCCTGGCTCGGTGTGAACTGCGTCGAGCAGGACGACGGCCTGCGGGTGCTGCGCGTCAGCCGCGACAGCCCGGCGGAGACCGCGGGGGTGCAGCCCGGCGACCTGATCCGGCGCCTCGACGGCACGCCCGTCGGTGGACTCGAATCCTTCTACAAGATGCTCTGGAATGGCGGCAGCGCGGAGCGCGACATCGCACTCGAGGTGTTGCGCGACGGCCATACACAAACCGTTCCCGTGCACAGCGTCGATCGCATGCGGACCTTCACACGCGCCCGCGGCATCTGAGCCGCGACACGCGCCGGCAGGGGCTCACAGCCAGCCGGACGGCGGTGGACTGCCCAAAGCCGGCCCCGCGGGCCCCACTCAACAAGCCCGCAGGCCCGCATGCACCGTCGGGTAGCGCAGCGCAACGCGCAACTCGGCACGCAGCCGGTCGTTCACCAACCGCCGCGACTCGCTCATGAAGCTCAGGGCGGCCGGCGTGAGTGCTTGCCGCGCCACCGCGCGCGTGACCCGAGGCGGCCGAGGCAGCCCGGCCAGATCGGCCACGAGATCGAAGTAGTCGCCCATCTTCAGCTCGGTG
Organism: Methylibium sp.; assembly: GCF_965279545.1. Classification (NCBI taxonomy): domain Bacteria; kingdom Pseudomonadati; phylum Pseudomonadota; class Betaproteobacteria; order Burkholderiales; family Sphaerotilaceae; genus Methylibium; species Methylibium sp. The sequence continues at coordinate 2,165,017 of NZ_OZ257250.1, forward strand.
TCGTCGCTGGCGTGGACAACCCGCTGCGGGCGGCCACGGTGCAGCGCCGCGATGCAGGTTCGCGCCAGGTCATCGGCGTGGATGTGGTTGGTGTACACGTCCTCGTGCGCCACCAGCACCGGCGTGCCACGCACGACCCGCTCGCGCGGGGCGCCGCCGGGGCGGTCGCCGGCATAGATGCCGGGAATGCGCAGCAGCGTCACCCGCACACCGAAGGCGCGGCCGTGCCAGCGCAGCAGGCGCTCGGCCGCCACGCGCCGCTGCGCACGCGCCGTCACGGGCGCGACAGCGCGTGTCTCGTCGAAGCGCACTCCCGCGGCGTCTCCGTACACGCCGCTGGTGCCGCCGTACACGATGCGCTGCGTGACACCACCGCGAGCCAGGGCGCGCAGCAGCGCTGCGGTGCGGGGATCGCTCTCGCCCGTGCCGGGCGGCGGCGCCAGGTGCAGCAACCGCGGCGCCAGCGCACCCAGCCGACCGAGCGTCGCAGGCGCATCCAGGTCGCCGATCAACGGCCGCGCGCCGAGCGCACGCAAGGTCTCCACGCGGACCGCCTGGGACGTCAGCGCCAACACCCGATAGCGACCGGCGAGCTGCTCGAGCACCCGCTGGCCGATGTCGCCGCAGCCGACGATCAGCAGGCGCGGCTTGCGGAACACGGCAGGACGGCTGGGTTGGGGTGAGGGCATGGGGCAACGGCAGGCAGCGCGCCGGGCCGGCGGGCACAATCCTGTTTGATTCGAGTTGTGTTCGAGGATACCGAAATGAATTTCAAGGTGACGTTGCAGCCCAGCGGCAGCAGCTTCGAAGTGGCACGCGACGAAGCGGTGCTGCCGGCCGCGATACGCGCCGGCGTGGGCCTGCCCTATGGCTGCCGCGACGGCGCCTGCGGCTCGTGCAAGAGCCGCCTGCTGGAAGGCCGCGTGATCCACGGCGCGCACCAGCTCAAGGCCCTGAGCGTCGCCGAAGAGGAAGCCGGCTGGATGCTGACCTGCTGCGCCACGCCGCAGACCGACTTGCTGATCGAAGCCCGTACCGTCGCCGGCGCCGGTGAGTTCCCGGTGCAGAAGATGCCGTGCCGGGTCGGCCCCTTGACCCGGCCGGCGCCCGACGTGGCGATCCTGACGCTGCAACTGCCCGCCAACGTGGTGCTCAAGTACCACGCCGGCCAGTACGTCGAGTTCATCCTGCGCGATGGTGCACGCCGCAGCTACTCGATGGCCAACGCGCCGCACCGCGCGCAAGCCGGGCTCGAGCTGCACCTGCGCCACATGCCGGGCGGCAAGTTCACCGACCACGTGTTCGGGGCGATGAAGGAGAAGGACATCCTCCGCCTGGAAGGACCCTTCGGCAGCTTCTTCCTGCGCGAGGATTCGGCCAAGCCCATCGTGCTGCTCGCTTCGGGCACCGGCTTCGCGCCGATCAAGGCGATCATCGAGCACATGCAGTTCAAGGGCATCGCCCGCGACGCCGTGCTGTACTGGGGCTGCCGCAGCAAGGCCGATCTCTACCTGCACGATTGGGCCGAGCAGGCCGCCGCGGCGATGCCCAAGCTGCGCTACATCCCGGTGCTGTCGGAGCCGCGGCCCGAAGATGCATGGATGGGACGCACCGGCTTCGTCCACCAGGCGGTGATGACCGACCTGCCCGACCTCGGCGGCCATGAGGTCTACGCCTGTGGCGCGCCGGTGATGGTGGATTCGGCGCAACGTGACTTCGTGGCGCGGTGCGGCTTGCCGGCAGAGGCCTTCTACGCCGACTCGTTCACCAGCGAGGCGGACAAGCACTGAGCGCGGCAGGAGAGCCGGGCCCTCTCACTCCCCGAGGTAAGCCGCCCTCACCTTCGGATCATTGAGCAGCGCCTTCGCATCGCCGCTCATCGTCACCTCGCCCGACTCCATCACGTAGCCGCGCGTCGCGAGTTGCAGGGCCCGGCTGGCGTTCTGCTCGACCAGCAGCACGGTCGTGCCCTGCTGGTGGATGTCGTTGACCACCTCGAAGATCTTGTCGACCATGATCGGCGACAGGCCCATCGACGGCTCGTCCATCAGCAGCACCTTCGGCCGCGCCATCAGCGCGCGCCCCATCGCCAGCATCTGCTGCTCGCCGCCGCTCATCGTGCCGGCGAGCTGGTGGCGGCGCTCGCGCAGCCGCGGGAAAATGCCGAAGACCTTCTCGAGGTCGGCATCGATCTCCTTGTCGGTGCGCGTGAACGCGCCCATCTGCAGGTTCTCGGTGATGGTCATGCGGGTGAAGGTGCCGCGGCCTTCCGGCACCATCACCAGGCCCTGCTTCACCAGGTCCCAGGCGCCCTGCCCCTTGATGCTGCGGCCCATGAACTCGATCTCGCCGCTGCCCACCGGTTGCAGGCCGGTGATCGCCTTCAGCGTGGTGGTCTTGCCGGCGCCGTTGGCGCCGATCAGGCTCACCAGCTCGCCCTGCTTGACCTCGAGCGTCACGCCCTTCACCGCCTGGATGCCGCCGTAGGCGACCTTCAGGCCGGTGACCTTGAGCAACGTGTCTGCCATCGCGTACTCCTTGCTCAGTGGGCCTTGTGACCGGCGCCCAGGTAGGCCTCGATCACCTTCTCGTTGCGCTGCACGTCGGCCGGCGCGCCCTCGGCGATCTGCTTGCCGTAATCGAGCACCGTCACGCGGTCGCACAGGCCCATCACCAGCTTCACGTCGTGCTCGATCAGCAGGATGGTGCGGCCGTCCTTGCGGATGCGGTCGATCAGCTCGCGCAGCACCACCTTCTCGGTCGCGTTCATGCCGGCCGCCGGCTCGTCGAGCGCGATCAGCTTGGGCTCGGTGGCCAATGCCCGCGCGATCTCCAGGCGCCGCTGGTCGCCGTAGCTCAGGGTGCGCGCCTTGTACTCGGTGTACTTGCCGATGCCGACATAGTCGAGCAGTTCCTGCGCCCGCTTCGCGATCGCGGCTTCCTCGTGTTTGAAGCCAGGCGTGCGCAGCACCGCGCCGATCAGCCCCGACTTGGTGCGGATGTGCCGCCCGACCATCACGTTCTCGATCGCCGTCATGTCGGCGAACAGACGGATGTTCTGGAAGGTGCGCGCGATGCCGGCCTTGGCGACCTCGTGCACCGCGCTCGGCTTGTAGGCCTTGCCTTCGAGCTCGAACACGCCGGAGTCCGGCGTGTACAGGCCGGTGATGACATTGAAGAAGGTGGTCTTGCCGGCGCCGTTCGGGCCGATCAGGCCATAGACCTGACCACGGTCGATGGTGATGCCCACATCGCTCAGGGCCTGCAGGCCGCCGAAGCGCTTGGACACGTTGGCGACGCGGAGAACGGGGGAGCTCATGGTGTTCTCCTCACTTCGCGGGAACGGGCCGGACACCGGCCGCCCCGCTGGGCGGCGGCGCCACCTTGCCGTGTTCGGGCGAAGGCCACAGTCCTCGCGGGCGGGCCAGCATGATCGAGATCATCGCCAGTGCGATCAGCAGTTGGCGCAGGATCGCGGCGTCGAGCCGACCGCCGCTCATCTCCTGCAACGGCCCGGCCACGTAACGCAGCACCTCGGGCAGCGCCGCGAGCAAGAGCGCGCCGACGATCACGCCCGGGATGTGGCCGATGCCGCCCAGCACCACCATCGCCACCACCATGATCGACTCCTGCAGCGCGAACGACTCCGGCGAGATGAAGCCCTGGAAGGCACCGAACATCGAACCGGCCACACCGCCGAAGCTGGCACCCATGCCGAAGGCGAGCAGCTTCATGTTGCGGGTGTTGATGCCCATGGCCTTGGCGGCGATCTCGTCCTCGCGGATCGCCATCCAGGCGCGGCCGATGCGCGAGCGCTCGAGGCGGTAGCAGATGATCACGCTCACGATCACCATCGCGAGGAAGAGGTAGTAGTACAGCGTGACGGACGGCAGCGCGATGAAACCCAGGTCCAGCGTGCGGCCGAGGTCGAGGCCCAGGAACTTGATCGAGTCGATCTGCGACACACCTTTCGGGCCATTGGTGATGTTGATCGGCGCGTCGAGGTTGTTCAGGAACACCCGGATGATCTCGCCGAAGCCGAGCGTCACGATCGCGAGGTAGTCGCCGCGCAATTTCAGCGTCGGTGCACCGAGCACCACGCCGGCCGTGCCGGCGATCAGCAGCGCCAGCGGGATCGCGAACCACAGCGGCGTGTGCAGCCCGCCCGGAAACATCGACCTGACGACCGCGAAGTTTTCCGACAGGTGCGGGCTCGCCAGCAGACCGAACATGTAGGCGCCGAGCGCATAGAAGGCGATGTAGCCCAGGTCGAGCAGGCCCGCATAGCCGACGACGATGTTCAGGCCGAGCGCCAGCAGCACGTAGAGCAGCGCAATGTCGATGATGCGCACCCAGGCGTTGCCGAAGTACTGCGCGACCAGCGGCGTCAGCAGCAGCAGCACACCGGCGACGAGGAAGACGACGAGCTTGTTCTTCATCATGGTCGTCTCCTGCTCAGGCCCGGTCTGCGACGCGCTCGCCGAGCAGGCCCTGCGGCCTCAAGGTCAGCACGAGGATCAGCACGATGAAGGCGAAGATGTCCTGGTAGTGGCTGCCCAGGATGCCGCCGGTCAGCTGCCCGATGTAGCCAGCACCGATCGATTCGATCAGCCCCAGCAGCACGCCACCGACCATCGCACCCGCCAGATTGCCGATGCCCCCGAACACCGCCGCGGTGAACGCCTTGAGCCCTGGCAGGAAGCCCATCGTATGCTGCACCGAGCCGTAGTTGGCGGCATACATCACGCCGGCCAGCGCGGCCAGCGCCGCACCGATGATGAAGGTGGCCGAGATCACGGTGTCGGGCCGCACGCCCATCAGGCCGGCGACGCGCGGGTTCTCGGCGGTGGCGCGCATCGCGCGACCGAGCTTGGTCTTGTTGACGAGGAACATGAGCCCGGCCAGCGTGACCGCGGTGACGACGAGGATCAGGATCTGCGTCGTGTTGATCACCGCGCCGAACACGTTGAACGGCTCGCTGGGCAGCAGGATCGGATAGGGCTTGTAGTTGGGCTTCCAGATGATCATCGCGAGCGTCTGCAGCAGCAGGCTCATGCCCATCGCGGTGATCAGCGGCGCCAGGCGCGGTGCATTGCGCAGCGGGCGGTAGGCGATCTTCTCGATCGAGAAATTGAGAACGGAGCAGACCACGATCGCGGCCACCAGCGAGATCAGCATCAACAGCCAGCCGGGCAAGCCGGAATCCGCCAGGGCCGTGACGACCGTCCAGCTGGTGAGCGCGCCCACCATCAGCACCTCGCCATGGGCGAAGTTGATCAGGTTGATGATGCCGTAGACCATCGTGTAGCCCAGTGCAACGAGGGCATACATGCTCCCGAGCACCAAGCCGTTGATGATCTGCTGGATGAAGATGTCCATCGTGAGGTCCCCTGTACGGGTGCTGTGGATCAGCACCGCTCCATCGCGAGCGGCCGGTAGACCGCGATTGCGATGTCTAGCAAAAAGCCCGCCAGCTGCGGGCTCGGTTCATCGTCCTGTCATCGAACGCCGCGGATTGTAGGCAGCCCCGGCAGCCGGCCTGCTGCGGGAAGTCCCGCTGGCGAAACACCGCGGATCACGCGTCCTGGCGCTTCTTGGCGGTGCCAGCGGCGTTGAGTTCGCGCAGCCGGTTGAGTTTTTCGCCGATCTTGATCTCCAGGCCGCGCGGTACCGGCTCGTAGAAGCGCTGGTCCACCCCCTCCGGCAGGTAGCGCTCGCCGGCCGCAAAACCGCCCTCCTCGTCGTGCGCATAGCGGTAGCCCTTGCCGTGGTCGAGCTGCTTCATCAGCGCCGTCGGCGCATTGCGCAGGTGCAAGGGCACCGGGCGGCTGCCATCACCCTTGACGAAGGCGCGCACCGCCTTGTAGGCCACGTAGACCGCATTGCTCTTCGGCGCCACCGCGAGATAGACCACGGCCTGGGCCAGTGTCAGCTCGCCCTCGGGCGAACCGAGCCGCTCGTAGGTTTCGGCCGCATCGAGCGCGAGCCGCAGCGCGCGCGGATCGGCCAGGCCGATGTCTTCGCTGGCCATGCGCACGAGGCGGCGCGCCACGTAGCGCGCGTCGACACCACCGTCGATCATGCGCACGAACCAGTACAGCGCGGCATCCGGGTCGGAGCCGCGCACGCTCTTGTGCAGCGCCGAGATGCTGTCGTAGAACTGGTCGCCGCCCTTGTCGTAGCGGCGCAGCTGCTCGCCCAGCGCCTGCTCGAGGAAGGCCTCATCGATCTCGAGCACCGCACCGGCCATGCGCGCGATGTTCTCGTAGGTGTTGAGCAGGCGGCGCGCATCGCCATCGGCGTAGGCGACCAGGCGCGTGCGTGCTGCGTCGCTGAGCGGCGAGCCGCCCAGCAGCACCCGACCACGCTCCAGCAGCTCGGCCAGCTCGCCTCCGTCCAGCGGGCGCAGCACATGCACCGTGGCGCGCGACAGCAAGGCCGAGTTGACCTCGAACGACGGATTCTCGGTGGTCGCACCGATGAAGGTGAACAGACCGGACTCGACGTGCGGCAGGAAGGCGTCCTGCTGCGCCTTGTTGAAGCGGTGCACCTCGTCGACGAACACGATGGTGCGCCGCCCCATGCCCTGCGCCACCTGCGCCTGCTCGACCGCCTCGCGGATGTCCTTCACGCCGCCGAGCACGGCCGAGATCGCGATGAACTGGGCGTCGAAGGCACGCGCCATCAGGCGGGCCAGCGTGGTCTTGCCGGTGCCCGGTGGGCCCCACAGGATCATCGAGTGCGGCCGGCCCGACGCGAACGCGGCGCGCAGCGGTTTGCCCTCGCCGAGCAACTGCACCTGGCCGATCACTTCGTCCAGCGTGGCCGGGCGCAGGCGTTCGGCCAGCGGTGCGTCGGCGGACGCAGCCGCGCCGATCGAAGGAAGCGACGGAAGGGTCGAAGCCATGCCTCGATTGTCGCAGTCAGACGGGCCCGGGACGGACCTCGCCGCCCCGTCGGGAGTCGTTCCGCAACCCACCGCCCGCCGACACGACCGCCCCGCCGACGAGGCGGTCGCGGATGAAGCTCACTGCGCGATCACGTCGGCGCCGGAGGGCGGCGTGAAACTGAATCGCTCCGCCAGCAATTTCGGGTCGGCCTCGAACTGGCTGAAGTCGAGCCGCGAACGCTGGCCGAAGGCATCGACGATTTCGACCGCTGCCAGCGTCTTGCCGCGAAAACCCACTTTCAGCGACTGGAAGGAGCCGTCCTTGGCGCGCGGCAGGGCCTGTACCCATTGCAGGCCGGCGTCGTCGGGCAGCGCTTTCAGTTCGAAGTCCTTGTCCACGGAGGCTCCCGCCAGCAGGGCGGCAGGGCTCGCACCGAGCGCCTGGGTGAAAGGGCGCACCGTCACCTGGTTGAGATCGGTGTCGTAGAGCCAGACCTTCTGGCCGTCCGCCACGATCAGCTGTTCGTAGGGTTTGGTGTAGGCAAAGCGGAAACGGTTCGGCCGCAAGAATTCGAAGCTGCCGCTCGAGGTCTTCTTCTTCACGCCGTCGGGCGAGGTAACGGTCTGCGTGAAGGCCGCGCGTCCCGTCTTCACGCCGGAGACGAAGCCCATGAGGGTGTCGATCGCATCCGCCTGCGCGGCGCCGGCAGCGCACCACAGCGCCACCAGCAACACAGCCCGACGCTTCATTCGGCGCTCCGCGCCGGGACGAGCAGGTCGCGATTGCCGTTGGTCGCCATGCCCGAGACGAGGCCGGATTTCTCCATCTGTTCCAGCAGGCGCGCGGCCCGGTTGTAGCCGATGCGCAGGTGGCGCTGCACCAGCGAGATCGACGCGCGCTTGTGCTGCAGCACGATGGCCACGGCCTGGTCGTACATCGGGTCGGCCTCGCCGTCCGACGTGCCGCCGCCCTCGCCGCCGGCGCCCGCGTCTTCGTCGAGCGTGCCGCCTTCGAGGATGCCTTCGATGTAGTTCGGCGCCCCCTGGCTGCGCAGATAGTCGGCTACGCGATGCACTTCCTCATCGCTGGCGAAGGCGCCGTGCACACGCACCGGCAGGCCGGTGCCCGAAGGCATGTAGAGCATGTCACCCATGCCGAGCAAGGCTTCCGCACCCATCTGGTCGAGGATGGTGCGGGAGTCGATCTTGCTGCTCACCTGAAAGGCAATGCGCGTCGGGATGTTGGCCTTGATCAGGCCGGTGATCACGTCGACGCTCGGGCGTTGCGTGGCCAGGATCAGGTGGATGCCGGCGGCGCGCGCCTTCTGCGCCAGGCGCGCGATCAGCTCTTCGATCTTCTTGCCGATCACCATCATCAGGTCGGCGAGTTCGTCGATCACGATGACCACGTGCGGCAGCCGCTCCAGCGGCTCGGGCGCCTCCGGCGTGAGGCTGAAGGGGTTCGGCAGCTTGTCGCCCTTCGCCGCGGCCTCGTCGATCTTCTTGTTGTAGCCGGCGAGGTTGCGCACGCCGAGCTTGCTCATCAGCTTGTAGCGCCGCTCCATCTCGCCGACACCCCAGTTCAGCGCATTCGCCGCCTGCTTCATGTCGGTGACCACCGGGCACAGCAGGTGCGGGATGCCCTCGTAGACGCTCATCTCGAGCATCTTGGGGTCGATCAGGATCAGGCGCACGTCGCGCGCCTCGGCCTTGTAAAGCAGGCTCAGGATCATCGCGTTGATGCCGACCGACTTGCCCGAGCCGGTGGTGCCGGCCACCAGGCAATGCGGCATCTTCGCGAGGTCGGCGACGACCGGGCCGCCGACGATGTCCTTGCCCAGGCCCATGGTCAGCATCGACGAGGCGTCGTTGTAGGCCTGCGAGCCGAGGATCTCCGACAAGCGTATCGTCTGCCGCTTGGCGTTCGGCAGCTCCAGCGCCATGTAATTCTTGCCGGGAATGGTTTCGACGACACGGATGCTGACGAGACTCAGCGAACGCGCCAGGTCCTTGGCCAGGCCGACGATCTGCGAGCCCTTCACGCCGGTGGCCGGCTCGATCTCGTAGCGGGTGATCACCGGCCCCGGCGAGGCGGCGACCACGCGCACCTCGACGCCGAAGTCCTTCAGCTTCTTCTCGATCATGCGCGAGGTCATCTCGAGCGACTCGGGCGTCACGGTCTCCATGCGGCCGGGCACCGCATCGAGCAGGTCGACCTGCGGCAGCTTGGTGTCCGCCAGCTCGGTGAAGAGCGGCTTTTGCTTCTCCTTGGCAACGCGCTCGCTCTTCGGCAGCTCGACCACCGCCGCTTCGATCACCAAGGGAATGTGATCGTCGAGCTGCTCGCGTTCGAACTCGACGACGTGCTCACGCTCGCGCATCGCCTGCTCGCCGAGGCGGATGTCCTCCGCCCGCTCGATGCGCTCCTGGCGCTTCTCGCGCAGGCCTTCCAGCGCGGTGCCGAGCTGCTCGGCCACCGCCGACCACGAGAACCGCAAGGCCAGCGGCAGACCGAGAACCAGCGCGGCGATCCAGAACACGCCGGAGCCGGTGAAGCCGATGGCCTTCATGCTCAGACCCCCGAGCGCATAACCGAGCACGCCGCCCCCATGGCCACCCGGCAGCCGCGCCTCCCACTGGTACAGGCGCGTCCACTCCAGCGAGCAGCTCGCTGCCAGCACGAGCGCCAGACCGAGCCAGAACAACCAGGGCGGCCGGGCCGCGACGACATCGTTGCGCGCGGGGGCGTCGTCGGCGCGCAGCAGGCGCGCCAGCGCACTGAGCCAGGCACGCGCCGCGACCAGCATCGCCCACCACACGGAATAGCCGAACAGGAAGAACGCGATGTCGGAGAACCAGGCACCGAGCACGCCGGCGCGGTTGTGGATCTCGTCGGCGATGCCCGAGGTCGACCACGCGGGGTCGCTGCCGCTGTGGGTCGCAAGTGCCAGCAGAGCCAGCAACCACAGCACACCACCGAAGACCACCGCGAACTGCAAACGCCAGCGCGGTGCGGACAGCGCAGCGACGCCATCACGGTCGGTCGCATCCTTGCTCAGGGAACCCAACGGAAAACTCATGCCGCAGATTGTGGCCGATGAGCCTGGGGCCTCGTGTCGAACTGTTGATCGGGGACAAGGGGCTGCCCCCAAAGACGTGCAGCGATGTCAGCGGTGCGCCAGGCGCTCCATGATGTGGACCGCGCCGTTCTCCTGCGTCTTGATGAACCCGCGCTCTTCCAGATCCTTCATCACGCGACTGACCATTTCACGCGAGGCGCCGACCACCTTGGCCAGATCCTGCCGCGAGACCTTGTTGCGGATCAGCTTGTATTCGGCGCCCTCTTCCGACATGTCGAGGAGCGCTCGCGCCACGCGGCCATAGACGTCGAGCAGCGCCAGCGACTCGATCTGCCGGTCGGCCGCCCTCAACCGTGCCACCAGGCCGCGCATGATGGCGTACGACAGGCTCGAGTTCTCCGGCAGGCAGCGGGCAAATTCGGGGCGACCCAGCACCAGCACGTCGCACTGCACCTCGGCACGCACGGTCGCCGAATGAGGCTCGTTGTCGATCAGGCTCATTTCGCCGAGATAGTCGCCAGGCTGCAGCACGGCGAGGATGACCTCTCGCCCCCGCGCATCGGCCGTGACCACGCGTGCACGCCCGGTCAGCAGGATGTACAGCGCGTTCGACTTGGTGCCCTGTTCGACGATCACTTCGCCACGGCGGTAGCGCCGCTTGACCACGCCGTCGGAGATCGCCTGCGCCTGCTCGCCGGTGAGCAGCGAAAAGAGCGGCACCCGCCGGATCAGGTCGAGGTTGGACAACATTGCCATCGCGGCATCCTTAGGTCTGGTTGGACTATCGAGGCCATTGGCCCCCTTGACGCGACCGGCTCGCAGCACTACCTACAATTCCGTCCTGCGCTGCAAGACAGCCCCGGGGCTGTGAAATCTTACCGATGCGAACTCTAACCGACGGTCAGCGCTCACAAACGCGGATCCTCCCTGATTTCGACCCCAAAGCGCCCTAACCAACGATCTGACCCCCACCCATGAGCACCCCCCAGCACGCCCGCGTTCTGATCCTTGGTTCCGGCCCGGCCGGCTACACGGCGGCGGTGTACGCCGCGCGTGCGAACCTCGAGCCCGTGCTGATCACGGGCATGGCCCAGGGCGGCCAGCTGATGACCACCACCGAGGTCGACAACTGGCCGGCCGACGTGCACGGCGTGCAGGGGCCGGAGCTGATGCAGCGCTTCCTGGAGCACGCCGAGCGCTTCAAGACCAAGATCGTCTTCGACCACATCCATGCGGTCGACTTCTCCAAGCGGCCGTTCACGCTCACCGGCGACTCGGGCCGCTACAGCTGCGACGCGCTGATCCTGGCGACCGGCGCCTCGGCGATGTACCTGGGACTGCCCTCCGAGGAAGCCTTCATGGGCCGCGGCGTCAGCGGCTGCGCCACCTGCGACGGCTTCTTCTACCGCGACCAGGAGGTCTGCGTGATCGGCGGCGGCAACACCGCCGTCGAGGAAGCCCTGTACCTGTCGAACATCGCCGCCAAGGTCACCCTGGTGCACCGACGCGACAAGTTCAAGGCCGAGGCCATCCTGGTGGACCGGCTGATGGAGAAGGTGGCGGCCGGCAAGATCGAGTTGAAGCTCTTCCACGTGCTCGACGAGGTGCTGGGCGACGCCAGCGGCGTGACCGGGGTGCGCCTGAAGGACACCCGCAGCGGCAGCACCCAGGACCTGATGCTCAAGGGCTGCTTCATCGCCATCGGGCACCGGCCCAACACCGAGATCTTCCGCGGCCAGCTGGAGATGAAGGACGGCTACATCATCACCCGCACCGGGCTGAACGGCTTCGCGACGATGACCAGCGTGCCCGGGGTGTTCGCCGCCGGCGACGTGCAGGACCACGTGTACCGCCAGGCCATCACCAGCGCCGGCACCGGCTGCATGGCCGCGCTCGATGCGCAGAGATTCCTGGAACAGGGGTGAGCACCGTCCCACGTGTCGGCTGTCAGGACTGGCGAAGTTCTGGCTATAATTGCGGTCTTTGTCAAACAGGGCCCGGTGCCCTCGGCCCGCTCTACGGCAGGCTGCAGGCGACCGGAAGGGTGAGCATCAGGCGGGTTGCCACGACAACCTCATCTGCTCTGCACACTGAGTTGCATCACATCGAACGGAGAAGCGTCATGGCACGCGTCTGTCAAGTCACGGGCAAGCGCCCGATGGTGGGAAACAATGTCTCCCACGCCAACAACAAAACGAAGCGTCGCTTCCTGCCGAACCTGCAGTACCGCCGCTTCTGGCTCGAAACCGAGAACCGCTGGGTGCGTTTGCGCGTCACCAACGCGGCGCTGCGTCTGATCGACAAGGTCGGCATCGAACAGGTCGTTGCCGATCTGCGTGCCAAGGGCGAACTCTGAACTTCGGGAGCGGATCATGGCAAAAGGCGGACGCGAAAAAATCAAGCTGGAATCGACAGCCGGCACCGGTCACTTCTACACGACCGACAAGAACAAGAAGCTGCATCCCGAGAAGATGGAGCTGATGAAATTCGATCCGAAGGCACGCAAGCACGTCGCCTACAAGGAAGTGAAGCTGAAATAGGGCTTCGCGCTTCACGCAAGCCCGCCCGGCCTTGGCCCGGCGGGCTTTTTGTCGCCTGCTAGAAGACAGCATGCCTTGGCCCGGTGCGCCCCGCGCACGAAAAAGGCGCCCGGAGGCGCCTTCATTTTCCCGACACACGCCGCCCAGTCAGATCACAGCGCAGCCCTTGCGGCGTCAAGCATGCGCGGAACGCAACCGCAAGGCGAACTCCTGCAGCGCGGCGATGCCGCTCTCCTCGGCCTTCTTGCACCACGCCTGCAGATCGGCAACGAGCTGCTCGGCCGACACGTTGGTGCGCGTCCACAGCTGACGCAGTTCCTCGCGCATCGTGACGAGCTTGTCGAGCACCGGGTGCTCCGCACGCGCGGTCTCCACCTGCAAGCGCACGGCCTGCGGGATGCGATCGTCGTCGCGGTGCAGCCAACGATGAGCCAAATGCAACTGGTTCCACTTCGGGGAATGCTGCTGGCCCTCGGCCTTCAGGCGCGCGAGCTCGACGCGGCAGGCCGCCTTCAGCTCGCGTCCATAGCCCGCCATCAGCTCATAGCGGTGAGCGATGATCGCCTCGAGCGTCATGCTGTCGGCCACCGGCTTGATCACACCGAGCGCCAGCTTCGGCGCCGTCTTGCGCACCGAAGCCAGACCGAACTTCGCCAGCACCGATATGTACACCCAACCGATGTCGAATTCGTAGGGCTTGACCGAGAACTTTGCCGACGTCGGATAGGTGTGGTGGTTGTTGTGCAACTCTTCACCGCCGATGATGACGCCCCAGGGCGACACATTGGTCGACGCATCCGGCGCCTCGAAGTTGCGATAGCCCCAGAAGTGTCCCAGACCATTGATGATGCCGGCCGCGTTGATCGGAATCCACAGCATCTGCACCGCCCACACCGCTGCGCCGACCGCGCCGAACAGGAACAGGTTCACCAACAACATGACGCCCACGCCTTGCCAGCTGTAGCGGGTGTACAGATTGCGCTCGATCCAGTCATCCGGCGTGCCAAGGCCGTACTTGGCGATCGTCTCGTTGTTCTTGGCCTCGGCCCGATACAGTTCGGCGCCCTCGAGCAACACCTTCTTGATACCGCGCGTCTGCGGGCTGTGCGGATCCTCTTCGGTCTCGCACTTGGCGTGGTGCTTGCGGTGGATGGCAACCCACTCCTTCGTCACCATGCCGGTGCTCAGCCACAGCCACAGCCTGAAGAAATGCATCACTGCCGGATGCAAGTCGAGGGCGCGGTGCGCCTGTGAGCGGTGCAGGAAAATCGTCACCGCGGCAATGGTGACGTGCGTCATCGCCAGCACGCACAACAGCACCTGCCACCAACTGGCGTGCAGCCACCCGTGCGCCAAACCGTCGATCGCGCCATCCCACATCGTCGAAGCCAATTCCATCTCTATCCTTTTGAATGCTGGCAGATTGTAAATGTCAGCCCGCTGAAAAGCCCCTGGAAACTACGGACTTTCCCGGGCCAGTTTGCGTTTGAGCAATTCCGGTCGATAGCGTTCAGGGCGGCAGCCCTCATTTCCGCTGCCAGATTGCAGCAAAAAATCCATCCGTCGCATGCCGATGCGGCCAAAGGCGCAGGAAATCGCCCCGAACCAGCTGCTCCGCGGCGCAGACTTTGCCGTGTTCCAGCACCTCGGCGGCGGCCACGGGCGTGAAATCCTGATGCCCGGTCGCAAACGCCTGAGCGATCGTTTCGTTCTCTTCGTCCAGCAGGCTGCATGTCGCGTAAACCAGCCGTCCGCCCGGCTTGAGCAAGCGCGCGGCGCTGGCCAGGATGGCTGCCTGCTTGACGCGCAACTCCTCGATCGCCTTCGGTGATTGCCGCCATTTCAGGTCGGGGTTGCGGCGCAGCGTGCCGAGCCCGGAACAGGGGGCGTCGACCAGCACACGGTCGATCTTGCCGGCCAGACGCTTGATACGCTCATCCCGTTCGTGGGCGATCTGTACCGGGTACACGTTCGACAAGCCACTGCGCATCAGGCGCGGCTTCAGCGCGTCGAGGCGGTGACCGGACACATCGAAGGCGTAGAGCCGCCCCGTGTTGCGCATCATCGCGCCGAGCGCCAGGGTCTTGCCGCCGGCGCCCGCACAGAAATCCACCACCATCTCGCCACGTCGGGCTTCGGTCAGTAGCGCGAGCAGCTGGCTGCCCTCGTCCTGCACCTCGACGTCACCCCGCTTGAAGAGTTCGAGCTTGTTCAGCGCCGGCTTGCCCTGCACACGCAAGCCCCAAGGGGAGTGGGGCGTGAGCTGCGCCTCGATGCCCGCCTCGTGCAATGCGGCGGCCACCTCTTCGCGCTTGGCGCGGACCGCGTTCACGCGCAGGTCCAGCGGTGCCGTCCCGTTGAGGCTGGCGGCCAGCCGCCAGAACTCTGCATCGCCCAAGGCAGCCTTCAACGGCTGCGCCAGCCAGTCGGGCAGGTTGTGGCGCAGCTTCTCGGGCAGCGTGGCGACGTCGATGGCGTGGGCGCGGGCCAGCCATTCGCGCTCCGATGGCGACGCTGCGCCCTGCAGCACGCCATCGCCACCCTGCCAACCGAGCAACACGAGCCGCCGCTCCATCGGGCCCTGACCGGATTGCGCCAGATGCTGGAACAAGAGGCGCTGGCGCAACACGGTATAGACGGTCTCGGCCAGTGCGTGGCGCTCGCGGTGGCCCAGGCTGCGGTGCTGGCGAAAGAACGCGGACACCACGCCGTCAGCCGGCGCATCGAGTTTGAGCACGGCACGCGACAGTTCGCCGGCGAGGTCGAGCAAGGCAGAGGGATGCATCGCCCCGATTATCCGTGGCGGCCCCGTGTTCGCCGGGCGCCCGAACCCGCTACAGCCCGCTGGCGGTCAATGCCTCACGCACCGCGCCGACCTGCCGCCGCGACACGGCGAGCCACTCGCCGGTGAGGCTGACGCGCACGGCCCATCCTTCGGCGCCCTCTTCCTCGCTGTCGCGGCGCTCGAGGGCGCTCACCGCGGCCTTGGCGACGATCGCATTGCGGTGCACGCGCAGGAACTGCTCGCCGAGCCGCTGCTCGATCTCGGTGAGCGCGTCATCGAGCACATAGGTGTGGGTCGCAGTGCGCAGCGTCACGTACTTCAGCTCGGCCTTCAGGTACAGCACATCGGCCAGCGGCACACGCACCAGGCGCCCGCGCTCACTGACGACGATCACGGGCGCAACCGCGGCCGGCGCGCCCGCTGCCAGGGAACGCCGCGCCACGCGCGACAAGGCAGCCTGCAAGCGTTCGCGGCGCACTGGCTTGGTCAGGTAGTCCGCCGCTTCCAGTTCGAAGGCACGCAGCGCATGCTCGGCATGCGCCGTCACGAACACCACCGCCGGGGAGCGCGGCAAGGCTTGCAGCCGGGCCGCGAGCGCAGTGCCATCGAGGCCGGGCATCTGGATGTCGAGCAGCAGCACGTCGGCGTCGTGCCGCGCCAGCCAGTCGAGCGCCTCCTGCGCCTGCGCCAACTCGCCCGACACCTGCGCCGCGGGATCTCCGCCCGCCCCGACCTCGCGCACCAGCTGGGCCAGCCTCAGGCGGGCCAGCGGCTCGTCGTCGACGATCAGCACGCGCAGCGGATCGGCCGCAGTGCTCATAGCGGCACGACGATCTGCACGCGATAAATGTCGCCATCGCGACCGGCACGAAAATGCGCCGCCACATCGTGCATCAGGCGCAGGCGCTCGTGCACATTGCGCAGCGCGATGCCGTGGCCGGGCACCGAAGCCTGCCGCGGCACGCTGTTGGCCACCAGGATCTCGACCTGCCCTCGCCGCACCCGCGTTCTCACCCGCAGCATGCCGCCCTCTGCCGCCGGCTCGATGCCGTGCTTGACGGCGTTCTCCACCAGCGGCTGCAGCAGCAGCGGTGGCAGCCTCGCCGCGTCGGCCTCGGGATCGATTTCCCAGCGGACCTGCAAGCGCTCGCCGAAGCGGATTTGCTCGATGGCCAGGTAGCGCCGGGCCAGCTCGACCTCGTCGCGCAGGGTCGCCGCCTGGGCGCCGCTGTCGTTCAGGGCCACCCGGAACAGCTCCGCCAGGTCCTCCAGCACGGCCTCGGCGCGCGATGGATCGGTGCGGACCAGCGCAATGGCGGTGTTGAGCGTGTTGAACAGGAAATGCGGCCGGATGCGCGACTGCAGTTCGGCCAGCCGCGCTCGGGTCGCCGCGGGCTGCTCGAGCCGGGCGCGCTGGCGCAGCCAGTGGAAGAACGCCGCCGCCATGGCCGCACCTGTTGCCGCGCCGGCGAGCGCATGCAAGGCGTCGGCCGGGCGGGTGTCGGACCACTGAAACCAGTTCCAGAGCCACCACGCCACGGCACTGCAAGCGCCGCCCCAGAGCGTGGCAAGACTCCACTGCAGCCCTAGCGACAGCCGGGCGAGTTGCCCCTGCGCCAGACAAGCGGTCAGCAACCACCACAGCAAGGCCGGCATCGCGACACCGGAGGCGGTCGCGAACTGCAGGCCCCAGCTGCCCAGCTCGCTCACGATGAAAGCCGTTGCCAGCGCGAGCACACCATGCACGAACAGCACCGCACGCAGCACGACTCCGACATGGCAGACGTCGAAAGCGGACCGCTCGGCGCCGGCCGCGGGCGGACCGGCATCGCGGCCGACATCGGCACCGAGATTGCCGAAACCGGTGCTCAACAGCAAGGTCTCGGTGCCCCCCACGGCCTGCGCGCCGCCGGGCGCGGGGGTCGGGGTGGCGGCGGGAATCGGTGCGGTCACGAAGGGCGGGCTCCTACAATCGATTGTCCACAACCTGCACGACCCGCGGCAAGCGCCGCCTGGCGGGTCCGGCCATGAGCAAAGACAACCAACTCGACAAGAAATCGCAGGCCTGGTCGGCCTTGTTCTCCGAACCGATGAGCGAACTGGTCAAGCGCTACACCGCCAGCGTCGATTTCGACCAGCGGCTGTGGCGCGCCGACATCGACGGCTCGCTCGCCCATGCCGAGATGCTGGCCGCGCAGGGCATTCTGGCGCCTGAAGACCATGCCGCCATCGTCCGGGGCATGGCGCAGATCGTCACCGCGATCGAATCCGGCACGTTCGAGTGGAAACTCGACCTCGAAGACGTTCACCTCAACATCGAGGCGCGCCTGACCCAACTGATCGGGGACGCCGGCAAACGCCTGCACACCGGCCGCTCGCGCAACGACCAGGTCGCGACCGACGTGCGGCTGTGGCTGCGCGGCGAGATCGACGCGATCGACGCGCTGCTGGTGGCCTTGCAGCGCGCCCTGGTCGACGTGGCCGAGCCGAATGCCGAAGTCATCCTGCCCGGTTTCACCCATCTGCAGGTGGCGCAGCCGGTGAGCTTCGGCCACCACCTGCTGGCCTACGTGGAGATGTTCGCGCGCGATGCCGAGCGCCTGGTCGATGTGCGCCGGCGCGTCAACCGGCTGCCGCTCGGTGCCGCCGCACTGGCCGGCACCAGCTACCCGCTCGATCGCGAGCGCGTCGCCCGCACGCTCGGCTTCGAGGGCGTGTGCCAGAACTCGCTCGACGCGGTGAGCGACCGCGACTTCGCGATCGAGTTCACCGCCGCCGCGGCGCTGTGCATGGTGCATGTGTCACGCCTCAGCGAGGAGCTGATCCTGTGGATGAGCCAGAGCTTCGGCTTCATCGACCTGGCGGACCGCTTCTGCACCGGCTCGTCGATCATGCCGCAGAAGAAGAACCCCGACGTGCCCGAACTGGCGCGCGGCAAGACCGGCCGCGTCGTCGGCCACCTGGTGGCGTTGATCACGCTGATGAAGGGCCAGCCACTGGCCTACAACAAGGACAACCAGGAAGACAAGGAGCCGCTGTTCGACACGGTGGACACCTTGAAGGACACACTGCGCATCTTCGCCGAGCTGGTGGGCGGCATCACGGTCAAACCCGAGGCCATGGAGCGCGCTGCACTGAAGGGCTATGCGACGGCGACCGACCTGGCCGACTACCTGGTCAAGAAGGGCCTGCCCTTCCGCGACGCGCATGAAATCGTCGCCCATGCGGTCAAGACCGCCATCGCCCAGGGCCAGGACCTGAGCGAGTTGCCGCTCGCCGCGCTGCAGGCCTTTCACCCGACCATTGCCTCCGACGTGCACGCGGCGCTGACGCTGCGAGGCTCGCTCAATGCACGCCAGGTGCTCGGCGGCACGGCGCCGACGCAAGTGCGGCGGCAGATCGCGAGGCACCGCGCGCGGCTCGGCGGCTGAGGAGGCATTGCGCCCAAGACCCGGCGTTGCGCCTTGCGGCCTTCGTGCTCGACGCCGCCTGGGTCTTCATCAAGCATGACCGGCGGCCTGACGAGCCCGCGAGGTCAGCCTATCAGGTTGGCCAGGCTCAACAGTGCGAGCAGCAGCATCCACAAGACCACCGAGCGCCACACCAGGCCGACGACGCTGCGCAGGTGACCGAGCTCCGGGGGCAGGCCAGGGGTCGACCCCACGGCGTCCGTGTCCTGGCTGTTGGCGCCAGTGGCGAAGTCCTTGGATCGATCGGGCTGCAGCGGCGGCGGTGCGCTGCCGCCCAGCCGCACGCCCACGGCGCCGGCCGCTGCCGCGAGGAGGGTGCCGTCGTTGGCGGAGCGCCACAGGCCGGCATCGCGACGCCAGCATTCGATCGCCGCTTCGAAGTCGCCAACCACCGCAAAGCCGAATGCCGTGAGACGCGCGGGCAGGTGGTCGATCCAGGCGAACAGCTGCTGCGAGCGCTGCATCAGGCGCTCGTTGATCGGCACGCCCACGGTGCGGCTGCGAAAGGCCCAGTAACGGCTCGAGAACTCTGCCAGCCGGTACAGCACTGCACCCGCCGGGCCAAGGCCGAGCGTGGACAGCAACACGAACCAGAAGAACACGCCGAACACATGGCGGTGCGCCGCAACGAGCGAATGCTCGATCACGTGCCTCAGCAACTCGGTGCGCGGCAGATCGCTCGCGTCGAGCTGTCGCCATTCGGCCAGCAGGCGGCGGGCTTGCAGCTCGTCACCGCGCTCCAGCGCGTCGCGGATGTCGGTGAAGTAGTGGCTGAACTGGCGAAAGCCGAGCGTCAGGTAGAGCACCAGAACGTCCCAGCCCAGACCGAGCAGCACACTGAAATGCGCGAGTGCAACGTGAACCGCAAACACCACCAGGGCCGGCAGCACCACGGTGATGATCCACACGACCCAGGAATGATGGTCACGTCCGGCATCGAAGTTGCGGCCGGTCCAGCGGATCCACGCCACCATCCCGTCGTGGATGCCGTTGCTGCGTGGCAGGGGATGAAGTTGCTCGATGACGAGGGCCAGCAAGACCGCGAAGAAACTCATGGGTCGATGATACCGAGGCGCCTCGGCTTCGCCGTTGCTGCCGTCGACGCGAGGCCTACCCGTCAGGCGCTGAGGAAGCGATAGAAGTTGCGCAGCATCGCTGCGGTCGCGCCCCAGATGAAGTAGCCGGGCGCTTCGGGCGTCGGGTACCAGGGCATCGAATAGAAGACTCGCTGCCCCCCCGGCCCTTCGAAGAGATGTCGCTGGTGGTGGGCCGGGTTCATCAGGAAGGCGAGCGGCACTTCGAACACCTCGGCCACCTCGAACGGGTCCGGCCGCGCCGTGAAACCCGGCTCGACCAGGGCAACGACCGGCGTGACGACGAAATTGGTGACCGTGGTGTAGGTCGGCAACGTGCCGATCACCTCGATGTGGCGACGCGGCAGGCCGACCTCTTCTTCGGTCTCGCGCAGTGCGGTGGCGATCGCATCGGCGTCTTCCACCTCGGCACGCCCGCCGGGGAAGCTGATCTGGCCGGCATGGTCGGCCAAGTGGTCGGTGCGCTGCGTCAGCAACACCGCCAGCGCACCGTCGCGCACGACCAGCGGCATCAGCACCGAGGCGTTGGCCGGTTCCCGATCGATGAGCCGGCCATCACCCGGGAACTCGACTTCCCACGGCGGCGGCAGGAGGAAGCGCTGGCGCAGCGCAGCCGGCAGGAACCGCTCCGACGGAACGGCAGGCAGGTGGGTGTCACGCCCGATCACCGGTACGGCGCGCGGATCGATGATGGGGATGCGCTGCATGGAGGTGCAAGCTTAGGCGTTCGGGAATGAAAAAGCCGCCGGGAGGGCGGCTCTCCATGTCGCTCGACGGGGCCAGCTTTTGACGCGGCCGGCTGTGCCGGGTCGCGTCGAGAGCTCGCTTCGCGCTGCGCGCGACCGCGAGCATGCTCGCGGCTGACCACGGGTCAGGCGAGCTTTTCCTTGATGCGTGCCGACTTGCCGCTGCGCTCGCGCAGGTAGTACAGCTTGGCACGGCGCACGTCGCCACGGCGCTTGATTTCGATCGATGCGATCAAGGGGCTGTAGAGCTGGAAGGTCCGCTCGACCCCTTCGCCGCTGGAGATCTTGCGCACGATGAACGAGCTGTTCAGGCCGCGGTTGCGCTTGGCAATGACCACGCCTTCGTAGGCCTGCAGGCGCTTGCGCGTGCCTTCGACGACGTTGACGCTGACGATCACCGTGTCGCCCGGCGCGAAGGCCGGAATGGTCTTGTTCAGACGAGCAATTTCTTCCTGCTCGAGGGTTTGGATCAGGTCCATGGGTTCTCCAAGTGATCGTGCCCGCGCCGCGTTCCCGGTGAAGGGATCTTTTCTGAAAGGCCGGGTAGAGGATCGAAAAGCCTTCGATTATAGGCCAAGCAGATCGAGCGTCCGCAGGTAGCGCTCGTCGGCCGCCGAGAGCCTCCCCTGGCCTCGCGCCGCGGCGATCAGCTCGGGCCGGCGCCGGGCGGTCAGCTCGAGCTGGCGCTCGCGCCGCCAGCGCGCGATCTCGGCGTGGTGACCCGACATCAGCGCCGCCGGCACCCCGTCAGCCACGCCCTCGCCCAGGCGCTCGGGCCGGCTGTAGTGCGGGCAATCGAGCAAGCCGTCGGAGAAGCTGTCCTGCTGGTGCGAGGCCTGGTCGTTCAGCACGCCCGGCTGCAGGCGCGCCACGGCATCGAGCAAGGCAAGCGCCGGGATCTCCCCGCCGGACAGCACGAAGTCGCCGAGGCTCAGTTCCTCGTCGACGTGACGGTCGATGAAACGCTGGTCGATGCCCTCGTAGCGGCCGCACACGAGCACTGCACCCGCACTGCCGGCAAGCGCCTCGGCGCGACCTTGCGTCAGCGGCACACCGGCCGGACTGAACAGCAGCACGGGCGTGTGCGCCGCGCCGGCTTGCACCTGGGCCTCGCGCGCAGCGGCCAGCGCCCGCTCCAGCGGCTCGACCAGCATCACCATGCCGGGACCGCCGCCGTAAGGCCGGTCGTCGACGCGGCGGTAGGCGTTGTCGGCAAAGTCACGCAGTGGCCAGAGCCTGAGGTCGATGCGGCCGCCTTCGAAGGCGCGGCGCGTCACGCCGACGGTCTGGAACGGCGTGAACAGCTCCGGGAACAGGGTCAGGACGTCGAAGCGCATGGCGCGGCCTGCACGCCTCAGAAGTCGAGACCCCAATCGACCGTGATGCGGCGCTCTGCCAGGCTCACCTCGTCGATGTAGGCCGCGACGAAAGGGATGAGGCGCTCGCGCTCGATGGACCTGCCGTCCCCGTCGACCTCGGCCTGGGTGACGCGCAGCACGCTGTGCGCACCCGTGTCGAGCAGGTCGGCCACGCTGCCCAGCGCCTGACCTTCGCGGTTGACGACGGCCAGACCGATCAGGTCGATCCAGTAGTACTCGCCCGCGTCGGTGCTCGGAAAGCTCGCACGCGGCACGAAGACACCGCAGCCGCGCAGGGCCTCGGCGGCATTGCGGTCCGGCACATCCTGCACGGTGGCGACGATCACGTCACCCTGCTCCCGGGCGCTCGTGACACGCAGCACCGTCGGCAATGGTGCGGCGGCCTTCGGGCCGGTCTGCTTCTCGGGCGGCCGCAGAAACCAGCGGCGCGAAGAGAACAGTGCCTGGGGGTCGCTTGAAAAAGGCAGCACCTTGATACCGCCCTTGATGCCCCAGGCATCGACGATGCGCCCGACCTCGATCGCATCTTCGGGCCAGACGACTTCGTCGTCGAGCACGGAGCTGCTCACGGTGCGGTGGGCGCCCGTCGCTGCGGCATCAGGCCGCAGGCGCGACCTTGGCCTTGGCGTCCTTCACCAGGCGGGCCACCGTCGGCGACAGCTGGGCGCCGTGGCTGACCCAGTGATCGATGCGATCGAAGGCCACGCGCAGCGGCTCTTCGCCACCGGCGGCGACCGGGTTGTAGAAGCCCACGCGCTCCAGGAAGCGGCCGTCGCGGCGGTTGCGTGCCGGGGCAGCGACGATGTTGTAGAAGGGGCGCTTCTTGGAGCCGCCGCGCGCGAGTCGGATCACGACCATGATGTTTCCTTGTTCTGGTTCAGGATCCACGTCACCCGGGACACACGGGGCCGGCGAATCTCTCTCAACGGCAGCTCACGCTGCCCCTGCTCGGCGTCGTAGATACGCCCCGACCCACCGTTGCGCATCGCTGCTGCTGATGGGCGAGACCGCCACCGAAACCGGGCATTATAAACTCGTTGCCGATGAGCGCCACTTTCCCAGCCGCGGGCCTGCTGCTGCGGCCCAGCACCGCGGCCGACCTGCCGGCCATCACCGCCCTTTATGGCTGGCATGCCGTGCATGGCACCGGCACCTTCGAGCTCGAAGGGCCGAGCCTCGACGAGATGGCCCGGCGCCGCGATGACGTGCTGTCCAAAAGGCTGCCCTGGCTGGTGGCCGAACGCGCCGGCGAACTGCTCGGCTACGCCTATGCGAACCCGTTCCGGCCCCGCCTGGCCTACCGATTCGCGCTCGAAGACTCGATCTACGTCACGCCGGGCGCGCACGGCCAGGGCGTCGGCCGCCTGCTGCTCGCCGAGTTGCTCGCCCGCTGCGAGGCGCTGGGCGCGCGCCAGATGTTCGCGGTGATCGGCGACAGCGCCAACACCGCATCGATCGGCCTGCACCGCTCGCTCGGTTTCGCCGACGTGGGCGTCATGCGCTCCGCGGGCTGGAAGTTCGAGCGCTGGCTCGACGTGGTCATCCTGCAGCGCGCCCTCGGCGGCGGCGATGCCGCGGCCCCCACCGACCGCGTCCCGCTGGCGCCGCCTTGATGAAGCACCGCTCGAAAACGCTCGCGACCTGGCTCGCTTTCCTGACCGGCAGCCTGGGCCTGCACCGCTTCTACCTGCACGGGCTGCGCGATGCCTGGGGGTGGCTGCACCTGCCGCCCACCCTGCTCGGCCTGTATGGCGTGTCTCGCATGCTCGAACTCGGCCAGGACGACCGCGCCGCGTGGGCGCTGATCCCGCTGCTGGGGCTCTCGCTCACCGCCAGCATGCTCGCCGCCATCGTCTACGGCCTCACGCCCGATGAGCGCTGGAACGCGCGCTACAACCCGCAGGGGGCGGCAGGGTCCAGCGGCTGGCTGGTGGTGTTCGGCGTGGTGGGCGCCCTGATGGTCGGCGCCACGGTGCTGATCGCGACCATCGCCTTCAGCGGCCAGCGCTACTTCGAGTCGCAGGTCGAGGCGGGCCGCCAGATCAGCCAGTGAGCCGCCCCCTCAGTCGCCGACGAACAGCCGGGCGTGCTGCTGACGCAGCAGGTTCTTCTGCACTTTGCCCATGGCATTGCGCGGCAGCTCGTCGACCACGAACACGCGCTTGGGCAGCTTGAAGCCGGCGATGCGCGTTCTGAGCTGCGCCACCAGGCTTCCCGCATCGAGCTCGGCCGCCGGCCTGGGCACCACCACAGCGACCACCGCCTCGCCAAGATCCGGGTGTGGCGCGCCGATCACCGCCGACTCCGCCACCCCGGGCAACTCGTTCAGGTAGCCCTCGACCTCGGCCGGGTAGACGTTGTAGCCGCCGCTGATGATCAGGTCCTTGCTGCGCCCCACGATCGTCAGACCGCCCCTTTCGTCGAGCCGGCCGACGTCACCGGTCCTGAACCAGCCGTCGGCGGTGAACTCCTCGGCCGTCTTCTCCGGCATGCGCCAGTAGCCCGAGAACACGTTCGGGCCGCGCACCTCGATGTTGCCCACCTCTCCCGCCGGCTGCGATACCCCGCCGTCGTCGACCACGCGCAGCGCCACGCCGGGCAGCGGCCGGCCGACGGTGCCGCCGACGCGCTCGCCGTCCTCCGGCCGGCAGGGGTTGGACGTCAGCATCACGGTCTCGCTCATACCGTAGCGTTCGAGGAGGACGTGACCGGTGCGGGCCTGCCACTCGTGGAAGGTCTCGAGCCGCAGCGGCGCCGAGCCGGAGATGAAGAGCCGCATGCGCGCACAGGCCTCGCGCGTCAGCGCGGCCTCCTGGAGCAGCCGCACATAGAGCGTCGGCACGCCCATGAACAGCGTCGCGCGGGGCAGCCGCTCGACCACTGCACGCGCCTCGAAGCGGCTCAGCCACAGCATCCTGCTGCCGTTGAGCAGCGCGCCGTGGCAGGCGACGAACAGGCCGTGCACATGGAAGATCGGCAATGCGTGGATCAGCACGTCGTCGGCCCGCCAGTCCCAATAGGTCTGCAGCGTCCGCGCATTGCTCAGCAGGTTGCCATGGCTCAGCATCGCGCCCTTGCTGCGCCCGGTGGTGCCGGAGGTGTAGAGGATGGCTGCCAGCTGGTCGGCGCGCACGACTGCCGCTTCGTGCCGATCACCCTGTTGCGCCGCGCGGTCCAGCAGCGTGCCGCTGCGGTCATCGTTCAGTGTGAACACATGGCCGACGCCGCGCCGGAAAGCCAGCTTGCTGATCCACGGGAAGTTGCGGCCCGAGCACACCACCACGCCGGGCTCGGCGTTGTCGATGAAGTATTCGAGCTCGGCCTGTTGGTAGGCGTTGTTGAGCGGCAGGTAGACCAAGCCGGCCCGCAGCGTCGCCAGGTAGAGCAGCAGCGTCTCGACCGACTTGTCGGTATGCACCGCGACGCGTGCGCCCGGCGGCAGTTCCAGCGAGGCCAGCAGGTTGGCGATCATCGCGGTGGCGCGCTCGATGTCGCGCCAGGTGTAGACGAGGCCGTTGTCGGCCTCGATCGCCACGCCCTCCATAGCGGCCGGGAAACCGGCGCGCAGTGCGACGAAGAGGTTGTCGTTGTCCATGTGGAGGCGCGGAACATTCATCCCAGTTCGTCCGGAAACTCCGGCAAGCGCCGGTCAAGAAACGCCTGCACGCCTTCGCGGTGTGTCGCGCTGTCGGCATAGCCGAAGTGCCGCGTCCGCTCGGCGTCGGTCGGGCCGCCGCGGCGCAGTTGGCGCAGCGTGCGCTTGTTGGCGCGCGCCACCGAGGCCGGCAGCGCCGCGATGCGCTGGGCCGACGCCGCGGCCTGCGCGCCGGCGTCGGCCACGACGCGCTGCACCAGCCGGCGCTGCAAGGCCTCGTCGGCATCGAGGAAGCGCGCCTCCAGCAACAACTCGGCCGCGCCTGCCGGCCCCACCGCATTCAGCACCACCGACAGCTCGTCCGGCGCCATCGGGAAACCCAGCTTGGCGATCGGGATACCGAAGCGTGCGCCGTGCTGCGCGATGCGCAGGTCGCAGCACGCCGCGATCTCGAGCCCGCCGCCGACACAGCCGCCTTCGATCTGGGCGATCAGCGGCACATCGGTCGCCAGCAAGGCCTGCAGCGCCGGCGCCACCAGGCGCTCGTGGTAATCGCGCAGCGCCTCGGTCGAGAAACGATGCGCCGGGAACTCCGCGATGTCGGCCCCGGCCGCGAAATCCCCGCCCTGGCCTCGCACGATCACGACATGCAGCACCGGCCGCATCGCTTCGAGGGCCGCCGCCAGTTCGGCGAGCTCGCGCCACATTGCAACGCTGATCGCATTGAGCTTGCCCGCGTTGGACAGTGTGACGAGGCCGATGCGCGGATCGCGCGGATCGCGCTCGAAGTGCAGCGTGCCGCTCATCGCGGCACCCACGCGGCCGCAGCCGTGCGACGAATCGCTGCGTCGGTGCAGCAGCCGCAGGCCTGGTGCGCGGGGACGATAGCAAAGGGCTTCATACGGGGGTCCTGTCTGCCGAGGTCACGGCGCCGACGGCGCCACAGGGCCCGAATCCTAAGGCCCTCAGCCGCGCAGCCCGTCCCACAGCAGCTTCACGCCGGTCAGCAACATGCCCAGCGAGAGCAGCCGGTAAAACAGCGTCGGCTCGATGCGCCGCGCCAGGCGCACGCCGATCCACACGCCGATCGGCGCCAGCGGCATCAACAGCAGCGAGGTCGTCAGGTTGCGCAGATCGATCAGCCCGAGCCAGGCGTACGGGATCCATTTCGACGCATTGACCGCCGCGAAGAACACCGCCGTGGTGCCGGCGAAGACCATCGGCCGCAGCTTCAACGGCATCAGATAGGCCAGCGCCGGCGGCCCACCGGCGTGGGCGACGAAGCTCGTGTAGCCAGCCGCGATGCCGAGCCCGAAACCCAGCCAACGTGGCGGTGGCGGCGCATCGGCGCGTGGCGGGAAGAACTGGCGCTGGGCCAGGAACAGCAGCGTCAGTGCACCGACGATGCCGGCCACGGTCGACGAGGGCAGCAGCCCGAAGCTGAGCGTGCCGAGCACCGTGCCCAGCAGCCCGGCCGGCAGCAGCAACTCGAGCAGCGAGCGGTCGGCCTCGCGCCACAGCGCCGCCAGGCCGAAGGCGTCCATCACCGCCAGCAAGGGCAGCATGATGGCCGCCGCCTGCGGCACCGGCAGCGCGACCGCCATCAGCGGCGTCGCGAGCGCACC
The DNA here is from genome assembly GCF_965279545.1 of Methylibium sp. NCBI lineage: Bacteria > Pseudomonadati > Pseudomonadota > Betaproteobacteria > Burkholderiales > Sphaerotilaceae > Methylibium > Methylibium sp. Next base: position 2,192,220 of record NZ_OZ257250.1, read on the forward strand.
GAAGCCGGCACCGAAGCCGCTCTTGCTCACGCCCATCAGCAGCACCGCGGGCACGGCCACGGCATAGAAGGCGGGATCGGTGATGACGGGTGGCATCGTCACCGGCCAAGCCCCTGGCGGCCCGGCCGCGGCGCGGGCACGGCGACAATCGCCGCATGTTCACACCCTCCCAACACGAGGTGCGGCGCTTCTTCTGCGAGGCGCATCGTAAGCAGCGCGCCGGCGAGGTGCTGTCGCCGATCGAGGCGATGGCGTCCGACTGGGTTCTCGAGCATCCCGAGTACTACGCCGACCTCGCCGACGCCGACGCCGCGGTGGTGGCCAGCTACAGCGTCGAGGAGGGCCGCACCAACCCCTTCCTGCACCTGTCGATGCACCTGTCGATCACCGAGCAGGTCAGCGTCGACCAGCCGCGCGGCATCAAGCAGGCGTTCGAGCTGCTGACCGCCCGGCGCGGCTCGGCTCACGAGGCGCAGCACGAGATGATGGAGTGCCTGGGCGAGATGGTCTGGGCCTCGCAGCGCAGCGGCCTGCCGCCGGATGGCGAGGCCTATATCGACTGCGTACGGCGGCGCGCGACGCGCTGAAGCCCGGTTCACCGGACGCGTCACTTGACGCTGATCCAGGACCACTCGAGCCAGTTGTCGGCCCGGTGGACCACCGTCACGTTGCCGCGCGCCGCCCAGGGCACGATCTGGCGATGCAGCGGCAGGCTCAGCACCAGCTCGTTGTGCCGCGCCAGCGCCGCCTTGACCAGCGCCTCGCGCTTCTTCGCGTCGGACTCGCGGCTCGAGGCGGCGGCCAGTTCGTCGAGCTTCGCGTCCTTCGCGCCACCGAAGTTCCAGCTGCCCACGCCGCTCTGGTCTCCCGGCGTGCGGCTGCGCAAGACCGGCGTCAGGGTGGTCTCGGCGTCCGTGATCGAGCCGCCCCAGCCCAGCAGGTACATCGAGGTGTCGAGCTTCTCCAGCTTCGCGAAGTAGGTGCTGCGCGGCATCGCGTTGACGCTCACCTTCACCTTGAGCTGCGCCCACATCGCGGCCAGCGCGAGGCAGATCTCCTCGTCGTTGATGTAGCGGTTGTTCGGGCAGTCCAGCGTGACCCCGAAGCCGTCGGCATAGCCGGTCGCCTGCATCAGCTGCTTCGCGGCCGCCAGGTCGAAGGGCAGGCGCTTCTCCAGCAGCGGGTCGTTGTAGGCGCCCAGCGGCGACGGCGTGATGCCGCCGGTGGGCAGGGACTGGCCGCGCATCAGCCGGGTCTTGATCGTCTCGATGTCGATGGCCTGGTACAGCGCCTTGCGCACGCGCAGGTCCTTGAACGGGTTGCGGTCGCCCGGCACCCGGCCATAGAGCAGCTTGTCGCGCGCCTGGTCCATGCCGATGAACAGGATGCGGTTCTCCGGCCCGTCGATGACCTGGACACCGGCCGTGTTGCGCAGCCGTGCGATGTCCTGCGGTGCCGGGTCGAGCACGAAGTCGAGCTCGCCCGAGATCAGCGCCGCCGAGCGCGTGGCGTCGCTCTTGATCGGCGTGTAGACCACCTGTTGCAGGTTGCCCTCGAAGCGGCCCCACCAGGCCGGGTTGCGCCTGTAGACCGTCTTCACGTCGGGCTGGCGCGAGACCAGCATGAACGGGCCTGTGCCGTTGGCGTTCAGCGACGCATAGCCTTCCTGCTTGTTCTTGAAGTCCAGCGGCCGGGTCGCGCCATGCTTCTCGCTCCAGGCGCGACTCATGATCTGCACGGTGCTCAGGTGCTGCAGGAAGATGGGGTTGACCTGCGCCAGCCTGAATTCGACCGTCAGCGCATCGACCTGCCTGGGCTCGCCGAGCGCGCTGGCATAGACGCGGATCCCCGACGAGGCCGCGCGCGCGCGCAGCACCGAGAACACCACGTCGTCGGCCGTGAACGGGCTGCCGTCATGGAAGCTGACTTTCGGGCGCAGCTTCAGCCGCCACAGCGTCGGTGCCGGCTGCTGCCACTCGGTGGCGAGCACCGGCTCGATGGCGAGCTGCTTGTCGCGGTTGACCAGCGACTCGTAGACCTGGCCGTTGATCTGGTTGGTCAGCGACTCGTTCTGCGAATGCGGATCCAGGGTCTGGACGTCGCCCTGGCTGGCCCAGCGCAGCGTCTGGGCCGGGCCGGACGAAGCCAGCGCGGCCAGCAGCAGCGCCAGCGGGAATCGGAACAGGGACGGCATGGCGGTTCTTCGCTCGAGCGGACGACCGCCGAGTGTAGACAGGCACCGCAAGTCCCTCAGGGCCTGGCGGCCTCCCCGGCCCAGAGCCGGTCGATGTCCTTGAACGACCACTTGTCCGGCGGCTCGCAGCCCATCACCTTGTCCTTGCACCACGGGCTGCCCAGGTCGATTTCCTCCGGCACGATGCGCTGGTTCGACTTGGTGCTGAAGAAGACCTTGACCTTGGGCGTCAGCAGCGATGCCGGGTTCTGCTGGATCACGACGGCCAAGCTCCCGGAATGCAGGCGCACCAGCGAGCCGACCGGGTAGATGCCGACCGTCTTGACGAAAGCCTGGAACACCAGTGGATCGAAATGCCCCTTCCACTGGGCCATCCGCCGCAGCGACTCGCCCGGGTCCCAGCCCATTTTGTACGGTCGGTCCGACGTGATCGCGTCGTAGACGTCGCACACGGCAGCCATCTTGGCGAGCAGCGAGATCTGATCGCCGGCGAGCTGGTACGGATAGCCGCTGCCGTCAACCTTCTCGTGGTGGTGCAGGCAGACGTCCAGCACCTCGGGCGGCGCGCTGCCGCCCTCCAGCAGCAGCGCGTGCCCGCGCTCCGGGTGGGTGCGCATGATCGCGAACTCCTCGTCGGTCAGGCGGCCCGGCTTGTTGAGCACGGGCGGCGGCATCACCGCCTTGCCGAGGTCGTGCATCAGCCCGGCCAGGCCGGCCTCGCGCACCTGCGCATCGGACAGCCCGAGCTGACGCCCCAACGACACCATCAGCGCACACACGGCGACCGAATGCAGGTAGGTGTAGGTGTCCTGGGTCTTCAATCGCGCCAGACTCAGCAGCGTCCCGGGATTGCTCATCACCGAACCGGCGATCTCCTCGACGAGCCGACGCCCCTGGCCGACGTCCATCGCGCGCCCCAGGCGCGCCTCGGCGAACATCGAGGTCACGGCCTCGCGCGAGCGGCCAATCAGCTTGCGCGCCTGCGCCAACTGCTCGTCTCGCGAACGCGGCAAGTCGATCAGCGGGCTCGGCGCCGTGGCCGCGGCCTCGAGCTCGCGCTCGATCTCCTCGCGCACCTCGGTCTCGTTGGCGCCGCCGTCGACGTCCATGCCGACCTCGACGTTGATCCACACCTCGCTGATGCCGCTGCTGCGGATCTTCTCGATGTCCGCCAGACTCTTCAGCACGAACCTGGAGCGCCAGAACGGATGATCCATCCATGAACCGCAGAGTTCGTGCAGGTACATCCCGGGCCGCAGCTGGTCGGTCGCTATTCGCTTCAACATGCCTGGGGGCTCCGGTGGGTCGTACCTGCCCCTGTATCGGCCCGCTGCGACAGGACTGAAGTGCCCGCCGCCGCAGCCCATCACACCACAGACAGGAAAAAGCCGCCGGACCTCACGGTCGGCGGCTCGGCCCGGGCGCCAGCGCCGGGGCGTCCTACTTGAACTTCGACTGCGGCACCGTCTTCAGGTCGCTGGGCAGGGAAGCGATGTAACCCGACAGGCCCTTGAGCTCGGTGTGGCTGAAGGCCTTGACCTGCGCGCCCATGATCGCGTGGGCTCGCCCCACGTTCGCGTTGCCCTGCGTCCCGTAGGCCTTCAGGGCGACGTAGAGGTAGTCGCCGTGCTGGCCGGCCAGCTTGGGGTAGCTGCCGTCGATCGGCTTGCTGAAGTTCTCGCCGTGGCAGGCCGCGCAGCTGCCCTTCTTGAGCAGTTCGGCGACCTCCGGGCCCGGCACCTTGACGGGCGTGGCCGGCAGTTCGGCGCGCGGGCCACCCTGGGTCTCGTAGTAGGCCGCCAGGTCGGCCATGTCCTGTTCGCTCAGCGAGTCGGCGATGCCGCGCATGGTCGGGTGCTTGCGGTCGCCCTTCTTGTAGGCGTTCAGCGCCGCCACGATGTACTTGGCGTTCTGGCCGGCGATCATCGGCACCTTGTAGATTTCCGGGAAGCTCGCCTGGTAGCCGGTGATGCCGTGGCAGCCGATGCACATGGCGTTCTTGTTCTGGCCGGCAGCGGCATCGCCGGCCTTGTCTTGCGCTTGCGTCGCAGCGGCGAAGCCCGTCAGGAGCAGCGCGATCATCGCGGGGAACAGTGTCTTCATGGTCCGGCGGTGGGTTGAGTTCAGCGGCGGAGTATACGGGCCCCCTATACTGAATCGGCCACCTTCAGCCGACTCCCCGCGCCATGAAATATGCAGGCTCCGACCAGTACGTCGCCACCCCCGACCTGATGCTCGCGGTCAACGCGGCGATCACGCTGCAGCGCCCGCTGCTGATCAAGGGCGAGCCGGGCACCGGCAAGACGATGCTGGCGGAGGAAGTGGCGGCGGCGCTGGAGCTGCCGCTGCTGCAGTGGCATGTCAAGAGCACCACCAAGGCCCAGCAGGGCCTGTATGAGTACGATGCGGTGAGCCGCCTGCGCGACAGCCAGCTCTCCGACGTCGAAGGCGCGCAGCGTGTGCGCGATATCCGCAACTACATCGTCAAGGGCGTGCTGTGGCAGGCCTTCACCGCCGAGCAGCCGGTGGCGCTGCTGATCGACGAGATCGACAAGGCCGACATCGAATTCCCGAACGACCTGCTGCGCGAGCTCGACCGCATGGAGTTCCACGTCTACGAGACGCGCGAGCTGGTCAAGGCGCGGCACCGGCCGCTGGTGTTCATCACCTCCAACAACGAGAAGGAGCTGCCCGACGCCTTCCTGCGCCGCTGCTTCTTCCACTACATCAAGTTCCCCGAGGCCGAGACGATGCGCAAGATCGTCGGCGTGCATTTCCCGAACCTCAAGAAGGAGCTGCTGGCCTCGGCGCTCAAGAGCTTCTACGACTTGCGCGGCCTGCCCGGCCTGAAGAAGAAGCCCAGCACCAGCGAGCTGCTCGACTGGCTCAAGCTGCTGGTGGCCGAGGACATTCCGCTGGCCGCGCTGCAGAGCCAGGACGACAAGGTCGCCATCCCGCCGCTGCTGGGCGCGCTGCTGAAGAACGAGCAGGACGTGAGCCTGTTCGAGAAGCTGGTGTTCATGCAGCAGCGCAACCGCTGAGCGCCGGCATGCAGAACGACACCCGTCGCGCGCTCGTCATCGGCGTGGCCGATGCGCTGGGCTTCACGCTCGGCGCCCTGGCCGGCTGGGGCCTGGGCCGGCTGCTGGGCTTCGACTTCGTCGGCGCTGCCGGTTACGGCACGTCGCAGATGGTCGGGCTGGTGTTCATCGTGCTGGGCTGCGGCCTCGGCAAGTGGCTGGCGCGCACGCTGGCACGAACCTTCACGAAGCTACCCCAATGAGCGCCACGCCCATCACGTCGCCGGTCACGCTTGCCGGCACGCAGGCCAGCCTGGTGCCGCTCTCCCCCGCGCACGCCACCGCGCTCGCGCAGGCCAGTGGGGAAGGCGAACTGCACCGGCTCTGGTACACGGCCATCCCGGCGCCCGAGGCCATGGGGGCCGAGATCGCCCGCCGGCTGGCGCTGCATGCCGCCGGCTCGATGCTGCCCTTCACGGTGCTGGACGCCGCCGGCGCGCCGGTCGGCATGACCACCTACATGAACATCGACGCGGTGAACCGGCGCGTCGAGATCGGCTCGACCTGGTACGCGCTGCGCGTGCAGCGCACCGCGCTCAACACCGAGTGCAAGCTGCTGCTGCTGACGCACGCCTTCGAGACGCTGGCGTGCATCGCGGTCGAGTTCCGCACCCACCGGCTCAACACCCAGAGCCGGCGCGCGATCGAACGGCTCGGCGCGCAGCTCGACGGCGTGCTGCGCGCCCACCAGCGCGCCGCCAACGGCACACTGCGCGACACCGCGGTCTACAGCATCACCGCGGCGGAATGGCCGACCGTGAAGGCGCACCTGCAGTGGCAGCTGCAGCGACCGCGCTGAACTTCGGATCGGCCCGCGGCCGGGGCTGGGTGCCCGCAGCCGCAAGCGGGTTGATGGCCGCCCGCGCCGCAATCGCCAGGGCTACCATCGACGCTCATCGGCCGGCGCGCATCGCGCCCGCGACCCTCGGGTGACGTCATGCTGATCGATTTCTTCTACACGCTGCGCAGTGCGAAGCTGCCCGTCTCGATCAAGGAGTACCTCACGCTGCTCGAGGGGCTGCAGGCCGGCCTGGCCGAGCGCGACGGCCAGCCCTCGGTCGAGCAGTTCTACTTCCTGGCCCGCACCACGCTGATCAAGGACGAGGCCCACTTCGACAAGTTCGACCGCGCCTTCGCCGCTTACTTCAAGGGCGTGGAGAGGCTGGCCGACTTCACCCAGGACGTGCCGCTCGACTGGCTGCGCCGCACCCTGGAGCTCGAACTGACGCCGGAACAGAAGGCCGCGATCGAGAAGATGGGCTGGGACGAGCTGATGGAGACGCTGAAGAAGCGCTTCGAGGAGCAGAAGGAACGCCACGAGGGCGGCGCCAAGTGGATCGGCACCGGCGGCACCTCGCCGTTCGGCCACTCCGGCTACAACCCGCAGGGCGTGCGCATCGGCGGCGCGGGCAAGAACCAGGGCGCCGTCAAGGTGTGGGAGCAGCGCGCCTACCAGGACTACGACGACACCAGGGAGCTCGGCACGCGCAACATCAAGGTCGCGCTGCGCCGGTTGCGCCGCTTCGCGCGTGAGGGCAACGAGCTCGAACTCGACCTCGACGACACCATCCACCGCACCGCCGCCAATGCCGGCCTGCTGGACATCCGGCTGGTGCCCGAGCGCCACAACAAGGTTAAGGTGCTGCTGCTGATGGACGTCGGCGGCACGATGGACGAACACATCCACCGCGTGGAAGAGCTCTTCAGCGCCACCAAGACCGAGTTCAAGCACCTCGAGTTCTACTACTTCCACAACTGCGTCTACGACTTCGTGTGGAAGCACAACCGGCGCCGCTTCAGCGAGAAGCACTCGACCTGGGACGTGATCCGCAAGTACAACCGCGACTACAAGCTCGTCTTCGTCGGTGACGCGACGATGAGCCCCTACGAGATCCTGCAGCCCGGCGGCAGCGTCGAGTACAACAACGAGGAGCCGGGCGCCGAGTGGCTGCAGCGCCTGACCCACGCCTTCCCGAACTACGCCTGGATCAACCCGGAACCGCAGGGGGTGTGGGGCTATCGGCAGAGCATCGCGATCATCCAGCAACTGATGCAGCAGCGCATGTTCCCGCTGACGCTGCAGGGACTCGAGGCTGCGATGCGCCTGCTGAGCAAGTGAGCAGGCCGGGGCCGGTGGGCGCCTTGCTGCAGGGCCTCGGACCGCTGCTGCTGGCCGCCGCCTGCGGCTGCGGTGTGCTGCTGCCGCAGCTGTCTCGCGCCCAGGCCGACGACGAGGACACGGCCCGTGCCGACGCCCGGGCCGACCGGGCGCTCGACGAGGCCACCCAGGACAAGGCCGAGGCCGACAAGGCGCCGGTGTTCGACACCGGCGTCACCACGCTGGAGGCCGGTGCCAACGCCGCCTACCGGCTCGAGGTGCGTGCACCGAACCCGCTGCGCACGCTGCTCGTGCGCCACCTCGATCTGGCCCGTTTTCGCGAGCAGGCCGACATCTCGGTGGTCGAGGTCGGCCGCCTGATCGCCGCCGCGCCCGACCAGACACGCAGCCTGCTCGAGCCCGAGGGCTACTTCAACGCCCGTGTCGAGGTGAAGCGCGACGACGACCCGGCCGGCGGCCCGCCGACCGTGAGACTGCGGGTCGATCCCGGCACGCCGGCGCGGGTCGGCCGCGTGCAGCTCGAAATACAGGGCCCGTTCGGTGACGCGATGAACGCCGGCGACAAGGAGCTGAACACCCGGTGGCAACGCCTGACCGCGCGCTGGCCGCTGAAGACCGGTGCGCCGTTCAGCCAGTCGGCCTGGACGGCGGCCAAGAACACGCTGCTCGCCAACCTGCGAACGCGCGGCTATGCAAACGCCAGTCTCTCGGGCACCGGTGCCGAGGTGGACGCGCCGAACAACAGGGTGCGGCTGTTCGTCGTCGTCGACAGCGGGCCGCTCTACCGCATCGGCGAGGTGCGGGTCGAGGGACTGGAGCGCACCCCCCAGGAGGCGGCGCTGAACGTCCTGCCCTTCGAGATCGGATCGACCTACACCGAGAAGAAGCTGCTCGACTACCAGGAAGCGCTGCAGAAGTCGGGACTCTACGAAGGCGTGGCGGTCGAGCTCGATCAGAGCCCGGAGGGCGCCGATCATGCGATCGTCTACGCCAAGCTGCGCGAGAACAAGGTGCAAAACGCCACGCTCAGCGTCGGCTACTCCAGCAACACCGGGCCGCGGGTCGGCATCGAGCACACGCACCGCCGCGTCTTCGGCCACGACCTCGTCGCCACCACCAAGCTCAAGATCGGCCGCGACGAACGCACGGCCTCGTTCGACCTGCTGACCTATCCGCAACCCGGTGGCTACCGCAACCTGCTCGGCCTGAGTGCCGACTACCTCGACGCCGGCGGCGCGCTGACGCAGACCCAGCGGGTGCGCGTCGGCCGCACGCGCGACAGCGAGCGGGTCGACCGCCTCTATTACCTGGAATACAACCGCACCACGCTCGAGACCGCGACCGCCCGCAGCACCGACCGCGCGCTGCTCGCCAACTACGAGTGGGTGCACCGCGACGTCAACAACCTGGTGTTCCCGACCCGTGGCCTGATCCTGAGCGCCCAGGGCGGCGCCGGCGTGGCCTACGACTCCGACAACGACCGCGGCCCTTTCAGCCGCCTCTACCTGCAGGCCGTCTGGTACCAGCAGTTGCCGGGCGGCTGGCTCGGGCAGTTGCGCGGCGAGGTCGGACAGGTGCTGAAGAAGGACTCGCTGGGCATTCCGGACTCGCTGCTGTTCCGCGCCGGCGGCGACGACTCGGTGCGCGGCTACGGCTACCGCACGCTCGGCCCGGTGCGCGACGGCGCGGTGGTCGGCGGTCCGGTGCTGGCCACCGGCAGCCTCGAGCTGGCCCATCGCCTGTCGAACAGCTCGCCGAACTGGCGCAACTGGTACGGCGCCGTCTTCGTCGACGCCGGCAATGCCGCACAGACCTGGGACGACTACGACCCGGCCATCGGCTACGGCGTCGGCGTGCGCTGGCGCAGCCCGATCGGCCCGCTGCGGATCGACCTCGCCTACGGTCAGCAGGTCAAGGCGGCGCGGCTGCACATCAGCGTGGGAGTGACCTTCTGATGGCGGTCGATCGCGCACCGCCGTCGCGCCCGCCGCCCCCGGCCCGGCCCGCGCCGCGCGCCCCGCGCCGCTGGCCCTGGCTGCTGGGCGCGCTGCTCGCGCTGCCGCTGGCCGCGGCCGTCCTCGTGGCATCCGCGTGGCAGGCGCTGCACACCGAGGCCGGCACGCGCTGGTGGCTCGAACAGGCCGCCCTCCATGTGCCGGGCCTCGCGCTCGAACAGCCCCGCGGGGCCCTGCTCGGGCCCGACAGCGAGTTCTCGCTGCTGCGGCTGTCGGTCACTGTCGGGCGCAGCGCGGTGCGCATCGACGGGCTGCGATCGAGCGGCCTGCAGCTCGGCGACTGGCGCATCGAAGCCCCGTTTGTCCACCTGCAGGCCCGCACGCTGGCAGCCCGGAGCGTGGTGGTCGAGCTCGCGCCCTCGCCCGAGCCGGCGCCGCCGGCGAGCGCGCCCGTGCAGCTGCAACTGCCGTTGACGGCACGCATCGACGCGCTGCGCATCGAGCGGCTTCAGTTGCCGGGGCTCGGCACACCGATCGAGGCCCTGAGCACCCGCCTCGAGGCCGGCGCCACCCACCGCATCGAGGCCCTGGCACTGCGCTGGAACGGCCTGCAGGCCGAAGGCGGCGGCCAGATCGAGGCCACCGCGCCACTGCAGCTGCGTGCCCGCTTCGCACTGCACAGCGCCGCCGGCGCCACCGAGACGCAGGTGCCGGCCTGGGCCCGCGACGTGACGCTGGCGCTGCAGGCCGCCGGGCCACTGAGCCGCTTCGATGCGCAAGCCACCGTGGTGATGCAGGCGCAACGCATCGACGCGAAGGCCCAGGTCACGCCCTTCGACGCCTTGCCGGTGTCACAGCTCGACGCACGCTTCGCGCAGCTCGACCTGGCGCGGCTGCTCGCTCCGTTCGTGCCGGCCACCGGCAGCCCGCCGCCGACCACCGAATTGAGCGGCAGCGCCGTGGTCCAGCTCGACGCCGATCAGCCGCTGGTGCTGCGGGCCCAGGTGCGCAACGACGCACCGGGCCGCTGGGACCAGCGGCGCGCGCCGCTGCGCGAGATCGACCTGCTGCTGCGAGGCCGCGGCACGGCCTGGGAGATCGAACGCGCCCACGTGCAGCTGGCATCCGACGCACGCACCCCGGCCGGCCGCATCGAGGCCAGCGGCCGCATCGACGGCCGCAACGCGCAGGCGCAGCTCAAGCTCGACGGCGTGCTGCTGCAAGGGCTGGACCTGCGCGGCCCGCCGCTGCGGCTGAGCGGCCCGGTCGACCTGAAGCATGTGCCGCCGGCCGCCGGACTCGACCCCGCGCCGGCCTTCGGCCGCCTCGAATTCGACGCGCGGCTCGACGGCGCGCTGCTCGGTCCGGCCCAGCGCAATGCGCCTGCGCCGCTGCGCGGCAGCGTGCAACTCGCGCTGCGCGGCAGCGCCACGCCGACGCTTGCCGTCATCGACACGCTCAGCGCCCGCGCCGGCGCGGCCCGGCTCGACGGCAAAGGCCGCGCACAGCGCACCGGCGAGCGCTGGGACACCGAGGCCGACCTGAAGCTCTCGGCCTTCGACCCGGCGGCGTGGCTGCCGGGCGAGCCCGCGGCAACCTGGCGCCGCAGCCGCAATGCCCTCAACGGCCAGGCCAGCCTGCGCGCTCAGCTGCCGGCGGTCGCCGCCGATACCGCCGCCCTGCTGAACGGCTTGCGCGGCACACTGCGCGCCGACCTGAGCGACAGCGCCTTCGCCGGCCAGCCGCTCGCGCTGAAGCTGGAGGCCGACGCCGACGGCCGCGGCCAGCTCAGCGCCAAGGTGAACGCCAGTGCCGCCGACAACCAGGCCCAGCTCGACCTGCGGTTGCGCGCACCGGTGCGTGGCAGCGGGGCGCCGGCCACCGGCGACGAGCAGCTGACGCTGCGGCTCGACGCACCCGCCCTCGCGCAACTGGCGCCGCTGGCCGATGCGCTGGGGCTCGGTGCGCTGGCCGGCGGCGCCCAGCTCGAGACCCACGCCGAAGGCGCGCTCGGCAGCTGGCTGCTCGGCGGCACGGCACGCGCTGCGCTCGTCACGCGCGGCAGCTTCAAGTTCGATCGTCTTCAGGTCGGCAGTGTCCAGGTCGAGACGGCGAACGGCCAGTGGGAAGCCACCTTGCCCGGCAGCGACGCCGGCGGCAGCGCGCTGGCGCGGACCGCGCTGCAGGCCCAGCTGGCGGCCGCCAACCTGCGCCTGCCGGGCTTGCTGCTGCCGAACGCCACGCTGCAGGCCGACGGCACGCTCGGCGAACACCGCGCCAGCCTGCACGCCACGCTGCGGCAGCTGCAAACGCCCGGCAGCGAAGGCGGCGCCGAGCCGGCGCCGCTGAGCCTGGTCGCCCGCCTCGCCGGCGGCTGGCGCGCGGGCGAAGCCGGTGCGCCCAACATCTGGCGCGTGAGCCTCCCCGAGCTGGCCCTGCTGCCCGCGCCCGAGGCTCCGGCAAAGCCGGCCGCTCCCGCCACAACCGCCTCAGCGGGCGATGGCAACGCCATCAGCACGACCCGCCCTGCACCGCTGCCGCTGGTCGTGGCGCGCGACCTCGCCTTCGAGCTGCAGCAGGACGAACGGCTGCTGCGCTGGCAGATGGAGCCGGGCAGCGCCGACGTGCTGGGTGCGGTGCTGCGCTGGCGCACGCTGCGCTGGGAGCGCCGCGGCGACGCCGCGCCGCAGCTCGACCTGCAGGCCGATGTCGAGCCCTTCGAGGTGGCCCGCCTGCTGCAGCGCCTGCAGCCCGACTTCGGCTGGGTCGGCGACCTGCGCGTCGGCGCGCAGCTCCGCGTGCACAGCGACCCGACGGTGAGCGCGCGCATCGAGATCGTGCGCACCGGCGGCGACCTGCAGATCAACGAGTTCGGCAGCATCCAGCCGCTGGGCCTGAGCGACGCACGCATCGAATTCACCGCCGACGCCGGCGTGTGGCGCTTCACGCAGCTGGTTGCGGGCAGCAACCTGGGGCGCGTGGTCGGCTCGCAGACGGTGCACACCACCCCGGGCCTGTTGTGGCCCGCTGCCGATGCGCCGGTGGAAGGCGCGCTGCGGGTGCAGGTCGAGAACCTGGGCGCCTGGGGCGCCTGGGTGCCCGCCGGCTGGCGGCTGGGTGGACAGCTGGACGGCACGCTGCTGGTCGGCGGGCGCTTCGGCGGGCCCGACCTGACCGGCGAAGTCACCGGCCGGCAGCTCGCACTGCGCAACGCGCTGGAAGGCGTGGCGCTGTCCGACGGCGCGCTCGATGCCCGCTTCGAGGGCGGCACCGCACGGCTGACGACGCTGCGCTTCAAGGCCGGCGAGGGTGAATTGCGCGCCAGCGGCGACGCGCGCCTCGGCGAGCAGCCGCAGGCCCAGCTGCAGGTGAGCGCCGAACGCGCCACGGTGCTCGGCCGCGTCGACCGGCGCGTCGTCGTCAGCGGCAAGGCCAGCCTGACGCTCGACGCGCAGACGATCAAGATCGACGGCGACGTGCGGGCCGACGAGGGCCTGGTCGACATCAGCCGCAGCGACGCGCCGACGCTCGGCGAGGACGTGACCGTGCGCCGTGCCGACGACGCAGCCGACGCCGAGGCCGCACCACGCCGCGCGCCGCGCGCCGTCGACCTGCGCCTCGCGCTGAACCTCGGACCGCGCTTCAAGCTGCGCGGCCGCGGCCTAGACACCCGGATCGAAGGCGACCTGCGCCTCACCACGCCTGGCGGCAAGCTCGCCGCCCACGGCGAGATCCGCACCGACGCCGGCACCTACGAGGCCTACGGCCAGAAGCTCGCCATCGAGCGCGGCGTGATCACCTTCGTGGGCGACATCGCCAACCCGCGGCTCGACATCCAGGCGGTGCGCGCCAACACCGACACCCGCGTCGGCGTCATCGTCGGCGGCAACGTGCAGTCGCCGCGGGTGCGGCTGTTCTCGGACCCCGAGCTGCCGGGCACCGAGAAGCTCGCGCTGCTGGTCACCGGCCGCAGCTACGACAGCCTCGCCGGCGGCGACATCCTCCTGTTGCAGCGCGCCGCCTTCGCGCTGCTGGCCGGCGATGGCGCCGACGGCAAGAACCCGCTGGACGTGGCCGGCCTGCTGCAGCTCGACGAGCTGTCGGTGCGGCAAAGCGACGGCGCCGTCAAGGAGACCGTGGTCACGGTCGGCAAGCAGATCTCCGACCGCGTCTACGTCGGCTACGAGCGCGGCCTGAACGCGACGGCCGGCAACTGGCAGCTGATCTACCGCATCGCGCGGCGCTTCACGCTGCGCGCCCAGTCGGGCGAAGACCCGGCGGTGGACCTGATCTGGATCTTCCGCTGGAACTGAAGGCGGCCCGGCCTCCTACAATCCAGCCCGCCGCCACCGTAGTTCAACGGATAGAACGGCCGCCTCCTAAGCGGCAGATACAGGTTCGATTCCTGTCGGAGGCACCAGAACCCACCTCCACAGCCTGGGAAGCCGACGCGACTGGCCGGCCGGCGCGTCCCACGTTGGCAGCTAGCCTCGCACCGCGCTCCGGAAGGCAGCCGAAAGCGCAGCAAGCGCATCGCGCGGCCGGCCGTCCTTGACCCTCGAGTGAAGCAGAACCGGCAAGCGCGGTAGATCGGGAAGTCCGAGCTTGGGGCCTACGTCAACGGCGCCAAATGGCAGCATGCGCGGAGCCAATGCAGCAACGCCGAGCCCGGCCATGACGGCCGCAGCGACCGCCGCAACGCCGCCGCCGACGAAAATTTCTGTCCAGGGCACGCCTGCCGCATCGAGAACCTGCCCGGCCATCACACGCACGCCGCAGGGCTCGGCAAGCGTGGCAAGCGGCAGGGGCTCGCCCGCGCGCTGCTGCCAGCTTGGCGCCGCGAACCAGCCGAACTGTTCTTCGGTAAGAAGTTCCCCGTCGCTGCGCCCGGCATGCAGGCGGACGATCACCGTGTCGAGTTCCCGCCGGTCGAAGCTTTGAAGCAGATCGCCCGACGATCCGATGCGGATTTCGATCAACAGCTGCGGGTCTTGCGCGTTCATGCGCGCGATCAGCGCGGGGAGATCCGGCCCCGCAACATGGTCGCTGATGCCGATGGTGAGGCGCTGCCGGGCTTCGACAAACACGGCGAGCGCCCGATCGTGTGCCGCCAAGAGTTCGCGGGCGTGTTCGAGGAAGGCTGCGCCCCGCGCCGAAAGCTGCACGTAGCGGGGCGTCCGCTCCACGAGCCGGCAACCGAGCCGCTCTTCGAGCCGCTTGAGCTTCAGGCTGACCGCGGCCTGCGTCGTCTGCATGGCTTCGGCCGCGCGCGTGAAGCTGCCAAGCTCGGCGATGCGCACGAAAGCCTGGACGGCATCCAAGTCGAGGGGGCGCTCGATCATTTCTGATGATTATCTTTGATATCAACTTTCATAGCTTGCTGAAATAGTCAGGCGGCATTTACTGTTGAGCCCGGATTGAATTGAAAGGACCCCAGATGCCGCTGCTACACCTCTCCCTGCGCGCCGGAAAGCCGGAAGCCTACCGGCAAGCGATCTTCGACAGCCTTTACCGCGCGATGCACGAAACGTTCAACGTGCCCGAAGACGACCAGTTCATGACCATCACGGAGCATGACGCTGCGAACTTCCGCTACGGCGCGTCTTATCTTGGCATCGCCCGGAGCGACGATCTCGTGTTTATCCAGATCACCGCGAACAACACCCGCACCGTGGAACAGAAGAAAGAGCTGTTCCGGCGGATCGCGGAGCTGCTCGGCGAACGCCCCGGCGTCCGGCCAGAGGACGTGTTCGTGAGCCTTGTCGAGGTCGCGAAAGAGAATTGGTCGCTTGGCAACGGCCTCGCGCAATACGCTTGAGGTGATTCTGTCGAACGCGGCCGCATTTTGCGGGCTGCTGAGCGCCTGAGCGCAGGCCTGCACATGCTCTCTGTTGGCCACCATCCAGGCAAGCCAGCAAGCTCAGCGGCCAATCCATTTCGCGGCCGCGGTGGTGATGTTCGTGCTTCTGGGCTACATCGCTCGCTTTTGTGCCGATAGGACTTGGGCTGCAGCCGGTTTGCTGGACGCCAGCTTGCCCTTGCCACTCACCGCACCCGCATCGCCCGCGACAGCAGCAGCACCGGGATCAGCCCGACCACCACGATCGCCAGCGATGGCAGCGCCGCCTCGGCCAGGCGCTCGTCGCGCGCGAACTGGTAGGCCACGACGGCCAGCGTGTCGCTGTTGAAGGGCCGCAGCACCAGCGTGGCGGGCAGCTCCTTCATCACGTCGACGAACACCAGCAGCGCCGCCGCCAGCGCCGAGCGTGTGAGCAGCGGCGCATGCACGCCGAAGAACAGCCGTGAGGCGCCCGCTCCGAGCGTGCGCGCGGTGTCGTCGAAGCTGGCCGGGATGCGCGCATAGCCCGCTTCCACCGACTGCAGCGCCACCGCCGAGAAACGCACCAGGTAGGCATAGAGCAGGCCGCCGATGCTGCCGGTGACCGCCGCCGTGACCCAGCCGGCCACGCTGGAGCCCGGTGCCGCCGCCTGCACCCAGCCCACCGGCAGCAGCAGGCCGACCGCAATCACGGCCCCGGGCACCGCATAGCCCAGCGACACCAGGCGCGCCAGCGGCCGCACCGCCCCGCCGGAGCGGCTGCGCAGCACGAAGCCCAGCAGCACGGCCAGCGCCACAGCGGCCAGCGACGCGATCGTCGCGAGCTGCAGGCTGGTCCAGGCCCAGCCGGCAAAGCGCAGCCACGGCAGGCCGAACTCGCCGTGGCGGGCTTCCAGCCACACCGCGCGCAGCAGCACCGCCACCGGCAAAACGAAGCCGAGCAGCACCGGCATCGCGCACAGCATGAAAGCCAGTGCCGCGCGGTGCCCGCTCAACACCACCGGCCGGGCTTCGCGCGCCGCCGCACCAGCACGGCCGCTGGCATAGCGCAGCTTCGCCTGCGCGCGCCGCTCGGCCCACAGCAGCAGCGCGACGACGAGCAGCAGCACGGTCGCCAGTTGCGCTGCGGCAATGCGGTCGTCCATCGCCAGCCAGGCCTTGTAGATGCCGGTGGTGAAGGTGGCCAGGCCGAAGTAGGAGCCCACGCCGTAGTCGGCCAGCGTCTCCATCAGCGCCAGCGCCACGCCGGCCGCCAGCGCCGGCCGCGCGAGCGGCAGTGCCACCGCGCGCACGCGGCGGCCCAGGCCGGCGCCGAGCAGGCGCGCGGCCTCCATCAGGTGCAGGCCGCGCTCCATCAGGGCGCCGCGCGTCAGCAGGTAGACGTAGGGGTAGAGCGCCAGCGTGAACAGCACCACGGCGCCGGGCAGGCTGCGCACGTCGGGCCACAGCGGGCCCCGGACACCGGTCAGCGCCCGCAGCGCAGTCTGCAGCGGGCCGCTGTATTGCAGGAAATCGGTCGTCGCGAACGCCAATACGTAGGCCGGCATGGCCAGCGGCAGCAGCAGCGCCCACTCGAAGACGCGCCGCCCCGGGAACTCGAACAGGCTGACCGCGGCCGCGGTCGCCCCGCCCAGCAGCGCGACCCCCACCGCCACGCCCGCGGCGAGCAGCACGGAGCTCATCGCGTAGCCCGGCAACACGGTGCCGGCCTGATGGCGCAGCAACTCCAGGCTCTGCGCCTGGGGTGACAGCCAGGCGCCGAACACGCCCAGCAGCGGCAGCGCCAGCAGCGCACACAGCACGACGGCGAGGCGCCGCATGCTCAGTCAAGGCTCCGTGCCGCGCCGGCGCCGCGGCGCTGCCGCTCTCCCGCGAGACGACATGACCGGAGGCCGCCAGCGAGCAGGGGCACACGAATGCGAACGAATTTCATTTGAGGTCAGCCCGGTATCATAGGACGATGCTGCTGCGCCTCGAAAACGTCTCGATCCGCTACCCCGCGGCGCACCCGGCCGGCAGCGAGCGCCCGGCAGTCGATGGGGTCTCGTTCGGCCTCGCCGAGGGCGAGATCGGCGTGCTGATCGGCCCGTCGGGCTGCGGCAAGACCTCGCTGCTGCGCGCCGTGGCCGGGCTCGAGCCGCTGGCCGGCGGTCGCCTCTCGCTCGGCGACGAACGGCTCGGCGACGCCGCGAGCGGCCTGCACCTCGCCCCCGAGCAGCGCCGCATCGGCATGGTGTTCCAGGACTACGCGCTCTTTCCCCACCTGAGCGTGGCGCAGAACGTGGCCTTCGGCCTGACCGGCCTGCCGCGCGCGCAGCGCGAGCCGCGGGTGGCGGAACTGCTCGACCTGGTCGGGCTGGGCAGCGCCGCCAGGCGGGCGCCGCACCAGCTCTCGGGTGGGCAGCAGCAGCGCATCGCGCTGGTCCGGGCGCTGGCGCCGGCGCCCAGGCTGCTGCTGCTCGACGAGCCCTTCTCCAGCCTCGACGTCGACCTGCGCGAGCGCCTCGCCCAGGAGCTGCGCGCCATCCTCAAGCAGACCGGCACCACGGCCCTGTTCGTCACCCACGACCAGCTCGAGGCCTTTGCGCTGGGCGACAGGATCGGCGTGATGCACCATGGTCGCCTGGAACAGTGGGACAGTGCCTACCAGCTCTACCACCGACCGGCGACCCGGTTCGTCGCCGATTTCATCGGGCACGGGGTGTTCACGGCGGCGCACATCGTCGCCGGCAGCGACGGCCCGCTGGTGCACACCCCGGTGGGCGACCTGAACGATGTCGAGGAATGCCCCCTGCCGAGCGCCTACCCGGGCGGCGAATGCGACGTGCTGCTGCGCGCCGACGACATCGTCCACGACGACAGCTCGCCGGTGAAGGCCCGCATCGAGCGCAAGGCGTTCCGGGGCTCCGAGTTCCTCTACACCTTGCAACTCGCCACGGGCGAGCGGGTCCTGGCCCATGTGCCGTCGCACCACGACCACCAACTCGGCGAATGGATCGGCATCCGCGCCGAGGTCGATCACGTGGTGACATTCCCGCGCCGGGCATCCACATGAACCCGGGAACGTAGGTAAAAGCCTGCAAAGTCTTCCAAAGCAGGCAACTTCGGAACACCGCACCGACTCATAGGAACGAAGCCAGTCCTATACTGGATCGCAGCAATCGAAAAGGACGCGGGACGTCATGGGTGCAAAGACAAAAGTGGCTGGGTGGATCACCCTCGGGTTGGTTGCAGGCGCACTGACCACGATGCAATTGACCGCGACCGCGCGCAACCCGTCGGCGGCGCTGCCGCTCGAGGAATTGCAGCAGCTTGCCGCGGTGTTCGGCATGGTCAAGAGCGACTACGTCGAGCCGGTCGACGAGAAGAAGCTGATCACCGACGCGATCGGCGGCATGGTGGCCGGCCTCGACCCGCACTCGCAGTACTTCGACAAGAAGACCTTCAAGGAATTCCGCGAAGGCACCAGCGGCCGTTTCGTCGGCGTCGGCATCGAGATCGGCATGGAAGACGGGCTGGTCAAGGTCGTCACGCCGATCGAGGGGTCGCCGGCCTTCCGCGCCGGGCTCAAGAGCGGCGACCTGATCACCAAGATCGACGACAGCTTCGTCAAGGGCCTGACGATGGACCAGGCCGTCAAGAAGATGCGCGGCGAGCCCAACACCAAGGTCATGCTGACGGTGTTCCGCAAGGCCGAGAGCCGCAGCTTCCCGGTCACGATCACGCGCGAGGAGATTCGCGTGCAGAGCGTGCGCTCGAAGGTGATCGAGCCGGGCTACGCCTGGCTGCGGGTCAGCCAGTTCCAGGACCGCACGGTCGAAGACTTCGCCACCAAGCTGAACGACTTGTACAAGCAGGACCCGGCCCTCAAGGGCCTGGTGCTCGACCTGCGCAACGACCCGGGCGGTCTGCTCGAAGCCTCGGTCGCGATCTCGGCGGCCTTCCTGCCCAAGGACGTGACGGTGGTCTCGACCAATGGCCAGATCGCCGAATCGAAGGCGGTGTTCAAGGCCAACCCGGAGTTCTACACGCGCCGTGGCAGCGACCCGCTGAAGAAGCTGCCCGAGGCCTTGAAGAACGTGCCGCTGATCGTGCTAGTGAACGAGGGCTCGGCCTCGGCCAGCGAGATCGTCGCCGGTGCGCTGCAGGATCACAAGCGCGCCACCATCATGGGCAGCCAGACCTTCGGCAAGGGCTCGGTGCAGACGGTGCGCCAGCTCTCGCCCGACACGGCGCTGAAGATCACGACCGCGCGCTACTACACGCCGAGCGGCCGCTCGATCCAGGCGACCGGCATCGTGCCCGACG
Organism: Methylibium sp.; assembly: GCF_965279545.1. Classification (NCBI taxonomy): domain Bacteria; kingdom Pseudomonadati; phylum Pseudomonadota; class Betaproteobacteria; order Burkholderiales; family Sphaerotilaceae; genus Methylibium; species Methylibium sp. Next base: position 2,211,715 of record NZ_OZ257250.1, read on the forward strand.
TGTGGCTCGACGAAACGGCCGAGGGCAATGTGTTCGCCGCGATCCGCACCCGCGAGGCCGATCTGGAAAAGCACATCTCCAGCGGCCAGGGCCCGGAGGTCAAGGACCCGGCCCGCGAGAAGGCGCGCGAAGAAGCACTGAAGAAGCTCGAGGAAGCGAATGCGAACGCAAAGGACAAGGACAAGGCGCCGAAGCCCTTGCCCGAGTTCGGCAGCGCCGAGGACTTCCCGCTGCAGCAGGCGCTCAACCGCCTGAAGGGCAAGACGGTGCTGGCCTCGAAGACCCAGACCGAGCGCAAGCCCGAAGACACCAAGACGAACTGAGCGAGTTTCCCGCCTCGCAAAGAGCCCGCTTCGGCGGGCTCTTTGTTTGCGGCCCGCCACACGACCGCAAGACGGCAACGCTATCCTCGCGCCATGAACGACGACCAGTTGCTGCGCTACAGCCGCCACATCCTGCTCGACGAGATCGGCGTCGAGGGCCAGCAGCGCATCCTCGACGCGCACGCGCTCGTCATCGGCGCCGGCGGGCTGGGTTCGCCCGCCCTGCTCTACCTCGGTACCGCCGGCGTCGGCACGATCACCGTGGCCGACCACGACACCGTGGACCTGACCAACCTGCAGCGCCAGATCGTGCACGACATGGCAGGCATCGGCACGCCGAAGGCGCAGTCGGCCGCGCGCAGCATCGCGGCGATCAACCCCGAGGTGCGGGTGCAGGCGCTGACCGAGCGCGCTGACGCCGCGCGGCTCGACGCGCTGGTGCGCGAGGCCGACGTGGTGCTCGACTGCAGCGACAACTTCGCGACGCGCCACGCCGTCAACCGCGCCTGCGCCACGCACCGCAAACCGCTGGTGGCCGGCGCGGCGATCCGCTTCGACGGCCAGATCTCGGTCTACGACGTGCGCGACGACGCCAGCCCCTGCTACGCCTGCCTGTTCCCCGAAGACAGCGCCTTCGAGGAGGTGCGCTGCGCGACGATGGGCGTGTTCGCGCCGCTGGTCGGCATCATCGGCAGCATGCAGGCGGCCGAGGCGCTGAAGCTGCTGGCCGGCATCGGACCGACGCTGGCCGGGCGGCTGCAGATGCTCGACGGCCGTGCGATGGAATGGACCGAGATCCGCATCGCGCGCCGGGCCGACTGCGCCGTGTGCGGGCCCCGGCACGGACGCGCGGGGTAAGCTGAGCACCATGGACGAATCAACCCACGATCTGCGCGCACGCAACTTCCCCTCGGCGCAGGAGGACGTGGCCGCGGCCACCCCCGTCTCGCGCTACGCAGGCCCCGAAAGCGCCTACCGCCTCGCCTTCGACGACAGGGAATTCCTGCTGCGCGAGGAACTGCGCCCGGTGCGCATGCAGCTCGAGTTGCTCAAGCCCGAGCTGGTACAGCGCGAGCACCGCATCGAGTCGACCATCGTGATCTTCGGCAGCGCACGCATCCTGCCGCGCGACGAAGCCCAGCAGCGCGTCGCCGCCGCCCAGACACTGGGCGATGCGGCCGCGATCAAGCGTGCCGAGATGCAGCTGGCGATGTCGCATCACTACGAGGAAGCGCGGCGCTTCGCCGGCATCGTGACAACGGCGTCGAAGCAGCTCGACGAGCCGATCGCCATCGTCACCGGCGGCGGCCCCGGCATCATGGAGGCCGGCAACCGCGGCGCCTTCGAAACCGGCGGCCCGAGCATCGGCCTCAACATCGTGCTGCCGCACGAGCAGGCACCGAACGACTACATCACGCCGGAGCTGTGCTTCCAGTTCCACTACTTCGCGCTGCGCAAGATGCACTTCCTGATGCGCGCGATCGCACTGGTGTGCTTCCCGGGCGGCTTCGGCACGCTCGACGAGACCTTCGAAGCGCTGACGCTGATGCAGACCGGCAAGATCCGCCGCCGCCCGGTGCTGCTGTTCGGTCGCGAGTTCTGGACCAAGCTGGTCAACTTCGACCTGCTGGTCGGCACCGGCATGATCAATGCCGAGGACCTGAAGCTGTTCCACTTCGTCGAGAGCGCCGAGGAGGCCTGGGGTGTGATCGAACGCCACTACGGGCTCGACGCCGTCGACACCCTGACCGGCGCGTTCGCCGAGGACATTTGAATCCCGGAGGGGACATGAGCGTCGACACGAGCCTCGCTCCGAAGATCTCGCTGATCGGCGCGCCCACTGACATCGGCGCCGGCGCCCGCGGCGCGTCGATGGGCCCCGAAGCGCTGCGCGTCGCCAACCTGCAGAACACGCTCGAGGCGCACGGCCTGGAGGTCGTGGACCGCGGCAACCTCGCCGGCCCCAGCAACCCCTGGCTGCCGCCGACCGCGGGCTACCGCCACCTGACCGAGGTCGTCGCCTGGAACCTCGCGGTGCACGAGGCGGTGCACGCCGAACTCGGCCGCGGCCGGCTGCCCATCCTGCTGGGCGGCGACCACTGCCTCGCGATCGGCAGCATCAGCGCCGTGGCGCGCCACTGCCGCGAGGCCGGCAAGAAACTGCGCGTGCTGTGGCTCGACGCCCACGCCGACTTCAACACCAACGTGCTGACGCCCACCGGCAACGTGCATGGCATGCCGGTCGCCTGCCTGTGCGGCCGCGGCCCACAGGCCTTGATCGAGATCGGCGGCCAGGTGCCGGCGATCAACCCGAAGTGGGTGCGCCAGATCGGCATCCGCAGCGTCGACGCCGGCGAGCGGCGGCTGGTGCACGAGGTCGACCTCGAGGTGTTCGACATGCGCTACATCGACGAGATGGGCATGCGCCACACGATGGAGCTCGCGCTCGCGACGCTGGACGCCAACACCCACCTGCACGTGAGCTTCGACGTCGACTTCCTCGACCCGCCCATCGCGCCCGGCGTCGGCACCACCGTCAACGGCGGCCCGACCTACCGCGAGGCGCAGCTGTGCATGGAGATGATCGCCGACACCGGCCGCCTGGCCTCGCTCGACGTGATGGAGCTGAACCCGGCCTTCGACGTGCGCAACGCCACCGCCGTGCTCGCGGTGGACCTGGTCGAGTCGCTGTTCGGCAAGAGCACCTTGATGCGCAAGTAGGAAGACGCGAAGCCCGGGGCCGTGGCCCCACATACCAGCTCTGCGGTCGCCCCCAAAACCATGTGAGGGCGGTGCTGCTTCCCGTCAGGGTTTTGGCCCGTGTCTGGGCTATAAATACTCCCGACAGGGCGTCACCTCACACGGCGCCCAAATTCTATTTGACCTTTACGCTCGCTCATCCGATTCTCGGGAGCGCCGCGTCCGTGTGCGATCTTGATTGCCCTCGCCCACCCGCCTGAATATTCATTGAATTGTCAAACTCCAGATGAGGCTTGCCAATGGTTAAATTCTTCAGATCCGGGTTGGCACTCTACCTTCTGATTCTCATCATCGGCTTTGGGGCATTGTATTTTTCATACAAGTTCTACAACCCATTTCCGTGGCATGATGATTTCATAGAGTACCATAAAATGTACCTGCGGCCGTTCGATCCGGCCGCAGCCATGGCGCCGTTCACATTTCGTCGCCTCAGCGCCTTGTTCACACACGCCATCTACGCGATTGGTATCTATTACCCGGCAGATATCGTATTTCACGAGCCGGGGTACACCCAGCGCATGTTCTTCGCTGCGCTGTTCTCCAACTTCCTGTGCCTGACCGGTGCGGCCTGGCTCGCAGGCAAAGCGGTGAAAATCATCACCGGGACGCGCGGTCTCGTGTATCCGTTGATAGCCGGCACATTGTGTTTCCTTTCCTACTATACGCAGTTCGCCGTGCTCACCGGATATACAGAAGGAATGACCTGGTTTCTTGTGGCCGCTGCTTTTGTTGCCTACCTCGGGCGGCGTGTCGGTGTGTTGGCGATCATATTAGTGCTGTCGATCGTGCAGCGTGAGTCGGTGAGCGTTGCGTTCGCAGTGATAAGTGCCGCCGGCATGGTGTTCGATCGGACGCAGCGCCCGTTCAACTACAAGGTACTCTTGATTTCTATCGCATGCTTCGCCGGCTATTTCGTGATGCGAAAGTTTTCCGGCATCAGTGGTTACGAGAATCAGACGAGCCCCGCGGCCTTGTTGGCGGCCTTGCTGGCATTCCCGATAGACAAGCAGATCATATTCAACGGCTTCTTTGCCCAGAACGTCATCATCCTGTACTTTATTGTCTCGGTGGCCGTTTTCAAGTTGGTTCCGGAGCATCGTTTTTGGATGCCTGCACTGACAGTGACTTTCCTGGTGATATTCGTGCTCGGCATCCTGGCCGGCATCGGCGGCAACGTAGGGCGGATCTGCGCGATTCTGACGCCTATTTTTGCGGCATTTTCGGCCGTCTCGCTGATGAAACTCGAACAGGCGCTGGACGCTGCGAATCGCGCCCCGACCGGATCGACTCCTGCGGTTTGATCCGCAGAACATCGAAAAGCTTGCCCACTTCAGGACGCACCGTAGACCAGCAGCACACTGGCAATGACGATCAACTGGCTCACGTGATCCTTGGCGGTGAACACGACCGGATCGTCATGCAGTTCGTTGCGGTAGGCCTTCATCCAGATGCGAACGATCCAGTAGAGCAGCAGCGGACACAATCCCCAGAGGATGTGCGGATGCCGGTACTTCAGAGCGATCAAGGGGTCGTTCATGTACAAGGAGATGGTCAGGATCGATATCTCACCGGCGGTCACGCCGGCCGCGAGCACGAACAGACCGTCACCGGAAGAATAGGTGCGACCCTTGATGCTCGAGCGACCACCGCCCTTCAGTTCGTCGATCTCGACATAACGCTTGGCGAGCGCCAGACTGAGAAAGATGAAGATCGAAAAGGCGAGGATCCAGAACGAGAACTCCACCTCGATGGCAGCCGCGCCGGCGAGGATGCGAACGGTATAGAGCGAAGCCAGCGCGAAGACGTCCAGCAGCATCTTGCGTTTGAGCCACAGCGAGTAGACCGTCGTCAGCGCCAGGTAGCCAAGAAGCATCAGGGCCGCCGGCATCGGAAGGGCAAGGAAGGCCCAGGCCACTCCGAACAGAAGCAGCGAAAGCCCGATGAGCATCGCGTGTGCGATCGGGATCACGCCGGATGCAAAGGGACGGTTGCGCTTGCGCCGATGCTGCCGATCGGCCTCGAGGTCCAGCAAGTCGTTGAATACGTAGATGGACGACGCACACAGTCCGAAGGTGATGAACATCCATAGCTCGCTGACATCCATCGAAGGCGTGGCCGAACGCAGGATCGGCAGCAGCGGGACGAACACCAGGAGGTTCTTCAACCATTGATGGAGTCGAATGCCGTAGAGATAGTCTCGCAGGCGCGCCTTCGGCAACCCGATCTCGGCCTCGATGGGGGTCGATTCGCGCACCCGCCGCCCGAGTGCGGCCGAATTCGAGACGACCACGGCGGATGCCGCGCCGGACCATACGGCCAAGTCGACGAATCCGTCACCGACATAGCAGAACGGTTGCCCCGCGGCATCGGCCCGAATCGCGTCCAGCTTGCGGCGGCCCGAGAGATTGGTGGACCCGTCGGAAGCGAGAACCGCGTCGAACAGCCCCAGATGCCGGGCGACCGCAGCGGCAAACGACTCGTCGGAGGCGGTGGCCAGCACGACGCGACGGCCTTGACCACGTGCACGACGAACCAGGTCGAGCACTTCGGGCCGGTACGGGAGCAGCGCCCAGTCGAAGCTCACTCGCTGCGCGATTTGCTGTTTCATGTAGGCCTTGCCGCGCATCAGCCACGCCGGTAGCCGCAGGGCATCGAGGGGCGAGGCCCGCAACAGTTTCAGCACGGATTCATGCAACAGGTCGGTCGCGATGAGTGTCCCGTCGAGATCGACGTAGACATTGGGTGGGAGCGTCGTGGTCATCGATGCTCCCATCGTGTCGACCCGACGACACCAGCGGCCAAGCGGATGCGAACGACGGGCATGCTCAAGGTCCCGAGATGTACCTGGCTATATCCCGAACGATCCGCGCGTTGTCGAACTCCGGTTGCCACCCGATCTCGAGTGACTCGTCGATCGACAGCACGTGCGCCTGAGAGAGCATCAACAGTTGCTCCCTGGCCAGCAACCTGAACCCCGTTGCGGCAGAAACCAGATGAACAGGGGCGAGTGGCAGCCTGATTCGCCTCACGGGCTCGAGATCGAGTTCATCCTCTATTTCGTCAACCCATTCGAGAATGGAGAGCGGCGATGGCGCGGCCGCGTTGAAAAACCCCACGGCCGACACTTCGATGATGCGTGCGATCAGCGACGCCACATCCCTGACGTGCACCATGCTCGTCGCGTGTGTGCCGGAGCCGGGAATCATGACCAGGCCATGGTTCTTCATCGTCGACACAAAGGAGCGGAACAGGCCTTCGCGTCCGACCCCACCGATGATGCAGGGGATCACGGTAGCGCTTCGATTGCTCAGGGATCGGACGTGCTCGAGTGCTGCCAGCTTCGAGATGCTGTAGACGCCTTGACCCGCCATTTCGCTCGTCGTCCCGTACGACGTCGACCTGTTCTGCTCATACATCATGCTGGTGCCGACATTCACGAAATGCGTCGGTTCGCCGGCATAGCGTTCGCACAATCGTGCCGTTGCGACCACGTTGTTGTCGTGGAAGTAATTCTTCCGCTTGATCAGCGGCAGGTCTCGCGACACGTACTGGACCGCGGCGGCGTGCAATACGGCGTCGACGGCCGGCAAGCTGGAGACAAAAGCGCGATCGCGCAGATCCCCTTTCAACTCGACGGCGCCTTGCCGGTCGGTCGTCACGACGCCATGACCTCGCCCGCCAAGCAGTTCGGTGCATGCCCGCCCCAGGAAGCCGGCTGCGCCGGTGACGAGTATCTTCATCGAGCGCCAGTCATTTGATGGCCTGCGATGAATGTCGCCGTGTCAAGACTTGGAAACGAGCCAGACACCGACGATGATCACCGCAATCCCGCCGAGCTTGGTCGCGGAAAGAGATTCACCAAACAAGTAGCGGGCGGCCATCGCGTTCACCACGTAGCCGATCGAGAGCATCGGGTATGCAACGCTGACGGGAACCCGGGACAGTGCCGCGATCCAGATGGCGACGCTGAAGACGTAGCAAGTCAGCCCGCCGACGATGAACGGCTGCAGAACAATGTTCTGGATCTGCGATATCCAGGCACCCTGACCTGCACCGATGACACCGATGACATTGGTGCCCGCCTTCAGCATCAATTGAGCCGCTGCGTTCAAGAGCACGCCGATCAGGATCAGGGCAAAGCTGACAGTGGTCATGATCGATACGCGGCTTCACCCATGGTCTGATTCCCGTGGTCCCGGACACGGCTCGCGGGCAATGTTGCGCCTGTTCCGCAAGCGCGCGGCGATTCCATCTTGACGCTGCGCTGACCGCCGTGCGTGGCGTTGGCAATTCGCTGCTCGCGGTGACCGTCTGCCAGCGATGCGTCAGCTATTTGCCGATGCCGCGAATCAGCACGGCCCGTGCCGCCGTCGGAAATCGCGCGGCAGTTCCGGCCTGGTTTGCGCGAACAGGCCGCGCCGCGCCGCGCGGGCGCGCCCCTCCTCGTCGGCGTAGGGGCCCGGATCGCCGTGGTAGCGCGCCGACCAGGCGTGGCCTTCGCTGACCAGCCAGGCGCCAACGTCGTCGTGCCCGAGCCATAGCGTGCCGACGGCGCGGCCGTACTCGTCGGTCGCACGGCGACGCACCGTGACATGGCGGTCCTGCACGCGCGCCGCCAGCGCGGCACCGGCCTCGCTGCCATGCGCCTGGCAGCGCTCCGGCGCATCGAGGCCGAGCAATCTCACCTTGACCGGTTTGCGGCGGCCCCCACCGCCCTCGGCAGCGGGACGCACCCAGACCGTGTCGCCATCGGTGACGCGCGTGACGACCCCTTCGAAACGGACCTCGCTCGCCGCCGCGCCCATGCCGAGCAGGCCCCCGGCGAGCAACAGACCCCATCGGATGCGGCGCATGAGCCGCTGCGTCACGCAGCGCCCCACAGGTGCCACAGCCACCCGCCGAATGCGCCCGCGCACAGCAGCCACGACAGCGCGATCAGTGCCGCGCCCCACAGCATCTTCGGCAGCCGCTCGGGGCTTGCCTCGGCTTCGCGCAACCGCGCCTGCCACAGCGCTTCGGGTGTCAGTTTGACGGCCAGCGCGATGCCCAGCGGCAGCAGCAGGAGATCGTCGAGCAGGCCCAGCACCGGGATGAAATCGGGGATCAGGTCGATGGGACTGAGCGCATACGCCAGCACCGCGATCGCCACCAGCTTCGGTGCCCGCGGCGTGTCCGGGTGCTTGAACAGTTTCCACAGCACGAGCAGGTGGACCGCGAGCCGCGCGCGGTTCGCGGCGCCGAACAGAGCGCCCGGTTTCATGCGGCGCTCCGGCAAGCCTTGGCCCACGGCGCCGTGACGATCCAACCCTCCAGCGGGTCCGGCACCGGCGGCAGGCCGTGGCGGGGCTGCGTCGAGGCCCAGGCCGCTTGCACGAGGCAGAGCACGGCGTCGAGCCGGTCGCCGCGGGCGTCGGCCACCAGCGCGTCGCGCTGCGCATGGCGCAGCTTCAGGCGCAGGCCGAGCCTCGAGCGGCCCTGCTCCAGCGCGTCGACGAGATCCTTGCGCGCGATCAGGCGCTCCGGCGTCTGCTTCGCGCGCTCGTCGCTCTTGTAGGAACGCGTGCCGATGAGTTCGCGCGCCAGCAGACCGGGGTAGCCCTCCAGCGCCACGCGCTGCGGATCAGCGGTATGCAACCCCGCGAGCGTGACCCCGGCCTCGAGGAGCCGCGGCACGCCGGCATGCAGCATGTAGGCGACCGGCGGGTTGACCCACTTCATCGACGGGCTCGAACCGGCCGGGCCATCGGTGGCGCGGTGGGCGAACTTGGCCCCTGCAGGCCGCGCCGCGCAGAACGCGGCGAAGCACGCGCGGATCTCGGCGCGCGACAGCGCAGCGTAGTGGCGCATCAGCGGCAACCAGGCCTGCGGCCAGCCGAGCGCTGCGACCAGTTCGCGCGGCAGGCCGAACGGCAGGTCGAACACGCCGAGCCAGGGCCCGGCTTGCTGCAGCGTCGCCGAGAAGGCCGCAAGATCCGGCAGCGGCTCGATCGCATCGAGGCGCAGCAAGCCGCCGACCGCGTGGCCGCGCGCCAGCACGATGGGCTTGCGGGGCGTGGGCGCGCTGCTGAAGTCGACACCCAGCAGCGGCAGCGGCGCGTCAGGGCAAGCGAGGGTGGGTTCTGACATGGACGCTGGGACTCTAACGGCCCGCGACAATTCGGGCATGACGCCCGTCTCCGAGTCCCCCGCCCGCTCCGCCCCACGCCGCCTGCCGCGCGGCGCGCTGATCGGCCTGGCCGGGGTGCTGGCGGCGCTGGCGGTGGTGTGGCAGCTGGCCGCGCACCGGCTGCAGCGGGAGATCGTCGCGGCGCTGGGGCCGCGCAGCGAGGTGGAATCGGTGGGCCTGGCCTGGGGTGGGGTCGAGATCCTCGGCCTGCGCATCGCGGCGGCCCCCGGCAGCGGCTGGCCCGCGGCCGACGAGCTGCGCGCGCCGCGCGTGGTGGTCGCACCGGATCTCTGGGCCGCGCTGCGCGGCCGCTTCGGCGTGCGCAGCGTCCGCATCGAAGACGGCTACATCTCGCTGCTGCGCGCTCGCGACGGCCAGTTGCAGGTGCTGCCGGCCTTGCTGGGCCGGCGCGCCAAACCGGCGGCTGAACGCAGTGGCGGCAGCCTGCCCACGGTACGCATCGGTGAGGTGCAGCTGCGCGGCACCGAGATCGCCTTCTACGACGCCTCGGTGCGCCGGCCGCCGCTGGCGCTGCGGCTGGTGGACATGCAGGCGCAGATCGGCCCGCTCGCGCTGCCGGCCCTCGACGAGCCGACGCAGATCGACATGGTGGTGGTGGTCAAGGGCAGCAAAGCAGGACAGGACGGCCGGCTCGAACTGCGGGGCAGCGTGACCGGCACCACGCGCGACGCCGCACTGAAGCTCGGCCTGCGTCGCGTGGACCTGCTGGCGCTGCAACCCTATGTGAACCAGGTGGCCGAAGGCGGTGTGAAGCGCGGCACGCTCGACCTCGACCTCGCGCCCACCGTGAAGCGCCAGCAGTTGCACGCGCCCGGGCACATGACGCTGAGCCGGCTCGAGCTGGGCGACGGCAATTTCGCCGGCTTGCCGCGCAAGGCGATGGTGGCCTTCATGGGCAAGCACGATCGCATCGAGCTCGACTTCACGCTCGAAGGCCGGCTCGACGACCCCGCGTTCTCGCTGAACGAGAACCTGGCAACGCGCGTCGCCTCCGCACTGGGCAATGTGGTGGGCCTGAGCGTGGAAGGCGTGGTGGAGGGCGTCGGCAGCGTCGTCAAGGGCCTGTTCGGGCGCTGACCGGGCCGCGCGCGGGCCCCTGGCGCGCAGTCACGCTCAGCCCAGCGCCAGACCCGCCACCCCGAGGGCGATGCAGGCCGCCCCGGCCAGCCGCCACCCCGGCTCGCCCTCGCCCAGCAGCCGCCCGCCCAGCAGCGCCGCGAACAGCATCGACACCTCGCGCGCCGGCGCCACGTGCGACAGGGGCGCGAGCTGCATCGCGTACAGCACCATCACATAGGCGGCCGGGCTGAACACCGCGACCAGCAGCGCATGCCGCCACTGCGCGCGCCAGGCCGTCAGCAGCGCCTCACGGTCGCGCAGCATCGGCAGCATGAACGGAATGCGCAGCAGGTTGCCGAAGTAGTCCACCAGGATCGGCGAGACCGCGAGCAGCTTCACCGCCGCGCCGTCGATCAGCGTGTAGGCAGCGATCGTGGCACCGGTGGCCATGCCCCAGCCGAGGCCGGCACGCGCGCGCTGCGCCGCCGTATCACCGGCGGCGTGGCGACCGCTCAACGCCCTCAGCAGCCGCGGCCCGCCGGCAATCAGCACGATGCCGGTCGTCACCGCCAGCACACCGCCCGCGCCGATCGCCGAGAGCGACTCGCCGAGCAGCAACACGGCACCCAGCGCCGACAGCAGCGGCCCGGTGCCGCGTGCAATCGGATAGACCACCGTCAGGTCCGACGCGCGGTAGCCGCGCAGCAGGATCGTGAAGTAGGCCAGGTGCGTGAGCCCGCTGGCCAGCACCGCCGCCCACGCCAGCGGGCCCCAGCGCGACAACTCGCCCCAGGCCGCCCAGACGCCGACCGGTGCCCACAGCGCCGCGACCATCAGCGCCGTCAGCAGCACGAAGCGCTGGTCGCCGCCGGCCCGCTTGGCGGCGAGGTTCCACAGCGCGTGCAGCAGCGCGGCGGTCAGGACGAGGGCAAGGGCGGCGGCGGGCAAGCGGCGGCGGCTCGGAAGTGTTCAGAACGCCTGCCGCCACTTCACCGACAGCAACCAGTTGCGCGGCATCCCGGGCTCGAAGTAGCGCCCGTTGCCGTCGTTGACGATCACGCTGCCGGCGTAGTCGCGGTCGAACAGGTTGTCGACGCGAATCAGCGCGTCGATGCGGCTGCCCTCGGCGAGCTTCCAGCTTTGCGTGGCACGCAGCGCCCAGGTCGCCCAGCTGCCGGCGAAGTCGGTGTTGCGGTCGTTCACGGCCACCCGGTCCTGGGCCCGCAGTTCGGCGGCGAGCTCGGTGCTTGCCGTGCCGAGGGGACGCCACGCCAATTCCGCAAACGCGCTGCGCGGGCTGGTGCCGGCAATGCGGTTGCCGGCAGGGACCACCGCCTGGTTCTGTGGATTGGCGGCGTTGCAGGGCGCGGCGGTGCAGGTGGTGAAGTTGTCGTCGTAGGTCGCCGAGAGCCAGGTCAGCGCCAGCGCGGTGCGCCAGTGGGGGTCGATGCTCCAGCCTGCGCCCAGCTCGGCGCCGCGGCGGGTCGTCGAGCCGACGTTCTGGAACGTCGAGCGGCCGCCGGCATTCGTGGCCACGCCGATCTCGTCGTCGGTGCGGGCCTCGAACACCGCGAGGTCCGCCGTCAGGCCGCGCTCGTCATCCCGCCACTTGGCGCCGAGTTCGAGTTGCCTGCTGGTCTGCGGCCGCAGTGCGGTGTTGAAGCCGCCCGTGTTGTCCGGCTTGTAGGCCAGATCGCCCAGGGTCGGCGACTCGAAGCCTTCACCGGCGCTGGCGTAGAAATTCCAGCCCGGCAGCCCGCGCCACTGCAACGCGGCGACCGGGTTGGTGTAGCTGAACTTCAGCGTGCTCGAGTCGTCGCCGTTGATACCGGAGATGTAGTGGTCTTCGGTCTTGAAATGGATCGAGCCGCTGCGCACGCCCAGGGTTGCCAGCCAGTTCTTCGCGAACTCGATCTCGCCTTGCGCATAGCCATCACTGCTGCGCACGCTGTTCTTCTCGTCGCGACGCAGGTTGCCCGTGACGCCGAGCGCGGTGGGCGCAGTGGGATCGCCGATGAAGTTCTCGTAGCCGAAGCGATCTTCACCGCTGCGCTCGATTGCAGCGCCGGCGATGAACTGGGCGGTGCGATCGCCCTCGAGCGCCCAGCGCCAGACCAGCCGGGCATCCAAGCCCTGGTAGTCTCGGTCGAAGTCGATCACACCGCCTGGATGGCGCGCGGTGTTCGGCGGCGGGGTCGGGTTTCTCTGCGTCAAGGTCGGGATCGCCTGCCACTGCGTGACCGACCGTTGACCGGCGTAGGTCGTGAACGAGCTCTCGCTCAGCGGCCCCAGGTTCTCGAACCGATGCCGCCAGTTCATCCCGACCTGGTCCTGCGACAAGGTCTTGCGTGTGTTGAACTGGGTCGCGACCGCTGCGGTTTGCCGCGGATCGGCATCGAACTGCGCGCGCGTCAGGCCCAAGGGATCCTCGGCTGGCTGGTCGATGTGGCTGACGCTGACGATCACCGTGTCGCGCTCGCCGGTCCAGCCCAGACGCAGGTTGGCCAGCGTGCGGCGCGCACTGCTCTGCGGGCGAAAGCCGTCGTAGTCCATGTAGCTCGCGCCAAAGCGCAGGTCGAAGCCGCGGCCCGGCTCGTCGCCGAGCGGCGCCTGCACCGTCACGCGCCCCTGCTGCAGGCCGAAACTGCCGATGTCGGCATCGAGCTCGCCGTAGCGCTCGCGCACCGGCTGGCTCACCAGCGCGATCACGCCGCCCGAACTGTTGCCATAGAGCGCGCTGAACGGACCGCGCAGCACCTCGATGCGCTGCGCCCCGGCAAGGTCGAAGTGCGACACCTGCCCCTGCCCGTCGGGCGTCGAAGCGGGAATGCCGTCGCTGTAGAGCCGCAGGCCGCGCACGCCGAAGGTCGATCGGGCCCCGTAACCGCGTGAATTGATCTGCAGGTCCTGCGCGTAGTTGTTGCGGTTGGCGACGACGAGACCCGGCACCCGCGCCATCGCTTCCGACAAATTGATCATCGGCCCGGCGTCGCGCAGCGCCTCTTCGTCAACGACGGTCACCGAGTACGGCGTGTCGAACGCACGCTGCTCGAAGCCCTTGCCGGTGACGACGACCGGCGCAAGTGTCTTGCTCGCCCCCTCGGGAGCCGCCGCCTCCTGCGCCCGCAGGGCGGGGACGAGGCCGATCAGGGCACAGGCGGCGACCACCGGCTTCACCCGCAATGAAAGGGTGCGACGCTGGACTGGCAACATGGAATCTCCTCTGGGTATCGGGTGAGTGCAAAAGCGCGCGGACTCTAACCGCGGCCCCACCCCGTCCCAATAGAGAAAATCTGCAAAAGGGAGTGGGAATGACGAGGCGCAAGCGGCGGCTTTGGCGAGGCTTGCGCCGCGTCGCCCGCTATCCCGCCCGCCCGATGATCGACGCCGTCGCAATCAACTCCTCGAGCAGCGCCATCGACACCTTGCCCGACACGCTGAACGGGTCCAGCACCGGCCGCTCGCTGTACTTCAGCACGATCGACGGGTTGATCTTCGCAAGGTTGACCTGCCCCATGGTCCAGCCGGCGAAGCGGCGTTCCGTCACCTCTTCGAAATGCAGCACCGCGATGTCGCGGTGGCGCGGGTCGCGCACGATCTGCGCGTACAGCGCATTCACCGCGCCACGACCACCTTCGAGCACCTGCATGAACACATCGCCGCCGTGGCACAGGATGCCGGTGATGCCGAACGCAGGGTTGTGCGCCCGGCACTGGCCGAGGATGCCGTCGATCAGCTCGGGCGTGACCGGCGCCACGACACGACTCGCGTACAGAAGACGGACCAGCATGCTCAGCCCTTCTTGTTGTTGACCAGCGCGAGGAACTCGCGGCGCAGGCTGGCGTCCTTCAGGAACACGCCGCGCATCACGCTGTTGATCATCTTCGCGTCGAGATCGCGCACGCCGCGCCACTGCATACAGAAGTGGTCGGCCTCCATCACGATCGCCAGGCCGTCGGGGCTCACCTTGTCCTGCAGCAGATCGGCCAGCTGCGTGACCGCCTCCTCCTGGATCTGCGGCCGGCTCATGATCCACTCGGTGAGCCGCGCGTACTTGGACAGGCCGATCAGGTTGGAGTGCTCGTTGGGCATCACGCCGATCCACACCCGGCCCATGATCGGGCAGAAGTGATGCGAGCAGGCGCTGCGCACGGTGATCGGGCCGATGATCATCAGCTCGTTCAGGTGCTCGACGTTCGGAAACTCCGTGACCGCCGGCTCGCGCACGTAGCGGCCCTTGAACACCTCGGTCAGGTACATCTTGGCGACGCGGCGCGCAGTGTCCTGCGTGTTGTGGTCGCTCTCGGTGTCGATCACCAGGCTGTCGAGCACCCCTCGCATCTTGCCGGCCACCTCGTCGAGCAGCTTCTCCAGTTCGCCGGGCTCGATGAAGTCGGCAATGTTGTCATTGGCGTGGAAACGCTCGCGCTGCGCCTTGATGCGCTCGCGGATCTTCACGGACACCGGGACGCCTTCGTCGTCGGGCACGGCTCTGAGGCTGGGCAGGGTGTGGGGTGCGTTCATCGGAACATCTCGCGGGCGAGCAGCGCATCTACGGTCACGTAGCTTAACGGTTGTCGGATCGCCCTGAAACCCGGCGGTGCTTCTCAGTAGCGCCCGCTCGCCCCGGCCGCGCGCAGGTACAGGCGCGCCACCCAGGCCACGAAGCCGCGGCGCAGCCAGCGCTGCCAGCCGGCGAGCGGCAGCGGGGCCGTGATCTCGCGGGCTGCAGCGAAGTCGCGGTCCAGTTCACGCGACAAGGTCGCTGCGAATTCACGGTCGTCGACGAACACGTTGGCCTCGAGGTTGACGAGCAGGGACAGCGGATCGATGTTGGAGCTGCCGACGGTGGCCCAGCGCTGATCGACCAGCGCCACCTTGGCGTGCAGGAAGGCCGGCGTGTACTCGAAGATGCCCACGCCATGGGCCAGCAGTTCGTCGTACAGCGCCTGCGCTGCGAGCGCGGCGAGGCGGTAGTCGGCCTTGCCCTGGAGCAGCAGGCGCACGCTCACGCCGCGCCGCGCCGCGCCCAGCAGGGCGCGCCGGAACTCGAATCCCGGGTAGAAGTAGGCCGACACGATGTCGATGCGCTGCTGTGCACGGCGCAGCGCATCGATGTAGCTGCGCTCGATGCTGCGGCGCTGGCGCAGGTTGTCGCGCACCACGAAGGCCGCCCGCACCGGCTGCAGCGCGGACTCGCCGACGCTGCCTTGCGAGCGGCGCCGCACGGCGATGCGCAGGCGGCGCAGCAGCCGGCGCGCGCTGGCCATCGGCCGGCGGCTGCGCGCGATCTCGCGGACCTCGTCGCGCCAGTCGCGGCCGAAGGCGGCACGCGTCCACATGGCACGCGCGGTCTGCTCGACCGGACCGACCACCGGCCCGCGCAAGCGCACGGCGTAGTCCAGCCGCGGCACGTCGCCCCAGCCATGGTGGATGTCGTGGCGATCGTCGAGCACGTTGATGCCGCCGACGAAGCCGATCTGTCCGTCGACGACGCACAGTTTCTGATGCAGCCGCCGCAGCTGACCCGGCTGCAGCCAGCTCCACCAGCGCTGCGTCGGCCTGAACACGGCGAGCGCCACGCCAGCGGGCTCGAGCAACTCCCGCAGCGCCGCCAGCGCATGCTGCGACCCGAAGCCGTCGACCACCACGCGCACGCGCACGCCGCGCCGGGCAGCCGCCTCGAGCGCGGCCGAAACGGCCCGGGCCGCCGCGTCGTCTTCGTAGATGTAGGTGGCGAGCCAGACCTCGCGCAGGGCGTGGTCGATCGCCTCGATCATGGCCGGGAACAGGGCGTCGCCCCCGCGCAGCAACTGCACCTCGTTGCCGCCACTGAACACGGCGCGCGCATGCGCATACCAGGCCAGGGCCTCGGACAGCGCGCGGGCTTGCGGCGGTGGCGCGCCCGCCTGCGGGACCACTCCTCAGGCCTCCAGCAGCTCGAACTCGACCACCAGCGGCAAGTGATCGGACATGCGCGCCCAGGAGGCGCCACGCGGCACGAACGTCGAGACACAACGCCAGCCGCGCGTGTAGACGCGGTCGAGCGCGAACACCGGCGCCAGCGACGGGAAGGTCAGGCTGCGCTGCAGGCCGCCCCCCGCCGGGGCGATCGCACGTGTGAGGCCGGCCTCCTGCATCGCGCCGTCGAGACGCTCGCCCCAGTCGTTGAAATCGCCCGCCACGAGCAGCGGCACGGCGGGGTCGAGTTCCTGCTGCACGAAGGCCGCGAGCCGCTGTACCTGCCTCAAGCGGCTGGTATGGCTGAGGCCGAAATGCGCGACGATCGCGTCGACCGCCCTGCCCTGCCAGTTCACCTGCACGTGCAGCAGGCCGCGCTGCTCGAAGCGGTGGTCCGAGACGTCGTGGTGCCGCGGCTCCCCGATCGACCAGCGCGACAGCAGCGCATTGCCGTGCTCGCCATGGCGCGTGACGGCGTTCGTGCGGTAGGCAACGTCGTAGCCCTCGGGCGCCAGGAACTCGGCCTGACCTTGTTGCGGCCAGCCGAACGAGGGGCGATCGAAACGCCGCGCGTCGCGCCGGTGGAAACGGCGCACCTCCTGCAGGCAGACCAGGTCGGCATCGAGCGCCTCGATGGCGAGGCCGAGGTTGTGGATCTCCAGCCGTTTGGCCGGACCGATGCCGCGCACGCCCTTGTGGATGTTGTAGGTGGCCACCCGCAACCGGTCTTCGCCCGAGGCCGGCGGCAGGACCGAGGACTGCAACGGGTTCATGGCGCCCCCAGGCGCGGCAGCTGCAGGATGGCTTCTGCGTTCGACGGCGAGAAACAGCGGTCGGCCGCCTCACGCCACGGCAGCCACTGGTACTGCAGGTGCTCGCGCGGGGACAGCCGGATCGGGATGTCGCGCGGCACCGTCAGCCCGAACACGTGCTCGGTGTTGTGGGTGACGCCCGGTTCGTAGCGATGGATCCAGACGGGATAGATCTCGTAGACGTTGACCAGCTGCCAGTCGCGCAGATTCGTCGTCGGCACCGCCGGCGAGCCGACCTCGATACCGGTTTCCTCGGCCACCTCGCGGATGCAGGTCCGGACCAGCGGCTCGTCGGCCGCATCCTTGGAGCCGGTGACGCTCTGCCAGAAACCCGGATGGTCGGCGCGCTCGATCAGCAACACCTCCAACGCGGCCGTGTGGATCACGACGAGCACGGATTCGGGGACTTTGGGGGGTCGGGGGGTCGTCACGTCGTCGTGGGCGGACAGAAAAAAAGGGGCGCCCGGCGGCGCCCCTCGATTGTGCGGCAAGGCACAGGGCTCAGACGAGCCTGGCCGCCCCACGCTGGCTGCGCCCTCCCACGGGGGCGGCAGGGGTCGACCGCAGCCCGGGCGTCACGGCGTCAGACCCCACCTTGCCCCGCAGCCGGATTGCGCAGCCGGATATGGAGTTCGCGCAACTGCTTCTCGTCGACCGGGCTCGGCGCATGCGTCAGCAGATCCTGGGCGCGCTGCGTCTTCGGGAAGGCAATGACGTCGCGGATCGAGTCGGCCTTGGCCATCAGGGTGATCAGGCGATCGAGACCGAAGGCCAGACCGCCGTGCGGTGGCGCACCGTACTGCAGCGCATCGAGCAGGAAGCCGAACTTCAGCTGCGCTTCCTCCGGACCGATCTTCAGCGCGCTGAAGACCTTGCTCTGCACTTCGGCGCGGTGGATCCGCACCGAGCCACCGCCGAGCTCCCAGCCGTTGAGCACCATGTCGTAGGCCTTGGAGATGCACTTGGCCGGATCGGTGTCCATCAGGTCTTCGTGACCGTCCTTCGGCGCGGTGAATGGGTGGTGCACGGCGGCCCAGCGATCGCCCTCCTCGTCGTATTCGAACATCGGGAAGTCGACCACCCACAGCGGCGCCCACTTGTCCTCGAACAGGCCACCCGCCTTGCCGAAGTCGCTGTGGCCGACCTTGACGCGCAGCGCACCGATGGCGTCGTTGACGACCTTGGCCTTGTCGGCGCCGAAGAACAGCAGGTCGCCGTTGCATGCGCCGCTGCGCGCGATGATCTCGGCGATCGCCGCATCGTGCAGGTTCTTGACGATCGGGCTCTGCAGGCCTTCGCGGCCCTTGCTCGCGTCGTTGACCTTGATCCACGCCAGCCCCTTGGCGCCGTAGATCTTGACGAACTCGGTGTAGCCATCGATCTCGCTGCGGCTCATCTCGCTGCCGCCCGGCACGCGCAGTGCGACGACGCGCCCGCCCTTGGACTGCGCGGGCGCCGAGAACACCTTGAAGTCGACATCCTTCATCACGTCGGTGAGCTCGGTGAACTCCATCTTCACGCGCAGGTCCGGCTTGTCGGAGCCGTAGCGGTGCATCGCCTCGGCGTACTTCATGACCGGGTAGCCCGGCAGCTCGACGTTCATCACCACGCGGAACACGGTGCGGATCATGCCCTCGAACATGCCGCGGATCTCTTCCTCGTCGAGGAAGGAGGTCTCGATGTCGATCTGCGTGAACTCGGGTTGGCGGTCGGCGCGCAGGTCCTCGTCGCGGAAGCACTTGGTGATCTGGTAGTACCGGTCGAAGCC
The DNA here is from genome assembly GCF_965279545.1 of Methylibium sp. NCBI lineage: Bacteria > Pseudomonadati > Pseudomonadota > Betaproteobacteria > Burkholderiales > Sphaerotilaceae > Methylibium > Methylibium sp. Next base: position 2,230,585 of record NZ_OZ257250.1, read on the forward strand.
GGACACCATCAGCAACTGCTTGAACAGCTGCGGGCTCTGCGGCAGCGCGAAGAACATGCCCTCGTTGACGCGGCTGGGCACCAGGTAGTCGCGCGCGCCCTCGGGCGTGCTTTTCGTCAGCATCGGCGTCTCGATGTCGATGAAACCGTTGGCATCGAGGAACTTGCGCACCTCCATCGCGACGCGGTAGCGCAGGATCAGGTTCTTCTGCATCGCCGGGCGGCGCAGGTCGAGCACGCGGTGCGTCAGGCGCGTGGTCTCGCTGAGGTTGTCGTCGTCGAGCTGGAACGGCGGCGTGACGCTAGGGTTGAGCACTTCGAGCTCATGGCACAGCAGCTCGACCTTGCCGCTCACGAGGTTCGCGTTCTCGGTGCCGGCGGGCCGGGCGCGGACCTTGCCGACGATCTTGAGGCAGAACTCGTTGCGCACGCCCTCGGCCACCTTGAACATCTCGGCGCGGTCGGGGTCGCAGACGACCTGCACCAGGCCCTCGCGATCGCGCAGGTCGATGAAGATGACGCCGCCGTGGTCGCGGCGTCGGTGGGCCCAGCCCATCAGGGTCACGGTCTGGCCCATCAGCGTTTCGCTGACGAGGCCGCAGTAGGTGGTACGCATGGAAAGCTCCGGAACTCTTGGATCGAAGGCCGCCGCGGCGGCGCAATGTTGGGCGCTGGGGGCTGTGTCGCAAGCCCTCGGGGTTGAACGCGGGCCGCGGCGTTCAACCCGCCAGATTTCGCGTCGTCTGAGACGGCAGGTGCATCGGTGGCGCCACCACCCCCATCGAGATGATGTACTTCAGGGCTTCGTCGACGCTCATCGCCAAGGCAATCACGTCGGCGCGCGGCACCATCAGGAAAAAGCCCGAGGTCGGGTTCGGCGTGGTGGGCACGTACAGGCTCAGATAGTCGCCGCTCAGGTGCTCGCCGGCCTCGCCGCCGGGCCGGCCGGTGACGAAGGCGATGGTCCACGATCCTTGCCGCGGGTACTGCACCAGCACCGCCTCGCGAAAGGCATTGCCGCTGCTCGAGAACAGCGTGTCCGAGACCTGCTTGACCGAGCTGTAGATCGACTTGACGATCGGGATCTGGTTGAGCAGCCGGCTGCCCTGGCTCAGCCACCATTGACCGACGATGTTGGTCGCGAACATGCCGGTCAACAGCAGCCCGGCCACCATGACGATCACGCCCAGACCGGGAATCTGCTTGAGCATCTCCAGCGGCGAATGCGCCGCCGTCGGCAGCACGGCCTGAGAGGCACTGAGCAGCCAGGCAAACACGCCGTCCAAGAGGCCGAGCACCGAATGCAAGACCCAGATGGTGATGGCCAGCGGCAGCCAGACCAGCAGGCCGGCGATCAGGTATTTCTTCACTCAGCGCTTTCCGACAGGACGCAAGCCGGCAGGGGTCAGTGACAGGCGCACGACGTGCCGCAACCGCCCGCGGCCGAGGCGGAAGCCGACGCCGCAGGGCCCGCATCACTGCCGCCACCGCTGCCGGTGGCGGGCGCGGCAGGTGCCGCAGCGGCGGCACTGTCCGTCTTGGGTGCAACGGCGCTCGCAGCGGGCTGGGCCCCGTTGCGGAAATCGGTGGCATACCAACCCGAGCCCTTGAGCTGGAAGCCCGCGGCGGTGAGTTGCTTCTTGTAGGCGCTGGCCCCGCACGCAGGACAGACGGTGAGCAGCGGATCGGAAATCTTCTGCAGCACGTCCTTCGCATGGCCGCAAGACTCGCAGCGATAAGCGTAGATCGGCATGGCTAAGCCCTTGATTCGAAAAGCAGAATTGTAAAGGCCGCAGGGCACGGCCGAGCCGGCTGGCGCCTCGGGCGCGCGGACCAGCGATGCCATGGCGCCAGCCGTGGCGGTTTCCGAGGGCTCCCGGCGCGCGCGCCGATCATCCCCGCCAGTGCTGCCAGATCTGCGTGGCGAGCAGGCCCAGGAGGAAGCCCGCACCGGCGTAGAGCGCGGCCTGCAGCAGGCGGTTGGTGCGACGCTGCTCGACCAGCAGGGCGCTCAGCAGCGCGCCCGACTCAGCGTCGCTGCGGCCGGCGGCGCCGGTCCGAGCCTGTGCCGCGAGCGCGTCGTGCAGCAGTCTCGGCAACTCGGGCAGCATCTTCGCGTAGCGCGGTGCCTCGTCCTTGAGGCGCTCCAGCAGACCGCGCCAGCCGATCTGCTCGTCCATCCAGCGCTCGAGGAAAGGTTTGGCCGTGCTCCACAGGTCGAGTTCGGGGTCGAGCTGGCGCCCCAGACCTTCGACGTTGAGCAGCGTCTTCTGCAGGAGCACCAGTTGCGGCTGGATCTCGACATTGAAACGGCGCGACGTCTGGAACAGGCGCAACAGCACCTGACCGAGCGAGATTTCCTTCAGCGGCCGGTCGAAGTAAGGCTCGCAGCAGGCTCGGACCGCCCCTTCGAGTTCGTCGATGCGGGTGCCGCCCGGCACCCAGCCGGACTCCAGGTGCAATTCGGCCACGCGCTTGTAGTCACGGCGGAAGAAGGCGATGAAGTTCTGGGCCAGGTAGTCCTTGTCGGACTCCGTCAGCGTGCCGATGATCCCGAAATCGAGCGCGATGTAGCGCCCGAAGGTCTCCGGCGCGAGGCTGACCTGGATGTTGCCGGGGTGCATGTCGGCGTGGAAGAAGCCGTCGCGGAACACCTGCGTGAAGAAGATCGTCACGCCGTCCCGCGCGAGCTTCTTGAAATCCACGCCGGCCTCGACCAGCCTGGCCGTGTGGCTGATCGGCACGCCCTTCATGCGCTCCATGACTATCACACCCGACGTGCAGAAATCCCACACCATCTCGGGCACCATCACGAGATCCAGACCGGCCATGTTGCGGCGCAACTGCGCGGCGTTCGCCGCCTCGCGCACCAGGTCCAGTTCATCGTGCAGGTATTTGTCGAATTCAGCCACCACCTCGCGCGGTTTGAGGCGCCTGCCATCGGCCGAGTAGCGATCGACCCAGCCGGCCAGCACGCGCAGCAGATCCAGGTCTGCATCGATGACCTGCAGCACGGCGGGGCGCAGCACCTTGACCGCCACTTCGCGGCCATCGTTCAACACTGCGAAATGCACCTGCGCGATCGATGCGCTGGCCACCGGCTCGCGCTCGAAACTGGCGAACAGCTGGTCCAGCGGCCGACCGAATGCAGCCTCCACCAGCGCCATGGCCTGTTCGGCGGGGAAAGGCGGCACGTCGTCCTGCAGCTTGGCCAGTTCGTCGGCCACGTCGATGGGCAACAGGTCGCGGCGGGTCGACAGCACCTGGCCGAACTTGACGAAAATGGGACCAAGCCGCTCGAGGGCCACGCGCAGCCGCGCACCTCGGGGTGCATCGAGGCGCCGCCCGATCGCGATGAGCCGCGCCAGACCGCGAATCCAGCGCTGACTGAAGCTGGACAGCGCGAGTTCGTCGAGCCCGTAGCGGAGGACGATGAAGACGATGTAGACCAGTCGCGCGAGTTGCCTCATCGCGACAGCGGCCCGTTCGCGCCGTCGAAGAAGGTGGTGGTCGAGCGCACGGTGCGTCGCAGGCCGGCCGCGAGCATCGCGCCCCAACGGGCCAGCCCGTCGGCCACGACGGGACCGAACACACGCGCCAGATCGTCCTGCGCGTCCCATCGCAGGTTCTCGACGACCCAGTTGATGTCAGCGGCAAATCCCGCATTACCCTTGATCACCACGCCGGGGCGGCGCCCTCCCAGCCAGGCGAGCATCGATTGGGCCGGATTCGAGGCGTCGACAACCATCTGGAGATCGCTGCCGACGGGCACCGACGCGTCACCGACCCACTCGAGCAGCCCGGCGGGCGTCACCCGGAACACGAGGGCGGGCGGTGCCGGCACCCACGGCGCCAGCGCATCGGCCTGCAGTTCGACGCTCCGTCCAGCGTGCCGCACGAGGTGTTCGATGGCAGCGGGCTCGGAAGCGATGAGATGATTGATCCACAGCGTCAGCCGCGCCACGACTGCCGGCCCGACGGTGGAGGCCGCGGCAGCGCGCAGCGGCGAGACGAAAGCGTGAAGCATTTGCGAATTGTAGGCAAGCCCCGGCGTTGCGCCCCGAGGATGAGGGTCTGGCGACCCAACCAGTTGCGCGAGAATCCGAACGGATGGGCCCGGGTGGCGCGGGCTTTCATTCGAGTGCGCTCGCTGCAGGCGATGATGCCATTGCGGCGTCCGCCGGCAAGGTCCGGAAGGACATGGCACTGCGGCAGCCCCCGACGCGATAGCCCCTGACAAACACCGATGTTCGAAGACCGCAGCTACAAGAGAACGTTCTACAGCGCGCCGCAGTCGGTGACCTCGCTGATCGCGGCGTTTCTCGAACCGACGGTTTCGGTGATGACCTATGTTGCGGTCGCCCACTGGTTCGACGACCCCATCCTGCGCTCGTCGCTGACGCTGTGCCTGCTGGTCTTCGTGCTGACGTTCCCCGGACGCAACCGGTTCCGCGACCATCTCGTGGCCGCGGGTGTCGACATCGTTTCGTCATGGCTCGTGCTGCTGGCAATTCTGGCGCTGTGCGGCTACGCGACACGCAGCCTGCAGTTCTTCAACCGCGATGTGCTGATCGCCTGGGGCCTGGCGACCCCTGTCCTGCAGTGGATTGCGGTCTGGATCGGCAAGATCATCATCCAGAGGCGCGCCGCGCTCCCTGAAGCGCGGCGCACGGCGGTCGTGATCGGTGCCAGCCCGCTGGGTGTCAAGGTCGCCCGGGCACTGACCACGGAGAACAACGCCGGCATCGACTTTGTCGGCTACTTCGACGACCGGACCGACGAGCGCGTCCACGTCGATGGCATGGCCAAGCGCCTGGGTGGTCTGGCCGATGTCGCGTCGTATGTCTCGACCTACGGCATCCGCGAGGTCTACATCACGCTGCCGCTGGGTTCTCAGCCACGCATCGTCGAACTGCTCGAATCGGTACAAGGCACCACGGCGTCGCTGTATTTCGTTCCGGACGTGTTCGGCATCAGCATCATCCAGGGACGGCTGGAGGACGTGAACGGCGTGCCGGTCGTGGGCATCTGCGAAACCCCCTTCACCGGCACCAACGACCTGGTCAAGCGGATCAGCGACATCGTTCTCTCCTCCATCATCCTCGTGTTGATTTCACCGCTGCTGGTGGCAATCGCCATCGGCGTGAAGCTCAGTTCGCCCGGGCCGGCGATCTTCAGGCAGCGCCGCAACGGCCTGGACGGCAGCGAGATCGTGGTCTACAAGTTTCGCTCGATGAGGGCCCAGGACAACGGCGCCGTCGTCAGGCAGGCGACTCGCAACGACAGCCGTATCACGCCTTTCGGGGCTTTTCTTCGGCGCACGTCACTCGACGAACTTCCGCAGTTCATCAACGTGCTTCAGGGCCGCATGAGCATCGTTGGGCCACGCCCGCACGCCGTGGCGCACAACGAGGAGTACCGGCGCCTGATCAAGGCCTACATGGTTCGGCACAAAGTCAAGCCCGGCATCACCGGATGGGCACAAGTCAACGGTCACCGCGGCGAGACAGACACGATCGAAAAGATGCAGGCGCGCGTCGAGTACGACTTGGAATACTTGCGCAACTGGTCCTTGGGGCTCGACTTGCAGATCGTTGTGCGTACCATTCGGTTGGTATTCTTCGACCGCCAAGCATACTAGCTGTTGACGCCGGAGCCGCCCGCCCCCTTGGAGATCCACAAATGAATGCAAACCGCACGCTCTCTCATCTCGCGCTAGTCACCGCCGGAATTGCATCCGCAAGTGCCGTGGTGGCCGAGCCGAACCCTTACTACCTGGGTGCCTCGCAGGGATTCACCCATGAATCCAATCTGTTTCGAGCTCCGAAGGGGTCGGAAACCAGCGACACGATTTCGACCACCTCCCTCCTTGCCGGCTTCAATCAACCCGTGAGCCGACAGCGCTTCTTCGGTGACGCAGCGGTTCGTTACAACAGATACAACACCAACGACCAGCTCAACAATACAGGCTATGGATTGAACGCAGGCTGGGACTGGGCCACGGTGAATAACCTTTCCGGAACGCTTAGTTATTCCGTGAATGAAAGCCTCGCGAGCTTCAGCGATTTTTCGGGGGCGACGGTCACCACGACAGCCAATCGGGAGCGAAATCAGCAGTTTCTTGCCCGCGGGCAACTGGGAGCGCAATCGCGGCTGTCGCTGGAAACGACCTACATCTATCGCAAGCGGGAATATTCGGCTGCTGCCTTCGTCGGCAATGAGTTCGATCAGAACACGCTGAGTCTCGGCGCCTTGTACCGGCCGAGCGGCCTTCTGACGCTGGGTGCGGCAGTGCGCGGCTCGCGTGGCCGCTACCCCTTCGCGGTCGGCGCGGCGCCCGGGCCATTCACAGCGGACAAGTTCGATCGAAACGATTTCGACTTGACCGCCGTGTGGACACCTTCCGGGTTCAGCAAGGTGGCGGCCCGGCTCAGCTACAGCCACGAAGACCACGACCTGATCGTCGCTCGGAATTTTTCCGGCGTCACCGGCGCACTGACCTGGGAATACAAGCCCACGGGCAAGCTGACTTTCACCACCGAATTCGTCCGCGACACCGGTGCTGAAGCTGCCTTCAACGGCTATGTGTTCACAGGCGCAAACCCCACCGGCAACAACAACGAGGTGTCAACGGCGCTTCGCCTGCGAGCGCTCTACGAAGTGACGGCGAAGATCAACCTCGAAGTCGACGGGCGGTATGTCAAGAGCGACCTTCTGCCTTCCGGCTCGGACAAGACCGGTTACGCGAGTATCGGGGCGAACTATGCGCCTGCCCGCAATTGGCGTCTCGGCTGCAGCTTCGCCTACGAGAAGCGGGGCGGCGGATCGCCGGTTCCGTACACGGCAGACGTAGCTGCTTGCTCAGCCCAGTTCATTCTGCAGTAGCAGGCTGAAGCGACATTAGAGACACCATGGCAATGCTCCTGCTCGACCGGCGCGACCGGCTTCGTCGGTTGGAAGGCGTCATATCGATGCCGTGCGTGCTGACCGTGGGTGCAGGCAAAGCACGAACCCAACCGGGCATCGTGCCCGGCCGATGACATTCTTCTTCTGCTCGAGCGCAGCTTCTGCGCCCCCTACGACATGACGAAAACCGCGCTCATCACAGGCATCACTGGTCAAGACGGTGCCTATCTGGCCGAACTGTTGCTCGCCAAGGGCTATGTAGTGCATGGCATCAAGCGCCGCAGTTCGCTCTTCAACACGGACCGCATCGATCACCTGTACCAGGATCCGCATGTGGACAACCAGCGCCTGGTCTTGCACTACGGCGACCTGACCGACTCGACCAACCTCATTCGCATCATCCAGCAGGTGCAACCGGACGAGATCTACAACCTCGCTGCGATGAGCCATGTGGCGGTGAGCTTCGAGACCCCGGAATACACCGCCAACGCGGATGGCATCGGCACCTTGCGCATTCTGGAGGCCATTCGCATCCTCGGACTGGAGAAGAAAACGCGCTTCTACCAGGCCTCGACCAGCGAGCTCTACGGCCTGGTGCAAGAGACCCCGCAGAAGGAGACCACGCCCTTCTATCCCAGAAGCCCCTATGCAGTGGCCAAGCTGTACGGCTACTGGATCACGGTGAACTACCGTGAAGCCTATGGCCTGTATGCCTGCAACGGCGTGCTGTTCAATCATGAAAGCCCGCTGCGCGGCGAAACCTTCGTGACGCGCAAGATCACCCGGGCGATGGCGCGCATCGCGCTGGGACTGCAGGACTGCCTGTACCTGGGCAACATGAGCGCACTGCGCGACTGGGGCCATGCAAGAGACTACGTCGAGATGCAGTGGCTGATGCTGCAGCAGGAACAGGCCGAGGACTTCGTGATTGCCACCGGCGTGCAGTACAGCGTTCGGCAGTTCGTGGAGTTTGCCGCCGGCGAACTGGGCGTGACGATCGCTTTCGAGGGCGAAGGCGAACACGAGATCGGGCGCGTCAGCAAGGTGGAAGGCCGCAAGGCCAGGTGCAAGGTGGGCGACGTGATCGTGCGAGTGGACCCTCGTTACTACCGGCCGACCGAAGTGGAAACGCTGTTGGGTGATCCCGGCAAAGCCAAGCGCAAGCTGGGTTGGGTGCCGAAAACCACGCTGGCCGAGTTGGTCGCGGAAATGGTCAACAGCGATTACGAGGCGGCACGCCGCGACAGCTTGGTCAAGCTGGCCGGCTTCCAAGCCTACGATTACAACGAGTGAGTCAGAGTCAATCATGATGATGCGGATCAAGCATTGGGCCGCCCGGGCTGAAGAGAAGGCACTGGGTCTGCTCGAATCCGAACGACTCGAGATCACGCAGGGGGCGCTGACCTTGGTGTCGGATGACGGCGAGGATCGCAATCTCGAGCTGGCCAACCTCCTCGGTCAAACCGGTGCTGTGGCAAGCCTTGCTGTCGCCGACGATTTCGTGGGACGGCCCGGCTTCCTCGGCTATGCGCATCTGCTCGAGTTGCAGCAGGCAGGCCACGAGATCGCCTTTCACGGTCGCACGCGGGTTCCGTTCGACCTGTTTCCCGACGGCGACGCGTTGCGGGCCGACTTGCTTGCTGGCGCAACGCGGCTGCGGGCGCAGGGCCTGTCGATCTCCAATCTCATCTACCGCTGGGGAACGAGCACCCGAGCTGCGCGCAAGCAGGTTCAGCCGCTGTTCGCGTCGGCCAGCGTGCCTTGGTTCGGGCTCAACGAGGGCACCGTCAACCGCTATGCCTTGCGTCGGATTGCTTTCGGCGCCTTCACGGGCCGTTCGGTTCGCACACAAGACTGGTTCGTCCGCGTCATCGAGCAAGCCGCTCAGGGCCGTTGCTGGCCCATCCTGATGTTGCACCCCGGTGCCGCAGGGCATACAGCAGAGCACAACGCCATGCTGCATGACCTGTTGGTGCACGCGAAGCATGTGGGGCTGCCGGTTCGCACCTTGGCTCAGCACCTTGCAGCCCTTGGAGTCACGGCCCCTGCTGCAAGCGAGGCTGCGCGCGGCACGGCGGACCAGCCATTCAGCGCATGACCTAGGAGCGCTGCAACCGTATGGACACGAACGCTCGCATCTATGTTGCCGGCCACCGCGGCCTCGTCGGGTCGGCGATCCTGGGTCATTTGCAAGCCAAGGGATACAAGCAACTGCTTACCCGCACGCACGCCGACCTCGAACTCTCTGATGCGGGGCAGACCGAAGCCTTCTTCGAGCGCGAGCGGCCTGAGTACGTGTTTCTTGCAGCGGCCAAGGTCGGCGGCATCGTCGCCAACAACACCTATCCGGCCGAGTTCATTCGCGAGAATCTGGCGATTCAGACGAACGTCATCCATGCTGCCTGGCGCACGGGTGTCAACCGTCTGCTTTTCTTGGGTTCGAGCTGCATCTATCCGCGACTGGCCCCGCAGCCGCTGAAAGAGTCCTACCTGCTCACGGGCCCGTTGGAGTCGACCAACCGCGCCTATGCACTGGCGAAGATCGCCGGCATAGAAATGTGCTGGAGCTACAACCGGCAGTACGGTACTCGGTACCTGTCGGCAATGCCGACCAATCTCTACGGACCGGGTGACAACTACCATCCTCAGAACAGTCACGTCATACCGGCACTGCTGCGAAAGTTTCATGAGGCCAAGCTGCGCGGTGATCCAAGCGTGAGCGTCTGGGGCTCGGGCACGCCACGCCGCGAATTCATGTACAGCGAAGACATGGCTTCCGCCTGCGTGCATCTGATGTCGCTGCCAGACGACGCCTACACGCGTTTGCTCGGGAGCGATGAAAGCATCTCCGGTCGCTTCGAGCCACCCCTGGTCAACGTCGGCGTTGGCACCGATGTCACGATCAAGGAATTGGCGGAGTTGGTCAAGTCGACGACCGGGTTCACGGGACGCATCATCTTCGACAGCAGCAAGCCCGACGGCACACCGCGCAAGCTGATGGACACGGGCCTGCTCACCAGTACGGGCTGGCAGGCGAGCACACCGCTGTCCAGCGGGATGCAACAGGCCTACGCGGATTTTGTTCGAATGCACGGAGCGGGCATCGGGGATCGGGCGCACCCATGAGTACGCATCGGAGCGGGCCGTCAACGAGCTGCGCGACATACCGAGCCGGCCTGGGCCCGATAGTCAGACCAGCCGCCACCTCAACCTTGCAGAGCGGGTGGAGCACGAGCAAACAAGGGGGTGCGGATGTTTGTTGACGCGCGAGAAGTAGCGGAAGGCACGACGCTGCGCAGCGTCGTGTGCATCGTCGGCGGCGGCGTCGCGGGCATCACGCTCGCGCTGGAATTCGAACGTCAGGGCATCGACGCGATCCTGCTGGAGAGCGGCGGCCTCGTGGCCGACGATGAAACACGCGACCTGAACCGTGGTGAGAACATCGGCCTGCGGTTTGCATGGGCAGACGGCGCACGATCGCGCTTTCTCGGCGGCAGCAGCAACTGCTGGGGCGGATGGTGCGGGCCGCTGCGTGCCCATGAGATGCAAACCCGCGAATGGATTCCCGACAGCGGCTGGCCATTCGAACGCAGCAGCCTCGACCCCTACTATGAGCGGGCCCATCCGATACTTCGGCTCGGCCCATACAACTACGACATCAAGCATTGGGTGTCGGCGATCGATCGCAAGGATGTGCGCCGCATTCCGCTGCCGACCGGGCGCGTGCACGACATCCTCTCGCAGTTCAGCTCACCGTCCAGACTGGGAGATGTCTACCACGACGATCTGAAGCGCTCGCAGCACGTCAGGATCTGTCTGCATGCCAACGTGGTCGACATCGAGACAGATCCCGGTGCCACGACGGCAAGACGGGTGCATGTCCGCACCCTGACCGGCCGCCGCTTCACCGTGGAAGCCAGGCAGTTCGTGCTTGCCTGTGGCGGCATCGAGAACGCGCGCCTGCTGCTCGCGTCCAACAAGGCGCAAGCAGCAGGCCTCGGGAACGCCAACGACCTGGTCGGTCGTTACTTCGCCGATCATCCGCGCGTCCATGTCGGGAACGTGCGCTTCAGGCCTCAGTGGAAGAGGAACAAGCTCTATGACATCAAGTTCCACTTCCTCAATCGTGCCGTGTCGGCCAACGGGACCTATGTCTCTTCACAGTTCTCGCTCGATCCCAAGCTGCAGGAGCGCGAAGGCCTTCTGAATTCGCAGCTGTGGTTCGCGTCGGTGTTCCCAGGCGACGGGACCGACGAGGCGGAGGCCGTCATCAGGATGAAGCACCGCCTGCATGCAAAGGCCGACCCGGACTACACCCTCCTGGGCGACTTGTCCCTGCTGGCCCGGCACCCGATCAACACCAGCAGCTTCGTGCTCGCCCGCCTGCTCCAGCCGGAGGCCTTGATCAAGGAGATCAAGATCACCGTCATCTGCGAGCCTGCACCTGACCGCAACAGCCGCGTGACGCTGTCTGACCAGCGTGACGCACTTGGCGTCCCGCGCATTCGCATGGACTGGCGATTGGGTGATCAAGTCAAGCGCACCGTCGATCGATCGCTTGCAGTCTTCGCCGACGAACTGCGCGTGGCCGAAGTGGCCGATGTCGACCTGCCGCCGCCGATCGAAGGCGGCGAGTGGCCCTACACGCGAGGGACGCCGACCGACAACCTTGGAACCTGGCACCACATGAGCACGACGCGGATGAATGACTCACCACGCCGAGGGGTGGTGGATCGCGACTGTCGCATTCATGGCATGTCGAATCTCTATGCGGCGGGCAGTTCGGTATTTCCGACGTGCGGAGCAAACTTTCCCACCATCACCATCTGCGCGCTCAGCCTGCGGTTGGCCGATCACCTTGCGGGACAACTGCGCCTGACCGAGGCTGAGCTTCCGGGCCATTCGGCACCCGCGGCCGAACTGTCGCAGACGGCCTGAAGCTGCGCGTGAAGGTGGCAGGCTGTCGCTGCAGTCACGCGCCGTGCATTCGATCACAGCGCCCCCTTGTATGAGCGATTGGTATTGCGGGATACCCTTCGTAGACTTTGATAACGTATTGTCAGCATTGGACGAAGTCTTCGATCGACCGATCGAACGAGCGCTGGGTCTCCAGACCTCGGTACTAATGCACAAAGGAATGACATGAGCAAACTAAAGGCAGTGATTCAGGCCGGCGGACGCGGCACCCGCCTGGCTCCCTATTCGACCGTGTTGCCCAAGGCACTGATGCCAATCGGCGAAGGCACTGTCATAGACAACATGCTCAAACTGTTCAGCGAAGCGGGAGTATCGACGGTTTTCATCACCGTCAGCAAGTTTGGCCCCTTGATTCGCAGTTACTGCGGTGACGGCAGCCGTTGGAATATCGACATTCAGTATATCGATGAGGACAAGCCTCTCGGAACCATCGGACCGCTGAGCCCCATTCGCGATCTGTTCGACGGCAGTTTCATCGTTGCCAATTCCGACATCTACATTGACCTCGATATTCCTGCCCTGCTGGCGGATCATCGGTCCAAAGGTTCGCTGCTCACTGTCGTGGTCATCGACCAGACCGTGAAGATCGAATACGGTGTACTCGACAACGTGGCGGGTCGCGTCGTCGGCTTTCGCGAAAAACCGACCGAGCGCTTTTGCGTCAGCACCGGCATCTATTGCATGGAGCCGGGCATTTTCGATTTCATCCCGCGTGACGTTCCGTTCGGGTTCGACGAACTGATCCGCTCCCTGCTCGGCAGTTCCACCCCCGTATCGGCTTACCCGCACCCGGGTCAGTGGATCGACATTGGCCGCATCGAAGACTTGCGCCGCGCGCAAGAGCAAGCCGCTTCACAGATTCTCAGGAGCGCAAATGCCGCAGCCGACGAGTGAGCCATTGATCGAACTGGGTGCGCCTTGCCTGGGCGAACCCGAGAAACAGGCGCTGTGCGCCGTCATCGACGACGGCTGGCTCACCATGGGTGACCGTGTGCGCCGCTTCGAGAAGGTTTTTGCGGAGATGCATGGCGCCGACGACGCCGTTGCTGTTCACTCGGCAACAGCAGCGCTTCAGTTGAGCCTGCAAGCTTTCGACATCGGCCCGGGTGATGAGGTGCTGGTGCCGTCGCTCACCTTCGTGGCGACCACCAACACGATTCTTCACAGCGGGGCCACACCCATCTTCGTCGACATCGAAGGCGTGAGCTGTCCACACCTGTCGCTCGAAGACGCGCGCCGCAAACTCAGCCCGCGCACGCGCGCGGTGATGCTGATGCACTATGGTGGCTACCTGATGGATGCCGCGCGGTGGCGCGAGTTCGCCGACCAGCACGGGCTGCTGCTGTTCGAGGACGCCGCCCATGCCGCCGGCATGCGCGGTACCGGAACGCTGAGCGAAGCCGCGTCGTACAGCTTCTTCACCAACAAGAACATGACCACCGCCGAAGGCGGCATGATGATCGTGCGCGACGAGAAGCGGCGTCAGCGCGCCCGCGTGCTGCGCGCGCATGGCATGACGGCCAGCACGCTGGACCGTGCACGCGGCAGAGCTGTCGGTTATGACGTGGTCGATTGCGGCCACAACTACCGGATGGACGAGTTGCGCGCCGCGATGGGACTGGTGCAGATCGAACGGCTGCTCGGTTGGAATGACACGCGACGCACACTGACGGCGCACTACCGCAAGATTTTCGCGCGGACGCTGCCTTCGGTACAAGTGCCGTTCAAGCCCGACCACGAGACGTCCGCGCACATCATGCCGGTGCTCCTGCCAGAGGGCACCAACCGGCATCAGGTCATGGAGCGCATGCGGGCGCAGGGGGTGCAAAGCAGCATGCATTACCCCCCCATTCATCATTTCGAGTACTACCGAAACAGATTCCCCGGCATCGTACTGCCTGAAACCGAGCGGTACTGCGAACGCGAACTCACCATCCCTCTTCACCCGCAATTGTCCACCGGCGATGTGGAGCGGGTCGTCGCCAGCCTGGGCAAGGCGCTCGAAGCGTGAAGCGCGTGACGTGCTCCGAGTTGCTGCAAGACACCGAGATCCGTTCCATGTCGCGGAGCACGTCACCGCGTCGCAGCCCATGAGGATTCTTCTTGTACACAACCGCTATTCGATCCGTGGTGGGGAAGATGCGGTGTTCGACCAGGAATGCGATCTCCTGCGCTCGAACGGCCACGAGGTGATCGAATACACGAAGGACAATCGGCAGATCGACAACGCGAGCCTTGTCAAACTTGCGGCGAACTCTGTTTGGGCCTCCGACAGCTATTCTGAAGTAGCCCGGCTGATCGAACGCTCCAAGCCGGATGTCGTACACGTCCACAACACGCTGCCGCAGGTCTCCCCGTCGGTCTACTATGCGGCCGCGCGGCACGCAGTCCCCGTGGTGCAGACACTGCACAACTACCGCCTGCTTTGCCCGAACGGGCTTCTTCTGCGTGATTCGGCGGTTTGCGAAGAGTGCGTCGGTCGAACGATCGCATGGCCCGCCATCCGCTACAAATGCTATCGGGAGAGTCGCCCCGCATCTGCCGCTGTGGTGGTGTCGCTTTCACTGCACAAGGCGATCGGAACCTGGAGCCGCAAGGTCACTCGCTACATTGCCCTGTGCCAGTTCGCACGCGAGAAGATGTTGCAGGCGGGGCTACCGCCAGAACGTGTGGTGGTCAAGCCGAACTTCACCCGGGATCGCCACACGGATGCTGATCTGAATGCCGTTCGCGGGGGCGGACTGTTCGTGGGGCGCCTCAGCGAAGAGAAGGGGCTTCGGGTACTCATCGAAGCCTGGAGGTCGCTCGATGTGGATCTCGACGTCGTCGGCGGTGGGGGCCCCTTGTCCGACCAGGTTCGGGCTGCGGCGTCGAAGCATTTCCGGCCGGTCGGTTTCGTCGACGACGATGCATTGACCCAGGTGATGCGCCGAGCGGCCTTCATCGTGATGCCTTCCTTGGTCTACGAAGGCTTCCCGATGGTCGTCGCCGAGTCCTTTGCAGCGGGATTGCCCATCATTGCCTCGCGCCTCGGCGCACTCGCCGAGCTTGTGGAAGACGGTCGCACCGGACTGCACTTCAACGCTGGCGACCAAGCGGACCTGGCCGCCAAGGTGCGCTGGGCACGAGACAACCCACTGCGCATGGCCGAGATGGGCCAGCGCGCACGCGAAACCTATTTGCAGCGCTACACACCTGAAGCCAACTATGAACGACTCGTAGAGGTGTACCACGACGCCGTTGCCGCCCTGCGCCCATAGCGGCGTGCTATCTGTTATGCCATTTTGAACAGCCTTGAAAGGACCACCAAATGAACTTCAGTGACCGCAATGTCTTGATCGTGGGGGGCGCCGGCTACGTCGGCTCCGTGTTGGCCTCGTTGCTGCTGAACGCAGGGGCCAAGGTGACTCTGCTGGACCAACTGCTCTACGACAATGGATTCGCCATCCAGCACCTTCTCGACCATGAGCGCCTGCGCTTCGTGCGTGGCGACCTGCGGGACGAAGCGACCTTCGCGCAGGCAGCGAAGGGTGCCACCGATGTCGTGCTGCTGGCATCGCTGGTCGGCGACCCGATCTGCAAGAAGTATCCGGAACTCGCGGTGAGCGTCAACCAGGACGGCGCCATCCGCATGATCGAGTCGCTCGACAAGCTGGGCGTGAAGCGCTTCGTCTTCACTTCGACGTGCAGCAACTACGGCATCCACGATCCGGCGACCTTGGCCGACGAAGGCAGCGAACTCAATCCGCAGTCGCTCTACGCACGCACGAAGATCGACGTCGAGCAGCATCTGCTCAAGAGCACCAAGCAGGCGGAGTTTTGCGGAACCGTGCTGCGCATTGCCACCGCATACGGCTTGTCGCCCCGCATGCGCTTCGACCTCACCGTGTCCCAGTTCGGCTGGGAGCTCGCGTCGGGCGCACCGCTGCTCGTGTACGACGCCGACACCTGGCGTCCGTACTGCCACATCCGCGACATTTCCAAGGCCATCATGACCGTGCTGACGGCACCTTCAGAGCGCGTGCGCGGGGAAGTATTCAACGTCGGCGATACATCGCAGCAGTTCACGAAGCGGATGATCGTCGAAGAGATCCAGAAGCACCTGCCGGGTACGCAGGTGGAATACCGCGCCGGCGATACCGATCCTCGGAACTATCGTGTGTCGTTCGAGAAAATAGCTCAGCGCCTGGGCTTCAAGTGCGACCATTCAGTGCAGACCTATCTGCCGCGTGTGGTGGAAGCAGTGCAGGCAGGCATCTTCCCGGATGTTCGCAACAACTCCCGCTTCGGCAACTATCAGATCTCCGGCGTGGCGGCAAAGGCCTGAGATGCAGTTCACGAGCTCGTGGGACGACGGTCACCCGCTGGATCTGCGACTCGCGGAGTTGCTGAACCGGCATGGTTTCAAGGGCACGTTCTACGTGCCCTTGAACAACGACCGCTTCTCCCTGCCGGTACTGTCGGCAGCCGGCTTGCGGGAGCTTGACACCGTGTGTGAAATCGGCTCACACACCCTTGACCATTGCTATCTGACCGAGGTAAATACCGACACAGCACGCCAGCAGATCCATGATGGCCGCACCGCCCTGGAAGGCATTGTTGGCCACGCCGTGCGTGGATTCTGCTATCCCGGCGGCAAGTATCGTCAGGAGCATCGCGCGCTGGTCGAGTCGGAAGGATTTGCCCATGCGAGGACCACTGTCAATCTCGAGTTCGATGGCGCCTTTGAAGACTTCGAACGCCCTACCACCCTGCAGTTCTATCCACATTCGCGCGCGGTCTATATGAGGAACTGGATGCGGTACGGTCGCTGGCGCAAACGACTGCCGATGGCACTGAAGGCGCTGGAATCCAGCGACTTCTTGTCCCTCATGAAGGCCAGTCTGTTGTATGCCCAGGAGCGCGATGGCGTGTTCCATTTGTGGGGACATTCCTGGGAGCTCGAGAGCTTCCGTGGCTGGGGATTGCTCGATGAGTTCCTAGCCTTTGCGGCCGATCACGTACCCCCGCAAGAACGTGTGACCAATGCTGGCGTGAAGGCCACGTCGGTCGTCCTGAACTGAGTGCTCACACATGGAAAACCCTCCAGCCTTGCCGGGCCAAAAGCGAACACGAGTCGCGATCGTCATCAACTGTCCGGCCCCCTACCGAAATCCGGTGTTCGAGGTGATGGCTCGTGACCCTGCGATCGAGCTGCATGTGATCTTTTGCAGCGCCCTCGAACCAATCAGGCAGTGGGACATCGCTTCGTCGGAGTTCTCGCACGAGTACCTCACGGAACATTTCACGATGCTCCACGACAAGGTAGTGCATATCAACCCGGACGTTTGGTCAGCGCTGCGCAGATTCAAGCCTGATGTCGTCATCACGACGGGTTTCAATCCGACGTATCTGTTCGCTTACCTGTACTGCCGGCTCCACAAGATTCACCATGTGCCATGGACCGATGGCACGGCGATTTCCGAAACCACGCTCACGAGGGTGCACAAGTGGCTGCGCCGACACATCTATCCGCGGTCGTCAACCTTCGTCGGCGCGAGCAACGGCTCCACGGAACTCTATCGACTCTATGGCATCCCCGAGGAGCTGATCTTCAAGGCACGGCTGTGTGCCAACAACGAGATCTTCTTCGCAGCGCCTCCGGTGGAAAAGCAATACGACTTCATCTTCAGCGGGCGCTTCGCCGAGGTCAAGAATCCGCTGTTCGCGCTCGAAGTCGTCTCGGCCGTGTCTCGCAGGCTGGGGCGCCGCGCATCCATCGCCTTCATCGGCGCCGGAGCGCTCGAAGCAGAGATGCGTTCTACCGCTGCGGCCAAGGATGTCGACGCGCACTTCCTCGGTTTTGCCAGACAAGCCGATCTGCCAACGCGCTATGCCGCAGCGAAGATTCTGCTGTTCCCCACGCTCTGGGATCCCTGGGGGATCGTCGCCAACGAGGCCTGTGCGGCGCGTGTCCCGGTCATGGTCACCCCCGTAGCGGGCGTCGCCGGTGAACTGATCATGGATCAGATCAATGGCTATGTGCTGCCGCTGGACGTGACGGCCTGGGCCGAGGCCGCTACCCACTTGCTGCAAGATGCCGCGCTGTACGAACGGTTCGCAGCGGCCGCACGGCAAGAAATAGCAGCGTACACCTATGACAGCGCGGCCGGTGAGATCCTGAGGGCCATCCAGCGTGCGGCACGGGCTTGGACCCAGGAGGGTCTGGGCGATACCCTGCCCGCCGCCCAACCGAACAACAGAGGAATCTGACGGTGTATCCGAGTCCCAGCAGCGCGACCGCCGAGACAACACAAGAACGGCCCCTGATCCTTGTGTCGCACGGATACGAGAATATTTATGAACGCGGCTTCTGCAACGGGCTGAGCGACGCAGGCATCCCCTTCACACTGATCAGTTCCGACCGCACGGACTATGCAGGTCTGCGCCAAGGAACAAAGACGGTGAACCTGCGCGGCAGCCAAGAGGAGTCGAGAGGGAAATGGCAGAAGCTTCTCAATCTGGTTCAGTACCATCTCCGTTTGATGTGGTACGCGCTGGCACATCGGAACGCGGTGGTACACGTCATCGGCCTGATCGAACCGCCGCTGTTGTGTGGCGTGATTGAAGGACTGTGGTTTCGCCTCGTGACGCGCCGCTACGTGCTGACGGTCCACGACCTGCTTCCGCACGATCGCTGGACCCGGATGAATCAAATGTTGTTCGGCCTGACGTTCCGCATCGCCGAGCGTCTGGTGGTGCATACCGAACGAATGCGTGACGAGTTGATGGAGCGGCACGGCATCAATGCGTCGCGCATCGTCGTGATGGAGCATGGCCTGGAACCTTTGCAGCGCTCGGTTTCGGTACTCGAAGCGTATACCCCGGACGCGCCGTTCAAGATTCTCTTCTTCGGCAAAGTGATGCGCTACAAGGGCATCGATCTTCTGTTGAATGCGCTGGCCGACTTCCCTCACCCTTTTTCGCTCCGGATCGCAGGTGTTTGTCGAGATGCATCGCTCATCAGTGAACTGACTGATCAGATCGCAGCGCACCCACAACGCACAAGCATCGATTGGCCGAACGAGTATGTGCACGAGGCCGAGATCGAGCCACTGTTCACCGGCTCTCACGTGCTGGCCATGCCTTACCGGCACATCGACCAGAGTGGAGTGCTTTTCCAGGCTTTGCGCTTCGGCCTGCCTATCGTTGCCACCAAGGTCGGCGCGTTGCGGAACTACGTCGACCAGAAAGTCGGCGAAACCTGCGAGCCCATGAGCAGCCACGAGATCCGAGACGCGCTGTTGCGACTTGTCGATCGCTACGGGCGCATCGATCGACGCTCGATCATGGAATCAGGTAGATGCTTCGAGTGGCAGCACTCCGTGAAGGTGTTGCCCGTCGTCTACGCGTCATGACAAGCTGGGCACCCATTGCTCCGCCAACAGCACTGGCGTCGATTGATGCCATGCGTGCGAACCGAACATCCAAGCCAGTGAGCGGGAGATCGACTTGATCACGGACTTTGACAGTGACGCAGCGGCGTCATCACTGAATTGCGACGTTTGCGTTGTGGGTGGCGGTGCCGTTGGCTTGGCACTGGCCGTAACGTTGGCTGACGCCGGAGTCGACGTGCTGGTGCTCGAAGGAGGGGGTCAGACACTCGAAAGCCGCAGCCAGGCATTGCAGCGAGGCGAGTCTGTTGGACACCCCTTCCCCAACATCGATGTCGGGCGCTATCGTGTCCTGGGGGGCACCACCACATTCTGGGGCGGCCAGGTCGTCCCCTTCGACCGTTTCGTCACTTCAGCGCGCCCATGGGCGGGCCATACCGCATGGCCCATCGATCCTCAAGAGCTCGAGCGCTACTTCCAGCACGCCTACGCACTGCTCGGTCTCGCAGATGCCGAACTCGACGATGACAAGGTGTGGGGGCTCCTGGGAACTCCGAAGCCTGCCCTCGGTGATCGACTCGAGATGGTGATGACACGCTGGCTCAAGACCCGAAACTTCTCCAAGTTGTTTGCCAAGCAACTGCAGTCACCGACGGGACCGCGGGTACTGACGCATGCCAACGTCGTTGCGCTGCGCCTGCAGGACGACCGCAAGTCGGTGCGCTCACTTGCCGTGCGCAGCCTCAAGGGGAAGACTGGCGAGGTCACCGCGAAGCGCTTCGTTCTCGCGTCAGGATCGCTCGAGATCACGCGACTGCTGCTGCATCCGCTTGCCGATGGCTCGAACGCTCCGTGGAGTGACTCCGCCCATCTCGGCACGCCACTGATCGACCACCTCGACTGCATTGCCGGCGAAGTGGAAATACTGGACCACCGGCGCTTTCGAGAATTGTTCGACAACATCTTCGTCGGTGGCCACAAGTACTATCCCAAAATGCGCCTGGCCCCCGTGACGCAGCGCGAGGAAGGGCTCGTCGATATCGCCGCGCAATTCCGCTACAAGACTCGCTTTTCCGAGCACCTCGAGTACCTCAAGATGTTCGTCCGCTCCTTGAAAGAAGGCGGCGTCCCCAAGTCGGTTGGATCCACCGACCGCTGGGTCATGAAGATGCTCAAGGTCAAGGAAGGCGAAGGACACGTCTCCCTGCTGTCATTGCCCGGGCACATTGCCGCGGTCTTCGCGACGAGCCTGCCGTTGGCGCTCCGATACTTCAAGGACCGTCGCTCTTTCAAGCCGCGCGACGCCGAGGTGAGTCTGGGATTCTTCTGCGAGCAGCTTCCCACCAGTCGCAGCCGCATCCAGCTCGGTGATCAGACCGACGAATTGGGGCTGCGCCGCATCCGGGTTGACTGGCAGATCGATGGTCGGGAACTTGCAACGATGCGCCGCTTCGGGATGCTGATCAAGGAGGAGTTCGAACAGCAGGGACTCGCGACCGTCACTCTCGACCCACGGCTCGTGAATGAGGACCCAGCGTTCACGAACGAGATCTTCGATGCAATCCATCAAATGGGCAGCACGCGCATGGGGCGGAGTACCGAAGACGGCTTTGTCGACGCAGACCTGAAGGTGTTCGGCATCGACAACCTCTTCATCGCGGGCAGCACGGTATTCCCGAGCACCGGCTTCGCGAATCCCACATTCACGGCCATCGCACTCAGCCTGCGGCTTGGTCGGCACCTGTCCGGAGCGGCTCGTGCCGTTGCCTGACCCGACCGCGACCGCCGACGCGCCGCTGCGGCTCGGCTTCGGCTGCGGGAGCCTGGGTGGCGAGTTGGATCACAAGACGAGCTGTCGACTCGTGGAAGCGGCCTACGAGGCCGGATTTCGCCACTTCGACGTGGCGCCCTCCTACGGCCATGGGCGCGCGGAGGGTATCGTCGGCGAGGTTCTGGCACCCGTGCGTGACACCGTCACCATTGTCACCAAGGCCGGAATATCCCATCCGAAGGCGGTGAGCGGACTGCGTGCGGTCCGCAAGGTCTTCTTGCCTATCAAGGCTGCCTTCCCGTCGCTGTGGAAAGCGGCCGCCGGCCAGGCCAACCGAGCCGTGGCTGCGCGCGGTCAGTTCGGCGTCGATGTCATCCAGGCGTCCGTCGCAGAAAGCTTGCGGCGTTTGCGCACGGACTATGTCGATGCCCTGCTGCTGCACGAGGTTCTGCCCGAACAGGTGGACGACGACTTGCTGAGCACATTGCAGACGCTGCGTTCGCAACAGCGCGCTCGGGCCATCGGCACAGGAACCTCGGTAGAGTCCACGGTCGAGATCGTTGCCCGACACCCCGGCGCCTTCAGTTGGCTTCAGATGAATCACTACTGGGGCGCCTTTGTGCCTGGCTTGCGAGCGCACGATTGCAGGCTGGTCACTCACCGCAGCCTGCGGACCGGCAAGCGCTTGATCCAAAGCGCAGAGTTCAAACAGGCGCTGGCGACGGATGCATCGCTTCATGCGCTGCATCGCGCACTGGCGGACCCGGGCCACGGGCCGTTGCTGCTGCTCAGGGCTGGCCTCCTGCAGAACGCACAAGGTCGACTGCTGGTATCGACCACCCGGGCGGACCGCCTGGAGCAATTCGTGGTGACAGCTCGCGATTCGACCGTCGACCCGCTGGCCGTCCAACTCAACGAACAGCTGACCCGCTTGTCGTCGACGCTGCGGGTCACGGACGAATGATGGACACCCGTATCAGCACGAGTCAGTCATGAGTCAACCGAATTTCGACGCACAACGTCACCGGGTCCGCGTTCTTGGAATTCCGATCGATGCGGTGAGCTGGGCGTCCGCGAACACCACCATCGCGCGTTGGGCCGCACAGCGAGAGTCGCGCTACGTCTGCATCTGCAACGTCCACAGCGTCGTGACTGCGGCGCGTGAGACAGCTTTCGGTGCGGTGGTGGAGCATTCAGATCTCGCCACACCCGACGGCGCTCCGGTCGCGTGGATGCTGCGCAGGCTCGGTTGTGTCGGCCAGGCGCGCATCAATGGACCGGACCTGATGTCCACCTACTGCGGACAAGCTGCCGCGCGCGGCGAATCGCTCTTTCTCTACGGTGGCACCGAAGCGACATTGGCACGCCTCACCACGGTGCTTCGCGAACGGTATCCGGGGATCCGCATCGCCGGAACGATATCCCCCCCGTTCCGTCCGCTCAGCGCAGCGGAGGACGAGGACATCGTCAAGCGGATCAACGAGTCGGGCGCCGGGGTTGTGTGGGTTGGACTCGGCTGCCCCAAGCAGGAACTCTGGATGGCAGCTCATCGAGGGCGTGTCCATGCCGTGATGATCGGCGTCGGCGCTGCATTCGACTATCTCGCGGGCACCGTGCCACGCGCGCCGCGATGGATGCAACACGCCGGGCTCGAATGGGCTCACCGCCTTGCCAGCGAGCCGCGGCGCCTGTGGCGGCGCTATCTCGTGACCAACACGCTGTTCTTGCTGGGAGCGGTTCGCCAGCTGACAGTCCATCGGTTTTCGCGCAAGCCTTAGCCCGGCCCATGCGCAGCGGACCGGGCAAGCCAACGCTCAACCGGCGCAAGCTGCGTTCAGCGGCTCGCTCCACACGTCGGTGGTGAAGTTGTATTGCCAGTCGTTGCCGCCACCGTCGGTCACGGCGAAGCCCGAGCCGGCCCACACCGTCGAGAACGGCGGCTGCAGGTGACCATCGTTGTCGAAGGCCCACAGGTTCGAGATGCCCTTGTTGCCGCTGTACGTCACGCTGGCGGACTTGCTGCTGTCGAAGTTGCGCAGCCCGAAGGACCACCCCGTGTTGTCGGCACGCGTGCCGCGGTTGTCGACCTTGTTGTTCCTCACCACCGAGCCGACACCGCCCGCAATCGCGACACCCTGGCCGTTCACGTTCTTGACGATGTTGTCGTGCACGTTGAAGTAGCCCGGCACGTTGGAGCCTGAGCCGCCGCCGCCGGCCGGGCTGTCGCCCAGTTGCATGGCCGTGCCGCTGATGCCTCCGAGACCGTCAGGGTTGCCGCGGATGCGGTTATAGGCCAGCTCCACCATGAACTGCGCCGTGCCGCCCGAGTTGTAGAAGTTGATGTGGTCCTCGACCAGACGGCTCTTGCCGCCGGCCATCGGATACTGCTGCACCAACGTGTCGTCGATCACGTTGCAGGTGATCCGGGTCGAGGCCGTGGCGTTGCGCGTCTCGGCGAACTGGATCGCCTGGAACGCCCAGCTGTAGCCGCGGATGTTGTAGAACAGGTTCTTGCTGATCGTGACCGGGTGGACCGCACCGCTGGCGCGGATCAGCGTCGAGGCGTCGTGCAGCACGTTGCGCTCGATGGTGACGTTGGTGGCGCCGTTGGCGATCAGGATGCCCACGTTGTCCACGTTGTCCGAGTTCTGCCCGCACGGCCCGATCTCGCTGTTGCGGATCACGACATCGCTCGCGCCATCGATGACGATGCACGGGCCCGTGGGGTTGGTCACGTGGACGTTCTCGATGATCTGACCGGACACTGCGTCGATGCGGCCGACCACCGACTTGCCGGCGATGCTGGCAGGCGTAGGCACCGATCCTGCCGAGACTGTGGCAGCGGGTGTCGAAGGCGTTGAGACAGGGGTCGGAGCGATAGACGTGCTCGGCACAACAGCCGCCACGGGCGCGGTCGTCGTGCTGCTGGCGTACCAACAGCTCTTGGCGCTTCCCTGCACCGGATCACCGAAGACGCTGTTATCGCACATCGCACTGCCGGCGAACACCTTCGTCACGGCGCTGGTGCTCGTACCGTAGCGCACCGCCCGCGTTCCGGAGAATGTGCAGACGGTACCTTCACTGCCACATTGCACCCAAGTAGCGGATGACGTCGTGGCGGAAGACCCGGTAGAAGGGGTGGTTCCGTTGGACACATTCGTCGACGTTGTCGGAGCTTGTTCGGTTGCTGCGGCCTCAGGTGTCGCCGCAGCGCCACCTCCACCACAGCCTGCAACCAGGAAGGAAACGGCCAAAAACGCCGCCAGCATCTGCAAATCGGTCAGGGAAATCTTCAACATGGCAATGGGATCAATACCAGACGGTGTTCGGAGCACCCCTCGGTCACAGCGCAAATGCCATCCACCGATGACAGCGTCCGCAATCAGGAGCCAGGGGAAAAATCAACCGGAGGCGGAAGGTGTCGACTGGAATCGCTACCCACGCTTTTCGATGAAGCGGAGTATTCGGCACCCCCACCGAGTGCCTGTAAGCGCATTTCGTCGGAAGTAACAACATGAAGATCAGCTGCGCCTGCCCTATCCGACTGGAGGCTGTCCGACAACCTCCTGATTAGGGGGGATGCCAGGGCTACGGCCACGTTCGACACGTCCTGTGCCGCCAGGCAAACGAGCGCGCCGTGAAGTTCGCGGTGCTTGCAGGCCGGGTTGCGGTTGCGCACTGATACGAATACCGGCCCGGCGTAACACTGTCGCCCTGCCCGGCCAGGGTCAGTCAACGCGACGGAAGGGCGCGCATCACAGGAAGCAGCCGCCATCAAGCGCAAATGCTCGCCGTAGCCTGAGCTACGGCGAGCATTGCCGGTGCAGAACGCCTATGTCGAGCGATTCAACAGCCGCTTCCGAAACAACGAGTGCCTGTCACGATACTGGCTCGCAACGCTCAACCGGCGCAAGCTGCGTTCAGCGGCTCGCTCCACACGTCGGTGGTGAAGTTGTATTGCCAGTCGTTGCCGCCACCGTCGGTCACGGCGAAGCCCGAGCCGGCCCACACCGTCGAGAACGGCGGCTGCAGGTGACCATCGTTGTCGAAGGCCCACAGGTTCGAGATGCCCTTGTTGCCGCTGTACGTCACGCTGGCGGACTTGCTGCTGTCGAAGTTGCGCAGCCCGAAGGACCACCCCGTGTTGTCGGCACGCGTGCCGCGGTTGTCGACCTTGTTGTTCCTCACCACCGAGCCGACACCGCCCGCAATCGCGACACCCTGGCCGTTCACGTTCTTGACGATGTTGTCGTGCACGTTGAAGTAGCCCGGCACGTTGGAGCCTGAGCCGCCGCCGCCGGCCGGGCTGTCGCCCAGTTGCATGGCCGTGCCGCTGATGCCTCCGAGACCGTCAGGGTTGCCGCGGATGCGGTTATAGGCCAGCTCCACCATGAACTGCGCCGTGCCGCCCGAGTTGTAGAAGTTGATGTGGTCCTCGACCAGACGGCTCTTGCCGCCGGCCATCGGATACTGCTGCACCAACGTGTCGTCGATCACGTTGCAGGTGATCCGGGTCGAGGCCGTGGCGTTGCGCGTCTCGGCGAACTGGATCGCCTGGAACGCCCAGCTGTAGCCGCGGATGTTGTAGAACAGGTTCTTGCTGATCGTGACCGGGTGGACCGCACCGCTGGCGCGGATCAGCGTCGAGGCGTCGTGCAGCACGTTGCGCTCGATGGTGACGTTGGTGGCGCCGTTGGCGATCAGGATGCCCACGTTGTCCACGTTGTCCGAGTTCTGCCCGCACGGCCCGATCTCGCTGTTGCGGATCACGACATCGCTCGCGCCGTCGATGACGATGCAAGGCCCGTTCGGATTGGTCACGTGGACGTTCTCGATCACGCGGCTCGAATTGACGTACATCTGACCGACCACCGGCTTGCCGGCGATGCTGGCAGGCGTGGGCATTGATCCCGCCACAGGAGTCGGGACTGGTGTCGTCGTCGCAAGAGAAGGCGTGCTCGGCACGACAGGCACCACGGGCACCACAGGGACGGCCGTCGCGGCGCTGGCGTACGAACAGCTCTTCGCAGTTCCTGGCGCCGGATCGCCGAAAACGCTGTTCTCGCACAGCGCGCTGCCGGAGAATACCTTCGTCACTGCAAGGGTGCTCGTGCCGTAGCGTACTGCCCGCGTTCCAGAGAACGTGCAGACGGTGCCTTCCCGGCCGCATGCCACCCAGGTTGTGGTGGTGGGCGTCGTCGCAGGCGGGGTCGTGCTCGGCACAACGACGGCCGTCGCGGTGCTGGCGTACGAACAGCTCTTGGCAGTTCCCGGCGCGGGGTCACCGAAAACACTGTTCTCGCACAGTGCACTGCCGGAAAACACTTTCGTCACAGCACTGGTGCTCGTACCGTAGCGCACCGCCCGTGTTCCGGAGAATGTGCAGACGGTACCTTCCCGGCCGCATGGCACCCAGGTAACGGACGTCGTCGTGGTAGCGCTGGGGCTGGCGGTTCTGTCGGACGTGACCTCGGAGACGTTCGCCGCCGTGGTCGGAGCTTGTTCGGCTGCTGCGGTCTCAGGTGTCGCAGCAGCGCCACCTCCGCCGCAGCCTGCAACCAGAAATGAAACAGCAAAGCATGCCGTCAGTATCTTTAAATCGGCAAGGAGAATTTTAAACATGACAATTAAACCAATATAAAACGATGCCATAAACACTACCAAGGCAAAACCCAAATACCAACCACGGATAGCAAAATCCACGACCTTGAGCTAACTTGATAATCGGCCGCACGCGAAAGGTATCGACACAAATCGCCGCCCTCGCTTTTCGGTGAGTGGAGTATTCGGTACTCCCACGAGGTGCTTGTAAGCGCCTCCCGTTAGAAGTAACAACATAAGATTTGGCCACGCCCGCCCTAGCCGATCGATGAAAGGCTGGCAAGCTCTCGATCAGGGGGGATGCGACAGAAATATCGAGAAGTTCGACACGACCTGTCGCTTTGCGCATGAGTGCGCGCCGTGAAATGCGTCGTGCCTGAAGACCGGGCAGCAGTTGCGCACTGATACGCATCCGGCCGCCGGGCATCACAGCCGGCGATCGTTCATCGCAGCGCGATGCGTCGGTCAGAGCGAGCCTGGCGAGGGTCGCGGTCCGGATCGCGTTGAATCAGTGGGCGTGGGGCACGAGCCCGTCAAGGCGAAAGGGCGACGGCCCCTGGCCATGCATCATGTGGTCGAGAAACGTTCGCGGCGCTATCTACCAGCATCTGCCAGTGAAGACGCAACGGGCGACCGCTGATCTTCCCGCGCGGAACCGCGCTCATGCCAACATGTTGATCTGTTCTACAAACCCGTGTTCTACGCAACAGAATGAAAACAGTGACCGTGATCGAACGACGCTTGACCCACTATCGGGTCCCGCTTTTCGAAGTGCTACGCGAGCAGCTTCAACGGCAGGGGCTGCGGATGCGCCTGCTGCATGGGATCCCCACTACCGCGGAACTCAAGAAGCGTGACGAAGGTCATCTGCCATGGGCAGAGTTGCTCCCGACCCGCTACTTGCTCGATGGCCGCATCTGCATCCAGCCGTTCCAGCGGGAGACGCGTACCGACGATCTCATCATCGTCAATCACGAAAACAAGCTGCTGTGCAATCTTCTTGCGCTCACGGTCAGCAGGCCGCGACGCATCGCCTTCTGGGGCCATGGCGCGAACATGCAGTCCGCGCATCCGGACGGACTCAAGGAGCGCTTCAAGGGCTGGACCACCAATCGAGTCGACTGGTGGTTTGCCTATACCGACATGAGCGTCCCGCTCATCGAGCGCTTCGGATTCCCGCCCGAACGTATCACGGTCGTCAACAATTCGGTCGATACGACAGAACTGGGCGACATGTGGCGCGGCACGCCCCCACAGCGGCTTGAGGCATTGCGCCGGGAATTCGGCCTTGCGGGCACCGATGTCGGCATTTTCATCGGCTCCCTCTACGAGGAAAAGCGAATCCACTTCATGCTGGAAGCGGCCAGCGTCATCAAGGCGCGGCTACCTACCTTTGAATTCGTCATCGTCGGTGCAGGACCGGAGAGCGGGACAGTCGATCGCTTCTGTACCCAGAACTCCTGGGCCAAATATTTGGGGGTCCGCAAAGGTCAGGACAAAGCGGAGGTCCTCGCGCTAGCGAAGGTCATGATCAACCCGGGCCTTGTCGGACTGGGAATCCTTGATTCCTTCGCCTGTGCAGTACCCATGCTGACCACCGACTGCGGTTTGCACAGCCCCGAGATCTGCTATCTCGAGCATGGGGGCAACGGGATGATGACGCCGAATACTCTTGAAGCCTACGCTGAAACTGTCTGCAATGTCCTGACAAACGACGAACTACTGCAGGAACTTCGTCGCGGATGCACTTCCAGCGCTGCAAACTATACCATTCAGAACATGGCTGCGCATTTCGTGACAGGAACGCTTGGTTGCTTGGCGGCGCAACCTTATGTCAAAGGCAACCGTCTGAAATAAATGCAGTGTGTCGACTTTATCGAAATACTTTCTATCGACGCATTCTGCCTATTTTGATGCTTCCAGCGCGAAAAGCTGACGAGAGTGCGCTATTGCACCCAACAGCTCACGCACGTCCGCCCAATGTCGACGACGAGCGTGTTGCAGGACTTGAACGAACATATAGGCTAGCGCCCGGCCCCTGGCTTTTGGAAAGAATCGACCGACAAGACGAAGCCGGTTTCGGTAGAGATACCTCAAAGACGAGCGCGACTCATACTTCATGCTGCTCCCGCCCACCTTGTGATAGACACGACTCAGAGGTGCATATGCCAAACCATACTTACCCCGCGCCCTCAACGCCCAATCGATCTCTTCAAAATATAGAAAATAATCCTCGCACATTGGCCCGATATCGCGAATAAATTCGCGACTTGCCAGAATAGAGGCTCCCACAACATACCCCATCTGGCTCTCGATGCTCATTGGATTCTGGGGTACGGAATCAACGGACTTGCCATCACCAAGATGCCGCCCCACTCCGGTCGCTGGATCAAACGAGGCGCCGCCCAACGCCTGAACTTGATCAGGTCGCCAATAGTAGATCAACGTTGAGCCCACCATGCCGGCTTCGGGCTTCGCCTTCGCACGCACCAACAGTTGTTCAAGTGCGTCTGGCGGCACGACGGTATCTGTGTTCAACAACCAGAACTTGCTCAATCCAGCGTCATAGGCAACACGCAAGCCAAGGTTGTTTCCACCTGCAAACCCGCCGTTGGTACGCGAACGAAGAATCAATACACGGGGAAGCCGTAGTGGCATTGGCTCGTCTTCCCACAACTCGAGCCAGTCAAGATCCGCTGGAGCACGTCTCAACACGGCGATCGCTTCCTGCTCCCGTTCCGGAGCTTGCTCGGTTTCTCCTCGACACCAAGCGCCGAGGTGTTGAGCCGAATCGTCGGGAGAGGCGTTTTCAACGACGATGATGGATGCCGGGGGCGCCCTCAACAATAGCAATGAACCCAAGCATTCGAGCGTATCTCGCCAGCCGCACCAATTGACAAGAATAACTGCTGTGTTTTCAGCGGCGGACATCTTCCATCTCCTGAAAACGCGCCTGCGAACTGATGAGCAACCCAGCGATCACGAGGCAGAAGGCAACGACGCTCCGTCCATCGAACCATTCCGGTTGCGTATAGCTGGTAATCACCGGAACAATGAATGCACCGATCAATGCCGCCTGCAACGGCCTGTTGTTAGCACTGCTATTTTGCAAGATCTGCCGAGCGGCTACGGCAAAAGTCAAAATCATCCAGATCGGAAATAATGCGGCAAAAACACCCATCTTGACCGCATACGCCATATAAGCATTATGGATATACCAAGTCTCATTCTTGAATGAATCAACGGCACTGATGGTTTTCTTGTATTCGCCGCCCAAGCCCACCCCCGTCAGCGGCCGTCTTTCTATGGCGATACGCGCCGCACGATTTTCCAAAGCCCGCCACGCAAAAGATCCTCCCCGATTGAGTTCTTCACCCACGCCTGTGGCACGATCAACGATGGCCTCCACCAACCGCGGTTTTACCAATGCACCAAGGCCAAGCATTCCGGCAACAACGACAGCACCAAGTATTCCCGTGATCACGACACCTCGAATACCACGATTGACGAACGTTGCCAGCAGAAGACCTGCAGCCGTAGCAACCCAAACACCGCGGCCAAATGTCACCGCCAAACCCGCCGCAAATATAAAGCTACCAATCACCAGCAACAATGGTGATCCTTTGCGACGAGCAAGTAAATTCATGAAGTAATAGAGACCGAAGATCATGATGTATGTTGCCCCGCCAGCAATCGAACGAGTAACGTCCGAATTTCCACCCTTGTCCAGCGATTCAACTCGAGCTTCAGTGAGAATACGTATATCAAAAACGGATTGAATAATAACGATAAACGACATCGCCAAGCCGAGAACAATCATCCCTCTAAAATAGAAGCGGTGGTCCGCAGAAGTCCGCACCGCGAGAACCAAGACAGGCAACAACAACCACGAAACAAAATTACGAAGATCCGCCAAAAGAAACTCGTTTGGCGCAAAATAACGAACATATACAACCGACGAAGAAACGCAGACCACCAGAAAAAGCATTGGCCAACGGAACTGTGCAAGTGGCGCAAAAACTGGTTCTCGCCGCAAAATTGTCCTGAGTATGACAATCAAGGCGAGATATACAATCATCAATTCATGGGGCCTGAAGCTGCCCAGCGACATCACCAGACCAGCGGGAATGATCTCGAAGGCCAGCGCTGCAGTTACAAACAGTCCAGCGAGAGGCCATAGCGCCCCCAGCAAAAGAAGCACAGGACCGATGATGATCAATACCAACGGCAACAACGGAGTTACCGGAATCAGTAGACCCAGCAAACTTGCAACGCAAAGTCCCAGCGCGAGAAACAGGAGCTCGGACCTGTTCGCATTTCCGGATGAGTAGATCATCATGCGCTGGCCTCACGCCGCCGACGAAATACGTCGATCACGTGGGGACGCTCTTCTTGGTCTAGCAATCCGAACCAAAATAGCGGCAAGAGCAAGACCAGACACGAACCAAGAGATATTGCCTTTGCTTCCAAGCCACTCACCGACAAGGTTGCCGCAAACGCAAGAGTCGCCAAGGCAGTTGAGACGAACAGCGCACGAAAACCAAGACCACCTTGCAGTAGCTTCACCTCAACGATACCGAACAGGATGACTGCATCGACCGCAGCTCTGAGTGACCACGCAATCGCCGTACCGATGATGCCGTATTCTCGTGTCAGCGCAAACAGCACGCCGATGAAAACAGGCACCTCACACAAGTGCGATAGCGCCATCCATTTCGGCTTACCCCGACTGAGAATCAGCATGGCCGGGGCCTGCGCAGCACAATTAAAAAATAAACCTACCGCCAAGATCTGTGCAACGGGCGTGGCGACCTTCGAAAAATCAGGTCCCAACCACAGTCTAAAGGTCACTTCGGCAAATACAACAACTCCCAACAATACGGGCAGAACGGCGATGACAACACACTTGAACAATAGCGCATATAGCGATCTCGCTTGCGTTTGATCTTGACACCCGGCAACCACAGGGAATGCAGCCGACATGACTGAATACGGCATCATCACCACCTTATTCACAATGTCATATGCAGTAGCGTAGTAGCCCACCGTTGCCACGGGCACGAACCCACCAATGATCAGCCGATCGAGAGAATTCATCAGTGGACTGACAATGTCGGAAACAGTTATCCAGCCCCCAAATCCGAGTAAATGCAAAAGACGGGCTCGATCCGGCATCCGCCAAACCATGACAAAGCCGCAATCACGGCGGCAGGCCCATCGGTGAACGATATTGGCAGCTACACGCATGAGCACCACCGCGCCGACCATGACTTCAAGCCGAGGCGAAACCATCACCGCCATGAGTGGGGCCAGATATGTGAAAAAACCCATACCCACCCGTATCATATTGACGGTGGGAAAGCGCCCGAAAGCTTCCAGACAACCCCGGTAGCCGGACGTGAGCATCACGAACGGCAAACCCATGGCGAGTATTCTGAGCGCCCAAGTACCTTCGCTGCTCAGGTGCGCAGGCAGTGAAAGGTAGGTGACCACAATCTCCGCCGTGCAAAGCAGAGCAATCGCAAATACCCCACCCAGGATCAGCAAGAAGGACATTGCTGATTGAGCAAGCGCCTCGGCAGCTGGACGATCTCCCGCTCCGAGGCGCTCAGCAACGACGCGTGTCATCGCTCGACCTACACCCAGGTCGAAAACCCCGACGTAGCCGATCAATACCCAGACCAGCGTCAGGAATCCATAGCGGTCAGCCCCAAGGTGCTTGAGCAGCAGCGGAATAATGCCGAGCGCGAGGAAAACCGGCGCAACCTGCCCGAACAGGTTCCAAGCTGAATTCCTTCCGATTTTCTGTAGCGACATCGCAATTCTTCAGGCAACCCGGGGCGACGACTCAGTACTCATTCACAATGACCCCGGCCAGCTTTGCGGGACCCTCGGCGATCATTCGCACCAGATCCTGTAGCGCCTTCACGTGTGAGGAGTTCTTGCGAGCCACGACCAACGCAGCTCCGCACTTGGCCGCGATCACGTTGGCATCAGCTCCATAGACGGCAGCAGGCGTGTCCACGATCACGTAGTCGAACTTGCTGGTCAATTCTCGCAGCAGCAAACCGAACGCAGGGCGCTCGAAGAGTTCGAGCGGATTCGGTGGCATGGTGCCCACAGGCAGCACATACAGACTGGGCAGGTCGGCGACCTGCTGAATCACATGGGCGTCGGAGCGGCCTGAAAGCAGGCCCGACAGGCCAGCAGTATTTTCGATGCCGAACAAGTACTGCTGCCGTGGACCACGCATATCGGCGTCGACCAAGAGCGTGCGGCCACCCAACTGCGACAATGCAACCGCGAGATTGGCGGAGAAGAACGTCTTGCCATCGCCCGTATCGGGACTGACGATCGCAAGCGCCGGTCTCGGCCCCTCGTGGCCGAATACACGCATCGTCAGTTGGCTGCGAATGGCGCGAAAGGACTCCGCCTGTTGAGAAAACGGCCGGTTCGCAACCACGAGCTCGTCACTGAAACGACGCTGCTCATCCGGCGCATAGTGGTAATGAAACTGCTGCGAGAGAGCAAAAAGGACGTCCTTGTCCGACACCAGCCCGAGTGCGATCGCCGCCTCACCGAACCGCATGCCGCGGTCACGCTGATATTGCAGGACGGTCGCGATCTGATCGGCCGTCAGGTCTCGCGTCTGCTGCAGGATATCGCCAATGGATCGGTCATGGATGGAATCAGGTCCCACCGAAACAGGCGAAGAGGAGGCATCTGCAATGCCCCGATCAAGAGGAATGATACGGGAGTCGCGCATTCTTGCCATGTCATGCTTTCTTCGAGGCGGACATCGGAAGCTGACCCAGCACCTGGCGGGCCAACAACGACTGGGTCTGTGAGCGAGCGCCTCGATCAGGACCGGAAAGAACGCCGAGCACAGGCAAGCCCAAAGTCTGGACGACATCGTCGATGCTGCGGACACGCCGATTCATCATCTCTAGGCTGACCACCAAGCCGATCCCCAGAAGCGCGCCGACAAATGCGGCAAGGGCGACGTTCAAAGCCAACTTGGGTGACGAAGGCCACGACGGCTCAACCGCAGGAGTCAGCACCCCGATGTTCGTCTGCGTCGTCTGGCTCTCCAACGATGTCTGGTTGTAACGGTTCAGCACGCTGTCGTAAGCGCGCTGAGCGTTCTCCACTTCTCGCTGATATACGGCGGCCTCATCGCGCTGCTCCTTCATGCGAAGCACCTTCTGGCGCTGAGCTTCATACGCGGCGCGAAACTCGCCTTCACGCTGCCGATTGATCGTATTGGTAACGCCGACACCGCTGGTGACACGCCGGATTTCACTTTCAAGCCGGCTGCGCAGCGAAGCATTGTTGGCCTTGGCTTCCACCACCTGCGGATGTGCGTCACCCAGCCTTGAGTTCAGTTCCTGCAAGCGAGCCTCTCCCCTGGCGAGATCGGCTTTCAGCGCCGCGACCACAGGATTCGTGAGCACATCTTGCAATTGGTCTGCAGAACGACCCTGAGCGGCAGTCTGGCGCCCAGTCGATTCAGCCGCGATGGATTGCGCTGCCATGATCTGGCCGGAAAGCTCCGCCAACCGCGAGGTCTCGAAATCGAACCTCTCTTCGGTCGCGATCAATCCCTTGCGACGTTGGTACTCCGACAGCTTGGCTTGCGCGGCCTCCAGTTGTTCCCGCAGCTCTTTGGACCGCGTATCGAAGAAGTTCGTGTAGCGCTTTGCAGGGTCCACACGCAAATCGAGCACTGTGTCGATGTATGCCTTGACAAAGGCATTGGCCGTTGTCGCTGCGAAGCTCGCATCGGGAGCCTGGAAAGCCACGTTGATCACGTTGGACTCACGTGCCGGCTTGACGTCGAGCCCCTGGCGCAGAGATGTTGCAACCCACGCCTCCAGGTCACCCCGGCCCTCGGTGGCTTGCATCCACTTGCCACGCAGGTCAGTGTTCTCGGCAAGCTTCAGCATACCGACCACGCGACGCGCAACCCGATCGCTCTGCAAGATGTCGATCTGCGTTGCCATGTAAGCCGGCGAAGCCATTCCGCCAAAGCCCGCGGCCGACAACGGATCCGGGCTGATATCCAGTACCACCGAAGCACTCGCCGTATATTGCTTCGGCAGCAGCAGGCTGATCACAGCCGCCGTCGTCACGATCGTCAGCACGACTGCCAACGCCAACTTCCAGCGGGCTTGCAGTATGGAGATGAATTGGCCGAACGTCATAGCAGCACCTGCCTCAGAACAGACTTTCACGAACATAGACAACATCGCCGTCGCGCAAGGTGTCATCCATGGCCGGGGTCAGCGTTTTCACCTTGCCGTCCGGCCCACGGCGATTGACGCGCAGCCCCTTCTCGGTGCCCCTCACGGTCAGGCCACCTCCAGCGGCGAGCGCCTGTATCAATGTCATGTCACGCTCGAGCCGGAATGCGCCTGGTTTTTGAACCTCTCCGTAGATGTAAACCATGGGCATGCGATCGATGAAGACCACATCGCCGGCCTGGATGATCATGTCCTCGCTTTGCCGCCCAGCCAGCACCAACGGCACATCGACCTCCTTGCGGAAGGTCTTGCCATCGCGTTGCCCGGACACCACTGCAGTGTCCGAGCCATTGGGGGCGATGCCTCCAGCGAGCGCGAGCAGATCGCTGAGCTTGGTGTCCGCCTGCTCCAGCGGATAACGACCAGGCTTGTTCACCTGACCCAGGATTGACGCCTGACTGCCACGGACCGTCACAACGAGGATCGAAACCTGCGGCTGCTTGACGAAATTGCCGTCACGCAGTCCATCGGCGATCCGTTTTTCGGCCTGACCGAGCGACAGCCCCCCCAGCTTGACAGAACCCAACAGCGGATAGCTCACGACACCGCTCTCGGATACGCGGGCCTCCAGGGTCAGCTCCGGGTTCTGAAACACCGTGATTCGCAGGACATCCCCTATGCCCAGGCGGTATTCCTCCTTCGAGATCGGCGGAACCGCCTGCGCCCCCACGGGACGCAAAGCGAAAAGCGACAGCGAGCAAACGAGAACCATGCCTGCAAGTCGCCATACGCCGTTCAAAGACCACCTCATAAAACCTCCAATCGCCACCGATCCTGAGCACTCACTGTCATGCAGATCATCAGTTTTCAAGCCCTCGTGAAATGTCGCCGCCAGCGCCGCTTTGCCTGCCACAACAGCAACCTGAATCATAAGCAGCCCGGATCAGCGCCCCAGTCCCTGAGTCAGGGGGACAAGCCGCTCGAATGCCCACTTCAGCACGAAGCCGCGGCGCAGTTCGTCTTCGGTACTCACCATCGTCCCGCAGCGCGCCGCGCCGGGATGCCAAAGTACTCAACTCAAACCTTCAGCCCGACATGCAGTGCAGCCACTCCACCAGTGAGATCATGCACATCGACATGACAGAAACCCACATTCTTCATCATCGCCTTCAAGGTCGCCTGATCGGGATGCATGCGGATGGACTCAGCCAGATAACGGTAACTCTGGGCATCGCCCGCGACCCACTGGCCGAGCCGCGGCAACACATTGAACGAGTACCAGTCGTAAGCCTTCTCCAGCGGCTTGGCGACCTTGGAGAACTCGAGCACCAGCAGACGTCCGCCGGGTTTCAGCACCCGGGCCATCTCGGCCAGGGCCAGATCCTTGTGAGTCATGTTGCGCAGACCGAAGGCCACGCTGACCACGTCGAAACTGCCGCCCGCGAAAGGCAAGCGCTCCGCGTCGCAGATCGTGGTCGGCAGAACGAATCCTTCGTCAATGAGCCGGTCACGACCGGTGCGCAGCATGGCTTCGTTGATGTCAGTGTGCACCACCAGCCCGCTCGCGCCGACCTTGCGCGCGAAAGCACGTGCGAGGTCGCCGGTGCCGCCTGCGATGTCCAGCACCCGCTGGCCGTCGCGCACGTTCGCGACGGCGACCGTGTAGGCCTTCCAGGCACGATGCAGGCCGAGCGACATCAGATCGTTCATCACGTCGTACTTCGACGCGACGGCATCGAACACGCCGCGCACGCGGCCTGCCTTCTCGTCCTCGTCGACGTTCTGGAAACCGAAATGCGTGTTGCCCATCGATGCGCTCAGTGATGATGGCCGCAGGCCGAACCGCCCGCTTCGGCCATCGACGCGTCTCGGTCCACGCCGGCGGCTGCGAGCCGGGCCTCGTAGGCACGCCACAGCGCCGCCTGCTGGACGCCGAGGTGGTACAGATAGTCCCAGGCATAGAGGCCCGAACTGTGGCCATCGGAAAAGGTCGGCTGCACCGCATAGTTGCCCACCGGCTCGAGTTCGACGATCTCGACGTTGCGCTTGCCGGTCTGCAGCACCTCCTGCCCGGGACCATGGCCCTGCACTTCTGCCGAAGGTGAGTACACCCGCAGCAGTTCGAAGGGCAGGCGGAACTGCGCCCCATCGGAGAACGCGATCTCGAGCACCCGCGACTGCTGGTGCACCGTCAGGGAGGTCGGGGTCGGGGTGTCGGAGGTCAGGCCAGCCATGTCGTCATCGCCACAAGAGTTCGAGCAAAGTTTAGTCGCCTGCAGCCGGCTGTGCGTCGAGCGCCTTCGCCATCCGGGCGTCCAGGGCCTCCAGCGTCACCGGCAGGCGCCGCTCGGGCGGTGGATCGACAACCCGCAGCGCCTGGCCCCAGACCGGCTGGGGAAAATGACTGTCCCAGCCGAAACGGGCAATCACGTGCCAGTGCAGATGGGGCACCACGTTGCCAAAGCTCGCCAGATTGATCTTCGTCGCCTGCAACAGGTCCCTGAGCACCTGCTCGACGACCGCCACGACCTCCATACCCTGCCGGCGCGCCGCGGCATCGAGATCGGTGAACTCGGCGACATGCCCCTGCCGGATCACTCGGTAAAAGCCGGGGAAGGCCGCGTCGACGACCCGCACGACGCGCCACTCGGGGCCCTGATGCACCAGCACACCGCCCGGCTGCTCGCACAGCTCGCAGCCGGGCTGACGTGGCAGGTTCACACCAGCACCCGCTCGATGCCACCCGCATTGGCGCGCTCGACGTAGGCCGGTAGCCACTCTTCACCGAGGATCCTGCGTGCCATCTCGACCACGATGTAGTCGGCCTCCAGCAGGCCATTGTTCAGGTCGTTGCCATAGCGGCTCAAGCCCTGCAGGCAACTCGGGCAGGATGTCAGGATCTTCAGCGGCCCCTGGGCATCGACGCTGCCGGTCGCGCGCAGCGCCGCCTCGTCCTGGCGCAACTCCTCCTCCTTGCGGAAGCGGATCTGCGTGGAGATGTCCGGTCGCGTCACACCCAGCGTGCCGCTCTCGCCACAGCAGCGCTTGCTTTCGAGCACGTTGTCGCCAAGCAGCGCCTTCACCGTCTTCATCGGCTCCTGCAGCTTCATCGGGCTGTGGCAGGGGTCGTGGTACAGGTAGCCACCGGCGCCGTCGAGCCGGATGCCCTTCTCGAGCAGGAACTCGTGGATGTCGACGATGCGGCAGCCCGGGAAGATCTTGTCGAACTGGTAGCCCTGCAACTGGTCGTAGCAGGTGCCGCAGCTGACCACCACCGTCTTGATGTCGAGGTAGTTCAGCGTGTTGGCGACACGGTGGAACAACACGCGGTTGTCGGTGATGATCTTCTCGGCCTTGTCGTACTGGCCGCTGCCGCGCTGCGGATAGCCGCAGCAGAGGTAGCCCGGCGGCAGCACGGTCTGCACACCGGCGTGCCAGAGCATCGCCTGGGTCGCCAGGCCGACCTGCGAGAACAGCCGCTCCGAGCCGCAGCCGGGGAAATAGAACACCGCCTCGCTGTCGGTCGTGGTGGCCTGCGGGTCGCGGATGATCGGCACGTAGTCGGCATCCTCGATGTCGAGCAGCGCGCGCGCGGTCTTCTTCGGCAGGCCGCCCGGCATCTTCTTGTTGATGAAGTGGATCACCTGCGCCTTGATCGGTGCCGCACCCACGGTGGCGGGCGGCGCCGCGGTCTGCTTCTTCGCGAGCCGGCGCAGCAGGTCGTTCGCCAGGCGCTGGGCCTTGAAGCCGACGCCGACCATCGCGCTGCGCATGAACCTGATCGTGTCCGGGTTCTTCGCGTTCAGGAACAGCATCGCCGCCGCATTGCCGGGACGGAAGCTCTTCTGCCCCATCTTGCGCAGCAGGTTGCGCATGTTCATCGACACGTCGCCGAAGTCGATCTTCACTGGACAGGGCGACAGACATTTGTGGCAAACCGTGCAGTGGTCGGCCACGTCCTCGAACTCCTGCCAGTGCTTGATGCTGATGCCGCGTCGCGTCTGCTCCTCGTACAGGAAGGCCTCGACCAGCAGCGAGGTCGCGAGGATCTTGTTGCGCGGGCTGTAGAGCAGGTTGGCGCGCGGCACGTGGGTCGCGCACACCGGCTTGCACTTGCCGCAGCGCAGGCAGTCCTTGATCGAATCGGCGATCGCGCCGATGTCGCTCTGCTGCATGATCAACGACTCGTGCCCCATCAGGCCGAAGCTCGGCGTGTAGGCATGGCTCAGATCGGCCGCCAGCACATCGTCGCCCAGGCCCTTCAGGGCCGCACCGCGCAGCAGCTTGCCCTTGTTGAAACGCCCCTGCGGGTCGACGCGCTGCTTGTAGGCAGTGAAGTCGGCGATCTCGTCGTCGGTCAGGAACTCGAGCTTGGTGATGCCGATGCCGTGCTCGCCGGAGATCACGCCGTCGAGCCGGCGCGCCAGCGCCATGATGCGGCCCACCGCTTCGTGCGCGGTCTGCAGCATCTCGTAGTTGTCGCTGTTGACCGGGATGTTGGTGTGCACATTGCCGTCGCCGGCATGCATGTGCAGTGCCACCCAGACGCGGCCGCGCAGCACCTCCTGGTGGATGCGGCTGCATTCGTCGAGCACCGCCGCGAATGCGCCGCCGCTGAACAGCGCCTGCAGCGGCGCCCTCACCTGCACTTTCCACGAGGCGCGCAGGCCGTGGTCCTGCAGTTGCACGAAAAGGGTACGACCGCCGTCCGCCGGCACCGCGTCCAGACCGTGGAGCCAACCCTGCCATAGCGTGCGCACCTCGCGCAGCAGCGCCAGGGCCTGCTGCACGCGATCTTCCAGCAACTCCGCGCTCGGGATCTCGCTGGCGTCGTCGGTCTTGCCGAGCGGCAGCTCGCCCTGCTCGAAGAAGACTTCCAGCGCCTCCAGCAGCTGCAGCTTGTTGCGCAGCGACAGCTCGATGTTGATGCGCTCGATGCCTTCCGTGTACTCGCCCATGCGCGGCAATGGGATCACCACGTCCTCGTTGATCTTGAAGGCGTTGGTGTGCCTGCTGATCGCCGCGGTCCGCTTGCGGTCGAGCCAGAACTTCTTGCGCGCGTCGGCGCTGACCGCGACGAAGCCCTCGCCGCTGCGCGAGTTGGCGATGCGCACCACCTCACTCGCTGCGCGCGCCACCACGTCGGGGTCTTCGCCGGCGATGTCGCCCACCAGCACCATCTTCGGCAGGCCGCCGCGCTTGCTCTTGGTCGCGTAGCCGACCGCCTTCAGGTAGCGGTCGTCCAGGTGCTCGAGGCCGGCGAGGATCGCGCCGCCCGCGCGCTGCTCGGCGAACATGAAGTCCTTGATCTCGACGATGCTCGGCACCGCGTCCTTCGCGTTGCCGAAGAACTCCAGGCACACGGTGCGCGTGTGGGCCGGCATCTTGTGCACGATCCAGCGCGCGCTGGTGATCAGCCCGTCGCAGCCTTCCTTCTGGATGCCGGGCAGCCCGGCGAGGAACTTGTCGGTCACGTCCTTGCCCAGACCCTCCTTGCGAAAGCGCGGGCCCGGCACGTCGAGCCGCTCGGTGCGGATCGGCGTCTTGCCGTCGGCCTCGAAGTAGCGCAGCTCGAAGCTCGCCAGCTCGGCATCGTGGATCTTGCCGAGGTTGTGGTTCAGGCGCACCACCTCGAGCCACTGGGCGTCGGGCGTGACCATGCGCCACGAAGCCAGGTTGTCGAGCGCGGTGCCCCACAGCACCGCCTTCTTGCCGCCGGCGTTCATCGCGATGTTGCCGCCGATGCAACTCGCCTCGGCCGAAGTCGGGTCGACCGCGAACACCTGGCCGGCACGCTCGGCGGCGTCGGCGACACGCTGGGTCACGACGCCGGCCTCGGTCCACACCGTCGGCACGGGCTGGTCGAGACCGGGCAGCGAGACCCACTCGACCTCGCTCATGGCCTCCAGCTTCTCGGTGTTGATGACGGCGCTCTTCCACGTCAGCGGCACGGCGCCGCCGGTGTAGCCGGTACCGCCGCCGCGCGGGATGATGGTGAGGCCGAGTTCGACGCAATCCTTCACCAGCACGGCCATCTCGGCCTCGGTGTCGGGCGTCAGCACGACGAACGGATACTCGACCCGCCAGTCGGTTGCATCGGTCACGTGCGACACGCGCGACAGGCCGTCGAACTTGACGTTGTCCTTGGCCGTGTGCCGCCCCAGCTTGCGCAGGGCGTGGCGACGCAACTCGGCCACGGTGTCGAAGCCGAGCGAGAAGCGCTGAACCGCCTCGCGCGCCGCCGCCAGCAACTCGCCCACGACCGCGTCACGCTGCGCGGCCGCGTCATCGGCACCCGCCGAGCGGCGCTTGTCGATCTCGCCGAGGCGGTGGTGCAGCGCCTCGACCAGCAGCCGGCGCCGCTTCGGGTTGTCGAGCAGGTCGTCCTGCAGGTAGGGGTTGCGCTGCACCACCCACACGTCGCCCAGCACCTCGTAGAGCATGCGCGCCGACCGGCCGGTCTGGCGCTCGGCGCGCAACTTCTCGAGAATCTCCCAGGCCCGGGTACCGAGCAGTCGCAGCACGATCTCGCGGTCGGAGAACGAGGTGTAGTTGTACGGAATTTCGCGCAGTCGCGCGGTCTGGCCGGAGGCGGCCTGGATCATGCTATGGAGAGGGAGCGGTGCATTCATGGTCACCAGCCGACGACGACAAGTCACGCCTGGGCCCGAATGCTATCGCAGCGCAGCAAGGACCACGCCGCCGAGGACTTGTCGCGCCCGCGGCCGCACGGTGGCTACCATGCCCGGATGCACTCCCTGCCGCCCTGGCCCTACCCCTTCTGGATCGCGCACCGCGGCGCCGGCAAGCTCGCACCCGAGAACACCCTGGCCGCCTTCCGTGCAGGCCAGGCACGCGGTTTCCGCATGGCCGAGTGCGACGTGACGCTCAGCGCCGACGAGCAAGCCTTCCTGCTGCACGACGCCACGCTCGAGCGCACGACCGACGGTCACGGCCCCACCGCCGCCCTGCCGTGGTCGGCGCTGTCCGGCCTGGATGCTGGCGCCTGGCACGGCCCGGGTTTCCGCGGCGAGCGCCTGCCGCAGCTGAGTGCGCTGGCCGACCATGCCCGCGCCAGCGGCCTGCTGCTGAACCTGGAGATCAAACCCAGCCCCGGCCGGGCCGTCCGCACCGGCGAGGTGGTGGCCCGTGAGGCAGCGCGCCTGTGGGTCGGGCTGACACCGCCGCTGCTGAGTTCCTTCGAGACCGAGGCGCTGCAGGCGGCGCGCGAGACGGCTCCTGCATTGCCGCGCGCCCTGCTGCTCAAGCGCCTGGAGCCCGGCTGGCTCGACACGGCGCTCGGGCTGGGCTGCGTCGCCGTGGTCGGCCACCACGGCGCGCTCGACGCCGCGGCCATCGCCGGAGCCCACGACGCCGGACTGCGCGTGCTGTCCTACACGGTGAACACCACCCCCGAGGCCCACCGCCTGCGCGCCGCCGGCATCGATGGGCTGATCACGGATGCGATCGACCATTTCGACCTGGGAGCACCGGTCTGAGGCCATCAGCGCCCGCTTGCCGTTTGACACACAGGGGATGGGCCCGGGGCTCCTCGGCCCCTTACCATGGCGACCGCGATGGCGGCACGGATCTGTCGCCCCTCGCAGCCTTCGTCCAGAGGCCGATTCAGCCCGTCGAACGGAGACACTCCCGATGGAACACTTGCATTTCCTGCACCTCGAGGACGACGAGTTCGAAGCCGATCTGGTGCACCGCGCCGTGCAGCGCCTCGGGATCGTGGTCGAGTGGCGCCGCGTCGCCACCGCGGACGACTACACCGGGGCCCTTGCCGAGGGGCGCTTCGACGCGATCGTGAGCGACAGCAGCGTACCGGGTCTGGAAGGCCTGCGAGCCCTCCAGCTGGCACGGGCGCAGCAGCCGGAGTCACCGTTCATCTTCGTCAGCGGCCACGCCGACGAGCAGAGCGCGCAGCAATCGCTGGCCGCGGGCGCCATGGACCACGTGCCCAAGAATCAGTTGTGGCGACTCGCCCCGGCCCTGCAGCACCTGCGGGCGCGGTCGGAGCGCGAGCGGCTGGCGCAACGCATGCACGGCAAGGCGCTGCTGGTCGACATCGTCAGGCAATTGTCACTGGCACGCAGCCTGACGCAGATCATGGCCATCGTGCGGCACGGCGCGCGCGAGCTGACGCAGGCCGACGGTGCCACCTTCATCCTGCGTGACGGCGAGCAATGCCACTACGCGGACGAGGAGGCGATCGGTCCGCTCTGGAAGGGGCGGCGCTTTCCCATGGCGGCGTGCGTCAGCGGCTGGGTCATGCTCAACCGCGAGCCCGCCGTGATCCCCGATATCTATCAGGACCCGCGCGTGCCGATCGACGCCTACCGCCCGACCTTCGTCAAGAGCATGGTCATGGTGCCGATCCGCAGCGAGTCGCCGATCGGCGCGATCGGCAACTACTGGGCTCGGCCGCGCCGGCTGGGATCCGAAGAGGTCTCGCTGCTGCAGGCGCTTGCCGACACCACGTCGGTCGCAATGGAGAACGTCCAATTGCTGCACGGGCTCGAGCAGCGTGTGCAGCAACGCACCATCGAGCTCGAGGAAGCGAATGCCGGGCTGGAGGCGTTCTCGTACAGCGTCGCGCACGATCTGCGGGCGCCGCTGCGCGCGATCGGTGGCTACGGCGGCCTGCTCGTCGACCACCACCGCGACCGCCTCGATGCCGAGGGCCAGGGTTTCCTCGACCGCGTCTGCAAGTCCGCACGCCGCATGGAGTCGCTGATCGACGACCTGCTCAAGCTCGCCCACGTGGCGCGCAGCGAAGTGCGGCATCGGCCGGTCGACCTCGGTCAACTGGCGCAGGAGATCGTCACTGCGATGCGCGAGCAGAGCCCGCGTGCCGGCATGACGGTGTGCATTGGATCGGGTCTGAAGGTCGACGGCGACATGAGCCTGCTGCGCCTGGTCCTCGAGAACCTGTTGTCCAACGCCTGGAAGTACACCGCCCGTCAGGCCGACGCGCAGATCGACTTCAACGGCGCGCCGACGGCCGACGGTCAGCTCGTGTGCCAGATCCGCGACAACGGCGCCGGCTTCGACATGGCGTTGGCGCAGCACCTGTTCGAGCCGTTCCAGCGCCTGCACAGCGACGCCGAATTCCCCGGCACGGGCATCGGGCTGGCGATCGTGCGCCGCGCGATCCACAAGCTCGGAGGGCGGCTGTGGGCCGAATCCGAGAAGGGCTGCGGCGCGACCTTCTACTTCGCGCTGCCGATGACCCGCAGTTGAGCGGCAACGCTCAGCTGCGGTAGTCGGCGTTGATCGTCACGTAGTCGTGCGAGAGGTCACAGGTCCACACGGTGGCGTGGGCCGCGCCGCGGTGCAGGTCGACCTTGACGGTGATCTCGCTCTGTTTCATCACGCGCTGGCCGTCGGCCTCCTGGTAGGCGGGGTGGCGGCCGCCCTTCGTGGCGACGTGCACGTCGTCGAGGTGCAGGTCGATCAGCGACGGGTCGAGGTCGGCGATGCCGGCATAGCCCACCGCCGCGAGGATGCGGCCGAGATTGGGGTCGCTCGCGAAGAAGGCCGTCTTCACCAGCGGCGAATGCGCGATGGCATACGCCACCAGCCGGCACTCCTCCTTGGTGCGACCGCCATCGACGCGCACGGTGATGAATTTCGTCGCGCCTTCGCCGTCGCGCACGATCGCCTGCGCGAGTTGCTGGGACACGGCGATCACCGCCTCGCGCAGCGCCGCGCCTTCGGGCGACTCCAGCGCCGTGATCTCGGCGTGCGCGGCCTGGCACGAAGCGATCAGCATGAAGCTGTCGTTGGTCGACGTATCGCCGTCGACGGTGATGCGGTTGAAGGAACGGTCGGCCGCCTCGCGCACCAGCATCTGCAGGGCCCGCGGGGCGACATTCGCATCGGTCGCCACGAAGCCGAGCATCGTCGCCATGTTGGGGCGGATCATCCCGGCACCCTTGGCGATGCCGGTCACGGTCACCGTCCGGCCGCCGATCTGCAACTGCCGTGACGCGGCCTTGGCCACGGTGTCGGTGGTC
This sequence comes from Methylibium sp., assembly GCF_965279545.1. Lineage (NCBI taxonomy): Bacteria > Pseudomonadati > Pseudomonadota > Betaproteobacteria > Burkholderiales > Sphaerotilaceae > Methylibium > Methylibium sp. The sequence continues at coordinate 2,275,480 of NZ_OZ257250.1, forward strand.
ATGATGGCTTCGGCCGCCGCCGCCCAGTTGTCGGCCTTGCGGTCGGCCAGCGCCGCCGGCAGGCCGGCCTCGATGCGCTCGGACGGCAGCGTCTCCATGATCACGCCGGTCGAGAACGGCAGCACCTGCTCGGGCGCGATCTCGAGCCGGCGGGCCAGCGCGACGCAGGTCGAGAACGCGCGCACCAGGCCGTCCTCGCCGGTACCGGCGTTCGCATTGCCCGTGTTGATGACGAGCGCGCGCACGCCGACGTCAGCGGCCAAGTGCTGGCGGCACAGCTGCACCGGCGCCGCACAGAAGCGGTTCTGCGTGAACACGCCGGCCACCACCGCGCCTTCGGCCAGCGTGATCACGCTCAGGTCGCGCCGACCGGCCTTGCGCACGCCGGCCATCGCGATGCCGATCTCGACCCCCGGCACGGGGTGCAGGTCGGCTGGGTTCGGAGCGGCGAGGTTCACGGGCATGGCGGTCTTTCGGGTCGGCGTGGCCGCGAATTGTAGGCAGCGCTCGAGACGGTGCCCACGCTCCCCGGGGCAGAAACGAAACAAGGAGCCTCGGCTCCTTGTCTTGCCCCCCGTGTGCCGGCAGATCAGGCCAGCCGGCCGTGGCACTGCTTGTACTTCTTGCCGCTGCCGCAGGGGCAGGGGTCGTTGCGGCCGACGCGCGGCACCTCGGCCATGCGGGCGGCCACTTCGCTGGCGAGGTCGGCCTCGACCGCCACGCCGCCGTCTTCGGTCGGGTGGGTGTAGGTGACGTTGCTGATCGCCTCGGCCTTCTCCTCCAGCGCCTCGGCCGCCTGCGTCACCTCCTCGGTGCTGCGGATGCGCACTGTCATCAGCAGGCGCGTGACGTCCATCTTCACGGTGTCGAGCAGCGTCGAGAACAGCTCGAAGGCTTCGCGCTTGTATTCCTGCTTCGGGTTCTTCTGGGCGTAGCCGCGCAGGTGGATACCCTGGCGCAGGTAGTCGAGCGCCGCCAGGTGCTCGCGCCAGTGGGTGTCGATCGACTGCAGCAGCACGGCGCGCTCGAAGCTCGCGAACTGTTCCTCGCCGACGATGGCCACCTTGACGGCATAAGCCTCGTCCGCGGCCTTGACCACCGATTCGACCAGGTCTTCGTCCGTGATCGCATCGCTCTTCTCGACCTGGGCGGCGACCGGCACGTCGAGCTGCCACTCGTCGCGCAGCAGCTTCTCGAGGCCCGCAATGTCCCACTGCTCCTCGACGCTCTCGAGCGGCACGAAGCTGCGCACCACGTCGGTCATCGCGCCGCGACGCAGGTGGGCGATCTGGGCGGTGAGTTCCTTCGATTCGAGGATGTCGTTGCGCTGCTGGTAGATCACCTTGCGCTGGTCGTTCGAAACGTCGTCGTACTCGAGCAGCTGCTTGCGGATGTCGAAGTTGCGCGCCTCGACCTTGCGCTGTGCGCCCTCGATGCTGCGCGAGACGATGCCGGCCTCGATGGCCTCCCCATCGGGCATCTTCAGGCGCTCCATGATCGCCTTGACGCGGTCGCCGGCGAAGATGCGCATCAGCGGATCCTCGAGCGACAGATAGAAGCGCGAGGCGCCGGGGTCGCCCTGGCGGCCCGAGCGGCCGCGCAGTTGGTTGTCGATACGGCGCGACTCGTGGCGCTCGGTGGCCACGATGCGCAAGCCGCCGGCGGCCTTGACCTGCTCGTGCAGGCCGGCCCATTCGTTCTTGAGCTGCTGGATGCGACCCGCCTTCTCGTCGGCCGGGATCGCCTCGTCGGCCTCGATGAACTGCACCTGCTTCTCGACGTTGCCGCCCAGCACGATGTCGGTGCCGCGGCCGGCCATGTTGGTGGCGATCGTCACCGCCTTCGGCCGGCCGGCCTGGGCGATGATCTCCGCCTCGCGGGCATGCTGCTTGGCGTTGAGCACCTCGTGCGGCAGCTTGTACTTCTCGAGCAGCTTGGAGATCAGCTCGGAGTTCTCGATCGACGTGGTACCCACCAGCACCGGCTGGCCGCGCTCGAAGCAGTCCTGGATGTCCTTGACCACCGCCTCGTAGCGCTCGCGCGAAGTCTTGTAGACGAGATCGAGCTCGTCGCGGCGCTGCGTCGGCCGGTTGGGCGGGATCACCACCGTCTCGAGGCCGTAGATTTCCTGGAACTCGTAGGCCTCGGTATCGGCCGTGCCGGTCATGCCGGCCAGCTTGCCGTACATGCGGAAATAGTTCTGGAAAGTGATCGACGCCAGCGTCTGGTTCTCGGGCTGGATCTGCACGCCCTCCTTGGCCTCGACCGCCTGGTGCAGGCCGTCGCTCCAGCGCCGGCCGGTCATCAGACGGCCGGTGAACTCGTCGACGATCACGATCTCGCCGCCGTTCGGTCCCTGCTGGACGACGTAGTGCTGGTCGCGGTGGAACAGATGGCGCGCGCGCAGGGCCGCGTACAGGTGGTGCATCAGCGTGATGTTGGCCGCGTCGTAGAGGCTTGCCCCCTCGACCAGCAGCCCGGCCTGGGCCAGCAGCGCCTCGGCGCGCTCGTGGCCGGCCTCGGTCAACACCACCTGGTGGGTCTTCTCGTCGGCGGTGAAGTCGCCCGGCTCGATCACGCCTTCACCGGTGCGCGGGTCGGCCTCGCCGATCTGCTTCTTGAGCTGCGGCGCGACCGCGTTGATGCGCAGGTACAGCTCGGTCTGGTCCTCGGCCTGGCCGCTGATGATCAGCGGCGTGCGCGCCTCGTCGATCAGGATCGAGTCCACTTCGTCGACGATCGCGAAGCTCAACGCGCGCTGCACGCGGTCGACCACCTCGTTGACCATGTTGTCGCGCAGGTAGTCGAAGCCGAACTCGTTGTTGGTGCCGTAGGTGACATCGGCGGCATACGCGGCCTGCTTGGCCTCGCGGGTCATCTGCGGGCCGTTGACCCCTACCGTCAGCCCGAGGAAGTTGTACAGACGCCCCATCCACTCGGCATCGCGGCGCGCCAGGTAGTCGTTGACGGTGACCACATGCACGCCCTGACCGGCCAGCGCGTTCAGGTAGACCGGCAGCGTGGCCATCAGCGTCTTGCCTTCGCCGGTGCGCATCTCGCCGATCTTGCCGTTGTGCAGCGTCATGCCGCCGATCAGCTGCACGTCGAAGTGACGCATCTTCAGCACGCGCTTGCTGCCTTCACGCACGACGGCAAAGGCTTCGGGCAGCAGCTGATCCAGGGATTCGCCATCGGCCACGCGCTGCTTGAAGGCCTCGGTCTTGGCACGCAGCTCGTCGCCGCCGAGTGCCTCGAGTTGCGGCTCGAGCACGTTGATCTGCTCGACCACGCGCCGGTACTGCTTGAGGAGCCGTTCGTTGCGGCTGCCGAAAATCGAGGTGAGAAGCTTGGGCAACATGCGGGGAATCGATCGATGAAGGGTGAGGCGGCCCGCAGCGCGGCATGCACCGCAACCGCCGGGCCATCGCACCGCGCCACAGCGCTGCCGCAGGCTTGCTGGCAACTGCGGACGGCACTCCGGAATACAAGAGCGGCGCCCGATCGGCGCCGCACTCAGCCCAGAACTCTACCACCCGGCCCGAGAGCCCCCACCCCGTCTGCGGGGCATGCCGGGCCTCGCGTCAGCGAGCCTGCGCGGCGTGCGTCGTCGCCCGCGCCACGCTGTTCGCCGGCAGCCGGCCGGCTTGTGCCAGGAACTTCGCCGGATCCTGCGGCGCCCCGTCGACCAGCACCTCGAAGTGCAGATGCGGCCCGGTAGAGCGGCCCGTGCTGCCGACCTCGGCGATCTTCTGGCCGCGGCGGATCAGGTCGCCGGGCGCCACCAGCAACTTGGCCGCATGCGCATAGCGGGTCACCAGGCCGTTGCCGTGGTCCAGCTCGACCGTGCGGCCATAAGCCGGGTGCGTCTCGGCGCTCAGCACCACGCCGCCGGCAGCCGCCAGGATGGGCGTGCCGGTGTCGGCCGGGAAATCGAGACCGGTGTGGAGCGCGCCTCGCCCGGTGAACGGGTCGGTGCGAAAGCCGAAGCCCGAGCCCACCGGCCCGTCGACCGGTGCCGAGCTGGGCACCATCAGCGCCCGCAGCCGCGTCTCGAGCAGGCGCGACTCGACCAGCGTGAACACGTCGCTGCGGCGGTCCGCACCTTCGTCGAGCGCCGCGATCGCCTGGTTCAACTGCACCATCGAGGGCGATTCGACCGGCAGGTAGGGGCCGCCGCGACCGTCGCCCAGGGCCGAGCCCGACGGTGCCGGCGACGGCCGGTCCAGGCCGCGGAAGTCCTCGGGCTTCAGGCCCGCCAGCCCGGACACACGCTCGCCCATCGATTCGAGCTTCATCAGCTTCGCCTGCATCTCGCCGACCTTCGAGGCCATCGCGTCGAGGTTCTCGCGCATGAAGCGATCGCGCTGCGCGATCTCGTCGCGCACCACCAGCTTGACCACCTGGCTGACCACCGGCCAGCCCTCACGCGCGGCCTTCAGGAACACGAAGTGATAGATGGCGCCCGACAGCGCCAGCAGCAGCGCCACGAGGAAGGTCAACACGATCGTCAGCTTCCAGGCCGGCAGGTCGAGCGCGCGGGTGCGCGCGTAGCGGCCGTGGGTCACTATGATCTGCATACGGTCTCCTCCAGCCCATGGCCCTGCATCCCAACTCCAGCCTGCCGATCGCGCTGCCGATCGGCGAGGCCCTCTCGCGGTCGGAGCCGCTCGTGCGGCTGCAGTCCCTCTTGCGCGAATCGAACGCGCGTTTCGATGTGATCCGCCCGCTGCTCCCCGCCGCGCTGGCCACGCACGTACGGCCGGGGCCGGTGGACGAGCAAGGCTGGGCGCTGCTTGCAGGCAACGCGGCCGTGGCGGCCAAGTTGCGGCAGTTGCTGCCCCGTTTCGAGGCCGCGCTGCAGCAGCAGGGCTGGAAGGGTAACCCGATCCGCATCCGGGTTCAATCGAGCTGATCCGGGCGCTGGGCGGACAAGCCGCAATACTGCACACGCAGCAGCGCCTTCGAGCCGAGCACCACCATGACCCGCCAGGCTCTGGAAAGTGCGGGCGCCCCCGCCCTCCCGGCGGGGCTGCGCGCCCGCTCAGCCGGGCAGCTTGGCGGCGAGTACGTCGACCTGCTCGATCTGCGGCGCCATGGCCAACAGGTCGGAGGCCTGGGCCATCAGGGCGGCGGCGATCCGGCCACCGAGGTGTGCCTGGCGGCCAGCCTCGTCGACAAAGGCGTCGAAGATGCCGTAAGTCGAGGGCCCCAGCTTCAGCGCGAACCACACCGGCGTGAACGCTTCCTCCTGGGCCAGCGGCAGGCCACCTTTCAGAAAGGCTTCGACCTCGGCCTCCTTGCCAGGCTTGGCTTCGAGGCGGACGAGCAGTGCGAACTTGACCATGGCCTTGCTCCTGAAGGATTGAAATGGAGCCGCCAGTCTGAACCGGGAACCTGCACGGAGCCAGTGGCAAGACTGACATTGGCGATACTATTCCTGCCATGCGCATTCACGTGCTTGCCTTCGATGGCCTGTTCGACACCGGCCTGGCCACCGTGCTCGACACCTTGTCCACCGCCAACGAGCTGGCCGCGGCCGGCGGCGAGCCCAGGGCAACACCGTTCGAGGTCACGGTCATGGGCCTGCGCCGCAGCGTGCGCACCGGCCAGGGCCTGGCGGTGCCGGTGACGCCGGTCAGGCGCGGCGCACCGCCCGACGCGGTCGTCATCCCGGCGCTCGGCGCCAAGCAGCCAGGGCCCTTGCGCGACCGCCTCGCGCGGCCCGACATCCTCGAGGCCGGCGCACTGCTGCGCGAGTGGGCGGGGCGAGGCACGCTCGCCTGCGCCGCCTGCACCGGCACCTTCGTGCTCGCGGGCAGTGCGCTGCTCGAGGGCAAGGCGGCCACCACGACCTGGTGGCTCGCACCGCTGTTCAGGGAGCTCTACCCGCGCGTCGCGCTCGACGAGTCGCGCATGCTGGTGAGCTCGGCGCACTGCGTGACCGCCGGTGCCGCGTTGGCCCACCTGGACCTCGCGCTGTGGCTGGTGCGGCGTGCCAGCCCGGCGCTGGCCGCGTTGACCGCGCGCTACCTGGTGGTCGACCCGCGGCCCTCGCAGGCCGCGTTCGTGATTCCCGACCACCTGGCACATGCCGACCCGCTGGTCGAGCGCTTCGAGCATTGGGCGCGGCAGCGCATGGCCCGCGGCTTCTCGCTTGCCGACGCGGCCCGCGCCACCGGCGCCAGCGAGCGCACGCTCGCGCGCCGGCTCCACGCGGTGCTGGGCAAGACACCGCTGTCCTATTTCCAGGAGCTGCGCGTCGAACGCGCCGTGCACCTGCTGCAAACCAGCCGCTACAGCGTCGAGCAGATCGCCGCACAGGTCGGCTATGCCGACGGCGTGACGCTGCGCAGCCTGCTGCGCCGCAAGCTCGGGCGCGGGGTGCGTGAATTGCGTGCCAACGCCATCGGCGCTGCGGGCTGAGCCTGCGCTGCGGCCCGCCGCCCCGCTAGGGTCTGTTCACACCAGGCAAGCCAGTGTGAACGGGCTCTAAGGCTGCAGCGTCCCGCGGTCCAGCCGCACGCGCCGGCCGCAGCGCGCCGCCAGCGCGTCGTCGTGCGTCACCATCACGTAAGCCGTGCCCTGGGCGCGCGCGAGTTCGAGCATCAGCGCGAACACGCCGTCGGCGGTGCCGCGGTCGAGATTGCCGGTCGGCTCGTCGGCCAGCACGCAGGCCGGTCGCGTGACCAGCGCCCGCGCGACCGCGACCCGCTGGCGCTCGCCGCCCGACAGCTCGGACGGCCGGTGCGCCATGCGCGCGGTCAGGCCCACCGACGCCAGCATCGCGTGCGCCTGCTCGTGGGCCGCCTCGCGCGGCAGGCGCCGGATCAGCAGCGGCATCGCCACGTTGTCGAGCGCGCTGAACTCGGGCAGCAGGTGGTGGAACTGGTAGATGAAGCCGAGGTGCCGGTTGCGCCAGGCGCCCTGGGCGGCGGCGTTCATCGCGGCAAAGTCGCGGCCCATCAGCTGCACGCTGCCGGCGCTCGGCGTGTCGAGCCCACCGAGCAGGTGCAGCAGCGTGCTCTTGCCCGAGCCCGACGCGCCCACCACCGCCAGCGTCTCGCCGCGCGTCACCTGCAGGTCCACGCCGCGCAGCACCGTCACGTCGAGCCCGCCCTCGGTGTAGCGCTTGTGCAGCCCACGGGCCTGCAGCACGGCGGCGCCCGGCGCCGACAGCGGCTCACTCATAGCGCAGGGCCTGGGCCGGCTGCACGCGGCTGGCGCGCCAGCTCGGATAGATCGTGGCGACGAAGGCCAGCAGCAGCGACATCAGCCCGATCGGCACGATGTCGGCCGACTGCGGATCGCTCGGCATGCGGCTGATCAGGTAGATGCTGCCGGGCAGGAAGCTGGCATTGAACAGGTGCTCCAGCGCCGGCACGATGACGTCGATGTTGAGCGACACCAGCAGGCCCAGCGCCAGCCCGGCCGCCGTGCCGATGACCCCCGAGGCCGCGCCCTGGACCATGAAGATGCCCATGATCGAGCGCGGGCTCGCGCCCAGCGTGCGCAGGATCGCGATGTCGGCCTGCTTGTCGGTCACCGTCATCACCAGCGTGCTGACCAGGTTGAAGGCGGCCACCGCGACGATCAGCGTGAGGATGATGAACATCATGCGTTTCTCGAGCTGCACCGCGTCGAACCAGTTGCGGTTGGTGCGCGTCCAGTCGCGCACGCTGACCGCCGGGCCGAGCTGCTCGGCCAGCTCGAAGCCGACGCGTCGCGCCTGCTGCTGGTCGCGCAGGCGCAGCTGCACGCCGGTCGGTCCGTCGACGCGGAACAGCCGCGCCGCGTCGTCGATGTGCATCAGCGCCAGGCCGCTGTCGTACTCGTAGTGGCCGGCGTTGAAGGTGCCCACCACCGTCATCTGCTTAAGCCGCGGCACCACGCCGGCCGGCGTGACCTGGCCGTTCGGCGTGACCAGCGTGACCGGGTCGCCGACCTTCACCCCCAGCGTGCGCGCCAGCTCGCCGCCGAGCACGATGCCCCAGGCACCGGGCTTGAGCCCGGCAAAAGCGCCGTCCAGCGACCGCGCCGCGAGCGGCGTGACGTTCGCCTCCTCGGCCGGATCGATGCCGCGCACGACGGCGCCGCGCATGTCCTCGCCGCGCGCGATCAGCGCCTGCGTCGCGATGAAGGGTGCTGCCCCCAGCACTTCGGGGTGGCTGCGGGCCGCCGCCGCCGTGGCGCGCCAGTCGGGCAGCGCGTTGCCGTGGGCCTCGAATATCTCGACATGCGCGATGACGCTGAGCATGCGGTCGCGCACCTCCTTCTGGAAGCCGTTCATCACCGACAGCACGATGATCAGCGCCGCCACCCCGAGCGCGATGCCGAGCATCGACACGCCGGAGATGAAGGAGATGAAGCCGTTGCGCCGCCCGCTGCGGCCGGCGCGGGTGTAGCGCCAGCCGATGGTGAGTTCGTAGGGCCAGTGCATGAGCAGCGGGATGCTACCCGAGGCGTTCCGGCGGGGGACGATCAGGGACCGATCGCGGCGGAGGTGCGGTCGAGCCGGATGAAACCCTCGCGGTTGGGCATCCTCACGGCGGGCAAGGTGCTGGCGCTCATCTCGTCGCGCTCCGCAACGATGCCGTTGGCGAACAACAGGTAGGCGGTGACCGCGTACACCTCGTCGTCGGTCAGGGAGCCGGGGCGCTCGAACGGCATCGCGCGACGCACATAGTCGAAGACGGTCGTCGCGAACGGCCAGTACTGGCCAACGGTCTTGTCCGGCCAGGGGCTGGCCGTCAGCGGGGCCCGGCCGACCAGCCGCACGCTGTTGCCGCCGCTGCCATCCGCGCCGTGGCAGCTGGCGCACCGGCGGTCGTAGACCCGGCGGCCATCGATCGCGGTCCCGCGACCGGCCGGCAGCCCCCGGCCGTCGGGGAACACGGCAGGATCGGCCTGCACCGCCGCGGCGGCCGTGATCGGCCGGCCAAGCCGCGGCGATGCCGGCGCGGGGGTCTGCGCGAGCACCGGCGCCGCCACGATGGACAGCAGCGCCACCGCGCAGCGGACCCGCCTAGGCATAGACGTGGCTCACGTAGCCATGGGCATCGACCTCCCACGAGACGATGGCGTTGTAGTGGTAGAAGCCCTGGCGCCCGCGCGCGGCCACCAGCGCACCGCGCGTCGGCTGCACGTGGCCGGTCTCGTCGGTGGCGCGGCTTTGCAGAACGCAAGGCCGCCCATCCCAGCGCCACGCGGCGCGAAAGCGCGTCAGGCAGCGCGGCAGCACCGGCTCCTGCAGAGCCGCCACCGCCCAGGTCGCGCCGCCGTCGGCCGACACCTCGACCCGGCGGATGCGCCCCCGTCCGCTCCAGGCCAGACCGCGGATCTCGTACAGGTTCGGCCCCTGCAGACTCTGCCCATGGGACGGCGAGGTGATGACCGACTTGGCTTCCATCACGAACGCGAACTGACGCGCCTGGCCGGACGGCAGCAACTCCGTGTAGCGCGCGGTCTCGTTGCGCGCCATCGCCGGCTGGTCGCCGAGCTGCAGGCTGCGCAGCCACTTGACGCTGAGCACCGCCTTCCAGCCCGGCACGATCAGCCGCACCGGGTAGCCGTTGTCGGGACGCAGGCGCTCGCCGTTCTGGTACAGCGCCACCAGGCAATCGTCCAGTGCCTTGTCCAGCGGCAGGCTGATGTGCATCGCGCCGGCATCGGCACCGGTGGCCACGACCCAGTTCGCGCCGGGCTCGATACCCGCCTCGTCCAGCAGCACCGCGAGCGGCACGCCGGTCCACTCGCTGCACGACACCAGACCGTGCACCAGGTTCACCGGGCGCTCGACCGGCTCCTCGAACCAGCCGGCGCTGCTGTTGCCGGCGCACTCCAGGAAGAGCTGCTGCGAACGCATCGGGTAGCGCAGCAGCGTGTCGATGCCGAAGGTCAACGGCTGCCGCACCCGGCCGTGAACGAGCAGCCGGTGGTGTGCGGGATCGATCTCCGGCACGCCGCTGTGGTTGCGCACGAAGTGCAGCCCGTTCGGCGTGAGGCTGCCTTCGAGCCGGTCGATCGGTGTCCAGGCCGCGCCGTTGCCGGACACCTGGCGGTAGTTGATGCCGATCCGGCGGATCACCCGCTGCTCGTGGACCGACGGCAGGCCGTACTCGGAAAATGCGCCGCCCGGCTCCTGCGCCGACGGCGGCATGGCGGCCTCATCCGCCGCGAGGTCTGCCGACGGCCCTGCGGCCGCGGCCGGCGCCGGCGCCGGCTCGGCCGCCAAGGCCGAAACCAGCACCACGCCCCGGCGCATGAACACGCGGCGGTGCAGCAGCCCGCCGCCGGCAACCGGCTGCAGGTCGTCGCCCGTCGGATGCGGATCGACGCTCGGGGGGTTTGGCATTCGAGGGGCCGAAAGGAAAAGAGTGCGCATCGCACTCTATCCTCCCGCCGTTCGGCGCGATGCGCGTCACCGCACGACCGCCGAGCCGAGGCTGCGTGGCGCCCGGCATGCGCCCCGGATAATCCCTGCATGCACCTCGTGATCCCGTTCGCCTCGAGCTTGTCGGAAGCCGGCCAGCACACGCTGCGCGATCTCGCGCTGCCCGTGCTCGCAGCCCTGCTCGCCCGGCTCACGCCGGGCGATCGCGACGAGGGCGACGAGTACCGACTCTCGCCACCGCACGAGCGGGTGCTCGCGCGGGCACTGGGCTGGCAAGGGGCCGACGGCGCCCTGCCCTGGGCCGCGCGCGCGGCCGCGGCCGACGGGCTGGACACCGGCGAGCTGGCCTGGGGCCTGCTGAGCCCCGTGCATTGGCAGGTCGGCCGCGAGCATCTGACGATGGGTGACCCCGAAGCGCTGGGAATCGACGCCCGCGAATCACGTGCCGGCTTCGACGCGGTGCGCCCGCTGTTCGAGAGCGAGGGCTGGCTGTGCGCCTGGGGCGCGCCGACGCGCTGGTACGTCGCGCACGCGTCGCTGACCGCGTTGCCGACCGCCTCGCTCGACCGCGTGATCGGCCGCAACCCGGACCTGTGGATGCCCGAGCACCCGGGCGCGCGCTTCGTGAAGCGGCTGCAGAGCGAGGTGCAGATGCTGCTGTACACGCACGCGCTGAACGATGCGCGCGAGGCAGCGGACAAGGAGCCGCTGAACAGCTTCTGGCTCAGCGGCTGCGGCGTGCACCAACCGGCACGGGGCGAGACGCCGCAGCGACTCGATGCGCTGCGCGCCCCGGCACTGCGCGAGGACTGGGCCGCCTGGGCCGAGGCCTGGCGCTCGATCGACGACGGGCCGCTGCGCGCGGCGCTGGCACGCGCGCGCCGTGGCGAGCCGCTGCGACTCAGCCTGTGCGGGGAGCGCCATGCACAGGACTTCGTGCTGCAGCCGCGCGGCGTCGTGGCAGCGCTGCGCAGCCGTCTTCAGCGCCCGCACGCGGCGGCGCTGTTGGGCGCGCTTTGAAGCCCCTCATGCAGATCATCGTCCGCGACGTACCGCCCCGCACCGCCTGGTCGCTCGAGCAGGCCGGCGTGCATCCGCTGCTCGCGCGGCTGTTCGCCGCACGTGGCATCACCGGCGCCGAGCAGCTCGACGACTCGCTGGCCCGGCTGATCGCGCCCACCGCGCTGCGAGGCGCCACCGAGGCGGCGCGGTTGCTGGCGGACGCCATCGGTGCAGGCAGGCGCATCGTCGTCGTTGCCGACTACGACTGCGACGGCGCGACCGCCTGCGCCGTGGCACTGCGCGGCCTGCGCCTGCTCGGCGCGGCACCCGACACGCTGGGCTACGTGGTGCCCGATCGCAAGCTGCACGGCTACGGGCTCACGCCGGCGATCGTCGACCTGGCCTTCGGCGTGTTCGGCGCGCAGCCGCCCGACGTGCTGGTGACGGTGGACAACGGCATCGCGAGCATCGACGGCGTGGCCCACGCCAAGGCGCGTGGCCTGCAGGTGCTGGTGACCGACCACCACCTGCCGGCACTGGCATCCACGCCCGAGGGCGACCGGGTCGAGCTGCCGGCCGCCGACGTGATCGTCAACCCCAACCAGCCCGGCTGCGGCTTCGAGAGCAAGGCCCTGGCCGGCGTCGGCGTGATGTTCTACGTGCTGCTGGCGCTGCGCGGCGAGCTGCGCGCGCGCGGCCGCTTCGACGCGGCAAGCCAGCCGAAGCTCGATGCGTTGCTGGACCTCGTCGCGCTCGGCACCGTGGCCGACGTGGTGAAGCTCGATGCCAACAACCGCCGCCTCGTCGCGCAAGGGCTCAAGCGCATCCGTGCCGGCCGCATGCAGCCAGGCGTGCGGGCCCTGTTCGATGCCGCCGGCCGCGACCCGGTGCGCGCCAGCGGCTTCGACTTCGGCTTCGCGCTCGGGCCGCGGCTCAATGCGGCCGGACGCATGGAGAACATGACGCTGGGCATCGAGTGCCTGCTGACCGACGACCCCGGCCGCGCGACGGAGCTCGCCCAGCAGCTCGACGCGATCAACCGCGAGCGCCGCGAGGTCGAAAGCGGCATGCGCGAGCAGGCCGAGGCGATGCTCGAAGCACTGCTGCAGCGCGACGACGCGGCCGGCGATCCGCCCGCGGCGCTGGCGATCTACGACCCGGATTTCCACGAGGGCGTGGTCGGCATCGTCGCCTCGCGGCTCAAGGACCGCACCCACCGCCCGAGCTTCGTGTTCGCGCGCGGGCAGGACGGATTGCTGAAAGGCTCGGGCCGCTCGATCCCCGGCTTTCATCTGCGCGACGCGCTCGACCTCGTGAGCAAGCGCCACCCCGGCGTGCTCAAGCGCTTCGGTGGCCACGCGATGGCGGCGGGCGCGACGCTGGCGGAGGCCGACTTCGGCCGCTTCGGACTTGCGCTCGCGCAGGTGGCCAGCGAGTGGCTCGACGCCGCAGCGCTGCAGCGCACGCTGCGCACCGACGGCTCGCTGGGCGCCGAATACTTCAACGCCGACACGGTGCGTTCGCTCGAAGCGCAGGTCTGGGGCCAGGCCTTCGAACCACCGGTCTTCTGCGACCGGGTCGAGGTGATTTCGCAGCGGCTGGTCGGCGAAAAGCACCTGAAGCTGGCGGTGCGCCATGGCGGCGCGGTGCGCGACGCGATCTGGTTCGGCCACAGCGAACCGGTGGGCGAGCACGTGGTGCTGGCCTACCAGCTGCGCGTCGACGAATACAACGGACGGCAGCGCGTGCAGATGATCGTGGAAGCGGCAAGCTGAGCGCATCGACGGGCCCGTGCAGGCCAGGCAACAGCCCCGCGGCGCGGTCGGCGCGCCGGCTTGGTTATGGTGTGGTCCCCGGGTCTTTGCCCGTACGACACCCATGCGCACCCTGCTCGTCACGCTCGCTCTCGCCCTGCTCGGTCCGTTCGCGGCGGCGCAGGCATTGCGGCTGACCCCGGTCGCCGCAGGGCTGCAGAACCCATGGAGCCTGGCCTTCCTGCCCGGTTTCGAGCAACACGGGCGCCTGCTCGTCACCGAGCGGCCGGGGCGCCTGCGCGTGGTCGAGCGCGACGGGCGGCTCTCGGCACCGATCCGGGGCCTGCCGCCGGTGGTGGCACGTGGCCAGGGCGGCCTGCTCGACATCGCGCTGCACCCCGGGTTCGAGCGCAACGGGCTCGTCTACTGGAGCTATTCGGAGCCGGCGCCGCAGGGACAGCGCGGCAACAGCACCGCCGTGGCACGCGGGCGGCTCGACCTCGCGGCACTGGCACTGAGGGACGTGCAGGTGGTGTTTCGCCAGGCACCGAAGGTCGAGTCGGACGCCCACTTCGGCTCGCGCCTGGTGTTCGCGCGCGACGGCACGCTGTTCGTCACGCTCGGCGACCGCTACAGCCGGCGCGCCGACGCCCAGACGCTCGACAACCACCACGGCAAGGTCGTGCGCATCGCCGACGACGGCAGCGTGCCGGCCGACAACCCCTTCGTCAAGCAGGCCGGTGCCTTGCCCGAGATCTGGAGCTACGGCCACCGCAACCTGCAGGGCGCCGCACTGCACCCGGCGAGCGGTGCGCTGTGGGTGCACGAGCACGGCCCGCAGGGCGGCGACGAGCTCAACATCGCGACCCGTGGCGCGAACCACGGCTGGCCGGTCATCACCCAGGGGCGCGAGTACGGCAGCGGCCTGCCGATCGGCGAGGGCACGGCCCGTGCCGACGTCGTGCCGGCGCTGACCACCTGGGTGCCGTCGATCGCTCCCAGCGGCATGGCCTTCGTGACCGGCGAGCGCTACCCGGCCTGGCGAGGACAGCTGCTGGTCGGTGCGCTGAAGGCCAGGCTGCTGGTGCGGCTCGAGCTCGACGGCACGCGCGTCGTGCGCGAGCACCGGCACGAGCTGGGCCTGCGCGTGCGCGACGTGCGCCAGGGCCCGGACGGACTGGTCTACCTGCTCAGCGACGACGATGAAGACGGCCGCGTGTGGCGCATCGAGCCCTGAGGCGGCCGGCCGCGGGCATGGTATGAACGCGGTATGCGCATCCTGATCGTCGAAGACGACCGCCTGCTCGGCGATGGCCTGGCCGTGGGGCTGCGCGCGCTCGGCTTCGCGGTCGACTGGTTCACCGACGGCGCTCAGGGCGACGCGGCGCTCGCCACCACGCCCTACGACGCCATCGTGCTCGACCTCGGCCTGCCCGGCCGCGACGGCCTCGTCTGGCTGGCGCGCTGGCGCAGCCGCTCGCAGCGCGTGCCGGTGTTGATCCTGACCGCGCGCGACGGCGTCGAGCAGCGCATCACCGGGCTCGACAGCGGCGCCGACGACTACCTCATCAAGCCGATCGAGACGACCGAACTGGCGGCGCGGCTGCGCGCGGTGGTGCGGCGCAGCCAAGGCCGCCCCGAATCAGTGTGGCAGCACGGCGCGCTGAGCTACCAGCCGGCCGCCAAGACCGCGTTGTGGCGCGGCAAGCCGGTGGTGTTGACGGCGCGCGAATGCTCGCTGCTCGAACTGCTGCTGTCCAACCCCCAGCGCGTGCTGCCGAAGCCGCTGATCCAGGAGAAGCTCTACGCTTTCGAGCAGGACATCGACAGCAACGCGGTCGAAGTCCACGTGCACCACCTGCGCCGCAAGATCGACCCGAAGCTGGTGCGCACGGTGCGCGGCGTGGGCTATGCGCTCGGCGCCGTGGGGGACCTGACTTGACCTTGCGTCGGCGCCTCATGCTGCTGCTGCTGCTGGCCACGCCGGCGGTGTGGGCTGGCGCCATGGCGGTCAGTTTCCTGAGCGCGCACCACGAGATCAACGAGATGTTCGACACCGAACTGGTGCGACTCGCACGCCAGCTGCAGGCCACACTGCCGAGCACCAACCTGGACGCGCCGATCGACACCGCGTCGATGCCGCGGCCGTTGGCCGGCAAGGAGGGCGACGCCGAGCCGAACGATCTGTTGCTGGCGGTCTGGGATCGCAACGGCCGACAGGTGCTCGTCGACCGTGAAGGGTTGTTGATGCCCTACCTGCCGGCACAGGAAGGGTTCGTGGAGATCACGCTCGGCAAGCGGCCGTGGCGCGCCTACTACCTGCCCTCGCCTTCGGGCCGCTGGCTGGTGGCTTCGGGCCAGCGACACAAGGAGCGCCGCGAGCTGGTGTGGACCTTGACCGCCGGGCCGCTGCTGCCCTGGTTGCTGACGCTGCCGGTGCTGCTGCTGGTGATGGCCGCCGGACTCAGGCGCGTTTTGCAACCGGTCGCCGCGCTCAGCGCGGAATTGCAAGGGCGCGCCGCCGATGATCTCAAGCCGCTGCGCGGCACCGACTTGCCCGCCGACCTGCGCCCGCTCGTCGACGCGATGAACGCCCTGTTCGAGCGCACCGAAAAGCTGCTGCAACGCGAACGCCGCTTCACGGCCGATGCCGCACACGAGCTGCGCACGCCGCTCGCGGCACTGCAGGCGCAGTGGGACGCCTCACGCCTGAGCCCGGGCACGGCGACTGCGGCCGAAACTGCGGACAAGCTCGGCCAGGGGCTGGCGCGGCTGAGCCGGCTGGTCACGCAGATGCTCCAGTTGTCGCGCATCGACCACCTCGACAGCGTCAGCCCGCAAGTCGCGGTCGACTGGGCCGCGCTCGTCGGCGAAGTGTTCACCGATGTGCTGCCTCTGGCCGAGCGCCGGCACGTGGAGCTGGCCTGCGAATGGCCCGAGGGCGGTGCGCTGCCCCTGCCCTTGCACGGCGCACCGCCGCTGCTCGCCGCATTGCTGCGCAACCTGCTCGACAACGGCCTGCGCTACAGCCCCGACGGTGGGCAACTGACGCTGCGCTTCAGCCACGACGCGCTGGAAATTCTGGACGACGGCCCCGGCGTGTCCCCCGAGCAATTGGCGCGGCTCGGCGACCGCTTCTACCGGCCCGCGGGCCAGGCCGAATCGGGCAGCGGGCTGGGCCTGTCCATCGTGCGGCGCATCGCTTACCTGCACGGGCTGCGCGTCGACTGGGCCAACCGCAGCGACCACAGTGGCTTCATCGTGCGGCTGAGCCGCTCGACCACCTAGCCGCGCAGGGTGCGGCCGGCGCACCGTGGCCCGGCTCGGGATTCACTTCGACAACTGGGCACGCGCCTTGTCGAGCAGTTCTTTCGCCTCTTCGCGGCGCCCGGCATCGGCGATCTGCCGGCCGGGCCGGGGCGGCGCCTGCAGCGCATGCTCGAGGTAGGGGATCGCCTCGGCCGGCTTCTTCTGCTCGAGCAGGAATTCGCCGTAGAAGAAATTGGGGTCGATGCCCCTGGGGTTGAGCTTCAGCGCGGCCTGCAGCAGCTCGTCGGCCTTCTTCTTGTCGCCGAAGCCGATCGGCCATCCCGGCACCTTGTAGTAGAGGACGCCGAGGCTGTTGTAGGCCGAACCGTCGAGCGCTTCCGGGCTGATCTTGAGGGCCTGCTCGTACAGGGCCTTGGCCTGCTTGACGAGGCCGAGCGCCCCGAGGCCGCCTTTCTCGCCCGCCAGCGAGCTCACGACGATGCCCTCCCACACGAGCGGCTCGCCGCGGCCGGGGTTGGCCTCGCTGAACTGGTGGGCCTTGGCGACGAGCGCTTCGTAGCGCTTCTCGCGCTCCTTCGCCGGCGTCTGGTAGCGCGTCACCTCCCACTCATGCTGGACTTCGACGACGGCGTCCTCGACCGGGCCGGCATGGGCCAGCGTGGCACCGGCCGTCACGGCGAGCGCGGCCAGCATGAACAGGGGGCGTGCAGACATTGTTGTTCTCCTTGCAATGCGATGGGATGGGAGCCGCGACTCAGGCGTCCGGCAGCGCCAGGCGATGCCGCTTGAATGCGGCGTCGAGCGCCGCGGGAGCGAGGCCGTTGACGCGCACCGCGTACTTCTCCGGCACGCCGAGGAAGCGCTCGGCCGCGCCGCTGCGCAGCAGCGTCAGGAGCGCGGCTGCCACCACTTCCGGAGGGTCGGTGCCCGCCCCGGTTTCCTGGTTGTAGGCCTCCACCTCGGGCGAGTTGAACCCGGTTTGCGTGACGCGCGGCCCGAAATACTGGACACGCACCTTGGTCCCGGCCAGCTCGCGGCGCAGCGCTTCGCTGAAGCCGCGCAAACCGAACTTGGTGGCGCTGTAGACCGAGAAGCCCGGCAGCGCCAGGCGCCCGAGCACCGAGCCGACATTGAGCACGGCCGCTGCCGGCTGGTCCTGCAGCCCCGGCAGCAATGCACGCGTCAGCAGCATCGGCGCCACCAGGTTGGTCGTCACCGCCTGCAGGATGTGCGCCTCGTCGAGCGCGCCGAGGCGCCCGAAGCTCGCCAGCCCGGCGTTGTTGATCAGCACATTGACATGCCGCGCCAGCGCCACGCTGCGCACGGCCTCGATGCCCGCCGGCGTGCCGATGTCCACCGCCAGCACGTCCACCCGCGAACGGTCGCCGGCTTGCGGATCCAGCGAACGCATCAGCGCTGCCAGCCGGCCGGCGTGCCGGCCGACGAGCAACAGGCGTGCGCCGGCGGCGAACAGCGCTCGCGCGGTGGGCGCCCCGATCCCGCCGGCGGCACCGGTGAGAACGACACTGGCATGCTCCAGTTTCATGCCCATCATGCGGCCCGCGAGGCGGCGGCCTGCGCGGCACGCGGCAGCGGCAGGCTGCGGAACACGTCACCATACAGCCGGTAGAAGGCACGCGCCGCATGCACGATGGCGTCCTGATCGGCGCGGTCTTCCAGCCGGTCCATCAGCAACTCGAAGTGCGCGGTGTGCCGCTGGTCCAGCGTGCCGTGGGAGCGCAGGTAGCTGAAGGCGGCGTCGGGCAGCTGCAGGTTCGCCTGGATGCGATCAGCCGCCAGCAAGGCCAGCGACACGCTGGTGCCCTCGAGCACATGCACCATGCCGAAGAAGCCCAGCGGGTTGCCGCGCGCGATGGTGTCATAGGCGTACGCCACCATCACCTCGGCGGCATGGCCTGATGCGCCGCGGCGCACCGCTTCCTTGTCGCCGCCGCAGGCCGCGATGTCGTCGAGGATCCACTCGTCGTGGCCCTGTTCTTCCTCGATGTACTCGTCCAGCGCTTCGATCAGCCAGGCCTGCCGCGGCAGCGCGTGCACCCTGTCGCGGCAGGCCTGCAGCAGCGGCACCGTGTGGCGCACGTGGTGGTAGGCCTGTGTCAGGAAGGCGACGTAGCTGTCGAGCGCGACGTCACCGCGCAGGCAGCCCTGGATGATGGGAATGTCCACCAGCGCCGCGCGATCGGCGGCGGTGTCGCTCAGGAGTCGGGCGTGAAAGCTCATGGGATGGAGGGTTCTCGCAAGGAAGGCAGGGAAGCCGACGAGCAGTCCGCCAGCAACGCGTCGCGGTGCATCTGCTCGATCGCGGCACGCTGCGGCCGGCCGTTGGCGGTGGCCAGGCCGGTGCCCGCGTCGAAGGCCGCGCGAGCGCGCACCCACCGGCGCACCTGTGCGTAGTCGGGCAGCGCCGCGTTCGCCGCATCGACGGCCGCTTGCAGCACCGTGTCCGGCAGGTCGGCGCGCAGCGGCCAGAGCACGGCCGACAGCGCGGGCTGGCCGTCGCCGAACACGACCGCCTGGCCGATCGGCGGCAGGCCGCCGACGCCGGCGCCCTGGAGTGCGGTTTCGACCCACTCGGGCGAGACATTGCGACCGTAGGCAGTGACCAGCACCTGCTTCTTGCGGCCGCGCACGTGCAAGAAGCCGTCGGCATCGATCTCGCCGAGGTCACCGCTCGGCCACCAGGCCGGCGGCGGCGTGCTGCTGCCGAGGTAGCCGAGGAACAGCGAACCCGCGACCTCGATCTCGCCGTCGGCGGCAATGCGCACCCGCGCATGCGGCAGCGGCCGGCCGGCGCTGCCGGGCCGGTCGGCGCCCGGCAGGTTCAGCGTCTGCACCGAAGCGCCCTCCGAAAGACCGTAGCCCTCGAACGCCGGGATGTCCACCGCGCGCGCCGACTGCAGCAGCGAGGCCCCCACCGCGGCGCCGCCGACGGCCACCAGCCGCAGCGAGGTGGGCGCGCGCCGGTTGGCCGCACGCAGCCACATCGCCCAGGCGCGCAGCATCTGCGGCAGCAGGATCAGGCTGTGCGGCTGGTGCGCCTCGACGGCCGCCTGCAGCAGCGCCGGATCGAAGCGCGACGAACCCTGCAATCCGACCGCGGCGAGCGGCAGCGCGATGCAGGTCGCACCGCGCAGGCGCGGCGCCAGCACGCCTGCGATGTTCTCCAGCAGCACGGCGAACGGCAGCGCACTGAGATGGCGGGTGATCTGCAGGCCGGCCGTGGCATCGCCGATGGCGCGGGCCACGCGCTGCATCGCGTCCTGGCCGAGGCACACGCCCTTGGGCGTGCCGGTGGTGCCCGAGGTGAAGGTGATCTTCGTGGTGCCCGCCGGCAGCGGGACCGGCAATGCCGGCAGCCGCAACGAGGCTATCGCCTCGGCTGTGTCACCCAGTGGCAGCGTTTCGGGCCGGCTGCCGGCGAAGCCGGCCGCAGCGGCCGGTACCGTCCACAGCGTGTCGACCCCGGCCGCGCCGAGTGCATGCTGCACTTGCTGCGGGGTGAAGAAGCCCGGCAACGGCACGTGCACGACGCCCGCCCGTGCCGCCGCCGCGTCGGCGATCAACCAGGGCGCGCCGTTGTCGAGCAGCGTGGCCAGCACGCGCACGCCACGATCCTGCAGGGCCTGCGCGGCCGAGCTCGCGGCGGCCTCGAAGCGCTCGGCGGACCATGCGTCGATGCCGGTCGGCGCCAGGGTTTCAATGAGCTTCATCGCTCGCCGGCCGGCAGCCGTTCGGCCAGCCGGCGCATGGCCAGCGGCAGGCTGCCGGCGAGCACCACCGGGTGGTGCTCGTAGTAGCGCCCCCAGTCGCGCGCACCGTCGCCCAGCCGGGCGGGATCGGCAGGGCCGAGCGCGGTCGGCACGACCCCCATGCGCGTGAACAGGTGTCGCAGTTCCTCGGTCAGCGTACTGACCACCCATTCGACCCGAAGACCCGCGAGGTGCTGGGCCAGCCGCAGGATCAGGCGCTGCCCTTCACCGGCACGGGTGGCCGCCAGGTGGCCGACCTCGGCGATGCGCTCGCGCGCCGGCTGCTCCGTCTGCTCCGTCTGCCTAGCGAGCACGCGTTCGATCGGCTCGTCGAGGTAGTGCTCGAGGAACAGCGGCTGCGTGGCGATCCGGTAGCCGGCGGCAGCGACGACCGAGGCGGCGCTGCCCTCGCCTTCCCGCAGGCTCACGAGCACCGGCGCGAACTGGCGGACCTGCGCGCCGTAGCGCTCGGCGTAGACGCGCCGGATGAAGGCCTCGACCTGCGGCCGGCCGGGATCGCCGGCAGGGTGCCAGGCGAAGCACGGCGCCTGGAGCGAGACGCCGGCATCCCTGCAGGCCGGGCCGGCGGCAAAACTGGCAATGCGCATCGAACCTCCCTTGAGAACGCCATTCTGACAACACCATCTTATGAGGTGGTTAAGGAGCTACCGGTCCTTACAATCGAAGGCGTGGTCACCATCCTCAACGCCGATCTGCACTGTCATTCGAACGTGTCCGACGGCACGCTCGAGCCGGCGGCGCTGGCGGCACGTGCCAAGGCGAACGGTGTCGAACTGTGGGCCCTGACCGACCACGACGAGCTCGGCGGCCAGCAGCGCGCCCGCGACGCTGCCCGCGCGCTGGGCCTGCCCTACCTCACGGGCACCGAGATCTCGGTCAGTTTTGCCGGCAGCACGGTGCACATCGTCGGCCTCGGCTTCGATGTCGACGACGCGCCGCTCGCTGCCGGGCTGTCGCTGACCCGCGGCGGACGCGAGCAGCGCGCACGCGAGATGGCGGCGGCGCTGGCACGGGTCGGCATTGCCGGCGCCTACGAGGGCGCACTGCAGTACGTCGGCAACCCCGAACTGATTTCGCGCACCCACTTCGCCCGCTACCTGGTCGAAGCGGGCGTGTGCCCCGACACCAACAGCGTGTTTCGCAAATACCTCACCGAAGGCAAGCCGGGCTATGTGCCGCACCGCTGGGCCGGCCTGGGCGACGCGGTGCACTGGATCGCACAGGCCGGCGGCACCGCCGTCATCGCGCACCCGGGGCGCTACAAGTTCACGCCGACCGAGGAGTACGCGCTGTTCAGTGAATTCGTCGCCCATGGCGGGCGCGGCGTGGAGGTCGTGACCGGCAGCCATACCGTCGCCGAATACGAGAAGTACGCCGACATGGCGGTCGAGTTCGGCCTGCTGGCCTCGCGCGGCAGCGATTTCCACGCCCCGGAGGAAAGCCGCACCGACCTCGGTGCGCTGCCGTGGCTGCCGGGGCGGCTGACCCCCGTCTGGGAAGCGATTGCCGAGCGGGTGCAGCAACCGTGAAGCACGGCCGCACGCCGGAATGCGGCGACTGAGCGATGTCGCAGTACTTCGAGGTCCACCCGGACAATCCGCAGCCGCGCCTGCTGAAGCAGGCGGTGCAGATCCTGCATGGCGGCGGCATCGCCGCGATCCCGACCGACTCCAGCTACGCGCTGGTCTGCCACCTCGACGACAAGGCGGCGGCCGAGACGCTGCGCCGCATCCGCGGCGTCGACGACAAGCACCACCTGACGCTGCTGTGCCGCGACCTCAGCGAGCTGGCGAACTGCGCGCGCGTCGACAACAAGCAGTACCGGCTGCTCAAGCTCGGCACGCCGGGACCCTACACCTTCATCCTCGAGGCAACGAAGGAAGTGCCGCGTCGCGTATCGCACCCGTCGCGCCGCACGATCGGGCTGCGCGTGCCGGCGCATGCGGTCACGCAGGCCCTGCTCGAGCTGCTCGGCCAGCCGCTGCTCGCCACCACCTTGATCCCGCCGGGGGCGAACCTGCCCCTGAACGACCCGCACGAGATCCGCGCGCAGTTCGAAAAACAGCTGCAGGCGATCGTCGATGCCGGCGCCTGCCCGATGCAGCCGACCACCGTGATCGACCTGAGCGGCGACGAGCCGGTGCTGGTGCGCCGCGGACGCGGCGATCCGACGGCGCTGGGGCTGACCGACTGAGCGCCGTCAGCGCGGCTTCCTGCACCCCGGGCCGGGCCCGCCGGTGCGAATCAAAGCGCCGCGGTGACCAGCAGTTCGACCTTCCATTGCGGCTTCGCCAGCGCGGCCTGCACCGTGGCGCGCGGTGGCGCCGCGCCGGCCGGCAGCCAGGCTTCCCAGACCTCGTTCATCGCCGGAAAGTCCGCCAGATCGGCGATGAAGATCTCGACCCGCAGCAGCTTGCTCTTGTCGGAACCGGTGCGCGCCAGCAGCGAGTCGATCGCCGCCAGCACCTGTCGGGTCTGGCCACGGATGTCCTGGCTCGCATCGCCTGCGACCTGCCCGGCGAGGTAGACGGTGCCGCCGTCGCCCACACGGTGGACCGTCATCTCGGACAGGCGGGTACCGACATCGAAACGTTGAATGCTCATGAATGTCCTTGGGGTCGTGAAGTCTTTTGTCCGAGCCGGCTCTCGGTGCCGGCGATCAGTTTCTTGATGTTGGCGCCGTGGCGCCAGACCAGCAGCAGGCTCATCACCGTGATCGCGATCGCGACCGGGCCACCGCCCCAGACCAGCAACTGATAGAACGGCGCGAACGCCGCGGCGACGATGGACGCCAGCGACACATAGCGGAAGAAGGCCACGATGATCACGAAGCTCAGCAGGGTCGCGAGCCCGAGCCAGGGGTTCAGCGCGAACAGCGCGCCGGCCGCGGTGGCCACGCCCTTGCCGCCCTTGAAGCCGAAGAACACCGGCCACAGGTGACCGACGAAGGCCGCCAGTCCGACCAGCGCCAGCGTGCCTTCCTCCAGGCCGTAGGGCGCACCGAAGCGCTCGACCAGCAGCACCGGCACGGCGCCCTTCATCGCGTCGAGCAGCAGGGTGGCGATGGCGGCGGCCTTGTTTCCCGAGCGCAGCACGTTGGTCGCGCCGGGGTTGCCGGAGCCGTAGCTGCGCGGGTCGGCCAGGCCGAGGCTGCGGCTCACGATCACCGCGAACGACAACGAGCCGAGCAGGTAGGCCGCGATCGCGGCGAGCACAGGATAGAAGGGCAGCATGCGCCTATTCTGCCGCCGCGCACCGGCCGCACGCCCGGCGTCAGCTGCCGCAATGCACCGGTTTCGCGCCGAGCAACTCGGCCGCGCGCCGCGGGTCCAACCCGACCAGGTAGCCACGCCGCCCGCCGTTGATGTAGATGGTCGGCAGCTCGAGCACGCCGGCCTCGACGTAGACCGGCATCGCCTTGCGCGTGCCGAACGGCGAGGTGCCGCCGACCAGGTAGCCGCTGTGGCGCTGTGCCACCTCGGGCACGCAAGCTTCGACCTTCTTGCAACCGATCTCGCGCGCCAGCGCCTTCAGGCTGACCTGACGGTCGCCGTGCATCAGCACGATCAGCGGCTTGGCGTGCTCGTCCTGCATCACCAGTGTCTTGACGACGTGGTGCTCGTCGACCCCGAGCTGGCGCGCCGACTCCCGGGTGCCGCCGCGCTCGACGTAGTCGTACAGGTGTTCGGTGTAGCTCAGCTTTTCGCGCTTCAGCCAGGCGGTGGCCGGCGTCTCGCTGGCGTGGTCTTTTCGGCTCATGTTCACAGTCTGCACGACTTGCGCCGCCGCCGGACGACCACCGCGCCCGGCCCGCGCCACAGGACCTGGGGAGACGGTGTGCCCGGCCTGCATGCTAGATTTCTGCGCCTGCCTCCACGACCGCCGCCCCGACCCCGCCCTCATGCACGTCGACATCGAACTGCCCCTCGGCCGCGCCACGGCGCTGCAACGCCTGCGCGCGCAAGGTTTCTGCGTGTTGACGCCTGCCGCCCTCGAAACCCTGACCGGCCTGCCGCTCGACGCCTTCGATCCCATGCTGCCGTTCTGGGACGACCTGCCGCCGGACCTGCACCTGAAGGATGGTGGCCATTACCGCTACCGCCGCCACGGCTGCTTCGTCCAGACGCTGCAGCCGGCGCAGATCGAGGCCGTACCGCACCGCGCCCACTGGCAGCCGACCACCTACAACGCCCTGCACGGCGGCATGGAGCGCTGGTTCGAGCCGTTGCAGACCGAGCTGATCCATTTGCCGGCATGGAGCGAACTGCTCATCGCCCTCGGCGAGCTGTTCGCCAAGCTGCGCGCGCCCAAAGGCGGCCGCTGGTACATCGAAGCCCACCCCTTCCGCATCGATACCGAAGGCGGTGTCGGCCGGCCGACGCCCGAGGGCGCGCACCGCGACGGCGTCGACTTCGTGGCGGTGGTGTTCGTCGGCCGCCAGGGTGTGCGCGGCGGCGAGACGCGGGTGTTCGACGCCGCGGGCCCGCTGGGCGTGCGCTTCACGCTGGAGCAGCCGTGGACCACGCTGCTGCTCGACGATGTTCAGGTGGTGCACGAGAGCACACCGCTGCTGCCCGAGAACCCGGCGGACCTCCAGGTCAAGGGTCACCGGGACACGCTGGTGCTGACCTACCGCAGCGGCGGCTTCCAGGCACCTGACTGATACCGGGTCGCCCCTACCGCACGAAACCCTGCAGCACCTCGCCGCTGACGCGGCAGATGCGCCAGTCGGGCAGCACGCTCGCGCCCATCGCCTCGTAGAAGCGGATCGCGGGCTCGTTCCAGTCGAGCACGCTCCATTCGAAACGGCCACAGCCGCGCTGGACCGCCAGGGCACCCAGGGCGCGCAGCAAGGCCTTGCCGATGCCGCAGCCGCGGTGCGCCGGCAGCACGAACAGGTCTTCGAGGTAGAGCCCCGGCCTGCAGAGGAAGGTCGAGAAATTGGTGAAGAACAGCGCGAAGCCGACCACGCCCGCCCCGTCGACCTCCGCCACCATCGCCTCGGCCACCGGACGTTCGCCGAACAGATGCGGCTGCAGCTTCTCGGGCGTGACCTCGAGCAGGTGCGTGAGCTGCTCGTAGTCGGCCAATGCGCCGATCAGGCGCACGAGTTCGTGCAGGTCGCGCGGCTCGGCGGCGCGCAGGGTGAAGGCGGGGTCCTGACTCATCGCGCGATTGTCTCCGCGGCGACGGCAGCCGCAAGCACGGCCCGCTACAGTGGCCGGATGAGCCTGTCCGCCTACACCGCGCGCCGCACGGCGCGCTCGGAGTTCGTCGCCGTGCGCGGTCTGCGCTACCACGCCCACGTGTGGGGCGCCGCACCGACCGAGCCGGACCGCCCGCCGCTGCTGCTGATGCACGGCTGGATGGACGTGGGCGCGTCGTTCCAGTTCGTGGTCGACGCGATGGCCGACAACCGCCACGTGATCGCGCCCGACTGGCGCGGCTTCGGCCGCACCGAGATCGCGCCGGCCACCGACAGCTACTGGTTCGCCGACTACCTGGGCGACCTCGACGCGCTGCTCGATCACTTCTCCCCCGGCCGGGCGGTCGACCTGCTCGGCCACAGCATGGGCGGCAACGTCGCGATGATCTATGCGGGCGTGCGGCCCGAGCGCGTGCGCCGCCTCGTCAACCTGGAGGGCTTCGGCATGCCGCGCAGCCTGCCCGCGCAGGCTCCCACCCGCTATGCGACGTGGCTCGACGAGTTGAAGGCGCCGCAGGGCCTGCGCGACTACGGCAGTCTCGACGAGGTCGCGGAGCGCCTGCGCAGGAACAACCCCCGCCTCGCCGCGGACCGCGCGGCCTGGCTCGCGCCGCACTGGGCGCGACAGGGAGCCTCGGGTCGCTGGGACATCCAGGGCGACCCGGCGCACAAGCGCACGAACCCGGTGCTGTACCGCGTCGACGAGGTCCTGGCCTGCTGGGCGCGCATCGCCGCACCGCTGCTGTGGGTCGAGGGCCGGCAGACCGACGTGTCCAAGTGGTGGGGCGACCGCTACCCGCGCAGCGATTTCGAGGAGCGCATGGCGACACTGGCCCGGACGGTGGCGATCGAGCGGGTGATGCTGGAGGACGCCGGCCACATGCTCCACCATGACCAACCGCAGGTGCTGGCGGAGCACATCGAGCGCTTCCTGGACGCCCGCTGAACGCACAGGGCGCGGCCGGGGCCCCGCGTGAGAAAATCGGTCCTTCGGCCGGCGCATCCTGGCGCCCGCCCCCGAACACGAAGGACCCCTCATGGACATCGAACACATCAACGCCCTGGGTGCGCAGCTCACCGACCTGAGCCAGCGCACGGCCGACCTCCGGAGGTATCTTTGACTTCGATGAAAAGTCACGCCGCCTGAGCGAGGTCAACGCCGCGCTCGAAGACCCGACGGTCTGGAACGACCCGAAGAACGCCCAGGCCCTGGGCCGCGAAAAGAAGTCGCTCGAAACGGTGGTGGAGACCATCGCCTCGCTGGAGCGCAACCTCGCCGACAACGCCGAGCTCTACGAAATGAGCAAGGAAGAGGGCGACGAGGACGGCCTGCGCGCGATCGAGGCCGAGACGCAGGGGCTGGCGTCGCAGGTGGAGCAGCTCGAGTTCCGCCGCATGTTCAACAACCCGGCCGATCCGAGCAACTGCTTCATCGACATCCAGGCCGGCGCCGGCGGCACCGAGGCCTGCGACTGGGCCAGCATGCTGCTGCGCCAGTACCTCAAGTACTGCGAGCGCAAAGGCTTCAAGACCACCATCGAGGAAGAAACCGAGGGCGACACCGCCGGCATCAAGAGCGCGACGATCAAGGTCGAGGGCGACTACGCCTTCGGCCACCTGCGCACCGAGACCGGCGTGCACCGCCTGGTGCGCAAGAGCCCGTTCGACTCCTCGGGCGGGCGCCACACCAGCTTCGCGTCGCTGTTCGTCTACCCTGAAGTCGACGACTCGATCGAGATCGAGATCAACCCGTCCGATGTGCGCACCGACACCTTCCGTGCCTCGGGCGCCGGTGGCCAGCACATCAACAAGACCGACTCCGCGGTGCGGCTGACGCACATCCCGACCGGCATCGTCGTGCAGTGCCAGGACGGCCGCAGCCAGCACAGCAACCGCGACGTGGCCTGGAAGCGGCTGCGCTCGCGCCTGTACGACTTCGAGATGCGCAAGAAGATGGAAGCGCAGCAGAAGCTGGAGGACACCAAGACCGACGTGGGCTGGGGGCACCAGATCCGCTCCTACGTGCTGGACAACAGCCGCATCAAGGACCTGCGCACCAATGTCGAGATCTCCAACACGCAGAAGGTGCTGGACGGTGACCTGGACGCCTTCATCGAGGCCAGCCTGAAGCAAGGCGTCTGAACGCCGCACCGCCGCGCCACCACGACAAAGACCACTGGAGACACTGCACATGCGCGAAGGCACCGCCCACCTCGTCCGCCGCGAGGACTACAGCGCCCCGGCCTACTGGATTCGCAGCGTCGACCTGACGTTCGACCTGGACCCGCTGAAGACGCTGGTCATCAACCGGATGGCGATCGAGCGCAATCCCGACCTGCCGGCGCAGGCGCTGCGGCTGGACGGCGAGGACATCAACCTCACGCGCGTACTGGTCGACGGCGAAAGCGTGTCGTTCCGGGTCGAAGGCCAGCAGCTGGTGCTCGACACCTTGCCCGAGGGACGCTTCACGCTCGAGCTGCGCAACACCTGCGCGCCGGGCAAGAACACCCAGTTGTCGGGGCTGTACACCTCGGGGGGCGGCTTCTTCACGCAGTGCGAGGCACAGGGCTTCCGGCGCATCACCTACTTCCTCGATCGCCCGGACGTGATGGCGGTCTACACCGTCACGCTGAAGGCCGACGCGAAGGCCTACCCGGTGCTGCTGTCCAACGGCAACCTGATCGAGCAGGGTGCGCTCGACGGCGGCAAGCACTACGCGAAATGGCACGACCCCTTCCGCAAGCCGAGCTACCTGTTCGCGCTGGTCGCGGCCGACCTGGTGATGCGCGAGCAGAAGATCCGCAGCCGCTCGGGCAAGGACCACCTACTGCAGGTCTACGTGCGCGCCGGCGACCTCGACAAGACCGAGCACGCGATGAACTCGCTGATCGCCTCGGTGGCCTGGGACGAGGCGCGCTTCGGCCTGTCGCTCGACCTGGAGCGCTTCATGATCGTCGCCGTCAGCGACTTCAACATGGGCGCGATGGAGAACAAGGGCCTGAACATCTTCAACACGAAGTTCGTGCTGGCCAGCGCCGCGACCGCGACCGACTTCGACTTCGCGCACGTGGAGAGCGTGGTCGGCCACGAGTACTTCCACAACTGGACCGGCAACCGCGTGACCTGCCGCGACTGGTTCCAGCTGTCGTTGAAAGAGGGTCTGACGGTCTTCCGCGACCAGGAGTTCAGCATGGACATGGCAGGCGTCGCCAGCGCCCGCGCCGTGCAGCGCATCCAGGACGTGCGCCTGCTGCGCCAGGTGCAGTTCCCCGAGGACGCCGGCCCGATGGCCCACCCGGTGCGGCCCGACCAGTACCAGGCGATCGACAACTTCTACACCGCCACCGTCTACGAGAAGGGCGCCGAGGTGGTGCGGATGATGCACACGCTGGTCGGCCGCGAGGGTTTCGCCGCCGGCATGACGCTCTATTTCAAGCGCCACGACGGCCAGGCCGTGACCTGCGACGATTTCGCGCAGGCAATCGCCGACGCCAACCCCGACAGTGCCCTGGCCGGCCGCCTCGAGACCTTCAAGCGCTGGTACGCCCAGGCCGGCACACCGCAGCTCGGCGCCCGCGGCCGCTACGACGCCGCGAACCGCCACTACACGCTGGAGCTGATGCAGCAAGGGCTGCCGACGCCGGGTCAGCTCGAGAAGCTGCCTTGCGTGATTCCGGTCGCGATGGGGCTGGTCGGCGCCGACGGCCGCGCGCTGCCGCTGCGGCTTGCCGGCGAGCCGGCCGCTGCCGGCTTCGAGCGCGTGCTGGTGCTCGACCAGGCCAGCGCCGTCTACAGCTTCGTCGACGTCGACGTGGAGCCGGTGCCCTCGCTGCTGCGCGGCTTCTCGGCCCCGGTGGTGCTGGATGCCGGCCTGTCCGACGAACAGCTGCTGACGCTGCTGGCACACGACAGCGATGCCTTCAATCGCTGGGAGGCCGGGCAGCAGCTGACGCTGCGGCGGCTGCTCGCCGCAGCCCACGGTCGTGACGATGCGCCGGTGCTCGACGATCGCCTGCTGGCCGCGATGCGCAGCCTGCTGCGCGACCCGGCGCTCGACGCCGCATTCAAGGAACTCGCGCTCACCCTGCCGAGCGAGACCTACATCGGCGAGCGCTTGCGCGACGGCATCGACCCGCAGCATCTGCATGCGGTGCGCGAGGCCGCCCGCCTGCAGCTCGCGCAGGCGCTGCGCGACGACTGGGTCTGGGCCTACGATGCCCACCAGCCCGCCGGCGGCTATTCGCCCGACGCCCACAGCAGCGGCCTGCGCGCACTCGCCAACCTCGCGCTCTCGATGCTCGTGCTGGACGCCAGCGCCAGCGGCGACACCGTCTGGCCCGGCCGGGCCTACCAGCGCTTCAAGGATGCCGGCAACATGACCGACCGCTTTGGCGCGCTGTCGGCCCTGGTGAACGCGCAGGCCGAACTCGCGGCGCCGGCGCTCGAGCGCTTCCATGCGCTGTTCAAGGGCGAGGCGCTGGTGATCGACAAGTGGTTCGCGCTGCAGGCCGGCGCAAGCGAGCCGGTCGGCGAGCGCGCCGGCCGCGTGTTCGCGCGGGCCAAGGCGCTGCTGCACCATGCCGACTTCTCTTTGCGCAACCCGAACCGGGCGCGCAGCGTGCTGGCGACGCTCTTTCTCAACAACCCGGCCGCCTTCCACCGCCGCGACGCCGCCGGCTACGTGTTCTGGGCCGAGCGCGTGTGCGAGGTCGATGCGATCAACCCGCAGCTCGCCTCGCGGCTGGCGCGCGCGCTCGACCGCTGGCGCTCGCTCGCCGAACCCTACCGCGGCGCGGCCCGCGAGGCGATCGCCCGCGTGGCCGCGAAACCCGAACTGTCCGAAGACACGCGCGAGATCGTCACGCGTGCACTGCAGGATTGACACTTTCAGAACAAAGGAACGACACGATGACCCGACGCATCAGCCTCACGCAATACCTGGTGGAGGAGCAGCGCGAACGCGGCCGCATCCCGGCGCAGTTGCGCCTGCTGATCGAAGTGGTGGCCCGCGCCTGCAAGGGCATCGCCATCAGCGTGAACAAAGGGGCCCTCGGCGGCGTGCTCGGCAGCGCCGGCAGCGAGAACGTGCAGGGCGAGGTGCAGAAGAAGCTCGACATCATCGCCAACGAGGTGCTGATCGAGGCCAACGAATGGGGCGGCGCGCTCGCGGCCATGGCCAGCGAGGAGATGGACAGCATCTACGTCGTGCCCAACCGCTACCCCCAGGGCGAGTACCTGCTGCTGTTCGACCCGCTCGACGGCTCGAGCAACATCGACGTCAACGTCAGCATCGGCACCATCTTCTCGGTGCTGAAGAAGGCGAGCGACACCCCCGGCGTCAGCACCCAGGACTTCCTGCAGCCCGGCAGCGCCCAGGTGGCCGCCGGCTACTGTGTCTACGGCCCGCAGACCACGCTGGTGCTGACCGTCGGCGACGGCGTCGCGATGTTCACGCTCGACCGCGAGCAGGGCTCGTGGGTGCTCACCGCCGACGAGGTGCGCATCCCCGAGGACACGCGGGAGTTCGCGGTCAACATGAGCAACCAGCGCCACTGGGCACCACCGATGCAGCGCTACATCGACGAGTGCCTGCAGGGCAAGGACGGCCCGCGCGGCAAGGACTTCAACATGCGCTGGGTCGCCAGCATGGTGGCCGACGTGCACCGCATCCTGTGCCGCGGCGGCGTCTTCATCTACCCCTGGGACAAGCGCGAGCCGTCCAAGCCCGGTAAGCTGCGGCTGATGTACGAGGCCAACCCGATGGGCTTCATCGTCGAGCAGGCCGGCGGCGCGGCCACCAACGGCAAGCTGCGCATCCTCGACCTGCAGCCCGGCCAGCTGCACGAGCGCGCGAGCGTGATCCTGGGCTCGAAGAACGAGGTCGAGCGCGCGACCGCCTACCATCTGGAAGCGGGCTGACGGCGAGACGAATCTGCCGGTCCGGTCCGAACGGCCGCCCGAGCTCACGGAGGATCCATCCATGGCCACGAAGGCAAATGCGTTCTACGCCCAGTCGGGTGGCGTGACGGCCGTCATCAACGCCTCCGCGTGCGGCGTGATCGAAACGGCGCGCCGCCACAAGGACCGCATCGGCAAGGTCTATGCCGGCCGCGACGGCATCATCGGCGCGCTGACCGAAGACCTGATCGACACCGGCAAGGAGTCGGCCACGGCGATCGCGGCGCTGCGCTCGACGCCGTCGGGCGCGTTCGGCTCCTGCCGCTACAAGCTCAAGTCGCTCGAGGCGAACCGGCGCGAGTACGAGCGCCTGATCGAGGTCTTCAAGGCCCACGGCATCGGCTACTTCTTCTACAACGGCGGCGGCGATTCGGCCGACACCTGCTTCAAGGTCAGCCAGCTGTCGGAGGCGATGGGCTACCCGCTGCAGGCGATCCATGTGCCCAAAACGATCGACAACGACCTGGCAGCCACCGACTGCTGCCCCGGCTTCGGCTCGGTGGCCAAGTACGTGGCGGTGTCGACGCTCGAAGCCTCGTTCGACGTGCGCTCGATGGCCAAGACCTCGACCAAGGTGTTCGTCGTCGAGGTCATGGGCCGCCATGCCGGCTGGATCGCCGCGGCCGGTGGCCTGGTCGAGGACCAGGGCATCCCGGTGGTGATCCTGTTCCCCGAGATCGTGTTCGACGAGAAGAAGTTTCTCGCGCGCGTCGACCGGCTGGTCAAGGAGCACGGCTACTGCACCGTGGTCGTGTCCGAGGGTTGCCACCACGCGGACGGCAGCTTCCTCGCCGAGCAGGGCGCGCGCGACGCGTTCGGGCATGCGCAACTCGGCGGCGCGGCACCGGTCGTTGCGAACCTGGTCAAGCAGGCGCTGGGCCACAAGTTCCATTGGGCGGTGGCCGACTACCTGCAGCGCTCGGCGCGCCACATCGCCTCGGCCGCCGACGTGAAGCAGGCTTACGAGCTGGGGTGCAAGGCGGTCGAGTTCGCGCTGAAGGGCCACAACGCGGTGATGCCGACGATCGAGCGCCTCGCCGACGCGCCATACAAGTACCGGATCGGCATGGCACCGCTGGCCCAGGTCGCCAACGTGGAGAAGTTCATGCCGCGCGACTTCATCACGAAGGACGGCTTCGGCATCACCGAGAAATGCCGGCGCTACCTCGCGCCGCTGATCCGGGGCGAGGACCACCCGAAATACAAGAATGGACTGCCGCTGTACGTGACGCTGAAGAACCTGGCGGTGGCGAAGAAGCTGCCGGCCTTCGAGCTCAAGTAGGCTGCCGCCATCGGATAGAATTTCCGTTTTGTCGGAGTGGCGAGCCCACTTCGACGGTCTGAAAAGACCACGCCGGTGTAGCTCAGTTGGTAGAGCAGCGCATTCGTAATGCGAAGGTCGGGAGTTCGACTCTTCTCACCGGCACCAGATCTGCGGCGTTCGATGCCGCGCCACAAGGGGTCATGTGCGCGAGCGCTGACCCCTTTCGCTTGCAACCGGCCCACCAATGTCGCGAGGCCGGATGGGAGGGCCTGGCCAAGTCGCGCAGCGAAACCTGGCCCGGAACTCAGTGCATGTCGCAACATTGCACCACCGGCGTCGACAGTTCGCGTCCGATCAGCGCTCGCGCGTAAAGGTAGCTGCTGCGCGCACGGTCACTGAGGGCGTCCATGTTCACCCGGCCGGACGCGTCGCATGGGAAGCTGAATCCACGCCCCTCGTCGAAGAGAGAGCGAAAGCGCAACTCGAAGCCGTTGAGTGCCGTGAGAGGCAGTGGGTAAGCGCACATGGTGAACTCCGTCGCAGGGGGTGGTCAACTCGATCAGGCGGCGAAACGCATCGCCCTGAAGACAAGGTAGGCGAGCCGATCAAACGCCGCGCCAACGACGGGAAACGCCGTGCAACAGTGCGTGAACGCCCGATGTCCACCTGTATCGAGCCGCAAGCACCCGGCGGCGCGCGGCGGGGTGGCGTCCGCGCCCCGGGGCTCACCCGCATGCGCAGGCGGTGCACGCAAAACTGCTACGCTTGAGCAGCCCGAATTCAAGATGCTCGCACCGTGTCCAGCCTCCCGCCTCGTGTGAATTCCGCGCCGCACCTCGCCATCCTCGACGACGAAGTCGACATCACGCAGCTGCTGGCCGGCTACCTGCACGGTCACGGCTTTCGGATCACCCAGGTGCACAGCGGCAGTGCGTTGATGGCGCTGATGTCCAGCGACGCGCCGGCGCTCGTGCTGCTGGATCTGGGCTTGCCCGGAGAAGACGGCTTCTCGATCGCGCGGCAGCTGCGCGAACACTGGCACTGCGGCCTGGTCATCGTGACGGGCCGCGGCGATGCGGTGGACAAGGTGGTGGGTCTGGAGATCGGTGCCGACGACTACGTGACCAAGCCCTTCGACCTGCGTGAGCTGCTGGCGCGCATCAAGGCCGTGCTGCGGCGTCTGGTGCCTGGCGAAGCGCCCGCCGGCCCCGCGCCGCCGGGCAGGCTTCGGTTCGCGGACTGGGTGCTGGACACCGCCGCGCGTCGCCTCACCAGCCCCCAGGGGCAGGACGTGGCACTGACCGCCGGCGAGTTCGACCTCTTGTGCACCTTCGCCCAGCACGCGGGCCGTGTGCTGTCACGCGATTTCCTGCTCGAGCACACGCGCGGCCGCGAAGCCGGCCCTTTTGACCGCACGATCGACGTGCAGGTCGGGCGCCTGCGCAAGAAGCTGGAGGCCGATGCCGAGGACCCGCAGATCATCAAGTCGGTGCGCGGGGCCGGCTACATCCTGGTGGCGCCGGTCACGGCCGGCTGAGCATGGGCGTGCCGGTGTCCAGCGCGATCGCAGGCCCGACGCGGATTGCGGCACCGATGCCGCGACGGCCGCGGTCGACCGAGAACGAGGCGGCCGCATGACCCCGGCGCCGTTGCTGCGACTTCCCGCCGTGCTTCCCGCGGGCATCGACGAGCGCAGCGTGTTTCGTTCGCTGTTCGTCGCCTACCCCGATTCGCTGCTGCTGGTCGATCAGAGCGGCGCCATCGTGCTCGCGAACCCGATAGCGGCCGAGCTGCTGGGCTACACCCTGGACGAACTCACGGGGATGAACGTCGACGCGCTGGTGCCCGACAGCATCCGGCCGCGCCACGCCTCCTACCGCGCCGCCTATGCCCATGCGCCGCGCTCCCGACCCATGGGCACCCAGATGGAGCTGGTGGCCAAGCGCAAGGACGGCAGCGAGGTGATGGTCGAGATCGCACTCAGCCCGCTGCAGGAGCACGGCCTGCCCTTCGTCGTGGCGGCCATCCGCGACATCGGCGCCTACCCCCGCGTGAAACAGGCGCTGCAGCGCGCGCGCTACAGCGAGCATCTCGCGCAGCTGGGTCGCCTGGCGGTCGACACGCGCGACCCGCAGGTGCTGCTGGAGCACGTGCCGGCGATCGCTGCCGAGGCCCTGCATGTCGAGGTGGCGATGGTGTTCCTGCTCGAAAGCGACCGCCTGCATTTCCGCATCGCCGGCGCCGCGGGCACGGTGCCGGGTGAAGCCGTCGGTGAGCTGGTGCCCAACCGGCCCGACACCTCGCCCGGCTTCGTGCTCCTGGAAGGCCGGCCGGTCGTTGTCGCGGACTACCGCAGCGAGCAGCGCTTCGTCGTGCCGCCGGCCTACCTCGATGCCGGTCTCACGAGCGCGCTGGCGGTACCGCTGTCCGACCGCGGCCGTGCGATCGGTGCGCTCACCGTGCGCTCGTCCAGCGCCCAGCGCTTCGGCGACGACGAGGCGCGCTTCCTCGAAGCGCTCGCCAGCCTGCTGGCCACCAGCCTGCAGCGCGCCCAGAGCGAAGAGGCGCTCAATCATGCACAGCGCCTGGAGAGCGTGGGCCAGCTGACCGGCGGCATCGCCCACGACTTCAACAACCTGCTCACCGTCATCCAGGGCAATCTGCAGGTGCTGGAGGAACTGCCGGTGCTGGCGGGCGAGGCTTACGGTCAGCAGCTGGTCGGCGCCGCGGCGCGGGCCACGCGGCGCGGCGCCGAGCTCACCGGCAAGCTGCTCGCCTTCGCGCGCCGGCAGGTGCTGCAGCCCAGCCCGCTGGACGTCGGTGCGATGCTGCATTCGCTGTCCGACATGCTGCGCCGAACACTGGACCAGCGTATCCGCATCGAGGTCAGCGCACCTGCCGCGTGCCTGCTGGTGCTCGCCGACCCGGGCCAGCTCGAATCGGCCTTGCTCAACATCGCCATCAACGCCCGTGACGCGATGCGCGAAGGCGGCTCCCTGGGTTTTCGCGCCGCAGCCTGCAGCAGCCTGCCGGCCGAGGTGCGCCGCGAGCTGGACGATCCGAGCGCCGCTGTCGATCGCTTCGTCGCGATCGCGATCTCCGACACCGGCACCGGCATGCCCGACGAGGTCAGGGAGCGCGCCTTCGAACCCTTCTTCACGACGAAGGAAGCGGGCCGCGGCACCGGCCTGGGCTTGAGCACGGTGTACGGCTTCGTCAAGCAGACCCGGGGGGCCATCGCGATCGACAGCGCGCCCGGCGAAGGCACCACGGTCACGCTGTACCTCCCGCGCCCCTGGCATGCCGATGCGCCGGCCGAGGACCCGGCCGCCACCGGCGAGGCCGTTCCCGCGGACCTGCGGGTGCTGCTGGTGGAAGATGACGCCGAGGTGCGCAGCGTCGTGCACACCTTCCTCGTCACGCTGGGTTGCGAAGTCAGCAGCGCCGTCAGCGGCGAGCAAGCGCTGCTGGCGCTGGGGCCGGATGCGCATTTCGATCTGCTGCTCACCGACATTGCACTGGGCCCCGGGATGCGCGGCACGCAGCTTGCGGCCGAAGCCCAGCGGCGCCATCCGGGGCTGGCGATCCTGCTGATGTCGGGTTTCTCGGTCGAACTGCTGGACGCCGACCGCGACGCACCGCCCACCTGGGAGCTGCTGCGCAAGCCTTTTGGCCGCCCGGAGCTGGCCCGGGCGATCACCAGACTGGCCGCGGGTCACGGTACCGGCGCCGCGTAGCGCACCGCTACGTCGGCGCGCGGCCAGGTTCGCCCCGGGTCACTGGAGCACCGCAGACGCCGCCGGGGTGAGACAGCCCTGCACGAAGTCGGCGAGCGCTTCAACGCGGGGGATGAGGATGTCGCGGCGCCCCTTCTCGGTGAAGTGGATCAGCTCGCAGCGCGCCAGGCGCGACAGGGCACGGCTCACGGTTTCCAGCGACATGCCCAGGTAGTTGCCGATCTCGGCGCGCGTCATGCGCAAGGTGATCTGGTCGGTGCGCAGGCCTCGCATGGCCAGCGACTCGGCCCAGTGGTGCAGGAAGTCCGCCACCCGCGCATCGGCGGGCAGCGTGCAGACCGACATCAGCGAATCGCGATCGCCGGCGATTTCGCGACTCATCGCCTCGTGCAGGGCCGTCAGCAGCGCCGGATGGTCTGCGCAGGCAGCGCGTACCGCGTCGTAACGCACCGCCCAGACTTCGCCGGTGTCCATTGCGACCGCACCGCTCGCATAGCGGCCGCGCGCAATGCCGTCGAAGCCCAGCCAGTCGCCGCGGAACCTGAGCCCGACCACCTGCTCACGCCCGTCGGGCGACAGGTTGACGATCTTGAAGCAGCCGGCGTTCAGGATGTAGAGGTGCTCGAAGCGGTCGCCCGCCCGGTAGACCGGCTCGTTGGCACGGACCAGACGCCGTTGAGGCGAGAGCGTGTCACACAGCAGCCCGAGCGTCTCGCCGATGCGCTGACCGGTGCGCTGGTCGACGTTGTCGAACTTGGTGGGTGGCGCGAAGACGGTCGGCATCGTCCGAGCGGGGTGCAAAGCGGCGACGGGAGCGGTACTGAGCATCATGGACTCCTGGCTGACGAGCATTCGATGCTGTGGATGCTAGGAATCACCCGGCAATTCAGTGACAACGCCGTGCATCGCTCGGTAACGCTGCGTGACCGGTTTGTGTCCGCTGCGTATCTGCACGGGGCGTCGCGGTCCGTATTGACCGGCATCAAGGCCCATTCAGGGCGGGTCGCTAGGCTGCCGCCATCGGGCGACATCCTTCGTTGCCGGACCCAACCGCGCCCCCCATGTTCTCCACCGTCGATCACCGCAGCCTGCTGGCCTCCGAGAACATGTCGCCGCGCGACGCCAGTTGCCTGCTGGACAACGCCCGCAAACTGCAGCAGGCCGCCCGAGCAGGCACGCCGCAGGCGCTGCTGCGGGGCAAGAACCTCGGATTGCTGTGCGCGGCGGACGACGACATGGACGCGGTCTACTTCCGCCGTGCCGCCGAGGCGCTGGGCGCGCACGTGGCGCACATTGCGCCGAGCCTGTCGGCGCTGAGCCCGCCCCAGGAGGTGGAGCACACCGCACGCCTGCTCGGCCGGCTGTACGACGGCGTGGAATGTCAGGGCGTCGCGCCCGAACTCGTACAGCGGATCAGCCAGGAGGCCGGGATACCTGTCTACGATGGCGTCGCGCGGCCGTCGCACTTCACCGCCAGGCTCGCCGACCTGCTGGGCGGCGGTGCATCGCCGGACGAAAACCGGCGCTTCGTGCTGCAGGCCGTGTTGCTCAGCACGATGGCCTGACCGGGGCGGCAGGGTGCGCCCCCCTACTCGAGGCTCCAGACCCCCAGTGCCGCCTGAAGTCGGCGCGCCTCGCGAATCGCGTCCGAGCTGGACGAGGCGCTCTCGCGCGCCAGTTCGGCGTTCTGGCGGGTCGCCGCGTCGAGCGTCTGCAGTCTGACGTTGATGTGTTCGACGCCGGCGCACTGCTCCTGAGCGGCCAGGCTGATCTGGGAAATCATCGCGCTGACCTCCTTCACCTGCTGCGCCACGCCATTGATGCGAGCCCCCACCTGGGAGGCCAGTTTCTCGCCGGCACTGGTCTGTTGCTGGGATTCGCCGACCAGTAGCTTGATCTCCTTCGCCGCCGCGCCGCTGCGCTGCGCCAGGGTGCGCACCTCGCCGGCGATGATGTTGAAGGTGCGGCCCTGCTCGCCGGCTCGGCTGGCGGCAGCGGCTGCATTGAGTGCCAGGATGCCAGTCTGCAGCGAAATCTCGTCGATGACGTGGCTGATCTCGCCGATACGCCGGCTGCACACCGCGATGTCGTGCATCGCGGTGTGCATGGCGCCGGCGGCGGTGCAGGCCGCGTCGGCCTCCTCGGAGGCCTGGTGGGCCGACCGGCTGGCCTGGCCGGCGGCGTCGGTGTTGCGCTGGCTCAGAACGTCGATGTCCGCGGTGCTGCGGGTCACGGCCTGCACGTCGCCGGCCTGGCCCGCGGAGCGCTCGGCCAGACGGCGCGCGCCTTCGGCCAGGCCGTCCACCACCGACGCGACCTCCGCGGCGTGGTCGCGCGAATCACCGAGGACCGCAGCCATCTTGGCCACCATCTGCCCCAGTGCCAGATTCAGGTCGAGCAGTTCCCCGGCGGTGCGCGTGTCGTCGAACTGCCGCGTGATCTCGCCCCCCGCAATGGCCATCGCGGTTTCCAGCGACCTCTTCAAGGGTGCGACGACGCGGCTCAGGAAGTACAGCGCGACCGCGGTCGACGCCGCCAGCCCGACCGAGCCGCCGACCAGCGCCCAGACACGCCAGCCGCCGGCGGCGTTCATCAGTCCTGCCGCCGCAGCGGGCGCCAACGCGCACGCGAGCACTGCGCAGAACAGTGCGCCCAGGATCGCGGCCGTGCCCTGCATGCGCCACTGCACCGGCAGGTCGAGGGGGTTCTTCACGGCCTTGATCAGTGCGCGCCAGCCGGTCTCGACGATGCGCCCCGAGCGCAGCACGTACTGCGCGCCATCGCCGGCCTGCCAGAGGCGGTACACCTGCTCGGCGCGGCGCGCCTCGGATTCGTCGGCCCGGCTCTGCACCGAGGTGAAGCCGACCGTCCGGTGGTCCTTGAACATCGGAATGATGTTGGCCTTGACCCAGTAGGCCGCGCCGCTGCTGCTGCGGTTCTTGACGAGCCCGGTCCATGGCCGACCAGCATTCAATGCCGCCCACATGTCCGCGAACACCTTCGGCGGCATGTCGGGGTGCCGCACGATGTTGTGCGAGGCGCCGAGGACCTGCTCCATCGCGAACCCGCAGGTGCGCACGAAGGCGGTGTTCGCGAAGCTGATCGTGCCTTGCAGGTCGGTGGTCGTGATCAGCGGCGTTCGATCCGCCAGTTCCACGCTTGCAGCCTCGCCGCCGTGTTGGCTGTGGGTGTGATTCAAGGTGTCTCCCGGTCCGCGCGCTTGACGCTGTTGTCGTTTGCCGCCACCGCGCAGACCGGCCGCAAGGGGGTCGCCGCACGGCAGGGTTGCCGCGGCATGGCACGCAAGCTTCGAACCCGGCAACGTCACGGGGTCGGGCGGCGCCCAGGCGGAAAGCCGCCTTTCAACCCATCACGTCAAGCGGACGATTCGATGTCACCGCGCTCAGCGCTTGCGGGGCTTGCGGGCGCGTCCCTGCGGCACCACCGCCACGGGCTGCGGCAACTGGCCGCGGATGAGACTCTGGCCCTGCGTCACCAGAAACTTCTCGAACGCCACCGCGACCTGCGGCAATTGCCGCGAGGCCAGGTGCATCACGAACCATTCGCGCTCCACCGGGTTGCTGGCGAGCGGCAGCAACTGCAGCAGGCCGGCATCGAGTTCGAGCCGGCAGGTGTGCAGCGACAGGAAGGCCACGCCGAAGCCGGCCACGCACATCTGCTTGATCGCCTCGTTGCTCGACAGCTCCGAGCCGATGCGCAGCGAAATGCCTTCGTCCTTGAACAGCCGCTCCAGCGTCGTGCGGGTGCCGGAGCCGCGCTCACGCACCAGCAGGTTCGCGCCCGAGAGATCGGCCAGCACGAGCCTGCTCTGCCCCATCAGCGCATGCCGCGGTGACGCGATGAAGGCCATCGGGTGCTTGGCGAAGGCGGTCGCCACCGTCTTCAGCTCGCTCGGCGGGCGGCCCATGACCACCAGGTCGACCTCCTGGCTGGCGAGCATGCGGGCGATCTCGTCGCGGTTGCCCACGCGCAGCTTCACCTTCACGTTCGGCAG
The DNA here is from genome assembly GCF_965279545.1 of Methylibium sp. Classification (NCBI taxonomy): domain Bacteria; kingdom Pseudomonadati; phylum Pseudomonadota; class Betaproteobacteria; order Burkholderiales; family Sphaerotilaceae; genus Methylibium; species Methylibium sp. Next base: position 2,315,867 of record NZ_OZ257250.1, read on the forward strand.
CTCGTTGGCGAACGTGACCAGCAGCGGCGGCAGCAGGTACTCGGCGGTGGTCACGGCACCGACCCGCAGGGTGCCGGAGAACACGCCGCGCAGCGTCGCCATCTCGTCGCCCACGTCGCGCCACAGGTCGAGGATGCGACCCGCGTACGAGGCCATCAGGTCGCCTGCCGCGGTCAACCTCACGCCGCGGCCCTCGCGCTCGAGCAGCGGCGTGCCGGCCGATTCCTCCAGCAGCTTCAGCTGGATCGAGACCGCCGGTTGCGTGAGGTAGAGCTCGCTGGCGGCGCGCGACACGCTGCCCAGCCGGGCAACGGTGTGAAAGGCCGCCAGCTGGCGAAGGGTAGCGTTCCTAAGCATTAGTAAATGCAAATGTATCACTGAACATAATTAATTTTTCTATGTTTGTTCCAGTTCGTATATTTCGATGCATCAACGGGTCTGGCAGGTCTTCGCAACGTCTTCTTCGCCAAGCCCTTGCATCCAGATCAGCCAACCAAACCAGCAGTCGAGCAAGGAGAGTGCCGTGGGCCAGATGAACGAACCAACGCAGATCACCGACGCCAAGAAGCGTTATTCCGCCGGCGTCCTGAAGTACGCCCAGATGGGCTACTGGGACAGCGACTACGTGCCGAAGGACACCGACGTCCTGGCGATCTTCCGCATCACGCCGCAAGACGGAGTCGACCCGATCGAGGCCGCCGCCGCGGTGGCCGGCGAGTCGAGCACCGCGACCTGGACCGTGGTGTGGACCGACCGGCTCACCGCCTGCGACATGTACCGCGCCAAGGCCTACAAGGTCGACCCGGTGCCCAACAACCCGGGCCAGTACTTCTGCCACGTCGCCTACGACCTGAGCCTGTTCGAGGAAGGCTCGATCGCCAACGTCACCGCATCGATCATCGGCAACGTCTTCAGCTTCAAGCCACTGAAGGCCGCCCGCCTGGAGGACATGCGCTTCCCGGTCGCCTACGTCAAGACCTTCCCCGGCCCGCCGACCGGCATCGTCGTCGAGCGCGAACGGCTCGACAAGTTCGGCCGGCCGCTGCTGGGCGCGACCACCAAGCCCAAGCTGGGTCTGTCCGGCCGCAACTACGGCCGCGTGGTGTACGAAGGCCTCAAGGGCGGCCTCGACTTCATGAAGGACGACGAGAACATCAACTCGCAGCCCTTCATGCACTGGCGCGACCGCTTCCTGTTCGTGATGGATGCCGTGAACAAGGCGTCCGCCGCGACCGGTGAAGTGAAGGGCAGCTACCTGAACGTGACCGCCGGCACGATGGAGGAGATGTACCGTCGCGCCGCCTTCGCCAAGGAACTGGGCTCGGTCGTGATCATGGTCGACCTGGTGATCGGCTGGACGGCCATCCAGTCGATGTCGAACTGGTGCCGCCAGAACGACATGCTGCTGCACATGCACCGTGCCGGCCACGGCACCTACACGCGCCAGAAGAACCACGGCGTGAGCTTCCGCGTCATCGCCAAGTGGCTGCGCCTGGCCGGTTGCGACCACCTGCACACCGGCACCGCGGTCGGCAAGCTCGAAGGCGACCCGATGACGGTACAGGGCTACTACAACGTCTGCCGCGACACGCACACCAAGGTCGACCTGCCGCGCGGCATCTTCTTCGACCAGGACTGGGGCGCGCTGCGCAAGGTCATGCCGGTCGCTTCGGGCGGCATCCATGCCGGCCAGATGCACCAGCTGCTCGACCTGTTCGGCGACGACGTGGTCCTGCAGTTCGGCGGCGGCACCATCGGCCACCCGCAGGGCATCCAGGCCGGCGCCACCGCCAACCGCGTTGCGCTCGAATCCATGGTGCTGGCCCGCAACGAAGGCCGCGACATCAAGAACGAAGGCCCGCAGATCCTGCGCGACGCCGCCAAGAGCTGCAGTCCGCTGGCCGCCGCGCTCGACACCTGGGGCGAGATCACCTTCAACTACACCTCCACCGACACGTCGGACTTCGTGCCCACGCCGTCGGTTGCCTGAGCACGCCATCCAAGGAGCTACGACATGCGCATCACACAAGGCACCTTCTCGTTCCTGCCCGACCTCACCGACGAGCAGATCACCCGCCAGGTGAACTACTGCCTCGACAAGGGCTGGGCCATCGGCCTCGAGTACACCGACGACCCGCATCCCCGCAACACCTACTGGGAGATGTTCGGCAACCCGATGTTCGACGTGAAAGACGCCGCCGGCGTCATGCTCGAAGTCACCAGCTGCCGCAAGACCTTCCCCAACCACTACATCCGCCTGACCGCCTTCGACTCGTCGCACGGCACCGAGTCGGTGGTGCTGTCCTTCATCGTCAACCGTCCGAGCGAAGAGCCCGGCTTCCGCCTGATCCGCACCGAAGAACCGGGGCGCACGCTGCGCTACAGCATCGAAAGCTACGCCGTGCAGGCCAAGCCGGAAGGCGCGCGCTACTGATCGTCCGGGCGAACCACTGACATGGACGACACCTCCTGCGCCACCTCGCCGCGTGCGCTGTTCGAGGCCTCGGGCGTGCGCTCGCTGCTCGAGCAGCTCGACGCGGAGCTGGTCGGCCTGGCGCCCGTCAAGGGTCGCATCCGCGACATTGCCGCGCTGCTGGTGATCGACAAGCTGCGGCAGCAACAGGGCCTGCAGTCGCAGCCGCCCTCGTTGCACATGTGCTTCACCGGCAACCCGGGCACCGGCAAGACGACGGTGGCGATGCGCATGGCCGAGGTGCTCAAGCAACTGGGCTACGTGCGCAAGGGCCACCTGGTCGCGGTGACGCGCGACGACCTCGTCGGGCAGTTCATCGGCCACACCGCGCCCAAGACCAAGGAGGTGCTCAAGAAGGCGATGGGCGGCGTGCTGTTCATCGACGAGGCCTACTACCTCTACCGCCCCGAGAACGAGCGCGACTACGGCCAGGAGGCGATCGAGATCCTGCTGCAGACGATGGAGAACCACCGGGATGACCTGGTGGTGATCCTCGCTGGCTACAAGGACCGCATGGACACCTTCTTCGGCAGCAACCCGGGCATGGCCTCGCGCGTCGCCCACCACATCGACTTCCCCGACTACAGCGAGCCGGAGCTGATGCAGATCGCGACACTGATGCTGCAGGGCCTGAACTACCGTTTCGACGACGAAGCCGAGCCGGCCTTCGAGCGCTATGTCGGTCTGCGGCGCCAGCAGCCGCACTTTGCCAATGCCCGCTCGGTGCGCAACGCCCTGGACCGCATCCGCCTGCGCCACGCGACGCGCCTCTTCGACGACGACGGCACGCTGACGCGCGAGCAGCTCTGCACGCTGCAGGCACAGGACATCCTGTCCAGCCGCGTGTTCGACACCGCGGGCATCGACAAGGACTGACATGGGCATCGACGCTCTGATCTTTGACGTGGACGGCACGCTGGCCGACACCGAAGAAGCGCATCGCGTGGCCTTCAACCTCGCGTTCGAACGCTACAGCCTCGGGTGGAGCTGGAGCCGCGCCGAGTACCGTGGCCTGCTCGATGTCACCGGCGGCAAGGAGCGCATTGCAGGCTACATCCAGTCGCTTCCGCTTGCCGCGGCAGACTGCCGGCGTCTGCTGGACCTGGTGCCGCACATCCATCGCGAGAAGACACGCTTCTACAGCTCGATGGTGAACGACGGCGGCATCGCACTGCGCGACGGCGTCGCCCGACTGCTCGACGAGGCCTTGCACGCCGGACGCCGGCTGGCGATCGCCAGCACCACCAGCGCGATCAACGTCGACGCGCTGCTGCATTCCACCCTGGGCCCGCGCGGACTCGAGATGTTCAGCGTCATCGCCTGCGGCGACCAGGTGAAGCACAAGAAGCCGGCACCCGACATCTACCAGCTGGCCCTGCGCACGCTCGGTCTCACGCCCGACCGGGCGGTCGCCCTCGAAGACTCCGCCAACGGGCTGCGTGCCGCGGTGGCTGCCGGGCTGTGGACCGTGATCACGCCGACCTTCTGGACCGAGGGCAGCGATTTCTCGGCCGCCGGGCTCGTGCTGCCGCGCCTCGGCGATCCGCACAAGCCCTTGAACGACGAACCCGGCCGGCAGCTGAAGTCAGTCGCCTGGCTGAGTTTCGAAGAGCTGGCGCGCCACGCACGGCCGCCGGCGCCCCTCGATGCCGTGCAGGCCCTGTACCGGAGAGTCCCCCAATGACCCGCGCGATCCGCATCGCTCCCAGCCTGCTGTCGGCCGACTTCGCCCGCCTCGGTGAAGAAGTCACCGCCGTCATCGAGGCCGGCGCCGACCTCATCCACTTCGACGTGATGGACAACCACTACGTCCCCAACCTGACCATCGGCCCGCTGGTGTGCCAGGCCATCAGGCCCCATGCCACGGTGCCGATCGACGTGCACCTGATGGTCAAGCCGGTCGACGCGCTGATCCCGATGTTCGCGCAGGCCGGTGCCGCCATCATCTCCTTCCACCCCGAGGCAAGCGAGCACGTCGACCGCACGATCCAGCTGATCCGCTCGCACGGCGTCAAGGCTGGCCTGGTGCTGAACCCGGCCACGCCGCTGAGCGTGCTGGACCACGTGCTGGACCAGCTCGACCTGGTGCTGCTGATGTCGGTCAACCCCGGCTTCGGCGGGCAGAGCTTCATCGAAGGCACGCTGCCGAAGATCGAGTCGCTGCGCCGCCTGATCGATCGCAGCGGCCGCGACGTGTGGCTCGAGGTCGATGGCGGCGTGAAGGTCGACAACGCGCAGCGCATCGCCGCCGCCGGCGCCGACACTCTGGTCGCCGGCTCGGCGGTCTTCAATGGCGGCGCCTACCGGCAGGCGATCGCCGGCATCCGCGACAGCGCGCAGCGCGGCCAGCAATCCTCCAAGGCGCTCGGCGGGCCAGGCGCATGACGGATTTCGACGCCATCGCCTTCGACCTCGACGGCACGCTGGTCGACAGCGCGCCCGACATCGCGCACGCGTTGAACACCGGGCTGCACGAAGCCGGCCTGCAAAGCTTCGACCTCGACCGCGTGCGCAGCTGGATCGGCGACGGCCCCGACGCGCTGATCGCCCGTGCCATGAGCGCACAGGGCCTGGACGCCGTCAGCACCGCCGTCGTGACCTCCCGCGTTCGCGCTGCCTTCGATGTCATCACGCTCGCAGCACCGCTGCGGCACGGCATGGTCTACGACGGCATCGCCGCCCTGCTCACGCCGCTGCAGGCGCTGCGGCCCTTGGTGGTCGTCACCAACAAGCCCACGCGGCTCGCCTGCGCCGTGCTGCAGGCAGCCGGACTGCTCGGCCATTTTGCAGCGGTCCACGGCGCCGACACGAAGAGACAGCGCAAACCCTCGCCGCTGCTCCTGGAGGAGGCCGCCGACCGGCTCCGGGTCTCGCCGGGCCGCCTGCTGATGGTCGGCGACAGCATCCTCGACCTGAGGGCTGCGCACGCCGCCGGCTCGCAGGCCGCGCTGGTGCTCTGGGGCTATGGCCATCACGCCGTGCCCGAGAGCGTCGACGCGTGGCGCGTGGCGACGCCCCGGCACCTGCTGACCCGCCTGCTGCACCAGAGCGCCCCTTGCGAACAGAACACCTAAGGAGACCGTCATGCCCACCGGAGGAAAGTCCACCCTCACGCAGTTCCTCATCGAGGAACGCCGCAAGCACCCCGAGGCCACCGGAGAGCTCAACGCGCTGATCACCGATGTGTCGCTCGCCTGCAAGGCGATCTCGCGCAAGGTGGCCTTCGGCGGCCTGGCCGGCGTGCTCGGCAGCGCCGGCTCGGGCAATGTGCAGGGCGAAGAGCAGAAGACGCTCGACGTGCTGAGCAACACCATGTTCCTGCGTGCCACCGAATGGGGCGGCCACGTGGCCGGCATGGTGTCCGAGGAAATGGAAGCGCCGTACACGCTCCCGCCGCAGTACGCGCGCGGCAAGTACTTGCTGATGTTCGACCCGCTCGACGGCTCCTCGAACATCGACGTCAACGTCACCGTCGGCAGCATCTTCGCGATCCATCGCGCACCGCAGCCGCGCCAGGATCCGCAGCCACAGGACTACCTGCAGCCGGGCACCACGATGGTCTGCGGCGGCTACGCGATCTACGGACCGTCGACGATGCTGGTGCTGACGCTGGGCAACGGCACGCATGCCTTCACGCTCGATCCGCAACTCGGCGAGTGGGTGCTGAGCCATCCGAACCTGCGCATCCCGCAGCGCACGCGCGAGTTCGCGATCAACGCCTCGAACAGCCGCTTCTGGGAGCCGGCGGTCAAGCGCTACGTCGACGAGTGCCTGGCCGGCAGCACCGGGCCGCGCGGCGCCGACTTCAACATGCGCTGGATCGCCTCGCTGGTCGCCGAGACGCACCGCATCCTGATGCGCGGCGGCGTCTTCCTGTACCCGCGCGACAGCAAGGACCCGAGCAAGGCGGGCCGGTTGCGGCTGCTGTACGAGGCCAACCCGGTCTCCTTCCTGATCGAGCAGGCCGGCGGCATGGCCAGCACCGGCCGCAAGCGCCTGCTGGAGGTGCAGCCCGAGTCGATTCACCAGCGCATCGGCTTCGTGTTCGGCTCGAGCGAAGAGGTTGCCCGCATCGAGGGCTACCACCGCGACGAGCCGCCCGCGACCTACAGCTCGCCGCTGTTCGGCAAGCGCGGCCTGTTCGCGGACGCTGGCTGAGCCAGCGCCCGTCCGCGCCCCATCCCACCTCTTCGGAGCTGCCGCCATGTCTGCCCAATACCCCATCATCGCCATCACCGGTTCCTCCGGCGCCGGCACCACGTCGGTGACGCGCACCTTCGAGAACATCTTCCGCCGCGAAGGCATCCGCTCCGCCGTCATCGAGGGCGACAGCTTTCACCGTTACGACCGCCAGTCGATGAAGCTGGCGATGGCCGAGGCCGAAGCCGTCGACAACCAGCACTTCAGCCACTTCGGCGAAGACGCGAACCTGTTCGCTGAACTCGAGCAACTGTTTCGCTGCTACGGCGAGACCGGCACCGGCCAGTCTCGCAAGTACCTGCACAACGCCGAGGAGGCGGCGCCCTACAAGCAGGAACCGGGCACCTTCACACCCTGGGAGCCGTTGCCCGAGAGTGAACTGCTGTTCTACGAAGGCCTGCACGGTGGCGTGAAGACCGACAAGGTCGACGTCGCCCGCCACGCCGACCTGCTGATCGGCGTGGTACCGGTCATCAACCTCGAGTGGATCCAGAAGATCCACCGCGACCGCAGCACCCGCGGCTATTCGACCGAGGCGGTGACCGACGTGATCCTGCGCCGCATGCACGAGTACGTGCACTACATCTGCCCGCAGTTCACGCGCACGCACATCAACTTCCAGCGCGTGCCGGTGGTCGACACCTCCGACCCCTTCATCGCACGCACCATCCCCACCGCCGACGAGAGCCTGGTGGTGATCCGCTTCGCCGACCCGCGCGGCTTCGACTTCCCCTACCTGCTGAGCATGCTGCACGACTCCTTCATGTCGCGCGCCAACACGCTGGTGGTGCCGGGCGGAAAGATGGAGCTGGCGATGCAGCTGATCTTCACGCCGATGGTCATGCGCCTGGTCGAGCGGCGCAAGAAGCTGCTGGCCGCCTGAAGCGCGCCCGCCCCTGTCGATCGCCGAGCAGAACCCATCCACCTTCCTGGTCCTCCCATGAACGAGAACACCAACCACCTGGCCTTGCGCACCCAGTGCGCCAACGCCATCCGCGCCCTCGCGATGGACGCGGTGCAGGCAGCCAATTCCGGCCATCCCGGCATGCCGATGGGCATGGCCGACATCGCCGAGACCTTGTGGCGCCACCACCTGAAGCACGATCCGGCCGATCCGAAGTGGATCGACCGCGACCGCTTCGTCGTCTCCAACGGCCACGGCTCGATGCTGCTGTACGCGCTGCTGCACCTGAGCGGCTACGAGCTGCCGATCGACGAGCTCAAGCGCTTCCGCCAGCTGCATTCGCGCACGCCGGGCCATCCCGAGGTCGATGTCACGCCGGGCGTCGAAACCACCACCGGCCCGCTGGGCCAGGGCATCAGCAACGCGGTCGGCATGGCGCTGGCCGAGAAGCTGCTGGCCGACGAGTTCAACTGCCCGGGTCACGCGGTGATCGACCACCGCACCTACGTCTTCCTGGGCGACGGCTGCCTGATGGAAGGCATCAGCCACGAAGCCTGCTCGCTCGCCGGCACCTGGCAACTGAACAAGCTGATCGCTTTCTACGACGACAACGGCATCTCGATCGACGGCGACGTGAAGGGCTGGTTCACCGACGACACGCCGCGCCGCTTCGAAGCCTACGGCTGGACCGTGCTGCGCGATGTCGACGGCCACGACTTCGCGTCGCTCGACCGCGCGATCGCGCAGGCGCACACGGCCGACAAGCCGGTGCTGATCTGCTGCAAGACCCACATCGGCCAGGGCTCGCCGAACCGCGCCGGCACCGCCAAGGCGCACGGCGAGGCGCTGGGCGAGGCCGAGATCGCGCTCACGCGCGAGAAGCTCGGCTGGACCGCGGCGCCGTTCGAGATCCCCGAAGCGGTCGAGTGCGCCTGGTCGGCGCTGGAGCGCGGGGCGGCACGCAAGCGCGACTGGAAGGCAAGGTTCGGTGACTACGCCCAGGCCTTTCCCGACCTCGCCCAGGAGCTGCTGCGCCGCCACAGCGACGACACCGCGCTCGGCGGCACCGCCGAAACCGCGCTGTCCGCGGCCATCCAGAGCGCCGAAACCAAGCGTGCTGCGGTGGCCACGCGCAAGGCCTCGCAGGACGTGCTGCAGGAGGTCGGTCCGGCCATGCCCGAACTGCTCGGCGGCTCGGCCGACCTGACCGGCTCCAACCTCACCGACTGGAAGGGCCACCGTCCGCTGAAGGGCACGGCCACCGGCAACCACGTGCACTACGGCGTGCGCGAGTTCGGCATGGCCGCCATCATGAACGGCGTGGCGCTGCACGGCGGCTACCGGCCGTTCGGCGGCACCTTCCTGACCTTCGCCGACTACGCGCGCAACGCCATCCGCATGTCGGCGCTGATGCGGCTGCCGGTCATCTACGTGTTCACGCACGACTCCATCGGGCTCGGCGAGGACGGTCCGACCCACCAGCCGATCGAGCACGCATCGAGCCTGCGGCTGATCCCGAACGTCGACGTCTGGCGTCCGGCCGATGCCACCGAAACGGCCGTCGCCTGGCGGCAGGCGCTGCGCCGCGCCGACGGGCCGAGCTGCCTGCTGCTGTCGCGCCAGGCCTTGCCGCACGGCGGCGACGGGCGCGAGCGCATCGAGAACATCGCGCGCGGTGCCTACGTGCTGCGGCGGCCCGAAGGCGAGCGCGTCGCGCTGCTGGCCAGCGGCTCGGAGATCGGCATCGCACTGCAGGCCGCCACGCTGCTGGCGGCCGATGGCATCGCGGCACGCGTCGTCTCAGTGCCCTGCATGGACGTGTTCGAACGCCAGGACGCCGCCTACCGGCACACGGTGATCCCGCGCCACCTGCCGCGTCTGGCCATCGAGGCCGGCAGCACCGGCCTGTGGTGGAAGTACGTCGGCGAGCACGGCGACGTGATAGGACTCGACCGCTTCGGCGAATCGGCACCGGCGGCCCAGCTGTTCAAACTCTTCGGCATCACCGCCGAGGCGGCTGCCGAGCGCGCGAAGAGGCTGGTCCACCCGCATCTGCCCGCCGCAACAGACGGCGAGCTCGCGATCGAGCCGAACACCGTGCTGTCGTCGAACTGAGCCGCGCCGGCTGTCCTGCGCCAGCGTCCCCTTCCCTTCCATCCCAAGAAGAGACCGCCTTGACCACACGCATCGCCATCAATGGCTACGGCCGCATCGGCCGCAACGTTCTCCGTGCCCTGTTCGAGTCGCAACGCGCCGGCACGGCCCATGACATCGAGATCATCGCGATCAACGACCTGGGCAACGCCCAGACCAACGCCCACCTGACGCGCTTCGACACCGTGCACGGCCGCTTCGGCTTCCCGGTCAGCCACGAAGGCTCGGACCTGGTGGTCGATGGGCGGCGCATCCATGTCAGCTCGATCCGCAACCCGGCCGAGCTGCCGTGGAAGCAGCACGGCATCGACATCGTGCTGGAGTGCACCGGCCTGTTCACCAGCAAGGCCAAGGCCTCGGCCCACCTCGCCGCCGGCGCGAAGAAGGTGCTGATCAGCGCGCCGGGCGGCGCCGACGTCGACGCCACCATCGTCTACGGCGTCAACCACGGCGTGCTGCGCGCCGAGCACACCGTCGTCTCGAACGCTTCGTGCACCACCAACTGCCTGGCCCCGGTGGCCAAGGTGCTGAACGACGGCATCGGCATCGCCAACGGCCTGATGACGACGATCCACAGCTACACCAACGACCAGGTGTTGACCGACGTCTACCACGAGGACCTGCGACGCGCCCGCTCGGCCACGCAGTCGATGATCCCGACCAAGACCGGCGCCGCCGCCGCCGTCGGCCTGGTGCTGCCGGAGCTGGCCGGCCGGCTCGACGGCTTCGCGGTGCGCGTGCCGACGATCAACGTCTCGCTGGTCGACCTGGTGTTCACCGCCAACCGCGACACCAGCGCCGGCGAGGTCAACACGCTGCTGAAGGCCGCCGCCGCGCAGGGGCCGTTGGCCGGCGTGCTGGGCTACACCGAGGAGCCGCTGGTGTCGGTGGACTTCAACCACGACCCGCGCTCCAGCGTGTTCGACGCGACCTGCACCAAGGTCTCGGGGCGGCTCGTGAAAGTCTGCGCCTGGTACGACAACGAGTGGGGCTTCAGCAACCGCATGCTCGACACCGCCCAGGCGATGGCCCGGGCCTGAAACCGCACGCGGAGCGCGACATGGCCTTCAAGACCCTGGACCAGATCAACCTGCGCGGGCAGCGGGTGTTCATCCGCTGCGACTTCAACGTGCCGCTCGACGCGGCCGGCCGCATCACCGACGACACGCGCATCCGCGCCGGCATCGACGGCATCCGCCACGCGCTCGCACAGGGTGCGCGCGTGATGTTGGCGTCGCACCTGGGGCGGCCCCGCGAAGGCGCGCTGACACCGGCCGACTCGCTGGCGCCGGTGGCCCGTCGCGTGGGCGAACTGCTGGGGCAAGAGGTCCCGCTGGTGACCGATTGGCTGACGCGGCGCTTCGACGTCGCGCCCGGGCAGGTCGTGATGCTGGAGAACTGCCGCGCCAACCCCGGCGAGAAAGCCAACAGCACCGAACTCGCCCAGCGCATGGCGGCGCTGTGCGACGTGTACGTGAACGATGCCTTCGGCACCGCGCACCGCGCCGAGGCCACGACCGAAGCGCTGGCGCGGGTGGCTCCGGTGGCCTGTGCCGGTCCGCTGATGGCCTCGGAGCTGGACGCGCTCGGCCGTGCGCTGGCGCAGCCGGCGCGCCCGCTCGCGGCCATCGTCGGAGGCTCCAAGGTCTCGACCAAGCTGTCGGTGCTCAATGCGCTGGCGGGCCAGGTCGAACTGCTGGTGGTCGGCGGCGGCATGGCCAACACCTTCCTGCTGGCCGCCGGCCAGCAGGTCGGCAAGTCGCTGTGCGAGCCGGAGATGGTCGAGACCGCCGCGCAAGTGGCTGCAACGCTGAGCGCACGCGGTGCCGAGCTCTTTATGCCGATCGACGTGGTCACCGCGACCGAGTTCTCCGATCGTGCGATCCCGGCGATCAAGACCTTGAACGAGGTGGCCCCCGACGACCTGATCCTCGACTTCGGCCCGCAGTCGATGCAGGCCCTGGTCGAGCGGCTCGCGCCGTGCAAGACCATCGTGTGGAACGGCCCGCTGGGCGTGTTCGAGATCGAACAGTTCTCCTACGGCACCCGCACGCTGGCCACCGCGATCGCCGCGTCGACGGCCTACTCGATCGCCGGCGGCGGCGACACCGTGGCGGCCATCAACCGCTTCGACGTGGCGCGCCAGATCGACTACGTGTCGACCGCCGGCGGCGCCTTCCTCGAGTTCCTCGAAGGCAAGACCTTGCCCGCCGTGAAGGCGCTCGAGGACCGCGCCGCCTGAGGCCGCGCCCTCACCCCTTTCATCCAAGCAACCGGAGTCACACCATGGCCATGATTTCCCTGAGACAACTGCTCGATCACGCGGCCGAGCACGGCTACGGCGTGCCGGCCTTCAACGTGAACAACCTGGAGCAGATCCAGGCCATCATGCAGGCCGCGCAGAAGACCGACAGCCCGGTGATCCTGCAGGCCTCGGCCGGTGCGCGCAAGTACGCCGGCGAGCCCTTCCTGCGCAAGATGGTCGAGGCGGCGGCCGAGATGTACCCCGAGATCCCCATCGTGCTGCACCAGGACCACGGCGCCAGCCCCTCGGTGTGCATCCAGTCGATCCGCTCCGGCTTCACCAGCGTGATGATGGACGGCTCGCTGCTCGAGGACGCCAAGACGCCGGCCAGCTACGAGTACAACATTGACGTGACGCGCCGCGTGGTCGACATGGCGCACGCCATCGGCGTGTCGGTCGAAGGCGAGCTAGGCTGCCTGGGTTCGCTCGAGTCCGGCATGGCCGGCGAGGAAGACGGCGTGGGCGCCGAGGGCGTGCTGACCCACGAGCAGATGCTGACCGACCCCGAGCAAGCGGCTGACTTCGTCGCGAAGACGGGTGTGGACGCGCTCGCGATCGCCATCGGCACCAGCCACGGCGCCTACAAGTTCAGCCGCAAGCCGACCGGCGACATCCTCGCGATCGACCGCATCAAGGCCATCCACGCGCGCATCCCGAACACCCACCTGGTGATGCACGGCTCCTCGTCGGTGCCGCAGGAGTGGCTGGCGATCATCCGCGAGCACGGCGGCGAGATCAAGGAAACCTACGGCGTGCCGGTCGAGGAGATCCAGGAAGGCATCCGCCACGGCGTGCGCAAGGTCAACATCGACACCGACATCCGCCTCGCGATGACCGGCGCGATGCGCCGCGCGATGGGCCGCGACCGCGGCGAGTTCGATCCGCGCAAGTTCCTGAAGGACGCGACCGCCGCCGCACGCGACGTCTGCATCGACCGCTTCCAGGCCTTCGGCTGCGCCGGCATGGCGTCGAAGATCAAGCCGGTGTCGCTCGAGGCGGGCGCGAAACGCTACGCCTGAACGAGTGGAGCCCCCCGCGGGGCTTGCTCCCTCTCCACCGGCTACGGGGGAGAGGGCTGGGGTGTACCGGTCGGCCCTCACCCCAACCCTCTCCCGCAGGGCGGGAGAGGGAGCCGGCAAGCGTCGCACCACGGGGTTGTCGCGCCTATTTGACGGGGATCACCAGCGCGCGGTCCACCGGCACCGCGGTCACGCTGTTCTGCGGCGAGCCTTCGATCACGCGATCGGAGTAGGTGAGGTAGACCAGCGTGTTGCGCTGCCGGTCCACCATGCGCACCACCCTCAGCCGCTTGAAGACGAGTGAAATTCGCTCGCTGAACATCTCTTCCTGCACCGGCAAGGGCTTCGCGAAGGCGATCACACCGGTCTGCCGGCAGGCGATCGAGGCCTCGGACTTGTCCTCGGCGAGGCCGAACGCGCCCTTGATCCCTCCGGTCTTCGCGCGCGACACGTAGCAGGTCACGCCGTGGACCTTGGGGTCGTCGTAGGCATCGACGACGATCTTGTGGTCCGGCCCGATCAGCTTGAAGACGGTATCGACCTCGCCGACCGGTTCCGCCTGGGCCAGGAGGCCGGCGCAGAGCAGGCCGAGGGGCAGGAGCTTGTTCATCCTCGACGAGTCCCCGGAAAGCGGTCAGTCCGTACCCATGCGCAGCGGGGCGGTGGGCACGCGGATCTCGGCCGCCCTGGCGACGCCCGTCACCGCATAGGCCCGCTGGGCGGTATCGCGCGGCGTGGCCGCCGGCAAGGCCCTGCCATCGCGGCCCACGAGGCTGGCCACGATGGGCTCGTTGGTCTTCGCGCCGCGCCGCGTGACCACGGCCACCTCGCCGCTGGCCAGCCTGACATAGCTCCCCGGCGGGTACATGCCGAGCGACTTGATGACAGCGGAGCCCACCTGGTCCGGCTGGCCGTTGGGACCCAGGCAGGCGGCACGCGCCGCCAGCGTGGCCGGCATGCCCGCACGGAACCTGCGCGAGCTGATCTTCGCCGTGAAGACGTCCGCCCGGCGCAGCACGCTGGCCAGCCGCTGCGTCGCGCTCAGCGCCCCGTACGGCAGCTCGGGCGCCGGATCGGTGTGGTGCAAGGCCACGATCTCGAGCCAAGCCTCGTCGCGGATGCCGGCACGGCGCAGCAGCTCGGCGCTCGCCTGGGGGTGGCCATCGATGGCACGACGCTGGTCCAGCGTGGGCGTCCGTTCGCGATGGATCAGTTCGTCCTGGAGTTCCGTCATGCTGACGTTCATGGTCAGCGCGGCGAGCACGACCGCCTGCCGTTCGGCGTCGCTGAACTCCAGATGCTGCAGGCACAGCTCGACGACCACGCCGCAGAACAGCGCGTGCTGGCTGCTGTAGTGCTCCTGCGGCCGGTTCGCGCCCTGCACCAGCAGGTAGAGCAGCGAGTCGGCGTCGCGCTGCACGAGTGCACGACAACGCCGCATCAGCCCCTCGATCAGCGAAGGCCAGCCGGTCTCGGCAAGCGGCGCGCCCAGCGCGGTGGCCAACTGGTGCTGCAAGGCCGCCAGCTCCGAGGGCAGCGGCAGCGGGCGGGCGGCGGTGCGCTCCGTGCCGTCGACCTGTGCGGGAGGGCCGTCGCTGCGATCCGGCAGATCGCCCGCCGCGGCAGGGGTCGCGGGGACCGGTGGTTCGCCCGAGGCGCCCTCGGGTTCCGAATGGGTCGGGGCGATCGACTCGGCGACGTCTGCGGTGGTGCGGGGCGGGTTCAAGGGAGGACGCCTGGTGGCGCGGTTCAGTCGGTCACCGTCGATTCTGGCACCTTGTCGAGCCCGTCGCGACGGACGCCCGCCTCACCGGGCGAGCGCTTCCCCTGCCGGCCCGGGCCCTGAGGCCATGGCCTCTCCCAAGCGGATCGCACGTCCCGGCGTCCACGCCGGATCGAAACGAAGCGGCGTGTTCGGCCGCGGCGCAAACAGCATCACGACGGTCGAACCGAGCAGAAAACGGCCCATCTCTTCGCCCTGCCGAAGGCGCACGTTCTGGTCGCCGTAGCGCCACTCCCGCAGCTGCTTCACGCGCGGCGGGTTGATCCGGCCGTGCCAGACCGTGGCCATGCTGCCCACGATGGTGGCGCCGACCAGCACGAGCACGAAGGGCCCCAGCGCGCCGTCGAACTCGCAGACCACGCGCTCGTTGCGCGCGAACAGCCCGGGCACGCCGCGCGCGGTTGCCGGGTTGACCGAGAACAGATCGCCCGGCACGTGGATCATGCGCAGCAGCCGGCCGTCGCAGGGCATGTGGATGCGGTGGTAGTCGCGCGGGCTCAGGTAGAGGGTCGCGAAGTGGCCGTCCTGGAACCGGCCGGCGAGTTCGCCGTCGCCGCCGACCAGTGCCCGGGTCGAATAGTGGTGCCCCTTGGCCTGGAAGATCCGGTCCCGGTCGATCGCACCGAACTGGCTGATTGCGCCGTCGACCGGGCAGATCAGCTGCGCCGTCGCCAGCGGGCGCACACCGGGCCGCAGCGCGCGGGTGAAGAAGGCGTTGAAGGTCGCGTAGCGGGTGATGTCGGGCTCGGCCGCCTCGCTCATGTCGACCCCGTACTTGCGCACGAAGCGGCGGATGATGGCGGTGGTCACCAGCCCGCCCCGGCTGGACGCCACGAACCGGGCGAAGTCCGTCAGCGCCCGCTTGGGCAACAGATACTGCAGCAGCACATGGAGGCGGTCTGACACGGGCGCGATGCGGTGGCGGTAGGGCGGTGCAGTGTAGCGAGCGCCGCCGCGCGCCCGCTCACCCCGCCAGCGGCAGCTCCAGCGTGAACTCCGCGCCGCCGTCCGGGTGGTTGCGCGCGCTCAGTTTGCCGCCATGCTGCTCGACGATGCCGTAGCTGATCGACAGACCCAGTCCCGTGCCCTTGCCCACCGGCTTGGTGGTGAAGAAGGGGTCGAAGATGCGCGTCAGGTGCTCCGGCGGGATGCCGGGGCCGTTGTCGCGCAGGCGCAGGCGCACCCAGGGGCCGTCCTGCTCGGTATCGATCCACAGCACCGGGTGACCGCCTCCCCGGCTCGCGGCGGCGTCGCAGGCGTTCTGCAGCAGGTTCATCAGCACCTGCTGCAACTGCCCGGCGCTGGCGGTCACCCTGCACGGCGGGCCGGGCTGCCACTTCATCTCGAAACTGGGCGCGGTGCCCTTGCTGACCCAGTGGATCGCGCGCTCGATCACGTCGTTCAGCGGGACCGACGCGCGCGCCTCGGGGTCCATCGCCGAGAAGCGCTTGAGGCCGTTGACGATGTCGGCCGTGCGCTGCGCGCCTTCGAGCGTGCCTTCGATCAGCGACGGCAGGTCGCTCAGCAGGTGTTCGATGCGCAGCCTGGTGCGCATCTCGGCCAGCTGCGCCGGCGCCTCACCGGCGTGCACGGCGGCCAGGTAGCGGCCCAGGCGATCGCTGTAGCGGCTGAGCGCGTGCACGTTGCCGAGTACGAAACTGATGGGGTTGTTCAGCTCGTGCGCCACGCCGGCGACCAGCCGCCCCAGCGACGCCATCTTCTCGGAGTGCAGCAGCTGCTGCTGCGCGCGCTTGAGTGCCTCGTGGGCCGCATGCAGCTCGTGAAAGGCCCGCTTGATCTCGGCGGTCGGCCGGCCGACGAACACCGTGCCGACGCGCCGCCCGTGAGGCGAGATGCGGGGCGTGCAGTTGGCATCGACCGGCACGCTCTGCCGCTGGGCGTCGAACAGGTTCAGCTCCACGCCCTCGCCCTGCCGCGACGGCGCGGCATTGGCCAGCACGAGCTGCACGCGCACGGCACTGGCTTCGTCGGCCAGCAGGTCGTGGATCGCGGTGCCGCGCAGGTCGGCATCGCTGCGGCCGACCAGCTCGCGCAGCGCGGCATTGGTTTCCTCGATCACGCCGTTCTCGTCGCACACCAGCAGCACGTCCGACATCGCGGACAGCACGCTGAAGATGAACTGCTGCGACTGCTCGAGCTCGGTGTTCTTCTGTTCGAGCTCGATTTCGTCGAGCACGAGCTGGGAGTACACCTCGTCCATCTTCTGGATGACGTCCATCCAGGTCGACTCGTCGACGCCCTCCATCTGGCCGTGCTGCGACGGATCTTCGAGCGCGGGAGGCCCAGGGGGGACGAGGGGGCGTGAAGGCGGCGAATCGGCCATGGGGTGCAGGCGCAGTCTTTCGGGCGAGCGGCACGAAGCGAAAAACCACGCCGCGTCGGCATCGAACACGCCCTCATTTGACCATCAAGCTGCAGCACCGTTCAAAAATTCGCCGTCAGCGTCGCGCGCAGGCTGCGCGGCTCCGCGGGGTGGAAATGGAGGTCGTCGACGCCGGCCGCCGGCTCGCCCTTCAGGCGCGATGTGTAGAAGTAGTCGATGTCGCTCGCCTGGCGGTCGGACAGGTTGAACACGTCCAGCGCGAGCCGCACGTCCTTGGTGATCCTGTAGCCGACCCGCAGGTAAGCCAGGGTCGTGGCATGCGATCGCACGCTGTTGTCCTCGATCAGCGGCCGGGGACCGAAATAGCGCAACTGGAACTGCCCGAACCAAGGCCCCAGGTCGGCCACGGTCACGCCCAGGGAAGCGACCCTGTTGACGGCGCCCGGGATGTCGTTGCCGACCGTCGGATCGGGGTCGTCCTCGCTGAAGCGCGCACGCGAGGCCGCGAGATCCAGATCGAACAGCAGCCAGGGCCGGACAACATAGTGGTTGTTCCACTCGATGCCGTAGCGCTTGCTGGCGCGGTTGGGTTCGGTCTCGCCGGCGTCGCCAACGAACAGCAGTTCCGAGGCCAGGGTCAGCTGCCACAGCGCCAGCGAGCTTTGCAGGCCCCGGATGATTTCGGTCCGCAAGCCGAGCTCGCCGCCCTTGGAGCGAACCAGCGGATTGACCGGGTCGATGGCCACGGTCGGGTCCTTCGCGGTGACCGTCGCGGTCGTGCCGCGCGCATCGTTGCTGTGGTAGCCGTAGCCGTAGTTCGCGAAGTACTCGGTCCTGGCCCACGGGCCGAAGATCAACGACAGCTTGGGCGACGCGATGCTGTCGTTCTTCTTGCCGCTGTTCTGCGGAATCGAGCTGTCCACGTCGAACGCGAACCGATCGAACCGCACGCCCGCCACGCTGCGCAGCCAGGGCAGCCACTGCGTCGCGTTCTCCGCGTACAGCGCCACATTCGTCTCGCGCACACGGGATTCCTGGGTGGTGGCGACGCGTTCGCGCGCCACGGTGCCGTACAGGCCCACCGGGTCGAGCCGGTCGTGGCGCAGCTGCGCCCCGATGGTGTTGACCATCTCGCGCCCGCCGAGCAAAGCGTTCCAGCTGCGGCTGGTCGTCAGGCCGAGCACCTTGCGGCGTTCGGCCTGTTCGAACTGGTCGCCGTTCGTGGCCGCCGGGTCCAGGTCGATCGGGTGCTCCAGGAAGAAGATGAAGTTGGAGAACAGGTTCAATCGCGACTGGATGGCGTAGGCGCTGAACTTGAACACGCCGTCGTCGCTCCGGTGCTGCAGGTCGTAGGACAGGCTGTAGCGCGCGGTGCGGCCGCCGTCCGTGGGGTCGAACGCACCGAAGCGCCCGATCAAGCCCTGATCGACCGCGCGCTGCGGAATCTGGTCGGTCGAATTCCAGGCGGCCGAGTAGCCCATGGCCGTGATCGCCGAATGCGTCCTCGCGTCGCCGAAGCTGTAGCGCAGGACGCCGTTGACGCGGTGGAACTTCTCAGGGTTGTCCCAGGGACCGTCGTTGTGTCCGGCCTCGAACGCGTAGAGCAGATGGCCCTCGCCGAGCGCGCTCGAGTTTGCGATCAGCCCGCGGCGGTAGCCGCTCTCGCCCAGCGTGACCGACGCGATGCCCTTGGGGAGGGCGTCGAACAGCCGGATGTGCGCGGCGCCGGCCGACGCGAAGTCGCCCTCGTCGGCGTAGTAGGGCCCCTTCTTGTAGTCGATGCGGTTCACCAGTTCAGGAATCAGCCAGTTGAGGTCGCTGTAGCCGTGCCCGTGCGCGTGGGTGGGCATGTTCACCGGCATCGCGTCGACGAAGCTCGCGAAATCGGTGCCGTGGTCGAGGTTGAAGCCGCGCAGGTAGTACTGGTTGGCCTTGCCGTCGCCGCTGTGCTGCGACACGATCACGCCGGGCACGAACTCGAGCACCTCGGCCGGCCGCAGCGTCGGGCGGTTCTCGATCAACTTCGACGTGACGGTGCCCTGGCTGGCCGCGTCCGAGCTGCCCACTGAATTGTCGTAGTTGCCCTGGATGACGACCGGGTCGAGTTGCGCGGGCGCCTGCGTCGCGGTCTGGGCCAGCGCAGAACCACCGAGCGCGGCGATGGCGACCATCCAGCCGCCCGGCTTGGCCCGCACGCCGTGGTACGCCTCGCCGGCCAGTTCCTCGTGGCGGGAGGCGCGCCGGCGGGACAGCGCGCGCCCCAGGACAGTCGGACATTCACGATGTCGATACATGGTGGTGTCTCCTTCGTGTCGTTCATCCGGCAAGGCCGGAGCGCGCCCTGTGTTGCTTCGTGCCGCGGGCACGCCTGGGAAAGGTGCGCAAGAACCACTGCGGCACCAAGGGCACGGCCCGATGGGCTTCTTGCACTACGTCAAGAACTCGACAGCGGATGCGGCTTCATGACCGCAGTGCACGCAACCTTCGACAAAGAGCGTGACTGGAAACGTCAGCAGACCAAAAGTATGATCTTTTAAATAATACTCATACAATTTTCGTGCCGTATTCGACCGCTGGCATTCGCCAGAGTGCGCCACGGGCTCGCGCAGAGAGGGCCGATCACACCGCTTCCAGCGGGGCGACCGAAACGCACAGTCGGCTACAGGGCGGCGCGTCATCCGGCGGGAGCTGGTGTCTCATACGCATTGCATTCAAGCCCAGCCGACCGCCAAACGTTGGCGCTGGCGCTGAGCCGGGTCGCTGTGTTGCGTTCATGTCCCCCGTGCCGGGCTGGCGCCCGGGGGGACATGAGCGGAGCCGCTCGCCCGGCGTCCTCGCCAGCACCGCTCGGTACCTGCAAGCAGCCAGCCGGTGGCCGCTTCTCACGCCGGAAACCCACGCACACGAACGGCTGCAAGGTGCCGAAGGACACTGACTGATTTGACGGGTTTGAGAGCGAGTCGGTATCAGGACGCCGGCTTGGGATGCACGTGCGACGCGTGATGCGCGCCGCGTCCGTGCTTGTGGGCGTGGTGCAGCTCCACGCTGATCAGGTTCAGCTTGCCGTGGTGAACCCCGCGCTCGGCGCACACCGCATCGGCGAACTGGCGCACCGCCTGCGTCGGGCCGCGCAGGATCACGGTTTCCAGACAGTGGTCGTGGTCCAGGTGGGCATGCATGGTCGACACCGCGAGGTCGTGGTGGTCATGCTGCAGCTCGGTGATGCGCTCGGTCAGCTCACGCTGGTGGTGGTTGAAGATGTACGACAGGCAGGCCACGCAATGCACCGACTCGTCCTTCTCCTGGCGCGTGCGCTCCATCTCCGCACGCAGCAGGTCGCGCACGGCTTCCGAGCGGTTGGCGTAGCCGCGGTCGGCGATCCAGTGGTCGAACTCGTGCGCGAGCTTGTCGTCGAGCGAGATGGTGAAACGTTCCATGGCGGCAGCCCGGGCAGGACGAAGGCTTCAGTGCACCGTGCACACCATGCACGGATCGAAGGAGCGCACGATGTGCTGCACGGCCACCGGCGTCAGTTCGCCGTCGCGCACCGGCGCGCCTTCGAGCGCCTGCTCCAGCGCACCCGGCGTGCCGGCGGCATCGCGCGGCGAGAAGTTCCAGGTGGTCGGCGCGACGATCTGGTAGTTGGCGATGCGGCCGCGGCTGGCGACGATCCAGTGGCCGAGGCTGCCGCGTGCGGCCTCGCTCAGGCCCACGCCCACGCCTTCGGTGTAGTGCGGGCCGGGCACGCAGTAAGCCTCGCCGGTCTGCAGTTGCTGCAGCCAGTGCTCCATCATCGGCACCACGCGCGCCAACTCGATCAGCCGTGCCAGCACCCGCGTGTAGACGGTGCCGCCGTGACGGCCGACGGCATCGCACACCAGCGGCTGCGCCGACGCGAGCTGGCGCGCGATGGCGCCGGTCTCGATCACCTCGCCGGCCAGGCGCGGTGCCTTGTTCCAGGTGTAGGCGTCGGGCTTGTCGGCGTCGGGCACCGTCAGGCCGTCCAGCGGATGGCGGGGGCCCGCGTCGTCGGACAGCCAGGCGTGGGTCGCGTCTTCACGGATGCCCGACGCATCGAGCGCTGCCAGCGCCGCGGTGCTCGCATGCCACACCCCACCCGCCAGCTCGAAACCGCCCTGCGGTTGCGGGTACGCGCCGTAGCTGAGATAGCGCCCCGGCCCCGGGCCCAGGCCCTCGAGCGCCACGTCCCGCACCATGCTGAGGAAGAGGCGGAAGTCACCGCGCCAGGGATCCTGCGCATGCCAGGCCCACAAGGCCGCTTCGCTGGCTATCGATGTCACCTGCTCGAGCGGCGCCCCGAACAGCTGGCGCTCGAGGAAAGCGCGGAACTCGCGCACGCGCGCCAGCAGGCGCACGCGCTCGGCGGCCTCGATCGGGCGCGTGGAGCCGCCGGGCTCGATGCTTTGCGTGTGGGGCCATTTGCCCGCCAGCGTGCCGAGCAGTGTGAACCAGCGCTGGCGCGCCGCGATCGCGGCGCGCGTCTGCTCGCCGGTCTGCGGCGCGAAGCGGCGCTCGGCCTCGGCGTGCCAGGCCTGCCGCGCGTAGACCGGGCGGGCGAAATCCGGCATGAAGAAGAGGTAGAAGTGCGTGAGGTGGTCGGCCAGGTTCTCGGTCGCCAGGATCACGTTGGTCGCATGCTGGCCGTTGGGCGGCATCTCGAGGCCGCCGAGGTCGGCCAGCGCCCGCGCAGCGGCCACCGACTGCGACACCGAGCAGATGCCGCAGATGCGCGGCACATAGACCAGCGCATCGTGCGGGTTCTTGCCCCGCAGGATCTGCTCGAAGCCGCGGTACATCGGCGCATTGACATGTGCCGACGTCACCCGGCCGTCGGCGATGTCGAGCGTGACTTCGAGATCGCCTTCGACGCGGTTGAACGGGCCGACGAGCAGGCGGGTCATTTCAGGCGCGTCTTGCGCGCGACCGGCGTGATCACCAGGTGGTCGGCCACCGCGTTGAGCTTCACGCGCTTGGGCGTGGCCGACTTCGACAGCGAGGCCAGCGCGACGAACCAGGCCTTGGGCATGTCGGTCGGCAGGCCGATCGGGATGCCGGCGAGCTTGGGCGTCTCGTGGAAGGGGTGGCCCGGCTCCTGGAAGCCCGGCTCGGTGCAGGCGATGCAGGCATAGCCGCCGCGCGTGCACGAGCCCTCGCCGTTCCACAGCCGGGTGTTGCAGTCGGCGTGCACCTGGGTGCCCTTGCAGCCCATGTGCTCCATCATGCAGCCGAGGTCGGACGGCTTCACGGCGCTGGCCTTGAACTCGTAGTACTCGTTGCGCGTGCAGCCGTGGTGCACCAGCTGGTCGGCGTAGAAGCGCGGCCGGCCCAGCGTGTCGAGGTCGGCGGCCGTGAAGCTGTCGGCCGCCAGCGCCATCAGGCTGTCGATCACCCAGCTCGGGTGCGTGGGACAGCCGGCGATGTTGATCACCGGCAGCCCGCTGCGGGAGCGGAAGTCGGCGCCGAGCAGGCCGCCGCGGCGGTCGTCCTCGTACTGCAGGCCGCAGGCATCGGTGGGGTTGTCGCCGCCGGCGGTCACGCCGCCCCAGGCCGCACAGCTGCCGACCGCGACCACGTGCCGCGCCTGCGCCGCCAGCCGGGTGACCCAGTGGATCATCGGGATGCCGGTGCCGGCCATCACGTGGAAACGGCCGCTGCCGTGCGGCCCGCGCAGCAGCGAGCCCTCGATGCACAACGCGTCCAGCCGCAGGCTGCCGCCCGCGATGCGCTCGAGCATGCCGATCAGCTCGTGGCCGCTCTCGATCGACAGCGACGGATGCCACAGCAGGTCGATACCCGCATCGCGCAGCTGGCCGTGGAAGTCGGTGGTGTCGGCGCACAGCAGCGACATGCTGCAGCCGCCGCAACCGCCCGACTGCAGCCACAGGACATTGAACCCCGCCGTGGTGCCCATCTTCAACCCTCCAGACCGAACCGCAGCATCTTGCCACGCAGCCCGACGCGCGACAGGCCGAGCTCCTTGGCCGCACGCGTCTTGTTCCAGCGGTGGCGCAGCAGCGTCTCGCGCAGGATCATCGCCTCGATGGCATCGAGCCGCTCGCCCAGTGTGCCGTTGCGCGGCAGCGGTGTGGCCTGGGCGGTCGCCGACAGGCCGGCCTGGCCGTGCAGCACGCGCAGCGAGAAGGCCTGGGCCTCGATGCACTCGGTCGCGCTCAGCGCCACGGCACGCGCGATCTCGTTGCGCAGCTCGCGGATGTTGCCGGGCCAGGGGTAGCCCATCAGGCAGGCCATGGCCTCGTCGCTCAGTTCGGCGCCCGGACGGCCCAACTCGGCGCTCACCTCGCGCACCAGGCGGCGCGCGATCGGTTCGATGTCGCCGCCGCGCTCGCGCAGCGGTGGCACCGTCAGCGACACGCCGGCGATGCGGTAGTAGAGGTCTTCGCGGAACAGGCCCTCGCGCACGCGCTGCTCCAGGTCGCGGTGGGTCGCGGCGACCACCCGCACATTGACCGGCACGGTGCGCGCGCCGCCGACCGGCCGCACCTCGCCTTCCTGCAGCACGCGCAGCAGGCGCACCTGGAAGGCCGGCGAGGTCTCGCCGATCTCGTCGAGGAACACCGTGCCGCCGTTGGCACGCTGGAACAGGCCCGGGTGGTCTTCATGTGCACCGGTGAACGAGCCCCGCTTGTGGCCGAACAGCTCCGACTCCAGCAGCGTGTCGGGGATGGCTGCGCAGTTCTCGACGACGAAGGCGCCGCCGGCGCGCGGGCTGGCGTAGTGGATCGCACGCGCCAGCAGCTCCTTGCCGGAGCCGGATTCACCCAGCACCAGCACGCTCAGGTCGTAGCGTGCCACGCGCGCGGCCATCTCGCACACGCTGTCGAGCGGGCTGCCGGGGGCGCGCTCGATGCGGTCGAAGTCGAAGGTGCTGCGCGCCTTCTCGAACTTGTGCGCCGCGCGCTGGCGCAGCACTGGCGTGCTGGTGCGCAGCTCCAGGTCGAGGCGGTGCATCTCGCGCTGCAGGATGCGCGCCTCGGCCGCGGTGCGCACCGTGTCCAGCAGGTGGTCGGGCACCCAGGGCTTGAGGATGTACTGGTAGATGCCGGCGTCGTTGATGCCGGCGATGATGTCCTCGGAATCGGTGTAGCCGGAGATCACGATGCGCACGGTGTCGGGCCAGCGCTCGCGCACCTCCTTCAGGAACTCGACGCCGGTGAGCCCCGGCATGCGCTGGTCGCACAGGATCACGCTGACCTCGTGCCGCTCGAGCTGCCGGCGGGCGTCGTCGGCGTGGCTCGCGGTGAGCACCGTGAAGTCCTCGTCGAGCGTGCGCCGCATCGCGTCCTGCGAGCGCACCTCGTCGTCCACCAGCAGGACGGTCGGCAGGCTGGCGACCTCGCTCATGCGCGCTCCGCGCTGCCGGCAGCGGCCTCGCGATGGACCGCGAGATGCCTCGGCGTCCAGGCATGCGGCAGCTTGTGCACGAAGTGATAGCGGGCGACGTGGTAGCTGGGGTCGAAGCCGTAGAAATTGCGGTGCATCCGGGACAGCTCTTGCTCTCGGTAGGCGGCCAGCGGCCGCCGGGCCTCGTCGGTGTCTCGCGCGTGCCGCTTGCGGGCCACGCGCTCGGCCAGATTGTGGGCCGCCGCGAGCGCGAGCGCATGGGTAGTTGCCTCGATTTCGAAGGCGAGCGCGCCCGTGTCGAAGCAGCGGTCGATCAGGCCCGAGCGCTGCGCCGCCACCGCCGAGACCGGCAGACGTTGCTGCATCAGCGCCGCAGCGCCGGCCGCGCCCAGCCGCCGTGGCAGCAGGTAGGTCCAGTACTCGGAACCGTAGAGGTTGCCCATGTTCTTGTAGTGCGGATTCAGGATCACACCCTGGTGCGCCCACACCTCGTCGGCCGCCAGCGCCAGGAAGGCGCCGCCGGCCCCGGCGTTGCCGCGCAGGGCCGCGACGGTGAGGCGGTCGGTGAGCGTGATCAGTTCCAGCGCCACGTCGTCCATCGCCTGGATGTTGCGCCAGGACTCGTCGGCCGCGCTGTCGTCGGGACGGTGCGCGGCGGCCTCGATGCAGTTCAGGTGGATGCCGTTGCTGAAGAAGTCGCGACCGCCGAGCAGCAACAGCACCTGCGTGTCGCGGCGCCGCACGGCCTGCAGTGCCGCCAGCAGGCGACGGCACTGGTCGGTGGACATGGCGCCGTTGTAGAAGTCGAAGGACAGGCAGCCGACGCGCGCGCCCGCGGGCCCGAGTTCACGGTAGCGGATCTCGCCCCACTCCTGCGCGTCACGGTCCAGCGGCACGTCGAGCAGCGGCAGCTCGGCAGACTGTGCCGCGAAGGCCATCGCCGCCGGCATCTTGAAGGCCGGCCCGTCGCCGCAGGCGAGCGGATTGCGGGCCTGGCCGATCCACACGCCGCCGTCGACGGTGCGGCGCAGCAGCGCGCCCTCGCGGCGCGCCAGCACGCTGCCCGGCGGCGCGGCGGGCACGGCGGCAAGCGCGGCCGGCGTCGCCGGGTGGCCGTCGAACAGGTGGCAGTCCAGGCCGAACATCTCGTCGCGCACACCGGGCTGGCCGTCGGCGCTGCGCAGCCTGGCCAGCACGCGGGCCGTGCTGTCGCGCGCCCAGTCGATGCGCCGCGCCGACTGCGGCAGCAGCGGGCGCCAGCCGTCGCCGTCGCCGTCGCCGTCGCCGTCGCCGTCGGCGCAGCGCAGCTCCGGCTCCGGCTCCGCTGCGCCGGCGGTCCGACCGTGCTCGAAGCGCTCGATGGCTTGCAGACAGGCGGTCACGGCGGCTTGCGTGACTTCGGCGCGGTACAGGCTGCCCTTGCTGGCCTCGCGCATCGGAAAGCTCGCGTGCGCCCACACCGGCCCGGCATCGAAGTCGTCGTTGGCCTGGAGCACCGTCACGCCCCACTGCGGCCGGGACTCGAGCACGGCCCAGTCCAGCGCCGACGGCCCGCGGTCCCCGGGCGGGCCGGGATGGACGATGAAGCAGGCCACTGCGCGCCACACCGAGGCCGGGATGCGCCGCTTCAGGAACGGCGCGAGCACCAGGTTGGGCCGGAACAGCGCGACGGCCTCCTCGCACACGGAGTCGGCCACGTCGAGCTCGACCGACACGCTGTGGCCCTGCCCTTCCAGTTCGACGAAGAGTCGTTGGGTCAGGCTGTTGAAGCTGTGGCAGAGCAGGAGGATGCGCATCGGAGGCGATCAGGGCCGCAGTCCCGTCAGCAGCTTCACGGCCTGCTTGCGCCCCATGTAGACGGACACCTTGGTTTCCAGCGCGTCCAGTGCCGCGCAATAGGCCGCGATGGTGCCCGCCTGCAGCAGCGGGCCGGCCACGACCACGGCGTCGGGGCCGTAGTGCGGTCCCAGCCGCGCCAGCGCCTCGCGGCGCAGCGGTGCCAGGCGTTCGCGCACCTCGGCTTCGGACAGTTCTGGCTCGCTCGGCGCCCCCGCCTCCACGGCGATGTCCACCACCGCCGGCTGCGGGGTGGGCGCAGGCGGCGAAGCCGCGGCCCGCGGTCGCGGCTCGACCCGCTCCGCATGCCCCTGCGCGGCGAGGCCTTCGATCAGCGCGTCCGCGTCAGGCCCGATCTTGCCGCGCAGCGCGGCGACGCTGTCGACGCCGTTGACGAGGATCAGCGCCGTGCGCGCGCGTGCCGACAGCCCCCCGGAGCGCGATCTGATTTCCGCCGCGCCCTGGCCGGTCTTGCGGTACACGCGCTCTCCGGGATCGTCCATCGCAGCCTCTCATCGCGGAGGTTTCAACAAATGCGCGGCAACTGTTCTCCGCTCAGCCAGTCGACGACGCGGCGCCCGCCGAAGCGGGTGTCCATCTGCACGAAACGGTGCGGGTCCTCGGTGACGCAGCCGATGCGCACGGCCTGCGCGCCCAGCGGATGCGCCCGCATCGCCGCCAGCACCGCGTCGGCTGCCTCGGCCGCGCACACCGCGACCAGCTTGCCCTCGTTGGCGATGTACAGCGGGTCCAGCCCCAGCAGCTCGCAGGCGGCATCGACCTGCGGCAGCACCGGGATCGCTTCCTCCTGCAGCAGCATGCCGACACCGGACTGGCGGGCTATCTCGTTGAGCGTCGTGGCCAGGCCGCCGCGGGTCGGATCGCGCAGCACGCGCACGCCGCCCGGCGCGGCCTGCAGCATCGCGGCCACCAGGGTGTGGAGCGCGGCGGTGTCGGACTCGATGGTGGTCTCGAACTCCAGCGACTCGCGCTGCGACAGCACGGCCACGCCGTGCTCGCCGATCGTGCCGGACAGCAGCAGCACATCGCCGGGGCGCGCGTTCCTGCCGGAGATGCAGACACCGGCCGGCACCACGCCGACGCCGGTGGTGCTGATGAACACGCCGTCGCCCTTGCCCTGCTCGACCACCTTGGTGTCGCCGGTGACGACCGGCACGCCGGCCTCGCGCGCCGCGGTGGCCATCGACTCGACGATGCGCTTGAGATCGGCGAGCGGGAAGCCCTCCTCGAGGATGAAGCTGGCCGCCAGGTAGAGCGGCCGCGCGCCGGACATCGCCACGTCGTTGATCGTGCCGTGCACGCTGAGGCAGCCCACGTCGCCGCCCGGGAAGAACAGCGGCGACACCACATGGCCGTCGACCGCCATCACCATGCGCTCGCCCTGGGGGATGGCAAACGCCGCGCCGTCGTCGCCCTGGCGCAGGTAGTCGTTGTCGAAGGCCGTGAGGAAGAGCTCCTCGATCAGCTGCATCGCCGCGCGCCCGCCGGCGCCATGCCCCATGTCGATGCGGCCGTTCTTGATGTCGAGCGGGCGGATGTAGTCCTTCTTGACGATGCTCATGACAGCACCCCGCTCGTCGTATCCGGCGCGCGACCCTCCGAGAGGGTCGTGCCTTGCTTGGGGCGGCCCGGCGCGGCGGCCCGTGTGAAACAGGCTGGTGCGGGATGTCTCATGCTGCCGCCACGATCGCAATGTCCTTGAACCGCCCGTAGGAGTAGTGCGCCGCGCAGGCGCCCTCGCTGGACACCATGCACGACCCCACCGGATTCTCCGGCGTGCACACGGTGCCGAAGATCTTGCAGTCGGTCGGCTTCTTCACGCCGCGCAGGATGGCGCCGCACTCGCAGGCCTTGTTGTCGGCCACCGGCTGGTAGCCGAGCTGGAAGCGCCGCTCGGCATCGAAGGCGGCGAAGCCGGGACGGATCTTGAGCGCGCTGTACGGCACTTCACCGAGGCCGCGCCACTCGAAGCTCGGCCGCAGCTCGAAGATGTCGGACACCAGTGCCTGCGCACTGAGGTTGCCGTCGCGGTTGACCGCACGGGTGAACTCGTTCTCCACCTCGGCACGCCCCTCGTTCACCTGGCGCACCAGCATCAGCACCGCCTGCATCACGTCGAGCGGCTCGAAGCCGGCGATGACCACCGGCTTGCGGTACTCCTGCGCGAAGTGTTCGTAGGGCCCGGAGCCGATCACGATGCTGACGTGCGCCGGCCCCACGAAGCCATCGATCGGCACGGTGCCGAACTGCCGCACTTCAGGCGACTCGAGGATGTGCGTGATCGCTGACGGCGTGAGCACGTGGCAGCACAGCACGCTGAAATTGGCCAGCCCCTCCTTGTGCGCATCGCGGATCGCCAGTGCAGTGGGCGGCGTGGTGGTCTCGAAGCCGATCGCGAAGAACACCACCTCGCGCTGCGGATTCTGGCGCGCGATCTGGAGCGCATCGGCCGCCGAATACACCATGCGGATGTCGCCGCCGCGCGCCTTGGCGCGCACCAGCGACAGGCCGTCGGACGCCGGCACGCGCATCGTGTCGCCGTAGGTGCAGACGATGGCACCGTGTTCGAGTGCGAGCTTGATCGCCAGATCGATGCGGCCGATCGGCAGCACGCAGACCGGGCAGCCCGGGCCGTGCACCATGCGCACATTGGCCGGCAGCAGTTCGCCGACGCCGTAGCGCGAGATCGCGTGGGTGTGGCCACCGCAGAACTCCATGAAGCTGTAGCTGCGGTTCGGACGCACCTCCTGGCGCAGCCGCTCGGCGATCTTCTGGGCGACGCCGCCGTCGCGGAACTCGTCGATGTACTTCATGACAGCGCGGCTCCCGAGGACGCCGGCAGGCGGGCGACTTCGCCGAACATCGCGAGCGTGCGCTCGGCCTCCGCCGGATCGATCTGCCCGATGGCATGGCCGACGTGCACGATCACGTAGTCACCGACGGCCACGCCGGGCACCAGGGCCACGGAGATCTCCTTGCGAATGCCGCCGAGGTCGACCACGGCCTGGTCGGCGGGCTTGAGTTCGATCAGCTTGGCGGGAATGGCTAGGCACATGAGAGGCTCTCGTTGACTTCGATGGAAAGGGGCCGGCCGCCGGCGTGCAGCTGGTGTGCGGCCACCCAGGCCTGCCCGAGCGCCAGTGCCGCGTCGCCGCAGGTGTGGGCTTGCGGCCTCAGCACCTTCAGGCCCTGCCGCTGCAGGCCGGCGACCACGTGTTCGGTGAGCACGGCGTTGCAGAAGCAGCCGCCCCCCAGGCACACGGTGCGCGCGCCGCTCTCGCGGGCTGCCGCACCGGCCCAGCCCGCCAGCGCTTCGGCCAGCGCCACATGGAACCAGGCGGCCTCGGCGGGCACGCCGGCAGCGGCATCGCCGTGATCGAGCAATCGCGCCAGCAAGGGGCGCAGGTCGAGGCGATCGATCCGGCTCGCATCGACGATGCCCGTCCGCGCCGGCAGCCCGTGCGCGGCGATCCACGTGCGCGCCTGCTGCTCCAGCGCGATCGCGGCCTCGGCTTCGTGCGCCTGGCGAACGCTCAGCCCCAGCGCGGCGGCAGCGGCATCGAACCAGCGCCCGGCGCTGCTGGTCGACGGGCAGTTGAAGCCGCCGGCGAGCAATTGCTGCACGAGGCGCGCTGCGCTCGCGCCCACGACGCCGGCGAAGCGCTCACCGATCTCGCCCCCGCGACCCAGCGCGTGCAGCGCCGAGGCGGCCATGCGCCAGGGCTCGCGCGCCGCCACATCGCCGCCAGGCAGCCCCAGCGGCCAGAGGCTGCCGAGGCGCCGCCATGCGGTGGTATCGACCCACAACAGTTCACCGCCCCAAGCGGTGCCGTCGGTGCCCAGGCCCACGCCGTCCAGCGCCAGACCGAGCACGGCTTCGTGCACGCCGTGCTCGGCCATCACCGCGGCGATGTGGGCATGGTGGTGCTGCACGCCGATCGCGGGAACGCCGAACTCGCCGGCCAGCGCGACGCCGAGGCGGGTGCTGAAGAAGTCGGGATGCAGATCGTGCGCCACCGCCACCACCGGCCGGCGCGCACGGCGCACCAGATCCCGCACCGAGGCTTCGAGCGCCCGGCAGGCGCTCGGCTCGCCCAGATCGCCGTGAACCGCCGACCAGACGGGCGCCCCGGCGTCCAGCAGGCACGCGGCGTTCTTCAGCCACGCGCCGCAGGCCAGGATGGTCGGCAGTTCCGTGCGCATGGCTCAGCCGGCCGTCGCCTTGCGCGAGGAGGCCGCGGCAAGCGCGGCTTCGAGCTCGGCCACTCGCCGGCGCAGCATCGCCTCGGTGGCCTGCCCCTCCTTCGCACTCTGCGGTGCGTGCGCAGCGCCGTGGTGGTGGTGCCCGCTGTCGTCGTGTGGTGACAGCGCATGCTCCAGCCAGTGCAGCCATTCGCCCATGCCGGCGCCGGTGGTGGCCGACAACTGGATCACTTCGATGGCCGGGTTCACGCGCCGGGCAGCCTGGATGCAACGCTGCACGTCGAAGTTCAGGTGCGGCAGCAGGTCGATCTTGTTCAGCACCATCAGCGACGACGCCGCGAACATGTCGGGGTACTTGAGCGGCTTGTCCTCACCTTCGGTCACCGACAGGATCGCGACCTTGGCCGCCTCGCCCAGGTCCCAGACCGCCGGACACACGAGGTTGCCGACGTTCTCGATGAACAGCAGGCTGCGCTCGTCTTGACGGTCGTGGTGGTGCTCGTGATGGTGATCGTGCGCGTGCAGCCGGGAGAACCCTTCGGCCACCATCGGAGCGTCGAGGTGGCAGCCCTTGCCGGTGTTGATCTGGATGGCGGGCGCGCCGGTGGCGCGGATGCGCTCGGCGTCGAAACTGGTTTGCTGGTCGCCTTCGATGACGGCGACTTTCAGGCCGGGGTGGCGCTGGCGCAGGGCCTCGATCGTCGCGCACAGCAGCGTGGTCTTGCCCGAGCCGGGACTGGACACCAGGTTCAGGGCCGTCACGCCGTGCGACTCGAAGTGCTGGCGGTTCTGGCGGGCGATGCGATTGTTCTCGCCGAGGATGTCGGTCTCGAGCTTGATGGCGCGCGCCTGGCTCATGCCCGGCACGGACACGCGCGCCGCGCCGGCGCCGTAGTGCAGGTCGCCGCTGTGCGGGTCGACGTGGACGTGCGCACCCGGGGCCGGGCCGGCATGACCCTGGTCGTGTCCGTGCTCATGTTCATGCGCATGAGCATGCGACGCGGCATGCTCGTCGGCTCGGTTCGCCGCATTCGAATCGCCGGCACCGGCGCACCCACAAACGACACACATGTTCAGTCCTCCTAGTCATCTACCAGCATGTCGAGCACGCGCAGTTCGGTGCCACCGGTGGCCTGCAGCTGGTAGCTGCCGCACAGGGAACACGGGTCGCCGCGCTGCGCGATGTCGACAGTCTGGCTGCAGTTCAGGCACCAGGCCCGCCCGATGGGTTCATCGAACTCGAAGCGAGCGTCCTGCAGGCAGGTGCCGGGCGCCAGCGATTCGAGAGCGAACTGCAGCGCACGCACCTCCACGCCGGCGAGGCGACCCGCTTCCATCCGCAACACCGTCACGCGGCGAAAACCCTCGCGCTGCGCAGCATCTTCCACGAGCTTCAGGATGCCACCGGCCAGACTGGCTTCATGCATGGGCCGTCTCCTCTTGCCTGGCCGGCTCGATCTCGAACGGCACGCAGGGATCGTAGGCTGCCATCAGCACACCGACTTCGCGCCGGACCTCCGGCGTGACACGCGACGGCAGCCGCTCCAGCGCGAACGCCAGTGCGCCTTGCGGGTGAAAGTTCCATTCCGTCGGCGCGAGCACGCGGCACGCGGCGATGCGCGCGTCATCCCCTTCGCCATCGAGTTGCACATGGTGCACGAGCAGGCCGCGCGCCATTTCCACCCAGGCCAGGCCTTCGCCCGGACCGAGCGCGAGCGCCCCGCTCGCGAGCCACTGCGTTCCGCAACGCCGGGGCTCGTCGGGCAAGGCCAGCCGGACCGCTTCGGCCAACCGGGCACCGAGGCGCAGCCACGGCGTGTCGAGGGCCATGCCCGCCGGCTGGTTGAGGCGGCTCCACGGACCGGTGTCGGCGCATTCGTTGCGCCATTGCGGCTGGCGCGTGAAGGCAGCGACGCAGCGCAGGGAGTCGGCGATCTCCCGCAGCGAGGCCGCATCCGCGTGGGCACGCAAGTTCCGCGATGGCACGGCACTGTCGCCGATCGACTGGATCTCACGCAGCAGTTCGGCCATCCAGCCTTCGGACTGTCGGCCCCATGCAAGCAGCCAGGCACGCGGATCACGCTCCCAGGCGGCGAGCCACTGGTCCGGCGGCATGCGCAGCACGGTCTGTTGCAACCAGTGCAGCAGGCCGGGAATGGCTTCGCCCTGGTCCGGCGCGGCAGGGAACGACGGTGCGGCGAACGCCGGGCAGTGCTGCAACTGGCCCAGCGCCTGATCGCAGAACGCGGCGCAACGGGGGGCGGCAGCCAACTGGCGCGGCCAGTCCATCCACAGCCTGCGCAAATGCTCACGCAAAGTGCCTTGCTGCAAGGCGGCCCCGGTGTCGGACGGTTCGGTATCGACGTTTGCGCTCGCTGCCGCCACCGCCCTGCGCGCGCACAAGCGATGCGCATGGCCGCACAGGCTGTACAGGCTGGCCAGGATGTCGGCCACCGCGGCAGCCGGCCTGCCGCGAGTGAGCATGTCGGTCAGCTCGGGGCGGGTGCTGACGAGGTTGTGCGGTCGGGCGCGACCCGGCCGCACCAGCAGGGCGCCGCCGAGGTCGGCGAGACGCGTGGCGCTCATTGGCAGGCCCCGGGGTGGCACGCGAGCGGATCGGGACGGCGCGGCATCGCGCTCATGGGGCCGCTCCGGCGGCGCTGGAACGCCCGAGCAAGAAGGAGCGGCGCGCCGGCGACTTGGCCCGGTCGACACCCGCCACAGGGGCCCGCAGGGTCGCCAGCACAGCCTGTGCGGTCGCGCTGGCGGCGGCGTGGTCGGCAAACTCGAACATCGGGGAAAACAGCGAGCAGGCCGCGTAGGAGCCGAAGCTCGGTTCATGCGCACCGATGAAGTCGAAGTTCTCGCACCCGACCGCCCGCGCCTGCGAGCGACCGACACCCGCCGTGTCATCGCGGCGCGCCAGCGGGAACACGACGAGATTCATGAACCAGGGCGTGATCAGGATGCCGATCGCCTGCGCGTCGTCGCCGGTCGCCGCGGCTTCGGCGACTGGCTCGAACTCGAGCTCGAAACCCGCGGCGTCCACGTGCAGCCCAGGGTGCAGCACCGGCACCCCTGCCATGCGGCTGCGTTCGATGTCGCGAAACAGATCCACCAGTTCGCGGACGCGTCGCGCCAGCACGGCGGAGGGCGGCGTGGGCAGGGTGTTCATGCTCCGGCGCTGTCGTCGAGCACCATGAACTGCTCGGCATCTCCGTCGCACTGCGGGCAGCGCCAGTGCGACGGCAGTTCGGTGAAGGGCGTGCCGGCATCGATCTGCCACACCGCGTCGCCGAGCGCCGGGTCGTAGACCCACCAGCAGATCTTGCACTCGAGACGGGCGCCCGCGGGCAGCCTGGCACTGTTGCCCAGGTAGCTGCCCTCGAAGCGCGGCGGGCTGCTGGATTTCACGCCCGCCCCTCGCGCCGGACCGGCGAGTTCTTCATGCGTGCTCCACCCATTCCAGGACCTCCTTGAGTCGCTCGTGCGAATCGTCGAGGTCTTCCTGTGCCGCCTGGGCCACTTCGGGCAGCTCGACGACTTCGACGGTGTTGAGGATGACCACGTCCTGCGAGTTGTAGTACACGACGCGCCAGCAGTTGGGCATGCAGGTGTTGGTGATGCGGCAGTTGCCGTAGCCGCGCGACAGGATCAGCACCCGCCCCGTGCCCAGATGGTGGTCCAGGAAGCCGATGTCCTCGTTCGACATGGGCAACAGCGTGAGGTTGACCACGTGGGCCGGCTGGCCTGCACGCCAGATGCGCCACTGGTCCTCGATCTCGGCCAGCAACGAGGGTGCGTTCTGCACGTTCGGCGGCAGGTCGCCCTTCCAGCGCGGCACTTCGGCCCACACGTCGTCGCTGGCAGCCGCCTTGAGGGCACGGGGCACGGGGCCGAGTTCGATGGTGTCGGACACGACCTGCCCGTCCACCGAACTGACCACACGCCACACGCCGGCGAAGACCGACTCCTGCACGCGCAGTTCGTGCTGGGCATCGCCGTCCTTCCTGACCAGCGCACTCACCTCGCCTTCGCCGAGCACCTGGTTGATGAGCTGCAGGTCGGCGGCGGACAGGCCCACCAGATCGACGCTGCGGTTGAGCCCGTTGCGGCGCACATCGTCCAGCGCCACCAGGGCGTCGCGCAAGGCGCGGTGTGCCTGCACGCAGGCCGCGATCTCTTCGGGTTCCGGGAGCACCGGAGGGCGGAAGGTCTCCATGCCCTGTGGCATGGGCATGTACTGAAGGTTGTCACCCTCTTCGGGTTGGCTGCCAGGGCCGATGCCTAGGCCTACCACCGGGATCGGAAAGTCTTTCATGGGGTCTTCCGTGCAAGGAGCTGGTTCAGTGGCAGGACGAGCCGGCCGCACTGGCGTTGACGACCGGGATGCCGATGGTGGGGGCGCGCGAGACCGGCATGGCGAGCGCCTGCGCGACACGCTCGACGAACTCGTCCCAGTCCAGCATGCCGGAGATCGTGGTCACGTACTGCCCGTCGCGCAGGAACAGCAGCGTCGGCCAGCGCTGCGATCCATAGCGGCGCGCCACGGCCTCTTCGCTCTGACGCGGCACGACGCCGACGACGAAGCGCCCGGGAAAGCTGCGTTGCAGTTCGGGCAGCACCACGGCCACGTCCAGGCCCTCGGGAAAGCGGACCGGGTCGCCGGCGAACAGCACGACGCGATCGCCGCCTTGCGCGGCCCAGGCATCGATGCTGGTCTGGTCGACCCACGTGGCGCCGTGATCGCTCACGAGCCGCTCGATCAGGGGCGAGGTCTCGGGCAGCGCCATCGTGGTCTTGGGAGGCTGCACGGGCAGCTTCACCAGGGTTTCGTGGTCTGAGGTGTCGGTGCTCATGTGAGTTTCTCCAAAGGTGGACTGGCTGCAGCCCCTGCCATCGCAAGGACCTGTTCTCGGTTCATCTGGGACGGCAACACGAATGCCGCGTCACCCTGAGAGGCGTCGCCGCGCATGACCGCTTCGAGCAGGTCGAGCGTGGCCTCGATTTCCTGCGCGCGGTCCGGTGTCAGGCGCTCCTGGGCACTGTCGAGGAAAACCAGCAACCACTCACCGGGGGCGACGTCGCCGACGAGCGCCGTCCGAACGCGCCGCAACTCGCCGCGCCCTCGGCACTGCGCGTGACCGGGCTCGGTGAGCAGCACCTGCATGGGAAGGCCGATGCACATGGTGTCGAAGCTCAGGCCGTCGCAGCCGGAGGAAAGAAGCGCTCGTCACCGACGCGGCATGCAACCTCCTCCGCCGGACGCTGGCCTTCGTAACGGCCGATATCGAGCTCGGAGAAGGTCACCGACTCGCACTCGCTCAGCGGCGTGCTGCGCGGAACGGGCATCGCACCCCAACGCCTCAAGGTGTCCACGCCGTGGGCGAGCGCATCCTCCAGGGCCTGCTTGACGCTGGGGCGCAGACTGCCGCCGTAGTCTTCGAGTTCCTCGGGCTGACAACCGATCAGCAGCACCTGCTTCGGGTACTTCTCGGTCAGCAGCGCGAGCATCAACACCTCCTGGAAGCCGGTCTGGTGCAGGCTCATCTTCTTGGCGCCCATGAAGCGGGGCACGTCGTCGTCCTCGATCAGTTTCAGCGTGCCGGGAGGCAGCCCGTAGTCGATCGCGTCGAAGATCAGCAGCCGCCCGGCCGCCTGCACATGCTGGATGAGATAGAGCCCCTGCGTGCCGCCGTCGATCAACTGCACGTTCGGCGCAAATTCGTAGCGCCGCTGCAAGGCCTCGATGCAGCGCACACCGAAGCCCTCGTCGGCCCACAGCACATTGCCGATGCCCAGCACGCAGATCGTCTCGGCCCCGGAACTGTCACCCGAGTCGTGACAGGCGTTTTCAGACGAGATGGCGCTCATGCGGTGATCACTCCGTCAGGATTTCAGTGGGTGCCGCGCGTGCGGCGGGTCTGGATGCGGAGCAGCTTCCAGGTGTGAAAGCTGTCCCAGGCGGACTGCAGCGCCAGCCAGAACGCAGCGTCGCTGCCGAACACCAGCGCGCAGCGGATGGCCGTGTCGGCCGTGATGCCGCGCTGGCCGTGGACGATTTCATGCAGGCGCCGGCGCGAAACGCCCAGCAGGCGAGCGGCTTCGGTTTGCGAGAGTCCGAGCGGCGCCAGGTAGTTGCGCCGGAGAAAGCGACCGGGGTGCCATGGTGTGCGCGCCGGCACGCCGGGGGGCAGCAGCATCGTGGTGGTCGCGAGTGACCGCGCACGACCTGCCGCAGCATCACCCGACGCCGCACGCGTGCTCGCGGCGAGGTGTTCCCCCTGCGCACGGACCTGCCG
This sequence comes from Methylibium sp., assembly GCF_965279545.1. NCBI lineage: Bacteria > Pseudomonadati > Pseudomonadota > Betaproteobacteria > Burkholderiales > Sphaerotilaceae > Methylibium > Methylibium sp. Next base: position 2,352,794 of record NZ_OZ257250.1, read on the forward strand.
CACCGGGCCGCTCCACGCAAGACGCTCCCCGGCCGCCGCTGCGGCGGGCCTGCCCGTGCCCCAGGAGGAGCGGCGAGAGACGTCCTGCGGATTCATGGCCCTTCAGTCCTTGAAGGTGCGGTGGCCCGAGATCATCGTGCTCACCACGCTCGAGCGGCCCATGATGTCTTCACGGATCGCGGCGTACACGTGCACGATGATGAAGACGATCAAGCTCCACATGCCGAGGTGGTGCCAGGTGTGCACGTCCTGTGACTGGCCGAACAGCGGAATCACCCAGCCGAACAGGATGGCGGCCCAGGAACCCGCCTGGGCGCCTTCGGCATACAGCGCGAAGCCCGTGACGACCATGAACACGGCCGTCAGGAAGAACATGAAGAACATCGCGAAGCGCGCCAGCGGGTTGTGCCCGACGTACTTGCCCGGCCGCGCGCTCACGAACGCGTACCACTTGATCATTCCCCACACCTCGACCCAGTAGGCGCGCTGGAACACCGGCACCCAGAACAGCTCGCGCGCATGGTGGTTGCCGACCACGGCCCAGTACAGGCGGCCCACCAGCCCGACCGCCAGCAGGTAGCCCGCCGCGAAGTGGGCGAAGCGGATGTAGCCCATCACGTAGTGGTCGCTGGCCTCGCCCGGCATCGTCGGCAGCGGCGAGCCGATGAAGTAGCCGGTGACCGCCAGCACGGTGATGGCGAGTGCGTTGATCCAGTGCCAGATGCGCACCGGCACCTCAAAGACGTAGACCGACTTGATCGACTGCGCGTGGACGAGCTCGTGGGCGTCGGTTCCCGCGGCGGGGGTGTTCAGGTTCTTGGCGGGTATCGCGGACATGGGGCGTCTCCTCTTCGGGCTGGGGTGATGCGGCTCGCTCGGCCGCCGTCACAGACGCGCGGCCAGCAGCGCCATGCCGGCACCGCCGACCACCGCGGCAGCCAGTTGCCCGGCCCGGGCCGGGAGGCGCAGAAGACCGGCACCGGCGGCAATGCCCGCGCCGTGCAGCAGCACCGACGCGAACATGAAGCCCGCCGCGTAGGCAGCCGCCGACGCGCCGACAGCCAGCTCGCTGCCATGTGCGTAGCCGTGAAACAAGGCCGCGACGCCCGTGACCGCCAGGCCCAGCGAGGCCGGCATGCGCCGGCCCGCGAGCAGCATGGCCCCCAGCAACACCACGCTCAAGGCCACCCCGGACTCGACCGCCGGCAGTTGCATCCCGCCCCATGCCAGCAGGGCACCGACCGGCAGCATCGCCACGAACGTGCCCGGCCCGAGGAGCCGTCGACCCGCCGGCAGGACCGCGGCCGACCACAGGCCGACCGCGACCATCGCCAGCAGATGGTCCAGACCCATGAAGGGATGGGCCAGACCGTCTGCCAGACCGTGCACACCGTGACCGGTGTGTGCTTGGCTGACGGATGCGACCATCAGCAGGGCGCCGGCGAGCGCGCAGCGCAGGGAAGTGCTTTTCGACATGGAGTGTCTCCTCGGAACGCAGGGGGATGTTGTGGGGCCGGTGCTGTCAACGCACCTTGACGCTGATGAGTTCCTGCCCGTCCGGGCTCATCACGTGTGTCGAGCAGGCGAGGCAGGGATCGAAGGAGTGCAGCGTGCGCAGGATCTCCACGGGCTGCTCGGGGTTGGCCATCGGTGTGTTCATCAGGCTGGCCTCGAAGGCGCCGATCTGCCCCTTGTTGTCACGCGGACTGCCGTTCCAGGTGGTCGGGACGACGCACTGGTAGTTCTCGATCCGGCCGTCCTTGATCTTGATCCAATGACCCAGGGTCCCCCGCGGGGCCGCCACCGTGCCCACGCCCTTGGCTTCCTTCGGCCAGGTGGCCGGATCCCACTTCTCGACGTTGGCGGTGCTGGTGTCGCCGGCCTTGATGTTGGCGACCAGCTCATGGAAGTCCTCGAGCATCATCTCGGCGCAGTACTGCGCCTCGAGGGCCCGCGCCAGCGTGCGGCCGATCGTGGTGGGCAGCAGCTGTTTGACGCTGTACTGCGTCTCGGGCAGACCCAGCGCCTTGGGGTAGGCGCTGTTGATGATCATGGCCGAGGTGTCGATCTGCTCCTTGACGCGCTGGCAGTACTTGTTGCCTTGCTTCGCATGGGCATAGCCCAGGATGTAGCGCGACAGCGGGCCGGTCTCCATCGCATGGCCGCGCCAGCGCGGCGACTTGATCCAGGAGTACTTCGCGCTCTCGTCGAGCTCCTTGATGTCGGTGCGCGTGCCCTTGGTGTTGGCCCCAAGCACATAGTTCGGCTCGGTGACGCCGTCCCAGGGATGCAGGCCCTTGGATTCGTCGGCGTACTTGTACCAGCTGTGCGGCACGAACTCCTGCACCTGCTCGGGGTCGCGCGGGTCGACCGGGTGGATCACGTCCCAGTTGCCGTCGAGGATCGCGCCGCCCGGCAGCTGCTGGGTGCTGTGGTTCCCCATCACCTTCTCATAGGTGCCGTAGTCGATCACGTTGGTCGCCGACAGGCCACCGCCGTACAGCCAGCCGGCCTGCTTGTAGATGGTGCCGATGGCCAGCACGTCGGGGATGTAGACGTTGTTGTTGAACTCGATCATCTCCTTGATGCGCGCCTCGACGAAGTTCAGGCGCTCCATGTTCACCGGGGCCCCGGCCGCGCCATCCTTGTCGATGTTGATCGCGCACGGCACGCCGCCGACCAGGTAGTTCGGGTGCGGGTTCTTGCCGCCGAAGATCGTGTGGACCTTGACCCATTCCTTCTGCAGGTCCAGGGCTTCCAGGTAGTGCGTGACGGCCATCAGGTTGGCTTCGGGCGGCAGCACATAGGCCTTGCTGCCCCAGTAGCCGTTCATGAACGGCCCGAGCTGACCGCTCTCGACGAACTTCTTGAGACGGTTCTGGATGTCGCGGAAGTAGCCGGGCGACGACAGCGGGTGGCTGGGCGATACCAGCTGCTGCAGCTCGGAGGTCTTCTTCGGGTCGGCCTTCAGTGCCGAGACGACGTCGACCCAGTCGAGCGCGTGCAGGTGATAGAAGTGAACGGCGTGATCGTGCTCCTGCAAGGTCTTCGCCATGATCTCGCGGATCAGGTAGGCGTTCTTCGGGATGACGATACCGAGCGCGTCTTCCACGGCGCGCACCGAGGTCAGCGCGTGGCAGCCGGTGCACACGCCGCAGATGCGCTCCACGAAGGCCCACGCGTCGCGCGGGTCACGCCCCTTGAGGATGACCTCCAGCCCGCGCCACATGGTGCCGGTGGAGACCGCGTTGCGGATGACGTTGTTGCTGTCGAGGTTGACCTCGCAGCGCATGTGCCCTTCGATGCGAGTCACCGGGTCCACCACCACGCGGCGGCCCGTGTTGTCCATCTTGAAGCCCTGAGTTTCGTAAGCGCCCATGTCTTGTTCCTTGGTTCGTGCTCAGCGCTTCACTGCCCTGTCCGGGCGGTTTCGCTCTTCTTCGGATCGGCCTTTTGCGTGGCGCGCTTGATCGCCGACACGGCCGCGTGCGCCGCTGCCGCCGCACCGACCGCGCCCGCCGCGGCACCCCCTACCTGGTCGGCGTTGGCTTCGATACCGAACTGGTGGATGTTCGTGAGCCGGTCGTAGAACGAACCCTTGTCCCAGAAGCCGTCCTCGGAGCAGCCGATGCAGCCGTGACCGGCCTGGATCGGGAAGCTGGTGCCTTCGTTCCAGCGCGTCGTCGAGCACGCGTTGTAGGTGGTCGGGCCCTTGCAGCCGACCTTGTAGAGGCAGTAGCCCTTGCGCGCCGATTCGTCGTCGAAGTGCTCGACGAACTGGCCGGCGTCGAAGTGCGGGCGGCGGTAGCACTTGTCGTGGATGCGCTGGCTGTAGAACATCTTCGGTCGGCCCTGGCGGTCGAGTTCCGGCAGGCGGTCGAAGGTCAGCATGTAGGTGATCACGCCGGTCATGACCTCGGCGATCGGCGGGCAGCCGGGCACCTTGATGATCGGTTTGTCGAAGATCACCTTGTGGATCGGCGTGGCCTGCGTGGGGTTGGGCTTGGCCGCCTGCACACAGCCCCACGAGGCGCACGAGCCCCAGGAAATGATGGCCTTGGCGTCCTTGGCGACATGCTTGAGCTGATCGATGAAGGGCTTGCCGCCGATGATGCAGCTCATGCCGTCCTGGTTCAGCGGCGGATTGCCCTCCACGGCCAGGATGTAGTTGCCCTTGTACTTGACCATGATCTCTTCGAGGATGGCCTCGGCTTGGTGGCCGGCGGCGGCCATCAGCGTGTCGTCGTAGTCCAGCGAGATCATCGACAGCACCACGTCCTTGGCCAGCGGGTGCGCCGAACGGATGAAACTCTCGGAGCAGCAGGTGCACTCCAGCCCGTGCAGCCACAGCACCGGTGTGCGCGGCTTGTTTTCCATGGCATGCGCGATCTGCGGCACGAAGGCCGGGCCCAGCCCCAACGACGTGGCCGTGAGCGAGCAGTACTTCAGGAAGCTGCGACGCGAGATGCCTTGGCGGCGCATCACCTCATAAAAGGTTTCCATCGGGGAGGGTCTCCGGTTGCTTCTGGATTTGATTGAGACCGTGCTGCCGGTCCGCTGCACCGGCAGCGGACCCGGAGCACCGGGCGATGAAGACAACACAAGTCGTGGGCCAGCTCGCTTGCGCTCGCGGGAAAACCCCAGAAGCCACGCGTAAGTGCTTGTCACGATTGGGACAATTTCGAGCGCACGGCCATCGCGGGCAGGCCGTCGAAAAGCAGATGGAAGACTTCCTTTCGGCGACGGGGCCTCGCCGAAAGAACACCTTCCGATCGAAGGCCGCCCGCGCTGCTGCGCAGGGGCTCATCGCTGCATCGCCGCAAATTTCTATCCCCACCATCACACCCGCGCCGCCATGCCGACGGCCGCGCTGCCGCGGCTGGCGAGCCGCTTCGGGTCGATGCACCGGTGGCCGACAATCCGGCTGTCGTCATCGCCGCAAGAAAGCCTGGCCGCCCCATGCCCGTGATCACCTGCATCGAAGACCTGAGGGTGCTGGCCAAGCAGCGCGTGCCGAGGATGTTCTACGACTACGCCGACTCGGGCTCGTGGACCGAGGGCACCTACCGCGCCAACGAGGCCGACTTCGCCCGCATCCTGCTGCGCCAGCGCGTGGCGGTGAACATGGAGGGCCGCTCGCTGCGCACCACGCTGGCCGGCCAGGACTGCGCCATGCCGGTGGTCGTCGCCCCGACCGGCCTCGCCGGCATGCAGCACGCCGACGGCGAGATCCTGGGCGCGCGCGCCGCCGAGGCCTTCGGCATCCCGTTCACGCTGTCGACGATGAGCATCTGCTCGATCGAGGACATCGCCGCGCACACCCAGGCGCCGTTCTGGTTCCAGCTGTACTGGATGCGGGACCGCGATTTCATGGAGCGGCTGATCGAGCGCGCCAAGGCGGCGCGCTGCTCGGCGCTGGTGTTGACGCTGGACCTGCAGGTGCTGGGGCAGCGCCACAAGGATCTGAAGAACGGCATGACGGCGCCGCCGAAGCCGACGCTGGCGAACCTGGTGAACCTGGCGATGAAGCCGCGCTGGTGCCTGGGGATGGCCGGGACGCGGCGCCACAGCTTCGGCAACCTGATCGGGCATGCCAAGGGGGTGAGCGACATGTCTTCGCTGGGGACGTGGACGAAGGAGCAGTTCGATCCGCGGCTGGGCTGGGACGACGTGGCGTGGATCAAGCAGCGCTGGGGCGGCAAGCTGATCCTGAAGGGGATCATGGAGGTGGCCGACGCGAAGCTGGCGGCCGACAGCGGGGCCGATGCGCTGGTGGTGTCGAACCACGGCGGGCGGCAGCTCGACGGGGCGCCGTCCTCGATCGCGGCGCTGCCGGCGATCGCCGAGGCGGTGGGCGATCGGATCGAGGTGTGGATGGACGGGGGGATCCGCTCGGGGCAGGACGTGCTGAAGGCGGTCGCGCTGGGGGCGCGCGGCACGATGATCGGGCGGGCCTTCCTGTACGGGCTGGGCGCGATGGGCCAGGCCGGGGTGACCCGCGCCCTGGAGATCATCCGCCATGAGCTCGACATCACGATGGCCTTCACGGGGCATACGGACATCAGGGCGGTCAACGCCGGCATCCTGGTCCCGGGCACCTATTGAGCATTCCTGATCGCCTGGCGGCGACCCCGCCGCAGCGACCGAACGCCGGCTAGGGCCTGTTCACGCTACCGGAGGGCACACGTGACCCATGAAACGAAGGCCATCAAGGCGCAAAGCGCAGCCGGGGTCGGGCCCCGGCGAGCCTTTGCAACGCCGAGGGCGTTTGTTTCATGGGTCACCCTTCGGGCCCGGGTTGCACAGGTCGCAGGGCGGCGTTGCTCAGTCGTTGCGTGCAACAGCACGCCGCCTCCTTCGCGCCTACCCCTGCGGCCTGTGCAACCCGGGCGTGTGCCCTCCGGTAGCGTGAACAGGCCCTAGGTGTGTACGGCGGCGAGCAGCCCTTCGGCCAGCCAGCCCTGCAGCGCAGCGATGACGGCGGTGGCGGCGTCGGTCTCGCCGACCTGGGCCGCGGCGGTCTCGCACAGCGCCGCGAACGGCTCCAAGGCGAAGACCGAACGCAGCAGCGCCGCCTCGAGCGCATCGAGCGAACGCCAGCGCGTTTCCAGTTGCGGGCGCCAGACCAGCAGCAGGTGATCGTGCGGTTCGGGTTCGGGCAGCTCGGGCTCGTCCGCGGCGTGCGGATCGTGCGCCTGCAGCGCACGCCACAAGGGCTCGATCGCCCAGCGCAGCGCCACCAGCTGCGCGCTCGGCAGCGGCGTGAAACGCAGGGCCGGCCAGTCCTGTGCCGCCAGCGTCTGCAGCGCCTCGGCGCGCAGTGGCGACGCGTCGCCCGCGTCGAAGGCGGTGCGCAAGGCCCACTCCAGGCGCGCCAGGTCCGGCAGCGACGGGTGTGGTGCCAGTTCAGGCCGTGTCTCCATGAAGGCCGCCAGGTGCTCACCGAACCAGCGGATCGATGGATGGCGCGACGGATGCTCCGCCACATAGGCTTCGGCCAGCGCGTCGAAGGCCTCGTCGCCCATCACCTGCGGCAGACGTCCGTGGTTCTCGCGCAGCGCCGCTTTGAGGCGGGCGCGGTAGGCATGACGGTAGATGTTCAGCAAGGACCCGCCGGCGCGCGGGCGCAGCAGGCCGCCGGACACTGCCGCGGCGGCGGCTTCGTCGCCGACGATCGCGACGCGCAGCCGCAACTGCTGGTCGCTCAGCGGCTGTCCTGTCAGCGCCGGAGCACTCATGCCGCCACCTCGCTCGCACGCGGCTCGAGCCGCGCGTCGCGCAGGGCCAGCGCCTGCACCTGCCGCGCCACGTCGAGTTCGGCCAGCAGCTCGGCGAGCGGCGGGATGTGGTCGTCGCGCTCGATCATGGCCGGCACCGCCCCCAGCCGGCGCGTGGTGTAGGCGTAGAGCTGCCACACCGCGTCGCACACCGGGTGGTCGTGGGTATCGATCAGATACCCCGCGTGGCTCTCGTGGCCGGCCAGATGGATCTGGCGCACGCGCTCGCGCGGCATCGCATCGATGTAGCGCTGCGCGTCGAAACCATGATTCACGCTGCTGACGTAGACGTTGTTGACGTCGAGCAGCAGTTCGCAATCGGCGCGCCGCGCCAGTTCGGCCACGAACTCCCACTCGCTCATCTCGTCGGCTGCGAAGCTGACATAGCTCGAGACGTTCTCGAGCAGCAGGCGCCGGCCCAGCACGTCCTGCACGCGCGACACGCGCTCGCACAAATGGCGCAGCGCCGCCTCGGTATAGGGCAGCGGCAGCAGGTCGTGCAGGTTGTGGTGGTCGACACCGGTCCAGCACAGGTGGTCCGAGATCCAGGCCGGCTCGATGCGATCGGCCAGGGCCTTCAGATCCCGCAGGTAGTCCGGATCAAGCGCGTCGGTACTGCCGACCGACAGCGACACGCCGTGCATCACCATCGGGTAATCGCGGCGGATGCGGTCCAGATGCTGCAGCGGCGCACCGCCGGGCAGCATGTAGTTTTCGGAGATGACTTCCAGCCAGTCGACAGCCGGCCCGGCAGACGCCGTATCGAGGAAATCGCGGTAATGGTCGGTGCGCAGGCCGAGACCGAAACCACCGAGCGAAGTGTTCATGCGAGGCTGACTCGAACTTGACAAAAAATGCCGACCGGTGCTGCAGGCAGAGCCTGCAGCACCGGTCGATCAAATCGGCCGAGCCTTTACTTCGCGACCTTGCCGCCGGCGTCGGTGCATTCCTTGGCCGACTTCTTGCTGACCCAGCCCTGGCCCTTGCAGGAATTCTGGCCCTTGCATTCGTTCGAGGCGGTCTTGCACTCCGAGGTGCCCTTGCAGCTGTTGACACCCGTACAGTGGACGGCGGCGGCATCGGCCGCGTACACGGTGGTGCTGACGGTGCCCATGGCAAACAGGGCGGCGGCGGCCGAGGCAATAGCCAGGCCAGACTTGAGGTTCATCATGTGGATCTCCTTCGGGTGGGTGGTTGCGGAAATGCAGGCCGGACCGTCTAGCTTCTCGAAGTCCGTGCGCTGGCTCCCTTCGGTCGCGCCTGCCGGCCATTACTTACACCGACTTCGAAACTTGGCGCGCAAAGCCTTTACGCAGCCCGGCTCGGTTCGGATGCGCGTGGCCCCATGACCGTGCGTGCAGCCGAGCCGCTCGACTGTCGCAGCGAGCGCCTGCCCGTCCAGCAGGGCAAACACGCAGGGGCCGGGGAATCATCCCCCAGCCCCCTAGAATCGCACCGCCCAGCGCGCCCCCAGCACCGGCACACCGGACGTGCCGCCCTCCCCCCGAGAGATCGCCGATGAGCGCCCTGTTCAGCATCGTGAAGCGGATCGACGCCCTGAATGATCGCTTCGCCGGGTTGGCGCAGTGGGCCGTGCTCGCCTGTTGCCTGATCAGTGCCGGCAACGCGGTCGTGCGCTACGGCCTCGACTACAGCTCGAACGCCTGGCTCGAGATCCAGTGGTATCTGTTCGCCGCCTGCGTGATGTTGGGCGCCTCCCAGGTCCTGCGCCTGAACGAGCACGTGCGCGTCGATGTCTTCTACGGCCGCCTGTCCGGGCGCGGCAAGGTCTTCGTCGACCTGTTCGGACTGATCGCCTTCCTGATGCCAGTTGTGCTGCTGATGCTGTGGCTGGCGCTGCCGCTGTTCTGGCGCACCTACATGAGCGGCGAGATGTCCGGCAGCGCGGGTGGCCTGATCCGCTGGCCGGCGATGCTGATGCTGCCGCTCGGCTTCGCGCTGCTGGCGCTGCAGGGGCTGGCCGAGATCGCCAAGCGCATCGGCTGGCTGATGCACCGCTACGAGATGGACACGCACTACGAGCGGCCGCTGCAATGAAGGGAGTCGCGTGACGGGGCGGGCGTTGTTGTCGAGCGCGGCATCGCGGGCCGAGCGCCGGGCCGCTCCCAAGCCGGCCCGCACCCCCCCGGGGGGTCGACCGGCGTATTCGCCGGGCGGGGGGCCGTCATGACCATGGAGAACTTCGCCCCGCTGATGTTCGCGGGGCTGATCGTGACGCTGCTGCTCGGCTTCCCGGTGGCGTTCTCGCTGTCGGCGCTCGGCCTGCTGTGCGGCTTCATCGCGATCGAGGCGGGCTGGTTCCCGCCCGAGTTCATGTCGGCACTGCCGCTCAACGTGTTCGGCATCCTCGGCAACGACCTGCTGCTGGCCATCCCCTTCTTCACACTGATGGGCACGGTGCTCGAGAAGTGCGGCCTGGCCGAGGACATGCTCGACTCGATGGGCCAGCTGTTCGGGCCGGTGCGCGGCGGGCTCGGCTACTCGGTGATCATCGTCGGCTTCGTGCTCGGCGCGATCACCGGCACCGTGGCCGGCCAGGTGATCGCGATGGCGATGATCTCGCTGCCGGTGATGATGCGCTACGGCTACGACATGCGCTATTCGACCGGCGTGCTGGCCGCGTCGGGCACGATCACGCAGCTGGTGCCGCCCTCGCTGGTGCTGATCGTGATGGCCGACCAGCTGGGCCGGCCGGTCGGCGACATGTACAAGGGCGCCTGGGGTCCGGCCATCCTGCAGGCCTTGCTCTTCGCCGCCTACACCTTCGTGCTGGGCCGCCTGCGGCCGGCGGCCGTGCCCGGCGTGCCGAAGGAAGCCCGCACGCTGAGCGGCCGGGCGCTGTGGGCCAAGTGCCTGCGCGGCATCATTCCTTCGGCCTGCCTGATCTTTGCCGTGCTCGGCAGCATGGGCGGCCTGCCCGGCATGGAGCACGCGATCGCCACGCCCACCGAGGCCGGCGCGATGGGCGCGGTCGGCGCCTTCGTCCTCGCGGCGCTCCACCGGCGCCTGAGCTGGCCGCTGCTGCGCGACGCGCTGTCGGGCACGATGCGCATCACCGCGATGGTGGTCTTCATCCTGATCGGCTCGCGCGTGTTCTCGCTGGTGTTCCAGGGCGTCGACGGCGGGAAGTGGGTGGAGCACATGCTCACCGGCCTGCCCGGCGGCCAGGTCGGCTTCCTGATCGCGGTCAACGTCTTCATCTTCTTCCTGGCGTTCTTTCTCGACTTCTTCGAGATCGCCTTCATCATCCTGCCGCTGCTCGGGCCGGTGGCCGCCAAGCTGGGCATCGACCTGGTGTGGTTCGGTGTGCTGCTGTGCGTGAACATGCAGACCTCGTTCATGCACCCGCCGTTCGGCTTCGCGCTGTTCTACCTGCGCGGCATCGCCGACACGCTGTTCAAGACCGGCACGCTGCCGCGCCAGGTCGAGTCGCGCGACATCTACCTCGGCGCGATCCCCTGGGTGCTGCTGCAGCTGCTGCTGGTCGTGATCGTGATCTTCGTGCCGCAGACGGTGACGGTCTTCCTCGACAAGGAGGAGAAGATCGATCTGGACAAGGTGAAGATCGAGATGCCGACCGAGGCGTCGGATCCGGCGGCCTCGGAGCCCGACCTCGACGAGCTGTTCCGCAACGGTGCGCCGGCAGCCGACCCGGCGGCGGTGCACTGATACCGAATGCCGTACGAAACGAGCGCCGCGGTCCGTCGTCAGAGCTTTTGCGACTGCATGAAGCGATCAAAGGTCGCTTCGGTAAACCGGAACCACAGGTTCTGGTCGGCGCGGAACTTGGCGTAGTCCTCCCAGACCTTCTTCCAGGCCGGGTTCCTGGCCGACAGGTCGGCGTAGATCTGCTCGGCCGACTTGAACGCCGCATTCATCACGTCGGGAGGAAAAGGCTTGAGCTTGGTGCCCGAGCCGACCAGCTGCTTCAGCGCGGCCGGGTTGCGCGCGTCGTAGCGGGCCTGCATCTCCACATGGGCCAGCGACGCGGCGGCCTCGATCATGGCCTTGTAGTCCGGCGTCAGCGCCTCCCAGGCCTTGTTGTTGATGAAGAAGTCGAGCTGCGGACCGCCCTCCCACCAGCCCGGGTAGTAGTAGTTCGGTGCCACCTTGTTGAAGCCGAGCTTGAGGTCGTCGTAGGGGCCGACCCACTCGGCGGCATCGATCGTGCCCTTCTCCAGCGCCGGATAGATGTCGCCGCCCGGCAGCGACTGGGGCACCACGCCGAAGGGCTCGAGCACCTTGCCGGCGAAGGGATTGCAGCGGAACTTCAGGCCCTTGATGTCGGCGATCGACTTGATCTCCTTGCGGAACCAGCCGCCCATCTGCGCACCGGTGTTGCCGCCGGGGAAGCTGACGATGTTGTACTTGGCATAGAACTCTCGCATCAGCTTCAGGCCGTTGCCGTCGACCATCCAGGCCGTCATCTGGCGCGAGTTCAGGCCGAAGGGCACCGCGCAGCCGAGGCAGAAGGTCGGGTCCTTGCCATAGAAGTAGTAGGGCGCCGTGTGCGCCATGTCGACGGTGGCGTTCTGCACCGCGTCAACCACGCCGAAGGCCGGCACCAGCTCGCCGGCCGCGTGCACCGAGATCTGGAAGCGGCCACCGCTCATCTCGCCGACCTTCCTGGCGAACACCTCGGCAGTGCCGAAGATGGTGTCGAGCGACTTCGGGAAGCTCGACGCCAGGCGCCAGCGCAGGTGGGTCTGCGCGTGGACGAGCGCCGGCGCGGCGCCCGCGGCCAGCACGCCGGCCAGGCCGGTGCGTTGCACGAACGAACGGCGTTGCATGGGAATGCTTCTCCTCGGGAATGGAACGGCGGGGGATCGAAAAAGATTCTAGGAGGCCCCTCCGACGCCCGGCGTGGGGCTTACCCGTCGGGCACCTGTGCGACTGCGCGCGGCGTTCAGCTGCCGGCGATCTTCATGCGCTCGATCAGCACCGAGCCGATGGTCTTGCCGCCCAGCGTGTAGGCATCGGCGCCGACAGCGACGATCCGGCGCAGCATCTCGCCCACGCTGCCGGCGATGGTGATCTCGTGCACCGGGTGCACGATGCGCCCGCCCTCGACCCAGTAGCCGGCGGCGCCGCGCGAATAGTCGCCGGTCACGTAGTTGACGCCCTGGCCCATCAGCTCGGTGACGAACAGGCCGCGGCCGAGCTTGCGCAGCATGGCGTCGAGGTCGTCGCCCGGCGCCGTGAGACGGCTCGTCAGCGTGAGGTTGTGCGAACCACCGGCATGGCCGGTCGTGTGCATGCCGAGCTTGCGCGCCGAGTAGCTCGACAGGAAATAGCCCTCGGCGCACCCCGCGACGACCACCTTGCGCGCGCGCGTGCGTACGCCTTCGTCGTCGAACGGCGCGCTGGCCTTGCCCTTGGGGACGTGGGGCTGCTCGTCGATGTCGATGTGATCGGAGAACACCGCCTTGCCCAGGCAGTCCGCCAGGAAGGTGGACTTGCGGTACAGCGCACCGCCGCTGGTGGCCTGCACGTAGGCACCGAGCAGGCCGGCAGCGAGCGTGGACTCGAACAGCACCGGCACCTCGCAGGTGGCGATCTTGCGGCCCTTCAGCCGGGCCAGCGTGCGCTCGGCCGCATAGCGACCCACCGCTTCGGGCGCGGCCAGATCGGCCGCGTCGCGCATCGAGGTGTACCAGGCGTCGCGCTGCATGTCGCCGCCCCGACCGGCGATCGGTGCCACCGAGAGCGAATGCCGCGAACTCGCATAGCCGCCGCGGAACCCCTGCGAGTTGCCCGCCACGAAATGCGACTGCTGGACCGAGACGCCGCAGCCGTCGGAGTTGGTGATGCGGCGGTCGGTCGCGAAGGCCGCCGCTTCGCAGCGCAGCGCCAGCGGAATGGCCGCCTGGGCGTCGATGGCCCAGGGGTGGTAGAGGTCGAGGTCGCGCGCGGCTTCCTCGGGGGTGGCGACGTCGGCGGCGTCGGGCAGGCCGGCCGCCGGGTCTTCGGCGGTGAAGCGGGCGATGTCGTACGCGGCGCGCACCGTCTGCTCCAGCGCGGCGCGCGAGAAGTCGGAGGTGCTGGCGTTGCCGCGCCGCTGGCCGAGATAGACCGTGACGCCGAGCGATTTGTCGCGGTTGCGCTCGACTGTCTCGATCTCGCCCTTGCGCACCGAGACCGACAGGCCCGCGCCCTCGCTGACCTCGGCCGCCGCGTCGCTGGCCCCGAGTTGCCTGGCCACGGCGAGCGTATCGTCGATCAGCTGTTCGAACTGGGCGCGGCTGTGAGCGAAACCTTCGGGGGTGCGGGACATGGTGGGTGGGGCCTGGAAACTGCGGGGTGGGGGGCGCCAGGGCACGACGTGCGGCGCGCAACTATGATAGCCAGCACCCTTTCGTGGGTCCCCCTTCCCTTTCGACCCTTGCCGCTTGAACACCGAAACGAACGATCCGGACGACCTGTCCGAGCGCCCCAGCAAGACGGCGCTGAAGAAAGCCATGCACGAGCTGCAGGCGCTCGGCGAGGCGCTGATGGCCCTGCCCGACACGCGCATCGATGCCCTCGGCCTGAGTGAATCGCTGCGCGACGCGGTGCGCACCGCGCAGCGCACCAAGTCCTTCGAGGGCCGCCGGCGCCAGGTCCAGTACCTCGGCAAGCTGATGCGCCGGGCCGATGCCGAACCCATCCGCCAGGCGGTGGCGGCGTTCCAGCTCGGCCATGCGAAGGACGCCCTCGCGCTGCACGAGGCCGAGCGCTGGCGCGCCGAGTTGCTGGCCGGCGACGACGCGCTCACCCGCTGGATCGCGCAGTACCCGGACAGCGACCTCCAGCAGCTGCGCAGCCTGATCCGCAGCGCGCGCAAGGAGGCCGCGCCGGAGCAGCCCGGCGGTGCGGCCCGCCACGGCCGCGCCTACCGAGAACTGTTCCAGCAACTGCGCGGCGCGCTCGCCGAGACCGGCCGCGAGGAGGAAAGCAATGACTGACACCCACCCGCCTTCGGCCTGCGATCCGGTGACGATCGGCCTCGTCTCGGTCAGCGACCGCGCGTCCGGCGGCGTCTACCCGGACCAGGGCATCCCGGCGCTGCAGGACTGGCTCGCGCGCGCGCTCAGGAATCCGGTCACCTGGGTCACCCGGCTGATCCCGGACGAGCAGGACGGCATCAGCGCCACACTGCGCGAGCTGGTCGACGCGGCGCATTGCGATCTGGTGCTGACGACCGGCGGCACCGGCCCGGCGCCGCGCGACGTGACACCGGAGGCCACGCTGGCCGTCGCGCACAAGGAGATGCCGGGCTTCGGCGAACAGATGCGGCAGATCTCGCTGCGCTTCGTGCCCACCGCGATCCTGTCGCGCCAGGTTGCGGTGATCCGCGGCAAGACACTGATCATCAATCTGCCGGGGCAGCCGAAAGCCATCGCCGAAACCTTGCAGGGCCTGCCCGAGGCCAGCCCGCCGGCCCACGGCATCTTCGCGGCCGTGCCCTACTGCATCGACCTGATCGGTGGACCTTACCTGGAAACCGACGAGGCGCTGTGCAAGGCCTTCCGGCCCAAGAGCGCGCTGCGGCCGACGCGGCCCTGACGGCCACGGCGCACGGCGCGACGATCGCGCCGCGCGCCTCTCGAGGAAACCCCTGGCCGCGGCAAAGCGGCGGCCCCAGGGAGGCTCAGGACGGCTTGACCAGTTCGCTCAGGGCCTCGGCGTCGAACGCCTCGCGCTTCTGTGCGTCGCTCGGCACGCAGTCTGCCGCAGCACCGCGCTGCGACAGCGTCTCGACCGCCGCCCACAGCATCGCAATCTGGTGCTCGTGACCCGAGGCGTTGTCGATCAGGCCCTTCATGGCCTGCGCCACCGGGTCGTCGCCCTGGCTCACGCCGTAGGCCGAGAAACCCATCTTCGCGGCCGCCGCCTCGCGCTGCACGTCGACCGCGTCGTGCAAGATGCGCGCCGGGTTGCCGACCGCGGTCGCGCCCGGCGGCACCGGCCTGACGACGACGGCGCCCGAACCGACCCGGGCGCCATCGCCCACCACGAAGCCGCCGAGCACCTGGGCGTTGGCGCCGACGATGACGCCGTTGCCCAAGGTCGGGTGGCGCTTGACGCCCTTGTAGAGCGAGGTGCCACCGAGCGTCACGCCCTGGTAGATCGTGCAGTCGTCGCCGATCTCGGCCGTCTCGCCGATCACGACACCCATGCCATGGTCGATGAAGACGCGCCGTCCGATCCTGGCGCCGGGATGGATCTCGATGCCGGTCAGGAAGCGCCCCAGTTGCGAGAGGAAGCGGCCCAGCCAACGCCAGCCGCGCGCCCAGCAGCCATGCGCGAGCCGGTGCACGGCGATTGCGTGCAGCCCGGGGTAGCAGGTCAGCACCTCGAAGGCCGTTCGGGCGGCCGGGTCGCGCTCGAGGATGCAGGCAATGTCTTCGCGGAGACGGCTGAACATGTCGTCGCTCTTCAAGTTGGGCCAGGTCAGTGTAGCCAGCCGCCCAGCCGCCTTGGGCCTGCGGGGGCATCGCGGCGGGGCCAAGCGACCTCGCCGGCCCGGCCGTGTGTCGACCCACCAGGCCCCAGCGGACGCCGTGGATCCGGCTCTGCCGGGCCACTGGCGTCGCCCCCTCGAGGGGGAGCGGCGAAGCCGCAACGGGGGTGGTCCACTTCAGCGCTTGAGCAGGGTGGTCGCGATGCCGCGCAGCAGGTGCACCTCCTCCTGCGTCAGCGCCGCGCGGTTGAGCAGCTGGTTCACGCGGGGCAGCAGCTTCTTCGGCGCCGCCGGATCGAGGTGGCCGATGTGCACCAGCGCGCGCTGCCAGTGCTCGAGCAGGCCCTGCACCGCAGCGCCGTCGGCGAGCGCCGGGTCACTCGTGCGGGCCGTGACGGTGTAGCCGCCCAGCGCCTGGCGCCAGTCGTAGGCGATGAGCTGCACCGCCTGCGCCAGGTTCAGCGAGCCGTAGTCGGCCGGCGTCGGGATGCTCAGGCAGCTGTGGCAGCGGTAGACGTCCTCGTTCGCCAGGCCGTAGCGCTCGGAGCCGAACACGAAGCCGACGCGCTGATTGCCGGCCACGAGCTCGGGAAACAGCGCGCGCGGCGCGAAGGTCGGGGGGCCGAAGTCGCGCGGCGTCATCGCGGTGGCGCAGGCGTGGCTCACGCCGTCCAGCGCCTCGGCCAGCGTCGCGACGACGCGCGCACGCACCAGGATGTCGGCCGCACCGCTGGCCAGCGCCACGGTCTCCTCCTGCACCAGCACGTCGGCGTAGCGCGGCGCCACCAGCACCAGCTCGCAAAAGCCCATCACCTTCATGGCGCGCGCCGCGGCTCCCACATTGCCGGGGTGGCTGGTTCCCACGAGGATGAAGCGGGTCGGATCGGCAGGCTGCATCGGCAGGCGCGGCTAAAATTCGATTATCGGTGCGGGCTCTCGCAGCCCGCCGCACCGGCCCGCTCGTTCGAGGCGGCCCCGGTGCTCCCGCTCTTTGTCCCCGCCAGTCCTTCTCTCCGTTCCAGTCAGCCGCGAGCGCCCGCCATGTCCCA
Source organism: Methylibium sp. (assembly GCF_965279545.1). Lineage (NCBI taxonomy): Bacteria > Pseudomonadati > Pseudomonadota > Betaproteobacteria > Burkholderiales > Sphaerotilaceae > Methylibium > Methylibium sp. The sequence continues at coordinate 2,369,584 of NZ_OZ257250.1, forward strand.
AGCCCTGCACCCGATGCTCAACACCGCCGTCAAGGCCGCACGCGCGGCCGGGGCGCTGATCAACCGGGCCTCGCTGGACATCGACCGCGTGACGGTGACGGCCAAGTCGCACAACGACTTCGTGACCGAGGTGGACCAGGCGGCGGAAGCCGCGATCATCGAGATCCTGCTCGGCGCCTACCCCGGCCACGGCATCCTCGCCGAGGAATCGGGCCGCGCGCACGGCGCGAAGGACAGCGACTACCTCTGGATCATCGATCCGCTCGACGGCACCACCAACTTCATCCACGGCTTTCCGGTCTATGCGGTCTCGATCGCACTGGCCTTTCGCGGCCAGATCCAGCAGGCGGTGGTCTACGACCCGTCGCGCAACGACCTGTTCTACGCCTCCAAGGGACGCGGCGCCTTCCTCAACGACAAGCGCCTGCGCGTCAGCAAGCGCAGCCGCCTGCTGGAGTCGCTGATCGGCACCGGCTTCCCGTTCCGCAAGGGCGACAACTTCAAGCGCTACCTGAAGATGTTCGAGGAGGTCATGCAGCACTGCGCCGGCCTGCGCCGCCCCGGCGCTGCGGCGCTGGACCTGTGCTACGTGGCTGCGGGCTGGTACGACGGCTTCTTCGAGACCGGGTTGAACCCCTGGGACATCGCGGCCGGCTCGCTGATGATCACCGAGGCCGGTGGCCTGATCGGCAACTTCACCGGCGAGTCGGACTACCTCTACCAGCGCGAGATCGTCGCCGGCAACCCGAAGATCTATGCGCAGCTGGTGAGCATCCTCACGCCCTACACCCGCGTCATCAAGGACGACGAGCCGGCCTCGCACACCGCCGCTGCGGCAGCCGCACCCGACGCCACTGCGGCCTTCGTCGCGAGCGCCGAGGCGGAGGCTCCGGCCGCCGCCGCGCCGAAGAAGCCCCCGGTGCGCATCCGCAAGGCCGACCTCGCCAAGGCCAAGGACGAAGACACCCCGTTCTGAGACGCCGTCGTTGCGTCGCCCTGCCCGCGAGCCCGCATGAGCGCCGACCCCGCCCGCGTCGAGCCCGGTCACACCCCCATGATGCAGCAGTACCTGCGCATCAAGGCCGAGCACCCCGACACGCTGGTGCTCTACCGCATGGGCGACTTCTACGAGCTGTTCTTCGACGATGCCCGCAAGGCGCACCGCCTGCTCGACATCACGCTCACCAGCCGCGGCCAGAGCGCCGGCGAGCCGGTCGTGATGGCCGGCGTGCCGGTGCATGCGCTGGAGAACTACCTCGGCAAGCTGGTCAAGCTCGGCGAATCGGTCGCGATCGCCGAGCAGGTGGGCGACGTGGCCACCGCCAAGGGCCCGGTCGAACGCAAGGTGGTGCGCGTCGTCACGCCGGGCACCGTGACCGACACCGAGCTGCTGTCGGAGCGCGTCGACACCCTGCTGCTGGCGGTGACGCGCCAGCGCGCGAGCTACGGTCTGGCTTGGCTGGGCCTGAGCAGCGGCACGCTGGGCCTCAGCGAATGCGGCGAGCGCGAGCTCGCGGGCTGGCTGGCGCGCCTGGGCCCGGCCGAGGTGCTGGTCGACGACCGCGACGACGCGCCGCTGTCGGTCGCGCTGGCCTCCGCCCACGCGGCGCTCACGCGGCGGCCCGCCTGGCAGTTCGACACCGCGCTGGGCCAGCGCAAGCTGTGCGAACAACTGCGCGTCGCCAGCCTCGCCGGCCTCAACGCCCAGGACCTGCCTATCGCGCAGGCCGCCGCGGCCGCGCTGCTGAGCTACGCCGAACACACCCAGGGCCAGGCGCTGGCCCACGTGGCCACGCTGGTGGTGGAGCGCGCGAGCGACCTGCTGGAACTGCCGCCGGCCACCCACCGCAATCTCGAGCTGACACAGACGCTGCGCGGCGAAGACGCGCCGACGCTGCTGTCGCTGCTCGACGTGTGCCGCACCGGCATGGGCTCGCGCGCCTTGCGCCACTGGCTCACGCACCCCGCGCGCGTGCGCACCGCGGCCCGCACTCGCCATGAGGCGATCGGCGCGCTGATGGAACGCGGCGGCGAGGTCTTGCGCGAGGCGCTGCGCGGCGTCAGCGACGTCGAGCGCATCACGGCGCGCATCGCGCTGCGCCAGGTGCGCCCGCGCGAGCTGACGGGTCTGCGCGCCACGCTGCAGGCGCTGCCGGCGTTGCGCGACGCGGTGCCCGGAGACAGCCGCCTGCTGGCCGATCTGGCGCGGCACCTGGCCCCGCCGCCGGAGATTGCCGAGCTGCTGCTGCGCGCCATCGCCGACGAGCCGGCAGTGCTGCTGCGCGACGGCGGCGTCATCGCGACGGGCCACGACGCGGCGCTCGACGAGCTGCGCGGCATCGCACAGAACTGCGACAGCTACCTGCTCGACCTGGAAGCGCGCGAGCGCACGCGCACCGGCATCGCCAACCTGCGGGTGCAGTTCAACCGCGTGCACGGCTTCTACATCGAGGTCACGCAGGGCCAGGTCGACAAGGTGCCGGCCGACTACCAGCGCCGCCAGACGCTGAAGAACGCCGAGCGCTACATCACGCCGGAGCTGAAGACCTTCGAGGACAAGGCGCTGTCGGCGCAGGAGCGTGCACTGGCGCGAGAGAAGCTGCTGTACGACGGCGTGCTCGACGCGCTGCAGCCGCAGCTGGCCGCGCTCGGTGCCGTGGCGCGCGCGCTGGCCAGCCTGGACGCGCTGGCCGCGCTGGCCGAGCGCGCGGCGGTGCTCAATTGGTGCTGCCCGGAGTTCGTGAGCCAGCCCTGCATCGAGATCGAGCAGGGCCGCCACCCGGTCGTCGAGGCCCGGCTGGCCGAGACCGGCGGCGGCGGCTTCATCCCCAACGACTGCCGGCTCGACGCCGGCCGCCGCATGCTGGTGATCACCGGGCCCAACATGGGCGGCAAGTCGACCTTCATGCGCCAGGTGGCGCTGGTGGTGCTGCTCGCCGCGATGGGCTCCTACGTGCCGGCCACGGCCTGCCGGCTCGGCCCGGTCGACGCCATCCACACCCGCATCGGCGCGGCCGACGACCTGGCCAACGCGCAGTCGACCTTCATGCTCGAGATGACCGAGGCGGCCGCCATCGTCCACGGCGCCACCGAGCACTCGCTGGTGCTGATGGACGAGATCGGCCGCGGCACCTCCACCTTCGACGGCCTGGCGCTGGCGGGCGCGATCGCCAGCCAGCTGCACGACCGCAACCGCGCCTTCACGCTGTTCGCGACGCACTACTTCGAGCTGACTGCCTTCCCCGAGAAGCACCCGCGCGCGCTGAACGTGCACGTCAGCGCGGCCGAGTCGCACACCGGCCACGGCGACGACATCGTGTTTCTGCACGAGATCCAGCCCGGCCCGGCCAGCCGCAGCTACGGGGTGCAGGTGGCGCGGCTGGCCGGCATGCCGGCGCCGCTGCTGCGCCAGGCGCGCGCGACGCTGGAGGCGCTGGAGGCCCAGCAGGCGGCGAGTTCCTCGCAGATCGACCTGTTCGCCGCGCCGCCGCCCCCGCCACCGCGCGAAACCACCGAGCTCGAGCGGGCCCTGGCCGGCGTCGAACCCGATACATTGACACCGCGGGAAGCGCTCGACGCGCTCTACCGCCTCAAATCGCTCCACGAGCGTTCCAAGGAAAACTGACATGACCTACTGCGTCGGCGTGCGGCTCAATGCCGGCCTCGTGTTCCTGTCCGACTCGCGCACCAACGCCGGGCTCGACCAGATCAGCACCTTCCGCAAGATGATGGTCTACGAGAAGCCCGGCGACCGCTTCATGGTGTTGCTGTCGGCCGGCAACCTCTCCATCAGCCAGTCGGTGCGCGAGATCCTGCAGGTCGAGAAGCTCGACAACGGCGACAAGCCGCCGATCACGATCTGGAACGCCACCAGCATGTTCGACGCAGTGCGCGTACTCGGCAGCGCGGTGCGTCGCGTGCACGAGCAGGACGGCGCCTCGCTCAAGCGGGCCGGCATCGACTTCAACGCCTCGATGATCTTCGGCGGCCAGATCGCCGGCGAGGCGATGCGGCTGTTCCTGGTCTACTCGGCCGGCAACTTCATCGAGGCCACGCGCGAGACCTGCTACTTCCAGATCGGCGAGAGCAAGTACGGCAAGCCCATCCTCGACCGCATGATCACGCCGGCCACCAGCCTGGACGAGGCCGCCAAGTGCGCGCTGGTGTCGATGGACTCCACGCTGAAGTCCAACCTCTCGGTCGGCCTGCCGCTGGACCTGCTGGTCTACCAGGACGGCCGCTTCCAGACCGAGCAGATCGTCTGCATCGACGAGCACAACGAGTACTTCCGCATGATCCGCGGCAGCTGGGGCCAGAAGCTGCGCGCCGCCTTCGAGAGCATCGACGCGCCGCAGTGGGACAGCGGCGGCGCCGCCACCCATCCGCTGCGCACCGGCCGGGAAAGCTGCGAGCCGATGCGCAAGATCACCCGCCCGAACGAACGCATCGTCTGACGATGGGTGGCGAGCGTGAATGACGGACGCGGGCGCAGGAAGCCCGGCGCCATCGTCTTCTCGCACGCCAACGGCTTCCCGGCCGGCACCTACCGGCTGCTGTTCGAGCACTGGCGGGCTGCCGGCTACGCGGTGCACGCGGTGGAGAAATTCGGCCATGTGGCTGCCTACCCCGTGACCAGCAACTGGCCACACCTGCGCGACGAGCTGATCCACTTTGCCGAGCGCACGCTCGACGCGCCCGGCTGGTTCGTCGGGCACTCGCTGGGCGGCTTCCTCAGCGTGCTGGCCGCCGCCCGGCGGCCCGACCTGGCGCGCGGCGTGGTGCTGCTGGACTCCCCCATCATCAGCGGCTGGAAGGCGCGCGCACTGCAACTCGCCAAGGCGACCGGCATCGGCGAGCGCTTCACGCCGGCCGCCGCATCGAAGCGCAGGCGTCAACACTGGCCGAGCGCGCAGGCGGCCTTCGAGCATTTCGCCAGCAAGCCGGTGTTCGCGCGCTGGCAAGCCGAGGTGCTGCGCGACTACATCGCCGCGGGCACCGAACCGGCCGGTTCGCAGCGCACGCTGAGCTTCCAGCGCGAAGTCGAGACCGAGATCTACCGGACCCTGCCGCACCACCTGCCGCGGGTGCTGCGAGCGCATCCGCTGGCCTGCCCGGTGGCCTTCATCGGCGGCACGGCATCGGCCGAGGTGCGCCAGGTGGGCCTGCACGCGACCGAGCGCCTCGCCCAGGGCCGGGTGAGCTGGATCGAAGGCGGCCACCTGTTCCCGATGGAGCGTCCGCAGGAGACCGCCGAGGCGGTACTCGCCCAGTTGCGCAGCCTGGCTTGCGCCCACCGCGCAACCGGCTGACACCGAGGCCGCCGGGCCGCCGGAACGCACCAGCCCGGCCGATATACTCTCCCTTTACCACCACGGCACTTTTGGAAACAACGTGCCGCATGTCATGACCAAGTTCGTCTTCGTCACCGGCGGTGTGGTGTCCTCACTCGGCAAGGGCATCGCGTCGGCATCGCTCGCGGCCATCCTGGAATCGCGCGGCCTCAAGGTCACCCTGATCAAGCTCGACCCCTATCTGAACGTCGATCCGGGCACGATGTCGCCGTTCCAGCACGGCGAGGTCTTCGTCACCGACGACGGCGCCGAGACCGACCTCGACCTCGGCCACTACGAGCGCTTCATCAGCACCCGCATGAAGCGCAGCAACAACTTCACGACCGGCCAGATCTACAAGTCGGTGCTCGAGAAGGAGCGCCGCGGCGACTACCTCGGCAAGACGGTGCAGGTGATCCCGCACGTCACCAACGAGATCCAGGAGTTCGTCAAGCGCGGCGCGAATGACGTCGACGTGGCGATCGTCGAGATCGGCGGCACCGTCGGCGACATCGAGTCGCTGCCCTTCCTGGAAGCGGTGCGCCAGATGGCGCTGCGCGCCGGTCCCAACAACTCGGCCTTCGTGCACCTGACCTACGTGCCCTGGATCGCGGCGGCCGGCGAGCTCAAGACCAAGCCGACCCAGCACACGGTGCAGAAGATGCGCGAGATCGGCATCCAGCCCGATGCGCTGCTGTGCCGCGCCGACCGCGAGATTCCGGAAGACGAGCGCGACAAGATCTCGCTGTTCACCAACGTCGGCCTGCAGGGCGTGATCTCGATGTGGGACGTGGACACCATCTACAAGGTCCCGCGCATGCTGCACGAGCAGCGCCTGGACGAGCTGATCTGCATGAAGCTGCAACTGCTCACCAAGCCGGCCGACCTGCGCCGCTGGGACCGCCTGGTGCACGAGGTGGCCAATCCGCAGCACGAGGTGACGATCGCGATGTGCGGCAAGTACACCGACCTGTCGGATTCGTACAAGTCGCTCAACGAGGCGCTGCGGCACGCGGGAATCCACCACCATGCGCGCGTCAAGATCGTCTACGTCGACTCCGAACTGCTGAACGAATCCAACATCGACCAGCTCGCCGACTTCGACGCCATCCTGGTGCCCGGCGGCTTCGGCAAGCGCGGCGTGGAAGGCAAGATCCTCACCGCCCGGTACGCGCGCGAGCACAAGATCCCCTACCTCGGCATTTGCCTGGGCATGCAGGTCGCGACCATCGAAGTCGCGCGCCACCTGGCCGGCCTGAAGGACGCCAACAGCACCGAGTTCGAGCCCGAAACAAAGCACCCGGTGATCGCGCTGATCGACGAGTGGCAGGACGCCGACGGCTCGGTCCAGAAACGCGACGCCCATTCCGACCTCGGCGGCACGATGCGCCTGGGCGCCCAGAGCTCCGACGTCAAGCCCGGCACCCTGGCCTACCAGATCTACGGCCCGGTCGTCACCGAGCGCCACCGCCACCGCTACGAGGCCAACGAGCACTACCTCGACCGGCTGCAGCAGGCCGGGCTGGTGATCAGCGCGATCACCCAGCGCGAGAAGCTGACCGAGATCGTCGAGCTGCCGCAGAGCGTGCACCCCTGGTACGTCGGCGTGCAATTCCACCCCGAGTTCAAGTCCACGCCCTGGGCCGGGCATCCGCTGTTCATCAGCTACGTCAAGGCGGCGCTCGCTCATCAGGCAGAGCGCGGCGCATCCGGTGGTTTGCAGAAGGTGGCGGCATGAACTTGTGTGGGTTCGAGATCGGCCTCGACCGGCCGTTCTTCCTGATCTCCGGCCCCTGCGTGGTCGAGAGCGAGCAGCTGCAGATGGACGTGGCCGGCCGCCTGAAGGAAATCACCACCGCGCTCGGCATCCCGTTCATCTTCAAGTCGAGCTACGACAAGGCCAACCGGTCCTCGGGCACGTCCTTCCGCGGCCCGGGCATGGACAAGGGTCTGGAGATCCTCGCCAAGGTCCGAAAGGAGCTCGGCGTGCCGGTGCTGACCGACGTGCACAGCGAAGCCGAGATTCCCGAAGTGGCGCGGCATGTCGACGTGCTGCAGACGCCCGCCTTCCTGTGCCGCCAGACCGATTTCATCCGCGCCGTCGCGCAGAGCGGCAAGCCGGTGAACATCAAGAAGGGCCAGTTCCTGGCGCCCGGCGACATGAAGAACGTGATCCAGAAGGCGCGCGACGCGGCCCGCGAGAAGGGCCTGAGCGAAGACCTCTTCATGGCCTGCGAGCGCGGCGCGAGCTTCGGCTACAACAACCTCGTCTCCGACATGCGCAGCCTGGCCATCATGCGCGAGACCGGCGCGCCGGTCGTGTTCGACGCGACCCACAGCGTGCAGCTGCCGGGCGGCCAAGGCACCAGCTCGGGCGGCCAGCGCGAGTTCGTGCCGGTGCTGTCGCGTGCCGCGATCGCGGTCGGCGTGGCCGGCATCTTCATGGAAACACACCCCGACCCGGCCAAGGCGCTGAGCGACGGCCCGAACGCCGTGCCGCTCAAGCACATGAAGGCGCTGCTCGAGCAGCTGCTCAGCATCGACCGCGTGGTCAAGGCGCAGCCGCTGCTCGAGAACGATTTTTCCTGCTGATGTTGACCACCCCCGTTGCGGCTACGCCGCTCCCCCTCGAGGGAGCGACGCTGGCGGACCGGCGAAGCCGGATCCGCGGCGTCCACTCTTCGAATACTTCCCTTCCTTATTGAAAGCAACGCCATGAGTGCCATCGTTGACATCGTCGGGCGCGAGATCCTAGACAGCCGCGGCAACCCCACCGTCGAGTGCGACGTGCTGCTCGAGAGCGGCGTGATGGGCCGCGCCGCGGTGCCGAGCGGCGCCTCGACCGGCTCGCGAGAAGCCATCGAGCTGCGCGACGGGGACAAGTCGCGCTACCTCGGCAAGGGCGTGCTGAAGGCGGTGGAGCACGTCAACACCGAGGTCTCGGAAGCGGTGCTCGGCCTGGACGCCTCCGAGCAGGCTTTCCTCGACAAGACGCTGATCGACCTCGACGGCACCGACAACAAGGCCCGCCTCGGCGCCAACGCCACGCTGGCGGTCAGCATGGCGGTGGCACGCGCGGCGGCTGAGGAATCGGGCCTGCCGCTGTACCGCTATTTCGGCGGCATGGGCGGCATGATGCTGCCGGTGCCGATGATGAACGTCGTCAACGGCGGCGCGCACGCGAACAACAACCTCGACCTGCAGGAGCTGATGATCATCCCGGTCGGCGCGCCGAGCTTCCGCGAAGCGGTGCGCTGGGGCGCCGAGACCTTCCACGCGCTGAAGAAGATCCTGCACGACAAGGGCATCAGCACCGCGGTCGGCGACGAGGGCGGCTTCGCGCCCAGCGTCGAGAACCACGAGGCGGCGATCCAGATGATCCTCGAGGCGATCGACAAGGCCGGCTACACGGCGGGCACCCAGATCGCGCTGGGCCTGGACTGCGCCGCCAGCGAGTTCTACAAGCCGGGCAAGAACGGCTCGCTGGCCTACCAGCTCGACGGCGAAGGCCTGTCGCTGTCGGCCCAGCAATGGACCGACATGCTCGCGGGCTGGGTCGACAAGTACCCGATCATCAGCATCGAGGACGGCATGGCCGAGGGCGACTGGGCCGGCTGGGCCCACCTGACCGAGGTGCTGGGCAAGAAGGTGCAGCTGGTCGGTGACGACCTGTTCGTCACCAACACCAAGATCCTGCAGGAAGGCATCGACAAGGGCATCGCCAACTCGATCCTGATCAAGATCAACCAGATCGGCACGCTGACCGAGACCTTCGCCGCGATCGAGATGGCCAAGCGCGCCGGCTACACCGCCGTGATCTCGCACCGCTCGGGCGAGACCGAGGACAGCACCATCGCCGACATCGCGGTGGGCACCAACGCCGGCCAGATCAAGACCGGCTCGCTGTCGCGCAGCGACCGCGTGGCCAAGTACAACCAGCTGCTGCGCATCGAGGAAGACCTGGGCGACATCGCGGTCTACCCCGGCCGCGCCGCGTTCTACAACCTGCGCTGACCCCAGGCGTCTCGCGAACCGACCGCCGATGCGATGCGCCTGATCACCTTCGCGCTGGTCGCGTTGCTGGCCCTGGTCCACGCCGAGCTGTGGTTCGGCAAGGGCGGGGTCGGCCGGGTGGTCGGCCTGCAGGCTCAGTTGCAGGCGCAGCAGGCGAAGAACGACACGGCGCAGACGCGCAACGAGCGGCTCTCGGCCGAGGTGCGCGATTTGAAGGAAGGCCTCGAGATGGTCGAGGAGAAGGCACGCGCCGAGTTGGGCATGCTCAAGCCCGACGAAATCTACGTCCAGTACGCGCCGCGGCGCTAGGGCCGCGCCCCGCGCCCGCCAGCCCCTCGCCTCGGCGCGCAAGCGCGCGCCTCGTGATGCTCACCTCCTTGATCGACTTCCTCAATGCCCCGGCCTTCGTGCTCGGCCCGCTGGCCGCCAGCTGGGCCGAGCTGGCCGGTGCGCTGCTCGGCGTCTGGATGGTACTGTGCAACCTGCGTGTCGACCCGCTCGCCTGGCCGCTGGCGATCATCAGTTCGCTGCTCTATCTGCTGGTGTTCTGGCAGGCCCGGCTGTACGGCGATGCGTCACTGCAGCTGCTGTTCATCGCGGTGGCCTTCTGGGGCTGGTGGCAGTGGCTGCGCGGCACCCGGGCCGACGGCACGGCGCTGACCGTGCGCCACCTCACGCCGCGCGGGCGCGCGCGCACGCTGCTGGCCTTTGCGCTGCTGTGGCCCGCCACCGCGCTGCTGCTGCGCCACGGCACCGACACCGACGTGCCCTGGTGGGATGCCTTTCCCACCGCCGGCAGCGTGGTCGGCCAGGCGCTGCTGGGGCGCAAGTTCGTCGAGAACTGGGCGGTGTGGATCATCGTCAATGTCGTCGGCGTGACGCTGTTCGCCTACAAGGGGCTGTGGCTCACCGTCGGGCTCTATGCCTTGTTCGCGCTGCTGGCGGGGATCGGCTGGCGGGCCTGGGCCCGCGCCGCGCTGCGGGTGAGCACCCCATGATTCCCTCCAGGACCAGCGCATGGGCCCGGTGATCGCCCTCGTCGGCGCCGAGAGCACCGGCAAGACCACGCTGGCCCATACGCTGGCGCTGGAGCTGCGCGCACTCGGCCGCCCGGCCGCGCGGGTCGCGGAGTACCTGCGCGAGTTCTGCGACACGCAGGGCCGCACACCGCGGCCCGAAGAGCAGGGACCGATCGCCGACGAGCAATGGCGCCGCATCGAAGCCGCCGCGCAGGACGGCAGCATCGTGCTGGCCGACACCACGCCGCTGATGATCGCGGTCTACAGCGAGTTCGTGTTCGGCGACCGCAGCCTCTATGCGCAGGCGATCGAACGCCAGCACCGCTGCGCCCACACGCTGCTGACCGGGCTCGACCTGGCCTGGCAGCCCGACGGCCTGCAGCGCGACGGCGCCCAGGTGCGCGGGCCCGTCGACGGCTTGATCCGCAACGCGCTGGCGTCGGCGGCGCTGCCCTACTCGGTGGTCTACGGCGAAGGCCCGGCGCGCAAGGCTGCGGCCCTGGCCGCGCTGCGCCCGCTGCTGAAGCTGCCCCCGGCACCCGCCACCAACGATGGCGATGGCGATGGCGTGCGCCTGCGCGCCCGCTGCCGCGAATGCCTGCTGCCCGAGTGCGAACATCTCGCCTCCAGGCTCGCAGCGAAGACCCGCCCGCCATGAGCGACACCGACCTGCCACCCGCGCCGCCCCACCCGCCGCGTCCGATCCGCAGCTTCGTGTTGCGGGCGGGGCGCATGGGCAGCGGCCAGACGCGTGCCTTGACCGAACTGGGCCCGCGCTTCGTGCTGCCGTTCCAGACCGCGCGGCTGGACCCCGAGGCGGTGTTCGGCCGCCGCGCGCCGCTGGTGTTCGAGATCGGCTTCGGCATGGGCGACGCCACCGCGCAGATCGCCGCCGCCCGGCCTGGCACCGACTTCATCGGCTGCGAAGTGCACACGCCCGGCGTCGGGGCGCTGCTCAAGCAGATCGGCGAGCGCGAGCTCACGAACCTGCGCATCGTGCAGCACGACGCGGTCGAGGTGCTGGAGCACATGATCGCGCCAGCCTCGCTGGCCGGCATCCACCTCTTCTTCCCCGACCCCTGGCACAAGAAGAAGCACCACAAGCGGCGGCTGATCCAGCCGGCCTTCGTGACGCAGCTCGTCACGCGGCTTGTGCCCGGCGGCTATCTGCATTGCGCGACCGACTGGCAACCCTATGCCGAACAGATGCTGGAGGTGCTGGGGGCCGAGCCGGCGCTGCGGAACACTGCCGCTGGCTACGCCCCCAAGCCCGACTACCGCCCGCTCACGAAGTTCGAGCACCGCGGCCTGAAGCTCGGCCACGGCGTCTGGGACCTGGTGTTCACGCGCCGCTGACGTCGAGCCCGGCCAAGCGCGCACGCAGCGTCGATCGCTCGCAGTTCTCCGCGGCCGGCGTCCCGGGCCGGCACGCCAGCCGCGACGGGATCTCCGAGCGGCCGATGCCGAGGTCCTTGAGCTCGTGCTCGGACATGCCCTGCAGTTCGCGTGCGGCGGCGCGGCGCGCGCGCATCGAAGTCCACGCAGCAAGCAGCCGGCGCAGGGCCCGCAGCGGGCGGCTCGGTTCGATATGGGGTATCGGTGTCATGGCAATCACTCCGGTGTTCATGCCGCCATCGTGCAACGGCGCGTGCTATCGTGGAAATTGAGATTACTGAGATGTCTTATCAGAATTTCTGATGCGTTCGCTCAACCTCGACCAACTGCGCACCCTGGTGGCCATCGCCGACCTGGGCAATTTCTCGGCTGCGGCGCGCGCGCTGCACCTGGCGCAGCCCACGGTCAGCCTGCACATCAGCGAACTGGAATCGCGGCTGGGAGCCCAGCTGGTCGTGCGCGGCAGCCGGCAGGTCGCCCCGACCGCCGCCGGCGCGGCCCTGATCGAACGCGCGAGGCATTTGTTGCGCGACGCCGACGAGGCGATCGACACCGTGAAGCGCCACGCCAAGGGGCATGCCGGACGCGTGAGGCTCGGCACCTCGACCGGCGTGATCGTGCACCTGCTGCCCCAGGTGTTGAAAGCGCTGGAACAGGCTCATGCGGGCATCGACGTCGAAGTCAGCATCCTGGGCTCGAACGACACGATGGCGCGGCTGGCCGCGGGCACGCTGGACATCGGCCTGGTGGCGCTGCCGCAGTCGCCGGTGCGCGACCTGGTGGTGACGCACTGGCGCAACGACCCGATGAGGGCCTTCGTGCCGCCGCGCTGGAAGGCACCGAAGGTGGCCACGCCGAAATGGCTGGCCGCGCAGCCGCTGATCTTCAACGACGCGACGACCCGCATGTACCGGCTCACGATGGAGTGGTTCGCGGCGGCGGGCCAGGCACCGCGGGCGCGCATCGAGCTGAACTACACCGAAGCGATGAAGAGCCTGGTGGCGGCCGGCTACGGAGCTGCCATCCTGCCGCTGGAGGACTCTTCAGTGCCGGCGGGGCACGATCAATTGCAGGTGATCCCGCTCAGGCCGGCGCTCACCCGCAGCCTGGGCGTCGCTCACCGAGCACTCTCGTCGCTGGACGGTGCGACGCGGATCGTGCTGGGGGCGCTGGGGCAGTTCAGGCAGCACTGATACGGCATTCAAACGCATCAGATGGAAGGTCGGGCCAGGGCTGGTTGCGGTGTTCGGTGTCTTGTCCGGAAAGCTGACCGTCAAACGTTGGCGGGGCGCTGTGTTGCGTTCATGTCCCCCGGTGCCGGCCTGGGGGACATGAGCGGAGCCGCTCGCCCGGCGGCCTCGCCAGCACCGCGCGGTACCTGCAGGCGGCTGGCCGGTGAACGCTTCGAACCTCGGCAACCCCACGCACACGAACGGCCGCAACGAGCCAAAGGACGCCGGGCGATTTGACAGGTTTGAACGCGAGCTGGCATGAGGCGGTCAGGTGCGCCGGCTTGCACGGGTTTGACGCGCGGCGCGCCGAAATCTGCGCTTAAGACTGGCGGTTCATGCTGCCGGGTGCTCTGCATCGCACCCGCCGCGGTGCCCGCAAAGCGAGTGACCGGCTAGCGCATTCGACATGTCGAACCAGACCCCTGCTCCACCCCAGCGCCGCCGCACGGAACGACCGCGCATCAGCGTCGTGCTGCCCGCCTACAACGAGGCCGGCAACCTGCCGGCCTTGCTGGAGCGTTTGCTGCCGGTGCTGCGCCGCACGGCGGCGGCCCACGAAGTGATCGTGGTCGACGACGGGAGCCGCGACGACACGCCACTCGTGCTCGCGCCCTATGTGCGGCGTGGCGCCGTGATGCATCTGCGGCTGTCGCGCAATTTCGGCAAGGAGATCGCACTGTCCGCAGGGCTCGATCAGGCCGCAGGTGACGTGGTCTGCCTGATGGACGCAGACGGCCAGCATCCGCCGGAACTGATCCCCGAACTGCTGGCGCGCTGGTCGGACGGCGCCGACATGGTCTACACGGTGCGCACGCGTCGCGACGACGAAGGGCCGCTCAAGCGGCTGGGCAGCGCGCTGTTCTACCGGGCAATCCGGTCCCTCAGCGGCGTCGACATGCCGCGGGACGCCGGGGACTTCCGGCTGCTGGACCGCTGTGTCGCGGATGCCTTGTGCAACCTGCCCGAACGCAATCGCTACATGAAGGGCCTGTACGCCTGGGTGGGCTTTCGCAGCACGGCCGTGCCCTACACGCCGGACGCCCGCTCGCACGGCAGCAGCCACTACCCGATGGCGCGACTGGTGCGGCTCGCATTCGACGGGCTGACCGCGTTCACCACCTTGCCGCTGCGGGTCTGGAGCGCGCTCGGCGCCGGCTTCGCGCTCGGCGCGCTGCTGTATGCGGTCTACCTGCTGGTCGAGCACTACATCGAAGGACACCCCTTGCCGGGCTGGACGACGCTGGCCGTCGGGCTGATGTTCTTCAGCGGCGTGCAGCTGATCTCGATCGGCATCCTCGGCGAATACCTCGGCCGCGTGTTCGAGGAGGTCAAGCGCCGGCCGCTCTACCTGGTCGAGGAGCGCAGGGGCCAGGGGCTCACCTCGACCGGCAGTGCCGGCGTGCGCGCCGCCTGAGCCCGAGAGCGATGCACCACCGCGGCCGACGGGCGCTGAGCTTCGTCATCGTCGGGGCAGTGGCGGCCACCGTGCACTGGCTGCTGGCCTGTGCGGCGATGCGGGGGCTGGCCTGGCCGCCCCAGCTGGCCAATCTCGCGGGCTTCGTGCTCGCCTTCGGTGTCAGCTACGCCGGTCACAAGCGCTACAGCTTTCGCAGCGGCGCGCGCCACCGCGACGCGCTGCCGCGCTTCGCGGTGGTCGCGCTGTCGGCGTTCTCGCTCAACGGGCTGCTGTACCAGATGCTGTTGAGCGCGCAGCTGCTGCCGCCCGAAGCAGCGCTGGCGCTGGTGCTGCTCACGGTCGCCGCCGGCACCTACCTCGCGAGCCGGCTATGGGCCTTCCGGCCCGCGCCGCCAGCGCCATAGCTGCACCTCGCGCTCGCGCAGCACCGGCTCGAAACTTCCATGACTGCCGGGCGGTGGTTGCCAGGCTGCGTTCGCGACGATCCATGCCCGCTCGACCTCGGCCAGTCGCGCCGGCAGCTGCGCCGGCCGCAGCAGCAGCCGCGCCCCGGTGTCCGGATCGAAACGCGCGCCATCGGTGAGTTCCTTGCGCCAGCTGTCGCCGGCGGCGATCGCCGGGTCGTCCCAGTCGCTGACGATCCAGGGCAGGTGCGACAGCGGCGCGCGCAGCGCGATCTCGCTGCGCGGGCTGTCGATGTACACGGGCTGGGCATCGCGCCACGCCGGATCGGCCTGCAGCATCGTCTCGACCTCGATCGGTATCGAGCGCAGTGCCTTGCGGTCGAACTGCCGGGCGCCCCACAAGCCGCCCAGGCACAGGATCACGCCGAGCGCGGCGGCGATGCGCTCCCACCGCGGGCCACGCACACGGTGCATCAGGACCCAGGCCACCAGCAGCGCCAGCGGCGGCAGCACCGGCAGCACATAGCCCACCAGCTTGGAGCGCGGCAGCGAAAAGAACAGCACGATCGCCAGCGCCCACCACGCCCACAAGACCAGCCAGCGCCGCTGGGCGGCTTCGGCGGCACGCCAGGCGCCGCGCAGGCCGGCGAGTGCCAGCGTCCAAGGCAGGGCGCCGAGCGCCAGCACGGCGACGTAGAACCACGGCGGCTGGCGGTTGTTGAAATGCGCGGTCGCATAGCGGCGCACATGCTGCTCGAGCACGAAATAGTCGAGGAAGCCGGGGTGGGCCCGCGCGACGAGCACGAACCAGGGCAAGGCGATCGCGAGCGTCAGCAGCACGCCCAGCGGATCGGCCCACCGCATCAGCGTGCGCAGGCGCGGCCGCTCGAGCATCACGAGCGCCCACGGCAGCACCACGAGCGCCGGCAGCACCCAGCCGATCAGGCCCTTGGCCAGCACGCCGCACGCCGCCGCGGCCCAGCCGATGCGCAGCGCCGTGCGCCCTTCGCCGTCGGGCGCCGCGAGTCCGTGCGCCCAGGCGACGACCGTCGCCGTGATGCACCCGGCGACGAGCATGTCGAGGTTCGCGAACTGGCCGCCGAAGAAGAACAGCGGCTGGAGCGACAGGGCCGCCAGGGCCGCGAGCGCGAAGCGGGGCCCGGCCAGACGCCGTGCGTGCCAGGCCAGCGCGGCACAGGCCAGCAGCGCACCGAACGCCGAAGCCGTGCGCGCGGCGACCGGTCCGACACCGAACGCGCCCATCGCCAAGGCATCGATCCAGTAGAACAACGGCGGCTTGTGAAAGAACGGCAAACCGTTCAGGCGCGGCACCAGCCAGTCGCCATGAGCGAGCATGTCGCGCGCCACGCCGGCGTAGCGCCCCTCGTCGGGCAGCGAGATCGGACGCAGTCCCAGCGACCACACCCACCAGACGATCGACAGCGCCGCGACGAGCAGCCCCTGACGGCGCGAACCGCTCGGATCGGATGGAATCGAAGCCATCGGGCATCGGCGCGGGGTGCGCGCATCGTTGAGGGGTGCCGATAATAGAAACCGAATGTTCATTCCAGCTGAAGGCGGCTCACCGCCCGCCGCCCTCGATCGCCCGCTGGTCGTCTGCGTCGACGACGCCGCGCTCGACGACGGCGTGACCGACGCCGTGCTGGCGCTCGCCCGCGCGGGTCGGGTGAGTGCAACCAGTGCCATGGTCGAGTCGCCGCACTGGCCGCGCCACGCACGCACGCTGATCGAGTGTTCGACGATCGATCTCGGGCTGCACCTGAACCTGACACACCGCTTCGATGGCCGCCCCGCGCCACGCCTGAGCACGCTCCTCCTGCGTGCCATTGCACGCCGTCTCGACCCGAAGGCCTTGCGCACGACGATCGACCAGCAGCTCGACGCCTTCGTGCGCCATGCCGGCCGGCTGCCCGATCATGTCGATGGTCACCAGCACGTGCAGCAACTGCCCCAGGTTCGCGAGGCGCTGTTCGACTGCATCGAGACGTGGTGGCGCGGTGCGCAACGGCCCTGGCTGCGCTGCGCCCTCGCCCCTCCGGGGGCGAGCGCCAAGGCCCGCGTCATCGAGGCGCTGGGCGCACGCCGTTTCGCGCGCCTGGCGGAGCAGGCGCGCTGTCCGACCAACCCGAACCTGATCGGCGTCTATGGCTTCGAGGCGGATGCGGCCGGCTACCGGGCGCGCCTGCAACGCTGGCTCGCCGACGCGCCCGACGGTGCACTGCTGATGACGCACCCGGCGCTCCGTGCCGGCGCCGCGGACCCGATCGCCGCCGCGCGTGTCGCGGAGCATGGGGTGCTCGCGAGCGACCGGTTCGCGGCCTTGCTGCACCACGCGGGGCGGCACCTCGTGCGCGGCAGCGAGCTCTACCGCATCACGCAGTGACGGCCCGCCGGCCCGGCCTCGGACATGCAGTCGCGGGCTCATACGGCATTGCATTCACACGCATTCGATTGAAGCTGGGGTCGGGGCTGGTTGCGGTGTTCGGTGTCTTGTCCGGAAAGCCAACAGTCCGAGGGTCGGCGGGGGCGCTGCGCCGGGTCGCTGTGTTGCGTTCATGCCCAGCCGCTGGTATCGCGGCTGGGCATGAGCGGAGCCGCTCGCCCGGCGGCCTCGTCAGCAATGCGCGGTACCTGCAGGCGGCCGGACCCTTCGAACCTCAGCCCCCCACACGAACGGCTGCAACGGGCCGAAGGACGCCGGCTGATTTGACAGGTTTGGGCGCGAGCGAGTCTCAGTCGACCCAGCGCACGACACCGCTCCAGGCGGTCGCAAGCACGACCAGACCGAACACGATCCGGTACCAGGCGAACGGCACGAAGGTGTGGCTGGCGATGTAGCGCAGCAGCCAGCGCACGCAGACCCAGGCCGACAGGAAGGAGAACAGCAGGCCGACGCCGAACAGCGGCAGATCGGCCGGGCTCAGCAGCGCGCGCTCCTTGTAGAGGCTGTAGGCACCGGCACCGATCAGGGTCGGGATCGCGAGGAAGAAACTGAAGTCGGTGGCGGCCTTGCGCGACAAGCCCAGCAGCATGCCGCCGATGATGGTGGCGCCCGAACGGCTGGTGCCGGGAATCATCGCCAGGCATTGCACCAGGCCGACCTTGAGCGCATCGACCGGCGTCATGTCGTCGATCGACTCGATGCGCGCCGCGCTTCGCTGCCGGCCTTCGGCCCACAGGATGATCAGGCCGCCGACGATGAAGGTCGTCGCGACCACCGCCGGCGTGAACAGGTGCTCCTTGATGGCCTTGCCGAACAGCAGCCCGAGCACCACGGCCGGCACGAAAGCGATGGCGACGTTGAGGGTGAAGCGCCGTGCTTTCGGATCCGAACCCAGGCCGGCCAGCGTCTCGCGCAGGCGCTGGCTGTAGACGATGATCACCGCGATGATCGCGCCGGTCTGGATCGCGATGTCGAACACCTTGCTCTTGTCGTCGGTGAACCCGAGCAACGAGCCCGCGAGAATCAGGTGCCCGGTGCTGGAGATCGGCAGAAACTCGGTGAGCCCCTCGACGATGCCCATGATCGCGGCCTTCACGAGCAGCAGGATGTCCAAGAATTCGCCTCCGGTGCAGCAAAGCGGGCGATCTTAGCCGCCGGGCTGCGGCTCGAGCTGACCGGTCGTCCGCTACAGGCCCGCGCGATCGCGGGGGTGCCTGCAGACTTCACCGGTCTTTACCTCGTCGTCGATGATGGGGCACAGGCACGGCAGCCCCGCTGAGCATGCCGTGCAGCGCAGTCGGGCAATGCCGCGGGCGGTTTGACCCCCTCGGAGGCTGGCGCTACATTAATGACCGATCAGTCAGTAAAATCATGTCCCGATCTGCCGACCCCGCCCCGTCCACGCGCCAGCGCCGCAAGGAAGCCCGTCCCCAGGAACTGCTCGATGCCGCGCTCGACCTGTTCGTCGAGAAAGGCTTCGCCGCGACACGCTCGGAAGAGGTGGCGGCGCGCGCCGGCGTCTCCAAGGGCACGCTCTACCTCTACTACCCGAGCAAGGAAGAGCTGCTGAAGGCGGTGATCCGCGAGAACATCTCGCGGGAAATCGCCGAGGGCCAGGACATCGTGCGCGGCTTCGACGGGCCGACCGCCGAGCTGCTGGCCTACCTGATGGCCGAATGGTGGCGCCGCATCGGCGAGACGCGCGCCTCGGGCATCTGCAAGCTGATCCTGTCGGAAGTGCGCAACTTCCCCGACATCGCGCAGTTCTACCTCGACGAGGTGGTGTTGCCCGCGGAACGCATGATCGGCAGCGTCGTGCAGCGCGGCATCGGCCGCGGCGAGTTCAGGCCGGTGCCGGTCGACGACGTCGTGCATGCGCTGATGGCGCCGATGCTGTACCTGATGCTGCACAAGCATTCACTGGGCGCCTGCCCGAACCTCGGGCGCCACATCGATGCGCAGGGCTTGATCGCCGTGCAGATCGACCTGATGCTGAACGGCCTGACCGCCCGCAAGCCGACCGGCCGGCCGGCCCGCAAGACGCTGCCATGAAACGCTCGCTGAAGTGGTCGGTCGTGACGGCCGCCGTGCTGGCACTCGGCCTGCTCCTGGGCCGCGGCCTGCTGGCGCGCAAGGCCGAGCAGGCGCCTGCGGCGCGGCCCGCGGTGGCGCTCGAACTGGCCCCGGCCGACCTGACCGAGCTGCGACCGCGCGAGCTGCTGCGCACGCTCGAGATCACCGGCGCGCTGAAGGCGGTGAACTCGGCCGTCGTCAAGGCCAAGGTGGCGGCCGAGGTCCAGCAGCTGACGGTGCGCGAGGGCGACCGCGTGGCCGCGGGCCAGGTGCTGGGCCGGCTCGATGCGACCGAATACGACTGGAAGCTGCGCCAGGCCGAGGAGCAGTCGGCTCAGGCCCGCGCCCAGCTCGACATTGCCGAGCGGGCGCTGGAGAACAACCGCGCCCTGGTGAACCAGGGCTTCATCTCGAAGAACGCGCTCGACACCTCGGTGTCGAATTCGGCCTCGGCCCGTGCCGCGCTGCAGTCCGCCAATGCGGCTGCCGAGCTGGCACGCAAGGCCCGGAACGACACCGTGCTGCGCGCGCCGATCGCGGGTGATGTCTCGCAGCGCGCCGTGCAACCCGGCGAGCGTGTGGCCGTCGACGCGAAGCTGATCGAGATCGTCGACCTGTCGCGGATCGAGATCGAGGCGGCGGTGGCGCCCGAGGACGTGGGGGCCGTGCACATCGGCGCATCGGCACGGCTGCAGGTCGACGGCATCGGCGCGCCGGTGCTGGCCCGCGTGGCACGCATCAACCCGGCCGCCCAGGCGGGCACCCGCTCGGTCATGGTCTATCTCGAGGTTGCGCCGCAGCCGGGCTTGCGCCAGGGCCTGTTCGCCAAGGGCCGCATCGAGCTCGCACGCAAGACCGCGCCCAGCGTGCCGGCCGCCGCGGTGCGTATCGATCAGGCCCGGCCCTATGTGCTGGCCGTGGAAGACGGCAAGGTCGTGCAGCGTGTGGTGAGCCTGGGCCTGCGCGGCGATGCATCGGCGCAGCCCGGCAACAGGGACGAGGCCCTGGTCGAGGTGACATCGGGCCTGGCCGACGGCAGCACGGTGCTGCGCGGCACGGTCGGCGCGGTGCGCGAAGGCACCCGCGTGCGCCTGCCGGGGGCGCCTGACGCGGCAGCGCCGGCCACCGCCGCGGCCTCGGCCGCGACAGCCCGCTGAACGAGGCTCCGCGCGCACCATGTGGTTCACCCGCATCTCGATCGCCAACCCGGTGATGGCCACGATGGTGATGCTCGCCTTCGTGGTGCTCGGCCTGTTCAGCTACCAGCGCCTGTCGGTCGACCAGTTCCCGAACATCGACTTCCCGACCGTCGTGGTGCAGTTCGACTACCCCGGCGCCTCGCCCGAGATCGTCGAGAGCGAGGTGACGAAGAAGGTCGAGGAAGCGGTCAACACGGTGGCCGGCATCAACTCGCTCTATTCGCGCTCCTACGAGGGCAGCTCGGTCGTCATCATCGAGTTCAATCTCGACGTCGACGGCCGCAAGGCGGCCGAAGACGTGCGCGAGAAGGTGGCGCTGGTGCGCCCGCTGCTGCGCGACGAGGTCAAGGAGCCGCGCGTCTCGCGCTTCGACCCGGCCAGCCAGCCGGTCTTCAACGTGGCGGTGCTGTCCGACGACGGCAAACGCAGCACGCAGGAGTTGACCACCTGGGCCACCCAGGTGCTGCAGAAGCGGCTGGAGAACGTGCGCGGCGTCGGCGCGGTGTCCGTGATCGGCGGGCTCGAACGCGAGATCAACATCTACCTGAAACCCGACGCGCTGGAAGCGCTCGGTGTCGGCGTCGACCAGGTCGTCGCCGCGGTGAAGAGCGAGAACCAGGAACTGCCGATGGGCGCGATCCGCTCGCGCGAGCAGGAGCGCGTGGTGCAGATCAACGCGCGCATGAAGACGCCCGAGGACTTCAAGGACATCGTCGTCGCGCGCAAGGGCGCCACCGGCGGCGGCCCGAGCGCCGGCGCGCCGATCCGGCTGTGGCAGCTGGCCGACGTGGTCGACGGGCCCCAGGAGCTGGAGACGCTGGCGCTCTACAACGGCCAGCGCACCGTGCTGCTGTCGGTGCAGAAGTCGCAGGGCGAGAACACCATCGAGGTGGTCGACGGCCTGATGCGGGCGCTGGAGAACGCGAAGGACGTGACGCCGCCGGGCATCCGCACCGAGATCAACCGCGACAACTCGCGCGCCATCCGCGTGTCGGTGGCCAACGTCAAGCGCACGCTGATCGAGGGCGCGCTGCTGACGATCCTGATCGTGTTCCTGTTCCTGAACTCCTGGCGCTCGACCGTCATCACCGGCCTGACGCTGCCGATCGCGCTGATCGGCACCTTCCTGTTCATGTACGCCTTCGGCTTCACGATCAACACCATCACGATGATGGCGCTGAGCCTGTGCGTGGGCCTGCTGATCGACGACGCGATCGTCGTGCGCGAGAACATCGTGCGCCACGTGCAGATGGGCAAGAGCCCGCACCAGGCCGCGCTCGACGGCACGCAGGAGATCGGCCTCGCGGTGCTGGCCACCACGCTGAGCATCGTCGCGGTGTTCCTGCCGATCGGCTTCATGGGCGGCATCGTGGGCAAGTTCTTCCACGAGTTCGGCCTGACCATCGTCGCGGCGGTGCTGATCTCGATGTTCGTCAGCTTCACGCTGGACCCCATGCTGTCGAGCGTGTGGAACGACCCCGCCGCACGGTCGCCCGAAGGCGGGGTCGCTCCCCCTCGGGGGGACGGCGCGCAGCGCCCAGGGGGCGACATTCGGCAGGCCCACGGCGTCCAACGCGACCCGCCGGTCACGCTGTACGACAAGAGCATCGGCCGTGTCACCGGCGCCTTCGACCGCTTCACCGAATGGCTGTCGAACGGCTACCAGCGCATCCTGCGCTGGTCGCTCGCGCACAGGCTCGCGACGCTGGGCGTGGCCGCCGCCACCTTCGCGGGCAGCTTCTTCGTCATCCCGCTGCTCGGCGCCGAGTTCGTGCCCAAGGCCGACTTCTCCGAGACGCAGCTCAACTTCTACACGCCGGTCGGCTCCTCGCTCGAACTCACCGAACAACGCGCCCGGCAGATCGACGCGGCACTGCGCGAGATGCCCGAAGTGCGCTACACCGTCACCACCATCAACAGCGGCCAGGCGCTCGGCAAGATCTACGGCGCGGTCTATGTGCGGCTGGTCGACCGCAAGGACCGCGAGCGCGACGTCGCGCAGCTGGCGGTGCCGCTGCGCGAGCGCCTTGCCCGCATCCCCGGCATCACCGTCACCAACATCGGCCAGACCGACCTCGGCGGCGGCAAGAGCCTGCAGTTCTCGATCCAGGGCTCGGACCTGGCCGAGCTCGAACGCCTGTCCAAGCTCATCTCGGCGAGGCTGCGCGAGATCCCCGGCCTGGTGGATCTGGACAGCACGCTCAAGCCCGACAAACCCACCGTCTCGATCGAAGTCCGCCGCGACGCTGCCGCCGACGCGGGCCTCAACGTCGATGCGCTGGCCAGCAGCCTGCGCACGCTGGTGGCCGGCACCCTGGTGGGCAACTGGCGCGCCCCCGACGGCGAGAACTACGACGTCAACGTGCGCCTCACGCCCGACAGCCGCCGCTCGCCGGCCGACCTGGCGCGCCTGCCGCTCAACGTGACGGCCGCCGCCGACGGCTCGCCGCGCATCGTGCGGCTGTCGCAGGTGGCCGAGGTGAGCCCGTCGACCGGGCCCAACCAGATCAACCGCCGCGACCTGAACCGCGAGATCAACATCGACGCCAACGCCTTCGGCCGCAGCTCGGGCGACGTGTCGGCCGACATCCGCAAGGTGCTCGACGGCGTGGCCTGGCCGCCCGGCTACCGCTACAGCTTCGGCGGCTCGACCAAGAACATGCAGGAGTCGTTCAACTACGCGATCGGCGCGCTGGCACTGGCGGTCGTGTTCATCTACATGATCCTCGCCAGCCAGTTCAGGAGCTTCCTGCAGCCGCTGGCGCTGATGAGCTCGCTGCCGCTGACGCTGATCGGCGTGGTGCTCGCGCTGCTGGCCTTTCGCTCCACGCTCAACATGTTCAGCATCATCGGCATCGTGATGCTGATGGGCTTGGTGACCAAGAACGCGATCCTGCTGGTCGACTTCGCGATCCGCTCACGCGAGGGAACGCACGGAGCCGCCGGGGAACACGCGCCGATGAGCCGCGAGGACGCCTTGCTGCACGCCGCCCGGGTGCGGCTGCGGCCGATCCTGATGACCACGCTGGCGATGATCTTCGGCATGGTGCCGCTGGCCTTCGCGCTCAGCGAGGGCTCGGAGCAGCGTGCGCCGATGGGCCAGGCCGTGATCGGCGGCGTGATCACCTCCTCGCTGCTGACGCTGGTGGTGGTGCCGGTGATCTACTGCTACCTCGACGACCTGGCGAACTGGGCGCGGCGCCGCTTCGGCAGCCGTGCATTGCCGATCGAAGCCGCGGCCCGCTGACCCGCGAAATAGAATGCGCGGCCCTGCGAAACCTCCTTCTGCGAGAGTCTCATGAACATCGAACAAGCCCGCTTCAACATGATCGAACAGCAGATCCGCCCCTGGGACGTGCTGGACTCGTCGGTGCTGTCGCTGCTCGCCATCGTGCGGCGCGAGGAGTTCGTGCCGCCGGCCTACCGTGCGATGGCCTTCACCGACATGGACCTGCCACTGCCCGAAGGGCAGTGCATGCTGTCGCCCAAGGTCGAGGCGCGGCTGCTGCAGGAGCTGGCGGTGCACAAGCACGAGCGCGTGCTCGAGGTCGGCACCGGCTCGGGTTTCATGGCCGCCTTGCTGGCGCACAAGGCACGCGAGGTGATCAGTCTCGAGATCCGCCCCGCGCTGGCCTTGCAGGCCAAGATCAACCTGCAGCGCGCCGCCATCGTCAACGCCGAAGTGCGCCAGGCCGATGGGTCGCGCGGGCTCGCCGACGAGGGACCGTTCGACGTGATCGCCCTGTCCGGCTCGGTGGCCGAGATCCCGCAAGGCCTGCTCGATCAGCTCAAGGTCGGCGGCCGGCTCGCCGCCATCGTCGGCGAGGAGCCGGTGATGCGCGCCGTGCTCGTCACGCGCAGCGCGACCGGCGCCTTCCACCGCGTCGAACTGTTCGACACCGTCGCCCCGCGACTCGAGGGCTTCGGCGAGCCCTCGAAGTTCAGCTTCTGAGCCGCTCTCGCGGCTCGCCGGCCACCGGCCCGTGCCCGGCGGTCACCCCCGAAGGAAGGCCCTCATGCTGCAGCGCTCCCCGCCTCGCCCGATCCACGCCCCGCGGCGGCACCGCCTGGCCCGGGCGCTGGCGGCAGCACTCATGCTCGGCAGCGCAGCCGCTGGCGCGCAGAGCCTGCAGGCGTTGTACGACGCCGCGCGCGGCTACGACGCCACCTACCTGGCCGCCCGGGCGCTGGCCGACTCCGCGCAGTACCGCAACGAGCAGGTCAAGGCGCTCAACCGCCCGAGCGTGAGCCTGAGCGCCAGCAGCACACGCACCGAGACCGACACCCCGATCGGACGCGCCGGCGGCAGCAGCACCGGCGCTCAGATCTCGGCACTGCAGCCGCTGTTCAACCGCACGAACAGCACCTCGATCGACCAGGCCGAGAAAAACTACGTGATCTCGATGGCCGACCTCGAGACCGCCGAGCAGGACCTCGTCGTGCGCCTGAGCCAGGCCTACTTCGACGTGCTCGCCGCGCAGGACACGCTGGCGACGACGCGCGCCAACAAGACCGCCATCTCCGAGCAGTTGGCCTCGGCCAAGCGCAACTTCGAGGTCGGCACCGCGACCATCACCGACACCCGCGAGGCCCAGGCCCGCTACGACCTCGCCACCGCGCAGGAGATCGGCGCCGAGAACGACCTGCGCAACAAGCGCATCGCGCTCGACCAGCTGGTGGGTCGCACCGACGTGGAGCCGCGGCCGCTGACGATCCCGGCCCGGTTGCCCGACGTGCTGCCGGCCAACGTGGAGGACTGGGTCACGCGGGCCATCGAGTCGCCCAGCGTGCGCAAGGCCCGGCTCGCCTACGACATCGCACAGCTCGAGACCGCCAAGGCCCGCGCCGGCCACCTGCCGACGGTCGACCTGGTGGGCGGCGTCGGCGAGAACCGCAACACCGGCCGCACCACCGGCACCGGCCTCACCGGCAACACCACCAGCGCCCAGATCGGCGTGCAGATGAACCTGCCGCTGTTCGCCGGCTACTCGATCCAGAACCGCGTGAAGGAAACACTGTCGCTGGAGGAGAAGTCGCGCAACGACCTGGAGTTCGCGCGCCGCAGCGTCACGCAGACCACGCGCCAGGCCTACTTCAACGTGCAGTCGGGGCTGGCCACCGTGAAGGCACTGGAGGCCGCCGAGGCCTCGAACCAGCTCGCGCTCGAGGCCACCCAGCTCGGCTACAAGGTCGGCGTGCGCGTCAACCTCGACGTGCTGAACGCGCAGACCCAGCTCTACACCACCCGGCGCGACCTGGCCCGCGCGCGCTACGACGTGGTGCTCGGCAACCTGCGCCTGCGCCAGGCGGCCGGCACGCTGAGGGCCGAGGACGTGAGCGCCGCCAACCAGCTGCTCGTGCCATGACGACTCCCGGGCCCGAGCTCGCGATCGCGCGCACCCGCGCCTGGCTGCAGCGCGCCGTCGTCGGCCTGAACCTCTGCCCGTTCGCGAAGGCGGTCGAGGCCAAGGGCCAGGTGCGCTATGTGGTCTGCGACGACACCCACCCCGAAGACCTGCTCGACACGCTGTGCCAGGAGCTCACGCGCCTGGCCGAAGCCGACCCGGACGAGCTGGACACCACGCTGCTGATCCACCCGCAGGTGCTGACCGACTTCCTCGACTACAACGACTTCCTCGACCAGGCCGATGCGGCGATCGAAGGCCTGGGCTATGCCGGCGTGCTGCAGGTGGCAAGCTTCCACCCGCAGTACCAGTTCGCCGGCAGCGCGCCGGACGACATCGAGAACGCCAGCAACCGCTCGCCCTACCCGACGCTGCACCTGCTGCGCGAAGCGAGCGTCGACCGCGCGGTGGCCGCCTTCCCCGAGGCCGAGGCGATCTACGAGACCAACATCCGCACGCTGCGCGAGCTGGGCGCCGAGGGCTGGGCCGAGGTGCAGGCTGCGATCGAGCGCGACGCGCACGGCGGTGCAGCCCCGACGGCAGACGGCAGCGCGCGCTGAGCCGGCGCCCGCCATGTCCACCCTGCCCTACCTGGCGCACTACCCCGAGGCGCTGCAGGCCCAGGCGCGGCAGGCGATCGCGCAGGGCCGCCTGGCCGACTCGCTGCGCGCACGCTACCCCGAAGCGCACGACGTGCGCACCGACCGCGCGCTGTACGACTACGTCACCGCGCTGAAGAGCCGCTTCCTGCGCAACGCCGAGCCGCTGAGCAAGGTCGCCTACGACCAGCGGCTGCACATCATCCGCAACGCGCTGGGCACGCACACCGCGGTGTCGCGCGTGCAGGGCGGCCGGCTCAAGGCCAAGCGCGAGATCCGCGTCGCCAGCCTGTTCAAGGAAACACCGGCCGCCTTCCTGAAGATGATCGTCGTGCACGAACTCGCACACCTGAAGGAGCGCGAGCACGGCAAGGCCTTCTATGCGCTGTGCACGCACATGGAGCCCGACTACCACCAGCTGGAGTTCGATCTGCGGCTGTGGCTCACGACGATGGAGCAGGCTGCGGCGGGGGCGCTGTGACGGGTCGCTGTGTTGCGTTCATGTCCCCCGGGCCGGGCTGGCGCCCGGCCCTCCTCCTTTACTTCACTCCACACAACGACCCGTCCCAGCGCTGCCACCACCGCGGCCCGTCGGGGCTCGACGGCCTGCGCGAGCGGCGATGGTGAGTGCTGGCGAGGGCGTCGGGTGAGCGGCGTAGCGAAGTTAAGGAGGAGGGGGCGGCCGTGAGGCCGGCACCGGGGGACATGAGCGGAGTCGCTCGCCCGGCGGCCTCGCCAGCACCGCGCGGTACCCGCAAGCGGCTGGCCGGCGGACGCCTCGAACCTCGACAACCCCACGCACACGAACGGCTGCAAGGAGCCGAACGACGCCGGGTGATTCGAGAGGGTCGAATGCGGGCCGGTATCAGGCAGCATCCTGTTCGCGCTGCACTGCCCATTCCACGAACACGTCGGCCGGCATCGGGCGGCCGAACAGGAAGCCCTGCAGTTCGTCACAGCGGGCCTCGCGCAGCAGCGCGGCCGCGCGGGGCTCCTCCACCCCCTCGGCCACCACCTGGAGGCCGAGCGTGTGGCCGAGACCGATGATGGCCATCGTGATGGCCCGGTCGGTCGGGTCGGCGAGCATGTCGTGCACGAACGAGCGATCGATCTTCAGCTTGTCGATCGGAAAGCGGTTGAGGTAAGCCAGGCTGGAGTAGCCCGTCCCGAAGTCGTCGATCGACAGGCCCACCCCCAGCGCGCGCAGCGTGTGCATCTGGCGCAGGTTGCGTTCGGCGTCTTCCATCACCATCGACTCGGTCAGCTCGAGCTCCAGCACGCCGGGCGGCACGCCGTGATGCTGCAGGGCGCTGCGCACGAGGTCGGTCAGGCCTTCGTCGCGCAGCTGACGGGCCGACAGGTTGATCGACACCCCCCAATGTGGCAGCCCCTGCGCGCGCCATGCAGCCACTTGACGGCAGGTCTCTTCGATGACCCAGGCGCCGATCGGGACGATGAGCCCGGTTTCCTCGGCCAGCGGGATGAAGCTTGCAGGCGACACCATGCCGCGCTCCGGATGCTCCCAACGCAGCAAGCCCTCGACGCCGAGCAAGGCGCCGGTGGCGGCGCTGACGCGCGGCTGCCAATGGAGCTGGAGCTGGCGGAGTTCGACCGCACGCCGAAGATGGGCCTCGAGCTGCATGCGCGACTCCGCGCGCTCGGTCATCTCGGCGGTGAAGAACTGCGCCGCATCCCTGCCCCCGGCCTTGGCCTGGTACATCGCCGTGTCGGCATGGCGCATCAGCTCGTCGATGTCGATCGCGTCGTCGGGGAAGACCGCGATGCCCACGCTGCACGAGACATGTAGCTCGGCGCCCTCCACCAGGTGCGGCTGGCGGATCAGCGGGATGAGCCGCTGATCGACGATGTGAGCGATCTCGCCGATGTCCTGGACGCCGTTGAGCACGATGACGAACTCGTCGCCGCCGAGCCGGCTGACCGTGTCACCGGCCCGCACCGCTTCGAGCAGGCAGCGCGCGACCGACCGCAGCAGGCCGTCGCCGATGTGGTGGCCCAGCGAGTCGTTGATGTCCTTGAAGCGGTCGAGGTCGATGAACATCACCGCCACCTTCTGCCCGCTGCGCTGCGCCTGCTGCACCGCCATGCGCAGGCGCTCGGTGCACAGCGATCGGTTCGGCAGCTCGGTCAGCACGTCGTGGTCGGCCAGGAAGCGGATGCGCTGCTCGCTCTTCTTGCGGTCGCTGATGTCGATCGATGTGAAGATGTAGTGCGAGATGTCGCCCTGCGACTGCCGCACCGCGCTGACCATCAACCACGCGGGGTACTCGCTGCCGTTGCGTCGGCGCACCTGCAACTCGCCCTGCCAGGTGCCGCGCTGGGCGACGACCTGCCAGAACGAACCGGTGCGTTCCTCGAGCTCGCCGAAGGCCAGCATCAGCGACGGCTTCTCGCCCACCACCTCCTGCAGCTCGTAGCCGGTGTGGCGCGAGAAGGCCTGGTTGGCGGTGAGGATGCGACGCTCGGCATCGACGATCAGGATGCCCTCGCTCGAGGCTTCGAACACCTTGGCCCACAGCTCGAGCCGGCGCTCCATGAGCTTGAGGTGGTTGATCGGCGCGAACGCGGTCAGGACCGCGTCCTGGCCCTGGTAGCGGACGCGGCGCGCCGACAGCACCGCCCAGGCCGGCTCGGTGCCGGCACACCAGCGGACTTCGAACTCGTCGACCGCGCCGCGGTCGGACAGCTGCTGGAAGAAACGCGCACGCACCGCGGATTCGAGGCCGTGCCTCCACGGGTCGGCGCGGTGGCCGTTGAGCCAGGCCTCTGCCGGCGGGTTGGCGTGCAGCACCTCGTGGCCCGGGATCGAGGTCACGACCAGCGGGATCGGCGTGGCCTCCACCAGCGCACGCTGCGCTTCGGCGGCCCGGGCGCTGGCGGCCAGCTCCTTCTGCGTCTCGCGCTCGCTGTCGAGCTGTGCCAGCATGCCGTTGAAGCCGACGACGAGGCGGCCGATTTCGTCGCTGCTGTTCCACTCGGCACGCCGCGAATGGTCGCCGGTGCGGCGCACGGCGTCGGTGACCTCGGCCAGGTGCCGCAGCGGCATCGCGATCTGGCGGGCCACGAAGTAGACGATCGCCAGGATCGCGCACAGCAATCCCAGCGCGGTGCCGAGATGGATCCACATGCGCTGGTACAGGCTCGCCACACGGGTGTGCAGCAAGCCTTCGAGCGCGTTCCCGGCCGTGGCCCAGGCGCCTCGCAGTTCGTGCACCAGCACGGCTTGCGCCTCCTGCACCGACGCGAGCGTGCGTGGCGTGGCGCCGCTGTCGATCAGCGCGCGGGCACTGCGGCGGTAGTCTTCCAGAGCGGTCTGAAGGCGCTGCTGCGACGGCGCCAAACGTTCTTTCAGCGCCGGGCCTCCTGCCGCATAGGCTTCGCTGTGGTCGGTGTCGATGCCCTGCCGCGTCGCGTCGAGCTTGCCTTCGAGAATGAGGTACTGCGTGCGCGCCTCGGCCATCCCGGCGCCGGCCGTGACCCGGGCCGCGAGCTGCACGCCCACGCCGTCGACGATCTCGAGCAGCTCCGGGTAGCGCAGCACGATCAACGACATCGTGTAGTAGCTGTCGAGGTCGGGGTCGAGGATCAGGTTCGACTGGTTGCCGACGCGCGTGATCAGGTCGCGTCCGCGCGCCAGCAGGTCGGACAACGCAGCGCGGCGCTGGTCCGGCGGCGCCGTGGCGAGCGTGCCGTAGGCGGCGGCCAGCGCGGCGCTGGGCTCGCCGCTCCGCATGCCCGCGCCGTGCGCCGCCTCGGTGCGAGCGAGCGCCGCCTGCCGCTCGGCGAGGCCCGGTGCAGTGGCTGCGACGCCGGCCGCCCACAGCGCGGCATCGACCAGGCCGTCTCGCATCTCGGCGACATAGGCATTGCCCGCGATCTCCTTGCGGGCGAAGTCGATCGCGATGAACTTCTCGTTGATGAGGATGCTGCTGACGAAGATCACCGCCGTGAGGTCGAGCAGGTAGATCAGCATCAGCTTGCGCCCGACGCTCAGGCGGGCCAGCAGACGGCTGAAAGGGTTGGCGGTCGTCATGTCGCGGTGTGGACTCTTCGGGCTGGCGGCGTGCTCGGCCGTCGCGTCGGCCTTGCACTCGACCAGTTTTCGGCCGCGTCGGCGTGGACTTGATCCTGCAGCGCGCACTTGACGCAAACGGGGCAAGACCCATGCCACGTTCACTGACTGCACCACGTCGGACGCACGGTCGGTGACGGACCCGAGCGCCTCGGGCGGGTCGGCCTGTCGACGCGTTCACGCCGGGTCTTGGTGCGCCGAAGTGCGGCATGCCGGTGCACGGGCCAGGCGCCGCCGGGCGCCAACCCCGTCTCGAAGGCCCGTTGCCGGCCAGCCCTTGGCCTGCAACTTGCACAGTTCGGGAATCAACCCATGACACCGATGACCCCCACCTTCATCAAGGCTGCCGAAGTCTGGGTGCCCAGCGCCGACGGCACGCTGCTCGAGTTCGGCTCGGGCGGCTTCGGTCCGGCCCGTCGCTTTGCGAGCCTCAGCCGTTCGATGTGCTTCGGCCGCGGCGAAGGCTTGCCCGGCCGCGCCTGGGAAGAGGGGCGCCCCGTGCTGTTGCGCCAGTTCGAGGGGACGGTCTTCCAGCGCACCGCCGCGGCCCACGCCGCCGGCCTGAGTTGCGCCCTCGCGCTGCCGTTGTTCCTGCACGACCGGCTCACCTCGGTGCTGGTGGTCTTCTGCGGCCACGTGCCCGGTCAGTCCGGCGCGCTGGAGCTGTGGCACCACGACCCGCGCATCACCACCGACATGACGCTCGTCGACGGCGCCTACGGCGATGACACGCAGCACTTCGAAGCGATTTCGCAGCAGACCTACCTGCCGCGCGGGGTGGGCCTGCCGGGCCTGGCCTGGCAGCGTGGCGCAGCGGTGTTCGTTGCTGACCTGCCGGCCACGCCCGGCCGCTTCCTGCGCGCCGAAGAGGCTGCCGCGGCCGGCCTGCTGCGCGGCCTGGCGATTCCGGTGGGCTCGCGGCTCGCCGACCGGCATGTCGTGGCCTTCCTGGCGAGCGCGCGGCTGCCGCTGGCGCGCCGCATCGAGCGCTGGGTGCCCGACGAAGCCACGGCGCAACTGCGCCGCGTCGAGGCCTTCAGCGAACTGCACGGCGGCCGGTCGTCCGACGAGGCGCACCTGCCGCTGTCATCGACCGGCAGCTCGCTCGCCAAGGCACTGCGCAGTGGCATGCCCGTCATCAACGACTACCCGGCCGACGAACCTGGCGCACCCGCCGCCGCCGCGGTGGCCATCGGGGCGACGGCGCTGCTGACGATCCCCGTGGTGTGGGAAGACGCGGTGGTCGAGGTGGTCGCGCTGTACCTGTAGCGGGCCGACCTCGCCGGACCCGTCGCCTCGAGCGCAGCGGCGACGGCGGCCGGAATGAACCGTGTCAGCGACCCGTACACGTGCTGGTTGCCAAAACCACTTTGCCGCGTCACGCAGAATGATGAGAGAACGAGCAGGCAGTTCAGTCGGGAGCTCAAGCTCGAGGCTGCAAAGCTCGCCAAGAAGCGGGGCTGACCGGCCGTAAGACCGACCGCCCTTCTTCGACCATGGTGCGAGGGTCGAATTGCCCGTCCCAGGCCCCCCGCTCTCACACCCCGAGGATCGCCCGATGAACCCGGACCGCCGCTTCTTCCTGCGATTCCAGACCGTGCTGCTGTGCGCGGGCCTCGGCCTGGGTGCCGCCGGTGCGGCGGCGCAGACTGCCACCGAGCTGGCGGTCTCGCCGCCGCTGGAGTTGGTGGTCCTTGGCTCGGGAGGGCCGGGAGCCGCCGGCCGGGCGGCGTCGTGCTACATGGTGCTGGTCGACGGCGTGCCGCGCATTCTGGTCGACGCCGGGCCAGGCTCCTTTGCTCGACTCGGCGAGGCGAAGTTGTCGCTCGCCCGAACCGATCTCGTGCTGCTGACCCACCTGCATGTGGACCACGTCGGCGAGCTACCAGGGCTGCTCAAGGCCCGCGCCGTGTCGAGCCGTGGCCCGATCGCCGCGCAGGTCTTCGGACCCGAGGGGCGGCGTGCCGCCAAGCGCGGCGATGCCAGCTTTCCGTCGACGCGCCGCCTGATTGATCTGCTGTTCGGCCCGCAGGGTGCCTTCGGCTACTTGCGCGACTTCTCTGCTCCTCTGACGATCAAGGCGACAGACATCGGCACCGCGCTGCTGCCGAACCCGCAGCCGAAGGTGATCCACAGCGAGGGCGACCTCGTGATCCGCGCTGTGGCCGGCCATCACCGCGATGCGCCGGCGGTGATCTATCGCATCGACCACGGCGGCAAGAGCATCACGTTCAGCGGCGACATCGATGCCGAGGGCCTGCCCGGCTTGCGGCGCATCGCGAAGGGTAGCGACCTGCTCGTCTTCAACAGCGTGGTGCTCGACCCGCCCGGGTCGCCGGCCATCCTTTACACACTGCACACACCGCCGAAGGCAATCGGTGAAGTGGCGCGGGACAGCGGCTCGAAGCAACTGCTGCTCAGCCACCTGTCGCCGTTCCTCGACCAGTCCCGCGCTGCGGTCGAGGCGTCGATCACACAGGCATTCCAGGGGCCGGTCGTGTTCGCAGAGGACGGTCGCCGGCTGGTGCCCTGACGCCGCGCCGGCCCGGTCACCAGGCCGACCGCAGTCGGGCCCCGACATCCACCGAGACCAGGCCCGGCGCGGCGGTCATGCGCTCGGTTGGCGCCGGCCGCACCGGCCCCACCGCCTCGAACGCAGCGGCGACGGCAGCCGGAATGAACCGTGTCAGCGACCCGTACACGTGCCGGTCGCCGACACCGCTTTGCTGCGTCACGTAGAAGCGCTGCGGCACCAGCAGGTGCAGATGCTGCTTCGCACGCGTCATGGCCACGTACAGCAGGCGCCGCTCTTCCTCGATCTGCCGCAGCGTGCCGGCGCTCAGGTCGGCCGGAATGCAGCCGTCGACCACGTTGAGCAGGTGCACCGACTGCCACTCCTGGCCCTTGGCCGAGTGGATGGTCGACAGGACCAGGTAGTCCTCGTCGCGGTGCGGCGGCCCCGACTCGGCGCTGGTGGCGTCCGGCGGGTCCAGCGCCAGCTCGCTCAGGAAGCGCTCGCGGCTCGAACAGCCGCCGGCGATGCGCACGAGTTGGAGCAGATCGGCCTGCCGCACGCGCGCATCGTCATGCAGACGCTCGAGCTGCGGGAGGTACCAGCGATGCACCCGCTCCAGGTCGCCGGGCCAATCGCTGCCGGTCCCCTGCAGCGTGTCCACCAGCGCATGCAGCGCGCGCCACTCGTCGCGCACCGACAGCGGCGGCTCGAAAGCGGTGAACGCCGTGGCGGGATCGGGTGCGGCGTCCATCGCGTCGAGCAACCGCCGCGCGCGGGCCGGGCCGATGCCCGGCACGAGCTGCGCCACGCGAAAGCCCGCCAGCCGGTTGCGGGGGTTCTCCGCCCAGCGCAGCACCGACAGCACGTCCTTGATGTGCGCGGCTTCCAGGAACTTCAGGCCGCCGAACTTGACGAACGGGATATTGCGCCGCGCCAGCTCGAGCTCCAGCGCGGCGCTGTGATGCGAGTTGCGGAACAGCACCGCCTGGCTCTTCAGCCTGAGCCCTTGCTCGCGGTGTTCGAGCACCCGGTCGGCGACCCAGCGCGCCTGGGCGGCCTCGTCTTCGACCGTCACGAGCTGGGGCCTTTGCGACGAAACCCGGTCTGTCCACAGCAGCTTGACGTGGCGCTCCACGGCCTGCGCCATCACGGCATTGGCGGCCGCCAGGATCGGTTGCGTCGAGCGGTAGTTGCGATCGAGCGTCACCACCCGGGCCGGTGGCGTGAACCGGCCCGCAAAGTCGAGGATGTTGCGCACTTCCGCCGCACGAAAGGCGTAGATGGACTGCGCGTCGTCGCCCACCACCGTGAGCGCGCGGCCGTCCGGTTTCAGCGCCTGCAGGATGGCCGCCTGCAGCCGGTTGGTGTCCTGGTACTCGTCGACCAGCACATGGTCGAACCGGGCGCCGACGTGCCGGGCCAGCGTGGGCTCGGTCATCATCTGCGACCAGTACAGCAGCAGGTCGTCGTAGTCGAGCACCTGCTGCTTCTGCTTCTCGGCCACGAAGGCGCGGAACAGGCGCCGGAGCGGTTCTTCCCAGTCGGCGCACCAGGGGTAGCTGTCGTCCAGCACCTCGCGCAGGGCGGCCTGGCTGTTCACCACCCGCGAGTAGATGCCCAGGCAGGTGCCCTTGAGCGGAAAGCGCTTCCCGGTCTCGCTGAATCCTCCCTCCTGGCGCACCAGCCCCATCAAGTCCTCGGCGTCGCCGCGGTCGAGGATGGTGAAGGACTCGCTCAGGCCGATGTGGGCGGCATGGTCTCGCAGCAGCCGCGCGCCGATGGCATGAAAGGTCCCCGCCCAGGGCAGCGCGGGGGGCGGGCCGCCGCCGGGCAGGCCCAGGGCTTCCTGCACCAGCGCGCCCGCGCGCCGGGTCATCTCGGCCGCCGCGCGGCGCGAGAAGGTGAGCAACAGGATGCGCTGCGGGTCGGCGCCTGCCGTCACGAGGCGCGCGACCCGGGCCGCCAGCGTCCTGGTCTTGCCGCTGCCGGCGCCGGCGATGACGAGCAAGGGCGCCGATTGCCGCGGATCGCCCTCCAGGCCATGCTCGACGGCGTTGCGCTGCGCCTCGTTGAGCAGGGCGAACGGATCGGTGCGGACAGGATCGTGCAGGCGCATCGCCTGACTGTATATTCATCCAGCCCGGCAGGGCGATCGGATTCCGGGCCGGGACGATGGCAAGCCGAGCGCACACCGGCCGAGTGCGCCAGTGCACCGGCGCTGGATCCGACCGCGCGCACCGTGCATTCGAGTCGGGTGGACGAACCCCTCGAATGAAGGACGCCTCGACCGTTGCTCGCTCGTGTCACACTGAATCCGGGCCTCCCGCGCGGGGCCGGAGAACGCCATGCAGGCGATGGTGCTGAAGACGCTCGGGGCGGCGCTCGAATGGTCCGATCTCGCCGACCGGTGGCCGGGGCCGGGCGAGATCCGGGTGAAGGTCGCCGCCTGCGGCGTGTGCCGCACCGACCTGCATGTCGTCGACGGTGAACTGCCCGAGCCGAAGCTGCCGATCATCCCCGGCCACGAGATCGTCGGCCGCATCGATGCGATCGGGGCCGGCGTCGAGGGCCGGCGTGTCGGCGAGCGCGTCGGCCTTCCCTGGCTCGGCCACACCTGCGGCGTCTGCCCGTATTGCGCGGGGCAGCAGGAAAATCTGTGCGACCGCCCGCTCTTCACCGGCTACACGCGCGACGGCGGCTACGCGACGGCGACCATCGCCGATGCGCGCTACGCCTTCCCGCTCGGCGAGGCCGGCAGCGACGAGGCGCTCGCTCCGCTGCTGTGCGCCGGCCTGATCGGCTGGCGTTCGCTGGTGATCGCAGGCGCCGGCAAGCGGCTGGGGCTTTACGGCTTCGGGGCCGCCGCCCACATCGTGGCGCAGGTCGCCGCGTGGCAGGGGCGATCGGTGTTCGCCTTCACGCGGCCGGGCGACGGGGCCACCCAGGCCTTTGCCCGGCGGCTCGGCGCGACATGGGCGGGTGGCTCGGACGAGCCGCCGCCCCAGCCGCTCGACGCGGCGATCCTCTTCGCGGCCGTCGGCGATCTGGTGCCCCTGGCGTTGAAGGCGGTCCGCAAAGGCGGCCGCGTCGTCTGCGCGGGCATCCACATGAGCGACGTTCCGAGCTTCCCCTACCGGCTGCTGTGGGAGGAGCGGCAACTCGTCTCGGTGGCCAATCTCACGCGGCAGGACGGCATCGATTTCCTGCGGCTGGCGCCGCAGATCGGCATCGACACCGAGACCACGCGCTATCCGCTGGTCGAAGCCAACCAGGCCCTGGCCGACCTCCGGGCCGGCCGGTTCGAAGGCGCCGCGGTTCTCGTGCCTTGAGCAGGCGGGCGCCCTGTGGGAGCGCATGAAGGCACAGCACCGGCCCGGCAAGGTGATCGTGGTGGCCTGCATGCACAAGCTGCTGGCCATCGTGTACGGTGTCCTGCGCTCGGGCAAACCCTTCGACACCCACCATCCGAAGCCCCAACAGGCTTGACAGGCACAACGGTGTCTTTACTTCACGCCATACAACGACCCGATCCAGCGCTGCCACCACCGCGGCCTGTCGGGGCTTGAAGGCCTGCGCGGGCGGCCGGTGGCCCCTTCGAACCTCTGCCTCCCCACGCACGCGAACGGCTGCGGCGCAAAATGGCAGCATGAAACCACCCAAGAGACTGCAATCGCTGATCGAAGAAGGCTTGATCGACACGGTGGTGCGCCAGCTGATGAGCGGCAAGGAGGCGATGGTCTACGTGGTGCGCTGCGGCGACGAGACCCGCTGTGCCAAGGTCTACAAGGAGGCCACGCAGCGCAGCTTCCGGCAGGCGGTGGACTACACCGAGAACCGCAAGGTCAAGAACACCCGCCAGGCCCGCGCGATGGCCAAGGGCACGCGCTTCGGCCGCCAGGCCCAGGAAGCGGCCTGGCAGAGCGCCGAGGTCGATGCGCTCTACCGCCTGGCCGCCGCCGGTGTGCGCGTGCCGCGGCCGCACAACTTCCACGACGGCGTGCTGCTGATGGAGCTGGTGACCGACGAGCATGGCGACGCGGCCCCGCGGCTCAACGATGTGGAGTTCATGCCCGAGCAGGCGCGCGCGCACCACGCGACGCTGTTGACGGAGGTGGTGCGCATGCTGTGCGCCGGCGTCGTGCACGGCGATCTGTCGGAGTTCAACATCCTGCTCGGCGCGGACGGCCCCGTCATCATCGATCTGCCCCAGGCAGTGGACGCCGCCGGCAACAACCACGCGAGCCGCATGCTGCTGCGCGATGTCGCCAACCTGAGCGGCTTCTTCGGACGCTTCGCGCCGGAACTGCTGCACACCGACTTCGGCCCCGAGATCTGGGACCTGTATCAACGCGGTGTGCTGCACCCCGAGGTGATGCTCACCGGCCGCTTCGAGCGCAAGACCGCGGCCGTGGATCTGGGCAGCGTGCTGCGCGAGATCGACGACGCCCGTGCCGAGGAGGCGGCGCGCCGCCTGCGCCTGCAGACGGTCGGGTAGTGCGGCCGGGTCGGCCGCTGCATTGCGCTACGGCGTTGCCGGCCCCTAGTACGTAATCTCGTAGCGGTAGCCCTTGAAGCGCAGCACGGCAGCCTTCAGCTTGATCTGCTCGAGCACGAGATCGGCGCCGAGCTTGTCCTTCTCGTGAAAGATCTGGCCGTTGATGATGAGGAAGCGGTTGGCCGCCTCTTCCGAATAGATCGAGCCGCCGACCGCGATGGTCGGCAGCTGGCGGCGGATGTCGTCGGGCAGTTCGGCGATCGCATGGACGCGGCCCTGCGCTGCCGCGCCGGCGGCGGGCTGCTCCGTGGCGGCGGAAGCCGGTGCCGCGGGCAGTGGCTTCCTGGCCTCGGCCGCCGGAGCCGGTTTCTCGGCAACCGCTGTCGGTGCCGTGTTGCGCGGCGCCACCGGTGCGGGCGGCGCGATGGCGAAGGCCCG
This sequence comes from Methylibium sp., assembly GCF_965279545.1. Classification (NCBI taxonomy): domain Bacteria; kingdom Pseudomonadati; phylum Pseudomonadota; class Betaproteobacteria; order Burkholderiales; family Sphaerotilaceae; genus Methylibium; species Methylibium sp. Next base: position 2,407,673 of record NZ_OZ257250.1, read on the forward strand.
CGCATCGGCCTGAGGGGGTGGAGCCGGGACCGGCACCGCCATTGCAGGAACGGGGGCGGGCGCCGGTAGCGGCGCGACCGCTGGCGCGGCCACGGTGGGCGCGGCGGCCACGACCGGCGGCAGCAGCAGCGGCGGCGAGGTGATCCCGGCAGGCGGCAGGGCCGCCTCGTCGGGCATGACGTCGGCCGGGTTGCGACCGAACAGTTGCCACAGCAGCGGGCCGATCAGGCCCACCGATGCGCCGACGACGATCCACAGCCAGGGCCGCGACCGTGCCGGCGACGCGGCCGCCATCGCGGCCGCGTCGAGCGGCACCGGCTGCGCATGCAGGTCGGGCACGGCCCCGCGATCGCGATCGCGCTCGGCATCGGCTTTTCGGAGGGCTTCGAGGATGTAGGACATCGGTTCACTCGGTCTGCAGGCGTGGCTCGTCGACGCCGGCGGCGCGGTTGAGCTGCATCAGCGTGATCGGACCGGCCAGGCCGTCCGGCGCCAACCCTTGCGTGCCCTGGAAGGCGGCGATGCGCGACTTGAGCGCGCTCGGGCTCGTCTCGCCCGGCGCCGGGTCGCCGCTCGCGGTGGCGATCTGCGCGGCCAGCCAGTCGGCCGGCACGACGGCCCTGCCTGCCGCCGCGGCATAGCCCGGTGGCACGCGCCAGTAGGTCGTGAAGTCGCCACGCCACAGCCGCGTGAAGGACCCGAGCGTGACGGTCTGCGCAACGCCGCCCATGCGCAGCGTCGCGCTCTGTGCCGTGAGGCCGGTGAGCTGCGCATAGACCGGCTGCCCGGCCGCATCGTTCAGGCTCACGATGCCGGGCCGGCCGAGCAGCCGCACCAGCGCGAGGTTGCTGCGCCCCGCGTGGCAATGCACCTGCTGCGCCAGCGCGAGCAGGCAGGGGTCGCCGTCGTCGGCGAGGCTCAGCTTCCACGCCGGGGCGAGCTCGCGCAGCGCCTCGCTCGGATCGCGGACCAGGGTCTTGAACTGCGCCGCCAGGTCGGTCGCGGCCAGCGCCACCAGCGCCGACGCCGCGGATGCAGCGGGCGCAGCCGCCGAGGCCGCCACGGCAGCAAGGACCGCCGGCTTCGACACCGGTAGTGCCGGCGCCGACGCGGCCGCCGCCATCGTGCTCGCAGCGGGACGCCCCGGCGACGCCAGCCCACCGCTGAGGGCCCAGCTCACCGCCGCGGACAGCGCCGCGCCGCCGACCAGGCCCAGGCCCAGCACCGCCGCTCGCCGCTGCAGCCAACCCCGGGGATTCATCGGCGACGGCGTCTCGAACACCTCGCGCGCGGCCTTGTCGACGATCTCGCGCCGCACCCGGTGCGCGCCGGTCGAATAGGCGCCGAGCAGCGCGCGGTCGCACAGCAGGTTGATGCGGCGCGGCACGCCGCGCGAGAGCTGGTGGATGCGCTGCACCGATTCGCGGTCGAAGGGCAGCGCGCGGTTCAGGCCCGACACCGTGAGGCGGTGCCGCACGTACTGCAGCGTCTCGGTCTCCGACAGCGCTTCCAGGTGGTAGCGCGCGATCACGCGCTGCGCCAGCTGCTCGAGCTCGGGTCGCGCCAGCATCTCGCGCAGCTCGGGCTGGCCGATCAGCACGATCTGCAGCAGCTTGCGCTCGTTGGTCTCGAGGTTGGTCAGCAGCCGCAACTGCTCCAGCACGTCGGCCGAGAGGTTCTGCGCCTCGTCGATGATGAGCACGTTGCTCTGCCCGACGGCGTGGGTCTTCAGCAGGAACTGGTTGAGCGGATCGAGACAGTCCTTCACCGTCGTCGCGCCCGGCCCCGGGTGCGCGTAAGGGATGCCGAACTCGTCACACACCGACTTCAGCAGCTCCTCGGCGGTAAGCTTGGGGTTGAAGATGTAGGCAACGTTGCAGCGCTTCGGAACCTGCTCGAGCAGGCAGCGGCACACCGTCGTCTTGCCAGCGCCGATCTCGCCGGTCAGCAGCACGAAGCCGCCACCACCGCGCACGCCGTAGAGCAGGTGCGCCAGCGCCTCCCGGTGCCGCTCGCTCATGAAGAGGAAGCGGGGGTCGGGCGCGATCGAGAAAGGCTCCTGGTTCAGGCCGAAGAATTGCGCGTACATGGTGCGGAGGATACTTTCCGGGCCACCCGGTGGCGCCCGGGCCGTTTCGGCGCGAGTTGCCGCGCGGGCTCGCCGGGCATCGACGCTGCCTACAGCGGCAGGCGCCGCAGCGTTTCGTCGGCCAGCGCGAGGCAGGAGGTCAGGCCGGGCGACTCGATGCCCAGCAGGTTCACCAGGCCGTCGACGCCGTGCTCGGCGGGCCCGTCGATGCGGAAGTCCGGCGCCGGCGCGCCCGGCCCCGCGAGCTTGGGCCGCACGCCGCTGTAGGCCGGCTGCAATGCGGCGTCGGGCAGCGCCGGCCAGTAGCGGCGGATCTCGGCATAGAAGACCTCGGCCCGCGCCGCATCGACGCGGTAGTCGAGCTGACCTTCTGCATCGGCATCCGCTTCGGGTTCGATCCACTGCACGTCGGGGCCGAAGCGCGCCTGGCCACCGAGATCGAGCGTCAGGTGCACGCCGAGACCGGCGGCCTCGGGCATCGGGTAGACGAGGCGCGAGAACGGCGCGCGGCCGGGCAGGCTGAAGTAGTTGCCCTTCGCGAAATGCGCGCGCAGCTGAAAGGCCGCCGGCAGACCGTCGGTGCGCTGCGTCAGCGCGGGGGCCCACAGCCCGGCGGCGTTGACGACGATGCGCGCGCCGAGCGTCATGCCGGCCGCCTGCACGCGGTGCGGACGGCCGCACTCGATGCGCTCCACGCGCGAGGCGAGCGCGACCACGCCGCCGGCCGCTTCGAGGTCGCCCTGCAGCGCGAGCATCAGGCCGTGGCTGTCGACGATGCCGGTCGACGGCGACAGCAGCGCCTCGGTGCAGGCCAGTGCGGGCTCGAGCGACAGCGCCTCGGCGCGCGACAGCGGCTGCAGGTCGCCGACGCCGTTCTCGACGCCGCGGCGCTGCAGCGCCTGCAGCGCCGGGCGCTGCGCCTCGCTGGTGGCCACGATCAGCTTGCCGCAGCGCCGGTGCGCGATGCCGCGCTCGGCGCAGTAGGCGTACAGCGCCGCATTGCCGGCCACGCACAGGCGGGCCTTCAGCGAGCCGGTCGGGTAGTACAGGCCGGCGTGGATGACCTCGCTGTTGCGCGAGCTGGTGCCCGTGCCGATCGCGGTCTCGGCTTCGAGCACCAGCGTCTCGAGCCCGCGCTGCGCCAGCGCGCGGCCGATCGCCAGCCCCACGACCCCGGCACCGACCACCACTGCATCGACCTGTTCCATCCGCCCGTCCTCGCATCGCCCTCACCACGGGGCCCGAGCCGCGATGCTAAGGCCGACACGGGTTGCGCCCGCAAGCCGGGCGCCGGGCCCCACCTCCACTCCCCACGGGGGGCGCGGGATGCCGCGGCCGGAGGCGCTGCTCAGCGCCGGGTCTTCTTCGGCACACCCAGGCGACGCGCGTTGGCGGTCGCGGTGCGGTGCACCGGCGCGAGGGCGCGGTCGGTCACGCGCGCCGCGGCATCGGAGGCGCGTTGCAGGGTCGGCGTGCGCCGCATCACGGTGCTCACCAGCGCCTTGTGGCGGCGCATCGCCTGGGCCGGCGTGCGGCTGCCGGCCAGCGACAAGGCATTGTTCATGATTGCCATCCAGCCCTGCACCGTCTGCGCGCCCAGGGTCTGCAGCGCCGGCGTCCACGCGCTGCCGAGGGCCGCCGCCGACTGCGAGAAGGCATCGACCTTCTCGCTGCTCATCAGCGCGAACTCGCGCTGGTCGGCCTGCGAGGGCAGCGGGCCGGCGGTCGCCAGGCGCGCGCTGCGGGTCACGATGACCTGCGAGGACGCCAGCAGCATTTCCCGCGTCTTGCTGGCCACGCCCAGCCACAGGCCGATCGGAAAGAACATCGAATTCGGAAGGCCGGTGGATTTCATGAGCGCTTTCTGGCATGAGGGTTCAGGTATCGCGGAGCCGCGTGACACCGACCTTACACCGGACCGGAAACGGGACGCACCGCGCAAAAAAAGCCGGTGGCGCCGGTTCTTCGCGAAGGGATCGGGCCGATCGGCTCGCTCGTGCCGAAAACGGGCCTGGGGGTGCGCGGCGGTGGCTAACATCCGCGCAGGCGTGCCGGACGCTCCATTCCGGCGATCGATCGCAGGGGTGCCGTCTCCTGCCGTCCTTCCCCGGTGCGATTGCCCCAGCATGCGACTCAAGAGCAAGATCGTCCTCCTCGCCGTCGCGCCGCTGCTGGCGTCGATCGTGCTGATCGCCCTGGCCGTGCGCCACCAGGAGCGGGCCCTGGCGGTGCGCGAACGCGAACTGGTCGAGAGCGCCTACATGAGCTCCAAGCGGACCGAGCTGCGTCACTATGTCGAGCTCGCGCAGAGCACGATCGCGCCGCTCTACGACTCGGGCGACGACAGCGAAGCGGCGCGCCAGGCCGCGATGAAGCTGCTGGCCTCGCTGGACTACGGCGCCGACGGCTACTTCTTCCTCTACGACCTGCAGGGCAAGAGCCTGATGCACCCGCGCCAGCCCGAGCTGGTGGGCAACGACCTGTGGGAACTGCGCGACGACGCCGGTCAGCCGACCATCCAGCAGCTGATCGCCAAGGCGCGCGACGGCGGCGGCTTCATCGACTACCTGTGGCGCAAGCCCTCGACGCGCCAGACCACGCCCAAGCTCGGCTACGTGGTCGCGCTGCCGCGCTGGAACTGGATGCTCGGCACCGGCCTCTACCTCGACGACGTGCAGGCCACGATGGCGCAGCTGGACCACCAGGTCGCGGCCAACATCGAGACCACCTTCCTGTGGATCGCCGGCATCGCGCTGTCCGGCATCGCGCTGATCACGCTGTGCGGCCTGGCGCTGAACCTGAGCGAGCACAAGGAGGCCGATGCCAAGCTGCGCCAGCTGGCGCACGAGGTGGTGCAGTCGCAGGAGTCGGAGCGCGCCCACCTGTCGCGCGAGCTGCACGACGGCACCAGCCAGACGCTGGTGTCGATCAAGCTGCTGATCGAGTCGGCGATCGAGCAGATCGAGCGCGAGCCCGCTCAGGCGGCACAGCCGCTGGAGCGCGCCGCCGTACGGCTGGCCGATGCGCTCACCGAGGTGCGGCGCATCTCGCACCGGCTGCGCCCGGCGACGCTGGACGTGCTGGGCCTGCCGGCCGCGCTGCAGCACCTGGGCCAGGAGTTCGGCGACCACAGCGGTCTGGCGTTCTCGATGCGCATGCGCGGTCCGTCGGCCGATCTGCCGGACGACGTGAAGACCGTGCTGTTCCGCGTGACGCAGGAGGCGCTGACCAACATCGAGAAGCATGCCGCGGCGCAGTCGGTGCGCATCCGGCTGGCGTTCCGGCCCAGCGGACTGCGGCTGGCCATCCTGGACGACGGCCGCGGCTTCGACCTCGCCGCGGTGCAGCTCGACCCGCGCCGCGGCATCGGACTGCGCAACATGCGTGAACGCCTGGCCTCGATCGGCGGCTCGTTCACCATCCGCTCGCGCAGCGGCCTGACCGAGGTCGTCGCCGAGGTGTCCGAAACGCAGCTGCGGCAGCTGCGCCGGCCGCGGGAGGCTTGAGCGCCATGGACTCGCCAAGGATCCGCCTGCTGATCGTCGACGACCACCCGCTGGTGCGCGAGGGCCTGCGCGCGCGGCTGCAGGCGATGCCCTGGCTGGAGATCGTCGGTGAGGCGGGCAGCGCGCGCGAGGCACTCGAGCTGATACCGCAATGCCGCCCGGGCCTGGTGCTGATGGACATCGGCATGCGCGAGATCAACGGCATCGAACTCACGCGCATGCTGGCGCAGCGCCACCCGGCGGTCGCGGTGCTGGTGCTCAGCATGTACGACAACCCCGAGTACGTGCAGCAGGCGATGCAGGCCGGCGCGCGCGGCTATGTGCTGAAGGACGCGCCGTCGGCCGACATCATCGCGGCGATCGAGGCGGTCTGTGCCGGCGGCACCTTCCTGAGCCCGGCGGTGTCGAAGCGCCTGTTCCGCGGCCAGGCACCGAAGCCGCTGGTCTCGAACCGCGAGAGCGAGATCCTCGCCTGCCTGGCCGACGGGCTGTCGAGCAAGCAGATCGCCGAGCAGTTGGGCCTGAGCGTGCGCACCGTCGAGACGCACCGCCAGAACATCAAGCGCAAGCTCGGCATCGAAGGCCAGGCCGAGCTGATCAAGTACGCGGTCGAGCACGGCCGGCGCTACCGAGACGGCGACGGCTGAGAAAAGGCGGCCCGCTACAGCGCGCCGATTTGCCCCCTCTCCCGCGGCGCGGGAGAGGGAGTTGACCGTCGCCATCCGGTCTGATCCCTAAGTGGTCTCACGCAGACCGCTACGTGGTGCGACGCTTGTTTGCGTGCGCACCGCTGCGGACACTGACGCCCATGCCAGTGCATCCGGGTCGCCCGACCGCGGGGTGCAAATCCCCGGCGTTCAGGAGACACCCCATGACCCATCTACGCAAGCACCTCGTCTGGGTGCTCATCGCCATCGTCGGCGCGTTCGCGCTGGCCACCATCGCGCTGCAGCGCGGCGAGGCCATCAGCGCCCTGTGGGTCGTGGTGGCCGCGCTGTGCGTCTACCTCATCGCCTACCGCTACTACAGCCTGTTCATCGCCACCGAGGTGCTGGGGCTGGACGCGAACCGGCAGACGCCGGCCTACCGGCACAACGACGGCCTGGACTACGTGCCGACCAACAAGTACGTGCTCTACGGCCACCACTTCGCGGCGATCGCCGGCGCCGGCCCGCTGGTCGGCCCGGTGCTGGCCGCGCAGATGGGCTACCTGCCCGGCATGCTGTGGCTGCTGGCCGGCGTGGTGTTCGCCGGCGCGGTGCAGGACTTCGTCGTGCTGTTCATCTCGACACGGCGCGACGGCCGCTCGCTGGGCGAGCTGGTGAAGCAGGAGATGGGCACGGTGCCGGGGCTCATCACGCTGTTCGGCGCCTTCATGATCATGATCATCATCCTGGCGGTGCTGGCGCTGATCGTCGTCAAGGCGCTGGCGCACTCGCCGTGGGGCGCGGTGACCGTCGGGCTGACGATCCCGGTCGCGCTGTTCATGGGCCTCTACAGCCGCTACCTGCGCCCGGGGCGCATCGGCGAAGTGTCGGTGATCGGCTTCGTGCTGCTGATGGCCGCCATCTGGCTGGGCGGCTGGGTGCACGAGCAGCCGGCGCTGTCGGCGCTGTTCGACTTCGACGGCAAGGCCCTGACCTGGATGCTGATCGGCTACGGCTTCATCGCCTCGGTGCTGCCGGTGTGGCTGCTGCTGGCGCCACGCGACTACCTGTCGACCTTCCTGAAGATCGGCACCATCATCGCGCTGGCGATCGGCATCCTGATCGTCGCGCCGACGCTGCAGATGCCGGCGCTGACCCAGTTCGCGCAGGGCAACGGCCCGGTGTGGTCGGGCAAGCTGTTCCCCTTCCTGTTCATCACCATCGCCTGCGGCGCGGTGTCGGGCTTCCATGCGCTGATCGCCTCGGGCACGACGCCGAAGATGCTGGAGAACGAGACCCACGCGCGCTTCATCGGCTACGGTGGCATGCTGGCCGAGTCCTTCGTCGCGATCATGGCGCTGGTGGCGGCCTCGGTGATCCAGCCGGGCATCTACTTCGCGATGAACAGCCCGGCCGCGCTGGTCGGCACGACGCCGGAGGCGGTGGCGCAGACGCTGTCGACCTGGGGCTTCGTGATCACGCCCGACGTGTTGATCCAGACCGCCAGGGACGTCGGCGAGAACACCATCCTCGCGCGCGCCGGCGGCGCACCCACGCTGGCCGTCGGCATGGCGCACATCCTGCACCAGGTGATCGGCGGCCAGACGATGATGGCCTTCTGGTACCACTTCGCGATCCTGTTCGAGGCGCTCTTCATCCTGACCGCGGTGGACGCCGGCACGCGCGCCGGGCGCTTCATGCTGCAGGACTTGCTGGGCAACTTCATCCCGGCGATGAAGCGCACCGACTCGCTGGTGGCCAACCTGATCGCCACCGGCCTGTGCGTCGCGACCTGGGGTTACTTCCTGTACGCCGGCGTGGTCGATCCGCTGGGCGGCATCAACACGCTGTGGCCGCTGTTCGGCATCTCCAACCAGATGCTGGCCGCCGTCGCGCTGACGCTGGGCACCGTGGTGCTGTTCAAGATGAAGCGCCAGCGCTACGCCTGGGTCACCATCGCGCCGGCCGCCTGGCTGCTGATCTGCACGCTGACCGCCGGCTGGCTGAAGCTGTTCTCGCCGGACGCGAAGGTCGGCTTCCTGGCCCACGCGCAGAAGTTCGGCGACGCGCTGTCTCAGGAGACCGTGCTGGCGCCGGCCAAGTCGCTCGACGCGATGCGCCACATCGTGCTCAACGACTACATCAACGCCAGCCTGTGCGTGCTGTTCATGCTGGTGGTGGTGAGCACGGTGTTCTATGCGATCAAGGCCATCTCCAAGTCCATGGGCAGCCGGTCGCCGACCGTGCGCGAGACGCCGTTCGAACCGATGCCGCAGCGGGGCTGAAGCGGGTCGATGCCATGGCGAACGGCAGCTTCACCGGCCTGGTGCGCGACGTCGAGAAGGCCGGCCGCTACCTCGGCCAGGCCCTGCGGCTGATGGTCGGCCAGCCCGACTACGAGGTCTATGTGGCCCATGCGAAGTCGGTCCATCCGGACCGGCCGGTGATGAGCTACGAGGCCTTCTTCCACGAGCGCCAGCAGGCCCGCTACGGCTCGCGCACCGGCCGCTGCTGCTGACGCATTCGCCCTGGTTTGCCCCGGTCTCCCGGCACGAGCGGGAGAGCCGGGACCTCGAAGCCGGCGCGCAAGACGCGCCGGCCGTCCGGTGGGTCGCGGCGAGCCGTCAGCCTGCGGCGACGCGACGCGCCAGGTGCGCCATCGCTTCCTCGACCTGGTCGACCAGCACCAGACAGAGTTCGCCGGGTTGCAACCGGTCGAGCGCGGTGTCGATGGCGGTGAACTCGCCGTGGATCTCGTCGACGCGCTGCGTGCGCATCGCGCCCTCGAGACCCTCGCGCAGCAGGGCGATCACTTCGCCGTCGGCCCGGCCGCGCTGGGCGGCGTCCTGGTAGAGCAACACGTCGTCGAAGGCGGCGCCGAGGATCTGGGTCTGCTCGCGGATGTCGTCATCGCGTCGGTCGCCGGCGCCGCTGATGACCACCGAGCGGCGCGTCGCCGGCATCGCCTGGACCGCCGCCACCAGGGCGCGCATGGCATCCGGGTTGTGGCCGTAGTCGGCAATCACCGTGGCGCCCTTGTAGTCCATCACGTTGAAGCGGCCCGGCGCGTTGTCGGCGTCGTTGACGAAGCTCGCGAGACCGCGGCGCACCGTGTCCCAGTCCAGCCCGACGCCCCAGGCCGCCGCCACGGCGGCCATCGCGTTCTCGATCTGGAAGCCGATCGTGCCGCCGCGCGTGACGGGAATGTCGCGCAGCAGCAGCTTCTCGCGCCAGGCCCCTTGGACCGCGATCAGCGCGTCGCCTTCGACATAGACGCTGCGCTTGCCCTGCGCGCGGTGCGTGGCCATCACCGGATGGTGGCGGTCGGTTGCGAAGAAGATCACGTCGCCCGGGCAGGTGCCTGCCATCGCTGCCACGTTGGGATCGGCGGCATTGAGCACGGCATAGCCGCTGGCCGCCACGTTCTGCACGATCACGCGCTTGAGCACCGCGAGGTCCTCGACGGTCGTGATGTAGTTGAGTCCGAGATGGTCGCCGCTGCCGATGTTGGTGACCACCGCCACCTGGCATCGGTCGAAACCCAGGCCCTCGCGCAGCACACCGCCACGCGCGGTCTCGAACACCGCGGCGTCGACGTCGGGGTGCATCAACACATTGCGCGCACTTTTGGGACCGCTGCAGTCGCCGCTGTCGGTCTGGCGGCCCTCGACGTAGACGCCGTCGGTGTTGGTCATGCCCACCCGCAGCCCGCTGGTCGCGAACAGGTGGGCGATCAGCCGCGCAGTGGTGGTCTTGCCGTTGGTGCCGGTGACGGCCACCACCGGGATGCGCCCCTCGTCGCCATGGCTGAACAGGTGATGGATCATCGCCTCGCCGACGTGGCGGCCCTTGCCGAAGGACGGCGACAGGTGCATGCGCAGCCCGGGCGCGGCGTTGACCTCGACCACGCCGCCACTCTGCTCCTCGAGCGGACGCCCGACGGTCTCGCACACCACATCGACGCCGCAGATGTGCAGGCCGATCATCTGCGCCGCGGCAACGGCGCGCGCGGCCACGTCGGGGTGGACGTCGTCGGTCACGTCGGCCGCGGTGCCCCCGGTGCTCAGGTTGGCGTTGTTGCGCAGGATCGCGCGCCGACCCTTCTCGGGCACCGAATCCGGTTGCAGGCCCTGGGCGCCGAGCCGCGCAACGGCGATCTCGTCGAAGCGGATCTTGGTCAGCGAGGTCGCATGGCCCTCGCCGCGCCGCGGATCGGCGTTGACGATATCGACCAGCTCGCGCACCGTGTGCACGCCGTCGCCGATCACGTGCGGCGGCTCGCGCCGCGCCGCGGCCACCAGCCGGTCGCCGACCACCAGCAGCCGGAAGTCGCTGCCGTGCAGGAACTTCTCGACCATCACCTCGCCGATCTCGGCCGCGGCCTTGTAGGCCACGTCGAGGTGGGCGCGGTCGACGATGTTGACGGTGACGCCCTTGCCCTGGTTGCCGTCCTGCGGCTTCACCACCACCGGCAGACCGATCTCGACGGCGACCGCCCAGGCCTCGTCGGCGCTGGCCACCGGCCGGCCGATCGGCACCGGCACGCCGGCGGCGCGCAGCAGGGTCTTGGTCAGGTCCTTGTCCTGCGCGATGGCCTCGGACACCGCGCTGGTCGAGTCGACCTCGGCGGCCTGGATGCGCCGCTGCCGCGAGCCCCAGCCGAACTGGACCATGCTGCCCTGGGTCAGGCGGCGGTAAGGGATGCCACGCGCCAGCGCCGCGTCGACGATGGCGCCGGTGCTCGGGCCCAGGCGCAACTCTTCGTCGGTCTCGCGCAGGCGCGTGATCGCCGCGTCGACATCGAAGCCGCGGCCGTGCAGCGCGGCTTCGATCAGTTCACAAGCGAGCTGGAACGCGAGACGGCCGACCTCCTCCTCGCTGTACTCGACGACCACCTGGTAGACGCCGGGCTCGACGGTCGCCGAGGTGCGGCTGAAGGTCACCGGACAGCCCGCCTGCGCCTGCAGCGCCAGCGTTGCCGCCTCGAGCAGGTGAGCCAGCGAAACCGGCGCGCCATGCGCGGCCGACTTCAGCGCGCCGATACCCGGGAAGAGCGCACGCAGACGCGCTTCCAGGCCGGCGGGATCGGCGATCTCGCACTCGGGCGCGGTGCACGAGACGATCGCCTCGATCGCGGTGTGCCGGCTCCACAGATTGGGGCCGCGCAGGGCTCGGATGCGGGAAACTTCCATCGTTCTTCTTCTTGATCGTGGTTCCGGGTCGCCGTGGGATCACCGCTCGGGTCGCTTGTCGGGTCGAGGGTGCAGGCGCGCGTCAGCGCGCCACCTTCAGTTCGGTCTGGAAGGTCTCGATGCCGGCGGCCGTCAGCTCGGGCGCAATCCCCAGCGCCCAGGCGGTGGCGATGGCCGCGAGCATGGTCTCGCGCGGCACCTGTGCCATGCGGCCGCGCGCGAAATCGGCCCCCAGCGTCTCGACGCCGCCGTTCGCCAGCACCGCACGGCCGCTGCGCACGAACACCGCGCGGCCACCCTTCGCGCGCAGCGCCTGAATCGCGGGCGCCGCGGCATCGAGGCCATAGAGGATGACCTCGCCATCGCACAGCCCGGCCAGCTCCGCCACGCGCTCGTCGTCCGCGTTGAGCACCGCGACGCCGTCCGGCAGCACCACGTCGACCTGGGTGCGCAGCACCTTCACCATCTGGTCGGACTCGCGGATGTCGAACTCGGCCAGCGCCTGGGCACCGTCGAGGTCGGTGACGACGCCGACCTGGCAGCGGTCGTAGGCAAGGCCGTCACGCAGGATGGTCTCGGCACCGTTCTCGATCACCGCCACATCGACCTGGCGGTTGATCAGCAGCCGGTGGCCGGCCTCCCAGTGGGCGCAGTCGCCCCGCTCGACATGGCGCCCGCCGAGGAAGAGTCCGTCGCGGCAGGCCAGGCCGACATGCCGGCCGCTCAGGTGGACCAGCCAGGCCACCAGCCGGGCGATGGTCTGCGTGCCGCGCGTGCCGGCCACACCGACGATCGGAATGCGTCCGGTCTCGTGCTCGGCAAACAGGTGGTCGATGATGGCCTGCCCGACCGGACGCGGCATGCCCTCGGCCGGCTGCAGGTGCATCAGCAGGCCCGGTCCGGCATTGACCTCGACGATCGCACCACCCTGCTCGGCCAGCGGGCGCGAGATGTCTTCGGCCACCACGTCGACGCCGGCGATGTCGAGCCCCACCACGCGGGCGGCGAGCGACACGATGTGATCGACCTCGGGGTGGACGAGATCGGTGCAGTCGATCGCGACGTTGCCGTTGCGCTGGATCAGCACCCGGCGTCCGCTGTCCGGCACCGAGGCCGGCGTGAGCCCCTGGCGCTGCAGGTCGGACAGCACCGCGCCGTCGTTGTGGGCCTCGATCAGGCCGAGCGGAAAATCCTCGTTCGCGCCGCGCCGCGGGTCGGTGTTGATCTGGGTGTCGACCAGCTCGCTCACCGTCGAGCGGCCGTCGCCGGTGACCCAGGCGGTTTCGCCGCGCGCGGCGGCCACCACCCGGCCGCCGACGACCAGCAGGCGGTGCTCCTGGCCGCGCACATGGCGCTCGACCATCACCTCGCTGCCGTGCAGGTCGGCAAAGGCGTAGGCCGCCTCGATGTCCTCGCGCGTGCTCAGATCCAGCGTGACGCCACGGCCATGGTTGCCGTCGGTCGGCTTGAGCGCGACCGGCAGGCCGATGTCCTGCGCTGCGGCCCAGGCGGCCTCGGCGCCGGCAACCACCCCGCCTTCGGGCACCGGCACGCCGCAGGACTTGAGCAGGCGCTTGGTCAGATCCTTGTCGCCGGCAATGCCTTCGGCGATCGCGCTGGTGCGGTCGGTCTCGGCCGTCCAGATGCGGCGCTGGCGGGCACCGTGGCCGAGTTGCACCAGGTTGCCGTCATTGAGACGGATGTGCGGGATGCCACGCTCGGTGGCGGCGGCAACGATGGCCGCGGTGCTGGGGCCGAAGTAGGAGTCGTCGACCTGCTCGCGCACCCGCGCCACCGCGGCCGGCACGTCGAAGGCTTCGTCGTTGACCGCGGCCATCAGCAGCCGGTGGCCGTCGGCCAGCGCCGCGCGCGCCACCTGCTCGTCGCGGGCGCGAAACACCATGCGGTAGACGCCCCGCTGCGAGGTACTGCGGGTCTGGCCGAAGCCGGTGGGCATGCCCGCCAGGTTGAGGAGTTCGATCACCACATGCTCCAGCACGTGGCCGCACCAGGTGCCCTCCTGCAGGCGCTGCAGGAAGCCGCCTCGCTCGCCGACGCCGCAGTGGTGCTCCTGCAGCGCCGGCAGCAGCTTGCACAGACGCTCGTTGAAGCCGGGCAGAAGGTGGGAGGGATGGTCTTCCAGCTCGCCGAGGTCGAGCCAGGTTTCCAGCACCGGCCGGTAGGTCCAGACGTTGGGGCCGCGCAGGTAGTTGATGCGGAGCAGTTGCAGGTCGTTTTTCTTGCTCATTTTCGGCGGGGACGAGGAGCCCGGGCAGCCCAGGCCCGACGCACGATTGTGCGCCCGACGGGCTCCTTGGCACCGCGCTCCGGGCCGCTCTCCATGCGGCACGCAAGCCCCGCTTCGGTGAGAATCTCGGGCCCTTCCGAGGGATTGAGGGCCGCCTTGTGGGTCTTCGAAAACAATTCAGAATGCATCATCACCATCCAGTCGACGCTCCAACAGCCGGGGAAGCCCCGGCCCGCCTCGCGCTCCGTTCGCATCTCGCACCCAACGAGAACGTTCTGGCCGTGCTGGAGGTTGACCTGGACCGGCGCCTGCACTTCGCGGCCGGCTTGCTGGCACTGACCGACCGGCACCTCCTCGCCCGCGAGCCTGGCACCGACGATTGGCGCAACTGGCCGCTGGACGACGGCCTGACGCTGCGCCACGCCGACCATGCCGGCGTCGGCACGCTGGAGCTGCACGACCTAGCGACGCGGCGGGCCGGCTGGCACTTCACCCTGCGTAACAACGTGCAAGCGCTGCGCCTGCACAAACTGTTCGAGCAGCAGCAGGCGAGCCGGCGCACCGGCGAGGTGCTCGGCGACGACGGCCTGCTGTGTCCGACCTGCCAGGCGCCCTTGCCGGCCGACAGCGACGAATGCCCGCTGTGCAGCCGCGAGCAGCACTCACCGCCGTCCACCTGGGTGCTGCTGCGCCTGTGGCGCTTCGCCCGGCCCTACCGCAAGGATCTGTCCATCGGCTTCGCATTGACGATGGCCTCCACCGCCGCAACGCTGGTGCCGCCCTACCTGACGATCCCGCTGATGGACGAGGTGCTGATCCCGTTCCAGAACGGCCAGCAGATCGACCCGATGCTGGTGCTGATGCTGCTGGGCGGCCTGCTGGCGGCGGCACTGGCCGCCTGGGGCCTGAGCTGGGCCCGCACCTACCTGCTGGCACTGGTGTCCGAGCGCATCGGCGCCGACCTGCGCACCACCACCTTCGAGCACCTGCTGCGCCTGTCGCTCGACTACTTCGGCGGCAAGCGCACCGGCGACCTGATGGCGCGCATCGGCTCCGAGACCGACCGCATCTGCGTCTTCCTGTCGCTGCACGCGCTGGACTTCGCGACCGACGTGCTGATGATCGGCATGACGGCGGTGATCCTGGCCTCGATCAACCCCTGGCTGGCGGTGGTGACGCTGCTGCCGCTGCCCTTCATCGCCTGGATGATCCACCTGGTGCGCGACCGGCTGCGCACCGGCTTCGAGAAGATCGACCGCGTGTGGTCGGAAGTGACCAACGTGCTGGCCGACACCATCCCCGGCATCCGGGTCGTCAAGGCCTTCGCGCAGGAGCAGCGCGAGGCCGACCGCTTCCGCGACGCCAACAAGCACAACCTCGCGGTCAACGACCGGCTCAACAAGACCTGGAGCCTGTTCTCGCCCACCGTCTCATTGCTGACCGAGGTCGGGCTGCTGGTGGTGTGGGCCTTCGGCATCTGGCAGGTGAGCAAGAACCAGATCACCGTCGGCGTGCTGACCGCCTTCATCGCCTACATCGGCCGCTTCTATGGCCGGCTCGACTCGATGAGCCGCATCGTCTCGGTGACACAGAAGGCCGCCGCCGGCGCCAAGCGCATCTTCGACATCCTCGATCACGTGTCCAACGTGCCCGAACCGGCGCAGCCGGTTCCTGTCGGTTCACCGGCGCAGCCGGGGCAGCCCGTCGGCACGCTGCAGGGTCGCATCGAGCTGGCCGACATCGGCTTTCGCTACGGTTCGCGCACCGTGATCCGCGGCCTGGAACTCGACATCCGCCCCGGCGAGATGATCGGCCTGGTGGGCCACAGTGGTTCCGGCAAGAGCACGCTGGTCAACCTGATCTGTCGCTTCTACGACGTGACCGACGGCGCGATCAAGGTCGACGGCATCGACATCCGCCGCTTCGGCGTGGCCGACTACCGGCGCCACATCGGCCTGGTGCTGCAGGAACCCTTCCTGTTCTTCGGCACGATCGCCGAGAACATCGCCTACGGCAAGCCGGACGCGACGCGCGCGGAGATCGTGGCCGCCGCACGGGCCGCGCACGCGCACGAGTTCATCCTGCGGCTGCCGCAGGGCTACGACTCGCTGGTCGGCGAGCGCGGTCAGGGGCTGTCGGGCGGCGAGCGCCAGCGCATCAGCATCGCGCGCGCACTGCTGATCGACCCGCGCATCCTGATCCTCGACGAGGCCACCTCCTCGGTCGACACCGAAACCGAGAAGGAGATCCAGAAAGCGCTCGACAACCTCGTGCAGGGCCGCACCACGATCGCCATCGCGCACCGCCTCTCGACGCTGCGCAAGGCCGACCGGCTGGTGGTGATGGACCGCGGCCGCATCGTCGAGGTGGGGCCGCACGACGAGCTGATGGCGCAACGCGGCGCCTACTGGCGACTCTACGAGGCGCAACTGCGCCGCGTCGAGGGCGACGACGGCGAGGCGCTCGAGCAGCCTGCTCCCTCGGCGCTGTCGCCGTCGGCGCACACGCCGCAAGGGGGGCTGGCATGAGCCCCGCCCGGCCGCCCGAAGTGGCCCGCACCGAGGTGCGCAGCACCGAAGGTACTCCCATGAGCGCGCTGAACATCGAACGCAACGCCTTCGGTCGGCTCGTGCTGACGACGCCGGACGGGGTGCTTCACGACGGCGTGGTGCCGGTGCGGGCCTTCCCGATCGCCGCACCCGACGAGGGCCTGTCGATCGTCGGCACCGACGGGCGCGAATTGCAGTGGATCGAGCACCTGAGCGCGCTGCCGGCCGGCGCGCGCGCGCTCGTCGAGGAAGAACTCGCAAGCCGCGAGTTCACGCCCGAGATCGAGCAGATCGTGAGCGTATCGACGTTCTCGACGCCCAGCACCTGGACGGTCCGGACCGATCGCGGCAACACGAGCTTCGTGCTCAAGGGCGAGGAGGACATCCGCCGCCTCGGCCGCGGCGCCCTGCTGGTCGTCGACAGCCACGGCATCCAGTTCCTCGTGCGCGATCGGCTCGCGCTCGACCGGCGCTCGAAGAAACTGCTGGAACGCTTCCTCTAGAAAACCCGGCGCCCGGGCGGCAGGGACGCGAACTAGCGGTGCTGCAACGAAGGCGCCGTCACGCGATTGCGGCCTTCGCGCTTCGACGTGTACAAGGCTTCGTCGGCGCGCGTGAACCAGCTCTCGCCGTTGTCGGTCGGCCACAGATCGGCAACGCCGAGCGACACCGTGATCTGGCCGACCTGCTGTTCGCTGTTGCGGCGGCGGATGCGGCTGCCGGCGATCGCGGTGCGGATGCGCTCGGCCAGTTCGACCGCCCCCTTGAGCGGCGTCGACGGCAGCAGCAGGGCGAACTCCTCGCCGCCGATGCGCGCCGCAATGTCATCGATGCGCAGGCTCTCCCTCAGCACGCGCGCCACCGCCATCAGCACCTGATCGCCGAACAGGTGACCGTGCGTGTCGTTCACCAGCTTGAAGTGGTCGATGTCGACGAGCACCAGCGACATGGCCGACTGGCGATCGGCCAGGAACTTCGCGACGTGCTGCTCGAAGGAGCGGCGGTTGTGCAGGCCGGTCAGGCTGTCCGACTGCGCTTCGCTGCGCACCGCGGCCACCTCGGCACGCAGCTGTGCGATCTCCTTCTGACTGACATCGAGCCGGCTCTGGAGCTGGCGCACCGCATCGGTCATCTGGCGCGTGCTGTCGACCACCTCCTGCAGCGCCGTGCTGTCGCGCGCTTCGCGGTCGAGTTCGGCCTGCCATTGCGACAGCGACTGGTCGAAGGCCGAGGTGCGATCCGTGGCCTCCAGCGCCGACTGCTCCATGCCCTGAAGGATGCGCCGGGCGCTCTCCGCGACACGCTCCGAGGTCTCGAGTCCCACCGGGGCGAC
Organism: Methylibium sp.; assembly: GCF_965279545.1. NCBI lineage: Bacteria > Pseudomonadati > Pseudomonadota > Betaproteobacteria > Burkholderiales > Sphaerotilaceae > Methylibium > Methylibium sp. The sequence continues at coordinate 2,425,237 of NZ_OZ257250.1, forward strand.
GAACTTCTTGAACAGCCGCGTGACATCCGCTTCGGTCAGCGCCCGGCCATCGGCGGTCAGCCGCTCGATCTCCGCCTTCAACTCACCGCTTCGCCCTGAAACGCACTCGTACCAGACGGCATAGTTGATCGGGTGCAAGGCCACCGAATGCCTGGCCATCTGTGGAAGCGCGAGACGCAGAAGTTCGCTGCTCCGCTCGACACTGTCGGGGTAGTTTCCTGAAATCACTGCGAGCGTTTCTTCTTTGTTGGCCGCCGTGCTTTGGTTCGCATCGCCGCCCCGCGCGCACTGCACGCCGGCGGACACAACACCGGCCTGGGCGCCGAACAACGTCGGTTCGCCTCCCTCCCGGACCCGTGCTGCAACCTCGAGTGCAAGGCTGGCGGCACGGTGCCGGCACTGCCCTCTCGGTTACACGAGTCTACCAAGGCGCGCCGCCAACGCGACGGGAATCCGCCGATAGCTGGCCCGAGCAGAGCATCCAGGGGCCGCACTGCAAGGACCGGCACGCGATCGCCACGCGCTCAGCCCAGCGCTGCGACCACCTCCGCCGGCGCCTGCACCAGCTCGATCAGCACGCCCTCGCCACCCACCGGGAACTCGTCGTTGCCCTTCGGGTGGATGAAGCAGATGTCGTGGCCCGCCGCGCCCTTGCGGATGCCGCCCGGGGCGAAGCGCACGCCGTTCGCCGTCATCCACTCGACGGCCTTCGGCAGATCGTCGACCCACAGGCCCACATGGTTCAGCGGCGTGGCATGCACCGCGGGCTTCTTGTCCGGATCGACCGGCTGCATCAGGTCGACCTCGACCGCGTGCGCGCCGCGACCCATCGCGCAGATGTCCTCGTCGACGTTCTCGCGCTCGGAGACGAAATGGCCTGTGACCGCCAGGCCGAGCATGTCGACCCACAGCGCGCGCAGGCGCTGCTTGTCGGGGCCGCCGATGGCGATCTGCTGCAGACCGAGGATGCGAAAGGGCTTGCTGCTCATCGCCACCTCACGCGAAACGGATGATCGGCTGGTCGACCGACAGGCTCTCGCCCTTGCCGGCCAGCACTTCGGCCACGGTGCCGTCCTGCGCAGCGATGAGGATGTTCTCCATCTTCATCGCCTCCACCACGGCAAGCTTTTCGCCGGCCACCACGGTCTGGCCGGGCTTCACCACCACGTCGGCCAGCAGGCCCGGCATCGGCGCGAGGAGAAACTTGCTCGTATCGGGTGGCGCCTTGTAGGGCATCAGCTTCTGCAGCTCGGCGGCCAGCGGCGACAGCACCAGCACGTCGATGCGCAAGCCGTTGTGGCTGATGCGCAGTTCAAGACCCTGGCGTTCGACCTGGGCGGTGAAGGGCTTGCCGTTGCAGCTGCCGCCGATGCGCACCTCGCCGTAGCGCCAGTCGCTCTCGAACTGGTAGTGCTTGCCATCGACCGTCACGTTCACCGAACCGTTCGCCTGCACGTGCACCGGCCGGTAGCTTGCCGCGCCTTGCTCGCCGCGCACCCGCACCACGTAGTCGGCGGTGATGCGCAGGCCGTGCCCGGGCAGCTGACCGCTGATCGCCGCCGAGCGCGCCAGGTACTTGCGGTTCACCGCTGCGGCCAGCGCGACAACGAAGTCCGGGTCCTCGTGCACCACGTCCGAGGCCTTGAAGCCCTTCGGAAAGTGCTCGGCGATGAAGCCGGTGTTGAAGTCGCCGGCGACGAATTTCGGGTGCGCCAGCAGCGCTGCCTGGAACGGGATGTTGCTGCTGATGCCGCGGATGACGAAGGCGTTGAGCGCCTCGCGCATCTTCGCGATCGCGTCGAGCCGGTCGCGGCCGTGCACGATGAGCTTGGCGATCATCGAGTCGTAGTACATCGGGATCTCGCCGCCTTCGTAGACGCCGGTGTCCACCCGCACGCCGCCGTCGGGCGGCATCGGCAACGCGGCTTCCATCGTCTGCACCGGCGGCTGGTAGCGCACCAGGCGGCCGGTGGATGGCAGGAAGTTGCGGAACGGGTCCTCGGCGTTGATGCGGCATTCCATCGCCCAGCCGTTGCGCCGGATGTCGGTCTGCGCGAACGGCAGCTTCTCGCCGGCGGCCACGCGGATCATCAGCTCGACCAGGTCGACCCCGGTGATGCATTCGGTGACCGGGTGCTCGACCTGCAGCCGCGTGTTCATCTCGAGGAAGTAGAAGCTCTGGTCCTTGCCGACCACGAACTCCACCGTGCCCGCGCTCTGGTACTTCACCGCCTTGGCCAGCGCCACGGCCTGCTCGCCCATCGCCTTGCGCGTGGTGTCGCTGATGAAGGGACTGGGGGCCTCCTCGATCACCTTCTGGTGGCGGCGCTGGATCGAGCACTCGCGCTCGAGCAGGTAGACCACGTTGCCGTGCGCATCGCCCAGCACCTGGATCTCGATGTGGCGCGGCTCCTCGACGAACTTCTCGATGAACACACGGTCGTCGCCGAAGCTGTTGCGCGCCTCGTTGCGGCAGGACGAGAAACCCTCGAAGGCCTCCTTGTCGTCGAAAGCCACGCGCAGGCCCTTGCCGCCGCCGCCGGCGCTGGCCTTGATCATCACCGGGTAGCCGATGCCCTTCGCGATCTCGACCGCGCGCTCGGCCGACTCGATCGCGTCGTTCCAGCCGGGAATGGTGTTGACCCGGGCCTCGTTGGCGAGCTTCTTCGAGGCGATCTTGTCGCCCATCGCAGCGATCGAGTAGTGCTTCGGGCCGATGAAGACCAGGCCCTCTTCCTCGACACGGCGCGCGAAGTCCTCGTTCTCGGACAGGAAGCCGTAGCCCGGGTGGATGGCCTGCGCGCCGGTCTGCTTCGCGGCCGCGATGATCTTGTCGGCCACCAGATAGGACTCGCGGCTCGGTGCCGGCCCGAGCAGCACCGATTCGTCGGCGAGCTCCACGTGGCGCGCGTCGCGGTCGGCCTCGGAATAGACCGCGACCGTCGCGATGCCGAGCTTCTTGGCCGTTTTGATGACGCGGCAGGCGATTTCCCCGCGGTTCGCGATCAGGATCTTGGTGAACATGCTGTCGTTCCCTCGCCGCGTCAAAGAGGAATATTGCCGTGCTTGCGCCACGGGTTCTCGAGCTTCTTGTCGCGCAGCATCACCAGCGATCGGCAGATGCGCTTGCGCGTTTCGTGCGGCTGGATCACGTCGTCGATGTAGCCGCGCGCGCCGGCGACGAACGGGTTGGCGAAGCGCGCCTTGTATTCGGCCTCCTTCGCAGCCAGCTTGGCCGGGTCGCCCTTGTCCTCGCGAAAGATGATCTCCACCGCGCCCTTCGCGCCCATCACCGCGATCTCGGCGTTCGGCCACGCGAAGTTGACATCGCCGCGCAGGTGCTTGGAACTCATCACGTCGTAGGCGCCGCCGTAGGCCTTGCGCGTGATCACGGTGACCTTGGGCACGGTGCACTCGGCGTAGGCATACAGCAGTTTCGCGCCGTGCTTGATGATGCCGCCGTACTCCTGGCTGGTGCCGGGCATGAAGCCCGGCACGTCGACGAAGGTCACCACCGGGATGTTGAAGGCATCGCAGAAGCGCACGAAGCGCGCGGCCTTGATGCTGCTCTTGATGTCCAGGCAGCCGGCCAGCACCAGCGGCTGGTTGGCGACGATGCCGACCGTCTGCCCCTCCATGCGCGCGAAGCCGATCAGGATGTTCTTCGCGTACTCGGGCTGCAGTTCGAAGAAGTCGCCGTCGTCGGCGACCTTCAGGATCAGCTCCTTCATGTCGTAGGGCTTGTTGGCGTTGTCCGGCACCAGCGTGTCGAGCGAATAGTCCAGCCGCTCGGCCGGGTCGCCGCCTAGGCGCACCGGCGCCTTCTCGCGGTTGTTCAGCGGCAGGTAGTTGTAGAAGCGCCGCAGCATCAGGATGGCCTCGACGTCGTTCTCGAAGGCCATGTCGGCGACGCCGCTCTTGGTGGTGTGGGTGGTCGCGCCGCCCAGCTCCTCGGCGGTCACTTCCTCGTGCGTCACCGTCTTCACCACCTCGGGGCCGGTGACGAACATGTAGCTGCTGTCCTTCACCATGAAGATGAAGTCGGTCATTGCCGGCGAATAGACGGCGCCGCCGGCCGACGGCCCCATGATCAGGCTGATCTGCGGCACCACGCCCGAGGCCATCACGTTGCGCTGGAACACCTCGGCATAGCCGCCCAGCGAGGCCACGCCTTCCTGGATGCGCGCGCCGCCGGAGTCGTTCAGGCCGATCACCGGCGCGCCGACCTTCATCGCCTGGTCCATCACCTTGCAGATCTTCTCGGCGTGCGCCTCGCTGAGCGCGCCGCCGAACACGGTGAAGTCCTGGCTGAAGACGAACACCAGGCGGCCGTTGATCATGCCGTAGCCGGTGACGACGCCGTCGCCGGGGATCTTGTTGTCGGCCATGCCGAAGTCGGTGCAGCGGTGCTCGACGAACATGTCCCATTCCTCGAAGGTGCCGGCGTCGAGCAGCAGCTCGATGCGCTCGCGCGCGGTGAGCTTGCCCTTGCCGTGCTGCGCTTCGATGCGCTTTTCGCCGCCGCCCAGGCGGGCGCGGGCGCGGCGGCGCTTGAGCTCTTCGATGATGTCGTGCATGTCGGTGGTCCTCTCGGCCTAAATGGATGTGTCGGGTGGGACGAAGCAGCGAAAGATTCGCGGGGATCAGTCGGCGAGGTCGAGCAGCCGGCGCGCTGCGACCGAAGCCGCCAGGCGGCCGGCGCGCACCTCGGCGCTGGTGGCGGCCAGCGCCTCGCGCACGCGTGGGTGGTTGCGAAAGCGCGCCTTCAGGCCGGTCTCGATGCGCTCCCACATCCAGGCCTGGTCCTGCTGGTGGCGGCGCGCGGCGAGCCGGCCGCTCTGCTTCTGCAGCTCGCGGAAGAGCTCGACATTGGCCCAGAACTCGGGCAGCCCCGCGCCCTTGAGCGCACTGAGCTGCAGCACCTGCGGATGCCATGACATCGCGTCGTGCGCCGCGCGGTCGGCGTGGCCGTGTTGCCCCAGCAGCCGCAGTGCCGACGTGATCTGCGCCCGCGCGCGCGTCGCGGCGGCCTCGTCGAGGTCGGCCTTGTTGATCACCACCAGGTCGGCCAGCTCCATCACGCCCTTCTTGATGGCCTGCAGGTCATCGCCGGCATTGGGCAGCTGCAGCAGCACGAACATGTCGGTCATGCCGGCCACCGCGATCTCGCTCTGGCCGACGCCGACGGTCTCCACGATCACCACGTCGTAGCCCGCCGCCTCGGCCACCAGCATGGCCTCGCGCGTCTTCTCGGCCACGCCGCCCAGCGTGCCCGAGGCCGGGCTGGGGCGGATGTAGGCGCGCTCGTCGACCGACAACCGCTCCATGCGCGTCTTGTCGCCGAGGATGGAGCCGCCCGAGACGCTGGACGACGGGTCCACCGCCAGCACCGCGACGCGGTGGCCGCGCTCCACCAGGAACAGCCCCAGGCTCTCGATGAAGGTGGACTTGCCGACCCCCGGCACGCCCGAGATGCCCAGCCGCAGCGAGCGGCCACTGTGCGGCAGCAGCGTGTTGATCAGTTCGTCGGCGCGCAGCCGGTGGTCCTCGCGCGAGGACTCGAGCAGCGTGATGGTCTTGGCGATGGCGCGGCGCTGCACCGGCCCGGCCGGGCCGAGCACGCCGTCGATCAGCGTCTGGTCGGGGACGGCAGCCATCGGCTCAATGGGCGGCGATGGCCTTCTTGATCTGCTCGAGCACGTCCTTCGCCGAGGCCGGGATCGGCGTGCCGGGGCCGTAGATGCCCTTGACGCCGGCCTCGTAGAGGAAGTCGTAGTCCTGGCGCGGGATCACGCCGCCGACGAACACGATGATGTCGTCGGCGCCCTGCTTCTTCAGCTCGGCCACGATGGCCGGCACCAGCGTCTTGTGGCCGGCGGCCAGCGTGGACACGCCGATCGCATGCACGTCGTTCTCGATCGCCTGGCGCGCGCATTCGTCGGGGGTCTGGAACAGCGGACCCATGTCGACGTCGTAGCCGAGGTCGGCGAAGGCGGTGGCCACCACCTTGGCGCCACGGTCGTGGCCGTCCTGGCCGAGCTTGGCGATCATCACGCGCGGCCGGCGGCCGTGGTCGTCGGCGAACGCGGCGATCTCGGTCTTGAGTTGTTCCCAGCCTTCGGCCGAGTCGTAGGCAGCTGCGTACACGCCGGTCACCTTCTGCGTATCGGCGCGGTGGCGCCCCCAGACCTTCTCGAGCGCCGAGGACACCTCGCCGACCGTGGCGCGCAGGCGGATCGCCTTGACGCTCAGGTCGAGCAGGTTGCCCTGGGCCGATTCGGCGCATTGTGTCAGCGCGTCCAGCGCGGCCTGCACCTTGCCCGAGTCACGGCGCGCGCGGATCGCCTCGAGCCGCTCGATCTGGCTGTCGCGCACCTTCACGTTGTCGATGTCGAGGAAGTCGACCGCGTCTTCCTTGCCGAGCTTGTACTTGTTGACGCCGACGATCACGTCCTTGCCGGAGTCGATGCGGGCCTGCTTCTCGGCGGCGCTGGCCTCGATCTTGAGCTTGGCCCAGCCGGAGTCCACCGCCTTGGTCATGCCGCCCATCGCCTCGACCTCCTCGATGATGGCCCAGGCGGCGTCGGCCATGTCCTGCGTCAGCTTCTCCATCATGTAGCTGCCGGCCCAGGGGTCGACCACGTTGGTGATGTGGGTCTCTTCCTGGATGATGAGCTGGGTGTTGCGCGCGATGCGCGAGCTGAACTCGGTGGGCAGCGCGATCGCCTCGTCGAGCGCATTGGTGTGCAGGCTCTGCGTGCCGCCGAACACTGCCGCCATCGCCTCGATGGTGGTGCGCACCACGTTGTTGTACGGGTCCTGCTCGGTCAGGCTCCAGCCCGAGGTCTGCGAGTGGGTGCGCAGCATCAGGCTCTTCGGGTTCCTGGGCTCGAACTCCTGCATGATCTTCCACCACAGCAGGCGCGCGGCGCGCATCTTGGCGATCTCGAGGTAGAAGTTCATCCCGATCGCCCAGAAGAAGCTCAGGCGGCCGGCGAACTCGTCGACGCTCAGGCCCTTGGCGAGCGCGGTGCGCACGTACTCCTTGCCGTCGGCCAGCGTGAAGGCCAGCTCCAGCGCCTGGTTCGCGCCGGCCTCCTGCATGTGGTAGCCGGAGATCGAGATCGAGTTGAAGCGCGGCATGTTCTGCGCCGTGTACTCGATGATGTCGCCGATGGCCCGCATGCTCGGCTCGGGCGGGAAGATGTAGGTGTTGCGGACCATGAACTCCTTGAGGATGTCGTTCTGGATGGTCCCGCTCAGCTGGTCCTGGCTCACGCCCTGCTCTTCGGCCGCGACGATGTAGCCGGCCAGCACCGGCAGCACCGCGCCGTTCATCGTCATCGACACCGACACCTTGTCGAGCGGGATGCCGTCGAACAGGATCTTCATGTCCTCCACGCTGTCGATCGCCACGCCGGCCTTGCCGACGTCGCCGGTCACGCGCGGGTGGTCGCTGTCGTAGCCGCGGTGGGTGGCCAGGTCGAAGGCGACGCTCACACCCTGCCCGCCGGCGGCCAGCGCCTTGCGGTAGAAGGCGTTCGATTCCTCGGCGGTCGAGAAGCCGGCGTACTGGCGGATGGTCCAGGGCCGCACCGCGTACATCGTGGCCTGCGGGCCGCGCAGGTAGGGCGCGAAGCCGGGCAGCGTGTCGATGTGCGGCAGGCCCTGAAGGTCGGCCGCGGTGTACAGCGGCTTGACGGTGATGCCCTCGGGCGTGACCCAGTTCAGCGCCGACACGTCGCCGCCGGGGGCCGACTTCGCGGCGGCCTTGTGCCAGGCCGCCAGATCCTCGGGCGAAAGTACGGGGCGATCGGACATGGCGACTCTTTCCTGCGGTGAACGGTGTGCAAAGCGCCGCTGCGACGGGCGCGGCGCGCATCCGGCACGGTGGTTCGGGCTGGACGACGAGCTGAGTCACGATCATAATTCAAAACTGAATTACAAACACGCCTTGTGTGCACTGCACCAAGGCAGCCGCCAGGCACCCATGCCCGAACCGACCGTTTCACTCACCAGCTCCGTCCTGGACCGCACGCCGGCCGGCCACGATGCCGGCGCGCTGCCCGACCGCGCGCTGTACGAACAGGTTGCCGAGGCCCTGCGCACGCGCATCCTGTCGCACCGGCTCGCGCCGGGCAGCTGGATCGACGAGAAAGCGCTCGCCGTCGAGTACGGCATCAGCCGCACGCCGCTGCGCGAGGCGCTGAAAGTGCTGGCCGCCGAGGGCCTGGTGACGATGAAGCTGCGCCGTGGCGCCTATGTCACCGAGGTGTCGGCGCGCGACCTGTCGGAGGTGTTCCACCTGCTCGCGCTGCTCGAAAGCGACGCTGCGGCCGCGGTGGCGGCGAGGATCGCACCCGAACAGCTGGCGGAACTGGAAGCCTTGCACCAGCAACTCGAGCTCAACCTGGGCGACCGCGACCGCTTCTTCGCCGCCAACGAGCGCTTCCACCTGCGCCTGCTCGAACTGGCCGACAACCGCTGGCGCGTGCAGATGGTTGCCGACCTGCGCAAGGTGATGAAGCTCAACCGCCACCACTCGCTGTTCAAGCAGGGCCGCCTGGAAGCTTCCTTGAACGAGCACCGCCAGCTCATGGCCGCGCTGCGCGCGCACGATGCCGAGCAGGCCCAGCGGCTGATGCGACAGCATCTCGCCAACGGCGAAGAGGCGGCGGCGATGCGCTGAGAGCTTGTCTGGGGCGCACTGCTGACCAGGCCATCGGGCATGCGAAGGTTTTCCAACCCCAGCACACCCCGGTAGATCGAAGCGCCGTGACGGGCCGCTGTGTGGAGTGAAGTAAAGGAGGAAGGCCGGGCGGCGCCCGGCCTGGGGGACATGAACGCAACACAGCGGCCCGGCGCGGTGCCCGCGCAGACGACTCAACTCCCGGACAAGCTCACCGCCCAGCCGGTGCACGCGTGATCTGCGCGCGAATCTCCACCAGCTTCGCCTTCAGGCCCTGCCTCTGCTGCGGCCCCATTCGCAACAGCATCTTCTGCCCCGCCGATCGCGCCTCCAGCGTCGGGTCGGCAAACTCGTAGCGCACCCAGGGCCGCGACGGTTGGACCGGACCCTTCACCTCGGTCAGCACGACTGCCAACGGGCCCGCAGGCTCCGGCGTCTGCAGCAGGTGGTCGATGACGTCGACCAGCCGGTCGTTGAAGTAGCCGCGCGGGTAGCCCAGCTCCTGGTAGGCCTGCTGGAACAGCGGGTACAGCCGCACATAGAGCGCCACCGCACGGCCGGTGTCGGTGGCTTCGGCAAAGGACACGAAGGCCGCGTAGCGCGCGGCATTGCTCGCGCCGATCACCTCCCCCCCGGCCCCGGGCTCGACGCTGAAACGACCCGGCATCGGGTTGACCGGCCACAGCCGCGGCGCCGCATGCGGCCGCGCCAGGTTGTCCACCGTGGCCACGACGCGGCGCGCGAAGCCGTCGAGCTGAAGGAAGGACAGCACGGACTGGCGACCGAACAGCTCGACCAGGGCGGACCGGACAACGGGGTCGGACTGCGCCAGCGCGGGCAGCGCGGCGCTCCCCGTGTCTTCGGGTGCGGACGCCGGGATCGGATGGCGGATGGCCGGCTCTGCAGGCGCCGAGGCCGCTTCCGGCGGCGCGGCCACCTCGGCCGGCGGCGGCACCACGGCGGGGACCTGGGACGGCACGCGGTTGCGCCAGTACACCAGGCCTCCCACGGCCACGGCAAAGGCCAGCAGGGCCACGCCGTAGATCAACTTGTTCATGCCTGTCTCCCCGGTTTGGACACCCGCCGGCCCGCGGGCGGCGGCTTGCCTGCACAACGGCCGCAGGCCGGCGGATCGCCTTCGCGGTGGACGAGCGCACGGCCCGGAAGTTCCTGGTCCGATTGGCAAGCCGGGCAGCACGGCGCAACAGCGACGCGGCGCATCATGCGCCCTGCCGCATCCGGTCGGCCACCCAGTCGACGAAGACGCGCACGCGCGGCGACAGCTGCCGGTGGTGCGGGTAGAGCAACGTGACCGGCATCGGGGCGGGCCGGCATTGCGGCAACACCTCTCTCAGCGTGCCGGCGGCCAGCTGGCGCTCGACGTGATAGCGCGGCAGCTGCACGAGCCCCAGACCGGCCTCGCAGCAGGCCACGTAGGCATCGGCATGGCTCACCGTCACCGAGCCCCGCAGCTGCATGGCCCGCGGCTGGCCGTTGACGACGAACTCGAAGGGATAGACCTTGCCGTTGACCCCGGCATAGTTGACGGCCCGGTGCGCCCGCAAGGCCTCGGCCGTCGCGGGTTCGCCGTGCGTGTCGAGGTAGGCCGCGCTGGCGCAGGTCACCTGCTCGAGCAGTGCGACGCGCCGTCCCACCATGCTCGAGTCGCGCGGCTCGCCGGCCCGCAGCACGCAGTCGATGCTTTCACGCACCAGGTCGGCGAGCCGGTCGCCGAGGCCGATCTCGAGCTCGATGTCGGGGTAGCTGGCAAAGAAGCCCCCGAGGTGCGGCAGCAGGAAATGCATCGCGAGCGTGCCCTGCAGGTCCACGCGCAACTTCCCCTTGGGCTTGACTGCCGACTGACTGAAGGCCGACTCGGCCTCTTCGACGTCGGCCAGCAGGCGCTGGCAGCGCCGGTGGTAGGCCTCGCCGTCCAGCGTCGCGCTCACCTGCCGCGTGGTGCGGTGAAGCAGTCGCACGCCCAAACGTCGTTCGAGCTGCTGGATGACGTGCGTCACCGTCGCACGGGGCAGCTGCAGTTCGTCGGCCGCTTTGGTGAAGCTGCCGAGTTCGACGATGCGAACGAACACCTGCATCGCGTCCAAACGGTCCATGCGGAGGGGCCCCCATTGTTTTCTGTTTTTGGATAGTCCTGCCAACTTTAGTGCATTTATCTATTCATTCACCTACAGAACAATTCGCTTCACCGACCCGCCGGAATCGCTGGCGGACCCGGACCAGCCCCCCTTCGATCAGGAGCACAGCCATGAACACCCCCCAGGTCGCCATCGTCACCGGCGCCTCGCGCGGCATCGGCGCCGCCATCGCCAAGCGTCTTGCGCAGGACGGCTACGCGGTCGTCGTCAACTACGCCGGCAATGCGGCGCAAGCCGCCAAGGTCGTCGATCCCATCACCGCCGCCGGCGGACGGGCCATCGCGGTGCAGGCCGATGTCGCCGACGCGGCCGCCGTGCGCCACCTGTTCGACGAAGCCGTGCGCGCCTACGGCCGCATCGACGTGCTGGTCAACAACGCCGGCATCATGCCGGCCGGCCTGCCGCCGCTCGCCGAGACCGATGACCAGACCTTCGATCGCCTGTTCGCGGTGAACGTCAAGGGCAGCTTCAACACCATGCGCGAGGCGGCCGGCCGGCTGCAGACCGGTGGACGCATCGTCAACTTCTCGACCAGCGTGATCGGTCTGGGCCTGCCCGGCTATGCGGTGTATGCGGCATCGAAGGGCGCGATCGAGGTGATGACGAACATCCTCGCCAAGGAATTGCGCGGCAAGGGCATCACCGTCAACGCCGTCGCGCCGGGGCCCACGGCGACCGCGCTGTTCCTCGACGGCAAGTCACCCGAGACCATCGACCGGATGGCCAAGGCCGCACCACTGGAGCGGCTCGGCGCGCCCGAAGACATCGCCAACGCCGTGGCACTGATCGTCGGCCGCGACGGCGGCTGGATCAATGGCCAGACGCTGCGCGTCAACGGCGGCATCGTCTGATCCCACGCAACGGACCCCAGGCAGCCACCGACCCAAGGACACACCATGAAATCCGTCATCCTCGTGACCGGCGCCTCCACCGGCATCGGCCATCTCACCGCGCGCGCTCTCGCCGCCGCCGGCCACACCGTCTACGCCAGCATGCGCGACATCGCCGGGCGCAACGCGCCGCGCGTTCGCGAACTGCGCGACTGGGGCTACGCGCAAGGCCACGACCTGCGGGCCGTCGAACTGGACGTGCTGTCGCAGGCATCTGCCGACCAGGCCGTGCAGCACATCGTCGGCGAGCAAGGCCGGCTCGATGTCGTCGTCCACAACGCCGGCCACCTCGTGCTCGGGCCGACCGAAGCCTTCACCCCGGACGAGATGGTCGCGGTGTTCGACACCAACCTCTTCGGCACGCAGCGCGTCAACAAGGCGGCGCTGCCCTTCATGCGCGCGCAGCAAGCGGGGTTGCTGCTGTGGGTGAGCAGCACCACGGCGCGCGGCGGCTTCCCGCCCTTCCTGGGGCCCTATGCGGCTGCGAAGGCGGCGATGGATTCGCTCGCGATCACGCTGTCCTACGAGGTGGCCCGCTTCGGCATCGAAACCTCGATCGTGGTCCCCGGCGCGTTCACGAAAGGCACCGCCCATTTCCCGAACGCGGGCAAGCCGGCCGACGCGGCGACCGTCGCGGCCTACTCGCGCTACGACGGCCTGATGGACCAGGTCGGCGCGCGCCTCGGCGCGCTGATGCCAGAGCATGCCGACCCGCAGGCCGTGGCCGACGAGATCGCGCGCATCGTCGGGCTACCGCACGGCGAGCGCCCGTTCCGTTCGGTGATCGACTTCCTCGACGACGGTGCAGGCGCCGTGACCGAGGTCGCCGAACGCGTCCGCGAGGATTTCGCACGACGCATCGGCATCGCCGATCTGTTGCGGCCCACGGTCGTTGCGGCGTGAACCGCCGCCGGCGCCGGATCGCCCGCGTCGTGCGCGACGGCGGCCCGGTCGACCCCGGCTACAGGGTGTGACTCACCAGCATGAAGTCGGGATCGTCCGCGAAGCGCTTGACCGCGAAGCCCAGCGACCGCATCAGCTTGAGCATGTCGGCGTTGTTGGCCAGCACCAGACCGTCGATCTCCGCCAGGCCCTTCTCGCGTGCCACGTCCATGATGCTTTCCATCAGCCGCGAGCCGATGCCCTTGCCATTGAAGTCGTCGGCCACCACCAGCGAGAACTCGCAGCTCGACTGGTCGGGGTTGGTGATGTAGCGTGACACACCCACCACGCGCTCGGTCTCCGTGATCTCGCCGTCGACCGATGCGCTGCGTTCCTTGAGGACCGCGACGAGCGCCATCTCGCGGTCGTAGTCGATCAGCGTGAACCGCGCCAGCATCGACGGCGACAGCTCGGTCATCGACGACACGAACCTGAAGTAGCGGCTTTGCGGCGACAGATGGTGCATCAGGTCCTGCAGCATCTGGGCATCGTTGGGGTGAATGGGCCGCACGGTGTACTCGCCACCGCCGCGCAGCGGCCAGACCTGCTCGTAGTGCATGGGATACGGCAGGATGGACAGGTGGTTGTAGTTGTCGGTGCGGCCGCTCACCGCCTGGGGCGCGTTGTCGATGACGATGCGCGCGTCCACCGCCACGGCGCCCGACTCGTCCACGATGATGGGGTTGATGTCCATCTCGCGCAGCTGCGGCAGCTCGCACACCATCTCCGACACGCGCAGCAGCACCTGCTCCAGCGCGTCCAGGTTCACCGCACTGGCACCGCGCCATTCGAGCAGCGTTTCGGCGACGCGCGAGCGTTCGATCAGGTGGCGCGCCAGGAAGTGGTTCAGGGGCGGCAGCTCCATGGCGCGGTCGTTGATCAGCTCGATCATCGTGCCGCCCGCGCCGAACACGATCACCGGGCCGAACGGATCGTCGGTGACGAGGCCGATGTAGATCTCCCGACCGCGCCGGGCGCGCGCCATCTTCTGCACGGTCACGCCATTGATGCGCGCGCCCGGTTGAAGGCGTGCGACGCGCTCCACCATGTCGTTGTAGGTATCGCGCGCACTGGCGCCGTTCATGATGTTGAGGGCCACGCCCTGCACGTCGGACTTGTGGCTGATGTCGGACGAGTCGATCTTCAGCGCCACCGGGAAGCCGAGCTGCGTGGCGATCATCATCGCCTCGTTCGCGCTGCGGGCGAGGATGGTGTTCGTGACCGGGATGTGGAAGGACGAGAGCAGCGTCTTCGACTCCATCTCGGTCAGGACCTTGCGGCGCTCGGCTAGTACGCTCTCGATGACCAGGCGCGCGCCTTCGATGTCGGGCTTGGCCAGGGCCGACAGCGGCGACGGCGTCTGCTGCAGCAGCAACTGGTTCTGATAGAACGAGGCGATGTTGCCGAAGGCGCCGACGGCTGCCTCGGGCGTGCGAAAACTGGGAATGCCGGCCTCGTTGAGCAGCGCGCGCGCTGCCCCCACCGACGCATCGCCCATCCAGCACGACAGCAAGGGCTTGCCCATCGACTGCTTGACGTTCACCAGCACGCCGGCGACGTCGTTCGCGTCGACGCCCACCTTCGGGGAGTAGACGGCGAGCACGCCGTCGATCTGCGCATCGGCGCAGGCCGCCGAGATGGCGGCCTCGTAGTGCGCGGGACCGGCCTCTTCCGACAGGTCGATCAGGTCCACCAGCGACGCTTGCTCGGGCAACCGGGGCGCCAGGTCGCGGACCGATTCGGGCGACAGCCGGCCCAGATGCAGGAAGAGTTCGTTGACCCAGTCGGCCGCCAGCACCCCCGGGCCGCCGCCGTTGGTCACGATGGCCAGGCGCCGTCCGACCGGGCGGTAGCGGGAGGCCAGGCACTTGGCCGCCGAGAACAGCTCGACGAACGAGCGGACGCGCACCGCGCCGGCGCGGCGCAGGGCCGCATCGAACACCTCGTCGCTGCCGACGATGGCGCCACTGTGCGTCTGCGCCGCCTGGTTGCCGGCCGGCTTGCGGCCCGCCTTGAGCACGACCACCGGCTTGGCCTTGGCGGCCGAGCGCAGCGCGCTCATGAAATGGCGCGCGCTCGAGATGCCTTCGACGTAGACGACGATGCTGTGCGTCTGCGCGTCATTGGCCAGAAAGTCCAGCACCTGGGCAATGTCGACCGAGGTGTTGGGGCCGAGGGAGACGACGGTGGAGAAGCCCACCGCGTTCTTGCGGGCCCAGTCGAGCACGGAGGCCGTCAGCGCGCCGGATTGCGACACCAGTGCCAGCGAGCCGGGTTTGGCCAGGGGTCCGGCGGCACTGGCGTTGAGCTGCAGCAGCGGGCGCTGGAAGCCCAGGCCGTTGGGGCCCAGCAGATGGACGCCTTCGCGGCGTGCGATCTTCTTCAGCGCATCGGCCTTCTCGGCGCCGATGCCGCTCGAGATGACCAGCGCCGAGCGGCACGCCAGACGGCAGGCGACCTCGAGCGCCGCAGCCACTTCGTCGGGGGGCAGCGCGATGATGGCTAGGTCGGCCCGCGCCTGGGCCAGATCGGCCAGCGTGCCGCTGGCGTGGATGTCCAGGAACTGCAGGCTGCCGCCATAGGGCTGGGCCCGCAAGGCCTCGTGCAGCACCCGGGCCTGCGGGGTCTGGCCGGTCGGGTCGCCGGGCGGTCCGGCCAGGACGATGATCGATTCGGGCGCGAAGAGCGGGGTGAGGAAGTGTTTGTCCATGGGTTCAGTCTGCGCCGATCAGTACTCTGACATGCGCCGCGGCGCTGCGCGCCAGCGGGCTGAGCACATAGCCACCTTCGAGGCAGGAGATGACACGGCCCTGACAGTGCTGCCGCGCCACCGCCATCAGTTGTTGCGTGACCCACCCGTAGTCTGCTTCCACCAGCCCCAGGTTGCCCATGTCGTCTTCGCGGTGGCCGTCGAAACCGGCCGAGACATAGATCAGCTGCGGCCGGAAGGCCGCCAGTGCCGGCAACCAGCTGTGCGTGACGGCGTGGCGGAACGCGTCGCTACCAGAGCGCGTCGGCAAGCCGACGTTGACCATGTTGGCATCGTTGCACTCGCCGCCCGAGAACGGGTAGAGGTCCTTCTCGAAGATGGAGCACATCAGCACACGCTCGTCGCCGCGCAGGATGTCCTCGCTGCCGTTGCCGTGGTGCACGTCGAAGTCGACCAGCGCCACGCGCTGCAGGCCGTGCACGTCGAGCGCATGGCGGATGCCGACGGCGACGTTGTTGAAGAAGCAAAAGCCCATGGCCGCGGCACGCTCGGCATGGTGCCCCGGCGGGCGGACACAGCAGAACGCCGCCGGCACCTCGCCGGCCAGCACCAGGTCGGTGGCCAGCACCGCCGCGCCCGCGGCCCGCAGGGCGGCATTCACCGTGAACGGATTCATGCGGGTGTCGGGGTCGATCTGCCGGTGGCCTTCAGCCGGCGATGCCGCCAGGATCTCGTGCACATGCAGGGCCGAGTGGGCGCGGGCCAGTTGTTCGACGGTCGCCAGCGGTGCGTCGTACCAGATCATGTAGTCCAGCAGGCCCTTGACCAGCAGATGGTCGTGGATGGCCGCCAAGCGCTCGGGGCATTCGGGGTGCTCGGGGCCCATTTCATGGCGAGCGCACTCGGCGTGGGTGATGTAGGCGGCAAGCACGTTCGACGTCTCCGCCCCCGGGGACGGCAGTCCGGGGAATCCGGGCAATTTACGCGCGATGCGCCTGCAAGCGCCTGATGCAGGACAAGGCTCGTGCGGCTGCGCCGCCAACCACGGTCGACCGACTCATACCAACTCGCATTCAACCCTGTCAAATCACCCCCGTCGTTCTTCGGCTCGTTGCGGTCTTCGGTGCCTTGTCCAGAGGGCCGAACGGCAAACCTCAGCGCGGGCGCTGCACCGGGTCGCTGTGTTGCTTCGAACCTCAGCAACCCACACACACGAACCGCTGCAACGAGCCCTTGTCCAAGCTTCAATCTGATCTGGTCAAGGAGACGGTGCCCGAGCGCCGGAGTTCAGCCGCCGGTCCGGATGGGCGCATGCCAGCGTGACAACGGCACTCAAGACACGCGCCTTTGCGTCCGATATGACGGGGGCACGCCGCCCATGGCGATGCCGCGAAAGGACTTGCCTTGCCCTACCCCCTGATTTCCGACCTGCAGGACGAAACCCTGCGCACTTCGCTGTGCCTGATGCGCGTCCTCGAGACCAAGCAGATGGGCATGCACGCGAGCGAGTACCGCACCGCCGCCACCGAGCTGACCCGCGCACTGCGAGGCCTGGACATCGACGACCTGATGCTGGTCGCCCGCGGCATGATGCCGGTGCTGTGCGAACTGGCCGAGAACGTGCTGTTCGAGCGCGGGCACTGTCTGATGTTGGGAGGCCACGCCGAACGCGAACGCGCACTGTTGCTGACCGAAGCACTGCTCGCCAGGATCTGACCACCGAGCCGTCTGCCGAACAAAAGAAAAAGCCCGCAGGCAATCTGGAGGACCAGGGCCGCGGGCTCATCTACCGAACGCGGATCGCGCTAAGCAGCGCGAGGCGACGGGTTCTCTCGACGCAGGTCACGGGTTCCTGGATCCGCCCAATCGTGCGGCCGGTTTGTCGTCGAAGTGCTGGCATTGTAAGCCACACCGCCTCGCCGAACCGCGGAAAAGCCCCGCGCATCGGGGTCAGATGGCCGGCTGACACTGACCGACCCGCTCATTTGTGACTGGTGCCGGCTTTCGGAATCGAACCGAAGACCTTCCGCTTACAAGGCGGGTGCTCTACCAACTGAGCTAAGCCGGCGTACCGTGAAGATTGTAGGAGTGCCGGCGCCCTGCGACGCCGGCGCGCCCCGCGATCACTTGACGCGCTTGAGCGAAGGGCGACCACCGCCGGAGGGCTCGGGCGGGGGCTCGCTGTCGGGCGAGAGGTCGTCGACGGCATCGGCTTCGCCGGACACCGACTCCTCTGCCGGTGAGGCGGCGAGCCGCAGGCCGCTGCGGGCCGCACCGGCGTCGCCGCTGCTGCCCTCTCCGACCGGCTCCACGCCGGCTGGCGGCGCCTGCGGTGGCGCAGGAAAGGCCATGCCCTGGCCGTTCTCGCGCGCATAGATGGCGATGATGTGATCGACCGGCACGACGATCTCGCGGGCCGTGCCGCCGAAGCGGGCCTTGAAACTGACGAACTCGTTGCCGAGTTGCAGGCTGCTGGTGGCCTCGAAGCTGGCGTTGAGAACGATCTCGCTGTTCTTGACGTACTCGTTGGGCACCTGCACCGAGGCATCGACGTAGACCGCCAGGTAGGGCGTGAAGCCGTTGTCGGTGCACCAATCGTGCAGCGCACGGATCAGGTAAGGCCGCGTGGAGGCGCCCTGGGTGTCCGGCGTGACGGGGATCGTCATCGTGGCGCTCCTGCGGCCCGACTTACTTACGCATCACCTTCTCGGACGGCGTCAGCGCCTCGATGTAGGCCGGGCGCGAGAAGATGCGCTCGGCGTACTTCAGCAAGGGCAGCGCGTTCTTCGACAGGTCGATCGCGTAGTAGTCGAGGCGCCACAGCAGCGGCGCGATCGCGACGTCGAGCATCGAAAAATCGTCGCCCAGCATGTACTTGTTCTTCAGGAAGATCGGCGCGAGCTGCGTGAGCCGGTCACGGATCTGGCTGCGCGCCTTCTCGAGCTGCTTGTCGGTCGCCTTGACGCCGCTGCGGCCTTCGAGCAGGTTCACGTGCGCGAACAGCTCCTTTTCGAAATTGAACAGGAACAGCCGCACGCGCGCGCGCGCCACCGGATCGCCGGGCATCAGCTGCGGGTGCGGAAAGCGCTCGTCGATGTACTCGTTGATGATGTGCGACTCGTACAGGATGAGGTCGCGTTCGACGAGGATCGGCACCTCGTTGTACGGGTTCATCAGCGCGATGTCTTCGGGCTTCGCGAACAGGTCGACATCGCGGATCTCGAAGTCCATGCCCTTCTCGAACAGCACGAAGCGGCAGCGGTGCGAGTAGGGATCGGTGGTTCCGGAGTAAAGCACCATCATGGCGGCGGGCTCCTATCGTTGTCTGGGGCGGTCACAAAAACGCAAGCGGAGCGGACTTGCATCCCACTCCGCTCACGCCGTCACAGGCCGGCCAGCGCGTCAAGCGCTCCGGCCTGCAGGGGTCATTTCACGTCTTTCCAGTAAGCAGCGTTCAGGCGCCAGGCAATGACGGTGAACACCGCCAGAAACAGCAGCACCCAGACGCCGATGCGCTTGCGCTGGTTCTGCACCGGCTCACCCATCCACTGCAGGTACGCCACCAGATCACCCACGGCCTCGTCATAGGCCAAGGGGGTCAGTTTGCCAGGGGTCAGCTGTTCGTAGCCGGCGAAGCGGTGCACCTTCTTGCTCTCGTCGTGCGGGTCCGTGTCTTCGACGAACCTGGCGGCCCGCTGCCCTTGCAGTTCCCACAGCACGTGCGGCATGCTGACGCTCGGAAAGACCATGTTGTTCCAGCCGGTGGTCTTGGTCTCGTCGCGGTAGTAGCTGCGCAGGTAGGTGTACAGGTAGTCGGCACCGCTGCCGCCGTGCCCCGCGCGCGAGCGGGCGACCACGGTCAGGTCGGGCGGCACCGCACCGAACCACTCCTTGGCATGCTGCGGATCGAGCGCGACCCTCATCGTGTCACCGACCTTGTCGGTAGCGAACACCAGGTTGCCCTTGATCTGCGCCTCCGTCAGGCCGATGTCCTGCAGGCGGTTGTAGCGCATGTAGGCGGCCGAGTGGCAGTTCAGGCAGTAGTTGACGAACAGCTTGGCACCGTGCTGCAGCGCAGCCACGTCGGTCAGCTTGTTCTCGGGAAACTTGTCCCAGGCGACTTCACTTTCGGAAGCGCGGGCCGTTCCGGCGAAGGCCAGTGCGGCCAGCAGCAGGGCAATCAGCTTCTTCATGTTCTCGGGCTCCTGCGGGCTCAGTGGGCGGCGAAAGTCACGCGGTCGGGCACCGGCTTGAAACTGCCGAGCTGACTCCACCACGGCATCAGCAGGAAGAAGCCGAAGTAGAACAGCGTGCCGATCTGCGCCATCAGCGTGCCGGCAGCGGTCGGCGGCTGGATGCCCAGGTAGCCGAGGACGAAGAAGAACAGCACGAACAGGCCGTAAACGTACTTGTGCCAGTCCGGCCGGTAGCGGATCGACTTGACCGGGCTGTGGTCCAGCCAGGGCAGGAAGAACAGGATGACGACCGCGCCGCCCATCACGACCACGCCCCAGAACTTGGCGTCGAAGGTCTTCAGCAGCGCGATCGCCACCACGGCAGCGACAACGACCGCGATCTTGGCCATGCCACCGAAGCGACCCTTGACAACCGCCAGCAGCGCACCAACACCGGTCAGCACGGCCAGCACGTTGACCATCACGTCGGTGGTCGCGCGCAGCATCGAGTAGTAGGGCGTGAAGTACCACACCGGGGCGATGTGCGCCGGCGTCAGCAGCGGGTTGGCCGGGATGAAATTGTTGTACTCGAGAAAGTAGCCACCGAGCTCGGGCGTGAAGAACAGGATCGCGGTGAAGATCATCAGGAACACGCTGACGCCCAGGATGTCATGCACCGTGTAGTACGGATGGAAGGGGATGCTGTCCATCGGCGTGCCGTTCGGCCACTTCTTCTCCTTGATCTCGACCCCGTCCGGGTTGTTCGAACCCACTTCGTGCAGCGCGATGATGTGCGCCACCACCAGGCCCAGCAGCACCAGCGGTACCGCGATGACGTGGAAGCTGAAGAAGCGGTTCAGTGTCGCATCGCTCACCACGTAGTCACCACGGATCAGCAGCGCCAGGTCCGGCCCGACGAAGGGCACCGCGGCGAACAGGTTGACGATCACCTGCGCACCCCAGTAGCTCATCTGCCCCCAGGGCAGCAGGTAGCCCATGAAGGCCTCGGCCATCAGGCACAGGAAGATCGCGCAGCCGAAAATCCAGACCAGCTCGCGCGGCTTGCGGTAGCTGCCGTACAACAGCCCGCGGAACATGTGCAGGTAGACGACGACAAAGAAGGCCGAGGCGCCGGTGGAGTGCATGTAGCGCACCAGCCAGCCCCAGGGCACGTCGCGCATGATGTACTCGACCGAGGCGAAAGCGAGGCTCGCATCGGGCTTGTAGTTCATCACCAGGAAGATGCCGGTGACGATCTGGATCACCAGCACCAGCATCGCCAGCGAACCGAAGAAGTACCAGAAGTTGAAGTTCTTCGGCGCGTAGTACTCGGACAGGTGCTCCTTGTAGAGCTTGGTCGCGGGAAAGCGGTTGTCGACCCAGGTCATCAGCTTCTGGGCGAGCGGCGCGTCGGCGGGGGCGGTCTTGAATTCGGCCATGGTGTCCTCGCGCTGCTCAGGCCTTGGCCTCGCCGATCAGCAGCTTGCTGTCGGACAGGAATGTGTAGGGGGGCACCTCGAGGTTGTCCGGCGCCGGCTTGTTCTTGAACACCCGTCCGGCCAGGTCAAAGGTCGAGCCATGGCAAGGGCACAGGAAGCCCCCCTGCCAATCGTCCGGCAGCGAGGGCTGAGGGCCGGCCACCAGGCGATCCGACGGCGAGCAGCCGAGGTGCGAGCAGATGCCCACGACGACCAGGATCTCGGGCTTGATCGAGCGCCACTCGTTGCGAGTGGTCTCCATCGGTGTGACTTCCGCGGGCTTGCGTTCGGACTTCGGGTCGGCCACCAGCGCGTCGGTCTTCTTCAGCGATTCCAGTTGCTCGGGCGTGCGGCGCAGGATCCAGACCGGCTTGCCACGCCACTCGACCGTCATCTTCTCGCCCGGTTTGAGGGCGCTGATGTCAGCTTCGACAGCCGCGCCGGCCGCGCGCGCGCGCTCCGAAGGCTGGAAAGTGCTGACAAACGGCACGGCGGTTGCGACACCTCCCGCAACACCGGCACAGGACGAGGCGATCAGCCAGGTCCGTTTGCTGTGATCGACTTGCTGCTCACTCATGGAATTCCTTGGGCTAGCGCTTTGATTCTTGAACAACCATCGATTCTAATCGACAGAGTGCCCCGATCCGAGGCCGGCGCGCTGTCTGCAGTTGCAGCAAGCTGCGCGCCAGCTCAGCTTGACTTGCCGCAAAGCTCGGGAATACTCGCTTGCGGTGCGGGCACAGGGCCCGCCTCGGCAGCCATCAACGTCCTCAGGAGACCGCGCATGTCTTTCTTCAGCGAGTTCAAGGAGTTTGCCGTCAAGGGCAATGTGATCGATCTCGCCGTCGGCGTGATCATCGGCGGCGCCTTCGGCAAGATCGTCGACTCGGTCGTCGGCGACCTGATCATGCCGATCGTCAGCAAGCTGTTCGGCGGCCTCGATTTCTCGAACTACTACGTCGCGCTGGCCGGACAGGCCGCCGGCCTGCCGCTCGCCGAGGCCAGGAAGGCCGGTGCCGTGTTCGCCTATGGCAACTTCATCACGGTCGCGCTGAACTTCGCGATCCTCGCCTTCATCATTTTCCTGATGATCAAGCAGATCAACCGACTGAAGAAGGACGAACCCGCGGCTGCGCCGGCCGCGCCCGCCGAGGACATCGTGCTGCTGCGCGAGATCCGTGACGCCCTGAACAAGTGACCCGCCTGCGGGCGGACCGCTGCAACGGTCCGCCCGCCTCTTTGCCGACTCCGTGAACGCACCCAACGTCCAGGCCGCCTTGAACGCGGCATGCCTGCGCATCCAGGCCACCGTCACGGCGGCTGCCGACCGTCTGGGGCAGACGCTCGCGCTGCAATCCTCGTCGTTCGCCAGCGCCAGCACGCGCCAGCTGATGGCCGCCACGCAGTTCGACCTGCGCCGCAAGCTGCCCGACTTCAACCTGGTCTTCGGCGCGGGTCTGCGGGATCGCGTGCTCGAGGCCGCCGAACCCCGGACCTCGACCCGCTCGCTTGCGACCACCTCGTGGGAATCGCTCAGCCTGGTGGGCGAGGACGAGGTCGACGAGCGCGTTTCGGCCGACCGCCTGAGCATGCAGATCGTGCACGAGTGTGAATGGGAGCTCCGCGAACTCGACGGCTACGTCGCCGCGCTGCTCCACGCCGGCGAGCCCGACCCCGAGCACAACCCGCTGCGTCCGGAGCTCATCGGCCGGGCGCTGCGCCGCGCGATCCTCGCGGTCAACAACGACCCGGAGTCGCACCGCCTCCTCGCCAGCGAGTTCGGCCGCGCGCTGGCCACGGCGATGCGCCCCTGCTACGCGAGCATCATCGCCGACCTGCAGGCCCGTGGGGTGCAGCCGGTCGGCCTGGCGCTGAAGACGGTACAGGGTCCGGGCAACGACCTGCCGCGCGAGATGCTGCGCGAGAGCTCCGGCTACCAGACGTCGGGCTTCCATGGCTCCGGCTTCCAGGCCTCGGCGCGCGACCTGATCCAGGCCGAACAGATGCTCCACACGCTGTTCGGCATCGCGCTGCCGCAGGCATTGCAGGCGGCGTCGGGGGCGGGCGCCCTGGGCACCCCCTCCGGAACAGGCACGCCCATCTCGATCTCGTCCGGCGCCGAGCGGCCGAGCGGGCGCGGTGGCTACGGGGCGCAGGGCAGCGGCTCCGGGCGCGGCGGTGCGCCGGCCTCGGGCTTCGCCGGCGGCCACTCGCCGGCGGCGAGTGCGAACAGCGATGCGCAGATGCTCGACATGCTGCGACGACTGGCCGCCGTGAGCGCCGCGGCCGGCGAGACGGCCGGGCTCGGCACCGATCAGCACGGCAGCCCGCCGACGGGCGGCGGCTCGCGCAGCGGCCCGCTGTCCGGCCCGTCCCACATCACGCCGCTGGCCGGCCTGATGGCGGTGAACGTGATCCGCCAGCACCGCGATGAGCTGATGCGGGCCTCGTCCGGCACGCTCGACCACATGGTGATCGACGTGGTCGGCGCGCTGTTCGACCAGGTGCTGTCGGACAGCAAGGTGCCGCCGCAGATGGCGCGCCAGATCGCGCGGCTGCAGTTGCCGGTGCTGCGGGCGGCGCTGAAGGACGTGGGGTTCTTCAGCTCGCGGCGCCACCCGGTGCGGCGCTTCGTGAACCGCATCGCCTCGCTCGCGGTGGCCTACGAGGACCTCGACCAGGGCCCCGGCAAGGACTTCATCGAGCGCGTGCGCTCGCTGGTGCAGGAGATCGTCGAGGGCGACTTCGACCAGATGGACCTGTACGAGTCCAAGCTGCAGGCGATCGAGGCGCTGGTCCAGGAGCAGAGCGCCCGCGACGTCGGCACACACGCGACGGCCGCCACGCTGCTCGACAACAAGGAAACCCAGCTGCGCATCCAGCAGCGCTACATGCGCGAGCTGAAGGCGCATCTGGAGCCGGTCGCCCTGCCCGACTTCGTGCGCGACTTCCTGGCGCAGGTGTGGAGCCAGGTGCAGGTGCAGGCGGCGGGTCCGTTCGGATCGCCGGAGCTGATGCACCGCGCCAACCGCGCGGCCCGGGAACTGGCACTGAGCGTGCAGCCCAAGGGGGAGCCCCAGCTGCGCAAGAGCTTCCTGATGGCGCTGCCACAGCTGATGAAGGACCTCAACGAAGGCCTGGCACTGATCCGCTGGCCGGAAGCCGCGAAGAAGGAGTTCCTCGCTCGGCTGCTGCCGGAGCACGCGGCCTCGCTGAAGACCGCGCCACCGACCGACTTCGAACAGCGCCAGCTCAAGCACTACCTCGATCAGGTCGAGAAGGTTTCGATCCCCACCGCGGACGAGCTGGCGCCCAGCATGCCCGCCGAGCTGCCGCCGCCGCAGGAGCATGTCGCGCCACTGACCTTCTCGCCCGAAGAGGCCCAACAGATCGGTCTGGTCGACGAGAGCGCGGTCGACTGGGATGGGCAGGTCGACATCGATCTCGGCGACGGCGGCGAGCGCGCCGACGGCAGCGAAGTCGACGTGGTGCTCGAGGCCCTGGCGCCGGAGGCCGCGGAGCCGACGCACGGCCCGCAGCTGATCCACCACCTGCAGACCGGCATTGCCTACCGCATGCATGTGGAAGGCCGCTGGCAGCGCGTGCGCCTGAACTGGATCAGCCCCGGCCGCGCCTTCTTCGTGTTCACCCACGGCAAGGCGCACCAGAAGACGATCTCGATGACCTCGCGCATGCTCACGCGCATGTGCGACACCGAGCGCTTCCGCGCTTTCGAGCAGGCCGAGCTGATCGAGCGCGCGACGGCGCGCGCCCGCAAGCAGCTCGCGCAGCTGGGGGGGGTCGGCACCCGCGGCACGGTGGCGAGCAGCCGCCTCTGATACCGACTCGCATCCAAACCTATCAAATCAGCTGGCGGGCTTCGGCTCGTTGCAGCCGTTCGTGTGCGCGGGGTTACCGAGGTTCGAAGCGTTCACCGGCCAGCCGCCTGCAGGTACCGAGCGTTGCTGGCGGGGCCGCTGGGCGAGCGGTAGCCCGGAGCGGCCCTTCCTTGCCTCGAAAGCCCTCCACCCCGCGCTTCAGCCGACCGCGAGGCGGCGGGCCATCTGGCACGCGGCGATCAGGCTGGCGGGGTCGGCCCGGCCGCTGCCGGCGAGGTCGAACGCGGTGCCGTGATCGGGGCTGGTGCGCACGAAGGGCAGGCCCAGCGTCACGTTGACGCCCCGCTCGACGCCCAGGTACTTGACCGGAATCAGGCCCTGGTCGTGGTACATCGCCACCACCACGTCGAACTCGCCGGGGTGCTCGGGCGTGTGCCGCGCGCGCATGAACACCGTGTCGGGCGCGAAAGGGCCGCGCGCGTCGATGCCCTCGCGGCACGCGGCGGCAATCGCCGGCGCGATGATCCGCAGCTCCTCGTCGCCGAACAACCCCGCTTCGCCGGCATGCGGGTTCAGGCCCGCCACGGCGATGCGCGGCGCCGCCTGACCCCAGCGCACCGCCGCGCGCTGGGCGATGCGCAGTGTTTCGAGCACCGCCTCGAAGCTCACCGCCTCGATCGCCCGGCGCAACGAGACATGGATGCTGACCAGCACGGTCTTGAGCTCGTCGTTCGCGAGCATCATGCGCACCGGCCCGGCGCTCGCCTCGGCCTGCAGCAGCTCGGTGTGACCCGGGTAGGGCTCGCCGGCAGCCGCCAGCGCCTCCTTGTGGATCGGTGCGGTGACGATCGCAGCCACCTCGCGGGCCAGCGCCAGGGCCACGGCGTGCCGGATGCAGGCCGCCGCCGCGATACCGGCCACCGCATCGACGCGGCCGAACGGCAAACCGGCCACCCCCGCGGGCAAGCCCGGCGGCACCAGCACCGGCAGGCAGCGCGGCGGCACATCCCCGGCATCGGCCGGCCGCTCGATCACCGCCACCGGCAGGCCGACGCGCTCCACGCTCGACACGATCGCCGCTGCCCGGCGCAGCACCTCGACATCTCCGACCACGAAACTGCCCGGCAGCGCGCCGCGCGCGAAGGCCATTGCGATGATCTCCGGGCCGATGCCGCAGGCATCGCCCATCGTGATCGCCAGCGGCTGCATCTCGGTGTTCACGCCGGATTGTCGATCTCGATGAACTCGTGCTCGAGGTCGAACAGCTGCGCCACATGGGCCCCGAGCGCCGGCGCACCGAAACGCTCGGTCGCGTGGTGCCCGCAGGCGTAGAACGCCACACCGGTCTCGCGTGCGATGTGGGCCTGCGGCTCGGAGATTTCACCGGTCAGGTAGGCATCGGCACCGGCGGCGATCGCCGCCTCGAAGTAGCCCTGCGCACCACCGGTGCACCATGCCACGCGCCGGATCGGCCGACCGTCGCCCTCGACCACCGTGGGCGCGCGACCGAGCCGGAACTGAACCAGGGCCGACAGCGCGGCACCGGTCAGCGGCTGCGGCGGCCGACCGATGAAGCCGAGCTGCTGCTCGCCGAAGCGCGCTTCGCTGACGAACTTGAGCTTGGCTCCGAGCTGCGCGTTGTTGCCATGCTCGGGGTGGGCGTCGAGCGGCAGGTGGTAGGCGAACAGGTTCAGGTCGTGAGCCAGCAAGGCACCCACGCGCTTCTTCAGCCAACCGGTCAGTCGCCCGTCCTGCCCGCGCCAGAACAGGCCGTGGTGCACCAGCACCGCATCGGCTCCGGCCGCGGCGGCGGCCTCGATCAATGCGAGGCTGGCGGTGACGCCGGTGACGAGCTTGCGGATCTGCGGCTTGCCCTCAACTTGCAAACCGTTCGGCCCATAATCCTTGAAACGCTCCAGCTCGAGCAATGTCGCGAGGTAATTCTCGAGTTCTTCGCGGCTTGTCAATTCTTCTCTCCCATGCGCAAGTTCTGGTTGATTTTCTCCCAAGCCGTGACGGTGGCGCTGGCGATGCTGTTCGTCGTCGCCACGCTCAAGCCCGAATGGGTGCAGCGCAAGCCGCTGTCTTCGGTGGTCGGCACGCTGCCGTCCGTCCCGCCGCCTCAGGTCACGCTGGCCCCGGCGGCAGCCGGCAGCATCAGCTACGCGGCCGCGGCCAAGCGCGCGGCACCCGCGGTGGTGAGCGTCATCACGAGCAAGACGCCGGCGGCGCGCGATCCGCGCGCCAACGACCCCTGGTTCCGCTACTTTTTCGGCGACCCCGACTCGCAGGCACAGACCGGCGTGGGCTCCGGTGTCATCGTCTCGTCCGATGGCTATGTGCTGACCAACAACCATGTGGTCGAGCGCATGGACGACATCGAGGTCGTGCTGTCGGACGGACGGCGCACCAAGGCCGAAGTGATCGGCACCGACCCGGAGGCCGACCTCGCGGTGCTGCGCATCAAGCTCGACAAGCTGCCCGCGGTCAGCTTCGGCGACTCCGACGCGCTGCAGGTCGGCGACGTGGTGCTGGCGATCGGCAACCCCTTCGGCGTCGGCCAGACGGTCACGTCCGGCATCGTGTCGGCGCTCGGACGCAATCAGCTCGGCATCAACACCTTCGAGAACTTCATCCAGACCGATGCAGCCATCAATCCCGGCAACTCGGGCGGCGCACTGGTCGACGCCGCCGGCAACCTGATGGGCATCAACTCCGCGATCTACTCGCGCTCGGGCGGCAACCTCGGTATCGGCTTCGCCATCCCCGTGTCGACCGCACGCCAGGTGATGGAAGGGCTGATCAAGGACGGTCAGGTCACGCGCGGCTGGATCGGCGTCGAGCCCCGCGATCTGACGCCCGAGATCGCCGAGACCTTCAACCTCAAGGTCTCGCAGGGCGTGCTGATCACCGGCGTGCTGCAGGGCGGCCCGGCCAGCGAAGGCGGGCTGCGCCCCGGCGACGTGGTCGTCAAGGTCGCCGACACCCCCGTCAGCAACACCTCGCAGCTGCTCAATGCGGTGGCGTCGCTGAAGCCGCGGTCGAAAGCCCAGCTCGTCGTCCAGCGGGGCGCCAGCGAGGTCGCACTGCAGCTCACCGTGGCGCAGCGCCCCAAGGCGCCGCGGCAGCAGCGGGAGTAGGTCAGGCGGGGCGGTCTTCCGTCGTCGCGTCGGGGGCCTGCGTGTGCTTGATGAACAGCTTGGCAGCCCAGATGCCGAGCTCGTACAGGATGCACATCGGGATCGCGAGAGCGAGCTGCGAGATCACGTCCGGAGGCGTGACGATCGCCGCTGCGATGAAGGCAACGACGATGAAATAGGCCCGAAAGCCCTTCAGCTTCTCGATCGACACCAGGCCCATGCGCGCCAGCACCACCACCACCACCGGCACTTCGAAGGCGGCGCCGAAGGCGACGAACATGCTCAGCACGAAACCGAGGTAGGCCTCGATGTCCGGTGCCGCGGTGATGCTCTTCGGCGCGAAGCCCTGGATGAACTTGAACACCTGGCCGAACACGAAGAAGTAGCAGAACGCCACGCCCAGCAGGAACAGCAGCGTGCTGGACACGACGAGCGGCAGCACGAGCTTCTTCTCGTGCATGTACAGGCCCGGCGCGACGAAGGCCCAGACCTGGTACAGCACCACCGGCAACGCAAGCATGAAGCCCGCCATCAGGGTGATCTTCAGCGGCACCAGGAAAGGCGAGATCACGTTGGTGGCGATCAGCGTGGCGCCCGCCGGGAGCTGCGCCACCAACGGTGCCGCCAACAGGTCGTAGAGCGCCGACGGGCCGGGCCACAGCGCAAGGGCGCCGAAGCACACGACGACCGCGAGCACCGCACGGATCAGCCGGTCGCGCAGCTCGACAAGGTGGGCGACGAAAGGCTGCTCGCTGCCTTCGAGTTCGTCGCGGGGTTCGGGGGCGCCCACGGACTACAGCGGGCGCGGCGGCCGGAAGCGCGCCACGCGGGCCGCACCCGATTGCGCCTTGGCACGCACGCCGTGCCGCTGCTTGTACCACTGCGGCACCGCCCCCCGCTTGAGCCGCCAGTTCTTGCGCGGCAGCGTGTAGACCGGTGGCGGCTCGCTCAGCGCGGCGCCGGCGTGGTAGCTGTCGGTACCGCCGCCGGAGCCGCCAGCGGAAGACGACAGCGAATCCCAGGCCTGGTTCACCTCGCTGCTGGTCTGGTGCACCTCGTTCGCAACCGTCTGCTCGACATTGCGCGCCGCGTCCTCGAACTGGGTCTTCATCTTCTTGAGCTCTTCCAACTCGATCGAGCGGTTGACCTCGGCCTTGACGTCGGCAACGTAGCGCTGCGCCTTGCCCATCAGGTGGCCCACCGTGCGCGCGACCTTCGGCAGGCGCTCGGGGCCGATGACGATCAAGGCCACCGCGCCGATGAGCGCAATCTTGTCGAAACCGAAATCGATCATGCGCGCGTCGCTCCGACCGCTCAGGACTTCTGCTTCGCCTCGACGTC
Organism: Methylibium sp.; assembly: GCF_965279545.1. Classification (NCBI taxonomy): domain Bacteria; kingdom Pseudomonadati; phylum Pseudomonadota; class Betaproteobacteria; order Burkholderiales; family Sphaerotilaceae; genus Methylibium; species Methylibium sp. The sequence continues at coordinate 2,454,597 of NZ_OZ257250.1, forward strand.
GACCGTGTTCGCGTCGGCGTTCTTGTTCGCAGTGACCTGTTGCGGCGGTTCGGCCGGCGCCGAGCCGTCACGCACGCCGTCCTTGAAGCCCTTCACGGCACCGCCGAGGTCGCTGCCGATGTTCTTGAGCTTCTTCGTGCCGAACACCAGCACGACGATCAACAGCACGATCAACCAGTGCCAAATGCTGAAAGAACCCATGTCGTTCTCCTGAAGACCCAGTGCGGGCAACCATTGATTTTAGGCCAGCCCTCGTGTCCGACCCGTGCAACGGGCGGTGGTTCAACCCTTGGCCCACGGCCTCGGGCCGCCGATCACGTGCATGTGCAGGTGATAGACCTCCTGCAGGCCGTCCTTGCCGGTGTTGATCAGCGTGCGAAAGCCGTTGGTGACGCCGAGCTCGCGCATGAGTTTCGGGGCGAGTGCGAGCATGCGCCCCATCAGGTCTTGGTCCTCGGGGCCGATGTCGGCCAGCGTGGCGATGTGCCGCTTCGGGATCACCAGCACATGCACCGGTGCCCAGGGATTGATGTCGTGGAACGACAGCACATGCTCGTCCTCGTAGGCTTTGCGGGACGGAATCTGGCCCGCGATGATCTTGCAGAAGACGCAGTTCGGATCGTGGTCGCTCATGACTGGATGCAGCAGAAGAAGTTCAGGTCGGCATCGGCTGGTTGCCGTTCAGGTTCAGCCAGCCGCGCACGATGCGGTAGAGGAACCAGATCGAGATCAGCCCCCAGGCGATCCAGCCGGGGATGAAGAACAGCAGCCACAGCCACGACGTGACGATGTACAGACCGCCGGCCCACAGCACGGTGCGGATGCGCCAGCTGAAATGCGAAGCCTGCCAGGTGCCTGCGGCCTCGTCCCTCTTCACCATGTCGATGATGAAGGCCACGATCAGCAGTGCCACGCTGGCCTGCACGCCGGGCAGCACCGCGCCGACGGCGACGATCAGGTGCAGCAGGTAGCTGACGGTGCCGACCGTCTTCAGCGAGCGCTCGCGCTCGTCGCTGTCGATCACGGTGTTCATGTTCCGCGCTCCTTGGACTCGGCCTCGCGGCCCTTGACCTTGCGCAATGCGAATTCCTCGAGGCCCGACATCCCCTCGCGCCGCTCGAGCTCGGCCAGCACCTGCGCCGGCGTGAGGCCGAAATGCGCCAGCGCCACCATCGCGTGGAACCACAGATCGGCCGCCTCGTTGACGATCTTCGGGCGGTCGCCGTCCTTGGCCGCCATCACGAATTCGGTGGCCTCCTCGCCGACCTTCTTCAGGATCGCGTCGGTGCCCTTGTGGAACAGGCGCGCGACGTAGCTGGCGTCGGGGTCGCCGCCGCGGCGCGACTCGATCACGGCCGCCAGGCGGGCCAGGGTGTCGTCGCCGCTCATTTGTAGATGTGCTCCGGGTCCTTCAGCACCGGCTCGGCGGCGTGCCAGGCCCCGGCCTCGTAGCGCTGGTAGAAGCAGCTGTGGCGCCCGGTGTGGCAGGCGATCGAGGGCTCGTGGCCGAGCTGCTCGACCTTCAGCAGCAGCACGTCGTTGTCGCAGTCCAGGCGCATGTCGCGCACCTTCTGGATGTGGCCGGACTCCTCGCCCTTGTGCCAGAGGCGGCCGCGCGAGCGGCTCCAGTACACCGCCTCGCCCAGCTCGGCGGTGCGCGCCAGCGCCTCGCGGTTCATCCACGCGAACATCAGCACGTCGCCGCTCGCGGCTTCCTGCGCGATCACCGGCAGCAGGCCGTCACGGTCCCAGCGAATGTCGTCCAGCCAAGTCATGCACGGCAGTTTAGCGAGTCAGCGCAATCCCCCTCGCGAACGGCGCCATCGGCAAGCAGCGATCCACCCAGTGGACGCCGTGGATCCGGCTCCGCCGGTCCACCAGCGTCGCCCCCTGGAGGGGGAGCGGCGCAGCCGCAACGGGGGTGGGTCACGTCCTCACCGGAATGCCGTGCGCGGCCATCAAGGCCTTGGCCTGACCGACGGTGAAGCTGCCGTAGTGGAAGATGCTCGCGGCCAGCACTGCGTCGGCGCCGCCGATCTGGATGCCCTCGGCCAGATGCTCCAGCGCCCCGACGCCGCCCGAGGCGATCACCGGCACCGGCACCGCGTCGCTGACCGCGCGCGTCAGCGACAGGTTGAAACCGATCTGCGTGCCGTCACGGTCCATGCTGGTCAGCAGGATCTCGCCGGCACCGAACTCGGCCATCTGCCGCGCCCAGGCCACCGCGTCGAGACCGGTGTTCTTGCGCCCGCCATGGGTGTAGACCTCCCAGCCCTCGCCGCCGACCCGTTGCTTGGCATCGATCGCCACCACGATGCACTGCGCACCGTACTTGTCGGACGCGTCGCGGATGATCTGCGGGTTCGCGACCGCCGCCGAGTTGAAACTCACCTTGTCGGCCCCGGCGTTGAGCAGGCGGCGCACGTCCTCGACCGTGCGCACACCGCCGCCGACGGTCAGCGGGATGAAGACCTGCGAAGCCACCGCCTCGATGATCGGCAGGATCAGGTCGCGGCCGTCGCTGGTGGCGGTGATGTCGAGGAAGGTCAGCTCGTCGGCGCCTTGGTCGTTGTAGCGCGCCGCGATCTCGACCGGGTCGCCGGCGTCGCGCAGCTCGACGAAATTGACCCCCTTGACGACGCGGCCGCCGGTGACGTCGAGGCAGGGGATGACGCGTTTGGCGAGCATGGCCGAAAAGACGCTCAGGCGTTGCCGTTCAGCGCATCGGCCCGCGCCTGCGCCGCGGCGAAATCGAGGTCGCCGTTGTAGATCGCGCGACCGCAGATCACGCCTTCGATGCCCTCGCCTTCGACCGCGCACAGGCGCTCGATGTCGGCAAGGTTGCTGAGGCCGCCCGAGGCGATCACCGGGATGCTGAGCGCCTGCGCCAGCTTGACGGTGGCTTCGATGTTGATGCCGCTCAACATGCCATCGCGGCCGATGTCGGTGTAGATCACGCCCTCGACGCCGTAGTCCTCGAACTTCTTCGCCAGGTCCACCACCTCGTGGCCGGTCAGCTTGCTCCAGCCGTCGGTGGCCACCTTGCCGTCCTTGGCGTCGAGGCCGACGATGATGTGGCCGCCGAAGGCGGTGCAGGCATCGCGCAGGAAACCCGGGCTCTTGACCGCGGCGGTGCCGATGATCACGTAGGACAGGCCGTCGTCGAGGTAGCGCTCGATGGTGTCGAGGTCGCGGATGCCGCCGCCCAGCTGGACCGGGATCTCGTCACCCACTTCGGCCAGGATCGCCTTGATGGCCGGCTCGTTGACCGGCTTGCCGGCAAAGGCGCCGTTCAGGTCGACCAAGTGCAGGCGGCGCGCCCCGGCGTCGAGCCAGCGCCGGGCCATCGCGGCCGGATCCTCGCCGAAGGTGGTGGAGGCTTGCATGTCGCCTTGCTTCAGGCGCACGCAGCGACCGTCTTTCAGGTCGATGGCAGGGATCAGCAGCATGGCTGTCAGGGGTGGGGGAGGATCAGGGGCACCAGCCGAGGAAATTGCGGTACAGGGCCAAGCCGTGCGCAGCACTCTTCTCGGGGTGGAACTGGGTGGCAAAAATATTATCGCGTGCCACCGCACTGGTAAAGGGCGCACCGTAGTCGGTTTCACCGACGCTGTGCGCCGGATCGGCGGGCACCGCATAGAAACTGTGAACGAAATAGAACCAGCTGGCGTCCGGCACGCCGGCCCACACCGGGTGCGACCGCGCCTGGACCACCTGGTTCCAACCCATCTGCGGCACCTTGTAGCGGCTGCCGTCGGGCTGCAGGCGGCCCTCGAGCTGGAATCGCCGCACGCGCCCCGCGATCAAGCCGAGGCCCGGCGTGTCCTGTTCCTCGCTGTGGTCGAGCAGCATCTGCATGCCGACGCACACGCCCATCAGCGGCTTGCTCACCGCAGCCTCCAGCACGGCCGCCCGCAGCGCACCGCCATGGGCCTCGCGCAGCTCGCGCATGCAGTCGCGCATGGCCCCCTGGCCCGGCAGCACCACGCGCTCCGCGGCGCGCACCACGTCCGGCTCGGCGGTGACGACCACGTCGAAGCCGGTGCCGGCCGCCGCATGCAGCACCGCCTGCGACACCGAGCGCAGGTTACCCATGCCGTAGTCGACGACGGCGACGGTGCGACTCATCTCGGGCACTCCACGGCTCAGGAGGGGTGGCTCACAAACTGCCTTTGGTCGACGGGATCACGCCGGCCATGCGCGGGTCGCGCTCCAGCGCCATGCGCAGCGCCCGCGCAAAGGCCTTGAAGACCGTCTCGCACTGGTGGTGGGCGTTGTCGCCGTGCAGGTTGTCGATGTGCAGCGTCACCCCGGCATGGTTGACGAAGCCCTGGAAGAACTCGTAGACCAGCTGGGTGTCGAGCGCGCCGATCATGCCGGCCTTGAACGGCACGCGCATGTGCAGCCCCGGTCGGCCCGAGAAGTCGACCACCACGCGGCTCAGCGCCTCGTCGAGCGGCACGTAGGCATGGCCGTAGCGGCGGATGCCCGCCTTGTCGCCGACCGCCTTGGCGAAGGCCTGGCCGAGCGTGATGCCGACATCCTCGACGGTGTGGTGGCCGTCGATGTGCAGGTCGCCGTCGGCCTCGATCTCCAGGTCAATCAGCCCGTGGCGCGCCAGCTGGTCGAGCATGTGGTCGAAGAAGCCGATGCCGGTGGCGAGCTTGGCCACGCCCGTGCCGTCGAGGTCGATGCGCACGCGGATTTTCGTTTCGGCGGTATCGCGCCGGACTTCGGCAACTCGGTTCGGTTCGGTCATGACAAGACACCTTTCAGGGCCGCGATCATCTGGTCGTTCTCGTCGGGCAGGCCGACGGTGAGGCGCAGGCAGTTTGCCAGCAGCGGGTGCAGGCCGGACACGTTCTTGACCAGCACGCCGCGCGCCTTCAGGCCCTCGAACGCGGCCTTCGCGTCGGGCACCCGCACCAGCACCATGTTGGCCTCGCTCGGGAACGGCGTCGCGCCGGGCATCGCGCGCAGCGCGCCCAGCAGCCGCGCCCGCTCGGCGCGCAGCACGCCGGCCTGGCGCGCGAACTCGTCTTCGTGCTCCAGCGCGAACAGCGCCGCCTCGCAGTTCAGCACGCTGACGTTGTAGGGCGGGCGCACCTTGTCGATCTCGGCCACCAGCGCGGCCGGGCCCATGAGGTAGCCCAGCCGCACGCCGGCCAGACCGAACTTGCTGAGCGTGCGCATCAGCAGCACGTGGTCGTGGCGCGCGTCCGGGGAGTTCAGGCGGCCGATGTAGCTGCGGCTCGCGAAGGGCTGGTAGGCCTCGTCCATCACCACCAGGCCGCCGTGCTCGCGCACCGCGTCGACGATGCGCTCGATCACCGCGTCGTCCCACAGGTTCGCGGTCGGGTTGTTCGGGTAGGCCAGGTAGGTGATCGCCGGGCGGTGCGTGCACACCGCGGCCAGCATCGCCTCGGCATCGAGCTCGAAGTCGGCGGTCAGCGGCACGCCGACGAAGCGCAGCCCCTGCAGCCGGGCCGACATCTCGTACATCACGAAGCCGGGCACCGGCGCCAGCACCACGGCCGGTCCGCTCCGGCCCGCTTCGCCCGGCGGCACGTCGCAGGCCATGCTGAGCAGCGAGATCAGCTCGTCGGAGCCGTTGCCCAGCATCAGCGCGCAGCCCACGGGCATTCCGGCATGGCGGGCCAGTGCCGCGCGCAGCGCGTCGGTGCGCGTGCCGGGGTAGCGGTTGATCGCCAGCGCGCCGAGCCGGCGGCCCAGCTCGGCCTGCAGCGCCTCGGTCAGGCGGTGCGGGTTCTCCATCGCGTCGAGCTTCACGAAGCCGTCCGACGGCTGGATCGCGTAGGCGTGCATGTTCTGCACGTCCTGGCGGATGAAGCGCGCGAGGCGCGGCGCCAGCGGTGTGCTGCCGTTGCTGCTGCCGCTCATCGCGGCGCCCCCGGCTTCTTCGTCAGCCGCATCTCGGCCGCCTGCGCGTGCGCCTGCAGGCCCTCGCCGTAGGCCAGCTCGGCGGCGATCACGCCCAGCGTCTGCGCGCCCTGCTCGCTGACCTCGATCAGGCTGCTGCGCTTCTGGAAGTCGTAGACGCCCAGCGGCGAGCTGAAGCGCGCGGTGCCCGAGGTCGGCAGCACGTGGTTCGGCCCGGCGCAGTAGTCGCCCAGCGATTCGCTGGTGTAGGCACCGAGGAAGATCGCGCCGGCGTGGCGCAGCAGCGGCTCCCAGCGCTGCGGCTCGTTCGAGCTCACTTCCAGGTGCTCGGGCGCGATGCGGTTGCTGATCTCGCAGGCCTCCTCCATCGAGCGGGTGTGGATCAGCGCGCCGCGCCCTTCCAGCGAGGCGCGGATGATCGCGGCGCGCGGCATCGAGGGCAGCAGCCGGTCGATCTCGCGCTGCACCGCGGCAATAAAACCGGCATCCGGGCACAGCAGGATGCTCTGCGCCAGCTCGTCGTGCTCGGCCTGGCTGAACAGATCCATCGCCACCCAGTCGGCCGGCGTGCTGCCGTCGGCCAGCACCAGGATCTCGCTGGGCCCGGCGATCATGTCGATGCCCACCGTGCCGAACACGCGCTTCTTCGCGCTCGCCACGTAGGCGTTGCCGGGGCCGGTGATCTTGTCGACCTTGGGCACGGTGGCGGTGCCGTAGGCGAGCGCGGCCACGGCCTGCGCGCCGCCGATCGTGAAGGCGCGCGTGACGCCGGCCACGAATGCGGCGGCCAGCACCAGGGTGTTGCGCTCGCCCTTCGAACCCTTGGACGAGCCGTCCCTGCGGGCCGGCGTGGGCACCACCATCACGATCTCGGGCACGCCGGCCACGTGGGCCGGCACCGCGTTCATCAACAGGCTCGACGGGTAGGCGGCCTTGCCGCCCGGCACGTAGATGCCCACGCGGTCCAGCGGCGTGACCTTCTGGCCCAGCAGCGTGCCGTCCTCGTCGCGGTAGCTCCAGCTCTTGCCGGTGGCTTCGAGCTGGCGCTCGTGGTAGCTGCGGATGCGGCGCGTGGCCTGCTGCAGCGCGTCGCGCTGGGCCGGCGTGACGGCCTCGAAGGCGGCGGCGAAATCGGCCTGCGTCAGCTCGAGCGCGGCCATCGACGAGACCGCCAGGCCGTCGAAGCGCGCGGTGTACTCGATGACCGCCGCATCGCCACGCTGCCGCACGTCGGCCAGTATTCCGGCGACGCGGCTCTCGATCGCATCGTCGGTCTCGGCCGACCAGTGCTGCACCGCCCGGAACGCCGCCTCGAAGTCAGGCTGCGTGGTGGCCAGGTGACGCAGGTTCACGCGGGCTGGGGCGCTCATGTTCACTCCTGGGGGATGGCCGAAGCAAAGGCGTCGATCAGCCGGCGGATCGCTTCGCGCTTGAGTTTGAGCGCCGCCTGGTTCACCACCAGGCGCGACGAGATGTCCATGATCCGCTCCACCTCGTGCAAATGGTTGGCCTTGAGCGTATTGCCGGTGGACACCAGGTCGACGATGGCATCGGCCAGCCCGGTCAGCGGTGCCAGCTCCATCGAGCCGTAGAGCTTGATCAGGTCGACGTGCACGCCCTTCTCGGCGAAGTGGTCGCGCGCGACGCTGACGTACTTGGTCGCGACGCGGATGCGCGAGCCCTGCTTGACCGCCGCCGCATAGTCGAAGTCGGCGCGCACCGCCACGCTCATGCGGCATTGGGCGATGCGCAGGTCCAGCGGCTGGTACAGGCCCTGGCCGCCGTGCTCCAGCAGCACGTCCAGCCCGACCACGCCGAGGTCGGCGCCGCCGTGCTGCACATAGGTCGGCACGTCGGTGGCGCGCACCAGCACCACGCGCACGTCCGCCCGGTTGGTCGGCAGGATGAGCTTGCGCGAGGTCTCGGGGTCCTCGGTGACCTCGATGCCCGCCGCCTTCAGCAGCGGCAGCGTCTCTTCGAAGATGCGGCCTTTCGACAGCGCGAGGGTGATGCTCATGGGGTCTCCCGCCGGGCCGCCATGGGCCACGAAGGGCCCCCTACGGGAACCTTCGAGACTTCGCCCCCTCGGGGAGAAGCAAACGAAGTGCGCGTGAGGGCTGTCATTTCACTCTTTCGATGTCCGCACCCAGCCCGCGCAGCTTGGCTTCCATCCGGTCGTAGCCGCGGTCCAGGTGGTAGATGCGGTCCACCACGGTTTCGCCGCTGGCCACCAGGCCGGCGATCACGAGGCTGGCCGAGGCGCGCAGGTCGGTCGCCATCACCGTCGCGCCCGACAGCCGCGGCACGCCGGTGACGACGGCCGTGTGGCCGTCGACCTCGATCTTCGCGCCCAGGCGCACCATCTCGTTGACGTGCATGAAACGGTTCTCGAAGATGGTTTCGGTGACGCGCACGGTGCCGTCGGCGATGCAGTCCAGCGCCATGAACTGCGCCTGCATGTCGGTCGGGAAGGCCGGGTACTCGCTGGTGCGAAAGCCCACCGCCCTCAGCTTGCCGTCGGAGCGCACGCGGATCCAGTCGCTGCCGGCTTCGATCTGCACACCGGCCTCGCGCAGCTTCTCGATCACGGCGTCCAGGTGGTCGGCGCGCGCGTGCTTCAGCAGCACCTCGCCGCCGGCCGCCGCGACGGCACACAGGAAGGTGCCCGCCTCGATGCGGTCGGGCACGATGCGGTGCGCTTCGCGCGGCGCGTGCAGCCGCGCCACGCCCTGGACGCGGATCTTGCTCGTGCCGTGGCCTTCGATTCTCGCCCCCATCGCGATCAGCATCTCGGCCAGGTCGAGGACCTCGGGCTCCTGCGCGGCGTTCTCGAGCACCGTCTCGCCGTCGGCCAGCGTCGCGGCCATCAGCAGGTTCTCGGTGCCGGTCACCGTGATCATGTCGGTGGTGATGCGCGCACCCCTCAGGCGTTCGGCCTTGGCGATGATGTAGCCGTGCTCGACCGAGATGTTCGCGCCCATCGCCTGCAGGCCCTTGATGTGCTCGCCGACCGGCCGCGAGCCGATCGCACAGCCGCCGGGCAGCGACACCGTGGCCTCGCCGAAGCGCGCCAGCAGCGGGCCGAGCACCAGGATCGAGGCGCGCATCGTCTTCACCAGGTCGTAGGGCGCTTCCGGGCTGCTGAGCGGGCCGGCGTCGATGGTCACCTCGTCGGGCCGGCTCTCGCTGCGCTCGGCCGCCGCACCCATGCTGCGCAGCAGCTTCAGCGTCGTTGACACGTCCTGCAGGCACGGCACGTTCGAGAAGCGCACCGGCTCGGCGGTCAGCAGCGCGGCGCACAGCTCCGGCAGCGCCGCGTTCTTGGCGCCGGAGATGGCGACCTCGCCGTGAAGACGGCGGCCGCCGCGAATGAGGAGTTTGTCCATGGTGCGGTGTTGACCGCCCTCATCACGCGCTTGCACGGACCGCCCTCGCCACGAGGGAGCGCACAAGCCGCGCCACGGGGCGGCTTGTGGATCAGTGGTGGTGGGCAGCGGCGGTGTGGGCGGGGGAGCCCTGCACCGCGAATTCGGCCGGCGTCAGCGTCTTCATCGACAGCGCGTGGATTTGTTCGCGCATTCTATCGCCGAGCGCCGCGTAGACCCGCTGGTGACGGCGCACGCGGCTCAGGCCGTCGAACTCGGCGGCGACGATGGTCGCGAAAAAATGCTGGCCATCGCCTTCCACCTGCAGATGCTCACAGGCGAGGCCTTGCGCGATGTAGCGCTGCACGTCTTCTGCGGTGGGGTCTGCCATGTCGCCAGTGTATCGGGCTGTTCAAGACCGCAGTTTGTAACCGGTCTTCAGCAGGCGCAGCGCCACCGCGGCCACCACGACGAAGCTCGCGCCGACCACCGCCAAGCTGATCCACGGCGACACGTCGCTGACGCCGAAGAAGCCGCGCCGGAATCCGTCGATCATGTAGAAGAACGGGTTCAGGTGGCTGGCCGCCTGCCAGACGGGGGGCAGCGAGCCGACCGAATAGAACACCCCCGAGAGGAAGGTCATCGGCATCACGATGAAGTTCTGGAAGGCCGCGATCTGGTCGAACTTCTCGGCCCACAGAGCGGCCACCAGGCCCAGCGTGCCCATCATCGCCGCGCCCAGCACCGCGAACACCAGCGTCCACCCCGGCGCGGCCATTCCGGGCGGTGCGAACCACACCGTCACCGCCAGCACCCCGGCCCCCACCACCAGACCGCGCACGATCGACGCGCCGACGTAGGCCACGAACCACGCCCAATGCGACAGCGGCGTGACGAGCAGGAACACCAGGTTGCCGGTCACCTTGCTCTGGATCAGCGAGGAGCTGCTGTTCGCGAAGGCGTTCTGCAACACGCTCATCATGACCAGGCCCGGGATCAGGAAGCTGGTGTAGCCGACGGCGTCGTAGACCTTCACATGGTCTTCGAGCACGTGGCCGAAAATCAGCAGGTAGAGCACCGCCGTCAGCACCGGCGCGGCCACGGTCTGGAAACTGACCTTCCAGAAGCGCAGGATCTCCTTGTAGAACAGCGTGCGCGCGCCGGTCAGGCTCGGCTTCATACCGCGAGCTTCACTTGCTTCAGCGTCAGCGGCGGCCCCTGCATGATCTCGAGGAACACGTCCTCCAGGTCCGCTCGGCCGATCTCCAGCTCCTCGACCTTGACCTGGGCCGCACGCAGCACCGCCAGCATCGTCTCGACCTCGGCGGCATCGTGCGCTGTCAACTGCACGATGCGCCCGGTGACCCGGGCCTGCGCGGCCAGGGCCGGCGGTAGCGCCTGGTCGGTCTTGAAGCGCAGCATCGTGCTCGCGGTGCCGGCCAGCAGGTTGGCGGTGCGATCGAGCGCGACCACCCGGCCGGCCTTCAGCATCGCGATGCGGCCGCACAGCGCCTCGGCTTCTTCGAGGTAGTGTGTGGTCAGCAGCACCGTGTGGCCTTCCCGGTTCAGCCGCGCGATGAACTGCCACAGCGTCTGGCGCAGTTCCACGTCGACCCCGGCGGTCGGCTCGTCGAGCACGATCACCGGCGGCCGGTGCACCAGCGCCTGCGCCACCAGCACGCGGCGCTTCATGCCGCCGGAGAGCTGGCGCATGTTGGCGTCGGCCTTGTCGGCAAGGCCCAGGTGGTGGAGCAGCTCGTCGATCCAGGCGTCGTTGGCCCGTCTGTCGACGCGAACACCGAAATAGCCGCTCTGGATGCGCAGCGTCTCGCGCACCGAGAAGAAGGGGTCGAACACCAGCTCCTGCGGCACGACGCCCAGCGCCTTGCGCGCGCTGGCGTAGTCGCTCACCACGTCGTGGCCCAGCACCGTGACGCGCCCGCGGGTCGCTCGGCTCAGCCCGGCCAGGATGCTGATCAGCGTGGTCTTGCCGGCGCCGTTGGGGCCGAGCAGGCCGAAGAAGTCGCCCGGCTCGATGTCGAAGCTCACGTCCTGCAAGGCGTGGAGGTCGCCGCGCTGGCTGCCGCGCGGGGCGCGATAAGTCTTGGAAACGGAGTCGAAGCGGACGGCCGGCATGAAGGTCTCGGGGCGAGCCGGGCATTGTAGGCAGGCCTCGGCATCGGTGCAGCCCGCATTGGTCGCGCGCGGCGTTGATGCTAGATTGACCGCAAACAAGACCGCTCGCCAGACAACGAGTCGACCGCGCCATGAGCCCACGGGTCCCGAAGAAAGCGCCGCGTCGCACGGCAGAGCGCATTCTGGAAGTCACACTGGAGCTGTTCAACCGCTTCGGCGAGCCCAACGTCAGCACCACGCTGATCTCGGCCGAACTGAACATCAGCCCCGGCAACCTGTACTACCACTATCCGGCCAAGGACGAGCTGATCAACAGCCTGTTCGACCGCTACGAGAAGGCGCTCACCGAGCTGCTGCGCGCGGCCGACGGCGTGCGCGACGTCGAGGACGCATGGCTGTTCTTCCACATGCTCTTCGAGCTGATCTGGCAGTACCGCTTCCTGTACCGCGACTTGAACGACCTGCTCAGCAAGAACCGCCGCCTGGAAACCCACTTCCAGTTCGTGCTGAAGAACAAGCAGCATGCGGTCAAGGCGGTGCTCGACGGCTTGAGCCACTCGCAGGCTTTCGGCAAGTCGGGCATCGACCCGCGCGAGGCCGAGCCGGTCGCCACGTCGATGGTCGTGGTGCTGACCTACTGGCTCAGCTACGAGTACGTGCGCGACCCGCGCAAGGCCCTCGAGCCCGAGAGCGCCGGTGCGGCGCTGTTGCGCGGTGCCCAGCACGTGCTGAGCCTGCTGCTGCCCTACCTCGACCCCGCGCAGCGCGAGCACCTCCTCATGCTGGCCGGCCGCTACCTGCGCGACTGATTCCCGGGGAAAAATGCTGATTGCTGGCGAGGCCGCCAGGTGATTTGACAGGCTCGAGTGCGAGTTGGCATGGCGGCGCGGGCGCAGGGATTTCAGCCCTGCGGCGCGACGCAGCCGGCAGCGCTCACTGCGCAGCGCTGCGCAGCGTCTCGACGACCGGCCGCGTCAGCACCTCGCGCAGGCCCCACCAGCCGGCCGCGAGCGCCAGCAGCGCACCGGCCGCGCCGCCGGCCAGCGGCACCCACAACGGCGCGTTCCAGCTGAACTCGAAGGCATAGCGCGCCAGCGCCCAGCCGACCGCCAGCGCGGCCACCGAGGCCAGCACGCCGGCCAGCGCGCCCACGCCCAGCAGCTCGGCGCGCTGCACGCGCGCCAGCAGGGCACTGCCGGCGCCCAGGGCGCGCATCACCGCGAACTCCCGGGCGCGCTGCTCGCGCGTCGCGGTGACGGCGGCGAACAGCACCACCAGGCCGGTCGCCAGCGTGAAACCGAACAGGAACTCGACCGCGCGGATCACCTGGTCCAGCACGCGCTGCACCTGGGCGATCGAGGCCGACACGTCGACGTTGGTGATGTTGGGGAAGGCGCGCGCGAGCGCGTTGTCGAAGCCCGGCGCACCCGGCGGCGTCGGCGGCGCGCGGAAGGCGGCGATGTAGCTGGCCGGCAGCTCGTCGGGCAGCCGCGCGGTCGGGAACATGACGAAGAAGTTGACCCGCATCGAACCCCAGTCGACCTTGCGCAGGCTGGTGATGCGGCCCTCCTGCATGACGCCGGCGATGTCGAAGCGCAGCGTGTCGCCGAGCTTCACGCCCAGCGTCGTCGCCAGGCCCTCCTCGACGCTGAGCGCGCCGGCCTCGTCGGCCGTCCAGCGGCCCACGACCACCTGGTTGTGGCCCGGCAGCTGCGCATCGTGGCTGAGGTTGAACTCGCGCTCGACGAGGCGCTGCGCACGCTCCTCGGTGTAGTCCTCGGGCTTCACCGGCCGGCCGTTCACCGCGACCAGGCGGCCGCGGATCATCGGGTACCAGTCGTAGGCCTTCACGCCGGCGTCGCGCAGCTGCTGCTGGAAGGCCACGCCCTGCTCGGGCTGCACGTTGATGACGAAGCGGTTCGGCGCGTCGGGCGGCGTGGCCTGGCGCCAGTTGCTGATCAGGTCGGTGCGCAGCAGCACCAGCAGCACCAGCGCCAGCAGGCCGACGCTGAGCGCACTGACCTGCAGCACCGCGAAACCGGGCCGCGCCGCGACCTGCCGCGTCGCCAGCACCAGCCAGCGCGGCGCGCTCGCCGACGGCACCGCGCGCCGCAGCGCCTGCACCGCGACGAAGGACAGCAACGCGAACACGCCGATCGCCACCGCGAAGCCGCCCACCGTGATGAGCCCGAGCTTCAGGTCCGAGGCCACCGCCAGCAGCAGCGCCGCGAAGCCCACGAACCCGGCCAGCAGCACGCCGATCGAGGCCGGCTTCAACTCGCCGAGGTCGCGCCGGATCACGCGCAGCGGCGGCACCTGCGCGAGCTGCAACACCGGCGGCAGGCCGAAGCCGAGCAACAGCGTGAGGCCGACGCCGAGGCCGAACACCGCCGGCCACACGCTGGGCGCGGGCAGCGCCGCGTCCACCAGCCCGGCCAGCAAGGCGACGAACACGAAGTGCACCGCCAGGCCCAGCGCCACGCCGAGCGCGCTGGCCAGCAGCCCCACCGCCGCGAACTCCACCGTGTAGGCGCCGGCGATGCGCCGCTGCGACTGGCCGAGCACACGCAGCATCGCGCAGTCGTCGAGGTGACGGCCCGCGAAGTCGTGCGCGGCAATGCCGACCGCCACCGCGGCCAGCAGCGCGGCCAGCAGCGCGACCAGGTTCAGGAACTTGGCCGCGCGGTCCAGTGTCTGGCGCATCTCCGGGCGGCCGCTGTCGAGCGACTCGATGCGCAGGCCGCGCCAACCCTGCGCCGTGGCCTGCGCTTCGGCCCAGGCGACGTAGGCCCGCACCGCCGCATCGCCGCGCGGGCCCTGCCCCGCCAGCGCCAGCCGGTAGGTCACGCGGCTGGCGGGCTGCACCAGGCCGGTGGCCGCCAGGTCGGCCTCGTGCAGCAGTGCGCGCGGCGCGAAGCTCATGAAGCCGGCGCCGCGGTCGGGCTCGACGGTGATGACGGCAGCGATCCTCAGGCTCGCATCGCCCAGCAGCAGCGCATCGCCCGGCTTCAGGTTCAACGAATCGAGGATGGCCGCGTCGACCCACACGGTGCCGCGCGCGGGCACGCCGGGCGCGGTGCGCTCCGGTGCCCCCGGGGCATCGGCGATCTTCAGTTGGCCGCGCAGCGGGTAGCCGTTGCTGACCGCCTTCACCGCCACCAGCCGCGAAGCGCCGCCCTGCGCCTCGGGCGCGCGGCCCATGCTCGGGAAGCTCACGGTGCGGGCGACCGCCAGGCCGTCGGCGCGCGCGCGCTCGGCCAGTGCCGCCGGCGCCGGCTGGTCGCTGGCGACGATGGCATCGCCACCGAGCAGCGAGCGCGCGTCGCGCGCCAGGCCCTGGTTCAGCCGGTCGGCGAAGAAGCCGACCGCGGTGAGCGCGGCAACCGCCAGCATCACCGCGACGATCAGCAGCCGCAGTTCACCGGCGCGGAAGTCGCGCACGAGCTGCCGGCGTGCCAGGGTCCACAGGGTCGGCGGGGTCAGCGGGATCGGGGCGGACGCGTTCATCGGAGAGGCAGGCAAGGGGCGGGGAGCGTATCGGCAAAAGATGCACGGTAGCGCAGCGGTCACGGCGAGCGCCGCGCGGGGCTTTGAGGCTGTTTGCGGCTTGGCTGATTGCTGATTGCTTGTTGGGTGCTACTTGCACGCACCGCGCGCTGCTGACCAGGCCGCCGGGTGAACGACTACGTTCGTGTCCCCCGCGGCCGGCCTTGCGGCCGACCGCTCCTCCTTTACCTCTCTTCGCCATTCACCCGACGCCTTGGTCGCACGCACTACCGTGACTTGCGAAGGTCTTCTAACCCCGGCACACCGCGGCTTATCGAAGCGCCGTGACGGGCCGCTGTGTGGAGCGAAGTAGAGGAGGAGCGGTCAGCCCGAAGGGTTGGCCGCGGGGGACATGAACGCAACACAGCGGACCGGCGCGGCGCCCGCGCCAACACTCAACAGGCGGCTTCCTTCACACCCCCGCGAAATGCGCATCGAGCGCATCGCACCACCGCTGCTTCTGCGCCGCGCTCGCGAAGCTGGCCTCGAAGCTGTTGCGTGCCAGCCGGTAGGCCTGCGCGGCGCCCAGTGCCGGCAGCGCCTCGAAGGTCTCGGTGAAGTTCTGGTTCAGGTAGCCGCCAAAATAGGCCGGGTCGTCGGAGTTGACGGTGGCGCACAGGCCGGCGTCGAGCATCGCCGCCAGCGGGTGCTGCGCCATCGTGTCGAACACGCGCAGCTTCACGTTCGACAGCGGGCACACCGTCAGCGGCACGCGCCCGGCGGCCAGCCGCGCCACCAGTGCCGGGTCCTCGAGGCTGCGCACGCCGTGGTCGATGCGCTCGACCTTCAGCACATCGAGCGCGCTCCACACATAGGCCGGCGGCCCCTCCTCGCCGGCATGCGCCACGAGGCGCAGGCCGAGCTCCCGGCAGCGCGCGAACACCCGTGCGAACTTCTCCGGCGGATGGCCGCGCTCGCTGCTGTCGAGGCCGATGCCGATGAAGTGCCCGCGGTGGGGCAAGGCCTGTTCCAGCGTCTCGAAAGCCGCTTCCTCGCTGAGATGGCGCAGGAAGCACAGGATCAGCTCGCTGCTGACGCCCAGCTCGCGCTGCGCCGCCTCGCGCGCCCGCGCCAGGCCGCCGATCACGGTCGCCATCGGCACGCCGCGGTCGGTGTGGGTCTGCGGGTCGAAGAACAGCTCGGCATGGACCACATGGTCCGCCGCGGCGCGGCGGAAGTAGGCCATCGCCATGTCGAAGAAATCGGCCTCCTTCAGCAGCACGCTGGCGCCGGCGTAGTAGATGTCGAGGAAGCTCTGCAGGTCGGCGAAGGCGTAGGCGGCACGCAATGCGTCGACGCAGTCATAAGGCAAGGCCACGCCGTTGCGCCTGGCCAGCGCGAAGATCAGCTCCGGCTCCAGCGAACCCTCGATGTGAATGTGCAGCTCGGCCTTGGGCATGGTCCGCAGCAGCGCCGGCAGCGCACCGCGCGCGATGCGGGCCGCGTCGAAGGGCAGGGCTGCCGCGGCGGGCGGTGCGGCGGCGATCGGTGTGTTCATCAGCAGACTCCGTAGGTGATGCCCTGCTCCTGCAGATAGCGGCGGTAGGCGGCACTCAGGCGATCGGCCGCACTGTGCGCCTCGCCGCCGGACAGCGGCAGGCGGCGCGGCTGCTGCGACTCGAGCACCGGCTGGTCCTGGATGAAGACCGCGTGCTGGAACGCGCGCAGTGTCGCATCCGGCGTCGCCGTGTCGCTGGTGAACAGCGTGAACCAGACGCGGCTGTGCTCGGGCTCGAGCGGTGCGACCCACAGCACATAAGCCTCCTGCGGCGCCGCATCGACACCGCTGGCCTGCTTGAGCAGCAGTGCGCTGCAGGGCGACAGCAGTTGGTAGCGGTAGTCGACCCAGGTCCCGCCGGCGGCCTGCGCGCTGGCCCGCGGCTGCCACGCGCGGTAGTGCGGCACGCCGGGTGCGCCCGCGGCGTCGATCACCACGTCGTAGGGCGGCACCCCGGTGTGGCCGCGGTCGCCGAGCCCGCCCTCGTGCACGAAGGCGAAGTGCGAGGTGTCGAGGAAGTTCTCGACCACGCGCGGCGCCGAGGTCGCCACGTCGTAAGGCCCGCAGACCACCGCGCGGCCCGGCACCGGGCCCGGGTCGGGCAGCGCGGCGGCCGCATCGGCGCCGGGGCCGAAGGTGGTCCACAGCAGCCCGTGCGCCTCGCGCAGCGGATGGCTGCGCACGGCGTGCGAATCGGCGGGGCGGAACTCCGGCAGCGCGGGGATGCCCGCGCAGCGCCCGCCGCCGTCGAAGCGCCAGCCGTGGTACCGGCATTCGAGCTGCGCCGCGCCACCGACCACACGCACCGTGCCGAGCGAGAGCCGGGTGCCGCGGTGCGGGCAGCGGTCGGTGAAGGCGTGCGGGGCGCCGGTCTCGTCGCGCCACAGCACCAGCGCCTCGCCGAACAGCGCGACCGGCAGCGGGCTCGCACCGAGTTCGGCCGCCGCGGCCACGGGGTACCACCAACGGTGTTCGTTCATCGCGCGCTCCCGAAATGCAAACGCCGCCTGCGGCGCGGCGCAGGCGGCGTGTCGAACCGCAGGCCACGGCGAACCGCGGCCGCTGCGCTCACTTGGCCGACGGTATCTTGCCCTCGACGCCCTTGACGTAGAAGTCGATCTTGTCCTTCCAGGCCTGGTCGGCGGCCACGCCCTTGGCCAGCACCTCCTTGCCGTCGTTGCTGGAAACCGGCCCGGTGAAGACCTCGAAGGTCCCCGCCTTCATGCCGGCCTTGATCTCGTCGACCTTCTTCTTCGTGGCCTCGGGCACCACGTCGGCCACCTTGACGAGATCGTTCTGGCCTTCCTTGACGCCCCACACGGTGCGCTCGCTCTTCCAGGTGCCGTCCATCACGTCCTTGACGGCCTTCTTGTAGTAGCCGCCCCAGATCGCCACGGCCGAGGCCAGGTGGGCCTTGGGCGCGAAAGTGCTCATGTCGCTGTCCCAGCCGAAGGCGTACTTGCCGTTCTTCTCGGCCGTCTGCAGCACCGCCGAGGAGTCGGTGTTCTGCAGCAGCACGTCGGCGCCGCCGTTGATCAGCGACTGTGCGGCCTCGCCTTCCTTCGGCGGGTCGAACCAGCTGCTGACCCACACCACCCGGGTCTTGATCTTCGGGTTCACGCTCTGCGCACCCAGCGTGTAGGCGTTGATGTTGCGCAGCACCTCGGGGATCGGGAAGGAGCCGACAAAGCCGATCGTGCCGCTCTTGCTCATCGTGCCGGCGACGATGCCGGCCACGTAGGCGTCCTCGTAGAACTTGGCATCGTAGAGGCGCATGTTCGGTGCCATCTTGTAGCCGGTGGCGTGCTCGAACTTCACGTCCGGGAACTCGCCGGCCACCTTCAGCATCGGCTCCATGTAGCCGAACGAGGTGGCGAAGATGATCTTGTTGCCCTGCGCCGCCAGGTCGCGGATCACGCGCTCGGCGTCGGCGCCCTCGGGCACCTTCTCGACGATGGTCGTCTTGACCTTGTCGCCGAACTCCGCCTCGACCGCCTTGCGGCCCTGGTCGTGGGCATAGGTCCAGCCGGCATCGCCGACCGGGCCGACGTAGACCCAGGCGGCCTTCAGCGGCTCCGCGGCGGGTGCGCTCGCCGCGGCCGGCGCGGCAGCCACCGGCTCTTCCTTCTTGCCGCAGCCCATCAGCGCCGCGGTCGCCGCGATCGACGACAGCGCCGCCAGTTTCAGCAGCGCGCGCTTGCTCGGTAGGTTCATGGTTTCTCCTGTGATGCGATGAAAGGCCGGTCCGGCGGGCTCACGAGCCGGGATGAAAGGGCTTGCCGAGCGAGGCCGGCATGTTGATACGAATCCACAGCGGGTTGCGCGAGATGAGGGCGAGCACGACGATCGTGGCGATGTAGGGCAGCATCGACAGCAGCTGGCTCGACACCTCCACGCCCGCGCCCTGCAACGCGAACTGCAGCATCGTCACGCCGCCGAACAGGTAGGCACCGAGCAAGACACGTGCCGGTCGCCAGGTGGCGAAGGTGGTGAGCGCCAGCGCGATCCAGCCGCGCCCGGCCACCAGACCCTCGACCCACAGCGGCGCGTAGACCACCGACAGGAAGGCGCCGGCCACGCCGCACAGCGCGCCGCCGGCCACCACCGCGGCAAAGCGGATCGTGCGCACCGGGTAGCCCAGCGCATGGGCCGACTCGGGCGACTCGCCCACCGCGCGCAGCACCAGCCCGGCGCGGCTGCGGTACAGGAACCAGGCCAGCGCCGCGACCGCCGCGATCGCCAGGTAGACCATCGGGTGCTGGCGGAACAGCGCCGGACCGAGGAAGGGAATATCAGCCAGCAGCGGCAGCTCGAACGGCGCGCGGTCGGCCAGCTTCTTGCCGACCAGGTCGACGCCGACGAAGGCCGAGAAGCCGGCGCCGAACAGGCTCAGCGCCAGGCCGGTGGCGTACTGGTTGGTGTTGAGGCCGATCACCAGCAGCGCGAACAGCGCCGCCATCGCCATGCCGGCCAGCGCGCCGGCCACGAAAGCCAGCGTGTCGCTGCCGGTGTACAGCGCGGCGGCGAAGCCGGCGATCGCGGCGACCAGCATCATCCCTTCGGCGCCGAGGTTCAGGACCCCGGCCTTCTCGTTCAGCAGCAGCCCCAACCCGGCGATGGCCAGCGGCGTGCCCGAGGCCAGCGTCGCGGCGATCAGCAGCGCCAGCTCGTTCATGGCGCCTCCTTCGCCGTCACCGCGACAGGCGCTGCACTGGGCGCGGCGGCCGGCTTGCGCCGCCGCAAGCGGTAATGGATCAGCGTGTCGCAGGCCAGCAGCAGGAACAGCAGCAGGCCCTGGAACACGCCGGTCAGCGCATTGGGCAGGCCCAGGCGCGACTGGCCGAGCTCGCCGCCGATCAGCAGCATCGACAGCAGCACGCCGGAGAACACGATGCCCAGCGGGTGCAGCCGGCCGACGAAGCAGACGATGATCGCGGTGAAGCCATAGCCGGTGGACACATGGGGCGTCAGCTGGCGCAGCGGCCCGGCCGCCTCCATCGCGCCCGCGAGGCCGGCCATGCCGCCCGACATCAGCAGCGCGGTCCACAGCGAGGCGCGCGCCGAGAAGCCGGCATAGCGCGCCGCCGCCGGCGCCAGCCCGCCGACCTGCAGCTGGTAGCCGCGCCAGGAGCGGAACAGGAAGACCCAGAACAGCAGCACCATCACCAGCGCCAGCACGAAGCCCCAGTGCAGCCGCGAGCCCGGCAGCAGCGTCGGCAGCCAGGTCGACGCGTCGAAGGTCTTGGTCTGCGGGAAGTTGAAGCCGCCCGGGTCCTTCCAGGGCACGAACACCAGGTAGTTCAGCAGCTGCTGGGCCACGTAGACCAGCATCAGGCTGACCAGGATCTCGCTGGCGTTGAAGCGGTCGCGCAGCAGCGCGGTGAGGGCGGCCCAGGCCATGCCGCCCACCACGCCGGCCAGCAGCACCAGCGGCGAGTACAGGCCCCGCACGCCGCTCACGCCCAGGTTGGTGAGCCACAGCGCGACGCCGCCGCCGGCGATGGCGCCGAGCAAAAACTGCCCTTCAGCGCCGATGTTCCAGACGTTCGAGCGGTAGCAGACCGCGAGCCCGAGCGCGCACAGGATCAGCGGCGTGGCCTTCAGCAGCACCTCGGAGACCCCGCGCAGGCCGTTCAGCGGCTCGAGGAAGAAGATGCCCAGGCCCTTCAGCGGATCCTTGCCGAGCGCCGCGAACAGCAGGCTGGCCAGCAGCACCGTGAGCGCCAGCGCGATCAGCGGCGACGCCAGCGACATCGCCTGCGAGGGCTGGGCCCGGGCCTCGAGCTTAAGCATGGCGCAGTGCCTCGCCGGCCTCGGCCTTCGGCCACAGGCCGCTCATCCACTCGCCGATCAGCTCGACCGTGGTCCGCATCGTCGCGACGCTCGGGCTCAGGCGGCCCTGCGCGATGACCAGCAGGCGGTCGCTGATCTCGAACAGCTCGTCGAGCTCCTCGCTGACCACCAGCACCGCGCAGCCTTCGTCGCGCAGCTTCAGCAGCGCGCCGCGGATCTGCGCAGCCGCACCGACGTCGACGCCCCAGGTCGGCTGCGAGACGATCAGCAGCTTCGGCCGCGCGTCGATCTCGCGGCCGACGATGAACTTCTGCAGGTTGCCGCCCGACAGGCTCTTCGCGGCCGCCTTCGGCCCGCCGGCCTTGACATTGAAGGCCGCGATCAGCGCCGTGGCAAGCCGCTGCACCTGGGCCATGCGCAGCCAGCCACCGCGGCCCACCGCCTCGGTGCGCGTCAGCAGCGTGTTCGCGGCGAGCGACAGCGTCGGCACCGCGCCGCGCCCCAGCCGCTCCTCGGGCACGAAGTGCAGCCCCAGCGCGCGGCGGGCGCGCGGCGGCTGCCGGCCGATGTCCTGCCCGAACAGCTTCACCGCACCGAGCGGCGCGCGCGGGTCCTCGCCCGACAGCGCGGCCATCAGTTCCTGCTGGCCATTGCCCGAGACGCCGGCCACGCCGACGACCTCGCCGGCCTTCACCTCGAAGCCAATGTCCTTCAGGTCGGTGCCGAACGGCGACTGCTTCGCGAGCGTCAGGCCGCTCACCTGCAGCGCCACGTCGCCGAGGCGGGCCTGGATGTGCTGCAGCCTCGGCGGCTCGGCGCCGATCATCAGGCGCGACAGCTCGGCATTGCCGACCGTGCGCGGATCGACCTCGCCGGTGACCTTGCCGCCGCGCAGCACCGTGCAGTGGTGGCACAGCGCGCGGATCTCGTCGAGCTTGTGGCTGATGTAGAGGATGGAGCAGCCGCGCTCGGCCAGCTGGCGCAGCGTGACGAACAGCGTCTCGACGGCCTGCGGCGTCAGCACCGAGGTCGGCTCGTCGAGGATCAGCAGCTTGGGGTCGGTGAGCAGCGCGCGCACGATCTCGACGCGCTGGCGCTCGCCGACCGACAGCGAATGCACCGGCCGCTGCGGGTCGACCTCGAGCCCGTAGACCTTGGAGACCTGCACGATGCGCGCCGCCACCTCGGCCAGCGACAGGCTCTTGTCGAGGCCGAGCCAGACGTTCTCGGCCGCCGTCAGCGTGTCGAACAGGCTGAAGTGCTGGTAGACCATGCTGATGCCGAGCTGGCGCGCCTGCGCCGGGCTCGCGATCTGCACCTGCCGCCCGTCCCAGATCATCTCGCCGGCGTCGGGCCGCACCGCGCCGTAGATGATCTTCATCAGCGTCGACTTGCCCGCCCCGTTCTCGCCCAGCACGGCATGGATCTGGCCCGGCGCGACGCGCAGGCTCACGCCGTCGTTGGCCTTGACGGCGGGGTACTGCTTGCTGATGCCGAGGAGTTCGAGACGGAGCATGGTCGACCCGGAATTCAAGTGCGGGCCGCCGGAGCAGCCTGTCCGAACCGCGTCAGAAGTGGTACTCCGCGCGAATCATCGGCGTTTTGGCCGTCGCCCCCGGGCCCGCACCGGCACCGGTGGCCGTGGTCGGGTTGCCGAACTTGTTGCGCCAGTACTGGTACTCGAGGCCGACCTTGAACTGGCCCTTGTTGCCGTACAGCGCGCCCACGTCGTACATGATCTGCATGTCGATGTTGGTCTCGGCCGCGGTGTCGCCCCCGAATTCGTCCTTGCCCTTGGAGGCGATGAAGTTGGCGAAGCCCTCGAACGACAGGCCGGTGGCGCCGATCGGGATGCCCCAGGCGGCCGTCAGCATCGGGTGCGTCTTGTAGGTGTAGCGCGACACGCCGGTGTTGCTGAAGGTGTTGTAGGGCGCATTGCTCTCGTTCAGCGCCAGCAGGCTCACGCTCAGGAAGCCCGGCACATCGACGAACAGCGTCGGACCGAGCACGAGCATCTGCTTCTTCGAGTTGTAGCCGGCATCGTCCTTGGTGTTGATGTCGAAGCCGGCGGTCAGACCCCAGCCGCGTATCGGCCCGAACTTGAAGGGCGTGCCCAGCACCTTCTCGGCGTCGAGCGTGTGACGGTAGACGATGTAGACCTCGCGCGCGCCCGAGTTGGCGCCGGCGAAGGCGGGGTCCTTGTTGTCGGACATCAGATAGTCGACGTTGAAGAAGTTCGTGCCGTACTTGTAGCCGCTGACGTGGGTCAGGTTGAAGATGTTCTTGTGGATGTCGTTGCTGCCGAAGGGCTCGGCGAACTTGTTGCCGGTGCGAAAGCCGATCGAGGTGTCGCTCCAGTCGGCAGCGGGGCTGGCGCAGCTCAACGCGGCAAGCGCGAGCGCAAGGGCGGTCTTGCAGGTCGGATTCATCATGGTCCTTCGGAGGAGTGGTTGGGCGTCGGCGGACGGTGCAACACCGCCCGCGCCTGAGCTGCCTTGGTCGCTCACCGCCCAACGCGGCGCGACTTCCGGACTCGCCCCGGCTTTGCGCAACTTCCGTACCAGAAGGAAAGGCCTCGCAGCGGGCCGGGATGCCACCAAAAGAGGCATCCCCGAATTTGTATACCGTTTTGTGCACCATCTTGAATCCCGTTAACGATGCACTCGCCCACCAACGACGCAGGCCTTGGCCCCAGGGCCCTCAGGCGCGCTCGAAACGGCAGCGGCCGGCGACGTAGGTCGCGACGAGGTTGCGCTCGTCGCCCAGCGTCATCCACGCGAACACCCGCTCGTGCAGCGCAGCCAGCGGCGCCAGGTTGCCGCGACGGCGGCACGCGATCGCGTCGCGGTGCGTCGCGACCGGACCGACGGCCCAGTCCCACACCGCCACGTCGGCCAGCGTGCCGGCTTCGAGGCTGCCGATCTCGTGCGCCAGGCCCAGCGCCTCGGCGGCGCCGCGCGTGGCCGCGTGCAGCGCCTTCCAGGCGCTGAGCTTCACGCCGCGCAAGGCCTGCACCTTGTAGGCATCGGCCAGCGTGCGCAGCATCGACAGGCTGGTGCCGCCGCCCACGTCGCTCGCCATCGACACCCGGTAGCCGGTGTCGACCGCGGCCTGCCAGTCGAACAGCCCGCTGCCGAGGAAGAGGTTGCTCGACGGGCAGAAGGCGATCTGCGCACCGGTGTCGCGCAGCAGCGCGCGGTCGGTGTCGTCGAGCCAGATGCCATGCGCCAGCACCGCGCGCTCGTGCAGCAGGCCGTGGCGGTGGTAGACATCGAGGTAGCTGCGCGCCTCGGGGAACAGCTCGGCGATCCAGCGCACCTCGTCGGTGTTCTCGGCCACGTGGGTCTGCATGTAGACGCCCGGGTGCTCGCGGCACAGCCGCCCGGCCATCGCGAGCTGCTCGTGCGTGCTGGTGGCGGCGAAGCGCACCGTCACCGCGTAGGCCAGCCGTCCCGTGCCGTGCCAGCGCGCGATCAGCTCGGTGCAGTCGCGCTCGGCCAGCACCACGTCGTCGCGCAGGCCGTCCGGCGCATGGCGGTCCATCAGCACCTTGCCGGCGACGAGCCGCATGCCGCGCGACTGCGCCGACGCGAACAGGGCCTGCACCGAGACCTTGTGCACGGTCGGGAACACCACCGCCGACGTGGTGCCATGCGCCAGCAACGCGTCGAGGAAGCGCTCCGCGCCGGTGGCGGCCACCAGCGGGTCGGCATAGCGCTGCTCGGCCGGAAAGGTGTAGGTGTCGAGCCACTCCAGCAGCGCGGTGCCGTAGCTGGCGATGACGTCGAGCTGCGGGCAGTGCACATGGGTGTCGATGAAGCCCGGCGTGATCAGCCGGCCGGCGTGGTCGACACGCTGCCAGCTCGCATCGGGGCCACCACCGGCGCGGCCGGACTCGGCGCCGACGATGCGGCCGTCCTCGACGAGCAACCAGTGGTCGGGGCGAAAGCGCACGCCGGTGGCGTCGCCGGGCGCCGCGAAGCCGGGGTCGGCCTCGATGTCGAGCAGGTCGCCGAACAGGGCCAGTCGCGTCATTTGGGGTCTCGTCTCTCGGGTGTCTCAGTGGGCGCCGGCACGTGATGGCGGCTCCCCGGCCGCGCCGGTCTTCGGCAGGCCGCGCGCCACGTCGCGCATCACGCCGCGCAGCCAGCGCCCGGCGGCCGACTGGTGGCTCAGCTCGTGCCACAGCTGGTAGTACACCAGCGCCGGGAAGGACACCGGGCAACGCACGATGCGCAGGCCGGGCACCGCCTCGACATAGCGGCTGCAGAACAGCCGCCCGGTCGTCAGCACCAGGCGCGAGCGCGCCACCATCTGCGGCCCCAGGCCGAAGTAGGGGCTGCGCACCACGATGTCGCGCGCCAGGCCCAGCGCGTCGAGGTGCTCGTCGATCACACCGCGCGCGCCGGGATGCAGCGGCGTCGGCGCGATGTGCTCGCTGGCCAGGTAGCGCTCGGCGGTCCAGCCGCGCGGGCTCTTCACCGCCGGGTGGTCCTCGGCGACCAGGCAGACGATCTCGTCGGACAGCAGCCGCCCCAGGTGCAGCTCGGCGGGCGGGCGCAGCCAGTTGCCGACCACCAGGTCGACCTCGCCGCGCGCCAGGCCCTTGCGGTAGTCGAACTCGGCCGACAGCGGCAGCACCTCCACCCGCGCGGCCGGCGCCTCGCCGCGCAGCCGCGTCACCAGTTCGGGCAGGAACTGCGGGTCGAGGTAGTCGCTCGCGGCGACGCGGAAGGTCGTCTCGGTGTGCGCCGGGTCGAAGGCCAGCGCCTCGGCGCGCGAGCCGAACAGCCGCTCGGCGCTGCGCAGCAGCTCGGCGGCCGGCTCCAGCAGCTGCAGCGCCACCGCGGTCGGCGCCATCCCGGTGCCCGAACGCACCAACAGCGGGTCGCCGACCAGCGCACGCAGGCGCTTCAACTGAGCGCTGACGGCCGGTTGGGTGGTGCGCAGCCTGAGGGCGGCACGCGACACGCTGCGTTCGGTGATCACGGTGTGCAGGACACGGACAAGATGGAGCTCGATCTTGTCGAAAAGCGAGGTCTGGGTCATATCGCCTTTTGCATACCGGTTATCGCTGGCATCGTATTCGCATGGCGGTGGCTTGGAGTACCTTCGGTGGTCCCCGGTCCGCTCGCCCGCCCCTTTCGCCTGCTCCACTGCCTCGCAATGAGCCTGCCAGCCGTTCGCTTCTTCCACCGTGGCCGTACCGTCAGTGTCGACGACGCGGCGCCGACCCGCAGCGTGCTGAACTGGCTGCGCGAGGACGCCCGCTGCACCGGCACCAAGGAGGGCTGCAACGAGGGCGACTGCGGTGCCTGCACCGTGGTCGTCGCCGAGCTGGCCGAGCATGCCGAGGCGGTGGGCACGGCCTCGGCTCGCGCCACCGTGGTCGGCGGCCTGAGCCTGCGCACGGTGAACAGCTGCATCCAGTTCCTGCCCACGCTGCACGGCAAGGCGCTGCTGACGGTCGAGGACCTGCAGGCGATCGCGCAGGGTGCGGCCGTCGCGATGCCCGGCGACGCCACGCTGCATCCGGTCCAGCAGGCGCTGGTCGACTGCCACGGCTCGCAGTGCGGCTTCTGCACGCCGGGCTTCACGATGTCGCTCGCGGCCTGCTACGAGCGGCACTGCGAGGCCGGCACGCAGCCGACGCGCGCCGCGCTGGCCGACGAGCTGTCGGGCAACCTGTGCCGCTGCACCGGCTACCGCCCCATCCTCGACGCCGGCGAGCACATGTTCACGCTGCCGCCGAAGCGGCTGGACACCGCGCCCATCGTCGCGGCGCTGCGCTCGCTGCAGCTGGAAGCCGGCGACAGCCCCGAGCCGGCCGCCGGCTTCCATGCGCCCCGCACGCTGGAGGCCCTGGCCGCGCTGGTCGAAGGCCGGCCGCAGGCGCGGCTGCTGGCGGGCTCCACCGACGTCGGGCTGTGGGTCAACAAGCAGTTCCATGAGCTCGGCGAGATCGTCTACCTCGGCGATGTGGACGAGCTCAAGCGCATCGAGTGGCAGGGCGACACGCTGCGCCTCGGCGCCGGCGCCCCGCTCGAGGACGCCTGGCGCGCGTTGGTCGAGCTGGCGCCGGCCCTCAGCGACGTGTGGCGCCGCTTCGCGTCGCTGCCGGTGCGCAATGCCGGCACGATGGGCGGCAACGTCGCGAACGGCTCGCCGATCGGCGACAGCGCGCCGGTGCTGCTGGCGCTGGACGCGAGCCTGCTGCTGCGCCGCGGCGCGCGCCAGCGCCGCCTGCCGCTGACCGACTTCTACGTCGACTACATGAAGAACCGCCTGGAGCCCGGCGAGTTCATCGAAGCGATCGAGCTGCCCCGCCCGGCGGCGGCGACGCAGGTGCGCGCCTACAAGCTCAGCAAGCGCTTCGACTGCGACATCTCGGCGGTGTGCGCCGGACTTGCTCTCACGCTCGATGGCGAGACGGTGACGCAGGCGCGCTTCGCGTTCGGCGGCATGGCGGCGGTCGTGAAGCGGGCCGCGGCAACGGAGGCGGCCGTCGTCGGACAGCCCTGGACCGAGGCGACTGCGCGGGCGGCGATGGCCGCGCTGGCCACCGACTACGCGCCGCTGACCGACATGCGAGCCTCCGCCGCCTACCGGCTGCGCGCGTCGCAGAACCTGCTGCTGCGGCTGTGGCTGGAGACGCGACCGGTCGCGCCGCTGCCGATCGCGCAGATCAGCGTCTGGGCCGCGGCCTGAGTCCGTCGGCACCGCTTCGATCGAGACAACAGCAACGGTCTTCGGTGATGAGCCCCTTCGCGACGTCTCATCCTGTCGATGCGGCCTCCGGCGTGCGAGGGCGGCGCGTGCGGGGTCGCGGGCGGGTGAGCGTCATCGCTTAACTGGAGTACCAGATGCGCGCTGCCACTCACCCGCCCACGACCCTGCCGAACGGGCTGCTCATCTCGACCATCGCACCGCTGCGTCCGCGGCGAGGTGGCGGGTGGGGTCGGCGTAGCGCATCGGGTACCCCCGCTAAGCGGAGCCGGCCCCATCCGCCGCCTCGTCGCAGCGCGGACACAGAAGCCTTGCCCGTGAACAGGAGACTCCGGTGAACAAGCAGGCCGACGCCTTCCTCGTCGACAGCGACATCCGCCCCCCCGCGGCCGAGACCAGCGCCGAGGCCGGCCGCGCGCGCCCGCACGAGTCGGCGCATTTGCACGTGGCCGGCGCCGCGCCCTACATCGACGACCTGCCCGAACTGGCCGGCACGCTGCACGCGGCGCTCGGCCTGTCGCCGGTGGCGCACGGCGTGCTGAGGGCGATCGACGTCGAGCGGCTGAAGGCCCTGCCCGGCATCGTGGCGGTGCTGACCGCGGCCGACGTCCCCGGGCCGAACGACTGCGGCCCGATCGTGCATGACGAGCCCATCCTCGCCGCCGGCCGGGTGCACTACCTCGGCCAGCCGGTGTTCGCGGTGATCGCCACCGACCGCGAACTGGCGCGCCGCGCCGCCGCGCAAGCCAAGGCCGTGCTCGACATCGAGCCGCTGCCGCCGGTGCTGACCGCGCTGGAGGCGCACGCGAAGCGGCAGTACGTGCTGCCCGACATGCACTTGGTGCGCGAATCGGCGCCCGGCGCGCTACGGGCCGCGCTTGCAGCGGCACCGCACCGGCTGCAGGGCACACAGAGCGTCGGCGGGCAGGAGCAGTTCTACCTCGAAGGCCAGATCTCCTACGCCTGCCCGACCGAGAACGCCGGGCTCAAGGTGCACTGCTCGACCCAGCACCCGAGCGAGATGCAGCACCTGATCGCGCATGCGCTGGGCTGGCGCTCCAACCAGGTGCAGGTCGAGTGCCGGCGCATGGGCGGCGGCTTCGGCGGCAAGGAGTCGCAGTCGGCGGTGTTCGCCTGCGTCGCCTCGGTCGCCGCGGCGAAGCTGCAGCGCCCGGTGAAACTGCGCGTCGACCGCGACGACGACTTCCTCGTCACCGGCCGGCGCCACGGTTTCGAGTACGCCTGGGACGTCGGCTGCGACGACGCGGGCCGCGTGCTGGCGGCCGAGGTCACGATGGTCTCGAACGCCGGCTGGAGCGCCGACCTGTCGGGCCCGGTGATGACGCGCGCGCTGTGCCACTTCGACAACACCTACTGGCTGCCCGAAGTGGCGATGCACGGCCACAGCGCACGCACCAACACCCAGAGCAACACCGCCTTCCGCGGCTTCGGCGGGCCGCAGGGCGCGATCGCGATCGAGGTCATCCTCGACTCGGTCGCGCGCCGGCTGGGCAAGGACGCGCTGGCGGTGCGGCGCGCCAACTTCTACGGCACGACCTCGAACAACGTCACGCCCTACGGCCAGCGGGTCGACGACAACGTGATCGCGCCGCTGGTCG
This sequence comes from Methylibium sp., assembly GCF_965279545.1. NCBI lineage: Bacteria > Pseudomonadati > Pseudomonadota > Betaproteobacteria > Burkholderiales > Sphaerotilaceae > Methylibium > Methylibium sp. Next base: position 2,483,681 of record NZ_OZ257250.1, read on the forward strand.
ACGAGCTGGTGCGCAGCAGCGACTACGTGGCGCGCCGCGAGGCCGTCGCCGCCTACAACGCTGCCAGCCCAGTGCTGAAGAAGGGCCTGGCGCTGACGCCCGTCAAGTTCGGCATCTCCTTCAACGTGGCCCACTTCAACCAGGCCGGCGCGCTGGTTCACATCTACACCGACGGCTCGGTGCTGGTGAACCACGGCGGCACCGAGATGGGCCAGGGCCTGAACACCAAGGTCGCGCAGGTGGTGGCGCACGAGCTGGGCATTGCCTTCGAGCGCGTGCGCGTGACCGCGACCGACACGCACAAGGTCGCCAACACCTCGGCCACGGCGGCGTCGACCGGCAGCGACCTGAACGGCAAGGCCGCGCAGGACGCCGCGCGCCAGCTGCGCGACCGCCTCGCCGCGCTGGCCGCGGCGACGCTCGGCGGCACGCCGCCGGACGTGCGCTTCGCCGACGACCGCGTGCAGGTCGATGGCCGCAGCCTGCCGTTCGACGAACTGGTGGCGCAGGCCTATGCCGCGCGGGTGCAGCTGTGGAGCGACGGCTTCTACGCCACGCCCGGCCTGCACTGGAACCGCGAGACGCTGCAGGGCCGGCCGTTCTACTATTTCGCCTACGGCGCGGCGGTGGCCGAAGTGATCGTCGACACGCTGAGCGGCGAACACCGCCTGCTGCGCGCCGACCTGCTGCACGACGTGGGCCGCTCGCTGAACCCGGCAGTCGACATCGGCCAGGTCGAGGGCGCCTTCATCCAGGGCATGGGCTGGCTGACGATGGAGGAGCTGGTCTGGCACCCCAAGACCGGCCTGCTGATGACGCACGCGCCCAGCACCTACAAGATCCCGACCGCGAACGACTGCCCGCCGGTGTTCCGCACCGCGCTGTTCGAGAACGACAACGTCGAGGACAGCATCCACCGCAGCAAGGCGGTCGGCGAGCCGCCGCTGCTGCTGCCCTTCTCGGTCCTGCTCGCGATCCGCGACGCGGTCTCGGCCGTCGGCGGCCACCGTGTCGACCCGCCGCTGCGCGCGCCGGCCACGCCGGAGGCGGTGCTCGACGCGATCGACGCGGTGCGCGCATCGACATCTTCTCCTTCTCCTGCCCCCGCTCCCTCCGGGAGAGGGCCGGGGTGAGGGCCGGCGCATCGAGATGAGTCAGATGACCCTGCGCGACCACGCCCTCCACTGGCTCGCCGACGCGCGCCCGGCGGTCGTCGTCGAGGTCGCGGCCTCGCGCGGCTCGGTGCCCCGCGAGGCCGGCACGCGGATGCTGGTCGCCGCGGACGCGGTGTGCGGCACGATCGGCGGCGGGCACCTCGAATGGCAGGCCATCGCGCAGGCGCGCGCGCGGCTGGGGCGGCGCACGACCCGCAGCGACGAGGCGCCGCAGGAGCAGACGCTGGCGCTCGGCCCCTCGCTCGGCCAGTGCTGCGGTGGCGAGGTGACGCTGCGCTACGCACCGCTCGATGCCACCGCGCTCGCCGCCTGGCCCGCACCGGCCCCGCGCTTTCATTTGCAGCTCTATGGCGCCGGCCACGTCGGGCGCGCGATCGTGGCGCTGCTCGGCGGCATCGACTGCCGCGTGCAGTGGATCGACGAGCGCGAGGCCGAGTTCGCCGGCGTCGCCGCGCTGCCCCCGCACATCGAGCCGCTGTGCGTCGACGCCGTCGAGGCCGAGGTCGCCCACGCACCACCCGGCGCCTGCTACCTGGTGCTGACCCACGAGCACGACCTCGACCTGCGCATCACCGAAGCCATCCTGCGGCGCGGCGACTTCGCCTACTGCGGCCTGATCGGCTCGCAGACCAAGCGCGCGCGCTTCCTGCACCGCTACGAGGAGCGCGGCCTGCCGGCGGACACGCTCGCACGCCTGACCTGCCCGATCGGCCTGCCCGGCATCACCGGCAAGGAGCCCGCGGTGCTGGCGGTGGCCGCGGTGGCGCAGCTGCTGCAAGCCACGGACGCTGATGTCGGCTGAGACCGGATCGGACCGTTCGGCTGCTGCCTGCCCTATGGCTGAGCGCTGCTGACCAGGCCGCCGGGCGAACGGCTCCGTTCGTGTCCCCCGGCGCCGGCCTCGCGGCCGACCCCTCCTCCTCTACCTCACTTCGCCATTCACCCGACGCCCTGATCAGCACTCATCATCGGGACACACGAAGGTCTTCAAACCCCGGCACGCCGCGGTGTGTCGAAGCGCCGTGATGGGCCGCTGTGTGGAGTGAAGTAGAGGAGGAGGGCCGGGCGCAAGCCTGGACCGGGGGACATGAACGCAACACAGCGGACCGGCGCGGCGCCCGCGTCGACGCTGGACCGTCTGCGCCAAGTACCGACTCAGGACGCCGCAACCACCCCGCCCGGCGCGCCCCCCACGTCCTGCGCCGGCACCGCCTCACCGTCCAGCACCTTGTGCGCCCGCTCGCGGTCGATGTCACCCTCCCAGGCCGCCACCGCGACGGTCGCCACGCAGTTGCCGATCAGGTTGCCGAGCGCGCGCGCGATGCCCATGAACCAGTCGACCGACAGCACCAGCACCAGCCCGATCGCCGGGATCGCCGGAATGGCCTGCAGCGTGGCGGCCAGCACCACGATGGCCGAGCCCGGCACGCCGTGCGCGCCCTTGCTGGTGACCAGCGAGATCGCCAGGATGGTCAGCAGGTCGGTCATCGTGACCGGCGTGTTGGTGGCCTGGGCGATGAACACCGCCGCCAGCGTGATGTAGATCGAGAAGGCGTCGAGGTTGAACGAGTAGCCGGTGGGGATCACCAGGCCGACCGTCGAATCGCGGATGCCCATGTGCCGCAGCTTGGCCATGATCTGCGGCAGCACGCTGTCGGACGAGGTGGTCGCGAACACGATCGCCAGTTCCTCGCGCAGGTACTTCAGCAGCTTCCACAGGCTGAAGCCCGAGAGCCGCATGATCGCGCCGAGCACGCCGGCCACGAACAGGAACACGGCCGCATAGAACAGCAGCACCAGCAGGCCCAGCTGCTTGAGCGAACCGATGCCGTACTTGCCGACGGTGAAGGCGATCGCGCCCAGCACGCCCAGCGGCGCCAGCTTGATGATCAGGCCCATGATCTTGAACAGCACCAGCGACAGCTCGTCGATCAGTCCGGTCACGGCCCGCCCCTTCTCGCCGACCAGCGACAGCGCGCAGCCGAACAGCACCGCGAACAGCAGCACCTGCAGCACGTCGCCGGTGGCGAAGGCGTTGACCACCGTGGTCGGAATGAGCTTGAGCAGGAACTCGACGGTGCCGCCGCCGGTGAGCTTGCTGGCGTTCTCGGCGTAGGCGCTCATCGCCTTGGCGTCCAGCGTGCTCGGGTCGACGTTCATGCCGGCGCCGGGCTGGAACAAGTAGGCCAGCAGCAAGCCCAGCGCGAGCGCGATGCAGGTGACGGCCTCGAAATAGACCAGCGCCTTGACGCCGACCCGCCCGACGCGCTTCAGGTCCCCCGCGCCGGCGATGCCATGCACCACGACGCAGAACACCAGCACCGGAATGATCATCTTGATGAGCTTGATGAAGCCGTCGCCGAGCGGCTTGAGCTTGACCGCGAAGTCGGGCCAGAACAGGCCGATCAGGACCCCCAGCGCGAGCGCGAGCAGGACTTGTCCGAACAGGGACCGCAAAAATTTGGGCATGGCAATCCTCCTGGTGTGACGCGGCGGCTCGGCACGCTGTCGTGCGCCGGCGTGCAGCAAGCCCGTTCGCAAGAATCGTGCAGGCGAAGCAGGCCGGTTAGCGCGCCGCCTCGACCAGTTGCCGCGACAGCCGGTTGTGCCGCTCGACCAGGCGCGGCAGCTCGACGGTGGTGAGCCGACCGTCACGCACCACCACCCGCCCGTGCACCACGGTGTGCCGCGTGCGCGGCGGCTGGCAGAACAGCAGCGCCGCGAGCGGGTCGTGCTGCGCGCCGGCCAGGCCGACGTCGTCGAGCGCGAAGATCGCCAGGTCGGCGGCCCTGCCCGGCGCGAGCGTGCCGATGTCGTCGCGGTCGAGCACCTCGGCGCCGCCGCGGGTCGCGATCTCGAGCGCCTCGCGCGCCCCCATCGCCGACGGCCCGAGGACCGGGCCGTGCGCGACGCGCTGCAGCAGCATCGCCATGCGCGCCTCGGCGAGCAAGTGGCCGCCGTCGTTCGAGGCCGAGCCGTCGACGCCCAGGCCCACCGGCACGCCGGCATCGCGCAGGGCCCGCACCGGCGCGATGCCCGAGGCCAGCCGCATGTTCGAGCACGGGCAGTGGGCAACGCCGGTACGGGTGCGGGCGAACAGGCCGATGCCCGGCGCGTCGAGCTTGACGCAGTGCGCATGCCAGACGTCGCGGCCGACCCAGCCCAGGTCCTCGGCGTACTCGGCCGGCGTCATGCCGAACTTCTCGCGCGAATAGGCGATGTCCTTGTCGTTCTCGGCCAGGTGGGTGTGCAGCGACACGCCGTGGCCGGCGCCGAAGCTGCGCGCCAGCGCCGCCGACTCGCGCATCAGCTCGCGGCTGACCGAGAACGGCGAGCAAGGCGCCACGACGATGCGCAGCATCGCGTGGCGCGCCGGGTCGTGCCAGCGTTCGATCAGCCGCTGCGTCTCCTTCAGGATCGCCGGCTCGGCCTCCACCACGCGGTCGGGCGGCAGGCCGCCCTGGCTCTGCCCGACGCTCATCGAGCCGCGCGCGGCATGGAAGCGCATGCCAATCTCCGCGGCGGCCTCGATGCTGTCGTCGAGCGTCACCCCGTTGGGATAGAGGTAGAGGTGGTCGCTGCTGGTCGTGCAGCCCGACAGCAGCAGTTCGGCCATCGCGGTCTGGGTCGACACCCGCACCATCTCCGGCGTCAGGCCGGCCCAGATCGGGTAGAGCGTGCCGAGCCAGTCGAACAGCTCGCAGTCCTGGGCGATCACGCGCGTCAGCGACTGGAACATATGGTGGTGGGTGTTGACCAGCCCGGGCACGACGATGTGGTCGCGGGCGTCGATCACCTCGTCGGCGGTGGCCGGCAGCTCGGCGGCCGGACCGACGGCCTCGATCACGTGGTCGCGGATGAAGACGCTGCCGTCGGCGATCTCGCTGCGCCGGTCGTCCATCGTGACGACGAGGCGGGCGTTGTGGATCAGGAGGGTGGGCATGAGTGCCTTTTGCTTATCGGGTGTTGTTCATGCGTTGCGGCGAGCGGCCCACGGAGGGCCGGACAGGGTGGGGCACGCAGGTTCGGCGGCCTCCGCTGCGCTGCGGCTACCCTGCGGTGCTCGGGTCCATGGCCCCGTCACGGAACTCACTGTGCTCACTGCGTTCGCTCCGTTCGGACAACCGCGACGAGTCAGCCCACGAAGCGCGCTGCGCGCGCGGGCCACGCACCCTGCGCGCCTCGGCGCCTCGCATGCGCGCCCCACCCTGTCCGGCCCTCCGTGGGCAGAGGCGGCATGGCAATGCCGCGATCGAACACCACGAGCGTGGCTGCGCCACGGCACCAACTGCCACATCGACGACGCAACGAAGTCAATGCGCCTCCGCCAACTTCGCCGCCTCGACCGCCTGCGCCGCCCCGCCCTTCGCGCCATTGAAGAACAGGTTCAGCAGCACCGCGCTCAAGGCCGCCAGCAGGATGCCGGACTCCAGCAGCGGATGCAGGCTGTGGTGCATCTGCTGCGTCCAGCGCGGCGCCACCAGCGGCAGCATGCCGAAGCCGATCGAGATCGCGACGATGTAGAGGTTGTGGCGGTTGGTCTTGTAGTCGACCGCGGCGAGGATGCGGATGCCGGTCGCCGCGACCATGCCGAACATCACCAGCCCGGCCCCGCCCAACACGAAGGTCGGCACCGACTCGACCAGCGCCGCCATCTTCGGCAGCAGGCCCAGCACGATCATGATCAGCCCGGCCGCCACGCACACGTAGCGGCTGCGCACGCCGGTCACGCCCACCAGCCCCACGTTCTGCGAGAAGCTGGTGTACGGGAAGGTGTTGAAGATGCCGCCGATCAGCGTGCCCAGGCCGTCGGTGCGCAGCCCGGCCGTCAGCGCCTTCTGGTCGATGGGCTTGCCGGTGATATCGGACAGCGCGAGGAACATGCCGGTCGACTCGATCATCACGACCACCATCACCAGCGTCATCGTCGCGATCAGCACCGGGTCGAACACCGGCACGCCGAAGGCGAACGGCGTGACGACGTCGAACCAATGCGCCTTGGCCACCTTGTCGAAGCCCATCTTGCCCAACGCGGCGGCCACCACGCAGCCCACCACAATGCCCAGCAGCACCGAGATGTTGGCGACGAAGCCCTTGCCGTACTTGGAGATCAGCAGGATCACCACCAGCACGAAGGCCGCGATCGCCATGTTGTCGAGCGCGCCGTAGGCCGGGTTGTCCTTCTCCGGCACCGGCCCGGGCAGCTTGGTCACGAGGGGCGCCACCGATACGCCGGCGGCCGCACCGGCGTTGGCCGATGCCGTGGCCGCAGCGGCGGCCTGCGTCGCGACACCCGCCGCCGGGGCCGAGCCGGCCGACAGCGCGGCCACCGCTGCATTGCCGGCCAGCGCCTCGGCCTTGGCCTGGTCGACCATCGCCACGAGCCGGGGCACGTCGGTGAACTGCGCGAGGTGGGCCGGCCCGCCCATCGCCCAGCCGATGCCCACGCGCATCAGGCTGATGCCGATCACCGCGATGATGGTGCCGGTCACCACCGGCGGAAAGAAACGCAGCAGCCGCCCCATCACCGGCGCGATGAAGATCGACAGGATGCCGGCACCGATGATCGCGCCGAAGATGGCCCGCGCGGCCTCGGTGCCGCCCGGCCCGGCCATCGCGATCATCGGCCCCACCGCGGCGAAGGTCACGCCCATCATCACCGGCAGCTTGATGCCGAACCAGCGCGTCGCGCCCAGCGACTGGATCAGCGTGGCGATGCCGCAGCAGAACAGGTCGGCCGAGATCAGCAGCGCCACCTGCTCGGGACTGAGCTTGAGCGCGCGGCCGACGATCAGCGGCACGGCCACCGCTCCGGCGTACATCACCAGCACATGCTGCAGGCCCAGCGCCGTCAGCCGGCCTGCAGGCAGTTTCTCGTCGACCGGATGGACGGTGGTGGTGCCCGAAGTCATGGCGTTCTCCTCGAATGCCCTCGGGCGCTTGCAAGGCCCGTACCCAGGCCGTGCCCGCTACCTGGGCGATGCACCGGCCTCGTACCAGCGGCCCAGCAGCGCGCGCTCGGCATCGGTGATCTGGGTCGCGTTGTTCATCGGCATGGTCTTCAGCACCACCGCCTGCTGGTAGATCTGCTGCGCGTGGCTGGCGATCAGCTCGGGCGTGTGGAGCTGGACGTTCTTGCTGACGACCTGGGCGTTGTGGCACATCGCGCAGCGCTCGCCGACCACCGCCTGCACCTGCGCAAAGCTCACCGGGACCGCCGCGGCCGCCTGCCCCACCACGGGGTCGCCCTTCGGCGGCGCGACCAGCAGCGCCACGCCGGCCAGGATGGCAATCGACGCGCCGGCGATCTCCCAGCGCGGCGGCGCCTTGTGCCGGAGCACGAAGAACAGCCGGATCAGCGCACCGGCCAGCATCAGCAGCACCAGCACCAGCCAGTTGAGGCGGTGCTGGGTGACCATGCCGTAGTGGTTGGACAGCATCGCGATCAGCACCGGCATCGTGAAGTAGGTGTTGTGCACGCTGCGCTGCTTGCCGCGCTTGCCGAGGTTCGGGTCGACCGGCTGCTTCGCGCGCAGCGCCGCCACCACCTTGCGCTGGCCGGGGATGATGACCATCAGCACGTTCGCGCTCATCACCGTGGCCAGCATCGCGCCGGTCAGCAGGAAGGCGGCGCGCCCGGCGAACAGGTGGCAGGCGATCCAGGCCGCGACGCAGGTGTAGAGGAAGACGCCGAGGCCGACCTTCAGGTCGCCGCCCACCGAGCCGTCGGCCTTGCGGCCGAACACGCGGCAGATGCCGTCGTAGACCACCCAGCCCAGCACCAGGTAGGCCAGCGCGCCGGCCACTGCGGCAGCCGGTGACCAGTCGAACACCGCCTTGTCGACCAGGAAGGACGAGGCGTTGACAAAGTACAGCACGCACAGCAGCGCAAAGCCCGACAGCCAGGTCGCGTAGCTCTCCCAGTACGACCAGTGCAGCTTCTCGGGCAGATTCGGCGGCGCGACCAGGTACTTGCTGGAGTGGTAGAAACCGCCGCCGTGCACCGCCCAGGCTTCGCCGTCGACGCCCTTCTTCCTCAGCTCCGGGTCCTCGGGCTTGTAGAGGCTGTCGTCGAGCAGCACGAAGTGCAGCGAGGCGCCGATCCACGCGACCGCGGTGACCACGTGCAGCCAGCGCAGCAGCAGGTTGGCCCAGTCCAGCAGGTAGGCGTCCATCGTCAGGGTTCCCGAACGGTCAGGCCCGCGACGGCAGCCGCGCAGGAAGGGTGGGCGCCCCGCTCAACTGCCCCGGTAGGTCGAGTAGGCCCACGGGCTCACGAGCAAGGGCACGTGGTAGTGCAGCGACGGGTCGGCGAGGCCGAAGTCCAGCGGCACCTCGTCCAGGAAGGGCGGCTCCGGCAGCGCGACACCGCGCGCCTTGAAGTAGGCCGCCACCGAGAACACCAGCCGGTAGCAGCCGGCCAGCAAAGCCTCGCCTTCCAGCAGCGGCGAGTCGGCCCGGCCGTCGTCGTTGAGTTTCAGCTCGGCGATGCGCTCGGCAGCACCCGGCGCGAGCCGCCACAGCGACACCGCCATGCCGGCGGCCGGACAGCCGTTCATCGTGTCGAGCACGTGGGTGGTAAGTCGTCCCATGGGCGGCGCGGCGCTCCGGTGATTCGCACTGGACAAAGAGGGCAGGCTGGCCGGCTTGCCGGGCCATTGAAAGTGTATACACTTTGGAATACATCGCAAGCTCCATGCCACCGGGCGCCCACCGCTCGCTGCCACGAACCCGCACCGAAACGATGCCTCGTGCCGCCACCGCCAAGCTCCACGTCCTGAAGCCCGCACCGGCGCGGCGCCGCCCTGCCGCGGCCACCGCGCCACAGGCCGACCCGAGCGCCACGCAGCGCATCGTCGATGCCATCACCGCGGCCATCGTCGAGCGCCGGCTGATGCCGGGCACCAAGCTCGCCGAGCAGAAGATCGCCGACATCTTCAAGGTCTCGCGCACCCTCGTGCGCCAGGCGCTGAACCAGCTCAGCCGCGACCGCCTGGTCACGCTGGAGCCGGCACGCGGCGCCTTCGTCGCTCGGCCCGGCGTGCAGGAGGCGCGCCAGGTGTTCGAGGTGCGTCAGATGCTGGAGGCCGCGATGGTGCGCAAGCTGTGCGCGGTGATCAGCGACGTGCAGATCGCCGAACTGCGCGCCCACCTGCGCGCCGAGCGCGAGGCCGTGCTGCGCACCGACGTCCCCGGTCGCACCCGGCTGCTGGCCGACTTCCACATGATCCTCGCGCGCATGGTCGGCAACGAGGTGCTGGCTCAGCTGCTGACCGACCTGCTGTCGCGCTCGTCGCTGATCTCGCTGATGTACCAGTCCTCGCACTCGGCCGAGCACTCGCAGGCCGAGCACGTGGCCCTCGTCGACGCGCTGGAACGGCGCGACGCCCGCGCCGCCGTGAAGCTGCTCGAGTCCCACCTCCAGAACGTCGAGCGCAACCTGCGCCTCAATCCGCGCGTCCACGACCTCGACGCCGCGCTGCGGCCGGCGGGGTGAGCGGACTGCGCTCGTTTCTTGCAAGGCCCGCCGCCATGGATCCGACCCTTCCCTACCCCCGCGATCTGCGCGGCTACGGCCGCGACGTCCCGCACGCGCGCTGGCCCGGCGGTGCGAGGATCGCGGTGCAGTTCGTGCTGAACTACGAGGAAGGCGGCGAGAACAGCCCGCTGCACGGCGACCCGACCTCGGAAACCTTCCTGTCCGAGCTGATCACTGCCCAGGCCTACGAGAACCGCCACATGACGATGGAGTCGATGTACGAGTACGGCTCGCGCGTCGGCGTGTGGCGCATCCTGCGCGAGTTCGAGAAGCGCCGCCTGCCGCTCACGGTGTTCGGCGTCGGTATGGCGCTGGAGCGCTATCCGGAGCTGCTGGCCGCCTTCGTGGAGAGCGGCTACGAGATCGCCAACCACGGCCTGCGCTGGATCCACTACCAGAACCTGCCCGAGGCCACCGAGCGGCGCCACATCGGCATCGGCACCCAGCTGCTGCGCGAGCTGACCGGCGGCGAGTGGCCGCTGGGCTGGTACACCGGGCGCGACAGCCCCAACACCCGCCGGCTCGTCGTCGACCAGGGCGGCTACGAGTACGACAGCGACTACTACGGCGACGACCTGCCGTTCTGGATGCCGGTCACGAAGACCGACGGCACGACGCAGCCGCACCTGGTGCTGCCCTACTCGCTCGACACCAACGACATGCGCTTCGTGCAGGCGCAGGGCTTCAACACCGGCGAGCACTTCTTCACCTACCTGCGCGACAGCTTCGACGCGCTCTACGCCGAGGGCGAGGACGCGCCGAAGATGATGTCGATCGGCATGCACTGCCGCCTGCTCGGCAAGCCCGGCCGCATCGCCTCGCTGCAGCGCTTCCTCGACCACATCGAGGCGCACGACCGCGTCTGGGTGTGCCGGCGCATCGACATCGCGCGGCACTGGAAAGCCGCACACCCCTGGCAGGCGGCATGACGATGACGACCGGCATGGACGGCCTGTTTCCGCAGCCGCTGACGCTGGACTGGCTCAATGCCGCGGCGCCCGGCCCGGCGCTGGCCTCGCTCGACGGCCTCTACGAGCACTCGCCCTGGATCGCCGCGGCGGCCTTGCAGCAGCGCCCGTTCGCGAGCCTCGCGCAACTCAAGTACGCGCTGGTCGGCGTCGTGCGGGCCAGCGGCCGCGACGCGCAGTTCGCGCTGGTGCGCGCCCACCCGGAGCTGGCTGGCAAAGCCGCCGTCGCCGGCGCGCTGACGGCCGAATCGACCCACGAGCAGGCCGCGGCCGGCCTGAACCACTGCACGCCCGAGGAGTTCGCGCAGGTGCAGCAGCTCAACGCCACCTACACCGCGCGCTTCGGCTGGCCCTTCGTGATGGCGGTGCGCGGTGCGCGCGGACTCGGCCTGCACCGCCGCCAGATCATCGCCACGCTCGAGCGCCGGCTGCAGGGCCATCCGGAGGTCGAGCTGGCCGAGTGCCTGCGGCAGATCGACCGCATCGCCGAGATCCGCCTGAACGACAAGTTCGGCGTCACGCCGGTACTGGGAGAGCAGGTGTGGGACTGGGCCGAGCAACTGGCGGTGCACACCGACCCGGGCTACGGCGAACGCGGCGAACTCACCGTCACCTACCTGACCGACGCGCACCGCGCCTGCGCGGCACAGCTGCAGGCCTGGATGCGCGAAGACTGCGGCTTCGACGAGGTGCGCATCGATGCGGTGGGCAACGTGGTGGCCGTGTACCACGGAGCAGCAGCGACGGGCAGCCCTCACCCCGGCCCTCTCCCGGAGGGAGAGGGAGTCAACCGCGTGCCTGCATCGACAGGTTCGGAGCCTGACCCCCTCTCCCCCGCCCCGGGGGAGAGGGCCGGGGTGAGGGGGACGCCTCGCCGCCTGCTCACCGGCAGCCACTACGACACCGTGCGCAACGGCGGCAAGTACGACGGCCGGCTCGGCATCCTGGTGCCGATGGCCTGCGTGCGCGAGCTGCACCGCGCCGGCCGGCGCCTGCCCTTCGGCCTGGAGGTGATCGGCTTCGCCGAAGAGGAAGGCCAGCGCTACAAGGCCACCTTCCTCGGCTCCGGCGCGGTGATCGGCCACTTCGACCCCACCTGGCTCGACCAGCAGGACGCCGACGGCGTGACGATGCGCGCCGCGATGCAGGCCGCCGGCCTGCCGGCGACGCTGGAGGCCATCGCGGCCGAGGCGCGCGACGCGGCGCGCTACCTCGGCTTCGTCGAGGTGCACATCGAGCAGGGCCCGGTGCTGAGCGAGCTGGACCTGCCGCTGGGCGTGGTGACCTCGATCAACGGCAGCGTGCGCTATCTCGGCGAAGTCACCGGCGTCGCCAGCCACGCCGGCACCACGCCGATGGACCGCCGGCGCGACGCCGCGACCGCCGTCGCCGAGCTGGCGCTCTACGTCGAGCAGCGTGCCGCCGCCGCGCCGCACCTGGTCGGCACCGTCGGCATGCTGGAGGTGCCCAACGGTTCGATCAATGTCGTGCCGGGCCGCTGCCGCTTCAGCCTCGACATCCGCGCGACCACCAACGAGGTGCGCGATGCGATGGCGGCCGACGTGCGGGACCGGCTGGCCGCAATCTGCGAGCGCCGCGGCCTCGCCTACCGCCTCGAGGAAACCGTGCGCGCCGCGGCCGCTCCCAGCGACGCGGCCTGGCAGCGCCGTTGGGAAGCCGCCGTCGCCGCCACCGGCCTCCCGGTGCACCACCTGCCCAGCGGCGCCGGCCACGACGCGATGAAGCTGCACGAGGTGATGCCGCAGGCCATGCTGTTCGTGCGCGGCGAGAACGCCGGCATCAGCCACAACCCGCTCGAATCGAGCACCGTCGACGACATGCAGCTCGCGGTCGAGGCCTTCGCCCACCTGCTGGAACAACTCGCGCTTGCCTCGTCCCCACCCTCACCCCTGCCCTCTCCCGCACACGGGAGAGGGGGTCCACCGAGCCACTCGACATGAGCACCCCCTACGACCGACTCGACGCCTGGATCGACGCCCACTTCGACGAGCAGGTGAAGCTGCTTCAGGAACTGGTGAAGGTTCCCACCGACTCCCCGCCCGGCAACAACGCGCCGCATGCCGAACGCACCGCCGAGCTGCTGGCGGCCTTCGGCTTCGAGGCCGAGCAGCATCCGGTGCCGGCCGACGAGGTGCGCGCCTACGGGCTGCAGTCGCTCACCAACCTGATCGTGCGGCGGCGCTATGGGCCCGGCGGCCCGACCATCGCGCTGAACGCGCACGGCGATGTGGTGCCGCCCGGCGAAGGCTGGACCCATGATCCCTACGGCGGCGAGATCGCCGACGGCAAGCTCTACGGCCGCGCCGCCGCGGTCAGCAAGTGCGACTTCACGACCTACAGCTTCGCGGTGCGCGCGCTCGAGTCGCTGGGCGCACCGCTGAAAGGCGGCGTCGAGCTGCACTTCACCTACGACGAGGAGTTCGGCGGCGAGCTCGGCCCTGGCTGGTTGCTGGCCCAGGGCCTGACGAAGCCCGACCTGATGATGGCCGCCGGCTTCAGCTACCAGATCGTCACCGCGCACAACGGCTGCCTGCAGATGGAGGTCACGGTGCACGGCAGGATGGCGCACGCCGCCATCCCCCACACCGGCGTCGACGCGCTGCAGGGTGCGGTGAAGATCCTGAACGCGCTGTACGCGCAGAACACCCTCTACAAGGGCATCTCGTCGCAAGTACCGGGCATCACCCACCCCTACCTGAACGTCGGCCTGATCGAGGGCGGCACCAACACCAACGTCGTGCCCGGCAAGGTGGTGTTCAAGCTCGACCGCCGCATGATCCCCGAGGAGAACCCCGAACAGGTGGAGGCCGACATCCGCCGCGTGATCGCCGACGCGGCCGCGCAGACCGACGGCATCACCGTCGACATCCGCCGCATGCTGATGTGCCGTGCGCTCACGCCGCTGCCCGGCAACGCGCCGCTGGTCGCCGCGCTGGAGAAGCAGGCCTCGGCGGTGTTCGGCGAACCGATCCGCACCACCGGCACGCCGCTCTACACCGACGTGCGGCTGTACTGCGAGCGCGGCATCCCGGCGGTGATCTACGGCGCCGGGCCGCGCACCGTGCTGGAGAGCAACGCCAAGCGCGCCGACGAGCACATCGTGCTCGACGACCTGCGGCGCGCGACCCAGGTCGTGGCGCGCACGCTGTTCGATCTGCTGTCCTGACCCCCGCACGGGCGGCGACGTTCGCGAGCGGGCCGATGGACTTCCACCCCTGCGACGACCCGAGCGCGGCGCAGATCGTCGCCGCACTGCGCCGTGCGAACGCGGTCGCGCGGCACGCCCTGGCGCTCGGTCGCCACCCCTTCGGCGCGCTGCTGCTCGCGCCCGACCACGAGACCGTGCTGGCCGAGCAGGGCAACATCGACACGGTGCAGCACGCCGAGGCCACGCTGGCGCGCAACGCGGCGAGCCACTACGCGCCGGGCTTCCTGTGGGACTGCACGCTCGTCACCACCTTCGAGCCCTGCGCGATGTGCGCCGGCACCGCCTACTGGGCCAACATCGGCCGCATCGTCTATGGCGCCAGCGAAGAAGCACTGCTGGCGCTGACCGGCAGCCACGCCGAGAACCCGACGCTGGCGCTGCCCTGCCGCGAGGTGTTCGCGCGCGGCCAGAAGCCGGTGCGCGTGTTCGGGCCCTGCCCCGAGCTCGAAACCGAGCTGCTCGCCCCGCACCGCGGCTTCTGGTCGGACCACTGATACCAGGTCGCGTTCATCCGTATCGGATCGGCCGCCGACCTTCGGTTCGTTGCGGTCATCGGTGCCTGGTGTGGAACACCGACTGTCAAACGTTGGCACGTTAGTGCTGGCGAGGGCGTCGGGTGAGCGGCGCAGTGAAGTAAAGGAGGAGGGGGCGGCCCTCGGGCCGCCGCCGGGGGACATGAACGGAGCCGCTCGCCCGGCGGCCTCGTCAGCACCGCGCGGTCCTCGCAGGCGGCCGGCCGGCGCCCTGACCCAAGCTCAATCCGATGCGTTCGAATGCAGTGCCGGATGCGCGGTCTGCCACGTCCACCCATCCGGCACGGTTCCTGCTGCATCCCATCTGGTACACAAGACAGTGCACCATGCACGCACCATGCACGCACCGAACCCGTTCACGCTGGAGGAGTGGCAACAGGCCTACCGCGACGGCGCCACACCCGACGCCCTGCTGCGCGAGCGCTTGCGGCAGCTGGCGGCGGCCGGCGACGACCCGGCGTGGATACTGCGCGCCAGCGAAGCACAGCTCTACGTCCAGCTCGACGCGCTGGCGGCACGCGCCGCCGGCTGCGCGGACGCCGCCGCCCGGGCGCGGGCCCTGCCGCTGTACGGCATACCGTTCGCCGTGAAGGACAACATCGACATCGCCGGGCTGCCGACCACCGCCGCCTGCCCCGCGTTCTCCCGCGTCGCCGAACGCTCGGCACACGCGGTCGAGCGCCTGGTCGCGGCCGGCGCCGTGTGGCTGGGCAAGACCAACCTCGACCAGTTCGCCACCGGCCTGGTCGGCACCCGCTCGCCCTATGGCCGGCCGGCGAGCGTGTTCGCCGCCGACCGCGTGAGCGGCGGCTCCAGCTCCGGCTCGGCGGTGGTCGTCGCGCGCGGCGACGTGCCGCTCGCGCTGGGCACCGACACCGCCGGCTCGGGCCGCGTGCCGGCCGGCTTCAACAACATCGTCGGGCTCAAGCCGACGCCGGGCCGCGTGTCCACCGCCGGCGTGCTGCCGGCCTGCCGCTCGCTGGACTGCGTGTCGGTGTTCGCGCACACCGTGCCGGCCGCGGCCACCGCGCTCGCGCTGATCGAAGGGCCGGACGCGGCCGACGCCTACAGCGCCTTCGCGCCCGGACCGGCCGGCTGGCCCGGCCCGCTGCGCGTCGGCGTGCCGCGCGATCCGGTGTTCAGCGGCGACGCCGGCTATGCCGCGGCCTTCGGGCAGGCCCTCGGCGAGCTGCGCCGGCTCGGCCACAGCGCGGTACCGATCGACTTCGCACCGCTGCACCGGGTCGCCGACCTGCTGTACGCCGGCCCCTGGGTCGCCGAGCGCCATGCCGTGGTGCAGGCGCTGCTCGCGCGCGACCCGCAGGCGCTGGACCCGAGCGTGCGCCAGATCGTCGAGTCGGCCACGGCCTTCAGCGCCACCGACGCCTTCCGCGGGCAGTACCGGCTGCGCGAGGCGCAGCGCGACGCCGCCGCGCTGTGGCAGCAGGTCGACGTGCTGATGGTGCCGACGGCGCCGGGGCATCCGCGCTTCGACGAGATCGACGCGGACCCGCTGGGCGTGAACGCGGGGCTGGGCACTTACACCAACTTCGTCAACCTGCTGGGCTGGTGCGCGCTTGCGCTGCCGGCCGGCTTCACGACGACAGCGGTCGCGCAGGGGATCGCCGCCGGGCTGCCGTTCGGCGTGACCTTCATCGCCCCGGCGAACGCCGACGCAGCGCTGGCCCGCTTCGGCGCGCAATGGCAGCGCGCGATGGACCTGCCGCTCGGCACCGCCCGGCTGCACCTGGAGGATCTGCCGGCCACGGCATCGCTGCCCACACCGGCCAGCGAACCGGTGCTGCCACTGGCCGTCGTCGGCGCCCACCTGTCGGGCCTGCCGCTGAACGGCCAGCTCACCGAGCGCGGCGCCCGCCTGAGCGAGGCCACGGCAACGGCCCCGCGCTACCGCCTGCATGCGCTGCCCGGCACCACGCCGCCCAAGCCGGGCCTGGTGCGTGCCGCCGGCACCGACGACGGCCACGCGATCGCGGTCGAGGTCTGGGATCTGCCGCAGCACGCCGTCGGTTCCTTCCTCGCGCTGATCCCGCCGCCGCTGGGCCTGGGCTCGATCGAGCTGGCCGACGGCCGCTGGGTGCACGGCTTCCTGTGCGAGTCGCACGCGCTGGCCGGCGCGCCCGATGTCAGCGCCTTCGGCGGCTGGCGTGCCTACCTGGCGTCGCTCCGGGGCGCCCCGGCCGCGTCCTAGGCTGGCCCCACCCGCCCTCACCTGCCCGGATTTCCAGGAGACCGCCATGCTACCCGCCGACACGATCGAGGCCTATGTCGACGCCGCCGCCGCCGCGTTGGCCCTGCCGCTCGCGCCCGAACACCGCCCCGGCGTGCTGCGCTACTTCGGGCTCGCATCGCAGATGGCCGCACTGGTGAACGGCCTGCCGCTGGCGGTCGAGGACGAACCGGCGCCGCAGTTCGTGCCGCTGTCGCCGCAGGACGCCGCATCGTGAGCGCCGACACGCTGCTCGCCGGCACCGCAACCGGCATCGCCGCGGCGGTGCAGCGCGGCGAGGTCAGCGCCAGCGCGATGGTGCAGGCCAGCCTGGCGCGCATCGCCGCCACCGACGCGCGCGTCAACGCCTTCACCGACCTCACCGCGCAGCGTGCCCTGGCGCGCGCCGCCGCGCTCGACGCGCGCCACGCGGCGGGCGACACCGCGGCGCTACCGCTGCTGGGCGTGCCCTTCGCGGTGAAGAACCTGTTCGACGTGCAGGGCCTGACCACGCTGGCCGGCTCGAAGATCGAGCGCGAGCACGCGCCGGCGCTGCGCGACGCACCGCTGGTCGAGCGCCTCGAGGCGGCCGGCGCAGTGCTGGTGGGCGCGCTGAACATGGACGAATACGCCTACGGCTTCACCACCGAGAACAGCCACGCCGGCGCCACCCACAACCCGCACGACCTGGCGCGCAGCGCGGGCGGCTCGTCGGGCGGCTCGGGCGCCGCCATCGCCGCCGGCCAGGTGCCGCTGACGCTGGGCTCCGACACCAACGGCTCGATCCGCGTGCCCAGTTCGCTGTGCGGCGTGTTCGGCCTCAAGCCCACCTACGGCCGGCTGCCACGCCACGGCTCCTACCCCTTCGTCGCCAGCCTCGACCACCTCGGGCCGTTCGCGCGCTCGGTGCCCGACCTGGCGCTGAGCTACGACCTGCTGCAGGGCTGGGACGCCGCCGACCCGGGCTGCGTGCAGCGCCCCATCGAGCCGACGCACGCCACGCTGGCACAGGGCGCGGACGGCCTGCGTATCGCGGTGCTCGGCGGCTACTTCCACGAGCACGCGCTGCCCGAGGCACGCGCCGCGGTCGAGCGCGTCGCGGCGGCGCTCGGCGTCACGCGCCGCGTCGAGCTGCCGGAGGTGGCGCGCGCCCGCGCCGCCGCCTTCCTGATCAGCAACGCCGAGGGCGCCACGCTGCACCTGGGCGACCTGCGCACGCGCGCCCACGACTTCGAGCCGCTGTCGCGCGACCGCTTCCTCGCCGGCGCGCTGCTGCCGGCCGCCTGGGTGCTGCAGGCGCAGCGGGTGCGGCGCTGGTTCGCGCAACGCGCGGCCGAGCTGTTCGGCGAGGTCGACGTGCTGCTGGCGCCGGCCACCCCCTGCGTCGCGCCGCTGCTCGGCACCGAGTGGCTGGAGCTGAATGGCCAGCGGCTGCCGGCCCGGCCCAGCCTGGGCCTGCTGACGCAGCCGATCTCCTGCATCGGCCTGCCGGTCTGCGCGGTGCCGGTGTGGGGCACGAACCCGGCGCTGCCGGGCTTGCCGATCGGCGTGCAGCTGATCGCCGCGCCCTGGCGCGAGGACCATGCGCTGCGCGTCGGTGCCGCGCTGGAGGCCGCCGGCGTGGTGCGCTCGCCGGTCGCCGCGCTCGACTGAACCCGAAGGAAGCCCGCCGATGACCGACGACTCCGAGATCAACCGCCCCGAGGTGCTGGCCGAGATGGAGGCGGTGTTCGCCCGCTACGAGGACGCGCTGGTCCACAACCGCATCGACGTGCTCGACGCGCTGTTCTGGCCGAGCGCGCACACCGTGCGCTATGGCGCTGCCGAGAACCTCGTCGGCATCGACGCGATCCGCGCGTTCCGGCTGGCCCGTCCGTCGCAGGGACTCGCGCGCCGGCTCTCCAACACCGTGATCACGACCTACGGCCGCGACTTCGCGACCGCGATGACCGAGTTCCACCGCATCGGCGACGCCCGCATCGGCCGCCAGAGCCAGACCTGGGTGCGCTTTGCCACCGGCTGGCGCGTGGTCGCCGCGCATGTGAGCCTGATCGATGCCTGATACCAACTCGCAATCGAACATGTCAAATCACCCTGCGTCTTTCGCCTCGTTGCAGCCGTTCGTATGCGTGGGATGCCGGCGTTCGACGCGTTCACTGGTCGGCCACCGGCCCGTACCGCGCGGTGCTGGCGAGGCCGCCTGCGAAAGTATTCAAGCCCAGGCGGGCCGCGGTGGTGGCAGCGCTGGGACGGGTCGCTGTGTGGAGTGAAGTAAAGGAGGAGGGGGCGGCCGTGAGGCCGACGCCGGGGGACATGAACGCAACACAGCGACCCGGCGCAGCGCCCGCGCTCACAGTGGGCGCTCAGCGTTCCGGACAAAGACACGAACACCGCAAGCAGCCTGCCCAGTTCGGGCGCATGCCCTTCCGTCGCATTGACTGGCCCTAGACTTCCACGATGAGTACGCGCCCCACCCGCCGCCCTGCCGCCGCCCGTGCGCGCGCCGAGCTGCTGCCCTCCGCCACCGTCGCGAGCCTGCCGGCCATTGCCGTGCGCAGCAACCTCGCCGAGCAGGCCTACACCCAGCTCAAGACCGAGATCCACGACTTCCGTCTCGTACCCGGCGACCGCTTCTCCGAGGCCGAGATCGGCGCGCGCCTCGGCGTGAGCCGCACGCCGGTGCGCGAAGCGCTGTTCCGCCTGCGCAACGAGGGCTTCCTCGAGGTCGAGTCGAAGTCGGGCTGGTACGTGCGGCCGATCGACTTCGACAAGCTCGAGCAGCTCTACGACCTGCGCGTGCTGCTGGAGCTGGCCAGCGTCGCCAAGCTGTGCGCACGCGCCGACGACGCCCCCGAGCTCGACGCGCTGAAGACGGCCTGGCTGCTGCCGGTCGCAGAGCGGCTCGCCGACGGGCTCGAAGTCGGTGCGCTCGACGAGCAGTTCCACGCCACGCTGGTGCGCGCCGCCGGCAATGCCGAGATCGCCCGCGTGCACTGGGACGTGACCGAGCGCATCCGCATCATCCGGCGGCTGGACTTCACGCGCGGCGACCGCATCGACGCCACCTACACCGAGCACGCCAAGATCCTGCGCGCGGTGATGCAGCGCAAGCCCGACCAGGCCCAGCTGCTGCTCAAGAGCCACATCGAGCAGAGCAAGGCCGAGGTGCGCAAGATCACGCTCGCGATGCTGCAGCAGGCGCGCGCGCAACTCGCGCGCTGAGGCCGCCCGCCCCGCGGCCGGCGGCCCCCCGCGGGGCCGCGGGGGGTTCGTGCGCGGGCGCGCCGTGCCCCGTCGCAGCGAGGCGCCGCCCAGGCCGCCGCAGGCACGGCATTTGCGTATTCCAACTTGTATACCAATGCGTGCACCAAGACTGGCCGCTGCCGGTCGCCAGTGCCCCGCCCTCGCTGCCGCTATGCCATCCACGTAGAGGAAGAAGACCATGACGCAACACGATTTCCGGGCCTCGCGCCGCCGCGCGCTCGCGCAACTGTCGGCCGCCGGCCTGGCCACCGCCTCGCCGTGGGCGCTGCGCGCCGCGCAGGCCCAGACCAAGATGACCATCGGCGTGATCTACGTCGGCCCGAAGGACGACTTCGGCTACAACCAGGCGCAGGCCGCCGCCGCGGCCGAGGTCAAGAAGCTGCCGGGCCTCAAGGTCGTCGAGGAGGAGAACGTCCCCGAGACCACCGCGGTGCAGAAGACCATGACCGGCATGATCGTGCAGGACGGCGCCAAGCTGCTGTTCCCCACCTCGTTCGGCTACTTCGACCCGCACATGCTGGCGCTCGCCGCCAAGTACCCCGACGTGCGCTTCTCGCACTGCGGCGGCATGTGGACCGAGGGCAAGCACCCCAAGAACACCGGCAGCTTCTTCGGCTACATCGACGAGTGCCAGTACCTCAACGGCGTGATCGCCGGCCACATGAGCAAGAGCAAGAAGCTCGGCTTCGTGGCCGCCAAGCCGATCCCGCAGGTGCTGCGCAACATCAACGCCTTCACGATGGGCGCGCGCTCGGTCGACCCCAAGATCACCTGCACGGTCATCTTCACCGGCGAGTGGTCGATGGCCGTCAAGGAGGCCGAGGCCACCAACAGCCTGGCCGACCAGGGCGCCGACGTGTTCACGATGCACGTCGACGGGCCGAAGGTCATCGTCGAGACCGCCGCCAAGCGCGGCAAGATGGTCTGCGGCTACCACGCGAGCCAGGCCAAGCTGGCACCCAATGCCTACCTGACCGGCGCCGAGTGGAACTGGCTCACCGCCTACAAGACCATCATCGAGGCGGCGCAGGCCGGCAAGCCGCACCCGAACTTCCTGCGCGGCGGCCTGAAGGAAGGCTACGTGAAGATGTCCGCCTACGGCCCGATGGTGCCGGAGGCCGCGAAGAAGGCCGCCGACGGCATCAAGGCCAAGATGGTGGCGGGCTCGTTCGACATCTTCGCCGGCGGCCTGAAGGACAACAAGGGCGCGGTGGTCATCCCGGCCGGCAAGGTGCTGAAGCAGACCGACCTCGAACTCGAGAAGATGAACTACCTGGTCGAGGGTGTGGTCGGGTCGATCTGAGGCGGGCGCGGATCATGGTTGCTGACCGGCTCAAGTTCCTGCTCGTGGCGAGCAGCCGGAGCGCGGGCGGCCGGGCCGGAGAGCGCGAGGTCGGCGGCCGGCGCGTCGCGCCGACTGCCCTGCGGTGCTCGGTGTCGTGGCCGGGCCGCGGAACTCGCTCTGTTCGCTGCGCTCACGGCGCTCGGACAGCCGCGGCCAGTCAGTCCACGAGGCGCGCCGTGCGCGCCGGCCACGCCCCCTGCGCGCCTCGGCGCCTCGCACGCGCCCCCCGGCCCGGCCACCCGCACTCCGGCCATCACGCTACGGATGTATTGCCGTCGTGCACCTCTGCGGTTGCTGCGCGGCAGGCGGTGGGCGCCGGGGCGGTGTCGGGGTGCGGCGAGGAGCACAGGGTCGCAGGCGGCGCGCGCAGCGCGCTTCGTGATCCGATCCGGCGCGCTTGTCCGAGTGCAGTGAGCGCAGCGAACGAAGCGAGTTGCGCGACGCGCCTGCGGCACGCGCACCGCAGCGCAGTCGGCGCAGCGCGCCGACCGCACCCCATCACCGCCCCGGCGCCCACCGCCTGCCGCGCCTGCGCGCACCACTGACCGCCACAGGAGTCGACCGCCATGCGCAGCACCGCCCTCGCCGACATCCTGCTGCCGATCGGCGCGCTGGCCGCCGCGCTGCTGCTGTTCGGCGTGTTCGTGTGGTTCGGCGGCACCGACCCGGTCGAGGTGTGGGTGCTGCTGTTCAAGGGTGCCTTCGGCGACTGGTTCTCGTGGCAAAACACGCTGCAGCGCGCCGCGCCCCTGATGCTCACCGCGCTGTGCGTCGCGCTGCCGGCACGCGCCGGGCTGGTGATCATCGGCGGCGAGGGCGCGCTGGTGCTCGGCGGCCTGGCCGCCGCGGCGCTGCCCTATGCGGTGCCGCTGCCCGCCAACGTGATCGGCACCGTGCTGGTCTGCGCGGCCGGCATGGCGGCCGGTGCGGCGTGGATCGCGCTGGCCGGCGCGCTGCGCCAGTACCGCGGCGTCAACGAGACCATCAGCAGCCTGCTGCTCGCCTACATCGCGATCGCGCTGTTCAAGCAGATCGTCGAGGGCCCGCTGCGCGACCCGACCACGCTGAACAAGCCTTCGACGCGCGCGCTGGAGGAAGGCATCCGCATCGGCGGCATGTTCGGCTCCGACGTGCACTGGGGCCTGGTGCTGGGCCTGCTCGCCTGCGTCGCGCTGGGGCTGTGGCTGGCGCTCACCGCGCACGGCTTCGCGGTGCGGGTGGTCGGCGGCAACCCGCGCACCGCCCAGTTGGTGGGCCTGCCGGCCAGCGGGCTGATCCTGATCGCCTGCGCGATCGGCGGCGCGTGCGCCGGGCTGGCCGGCGCGATCGAGGTGGCTGCGGTGCACACCAACGCCAACGCATCCATCATCGCCGGCTATGGCTACGCCGGCATCCTGGTGAGTTTCATCGCACGGCACAACCCGATCGCCGTGATCCCGGTGGCCATCCTGTTCGGCGGCTTCGGCGCGGCCGGCAGCCTGCTGCAGCGCCGGCTCGATCTGCCCGATGCCTCGGTCCAGGTGCTGCAGGGCATCGCCTTCGTGCTGATCCTCGCCAGCGAGGCGCTGCGCGGCATCGACTGGCGCGCCGCGGCGGTGAAGCTCAGGCCACCGGCCGGTCCGGTGGCGCCGGTGCAGTTGAAGGTCGAGGGCGGGGGAACGTGATGACGATGACGACGAAGCAGCGGGTGCTCGAACACGCGGGAGCCACGTCATGAGCGACACCCTGATCGCCTTCTCCGCCGCCATCCTGGGCGGCGCGCTGCGCGTCGGCGTGCCCTTCCTGTTCGTGAGCCTCGGCGAGTGCCTGACCGAGAAGGCCGGCCGCATCAACCTCGGCCTCGAGGGCGTGCTGGTGCTGTCGGCGATGGCGGCGTTCGGCGGCGCCTACCTCAGCGGTTCGGTCTGGGTCGGCGTGCTGGTGGCGGCCGGCGCCGGTGCCTTGCTGGCGCTGCTGCACGGCCTGCTGTGCACGCTGCCGCGCGTCAACGACGTGGCGACCGGCATCGCGCTGATGCTGCTCGGCACCGGGCTGGCCTTCTACCTCGGCAAGCCGCTGATCCAGCCGCAGGCACCGCAGCTCACGCCGATCGCATTGGGCGGCTGGAGCGAGTCGAGCGTGGTGCAGGCCGCGCTGCAGATCAACCCGCTGCTGCCGCTGGGCATCGTGCTCGCGGTCGTGCTGTGGCTGGGCTTCGCGCGCACCCGCTGGGGCCTGCTGGTGCGGCTGGCCGGCGACTCGGCCAACGCGACACGCGCGCTGGGCTACTCGGTCGGCGCGATCCGCATCGCCGCCACCGCCGCGGGCGGCGCGATCGCCGGGCTGGGCGGGGCGTCGCTGACGCTGTTCTATCCGGGCAGCTGGAACGAGGGCATCTCCTCGGGCCAGGGCCTGATCGCGGTGGCGCTGGTGATCTTCGCGCGCTGGAGCCCGCTGCGCTGCGTGGGCGCGGCGCTGCTGTTCGGCGGCGCGGGCGCCATCGGCCCGGCGCTGCAGTCGATCGGCATCAGCCAGGGCTACTACCTGTTCAGCGCCGTGCCCTATGTGCTGACGCTGGTGATCCTGCTGCTGAGCTGCCGGCCCGGCAGCGTGGCCCAGGGCAGCCCGGGCGAACTGTCGTCCGCGCGCTGAGAGGAGCCTGCGATGCCCAACGAATCCTTCGTCAATGCCGAGCCCTACCCCTGGCCCTACGACGGCGACCTGCGCCCCGACAACACGGCGCTGATCGTCATCGACATGCAGACCGACTTCTGCGGCGTCGGCGGCTACGTCGACAAGATGGGCTACGACCTCGCGTTGACGCGCGCGCCGATCGAGCCGATCAAGCGGCTGATGACCCGCCTGCGCACGCTGGGCTTCCACATCATCCACACCCGCGAGGGCCACCGCCCCGACCTCGCCGACCTGCCGGCCAACAAGCGCTGGCGCTCGCGCCGCGCCGGCACCGACGGCGTGGGCATCGGCGACGCGGGGCCCTGCGGGCGCATCCTGGTGCGCGGCGAGCCGGGCTGGGAAATCATCCCCGAGCTCGCGCCGCTGCCGGGCGAGCCGGTGATCGACAAGCCCGGCAAGGGCTCGTTCTACGCGACCGACCTCGACATGCTGCTGCGCGTGCGCGGCATCCGCAACCTGCTGCTGGCCGGCATCACCACCGACGTGTGCGTGCACACGACGATGCGCGACGCCAACGACCGCGGCTACGAGTGCCTGCTGCTGTCGGACTGCACCGCGGCCACCGACCCCGGCAACCACCGCGCGGCGCTGCACATGGTGAAGATGCAGGGCGGCGTGTTCGGCGCGGTGGCGTCGTCGACCGCGGTGCTGGAGACGCTGACATGACCGCCCCCCTCGACCCCAAGCCCCGCCTCGACGGCGCACTGGCGCTCGACACCTTCGAGCTCACCAAGCGCTTCGGCAACTTCACCGCGCTCGACGGCGTGTCGATGCAGGTCGCCGCCGGCTCGGTGCATGCGCTGCTCGGCGAGAACGGCGCGGGCAAGAGCACGCTGGTCAAGTGCGTGGCCGGCTACCACCCGCCGGAGCAGGGCGCGGTGCTGATCGACGGGCGCGAGCAGGACATCGCCTCGCCCATCGTCGCGCGCACGCTCGGCATCGGCATGGTCTACCAGCACTTCACGCTCGCGCCCGGCATGACCGTGGCCGAGAACCTGCTGCTGGCCGGCGGCCGAACACCGGCACTGATCGACTGGGCCAAGGAGCGCAAGGCGCTGGCCGAGTTCCTGACCACCACGCCCTTCACGCTCGACCTCGACGCCACGCCGGCCCAGCTGGCCGCCGGCGAGAAGCAGAAGCTCGAGCTGCTGAAGCAGCTCTACCTGAAGCCGCGGCTGCTGATCCTCGACGAACCCACCTCGGTGCTCACGCCGCAGGAGGCCGACGAGGTGCTGGCCTTCGTGCGCGCCGTCGCGCGGCGCGGCGAGTGCACCGTGCTGATGATCACGCACAAGTTCCGCGAGGTCATGGCCTATGCCGACGCGGTGACGGTGCTGCGCCGCGGCCGCAAGGTGCATGGCGCGCGCGTCCCCGAGACCACGCCGGCGCAACTGGCGCAGGCCATGATCGGCGAATCGACCGACAGCGCGACGCGCATGGCGGCGACCGGCGAACCGGTGGCCCGCACGCCGGTGCCCGCCGACGCACCCATCGCGCTGCAGGTCGACGGCCTCGACGCGCTGGGCGACCGCGGCACGCTCGCGGTGCAGGGCCTGAGCCTGGCGGTGAAGGCCGGCGAGATCCTCGGCATCGCCGGCGTGTCCGGCAACGGCCAGCGCGAGTTGGTCGAGGCGCTGGTCGGGCAGCGCCCGCGGCTGGCCGGCTCGGTGCGCGTGGGCGGCGTGCCCTACGGCGCCAAGCGCCACGAGAACCGCGTGCTGAAGCTGCGCGCGCTGCCCGAGGAGCCGCTGCGCAGCGCCAGCGTGGCCGAGCTCAGCGTGGCGCAGAACATGGCGCTGCGCGACTTCGACCAGCCGCCGCTGCAGCGCGGCTGGCTGCGCTTCGGTGCGTGGAAGGAACGCGCCCGCGCCTGGATCACCGAATACGGCATCAAGACGCGCGGCGAGAACGCGCCGATCGGTTCGCTGTCGGGCGGCAACGTGCAGCGCGCGGTGCTGGCACGCGAGCTGGCCGGCGACGTGAACGTGCTGATCGCCGCCAACCCGGTGTTCGGCCTCGATTTCGCGGCAGTGGCCGAGATCCACGCGCGGCTGCTGCTGGTGCGCGAGCGCGGCGGCGCGGTGCTGCTGATCAGCGAGGACCTCGACGAGTTGATCGAGCTGGCCGACCGCATCGCGGTGATGAGCGAAGGCCGCATCGTGTTCGAGACGCCGGCCGCCGACGTCGACCGCCACACCATCGGCGCGCACATGGGCGGCGGCGCCGACCACGGGCACGCCCAGCCGTTGCCGGAGGCCGCATGACGAGCACGACGACACCGCAGACCGTGAGCGTGCCGGCCACGCCGTTCGACTACCGGCTCGCCCCCGGCACGACCGCGCTCGTCGTGATCGACATGCAGCGCGACTTCATCGAGCCCGGCGGCTTCGGCGCCTCGCTCGGCAACGACGTGTCGCTGCTGGTGCCGGCCATCGCGCCGATCGCCGCGCTGCTGGCCGCCTGGCGCGCGCGCGGCTGGCCGGTGGTGCACACCCGCGAGGCGCACAAGGCCGACCTGAGCGACTGCCCGCCGGCCAAGCGGCTGCGCGGCGAACCGACGCTGCGCATCGGCGACCCCGGCCCGATGGGCCGGCTGCTGATCAGCGGCGAGCCCGGCACCGAGATCATCGCCGCGCTGGCGCCGCAGGCCGGCGAGATCGTGCTCGACAAGCCCGGCAAGGGCATGTTCTGGGCCACCGGCCTGCACGAGCGGCTGCAGGCCCTGGGGGTGAGCCACCTGGTGTTCACCGGCGTGACCACTGAGGTCTGCGTGCAGACCTCGATGCGCGAGGCCAACGACCGCGGCTACGACTGCCTGCTGGTGGAAGACGGCACCGAGAGCTACTTCCCGGCCTACAAGGCCGCGGTGCTGGAGATGATCGCGGCCCAGGGCGCGATCGTCGGCTGGCATGCGCCGAGCGCGGCGGTGCTGGCGGCGCTGCCCGAGCCTTGAGTCGTCGTCGTCGTGTGCTGAAGTTCGCCGGCTGCGATGCGGGTGCCTGCAGGTCGGTGCGGCAAAGGCGCGCCCGGGCAGGCGGTGGCGCTCCGCCTGCCCGGGCGCGCCATTGATGAACCACCGCCGGTGTTCGCCACGCAGGCCACCACGGCTGCTTATCGCGGCAGGCGCTGCCCCACCGAGCACCGCGAGCACCTGGACATGGAGGAGACCCGCCACAACCAGGCGCTGTGGGCGGCCTACAGCGATGCCGAGTTGCAGGCGATGGAGGGCCGCATCCTGGCCGGCGTCGGCCCGCAGGAGATGAGCCTGTGGCTGCGCTGGCTGATCCCGGCGCTCAACCCCACCGAGCGCGCGCAACTGATCGCCGGCATGCCCCCCGCGGCCCAGGCGCCGGTGCTGGACACGTCTCGCGCGCTGCTGGACGACGTGGCGTGGGCGAAGCTCTGCAGGGCGCTGGACCACGCCCCGGTGCCGGGGCTTGTGGAGGTTTGAGCACGAGTGGAGCCGAACAACCAGTGCAGGTCCAGCACGGCACCGCCGCTCAAGCCTTCACTTCGACCACCTGTTCGAAGCCACCAAAGATCATTCGCTTGCCGTCGAAGGGCATGGGCGGATTGCCGGGTGTGGACGGGTCCATGCGCGGGTCTTCCAGCATCTTCTTCATGGCGGCGTCGCGCGTGGCCTTGTCCGGCCATTCGACCCACGAAAACGCCACCGTCTCCTCGGCCGTAGCCTGGACCGCGCGGCGGAAATCGGTGACTTTGCCGTCGGGGACGTCGTCGCCCCAACTCTCGATCACACGGATCGCACCCAGCTCGATGAACAGCGCGTCGAAATGACGCGCGTGCTCAATGAACTTCTGCTTGTTGGCCGTGGGAACCGCGATCACGAAACCGTCGATATAGGACATGCCTTAACTCCTGGCGAGGGTTGACCGGTCGGCACACCCGCCTGAGCGCGCCTCGTACCTTGTCGACGAACGAAAAGAAGCTGATTCGACATGATTGCTCGGTGCGCGAGCGCTCGTCCTGTGGCGGCGATGGCTCGTTTGACTTCGAGCCTGACCGCAGCCAAAGCGCGACAGCACCCGGGGTTTTCCTCAGAGGTCGACATGGATCTCGGCAATCGTGAGGTCACGACCATTCACCGTTTCCTTTGCCAAGGCGCTCGGCGATGCGGCGGGCAGTCGATTGATCAGGACCCGCTCACCGTGAGGAGTCGCCTCCATGAGCTGAAAGCGGCGCGGCGAACGTTGCCTGAACGGAATTGCAGCCGTGGAGCGCAGGACCAGGGTGTCTGTGTTGCCCGGCGATAGCGCTGGGGTGGCCGGCTCGAAATCGACCTGGCCATCCGCGTCGCGGATGAAGAGCGCGCGACCGGAAGCGCCCCGCACCGAATACCTCCAGACAACCGCGCGGGCATCGAAGGCGATGAACCAGGCCATCCCCGGCGGGTCGGCCGACGACCACCGGATGCGGACGAAGCCAACGAGTGCAGGCGGGGCGTGCTGCGTGGTCGAGCGCAGTAGAGGCAGCGCCTCCCGTGCGGCCCGATCGGCCGCGGAGACGGTCGCGCCCGTGTGCAGCCTGCGAGCGGAGTCGCCGTCGGTGGCGGGGGCCCTGGTGCTGTCGAACCACAGCGTGGAGTCCAAGTCCGCGACGTCGATGTCGGTGTACCCGAAGAACGCGGGGTCCGTCGCCGTGAGTTGAAACAGCAGGTCGGCAGCGGTGTCGCCGCCCGGGCCATCGGACCGGAAGGCGGACAGCCCTCTGTTGTCGACGTGGTACATCAGACCCAGCGTTGAAAACCGTGCTGGAGACGGCTCCACCAGTTGCCACGCGAGAGGCGCGGAGGCCCCGACGTCATCAAAGTAGGCGTGACGCACCTCTACGGAGAAGGCCATTTGCCAGCGCTGCGGCGCGTTACCGGTCACGTTGACCTCAACGTCTTGAAGATTGCGTATTGTGAGGGGATGTTGGCGCCGGGATTCCCGTCACTCGAAGCCGTCAGGGCGTCTGTGGAAAAGAGAACGCCATAGGCTCCTTGAGCCGGGCGCTCGAACTCTCATGGGGCCAGGTAGAAATCCATGGGGATCAGCTCCACGGCCCATCCGCCTTCTTCGCCCAGCGTGGCGGCCGGGTGCATGGCGGCGATGCGCAGCGCCTCGTCACGGCTGTCCGCGTCGATGATGAACAGGCCGCCGACCACTTCCTTCGATTCGGTGTAGGGCCCATCACTGACCTGCGTTTTGCCGCTGCGCGGGCGAAGCGTCCGCCAAGTGTCCAGATCGCCAAGCGACGCGGAGACCAGAACCTTCCCCGTGGCGCGCATCTTCTCGTCCAATGCCGGGCATTGGCGAACCAGCTCCTTGACGTCGTCTGGCGCCATCGCGGCGAACTTTTCGGGAGTGAAGTAGGCAAGGCCGAGGTATTTCACGGGACGTCCTTAGGGTGGGTGATGCACTCACGACGAAGTTGACGATCGGAAATCGACACTGTCCAGGAAAAATTTTCAGCGAGTCTCGGACAGCCTGACCGCTCAGGCGAACCACCAAGATCTGCAGGGCCCAGCATGGGGCCCGTCGCCGTGAGGGGCTTGATATGGCTCAAGCCCGCCCACGGCACGCCCCACTCACCGCCGCCGAACGCTGCATGCAAAGCCGCTGAACGCCACGCCGCGGCGGCGGTGATGCAATGGTGGGCATGAGCAACGCGACCTCCACCCCCCTGCCCGCCCTGTACGTCTCCCACGGCTCGCCGATGCTGGCCCTCGAGCCCGGCACCACCGGCCCGTTCTTCCAGCGCCTGGGCCGAGCGATCGACACGCACTTCGGCCGGCCCAAAGCCATCGTCGTGGTCTCGCCGCACACCGCCGCGCGCATGCCGCTGGTGCTGGGCAGCGCCGCGCACCACGCGGTGCACGACTTCGGCGGCTTCCCGCCCGCGCTCTACGAACTGCAGTACAGCCCGCCCGGCGCGCCCGCACTGGGCCAGCGCGTGAGCGGTCTGCTGGCCGCGCGAGGCATCGCCACGCAGCCCAGCGACGAGGCGGGCCTCGACCACGGCATCTGGTCGGTGCTGCGCTTCGCCTGGCCCGAGGCCGACGTGCCGGTGCTGCCCATCGCGCTGGCGCCGCAGCAGACGCCGGCGGCGCAATGGGCGCTCGGTGCAGCGCTCGCGCCGCTGCTGGCCGACGGCGTGCTGGTGCTCGGCAGCGGCAGCCTCACGCACAACCTGCGGCTGGTGTTCTCGGGCCACCGCCTTGATGCGCCCGGCGGCGGCGACCTGCCCGAAATGGCCGAGAGCCGCGCCTTCCGCGACTGGGTGCTGGGCCGCAGCGCCGCGCGCGACCGCGACGCGCTGCTCGACTACCGTGCGCAGGCGCCGCACGCCGCGCTGATGCACCCGACCGACGAACACTGGTTGCCCTTCTACATCGCCGCCGGTGCCGGCGGGCTGGACGCGCCGGGGCTGCGGCTGCACGAGGCCGTGACCTACGGCAGCCTGGCGATGGACGCCTACGCCTTCGGCGCTGGCGCGCAGCCGCTGACGCAGGCGCTGGCCGAGGAAGCTGCGGCGACGCGCTGAGGTGAGGTGGTTCAGCTCCCGCTGTGCGGGAGCGGGTTGGGGTGAGCGCAGTTCACAAAACCCCCTCACCCCGGCCCTCTCCCCCGTGGCCGGGGGAGAGGGAGTTTTTCTTCTCTCCTTCTCCCTCTCCCGCTGGCGGGAGAGGGTTGGGGTGAGGGCCGCGCCCACCCTCAACTCCACTCAGCTCAGCGCAACGCCCCCGGCCGCAGCCTCAGCACCTCCAGCGGCGTCACCGGCGGCGCGTCGTTGCCCCACGCGCCGCGCACGTAGCTGACCACCGCGGCCGTGTCGGCCTCGTCCAGCACATGCGCGAACGGCGGCATGCCGAAGGGCCGCGGATTGCCGGCCGTGGCCGGCAGGTAGCCGCCGCCGTGGACGATGCGGACCAGGTTCGCGGCCGAGTCCATGGTCACCGCGCGGTTGCCGGCCAGCGGCGGGTAGAGGCCCGGCGCTCCCTCGCCGGCGGCGCCATGGCACTGCGCGCAGTGCTGCTCGTAGAGCTTGCCGCCGCGCGACGTGGGCGAGGCCGCCACGTAGGCCGTACTCGCCTCGCGTGGCCGCGCCGGGCGCTGCGGCAGCGACTGCAGGAACACCGCCATCGCCCGCAGATCGGCATCGCTCAGGTGCTGGGTGCTGCGCAGCACCACCTCGGCCATCGGCCCCATCACGGAGCCGCGCGCCGAGCGGCCGGTCTTCAGCAGGTCCACCACCTCCTGCGTGGCCCACTCGGCCACGCCGGCTTCGTCGGCCGACAGCAGCGAGGGCGCGTACCAGTTCTGCACCGGGATCAGGCCGCCGCCGAGCTCCAGGCTCAGCTCGCCGGCGCCCCATGCATTGCGGCTGGTGTGGCAGGCGCTGCAGTGGCCGAGGCCGCGCACCAGGTAGGCGCCGCGGTTCCACTCGGCCGGTTGCGCCGCGTCGGCCTCGAAGCGGGCGGGCTCAAAGTACAGCGCGCGCCACACCGCCAGTGCGGCCTGGGTGTCGTAGGGGAAGCGCAGCACGTGCGGCGGCCGGGCCTGCACCACCGGCGGCAGGCTGCGCAGGTAGGCGAACAAGGCGTCGCTGTCCTCGCGCGTGACGAGCGTGTAGTCGGTGTACGGAAAGGCCGGGTAGAGCAGACGGCCGTCCATCGAGCGGCCATGGTGCATGGCCCGCCAAAAGTGCGCGGCGCTCCAGCGGCCCAGGCCAGTGGCGTCGTCAGGCGTGAGGTTGGACGAGAACACGGTGCCGAACGGCGTCTCGATGCCGCGGCCGCCCGCATACGCCACCCCGCCGCGCGCGGTGTGGCAGGCCACGCAGTTGCCGGCACGCGCGAGGTAGGCGCCATGCTCGACCTGCTGCGCGGTCGGTGCGAACGGTGGCGCCTCGGCCGGGATCGGCGCCTCGCCGCGCACATTGAGCGCCCACACGACGGCGCACAGGCCGGCGATCGCCACCGCGACGCCGAGCGTCCACGTGCCGATCTTCAAGAGAGGCGGCTTCATGCGCGCGCCCTCACTGCGGCACGCCGCCGCAGGTCAGCGGCAGCTTCGCGGGCAGCGTGGCCGCGGGCTTCGCGCCGGCCGGGACCGGCTGCGACGACAGCCAGGTCGACAGCGCCGCGATGTCCTGCGGCGCGAGCCGCCGCGCCACCTCGGCCATGCAGTCGGGCGCCTCGGCGTGGCGCTGGCCCTGGCGCCACTGGCCGAGCTGGCTGTTGAGGTAGTCGCGCGGCAGACCCAGCAGGCCGGGGATCGCCGGCTTCACGCCCAGCATCGCCTCGCCATGGCACTGCACGCAGGCCGGCAGCTTGCGCGCCGCATCGCCCTGCCGCACCAGCACGCGGCCGCGCTCCAGCATGGCCAGCGGCGCGTCGCGCGTCTGCGGCGGCGGGTAGGGCAGGTCGAGGTTCGCGAAGTACTCGGCGATCTCGCGCAGGTAGTCGTCGGACAGCGGCTCGATCAGCGCGCTCATCAGCGGGTAGTGGCGGCGCCCGTCGCGAAAGTTGACGAGCTGGTGGTAGAGGTAGCCGGCCGGCTTGCCGGCGATGCGCGGGAAGTAGCCGAGGTTCGTGGCCTGGCCTTCCTTGCCATGGCAGGTGGTGCAGGCCACGACACGCTGAGCCAGCGTGTCTTGTGGGGGACCACGCTGAGCCAGCGTGTCTTGTGGGGGACCACGCTGAGCCAGCGTGTCTTGCGGGGGACCACGCTGAGCCAGCGTGTCTTGCGGAGGACTGCGCTGCGCCGGCGTGTCCCGCGGCGCCGCACGCGAGCCCGGGGCGTCCTGCGCGGACACCGCCGCGAGGCACAGGCTGGCGAGCAGCACGCCGGCCAGGGACTGCAGCGGGTTCATCTCAGCTCAGGCCGCTCACCGCCAGGCCGGCCAGCGTGACGAGGCCGGCCACGAACAGCGCCGCCAGCCCGATGGCCACCAGCAGCAGCGGCAGCGGCCGGGCCCGCTGCACGTCGATCGCGTGGTCGGCGCCCTTGCGCACGCCGAAGAAGCTCCACAGCACGATCTGGACACAGTGCAGGACGTTCACGGTCGGACTCCTCGGGACATGGCCGCACTGTGCGCCGCGGCGGGGCGCATTAGAAGACTCAGATCGACGCCAAAAAACCATATCAGTTGAAGGAGCCGGTCGAATTTCCGGAGTCAGACTCAGTACAGTTCCTGGGCAACGCCCGCCACCCAGACCCATGAAACGCTACGAACGCTACGCCGACGAGATCGCCCGGCTGATCGCCGACCGCGCGCTGCAGCCCGGCGACCGCCTGCCCTCGGTGCGCCAGGCCAGCGCGCACCGAGGCATCAGCCCGTCGACGGTGTTCCAGGCCTACTACCTGCTGGAGTCGCGCGGGCTGGTCGAGGCACGGCCGCGCTCGGGCTACTACGTCGCGGCGCGCGCCGTGCCGGCGCCGGCCGAGCCGCGGCTGTCGCGGCCGCGCCAGCGCTCCAGCGGCGTCGAGGTCAGCGAGCTGGTGTTCGAGGTGCTGGGCTCGGTGAAGGAGCGCGACGTGGTGCCGCTGGGCTCGGCCTTTCCGAGCCCGCAGCTCTTTCCGATGGGGCAGCTGGCCCGCGGGCTCGCCGCGGGCCTCAAGCGCCTGGACCCGTGGCGCACGGTGGAAGACCTGACACCCGGCAGCGCGCGGCTGCGCCAGCAGATCGCACTGCGCTACCGGCTCGACGGGCTGGAGATCGACGCGGATGAAATCGTCATCACCAACGGCGCGCTCGAAGCGCTCAACCTCAGCCTGCAGGCGCTCACCCGCCCGGGCGACACGGTGGTCGTCGAGTCGCCGACCTTCTATGCCGCGCTGCAGGCGCTGGAGCAGCAGCACCTGAAGGCGCTGGAGGTCGCGACCCACCCGCGCACCGGCATCGACCTCGCGGCGCTGGCGCAGGCGCTGGACCGCCACACGGTCAAGGCCTGCTGGCTGATGCCCAACTTCCAGAACCCGCTCGGCAGCCTGATGCCCGACGAGCACAAGCGCGCGCTGGTCGAGCTGCTCGCCGCGCGCAGCGTGCCGCTGATCGAGGACGACGTCTACGGCGAGCTGCACCACGGCACGCGCCGCCCGCCGCCGGCCAAGGCCTGGGACCGGGCCGGCGGCGTGCTGCACTGCGCCTCGTTCTCGAAGTGCCTGGCGCCCGGCTACCGCGTCGGCTGGGTCGCGGCCGGCCGCCATGCGCAGGCCATCGAGCGGCGCAAGCTGATGACCACGCTGTCGGCCGCGGTGCCCTCGCAGCTCGCACTGTCGGAGTACCTGGCGCGCGGCGGCTACGACCGCCACCTGCGCCGGCTGCGCCAGGCGCTCGCGCGCCAGCAGGCGCTCGCGCTGCGCAGCATCGCGCGCCACTTCCCGCCCGGCACGCGGGTCGCACGGCCCGAGGGCGGCTACTTCCTGTGGATCGAACTGCCAGCCAACGTGGACGCGCTGGCGCTGCACCGGCTGGCGCTCGCGCAGCGCATCAGCCTCGCACCGGGACAGCTGTTCTCGACCGACCGGCGCTTTCGGCACTTCGTGCGCCTGAACCATGGCCACCCGGACGATGCGCGCTTCGAGTCCGCGGTGCAGACGGTGGGGGAACTGGCCCGCGCGCTGGCCGCCACGACGCCGAATTGAACGGTCTTCACCCGCGTTTTCGCCCGAATCCCGGGAGCGGACCGCCGGCATCATCGGAACAAGGGTAGCGAAGCGAAAGCGGGTCGACACGGCCGCTCGGCTCGCACCTGCCTGCTCCGCCGCCTGTCCATCGCCCCCTCCCGGTCCAACGCCATGAACCTGAACGACATGAAGATCTCGACCCGGCTCACGCTGGGCTTTGCGGCGATGGCCGCGCTGATCGCCCTGCTCGGCGCACTGAGCCTCTTCAAGGTGACCGGCATCCAGAATCTGTTCGTCTTCGTGATGGACGACCACTATCCGAAGATCCAGGTGGCCACCGACATCCGCCTGGCGGACAACGAAGTCTCGCTGGCGATCCGCAACCTGTTCGTGGTGAGCGACCCGGCCGACGTGAAGGCCCAGTACGACACGATCGCCAACAGCAGCAAGCGCACCGACGCGGACTTGGACACCCTCCAGCGCACCATCATCAGCGACAAAGGCAAGGCCGCCCTGGCCACGCTGACGGCCGCGCGTGCCGACTACCGCGAGCCGCGCGACCGGGTGATCGACCTGCTGCGCAGCGGCAAGATCAACGAAGCCAAGCTCGCCCTGGTGCGCGAGGTCACGCCCAGGCAGATGGCCTACATGAGCCACCTCGACGAACTGATCCAGACCCAGGAAAACCAGATGACGGCCGCGGCCGACGAGGTGAACCAGGCCGTCTCCAGCACGGTGTACAGCGTCACCGCGCTGCTCGTCGGCGCCTTCGTGATCGCGGGCCTGCTGGCGCTGTGGCTCATCCGCTCGACGACCCGGCCGCTGGCCGAGGCCACGGCCATCGCCCGCGCCGTGGCGGCGGGCGACCTGGCGATGGAGTTCGAGGCCAAGGGCAAGAACGAAACCGGCGTGCTGCTGGGCGCGCTGCACGACATGAAGACCCGGCTCGCCGCGATCGTGGCCGACGTGCGCCGCAACGCCGAGAGCGTGGCGACCGCCTCGGCACAGATCGCCCAGGGCAACAACGAACTGAGCGCACGCACCGAAGAGCAGGCCAGTGCGCTCGAGCAGACCGCGGCCTCGATGGAAGAACTGTCGAGCACCGTGAAGCAGAACGCCGACAACGCCCAGCAGGGCAACCAGCTGGCGATGGGGGCATCGACCGTCGCCATCAAGGGCGGTCAGGTCGTCGGCCAGGTGGTCGACACCATGAAGGGCATCAACGACAGCTCGAAGAAGATCGTCGACATCATCAGCGTGATCGACAGCATCGCCTTCCAGACCAACATCCTCGCGCTCAATGCCGCCGTGGAAGCGGCGCGGGCCGGCGAGCAGGGCCGCGGCTTCGCGGTCGTGGCCTCCGAAGTGCGCAGCCTCGCGCAGCGCAGCGCCGACGCGGCCAAGGAGATCAAGGGACTGATCACCGCCAGCGTCGAGCGCGTCGAACAAGGCAGCGCACTGGTCGACCAGGCCGGCACCTCGATGAGCGAGGTCGTCGCCTCGATCCGCCGCGTGACCGACCTCATGGGCGAGATCAGCTCCGCCAGCAAGGAGCAGAGCGCCGGCGTGGCACAGGTCGGCGAGGCGGTGACGCAGATGGACCAGGCCACGCAGCAGAACGCCTCGCTGGTGGAAGAAAGTGCCGTCGCGGCCGAAAGCCTCAAGGCCCAGGCCCAGCAGTTGGTCCGGGCGGTGGCGGTGTTCAAGCTCGCGAAGGGCGACACCGGCGGGCAGAGCCTGCCGAGCCCGGCCCGGCTCGCGCTGTCGGCCCCGGCCGCAGCGCCCGCCGCGCCGCTCGAGCGGCGCGGCCCGAACCGCGCGACGAACGTGGTGCGCCCGGCGTTCCAGGCCCAACCCGCCGCGACACCGGCACCGGCCGCCGCCGACAAGAACGGCACCGACGACTGGGAAACTTTCTGATCGCAGGGGTATAACGGTCGCTCCGGATCGCTGAACCGGCACGCCCCCGGGCGTTGCAGCGAGGCCCGACTCCCGAGGACCCCACTCCGCATGGACTCGATCATCCGACGTCGGGCAACGCAGATCGCGCTGGGTGTCGCCGCGATGTATGCCGTGGCCGGCATCGCCTGGATCCTGCTCTCCGACATGCTGGTGCTGAAGATCTCCAGCGACGTCACCTGGCTGATGCATGCGCAACGCTACAAAGGCATCGCCTTCGTCCTGCTGAGCGGGCTGCTCGTGGCCGCGCTGGTGCGCACCGGCAACATCGCCCTGCTCAAGGCACAGCAGCGCCTGCAAGCCGGTGAAGTGCGCGTGCAGGACCTGTTCCAGCACCACCCGAAGCCGATGTGGGCCTTCGATGAGGAAACGCTGCGCATCGTCGCGGTGAACCAGGCTGCGGTCGCGCACTACGGCTACACCGAAGCCGAGTTCCTGGGCATGCCCGCCACCGACATTCGCCCGTCGCAGGACGTGGCGCAGATGATGACGATGCTGCGCCGCCGGCCGCTCGCCCCGCACCACGACGCGGGCGTCGTGCGCCATCGCAAGAAGAACGGTGAACTCTGCCAGGTGCACGTCAGTCTGCACCGGATCAGGATCAAGCACCGCGACAGCGTGCTCGTGATCGCCGACGACGTGACCGAGGAGGTCCGCTCGCGCGAGGCGCTGGAGCGCCAGGAAGCCCAGTTCCGCCAGCTGCACGACAGCCTGCAGGAGGCCTTGTGGATTGCCAGGGCGGACGGCCGCGAGATGCTCTACGCGAGCCCGGCCTTCGAGAAGATCTACGGCCACGACGCAGCCTCGATGATGCGCGACCCGTCGCTGTGGATGTCGGTCGTGCACCCGCAGGACCGCCATGTCGCCGAAGCGTCGCAGCGGGAGCTCGCGGCGCACGGCAGCGCGCAGTGCGAGTACCGGATCCGCCGGCCCGACGGCAGCGTGCGGCGGGTGTCCGATCGCAAGCGGCGCATCGTCGACGCCGACGGCAAGGCGCGGCTGATCGGCGGCATCGTCGAGGACATCACCGAGCTCACGGCCGCCGCCCAGGCGCTGCAGCAGTCGAACGATCAGCTCGAGCAGCGGGTCCGGGTGCGCACCGCGGAACTGCAGTTCGTCAACGAGGAACTCGACGCGTTCACCCGCACGGCGGCGCACGACCTCAAGACGCCGCTGAACGCCATCACCGGCTTCATCGGCCTGCTGCGCGTGCGCCACGCTGCGGCGCTCGGGCCCGACGGCGACCAGATGGCCGGCTACGTCGAGAAGTCGGCGCGCGGCATGGGCGAGCTGATCAACGACCTGCTCGCCCTGTCGCGCGTGACGACGCACGAACTGCAGCTGATGCAGGTCGACCTGAGCGGGCTGGCCCGCCAGGTCATCGCCGAGCTGCGCGCGGCCGAGCCCGCGCGCCGGGTCGAGACCCTCGTGCCCGACGGACTGCGCGCCGAGGCCGACCCGGGACTCGTGCGCTCGCTGCTGACCAACCTGATCGGCAACGCCTGGAAGTATTCCAGCAAGCAGAACGTGGCCGTGATCGAGCTCGGCGGCACCGACTCGCCGGACGGACCCGAGTTCTTCGTCCGCGACAACGGCGTCGGCTTCGACATCCAGCACGCCGACAAGCTCTTCAAGCCCTTCCAGCGCCTCCACGCGTCGCCGGATTTCGCCGGCACCGGTGTCGGGCTCGCCACCTGCCAGCGCATCGTGCGGCGCCACGGCGGGCACATCTGGCTGACCTCGGCCCCCGGCCGCGGTACCACCGTCCACTTCGCGCTGTCGAGCCGAACCACCGCACCGACCCCCGAAGAAATGCCGAGGGACTCGTACTTCGCGACGCTCGGCTGATGCCGCAGCCGGCGCCGCCGCGCAGCGCCCCGAGCGACTAGAGTTGCCGCCACCCGAGCTTTCAAGCACCCGCCCCTCATGGCCTGGCACGGCAGCCTCGACCTGCACTACCGCTGCGACACCGACTCCCCTGCGCCCCGCACCACCGGCCGCGGCGTGCACAGCGGCCCGCTGCGCGTGCTGCGCAGCCTCTACCCCGAAGGCCCGGGCATCTGCCACCACGTGCTGGTGCATCCGCCGGGCGGCATCGTCGGCGGCGACGAGCTCGCGCTGAAGGCGCAGGTCGACGCCGGCGCCCACGCCTTGCTCACCACGCCCGGCGCCACGCGCTTCTACCGCAGCGGCGGCGAGACCGCCGTGCAGACGCTGAACGCCCGCGTGGCCGGCGGCGCGCGCCTCGAATGGCTGCCGCTCGAGACCCTGGTGCACGACGGCGCGCGCGCCCGCAACACGCTGCGCTTCGAGCTCGCACCCGGCGCCGAGATGATCGGCTGGGACCTGCTGGCGCTGGGCCTGCCGGCGGCCGGCGAGACCTATGCGCGCGGGCGCTTCGAGCAAGGCATCGAGGTGAGCAGCGCCGCCCCGGTGTCGTGGCTGGAACGCGGCGTGCTCGACTTCGACGACCCGCGCCACGCGCCCTGCACCCGGCGCCTGCTCGCCAGCCCGCTGGGCTGGGCCGGCCACACGGTGCTGGCCACACTGTGGTTCGCGAGCGGCAGCCCGCTGGCCGCCGCGCGCCGCGACACCCTGCTCGACGCCGCCCGCAGCCACATGACCGCCGACCCGCTGCAGCCACTGGGCGTCACGGCGCCGCACGACCACGTGATCGTGCTGCGCATGCTCGGCGCCCGCGTGGAGCCGCTGATGCAGCTGCTCAGGTCCGTGCGCGGCGGCTGGCGGCGGCAGGCCTGGGGCTGCGAAGGAGCGGAGCCCCGGGTGTGGCGGACGTGAGCGGCCGCCCGGCCTGACCGGATCGCGGCCGACGGGCGGGCGCTGCAGCCCCAAAAAGGCACCATTGCGGTGCCCGGTAGCAAGCAGACACAGGGTTCGCAAGCCTGCATCGTGTCGTAACAAGCTGATTTTTTTGCAGCGCACAATCGGCATTAACCTTGCTGCTCGTGCTGCAAGTCCGGGCTGTCAACCCGGCACAAGCTTCTTCAGCGGTTCCCGGCACCCATCGGCTTGCACGCTGGTTCGCGCCTCAACGACCATGGGGAAATCCAAGAATGAGTTCAGCTGAGGCGCTCCGCCGGAGCGCCCCGTCCGCCTTGCCGCCGCAGCGTGGCGCTGCCACGGTGGTCGATGCCGATCGCCGTGCCCGGCGCGTCGTGGCGGTGCTCGTGTGCGCGGCTTTGCTGGCGCTCTACGGCCCGACCGTCCACGACCTGGCCGGCGGCCTGTGGCGCAGCGATGCCCAGGGCCACGGCCCGGTCGTGCTGGCGGTCGCCGCCTGGCTGTTCGTGCGCGGTCTTCGCCAAGACGCCGCGGCACCCGCCGCCCCCCGCCCCCGCCCCCGGACCGGCGGCCTGCTCCTCGCCATCGCGGTGCTCGCCTACGTGCTGGGCCGCTCGCAGGGGCTGCTGGCGCTGGAGGTGGGTTCGGCCGTGCCGCTGACGCTGGGCGGCGTGCTGCTGCTGCGCGGCGGCGCGACGGCACGGCGGCTGTGGTTCGCCTTCTTCTTCCTGCTCTTCCTGGTGCCCCTGCCGGGCTCGGTGGTCGATGCCGTGACGCAACCGCTCAAGATCGCCGTCTCGCACGCGGCCGAGCAGTTGCTCTACTGGGCCGGCTACCCGGTCGCGCGCAATGGCGTGGTCATCACCATCGGCCCTTACCAGCTGCTGGTGGCCGACGCCTGCGCCGGCCTCAACTCGCTGTTCATGCTGGAGGCCTTCGGCCTGCTGTACCTGAACGTGGTCCGCCATGAATCGGTG
This sequence comes from Methylibium sp., assembly GCF_965279545.1. Classification (NCBI taxonomy): domain Bacteria; kingdom Pseudomonadati; phylum Pseudomonadota; class Betaproteobacteria; order Burkholderiales; family Sphaerotilaceae; genus Methylibium; species Methylibium sp. The sequence goes on from NZ_OZ257250.1 coordinate 2,524,006, forward strand.
CTGCGCAATGCGGTGCTGGCCGCGCTGATCGTGCCGATCTCCTTCACCGCCAACACCCTGCGCGTGGTGCTGCTCGCGCTCGTGAGCTTCCACCTCGGCGACGAGGCCGGCCAGGGGTTCCTGCATTCGTTCTCGGGCATGGTGCTGTTCGTCGCAGCGCTGCTGCTCATCGTGGCCGGCGATTCGCTCGCGCGGGCCCTGGCCCGCAGGGGCCCGGGACGCCGCGACCTGCCGGCCACGGCGGGCGCGCGGCCAAGCCCGGCCGCACCGCCGGCCGCACCACTCGCCGCCGGTGCCACGCGCCACGCGGCCGCCCTGCTGGTGCTGAGCCTGCTGGCGGCCACCGGCGCATGGCAGCTCGCGCCGCGGCTGCCCGCCGCCGCCGCGTTGCCGGACCTCGCGGCCGCCATCCCCACCCGGTTCGGCGACTGGACGCTGGTGCCCACGCCCTACCCGCAGGTGAACCTGGCGGTGGCCACGCCGGGCGACAACAGCACCGACCGACCCTACGACCAGACAGTGATGCGCACCTACGCCAATGCCGCCGGCCAGCAGGTGATGCTGGCGGTGGCCTACGGGCGCAACCAGCGGCAGGAGGTCAAGATCCACCGGCCCGAGCTCTGCTACGCGGCGCAGGGCTATGCGGTCACCGCGCAACGGCCGGCGTCCTTCAGTGCCATCGGCGGCAGCTCGACCCCGGTCACCGGCCGGCAGCTGTATGCCGAAAGCGCCCGGGCGCACGAGGCGGTGGCCTACTGGATCCGCATCGGCAACCTGTACAGCGACAGCGCCTGGGCGACGCGCTGGCACATCGTCGCCGAAGGCCTGAAAGGGCGCGTGACCGACGGCGTGCTGGTGCGGGCGTCGATGCTCGTTCGCAGCGGCGAGGAAGCCGAGTCGGCCCAGGCCCAGCTCAGCGGCTTCCTGCGCGAGCTGGTCGACGCAACCCCCGAGCCCGCGCGCGCCCTGCTGGTGCGATGAACCGATGAAGACGATGACCCACCGCTCGCCAGGCCGCCTGCTGTACCGCTGGCTCGCTCCATTTGTGCTGCTCGCCTCTTTAGCCACAGCATCGACTGCCCAGGATGCCTCCCCGCCTAAGCCCGGTTCGCGTCCGTTCGGGGACTCGATTGGTCTGGTGGTCAAGTTCGCACAGGGGCAACCGATGTCCGACTTACCTTCACTGACGGAATTGAAGGTCAGGTGGGTACGGGACCTCGTGCGCTGGGCCGAGATCGAACCGCAACCTGGCAAGTTTGCAGACTTCTCGCCTGCCCTGAAGAAGCGCCTAGAGTTCTATCGGAAAAACGACATCGGGCTGGTTGCGCTCCTTTGGTTCGCCAACGAAAAAGCGTACCCACCCACCGCGGCGGAGCCAGCGCGCAGCTACGACCCGGTGAGCTTTGGTCGATTTGCCGCCAGGGTGGCCAGCATGCTCAGGGAAGCAGGCGTCAAGTTCGTGCTGGAGGTAGGCAACGAACCCCACAACTCATCCCTGCCCAAGCTGCTGGGTGGTGCGTGGAACGGAAAGGCCCCTTCACCATGGGTCGATCACTACGTCCGCATGGTCAATGAAGCGGTTCAACAAGTGAAGGCGCTAGACCCTTCGGTCAAGGTGCTGAGCGACGATGACATGTGGGTCGTTCATTACTGGTTCTTGCAGGCCGGACTGCCAGCGACACTCGACGGATTTGCTGTACATCCTTATGCAGAGACACCCGAACGCGCCGCAGTAGCTCACGATACCGACTGGACACGGCCGTTTGTGGTCGTTGATCGGGATCGCTCGTTCGCCTCCGCAGTGCGGCGTTTGCGGGAGGCCGGGTACGCGAAGCTGGGGAAATCGCCGGAAATCTGGGTCACTGAGTGGGGTTGGCCCGTCGCTGCCGACGTATTCCCGAAGTTCGTATCCGAGGAGGTTCTGGCCGGCTACCTCCCCCGCTCTTTCATCGTCGGCGTCGCAGCAGGTGTTGAAGTTGTGTGCTGGTTCTCGTCTCAGGACACGGTAGATGGTCCGATGGGCTTGACCAACAACCAAGGCCATCGGCGCAAGAGCTATCAGGCCTTCAAGGTCATGAGCGAGCAACTTGGAAGCTACCACCTTGTACGCCAAGTACCCGGCACGCCGAACGCGCAAACAGGCATTCAAGCCTATCTTTTCAAAGGCGAAAGGAATCAGAAACTGGCGCTATGGAGCACTGACGGTCAACCGCGGCACATCACGCTCCGTGCCGACGCCGCAGTAGACGCACTCGGCCACGAAATCCCTGCCAAATCCGGAGAGACATCGCAGATGTCGATCGGCCCCATGCCGGTGTACATCACAGGAAGCTGGACAGATGAATCGATCAACAACGCTATCACCGACATCAAGTGACGCGTCCGACATGGCCGCAGACCTGATCACCACGCAGACTCAAGTTATGCGTGAAGGCTGGGTCGATAGCGCCAAAGGAGTAGGAATAATCTTGGTCGTCGTTGGTCACGCCATCGGCGGCATGATCGATGCAGGATTGCTTTCGCGCACTGGCCTCGCAAATGAGGTCTTCTTCGCCATCTACACCTTTCACATGCCGATGTTTTTCTTTCTTTCGGGGCTGTTCGTAGCAAGACGAATTTCGGCAGATCGGAGTGGATTTCTCAAGGCAACATTTTTCAGAATTCTTTGGCCTTACCTGCTATGGAGTGTCATACAAACCACACTGATACAAGCATCGGGGCAGTTGGTGAACCGACCGGTTGAGTGGGGGAGCTTCAACTATCTGTCTATTGTTTGGCAGCCCGCTTCGCAGTTCTGGTTTCTCCATGTTCTCGTGCTTCTGAGCATTTTCAGCTACCTGATAGTTCCGCACTTTGGCGTCAGGGCGTTGGTGGTGTTTGCCGTGACTCTCTTCGCGGTTCCTGAGATCGCTACGTTGCCGGCAACGCTCAAGTTGGCCTGTCACTTTGGGCTGATGTACGCGTTGGGTGTGGCGAGTGGACAGTTCCAAGAGCCCGGTCAACTAGCAACGAGAGGCACGCGCAGCGTGGTCGGAATAGCTGCTTCAGCGACCGCGTGGCTTGCCATCGTTTCAGTTCTGCTTGATCGCGGTGAGCGCTACTGGACCATCGCCGCTTTACCAGCAGCGATTTCGGGGAGCGTCGCTTGGCTCTGGCTGTCTGCGACTCCGCTCGTAACGAATAGCGCTCTGGTGCGCATGCTAGGGCAACGGTCTATGGTGATCTATCTACTCCATGTCCTCTTCGTTGCCAGCACACGGATCGTGTTGGACAAACTGGTGGGCCTCACGGAACCCGCGGCAATCCTCGCAGCAGTAGTTCTGGCTGGGCTGATCGGCCCGCTTGTCATTTACTCCGCTGCGAGCCGCCTAAGAATAGTCAGGAAATTGGGTCTGGGTTGAGGCACAAAGCGTGATCCCAACGTATTTCTCGCTGTTGATTCTGATTGCAAGCTTATGTGCGCCTGGAACACGCATGATCTCAGTGTTCGTCATTGCTTGCCTGTTCGGTGGATCTGCGGCCATCTCTTTACCAGCACTCGGTGGAGCCCCCATCACACCAGCCGTTTTTGCTCTACCCTTCCTGATGTTTCGCGCGGTGCAAACTTGCGGACCACACGCTTTGGTTGAGCACGCAGCCGATCCAGGCGCCGGTCTTTGGCTATTGCTAACGATTATTTGGGGCGTACTGAGCGCCTATTTCATGCCGCGATTTTTCGCGGGGGATTTACTGGTCATGTCGACCGATCGAACCGCCGTGTTGACTGCGGTAGCCGCCGCGCCTCTCAAGCCCAGCACGACCAACTTGACACAAGCCTGCTACGCCATTGGCGGTTTCTGCGCGTTCGTGTCGATGCGTGCCTTGCTCACGCTCGGCGACGGGTTGTCACGGCTTCGAAATGCTCTGCTCCTCTTGGCTGCGCTCAACATCCTGGCTGCCCTCATTAACTTGGCTGAACACCACCTTGGCATGCCCAGTGTCATGGAATATGTTCGCAACGGCGGCTACGTCATGATGGATGGTGGTGAGGTGGGGGGACTCATTCGGATTTCCGGCACATTTCCGGAGACTTCGGCGTTCTCGGCGTTCACCGCACCCTTGTTTGCGTTCCTTGCCAGCCTTTGGCGCAGTAAGCAGAGTCGCCCCTATTCTGGTTGGCTGGCGTTGATTTCTTTGGCACTGCTAGCGTTCTCCACGTCGACCACGGCATACGGAACGCTGCTGATCTACTTTTCATTGCTGGGCGTCGCTGCAATGTGGCGTGTGTTGGTGCTGCGCGTTACTCCGGCAGTTGGCATGACCGCCGTCTTGATATGGTGCGTTGCTGTCGCTGTGTGTTGCGTCCTGCTGCTCAAACCGGAGTTAGTGACGCGGATCACAGACTTCTTCGATATCACCGTCGTGCGCAAGCTCGAGAGCAGTTCAGGAGTCGAGCGCAGCTCATGGAACGCACAATCGTGGAGCAACTTTATCGACACCTACGGTATCGGCGTGGGCTTGGGTAGCGCACGTGCGTCAAGCTTTCTAATCGTCTTGTTGTCGAATCTTGGTGTTATCGGGACAACGTTCTTCACCGTCTTCGTGGTCCAAGCGTTTCGCAGGGCATCCCGCTTTTCACCCGAACCAACAGCACCTATTGCGCTTGCAGCAGGTCATGCAATGTTGGTCACGCTGATTGCTGCTTCCGTATCGGGCACGGTGTTTGACATTGGGATCGCCTTCTACGCTTTTGCCGCCGCCGCCGCCGCGGGAAACGCATCGGCCTTCGCTTCGCAACGCCCGCAAGAAGCGAGAAGCGCTCATGTCTGACGTACTGGACCGTGCATCACTGCCCCAGGTGTTCATCAACGGCCGTTTCCTCAGCCAGCGCGTCACGGGCGTACAGCGCTACGCCCATGAAACCCTCCGCTGCCTCGACGATCTGCTGGGCCAGACCGAGCAGCGCTTCGCCCGCTGGACCCTGCTGGTGCCTCCGGGCGTCGATGTCCCCCCACAGCGGAACATCGAGGTGAGGACAGTGGGCCGCCTGCGGGGGCACCTGTGGGAGCAGATCGAACTGCCGTGGTTTGCGCGCAAGGGCTTGCTGTTCAGCTTCGGCTTCACCGGCCCGCTGGTCAAAGCGCGACAGATCATCACGGTGCATGACGCCGCGGTGGTGCGCATGCCCCAGGTCTACGGCTGGCGCTTCCGTGCCTGGTACCGACTGGTGGTGGGATGGGTGGCCGCGCGCGCACCGCGCGTGCTCACGGTGTCGAAGTTCAGCGCCGACGAGGCGGCCGCCTGCTTCGGCATCGCACCCGAGCAGTTGAGGGTGACGACAGAAGGCTGGCAGCACCTCGACAGCGTGGTGCCCGACGACAGCCTCCTCGACCGCCACGGGCTGCGCGGCAAGCCTTTCGCCCTGGCCGTCAGCAGCCCCACACCCAACAAGAACTTTGCCGCCATCAGTAAGGCGCTGGACTTACTGGGAGCCGATGCGCCGCGCTGCGTGGTGGTGGGTGCCGCCGACGCCGCCATCTTCCAATCTGCAGGCAGCGGCGACGCGCTGCTGCGCGTGGGCTATGTGACCGACGGTCAACTCAAGGCCTTGTACCAGCACGCCACCTGCTTCGTGTTCCCTTCGTTCTACGAGGGCTTCGGCATCCCCGCGCTGGAGGCCATGGCCTGCGGCTGTCCGGTGATCGCCTCCACCGCGCCGGCACTGCGCGAAGTGTGTGGCGAGGCGGCACTGTCCTTCGACCCAAGCTCTGCGCCCGCGCTGGCCGACAGGCTGCGCCAGCTGTTCGACCAGCCCCCGCTGCAAGCCCGGCTGCGCGCCGCCGGGCTGGAGCGCGCGAAGGCCTATTCATGGCGCCAGGGGGCCCAGCTCAACCTGTCGGCCGTACGAGAGGTGCTCGACACATGAGTGGCCAACGCCCCGATGACCTGGCTCGCCCATCAGCCCCAGGCGAACTGCCGATCACCACGCTGCCATCGGAGCTGGACAGCACACCCGGCAGCCTGCCAAGCGAAGCGGTATCGACGCGCAAGGCGCTGGTCTTCGTCTATGCCGGCTACCTGCTGCGCTACCTGTACCTGCTGGTCCTGATCCCGTTTTACGGGCGCGTTCTGGGCGCCGGAGAGTATGGACGCTTGCTGGCCGCGATGTCGCTCTACCAAGTGGTCTGGCTGCTCTGCGAGTACGGCTTCCCGATTGCCGGTGCGCGGGACGTGGCTGCCACCACGGACCGCTCCCGACTGGCTTCGCTGTATGGCCAGCACATCGCCGGGCGGCTGTGGATGGCCGTACCCGGCATCGCCATCGGACTGGGCGGGACGCTGCTCTCGCCATTGTTCAATGACGAACCGCTGCTCGGCATACTCGCAACCCTGAACGGTCTGGCTGCCGCATTGAACCTTGGTTGGTACTTTCAGGGGATCCAGCGATTTCGCACTTCGGTCGCACTGGAAGTGGTGGGCTTCGCCATCAACTTGCCCGTGATCCTGTGGTTTGTTTCAGGGCCAGGCGATGCCTGGATCATTCTGGCAACCCTGCTGGCTTCCAGTCTTATTTGTGTCACAGCGGCCCATGTGATTGCCAAGCCCACGATGGACCGAAAGGGCGTACGCCTGCGCGGCGGCTGGCAACTGGTTAGGGGCTCCACTGCGCTGTTCGCGCACAAGGGCGTCACCATGATGATGGCGAGTTCCTCCACCTACCTTCTTAGCCTGTTCGCTAGTGCATCGCAGGTTGGCTGGTACGGCGCGGCCGAACGCCTGGCAGCCGTGGGGCTGAGTCTTATGCAGCCAGCCAATCACGTGCTGGTGGGCACCGTTTCGAAGCGAATCAGCACCAAGTCAAGCGAGGCATCAGCCTATCGGCTGATGCGCAGTTCCTTTTTGGTGATGACCGGGTTTGGTGTGGCGTTGCTTCTTGGTACCTTGTTGCTGGCCAAACCCCTGGTGCCGCTGATCCTGGGCCCGGCGTTCGGCCCGACGGTGGGGATGCTCAATGTGCTGGCCCTCATGTTCCCCTTCGTCGCCTTCGCCCAGGTGGTCTCGGGCTATGTGCTGATACCGCTACGCAGGGACCGGCTGATGTCGGCGATAAGCCTGTTTGGTGCATTGGTCACCGTGGCATTGATCTTGATACTCGCCCACTACCGCGAGGGTTTCGGCGTGGCGGTCGCACGAACATGTGGCACGGTCGCACTGGCTGCAGCATTGCTGTTCGTGCTGCACCGAGAACGACTGTTGAACAGGATCTGGCACGCATGACTCAAGGCACAAGAGTGGTGATCGGCATCGCAACCGCCGGGCGACGGGAGCAGATGCCCTTGACGCTGGCACAGCTTGCTCGGCAGCGCGTGATGCCGGATCGGATCGTCGTGTGTCCCGCGAACCCGGCCGACTATGACGAAGCAAACTCCTTCCTCGTCCCTTGCCCGGTGCAGGTGGTGCGTGGTCCGCGAGGTTCCTCCGCTCAGCGCAACACCATCATCGCCGCATGCCATGACGCCGACGTGCTGCTGTTCATGGACGACGACTACTACCCCGCGCCCGACTACGTCGAGCAGCTCGCCGCGGTGTTCTCGGACAATCCAGACATCGTGATCGCCACGAATCAACCCGTGCGCGACGGAGCGACCGGCCCTGGCATTCCTCATCGTGAAGCTGTACACCTGCTTGACGAGTTGCCTTCACTCAACACAACGACACCGCAGGTTGCGCCAACTTATGGGGGGTACGGCTGCAATCTGGCTGTGCGGGTTAAGTCGCTTGTCGAGCACGCTGTCCTGTTCGATATCAATTTGCCGCTGTATGGCTGGCTCGAAGACATCGACTTCAGCCGGCGCCTGGCTCTCTGTGGTCGCGTTGTGGCGTGCTCGGCGCTGAGAGGCGTCCACCTCGGCACGAAACGCGGCCGCACGTCGGGACTTCGCTTCGGTTACTCACAGGTCGCGAATCCGATCTATCTGCTTCGCAAGGGATCGATGTCGAGTACCTACGCATTGAGACACGTCGGAAAGAACTTTGCCATGAACCTGCTGCGCGCCCTGTGGCCGGAACAATGGGTCGACCGGAAAGGCCGCCTGAAAGGCAATTTGCTGGCCATGAGGGACCTGCTGCAGGGCCGCCTCGATCCGCGCCGCATCCTTGGTCTGGAATGACCCCGAGCGAAGGAGGACCAGCGATGCGCATTGACGCTGTCGACGGCCTGCGCGCCATCGCGATGACGATGGTGATCGCTCAACATTGCGGTCTGTTGCCCTTCGGTTGGACGGGGGTATGGCTCTTTTTCGTGATCTCCGGCTACGTGATCACGGCCGGCTTCGTGAACGGTGACTACGCTGCAGCCCGCCCGACCACTGCCTACGTCGCTTTCATGGGACGTCGAGCGCTGCGTATCGTGCCGGTGTACCTGCTGTATCTCGGGGTCGGTACGATGGTGGTGCTGGCCTCCGGCGGCGCGTCGCGCCTGACCGATCTGCCGTATCTGCTGAGCTTCACCTACAACTGGCACATGGTGTTCGAGTTCTGGCCGGGCCCGGGCAACTGGGGACCCTTCGGCCACTTGTGGACGCTCAGTGTCGAGCAGCAGTTCTACCTGCTGTTCCCCTTGCTCGCGCTGCTGCTGCCCGCACGCCGGCAGGTGCTGGCCTGCTCGCTGTTGATCGCCGCGGGCCCGCTGGTCCGGTGGGGCTATGCCACTTTGTTGAGTGCGAACACGGCCGGTGATGCAGGCTGGCTGGCATTTGCGGTGTACGCGGCCACACCGTGTCACGTCGACGCCTTCCTGATGGGTTCGCTGATCGCGCGCCTGGAGCCCCGCTTGCGTGCGTCGCCGCGTGTGGCGGCCGGCCTGTGGGGGGTCGCTCTGGCGGTCGCCACGGGCTATGCAGCGGTCTACGTGGCGATCAACCACCGGCTCGGCGCGGCTGGCACCGAGGCTTTGCGCAACGTGGTCTCGGGCATCCTCTACGGTCAGCACCGCGAGGTGTTCGTCTACCTCGCGATCGATCTGCTCGCCGCGGCGGCACTGGTCCATGTTCTGTTGAGGCGCCCCGGAACAGCGGTGTTGGCCTGGGGCCCCATTGCTTGGGTGGGCCGAGTCTCCTACGGGGGCTACCTGTTTCACGCCCTCGTCATTTGGGCGATCAGCCACTCGTTGCTCGACGGACAGGTGAAAGAACTTCCTGTCGCGCAACGGCTGCTCACGTTTGCCGGGGTCTGGCTGGTAACGGTGGCACTCGCGTCTGTCTCGTTCCGCTGGTTCGAGACCCCTGTGGCGCGTCGTTGGCGCGGCGGCACAAAGCGCAGGCCTGTTCAAACGATGACACCACGCACAGGCAGCGCATGACGGCAATGGTGCCCAAACCCACCGTGTCTCATGCCGCCGCTGCATCACCAGAGTCCGGATCTCTCCGGCTAGGCATCGACGGCGAAGCTCTGCGCCAACCACTGTCCGGTGTGGGGCACTACGTCTTTCAGCTGTGCCGCGAGCTGGAGTCCTTGCTGCCCGAGGCACAGTTCTTCGCCTACTCACGCCTGCCTGCCGATCGCCTCGCGCTGCCCTCGCCGCGCTGGACGTTGCGGCAGGAGCCCCTATCGGCGCTGCGCCGCGTGCCATCGTTCGCCTGGCTTCGCACGCGGGGCGCACAGCTGTGTGCGCACGACCGGCTCGACGTGTTCTGGGCCGGGCGCACGCTGCACCCCGGCCTGGCCGCGCCGGTGCGCACCGTGGTCACGGTGCACGACCTGAACCACCGCCTGGTGCCCGAGACCATGCAAGCCGCCACGCGCTGGTCGCACCGGCTGTGGTTCGACCGCGACGTGGCCAGTGCCAACGCCGTGCTCGCCAATTCGCAGGGTACGGCCGGGCGCGTGCACGCGCTGCTGAAGCGCCGCGTCGACGGCGTCGTGCCGCCGGGGCTGGCACCGCAGTTCCAGCCGCTGACAGCCGAGGCTCTGGCCGCCGCGCGGGAGCCGCTGCACGCGCTCGGCATCCGGCCTCCGTACCTGCTGTCGGTCGCCACCCTGGAGCCGCGCAAGAACGTGGTGGCGCTGTTCCGTGCCTTCTCCAATCTGAAGCGGGCGGGCGAGCTGCCGGGCCATCAACTGGTGCTTGTTGGCGCCAAGGGCTGGCAGGATCCGGCGCTGGAGCGCGAACTGCTCGACGCGCACGAGCTCGGCGTCCTGATGGCCGGCTACGTGCCCGATGCGCTGATGCCGGCGCTGTACGCGAGCGCTGACGCGCTGGTGTGCCCGTCGCTGTACGAAGGCTTCGGGATGCCGGTGCTGGAAGCACGCGCTTGCGGCACCCGCGTCGTGATTGCCGATGTGCCGGAACTGCGCGAAGCCGGCGGCCCGCACGCCACCGTCGTGGCACCCACCGTGGACGGTGTGCGCGAAGGCCTCCGCCATGCGCTCACGTCACCCGTGGTGCCGGAGCCTGACCTCGCCCGCCAGCACGACTGGCGCCACAGCGCAGCAACGCTGGCCGCGGCCTTGCGCCCGATGCCGCCTTCTGCCTCACACCCCCTGCTGCGCGATGGCGCAGCACGCACCTCATGAAGATCGCGATCGTCCATGAATGGCTGGCCACCTATGCCGGCAGCGAACGCGTCGTCGAGCAGATGCTGCAGGTGTTCCCCCAGGCCGACCTGTTCTCGGTGGTGGACTTCGTGCCGCCCGCGGAGCGCGGATTCCTGCAAGGGCACACCCCCAAGACCACGTTCATCCAGCGGCTGCCCTGGGCCCGCACCCGGTTCCGCGCCTACCTGCCGCTGATGCCGCTGGCGGTGGAGCAGCTCGACCTGTCGGCCTACGACATCGTGCTCTCCTCGAACCACGCCGTGGCCAAGGGCGTGATCACCGGGCCGCACCAGCTGCACATCAGCTACGTGCATTCACCGATGCGCTACGCCTGGGACCTGCAGCACCAGTACCTGGCGGAGTCGGGCCTCGCGCGCGGCGTGAAGAGCGCGCTGGCGCGCGCGATGCTGCACTACCTGCGTCTGTGGGACCGGAGCTCGGCCAACGGTGTGGACGTCTTCGTCGCCAACTCCCGGTTCATTGCGCAGCGCATCCGCAAGGTCTACCGGCGCGAGGCGCGGGTGCTGTACCCGCCGGTCGACATCGAGCGCTTTGCGCTGCGGCAGGACAAGGAAGACTTCTACCTCTGTGCCTCGCGCATGGTGCCGTACAAGCGTGTGCCGCTGGTCGTGGAAGCCTTTGCCGGCATGCCCGACAAGCGCCTGGTCGTCATCGGTGACGGGCCCGACCACGCCCGCGTGGCCGCCTCGCTACCGCCCAACGTGATGCTGCTCGGCTACCAGCCGACCGCGCAGCTGGTCGACTACATGCAGCGCGCGCGGGCACTGGTGTTTGCGGCGGAAGAGGACTTCGGCATCGCGCCCGTGGAGGCGCAGGCCTGCGGCACACCGGTCATCGCCTTCGGACGCGGCGGCTCGCTGGAAACGGTGCGCGGCAGTGACCCGCAGCGCACGGGGCTGTTCTTCATGGAGCAGACGGTGGAGGCGATCCGCGACGCAGTGCTGCGATTCGACAGTGAATCCGAGAGCTTCACTCCGGATAGTTGCCGGCAGCATGCGGAAGGCTTTGCGACTGCCGTGTTCCGCAACCGCATGGCTGCGATGGTGACCGAGGAATGGGCCCTCTTCAATCACGGCCGCTCACACGCCCATGACGAGTAGCTTGGGCAACCGTGAACCCGTGCCATCGGCAAGAATTCAATTCATCCGCAGTCAGGTTTCTGCAGGTGACGGCTGAAGGTTCTTCTTTGCCAATGCCTTCACGGTCGGCAGACTGTCAGCAACGCTTCGACGAACGCCGTCGAGTTCACTGACGAACGAACCCAGCAGTTGGTCGAACTTCGTCCGATTTTTGACGTCGTCAATCATGACCATCATGCTTTCGCTCAACGCAAAATGCATGAGCAACCCTTCCATCTTGTCCTTGTAGCTGAACGCGAACACCGGCGTACCCATGCCCAAGGAGGCGATGGCCAGATGCATGCGGCCCGAGATGACGCCATCTAGCGCACCCACCAGACCTTTCAGCTCGGATGCGGAGAATTCCTCATCGGCGTTGAAGACCCGACCCGGCACCGATCGCTGGAGGCTGTCGTACAGCGGTCCGAGGCAGTGGTGATCTGCAGAGGTTCCACGAAAGTCATGCGCCAGCAGCACCACGCTGCAGTTCGCGTTGGCTATCAAACTGGAGATGCTGTCCGCGAGCGAAGCCACGAAACTCGGCAACTCACCTCGCCGAACGGGTGGAAGCAAGAGCGGGTGGAAATTCAATCCGATCACTTTCTGGCCTTCGGCACGTCTTTCGGTGATCCAGCTCCTCAAGTCATTTGTCCGTGCACTGTGAGGATCCGGCTTGAGCAAAAACGCGACATCGGCGACCAGCTCAGCCCTTGCCGAGCAGAACTCTCTGAATCGCTCGAACGAGCGTCGATCTCTCAATCGGAAGACGATACTTCTGGACGCAGAAGAATAAGCCTTGGCCAGTGCTCGATAGGGCTTCTTGCTGAAGCTGAAACCCGTCACGGAACAGACGGCCCCTTTGCGGGCAGCCAAGTCCGTCAACGCCAAGAGCCGTAGGCTGAAATCCGGATCGTACGATCCGTCGAGCACGTCCGCACCGATCGTGAAAACATGGGTCGGCGACACGCTGGACATCCGCTCGGCGGATCTGCTGAGACTTCCCTCGTCGAGGATTCTGCAGGGCTCCAACCCCATCTGTCTCGCCTTTGCATCCGCGCCCTCGCCGCAGGTGGCTATGACGATCCGAGCATTCTCGTTGTCTTGCCGAATTGCGGATATCACGCAAGTGATCATGGCTTCATCGCCCTTGGAGGCGATCAGCAGCAATGGATCGGGTGGAATGATCAACGCAGTCGGTGAAGCTCCGGTCTGCGCAGCCCAAGACCTCGTGTTCCCCGATCGCTGCAGTCTTTTCCATTCGGCGTTCGTCACGTTGTACTTGACCCACAACTTCGCCGCCCTCAGACCCGAGGCGTACCAGAACCATCTGGCAATTGAATAGATGCTCATGGTCAATTTCCTTGTTGCCTAGTGACCGTTACCCGAACTGCGTCGCGGTGTTCCCGGCAGCCGCTGCGCACGCACCGTCAAGAATTGCGGCCCGTGACAGATCTCGTCTGCATGAGGCCGCAAGCAGCTGCCTCGAGGCTTCAGCCAAATCGCGGCGTGACAGACCAGCAGCGTTGTTCAGAGCTCGCAGGAATCGGGCCGATCTGTGCGCTAGACCTGGGCGAGCAAGCTCAGTACTCGTTCATCACCACACCGGCAATCGCCGCAGGGCCCTTGCCCAAGGACTTGAGCAGGCCCTGCATCTTGCCCATGCGGCTGCGGCCCTTGCGGCCGATCACCAGCACCGCACCGGACTTGGCTGCGATCACGCGCGCATCGGCACCATGCGCCGCAGCGGGCGTGTCGACCACCACGTGGTCGAACTTGCTGAGCAGCTCGTGCAGCAGCAGCCCGAAGGCGGGGCGCTGCACCAGCTCCAGCGGGTTGGGCGGCACGGCGCCAACGGGCATGACGTAGAGGCTGGCCAGACCGGCCACCTGGTGCACCACGTTGCTCTCGGCCCGGCCGGAAAGGATGCTGCTCAGCCCTACCGCCCCGCTCACGCTGAACAGCTGGTGCTGGCGCGGCGTGCGCATGTCGGCGTCGACCAGCAGCGTGCGGCCGCCGAGCTGGCTGAAGGCGACCGCCAGGTTGGCCGCCACGTAGCTCTTGCCGTCGCCCGCGTCGGGGCTCGTCACGGCGAGGGCACGGCGCGGCTGGTCGGTCGCCAGCGCGCCCATCATCAGCTGGCTGCGCAGCTCGCGGAAGGCCTCGGCCTCGTCACCGAACGGACTGGCGGCCACCACCAGTTCGGTGTTCTTGCTCGGGCCCGACAGCCCGGGGGCATAGGGGTAGTGGAACTGCTGTGCCAGCGCCTGGAGCACGTCCTCCTTGCTCGCCAGCTTGAGGGCGATGGCCGCCTCGCCGAAGCGCAGGCCGTACTTGCGCTGGTAGATGACGATCTGCTCGATCTGCTGGTCGCTCAGACCGCGGGCTTCGCGGATCAGATCGCCGATGGAGCGATCGTGCACGCCGGGGGGCTTCGCGAATTCAGCCTCTTCGGAGCGGTTGTTTGCAGGCAGGAGGGGAATCATGGGGCAGGGGGTGGCATGTCAGCGCGCCAGAGGACCAGGCAGGCCGCTGAGCACGCGGGTCTTGATCTGGCGCAGGCGCGAGCTGTCGCGCCGGCTGGACAGCGCGGCATGGGGAATGACGGCCAGCAGGTGCTGGTTGAGGCCGAAGGCCACGTCTTCTTCGGTGCGCAGGCGGCGATCGGTCATTTCGCGGAGCAAGGCACCGCCCACGGCGAGCAGCGCGCCCAGCACCAGGGCCACGGCCGTGTTCAGGACGATCTTCGGAGACGACGGAAACGGCGGCTGGGAGGCATGCTTGAGTATCGACACGTTGGTCTGGCGGTTCTGGCTTTCCATGTCGGTCTGGGTCAGCCGGGCCAGTGCGGCGTCATAGGCGCGCTGCGCGTTCTCGGCGTCGCGCTGGAGCACGCTGGACTCGTCGCGCTGGGCTTTCAGGCGCAGCACCCTGGCACGCTGCTCGGCCAGCGCTTCCGTGGCCTGCGTCAGGCGCCCCTGCGTCACGGTGTTGGACACCGCCACGCTGCCCGAAGCGCGGCGCGTCGCCGCCTCGAGCCGCAGGCGCAGTTCGGCGATGCTGGACTTCACCTCCTGCACCTGGGGATGCTGGTCACCGAGGCGGGAGTTCAGCTCCTCGAGCCGCGCCTGCTGGCGCGACAGGTCGGTGCTCAGCTGCGACACCACGGGGTTGCTCAGCACCTCCTGCATGCGGTCGGCATCGGCGCTGGCCTGGCTCTGGCGCCCCCCCGTCTCGGCGGCCATGCCCTGCAGCACCACCACCTGCGAGCTCAGCTCGGCGAGGCGTGCGTTCTCGATGTCCAGCCGCTCGTCGGTGGCCAGCAGGCCGTTCTTGCGCTGGTAGTCCGAGAGCTTGGCCTGGGCCTGCTCCAGCGCGTCGCGCAGTTGCTTGGAGCGGTCGTCGAAGAAGGTGTTGTACTGCTTGGCCGGCTCCACGCGCAGTTCGAGCGTGGTGTCGATGTAGGCCTGCATCAGCGCATTGGCCATTGCCGCGGCAAAACCGGCGTCGGGTGCGGTGAAGGACAGGGTGAGCGCATTGGAGTCGCGCGTGGGCTTCACCTCGTAGCGGCGGCCCATCGTCTCGGCCGCCCAGGACTCGAAGCTGCCGCGCCCTTCGGTCTCGGCCTGCCACCTCTCGCGCAGCGGCGCGCTCTCGCCCAGCTTCATCGCCCGAAAGGCACGCAGGAAGACGCGCTCGCTCAGCGCCACGTCGACCTGCGTGGCCATGTAGCCGGGGATGCTGCCGCCGTTGCTGAGCGTGATGCCGGCCAGCGCGTCACCCGACTTGGTATCGACCACCACCGCCGAGGTGGCGGTGTACTGCGCCGTCATCAGCAGGCTGATGCCGACCACCAGGCCGACGGTGAGCAGCCAGATGCCCAGCCCGAGCCTCCAGCGCGCACGCAGGATCACGAAGAACTGCGAAAGTGTCATGGTCTTGTCGTGCGCGAGGCGCAGGCCTTCATTGGGGTGCCGCGGACGGCGCGTCGGCGACGGCCAGGGCGCCGGAGTAATTGATCACCGCCCTCTTGCGCAAGGCGGCGACCTGCGCCTCGGCGGCCTTGCGCCGGGCGCTGTTGATCAAGTACTGCTCGATGGTGGTGCGGGCCTGGGCCTCGGGCACCGCTGCGGGGGTGGCGGCAGTGAGCACCATGGCCTTGACGCCTTGCGGCGGCCGCGCCACCAGCAGGGTCTTGCCTTCGTTCAAGGCAACGACTTGGTCGAGGATGTCCATGGGCAGCGTTTCGGGCAGGCGGGTGGTGCTCTGGGTGGTGTGGGGCAAGCCGGAACTCTTGAGGTACTGGGTGACGGCTGGCGCCGAGGTCAGGTTGTCGATAGCAGCTTCCAGGCCTGCGATCTTGTCGGGCGCAATGTCGATGTCGAATTCCTGGAAGCTGTAAATGCGACGCGCTTTGAACAAGGCCGGCTTTTCGGCATAGAAGCGGTCGATCTCGCCGACGCTCGGCTTGGTGGTGGTCTGGCTGATGCGCTCGAGGTAGGCGCGCGCGAGCAGTTCGCGGCGGGCGGCTTCCAGGACCTGCAGCACGTTCGGATCGCGGTCGAGCTTCAGGTCGAGTGCGGCCTGAACGGCAAGCTCCTGGTCGACGAGCTCATCGAGCACCTTGCGGGCGGCTGTGGCATCCGAAGGCTGAACACCGGGACGCTGCCGCAGCGCGAAGTTGAGCTGGTGGACCGAGATCTCGCGGTCGTTGACGCTGGCAGCCACTTGCGATGCCGGAGCCTTCTGTCGCTCGCCGCAGGCTGTGAGCGCGACAAGGCAGCAACTCGCGAGCGCGAAGGCGCGCATCGAGCAGCGCGAACGGGAGAGGCCTTTGCAGATCATTCGTGGAAGTCGGTGCCGTGAAGTGGGGAACACCATGCTAACGGGCCAATGCGTCGGTCAGGTTTAGCAAGGCGTAGCAAAAAGAAAAGCGGGCCAAGGCCCGCTTCGCTCGGAGAAGGCACGGCCGTCAGCTCGATCGGCGGCGCAGGGCCAGGCCGCCGATCAAGCCCAAGGCGGCCAGCGACATGGCAAGCGTTGCCGGCTCGGGCACTGCCGAGGTGATGATGGCGAAGCCGCTGTAGATACCGGGCGCCCTGGTGGCCGTTCCGGTGACGTTGAACGTGTAGCCGCCGGAACCCAGCCCCGCGACGGAAAACAGCCCCGGCCCACTGCCGTTCAGGACCACGCCACCGGGCCCGGTGAGCTTGTATGCGAGGGCCGAGATGTTCTGGTTGGAGCTGATGCCGCCGTCGACATCGAAAAGCCCGCCCGAGCCCAGCGTGAAGCCGTAGCTCTTGTTGAACACTCCGCCGTTCAACACTTCGAAGAACGACAGGACATCGCTGCCGCCTGCCGGCACGGTCAAGGCTTGCGCGGACGGCAGCAACCCGGCGAATGCCGCACATGCCGCCAACGAAGTCATTGCGCGCTTGATGAATTTCATCGCCACTTTCCTTTCGAGGATCAGCCGCCTTGCACCGGCATGGATGCAGTCATCTTAGGGCTGCAGCGCATGAAACAGCTTTGCAAGTTGTAGCCATGTGGCACCACTGCAGCGGCGCAGAGTCTAGCTGCTGGTGCGCATTCACAACGTGCGACAGCGTACAGACCGAGTCACCTCGCGACCCGAGACTTCGCGGCTTTCGAGCCTTGTCTTGCGCTGGTGCAACAGCCCGTCCAGACGAGGCGGCGCGCGCCCGTCGATCGGAAAGTGCATGCGTTCATGTGCATCAGTTTGTTCGCTGGCGCGCATTCGACACGAAGGGGTCTTAGACTAATTGCTGCGGTGCGGAAATTGCTAAATGTTTTGGGCGCATCTTTGTGTGCCGAAGGAGCAAACATGAGTGCTGTAGCGTACCTATCTGGGGCCCTTCTGAACCAAAACGGGGCAAGACCTCGCAGATCGTTTTTCGAGCAGCTCTACCTTCTTGCCAATCAAGCAAGCGCACTGCTGGCGCTGCTTCTCCTGAGCCCGCTGCTGCTCGCCATTGCATGGATGATCTGGCGGGTCGATGGTGCTCCGGTGCTGTTCGGGCACTACCGCGTCGGCCTCAACGGTCGGCTCTTCAGGTGCTTGAAGTTCCGCTCCATGCGGCGCGATGCCGAGCAGGTGCTCGCCGATCTGCTGCGCAACGATCCGGTGGCCCGCGAGGAGTGGGCACGGGACCAGAAGCTGTCCAAGGATCCCCGCATCACCGGCATCGGTGATTTCCTGCGTCGCACCAGCCTCGATGAGCTGCCGCAGTTGTTGAACGTGGTGCGCGGCGAGATGGTGCTCGTGGGTCCGCGCCCGATCACCGTGGGTGAGCTGACGCGCTACGGCAAGGTGCGTTGGCACTATCTGAGTGTGCGGCCCGGCGTGACGGGTCTGTGGCAGGTGAGCGGGCGCAACAACACGACCTACGAAGAACGCGTCGACTTCGACAAGCACTACGTGGAAGAGCGTTCGGTGACGATGGACGTGTCGATCATGGTGCGCACCTTGGTCGTCGTCGCGACAGGGCATGGCGCGCGCTGACGATGTCTGGCGACCTGCAGAGAACCTGATGCGCTTGCGCAAGAAAGACGTCCCCTCGAAAGAGTCTCGCGGCACGGTCGTCCATCTGGTCGGTCGGCTCACCGATGCGGTGTTCCGTTTTCTCGGACCCGCGACCGGGACCTTGTCCGAGTCCGGTGTGCACCAGGTCGTCGTGATGATCGACGACGCCCGGAGTCGCGAGTTGCTGAATCGCTTCTCCAGCAAGGTGGAGATCCTGCTGGCGAGGGACGATGTGAATCCGCTGCGGCTGTGGCGCGGGCTCTATCGGCTCTTCTGTTCAGTGACCGACCGAGAGCCCATCGGGGCTGTTCACCTGCATGGTGTGTTGCCGTCGCTCGCCGGTGTTCGGTGGGCTCACCAGCGCAAGAATCTCAAGGTCCCCGTCTACTTCTCGCCGCACAGCTCGAAGCTGCTGGGGGCACTGGGCGTCGTCGGCGCACCGATCATGTGGATCGTGCGCCCCATGGCGGGTCTTTCGGGCCAGCGGGCCATCGCGAATGCACTGTCGGACGCCCGCCATCTCGCGCCTTATGCGGAGCGCGACATCGAGCTCATCGAGACACCGATTCCCGACGCCTTCTTCGCGGTCGAACGGCTCGAAGCTCGCAAGCCCTTGATCGTGGGGAGCGGCATTCCGGGCAGCGCCGCGAGCGTGGAGCTGTTCGCGCAGCTCGCCGTGGTGCTGGGGGATGAGGGTCTGGGCGTGAGTTTCAACTGGATCGGCGAAACCGACCCGTCCTCCGCGGCCCGCCTGCGCGCCGCGAACGTGGGCGTGTACGCGCCCGAAGGCGATGAAGCGCGCGCGTCTCGCCTCGGCGCGGGCTGGGTCTACGTTGCGGCGGGCGGCAGCGGTCGAAGCTTTCCGGTGGCATTGGCCGAGGCGATGGCGGCCGGCCTGCCGTGCGTTGCGATCGACAACCCGCAGCACCGCGATCTCATCGACGACCGGCTCAACGGCTACCTGTGCAAGCACCATGACGAGATACTGCTGCGCGTGGCCGCACTGATCGATTCGAAAGACCTGAGACGCACGGTCGGCCAGAACGCCTGGGCCACCGCGCGCGAGCGGTTCAGCCATGACGGGTTCCAGCGCCGCCTGCTTGCCGCGTACTCACGGGTGGATGACGAGTCTGCATCGTCGCCACCTTCCGAGCACGGTATTCCTGCGTGAAGTCGGCCCGCCGCTGCTGAAAGCGGCGCGGCGCCGAGCCACGCCATCATCCCGGAGCTTGTGCAGCTCAGCCTGGCGTGCCCTCGGCCTTGGCCTGGCGCCGCATCAGCCGCTCCACGCTCTGAGCCGGCGTCAGGCGGCCGTCGAGCACGGCCACCACGGCGGCGGTGATGGGCATGTCCACCCCCAGTGCCTGCGCGCGCGCCAGCACGGTGGCGGCGCTGTACACGCCCTCGGCCACGTGACCCAGCGCGGCCAGCACTTCAGCCAGCCTGCGGCCCTGGGCGAGTTGCAGGCCGACCTGGCGATTGCGAGACAAGTCGCCGGTGGCGGTGAGCACCAGGTCGCCCAGGCCGCTGAGGCCCATGAAGGTGTCGGTGCGGGCACCGAGGGCAGTGCCCAGGCGCGTCATTTCGGCGAGGCCACGGGTGATGAGCGCGGCGCGCGCATTGAGGCCCAGGCCCATGCCGTCGGCAATGCCGGTGGCGATGGCGATGACGTTCTTGACCGCGCCGCCCACCTCCACGCCGGCCGGATCGGCCGAGGTGTAGACGCGCAGCGATTCGCTGTGGAAGGCCTCGACGGCCTGCTCGCGCAGCGCCTCGTCGGTGCTGGCAGCGACCAGTGCGGTGGGCTGGCCACGCGCCACTTCGAGCGCGAAGCTCGGGCCCGAGAGCACGCCCACGCGCGCGGTGGGCGCCACCTCGCGCGCCACCTCGTGGCCCAGCGCACCACTGCCGGCCTCGAAGCCCTTGCACAGCCACCACAGGCCGGCGCCGCTGGCCGCGCAGCGCGCGAGCATCTCGCGCAAGCCCGACATCGGCGTGGCGATGACGATCAGGCCGCTGTCCTGCGGTGCGCCGGCTGCATGCGTGAGTGCGGCTGGTAGACCGCCTGACTGTGTGAGTGCGGCCGGTAGACCGGCCGCGTGGGCGAGCGCGGCGTCGAGGTCGGCCTCGACCCGCAGCGCAGCGGGCAGGGTCACGCCGGGCAGGTAGCGCTGGTTGCTGCGGGTGGTGGCGATCTGCGCGGCCTGGGTGGCATCGCGCGCCCACAGCAGCGTGTCGTGGCGCGGCGCGATGCCCGCAGCCAGCGCCGTGCCCCAGGCGCCGGCGCCGAGGACCGTGATGCGCATGCGCGGGCCTCGGTGCGGGAATCAGGCGCTGGTGATGATCGGCGAGCCGCCGTTGCCGCTGCCGTTGCCGTTGCTCAGCGCACCCTGCTGCTGCGCGGCGGCCTGTTGCTGGGCTTCGTACATGGCCTGGAAGTTCACTTCGGCCAGATGCACCGGCGGGAAGCCGGCGCGGGTGATGACGTCGGCCACCACGGCGCGCAGGTAGGGGTAGACGATGCCGGGGCAGGCGATGCCGAGCACGGGCTCGATCTGACCTGCGGGCAGGTTGCGGATCTCGAAGATGCCGGCCTGCTTGGCCTCCACCAGGAACAGCGTCTTGTCGCCGATCTTGGTGGTGACGGTGGCGGTCACGGAGACTTCGAAAATGCCGTCGGTCACGGTCTCGGCGTTGACACCGAGGCTGATGTCGACCTGCGGCTGCGACTGCTCGAGCAGGATCTGCGGCGAGTTGGGTTGCTCCAGCGACACGTCCTTGAGGTAGACGCGCTGGATCTGGAACACGGGGTTGGAGTCTTGCTCGGCCATGGTGGAAGTCCGTCAGGGGCTGGGCCCGCTCGAACGCGCGGGGCATCGGCTCGTCGCGGGCAAGAGGGCAAGGGGCAAACAAACGGCCCGCCGTCTGTCACGCTGGCGGGCTCTGCGATAAACCGGTGGATTATGTCGTAGCGACGCAGACCGGCCCGGCGCCGCGGGGCCGCCGTCAGCCTTGCGGCTGCAGCAGCGGCATCAGGCCGCCGCGCTGGTCGAGCGCGATGAGTTCGTCGCAGCCGCCGACGTGGGTCTCGCCGATGAAGATCTGCGGCACGGTGCGCCGGCCGGTGATCTGCATCATGGTGTCGCGCTGGGCGGGATCGAGGTCGATGCGGACTTCCTCGATCTGATCCACCCCGCGCTGCTTGAGCAGCGACTTGGCCCGGATGCAGAACGGGCAGACCTGGGTGGTGTACATCTTGACGTTGGACATGACGGGCAATCGATGGAACGAGCCGCCAGTGTCATCGACCCGACACGACCTTGCAGGCCATCGGGTTTGCTTTCAGGCCGCATGGCGCGTCATTTGCCGCTATCTGCGCTATAGCATGGCCCCTCAGGCCACCGACTTCTCGATCGGCAGCTGCGCCTCGCGCCACGCCGCCAGACCGCCGATGACGGCGCTGGCCTTCTCGTAGCCGAGCTTGCGCAGCGTGACCACGGCACGGTTGGCACGCGCGCCGGTGGGGCAGATCACCAGCACCGGCAGGGTCTTGTTGCCGGGCAGGCCCTTGGCGCCGCTTTCCAGCCCGCCGAGCGGGATGTTGCGGGCGTTGCTGGCATGGCCGGCGGCGTACTCGGCCGGCTCGCTCACGTCGATCAGCACCGCCTTCTCGCGGTTGATGAGCATCACCGCCTCGCTGGTCGACACCCGGTTCGGGCCGCCCCCGCGCGCGATGAGCGGCCACACGAGCAGACCGCCGGAAACGAGAGCGGCGAGGACGAGATACCAGTTGTCGAGGAGAAACTTCACGGTGGGGGCGCGCGCGGCCGGCGCGGTCAGGGAGGCGGAAAGACAGCGATTCTAGAATCTATGGTTACCCCCATTGCTGCAGCGACCTGCCCCATGACCCAACTCGTGCTGATCCGCCACGGCGAATCGACCTGGAACCTCGAGAACCGCTTCACCGGCTGGACCGACGTGGAACTCACGCCCACCGGCGTGGCCCAGGCCCAGCAGGCCGGCCGGCTGCTGAAGCAGGCCGGCATCGACTTCGACACCGTCTACACCTCGGTGCTCAAGCGCGCCATCTGGACCGCCTGGCACTGCCTCGACGGCATGGACCGCACCTGGCTGCCGGTCATCAACGACTGGCGCCTCAACGAGCGTCACTACGGCGGGCTGCAGGGTCTGAACAAGGCCGACATGGCCAAGAAGTTCGGCGACGAGCAGGTGCTGCTCTGGCGCCGCAGCTACGACGTGCCGCCGCCGGTACTGGCGGCCGACGACCCGCGCAGCGAGCGCGGCGACCCGCGCTACGCCAGGCTCGCGCCCGGCCAGGTGCCGCTGACCGAGTGCCTGAAGGACACCGTGGCGCGCGTGCTGCCGCTGTGGTACGGCACGCTGGCCCCGGCCATCGCCGGCGGCCAGCGGCTGGTGATCGTGGCGCACGGCAACAGCATTCGTGCGCTGGTGAAGCACCTGAACAACATCTCCGATGCCGACATCGTGGGCGTGAACATCCCGAACGGCATCCCGCTGGTGTACGAGCTCGACGCGAACCTGAAGCCGACCTCGAAGTACTACCTCGGCGGTGCGGACGCAGCGGCGCAGGCCGCGTCGGTGTCGGCGCTGCAGACCGAAGGCCGATAGCGCTGCGCTGCGGGCCTGCCGCAGCCGCCTCCACGAGGGTCTCGGCCAAGCCGCGCCCCGGGAGCCTCAGTCCACCAGACCGAACAGCCGCTCGGGCACCACACGCGCGACGATCCGCTGATCGGTGCCGCGGCCGACGATGTTGTAGCCCGGCTGGCCGGTGTCGCGCGGCGTGGTGCGCACCACCGGAATGCCAGCGCGGTCGGTGATCGCGGCGACCACCGGCGCGTGGGCGCTGGGCCCGCGGCGGGTCACCACCGCGAGTTCGCCGGAGGCGAGCTGCACGAAGTCGCCGGGTGGGTAGATGCCGTATTCCTTGATGATCGCGGCCGCCAGCGCGCTGCCGTTCGACTGCTGGAAGAGCTGCTTCGCGGCCTCCTGCATCGACAGCGGTGTGCGGCCCGTGCGCAGGCTGATCTTTGCCATGAACACGTCGGCCAGGCGCAGCGCAACGGCCAGCTCGCAGACCTCCGTCAGGCCCTGCGCATAGCCGCCACCGCCAGGTTGCTCGTGGTGCTCGAGCACCGTCTGCAACCACGCTTCGTCGCTCACGCCAGCGGCGCGCAGGCGGTCCACCGCCTGCTGCGGGTGGGCCCGGATCCGCACGAGCTGCGCTTCGGTCGGGCGCTCGCCGCGCACCGCCAGCATGCCCTGCAGCTCGAGCGTGGCGATGTTCATCGTCAACGCCGCTTTCACCAGCGTGGCCACGCGCTCCGCGGGCCAGCCGGCGCGCCGCGCCATCAGCTGAGCCGCCAGCGCGGCGTGCAGCGAATGCATCAGGCCGTACTGCGAGAGCCGCCGCTCGTCCTGGCGGATCGAGACGTAGATGGCAACGTCCGGGTCACGATCGACCAGGGCGATGAAGTCGTTCGCGAAGCCTTCGGTGCGCGCCACGAAGTCCGGCTCGTTTCCCAGGCTGCGCAGCAGGCGGTCGAGCCGCGCGCCCATTTGGCCCCAGGTGTCGAACAGCGTGAGCGAGCGCTGCGACTGGCCCGGCCCGGCCCGTTCCTGCTGCGCGCGCTGCCAGGCCTTGATCTCCGCGATGTCGGCGTAGACGCCGCGTTCGAGCAGCGCTTCGAGCTGGGCTTCGCTGGCAACGACCTGGCTACAGGCCAGCAGCAACTTGCCGTCCTCGTTGCGCACGCCGAAGGGCAAGGGCACACCAATCTTCAGCTGGTGCGCGACCAGTTTCAACAGTTGCATGGCGTTCGATCGTCAATGCGCCGCTCTCTTGTCCCGACTGCCCGGAGCGTGGGCGCACGATAGGGGCGAAGCGCCCACTCGGCAAGCCGGGTATTGCCACCCCCCGGGGCGTCACGCCACCGGTGGCGTTTTCAGGGCGGCGTCGATCTCGGCGCGCAGCTGCTCCGCGAGTGCACGGCGGTCGGCGTGCGCACTGGCCTGCGGCGCGAGGAACTGCACGTGCACGCGCAGGTCCTCGGCGCTGGCCACCCACCACAGGCTTTGCACCAGCGTGGTGTCGCCGACGTAGGCGACCGCCTTGCTGAAGTCGTCGCGGCGGTCGCGGTAACGCAGCGCGACCGGCTGCACCGGCGTGCCGGTGGCAATGGACGCCTGCAGGAGATTGGCGTGAAAGGGCAGCAGCGTGCGGCCCTCGCCGGTGGTGCCTTCGGGGAACACGGCCACGGTGTCGCCGGCGCGCAGCGCCTCGGCCATCTGGTGCACCACGCGCAGCGCGTCACGCTTGCGCTCGCGTTCGAGGTAGAGGCTGTCGGCCGCCTCGGTCAGCCGGTGCAGCAACGGCCAGTGCTTCACGTCGGCCTTGGACACGAAGCGCGCCTGCGGACACAGCGCGTGGATCGCCACGATGTCGAGCCAGGAAACGTGATTGGCCACCAGCAGCGCGCCGCCGGGCCACGGCTGGCCTTCGCCCTCGAAGCCGACCCCCGCGAC
Source organism: Methylibium sp. (assembly GCF_965279545.1). Classification (NCBI taxonomy): domain Bacteria; kingdom Pseudomonadati; phylum Pseudomonadota; class Betaproteobacteria; order Burkholderiales; family Sphaerotilaceae; genus Methylibium; species Methylibium sp. Next base: position 2,548,825 of record NZ_OZ257250.1, read on the forward strand.
GCGCAGCATCTTGCCGGCCCACCAGCGCACCAGCCGGTGCCGCTCGTCGCGGCTCAATGCACGAAAACTCGTCAACGCGATGCTCACGCCGTGCAGCACGTGCAGCAGCACGCGCAGCAGGCGCCAGGCGGCGCGGATGCGGCGCATCAGCGGGCAGCGGCCCGAAGCCTGCTGCGCAGCGCGCGCTGCCGGCAGCGCCTCATGCGGCCTCGCGCGCCGCTTCGTGCGCCACGTGCCCGGCCACCAGGGTGGCGCGCACGCGGCCCGGCAACTCGAAGCCGCTGGTCTCGAAGGCGAAGGGCGTGTGCTTGCCCTGGCTGCGCAAGGCGCCGGGCGTCACGGTCCAGCGCGCCTCGGGGTCGAACACGCAGATGTCGGCCACGCCGCCCTCGACCAGCCGGCCGGCACTGGAGGCCAGCGAGCCGAGCGCGTCGCCCAGCACGCGCACCGGCTCGCAGCTCACGGTGGCGAGCGCGCGGCGCAGGCCGGCGCCGGAGTCCTGGCCCCACTTGAGCGCCAGGCTCAGCAGCAGCTCGAGCCCGGTGGCGCCGGGCTCGGCCTCCGCGAACGGCAGCGTCTTGGCGTCGGCGTCGACCGGCGTGTGGTCGGACACCAGCGCGTCGAGCGTGCCGTCGGCCAGCCCAGCGCGCAGCGCGTCGCGATCGCGCTGCTGGCGTAGCGGCGGCACGAGGCGCATGGCGGAGTTGAAGTAGCCGATGTCGACGTCGGTGAGGTGCAGCGAATTGATGCTCACGTCGGCCGTGACGGGCAGGCCCTCGGCCTTGGCCGCGCGCACCAGCTCGACGCCGGCCGCGCTGGATATGCGGCACAGGTGGACACGGGCGCCCTCCTTCCCGCCGCTCGCGCGCACCAGCTCGAAGAGGGTGTGCAGCGCGATCGTCTCGGCGGCGACCGGTACGCCCGCCAGACCCAGTCGCGTGGCGACGGCGCCGCTGGCGGCCACCCCGCCGCCCAGCCAGGGGTCGTTCGGCCGCAGCCACACCGTGTAGCCGAAGGTCGCCGCGTACTGCAGGGCGCGCGCCAGCACCTGGGTGTCGCGCACCGTCGCGTCGGCCTGCGAGAAACCCACGCAGCCGGCTTCGGTGAGTTCGGCCATCTCGGTCAGCACCTCGCCGGCCAGGCCGCGTGTCAGCGCGCCCAGCGGGAACAGCCGGCAGCGGCTGAGCTTGCGCGCGCGGAACTTCAGCATTTCCACCAGGCCGGGCTCGTCGAGCGTGGGGTCGGTGTCGGGCAGGCAGACCAGGCTGGTCACGCCGCCGGCCGCCGCCGCAGCGAGCTCGCTCTCGAGCATGCCTTCGTGCTCGTGGCCGGGCTCGCGCAGGCGCGCGGCGAGGTCCACCAGGCCGGGCGCGACCACCAGCCCGCTGGCGTCGAGCGTGCGGTCGGCGGCGAAGTCGGGCGCGACCTTGCCGATGGTCAGGATGCGGCCGTTGGCGATGGCGATGTCGGCCCGCTCGTCGCGGCCCGAGGCGGGGTCGACCACACGGCCCTTGGTGATGAGGATCTTCATGCGTTGTTTCCCGCGATCGTGCTCATGACCGCCATGCGCACCGCGATGCCGAAGGTCACCTGCGGCAGGATCACGCTCTGCCGGCCGTCGACCACCGCCGAGTCGATCTCGACGCCGCGGTTGATCGGACCGGGGTGCATCACGATCGCGTCGGGCCTGGCGAACACGAGCTTCTCCTCGGTGAGGCCGAAGCTCTTGAAGTACTCGCCGGCGCTGGGCAGCAGCGCGCCGCTCATGCGCTCGTTCTGCAGCCGCAGCATGATGATCACGTCGGCATCGCGGATGCCTTCGACCATGTCGTGGCAGACGCGCACGCCCATGTGCTTCAGGTCACCGGGCACCAGCGTGCGCGGGCCGACCACCCTCACCTCCGCAGCGCCCAGCGTGGTGAGCGCGTGGATGTCGGAGCGGGCGACGCGCGAGTGCACGATGTCACCGACGATCGCCACCACCAGGTTGCTGAAGTCCTTCTTGTAGTGGCGGATCGTGTACATGTCGAGCAGGCCCTGCGTCGGGTGCGCATGGCGCCCGTCACCGGCATTGACCACGTGCACGTGCGGCGCCACATGCTGCGCGATCAGGTAGGGCGCGCCGCTCTCCGCGTGGCGCACCACGAACATGTCGGCGTGCATCGCCGACAGGTTGGCAATGGTGTCGAGCAGGCTCTCGCCCTTGGCGGTGGAGCTGCGCGCGATGTCGAGGTTGATGACGTCGGCCGACAGCCGCTTGGCGGCGATCTCGAAGGTGGTGCGGGTGCGGGTGCTGTTCTCGAAGAACAGGTTGAACACGCTTTTTCCCCGCAGCAGCGGCACCTTCTTCACCTCGCGGTCGTTGACGCTCAGGAAGGTGCCCGCGGTGTCGAGGATCTGCGTCAACACCGCCTTCGGCAGGCCTTCGATCGACAGCAGGTGGATCAGTTCGCCGTGGGCGTTGAGCTGGGGGTTGCGCTTGCTCAGCATCCGGCCTCCCGATGATGGGCTTTCATCTCAGTTGTTCTCGAGTTGGAGGGTGAAGCCACCCGCGTCGTCGCGCACCAGTGCCAGCCGCTGGTGGCGCGGCACCACGACGCGCGCGGCCGAGACGGCGGGCTCGATCGGCAGCTCGCGCCCGCCGCGGTCGACCAGCACCGCGAGGCCGACGCTGGCCGGGCGGCCGAAGTCGAACAGCTCGTTGATCACCGCGCGCACGGTGCGCCCGGTGTAGAGCACGTCGTCGATCAGCAGGATGTGGCGGCCCTCGATCTCGAACGGCAGCGCGGTCGCGTCGGTGGTGGTGCTCATGCCGCGCGAGCTGAAGTCGTCGCGGTGCAGCGCGCTCGAGATCACGCCGTGGCGGCCGGCCAGGCCGAGATCGCGCTGCAGCCGCTCGGCCAACCAAGCGCCGCCCGACCAGATGCCGACCAGCACGGTGTCGGGCTTGAGCAGCGGGCGCACGTGGGCGAGCAGATCGCCGTAGAGCGCTTCGGCGTCGAGGTGCAGGGTCGTCATGCGTGCTCCCGGAAATACTGTTCGAGCAGGATCGCGGCGGCGGCGGCGTCGGCGTCGCGCGCGCCTTCGGCCAGGGCCTCGGTCGTCGAGTAGCGCTCGTCGACCTCGTGCACCGGCAGCCGGAAGCGCCCGTGCAGCTGGCGGGCGAAACGCTGCGCGCGGCGCGTATTGTCGTGCGCGGCGCCGTCGGGGTGGAACGGCACGCCGACCACCAGCGCGGCCGGCTGCCATTCGGCCACCAGCCTGGCGATGGCGTCGAAGCGCGCGTCGCCCTCGGCGCTGAGGGTGCGCAGCGGCTGCGCGGTGCGCGTCAGCGTGTTGCCGGTGGCCACGCCGGTGCGCTTGAGGCCGAAATCGAATGCGAGCAGGGTCTGCAGGAGGTGCGCGGAGCTCGCCGGCTCAGGCATGGCCGGCTTCACTGCTCAGCATCCTCGGGTCGATGCCCAGCAGCGACAAGGCCTTGTCGTAGCGTTGCTCGGTCGGCGTCTCGAAGATCACCTCGGGCCGGGCGTCGACGTTGATCCAGCCGTTGCGGGCGATCTCGTCTTCCAGCTGGCCGGCGCTCCAGCCGGCATAGCCCAGCGTCACCAGCACGCGCTTCGGGCCGACGCCGTTGGCCAGGGCCTCGAGCACGTCCTTGCTGGTGGTCATGGCCATGCCGCCGGGAATGCGCAGCGAGGAGGTGTAGGTGGCGCCATCGGCGTCGATGTCGGCCGCGTCGTCGTCGCCGCGCTCGTGCAGCACGAAGCCGCGTTCGGTCTGCACCGGCCCGCCGAGGTAGACCGGCTGCTCGGCCAGCTCCTCGCGATCCAGCGCCAGGTCGACCTTCTCGAACAGGCGCCCGAGCTTGATGTCGCTGGGCTTGTTGATCACCAACCCGAGCGCACCGCGCTCGGTGTGCTCGCACAGGTAGATCACCGAGCCGGCAAAGTTGTCGTCGGCCATGCCGGGCATGGCGATCAGGAACTGATTCGTCAGGTTGGTGGCGGAGCTGGAGGCGGCCATGCGCCGATTGTAGTGACCGGGGCACACTCCGGCACATGCACAAAGCCGCAGACAAGCCGCTGGGCGCCGCCCTGGTGTGGTGTCGTCGGGACCTGCGCGCTCACGACCATGCGGCGCTCTACCATGCGTTGCGGGCGGCGCGGCAGGTGTGGGTGGTGTTCGTGTTCGACCGCGAGATCCTCGACGCGCTGCCGCGCGTGGACCGGCGGGTCGAGTTCATCCGCGACAGCCTGGTCGACCTGGACGCGCAGCTGCGCACGCTGGGCCGCAGCCACGGCACCGAGGGCGTGGGGCTGATCGTGCGCCACGGCCGCCCGCGCGAGGAAATCCCGCGCCTGGCCGCAGCGCTGCATGTCCAGGCGGTCTACGCCAACGCCGACGACGAACCCGCCGCCCAGGCGCGCGACGCCCGGGTGCGCGGCGCGCTGGCGGACGCCGGCATCGCCTTCCACCCGTCCAAGGACCAGGTGGTGTTCGAGACCGACGAGCTGCTGACCGGCGGCGGCACGCCCTACGCCGTGTTCACACCGTACAAGAACGCGTGGCTGAAGAAGCTGGAGCCGTATTTCCTGCAGCCCTACCCGATCGGCCGCCACGCCGGGGCGCTGGCGCCGCTGCCGGCCGCGGCGCAGGGCGGCGTGCCCGCGCTGGCCGACATCGGCTTCGAGCCGACCAACCTCGCCGCCTTGAAGCTCGCGCCCGGCACCGCCGGCGGGCGCGCACTGCTGGAGGACTTCTGCGACGAGCGCATCGACCGCTACGACCAGACGCGCGACTTCCCGGCCGTCAAGGGCCCCAGTTACCTGAGCGTGCACCTGCGCTTCGGCACGCTGTCGATCCGCGAACTGGCCAAGCCGGCCTGGGACCGCATGCGCAGCGGGTCGCGCGGCGCCGAGGTCTGGCTGTCGGAGCTGATCTGGCGCGACTTCTACCACCAGGTGCTGCACCACCACCCGCACGTGGTGGAGCGCAGCTTCAAGCCCGAGCACGACAAGATCAAGTGGGAGCACGGCCAGCACGCCGAGGCGCTGTTCGCCGCCTGGTGCGAGGGGCGCACCGGCTACCCGCTGGTCGATGCGGCCATGCACCAGATCAACCAGACCGGCTACATGCACAACCGCCTGCGCATGGTGGTCGCGAGCTTCCTGTGCAAGGACCTGGGGCTGGACTGGCGCTGGGGCGAGCGCTACTTCGCGCAGCACCTCAACGACTTCGACCTCGCCGCCAACAACGGCGGCTGGCAGTGGGCCAGCTCCAGCGGCTGCGACGCCCAGCCCTGGTTCCGCATCTTCAACCCGGTGAGCCAGAGCCAGAGGTTCGACGCGCAGGGCAGGTTCATCCGCCGCTACCTGCCGCAGCTGGCCGCGCTGCCCGACGCTGCACTGCACGCGCCCTGGGATGCGACGCCGCTCGACCTGGCCGCGGCCGGCGTGGTGCTCGGGCGTGACTACCCCGAGCCCATCGTCCGGCACGAGCTGGCACGCCAGCGCATGCTGGCGCGCTATGCAGTGCTCAAGGCGTCGCGCTGAGGCCGGCGGGCACCGGCGGGCCGCAACTCCGGCGCTCGCCAGCGCAACGGCCGCGACACCGGCACCGCCGGCAGGCACCACAGCGACGCGAAGCTCCAGGGCCAGCGGCGGCGGAGCACGAAACCGGCGGCGCAGGCAGCGGCCTCGCCGTCGGCCGGCGGCTGCGGCTCCAGGATCACCAGGCCGCGCCCGGCGATGCGGTGGCGCTCGCCGGCGCGCAGGAAGTGGTCTTGCGGGTCGCCGGCTTCGGTGAGCCACAGCAGGCCGCTGCGCACCTCCACCCACAGCCCGGCAGCGCGCTGCAGGCGGGCGATGCGGCCGGCCGGCAGCGTGATGAGGCAGGTTTCGTTCATGCCGCCAGCTTAGGAACGCCACGGCCGGCGCGCCAGCCACAGCCGGGCGCTGTTTGCAGCGCGCAGGCAGGGCCGGGCGCGCCGCTGTATCGATGGCCCGGAGCCTCATCTGTACAGGTGCGGGGCAGGGTCGCTCTGACAGAATGAATCGATGGACGACGACGTGCCCCTGTACCTGCAGATCGTCGAGCGGCTCACGCGGCTGGTGGAAGTGGGCTCGCTCAAGCGTGGCGACCGCATTCCCTCGGTGCGCGAGATGGCGCAGCAGCAGGGCGTCGCGACCTCGACCGTGCTGCAGGCCTACCGGCAGCTGGAAGATCGCGGCCTGGTCGAGGCGCGCCCGCGCTCGGGCTACTTCGTCGCCCGGCCGCCGCCGCGCCTGGCCGTGCCGGAGACCACGCGCCCACCGCGCGATTCGCTGGCGGTCGACGTCAACTCGCTGGTGCAGACGGTGATGGCGGCCGCGGTCGACCCGTCGTGCGTCTCGTTCGGTGCGGCCTGCCCGAGCGGCGAGCTGTTCCAGCTCGATCGCGTGCGCATCGCGCTGAGCCGCGCCACGCAGCGCCAGCCCGGCGCGCTGGGCCGCTACCCGTTCGCGCCGGGCAGCGATGCGCTGCGCCAGGCCATCGCGCGCCGCGCGCTGGCGATGGGCTGCCAGCTCGACTACCGGCAGCTCCTCATCACCAACGGCTGCCTCGAATCGATCAGCCTGTGCCTGCGCGCGGTCACGCAGCCGGGCGACGTGGTGGCGCTGGAATCGCCGACCTACTTCGGTTTCCTGCAGATCCTGCAGAGCCTGGGCCTGCGCGCGCTGGAGATCCCGACCAAGCCGCGCACCGGCATGTCGCTCGAGGCGCTGGAGCTGGCGCTCGACACCCAGCCGGTCAAGGCGGTGCTGGCGGTGCCCACGCTGTCGAACCCGCTCGGCGCCACGCTGCCGACCGCCGACAAGCGGCGCCTCGCCGCGCTGCTGGAGCAGCGCGGCATCCCGCTGATCGAGGATGCGCTGCTCAACGACCTGTACGGCGGCGACGACCGGCGCCGCGCCGTGAAGTCCTTCGACCGCAGCGGCAACGTGATGCTGTGCGGCAGCTTCTCCAAGACCGTCGCGCCGGGCATCCGGCTCGGCTGGGTCGAGGCGGGGCGCTGGACGGACACGGTGATGCTGCAGAAGGCGGTGCTCAGCGGCGGCCACACCGAGCTGCTGGAGCTGGCGATGGCCGACCTGCTGTCGCAGCCCGGCTACGAGCCCTCGCTGCGGCGGCTGCGCGAGCGGCTCGAGCAGCGCCTGGACCGCGGGCGGCGGCTCGTCGCGGCGAGCTTTCCGCGCGAGACGCGCATCACCGACCCGGGCGCCGGCTACATCCTGTGGGTGGAGCTGCCCGAAGCGCTGGACGCGCTGGCGCTGTTCCGGGCCTGCCTGGCCGAGCGCATCTGCATCGCGCCGGGGCGCATGTTCACCGCGACGCAGCGCTATGGGCACTGCATCCGGCTGGGCGTGGGCGGGGCCTGGGGCGAGGCACAGGAGCAGGCGCTGGGCCGCATCGGCCGGCTGGCCGGCGATCTGCTGCGGCGCGGGCTGCCCAGGGCCGCCTAGGGCCTGTTAGCGCTACCGGAGGGCTTGCGCCCGCGCCGCGCAGGCCGCAGGGGTAGGCGCGAGGGAGGCGGCGTGCTGTTGCACGCAACGACTGAGCAACGCCGCCCTGCGGCCTGCACGGCACGGGCCCGAAGGGTGATCCCAGGAAACGGGCGCCCTCGGCGTTGCCCATGCTCGCCGGGGGCCGACCCCGGCTGCGCTGTGCGCCTTGATGGCGTCCGTTTCCTGGGTCACGCGAGCCCTCCGGTAGCGTTAACAGGCCCTAGAACAGCTCGATCTCGCCGGTCTTGTCGCTCGATTCGACGAGCGTGCCGGATTCGACCAGCTGGTCGTGGCATTGCAGCTGGTTGCGGCCGTTGTCCTTGGCGTGGTAGACGGCGCGGTCGGCGCGCTCGAAGGCCGCGCTCGGTGTGTCCATCACGCGCAGCTCGGTCATGCCGATGCTGGCCGTGACGGTGCCCACCTGCGGGAAGCGGAAAGTCTCCATGCGCGAGCGGAAGCGCTCGAAGGCCAGCGCCGCGTGCACGCGCGAATCGGCGCGCAGCACCACGACGAATTCCTCGCCGCCGAAGCGGTACAGCCGGTCGCCGTGCCGGAAGGCGCCGCGCAGGATGCGCGCCATCAGCAGCAGCACCTCGTCGCCGATCAGGTGGCCGAAGCCGTCGTTGACGCGCTTGAAGTGGTCGATGTCGATCACGCCGAGCCAGTACCTCAGCAGCGAGCGGGCTCGCCGCTCGGGCACGTCGCCGCCCGGCAGCGGGAACGGCAGCGCGGCGCCGGCGCATTCCTGCAGGCACTTGTTGAACTGCTCGTCGAAGGTCTTGCGGTTCAGCAGCCCGGTCAGCGTGTCGCGCTCGCTGTAGTCGAGCAGGCCGATCTGGTTGCGGTAGATCTTCAGAACCGCGTCGACGAAGCGCATCTGCTCGGCATCGAGCGGGTGCTCGGCGAGCACCTCGACCAGGCCGAAGCGCTCGTTGCCGACCCACAGCGGGAAGACGCTCGTCAGCACCGGCTGGCCGCGCGGCCCGGGCCGGCTGGTCGGTGCGTCGAGCAGCGCCTCGCCGCTCGCCATCGCGTCGCGGTGCAGCGGCCAGTCCTCGAGGGCGGGCAGCGCCTCCAGCGGTGTCCACGGCGGGTCGCCCGCCACCGCCGGCGGCCCGTCGCGCGCGCTGACCTGCAGCAGCAGCCGCGGGGCGGCCGAGTCACCCACGCACCGGTACAGGCTCAGGCTCACCGGCCGCAACCAGTCGGCCAGCATCGAGACCACGCCGGCATCCAGCAGGTCGCGATCACGGTAGCCGGTGAGGCTGACAACGGAGACGAGGGGGTCGGTCATGGGGGGTGAGGATCAGCTTGGACGTCTTATCGGCCGGTCTGCCGGACACTTGAGAAACCCGCCCCCCCGCGGGTACCACCCAGCTCAGATCGACATTCTCTGGCGCACGCCGTCGGCTTCCATTGTGGCGCCACGACCGCGCAGCACGATCTCGCCGCGCTCCATCACCAGGTACTGGTCGGCCAGCTCGGCGGCGAAGTCATAGTACTGCTCGACCAGGATGATGGCCATCTTCTGCCCGTTCGTGCCGCGATCGGCGAGCTTGCGGATCACGCGCCCGATGTCCTTGATGACGCTGGGCTGGATGCCCTCGGTCGGCTCGTCCAGGATCAGCAGCCTGGGGCCGGCCGCCAGCGCCCGCGCGATCGCGAGCTGCTGCTGCTGGCCGCCCGACAGGTCGCCGCCGCGCCGCCCGAGCATCTGCTTGAGCACCGGGAACAATTCGTACAGCTCGGCCGGGATCGGCGTGCTGCCGGGCTTGCTGGCCAGGCCCATGCGCAGGTTGTCCTCGACGGTGAGGCGGCCGAAGATCTCGCGGCCCTGCGGCACGTAGCCGATGCCGCGGCGCACGCGCTCGTAGGGCGTGAGGCGCTGGATCTCCGCATCGCCCAGCCGGATGCTGCCGGACTTGATGGCCACCAGCCCCACCAGGCTCTTGAGCAGCGTGGTCTTGCCCACGCCGTTGCGGCCCAGCACCACCGTCACCTCGCCGGCCCGGGCCTCGAAGTCCAGGCCGCGCAGGATGTGCGAGCCGCCGTAGTACTGGTTGACGCCTTCGACCTTCAGCAGGGTGTGTTCAGCGGCCAAGATAGACCTCCACCACCTTGTCGTTCGCCTGCACCTGCGCCAGCGAGCCTTCGGCCAGCACGCTGCCCTCGTGCAGCACGGTCACCTTCTTGGCCGGGTCGTCGCGCGTGAGTTCGTCGATGAACTTCATGTCGTGCTCCACCACCACCAGCGAGTGCGCGCCCTGCAGCGACACGAACAGCTGCGCGGTGCGTTCGGTCTCCTCGTCGGTCATGCCGGCCACCGGCTCGTCGAGCAGCAGCAGCTTGGGGTCCTGCATCAGCAGCATGCCGATCTCCAGCCACTGTTTCTGGCCGTGCGACAGCAGGCCGGCCAGGCGCTGCGCCTCGCCCTTCAGGTGGATCAGCGTGAGGATCTCGCCGATGCGGTCGAGCTGCGCGCCCGAGAGCTTGGCGAACACCGCCGCGCGCGGCCGGCGGTCGGCCTTCAGCGCGAGTTCGAGGTTCTCGAACACCGTGAGCTGCTCGAACACGCTGGGCTTCTGGAACTTGCGGCCGATGCCGATGCTCGCGACCTGGCTCTCGCGCAGGCGCAGCAGATCGATGGTGGAGCCGAAGAAGGCGCTGCCGGCGTCGGGCCGCGTCTTGCCGGTGATGACGTCCATCATCGTCGTCTTGCCGGCGCCGTTGGGGCCGATGATGCAGCGCAGCTCGCCGGCGGCGATGTTCAGCGACAGCTTGTTCAGCGCACGGAAGCCGTCGAAGCTGACCGTGATGTCCTCCAGGTAGAGGATGCCGCCGTGCGCCGTGTCCAGCGCGCCCGGCTCGACCAGGCGGCCGTAGCTCGCCGCCCGGCCGCCCGACTTGCCCGAGGCCGCCAGCTTCGCGGCCATGCGCTCTCTGGTGCGCACGCCGGCCTCCATCAGCTCGGGCGTCATGCGCGCTTCTCCTTGCCGCGGCCCAGCAGCCGCTTCACGCCGCCGACGATGCCGTCCGGCAGGAACAGCGTGACCGCGATGAACAGCGCGCCCAGGAAATACAGCCAGAACTCGGGGAAGACCTGCGTGAACCAGCTCTTCGCGAAGTTGACGAAGAAGGCGCCGACGATCGGGCCGATCAGCGTGGCGCGGCCGCCCACCGCGGCCCAGATGGCGATCTCGATGCTCGCCGCCGGCGACATCTCGCCCGGGTTGATGATGCCGACCTGCGGCACGTACAGCGCGCCGGCGATGCCGCACATCACGGCCGACAGCGTCCAGATCGCGAGCTTGTAGTTCAGCGGCTCGTAGCCGCAGAACATCACGCGGTTCTCGGCGTCGCGGATGGCCTGCAGCACGCGGCCGAACTTGGTATGGATCAGCCAGCGCGCCAGCAGGAAGAAGCCGATCAGCGTGAGCCCGGTGAGCACGAACAGCACCATGCGCGTGGACGGCTGCGCGATCGGGATGCCGAGGATGCGCTTGAAGTCGGTGAAGCCGTTGTTGCCGCCGAAGCCGGTTTCGTTGCGGAAGAACAGCAGCATCGCGGCGAAGGTGAGCGCCTGCGTGATGATGGAGAAGTACACGCCCTTGATGCGCGAGCGGAACGCGAAGAAGCCGAACACGAAGGCCAGCAGGCCCGGCACCGCGACGACGAGAAAGAGCGTGGCGACGAAGGAGTCGCTGAAGCTCCAGTGCCAGGGCAGCGTCTTCCAGTCGAGGAAGACCATGAAGTCCGGCAGGTCCGACTGGTAGTTGCCGTCGCGGCCGATCTGGCGCATCAGGTACATGCCCATCGCATAGCCGCCGAGCGCGAAGAACACGCCGTGGCCGAGCGACAGGATGCCGGTGTAGCCCCAGATCAGGTCCATTGCCAGCGCGCAGATCGCGTAGCACATGATCTTGCCGATCAGCGCGACGCTGTAGTCGCTCAAGTGCAAGGCGCTGCCTGCCGGCACGACGAGATTGAGCACCGGGACCAGCACGGTCACGGTGATGACGGCGGCCAGCAGCGCCGTCCAGGCCTTGCCCTGCAGCAGATGGCTGCGCGGCGGTGCCACGGGCAGAGGCGGAGTCAGCACGGCGCTCATGCCTCCCTCCCCTTCAGCGCGAACAACCCCTGTGGCCGCTTCTGGATGAACACCACGATGAACACCAGCACGATGATCTTGGCCAGCACTGCACCGGCCCAGCCTTCGAGGAACTTGTTGATCACGCCCAGCCCGAGCGCCGCATACACGGTACCGGCGAGCTGGCCCACGCCGCCCAGCACCACCACCATGAAGGAGTCGACGATGTAGCTCTGCCCCAGGTCGGGTCCGACGTTGCCGACCTGGCTGACCGCGCAGCCCGCCAGCCCGGCCACGCCGGCGCCGAGCGCGAAGGCCAGCGTGTCGACGCGCGCGGTGTTGACGCCCATGCACGAGGCCATCGGGCGGTTCTGCGTGACGCTGCGCACGAACAGGCCGAGCCGCGTTTTCGCGATCAGGAAGGCGATGCCGCCCAGCACCACGGCCGCGAATGCCACGATGGCGATGCGGTTCCAGGGCAGCACCAGGTTGCTCATGATCTGCACGCCGCCCGACAACCACGACGGGTTCTCGACCGGCACGTTCTGCGCACCGAACAGCGAGCGCACGCCTTGCTGCAGCACCAGGCTGATGCCCCAGGTGGCGAGCAGGGTCTCGAGCGGGCGGCCGTACAGGAAGCGGATCACGCCGCGCTCCAGCACCGCACCCACCGCCGCCGCGGCGAGGAAGGACAGCGGCACCGCGGCGACGATGTACCAGTCGAAGGCGTTCGGCAGCCAGGCGCGAAAGGCGTTCTGCGTGAGGTAGGTGGCGTAGGCGCCGATCATGATGAGTTCGCCGTGCGCCATGTTGATCACGCCCATCAGCCCGTAGGTGATGGCCAGGCCCAGCGCGGCGAGCAGCAGGATGGAGCCCAGGCTCACGCCGGTGAACACCACGCCGGCGCGCTCGCCCCAGGCGAGCATGGAGTTCACGCCGTCGAGCGCCGCCTGCAGCGCGGCGCGCACCGTGGGGTCGGCCTCGCCGCCTTCGGCCGCGGGCTTCAGGCGCTCGAGCAGCAGGCTGCGCGTGGCGGGCGTGGTGCTGCTGGCGAGTGCCTGCGCCGCCTGCAGGCGCTTGGCCACGTCGGTCGAGGCGATGAGCCCCTTGGCGCGCAGGGTTTCGAGTTCGGCCTTCAGGCCGGGGTCGCTTTCCTTCGCCAGCGCCTGCTCGACGAGCGGCAGCTTGGCTTCGTCCATCGCCTCGCGCAGCGAACCGACGGCGGCGCGCCGCTGCGTCAGGTCGCCGGTGACGAGCTGCAGCGCGGCCAGTGCGGCCTGCAGCTCGGTGCGCATGCGGTTGTTGTTGACCGCGTCTTCGGCAGTCTCGGAGGGCGTGGCCGGCTGGCCACCCGCCGCGTCCACGGCCGAGCCGTCGGCCGCGACGATGTAGGCGCGCTTGTCGTCGAACTTCACTTCGCCGTCGAGCAGCGCCTGCACCAGCACGGGCACGCGCGGGTCGAGCGCCGCGATGGCCTGCTGCAGCGCCGCGACGCGGGCGTCGGTGTCGCCGGAGACGATGGCGTGCGCCTGCTCGGGCGTCATGGCGCGGGCGGGGGCCGCGGCCAGCAGCAGCCAGGCGGCACACAGGCTCAGGAGGAAAGCGCGCGGTGCATTCACGGTGAGGAGTGCTCGAAAACGGGCCGGTGGGTTCAGTGCATACGGCGTGCCAGCTCGGGGCCGAGCACCGACCCCGCCCGCCCTCACCCCGGCCCTCTCCCGCGCGGCGGGAGAGGGAGAAGGGAGGCTTCTCTTGCTTGCTTACTTCTTCTCGGGCTCGTCCTTCTTGCCCTTGTTCTCGGGGATGTAGGGGCTCCACGGCTGGGCCTTGACGGGGCCCGGCGTCTTCCAGACCACGTTGAACTGGCCGTCGGCCTTGATCTCGCCGATGAACACCGGCTTGTGCAGGTGGTGGTTCTTCGGGTCCATGGTGCTGGTGAAACCGCCCGGCGCCTTGACGGTCTGGCCGGCCATCGCGGCGATGACCTTGTCGGTGTCGGTGGACTTGGCCTTCTCGACCGCCTGTGCCCACATGTGGATGCCGATGTAGGTGGCTTCCATCGGGTCGTTGGTGAGCGGCTTGTCCTTGTGCCCCGGGATGCCCTTGGCCTTGGCGTAGTCGCTCCACTGCTTGATGAAAGCGGTGTTGGTCGGGTTCTTGATCGACATGAAGTAGTTCCATGCCGCCAGGTGGCCGACCAGCGGCTTGGTGTCGACGCCGCGCAGCTCCTCCTCACCCACCGAGAAGGCCACCACCGGCACATCGGTCGCCTTCAGGCCCTGGTTGCCGAGCTCCTTGTAGAAGGGCACGTTGGAGTCGCCGTTGATGGTGGACACCACCGCGGTCTTCTTGCCTTCGCTGGAGAACTTCTTGATCTTGGCGATGATGGTCTGGTAGTCGGAGTGGCCGAAGGGGGTGTACTCCTCCATGATGTCGGCGTCGGTGATGCCCTTGCTGTGCAGGAAGGCGCGCAGGATCTTGTTGGTGGTGCGCGGGTACACGTAATCGGTGCCCAGCAGCACGAAGCGCTTGGCGGAGCCGCCGTCCTTGCTCATCAGGTATTCCACCGCCGGAATGGCCTGCTGGTTCGGCGCGGCACCGGTGTAGAACACGTTCTTCGAGAGTTCCTCGCCCTCGTACTGCACCGGGTAGAACAGCAGCGAGTTCAGCTCCTCGAACACCGGCAGCACCGACTTGCGGCTCACCGACGTCCAGCAGCCGAACACCACGGCCACCTTGTCCTGGCTGATCAGCTGCTTGGCCTTCTCGGCGAACAGCGGCCAGTTGGAGGCCGGGTCGACCACCACCGGCTCGAGCTTCTTGCCGAGCACGCCGCCCTTGGCGTTGATCTCGTCGATGGTCATGAGGACCGTGTCTTTCAGCACGGTCTCGGAAATGGCCATCGTGCCCGACAGCGAATGCAGCACGCCGACCTTGATGGTGTCGGCCGCGAAGGCGCTGGGCACGAAAACGCCGGCAGCCGCCAGGGCCACGGCTGAAAGCGAAGCCGCGAACGCGCGGCGGGTGGTGTGGGACATGGGGGTTCCTCCTCGGTAGACAGTGGTGTGGGCAACGGACTGCCGCAGCTTAGGGAGGAGCCCGCGGGGGAGGAATACGCAAGGTGGCGTAGAGACGGGCGCCCGTGCCCGGGCGGGCCGCACGGAACGGCGGCGCCGGCAGTGCCCGGGGAATCAGAGCGCGTCGAGCGGGCTCAGCACGCCGCGGCCACCGCGGTTGAGCACGTGGGTGTAGACCATGGTGGTCTTCACGTCGGCATGGCCGAGCAGCTCCTGCACGGTGCGGATGTCGTAGCCGGCCTGCAGCAGGTGGGTGGCGAAGGAATGCCGCAGCACATGGGGTGAACAGGGTTTGTCGATGCCGGCGCGACGGGCGGCCAGCGACACCGCCCGCTGCAGGCCCTGCTCGGCCAGGTGGTGGCGCCGCTCCACCCCGCTGCGCGGGTCGACCGACAACACCGGCGACGGAAACACCCACTGCCAGCCCCAGGCGCTGACCGCCCGGGGGTACTTGACCGCCAGCGCGTCGGGCAGCCACAACAAGGCGCTGCGAGTATCGACGAGCAACGCCAGCGCCGCATCGACGAACTGCGGCGCGAGGCGCAGGCCACTCGCGACTTCATGGCAACGCATCGCAAGCGACTGAACCGCAAGGGCCAGGAACTCAAGACCAACGTCACCGACCCCGACAGCGCCAAGATGGTCGCCGACAACGGCATGCGCCAGCGTGACGAGCGCATCGACAACGCGCACCACAAGGCCGGTGACGAAGTGCTGCACGACAAGACCGCTGTCGTGACGATCAAGCTCTTCAGGCCCGGCGACTTCGTCTTCAACGACGGCAAGACGGCAACGTGTCCGGCCGGCAAGGCGCTCACCGGCAACGGCCACACCTACGGCCAGCGCGGGCACAGGTTTGAACGCTACGAGGCACGCGCCGTGGACTGCGCCAACTGTCATCTGCGCACGAACTGCCTGCGCAACCCGCACGCCACGCGTGGGCGTCAGGTCGCGCGCTTTGCGCCGCTGCAACGTGCGGCCAGTGACCCCAGCCAGCGCATGCGCGAGGCCATCGATTCGGTGCGGGGCCGAAGGCTCTACAGCCAGCGCATCGCGACCGTGGAGCCGGTGTTTGCGAACATCCGCCACCACAAGCGCATGAGCCGCTTCACGCTGCGCGGGCAGGCCAAGGTGTCGACTCAGTGGCAGCTGTACTGCCCGGTGCACAACATCGAGAAGCTGGCGAGGAACAGGTGACGAGGCAGCGAGCCTGGCGGCGACAGCCGGGACAACGCCAGCGTGCGCCCGCATTGACGGCCCTCAGGCCCTCAGGGTCCAATCCGGATCAAGCAACGCAACGATGAATACCATGCAGCGCCGCCATAGCCATCAACCGTCATCACCGCCTGCCGCAATGTTTGCGGGGGTTTTGGCACAGTCTCGTTAGGGGCCAGGATGTCGCGTATCCCTCTATCAGAGAATGGCTCTACCCCTTGGGAGCGTTTGCTGGGTTACTCACCCGAGATTCTTCAGCGCTGGGCAGCACTCGAAAGCGCATTCTTTGCGAGTAGCACCTTCTCGCCTGAACTCCTTGAGCAGGTGCGCAGACAACTGGCCATCGGAAATGGATGCGAGTACTGCATCGCAAAATCCGGTCGGCCGGACAGCGTACAACGCGACCCAAAGACATCTGTAGCGGTCAGCTTCGCGCAACTTTTTGCCCGAGATCACCGAGACATTGATGAGGCTGCTTTCTCCACATTGAAGGCAGAGTTCTCCGAAAAGGAGATCATTGAGTTGCTCGCCTTCATGTCGTTCTTTTGCGCGTCGCAAATGTTTGGCGCATCTCTCGGTTTGAAACCAGGGAAAACATATGAACGTCCTGGCCCTAATCTTACTATGTCATAAATAAGATAATGCGGTCCTCTCGACTTCATGCCGGAGGATCGATGAATGCAGCCGAGCGCTTTGATCGTTACCTTGAGCAGTTGAGTGCGGGCTTGGGTCACGCGGACCGACACGCCGGCCTGCGAGACTATTGCACGGGCCTGATGCTGCCGCTGTCGCGCAAGAGCGTGGAGCCGATGGCCGCGCGGGTCGACCCGATGCACGCCAGCGCCCGGCATCAGGCGCTTCACCATTTCGTGGCCAAGGCCGAGTGGTCTCACACCGAGATGCTGCGCCGGGTTGCCCAGTGGGTGCTCCCGAAGATGGACTTTCGATCGGGCGGCTGGTGGGTCATCGACGACACCGGATTTCCCAAGAAGGGGCGCCATTCGGTGGGCGTCACGCGCCAGTACTGCGGGATGTTGGGCAAGCAGGACAACTGCCAAGTGGCCGTGAGCATCTCGCTGGCCAGCGATCAGGGCAGCCTGCCCGTGGCCTGGCAGTTGTATCTGCCCGAGGACTGGGCCGCAGATGCCGAACGCCGTACCAAGGCCGGGGTTCCAGAGGAAGTGCGCTTCGCCACGAAGACACAGATCGCCCTGGAGCAACTGCGCGCGCTGCTGGCCGAAGGTGCGCCGCACCACTGCGTGCTGGCCGATGCCGGCTACGGCGTGGACAACGCCTTTCGTCAGGCGCTCAGCGACATGGGCTTGCTCTATGCGGTCGGGGTCACTTCGGCGGTCGTGGTCTGGCCGCCCGGGGTCCAGCCGCTACCTCCCAAACCCTACCGCGGCGTGGGCCGCCCGCCCGTCGTACCTCAGCGCACTGCCACTTTGCAGCCCCTGAGTGTCAAGGCGTTGGCGATGTCATTGCCGCCGCAGGCGTTCCAGAGAATCACTTGGCGCGAGGGCAGCAATTCAGCGCTGAGCGGTCGCTTCGCGGCCGTGCGCGTGCGCCATGCCGGCGGCAATGTCGGCAAGGCGCGCCTGCGCCCCGAGCAGTGGCTGCTCATCGAATGGCCAGCCAGCGATGAGGAGCCGAGCAAGTACTTCCTGTCCACGCTACCCGAGGACGTCAGCATCGACGAACTCGTGCGCGTCGCTCACCAGCGCGGGCGCATCGAGCGGGACTACCAGGATCTGAAACAGGACTTCGGCCTCGGCCATTACGAGGGCCGAGGTTGGCGGGGCTTCCACCACCATGCCGCGCTGAGTATCGCGGCCTATGGGTTCCTGATGGCTGAACGCCTCATTGCCGACAAACCCGTCGGCGGCAAAAAAAACTTCGTCGAACGCCAAGTGCCTGCCATTCCCGAGGACTACGTCCCCCGCGGCAGTCCTGCGCGCGCAGCGGCACGTGGACCATTCGATCACGACACTGCGGCACCGGCTCGGCTACACACTGATCGCCCGCCTCGGGCAGTGCCCCTGCTGCGGCAGAGCAAGCGCAAAGCTACTCTTGTGACACAGTAAGATTAGGCCTCGCAATTCACCACGCGCAACGCGAGGTGCTTCTCAAAGGCGTCGAAGTCCCGGTCGCTATGCAGCAATCGCAGGCCGCTCGTCAGGCATCGCGTCGCAATCAGCACGTCAACAGTACCGCGTACTGTGACTCCAAGGCTCCGCAGCTTTCGGTAGTTCCGCGCCGCCTCAACGGTCACGTCGAAACCGGCTACTTCAACTTGCTCCAACTGCCCAAGCACTCTCTTCGCTTCGTTGAAGCCCCTGTCGTCCTTAAACCCTTGCAGCACCTCTGCAAGGATCAGGTCACCGACTACCAGGCCTTCCGCGCCAAGGTTGCGGTCAAGCCATTCGGCTTGCGCCGTTGGCTTGTTGCGGAAGAAGTCGATCCAAACGCTGGAGTCAACAAGAATCACTTGTCACGCCTCATCGCGTCGAGGTCACCTACCCATTCATACTTGCCGCGCAGCTTGCGCAGCTCGGTCTGCTGCTTCAACCGCAAAAGTGTCCTCAGCCCCGCTTCCACCGCTTCACGCTTCGTCTTCAACCCGGTCGCCTTCAGCGTGGCTTCCATGAGCTTGTCGTCAATCACGATGTTCGTGCGCATATGTGTACACTCCTAGTTCTCATACACATCATACCCTGGCAGTCGATGCACAGCAACCGCAGCGAGGCCTAACTCTTAGCAGCACCTCCTCGACCAGCAGCACGCAAGTTGGGCGCAGCAGTTCGGGGATCGCGCCATGCGGCTCGGCCAGCACGCGGGCGATCTGTTCCAGGCCGAGCCGCGCGCCCTGAGCGATGGCGATGCCGAACTCGCGGCAGTAGCCGCGCAGCGTGTTGATGCGCCGGGTGCGGTCGGCCTGCCACAGGCTTCCATCACCACCTTCGACACGGCCCGTTTGGCGAACCAGCGCTCGAACTGGCTGCGGCTCAGGCGCTGCGCGTCGACCGGGCGCCAAGCGCCATCGGCCACGCAGAGCTGGAACACGGTCTTGGCCAGATCCACACCGACGATCGTGCCGACACCCGCACCACGCGTCGCCGGCTGGTACTTGGATACCGAAATGCGCGGGGGAGTCCATCCCATCATTCCAGCGGACTGGCCTTCGGCAGTCCGCTTGAGTCAAACTACAAGGCGGACACCTCGGGACGGGGAAGTCCCTTTCATTCGTTAGACGCCTCAGCCACCGCCTATGCTCGGATTCTCACGCGTGATACTCGCTCTCGTCGCCCTGGTGGCGATCGGGCAGCAGTTGATGCTGCATATTGGAGCGTCCTACAGTGTCCTGAACTTCTTCAGCTACTTCACCAATCTTTCGAACCTCTTCGCAGCTTTCGCGCTGCTGCTCAGCGTGTTCTCCGGCAGGGGAGAATCACGAGACCTCGCCAGGTACGTGTCAGCCGTTAACATGATCGTAGTCGGTCTCGTTTTCGCTGTACTGCTCAGAGACATCGATCTCGGCGCACTGCTCCCCTGGGTCAACTTTGCTCTCCACTACGTCATGCCGGTGGCTATCGTTCTGGACTGGTTGGTGAACCCGCCAGCCTCGAGGCTGAGTTCAAAGAACGTCCTTCTTGCGATGGCATTTCCTTTTGCCTATCTCACATATGTCATTCTTCGTGGCGCAGACACGGGCTGGTACCCGTATCCGTTCCTCAATCCTGCCAACGTTGGTGGCTACGGCGGCGTCGCAACATACGCCATCGGCATCGCCGCCACCTTCGTTCTAGCCGCTTGGGCACTGCTGGCGGTTGGCAACCGCCTGACCGGTTCAAGGTCGCGCCATGCGAGCGTCTAAGCTTTCCACCGAGCAGACGTCCCAAAGCAGGCTTCGCCCGCCTTGTGCCGCCGCTCATGTCGAACGTTGGGCGTCTTAGGTTCAGAATTCCCGTTTACCTACACACAGAGGCGCAAATGAAGCAATACGGTGCGGAGTTCCTGGGGACGTTCTGGCTTGTTCTCGGCGGTTGCGGAAGTGCTGTACTCGCCGCCGCATTCCCGAACGTTGGCATCGGTCTGCATGGCGTTTCGCTTGCTTTCGGGTTGACCGTGCTGACGATGGCTTTCGCCATCGGACACATCTCCGGCTGCCATCTGAATCCAGCGGTCTCCGTAGGCCTCTGGGCCGGCGGTCGCTTCCCCGCCAGCAAGCTCGCCCCCTACATCGTGGCTCAGGTGCTCGGCGCCATAGCGGCTGGTGGTGTGCTGTACGTCATCGCCAGCGGGGCGCCCGGATTCGATGTTTCCAAAGGCTTTGCCTCCAACGGCTACGGAGCGCACTCGCCCGGCGGCTATTCACTGCTGGCTGCGCTGGTCACCGAGGTGGTGATGACCATGTTCTTTCTCTTGGTCATTCTCGGCGCCACCGACAAGCGTGCGCCGGCAGGCTTTGCGCCCATCGCCATCGGGCTCGCGCTGACGCTGATTCACCTCATCAGCATCCCGGTGACGAATACGTCGGTCAACCCTGCCCGAAGTACGGGGGTCGCGGTCTTCGTCGGTGACTGGGCCGTCGGTCAGCTTTGGCTGTTCTGGCTCGCTCCAATCGCTGGCGCCTTGCTCGGCGCTGCGGTCTACCGATTCATCGCCAGCGAGGAGGGCTGAAGACGCCCATTCCTTCCATCGAGCGGACCCACTCCGGCCTGCACGGCCTCCGCGGGCCGCTCATGCCATTCGTTGAGCCGCCTCACGCAGGCAAATCGCACCGCTCTCTGCTGAAGATCGTGACTCCTGGGAAACCTTGGCGCGCGGCTACAAGAAGTTCTACGGCACGCCCGCGTCCGACGCGGAGTTCGAGGTCGCCTGGAATCGCCTGCTCGCCCAAGACGGCGTGCTTGGTCTCGGCGCGAAGGTCAACGGCGAGCTCGTGGGCATCGCCCATTACCTGTTCCACACGAGCACGTGGGCTACCACCATCTGTTATCTGCAAGACCTCTTCACCGCCGATGAAGAATGCGGTAAGGGGGTTGCGCGCGCACTGATCGCCCGCCTCGGGCAGTGCCCCTGCTGCGGCAAGGTAAGCACAATGCTGCTAGCTCGGGACGGGGAAGTCCCTTTCATTCGTTATACGGCCACATGCGGCAGGTACAGGCACCAGCAGTGAAGTGAGGAAAGGAAGGATATGACGCTTAAACGGATGGACAACGTCCTCATCGTTGTCGACGATCTCGAAGCCGCCAAGGCGTTCTTCATCGCACTGGGCCTCAAGCTCGAAGGCGAAACGACAGTCGAAGGGCCTTTGGTCGGGAGACTGATCGGGCTCAAGGATGTCCGGGCCACCCTCGCGATGATGCGGACTCCCGATGGGCAGGGGATTGAGCTGGACAAGTTCCACACGCCCAACGCGATCAGGTTTGGTCCTGTAGACGCACCGGTGAATACGCTGGGCCTCCGTCGCGTCATGTTCTCCGTCGAAGACATCGACGCTGTCGTTACGTGCATGCGCGCCCACGGGGCCGAGCTCATTGGCGAAATGCAGTACGAGGACACGTACCGCCTAGCCTACATCCGCGGGCCTGAGGGCATCATTGTCGCGCTTGCCGAGCAGCTCGGCTGAGGCGTGCGTGGTGCATAACCCCTTCATCGAGCGAACGTCCAAGAGCCTGCTCGCAGTCTTTTGGCCACCGCTCATGTCGTTAGGCCTCGCAATCTCCGTGGGCGCGCTGAGACAGGCACTCAATGGCAAACTGGCCGCTGGAGGTGCACCAAATGCCTGAGCCCCTATCCCCTACCCGCGTCGCCGAGAGCCTGACTGAACTCTGGTCACCACGTGTGGTGGCCGAGTTGGATGACTCCTTCGTCAAGGTTGCCAAGGTGCAAGGAACCCTTGCCTGGCACAGCCACGAGAACGAGGACGAACTGTTCTACGTCCTCAAGGGCTCGCTCGCCATCGAGATGGAAGACCGAACGGTCGTGCTCCAAGAGGGCGAGACCTTTGTCGTTCCCAAGGGCGTTCGCCACAACCCAATCGCTGAGCAGGAGTGCCACATCATGCTCATAGAGCGCAAGAGCACCCTGCATACCGGCAACGAAGTCACGGCGAAGACTCGCAGCCTGTCCGAGCAGCTGCGCCCGGTCTAGCCGGGCCGTGAGCGAGGCCTTCCTTCAAGCGGACGTGCCTTTGGCACGCCGCACTTAAGTCATTCGTTGGGCGCGCAATGCAATCCGTTCCTAGGTTCGCTGTTCAGTCCACCATAAGCGGCGCGCGTCCGCTCGGCGAGGCCACCCCATGCTCAGCATCGGCGCTCAAGCTCTTGTCATTGGCGCATCGCTCAGCACCATTGCCGCTGTAGCGCACCTGGCATGCATTGCCATCGGCGCACCCGCCTACCGCTTCATGGGTGCCGGCGAGCGAATGGCTCGCGCAGTTGAAGCCGGAAAGCTCCGGCCCACGCTGGTCACGCTGGCAATCTCGGGCGTTCTTTTGGTCTGGGCAGCCTACGCACTGTCTGGCGCTGGAGTCATTGGTCGCCTGCCGCTCACCAAGCTCGCTCTTTCAGCCATCTGCGCCGTCTACATCGGGCGAGCAGTCGCCTTCTCTCTTCTCAAGCCCGCCTTCCCCGATAACTCGGCAACCTTCTGGTGGCTCTCTTCGAGCATCTGCTTACTCATCGGGCTTGTGCACGTCTACGGAGTCGTGTCGCTGTGGCGGGCGCTGTGAGGCCTTCGCTCGTGCGGACCTCCACCGGCTTGGCCCGCTCAGATCAAACGTTGGCGGCAGAAACACCTCCCGCACCCCTGCAGGCGCACCATTCAGCCCATGCAAGTCGTCACTGACACTGCGAGTACTGCTGGTCGAAGAGGCTGGCGCCCAGGCTGGTGTCGCCCCAGGTGTTGCCGGCCAGGCTGACATTGATGGCGAGGTTGTCGGTATAGAAGCCGGGCAACAGACGCCCGCCATCCCAGGCCCACCCGTTCGCGATGCCGCGGTTGTTTCTCAGCGTCACGCCATTGATCGGCGCGTGCGCCTGCAGGACGAAGGCCTGGCTGGTCATGCTGTCCTGGTTAGGCCCGCGGTTGTCGACGCGGTTGTTCTCGATGGTGATGTTGCTGCCGCCGGCGACGGAAATGCCCGAACCGTTGGTGTAGACGATGGTGTTGTCGTGCACCCAGTACCACCCCGATCCGGTGGAGCTGGTGCCGCCGTCCCCGAGTTGCATCCCCGAGCCCGAGCGACCACCACCCATCGGATACCCACGAATGCGGTTGTAGGCGATCTCGATGGGGTTGGATTGCGACCCGAGGGTGTTGTAGAGGGAGATATGGTCTTCGTTCGAACGACCTGACGGCGCGGTGCCGTAACGGCCGTCGAGCACGTTGCAGGTGATCCTGGTCTGCCCCGACCCTTCACGCACGCTGGCCAGCTGCACGAACTGGCCTTGCCACAACGGGCCCCGGATGTTGGAGACGAAGTTCTTCTCGATCACGAGCGGGTGCTTGGCTTGCCGGGCGTAGATGCCGGTGCTCATGTCGTGCATCCAGTTGCGCTGGATCGTCACGTTCGATGCACCCGCGTCGATGTAGACCGACTCGCGATTGACCGAATCGCCTGCCTTCCCGCACGGGCCGATTTCGTTGTCCCGGATGATGACGTTCGTGACGCCTTGCGGGATGAAGATGCACGGCCCGTTCGGGTTCGTGATGTGCTTGCCTTCGATCACCATGCCCGAAGTGGCGGTGATGGCCCCCACCACCGGCTTGCCGGCGATGCTGGCGGGGGTCGGGATGCCGCCGCTGGTCGTGGTGCTCGTTGTTGCCGTCGTCGTCGTCGTGGTTGCCGTGGCGGGCGCCAGCGAGACAGTCGCCGTGGTCAGCACCTGCGTGGCATACCAGCAGGCCTTGGCCACGCCGAACGCGGGGTCACCAAAAACGGTGTTCGAGCAGTTCACCGGGCCGGTCATGGTCTTCGTGACGTACTGGGTCGAGGTTCCGTAGCGAACCGCCAGTGTGCCGGAGAACGTGCACTGCTGGCCTTCCTTGGCACATTGCAGCCAGCTTTCCGTCGAGGATGACGTGGTGGTCGCAGTGGTGGTCGTGGCAGCAGTCGTGGTCGTCGTGTCCGAGCTGTCGTACCAGCACGACTTGGTGACGCCGAACGCCGGGTCGCCAAAGACGTTGTTCGCGCAGAGCACCGAGCTGGAAAACGTCTTGATCACATACAGCGTGGAGCTGCCGTATCGCACCGATCGTGTGCCGGAGAAGGAGCAGGTTCCGCCTTCGGTCGCGCAGGACGTCCAGCTGGGCGTGGTACTGACGCTGGCGATGGAAGCCGTGCGTGCGCCTGTCGTCGCCTGCGCATCGAGCGCCTGCGATGAATCCGCCGAATCCACCGAGCTGGTGGCAGCGTTCCCACTGAGCTGGCCGGCGGTCGAGTCGGCCGCTCCCGATGAGCCGCCACCGCAAGCAGAAAGCAAGGCGGATGCGATAACTGCTGCCGCGATAATCTTGAGATTTATTGATACAGACCGCACGCCCGCACTCCAATCAAATATCTGGCAACAGAATCACTCGACGGTGCTTGAATACACACCTCGAATCTATAAATCGATGCCAATAATTACTGCCAAATACAGCAGCCCGAAGGCAGGCAGAAAATACCGAAGTGATTTTCCTGTGGTGGGACCTAGCGGCCGGCACCACTGCAGTTGAGCTTTGCCTCGACCACAGTGTCTCGTCGCCCGGACCGCCACTTGTAAGCAAACCCAGAGGCCCGTAAGTGACTGCAACCCGCGGCTCGTCCGGCTGCTGTTGCATCTTTCTCGCGCTGGATCGCCCAGACCTGCTGCAGGGAGAGCTCAGGCGTGCACCGCATGACTTTTTGGTGCCGGCCGCCTGTTTTCCGAGCAAGACTGCACGGTTTGCACCAAAGCAGTGGGCGCGCGTTGACAAATGCTCACCGGCTCCGTCCGCCATGAATACTCAAGATGCACACACCTGAGCACTCCGTGTTACAGGGTGATGACCCACCGACGGCACGTCGAAAGTCACATGGTTACAACTTCGCACGGAATGCCCGGGCGGGTCAGGCAAATTAGATTGGAAGTGATCCGGATGAGCGGCCTCAACGCCCGCTCGAAGGCCAAAGGAAAACCGATCCAACCGAGACGAGCGCATGACCCCAAGCGAAACCCGATTGCATGTCGGCATTTCGGCCGCCCTCGTCCTGGCGACGGCGCTGGCGGCGCCACCGGCCCAGGCATACACGCTGGACGCCAGGGCCATGGCCCGCTTCGACATCGGGTACGCCCGGTGCGAGGAGCAGTTCCCGGCCATGCGCGGCCACCGGGACGACGCCTACTTGAGCCTGCGCCGCGTCAAGGCGGATGAGCAGCTTCACGCCCAGCTGACCGCGGCGCGCAAGGCTGCCGTCTACAAGTCGGAGCAGCGGCGCGTGCGGCAGGCGGCGGCCAACGGCATGGCGCCTGCGGCCTCCAGCCCCATCGATCAGCAGTGTCAGGCGCTGTGGGCCGAAACGCAGCGCGTCATGCGCGCCCCGCACTGAACCCGGGCCTCGTCCCGGCGATCGCGTGAGCCTGGCCACCATCAGCCGCAACCGCGCCCCGGCCACTCCACCCACCT
Source organism: Methylibium sp. (assembly GCF_965279545.1). Taxonomy (NCBI): domain Bacteria; kingdom Pseudomonadati; phylum Pseudomonadota; class Betaproteobacteria; order Burkholderiales; family Sphaerotilaceae; genus Methylibium; species Methylibium sp. The sequence goes on from NZ_OZ257250.1 coordinate 2,574,402, forward strand.
CGTCATTGCGAAACGGTTCGGCCCGCCGCCGGCCGCCGGGCGCTTTGCTTCAATCGACGGGCTGCGTGGCTATCTGGCGCTCTCCGTCTTTCTGCACCATTCCTGCCTTTGGTACTTTCATCTGCGCACGGGCGAGTGGGCACCCCCCGCCTCGCGCCTCTACACCCATCTCGGTCAAGGCAGCGTGGCGCTCTTCTTCATGATCACCGGCTTCCTGTTCTTCTCGAAGCTGCTGGACGGACGAACGAGGCGCATCGACTGGAGCAAGCTCTTCATTGCGAGATTCCTCCGACTGACGCCACCTCCACCATCGTCGCGGGCGTGACGTGGTCGCTCCCGTACGAGTGGTTCTTCTATCTGTCGCTGCCGGTGCTTGCGCTGACGGTCGGCGCGAAGAGGCCCCCACTCCCCTTGCATCGTGCTCAGTGCCCTGAGCATCGTGGGCCTGGTGATATGGCGCCCGGAGCCGCATCACTTGATGTCCTTCCTGGGAGGAATCGCCGCGGCGCTCCTGGTTCGCGTCGACTCCTTTCACGAACTGGCCGTCAAGAAGTCGGCATCGCTGGCCTTGCTGGGCTGCATCTGCGTCGCGATTGCCGCGTTCCCGTCGGCCGACGGCGCGCTGCCGATCCTGCTGCTGTCGGTTGCATTCGCGATCATTGCCGGCGGCAACAGCCTCTTCGGCCTGCTGCACGGGCCGGTCTCGCGCACGCTCGGAGAGATGACGTACAGCATCTACCTGCTTCACGGCATCATTCTCTTTGTCACCTTCAACATCCTTCTTGGGGTGCCGGTGTCCGGAGCCTTTTCGCCGGTGGTTCATTGGCTCGTGGTGGCCGCAATCACTCCCGTCCTGATACTCGGGGCCTTCGCCACTTTTCGATTGATCGAGCGGCCGGCGATGCAACGGACGACCGCGCTGGCTGCATGGCTGCGCTCGCGCCCCCACCCACGCGTGCCCTCCGGGGCCCGCTCCACGACCACGAAGGCACTGGTGATGTCCGGATGTCCGCGAACGAGGGGGTCGATGCGGCACTCATCGGTTCTCCTGGATGATCCGACCCGTTCGGGGCAGGCGCCCTTCCCCAGCCCCGAAGCCACTTCGTACCCGGGTTGCTTGCACGGTCACCCGCAGCGCCGCTACGCTTGGGGGAGAAGTGGTCCAGCCAGATGGAATTCCCATGTGCCGCAACATCCAGACCCTGTTCAGCTTCGAGCCGCCCGCCATGCAGGCCCCGCGGGCGGGCGCGCGATCAGCCGCCCGATTCAGAGTGAGCCGATGAGCCTGCCGCTGCTGGACAACATCGCCTGGCACACGCTGGCCGGACCGCAAGCGAGGTTCGCGACCGGCGCGGGGCCGGCGCGCCGCTACGCGCCGGGCTTCTCGCCGATCCTCGGCTTCGAAGACGTGACGCGGCCCGACTTCGCCGCCCTGGCCCCCTATTGCGAGCCCGGCGAGCACTTCTACTGCGCCGGCTGGTCCGGGCCCACGCCGGCCGGCTGGCAGGTCGATGCCGAGACCACGATGCACCAGATGGTGTGGGCTGCGCCGCAGCCCGCCATCGACGAGTCTTTCGCGGTCGTGCGGCTGGGGGCCGAGCACGTACCGCAGATGCTGGAGCTGGTCGCCGCCACGCAGCCGGGGCCGTTCGGGCCACGGACGGTCGAGCTGGGCGAGTACTTCGGCTGCTTCGACGGGCCGCGCCTGAAGGCGATGTCGGGCGAGCGCATGGGCGCGGGCGGACTGCGCGAGATCAGCGGTGTCTGCACCCATCCCGACTTCCAGGGCCGGGGGCTGGCGCGCCGGCTGATGGCGATGCTGGTCCGGCGCCAGCTGCAACGCCGCGAGATGCCCTTCCTGCATGTGATGCGAGACAACGGCACCGCCTACCGGGTGTACGAACGCATGGGGTTCCGGCAGCACCAGGAGATCGTCGTTCGGGTCCTGGCGCGGTCGCGCTGAAGCGCGGGCCCCTACACCCCATCCTTCGCCGCGGCCGGCGAGCGTCCGATGCACCGCCGGCGGCACGGCCCATGCTCCTGCCGCCGAACCTTGCTTGACCCACATCATCGACACGGAAAGGCTCCCCATGCGCACCCTCCTCTTCCTGGCCGCAGGGCTGTTGCTGCTGGCGGCGTTCGTCCTGCTGGCGCGGCTGTTCTCGGCGAACTACCCTGCGGCTGCCGGCTGGGCCACCGCGGCCTTCGTCGCGCTGTGGTTCGTCGTCGCCGCGGCCAATCTGTGGGTCGGGGTCGTCAAGGCCGGCTACTCGGTGACCGAGGAGCTGCCGATCCTGCTGCTGATCTTCGGCCTGCCCGCCGCGGCGGCGCTGCTGCTCAGGTGGAAAGTGCTCTAGGTGTGCTCCGCGCACGCCGCCTCGGCACGATGAGACTGCCGCCAGGATCGGTCGCCGCGACCTGCGCGGCGCTCTGCATCGCCGCCGGCGCGCAGGAGGAGCGCAGGAACCGTTTCGACGACCCATTCCTGCAGGTCACCGCCGCCCTCGCCGAATGCCCGCAGCAGGAGGGCCCGAAGATCACGCTCGCCGAGATGCAGGCCGAGGCGCACTGGCGTGCCGAGCGCGGCACCAGCTGCTACCAGTCCGGCCGCTGCCGCCTGCCCAACGCCTACCTCTACGACAAGGAGATCATCCCGCGCGTCGCCAAGGCGATCGTGGCCGACGGCCGCTACGCCGACACCAGCCTGTGGGTCGAGGGGCAGCGCCGCTGGGTGTGGCTCAAGGGCTGCGTGCGCCGACCGGAGCAGGCCGCGTCGCTGGAGCAACTGGTGCGCGGCATCGACGACGTCGAGGCGGTGATCAACCAGCTCGTCGTTGTGCCGTCCCCTTAGGGTGAGCTCGATGCCGATTGCCGCGGCCGGTGCTGCGCACCCTGCTTGCCGAGCAGGGCGCCACGGTTCACGATGGCGGGGGCCGGGCGCTCGCGCCCGGCCCCTGACCCCGAGGAGCACCCATGTTCACCTACGTCTGCCTGGGCACCGACGACCTGGCCCGTGCCGCGCGCTTCTACGACGCGACGATGAGCACGCTGGGCCTGCAGCGCTGCGACACCAGCGACGAGCCCGACGGGGACGGCTGGATCGGCTGGGGCACCTACGAGCAGCACGGTGCGACGGAGATCGCGCTCTGGCTGTGCAGGCCCTTCGACGGTCGGCCCGCGACGGTGGGCAACGGCACGATGGTGGCGCTGCGGGCACGCAGCTGGGCCGAGGTCGATGCCTTCCACGCGGCAGCCCTCGCCCACGGCGGCAGCTCGGAAGGCGGCCCCGGCCTGCGGCCGCAGTACAACGCCGACTTCTATGCGGCCTACCTGCGCGACCCGGACGGCCACAAGCTGGCGGTGGTCTGCCGCGGCCAGACCGTGCGGTCCTGACGGGGCGACCCGCAGCGCGACCGTCCTTCCTCCGGAGACCCGCATGCAAGCCCGTATCACCCTGATCACGCTCGGCGTCGACGACCTGCCGCGCGCGCTGGCCTTCTACCGCGACGGCCTGGGTTTCGCGAGCGAGGGCATCGTCGGCACGCAGTTCGAGCATGGTGCGGTGGCCTTCTTCGATTTGCAGCCGGGGCTGAAGCTCGCGCTGTGGCCGCGCGCCAGCATCGCGCACGACACCGGCGTGCCGCTGCACCCGCGCAGCCCGACCGAGATCACGATCGGCCACAACGTCGCGTCCAAGGACGAGGTCGATGCCGTGATGGCGCGCGCCGTGCAAGCCGGGGCGACACCGGTCAAGCCGGCCCGGACAGCTTTCTGGGGCGGTTACGCCGGCTACTTCCAGGACCCCGACGGTCACCTGTGGGAGGTCGCCTGGAATCCTCAGTTCGAAGGCCTGGCCTGAAGCCTCGGGCAAGCGTCTGCCAGGTCGCGCCCCCGCTCGAACACCGTGCGCATCGCCCTCGTCTCCGACATCCACGGCAACCTCGCCGCGCTCGAAGCGGTGGTGGCCGACATCCGCCGCCGCGGCGTCGACCGCACGGTGAACCTGGGCGACAGCCTGTCGGGCCCGCTGCTGCCGCGCGAGACCGCGCAGTTCCTGATGGCGCAGGACTGGGTGCAGCTGGCCGGCAACCACGAGCGCTACGTGCTCGGTGGCGGCACGTTGCCGCGCGAGCCCTCGGACGCCTACGCGCACGCGATGCTGGGCGCCACCGAACTCGACTGGCTGCGCACGCTGACGCACCGGCACGCACTCACCGACGACGACGCCTTCCTGTGCCACGCCACGCCGGCGCGCGACGACGAGTACTTCTTCGAGACGGTGGCGCCGCACGGCCTGCGCGGCGCGACGGCCGACGAGGTCGAGGCGCGCCTGGGCGATGTGCGGGCCGCGCTCGTCGCCTGCGGGCACACGCACACGCCGCGCCTGCTGCGCAGCCGGCGCGGTCAGCTGCTGCTCAACCCCGGCAGCGTCGGGCAGCCGGCCTATGACGACGAGCAGCCCTTCCACCATGCCGTCGAGAACGGCGCGCCGGATGCGCGCTACGCGATCGCCGAGCGCGGCACGCAGGGCCGTTGGTCGGCCGAACTGATCGCCGTGCCTTACGACCACGCGACCATGGCGGCGCTGGCACGCGAGCGCGGCCGGCTCGAGTGGGAACACGCGCTGCTGTGGGGTCGCATGCCGTGAGCCGGCACCACCGGGCATCGGTGTATCTTGCCGGCTGTCCACACCACCGGGAGCCACGATGATGACTTACCAGGGAAGCTGCCACTGCGGCCAGGTCCGCTTCGAGGTCGAGGGCGAACTGAAGCAGGCGATGAGCTGCAACTGCTCGATCTGCTCGCGCAAGGGCGCGTTGATGTGGTTCGTGCCGGCGGCTCAGTTGCGCCTGCTGACCCCCGAGGACGGACTCGCGACCTACACCTTCAACAAGCACCGGATCCAGCACCGTTTCTGCCCGAGCTGCGGCATCCACCCGTTCGGCGAGGGCACCGACCCGAAAGGCAACCGCATGGCCGCGGTCAACATCCGCTGCCTCGAAGGTGTGGACCTGGAGTCGGTGCCGGTGCAGCAGCACGACGGCCGCGCGCAGTAGCGCGCGAGCGCGGCTCAGCGGCATTCATACGGCATTGCGTTCAAACTCATCAGATTGAATGCAATGCCGTATCAGCCGCGCTTGAGTTTGCCCAGGGCCATCGCCGCGGCGGAGGTGCGTGTTTCGACGCCGAGCTTCGCGAACACATGCTCCAGGTGCTTGTGCACGGTGCGCGGGCTGGTGCCGAGGATGTCGCCGATGTCGCGGTTGGTCTTGCCTTGCGCCACCCAGTGCAGCACCTCGGCCTCGCGGCCCGTGAGGCGGAACGCGACCGCCAGACTCTCGATGGTGGCGCGGTCGTTCGACTCGGTCAGCACCAGCAGCCATTCGTCGTCGCCGGTCGGCTCGTGCAGCGCGAAGCTCACGCGCCGGCCATCGCGCGCCAGCACGATCGGGTAGCCGGTCTGTTCGGTCGCGGCCAGCACGGCCTGCGCCTGCATCCAGTCGAGCAGGGTCTCGCTCAGCACCGGGCCCCGGGTGCCGGCCTCGCGCGTGGCGTCCAGCGCCTGCAGCAGCTCGCGCGCCAGCGGCGTCTGCCACAGCACGCGGCCATCGCCGGCGCGCACGGTGATGACGGCGTGGCCGAAGGCGTCGAGCGCATTGCGGGCCTGGCGGGCCTGGCGCGCGCCGCGCACGTGGGCGGCGATGCGCGCGATCACCTCGCGCGGCCGGATCGGCTTGGTCACGTAGTCCACGCCGCCGGCCTCGAAGGCGGCCTCGACGTGCTCGGTCTCGGCCAGGCCGGTCATGAAGACGATGGGGATGTGCGCGGTGGCGGCGTCGCGCTTGAGGCGGCGCGCGACCTCGAAGCCGTCCATGCCGGGCATCAGCGCGTCGAGCAGCACCACGTCGGGCCGCGCGTGGGCGGCGCGCTCCAGCGCGGCCTCGCCGCTGGTGGCGACCAGCACGGTGTAGCCGGACTCGTCGAGCGCGTCGTGCAGCACCGCGACGTTGTCGGGCACGTCGTCGACGATCAGCACCACGTCGCTGTTCTCGCCGAGGCGCAAGCGCTCGGGGTCGCGGGCGGTCCCGTCGTCAGTGGGGCGATCAGGCGGCCGCGGCAGCATCTTCGGGTTCCTCGTCACGGGGGTTGAGCAACGCACGGATGGCGTCGAAGCGGAACTGCTGGGCCAGCTCGCGCACCGGGCCGGTCCAGGCGGCAGCGTCCGGGTCCTCGGCCTCGATCGCGCTCAGCTCGCCGAGCAGGCCGCGCAGGTAGCCCAGGCGGGCCAGCTCGTCGAGCGCGGCGCGGCGCGCCAGCGCGGCCGCGGGCGGCGGACCGGCCGGGGCCGCTCCCACGGCCGCGCCGGCCGCGGCCCGCCGCGCCGGCGGCGCGTCGATCCAGTCGAGCTCGAGGCGCTGGCCCAGCCACTGCAGCAGGTCGGCCACGCGCACCGGTTTGACGAAGAAATCGGCCGGCGTGATGCCGACGTCGTTGTCGAGACCGCGGTCGAAGGCATTGGCCGAAACGATGGCCACCGGCGCCTCGCACAGGCGCTCCTCGCGCAGCTGGCGGATCGTGGCCCAGCCGTCCAGCCCCGGCATCGCCAGGTCCATCAGGATCGCGTCGGGCGGCGGGCCGGCGCGCAGCAGCCGCAATGCGGCTTCGCCCGACGCCGCCTGGCGCACCGTGAAGCCCAGCGGCTCCAGCACGGTGGCGAGCAGGCCGCGGTCGGCCTCCTCGTTATCGACCACCAGCACGCTGCGGCGCACGCCGGCGTAGCCGGTGCGCCGTGCCACGCGCACCGCCGGCGCGACCGCGGCCTCGCTGGCCTGCGGCAGGAACAGGCGGATCGCGAACGCGGTGCCGCGCCCCGGCGTGCTGCGCACCGTCATCTCGCCGCCCATCAGGTCGGTCAGCATCTTCGCGATGGTGAGGCCGATGCCGGAGCCGGTGCCATGACCGCCGCCCGCCGGGGCGCCGCCGCGCTCGAAGGGCTCGAACACACGGGCCAGTTCGTCGGGCGTCATGCCGGGGCCGGAGTCCTCGATCTCGAAATGCGCGATCTCGCGCGCATGGCGCATGCGGAACACCACCTCGCCCCGTTCGGTGAACTTGACCGCATTGCCCAGCAGGTTGATGAGGATCTGGCGCAGCCGTTTCTCGTCGGCACGCACCACGTCCGGGCCCTCGATCTCGTGGCGGAACACCAGGCCCTTGGCGCGCGCCTGCAGCTCGAACATGCGCGCGAGCTCCTGCACCGCCTCGCACAGCCGCAGCGGCCGCACCTCGAGCGCGAGTTTGCCGCTCTCGATGCGCGCCAGGTCCAGCGTGTCCTCGATCAGGCTCGCCAGGTGGTCACCGCCGCGGCGGATCACGCGCACCGCCTGCGCGCGGTGCGGCGGCATCGCATCGTCCTCCTCCAGCAGCTGTGCATAGCCGAGGATGCTGTTGAGCGGCGTGCGCAGCTCGTGGCTGATGGCGGTGATGTAGCGGCTCTTGGCGCGGTTGGCCTGCTCGGCCTGGTGCATCGCGCGTTCGGCCTGCAGCTTGGCCTCCTGCAGCTGCGCGTCGGTGCGGCCGTGCGATTCGATCTCGTGGCGCAGCGCGGCGGTCTGGCGGTTCGACTCCTCCTGCGCGACCTCGCGGCTCTTGTGCGTGAGCACCAGCCACCAGGCCACCGTGCCGGCGATCAGCAGCAGCGCCGCGAAGGCCTTGACGAAACCCAGCTTCAATGCACCGGCCAGGCCGGGCGCGAGCGGCGCGCCGCTCGACGCCAGCGTGCGCAGCTCCTGGTGGTAGAGCAGCGCGAACAGCCCGCCGAGCAGCGGCACCACCGTCAGCATCAGCAGCAGGTAGTGGCCCAGGCCGGTGTCGAGGTAGGGCCAGACGGCCCGCGGCAGCAGGCGCCGCAGCGCGGCCGACCACTGCACCGCGAGCTTGGCCTCGGGCGGCTTGCACAGGTCGCCGCAGCGTGCATCGAGCGTGCAGCACAGCGAGCAGATCGGCCCGCCGTAGGCCGGGCAGGACGCCATGTCGTCGCGCTCGTATTCGCGCTCGCAGATGCAGCAGCGGGTCAGGCGCCGGTAGCTGCCGTCGGCCTCGGGCACGCGCGCCTCGGGCTGGCGCGCGATGTAGTAGCGGCCCTTCGTGGCCCACGCGATCAGCGGTGCGGTGACGAAGGCGGTGACCATCGCGATGGCCGCCGACCAGGCCTGCGCCATCGGTCCGAACAGGCCCAGGTGGGCCGCGATCGACAGCACCGAGGCCAGGCCCATCGCGCCGACGCCGACCGGGTTGACGTCGTACAGGTGGGCGCGCCGGAACTCGATGCCGGGCGGGCTCAGGCCCAGCGGCTTGTTGACCACCAGGTCGGCCACCACCGCCATCATCCAGGCGATCGCGACGTTGCTGTACAGCCCGAGCACGCTGCCGATGGCCTGGAAGACGTTGAGCTCCATCAGCATCAGCGCGATCGCGGTGTTGAACACCACCCACACCACGCGGCCGGGGTGGCTGTGGGTGAGCCGCGCGAAGAAGTTGCTCCAGGCCAGCGAGCCGGCATAGGCGTTGGTGACGTTGATCTTGAGCTGCGAGATCACGACGAACAGCGCGGTCGCGGCCACCGCCAGCCCGTAGTGCGGGAACACGTGCTCGTAGGCCGCGAGGTACATCTGGTTGGGGTCGACCGCGCGGTCCAGCGGCACCATGTGGCTGATGGCCAGCCACGCCAGCAGCGTGCCGCCCAGCATCTTGAGCACGCCCGGCAGCACCCAGCCCGGCCCGCCGACCAGCACGCCCAGCCACCAGCGGCCGCGGTTGCGCGCGGTGCGCTCGGGCATGAAACGCAGGTAGTCGGCCTGCTCGCCCATCTGCGTGATGAGGGCGATGCCGACCGTGGTGGCGCCGCCGAAGTGCAGCCACGAGAAGTCTTGCACGCCGTGCTCGCCGCCGTAGGCAAACAGCTCGCCCACGGCGCCCGGGTTCTCGGCGAACACATAGACATAGGGGGCGATCAGCATCGCCAGCCACAGCGGCTGGGTCCAGACCTGCAGCCGGCTGATCGCGGTGACGCCGTGGGTCACGAGCGGGATCACGACCACCGCGCAGATCAGGTAGCCCCAGGCCGGCGGGATGTCGAAGGCCAGGTCCAGCGCATAGGCCATCACCGCGGCCTCGAGCGCGAAGAAAATGAAGGTGAAGCTGGCGTAGATCAGCGAGGTGAGCGTGGAGCCGATGTAGCCGAAGCCGGCGCCGCGCGTCAGCAGGTCCATGTCGACGCCGTGGCGCGCCGCGTAGACGCTGACCGGCAGCCCGGCCAGGAAGATCACCAGCCCGGTCACCAGGATCGCCAGCGCGGCGTTGACGAAACCGTGCTGGACCAGCAGCGTGGCCCCCACCGCCTCCAGCACCAGGAAGGACGCCGCGCCGCCGATGGCGGTGTTGGCGACCCGCCAGCTCGACCACTTGCGAAAGGCACGCGGCGTGAAGCGCAGCGCGTAGTCCTCCATGGTCTCGCGCGCGACCCAGCTGTTGTAGTCGCGGCGCAGCTTGATGACGCGCTGCACCGGCGGTGCGGTCGGTTCGTGGGCGGTCGGGACGGGACTGGGCAGCATGGGCAGGGGCGTTTGCACGGGAGCGATCAAGAACCGCACCAGCTCGCGGGGCCGGCCGGACACTACCATGGCACCCATCCTGCTCACAGCGCACCGCCATGGACCTGACGCCCCGCGAGAAAGACAAGCTGCTGATCTTCACCGCCGCCCTGCTGGCCGAGCGACGACGCGCCCGCGGCCTGAAGCTCAACCACCCGGAGGCGGTGGCACTGATCAGCGCGGCCATCCTGGAGGGTGCCCGCGAGGGCAAGAGCGTCGCGCAGATGATGAGCGAAGGCCAGCAGGTGCTGACCCGGGCCGACGTGATGGACGGCGTGGCCGAGATGATCCCGGACATCCAGGTCGAGGCGACCTTCCCCGACGGCACCAAATTGGTGACCGTGCACCAACCCATTGCATGAGGCCACTCACATGACCCCTGGAGAGCTGTTGCCGGCGGACGGCCCGGACCATGCGCTGAACCCCGCGCGCCGTACGCTGACGCTGGTGGTCGAGAACGGCGGCGACCGGCCGATCCAGGTCGGCTCGCACTACCACTTCGCCGAGACCAACGGCGCGCTGCGCTTCGACCGCGCCGCGACCCACGGCATGCGGCTGAACATCGCCTCCGGCACCGCGGTGCGCTTCGAGCCGGGCCAGCAGCGCACGGTCGATCTGGTCGACTATGCCGGCGACCGCGTCGTCTACGGCTTCCGCGGCCTCGTGCAAGGAAAACTCTGACATGGCCACCATCGGACGCCGCGCCTACGCGGAGATGTATGGCCCGACGATCGGCGACCGGCTGCGGCTGGCCGACACCGAGCTGCTGATCGAGGTGGAGGCCGACTACACGCTGCGTGCCGGCGGCTACGGAGAGGAAGTGAAGTTCGGCGGCGGCAAGGTCATCCGCGACGGCATGGGCCAGAGCCAGCGGCCCAACGGCCCCGGGCCGCACGACGCGGTGGACTGCGTGATCACCAACGCGCTGATCCTCGACCACTGGGGCATCGTGAAGGCCGACATCGGCATCCGCGGCCAGCGCATCGCCGCCATCGGCAAGGCCGGCAACCCCGACGTGCAGCCGGGCGTGGACATCGTCATCGGCCCGGGCACCGAGGTGATCGCCGGCGAGGGCATGATCGTGACCGCCGGTGGCATCGACTGCCACATCCATTTCATCTGCCCGCAGCAGATCGAGGAGGCGCTCTCCAGCGGCGTGACCACGATGCTCGGCGGCGGCACCGGGCCGGCCACCGGCACCTTCGCGACCACCTGCACGCCGGGGCCGGAGAACATCGCCAACATGCTGCGCGCGGCCGACGCCTTCCCGATGAACCTGGGCTTTTTCGGCAAGGGCAACGCGAGCCGGCCGGAGGCGCTGCGCCAGCAGATCGAGGCCGGTGTGGTCGGCCTGAAGCTGCACGAGGACTGGGGCACGACGCCGGCCGCGATCGACTGTTGCCTGTCGGTGGCCGAAGACAGCGACGTGCAGGTGGCGATCCACAGCGACACGCTGAACGAGTCGGGCTTCGTCGAGAACACCGTCGCGGCGACGAAGGGCCGCACGCTGTGCGCCTTCCACACCGAAGGCGCCGGCGGCGGCCACGCGCCCGACATCCTGCGCGTGGTGGGCGAGCCGAACTTCCTGCCCTCCTCCACCAACCCGACGATGCCCTACACCGTCAACACGCTCGACGAGCATGTCGACATGCTGATGGTCTGCCACCACCTCGACGCCGCCATCGCCGAGGACCTGGCCTTCGCCGAGAGCCGCATCCGCCGCGAGACCATCGCGGCCGAGGACATCCTGCACGACCTGGGCGCGATCAGCATGTTCAGCTCCGATTCGCAGGCCATGGGCCGCGTCGGCGAGGTGGTGCTGCGTTGCTGGCAGACCGCGCACAAGATGAAGCTGCAGCGCGGCAAGCTGCCCGGCGACCCGGAGCGCCACGACAACGGGCGTGCCAAGCGCTACGTGGCCAAGTACACGATCAACCCGGCCATCGCACACGGCATCAGCCACGAGGTCGGCAGCATCGAGGTCGGCAAGTGGGCCGACCTGGTGTTCTGGCGGCCGGCCTTCTTCGGCGTGAAGCCCTCGCTGGTGATGAAGGGCGGCTTCATCGCGTCGGCGCTGATGGGCGACGCCAACGCCAGCATCCCGACGCCGCAGCCGGTGCACTACCGGCCGATGTTCGGCGCCTTCGGCGGCGCGCTGGCGCGCGGCTCGCTCAGCTTCGTGAGCCAGGCGGCGCTGGCCTCCGAGGTGGGCAGCGTATACGGCCTGCGCAAGCCGCTGTCGGCGGTGAAGAACTGCCGCACGGTCAAGAAGGGCGACATGGTGCACAACGCCTACCTGCCGCGCATGGAGGTCGACGCGCAGACCTACCAGGTGCGCGCCGACGGCCAGCTGCTGACCTGCGAGCCGGCCACCGTGCTGCCGATGGCACAGCGCTATTTCCTGTTCTGATCCGGCGCATTCAAACGCATCCGATTGGATCGGTCAGCGCGGGTGCCGCGCCGGGTCGCTGTGTTGCCACCACCGCAGCCTTTGCGGTCGCGAATACCTTCGCAGGCGGCGATGGTGAGTGCTGGCGAGGGCGCCGGGTGAGCGGCGCAGCGAAGTCAAGGCGGAGGGGGCGGCCTTCAGGCCGACGCCGGGGGACATGAGCGGAGCCGCTCGCCCGGCGCCCTCGTCAGCAACGCGCGGTACCGGCAGGCAGCCGGCCGGCGGACGCTTCGATCGGCGCAATGATCGCGGCGTGCATACTCACGACATGCTGACGATCAACAAACTCCTTGCCCGCGGCGAAGGGCTCGCGCCGACGCTGCTCAAGCGCGCCGCCACGGTGGAACTCGACTGGGACGTGCGCCAGAAGAGCCGCTTCGATGCCACCGACTCGCAGGGCCGCACGCTCGGCGTGTTCCTGCCGCGCGGCAGCGTGGTGCGCGGCGGCGACGTGCTGGTGGCCGAGGACGGCTCGCTGATCCGTGCGATCGCCGCGCAGCAGCCGGTGCTGGTGGTGCGCCACTGCACCGAGCACGGCTCGCCCTTCGACCTGCTGCGCGCCGCCTACCACCTCGGCAACCGGCACGTGCCGCTGGAACTGCAGCCCGACCGCCTGCAGCTCGAGCCCGACCATGTGCTGGCCGACCTGCTGCGCGCGATGCACCTGATCGTCAGCGAAGCGCTCGCCCCGTTCGAGCCGGAAAGCGGAGCCTACGGCGAGCACGGGGCGCCTGCGCAGGCCCACGTTCGAGCGCACGACCATCCGCACGGGCAGGGGCACGACCATGCGCACGGTCAAGCGCACGTCCACGCCGCGGCGCCGCCGACGCGCGGTCGTCCGATCGGCCTGGCCGTCAGCGCCGCTCCGGCACCGCATGTGCACGGGCCCGGCTGCGATCACGACCACGATCACGGGCACCCCCACTGACCGATGCCACGCGTGCGCCGACCAGCGGCACCGACCAGCGCCGCCACGCTGCTGGCGCTGATGTGGCTGGCCTCGCCGGCCCTGCCGGTCGGTGGCTTCAGTTATTCCGAGGGGCTGGAGGCGGCGGCGGAGGCCGGCCTGGTGCGCGACGAGGCCACCGCACGGGAATGGCTGCTCGACCAGCTCGTGCTGGGCTTGGGCCGCGGCGAGCTCGCGGTCGTCGGCCGAGCCCTCGCGGCCTGGCGACGCCGCGATGCGGCGCGCGTGCGCGAACTCAACGACTGGCTGCTGGCCACGCGCGAGAGCGCCGAGATGCGGCTGCAGACCGAGCAGATGGGCCGCTCACTCGCCGCCTGGCTGCAGCAGCGGCCGGACACCGACGCGGCCGCGCTGGCCGCCCTGAGCGCGCTGCCGCCGGCGCCGAGCTACCCGGTCGCGTTCGCGCTGGCTGCCGCCGGCACGCAGGCCAGCGCCCGCGAGGCCGCGCTGGCCTTCGCCTTCGGCTGGGCCGAGAACATGGTGCAGGCGGCGATCAAGGCCGTGCCGCTGGGCCAGAGTGCCGGCCAGCGCATCCTCGGCGCGCTCGGCGAGGCGATCCCGGAGACGGCCGATGCCGCGCTCGCGCTGCAGGACAGCGAGCGGATGGCATTCACGCCGATGCTCGCGGTGCTCTCGGCGCGGCACGAGACCCAGTACTCGCGCCTGTTCCGCTCCTGAGCCGCGAGCAACACGGTCCCGGGTTGGGCGTGGACGCTGCGGCGCGCCGGTGGCTCGCTTCGTGCATCATCGTCGGCATGAGTCCGCTGCATTCGATCCCCCGTCGCACGAAGAAACTGCCCCCGCTGCGCGTGGGCGTCGGCGGGCCCGTGGGCTCCGGCAAGACCACGCTGGTCGAGCTGCTGTGCAAGACCATGCGCGAGCGCTGGGACCTGGTGGTCGTGACCAACGACATCTACACCAAGGAAGACCAGCGCCTGCTGACCGTCGCCGGCGCGCTGGAGCCCGAGCGCATCATGGGTGTCGAGACCGGCGGCTGCCCGCACACCGCGATCCGCGAGGACGCCTCGATCAACCTCGAGGCGGTCGACCGCATGCTGGCGAAGTTCCCCGACGCCGACATCGTGTTCATCGAGTCCGGCGGCGACAACCTGGCGGCGACCTTCAGCCCCGAACTCAGCGACCTGACGATCTACGTGATCGACGTCGCCGCCGGCGAGAAGATCCCGCGCAAGGGCGGGCCGGGCATCACGAAGAGCGATCTGTTCGTCATCAACAAGACCGACCTCGCGCCGCACGTCGGCGCCGACCTGGCGGTGATGGAGGCCGACACGCGGCGCATGCGGCCCGCCTTCGCGACGTCGCGGCCTTACGTGATGACCAACCTCAAGACCCACGAGGGTCTGAACGAGGTGGTGGACTTCATCGAGCGCAAGGGGCTGCTGAACGCGGTCTGAGCACCACCACCCCTAGCATCGCGACCATCGTCATCGGCACGGAGGTGCGGTGGGATTAGAGTCGGCACTCCCTCTTCTCCATTCACGAAAGGACGACGCCATGGGCCTGATGAGTTTCATCAAGGAAGCCGGAGAAAAGCTGTTCGGCAAGGGCGAAGCCAAGGCAGCGCAGGAGGCGGTGGCGCAGGCGCCCAGCGCCGAGAACCTGGCGCGGCTGAACAAGACCGCGGGCGACGCGATCGTGACCTACATCGAGGCCCAGGGCCTGAAGGTCGACGGGCTGGCGGTCGGCTTCGACGGTGCGAGCGCGACCGTCACCGTCTCGGGGCAGGCGCCCGACCAGGCCACGAAGGAGAAGGTGCTGCTGTGCTGCGGCAACGTCGAGCACGTGGTGGCGGTCAACGACCAGCTTACCGTGGCGGCACCGACGCCCGAGGCGCAGTACTACACGGTGGTCAAGGGCGACAACCTGTCGAAGATCTCGAAGCAGTTTTACGACACGCCGAACAAGTACCCGGTCATCTTCGAGGCCAACAAGCCGATGCTGACGCACCCGGACAAGATCTACCCGGGCCAGGTACTGCGCATCCCGCCGCTGCCCTGAGCGAGGGCGGGGGGCGTGAGCGCCCTCCGTCAGCGCACCGGCGCTGGCAGAACCTCGACATCGATGCCGTCGCCGGGCTGCCGCTGCACGCCAGACATCCCGGGCCGCCCGGTTGCGGCCTGAGCGTGCAGCCAGGCGGCGACCGCTTGCGCATCGACGGGCCGGGCAAACAGGAAACCCTGGAAGATCCTCGACGAAGGTTCTGTCGATCTTGATGGTGTCGACGGGAAACCGCTTCAGGTGGCCGAGACTGGAGTGGCCGGGACCGAAGTCGTCGACGAAGCAGCGGCGGCGCGGGGCGCTCAGCGCAGCGCCATGCCGCCCAGCGCCTTCGCGGCGCCGGCGCCGACCGCCGCGCCGAAGCGCTTGGCCAGGCGCTCGGCCACATTTTCCTTGGGTGTGTAGTCGATCACCTCTTCGGCCTTGACCACTTCGCGGGCCACGTAGTCCAGGCTGCCGAGCCTGTCGACGAGGCCCTGCTGCACGGCGGACTCGCCGCTCCAGAACAGGCCGGAGAAGGTCTCGGGCGCTTCCTTGAGGCGCTTGCCGCGCCCGTCCTTCACCACCTTGATGAACTGCTGGTGGATCTGGTTGACCATCGCCTGCGCATAGGCCTTGTGGGCATCGCTCAGCGGCGAGAACGGATCGAGCAGGCCCTTGTTGTCGCCGGCCGTGATGAGGCGGCGCTCGACGCCGAGCTTGTCCATCGTGCCGGTGAAGCCGAAGCCGTCCATCAGCACACCGATCGAGCCGACGATGGAGGCCTTGTCGACGAAGATCTCGTCGGCCACCGCGGCGATGTAGTAGGCCGCCGAGGCACACAGTTCCTCGCACACTGCATAGACCTTCTTGCCGGCGTGCAGGCCCTTCAGGCGCCGGATCTCGTCAGTGATCAGACCGGCCTGCACCGGGCTGCCGCCGGGCGAGTTGATGCGCAACACCACGGCCTGCGCACCGTCGTCGTCGAAGGCGTTGCGCAGCGCAGCGTTGATGCCCTCGGCGCTGGCGACCGCGTCGAAGGCGATCTCGCCCTGGATCTCGATCAGCGCCGTGTGCGGCCCGCTCGGTGCCGCGGCGTGGCGTTGCTGCGCCACCAGCGCCCAGGCGATCGCGCCGAAGACGAACAGCCAGGCCAGCCGGATCAGCAGCCGCCAGCGCCGCTCGCTGCGCCGGTCCTTCAGGTAGTTGCGCGCGAACTCCTCGATCACACGGCCGTCCACGTTCGCCGGGGCGGGCGCGGCGGGAGCACGGCTGGAAGGGGCGGGGCCCAGCGTGGGCTCGGCGGGATCGTCGAAACTGCTCATGGGATGCTCGGAATGGGTGTCGCGCGCGTCTCGGGCGCAAGGAAGCTCGGGGAATTCAGGTGCCGGATGCCGGCCGGATGTCGCGAGAAGGATACCAATACACCTGCCCGTCGTGCTCCGCCACCCTGAGCGCGGTCAGGTGCCCGCGTCCGCAGGGACCACCGGCACAGCGGCCGGTCGCCGGCTCGTAGGCCGCACCGTGGATGGAGCAGACGATGAAGCGGCGGTCGGCATCGAGGAATTCACCGGCCTGCCAATCCATCTCGACCGGCACATGCACGCAGCGGTTCAGGTAGGCGACCGCCCGGCCGTCGAAACGCAGCGCGAAGGCGCGCACCGGGCGGCCGTACTCGAGCACGTCGAACACCAGCGCGCGGCCACCGTCGCTCAGCTCGCTGGCGGCGCACAGCGGCACCGGCTCGGCGGCCTCAGGCATGGGCCCTGAGCCAGCGATCGAGCTCGGCCGTCGAATGCGCCACGAAACGCGGCGCGAAGGCGTCGAAAGCCTCGGGTTCGTGCGCACCGAAGCTCACCGCCACGCTGGCCGTGCCGGCATTGGCCGCGAGCTGCAGGTCGTGCGTGGTGTCGCCGACCATCAGCGTGCGCTCGGGCGCGACGCCGAACTCGGCCATCAGCTCCTGCAGCATGCGCGGGTGCGGCTTGGAGGCGGTCTCGTCGGCGGTGCGGGTGGCATCGAACAGGCCCTTGAGCTGAACGGTCTGCAGCGCCTCGTCGAGCCCGCGGCGCGACTTGCCGGTGGCGACGCCGAGCCAGTGCTGGCGCTCCTTGAGCGCGTACAGCATCGGCAGCGTGCCGGCGAACAGCGTCAATTCGTGCTGGCGCGCGACGTAGTGGTGGCGGTAGCGCTGGCCGAGCTCGGGGTAGCGCTCGCGCGGCAGGCCGGGTACCGCATGCTGCAGCGCTTCCTGCAGGCCCATGCCGATCACATAGGCCGCCTGCGTGGCGTGCGGCACGGCGGTGCCGAGGTCGGCGGCCGCAGCCTGGATGCAGGTGACGATCAGCGCGGTGGAGTCGAACAGCGTGCCGTCCCAGTCGAACACGACCAGGTCGAACTGGCGGGAGCGGAAATCGGTCATGGGTCGGGGTGGCGCGCGGGTCCGGGCCCGCGACAGGGCGTGCTACAGGGATTGCAGGAGGTTGCGGCATTCTGCCGGCAAGGCCGCTTCGAGCTCGATCGTCTCGCCGCTGGCCGGGTGCTCGAACCGCAGCCGCTTCGCATGCAGGAACATGCGGTCGAACTTGACCGCCGGAACGGCTTCGCCGCGGGCCAGCGCCTTGTTCAGCGCGAAATCGCCGTACTTGTCGTCGCCGACGATCGCATGCCCCTCGTGCGCCAGGTGCACGCGGATCTGGTGGGTGCGGCCGGTCTTGATCGTCACGTCGAGCAAGGTGTAGTTCGCGTAGGAGGTGGCCACCTGCACGAGGGTGATCGAGCGCTGGCCGTCCTCGTCGTCCTTCGCGGTGACGCGCACGCGGCGCTCGCCGGCGGCGTCGAGGTACTTGTGCAACGGCGTGTCGATCACCTTGCGCTTCGCCGGCCAGGCGCCGGGCACGAGCGCAGCATAGGTCTTGCCGGTCTCGCGTGCGCGGAACTGGTCCTGCAGCCGCGTGAGCGCGCTGCGCTTCTTGGCGAGCAGTAGCAGGCCCGAGGTCTCGCGATCGAGCCGGTGCACGAGCTCCAGGAACTTCGCCTGCGGCCGGGCGCGGCGCAGCTGCTCGATGACACCGAAGCTGACACCGCTGCCACCGTGGACCGCAACGCCGGCGGGCTTGTCGATCACCAGCAGGTGCTCGTCCTCATAGACGACGGGGAACTCGCGCGGCGGCGCGGCCTCGCGCTCGGCAGGCGTGGCCACTCGCACCGGCGGCAGCCGCAACTCGTCGCCCGCGGCGAGCCGCGTGTCGGCCGCGGCACGACCACGGTTCACCCGCACCTCGCCGCTGCGGATGATCCGATAGACATGCGTCTTGGGCACGCCCTTGAGGGTCTTGACGAGGTAGTTGTCCAGTCGCTGTCCGGCACCGTCTTCGCCGACCGTCAGGTGCCTGACCGCAGGGGCCGGCGCAGGCGCCGCCACGGGCTGGGCCGGGAGGCTGGACGCCGGGCGCAGCGGGGCGGCGGGAGCTCGCGAGGCCTTGCGCGCCGGAGCGACTTTGCCTCCTATAATGCGTTGCACCACGTGTGCGCCGTAAGTGATTGATTTGCTTGAGTTTAGCGGTCACTTCGTCGTTGCGTGGGCCCTGTCGCCGGGTTGGCGGCAGGTATTCGGTGATGCAACACCGCGCTGTGCGGCCGGGCCGGCTCCCAAGGTGAGCGGCAGTCAGCGCAAGGCGGTGGCAGAGCCAGCGTAGTACGGACCAACAAACAAGGTTTTCCGGCTGCAGACCGGAAGGTGCCCCGTGCACCGACGAGCTGCAGCCCGCGCCCCCGTGATGCCCCGGATGTCTTCGGCCCACCCCCTCCCCCCCGTGCACCGATCGCCTGCAGTCTTGCCGCTGCGCGTCGGTGGGCGTGCGTGCGGAGGAGGCGCGCTACGCCACGGCCCTGCCCGTGGCAAGTCCGTCCAGGCGCACGCGAGCGCACGCGCCAACGCTTGATCGCTGCAGCGCCTTGGCGGGCGTGGCGGTCGAGTCCAGGGCGATTCCTTCCGGTTCCTCCACGCTGTTTCGTGCATCGACAGGCCGTGCCCGGCGACGGGTCCGGTCGGATTCGTGTGCGGGCGGGCCCCCTGGCCTCCCGCACGGAGGAGTGCACATGAAACGCATGCTGATCAATGCCACGCAGCCGGAGGAGCGGCGCCTGGCGATCGTCGACGGGCAGAAGCTGCTCGACTTCGAAACCGAGATCGAAGGGCGCGAACAGCGCAAGGGCAACATCTACAAGGCGGTCGTCACCCGCGTCGAGCCTTCGCTGGAGGCCTGCTTCGTCGACTACGGCGAAGACCGCCACGGCTTCCTGCCGTTCAAGGAAATCTCCAAGCAGTACTTCAAGGAAGGCGTCACGGTCCGCGACGCGAAGATCCAGGACGTGATCGGTAACGGCAGCGAGCTGCTGGTGCAGGTCGAGAAGGAAGAGCGCGGCAACAAGGGGGCGGCGCTCACCACCTTCGTCAGCCTGGCCGGGCGCTACCTGGTGCTGATGCCGAACAACCCGCGCGGCGGCGGCGTGTCGCGCCGCATCGAGGGCGAGGACCGTGAGGAGCTCAAGGAGAACCTCGACCAGCTCGAGTACCCCAAGGGCATGAGCCTGATCGCCCGCACCGCCGGCATCGGCCGCAGCGCGCCCGAGCTGCAGTGGGACCTGAACTACATGCTCAAGCTGTGGAGCGCCATCGACGGCGCGGCCAAGGCGGGCAAGGGTGCGTTCCTGATCTACCAGGAGTCGTCGCTGGTGATCCGTGCGATCCGCGACTACTTCCATGCCGACATCGGCGAGATCCTGATCGACACCGACGACATCTACGAGCAGGCGCAGCAGTTCATGAACCACGTGATGCCGGAAACGGCCAATCGCGTGAAGCGCTACAAGGACGATGCGCCGCTGTTCAGCCGCTTCCAGATCGAGCACCAGATCGAAACGGCTTTCTCGCGCACGGTGAATCTGCCCTCGGGCGGCGCGATCGTGATCGACCACACCGAGGCGCTGGTCTCGGTCGACGTGAACTCGGCGCGCTCGACGCGCGGCTCCGACATCGAGGAGACCGCGACGCGCACCAACCTCGAGGCGGCCGACGAGATCGCGCGCCAGATGCGGCTGCGCGACCTCGGCGGCCTGATCGTCGTCGACTTCATCGACATGGAGGAGAGCAAGAACCGCCGCGAGGTCGAGACCCGCCTGCGTGACGCTTTGCGCACCGACCGTGCGCGCGTGCAGTTCAGCTCGATCAGCAAGTTCGGCCTGCTCGAACTGAGCCGCCAGCGCCTGCGCCCGGCGCTCAGCGAGGGCAGCCACATCACCTGCCCGCGCTGCAACGGCACCGGCCACATCCGCGACACCGAGTCTTCCGCGCTGCAGATCCTGCGCATCATCCAGGAAGAGTCGATGAAGGAGAACACCGCCGCCGTGCACGTGCAGGTGCCGGTGGAAGTGACCTCCTTCCTGCTCAACGAGAAGCGCACCGAGATCACCAAGATCGAGCTGCGCCAGCGCACCACCGTGCTGCTGGTGCCGAACAAGCACCTCGAAACCCCGAACTACAAGCTCGAGCGCCTGCGCCACGACGACCCGCGCCTGGAGAACCTGCAGGCCAGCTACACGATGATCGAGGAGCCGGACGACGAGGTCGGCATCACCCGGCGCGAGAAGGCCAAGGCCAAGCAGGAGCCGGTGATCAAGGGCGTGCTGCCCGATCTGCCGGCGCCGGTGGCCGCACCGAAAGCGGAGCCGGTGGTCGCCAAGGCACCGGTGGCTGCACCGCCGGTGGCGGCCGCACCGGTACTTGCGAGCGACGCCGGCGGTGGCTTCTTTGGCTGGCTCAAGAAGCTGTTCGGTGGCGAGACCCCGGCTGCACCGGCCGTCGTGGCGGCCCCCGCCACACAGCCGGCGAAACCGGGCCGCGAAGGCGGCCGCGACGGGAATCGCGATGGCGGACGCGGACGCCGTGGCGGACGCGATGGTCAGCGCTCGGAGCGCGGCGAGGGTCGGGCTGCCGAAGGCCGCGGGGGTGAGGGCCGCGGGGGCGAACGCACCGAAGCGCGCGCGGAACGCGGCGAACGCACCGAGCGCGGCGAAGGCCGCGGTGACGACCGCAGCCGCCGTGGCGAGCGCGATGGCCGTGGCCGTCGTGGCGAGCGTCCCGAAGGCGCTGCCGCCGAACCGGGCAGCACGGGCACCGAGCGGCTCGAGCGCTCACCACGCCACGAGCCCCGCAACGGCCCGCGCCCGGAATCGACCGCGTCCGACGAGTTGCGCCTGCCGCTCGCTGGCACTGAAGGCCAGACGGAAGCCGGCCCGCCGACGGATGCACCCGAGGGTGGTGAAGGCGCACGCCGCCGCCGCCGCCGCGGTGGCCGAGGCCGCGGCGAGCGCGACGAGGCTCGCAGCGACGCACCCGAGGGGCAGACCGAGACCGCGGCCAACGACGAGTCGCTGGTCGCCGATGTCGCTGCTGGTACCGCCCGCACCGAAGGTGATGCGGCAGCGGACGACACCGCCGGCGAAGGCGGCGAGCAGCGCCGCGGCCGCCGTGGCGGCCGGGGCCGACGCGAGCGCACCGAGGGCGACGCCGCAGCGGCGTTGACCGAAGCGGGCGACGCGGCCAGCCCGGCGGCGCAGGCGATGCCCGCATCGCCCGTCCCGTGGTGGGAAGCCACGCCGGTGGCCGAGACGACGCCTCCCCCCGAGACCGCGAGCGCGCCGCCGCTGCAGCCGGCCGAGGTCGCGCTACAGGCCTTGGCTGACGTGGTGTCCAAGGCCCCTGCTGCGGCGCCCGCCGAGGCGATCGTGCCGCCGCCTGCTGCTGCGGTGGTCGCTGCGCCGGTGGCCGCCCCGCCGGTGGCCGCCCCGCCGGTGGCCGTGCCCGTCGTCGAACCGGTGCCGTCCTACACGCTGCCGGTCGGCGACCTCGCTTCGGTGGCCTCCGGCGCCGGTCTGGAGTGGGTGAACTCCGACGTCGACAAGGTGCGCGCGGTGCAGCAGGCGATGGCCGATGCGCCAAAGCCCTCGCATGTGCCGCGCGAGCCGAAGCCGGTCGTTGCGGTCGATGAGGGCCCACTCGTGCTGGTGGAGACGCGCCAGGACCTGTCGCAGATCAAGCTGCCGTTCGAGAACCGCTGAACCCTCGCTCAGGACTACGCCCCCGGGCCTGGCGGCACGGGGGCGTTTTTCATGGGCCGTGGCCGGACCGGCGCCGGCCACCCCCGCTCAAGGCAGTTGGTCGAGCGCGCGCTGGTAGGGCGCGTGGTGCATCAGCTCGTCCCACGGCAGCGGCGCCGTCTGCGGCAGCAGGTCGAGGCGACGCGCCTCGCTGTCGGCGCTGGCCTGCCAGCGGCCGCGTTCCAGGGCAAGGTCCAGGCCGTCGATCAGCGCGTCGAGCGGCGCGCCGCCGGCGAGCGACTGGTTGCACAGCAGCACCAGGTCGCACCCGGCGTTCAGCGCGGCGATACCGGCCTCCACGGGCGTGCCGGCCACGGTCGCGCCCTGCATGCTGAGGTCGTCGCTGAAGATCGCGCCGGTGAAGCCGAGCCGCCTGCGCAGGATGTCCTGCAGCCAGCGGGGCGAGAAGCCGGCCGGCCGATCGTCGACCTTGGTGTAGATCACATGCGCCGGCATCACGCTGGCGAGCGAGGTGGAAAGCCACTGGTAGGGTTTCGCATCGTCACCGAGGATCTCGCGCAGCGAGCGGCGGTCGACCGGCACCTCGGTGTGCGAGTCGGCGGCCACGTAGCCGTGCCCCGGGAAATGCTTGCCGCAGCTCGCCATGCCGGCCAGCAGCAGGCCGTGCATCAGGCTCTTGGCAAGCAGGGTGGCAACGCGCGGGTCACGGTGGAAGGCGCGGTCGCCGATCACGCCGCTGGGCCCATGGTCGAGGTCGAGCACCGGCGTGAAGCTGAAGTCGACGCCGCAGGCGCGCAGCTCGGCCGCCAGCACGTAGCCGCAGGCGGTCGCGGCGTCGGTGGCGCGCATCGCACCGCTGCCGGCGCCGGCCTTGCCGTCGTCCATCCACAGTTCGCCCAGCGCGCGCATCGGTGACAGGTGGGTGAAGCCATCGCTGCGAAAGCGCTGCACGCGCCCGCCTTCGTGGTCGACGCAGATCAGCACGTCGGGCCGCAGGGTCTTGATCTCCGCAGTCAACGCCGTCAGCTGCGCGCGGTGCTGCCAGTTGCGCGCGAACAGGATCAGGCCACCGACCAGCGGGTGCTGCAGACGGCGACGGTCGTCGGCATCGAGGGAGGTGCCGGCGATGTCGATGACGATGGGCGCATGGCCCGGCAGGTCGTGCTTCATGGTGCGGGGTGCTGTTCGACCACCACGAAGGCGGCCGCGTAGTCGGATTCGTCGGTCAGGGTCACATGGGCCGCCAGCCGGCGCTCGGCGAACCACTGCGCCAGCTCGCCGTGCAGCGCGATGCCGGGCTTGCCGCTGGCGGCGTTGACGACCTCGCAGGCGCGCCAGCTCATCGGCCAGTGGATGCCCAGGCCGATCGCCTTCGAGAAGGCCTCCTTGGCCGAGAAACGCGTCGCCAGGTAGCGCAGGCCGCGCGCGGGCACCTTGGCCGAGCGCGCGCGGTAGACGCTCAGCTCGTGCGCGCCCAACACCCGCTCGGCGAAGCGCTCGCCGCGCCGCTCCAGCGTGGCGGCAATGCGGCGGATGTCGCACAGGTCGGTGCCGATGCCGTAGATCATGATGGCCCCTCGTCCGTGAAGGGACTGCGGGCCGGCTTGGTAGCGGCCCGGCGCCCGGCGCCCCGCCACCCTGTTCGGCCCCTCCTCATGGCGCAGACGCGCGATGGATGCAGCGCAGGTAGTCGCGCACGGTCTCGGTCAGGCCCAGCTCCAGTGCGTCGGCGATCAGCGCGTGGCCGATCGACACTTCCCGCACGCCGGGCACGGCCCGCAGGAAGTCGGTCAGGTTGTCGCGGTTCAGGTCGTGGCCGGCATTGAGCCCGAGGCCGGCGCACAGCGCGGCCCCGGCCGCGGCGGCGTAGCAGGCCAGCAGGGCAGCATGCTGCGGCGTGCCGGCGCTTGCGGCGTGCGACCGCGCATAGGCCTCGGTGTAGAGCTCGACGCGGTCGGCGCCGATCGCGCGCGCAGGCACCATGGCCTCGGGCAGCGGGTCCATGAACAGGCTGACGCGCACGCCGAGCGCGTGGCATTCGTCGATCAGCGGCTTCAGGCGCTCGCCGTCTTCAGGCAGGGTCCAGCCATGATCGGAGGTCGACTGCTCGACGCTGTCGGGCACGAAGGTCGCCTGGTGCGGGCGGACTTCGCGCACCAGATCCATCAGGTTGTGGAAGGGGTTGCCCTCGATGTTGTATTCGATGTGTGGCCAGGCCTTCAGCAGCGCCGCGAGGTCGCGGACATCGTGGGTGCGGATGTGGCGCTGGTCGGGCCGCGGATGCACCGTGATGCCCTGGGCGCCCGCATCGAGCGCGAGCCTCGCGGCATGGGTGACGCTCGGGATCGTGAGCGTGCGCGTGTTGCGCAGCAGCGCGACCTTGTTCAGGTTGACCGACAGCGCGGTCATCGCGCCATGGGAAGGGAGGCCGGTGGCGATCAGCGGGTTCATCGGGAAGGGGTCGTTCAGCGATCGAGGTTCTGCAAGTCCATCATCAGCTGCCGCGTGCGCAGCACGGGCGTGGCCAGATGATAGTGAAGCAGGCTGCGCAGCATCGGCTTCAGGTCGGCCAGCACCGGCAGGCAGGCGCGCTGCAGCGCACCCAGGTCGTCGCCGTCGAGCGCGGCCTGCAAGGCATGCCAGTCGGCCGGCGCCAGGCCTGCCTCGCCGGGCACCGCCGGCACCAGGCCGGACTCGGCCTTCAGCGCGTGACGCGCCGCCCCTTCCAGCGGCTGCTGGGTCGGTGTGACGACGCCCAGTTCGGGCAGCAGGCCGATCTCGCGCAGCAGCACGAGTTCGAAGGCACGCAGCGCCGCCTCGACACGCGTGTCGTCGGCGGCGGCGAGCGCCGGCAGCGTGTGCGCGTAGGCGTCGAACAGCGCCGGATGGGGGTCCTGGCGGGCCAGCAGCTTCATCAACAGCTCGTTGAGGTAGAAGCCCGTCAGCAGGGCCCCGCCGCCGAGCATCGCCGGGCCGCCGGCCCACTCGGCCACCTTCAGCGGCTGCACCTCGGCGCCATCGCCCTCCGTGTCGCGCGCACGGCGTGCGCCGTAGCCGACGTTGAGCCGCTGGAACGGCAGCAACACCGCGCGCAGCTGCGAGTACGGGCGCTTCGCGCCCTTGGCCGCCACCGCGACACGGCCCTGCTCGCGCGTGAACAGGTCGAGGATCAGGCTCGACTCGCTCCAGTCGTAGCGGTGCAGCAGGTAGGCAGGCTGCAGGGCCGGTGCCAGGGCACGGCTCGTGCGGGTGGCCCGCGGCTTGTGGACCGCGGCGCGCGGCGCGGCGCTCACTCGTAACCGTAGCTCTTGAGGCGCGCCTCGTCGTCAGCCCAGCCGGAGCGCACCTTGACCCAGATCTCGAGGAAGACCTTGCCGCCCATCAGGCGCTCGAGCTCGACGCGCGCGTCGGTGCCGATGCGCTTGAGGCGCTCGCCCTTGTCGCCGATCACCATGCCCTTGTGGGCTTCGCGCTCGACGATGATGGTGGCCGCGATGCGGCGCAGCGCGCCCTCCTCCTTGAACTCGTCGATCACGACGGTGGACGTGTACGGCAGCTCGTCGCCGGTCAGGCGGAACAGCTTCTCGCGGATGATCTCGCTGGCAAGGAAACGATCGCTGCGGTCGGTCAGCGCCTCCTCGTCGTAGAACCAGGGCTGCTCGGGCAGGTAGGGCTGGACGATCCCCAGCAGCCGCCGCACGTCGTCTTCGCTGGTGGCCGCCAGCGGCACGAACTCGGCAAAGGGGTGGCGCTCCGGCATGCCCTTGAGCCAGGGCGCGAGTTCGGCACGGCGGCGGACGAGGTCGAGCTTGTTGGCGACCAGGATCGTCGGCTTGCCCGGCGGCACGAGGGCGAGCACCTTCGCGTCGTCGAGCCCGAAGCGCCCGGCCTCGACGACGAACAGCACGACGTCCACGTCGCTCAGGACCGACTGCACCGTCTTGTTCAGGTTGCGGTTCAGCGCACCGGTGCCTTTGACGGTGTGGCGGGTCTGGAAACCCGGCGTGTCGACGAACACGAACTGCGCGCCTTCGAAGGTGTGGATGCCGGTGATGCGGTGGCGCGTGGTCTGCGCCTTGCGGGAGGTGATGCTGACCTTCTGCCCGACCAGCGCATTGAGCAAGGTCGACTTGCCGACGTTCGGCCGGCCGACGATCGCGACCAGCCCACAACGCTGCGGCGGCGTCTCGCTGTCTTCGGGGGCTGCGGCAGTGCGGTCGTTCATGAGGGCTCGGTGTCGGCGGTTTTCAGTGTAGCGAGCGCGGCGCGCGCCGCCTCCTGCTCGGCCGCGCGACGTGAACGGCCCTCGCCACGCACCTCGAGCGAGTGCGACGGGATGCTGCAGATCACCGTGAACAGCTGCTCGTGCTGCCGGCCCCGGGTCGCCTCGATGCGGTAGCCCGGCACCGGTGCGCGGCGTGCCTGCAGCCACTCCTGCAACTCGGTCTTGGGGTCGCGGGTCCACGCCTCGGCCGCGGTGCTCGCCACCAGGGGGGTGAACAGCTGTTCGACCAGCGCCCTCGCCGGCCCGAAGCCGCCATCGAGGTAGACCGCGGCAATCAGCGCCTCCAGCGCATCGGCCAGGATCGACGGACGCTGTGCGCCGCCGCTGCGCGCTTCGCCTTCGCTCAGGCGCAACAGTGGCGCAAGACCCAGCTCCAGCGCGAGGCGGTGCAGCATCTCCTCGCGCACCAGGTGTGCGCGCACGCGCGTCAGATCGCCTTCGCCGGACTGGCTGAAATGCTCGAACAGCAGGCCCGAGATGGCCGCGGACAACACGGCATCGCCGAGGAATTCGAGCCGCTCGTTGTTGTGGGCGCTGAAGCTCTTGTGGGTCAGCGCCCTCTCCAGCAGGGCGGCTTGCCCGAAGCGATGCCCGAGACGGGCCTGGAGCGACTCGAGCGCGGCGCTCACGGCATCAATGGCGGCACCGGCGCGCACCGCGTCGCGGCGGCGCGCAGCGGCTTCACTGTGAACGCCCCCGGTACTTGATGAGCAGGTAGACCGGCTCGATCAGTTCGAGCTCCTTGTCGTAGCCGAACTTGACCACGACTTTCTCGTTCTCTTTCGTGATGTCGAGATCCTTGCCGCTGATGGAGGAGATCGAGTACTCGATGTCCTTCTGGCGGTCGAAGGCCGCGCGGATCTCCGGCACGGTGCTGCCGCCCTCCTTCGCGATCTTGTTGACCGCGCGCTGGATGGTGAAGTACTCGTTCATCGTCGGCAGCACCTTCAACCCGACCAGCGCGACGCAGGCGATGATGATCGCCCAGAACAGCAGGCCGATCAGGGTGACACCTCTCTGGGCGGGGCGTGCGCGGACCGCACCCGACGTTGCCGACGCTGCGAAGGCCATCGTTGTTCTCCTGGTGAAGCGCCGGCTCAATGGAAGGAGCCGATCCGCTTGAGGTTACCGAAATTCATCCAGACAAAGAAGGCCTTGCCGACGATGTTCTCGTCGGGGACGAAGCCCCAGTAGCGCGAGTCCTGCGAGTTGTCCCGGTTGTCGCCCATCATGAAGTAGTGACCCGGGGGGACCGTGCACACCACGCCTTCGGCGTTGTAGCGGCAGTTGTCGCGGAAGTTCTGGAACTGGGGCATCGGGATCACGAAACCGGGGCGGTCCTTGTCGGTCAGGATGCGGTGCTCGACCGCGCCGAGCTTCTCGCTCGCCTGCAGTGCGTATCGCAGCGAATCCTCGTCGTAGAACTCCGGCAGCGCTTGGGTCTCGACCGGCTGACCGTTGATCGACAGCTTCTTGTTGAGGTAGGCCACCTCGTCACCGGGCAGACCGACCACGCGCTTGATGTAGTCGACGCTCGGCTCGACCGGATAGCGAAACACCACCACGTCGCCGCGTTGCGGATCATGGTTGGCAATGATCTTCTTGTTGATCACCGGCAGCCGCACCCCGTAGTGGAACTTGTTCACGAGGATCAGGTCGCCGATCGCCAGCGTGGGGATCATCGACCCGGAGGGGATCTTGAACGGCTCGAACAGGAAGGAGCGCAACAGGAAGACCGCCAGGATCACCGGGAACAGCCCCGCGGTCCAGTCCAGCCACCAGGGCTGGGCGAGCAGTCGCTCCCGAGCCACGGCCACGTTGCCGTCGACCTGCTGGATGCCCTGGCGCTGCAGCTCGCTGCGACGCTGCGCGTCCTGCACCTCCAGCGCCGAGGCTGCCGCCACGCGACGCGGCAGGAAATGCAGGCGCTCGGCCAGCCAGTAGCCGAAGGTGGCCAGTGTCAGGACAAACAGCAGCAGCGAAAAATTGCCGCTCCAGGACCCGAGATACCAGCCGCCCAGGTAAACCACGAGGGCGCCATAAAGCAACCCGGTCAATGCACTCATGAAGTGTTCAGTCGTCCACTTGGAGGATGGCAAGGAAAGCTTCCTGCGGCACCTCGACGGTCCCGATTTGCTTCATGCGTTTCTTGCCAGCCTTCTGTTTTTCGAGCAACTTGCGCTTGCGGCTGATATCGCCACCGTAGCATTTTGCCAGCACGTTCTTGCGCAGCGCCTTGATGTTCTCGCGCGCGATGATATTGGCGCCGATCGCCGCCTGGATGGCCACGTCGTACATCTGGCGCGGGATGATCTCGCGCATCTTCGCCACCACCGCGCGGCCACGGAACTGGCTCTGGCTGCGGTGCACGATGATCGAGAGGGCATCGACCCGGTCGCCGTTGATCAGGATGTCGACCTTCACGACATCCGCGGCCCGGTATTCCTTGAACTCGTAGTCCATCGAGGCGTAGCCACGCGAGACTGATTTCAGCTTGTCGAAGAAGTCCAGCACGATCTCGGCCAGCGGCATCTCGTAGGTCAGCATGACCTGGCGGCCGTGATAGGCCATGTTGAGCTGCATGCCGCGCTTGAGGTTGGCCAGCGTCATCACCGGGCCGACGTAGTCCTGCGGCATGTACAGGTGCACGGTGACGATGGGCTCGCGGATCTCGGCGATCTTGCCGATCTCGGGCATCTTCGACGGGTTCTCGACCTCGATCACCTCGCCCGCCAGGCCGCCGAGCTGGACCTGGTAGACGACGCTGGGCGCGGTGGTGATCAGGTCCTGGTCGAACTCGCGCTCCAGGCGCTCCTGCACGATCTCCATGTGCAGCAGGCCGAGGAAGCCACAGCGAAAGCCGAAACCGAGCGCCTGGCTCACCTCGGGCTCGTAGCGCAGCGAAGAGTCGTTGAGCTTGAGTTTCTCCAGTGCGTCGCGCAGCGAGTCGTACTCGCTGGCCTCGGTCGGGTAGAGCCCGGCAAAGACCTGCGGCTGGATCTCCTTGAAGCCCGGCAGCGGCTCGCTGGCCGGCCCGGCGTTGTTGGGCAGCTTCTTCTCGAGCGTGATCGTGTCGCCGACCTTGGCCGCCTGCAGCTCCTTGATGCCGGCGATCAGGAAGCCGACCTCGCCCGCCACGAGTTGCTCGCGCGGCTCGGACTTCGGCGAAAAAACGCCGAGCTGCTCCAGCGGATAGACGGTATCGGTCGCCATCATGCGGATGCGATCGCCCTTGCGCAGCACGCCGTCGACCATGCGCACCAGCATCACGACGCCGACGTAGTTGTCGAACCACGAGTCGATGATCATCGCGCGCGGCGGCCCGTCGGGCATGCCGCGCGGCGCCGGCATGCGGGTGATCACGGCCTCGAGGATGTCCTCGATGCCCTCTCCGGTCTTGGCCGAGCAGGGGATCGCATGCTCGGCATCGATGCCGATCACGTCCTCGATCTCGGCCTTGGCGTTCTCGGGATCGGCTTGCGGCAGATCCATCTTGTTGAGCACCGGCACGACCTCGACGCCGAGATCCAGCGCGGTGTAGCAGTTCGCCACCGTCTGCGCCTCGACGCCCTGCGAAGCGTCGACCACCAGCAAGGCGCCCTCGCAGGCCGACAGCGAGCGGCTGACTTCATAGCTGAAGTCCACATGCCCGGGCGTGTCGATCAGGTTGAGCTGATAAACCTGACCGTCGCGCGCCTTGTACTTCAGCGCCGCAGTCTGTGCCTTGATCGTGATGCCGCGCTCGCGTTCGATGTCCATCGAGTCGAGCACCTGCGCTTCCATCTCGCGGTCGCTCAGCCCCCCGCAGCGCTGGATGATGCGGTCGGCCAGAGTGCTCTTGCCGTGATCGATGTGGGCAATGATCGAGAAATTGCGAATGTGGTCCATCTGACCTTCGTACGTCTCAGGAGTCGGCTCGCGCAGAGGACACAACGGCACAGCCGTTGCAGCGCAAGCTCACATCGCGCAGCGATGTGAAGGCGCATCGCGCCGTGCTGCAGCTAAAAAAAAGGCACGTCAAACCGGTGACGCGCCTTCCAACAAAAAACGTTTGGCAACTGCTTCGTTGGGCTTTCATTGTAGCCACATCAACCGCGCCGGAAACCGCGCCAGTGCTCGGTTTTACGCCGTTGCGGTGTGCCAACAGGGAATTTTATAAACATGTTATCCACAATAACCTGTGGGTGTCCTGTGGACGATTTTCGTGACCCCCACTATTACTCAAGGATGCATGTAAAACACCTTGCAATCGCCCAGATTCTAGTGGATCAGCGCGTCAATCGGATGCAACAAAAGTGAGTGTGTGCTCACAATCAACTTCTTTCCAGTTCAAAGCATCCTGGCGCATTGGAGAAATTTCCGTTCGGCGAAAAAACCGGGCAGGGCGCTAGGTTGCCTGCTTGACTCGGGCCGGGACCCGGTCTCCCGCTTCACTTGCCCGTACGGATCAGCGCGTACTGCGCCCACTCTCCGCGCCGAAAGAGGACGTTGATGGGCTTGCTCTTGTCGAGCTTGGCAATCACGGCCTCGAACTGCTTCACATCGGCGATCTCGACATTGCTCACCGACAAGATCACGTCCCCTTCGCGAAGTCCGGCACGTGCGGCCGCGCCCTCCACTGATTCGATGCGCACGCCACCACGGAGCTTGAGTTCGCGTTTTTGCTCATCGCTCAGGTTGACCAACATCAGACCCAGCGCGCCCGTGGCAACACTCGGCGTTGGCGCCGGCTTGCTCTCCGGCACCGACGCGCGGCGCCCCCCTTCGGGCTCGAGTTCCGCCACGGTCACGCCGAGATCACGCGAGTTGCCGCGGCGGAACACCTGCAGGCTGGCCTTGCTGCCCGGCTTGGTGCTGCCGACCAGGCGCGGCAAGTCGCTCGACTTCTCGACCGTCTTGCCGTCGAACCTCATGATGATGTCACCCGCCTCGACGCCGGCCTTGTCGGCCGGCCCCCCCGCCTCGACCGAGCGCACCAGGGCGCCGGAGGCCTTGCCCAGGCCCAGGGACTCGGCCACGTCTTTCGTGACCTCCCCGATCTGCACGCCGATGCGTCCGCGCACCACGCGCCCACCGGCGCGCAGTTGATCCGCCACGCGCGTGGCTTCGTCCATCGGGATCGCGAACGAGATGCCCATGAAGCCGCCCGAGCGGCTGAGGATCTGCGAGTTGATGCCGACCACCTCGCCGCGCAGGTTGATCAGCGGCCCGCCGGAGTTGCCCGGATTGATCGCCACATCGGTCTGGATGAAAGGCACGAACTCACCGGTGTCGCGCCCCTTGGCGCTGACGATGCCGGCCGTCACGCTGTTCTCCAGACCGAAGGGCGAGCCGATCGCCATCACCCACTCGCCGACCTTCAGCTTGCTCACGTCGCCGATCTTCACTGACGGCAATCCGGCCGCCTCGATCTTGACGACCGCCACATCGGTGCGCTTGTCCGCTCCGATCAGCTTCGCCTTGAACTCACGCTTGTCGGTCAGCGTGACGTAAACCTCGTCCGCACCATCCACCACGTGCGCGTTCGTCATCACGTAGCCATCGGCCGTGAAGATGAAGCCCGAGCCGACACCGCGCTGCTGCTCTTCTTCGGGGGCCTGCCGCCGCGGATCGGGCCGCTGGCCCGGCATCTGCCCCGGGGGCGTACCGAAGAAACGCCGGAAGAATTCCTGCATCTCCTCGTCCACCTCGGGGCTGGCGCCACGCTGAGCGCCGCGGGTGCGCTCGGTGGTGCGGATATTCACCACCGCCGGGCCGACCTGTTCGACCAGGTCGGTGAAATCGGGCAAGCCACGTGCCGCGGCCACCGCCGGCTGGGCGTGACCGGCATGCGGCACCAGCGTGACGCCAAGCG
Source organism: Methylibium sp. (assembly GCF_965279545.1). Lineage (NCBI taxonomy): Bacteria > Pseudomonadati > Pseudomonadota > Betaproteobacteria > Burkholderiales > Sphaerotilaceae > Methylibium > Methylibium sp. The sequence goes on from NZ_OZ257250.1 coordinate 2,606,730, forward strand.
TCAGTACACCGGCGACGCTCATCGCCGCCATCCAGATCCAGGAACGCACGCGCCACTGCGGGCGCGACACTTCAGTTCTTGCTTGCATCATCACCTCATACCAACAGTCGACCAGAGAGCCATGACACCGCAAGCGCCAAGCCCGGCGCCGTGAGATCACGAAACCGTCAGCGGGGTTCCAGTGCCGCTGCAAATGTGCGCAGCGTCACGACCGGCACGTCGCCGATCACGGTGATCCACCACTCACCGCGGCGGCGCGTCAGCGTCTGCGTGGCCCCCATCGCCATCAACATCTCGCGACGGTGCCAGCGTGGCATGTAGGGTTCGATGAACACCGACACATAGGTCAGACCATCGGAGTAGATCGCCTGCAACACGGCCGGCGGCGCCATCGCAAACTCGCCCTGCGCTGCGGTCGCCTGGGCCTGCTCTTCGGCCGGGGCGTTCATCACGCGCTTGACGCTGCTGACATGGCGAAAACCAGGCGGCAGCTCGCGCAGCACCCATCCCTCGCGCCCGAGATCGACTTCCCGCAGCGCAGGGCGCTCGACGTGATAGCCCTCGAGCCGCTTCATGGCCTGCAGCACCAGCTCGGGCCGCGGCTTCACGCCGATCAGCACCTCGGAGAAGGCCGAGGTCTCCAGCACGACGTCGCGCTCGTCGAAGACCTCGGAACGCAGCAGCAGGCCCGAAGTCCGCTCTGCCCAAAGCCGGTAGCCGAAACGGTAGCCATCCTTGGGCTGCAGCAACAGCACGTTGGCCTCGTGGCCGGCCACGCGTCCGTCGCCCACCGACTTGACGTCGTAGAACGGCACGATGCGATCGGCTCCCGCCGACAGCAGCAGCGGGAACTGGCCCATGGCCTGGCGCGTCTCCACCACGGCAACCCGGCTGTGCGGCCACAGGCTGTGCACCAGATCGTTGTAACGGTAGACCTGACGCTGCTGGCCGTCGAGCGACTCGATGCGCTCGAACTGATTACGTCCTTCGCAGAAATGCACGATGCGCGCGCTGGCCACCGACCCGGCCGCCGTCACGACAAAGGTCCCCTGGAAATTGCGTTTCCCGGCCGCCTCGTGGATGCGGGCCAGCCAGTAGCGCGCATCGCGCGCCTCGACCAGTGGGTCGCTGCTGCCTGCCTGCGCCCTGGCAGCGGTCGGCAGCAACGCTGCCATCAGGACCATGGCCGGCATGGCGCGCAACCCGCGCGAGACGATGGCGTGCAGCATGCTCAGCGAGAGGCGGCCGCCGCGGCGCCGTCGTACGTCGCGCTGCGCAGGAAGCCCGAGGGCACGCCCAAGGCCGAGCTGCCGCCGAACTGCTTGTGGGCCGTGAGGTACTGGTCGAGCCGTGCGTCACGGATCAGCACACCACTGGCCGGCTCCGCCTGCTCGGGTGTCGCCTGGGCCACCACTTTGGACGCTGCCGACGGCAGCACTGGCGACAGCGGCGCCCGAGCCAGCTGGGGTGCGGCGGCCTGTGGCCCCGGCAGTCGGATGATCGTCAAGATCCCGACCACGGCCAGGAATCCGGCCGCGACAGCCGCCGGCGTGGCCCAGCGCCGCACAAGCCTTGCAGAGCGTGGCCTCGATGCCGAGGCCGCATCGGTCGCTGCTGAGGCCGCCGGCTTCGGCTGGGGCGCCAGGATGACCGGCTCCTGATCGAGCCGCTCCCGCAGACGCCGCAGAAAGACCGCATCCCGACCACGCCCACAGAGCTCTTCGGACCGCAGGGCATCACCGATCAACTGGTAGCTGTGCCATCGTTCGCGCACACCAGGCTCGTGGCGCCACTTCGCGCTGACCACCGCGGCCATGCCGGCATCAGCCTCACCATCAACCAGGGCCGAAAGGGCCTCGGCCCCCTGCAGGTTCTCGACATCACTCATCTGAACGCTCCATTGGCCCCAGGGCTCATGCTCTCTCACCACCGCTCGCCGGAGCGCTGCTCCAGCATCGGCCGCAACCGCTCGGCGATCGCCTCGCGTGCCCGGAAGATCCGCGAACGCACCGTCCCGATCGGGCAATTCATCACGTCGGCAATCTCTTCGTAGCTCAGGCCCTCGATCTCGCGCAGCGTGATGGCCTGCCTCAAGTCCTCGGACAGATCCTCGATCGCGGAGTTCACCGCACTGGCGATTTGTTTCGAGGCCAACAAGGCTTCGGGCGTTTCGCCGTCGGTTAGTTCGTTCTCGACCCGGGAAGTTTCATCCCCGTCCTCGTCGCGCCCGGCGCGTGCCGATTCGGTCACGAGCAGGTCGCGCTTGAGGTCGCCGAGCGCCTTCTTGGCGGTGTTTACGGCGATGCGGTACAGCCAGGTGTAGAAGGCGCTCTCGCCGCGAAACTGGGGAATCGCCCGGTAGGCGCGGATGAAGGTCTCCTGGGCGATGTCCTGGACCAGATCGACATCGCGCACCATGCGCCCGATCAGCCGCTCGATGCGCCGTTGGTACTTGACGACCAGCATCTCGAAGGCGCGCACGTCACCCTGCTTGACACGGTCGACCAGCAGGGCATCGCTGTCGGGATTCATGCGCTCAGTCATGTTCGAGCGTCACGTCGCGGGACGCCGCAGGCGAGTACGCCGCGCAGCGCAAGGCGTGCCAGTCGGCCTCGAGTCCCCGGCGTTGCAGCGGCAACCAGCGTGTGGATCGCCGCGGCCCGGGAGCATCGGCTCGAAAGCGCAGCAGCAGGCAGCCGTCGAGATCGAGCGCCACCGCCACCCGGCCAGGCTGCGGCTCGGCAGCACCCGAGGCGGGGCCGAGCCACCACACGGCACCGTCCCACCGCAGGCTCAGGACCGGCTCGCACCGGTCCTGCCACAGCAGCCAGGCCGCGCCGGCCGTCACCAGGGCCACGGCGATTGCCGCCAGCCCGTCTGCGCGCTGCACGGCCCAGACCGCGGTCACGGCGACGGCCAGCGCCGCCAGCAGCCAGAGTGCGGCGCGCACCCGGCCGCCAGGACGAACCATCACCGTCACGGCGGGCGCCGCACGCATCGCTCGACGGGGACGACAGGCAGGCCAGAAACGGCACGCGCGTCAGACGCGCTTGAACACCAGCGTGCCGTTGGTGCCGCCGAAACCGAAGTTGTTTTTCACGGCGTGCTCGATCTTCATCTCGCGCGCGGTATTGGCGCAGTAGTCCAGGTCGCACTCGGGGTCCTGGTTGAAGATGTTGATCGTGGGTGGGGACACCTGGTCCCGAATCGCCAGCACGGTGAACACCGACTCGATGCCCCCCGCGCCGCCAAGCAGGTGACCGGTCATGGACTTGGTGGAATTGACCACCAGCTTCTTCGCATGGTCGCCGAAAGCCAGCTTGATCGCGTTGCTCTCGTTCAGGTCGCCCAGCGGCGTCGACGTGCCGTGGGCGTTGAGGTATTGCACCTGATCCGCATGGATGCCGGCATTGCGCAGCGCGGCTTTCATGGCGCGCTTCGGTCCGTCCACATTGGGGGCGGTCATGTGGAAGGCATCCGCGCCCATGCCGAAGCCGGCGAGCTCGGCATAGATCCGCGCGCCACGCGCCTTGGCATGCTCATACTCTTCGAGCACGAGCACACCAGCCCCCTCGCCGAGCACGAAGCCATCGCGGTCCCGGTCCCAAGGGCGCGACGCGGTGGCAGGGTCATCGTTGCGGGTCGACAGCGCACGCGCCGCCGCGAAGCCGCCGATGCCCAGCGGCGACACCGTCGACTCGGCGCCACCGGCGACCATCACGTCGGCGTCGCCCGCCTCGATCATCCGCGCCGACTGGCCGATGCAGTGCAGCCCGGTGGTGCAGGCAGTGACGATCGCGAGATTCGGCCCGGTGAAACCGCACTGGATCGACAGGTGGCCCGAAATCATGTTGATGATCGAGGCCGGCACGAAGAACGGCGAAATCCGCCGCGCACCGCGCGCTGCGTACTCGGCCTGCGTCTCCTCGATCAGCGGCAGGCCACCGATGCCCGAGCCGACCAGACAACCGACCCGCTCGGCCTGCTCCTCGCTCAACTCACTCCCGGTGGGCAGCCCGGCATCCCTGACGGCCTGCAGCGACGCTGCGAGGCCGTAATGGATGAAGGTGTCCATGTGCCGGGCTTCCTTGGCGGGGATGTAGTCCTCGATCTGGAAACCCTTGACCTCGCCGGCGATGCGACAGGCCAACTTGGAGGCATCGAACTTGGTGACAGTGGTGATGCCGGACGTGCCGGCCACCAGTTGGGACCACGACTCGTTCACCGTATTGCCCAGGGGGCTGACGAGACCGAGCCCGGTCACGACGACGCGACGACGGCTCATGCGCTGCAGGAACGGAAGGAAACGGGAACCGCGGCCGTCAGGCCTTGGCGTGGTTCTTGGCGTAATCGATCGCCAGCTGCACGGTCGTGATCTTCTCGGCCTCTTCGTCGGGGATCTCGATGCTGAACTCGTCCTCGAGTGCCATCACCAGTTCGACGGTGTCCAGCGAATCCGCGCCCAGATCGGCGACGAAGGCTTTTTCGTTGGTGACCTCGCCCTCGGCCACGCCGAGTTGCTCGGCGATGATCTTCTTGACGCGTGCTTCGATGTCGCTCATGACTCCTCCAAGGAGAGTTTGCAAAAACAGCCCGTGATTCTAGTTGCTCCGGCGTGACAACTCCGGCGCAGCGGCGCGGCCCCGGGGCGACGGGCCGCACCGCGCTCTGATTCCCCGCTTCAGCTCATGAACATGCCGCCGTTGACGTGCAGTTCGGTGCCGGTGATGTAAGCGGCCTGTTTCGATGCCAGGAAGGCCACGGCGTCGGCGATCTCCTGCGGCGCGCCCAGGCGCCCGAGCGGGATCTGGGCCAGCAACGCCACCTTCTGCGCTTCGGGCAGGCCCTCGGTCATGTCGGTCGCGATGAAGCCCGGCGCCACGCAGTTGACCGTGATGCCGCGGCTGCCCAGTTCGCGCGCCAGCGAGCGGGTCATGCCGGCCACGCCGGCCTTCGCCGCGGCGTAGTTGGCCTGCCCCGCGTTGCCGCTCGCACCGACCACCGAGGTGATGTTGATGATGCGGCCGTAGCGCTGCTTCATCATCGGCCGGATCACGGCGCGGCTGGCCCGGAACACCGCCTTCAGGTTGGTGTCGAGCACGGCGTCCCAGTCGTCGTCCTTCATGCGCATCGACAAGGTGTCACGCGTGATGCCGGCGTTGTTGACGAGCACGTGCAGGCCGCCGTCCTGCTTGACGATCGCGTCGATCGCCGCCTCAAGCGCCACGCCGTCGTTCACATCCAGCACCAGGCCCCGCCCGCCCTGCGCGGCCAGCGCTTCGCCGATGGCGGCCGCGCCGGCCTCGCTGGTCGCGGTGCCAATGACCTTGAAGCCGCTTGCGGCCAGCGTGGTCGCGATGGCGCGACCGATGCCACGGCTCGCGCCCGTGACCAGCGCCACCTGCGCCGGGGATAGATCCGTGCTCATGCCAGCCCCCTTTTCGTCTCGGCCAGGCTGGCCTGATCGAAGATATTCATGGCGGTCAATCCGGCATCGACCCGCTTCACCAGCCCGGCCAGCACCTTGCCCGGCCCGCATTCCACGATCTGCGTCGCGCCGTGCGCCTTCAGGGCGAGCACCGTTTCGACCCAGCGCACGGGCCCGAAGGCCTGGCGGTACAGCGCATCGCGGATGGCGCCCGGTTCGGATGCGATTGCAACGTCGATGTTGTTCAGCACCGGAATCGCCGGCGCGGCGAGCGTGACGCCCGCAAGACGTTCGCGCAAGCGCTCGGCGGCCGGCTTCATCAGGCTCGAATGGAAGGGGGCCGAGACGGCCAGCAGCAGGGCACGCTTCGCGCCGGCGGCCTTGAGCAGTTCGCAGGCCTTGTCCACCGCGGCCTTGCTGCCCGAGATGACCGTCTGCTTCGGATCGTTGTAGTTGGCCGCCTGCACCGCCTCGCCGGTGGCAACCTCGGCCTCGACGCAGCCGGCTCGCACCGCATCGGCGTCCAGACCGAGGATCGCCGCCATGGCACCGGTGCCGACCGGCACGGCGTCCTGCATCGCCTGGGCCCGGAAGCGAACCAGGGGCACGGCCTCGACCAGGCTCAGCACACCGGCGGCCACCAGCGCGCTGTACTCGCCCAGCGAGTGGCCGGCAACGACAGCGGGCCGCAGCCCGGTCTCGGCCAGCCAGGCGCGATAGCACGCGATGCTCGCGGCGAGCATCACCGGCTGGGTGTTGGCGGTGAGGTCCAGCGCCTCTTTCGGGCCCGCCTTGATGAGACTCGCCAGGTCTTCACCGAGCGCGTGCGAGGCCTCGGCCAGCGTCTGACCCACGACGGGGTGGTCGCCCCAGGCATCGAGCATGCCGACCGTCTGGGAGCCCTGGCCGGGAAAAACAAATGCGAATGCGGACATCGAGAGCTTCCTCGTTCTTCTTCTGGCGGACCGCCACGCCCGACGGGGTCACAGGTCGAGCAGGACCGCGCCCCAGGTGAAACCACCGCCCACGCCTTCGAGCATCACCGTGTCGCCCGGCTTGACCTGCCCGCTGCGCACAGCGTGATCCAGCGCCAGCGGCACCGAAGCCGCCGAAGTGTTGCCGTGTTCGTCGACGGTCACGACCAGCTTCTCCAGCGGCAGCTTCAGCTTCTTCGCCGTGCCCTGCATGATGCGGATGTTGGCCTGGTGCGGAATCAGCCAGTCGACGTCGCTTTCCTGCCGGCCGGCCTTGGCCAGCACCGCGCGCGCAGCCTCGTCCAGCACCCTGACGGCCAGCTTGAAAACCGCCTGACCGTCCATCTTCAGCAGTGGGTCGCCGAGCACCTTGCCGCCCACGACAGTACCGGGCACGCACAGGATGCCGACATGGCTGCCATCGGCGCGCAGTTCGCTGGCAAGGATGCCGGGGATGTCGCTGGCCTCGAGCACCACCGCGCCGGCGCCATCGCCGAACAGCACGCAGGTCGTGCGGTCCTTGAAATCGAGGATGCGCGAGAACACTTCGGCACCGATGACCAGGGCCTTGCTCGCGGCGCCGGTGCGGATCATGGAATCGGCCACCGCGAGGGCATAGACGAAGCCGGAGCACACCGCCTGCAGGTCGAAAGCCGGACAGCCGGCGACACCGAGCTTATGCTGCACCATGCAGGCGGTCGACGGGAAGATCATGTCCGGCGTCGAGGTCGCAACGATGATCAGATCGATCTCACCGGCCTGCCGGCCGGCCGCCTCGAGCGCGTGACGCGCAGCCTGGGCGGCGAGATCGCTGGACGCGACGTCGGGCTCGGCGAAGTGGCGCGCCCGGATGCCGGTGCGCTCGACGATCCACTCGTCGGAGGTCTCGACCCCGTTTTGCGCCAGCTCGGCGGCGAGCTGCGCATTGGTCAGGCGCCGCGGCGGCAGATAGCTGCCGGTGCCGGTGATGCGCGAATAGCGAGGAGGCGGTGTGGGAATCTGGGTCATGCGGCTTCGGGTACCTTGCCGGGCGGCGTTCCCGCTTCGGCCGGCAAGGCCTGGAGGGTCGCGCTGATACGGTCGTGGACCCGATCGAGCAGTCGGTTTCGCGCGGCATCATAAGCCCGGTTCAGCGCCTGCTCGAAAGCGAACGCATCGGCCGAGCCATGACTCTTGAACACCAGGCCGCGCAAGCCGAGCAACGCCGCACCGTTGTAGCGGCGGTGATCGACGCGGTTCTTGAAGTGCTTGAGCACCGGCAGGGCCACCAGCGCTGCGAGCCTGCTGTACCAGGTGCGCGTGAACTCCTGGCGGATGAAGCTCGACAGCATCGACGCCAGGCCCTCGGCTGTCTTCAGCGCGACGTTGCCGACGAAGCCGTCGCACACGACGATGTCGGTGCGGCCGGTGAAGATGTCGTTGCCCTCGACGTTGCCGACGAAGTTGAGCTGCCCACTGGCCGCTGCGGCACGCAGCAGTTCGCCGGCGCGCTTGATCGTGTCGCTGCCCTTGATCGCCTCTTCGCCGATGTTGAGCAGCCCGACGCTGGGATTCGCCTTGCCTTCGACGGCCGCGACGAGCGCGCTGCCCATCACCGCGAACTGCAGCAGGTGCTCGGCGGTGCAGTCGACGTTGGCGCCGAGGTCGAGCACGGTGGTGTGGCCATCGAGCTGGTTCGGCATCACCGTGGCGATCGCCGGGCGGTCGATGCCCTCGAGCGTCTTCAACACGTAGCGCGCGACCGCCATCAGCGCGCCGGTGTTGCCCGCCGAGACGCAGGCCTGGGCCGCCGCCACGCCATCGACCGGCTTGACCTGACTGATCGCCACGCGCAGCGACGAATCGCGCTTGCGCCGCAAGGCCACCTCGACGGAATCGTCCATCGCCACCACCTCGCTCGCCGGCACCAGCGTGCAGCGACTCCACGAGGCCGCCGGCGCCAAGGCGTCGGGACGGCCGACGAGCAGCAGCTCGGCGTTCGGATGGCCGGCGAGAAACGCCCGGCAGGCCGGCAGGGTGACCGAAGGACCATGGTCCCCGCCCATGCAATCGACGGCCAGACGCACCACGCCGGACGGGGCCGCGGCAACGGGGGTGGGCGCGTCGGTCATGGCATCGGCAAGAGAAATGCAGGCAGCGGTGTCACGGGCAGCACGCTAAGCCTTGCGCCGAGCGGTGGCAAGCGAAGAACGAAGCACGGCATATCGCGCCTCGCGCCGGCCCCAACGACAACGCCCGGCTGCCCTGAGTCGGGCATGCCGGGCGCACGGCGATGCAGGATGACGCTGCCCGGACGCGTGAGGCGCCGGGCTGCACCGATTCAGGCATCCGCTTTGGTCTTCAGCACCTTGCGACCGCGGTAGAAACCGGTGGCGCTGATGTGGTGGCGCAGGTGGGTTTCACCGGTGGTCGGCTCGATCGCCAGGCCCGGAGTGTTCAGGGCGTTGTGCGAGCGGTGCATGCCACGCTTCGACGGAGACTTCTTGTTCTGTTGAACGGCCATGGTGGGCTCCTGGGTCTTGCTGGCGCCCCGGCAAACCGGGTGCGCTGCCACGGTGCCCCGGTCCGACCGGGAACGCCTTGGCGGATGGTCCATGCCGAAACGGAGGTGCTCCGGCAGCTTTCACGTCGAGAAAGAACCCGACTGAACTAAAACAGCCTGCGAGTATACCCCGAACCGGTTTGCTGTTCAGCGTTCGGCTTCCGGCTTCTTCAATGCCTGGAGCACCGCGAACGGGTTCTCTCTCGGCGGCGGCTCTTTCGCCGCCGCCGGATCGAGCAGGGCCACCAGCGGCGCTGGGCAGCGCTCGTGGCGGGGCACCAAAGGCAGCGACATCAAGAACTCGTCCTCGACCAGTTCACGCAGGTCCAGCGAACGGGTCAGTTCGAGCACATCGTCCTCGCTGTCGGCATCGAGCGCGGCGGCGGCGTCTTCGGTCGCCACGAACCTCAACCAGCGATCGATCCGCAGCGCTTCCTCGACCGGTGCCAGGCAGCGCTGGCACTGCAGCGGGATCACGGTGCGGGCCTGAAGATGCAGCCAGATATCGGGGGCTGCACCCGAGCGCTTGCGGTGTTCGCCACGGACCGACCAGCTCACCTCATCGCAGGCCGCCGCAGGCGCATCGGCATGCGCACCGGCGGCCAGGCGCCCCAGCGACGCCAGCGGCCAGGTGCCGGCCAAACTGCCGCCGGCGGCAGCCAGCACGGCGACATTCAGCCGCAAGGGGTCGTGTTCACTCCGTCTCATCGAGACGCGAGTTTATGCGCCGGCCCGACAATGGCGCCCATGAGCACCACCGTGACGCCGCATCGCCTGATCCTCGGCTCGACCTCGCGCTATCGGCGCGAATTGCTCGAGCGCCTGCGCCTGCCATTCGAAGTGGACGCGCCGTGCGTCGATGAGACACCGCACCCCGGCGAGACCCCGGCGGCCTTGGCGGAGCGTCTGGCGCTGGCCAAGGCACGCGACGTGGCCGCGCGCCATGCCGATGCGGTCGTGATCGGTTCGGACCAGGTGGCCGACCTGGATGGCGCGCCCATCGGAAAACCGGGCAACCACGAGCGGGCCGTCGAGCAGCTTCGGACGATGAGCGGCCGCCGGGTGGTGTTCCACACCGCGCTGGCCGTCGTGCGATCGGCCAGCGGCTTCGAGCGCGTGCTGCGGGTGCCTGTGACCGTGCGCTTTCGCACCTTGCAGGAAAGCGAGATCGAGACCTACCTGCGCGCCGAGCAACCCTACGACTGCGCCGGCAGCGCCAAGTCGGAAGGCCTGGGCATCGCGCTGCTCGATGCCATCGAGTCCGACGACCCCACCGCCCTGGTCGGCCTGCCGCTGATCGCCACCGCCCGCCTGCTGCGCGAGGCCGGCATCGACGCATTGCGGAGCCGGGAATGAAGGGCCGGCTGATCCTGGTGCCCAACACGCTCGACCTCGGAACGCTGGCCCCCGAGGCGGCGCCCCCTGACCTGCGCCTGGTGCTGCCGCAGGGCGTGATCGACACCGCGGCGCGGCTCGGACACTGGGTGTGCGAGAACGCGAAGACAACGCGCGCCTTCCTGAAGCGGGTGGACGCCGTCACGCCGCTGGCGCAGGCCCTGCAGGCGCTCGACATCCGCGAGCTGCCCCGCCCGCCGAAGGGCCGCGGTACGGCCGGCCCTGTCGACCTGAAGCCCTTGCTCGCGCCGGCGCTCGCAGGCCACGACATCGGGCTGATCAGCGAAGCCGGCCTGCCGGCGGTGGCCGACCCCGGTGCGGCCCTGGTCGCGGCGGCGCACGCAGCCGAACTCGTCGTGCAGCCCCTGGCCGGCCCGAGTTCGCTGCTGCTCGCATTGGCCGCCAGCGGCCTGAACGGCCAGAGCTTCGCCTTCATCGGCTATGTGCCGCAGGAGGCTGGCGCGCAGGCCCAGCGCCTCCAGGAGTTGGAGTCACTGTCGCGGCGCTTCGGCCAGACCCAGCTGATGATCGAGACGCCCTACCGCAATGCCGCGCTGCTGCGGGCGCTGCTCGGCACGCTGGCGCCGGACACCTGGCTCAGCGTCAGCTGCGGCCTGACCTTGGCAGGGGGCTGGACGCGCAGCGCGCGGGTGGCTCAGTGGCGCCAGCGGACCGTGGATCTGCCAGCGGACGTGCCGGCCGTGTTCGCGTTGCTGGCCGGCTGAGCCGCCGTAGCGTGGACAGTACGCTAACTCCCGCCCAGCAGCGATGCGACCTTCTTCTTGGCCTTGATGTAGCGCGACAGGCCACTGGCCGGCGCGGCCGCTTGGTGGGGTGACTTCTCCCACACCGGCTCGACCCCGGCCTGGGCTTCGTAAGGCTGGCTGAAAAAGGGATCGGCCGCGGGGGCCGGCGGGGCTTGGCGCCGGGGTGCCGGCATCGCGGGGCGCTCGCCGCTGCTGTCGCTGCGCCGCTCTTCACGCGGGCGCTCGCGTTCGCTGTCGTCCCGGCGCGGCAACGCACGGCGCGGCCGGTCGTCCTCGAGCTCGAGTGGCTCGATGTCGAGCTTCTTCTTGATCAGCTTCTCGATGTCGGACACCAGGCGGGCGTCGTCGCGCGACACCAGCGTGATCGCCAGCCCCGAGGCGCCGGCACGGCCGGTGCGGCCGATGCGGTGCACATAGTCTTCGGCATTGAAGGGCACGTCGAAGTTGAACACCGCGGGCAGGTCGACGATGTCGAGTCCGCGCGCGGCCACGTCGGTGGCGACGAGCAGGTCCACCTCGCCAGCCTTGAATGCGGCCAGGGCCTTGAGGCGCTCGTCCTGCGACTTGTCGCCGTGCAGGGCCTGGGTCTTGAGCCCGTCGCGCTCGAAAGCGCGCGCCAGCCGTGCGCAGCCGAGCTTGGAATTGACGAACACGAGGCTCTGCGTGATGCCGCGCTGGCGCAGCAGCTGGCGCACCGCGGCGCGCTTGTCGTCGTCTTCGACGCGGTAGAAGCGCTGCTCGACGGTCGACGCGGTGGCGTTGGGCCGCGCCGTTTCGACCAGGATCGGGTCCTGCAGGTAGCTGTTGGCCAGCTTCTTGATCTCGGGTGAGAAGGTGGCCGAGAACAGCAGCGTCTGCCGGCTCTTGGGCAGGTAGCTCAGGATGCGCTGCAGGTCCGGCAGGAAGCCGATGTCGAGCATGCGGTCGGCCTCGTCGAGCACCACGTACTCGACCTGGCCGAGCGAACAGTTCTTGGCCTCGATGTGATCGAGCAGCCGTCCCGGTGTGGCGATTAGGACCTCGACGCCGCGCTTGAGTTCGGCCGTCTGCGGCTTCATGTCGATGCCGCCGAACACGACCGTGGCACGCAGCTGGGTGTGCTTCGAATAGGTCTTAATGCTGTTGGCGACCTGATCGGCCAGCTCACGCGTCGGTGCGAGCACCAGCGCACGCACCGGGTGGCGCGCCGGCGAGGTGCTGGCGCTTTCGTGCTTGAGCATCTTCTGCAGCAGCGGGATCGAGAAGGCCGCTGTCTTGCCGGTGCCGGTCTGCGCGGCGCCCATGACATCGCGTCCGGCCAGCACGAGCGGAATCGCCTTGGCCTGGATCGGCGTCATCACCATGTAGCCGGAGTCGGCCACGGCCCGCAGCAGCTTGGGATCGAGCGCGAGGGTGTCGAAACGGGCGGGGGGCGCCTCAGCCGGCAAGGCCGGTGACGCCATCGTTGGATCGTTTTGCATCGGCCGCCATTATCGGCCAGCCGCGTTTCAGCGTCGAAGCACCAGCCACCGGGGGGCCTTGAAGCGCACGATCATCCCGTACAGCACCGTGTAGGACAGCCCGAACAGCAGGATGAAACTGCCGAGGACGCGCGAGTCGTCCCAGAACAGCACGCTGGGCGCCACCGCCAGCATGCACAGGAGCCACAGATAGGGAGCGGTCATCGAATTGCGACGCGTCAGCGCGGCCGCATCGCGATTGCCCACGGCCCAGCGCAACAGGCGCCGGTAGATCAGGCTGTGCAGGTGCACGCCGTCGGGAATGCCCATCGCGCGCCCCCGGACCACCCTGCGGCGGTACATCGAGAACAGGGTCTCGAACACCGGATAGATGGCCATCAGCAACGGGAACAGCGGCGAGACCTGGGGGTTGCGATGCAGGAGCAGGATGCTCAGCTCCGACAGGTAGAAGCCCAGGAAGTAGGCCCCGCCGTCGCCGAGAAAGATCAAACCGGCCGGATAGTTCCAGACGAAGAAGCCGAGCACGGCGCCGGCGCCGGCCAGCCCCAGCAACGCGATCGTGCTGTCGCCGACCTGGTTCGCGACGTAGGTGATGGCCAGCAGCATCATCATCACGCACATCGACGCGAGCCCGTTGAAGCCGTCGATGATGTTCACCGCGTTCGCGATGCCCGCGACGGCGAACACGGCGAGGAAGGCGGCGCCGGCCGTGAAGGACGCGACCCAGTCGAGCCCCCACAGATCGGTGCGCGTGATGCTCGCATCGAGCAGCAGCACCGCGAGCAAGGCCGCCAGCGCCGTGGCGACCAGCCGCCACGCAGCCGACACGCGCTTGGTCAGGTCTTCGGCCAGGCCCGCCCCGAACGCCGGCACACCGCAGAGCAGCAGCAGGGCGGCGTACTGGCCGACCGCGTCGCCACGCAACCACCACAGCAAGGCAGTGCCGAGGGCCAATCCGCCCACGATGCCGATCCCGCCGACCCGCGGTACAGGCCTTGCATGGAATTTCTGCGGGCCGCTCAGATCGTGATCCGCGGAAAACCGGAAATGTTTGCGGCCCGAACGCACGACAAGCAGGGTCAGGGCCGCGGAAGCGGCAAACACGCACAGAAACAGGAGCATCGAGGCAGTGTACCGAGCGCTCGCGGCGCGTCGGCCCGCAGGTCGCGCCGCTATAGTGCTCGTGCTTGATCTTCCACTTCCACCGCTGACATGAACCACATCGTCCCCGTCATCCTGGCAGGCGGCTCCGGCACGCGGCTGTGGCCCTTGAGCCGGGCGCTCTACCCGAAGCAGTTCCTGGCCCTGTCGGGCCCGCAGACCCTGTTCCAGCAGGCCGTCTTGCGCCTGAGCGCACTGGGCAACGAGCAGATATCGGTCGGCGCGCCCCTTGTCGTCGGCAACGAAGAACATCGTTTCATGCTGCTGGAGCAGTTGCGCGAGATCGGCATCGCCGCCGCCGCGCTGCTGCTCGAACCGGCCGGCCGCAACACGGCGCCGGCGCTGACGCTGGCCGCCCTGGCCAGCCAGATCGAGGGCGGCACCGACCCGATCCTCGTCGTCACGCCGGCGGACCAGACGGTGACCGATGACGCTGCCTTCACCAAGGCACTGCAACAGGCGATCGCGGCGGCCGCCGACGGCAGCCTGGTGACGCTCGGCATCGTTCCCGACCGGCCCGAAACCGGCTTCGGCTACATCCACAGCGAGGGCGCCTCCACGGTGCGCAAGGTCAAGGCCTTCGTGGAAAAGCCCGACCTGGCGACCGCTCGACGCTATCTCGCCGATGGCGGCTACGCATGGAACAGCGGCATGTTCGTCCTGCGCGCTTCGGTGTGGCTCGCCGCACTGACGCACTTCCGATCCGACATCGCGCAGGCCACCCAGGCCGCGTGGGCCGGGCGCAGCACCGATGCGAGCTTCGTGCGGCCGGACAAGGTCGCCTTCGCAGCGATCCCGAGCGAATCGATCGACTACGCGGTGATGGAGCCCTGCCCGGCCCGGCAGCAGGCCGGCTTCGCCGTGAAGATGGTGCCGCTGGACGCCGGCTGGAGCGACCTCGGCGCCTGGGATGCCGTGTGGCAGGTCAGCGAGCGCGACGCGCTCGGCAATGCAACGCACGGCGACGCGCTGATCGAGGACAGCCGCAACACGCTGGTCCATGCGACGAGCCGGCTGGTCGGCGTCGTCGGCCTGGACAACGTGGTCGTCGTCGAGACGCCGGACGCCGTGCTCGTGGCCGACCGATCGCGCAGCCAGCAGGTCAAACAGATCGTCGCCACGCTGCAAAAGGGTGGTCGCAGCGAAGGAACGCTGCACCGGCGCGTCCATCGCCCCTGGGGCTGGTACGACAGCGTCGATGCCGGCCCGCGCTTCCAGGTCAAACGCATCCTGGTCAAGCCCGGCGCCACGCTGAGCCTGCAGATGCACCACCACCGCGCCGAGCACTGGATCGTCGTTTCAGGCACGGCCGAAGTGACCTGCGGCGACCGCAAGACGCTGCTGACGGAAAACCAGAGCACCTACATCCCGCTGGGAGACCGCCACCGGCTGGCGAATCCGGGATCGATCCCGCTCGAGATCATCGAAGTGCAGTCCGGCAGCTATCTGGGCGAGGACGACATCGTGCGCTTCGAGGACACCTACGGTCGCGTGCCCTCGGCTTGAAGCACCCTCACCACGGCATGTGGCCGTGCCGGTTCGAGCCGCCGCTGCCGAGTCCCTACAATTCCCCGCGGTCGGACTGCGCCACCGCAGCCCGTCCGTTCCGCTTTCTCCGAACATGTCGCCAGCGCGCCGTCGCCCGGCACGTCCTATGACCGATCAGCTGAAGTTACGGGTTCGCAGGGCCTTGCGCCGCACGCTGGCAGCCGCCATGGCCGTGGTTTGTTCGACCGCTCCGCCGGCCTGGGGTCAGACCAGCTACGACGACTCCAGCAGCACCAGCGGCAGCAACAACAGCGGGCCGGTCCGGCTGCGGCAATCCACGACCACGTCGCAGTCCCAGACGGCAAGCCCGGCAGCGCGCAGCGGTTCGTCGAAACGCGACGACGCACGGCAGACCGGGCGAGACGACTCGCGGCGCCGCGACCGCCAGGATCCTTCCTCGACCAATGGAACGGACGATTCGCAGTTCGACCGGCAACAGCGACCGCGCCCCGCCCCGCCCGGCGAGTTCGAGACCTTCGTGCAGAAGCTCGCCGATCCCGTGGAGATCCGGCGCTTCGGGGCCGAGCTGGTGACGCGCAGCGAAGACCCCAACAGCGCGGACTTCAGCCCCCTGGTTCCGGCCGACTACCTGATCAAGCCGGGTGACGAGATCCTGCTCACGATGTGGGGCTCGGTCGACGCCGACCTGCGCCTCATCGTCGACCGCGCCGGCCGCGTCAATATCCCGAGGGTCGGCGCCGTCCAGGTCGTCGGCGTGCGCTACGCCGACCTGTCGGACACCGTGAGTCGTCGCGTGGCCCAGGTGTTTCGCAACTTCCAGCTCAGCGTGTCGCTGGGCCAGCTGCGTGGCGTGCGCGTCTACGTGACGGGCTTCGCCGTCCGGCCGGGTGCCTACAGCGTGAGCAGCCTGTCGACGATCACGCAGGCGCTGATCGCCGCCCAGGGCCCCGCGGCATCCGGCAGCTTCCGCGACATCCAGCTGCGCCGTGGCGGCAAGATCGAGGCGCAGTTCGACTTCTACGACCTGCTGCTCAAGGGCGACCTCGGCAACGACCGCGTCGTGCAGGCCGACGACGTGATCCATGTCGGCCCGGTGGGCCCGCAGGTGGCACTGATCGGCAGCGTCAATCAGCCGGCCGTGTTCGAAATCAAGCCGGGTGAAACCGTGACCGACGTGCTGCGCATGGCCGGCGGCTTCAACACCGTCGCCGACCGCAGCCGGCTGACGGTCGAGCGGCTCGACGATCGCAGCAACGTGCGCATTGCGCCATTGAGCCTGCCCGCCGACGCCGCTGCCCCCTTGAGCGGCGGCGACGTGCTGCGTGCCTTCAGCGCGGTGGACCTGGCGATCCCGATGCAGCGGCAGAACAAGCGCGTGCGCGTCGAAGGCGAAGTGGTGCGCCCCGGCGAGTACGTGCTGCCGCCGAACAGCAGCGTCGCCGACGCGCTGCGGGCGGCCGGCGGGCTGACGCCCGAGGCCTATGTGTTCGGCACCGAGTTCAACCGCGAGAGCGTGCGGCAGACGCAGCAGAAGAACTACGAGCGTGCGCTGCAGGATCTGGAAGTGGAGTTGTCACGCTCGGCCAGCAACCAGCGGGTGGCCTCCGCCGACGAGGCCGCCGCGCAGAAAGCCCGTGAAACGGCGAGTGCCACCCTGCTCGATCGACTCCGCGACCTCAAGCCCTCGGGGCGCATCGTCTTGCAGATCGATCCCGGCGCCCGGGAGCTGCCCAACCTGGCGCTGGAAGAAGGTGACCGGCTCTACGTGCCGCCCCGCGCAACGACGATCGGGGTGTTCGGCAGCGTCTACAACGCCGGCAGCTACCTGTGGACTCAAGGAGTGGACGCCGGCGAGTACCTGCAACTCGCCGGCGGCCCGACCCGCAACGCCGATGCGAAGAGCGTGTTCCTGATCCGTGCCAATGGCAGTGTCGTCAGTGGCCGGCAGCGCGGTGGCTTCTTCTCGTCCGGCAACCTGAACACGGTGAAGGCCGAGGCCGGCGACACGATCTTCGTGCCGGACGAAGTCAACCGCACCACGCTGACCCAGGATCTCAAGGACTGGACGCAGATCATCTACCAGCTCGGCCTGGGCCTGGCCGCCGTCATCGCGGTGGGACGCTGAGATGCGCGACGATCTTCCCCTCCAACCACCGGTGCGTGACGGCGAGGACGGCGAGGACGGCGATGGCGTCGACCTGCTCGATCTGCTGCTGCCGCTTGCGCAGCACCTGAAGCTGCTGATTCTCGGCCCCCTGGCCTTCGGCCTTGCCGCCTTTGGCATCAGTTTCTCGATCACCCCGGAGTTCACGGCGCGCACGGTCTTCCTGCCGCCGCAGCAGCAGCAAAGTGCCGCCGCTGCGGCGCTGTCTCAGCTGGGCGCGCTGGCCAGCCTCACAGGTGGTGGGTCTGGCGGCGCCAAGAGCCCGGCCGAGCAGTATGTGGCCTTGGTCCAGAGCACGACGATCGCCGATCGCCTGGTCGACCGCTTCAAGCTGATGGATGTGTACAAGAGTGAGTACCGCTTCCAGGCCCGCACTGCGCTGGCGGGCAACGTGCATGTCACGCTGGGCAAGAAGGACGGGTTGATCACCGTCGAGGTGGACGACAAGATCCCGCAGCGCGCCGCCGACCTGGCCAATGCGTACGTGGAGGAGCTGCGTCAGCTCACCGGCCAGTTGGCACTGACCGAGGCCCAGCAACGCCGCGTGTTCTTTGAAGCGGAGATGAAGCAGACGCGCGACACGCTCACACGGGCGCAAGAGACGCTGGAGGCCAGCGGCTTCAACCAGGGGGCATTGAAAGCCGAGCCCAAGGCGGCGGCGGAGGGCTATGCCAAGCTCAAGGCCGAAGTCACCGCGGCGGAGGTGCGCCTGCAGACCATGCGCCGCAACCTGTCGGACAACACGCCCGAGGTGCAGCAACAGCAAACGCTGGTGTCCGCACTGCGCGGCCAGCTCGCGAGCCTGGAACGCAGCGGCGACCTGGGTGGCGGCTCCGAGTACGTGAGCAAGTACCGCGAGTTCAAGTACCAGGAAACCTTGTTCGAACTCTTTGCGCGACAGTACGAAATGGCGCGCGTGGACGAGAGCCGTGAAGGCGCACTGGTCCAGGTCGTCGACATCGCCACGCCGCCCGAGTGGAAGAGCAAGCCCAAGCGGGCGCTCATCGGCATCGTGGCGACCTTGCTGGGGCTGCTGTCCTGCGTGGCGTTCGTGATCGCGCGGCACCTGTGGCGGCGTTCGGCGTCGGAGCCCGGCACGGCCATGAAGCTGTCGAAATTGCGCGCTGCACTGAAGCGCCGCTGAACACCCGCGCACGGTACGGAAGAGAGACACACCATGAGCCTATTGGTCACCGGCGGCGCCGGCTTCATCGGCAGCAACTTCGTCCTCGACTGGATCGCCACCACCGGCGAGGCGGTCGTCAATCTCGACGCGCTCACCTACGCGGGCAACCTGCGCAACCTGGCGTCGCTGCAAGGCGATGCGCGCCACGTCTTCGTCCAAGGCGACATCTGCGACCGGGCGCTGATCGACCGGCTGCTGGCCGAGCACCGCCCGCGCGCCATCGTCCACTTCGCGGCGGAAAGCCACGTCGACCGCTCGATCCACGGCCCGGGCGCCTTCGTGCGCACCAACGTCGAGGGCACGTTCGCGCTGCTCGAGGCGGCGCGCGCGCACTGGTCCGGCCTCGGCGGCGCCGAGAAAGACGCGTTCCGCTTCCATCACGTGAGCACCGACGAGGTCTACGGCTCGCTGGCCCCCGAGGCGCCCGCCTTCACCGAGACCCACGCGTACGAACCGAACAGCCCCTACTCGGCGAGCAAGGCCGCCAGCGACCACCTCGTGCGCGCCTGGCACCACACCTACGGGCTGCCGGTCGTCACGACGAACTGCTCGAACAACTACGGGCCCTATCACTTCCCCGAGAAGCTGATCCCGCTGATGATCGTCAACGCCCTCGCCGGCAAACCGCTGCCGGTCTATGGCGACGGCCGGCAGATCCGCGACTGGCTGTACGTCACCGACCACTGCAGCGCGATCCGTGCGGTGCTCGAACGCGGCCGCCTGGGCGAGACCTACAACATCGGCGGCTGGAACGAGCAGGCGAACATCGACATCGTGCGGCTCGTCTGCGCGCTGCTCGACGAACTGCAGCCCGACCCGGCCGGGCCGTACCAGCGCCTGATCACCTACGTGACCGACCGCCCGGGCCACGACCGCCGCTACGCCATCGACGCCCGCAAGATCGAACGCGAGCTGGGCTGGCGGCCGGCAGAGACCTTCGAGACCGGCATCCGCAAGACGGTGGAGTGGTACCTCGCGCACACCGACTGGGTGCGCGAGGTGCAGAGCGGCAGCTACCGCGACTGGGTGGCGCAGAACTACGCGGCGCGGACACCCGGCAGCGCATGAGGATCCTGCTGCTCGGCAAGAACGGCCAGCTCGGCTGGGAGCTGCAGCGCGCGCTGGCACCACTGGGCGAGCTGACCGCGCTCGATCGCCACAGCGCGCCACATGGCGCCGACTTCAACCGCCCCGACACGCTGGCGGCCACGGTTCAGGCGCTGCGGCCCGACGTCATCGTCAATGCAGCCGCACACACCGCCGTCGACCAGGCCGAGAGCGAACCCGATCTCGCCCGCGCCATCAACGCGACGGCGCCCGGCGTGCTGGCCCACGCCGCAGCGGCGCTGGGCGCAACGCTGGTGCACTACAGCACCGACTACGTGTTCGACGGATCGGGCGGCACGCCACGCACCGAAGACGCCCCGACCGGCCCGCTCGGCGTCTACGGCGCCAGCAAGCTCGAAGGCGAGCAGGCGATCCGCGCCAGCGGCTGCCGCCATCTGATCCTGCGCACCAGCTGGGTCTACGCGGCGCGCGGCGGCAACTTCGCGAAGACGATGCTGCGCCTGGCCGCCGAGCGCGAGCAACTCACCGTCATCGACGACCAGATCGGCGCCCCCACCGGCGCCGACCTGCTGGCCGATGTCACCGCGCACGCGGTGCGCTCGGTGCAGCAGCAACCCTCGCTCGCCGGCACCTACCACGCGGTCGCAGCCGGCGAGACCAGCTGGCACGGCTACGCAAGTTTCGTCATCGAATGGGCCCGCGCGCACGGC
This sequence comes from Methylibium sp., assembly GCF_965279545.1. Taxonomy (NCBI): domain Bacteria; kingdom Pseudomonadati; phylum Pseudomonadota; class Betaproteobacteria; order Burkholderiales; family Sphaerotilaceae; genus Methylibium; species Methylibium sp. The sequence goes on from NZ_OZ257250.1 coordinate 2,627,094, forward strand.
CATCCGGTGAAGGTGGCCCCTGAGGCCATCAGGCCGGTGCCCACCACCGCCTTCCCGACCCCGGCCCGGCGCCCGCACAATTCACGCCTCGACACCCGCAAGCTGCAAGCCGCATTCGGCCTGCGGCTGCCGCCCTGGCAGGATGGCGTCGAGCGCCTGCTGACCGAAGTGCTGGGACACTGAAGACCACGGACCGACCCGAGACTGCACATGCAAAGAAAAGGCATCATCCTGGCCGGCGGCTCCGGCACCCGGCTGCACCCCGCGACGCTGGCGCTGAGCAAGCAGCTCCTGCCGGTGTACGACAAGCCGATGGTCTACTACCCGCTGAGCACGCTGATGCTGGCAGGCATCCGCGACATCCTGCTGATCAGCACGCCCCAGGACCTGCCACGCTTCGAGGCCCTGCTCGGCGATGGCGCGCGCTGGGGCATCAACCTCGGCTACTGCGTGCAGCCGAGCCCCGACGGCCTGGCCCAGGCCTTCATCCTCGGGCGCAACTTCGTCGGCGGCCAGCCGAGCGCCCTGGTGCTGGGCGACAACATCTTCTACGGTCACGACTTCCAGCGGCTGCTGAAGAACGCGTCCGAGCGCACCGACGGTGCGAGCGTGTTCGCCTACCACGTGCACGACCCGGAACGTTATGGTGTCGTTGCCTTCGACGCGCAGCAGCGGGCCGTGAACATCGAAGAGAAGCCCAAGGCGCCGAAGAGCAACTACGCCGTCACGGGCCTGTACTTCTACGATGCCCAGGTGTGCGACATCGCGGCCGACATCAAGCCCTCGGCTCGCGGCGAGCTCGAGATCACCGACGTGAACGCGCGCTACCTGACGCAGGGGCAGCTCAGCGTCGAGATCATGGGCCGCGGCTATGCCTGGCTCGACACCGGCACGCACGACAGCCTGCTCGAAGCGGGGCAGTTCATCGCCACGCTCGAGAAGCGCCAGGGCCTGAAGGTGGCCTGCCCCGAAGAGATCGCCTACCGCGCGGGCTGGATCAGCGCCGAACAGCTGGAAGCGCAGGCCAAGCCGATGCTCAAGAACGGTTACGGCCAGTACCTGATGCAGGTGCTGCGCGAGGCGGTGTACTGAGCACCGGCGCCCCCATGAAAGCGACCGCCACCTCCCTTCCCGAAGTGCTGATCCTCGAGCCCAAGGTGTTCGGTGACGAGCGCGGCTTCTTCATGGAGAGCTTCAACCAGAAGACCTTCGATGACGCCGTGGGCTACCACGTCGACTTCGTGCAGGACAACCACTCCCGCTCGGCGCGCGGCGTGCTGCGCGGCCTGCACTACCAGCTGCCGCCGCATGCGCAGGGCAAGCTGGTGCGCGTGACCTCGGGGCGCGTGTTCGACGTGGCGGTCGATCTGCGCCGCAGCAGCCCGCGCTTCGGCCGATGGACCGGCCTCGAGCTGAGCACCGACCGGCACCAGCAACTCTGGATCCCGCCGGGCTTCGCGCACGGCTTCCTGGTGCTGAGCGAGACCGCCGACTTTCTCTACAAGACCACCGACTACTACAGCCCCCGGGCCGAGGGTGCGGTGCGCTGGGACGATGCACGCATCGGCATCGAGTGGCCCGACGCGGGCATGCCGCCCACGCTCTCGCCCAAGGACGCCCAGGCACCGATGCTGGACGCAGCGCCGGCCTTCGCCTGAGCCGAAAGGAAGGCGCCCGCGCCGTTACGGCCGGCTACAGAACCGGCGCCGTGCCGTACTACACTTGTGCGTTCAACGCATGAACACGTAGCTGTCGCGTGCCCACGATTTCACTGTCTGCCGACGACCCCGAGGCCACCCGCCTCGCGCTGCTGCGGCTGCTCGCCGAACGGCCCGCGCTCTCGCAGCGCGAACTGTCGCAGGAGCTCGGTCTGAGCCTCGGGAAGACGCACTACGTCCTGCACGCCCTGCTGGACAAGGGGCTGGTGAAGGCGCGCAACTTCCAGCGCAGCGACCGCAAGATCGCCTACGCCTATCTGCTCACGCCCGCGGGGCTGCGCGAGAAGCTGCAGCTGACGAGATCGTTCCTGTCGCGCAAGGAGCGCGAGTTCGGTCTGCTTCAGGAAACCATCGCCGCCCTGCGCGCCGAGGTAGACAGGGTGACAGACGAATGAAGTCGCCCACCGCAGCGAAACCCGGGCGATGACGCGGCGTCTGGTTCTGGTTAATTCGGCCTGGTTGATGGCGGACAAGATCGTCCGGCTGGGCGTCGGCTTGATCGTGTGGGTCTGGCTCGCGCGTCACTTTGGCCCCGAAGGCTTCGGGCTGTGGAACTACGCGATCGCCTTCACCGCGCTGTTCGGCGCCTTCGCCACGCTGGGAATGGATGGCGTGCTGGTCCGCGAACTGGTCCGTGACCCGTCGAGAACAGGGATGTTGCTCGGTACGGCCATGGGCTTGCGCCTGCTCGCCAGCGCGCTGGCAGCCTTCGCTTCGGTCGGGACGCTGCTTTGGCTGCGTCCTGGGGAGTGGTTGCCGCTGGTGCTGGTGGCATTGAATGCAGTCGTGCTCGTGTTCCAGAGCGCCCAGGTCATCGACCTCTATTTTCAGGCGCGCATGCACGCGCGGCCGGCCGTGCTCGCAGTCAACATGGCGTTCCTCGTCACCACGATCGGTCGGCTCGGCCTGCTGGCGATCGAGGCACCGATGGCGTGGTTTGCTGTCACATTGGTCATCGAGGCTGGTCTTGCCGCTAGTCTTCTCGTGGTTGCCTACCGATCGGCCGAACGCAACAACACGCCCTGGCAGTTCGACGCACACGTCGCCAAAGCCCTGCTGCTAGAAAGCTGGCCGCTGCTGTTGTCTAGCCTGGCCGTCATGATCTACATGCGGATGGACCAGGTCATGCTGGCCTCGATGGCAGGCGACGAGGCCGTCGGCCAGTTCTCGGCCGCGCTGCGCATTGCCGAAGTCTGGTACTTCATCCCGATGGCGCTGATGAGCGCCGCCTTTCCCGCGATGATGAAGAAGCGCGAAGAAGGGCCAGAAGCCTACGAACGCTATGTGCAGCGGCTGTATGACGCGATGGCTTGGCTGGGCTTGACCGTGGCCATCATCACGAGCCTGGCTGCGTCATGGGTCGTTCCCTTGCTGTACGGCAAACAGTTCACGCCAGCGGCAGAGATTTTGTCCATCCAAATCTGGGCCGGAGTCACTGTAACGATGTCTTTCGTGCACAGCCGGTGGCTCTTGGCGGAGGGGCTGCAGAGGTACGGACTGGTCTACACACTGCTGGGTGCGTGCGTCAACGTCAGCCTGAATCTCATTTTGATCCCCAGGTTCGGCCCGCATGGAGCGGCCTGGGCCACTCTCGTCACGCAGATAGGCCTGCTGCCCGCGCAACTGATGTTCCCGAAAGCTCGACGCAACTTTCTTCTGATGGTGAACGCCGTCACCGCTCCCTATCGACTGGTCAAGCAATGAAGGTCCGCTCGCTCGTACTGAATCTATACAACCGGGTGCGCAGCCGCCAAACATCCATCAAGCTTTCCGTCATCAGATTAATTCTCGACGCCCCGACTCTGGAGCTGCATTTCCCGCTCTTCATAGAACCTCTTGCTGGTTTACGCGTCGGTAAGCGAGTCGCCATCAACGCCTTTGTCCACATCTGGGCGAACAAGCCCGTGACCATTGGCGACAACACGATGATTGCGTCGCACGTACAGATTACGACGTCGACACACAGCTACAAAATCAGGCCCTATCGGGACCACCGAGAAGATGCGCCGGTTGTCATCGGCAACAACGTGTGGATCGGCAGCGGCGCAATCATCCTTCCCGGCATCACGATCGGCGACAACAGCGTCATCGGTGCCGGCAGTGTCGTCACACGCGACGTACCGGCGAGTACGGTGGTAGCAGGCGTTCCCGCCAAAGTGATCAGATCATTGTGAGCACCCAACCAACCCCCTGCCTCATCTGCTCCGGCGAAACACACCCGGAACGAGCGGTCTTCGATGACCGATACGGCTACCCGGGTCTGTACGCACTGCATTGCTGCCTTCGTTGCGGCCACCGCCATCTCGATGTGGACATGAACCCCACCCAGATCTCGGAGTTGTACACGCGCTATTACCCACGATCGAATCTCGATGTCGAAGGCTGGGCACCGCCACGTGACGGGTCGACATGGCAGATGTGGTGGCGCGGGCTGAAGTCCTCTGCCTACCGCTGGGTGCCGCGCAACGTCCGCATTCTCGACATCGGCTGCGGCTTCGGCGAAACGCTGGGTTATCACATAGCGCGTGGCTGTGACGCGCACGGCGTCGAAGCCGACCGCAACATCCTGCGCGTGGCCGAGCGCCACGGGCTCAATGTGCAGGTCGGTCTGTTCGATCCGGGCCGCTACGCGCCGGCGAGTTTCGATGTCGTCACGCTCGACCAGGTGATCGAGCACGTGTCCGATCCCCTCGGCGTGCTGCGCGGCATTCACCAGGTGCTCAAGCCCGGCGGCACGCTGATCCTCAGCACGCCCAACGCCGATGGCTGGGGAGCCAGGGTATTCGGTCGACGCTGGATTCATTGGCATGCCCCGTACCACCAGCAGTTCTTCAGCCGACGCTCGATGCGTGAGGCCGCTGCGAAATCGGGTTTGGAGCTGAAGCAGACGAAGACGGTCACCCAATCGGCGTGGCTCGACTTTCAGTGGGGGCACCTGGTGACGTTTCCCGCCCCCGGCCAGCCTTCGGCGTACTGGTCGTCGCGACTGAAGCGAACGATCGGGCAACGCGTGGCGCTGAGGCTTTTTCGGTGGATCGATCGCACAGGTGTCAACAACCTGATCACACGAGCTTTCGATAAGCTACGTCTTGGCGACAACATCGTCTACATACTTCGTAGGCCGATGTGACGAAATGCTCCACATTATTCTTCCGGTCCACAATCGCAGCCCTATAACCGCTCGGTTTCTCAATTGCGTGCGAGCTCAGAGTTTTCAGAATTATTGTTTAGTATTGGTAAACGATGGTTGTACAGACAATACTCTAGACTTGGCACAACAACTGTTGCCATCCGAGCAGATGGTCATCCTCGCAGGGAATGGAAAGTTGTGGTGGGCCGGAGCGCTTCAGAAGGCTTTTGAATATTTGACGGCAATCCAGATACCATCGAACGACGATGTTCTTATCATCAATGATGATACCTACATCGATCCGGACTTTCTTGCGAATGGATTGGCGTTACTTGCAGAACACCCTAGAGCTTGCATCCAAGCTCTGGGTACTGACCGCCGGTCGGGCCGTGTCGATCGCGGTGTAGTGGTCGATTTATCCCGACTACGCTTCAGACCCGCCAAACGTGGAGAATCAGTTAATTGCCTTTCCACCCGAGGTCTTTTAATGAAAGCCTCAACCTTTTGTCGATCGGGCGGATTTCGCCCTCAATGGCTACCACATTACCTAAGCGACTACGAATTCACAATTCGCCTTCAACGGGCGGGTTATTTATTATTATGTGAAGAGCGCTTTGCAGCCGAAATGGATGATTCAACGAGCGGCCTCAACAGTTATCCTCAGCGCGACTTGAGAGAATTTCTAAAGTTATCATTTTCCAATCGCGCAAAATTTAACCCAAGGCACTGGAGCGCATTTGTTATTCTTACCTGCCCCGCAAAATCCATTCCATTGCACCTAGCCAAAATCTGGTTCGGCTTCTCACGCGCGTTGCTTCACACATTACTCTCCGGGCAGTAGAAATAAATTGGCAGACACTTTCAGCAGAGCACAAAATATCTCAAAAAGACCAACACTTATTTAATAATACAGGCACAGCCCCAAAAGCCATGAACAAACTGGCGCCGATAGTTATTTTTGTCTTTGCGAGACCCGCGCATACAAAGCGGACACTCGATGCATTAGCAGATAATTTTTTGGCGAACCAATCTGATCTTATAATATTTTCTGACGCCGCCCGTCTTCCCTGCCAGACAAAAGACGTCCAAGACGTTCGGACTCTTATTCGATCCACAACGGGCTTCCGCAGTATCACCATAATTGAGCGAGACGAAAATTATGGGTTGGCACGCAGCATCATTGAAGGCGTGACTGAAGTCTGCAATCACCATGGTCGAGTTATCGTACTGGAAGATGATATCTTAACTTCCAAGTATTTTCTCACATTCATGAATGACGGCCTTGACACATACTCTGAAGTAGGAAATGTTTACGCCATCTCCGGTTGCACGTATCCCATAGATCTCCAAGCATCAGCAGAGGATACTTTTTTTCTGCGACTCCCCCTGTGCTGGGGCTGGGCGACCTGGAAAGAAAAATGGTGTCATTTTAAAAAATGCCCGGCATCCATACCCAACACAGCTATCGACATAATTAGTTATATTAACTTCGATGGTTGTCATAATTTTTTTGCGCAAGCTAAAGATAATTTCAATAAAATCACCGATACTTGGTTTATATTTTGGTATATGACGCTTGCGCACAGAAAGGCTCTCGCGCTATTCCCAAGAGAAAGTTTGGTAGAGAATATCGGGCATGACGGCAGCGGCGAAAACTGCACCAAATCATTTTTATTCAATAAACCAGCTGACCAAAGACCTATAAATGTAAAATTACTTGCCGCAACCGAAGGAGAGTACGAGCTTGGCCAACATAAGAAATTTTTCCAATCAACAAAAAAATCATTACTATCGAGGATTATAGGAAAAATAAACCGAGAAATCAGGAGAATAAAGTGAGCGCGATCAGTCGCCTCGAATGGATGCTTAGAGCATATAAACTCAAGAAAAATATTCTAGGCTTTTCCGCAAGCCCACTAAGCCTCGCCTCAAAAGACGTTACATTTGCAGAGTATGTTCGACTTCATGGAAACACTGTAATATTTAACGCTTCCATTGGGAGGTATACATACCTCGTGGACAGCAGGGCTGGAAATATAACAATTGGCTCGTTCTGCAGCATTGGTTCCGGCTCTCGATTGGGAGGAATGGGGGCTCATCCAATTGATATGCTCAGCACTCATCCCGTTTTTTATTCAACACTGAAACAATGTGGCGCCAGTTTTGTCGATCAAAACCACTTTGATGAATTTAAACGAACAACGATAGGTCACGACGTTTGGGTTGGAGTCAATGCGGTAGTTCTCGATGGAGTAAGTATCGGAAATGGCTCAGTCATAGCAGCCGGAGCCGTGGTGACCAAAGATGTACCAGACTACGCGATAGTTGCCGGAGCACCTGCAAGAATAGTTAAGTTTAGATTTCCGGAGACTGAAGTTCAATCCTTACAAAAACTTCAATGGTGGACACTTCCAACGGAGGTACTCAGAGCGCATGCCGATATATTCAGGAGTGGAAACATTTCCGGTTTGATCGACGCCCTGACGGTGAGGCGCTCGCCTCAATAAATTAGGTCATATTTCTCTTCTTGATTGACAAGTTGACGATGACTGCCCTCACCTATCAATACTCCAACCCGAGCGTCAACTTCCGCAGCAGCCTGCTGCCGTGCCTTGGAATACTGACTGTCTTTGCGCTCTTTAATTTTCCAATTCTCGCGTTCTTCATCGCAGGGGCGCTGTTGATCAACCTGTCTCGAGCCACGCCCGATATTGCGCGTCGCCTTTTGGGTCTGGTGTTGGTCGTCGCCGTGTCGATGATCCTGTCGTCGCGCCCCATCTCCGACGAGGGTTCGGAAGACATCGTTGGCTATTACTATCTTTATGAGGCGGTCCGCAGCGGCGATTTCGAACAGATGTTCCAGTTCGGCGGTGGCATCGAAGTCGGACTGCCCTTGCTGTTCTACCTGTGGGGACTGCTGCTGCCCAAGCTCTCGGTCAACGGGCTGATGCTGTGCTTGGCCTTGACCAGTTCTGTGCTCTTCTGGGCGTGGGTGGAAGTAGCCTTCTATGGCAAGAACCGTCGGGGTGCAGATATGGCCCTGATGGGCGCGGCATTGCTGCTCTTCAACGTCTACCTCTCGACGCAGTTGGCGCGCCAGTTCCTCTCGATGGTGCTGCTGCTTTATGCGTTTTCTGCCACCACCACCACACGGCGCACACTGTTCGTGATGCTGGCGGCGGCGTTCCACCTGACAGCAGTGCTTTTCTACGGCGTTTACCTGCTCGCGCGCCGGGGCCGGCTGGGCATCGTGCTGCTGATTGCGTTGGTGGTGCTGTCGCGCATGTACTTCCCTGTGCTGCTCACGCTGCTCGACGTACTGCCCGATGCACTGGTCGAGAAACTCGCCTACTACGTCGACAACAACAGTGAATACACCGACTCGGACATCGCTTCCCTGAAGCTCATCGGCCTGCTCTGCATCATTTCCTTGCTGGCAACGGTCGCCAGCGGCTTCAGGCTCGACCGGCGTACGCGCCTCTGGCACGCCATTCCGTGGGTCACCGCCGTCGTGCACCTGCTGCTGCTGCCGATTCCCCTGGCGTCGCTGCGCTCGACGCTCGCCGTGCATTCGGTCGCGACCGGCCTCGTGGCCTACAAGATGATCGCGCAGCGGCACCGCCTGCTCCTGCTGACGATCTTCAACGTGCTGCTGCTCTACAAGCTGGCCGGCTTCGTGACGCTGGAGGGGGATGCCGGACTGGTCTCGACGATGAGCGTGTTGATGAATGCGTTCCAGTAGCGTGCACGACGTCTCCCTCGCGACCAAAGAACGGGCTGCCGACTCGGACTGAGCCCGGGCCCCCCCTCCCCACGCATGCAGTTCAGCAAGGACATCAACGGGCTGAGGGCGATCGCGGTCGTCGCGGTCGTGCTCTTCCATTTCTCCGTGCCGGGCCTGCAGGGCGGGTTCGTCGGCGTCGATGTGTTCTTCGTAATTTCCGGCTACCTGATGACGGGCATCGTCATCGGGCGGATGGGCAGCGGCACGTTCTCGGTATGGACGTTCTACGCCGACCGTGCGCGCCGCATCGTCCCGGCGCTCGTGGTGCTGTGCCTGGCGCTGCTCGCGATCGGCTGGTTCCTGCTACTGCCGTCGGACTACAAGAAGCTCGGCAAGCAGGTCGGCGGCAGCCTCGGTTTCGTCTCCAACATCCTGTTCTGGCGCGAGGCAGGCTACTTCGATGCGGTGTCGCACCGCAAGTGGCTGCTGCACACCTGGTCGCTGTCGGTGGAGTGGCAGTTCTACCTGCTGTACCCGCTGCTGCTGGTGGCGCTGCAGCGCCTGATCGGCCAGCCGCGCATCCGCTGGGCCCTGACGGCGCTGGCACTGTGCTCGCTTGCACTTTCCATCGCCCAGTCCGGTCGCGCGCCCAGCGCCTCCTTCTACCTGCTGCCCACGCGCACCTGGGAGATGCTGCTCGGTGCGCTGGTCTTCCTGTTCCCGCTGCAACAGGGTCCGCGTGCTCGCCTGGCGATGGAAGCGGCGGGGCTTGCACTGGTCGGGGGCAGCGTCGTCTTCCTGAACCCGGGCGATGTCTGGCCCGGGTCGCTGGCGATCCTGCCGACGGCAGGCACTGCCCTGGTGATCTGGTCAATGCGCCAGGCTTCTCCGCTGTTCGACAACCGGGCGACGCAACTGCTCGGCCGGGCCTCCTATTCGATCTACCTGTGGCACTGGCCGGTGGTTGTGGGACTGACCCAGCTGAGCGAGCTTGCCCCGCTGCCCCGCACGCTCGCGGGCATCGCGCTGTCGGTCCTGATCGGCTGCCTGTCTTTCCGGTTCGTCGAAACGCCCACGCGCCACCTCGGCCGCGAACCGCGACACGACAACCCACGCCGCTTCGTGCATGCGCCCCGCGCGCTGCTGGCCGGCTTGGTGGTGGTCGCCGTATCGTGCGGTGCTGTCGTCTGGTCCACGGACGGCGCGCCATGGCGCTTTGCTGCCGCAGTGCGGTTGGCCGATGGAGAAGCGCTCAACAGCAACCCCTACGGCCGCGGATGCTTCTCGACCTTCGGTGCGCCGTCTCCGCCTTGTGTGATGGGCGGAGACCGCAAGACAAGCCGCGCGGAAATGATCGGCGACAGCCATGCTGCGTCCGTGGTCACGGCGCTGGCTGAGGCCATTCCGGGCCACGATGGTGGCGTCAGGTTCCATGGCTATGCGAGTTGCCCGACCTTGCGGGGCGCCACCTATGGTCCGTCCGAGAACCTGTGCGGCGAATTCAATCGCGATGCGTTGTCGGCACTCGGCCATGAAGCGCCCTTCACGCTGCCTCTGGTGATCACGAACAACTGGACGTCCTACCTCGAACAGGCGCGCATCCGCTTCGCCACGCGAGAAGGAAACGACGGCGCGACCGAGCCCTTCAGCCGCGAGCGCTACCGCGAGGAGTTGCTCGCCACGCTGTGCGGCCTGGCCAGGAGCCGGCGCGTCTACGTGACCGAGCCCTTCCCGGAGTTTGCGGTGGACGTTCCCCGCGCCGTGGCTTACCGCCTGATGCGCGATCCGGCATCGGCCGACCTGACGATCGACATCGACGAGCACCGCCGACGCAATGCCTTCGTCCTGGCGGTCATGCAGGAAGCCCAGACAAGCTGCGGGGTGCGCCTGCTGGACCCGACGCCCTACCTGTGCCCCGGCGGGCGCTGCATGGCTTCGCTGCACGGCCGCCCGCTCTACTCGGATGGGCATCATCTCAGCGAGTACGGCAATCGTTTCCTCGTTCCCATGTTCCGCCAGGTCTACGACGATGCCCCCGCCGCCCGCTGAGCCTCGCGTGCCGGATCGGCCTGATCGGGCCGGGGACTGCCCTCACGGTGCGCCGCACATCACGGTTGCCACCGTGGTGTTCAACGGCCGTCGCGACATCGCCCGGACCATCGAGTCGGTGCTCGGCCAGGACCATGACCACGTCGAATACGTCATCGTCGATGGCGGCTCCAGCGATGGCACGCAGGACGTGGTCCGCGGCTTCGGTGCCGCGATCGACCGCTTCGTGTCGGAGCCGGACCGCGGCGTCTACGACGCGATGAACAAGGCCATCGAACTCGCCCGCGGCGAGTTCATTCTGTTCATGAACTGCGGCGATGTCTTCGCCGGGCCGACGGCGGTCTCGGACCTGCTGGCCGCCGCCACGCCGGGCCAGGAACAGGCGCTGTTCGGCGGTTGGATCCGCCGCGGCGGCCCGGGCGGCGACCAAGCGCGCGCGCCCGCATTGGAGAGCGGCTCCTTCAACCACCAGGCGGTCGCCTACAGCCGCGCCATCCACCGCTGGCACGGCCACTACGCGGTGGTCCCTGGGCTGACGACCGCCGACTACCTGTTCTTCGCGACGCTGCTCCGCTCGCGCCGCGCCGCCTGCCGCACGGTGGACGCGACCGTCGCGGTGATCGACGTCAACGGCCTGTCGGCCGGGCTGCAGACCTTCAGCCAGAAGCAGGCCATCGACTATCTGTGCGGGCGCATCGGCCGGCCCAGGCTGCTGCTCGCGCTGGCGCTGCACCCGGTGTACCACCGCTTGAAGAGGCTGCTGCATTGGAAGCGCTGACCTCGGTGTGCATGACCACCTGCAACGGCGAGCGCCACATCGCCGCCCAGCTCGCGTCGATCCTGAAGTCGCCCCGCGTCGGCGAGGTGCTGGTGTCCGACGACGGCTCGACAGACCGGACGCTCGAGATCGTGCGCAGCTTCGCCGACCCGCGAATCCGCCTGCTCGCGGGGCCGCGCGCGGGCTTGATCAGGAACTTCGAATCGGTGCTCGGCGCCGCACGCGGCGAGTACATCTTCCTGGCCGACCAGGACGACGTGTGGTCCGGCCGCAAGGTCGACGCGATGCTGCACGCCTTGCAGAGCGCGGACCTGGTCGTCTCCGATTGCAGGGTCGTCTCGGAGGACCTGCATCCGCTGCACCCCTCTTTCTTCGCACTGCGTGGCTCCGGGCCGGGACTGCTGAAGAACCTCGCGCGCAACAGCTACCTCGGTTGCTGCATGGCGTTCCGACGCAGCGTGCTCGAGCGTGCCTTGCCGTTCCCCCCCGGCGTACCGATGCACGACTGGTGGATCGGGCTCGTCGCCGAGCGTTTTGGTTCGGTCCGCTTCCTGGCCGAGCCGCTGCTCCAGTACCGCCGCCACGGCGGCAACGCCTCGTCGACGGCAGAGCCCTCGACGGCAGCATGGCCCCGGCGCTTCGCGTGGCGCATTTCGCTGGCCGTGCACCTGCTGTGGCGCGGGTTCACGCACCGCCGCGCGAACCCGAGATGAAACTCAGCATCGTCACCGTCGCCTACAACGCCGCCGCCACGCTGCGGGACGCCTTGGAATCGGTCGCCCGCCAGAGCCATCGCGACGTCGAGCACTGGCTGATCGACGGTGGATCGCAGGACGACACACGGACCGTGGTCGCACGCCACGGGCAGCACCTGGCGGGCTTCGTCAGCGAGCGCGACGAGGGTCTCTACGACGCGATGAACAAGGGCGCTGCACGGGCTGGCGGTGAGGTGATCGGCTTCCTGAATGCGGACGACTGGTACGCCGACCCCGGGGTGCTGGGCTGGGTCAGCGAATGCTTCGAGCACGGCGCCGATCTCGTCTACGGCGACCTCGCCTTCGTGACCCCGGAGCCACCGTTCACGGTGCGCCGCGTCTGGCACGACCGGCCGCACGCGCCGCGCGACTTCTTCCGGCACGGCTGGCAGCCGGCGCACCCGGCGAGCTTCATCCGGCTCGACCTGTTCCGTGCGCTGGGCGGATTCGACACCCGCTGGCGCATCGGCGCCGACTACGCCTTCCTCGCTGCCGCCATGCTGCACCCCGGCCTGAAGATGCAGCATGTGGCGAAGCGCTTCATCAACATGCGCCTGGGCGGCACCAGCACCGAGGGCCCGGCCGCCATCTGGCGGGCCAACCGCGAATGCGCCGCGGCCCTGCGCGAACTCGGCCGCCGCTGGCCCTGGGGCACGCTCACGCTGAAAATTGCGAGGAAGATGCCACAGGTCCTGCGCGCCCGGACCGGCGGCCCGGTCACCGCGCCTTTGTGGCGCCCTTGGGACGCGCCACGGTCGCAGGCCTGACATTCCGCGAGAGAGAGGTCCACAGCCATGTCCAGTGCTACCCCGGACGCAGAGCCCACCCGCCCGATCGCCAAGTCCGACACCGCCGCGGAGGGCGCCCCAGTTCGCGAACCCGTCGCGTCGCGCCGCGCCATGCTGCTGGCGGCAGGCGGCATGGCCACCGGCGCGGTGTCCACGTCGCGGGCCGAGGGTAGGAACGGCGCGGCGCCCGCCCAGGTCGATGAGCTGTCGTTCCGGCAATCCGACGCCAACGCCAAGGAACGCAGCGTCGGCAGCCGGCTGCGTGATGTCGTGAGCGTCAAGGACTTCGGCGCCGTCGGCAACGGCGCGACCGACGACACCGCCGCCTTCCAGTCAGCCCTCAACGCCGCCAAGACCGTTCATGTTCCGGTCGGCAACTACCGAATTTCGGCCAAGTTGAGGATGGGTCGCCACACCAACCTCGTCGGCGAGCACGAGAAGTTCTCGGTCATCACGGGCACACATGCTGGCGTGATGTTCGAGTTCCCGGAGGACAACACCGACCCGCGCCTGGAGCGGCTGCTGATCGATGGGGCGGGGTGCACGGGCGTCGCGGTGGGAACCGGTAACGGTCCGCTGCAAAGTTACCTGATCCGGCCCCAGCTGGAATCGGTGCACTTCTCCCACACCATGGCTTTCGGCATCAACGCCAACTGCATTTTCGCGCGCTTGATGAAATGTTCGTTCGGCTTCGAGGGGGCGGGGCAACGCGCGGGCACCATGGTGGGCATCCGCTCGTTCTCGAGCAAGGCCAACTACACGAACCTCAACCGGCTCGAGGCCTGCATTTTCCAGGTCGGAACTGCGAGCCCCGGCTCGATTGCCGCCCAGATCAGCGGTGGCGCCGTCTGGGTGTTCGACGGTTGCGACTTCGAGGGCTGCGGGCGGGCAGTGCAACTGAGCAACGTACAACTCGCCAAATTCACCAATTGCTGGTTCGAGGCCAACTCGGCCACCGACTGGGTTGTCGACGTCGGTGCCTGCCTGACACCCACCCAGTTCGAGAACTGCAACCTGACCAACAACAAGGCCAAGGCCTGCATCCAATGGAACAGCCGGGTGGGCGCCGGCATCGTGGCGCGCTACTGCGCGTTCGGCTTGTCGGCGTCGAGCCAGCCGGTGCGCGATCAGGGCGCGGGCGTCGCTCGATCCGACACCGGCGGCAAGCTGGTCTGGGACGGCAACCATGTGTACGGCGGACAACCGGCCAATCGCTCGATCCCGGAGGCAGCGGCCGGCAGCCCCGGTGGGGTCAACGCATGGTTTGTCTGCGATACGCGCGGGGCCGGCACCATCCTGGCGTCGAGCCACCCCGGCATTGCCCCGGTCGCCCGCGGTGGCGTCGGCGACCTGAGCATCACCCTGCCGTGGCCGACGGCCAGCGCGGCCGACAGGATTTGCGTCGTGGCCACCAGCGGCACGGCCACGGTGAACGCAGCGACCGAAGGCGGTCCGCAGCGCATCCGAGTGAAAGCCTACCTGCTGGGCACCGCAACGCCGACGGATGCAGTGGTCAGCGTGATGGTGATGGGCCTGTGAGTCCCGTAGGTCCGACGCGCGCCGCATCGCCCGTCTGCATTACGCGAACAGTTCCGAAAGCCGGGCCACCGGAATCACCTCCACCCGCTCGCTCAGCGGGTACCGCCGCTCTACCGGCGCCACCACGTAGGCACGGTCGACGGCCAGATCCTCGATCGCTTGCCAGAAGCCTTTGGTCGGCTTGGATGCGGCAGAGAATTTGATCTCCACGCCGACCTTGCGCGAGCGGTGCTCGATCACCAGGTCGAGCTCGGCGCCCGCAGCCGTGCGGTAGAAGCCCATCTGCGCATCGGCGGGCAACTGTGCCGCCACCTGCTCCACCACGAAACCCTCCCACGACCGGCAGGTCGCGCTGCAAGAAGGTGCGTAGAAATCCTGCCGACATGCGTAGGAGGCTTCTGCGGTGGCGGCGAGATGACCCAAGGGGTAGCCCCCGCGCAACCCAGCGACTGCAGACCGCCCGGGGGTGCGGTGCGCATTGTCGAGCAGCAGCGCATTCGGCTGCTGCTGCGCCAACCGCCGTTCCACCGCTTCCTGCACTTGGCGCTTCAGCATCA
This sequence comes from Methylibium sp., assembly GCF_965279545.1. NCBI lineage: Bacteria > Pseudomonadati > Pseudomonadota > Betaproteobacteria > Burkholderiales > Sphaerotilaceae > Methylibium > Methylibium sp. Next base: position 2,642,132 of record NZ_OZ257250.1, read on the forward strand.
TTGCAAATTGACCGTCAGCCGATCAATTTGCAATGATCCACAGAAGATCATCGAGGCGCCTCCCGGTAGCCGCCCTCCAGCGCCATCAGACGCACACGCACCTCGGCGTCACCGGCGTCGCCGGTGCTGCGCATCCACGCGAGCAGGTCTTCGGTGCCATCGGCGCGACCATCGAGCTGCGCGATTCTCAAGCGCGCAATCGCGGTCGGCAGTGTGGTGTCGGCATCGGCCAGCAGTTCCTCGTAAAGCTTCTCGCCGGGCCGCAGGCCGCTGAACACGATGCCGATCTCCTCGGGCGCATGGCCGGCCAGGCGGATCAGGTCCTTGGCCAGGTCCACGATCCGCACCGGCTCGCCCATGTCCAAAACGAAGACCTGCCCGGTCTCGCCGATCGCCGCGGCCTGCACCACCAGCCGCGCCGCCTCGGGAATGGTCATGAAGTAGCGGGTGATGTCGGGGTGGGTCACGGTCACCGGCCCGCCCTTGGCGATCTGCTCCTTGAACTTGGGGATGACGCTGCCGCTGGAGCCGAGCACGTTGCCGAAGCGCACGGCCATGAAGCGGGTCGCGTGGCCCTGCGCGGCGAGGTGCGAAATCACCATCTCGGCGGCGCGCTTGGTCGCGCCCATCACATTGGTCGGGTTCACCGCCTTGTCGGTGCTGATGAGCACGAAGCGCTCCGCGCCGGCCTGTGCCGCCGCGGTGGCGGCCTGCCAGGTGCCCAGCGTGTTGTTCTGCAGTGCGGCCCAGGCGTTGTGCTCCTCCATCAAGGGAACGTGCTTGTAGGCAGCGGCGTGGAAGACGATCTGCGGCTTCCAGCGCGCCATCACCCCGCCCAGGTGCCCGGGGTGCTTCACGTCGCCGATCAGCCGCACCAGCGGCAGCTGCGGGAAGCGCTCCCCCAGCTCCTGCTCGATCGTGTACAGGTTGAACTCGCTCAGTTCGTACAGCACCAGTCGCGACGGCCCAAAGCGCGCGACCTGCCGGCACAGCTCGCTGCCGATGCTGCCGCCGGCGCCGGTGATCAGCACGCACTTGCCCTTCAGGCATTCCGAGATGCCGGCCTCGTCCAGCACCACCGGCTCGCGGCCCAGCAGGTCGTCGGGCTCGATGTCGCGCACGCGGCTGACGGCGGCGCCTTCGAGCAGCTCCTCGGCCGAGGGCACGGTCAGCACCGGCAGGCCGGTCTCGGCCGCAAGCTCGATCACGCGCCGCCGCGCCGCGCCGCGCAGCGAGGGCATGGCGATGATGACGTGGCTCACGTCGAGCAGGCGCACCTGCTCGACCAGGCTGGCGAGCGGCCCCAGCACCGGCACGCCACCGATGCGCGAGCGCTGCTTGGCCGGGTGGTCGTCCAGCAGGCCCAGCACCACCCAGCCCTGGTGCTGGATGCCGGCCAGCAGCAGGCGCGCCGCGTCGCCCGCGCCCAGCACCAGCGCGCGCCGCGTTTCGCTGGCGCTGCCGGAGATCTGGCCGCGCAGGTGCTCGTAGAGCATGCGGTAGGCGATGCGCACGCTGGCCAGGCCCATCAGCGTGACGACGGGGTGCAGCGCCAGCACGGCGCGCGGCACCTCGCGCAGCCCGGCGATCAGCACAACGCTCGCCGCCACGCCGCCGGCCAGGGTGCAGGCGATCGTCAGGCGCTTGATCTCGCCGAAGCCGGAGAAGCGCCACATGCCGCGCGGCACGCGCAGCAGCAGGAACACCGCAACGTAGACCGCCACGATGCCCAGGAGCACCCAGCCGTCATAGCCGGGCCGCGCGCTGAGCCAGCGCTCGAAGCCGAGGCGGAACAGGTAGGTGAACTGCCAGCAGGTCGCGATCACCACCGCGTCGATCAGCAGCGACAGCGGCTGGCGGTGCGGGCGCAGGCGGGTGAGGCAAGCATCGAGGCGGTGCCACACGGAGGGCGAGGAGGTCATGGGTCGCGGGGAGTCGGAGCGGCCGTGATTATCGATTTCCGCATCCCAGCAGCATCTTCAGCGTGCGCCACAGCACGCGCAGGTCGGACGCCGTCGAGGCCCGATCCGCGTAGTCGGCGGCCAGCTGCAACTTGCGCGGCAGGATCACTTCGACATATTCGCGTTCGGGGTCGGCCGCGCGCGCCAGCAGCGCGCTCTCGTCCAGGTGCGCCAGCGACGCCGGGTCGGTGATGCCCGGCCGCACCGACAGCACACGCTCGCGCAGCGCCGCCGGGTACTGCGCCACGTAGCGCGGCAGCTCGGGCCGCGGGCCGACGACGCTCATGTCGCCGAGCAGCACGTCGATCAGCTGCGGCAGCTCGTCGAGCCGGCGCTCGCGCAGCCAGCGCCCGACGCGCGTGATGCGGGCGTCGTCGCCCACCGTCAGCGACGGGCCGCGCCGCGATGCGTCGGCCACCATGGTGCGGAACTTGTGGATGCGAAACAGCCTGCCGTGGCGGCCGACGCGCTCCTGGCGAAAGAGCACCGGCCCCCGCGAGTCGAGCCGTATGGCAGCCGCGATCACCAGCAGCAGCGGCGCGAGCAGCAGCAGCCCGCCCAGCGCCAGCAGCAGATCGACGAGCCGCTTGGCCATCGGTGCGGCCTCGGTCAGCCGCGCAGCAACTGCTGCACGGCCGCGATCACGCGCTCGATGTCGGCCTCGCTCATCTTCGTGTACAGCGGCAGGCTCAGCATGCGCTCGTAGGCGTGCTGGCTGTGCGGGAACTGCGCGGCGCTCAGGGCGTAGCGCTCGCGCCAGTAGGGGTGCTGGTGCAGCGGGATGTAGTGCACGCTGACGCCGATGCCGAGCGCGAACAGCCGCTCGATGAAGGCGTCTCGATCGAACGGCGCGTCGTCGGTCAGCCGCAGCACATACAGGTGCCAGGCATGCAGGTCGCCGGCCGCGGGCCCGGGCGGCAGTTGCAGCGGCAGGCCGGCGAAGGCATCGCGATAGCGCCGCGCGATGGCGGCGCGGCGCTGCTGGAAGCCGTGCGCGCGCCTGAGCTGGTGGATGCCCAGTGCTGCGGCGATGTCGGTCAGGTTGTACTTGTAGCCCGGGGCGACGATCTCGTAATACCAGCTCGGGGTCTTGGCGGTGAAGCGGTCGAAAGCGTCGCGGCTGATGCCGTGCAGGCGCATCACCTTCACGCGCTTCGCGAGCTCCGCATCGCGCGTGACCACCATGCCGCCTTCGCCGGTGGTGATGGTCTTGTTGGCGTAGAAGCTGAACACCGTGGCATCGCTCGCCAGCGTGCCGACCAGCGCGCCGCCGCAGCTGGCGGGCAGCGCATGGGCCGCGTCCTCCACCACCTTCAGGCCGTGCCGCCGGGCGATCGCGAGGATCGCCTGCATGTCGGCCGCCAGCCCGGCGTAGTGGACCGGGATGATGGCCTTGGTGCGCGGCGTGATCGCCGCCTCGACGAGCACCGGGTCGATGTTCAGCGTGGCCGGGTCGATGTCGACCAGCACCACGTCGGCGCCGAGGTAGCGCACCACCTCGGCCGTCGCGGTGAAGGTGTGGGTGGTGGTGATGACCTCGTCGCCCGGCCCGATGCCCAGCGCCTCGAGCGCGAGGTGCAGGCCGGCGGTGGCCGAGTTCACGGCAATGGCATGGAGCGGCCGGGCGTCCGCGGGCAACAAGCCACTGGCTCCCTCGCCCAGACCCTCACCCCGGCCCTCTCCCGGAGGGAGAGGGAGTGAACCGAGGAACTCCGCGAAGTCCTGCTCGAAGCGCTTCGCCTTCGGTCCGGTGGTGACCCAGCCCGACCTCAGCGTGTCGACGACCTCAGCGATCTCCTCCTCGCCGATCTCGGGCAACGCGAACGGCAGGAAGGGTGGCTGCGTCATGCGAGCGGGCGCCCGATCGCGTGGTATTCGATGCCGAGTTCCTTCATCAGCGCCGGCTCGAACAGGTTGCGGCCGTCGAACACCAGCGGTGTGCGCAGCATGCGGCCGATGGCGTCGAAGTCGGGGCTGCGGAACTCCTTCCACTCGGTCACGATGACCAGGGCATCGGCCCCTTCGAGCGCAGCCACGGCCGAGTCCGCATAGCTCAGGCCGGCCTGGCCGGGCATGGCGCGGCGCGCCTCGTCCATCGCCACCGGATCGTAGGCCGTGATCCGTGCGCCCGCCCGGGTGAGTCGCTCGATCAGCACGCGGCTCGGTGCCTCGCGCATGTCGTCGGTGCCGGGCTTGAAGGCCAGGCCCCACAGCGCAAAGCGCTTGCCGCTCAGGTCGGCGCCGAAGCGGGCGACGATCTTGTCGCCGAGCACCTGCTTTTGCCGGTCGTTGACCGACTCCACGGCGGTCAGCAGCTCGAGCTCCTGCCCCGCTTCGCTCGCCGAGCGGATCAGCGCCTTCACGTCCTTCGGGAAACAGGAGCCACCGTAGCCGCAGCCGGCATACAGGAACTGGGTGCCGATGCGCGGGTCGCTGCCGATGCCCTGGCGCACCAGCTCGATGTCGGCGCCCACCGCCTCGGCCACGCGCGACAGCTCGTTCATGAAGCTGATGCGGGTGGCGAGCATGGAGTTGGCAGCGTACTTGGTGAACTCGGCACTCTTGAGGTCCATCACCAGCACGCGGTCGCGGTTGCGCACGTAGGGCGCGTAGAGCGAGCGCATCAGCAGGATGGCACGCTCGTCGTCGGCGCCGATCACCACGCGGTCGGGGCGCATGAAGTCGGCCACCGCGGCGCCCTCCTTCAGGAACTCGGGGTTGCTGACGATCGCGAAGCCGACCCGCACGCCGCGCTCGGCCAGCGCGGCATCGATGGCCGAGCGCACCTTCTCGGAGGTGCCGACCGGCACGGTGCTCTTGTCGATCACGACCTTGTAGTCGGTCATGCGCTCGCCGATCGCACGCGCCGCGGCGACGACGTACTGCAGGTCGGCCGAGCCGTCCTCGTCGGGCGGCGTGCCGACCGCGATGAACTGCAGCGTGCCGTGGGCCACGGCGCGGTCGACATCGGTGGTGAACTCCAGCCGCTTGGCGGCCGCGTTGCGCTGGACCACCTCTTCCAGGCCCGGCTCGTGGATCGGGATGCCGCCGGCATTGAGCATCTCGATCTTGCGCGCATCGAGGTCCAGGCACAGCACGTGGTTGCCCATCTCGGCCAGGCAAGCGCCGGTGACCAGCCCGACGTAGCCGGTACCCACCACGGTGATCTTCATCGCATCATCCCTTTCGGTTCTTCAGAGTTTCTCGAGCCAGCACAAGCGGTGCGTGCGCAGCGGCGCCAGGGCGTTCAACCAGGCGGGCAGGCGAGGATGGAGCCGGGCCGCGGCGCGTGCAATCGGCGGCGCCAGCGTCACGCGCCGCACCTCGGCCCGCGCCTGCGGAAACAGCGCCCGCAGCCGCGCCACCGGCACCCCGCGTACATCGGGGTTGTACGGATTGTCCACCGCGAAGTCGTAGCACATCACCCCCCCACCTGGACGCACCCAGTGCCACATTGCATGCGCGAGCCTTTTTTGTGCCGCCTCGTCGAGCACGGACGAGAACACGGTGAAGGCCAGCACGGCATCCTGGCTCTCGGCGGGCAGCTCGGCCGCGGTGGCGTCGCCCTCGATCACCCGCACCGTGGGCGGCAGCACGCGCCGCGCCGCGGCGGCGCGCGCGCCCTGCAGCTCGATCCCGGCCAGCCGTGCCGGGTCGGCGCCCAGGCGCAGCAGGTCGAGCAGGTTGCCGCCCATGCCGCAGCCGACTTCGAGCAGGTCGCGGCCCTGCAGGCCGGTCCACCCCTGCCGCCGCCACAGCGCGAGCACCGCGCGCAGGCGCTCCTGGTGTGCCTGCAGCGCGGCGGCGTCGAACAAGCTGTAGCGCTGCGCGTCGGCCTGCGGGTCGCGGCGCGCATAGCGCTCGGTCACGGCCCGGGCCTCGCCGTCGGCCGGCAGCGTCATTGGGGCACCCTTCGCGCTGCGCGCTGTCCCGCCGAGCGGGAGCATTCGCCCTTCGGGCGGCCGTGCGGGCTCATCGGGGCACCCTTCGCGCTGCGCGCTGTCCCGCCGAGCGGGAACATTCGCCCGGGGACCGGGAGAGGGCCTTTCGTGGCCCTTGGCGGCCGTACAGGCTCATCGCGTCAGCCCACCGTACGCGGGCGACGGCGGCCGGTGCCGCAGCACATCGAGCCAGCCGCGCAGCGTGCCGAGGCCGTAGCCGGCGTGGTAGGTCACGATCACCAGCGGCACGTACAGTAGCAGGTCGAAACCCTCCTCCTGGGCCACGACCAGTGAAGCGACCACCACGTACAGCCCGTACAGCTGGCCCAGCAGCGTGAAGCCGGCACCCGCCGCCGGCCAGACCAGCCCCAGCACCGCCAGCAGGCCCATCGCGGCGATGAAGGCGCCCGGCACCAGCTGCCGCAGCGCTGCCGCCTGGCGGTGCTTGCGCATCACGAAGGGCTTCCAGTAGCCGTACTGCAGTTGCTGGCGAAACAGCTGCGCGAGGGTTTCGCGCGGCCGGTAGGCCGAGACGATGCGCGCGCTCTGCCAGACAACCGCCCCTCCCCGCGTGAGCCGCAGGTTGTGCTCGTCGTCCTGGTTGCGCACCAGGCTCTCGTCGAAGGGCCCGAACTGGTCGAAGGTCGCGCGCGGCCAGCAGCCGAGGTAGACGGTGTCGGCCGGCCCTTCGTAGCCGAGGTCGCGCGAGCGCGCCCCGCCCGTCACCCAGCGCGACTGGAAGGCCGCAGCGATGGCTTCCTGGGTCGCGCCCTCGCCTTCGGCCCGCCAGGGCCCGCCGACATTGGCCGCCCGTGTGCGCGCCAGCGCCGCCAGGCATTCGGCGATGTAGTCGCTCTCGTAGCGCGTGTGCAGGTCCATGCGCACGATGACCTCGCCCTGCGCCCGCTCGAGGCAGCGGTTCAGGCCGCTGGAGACGATGCGCTTCGGGTTGTCGACCATCACGAAGCGCGCATCCGCCGCACAGCGCTGCGCGAGCAGCTCGCGCGTGCCGTCGTCGCTCATGCCGTCGGCCACCAGCACCTCGAGCTCGACGCCCTGCGGCAACTGCTGCTGCGCGAGCGCGTCGCAGAACGCGGCGACATGATCGCGCTCGTTGCGGCACGGGGCGATCACGCTGACGCGTCTGCCGCTCATGCCGCCGGAGCCGGCGCCCGCAGGCGCAGCGAGTCGTAGAGCACCGCCATGCGATCCATCTGCACGCGGCGCGACGCGCGCTGGACCGCCAGTTCGCGGTTGCGCTGGCCTTCGGCACGGGCGAAGTCCGGCTCGTCGTGCAGCCGCAGCAGCGCCGCCGCCAGCGCGCTGGGGTCGCGCGCCGGCACGATCAGGTCGGTGTCGCCGGCGATCCACTGCCGGTTGGCCGGCAGGTCGCTCGCCACCACCGGCAGCCCGCAGGCCATCGATTCGAGCAGCGAGACCGAGGTCGCGTCGCTGCTCGGCACGCTGAGCGACACGCGCGAGCGCTGCAGCGTCGCGATCATCGCCGCGTCGCCCACGCGGCCGAGGAAGCGCACCGCGTCCGCGGGCAGGCCCAACTCCACGGCGAGCGCCTTCAGCGCCGCCTCATCGGGCCCGCCGCCGAGCAGGTGCAGTGTTGCATTCGCCTGCGGGCGCACCGTGCGCAAGCGTGCGAGCGCGCGCAGCACGGTGTCGATGTTGTAGTTGGCTTCCCAGTTGCGCAGGCTCGCGATCTCGAAGTCGGCGGCCGGCCGGCCCGGGCGAAAGCGCTCGGTGTCCGCGCCCCACAGCACTTCCTCGCAGCGCGCCGTCACGCCGTAGCGGCGGATCTCGGCCAGCATGTCCTGCGAGTCGGCGGTGATGAGCCGCGCGCGCTTGAGCGACCAGCCGACCAGCGCCGCCATCGCACCGCCGCGCAGGCCGGGTGCGCGCGGGGTCACGAGGATGTCGGAGCCCCAGGCCGTCAGCACCCTGGGTACCTGGGCGCCAAGCGAACAGGCCCCTGCCCACAGCCCATAGGACGTGACGTAGTGGCCGTGCAGCCACTGCGGCGCCAGCCGGCGCGCGAGGCGCTGCACCTCCGGGATCGCCAGGAACCAGCCCGCCGCGTCACCGCCGGGCCGCACCGCGATGACGTCGCTGGCGCCCGGCACCTCGGCCGGCCGGCGCGTGACGACCACGCAGTCGAAGCCGCGCTGCGCGATCTCGCGCACCCAGCGCTGGGTGTGGATGTTGCTCGCGTCGGCGAAGAAGAGGATCCGTTTCAAGGCCCCACACCTTCCGCGGCCCAGGCCTCGTAGGCCATGCGCGCCGACTCGCCGTAGCTGGCCTCGTGCTGCTCGATCCATGCGCGGTCGAGCTCGCGCGTGTCGCCGACCACGCGCGCCGGCTGGCCCTCGACGATGGCGAAGGCGGGCACGCTGCCGCTGACATAGCTGCAGGCCTTGACCAGCACGCCGCGGCCGAGCGTCGTGCCAGGTGCGATCACGCTGTGCGGGCCGATGAAACTCCAGGCGCCGAGCGCCACCGGTGCGCGTTGCATGCCGGCCGGTGCCTCGTGGCTCCAGTAGCGCTCGCGCTCCAGGCGCAGCGCCAGGTGGCTCGAATGCGTCAGCACCGAGACGAAGTTGGTGATCTGGCAGCCCTCGTCGATCACCAGGCCGCCCGAGGCGTCGATGAAATTGAAGTGACCGATGAACACATGGTCGCCCAGCATCAGCCGCCGCGGCGCTTCGACGTGCGTGTGGCTGCCGACGCGGCTGTGCTCGCGCCAGGCGCCATCGGCGCTGCGCACGCCGTAGACCATGCGCGGCGCCATCAGGCGCTGCCAGAGCTGGATCAGGGGACGTTTGAAGCCGTTCATGCCAGCCCGGATTGTCGCGTGTGCCGGCCCCCGAACAAGGCCGTCCAGGGCAGCCTGGTATCGCGAAGAAACAGCGCCAGCGCGACCGCGATCGCGAGTCCATAGGCCAGCGAGGTGGCCAGCGCCGCCCCCGCCGCGCCGTAGCGCGGAATGCTCCAGGCCGCGATCGCCAGCGTCAGCGCCAGCGACAGCCCGGCGATGGCGGCCGACCACTGCGGCCGGCCGCGCTGGTTGGTGTAGTAGGCCGACAGGCTGGACGCCGCCGCGTAGCCGGCGATGCCCGGCAGCAGCAGCCCCAGCGGCAGCAGCGCACCGGCATAGGCGGCCCCCAGCACACGCGGCAGCGCGAGCGTGGCGCCGGCGTAGAGCAGCGGTGCGGCGGCCAGCGTCGCGAGCAGGTTGACCTGCACCGCGCGCAAGGTGGTGCGCGCGGCCTGCTGCGCATCGGGCGCGCCGATGCGGTGGTAGGCCGAGACCGTGACCGCCGACGACAGCAGCCACAGCAGCTCGGCCACCTGCACCGCGACCGAGTACACGCCCGCCTCGGCCAGCCCGCCATGGCGCTCGAGCAGGAACAGCGTGGCGCGGTAGTTGAGCAGGCTCACCACGTTGGTCGCGCCGATCGTGGCGACGAAGCGCCACTGCCCGCGCAACGGACCGGCGTCGGGTGCGGCCGGGCCGGCGTCGCGCCAGGCGGCAAGCCCGGTGCACACGCCGACCAGCGCCTTGCCGAGCACCCAGGCGGCAAGCACCGCGAGCGCCGCGGGTGCGGCGCCCTGCGTCAGGACCAGCAGCAGACCGAGCACGAGCGCCGGTGCCGCGACCTGCGGCGCATTGAGCGGCCCCATGCGCCCCTGGCCGAGCCACAGGCCGCTGGCGGTCGGCACCAGCAGCAGGAAAGGCGCGGCCAGCGCCAGCAGCCACAGGTGACGGTAGGGCTCGGCCTCGGCCCAGACCGATGCGCCGAGCAGCACCAGCGCGGCCACGACGCCCAGACCCAGCGCCGCGAGCAGCAAGGCGCCCAGCAGCGGACCCGGCCGCGCCTCGCGGTGCGACAGCTCCCGCGCCAGCAGCAGGCCCAGGCCCGAGAACAGCGTCAGCAGTGCCGACTCGATCGCGACGAACAGCGCGAACGCGCCCTGCACTGCCGGTCCGAGCCGGGCCACCGTGACCAGGATGGCGAGGCCGAGCGCGACCGCAGCGAGGCGCGCCGCCAGGTTCAGGGCGGCGCCACGGGCGAGCGAGCGGGGCGGCATCGGGGGAGGACGGCAGGAAGGAGCGCGGCGGCTGATTGTCAGGGACACCGGGCCGTGCCGGCGTGGGCCGGGCCGGCTGCAGCAGGGGCAGTCTCTAAAATCCGCCGCTTGCCCTCAGCGCGCGCCCTGCCCGCTGCCGGCGCTTCCCCAGGACCGACCCATGACCACCACGCCCCCGACCGCCGCCCCGGCACCCAGCGCACCCGGTGCCGACGACAACCAGCTGATCGCCGAACGGCGCGAAAAGCTCGCCGCGATCCGCGCCCGGGGCGTGGCCTTCCCGAACGATTTCAAGCCTGGCGACCATGCCGTCGACCTGCATCGCCTGCACGAAGGCAAGACGAACGAGGAGCTGGAAGCACTGCCGACCGCGGCGTCGGTGGCCGGGCGCATGATGCTCAAGCGCGTGATGGGCAAGGCCTGCTTCGCGACGCTGCAGGACGGCTCGGGCCGCATCCAGCTCTACGTGACGTCCGACGCCGTGGGCGCCGAGCTGCTGGCCGCCTTCAAGCATTGGGACCTGGGCGACATCCTCGGCGCCGAGGGCACGCTCTTCAAGACGCGCACCGGCGAACTGAGCATCAAGGTCAGCGCGATCCGGCTGCTGACCAAGAGCCTGCGGCCGCTGCCCGACAAGTTCCACGGCATGGCCGACCAGGAGCTGAAGTACCGCCAGCGCGAGGTCGACCTGATCATGGACGAGAGCTCGCGCGAGCGCTTTCGCGCCCGCAGCAAGGCCGTCAGCTCGATCCGCCAGTTCATGGTCGAGCACGGCTTCCTCGAGGTCGAGACGCCGATCCTGCACCCCATCCCGGGCGGCGCGAACGCCAAGCCCTTCGTGACCCACCACAACGCGCTCGACCAGCAGATGTTCCTGCGCATCGCGCCCGAGCTCTACCTGAAGCGCCTGGTGGTCGGCGGCTTCGAGCGCGTGTTCGAGATCAACCGCAGCTTCCGCAACGAGGGCGTGTCGGTGCGGCACAACCCCGAGTTCACGATGATGGAGTTCTACGCGGCCTACTGGAACCACCACGACCTGATGGACTTCACCGAACAGATCCTGCGCCACGCCGCGCGCAAGGCCGTCGGCACGGCGCAGCTCGGCTACGGCGGCCGGGTGGTCGATCTGGAGTCGCCGTTCCAGCGCCTGTCGGTGCGCAATTCGCTCGTGGTCCATGCCGGCCTTCGCGAGGCCGAAGCCGACGATGCGGCCGTGCTGCGCGCGAAGCTGAAGGCCCATGGCGAGGAAGCGCCGTCGCACTGGGGCCTGGCCGAATTGCAGTTCGGCCTGTTCGAGGCCGCGGTCGAGGAGAAGCTCTGGCAGCCGACCTTCATCGTCGACTACCCCGTCGAGGTCTCGCCGCTCGCGCGTGCGTCCGACGCCAACCCGGCGATCACCGAGCGCTTCGAGCTCTTCATCACCGGCCGCGAGTTCGGCAACGGCTTCTCCGAGCTGAACGACCCCGAGGACCAGGCGGCGCGTTTCGCAGCCCAGGCGGCGAACAAGGAGGCCGGCGACGAAGAGGCGATGTACTTCGATGCCGACTACATCCGCGCTCTCGAGCACGGCCTGCCGCCCACCGGCGGCTGCGGCATCGGCATCGACCGGCTGATGATGCTGCTGACCGATTCGCCGAGCATCCGCGACGTGATCTTGTTCCCCGCACTGCGCCGCGAAGCCTGATACGCCATTGCATTCAAACGCATCAGATTGAAGCCGGTGTCTTTGTCCTGAACGCTGACTGTCCAACCCCAGCGCGGGCGCCGCGCCGGGTTGCTGTGTTGCGTTCATGTCCCCCGGGGCCGGGCTCTCGCCCGGCCCTCCTCCTTTACTTCACTCCACACAGCAACCCGCCCCAGCGCTGCCACCACCGTGGCCTGCCGGGGCTTGAACACCCTCGTATGCGCAAACCGTGAGTGCTGGCGAGAGCCCGCCGGGCCTATGCACTGCACCGCATAGGAGGGTCTTTGTGTGCTCTGCTACGCGCCTGCTCCACGCGGTAGCAATTGACGCCGCCACCGCGCGAGATGGCGCATCGGGTAGCACTCCGCCCCCGCGATTACTGCAATGGATCGGCGCCCCCGAGGCGCAAAAGCCACTTGGCATGATCCCTGCGCCCTCGAGGGTTCTAGGCAACGGGCGAGCCACAAACACAGCTGACCCCGACCGATTGCAACGCAACCCTCATCCATTGGAGACACGCCATGCTCTACGCCTATCCCGGCTCGCCCGATTCCAAGGTCATCTTCAAGCCCAGCTACGACAACTTCATCGGCGGCAAGTTCGTGCCGCCAGTCAAGGGGCAGTACTTCGACGTCATCACGCCGATCACCGGCAAGCCCTATACCCGCGCGGCCCGCTCGGGCCCTGAGGACATCGAACTGGCACTCGACGCCGCCCACGCGGCGGCCGACCAATGGGGTCGCACCTCGGCTCCCGAGCGCGCCGGTGTCTTGCTGAAGATCGCAGACCGCATCGAAGCCAACCTGGAACTGCTGGCCTATGCGGAAAGCGTGGACAACGGCAAGCCGATCCGCGAAACGCTCAACGCCGACATCCCGCTCACCGTCGATCACTTCCGCTATTTCGCCGGCTGCCTGCGTGCGCAGGAAGGCGGCGTCAGCGAGATCGACGAAACCACGGTGGCTTATCACTTCCACGAGCCGCTCGGCGTCGTCGGCCAGATCATCCCGTGGAACTTCCCGATCCTGATGGCCGCCTGGAAGCTGGCTCCGGCCCTCGGCGCCGGCAACTGCGTGGTGCTCAAGCCCGCCGAATCGACCCCGATCAGCATCCTGGTGCTGGCCGAACTGATCGCCGACCTGCTGCCGCCGGGCGTGCTCAACATCGTCAACGGCTTCGGCCGCGAAGCCGGCATGCCGCTGGCCACCAGCAAGCGCATCGCCAAGATCGCCTTCACCGGCTCCACCTCCACCGGCCGCGTGATCGCGCAGGCCGCGGCCAACAACCTGATCCCGGCCACGCTGGAGCTGGGCGGCAAGTCGCCGAACATCTTCTTCGCCGACGTGATGGACAAGGACGACGCCTTCCTCGACAAGGCGATCGAAGGCCTGGTGCTGTTCGCGTTCAACCAGGGCGAGGTCTGCACCTGCCCGTCGCGCGCGCTGATTCACGAGTCGATCTACGACAAGTTCATGGAGCGAGTGCTCAAGCGCGTGGCCGCCATCAAGATGGGCAACCCGCTGGACACCGACACCATGATGGGTGCGCAGGCCTCCAAGGAGCAATTGACCAAGATCCTGTCCTACCTCGACCTGGGCAAGCAGGAGGGTGCGAAAGTGCTCATCGGCGGCGAGCAGGCCCACATGAGCGGCGACCTCGACGGCGGCTACTACGTCAAGCCCACGCTGTTCAAGGGCCACAACAAGATGCGCATCTTCCAGGAAGAGATCTTCGGGCCGGTGCTGGCCGTGACCACCTTCAAGGATGAAGCAGAAGCCCTCGCGATCGCCAACGACACGCTGTACGGCCTGGGCGCCGGCGTGTGGAGCCGCAACGGCAACGTGGCCTATCGCATGGGTCGCGCCATCAAGGCGGGCCGCGTGTGGACCAACTGCTACCACGCCTACCCCGCGCACGCCGCCTTCGGTGGCTACAAGGAGTCGGGCATCGGCCGCGAGAACCACAAGGCGATGCTGGACCACTACCAGCAGACCAAGAACCTCCTGGTGAGCTACAGCGAAAACAAGCTCGGCTTCTTCTGATCCCGAAGCCCGCGCATCGCGTGCAAACCGAGGGGGTGGGCAACCACCCCCTTTTTCAATGGGTGACCCACATGATTGAAAAAGTCATTGCCACGGCCGCGGCGCTCGATCTCATCGAGATCCTCAAGCACAAGCACGGCACGCTCATGTTTCACCAGTCCGGCGGGTGCTGCGACAACAGTGCGGCCAACTGCTACTTGCCGGGGGAACTCACCATCGGAGCCCAGGACGTGTACCTCGGCGATATCGGTGGCTGCCCGTTCTACATCGGCAAGGCACAGTACGAGTACTGGCGGCACACGCAGCTGATCATCGACGTGATCGACGGCCATGGCGGCGGCACCTTCTCGCTCGAAGGGCCGGAGGGCAAGGCCTTCCACACCCGATCGAGGCTGTTCACCGACGAGGAGTTCAGCGAACTGCTCGCGGAGGAAAAACGCGCCGCGATCAGCGCTGCTTGAACTGCGCCTTGCGCTTGTTGCGGAAGGCGTCCATGCCTTCCTTCTGGTCTTCGGTCGCGAACAGGGCGTGGAACAACCGGCGTTCGTAGGCGATGCCTTCGGACAGGCTGCCTTCGAACGACCGGTTGACGGCGTCCTTGGCCATCATCACGCTGGGCAGGCTCATCGAGCCGATGGCGTCGGCCGCCGCCTGGGTTTCCTCGTGCAGGCGCGCCGCCGGGACCAGGCGCGAGACGAGGCCGGCGCGTTCGGCTTCCTGCGCGTCCATGTTGCGGCCGGTGAGCACGAGGTCCATGGCCTTGGCCTTGCCGACCGCCCGCGGCAGGCGCTGCGTGCCGCCGGCGCCGGGGATGATGCCGAGCTTGATCTCGGGCTGGCCGAACACGGCGTTGTCGGCCGCGATCAGCAGGTCGCAGCTCATCGCCAGTTCGCAGCCGCCGCCCAGCGCGTAGCCGGCCACGGCGGCGATGATGGGCTTGCGCACGCGCCGGATGGTCTCCCAGTTGCGGGTGATGAAGTCGCTCTTGTAGACATCCATGTAGCCGTATTCGGCCATCGCGGCGATGTCGGCGCCGGCGGCGAAGGCTTTTTCGCTGCCGGTGATGACAATGCAGCCGACTGTCTCGTCGGCGTCGTAGGCCTGCAGGGCCTGGCCCAGTTCGTCCATCAGGGCGTCGTTCAGCGCATTGAGCGCCTTGGGCCGGTTCAGGGTGATCCAGCCGGTCTTCAGCGGGGCATTGCCGCGCAGGTCGGTCAGCAGGTTCTCGTAGCTCATCGGGCGCTCCTTTCGCAGATCGGCGCACTGTACCGGGCGGCGCACCACGGCGTTGCCGCCGGCCACGGGGCACCGCGGCGGCCGGGGGGCTGCTGGAACGCAGGGCCGGCTGCTTCCCGCGGCTCACTCAGTGCAGCGCCGAGCCTGAACCCGAACCGCCCGGTGGCACCTCCTCGGCCTGCTGCGGCAGCCGCTCGATCATCAGGTCGATGAACTCGTCGGCCCCGCGGCGGATCACGATGCGCACCGGCAGGTACTGCAGGCTGGGGGCGAACCAGGCCTCGATGCTGAGCGTGCTGGGATCGCCTTCGCGCCGAGGGCGCAAATGCCAGGCCGGCACGCGACCGAAGGGGGTGTCGAGCGCTTCCTCGCCGATCACGTCGTAGACCCAGCGGTCCACACGCCGCGGCAGGGCCAGCGGCATCTCGATGCGCCCACCGGGCTGCAGGCGCTCGGCGCCGGTCGTGAACAGGTAGGTCAATTGCACGAACTGGCTGGCGGTGTCCTGCATGGCCGGCAGGCCGATGTGGCGCTGGCCGTTGGCCAGCGTCACGCCGTCGGCGTCGAACTGCAGGCTGGCCCTGCGTGTGCGGCCGAAGGCGAGCTTCGTCTCTTCGTCGTAGCGCTGCGGCGCCAGACCCTGCGGCGTGATCTCGCCGTCGCTCGTCATGCGGCGCTGCATCAGCGGCGCGAAGCCCGGGCCGACGATCACGTCCAGGTGCACCTGGTAGCGCGAGCCGTCGCGCACCCACTCGACTTGCGCCGTGCCGAGCACCTCGCCGCGCACGTAACCGGTGAGCGTATAGCTCAGGCGCGTCGATGCCGGCCAGGCGAAGGCGGGCTGGCCCGGGACGGACGGCGGCGTGGCTTGCGCTGCGCTGGCGGCTGGCTCGGCCGCAGCGGCGGCGGCGACATCCGACGGTGCGGGCGGCGGCTCCGAGGCGGCGGGCTGTTCTGCTGCTGGTCCCGGGTCCGCCAGCGGTTCGGCCGGCTCGGGGTCCGGCACCGACGCCGGCCGGGCCGCCGGGGCGGCGGCCGCTGCAGGCGCCCGACGCCGCGGCGCGGCCGGCGCCGGCGCGACGGCCGGTGGTGCGGCCTGCTGCAGCTCGCGCACGAAGGCGGCCTGCAGCCGCGGCGGGATGTTGTCGGCCTGCGGGCCGGCTTCGAGCAGGCCGCCCACGCGCTCGGCCAGCAGACCGTGCAACAGCAGTGTGGCCCCCACCAGCAGCACGAAGACGCCCCGCCGCGCCGGCCGGTGCGGGCGATGCCGTGCGGGCGTCACGACACGCCGCGGTTTCAGGCGCCGCCGAGCCAGGCCTGGCGGCGCGCGCGCAGCGCGGCGTCGGCCTGCGCGTCGATGCCGAGCACCACCGCGCCGGCGGCCTGCGTGGCCGGCAGCGTCAGTTCGAGCAGGCGCTGGTCGCGTGCGGCCAGCAGCGGCAAGGGCCGCTCGAAGGCACACAGGGCCGTCAGATCGTCGCTGCGTTTGAGGCGCCAGCCGTCGAGCGCCACCAGCTCGTCGCCGGCCGCGAGCCCGGCCCGCTCGGCCGCGCCACCGCGCATCACGGACTGCAGCCTGAGCACGCCGCCGGCGTCACTGAGCCGCGCGCCGAGCCGCTGGGCGAGCACGGGCGCGTCTTCGCTCCAGGCGACGCCGACTCTCGCGAGCAGCGGTTTGAGCGGCAGCTCGCCGGTCCCGTGCACCCAGGCCGCGAGTTCGTGCGCATACGAGCGCCCGCCGACCTCGGCCAGCACCGCAGCGATGTCGTCCTCCGTGATCGGCCCCCCGGCAGCACGGCCGTGAGACCCGCCGCTGCCTCGGGCCCACAGGCCGCGCATCACGTCATCGAGCGAACCGCTGCCTTCGCTGCGCAGCGTGAGGTCCAGCGCCAGCGCGACCAGCGAACCCTTGGTGTAGTAGCTGACGGTGGCGTTGACGGTGTTCTCGTCGGGTCGGTAGTACTTGACCCAGGCGTCGAAGCTCGCCTGGGCGACGCTCTGCACCGCACGACCCGGCGTGCCGAGCACGTTGTTGACGGTCTTCGCCAGCAGTTTCAGGTAGCGCGCCTCGTCGATCAGGCCGGCGCGCCGCAGCACCAGGTCGTCGTAATAGGACGTGAAGCCCTCGAAGAACCACAGCAGCTCGGTGTAGTTCTCGCGCGTGTAGTCGTAGTGCTCGAAGTCGCGCGGCTTCAGGCGCTTGACATTCCAGGTGTGGAAGTACTCGTGGCTGATCAGCCCGAGCAGCGTCGCGTAGCCTTCGCCGGCGGACTTCATGCCGCTGCGCGGCAGGTCGCGGCGGTTGGCGATGAGCGCAGTGCTGGCACGGTGTTCGAGGCCGCCGTAGCCGTCGTCGACCGCGTTCAGCAGGAAGACGTAGCGCTTGAACGGCGGCTTCTTGCCACCGTGCCAGAAGGCGATCTGCGCCTCGCAGATCCGGCGGCTGTCGGCCAGCAGGCGCTCGCCGTCGAAGCTCGGCAAGGCGCCGGCGACGACGAACTCGTGCGGCGCGCCACCGGCCTTGAAGCTGCCGCGCCAGAAGCGGCCCAGCTCGACCGGGTGATCGACCAGTTCATCGTAGTCGACCGCTTCGAAGCCCTTGCCGGCCGCCGGCAGCGCGGTGGCGACCTGCCAGCCTTTGGGCAGCGGGCCCAGCGCGAGCTGCTGCGGCTCGCACTCGCGGCCGTGCACGCGCAGGAACACGCCGGTGCCGTTGAAGAAGCCGCGCTGCGCATCGAGGTAGGCCGCGCGCACCGAGGTGTCGAAGGCGTAGACGACATAGCTCACCACCAGCGTGGCACGGCCGCGGCAGTGCGCCACCCAGCCGGCCTTGTCGCCCTGCACCAGCGGCACGGCCTGCCCCCCCTGCCGCGCTTCGAGCTGCGACAGGTGGCGGGCGAACTCGCGCACCAGGTAGCTGCCGGGAATCCACACCGGCAGGCTCAGTGCCTGCTCGGCGGCCGGCCGGGCGATGGTGACGGTGACGCGGAACTGGTGGGCCGGGGCATCGGCCACCTCGAGGCGGTAACGGATCATCGAGACGTCTTGTCCGGAAAAGTGGCGCCGTTCTCAGCTGCCGGCCGCGGCAATGAAGCAGCTCAGGCTGGCCACCGCGCTGAGCCGAAAGCGCAGCACCAGCCAGGTGCCCAGGCCGTGCGCCGGATAGACGCGGCGGTCGACGACATAGCAGGCGACCAGCAACGCGCCGAGCGCGGCCAGGCCTGCGTAGGGCGGCATCACCACCGCGATCCAGGCCAGCAGCATCACCGCCACCGCCCAGACGAAGCGGCTCGGCGACGGCAGCGCCTGGCGCTGGCCCAGGCCCCAGTGGACGCCACCGAGAAACGAGACGATCAGCGCCGCGTACTTGGCCAGCGCATCGGTCACGTAGGGGTGGGCGTCGGGCCGCACCAGCCAGGTCAGCAAGGCCCCCAGCACGAAGGGGATCAGGCCGGCATACCCGAGGCGCAGTGCCAGCGGATGCGGGGCGAGATTCAGGGTGACGGAGGCGGATTCGGCAGTGACCACGGAAACGGCGGGAGAAGTTCGGAGCGCGGGCTGGATTGTCGCCGCAGCCGCACGCTCCGACCGGCGCGCACGGCCGGTGCAGAAACGACGAAGGGGCCCGCAGGCCCCATTCCGTCACGGCGAGACCACCCCGCTCAGGACTTGCCGCTGCCCGCGAGTTGCTTTTCCAGCTGTGGCGCGGTCAGCATGCCCGGCACGCGCGTGCCGTCCTCGAACACGATCGCCGGCGTGCCATTGACGCGGTGCTTGCGGCTCAGCTCCACGTTGCGTTCGATGGGCGACGCACAGGCGCCCAGCAGCTTCGGGGGCTGCACGCCGTCGACCATCCAGTTGCGCCACGCCACCGACGAGTCCTTCGCGCACCAGATCGCGTTGGCCTTCTCCGGCGAGTCGCCGCCGAGGATGGGAATCAGGAAGGTGTAGACCGTCAGGTCCTTGGCGTTGGAGAGTTCCTTCTCGAAGCGCTTGCAATAGCCGCAGTTCGGGTCGGCGAAGACCGCGATCCTGCGGGCGCCGGTGCCGGTCTTCCACACCAGCGCATCCTTCAGCGGCAGCGACGCGAAATCGATCGCATTGAGCTTGTTCAGGCGCTCCTCGGTCAGGTTGCGCTTGGTCTTCAGATCGAGGATCTCGCCGCGGATCAGGTAAGCGCCTTCGGCATCGGTATAGAAGACATCGTTGCCGATGCGCACCTCGAACAGGCCGGGGACAGGCGCCTTGTTCACCTCGTCGATCTTCGCGCCGCTGCTCAGGCGTTCAGTGATCGCCTTGCGGATCACCGTCTCCTGCGGCACCTGGGCCACGGCGGTCAGTGCGAGGGGGGTGGCGAGGGCCGCAACGGTGGCGGCCGCCAGAACGGCAGTCTTGATCTTCATGGGAATCCTTCGGGTGCGCGGCGGCGTGATCCGGAGCCTCAGCCCCGCAACGCGCGGTCGGTGAGCCAGCGTTTCAGCGCGGGCACATGATTCACGAGACTCAGGCCGCGGTTGCGGAGTTCCCTCACCGGGCCGCTCTGGTGTGCGAATAGTTGCAACAGGCCGTCGGTCACCCGGCCCATGGCCCAGGTCGGCACGGCGCGCTGGCGGGCATAGCGGGCGAGCAGTTTCTCGTCGCCGAGCGAGCGCCAGGCCTCGCGGCGCCGGCACTCGGCGATCACGGCGCACAGCGTGTCGACGTCGGCCAGCCCCAGGTTCAGGCCCTGCCCGGCCAGCGGATGCACCACGTGGGCGGCATCGCCGAGCAGCACCCAGCCCGACCCATGCCAGCGCGTCGCGCGCGCCAGCCGCAGCGGCCAGGCCGCCCGCGCGCTGCGCAAGGCCAGCCGCCCGACACGGCCCTGGCTCGCCTCGTTCAGCGCCTGCTCGAACGCCGCACCGTCCAGCGCCAGCAAGTCGGCCGCACGCGCATCGGGCAGCGACCAGACCAGGCCGTAGCCGCCCGGCTCGCCCGGCAGGTCGAAGGGCAGCAGCGCCAGCACGTCGGGCGAGCGGAACCACTGCCGCGCGATGCCCTGGTGCGGCCGGTCGCTGGCCAGCCGCGCGGCGATCGCGCGCTGGCCGTAGTCGAAGCGTTCGACCTCGATGCCGAGCGCCTCGCGCTCGCCGGAATCCTTGCCGTCGCACAGCGCGGTCAGCGTGGCGGGCGGCGCCTCGTCGAGCAGCGTGACATGGGGTGCGAAGCGCAGCGCGGTAGCGAGCTCGCGCTCCAGCGCAGCCGCATCGACGATCCACGCGAGTTCGCCGACGCACTGCTGCCAGGCGCTGAACTCGATCGCGCCACCGGCATCGCCGGCCACCTGCATGTCGAGCACGCGGGTCGCGGCCGGCGGCGTGGCGCCGAGCAGGGCACTCCACACCTTGAGTTGCTGCAGCAGCGCGACCGAGCGGGCACCGAGCGCGTAGGTGCGCACGTCCGGCCCGCCCGGTGCGGGCGCGCCGGACAGCGCCACGCGCAGCCCGATGCGGGCCAGCGCCAGGGCCAGCGCCTGCCCCACCGCACCGCGGCCCCGCACGCTCACGTCGAAATGCTTCATTGCGATTCACATTGTAGGGAGCGCCCTGTGCGCATCATGGCCGGCGGCACAATGCCCCGACCGCCACTGCATGGGGCTTGCCGCCCCGGCCCGCGTCATGCCCGTCTGGCTCCGTCGCTCCCTGATCGCCCTGGCCGTGCTGCTGGGCCTCGCCGTGGCCGCCGCGGCCTACCTCGTCGCGAGCTTCGATCCCAACCGCTACAAGGGCTTGCTGATCGACTGGATGCGCGAACACAAGGCACGCACGCTGGCGATCGACGGGGCCATCGGCCTGTCGGTCTTTCCGCGCATCGAGGTGACGCTGCGCGACGTGAAGCTCAGCGAGCACCATAGGCCGGAGGAATTCGCCGCCCTGCAGGAAGCCACGCTCGCGGTGCAGGTGATGCCGCTGCTGCGCCAGCAGCTGGCGGTCGACCGCGTGTCGGCGCGCGGCGTGCGCGTGCGCTACACCCGCGACGCCGAAGGCCGACGCAACATCGACGACCTGCTGGGCCCCACCGCGCCCGAGGCATCGGTGGGCGCGCCCGCCGATGCCCCATCGAAGGCCCTGAAGTTCGATGTCAGCGCGATCGAGTTCAAGGACCTGCAGGCCACGGTGAAGGACCTGCCGTCGGGCCTCGACGGCCGCCTCGTCGTCGAGGAGTTCAGCACCGGGCGGCTGGCCGACGGGGCCGAGTCACCGATCCAGTTCAGCGGCCGGGCGATGCTCGCGCAACCGAAGCTCGACGCCGGGGTCGAGCTCGCCGGCCGGATCGAGCTCGCACTGCCGGCCGGTGCGCCGGCCAGCGTGGCGCTGCGCGACATGACGCTGGCGTTGCGCGGCGAAGGCTTCCAGGTGAAGCAACTCGACGCCCGCCTGGCCGGGGCGCTGGCCTACGACGGGCCGAGCGGCGCACTGCAGGCCGACAAGCTCCGGCTCACCGTGTCCGGCGAGCGCCTCGGCCTGGCACTGAAGGACAGCACGCTGACGCTCGATGCACTGCGCTTCGACCCGCCGAAGCGCACCCTGCGGCTCGATGCGCTCGACGTGAAGCTGGCCGGCCGCAGCGGCGAGAACGCCGTCGCCGCCCAGCTCGCGTGGCCGAAGCTCGCGGTGGCCGGCGACACGCTCGAGGGCAGCGCGCTCAAAGGCAACGCGTCGCTGAAAGGCGGTGCGGCGGTCGGCACGGTGCAGATCGACTTCGAGTCGCAGGCGCCGAGCGGCAACTTCGAGCGCATCCGCGTGCCGGGGCTGCGGCTCGCCGTCAAGGGCAGCGGCGCCGGCCGCACGGTGAACGGCGAGGTCCGCAGCGACCTGACCCTCGCGCCGCAGCCGCTGGCCGCCGCGCTCGATGCGCTGACGCTGAAGCTCGCCTTCACCGACCCTGCGCTGCCACCGGTGAACCTGGCGCTGCAAGGGCAGGCGCAGGCCGGCGCGAAGGAGGCGAGCTGGCGCTTCGACGGCACGATCAACGAGCAGAAGTTCAACGCCGGCGGCCGCGCCGACCTGGCCAGGCCCGTGCCCTACATCGATGCCCAGGCCCGCTTCGCGGCGCTCGACCTGACGCGCTTCGTCGCGCCGCCCTCCGGCCAGACCAAGCCGGCGGGTGAAAAACCGGCCGCCGACACGCCGGTCGACCTGAGCGCACTGAAGGCGGTCGACGGCCGCTTCAGCCTGCGCGCCGGCACGCTGGTCTATCCGCCCTACCGCATCGGCGAGGCGGCGCTCGACGCCACGCTCGCCGGCGGCGTGCTGCGCGTCAGCGACCTGAGTGGCCGGGCCTGGGGCGGGCGCTTCGCGGCCCAGGCCTCCGCGCAAGCCGGCGCCGACCGCGCTGCGCAGCGCGTCGGCCTGAAGCTCGACGCGACCGATGTCGACATCGCCGCGCTGCTGACCGACGTGGCGCAGTTCAAGAAGCTGGAAGGCAAGGGCCGCGTGACGGCCGACGTCACGACGCAGGGCGCCAGCGTGCAGCGCCTCAAGCAGGCGCTCGACGGCAAGGCCGCGTTCGAGCTGCGCGACGGTGCGGTGCGCGGCATCAACCTCGCGAAGACGCTGCGGCAGTGGCGCTCGGCGGTCACGCTGAACAAGGACGCGGTGCAGGCCTCGAGCGCCGAGGAGAAGACCGACTTCTCCGAGATCAGCGCCAGCTTCGCCATCGCCGACGGCGTGGCGCGCAGCAAGGACCTGTCGGCCAAGAGCCCCTTCCTGCGCGTGGGCGGCGACGGCCTGGTGGACATCGGCCGGGGCCGGGTCGACTACCTGGCCAAGGCCACCGTCACCGGCACGGCCGAAGGCCAGGGCGGCGCCGACCTCGCGTTGCTGAAAGGCGTGACGGTGCCGGTGCAACTGGTCGGCCCCTTCGAGGCGGTCGACTACAAGGTCCAGTGGTCCGCGGTGAGTGCTGCCGTGCTCGGCGGCGCGGCCCGGGGGGCGCTCGGCGAGCGCGCGAAGGGGGTGCTCGGCGGCCTGCTCGGTGGCAGCGAGGCCCCGGCTGCCGCCGCGAGCGGCGCCTCGGCGCCGTCGGCCAAGGAGCAGGTGAAGGAAAAGGCCAAAGACAAGGCCAGGGACGAGCTGAAGAAGCTCTTCGGGCGGTGAAAGTCATGAGACATCCCGTATTCGCTTCGTCGCGGGCCGAGCGCCGGGCCGCTCCCAAGCCGGCCCGGATCCCCCCGGCGGGACCACACGAAGTGCGCAGGGTGCACCAATGAGCGATTTCGACATCACGATCACCGGCCTGCACGTGCACCCGGTGAAGTCCTGCGCGGGCGTCAGCCTGAGCGAGGTGCTGCTGATCGAGACCGGCTTCGAGTTCGACCGCGCCTGGATGGTGGTCGACGCCGGTGGCGGTTTCCTCAGCCAGCGCGAGCTGCCGCGCATGGCGCTGGTCGCCACCGAGCTGCGCCACAGCGAGCTGGTGCTGCGCGCGCCCGGCATGCTGGCGCTGCACCTCGCGCTCGACACGGTGGAGACGCCGACACGGGTGCGCGTGTGGAACGACGAGGTGGCGGCCTACGACATGGGCGATCTGGCCGCGCAGTGGTTCAGCGACTTCCTGCGCCAGCCGCTGCGGCTGGTGCGCTTCGACCCGGAACACAGGCGCCTGTCCAGCCGCGCCTGGACCGGCCCCCTCGAAGCGGAGAACGCCTTCAGCGACGGCTTCCCGATCCTCGTGGTCTCGCAGGCTTCGCTCGACGAACTGAACGCGCGGCTGGCGGCGAAGGACCGGCCGCCGGTCGCGATGCAGCGCTTCCGGCCCAACCTCGTGCTCACCGGGCTCGACGCGCACGGCGAGGACCACCTCGACGAGATCGCCTTCGACACGGCCGAGGGCGCGGTGCGCCTGAAGCTCGTGAAGCCCTGCCCGCGCTGCCCGATCCCGAACGTCGACCCGGCCACCGGCGTGCCGGGCACCGAGCCGGGCGACACGCTGGCGGGCTACCGCGCCGACGCGCGCGTCGGCGGCGCCATCACCTTCGGCATGAACGCGGTGATCGTCGAAGGCATCGAGTGCGTGTTGCGCGTCGGACAGGCCGGCGGCGCGAGCATCAGGTTCTGAGACCCGGTCGCGTTCAAGCGCATCGAAAATCAGCCGGCGCCCTCGCCAGCGCGCACCATCGCCGCCTGCGCAGGCCAGTCGATCTCGACGGCCAGGCCGCCGAGCGCGCTCGACCGGCCGACGCGGACCGCGGCCTGGTGCACGGCTGCGATGCGCCGCACGATCGACCAGCCCAAGCCGCTGCCGGCTTGCCCGCTGCCGACGACGCGAAAGAAGCGTTCACCGACGCGCTGCGCGTCCTGGCCGCTCATGCCCGGCCCGCTGTCCTCGACCGTCAGCCGGACGTGGGTGGGGTGCCGCTTCACGGCGAGCTTCACGCTCGCTTGCGGCGGGCTGTACCGGATCGCGTTGTCGACGAGATTGCGCACGAGCACGGACAGCAACGTGCCGTCCCCTCGCACCCGGCAGGGCTCGGCCGCGTCGACCTCGATCGTCTGCCGCTTGTGCAAGGCCTGCGGCGCCAGCTCGGCCACCACGCGCCGGACCAGGGCGCTCAGTTCCACCGGGCGGCCCGCCGGCGGGCCGCCCGCCTCCAGCCGCGACAGTGTCAGCAACTGCTCGACCAGGCGGGTCGCGCGGTCGCATCCCTCCAGCGTCGCCCGCAGCGCGTGGCGGCGCTGCCCGGCGTCGGCTTCACCCAGGGCCACCTGGGCCTGTGCACGGATCGCCGCGATCGGTGTGCGCAGCTCGTGGGCGGCGTCGGCCGTGAACCGGCGCTCGGACTCCATCAACTCGGCGATGCGCGCGAACAGGCGGTTCAGCGCGTCGAGCATCGGTGTCATCTCCGATGGCGCGCCCTCGACGACGACCGGGCTCAGTGCCTGCGGCTGGCGCTCGGCCAGCGTGCGGCCCAGCGCGCGCAGCGGTGCCACGCCGCGGTGCACCGCCCACCAGGCCGCCAACGCCAGCAGCGGCAGCGCCATGAGCATCGGCCACAGCGTGCTGCGCAACACCGCCCACAGAATGGCGGCCCGTGAATCCACCTGCTCGCCGACGTACACCTGCACGTCGCGCTCGCCGCCGTGCGCTGCAAACACGCGCCACGCCGTGCCGTCGACCTGCACCGTCCTGAAACCGGCCTGGAAGTGCTCGCCGGCTTCGACCATCGGCAGCGCCGGCGCATTGGCCGATCGCAGCGCCGGGCGGCCTTCATGGAAAACCTGGAACGCCACCTTGGGCGCGTAGCGATGCAGCGTCGGTGCGTCGACGCCGCGATCGTCGTCCCCGACCTCGCGCGCCTGCTGCACCACCAGCAGCGCGGCCGCCTGGGCCAGATGGCCGTCGAGCAGTTCGTCGAGCTCGTGACGCACGTCGAACCACGTCGCCGCCGCGGTCGCCGCCCAGACGCTCACCACCAGGCCGAGCACCAGCGCCAGCAGCCGGCCTTGCAGCGAGCGTGGCTGCCCCGTCACGGCTTCGGCTTCTCGCGCAGCAGCAGGTAGCCGACACCGCGCACAGTCTGGATGAGCGCGGCGTCGAGCTTGCGGCGCAAGTGGTGGATGTGCACCTCGATCGCGTTGCTCTCGACCTCCCGGCCCCAGCTGTACAGGTGCTGCTCGAGCTGCTCGCGCGACAGCACGCGGCCGGCGTTCAGCATCAGCACGTGCAGCAGGTCGAATTCGCGTGTCGACAGCGTCACCGGCACGCCGGCACGCCCGACCGAACGCGCGGCCGGATCGAGCACCACGTCCTGCACCGTCAGGCATTCGTGCGGCTGGCCGTGCGCGCGGCGCACCAGCGCGCGCAGGCGCGCCGCCAGCTCGTCCAGGTCGACCGGCTTGACCACGTAGTCGTCCGCGCCGGCATCGAGGCCGCGGATGCGCTCGGGCACCGCGTCGCGTGCGGTGAGCACCAGCACCGGCAGCGACACGCCGGCTTGCCGAACGGCCGCCAGCACGTCCATGCCGTCCTTCAGCGGCAGCCCCAGATCGAGCACCGCCGCGGCATGGGGCTGGGCACGCAACTCGCGTTCGGCAGCCTCGCCGTCACGCACCCAGTCGACCTGGAAGCCGAGCTGGCGCAAGCCGGCCCGCAGGCCGTCACCGAGCAGCGGGTCGTCTTCGGCGAGCAGGATGCGCATGGGCTGAAGTGTGTCCCGCCGAGCCGCCTTCACTCATGATCACGATCATGAGATGGGGCCGTCGCGGCGGTGGCGGGGCGGTCGACCGGGCCGGCTGCCGGCGCGCTTTGCCACTGCAGCCACCAGAAGCCGAGCACCGCCGCGAGCATCAGCACGGCCACGGTGCGCCATGCGCTGCGCACGCCGTCCTGCGGCTGCCCCGGCTTGCGCCCGTTGATCATCGCGCCGATCAGGTTCTCGCGGTGCAGCCAGCTGCTGAGCAGCACGGCGGCCACGTGGACGCCCACGATCGCCAGCATGATGTTGGCGGCCGCCTCGTGGCCCTCTTCGAGCCAGCCGCCACCCACCTCATTGAAGGTGGCCCATCCCGACGCCGTGACCAGCACCGTCAGCCCCAGCAGGGCCAGGATGGCCAGCGCACCGGCGGGGTTGTGCCCGGTGTGGTGCTCGGGCTGACCCCGCAGCGCAGCATCGACGTAGCGTGCCACGGCGGCCGGGCCGCGCACGAAGTTCGAGAAGCGGGCATAGCGGCTGCCCACCAGGCCCCAGAGGATGCGAAAACCCACCAGGCCGCCCATCGTGTAGCCCAAGGTCACGTGCAGCAGCCGCCAGCGCTCGCTCTCGGCGCTGAGGTAGGCGCCGGCGAAGCTCAGCACCATCAGCCAGTGGAAGACCCGCACCGGCGCATCCCAGACCAGGACGGTGCGGCGCGGCAAAGCACCAGCGGGCGCCTCAGCGCGGGATGTGGACGTCGTGTTCATTGAAATCTCCTTTTTCAGCCTGCGCATGGCAGGCGGCGCAGTTGGCGGCGCTCTTCACCGCCGGCAGCTTCCAGGTGGCGGCAGACACCTCGTCGTGCTGGCGGATGAACCACGCCGAACGGGTGATGCGGTCCTCGGCCGGCTCTTCGCGCACGCGCCTGGAGGTCCCGGCATGGGCGACCAGCCAGGCCGACAGCTCTTTCACGGTGGCGGGGTCCAGCGAGGCGTCGGTGCCGTAGTGACGGGGCAGCTGGGTCATCAGGCGCCGCCACGAAGCCGCGGGCAACATGCCGGGCGGGTAGACCACGTGGCAGGCGGCGCATTCCTGCCGGTACGTCGGCAGCAAGGGCAGGCGGTCGGCGCGCTGGTCATCGTCGGCCAGCGCTGCAGTGCCCAGGCCGAGGCTGGCGATCAGCCCGCACAGTCCGCGTCGGACATCGAGGCGAGGTCGATGAAACATGGCAAGTCTCTCGGTGAGGCGGTGGGAGGTGGGGGCCATCAGGGTTCGAGCGTCAGCAGCCAGCTCAGCACGTCGGCCTTCTCGGCGGCACTGCACTCGCGGCCGACAACGTCGTTGCAGTTGCGGCGAAACCACTTCTCGGTCTTCGCCGCGTCGGTGAAGCGCTCGGGATTGAAGGCCGGTGCCAAGCTACCGATCGGTTTGCCGGTCGATGCATGCTTGCCGGCTTGCGTGGGCACGGCGCCGTGGCAGGTGGCGCAGCTCCACTCGCGGCCGTGACGGGTGATGAACCACTGTTGTCCGCGGTCCGGTGCCGCTGCCGCACCGGCCTGAGCGTTGTAGCCCGCAAGCAGCTCGGCCGGGGTAGCGGCGTGGGCCGCAGGGGCCAGGGCTGCGCCGGCGGCGAGCGCGGCGGCCAAGGCGGGTGAAACATGCATGTGACTCATGGCAACTCCTTCGTTGCCATGGTCGGTTCGGCGTCTTAGGGCTTTCTTAGCGCGGTCGCCGCGCCTTGTTCAGGCGCCCCCGAGCCGCGGCAAGGAAGATGGCGACGTCCATCGGATTCACAGGGTAGGCTTGGCAGCCCGACGCCCACCACACCCGCAAACCACCGCGCGACTCGCGCCAGCCTTCCATGCAATTCACCGACCTCGCCGACGATTCCGAACACGCGCAGCACAGTCCGGCGGAGCGCGCCGCGGCGGCATCGCGCAGCACCTGGGTCAGCGTGGGGGTCAACCTCGCGCTGACGCTCACGCAGATCGCGGTCGGCATCCTGTCCAGGTCCCAGGCGCTGGTGGCCGACGGCATCCATTCGCTGTCCGACCTCGTGGCGGATTTCGTCGTGCTGTTCGCCGGCCACCACGCCAGGAAGGACGCCGACAAGGACCACCCCTATGGTCACCAGCGCTTCGAGACTGCCGCCTCGTTGGCGCTGGGCGTGCTGCTGCTGGCGGTCGGTGTGGGCATGCTGTGGTCGGCCTTGCGCAAGCTCGAGGCGCCCGGCACCGTGCAGACGGTCCATGTCCTGGCGCTGTGGGTGGCCGGCGGCGCGCTCATCGCGAAGGAGCTGCTGTTTCGCTACATGCTGTCGGTGGCCAAGCGGGTCAAGTCCAGCATGCTGGTGGCCAACGCCTGGCATGCGCGCTCCGACGCGGCCTCGTCGCTGGTGGCGGGCATCGGCATCGCCGGCAACCTGGCGGGCTACCCCCTCCTCGATCCGATCGCTGCGCTCATCGTCGGCTTCATGGTCGGCAAGATGGGCTGGGGATTCGGCTGGGACGCGCTGCACGACCTGATGGACCGCTCGGTGGACGAGCGGGAGGTCGAGGCCATCCGCCGCACGCTGGTCGAGACCCCCGGCGTTCAGAGCGTTCACGACGTGCGCACGCGCAAGATGGGCGACATGATCGTCGTCGACGCCCACATCGAGGTCGACGCCGCGATCAGCGTCGAGGCCGGCCACGACATCGCCGTCGAAGCCAGGCAGCGCGTGCTGCAGCGTCATCGGGTGCTGAACCTGATGACGCATGTGGATCCGTGGCGGCGCCCCGATCTGGACCACGCCGGGCCGACCGCCTCGGCGGCCCGATGAACAGCGCTTCGCCACCGGCGTGCACGCCCTGCGCGCCCGGCGGCCTGAGCGAAGCCGAGGCGCAGCGGTGTCTCGGGCGGGACGGTCCCAACGAGTTGCCGGTCTCGCAACCGCGCAGCGTGCTGCGCCTGGCGCGCGAGGTCGTGTCCGAGCCGATGTTCCTGCTGCTGGTGGCCTGCGGGGCCCTCTACATGCTGCTGGGCGATGCCCAGGAGGCGGGGATGCTGCTCGGCTTCGTGTTCGTCGTCATGGGCATCAGCTTCGCCCAGCAGCGGCGCAGCGAGCGTTCGCTGGAGGCCTTGCGCGACCTGTCCAGCCCGCGCGCCCTCGTCGAACGCGACGGTGGGGCGCGCCGCATCGCGGCCCGCGAGCTGGTGGTCGGCGATCTCGTGTTGCTGGCCGAAGGCAACCGCGTCCCGGCCGACATGCAGCTCATCGATGCATCGAACCTCGCGGTCGATGAATCGCTGCTGACCGGCGAATCGGCTCCCGTGGCCAAGCAGCCCTCGCCGGTCGGGGAGGCCGCCGGCGACGACCGCCCCGCGCCTGACGGCAGCGACCCGTCCCAGGTGTACTCCGGCACACTGGTCACCCGGGGCAGCGGCCGCGGGCGCGTGGTGGCCACCGGCGCGCGCAGCGCCCTGGGCCGCATCGGCCAATCGCTCGCGGCGATCGTCGTCGAGACCACGCCGATCCAGCGCGAGACGCGCCGGGTCGTCAAGCGGGTGGCCCTCGTCGGCCTGGTGCTGGCCGCCGGCCTCGCCCTTGCGCACTGGATGGCGCGCGGCGACTGGCTGCACGGTCTGTTGGCCGGCCTGACGCTGGCCATGGCCATCCTGCCGGAAGAACTGCCCGTGGTGTTGACGCTCTTCCTGGGGCTGGGCGCCTGGCGGCTGGCGCGCGAGAAGGTGCTGGCCCGCAGCATCCCGGCGGTGGAGCTGCTGGGCGCGACCACCGTGCTGTGCGTGGACAAGACCGGCACGCTGACCGCCAATCGCATGGCGGTCCGGCGCCTGTGGTCCGAACAGGCGGTGTACGACACGGTGCAGGCCGCCGCCGCCGCGCTGCCCGAGGAACTGCATGGCGTGCTCGAGTACGCCGTCCTGGCCAGCCACCGACGCGCCTTCGACCCGATGGAGTCGGCCATCGGCGACGCCGGGCAGCGGCTGCTGGCCAACACCGAGCACCTGCATGACGACTGGACCCTGGTCGATGACTACCCCTTGTCGAGCGAGATGCTGGCCATGTCGCGCGTCTGGCAATCGCCCGACCAGCGCGAGCGCCTGATCGCCGCGAAGGGCGCGCCGGAGGCCATCGTCGACCTGTGCCATCTGGATGCCTCGCGCAGCGCCCGGATCGCCGAGCAGGTCCTGGCGCTGGCGGGCGACGGACTGCGCGTGCTCGGCGTCGCCCAGGCCAGGTTCGATGCGGACGTCCTGCCCGAGCAGCAGCATGACTTCGCATTCGAGTTCCTTGGACTGGTCGGGCTGGAGGATCCGGTGCGACCCGACGTGCCGCAGGCCATCGCCGAGTGCCAGGCTGCGGGCATCCGGGTGGTGATGATGACCGGGGACCATCCGGCCACGGCGATCTCAGTGGCGCGGCAGGCCGGCCTGAGCGCCGAGGCGCCGGTCATCACCGGGGCCGAACTCGCCACCTTGAGTGACGCGGCACTCGGCGCACGGCTCGCCGGCACGCACATCTTCTGCCGTGTCCAGCCCGACCAGAAGCTGCGCCTGGTGCGGGCCTTCCGCGCGCGCGGCGACGTCGTGGCAATGACCGGCGACGGCGTCAACGACGCCCCGGCCCTGAAAGCGGCCGACATCGGCGTGGCCATGGGCGCGCGCGGCACCGAGGTGGCGCGCGAGGCCGCTGCGCTGGTGCTGCTGAACGACGATTTCTCGTCGCTGGTGACCGCAGTGCGCTACGGGCGGCGGGTGTTCGCCAACCTGCGCAAGGCCATCGTCTTCGTGGTGTCGGTGCACGTGCCGATCGTCGGGCTGTCGATCCTGCCGGTGCTCTTCGGCTGGCCGATGCTGCTGATGCCGGTGCACATCCTCTTCCTGCAGTTGATCATCGACCCCGCCTGCTCCGTCGTCTTCGAAGCCGAGCCGCTCGAGCCCGATGCCATGAAGGCACCGCCGCGCCGCCCTGACCAGCGGCTGTTCGACGCCGCGGTGATGGCGCGTGGCCTGTGGCAAGGCGCCGGGCTGCTGGCGCTGCTCCTGGCGGTGTATGGCGCCGTGCGGGCGGTCGCGCACTCGGACGACGTGGCGCGGGCGCTGACCTTCGCGGTGCTCGTGCTCTCCAACCTCGGTCTGATCCAGGCCAACCGGTCCTGGAGCCGCCCATCCTGGCGCGGCAGCGCCGCCTCCAACGGGCAGTTCGGCTGGATCGCCGCGGCAACGACCGTGGTTCTCGGCGTCGTGCTCGAAGTGCCGGCCGTCAGCCGCTTGTTTTCGTTCGTGACACCGACGCCGTTCATGATCCTGGCCGGGCTGGGCATCTCCGCGATCGCCATGCTGTGGTTCGAGGGCGTCAAGTGGGGGCTCGGTCGGCCACGACCGGCCGCCGTCTGAGCGGACCCGTCATTCAGGTCATGTGTCGTGGCGCCTCCAACCCCGGGGATACCGGTTCGCCGGGATGGCGATTCAGGTTCAGCGGCATGGAAATGAAGGCCGTCACGACGACGGGCACCAGCGTGATGGCGATCGCCCCCAGCAGCTTGGAGAGGAAGCGGCGAAGCTCGGTGTGCATGTTGCGATCCTTGGGTGCGAGTGGTTCCGTACGCAGACAGCATCGGCGCCGCGCATTAAGGTCTTCTGAGCGGAACCCGTGCTGGAAGCCCGCCCGTTTCGAGCATGACAAGCTCTTCCTGCTGGAACTGCGCGAAGTGCCACCGCAGCGCAAGCGAAGAACCCGACGGCAAGGGTTCACGCGAAGTTCGCGCGCGAGACTGAGCCCGACGCGCCAGCGAGCACGCTGCATGGCTCGGGCTGGCCAAGTGTTCGGTAGCGCACGGACACGCGTTGCGAAACGGAGGAAGTTGTGGGCGGCGGCGCGTCGAAGATGCGATCAAGGTACCCCGCAGCGCCGAAGGCGTTCACGATGAACTGCGCATCAAGAAGTAGGGCCTTGCGTGATCGCGGGCGGCGATGCACGCACTCGCAAGACTGCTGTATTTGGATGCAATCAAGATGACCACAGCTTTGAGCATCATCCGCTCCGCGGTTGGCGTGTTGACGGCCACCTTGGTGCTCTGGCCCTGTCGCGCTGGGGCCGAATCACGCGGTGAACTGCTCTACACCACGTACAGCATCACTTGCCACACCTCACAGATGCATTGGCGCGACCAGCGGGTTGTCACCGACTGAACCAGCCTCAAGGCCCAGGTCAGACGGTGGCAGGGCACCGCCTCGCTGGCGTGGAGCGAGGCTGACATCGCCGACGTGTGCGCTACCTGAACGAGAGCATCTATCGCTTCGGGCAGACTGCCGACCCATCCACGTCGCCGGGACCGTCGCCCGGTACGGCACGGTCCGGTCCGTACTGCTCCGGTGCTTGGCGGCAGGGCGCCTACGGTTCGCAGCGAATGCCGGAGCTTTCGCTCGGACCCATCGCCGCAGCCCACCCGATCCAGCCCTGGTGCCAAGCTCAACCCTGTTCCAGGAATCTCTGCGCATCGAGCGCGGCCATGCAGCCGGTGCCGACGCTGATGATGACCTGCCGATAGATGTGGCCCTGCTCGTCGCCGGCCGCGAAGACGCCGGGCACGCTGGTCATCGTGGCAAAGCTGTTCAGCCCGGTGCGCGTGATGATGTAGCCGTCCTTCATCTCGAGCTGGCCCTGGAAGATCTCGGTGTTCGGGCGATGCCCGATCGCAATGAAGCAGCCCTTGAGCATCAGGTCCTGCGTCGCGCCCGTCTGGGTGTTCTTCAGGCGCACGCCGGTCACGCCGCTGGCATCGCCCAGCACCTCGTTGAGCACGTGGCAGAGCTTCAACTCGATCTTGTCGGCCGCCACCTTCTCCATCAGCCGGTCCACCAGGATGGCCTCGGCCTTGAACTTGAGCAGCAGACTGCGGGACTGCAGGACCGAATCGAACTGGTTGGCCGTCGCCGCGGCAAGCGGCGCGGCGCACGGATTCACCCGGCTCGCCTTCGGCGTCTCGCCGGCATTGGCCACGGCCGGTCCGGGTTCTTGCGCGAGAGCCTGCTCCTGGGCAGCAAGCCAGCGGGCCGCATCGTCGGCGCCGAGCTGCGTCACCCCGGTGACGGCCCCTGCCGAGCGCTCGATCTGCAGCATCCGCTGCATCGGCGGGTAGCACAGTCCCTGGTCGGCGCAGCCCTGGTTGACGACGACCAGTCGACCTCGTTTCAGCCGGCCGTGCTTTATCCGAACCTGGATTGTGCCCACTCCATGTCGAACCAAGGCTTCCCGTCTCGGACGGTGATCCAAGGCTGCAGCGGCCCCTTCCCTACGTAGAACGAGAACAGGTTCTGCTGCCGTGGCATGGCGGCAGCGAAGCCCTTGTAGAGCCAGTATGCGGAACGGAGCAGTGCCTTGCGCGCCGCACGCCCCGGGTACAGCAGCGCAGCTGGCGCGTCGTGCCCATAGTGGTAGGCGAACGTGTGCTGCGCGTGCGGCGCGAACGTGCTGATGGTCTTCTCGACCTCGCGCTCTGTCCAGCGATAGATGAAATTCGGTACGGGACCGTTGCGCACGCCCCCGAAGGCGCCACCGTTGAAGTAGACGCCGCGCTGCTCGTAGGTCTCGGTCAGACCTCTGCGCTCAAGCAGGCGCATCAGAGCGCTGTCCCGGGCCTCGAAGACCAGCACCCCGACACGCGCCGTCCGGTACATCTCGAGCAGCGCGCGGTGCGGCGAGTGGCAGTGGTGCAACGCCGCGTGGATCACGACGAAATCGAAGGCCTCGTCGTCCACCGCCAGTTGCTCCGCATCGAGCCGCGCAAAGCCAAAGGGCGTGAACTCCCGTTCGGCGCCATAGGTATCATCAACGTTCGAGAACGTCACGTCTCGGTAGCCGAGCCCCTCGAAAACCATCTTGTCGCGCTTCCCGGCGGCCAGCACAAGGATCTTCGCACTGCGATCGGCGACTTGTGCCGCTAGCGTTTGGCGATAGAACGCCAAGCGTTGATCGTCTTCCATTTTCTGGACTCCCTGGGCGCCCAATGTAACGCACGTTCAGGATGTCAGCGCGTCGTACTCGTGCTCGCAGACTGTGCCTGCCGCTCCGCGTTCGTCAGCAATGTGGGCCAGGGATCCCGCGTGCTCGTCAGCGCGGCGCTGCAGCTCGGCAAGCACTCCGGCGGGCGCATGGTTGGACAGCTTGGAGATTGCCGGCAGCTTGACGGGCGATGGTGACGAGGGCGGTAACGCGCGGCTATAGCCGACCGGCAGCAGCGTCAGCGCGAGCAGCCTGCAGCTTGCGTTCGAACTCATCCGAGATATCCTTCTGTGCGGCGGTGCGCTGCTCTTCCTCAGCCCGAGCAGCGGCCTCGGCTGCGCGTGCGGATTGGTCGTTGCCAGCATGCTCGGAACTCCACGCAGCACGATCTACGAGTGGACACCCGAGCTGCGCGGCCATCGACCTGGCCCAGGCCGTACGGCCAACGCTCTCGCCGTTCCTGTTCGCCAAGCGCGACGGCAAGAGCTACATCGCCGAGGGGACCGGTGAAGCCCACGGCTGGAACTCGATATGGCAGCGGTTCATGGACCGGGTGCTCGCCGAGACCAGGGTCAAGGTGCGGTTCGCCGAGCACGACCTGCGCGCGAAGTGCGCCAGCGATGCCGCGTCGCTCGAGCACACCCGGGCGCATGCTGTCGCATGCCGACGCGCGAACCACCTAGCAGATCTACCGGCGCGCAAGCCGGAGCGCGTGGGCCGCTCGGCCGCGGTTGGGTTGAAAGCACAGGCAAGAAAAAACGGGTCAGCTCCTGTGAAGCCAACCCGTTGTTTCGTCGAGCAAATCTGGTGCGGCTGGCAGGAATCGAACCCACGACCCCTTGGTTCGTAGCCAAGTACTCTATCCAGCTGAGCTACAGCCGCATCAAGCCTCGCAGTTTAGCACGAAGCCCATTCGCGCCTCAACCGAGTGCGGCGGCGGAGCGGAAGCACTGGGCTGCGCGCTCGTCGTCACGGTCCTGCTCCGCCATCGCCGCCAGGTGGAGCCAGGCCTCGCGGCGCACCGCCGGCGACAGCGCATCGTCGCGCGCGGCCTGCTCGAGCAGGGCACGGGCCTTGCCCCAGAGTTGCCGCGCCATCATCGCGCGGCCGATCCCGTAGGCCAACGCGCCCTCGCCCGGACAGGACTGCAGCGCCGCCTCGAGTCGTGGCAGCCATTCGGGGCCGATGCCATCGACGGCATCGGCCAGCGCGAAAGCCAGCGTGTCGCGCTCCTCGCGCGGCAAACCGGCCGCACGGTCCCAGAACGGCCGCAGCCAGGTCCGCGCATCCTCCGTCGCGCCGAGCGCGACCAATTGACGGGCCGCATGCGACGCCACGACCACATCGCGCCGGTCGGCTGGGTCGAATTCGCGCCAGACGCGCTTGGTCTGGTCGGTGTCGCGGGCCGCATCGATGGCCTCGATCGCCAAGGTGCGCATCAGCCCCTGCGCGGCGGTCGGCGAGAAGCCCTGGTGCTTGGCGAGCAGGCGTGCGGTCTTCAGGGCTTCCAGCGGCTCTTGCGCGAGGCGTGCCGCCTTCAGCTTCAGGCGCAGCGCCTGGGTCCGGCGCGAAACGCCGGGCGGCAATTGCGCCAGCAGCTCCAGCGTGCGGGCGGCATCGCGGTCGTCGAGCGCCCATTCGGCCGCCAGCAGCTGGGCGCCCTCTTCGGCCGAGCGTGCGGCGGCGCTGCGATGGGCCAGGTCGAGCGCGCGCGCGAGCTGTTCGTCACGCCGCACCCGGTCCTGCAGGCGGTGCAGGCTGCCGGCCGCCAGCAGGTGGCCGAGCACGGTGAATTCGGTGTCCTGCCTGAGTTCGGGGGTGTCGGCCTGGATCGCCACTGCCCGCTGTGCGGCCTTGTGGGCGCGCCCGTAGCGGCCGCCGAAATACTGCGACAACGCCTCGCGCAGCGCGCCCTGGGCGATGCGGTCGCGGCGCGACACGCGCCATTCACGTGCGCGCTGCGGCAGGCCGATGAGCAAACCGACCGCCTGGATCAGCGCATTGAGCACGAGGCACAACACGACCAGGGCCACCATGAACAGATTGAATGACAGGTCCACGCGCCACGGGGCCCAGTACAGCGTGACGAGGTTGTCGTTGCTGCCGAGCAGGCTGGCCGCCACCACCGCCACGATGGCCAGCAACAGCAACCAGATCACGCTGCGCATCGGAGCCGGAGCCTCAGCGGCCCGCTGCAGCGGCCGTCAGTGCCGCGAGCGTGTCGTCCGGGCGCGGCACGCCCGCCTGCCTCGCTTGCTGGGCCACGCCGCGCAGCAGTTCGTTCAGCAGCTGCGTCTTGCGCGCGCTGCGGTCGAAGTAGTTGTCGATCGCGGTCAGCGCACCCTGCAGGTCGGACTGCGCGGTGTCGAACTGGCGGCTCATCAGCGCCAGGCGGGCGTTGAGCAGCTTCAGTTTCACGTTCTCGCGCAGGAAGAAGCTCTGCTCCGGCGCGAGCAGCATGGCCTGAGGCTGGTCGATGCGCGTCACGCGCAGCAGGCCGCGCGCTTCGGACCAGACACCGAGCCACCACTCGGCCGCACGGGCAGGCAGCCAGCCGAGGCCCGTCGCCGATGCGGCGCCGGACGCCGGCTCGAGCGCGCCTGCGGCCGCGCCGCGCGACACGGCATGCGGCGACCGGGCCTCCGCCAGCCGCTGCAGATCGAGCACCTGCAAAGGGGCTTCGTCAACGAGCCGCACGGCTTCGTCGAGCTTGATCGCGAGCGAAGCGAGGTCGGCCACGCTCACGGCCTTGACGCGGTCGAGGTCGCGCGCGATCGCGCGGCGCACCGGTTCGAGCCGTGGCTGGTTGACGCGCGCGAGGCGTTCGTCCGCCGCCCTCAGCGCCGCCACCAGCGGAGCCGCGCTGCCGGTGATCGCCGTCTGCTGCAAGGCGACGCGGATGCCGGCGTCGATGTCGACCACCAGGTTCTCGTCGCGGGCCCGCGACAGCGACTGGATCAGCTCCTCGAGCTGGCCGCGCTGGGCCGTGATCTCGGCGAGGCGGTTTTCGGCCAGCGTCGCCTTGGCCACCGCTTCGCGCGAGAGTTCCTGCGCCTGCTTGGCCAGCAGTTGTGCTTCGGTGGCCTGGACCGAACTGTCCTGCTGGCGGCGCACCAGCTCCTGCTCCAGCGTGCGCACGCGGCGCTGGCCGTACCAGGCGACCGAGAGCGCCGCCACGCTGACAAGCAACAGCAGCAGCGCCAGCGCAAACTGCAAGCGCCGCGACCGCATCGAGCGGACCGTCGGCTGCACGGCCACGGGCGAGGAAGGCGGGGTGGGCGCGGGCGGCGCGACAGTCGGCTGTGGGGAGTCGCTCACGGTGCGTCCGATTCTATCGGCCGCTATCGACCGGCTCGCAGGGATCCGATCGCCGCAACGATGGCATCGAGCGTCGGCGGCGCCTCGATCACCCTGCCGAAGCCGGCGTCACGCGCACGCTGCGCAATGCGCGGGTGGGTCGTGAGGGCCTGCGCGGCGCGCCAGTCCGACGGACCGGACGCACCGGCGGTCAGGGCTTCGAGCTGATCGATCGCCTCCGAACTGCTGAACAGCCACAGGTGCTCGGCCGGCAACGCCAGCGCCTGCGCCCACAAGGCCTGCAGCGCGGCATCGAGCCGGGGCGGCACGCGGCGGTAGGCGGCGACGAGATCGACCCGGGCACCCGCCTCGCGCAGCATCTGGGACAGCCATTCGCGGCCGCGGCCCTGCACCTCGGCATCGACGCTGCCGCGCACGATGAGCACCGAGCCACCCTGCCACGGCCCCTGCGCCTCCAGCACGGCCCACAGTGCTTCCGAATCGAAACGCCCCGCGTCGAGCGGCGGCTCGACGATCGCGTCCGGCGGCACCCCGGCGGCACGCAAAGCTGCACTCGTGCCCGGCCCGGGTGAGCCACAGCGCAGCGCGGCCGGCCAGTCGCTGCCGGCCGGCCGCTGCGCGAAGAACTGCGTCACCGCATTCGGGCTGACGAACACCAGCAGCCGACGTAGCGACAAGGTCTGCCAGGCCGAGCGCACCGGCGCCGGGTCGGCCGGCGCCTCGATCGCGATCAGCGGCAACGCCGCCGCCACGACCCCGCGTTCGGCCAGCCGCGCCACCCACTCGCGCGCCTGCTCCTCGGGACGGGTGACGAGCACGCGCATGCGGCTGAGGCCCGTCGAAACGGAGACCTTCAGAGCGCCGCCAGCAGCGCGGCACCGCCGCGCTCGCGCAGCTGCTGCGCCGCCGCCAGGCCCAGTGCTTCAGCCGCAGCGGTATCGGCCACGGCCGCGCCGGCCTCGGCGTGCACCAGCGCGGGCACAGCCTCGGCCACGCTGCCCAATGCCGCCCGCAGCACCAGCCGGCCGTCGGCCTGCCACTGGGCATGGGCCGCCAGCGGCATGCTGCAGCTGCCGCCGAGCGCCCGCGACACCGCGCGCTCGGCGTGCACCGCCAGCCAGCTCGGCTCGTGGATCAGCGCGCGCAACACGTTCCACAGCGCCGGGTGGCGCTCGGGCGCATCGGCGCGCAGTTCGATGCCGAGCGCGCCCTGGCCCGCGGCCGGGATCATCACGTCGGGCTCGAACACGCTGCGGATGCGCTCGGCCAGGCCCAGGCGCTTCAGGCCCGCGGCCGCCAGCACGATGGCGTCGTACTGGCCTTCGTCGAGCTTGCGCAGGCGCGTGTCGAGGTTGCCGCGCAGCGGCTCGATGCGCAGGTCGGGCCGCTGCGCGCGCAGCTGGCTGAGCCGCCGCAGGCTCGAGGTGCCGACCACCGCGCCGGCCGGCAGCGCGGCCAGGTCGGCGTGGCGCGGCGACACCCAGGCGTCGCGCGGGTCCTCGCGCTCCAGCACCGCAGCGAGCACGAAGCCCGCCGGCAGGTCCATCGGCACGTCCTTCAGCGAGTGCACCGCGAGGTGGGCCTCGCCCGTTTCGAGCGCGGTCTCGAGCTCCTTGACGAACAGGCCCTTGCCGCCCACCTTGCTGAGCGTGCGATCGAGGATCTGGTCGCCGCGCGTCGTCATCCCCAGCAGCTCGACCGGTGCGCTCAGGCGCGCACCGAGCAGCGCACGCACATGCTCGGCCTGCCACAGCGCCAACCGGCTCTCGCGGGTCGCGATGACCCAGGGTTCTCGATGCGCATCCATGCGGGAATGCTAGCAGCGCGTCGGCTGGCCCCGACGACGCTGGCATGCGCACTGCTAGCATCCCTGCGCCTTCGCGCTTCCCCCTCCACCCGACTCTCCTCCGGACCATGGCCACCGCCAAAACCCTCCACAGCGCCGACCGCGGCGCCGACAAGAACCGCCCACTGATCGAAGACATCCGCCTGCTCGGGCGCATCCTGGGCGACGTGATCCGCGAGCAGGAGGGCGCGCCGGCCTACGAGCTGATCGAGCGCATCCGCCAGCTCGCCGTGGCCTACCGCCTCAAGCGCGACACCCAGGCAGGACATGCGCTGGACCGGCTGCTGAAGAACCTGTCGGTCGAGCAGGCGGTGTCGGTCGTGCGCGCCTTCAGCTATTTCTCGCACCTCGCCAACCTGGCCGAGGACCGCCACCACGTGCGCCGCCGTGAACACCACGAGCAGCTCGGCCACGTGCAGGAAGGCTCTCTGGCGATGAGCTTCGAGCGGCTCGCCAAGCGCGGCGTGCGCGCGGCCGAGATCGCCGAGCTGCTGGACCATGCCTACCTGTCGCCGGTGCTCACCGCCCACCCGACCGAGGTGCAGCGCAAGAGCGTGCTCGATGCCGAACGCGCGGTGGCCGAGCTGATCGGCGCGCGCGACACGCTGCCGACCCTGCGCGAGCGCGCCGCCAACGAGGCGTTGCTGCGCGCCCGCGTGACCCAGCTGTGGCAGACGCGGCTGCTGCGCACCTCCAAGCTCAGCGTCGCCAACGAGATCGACAACGCGCTGTCCTACTACCAGAGCACCTTCCTGCGCCAGATCCCGAAGCTCTACGCCGAGCTCGAGGCCCTGTTGCCGGGCTTCGAGGTGGCGCCGTTCTTCCGCATGGGCAACTGGATCGGCGGCGACCGCGACGGCAATCCCAACGTCACCGCCGAGACGCTGCGCCTCGCGCTGGCGCGCCACGGCGAGACGGTGCTGCGCTTCTACCTGACGGAGGTGCACGAACTGGGCGCCGAGCTGTCGATCTCGGCGCTGCTGGTGCAGGTCGCGCCAGAGCTGCAGGCGCTGGCCGACCGCTCCGGCGACCACAACGAGCACCGCCTCGACGAGCCCTACCGCCGCGCGCTGATCGGCGTGTACGCGCGGCTGGCCGGCACGCTGACGGCGCTGACCGGCACCGAGGCACTGCGCCACGCCGTCGCGCCCTCCACGCCTTACGCGACGGCCGAGGAACTGCTGGCCGACCTGCGCACCGTCGAGGCCTCGCTGGCCTCGCACCACGGTGCCGCACTCGCGGCAGCGCGGCTCAAGCCGCTGATCCGCGCGGTGCAGGTGTTCGGCTTCCACCTCGCGACGATCGACCTGCGCCAGAGCTCCGACCAGCACGAGGCGGTGCTCGCCGAGCTGATGGCCGGCGCCCGCATCGAGGCCGACTACGCCGCGATGCCCGAGGAGGCCAAGGTCGCGCTGCTGCTGGGCCTGCTGAACGACGCCCGCAGCCTGCAGGTGCGCGGAGCCGTCTACAGCGAGCGCACGCGCGGCGAGCTGGCGATCTTCGAGGCCGCGCGCGAGGGCCGCGCGCGCTACGGCCACGCGGCCATTCGCCACTGCATCATCTCGCACACCGAGACGGTGAGCGACCTGCTCGAAGTGCTGGTGCTGCAGAAGGAGACCGGGCTGCTGCGCGGCACGCTCGACACCGACGCGCGCTGCGACCTGATCGTGGTGCCGCTGTTCGAGACCATCACCGACCTGCGCCAGGCCGCGCCCATCATGCGCGAGTTCTACGCGCTGCCGGGCGTGCTGCCGCTGGTGCGGCGCAGCGGCGCCGACCAGTACTGCGAGCAGGACGTGATGCTCGGCTACTCCGACAGCAACAAGGACGGCGGCTTCTTCACCAGCAACTGGGAGCTCTACCGCGCCGAGACCGCGCTGGTCGAGCTGTTCGAGCCGCTCAAGCGCGAGCACGGCCTCACCTTGCGCCTGTTCCACGGCCGCGGCGGCACCGTGGGCCGCGGCGGCGGCCCGAGCTACGAGGCCATCCTGGCCCAGCCGCCGGGCACCGTGAACGGCCAGATCCGCCTCACCGAGCAGGGCGAGGTGATCGCCTCGAAGTACGCCAACCCCGAGATCGGCCGGCGCAACCTCGAGACGCTGGTGGCGGCGACGCTGGAGGCCACGCTGCTGCCGCCGAAGCGCCATGCGCCGCGGCTGTTCCTCGACACCGCGGACACGCTGTCGCAGCTCAGCATGGCGGCCTACCGCAAGCTGGTCTACGAGACGCCGGGCTTCGCCGACTACTTCTTCGCCGCCACGCCGATCCGCGAGATCGCCGAGCTCAACATCGGCTCGCGGCCGGCCTCGCGCAAGGCCACGCGCGCCATCGAGGACCTGCGCGCGATCCCCTGGGGCTTCAGCTGGGGCCAGTGCCGCGTGGCGCTGCCGGGCTGGTACGGCTTCGGCTCGGCGGTGGAGGGCTTCCTCGGCGAGGAACCGAAGCTGCGCAAGGAGCGGCTCGCGCTGCTGCAGCGCATGCATGCGCAGTGGCCGTTCTTCGGCACGCTGCTGTCGAACATCGACATGGTGCTGGCCAAGAGCGATCTCGGCATCGCGACGCGCTACGTCGAGCTGGTGCCGGACAAGCGCGCCGCGAAGAAGATCTTCGCGGCGATCCAGTCCGAGTGGCAGCGCACCGATGTCGCGCTCGCAGCGATCACCGGCGCGGCGCGGCGCCTGGCGACGAACGAGACGCTGGCGCGCTCGATCGAGCACCGCCTGCCCTACATCGACCCGCTGAACCACCTGCAGGTCGAGCTGATGCGCCGCTACCGCGCGCAGCGGGAGCGCAGCGAGCTGCACGAACGCGTGCAGCGCGGCATCCACATGTCGATCAACGGTGTGGCCGCCGGCCTGCGCAACTCGGGCTGAAGCCGAGCGCCACCGAGCATCAGTGGCTGCGGTGCAGCCACTCCACCAGCAGCGCGATGAAACCCAGGCCGAACCCGAGCCAGAGCACCTGCGCCAGGGTCTCGCGCCAGTTCAGGCGCCGCTGCAACTGCGGAATCAGGTCGGCGACCGCCACGTAGACGAAGCTGCTCGCGGCCAGCACCAGCAGGTAGGGCATCAGCGACCGGAACGGCAGGATCAGGAAGTAGCCCACCACGCCGCCGGCCACCGCGCCGAGCCCCGACAACACGTTGTAGAGCAGGGCGCGGCCCCGCGCGAAGCCGGCGTTGAGCAGCACGATGTAGTCGCCGACCTCCTGCGGAATCTCGTGGGCCGCCACCGCCACCGCGGTGGCCACGCCGAGCCGTGGGTCGGCGAGAAAGGCCGCGGCGATCAGCAGGCCGTCGCAGAAATTGTGGATGCCGTCGCCCAGCAGCACGCTCCAGCCGCCGCGCCCGGCCTGGTCGGCATCGAAGCCATGGTGGTGATGGTGGTGCGGGTCGTCGCCCTCATGGTGGTGGCTGTGGCGGTAGAGCTCCGCCTTCTCGAGCAGGAAGAAGAACAACAGCCCCAGCAGCAGGGTCAGGAACAGCGCATGCGTGTCGGCCCCGCTCTCGAAGGCCTCGGGCAGCATGTGCAGCAGTGCCGTGCCGAGCAGCACGCCGGTGGAGAGGCTGACCAGATGCCGCACGATCAGCGGCAGCATCGACAGCGCCACACCGGCGGCGATCACGACAGAGAGCACGCCACCGAGCAAGGTGGCCAGCACGATCCACAGCAGGGTCATCGACATGTTTTCGTTCGCTTCTCGGTCCGGATCTTCGGGTCAGTCGGGCAAAACAAAGCCGCGCCCGAAGACGCGGCTCGCTGGCGGCGGCCCATCACAGGCCACGCCGTTCGTCTGGAACCAGGCCCGGCAGCGCTTCCAGCCGTCGTGCGCTGCCTCCTGGCGATAGCTCGGCCGGTGGTCGGCGTGGAAAGCGTGCGGCGCGTCGGGATAGACGATGAATTCCGACTGCTTCGCCGCGGCACTCCCTGCCGCCAGGGCCGATTTCATCTTATCAACGGTGTCAAGCGGGATGCCGCCGTCCTGTTCGGCGTACGGGCCGAGCACCGGCCCTGCCGCAGCGCAGGCTGTGTCACCGATTGCAGAGACAATCTGCGCCATGCCGACGACCGCCCTGCCCGAGCTTCACGACGCCACGCAACTCGCTGCGATCGACATCGGCTCCAACAGCTTTCGCCTCGAGATCGGCCAGCTCAACCGCGGCCGCTACAAGCGCGTCGACTACCTGAAGGAAACCGTGCGCCTGGGCGGCGGGCTCGACGCCGACGGGCGCCTGAACGAGGAAGCCCAGTTGCGCGGCCTGGCCTGCCTGGCGCGCTTCGCACTGCGGTTGCGCGGCTTCGCGCCCGCCCAGGTCCGTGCGGTCGCGACCCAGACGCTGCGCGAGGCCAGGAACCGCGACGCCTTCCTGGCCCGCGCGCGCACCGTGCTCGGGCACCCGATCGAGGTGATCTCGGGCCGCGAGGAAGCGCGCCTGATCTTCGCCGGCGTGGCCCGCCTGCAGCCGAACGAGCGGCCCCGCATCGTGATCGACATCGGCGGGCGCTCCACCGAGATGATCCTCGGCCAGGGCCGCACGCCGCGCCAGGCCGAGAGCTTCCAGGTCGGCAGCGTGAGCCTGTCGATGCGCTACTTCCCGGACGGCCGCTTCACGGCGGGCGCCTTCCGTGCGGCCCAGGTGGCCGCCGGCGCCGAGCTCGAAGAGGCCTTGCAGCCCTTCGCCCCCGGCCAGTGGATCGAGGCGCTCGGCGCCTCCGGCACGGTGAGCGCCGTGTCCCAGCTGCTGGTGGCCAACGGCCTCAGCGACGGCGTGATCACGCCGGTGGGCCTGCGCTGGTGCATCGAGACCTGCCTGGCCGCAGGCCACCAGGACGCGCTCGACCTGCCGGGGCTGAAGCCCGAGCGCCGGGCGGTGCTCGGCGGCGGCCTGTCGATCCTCTACACGCTGGCGCTGCAGTTCGGCATCGATGCCCTGCAGCCCGCGCGAGGCGCCTTGCGCCAGGGCGTGCTGTTCGACCTGGCCGAGCGGCTGGAAGCCGCCCAGGCGGCGACGCGCCACGCTCACCGGCGGGACATGCGCGACACCTCGGTGCACGAACTGCAGCGCCGCTTCGGCAGCGATCTGGCGCAGGCCGCGCGCGTGCAGCGGCTGGCCGTTGCGCTGTACCGCAGCACCACGACGCAGCGCAACGGCAGCGCGGAGGCCACGCGCGAGCTCGGCTGGGCCGCCGCGCTGCACGAGATCGGCATGTCGGTCTCGCACCACGACCACCACCGCCACAGCGCCTACCTGCTGGCCCACGTCGACGCGCCGGGTTTCTCGCAGAGCCAGCAGCGGCGCGTGGCCGAACTGGTGCTCGGTCATCGCGGCAGCCTGCGCAAGCTCGACACCACGCTGGAGCAGGAAGCCACGCTGTGGCCGGTACTGTGCCTGCGGCTCGCAGCGCTGCTGTGCCACGCACGCAACGACGTGCCGCAGCGGATCGTGACGCTCAAGCGCACGGCCGAGGGTGCGCAACTGCAGCTCGACGGAGCCTGGGCCGACGGCCACCCCCGCACGATGCACCTGCTGGGCGAGGAAGTACGCGCCTGGGAGCGGGCCGGCCGCCTGAAACTGGTGGTGAACGCAAGCGGCTGACAACGCGCCCTGCGGCGCCTGTCAAAGCAGGTCGGGCCCCTGCATCGCCTGCAGAACGACCTGCACGGCACCTTCG
Organism: Methylibium sp.; assembly: GCF_965279545.1. Classification (NCBI taxonomy): domain Bacteria; kingdom Pseudomonadati; phylum Pseudomonadota; class Betaproteobacteria; order Burkholderiales; family Sphaerotilaceae; genus Methylibium; species Methylibium sp. Next base: position 2,687,111 of record NZ_OZ257250.1, read on the forward strand.
CGCTCACGGTGGCGCAGCCACCAGACGGCCCCCTTGCGGATCGACCAATAGCGCTCGACGTCGGCCAGCAGCCGCGCCGCCACGAAGCCCAGCGTCGGCTGGTGGCCGATCACCAGCACCGGCTCGTTCGACTCCGGCCAGCGCACCGCCGCCAGCAGGCTGTCGGGCGTGCCCTCGGGCGCCAGCGCCGCCACGGTCTTGAAGCTGCGATCGAGGGCCCGCGCCGTCTGCTGGGCCCGCAAGGCCGGGCTGACGAGGACGCGCGTCGACTCGGCCATGCGCTGGTTGAGCCATTCGGCCATGCGCTGCGCCTGCCGCTCGCCCTTGGCGGTGAGTGCCCGCTGGGCGTCGGCCTGGCCTTCGCGCAGCAGATGCGCTTCAGCGTGGCGCCACAGGATCAGGTCCATGCCGCGGCCCCTGCCGCCCCTCAGCCAGGGTGGTAGCGCGTCATCAGCGCCTGCTGCGCGCTGGGCCCGTCGACGCCGATGCGCTCATAGCGACCATCGCCGAGCTGGCGCCAGGCGTCGCGGCGGTCGTGCAGGTAGGGCAGCAGGCATTCGTCGATCACGCGCTGGCGCCCCTTGGCATCACGCACCGGCCAGGCCACCTCGATGCGGCGCAGCATGTTGCGCGTCATCCAGTCGGCGCTCGACAGGTAGAGCGCTTCGTCGTCCTCCTTCGGGCCCCAACGGAAGTACAGGATGCGCGTGTGCTCGAGGAAGCGCCCGACCACCGAGCGCACGCGGATGCGCTCGGTGTAGCCCGGCACGCCGGGCGGCAGCATGCAGGCGCCCCGCACGATCAGGTCGATCTCGACGCCGGCCTGCGAGGCCTCGGCCAGCGCGAGCATCAGCGCCTCGTCGGTCAGCGCATTGAGCTTGGCGACGATGCGTGCCGGGCGCCCCTGACGCGCCGCTGCCGCGCACTGCCCGATGAAGCGCAGCATCTGCCGGTGCAGGCTGCTCGGCGCCAGCAGCAGTTGCTTCGGCGCCTTGCCGCGGGTCAGGCTGGCGAGCTGCTGGAAAACGAGGTCGATATCGGCGGTCAGCTCGGCGTCGGCGGTCAGGCAACCGATGTCGGTGTAGAGGCGGGCCGTCTTGGGGTTGTAGTTGCCGGTCGACAAGTGGCCGTAGCGGCGCAGCACCGGCCCGCGAGCCCTGGCCTCGCGGCGCGTGATCAGCAGCAGCTTGGCGTGCGTCTTCAGGCCGACGATGCCGTACACCACCTGCACGCCGACCGCCTCGAGGCGTTCGGCCCAGTTGATGTTGGCCTCCTCGTCGAAACGCGCCTTCAGCTCCACGACGGCCATCACCTCCTTGCCGCGCCGCGCGGCTTCGAGCAGCAGGTCCATCAGGACCGACTGCGCGCCCGTGCGGTAGATGGTCTGCTTGATCGCCAGCACATCGGGGTCGTGCACCGCCTCGCGCAGCAGTTGCACCACCGGCTCGAAGCTCTCGAACGGATGGTGCATCAGCACGTCGCCCTCGCGCAGGCGCTCGAACATCGAGGCGCTGGCGCCTTCGCCTCGCGGCAGGCCCTTTGGCCAGGCCCATTCGTAGGGCGGGAAGCGCAGATCATCGGCCTCGGCCTGGTCGATCAGCTGGTTCAGGCGCACCAGGTTGACCGGGCCGTTGACATGGTAAAGCGCGGCGTCGGGCAGGCCGAACTGCTGCAGCAGGAATTCGCTCAACTCCTCCGGGCAGGTGGCCACCACCTCGAGGCGGATCGCCTGGCCGAAGTGGCGGGTCGACAGCGAGGAGCGCAGCGCCTGGCGCAGGTTGGTCACGTCGTCGTCGACGTCCAGATCCGAGTCGCGCGTGACGCGGAACTGCGAGAACGCCTCGACCGTGCGGCCGGGAAACAGCTCCTCGAGGTGGGCGCGGATCACACTCGACAGCAGCACGAAGGCCTGCCGCCCGGCTGACAACGGCTCGGGCAGGCGGATCACGCGCGGCAGCACGCGCGGCACCTTGACGATCGCGATGGAGTTGTCGCGCCCGAAGGCGTCGCGCCCGCCGAGCTTGACGATGAAGTTCAGCGACTTGTTCGCGACCTGCGGAAAGGGATGCGCCGGGTCGAGTCCGACCGGCACCAGCAGCGGCCGCACCTGGCGCTGGAAGAAGCCGTCGACCCAGCGGCGCTGCGCGGCGTCGCGCTCGGCGTGGTTCAGCACCACGATGCCTTCGCGCTGCAGCGCCGGCATCACCACCTCGTTGAAGGCCGCGTACTGCGCGTCGATCAGCGCGTGGGCGGCGGCGGCGACATCGGCCATCTCGCGCAGCGTGATGCCCGAGCCGGGCAGGCGCGAGGCCTCCAGGTAGTCGGCGAAGCGCACCTCGAAGAACTCGTCCATGTTGGACGAGACGATGCACACATAGCGCAGCCGCTCCAGCAGCGGCACGTCTTCGCGCAGCGCCTGGGCCAGCACGCGGCGGTTGAACTCGAGGATCGCCTGCTCGCGGTTGAGCAGCATCGGAACAGGCAGGACCACCGGCTCGACAGGGGGCTTGGGAAGGGCGCTCATTTCCAGAGTCTATGAAAGACTCGCGACAGATTCGTGACAGTCCGTCAGTCCCAAAACAAAAAGGGGCTGCAGATGCAGCCCCTTGGGTCGAACCCCGACGAATCGGGGCGCTCAGCCGGTTTCGATCAGAAGTCGTGCTTGATGCCGGCGCCGACGATATTGGTCTTCTGGCCGGCGATCGGACCGCGGTCCGCGGCGATCGACAAGCCGGTGTTCGCGAGGGCGTCGGCGTCCGTGCGTACGAGTTGCGCGTACAGGGTCGTGCGCTTCGACAGGGCGTAGTCATTGCTGACCACGATGTCCTTGGTCTTGCCGCCGAAGCCGGGGGCCTTGTCCTTGCCCTGGTAGTAGGCAGCCGTCAGCGTGTTCTGCGGGTTCCAAGCCCAGTTCACGCCGACGCCGAAGAAGTCGCTGTCGCTGACCTTCGCCCCGGCGGCGGAATCGGTCTCCGCCTTCGCGTAGTAAGCCTTGGCCGTGAAGGCGCCGAACGGAATCGCCACGCCCAGCGAGAAGCGCTTGGACTCGTCTTGGTCAGCCCCGGCGGCCACGCCGAGGCCTTCGATCTTCTGGTACGAACCCGACACGGTGATCGGGCCGGTGTAGGACACGCCGACAGCCACCGTGCTACCCCGCGAAAACTCGCCGGCAACCTCGCCGAAGCCGTAGCCCACGCCGAGGTTCACCGGGCCGAAGGCATTGCTGTACGAGATCATGTTGCCGTTGAAGATCCCGAGGAAGTTGTTCCCGGTGACTCCGTTGGTGGCGGGATTCTGCGTCAGGGCGTAAGGCAGCAGGGCCGAGAACGACTCCTTGAAGCCGCGCGGGTCTGTGCCCAGGTCCGCCAGGATCGCAGGGCTGTATTGACGGCCCAGCAAGACGGTTCCGAAGCCGCCGGACAGTCCGACGTTGGCCTGACGACCGAAGAGTTGCAGTCCGCCGCCGAAGCGCGTGCCACCCGTGCTGCCGTCGAAGTCGCCTTCGAGGTTGAACACGGCCTTCAGGCCGCCGCCGAGATCTTCATTGCCCTTGAAGCCCCAGATGCTCGGCAGGATGCCGCCGTTGGCCAGGGAAGTGCGCGAGCTGTCGCCACCAGCGGTCGCGACCTTGTCCTGGTACTCGACGCCCGTGTCGATGCGGCCGTAGATCGTCACATTGCTTTGGGCGCTGGCCAGGCCGGCCGTCGCCAGCACGGCGCCAGCGATGAGCGAGCGCTTGACAAGGATGTGAGCCGTCGTCTTTTTCGTCATGGTGTCTCCTCGTTATGGGATGGTCTTGGATCGGTTTCGACATGTCGCGGCCAAAACCGCAGGGCCAAGTGCGCAATCGCTATGCCAGTTGCTCAAGCACTGTTGCAGCGGCCCGGCTGCGCCGCAATGGCGCAGCCGAAGCGTCAAATGAACAGGTTCACGTCTTGAAGCAAGGGATAACACCAGGGGTGCTCGCAGGCATTTGTTCCCGCGAGCCATGACACATTTCCGTTCCACCTGTCACACAGTGATCGGCAGGTGGAACAGCCTGACGGGTTCTTTTCTGGCGCCGATCAAGCGCTGTTGTCGCACAGCGGCCACTGACAGCAACGGGCTTTGGCAGCTACGCTCGCACACCGGCGGTCCGTTCGGCCGCGAGAGGCCGAGGGCGCGGCCCGGTTGCCATGGCACTCACGAGAGTGTCACGTCCTGAAAAAACAAAGGAGAAAGCATTGGAACTCATGACTCGAGCAAGCATCACCCGGGCGGGCCGTGCATTCGCCGCGGCCACCCTGCTCACCGGCATCGCCGGTCTGGCGAACGCGGACGAGAACGCATGGCGCTTGCGCATCGGCCCCGGGCATATCGCATGGGATGAGCAGGTCACGCTGAGCATCGGCGGCGCTCCGGTTCCGGGCGCCGGGGCACGGCTGTCGGACAACACCACGCTGCTCGCCGAGATCGGCTACCGCTTCACACCCCATTGGTCGGCCGGACTGACAATCGGCATCCCGCCCACCACCAAGGCGAGCGGCACCGGCGCCGCCGAGCCCTTCGGCGAGTTGGGGCACATCAAGTACGGCCCGCTGGGCCTGACGGCGCAGTACCAGTTCAACTCCGACGCCGCGCTGCAGCCCTATGTCGGCGCCGGCGCCGTGTACTACATGGTCTTCAGCGACAGGGACGCCTCGATCACCCAGCTCAAGGTCGACAACGCCTGGGGTTCCATGATCCAGGCAGGGGCCGACTACAACTTCTCGCCGACCATGGGCTTGTTCTTCGACGTGAAGAAGCTGTTCCTCAAGACCACCGCGACCGGCGTTCTGCCCGCGCTGGGTGGAGCACCGGTGAGGGCCGAAGTGACCCTGGACCCCCTGGTGATTCACGCCGGTCTGGTGCTGCGATTCTGAGCTGGTTGCGCGTGGCCTCGCGTTGCGTGAACAGGCCCTAGGCGACGGGGGCGCTCGACAAGTCGTTCTCGCGCGCCCTGCCGGCGCTCGTCGTCAATCGGGCATGCCGATGAGCCGGCACCAGCAGGCCGACGAACTGGTCGCACACCGAGGACCAGTCGAACTGCAGTGCGCGGGCCCGGGCCCCCTCGCGCGGCAGTTCCAGCGCACGCAGCGCGGCGACGCGCAGGTCCTCGTGCAGGACGCCGCCGCGCGAGTCGCCCACCACGTCCAGCGGGCCGGCCACCGGATAGGCTGCGACCGGCGTGCCGCAGGCCATGGCCTCGAGCATCACCAGGCCGAAGGTCTCGGAGCGGCTCGGGAACACGAAGACATCGGCCGCGCTATAGATTACCGGCAGCTCGGTGCGCGGCACCACGCCGCGCCAATGGACCTGCGGATACTGGCGCCTCAGCACGGCTTCGAGCGGCCCGACGCCGTAGACGATCTTGCTGCCGGGCAGGTCGAGCTCGAGGAAGGCCTCGAGGTTCTTCTCGTAGGACACGCGCCCGACATACAGGAAGATCGGTCGCGGCAGATCCAACTCGCTGTCGGTCGACGGTGCGAACAGGCGCAGGTCCACGCCGTGCGACCAGGCGCGCAGGCGGCGGAAGCGATACGCCTCGAGCAGGCGCCGCATGCCGTCCGACGGCACCATCACGCCACTCGAAGCTTCGTGGAAGCGGCGGAACCACGCATACCCCCAGCTCGTCGGCACATGCAGGGCCTTGGCCAGGATGTCGGGGAAGCGGGTGTGGAAGGCCGTCGTGAATGCCAGCTTGCGACGCAGGCAGTGTCGGCGCGCGGCCATGCCGAGCGGACCTTCGGTCGCGATGTGGATCGCATCGGCGCCGGCCGCGTCGAGCCGGCGTGCGACCTCGGCACCGGGCCGCCACGACAGCTCGATCTCGCGGTAGCCCGGGCAGGGAAAGCGGCGAAAGCCTGACGGCTCGATCACCTCGACCTCGTGCCCGCGTTCGCGCAGACCGTCCACCAGTTCCACCAGCGTCGTGACGACGCCGTTGACCTGCGGATGCCAGGCATCCGTGACCAGCAGCAGCTTCATGCGGCGAGCTCGGTGCCGGCACCCAGCCCGACGCCCGCGCCGAGCTTCGCCTTCGGCGGCTGCACCACGCTCACCGGCGTGGCAGCACGCACCGCGCCGGCAGTCTGCGGTGCACGGGAACCTCGACCGGACGAGGCACGGTGGCTCCAGTCGAGGATTTCCAGCCGCCCGTCGACATGCTCGACGAGCGCGGTGAGGCTCTCGACCCAGTCGCCGTCGTTCGCATAGACGATGCCGTCGATCTCGCGCAGCTCCGCATGGTGGATGTGGCCGCAGACCACGCCGTGCACGCCGCGCCTGCGCGCCTCGCGCGCCACCGCGTGTTCGAAGTCGCCGATGAAGCTGACCGCGCGCTTGACCTTGAGCTTGAGGTACTTCGACAGGCTCCAGTACGGCAGCCCGAGCCGTGCGCGCAGCGAGTTGAAGTGGCGGTTCAACCGGAGCGTGAATTCATAGGCCGAGTCGCCGACGTGCGCCAGCCACTTGGCGCACTGGATCACGCCATCGAAGTAGTCGCCGTGGGTGATCCACAGGCGCCGGCCGTCGGCGGTGACGTGCACGCAGTCCTCGAGCACCTCGATGCCGCCGAAGTCGTGGCCGAGGTACTTGCGCGCGAACTCGTCGTGGTTGCCGGGCACGAACACCACGCGCGTGCCCTTGCGCGCCTTGCGCAACAGCTTTTGCACCACGTCGTTGTGCGCCTGCGGCCAGTACCAGCTGCGCCGCAGCTGCCAGCCGTCGACGATGTCGCCCACGAGGTAGAGGTGCTGGCTCTCGACCGTCTTCAGGAAGTCGAGCAGCGCGACGGCCTGGCAGCCGGGCGTGCCGAGGTGCACGTCGGAGATCCAGACGCTGCGGACCTGCAGCCTGCCTTCGCCCTCGTCATCCGGCGGCAACGGTGCGATGGGCGACGGCCACGCGTCCGGCGCGCTCGCCATGCGCGTGCCGGTGGCACGGAACGAAAGGGATGTCCATCGCATGGACCGCCATGGTCGCGCGCGGCGATGACACGCCCACGTCGGCGGCATGACGATTCGGTGACTTCCACGGCGGTTGGTATCGTGCGCCCATGAGATCGTTCCTGCCCACGACCGCGCCGATGCGGTGCCCGACGATCGCCCTGCTCGCCTTGCTGCTCGGCGCCGTCGCCGTTCAGGCCGCACCCTATGCCTACATCACCAACCAGGGCGACCACAGCGTCTCGGTGATCGACCTGGCGACCGACCGGGTCGCCGCCACCGTCCCGGTCGGCAGATCGCCTGCAGGCGTGGTCGCCGTCAGCCGCGCCGGCAAGGTGTTCGTCACCGCGCCGGACAGCGATGCCGTCTCGGTCGTCGACATGCGAACCCAGCGCGTCATCGACACCCTGCCGGCCGGCCGGGGCGCGGTCGGCATCGACGCCTCGGCCGACGGCCGGCGCGTCTACGTGGCCGATTGGTTCGGCCAGCACCTGCTGGGCTTCGACACCAGCACGCACGCGCAGGTGCTGCGGGTGCCGCTCGGCCGCGCGCCGGCCGGGGTGGCGGTGGCCGCCGATGGCAAGACCGTCTTCGTGGCCGAGCGCGACGACGACTGCGTCGCCCTCGTCGACGTGGCCAGCGCCACGGTGCACGTGCGGGTGCCGGTCGGCGAGCACCCGTTCGCGCTGCTGCTCGATGCACCGCGCCGGCGGCTGTATGCAATGAACGTCAACAGCAACGACATCTCCGTCGTCGACCTGCGCGATGCCGCATCGCCCCGCGTGATCGGCAGCGTGAAGGTGGGCAAGGCGCCCTACGGCGCCGCACTGGCCGACGGCGGCCGGCGGCTGTACGTCACCAATCAGCACGATGACACGGTCTCGGTGGTCGATCCCGACACACTGACGCTGGTACAGACCCTGACGGGCTTCGGCTACCCGGAAGGGGTAGCCTCGGTCGGTGACCGGGTGCTCGTCGTGAACTGGATGGATGAGAATGTTTCGGTGCTCGATGCCGCCAGCGGCCGGCTCCTGCGCCGCGTGGACACCGGCCGGAACCCGCGCGGTTTCGGTGCCTTTGTCGGTGAGCCGGTCGCACGCTGAATCGAGGCGAAGGCTCACGCCCCGTCCTCTGCGTTTCCCCCAACAGACAGGAGACTTTCGATGTTTTCACGGTGGCTCGCCCTCGCGGCACTGACATTGGCGTCCGGCGTGGCGCTGGCCCACGGCCCGACGCGCCAGAAGGTGATCGAGAGGATCACGATCGATGCACCGGCCGATGCGGTGTGGGCCCGGATCAAGGACTTCGACGCGCTCGCCAAGTGGCACCCCGCGGTGGCCGAGAGCCCGGCCGACAAGGGCAACGCGGAAGGTTCGGTGCGCACCCTCAAGCTCAAGGGCGGCGGCGAGTTGGTCGAATCGCTCGAGCGCTACAACGCGGAAGGCAAGTCCTACAGCTACCGCGCGAAGGACGGCGGCGCGCTGCCGGTGAGCAACTACACCTCGACGATCAGCGTGAGCGGCGACGGCGGCACGTCGGTCGTCGAATGGCGCGGCGCCTTCTACCGCGGCTTCCCCAACAACGACCCGCCGCCGGACCAGAACGACGAGGCGGCGGTCAAGGCCGTCACCGGCGTCTACCAGGCCGGGCTGGCGAACCTGAAGAAGCTGGTCGAGAAGCAGTGAGACGACGCCGCGGCGGCGTTCAGAACAGCAGCCGGCTCAACCCGTAGAACACCGCAGCGATCAGCGCCGAGGCCGGGATCGTGAAGATCCAGGCCCAGACGATGCGTCCGGCGACGCCCCAGCGCACCGCCGACAGGCGGTGCGTGGAGCCGACGCCGACGATCGCGCCGGTGATCGTGTGCGTCGTCGATACCGGGATGCCCAGCGCAGTCGCGAGAAACAGCGTGATCGCCCCGCCGGTTTCGGCACAGAAGCCGCCCACCGGCTTGAGCTTGGTGATCTTCTGCCCCATCGTCTTCACGATGCGCCAGCCGCCGATCATGGTGCCCAGCGCGATGGCGATGTAGCAGGACCAGATCGCCCACCAGGGCGGCGACGCATCGCTCGCCGACGCATAGCCGGAGGCGATCAGCAGCATCCAGATGATGCCGATGGTCTTCTGCGCATCGTTGCCGCCGTGGCCCAGGCTGTACATGCCGGCCGAGACCAGCTGCGCGCGGCGGAACCAGCGGTCGATGCGCAGTGGCGTCTTGCCGCGGAACACCCAGGCCACCGCGACCATCAGCCCCGAGCCGAGCACGAAGCCAAGCAGCGGTGAGACGATGATGAAAACCACCGTCTTCAGCACGCCGGCCAGCACCAGCGCATCGGGCCCTGCCTTCGCGATGACGGCTCCGACGATGCCGCCGATCAGCGCGTGGGAGCTGGACGACGGGATGCCGTAGTACCAGGTGATCAGGTTCCAGGCGATCGCGCCGATCAACGCGCCGAACACCACGTTCGGGTCGACGACGCCGGGCTGCACGATGCCCTTGCCGATGGTCGCCGCCACCGACAGGTGAAACACGAAGACCGCAATGAAATTGAAGACCGCCGCGAACACCACCGCCTGCTGCGGCTTGAGCACGCCGGTGGAGACCACGGTGGCGATCGAGTTCGCCGCGTCGTGGAAGCCGTTCATGAAGTCGAACGCGATCGCCAGCAGCACCAGCAGCGCCACGACCCAGAAGCCGAGCTGGACCGATTCCACGGACCAGGTCAGGAGTTCTCGAGGACGATGCCCTCGATCAGGTTGGCCACGTCCTCGCAGCGGTCGGTGATCGATTCGAGCATCTCGTAGATCGCCTTGAGCTTGATCAGTTCGCGCACGTCCGGCTCCTCGCGGAACAGCTTGCTCATCGCCGAGCGCATCACGCGGTCGGCGTCGCTCTCGAGGTGGTCGATCTCCTCGCAGGTCTTCATCGCGGCCTCGACCGCGCTCGGCTCGCTGATGCGCGGCAGCAGCGCCACCACGTCGCGCACCCGCTCGCAGCAGCGTGCGCTGAGCTGCCCGAGGCGCAGCGTCTCCTCGGTCATGCGGCGCACGTCGTACAGGCTCATCGTCTCGGTGGTGTCCTGCAGCAGGTCGAGCACATCGTCCATCGCGTTGATCAGGCCGTGGATCTGCTCACGGTCCAGCGGCGTGATGAAGGTCTTGTGCAGCAGGCGGTTGACCTCGGCCGTGATCTTGTCGGCCTTCTGTTCGGCGGTGATCACGGCGGCAGCGTGGCGCTCGCGCACGGGGACGTCGGCGTAGTGCTCGATCATCGCGATGAAGGCGCGCGCGCCTTCGACGATGTGCTCACCGTGCTGGTTGAACAGCTCGAAGAAATTGCCTTCACGCGGCAGCAGCTTGCCGAACAGCATGGACGCTCCAGATGCAAGTGCGGCGCCGAGGGCCGGCGCCGCGCGAGCCGGATTGTCACATTACTGTCACAGCTCGATCAGCCCCCCGGCGATCGTGTCGCTGACTTGGCCATCGGCGGCACGGCCGGGCGCATCCGGCGGATCGAAGAACTCGAACGGCCCCTGGAAACGCTCGACGCGCTCGAGCAGGCGGGCGAAATCGGTCGGGCTCTCGCTCGGGTGGAAGGCCTCGGTGTTGATGGCCAGCACCGGCGCACCCCGGTGGCTGGCGAAGTAGCGCAGGTAGCCCCGGCACAACGCGCGCAGGTAGTCCTCGGTGAGGTGGCGCTCCATCTCGATGCCGCGGCGGCGCACGCGCGCCATCAGCACGTCGGGCTCGGCCTGCAGCCAGATCACCAGGTCCGGCTGGGGGGCCTGCGCGCTGTGGCGCTTGTAGATCTGGCGGTACAGCGCCAGGTCCTCGTCGTCGAGCGTGAGCATCGCGAAGATCGCGTCCTTGGCGAACAGGAAGTCGCTGACCACGCCGTGGTGGTCGAACATGCCACCCTGCCCCAGTTCCCTGAGCTGCTCGACGCGCTGGAACAGGAAGCTGAGCTGGGTCTGCAAGGCGAGCGGGTTGCCGCGGCCGCTGCCGTGCTCGCCCATGTGCTCGTAGTAGCGCGCCAGATAGGGGTTCTCGGCCGGCTGCTCCAGCACCAGCTTCGCGCCCCAGTGCGCCGCGAGCGCGCGTGCCAGCGTGGTCTTGCCGACGCCGATCGGGCCTTCGACGACCACGTGCGCGAAACGCATGTCGGCCCTGGCACTCACGAGGAACGGAACATGAAGTACACCGCGCCCACCAGGCACAGCCCGGCCCACAGGTAGTCGAGCTTCAGCGGCTCGCGCAGGTAGAACACGGCGAACGGCACGAACACGCTCAAGGTGACGATCTCCTGGATGATCTTGAGTTGCCCGACGCTGAACTGCTGCACGCCGATGCGGTTGGCCGGCACCATCAGCAGGTACTCGAACAGTGCGATGCCCCAGCTCAGCAGCGCCGCCACGTACCACGGGCGGTCGGCCAGGTTCTTCAGGTGACCGTACCAGGCAAAGGTCATGAAGCAGTTCGACGCGGTCAGCAGCAGGATGGTCTGCAGCGGGATCGGCAGGGAGAGGTTCATGGCGGCTCTGGCGTCAGACCGGCGGGCAGGGCTCGACCGCCTGGTCGGCGACGGCCGGCAGCAAGGCGGACACGGCGCCCCGGCCCGGCAGCACCAGCGCCGGGGCGATCTCGGCCAGCGGGCGCAGCACGAAGGCGCGCTCGTGCAGGCGCGGGTGCGGCAGCGTCAGCGTCGGGGTGTCGAGCCGCGTGTCGCCGTGCAGCAGCAGATCGAGGTCCAGCGTGCGCGGCGCGTTGCGGTAGGGTCGCTCGCGGCCATGCGCCTGCTCGATGGACTGCAGCGCGGCCAGCAGCGCATGGGGACCGAGCGCCGTGTCCAGCGCCGCGACCGCGTTGACGTAGTCCGGGCCGCTCGACTCGATCGGGGCGCTGCGGTACAGCGAGGAGCTGGCCACCAGCCGCGTGTCCGGCAGTTCGGCCAGCGCGGCCAGTGCCGTCTTCAAAGTGAGCCGCGCATCACCCAGGTTGGCGCCCAGGCCGATGTAGGCGCGCCACACACCCGCCATGCTCAGGCATCCCCATCGCCCGCCGCGGCCGCCAGCACGGCCCCGGAAGCCACCGCCTCGCCGGCCGGCTTGCGGCGCCGGCGCCGCCGCTTCTTCGCCGGCGCATCGCCGCCGGCAGCGGGGGCTTCACCGTCACCACCGCCACCGCTGCCACCACCACCGCTGCGGGCGGTACCGGCGCCGGCCGCGCGCCGGCCGTGGTCCTGCTCGCGCGCCAGTTCGAGCAGCGCGCGGCGCTCTTCGTCGTCGCCGAGCGAGAAGTCTTCCCACCACTCGGCCAGCTCGGGTTCGACCTCGCCGGTGTCGGCGCGCAGGCGCAGGAAGTCGAAGCCGGCGCGAAAACGCGGCTGCTCCACCAGGCCAAGCGGCGTGCTGCCGCTGCGGCGCTCGAAGCGCGGTTGCATCATCCAGATCTCGCGCATGTCGGCACCGAGCTTGCCGCGCCCGGAGATGTCGCCGATGCGGGCGTCGAACACCGCGTCGATCGCCTGCTGCAGCGCCGGGAAGGGCGGCTCGCCCTGGGCCTTGAGCCGGTCCCAGCCCCCCAGCACCTCGTGCCACAGCAGGCAGGCGAGCAGGAAGCTCGGCGCGACCGGCTTGTCCTCGGCAACGCGGCGGTCGGTGTCAGCCAGCGCCGCGTCGATGAAGGCCGCGCGGGCCGGGTTGCGCCCGGCATCGGCGAGCACCGCGTCGAGCAGCGGGAAGATGCCGTGCGAACCGGGGCCGGCGCCGAGCAGGCCCTGCTTGCGCAGCTGCGCGATCGAGGCCAGCGCATGACCGGTCTGCAGCAGCTTGATCATCTCGTCGAACAGCCGCGAGATCGGCACCGCCTCGAGCAGCGCCGCGCAGTCGCGGATCGGCGCACGCGTCTTCGGCTCGATCTCGAAGCCGAGCTTGGCCGCGAAGCGCACCACGCGCACAATGCGCACCGGGTCCTCGCGGTAGCGCGTGAGCGGGTCGCCGATCATGCGCAGCAGGCGCTTCTTGGCGTCGGCGATGCCGCCGTGGTAGTCGACGACGATCTGCGTCTGCGGGTCGTAGTACAGCGCGTTGACGGTGAAGTCGCGCCGCGCGGCGTCCTCGTGCTGCGGACCCCAGACGTTGTCGCGCAGCACGCGGCCGCTGGCGTCCACCACGTGGCTCTTGCCGGACAGCTCGGCCTTCGAGGTCTTCTCGTTGCCGGCCACCTGCTCGGCGGCGGCCGAATCGAGGTAGGCGCGGAAGGTCGACACCTCGATGACCTCGTGCTCGCGGCCACGGCCGTAGACCACGTGCACGATGCGAAAGCGCCGCCCGATGATGAAGGCGCGGCGGAACAGCCCCTTCACCTGCTCCGGCGTGGCGTTGGTGGCGACGTCGAAGTCCTTGGGGCGCAGGCCCAGCATCATGTCGCGCACCGCGCCGCCGACGATGTAGGCCTCGTAGCCGGCCTCCTGCAGCGTCGCCACCACCTTCAGCGCGCGCTCGTCGAGCAGCGCCGGATCGATGCCGTGCTCGGCCTGAGGCACCTCGACGCGCTTGCCGGCCTTGGCCTGGCCTTTGCCGGCACGGGCGGCCTTGGGCGTGCCGTCGTCGCCCTTGCCGAGCAGCTTGTTGATGAGTCTCTTGATCATGGGAACAGTTTCAGTAGGGGCCACCCGCGTTCGCGGGCGATCGCCTCGAGCGCCGGCGAAGGATTGGTCGCGACCGGATGGGTCGCGAGCTCGAGCAGCGGCAGGTCGTTGGTCGAATCGCTGTAGACGGTGATGCGCTCGGAGTCTTGCACACGGCGGCCCAGGCTGCGCAGCCACTGCTCGACGCGCACCGTCTTGCCTTCCCGAAAGGACGGCGTGCCCCGGATCCGGCCGGTGACGGCGCCCGCGGCGTCGCGCTCGAGCTCCACCGCGATCAGCGTCTCGACGCCGAAAGCGGCCGCGATCGGCCGGGTCACGAATTCGTTGGTCGCGGTGACGATGGCGATCAGCTCGCCGCGCTGCCGGTGCTCGCGCACCAGGGCCAAGGCCTCGGGCCGGATCGCCGGCAGAATCAACTCGCGCATGAAGCGCTCATGCGCCGCCGCCTGCGCCGCCGCCGGACGCCGCCGCCACGGACGGGTCGCGAACTCGATGTACTGCGCGATGTCGAGCGTGCCGTCCTGGTACTGCGCATAGAAGGCATCGTTGGCCTGGCGCTGCTGCGGACCATCGGCCCAGCCGAGGGCCACGACGAACTCGCCCCAGGCGTGGTCGGAGTCCAGCGGCAGCAGCGTGTGGTCGAGATCGAACAGGCAGAGATTCATGCACCTTCCTTGACGGCCTGCTCGGCCAGCATGCGCTTGAGCAGGGGCACGGTGACCGCGCGCTGCTCGCTGAGTGCGAACTCGTCGAGCGCATCGAGCAATGCCATCAGCGAGCCCAGATCGCGCGCGAAATGGGTCAGCAGGTAGCCTGTCACCTCGTCGGACAGGGCGATGCCGCGGCGCTCGGCCTCGCGCTTGAGGGCCGCGCGCACCTCCGCGTCTGCGAGCGGCAGGAGCTGGAACACCGGCCCCCAGCCCAGGCGCGTGCGCAGGTCTTCGCGCACCGGCAGATCCACCGGCGGCAGCCGCCCGGCCGCGGCGACCGGCACACCGTGGGTCGCCGCCTCGACGAACAGCGCGAAGGCGGCGTGTTGCTGCGCGGCATCGAAGTCATCGCAGCCGTCCAGCAGCACCAGCTCGAAGCCTTCGCCCCAGCTCCACGGCGGCTCGAGCGACGGCCCGAAGGCGCCGACCCGCTCGCCGCGCCCCAGCGCTTCGCAGGCCAGCGCGCGCAGCAGATGGGTCTTGCCCGTACCGGCCGGGCCCCACAGGTAGACCGGTGGCGACGATGGCGCCACCGATCGCAGCGCGCTCACGGTCACCGCATTGGCACCGACCGCGAAGTTCTCGAAGCGCTGCGCCGGGCCGGGCCCGAGCAGCAAGGGCAGTTGCTTCATGCGCGTGGCGCTCACCCCTGGTACAGCGGGCTGCTGAGGTAGAGCGCCTTCAGGCGCTGGAAGGCCACCGCGCCGACCGCGCTGACCGGCAGCGCGATCAGCACGCCGATGAAGCCGAACAGCTGGCCGAAGGCCAGCAGCGCGAAGATCACCGTGATCGGATGCAGCCCGATGCGCTCGCCGACCAGCCTTGGTGTGAGGTAGAAGCTTTCGACCACCTGCCCCAGGCCGTAGACGACCGCCACCGCCACGACGCCGTACAGTCCGCCGAACTGCAGCAGCCCGACCAGCAGCGCCAGCACCAGCCCGAGGCCGAAGCCCACATAGGGAATGAACACCGCCACGCCGGTGAACACGCCGACCGGCAGAGCCAGGTCGAAGCCGAACAGCGCCAGGCCGATGCTGTAGAAGGCCGCCAGGATGCCCATGACCAGCAGCTGCCCGCGCAGGTACTGGCCGAGCATGCGGTCGCACTCGGCCATGAAACTGTCGAACCCCGGGCGCCGGCGCGGCGGCACCAGCGCCTGGGTGCGCGCCACGATCTGCGGCCAGTCCACCAGCACGTAGTACAGCACCAGCGGCAGCAGCACCGCACCGCCCAGCAGGCCGAGCATGAAGCTGCCGCCGATGCGCAGCGAGTCGAACGCCGTGGTGAGCCAGCTCTCGGTGTTGTCGCCCATGTGGCTGAGGATGAAGGCCTTGATGCTGGCAATGTCGAGCGAGACGTCGATGCCCAGTCGCGACAGATTCGGCTGCAGCCAGGTGTCCAGGCGCGTCAGCAGCACGGGGATCTGGTCGCGCAGCACCGGCAGCTCCTTCACGAGGATCGGCACGACCAGCAGCAGCGCCGCCAGGGCGACCAGCAGCGCCAGCGCCTCGATCAGCAACGCGGCCAGCGGGCGTGGCACGCGACGGCGCGCGAGGCCGTCGACCAGCGGGTTCAGCGCATAGCCGAGCACGGCAGCGACGACGAACGGCGTCAGCACCGGCCCCAGCAGCCACAGCGCCAGCGCCAGCGCGGCGCCGATGCCGAACCAGGCAAGGCTCTGTTGTTGGGCGGCTGTCAGGGGCATGGGTGCTTGATGTGGGAGGCGGGGGGGGGCGGACGGGTCACGCGAGTTCGGCGTTCGCGGGGCCGTGCGGCCCCGTTCAGGAGGACCGCCGCCCAAGTGCCCGATTTTATGGGGCGCTCGCCGCCTGCCCGCCCCGTGGGGCCACGACCGCCCTTCCAACGGCCGGGCGCCGCCTCAGTGCAGGCGAGGCCGGCCCTGCGCGCGCAGCTCGGCGGCGCGCTCGGCGATCGCCCGGCGGTCCTCGGCCTGCGGGCTGTGGGCCACGTAGGCGTCGAGGTCGTCGGCCGCAGCATCCCAGACACCGAGTTCGGCCTGGATCAGGCCACGATCGCGGCGCTCGTCCCACTCCCGCGGCAGCAGCAGCACCAAGCGCTGCTGCACCGCGAGCAGGCGGGGCCAGTCTTCGGCGGCCCGGTGAATCTCCTTCAGATTGCGCAGCAGCCGGGCCAGCACTTCGCGCGGCGAGGCCGCTTGCAGGAACAGGCCCAGCGGCATGTCGAACTCGCCCTGCAGGCCCTGGCGGCGCTTGTAGGGCACCAGCCGCTCGTCGAGTTCGTCGCGCGACAAGGACTGACCGGTGAAGGGGTCGACGATCACCTCGCCCTGCGGCATCTTCACCTTGACCA
Source organism: Methylibium sp. (assembly GCF_965279545.1). Classification (NCBI taxonomy): domain Bacteria; kingdom Pseudomonadati; phylum Pseudomonadota; class Betaproteobacteria; order Burkholderiales; family Sphaerotilaceae; genus Methylibium; species Methylibium sp. The sequence goes on from NZ_OZ257250.1 coordinate 2,703,766, forward strand.
GGAAATGCCCCGGGAAGGAAACACCGCGCGCAACGAGGCCGATCTGGCCGGCAAACTCGAGGTAGATGATGGCCAGCGAGATCGGGATGCCGCAGCGCGTGCGCAGCACTTCGTGCACGTAGCTGTTGCCGCTGGCGTAGTAGTCGTTCACGTTGCCGGCGAAGCCGAGTTCCTGGAAGAAATACCGGTTCAGGAAGCGGAGCTTTTGCACCGGCGGTGCGTCGGCGGGAATGCGGCGCTCGAGGCGATGGGCCAGCGCGTCGAGTTCGGCGAGCACCGTCTGGCTGTCGAGCAGAGGATGCTCGTCCTGTGCAATGGAGATGGCGGCCTCGGTGAGCGAGAGGCTGGCGTCGTCGGCCACGAGCGCCGCGAAGTGCTCCAGGGCGGTGGGCACCTCGACTGAAAACGGTGCGGACATGCGCCGAGTCTAGAGCGGATTGCCGCGCTCGGCGAGCCGGCACGGCAGGGGCGCCGGCACGGCCCCCGCCGGGCGTCGTGAGACCTCAGCGGCCGAGATCCTTCTTCGCGTCCTTGGTGGCATCCTGGATCTTGTCGCTGGCCGCTCGACTCTCGTGGGTGGCGCCGCGCGGGCGTCGACCCGGGGAGACTGTAGGCAGTCGCGCACCGCATGTCGGCCGGACGCGGCGCGATGCGCTGTAGGTCGCGTCCCACCGGTGCCGGCGCCGCGTCAGGCGCGGCGGGCGAATTGCCTCGGCCGGATGCCGAGCGCCAGCAGCGTGCCGAAGTAAAGCGCCGCCGCCGCCAGCAGCACCACGGCCAGCGAGCCCGCGCGCCGCAGCTCGTGGCTGCCGAGCGCGACCCAGTCGAAAGACTGCGCGGCCCACGCCAGGCCGCAACCCATCAGGACGCTGGCGATCGACACCTTGGCGCCGAACGCCGGCCAGCCCGGCGCCGCGCGCCAGCTACCGCGGCGGTGCAGGCCGATCAGCAGCCACAGCGCGTTGACCAGGGCGCCGCAACCGATCGACAAGGCCAGCCCGGCATGGCCGAGGCGCGGCACGAACACCAGGTTCAGCAACTGCGTGAGCACCAGCACGACGATCGCCACCTTGACCGGCGTGCGGATGTCCTGCTTGGCGTAGAAGCCCGGCGCCAGCACCTTCAGCGCCACCAGACCCAGCAGACCGGCGCCGTAGCCCCTGAGCGCCGTCACGGTCTGGTGCACGTCGAAGGCGCTGAAGGCGCCACGGTGATAGAGCACGGCCACGAGCGCCTCGGGGAACACGACGAGCGCCACCGCACAGGGCAGCGTCAGCAGTACGACCAGGCGCAGCCCCCAGTCGAGCAGTGCGGCATAGCGTTCACCGCTGCCCTCGGCCTGGGTCGCCGACAACTGGGGCAGCAGCACCACGCCGAGCGCCACGCCGAGCAAGGCGGTCGGGAACTCCATCAGCCGGTCCGCATAGGTCAGCCACGACACCGCGCCGGCACCGATCTGCGTGGCGATCTGCGTGTTGATGAGCAGCGAGATCTGCGCGACCGAGACACCCAGGATGGCCGGCGCCATTTGCCGCAGCACGCGGTGCACGCCGGGGTGGGCCCAGGCGAGGCGCAGACGGGCGATCGAGAGCCCGACACGCGGCAGGGCGCCGATGCGCCTCAAGGCCGGCAACTGCACGCCGAGCTGCAGCATGCCGCCGACCATCACGCCGACCGCGAGCGCGTAGATGGGCTCGATGCCCCAGGCCCTGAACCGCGGCACGCCCCACCAGGCGGCGGCGATGAACGACAGGTTCAGCAGCACCGGCGTGGCGGCTGGCACCGCGAAGCGCTTCCAGGTGTTCAGGATGCCGGCCGCCAGCGCGACCAGCGACATGAAACCGATGTAGGGGAACATGAAACGCGTCATCACGACCGCGAGGTCGAAGCCGCCGCTCTTCTGCAGCCCCTGGGCCATCAGCCATACCAGCAGCGGCGCCCCCACCACACCGAGCACGCAGGTGGCGAGCAGCGCCCACAACAGCACCGTGGCCACGGCGTCGATCAACGCATGAGTCACTTGGTCGCCGTCGCGCGCCCGGCTTTGCGCCAGCAGCGGCACGAAGGCCTGCGAGAACGCGCCCTCGGCGAACAGGCGACGCAGCAGGTTCGGGATGCGGAATGCGACATTGAAGGCATCCGTCATCACGCTCGCCCCGAACGCGGCGGCCACCATCTGCTCGCGTACCAGTCCGGTGATGCGAGACGCCAGCGTCAGCAGGGAGACGGTCGACGCGGCGCGCAGCAGGTTCATGGGCAGACAACACAGCCGCTCGGCGCAGGCTGCACAGGCAGGAAAGGTGCGCGAGTATAGATAGTGCCTACTAACGTCTCGGCCGGCCCCTGGTGCGAGCCGATTGAGCGGCGCTCGCCAGTGCTATACTTTCAGGCTTCCCACCCGGAACCCAGTCACAGAATGGCCACCTCTTCCAAAGTCAAGAAATCGGTCCGCATCGCGTCGGGCCGCAAGCGCGTGCGTCAGGACGTCCGCCTGAACGCCGCCAACACCTCGCTGCGCTCGAAGTTCCGCACTGCCATCAAGGGCGTGCTCAAGGCCGTGGCCACTGGCGACAAGACCAAGGCCGGTGAAACCTTCAAGTCGGCCCAGAAGGTGATCGATTCGATCGCCGACAAGGGTCTGTTCCACAAGAACAAGGCCGCTCGCTACAAGAGCCGCCTGTCGGCCAAGGTCAAGGCGCTGGCGGCCTGAAGCCGCATCCGGGTGTGGAAAGAAAAAGGGCTCCGCAAGGGGCCCTTTTCGTTGGGGGCATCCAAAACAAGCAGGGCGCCTCCCGAGGAGCCCTGCTTCATTGGGATCACCGCTCGGGGCGCGGCGCCGCAGCCGGCGCGTCGGGCAGCAGACACGCCTCGGCCACCTGCAGCTGGTTGTCGCGCGCGAAGTTCATGACGAAGTCCCACGCCATCGGCTCCAGCTCGCGCAGTGCCTCGTTGACGACGACGCATCTGACACCGTTGATCACCTTGGGCACGCAGTACGGCGAATAGCCGATGTAGGCCGCACGGCCCATTTGCGCGCCCCCGGGACGAAAGCTCGACATCGCGCCGGCGAGGCGCTCGGCCCAGTCGCTGGGCCGGAACATGCGTCCGTCCAGGGTCAGGCCCTGGATGAAGACTTCTCTGGGTTTGGGGCTGGTGGGTGTGGGCACGGGTCAGCACGGACGGGACAGCGCTCTTGGCGGCGACAAGTTTTTGTATTGTGCTGCACTGCAGCAGACGCAAACGGCAAATCCGTGCGAGGAGCGGCGCCCGCCAGCCTTGCGGGAGATGACAGCCGGGCATCCGTAGAATCGAGCAGGCGCAGCGTCCGTGATGGACTGCGCCTTTTTCATTCACCGAGCCCCAGTTTGCGAGGAAGCCGCTCATGAACGCGCCCGAAGCCCTCAAGTCGCCGCCGACCTCCGCCTCCCACGTGATGAACACCTACGGCCGCCTGCCGTTCGCGCTGTCGCATGGCCAGGGCTGCCGCGTGTGGGACACCGAGGGCCGCGAATACCTCGACGCGCTGGGCGGCATCGCGGTCAACACGCTGGGCCACGCGCATCCGAAGCTGGTGCCGGCGCTGACCGACCAGATCGGCAAGCTGATCCACTGCTCCAACTACTACCAGGCGCCACTGCAGGAGCAGCTCGCCGCCAAGCTGTGCGAGTTGAGTGGCCTGACGAACGCCTTTTTCTGCAGCACCGGCCTCGAGGCCAACGAAGCGGCGCTGAAGATCGCCCGCAAGTTCGGCCATGACAAGGGCATCGATCGCCCGGAGATCATCGTCTACGAAAAGGCCTTTCACGGCCGCTCGATCGCCACGCTGTCGGCCACCGGCAACCCGAAGGTGCAGGCTGGCTTCGGACCGCTGGTGGAGGGCTTCGTGCGCGTGCCGTTGAACGACGTGGCGGCGATCGAGGAAGTGGCGAACACCCGGCCGGGCGTGGTCGCTGTCTTTCTTGAAGTGATCCAGGGCGAAGGCGGCATCAACCCAGCCACGGCCGGGTACCTGCAGGCCGTGCGGCGGCTGTGCGACGAGCACGACTGGCTGCTGATGCTCGACGAGGTGCAGTGCGGCATCGGCCGCACCGGCAAGTGGTTCGCCCATCAGTGGGCCGGCATCCTGCCCGACGTGATGCCGCTGGCCAAGGGCCTGGGGTCGGGCGTGCCGGTGGGCGCCGTCGTCTGCGGCCCGCGCGCGGCCACGGTGCTTGGTCCCGGCAACCACGGCTCCACCTTCGGCGGCAATCCGCTGGCGATGCGGGCCGGCATCGAGACGCTCGCGATCATGGAACAGGACCGCCTGCTCGAGAACGCGGCGACCGTCGGGGCGGCGTTGCGGGCCGGGCTGGCGCGCGAACTCGCCGACGTGACCGGTGCGGGCGGCGTCATCGAGATCCGCGGCCAGGGCCTGATGATCGGCATCGAGCTGGCCCGCCCCTGCGGCGAGCTGCTCGGCCGCGCCGCCGAAGCCGGCCTGCTGATCAGCGTGACCGCCGACCGCGTGATCCGCCTGGTGCCGCCGCTGATCCTCAGCGCCGCGCAGGCCGAGCGCGTCGTGGCGATCCTGTGTCCGCTGATCCGCAGCTTCCTCGGCGCGCCGCCGCCGGCCGCATGAACCGCGGTTCGCGCAGCATCCCATGATCTCCGCCCGAGCGAGCGCCATGAAATCCGGCTCCAGCCTCATCAAACACTACCTGCAGTTCAAGGACCTCCGCGCCGAGGAGTACGCCTACCTGTTCGAGCGCAGCGCGATCATCAAGCGCCGCTTCAAGAACTACGAGAAGTACACGCCGCTGGTCGACCGCACGCTGGCGATGATCTTCGAGAAGGCCAGCACCCGCACCCGCGTGAGCTTCGAGGCCGGCATGTACCAGATGGGCGGCTCGGTGGTGCACCTGACCACCGGCGACAGCCAGCTCGGCCGCGCCGAGCCGGTGGAGGACAGCGCGCGCGTCATCAGCCGCATGGTCGACGTGGTGATGATCCGCACCTACGAGCAGGCCAAGCTGGAGCGTTTCGCGGCGCACTCGCGCGTGCCGGTGATCAACGGCCTGACCAACGAGTACCACCCCTGCCAGATCCTCGCCGACCTGTTCACCTACATCGAGCACCGCGGCGTGCGCGGCGCCCACGGCAACGCGCTGGACTGCCTGCGCGGCAAGGTGGTCGCCTGGGTCGGCGATGGCAACAACATGGCCCACACCTGGCTGCAGGCCGCCGAGATCCTGGGTTTCACGGTGCATGTGAGCACGCCCAGCGGCTACGAGATCGACCCGGCCGTCGCCGGCATCACGAACACCAGCTGCTACAAGGTCTTCAAGAACCCGATGGATGCCTGCCGCGGCGCCCATCTCGTGACCACCGACGTGTGGACCAGCATGGGCTACGAGGCCGAGAACGATGCGCGCCGGCTGGCCTTCGCCGACTGGCGCGTGGACCGCAAGATGATGACCGCGGCGCAGCCCGATGCACTCTTCATGCACTGCCTGCCGGCGCACCGCGGCGAGGAGGTCGAGGCCGAGGTGATCGACGGCGCCCAGTCGGTGGTCTGGGACGAGGCCGAAAATCGCATGCACGTGCAGAAGGCGCTCATGGAGTACCTGTTGCTCGGCCGGATCGGCTGAAACCGCGCCGCCCGCGAAACGGTTTGCTCCGCGCCCTGCCATGAAGCTCGCGCTGCTGACCGACCTGCACGCCAACCGCGAAGCCTTCGAGGCCTGCCTCGATCACGCGCACCGCTGCGGCGCGACCGACTACGCCATCCTCGGCGACCTGGTCGGCTACGGCGCCGACCCGGCCTGGGTCGTCGACACGGTCCGTGCGCTCGCCAGCCGCGGCGCCATCGTGCTCAAGGGCAACCATGACGAGTCGGCGGCCGAGGGCCCGCGCCCGACGATGGTCGAGGACGCGCGCCAGGTGATCGCCTGGACGCGCGCCCAGCTCGACGCGGCGCAGCTCGCCTTCCTCGAAGCGCTGCCGCTGACCGTCGAGCGCGCCGGCTGCCTGTTCGCCCACGCGAACACCTGGGCCCCGGCCGACTGGGAGTACGTGACCAGCCGGCACGATGCGGTGCGCTGCCTGCAGGCCACGACGGCGCGGCATGTCTTCATCGGTCACGTGCACGAGCCGCAGCTCTACCACCTGGCGGGCACCGGCAAGACGGGCCAGTTCACGCCGGTGTCCGGCGTGGCGATCCCGGTGCCGGCACACCGGCAGTGGCTGGTGCTGCCGGGCTCGGTCGGCCAGCCGCGTGACGGCAACCCGGCGGCCTGCTGGGCGCTGTACGACAGCGACAGCCTGAACCTGAGCTTTCATCGCGTGCCCTACGACCAAGAGGCCGCCGCCGCGAAGATCCGCCGCGCCGGTCTGCCCGAACGGCTCGCCCAGCGGCTGATCGAGGGGCGATGAGCAGCCACGCGGGCGCGGGTCCGATGCCGCTGCAGCCGGGCACCGTGATCGACGGTTTCCGGCTCGAGGAACATCTGCACCAGGGCGGCATGGCCAACCTGTGGCGCGTCACCCACCCGGCCCACGCGCTGCCGATGCTGATGAAGCTGCCGCGCATCAAGGGCGGCGAGGACCCGGCGACGATCGTCGGCTTCGAGGTCGAGCAGATGATCCTGCCGCGCCTGCAGGGACCGCACGTGCCGCGCTACGTGGCGCAGGGCGATTTCACCGCCCAGCCCTATCTCGTGATGGAGCACCTGCCCGGCGAAACGCTGCGCCCGCGGCTCGACCGCGCGCCGCTGCCGATCGCCGAAGTCGCCGAGATCGGCGCCAAGGTCGCCACGGCGCTGCACGACCTGCACCGCCAGCACGTGATCCACCTCGACGTGAAGCCGAGCAACATCCTGTTCCGCCAGCACGCCGACGGCAGCGAGGCCGAGGCGGTGCTGGTCGACTACGGGCTGGCGCGGCACGACCACCTGCCCGACCTGCTGGACGAGGAGTTCACGCTGCCGATGGGCACCGGCCCCTACATGTCGCCGGAGCAGATCCAGTTCGTGCGCGACGAGCCGCGCAGCGATCTCTACGCGCTCGGCGTGATGCTCTACCACCTGACGACCGGCGCGCGGCCGTTCGGCCAGCCGACCAGTGTGGCCGGCCTGCGCAAGCGCCTCTACCGCGAACCGGTGCCGCCGCGCGTGCTGCGGCCCGACTGCCCGCCCTGGCTGCAGGAAATCATCCTGCGCTGCCTCGAGCCGCGGGCCGGGCGGCGCCACGACACGGCGGCGCAACTGGCCTTCGACCTGATGCATCCGCAGCAGGTGCAGCTGACGGAGCGCGCCGAGAAGCGCGGGCGTGCCGGACGCTTGACGGCGCTGCGGCGCTGGTTCGCCTCGATCGGCTCCGAGCCCGAACCACGGGGCAGCGCCAGCGCCGACTTGCCGCGGCACGCGATCCTGATGGCGGCGGTCGACGTCAACGGCACGCCCGGCCTGCTCCAGATGCTGAGCGAGACGGTGCAGCACTTCCTGCAGGCCGAGGCCGGCGCGCGGCTGGCCTGCGTGGGCGTGATGAAGACCGCCCGCATCGGCATGGACGAGCTGGTCGACGCCGAGGGCCGCAGCCTGCACGTCAAGCAGCTGGTCGCGCTGAAGCACTGGGCGCGCCCGCTGCAGCAGGCGCTCGGCCTCGACAGCCCCGAACGCGCCGGGCGCGTGACCTTCCACGTGCTGGAAGCGCCCGATGCGGCGAACGCAATCGTCGAGTTCGCGCGCCGCAACGAGGTCGACCACATCATCATGGGCGCGCGCAGCGCCTCGCCGCTGCGCCGCTACCTCGGCAGCGTCTCGGCCCAGGTGGTCGCGGAATCCGACTGCAGCGTCACGGTGGTGCGCGACCCCGCCGGCCGCGGCGGCTGAAGCGCGGCGGTGGGCGAGAGGGTCGGGCCCGCGGCTCAGTGCAGCACGGAGCCCACCGCCTGCGGCGCGGCCGGCAAGTCCTTCTCGCCCAGCGCCTCCAGCAGGTTGATCTCGATCGTCCGGCAGATCGCCGCCAGCGGCAGGTGGTGCACCTTCATCCCGAAGGGCTCCTCGATCTCGTCGCCCACGGCATCCAGGCCGAAGAAGGTGTAGGCGACGATGGCAACGACGAAGGGCGTCATGAAGCCGATCAGGTCGACCAGGCCGAACGGCAGCAGGAAGCAGTACAGGTAGGCCGTGCGGTGCAGCAGCAGCGTGTACGCGAACGGGATCGGCGTGCTCGCGATGCGTTCGCAGCCGGCCGCGGCGGCCGACAGGCCCGAGAGGTTGCCGTCGATCTCGGCGGCGATGCGGGCGTCGAGCTGCCCCGCGCGCATCGCGTCGCCCAGACCCCGCCCGACGCCGCGCAGCAGATGCTCGGTCCCCAGGGTCGCCGCCTGGAACGCGCGCGCCTCCTCGTGGCCGAGCAGGCGTTCGATGTCGGGTGCGGCGTCGCTGCTGCGCAGCTGGTGGCGCAGCGCGTGGGCGAAGGCGATCGTGCGCCGGACCATCACGGCGCGCGCATCGTCCCTCACCGGCGGCGGCGCACTGGGCGCCTGGAACAGCGTCTGCAACTGGCGCGCGATGCTGCGCGAGCGGTGCACCACGTCGCCCCAGAGCCGGCGGGCCTCCCAGTAGCGGTCGTAGGCGGCCGTGTTGCGAAAGCCGAGGAAGATGGCCAGCGCCAGGCCGATCAGCGTGAACGGCACGGGCGTCAGCGTCACCTTCCACCGGAACAGGAAGCCGTGGCTGAGCGACACCGCGCTGGCCAGTGCCGTGCAGGTGGCGAGGCTCCAGAAGATGCGTGGCAGGATCGAGCCGCGCAAGGCGAAGAACAGCCGCAGGCCATTGGGACGGTCGACGAGGATCATGGGGGCGGCCCGCTCGATGGCGGCGGGACGGAGCGCTCGCCGGCGCTCGACTGGCAATGCAGGGGCATGGCGCCTAGGGCCTGTGCCACAAGCCGCTGCGCCGCGCTTCGTCGACCTTGGCCTGGCCGCTCGGGTGCATCAGGCCGGCCGCCTCCAGCGCCTCGACGCGCCGCTGCGTCGGGCCGGACCAGGCGCTCTTGGGTTTGCGCGGCGCGAACCACAGCAGCGAGCGGCGCTCGTCGAGCCGGCCGGACTTGCTGTCGATCCAGCCGAAGCACAGCGCCTCCTCGATGGCTTCGTCGGGGCTCGGGGACGCGTAGTCGCTGCCCTTCCTGGCCATCACCAGCCACACGCCGTTGGCCTGGGTGTGGTGCTTGCTCAGCCAGCGCCGCCAAGCGGCACGGTCATCGGCCTCGACGGCATGGGGCGGCAGGGTGTCTCCGGGCATCTCGGGCTTTCTGGGTCACGGTGGGCAGCGGGGCAGGCGCCTAAAATCTGCGCATCGCCGATTTGACCTCACCCGCGCGTCCTGCGCGTCACACCGCACGGCGAGCACGAACCTGCAGCCCCACTCCCGACCATGGCAACCATTCTTCAGCACCTTCCCGCCGGCCAGAAGGTCGGCATCGCATTCTCCGGCGGTCTGGACACCAGCGCCGCGCTGCACTGGATGCGCAACAAGGGTGCCATTCCCTATGCCTACACGGCCCACCTCGGTCAGCCCGACGAGCCGGACTACGACGAGATCCCGCGCAAGGCCCTGCAGTACGGCGCCGAGCAGGCGCGCCTGATCGACTGCCGAACGCAACTGGTCGCCGAAGGCATTGCCGCGCTGCAGTGCGGCGCCTTCCACATCTCGACCGCCGGCGTCACCTACTTCAACACCACGCCGATCGGGCGCGCCGTCACCGGCACGATGCTGGTGGCCGCGATGAAGGAAGACGACGTCAACATCTGGGGCGACGGCAGCACCTTCAAGGGCAACGACATCGAGCGCTTCTACCGCTACGGGCTGCTCACCAACCCGGCGCTGCGGATCTACAAGCCCTGGCTGGACCAGGCCTTCATCGACGAGCTGGGCGGTCGCGCCGAGATGTCGGCGTTCATGACGAAAGCGGGCTTCGGCTACAAGATGTCGGCCGAGAAGGCCTACTCGACCGACTCCAACATGCTCGGCGCCACGCACGAGGCCAAGGATCTCGAGCACCTGAGCAGCGGCATGAAGATCGTGCAGCCCATCATGGGCGTGGCGTTCTGGCGTGAGGACGTGGTCGTCAAGCCCGAGGCGGTGTCGGTGCGCTTCGAGGAAGGCCGCCCGGTGGCGCTCAACGGCGTGGAGTTCGCGAGCACCGTCGACCTGCTGCTGGAGGCCAACCGCATCGGCGGGCGCCACGGCCTGGGCATGAGCGACCAGATCGAGAACCGCATCATCGAGGCCAAGAGCCGCGGCATCTACGAGGCCCCGGGCCTGGCGCTGCTGTTCATCGCCTACGAGCGCCTCGTCACCGGCATCCACAACGAGGACACCATCGAGCAGTACCGCGACAACGGCCGCAAGCTCGGCCGCCTGCTCTACCAGGGCCGCTGGTTCGACCCGCAGGCCATCATGCTGCGCGAGGCCGCGCAGCGCTGGGTGGCGCGCGCGATCACCGGCGAAGTCACGCTGGAACTGCGCCGCGGCAACGACTACTCGATCCTGAACACGACCTCGGCCAACCTGACCTACCACCCCGAGCGGCTGACGATGGAGAAGGGCGAATCGAGCTTCTCGCCGCAGGACCGCATCGGCCAGCTCACGATGCGCAACCTCGACATCGTCGACACCCGCGACAAGCTCGGCATCTATGCCCAGGCCGGGCTGCTGTCGCTCGGCAGCGGCGCGGCGCTGGCACGCCTGCAGAGCGACGACACGCCCTGAGCAAGCCCGGCGGCCGGCAGCGCCTCGCGCCGCCGGCCGTGCGATCCGCCCGCCCGGCCCCGGTCTGAGGAGCGCGCAGGGTCTTTCACACCCGCGTCACAAAGCGTAGCCTCCGTCCAGGAGGCTTGCGATGAACGCTGTGTGCCGCCGCGTCTTGGCCCTGGGTCTGGCTTCGGCTTGCGCCGGCACCGCGGCCCTGGAACTCGCCTACGAACCGACCTCGCTGGACTGGACCGCCGGCGAGGTCGGGCGCATCGGCACCGAGACCTTGCAGCAGGCCGTGGCCAGCGCCGCCGCACGCGATCGGCTCGGCTGCGTGCAGCACTGCGAACGCCTGCAACGCACCTTCGGGCGACTGGTCGCCGAGGCGCGCCGACAGACGCCTCGCGCCGCCGTGCTGCCATGGTCGCTGACCGTGCTGCACCACGACGACACCGGCGCCTTCGCGCTGCCGGACGGCCAGGTGGTCGTGTCGGAGACGCTGATCGAGGACCGCGGCCTGTCCGACGAGGCACTGGCCTTCGTGCTGGCACACGAGATGGCGCACAGCATCCTCGAGCACGAGCGCCAGATGCTCACGGCCGGCCGCATGCTGCTGCCGCGCCAGGTCGAGCGCAGCGTGCCCGACATGTACGTCGAGCTCGAGCACAATTTCGGCCTGCTGAAGTCGCTGGAGCCGGTGCTGCAGCAAGGTGAGTTCGAGGCCGACGAACTGGGCCTGTTGCTCGCTGCGCTGGCCGGCTACGCGCCAGCCCGGCAGATCGAGTTCATGCAGAACGAGGTGGCCGAGGACGACGGCCGGCGGCCGGTCGCCGCCACGCACCCGGCGGCCACCGAGCGACTGGCGCGCCTGCAGGAGCGGCTGCCGCTGGCTTGGCGGCTGTACCAGGCCGCCCAGGAGGCGGTGCCCATCCGGCCGACGGCGCCCTGAGGCCGTCCTCGGGATTCATACCGACCCGCCTTCAAACCTGTCAAATCACCCGGCGTCTTTCGGCTCCTTGCGGCCGTTCGTGTGCGGGGGTGGCCGGGGTTCGAAGCGTTCACCGGCGAGCCGCTTGCAGGTACCGCGCATTGCCGGCGAGGCCGCCGGCTCAGTCGTACTTGAGGTACTTGAACCTCGCATCCTCGTTCGGCGTGCCTTCGAGCACGGCGCCCTCTTCCTTCGCCGGCTGCCACTGCACCACGTCCTCGATCTTCTTCGCCAGCGCGAAGTCCTTCTCGGTCACGCCCTTCGCGGCGTGGTTCACCAGCTTCACGATGACGAAGGCGTAGCTGACCGCCAGGTCCGGGTGGTGCCAGGCCGCCTCGGCCAGGTGGCCGACGGTGTTGACGACCATCAGCGTGGCCTTCCAGCCGCTGGTCTTGTACTTGCGGCGGATCCAGCCGTCCTCGTAGGTCCAGTGCGGCAGCTCGGCCTTCAGCCGGGCCTCGATCTCCTCGGGGGCATAGACCTCGTCGGCCCCCTTCCTGCGCCACTGCGTCATGACCGTCTCCTCGATGAGTGACACCAACACCAATGGAACTACACCACCACCGGCTCCGGCTCGAGCCGGATGCCGAAGCGGCCATAGACGCTCTCCTGGATCGCATGCGCCAGGGTCACGATCTCGCCGCCGATTGCCTGCCCGCGGTTCACCAGCACCAGCGCCTGCTTCTCGTACACCCCGGCCTGGCCGATCGACTTGCCCCGCCAGCCGCAGGCGTCGATCAGCCATCCTGCCGCGAGTTTGAAGCTGCCATCGGGCAGGGGGTAATGCACGATCGCCGGGTCGCGCGCGATGATGTCGCGGCACTGCTCGGGCGTGACCACCGGGTTCTTGAAGAAGCTGCCGGCATTGCCGATCACGGCCGGGTCCGGCAGCTTGGCGCGGCGGATCTCGCAGATCCAGTCGAACACCTGGCGCGGCGTCGGGTGGGTGATGCCGGTCTCGGCCATCCTGCGCTCCAGGTCGAGGTAGCCGAGCACCGCGGTCGGCGGCTGCGGCAGCCGCAGCCGCACGCGGGTGATCAGGCAGCGCCCGGCGAGCGCCTGCTTGAACACGCTGTCGCGGTAGCCGAAGCGGCAGGCGGGCGCATCCAGCCTGAGTTCGGCGCCGGTCTGCAGGTCGATGGCGTCGAGCGAGTCGAAGCGGTCCTTCAGCTCGACGCCGTAGGCGCCGATGTTCTGCACCGGCGACGCCCCGACGCTGCCCGGGATCAGCGCCAGGTTTTCCAACCCCGGCAGGCCCTGCTCCAGCGTCCATGCCACCAGGGCATGCCAGTTCTCCCCGGCGCCGGCTTCGACGATCACCGCGTCGTCGCCGCGGGCCAGCACGCGCCGCCCGGCGATCTCGACCTTCAGCACCAGCGCGCGAACGTCGCGCGTGAGCACGATGTTGCTGCCGCCGCCGAGCACGAACTTCGGCGCGCGCGCAAGATCGGGGTCGGCCAGCAGCCGCCGCACGTCGTCGGCCGTGTGCACGCGCACGAGGCGCTGCGCCAGCGCGGGCAGGCCGAAGCTGTTGTAGCGCCTCAGGCTGACATTGTTTTCGATGGCAGGCGCGTCGGACATGGCAGAATTTTCGCTGATCTCCGTCACAGGATGCCCTTCACCATGCCCAGCTTCGATACCGTGCTCGAACCCAACCTCGTCGAAGTGCGCAATGCGGTCGACCAGAGCAGCAAGGAGATCGGCACGCGCTTCGACTTCAAGGGCTCGTCGGCCCGCGTCGAACTCAAGGACAAGGACATCACGCTCTATGGTGACAGCGACTTCCAGCTGTCGCAGGTGATGGACATCCTCACGCTCAAGCTCACCAAGCGCAGTGTCGATACGCGCTTCCTCGACACCAGCGCGAAGATCGAGAAGATCGGCGGCGACAAGGTCAAGCAGGTGCTCAAGGTGAAGGAAGGCATCGACAGCGAGACCGCCAAGAAGATCCAGCAGCTGATCAAGGGCAGCAAGATGAAGGTGCAGGCCGCGATCCAGGGCGACGCGGTGCGCGTCACCGGCACCAAGCGCGACGACCTGCAGGCCGCGATGGCGCTGATCCGCAAGGACGTGGCCGACGTGCCGCTGTCGTTCAACAACTTCAGGGATTGATGCGCCACCCCCGTTGCGGCTCCGCCGCGTCTGCTGGCAGCGGCCATGTGATGCGTCGTGCGCGCTTCGCATTGCTGGGCTTGCTGGTGTTCGCCGTGGGGCTGGTGGCTGCGCAGCCAGTCTCGTCGGGCCGCCGCGTGGCGCTGAGCGGCAGCATGGGCAGCCAGGCGCTCCTGGTCATCGACGGCGGTGCGCCGCGCGCGGTCGCGGTGGGCACCACCGCGCAGGGCGTCAAGCTGATCAGCCTGAACGAAGCGCAGGCGGTGGTCGAGATCGAGGGCCGCCGCCAGACGCTGCGCCTGGGCGAGGCCGCGGTGAACCTGGGCGGCACGGCCAGTGCGGGCAGCGGCAGCGAGATCACGCTCAGCAGCGACGCCAACGGCCATTTCCAGGCGAACGGCCAGATCAACGGCCGCGGCGCGCTGTTCCTGGTCGACACCGGCGCGACGATGATCGCGATGGGCCAGGACGAGGCCGACCGCCTGGGCATCTCCTACAAGAACGGCGAACGCATCGGACTGCGCACCGCCAACGGCGACACGGTCGGTTACCGCATCTCGCTGACCACCGTGCGGGTGGGTGACGTGGAGATCCACAACGTCGCGGCGGTGGTGCAGCCGCAGCCCATGCCCTTCATCCTGCTCGGCAACAGCTTCCTCAACCGCTTCCAGATGAAGCGGAACAACGACACGCTGGTCCTGCAGCGGCGGTTCTGAGGGCTGCATAGAGCACCCGGCGCCGCCGGCCGGCACGCGGTCACCCGACGAGCGAGACCCTGGCCCCGATTCAGTAGCCGACCGCCAGGCCGGTGTTGCGCCGCGGGTCGTTGGCGCCGTAGTAGCGCTTGCTGCCGACCGGCTTGCCGCCCAGCGACGGCGCGCCGACGAGGATGGCCGCCACGTGGTTGGCCGGCTGCGGCGCCCCGAAGCGGTGGCCCATGCCGAGCAGGATCTGCCGCGTGTCGGGGCTCAGCGCGAAGGGCTCGAGGTTCGTCGTCTCGGGCAGCCACTGCTGGTGAAAGCGCGGTGCGTCGACCGCCTCCTGGATCGTCATGCCGTAGTCGATGACGTTCAGGATGGTCAGCGCCACCACGGTGATGATGCGGCTGCCACCGGGCGTGCCGAGCACCATGACCGTCTTGCCGTCCCGCGACACGATGGTCGGGCTCATCGAGCTGAGCGGCCGCTTGCCGGGCGCGATGGCGTTGGTTTCGCCCTGCACCAATCCGTAGAGGTTGGCCGCGCCGAGCTGGGTGGTGAAGTCGTCCATCTCGTTGTTCAGCAGCACACCGGTCCGGGCGGCGGTGACGCGCGCGCCGAACCAGTCGTTGAGCGTGTAGGTGACCGACACCGCGTTGCCCTCGCGGTCGATGATCGAGTAGTGCGTGGTGTTGCTGCCTTCGTGCGGCGTCACGCCGGGACGGATGTCCTGCGACACACCGGCGCGCGCCGGGTCGATGACGGCGCGGATGCGCGCGGCGTAGCCCTTGTCGAGCAGATGCTCCAGCGGGTTCTGCACGAAGTCGGGGTCGCCGAGGTAGCTGTTGCGGTCGACGTAGGCATGGCGCATCGCCTCGATCTGGTAGTGCACTGCCTGCGCCGAGCCGTAGCCCAGCTCCTTCAACGGATAGCCTTCGACGATGTTGAGGATCTCGCAGATGATCACGCCGCCCGCACTGGGCGGCGGTGCCGAGACGACGTGGTAGCCACGGTAGTCGCACTCCACCGGCGCCAGTTCGCGCGTGGCGTACTGGTCGAGGTCGGCCTGGGTGATCAGCCCTCGGCCGGCCTGGCTGGATGCCACCAGCGCGGCCGCGACCGGTCCCTTGTAGAAGCCGTCGGCGCCATGGCGGGCGATGCGCCGCAAGGTGGTCGCCAGATCCTTCTGCACCAGCCGCTGCCCCGCGGCATACGGCTCGCCCCGACGCAGGAAAATCGCGGCCGACGCCGGGTCCTTGCGAAAGTCCCCGGTCGCGGTGGCGAGCATGTCGATGTCACCCTGCTCCAGCACGAAGCCGCGCTGCGCCAGCCGCAGCGCCGGCGCGATCAGCGCGGCACGCTGCATCGTGCCGTACTTGGCCCGTGCGAACTCGAGACCGGACACCGTGCCGGGCACGCCGACCGCCAGGTGGCCGCGGGTGCTGAGGCCCTTGACGGCCTGGCCGCCAGCGTCGAGGTACATGTCGGCGGTGGCCGCGAGCGGCGCCTTCTTGCGGAAGTCGAGGAAGGTCTTGCGGCCGTCGGCAAACTGCAGGGTCATGAAGCCGCCGCCACCCAGGTTGCCGGCCGCCGGGTACACGACTGCCAGCGCGTAGCCGACCGCCACCGCGACATCGACTGCATTGCCGCCGCGCCGCAGCACGTCGACACCGACCCGCGTGGCGAGCTGATGCGCACTGACGACCATGCCGTTCTCGGCCGCCACCGGCGCGACCGATGCCGCCTGCACGGTAGCTGCAAGGGCGGCAACGGCCGCGAAGACGATGGACCTGAACCACTGGGCTGCATGCACGGCGGACCTCCTGGCCTGGGGCCGTCCGGTCGACGACGACTCGGCGCAGGATAGCCCGCAGGCCCCAGCCGCGCACCTCGCGGTGCAGAACCGCAGTCGGCCGCTGCGGCGCTGCCCGGCCCCGGCGACCTCGACGGACCGCTCGCTACACTGCCGGATGCGCATTTCGCAGGTGTTGTTTTCCCAGGGCTTCGGCACGCGGCGCGACTGCGCCGGGCTCATCCACGCGGGCGAGGTCGCGGTTGCCGGCCGCGTGATCGACGACCCCGACGAAGACCTGCCGACCGAGGGTCTGGCGTTCAGCGTGCAGGGCCGCGCCTGGCCTTTCCATGACAAAGCGCTGGTGCTGCTGCACAAGCCGACCCACTACGAGTGCTCGCAGAAGCCGCGCCACCATCCCGGCGTGCTCACGCTGCTGCCCACGCCGCTGCGCGTGCGCGGCCTGCAGCCGGTCGGGCGGCTCGACGAGGACACGACGGGCGCGCTGCTGCTCACCGACGACGGCACGCTGATCCACCGGCTGACCTCGCCCAAGCACCACGTGCCCAAGGTCTACGAGATCACCGCCAAGCACCCGCTGGCCGACGAGCAGGTCGCGCGCCTGATCGAAGGCGTGGTGCTCGACGACGACCCCAAGCCGGTGCGCGCCGCCGCGGCCGAACGCACCGGCGAGCACACGCTGCGCCTCACGCTGACCGAAGGCAAGTACCACCAGGTCAAGCGCATGCTGGCGGCGGTGGGCAACCGCTGCGAGGCGCTGCACCGCAGCCGCATCGGCGCGCTGGGCCTGGACGATCTGCCGGTCGGTCAGTGGCGCTGGGTCGGCCCGGACGAGCGCGCCCGGCTCACGCAGAAGTCAGACGCGTAAGTCGCGGCCGCGGCGGCTTCAGGCCTGGATCAGGCCCCAGCGCAGCGCCACCAGCGTGATCTCGCTCTGGTTGCTGGCGCCCAGCTTCTGCTTGATGTGGTACAGGTGGGTGCCAACGGTGCTGGGCGAGAGCTTCAGCGTCTCGGCGATCTGCGCCACCGTCATGCCGCGCGCGAGCTGGATGAAGACCGAGAACTCGCGCTCGCTCAGCATGTCGGCCGGGCTGGTCTCGCCGTCGATCTGCGCCACCGCCAGGCGCTGCGCGGTCTGCGCGTCCACGTAGCGTTCGCCACGCGCCACCGCGGTCACCGCGGCGATCAGCGCCTCGGGCGCGCTGCGCTTGGCCAGGTAGCCCAGCGCGCCGGCGCGCAGCACCCGCTGCGGGTGGGCGGTGTCCTCGTGGGCCGACAGCACCAGCAGCTTGAGCTTCCCATCTTGCGCGAGCAAGCGGCGCACCGCCTCCAGGCCGCCCATGCCGGGCATCGACAGGTCCATCACCACCACGTCGGGCTTGACCCTGGGCACCGCCAGGCAGGCCTCTTCGCCGGTCTCGGCCTCGGCCACGACCTCGATGTCGGCATTGGCCAGCAGCATGCGAAAGCCCATGCGCACCAGCGCATGGTCGTCGACCAACATCACGCGGATCATGATCCTGAAGGCTGCGGTTGCAGGCGGCGGGTGGGGTGAATCGGCGTGCACCGGGCACGGCGGGGTGCGGGCGCGAAGCCGGCGAAACCTGCGGGGCAGCCTACCGCAGTCGGTGCGCAAGGGCCGCCTATCGTTGTCACCCACGCCGCCGGCAGGGTCGGCACCCCGCTGCTCCATCGCGGAGCGCCCCCGCTCCCACCGGGCGTGTTGCCCGGTCCGATCCCGGGCCGCCGCAGGCTCGCAGGGGCTCGTCCGCTCATGCGGCCTCCGCGATCGTGAACGGCATCCAGACCTGCAACTGCGCGCCGCGCGGACCGAGGTTGTCGATGCGCAGCACACCGCCGAGCGCCTCGACGCGCTCGGTCAGCCAGCGCAAGCCATAGTGGCCGCCGTCTTCCTTCACCCTGTCGCGCCAGTCGGGTGCGAGACCGCGGCCATCGTCACGGACCTCCAGCCTGGCGCCGTCGGCTTCGGCGCGCAGGCTCACGCTCATGCGCTGCGCCTGGCCATGACGCAGCGCATTGGTCAGACCCTCCTGCGCCGCGCGGTAGAGCGCCAGCGTCGCTTCGCTGCCCAGTTGCACGTCGCCCAGCTCGATCTGCAACTCGACGCTGGCCTGCGGCTGGCTGACCCGCGTGCGCTCGACCAGGTCGCGCAGCGCATCGGCCAGGCCGAAGGCGTCGAGCACCAGCGGCGCCAGCCGCGGGATCAGGCCATGCATGGCGTCGTACAGGCGCGAGCTCTCGTCGGCGATCAGGTTCGCCGCCTGCGCGGCTTGCGGATCGAGCGTCGCCACGCGCTGTGCCACCGACAGCGCCAGGCTGCGCATGCCGGTGACGGACTGGCCCAGTTCATCGTGCAGTTCGCGCGCGATCAGGCGGCGCTCCTGCTCCAGGTGGCGGTCGATCCAGCGCGCCAGGTCGCGCCGGTCCGACAGCTCACGCTCGGCCTGCGCGGCCCGGCGCTCGGCCTCGATGCGTTCGCCGACACCCACCACCATGCGGTTGAAGGCCGCGCCGATCGCCGCCGCCTCGGTGCCCGGCAGGCGCGGCAGCCTGGCGTCCAGCTGCCCGGTCTCGATGCGGTTGAGCGCCGCGACGATCTGCCCGAACGGCTTGACGGTGCGCCCCACCACCCAGTAGACGATCAGGTTGACGGCCACCAGCACCCCCAGCGCCGCCAGGCCCAGCACGGCGAACTGGTCCCAGGCGTCGAGCGCGGCCCGCGAGGGATCGGCGCGCACGACCAGGGTGCCGTCGGGGAAGTCCAGTTTTTGCGGCGGCAGCGGCGGCGCCATGAAGTCGACGAACCAGTCCGGCGCTTCGCGGCCCGACTTGTACGGCGACGGCGGCGACTGGTAGACCAGCTCGCCCTTGCCGTCGAGCAAGGTGATGTCGTTCGCGCGCACCCGCCCGACGCTCTGCAGGAAGCCCATCATCGCCGGCGTGCCGCGTGCCGCCTGCAGCCACAGGGTGCGCTGCAGCAATTGCGCGGCGACGCGGTTCGCGGCCTCCACCTCCTCGCGGATCGAATCGCGCGCCCCCTTGACCTGCAGCGCCATGACCGCGACCAGGCACAGCGCGACCAGCACACCGACGATCAGGTGGATCTTCAAGCGCAGACTCATGCGTCGCATGGTATCGGCGCACCTCGGGCCGGGGCAGCCGTCGATTCCAGAAA
Organism: Methylibium sp.; assembly: GCF_965279545.1. Taxonomy (NCBI): domain Bacteria; kingdom Pseudomonadati; phylum Pseudomonadota; class Betaproteobacteria; order Burkholderiales; family Sphaerotilaceae; genus Methylibium; species Methylibium sp. Next base: position 2,723,312 of record NZ_OZ257250.1, read on the forward strand.
ATCATGAGGCGCGAATCATGGCCCGGGCACTGCCCGGCAGCCGGGGAGGTGGGCATGATGAGCCATGAGTTGACGGCAAACGTTCGCTCCGCAGCAGCCACACGGCCCTGTGCCACCCAGTGAAGGAGATTCGACATGCAATGGCAAAAGCCCCAAGCGACCGACCTGCGTTACGGTTTTGAAATCACGATGTACATCTCGAATCGCTGATCCAGGCGATTCCGGCAGGCGCCCCCGCCGCGCCGGTTCAGGAAGGCCCGCCTCGCGCGGGCCTTTTTGCGTGCGCCTCGGCCGCAGGGTCCGCTGGGCGCTGTCGCGATAATCGCGCGATGCAAGTCTTCCGCGGTCTGCACCACACCCTGCTCACCGACGGTGGTCCGTCCGCGGTGACCGTCGGCAACTTCGACGGCGTGCACCGCGGCCACCAGGCGATGCTCGCGCTGCTCAAGAGCGAGGCCGAGCACCGCGAGCTCGTCAGCACGGTGCTCACCTTCGAGCCGCACCCGCGCGACTTCTTCGCCGCGCGCGCCGGTGCGCCCGGCAAGGCGCCCGCACGCATCGCCACGCTGCGCGACAAGCTCGGCGAGCTGGCGCGCTGCGGCGTCGGGCGGGTCGTCGTGCTGCGCTTCGACCAGGTCTTCGCAGACCAGTCGCCGCAGGCCTTCATCGACGACGTGCTGCTGCGCGGCGTGAAGGCTCGCTACGTGCTGGTCGGCGACGACTTCTGCTTCGGCGCCAAGCGTGCCGGCGACTACGCGATGCTCGACGCTGCCGGAGAACGCCAGGGTTTCGACGTGGCGCGGATGATGAGCTACGAGGTGCACGGCCTGCGCGTCAGCAGTTCGGCGGTGCGCGAGGCCCTCGCTGTCGGCGACATGGCGCTCGCCGCGCGCCTGCTGGGGCGGCCCTACAGCATCAGTGGGCACGTGACGCACGGCCGCAAGCTGGGCCGCGAACTCGGCGCCGGCCCCGGCGGTGGCGACGGCTTCCGCACGCTGAACCTGCGTTTCCCGCACCCCAAGCCGGCCGCGCACGGCGTCTTCATCGTGCGCACCCACGGCCTGGGCACCGAGCCGCTGGACGGCGTGGCCAGCCTGGGCGCGCGACCGACCGTGGACGACAGCGGCCGCGTGCTGCTCGAAGTGCACTGCCTCGGCTGGCCCGCCCACCTGGGCAGCGAGGGGGGCTACGGTAAACTCGTTCGCGTGGAACTGCTGCACAAACTTCGCGACGAAGTCCGCTACGACGGGCTGGACGCGCTGACCGCCGCCATCGCGCAGGACGTGAGCCATGCGCACCGGTGGCTGAGTGACCACCACGCAGCCCACGCGGCCGAGCGCCGCCAGACCACCCGCGACCGAATTCAGGGCCGTTGATCTGCGCGCACCGGCGCCTGCCGCCCGGTGCACCACCCGCCCTGCCCCCGCCGCGCGCCGCCCGCGCGGCTGCGCCGAGAACGCCATGAGCACCGACAAGCCCACCGACTACCGCGCCACGCTGAACCTGCCCGACACCCCCTTCCCGATGCGCGGCGACCTGCCCAAGCGCGAACCGGGCTGGGTCAAGCAGTGGGAGCAGCAGGGCACCTACCAGCGCCTGCGCGACGCGCGCATCGGCCGCCCGAAGTTCGTGCTGCACGACGGCCCACCCTACGCGAACGGCCAGCTGCACATCGGCCATGCGCTGAACAAGGTGCTCAAGGACATGATCGTCAAGGCCCGCCAGCTGGCCGGCTTCGATGCGCTCTATGTGCCCGGCTGGGACTGCCATGGCCTGCCGATCGAGAACCAGATCGAGAAGCTCTACGGCCGCGGCCTGGGCCGCGACGAGGTGCAGGCGAAGAGCCGCGCCTACGCCACCGAGCAGATCGCGCAGCAGAGGGCCGACTTCAAGCGCCTGGGCGTGCTCGGTGCCTGGGACCGGCCCTACCGCACGATGGACTTCGGCAACGAGGCCGGCGAGATCCGCGCGTTGAAGCGCGTGGTGGAGCGCGGCTTCGTCTACCGCGGCCTGAAGCCGGTGTACTGGTGCTTCGACTGCGGCAGCTCGCTGGCCGAATTCGAAATCGAGTACGAGAACAAGTCCTCACCGACGGTGGACGTGGCCTTCCTGGCCGCCGAGCCGGGCAAGCTTGCCGCCGCTTTCGGCCTGCCAGCGCTGGCCAAGGACGCGTTCGCGGTGATCTGGACCACCACGCCGTGGACCCTCCCCGCCAACCAGGCGCTGAACCTGAATCCCGAGCTCGAGTACGCGCTGGTCGACACCGAGCGCGGCCTGCTGCTGCTGGCCAGCGCGCTGGTCGAGAAGTGCCTGGCGCGCTACGGCCTGGCCGGCACGGTGCTCGCCACGACCGCCGGCAAGGCGCTCGAAGGCCTGAACTTCCACCACCCGCTGGCCCACGTGCACCCGGGTTACGCGCGGCTGAGCCCGGTCTACCTGGCCGACTACGCCACCGCCGACGACGGCACCGGCATCGTGCATTCGGCGCCGGCCTACGGCGTCGAGGACTTCAACTCCTGCACCGCGCACGGGATGAAGCACGACGAGATCCTGAACCCGGTGCAGGGCAACGGCGTGTACGAGGCGGCGCTGCCGCTGTTCGGCGGCCAGTTCATCTGGAAGGCCAACCCGCTGATCGTGCAGGCCCTGCAGGACGCCGGCCGGCTGATGGCCACCGCCAAGCTCGAGCACAGCTACCCGCATTGCTGGCGCCACAAGACGCCGGTGATCTACCGCGCCGCCGCCCAGTGGTTCGTGCGCATGGACGAGGGCGACGGCGTGTTCACCGTCGACAAGGCGCCGAAGACGCTGCGCCAGACCGCGCTCGCGGCGATCGACGCCACCGCGTTCTATCCCGAGAACGGCCGCGCCCGGCTGCGCGACATGATCGCCAACCGGCCCGACTGGTGCATCAGCCGCCAGCGCAACTGGGGCGTGCCGCTGCCCTTCTTCCTGCACAAGGTGAGTGGCGAGCTGCACCCCGACACGCTGGCGCTGATGGACCGCGCGGCCGCGCTGGTCGGGCAGGGCGGCGTCGAGGCCTGGTCACGGCTCGACCCGCGCGACTGGCTGGGCGACGCGGCCGGCGACTATGCCAAGAGCACCGACATCCTCGACGTCTGGTTCGACTCGGGCTCGACCTTCTTCCACGTGCTGCGCGGCAGCCACCCCGGCGGCAGCCACGAGAGCGGCCCCGAGGCCGACCTCTACCTCGAAGGCCACGACCAGCACCGCGGCTGGTTCCACAGCTCGCTGCTGATCGCCTGCGCGATCGAGGGCCGCGCGCCCTACCGCGGCCTGCTGACCCACGGCTTCGCGACCGACGGCCAGGGCCGCAAGATGAGCAAGTCGCTCGGCAACACCGTCGCGCCGCAGACGGTGAGCGAGAAGCTCGGCGCCGAGATCATCCGCCTGTGGGTGGCCAGCACCGACTACTCGGGCGACCTGAACATCGACGACAAGATCCTCGCGCGGGTGGTCGACGCCTACCGCCGCATCCGCAACACGCTGCGCTTTTTGCTCGCGAACACCTCCGACTTCGACCCGGCCAAGGACGCCGTGCCGCAGGCCGAGATGCTGGAGATCGACCGCTATGCGATCGACCGTGCGGCGCAGCTGCAGGCCGAGATCCTGGCGCACTACGAGGTCTACGAGTTCCACCCGGTGGTCGCGAAGCTGCAGGTCTACTGCAGCGAGGACCTGGGCGCCTTCTACCTCGACGTGCTGAAGGACCGGCTCTACACCACCGCGCCGAAGTCGCTGGCGCGGCGCAGCGCGCAGACCGCGCTGCACCGCATCACCAACGCCATGCTGCGCTGGATGGCGCCGTTCCTGAGCTTCACGGCCGAGGAGGCGTGGCCGGTGTTCGCGCCGGAGCGGTCGGCCTCGATCTTTACCGAGACCTATGCCGCGTTCGACGTGCCCGATGCTGCGCGGCTCGCCAAGTGGGGTCGCATTCGCGAGATCCGCGACGCGGTCAACAAGGAGATCGAGGGGGTGCGCAGGGCGGGCACCGTGGGCTCGTCGCTGCAGGCTACCGTGGCCGTCAGCGCCGCGACAGACGACCGCGATCTGCTGCTGAGCCTCGGCGACGACCTCAAGTTCGTCTTCATCACCTCGGCGGCCAGCGTGAGCAGCGGCGAGGCGCTCGCCGCCGTGGTGACGCCAAGCCGCGCACCGAAGTGCGAACGCTGCTGGCACTACCGCGACGACGTCGGCGCCGACCCGGCCCACCCGACGATCTGCGGCCGCTGCACCAGCAACCTCTATGGTGCCGGCGAAGTCCGCCACATCGCCTGACCGACCTCATCGATGGCAAAGACCTCCTTCGGCCGCAGCGGCGGCCTGCTCACCTGGCTGGGCATCGCGCTGATCGTGATCGTGCTCGACCAGTTCACGAAGACGCTGATCCTCGGCCACTTCCAGCACGGCGATGCGCGCCACGTGACCGGCTTCTTCAACCTCGTGCGGGTGCACAACACCGGCGCGGCCTTCAGCTTCCTGGCCGGTGCCTCGGGCTGGCAGCGCTGGTTCTTCGTCGGGCTGGGCCTGGTGGCGGCCGCATTCATCGCCTGGATGCTGCGCACGCAAGGCCACCAGAAGCAGTTCGCCTGGGCGCTGTCGCTGATCCTCGGCGGCGCGCTCGGCAACGTGATCGACCGGCTGCTGCACGGCTACGTGGTCGACTTCCTCGACTTCCACCTCGCAGGCCGGCACTTCCCGGCCTTCAACATCGCCGACAGCGCCATCACCGTCGGGGCCGCGCTGCTGATCCTCGACGAACTGCGCCGCGTGCGGCGCGGCTGAGCGCCGCGGCCGGGGCCAGGGCCGCTTGCGTCGGAGGAGATGGACGCTGACGCCGGCCCGTCCGGTCGGTGTCTTCCCGCTTGGACCCGAGGGGCGACTGCGTCTAGGCTCGGGGCATGAGTTCCGATGCCCCTCGCCCGTCCGAGGTCAGGTCCGGTGCGCAAGCGCCGGCTCCCGAGGCGCTCACCGCCTTCGACCTGCCGCTGGCACGCCTGCGCTGGGGCGACCCGCCGCGCTGGCTGGCGGCCGGCTGGCGCGACTTCCGGCGCTGCCCGGGCCTGGGCCTGTTCTATGGCGGCTGCTTCGTCGGCATGGGTTGGCTGCTGATGCAGGTGTTCCGTCATGCGCCGGCCTACACGCTGGCGCTGTCGGCCGGCTTCCTGCTGGTCGGCCCCTTCCTGTGCACCGGCCTGTACCACGCGAGCCGCGCGCTCGAGCGCGGCGAGACGCCCTCGCTGGGCGCATCGCTGCTGGCCTGGGAGGAGCGGCCGGGCAGCATGGCGCTGTTCGGCGGCGCGCTGCTGATCCTCGAGATGCTGTGGGGCCGTGCGGCGCTGATCGTGTTCGCGCTCAGCTTCGACGGCATGCCGGATTTCAGGGGCTCGCTGCTCGCGCTGCTGGACCTGCGCAACCTCGGCTTCATCACCGCCTACCTGGCGGTCGGCAGCGTGTTCGCGGGCTTGATCTATGCGGTGAGCGCGGTGTCGATCCCGCTGCTGCTCGACCGCCCGGCCGATGCGATCACCGCGGCCCTGGTCAGCCTGCGGCTGGTGCTGACGCAGCCCGGCGTGATGCTGTGGTGGGCCGCGCTGATCGTGGCGCTGGTCGTGCTCGCGATGCTGCCCGGCTTCCTGGGGCTGCTGGTGATCGGCCCGGTGCTCGGCCATGCGTCCTGGCACGCCTACCGCAATGCGGTCGGCACGGCAGCCACGGCGAGCGGCTGATACGGCAGTGCACCCAAACGCATCCGCTTGCTGTCGGGGGCGTCGGGTGAGCGGCGCAGTGAACGAACCTGCTCAGGGCAGCAGCACGCTGCACCCGGTGGTCAGGCGCGCCTCGAGATCGCGGTGTGCCTGCGCCGCGTCGGCCAGCGCATAGCGCCGTTCGACCGGGATCTTGACCGCCCCGCTGGTGACCACGGCGAACAGGTCGTCGGCCATCGCCTGGGTGCCCTCGCGCGTGGCAATGTGGGTGAACAGCGTCGGGCGCGTCACGTACAGCGAGCCCTTGGCCGCGAGCACGCCCAGTTCCACCGGCGGCGCCTTGCCCGAGGCGTTGCCGAAGTTCGCCAGCAGACCGAAGGGCTGCAGTACGTCGAGCGACTTCTCGAAGGTGTCCAGCCCCACCGAGTCGTAGACCGCCTTGACGCCGCGGCCGCCGGTGAGCTCCTTCACCCGCGCCACGAAATCCTCGCGCCGGTAGTTGATGGCGTGCTCGGCGCCGTTGCTCACGGCCAACGCGCATTTCTCGTCGCTGCCCGCCGTGCCGATCAGCCGCAGCCCGAGCGCCCGTGCCCACTGGCAGGCGATCAACCCCACGCCGCCGGCAGCGGCATGGAAGAGGATGAAGTCGCCGGGCTGCAGGCCGCCTTGCGGCAGGGTCTTCTTCAACAGGTACTGCGCGGTCAGGCCCTTGAGCATCATCGCGGCACCGGTCTCGAAGTCGATGCCGTCGGGCAGCTCCACCACGCACTTGGCCGGCATGACCCTCGCCTCGCTGTAGGCGCCGGGCGGCTGGCCGGCGTAGGCGGCACGGTCGCCGGGGCGCAGGTGCGTCACGCCCTCGCCCACTGCCTCGATCACGCCGGCGCCCTCCATGCCCAGGGTCAGCGGCATCGGCAGGGCGTAGACGCCGCTGCGATGGTAGACGTCGATGAAGTTCAGTCCGCAGGCGTGGTGGCGGATGCGCACCTCGCCGGGCCCGGGCTCGCCGATCGGCAGATCGACCAGCCGCATCGCGTCGGCACTGCCCGCCTGCAGGACCTGGATGGCTTTGACAGTGGTTTGCGACATGCCGGATGTCCTCTCGTGTGTGATGTGGTGTGGGGGGTTCTCCGGTATCGTGCCAGTGTTCGAAACCCCTTGCCGATGCGCCGACTTCGCTCCGCCCCCAACCTCGCGATCGCCACGCTGTGGGTCGACCTGCTCGGCCAGGCCGGCATCGCGGCCACGGTGCAGCGCGCGTTCGCCAGCAGCATCGCCGGGGAGTTGCCGCCCGACCAGGCCCTGCCCGAGGTCTGGGTGCAGCACGAGGAGCAGTTCGAGCGCGCCCGCGCCGCGCTCGACGAGCTGACGCATTGCCCGCAGCGCCTGTGGGTTTGCCCCGGCTGCGCAGAGCGCATCGACGGTCCGTTCGAGCAGTGCTGGAACTGTGGCGGCGCCATGCCGCTGACGCCCTGAGCGGGCCCCGAGCGCCGATGACCGGCCTGAGTCCGCGCATCGCTGTCCTGATGACCCTGCCGCCGCGGCTGTGGGCCGGCAACGCGGTGTCGCCGCGGCGCATGCCGTCCCGCAGCGCCGACAGGCCCTAGGCCGACGAACGTTTCGACGCCCCTGCCAGGCGGCCCGCTCGCTATGATCGAGCCAACCTGCCACCCGCCCATGCAAACATCCAGCGACGTCGCGATCCCGCAAAAGCACGACTGGCATCGACTCCCGGGCTTGATGATGGCGATCAGCCGGGAGGCCCGCCTGCTGGCGGTGAACGAACCGCTGGCCGAATGCACCGGCTGGCATCGTGACGCCGCCTCCGACGGCGAAGCCTGGCTCGACCGGCTCTCGGCACCCTCGCACCGCGAGCTGCTCAAGGCGCTGGACAACGTCGACACGACCGAGCGCTTTCGCCTCGAACTGCAGTTCCGCCGGCCCGGCGGCGAGGTCGGCTGGCTCGAGTGCGACGCCCGCTGGAGCCGCGACACCGAGCTGTGCCTGTGTTCGCTGCACGACGTGAGCGCGCGCAAGCGCACCGAGCTGGCCCTGCGCGAACAGACCACCCAGCTGCGCGTGCTGGCCGACAACGTGCCGGCGCTGATCGCCTACTACGAGCTGCAGGACTTCCGCTGCACCTTCGCCAACCGCCACTACGCGAGCGCGCTGGGGTGGACCACCGAGAACATTCTCGGCCGCACCGCGGCCGAGATCGTCGGCGAACGCGGCTGGCAGCAGATCCGACCCTACATCGAGGCCGTGGTCGAGACGCGCGCGCAGGTGTCGTACGAGCGCGAACTGACCGACAGCGCGGGGCGGCCGCAATGGCTCGAGGTCGATGTGCTGCCGAACTTCGACGAAGACGGCGAGCTGTCCGGCGCCTTCGTGCGCGTGACCGACATCACCAAGCACCGCCTCGCCGAGCGCGCCGTGCGCGAGTCCGAGGAGCGGCTGGCGAAGTTCATGCAGGCCAGCGCCGAGGGCATCTTGTTCCACCGCGATGGCACGGTGCTCGACGTCAATGCGCCGATCTGCGAGCTGACCGGCTACACGCGCGACGAGGTGATCGGCCGGCAGACCTCGGAGTTCCTCGCGCCCGAGCACCTGCCGCACGCCCAGCAGGTGCTCGCCACCGGCGCCGAGACCGCGTGGGAAAGCGTCGTGCTCGGCAGCCAGGGCGAGCGCATCCCGGTCGAGCTGATCACGCGCTCGATCACGCGCAACGGCGAGCGGCTGCGGCTGGCGATCGTGCGCGACATCCGCGAGCGCCTCGCCGCCCAGGCGCGCATCCACCACCTGGCGCACCACGATGCGCTGACCGGCCTGCCCAACCGCACTGCTTTCGGCCAGCAGCTCGAACAGCTCACCGCATCGCACCGTGCCGGCGACGCGCAGATCGCGTTGCTGTTCATCGACCTCGACCACTTCAAGCGCATCAACGACTCGCTGGGCCACCTGGTCGGCGACCTGCTGCTGCAGACGGTCACCACCCGCATCACCGCCTGCCTGCGCGCCGACGACCTGGTCGCGCGCTTCGGCGGCGACGAGTTCATGGTGCTGCTCCCCGGCGTGACGGACCGCTCGGTGGTCGAGCAGGTCGCCGGCAAGCTGCTGGCCGTGATCGAGGCGCCACTGGAGGTGGCGGGCCGGTCGATCTCGGTCTCGCCATCGATCGGCGTGTCGCTGTTCCCGGAGCACGGGCGCACGCCGGCCGAGCTGATCCAGCATGCCGACGCGGCGATGTACATGGCCAAGGCGCGCGGCCGCGCCAACGTGCAGTTCTTCGACCCGGTGGTGGCGAGTGCCGCCTACGACGCGCTGGTGGTCGAGAGCCAGCTGGCGCAGGCGCTAGAGACCGGCGCCTTCGAGCTCTACTACCAGCCGCAGCTGCGCTCGGCCGACGGCCGGCTCGTCGGCGTCGAGGCGCTGATCCGCTGGCACCACCCCGAGCGCGGCCTGCTGCTGCCCGACGAATTCATTCCGGTGGCGGAGGAGCGCCGCCTCATGCTGCCGATCGGCCAGTGGGTGCTGCGCGAGGCGATGCGCTGCGCGAAGCGCTGGCACGAGCAGGGGCTCGCGCTGCCGATCTCGGTCAACCTGTCGAGCATGCAGTTCCAGCAACGCGGTTTCGTCACCGCACTGGCCGAACTGCTGCAGGAGGAACAGGTGAGCGGCGAGTGGCTCGAAGTCGAACTCACCGAGCGCATGCTGATGGAAGACCTCGACGAGGTGAAGGCGGCGCTCGCGCGGCTCAAGGCCCTGGGCGTGCGCATCTCGGTCGACGACTTCGGCACCGGCTACTCCTCGCTCGGCCACCTGAAGGAGCTGCCGATCGACAAGGTCAAGATCGACCGCTCGTTCGTGCAGGACGTGCCCGAGAACACCGATGCGGTGGCCATCGTGCGCGCGATCGTCCAGTTGGGCCGCAGCCTGGGCATGACGGTCATCGCCGAGGGGGTCGAGACCGAGGCTCAGGAGCGCTTCCTGCGCGAGCTGGGCTGCGAGGAACTGCAGGGCCTGCGGATCGCGCCGCCGCTGTCCGAGGCCGACCTGCAGATCTGGGCCGCGCAGCGCGCGTGATCGCGCGCCCGGGTGCGCGGCTCTAGAACGTGCCCGGGTAGGCGCCGCCGTCCATCAGCAGGTTCTGGCCGGTGATGTAGCCGGCCTGCGCGCTGCACAGGAAGGCGCAGGCCGCACCGAACTCCGCCGCCGTGCCGAAGCGCCCCGCGGGGTTCTTCAGTGCACGCTGGGCCATCACCGCGGCCACCGTCTGGCCGCTGGCCTGCGCCGCGCCCTCCAGCGTGGCGGCCAGCCGGTCGGTGTCGAACGGGCCGGGCAGCAGGTTGTTGATCGTCACGTTGCACGCCACCGTCTTGCGCGCCAGGCCGGCGACGAAGCCGGTGAGCCCCGAGCGCGCACCGTTGGACAGACCCAGGATGTCGATCGGCGCCTTGACCGCCGCCGAGGTGATGTTGACGATGCGGCCGAAGCCGCGCGCCATCATCGGGTCGACCACTGCCTTCATCAGCTCGATCGGCGTGAGCATGTTGGCGTCGAGCGCCGCGATCCACGTGGCGCGGTCCCAGTCGCGGAAGTCGCCGGTCGGCGGGCCGCCGGCGTTGTTGACGAGGATGTCGACCTGCGGACAGGCGGCCAGCGCCTGCGCACGCCCGTCGGGCGTCGTGATGTCGCCGGCCACCGCGCGCACCTCGACGGCCGGATTCAAGGCCCGCAGTGCGGCCACGGCCGCCGCCAGGGTTTCGGCCCGCCGCGCCGTGACCACCACGTTGACGCCCTCGGCCACCAGGGCCTGCGCACAACCGTGACCCAGCCCCTTGCTGGCGCCGCACACCAGCGCCCATTTGCCCGCAATGCCCAGGTCCATGCCGTTCTCCCGTTCGTTCAGCGCGCCCGCGCCAGCAGCCAGATGCCCACCAGCACCAGCACCGTGCCGGCGGCCAGCCAGGACGTGAAAGGCTCGCCGAGGATCACGATGCCCATCAGCAGCGTGCTCATCGGGCCGACCATGCCGGTCTGCGCGGCGAGCGTGGGGCCGATGCGTTCGATCGCCATCATCACCATCAGCACCGGCGCAACCGTGCAGGCGGTGGCATTCAGCAGCGACAGCCACAGCGCCGGCACCGGCACGGCCAGCGCCACCTGCGGTGAGCGCAGCACGAAGAACTGCACGATGCACAGCGCGCAGGCCACGGTGCTGGCCAGGCCGACCAGCCGCAGCGAGCCCAGGCGCTGCACCACCTCGCCGCTGTAGACGAGGTAGACCGCATAGCTCACGGCACTGGCAAACACCAGCAGCGCGCCGAGCGCGGCGTCCGGCCCCTGAAAGCCGAGCTCGTGGCCGAACACGAGCAGCACACCGAGGTAGCTGACGCCGATCGCCAGCCCCTGCGGCCGGGTGACGCGGTGGCCGAACAGCAGCACGCCGAAGCCCAGCACCAGGGTCGGGTTGAGGTAGAGGATCAGCCGCTCCAGGCTCGCGCTGATGTACTGCAGGCCCAGGAAGTCGAGAAAGCTCGCGAGGTAGTAGCCGGTGACGCCGAGCAGCAGCACCCTGCGCTTGTCCTGCGCGGTCAACGGCGGCTGGCCGCGGCTCGCCCACCACGCCATCGCCAGGAACAGCGGCAGCGCGAACAGCATGCGCAAGAACAGCACCGTGACGGCGTCGAGGCCGTGGCGGTACAGCAGCTTGGCGACGATCGCCTTGCCGGAGAAGGCGATCGCACCGGCCATCGCCAGCGCCAGGCCGCCCCAAGGGAGGCCGGGTTTCGCGGAGGCGGTGGCGTCCTGGTTCACGCGCGAGCTAGAAACCCACCGCCTGCCCGTCGCGCCGCGGATCGCTCGCGGCGACATAGCCCTCGACCGCCGGATCGCCCAGGCGCCAGATGAACTGGCCGGCGCCGAAGTCCTGGTAGCTGTCCTGGATCACCTCCATGCGGTGACCCAGCGCCGCCAGCCCCTGCACCGTGGCCGGGTCCATGCCGGCCTCGACGTTGATCTCCAGCCCGGCGTTGTAGCGCCAGCGCGGCGCATCGCAGGCGGCCTGCGGGTTCTGGCCGTAGTCGACCATGCGCACCAGCGTCTGCAGGTGGCCCTGCGGCTGCATGTTCGCGCCCATCACACCGAAGCTCATGCGCGGCGCACCGTTCGCGTCGGTGAGGAAAGCCGGAATGATGGTGTGGAAGGGCCGCTTGCCGGGTGCCACGACGTTGGGGCTGCGCGCGTCCAGGCTGAAGGCGTGGCCGCGGTTCTGCAGGCTCAGGCCCCACTCGGGCAACACCACGCCCGAGCCGAAGCCCATGTAGTTGCTCTGGATGAAGCTGACCATCATGCCGGCCTCGTCGGCCGTGGTCAGGTAGATCGTGCCGCCCTTCACCGGGTTGCCGGCGCCGAAGTCCTGGGCGCGCCGCGGGTCGATCAGTTTCGCCCGCTCGGCGAGGTAGCTGCCGGCCAGCAGCTGTTCGGCGCTCACCTCCATGCTGCCGGGCTCGGCCACGTAGCGGTAGACGTCGGCGAAGGCGAGCTTCATGGCCTCGATCTGCAGGTGCTGCGAGGCCACGCCGTCGACCGGCAGCGACGCAACGTCGAAGTGCGCCAGGATGCCGGCCGCGATCAGCGCGGCGATGCCCTGCCCGTTCGGCGGGATCTCGTGCAGCGCGTGACCGCGGTAGGCCTGCGCGATCGGCACGACCCACTCGGGACGGTAGGCGGCGAAATCGTCTGCCGTCAGCACGCCGCCCTGGCCGCGTGCCTGGCGCGCCAGCGCCTCGGCGATCTCGCCCCCGTAGAAGGCCGCCCCGCGCGTCGCGGCGATCGCGCGCAGGGCCCGCGCGGCGCCCGGCAGCCTGAACAGCTCGCCGACCTGCGGCGCGCGGCCGTGCGGCAGGAAGGCCGCGGCGAAGCCGGGCTGCGCGACCAGCGCCTCGACCTGCGCCGCAGCAGCCCACTTCTGGCCGACGACCACCGGCACCGCATAGCCGCGCTCGGCCACCTCGATCGCCGGCGCCAGCAGGTCGGCGAACGGCAGCTTGCCGAAGCGCTCGCTCAAGGCCCCCCACGAGGCCACCGCGCCGGGCACCGTCACGCTGTCCCAGCCCCGCACCGGCGGGGTCTTCGCATCGCCGCCGTATTTGCGGTGAAAGTAGTCCGGGGTCCAGGCCTGCGGCGCGCGGCCCGAGGCGTTGAGTCCGTGCAGCTCTCGCCCATCCCACAGGATGCAGAAGGCATCGGAACCCAGGCCGTTGCTGCAGGGCTCGACCAGGGTCATGACCGCCGCGGTCGCGACGGCTGCATCGACCGCATTGCCGCCTGCCGCCAGCATGCGCAGCCCGGCCTGCGCAGCCAGCGGGTGCGAAGTGGCAACGACGTTGCGCGCGAACAGCGGCAGGCGTTGGCTGGCGTAGCCGGCGGTGTAATCGAAGACGCTCATGCGCCGATTATGGGCAGCCGCACCGGCAAGTCGGCGGGCGGCCGCCATGGCGCCTCGTACAGCATTGCATTCAAACGCGCTTGAGCCAGGGCTCGTTGCGGTGTTCGGTGTCTTGTCCGGAACGCTGACTGTCGAACCTCAGCGGGGGGCGCTGGGCCGGGTCGCTGTGTTGCGTTCATGTCCCCCGTGCCGGGCTACCGCCCGCCCCTCCTCCTTTACTTCACTCCACACAACGACCCACCCCAGCGCTGCCACCGCCGCGGCTTGCCAGGGTTTGAATACCTTCGCACGCGGCGATGGTGAGGCTTGGCGAGGACGTCGGGTGAGCGGCGTAGCGAAGTAGAGGAGGAGGGGTCGGCCCTCGGGCCGGCGCCGGGGGACATGAGCGGAGTCGCTTGCCCGGCGGCCTCGTCAGCACCGCGCGGTACGTGCAGGCGGCTGGCCGGTCGACGCTTCGAACCTCGGTCGGCAACCTCACACGCACGCGGGTGGCTGCAAGGAGCCGAAGACTCGCCGGCTGATTGATATGTTTGAGTTCGAGCTGGTATCAATCCGCATCCTGGAAGGCTTCCTCGCGCTTGCTGCGGATCGAAGGCAGCATCACGACGACGATCATCGCGACCGCCGCCAGCAGCAGCCCCGCCGACAGCGGGCGCGTTGCGAAGGTGCTCCAGTCGCCGCGGCTCAGCAGCAGCGCGCGGCGCAGGTTCTCTTCCATCATCGGCCCGAGGATGAAGCCCAGCAGCAGCGGCGCCGGCTCGCACGACAGCTTGTAGAAGATGTAGCCCACCACCGCGAAGCCCGCGCCCATGTACACGTCGAAGGCGTTGTTGTTCAGCGTGTACAGGCCGACGCAGCAGAACACCATGATGGCGGGGAACAGGAAGCGGTAGGGCACCGTCAGCAGCTTGATCCAGATGCCGATCAGCGGCAGGTTCAGCACCACCAGCATCAGGTTGCCGACCCACATGCTGGCGATCAGTCCCCAGAACAGCTCGGGGTTGCTGGTCATCACCTGCGGGCCGGGCTGGATGCCCTTGATCGTCATCGCGCCGACCATCAGCGCCATCACCGCGTTGGGCGGGATGCCCAGCGTCAGCATCGGGATGAACGAGGTCTGGGCACCGGCGTTGTTGGCCGCCTCGGGGCCGGCGACACCGCGGATGTTGCCCCTGCCGAATGCCACCTCGCCGGGCCGGCTGCGCATCTTCTTCTCGACCGTGTAGGCGGCGAACGAGGCCAGCAGCGCACCGCCGCCGGGCAACACGCCGAGGACGGACCCGAGCGTCGTGCCGCGCAGCACCGCGGGCCAGGCGTCCAGGAAGTCCTGCTTGGTCGGCCACAGGCCCTTCACGTCCTTCGTGAACACCTCGCGGTGTTCGGCCGGCATGCCGAGGTTGGCGATGATCTCGCCGAAGCCGAACACGCCCATCGCGATCGCGACGAAGCCGATGCCGTCGGTCAACTCCGGGATGTCGAAGCTGTAGCGCGGCGTGCCCGAGATCACGTCCGTGTTGATCTGGCCGAGCAGCAGGCCGAGGATGATCATCGCGATCGCCTTGATCAGCGAGCCCGAGGCCAGCACCACCGCGCCGATCAGTCCCAGCACCATCAGCGAGAAGTACTCCGCCGGGCCGAACTTGAAGGCCAGCTCGGTCAGCGGCGGCGCGAACGCGGCGATGATGACCGTGCCCACGCAGCCGGCGAAGAAGGAGCCGAGTCCGGCGGCGGCGAGCGCCGAGCCGGCGCGGCCCTGGCGCGCCATCTGGTAGCCGTCGATCGCCGTCACGACCGAGCTCGACTCGCCCGGCACGTTGATCAGGATCGCGGTGGTCGAGCCGCCGTACTGCGCGCCGTAGTAGATGCCGGCCAGCATGATCAGCGCCGGCGTCGCGTCGAGCGCGTAGATCGACGGCAGCAGCATCGCGATGGTGGCCACCGGACCGAGGCCGGGCAGCACGCCGATCAGCGTGCCGAGCACCGCGCCGCCGAAGGCGTACAGCAGGTTCTGGAGGGTGAAGGCAACGCCGAAGCCGAGCGCGAGATTCGAAAACAGATCCATGGTGGATGCCTCAACCGCCCAGGAACGAAGGCCTCAGCGGAATCGTCAGATTCAGCCCGTAGATGAAGATCACCCAGCTGCCCACCGTGAGGAGGGCGGCGTTGACCAGTGCCTCGCCCCAATGGAACTCGTCGCCGGCACGCGCGGCCACCACCACCAGGATCGGCAGCGCGATGAACATCCCCAGGTGCGGCAGCGCCCAGCCGAAGAGGGCGACGGTGCCGACGATGTACAGCAGCGGCTTCCAGGCGATGGCGCCGATCGGGTCGCCGCCGTCGCTCTCGATCGTCAGCGCCTTGAACAGCACCAGCGCACCGAGCAGTGCCAGGATCACACCGAGCAGCAGGGGAAAGTAGCCGGGCCCCGGCTTGGCCGAGGTGCCGAAGCTGTAGGTCGTGGCGCCGATCGCGAAGCCCGCGCCGATGGCGACGAACATCACACCGGACACGAAATCGCGCTGACTCTTGATCTTCACGGAGGCCTCCTCTCGGTCTGTGCCGCGCGGCACTCTTGTGGCACCGATTCTAGGAAGCGCCCCCGCGGGCCCTCTGTGTGGTTTACACGTAGCGTGCCGCTGTCCCGGCGGCGCGCCGAGCCCGGCGCGCTACTGTTCCCAGCGCGGCGTGGCGCGCAGCACTTCGTCGATCGTCGTCAGGCCCTGCGCGACCTTCATCGCGCCGGCCAGCCGCAGCGGCTGCAGGCCTTGCTTCGCGGCCTGCTTGCGCAAGGCGGCCGCATCATAGTGCGGGTGGATGCTGGGCTGCAGCGCATCGTTGATCTCGAGCAGCTCGTAGAGACCGGCGCGTCCGCGGTAGCCGGTGTGGCGGCATTCGAGGCAGCCGACCGGTTTGCAGGGCCGGTACTCGCCGCCGAGCTTCCACGGTTTGATCGCTTCGTCGAGCACCTCGCGCCCGGCCGCGTTGTCGTCGGGCTGCTTGCAGGCCGGACACAGCGTGCGCACCAGGCGCTGTGCGAGCACGCCGATCACGGTGGCGCCGATCAGATAAGGCGGCACGCCCAGGTCGATCAGGCGCGTGACGGCCGCGGCCGCATCGTTGGTGTGCAGCGTGCTGAACACCAGGTGACCCGTCAGCGCCGACTGGATCGCCATCTCGGCGGTCTCGAGGTCGCGGATCTCGCCGACCATGATGATGTCCGGGTCCTGGCGCATCAGCGCGCGCAGCCCCTCGGCGAAACCGAGGTCGAGCACCGGCTGCACCTGGGTCTGGTTGAAGGCCGGCTCGATCATCTCGATCGGGTCCTCGATCGTGCAGACATTGACCTCGTCGGTCGCCAGCCGCTTGAGCGTGGAGTACAGCGTGGTGGTCTTGCCCGAGCCGGTGGGGCCGGTCACGAGGATGATGCCGTGCGAGCGCGTGACAAGCTGCTCCCACAGCTGCACTTCATGCGGCGCGAAGCCCAGGCCGGCGAGCGGCTTGACCGCGGCGTCGGGATCGAAGATGCGCATCACCATCTTCTCGCCGAAGGCGGTGGGCAGCGTCGACAGCCGCATCTCGACGTCGCGCGAGCTGCCGCCCGGGCCCGGCCGGCGCGTCTTGATGCGGCCGTCGAGCGGGCGGCGCTTCTCCACCACGTCCATGCGGCCGAGCAGCTTGATGCGGCTGGTCATCGCATTCATCACCGACAGCGGCACCTGGTAGACGGTGTGCAGCACGCCGTCGATGCGGAAGCGGATCGCGCCCATCTCGCGGCGCGGCTCGAGGTGGATGTCGGAGGCGCGCTGGTCGAAGGCGTACTGCCACAGCCAGTCGACCACCTGCACCACGCCTTGGTCGTTGGCGTCGAGCTGCTTGTTGCTCTTGCCCAGCTCGACCAACTGCTCGAAGCTGGCCGGCCCGGCGCCGTCGCCGCTCTTCTGCGCCGCGCGCACCGAGCGCGACAGCGTGTAGAACTCGGTCGTGTAGCGCTGGATCTCGAGCGGGCTGGCGAGCGCGAGCTTGATCGTCTTGCGCGTGTGCGCCTCGATCTGCGGCAGCCAGTCGATGTCGAAAGGCTCGCAGGTGGCGACCAGCGCCTCGCTCGCACCGACCTGCAGCGGCAGCGCGCGGCGACGCTCGGCGTAGGTGGCGGACATCACGTCGGCCACGCGCGCCACGTCGACCTTCAGCGGATCGATGCGCACATACGGCAGCTTGCAGTGCGTGGCCAGCCACTCGGTCAGCAGCTCCACATCGAGTGCGGCGCCGGTGACGGCGTGCACGAGGCCGGCACTGCCCAGCCGCACCAGCGGGTGCTGGGCGCTGTCGCCGGCACCAAAGCGCTGCGCCACGCGCTTGCCGTCGGCCAGCGTGATCACGCCGTCGGTCAGCAGCCAGGTCACGAGCTGGCGCCAGTGCAGCAGGCCCACGGGCGGAGCCTCGGCGGCGGCGGACGCCGCGCCGGTGGCGGCCGGCGGGCGCGGAGCAGCGGGAGTGCGGGCGGTCATGCAGGGTTCAGGCGCGGTTCGGTGGGGGGGTCAGGCGGCGGTCGGGACGCGTGCGGGCAGATTCTGCAAGAGCTTGAGCCATTTGCGGGCCGGCAACCCGTACTTTGTCTCGATCAGCTCGGCGCGCCGCTCGAGTTCTTCACGCGCCGGCAGGGCGGGGCCCCGCCACGCCAGCACGATGGTGTTGCCCTCCTTGGTGGGCTTGAGCATCGCGACGCGCCCGGCGCCGAACACGCTGGCGATGCGCCGCGCGCTACGGTCGAAGCTCACGTCGCGACCGAACAAATTGACGCTCATCACGCCGCCCTCGGCCAGCAGCGCATGGCAGCCGCGGTAGAAGGCCTCGTCGTCGAGCACCGGTGCGGCAGCGTCGTGGTCGTAGAGGTCGACGCACAGCGCGTCGGCACTGCCGGCATGCGCGCCGTCGGCCACGTAGGCGCCGGCGTCGGCCTCGATGACCTCGAGCCGGGCATCGTCGGCCGGCAGCTTGAACCACAAGCGGCACACGCCGATCACGGCCGGATTGATCTCGACCGCCGTGCTGCGCCAGCGCAGCTTCTTGTGGCAAAAGCGGGTGATCGCGGCCGCACCGAGCCCGAGCTGCACCGCGCGGCCCGGCGGTCCGTCACCCGGGTCCAGCAGGCGCTCGGACAGCAGCATCCACGCCATCATGCGCTGCACGTACTCGAGTTCGAGCTTGTGCGGCTTGGCGATGCGCATCGCGCCCTGCACCCAGGGCGTGCCGAGGTGCAGGTAGCGCACGCCGTCGAACTCGGACATCGTGGCCGGCGCGAGCGTCGGCGTCTTGGGTTTGCGGGAAGTCGCCATCGGGATCAGATCAGTCCGTGTTGTTCGAAGACCGCGCGCCAGGCCGCGAGCTTGCGCTCGAACGACCAGCTGGCGTTGGCCGGGCTGGTGGAGGGAAGCCGGTGCACCACCAGCCCGAGCGCGGCGGTGAGCCGCGCAGAGCGGGCCGATTCGCCGCCGTTGTGCGCCACCGCCACCCACTGTGGTGCGCGCCGGCGCAGGCCGGCCAGGTCGTTGGGCTGCGCGTCGCGGATCGCGCTGTCGAGACTGCCCTCGCGGCGACACGCGGCGTACACGTCCCACAGGCCGAGCCCGCGCGCGCCCAGGGCCTCCAGGCGCTGCGGGTAGCCCAGCGCCCGCAGGTCCACGCCCCACAGCGCCGACAACAGCGGCCAGAACTGGTTGCGCGGGTGCGCGTAGTACTGCCGAGCGGCAAGCGAGGCCGCGCCGGGAAAACTGCCCAGCACCACCAGGCGGGTCGCCGGGCCCACGACCGGCGGCAGGCCTTCGAGCAGCTGCGCCGGGCCACCGGGCAGCAGCGCGCTCAAGCCGTGGCCTCTCGCAGGTCCAGCGCGGCCAGGCGCGGCAGCACGGCCCTCGCGTTGGCCTGCGTCACCGCGGCGAGCGCAGGCAGGCTCAACCCACGCAAGGCAGCCAGCTGCGCCGCGATGCGCGGCAGCTCGGCCGGCTCGTTGCGGCTGCGCTCGCCCGCAGCGCGCTGGGCCGCGGTCTTGTACAGCCACTGCGGCGCAATGTCGGGCGCATCGGTCTCGAGCACGATCGCGTCCAGCGGCAATTCGGTCGCGAGCCGGCGCAGCTGCAGTGCCCGCTCGAAGCTCATCGCCCCGCCGAAGCCCAGCTTGAAGCCCAGCGCGACGAAGGCCTGCGCCTGCTGCCGGCTGCCGTTGAAGGCGTGCGCGATGCCGCCGCCGACTGGCGCGCGGCGCAGCTGCTTGAGCAGGCTGTCGGCCGAGCGCCGCACGTGCAGCAGCACCGGCAGCCCGGCGGCGCGCGCCAGCGCGAGCTGCTGCACGTAGAAGTGCTCCTGCTTGGCGCGGTCCCCGCCCGGCACGAAGTGGTCGAGCCCGATCTCGCCCACCGCGACCAGGCGTGGATCGTCGCGCTGCGCTTCGAGCGCAGCGCGCAAGCTGTCCAGCGCGCCATCGTCGAGCGGATCGGTGTAGAGCGGGTGAATGCCGAGTGCGTAGGCAAGGCCATGCTCGTGCGCCAGCGCGCGCACGGTATCGAAGTCGAACGGCGCCACCGCGGGCAGCACGATCTGCGTCACCCCGGCAGCGCGCGCGCGGGCCACCACGGCCGCGCGGTCGGCGCCGAATTCGGGAGCGTCGAGGTGGCAGTGGGTGTCGGTCCAGGCGGTCGGAGCGGACTCGGTCGGCGGCGCCATGCCGCTATTAGACCGCGACACAGGGCAGCGGCCAGCGCGGGGGCCGGCGGCCCGATCAGCTTCGACGACTGCGCGGCCAAGGTGGCGGCCGGCAAAGGCTGAAGCACCGACCCGGCATTCGGCCGCTCCCGCACGCGGCGGCCCCGTTGGGCGTAGGCTGCCGGTCCGTGTGGCGGCCACCCGGTGTCGACCGGCGCCGCCGTAAACCCCGAACCCCCTTGTTGCGGACCCTGTCATGCCTCTCGTCACGATCACCGTCAGGAAACCGAAGACCGCTGCCTTCAAGAGCGCGGTCTTCAATGCCGTCCACGAAGCGCTCGTCGCCGCGGGCGTGCCTGCCACCGACCGCTTCCAGCGGGCCCTCGAACTCGACGAGGAAGACTTCCGCTTCGACCCCAGCTACCCGGACCTGAAATCCGAGCGCAACGCCGACTTCGTGCTCGTCGAGGTGCTGTTCTCGGTGGGACGCAGCGTGAAGATCAAGAAGAAGATCGTGCACGACATCCTCGCGACGCTGTCGCGCGAGGGCTTCGACCCGGAGAACGTGATGATCTGCTTCAAGGAGACCGCGTGGGAGAACTGGGTCTTCGGCGGCGGCCGGTTCATCCACACCTGACGGCGGCCGGTCGCGACGTGGTCAGTCCAGCTGCGCTGCCTTCGCCAGCGCGCGCATCAGCCCGCGGTTGATTTCCGCCGGATCCATCAGCAGCCCGTCGCAGGCCTCGCGGATCGCGTCCAGCGCATTGCCCTCGACCGCGCGCACCAGCGCACAGTACGGCGCGTAGGGGCCCGATGCGTCGGCCAGCGCCTGGTACACGCGCTCCGGCACCGGGATCGTGCTCAGCAGCTCGGAGAACGGCTGCTTGAACATGCGGTCGAGCAGCGAGAAGACGCCGCAGATGAAGAGCTCGTTGCGCATCTCCTCGTCACCGAGGTTGCGCGCCAGCTCCTCCATCAGCATGCCGCGGCGCACCGCGGCGAACATCACCGGCTTGAGGTTGGCATCCTTGCTGCCGGTCGCCAGCAGCAGCGCCAGCCAGCGCTTGAGCCGGTTGTAGCCCAGCATCATGATCGCGTGGCGAAATGAGCTGATCTCGACGCTCAGGCCGAAGGCCGGCGAGTTGATGTAGCGCATCAGCTTGAAGGCCAGCGCGGGGTCGCGCCGCAGGGTCGCCTCGAGCTTCTCGATCGGCTCATGCTGGTCGACGCGGTGGATCAGCTCCACCATCACCTGCAGGTCGGGCGTCACCGCCTTCGGGTCCTTGCCCTTGCCGACCGACGAGTGGGCGATCGCATCGTCCATCGGCCAGCCGAGCACGGCCACCGCGCCGCGGCTGAATGATCCTTCCATGTCGGCGATGGTGTTCACGCCCGACTGCACGAAGCCGATGCTGCGCACCACGCCGGCCGCGGGCACGGTTTCGCCGACGCGGCGGTCATCGGCCAGGTCGACGATGGAATACCGGAAGCACGGCAGCACCTCGCGCGGCAGTTCGCGCAGCGGCCGGCCCTTGACCAGCAGCACGCTGCCGCGCGCGTGCAACGCGCGGATCGCTTCGGTGTGCGTCTCGTCGCAGGCCATGAAGGCGGGGATCTCGATCATCACGTTCGGGCTCGGCTGAGCCTGCAGCAGCGCGCCCAGCAGGTTCTCGCTGAGCACGTTCAGCGACACCTGCCCACCGCCGGCGGGCCACACGGCCGCCACCTCTTCCAGCAGGCCCGCCGCGTCGAGCTCGGCGCCTGGTTGCAGCGGGAACACGGTCAGGCGGGTGGCGCTGACCGTGCGCTGCCGGTCGATCATCGGGGAATAGCTCAGTGCGACCTGGCCGAGGATGCTGTCACTCACGAATAGTTCTCCGGACGAAGGCTCACAGGTTGAGGTACTGGAACAGCGAAAGCTTCTGTACCGAAGCATAGGACTGAAGCGCTGCCTGGTAACCGGTCTGTTGCTTCTGGAACGTGGAAATCGCCTCGACCATGTCCAGGTCCTCGGCCTGCGACCGGTCGGTCTGCGCCGCGAGCTTCTGCCCGCTGAGCCGCTCGGTGGCCCGGTCGATGCGGTTGAGCGTTTCGCCGGCCACCGAGCGCTGTGCCGTCAGCTTGGCAGCGGACGCGTCGATGTCGCGCAGGCTGTCGGCCACGGTCTGCGCCAGCTGGCCGCTGTTGCGGCCGCCGGTCTCCAGCTCGGTCGCGGCGCGGTCGAGCGCGTCGAAGATGCTGAGCGAAGCGCTGGACGGCGTGATGTCGAAGCGATCGGCGTTGGCCGGGTCACCGGTCACGGTGACCGACAGGCCGTCGATCTCGATCGCCTGGCCGCTCTTGTACGGCAGGTTGGTCAGCGTGGTCGGGTTGCCGTTGTGCAGCACCGTGTAGGTGGTGGTGGCGCCGCTGACGGCGAAGCTCACGCTGTAGGCGTCGCCGGTCACGAGCGCCGGGTCGGTCACGCGGCCCGAGTCGATCCAGGCGGTGCCGTTCTGCTGCGTGGCACTGGTCACGAACACGCCGTTGCCGCTGCGCGCCTGCAGCCAGGTGCTCTGGCCGTCCATCGTCAGCGGCAGCGGCTCGGTCGCGGCGGCTCCGGCCTCGCCGGACACGCCGCGGAACTGCACACCGGACGGCGTGTCGACAAAGGGCGGGCTGCTCGCACCCTGCCCGGCGAACAGGTAGCTGCCGGCCCCGTCGGGGCTGTTCGCGACGGTCAGCAGTTCGGCGCGCATCTGGCGCAGGGTGAGGGCCAGGTTGGCGCGCTCCGCATCGCTGTAGCTGGCGTTGCCCGCGGACACCACGGTGTCGCGCGCCTGCTGCAGCAGCGTGAGCGCGTCGCCGAGCGTCGACTCGGTCTGGCTCACCGCGTTCATGCTGGCGTCGATGCCCCGCTGGCTCGCGGCGCTGCGGGCCTCGACCGCCAGGGCGCGCTCGGCACGCGCCGCGGCGGTGGGGTCGTCGCTGGCCCGGTTGACGCGCTTGAGACTGCTCATCTGCTCCTGGCTCTGGCTCAGCTCCTGCGCGCGGCGCTGCAGGTTGGCGATGGTGGCGTCGTAGGTGTTGGCCGTGCTCATTCGCATGGGAGGGTCCTCGGTTCAATCAGCGCGCAGCGACGTTGAGCAGCGTGTCGAACACGCTCTGCGCGACCTGCAGCACCTTCGCGGCGGCCTGGTAGGCCTGCTGGAACTGGATCAGCCGCGCTGCCTCTTCGTCGAGGTTGACGCCGGAGACGCCGGAGCGCGCCGCCTCGGCGTTGGTCGCCACGGCGGTGGAGATGTTGCTCGACGAGCTCGCGCTCTGCACCCGCACGCCGATGTCGGCCATGGCGCTGGCATAGGCGCTGGTGATGGTCTCGCCCGCCGTCAGGCCGCCGCCGGCGAGCAGTTGCTGGCCGACGATCCCCGCGTCGCGCAAGGCCAGCAGCGACAGCGCGTTGCCGTTGTTCGCCGCCGCGAACGTGGTCGGCGCGACCTGCAGCGTGTCGCCGCTGCGCGGCACGCCGGAGAGCGTGAGCTCGAAGCCGTTCAGCGCGATCTTCGAGCCGGCCGCCCAGGTGCCGGTGCCGCTGCTGACCAGCGCGTTGCTGGCATCTCGCAGCTCCCAGTTGTAGTTGCCGCTGTTGTCGGTGAAGCTGATGTTCGCCGTCTGCGCCGGGTTCAGCGCCGGGCTCACGACGGCGAGCGACGCGACGGTGGCGGTGCCGCTGTTGCTCGCACCGATCGTGGCCACCACCGGCGACGCCGCGGCAATGCCGCTCGGGTTGTCGAGCGCGCGCGCCATGCTCTGCGCGGCCTGGCTGACCGGCTGCAGCAGGAAGCGGTCGGCCGCGCCCGGGGCCGGGGTGCCGACATCGAGGGTGAAGCCGTCGACCGTGTCGCCGTTGGCGACACTGCGGCTCACGCCGTCGCTCAGGCGCGTCAGAACGTATTGCCCGGGCGTGCTGGTGTCACTGCGCAGTTCATAGTCGCTCGCCTGCAACTGCTTGGGATCGGTCACGGTGAGCGACACCGATGCCAGGAAGTTGCCGCTGGCGTCGCGTGCATTGGTCGACGCCGGCAAGGCGGCGGGCGTGCCGAGCGAGAACAGCGGCGCACCGCTGCCCGCAGGCTGACCGAGGTCCAGGCCCAGGGCCTGCTGCTGGTTGACCGCGCCGGCGATGGCGCTGGCCATCTGGCCGATCAGCGCCCGCGCATCGGTGAGGTCCTTGTCCTGGAAGGCGAGCAGGCCGGAGAGCTTGCCGGCGACCAGGGTGTCCTGGGGCAGCAGGCGGTCGCCGCCGGCTTCGTTGATCGACAGGCGCACCTTCGCCGCGTCGTAGGTGTCGGGCACCGCCTTGAGTTGCAGCGCGTTGCTGCCCAGCACCAGGCGCTGGCCACCGCCGATGAAGACCCCCAGCGAACCGTCATCGGCCTCGATGGTCGTGACCTGCACGTAGCTGCCGATCTGGCTGATGAGCTGGTCGCGCTGGTCGAGCAGGTCGTTCGGCGCATGGCCGCTGCCCTGCGTCGCGGCGATCTGGCGGTTGAGGTCGGCAACGTGCTGGGCCAGCGTGTTGACTGCGGCCACCGAGTTCTTCACGTCCTCGGTGACGCCGCTCTGCAGCGCGTCGAGCTGCCCGTCGGCGGCACGGAAGCGCGAGGCCAGCTCCTGCGCACGCGCCAGCACCACCTGGCGCGCCGAGGTGTCCTGCGGGCGGTTGGCCACGTCGACGAAGGCGTTCAGCAGGTCGCCTGCCGCATAGCCGAGCCCGGTCTCGCCGGTCGGGAAGACCTTCTCCAGTCGCTGGAGCTGCTCGAGACGCGCCGAATCGCGCGCGGCCTGCGACTTCGCCAGCGCGGCGTCGCGCGTCAGGAAGGCGTCGCTCGCGCGGGTGACCGTCTGCACGTCCACGCCGCGGCCGAAGAAGCCGGCGCCGGTCGACTGGCCGCCGGAGGTCGCGAGCTCGACCTGCTGGCGCGAGTAGCCCGGCGTGTTGGCGTTGGCGATGTTGTTGCTGATCGTCTGCAGCGTCGCGTAGTTCGCGAACATCGCGCGCGTTCCGAGGGACATCAGGCCGGCCATGGGCTTCTCCTCACGCCGTCAGCGTGCGCTGCAGCCGCAGCGTGGTGTTGATGACACGGCCGAGCTTCGCGGCATAGGCCGGGTCGGTGGCGTACCCGGCGCGCTGCAGGTTCACCGCGAAGCCCTGGGCGCTGCCGCCCTGCTCCACGACCTTGGCATAGCGCGGGCTGTTCTTGATCAGGTTCGCGTAGTCGCGGAAGGCCTCCTCGGACGAGGCATAGGCACGGAACTTCGCCTTCACCTTCTGCGGCTGGCCATTCACGTACTCGGTGGTCGTGACCTCGGCGACCGCGCCCTTCCAGCCCGCCCCGGCCTTGACGCCGAAGACATTGTGGCTGCTGCTGCCGTCGGCGTTCCTGATCTCGCGCTGGCCCCAACCCGACTCGTGCGCGGCCTGGCTCAGGATGAAGGCCGCGGGAATGCCCGTCTCGGCCGCCGTCTTCTCGGCCGCCGCGTTGTGACGCGCGACGAAGTCCTGCGCCCGCGACGCGCCGGGCAGGCGGCTCCAGACCTGCGCGCCCGTGGACTCGGTGCCCTGCGCGCCCGGCATGGCCGCGGCGGCGATCCTGCCGTTGAGCTGCTGCTCCAGCTGCCTGGCGATCTGCGCGCCGAGACCGCCGGGCAGGCCGGTCAGCTTCTGCGCGAACTGGGTGTCGAGCAGCTCGGTGCCCATCTGCGTGCCCGAGTTTTCCAGCATGCCGCTGTCCAGCGTGGCCGAGCGCATGCTCTTCATCAGCTGCTGCATGAACAGCGCCTCGAACTGCTTCGCGGTTTCCTTGATGGCGGCGCGCGGGTCGGCCCCGGCACTCGCCTGCAGCGAGCGCAACGCATTGGCGTCGAGGCCGACGGTTTTCACGTCAGATCACCTCGAGCTCGGCGTTCAATGCGCCGGCCGCCTTGATGGCCTGCAGGATCGCCAGCAGCTCCTGCGGCGTCGCGCCCAGCGAATTGAGCGCCTTCACGACGTCGGTGAGCTGCGTCCCGGCGGGCAGCTGGATCAGCGAGCCGGCCTCCTGCTTGATGGCGATGTCGGCGCGCTCGGCGACCACCGTCTGGCCGCTGGACAGCGGGCCGGGCTGGCTGATGACCGGTTGCGAGCTGATCGTCACCGACAGGTTGCCGTGCGCCACCGCGCAGGGGTTCAGGGTCACCGCCTGGTTCACCACCACCGAGCCGGTGCGAGCGTTGACCACCACGCGCGCGGCGGGCGAGACCAGGTCGATGTTGAGGTTCTCGATGTCGGCGAGGAAGGCGACGCGCGCATTGGCATCGGCCGGCATCAGCACGCGCACCGTGCGGCCGTCGAGCGCCTGCGCGGTGCCGGCCCCCATCTTCGCGTTGACCACGCGTGCCACTTCGCGCGCGGTCGAGTAGTCGGAGGCATTGAGGTCGAGCTGGATCGAGTCGCCCTGGGCCAGCGGCGTCGGCACGCCGCGCTCCACGGTCGCGCCGCCGGGCACGCGGCCGGCGTTGAGCGTGTTGACCTGCACCTTGGAGCCGCCGGCC
The DNA here is from genome assembly GCF_965279545.1 of Methylibium sp. Taxonomy (NCBI): domain Bacteria; kingdom Pseudomonadati; phylum Pseudomonadota; class Betaproteobacteria; order Burkholderiales; family Sphaerotilaceae; genus Methylibium; species Methylibium sp. The sequence goes on from NZ_OZ257250.1 coordinate 2,749,763, forward strand.
GAGGCACCGGCGCCGCCGATGATCAGGTTGCCCTGCGCCAGCGCATAGACCTGGCCATCGGCGCCGCGCAGCGGCGTCGCGACCAGCGTGCCGCCACGCAGGCTCTTCGCGTTGCCCATCGACGAGACGTTGATGTCGATCGGCTGGCCCGGCTGTGCGAACGGCGGCAGCGAGGCGGTGACCATCACCGCGGCGACGTTGCGCAACTGGACGCTGGTGCCCGGCGGCACGGTGACGCCCATCTGCTGCAGCATCGCGCTGAGGCTCTGTGTCGTGAACGGGGTCTGGGTGGTCTGGTCGCCGGTGCCGTCGAGACCGACGACGAGGCCGTAGCCGACCAGCTGGTTGGAGCGCACGCCCTGCACGGCGGCCACTTCCTTCAGGCGCGCGGCCCGGGCCTCGAGCGGCCACCACACGGTCGAGCTCGCGACGAACAGGCTGAATGCGATGAGCAGGCGCAGCAGCGGGTCGGCGCGCTGTTCAGGAAAGGGGGAGCGGTGCATGGTGGTGGCTTTCCCGGGGGGATACCACCATTCTGGAAAACTTCAGAGCGGCAGAACGTTCAAAAAGAAGCGTCCCAACCAGCCTATTCCCTGCGCTTCGGCCTGGGCGCCGCGGCCACGCTGCTCGATGCGCACATTGGCGATCTGGGCCGACGCCACCGCGTTGCCGGGCTGGATCGCCCGCGGGTCGACCTGGCCTGAGAAGCGCAGCACGTCGACATGCTGGTTCACGCCGATCTGCTTCTCGCCGGTGATGATGAGGTGTCCGTTGGGCAGCACGTTGACCACGGTGGCGGTGATCGTGCCGCTGAAGGTGTTGGCGCTCGCCGTCGTGCCCTTGCCCTCGAAGGCCTGCTCGGTGCTGCCGGTCGCCGTGGCCCGCTTGAAGGAGTTCGGGGCGAAGAAGGGCAGCGCCGAGATGCCGGCGTTGACCGAGCCGGTCTTGTCGATCGAACTGGTGGACTGCTGGCTGGCCGCGACCTTCTCCACGATCTGCACCGTGATCGTGTCGCCCACCAGGCGCGCGCGGTGGTCCTCGAACAGCGGGCGGTAGCTGGCGCCCTGGAAGATCGCACCGTTGTTCACCGGCGGCAGGGCCACGGCCTGCGGCAGCACCGGCGAGGTGTCGGCGATGTCCACCTTGGGCGCCATCGCCTGGCAGCCGAACAGGAACGCGAGCGGTGCCAGTGCGGCGACGCGAAGGAGTGCGAGGGACATGGACGGGTCTTTCAGGCTCAGAGCTGGGCCAGCTTCTGCAGCATCTGGTCCGAGGTCTGGATGGCCTTGGAGTTGAGCTCGTAGGCGCGCTGGGTCTGGATCATCGCCACCAGTTCCTCGACCACGTTGACGTTGCTGCCCTCGACGAAGCCCTGCGCCAGCGAGCCCAGGCCGTTGCTGTCGGGGGCGCCGGCATTCGGCGTGCCCGAGGCGGCGGTCTCGGTGTAGAGGTTCTGCCCACGCGGCTCGAGGCCGGCCGGGTTCACGAAGTTGGCCAGTTGCAGCTGGCCCACCGACTGCACCGCGGCCTGACCGGGCAGCGCGACGCTGACGGTACCGTCGGCAGCGATCGTCACGCTCTGCGCATTGGCCGGGATGGTGATGCCGGGCTGCACGGTGTAGCCGTTGCTGGTGACGAGCTGCCCCTGGGCACTGACCTGGAAGGCGCCGTCACGGCTGTAGCCGGTGGTGCCGTCGGGCAACTGGATCTGGAAGAAGCCCTGTCCCTTGATCGCCACGTCCAGCGGGTTCGTGCTCTGCTGCAGCGAGCCCTGGCTGAACTGGCGCGAGGTCGCGACCGCGCGCGTGCCCAGCCCGACCTGCAGGCCGGTGGGCAGCTGCGTCTGCTCGGAGCTGCTGGCACCCGACTGGCGGATGGTCTGGTACATCAGATCCTCGAACACCGCGTGCGAGCGCTTGTAGCCATTCGTCGCGCTGTTGGCGAGGTTGTTCGAGATGTGGTCCAGCTGGGTCTGCTGGGCCTCCATGCCGGTCTTCGAAATCCACAGTGAACGCATCATGGCGAGGCTCCTAGTGGCAAGGATGTTCCTACGCTCATGGGCCATCCGAGCCTGCGATATGAGGCATGATCCCCCCCCTAATTCATTCATTTGCAGGCCGGTTACGTGCCGGCGTTGCAACAAGTTTCGATTGGCGCCGGGTCCACGGGCATTTGCTCACTACGATGCGCCGATCCGCTCCAGGCGTTCATGAGGCACCGGTCATGCACTTGGCAACCCGATGGTTCGGCACGATGAGATCGCTGTGGCCCGCGCCGACTTCAACATCGAACCGCAGCACCACGCTCGACTTCATTCGAGGCATCGCCATTCTTCTGGCGATGGGCTGGCACTTCAACAACGTCGACACGGGATTCCCTCCCCTCGACTGGCTGCTGGCGCCCGGACGAACTCTCGGCTGGGCCGGGGTCGACCTGTTTTTCGTGTTGAGCGGCTTTCTCGTGGGCGGGTTGATCTTCAAGGAATACCGAGCCACGGGCCACTTCAGGCCGGGGCGATTCCTGATTCGACGGGCATTCAAGATCTGGCCGATCCTGTACCTGTACCTGGCGCTGTTGTTGCTCGCCCAGCGACATCCCTGGGACAGCTTTCTGCTGCAGACGCTGTTCCACGTCCAGAACTATGCCGACACCAGTCTCGACCACTTGTGGAGTCTGGCCATCGAAGAACACTTCTACTTGAGCGGGGCCCTCCTGTTCGCGGCCGCGACCAGCTTGCGCCACCACAGGCGGCACCTGCTCATCGCTGTCATGGCCGCCATTCCGGTGGCATGCCTGGCCATGCGCAGCGCGGCGTTGCATGGCTCGTACGACATTCAAGACATTGCGATCGAAACTCACTTTCGCATCGATGCCCTGGTGTGCGGTGTGTGCGCCGGCTACGTGCATGTCTATCACCCCGCGCTGTTCGAGCGATGGGCAAGGCACAAGAAGCTGCTCCTCCTGGCCTTCATCGCGGGAGCCACGGTGCTCGGTCTGCAGCAGGACAATAAGCCGTTCACCGTCACGGTCGGCTACACCATCGCTTACCTGACGGGTCTGGCGCTGCTGATGTTCTGTCATGGGCTCAAGAGCCTGACCGATGCGGGTTGGCTCGTGCGCAGGGTGTCGACCATCGGTCTGTACTCATACGCGATGTACATCTATCAGTTCGTCGGCATGCGAGCGGCTGAATCGCTGCTGAACAAGCTCGGAGTCGCGGCCGTTCCGGCATGGATCGACCTGGCGATCCAGTACGGGGGCGCACTGGCCGTGGCGGTCGTGGTCACCAACTGCGTCGAGCGCCCGATGCTGCGCCTGAGAGACCGGCTGTTTCCATCGGCGACGGCCTCGGCCTCGATCCGTGTGCCGGAAATTCCAGCGCTGTACTCGAAGGGCTAGCGGTCGAAGTCCGCCCGGCGGCATGCCAACCCGGCGCCGCGCATCACTGCGCCAAAGCCGGGCCAACGGCCGGCATGGAGAACTCACGCCCGATGACAGCGCGCGCGTAGAGATAGTTGTGGCGGGCCGTGTCGCTGAGCTCGTCGATGTTCACGCGGCCGGTGGCATCGCAGGGGAATGCACAGCCACGGCCTTCGTCAGACAGCGAGCGGAAGCTCAGTTGGTAGCGTGTACTTTCGTCGGAAACCATCGGCGACGTGTTCATGTTGCACTCCTCTCACGGATCTCTGCCGAGCGTTCGATTCCAATCGCTCGCCCGACTGATTGCAGAGACCGTGCCAAGACCGCAATGAACACACGCAGGTCGCGCCAAGCGCTTGATTTCCCTGCGGATGTGCGGATCCACGGGAAGCCGGAACGTCCGGCTCTTGCGGCGACTCGCCACCGGATTCCGGACGGGGTCGACCGAATTTCAACCGTTGGGAAGGGTAGGTGCCCGAGACAGGCCCGGAGCGCGCCGGGTCAGCCGTTCATCGACAGCAGTTGGCCGGCGGCCTTCTCGTCGCTCTCGGCCGTCTGCAGCATCTTCATCTGGCTCTCGAACTGGCGCGCCGCGGCGATCATCGCCACCATGTTCTCGATCGGGTTCACGTTGCTGCCCTCCAGCGCGCCATCCTGCAGGCGCGCGGTCGGGTCGGCGGACAGGTCGCCGTCGGCAGCGCGGAACAGGCCGTCGTCGCCGCGCTGGAGCGGCGCTTCGGGCGTGACGAGCTTGAGCTTGCCGACCGGCGTGACGCTGCCGTTGGCCTGTTTCACGCTGATCGTGCCATCGGGCGCGATCTGCGGCGCGGTGTTGGGCGGCAGCGCGATCGGGCCACCATCGCCCATCACCGTGAGGCCGCCCGAGGTCTTCAGCGTGCCTTCGGCGTCGACCTGCAGCGAGCCCATGCGGGTGTAGGCCTCGGTGCCGTCGAGCCCCTGCACGCCGAGCCAGGCGTTGCCCTGCATCGCCACGTCGAGCGAACGACCCGTGGCCGACACCGGACCGGGTGTCGGGTCGTAGCCGGTGGTGGTCTCGAGCGCGTAGACGCGCGTGCTGGCGCCGTCGCCGCGCACCGGCACGGCCCGGAAGGCCTGCAGCTCGGCGCGAAAGCCGGTCGTCGAGGCGTTCGCGAGGTTGTTCGCGAGCGTCTCCTGCCGCTGCATCGTCGCCTTCGCGCCCGACATCGACAGGTAAATCATGCGGTCCATTGCGGCTCCTTCGGTTTGTCTCCCTCTCCTTGCGGGAGAGGAGCAAGACCTAGCGCAGGTTCACCAGCGTCTGCAACACCGAGTCCTGCGTCTTGATGGTCTGCGCATTGGCCTGGTAGACGCGCTGCGCGGTGATCATGTTGACCAGCTCACCGGTGAGGTCGATGTTGCTTTCCTCGAGCGCGCCCGACTGCAGCGTGCCGAAGTTGCCGTCGCCGGCGCCGCCGACCACCGGGTCGCCCGAGGTGTAAGTGCTGGCCCAGGTGTTGTTGCCCAGCGGTTGCAGGCCCTGCGGGTTGCGGAAGTTGGCCAGCTCCAGCTGACCGGCCGGCTTGGCCTGGCCGTTGCTGTAGCGGGCCATGATGATGCCGTTGCCCTCGACCGAGATGCCTGAAAGCTGGCCCGGCGCATAGCCGGTCTGCGTCAGGTCGGTCACGCCGAAGCCGGAGCCGTATTGAGTGGACTTGGTGAGGTCGAGCTGCACGCCGGTGATCGGCAGCGTGGCGCCGCCGGTCGTGCTGGTGGTGGCGGGGATGTCTATCGGCACCGTGCCGACCGGTGCCGTCGGCGCCGAGCCGTTGGCCGGGAACTGCAGCGTCGTGCTGGGCAACGGCACGCCGGCACCGTCGACGCTGATCGGGGTGCCATTCGCCGTGACGTAGACGTTCCACTGGTCGGTCGCGGCCTTCTGGAAGTAGTAGGTCAACGCCACGTCCTGGCCCTTGGCGTCGTACACCGTGACCGAGGTGGCGTTGTTGTAGGTCGCGGGATCGTTGATGTCGATGCCGCCAGCGGCCGGCACCGTGGTCGCCAGGCGGGCGTCGAGGTTCATCTCGATGCTGATGCGGTCGGTGGCACGCGGGTTGATGCCGGCGGTCGGCAGCTGGATCGGCTGGGCCTGGCCCGGCACGATCACGCCCTGGCTGTCGGCCGAATAGCCGAGCAGCTTCTGCTTGGCGTTGTTGACGATGAAGCCGTCGCGGTCGATCTTGAACTGACCGTTGCGCGCGTACATGGTGGGGTTCTTGCCGTCGGTCACCTGGAAGAAGCCCGAGCCGTTGATCGCCAGGTCCATCGGGTTGTCGGTGGTCGAGATGTTGCCCTGCGTGAACTGCTGGGCCACGGTCGACAGGTTGACGCCGATGCCGACCATGTTGGTGCCCGAGCCGTTGAGCGCGTTGGCGTACACGTCGGCGAACTCGGCACGCGAGCTCTTGGCGCCGTAGGTGGAGGCGTTGGCGACGTTGTTGCCGATGATCTCGAGGTTCTTGCTGGCGGCGTTCAGACCGGACAGACCTTGCTGGAAGCTCATGGGGATTTCCTCTTCAGAAGGGGGCGGCAGGCGCGGCTCAGGAGATGGCCTTGACCTGGGTGTAGGGGATCGAGCCGCCGAACAGCAACTCAAGATTCAGGGTGTCGCCACCGGTCGAGACCGCCTTGACGACGTCGGTGGTGAGCGGCGTGGCGGTGAGGCTGGTGCTGCCCGACTTGGCGACAACGCGGAATGTCGTGCCGTCGGTGCTGGTGCCCGCCGGAGCGGTCCACTCGAAGCCGCTGCGGCCTGCGGAGGCGGCGCCCATGTCGATGGTGTCGAGCACACGGCCGCTGGCCGACAGGACCTCGATCTTCACGCTGTCGGCGGGACTGGCCAGCTCGAAGCCGCCGGTCGCCACACCCTCGCTGAAGTGCAGCTTGCTGCCCTCGGTCAGCACACTGCGTCCGACCAGGCCGGCGCCCTGCAGCACCTGCGAGGACAGCATCTGGCTGGACAGCGACTTCACCGTCTCGTTGAGCGTGTTGATGCCGGTCACGGTGTTGATCTGCGCGATCTGGCTCGTGACCTGCGCGTTGTCCATCGGGTTCATCGGATCCTGGTTCTTCATCTGCGTGACCAGCAGCTTGAGGAAGCGCTCGGAGCCGTCGTCCTTCTTGGTGGCGGTCGTGCCGTTCAGCGCGGTCAGCGCGCTGGACGTGGTGTCGGTGACGGAGGAGGTGGCCATGGCGGGTCCGGTTCAGTGGAAAGGCATCACTGGCCCATCTGCAGCGTCTTCAGCAGCAGTGTCTTGGCCGTGTTCATCACTTCGATGTTGTTCTGGTAGGAGCGCGAGGCCGAGATCATGTTGACCATCTCCTCCACCGCGTTGACGTTGCTGTAGGTCACGTAGCCGTCGGCGTCGGCCTGCGGGTGCTTGGGATCGAGCACCCGCCGCCCGGGCGTGTTGTCCTCGGTGATCTGCGAGACCTGCACGCCGGCGGCGGTGCCCGCCTCGCCCGGCTGCTGGAAGGGCAAGGTCTGGAACACCACCTGGCGGGCCTTGTAGGACTTGCCGTCGGGGCCGGCCACCGTGTCGGCGTTCGCCAGGTTCGACGCGACGACGTTGAGCCGCTGGCTCTGCGCACTGACGGCGCTGCCGCTGACGTTGAAGATGTTGAGCATCGACATGAAGGCTCTCCTTACTGACCGGTGATCGCGCTGAGCATCGTGCGCACGCTGCCGTTGATGAAGCGCAGCGTGGCCTCGTAGTGCACCGCGTTGTCGGCGAAGGCCGCGCGCTCGCGGTCCATGTCGACCGTGTTGCGGTCCAGGTTGGTCTGGCTCGGCGTGGCGTACTTCAAGCCGGCCTCGCCGTGGGCGCCGGCGGCAGGGCTCAAGTGACCGGTGTGCGTGGCCGATAGTGCATTGCCAGGCTGGGCGCTGCCGGTGGCTTCGCGCAGCGCGGCACCGAAATCCATGTCGCGGGCCACATAGCCCGGGGTGTCGGCATTGGCGATGTTGCTCGCGATCAGACGCTGGCGCTCCGACCGCAGCAGCAGGGCCTGGGTCTGGAAGTCGAGCGAATTCGTGAGGCGGTCCAACATGGTGTGCCGTTGACGGATGCCACGCGGTGGTGGCGATGACTGGCATTCTTGGACGCAACCAACTGAAACATTAGCGGGAATAAGGGCCCCTTCCCCGCTCATTTCGCGACTCGCCGGCGCAAGCCGCCCTCTACAGTCCTGCTCGATGAACACCCTTTCGGCCCCCGCTGCGCTCACCGCCTGCCTGTTGGCACTGGCCTGCGCCGCCACCGCGCTGCCCGGCAGCGCGCGGGCGCAGGACGCCGCCACCGCCGCATTGGCCGATCAGGTGCGCGGCCTGGCGCTGAAGAGCGCCCAGCCCGTCGCCGGTCTGCGGGTCGAAGTGGAGGCCGGCTCGCTGGACCCGCGTCTCAAGCTCGCGCCCTGCCAGCAGATCGAACCCTACCTGCCCGCCGGCTTCAAGCCCTGGGGCAGGACACGCGTCGGCCTGCGCTGCCTGCAGGGCCCGACGAAGTGGAATGTCTACCTGCCTATCACCGTCAAGGTGTTCGGCCGCGCCCTGGTCGCGGCGACCGCGCTGCCGGCCGGCACCGTGCTCACCGCCGCCGACCTGCGCGAGGCCGAGATTGACCTCGCCGCCGACCTCGCGCCGGCCCTCACCGACCCGAACGACGCCATCGGCCGCTCGCTGCTGCGCACCGTCAGCGCCGGCGAGGACCTGCGCCAGAACCGGCTGCGCGCCCGCCAGTGGTTTGCCGCCGGCGAGACCGTGCAGCTGTTCGCTGTGGGCGCCGGCTTTTCCGTGCAGAGCGAAGGCCAGGCGATCACGCCCGGACTCGACGGCAGCCCCGTGCGCGTGCGCACCGAGAGCGGCCGCATCGTCACCGGCGTGCCGGTGGGCGAGCGCCGCGTCGAACTGCGGCTGTGAGCGAACGAACCCGGAGCTTGCCGTGCACACCTCGCGCTGTTACAAAAGAGTCTCTCAAGTTCGGCGAGTCCTCGTCGATACCGCTGGGATGTTGAACCGTCCTGGGGCTCTGTCCCCGGACTGCAGGAGTCCGTCATGAAGATCGGTCACACCTCCTCTCCCGCTGCCGATGCCGCCGTGCTGGCACGCGCCAATGCCGAGGCCGGCGCCGCTGCGGCCAAGGCGCGGGTCGCTCAGGCATCCGACGGCAGCACCGTGGAGCTCTCGAGCATGGCCGCCAGCCTGCTGGCCGGTGCGGGCACGCCCGAGTTCGATGCCGCCAAGGTCGAGCGCATGAAGCAGGCCATCGCCGACGGCTCGTTCACTGTGAACGCCGACGTGATCGCCGACAAGCTGCTTGCCAACGCACAGGAAATGCTCGACGCCGTGAAGCGCTGAGAGCGCCTTGCGCCACACGCCCGAACCCCTACCGCCACGCCAGCCCATGCAGACCGATCCGAGCTCCGCCCAACCTCCGGCGGCTGCGCCCCAGTTGCTCGAGACGGCCATTGCGGCGGTCGAGCAGCGCCTCGCCGCGCTGGCGCAGACCCTGCTCGCGCGCGACAACCACGGGGTCGACACGGCTGCCGTGGAGTTGCAGCGCGCCCTGGCCAACGCACTCGACTGCTTCAGCCGCAACCGTGGCCCGGTGCCCCCGGCACTGCGTCGGCGCCTGGCGCTGGCCAGCGGCCAGGTCGCCTCGCAACGCGACACCCTGGCCCGCGCCACCGCCGCACTGGACCGCGCGATCGAAGTGCTGATCCCGCGCGAGGCAGCGGTTTACAACGCGCGCGGCGCGGCGGCATTGGCCGCGAACAGCGGCGTGCTGAAGGCCTGATACGGGATTGCATACGAACGCATCCAGGGCGCTGAGCCGGGTCGCTGTGTTGCGTTCATGTCCCCCGTGCCGGGCTGGCGCCCGGCCCTCCTCCTAATATTCTTCGGAAGCTCCTTCCGCGCTGAGGGGAGCCCACCCGCCACTCACTGCGCAGCCTGCGCCTGCACCAGGTAGCGCTCCGCCAGGGTCCGCTCGATGAAGCTTCGAGCGTCCTGCACATCGAAGCGCTTGCCCTCGACCAGCTCCTGCGCGTAGTCGAAGAACGGCGTGAAGAGACCACCCTGGTCGACCGGCGCGCGCAGCGCGAAGCGGCCCCGGGTGCTGCCGACCCGGCGCCAGGCCGCCCTGACCTCGGCCCAGAACGGCTCGGTGCGATCGAAGTAGGTCTGCCCCGCGCTGAAGTCGTGGCCGGTGATGCGCTCGTAGCGCGCGATGCCGTACTCGCGCGCCAGGTAGGGCAGGGTCGTGCGCGGCCGGCCGCCCTCGCCGAGCGCGAGCTTGAGGTTGTTCTCTTCCTGCAGCCAGCCGCTCGGCGTGATGGTGTGGCGGTTGGTGCCGACCAGCACCTGGTAGTCGCTGCGCACGCTGAACTCGCGTCGCGGCAGCGGGCGCCAGGTCTCGTCGCCGATCCACGTGGAGAAGCTGTCGCCGTGCACCCAGCGCCCGCGCGCCGCGTAACGCGGCGAATCGTCGACCTGCAGCACGCTCTGCACCCAGCTGCCCGGGCGCTCGCCGGCCGGCACCGGCCGGCGCACCCAGGTGTTCGCGCCTTCGTAGGCGAGCAGGCTGTCGGCCTGGTAGCGCCATTCCTGCCGCCAGTGGCGCACGACGATCGGCTCGCTGACCTGACCGCCTTCCATCTGCACCCGCATCACGAGGACGTGCTGCAGCGCGATGAAGTCGCCGCGGTCCTCGGACACGAACACGATCTCGGTGCCCCAGCTCTGGTAGGGCGCATCCGGCTTCAGGGCCGGATCGAAGCGCAGCACCTCGAGGAAGTCGAAGCTCACCCGGTAAGGGCCGGCCATCGCGAGGATCGCGCGGCGGTCCCGTTCGCGGTCGCTCAGGCCCGGCTCGCGCAGGCGCTTCCAGGCCTCGCCCGGTGCCGTGTCGAGTTCGACGGGCACGCCACGCGTGCTGGCGCCGCGGGGCTTCAACGCGGATTCGCCGAGGGGCCAGGCAAAGGTGAACTGGCTGGTCGCGGCCGCCGGCGTCGCTTCGGAATAGGCCAACGCGGCCCACGGCAGTGCCATCAGGGCCAGCAGGAGCAGGATCGATCGCTTCATGCGGGGCATTCTGTGCGCCTTCCTGCGCTGCGCCGCAATGCACCTGCGCACTGTCCGGGCTTGGCGCTCGCCCATGCAAAACGGCGCCCTCCCGGGCGCCGTCGCGGCAGCAGGCCGGGTCAGAACTGGAAGGCCAGCCGCACCCCGCCCCAGTGCCGGCCGTTGACGGTGATCGGCGCTGCGGCCTCCTTCATCAGCACGAAGTTGCCGCCGCCCATGTCGCGCCGGTAGGTCTGCAGCAGGAAGGGCCGGGTGTTGCGCGCCGACGCGAGGCCGGTGCGGTCGTTGAAAATGCGACGGTAGCGACTGTTCGCGGCGTTCCACACCGGGTCGTTGCTGCGCTGAGGATTGCAGTACTGGCGGTTGTGCGTGGCCACATAGCCGTTGCGGTCGACTGCGATGCAGTAGACGACTTTCTGGTTCAGCGTGAGCAGACGTTCCTGCACCTGCGGGAACAAGCGGTCGGCCAGCGCGACGAAACGCGTGGTGTGCTGCGCGGGGTTGGTACCGGCCATCGGCTGGTACTGCTCGTCGAACAGCTCCGCCGTGCCGATCGTGCCGGTGCGCAGCGCGTCTTCCAGCAGCTTGGCGATCTGCGCGGCTGCCTCCTGCACGCCGTGGATGTAGGGTGTGTCGTCGGTGTCGATCCCGCAATCGGCCACGATCTCGATCATGTTCTCGCTGACCTTCAGGAAGGCCTCGCTGCGCGCCGTGGCGCTGGCCAGCGTCTGGCTGGAGCGCTGCATCTCGCGGTCGATGGCGGCCCGCTGCTCGTTCAGTCCGTCGCAGATGGCGCGGCTCTGTTCGGCGGCAGCACTGATGCTGCCCACGCCGCCCTGAACCTCGGCCAGCGCGCGGTGGAATGCGCCCTGCGGCGCTTCGCCCTCGCGCAGCTGGATCTCGCGCGCCAGCGCACCGACGCGCTGGTCGAGCTCGGCCACGGTGCTCATGATCTGCTTCGAGGAGGCCTCGACCTTGGCCGACAGGTCCTTCACCGCGTCGGCCACGACGCCGAAGCCGCGGCCGGCCTCGCCGGCACGGCCGGCCTCGACCGAGGCGTTGAAGGCGACCAGCCGCGTCTGCAGCGCGATCTGCGTGATCTGCCCGGCCGCGGCGGCCACCTGGCGCAGCGTGTCGACAATGCCGCCGACCTCGGTGCCGACCTGCTCGACCGCGGCGCGCGCGCGCTCCACGGCCTGCAGGCTCTCGGTGGTGGTGGTGCCGATGCCACCCTGGGCACGCTGCACCTCGCCGAGCTGGCTGCCCAGCGCCTGCAGGGCCTGGACCTGCCGCTGGTTGACCTGGTTGCTGTCCTCGATCAAACCGCGCACCTCGGCCGCGTCGCGACCCAGACGCGAGGCGGCCTTGGCGATGGTCTGCACCGCCTGGTGCAGATCGGGTGCGGGCGCCTCGGCGGATGCCGGTGCGGCGGGCTGCAGGGTGTGGGTCTTCTTGAAAAGGGACAGCATGATCGCCTCTTGTCTCGGATCTGTTCTAGGGGACTCAGTGGTCGCGCAGTTTCGCGCGCAGTCGCGCGATCGACTGGCTGTGCAGCTGGCAGATGCGCGACTCCGTCACGCCGAGCACCGCCGCGATCTCCTTCAGGTTCATGTCCTGCTCGTAGTACATGCTCATCACGAACTGCTCACGCTCCGGCAGGGTCTTGATCGCCTCGATCAGCGCCAGGCGCATGCGGTGGTCCTGCAGCAGGCCCAGCGGGTTCTCGTTCTCGTCGGCCACGTGGCGGTCGAGGAAATCGTTGTCGCCGTCGTCGCCCGACATGTCCTCCAGGTAGACCAGCTGGGTGCCGCGCACCTTGCCCAGCAGCTCCTGGTAGTCGGCCAGCGACAGGCCCATCTGCTTGGCGATCTCGCTCTCGGCCGGCGCGCGGCCGAGCTGCTGCTGCAGCTTGTGCACGGCCGTCTCGATGTCGCGCTGCTGCTTGCGGTTGCTGCGGCTCATCCAGTCGCTGCCACGCAGCTCGTCGAGCATCGCGCCGCGGATGCGCTGGGTGGCGAAGGTCTCGAACTGCACGCCTTGCGCGCTGTCGAAGCGCGTCATGGCGTCGGTCAGGCCGATCAGGCCGACCTGGATCAGATCGTCGATCTCCACGTTGGCCGGCAGCTTGGCAATCATCTGGTGCGCGAGACGGCGCACCAGCGGGCTGTACTGCTTGATCATCGCGTTGGTTTCAAGGCGACCAGTGGCGGTGTACATGACGGGCTCCAGGCAGATTCGGCGGTTCGGTCTTCGTTCGGGGATTCAGCGCGACCAGGGCGAGCGTGCGCCGTGGCGCGGCGTCAGCGACGGCAGCGCGGAACGCGCACCGATCTCGCCCGCCAGTGCGCCGAACACGCTGTCGCTCACGGTGTAGGGCAGTGCGCAGGCCAGTTGCTCGCGCGCCAGCCGCTTCAGACGCAGGCTGGGGCCGTCGGTCGGCGCCTCGGTCGGGTCGACCGCAACCCAGTCGTGCAGCGCGGCGCCGAGAAAATCGTCGGCGCAGCGCGCCAGGCGCTCGGCCACCTGCGCCGCACGCGGCGAGTCGGGCACGGCACTGAACAGCAGGTCGTGCGCCATCAGGCCCGCGCGCGTGACCAGCAGCTTGATGGCGGCGTAGGCATGCGTCACGCTGTCGGCCTGCTCGTCGCACAGCACGATCGGACGCACGGCGCCGGCCTGCAGCTCCTGCACGCGGCGGGCGAACAGACGCGCCAGGTCGGCGGCACTGGCGTGCACCAGCAGCACGTCGACATCGGGCGCAGCGTCGGCAATCGCATCGAAGAAGCTGGAGGTCGAGCCGCCGGCGTCCACGAAGCGCAACGCAAGACCGCGTGCCGCGAGGTAGCTGACGTGCGGGCTCAGCACCTCCACCCCTTCGGCCAGATCGAAGCTGGCCAACTCGGCCGGGGCCCGAGCGTTCTCGCCGGCGTCGACCACCAGGGTGCGCAGGCCCTGCTCGGCGTAGGCGCTGCACAGGCGCTCCAGCAGTGCGCCGCCGAAGGCGATGCCCGGGTTGGAGACCACCGGGATGCAACGCATCGTGCGGCTGGTGAAGAGCCGGCGCAGGCCCTGGGCCTGGTCGGCCGGCGCGTGCGCCACCGAAGGCGCGGGGTCGGTTGGCAGCTCGTCGAGCTGGGCATACCAGCTGTCGGTCGCGGGACGGTAGGCGTGGCGCAGACGGTCGGTGGACATGGCGGGAGCAGTCGGCTAAGGCAGGAAGTTCAGGCGCGGCCGGCCGGTACGGCACGGCGCTCCGTCATCTGCGGCGTGGCGAACACGAGGTTCATCTCGCTGGCATCGAAGTGGTAGGCCGGGCTGCCGGTGGCGCGCAGCGCGCGGTGCACCAGCGCCTGGGCCGACAGGCGGTGCCAGTCTTCCGGCACGCGCTGGCCGTTGGCCACCGCGACGATCTTCTGCTTGTGGCGGATCACCGCGTCGAGCGCTGGCGCGAGTTTCACCGCCTCGTCGAGCTTGGACAGCACGATGCCCTTGCAGGCGGCGGCGCGGTAGGAGAGCATCACGTCGTCGATGGTCTCGCCCTGCACCGCGGTATTGACGACCAGCAGCTTGTTGATCGACGGGTGGGCCAGCATGTCGAGCAGCTCGCGCGTGCGGCTGTCGCGCTGCGCGACGCCGGCGGTGTCGATCAGCACCATCTTCTTGGCCGACAGCAGCTCGAGCAGGTCTTCCAGCGCCGTGCGGTCGTGGGCGGTATGCACCGGCACGCCGAGGATGCGGCCGTAGGCACGCAGCTGCTCGTGCGCACCGAGGCGGTAGGCGTCGAGGGTGATCAGGCCGAGGTTCGCGGCGCCATGCCGGGTGGCGAAGGCCGCGGCCAGCTTGGCGGTCGAGGTGGTCTTGCCGACGCCGGTGGCGCCGATCATCGCGAACACGCCGCCCTGGTCCTCGATCGGCAGCTCGCGCTCGCCGGTCATCAGGTTGCGCTCCAGCACGCCGGCGGCCCAGGCCTGTTCGTCGCCCATGTCGGCCGTCATGCCGGCCACCAGCTTGCGGATCAGCACCGGCGAGAAACCGCATTCGAGCAGCTTCTGCGTCAGCTTGGCCTGCGCCGGCTCGCGCTGCAGCTTCTCCATGAAGGCGAGCGCGCCGAAGCGTTCCTCGATCAGGCCCTTCATCGAGCGCAGCTCGCTGAGCATCGCCGCGTCGGCCTGCGCCTCGCGCAAGACCGGCTCGGCGGCTGCCGCCGCCGGGCCGTAGACGACCTGCTCGCGCAGCACCGGCATGGCCGCCCGCTGGCTGGCGATGCGGTGGTGCACGGCGTCGACCGCGGTCTCGACCGGGTCGCTGTCCAAGTCCTGGGCGTACTGCGTTGCCTGCGCTGCGGCGCGGGCCGGCGCCATCGGCGCGGCCGCCAGCGTCGGCTCGGTGCGCTCGTCGCGCAGCGCATCGCCGCGCAGCGCATCGCCGCGCAGGGCGGCCTCGCGCTTCTTCAGCATGCGCTCGCGCACGTAGTCCTGGAAGGACAGCGTGCTCATCGTCAGTTGCGCCACGTCCTTCTGCACCTCCGCCGCCAGGGCGGCCTGGGCCGCGGGCTTGGGCGACTTGGCCGGCTTGGCGGAGGGCTTCGCGGCGGCCTGTTGCTGCGCGGCCGCCCGCTGTTCGACAGCGGCCAGCGCGCCGGGAGCCATCGCCAGCATCTCGATGCCTTCGGTGCAGGGCTTGGTCGACAGGACCACGGCGTCGTCGCCGAGGGCCTGGCGCATCTTGATCATCGCGTCGCGCGAGGTACGGCCTGTGAAGCGTTGGACGTTCATGCGGAGCCTCTGGGTCGGGGTCTGTCAGGGGGCGCGATCAGGCGGCGGCGCCGATGATCGAGCCGATGCGGATCGAATGCGTGTCGGGAATCTCGCTGTGCGAGAGCACGCGCAGGCGCGGCGCGGCGCGCTTGAGCAAGCGGGAGATCGGCACGCGGATCGCGTCCGGCACCAGCAGGCAGGCCGGGTGGCCGAGGTCTTCCTGGCGCTTGGCGGAATCGGCGGCGGAGCGGGTCAGGATGTCGGCCATGCTCGGGTCGAGCACGGGGCCGTTCTGCGAGGTCAGGGCCTGCGACAGCAGGCGCTCGAGGTCGGGCTCGATCGCGATCACTTCGAGCTCCTTCACCGGGCCGTAGATCTGCTGCACGATCGCCGGGGCCAGCGCCACGCGGATGCGGCGCGCCAGCTCCTGCGGGTCGTTGGCGAGGTTGGCGTTGGCGCCGACGTGCTCGGCCAGCGCTTCCACCACCGAGCGCATGTCGCGGATGTGCACGCCCTCTTCCAGCAGCAGCTGGAGGAGTTTCTGGAGGGTGGCGATCGAGACCATCTTCGGGACCACGTCTTCGATGAGTTTGGGTGCCAATTTCGTCACATGCTCGACCAGCTGCTGCGTTTCCACGCGACCCAGCAGGCGGGCTGCATTCACTTGCATCAAGTGTGAAAGGTGGGTCGCCACCACGGTCGAGCAATCAACGACCGTATAGCCGGCCATTTGCGCCGCTTCGCGCTGGCGTTCCTCGATCCAGGTGGCGGGCAGGCCGAAGGCCGGGTCGGTGGTGGTGGTGCCGATCAGCGGCGTGCCGACGTGGCCCGGGTTGATGGCCATCAGCATGCCGGGGAAGGCCTCGCCCTCGCCGATCACGGCGCCGCGCAGCGTCAGGCGGTACATGCTGGGGCGCAGCTCGAGGTTGTCGCGGATGTGCACCGACGGCGGCAGGAAACCGACGTCCTGCGCGAACTTGCGCCGCACGCCCTTGATGCGCGTCAGCAGGTCGCCCTGGCGTTCCTTGTCGACCAGCGCGATCAGGCGGTAGCCGACTTCCAGGCCGAGCGTGTCGACCGGCTGCAGGTCGTCCCAGCTCGCTTCGGCGTCGGGCGCCGGTCCGGACGCGGCCGCCGGCTTCGGCGGCGCCAGCTTGGCCCGCAGCTCGTTCTGGTGCATCAGCCACGCGAGGTAGCCCAGCGCGCTCGCGATCAGCAGGAACACGAAGTGCGGCATGCCGGGGATCACGCCCAGCAGCCCGATCACGCCGGCGACGATGGCCACCGACTTGGGCGTCTTGAACATCTGGCCCATGATCTGTTCGCCGACGTCCTGCTCCTTGCCGACGCGCGACACCACCATCGCCGCGGCGACCGAGATCAGCAGCGCCGGGATCTGCGCCACCAGCGCGTCGCCGATCGCCAGCAGGATGTAGCTGTCGGCCGCCTTGGCCGCGCTCAGATCGTGCTGCACCACGCCGATGATGAAGCCGCCGACGATGTTGATGAACAGGATCAGCATGCCGGCGATCGCATCGCCGCGCACGAACTTGCTGGCGCCGTCCATCGAGCCGAAGAACTCGGCCTCGTTGCCCACTTCGAGGCGGCGGCGCTTGGCCTCCTTCTCGTCGATCAGGCCGGCGTTCAGGTCGGCGTCGATCGCCATCTGCTTGCCGGGCATCGCGTCCAGGGTGAAGCGCGCGCCGACCTCGGCGATGCGCTCGGCGCCCTTCGTCACCACGATGAAGTTGATGACCACCAGGATCGCGAACACGATGATGCCGACCGCGAAATTGCCGCCGATCAGGAAGTGGCCGAAGCTCTCGATCACCGCGCCGGCCGCGCCGGGGCCGGTGTGGCCTTCCATCAGCACCACGCGCGACGAGGCCACGTTCAGCGACAGCCGCAGCAGCGTGGTCAGCAGGATCACCGCCGGGAAGGCCGAGAAGTCCAGCGGCCTGACCATGTAGGCGCTGACCATCATCACCATCAGCGCCAGCGCGATGTTGAAGGTGAACAGCAGGTCCAGCGCCAGCGGCGGCAGCGGCAGCACCATCATCGCCAGCACCATCAGCACCAGCAGCGGCACCGCGAGGCTGCGGATGATCCGCGCATTGGGACCGAGCCGGGCCTGGAGTCGAGCGAGCATCGGGTTCATTCAGCAGCCTCGGCGCTTGGTGCGGTGGACGGTTTGTTGTGCGGGTCGAGTTCGGCGGGCACCGGCAGCTCGGGCAGCACGCCCGGCATCGGCGCCTGGCCGACCAGCGCGGCGCGCAGCTGGTACACGTGGGCGAGTACCTGGGCCACCGCGGTGTACAGCGCCATCGGGATCTCGCGGTCGAGTTCGGCATGCGCGTACAGCGCACGCGCCAGCACCGGCGCCTGCAGCACCGGCACCGCGGATTCCTTGGCCAGGTCGCGGATGCGCAGGGCCATCAGGTCGGCACCCTTGGCGACGACGCGCGGCGCACCGCCGCGGGCCTCTTCGTATTTCAGTGCGACCGCGTAGTGGGTCGGGTTCATGACCACCAGGTCGGCCTTGGGCACGGCGGCGAGCATGCGGCGGTTGGCCATCTCGCGCATGCGCGCCTTCACCTTGGCCTTGACCTCGACGTTGCCCTCGTTCTCCTTGTGCTCCTGCTTCATTTCCTGCTGGCTCATCTTCAGCCGCTTCGCATGCTGGAAGCGCTGCAGCGGCACGTCGATTGCGGCGAACACCGCCAGCGTGAGCAGCAGGAACACCATGCCGTAGAGCACATCGCTGCCAGCCTGCGCCAGCGCGGCCGGCAAAGGCAACTCCAGGGTGGCGGCAAAGCCGTAGACATGCTGCGACAGGTAGTAGCCGCCGACCAGGCCGATGACCAGCGCCAGCACGCAGCTGCGCAGCGTGTCGACCAGCCGGTCGGCCGACAGCATGCGCGGCAGGCCGGTCAGCGGATTGAGTTTGCTGAACTTGGGCGCGATGGGCTTGAGCGTGAAGTTCCAGCCGCCGGTCGCCAGGCCACTGGCCAGCGCGACCAACACCATCACCGCACCCACCGGCAGCATGGCCCACGCGAACTGCGTGCCGAGCTCGCCCATGCGCTCGGCCATGCTGGTGGTGCTGCTCAGGGTGTGGGCGTCGAAGCGCAGGCCGCTTTGCAGCAGCCGGGTCATCCAGCCGGTGGCGGCGGGCGCCATCGCGGCCATCAGCGCCAGGCCGGCCGCGATGGCACCGAAGTGCCCGAGATCGCGCGAACGCGGCACCTGCCCGTCTTCGCGCGCTTTCTTCAGCTTGCGTTCTGACGCGGGCAGGTTGCGGTCTTGAGCGCCTTGGTCGGCCATGGTTCCTGGGAATAGTCCTTGGCTAGGATTCTTCCGGGCGGCGGCCGAAACTTGAGCGAGATAAGCGGGGTGGGGACGGTGCTTTTCCTGCCGCTGACGGGCGTTCGCGCGGAGGCCGCCCTCGCCCAAGCAGCAGCCCGGCGATCACGAGCGTGGCAAGATCCTCGACGATCCGCGTGCCCGTGGCGGCCCACTCGATCGGGCCGCTGCGCCGATGTGGACGTCAGGAACCTCCTCGGCTTGCACTCATGCCTGGCCGCGACCGGGCCCGGTAGCATCAGCGGCATCCCTCTGATTTTCACTGCCTGTCCACCCTCGTCTGGAGCGCCACATGGCCGACCTGAAAGCCCGCTTCGAAGCCGCCGTCGCCGCGTCCAAGACCTTGCCGCAGAGGCCGGACAACCTGACGCTGCTGAAGCTCTATGCCCTCTACAAGCAGGCCACCGGCGGTGACGCGCAGGGCCAGCGCCCGGGCTTCGCCGACATGGTGGGCCGTGCCAAGTGGGACGCGTGGAACGAGCTGAAGGGCACCGGCGGCGAGTCCGCGCAGCAGGACTACATCGACCTGATCGAGTCGCTGAAGTAGGGGGCCGATGCTCGACGCACGAGCACTGCTGACCAGGCCGCCGGGTGAACGGCTCCGTTCGTGTCCCCCGGCGTCGGCCTCGCGGCCGACCCCTCCTCCTCTACCTCACTTCGCCATTCACCCGACGCCCTGATCCGCACACGCCGCCGTGGCGTGTGAAGGTCTTCAACCCCAGCACATCGCGGTGTATCGAAGCGCCGTGACGGGCCGCTGTGTGGAGGGAAGTAAAGGAGGAGGAGCGGGCGCAAGCCCGGTCCGGGGGAGTGAAGCCGCGCGGGAGGCGCCGGAAGGCGACTCTCGGCTGCTGAACGCCGGGCCGCGATACAGGCGGCCGGGCATGACCGCAACACAGCGGACCGGCGCGGCGCCCGCACCAGAGCCGCGCTCGAAACCATGCCGTGCCAGGGATGCAGGCCTTGTTCAGGTCTTCTTGCGCACCACCTTCTTCGCCGCGGCCGGCGCCTTGGCGCGCTTGTGCTCCGCCGCCAGCAGGCCGTCGAGGTTTTTCTCGATCTCGCCCTCGATGGTCTTCTGGAAGGCGCCGAGCAGGAAGCTCAGCTTCGCGTCGAGCTCGAACGCGCCGCTGCTGACGCGCAGCGTGCCGTTGACACCGCTGCGCGTGAAGTGCACCAGGTCCTCGTCGTCACCCTCCTCGACCGTGCACGCCATGCCGAACTTCGCCTCGGCATCCGCGGCCCATTTCCACGCGAGCTCGCGGGCGCGCTTCAGGCCGAGCTGGTGGCTGCGGTGCAGGGAGATGTCGGGCATGGAGGGGCTCGCTTCGGTTCAGGAACGGGGAGGCCGGGCGGCGGCGAGTGTGGCGCGGCGTTCGGGCTGCGGCAAGGCGGAGAGACGGCGGACCTCGGCGTAGAAGCGCACGAAGTTGCGCCCCTGGGCCTCGAACAGCGCTTCGAAGTCGGGCACGAGCGCGTTGTAGACCGACTGCACGCCGAGGCTGGCGTTGTTGGCCTGCGCGAACCAGGCGTCGTAGCCGCCGTAGCCATTCCAGGGGCCCGCTTTCAGGCGGGCGTGCTCGGCACGCATCTCGGCCAGCAGGATCGCCTTGCCGGCGCGCCGGTCGGCCTCGCTGCCGGGGCCACGGTACAGCGCGTCGAGCTTCGCGCGGGTCGCCAGCACCAGGGCGCGAAAGTCGCTGCGCCGCGCATCGAAGCGCTCGTACTCCTCGCGCGCCGCCGCGCCGGCCTGCTGTGCGAGCCAGCGCGCGCCGCCGATGCGCTCGACGGCGGTCGCGAAGCTTTCATTGAATTCGCTGTCGTCCGGGGCGTAGGCAACCTGGTGCGCCAGTTCGTGGAAGATCAGCCGGGCGAGCTCGCCTTCGGGGTAGCCGATGAAGGTGTTGAGCAGCGGGTCGGCGAAGAAGTCGCCGGGCAGCTTGCCGAGTGTCGAATAGGCCGGCACGCCGTAGACGCTGACCTCCTGCCCCTGCGCCAGCAGCTCGGCGGCCAGCGCGTCGGCCGCGCCGCGATCGAAGTAGCCGCGGTAGGCAACGCAGCCGACCACCGGAAAGCACCAGGTCTTCAGTGTCAGCGACAGCTCGGGCGCCGCGACCACGTTCCACACCACGGCCGGCCGGCCGAGGTCGGCATAGCGGCGGTAGCTGGCGTTGTCGGGCAGCGCCAGTTCGCGCACTGCGAAGTCGCGGATGCGCTGGCTCAGCAACAGGCGCTCGCGCAGCGTGGCCGGTGTGCCGGCATCGGCCAGCCACTCGTCGACCGGCCTGGCCGCACGCATCACGCCGAGATGGCCGTGGACGGACTGCGACAGGTAGCCCACCGTGCCGCAGCCGCCGAGCGCGACGACGACGGCCAACGCCGCTGCGAGCGCGGCGAGCGAGAACAGCCAGGACCGGGCGCGCAGCAGCATGGCGCGCAGTCTACGGCCCGGTCGCGCCAGGCACGGCACCGTGCTACAGGTAGTGGCGGATCTCGGTCAGCGCCGCATCGCCGCTGGCTTCGAGCCGCGCGACCGCCTGCGTGAAGCACAGGTCGGCGCGCACCGGACCGAGCAGTTCGGCCAGCGCCACGTACATCACGTTGACCAGCTGCGTGCCGTGACCACCGGCGGGCCAGTCGCCATCGAGCGATGTCACCTGCCCGCTCCACCACAGCGAGGCGGCGTGCTGCTGCGGCCGCGGCAGGCCCACCGCGTGGCGGATCAGCGTGCGGCGCACCCGCGCCGGCGTCAGGCCCACCGGCAGGTCACGCGAGAGCTGGGCCTCGATCGCGGCGTAAAAGGCCTGCATCGCCGCAGCGCCCTCACCGAGCCGGATGGCGGTGGGCACGACGGTGCCGGGCGGCAGGCTGCCGGGTTCGGTGGCCTCGAAGGGCTGTGACGAGAGCGGATCGTCCGGCAGCCGCTGCGGATCACTCTGCAGCGCGCGGAAGATCTTCAGGTGGAGTTCGGCCTCTTTGCCGGACAGGCCGAAGCCGTCGGCGATCTGCCGGCAATAGCGGCTCAGGCCGAGGAACAGCGCGCCGCGCCCCTGGAACTGGCGGCTCCACAGCGTCACCGCATCGCGCACGCGCGGACCGTCGAGGTAGTCGCCCAAGGCTTGCGCGAGCGCGCGCCGCACGGTGGTCGGATCGTTGTCGCGAGAAGCCATCGATGAGGCACTCATCGCTTGCCCCGGTGCACCGCTTCCTGCTGGAACTCGGGGTAGCCGATCTCGTAGTGCTCGGTGAAGTCGAGCCCGCGCTGCTCGTCGAGCGTGCTGGCGCGCAGGCCGATCGTGCGGGCCAGCAGCCAGTACATCACGAGCGCGGTGCCGAACGACCATGCGAAGGCCACCGCGCAGCCGAGTGCCTGCACGCCGAGCTGATGCAGATCGAACATCGCGCCTTGCCTGAACAGGCCGGCGGCCAGCGTGCCCCAGACACCGCCGACGGCGTGCACCGAGACCGCGCCGACCACGTCGTCCAGGCGCCCGGCCTCGAGCAGCCAGCCGGCCATCACGCTCAGCCCGCCGGCCACGAAGCCGGTCAGCAGGGCGAAGACCGGCTCCATCACGTGGCAACCGGCGGTGATGCCCACCAGACCGGCAATGCTGCCGTTGACGGCTGCCGTCATCAGCACCGGCTGACGGCCGAGCGCGAGCATCGCGAGCGCGCCCATCGCCCCGGCCGCGCCGGCGAGGTGGGTGTTGAGCACGATCTTGCCGATCCCGACCGTGGCCGCGGCGGTGCTGCCGCCGTTGAAGCCGAACCAGCCCAGCCACAGGATGAAGCCGCCGAGCGCCACCGAGGTGAGGTTGTGGCCGAGGACGGGGCGGGCCTGGCCGTCGGGGCCGAAGCGGCCGAGCCGCGGCCCGACCATCAGGATGGCGGCGAGCGCCGACCAGCCGCCGACCGAATGCACGACGGTCGAGCCGGCAAAGTCGATGAAGCCCATCTCGCGCAGCCAGCCCTGGCCCGAGAACAGCGAGCCCCAGGCCCAGGCGCCGAACACCGGGTAGATGAGCCCGGTGATGAGGACCGAGCCGACGATGTAGGCCCAGAAGCGCGTGCGCTCGGCGATGGCACCGCTGACGATGGTGGCCGCCGTCGCGGCGAACATCATCTGGAAGAACAGCATGCCGTAGTCGGCCTCGGGCACCGCATGCACCAGGAAGCGGTCGGTGCCGATCCAGCCGCTGGCGTTGGCGCCGAACATCAGGCCGAAGCCCACGGCCCAGTAGGCGACCGCGCCGAAGCACATGTCGCAGTAGTTCTTCATGATCACGTTGATCGCGTTCTTCGCGCGACTCATGCCGCTCTCCAGCAGCGCGAAGCCGGCCTGCATGAAGAACACCAGCGCGCCGGCCGCCGTCAGCCAGACCATGTCGGTTCCGGCCTTCAGCTGTTCGAGCGGGGTAGGGTCTGCGGCGCGGGAGGCGAAGGCGAGGCTCGCAAGAAGAACGGCGCACGCCAGATGTCGCGCGGCCCGACGGACAGCAGGTTTCAAAAGGGATTCCCAACGTTCTGGTGACGCCGGAATGTGGCAAGACACATGCCACGTCCCCTGCCGTGCCCTCGCTGTCACCCGGGCGAGTTCACGCAGGGTGACCCATTGCTCAGGTGACGGACACGTCGACCAAGCAGTCGTAGAAGCTGGGCGCGCGGCCGAGGTCGGTGAGCTTCTGGTGGGTGACTTCGTTCACGTTCGTGCCGTGCATGCCGAGCTTGCGCCACCAGATGCCCAGGCCGTTGACCACGCCCGGCCGCGCCCGCTCGCTGAGCGCGGCCTTGCACCAATACTGGCCGCGCTCGTTGAAAACGCGCACCGACGCACCATCGTGGATGCCGCGCGGCGCGGCGTCGTGCGGGTGGATTTCCAGAAGCGGTTCGCCCTCGATGTCGCGCAGGCTCTTGACGTTGACGAAGCTGGAGTTGAGGAAATTGCGTGCGGGGGGCGAGATCATCGCCAGGGGATAGCGCGCCGCAAGGGCCGGCGTGCTGGCGGCCGATTCGTGGTTCGGCACATGGTCGGGCACGCCCCAGCCGGGCGCGTCGATGCGGCACTTGCCGCTCGGCGTGGGGAAGCCGCCCTGCGCAAACGGGGCGTCGGGCAACGGCAGCTTGACCCAGCCATGCTCGCGCAGGTCGTCGAAGCGGATCGCATCGCCGAACGCGGCGCGCGCGATCGTCTCGTCACTGTCCGCAAAGCACGCATCGGCATAGCCCATGCGGCGTGCGAGACGGCGAAAGATCTCGGTATTGGGCAGCGCCTCACCCACCGGGGAGACCGCCGGCTCGTTGATCAGCGCAGAGGTGTGGCCGTAGCTGGCGTGCACGTCCAGATGCTCGAGCTGCGTCGTCGCCGGCAGCACGTAGTCGGCATGGTCGGCGGTGTCGGTCAGGAAATGTTCGAGCACCACGGTGAACAGGTCCTCGCGCGCAAAGCCGCGCACGACCTTCGGCGATTCGGGCGCCACCGCGACCGGGTTGCTGTTGTAGACCACCAGGGCCTCGATCCCGGGGCCGAAATCGGCCGAACTCTCGCGCAGCAGGTCGTCGCCGATCGTGCTCATGTTGATCGTGCGCGGGCGGCGGCCGGCCAGCAGATCGGGCCGCTGCAGCGCCGCGCGGTCGACCGCAAACCAGCCCGAGCTCGACAGCAGCAGGCCGCCGGCCCGGTGCCGCCACGCGCCAACCAGGCAGGGCAGCGTCGCGACCAGCCGCACCGCATTGCCGCCGCCGCGCACGCGCTGCATGCCGTAGTTCAGGCGGATCGCGGCCGGGCGGGTCGTTCCGTAGTCGCGCGCCAGGCCGCGCACCTCGCCCGCGCCCAGGCCGCAGACGGCGGCGGTGCGCTCGGGCGTCCAGGCGAGCGCCTTCTCGCGCAGCGCCGGCCAGCCCTCGGTATGGCGGTCGATGTAGTCGTGATCGAGCCAGTCGTTGACGATCAGCTCGCGCATCAGCCCGAGCGCCAGCGCGCCGTCGGTGCCGGGCAGCAGTGCCAGGTGCTGATGGCACTTGTCGGCGGTTTCGGTGCGGCGCGGGTCGATGCACACCAGCTTCGCCCCGGCGCGCTTGGCAGCCTGGGCGTAGGTCCAGAAGTGCAGGTTCGACGCGATGCTGTTGCTGCCCCAGATCAGGATCAGCTTCGCCTCGGCGAAATGCTCGACGTGCATGCCGACCTTGGCGCCGTAGCTGACCGTCAAGGCTTCGCCGCCGGCACTGGCGCAAATGGTGCGGTCGAGCAGCGAAGCGCCGAGCTTGTGGAAGAAGCGTGCCGCCATGCTTTCGCCCTGCACCAGACCCATCGTGCCCGCGTAGCTGTACGGCACGATGGCCTGCGGGTCGCGGGCCGCGATCGCGGCCAGCCGACCGGCGATGTCGTCGAGCGCCTCGTCCCAGCCGACTCGCTCGAAGCGGCCGGCGCCCTTGGACCCGACTCGCCTGAGCGGATGCAGCACGCGCTCGGCATGGTAGCTGCGCTCGGCGTAGCGGGAGACCTTGGTGCACAGTGCCCCGTGGGTCGTGGGATGGTCGACGGCGCCCTGAACCTTGACCACGCGGCCGCCCTGCACCGTGACGCGCAGGGCGCAGGTGTCGGGGCAGTCGTGCGGGCAGGCGCCGCGCACGGTGCGCACGCCCGACAGGTCTGAATCGGCGGCAGGACTCATCTCCAGATCATGGCACGGGACCTGCGTCTTGTGCGTCAGCGCGAAGGCAGCATTCGCAGGCCCCGCCAACCGGACCTCGCGGCCCTGCGGGGCGCGGCGTAATATCCTTCGGCGGGGCCCGTTGGCCCGCGCGGGAGAGCCCGATGCAGTTGATCGAATCCATCCTGGCCGACAGCGCGGCGGTCACCGCGATCCGCCGCGACCTGCACGCCCACCCGGAGCTCTGCTTCGAGGAGCGGCGCACCGCCGACGTGATCGCGAAGGCGCTGGCCGACTGGGGCATCCCGGTGCACCGCGGGCTGGGGACCACCGGGGTGGTCGGCATCCTGAAGAACGGCAGTTCGCAGCGGGCCGTGGGGCTGCGCGCCGACATGGACGCGTTGCCGATCACGGAACACAACCGCTTCGCGCACGCCAGCCGGCACGCCGGCAAGATGCACGCCTGCGGCCACGACGGCCACACGGCGATGCTGCTCGCCGCGGCCAAGCACTTCGCGAAGCATCGCTCCTTCGACGGCACCGTCTACCTGATCTTCCAGCCGGCCGAGGAAGGCGGCGGCGGCGCGCGCGAGATGATCAAGGAGGGGCTGTTCGAGCGCTTCCCGATGGAGGCGGTGTTCGGCGCGCACAACTGGCCGGGCCTGAAGGTCGGCCAGTTCGCGCTGAAGACCGGCCCGGTGTTCGCGAGCAGCAACGAGTTCCGCATCACGATCCAGGGCAAGGGCTCGCACGCGGCGATGCCGCACCTCGGCGTGGACCCGGTGCCGGTGGCCTGCCAGATGGTGCAGGCGTTCCAGACCATCATCACGCGCAACAAGCGGCCGCTCGACACCGGCGTGATCTCGGTGACGATGATCCACACCGGCGAGGCGACCAACGTCGTGCCCGACAGCTGCGAGATCCGCGGCACGGTGCGCACCTTCACGACCGAGGTGCTGGACCTGATCGAGCAGCGCATGAAGACCGTGGCCGAAGCCACCTGCGCGGCCTTCGAGACGCGCTGCCGCTTCGCGTTCTCGCGCAACTACCCGCCCACCATCAACCACGCGGCGGAGACCGCCTTCGCGCAGTCGGTGATGACCGAGGTGGTGGGTGCCGAGAACGTGCTGGAGTTCGAGCCGACGATGGGCGCCGAGGACTTCAGCTACTACCTGCAGCACAAGCCGGGCTGCTACTTCGTGATCGGCAACGGCGACGGCGCGCACCGCGACGGCGGGCACGGCCTGGGCCCCTGCATGCTGCACAACCCGAGCTACGACTTCAACGACGACCTGATTCCGCTCGGAGCGACGCTGTGGGTTCGGCTGGCCGAGCGCTGGCTGGCCGCGCCACGCTGAGCGTGGCGACCCAGGGACCGTCCACGCTACCGGAGGGCGGGCCGCACGGGCCCTAGAGCCAGCCGAGCGACTGCAACGCCGTTTCGCAGGCGTCGGGTCCGGTGAAATGCAAGGCCTGCCAGCCGGCGGCGCGCGCCGCGTCGATGTTGCCGGCGTGGTCGTCGATGAACAGGCTGCGCGCCGGATCGATGCCGAAGTCGCGCTCCGCGCGTTCGAAGATCGCCGGCTCCGGCTTGATCAGCCCGATCCGCGCCGAGAACAGGCCGGCCTCGAACCACGACAGGAACTCGTGCTGCCGCTCCAGGTGGTCGGCATAGGGCGCGGGCATGTTCGACAGGTAGTACAGCGGGTGCTTCGCCTCGCGCAGCGCGCGCATCAGGGCCACCGTCTTGGGTTCCATTTCCAGGTGCATCGGCACCGCGTCGACCACCGCCCGCAGCTCGTCGGCGGCCAGGCCGGTGCGCGCCGCGATGCGCGTGACCAGCCCCTCGGGCTCGACCGTGCCACGGTCGAACTCGGCCCAGTCGCTGCCGGGCCGAAAGCCCTGGAAGATGCGCTCGGCCAGTGCCTGCGCCGCGATGTCGTCGCCCGCATGCCGGGGCAAGACCTGCTGCAGCAGCGACAGCGGGCGCCAGCGGAACACGACCCCGCCGAAATCAAAGACGACCGCGCGGCGCGTCATGAACGCAGCTTGCACAGCAAACCGGCTGTCGAGGCGTCGAGCCCGGCGGTGTCGCCACTCTCGAAACGCGGCAGCAGGTCGCCGCACAGCGCCTTGCCGAACTCGACCCCCCACTGGTCGAAGCTGTTGATGCCCCAGACCACACCGCTGGTGAACACGCGGTGCTCATAGAGAGCGATCAGCGCGCCGAGGCTGGCCGGGGCCAGCCGCTCCAGCACCAGCATGCTGCTGGGCCGGTTGCCGGGAAAGCTGCGGTGCCGGGCGGCCACGGCGGGCGGCACCGCGAGGCACGCCGCGGGCAGGGCCTCGGCCATCGCCTCGGCCTCGGTCTTGCCCCGCATCAGCGCCTGCGACTGCGCGAGGCAGTTGGCGAGCAGCTTGCGTTGCTGATCGGCCAGCAGCCGCCGCAGCTGCGGCGGCAGGTCCAGCCGCGCATGGCTGGTCTCGCGCACCGCGATGAATTCGACCGGGATCACGTCGGTCCCCTGGTGCAGCATCTGGAAGTAGGCGTGCTGCGCGTTCGTGCCGGGCTCGCCCCAGACCACCGGCGAGGTGTCGTACGGCAGGCGCTCGCCATCGCGGTCCACGCCCTTGCCGTTGCTCTCCATCTCGAGCTGCTGCAGGTAGGCCGGCAGGCGGCGCAGCCCCTGGTGATAGGGCGCGACGCTGCGGCTCGCCAGGCCGTGGAAGTTGCGGTACCAGACATCGAGCAGGCCCAGCAGCACCGGGACGTTGCGCTCCAGCGGGGTCTCGGCGAAGTGGCGATCCATCGCGTGCGCGCCCGCGAGCAGCGCCCGGAAGTGCTCGGCGCCGAGCGCGATCGCCACCGGCAGGCCGATGGCCGACCACAGCGAGTAACGCCCGCCCACCCAGTCCCAGAACCCGAAGGTGGTGGTGATGCCGAAGTCCGCCGCGGCCTGCACGTTGGTGGTGGTCGCGACGAAGTGCCTGGCGATGTCGGTGCCGCCGCGCGACTCGAACCAGGCCTTGGCCGTCGCGGCGTTGGCCATCGTCTCCTGCGTCGTGAAGGTCTTGGAGGCGATGACGAACAAGGTGTGCCGCGGGTCCAGCTGCATCAGCAGCGGCGCCAGTTCGTGCCCGTCGAGGTTGGAGACGAAGTGGCTGCGCAGCCCGGGGTGGGTGTAGGCCTGCAGCGCGGGCACGGCCATCTGCGGCCCGAGGTCGGAGCCGCCGATGCCGATGTTGACCACGTCGCGGATGCCGCTGCGCGCGGTGTCGCGCACCTGCTCGGCATAGTCGAGCATCGCCTCCAGCGTCGCGTGCACCTCCTCGCTGAAAGCCGCGCTGCCCCGGGGGGCGCGAAGCGCCGTGTGCAGCACGGCGCGACCCTCGGTGTTGTTGAGGGTCGCGCCGGCGAACATCGCGGCACGCCAGCGCTCCAGACCGACCTCGCGCGCCAGCTGCAGCAGCAGCGCCTGCGTCGGCTCGTCCAGCCAGTTCTTGGACAGATCGACGAACAGGTGTGGCGCTTCGAAGCCGTAGCGCACGAAGCGCTGCGCATCGGTGGCGAAGGCGTCGCGCAGATCGAAGCGATGCGCCGCCGAGGCGAAGTGCGCGTGCAGGGCGGCCCAGGCCGGCGTGCGGTCGCCACGCACCCAGGAGGCTGCCATCACAGGGCCTGGATCAGCCGATCGAGCTGGGCCGCATCGACCGCGAAAGCGCGGATGCCCTCGGCCAGCTTCTCGGTCGCCATCGCGTCCTCGTTGAGCGCGTAGCGAAAGCTCGGCTCGTTGTAGCTGAGCGCCTTGGCGTCGCAGTGTCGCGCGGCATCGACGTCGAGCGCGCGCTCGACCGGCGCCTCGCTCGCCTGCAACCGGGCCAGCAGCTCGGGCGCGATCGTCAGCAGGTCGCAGCCGGCGAGCGCGAGGATCTGCCCGGTGTTGCGAAAGCTCGCCCCCATGACCTCGGTCTCGATGCCGAACTTCCTGAAGTAGCGCCAGATCTGCGCGACCGCTTTCACGCCGGGGTCGTTGGCGCCGGCGTTGGCGGCCTCGTCCCACTGGCTGCCCGCTGCCTTCTTGTGCCAGTCGTGGATGCGGCCGACGAACGGCGAAATCAGCTGCACGCCGGCCTCGCCGCAGGCGACCGCCTGGCAGAACGAGAACAGCAGCGTCAGGTTGCAGCGGATGCCGTGGTGCTCGAGCGCCTTGGCGGCCTGGATGCCCTCCCAGGTGGCGGCGATCTTGATCAGCACGCGCTCGCGCGCGATGCCCTCGGATTCGTAGAGCGCCATGATGCGCTGGGCCCGCGCCACCGTCGCCGCGGCATCGAAACTCAGGCGCGCGTCGACCTCGGTCGACACCCGGCCGGGCACGACGTTGAGGATCTCGCAGCCGAAGCGCACCAGCACGCGATCGACGATCGCATCCAGCGGCTGGCCGCGATGCGCCGTGGCCGTCTGTGCCAGCAGCGGGGCATAGGCCGGCTGGCTGACGGCCTTCAGGATCAGCGAGGGGTTGGTGGTCGCATCACGCGGCGAGTAGACGCCGATCTGCTTGAAGTCACCGGTGTCGGCGACCACGGTGGTATGAACCTTGAGCTGCTCGAGTTGGCTGGACATAAGGCTTCACGCACAACGCGCACGGGAACAAGCATCGATGGTAAACCGACGCCGTACCCGTGCCGGGCGTCAAGCAGCCGGGGCTCAGGACGCCGCGGCCGGCAGCGTGAGCAATTCGTCGATCCCGTACAGCCGCGCCAGCTCCGACAGCTTGGGCGGCAGCGCGGTCAGCTCGAAGCGCTTGCCCCAGGCCTGGGCCAGGCGCCGGCATTCGAGCAGCACCGCCAGCGCGGTGGAATCGAAGCGTTGCAGCTGCGAGCCGTCGATCACCAGCAGCGGCTCCGCCTCGCGCTCCAGCGAGACCTTGAGCAGGCGCAGCGCGTCGCGCGCCTCGCGCAGGGTCAGCGTCTCGGGCAACAGCAGCATGGTCGCGTCAACCCTTGGCCGCGGCGCTCTTGTTGCGCTGGGCCAGTTCGGCGATCAGGCCGTCCAGACCCTTGGCCTTGATGACCGGACCCCACTGCGATTGGTAGCTCAGGCCGAGACGGATGCCGAGCACGTCGAGGTCGAAGATCTTCCACTCGTCGCCGACGCGCTGGAGGTAGTAGTTGATCGGCACCGGATCGCGCTGGCCGACGATCTTGGTGCGCACGATGACCTCGCCCGGGTTGTCCGGGCTCTTGAGGACACGCCCGAACTCGATGCTCTGGTCGCGCACCTGGGCGAATGCCGCGGCGTACTGGCGCACCAGCATGACCTTGAACTCGTCCTGGAGCCGCTTGCGCTGGTCCGGCGTCGCCTGGCCCCAGGCGGCCTTGCCGGCCGCGAACTCCGTCATCGCGTCGAAATCCACATGCGGAAGGATCTTGGCATCGACCAGCGCGAGGATTCGCTTGGTGTCGCCGGCCTGGATCGCCTTGTCGGCCTTGATCGACTCCAGCACCTCGGTCGACACCTGCTTGACCAGGGCGTCCGGCGTCTGCACAGCGGTCTGGGCGATGGCCCCCCCATAGGCCCAGCCGAGCGCGATGAGGCTCAGGGACAGAAATTGACGTTTCAGCATGCTTGCCTTTCCGTGGAAGAAACCACGATCGTGTGTGTTGGAGGCAGTTTGCCGCCGTGAGTTCGCCGCCCTACAAGTCGTTGCAACCGCTCACCTCAACGTCGCAGCCCCGGGGACGGTTCACAGCCAGCCACGACCCGGTGCTGCCAAGCCCCTCAGGGTTTGCCGTCCGCGGCCGGTGAACTGGCCGGCGCCAGCGGCTCGCTCGCTGCCGGCACCGCTGCCGAGGCCGCTGCGGCCGGCTCGGGTGGAATGTAGTCTTCTTCAGCCGCCGCTCCGTGACGCTTGCCGTCTTCGACCAGGCTGCGGCGGCGCTGCAGGTAGGCGTCGCGCACGAAACTGTACTTGTCGAGCGCGATGTCATCGAGCAGGCCGGTCGCATCCAGCAGACCGGCACGCGTGTTGATGATGCGCAAGCCGGTCAGGGAATTGCGCAGCCGCACGGTGTCGGCGATCTGGTCCGGCGACGCCAGTATGTCGGCCGGCAGGCCGATGGCGTCGCGCACCGACGAGGGCCCGAGGATTGGCAACACCAGATAGGCTCCCGCATTGAAGCCCCAGACACCCAGCGTCTGACCGAAGTCCTCGTAGTGCGGCTCGAGGCCGAGTTCGGACGCCCAGTCGACGAAGCCGCCGAGACCGAGCACGGTGTTCGTGCCGAAGCGCATCACGTCGCTCGCACTGGCATCGAGCCGCCCCTGCAACACGAGGTTGACGGCCGACCACACGTCGCGCAGGTTGTTGAAGAAGTTGTCGACCCCCAGGCGCACCATCGACGGTACGACCTTGCGGTAGGCGCGGGCCGGCGGCGCGATGACGTATTCGTCGACGGTTTCGTTGAAGGCGAACACCTTGCGGTTGAGCTTCTCCAGCGGGTCGGGTTGTTCCACCGTGGCGCAGCCGGCCAGCGAGGCCGACAGCCACAATGCAGCGAAAGCAGATCGGCCGAACGGACACTTCACTTTTTCGCCCCCTCGCCGTTGCTGGAGTCGGCGGACTTGCTGTACAGGAACTGGCTGATCAGATTCTCCAGCACCACCGCCGATTGCGTGACGCGGATCTTGTCGCCCGCGATCAGGACCTTCTCTTCGGTGCCGGGTTCGAGGCCGACGTACTGCTCGCCCAGCAGGCCGGAGGTGAGGATCTTGGCCGAACTGTCCTTCGGAAAGCCGAAGCGCTTCTCGAGGTCGAAGTCGACCCGGGCCTGGTAGGTGTCCGCGTCGAAGCCGATCGCCGCGACCCGGCCGACCACCACGCCCGCGCTCTTGACCGGCGCACGCACTTTGAGTCCACCGATGTTGTCGAAGCGGGCCGAGACCGTGTAGGTGTCGTCGAAGCTCAGGCTCAGCAGGTTGCCGGCCTTGAGCGCGAGGAACACGATCGCCGCGGCACCGATCATCACGAACAGGCCGACCCACAGGTCATGCTTGGATTTCTGCATCTTCCTTCTCCTGAAGCGCCTCGTCGTCAAATCGAGAACATCATCGCCGTGAGCACGAAATCGAGCCCGAGCACGGCGAGCGAGGCCACCACCACGGTACGCGTGGTGGCGCGCGACACGCCCTCCGGCGTCGGCTGGCAGGTGTAGCCCTGCAGCAGCGCCACGAAAGTGACGGTGATGCCGAACACGAGGCTCTTGACGATGCCGTTGCCAACGTCCTTGAACACGTCGACGCCGCCTTGCATCTGCGACCAGAAACCGCCGGCGTCGATGCCGATCAGCAACACGCCGACCGCCCAGCCGCCGAGGATGCCGACGGCGCTGAACACCGCCGCCAGCAGGGGCATCGCGATCACGCCGCCCCAGAAACGCGGCGCGAGCACACGCAGCACCGGATCGACCGCCATCATCTCCATCGCGGTCAGCTGCTCGCCGGCCTTCATCAGGCCGATCTCGGCGGTCAGCGAGGTGCCCGCACGGCCCGCGAACAACAGCGCGGTGACGACCGGGCCGAGTTCTCGCACGAGCGACAGTGCGACGAGCAGGCCGAGCGCCTCCGACGAGCCGTAGCGCTGCAGCGTGTAGTAGCCCTGCAACCCCAGCACGAAACCGACGAAGAGGCCCGATACGGTGATGATCGCCAGCGAGTGATTGCCCAGGAAATGCACCTGGTCGACCACCAGCTGGCCGCGCTTGAATGCCGGACCCAGACTGGCCAGCATGCGTCCGAACAGGCGCGCCGACGCGCCGAGGTCGACGAGCTTGGCGCGCACCGCGAAGCCGACGTCCGACGGGCGGTACCAGCTCATGGGGACCCCACCTGGAAATCCTCGTTCACCGCCGCGGCGGGGTAGCGGAAACGTACCGGCCCATCGGCCTGGGCATCGACGAACTGACGCACCAGCGGATCGTCGCTGGCGCGCATCTCTGCAGGCGTGCCCTGTGCCACGACGCCGCCGTTGGCGATGAAGACCACGTGGTCGGCGATCGAGAAGGTTTCGTCGACATCGTGGGACACCACGATGCTGGTGATGCCGAGCGCCTGGTTGAGTTCGCGGATCAGCCGCGCGGCCACGCCCATGGAGATCGGATCCAGGCCCGCGAACGGTTCGTCATAGAGCATCAGCTCGGGATCGAGCGCGATCGCCCGCGCCAGCGCGACGCGACGCGCCATGCCGCCGGACACCTCGCTCGGCATCAGATCGCGCGCACCGCGCAGGCCGACGGCGTTGAGCTTCATCAGCACCAGATCGCGGATCATCGCTTCGCCGAGCCCGCTGTGCTCGCGCAGCGGGAAGGCCACGTTGTCGAACACCGAGAGGTCGGTGAACAGCGCGCCGAACTGGAACAGCATGCCCATGCGACGGCGCGCGGCATAGAGGCCGTCGCGATCGAGCGAGGCGAGGTCGGTGCCGTCGAACAGCACCTGCCCGCTCATCGGGTCGAGCTGGCGGCCGATCAGGCGCAGCACCGTCGTCTTGCCGCCGCCAGACGTGCCCATCAAGGCCAGCACGCTGCCGCGCGGCACGACCACATTCACGTCGCGCAGGATCACCCGCTCGCCATAGCCGCAAGTGACGTGTTTGAGTTCGACGAGAGCGTTGGAGTCGCGGCCGGGGTTCGACGGCGCTGTTGGAATTGTCATGGGCCGAAGATGGAAAAGCCGAATCAGACGATCCGGCTTTGCGAATGATAGGGGATACCCGGGCGGCGTGCTGTGCGGCCCCCGGAGGCCGCCCCGTCCGCACGGGCACGGCCGCGCCAACCCCTAGCGAGGCAGGTCGCTGTGTCCCATCAGGAACTCGTCGACCGCCCGTGCGGCCTGGCGTCCCTCGCGGATGGCCCAGACCACGAGCGACTGGCCTCGCCGGATGTCGCCGGCAGCGAACACCTTGTCGACATTGGTCTTGTAGCCGCCGGTGACGTCGGTACCGGCCTTCGCGTTGCCGCGGTTGTCCTTCTCGACCCCGAAAGCATCGAGCACGGTCGCGACCGGACTGACGAAGCCCATGGCCAGCAGCACGAGGTCGGCCTTGAGCACCTGCTCGCTGCCCGGCACCTCGACCATCTTGCCGCCCTGCCACTCGACACGCACCGTCTTGAGCGCCGTGAGCTTGCCGCTCTTGCCGTCGCCGATGAACTCCTTGGTCGCGATCGCGAACTCGCGCTCACAACCCTCTTCGTGGCTGGAACTGGTGCGCAGCTTGTAGGGCCAGTAGGGCCAGGTGAGCTCCTTGTTTTCCTGCTCGGGCGGCATCGGCATCAGCTCGAACTGGGTCACGCTCTTGGCGCCATGGCGGTTGCTGGTGCCGACGCAGTCGCTGCCGGTGTCGCCGCCACCGATCACGATGACATGCTTGCCGTCGGCGCGGATCTGACCCTTGAGCTTGTCGCCGGCGTTGATCTTGTTCTGCTGCGGCAGGAACTCCATCGCGAAGTGCACGCCGTCGAGGTCGCGGCCCGGCACCGGCAGGTCACGGCTCTGCTCGGCGCCGCCAGTCAGCACCACCGCATCGAAATCGGCCTTCAATTGCTCGGCCGAGATGATCTCCTTGGCCCAGTTGGTGACCTTCGAACCTTCGGGGAGGTGTCCGACCAGCACACCGGCGCGAAAGCTCACGCCTTCGGCACGCATCTGCTCGACGCGACGGTCGATGTGCGACTTCTCCATCTTGAAGTCGGGAATGCCGTAGCGCAGCAAGCCTCCGATGCGGTCGTTCTTCTCGAACAGCGTGACCGTGTGTCCGGCCCGTGCCAGCTGCTGCGCCGCCGCCATGCCCGCGGGGCCCGAGCCCACCACAGCCACCGTCCTGCCGGTCTTGTGCCGGGCGGGTTGCGGTTGCACCCAGCCCTCGGCCCAGGCGCGGTCGATGATCGCGTGCTCGATGCTCTTGATGCCGACCGGATCGTCGTTGACGTTCAAGGTGCAGGCCGCCTCGCAGGGCGCCGGGCAGATGCGCCCGGTGAACTCGGGAAAGTTGTTCGTGCTGTGCAGCACCGTGATCGCATTCGCCCAGTCGCCGCGGTACACGAGGTCGTTGAAGTCCGGAATGATGTTGTTGACCGGGCAGCCGCTGTTGCAAAACGGGATGCCACAGTCCATGCAGCGCGCGCTCTGCACCTTGGCTTCATCGTCCTTCAGGCCGATGATGAATTCCTTGTAGTTCTTGAGCCGCTGCTCGACGGGCGCATAGCCCTCCTCGAGGCGCTCGTACTCCAGAAAACCGGTGACTTTTCCCATGGTGTGATGCTCCGTGCGCCGCTCTTGCGTGGCGAATCTCAGGCCTTTGCCTTGTTGGACTTCTTGTCGCTGGTCTTGGCCTTGGCAATGGTCTCGCTGGCTTCCTTCTTGGCGTGGATCTCGCCCAGCGCGCGCCGGTACTCGTGCGGAAAGATCTTGACGAACTTGCCGCGCGCCGCCGACCAGTGGTCGAGGATGTCGCGCGCGCGCAGCGAGCCGGTCCACTTGTGGTGGTCTTCGATCAGCTTGCGCAGCAGCAGCTCGTCGGCCACACCCTTGTGGAAAAGGGCGGCGTCCTGCGTGCTGCGCTGCTCCTCGGCCGCGAGCACCTTGTCCATCGCGACCATGGAGGTGTTGCAGCGCTGCGCGAAGCTGCCGTCCTCGTCGTACACGTAGGCGATGCCGCCCGACATGCCGGCCGCGAAGTTGCGCCCGGTCTTGCCGAGCACGACCACCGTGCCACCGGTCATGTACTCGCAGCCGTGGTCGCCGGTGCCTTCAACCACCGTGGTCGCGCCCGACAGCCGCACCGCGAAGCGCTCGCCGGCCACGCCGCGGAAGAAGGCCTCGCCGCTGGTTGCGCCGTAGAGCACGGTGTTGCCAACGATGATGTTCTGCGTCGCGTCGCCGCGGAAGTCGATGCTCGGGCGCACCACCACGCGGCCGCCGCTCAGGCCCTTGCCGGTGTAGTCGTTCGCGTCGCCGATCAGGTAGAGCGTGATGCCTTGCGCCAGGAAGGCGCCGAAGCTCTGGCCGCCCACGCCTTCCATCTGCATGAAGATGGTGTGGTCGGGCAGGCCTTCGGGCCGGTGGCGGATCAGTTCGCCCGACAGCATCGCGCCGACGGTGCGGTTGACGTTGCGCGTCTCGTCCATGAACTGGACCTTCTCGCCGCGCTCGATCGCCGGACGGCACTTCTCGATCAGGCGCACGTCGAGCGCCTTGGCCAGGCCATGGTCCTGCACGTCGACCTGGCGACGGGGCACGTCGGCCGCCGCCTGTGGCAGGTGGAACACGCGGGCGAAGTCGAGGCCGCGCGCTTTCCAGTGAGCGACGCCCTTCTTGGTGTCGAGCAGGTCGGCGCGGCCGATCAGTTCATCGAAGCTGCGGATGCCGAGCTGCGCCATGATCTGACGCGCCTCCTCGGCGACGAAGAAGAAGTAGTTGACGACGTGCTCGGGCTTGCCCTGGAACTTGCGGCGCAGCACCGGGTCCTGCGTCGCCACGCCGACCGGGCAGGTGTTCAGGTGGCACTTGCGCATCATGATGCAGCCCTCGACCACCAGCGGCGCGGTCGCGAAGCCGAACTCGTCGGCGCCCAGCAGCGCGCCGATCACCACGTCGCGGCCGGTCTTCATCTGGCCGTCGGCCTGCACGCGGATGCGGCCGCGCAGACCGTTGAGCACCAGGGTCTGCTGCGTCTCCGCCAAACCGAGTTCCCACGGCGTGCCGGCGTGCTTGATGCTGGACCATGGCGAAGCGCCGGTACCGCCGTCGTGGCCGGCGATCACGACATGGTCGCTCTTGGCCTTGGCGACGCCGGCCGCGATCGTGCCAACGCCGACCTCAGACACCAGCTTGACGCTGATCGACGCGCGCGGGTTGGCATTCTTCAGGTCGTGGATCAGCTGCGCCAGGTCTTCGATCGAGTAGATGTCATGGTGAGGGGGCGGCGAGATCAGGCCGACGCCGGGCACCGAGTAGCGCAGCATGCCGATGTACTCGGACACCTTGCCGCCCGGCAGCTGGCCGCCCTCGCCGGGCTTCGCGCCCTGGGCCATCTTGATCTGGATCTGGTCGGCCGACACCAGGTACTCGGTCGTCACGCCGAAGCGGCCCGAGGCCACCTGCTTGATCTTCGAGCGCAGCGAGTCGCCGTCCTTCAACTCGTAGTCGGCCTCGATCACCTTGCTGCCGATGACCTCGCTGACCATCGTCCCCTGCTTGATCGGAATGCCCTTGAGCTCGTTGCGGTAGCGCGCCGGGTCTTCGCCGCCTTCGCCGGTGTTGGACTTGCCGCCGATGCGGTTCATCGCGATGGCGAGCGTGCTGTGGGCCTCGGTGCTGATCGAGCCGAGCGACATCGCGCCGGTGGCGAAGCGCTTGACGATCTCGGTGACCGGCTCCACCTGGTCGAGCGGGATGGCCTTGCTGGGGTCGAGCCTGAACTCGAACAGCCCGCGCAGCGTCATGTGGCGGCGCGACTGGTCGTTGATCAGTTGGGCGTATTCCTTGTAGGTGTCGAACTTGTTCGCGCGCGTGCTGTGCTGCAGCTTGGCGATCGCGTCCGGCGTCCACATGTGCTCCTCGCCACGCGTGCGCCAGGCGTACTCGCCACCGGCGTCGAGCATGCTGGCGAGCACTGGATCGTCGCCGAAGGCCGCCTTGTGCATGCGAATGGCTTCTTCGGCAACCTCGAACACACCGATGCCGCCGACCTGCGAGGCGGTGCCGCGGAAGTACTTCTCGACCAGCGACTTGTTGAGGCCGATGGCCTCGAACAGCTGTGCACCGCAGTAGGACATGTAGGTCGACACGCCCATCTTGGACATGATCTTCGACAGACCCTTCCCGATCGCCTTGACGTAGTTGTAGACCGCCTTCTCGGCCGACAGATCGCCCGGCAGTTCCTTGTGCAGCGAGGCCAGTGTCTCCATCGCCAGGTAGGGATGCACCGCCTCGGCACCGTAGCCGGCGAGCACACCGAAGTGATGCACTTCGCGCGCCGAGCCGGTCTCGACGACCAGACCGGCCGTCGTGCGCAGTCCCTCGCGCACCAGGTGCTGGTGGATCGCCGACAAGGCGAGCAGCGCGGGAATGGCGATCTGGTCGCGGCTCACGCGACGGTCGGTGATGATCAGGATGTTGTGGCCGCTCTGGATGGCGTCCACCGCCTCGGCACACAGCGAGGCCAGCTTGGCTTCGACGCCCTCGCCGCCCCACGCCAAGGGGTAGACGATGTTCAACTCATAGGACTTGAACTTGCCGTGCGTCGGCTTCTCGATCGTGCGCAGCCGGGCCATGTCCTCGAAGTCGAGGATGGGCTGCGCGACTTCGAGCCGCATCGGCGGATTCACCGCGTTGATGTCGAGCAGGTTGGGCTTGGGGCCGATGAAGCTGTTGAGCGACATCACGATCGCTTCACGGATCGGGTCGATCGGCGGGTTCGTGACCTGCGCGAACATCTGCTTGAAGTAGCTGTACAGCGGCTTGTTCTTGTCGGACAGCACCGCCAGCGGCGAGTCGTTGCCCATCGAACCGATGCCCTCTTCGCCGGCCTGAGCCATCGGGCTCATCAGGAACTTGATGTCCTCCTGCGTGTAGCCGAAGGCCTGCTGGCGATCGAGCAGCGTTTCGCCGGAGACCGGTGCCGCATCGGCCGGCGCCTCCACCGCATCGAGTTTGATGCGGACGTTCTCGATCCACTGGCGGTAGGGCTTGGCCGAGGCGTGCTGGGTCTTGAGTTCCTCGTCGTCGACGATGCGCCCCTGCTCGAGGTCGATCAGGAACATCTTGCCCGGCTGCAGACGCCACTTCTTGACGATCTTGTTCTCGGGGATCGGCAGCACGCCGGATTCCGAGGCCATGACCACCAGGTCGTCGTCGGTGACGATGTAGCGCGCCGGGCGCAGACCGTTGCGGTCGAGAGTGGCGCCGATCTGCTTGCCGTCGGTGAACACCATTGCAGCCGGACCGTCCCAGGGCTCGAGCATCGCGGCGTGGTATTCGTAGAACGCACGACGGCGCTCGTCCATCGTCGCATGTTGCTCCCAGGCCTCGGGGATCATCATCATCGCGGCGTGGGCCAGCGGGTAGCCGGCCATCGTCAGCAGCTCGAGCGCGTTGTCGAAGGTTGCAGTGTCGGACTGCCCATCGAAGCTGATCGGGTACAGCTTGTTCAGGTCGTCTCCGAGGACGGGTGACTTCATCACCCCCTGGCGCGCGCGCATCCAGTTGAAGTTGCCCTTGACCGTGTTGATCTCGCCGTTGTGCGCCACCATCCGGTAGGGGTGCGCCAGCGGCCACTCGGGAAAGGTGTTGGTGGAAAAGCGTTGATGCACCAGTGCCAGCGCAGAGATCGTTCGTTCGTCCTGCAAATCAAGGTAGTAAGTGCCCACCTGGTTGGCGAGCAACAGGCCCTTGTAGATGATCGTGCGGCAGCTCATGCTGGGCACGTAGTACTCGTGGCTGTGCGTGAGTTGCAGCTTCTGGATCGCTGCCGACGCTGTCTTGCGGATCACGTACAGCTTGCGCTCGAGCGCATCGGGCACGATCACGTCCGTGCCACGGCCGATGAAGATCTGGCGAATCACCGGCTCCTTGGCGCTCACGGTCGGCGACATCGGCATGTCGCGATCGACAGGCACGTCGCGCCAACCCAACAGCACCTGGCCCTCAGCGCGGACCGCCCGCTCCAGCGCCTGCTCACACGCCAGGCGTGACGCATGCTCCTTCGGCAGAAAAATCATGCCCACGCCGTACTCCCCCGGCGGCGGCAACTCGATGCCCTGCAGTGCCATCTCGGCCCGGTAGAACTCGTCGGGGATCTGGATCAGGATGCCGGCACCGTCACCCATCAGCTTGTCGGCACCGACAGCGCCCCGATGGTCGAGGTTCTCGAGGATCTTCAGCCCCTGGCTGACGATGCTGTGAGCCTTGTGCCCCTTGATATGCGCCACGAAGCCGACGCCGCAGGCGTCATGCTCGTTCGCCGGATCGTAGAGGCCTTCACGGCGGAGGGTATCGATGTCTTGCTGGCTCGGGGCGTACGAAGTCACGGCGCTCTCCTGGCAGGGAAACGGCCAAGAGATTACGGCAGCGCAGCAAAACTGACAATCAAAAAATTTAGGGTCAGATTCTATTTATTAAGCGCTCAACACTGGTGCGAAAATAAATAGTGACATATCAATAATGGTGCGCTTTGCTCTTTGGTGGGCGCCCGCGCGGCCGGGGCGCGGCAGGTCGCGCCCCGGCCGATGTCAGTTGCGTCGCAAAGGCAACGGAGCCCAGGGCCCAACCACCGCGCAGCGCCGCCTCGATGACCTGCACCTGCCGGATCAGCAGGGGATGCTCCAGCAGTTCGCCGTAGGCCATCTCGCGCTCGAAAGGTGTGTTGCCCAGCGCCCAATAGGCCCCCGGATGGACCAGCAGCGGGTCGGCACCGCGGCCGCGATGAGGCGCTTCACTGGAACAGACGAGCGTTTGCGTACCGGCATGCGCCTCCCGTCCCAGTTGCTCGACGTAGACCATGCACGGCAGGAGCCAGGATTCGGGCTCGATCACGGCCGCCCGAAAACGGCCCTCCCACAGCCCTCCGGTGCGGCCATGCCGTCGGTTGAAAGCCGAGGCATGACGGCGCGCCACCGACTGCATGACCAGACTCAGGCCATTGGCCCGCTCGGGCGTCGCGACCAGATCGAAACGTCCGTCCAGCACGGAGTAGGCATGCACCGCCACGCGATGCTGCGACGCGGCCTCGCGCAGCAATTGCATCAGCGACCGGCGGTCGACGTCGTCATGCACCATCACCTGCCCGTGCTGGGCACGCTGGCTCACGAGGTGCGGTAACGCAGGGACGATCAGACGCGGCAATCGGGCCATGGCGCGAAAGGGTACACCCCGAGCATGCGACGGGCGACCCACGGGAGCAGTCTTCTCTCATTGCGCCCAACATCCGTGACTCGTCGACGAAGGAGGTACACGTCAGCGGCAACGTCCATCGCACGGGGGCACAGTGACATGCCCGCGATACTCAGAATCGGTGACGCAAGCCCAGTGCGACGTTGTGCGCGCCCTTGCCTGCTTCAGAGGTCACGCCACCAAAGAATCCACCGCCTCCCGGTGCAGCCTGAGCGTTGTCATCATTGTCGAAGCGGGTCAGCACGAAGCTGACGTCGGTTTGCTTCGAAAATGCGTAGGTGTAGACCGCCCCGTAAGATTGGACGTCGGCATTGGCGACCGTTCGGTCGTCGTAGCGGTTGTAGGCCACCGTGACGGTACCGGAGCCGACGCCGAACCGATACCCGATGTGAAACAGCCGTGAATCCTGGCGCAGGGCGCGCTCGAAGGCACTACCGATCAAGGTCGCCAGCGGAGCGAATGCAGGGCTGGGGTTCTGCGCGACGAGGCCGGCCGTGATGCCAGCGCCGACCCCCGGGTTGTCGTCCTTGAACGTCGCGTACAGCGATGACAGCTTGCCTGGCCCCAAGTCCACCGAGGCGCCGACAAGAACATCGGTGAGCGCCTTGTCACCCACGGCATTGTTGTTGGTGCCATAGGCGGCCCCCAACGCGAAGCCATTGCCTTTGTAGTACGCGTTGGCGCTCATATACCGGTTGTTCGCACTGGAGTCGCCCGTCTCGCCAAAGGCGTACATCAGCGTGGCGGTGAACCCCTCCTTCTGGATGCGGTACGCGAGCGCATTGCTCTTGCGGATGTCGACCGCTGCCGGCAGCGTCGCGATCTGCGCCGCCGACAGGCTCGAGTCGGTCTGCATCGAATCGAACACATAGAACATCTCGTAGGCCGGGGTGTACTGCCGCCCGAGAAGAACAGCTCCCGCTGGTGTCACGAGCCCCATGAAGGCCTGACGATCGAACGCGTTGCTGTTCAGGTTCACGCCGATCTGGGTGCCGAGCAGCGCGCCGACCTGGTTCACGACCGTCTGGGTCGTCACGCCAGGCGCCAGCGGAATCAGGGGCACCCCCAGGAACTGCAGGTCAGTGAAACGGTCCGGCACCTGGTTGCCGGACGCGGCGCGGTTGCTGAGCGAACCCGTGTCCGCCTCGAACCGGCTCTCCAGCACGAAGAGCGCGCGGTAACCGCCACCCAGATCTTCATTCCCCTTGAACCCCCAGCGAGAGCCTTCCATGATGCCGCTTGCGAGGCGCGTTTTCGCTGCGTCCTGACCCGATACATAGTTGATACCGGCATCCACGCTGCCATACAAGGTGACAGAGTTCTGTGCGTACACCGAGGCCGATGCAGAGAGTGCTGCAGCGAGTGCAACGAGTGTCTTCTTCACGGAAAGTGTCTCCTGGAAATTCTTGAATCGGATCGCCGCTGCGACTCTCCGACGACCGCTTGACAAGACTGTATCGACCCGCCCTGGACGCCCCTACGGGGTCAACACGGGGATGTTGCGAATTGCTCACAAGTCGTGGACATCACGCGCCGTCAAACGGCTTGGCCATGGCTCTCGAAGACCGTGCGACCGGTGAGCCGGTGGTGCTCACGCAGAGCAAAGCGATCCGTCATGCCAGCGACATAGTCGGCCACGGCCCGGAACGGGTCTGCACCATCGATGGTCAGCGCCGGGAGACCGGCCGTGTCGGCCACATAGGCCTCGAACAGGTCACGCACCACGCCCTGGGCGCGTTGCGTGGTGTCTTCGACCTGCGGGTGGCGATACAGCCGCGCGAACAGAAAGCGCTTGAGGGCAAGACTTTGCTCTCGCATGGCCGGCGTAAACCGCACCAACGGGGGCGCAACCCACACGTCCGCTGCGCGCTGCACCCGGTGCTCGCACAACGCTGCACGCGTGGCTTCTATCACGTCGTAGACCTGGGCGGACAAGAGCCGGCGCAGCGTCTCGAAGAGCAACTTGCGCCCTTCCAATCCCGGATGCTCCCGCCTCACCGAGTCCAGTTGCGCGGCGAACAAGGGCACCTCCTCGATCTGCTCGATGGTGATGAGACCCGAGCGCACACCATCGTCGACGTCGTGCGCGTTGTAGGCAATCTCGTCGGCCAGGTTGCACAGCTGCGCTTCCAGGCTCGGCTGTGTGCCATCGAGAAAGCGGCGCCCCACGCCGCTTGGCTCCTGCAGTTCGAGAGCTTGTGCGTTGCGCCGCGAGCAGTGCTTGAGAATGCCTTCCCTCGTCTCGAAACTGAGGTTCAGTCCATCGAAGCTGGCGTAGCGCTGCTCGAGCCGGTCCACAACCCGCAGGGACTGCAGGTTGTGCTCGAAACCCGGCCCCTGAGGATCGATGCGATGCAGACACTCGTTCAATGCGTCCTGGCCTGCGTGCCCGAAAGGCGTGTGACCCAGATCGTGCGCCAGGGCGATCGCCTCGGTGAGATCTTCGTTCAGTTGCAAGGCGCGCGCTATCGAGCGAGCGAGTTGGGCCACCTCGATCGAATGGGTGAGGCGAGTGCGGAAGAGGTCGCCTTCGTGGTTCAGAAAGACCTGGGTCTTGTAGACGAGGCGCCGGAAGGCGGTCGAATGGACGATGCGATCGCGGTCGCGCTGGTAGTCGTCGCGGGTCGGCGCAGGCGGTTCTGCGTAGCGCCTGCCTCGACTGACGGCGGGGTCGCTGGCGTAGGACGCTAAGGGCATGCGCCGCGCAACGTGGTCAGCCGCAGCGCGATGCGAGCACCCGCCTGAGCACATCGTCCGGCACGCCGCGCAGCACGGCGTGCCCGATCGCGTCGAGCAGCACGAACTTGATTTCACCCGCCTCGGCCTTCTTGTCGAGCCGCATGAGTTGCAGATAACGCTCGGCACCGAGGGCCGGTCCGCGCACCGGGAGGCCAGCCCGCTCGATCAGGCCGGTCAGGCGCGCCGCCGCGTTCTCCGCAAGCAAGCCAAGACGCGCCGACACATCCGCGGCAATCGCCATGCCGCATCCGACCGCTTCACCGTGGAGCCAATTGCCGTAACCCAGGCCCGCCTCGATCGCATGTCCGAATGTGTGACCGAAATTGAGAATGGCTCTCAGCCCGGCTTCACGCTCGTCCTGACCGACCACCGAAGCCTTGATTTCGCAGCAGCGCCGC
Organism: Methylibium sp.; assembly: GCF_965279545.1. Classification (NCBI taxonomy): domain Bacteria; kingdom Pseudomonadati; phylum Pseudomonadota; class Betaproteobacteria; order Burkholderiales; family Sphaerotilaceae; genus Methylibium; species Methylibium sp. Next base: position 2,794,156 of record NZ_OZ257250.1, read on the forward strand.
ACTGCATACCGCAAGGCAGCGGCGTCGCGTGCGAGCAGTTCATCAAGATGCGTGTCGATCCAGTCGAGGAAATCGGCATCGGCGATCGGACCGTACTTGATGACCTCCGCGAGGCCGGCCCGAAGCTCTCGTGCCGGCAACGAGCTCAGCGTATCGAGGTCTGCGACGACACACACCGGCTGGTAGAAGGCGCCGATCATGTTCTTGCCGCGTGGGTGGTTGATGCCTGTCTTGCCACCGACGGACGAGTCGACTTGCGCCAGCAGCGTGGTCGGCACCTGGACAAATGGCACTCCGCGCATGTAGCTGGCTGCGGCAAATCCGGTCATGTCACCGACGACCCCGCCGCCCAGCGCATAGAGCACTGTCTTGCGATCTGCGCCCCGTGCGAGCAGATCGTCGAAGATCAGGTTCAGCGTGATCCAGTCTTTATGGCTTTCGCCATCCGGCAGCGTGATCAGTTCGACTTGCCGGTGTTGGCCAAGCAAGGTTTCTCGCAAGGCTTGGGCATACAAAGGCGCGACCGTGGTGTTGCTGACGATGACCGCCAAGCTGGCCTGCGGCACATCGGCAAAGCTGTCAGGGGAACACAACAGGCCCGAACCGATGCGGATCGGGTAGCTGCGCTCACCCAGCGAAATGGAGACCGTCTCCGGCGCGGAGGAAACTGAAGACACTGGCATGGCCCAAAGTGTACGAGCCCGCCTGCTCAGGCGCGTTCAGCGTGGCGCGTCGACGGACGAAGGGACGCGGCTCGCATCGACGATGCCCGCCAGTTCGAGTTGCATCAGGATCATGCCGACCAGTGTCTGAACCGTCGGCCGTCCCGTCTCGATGACGAAATGAGCTGTCTCACGGTACAAGGGATCACGCTCCCGGTACAGTTGCTGCAGCTTGGCACGTGGGTCCTTGACCTGAAGCAGGGGCCGCTGGGTGTCGTGACGCAAGCGCCGGTGCAACTCTTCTGGCGACGAGCGCAGGTAGAGCACGGTGCCGCCATTGTGCAGCGCCTGCCGGTTGGCCTCACGCAGCACAGCCCCCCCGCCGGTGGCCAGGACACCGGGCCGACTCGCGCACAGTTCAGCGATCACTTCTTGTTCGAGATCGCGAAAACGCCCTTCGCCTTCACGCTCGAAAAAGCAACGGATCGGCTCGCCGATCCGTTGCTCTATCACTGCATCGGAATCGGTGAAATCGATGCCGAGACGCCTCGCCAGCACACGGCCGACCGACGACTTCCCCGAGCCGGGCAGACCGACGAGTACCAGACACATGGGCTCATCCGGCTGCCGCCTGCCGACAGGCTCCTGCGCGTCGGTGGCCCCAGCGATCAACGTGCCGCAGCAGTGCGATCCGTCACCACCTTGGGTGTCAGGAACACCAGCAGTTCCGTCTTGTTCGCGGTCCGAGTCTTGGTGCGGAACAGTGCACCGAGCACCGGCACGTCGCCGAGCAAGGGCACCTTGGTCTCGTCCACCTGATCGGTCTGCTCGAAGATGCCGCCGATCACGACCGTGCCACCGTTGTCGACCAGCACCTGCGTCTTGACGTGTTTGGTATTGATCAGGATGCCCGCAGCGGTCGTTGCGCCCGGGCTGTCCTTGTTGACATCGACATCAAGGATGATGTTGCCCTCGGGCGTGATCTGAGGAATGACTTCCAGCTTCAGCGTCGCCTTGCGGAACTGGATTGCCGTCGCGCCGCTCGAGGTGGCGGTTTGGTACGGGATTTCGGTGCCCTGTTCGATCAAGGCCTTGACCTGGTCGGCCGTGACCACCCGCGGACTCGACACGATCTTGCCCTTGCCATCGGCCTCCAGCGCCGAGATCTCCAGGTTCAGGAAACGGTTCATCGCCGAGTTGAATATCGATACGGCGAACGTGCCGGCGTCATAGCCGTTCTGGCCAACTGCAGGCAGGTTGACGAAGTAGCTGTTCGTCGAAGGCGTTCCCACCGTCGCGCCGCTGCTGTTGATCGGTGGCGCCTGTCCGGTGGCGGCCCCGATGCCAAGGTAGTTGCCACCGATCCCGGTGTTCACCTTCGATGACGGGGCAACCGATGCCCCGAGTTTCACGCCGAGCGAGCGGCCGAAGGTATCGGTCGCTTCGACGATGCGCGCTTCGATCAGCACCTGGCGCACCGGGATATCGATGCGGGCGATGATCTGAGCGACTTCTTCGAGCTTCGACGGAATGTCGCTGACAAACAACTGGTTGGTGCGCGTTTCGTACACGATGCTGCCGCGCGGCGACAGGATGCGGCTGTTGTTCGAGCCACCGCCCTGACCACCACCACCGCCACCGCCCTGTCCTGACTGCTGACCGGTCAAGCCTTTCGAAACCTCTTCCGCCTTCACGTAGTTCAGCTGGAAGGCCTGTGTACGCACCGGCTCCAGCGATGCGATCTGAGCCTTGGATTCCAGCTCCAGCTTCTCCTTGGTCGCAATCTCGTCCTTCGGCGCGATCCACAGCACGTTGCCACTCTTGCGCACGCCCAATCCCTTGGCTTGCAGAATGATGTCGAGTGCCTGATCCCAAGGGACGTCTTTGAGGCGCAGCGTGACGTTGCCTGTCACGGTGTCACTGGTCACGACGTTGAAGTTCGTGAAATCGGCGATCACCTGAAGCAAGGCACGGACTTCGATACTCTGGAAGTTCAACGAGAGTTTCTCGCCGGCATAGCCCGGCCCCTGCGTCAACTTGTTCGGGTCGACCTTCTGAGCACGCACCTCCAGCACGAACTGGTTGTCGGTCTGGTAAGCACTGTGCTCCCACACGCCGGTGGGCTCGACGACCATGCGCACCTTGTCGCCACTCTGGAAGGTCGACACCGTGCGGACCGGGGTGCCGAAATCGGTGACGTCCAAGCGGCGGCGCAGGCTTTCAGGCAGACTGGACTTCAGGAACTCGATCACCAAGTTCTGACCTTGTTGACGAATGTCCACGCCGACCTGGTTGCTCGGCAAGTCGACCACGACGCGACCCGCGCCATCTTGCCCGCGGCGAAAGTCGATGCTGCGCAGCACCTGAGGCGCATCGTTCAGACTGTCTGCAAACCGCACGGGAGCGGACGCCGGCTGGGCCGCAACCGGTGCGGCGGGCGACGGTGCCGCTGGGGCAGCCGCAGCGACATTGCCGCTGGTTTGCAGCGTCAGCACAAGGGCCTTGCCATCCAGCGCGGCTGAATAATTGCCTGGTTGCTTCAGGTTCAGCACCAGGCGCGTACGGTCACCGGCCTGCGCAACGCTCACTGATCGCAGATTGCCTTGATTGACGTCGACACTGTTGCGGCCCAGTCCGTTGCCGACGCCCGGGAGGTCGATCGCAATGCGCGGTGGCGTCTGCACGGCGAAGCCAGCCGGCACGGCGGCGAGGGCTTCAGTCAGCTCGATGCGAACCACGTCAGCCGCGCCCTGCTGACTGCTGTTGATCGACTGGATCGCGTTCTCGGCCCACGCGGTGAACGCGGAGAAGAACAGCGCGAGCGCGACGGCTGGTGCTCGCCATTGGTTCATGGTCGTGATCTCCCGAATTTTCTTCATCGCGCCTTCTCCTGCAGCTGGAGGGCAGAGGGACGCTCTATCCATTCACCCGCGGCATCCTGAACAACTTCCCGCACGCCCACCTCGGTCTCGGAGATCTTGGTGATCTTCCCGTAGTTCTGACCGAGGTAGTCACCCACCTTGACCTGGTACAGCAGGTTGTCCACCCGCATCAGCGCGAACTGACGGCCTTGCTTTGACACACTGCCGACCATGCTCATCGAGTCGAGCGGATAGGCCTCGAGCGGCTCCTTGCGGCGATTCATCTCGCCGGCCAACAGTGAATTCGGCTGCCGGGCCTCTTGCTTGAGCGCTACGGCGAGTTTTTGGTTGCTGAACGGTTCTACGGCACGCGCCTGCTCATAAGGCTGAGGATCGAAGCGCTTCGGAGGCGACAGTGGTGCGATGCTGGGGCGAACTTCGCGGCGCTGCTGATCCATCCACCCCTGCAGTTCTTCCTGTTCGGCACCACAGGCCGACAGCATCATCAAGGTCACCAACGCGGACGTCAGCAGCGTGTTGCGGTGCATCGGCCTGATCATTTGTTCGCCCCTGCGGCCTTCTGGCTCGCTTCTCTGGCCTTGCGCTGCGCCTCCACCTCGGCCGGATCGAGGTAGCGGTAGGTGCGAGCCATGGCGTCCATGCTCAGATTGCCGCTACCTGCGCTGGCCGCGTTCGGCACTCCGCCAGCGGCTCCGACACCGGAGATGTTCAGGTTGTGCAGCGTCACGATCCGCGACAGGTTCGCCACGTCTGCGGCGAAAGAGCCGATATCGTGATAACGCCCGGTGACCCTGATCGCAATCGGCAACTCCGCGTAGTAGTCCTTGACCGCCACCTGTCCGGGCCGGAAGAGCTCGAACTGCAAGCCACGGCCCAGACCGGCCTGGTTGATGTCCGACAACAGCGCATCCATCTCGGCCTTGCCGGGCAATTGCTTCTCGAGCTGGGTGACGTACTCCTGCACCTGAATCTTCTGCTTGCGCAACTCGCCAAGATTGACCGCCTGACCCAGCTTGGCCCGATAGTCCTGTCGCAGCCCGGGCTCGCGGTCGCGTTCGGCCTGCAACTCGTCGGCGGTCGAGGACAGCAACAAGAACCAGGCAACCACCACCAGCGCCGCCGCGACAGCAACGAAAGTCGCCAGCTTCGGGAGCCAAGGCCATTGCCCTGGCTCGTTTGGATTCAGTCCGCGGAACTGCCCCGAGAATTCGTGTAGGACGGAGTTCAGATCGAGTGTGCGATTCTTGTTCGTAGCCATCTGTGCGTCCTCACGACCTGGGCACCGATGCGGCCGCCGACGGAGCCGACGCCCCGGCGGCACCCGGCGCAGCCGACTTGTCCGACGCCTCCATTTCCTGAGGACGCTTGAGACCCACCTTCATCACGAAATCGAACAAGCGCTTCTGTTCACGGTTGGCCGTCGTCAGACTGGCCGCTTTGATCTCGACCAGTTCGGGCTTCTCGAGCCAAGTCGAGTTGTAGGCCGTGTTGCGCAGGAACTCGGACACCCGCTCGTTGGTCTGCGCGATGCCATTGATCGCCACCACCTGACCGTCCTGCTTGATCGTCGTCAGGTAGACACCCTCCGGCGTCTGCTTGACCAGTTCGTTGAGCAGGTACACCGGAATGTTGCGATCGGTCTGAAGGTCCTCCACCGCCTTCTGGCGCGCCTTCAGACCGTCGATCTCGGCCTTGAGCGTCGCAATGTCCTTGATCTGCTCCTCGAGCTTCTTGATCTCGGCCGTCAGGTAGGCATTGCGTTCTTGCTGAGTACTGATCATTTGCTGCAGGATCAGATACCACAGTGCTGCGATGGCAATGCCAGCCGCAGCAGCAACGCCGAGCCCGACAAAGAAAGCCTTCTTGCGGCGCTGCCGTCGCTCTTCGCGGTGCGGCAGGAGGTTGATCAAAATCATTACAGGAACCTCCGCATCGCCAGGCCACACGCGGTCAGGTAGGCGGGAGCTTCACGGCGCAGTTTGCTTTCGCGCACTGCAGAACCGAGCCGCATGCCTTCGAAAGGGTTGACCACCATCGAGGCAAAGCCCGTCAGCTCGGTCACGCGCTCTTTCAAGCCGGGCAATGTCGCAGTGCCGCCACCCAGCATGACGTAATGGACCTTGTGATGCGGGGTGCTGGTAAAGAAATACTGCAAGGCACGACCGATCTCCTGCGCCAGACTGTCGACGAAGGGAACCAGCAGACTGGACTCGTAGTCCTCCGGCAGATCACTCGCCAGCTTCTTCTGCTCCGCTTCTTCGAACGAAAAGCCGTACTGACGCGAGATCATCTGCGTGAGCTGGGAGCCTCCGAAGGCCTGGTCCCGGTCGTAGAGCAATTCCTCGTCGCGCAACACCTTCAGGCTGGTGGTCTCGGCACCGATCTCGAACAGCGCGACCAGCGCGTCCCGGCCTTCATTCGGCAACGCCGTGATGATGCGCATCATCGCCAGACGAGAGGCATGCGATTCGATATCCAGCACGACGGGCTTCAGTCCTGCGGCCTCGGCCAGACCCTGACGGTCCTGAACACGGTCTTTGCGCGACGCAGCAATCAGCACCTCGACGTCACCGGCCGAAGAGGTGCTCGGCCCAACCACGCAGAAATCAAGACTGACCTCGTCGAGCGAGAACGGGATGTATTGATTGGCTTCTGACTCGACCTGAAGCTCCAACTCTTCATCGCGAAGTCCAGCCGGGAGCATGATCTTCTTGGTGATCACCGCGGACTGCGGCATCGCCATCGCCACCCGCTTGGAGCGCGTGCCGCTCTTGCTGACGACACGTCGCACGGCGTCGGCCACCTCGTCGAATTTTTCGATCTGGCCGTCAGCGATCCAGCCTCTTTCGAAACTCTCGGTGGCGAAGCGCTCCAGCACGTACTCACCCGAAGCGGACTGACCCAGTTCGACGAGCTTGACGCTCGATGAGCTGATATCCAGCCCAACAAGCGGCGCTTGCTTGCCTCCCAATAACCCGTCTAGAAAGCCCACACGGTCTCCCGCTCGCCGCTGTACGGCTGTTAACAAGTTACTTCAATGCTAGCAGTAAAGCCCTTGTGCCCCAACGCTTTCAATGCCGGCGTGGGCGAGCACGCTACAAGCGCACGTTGCAAAACTCACGGTCGGGGCAAACGCCTTGGCCGGACCGGGTTGTCCCTAGATCTCTCTCTTGCGCGCGCCAGCGCAACCGCGGCATCCCGCCGACCCGCGTTTCTATAATCCGCCCAGTTCTGCTGGAGGTTCATGAGCGCCAACGACCGCAAGTCCTCGTCCACTGCGTCCAAGTCTTCCCGCACTGGTTTTCTTTCCAGCTTGCCGGCTGCCGCTCGGTGGCCCCTGTTGATCGTCGGCTCGCTGCTGGCACTTCTGGTGCCCGCCGTGCTGGGCGGTCTGGCGCTGCTGGCGATCGCGCTGGCCGTTGCCTACCCCAATCTGCCCGAAATCAGCAGCCTCACCGACTACCGTCCCAAGCTGCCATTGCGTGTCTTTTCGGCCGACGAGGTGCTGATCGGAGAGTACGGCGAAGAGCGCCGCTTGTTCGCGCCGATCACCCAAATTCCGAAAGTGATGCGTGACGCAGTGCTGACCATCGAGGATGCACGTTTCTATCAGCACGGGGGCGTTGACTACATCGGGATCGTGCGGGCGGGGCTGGCCAACGTCGGAGAGTCGCGCAGCCAGGGAGCTTCGACGATCACCATGCAGGTGGCACGCAACTTCTACCTGCCAACCGAGAAGACCTTCGCTCGCAAGGTCTACGAGATCCTGCTGGCGCTGAAGATCGAAAGCCAGCTGACCAAGGATCAGATCCTCGAGGTCTACATGAACCAGATCTACCTGGGGCAGCGGGCATACGGATTTGCCGCGGCGTCGGAGATCTACTTCGGCAAGCCGCTGAAGGACCTGAGCGCTGCCGAAGCGGCCATGCTCGCCGGCCTGCCCAAGGCGCCATCGGCCTACAACCCGATCGCCAACCCGGCGCGGGCGCGCCAGCGTCAGCAGTACATCATCGAGCGGATGTACGAGAACGGCTACCTGACCGAGGAGCAGGCGGAGTCGGCGAAGGCAGAGCACCTCAAGTACCGCAGCAATATCTCGGTGCCTCTGCACGCCGAGTATGTCGCCGAGACGGCCCGCCAGCTGATCTTCAGCCAGTACGGCGAGAGCGCCTACACGCGCGGCCTGAACGTCTACACCAGTGTGCGCGCGGTTGAGCAGGAGGCGGCCTACCGCGCGCTGCGCCGTGGCATCACCGACTACGAGCGCCGACAGGTGTACCGCGGCCCCGAAGGCTATGTGGATCTGCCGGCCGACCCGAAGGCACTCGATGCGCGGGTCGCGGAGGCGCTCGAAGAGCACCCGGACAACGACGAGATCAAGGCCGCCGTGGTGCTCGAAGCCAGCCCCAGGCAGGTCGTCGCCGCGCTGCAAAGCGGCGACACCGTGACGATCACCGGCGAAGGGCTGCGGCCGGCGACTTCGGGGCTGTCACCCAAGGCCGGGCCCAAGGTCCAGATCCGTCGCGGTGCGGTCATCCGGGTCATCAAGGGGGCGAAGGATCCGTGGTCCGTCACCCAGTTGCCCGAGGTCGAGGGGGCGTTCGTTTCGCTGGACCCTCACACCGGCGCGATCCGCACCCTGGTCGGTGGCTTCGACCATGCGAAGAGCAAGTTCAACCACGTGACGCAGGCCTGGCGCCAGCCTGGCTCGAGCTTCAAGCCCTTCATCTACTCGGCAGCGCTCGAGAAGGGCTTCACGCCGGCCACCGTGATCAACGATGCCCCGCTGTTCTTCGACGCCGCGGCCACCGGCAGCCAGCCCTGGGAGCCGAAGAACTACGACGGCAGCTTCGATGGCCCGATGTCGATGCGCCGCGCACTGGCGAAGTCGAAGAACATGGTGTCCATTCGCATCCTGGAAGCCATCGGCACCAACTACGCCCAGAGCTGGATCGCCCGCTTCGGCTTCGATGCCGAGAAGCACCTGCCCTACCTGCCGATGGCGCTGGGCACCGGCTCGGTGACACCGCTGCAGATGGCTGCCGCCTATTCGGTGTTCGCCAACGGCGGCTACCGCATCAACCCGGTGCTCGTGACGCGGGTCACCGACAACAGAGGGCATATCCTGGCCCAGACCGAGCCGGCGCCGCTGGACGAATCGGCGCGCGCGATCGACGGCCGCAACGCCTTCGTGATGAGCAGCCTGTTGCAGGAGGTGACGCGAACCGGCACCGCGGCGCGCGCCCAGGCCACCCTGAAACGCCCCGACCTGTACGGCAAGACCGGCACCACCAACGACTCCCAGGACGCCTGGTTCGCCGGCTACACACCGAACCTCGTGGCCGTGGTGTGGATCGGCTATGACCAGCCGCGCAAGCTCGGCGACCGCGAAACCGGCGGCGGCCTGTCCCTGCCGGTGTGGATCGACTACATGAGCGTCGCGCTCAAGGGCGTGAAGGTCAGCGAGCCGTCGACGCCGGAAGGGCTGCTCAACATCGGCGGCGAGTGGTACTACGAAGAGTACGGCCCGGGCAACGGCGTCAGCAGCCTCGGACTCGACACACCGACCGCGCCGGCTCCCACCGAGGAAGAACGCAAGAGCATCCTCGACCTGTTCAAGAACTGAAGTGCCCGCAGCCGGGCCGCTCCACTCAGCCGGCCGGGGCCGCGAAGCGCAGCGCCTTGCCTGCCTGCTCGCTCGCGCACCGCGACAGCGCCACGAAGAACTCGTCGTCGGTCTTGGTGTCGCGCCACTGCCCGCCGGCGTGGCGGTAGTGGAAGCCGCCACTCTTCGCTGCGAGCCAGATCTCCTGCAGCGGCGGCTGGGTGTTCACGACGATCTTGCTGCCGTTCGGAAAGCTCAGCTCGAGCAGGCCGCCGGTGCGGGCCACGTCGATGTCGACCACATCGTCCTGCAGCCAGCGATCGATCTGCAGTTCGATGCCGCCCAGCACGGCCCTCGTCAGCGCCTGGTAGTCGGCGTCGCTCAACGCAGGTGCGGGAGTTGCGGTGCTCATTCGTAGAATCCGATCATGTTCAAACCCGCTTCGATTCTAGGCAGCCGCATGTCCGTGATCGCGGTGTGTGCTTTGCTGGGCGGCCCGCTCCTCGGCGGCTGCGGTCAAAAGGGTGCGCTCTACCTGCCCGGGTCGGCCGCAGCCCCCTCGCCCGTCGCACCGTCCGCTCCGGCACGGCCGGCTTCCGCTCCCGCAGCCGACACCCCCCGATGACACTGCCCGGCGCCCCCTTCATCGCCTACCGTGGCGAGCAGCTCTATGTCGACGGCTGCGCCGCGACCGAGCTTGCGGCGCGCTTCGGCACGCCGCTGTACGTGTATGCCCGTCGCTCGATGCTCGCCGCGCTGGCGCCCTACCAGCACGCGCTGGCCGGCCGTGAGCACCTGATCTGCTACGCGATGAAAGCGAGCTCGAGCCTCGCCGTGCTGCAGGCCTTCGCTCAGGCTGGCTGCGGCTTCGACATCGTCTCCGGCGGCGAGCTGGAGCGCGTGCTGGCCGCCGGCGGCGATCCGGCCAAGGTGGTGTTCTCCGGGCTCGGCAAGACGCGCGCGGAAATGCGCCGCGCGCTCGATATCGGCGTGCGCTGCTTCAACGTCGAGAGCGAAGCGGAACTCGACGTGCTGTCCGAGGTGGCAGTGTCGCTGGGGCGCACCGCCCCGGTCAGCCTGCGTGTGAACCCGGACGTCGACGCCAAGACCCACCCGTACATCTCCACCGGCCTGAAGGGCAACAAGTTCGGCATCGCACACGACCGCGCCGCGGCAGCCTACCGGCGCGCGGCGCAATTGCCCGGCTTGGAGGTGGTGGGGATCGACTGCCACATCGGCTCGCAGATCACCGAGATCGCGCCCTACCTCGACGCGGTCGATCGCGTGCTCGACCTGGTCGAAGCGGTCGAAACGACGGGCCTGCGCATCCGCCACCTGGACCTGGGGGGCGGTCTGGGCATCCGCTACACCGACGAGACCCCGCCGGCCGCCGATGCCTTGATCGCCGCCCTGCTGGAGCGCCTGGATGCGCGCGGCCATGGCCAGCGCGCCCTGGTGTTCGAGCCGGGCCGCTCGCTGGTCGGCAATGCCGGCGTGCTGCTGACCGAAGTGCTGTACCTGAAGCCGGGCACCGACAAGAACTTCTGCGTCGTCGATGCCGCGATGAACGACCTGATGCGCCCGGCGATGTACGAAGCCACGATGGGCATCGTGCCCTGCCGCTTGCGCGATGCCCCGCCGGTCGTCTACGACGTCGTCGGTCCGGTGTGCGAGTCCGGCGACTGGCTGGGCCGCGACCGCGCCCTCGCGCTGCAGCCAGGCGATCAGGTGGCGGTGCTAAGCGCCGGCGCCTACGGCATGAGCATGGCCAGCAACTACAACACCCGCCCGCGCGCCGCCGAGGTGATGGTCGACGGCGATGTCGCCACGCTGATCCGCGAGCGCGAGACGCCGGCCGAGCTGTTCCACGGCGAGCGGCTGCTGCCGCAGCGTTGACGCGCTGTGGTCGGGCGACCGGGGCCGAGTTCTACAGCCGTCCTTCGCTCACCGCGTGGCAGGCCACGCGAACGCCGTCGACCTCCCGCAAGCGCGGCCGCTCGCTGCGGCAGCGATCGTTGGCATGCGGGCAGCGTGGATGGAAGGCACAGCCGCTCGGTGGCTGCAGCGGGTTGGGCACCTCGCCCTGCACCGGCGTGCGCGGGCGCCCGCTCAGCTGCAGATCGGGAACCGCGTCGAGCAGCATGCGGGTGTAGGGATGGCGCGGCCGGGCAAACAACGCCCGCTTGGGCGCCCACTCGACCAGCCGGCCGAGGTACATCACGCCCACCTGATCGGACACATGGCGCACGACGGCGAGGTTGTGCGAAATGAACAGGTAGCTCAGGCCGCGCTCGCGCTGCAGGTCCTTCATCAGGTTCAGCACCTGTGCCTGCACCGAGACATCGAGCGCCGAGGTCGGCTCATCGCAGACCAGGAAATCGGGCGCCGTGGCCAGCGCGCGCGCGATCGAGATGCGCTGGCGCTGCCCCCCCGAGAACTGGTGCGGGAACTTGCCGGCGTCCGCCGCGGCCAGCCCCACCGATGCGAGCAGCGCCGCGACCCGCTCGCGCAAGGCGGTCGGTGCGCGCTCCAGGCCCTGCTCGATCAAGGGCTCGGCCACGATCGCCTGCACGCTCCAGCGCGGGTTCAGGCTGGCGTACGGGTCCTGGAAGATCATCTGCAGGCGGCGGCGCAGCGCCCGCGCCTGATTCGGCGAGGCCAGCGCGCGCGTGACGTCCTCGCCGTCGAAGTGCACCGTGCCCGCGCTGGGCCGGTGCAGACCGACCAGCAACCGCGCGACCGTGCTCTTGCCACAGCCCGATTCGCCCACGAGGCCCAGTGTCTGGCCACGCTCGATGGCGAAGCTCACGCCGTCGACGGCCTGAACGATCTGCCGTGGCCGGCGTTCCAGCACCCGGTTCAGCCAGGGCGGCGACACATCGAAGCGCTTGACGAGGTCGCGCACCTCGACCAGGGCCGAGCTCATTGGTGCCCCCCAGGCACTTCATGCGGTCCCGCCAAGCGGGAGCCTACGCACTCGGGGCGGCCCGGCGTGCTCATTCAGCATCCTCCACGGGCGTGCTCACGAGCCAGCACGCCGCGCGGGTTCGGCCCGCGTCGATCAGGCCGGGGCGCTCGGCGCGGCAGCGCGCGAACGCCTGCGGGCAGCGCGGATGGAAGGCACAGCCCGGGGGAATAGCGTCCAGTCGCGGCATGGCGCCGTCGATCTGGGCGAGGCGCTCGGAGTCTGCGTCCATCGCCGGGATCGAACGCATCAGACCCACCGTGTACGGGTGTGCGGGGGCATGGATGACGTCGCGCACCGGACCGATCTCGACGATGCGCCCGGCATACATGACCGCCACGCGGTCGCAAGCCTCGGCGATCACGCCCATGTCGTGCGTCACCAGCATCACCGCCGTGCCCTGCTCCTTGCACAGGCGCTTGAGCAGGTCGATCACCTGGGCCTGGATCGACACGTCGAGCGCGGTGGTCGGCTCGTCGGCCACCACCAGTTCCGGGTTCGCCGCCAGCGCGAGCGCGATCACGACCCGCTGGCGCATGCCGCCGGAGAACTGGTGCGGATAGTGGTCGACGCGGGCCTCGGGCGCCGGGATGCCGATTTCGCGCAGCAACTCGACGGCGCGGCCGCGTGCCGCCGTCTCGTCGAGCGGCAAATGCGTGCGGAGGGTCTCGACCAGCTGGCGGCCGACCGTGTACAGCGGATCCAGCGAGGTCAGCGGATCCTGGAAGATCGCACCGATGCGCCGGCCACGGATGCGGCGCAAAGCGGAGGACGGCAGGTTGTCGATGCGCTGGCCCGACAGACGCACCTCGCCGCTCGCGATGCGCCCCGGCGGCTCGAGCAGACCGATGACGGCCGCACCGGTGAGCGACTTGCCCGCACCCGACTCGCCGACCACGCCGAGGATCTCGCCCGGGGCGATGTCGAACGACACGCCGTCGAGCGCGCGCAGCGTGCCGCGGCGGCCAGGAAACTCGACCACCAGGTCGCGCACTTCGAGCAAGGACTGCACTGCCCTCATCCTCGCCGCCAGCCTGCGCAATGCGCGTAGCTCGACGCACGAACCGGCCCGCCAAGCAGCCGCCACGGATCCGGCTCTGCCGGTCCGCCAGCGACGCCCCCTCGAGGGGGAGCGGCGAAGCCGCAACGGTGGGTCATCTCAGCCGCGGGTTGAGCGCGTCGCGCAGCCAGTCGCCGAGCAGGTTCACGCTCAGGGCGATCAGCACCAGCACGGCACCAGGGAAGATCGTGATCCACCATTCACCACTGAACAGGAAGTCGTTGCCGACCCGGATCAGCGTGCCCAGCGACGGCGAGGTCGGCGGCACGCCGACGCCGAGGAAGCTCAAGGTCGCCTCGGTGATGATCGCGGTGGCGACCTGGATGGTCGCCAGCACGAACACCGGCCCCAGCACATTGGGCAGCACGTGGCGGCGCATGATGCGCAGCGACGAGACGCCGATCACGCGCGCCGCCTGCACGTACTCCTTTTGCCGCTCGACCAGGGTGGAGCCGCGCACGGTGCGCGCGTACTGCACCCAGCCGGTCAGCGAGATGGCGAGGATCAACACCCCGAAAGCCAGCGCCTCGTGCGCGCCGGGGAAGAGCGCGCGACCCACGCCATCGACCAGCAGTGCGACCAGGAGGGCGGGGAAGGACAGCATCACGTCGCACACCCGCATGATCAGGGCGTCGACCCGGCCGCCGAGGAAGCCGGACACCAGCCCCAGCGTCACGCCGATCAGCATCGACAGCAGCACCGAAGCGATGCCCACGGCCAGCGAGATGCGCGCGCCGTACATCAGCGCCGACAGGATGTCGCGGCCCTGGTCGTCGGTCCCCAGCAGGTAGGCCGTCTTGCCCTCGGCCAGCCACGCCGGCGGCAGGCGCGAGTCGCCGAGTTCGAGCGTCGCGAGGTCGAACGGGTCGTGCGGCGCCACGAGGTTCGCGAACAGCGCGCAGAACAGACAGCTCGCCGCAACGACGGCCGCGAAGATCGCCACCGGCGACGCGCGAAAGCTGTACCAGACGTCGCCGGCGAAAAAGCGATGCACGGCGCCGGAGTTCACTTCACGACGACCCATTTGTACGGCATGTAGTTGTGGCTGCGGCCCGCGGCGTGCGCCGCTTCACCTGCGGCCTGCGTCCGCAGATGAGCCTGCACCGCAACAGACTGTCGGCCGGCACGCATTACTTCACCACGACCCATTTGTACGGCATGTAGTTGTCGGCCAGTTGCACGAGTTCGATGTTCTTCTTCATCGCCCAGGCCAGCGCCTGCTGGTGCAGGGGGATGTGGCCGACATCGTCCTGGTGGAGCTTGAAGGCCTCGCGGATCATCTCGCCGCGTTTTGCCGCGTCGATCTCCGACTGCACTTTCTGCGTCAGCTCGTCGATGCGCGGATTGCTGTACCCGCCCAGGTTGTATTGCCCCTGGCCCTTGTCGTTGGGCGTGGCCATCAGCGCGCTCAGCACGTTGTGTGCATCGTAGGTGCCGGGGGTCCAGCCCAGCAGGTAGAAGCTGGTGTCGCGGCGCAGGATCTTCGGGAAGTAGCTGGCCTTGCTCTCGGTCTGCAGACTGACCTTGACGCCGACGCGCGCCAGGTTCGCGGCAACCGCCTGACAGATCGCAGCATCGTTGACATAGCGGTCGTTCGGGCAATTCAGGCCGACCTCGAAGCCGTTCGGATAGCCGGCTTCGGCGAGCAGCCTTTTCGCCGCGTCGATGTCGTAGGGCAGGCGCTTGTTCAGCTCGGGCACGAAGCCCTTCACGCCCGGCGCCAGCATCAGCGCGGTCGGCGTCGCCGCGTTGCGCATCACGCGGCTCTTGATGGCCTCGATGTCGATCGCCTGGTAGAAGGCCTGGCGGACCCTGCGGTCCTTGAATGGATTGCGGCCCTTGACGTCGGAGTTCAGCAACTCGTCGCGCTGCTGGTCCATGCCGAGGAAGATCGTGCGCAGCTCGGGTCCCTGCAGCAGCTTGAAGGCGGGATTCACCTTGATGCGCTCGATGTCCTGCAGCGGCGTGGGCTCCATCACGTCGATCTCGCCCGACAGCAGCGCCGCCACCCGCGTGGCATCGTTGCCGATGGGCGTGAACACCACCTCGTCGACGTTGCCTTCGACCCGGCTCCAGTAGCCCGGATTGCGCACGAGCACCGTGCGCACCGAGGGTTGCCGCTCCTTCAGGCGAAACGGCCCGGTGCCATTGGTCTTGAACGATGCCGTGTTCTCGATGCCCTTGCGGCGATCCACCGGTGTCTGCGCCTTGTTCGCGATGCACCAGGCCTTGCTCATCATGTAGACCGAGGCAATCACGTCGGGCAGGATCGCAAAGGCCGCCGTGGTCTCGATCTCGACGGTGTGCTCGTCGATGCGCCGCACCGCCTTGAACGAGGCGGTGTAGCCCTTCATGTCCGAACCCTCGCCGGCGGCCCGCTCGAACGAGAACACCACGTCGTCGGCCGTGAACGGCGTGCCGTCGTGGAATCGGACACCACGGCGCAGCTCGAAGCGCCACACCGTCGGCGAGGTCTGCGCCCAGCGGGTGGCCAGGCCGGGTTCGAGCCGCAGTTGCTTGTCGCGTGCCACCAGCGGCTCGTAGATATTGCTGGCAAAGCTGAGTTGCACGGACTCGTTGAGCGAATGCGGGTCCATCGACTGGGCATCGCCCTGGTTCGCGACACGCAGCGTCACCGCCTGGGCCGCGGCGAGCTGCAAGACCAGGACGGCCGTGATCGCAACGAACTTGAACACATCGCTCTCCTCAGTGCGCGGCGTCGCTGTCGAGGCGCAGCCGTGGATCGACCTCGAAGTAAAGCAAGTCGACGACCAGGTTGATCGCGACGAAGATCAGCGCGATGAGGCACAAATAGGCCGCCATCACCGGAATGTCGGCAAAGCTCACCGCCTGGATGAACAGCAGGCCCATGCCCGGCCACTGGAACACCGTCTCGGTGATGATCGCAAAGGCGATCAGCGAGCCGAGCTGCAGGCCGGTGATCGTGATCACCGGCACCAGCGTGTTCTTCAGGGCATGGCCGAAGTGCACCGCGCGATCGGTGAGCCCGCGGGCCCGCGCGAACCTGATGTAGTCGCTGCGCAGCACCTCCAGCATCTCGGTACGCACCAGCCGCATGATCAGCGTGAGCTGGAACACCGCCAGCGTGACCGATGGCAGGATCAGGTGCTGCCAGCCGCTGGCCGTGAGCCAGCCCGTCGTCCAGCCGCCGATCGTGAGCACCTCGCCGCGGCCGAAGCTCGGCAGCCAGTGCAGCCAGACCGAGAACACCAGGATCAGCAGGATGCCGATCAGGAAGGTGGGCAGCGAGACACCGAGCAGCGAAACCGTCATCAGCAGCTGCGACAGGACACTGCCCCGCCGGAGCGCCGCGATCACCCCCATCGGCACACCGACCGCGAGAGCGAGCACGGCCGCAGTGAACGAGAGCTCGAGCGTCGCCGGGAGGCGCTCGGCGATCAGCGCCGACACCTTGCGCCCCTGCCGCAGGCTCAGGCCGAACTCGCCTTGCACGGCATTGCCGATGAAGCGCGCGAACTGCAGCACGAACGGTCGGTCCAGGCCAAGGTCGGCGCGCAGTTGACTGCGCTGCTCGGGCGTCGCGTCCTGACCCAGCAGGTTGGTGACCGGGTCACCGACGTGCTGGAACAGCATGAACGCGATGAAAGCGACCGCCAGCATCACGACCACGGCTTGGAGAAGGCGTCGAAACAGGAAGGCCAGCATGGTTGCGCGGTGTTGGAGGGCCATTGTGGCTGCGCCCTCGTCGCACCGCCTTTCCGGCGGGCTTTGCGCCACCTGCAGTTCCGTCGGACGACCCCTTGGCAGGTCTCGCATGCCCCGCCGTGCGACGTTCGATCAGTTCGGCGCAGCGCCCAGCTGGGCGCCGCTCAGGCAGACCGCGCCGTACCAGGCCAGCGCCGACGTGCCGGTGTTGTCGGCATCGGTCATGAGGCCGACGCCGATCAGGGTACCGGGCGCCTCACCGAACGCACGCCGGTAGTCGGCCGCGATGTCACGCTCGTGCTCGCGCCACTGCTGCAGATGGCCCGGGCCGGATTCGACGACGATCTTGCGGATGCGCTCGCTGCGCGGGTTGATCACCACGCTCTCGAGCGGCGCCTGGTTGTCCCAGACGTACATCAGCGTCGCGTACGGCGGGCGCTCGCCCATCACGGCCTGCGCCAGCTCGAACAGTGCCTGGTCCTTCGCCGGCAGCAGCTCATGGTCGCCGTCGAAGGCGAGCACGACGCGCACCGGCGAGTCCTCGGTGTCCCGCTGTCGCACGTCGGCCTTGGCAATCAGCGAGGCCACGCGCCACGAGAACCTCAGCGTCCCGAGTGCCGCGGGCTCGAGATGGATCGGGTAACGCAGCATGCTGGCCGAGGCTTCGGCACGTGCCCGCACCACCGCCCGCCCGGCATCGGCAGCGAGGTCATAGCGTGTGGCGCGCTTGCCCGGTAGCGCATGAGGCTGCCACATGGGAATGCACTGCGCGGACCATGCACCCGTCAGCGGCCGCTGGACCAGCGACTCGCCACCCGGTCCGCTTGCGCAGGCACTCAATCCTCCCATCACCACGAAAGCGATGCGCCTTAGCAGCGAGAACAACAAGACAGGACTCCGGCGGACATCAAGGAAACGGTGCTCTCGAACACAAAACGAAAGAGGCGCCCCGCAGGGCGCCTCTTTCAGCGGCACAACTCGGTTTAGAAGTTGTGACCGATGCCGACCAGGAACTGGTCTGCGCCGTTCAAGTTGACGGTGCCGTCGTTGTCAGACTCGCGGTGGAGGTAGGCGGTGTACAGCTGGGTCCGCTTGGACAGCGAGTAGCGCAGCGAAGCGCCATACTTGTCCTGCTTGCGGCTGCCGCCAGCGTCCAGATCGACCTTTGCATGGGTGTACTGGGCCCGGAATTCGAAGGCACCGAAGGGCACCAGCACGCCAACGTTGTACGCATCGACGTCGCCAATAACAGCAGACTGCGCGAGGTTCGTGCCGAAATCGGTGGTGTTCTGATAGCCCAGACCCAGCGTCGCGACACCGAAGTCGTAGCTGGCACCCACGGTGGCAACCTTGTTGTAGGCGCTGCCGCCGGTCGGCGGCTCGGCGTACTCCTCGTAGGAGATGCCCGCCTTCAGCGGACCTGCAGCGTAGCCGAGCAACACACCTTGCTGGCGAGCGGTGGTACCTTCACCGGCGGCCACCAACCCGCGCACCTGGAAGCCGCTGAGGTTCGGCGACAGGTACACGATTGCATTGTCGACGCGGGTGCCGAAGTTCTGGAACAGGACCCTGCCGGCAGAAGCGGCAAAGTTGCTGTCCACGACCGTGAGTTCGCCTTCAGCCGTGAGGTCAGAGCCATAGCCCAGATTCAGCTGACGGGTCAGCGTGTCGTGGCGGCCGAGGCGGATTTCGCCCAGGCTGGCCGAGCTCAGACCGACCCATGCCTGACGATCAAACAGCTTGGTCGCGTTGGCGGCACTGCCGTCGTCGGAATTGAAGCCCGACTCGAGCACGAAATTGGCCTTCAAGCCACCGCCCAGATCTTCACTGCCCTTCAGGCCCCAGCGCGAGCCACCGATCGGCTGGTGGTTGTTCAGCGTGGTCTTCGAATCGAGGATGCTGCCGTCGGTCCAGGTGACAGCGGTGTCCAGACGGCCATACAGCGTCACCGACGACTGCGCCGACGCGGCGCCAGCGAATGCACCCAGAACGGCCAGAGCGAGTACTGATTTTTTCATTGCAACTATCTCCAGAGTTGAACATGTGGTTCCGGCCGATCCGAACAGGCCACCCAAAAGCAGTGCCATCGATCGCCAGCCGTCCCAACTGCGGAGATTCGACCAGACGCCCGGCGATGCCGCCAGAGCCTCACCGCTTTCTGTACCCATTCTGTTGTGGTGAGGCAACTAAGAAGCACGATATTGGTGCCAGAAAGCCACGTCATACAGCCGACACAAATCTCCGACTTCTATAAAACTGGCGTGAGAATCGGCACGAATTTCAGGCGCCTGCCACTCTTTGCCCCAGACCATGCCCACACTCAGCCGCACCGATCAGGTGATCTCCTTGCTCGACAAGGCCTTGAGCACCGTTTTTGGGACTCACTCGGCGTCCCGCCCCACGCCCCGACCGGCCAGCGACTCCGGCGCGTCGCTCAGCCCGCAGGAGAGAGCGCTCTCCGTGTCGCTGATGCGCGTGAACCACGTCGGCGAAGTCTGTGCTCAGGCCCTCTACGACTCGCAAGCATTGAGCACGAGCAATCCGGCCCTCAAGGCCCAGTTCGCGGCCGCGGCTCGGGAGGAGACCGACCACCTCGCGTGGACCGAAGCCCGACTGACCGAACTGGGCGGACGGACCAGCTGGCTCAATCCGCTGTGGTACGCCGGCGCCTTTGGCCTGGGCGTGATCGCGGGGCGCATCGGTGACGCGGCCAGCCTGGGCTTCGTGGTCGAAACGGAGCGGCAGGTGGAACAGCACCTCATGCTTCACCTCGACCGGCTACCGGCCACCGACGCCGAATCCCGGGCCATCGTGGCTCAGATGCGCGAAGACGAAGCCAGGCACGCCAACGCCGCCGAGCGCGCCGGAGGTGCACCGCTGCCACTGCCCGTGCGCTGGGCGATGCGCGGCATGGCGAAGCTCATGACGGCCACCGCGCATCACATTTGAACGGGCCCCAGCCGGGCGGAGAAGTGCTGTTGCAAGGCAAGCAGGTGACGCTTCACAGCTAGACCTCGACGATTTCCACCCCGGTCGTCATGGCAGCGGTCTTGCCCAGCATGGCACTGGCCGAACAGTACTTGTCGTGCGACAGCGCCACGGCGCGCTCCACGGCAGCCAGCGACAGGCCCCGACCGCGGACGACGAACTGCATGTGGATCTTGGTGAATACCTTGGGATCGGTCGGTGCACGCTCGGCGCTCAACTTCACTTCGCAGCCGCGGATGTCGTGGCGTCCGCGCTTGAGGATCAACACCACGTCATAGGCAGCGCAGCCGCCGGTGCCAGCCAGCACAGTCTCCATCGGCCGCGGCGCCAGATTGCGCCCCCCTCCATCCGGTGCGCCATCCATTGAAAACAGATGCCCGCTGCCGGTCTCGGCGTTGAACGCCATGCCGGCCTCGGGTTGCCAGCGAACAGTGCACTCCATGCTCGATTCCCTTCCAGAACTGGCGACGATTGTGCCAATCCGCACAAATAGGGAGCCTCCCCCCCTAGAAAAAGAACGCTCGTGCTTGTTGCGGCGCACCATCGTTCGGTTGTAGAATTTAATCATCGATTGGACAAGGCACGTGCCCCAATCACCGCTTGTCTCCTCCACCCTCCTCCATAGGTGGATTCAGCCCAAGGCCTCACGGCCTTGGGCTTTTTTATTGCGCCATCGCGGCGACCGGGCTTGTTGCGCTGCAGCGGCCGGCCATCAGGGCGCAAAGGCCTGCCTTATCATCGCGCCGCTTGTAACAAGGAGACTTCATGGCCCGCGCCGCGTCGCGCCTCGCCTCGCGAACCCCATCCGCAAAGGCTGCTCGTCCCACGACCCAGGCCAAGCCCGACTACCTGCAACGCATCCTGACCGCGCGGGTGTATGACGTCGCCATCGAGTCCGCCTTGCAACTCGCACCTCAGCTCTCGCACCGCGTGGGCAACCAGGTCTGGCTCAAGCGCGAGGACGAGCAGCCCGTCTTCAGCTTCAAGCTGCGGGGCGCCTACAACAAGATGGTCCATCTGAGCGCCGCGCAACTCGAGCGCGGCGTGATCTGTGCCTCGGCCGGCAATCATGCCCAGGGCGTCGCGCTGTCGGCCCGCAAGCTCGGCTGCCACGCGACGGTGGTGATGCCCGTCACCACGCCCCAACTCAAGATCGAGGCGGTGCGCGCACTCGGTGGCAAGGTGGTGCTGCACGGTGACAGCTACTCGGATGCTTATGCGCACGCACTGCAGCTCGAGCGTGACGACGGGCAGACCTTCGTACACCCTTTCGACGATCCCGATGTGATCGCCGGCCAGGGCACGATCGCAATGGAAATCCTGCGCCAGCACCAGGGACCGATCGACGCGGTGTTCGTCGCGGTCGGCGGCGGTGGCCTGATCTCCGGGATAGCCGCCTACATCAAGGCGGTACGGCCCGAGATCCGTGTGATCGGTGTCCAGACCGTCGACTCGGACGCAATGGCGCGCTCGGTGCGGGCCGGCAAGCGCGTGACGCTGCACGACGTGGGCCTGTTTTCCGACGGCACCGCGGTCAAGCTGGTAGGCAAGGAGACTTTCCGCCTGACGAGGCAGTTGGTCGACGACTTCGAGATCGTCGATACCGACGCGGTTTGCGCCGCGATCAAGGACGTCTTCCAGGACACGCGCTCGATCCTCGAGCCGGCCGGCGCCCTGGGCGTGGCGGCGGTCAAGCAGTATGCGGCGCGCACCGGCTGCACGGGCAAGACTTTCGTCGCGATCACCTGCGGCGCCAACATGAATTTCGACCGCCTGCGCTTCGTCGCCGAGCGGGCCGAGGTCGGCGAAGAACGCGAGGCCTTATTCGCCGTCACGATCCCCGAGGAGCGCGGCTCGTTCAAGCGCTTTTGCGAGCTTCTCGGACCCCGCAGCGTCACCGAGTTCAACTACCGCATCTCGGATGCACGGAGCGCCCAGGTCTTCGTCGGCCTGGCGACGCGCGAGCACGGTGAGTCGACGCGCATCGCCGAACGCTTCCAGAAGCAGGGATTCGCGACCGTGGACCTGACCCACGACGAACTCGCCAAGACCCACATCCGCCACATGGTTGGCGGCCGCTCGGAGCTCGCGCGCGACGAACGGCTGTTCCGTTTCGTCTTTCCGGAACGGCCTGGGGCGCTGATGCGCTTCCTGACCCGCATGCATCCGGACTGGAACATCAGCCTGTTCCACTACCGGAACCAGGGCGCCGATTACGGCCGCATCCTCGTCGGGCTGCAGATCCCGCGCGGCGCGCAGCGCGCGCTGCGCGAATTCCTTGCAACGCTCGACTATCCCTGTGTCGAGGAGACACGCAACCCCGTCTACCAGCTCTTCCTGCGTTGAGCGCTGTGCTCCGGGTGATTGCTTGCGGTGATCGGGAGCCGCGGGCTGATTCAGATGCCCCGATCCGCGATTGTCGCCAGGTCGGCGCAGGGCCCACAATCCCACTGGACCAACCCTCCCCTCCACCATGTCTGTCCAGCGCTCCCTGATCGCCCCCACGGCTCACCCGCGGCTCGAAGATGCGCTACGGCAGAAGCTTCAGCATCGCGCCGAGACCGCCGGCAGCCTCGGCGAACTCGAACCACTGGCGGTGCGCCTGGGCCTGATCCAGAACACGCTGAAGCCGCGGCTCAAGAACCCGCAGCTTCTGGTGTTCGCCGGCGACCATGGTCTGGTCGTCGATGGCCTGTCGACGCGCGCCGAGCCGACGTCCCAGCAAGTGGCCCACCTGCTGGCGGGCCGGCTGCCGATGGCAGTGTTCTCGTTCATCCAGGGCATGGGACTGACGGTGGTCGACGCCGGCTTGGCCGAGACGATGAGCCCGTACCCGAGCCTGCTGCAACGCAAGATCGGCTTCGGCACGCGCAGTGCGCGCTCCGGGCCGGCCATGTCGATCGATCAGGCGCATGCCGCCATCCGGGCCGGCATGGAGATCGCCGACACGCTCAGCGGCAACGTGCTGGCCTGCGCCGGCATCGGCGTCGGCGCGCACGAGAGTGCCTCGCTGGTGCTCTCGCGCCTGGCGGACATCCCGCTGCGCGACCTGACCATCTCCGGCCCGAACATGCAATCCGATGCCCTGGCCCAGACGATGGTGGTGTTGCAGAGCACCCAGGGCCGGCACCGTGACGTCACCGATCCGGTTGAAGTACTGGCCGCGTTCGGTGGCTTCGAGGTCGCGACGATGGTCGGTGCGATGCTGGTCGCGGCGAGCAAGCGCCACCTGATCATGGTCGATGGCGTCCCGGCCTGCGCCGCGCTGCTGGTGGCCGCCCGCATCTCGGCGCCGGTGACCGACTACGTGGTGTTCTGCCGCAGCCACAGCCACCGCGGCCTCGACCATGCCCTTGGTCTGTTCCACGCCAGCGCCCTGCTCGAACTCGGCATGGAGAGCACCGACGGCACGGGCGCGACGCTGGCTTGGCCGTTGGTCAACAGCGCGGCGGCCTTGCTGACCCAGGTGGCCGAAGGCGAAGACCCGGGACCGACATCGCCTTCCACGACGACCATCCCGACGCTGGACACACCGGTGGAGGTGGACTTCGACCGGGGCACTCGGCCCTGAGTGCGATGGCCCTGCGACCCCGCGTCACCGGCGGTTGACCAGGTCTCTGGGCGGGCCTGACGGTCCGGGCCCGGGATCAGGCGCAGCTGGTGGCGGCACGGCGACTGGCCCCGCCGGCAGCAGCCCGGAAGCCGCTGGCAGGCTGCCCGTCGCGGGTGGCGGCAGCGGCGGCAGGTCGAGTTGCACGGCAGGCTCCCCTTGTGCCGGACCGATGGTGGCGCTGCGGACTGCCACCGATTGCAGCACCAGCGCGTTGTCGATCGGCGCGCCGACGCGGTAGGCACGCGGCGGCTTCTCATCGACTGCGATCAAGGCGATGCCTTGATCGCGACCGCGCTCGCCCTCCTTGGGCGCCATGACGCCGATCAATTTGAAACGGCTCGCCAACCCTGGCGCGCTCGCACTGGCCGCGGCCGATGGCGTGGCGGCCACGGCAAACAGCCGCAGCACGTCTGCACGTCGACCTTCGGCCGACGCCACGGGCTCGGTCTGGCTCGGCACAGGCCGCGGTGTCACCAGCACGCGCAGCCCCCAGAACGCCGCACAGGCCGCCACGGCGGCCCACACGAGAAATGCAGCAATACGGGCTGGCATGGCTGACGATTATGATGGAAGCGAGTCCATGGCCCGCGACGGCTTCGCGCCGCCGCCCAAGCAAGATGCTGAACCTTCCTCCCCGATGCTCGCCGCCGCGCACCGCACGCGGCTTCACCCTGATCGAGCTGATGGTCGTGCTCGTGATCATCGGCGTGCTCGCGGCGCTGATCGTGCCCAATGTCCTGGAAAGAGCGGACGACGCCCGCGTCACCGCCGCGCGGACCGACGTGAACAACCTGATGCAGTCCCTCAAGCTCTACCGCCTGGACAACCAGCGCTACCCGACCGCGGAGCAGGGTCTGCAGGCCCTCGTCAGCAAACCGACCGCGAGCCCGGTACCACCGAACTGGAAGCCCTACCTCGAGAAACTGCCCAACGACCCTTGGGGGCACGCCTATCAGTTCGCAAATCCGGGCGTGAAGGGCGAGGTGGACGTGTTCAGCTTCGGGGCCGATGGCCTGGCCGGCGGCGAAGGCAAGGACGCAGACGTCGGATCCTGGCAGTGACATGAGCGGGCACCCGCCCTGCAGTCGACCCGCACGACCGCGACCGGCGCGCCGAGCGAACGGCTTCACGCTGATCGAGTTGCTCATCGTGGTGAGCTTGATTGCCATTGCCTCGGCGGTCGCTTCGCTGGCCCTGCGCGATCCGGCAGCGACTCAACTCGAACGCGAGGCCGCCCGGCTGGCGGCCCTGCTCGAAACAGCCCGTGCGGAGGCCAGGGCAGCGGGCGTCGCGGTCGTCTGGGTGCCCGCCGCCACGGGCTTTCGCTTTGTCGGTCTGCCCGATGCACTCGCCCTGCCGACCCGGTGGCTGACCGAGAGCGGCGTCAGCGCCGAGGTGCGGACAGCGCAGGGGCTGACCCAGGGGGCCGTGCTCGGCCCGGAGCCGGTGATCGGCGCGCAGCGTATCGTGCTGCGCCTGGAGGCGCAGAGCGTGGCGCTCGCGACGGACGGCTTCGGTCCTTTCATCGTGGCCGGCGACGACGAGGTCGTACCCCATGGCGCGCGCTGAGCCCGGCCGGCAACCACGGCGCTGCGGTCCAGCCCACGGCCTGACGCTGATCGAGGTGCTGGTCGCACTGGCGATCGTCGCGGTCACGCTGGGCGCCGGCATCAAGGCAGCCGGCGCGCTGACCGACAACGCCCGGCGGCTCACCGATGTGACGGCCGCCCAATGGTGCGCCGACAACCAGCTCACGGCCTTCAAGCTGATGAAGCAGTTTCCCGGCGTCGGCGACAGCGACTTCTTCTGCGAGCAGTTGGGCGTGGTCTACCAGGGCAGGATGGTGGTGCGCCCGACGCCGAACCCCAATTTCCGGCGCGCCGACGCCGTGGTGCTCACGCCCGGCGGGCAACCGATCCTGACGCTGTCGACGGTGCTGTCGAGGTACTGAAGCAATGCACACCCGCGACCGCATCCACCGCCACGCCGGCTTCACGCTGGTCGAGGTGATGGTCGCGCTGCTCATCATGGCCATCGTCGCGGCGCTGTCCTGGCAAGGCATCGACGCCATCGTGCGCTCGCGCGACATCAGCGCCCGGCGGCTCGAGGAGCAATTGCGGCTGCAATCCGTTGTCGCCCAGTGGGAGGCCGACCTCGCCGCGGTGCAGGACAGCGGCATCGTGCCGCCGCTGCAGTTCGACGGTGCCAGCCTGCGGCTGACGCGGCGCCAGGCCGATGGATTGCAACTCATCGTCTGGTCGTTGCGCGGCGGCAGCTGGACACGCTGGGCGAGCCCCGTCGTGACGCATGGCACGGCACTGCGCGAGAACTGGCTGCAATCGCAGCAACTGCTGGGCAACGAGGCCGGTCAGCTGCGCGCCCTGGGTGGGATCGCGAGCTGGCAGCTCTACTACTGGCGCGGCAACGC
This sequence comes from Methylibium sp., assembly GCF_965279545.1. NCBI lineage: Bacteria > Pseudomonadati > Pseudomonadota > Betaproteobacteria > Burkholderiales > Sphaerotilaceae > Methylibium > Methylibium sp. Next base: position 2,820,046 of record NZ_OZ257250.1, read on the forward strand.
CTGGAGCAATGCGCAGTCGAGCGGGGACACCGCACCGGACGCCGCCGCCGCGCAGACGCCCACGCTAGCGACCCGCCAGGTGCTGCCCGGAGGGGTGCGGCTGGTGCTGGCGTTCGCCGAGGACAGCGGCGTCGTCGGCACGCTGACACGCGATCTGCGGCTGTCGCCGCAAGGCTCATGAGCCGGCCGTCCTGCCCGAAGAGCGGGCTCGCTCATGGAGCGACAGTGCGCCGCCGCCAGGGTGCCGGCCTGATTCGCCGGCACCAACGCGGTGCCGCCCTGCTGACTGCCATGGTCATCGTCACGCTGGTGGCGACGCTGGCAGGCGCCATGGTCTGGCAGCAATGGCGTGCGGTGCAAGTCGAAGTGGCCGAGCGCGCACGCTCGCAGGCGCAATGGATCCTGACCGGTGCCATCGACTGGGCGCGCCTGATCCTGCGCGAGGACGCCCGCACCGGGGGCGCCGACCATCTGGGCGAGCCTTGGGCAGTGCCCCTCGCCGAGGCCAGGCTCTCGACCTTTCTCGCCGTCGATCGTGACAACACCGACGATGCACCGGAGGCCTTTCTGTCCGGATCGATCACCGATGCACAGTCACGCTACAACCTGCGCAACCTGATCGACGCCCGCTCGGGGACCGCCGCCGGAGCCGAAGAGCGGGTGCTGCAGCGCCTGCTCGAGACGATCGGCGCGCGGTCCGATCTCGCGCCCCTGATCGCTCGCGGGCTGCGCGATGCGGCGCTTGCCAGCGGCCAGCAGACGAGCACCTCGGAGATCAACGCCGACCCGCCCTTGATGCCCGAGCGCGTCGAGCAGATCGCCTGGCTGGGAATCGACGCCGAGACCCTGGCCTTGCTGTCTCCCTATGTGTCGCTGCTGCCGGTGCGCACCACCGTGAATGCGAACACCGCACCCAAGGAAGTGCTCGTAGCCGTGATCGAGGGGCTGGACCTCGCCAGCGCGGACCGGCTGATCCAGGCACGCCAGCACAACCCGTTCCGCAACGTGGCCGAGATCGGCAAGCTGCTGCCCCAGGGCGTCAGCGCAGCCACCGATCGCATCTCGGTGACTTCGGCCTTCTTCGAGGTTCGCGGCCGGCTGCGCCTGCAGGACCGCAGCGTGGAGGAGCGTGCGCTGGTCGAGCGCCGCAATCAGGACATCGTGACACTGCGGCGTGAGCGGGTCGTGGCGGTCGACAGCCTGGCCCGCTGAGCACGCGCCGCGCCGCACACATCCGGAAACCGGCGCCAGGCACTGATTCCGCGCTGTCTCTGATGCGCCACACCTACAATCGCCGCGCACACTCACCCCCATGACAACGCTTGTCGTTTCGTTCCCGCCGCGGCCGCGCTTGCGCGCCGGTGCCACTGCGCCCGCGCCGCGGGTGGCGGGGAACTTCGCCTATGCGTTCAGCAATGACAGCCTCGACGTGATCCGCGAAGGACAGGCCGCTCCGGCGCTGCTGCCCAAGGCCGATCAGGTGGTGGCGGTGCTGGCAGCCACCGATGTCAGCTGGCACCGCATCGTCTGCCCCAAGGCACCGCCGGCCCGTCTCGGGGTCGCGCTGGCCGGCGTGCTGGAGGAAGCACTGCTCGAAGACACCGCGCAGCTGCATTTCGCCCTGGCCCCGGGAGCCAAGGGCGGCGACCTGGTCTGGGTGGCCGCGACGGACCGCGCCTGGCTGGCCGGGGAAATCGCCATGCTCGAGGGCGCCGGGCTGCGGGTCGATCGCGTCGTGCCGGCGGCCTGGCCGGATGAGCCGGCCAGCGGGCATTTCGCCGAAACGCATGACGGTGGCGACGCCGGTGTGGGCGGCCTGGGCCTCATGCTCACCTGGGCGCATGCCGATGGTGTTGCGTGCTGGCCGCTGCAGGGCGGGCTCGCGCGTGCGCTGCTGCCGCAGCCGCTGCCCGCCGACGCGCGCTTCACGGCCACCCCGGCGGTCGCCGCGCCCGCCGAGCGCTGGCTCGGCAGCACGGTGCGCGTTCAGTCACCGGCCGAGCACGCCTTGCAGGCGGCGCGCTCGCTGTGGAATTTGCGCCAGTTCGGTCTGGCACCGCGCCACCGGGGTTTGAATGCCTTGCGCGAAGCCGGGCGAAGGTTCCGGAGTTCGGCCTGGCAACCGGTGCGCCTCGGACTGACCGGGCTGGTCGCCGTGCAACTCATCGGCCTGAATGTCGCCGCCTGGCAGCAGCGCAACGCGCTCGAGGCCAAGCGTGTCGCCATGACCGACCTGCTGCACACCACCTATCCGCAGGTTCGCGCCGTACTCGATGCACCGGTACAGATGCAAAAGGAAACCGACGCACTGCGAGTCGCCGCCGGGCGGCCCGGCGAAGCCGACTTCGAATCGGCCTTGCAGGCCGCGGCCAGCGCCTGGCCGGCTCAGCAGCCTGTCCAGATGCTCGGCTACGAGAACGGGCTGCTGACGCTCGCCACGCCCGGCTGGAGCGACGTGCAGATCCAGAGCTTTCGCGACGCGTTGTCCTCGAGCGGCTGGCAGGTCGAAGCGGTCGATGAGCGCGTGAGCTTGCGCCGCGTGTCGGCGCCAGGGGGGCGCCGCACATGAGCCTCGCATCACGACCTGCCGTGGACCACGGAGCGGCCCCGCACCCACAGCGCGGCGGGAGGCCACGAAGTGTCTTCATGGGGCCCGGGCCGGGCCGGCGCACAGCGCCGGGGGCGCCGCGCCAATGAGTCGCCTCGCCCTCCCTGCGGGTCTGGTCGCCGCGCGCGACCAGTGGCGCATGCGCTGGAACCGGCTCGCGCGGCGCGAGCGTCGTCTCGTCACCACCGCGCTGACGGTGATCGGCGCGGTGCTGCTCTGGATGCTGGCCGTTCAGCCGGCCTCGCGCACCTTGCGCGACACCCCGGTGCAGCTAGATGCCGTGGAATCGCAGTTGCAGCAGATGCAGCGCCAGGCTGCTGAAAGCCGTGAGCTGCGCAAGCTGCCGACCGTCAAGCCGGCCCAGGCCGAGGCCGCGCTGCGCGGTGCGACCGAGCGGCTGGGCGCGAACGCCCGGATCACGCTGCAGGGCGACCGCGCGACACTGACGCTGAGCGGTGTGCCCGGCGAAGCCTTGGCCGCCTGGCTCGGCGAGGTGCGCAGCGCGGCGCGCGCGCGGCCCGACGAGGTCAAGCTCTCGCGCGGCCCGAACGGCTACAGCGGCAGCGTGCTGCTCAGCCTGTCGCGTCCCGGCTGAAACGATTCCACGCTCACGCACGAGGCGCACTCTGATGGCCCGCCCTTTCCCAGCCTCCCGGTGGCGCCCGTCGACGTGGCGTGTGTCGCTGTTGCGTCGACCCGGCGATGCCGGCGCTGCATCCCGCGCGAGCGAATGGGGCGAATCCACCTTCGAGGGCATGCGCTGGGAGCGCGCTCGGCACGCCGGGCGACGCTGGGCGATCTGGGGTGCGGTGCTGGGGGGCTTGCTCGGCTTGCTGGCCTTTGCACCGGCCGCCTGGCTCGCGGCCTGGGTGGAGCGTGCCAGTGCCGGCCATGTGCTGCTGGCCGACGCGCGCGGCAGCCTGTGGCACGGCAGTGCCGTTGCCGTGCTCACCGGCGGCGCGGACAGCCGCGACGCGCGGTCGCTGCCAGGACGCCTGCAGTGGACCTTGCGCCCGGCAGGTCTCGCGCTGGCGCTGGAGCTGGAACATGCCTGCTGCCTCAACGGCCGCCCGAGCCTGCGGCTGGCCCCCGGTTTCGGGACGCTCACGACCACGCTGCAAGGCTCGCCGGCCTGGATCGGCCAATGGCCGGCCGAGTGGCTGGTCGGACTGGGCACACCGTGGAACACGCTGCAGCTCGGCGGTGTCCTGCGCTTGAGTTCGACGGGCATCAGCCTGCAGACGGTGCAGGGACGCTGGCGCGTGAACGGCCAGGCCAGCCTGGACGTGGTGAATGCCGCATCCAGGGTATCGACACTGGACCACCTGGGCAGCTACCGTCTCCAGCTGGACAGCGACCCGGCCACTGCCGGCACGGCGCAGTTGACCCTGAGCACGACCGAAGGCGCCTTGAGGCTCTCGGGACAGGGTGCGCTCGGAGCCGGCGGCCTGCGCTTCCGAGGTGAGGCGAGCGCGGCCGAGGCCGACCAGCCGGCACTGACCAACCTGCTGAACATCATCGGGCGGCGCGACGGCGCGCGGTCCGTCATTTCGATCGGATGATCATGAGCCTGCCCTTTTCCCCGAAGCCCGCTCGCCGCGCCACGGCGCTGCGCGCGCTGGCTGCGGCCGTGGTCAGCGTCGCGCTCGGCGGCGCTGCGCCGCCGGCCCTGGCGCAAAAGACCAAGTCGCGTGAACCGGTGACGCTGAATTTCGTGAACGCCGAGATCGAAGGCGTGGCACGCGCGATCGGCGCCATCCTGGAGCGGCAGATCGTGATCGATCCGCGCGTCAAGGGCCAGATCACGCTGTACAGCGAGCAGCCGCTGTCGCCGCGCGAAGCCTATCTGAACTTCCTGGCGGCGCTGCGCGGGCTGGGCTTCACGGTGGTCGAAGTCGCCGGGCTGTTGAAGGTGGTGCCCGAAGCCGACGCCAAGCTGCAGACCGGCACCGTGTCGATCGGCACCGTCTCGCGCCAGGGCGACCAGATCATCACGCAGATCTTCCGGCTCAACCACGAGAACGCCAACAACCTGGTGGCCGTGCTGCGCCCGCTGATCAGCCCGAACAACACCATCAACGCCAACCCCGGCAACAACTCGCTGGTGATCACGGACTACGCCGACAACCTGCAGCGCATCGCGAAGGTGATCGCGACCATGGATGTGCCCGGGGCAACCGACGTCGAGGTGATCCCGCTGCAGCACGCCGTCGCGTCCGACATCGCGGTGCTCGTGCAACGGCTCTCCGACGCGCCCGTGGCGGCCGGCGGTCCGCCCGCCACGGCAGCCGGTGGCGGGCTGTCCGTGATGGCCGATTCACGGACCAACGCGCTGCTGGTCCGCGCCGCCAATCCGGCCAAGCTAGCTCAGGTGCGCGCGCTGATCGGCAAGCTGGACCAGCCGGGCGTCGGCGGCGCCGGAGGCAGCAACATCTACGTCGTCTACCTGAAGAACGCCGATGCGACGCGTCTCGCGCAAGTGCTGCGGGCCGCCTTCAGCAACAGCGGCAACGCGGGCAGCAGCAACCTCGCCAGCCCGGGCACGAACATCGCGAACCTGGCGAGCACCCAGAACAACAACCAGAGTTCGACCACCGGCGCCTCTCCCCAGTCAACCAACCCCGTCAACTCGGTCGCGCAGCCCTCGACGGGCGGCTTCATCCAAGCCGATCCGGCGACCAACGCGCTGATCATCACCGCGGCCGAACCGCTGTACCGCCAGTTGCGTTCCGTGATCGACCAGCTCGACGCGCGCCGCGCCCAGGTCTATGTGGAAACCATGATCGTCGAGGTCAATGCCACCAAGGCCGCCGATGCGGGCATCCAGTGGCAAGGCCTGATCGGCAAGGACGGCGACAAGACCGGCCTGATCGGCGGCACCAACTTCGGCACCGGCGGCAACAACATCATCAACCTGTCGATCGCGGCGGCGGCGGGCGGCACGTCGCTCAGCAGCAGCCTGCCCTCGGCCGGGCTGAATCTCGGCGTCATTCGCAAGTTCGCGGGCATCTACACGCTAGGGGCACTGGCCCGCTTTCTCGAGACCAATGCCGACGGCAACATCCTCTCCACGCCGAACCTGGTGACGCTGGACAACGAGGAGGCCAAGATCGTCGTCGGCCAGAACGTGCCCTTCGTGACCGGCTCCTTCACCAGCACGGGCACCGGCAGCGGCGCGACCAACCCCTTCCAGACCATCGAGCGCAAGGACGTCGGCATCACGCTGCGCGTGAAGCCCCAGATCGGCGAGAACGGCACCGTGCGCATGACCGTGTACCAGGAGGCGTCGAGTGTCGTGAACCAGAACGTCTCGCAAGGCGTGGCCGACGCGACCGCGGGGCTGGTGACGAACAAGCGCTCGATCGAGTCGACCGTGGTGGTCAACGACGGCGACATCCTGGTCATGGGCGGCCTGATGCAGGACCAGTTCCAGAACAACACCAGCGGCGTGCCGGGGCTGTCCAGGTTGCCTGGTGTCGGCGCGCTGTTCCGCAGCGACAACCGCACGCGCACCAAGAGCAATCTGATGGTCTTCCTGCGCCCCCAGGTCATGCGCAGCGCCGAGAACAGCAATGCGCTGTCGCTCGACCGCTACGACCTGATCCGCGCCCAGCAGAAGGACACGCAGCCCGAACCGCGCGTGCTGCTGCCGACCTTCGAGGCCCCGGTGCTGCCGCCCCTGCGTCCGCCGCCGGGTGAACCGATGCAGCCCGCCCCCACGCCGCCGGCCTCGCCACCGTTGCAGAACTGAGCGCCGGGTCCCGCCATGTCCACCCGCCATCCGCTGCCCTACGCCTACGCGAAGGCGCATTCGTTGCTGCTCGAGGACAATGGCAGCCAGCTCGTGCTGTGGGCCGGCGACAGCGTGTCGCCATCGGTGCTGAGCGAAGTGATGCGGCTCTATGCGGTCGATGCGCTCGAGCGCGAAGCGCCGGCCACGCTGTCGCAGCGCATCGCGCGGGTCTATGCCGGTGGCGAGTCCAGCGCCGCGGCGGTGATCGGCGAGGTCGAGAGCGGCGTCGACCTGTCACGGTTGATGCAGGACCTGCCGGCCGTCGAGGATCTGCTCGAAGCCGCCAACGACGCGCCCATCATCCGCATGCTCAACGCGCTGCTGACACAAGCCGCGAAGGACGGCGCCAGCGACATCCACATCGAGCCCTACGAGCGCAGCTCGGCGGTGCGCTTCCGCGTTGACGGCACGCTGCGCGAGGTGGTGCAGCCGAACAAGGCGCTGCACGCGGCACTGATCTCGCGCCTGAAGATCATGGCCGAGCTCGACATCTCGGAGAAGCGATTGCCGCAGGACGGTCGCATCTCGCTGCGCATCGGCGGGCGTGCAATCGACGTGCGCGTTTCCACATTGCCCAGCGCCCATGGCGAGCGCGCGGTGCTGCGCTTGCTCGACAAGGGCGACAGCACGCGCTTCTCGCTCGAATCGCTGGGCATGAGCGGCGAGACGCTCGAGAAATTCAAGCGCCTGATGGCCCAGCCGCACGGCATCGTGCTGGTCACCGGACCGACTGGCTCGGGCAAGACGACCACGCTGTACGCCGGCCTCGGCCAGGTCGACACGCAAACGACCAACGTGCTTACGGTCGAGGACCCGATCGAGTACGAGCTGCCCGGCATCGGCCAGACCCAGGTCAATCCGAAGATCGACCTGACCTTCGCCAAGTCGCTGCGCGCGATCCTGCGCCAGGACCCGGACGTGATCATGATCGGCGAGATCCGCGACTTCGAGACCGCGCAGATCGCAATCCAGGCCTCGCTGACCGGCCATCTGGTGCTCGCCACGCTGCACACCAACGACGCGCCCAGCGCCGTCACGCGGCTGACCGACATGGGCATCGAGCCCTTCCTGCTGAGTTCGTCGCTGCTCGGCGTGCTGGCGCAGCGCCTCGTGCGCAAGCTCTGCCCCGAGTGCAAGAAGCAGGACGACAAGGGCCGCTGGCACCCGGTCGGCTGCCCGGCCTGCGGCAGCACCGGCTACAAGGGTCGCACGGGGGTCTACGAGCTGATGGTCGCCGACAGCGCCATCCAGAGCCTGATCCACAACCGCGCCGCCGAGTCGCAAGTCTTCGTGGCGGCCGAACGCGCCGGCATGAAGACCATGCGCGAAGACGGCGAACGGCTGGTCGCCGGCGGCGTGACCTCGCTCGAAGAGCTGATGCGGGTCACACGGGAATGATGAATCCATCGCTCTGGGGAACGCGCGCTCACGATCCGGGCATCGAGCCCGGATCGCTCGCCGGTCGCTGCGCTGGTCGATCCCCGTAGACGGGGCCCTTCGCCACGCGCCCTATGCCCGCCTACAAGTTCGACGCCCTCGACGCCGCCGGCAAGCCCAAGACGGGACTGCTGGAAGCCGACAACGCGCGCGCCGCGCGCGCGCAGTTGCGGCTGCAGCAGCTCGTGCCGCTCGAGGTCAGGCCCGTGTTCTCGCAGGCGGTCAACACCCGTTCGTTCCATCTGGGTCGCCGCGTCTTCAACAGCACGGGTTTGGCGATCTGGACCCGCCAGCTGGCAGGGCTCGTCAGTGCCGGCCTGCCGCTCGAGCGTGCCCTGACCGCGCTGGCCGACGAGGCCGACGACCCAAGCCAGCGTGAGCTGCTCGCTCACCTGCGGGCCGAGGTCAACGCCGGCTCGCCGTTCGCGCGCGCGCTGGGCAATGCACCGCGCGAGTTTGACGACGTGTACCGCGCAGTGGTCGGCGCCGGTGAGCAGACCGGCCAGCTCGGCTTGGTGCTCGAAAAGTTGGCCGATGACCTGGAAGAGCGCCAGGAGCTGCGCAGCAAGCTGATCGGCGCGGCGCTCTACCCGGCGATCGTGTCACTGGTGGCCATCGTGATCGTGGTGTTCCTGGTCACCTACGTCGTGCCGCAGGTCGCCAGCGTGTTCGTCAGCGGCAAGCGTGCGCTGCCCTTCCTCACCAGTGCCATGCTCGCGATCAGCGCCTTCTTGCGCAGTTGGGGCTGGCTGATGGCCCTGGCCGTCGCAGGCAGCGTGGGGACACTGCTCTTCATGCGCCGCAACGAAGCCTTTCGCGAACGCTTCGACGCGTTCTGGCTCACCTTGCCGCTGGTCGGCCGCCTCTCGCGCGGCTACAACGCTGCGCGCTTCGCCGGCACGCTGGCGATGCTGGCCGGCGCTGGCGTGCCGATCCTCAAGGCCTTGCAGGCCGCCGCCGAAACCCTGAGCAACCGCGCAATGCGTGCCGATGCGATGGCCGCCCTCGTTCAGGTGCGAGAAGGTGCGCCGCTGGCCTCGGCATTGGCCGGCAAGCGGCGCTTCCCGGGCCTGCTGGCGATGTTCGCGCGCCTGGGCGAGCAGACGGGTCAGTTGCCGATGATGCTGCAGCGTGCAGCAAACCAGCTCGGCACCGAGGTACAGCGGCGGGCGCTGGCGCTCGCCACCATCCTCGAGCCGCTGCTGATCGTCGTCATGGGCGCGGTGGTGATGCTGATCGTGCTGGCGGTGCTGTTGCCGATCATCCAGCTCAACACCTGGGTGAAATGAATACCGGCCCCGCAGGGCCGGTATTCACCGCTCGATCGACGCAGGACTCAGAGCCGGTCAGTCTTGGACTGTTCGTCGCGCAGCGACAGCGTCTTGGCACCGCCCAACTGCGCACCGGCCTGTGTCAGTGACACAAATGTCGTCGGATGCAGCTGTGACAGCCGCGACGCTTCGATCCGGCGCACGAAGTGCCAGCCCGCGGGCGTCTTGACGAAGGCAAAGCCCGTCGGCAAGTCGACGAACACACCGAAATCCTCGACCGGAACGGTCGTTTCAGCGTGGACGGGCAGCACGGCCGCGACGACCAGGGACAGGGCAACCAGGGGGCGGAACAGAGTCTTCATGACGAACCTCTAACCAAGCAGTCGATCGACGGCCTCTCTGTAAGACACCGTCACCGTCGTTTCTGAAGCAGTCGATCGACGGGCTGTAGCCCGTCACCGTCTAACTAGGGTAAACCATTATATGCTGGCGTCTCGAGGCTTGCACGGGTTATGTTGCAGCGCAGCATCGGCATGCCACTTCCGATACCCCCGGCACGTGGGTTGCATGCGATCTGCTCGGGGTTTGCCCCGTTGATCCGGGGCTGGCTTGCGTCAGGCTTTGCTGCAATGGATCTCAATGGGTTGTTGTCTGGAGGATCTGCATGCCGTCGTCCACCGCCACCGAACTCGTCACCGTGCCGAACGGGCTGCCACGATCGGGCCTGCCGATTGCCCACATGCGCAGCGTCTACCGCCTCGGTGACGTCGAGCGCCGGCTCGAGAAACTACCCGCCAAAGAGCACGAGAGCCTGCGCGCCACTTACGAGCGCATGCTCGAGAAGGGTGCAGAGCGCTTCCAGGTCAAGCCCTCGGGCGTGCCCGCGATGGATCACCTCTATGAGCAACTGCCCAATTTCCACGACGTGCTCGACGACGTGAAGCGCCAGCTCGCGCTGTGCCATGACAGTCGCGACGCACTCGAGATCACGCCCATGCTGCTGCTCGGCCCGCCCGGCGTCGGCAAGACCCATTTCGCCCGCGAGATCGCGCAGTTGCTCGGCACCGGCCTGGGCTTCCTGTCGATGAGTTCGTTGACCGCCGGCTGGGTGCTCAGCGGCGCCTCGAGCCAATGGAAAGGCGCACGCCCCGGCAAGGTGTTCGAGACCCTGGTCGACGGCCAGTACGCCAATCCGGTGATGGTGGTCGACGAGATCGACAAGACGGGCGGCGAGCACGCCTACGACCCGCTCGGCGCCCTGTACAGCCTGCTCGAGCACGACACCGCTGGCAGTTTCACCGACGAATTCGCCGAGGTGGCGATCGATGCCAGCCAGGTGATCTGGGTCGCCACCGCCAACGAAGCGCGCGCCATCCCCGAGCCGATCCTGAACCGCATGAACGTGTTCGAGGTCCAGACGCCCGATGCCGCCGCGGCGCGCTCGATCGCGGCCCGGCTGTACCGCGGCATCCGCGCCGACCACGACTGGGGCAGTCGCTTCGCGCCGGCCCCGGGTGACGACGTGCTCGACGCCATGGCCGAGCTGGCACCGCGCGAGATGCGCCGCGCCTGGATGACCGCTTTCGGCAATGCCAAGCTCTCTGGCCGCAACGAGGTGCAGGTGCGCGACCTGCCGCAGGCACACGGCAAGCGCTCGCCGATCGGCTTCGTGCAGTAGTCCCGACGCGGACAAGCGGCGAGGCGCATGCGGTGCCAGGCATGCCGCCGGGCTAGGATGCGCGCATGTCCGTTTCCCTCGCCGGCCAGCTCGTGGTGGCCATTTCCTCGCGCGCGCTGTTCGACTTCGAAGAAGAGAACACGGTCTTCGAAGGCAACGATGACCGCGCCTACATGCAGCTGCAGCTGCAGCGGCTCGAACAGCCGGCGCGGCCCGGCGTCGCGTTCTCGCTGGTGCACAAGCTGCTCGCCTTCACCACGCCCGAGGCACCGCGCGTCGAGGTGGTGATCCTGTCGCGCAACGACCCGGTCTCCGGCATGCGGGTGTTCCGCTCGGCCCAGCACTACGGCCTGCCGATCCAGCGCGGCGTGTTCACGCGCGGCAGCTCGCCGTGGCGCTACCTGAAGCCCCTGCATGCCAATCTTTTCCTGAGCGCCAACGATGCCGACGTGCGCTCGGCGCTCGAGGCCGGCGTGCCGGCGGCCCGCGTGCTGCCGCATGCGGCACGCGCCTCCGAGGCCCACCCGAACGAGGTTCGCATCGCCTTCGACGGCGATGCCGTGCTGTTTTCCGACGAGGCCGAGCAGGTGTTCCAGAGCGACGGGCTCGACGCCTTCCAGCGCCACGAGGCCGACCGCGCCGCCAGTCCGCTCGCGGCCGGCCCGTTCAAGCCGCTGCTCCACGCTTTGCAGCAGCTGCAGCAGGCCAGCACCGACCGCATGCGCCTGCGCACCGCGCTGGTCACCGCGCGCAGCGCACCAGCGCACGAGCGCGCGATCCGCACGCTGATGAACTGGCACATCGAGGTCGATGAGGCGATGTTCCTCGGCGGCCTGCCGAAGGGCGAATTCCTGCGTGAGTTCGAGCCTGACTTCTTCTTCGACGATCAGACGCGCCACGTCGAGAGCGCGGCGCACCACGTGCCGGCCGGACACGTGGCCTCGGGCGTGTCCAACCCCTGAGGACGCCCGGTCCGTCGTGACGCGGCCTGCCGCTCCGGAGTACAGCCATGACCGACGACTTCTTCGCCCCGCCCCCGTTCAAGGCCGAAGAGGCACTCACCACGCTCAAGCGCAGCCTGCGCGAATGGCGGCTGGTCGAGCGCGCGGGCCGCTTCGAGTTGCACGGTCGGGCGGTTGTCGAACTGGCATTGGAAGCCGGTGCGATCCGCGCGCGCGTGGTGCGCCAGCCGGCGCAGTCGCCGCAATGGAGCGACAAGCTGCTCAGGAACAGCGCCGACATTCGCCGCTTCGGCGACGAGCTCAAGCAGTTGCTGGCACGCTGGGACGACAGCGACGACTGACCCCCGGGCAGTTCGGGGCTCCCTCCTGCGTGCCACCCGGCACCGCGATGGCCGCAGGCCCGGTGGCAGCGTTTACGTAGTTTCCGGCATGGCCCCGCCGGCGGGAGCCTCTAGCATTCCTCACGCTTTGAAGTTTCCCTCGAAGGAGTTCCGTATGAAACGCTTCCTGCTCGCCGCCACTGCAGTCTTCAGCATGACCTGCGCACTGGCCGAGTACCCGGAAAAGCCGATCACCATCGTCGTGCCGTTCTCTGCCGGTGGCCCGACCGACAAGGTGGCACGCGACTTTGCCGAAGCCCTGCGCAAGCCGCTGGGCGGCGCCACGATCGTGATCGAGAACGTCGGCGGTGCGGGTGGCACGCTGGGCGCGGCCAAGGTCGCCAAGGCCTTGCCCGACGGCTACACGCTGCTGCTGCATCACATCGGCATGGCCACGTCGCCGGCGCTCTACCGCAACCTGCAGTACAAGACGCTCGACGACTTCGAGTACCTCGGCCTGATCAATGAAGTGCCGATGACGCTGATCGGCAAGCCGACGCTGCCGGCCGCCAACTACGCCGAGCTGACCAAGTGGATCGATGCCAACAAGGGCAAGGTCAATCTCGCGAACGCCGGCCTCGGCGCTGCCTCGCACCTGTGCGGCCTGCTGTTCATGAGTACCTTGAAGGTCGACATGACCACGGTGCCTTACAAGGGCACCGGCCCGGCGATGACCGACCTGATCGGCGGTCAGGTCGACCTCATGTGCGATCAGACCACCAACACCACGGCGCAGATCGAAAGCGGCAAGGTCAAGGCCTATGCGGTGACAACGCCCAAGCGCCTGACGACGCCGGCACTGGCCAAGCTGCCGACGCTCGACGAATCGGGCATGAAGGGCTTCAACGTCAGCATCTGGCACGGTCTGTACGCACCGAAGGGCACGCCGAAGGCGGTGCTCGACAAGGTCAACGCCGCACTGAAGACCGCACTGAAGGATGCCGATTTCCTGAAGCGCGAAGAGGCACTCGGCGCCGTGGTCGTGAGCGACGCCCGCACGAGTCCGGCCGAGCACAAGAAGTGGGTCTCGTCCGAGATCGAGAAGTGGGGCCCGGTCATCAAGTCGGCCGGGCAGTACGCCGACTGAATGCAGTCCCCGGCTACGCGGGATACCGCGCCGCTGGGCGGGGTTGCAGCCGGGTCGAGCCTGCTCAGAAGCCGCTGCGCGGAGTGGCTTTTTCACGCGCGTTCAACTGAATCGGCAGTGGAAGCTCGTGTCGCCGACCTGCGCGAGCCAGACGTGGCCACCGGGTTGCAGCAGCGCGTTGCGCAACACCCAGGGGCCGGCGTCCGGCTGCAGGCCCTGGCGCAGCAAGTCGACCATCACCGCGTCGGAGTCGCGCAGGCCGAGCGGCAGGTCCGGCGTGCGACGCCGCTCCTCGCGCCACGCCGCGGCGCATTGCGCATAGGGCAGCCGGCCCTGAGCGACCGCTTGCGCCAGCGCGCTGTCGAGCGGCGGAAAGGGGACCAGGGAAGCGTCGAAGCACTCGCGGCCGAAACGGCCGAACTTGCGGTCGCCATCGAGGTACCACTGGCTGAGCATCTTGGCGCGCCGCTGCGGCAGGTCGAACACGAACTCCCAGCGCCGCGCGGCGCCATCGCTCGCAGCACCCTGCGGCGCGAGCACATGCTTGAGCCGTGCGTCGGCATCGAACTGATGCGCAGTCTTCACGGCGTGTTCCAGCGCGTGCGACACGAGACAAGGCACACCGCCGCCCGGCGGGCGCTCGCTGCGGGTCAGCGGCTCGTGCAGGCTGTTGCTGTCGAGCCGGCGGTCGATGCGGTTGAGCAGGCGACGCAGGGCACTCACGAGCACCCCCACCTCGGCGGGCACGCGATGCCAAGCGCTTTTCGTTCCAGTCGCGGGTGGGTTTTCATGACATTAGTTTGTCATGACCGCCGAGGAGCAGGCCACCGTCGCCCGCACCGGCCGAGGTTCGGACCGGCGGCGGCTAGCCGAGCGTCACGCGAGCGAACTTGCGCTTGCCGACCTGGACCACGTAAACACCGGCACCGAGCTTCAGCGCCTTGTCGCTGACCGCGGCGCCGTCGATCCGCACGCCGCCCTGCTCGACCATCCGCAAGCCTTCGCTGCCCGAGGTCACGAGCTTGGCCTGCTTCAGCAGCGCGCCGATGCCCAGCGGCGCACCGGTCAGAGCCACGTCGGGAACGTCGTCCGGCACGCCGCCCTTGGCGCGGTTCTGGAAATCCGCCTCGGCCGTGTCGGCCGCCGCCGCGCTGTGAAAGCGGGTGGTGATCTCCTTGGCCAGCAGCACCTTGGCATCCTTCGGGTTGCGGCCAGCCTCGACCTCGGCTTTCAGCGCGGCGATCTCGGCCTCGGAGCGGAAGCTCAGCAAGGTGAAGTACTTCCACATCAGCGTGTCGCTGATGGACAGCAGTTTCGCGAACATGCTGTTTGCCGGCTCGGTGATGCCGATGTAGTTGTTCTTGCTCTTCGACATCTTCTCGACGCCGTCCAGCCCTTCGAGCAGCGGCATGGTCAGGATGCACTGCGGCTCCTGGCCGTATTCGGCCTGCAGTTGACGGCCGACGAGCAAGTTGAACTTCTGGTCGGTGCCGCCGAGCTCGAGATCCGACTTCAACGCCACCGAGTCGTACCCTTGCATCAGCGGGTAGAGGAACTCGTGCACCGAAATCGGCACGCCGGCCTTGAAGCGCTTGGTGAAGTCATCGCGCTCCATCATCCGCGCGATGGTGTAGCGCGAAGCGAGCTGGATCATGCCGCGTGCCCCGAGCGGATCGCTCCATTCGGAGTTGTAGCGGATCTCGGTCTTCGAAGGATCCAGAACCAGGCTGGCCTGCCGGTAGTAGGTCTGGGCATTGGCTTCGATCTGCTCGCGCGTCAGCGGCGGACGCGTGGCGTTGCGGCCCGACGGATCGCCGATCATCGAGGTGAAGTCACCGATCAGGAAGATCACCTGATGCCCCAGGTCCTGGAGTTGGCGCATCTTGTTCAGCACGACGGTGTGGCCCAGGTGGATGTCGGGCGCGGTCGGGTCCAGGCCCAGTTTGATGCGCAGTGGCACGCCGGTTGCATCGGACTTGGCGAGCTTTCGCAGCCAGTCGTCCTGTGGCAGCAGTTCGTCGCAACCCCGGAGGCTGACGGCCATGGCGGCCTGAGCGCGGTCCGTTATCTTGAACTTGGCAGCAGAAGCCAGTAATTCAGGAGTCGTTGAGGCGTTAACCTGATCAGCAGGGTGGGACATGAGCAGGATTTGGGCTTTACACAGGGCCGCAGGAAGGGCCATCGATACAATCGCGCGTCTGCGGCGTGACGGGATTCTAGAGGGGCAACGCCCCGCCACCGTCAGTTGCACACGCTAACCACGCCGCAAGCGGCCGCTGCCAGCGCAGCCGCGATGACCGGCAGTATTTGGGATCGTCGGGATTGAACACTTCTGCTTCCTTGCTGCGCCTCGTCGAGCGCACGGATGGGCTGCTGCAGCGCCACCCGCGTCGGCTGACCGCTGCCGTGGTCACGTTGCTGCTGGGCACCGCCGTCACGGCCTTCGGCGTTGCGCCGCTCGCACCCGATGCGGCCGACCTGCCGCGCCGCGTGCTGACGCAAAGCGTCACGCCCCTCGCGCTCGACGCGCAGTTGCAAGCACTTGAAACGCATTCGCTGCCGCTCTATCACAGCGAACTGACGCGCAGCAGCGATACCGCCGACACACTGCTGCAGCGCCTGGGCATCGACGACTCGGAGGCCGCTGCCTTCCTGCGGCGTGACAGCACCGCGCGGGCAGTGCTCGAAGGCCGCCCCGGCAAAATGGTGCAGGCGCTGGCAACCAACGGCCGGCTCACCCGTCTCACGGTCCGCTCACCGGCCGAAGCAGGCGAGCAGTCTTCGACACGATTCACCCGGCTGACGATCGAGCGCGACGCACTGGGACTGCGAGCCCACACCGAACAGGCGCCGCTGTCGACCGAGGTCAGGCTCGGGTCCGGAACCATCCAGAGCTCGCTGTTCGCCGCCGCGGACGATTCGCGGCTGCCCGACACGGTGACGACACAGCTGGCCGAACTGTTCAGCACCGACATCGACTTCCGTCGCGAGCTCAAGCGCGGCGACACTTTCACCGTGCTGTACGAGGCGCTCACGGCTGATGGCGAACCCGTCACCTGGAACCAGGCTTGCGGCCGGGTGCTGGCGGCGCAGTTCATCAACGACGGACACACGCACGACGCCGTGTGGTTCCAGGAAACCGCAACGAACGGCAAGACCAAGGGCGGTTATTTCGGGCTCGACGGCCGCAGCAAGACGCGCATGTTCCTGGCCTCGCCGATGGCCTTCTCGCGCGTGACCTCGGGTTTCTCGATGCGCCTGCACCCTATCCTGCAGACGTGGCGCGCTCACCTGGGTGTCGACTACGGTGCCCCGAGCGGAACACCGGTGCGCGCCGTCGGCGATGGCGTGGTCGAGTTTGCCGGCTGGCAGAACGGCTACGGCAACATCGCGATCATCCGTCACGCTGGCGAGCGCGAAACCCGCTATGCCCATTTGAGCCGCCTGGAGGTGAAGCGCGGCCAGCGCATCGACCAGGGCCAGGTGGTCGGTGCCGTCGGCGCCACCGGCTGGGCCACCGGACCGCACCTGCATTTCGAGTTCCGCGTGCGAGGCCAGGTCCAGGACCCGATGACGATCGCGCGCGCATCCGAAGCCTTGACCATCTCGCCCGCGGCGCGGGCGCGTTTCACCGAGATTGCGGCATCGGCGAGATCGCAGCTTCAGGTGGCTTCGACGCTGGCCGTGGCGCGCTTCGAGTGAACTGACCACCCGGTGTGAAGAGCCCGCTCCGGCGGGCTTTTTCATGCGCGGATCCGGTGCGGACCGGCTTAGGATGACGTGATGAGCGACCTGTACATTGGCCTGATGTCCGGCACCTCGATCGACGGTGCTGACGGCGTGCTGGCCCAGTTCAGTGGCGAACGGCTGCAGGTCATTGCCCACGCGCATCGCTCGTTCGACCGAACGCTGCGCGCCGAGTTGCTCGCCCTGAACAGCCCCGGCGACAACGAACTTCACCGCGCGGCGCTGGCCGCCAATGCATTGGTGAAGGTATACGCGGCGCTCGTCGCGGAGCTCCTCGAGCAGGCCCCGGGCCCGGTGCGTGCCATCGGCGCTCATGGGCAGACGGTGCGCCATCGTCCAGGCCAGTTCGATGGCGTCGGCTACACGCTGCAGCTCAATGCACCGTCACTGCTGGCCGAATTGACCGGCATCGCCGTGGTGGCCGATCTGCGCAGCCGCGACGTCGCGGCCGGTGGCCAGGGGGCTCCACTGGTGCCGGCTTTCCACCATGCTCACTTCGGCCACCGCGGAGAGGACGTGGCGGTCGTCAACATCGGAGGCATCAGCAACCTCACGCTGCTGCCGGGCGGTGACGAGGTCGTGCGGGGCTTC
Organism: Methylibium sp.; assembly: GCF_965279545.1. Lineage (NCBI taxonomy): Bacteria > Pseudomonadati > Pseudomonadota > Betaproteobacteria > Burkholderiales > Sphaerotilaceae > Methylibium > Methylibium sp. The sequence goes on from NZ_OZ257250.1 coordinate 2,837,600, forward strand.
GATTGCGGGCCCGGCAATGCGCTGATGGATCTGTGGTGCCTGCACCACCGCGGCCAAGCCTACGATGACAAGGGGAGCTGGGCAGCCAGCGGAGAGGTGCTGCCCGCCCTGCTCGCGGCGGCACGGCGCGACCCGTACTTCGCGCTGCCACCTCCCAAGAGCACGGGCCGCGACGACTTCCACGCGGCCTGGCTCGAAACCCTGTTGGACGGTTTTCCGAATGCGCCTGCACAACACGTCCAGGCAACGCTTTGCGAGTTGACCGTCCAGGTCATCGCGCAGGACCTGCAACGTCATTTGCCCGGCGCGGCCGAGTTGCTGGTGTGCGGCGGTGGCGCGCTGAATCTGGAGCTGATGCGCCGCTTGCAGATCGCTCTGCCGAACACCCGGGTGATGTCGAGCGCCGCGCGCGGGCTGCCGCCATTGCAGGTCGAGGCGGCCGCCTTTGCGTGGCTTGCCCGCGCTCACATCGAAGGCCGCCCCGGCTCCTTGAAGGAAGTGACGGGGGCCGCAGGACCGCGCGTGCTGGGTGCCTTCTATCCGGCCTGAGAGACCGCGGAAACGACAAAACCGCCCGAAGGCGGCTTTGGCTCGAAACCCGGGAAGAGAGATTGGCGTCGTCTCAGGTCGAAAAGCTCGAGCCACAACCACAGGTGGTGGTGGCGTTGGGGTTCTTGATGACGAACTGGGCGCCTTCCAAGTCTTCCTTGTAGTCGATCTCGGCACCGACCAGGTATTGCAGGCTCATCGCGTCGATCAGCAACATCACGCCGTTCTTCTCCATCTTCGTGTCGTCGTCGTTGACGATCTCGTCGAAGGTGAAGCCGTACTGGAATCCCGAACACCCGCCACCCTGCACGAAGACGCGGAGCTTCAGCTCGGGATTGCCTTCTTCCTCGACCAGTTGTTTGACCTTGCCTGCCGCACTGTCGGTGAAGACGATGGGGGCAGGCGGCATTTCGGTGGCAATGTGTTCTGCAACGGCGCTCATGGAGACTCCTGTGACTCGCGGTCCGTGACCGTTCGGGTATTGTGACCGACCGCGCTCAAGACTGCATTGGCCGCCAGTCGAAGTGCGGGTTTGTCTTCGACATTCAAGGGGCGCAGTTCGCCATGAACTTGGGCACCCTGGTGCATTTCCAGGCGCTCGTAACGCACATTGCCCTCTATGCGCGCCTTCGGTTGCAGTTCCAGCAGTTCGTCCGACTCGACGGGGCCACGGACCTCGCCGTTGACGATCACGTGCCCGGCTTTAACCCTGCCCGCGATACTGGCTTTCTCGCCGATCACCAACAGATTGCGCTCATCGCCCAGAGCAAGCACGTTGCCGAGCACTCGCCCGTCGATGCGCAGACCTTCGGTGAAACGGATCTCTCCTTCGATCACTATCCCCTCGCCGACGAGGGTACGAATCGGCGGCTGTTTGCGCATTCCAAACATCTTCTAGTCTCCAACGTTAGAGTGCTTTCGACGACTCACTACAGGCTCACATCCTGACTGGCTCGCACCCCACCCTGCGCATCCAGCACCCTGACCTGCAGGGCGTCGACCACAACGAGTGCGGGGAACTCCAACATGCCATCGACGCGTTGGTACTGCCGGAACTGCAAGGACCGCTGCGCACCGGACGGCTGCTGCGACCACGACTGGCCGCCAAGCTGGCCCCGCAGCGTCAATTCATAGCGGCCCTTGAACTCGGTCGGCGCCTTGCCCTGCTGCATCACCAGCAACTGATAGCGGAGCTGACCGCTGCCGACCACCTCGGCCTGCAGACCGCGCACCACCAATTCCGCTTTGCCGCTGGTCGGCAGCAGGCGCTCGAAAAAGCCCAGGTCGCCCTTGAGCACCATGTTCTCGGCTTCCAGCGCCTTGATCTGGCCCACGAGGCGCTCCTGTGTCGTGCGCTCGGTCTTCAGCAGACTCTCGGCAGTGTTGGCGATGCTCTGCGCCTTGTCGCGCTCGCTACGCAACTGCTCGAGATCGGTCGCGTCGGACGCCACCGGCGTAGGCGACTGAACCCGATCAAGCCGGTCTAGCCCGGCAATGTCCCTGCCAAACTCGAAGGCCCACAGGGCCAGGGCGGCCGAGAAACCCAGCGCCAGCGCCAGCACCGCCCAGCGCATCGGCCAGGGCAAATGGCTGCGCACAATCATGCGCGGAGCACTGATCGACAAGCGGCGGCGCAGCAGCTTCCAGCGCATGGCGTTTCGGCAAATCCAAAATGCTCATTCTAGGCAGCCCCCCTCTGCGCTCGGTGCGGATGTGCAACCGGAAGACGAACTTGCAGCACAAATGAAAAAGCCGCCCGAAGGCGGCCTTTTTTCTCGCTCTGAGGCAGATCAGCGCTTGCTGAACTGCTTGCGGCGGCGCGCTCCGTGCAGGCCGACCTTCTTGCGCTCGACTTCGCGCGCATCGCGGGTCACGAAGCCGGCGCGGCTGAGTTCGGGCTTCAGCGCCGCGTCATAGTCGATCAACGCACGCGTCACGCCGTGACGCACGGCACCGGCCTGACCCGATTCGCCACCGCCGTGGACGTTGACCTTGATGTCGAAGGCTTCGACATTGTTCGTCAGGAACAACGGCTGCTTGACGATCATGATCGAGGTCTGCCGGCCGAAGTACTGCTCGGCCGGCTTGCCATTGACCGTGATCTGGCCGGTGCCCTTCTTGATGAACACGCGCGCCACCGAAGACTTGCGGCGGCCGGTCCCATAATTCCAATTGCCAATCATCGCCGCTCCTTAGACTTCCAGCGCCTTGGGGCTCTGGGCGGTATGCGGGTGCGTGGCACCGGCATAAACCTTCAGCTTCTTGATCATCGCGTAGCCCAGTGGGCCCTTGGGGAGCATGCCCTTGACGGCCTTCTCCAATGCACGGCCGGGGTGCTTGGCCTGCATGTCCTTGAACTTGGTCGCGTAGATCCCGCCCGGATACCCGGAGTGGCGGTAGTACACCTTGTCGTTGGCCTTGTTGCCCGTGACACGGAGCTTGTCGGCGTTGACGATGACGATGAAGTCGCCGGTATCGACGTGAGGCGTGTAGATAGGCTTGTGCTTGCCACGCAAACGGAGGGCCACTTCGCTGGCAACCCTGCCGAGGACCTTGTCGGTCGCGTCAATCACAAACCACTCGTGCGTCACTTCGGCCGGTTTGGCGCTGAAGGTTTTCATGACAAATGACTGAGTGGAAATCCCGGCTCTTCGCTTCCGCGGTCGGTGCCTCTTGTGATGCACTGACCGACGGAAGTACCGTGCGGGCGGGTGCGAGGCCTCTTAGGCGGAACATCGGGCGCACACGAGACGCCCTGTCACTTCCCGGAGTCGGAAGACGGGAAAGCCTGTGAGTATAAGGCAGGTACGCACCTGCGAACAGCGCGACCCACTGCATACGGAGCAACTCCGGAGGGGACACCCCACCCAAGAATCCCTGCAGCCCATCTCACTCGCTACAATACAAGGGTAAACCCTTAATTCACCATGCCGCCCGTGCCCGCAAGCTCCAGCAGCCTTGACCCGCTCACTGAACGGCCTGTTCAGCCCGAGCCGGCTTCGGTGCCGGCGCGCGGCGGCGTATTCCGGTGGGTTCCGATCCGCTCGCTTGCCGAACGCTACCGCAAACGGATCACGACCCACTTGATCGCGCTGCCTCCGGGCGACCGCTACCTGCGCTTCGGCCACACGGCGAGTGACGAGCAGATCGCCAACTACGTGACCGGCATCGACTTCGACCGTGATGAAGTGTTCGGCATCTTCAACCGTCGTCTCGAGTTGGTTGCGGTGGCGCATCTCGCGTACGAGCGCCCGCCACAGCTGAGCAGCCGTCCGGCGATGGTCGAATTCGGTGTTTCGGTGTTGCCGCAGGCCCGTGGCCGCGGCTACGGTGCCCGGTTGTTCGAACACGCTGTCATGCACGCCCGCAACCGGAGCACCGAGACCCTGTTCATCCATGCGCTGAGCGAGAACACGGCAATGCTGAAGATCGCCCGGAATGCAGGCGCCAAGGTGGTGCGTGACGGCAGCGAGTCGGAAGCGTGGCTGACGCTGCCGCCCGACACCTTGGCAAGCCAAGTCGAAGAGATGGTGGAAACCTATGCAGCCGAGGTCAACCATCGGATCATGCGCCATGCCATGCGCCTGGAGCACCTTTTCGACGCGGTGAACGAAGTCCGTGCGCAGTTCGCGAAAGGAGCCCACGTCGCCTCGGAATGAAGCGGGGACGTCGTGGTTGCGCGACAAGCACTCACCTGAGGGGATGCCGCGACCCGCCGGCGGTGACTAGCATGCCGGACCGACCGCGCAGTGCCGTGGCGTTTCCGTCACGCGACTTTCCCTTTCATGACGATGCCCCATTGGCTGTATTTGCTGCTCGCGGGCGCCGCCTTGATCGGTGCATTCGCGGCCGGGCGGTACTCCCATTCGCACAGCCAGCGCAGGTCGCTGCCCAAACAATGGCTGGTGATGGCCCGGCCGGTACTCAATTCAGACGAAAGGCGCACGATGCGCATGCTGCGCGAGGCCTTGCCGCAGTACATCGTGCTCGCCAAGCTTCCGCTGGTTCGGCTTTGCCAGCCACGCGATCCGCGGCGGGTCCGCTACTGGTTCGACCTGCTCGGCAGCCTGCACGTCAGTTTCGCGGTCTGCAGCCCCAACGGGCGCGTCATCGCCGTCATTGACCTTGAACCCGAGCGCGGCGTGTCACGACGCGCCAGCAGGATCAAGCAGTCGGTGCTCGATGCCTGCCGAATCCGCTACTTGTCGTGCCGGGCCGAGAACCTGCCACCGATGAGCGAGTTGCAATTGCTGCTGCGCCCCCAGGGCGCCGTGCCGCGCCAGGCGCCGCTGGCGCCGCCGCCGAAGAACTTCCAGCAAGCGCGCAGCACGCTGTCCGACACCGTGCGCACGCGCCGCGCCGAGCGATCGGCACGCTGGGCCGATTCGGGCTTCCCACAGGACTCGTTCTTCGCGCCCGACAGCCGGCTCGACGGCCCGAGCAGCGAGTTCGCGCCGATGTCAGCGCCCTCGCACGACTCGGCGCCAGGCTCCCTGCGCTGAATGCGCTGCTCGCGTGCGAGCATCGCCGCATGGAAAACGCAACACCGCAGCAGCCTTTTGCCGAACTGACACCGCACGCCGTGCTGGACGCGATGGCCGACGCCGGCCTCTACGGCGACGGCCGGCTGCTGCAGTTGAACTCCTACGAAAACCGGGTGTTCCAGGTGGCCCTCGAGGACGGCAGCACCGTCGTCGCAAAATTCTACCGCCCCGCTCGCTGGAGCAACGCCCAAATCCTCGAAGAGCATGCCTACGCGCTCGAACTCGCTGCGGCAGAAGTGCCGGCGGTGCCGCCGCTGGTGCTGGACCGGCAAGTGGCCCGCGGCACGCTCGAAGTGTTCGGCGAGCCGCCGACGCTGGCGCAGCTCGGAACCGCGCGCTTCGCGGTCGCGCCGCGCCGCGCCGGGCGCGCGCCGGAGCTCGACGACCCGGAAGTGCTCGAATGGATCGGCCGCTTCATCGGCCGCCTGCACGCCGTGGGGCGGCAGCGGCCCTTCCTGCACCGACGCACGCTCGACGCCGACACGCTCGGCTGGACGCCGCGCGAATGGCTGCTGGACACGAACACGATCACGGCCGCCGAACTTCCTCGCTGGTCCGAAGTCTCTCGTCAGGCGCTCATGCTGGTCGCTCAGCATTTCGCGGCGGCCGCGCCGCTGCGCTCGCTGCGCCTGCACGGCGACTTCCACCCGGGCAACCTGTTGTGGACGCCGCAGGGGCCGCATTTCGTCGACCTCGACGACGCGGCGATGGGGCCGGCCGTCCAGGACCTGTGGATGCTGCTGTCCGGCGACCCGGATGTCGCCCGGCAGCAGCTCGCCGCGCTGCTGGAAGGCTACGAGACCTTCTGCGACTTCGACCGCCGCGAGCTCGCGCTGATCGAGGCGCTGCGCACCTTGCGCATGATCCACCACAGCGCCTGGCTCGCGCAGCGCTGGGACGACCCGGCCTTCCCGGCCGCGTTTCCCTGGTTCGGCGCGCCGAGCTACTGGTCCCAGCAGATCGAGCACCTGCTGGTGCAGATCGAACTGATGACCGACGCCTAGCTGTTGAGTTCCAGGAGGTTGCTCGCGGCCGGGATGCGGCTCAGACCAGCAGCCGGTTCACGCGCTGTACGTAGGCGGCCGGGTCGTCGAGCTGCCCGCCCTCGGCCAGCACGGCCTGGTCGAACAGCACCTGCGCCAGGTCGTCGAAGCGCTCGGCGCCGTCCAGTCGCTTGACCAGCGCATGCTCCGTGTTCACCTCCAGGATCGGCAGGCTGGCCGGCGCGCTCTGGCCGGCTTGCTTCAGCAGGCGCGCGAGATGTCCGCTGATGTCGCCGTCCTCCACCACCAGGCAGGCCGGTGAATCGACGAGCCGCGTCGTCACACGCACGTCCTTGGCACGGTCCTTCAGCGCGTCCTTCAGCTTCGCCAGCAGCGGTTTGAAGGCCTCGGCGGCGGCCTCGGCCTGCTGCTTCTCGCCCTCGTCCTGCAGCTTGCCCAGATCGACGGCGCCCTTGGCGACGCTCTGCAGCGGCTTGCCCTCGAACTCGAACAGGTGCGCGAGCATCCACTCGTCGACGCGGTCGGTGAGCAACAGCACCTCGATGCCCTTCTTGCGGAACACCTCGAGCTGCGGGCTGTGGCGCGCCGCGGCCGCGGTGTCCGCGGTGATGTAGTAGACCGCCTCCTGACCATCCTTCATGCGCGTCACGTAGTCGGCCAGCGACACCCCCTCGTCGGCCTGCGTCGACGCGAAGCGCAGCAGCTTGGCCAGGCGCTCGCGGTTCGCATGGTCTTCGCCCACGCCTTCCTTCAACACCGCGCCGAATTCGCGCCAGAACGCGGCGTACTGATCGCGACGGGCAACATCATCGCTGCCCGCCATCTCCTCCAGCATGCTCAGCACCCGCTTGGTCGACCCCTCGCGGATCGCCTTCACGTCGCGGCTTTCCTGCAACAGCTCGCGCGACACGTTCAGCGGCAGGTCGCTCGAGTCGATCACACCCTTGACGAAGCGCAGGTAGCTCGGCATCAACGCCTGCGCATCGTCCATGATGAAGACACGCTTCACGTACAGCTTGATGCCGCCCTGCCGGTCGCGGTTCCAGAGGTCATGCGGCGCCTTGGCCGGCAGGTAGAGCAGCTGGATGTACTCGCTGCGACCCTCGACGCGGTTGTGCGTGTACGCCAGCGGCGGCGTGCTGTCGTGGCTGAACTGCTCGTAGAAGCTCTTGTACTCGGCATCGGTGATCTCGCTCTTCGGGCGGGCCCACAAGGCCGCGGCCTTGTTGACCGTCTCCCAAGTCTCCTTCGTCACGTACTCGCTCTTCTCTGCGTCCCACAGCTGCTCGCGCATCAGGATCGGCAAGGAAATGTGATCGGAGTAACGCCCGATGACGGACTTGAGCTTCCAGGCACTCAGGAATTCGTCCTCGCCTTCGCGCAGGTGCAGCGTCACCGCGGTGCCGCGCTGCGCGCGCGTGAGGTTCTCGACCTCGAAGTCCCCGGTGCCGGCGCTGCTCCAGCGCACACCCTGGTCCGGCTTCAGGCCGGCGCGGCGCGACTCGACCGTGATGCGGTCGGCAACGATGTAGCCGCTGTAGAAGCCGACGCCGAACTGGCCGATCAGCTGGGCATCCTTGGCCTGCTCGCCCGACAGCTTTCCGACGAACTCGCGCGTGCCGCTCTTGGCGATGGTGCCGAGGTTCGCGATCGCCTCGTCGGCGCTCATGCCGATGCCGTTGTCGGCGATCGTGATCGTGCGCGCCTCGTTGTCGAAACTCACGCGAACGTCCAGCGTCGGCGCATCCTCGTACAGTGCGGTCTCGTTCAGTGCCTCGAAGCGCAACTTGTCGCAGGCATCGGAGGCGTTGGAAATCAGCTCGCGCAGGAAGATCTCCTTGTTAGAGTACAAGGAGTGGGTAACGAGGTGCAGCAGCTGTTGCACTTCGGCTTGGAATGACAGGGTCTGCTTGGTCATGGCGGCCTGAGAATCGTTGACAGGGTGCACGCGCATTGAGTGCCTGAACGTGCGCCGAGCATTGTGGGGCCACCCGCGTGTCTTTCAAGATCGCCTGGCCCCGAGTCGCGGACCGGACCACCGCTCTGCACCACAGCACACCCCATGGTGTGCGCAAGCGCCAAGGAGAACCACAACGCCATGGAGACGTCCGCTCTCGTCTTGCCCACGGCACCGCTGTGGACACTGGAAGGTCTGCGCGGCGCCGACCCCGTGCTGGGGATCGCGTTGCTCATCATCATCGCGGTCGTCACCGGCGAGGCCGTGCGTCGCTGGACCCGCCTGCCGCGGACCTGTGGCCACATGCTGGTCGGCGTGCTCGCCAGCCCGCTGGCCTTGCGCTTGCTGGAGCGCACCGACCTCGACCCATGGAAGCCCCTGCTCGATCTGGCCGTCGGCGTGCTGGTGTTCGAGCTCGGTTCGCGCATCCGCCCGCGCTGGCTGTTCGACAACCCGACGCTGGCGCTCCAGTGCGTGGCCGAGGCCCTGCTGGCCGCCGCCGCCGTCACCGTGGGCCTGGTGATGCTGGGGGCGCCGGCGATGTCGGCCGCACTGGCCGGTGCGGTCGCGATGGCCACCTCGCCGGTCATCACGATGGCGGCGGTGCACGAAACCCAGCCGCGGGGTCAGGTGACCGAGCGACTGCTCATGATGACGGCGCTCAACAGCGTGCTCGCCGTGCTGGCGCTCAAGATCTGGCGCGTGATCGCGGCCGCCGATGCGCCACTGAGTTCGGAGTGGCTGCCGGCGCTGGCCAACGCCGTCTACGTGTTGTGCGGCTCCTTCCTGCTCGGTGCGCTGCTCGGCTTGCTGCTCACCTGGATGTCCAAGCCCATGCGCCGCACGATGGCCAGCGCGGTGCTGCAGATCGGCCTGTTGGTGCTCGGCGCCCTGCTCGCCGCGCAGTGGACGCTGTCGCCGCTGCTGGCGCTGCTGGTGGCCGGCATCGTGGCGCGCACGCGCATGGGACATGGCCTGACCGTCGAGCCCCAGCTCGGCACCGCCGGTGCCGCCCTCACGGTGCTGCTGTTCGTGAGCCTCGGACTGGTCAGCTCGGTCGAGAGCTACTGGAGCCTGTGGCCCTGGGCGCTGGCGATCATCGTCGCGCGTGCACTCGGCAAGGGGCTGGCGGTCGCTGCACTGGCGCGTCCCAGCGGCCTGAGCATGCGCCAGGCACTGGCCCTCACGGTGGCGCTGCAGCCGATGGCGCAGTCGGCCCTGCTGCTGGGGGCCAGCACCTACGGCTGGCCGGCCGACGCGCCGGTCGTCGACGCCGGCGTGCTGCAGGCACTGGTGATCGCCGTCACGCTGATGCAGCTCAGCGGTCCCGTGTGGTCGGTGCTCGGCCTGCGCCGCCTCGCCCGTGAAGTCCCGGAACGGAGCTGAACCATGCCCTTGCAAGACTTCACCCCCTCCGAAGCGCTGACGCTCGGGGTCGAGCTCGAACTGCAGCTGCTCAGCACCCACGACTTCGATCTCGCCCCGCAGGCCGAAGACCTGCTGCGCGAAACCGCGAAGCACGGCGGCGCCTGGGACATCAAGCCCGAGATCACGCGCAGCATGATCGAGATCGGCAGCTCGGTGCAGCGCCGCCACGGCCCGTTGCGCGACGAGTTGCGCGACATGCGCGATCAGCTCGCCCGTGCGGCACGCAAGCTCAACATCGCCATCGCCGGCGGCGGCACTCACGCCTACCAGCACTGGAGCGAGCAGCAGATCTTCCCGGCCGAGCGCTTTCGCTACATCAGCGAGCTGTACGGTTACCTCGCCAAGCAGTTCACCGTGTTCGGCCAGCATGTGCACGTCGGCTGCCCGGACGGCGACCAGGCGCTGTGGCTGCTGCACGCCTTGAGCCGTTACGTCCCCCATTTCATCGCGCTGAGCGCGTCGTCGCCCTATGTGCAAGGGCAGGACACCGGTTTCGACTCGGCACGGCTCAACTCGGTATTCGCCTTCCCGCTATCGGGTCGTGCGCCCTTCGTGCGCAGCTGGGACGAGTTCGGCGGCTATTTCGACAAGATGACCGCCACCGGCGTCGTGCAGTCGATGAAGGACTTCTACTGGGACATCCGGCCCAAGCCCGAGTTCGGCACCATCGAGCTGCGCGTGTGCGACACGCCGCTCACCGTCGACAAGGCCGCGGCGTTGGCCTGCTACCTGCAGTGCATCTGCCGCCAGCTGCGCGAAGAGAAGCCGTTCGAGCCGAGCGAGGACGACTACCTGGTCTACACCTTCAACCGCTTCCAGGCCTGCCGCTTCGGTCTCGATGGCGAGATCGTCGACCCCAAGACCAAGCAGCGTTCACGGCTGCGTGACGACATCCTGCGCACGCTGACGCGCCTCGATGAGCACGCGCTCGACCTCGAGGCCCTCGACGCGACGCAATTGCTGCGCGACTCCCTGTTCGACGGCAACGATGCGCGCTGGCTGCGTGCGCAGCGGGCGACCTTGCTGCCGCTGCCGGCCGTGGTGGAATCGGCGGCGCGGCGCTGGGTGGACTGAGCTACTGCACGAGATCGACGACGCCTCGCCGAGTCGGCTCGACGACAGGTCTGCCCACCGGCCGGGGAGACACGTGTCGCCGACACCGCTGTGACAAGCGTCGCATCGCGGCCGGCCGAGGGCAGGGCTCGTGGTGTTCCAGCCAACCGGCCCGCACACCACGAGCCCCGCTTCTTCATCTGCCTGCACGCTGGCGCAGACAGTGCAGGCCTGCGTGGCGACCTCGGGCACAGAGCTTGCGCAACAGGCCTGCGACATCGGATGCGAACGGCATTCGAGCGTTATCAGCCCTGCCCCGCCTGCGCCACCGGCATGGGCCCTGCGCCCCTGCCGAAAAAGGAGACTCCCATGGTTCTGCTCGAATTCTCGATGGCCCCATTCGCCAAGGGCGAAAGCGTCAGCCCCTTCGTCGCCCGCTCGCTCGACATCATCGACAAGAGCGGCGTGCCCTACCAGCTCACGCCGATGGGCACGATCCTGGAAGGCGAGTGGAACGAGGTGATGGCGGTCGTCACGGCCTGCTTCGAAGCGATGAGCGCCGATTGCGACCGCGTGGGCACGCAGATCAAGATCGACTACCGCGCCGGCCCGGGCGGGCGCCTGCAGTCCAAGCTCGAGTCGGTCCAGCAAAAGCTCGGTCGCACACTGTCGACCTGAGGGCACGACGGCCGCGCCCCGGCCCGCGGCCGTCGCGCGGGCCTTCGGCTCGGGCTCACGCGGCCAGGTCTTGCGGCGTCTTGCCGCTGGCGATCGCGTCCAGGAACCATTGCGGGCGCCGGCCGTGACCCGACCAGCTGTGGCCCGCGTCGTCGCGGAACTTCACCTTGCCGGCGGTCTTGGCCTTCTTCTTTGCGCCTGCTGCGACCCGCGTTTGGCGGGTGGCTGCGCTCAGACCCAGGTCCGCCGCCGTCAGCCCGTAGAAAGTGATCGCCTCGCGGATGCGCTCAATCACGTCTTTCGCTTCCTGCTTCTTGAGCGCTTCTGCCTGACGCTGAAGGGCCGCTATTTCTTTCTGAATCCGAGCGAGTGACTTCGCCATACCGATGTCCTTTGAGTTTGTAATGAACAGGATGAGAGCATAAGGCCACGCCGGTAAAATCGCAGCAAGCAACCCCCGGCACTCGGGGCACTGCAGCCTCCGCCGCCACACTCACATCGAAAGTTCTGCCTGCCATGAGCCTCAAATGCGGCATTGTGGGACTGCCCAATGTCGGCAAGTCCACTCTTTTCAATGCGCTGACCAAAGCCGGTATTGCCGCCGAGAATTATCCCTTCTGCACCATCGAGCCGAATGTCGGCATCGTCGAATTGCCGGATTCGCGCTTGCAGGCGCTGTCGGTCATCGTCAGGCCGGAACGCATCGTGCCGGCGATCGTCGAATTCGTCGACATCGCCGGGCTGGTGGCCGGCGCGTCCAAGGGTGAAGGCCTGGGCAATCAATTCCTCGCGCACATCCGCGAGACCGATGCACTGGTCAATGTGGTGCGCTGCTTCGATGACGACAACGTGGTCCACGTGGCCGGCAAGGTGGATCCGATTTCCGATATCGAGGTCATCCAGACCGAGCTGTGCCTGGCCGACCTCGCCACGGTCGAGAAGACGCTGCAGCGCTCCCTCAAGGCCGCGAAGTCGGGCAATGACAAAGAGGCTGCGAAGCTGGTCCATGTGCTGCAGAAATGCCAGGCGGCGCTGGACCAGGCCAAGCCGGTGCGCGGTATCGACTTCAGCAAGGAAGAGCAAACGATCCTGAAGCCGCTGTGCCTGATCACCGCGAAACCGGCGATGTTCGTCGGCAACGTCGACGAGGGCGGCTTCGAGAACAACCCTTACCTGGACAAGCTGCGGGCCTACGCCGAGGGCCAGAGGGCGCCGGTGGTCGCCATCTGTGCGAAAACGGAGGCCGAGCTGGCCGACATGTCGGACGAAGACCGGCTGATGTTCCTGCGGGAGATGGGGCAGGACGAACCCGGCCTGAACCGGCTGATCCGCGCAGCGTTCAAGTTGCTGGGCCTGCAGACCTATTTCACGGCCGGCGTGAAGGAGGTTCGGGCCTGGACCATCCACATCGGTGACACGGCACCGCAGGCCGCTGGCGTGATTCACACCGACTTCGAGCGCGGCTTCATCCGCGCGCAGACCATCGCCTTCGACGACTTCATCGCCTTCAAGGGCGAGCAGGGCGCGAAGGACCACGGCAAGATGCGCGCCGAGGGCAAGGACTACGTGGTCCGGGATGGGGATGTGCTGAACTTCCTGTTCAACGTCTGAGCCGGCGGCACGAGAGTGCAGCGATCATGACGGCCCGGCCTGTGCCACGTGCCGGCGTGACAGCGGCCACGGCACAGGGAGATGCCTAGCGTCATGCGGGCACCGCCGCGGTGATCGCCGGTGGTAGGCTCTCAGCCGCCCGCCTCCGCCCACATGGCCGACACGCCCATCACCACCAGCCCGGCGCTCGCCGCCCCTGCACCCGTTGCTGCATCGCTGGCAACGCTGGCCTTGGTTGCACTGGCCTACGTGCTCGTCGGTGCAGCATCGTTGCAACTGGCGATCCCGCCGGGCTACGCCTCGCCCTTGTTCCCTTCGGCCGGCATCGCGCTGGCTGCAACGCTGGTTTATGGTTGGCGTGCCTTGCCGACCGTGGCGATCGGCAGCCTGAGCGTCCAGACCGTCGTCTACTTCAGCGGCGACCAGCAGCATGCGGTTCGCAGCGTTCTGACGGGCCTGGCCATCGCCAGTGGGGCGACCCTGCAAGCGGCGCTCGGCGCGTGGCTGGTTCGCCGCACTGCCAAAGGACCGCTGACGCTCGACGGGCCGGCTTCGATCGTGCGGCTGTTCGGCTTGGGCGCGCTGGCTGCGTGCACCGTGAGCGCGAGTGTCAGCGTCCTCGCCCTGTGGCTCGCGGGTCTGCTGCCGACGTCGCTGTTGATCGACACCTGGTGGACATGGTGGGGTGGCGACGCACTCGGCGCAATGATCGCGACACCCGTGGTGCTGTCCCTGATCGGGCGCCCCCAGGCAGCCTGGCGGCCGCGGCGCACCACCGTGGCTTTGCCCCTCGTGATCGCGACGCTGCTGCTGGCATTGGCCATCTCGCAGGTCGCCCACTGGGACAAGCAGCGCGACGAGGCCCGCTTCGAGCGCGACGCACTCAGCGTGAGCCGTACCGTCGAGCTGCGGCTCAATGCCCACCTCGACGCGCTGGACGCGATGCACAGCATCTACATCGCCTCCGAGGAGGTCGACGGTCGTGAATTCGCGCGTGCCAGCGCCGGCTGGCTGCGCAAACTGCCGAGTGTTCAGGCGATCGGGTGGCACGAGCGCGTGGCCCGCGAGGACTTGGCGGCCTTCGAGTCGGCCGTGCGTGCCCGGGGGGAGCCGAACTACCATGTGTTCGAGCGGGACGCCAGCCTCAGTGCCGGAGATCCCGAACTGATCGTGATGCGCTACGTCGAGCCGCGCGAAGGCAACGACAAGGCGCTCGGTGTGAACGTGCTGTCGATCCGCGCAGCGCGCGAGGCCATCGCGCGTGCGCGCCAGGACGACGGCGCGACCGCGACGCCCGGTTTCCGACTGACTCAGGAGACCGCACGGCAGACCGGCGTCGTGCTCTACCGCGCCGTGTATCGCAGCGACAGTTCGCCGCGCGCCCTGCAAGGGCTGGTGTTTCTGACGCTGCGCATGGAAGACGCCCTGGCGCGCCTCGCGGCCGGCGCGCCTCGCTACCTGCAGGTCTGCCTGCTCGACGCTGGAGCGCCGCCCGAAAGCAGGCTCCTCGCCGGACCCGCCGACTGCGCGCTCAGCCAGGCAGGAGAGCGATGGACTCATCATGCCGCGATGCCGTTCGCAGGCCGCGCCTGGGAGTTGCGGGTGCGCGCGCCCAACGGCGTACCGACCAACGCGGCCGCCGGCCCGCTGACCGGGGAGAGCGCGAGTGCCTGGCTGTTTTCGCTGACCGGCCTGCTCGGTACCGGCATGATGGGCGCGCTGCTGCTGCTCGTCACCGGCCGCACGCGCCAGACCGAGACCGCCGTGGCCGAACGCACCGAGCAGCTCGAACACGAGATCACCGAGCGGCTGCTCACAGAGCAGGCGCTGCGCGAGAGCGAGCAGCGTTTCCGCAGCATCTTCAACTCGGTACCGATCGGCGTGGTCTACACCGATCTCCAGGGCCGCATCAAGCAGCCCAACGCAGCCTATTGCGCGATGACCGGCTACAGCGAGGAGGAGCTGCTGAGCCTGTCGATCGCCAGCCTGACCCACCCGGAGGACCGCGCCGGCGACGTGGCGGCACAACAGGATCTGGTGAACGGCAAGCTGCCGCTCTACCGCCGACGCAAACGCTGCGTGCCCAAGGACGGGCAGGTCCTGTGGGTCAGTGCAACCGTCAGCCTGTTGCGCGACGAGCACGGCCAGCCGCACCGCCTGGTGGGCCTGCTCGAAGACATCAGCGAACACCTGCGCCTCGAAGAGGCCGAGCACGCACGCGAATCGGCGGAAACCGCCAACCGCGCCAAGAGCGAGTTCCTGTCGCGCATGAGCCACGAGCTGCGCACGCCGCTGAACGCCATGCTCGGCTTCGCGCAGCTGCTCGACCTCGACCGCGGCGCGCCGCTGCACGAGCGGCACCGCATGTGGGTGACGCAGATACAGCAGGCCGGATGGCATCTGCTGGAGATGATCAACGACGTGCTGGATCTGTCGCGCATCGAGTCCGGCACGCTGAGCCTGCAGGTGGAGTCGCTGGCACTGGAGCCGCTGATCGCCGCGTCGATGGCGCTGGTGGAGCCGCAGGCTCGCGGGCGCGGACTCACGCTGGTGCGCACGATGGCCGAGCATGCCCCCTTGCAGGTCATCGGCGATGCGACGCGCCTCAAGCAGATCCTCACCAACCTGCTCAGCAACGCCGTCAAGTACAACCGCGACGCTGGCGAGGTTCGCGTTTCGACACGGCGGATCCAGGGCGCCGACGGCACGCCTCAGCTCGAACTCGACGTCTGCGATACCGGCCTGGGCATCGAGCCCCAGCAGCTGGCGCAGCTGTTTCAGCCCTTCAACCGGCTCGGGCGCGAGCGTGGCACGACCGAGGGCACCGGCATCGGCCTCGTGATCGCCAAGCTGCTGGCCGAGCGCCAGGGCGGCTCGCTGCAGGTGCGCAGCGAGCCGGGTGTCGGCTCGACCTTCACGCTGCGCCTGCCGCTGGACGTGCAAACACCGCTGCTGGTGGCAACAGATGACGCTGACGAAGCCGCGGACGCTGCCTACAACCGCCGTCACGTCCTCTACATCGAGGACAACGAAACCAATGTCGAGGTGATGCGCGGCATCTTCGGCCTGCGTCCGCAGGTGCGGCTCGCGATCGCGACCACCGGGCTGGACGGACTGGCGGCCGTGCGCACCGCCACGCCCGACCTGATCCTGCTCGACATGCACCTGCCCGACATCGACGGCATGGCGCTGCTGCAACACCTGAAGGCCGACGAGCGGACCGTCGACATCCCGGTGGTCGCGGTCTCGGCCGATGCCTTGCCGGCGCAGATCTCGGCGGCGCTGCAGGCGGGCGCGATCCGCTACCTCACCAAGCCGGTCGCGATCGACGAGGTGCTGGCGGTGCTCGACGAGCAGCTGTCGCAGTTGATCACGCGCTTCGGGTAGCACGCGCCCAGGGATAGCGGCCCCGCATCGGCCGGCAGTGCGGCCAGGATCGCCGCTCAGCTCGCGGGCAAGAAGACGACGCGCACGCGCAGGCCGCAGCCGTCCTCGCCGTCCAGCAACTCGACCGTCGCGCCGTGCGAGCGGGCGATGTCGCGCACGATCGCCAGGCCCAGGCCGCTGCCGGCGCCCACCGAGCCGGGCGCCCGGTAGAAGCGCTCGAACACCCGCGAGCGCTCCTCGGGCGCGATACCGGGGCCGTTGTCCTCGACCTCGATCATCGGCCTGGGCTCGGCACCGCCCTGCGCCCGCAACCCGGTGCGTACGGTGATGCGCGCCGGTCGCTGCGCATCACCGGTCGCGTACTCCAGCGCGTTGTGGATCAGGTTGGCGAGCAGTTCGCCGAGCAGGTGGCGCCGCCCGCGCACCGGCGCGGCATCGAGCTGGAAGCCGAGGTCGGCGCCCCGCTCGAGGGCGCGCGGCACCCAGTCCTGCGCCGCATCCTGGGCCACCGCCTTCAGGTCGACCGGCTCGCCCGGCTCGGTGCTGCTCGCTTCGCTGCGTGCCAGCGCCAGTAGCTGGTCCGCCGCGCGGGCCACACGCTGCGTCGAACGGTGAACGCGCTCCAGCGTCGCGTGCACCGCAGGCGGGTGCGCCTCGAGCAGGGCGAGTTCGGCCTCCGTGCGCAGCGAGGTCAGTGGGGTGCGCAGCTGGTGTGCCGCATCCGCGATGAAGTGGCGCTGCCGGCTCGCGTCGGCGGCCACCCGCTGCAGCAGTTGATCGACCGCGTTGAGCAGGGGCTGTACCTCGCTGGGCATGCGCCCGCGGCGCAGGGGTCGCAGATCGTCGAGCGAGCGCTGGGCGAGTTGCTCGTTGACAGACTCCAGGGGCTGCATCGCATGCCGCACCACCAGCCAGATCGCGAGCGCGAACACCAGCGCGAACACCAATGCCAGCGTCAAAGTCAGCGCCAGGGACTCGCTGCGCGCCTTGTCGCGCTTGCCCAGGGTTTCGGCAACGCGCACCTGGCACAGCCGGGCGCCGCATTCGACGGCATGCACCGCCATGCGCACGGGGCTCTTGCCGACATGGGTGTTGAACATGCGGCGCTCCCCGCGCGCCAGGAGGATCGAGGGCGCCCCCAGCGGCGCGTCGCCAGCCAGTCGCTCCCCGCCCGGGCCGAGCACGATGTAGTAGGTGGTGTCGGTGCTGCTCGTGCGCAGCGACTGCTCGGTCTGCTCGTTCAGGTCGAACTGCACGCGTCCGTCGACAATGTGCACGAGATTGCCGAGCGCGAGCGCCCAGTCACTGAGCCCGACGTCATACGCTTCGCTGGTGCGCTGGAGCTGCCCCCGCAGGTCGAAGAACAGGCGCACGGGTGCGATCACCACGGTCACCAGCACCACCCACAGCATCAGGGTGGCCTTGAGGCTGCCCAGCATCACGGCGGGGCGGACGGCGCGCCAGCGACCTCTTCGACCAGATAGCCGAAACCGCGCACTGCGCGGATGCGCAGACCGGCCGGCTCGATCTTCGGCCGCAGGCGCGACACATAGACCTCGACCGCGTTCTCCGAGAGTGCGTCGTCCCAGCCACTGATCGCCTGCAGGATCTGCTCCTTGCCGACCACGTGACCGACACGACCGAGCAGGTACTCGAGCACCGCCCATTCGCGCGCCGACAGATCCAGCGGCTGCTCCCCGATCCAGGCACGGCGCGCCTCCAGGTCCATGCGCAGGCCGCCCATCGAGAGCACGCTGCCCTGGCGTGCCTGGTGGCGACGCGTCAGCACGCGCACGCGGGCGATCAGTTCGGCCAGCGCGAAAGGCTTGACGAGGTAGTCGTCTGCACCCATCTCCAGGCCGTGGACGCGGTCCTCGATCGCGTCGCGCGCGGTCAGGATCAGCACCGGCAGTGTCGAGCCCTGCTCGCGCACGCGCCGCAAGGTCTCGAAGCCGTCGATGCCGAGCAGGCCGATGTCGAGGATCAACAGGTCATAGGGGTCGGTCTTGACCGAGGCGGGCACCGGCTCGCCGCGGGGGGTGTGGTCGACCACCCAGCCTTGCGAGCGCAGCGCACGCGCGGTCGACTCGGCCAGCGCCGGGTCGTCTTCAGCCAGCAGGATGTGCATTGCGGAGGGATCTTGCGCAGGCGCCTTGGAACGCTGAACCATGTTCGCGGTGGGAGCGATGACCATGCTGCGCACTGTAGCGCGCAGGCCCGCTTCCACACCGTTGGACATCGTCCCTGCTGCGCACGACTGGGCACTGACGCCGGGCTGACGCCAGCTTGAAGGGAGACACCGTCTCGCGCCGACTCCGGCCGCTGCACTAGTCGCCGCCTCGCCGTCAAGGCCGACCCGCCGGCCGGCGTGGCGGCGCACCCCGGTTCAGCAGAACGCCTGGATGCCGGTGATGGCGCGGCCGAGGATGAGCGCATGCACGTCGTGCGTGCCCTCGTAGGTGTTCACGACTTCGAGGTTGACCAGGTGGCGGGCCACGCCGAATTCGTCGCTGATGCCGTTGCCGCCCATCATGTCACGCGCCAGGCGTGCGATCTCCAGCGACTTGCCGCAGGAGTTGCGCTTCATGATCGAGGTGATCTCCACCGCTGCCGTGCCTTCGTCCTTCATGCGCCCGAGCCGCAGGCAACCCTGCAGGCCCAGTGCAATCTCGGTCTGCATGTCCGCCAGCTTCTTCTGGATCAGCTGGTTGGCCGCCAGCGGGCGGCCGAACTGCGGGCGGTCGAGCACGTACTGGCGGGCACGGTGGAAACAATCTTCCGCGGCCCCCAGCGCGCCCCAGGCGATGCCGTAGCGGGCGTTGTTGAGACAGGTGAACGGGCCCTTGAGGCCGCGCACCGCGGGGAAGGCGTTCTCCTCGGGGCAGAACACCTCGTCCATGACGATCTCGCCGGTGATGGAGGCCCTCAGGCCGACCTTGCCATGCACCGCCGGGGCGTCCAGGCCCTTCATGCCCTTGTCGAGAATGAAGCCGCGGATCGCGCCTTCGTCGTCCTTGGCCCAGACGACGAAGACATCGGCGATGGGGCTGTTGGTGATCCACATCTTGGCACCACTGAGGACATAGCCACCCGTCACCGTGCGGGCGCGTGCGGCCATGCTGCCGGGGTCCGACCCGTGGTTGGGCTCGGTGAGGCCGAAGCAGCCGATCCATTCGCCGCGGGCGAGCTTGGGCAGGTATTTCTGCTTCTGGGCCTCGGTGCCGAACTCAAAGATCGGCACCATCACCAGCGAACTCTGCACGCTCATCATGGAGCGGTAGCCGGAATCGACCCGCTCGACTTCGCGCGCCACCAGGCCGTAGCAGACGTAGTTGAGGCCGGCGCCGCCGTAGGCTTCGGGGAGGGTCGCGCCGAGCAGGCCGAGTTCGCCCATCTCGCGGAAGATGGCCGGGTCCGTCTTCTCATGACGGAAGGCCTCGAGCACCCGCGGCGCCAGGCGGTCCTGGCAGTAGGCCCGGGCGGCGTCGCGCACCTGGCGTTCATCGAGCATGAGCTGCCCTTCCAGCAGCAGCGGGTCTTCCCAATGAAAGGCAGCAGCCATGGAGCTCTCCTGATGATGAGCAGAGTCTAGCCAGCGCCTCCCTGTTTGGCAGGCTGCCCGCATTTCCGACACGATCCCTATATTGTTAGCGTGGGTTCACTATCGTTAAACCCATCCATCGAAGGGATACAGGAGGGAGTTCATCGATCTCCGGCTGGTTGGGAAGCGTCGTTAGCACTCCTTTTTGCAGAGTGCTAATATCGACGGAACGAAAGGAGGTTCTTGATGTCTGTCGATGCCATGAACACCGCATTGCCCTTGAATTCGTCGGTCGGCGCCCAGGCGCTGGCCGTGCGGGATCCGTGGGCGCTCGTCCCCTCGCTGGGCGATCTGAGCGCCTACATCTCGGCCGTCAACCGCCTGCCGATGCTGACGCAGGAAGAAGAACAGTCGCTGGGCCAGCGACTGCGCGATGAACACGATCTCGAGGCCGCCGGCCGGCTGGTGCTGTCGCACCTGCGGCTGGTCGTGTCGGTTTCGCGCCAGTACCTGGGCTACGGGTTGCCGCACGGCGACCTGATCCAGGAAGGCAATGTCGGCCTGATGAAGGCGGTCAAGCGCTTCGACCCGAACCAGGGCGTGCGGCTGGTCAGCTACGCGCTGCACTGGATCAAGGCCGAGATCCATGAATATGTCCTGCGGAACTGGCGCATGGTCAAGCTGGCGACGACGAAGGCGCAGCGCAAGCTGTTCTTCAACCTGCGCTCGATGAAGCAGGGCTTCAAGGGCGACGCCGCCGACAACGACCTGCACCGCAGCACCCTGACCGACGCCGAGATCGACATCGTCGCCAGCGAGCTCAAGGTCAAGCGCGAAGAAGTGATCGAGATGGAAACACGCCTGTCGGGCGGCGACGTGGCCTTGGAGCCGCAGACCGACGACGGCGAGGAAAGCTACGCGCCGATCGCTTACCTGGCCGACGACAGCCAGGAGCCGACACGGGTGCTCGACGCCCAGCGCCGCGACGCGCTGGCCGGCGACGGCATCGGTCAGGCGCTGGACGTGCTGGACGCGCGCAGCCGCCGCATCGTCGAGGAGCGCTGGCTCAAGGTCAATGACAACGGTTCGGGCGGCATGACGCTGCACGACCTGGCGGCCGAGTACGGCGTCAGCGCCGAGCGCATCCGCCAGATCGAGGTGGCGGCCATGAAGAAGATGCGCAAGGCACTGACCGCGTACGCCTGACACGACGCGTCGGCGAGTACTGCAAACAAAGCGGCCCGCGGGCCGCTTTGTTTCATGGCGCCGCGCCGCCGGGCAGCCGCCCTCGGCCGAGCGCGGGCCGTCCCAAACCAGCCGGAACCCCACGGGGAATGGCTGCAGCCAGTCCGCAACCTGGCAACTCCGCGTCTTCAGGCCAGCAGCAGCTTCAGGTCGCTGACCCAGGCATCGACCGGCTGACCGTAGCGCACGAACAGCCGCAGCCGACCCTGGGGATCGTAGACATAGGCGCCAGCCGTGTGGTCCATCGTGTAGCTGTTCGGCTCCTTGCCCGGCACCTTGCGGAAGAAGGCCTTGAAGGATTTCGCGAGCGCGAGCGTCTGCTCCGGCGTGCTGCGCAGCGCCACGAAGCTCGGATCGAAACTGGCCATGTAGGCCTTCAGGATCTCGGGCGTGTCGCGCTCGGGATCGATGGTGATGAACACCGCCTGCAGCTTGTCGCCATCGGCGCCGAGCTGCTTCTTCACGGCCGCCAGTTCGGTCATCGTGGTCGGGCAGACATCGGGGCACTGGGTATACCCAAAGAAGACGACCGTCGCCTTGCCCTTGAAGTCGGCCAGGCTGCGCGGGCGGCCGTCGAGGTCGCCCATGGCGAAGTCGCGCCCGTAGTCGGCGCCGGTGATGTCGATGCCCTTGAAGGGCACCGCCGGCGTCGCCGACTTGTCGCAGCCCGCCAGTAGCGCAAGCACCGCACAGAAAGCAAGGACAAGGCGTCGGATCATGGCATTCCCCACAGCAGCGGGTCCAGGTAGTGATCGGCCAGCAGTGCTGCGAACAGCAAGGACAGGTGCCAGATCGAAAAGCGGAAAGTTCGCTTGGCCAGCGCCTCGCTGTAGCCACGCCACAGCTTGAAGGCATGGGCGCAGAAGCCGAGCCCGAGCAGGCAAGCCGCGACCAGGTAGATCCAGCCGCTCATGCCGTACACGAAAGGCAGCAGCGTGGCGGCGAACAGCACGAAGGTGTAGAGCAGGATCTGCAGCCGCGTGAAGTCGTTGCCATGCGTCACCGGCAGCATCGGCAGGCCGGCGCGCGCATAGTCCTCGGCGCGGTACAGCGCCAAGGCCCAGAAGTGCGGCGGCGTCCACAGGAAGATGATCAGGCACAGCATCAACGCCTCCGGGCCGACCTCGCCGCGCATCGCTGCCCAGCCCAGCACCGGTGGCATCGCACCCGACGCGCCGCCGATCACGATGTTCTGCGGCGTTGCCGGCTTCAGCAGCACGGTATAGACGACCGCGTAGCCGACGAAGGTCGCGAAGGTCAGCCACATGGTCAGCGGGTTGACCCACAGCCACAGCACCGCCATGCCGGCGGCGCAGAGCAGCACGGCAAAGCTCAGGGTCTGCGTGTTGCTCAGTTCGCCCTTGGCGGTGGGCCGCCAGGAGGTGCGCTTCATCTTCGAATCGATGGTCTGCTCGACGAGGCAGTTGAAGGCCGCCGCCGCGCTGGCAACCAGCCAGATCCCGACGGTGGCCGCCAAGGCCACGCCCCAGGTGGCGAGCGGCGGCCAGCCCGGCACGGCCAGCAGCATGCCGATGACGGCGCAGAACACGATCAGCTGCACCACGCGCGGCTTGGTCAGTGCGCTGAACTGGCGCCAGCGCGACAGCCAGGTGTGCAGCGTGGCGACGGGAGTGACGAGGGTCTCGGACATGGCGGCGGCGGACAAGGATGCTAGGAAGCGCTGCTGGCCGTGAGCGGCGCAGCGGCGCGTGACGGCGCCGGAACACCGGCCCTCGACGCAGTCCGCAGGGCCAGTGCCGTCAGCAGCAGGACCAGCGCGGCGGCACCACCCGTGTGACCAACGGCCGCGAGCAGCGGCCAGCCGAGCACCACATTGCTGATGCCGCTGGCCAGCTGCCACAACGCGACGGTGGCGAAGCCCGCCGCGAAGCGCCGCAGCGCCGCCACCTGGGCGAGATGCCACGCCAGCAGGGCCAGCGCTGCCAGCAGCGCCACCGCGCCCAGGCGGTGCGCCATGTGGATCGCGGTCAGGGCGGCGAACGGCAGCCAGCCACCATCCTTGCCGGCACCCAGCGGACGCAGGATCGAGAAGCCGTGCTCGAAGTCCATGACCGGCCACCAACGGCCCTGGCAGGTCGGGAAATCGCTGCAGGCCAGCACCGCGTAGTTGGTGCTGACCCAGGCGCCGAGCGCGATCTGCACCACCGCCAGCAGCGACACGACCAGCATCCCCCGCCGCAGCGCGGGGCTCACCGACACCGTGCCGCTCGCGCGCGGCACGCCCCAGGCTTGCACGGCGAGCAGCGCGAGCAATGCGAGGCCGCCGAGCAGGTGCGCGCTCACGATCGCCGGATAGAGCTTGAGCGTCACGGTGAAGGCACCGAAGGCACCCTGCACGCACACCCACAGCAGCGTGACGCTCGCCCACCAGGGCGAGGCACGCGGCGCGGCCTCGTCGCCCGCGGCCCTCGCTGCGGCTCGCGCATGGCGTTCTCGTCGCCATTGCTGCCAGTTCAGCAGGGCCAAGGCCGTGATCAGCACGCCGACCGCGGTGGCAAGGTAACGGTGCACCATCTCGACCCAGGCCTTGTCGTGCGTCACCGGACCGGTCGGTTGCGCGCTCTGCGCCGCGTGGATCTCCTCGCGCGCGCCCAGCGGGCTGGCGCTGCCGTAACAGCCGGGCCAGTCGGGGCAGCCGAGGCCGGAGTCGGTGAGCCGCGTGAATGCGCCGAACAGCACCAGATCGAAGGTCAGGAACAGCGTCAGCAGCGTCAGCACGTGCAGTCGGTGGGCGCCGCCTTCGGTGCGCGTGCGCACCCACACCCAGGCCAGCGGCCCGAGCGCGATGACCAGCCCCATCAGCGCCATGCGCGTGAGCGGTTCGAGGTTGACGAGCGTGCTGCTGTCCATGTGACCGTCTTCAGCGCCCCGGCTCGTCCCAGCCGGACGCCGCGCGCATGAGCTTCTCGAGATCGCGCTTGATCCGCTCGGGCTCGCTCGGCGCGGGGAACCTCATCATGTAGTTGCCGCGCGGATCGACGAGGTAGAAGTGCGCCCCCTGGAACTGCCCGGCGGCAGGCTCCAGCCACCGGCCGAGGGCCGCGGCTGGCGCGCGCAGCACGGTGGCACCCTGCAGCGCCGGCAGCAATTCAGCACGCGGCGCGGCTTCATCGTCGATCAGCCAGACGCGGTCGAGCCGGTCCTTGTTCTTGCCCAGCGACTCGCGCAACTGCCGCTGCAGGTAGAGCTGGCGCTCGCACAGGGTGTCACAGCCCCCCCCGGCGACCACGACCAGCAGCCACTGACCCTCGAGCGTGGCGGGCGCGACATCCGCCCCCTGCAGGTCGGTCAGCGGCAGGTCGGCCGACGCGGGCAAGGGGCGCTGCGGCTGGATCAGCAGCCCATGGTTGGTGCGCCCCTGCGGCCGGATCACGTAGTAGGTGACGTAGGAAGCAATCACCGGTGCGGCGCACACCAGCAGCACCAGCAGCATCTTCAGCCGGCCATGGCGCACCTGCGCGCTCGGCAGCATCGGTGTCGGCAGGCTGTGCACCGCGAAGCTCAGGGGCTCCGCGGCGGCGGCGTCAGCGCTGCGTGCGCTGCCGGCGGAGCCAGGGGTGGAGAAGTTGGAACCAGACATACAAACCGGTCAGCAAGGTGGCCAGGGCGAACCACTGGAAGGCGTAGCCGTAGTGCTTGTGCACATCGACCGCCGGCCGCGGCCATTGCCGCAACAGGCCGTCATCGGGTGCGTCGCCTTCCGTCTGCACGATGGACAGCGGCCGCAGCCTGAGACCCGTTTCACGGGCGTAGGCCTCAATGTCGATATTTTGCCGGAGCCGGCCGGTTTCGCCTTCGGCAAAGGAATACAGCCGCGACGGGGGCGGGGCCACTTGCCCCACCAACCGCACGGCGCCGCCCGGCGTCGGCACCTCCGGCAGCAGGGCGCGGTCGCGCAGATCGCGCGGCGCCCAGCCGCGCTGGACCAGCACCGCATCGCCGGGGGCGAACTCGAGCGGCGTCAGCAGGAAGAAGCCGGGCCGGCCGTTCATCTGCCGGTTGTCGAGAAAGACGCTGTGCTGCGGCAGCCAGCGTCCGCTCAGCACGATGCGCCGGTGCCACTGCGCCGCCGCCGTCGACGCATCGCGCGCCAGCGTGGCCGCCGGCAGCGGCGGCAGGGCGCCGCGCGTGTCGAGGCTCGCCTGCAAGGCCTCCTTCTGGGCCGCGCGAGAGAGCTGCCATGCGCCCAGACGGCCCGTCGCGGCCACGCCGACCACGGTGGCCAGCAGCACGATCCCGCGGCGCCAGCCGGCACTCATGCCGCTCTCCCGGGCCGGATGCCATACAGTGCATGGATGAAGTGGATCGTCACGCTGGCCTTCGTCGGCATCCTCGTCGCGCTCGCCGCCGCGGGCCGCGCCCTGCTGAAAGATGGCCGCGACGGCGCGCCCAAGACGGATCGCATGCTGCATGCGCTCGCCTGGCGGATCGGGCTGTCGGTGGCCTTGTTCGTGTTCATCCTCGTCGCCTACAAGCTCGGCTGGATCCAGCCGACCGGCTTGCCGCTGTCACCGCGCTGAGCCAAATGAAAAGAGCGCCGCAGGCGCTCTTTCGCTTTCATCCTTCCGAACCGCCCCGGCTGCAGATCCTGCGAGCCGGGACTTCGCGATCGGTCACATCCAGTACACGACCACGTACAGGCCCAGCCACACCACGTCGACGAAGTGCCAGTACCACGCGGCGCCTTCGAAGCCGAAGTGGCGCTCCGGCGTGAAGTGCCCCTTCATCAGGCGGATCGTGATGAACAGCAGCATCAGCATGCCGACGAACACATGGAAGCCGTGGAAGCCGGTCAGCATGAAGAAGGTCGAGCCATAGACGCCGCTGCTGAGCTTGAGATTGAGCTCCGTATAGGCATGATGGTATTCGTAGCCTTGCACGAACAGGAAGGTCGCGCCGAACAGCACGGTCAGCCACATGAAGGCGATCGCCTTGCCGCGGTGGTTCTCGCGCAGCGCGTGGTGGGCGATGGTCAGCCAGACGCCCGAGCTCAGCAGCAGCGCGGTGTTGATGGTCGGCAGCCAGAACGGACCCATCGTCGTGAAGGGCTCGATGATGCCCGCCGGCGATGCCGTGGCACCGGCGGCAACGCTCGGCCACACGGCCTTGAAGTCCGGCCAGAGCAGTGCGTTCTCGAGATCGCCGAGGCTGGGAACGGAGTGCAGGCGCGTCCAGTACAGCGCGCCGAAGAAGGCGCCGAAGAACATCACCTCCGAGAAGATAAACCAGCTCATGCTCCAGCGGAACGAGACGTCGACGCGGTCGCTGTACTGGCCGCCCTCGCTCTCGCCGATGGCCTGACGGAACCACTGCTGCAGCACGAAGGCCCACCACAGCAGACCGAACAGCAGCGAATAGGCGCCCCAGCCATGCCCGTTGACCCACTGGCCGGCGCCGAGGATCACCAGGAACAGGCCGAACGCGGCCATGATCGGGTGCCGCGAGGGCCCCGGCACGAAGTAGTAGGGCGTCTGCCCGTGGGATGCTGCCGACATTTTTTCTCCTCAGAACTCTCGCCTGTCTACGTTGCTTGCCTCGAACCGGTCCGCCTGTCGGCACACCGTGTCGCTCGTTACCGTTCCTGCCTTCATGCCCGACTCAGGCGGCGACGCCGCTGCCGATGACCCAACGCACCAGCAGCAGCAGACCCCCGATGAACAGCAGCACGCCCACAATGCCGGCGATCACGACATGCACCGGGTTGATCTCGCTCACGTCGCGCTCGTAATCGGCCGACTTGCGCACGCCGAAGAACGACCAGGCCACCGCACGGGCGGTGCGCGTGAACGATCCCTTGCGCCGCGACGCATCGCGCAGCCCTGCCCCGCCGTCGCCGTCTTGCGGGCCGCTCATGTCGGCGCTCCCGTCTTGACGGCTGCCACGCCACCGCTCGGCGCCATCGGGGTCTTGCCGCCGACCTCGAAGAAGGTGTAGCTCAGCGTGATCGTCTTCACATCCTTTGGCAACTTCGGGTCGATGTAGAACACGACCGGCCATTGCTTGGACTCGCCCGGCTGCAACTGGTACTCGTTGAAGCAGAAGCACTCAAGCTTGTTGAAGTGCGACATGGCCTGCTTGGGTGCATAGCTCGGGATCGCCTGCGCGCTCATGGTCCGGTTCTGCACGTTCCTGAACTCGTACATCACCGTGGTCAGTTCGCCCGGATGGACCTCCAGCGAACGCACGGCCGGCTTGAAATCCCACGGCCCGTGGGCGTTGGCATCGAACTCGACGGTGACGGTGCGGCTGCGGTCCACCTGCGTATTGCCGACGCCGCCCGTGCCGCCGACGGTGCGCTCCGACAAGGACAGCACATTGATGCCCAGCTTCTCGCAGATGCTCTTGTAAATGGGGACCAGACCGTAGCCGAAGCCGAACATCAGCAGCGCCACGACCGCCAGCTTGACCAGCATGTGCCGGTTGTCACCGCCCAGGTCGTCGCCGCTGCTGCGGGCGGGCTCATGCTCAGGGGTCGCCATGTCAGCGCTCAGTGGCTCAGCAGTGCGATCTTGACGACGAAACCGATCAGGAAGGCGGACGCGACCGACGCCAGGATCAGCGCCAGACGCAGATTGCGTTTGCGCAGCTCGGGTGAGATCGCCATCGCGTGCTTTCGTCGCGCCGTCAGCCGATGATCTTGGTCGCCGCCGCGTTCAGCTTGGGCGGCGTCTCGAAGGTGTGGAAAGGCGCCGGCGACGGCACTTCCCACTCCAGGCCCTCGGCGGCCTCCCACGGCTTTTGCGGCGCCTTCTCGCCCTTGCCCTGCATCGCCGGGATCACGACGAAGACCAGGAAGTAGACCTGCATCAGCCCGAACCAGAAGGCGCCGACGGTCGCGATGGCGTTGAAGTCGGCGAACTGCATCGGGTAGTCCGCGTAGCGACGCGGCATGCCCGCCAGCCCCAGGAAATGCATCGGGAAGAAGGTCACGTTGAACGCGATCAGCGAACCCCAGAAGTGGATCTTGCCGCGTGTTTCGGAGTACATCACGCCGGTCCACTTGGGGCTCCAGTAGTAGTAGCCGGCGAACATGGCGTACAGCGAACCGGCCACCAGCACGTAGTGGAAATGGGCCACGACGTAGTAGGTGTCCTGCAGCTGGATGTCCACCGGTGCCACCGCGAGGATGAGGCCGGTGAAGCCGCCCATCGTGAACACGAAGATGAAGCCGACGGCGAACAGCATCGGCGTCTCGAAGGTCATCGAGCCGCGCCACATGGTGGCGATCCAGTTGAACACCTTCACGCCCGTCGGGATCGCGATCAGCATCGTCGCGTACATGAAGAACAGCTGGCCCGTCACCGGCATGCCGGTGGTGAACATGTGGTGCGCCCAGACGATGAACGACAGGATCGCGATCGACGAGGTGGCGTACACCATCGAGGTGTAGCCGAACAGGCGCTTGCGCGCGAAGGCCGGGATGATGGCGCTGACGATCCCGAAGGCCGGCAGGATCATGATGTAGACCTCGGGGTGACCGAAGAACCAGAAGATGTGCTGGTACATCACCGGGTCACCACCGCCGGCGGGGTTGAAGAAGCTGGTGCCGAAATGGCGGTCCGTCAGCGTCATCGTGATGGCACCCGCGAGCACCGGCATCACGGCGATCAGCAGGTAGGCGGTGATCAGCCAGGTCCAGCAGAACAGCGGCATCTTCATCAGCGTCATGCCCGGCGCGCGCATGTTGAGCACCGTGACGATGATGTTGATCGAGCCCATGATCGAGCTCGCGCCCATGATGTGCATCGCGAAGATGCCGGCGTCCATCGACGGGCCCATCTGCAGCGTCAGCGGCGCGTAGAGCGTCCAGCCCGCGGCCGGCGCACCGCCGGGCATGAAGAACGAGCCGACCAGCATCAGCGCGGCCGGGATCAGCAGCCAGAAGCTGAAGTTGTTCATGCGCGCGAAGGCCATGTCGGCCGCGCCGATCTGCAGCGGGATCATCCAGTTCGCGAAGCCCACGAAGGCCGGCATGATGGCGCCGAACACCATGATCAGGCCGTGCATCGTGGTGAGCTGGTTGAACAGCTCCGGGTTCACCAGTTGCAGTCCGGGCTGGAACAGCTCGGCGCGGATGCCCAGCGCCAGCACGCCGCCGATCATCAGCATCGTGAGCGAGAACACCAGGTACAGCGTACCGATGTCCTTGTGGTTGGTGGCGAACAGCCAGCGCCGCCAGCCGTGGGGGTGGTCGTGCGCGTGGTCGTGCGCGTGGTCACCGTGATGGTCCAGAACTGCACTCATGGGGCTATCCTTTTTCCGAAACCGGGGATTACTTGCGGGCGGCGACCACGTCGGCCGGCTGCACGATCTGACCGGTCGCATTCGACCAGTGGTTCTTGGTGTAGGTGATCACTGCGGCGATCTCGGTGTCCGAGAGCTGCTTCCACGAGGGCATCGCACCGTTGTTCTGGCCGTTCAGCACCACGTGAATCTGCTTGGTCTTGTCGGCGTCGAGCACGACCGCCGCACCGTCGAGCGGCTTGATCGCGCCGGCGCCCTTGCCGTTGGCCTGATGACAGGCCATGCAGTTGCCGGCGTAGACCTTTTCGCCGCGGGCGACGAGGTCGGGCAATTCCCAGACCTTGGCAGGATCGTCGGCTTTCGCGGCCAGCTTCTTCTTCTCGCCATCGACCCAGACGGCATAGTCGGCCTGCGACAGCACCTTCACGTGGATCGGCATGTAGGCGTGCTCCTTGCCGCACAGCTCGGCGCACTGGCCGTAGTAATCGCCGGTCTTCTCGGCCCGGAACCAGGTGTCGCGCACGAAGCCGGGGATCGCGTCCTGCTTGATGCCGAAGGCCGGCACCATGAAGGCGTGGATCACGTCGTTGGCCGTCGTGATGATGCGCACCTTCTTGTCGACCGGGACCACCAGCGGATGGTCGACCTTGAGCAGGTAGTCGTCGGTCGGCTCGGGCTTGCCGCTGTCGGACATCAGCCGCTGCGCCGGGTCGAGCGTGGAGACGAAGGCAATGCCTTCACCCTCGCCCTTGATGTAGTCGTAGCCCCACTTCCACTGGTAGCCGGTGGCCTTGATGGTCAGGTCGGCGTTGGTGGTGTCCTTCATCGCCACCACGACCTTGGTGGCCGGCAGCGCCATCAGGATCACGATGAAGAACGGCACGATGGTCCAGATGATCTCGACCGTGGTCGACTCGTGGAAGTTGGCCGGCTTCGCGCCCTTGGAGCGGCGGTGCTTGAAGATCGAATAGAACATCACGCCGAACACGCCGATGAAGATCACCAGGCAGATCACGAGCATGAAGTAGTGCAGCCATTGCTGCTCGGCGGCGATCCGGGTCACCGGCGGCGGCAGATCCAGCTGGTTCACGGCCGGGCCGCCCGGCAGGTCACTGACCGCGAGGGCCGCGGTCGTGAACAGTGTGGCGGCCAGTCCGAGACCGGTCGCCATGGCCTGCCGTCGGAGGGCGTTCGCGGCGTTGCTAAGGGCGTTGATCGTCTTCATCGTGCTCACTTCCAAACAAAACCGTCTCAGGCGATGTCGCTCGCGACACCCACCGGCCACCGTCCCGGCGGCGATTGCCGCAGGGCGGTGCGAAATTCTTCGGCCAGCGCCCGCCGCAGTTCGGGCTGCACATAGCGCCCGACCACGATCACCTGGCCCTGCCCCGACAACTCGATCAACGACCGGTCATCGTCCCGCGGCTCCACGCGCACCCAGTCCGGCAGGAACTCGGCGCGCTCGATGCACCCCCCGTTGAGATGCTCCACGACAAGCCGCCCCGGCAGCAGGGTGATGAGCTCACGATCGGCGGCATGCCTGGCGTACACCAGCAAGGCCACACCGACCAGAAACAGCTCGACCCCTGCGAACGGCATCACCAGGGTGGCGCCGTTCAACCAGAAGCATGTCGCGATTCCCAACGAGATCACGCACAGCGATGCATAGACCGCCAGCAACTGCGCGGGCGAGAAGGAGCAATTTCGCTTGAGGCTCCATTCCACCGTCACCGCGGCACCGCCGCGGGTTTCGGCCGACGCATGGACCTGACCGAATTTCAGGTGTGCCGCGGGCCGGTCCGGTGCGAAAGGTGCTGACATGCTGCTACCGATCCTGATCACCTACCGTGTCGGAAGCAGCGGAGACCATCCTCCCCACCACTGCCGCACCGCTGCGCAGTTTATCGCAGCGCTCGACACACCCTCAAGACTTCGATGCCGGCTTGCTGCCGGCACGCGCCAGACTGCGCAAGGCCTCCACCGAAACACGGGTCTCGGCAGCGACACGCACGCGAGGCGGCGGGCGGAATGCATGGCCGTAGATGATCTCGAAGCTCAGGCGCAGACGCCCGTCCGGGCCGGCCAGCGCGGTGTCGAGTTCGGCCAGCAGGCGCGCGCGCCAGCGGGGCGTGCGCAGCCCCGCATGGCGCTGCACCCCGGCGTTGCCGCCCAAGGTGCGCAGCTCGGCCAGCGCCGCCGCCGCATCAGCCCACGTGAGCGTGAGCTGCTCCATGTCCATCACCGGATCGGCGAAGCCCACCTGCACCATCGCATCGCCGAGGTCGTGCATGTCGATGAAGGCGTGGCCGGGCTCGGCCCAACCGAGACGCCGGTAGAGCGGGCGCAACTCGCGCAGCGTGTCGGGGCCGAAGCACGAGAACATCACGAAGCCGTCGACCGCGACGGCGTCTCGCCATTGCGTGAACTGCAAGGCCGGATCGGCCGACCAGTGCAGCATCATGTTCGACCACAGCAATTGAGCGCGGCCATCGCGCGGCGCGTCCGCTTCACGCCACACCGGCATGGCAGGACGCGTCCAGCGGCGTGGCGACCACCACGGCGCCAGCGCGGCGCGCGCACTGCGCCGGACCAGTCCCTCGTTCGGCTCCACCGCTTCGACCTGCGCACGTGGGTACTGCGCGCGCAGGGCGGCCGCACCCCCCCCCTGCGCAGACCACCAGTCGATCACCACGGCGGGCGTCGTCTTCACGATCGCCAGGCGCTGCGCCATGCGGCGCGCGATCTCGCCGTGCAGCCACGGCGCCACACCGGCCCGTGCCGCACGGCGCAGATGGGCCTGCACCGCGGCCGCTTGCGGGCCGGGCGACGAGCTCGTGGATTGGGGAGGGGATGTCATAGGCCGCGGCAGTATATTGACCCGACCATGCCCACCGATGCGCGCACCCCGTGGCTCACGCGCATCCGCAGCGGCCTGGGGAACGGCTGGCCCAACCATTGCGCGGCCTGCCGTGCGAGCACGAGAGGGCCCGCGGCCCGCGTGTGCCGCGACTGCCTGGAGCGCTTTGCGCCCGTGGTGCCGCGCTGCGGGCGCTGTGCCCTGCAGCTGCCGCAGGGCGTGGCGGTGTGCGGTGCCTGCCTGCGCGCCCCACCGCCGTGGTCGGGCGCCGTCGCGGCCTGCGACTACCGCTACCCGTGGGACGGCCTGCTGAGCGCCCTCAAGTTCCGCGATGCGCTCGACCTCGCGGCCCCGCTGGCGCAGCGGCTCGCTCAGGCCTTGCAGGCGTGCCCGACGCCGCCGGTCGACGTGCTGCTGCCGGTGCCGCTGGCCGCGGCGCGGCTGCGCGAACGCGGCTACAACCAGGCAGCGCTGCTCGCGGCGCAGCTGGCGCGCCGGCGCGCCGTGCGCGTCGAGCCGGGCTGGCTGCTGCGCCTGGCCGACACGCCGCGCCAGACCGCCCTGCCGCGCGATCGGCGCGTCGCCAACATGCGCGGTGCCTTCGCGGTCGAACCGCTGGCTTTGCCGGTGCTGCGCGATCGCCACGTCGCGCTGGTCGACGACGTGATGACGACCGGCGCGACCGCGGGCGAGATCACGCGCGTGCTGCTGGCCGGCGGCGCCGCCTCGGTCCAGGTCTGGGTGGTGGCGCGCACGCCGCCCTGATCCCGCCGGGAGGCTCCCACCGACTCGCGTTCAAACCTGTCAAATCAACCGGCGTCCTTCGGCTCGTTGCCGCCGTTCGTGTGCGCGGGTTGCTGAGGTTCGACGGGTCCGCCGGCCAGCCGCCTGCAGGTACCGCGCGGTGCTGGCAAGGCCGCCGGGCGAGAGCCTGTACCCCGGGGGACATGAACGCAACACAGCGACCCGGCTCAGCGCCCCGCTGACGTTGGATGGTCAGCATTCCGGACAAGGCAGCGAACACCGCCACGAGCCCTGGCCCAAGCTTCAATCTGATGCGTTTGAATGCCGCATCAGCCGGCCGGGCGTGCCTCCAGCCGCAGCGCATTGTCCGCAGAAGCGCTTCGAGCCGCCACGTCAGCGCGAGGCCTGCGCCGTCTTCACGCCCGCGCCGCGCACCTCGAAGCGCACCGTCTGCAAGGCACGGCCATCGCGGTCGAGCAGCCTCAGTTCGTGGCGCCCGGGCCAGGGCGCCCACTGCCAGCGCGCACCGCTGCCGAGCCGATGGCCGTCGAGCACCCAGGTGCCGGGCTCGCCCTCGAAGCGGATGCGCTGCGCCGCCGGCGGGATGTCGGGATCGAGCGCGAAGACACTGCCGTCGCGCGGATTGAGGATGCCGAAACCGCCGGCCTGGCCCGTCCCGGCCGAGGCCTGCGCCCCGGCTGGCCGGGGCGCCGGCTCGGTCCCTGCAATGAACAGTTCGTCGCGCGCCGGCTCGTGCCCCGTCTCGAAATGGAGGGGCACGCTCACCACCCCCGGCGGCCTGGGCGGCCGGCGCGACGGCGCGCCCTCGTGCAGCTGCCGCACCATGGCCTGCCACACCGGCGCGGCGCCGCTGACGCCGCTGACCTGGTGCATCGGCTCGCCGCTGGCATTGCCGACCCACACGCCCACGGTGTAGCGCTCGGTGTAGCCGATGCACCAGTTGTCGCGCAGGTCCTTGCTCGTGCCGGTCTTCACCGCCGCGAAGCCGCGCGTGGCGAGCGCACTGTCGAGGCCGAAAGTCAGGGCGCGTGCATTGTTGTCGGACAGGATGTCGCTCACCAGATGGACCGCGGCCGCATCGGCCACGCGACGCACCACCGCGGGTTCCATCACGGGCCGCAGCGCGGCCCGCGGGTCGGTCAGCCGGACCGGCGCGTACAGGCCGCCGTTCGCCAGCGTGCGATAGGCATTGGTCAGGGCCAGCAGCGTGACGTCGGCGCCGCCGAGCGCCAGCGCGTGACCGTAGTAGCCGCCGCTCTCCGGCAGGGCGAGGCCGAAGGCATTCAGGCGCTCGAACAGCGCATCGGGTCCGAGCATCGCCGCCACGCGCACGGCCGGCACGTTGAGGCTGGCGCCGAGCGCGGCACGCGCGCTGACCCAGCCCTTGAACTCGCGGTCGTAGTTCTGCGGCAGGTACAGGCCGCTGCGCGTCGCGATCTGCGTCGGCGCATCATCGATCAGCGTGGCCGGCGTGATGAGGCGCTGCTCGAACGCGAGGGCATAGACGAAGGGCTTCAGCGTCGAGCCCGGCTGGCGCCGCGCCAGCACGCCGTCGACCTGGGGCGCGTCGGAATAGTGGCCGCTCGAACCGACCCAGGCCCGCACCTCGCCGCTGGCGTTGTCCAGCACCAGCACCGCGCCATCCTCGACTTGGCGGCCCGCGAGCTCGGCCATCTGCACGCGCAGCGCGTCGAGTGCCACGCGCTGCAGGCCGGCGTCGAGCGTGCTGCGCAGCGTGTCGCCGGACGCAGGCGCGAGCGCGAGCAGCTGGCGCGCGAAGTGCGGTGCCAACTGCTCGCCCAGCGGCATGCCGCCCCGACGCGCGAGCGCCAGCTCGGCCAGCGCGGTCACGCCGGCGCACGGCAGCTGCTGCAGCGTCAGCACGCCGCAAGCGCGCTGCGCGACGGTGGCCGGCGCGGCATTCGGTCCGCGCAGCAGCGCGGCGGCCACCGCCGCTTCCTGGGCGTCCAGCCCGCCGGGGAACTTGCCGAACAGCGTCTGCGACAGTGCACCGATGCCCGTGATCTCGCCGCGCCAGTTCACGCGGTTCAGGTAGGCCTCGAGGATTTCGCTTTTTTTCCACTGCGCTTCCAGTCGCCGCGCCGCGACGACCTGGCCGAGCTTCTGCCCGAGGCTGCGGCCGGCCGCCGGGCGCGCCAGTTCGTCGTCGAGCAGGCCGGCGAGCTGCATCGTCAGCGTCGAGGCGCCGCGCGTGCGGGTGTTCCAGAGGTTGCCCCAGGCGCTGGTCGCCGCGGCACCCCAGTCGACGCCGCTGTGCTCGTAGAAGCGGCGGTCCTCGCTCAGCACGATGGCGTTCAACAGCGCCGGCGACAGTTCCGCCAGCGGCACCCACGCGAGGCGGCGCACCGTCCGGTCGGCGCGCAGCGTCTGGACGGGCACGCCGTGGCGGTCGAGCAGCGTCACGTCGGACGGGTGGTGCGCGGCCTTGACATCGGCGAAGCTGGGCAGCTCGCGGGCGAGCGCGACGGTCGAGACCAAACACAATGCGGCGATCGCGAGGCGCGGGCTCATGGCGCGCCCTCCGCACGGCCAATGTCCGTCGAACCGCAGCACCGTCGGGCGCGGGCGCCCTTCGCCTCGGCTCCGATCCCCACTGGCGTGGGGCCCCTCTGCGCGGGGCTCATGGCGCCACCTCCACCGCCGCGTTGGGCAGTTCGCCGAAGGTCTCCGGCGCGTACATCGCCTCGACGCGCGTCGGCGGCAGCGAGAAGCGGCCGGCGTTGTTGAGGCGCAGCGTGTACTCGACGACATGCTTGCCGCGCGGCAAATAGGCGTAGTAACTGCGCCAGGCCTCGAAACCGCGCTCCTCGAAGGCAGGCCAGGCGCTGCCTTCGCGGCGGTCGCCGCGCGTCGCGATCTCGCTGTCGCGGCCCAGGCCCGAACCCAGCAGCGTCGCGCCGCCGGGCACCGGGTCGCTGACCACGACCCAGCTCATGTCGCTCTGTGCGTCGATCTCGAGGCGCACCCGCAGCACGTCGCCGCGCGACCAGCGGCCCGGCAGCTTCTGCTCGACCGCGCTGACGCTGCGCGCCAGGCTGTAGCCGGCACGCAGCGGCGCCTTCAGCGGCAGCGCGGCCAGGCTCTGCACGCTGAGCCAGGG
This sequence comes from Methylibium sp., assembly GCF_965279545.1. Lineage (NCBI taxonomy): Bacteria > Pseudomonadati > Pseudomonadota > Betaproteobacteria > Burkholderiales > Sphaerotilaceae > Methylibium > Methylibium sp. Next base: position 2,873,605 of record NZ_OZ257250.1, read on the forward strand.
CTTGCCGCTGCCTTGCTGGGTGACCGTGAGCGCGCCGCGCTGCTCGGGCCACGGCAGCATGAGGCCGCCGCCGCCGGGCTGGCGCGACCAGTCGATGGTCTGCGCCGGGCCGCCCGTGGTCGCGACGGTGCTGCCGGTGACGCGGGCCGATTCGAACTTCTTCGCGAACTTGTCGAGTGCGAGCGAGCCCCACAGGTTGGCCGTGGTCGTGAGCCAGGCGCCGCCGCGCTGCCGGCCGAGGCTGCCGGCCACCAGCCGCGGCAGCTCGTCCTTCCATGCCGGATCGTCGAGCACCGTGAGGATCAGCCGCGCGGCGTTGGCATCGGCACTGTCCATCAGCCACCACCAGAAATCCTCCTGCTCGGTGCTGAACTTCAGCGTCGTGCCGGCCCAGGTCAGGCGGCTGCGCAGGATCTGCTGCGCTTCGTCGAGGTGCCGGGCCTGGTCCGCGATGCCGGGCACGCGCCGCAGGATGTGAAGCCAGTCGATCACGGCGGCGGTCGGCCACAGCTTCGGCGTCAGCGACACGGTGCCCAGCAGGCGCGCCTGCGCGCGCCCGTGGCGCGACAAGGCCTCGATGGCCGCGAGCCGCCGCACGTCGCGGTCGATGGACTGCGCCGACGCGGGCGCCCAGAAGCGCCGCTCGATGCGGCCTTCGACGAAGGCCGTCAGCCCGGCGAGCATCTGCTCGCGCGCCGGTGCGGGCAACTCGACGCCGGCCTCGTGCGCGGCCGCGACCAGGTAGGCGGTGAGCCGGTCGCTGCCGTTCGCGGCGTCCTGCGCGCGCGGCGGGAAATAGCCGGCCAGCCCGTCGGCATCGAGGTAGCTCGGCAGCGCGTTCGCGACCGCCGCCCAGAGCACCGGGTCGCGCAGGCCGATCGCTTTCGAGGCCTTCTGCTCCAGGCAGCTGTAGGGGTAGGTCTCGAAGTAGCGGCGCAGGCCGGGCAGCGCCCCGCTCAGCGTGGGCTGCACCGCGACCTGCAGGCCACCGCGCTTGACGCCGGTCTCGGGCAGCGCATCGACCGGCGCGGCGACCGGCAGCGTGACGCTGCCGTCGAGCTGCTGCAGCGTGGCCGCGAGCACGCGCACCGGCACGGCGGCGACCACCAGCTGGTTCAGTTGCAGCCGATCTCGTGCGGGCGCGGCAGCGCGTTCCGAAGCGGCGCCCTGCTCTTCGACCCACGCGTCCCAGCGGATGCCATTGGCCCCGGCCGGCACGTCGACCGGCCACACCAGCGCCTGCGCTGCGCCGGCCGCCAGCACCACGTCCTGCGGCGCGAGTGCGATCGGTGCGCGCACCGCGCCGTCGCCGCCGGTGGCCATGCCCTGCAGGCTGGCGCGCAGCTTCATCGCGCGCGCGGTGGTGTTGCGCAGGGTCAGCATCGCATCGAAGCGATCGCCCTCGCGCACCAGTGGCGGCAGACCGGACAGCAGTTGCAGGTCCTGCGTGACGCGGATGGTGGTCGAGCCCGTGCCGAAGGACTGTGCGCCGGCATCGGCGATCGCGACCAGCCGGAAGCTGGTCAACGCATCGTTCAGCGGCACCTCGACCACCGCCTCGCCGTTCGCGTCGAGCACGACCCGCGCCTTCCACAGCAGCAGGGTGTCGAACAGCTCGCGCGTGCTGCCGCGGCCGCCGCCGCCGCCGGCCGCGACCGCCTTGCGGCCGTAGTGGCGGCGGCCGATGATCTCGCTCTGCGCGGTGCTCGTCTCGACCCCCCAGGGGCGCGGCTGGAACATCGCGCCGAGCAGGTCCCAAGAGCTGTTGTCGCGCAGCGCCAGCAGGCCCTCGTCGACCGCCGCGAAGGCGATCTCGCTGCCGGCCACCGGCTTGCCGCCCTGCGTGACCCGGATGCGCGCCACGGCCTTCTGGCGCACCGCGTACTGCGGCTTGTCGGCCGTGACGTTGACCTGCAGCGCATGCTCGGCGATGCCGACCTGCAGCGCCGCCACACCGAGCTTGAAGGCCGGCTTCGACAAGTCCACCAGCGCGGTCGGTGCCTGGTATTCGCGGCCTTCGTACCAGAACGAGCGCACCCAGCTCAGCGGCTCCTTCCAGCCCCAGGTGAAGAACGAGTACCAGGGCACGTCGCGGATGCGGCCGCGCAGCGCCAGCACGCTGACGTAGACGTTCGGGCCCCAGCCCGGCTCGATCGGGAGCTCGACCGTCGGGTCGTCGCCGCGCAGCGTCAGCACGCGCGTCGAAATCACGCCCTCGCGCTCGACGGCGACCAGCGCGGTCGCCTCGCGGAACGGCATGCGCACCTGCAGGCGCGCGGTCTCGCCGGGCTCGTAGCGCTTCTTCTCGGGCAGCACGTCGATGCGGTCGTCGTTGTCCTGCGCGAACCACAGCTCGCCCTGGCGCGTGACCCACACGCTGGTGGCCGCCTGCACCGGGTTGCCGGCGGCGTCCCGCGCCTGCGCGATCAGTTCGATCTGGCCGGCCGTGTCCAGGCTGGCCTCGCACAGCAGCAGGCCGCGGTCGTCGCTGCTGCCGCTGCACAGGCTGCCCAGGTTCCTGACCTCGTTGCGGTTGTCGTAGGCGTAGAAGCCGCCGACCATGCGCTTGCGCGTGCTGATGACCTGCGTCGAACGGCCCCGGACTTCGACGGACTGTCCCTTCAGCGGCTCGCCTGCCGTGTCGAGCACGAGCACGTCGAACTTCGCGCGGCCGCGGTTGCTGGCCCAGGCTCCGGCGCGGATGCCGAGCACCACCGCGCTGGGCCACAGCGCAACGCGCGTGGCCGCCGTCTGGACCTCGCCGTTCGGGTCGCTGAAGCTCACCTCGGTGAGCAGCTCGCTGGCCCGGGTGAGGGTCGGCAGGTCGTTCAGCGCCAACCGCGCGGCGCCCTGGGCGTCGGTGGTCAGCGCCAGCTTGTCGGCGACCAGCTTGCCGTCGGCCGGGCGCGACTCGCTGTCGTCGCCCTCGGCCTCGTCCGGCTGCGCAGGATCGCGCGGCGGCTCGAACGAATAGCCCTCGTGGCCCGGGAAGCTCGGGTAGCGGCTCTTCAGCAGGGCCGATGCGCGCAGCAGCGCCTGCGCCACGCCACCGCCGGACAGGTAGTTCAGCTGCACGTCGAGCCGCAGCGCCTTCGGCGCCACGGGGACGACTTTCGGCGCGATCACGCGCGCGTCGACCAGCGGCACGCGGAACTCCTCGACGCGAAAGCTGCCGCTGGGCCAGCTACGGCGCTGGGCCGTGCCGTCGCCGCTGCGGCCCGTGCTCCCGCCGGTCGGCTCGCGCTCGAGCGTCACCTCGTAGACGCCGAGCTTCGCGGCGGGCGGGATGTGCCAGCTCGACGCCGTATGGCGCTGTGCGAGCCATTGCAAGGGCTGCGTGAACTCCTGCCCGCTGCCCTGGTGCACGATCTTCAGGCGTGTCGGCAGCTCGGCCGCCGGCAGCGCAGCCAGCCCGGCCGTGGTCTCGGCGCGCAGGAAGTGCTTCATCGACACCGTCTCGCCGGCCCGCAGCAGCGTGCGATCGAACACCGTGTGGGCGCGCATGTCGGGCTGCGGCTCCTGGCTGGTCGGCACGTTGAAGCGCCAGGCTTCGATGCCCTTTTGCCAGCCGCTGAAGACAAAGGCCAGGTCGGTCGCGCCCTTCGCCGGGCCGTCTTCGATGCGCTTGCGCGCGGTGACGAACAGCCCTTCGTCGACCTGGCAATCGGACCGCCCGGCATCGAGTGCCTGCGGCACGCGCGCCAGACCCTGCGCGTCGGTGCGGCCGGCCCACAGGCGCCGGCCGCTGCAGTCGTTCACCGCCACCTCGGCCTCGGCCACCGGCCGGCCGCGGTCCAGCGACGTCACCCACACCACGCTGGCGTCGCGGCCGTGCTTGAAGTGCACGCCGAGGTTCGTGACCAGCACGCCGGTGCGCACGTACATCGGCGCGGCCTTGTCGAGCAGCGCCTGGCCGAGCCGCGCCGAGGCGATCTCGACGACGTGGTAGCCGGGCTGCGCGATCGGGATGCCGACCACCTCGAAGGGCCGCGGGTCGCCGCCCTGCAACTGCGGCAGGTCCATGCGCTTCGCGTCGGCGTCCTTGGCGAGCAGCGACAGCTCGCGGCTCGCGATGCGGCGCTCGACGCGACGCAGCGTGACACGGCCTTTCGCGTCGGTGTCGCGTTCGGTCGTGAACCAGTCGCGCTCGGGCAGGCCGGCCTCGCGCGCCGTGAGCTCGCGCTCGTGGTAGCGCTGCAGTCGCGCGTACCAGGCCAGGATGTCGGCGTCGCTGTGCACCGGCTTCAGACGCACCTGCCCGCCGGCCGCGGCGGGCCGCAGATCGCCCTGCACATGGCGCAGCGTCAGCGGCAGCGTCGCATCGCCCATCAGCTCGACCACGCCGAACGGCGCGGCGGCGAACTTGGCGATCGGCGGCGCGTCGCCGGTCGCGACGGCCAGCGGAAACAGGCTGGCGTTGGCGAGCGGCCGCCCGGCATCGTCCTTCAGGCCCGGGGGCAGCTCGATGCGGAACGAGGTGTTCTCGGCCAGCGGCATCGGGAACTCGAGGTCGCTGACCAGGGTGGCCGGGTCGTCCTTGTCGAACACGGGCTTCAGCGCCGCGCCCTGCGCCGGCCGCAGCTGCACCTGCGCGGCGAGCTGGCGGTCGACCGGCGCCGAGAAACGCAGCCGCAGCGGCCGGATCGGCAGGCAGGCGGCGTTGGCCCGCTCGCGCTCGCAGCTGAATTCGGCCAGGAAAGGCTTGCGCACGCGGTAGCCATGGCGCTGCTCGACGCGGGTCACGATGCCCGGGTTCGCCGCGGCGGCGATGCCCTGGCCCCAGACGAGGCGCATCGCGGTGTCGGCCGGCAAGGGGCGCGGACAGGCGACGACGAGCGCGCGCCCGGCGCGCTTCGCTGGCACGTGCCGCGCCTTCAGCAGGGCCTCGCGCGCCGCGCCGAAGATCACGCGCACCGGCAGCCGCTCGCCGATGCCGTCGACCTCGCACCAGGCGTTGGCGGTGACGCTGGCCTCGTCCGCCGGGCCGCTCAGGTTCAGCAGGAAATGCTGGTCTTCGTCGATCTCGGCGTCGCTCCACGGCTGCACGCCGAGGATGGCCGGCCCGCCGGTGTTGAAGCCGAATTCGGTCTTGCCGGTCACGCTGCCCTGCAGCGGCTTCCAGTCCGCGCGCAACCGCAGCGTGCAGCGCGTGCCGGGCCCCGGCGCCTCGCGGAAATCGTAGAGCCAGACACGGTCGCTGCTCCAGCGTCCGGCACCGCCGGTGGCCGCGCCGACGCACTGCACCGTGTAGGGATCGGGCCGCCGCAGGTCGCCGAACGGCAGCACCGCGTCGGAGAACTTGACGACGACCTGCCTCACCTGGGCGACCTCGCCCTGGGGGCTGACGCCGGTCACGGTGACGGCGTGGGCCGCCGCCGCGGTGAGGCCGGACAGCAGCAGCGCTGTGGCAGTTCCGAGTCGTCGCAAGCCAGGCTCCTCGCAAGGGGTCGCACGAGTCTATGCGGCCGGCGCACCGTGGCTCTGCAGCGTCGACAATGCGACAGCCATCGCAGCCCCGTCGCGCATGTTCCACATCGTCCTCGTCGAACCCGAGATTCCGCCGAACACCGGCAACGTGATCCGGCTGGCGGCCAACACCGGTTGCACGCTGCACCTGGTGGAGCCGCTGGGCTTCTCGATGGACGACAAGCTGCTGCAGCGGGCCGGGCTCGACTACCACGAGCATGCGGCGGTGCGGCGTCATGCGAGCTGGGAGGCGCTGCTGGCCACCGAGCAGCCCGACCCGAGGCGGATGTTCGCCTTCACCACCCGCGGCAGCCAGCCGCTGGCCGAGTTGCGCTGGCAGGCGGGCGACTGGCTGGTGTTCGGCTGCGAGACGCGCGGCCTGGATCCCGCGCTGCGCGATCGCTTCGCGGCCGGACAGCGCGTGCGGCTGCCGATGCGCGCCGGCCAGCGCAGCCTGAACCTGTCGAACGCGGTGGCGGTGGCGGTGTTCGAGGCCTGGCGCCAGCAGGGCTATGCCGGCGCCGCCCAGGGGCCGGGCTAGGGCCCGCCCCTCGCGCTTACAAGCCCTGGCTCAAGCCGGCGCCAGTTGTTCCGCGCAGTAGCGACCGATCAGCGCCAGCAACTCCTCTTCGCTGTAGGGCTTGCCGAGGTAGTGGTTCACGCCGAGCTGGGATGCGTACTCGCGGTGCTTCTGCGCGATGCGCGAGGTGATCATGATCACCGGCAAGGCCGCCAGGTCGGCGTCTGCCCGGATGTTGCGCACCAGGTCGAAGCCGTCCATGCGCGGCATCTCGATGTCGGACAGCACGACCGACGGGCGCTCTTCGGCCAGGCGCTCGAGTGCCTCGAGGCCGTCCTTGGCCAGCAGCACGCGGTAGCCTTCGCGCACCAGCAGGCGCTGCGTCACGCGGCGCACCGTCAGCGAATCGTCGACGACCAGCACCAGCGGCGCGCGCTTGACTTCCGGTGCGGCAGGCAACGCCAAGCCCGGCGCATCCGGCGCGTCGTGCGCCGCCATGGTCTGGCGGGCCGCATCGCCATACACGGTCGCCAGTGCCACCGGGTTGTAGATCAGCGACACCGAGCCCGAGGCCAGCAGCGTCATGCCGGCCAGACCCGGCAGATGCGACAGCTGCGGCCCGAGGTGCTTGACCACGACTTCCTGGTTGCCCAGCACTTCATCGACGTGCAGCACCACGCGCTGCTGCGCCGATCGCACCACGACGACGGGCAGCGACCGGCCCACCATCTCGGTGCCACGCCGGCTGCGCTGCAACAGCGCGCCGAGCCAGAAAAACGGCAGCGTGTGCCCGGCGTAGAGGTAGGTGCCCGTGGCGTAGGCGGTCGCGAGCTCGCTGGTGTTGGCACGCCGTACGAGTTCGACCAGCGTGGCCGGCACCGCCACCGTCGCGTCGCCACTGCGCAGCATCACGACCTGGGTCACCGCAGTGGTCAGCGGCAGGATCAGCTTGAAACTGGCGCCCTGGCCCGCGGCGCTGGCGGTCTCGATGCGGCCGCCAAGCGCATTGACTTCGGCGCGCACCACGTCCATGCCGACGCCTCGACCGGCCAGCTCGGTCACCTTGTCGGCCGTCGTGAAGCCGGACATGAAGATGAGGTTCGCGAGTTCGGCGTCGCTGTGCTGGGTGTTGGCGTCGATCAGGCCCATCGCCACGCCCTTGCCGCGGATGCGCGGCAAGTCGAGCCCGGCGCCGTCGTCGCGGAACTCGACACTGACTTCGTTGCCCTCCTGGTGCAGCGACACGACGACCGTGCCAATGGGCTCCTTGCCGGCCGCGGCGCGCGCCTCGGGTGACTCGATGCCGTGCGTGATGCAGTTGCGCAGCAGGTGCTCGAAGGCGCCGGTCATGCGGTCGAGCACGCCACGGTCGACTTCGATCGAGCCGCCGATGATGTCGAGTCGCACCTGTTTGCCGGTTTCCTTCGCGGCCTGGCGCACCACGCGGTACAGGCGGTCGGACAGGCCCTCGAACTCGACCATGCGGGTGCGCAGCAGATCGTCCTGCAGGTCGCGCGTCAGCCGGGCCTGGGCCGCCAGTTCGTCTTCGGCGGTCTCCAGCGTGCGCTGCAGGGTGCGCTGCACGGTGGCCACGTCGTTCACCGACTCCGCCATCATCCGCGTGAGCTCCTGGAAGCGCGTGAAACGGTCGAACTCGAGCGGATCGAAGGCTTGCGCGGCAGCCTTGGCGGCCTCCATGCGCGTGCTCATCTGCGTTTCGGCCTGCAGCTCGATGTCGCGCAGCTGCCCGCGCAGGCGGTCGAGGTTGTCCGTCAGGTCGCCGAGTGAACCCTTGATCTGGCCGACCTGAGATTCGAGACGCGCACGCGCGATGCTCACCTCGCCAGCCTGGTTGACCATGCGATCGAGCAGCTGCGTGCGCACCCGCACGGCGGTGACCGACGCCAGCGGCACGCGCTCGGCGGTGGTGGCCGGCACCGGCGCGTCCCTGCCGGGCACGAAACGCGACCAGTCGATCTCGCGCTCGGGCACTGCCGTCGGCGTCTGCGGGACCGCCAGCAGTTCTTCGATCGAATCCGCCGGCGGTGCGGCCTCGGCCGGTGCCGGCTGCGGACTGACGGACTCGTCGAGCGGCGGCCAGGCCGTGGTCACGACCGGGGTGTCAGGCGTGTCGGTCAGCGGCTGCACGGCCTCCTGGGCGGCCGCATAGGCCAGTGCGTCGCGCTGGCACAGCGCCTCGAAGCTCGCATTGAGTCCGTCGGCCCGACCGAGCAGTTGCTCGACCTCGTGCGTGGTGACGACCTCTCGCGCCAGCAGGTGCTCGATCGCGGTTTCGAGCCGGTGCGCCAACTCGCCCAGACGCATCGCGCCGGCCAGGCGCGCGCCGCCCTTGAGCGTGTGCAGCGTGCGCATGCATGCCGTGGCGTGCGATGCCTCGTGAGGCTGCTGGGCCCAGGCTCGCAGGTGTGCGGCGAGTTCGGGCAGCAACTCCTGCGCTTCCTCCTCGAAGAAGGGGAACAGGTCGGCGTCGACCGCATCGACGGCATCGAGGTCTTCGTCGCTGTCGAGCGCCGCCATGCTGGCCGCGCGCTGCGGCTCGACCGGCAACGGCGCAAGCGGCTTGAAATCGGCCTGGCCCAGGTCGGCGAGCACCGTCGCGCCGGGCGCCGGTTCGGCTGCGAACGCGGGAGCCGCGACCATCGGCGGTTCGTTGGCTGGCGCCGCAACCCTCGCGCCGGACGACGTGTCCTGCTGCGAGCCGGCCTGCGCTTCGATGCGCCGTACCAGGTCGAGCTCGTGCGCGGCAAGCCGATCGACGAGCTCCGGACTGGGTGACTTCAGGAAGCCGGCCGCAAACTGGTGCAGCAGGCGACGCACCTCTTCGGCCACATCGACGTAGAGCCGGGCGTCGGCGCTCGTGCCGCTGCCCAGCGTCTGCGAATGCACGAGTGCATGCTCCAGCTGCCGTGCCAGCGCCGACAGATCCGTGAAACCCACGGTGGCCGAACTGCCGGACAGCGAGTGCGCCAGCGCGACTGCAGCTTCGCCGACCGGGCGCTGCAGTTCGTGCATCCATTCCGACAGCTCGGTGCCGAGCCGGCGCGACAGCTCGTCGGCCTCGTTCAGGTAGATGTTGAACAGCGGGATGCCGATCTGCAGCGGCCCGACGATCTTGACCTGTTCGTGGGACTGCCCGACCGCGTCGATCGGCTCGGCCAGCCCTGGCTCATCGACCGCCGCTGCCTCGCCCACGGCGTCGTCGGATGGCGACGTCGGATCGCCCGTGCGCGAAGGCTGCAAGGCCACGACGATCTCGCCGGGTTCGAACGGCGCGGAGTCGGAGTCGGCCGCATCGTCGAAGGCTGCGGCAGGCGTGCCGTCCTCCAGAGCCTCGGCAGTCGCCAGCGGCTCGACCGCGGGGTGCACCTCCGCGCTGGGTAGCAGGGGCTCGATCAGCGGCGACGCTTCGGTCGAGGGGCCCGCAGGCAAGCCGGCCAGATCGGGCAATTCGAGATCGAATGTGCTGATGGATGCTTCGATCGGTGCCGTGGAGGGCAGCTCCTCGAGCGGGATGGGCAAGGTCGGCGCCAGCTCGAACCCGGACGCTTGCGGCAGGTCGGACCCGTCGTCGAGCGCCGGAGTCTGCGCACCGGCGGCCGGTGGCGCAGCCACGGCGGGCAGCTCGGCGGCGGGCCGTGCATCGCCCAGGTCGAACGCGAAGTCCAGGCCCGGCACGGGCACCGGCTCGGACGGCGCAGGCAGCTCGAGGTCGCTGGCCGGCGGGAGCACGAAGCTCATTGGCAGCGGCACCGCGGGAGCGCTCACCGGAGCGGCGTCTGCGAGGGCCAGGTAGCGGCCCTCGATGCGCATGGCATCCGCGGCCTTGCGCAGTGGCGCGCTGTGCCAGCCCGTGGTGTCGCCTTCGACGATCGCGTCGACCCAGTGGCTCAGGTGATCCAGGGCGTCGTCGCTGGTGCGCAGCAGGTCCTCGCTGGCGGGCTGCTGGCTGGCCAGCAAGTCGTTGTAGAGCTGCTCGCACGCCCAGGCGGCGTCGCCGAACTCGCGCAGGCCCACCATGCGGGAGCTGCCCTTGAAGGTGTGGAAGGCGCGCCGCACCGTGGTCAGCTGTTCCACATCGCCCGGACTCTCGCGCAAGGCAGCGAGCGCAGCGCGTGCGGTCTCGAGCACCTCGCGCGCTTCTTCGACGAAGATGTCGCGCATCTCGTCGTCGCCCTCGAGCCCGGTCTGCTGGACCGGCGCGGCAGGCGTCAGCGACATCAATGGCATGCGGCTCGATACCGGTGCGGCATCGAGCCCGATGGGGTCGGACGCCGACGAGACGAAATCGGCCAGCGCATCGACCACCTGTTCGCGCACGCGCGCCTCGGTCTCGCGCTGGCCGAACGGCGCGTCCGCGCGGTCGAGCGCCGCCTGGGCGCTGGAAAGGCTGGCCACCAGGTCCGGCTGTGCCGCCACGCCAGGCTCGAGCGCCAGGCGCTCGAGCTCGCGCGAGACCTCGGCCAGCGGCATCGTGTCGGTCGCCGCGAAGGACAGCGTCTGCGCCTGCGCGATCAGTTCCGGCTCGAGCCGCGTGGCCGCGGCTTCCTCGAGCGGCGTGCTGTGACGGCCGAGCTGCGAACTCAGCAGGCCGCTGGCCGCGTCGAAGCGGAACAGCGACTTGGCCACCTGCGGCTGCACGCCCAGCAGGTCGATCATGAAACTGAGCGCGCTGAGGTTGCCGGCAAGGCGTTCGAACAAGGGCTGCTCGTGACGCGCCTGCTCACCGGCAGCGACCAGGGTGTCGACATCATCGCGCATGCGCAGGATCGCGTGCGTCGCCTGGTCGAGACCGAGCACCGACATCACGCCGCGCATCGCCTGCAGCTGTGCCGGCACCGGCATCAGCACTGCCGGATCGGCCGGCGCACGGAAGAACTGGTCGATCAGCTTCTCGGATTCGGACAGCGACGCGCGCAGCTCCTGCACCACGCTGCCCATCGTCTGGCGATCGGACACGCGGCGGTACAACTCTTCCATCCACGTTTCGAGCGGCTCCGGGGCGGCTCCGCCGAGCACCGCGTCGACGCGCTGCGCCAGGCGCTGTATGCGCTCGGCCTGTTCGGGCTGGTCGAAGGCGCCCTCTTCGAGCGCTGCTTCCAGGTAGAGCACGCTGGTGGCGGTTTCCATCGCCAGCGCCGGCGGTGGCACGGTCCCGGCCTGCACCGACGCGCCGACCGCACGCGACAAGGCGTCGCCGAGCAGATCGCCGTCGGGCACCAGGCGCTTGAGCGAATCGGCCACCAGCGCGAACTGTTCGTTCAAGCCGGTCAGCCGGTGCATCTCGCCGCCGGCCACCGCCGACCAGGAGTCCTTTGCGGTGGCGACGCGCTTGCGCGCCTGGGTGATCCAGGCCGGGTCGTAGCGGCCGAGCTGGACCGCGTTGTAGTCGACCGGCACGGCGTCCCGGGTGGGCGGGTAGACCGCGCGCACGGCGTTGAGCCGCGGCGCCTCGCCAACGTCCGGCGCAGCCGCCTGGGCGCAGAAGAAATACAGGTCGCGCGCCAAGCGTTCGCCGGCCGTCGCATCGCCACGCTGCTGACCGCGCAGCTGCGCCAGCAGGCGCGACGTCATGCGCTTGGCATAGACGTCGGGCACCAGCAGGCCACTGGACTGGGCCTCGAAGAAAGCCGCGGCGAGCCGCCACAGCGTCGCCGTATGCGACTGCTCAGCCCCCGCCGCAAGGCCGGCACTCAGGTCGCTCAATCGCTGCATCACTTCGGCACCCGGCTTGCGCATCAGCGTCAGCACCTGGGACTCGAACTCGGCGACGATGGCCGCATCGGCGCCCCGCGGCGCGACCCCCGCATCGGCTGCCACGGCGTGCCACTGCCAATCCTGCGGCCACAGGTCGGCCGGATGGATACGCTCTGCCCCCGCCAGTTCCTGGACTGCGCGGTACTGCGGAAACAGCGCCACCGGCGAGACCGGCTTGCCGGCGAGCCGCCGCGCCACGAAATCGTGCAGCGCGAACGAGGCGCGTTCGATGGTCTCGACGGCAGCCAGGTCGAGCTTATGGGGCTTGGCAATGAAACGCTGGATCGCGGCCTCGCTGCCGCGCAGCAGCGCCGCGCCGGCCGGCAGGCCGACCAGCTCGAGCACGCCGACACCCTGGTGGATCTGCTGCCGGGCCGCACGCAACTGCGTCGGCTCGACATCGTCGAGGTCGGAGCCGTAGGTGGACTCGGTCTCCTTCAGCGTGCGGCGCAGCGCCTTGTGCGCGGCATCGAGCGATTTGCGCAATTCCTCCTGGACCCAGGCCAGGGCACTGACGTCGTCGAGGGTGTCGTGTGGGCTGTCCATCCGCTGCTCGTTCTGATGACGTGTCTGCGCTGTGCGACGATGCTGCCGGACTGCCTCAGTCGATCTTGAAGCGCGCGACCGAGGCCTTCAGCTCCTCGGCCGTGCGCGACAGCTCCCGCACCAGTTGGGCGGTCGAGCGGGTGCCATCGCCGGTCTGCTCGGTCACTGCGAAGATGTGCTGGATGTTGGCCGCCACGACGTTGGCGGACCGCGCTTCGCGCGAGGCCTCGTCCGAGATGGCCTCGATCAGCTCGGCCAGTTGGCGCGACACGCGGTCGATCTCGCCGAGCGCGGTGCCGGCGTTGTCGGACAGCTTGGCTCCCGCGACCACGCCCTGGGTGGACCGCTCCATGGCGGCCACGGCGTCCTGGGTGTCGGTCTGAATGGTCTTCACGAGCGCGGCAATCTGCTTGGTCGCATCGCCCGAACGTTCGGCCAGTCGCTGCACTTCCTCGGCCACCACCGAGAAGCCGCGCCCCGCCTCGCCGGCCGACGCCGCCTGGATGGCGGCGTTGAGCGCCAGCACATTGGTCTGCTCGGTGATGTCTGAAATCAGCTCGGTGATCTCGCCGATCTCCTGCGAGCTCTCGCCCAGCCGCTTGATCCGCTTCGATGTGTCCTGGATCTGGTCGCGCAGCGTGTTCATGCCGCCGATCGCGTTCTGCACCGCCTGCAGGCCGGATTCGGCCGCGACCAGCGATTGACGCGCCACCTGGGCCGATTGCGTGGCCTGCGCCGACACGTCGTTGATGCGTCCGGCCATCTGCAGCACCGATTCGCCGGTCTCACGGATCTCGCGCAGCTGCTCGTCGGAGGCGGCCAGCAGCTCGGTCGAGGTCGCTTCCACCTGGGTGGTCGTGTCGGTCATCCGCGACACCGAGCCCTGCACCTGCGACACCAGCGTGCGCAGCTCTTCCACGGTGTAGTTCACCGAATCGGCAATCGCCCCGGTGATGTCTTCGGTCACCGTGGCCTGCTGCGTCAGGTCGCCTTCGGCGACCGTCTGCAGTTCGTTCATCAGCCGCAGGATGGCCGCCTGGTTGGCATCGTTGACGCGCTTGGCTTCCTGCTCCTGGCGCTCGGCCTCTTCACGCTGAAGGTTGGCCACCGCGGCGCGCTGGCGCTGGTCCTGCAGATAGACGTAGAGCAGACCGGCGATGCCGGCCAGGGCCAGCAGCACCGACACCAGGATCACGACCCCGTTGAAGGTGCCCAGGCCGGTGCGCGACTGCAGCTGGGCCTGCACGGCCTGGAAGCCCACGCGCAGCGGTTCGCTGTCGGCCACGATCGCGGACTGCGCCTCGCGCGCCGCCACCAGCCCCTGCAGATTGCCCAGGATGGAGCCGGCCAACGTGCGCGTCTCCTCGAACTGCTTGAGCAGGGCCTGCAGTCGCTCGCGCGTCGCTGCATCCCGGGCGGGCGGCAGCCGCAGATCGGCATTGCCGTCGAGCAAACCCTGGGCGATCTCGCGGAAAGAATTGAGATCCTTGCCGAGCAGAAACACCGCCTCCGGCGACACGCCCTCGACGGTGAGGAGCTCATTGGCCGACTTTCCGACGCGCTGCGTGAGCATCACCAGCTGGCCCACCGCCGACAGCTCGGCGGGCGAAGCATCCTGCTGCAGCTTCAGCGACGACACGGTCTCGGCGATATCGAGCAGATCGGACGACTGGCGGTTGATGCCTCGCAGCGCCTGACTCACCTGTGTCAGCGTCAGTTGCTGCGCCAGCACGGTGTTGGCATTCTTCTCGGCGCGATCGATCAGCGGCATCAGCGGCTCGAGCTGCGGCTGCACGGCAGTCGGTGCCGGGCTCACCATCTCGTTGCCCACCTGCAGCCCGCGCGCAGCGGTAGACAGCACGCCAGCACTCTCCTTCACCTCGGGGAAGGCCGCGGCGTTGCCGATCGAGGCCAGCGACACGGACTTCGCGAGCCGCTGCGACTGCATCAGCACGTCACCGGTCGCCGCCACCTGGTTCGCGCCCCGGTCGGCCGACGTCAGCGCCGCGATGGTCACCACCACCAGGCCCAGCAAGCCCACGAACAGCATGCCGCCCAGCACACGCTGCTGGGTGCCGAGCGACAGACCGCCGATCAGTGGCAGCGCGGCACCCACCGAACTGTCGTTTCCACCGCTCTCGACCCGCGTCTCGCTGAAACCGTCGCTCAGCTCGGAAGGCGCTGCCTCGGAGATGATCGACGAATCATCGTGCGAGACCGTGAGCGGCAGGGCAGCCGTCTCCAGCACGGCACCGCCATCACGTCCCGCGACGACCAGGTCATCGGCCATCGGATAGGCGTCGTCGAACGGCGTGTCGTCGGCTGGCTCGCCCGGCGTCCTGCGCTGACCCAGATTCTTGAACTTGTTCAGAAAGCTCATAAACGCCTCTCGCTCACCTCGGTGATTCGGTCGCGGTGCACCGGTGCGCTGAAGCCAGCGCTCACCGGGCGATCCTCAGGAATGCCTCTTCGCCGGCCAGTTCCGCCAGCACGATCTCCTGCCAGCGACGGCCACCGGCATCGATATAGCGGGCGCCGGCGAACGCCGGATGCACCGCATCGTCGAGCAAGACCCGCAACTGGTCGGCGGAGCGCAGACCGGCCAAGCGATCGACCAGCAAGGCGCAATTGACCTCCAGCGCCGGGTTGAACGCGATCAGGCGCGACTGCGGACCGAGTTCGCTCGCAGCGCTCGCACGCAAGCCCAGGAAGGCCGCCAGGTCGACCACACCGTGCAAACGCCCCCGCAGGTTGGCCACGCCCAGGAACCAGGCCGTGGTGTGCGGCACCGGCATCAGGGTCGCCAGCGGAAAGATCTCGCCCGCCTGCCCCAAGGGGAGCAGCATGCCCTGCCCGCCGCACTCGACAGCCAGCCAGGTGGCCGTTTCGGTCTTCTTCAGACGCGCGGCCTGCAGACGCTCGGCAAGCCGGCTTTGCAGTTCGCGCAGCGCTTCCTTCTTCGCCATGCCCGTGCGACTCTGTTGCGGTGGACTTCGGCAATCGACTCAGTCGAACGCGCGGATCTTGGCGATCAGCTCGTCGGCATCGACCGGCTTGACCACGTAGTCGCGTGCGCCCTGGCGCATGCCCCAGACCTTGTCGGTTTCCTGATTCTTGCTCGTGCACATGATGACCGGCACATCGGTGAAGCGCGCGTCGCGCGTGATGGCACGCGTGAGCTGAAAACCGTTCTGACCGGGCATCACGACATCCATCAGGATCAGGTCGGGCTTCTCTTCGCCGAGACGGCGCATGGCCTCCTCCCCGTTCTCGGCCGTGCGCACGGCATAGCCGCGCTTGACCAGCAACTCGGACAGGAAGTGCAGTTCGGTCTTCGAATCGTCGACGAGCAGGATCTTCTCGATCGCCATGGTGGGGGTCCTCTAACTTGTGCGGGCAGCCGGGCGCACTGCGTTCCCTGCGCCCTGCAGGGGGTGAGCGAGAGCAGTCACGCGACGCGGCGGCGGTGCTGTTCCACCGCTCGCAACAACTGGTCTTTGGTGAAGGGCTTGGTCAAATAGTCCTCGGAGCCGACCATGCGGCCGCGCGCCTTGTCGAACAGTCCGTCCTTCGAGGACAACATGATCACCGGCACGCCGGAAAACCTGGGGTTGCGCTTGATGATGGCGCAGGTCTGGTAGCCGTCGAGCCGCGGCATCAGGATGTCGCAGAAGATCAGGTGCGGCTGGTGGTCGTTGACCTTGGCCAGGGCGTCGAAGCCGTCTTCGGCCAGCAGCACCTGGTAGCCACCCTGCTTCAGGAAGATTTCCGCGCTGCGCCGGATGGTGTTGCTGTCGTCGATGACGAGCACGCGGATCGCTTCGGCCGCTCCGGCTTCGGATCCCTCTTGACCCACTTGCGTCAGCGCCTGGTTCACCGGCTGTGCTCCTCAGCGACAGGTTGCTAGATCTGCACCATCTCGAAGTCCTCTTTGCGCGCGCCGCATTCGGGACAGGTCCAGTTCATCGGCACATCGGCCCATACGGTACCTGCAGCGAGGCCGTGTTCCGGGTCCCCGGCCGCCTCGTCGTAGATCCATCCGCAGATGAGGCACATCCAGGTCTTCGATTCGCTCACGGTGTCTTGGCTGCTCACTACAATGACGAAAGATTGTAGCGATCGCCTTTGGCAAAAAAACAAGGGTTAGTGGGCACATACGCAACATTCCTCATCATTTTCTGGAACTCCGTGACCGCCTGCGCAGCCGCGACCCCGAGCCCTGATCGAACCATCCGATGAACACCATCGCGCCAAGCGCTTCCGACCAAACCGAGCCCGCCGCGAGCGACGCGCCGCCGGCATGCGTGATGAGCTTCAATGCCAGCGACCCGAGCGGCGCCGGCGGACTGGCCGGCGACATCTCCACCATCGCCGCGATGGGCGCGCACGCCCTGCCGGTTGTCACCGCTATCGTGATGCGTGACACCGCCGAGGTCTTTGAGTCGCACGAGATCGAGGCCGACACCATCGTCGAGCAGGCCCGCAGCATCCTCGAGGACGTGACGATCTCGGCCTGGAAGGTCGGATTCCTTGGCAGCGCCGAGGGCGTGGCCGGCGTCGCCGAAGTGCTGAGCGACTACCCCGACGTGCCGCTGGTCGCCTACCTGAGCAGCGTGTCGTGGCTGGACGAGGACGACCAGCAGTCCTACCTCGACGCCTACCGCGAGCTGATCCTGCCGGCGACCGAGGTGCTGGTCGGCAACCAGCAGACCCTGATCGACTTCCTGTTGCCAGACTGGGACACCGAGCGTCCTCCCTCGGCGCGCGAGCTGGCGGTGGCGGCCGGAGAACTGGGGGCGAAGTACGTGCTGGTCACCGGCATCGCGCTGCCGGCCGGCCGGGGTGCCGAGGCCCAGGTCGACAACGTGCTGGCTTCGCCGCAGGGTGCCATCACCGGCGAGAAATTCGAGCGCTTCGATGCCACCTTCCTGGGCGCCGGCGAGACGCTGGCCGCGGCGCTGGCCTCGCTGCTGGCGAGCGGGCAGGACCTGCACCTGGCGGTGTCGGAGGCCCTCAGCTTCCTGGACCAGGCGCTGGACGCGGGTTTCCGGCCGGGCATGGGCAGCGTCGTGCCCGATCGCTTCTTCTGGGCGCTGCCCGATGCAGAACCCGGTGCCGACGACGAAGGCCTGATGGGCGAACCCGCGCCCGACGACATCCCGACGGCCGACCGCGGCCCGCGTCGCATTCACTGACACCGAATCCTCCCCGATGCCCGACTCGCGAAACGCCAGCCTGTTCGAACGGGCCCGCCGCAGCATTCCCGGCGGCGTGAATTCGCCGGTCCGCGCCTTCCGCGCGGTCGGCGGCACGCCGCGCTTCATCACCCGTGCCGACGGTGCCTACCTGTGGGACGCCGACGGCAAGCGCTACATCGACTACATCGGCTCCTGGGGGCCGATGATCCTGGGCCACGGACACCCGGCGGTGCTGGAAGCCGTCCAGAAGGCCGCCACGGAAGGCTTCAGCTTCGGCGCCCCGACCGAGCGCGAGGTCGAGCTGGCCGAGGAGATCCTGAAGCTGGTGCCGAGCGCGGAGCAGGTGCGCCTGGTCAGCTCCGGAACCGAGGCGGCGATGAGCGCGCTGCGGCTGGCCCGCGGCGCGACAGGGCGCTCGAAGATCGTCAAGTTCGAGGGCTGCTACCACGGCCACGCCGATGCCCTGCTGGTCAAGGCTGGCTCGGGTCTGGCGACCTTCGGCCACCCCACCTCGGCCGGCGTGCCGGCCGAGGTGGTGCAGCACACCCTGGTGCTGACCTACAACGACGTGGCCGAACTCGAAGCCGCCTTCGCTGCCCACGGCGGCGAGATCGCCTGCGTGATGATCGAGCCGATCGCCGGCAACATGAACTTCGTGCGCGCCAGCCTGCCCTTCATGCGGCGGCTGCGCGAGCTGTGCACGCAGCATGGCGCGCTGCTGGTGTTCGACGAGGTGATGACCGGCTTTCGCGTCGCGCTCGGCGGCGCGCAGAGCCTGTATGCGCGGGCGATCCCCGGCTTCAGGCCCGACCTCAGCGTGTTCGGCAAGGTCATCGGTGGCGGCATGCCGCTCGCGGCCTTCGCCGGTCCGCGCGCGATCATGGAGCAGCTCGCGCCGCTCGGTCCGGTCTACCAGGCCGGCACGCTGAGCGGCAACCCGGTCGCCACCGCCTGCGGCCTGGCAACGCTGCGCGAGATCCAGCGACCCGGCTTCTTCGATGCGCTCGGGCGCCGCACGCGCGCGCTGCTCGACGGCCTGCTCACGGCGGCGGCCGAGAGCGGCGTGCCGATGGTCGGCGACAGCGAGGGCGGCATGTTCGGTTTCTTCTTCCCGAAGACGGCAACCCGTGAACTGCCGCAGAACTATCCGCAGGTGATGGCCACCGACGGCGAGCACTTCAACCGCTTTTTCCACGGCATGCTGGAGCGCGGCATCTACCTGGCGCCGGCCCTCTACGAAGCCGGCTTCGTCAGTGCTGCGCACAGCGAGGCCGATCTTGCCGCCACCGTGCAGGCGGCCCGCGAGGCACTGGCGGCAAGCGGCTGATGGCGCTGATCGAGGTGCTCGGCCAGCCGGCGGTCGCGCTGCGCTCGCCCAACGGTGCGCGGGCGACCGTGCTGCTGCACGGCGCCCATGTCGTGTCATGGCAGCCGGCCGGCCTGCCCGAGCAGCTCTACCTCTCGCCGCAGGCCAAGGCCGGCCCCGGTCAGGCGGTGCGCGGTGGCATTCCGGTGATCTTCCCGCAGTTCGAGCGCCGCGGCCCGCTGCCGCGGCACGGCTTCGCGCGCGACCGTGCCTGGACCCTTCTCGATCAGGGTGGCCCCGGGCAGCACGCCCAGGCCGTGCTGCGACTGGCCGACGACGCGGCGACACGCTCGCTGTGGCCGCACGCCTTCGAGGCCGAGCTGACCGTCAGCCTGACGGGCCGCACGCTGGAGATGGAGCTGGCGGTGCTCAACACCGGCGAGCAGCCGCTGACGTTCACGACCGCCTTGCACACCTATCTGCGCTGCGACGACGTGCGCGAGTGCCGCGTCAGCGGCCTGCTGGGCCACGCGTTCGAGAACAGCCTGCGCGGCACGACGCACCAGCAGGAAATCGAGCCGCTCACCCTCGTCGGCGAGATCGACCGCATCTACTGGAACGTCGATACGCCGGTGGTGTTGCAGGCGCTGCGGCGTCGCCTCGCGCTCACGGCCGCAGGATTCCCCGACCGGGTGATCTGGAATCCCGGCCCCGACAAGGCTGCGACCCTGGCCGACTTGCCCGACGCGGACTGGCAGCACCTGCTGTGCATCGAGGCGGCCTGCATCGGCCAGCCTGTGATGCTCGCGGCCGGGCAAGAGTGGGCCGCGCGGCAGACGCTGCAGGCCTGAGCCCGCTCCCCTGCCCAGGGCCGGCGAGCGCAGACCTGCGGCCAGCCGCCTGCGAACAGCGCGCCGACGCGCAACATGGGGCCGCCCTGCCCGCCACCGAAGGTGAATCCGGGCACGCCGACCGGCGTGCCGGCTTGTTCGGCAACCCGCGTGGAACAGCTCGTGCTTCCGCCTATTCGACGACAACGGCCGCTGCAGGCGTTGCCGCGACCCGCTCCTAGAATCCCACGCCATGCACATCCACATCCTCGGCATCTGCGGCACCTTCATGGGTGGCCTGGCGGCGCTGGCTCGCGAGGCCGGGCACCGGGTCACCGGCTGCGATGCCAATGTCTACCCGCCGATGAGCGACCAGCTCCGTGCGCTGGGCATCGAGCTGATCGAGGGCTGGGACGTGCAGCAGCTGGCGCTGAAGCCGGATCTGTACGTGATCGGCAACGTGGTCTCGCGCGGCAACGCGCTGATGGAAGCCCTCCTCGATGCCGGCCTGCCCTACACCAGCGGGCCGCAGTGGCTGGCCGAGCATGTGCTGCAGGGCCGCCACGTGCTGGCCGTGGCCGGCACGCACGGCAAGACGACGACGACCTCGATGCTGGCGTGGATCCTGGAAGCGGCCAACCGCCAGCCGGGGTTCCTGGTCGGCGGCGTGCCGCAGAACTTCGGCGTGAGCGCGCGTCTGGGTTCGGGCCAGCCGTTCGTGATCGAGGCCGACGAGTACGACACCGCCTTCTTCGACAAGCGCAGCAAGTTCGTGCACTACCGGCCGCGCACCGCGGTGCTGAACAACCTGGAGTTCGACCACGCCGACATCTTCGCGGATCTGGCGGCCATCGAGACCCAGTTCCACCACCTGCTGCGCACCGTGCCGGCCAGCGGGCGCGTGATCGTCAACGCTCGCGAGGAGAGCCTCGCGCGCGTGCTCGAGCGCGGCTGCTGGAGCGATGTGCAGCGCTTCGGCGTGCGCGGCGACGTGCCCGGCTTCAGGGCCCGCGGCGAGCCGCACAGCTTCGACGTGCTGAAATCCGGCGTGCAGGTCGGTCGCGTGGAGTGGGCGCTGCTGGGCGAGCACAACCAGCTCAATGCGCTGGCCGCGATCGCCGCGGCAGAGCACGTGGGCGTCGCGCCTGCCGACGCGGCCCGGGCGCTGGCCGGCTTCGCGAACGTGAAGCGCCGGCTCGAGCTGCGCGGCGAAGTCCGCGGCGTGAAGGTCTACGACGACTTCGCCCACCACCCGACGGCCATGCGCACCACCATCGACGGCCTGCGCCGCCGGATCGGCGAGCAGCGCATCCTGGCCGTGTTCGAGCCGCGGTCCAACACGATGAAGCTGGGCGCGATGAAGGCCCAGCTGCCGTGGGCGCTGGAAGAGGCCGACCTGGCCTTCTGTCACAGCGGTGGCCTCGGCTGGAATGCGAACGAGGCGCTGGCGCCACTCGGCGAGCGTGCGGTCGTCAGCGAGTCGATCGACGTGCTGGTCAAGCGCGTCGTCCAGGCCGCACGCACCGGCGACCACGTGCTGTGCATGAGCAACGGCAGCTTTGGCGGCATCCACGACAAGCTGCTCGCCGCGCTGGCGCGATGAAGCCGCCGTCGCACCTGCTCTACCTGCACGGCTTCCGCTCCTCCCCCGGTTCGGCGAAGGCCCAGCGCGTGGCGGCCGAGGTGGCCCGGCTGCAGGACGCGGGCCACTCCCTGGTGTGGTGCTGCCCGCAACTCCCGCCGTCGCCGGCCGGCGCGCGGGCGCTGATCGACTCGCTGACCGGCGACTGGCCGTCCGATCGCATGGCGGTGATCGGCAGTTCCCTCGGTGGCTTCTATGCCACGGTGCTGGCCGAACAGCGCGGCTGCCGTGCGGTCGTGCTCAATCCTGCCGTCGACCCGGCCGACACGCTGGCCGGCCAGATCGGCGAGCAGACCGCCTGGCACGACCCGGCACTGCGCTTCGAGTTCACCGCGGCCCACGTCGAAGAGCTGCGGGCGATGCGGCCGGACCACCTGCGCAATCCATCGCGCTACCTCGCCGTCATCGCGAAGGGCGACGAGGTGCTCGACTGGCGCGAGATGACGGCCCGCTACGCCGGCGCCCGCATCAAGCTGCTGGAAGGCGGCGACCATGCGCTGAGCGACTTCGACGACCACCTCCCGGATCTGCTGGGCTTTCTCGGCCTGGGCTGAACGCGCCGTGGCGGATGGGACAATCCGCTCCGATATGTCCGATACCTATGCCCTGTTCGAAGAGGCCGGCAAGTTCCTCGCCGGCCGTGTGATGTCCGAGGCCGAGAGTTCGCTGCAGGTCGAGCTCGATTCCGGCAAGCGCGTCAAGGTCAAGAGCGCCAATGCACTGCTGCGCTTCGCCAAGCCGGCGCCGGCCGAGTTGCTGGCGCAGGCGCACAGCCTGTCGGGCGAGATCGACCTCGACCTGATCTGGGAAGTGGCGCCCGACGAGGAGTTCGGCTTCGACGACATCGCCCGCGAGTATTTCAACGCCCACCCCGATGCGCCGCAGCGCGCGGCCACGCTGCTGCGGCTGTTCGACGCGCCGCACTACTTCCACCGGCGTGGCAAGGGGCGCTTCCGCAAGGCGCCGGAAGACATCCTGAAACAGGCGCTGGTGGCGATCGAGCGCAAGGCGCAGCAGGCGGTGCAGATCGACGCCTGGGCGGTCGAGCTCGCCGGCGGGCACTGCCCGGAACCGATCGCCGAGCAGCTTTACCGGATTTTGTTCAAACCGGACAAGAACGCCCCCGAGTACAAGGCCGTGGTCGATGCCGCGAAGCGCTCGCACAAGGCGCCGCTCGACCTGCTGAAGGACGCCGGCGCGATCACCAGCCCCTACCAGTTCCACTGGAAGCGTTTCCTGTTCGAGTTCTTTCCGAAGGGCACGGCCTTCCCGCCGCTCAGCGCGCCGGCGGTCAAGAACGACCTGCCGCTGGCCGCGGTGCAGGCGTTCTCGATCGACGACTCGAGCACCACCGAGATCGACGACGCACTGTCGGTGCAGGGCCTGGGCAGCGACACCATCGTGTTCGGCGTGCACATCGCCGCGCCCGGCCTGGCGATCCAGCCGGGCTCGGCCATCGATCAGGTGGCGCGCACGCGCTGGTCCACGGTCTACATGCCGGGCAACAAGCTCACCATGCTGCCCGACGAGGTGGTGCAGGGCTACACGCTGCTCGAAGGGCGCGACTGCCCCGCGGTGTCGGTCTACTTCAGCTTCGACGCGGAGTCGCTGGCCGTGAAGGCGGTCGAGACCCGGCTGGAGAGGGTAGCGATTGCCGCCAACCTGCGCCACGACCGGCTCGATGCGGTGATCACCGAGCCCACCTTGACCGGCGGGGCTGCGGCCGACTACGCGTTCGCCCCCGAGCTCGCCTTCGCCTTCCGCCTGGCGAAACACCTGAAGGCGCAGCGCGAAGTGGCGCGCGGCAAGCCCGAGAACTTCAACCGGCCGGACTACAACTTCAAGCTCGAAGGCACGAAGCCGGCGAACGCTGGCGACGAGCCCGACGGCAGCGAAACGGTGCTCATCACCGAACGCAAGCGCGGCTCGCCGCTGGACCTGATCGTGGCCGAGGCGATGATCCTCGCCAACAGCCACTGGGGCGGCTGGATCGCCGAGTGCGGCGTGCCCGGCATCTACCGCAGCCAGGCCAGCATGGCCCCGGGCATCAAGGTGCGCATGGGCACCAAGCCGGCGCCGCATGCCGGCATGGGTGTCAGGCAGTACACCTGGGCCACCTCGCCGCTGCGGCGCTACGTGGACCTGGCGAACCAGTGGCAGATCATCGCCTGCGCGCGCCACGGCCGCACGGCGGCACTGGCCGCGCCGTTCAAACCCAAGGATGCCGAGCTGTTCTCGGTGATCTCGGGATTCGAAGCCGCCTACGCCGCCTACAACCAGTTCCAGAACGGGCTCGAGCGTTACTGGACGCTGCGCCATCTGCAGCAGGCGGGCATCGCCGAGCTCGATGCCGCGGTGATGAAGGACGGCCTGGTGCGCGCCGACACGCTGCCGCTGGTGTTCCGTGCTCTCGGCTGCGAAGCGCTGCCGCGCGGCGCGCGGGTGCGGGTGCGCATCACCGGTGTCGACCTGCTCACGCTGGACCTGCATGCGAGCCTGGTCACCCGGCTCGACGACCCGGCCACGCCGGCCGACGACGCACCGCTCGAAACGGACGAAGGCGACGAAGCCGACGCCGCGGCCGATGCGGCCGCACCGCTGGCGCTGGCGATCGATGTGCAGGATGGCGACAATGCCGCCGAGCCGGCCGCGTCCGGCACCGTCAACTGACCCATTGCATGAAGCTGTTGCCGCAACGCTGGACGGAGCACCTCAAACGACTCACCGCGCTGCACATCGCGTTGCTGGTGTCCTTCGGCGTGCATGCGGTCTTGCTGACAGTGCGCTTCGTCGACCCTGAGGGCTTCAACCGCGTGTTCAAGGACACGCCGCTCGAGGTGATCCTGGTCAATGCCCGCTCGAGCGAGCCGCCGCTGAAGGCGCAGGCGATCGCCCAGGCCGCCCTGGCTGGCGGCGGCGAGGCGCAAGCGGGCCGGGCGACCTCGCCGCTGCCTCCGTCGGCGCTGACCGAGGTCGGTGATTCGCTCGAGGATGCGCGCAAGCAGATCCAAAGCCTGCAAGAGCAACAGATGCAGTTGCTGGCACAGATCCGCCGCGAGCTCGCGCGGCTGCCGCCGCCCGATCCGCAGCGCGACGAGGGCACGCCCGAGGCGCACGCCCAGGCCGAGCAACGCCAGCAGATGCTGCAGATGCTGGCCGAGATCGAGAAGCGCATCAACGAGGCCAATGCGAAGCCGAAGAAGCGCTACGTCAGCCCGTCCACAAGCGAGGCGGTGTACGCGATCTACTACGACATGCTGCGGCGCAAGATCGAGGAGCGCGGCACGCTGAACTTTCCCGAGGACAAGGGCCGCAAGCTCTACGGTGAACTGACGATGATCGTGACCATCGACGCGCTGGGGCAGGTGCTCGACACCGAGATCGTGCAAGGCTCGGGGCAGCGCGCGCTCGACCGCCGCGCCCAGGCCATCGTGCGCGCCGCGTCGCCTTTCGGTCCGTTCACCGACGCGATGCGCAAGCAGGCGGACCAGATCGTCGTGGTGTCGCGCTTCCGCTTCACGCGCGAAGAAGGCTTCGAGACCCGGCTCCTTCAATCCTCGCCGCAATGAGGGACCGCGTCGATACCCCGCTCCGCGATCGCTACGCGGTGGCCGGCCACCCGGTCGAGCACAGCCGCTCGCCCTACATCCACGCGCGCTTCGCCGAGCTGACCGGCGAGGCGGTCGACTACGGCCGGCTGCCCTGCCCGCTCGACGGCTTTGCCGCGACCGTGCAGGCCTTCGCCGCTTCGACCGGTGCCGGGCTCGGACCGGCGCGCGGCTGCAATGTCACGGTGCCTTTCAAGTTCGAGGCCGTGGCGCTGGCCGCCCGGCTGACGCCGCGCGCCGCGCTGGCGCAGGCAGCCAACACGCTGCGCTTCGATACCGACGGCTGGCAGGCCGACAACACCGACGGCGCCGGGCTGGTGCGCGACATCACGGTCCACGCCGGCGTCACGCTGCAGGGCACGGCACTGCTGCTGATCGGCGCTGGTGGCGCGGCGGCCGGCGTGCTGGGACCGCTGATCGAGGCCGGCCCGCGCCGGCTGGTGCTGGCCAACCGCGCGCCCGGGAAAGCGCAGGCACTGGTTCAGCGTCACGCGGCGCTGGCGTCGCGCCACGGTGTGGTGCTGCAGGCCGCGGCACTGGACACGTGCGGCGACGGCTTCGACATCGTCGTCAACGCCACCGCGTCCAGCCTTGCCGGCGCCGCCGTGCCGGTGAGCGGCCATGTGCTGCGCGCCGGCGCGCTGGCGCTCGACATGATGTACGGGCCTGCAGCACAGGGTTTCCTGGCCTGGGCCGCCGAGCACGGCGCCCACGGGCGCGACGGCCTGGGCATGCTGGTCGAGCAGGCGGCGGAGTCGTTCCGGTTCTGGCGTGGCGTGCGGCCACCGACTGCGACCGTGCTGGCCGATCTGCGCGCGGCGGTCGCCGAGGACAGCGCATGAGACGCGTGGGCCGCTGGCTGGCGCTGCTGGTCCTCTGCGCGATCGCGCTGCAGTTGGTGTTCGTGCTGAGGATCGCGCTGATGCGCTTTGTCGATCCTCAGTCCACGACTTTCCAGCGCACCGAGATCTGGCGCCTGGCGACCGAGCGCCACGAGGTGTTGTGGTCGCAGAGCTGGCGGCCGTACAACCGGATCGCCGCCACGCTCAAGCGGGCGGTGATCGCGTCGGAGGACGCCAGCTTCACCGACCACGGCGGTGTCGACTGGGAAGCCATCGAGAAGGCCTGGGAGCGCAACCAGCGTGCCGAGGCGCGGGCCGAGAAACTGCAGTCCCAGCTCGAGGCCCAGCAGCAAAGACGCACGGCGAGCGCCCGGCCGGCCCCTGCGAAGCCGGTCCCGGTGGCGAAGATCGTCGGCGGCTCGACCATCAGCCAGCAGCTCTCGAAGAACCTGTTCCTGTCGGGCGAGCGCAGCCTCGCCCGCAAGGGCCAGGAGTTCGTGATCACCTTCATGCTCGAAGCACTGCTCGACAAGGAGCGCATCCTGGCGATCTACCTGAACAACGTCGAGTGGGGCGAAGGCGTGTTCGGCGCGCAGGCTGCGGCGCGCCACTATTTCCGCGTCGATGCCGATCAGCTCGGCGCGATGCAGGCGGCTCGCCTGGCGGTGATGCTCCCGGCACCCAAGCGCTTCGAGAAGCGGCCCGGCTCGGCTTACGTCAGCGGCCGGGCCGCCACCATCGTGGCACGCATGGGGGCGGTCGAGTTGCCCTGAACCGCGGCGCGTCCTCCGACTCCAACTGTGTCATGCCCTCCCCCTGCGCCCATCCATCGCCGGCCAGCGCCGAGATCGCCGCCACGGCAGCCCGCCTGGTCGTGGAAGAAGGCCTGGAATACGGCCCGGCCAAGCAACGCGCCCTCAAGCTGCATGGCAAACGCGGGCTGCCGGCCCGTGATCTGCCCGACAACGACATGCTGGAAGCCGAAGTCCGCACTTACCTCAGCCTGTTCTGTGCCGACACCCAGCCTGCCGAACTCGCGGCACTGCGTGAGGTAGCTTTGCTGTGGATGGAGCGCTTGGCCGAGTTCCGTCCGCACTTGGCAGGCGCCGTCTGGCGCGGCACGGCCACGCGCCTGAACGACGTCCATCTGCAGCTCTACTGCGACGATTCGAAGGCGGCCGAGATCGCCTTGCTGAACGCCCGCATCGGCTACGACGTCGGAAGCACCCGGGGTGCCGGCGGCCGGACCGTCGACGTGCTGAGCCTTTCCCACCCCAGCGCGGCGCTGGGTGAGCCGGTGACCGTGCACCTCAGCATCCTGGATCACGACGATCTGCGAGGCGCGCTGAAACGCGATGCACAGGGCCGCAGCGCGCGCGGCGATACCGCCGCGCTGCGCCAACTGATGAAAGGGTCCGCGTGAATCCACCCGTTTCGCGCTCGATGCGCCGCCGCCTGCTCTTCGGCCTCGGCGCCGGCGCCGGTGCCGCTGCAGGGGCCTGGTTCGCGCTGAGCCGCCGGTCGCAGCCGGCAGATCCCGCCGTCGCGGCGCTGTGGTCCTTGAGCTTCGACACTCCCGATGGCGGCAGGCTGGCGATGCAGAGCCTGCGCGGCAAGCCCTTGCTGATCAACTTCTGGGCCACCTGGTGTGCACCTTGTGTACGAGAATTGCCGCAAATAGACCGCTTCCACCGCGATTTCGCGCCCAAAGGCTGGCAAGTTGTTGGTCTGGCAGTCGATGGCCCGACGCCGGTCCGCGAGTTTCTGGCCAAGCTGAAGCTCGGCTTTCCGATCGGACTGGCAGGCTTCGAAGGCAGTGAGCTGTCACGGCAACTCGGCAACGACCGGGGCGGCCTGCCGTTCAGCGTGGCCTTCGATGCCGGCGGTCGCTTGATCCAGCGCAAGCTCGGCGAGACCCGCTACGAAGACCTCGCCGCTTGGGCCCGGGCACTGGCCTGAGCCGACCCGCCACGCCATCGACCGGCGCCCCGTTTGCGCGTAAAGTCGCGGCTTCGCCGGGCGATCTGCCGGTATCGAACTCGCATCTGATGGAAATACTCGTCCTTCACGGACCCAACCTCAACCTGCTCGGCAGCCGCGAACCGGCGGTCTACGGCGCTACGACGCTGGCCGAGATCGACGCGGCGTTGCTGCGCCGTGCGGCTGAAGTCGGGTTCGGGCTGGAGAGCTTCCAGAGCAACCACGAGGGGGCGCTGGTCGATCGGGTGCAGGCAGCGCGTAATGACGGCACGCGCTTCATCCTCGTCAATCCGGCCGCCTTCACGCACACCAGCGTCGCGCTGCGCGACGCGCTGGCGGCGGTGGCCATTCCCTTCGTCGAGGTGCATCTGTCGAACGTGCACCGCCGCGAGACGTTTCGACATCATTCCTACTTCTCGGAACTGGCCGAAGGCGTGATCGTCGGCCTGGGAGCCAGCGGCTACCGCCTGGCGCTCGAATTCGCGCTCGAGCAGCTCGGCGGCACGCACCGCTAGCGGCCGGCCACGCAGCGGCAAAGCCGCGCTGGCCTCGTTTGAAACCATAACGACATTCGTTGGAGAGAGAACCCCATGGACCTGCGCAAACTGAAGACACTGATCGACCTGGTGTCGGAGTCCAATGTCTCCGAACTGGAAATCACCGAGGCTGACGGCAAGGTCCGCATCGTCAAGAGCGCTCCGGTGGTGGCCACCGCATTCGTCGCTGCACAACCGGCAGCCCCCGCAGCAGTCGCACCGGCGCCTGCCGTTGTGGCGCCGGAGCCCGCCGCACCGGCCGGACACAGCGTGAAGTCGCCGATGGTCGGCACCTTCTACCGCTCGTCAAGCCCGGGTGCCAAGGCCTTCGTCGAGCTCGGCCAGGAAATCAAGGAAGGCGAGCCGATCTGCATCATCGAGGCGATGAAGATCATGAACGAGATCGAGGCCGACAAGTCGGGCACGGTCACGAAGATCCTCTGCGAGAACGGCCAGGCCGTCGAGTTCGGCCAGCCGATGTTCATCATCGAGTGAGGCAGAGCACTCGATGTTCAAGAAGATATTGATTGCGAACCGGGGGGAGATCGCCCTCCGCATTCAAAGAGCCTGCCGCGAACTCGGCGTGCGCGCCGTGGTCGTCTACTCCGAGGCCGACCGTGACGCCAAGTACGTGAAGCTGGCCGACGAGGCGGTGTGCATCGGTCCGGCGGCGTCGGCGCAGAGCTACCTGAACATGCCGGCCATCATCGCGGCGGCCGAAGTGACGGACGCCGAGGCCATCCACCCCGGCTACGGTTTCCTCAGCGAGAACGCCGATTTCGCCGAGCGCGTGCAACAAAGCGGCTTCACCTTCATCGGCCCGACACCGGAGTCGATCCGCGTGATGGGCGACAAGGTGGCGGCCAAACAGGCGATGATCAAGTCGGGCGTGCCGACGGTCCCGGGAGCCGAGGGTGCGCTGCCCGACGACCCGAAGGAGATCATCCGCCAGGCACGGGCGGTCGGCTACCCGGTGATCATCAAGGCGGCCGGCGGCGGGGGCGGACGCGGCATGCGGGTCGTGCACACCGAGGCGGCCCTGATCCACGCGGTGCAGACGACGCGCGCCGAGGCCGGCGCAGCCTTCGGCAACCCGACCGTCTACATGGAAAAGTTCCTCGAGAACCCGCGCCACATCGAGATCCAGGTGCTGGCCGACACCTTCCGCAACGCGGTGTGGCTGGGCGAGCGCGACTGCTCGATGCAGCGCCGCCATCAGAAGATCATCGAGGAGGCGCCGGCCCCTGGCATCCCGCGGCGCGTGATCGAGCGCATCGGCGAGCGTTGCGTGGCCGCCTGCAAGAAGATCGGCTACCGCGGTGCCGGCACCTTCGAGTTCCTGTACGAGAACGGCGAGTTCTACTTCATCGAGATGAACACGCGGGTGCAGGTCGAGCATCCGGTGACCGAACTCGTGACCGGCATCGACATCGTGCAGATGCAGATCAAGATCGCGGCGGGCGAGAAGCTGCCCTTCACACAGCGGCAGATCGAGATGCGCGGACACGCGATCGAGTGCCGCATCAATGCCGAGGATCCGTACAAGTTCACGCCGTCGCCGGGCCGCATCACGATGTGGCACCCGCCGGGCGGACCCGGCGTGCGAGTCGACTCGCATGCCTACACCAACTACTTCGTGCCGCCGAACTACGACTCGATGATCGGCAAGATCATCACGCACGGCGACACGCGCGAGCAGGCCCTGGCGCGCATGCGCACTGCGCTGCTGGAAACGGTGATCGAGGGCATCCAGACCAACACGCCGCTGCACCGCGAACTGGTGGTCGACGCCAAGTTCGTCGAGGGCGGCACCAGCATCCACTACCTCGAAGGCTGGATGGCCCAGCGAAACCGCTGAGGTGGCGGCCGA
The DNA here is from genome assembly GCF_965279545.1 of Methylibium sp. Taxonomy (NCBI): domain Bacteria; kingdom Pseudomonadati; phylum Pseudomonadota; class Betaproteobacteria; order Burkholderiales; family Sphaerotilaceae; genus Methylibium; species Methylibium sp. The sequence continues at coordinate 2,903,724 of NZ_OZ257250.1, forward strand.
AGCAATGGCGACCGCAAGCATGTTCGAGCTGGTGCTGCTGGCCCGCGAGGAGCAGGTCGAAGCCGTGTCGGACGCGCTGATGGAGCTGGAGGCACTGAGCGTCTCGGTCGAAGATGCCGACGCCGACACACCGGCCGAGCAGGCGCTGTTCGGCGAGCCTGACATGCCGGCACCGAAGGCCGGCTGGCAGCGCTCGACACTGCGTGCCCTGTTTCCCGCCGAGACCGCGGCGACCGAAGCTGCCACGCTGCTGCTGGCGCAGGACTGGGCGGCGGATCTGCAGGTGCAGTCCCTGCTGCCGGTGGCCGAGCAGGACTGGGTGCGGTTGACGCAGTCGCAGTTCTCACCGGTCGAGATCACGCCGAGCTTCTGGGTCGTGCCTTCATGGCACGAGGCGCCGGCGGCGGCCAGGCAGGTGATCCGCCTCGACCCGGGCCTCGCCTTCGGCACCGGCACGCATCCGACGACCCGCATGTGCCTGCGCTGGATCGCGACGCACGAAGTGGCGGTGCGTGGCCAGCGCGTGCTCGACTATGGCTGCGGCTCGGGCATCCTCGCGATCGGCGCGGCGCTGTTCGGCGCCGCAGCGATCGACGCGGTCGACATCGACCCCGCCGCGGTGCAATCGACGCGAGACAACGCACAGGCGAACGGCGTAACGCTCAACACCGGCCTGCCCGAGCTGGCCGGCAGCCCGAGCGGCGCCTACCCCCTGGTGCTGGCCAACATTCTGGCGACACCGCTGAAGCTGCTGGCACCCTTGCTCAGCGCGCATGTCGCGCGCGGCGGGCACCTCGTGCTGGCGGGCATCCTCGAGCGCCAGGCCGAGGCACTGCAAGCCGCCTATGAGCCCCTGCTTCAGCTGATGGTCACGGACCGCGAGGACGGCTGGATCCTGATGACGGCACGCCGCGCCGCTTGAGACGGGTGCGCGCGATGGCATCATCCGCGGCATGAGCCTGGCCACCCGCTGCACCTCCTGCGGCACGATCTTCCGCGTCGTGCAGGACCAGCTCAAGGTCTCGGAAGGCTGGGTGCGCTGTGGCCGCTGCCAGGAGACCTTCAACGCGCTCGAAGGCCTGTTCGATCTGGAACGAGAGGCGCCGCCGCAGCGCACGCCCAGGCCCGGCGCCACCCAATCCGTTGTCGAGGGCATGGCAGAGTTCGTCGCGAGCCAGCACCCCGGAACATCTGGCCACGGCCCGCACGCGCTGCCGGCGACCGAAGAGCACGACGCGATCGAGTCGCGCTTTCTCGCACCCCTGTCCGGCGACAGCGAGTCGGGCGAATATCCCGACTTCGCAGACGCCCGATTCCCGAGCGAACTGCCCCTCGATGCCGATGCGCACGGCGCGATGAACCCCGACAGCAACGGGATGCATGCCGCTCCACCGCCCACGCCGCCGCGAACGCCGCTGCTGCAGCGCTGGCGGGATCGGCGCGCCGCACGACAGGCCGCCGCGATGAGTTCGCTGCTGGAAGCGCCGGTCGGCGACGAAGCGGCGGCAGCTCCCGCGCCCGCCGCTGCGCCAGCGGTCGCCGGCACGCCGGGCTTCCTGCGACAGGCCGACGACGCCGCGCGCTGGCACCGGCCCCGGGTGCGGGCCTCGCTGGTTCTGGCCACCGTGCTGCTGCTCGGCACGCTGCTCACGCAGATTGCGGTGCAGTTCCGCGATGCCTTTGCCGCCCAATGGCCGCAGGCGCGGCCCACGCTCGAGACGCTGTGCGAGGTGATGGACTGCCGCATCGAACCGTTGCGGCGCCTGTCGGCCATCACCGTCGAGTCGAGCGGATTGACGCAGGTCGAGGGGAGCGAAGCCTACCGTCTGAGCCTGACGCTGCACAACCGGGGGCAGGTCGATATCGCGCTGCCCTCGGTCGATCTCAGCCTGACCGACAACAGCGGCGCACTGATCGCGCGGCGGGCACTGGCACCGACCGATTTCCGCACCACACCGGGCGATGGGTCTGCGGGCACGGCTCTCGCACCCGGCTCGGAAAGCCCGATGCAGGCGCTGCTGGCGGCGCGCGGCGCACGCGTCAGCGGCTACACGGTCGAGCTGTTCTATCCCTGAGCCGGTCGCCTTTCACGCGACCTCTTTCTTCACCCTTGCGGAGTTGCCATGCCGGCCCTGATCTGCGGTTCGCTCGCGTTCGACACCATCACCACCTTCCCCGGGCGCTTCGCCCAGCAGATCCTGCCCGAGCAGATCCACATCCTGAACGTGTCCTTCCTGGTGCCCACCTTGAAGCGCGAATTCGGTGGCTGTGCCGGCAACATCGCCTACACGCACCAGCAACTCGGCGGCGAACCGATCGTGATGGCGACCGTCGGCGCCGATGGCGACGGCTATCTGCGGCGTCTCGATGACTGGGGCGTGAGCACCGAGTTCGTGAAACGCATCGACGAGAGCTACACGGCGCAGGCCATCATCATCACCGACCAGGACAACAACCAGATCACCGCCTTCCACCCCGGCGCCATGCAGTTCGCGCAGCGCACCGCGGTGCCGCAGCGCGATGACCTCGCGCTCGCCATCGTGGCGCCGGACGGCCGCGACGCGATGGTCGAGCATGCCCAGCAGTTGCACGGCGCCGGTGTCCCGTTCATCTTCGATCCGGGCCAGGGCTTGCCGATGTTCGACGGCGCCGAGCTGCGTCGCTTCATCGAGCAGGCCAGCTGGGTGGCCGTGAACGACTACGAGGCCAGGATGCTGTGCGACCGTACCGGCCTGAGTCTCGAGCAACTGTCGCGCTCGCACCTGCGCGGCGTTTTCGTCACGCTCGGCGCCGAAGGCTGTGAGGCGTGGGAGCAAGGCCGGATGCAGCGCATCGCCGGCGTGGCCGCCACCGCAGTGGTCGACCCTACCGGCTGTGGCGATGCCTTCCGCGGCGCGCTGCTCTACGGCCTCGAGCGCGGTTGGTCGCTGGCGCGCTGCGCCGAACTGGGGAACCGCGTCGGCGCACTGAAGATTGCCTGCGCCGGGCCGCAGAACCATCGCATCGATCGGGCCGCACTCGGACTCTGAATCGGCATCGAGCGTGCCGTAGTGCACGGTCCCGACGCGGCCACTTGCGAGAGGGCGGTGCGCGAGATGGATTCACGGACGCTGTGGTGGCCGAGAGGCTATCTTTCGCATCATGCTGAGTGGCCGGCAGACGCACGGCTACCGAAGGAGTGTGCGATGACTCTCACGACCTGGTTGCTGCTGATGGGCGCTGCGCTCGCGCTGGCCGCGCTTTCGTGGCTGATGTGCGCCTGGTGGTACCGGCGCCAGTTGAGCGCGGTGCTGCAACGCCTCGAGAAGGCACGTGCCGTGGCGGGCCAGAACGCCACTCAGGCCAAGCGCCAGATCGCGCAGTTGCAGAAGGAACTGGCCGAACGCCCGGCGCTGAGCGCGGTACAGCGTGAAGCCCGCGACAAGGCCGCCGACGCCGCCGCACGCAAGCAGGAGCTTGCAGCGAACCTGGACCGCGGCCGACTCGTGACGGCACTGCCTGCCAACGGCTTCGCCGACACCCAACCCCTGTAGGTTGTTCGCGCACCACCACCTGCGCGACGCCCATGAAAAAGCCCGGCCGAAGCCGGGCTTTCAAGTTGTCGAGCCGATCCGTCAGGGCTTGGTGCCCGTCGGGAAAGGCCAGGCCGCTTGCGGGCTGAGCGTGGTCTTTGCTGCCGGGGCTGCAGGCGCAGCAGGGGCGGCGGGAGCCTTCTTCGCAGCCGGCTTCTTCGCGGCTTTCTTCGCAGCCGGCTTCTTGGCGGCCTTCTTCGCGGCAGGCTTCTTCGCCGCAGCCTTCTTCGCAGGGGCCTTCTTTGCCGCTGCCTTCTTGGCCGGAGCCTTCTTCGCCGCCGCCTTCTTGGCCGGAGCCTTCTTCGCCGCCGCCTTCTTGGCCGGAGCCTTCTTCGCTGCCGCCTTCTTGGCCGGAGCCTTCTTGACTGCAGCCTTCTTCGCCGGGGCCTTCTTGGCCGCGACCTTCTTCGCCGGGGCCTTCTTGGCCGCAGCCTTCTTCGCAGGGGCCTTCTTAGCGGCCGGTTTCTTCGCAGTTGCCATCACGATTCTCCTTGATCAAGTTGCAAAGAGCACTGCGCCGTTCGATACGGCACAGCGATTCACTGCCCAGGGGGCTGCCTTGGAGAGACGCTCCGGTGCAGTGAATGGGGTCGTGGGCAATGCGATGACGCTTCTCATGTCGCCAGTCGTCTCACCCACAGATCTTGATTCGTTGTCGTTCCTTCTTTTTCGGGACCCGAGCGCAACGCGCACGAGCAGCTTCAATCCCAGGAGAGCGCGCCACCGGATTGGTATTCGATGACACGCGTCTCGAAGAAATTGCGCTCCTTCTTCAGGTCGATCATTTCACTCATCCACGGAAACGGGTTTTCCTCGTTCGGGAAGAGCTCCTCGAGGCCGATCTGCGTCGCGCGCCGGTTCGCGATGTAACGCAGATAGCCCTTGAACATGGACGCGTTCAGACCCAGCACGCCGCGCGGCATGGTGTCTTCGGCGTAGCGGTACTCCAGTTCGACGGCCTGCATGAACAAGGCCTTGATCTCGGCCTTGAACTCGGCCGTCCACAGCTGCGGATTCTCGAGCTTGATCTGGTTGATCAGGTCGATGCCGAAATTGCAGTGCATCGACTCGTCGCGCAGGATGTACTGATACTGCTCGGCCGCACCGGTCATCTTGTTCTGCCGACCGAGCGCCAGGATCTGGGTGAAGCCCACGTAGAAGAACAGGCCCTCCATCAGGCAGGCGAAGACGATCAGCGACTTCAGCAGCGTGCGATCGTTCTCGGGTGTGCCGGTGTGGAAGTGCGGGTCCATGATCGCGCCGATGAAGGGGATCAGGAACTCGTCCTTGTCGCGGATCGACTTGACCTCGTTGTAGGCGTTGAAGATCTCGCTCTCGTCCAGACCCAGCGACTCGACGATGTACTGGTAGGCGTGGGTGTGGATCGCTTCTTCGAAAGCCTGGCGCAGCAGGAACTGCCGGCACTCGGGCGCCGTGATGTGCCGGTAGGTGCCGAGCACGATGTTGTTCGCGGCGAGCGAATCGGCCGTGACGAAGAAGCCGAGATTGCGCTTGATGATGCGGCGCTCGTCTTCGGAAAGACCATTGGGATCCTTCCAGGTCGCGATGTCGCGCGACATGTTGACCTCTTGCGGCATCCAGTGGTTCGCACAGGTAGCGAGGTACTTCTCCCACGCCCACTTGTACTTGAACGGCACCAGCTGATTCACATCGGTCTGGCCGTTGATGATGCGCTTGTCGGCGACGTTGACGCGGCGAGCACCGCCCGTCGCAGGCGTCGCGACAGCGACCGGCGGCGCATCGAACATCGACGCGACCGGCACTGAAGGCATGGAGGAAATCAGGGATGACGAGTCTGTGGCCCGTGCATCGCGCAGCGATGAGGGCGGGGTGTGATGCGTCGCAGTGGAGGCGGAACGAGCGTCGTCTTCCCAAACCAGCATGGTGTACTTCCTGTGAAGTGAATTATCGGAGTGTTGTGTTCAAACACCAAGCACTTGTTGACATCGCGGCGCTGAAGTTGTTGCGGTCGTGCATCGCCAGCGAGCTCGCACGACCGCATGGCGCGCTAGCGAATCACTGACATGCCTCGCACGTCGGGTCGTCGATCGCGCAGAACTTCACGTCGGTCGCTGGTGCATTGCGTGTCGCTTCGACCTGCGACTTCGCCGCCGCCGAGACGGCATCGATGCCGCTGCTGCCGCTCGACACCGCATTCATCTGGCCGGCCTTCACCGTCGACTTCTCGGCGTGCGTGGCACCGACAGTGCGCAGGTAGTAGGTGGTCTTCAGGCCACGCTGCCATGCGAGCTTGTAGGTGTCGTCGAGCTTCTTGCCGGAGGCGCCTGCCATGTAGATGTTCAGGCTCTGCGCCTGGTCGATCCACTTCTGGCGCCGCGACGCGGCCTCGACCAGCCACATCGGCTCGACCTCGAACGCCGTGGCATAGAGCGACTTCAGATCCTCGGGCACGCGATCGATGCGGCGCAGCGATCCGTCGAAGTGCTTCAGGTCCATCACCATCACGTCGTCCCACAGACCCAGCTTCTTCAGGTCGCGCACCAGGTACTCGTTGATGATGGTGAACTCCCCCGACAGGTTGGACTTGACCGAGAGGTTGCTGAACGACGGCTCGATCGAGGCGTCCACGCCGATGATGTTGGAGATGGTCGCCGTCGGCGCGATCGCCACGCAGTTGGAGTTGCGCATGCCGTGCTGCTGGATGCGCGCACGCAGCGCATCCCAGTCGAGCGTGGTGGAGCGGTCGACTTCCACGTAGCCGCCGCGCTCTTTCGCCAGCAGGTCCAGGCTGTCGAGCGGCAGGATGCCGCGATCCCACAGCGAGCCCTTGTAGCTGGAGTAGCGGCCGCGCTCCTCGGCCAGCTCGGTCGAGGCCCAGTAGGCGTGGTAGCACACCGCCTCCATCGACTGGTCGGCGTACTCGACCGCCTGCTGCGACGCGTAAGCGATGCGCAGCTGGTAGAGGCTGTCCTGGAAGCCCATCACGCCCAGTCCGACCGGGCGGTGGCGCAGGTTGGAGTCGCGCGCCTTCTTGACCGCGTAGTAGTTGATGTCGATCACGTTGTCGAGCATGCGCATTGCCGTCGACACGGTCTTCCTCAGCTTGGCGTGGTCGATCTCGAGGCCTTCGGCACCACGCACCAGGTGCTGGGCGAGGTTGACCGAGCCCAGGTTGCAAACCGCGATCTCGCCGCCGTTGGTGTTCAGCGTGATCTCGGTGCACAGGTTCGACGAGTGCACCACGCCAACGTGCTGCTGCGGCGAGCGGACGTTGCAGGCGTCCTTGAACGTGATCCAGGGGTGGCCGGTCTCGAACAGCATCGACAGCATCTTGCGCCACAGGTCCTTGGCCGGCACGCGCTTGTAGAGCTCGATCTCGCCGCGATCGACCTTGTGCTCGTAGGCGGTGTAGGCCTGCTCGAAGGCCGCACCGAACTTGTCGTGCAGGTCGGGGCAGGTGCTGGGCGAAAACAGCGTCCAGTCGCCGCCTTCCATCACGCGCCGCATGAACAGGTCGGGCACCCAGTTCGCGGTGTTCATGTCGTGCGTGCGGCGGCGATCGTCACCGGTGTTCTTGCGCAGTTCCAGGAACTCCTCGATGTCGAGGTGCCAGGTCTCCAGGTAGGCGCAGACCGCGCCCTTGCGCTTGCCGCCCTGGTTGACCGCCACGGCCGTGTCGTTGACAACCTTCAGGAACGGGACGACCCCCTGCGACTCGCCGTTCGTGCCCTTGATGTGGCTGCCCAGCGCACGCACCGGCGTCCAGTCGTTGCCCAGGCCGCCGGCGAACTTGGAGAGCAGTGCGTTCTCCTTGATCGCCTCGTAGATGCCGTCGAGGTCGTCGGCCACGGTCGTCAGGTAGCAGCTCGACAGCTGCGAGCGGCGCGTGCCGCTGTTGAACAGCGTCGGCGTGCTCGACATGAAGTCGAAGCTGGAGAGCACCTCGTAGAACTCGATCGCACGCGCTTCGCGGTCGACCTCGTTGAGAGCGAGACCCATCGCCACGCGCATGAAGAAGGCCTGCGGCAGCTCGATGCGGGCCTTGCGCACGTGCAGGAAGTAGCGGTCGTACAGCGTCTGCAGGCCGAGGTAGTCGAACTGCAGGTCGCGGTCCGCCTCGAGCGCTTCACCGAGCCGGCGCAGGTCGTACTGCATCAGCCGCTCGTCGAGCAGTTCGGCTTCCACGCCCTGCTTGATGAAGCCCGGGAAGTAGTCTGCGTAGCGCTGGCGCATCTCTTCGTGCAGAACCTCGCCGCCGAGGATCTCGCGGCGGATCGTGTGCAGCAGCAATCGTGCGGTCGCGCGCGTGTAGGCCGGGTCCTTCTCGATCAGCGTGCGGGCCGCCAGGATCGCCGCCTTGTAGACCTCGTCGATCGGCACGCCGTCGTACAGGTTGCGCTGCGTCTCGGCGAGGATCGGCCCCGCCTGCACTTCGGCGCCGAGGTTCGCACAGGCCGACTCGACCAGCGCGCGCAGCCGGGCGGTGTCGAGCGGAACGCGCTGGCCGCCATCGATCACGTGCAGCGCAGGGGTCGGCGCGGCCGGGGCAGCGCCCTGCTTCGCACGCTCCTGCGCGCGACGCTCGCGGTACAGCACGTAGGCCCGCGCGATCTCGTGATGCCCCCCGCGCATCAGCCCGAGTTCGACGGCGTCCTGGATGTCTTCGATGTGGAAGGTGCCGCCCCCCGGGCGCGACCGCAACAGTGCACGCACCACCGATTCCGTCAGGCCATCGACCATCTCTCGCACGCTCGCCGACGCCGCCCCCTGGGTGCCGTGCACCGCCAGAAACGCCTTCATCAGCGCAACGGCAATCTTGTTCGGCTCGAACGCCACCACCGCTCCGTTGCGCCGGATGATCTGGTAACCCGCATAGGCCGAGCTGCCTGTGGCAGCGCGCGAAGAGGCAGGGGCGGCGAGAGCACCGCTGGGAAGGGCGGCAGCCGGAGCGCTGGAGGTGACTGATTGCATGGATTCCCTTTCGGTTCTTGTGAAATGACGGTATTCGCGGTGGACAGACGGAACACGGTTCGGCCCCGCCACGTCGCCCGGGTTCAGCCCTCTCGGAGCCGACGCGTCCCGGACAGGACACCCCGTGTCATGCCATCCGCCGGAACGGCGCTGCGGACGAAGCGCCGGGCTCTGCGACGCCGCCCCGGCAGGGCGGCAACGAGGTCGATGTTCACGCGAAGGAGACCCCGGAACGTGCTCGGCTCAGGCAAGACGGGAAGGCATCGGCACACTATATCTAGGGCATTGCGCCTCTACAAGCACTATATGTAGCGTGTCACGACTTGAAACGGGAGGAGGCCGATTGGTGCTTCGCAGGCAGGCCGCATCAACGCTCGCTCGTGCCCGCGACGACCGCGCCGCGCTTGAGCAAACGCCACAAACGGCCCGCAAGCCCGCACGAAATCTGCCTCGCCGCCGTGCGGCGCGGCGGCCGCTTCAGCGCGTGGCCAGCGCACCCTTGGGAAAACACCGATCCGGCCATGCCGTCAGGGCCTGCAACCGCACCCAGTCGAAACCCGCACCGGGATCGAGCTTGCGGCCGGGAGCGACATGTTCGTGACCGGCCACGTCGCACAGCGGGTGCCGCTGCGCGAGCTCATGCAGCAGCACGGCCAGCTGCTCGTACTGCGGCGACTCGAAGGGGTCGCCTTCGAGCCCTTCGAGTTCGATGCCGATCGAGTAGTCGTTGCAGTTCTCGCGGCCCTGCCACACCGAGCGTCCGGCGTGCCAGGCACGCTGTGTCGTCGGCACGAACTGCAGCAACTCGCCGTCACGCCGGATCACGAAATGCGATGACACCTCGAGCCCGCGGATCTGCTGGAAATACGGATGGGCATCCCAGTCGAGCGTGTTGGTGAACAGTCGCTCGATCGCGTCGCCGCCGTACGTCCCGGGCGGCAGGCTGATCGAGTGGATCAGTGCGAGCGTGACCTCCACGTCCTGCGGCCGCGGACCGTGATTGGGTGAATCGACGCGGCGCGCCGCCGACCACCAGCCGCCGTGCCAGTGCAACGCGTTCAGCGTCACGGCCGCGCCGAATCCGCGGGGACCTCGCCGTCGGCTTCCTCACCACCGACGCCGACCGACACGCCGTGCTCGGCCACCATCACGCCGAGACGGGCCATGCGATAACGCATCTGCCGCAAGGACAGACCGAGACTGGCACCCGCCGCCGTCCGGTTGAACCGGTAGCGTTCGAGCGCGCGCACGAGGATGTCACGCTCGACCCCGTCGAGAAAGGCCGCGAGGTCGTCCGGCAGCGGCGCCGGGGCCGCGCTCGGCGGCACATCGACCATGCTCGGCGGCGCGGCCTCGGCCTGCAGTGCCGCCAGCTCGGCACGCCCGCTGTCGCTGAACGCCGCCTCGGGCAGGTCGAGGTCACCCACGTCGATCAGGTCGCCATCGCACAAGGCGACGGCGCGGTGCAGCAGGTTCTCGAGCTCGCGCACATTGCCGCCGAAGGGATAGCGCAGCAGATAGGCCAGCGCTTCACGCGTCAGCCGTGGCGGCGGGCTGACGCCGGCGTCGGCAGCAATGCGCTCGAGCACCCGCTCGCAGATCGCCGGCAGGTCCTCGAGCCGCTCTCGCAGCGGCGGCACGCGGATCTGGATCACGTTGAGCCGGTAGTACAGATCCTGGCGAAAGCGCCCCGACTGGACGTCGGCCGCGAGGTTCTTGTGCGTGGCACTCAGGATGCGCACGTCCAGCGGCGTCTCGGCGGTCGCACCCACCGGCCGCACCGAGCGCTCCTGGATGGAACGCAGCAGCTTGCTCTGCATCGACAGCGGCAGGTCGCCGATCTCGTCGAGGAACAGCGTGCCGCCGCGCGCGGCCTGGAAGAAACCGTCGCGGTCTTCGTTCGCGCCGGTGAAGGCCCCCCGGCGATAGCCGAAGAACTCGGCCTCCAGCAACTGCTCGGGAATCGCCCCGCAATTCACCGCAATGAAGGGCTGGTTGCGGCGCGCGCCGCTGTCGTGGATCGCACGCGCCACCAGCTCCTTGCCGGTGCCGGACTCGCCGTGCACCAGCACCGGCGCCATGCTGCGCGAGACTTTCTCGATCAGCGAACGCACCTGCTGCATCGCCGCCGAATTGCCCGCCATCCGCGCCAGCGCACCCGTGGGCACCGCCGCTGCCGCGGGGCCGACGACGATGGTCGGCACGGGCCGCACAGCGCCCGTGGCGCGTGAGGGCCGCACGGCGCCGCTCTCCGAAGGCAGCTGATCGGGTTGCACGGTCGGGCCGCTGGCCGCCGCACGGCCGAGCGCAGAGGCCACGACGCTGCGGAACAGCTTCAGGTCTACCGGCTTGGTCAGGTAGTCGTAGGCGCCGGCCTTCAGCGCCTCGACGGCGCTTTCGGCCGAGCCGTAGGCCGTGATGACGATGGTCTTCTCGCGCCGCCCGGCCTCCTCGAGGCGGTGCAGCAGGTCCAGACCGCTGCCGTCGGGCAGGCGCATGTCGGTGATCACGGCGCTGAAGGTGCGGTCGCTGAGTTGGGCCCAGGCGTCCTCGACACAGGCGGCCGTCTCGATCTCGTATCCCTCGCGCAGCAGCGTCAACTCGTAGAGCGTGCGCAGGTCCGGTTCGTCGTCGACCACCAGCAGGCTGAAATGCGACGGCGGACTCATGTCCTTCCCCCCGGCGCTGCATCCCACCGTCCCGAAGAGGGCTCGCCCGACGCCGGGCTCGAATCGCTTGGCACTGAACTTCTCATGCGTTGAAGTGGAGCCGGGATTCGCCGTCCGGAAGCAGCACGCGCCGCATGGCGACCGAGAACACGTTGCGGTGGCGCTCCGGCGCGCCGCGCGAGCTGTAGTCGATGCTGGCACCGTAGCGCTCACACAGCTCACGGCAAATATACAGGCCCAGCCCGGTGCCTCGGCTGCGGGTCGAGAAGAAGGGCTCGAACAGGTAGCGCTCGACTTCGGGCGCGATCGGCGCGCCATCGCTCGCCACGGTCAGCAGCGCCCGGCTGTCGCCGGCCGCCGTCAGCCGCAGGTGCACCGCGCCGGGCGCCCGGCTGCCATGGCGCAGCGCATTGTCGAGCAGGTTCACCAGCACACGGCGCAGATGTTCGCCATCGAACACCACTCCCAGCGGCTCGGCGGGCAGCTCGACCCGCAGCACACCGTCCGCCCCGAGCGGCAGCTGCGCGGTGCGCGCCCACTCGCCGCAGATCGTCGCCACCTGCAAGGCCGCGTCCAGCGGCGCCGGCTCGGGGACGAGGCCCGGTGCGACTTCCATCACGTCGTCGACGATGCGCTTCAAGCGCTCGGCGTTCTCGCCCACCATGCGCGTGAGCTGGATTTGCTGGGCAGTGGTCGCATCCTCGGCCAGCAGGGCGTTGGCCTGCATGATCGCCGCGAGGGGATTGCGAATCTCGTGCGCGATCCCGGCCGAAACGCGCCCCATCGCCGCCAGCTTCTCCTGGCGCACACGCGCCTGCACCGTGCGCAGGTCTTCGAGGAAGAGCACGCAGTAGTCTTCCGGCGCGCCCGTCTCGCGACGCCGCGTGAAACGCACACGCAGCCGCAGCTGTCGCGGCCCCATGTCGCTGCCGCCGATGCGAGGCAGCACCACGTCGCGCCCGCCTTCGGGCCAATGCCCTTCGGCGAACGCGCGATCCACCGCCCGCACCAGCGGCTCCCAGGCCGGCACGCCGGTCAGGGAAAAACTGTCGGGCGTGCTGACCAGCGGTTCGTCGAGCAGGTTGCGCGCGGCCGGGTTCGCGGCCCGCACGCGACCGCGCCGATCGACCACCATCACCCCGTCCTGCATCTCTTCGAGCACGAGCCGGTTCAGCTGCGCCTGCTGGCGGGCCAGCTCGAGGCTGCCGCGCGCCGTCAGCTCCTCGCGCGCGAGGCGCCCGGACAGCTCGCCCGCCATCAGACCAACGACGAACAGTCCGACGCCTGCCAGGCCGGCCTGGGTCAGCTGCAAGGTCGCCTCGCCGGTGGCGTCCACGCTCAGGCCGGCAGCGACCAGCAGCACCAGCGTGCACGCAGCAGCCACGCCGAGCGCCTGCAGGCGCGGCGTCAGCACGCCGGCCATCAGCACGGGCAGCACGAGCAAGGCCGAGTAGTTCAGCACGCCGCCGCCCGCGAGCAGGTGCAGAGCACCGAAGGTCAGCATGTCGACGCCGATCGTCGCCAGCCATTGCCGGCGCCGCAGACGCATCTGCAGGGCCGGTTGCACGGGACCGAGCAGGTTGGGCAGCACCCACAGCACCAACGCCGCCATCGCATACAGGGAACACAGCGTGAGGACCAGTTCGCGCTGCGGTCTCGGGCTCAGCCAGGTGATGGCCACTTCGGTGGCCAGCAGCGCCAGACCGAGCACGGCCCGCGATGCGACGAAAGCCCGGTAGAGCCGGTGCACGGCACTCTGGCCCGATCCGGCGATGCGCCGCGCCTGACGCGACAGGAAGCGTGAGTCGGCGGCGTCGGTCTCGCGCCATTCACCGCGGTCGAAGCGCGAGTGGGCCGCATCGTCGTCCCCCGGCGAGCCGAGATCCATCGGCCCGAACCACGAAGCCTCGGCCGCCGCGGCAGCGCGACGACGGCCCGTTCCGGTCGTGCCCAACATCAGCGCGAGTCGCCGTGGGCGAGGCGGTGCGCTTCGCTGCAGTAGAGACCCTGCGTGCCGGCCACGGCCTCGGCGCGCGGCAGGTGCACGCCGCAGTGCGCGCACTCGATCATGGCCTGCGGCTTGCTGCCGCCCTGATCGGCAGGATGCGGCGGGCGCGCGGCGCGCGGGCGGGACCGGGCCAGCCACAACACGGCCACGATCACCAGCAGCAGGACCAGGTACTTCATGCGCAACGCCCCATCGAAGTGAACGTCCGGCCTGCTCTCACACGGCGCGGTGGAGAACGACCTCCAGCACGAAGCGCGACCCGACATAGGCGAGCAGCAGCAGCATCGCCCCCACGTACAGCCAGCGCGTCGCCAGCCGGCCGCGCCAGCCGAAGGCGCGGCGTCCGGCGAGCAAGGCCGCGAACACGCCCCAGGCGAGCACGGAGAACACGCTCTTGTGATCCCAGTGCCACGGGTCGGCGAACCACCATCCGAGCAGCAACGTGGCCGACAGCACCACGAAACCGGCGGCAACAAAACGGAAGGTCAGCTTCTCGAGCCGCAGCAGCGGCAGCCCCGGCGACGATGCCGGCGCCACCTCGCCGGCCGCCGGCTTGCCGCGCAGGCGCCGCTCGGCGCGCCGCAGCAGTGCCGCATGCAGCAGCGCAACGCCGAAGAGACCGTAGGACGCGATACCGAGCACCCAATGCAACGGCGCCCAGGGCGAGCCGGCGTGGGGCCTCAGTTCTCCCGGGAATACCAGCGTCAGCATCACCGCCACAGCGCCCAGCACGGCGAGCGTGCGCCGCACGCCGGCCAGCGGCACGAAGCGGCTTTCGATCGCATAGACCGCCAGCACCAGCCACAGCGTCACCGACAGCACCGGCGCGAAACCGAAGCGCGCGCCGGGCTGGGGTTCGCCGATCCCTGCAGCGTGCAGGCCGATGGCCAGGCCATGGCCCATCCAGCCGACGGCCAGCGCGATGCCCAGCCAGGCGGCCTCGCGCTTGAATGCCGCCACGAGGTAGGCGAGCAGGGCCACCAGGCTCGTGGCAGCCAGCGGCAGCAGGCTCGCAGCAGAGGCGCCGGGCGATAAAATCATGCTGCGCAGTGTACGTTCGCGCTCCTGCCGTGCAGGCTTGCGCGCCGGCCTTGCGCCGCAGCTGCGCACTGCCCCGTTGCGCGGTACCAACCCGAGACCTCCCATGGCATCCGCCCTTTCCGAACGCCTGAGCCGACTGGTCAAGACCATGCGCGGCCAGGCCCGCATCACTGAAGACAACGTGCAGGACATGCTGCGCGAGGTGCGCATGGCGCTGCTCGAGGCCGACGTCGCACTGCCGGTGGTGCGCGACTTCATCGCCCGCGTGAAGGAGAAGGCGCTGGGCCAGGAGGTGGTCGGCTCGCTGTCGCCGGGGCAGGCGCTGGTGGGCGTGGTGCACAAGGAGCTGGCCGCGACCATGGGCGCCAGCGGCGTGGCCGAACTGAACCTCGCGACGCAGCCGCCCGCGGTGATCCTGATGGCCGGCCTGCAAGGCGCTGGCAAGACCACGACCACCGCCAAGCTGGCCAAGTACCTGATCGCGCGCAAGAAGAAGGTGCTCACGGTGTCGGGCGACGTCTACCGGCCGGCAGCGATCGAGCAGCTCAGGACCGTCACGCAGCAGGCCGGCGCGGAGTGGTTCCCGTCGCAGGCCAGCGACAAGCCGGTCGACATCGCGCTCGCCGCCGTGGACTACGCGAAGAAGCATTTCTTCGACGTGCTGCTGGTCGACACCGCCGGCCGCCTGGCGATCGACGAGGCGATGATGGCCGAGATCCGCGCACTGCACGCCGCGCTCAAGCCGATCGAGACGCTGTTCGTCGTCGACGCGATGCAGGGGCAGGACGCGATCAACGTCGCCAAGGTGTTCAAGGAAGCGCTGCCGTTGACCGGCATCGTGCTGACCAAGCTCGACGGCGACTCGCGCGGCGGCGCCGCACTGAGCGTGCGTCAGGTGACCGGCGCACCGATCAAGTTCGCCGGCGTGTCCGAGAAGATCGACGGCCTGGAGCCGTTCGATGCCGAGCGCCACGCCGGGCGGGTGCTCGGCATGGGCGACATCCTGGCGCTGGTCGAGCAGGTGCAGCAGGGCATGGACCTGCAGGCGGCACAGAAGCTCGCCGACAAGGTGAAGTCGGGCTCGGGCTTCGACCTGGATGACTTCCTGTCGCAGATCTCGCAGATGAAGAAGATGGGCGGGCTGTCGGGTCTGATCGACAAGCTGCCCGCGCAGATGACCGGCGGCAAGACGCCGCAGCTCGGCGCCGCCGACATGGACCGCGCCGAGCGCGACGTGCGCCGCATGGAAGGGATCATTCGCTCGATGACGCCGCTCGAGCGGCGCAAGCCCGAACTGCTCAAGGCCAGCCGCAAGCGCCGCATTGCCGCCGGCGCCGGGGTTCAGGTGCAGGAGGTCAACCGCCTGCTGAACCAGTTCGAGCAGATGCAGGGGATGATGAAGAAGATGAAGGGCGGCGGCATGATGAAAATGATGAAGCGCATGGGCGGCGGCGGAATGAAAGGATTTGTTCGCTAGCCCGAAAGCGTGCGTTGTTCTCTTGACGCTCTTCGGCCCCCCACTTACGTTCATCTCCGGGGTTTTGGAGGATGACGAAGATGGGCGATCCAATCGTTCTGCAGGTGCTGGCGGTGCTGCTGGCCGGCCTGATGCTGGTGGCGCTGGCACGGCGCCGTGGTGACCGTGGCCGTGGTGGCCGTGAACGCCCGGAGAGCCCGGGCCGCGACATGCGCGACAAACGCGTCGAGGCCCTCGACACCGTGGCCGCCTGGCCGCCCGAAGCGACCCGGGTGCTGACGCTGAAGGAGCGCAAGGCGCAGCTGGTGCTGCAGCAGGCGCTGCCCGAGTACACGGTGCTGGCGCAGGTGCCGCTGGCCCGTTTCATCCGCGTGCCGACCCGCAATTCCTACCATGAATGGATGCGTCGGGTCGGCCAGATCTGCGCCGACCTGGTGGTCTGCGACGCCGTGTCGCAGGTGGTCGCCATCGTCGAGGTGCGCCGCCCGCCCGGCAAGGACGGCGAACGCACCGTGCGCCGCCACGAACGCATGGACCGCGTGCTGCAACAGGCCGGCATCCGCGTCATCGTCTGGAACGAGGACGCCCTGCCGAGCATCGCGGCGGTTCGCGACCAACTGGTGAACACTTCGCAGGGCCTGCGCACCGAGGACGGCGGCGGCCATGTGCGCACCCGCCCGGCTGCGGTCATGCCGGGCGTGCTCGTGACCGAGACGGCCGGCGCCGTGACGGCACGGCAGACGACGGTGACCTTGCAGGACGTTCTGGAAGACCTCGACCGCGAAGCGGCCGACGGAGCGACGCTCGCCGAGCCCGCCCAGTCGACCTGGTTCGACGATCTGTCGTCCGCCTCGATGCCGCTCGACGCGCCGAGCCGCTGAGCTGCCGGCTCGCGTCAGTCAGCTCAGCAAGGCCTGGGCAAACTCGCGCGCGTCGAAGGTCTCCAGGTCCTCGAGCTTCTCGCCCACCCCGATGAAGTAGACCGGCACCGGCCGCAGCCCCTCGCGCTCACGCGACCACAGCGCGATGGCAGCCAGCATGCCGCCCTTGGCGGTGCCGTCGAGCTTGGTGACGATCAGGCCGGTCAGGCCCAGCACCGCGTCGAAGGACTTGACCTGCGCCAGCGCGTTCTGACCGGTGTTGCCATCGACCACCAGCAGCACCTCGTGCGGTGCGCCGTCCATGGCCTTGCCGATCGTGCGCTTGATCTTGCGCAGCTCTTCCATCAGGTGCGCCTGCGTCGGCAGGCGCCCGGCGGTGTCGGCGATCACGACATCGCAGCCGCGCGCCTGGCCGGCCTTGACGGCGTCGAAGCTCACGGCCGCCGGATCGCCGCCTTCCTGACTGACGATCTCGACGCGGTTGCGGTCGGCCCACACTGCGAGCTGCTCCTTCGCCGCAGCACGGAAGGTATCGGCCGCGGCGAGCAGCACCTTCATGCCGCCGTCGGCCAGATGACGCGTGAGCTTGCCGATGCTGGTGGTCTTGCCAGCGCCGTTGACGCCGGCAACCATGATCACCGTCGGCCGCGTCTCGCCCAGCACCAGCGGCTGATGCAGCGGCGCGAGCAGCTCGGCCACCGCGTCGATCAGCAAGGCCTTCACTGCGCTCGGCTCGGTGGCCTTGCGCTCCTTGACACGCCGCTTCAGGTCGGCCAGCAGGTGCTGGGTCGCCGGCAGGCCGGCATCGGCCATCAACAGCGCGGCCTCGAGTTCTTCGTACAGCGCGTCGTCGATGCGGGTGCCGGTGAACACCTGCGTGATCCCGGAGCCGGTGCGGCGCAGGCCGGCCTTGAGCCGCTCGAGCCAGGGGCTGCGCTGCTCGCCCGGTGCCTCGGCCACCACCACGGGCGCCGTGGGTGCTGCGGAGCTGAAAGAGGGTAGGCCGGCCTCGGAAGGCAGCGCGGGCGCCGCAGGCTCGGGGATCGGTGGTGCCGCAGCGGGCACCTTCTTCTTGAAGAAACTGAACATGTGAACAGGATTCTAGGGACCACCCGGGTGCCCCCTAGATCGCAGCCGGCGCGCACTTGGCAGCGATGGCCGCGGCGCCTGTAATGCAAGGTCCCCCGCCGGAGGCCGCCATGCCCACCGTCCGCCTCAGCCCCGCATTGCGCGCCGAGTACGAGCAGCTGTTCAACACCTGCGATCTGCGGCCCGAGCGCGCCGCCGAGGTCGAGGCACTGATGCAGCGGGTGCTGGCCAGCCAGACGCGTTACCGGCAGGTAGAGGCCGCGACCGGCGTGCCCTGGCACTTCGTCGCGGTCACGCACCAGATGGAGTCCGGCGGCCGCTTCGATCGCCACCTGCACAACGGCGACCCGCTGACCGCCCGCACGCGGCAGGTGCCGGCGGGTCGGCCGAAGGCCGGCCAACCGCCGTTCACCTGGGAGGCCAGCGCCGCCGATGCACTGGCGCTGCACGGCTTGCCGGGCAGCACCGACTGGAGCCTCGCCAGCCTGCTCTACGAGACCGAACGCTACAACGGCTTCGGCTACCGCCTGTACCACCCGCAAGTGAAGTCGCCCTACCTCTGGAGCTACTCGACGCACTACAGCGCCGGCAAGTACGTGGCCGACGGCCGCTGGTCCGACAGCGCGAAATCCGCACAGTGCGGCGCCGCCACGCTGCTGCGCCGCCTCGTCGAGCGGGGTCACATCACCTTCGTCGACCAGCCCCCGCCGACCCCGAACGACGCGCCGCTCGTCGTCGGCTACGCGGCCCGCAGGCCGACCGCAGCGGCCACGATCGAGCAGGCGATCCAGCTGCAGCGCTGGCTCAACGGCTTTGCAGGCATCTTCGTCAAGGTCGACGGTTGGCCGGGCACGAAGACCTCCGATGCCTACCGGCAGGTCACCGGGCACTTTCTGCCCGGCGATCCGAGGACAGCGCGACGGCGCGCCCGGGGCCGGCGACCGGGGGACGCTGCCTAGAATCGGGCCCATGCCCCGCACGCCTGCCGCCCGCACCGTCACGCCATCACATGCGGGCGAAGTCCGGCTGATCGGCGGCCGGTGGAAGCGCAGCAAGCTGCCGGTGCCTGCGACGCCGGGGCTGCGCCCGACGCCCGACCGCGTGCGCGAGACCCTGTTCAACTGGCTCGGCCAGGATCTGAGCGGCTGGCGCTGTCTCGATGCGTTCGCCGGCAGCGGTGCGCTGGGCTTCGAGGCCGCCTCGCGGGGCGCGACCGAGGTCGTGCTGATCGAACGCGACGCGACCCTGGTGCGCGGACTGCGCGCGGTGCAGGCCCGGCTTGACGCCCAGGCGGTGCGCATCGAAGCGGCGGACGCGCTGGCGTGGTTGCCGCGCTACGGCGGCCCGCCCTTCGACCTGGTGCTGCTCGACCCGCCCTTCGACGCCGGCCTGTTCGAGCTGGCGCTGGCCGCCGCACGCCGCGTGCTGGCCGACACCGGCTGCCTCTATCTCGAGGCCGACCACACCTTCGATGCCGCCGCGCTGAAAGCCTGCGGTTTCACGCTCTACCGGCACCTGCGCGCCGGACAGGTGCACGCGCACCTGCTGCGCCCCGCCTCCAGTGACAGCGCGGCATAAACTCGCGCACCGTCCGCTTCGCGAAGGAAAGCACGTGCCCTTCAACGCTGGCCTGAGCGCCGTCTATCCCGGCACCTTCGACCCGATGACGCTGGGGCACCAGGATCTGGTGCGCCGCGCGAGCGCGCTGTTCCCACGCCTGATCGTCGCGGTGGCGGCCGGTCACCACAAGCGCACGATGTTCACCGTCGCCGAACGGCTGGAGATCGCGCAGGAATTGCTGGCCGTGCACCGCAACGTGGAGGTCATCGCGTTCCGCGGCTTGCTGCGCGACTTCGTCGTCGAGCATGGCGGCAAGGTGGTGGTGCGCGGCCTGCGGGCCGTCAGTGACTTCGAGTACGAGTTCCAGATGGCCGGCATGAACCGCCAGCTGATGCCGGATGTCGAGACCGTGTTCCTGACACCGAGCGACCAGTACCAGTTCATCAGCGGCACCTTCGTGCGCGAGATTGCCACCCTTGGCGGTGATGTTTCGAAGTTCGTGGCACCCTCCGTGCTCGACCGACTGAAACAACGCGTGAATCAGGGTGCATGAGGCAGGAATGAGCAGAACGGCGAGCAGACGCAGCGACGACTCGCACGGCGGGCCGAGCCGGGCCTGCCCGGTCCGCGCGCGCGCGCGGAGGTCTCCATGGCGCTGATGATCACCGACGAGTGCATCAACTGCGACGTCTGCGAGCCCGAATGCCCGAACCAGGCGATCTCGCTCGGGCCGGAGATCTACGTCATCGATCCCTCCAGGTGCACCGAGTGCGTGGGGCACTTCGACGAGCCGCAGTGCGTGCAGGTCTGCCCGGTCGCCTGCATCCCGGTGAACCCTGGGCAGGTGGAGAGCAAACCCCAGTTGTGGGCGAAGTTCCGGGCCCTGGTCGGTGAGCCCACGGCCGGTGTGCCGCCGCCCCCGGCGCCGGCCGCCGCCTGAAGCGGCGGCCGGCGCTCAGGACGACGGCGATCCGACCGACTTCGACCGCGACTTCTTCCTGACCGCCGGATCGGCGGGTCCGATCGCCCGGAATTCGCCGTCGCTCGCCGTCTTGCTGCCGTGTGCCTTGGCACGGCGCTTGACCGGCTTGTCGGTCGCCGGCGACCCCTGCGCCTTGGGCAACGGCGCACTCAGGCCGGCAGCCCTCACGACCACCGCCTCGCCGCGCCGACGTTCATGCGCCAGCGACTCGGCCGCACGCGCATCGCGCCGGACCGCATCCGCGGCCTGCTCGCGCTGGGCCGGTGTGCGCGGGTCGTCCACGCCGACCGCCCGGCCGTCGGGACAAGGCTGCTGGGAGTAGCTGCGCCCGTCGGCACCGCAGCGGTAGACCGTCTCGCCCTGCACCAGTGGCGTCACGGCGAACAGGCACAGCGCGCACAGCAGCGGCTTCATCCCGCCGCTCCCTCGGCGGTCCCCGGTGGGTCGCCGGCGGCCGGCTTCTCGGCGCGCGCTGCTTCGTTCGGTGCAGTCGCCGGCCGCGGCGGTTTGGGCCGCGGCGGCTTGCTGGTGTGCAGGCGCAGCGTGGCCTTGCTCATGTCGCCGGCCAGCAGCGCGTCGACGGCGGTCAGCGAGCGCACGATGCAGGCATCGATCGCTTCGCGGTGTTCGCGCATCGGCTTGCCAAGCACGTAGTCTGCGACCTCGGTCTTCACGCCCGGGTGGCCGATGCCCAAACGCAGCCGCCAGTAGTCGGGCGAACCGAGCTGGACGTGGATGTCGCGCAGCCCGTTGTGGCCTGCATGGCCGCCGCCCTGCTTGAGCTTCATCTCGCCGGGCGGCAGATCGAGCTCGTCGTGCGCGACCAGGATCTCCTCCGGTGCGATCTTGAAGAAGCGCGCCAGCGCTGCGACCGACTTGCCTGACAGGTTCATGTAGGTCTGCGGCTCGAGCAGCCAGACCGGGCCGGCCGGGGTGTTCACGCGCGCGACCAGGCCGTGGTAGCCGCGCTCGGCGTGCAGCGTGGCCTTGAGCTGGCGCGCCACGGCGCCCAGCCACCAGAAGCCGGCGTTGTGGCGCGTCGCCTCGTACTCCGGGCCGGGGTTGCCCAGGCCCACCATCAGTCGAATCATGGCCGGGATTATCGCGAGACCGACATGAAAAAGCCCCGCCGTGGCGGGGCTCGAAACAAGGGCTTGCGCCCGAGACTCACTTCTTGTTCTGCTTCTCGGTCTTCTTGCCCTTGGCAGCCGGCGCGGGGGCTGCGGCCACGGCCATGACTTCGGCGGGCGCCTCTTCCTCGGCCTGCATCACGACGGTCGCGATCACCGGGTTCTTCTTGCCGCGCAGCACGACCTTGACGCTCGCGGGCAACTTGATGTCGTTGACGTGCAGCGATTGGCCCTTGGCCAGATCGCCCAGGTCGACCGTCAGGTACTCGGGCAGTTGCGAAGCCAGGCACTCCACCTCGAGCTCGGTGACGACGTGCGAGATCAGGGCCTTGTCGAGCTTGACGGCCGGCGCGTTCTCTTCGTTGATGAAGTGCAGCGGCACCTTCTTCGTGACGCGGGTGGTCGCGTCGACGCGCTGGAAGTCGACGTGCAGCACGAGCGGACGGTAGGCGTGCATCTGCACGTCGCGCAGCAACACCTGCTGGCTCTTGCCCTCGATCTCCATGTCGAGCAGCGACGCGTGGAAGGCTTCCTTCTTCAGGGCATGGAACAGGGCGTTGTGGTCGAGCTCGATCTTCAGCGACTCGCCGGCGCCGTAGACGATGCCCGGCACCTTGCCGGAAATTCGCAGGCGGCGGCTCGCTCCGGTCCCCTGCAGTTCGCGCGGATATGCGACGAATTTCATGTGAGTTTCTCCAAAGAGGAAGGCACCCGCGACCAGGCGCCTTTGTGAACCCGTGCGCCCCATGCGCCCGGGCAGAACGCGGATCAGAAGTTGTTGTTCTGCTCCGCGAGGTTGGGGCGGACCGTCAGGGACGGCCCTACTCGGACTGGCTAGAAATTGTTGTTCTGCTCCGAGAAAAGCGAGGTGACCGACTCGCCGTCCGAGATGCGGCGGATGGTCTCGGCGAACAGGAAGGCCACCGACAGCTGGCGGATCTTGGTCGTGGCCTTGGCGGCCGCATTCAGCGGGATGGTGTTGGTGATCACCACTTCGTCGACCTGAGAATTCTTGATGCGCTCGATCGCCGGCCCCGAGAACACCGGGTGCGTGCAGTAGGCGAAGACGCTCTTCGCGCCGCGCTCCTTCAGCACCTCGGCGGCCTTCACCAGCGTGCCGGCGGTGTCGATCATGTCGTCCATGATCACGCAGTTGCGGCCATCGATCTCGCCGATCACGTGCATCACTTCGGAGACATTGGCGACGGGACGGCGCTTGTCGATGATCGCGAGGTCGCAGTTGAGCTGCTTGGCCAGCGCGCGGGCGCGGACCACGCCGCCCACGTCGGGCGAGACCACGATCAGATTGTCGTAGCGCCGGCTCTTCAGGTCCGACAGCAGCACCGGCGAGGCGTAGATGTTGTCGACCGGGATGTCGAAGAAGCCCTGGATCTGGTCGGCGTGCAGGTCCATCGTCAGCACGCGGTTCACGCCCACGGCTTCGAGCATGTTCGCGACGACCTTGGCGCTGATCGGTACGCGCGTCGAGCGCGGGCGTCGGTCCTGGCGCGCGTAACCGTAGTAGGGGATCACCGCGGTGATGCGCCCGGCCGAGGCGCGCTTGAGCGCATCGACCATGATGAAGAGCTCCATCAGGTGCTCGTTCGTCGGGGTACAGGTCGGTTGCACGACGAAGATGTCGCGCGCACGCACGTTCTGCTGGATCTCGACCGTGACCTCGCTGTCCGAGAAGCGGCCGACCGCCGCACGACCCAGCTCAATGCCGAGGGACGCGGCGATCTCCTGCGCGAGCGCCGGATTCGCGTTACCAGTAAAGAGCACGGTGTTGGAGGAGAGCATCACGCCTCCGTGGCGGTCGTTCGTTGGGAACTTGTTCGATCAAAAAAGCATGGCGCCCGGAGCGCGGGCGCCATGCTTCAGGAAGCTTTGGCAGGGGAAGAAGGATTCGAACCTTCGCATGTCGGAATCAAAATCCGATGCCTTAACCAACTTGGCGACTCCCCTACACAGGACATCGCTCCGGCTTGCGCCCGAGCCACACCCGAAACCGTCGCCTGACGATGATCAGCCCGGCCAGAGCGCCAGCGGATGCACTGTCAAGCCTCGGCACATGCGCCCCACCCACGATGGCGGAAGCGACGCCGCGTCCATCATCGCAACCGTCGGTGTGTCGCCGGTGCCGGCTTCCGCAAACACGGCACTGCCGGACCCCGACATGCGGCTTGCGCCATAGCGGGCCCGCAGCAGCACCAGAGCCTGACCCACCTCCATGCTGTACGCCTCGGCGGGCGTTTGCAGATCGTTGCGGCCGAACTCCACTGCGTTTGCAGAAAAGTCCGATATTGTAGCAGGGGCGGTGTCCCGGACCAAGAGCGGACTGCCAAAAATGGCCGTGGTGGGCACCGCCACGGCCGGCTTTAACACGGCCCACCAGCGCGGCTCCAGCGCGATCGGCGTCAGGCGCTCGCCGATGCCTTCGACCCAGGCGTTGCGGCCACCGATGAAGAAGGGCACGTCGGCGCCGAGTTGCAGGCCCAGCGCCAGCAGCCGCTCGCGCGGCCAGTGCAGGCCCCACAGCCGGTTCAGTGCCAGCAGCGTGCTGGCCGCATCGGAGCTGCCGCCGCCGAGGCCGGCGCCCCAGGGCACCTGCTTGTCGATCGAAATGTCGGCCCCGAGCGGGCAGGCGCTCTCGCGCCGGAGCAGGCGCGCCGCGCGCAGGCAGAGGTCGTCGTCGGGCAGCACGGCACCGAGATCGTGGCGGACGAGCTGGCCGTCGGTGCGGCGCTCGAAATGCAGCGTGTCGCACCAGTCGATCAGCGCGAACACCGACTGCAGCAGATGGTAGCCGTCGGCGCGCCGGCCGAGCACGTGCAGGAACAGGTTCAACTTGGCCGGAGCCGGAACGTCGTAAAGGGCTTGCAGGCTCACCGGCGGGCACTCCTCAAGGCGTGTCCAGCTTGGCGCGCACGGTGACGACCGGCGCATCGATGCGCCGCGCCTCGACCCAGCCTTCGGACCGGCGCGACACGTCGACCACCCACCCGAGCTGCACGAAGCCCTGGGGCCGGCCCGCGCTCGCCGCACCCGGCCAGGGCCGGCCGCGCAGCCAGTCGAACAGGGCCGCCAGCGGCACGCGCTCGCCGAGCGCGTCGGCGGCCATGCTCTCCAGGTCGGGGTAGACGCGGTCGCCATCGCCCGATCGCAGCCGCACCTGTTGCGGCGACCAGTCGGCACGTGCGACCTGGGTGCCCAAGGGCGTCGTCAACGACAGCCCACCGGATTGGGCCGAGCCTTCCAGTTCGAAACCGGCGTGGAAAGCGCGTGCTGCATCGCCCTCGACACTCACCGACAGCCGGCCGGCGAGCCGCTCGCCGCCGACCGGTGGCGCGACGCTCGCGCAACCGGCCAGCCAGGCGCCGCCTGCGCACGCCGCGACGAGCGCCCGGCGCCTCACAGATCGACCTTGAGCCGCGCCAGTGTTTCCTTCAGCACGTCGTTCGCAGCGTCGCGGGCACGGGCCTCGGCCAGGACGCGCCTCGCCTCGTCGCGGCGACCGCTGACCCACAGCACCTCGCCCAGGTGCGCGGCGATCTCGGTGTCCGGTCGCGCGCTGTGCGCCTGCCGCAACCAGCGCAGCGCTTCATCGTGATGCCCGAGCCGGTACTCGACCCAGCCCAGACTGTCGATCAGGAAGGGGTCCCCGGGCGACAGCTCGATCGCCTTGGCGATCAGCTGGCGTGCCTCCGGCAGCCGCTGGTTGCGATCGGCGAGCGAGTAGCCCAAGGCGTTGTAGGCCTGCGGCTGCTGCGGCTTCAGTGCGATCACCCGGCGCAGCAACTGCTCCATCTCGGCCATGCGGTCGAGCTTCTCCGCGATCATCGCCTGCTCGTAGAGCAGGTCGGTGTCGTCGCGATAGCGGTCGTTGGCTTCGGCCAGCACGCCGAGCGCCTCGGACCACTGTTTCTGGTCGCGCAGCAACTGAGCCTCCACCAGCAGCTTGGCCCGCGCATCCTCGGGCTGCCGCTCGGGCAGCTTGCGTATCAGACTGCGTGCCTCGCCCAGCTTGCCCTGTTGCGCCAGCAGCGACGCACGGCGCGACTGGACCGCCAGCGCCTGCGAGCTGTCGACCTTGGCGAGCCAGGCTTCCGCGCCCTTGAAGTCACGCCGCTGCTCAGCGGCCTGTGCGAGCAACAGGTAGGCCTGGGTCAGGCGCTGGGTCGGCGTGGCGGCGTCCTCGTCCTGCGCGTCGGCCGGCTCGTTCGCGGCGGCATCGGTGGCGGACTCGACCCGGGCAAGGTATTCCCGCAGCGCCGCCTCGGCCTCGGCCGGCTGCTTCAATTCCAGCCGCAGCGCACCCAGCGTCAGCCAGGCGTCGATGAACTGGGGGGCGTCGCGCGTCACGGCCTCGAGTTGCGGCGCCGCATCGACATAGCGTTGGCCGAGGGCCAGCGTGCGCGCATAGACGAGCCTGACCGCGCTGCGCGTCGCCGCCGACGCCGGCGGTTGTGCGGCGAGGAAGGTGGTCACCAGCGCCTCGGCCTGCGCTTCGGACGGCATCAGCTCGATCGCGAGCAAGGCCACGGCCTCGGACTGAGGACCCAGCGCCTGCCCGCGGCGCGCGGCATCCAGCGCCCGTGCGGATTCGCCGGCCGCCAAACGGCTGCGCCCCAGCGCCACCCAGGCGGCGACCGCGGTCGCCGGCGACTCCCCCGCCGTGCGCTGCTCGGCATAGGGCAACAGCACCTGTTCGAGCACGGCAGTCGTCGCCTTGCGATCGGCCGTGCGCGAAAAATAGCCGGGCAGCGACGCGATCGCCGCGGGCCGCTGCGCCGCCGGCACCAGTGCCAGGGTGGCGCGCAGGGGCGTCGCCGTCTCCGCCGTGCGGTTCAGCGCCACCAGCAACTGCACCTCGAAACGGTGCGCATCGATCGATCCGGGCACCGCCTGGCGCCAGGCTCGTGCCGCTTCGAGCGCCTGCTCGCCGGCCTGGGCCTGCAAGGCCACCTCGGTGGCGCGCCGGAACAGGCGCTCGTCACGGGTCTTGCGCGCGGCATCCAGCAGCACCTGGTAGCTGGTGCCGGCATCGCCCTGGCCCAGTTCCATCTCGCCGATCAGCAATTGATAGAACAAAGGCGCATCGAGCGCCGAGTTCTCCACGGAGGCCGAGGCGTCGGGCGCGGACGCCGATGCCGCCACGGGCGCGGGCTGCGCCAGTGCCGAAACAGCGAGAACGCTGCCGGCCGCGAAGGCCAGTGCAGCGAGGCGGAAAGCGGCCATAGGCAACTCCAAAGTCGAATTTCATTCTATGCACCCCGGGATAATGGCCCTATGCCCGAGTTGCCCGAGGTGGAAGTCACGCGCCTGAGTCTGGTCGATCGCCTGCGCGATGCCGAGATCAGCGCTGTGCGCCTGGGCAAACCCCTGCGCTGGCCGCTCGGCTGCGAGCCCGCCTCGCTGATCGGACGGCGTGTGCTCGACATCTCGCGCCGTGGCAAATACCTCTGGTTCGCGCTCGGCGCACGCGCCGACGTCGCCGCCGACGCCGCCGGCGGGCTGCTGCTCCACCTGGGCATGTCGGGCTCGCTGAACCTGTCGGAACAGTTCGCTGCGCCGGGCCCCTGGGACCACTTCGACCTCGTCACCAGCCGTGGCCTGCTGCGCCTGACCGATCCGCGGCGCTTCGGTGCGGCCGTCTGGTCGCCGTCGCGGGACGACGGCGCGGCCGGCAAGCTGCTCGCCGGACTCGGTGTCGAGCCGTTCGACGCCGGCTTCACCGCCGTGCTGTTGCACGAGCGACTGCGCGGCCGGCGTGTCGCCATCAAGCAGGCGCTGCTGGCAGGCGACATCGTGGTCGGTGTCGGCAACATCTACGCGTCGGAGGCACTGTTTCTGGCCGGCATCGACCCGCGCACGCCGGGCGGCCGCATCAGCCTGGCGCGCTGCGTGCGCCTGGCCGATGCCGTGCGACAGGTGCTCTCCCGGGCGGTGGCGCTCGGCGGCTCGACCTTGCGCGACTTCCGCGACGCCCATGGCATGGGCGGCGCCTTCCAGCACGAGGCCCGGGTCTACGACCGCGAGGGGCAGCCCTGCGTCGCCTGCGGCGAGCCCGTGCGTCGCATCGTCCAGGGGCAGCGCTCGACCTACTTCTGCCCGCGTTGCCAGCGCCGCTAGGCGGCATCTCGAACACCTGTCACAAATGCACACGTCTTGGGCGCCCTAGGCGTGACGTGCTGACGACGGCGCATCGCCGCCGCCGAGGGGCCTGCGCTACCATCTCTTTCGAAGAGAGAAAGCGTTGGAAAATCCCCCATCCGCCTCGTTTGCCCACAGTGTCGATGCCCTCGGCCACTGGCGCAGCGCGCTAGAGGCCCGGGTGCGCGAGTTGTCGCGCTTCCTGCGTGAACACGAATTGCTCGACGAACCGGCCGCAGACCTGCTTGAATCGCTACGCCAGCGGCTCGCCGGCGAGAAGCTGATCGTGGCCTTCGTCGCCGAGTTCTCGCGCGGCAAGTCGGAGTTGATCAACGCCATCTTCTTTGCCGACACCGGACGCCGCATCCTGCCCGCCACACCGGGTCGCACCACGATGTGCCCGGTCGAGCTCGGTTACGAGGCCGACGAGCCCCCCGGTCTGGCACTGCTGCCGATCGAGTCGCGTCTGCAGGGCCAGTCGCTCGCCGAGCTGCGCCGCCAGCCGCGCGCCTGGCAGTTGACGCCGCTGGACATGGGCGACACCGAAGGCCTCGCGCAGGCGCTGACGCAGGTGACGCAAACCAAGCCGGTGAGCCTCGGCATGGCGCGCGACCTCGGCTTCTGGAGCGACGACACGCCCGACGACAACCCACCGGTCGACACGCAGGGGCGCGTCGAGATCCCCGCCTGGCGCCACGCGCTGATCAACCTGCCGCACCCGCTGCTCAAGCGCGGGCTGGTCGTGCTGGACACGCCGGGCCTGAATGCCATCGGTGCCGAACCCGAGCTCACCGTCGGCCTGCTGCCGTCCGCCCATGCCACGGTCTTCGTGCTGGGCGCCGACACCGGCGTCACGAAGTCCGACATGGCCATCTGGCGCGACCATCTCGGCGTGCAGGGCGTGAGCCGCTATGTGGTGCTGAACAAGATCGACACGCTGGTCGACCCGCTGGGCACGCCCGAGGAAACCGAGGCGCAGATCGAGCGCCAGTGCACCGACGTGGCCCACACCCTCAGCATGCCGCGAGAGCGCGTGTTCCCGTTGTCGGCCAAGCAGGCCCTGGCGGCGCGCGTTGCCGGGGACGAGCCGGAACTCCTCGCCAGCCGCCTGCCCGCACTCGAGGAAGCCTTGAGCGAGCGGCTCCTGCCGCAGCGCCAGCAGATGCTGGCGCAGATCGGTGTCGAAGGCATCGCGGTGGTGGAGCAGCAGGTCGGCCGGCGCCTGACCGACCGGCGGCGCCAGATCACCGAGCAGTTGCTCGAACTGCGCGGCCTGCGGGGCAAGAACGCCACCAAGGTCCAGCTGATGCTGACGCGCGTCGACGCCGAGGCCACCGAGTTCGAGCAGTGCATCTCTCGCCTGCAGGCCATGCGCGTGGTGCACACCCGCATGCTCAAGGATGCGCTGCTCGACCTGTCGAGCGACCGCCTGCGCGAGCACGTCGGCGAAATGCAGGACAGCATCCGCAGCTCGCTGCTGCAGCTCGGCGCGAAGAAGGCCTTCCTGACGCTGTGCGGCAAGCTGCGCGAACGCATGCAGCGCGCGCAGGCCCGCAGCGAGGAGATCCACTCGATGCTCGAAGCGTCGTTCGAGATGCTGAACACCGAGTTCGGCTTCAGCCTGCTGGTCGCGCCGACCCCGGAGCTCGGTCGCTTCGTCGGCGATCTCGATCTGATCGAACGCAACTACGTGCAGTACCTGGGCCTGACACAGGCATTGAAACTCACGCAGGAGCGTTTCCTGGAGCAGTTCCGCCGCATGCTGGTATCGCGGCTGCGCGTCGTCTTCGAGAGCGCCAGCGGCGAGCTCGAGCTGTGGAACAAGACTGCCTCCGCGCAGATCGACACCCAGCTGCGCGAGCGCCGCCGCGGCTTCAAGCGCCGGCGCGAGGCGCTGGAGCGCATCCAGGCGGCGGCCGGCGAGCTGGAGGCGCGCGTGAGCGAACTCCAGGATCAGGACGCCCGCCTGCAGCAGCTGCAGCAGCGCGTCACCGAGCTGGCCCAGGACACCCGCACGCACGCCGATCCGTGCGGGACCGTGTCGGCCGCGATGGCCACCGAGCGCGGCAACGAGCACGTCGAGACGATCGACCTGCTGCTCGACTTCGAAACCGATCCGGCCCGCGCTTGAGCGCCGCGCACCGGTCGGCCGCTCGGGGCCGGGCACCCTCTGCGTCCCTCACGCCGCCCGGCGCTGCGCCCGACACCATCGCGGCGCGCATTGTTGCCTGGCAGCGCAGCCAGGGGCGCCATGGGCTCCCCTGGCAGGACCAGCGCGATCCCTATCGCGTGTGGCTGTCGGAGATCATGTTGCAGCAGACGCAGGTCACGACCGTCCTGGCCTACTACGCGCGCTTCCTGCAGCGCTTTCCCGATGTGGCGGCGCTGGCGCAGGCCCCGCTCGACGACGTACTGGCCGCGTGGAGCGGACTGGGCTACTACAGCCGCGCGCGCAACCTGCACCGCTGTGCGCAGGCCGTGATGACCGCGCACGGTGGCCGCTTTCCCGCCAGCGCCGAGCAGCTGGCCCTGCTGCCCGGCATCGGCCGCTCGACCGCAGCCGCCATCGCGGCGTTCTGCTTCGGCGAGCGTGCCGCCATCCTCGACGGCAACGTCAAGCGCGTGCTGACGCGCGCGCTGGGCTTCGGTGCCGACCTGGCCGTCGCCCGCCACGAGCGCGAGCTGTGGGTGCGGGCCTGCGAGCTGCTGCCACCGGCAGCCGCCGACATGCCCGCCTACACCCAGGGCCTGATGGATCTCGGCGCCACCGTCTGCCTCGCGCGCCGGCCGAACTGCCTGCTGTGCCCGCTGCAAGGCGATTGCGTCGCGCAGCGCGAAGGCATGCCGCAGGCCTACCCGGTGAAGACGCGCAAGCTCAAGCGCACACGCCGCGAGCACTGGTGGCTGTGGCTCGAGCACGCCGGCGCCGTGTGGCTGCAGCAGCGCCCGGCCACCGGCGTGTGGGCCGGGCTGTGGAGCCTGCCGCTGCTCGACGACGAGGCGGCGCTCGACGCGGTGACGCGTCGGCTGCAGGTGCACGCCGAGCCGCAACCCGTGATCGAGCACGCGTTGACCCATTTCGACTGGACGCTGCATCCGCGCCGCGCGGTGCTGGGCAGCGCGGCGGCGGTCGAGGCCGCGCTGGGCCCCGGCCGCTGGACAGCGCTCGATGCGCTGGACACCGTGGGTCTGCCGGCGCCGCTGAAGAAGCTGCTAACGAGCTAGCGCCTTCAGCGCGAGCTTGATGCCCTCGCTGACGCCGGCATCGACCGGCAGGGCCTTCACCGCCGCCTGCGCCTCGCGCTCGCTGTAGCCCAGCGCCACCAGCGCCTGCAGGATGTCGGCATGGGCCTCGCTGCCCGGCCTGCTGCCGGCGGCGACACCGAGGTCGGCGCCGAGCTTGCCCTTCAGTTCGAGCAGCAGGCGCTCGGCGGTCTTCTTGCCGATGCCGGGCACCTTGACGAGGCGGCTCGCATCCTGTGCCGTCACCGCCTGCGCCAGATCGGCCACCGTCAGCCCGGAGAGGAGCGACAGCGCGGTGCGCGGCCCGACACCCGAAATCTTGATCAGCTGGCGGAAGGCCTCGCGCTCCGGCGCGGTGAGGAAGCCGAACAGCACCTGCGCGTCCTCGCGCACAACGAAGTGGGTCAGCAGCGTGACGCGCTCGCCCACGGCCGGCAGGCTGAAGAAGCTGCTCATCGGCACGTCGACCTGGTAGCCGACGCCGCCAACGTCAAGCAGCACCTGGGGTGGCGATTTTTCGGCCAGCAGGCCGGTGAGGCGACCGATCATCCGAACCTCACGACCCGGACCGAGACTGCCGGCACCCTGCTTCGCAACGGCTGCCGCGGCCGCCGCCGCAGGACCCTCACCGCCGGAACAACCCGAGCCGCTGCGCCTCCAGGGCGACCTCGGCACGCGAACTCACGTTGAGCTTGCGGTATATCTGCTTCACGTAGTCGGCGATGGTGTGGCGCGACAGATTCAGCTGCACGCCGATCTCGGGCAGCGTGAAGCCCTTGGCCACGCGCAGCAGCACCTCGTTCTCGCGCTCGGTCAGGGTCACGCCGGGCATCAGCGGGGTCTTCTCGCGGAACTGGCTGCGCTGCTGGGCCGCGAAATACTGGATCACGCGCCGCGCGATCGACGGCGACAGCGGCGGCTCGCCGGCGCTGATGCGGCGCAGCTGCTCGGCCAGCTGCTCGCGCGACTGCTCCTTCAGCAGGTAGCCGAAGGCGCCCGCCTGCAGCGCCGGGAACAGGTGGTCGTCGTCGTCATGGATCGTCACCACGACCGACTGCGCCTCGGGCTGGGCCTCGCGCAGCGCGGCCACCACCTCGACGCCCGACCCGTCGGGCAGGCCGAGGTCGACCAACGCCAGGTCGAAGCGCTGGGCGCTGATCTGCTCGCGCGCGTCGTGCACGCGCGCCGCCTCGGTGATCTGCGCTTCGGGAAACACCTGCAGGGCAAGCGCCTTCAGCCAGACGCGGATCTCGGGCAGGTCTTCGAGCAGCAGGATGCGAGTCATGTCAGCCACGCTTTCATGGTAACAGTCTGAGCGCTGGCGGCAAGGGCCGCAAGGGCCGCACGAGCGGTCACAGAGGAAGCGTGAGCCGGATCACGGTTCCGTAGCCCGGACCCGACTCGATCAGGCACTGGCCCTGCATCTGCTTGGCGCGGTGCTTCATGCTGGCCATGCCGTGGCCGCGGTCGAGCCGGCCGTCGAGCTCGAGCGGGATGCCGCGCCCGTTGTCGCGGATCACGAGCTGGAACTCGTCGCCGATGCGGCAGGTGACACTCGCCCGCGATGCGCCGCTGTGCTTGATGAGGTTGCTGGTCGCTTCGCGCAGCACGCGCGTGGTCTGCACATAGGAGCGCGCCGCCAGCGTGCGCGGCGTCGACGGCTCGGTGCTGTGCCACTCGATCTCGATGCCGGCGTCTCCCAGCCGCGACACCGTCTCGGCCCGCCAGTCGGCCAGCGCGTCGGCCAGCTGCACCGGCTTGCCGGCGATGCCGCGCACCGACAGGCGCATCTCCTCGAGCGCTTCGCGCGCCAGCGTCGAGATGCGCTCGTCGTTGCTGGTGTGCACGATGGTCAGCAGCTTGGCGCCCAGGTCGTCGTGCAGGTCGGCGGCGATGCGCTTGCGCTCCTTCTCGGCCACCTGCTCGACCCGCACCTCGGCCAGGTGCGAGAAATTGCGCTCGATCTCGGCCGAGATCTCGTAGACGCGCTGCTCGAGCTGGTGGCGCGCGTCCTCGGCCGCCGTGAGCGCCTGCGCGAAGGTCTGTACCAGCCGGAACGCCAGCACGCAGAACAGCAGCGGGATCACGAAATGGAAGACATTCACGCTGGGCAGGTTCAACAGCCTGTCCTGGATGCCGACCTCGATGCCGATCACCACCCCCACCAGCGCGAGGATCGTGCCGAACAGCCAGAATTCCCGCCGCCGGGTGCGCCAGATGTGCGCCAGGCAGAAGCCGATCGCCGCGAACACCTCCAGCGCCAGCACGGAATAGCACAGCACCGCGCCGGCGAACAGCCGGTCCGGCCCGGCGAGCAGCAGCCCGGCGGGCATCACCAGGCACTGCGCCCACAGCGCGATGTCGGCCGCACGCCATTTCACGCCGCAGTAGCGCAGCAGGAAGAGCACCCCGCACACCGACAGCGGAATGAAGGCGATGCAGCTCAGCAGCTCCAGCGTGCCGTGCGGCAGCGGGATGTCGCGCCACCAGATGCGCGCGCTCAGCAGCGCCCAGCCCAGCGAAACCACGCCGAAGTAGATCAGGTGCACCACGCGCCGCACCCAGCCCAGCGCCAGCATCGCCACGCCGATCATCACCAGCGTCGCCGCCACGATCTGCGCGAACGTCACGTTCCAGAAACGCTGCCGCTCGTGCAGGTCGCTCAGTTCCGGGTAGGGGCCGATCAACACCTCCGACAGGCCGCCCGCGCGCTGGCGCCCCGACACGCGCGCCAGCGCAAAACCCGCCACCTGCAGCTCGAGCTCGTTGCCGGCCGGGCGCAACAGGCTGGCCGGCAGACTGACCAGCTGGGAGTGGTAGCAGTTGCGTGTCATGGGCTCGCGCATGCTGCCGCCACGCAGCAGCAACTGGCCGTTGAGGTAGACCTCGAGGTTCGAGCACACCCGGGGGACGTAGGCCGCCAGCAGCGTGCCCGCCGGCAGCTGCGGCGCATCGAAACGCAGCCGGTACCACTTGACGACCTGCTCGCCCGCCACGTGCGGCACGACCCAGTCGTCCGGCAGCGCCACCGCTTCGAAACCGCCCCCCACCGGCGGCGTCGGCGTCGGTGACGGCACGCTGGCGGCCTGTGCCGTGCGCAGGGTCAGCACGTCCGCGCCCTGGCCGCGTGCGGGGCCGCTGGCGAGCAGGCAGCCGAGCAGGCCGAGCCACAGCAAGAAGAGCAGGCGCGAGGGCGCAGGCAGGTGGCGGAGCATGGGCGGCGATTGTGCAGGAAGGGGCGCCCGCCGTGTCCGCCGCCGCGGCCCGCGCGGGCCACAATCGGGCTCCCTTTCGCCGCCGCCCTGCCCGTGATCCTGCGCCACGCCTTCATCCCGCTCGACAACACCCGCCTCGCGCACCTGTGCGGCACGCTCGACGAGCACCTGCACGCCATCGAGGCGACCTTCAACGTGAACATCACGCGTCGCAACGAGTCCTTCCGCATCGAGGGTGCCAAGGCCCCGGCCGAGCGCGCGGCCGCGCTGCTGCAGACGCTG
Source organism: Methylibium sp. (assembly GCF_965279545.1). Lineage (NCBI taxonomy): Bacteria > Pseudomonadati > Pseudomonadota > Betaproteobacteria > Burkholderiales > Sphaerotilaceae > Methylibium > Methylibium sp. Next base: position 2,937,979 of record NZ_OZ257250.1, read on the forward strand.
TACGACCGCGCCAAGAAACCCATCGCGCCGAGAGCTTCCAGCTTGCGCTGGTCGAAGCCACCCAAGGCGGCGGCGCGCGCGACGCCGTGCCGGGCGACGGCGCGATCACGCTGCGCACCCGCCACGCCGACCTCGCCGGGCGCACCGGCAACCAGACCCAGTACCTGCGCCACATCCTCGAGCACGACATCGCCTTCGGCATCGGGCCGGCCGGCACCGGCAAGACCTTCCTCGCGGTGGCCTGCGCGATCGACGCGCTGGAGAGGAGCAGCGTGCAGCGCATCATCCTCACCCGCCCGGCGGTCGAGGCCGGCGAGCGCCTGGGCTTCCTGCCGGGCGACCTGGCGCAGAAGGTCGACCCCTACCTGCGCCCGCTGTACGACGCGCTCTACGACCTGATGGGCTTCGAGCGCGTCACCAAGGCCTTCGAGAAGGGCACGATCGAGATCGCGCCGCTGGCCTTCATGCGCGGTCGCACGCTGAACCACGCCTTCGTGATCCTCGACGAGGCGCAGAACACCACGGCCGAGCAGATGAAGATGTTCCTCACCCGCATCGGCTTCGGCAGCAAGGCCGTCGTCACCGGCGACGTGAGCCAGATCGACCTGCCCAAGGACGTGGAGAGCGGCCTGGTCGAGGCCGAGCGCGTGCTGCGGCGCGTCAAGGGCATCGCGATGACGCGCTTCACCTCCGCCGACGTGGTGCGCCACCCGCTCGTGGCGCGCATCGTCGAGGCCTACGAGGCGGCCGCCCCGAAACGGGAGCCGTGAGATGCCCGCCCGCCCGACGCTGAACCTGTCGCTGCAGTTCGCCGACGCTGGCCACCGCGCGCAGCTGCCGCGCCACAAGGTGGCGCGCTGGATTCGCGCCGCGCTCGAGGTGCCGGCCGAGATCACGGTGCGCATCGTCGGCGCCGACGAAGGCCGGGCCCTGAACCGCGACTACCGGCAGAAGGACTACGCCACCAACGTGCTGACCTTCGACTACGAGAGCGAACCGGTGGTGGTGGCCGACCTGATCCTGTGCGCGCCGGTGGTCGAGCGCGAGGCGCGCGACGAGGGCCGCTCGCTGGAGGCCCACTACGCCCACCTGCTGGTGCACGGCACGCTGCATGCGCAGGGCCACGATCACGAGGTCGAGGCCGAGGCGCAGCTCATGGAGGCGCGCGAGACCGAGGTGTTGCAGGCCCTCGGCTACGCCGACCCCTACGCCTGAGTGCAGACCCGCTCGGCAGCCATGGCCCTCGTCGCCCTCAGTTGCGTGCTGCTGATCGTCGCCACGACCCTGACCCACTACGAGGCGCTGAACCTGATGACGCGCCTGCTCGAGAACCTGCGCTGGCCGGGCCGCGCGAAGCTGATCGCCGCGGTGCTCGGCTGCTTCCTGAGCCACGGCGTCGAGATCCTGCTCTATGGCGCCGCCTACTGGGCGCTGATCCGCCTCGGCGGTCACGGCTCGCTCGGCGCCGGCGCGGCACCTGGACTCGACAGCGCGCTCTACTTCTCGGCCGAGACCTACACGTCGCTCGGCTTCGGCGACGTGGTGCCGGCCGGCCCGGTGCGCCTGCTGGCGGGCGTCGAGGCGCTCAACGGCCTGCTGCTGATCGGCTGGTCGGCCTCGTTCCTGTACCTGGAGATGGAGCGTTACTGGCGGCGGCGCGAGCGTTGAGTGGAGGAGCGCCGCGCACTGCCATCGCGGCCGCACCGATCACTGCTTCAGGATCGCCAGCCCCTTGAGGTACTCGCCTTCGGGGAAGGTCACCGTCGTCGGGTGGTCGGGCGCGGCTTCCAGGCGCTGCAGCAGGTAGCCGTCCACGCCCGCGTCGAGCCCGGCGCCGGCGACGATCTTGTGGAACAGCGAAGCATCGACCCCGCCCGAGCACGAGAACGTGAACAGCAGCCCGCCCGGCACCAGCAGCTTGAAGGCGAGCCGGTTGATGTCCTTGTAGGCGCGCGCCGCGCGCTCGGCATGGGCCGCGGTCGGCGCGAACTTCGGCGGGTCGAGCACGATCGCATCGAAGCTCGCACCGAGCTCGATGTAGCGCCGCAGCGTGGCGTTGACGTCGGCATCGAGCGCCTCGTGCCGCGCCGCATCGAAGCCGTTCAGCACCACGTGCTCGCTCGCGCGGGCCAGCGCCGGCCCGGACGAGTCGACGCTCGTCACCTGCTGCGCACCGCCGGCCAGCGCCGCCACCGAGAAGCCGCCGGTGTAGCTGTAGCAATTGAGCACGCGCTGGCAGCCGAACTGCCGCACGAGCTGCATGAAACGCAGCCGGTTGTCGCGCTGGTCGAGGTAGTAGCCGGTCTTGTGGCCCTCGGCCACGTCGACCTTCAGCTGCCAGCCGTGCTCGCGGATCGTCCGCTCGGTCGCGCCGTCGTCGTCTTCGGACCGGCGCAACCAGCCGGTCGCGGACGGCAGGCCTTCGAGCTCGCGCACGCTGGCGTCGGAGCGCTCGTACAGGCGCGTGCAGCCGGTCGCCACGAGCAGCGCGTCGGCGATCGGCCCCTTCCAGCGCTCGACGCCGGCGCCCAGGAACTGCGCACTCAGCGTGTCGCCATAGCGGTCGACGATCAGCCCCGGCAGCCCATCGGCCTCGCCGTGCACCAGGCGCAACGCGTCGCTGGCGATCGCCAGCCGCGCACGCAGCGCCACCGCGCGCGCGATGCGCCGCACGAACAGCGCCGCGTCGACGCGCTCGGTCTGCTCGAAACTCCAGGCCCGCACGCGGATCTGCGAGGCCGGGCTGTAGGCGCCCCAGGCGAGGAAGCTGCCGTCCTGCGCGTCGATGCGCACCGTCTCGCCGGCATCGGCCTTGCCGGACGCGATGCTGCCCTCGAACACCCAGGGATGGCGGCGCAGCAGCGAGCGCTCCTTGCCGGCGCGCAGTTTGATGGCTTTCATCGGCGGATTGTCGCGTGGCGCTGCGCGCCGCGCCGCCGTCAGCGCCGCGTCACGACTTCTTGCGCGCCCGCGGATGCGCCGCGTCGTAGGCCTTGGCCAGGTGCTGGAAGTCGAGCTTCGTGTAGACCTGCGTGGTCGTGATGTTGGCGTGGCCCAGCAGCTCCTGCACCGCGCGCAGGTCGCCGCTGGACTGCAACAGGTGCGAGGCATAGCTGTGGCGCAGCATGTGCGGGTGCACGTGGGTCGGCAGCCCGGCCTGGATGGCACGGTCCCTGAGCCGGGTGCGCACCTGCGAGGCGGTCAGCCGCCGGCCGTGGCGGCTGACGAACAGCGCCGGCTCGTCGGGCTGCGCCACGCTGCCGCGCTGCGAGAGCCAGTCGTCCAGCGCGGCGAGCACCGCCCTGCCGACCGGCACGCTGCGTCGCTTGCTGCCCTTGCCGAGCACATGCGCCTCGGCGTCGCTGCGGTCGATCCAACCCAGCGCGCCGCCGCCGGCCGTCACGTCCAATCCCACCAGCTCGGCCACCCGCAGGCCACAGCCGTAGAGCAACTCGACCAGGCAGCGATCGCGCGCCTCGAGCCGCGCGTCGCCGTCGGTCTGGCGGTGGTCGGCCAACGCCACGGCGTGGTCGACCGACAGCGCCTTGGGCAGCGGCTTGGGCGCGCGCGGCGCGCGCAGGCCTTCAACCGGGTTCAGCGCCACCAGCCCCTCGTGGCCGAGCCAGCGGTACAGGCCGCGCCAGGCCGACAGCGCGATCGCGATGCTGCGCGGCGCCAGCCCTCCCGCATGCAGCCGCGCCATCCAGTGGCGCACGTGGTGCGGCTGCGCGGTGCGCAGGGCCACGCCGTCGCGCTGCGCTGCTTCGGCGAGGCGGCGAAAGGCGTCCTCGTAGTTCAGCAGCGTCTTCGGTGCGAGCCGGCGCTCGACGCGCAGGTGCTCCAGGTGGCCGGCGATGTCGGCATCGAGCGGCAGCGCCGCTGCCGGCGTCGCCGCCCCGGTGGCGGCGGTGCGCGTCCGGGCGCTGCGTCCGGCCGCCATCGCGGGCCCGTCAATGCACCGGCAGCAGCCGGTGCAGCCCGGCGCTGGCGAGTTCGCCGATGCGCATCAGGAACTCGGTGCCCATGTCGGCGCTGTAGCGCGTCGGGTCGGGCGAGCCGAGCACCAGCATGCCGAAGGCCGGCGTCGCGATGCCGTTGCGCAGCGGCACCAGCGCGAGCGACACCACCGTGCCCGGCTCCTCGAACCAGCCGGCCGCCTCGAAGCCGGAGTTCACGCCGCAGTAGGGCAGCGTCAGGCTGGTGGCGAAGCTCTTGACCTCGTCGCTCACCGGGCGGGCGAACGACAGCGACTCGAAGGCATCGGCCGCACCCCACACGCGGATGCCGGCCTGCGGGATCATGAACTCGTGCTTCAGCTCGTCGACCAGCACGCCCGGCAGGTCGCTGGCGCTGGTGGTGAGCATGATCGAGCGCGTCCAGCGGTGCAGCTTGTCGGAGATCGCCACGTTCTCCTGGCCGTGGCGGATCATCTCCATCAGCCGCATCTCCAGGCCGCGGATCTTCTCGCGCAGCATCTCCATCTGGCGCTCCTGCAGCGACACCGCGCGGTTGCCGTGCGGGCTGGTCAGCTGCACGCTCGCCAGCGTGTCGGCATGCCGCTCGAAGAAGCCGGGCGTCTGCTGCAGAAAATTCGCGATGTCTTCTTCGGTAATGCCCTGCGTGCTCATCTGGGTCAGTCTCCCTGTTCCGGTAAATCGATCTCGCCGACGAACACGCTCTCGGCGGGGCCGGTCATCCACACCGGCGCGTCGCCGCGGCCGGCCCATTCGATCGTCAGTTCGCCGCCGCGGGTGTCCACGTCGACCGGCGTGCCGGCGCGCAGCCAGCCCAGGCGGATGCCCGCCACCACCGCGGCACAGGCGCCGGTACCGCAGGCCAGCGTCTCGCCGGCGCCGCGCTCGTGGACGCGCAGCTTCACATGCGTGTCGCTCAGCACCTGCAGGAAGCCGGCGTTCACCCGCTGCGGAAAACGCTCGTGGCGCTCCACCAGCGGGCCCAGCTCGGCCACCGGCGCCTCGTCGAGGCTGCCCCCGCCGAACTGCGCCACGTTCATCACCGCGTGCGGGTTGCCCATCGACACCACCGCGGCCTCCACCGTGCGGCCTGCCACGTCCAGCGGCCACAGCGCAAAGCCGTTCAGCTCGCGCGGCTGCAGGCCGGTGGCGTCGAACGGCACGCGGGTCGACTCGAACACCGGCGCGCCCATGTCCACCGTCACCCGGCCGTCGTGCAGCCAGCGCGGCTCGATCACGCCGCTGGCGGTGCGCACGCGGATCGCGCTCTTCTTGGTCAGCCCGGCCTCGCGCACGTAGCGCACGAAGCAGCGCGCACCGTTGCCGCACTGCTCCACCTCGCTGCCGTCGGCGTTGACGATGCGGTAGGTGAAGTCGATGCCCGGCTCGTCGGAAGGGCCGACGATCAGGATCTGGTCGGCCCCCACGCCGAAGCGCCGGTCGGCCAGGTAGCGGTACTGAGCCGGGCTCAGCTGGAGCGGCTCGCGGGTGGCGTCGAGCACGACGAAGTCGTTGCCCGCGCCTTGCATCTTGGTAAAGCGCAGCCTCATGGTGCGGCGATTATCGACCCGCCACGCGCCGCCGGCCGACAATGAGCGGCTTACCGAACCCGGCGTTGCGCCGACCCACCGTGCCCACGAACCCGACACCGACGGCCCCGGCCGCACCCGCGCCCTCCCCGGCCGCGCCCGACCCCCGGGCTCAGTTCTTCGACGAGGCGCGCGCCGCCCTGGCAGACCGCAGCCTCATCAAGCTGGTGCTCGCCGGCCCGCGCGGGCCGCGGCCCGACCTGCAGCGCGTGCTGGTGCGCCCGCTCACGCTGAAGGGCCGCGCCTGCCTGTCGCTCACCTACAACCACCGCACGAAGGACGTGACCAAGAACCTGCCGCTCGACGAGGGCCTGGCCACGCTGGCCGGGCTGATCGACAGCGCCTTCGACAACCTGCATCTGCTGACCCCCGGCGGCGAGCTGCAGCTCGCCATCAGCCGCAAGGGCAAGGCCACGCTGCGGCGCAGCCGCAAGCCTGCCGCGCCCGCCGACGCCATCGAGCACCCGGAACAGGCCGCCGCCACGGCGGACGAAGGCCCCGGCGCCGCCGACGCACCGACGGCTGTGCCGCCTTCGCACGACCGCGAAAAGCACCGCCACGTCGACCTGAACCAGCCCTTCCTCGTGGCGCTGGGCGTCACCACCGCACAGCACCAGCTGGTGCCGGCGATGGCGCGCAAGTGGAAGCAGATCAACAAGTTCATCGAGGTGCTGGCGCACGCGCTGGCGTCCGCCCCCGGGCTCACGCAGCACGGCGGGCCGCCGCTGCAGGTGCTGGACTTCGGCGCCGGCAAGGGCTACCTCACCTTCGCCGTGCACGACCACCTGCGCCACACACTGGGCCTGCCCGCGCAGGTGAGCGGCGTGGACCTGAAGGACGACATGGTGGCACTGGGCAACGCCACCGCGCAGCAGCTCGGGCTGCAGGGCCTGCACTTCGAGCTGGGTGACGTGCGCACCATGGCGCCGCGGCCGGTGGACATCATGATCGCGCTGCACGCCTGCGACATCGCCACCGATCACGCCATGCACATGGGCATCCGCTCGGGCGCCCGCATCATCATGTGCTCGCCCTGCTGCCACAAGCAGCTGCGCCCGCAGATGCGCAGCCCGCTGCTGCTGCTGCCGCTGCTGCGCCACGGCATCCACCTCGGCCAGGAAGCCGAGATGCTGACCGACGGCCTGCGCGCGCTGCTGCTCGAAGCCGAGGGCTACGACACCCAGGTGTTCGAGTTCACCTCGCTCGAGCACACCAGCAAGAACAAGATGATCCTCGCGGTGAAGCGCGAGCAGCCCAAGCCCGCCGAGCCGCTGCGCGAGCAGGTGCGGCAGTTGAAGGCCTTCTACGGCGTCGGTGAACAGTGCCTCGAAGCCCTGCTCGCGGCCGACCGCGCTGCGGCGCCGGCCGGCCCCGTGCCTACGAACTGAGCGTTCATACGGCATTGCATTCGAACGCATCAGATTGAAGGTCGGGCCAGGGCTCGTTGCAGCGGCTCGTGTGCGTGGGTTGCCGAGGTTCGAAGCGTCCACCGGCCGGTTTCCTGCGCGTACCGGGTGGGAATGGGGAGTGAGCGGCTGACCCCGACGTGCCGGCGTGCGTACGATGCCGGCGACCCAATGCGAAGGGAGGAGAGCCCATGAAAGTCCTCGTGGCCTGCATCTGCCTGCTGGCAGCCCTGGGCGCTGCGGCCCAGGCGCTCGACCTGAAAGTGGGCGCCTGGGAAATGACGCACAAGAGTGCGGCACTGCCGCACCCGGTGGTGGAAAAAGAGTGCGTGACCAAAGCCGACTTGGCGCAACTAGCGCGCGGCCCCGACCCGGACGATGACGACGACTTCACCGCGGAATCGCCCGAGCGGGTGCGCGGCACGATCGTGGTCAACCCACCCAAGGGCGGCAAGACGTTCAACGTCGACATCGCGGGCCGCTGGCACGGTGCGAGCTGCAGCGGGATCAAGTAGCCGGCGGCGCCTTGACGGAAGGGTGCGACCCTGTTTCCAGGACGCGGCTACGCTGCCTGGAGCAGGAACTCAACCTTGACCGCCCCGAAAGGGAACTCCACTGCGCCACCGTCCGTGCGACTGAGCAGGCCCGCTGATAGCAGAGCCGTGACGTCGCCGTGCACCGCCTTGACATCGCGATTCACCCTCCGCGCTGCCTCGCGAATGGAGACCGGACCAGCGCCGCAGAGCGCCTTGAGCAGTTCCCAGCGCTTGGCTGTCAACACCTGCCAAAGCAGCTCGGGTGTTGCGAAGGTGATGCGCGCCGTCCGCTGACCCTTGCCACTTTTCCACGCGTGCGTGAAGTCGGCCATGGCATCAGACGGCGACCGAACGTCAAGAGTTACTGTTTTCACGGTTCCACCTCGCAATATCGGCCTGAAAGGCCGCAATCAGCTCATCCGGATCTGTGAAGGCGTAGGTACTTTCCTTGCCCCGGTAGTGCCGACCTTTGCCCGCCTCGTTGTCGTACCGAAGCACGCAATCACCCCGTACAACGTACGCGAGCCGATACTTGAATCGACGGGCGGAGCCCCGCAGGGGCTCAGGCAGTTCCCAGAGCACCAACTCAGCGAATGCCTCTGCTGTGTAAACGATCCGGGTTCGTATCAGCTCAAAAGCCTTCATGTTGGAGAAAGTACCAACAACAGCCGCTGTTGTCAACGACTCCAACACCTAACTGCGCGCCTGTGTCGGCCATGCCCTCCGCAGATCGACCAGCCGCTGGCGTCGGCGAGGGAATCCTTGCGCGAAGCGCGGTGCGCCCGTCACCCGCCGGACAGCTTGGCGCCCAGCGCGAAGGCCCCGCCGACCAATACCGCCAAGGCCCCGAGAACGCTCCACAGCTGCGTGGCCTTCAGGCCGCCGATCAGCTCGGCCACCGTGAGCTCGGCAGGGGCTTTGGCGCTGATCGATGGTTTGGGTGGCTGGAGCAGCTTCTGCTTCCAGCTGGCGAGGACCCCGTTGAATTCCGTCGTGCCGAGCGCAGCCGCGTCGGGCTGGACCCACTGCACATACCAGTCATTCCCGCGCTCGAGCAGCCCCTCGCTCCTCAGGCCGCTTTCCACGATGACCATCAAGGGATGCCCGCGGCTGTACGCCATGGCCGCCTCGATCTGGTTCCAGGGCGTTGGCAGGCTGATATCGCGCAGCGGCAACTCCTTGGGGCCGCCACGCTTCTCGGTGCCCGACTCGAAGTGCATGCGCTCCAGCGCAATGACCACGGTGCCGGAACACTTGTCGAGCAGCTCGGTCACCGTCTTCAGCGGCGCATCGGCACTGAAGGTATTTCTCCCCACGGTATGGGGAACGAGCCCTTCGCTGCGCAACCGGTCTTCGACAGCACGAACGAACGCCTCCTGCCGCTCGGTTGCCGTACCACCGACGCTCACAAAGACATTGAGTTCATTCATGGCCGGGCACTCCAAGCATCCGATGCGCAGGGAATTCTAGGGCTGCGCCTGCGACGAACCCTGGCGGCCCCGGGCCTTGATGGCCTGAGTGACGCGGCTGTTCAGGGCCTCGAACTCCACCAGCAGCCTGGCGCACGGGTCCTTGGCGGCCTCGCAAAGGCTCGACGTTTCAACGTCGACCGCGCCGCCGCCGCCGCGGCGAACGATGCGGCGAACCACGGCCGGGTAGGCCTCGTGCCCGGGCGGCGTGAACGACCACTGGGCCGCCGCCTGCGGCTCGTTGACGACGACCCACCCATCCGCATGCGTGACGATCGCGCCGTTGCCGTCCTTCCCTTCCAGGGCCGCCAGCGCCTCGGCGACCGACGAGAACGGGATGCGCCCGGGACCGGCCGCCGGCTCTGCGGGCGCCGAGGCCTGCTGGGCGAAGGACGGGCTCGCGAGCAGGCAGGCCAGGAGGAGGAGCGCAGTTCGGGCGGCAGGAGGTGACATGGGGTGGGCCTGAAGTTCGAGTGCCGGCGCAGGCTACACGAACGCGGCGTGCGGGATCAGGGTTGCGGCCGCACCAGGCGCACCGGCAGCTTGGTGCGCTTGGTCACGTCACCACGGGCCTCGCCGGTCTCGAGGTTCACCGCCCAGCCATGCAGGAAGGCCATGCGGTTGGCGTTCGCGTTCGTGCGGCCCTGGACGATGTTGCCGTAGTCGTACTGGTTGACCGTTGCGGTATCGACGTTGGCCCGGATCGCCCAGTGCCAGGTGCCGGGCGCGGCGGGAAAGAGCACCGGGTCCAGGCGGCGCGGCGCGGCGGCCTTGTTCACCAGCCGCTGCAACTCGGCGACGCGCGGCAGGCGCCAACGCACCCCATCGGCCTTGGCACGGGTGGTGGCCAATGCCATGGCTTCGGCATGATTCACCAGCACGGGCTCGCCGGTGCAGGTCTTGCCGTTCCACTGCATGCCTTCCACGCAGCGCGGCCAGGCCAGCTTGCTGCGCGGGTCGATCACGTAGGCGCCGTCCTCCGAGAGCAGCCAGTTCGGCGAGGCGGGGGGCTCGGCCGCCCAGGCCGCCGCCGTGGCAAGCGCGGCGGCCAGGCTGCCTACCAGCCAGCGACAGGCGGTCCATGGCGGTTTCATGAGTTCGATTTTCAAGCGTTGGAAATGACGGGCTCGGGGTTGAGCGTCGCCGGTGGCAGGCTCGTGAACGACCTAGATCGCCAGTGCGCCGGCACTGCAGGCGGCCGATGCTACCGAGGCAACCGACCGCACATGGTTCCAGAGCGACCACTCGCGCAGATAGACGGCCCAGTACTCAGCGGCTTGTGAAGATGCCGGATCCAGGCCGGCGAGGCGCTCATTGCGTGGCACGTTGAACGCAACCGTGACAAGAAACGGGCCGCCCAGGTAGAGGAGACCTGAGGCAAGCAGCAAAGCCGAGCGCAGCGAGCCCCAATTCAGAGCTGCGACGACAACACCAGCGGCCGCCAAAAGAGCCGTGCCGAGGAAGACGCCCAGGAACAGCGGATTGAGGACGACGACGTTGATGCGCTGCATGGCTGCGGCGCCCTGAGCCGCAGGAAGCTGCGAGAGCGCCTTCATGACGAACGCGGAAAAGGCGAAGAAGACGCCGCCCACCGTGCCAGCACCGATGCAAGCGAGTAGCGTGACTGCGATGAGCATGGGGACCTTGTGCAGTGCACCCTATGACGCCCAGCGTTTGAGCTCAGCCGCGTGCGAAGGCCGTAGCACGTCGGCAGGAGCGAAGGCGGTGAACGGCAAAACAAACAACTCATGCGAGGACGCGCCGGCGTGCGACGTGGGTTGCACCCGGTGCTCGCGCAACCACGACCCCGCGCCGAAGAAGAAAAAGAACGCGGTCACCAGGCCGAGCACCACGAGAACCACCGAAAGCGCGTTCCGCTGCGACGCTGAAACAGAGAAGTACCTCGCAACGCCCGCAACAGCGAGCAGGACAAGCAAGGCACAAAGTATTGGCAACAAGTTAGCTGGCACGGACTGTTCCTGAGCTGGGGCGGGCAATTTGTAGGGCACTTGGCGATGGACGAGTCATAGCATCGTGCGGATGCATTCCAGCGAGTTCTAACTAGATTCAGTCATCTCGCACGCTATTGCATCAGGCGGCGCAACGCAATCACCAGAAGCTGGAAAAACCCACCCGCTTTGGCCGCGACCACGCTGCATCACGACACAGGCCGCCTGAAAATCTGCAGACGGGCGCACGCCTCCCGCCTCCTCAGAACCGCGACCCCGGCTCCTTCAAGAACGCCAGTTCCTGCGCCGTGCTCTCCCGCCCCAGCACCTCGTTGCGGTGCGGGAAGCGCCCGAAGCGGGCGATGACGGCGCGGTGCCGCTCGGCGTAGTCCAGCGCGTTCGCCAGCGCGGCGGCGTGAGGGCCGGCGTCCGCGGCCAGCGCGGTGAAGAGGCTCACGCTCTGGTCTTGCAGCGCCCGGTCTTCGGCATGCTCCAGCGGCATGAAGAGGAACCAGCGGCGCAGCGGCGGCAGCGTGGCGTGCTGCCCCTGCGCGATGAGTTCGCGCGCCATCGTCAGCGCCTGCGGGTCGCCGGCAAAGGCGCGCGGCGTGCCGCGGTAGAGGTTGCGGGTGCACTGGTCGAGCAGGATCACCAGCGCCAGGCTGCCGTCGCGCGTGCGGCGCCACAAGTCCAGCCGGCCCTGCAGCGCGGCTTCCACCTCGGCGCCGAAGCGCAGGTCGGTCTCGGCGTCGAAGGCGGCGCTGCGGGTGAACCATTCGGTGCGCACCGCGTCGTCGCTGCCGAACCAGTAGCGCAGGACGTCCTCGGCCGCCCCGGGGGTCGTCGGTGCGCCGCGGGCGGCTCGCCGGGCGGGCGGATCGGGGATGTGGTTCATGGGTTCACCTTCACGAAAAGGCGCCGTCAGCCGGCCGGGGCGCTCAGTACAGCGGCGGCTCGCCGGGCGGTCGCGTCTTGAAGCGCTTGTGCACCCAAAGATACTGCGCCGGTTGCTCGCGGATGCGCTCTTCGATCCAGCGGTTCATGCGCGCGGTGTCGGCTTCGGCGTCGGTGGTGGGGAAGTCGGCCCAGGGCTCGAAGAAGCGCACGCGGTAGCCGCGCCCGCCGGGCAGCATGTAGGCAATCACCGGCTGCACCTTCATGCCCAGCAGCCGCGCCATGCGCGACGGCGCCAGCAGCGTGGCGGCGGGCACGCCGAAGAAGGGCACGAAGGCGGCGTCCTTGGCGCCGAAGTCCATGTCGGGCAGGTTGAAGAAACCCATGCCGTCGCGGATGGCGCGCAGCAGCGGCTTGGCGGTTTCGTTGCGCGCGAAGATCTTCGCGTTGCCGTAGCGCAGCCGCGCGCGGCGCAGCGCGGCGTCGAACACCTTGTTGCTCTGCGCCTGGTAGATGGAGCAGCCGGGCCGCGCCACGAACAGCTGCACCGCGGCGCCGGCCACGTCGAGGCCCATGAAGTGCGGCACCAGCCACATCACCGGGCCGGCGTGGGTGTCGGCAAAGCTGGCCGGGCCTTCGACGTGCATCAGCCGCCGCAGCCGCGCCGGCGAGGCGTACCAGAGCAGGCCGCGCTCGAGCAGGCTGCGGCCCAGCCACTGGAAGTGCTCGCGTGCCAGCGCACGGCGCTGGTCTTCGGTCCAGGCCGGGAAGCACAGCGCCAGGTTGCGCAGCGCGATGTGGCGGCGCGAGCCGGCCAGCCGCCACAGCAGCCGGCCGAGCCCTCGGCCCAGCGCGGCGAGGATCGGCAACGGCAGCCAGTGCAGCAGCCACAGGAGGAGGAGGACGAGACGCATGTCAGTCAGCGCCGGGCGTGGCGGCGCGGGGTTGCTTGTAGCGGTGGTAGCCCCACAAATACTGCTGCGGGCACTGGCGGATCAGGCTTTCCATCGCGCGGTTGATCGTGGCCGCGGCCGCGGCCGGGTCGGTGGGCAGCGGCTCGCCGAGTTCGCTGACGCGCACGCGGTAGCCGGCACCGCCGGGCAGGCGCTCGCCCCAGATGAGCAACAGCGCGGCACCGGTCTGCTGCACCAGGCGCGCGGCGAGCGTCATGGTGTAGGCCGACTGGCCGAAGAACGGCGCCCACACGCCCAAGCCTTCGGGCGGCACCTGGTCGGGCAGCAGGCCGACGACCTCGCCGCGCTTGAGCGCGCGGATCATCTGGCGCACGCCGCCCAGCGTGGCCGGCGCCGCGTCGAGCCCGGGCCGACGGCGGGCGGCCTCGACCAGCGGGCGCAGCCAGGGCTTGCGCGCGGGGCGGTACAGCACCGTCATCGCGCCGCGGCCGGCACCGTAACGTTCGGCATACGACTGGCCCACGACCTCGAAGCAGCCGAGGTGCGGCGTCAGCATCACCAGCCCGCGGCCGGCGGCCTGGGCCCGCTCGATCAGCGCGCCGCCCTGCCACTGCACGGCCACCGGCAGCGCGGCCTCGGGCGGGCGCAGCCACAGCGGCGGCAGCTCGGTGAGCAGGCGGCCGGCCTCGGCGACGGCGCGGCGCGCCTCGGGCCACGGCACGCCGGCCCGCGCCGCGTTGGCGCGGAAGCGCCGGCGGTAGGTGGGCGAAGCGGCATAGACCAGCCAGCCGATCGGGGCGCCGATGCCGTGCAGCAGCCACAGCGGCCAGCGTGCCATCACACGCATCAGGGACGTCAGGAAGCGACTCATCGGGGTTCGTTAGAATTGTGGGGTCGCCGAGTTACGGAACTACTTGCGGGGCGATTGCAGATCCAGCCTGACCCGGGCTGGCGGCTGCCGGGTCGAAGGACTCAACAAACCGCTAAAGCGTTCGCCGCTCCTCCCAACCAGGCCGGCAACGCGAGTTGCAACTTGATTGATGGAGTTTAAGAGTGGCGAACGACTTCCTTTTCACCTCAGAGTCCGTTTCGGAAGGTCACCCCGACAAGGTGGCCGACCAGATCTCGGACGCGATCCTCGACGCGATCTTCACGCAGGACCCGCGCTCGCGCGTGGCCGCCGAGACGCTGACCAACACCGGCCTCGTGGTGCTGGCCGGCGAGATCACCACCAACGCGCACGTCGACTACATCCAGGTCGCGCGCGACACCATCAAACGCATCGGCTACGACAACACCGAGTACGGCATCGACTACAAGGGCTGCGCGGTGCTGGTGGCCTACGACAAGCAGAGCAACGACATCGCCCAGGGCGTGGACCATGCGTCCGACGACCACCTGAACACCGGCGCCGGCGACCAGGGCCTGATGTTCGGCTACGCCTGCGACGAGACGCCCGAGCTGATGCCCGCGCCGATCTACTACGCGCACCGGCTGGTGGAGCGCCAGGCCCAGCTGCGCAAGGACGGCCGCCTGCCCTTCCTGCGTCCCGACGCGAAGAGCCAGGTGACGATGCGCTACGTGGACGGCAAGCCGCACAGCATCGACACCGTGGTGCTGTCCACCCAGCACAGCCCCGACCAGAGCGAGACGCAGACGAAGATGAAGGCCTCGTTCACCGAGGCGATCATCGAGGAGATCATCAAGCCGGTTTGCCCCGCGGAGTGGCTGAAGAACACCAAGTACCTGATCAACCCGACCGGGCGCTTCGTCATCGGCGGGCCGCAGGGCGACTGCGGCCTCACGGGCCGCAAGATCATCGTCGACACCTACGGCGGCGCCTGCCCGCACGGCGGCGGCGCGTTCAGCGGCAAGGACCCGACCAAGGTCGACCGTTCGGCCGCCTACGCCGCGCGCTACGTGGCCAAGAACATCGTCGCCGCGGGCCTGGCCAAGCAGTGCCAGATCCAGGTGGCCTACGCCATCGGCGTGGCGCACCCGATGAACGTGACGGTCTACACCGAAGGCACCGGCGTGATCTCCGACGAGCGGATCGCCGCACTGGTGACCGAGCACTTCGACCTGCGTCCCAAGGGCATCATCCAGATGCTCGACCTGCTGCGCCCGATCTACGAAAAGACCGCGGCCTACGGACACTTTGGGCGCGAAGAGCCCGAGTTCAGCTGGGAGAAGACCGACAAAGCTGCGGCGCTCCGCGCCGCAGCCGGCCGGTAAGGCCGCCGCGCGCAACGCGCGCGGTTTGCCGGTCTTCCGGCGCAGGCTCACTTCGCGCCAGCGAAGTGAAGGGCCTCCGGGCCCGTGCCGCAGCCAGAAGAATCCTCGGCGAAGCCGCTGACCGGATGCTGCGGCCGTTCAGGCCGCGGCGACTGCGGATGCTGCGGCCGGCCCGTCCAGGCCGCCGCGACCGGCCTCCTCAAACCGACCCGATCCCCAGCGCCCTCGCCGCCTTCGCCAGGCGGCTGTCGAAGCACGCGAACTGCACTTCCCCCGGCACCTCCCGGTGCAGCAGGTGCACCGCCGCCAGTTGCACGCTGTCGTAGGCCCGCAGCGCAAAGGTGTCGGCGTGGTCGCCGGCAAGCTCGACCAGTTCTTGAGTGACCTCGAGCGAGAGGTAGTCCGGCCAGTCTGCGACGAAGCGCTGCCGCGCCCGCTCGATGGCCTGCTGGTCCTGCGGCTGCTCGCGCGCACGGCGCGCCAGGGCCGACATGAGTTCGACGAACGCGATGCGACAGACCGCGATGGCGTCACAGCCCTCGGCCTGCCGCAGGGTCGCGTCGCTGCCTTCTTCCAGTACGTAGAGCTTCACGAGGGCCGAGGTGTCGCAGAACAGGATCAACGCCGGTCCTCCAGCACGATCTGGCCGACCGTCCGGCCTTGAGCGCCCAGTTCGACGGGGGCCTGCAACACCGGTTTGCCACCGCGCCACAGGGTGGCGCCACTGGCCATCAGCCGGCCAAGGCCGCCATAGGACGTGGCGGGCACGCCCACGAGCCGGGCAACGGGCTTGTCGTGCGAGGTGATCTCGATGACGTCGCCGGCCCTCGCCTGTGCCACGTAGCGCGACAAACCTGACTTCAATTCGTGGATGGCAATCCGCATATGTGGACCTTTAATATCAATAAATATAGAGAATTATGGACCTATTGCAGGGAGTCTCGCCATTTCTTGCCCAGGCGATTCGGTTGAGCAGAACAGGAATCGGCTCGCGCAGTGGCGTAGGCTCGCACGCCAATTCGACGTCACCGATGAGCAGCCCCCTTCGCAACGCCACCTTCCGCCAGCTCGCCGCGTTCAACGCGGTCGCGCGGCTGGGCAGCGTGTCGCGCGCGGCCGACGAGATGCACCTCACGCAGCCGGCGGTGTCGATCCAGCTCGGCATCCTGGAAGACGCCGCCGGCACGCCGCTGCTGCGCCGCGGTGCGCGCGGCGTGAAGCTCACCGAGGCCGGCGAGCTGCTGGCCGGCTACGCCAGCCGCATCCTCGACCTGTGGGGCGAGGCCGGCGACGCGATGGCCGCGCACTGCGGCGACATCGCCGGCCTGCTGCGCATCGGCGCAGTGACCACCGCCGAGTACCTGCTGCCGCCGCTGCTGCTGGAGTTCGTGCGCGAGCACCCGCAGGTCAAGGTGAAGCTGCAGATCGGCAACCGCGCCGACGTCGTGAACCAGCTCGCCAGCCAGGACATCGACCTGGCGATCATGGGCCGCCCGCCGTCGGAGCTGAAGACCATTTCCGCCGCGTTCGCGAAGCACCCGATGGCCTTCGTCGCCGCGCCCTCGCACCCGCTGATGACGGGGTCCAGGCTCGGCCTGGCCGCGCTGAACCAGGCCAACCTGCTGGTGCGCGAGCGCGGCTCGGGCACGCGCACGACGGTCGAGCAGCTGTTCAAGGACGCCGGCGTGACGCTCGCCATCGGCTCCGAGATGTCGAGCAACGAGGCGATCAAGCAGATGTGCGCGGCCGGCTTCGGCGTGGCCTTCCTGTCGCTGCACGCTTGCGTGCTGGAGCTGGAGACCGGCCTGCTGGCGCTACTGCCGATGGCCGACCACCCGATCGAGCGCGACTGGCACGTGATGCACCTCGCCGGCCGGCCGGTGCCGGCCGCGGCGGCCGCCTTCGAGCAGTTCCTGCGCGTGCACGGCCAGGCCTGGATCCACTGGCGGCTCGATCAGATGCGGCGCAAGGGCGCGGGGGCCGCAGCGCCGGCCGAGCCCACGGCGGCTGCCGTCGTCGCCGAGCCGGCGGCGCGCAGCGCGGCCTGAGGGTCGAGTCCCGCCGCTTCAGCCCTTGGCCGCCGCGCTGATCGAATCGGCCTTCGCGAGCAGCGCCTCGGCCATGCGGATGCTGGCGATGTCGATCAGGCGGCCGTCGAGCGAGACCGCGCCGCGGCCTTCCTTCGCGGCCTGCGCCATCGCCTCGAGGATGCGGCGTGCCTTGCTCACCTCGGCCTCGGACGGCGTGAACACGCCGTTGGCCAGCTCGATCTGCGACGGGTGGATCGCCCACTTGCCCTCGTAGCCCAGCACCGCGGCGCGGTTGGCGGCGGCCTTGAAGCCGTCCGGGTCGCCGAAGTCGCCGAACGGGCCGTCGATCGGGCGCAGGCCGTAGGCGCGGCAGGCCACCATCATGCGGGTCTGCGCGGCGTGCCAGGGGTCGGTCCAGAACGCCTGGCGGTGGCCCTGCTCGTCCTTGTCGGTCAGCACCACCGAGTCCTTGTTGACGCCGCCGATCACCGTGGTGCGGGCGCGCGTCGACGCGGCGTAGTCGGCCACGCCGAAGCTCATCGCCTCCAGCCGCCGGCTCGACTGCGCGATCGCCTCGACGTTGGCCATGCCGAGCGCCGTCTCGATCAGCACCTCGAAGCCGATGCGCTTGCTGCGGCCCTTGGCGCCCTCGATCTGCGTGACCAGCATGTCGATCGCGTACACGTCGGCGGCGACGCCGGCCTTCGGGATCAGGATCATGTCGAGCCGCGGGCAGGCCTCGACGATGTCGACCACGTCGCGGTACATGTAGTGGGTGTCGAGGCCGTTGATGCGGATCATCATCGTCTTGGTGCCCCAGTCCACCTCGTTGAGGCCCTGGATGATGTTCTTGCGCGCCTGCGGCTTGTCGTCGGGTGCCACCGCGTCCTCGAGGTCGAGGAAGACGATGTCGGCGGCCGACGCGGCGGCCTTCTCGAACATCGCCGTGTTGGTGCCCGGCACGGCCAGCTCGGAGCGGTGCAGGCGCGGCGTGGCCTGGTCGATGATGGTGAAGCTCATGGCAGCAAGTCCTCGATGGTGGAAGATGGGGAGAAGAAGACGCGGCGGCTCGCCCGGCCCGTCAGCCGGTGGCACCCAGGCCGGCGGCCGCGCAGTTGATCGACAGCAGGAAGGCGGTGCGCACGTCGTCGTCGCCGCCGTCGCGCAGCGCGCGCAGCAGCTGCACCTGCTCACGGCTGACCTGGTTCATGGTCTGCAGCCGGCGCGCCAGCCGGCGGCGCAGCTGCGGGAAGCGTTCGGCGACCTCGCTGCCGCCCGACACCTTCAGCACCATCTCGCAGGTCAGGCGGTACTCGCGCTCGAGGGCCTGGAAGATCGGCTCGCGCACCGCCGGGTCGGCCACCAGGCCGGCGAACTCGCGCGCGATGTCGAGGTCGACCGTCAGCAGCGTCTTCTCGACCTCGTCGATCACGGTGCGGAACAGCCGGCCCTCGTGGAACATGCGCTGCAGCAGGTCCAGGCCGCGCGCCTTGCGCACCTCGGCGAAGGCCGCCAGCCCGCTGCCCAGCCCGTACCAGCCGGTCAGCATGTGGCGGTTCTGCGTCCACGCGAACACCCAGGGGATCGCGCGCAGGTCGGCCAGCGTGCGGGCCTGCGTGCGCCGTGCCGGCCGCGAGCCGATGTTGAGCATGGCCAGTTCCTCCAGCGGGCTGGAGCCCTGCAGGTAGGCGAGCAGGTGCTCCGACTCCATCAGCTGGCGGTAGGCCGTCCACGACACGCCGGAGATCGCCTCCATCGCCTCGTCGAACTCGTGCTTGGGCACCAGCGCCGCCTCGCGCTCCGACAGCAGCACGTGCTGCAGCACCGACGACGCGAGCAGCTCCACCTGGTAGTGCGCCGTGCCGCGGTTGGCGTACTTGTAAGACACCACCTCGCCCTGCTCGGTGCTGCGGAAGCCACCGCGGATCGAGCCCGCGGGCAGCGCCGCGATCGCGCGCCCGGTGGGTGCGCCGCCGCGGCTCACCGAGCCGCCGCGGCCATGGAAGAAGGCGATCTTGACGCCGAGCTCCTCGCCCAGCCGCGTCATCGTCGCCTGCGCCTTGCTCAGCTCCCAGTTGGCGGTGAAGTAGCCGCCGTCCTTGTTGGAGTCGGAGTAGCCGATCATCACCTCCTGCACGTTGCCGTGCAGGCGCAGCGAGCGCTGCACCAGCGGCACCGCGAGCAGCTCCTTCAGGATGGCCGGCGCGCGACGCAGGTCGGGAATGGTCTCGAGCAGCGGCACCACCGGCAGCGTGCAGCGCTCCACCGCCTGCGCGTCGTTGAACAGCCCGGCGTGCTTGGCCAGCAGGTAGACGCCCAGCACGTCGGTGGCGCTGTGGGTCATGCTGAGGATCAGCGTGCCGAAGGCCTCGCGGTCGACGCGGTCGCGCATCTCGGCGACGGTGCGGAAGGTCGCCAGCGTCTCCTGCGCCTCGGGCGTGAGGCCGGCGGTGGCGAGCGGCGCATCGCCGGCGCGGCGCGGCGCGGCCAGCTCGGTCAGCAGCCAGTCCTTCCACTCGGCACTGTCACTGGGCGGCGGCTCGCCGCCGCGGGCGGCGCGGTAGAGCTCGCCGAGCGTGGCGTTGATGCGGAGGGTGTTCTCGCGGATGTCGAGCCGCACCGTCGCGAAGCGGAAGGTGCGCACCTCGCGCAGCAGCGGCGCGAGGAAGGTCTTGGCGAGCGGCTGGGCGCCGGTCTCGAGCAGCGCGCGGTGCATCAGCTCGATGTCGCCGATCAGCTGGTCGGCGTGTTCGTAAGTTGGCGCATCGCGCGCGGCGTCGGCCGGCTCGGGCGGCTCGCCGTTGCGCGCGATCGTCGCGTCGAGCCGCGCCAGCATGCCGGCGATGAACTGCCGGAACAACTCGCCGGGGTTGCGCGCGGCCACGCCGGCGCCGTCGGGCAGCGCGGCCAGCGCCACGGCGACGGCGGTGCGGAAGTCCTCCGGCAACGCGGCGGCCCGCTCGCTGATGCTGAGGTTGCGCGCCAGGTCGGCCAGCCGGCTGCGGTAGCGGCGCAGGCTCGCCAGGCGCATCTGCCACAGCGTGTGGCGCGTGACCGCGCTGGTCACGAAGGGGTTGCCGTCGCGGTCGCCGCCGATCCACGAACCGAAGCCGAACACCACCGGCAACTCCAGCGTCTCGCCGGGGAACTGCTTCGCGAACGCGGCCTCGATGCGGCCGTAGAGCTGCGGCACGACGTCGAACAGGTTCTCGTCGAAGAAGTACAGGCCCCAGGCCACTTCCTGGTCGACCGTGGGCTTGTCGAGCTTCAACTCGCCGGTGAGCCACAGCAGCTCGACCTCGTCGCTGATCGCGCGGGTCAGGTCCTCGCGCTCGCGGTCGGTCCAGCGCGGCGACTCCAGGTCGAACAGGCGCAGGTAGATGCGGCGGTGGCGTTCGAGCACCGTCACGCGCTTGGCCTCGGTCGGGTGCGCGGTGATGACCGGGCGGATGCGCAGGCTGCACAGCGCCTCGCGGATCTGCTTCGCATCGAGCCCGGCCTCGACGGCGGTGTGGAACACGTGCGCGAAGGTGCCGCGCACCTGCGCGTGGCCGCGCTGGCGCTCGACCTCGCGACGGCGCCGCATGTCGCGGTTCTGCTCGGCGATGGCGAGCAGCTGGAACCAGATCGCCTGCGCCTGGATCGTGCGGGCCAGCAGGCGCGTGGACAGGCGCTCCTGCGGCGCCGCGCCGCGCAGCACGCGCGCCACGTCGGGCTCGTAGCGCTCGATGACGCCGAGCAGCGCGGCGCGCAGCAGCTCCGAGCGCGCCAGCGAGTCGGCGCGCTCCGTGCCGGCGGCCGACTCGTCGGGGTCGGCGAGGTCGGGTCGGGAGGGCAGGGGCATCACTGCACGCGGGTGAGCGCCTGCCCGACCGTCTTGCCCAGCTCGGCCGCGCTCGGCGACACCAGCAGGCCGTAGGAGCGCATGATCTCGGCCTTCTCGGCCGCCGTGTCACCGACCGCCGAGATGATGGCGCCTGCGTGGCCCATGCGGCGGCCCTTCGGTGCCGTCAGGCCGGCCACGTAGCCGACCACCGGCTTGCTCATGTTCGCCTTGACCCAGGCCGAGGCCTCGGCCTCCTGCGGGCCGCCGATCTCGCCGATCATGATGACGGCCTGGGTCTCGGGGTCCTGCTCGAAGCGCTCGAGGTGGTCGAGGAAGGAGCTGCCATTGATCGGGTCGCCGCCGATGCCCACGCTGGTGGTCACGCCGATGCCCAGCGCCTTCATCTGCGCGGCGGCCTCGTAACCCAGCGTGCCGGAGCGCGACACGATGCCGACGTTGCCGCGCTGGTAGATGTTGCCCGGCATGATGCCCAGCATGGCCTTGCCGGCGCTGATGATGCCGGCGCAGTTGGGGCCGACGATGGTGGTGCGCTGGTCCTTCGCGTAGCGGCGCAGGTAGCGCTTGACGCGCATCATGTCCTGGGCCGGGATGCCGTCGGTGATGATGCACACCAGCTTCAGGCCGGCGTCGGCCGCTTCCATCAGTGCGTCGGCGGCGAACGGCGGCGGCACGAACAGCAGGCTGGCCTCGGCGCCGGTGGCGTGGACCGCTTCCTTGACGGTGTTGAACACCGGGCGCTCCAGGTGGCGCTGGCCGCCCTTGCCGGGCGTCACGCCGCCGACCACGTTGGTGCCGTAGGCGATCATCTCCTTCGCGTGGAAGGTCGCCTTGTCGCCGGTGAAGCCCTGCACGATGACGCGGGTCTTCTCGTCGATCAGGATGCTCATGGGTGTCTCGCTCTCTTCTGTGTAGGGTGGGCTCAGGCAGGCTGGTGGTCGCGCGCGGCGGCCACAGCCTTCTGCGCGGCTTCGGCCAGCGAGTCGGCGGTGATGATGGGCAGGCCGCACTCGCGCACGATCTTCTGGCCCTCCTCCACGTTGGTGCCGGCCAGCCGCACGATCAGCGGCACGCGCAGGCCCTTGGCGGCCTGCACCACGCCCTGCGCGACCCAGTCGCAGCGGTTGATGCCGGCGAAGATGTTGACCAGGATGGCCTTGACGTTGCGGTCCGACAGCACCAGGTTGAAGGCCTGACCGACGCGCTCGGGCGAGGCGCCGCCACCGACGTCGAGGAAGTTCGCGGGCTCGCCGCCGGCGTACTTGATCATGTCCATCGTCGCCATCGCCAGGCCGGCGCCGTTGATGATGCAGCCGATGTCGCCGGCCAGGCCCACGTAGTTCAGGCCGTGCTGGTTGGCGGTGGCCTCGCGCGGATCCTCCTCGGCCACGTCGCGCATCTCGGCGATCTGGCGGCGGCGGAACAGCGCGTTGTCGTCGAAGCTCATCTTCGCATCGAGCGCCAGCACGCGGTCGTCCTTGGTGACGACCAGCGGGTTGATCTCGACCATCGTCGCATCGAGGTCGCGGAAGGCGCGGTAGCAGCCCATGATGGCCGTGACCGCCTGGTTCACCTGCTTGATGTTCAGGCCCAGGCCGAAGGCGATCTCGCGCGCCTGGAAGGACTGCAGGCCGACCGCCGGCTCGACCTCGATCTGCAGGATCGACTCGGGCTGGTCGTGTGCGATCTCCTCGATCTCCATGCCGCCGTTGGCCGACGCGATGACGCGGATGCGTTCGATCTTGCGGTCGAGCACGAAGCCCAGGTAGAGCTCGCGCTCGAAGGGCTCGGCCTGCTCGACGTAAAGCCGGTTCACCACCTTGCCGGCCGGGCCGGTCTGGTGGGTGACCAGCGTCGCGCCGAGCATGCCCTTCGCGGCCGTGGCGACCTCCTGGTAGGTGCGGCACAGCTTCACGCCGCCGGCCTTGCCGCGGCCGCCGGAGTGGATCTGCGCCTTCACCGCCCAGTGCCAACCGCCCAGCTCGGTGGCGGCGTAGACGGCCTGGTCGGCGCTGTAGGCCACGCTGCCGCGCGGCACCGGCACGCCGAAGCCGGCGAGCAGCTCCTTGGCCTGGTATTCATGGATGTCCATCGTCGGGTCTCCTGTGGGATCTGTGGAATGCGGTGGCGGCCCGGCTTCAGCCGAGCTTGCCCTTGACGGCGTCGTGCACGCGTTCGGCGAGCGGCCCGCACTCGGTGAGCAGGGCCTGCAGCTCGGTCAGCGCGCGGTCGGCCCAGGCGCGGTCCTTGATCTGCGGCGCGTTGATGTGCACGTTGAGCGCGGCGCTGCGCAGCGCAGCCCAGGCCGCGAGCACGCCGACGCCGACATCGCTGATGACATTGAGGTTGCCGTGCGCGACGGCGCGCTCGGTCAGTCGCACCGCCTCGGCGCAGGCGCGCGCACAGGCCAGCGGCGCCTCGGTGGCGAGCTTCAGACCGGCCTGGATGGCGGCGCTGCGCGCGGCCTTCTCGTCGTCGCTCGCCTTCGGCAGCTTGTAGGCGGCCATCAGCGAATCGAAGGCCGCCACGTCCTCGGCCACCATGCCGGCCAGGCGCGCACGCAGCGCCTTGGACTCGGCCAGCAGCTGGCGCATCTCGGCGTCGACGGCCTCGTAGCCCTTCTTGCCGATGGTCAGGTTGGCCACCATCGACACCAACGCGGCGCCCATCGCGCCCATGATCGCGGCAGCGCTGCCGCCGCCCGGTGTGGCGTTGCCGCTGGCCAGTGCGTCGAGGAAGGCTTCGGTGCTGAGTTGCTGGATCATCGTGGGTTCATCTCGGAGCTGTGACTCCCTCGCCCCTCCGGGGAGAGGGCGGGGGTGAGGGGGCGGCGGTGCAGCCGGCCCGAGCGGCCCTCACCCCGGCCCTCTCCCACAGGGAAAGGGAGAAGGCGAGTCGGGCCGGTGGGCTGTGGCATGGCGCATCTACCCCACCATCGTTTTTGCAATGGCATAGATCTCCTCGCCATCGAGCACCAGGTCCTGCTGCTCGAACATCCTGGCGATGCAGGCGCGGTGCAGCGCGATCTTCAGCGCACCGAAGCCGATGGCGCCGAACACCGTCTTGCCGTGGCGCTGTGCGCCCTTGTCCATCATGTCGATGCCCTCGATGCCCAGCGTGGGCGTGGCGTTGGCGTCCGACAGCAGCTCGAGCTGCGCATGGTCCTTCCACGCGGCCTCGTCGAGCAGCGCGACGCCGGCCGCGCCGGTGGCGAACACCAGGTTCGCGCCTTCGATGGCGCGCGCCCGGGCGGCGTTGTCGGTCGCCTCGATCGCGTCGACCTCGATCTTGAAGCGCTCGGCGATGGCCTGCGCCGCCGCCTGCGCCCGCTCGCGCGAGCGGCTGGTGATCGCCACGCGCGCGCCTTCCTTCGCCAGCATCAGCGCGGCGCGTTGGCCCACCGGCCCGGTGCCGGCCAGCACCACGGCGCGCTTGCCGGCCAGCGAGCGGCCGTGCGCCAGCCAGGCCACGCCGGCCGCCGCGGTGGTGTTCGAGCCGTTGCTGTCGAGCATCACCGAGACGCGGAAGTTGGCAAAGAACTTCTTGCGCACCGCCTTGAACAGCGCCTCGCCCTCGGCCATGTTGGAGCCGCCGACGAAGATCGCGGTGTTCTTCTTGTCCTTCGGCGCGCGCGTGAAGATCGTGCCATCGACGAGCCCGCCCACGTTGGCCGGCGTGATGCCGCCATAGGCCGTCACGTGGTCCGCGCCGCCGTCGTAGGCGACGACGTTGTCGAACACCGCCGGGTGCGGGTCGGTGTCGAATTGATAGAGCAGCTTCTTCATGGTCGGGTTCTCATTCGTGCGTTGCTCTCGAGTTGACGAAGCCGCTGGCAGGCGGCGTGCTCCGCTTCACTGCGATGGTCGCCGCTGCGCAGCGACTCCCCTGCGCTGCTCGCGTCCGCGGGTGACCCCGCAAACTCGCGGCGAGTACACCGCTCAGACATGCGGGGTCAGCGCGCAAGCGCGCCGCCCGCTCCCGCTGCGCTGCTCGGCACCGCAGAGGCGCTGCGCCCACCGCCTGCCAGCGGCTTCGCAGGACACGCCAGCTGACTTCATCGACCACCACGAGCGCTGCCAGCCGCCTACGGCGTTGCTCGCTCCAGCCTCACGAATGCGGAAATCACCCATTGCTCAGGTCACGAGGTGCTGCGGCTTGCCGGCCGCCCACAGGTCGATGTTGTCGATCAGCTGGTCGGCCAGGAACTGCATCGCGCCGTCCGAGGCCCAGGCCACGTGCGGGGTGAGGATGAAGTTCGGGCGCCGCACGTCCAGCAGCGGGTGGCCGTTCTTCGGCGGCTCGGTGGTGAGCACGTCGAAGCCGGCGCCGGCGATCAGGCCTTCGTTCAGCGCCTGGATCAGCGCCGCCTCGTCGACCAGGCCGCCGCGCGAGGTGTTGATCAGCAGCGCATTGCGCTTCATGCGGCGCATTTCCTCGAGGCCGATGAGGTTGCGCGTCGACGGCGTCAGCGGGCAGTGCAGCGAGATCACGTCGCTCTGGGCGAGCACCTGCTCGAAGGGCGTGAACTCGACGCCCGGCATCTTCGGCGGCTCGTGGTCGGCGAAGATCACCTTCATGCCGAAGCCGCGCGCGATGGCCGCGGTGCCCTGCCCGATCGCGCCCTCGCCGACGAGGCCCAGCGTGGCGCCGTGCAGGTCGCCGATGTCGTGCGTGAAGAAGCAGAACTGGTCCGACTTCTGCCACACGCCGGCCTCCACGTCCTGCCGGTAGGCCAGGATGTTGCGGCGCAGCGCCAGGATCAGCGCGAAGGCATGCTCCGGCACCGTGTGCACCGCGTAGTTGCGGATGTTGGCGACCGCGATGCCGTGCTCCTTGCAGTAGGGCACGTCGATGACGTCGTAGCCGGTGGCGGCCACGGCGATCATCTTGAGTTGCGGCAGTTGCTTCAGCGTCTCGGCGCGCAGCGGCACCTTGTTCGTGATCGCCACGGTCGCGCCCTGCAGCTTCGTCACCACCTCGTCGACCGAGGTCTTGGCGTGCTCCACGTAGCGCTCGGCCTGCGCCGGCTTGCGAACCTTCGCCTTCAGCGATTCACGGTCCAGGAACACCACGGAATGGCTCATGTCAGCGTCTCCATCGTTCTTCGCAACAACCCATCCACACCAACCACCGCCCTGCCGCGCGGCCGCCGCGGATCCGGCTCCGCCGGTCCGCCAGCGGCGCCCCCTGGAGGGGGAGCGCCGCTGGCGCAACGGGGGTGGGCGTCATCCACAACGGGGGTGGTCGTCAATGCGCGCCTTCGGTCGACCCCATCGACTGCGAAGCGTAGACCACCTCGCTGCGCGACACCTTCTTCTTCGGCACGTTGTCGTGGGTGCGGAAGTACTTCTGCGCCGCGGCGACGCCCGAGCCCGGCTCGACCTCGATGCCCACGTCGAGCATCGCCATCTCGGCGCCGGCCAGCGCGCCCAGCACCATCAGCTCGTTCAGGTCGCCCAGGTGGCCGATGCGGAACACCTTGCCGGCGACCTTGCTCAGGCCGGCGCCCAGCGACAGGTTGTAGCGGCGGAAGGCCACGTCGATCACGTGCGCACCGTTGATGCCCTCGGGCACGACGATCGCCGACACGGTGTCGGAGTACCACTTCGGCGCCTTGGCGCACAGGCCGAGCTTCCAGCCGTCGAGCACCGCGGCGCGCACGCCGGAGGCCAGGTAGGTGTGGCGCCAGAAGATGTTCTCCAGGCCCTCTTCCTTGATCATCGTCAGCGATTCGCGCAGGCCGTAGAGCATCGGCAGCGCCGGCGTGTACGGGAAGTAGCCGGTGGCGTTGGCCTTGATCATGTCGCCGAAGTCGAAGAAGCAGCGCGGCGCGGTCGAGGTCTCGCGCGCCTTCAGCGCCTTCTCGCTGGCGCACACGATGCCCAGGCCGGCCGGCAGCATCAGGCCCTTCTGCGAGCCGCTGACGCAGATGTCGACGCCCCAGTCGTCCATGCGGAAGTCGATGCTGCCCAGCGAGCTGACCGCGTCGACCAGCAGCAGCGCCGGGTGCTTGGCGTCATCGAGGGCCTTGCGCACGCCGGCGATGTCGCTGGTCACGCCGGTGGCGGTCTCGTTGTGCGTGGCCACCACGGCCTTGATCTTGTGTTCCTTGTCCTGCTTCAGGATCTCGGCGTAGCGCTCGACCGGCACGCCCTCGCCCCACTCGCACTCGACCGTCTCGACCTGGAAGCCCAGGCGCGTGATCATGTCGATCCACAGGTGGCTGAACTGCCCGAAGCGCGAGGCCAGCACCAGGTCGCCGGGCGACAGCGTGTTGGTCAGCGCCGCTTCCCAGCCACCGGTGCCGGTGGCGGGGAAGATGATCGGCGTGCCGGTGGTGGTCTTGAAGACCGCCTTCAGGTCCTCGAGCACGCTCTTGGTCAGGTCGGGGAACTTGGACGAGCGATGGTCTTCCATCGACACGACCATCGCGCGCTGCACGCGCTCGGGCACGTTGGTGGGTCCGGGAACGAACAGGAAATTGCGGCCAGCCATGGGGAGTCTCCTCTGTTGCTGTGGATCGAAATCGGTTGAAGGGGGACAGTGCGGGTGCGCGCGGTCAGAGGCCGTGGACGTCGGCGCCATAGACCGGGAATCGCCGGCACAGCGCCGTGACCTCGGCGGCGACGCGCGCGATGACGGCATCGTTTTCGGGTGCCTCCAGCACGTCGGCCATCAGGTTCGCGATCGCGGTGGCTTCGGTCGTGCCGAAGCCGCGCGTCGTCATCGCCGGGGCGCCGATGCGGATGCCGCTGGTGACGAAGGGCTTCTCGGGGTCGTTGGGGATCGCGTTCTTGTTCACGGTCATGTGCGCGCGGCCGAGCACGGCCTCGGCGGCCTTGCCGGTGATCTTCTTGGCGCGCAGGTCGAGCAGGAACACGTGGCTCTCGGTGCCGCCCGAGACGATGCGCAGGCCGCGCTCGGTGAGCGTCTTCGCCATCGCCTTGGCGTTGGACTTGACCTCCTGCTGGTAGGTCTTGAACGCCGGCGAAGCGGCCTCCTTGAAGGCCAGCGCCTTGGCGGCGATCACGTGCATCAGCGGGCCGCCCTGGATGCCGGGGAAGATCATCGAGTTGAGCGGCTTCTCGAACTCGGCGCTCGACAGGATCAGGCCGCCGCGCGGGCCGCGCAGGGTCTTGTGGGTGGTCGAGGTGACGAAGTGCGCGATGCCGACCGGGCTGGGGTATTCGCCCGCGGCGATCAGGCCGGCGTAGTGCGCCATGTCGACCAGCAGGTAGGCGCCGTGGCGGTCGGCGATGTCGCGCAGGCGCTGCCAGTCGATCACCATCGAGTACGCCGACGCGCCGGCGACGATCATCTTCGGCTTGTGCTCCTGGGCCAGCTCGGCGACCTGGGCGTAGTCGATGGTCTCGGTTTCCGGCTCCAGGCCATAGGACACCGCCTTGTAGAGCTTGCCGCTGAAGCTGACGCTGGCGCCGTGCGTCAGGTGGCCGCCATGGGCCAGCGACATGCCGAGGAGGGTGTCGCCGGGCTGCAGCATCGCCATGTAGACGGCGGCATTGGCCTGCGAGCCTGAATGTGGCTGTACGTTTGCATATTCGGCGCCGAACAAGGCCTTCGCGCGATCGATCGCCAGCTGCTCGGCGACGTCGACGTGCTCGCAGCCGCCGTAGTAGCGCTTGCCGGGATAACCCTCGGCGTACTTGTTCGTCAGCACCGAGCCCTGCACTCGCATCACGCTGGGGCTGACGTAGTTCTCGGAGGCGATCAGCTCGACGTGGTCTTCCTGGCGTTGCAGCTCGTTCTGCATCGCAGTCCACAGCTCGGGATCGGTGTCGGCAATGCGCAGGGAAGGATCGAACACGGTGGGCTCCAGACGGGTTGAATCGGAGGCCGACTGCGACTTTGGAGGCCGCGGCTGACCGTGAAGAAAGTCTAGGAGCGGGTCGCCGAAATGACCCATTAGTCTTTTTGGCGAACCGGCCCAGAAAGACCAATGACCGGCATCGCACACCGCGCCTAAGATCGTCCGCAGCCGCCGGGCCGATGTGGGTCTGGCGATATCGCCGCACCGCAATCGCCGACCGCACGGGTCGCACCAAGAGATGGCTTCCACGGGTTCCGCCCTGCTTCGCCGGATGTTCGATGCCGCGGTCGCGGCGGCCGCGCCTGCGCGCTGCCTGGGGGCTCACCTGCCGTCGCCGCCGCGTGGCCGCACGCTGGTGATCGGTGCCGGCAAGGCCGCCGCGTCGATGGCCCAGGCGCTGGAGGCGCAGTGGCCCGGCGAGCTGTCGGGCATGGTGGTCACGCGCTACGGCCACCGCGTTCCGACGCGGCACATCGAAGTGGTCGAGGCCGCGCACCCGGTGCCCGACGCCGCCGGCCGCGCGGCCGCGGGCCGCATGCTGCAGCGGGTGCAGGGCCTGCACGAGGACGACCTGGTGATCTGCCTGATCTCCGGCGGCGGCTCCTCGCTGCTGGCGCTACCGGCCGAGGGCCTGACGCTGGAGGACAAGCAGGCGGTGAACCGTGCGCTGCTGAAGTCGGGCGCCAACATCACCGAGATGAACTGCGTGCGCAAGCACCTGTCGGCCATCAAGGGCGGGCGCCTGGCCGCCGCCTGCGCGCCAGCCGCGGTGCTGACGCTGACGATCTCCGACGTGCCGGGCGACGACCCCTCGGTGATCGCCTCCGGCCCGACCGTGGCCGACGCGACGACCTGCGCCGACGCGCTGGCCATCCTCGCCAAATATGCGATCACGGAACCGAAGGCGGCACTCGATCACATCCGCCGCGGTCACGACGAGACGCCGAAGCCGGGCGATCCGCGCCTGGCCCGCGCCCGCCAGGTGATGGTGGCGACGCCGCAGATGTCGCTCGAAGCCGCGGCCGGCGTCGCGCGCGCGGCCGGCATCGCGCCGCTGATCCTGGGCAGTGCGCTCGAAGGCGAGGCGCGCGAGATGGCGTTGGTGCATGCCGGCATCGCACGCCAGGTGGCCGGCCACGGCCAGCCGGTGGCGGCGCCCTGCGTGCTGCTGTCGGGCGGCGAGGGCACGGTCACCGTGCGCGGCAAAGGCCGCGGCGGGCGCAATGCCGAGTTCCTGTTGGCGCTGGCGGTCGCGCTCGACGGCCACCCGCGCATGCACGCGATCGCCTGCGACACCGACGGCATCGACGGCACCGAGGACAACGCCGGCGCCCTGCTCGCCCCCGACACGCTGGCGCGCGCGCGTGCGCTGGGCCTGCACGCACCGGCCTTCCTGGCCAACAACGACGGCTACAGCTACTTCTCGGCGCTCGGCGACCTGGTGATGACCGGCCCGACGATGACCAACGTGAACGACTTCCGCGCGATCCTGATCGAGTGACGCGACGACAGGCGCGCCTCCCCTTTCCTTCCATCCCACCCGCACCAGACGAGAGAGACAAGATGGCCTCCGACATCGAAATCGCCCAGAAAGCCACGCTGCAGCGCATCACCCAGGTGGCCGGCGACAAGCTCGGCATCGCCGACAAGCACCTGGAGCCCTACGGCCACTACAAGGCCAAGCTCTCGCTGGACTACATCGAAACGCTGAAGGGCCGGCCGAACGGCAAGCTGATCCTCGTCACCGCGATCAGCCCGACGCCGGCCGGCGAAGGCAAGACCACCACCACCGTGGGCCTGGGCGATGCGCTCAACCGCATCGGCAAGAAGGCGCTGGTGTGCCTGCGCGAGCCCTCGCTCGGGCCGGTGTTCGGCATGAAGGGCGGTGCGGCCGGCGGCGGCCATGCGCAGGTGGTGCCGATGGAGGACATCAACCTGCACTTCACCGGCGACTTCAGCGCGATCGCGCTGGCCAACAACCTGCTGGCCGCGATGATCGACAACCACATCCACCACGGCAACGAGCTCGACATCGACGTGCGGCGCATCACCTGGAAGCGCGTGGTCGACATGAACGACCGTGCGCTGCGCGACATCACCTGCTCGCTCGGCGGTCCCGGCAACGGCTACCCGCGCCAGGACGGCTTCGACATCGTGGTGGCCTCCGAGGTGATGGCGATCTTCTGCCTCGCGACCTCGCTCAAGGACCTGAAGGAGCGGCTGGGCAACATCGTCATCGGCTACACCCGCCAGCAAAAGCCCGTGACCGCGCGCGACCTGAAGGCGCACGGCGCGATGACCGTGCTGCTGAAGGACGCGCTCAAGCCCAACCTGGTGCAGACGCTGGAGAACAACCCGGCCATCCTGCACGGCGGCCCGTTCGCCAACATCGCCCACGGCTGCAACTCCGTGATCGCCACCCAGACCAGCCTGAAGCTGGCCGACTACGTGGTCACCGAGGCCGGCTTCGGCGCCGACCTGGGGGCCGAGAAGTTCATCGACATCAAGTGCCGCAAGTCGGGCCTGCGCCCGGACGCGGTGGTGCTGGTGGCCACCATCCGCGCGCTCAAGTTCCATGGCGGCGTCGACGTGAAGGAGCTCAACATCGAGAACCTCGAGGCGCTGGAGAAGGGCATCGCCAACATCGAGCGCCACGTCGCCAACATCCGCGAGCACTACGGCCTGCCCTGCGTGGTGTCGATCAACAACTTCAGCTTCGACACGCCGGCCGAGCTGAAGCTGCTGCAGGACCGCATGGCGAAGCACGAGGTGCCGGTGATCGTGGCGCGCCACTGGGCCGAAGGCGGCAAGGGCGCCGAGGACGTGGCGCGCGCGGTGGTCGAGATCGTCGAGAAGGGCCAGAGCGGCGCCGCGGGCTTCAAGTTCGTCTACGACGAGTCGCTGCCGCTGATGGACAAGATCACCGCGATCGCGACCAAGATCTACGGCGCGGCCAAGGTCACCGCCAGCGCCAAGGTGGCCGCCGAGATCAAGAAGCTGCAGGACGCCGGCTACGGCCACTACCCGGTCTGCGTGGCGAAGACGCAGTACTCGTTCTCCACCAACCCCCACCTGCGCGGCGCGCCCTCGGGCCACACGCTGGACATCCGCGAGGTGCGCCTGGCCGCTGGTGCAGAGTTCGTCGTGATGGTGTGCGGCGACGTGATGACGATGCCGGGCCTGCCCAAGGTCCCGTCGGCCGAGAAGATCGACCTCGGCGACGACGGCAAGGTCGTCGGCCTGTTCTGACCGGCCTGCGACCCGAGGCCGCCGCCATGCTCGCTCCCTTGCGGCCGCAGGCCGTGCCGCCGGCGCGCGTGCGCCGCCCGCGCCAGGGCGCCGATCTCACCGCCTGGCTGGCCCACGCCGATGCGCTGCACGCGCAGACCATCGACATGGGGCTGGAACGGGTGGCCCGGGTGCGCGACGCGCTGGGCCTGAAGCCCGGCTTCCCGCTGATCACCGTCGCCGGCACCAACGGCAAGGGCTCGACCTGCGCGCTGCTGGCGTCGGTGCTGGGCGCCGCGGGCTACCGCGTCGGCGTCTACAGCTCACCGCACCTGCTGCGCTACAACGAGCGGGTGCGCATCGACGGCGCCCCCGTCGGCGACGCGGCGCTGTGCGCCGCCTACGCGCGGGTCGAGGGCGCGCGCGGCCACACGCCGCTCACGCCCTTCGAGTTCGGCACGCTGGCGGCGATGTGCGTGTTCGCCGAGGCCGACCTCGACGTGGCCGTGCTCGAAGTCGGCCTGGGCGGGCGGCTCGACGCGGTGAATGCCTTCGACGCCGACTGCGCCATCGTCACCAGCATCGGCATCGACCATGTCGACTACCTCGGGCCCACGCGCGAGCGCATCGCGGTCGAGAAGGCCGGCGTGTTCCGCGCCGGCCGGCCGGCGATCTGCGCCGACCCCGAGCCGCCGGCCACGATCGCGCAGGAGGCCAGGCGGGTCGGCGCGCGCCTGCTGCAGAGCGGCCGCGACTACCGGTTGCGCCGCGACGGCGACACCTGGACCCTGAGCCGCCGCAGCGGCGAGCTCACCGGCCTGCCGCTGCCGGCGCTGGCCGGCGATGTGCAGTTGCACAACGCCGCCGCCTGCCTGATGGCGCTGGAGTCGTTGGCCCGCACCCTGCCGGTGGATGCCGTGCAGATCCACCGCGGCCTGCGGCAGGTTCGGCTGATCGGCCGCTTCCAGCGCTGGCGTCGCTGCGCCGGCGTGCCCGAGGTGCTGCTCGACGTGGCGCACAACCCGCATGCGGCGCAGCGGCTGGCGGTGACGCTGGGCCAGCACCCGGTACCGGGCCGCACGCTCGCGGTGTTCGCAATGCTGCGCGACAAGGACATCGCCGGCACCGCGCAGGCGCTGCAGGGTGGCGTCGACGCCTGGTTCGTCGCCGGCATCGCCGAGCGGCGCGGCGCCTCGACCGCCGACATGGCCGCGGCGCTCGACGCCGCGCAGGTGCAACGCACGGTGCACCTGGGCGCCTCGCCGCTCGACGCCTACCGCGAGGCCCTGGCCGCCGCCGGGCCGGACGATCGCGTGCTGGTCTGCGGCTCCTTCGCGATCGTCGCCGCGGTGCTGCGCGAACTCGAGGCCGAGGCGACCGCGCTTTCCTGAGCGTGCGGGCCGAATCCAACCGCCCCTGCGGCGGTGTCCTACGCCGCCGCGGCGGCGCGTCCGATGGTGAGCCCCGGCCGGCGCAGCTGAAATGAACACCGGTGTCATCAGCCTGTCGCGTCATGCCCGTCTCCGCCCTGCTTCCGCTTCTTCCTTCGGCCGCGCCGCGGCTGAAGGAACGCGTGTTCCGCATCGACTGCGAGCTGAGCTACGAGGTCAGCGCCCCGACCGACTTCGTGTTCCTGGTGCACGCCCTCGATGACCCCGAACAGCGGATCAGCGGCGAGTCCATCGCCTTCCACAGCAAGGTGCCCTTCCACGTGTTCGCCGACCCGACGCAGGGCCACCGCTTCACGCGGGTGCGGGCCGAGGCCGGCCGCTTCACGCTGCTGTACCGCGCGCTGGTGAGGAAGCGGCCGTTCGCGCGCGACCTGCAGGCACCGGAGCATCCGGTCCACGAGCTGCCCGACCACGTACTGCACAACCTGGCGCCCACGCGCTACTGCGAATCGGACCACCTCGGGCGCGCCGCACTGCAACTGTTCGGCGACCTGCCACCCGGCCACCCGCGGGTGCAGGCCATTGCCGACTGGATCCACGAGCACATCGAATATGCGATCGGCTCGACCGGGCCGACGACCACCGCGCGCGAAGTCTTCGTGCAGCGCGCCGGCGTGTGCCGCGACTTCGCCCACCTGGGCATCACCTTCTGCCGCGCGCTCAACATCCCGGCCCGACTGGCGGTGGGCTATGCGCACTTCGACGAGCCGCCACCCGACTTCCACGCGGTGTTCGAAGCCTGGCTGGGCGGGCGCTGGGTGCTGTTCGACCCGACCAAGATGTCGCAGGTCGAGGACCTGGTGCGCATTGCCAGCGGCCGCGACGCCAAGGACGTGGCCTTCGCCACGCTGTTCGGCCCGGCGCGCATGCTGAGCATGAACCCGCAGATCGAGGCGGTCGGCCGCCTGAAGCTCTGAAGCACCAGCGGCGGCGCGGCCCGATCCGCAGGGTCGGGCCACCGTGCCTGCGGAACTGAAAAGGGTGAGTGCGCAAGACTCGTGGCCCGATAAATGCAGTGGCTATTGGCAGGAGCGTCGCTTGTGGCGGCGGCTTTCAATCCGGGTGGCATGGCCCGGAGCGCGTCGATCAACGCGCAATCCCGTCTTGGCTCGCTATTGGCGAGGCAATCCGCACTCTCACAAGAAGACATCTCCGGACGTGATCGCACGGGCCGCGTCTTCCATCTCGCCTTTTTGCTTCCAATCCCGAAAGAACAATCCGTTCGAGCGTTGATGCGCGAGGACGGGATTACAAGGACATGTCATGACCACCACCATCAAATCCCCCGCTTTTCAGCGTCTCGAAGCTGAAGGTCGGTTGTTGAAGCCGGCTCACAATGGGCCAACGCGTTTCCCTG
This sequence comes from Methylibium sp., assembly GCF_965279545.1. Classification (NCBI taxonomy): domain Bacteria; kingdom Pseudomonadati; phylum Pseudomonadota; class Betaproteobacteria; order Burkholderiales; family Sphaerotilaceae; genus Methylibium; species Methylibium sp. Next base: position 2,972,683 of record NZ_OZ257250.1, read on the forward strand.
GCCGTTTCGGCTTTCGCGGTGAAATCGCTCTGACGCTTGATCCGGCGGTGACGCTTGAAGCGGCCTTCGCCGCGGCCGACGACGCGCAGGCGACCCTGTCTTTTCTGGCTGGTTCGCTTTCGACCTTCAAACATCTTCCCGCGCTGATCGAGGCGCTGGGCGCGAACATCAAGGCCGGCGGCAAATACTTCATCTACGTGTCCGATCTCGATCGCGCCTCGCGCTATCAGATCGAATTCAATGGTGTTCCGTTTTACGTTCTGCCGCTTGACGACACGTCGGTCTATAACGAACTCATCGACTTCCTTTATCTCGACAAGACGAAGATGAAGAAGATGGATACGGCCGAGAAGATCGATGCGATCGTCGATGGCGCACTCAAATACAGCCAGGCTTACGAAGTCATCAGCTATGACGAAGGGCTGAAACGGCTCTAGTCAGGCCGTTCCTCTGTCGGGTTGACGACGCACTTTCCGTTGTCAATCGCGACAATTGAAGAGAAGCCGCCAATTCACGCTCGACCGCACCCTCATGGCGGCGGAACAACCCTCGGCGCTTCTGGCAGCATCGGTGCATGCCGAACGCCAGCCTGTCGCTCAAGGGTCTGTGGGTCTATGCCGCCGTCGCCGCAGCACTGCTGGCCTGGTCCGGCCTGCACCCGTACGAGCGGGGCACCTGGCTGCTGGAGGTGGCGCCAGTGCTGGTGGTGCTGCCGCTGCTGCTGGCAACCCAGCTCGGCTTCCCGCTGACGCCGCTGCTCTACGGCCTGATCCTGCTGCACATGGCGGTGCTGATGCTGGGCGGGCACTACACCTATGCGCGGGTGCCGCTGGGCCACTGGATGCAGGAGTGGTTCGGCTTCACGCGCAACCACTACGACCGCATCGGCCACCTGATGCAGGGCTTCGTGCCGGCGATCGCCGCGCGCGAGCTGCTGCTGCGGCTCACGCCGCTGGCGCGGCCCGACATGCGCGGCGGCTGGCTGTTCACGCTGGTCACCGCGGTGTGCCTCGCGATCAGCGCGCTCTACGAGCTGGTCGAATGGGGCGCGGCCGTTGCGCTGGGCGGCGGCGCCGACGCCTTCCTGGGCACGCAGGGCGACCCGTTCGACACCCAGAAGGACATGTTCTGCGCCTGGCTCGGCGCGATGGCCGCGCAGTGGCTGCTGGCGCGCCGGCACGACCGGCAGCTGCGGGCGCTCACCGGCGCCGAGGCGGGAACCCGGTAGCCGCCTCGCTCCGGCGAATGCCCCCTCACTTCGGGAGGCTTTCCCGGCCCGGAAACGGCGGGCAGGAACTAGGATGAATCCATTCCTCTCTGGACGCCAATCCACCAGGAATGATCATCGTCAATTGCCCGGTGCAGCGCTGCTGTACCGGGCTTCTTTTTTGGGCATGAACCGAGCGCCTTGCCTCAAGGGGACGGTGGCCGCTGCAGCTTGGCTTCGATCGCCGCGCGGCGGCGGCACTCGGCCACCGCCGCCTTGCCCGACAGGCGGTCGCAGCGGGCCATCGAATCGCGCGCCGCGCTGGGCGCCGACGCGGCGCGCGGCGGCTCCGGCGCAGACGCCTCGGTCGCCGGGGGCACCGGCTTCTTGCCGAGCGGGATGTTGATCTGCGGATCTCCCGGGTAGGCCGGCGTTGCCGCGTGCAAGGGGGCCGACGAAGGCGGTGCCGGCGGCCGCAGCGGCGGCTTCGCCGGGGGGCGCACCGCTTGCGCCGCCGGCGGGCCGGGAGGCGACGGCGTGTCCATCTGGCCGAAGGCCAGCGTGCAGGCGCTCGCGATCAACCAGCCGGCGAGCGCCGGAAAAATGCTCGGTATGTTCATGCGGCGCCCTCGGACAGGTGGGTCAGCGGCGCAGCGTGGCCACCAGGGTGATGCTGGGCACGCTGGCCAGCGCCTTCGACAGCGGGCAGTTCTCCTTCGCACTCTGGGCCAGTTGCTGGAACATGGCATCGTCGACGCCGGCCACGGTGGCTTCGAGGCGCAGCGCGATGCGGTCGATGACGAAGCCCTCGCCCTGCTTCGCCAGGCGCACGCTGGCCTGGGTGTCGACAGCGGTGGTGGCGAAGCCGGCCTTGTCGCAGGCGAACGAGAACGCCATCGTGAAGCAGGCCGCGTGGGCCGCGCCGAGCAGTTCCTCGGGGTTGCTGCCGCGGCGGTCGTCCTCGAAACGGCTGCCGAAGCCGTAGGGGTAGGCCTGCAGCGCGCCGGTCTCGGTGCTGACCTGGCCCTGGCCCTGCTTGCCCCGGCCTTCCCAGTGGACGCTGGCGTTCTTCTCGATCATGGCGGCTCCTGCATGGGGGTGGCGGCGCGCGTTTCGGTGCCGGCGGCAACGCCACGGGCAGCCGAGCGCTCGACCGATGCAAGCAGTATCGGCAGTGCGCTGCCCGGCCGCGATGGGACGGCACCGCGACGCGCTGCGGGCCGCGTCCTACAACGGCTGGTACCGCGCGGTGCCGGCGGCCGGCATCAGTGGCTCGGCAGCATGCCCAGCGTGCGATCGAGATAGCTTTCGAGCGCCGACCACTCGAGACACTCGTCGGTGCAGGCGATGTACTGGTCGGGGCGCACCAGCACGAGCGCCTGCTGCCCGACACCGAGCACGTCGAACAGGCCGTCGGTGCCGGCGTTCGCGGCGATCGCATGCACATGGAACCAGCCGGGACAGGCGCTCGCCAGGCGCGCGGCCCAGGTCCGCGCCAGTGCAGCGAGCCCATCGGCGTTGCGCTGCATCAGCAGCAGATGGAAGCCGGGCGCGGCCAGCCAGGCGTAGACCGACACGGCCGGATCGGCCAGCGGTGCCGAGATCTCGGCGTAGGGCAAGCGGTCGCCGGCCTGCACGCTCAGCGCAGCCACCGTTTGCGACAGGCGGCTGCCTCGGTAGTGGATTCCCGTCTGCGAGATGACCCGGAACAGGCGCCTGCGCACCGCCGGCCGGGCCATCACGCGGGCGGCGATGCGAGGGAACACGTGCAGCCGGAAGGCACGCACCAGCGGGTTGGGGCTGATGATGAACTGGAAGGCGCTGTCGGTCGTCTTCAAGAGCTGCTGCGCGACCGGCCAGCGCTCGGCGTGGTAGCTGTCGAGCAGGTCTTCGCGTGCGCGGCCCTGCACCACCAGCGCCAGCTTCCAGGCCAGGTTGCTCACGTCCTGCAGGCCGGTGTTCATGCCCTGCGCGCCGACCGGGCTGTGCACGTGCGCGGCATCGCCGGCGATGAAGCAGCGCCCGGCTCGCAGGCGTTCCACGCAGCGGTGGTGCACGCGGTAGGCCGAGAACCACGCGGTCTCGGCGAAGCGCACCTCGATGTCCATCTGCGCGCGCACCGCGGCTTCGATGTCTTCGAAGCGCAGCGCCGGCGCGTCCACGCCCGTGTCGTGCGGCAGCGTGCCGATGACACGGTAGCGCTGCTCGCCCGGCATCGGGAAGAACACCACGAAGGTCTCGCTCGACAGGCAGACCGTGAGCTCGCCGTGCGGCAGCGCCCAGTCGACGCGGGTGTCGGCCACGTAGAAGGCGTTCTCGTAGGTGCCGCCCGAGAACGGCAGGCCGAGCTGCTCGCGCACCGGGCTGCGGGCGCCGTCGCAGGCGACCAGCCAGTCGCAGCGCAGCATTTCGCTGCTGCCGTCGGCGTGGCGCACGGTGACGGCGGCACCGCGCGCCTCGTTGCGCACGTCGGTGAGCGTGGTGTGCCAGTTCACCTCGCGACCGGCGGCCTGCAGGGTCTTGTAGAGCAAGGCCTCGTTGCGGCTTTGCTCGAGGATCAACAAATAGGGGAACGGCGTCACCGCCTGCCCGATGTCGCCCAGCGGGATGCGCTGCACGCGCCGGCGCCCGACATAGATGTTGCCGGCGAAGGTGGGCCGGCCCTGAGCCACCGCCTCGGCGGCGATGCCCATCGACTCGAACAATTCCAGCGTGCGGGCCTGCACGCCGAGGGCGCGCGATTCGCGGGTCGGTCCGGCCTTGCCGTCGACGATGCGGAACTCGACCCCGTGACGGGCCAGCTGGCAGGCGAGCATCAGGCCCGTGGGGCCTGCCCCGACGATGAGCACCGGCGTGTGCAACATGGCGCGCCCCTCCCCGCGGCAATGTTGCGGCAAGGCGAGACGCGCCGTCCAGCCCCCCCCGCGCGGCGTGGGGGTTTGCGGGACCGGCCCCGCCTCAGGCGGCCTGCTGCAGCGCCAGCCCGGCGTGCTCGCGCAGCGGGTGGAACACCACCTGCGGATGGCGGTCCTGCGTGAGGCGCAGGTCGTAGGGCGAGGTCATCAGGTAGGCCAGGGTGTCGGCCGCGTCGAGCGCCAGCTTGTTCGCGGCCTCGTCGGTGAACTTGCGCATCGCCGCGTCGTCGTCGCAGGTCACCCAGCGCGCGCCGTGGAAGCGGCTGCCGGAGAGGCGCACGTCGACGCCGTACTCGGCCTTCAGGCGGTGCTGCACCACCTCGAACTGCAGCTGGCCGATCGCGCCGAGCAGCATCGCGCCGCCGACGGTGGGCCGGAACACCTGGATCGCACCCTCCTCGCCGAGCTGCAGCAGGCCCTGCTGGAGCTGCTTGCTCTTCATCGGGTTGGCGAGCTCGACGGTCTGGAACAGCTCCGGCGCGAAGAACGGCAGCCCGGTGTAGCTGCCGAAGCCGGCCGGCGCCTCGCTGTCGGTGATGGTGTCGCCGAGCTGCACGCCGCCGTGGGTGGTGAAGCCGATGATGTCGCCGGCATAGGCCTCGTCGACCGCCTCGCGCCGCTGCGACAGGAAAGTGACCACCGAGGTCGGCCGCAGCTCCTTGGCGGTGCGCTGCACGCGCAGCTTCATGCCCGCGGTGTAGCGCCCGGAGTTGACGCGCACGAAGGCGATGCGGTCGCGGTGCGAGGGGTCCATGTTGGCCTGCACCTTGAACACCACGCCCGAGAAGCCGGGCGACTGCGGCGGCACCTCGTGCTCGCTGCCGTCGGCCCGCGTCACGTGGCGCGCGGCCGGCGGCGGCGCCAGGTCGACCAGCGCATCGAGCACCTCCTGCACGCCGAAGTTGTTGACGCCGGAGCCGAAGAACACCGGCGTCTGCTTGGCGGCGACGAAGGCTGCCTCGTCGAAGGCCGGCGCGGCGGCGGTCAGCAGCTCGATGTGGCCTTCGGCCTGCTCGTAGTCGTGGCCGAAGCGCGCGCGCAGCTTGTCGGACTGGGTCAGCGGCACGATCTCGTCGCTGCCCGCGCCCGTCTGGTCGCTGCGCTTGTCGGCGCCGGCCTTGAAGAGGCGCATCTGCTGCTTGCGCAGGTCGACGATGCCGCCGAAGGCCTTGCCCTGGCCGACCGGCCAGGTCATCGGCACGCAGGGCATGCCGAGCTCCTGCTCGATCTCGTCGAGCAACGCGAGCGGCTCCTTGCCCTCGCGGTCCATCTTGTTGACGAAGGTGATGATGGGCGTGTCGCGCTGGCGGCAGACCTCGATCAGCCGGCGCGTCTGCGGCTCCACGCCGTTGGCCGCGTCGATCACCATCAGCGCCGCGTCGACCGCGGTCAGCACGCGGTAGGTGTCTTCGGAGAAGTCCTTGTGGCCCGGGGTGTCGAGCAGGTTGATCACGCAGTCGCGGTAGAGCATCTGCATCACCGAGCTGGCGACCGAGATGCCGCGCTGCTTCTCGATCTCCATCCAGTCGGAGGTGGCGTGGCGCGTGGCCTTGCGCGCCTTCACCGACCCGGCGATGTGGATCGCGCCCGAGAACAGCAGCAGCTTCTCGGTCAGCGTGGTCTTGCCGGCGTCGGGGTGGGAGATGATCGCGAAGGTGCGGCGGCGGCGCACTTCGCCGGACAACGGGCTGGCGTCGGGGGAGAGGGACACGGGAAGACTCCAAGGCGGCGCACCGGGGCTGGCGGGAAGGGCCGGCGCGAACAACGTGCGATTGTCGCCGCAGGGCTGCCTGCCGTGCGCCCGATCCGGGCGGGGAATCCCGCCGCGACTACAATGCCGGCTTCCGAGGAGCGTTGCAACCGTTGGCCTGTTCAGGCGCGACGGCCAGGCTCGGAACCTTCCCCAAGGCAACGGCGCTCACCCGCAGGTTCGTCACGCGCGGTGAGTGGCATCTCCCCTCCCCTTCGGTCGCGGCCCCTGCGGTTCATCTGTCGTTGAACCGGAGAGAGATATGAGCGCTGTCATCAAGCCCGCCACCCGACCGACCGACGTCGATAGCGTCATCGCCGACCTGTCGCTCGCCGACTGGGGCCGCAAGGAGATCAAGATCGCCGAGACCGAGATGCCCGGTCTGATGGCGATCCGCCAGGAGTTCGCGAAGAGCCAGCCGCTCAAGGGCGCGCGCATCACCGGTTCGCTGCACATGACGATCCAGACCGCCGTGCTGGTGGAGACGCTGCAGGCGCTGGGCGCGCAGGTGCGCTGGGCCTCGTGCAACATCTTCTCCACGCAGGACCACGCCGCGGCCGCGCTGGTGGCCCAGGGCACGCCGGTGTTCGCCTACAAGGGCGAGAACCTCACCGACTACTGGGACTACACCCACCGCATCTTCGAGTTCGGCGCCAAAGGCAGCGAGGGTGAAGGCCCGAACATGATCCTCGACGACGGCGGCGACGCGACGCTGCTGATGCACCTGGGCAAGAAGGCCGAGAAGGACCCGTCGGTGCTGAGCAAGCCGACCAGCGAAGAGGAAACCTGCCTCTATGCCGCCATCAAGGCCAAGCTGGCGCAGGACGCGACCTGGTACAGCCGCAAGAGCGCCCAGATCATCGGCGTGACCGAGGAGACGACCACCGGCGTGCACCGCCTGAAGGAGATGTCGGCCAAGGGCACGCTGCTGTTCCGCGCGATCAACGTCAACGACTCGGTCACGAAGAGCAAGTTCGACAACCTCTACGGCTGCCGCGAGTCGCTGGTCGACAGCATCAAGCGCGCGACCGACGTGATGGTCGCCGGCAAGGTGGCCTGTGTAGCCGGCTACGGCGACGTGGGCAAGGGCTCGGCCCAGGCGCTGCGCGCGCTGTCGGCCCAGGTGTGGGTGACCGAGATCGACCCGATCAACGCGCTGCAGGCCGCGATGGAAGGCTACAAGGTCGTGACGATGGAGTACGCGGCCGACAAGGCCGACATCTTCGTCAGCGCCACCGGCAACAAGAACGTGATCCGCTACGAGCACATGGCGGCGATGAAGGACGAGACCATCGTCTGCAACATCGGCCACTTCGACAACGAGATCGACGTCGCATCGCTCGAGAAGCTCGAGTGGGACGAGATCAAGCCCCAGGTCGACCATGTGGTGTTCCCGGACGGCAAGAAGATCATCCTGCTCGCCAAGGGCCGCCTGGTGAACCTGGGCTGCGCCACCGGCCACCCGAGCTTCGTGATGTCGTCGAGCTTCGCGAACCAGACGATCGCGCAGATCGAGCTGTTCACGCACAGCGACTACTACGAGGTGGGCAAGGTCTACGTGCTGCCCAAGCACCTGGACGAGAAAGTCGCGCGCCTGCACCTGAAGAAGGTCGGCGCGATGCTGACGGAGCTGACCGACGAGCAGGCCGAGTACATCGGCGTGCCGAAGCAGGGGCCGTACAAGGCCGACACCTATCGGTACTGACCCCCACCCCCGTTGCGGCTGTGCCGCTCCCCCTCCACGGGGCGACGCTGGCGGACCGGCGGAACCGGATCCGCGGCGTCTACTCGGTTTATCCATATGCCACGTGTTGATCAGCTTCTTGTTCAGCGCGGCCTCGCGCCGACGCGCTCGGCCGCGCAGCGGCTGATCGACCGCGGCGCGGTCGAGCGGCGTGCAGCGGCCGACTGGGTGCGCCTGCGCAAGTCGGGCGAAGACCTGGCCGAGGCCACCGAGCTGCGCGTCACCGACGACGCCGAGCTGCGCTGGGTCTCGCGCGCCGGGCTCAAGCTCGACGGCGCGCTCGCGCACTGCGGGCTCGATGTCGCCGGCGGCACGGCGCTGGATGTCGGCCAGAGCACCGGCGGCTTCACCGAGGTGCTGCTGGCGCGCGGCGCGGCGCGGGTGGTCGGCGTCGACGTGGGCCGCGGGCAATTGCACCCGTCGCTGCGCGGGCATGCCCGGGTCACGGCGATCGAGGGCCTCAATGCGCGCGGGCTGACGCGCGAGGCGCTCGGCGCCTCGATGCCGCAGGCCGGCTTCGATGTGGTGGTCGCCGACCTGAGCTTCATCCCGCTGACGACGGTGCTGCCGGCGCTGGTGCCGCTGCTGGCGGCCGGTGGCACGCTGCTCGCGCTGGTCAAGCCGCAGTTCGAGTTGCAGCCCAAGGACATCGGCAAGGGCGGGCTGGTGAAAAGCGCGGCCTCCTATGCCGAGGTCGAGCGCAAGCTGCGCGAGGCCTGCCGGCAGCTCGGCCTGGCCGTGATCGACTGGATCGACAGCGCCGTCGCCGGGGGCGACGGCAACCGAGAATTCTTCATCCGGGCACAGCCCCGGAGACCGGAGTGAATCTGATGAACAGCAAGTCGAAGCTCCCGCTGAGCCTGGAGTTCTTCCCGCCGAAGACGCCCGAAGGCGCCGAGAAGCTGGCCGCGGTGCGCCGCGCGCTGTATGCGGTCCGGCCGCAGTTCTGCTCGGTCACCTACGGGGCCGGCGGCTCGACGCAGGAGGGCACCTGGGCCACGGTGCAGGCGATCCGGGCCGACGGCGTCGAGGGCGTGCCGCATTTCAGCTGCCTCGGGACCACGCGGGCGGTGGCGCGCACGACGCTGCAGCAGTTCAAGGACGCCGGCGTGAAGCGCATCGTCGCGCTGCGCGGCGACCTGCCGTCGGGCTACGGCGCCTATGGCGAGTTCCGCTATGCGAGCGAGCTGGTGGAGTTCATCCGCACCGAGACCGGCGACCACTTCCACATCGAGGTCGCCGCCTACCCGGAGACCCACCCGCAGGCCAAGAGCCCGCAGGCCGACCTGCTGGCCTTCGCCATCAAGGCCAAGGCGGGTGCTTCGAGCGCCATCACGCAGTACTTCTACAACACCGATGCCTACTTCCGCTTCGTCGACGATGCACACGCGCTCGGCGTGGACATCGACATCGTGCCGGGCATCATGCCGATCACGAACTCCTCGCAGCTGATCCGCTTCTCGGAAGCCTGCGGCGCCGAGATCCCGCGGTGGATCCGCCGGCGGCTCGAGGCCTTCGGCGACGACCGCGCGTCGATCCAGAGCTTCGGCCTGGACGTGGTGACCGACCTCGTCGACCAGCTGCGCACGGCCGGCGTGCCGGGCCTCCACTTCTACGCGATGAACCAGTCGGCGCCGGTGCTCGAGATCTGCCGCCGGCTCGGTCTGGCCTGAGGCGCGGCGCTCGCGCGCGAATCACCTCCCGTGCATGCCCGCACCCGTCAACGCGGCGGGAGGGCGCGCGGCGGAGCTCACACGATCCGGATAGCTGCCGGGTCGAAGTCGGGTTTCGGTGCCTTGAGCTTCATGCCCGCCAGGGCCTGCACGACCAGCGTCGCGATCATCAGGTTGCGGTTGCTCTTGCTGTCGGCCGGCACCACGTGCCAGGGCGCGCAGGCGGTCGAGGTCGCCACCAGCGCGGTCTCGTAGGCGGCGAGGTAGGCCTTCCACTTCGCGCGCGTCTCCAGGTCGCCAGGCTGGAATTTCCAGCGCTTGGCCGGGTCGTCGAGGCGGGCCTGCAGGCGCAACCGCTGCTCGTCCTTCGAGATGTGCAGGAAGCACTTGACGATCGTCGTGCCGCTGTCGTGCAGCAGGCGCTCGAAGGTATTGATGTGAGCGAGCCGCCGGGCGCGCTCGTCGGCGTCGATCCAGCCTTCGACGAACGGCACCAGCACGTCCTCGTAGTGGCTGCGATTGAAGACGGCCACCTCGCCGGCGCGCGGCACCACGGCGTGCACGCGCCACAGGAAGTCGTGCGCGCGCTCGACCTCGGTCGGCGCCTTGAAGGCCGCGACCCGCACCCCGAGCGGGCTGCACTGGCGGAACACCGAGCGTGCGGTGCCGTCCTTGCCCGAGGTGTCCATGCCCTGCAGCACCAGCAGCAGCTTCGGCGGCGCACCGGCCTGGCCGTTGGCATAGAGCAGGTCCTGCAGCCGGTCGACCTCGATCGCCAGCTCGGCCAGCCGCGCGTCGTCGGCCTCGCGGCTGCTGCTCGCGGCGGGCCGGGCGCCGGGGTCGATGTCCTTGAGCCTGAGCTTGCGACCGACGCGGTAGGTCTTCAGGTAGGCGGACGAACGGGCCATCGCTGCTCCACGGAAGGGTGTGCGTGCACTGTAGCGCCGCGTCCACACCGCAACGCGCCCGATTGATCTGCCTCAGAAGTTCGGCGCGCCGGGCGCGGCACGCCCGGCGACGGTTGACATGGCGCAAGAGGCGGCAGGACCGCGCGATCTGCAATGCGCAGGCGGGAAGCTCCCCGCGTCATCGGAGTGAAGCTCATGGAAAAGAAGATCCTCGCCGCCCTCGTCCTGTCTGCGCTCGGCGGCGTCGCCGCGGCCGCGCCGGCCGGCGGCGACTGGCTGGTGCGCGTGCGCGCCCTGCATCTCGACTCGGCGAACAAGGACAGCACCGGTGTCGGCTTGTCCATCGACAACAAGACCTTTCCCGAAATCGACTTCAGCTACTTCTTCACGCCCAACATCGCGACCGAACTGGTACTGACCTATCCGCAGAAGCAGGAGGTCCGCGCTGGGGGCGCACGCATCGGCGAACTCAAGCACCTGCCGCCGACGCTGTCGCTGCAGTACCACTTCCTGCCCGGCGCGGCCTTCCAGCCCTATGTCGGCGCGGGCATCAACTACACGCGCTTCTCGTCGATCGACCTGCCGGCGCCGTTCAGCATCGAGAAGAACAGCTTCGGCCTGTCGCTGCAGGCCGGCTTCGACGTGCCGCTGACCGACAAGCTGGTGCTCAACTTCGACGTGAAGAAGGTGCAGATCCGCACCGACGTGTCGGCCAACGGCGTGAAGGCAGGCACCTTCAAGATCGATCCGGTGCTGATCGGCGTGGGGGTGGGCTGGCGCTTCTGAGGCTCCGGGGAACGGGGCAGGCACCCCGGCCGAGCGCCGGGCCGCCCCAAGCCGGCCGAGCCCCCGCGGGGGGAGGCTGCGGTACGCCGCAGCCGGGGGATCCATGACCTCAGTCCTCGCGCGACCAGGCCACACCGTCCTCGGTGAGCATCGCGTCGAGCGGGATGTCGTGCGGCTCGGCCTCGAGCCACTCGATGTAGCCGTGCCGGTAGCCGATGCCGACGGTGAACGGCCGCGGCTCGAGCGCCGCCAGCGTGCGGTCGTAGAAGCCGCCACCGTAGCCCAGGCGCAGCCCCTTCGGCCCGAAGCCGACGCAGGGCACCAGCAACAGCGTGGGCATCAGCAGGTCGGTGCCCTTGGGCTTGGGGATGTCGTAGGCATCCTCCTCCATCGGGCAGCCGGGATACCACTGGTGGAAGCGCAGCTGCCTGGTCTGGCGGTTCATCACCGGCAGGCCGATGCGGCGCGGCGGCCCGTCGCCGGTGCCGTGGCCGGCACCCTCGGTCCAGCGGTGCAAGGCGGGCAGCGCATCGAACTCGCCCTTGATCGCCCAGTAGGCGCCCAGCGTCACGTCGTCGCGCTGCGTCAGCCAGACGCGCAGCACGCCCTGCAACTGTTCGGCGCGCTCCTGGCGATCGAGCAGGCTCTGGCGCTCGGACTGCAGCATCCGGCGCAACTGCGCCTTGTCGCGCGGCAGGCTCATCGGGTCGTAGGGCAGGGTCATGGGCAGGCTGTGGCTGGCTGGCGTGGGAAGACTGCACCGATTTTGCCCCGCGGTGCAGGCCCGGTGCGCCGGCACTGCCTACACTGTGGCGATGGCCCCACCGCACAACGAGTTCGCCGCCCACTGCGTCGAGTTGCTGGCGCCGCTCGGTGCGGCCCATGCGAGGCGCATGTTCGGCGGCCACGGTCTCTACCTCGACGGCCTGATGATCGGGCTGATCGCCGCCGAGCAGCTCTACCTGAAGACCGACGCGCAGACGCTGCCGCAGTGGCAGGCCGCCGGCACCCGCCCGTTCGTCTATGAAAGCCTGCGTGACGGCGTCGTCAGGACCGCGACGATGAGCTACCGGACCCCGCCCGACGAAGCGACCGAGTCGCCCGAGGCACTGCGCCCCTGGGCCCGGCTCGCGCTCGAAGCCGCGCTGCGCGCGCAAGCGGCGCGGACCCGCAAGCGGGCCACCGCGCGCGCCGTGCGCCCGCGAAAAAACGGCTGAGCGGCGCTCCGCCGAGCGCCGGGGCGGCCGCGACACGCCGCGGCCCGGAGCCGACGCGCAGTCAAGCGAGCGGCTCTTCCAGCACCTCGAAGCTCGCCGCCGACCAGCCCTCGGCCAGCACCTCGGTGCCGGCCGGCAGGCGCAGGCTCTGGCCCGGAGCAAGCCACCAGTCTTCCGGCGGTGGTGCACCCACACGGCCCTCGGCCGTCACCCACAGTCGGCCCTCGCGCAGACGCAGCCAACGGGCACTGCGCGTCGCTGGCAGGCGCAGGGTCTGGCCGCTGCCGAGCTGCCACAGCGGCATCGCCTGGTCCGTAGATTGTTGCGAATCGTGCAAGCTCATGTTGCGCTCCAACGGGCCCCTCGAGTGCGGAACCCATGCGTCATATCATCGTCAATGTTCGGCCTCGAATCCAATGAGATCGAAACCCTCTATTGATGATCAATGAGCACTAATACACCCCGCCAGCGACCGCTGTCGGTCGGACCGATCCGGGCTTTCGAGGCGGTCGCGCGCCACCTCAGCTTCCGCGCCGCGGCCGAGGAACTGCACCTCACGCAGTCGGCGATCAGCCGACAGATCCAGTCGCTGGAGGCGGAGGTCGGCAGTTCGCTGTTCACGCGCGGCACACGCAGCGTCGCGCTGACCGGCGACGGCGTCGTGCTGCTGGCGGCCGTGACGCCGGCGCTGGAGCGGCTCGACGCGGGCGTTCGGCAGATCCGCAGTGCGCGGGGCCGTCGCGGCGTGAACCTCAACACCTTCCCGTCGTTCGCGTCGCTGTGGCTGCTGCCGCGCATCGAGGCCTACCAACGCGACCATCCCGACCTCGACATCCGCATCGATGCGAACGATCGCCTCGCCGACCTGGACGACCCCGAGGTCGAGATCGTGATCCGCTACTGCAGCGCGCAACGGGCGCCCGCCGGTGCGCTGCGGCTGTTCGGCGAGACCCTGACACCGGTGGTCAGCCCGCGTTTGCTGGAGCAGGCCGCCAGCGGCGCCGCCCCCGCGCTGCGCACACCGGCCGACCTGGCACAGCACACGCTGCTCGAAGAAGACAGCCAGTTGGCCAGCACGCAGTTCGTCAGCTGGCGCCACTGGCTCACGCTGCAGTCCCTGCCCGGCCTGGAGCCGCGGCGCTGGATCTACCTGAACTTCACCTACCAGCAGGTGCAGGCCGCCCTGGCCGGCCAGGGCATCGCGCTCGCCCGGCTGGCGCTGGTCGACGAATCACTGGCTCGCGGCGAGCTGATCGAGCCGTTCGGACCGGACTGCCGCACGCGCAGCCCTTACGCCTACTGGCTGGTCATCGCCGGCAGCAAACGCGAACGCGCCGACGTGCAGCGTTTCGCGACCTGGGTACAGGCGCAGGCGGCGCTGACGCGACAGGCCATAGGCGAAGGCGTGCCGGATTGAGCCGGCCGCCGTGACTCGCAGGAGCTCGCGTCGTCATGCACCGCTGGGGACTGCGTTAAATTCGAACGGAACCGAAGCCGATCGACACGGCTCCTTCCGTGGCATGACCCCCAAGACCCCGACTTCCCTGCACTGCCACACCTTCAGCCGCGCGGTCGCACTCGCCGCCATCGCCGCAGCCCTGACGCTGCTCGCCCCGCCGCCGCCGGCACGGGCACAGACGGCCAACGACACCGTGCTCGATGCACGCGAGGCCCTGCGCAAGCGGGACAAGAGTCGCCTGGCGGCCACCCGTGCCGCCGCACTCGCGGCGAATCACCCGCTCGCGATGTGGGCCGACTACTGGGAACTCGGCAACCGGCTCGCCGAGGCGCAGCAGGACGAACTGAACGCCTTCTACGCCCGCTGGCCCGGCAGCTATGTCGAGGACCGGTTGCGCAACGACTGGCTGCTCGAGCTCGGCAGGCGCCGCGACTGGGTCAACTTCCGTGTCGAATACCCGCGCTTCAAGCTCAACGACGACCGCGAGGTGAGCTGTTACGCGCTGCTGACGCGCCACCTCGATGGCCAGGACGTGCTGGACGACGCCCGTGCCGCCTGGCTGGCGCAGCGCGACGCCGACGACGGCTGCGCTCTGCTCGCCAGCACACTGTTCGAGGCCAGACGCCTGGGTCCCGAGGATGCCTGGCGCAAGACGCGGCTCGCGGTCGAGGCCAACCGGGTGCGCATGGCACGCCAGGCGGCCGCACTGCTCGGCGACGAGGTGGCGAACACGGTCGGCGAGCTGAGCGACAACCCGCAGCGCTACCTGACGCGCAAGGCATCGACCAAGGATCGCGGCGCCAGCGAACTGACGGCACTGGCGCTGATCCGCAGCGCGGCGAACGACCCCGATGTGGCCGCGACGTCGATGAACGAACGCTGGGCCGCGCGGCTGCCGGCCGAGCTGAGCAGCTGGGTCTGGGCCAGCATCGGCAAGCAGGCGGCCCTCAAGCTCAGCGACGGTGCATCCGACCACTTCCAGCGCGCCGAGCTGACGCGCACCGGGCCGGTCGAGGTGGCGCTGCCCGACGACACGCTGGCGTGGAAACTGCGCGCCGCGCTGCGCGCCAACGGTGGCGCCGGGCGCTGGCAGCAGGTCATGCAGGCGGTCAACGCCATGAGCCCCACGGAGCAGCGCGAGCCGGCCTGGATCTACTGGAAGGCCCGCGCCCTGCTGGCGCTGGCCGGCAGCAGCCAGGAGGGCGGCACGCTGAGCGCGCAGGCACACGAGCTGCTCGCGTCGATCGCGAACCCCTTGCACTTCTACGGCAAGCTCGCCACCGAGGAGCTGGGCCAGCCGCTGGTTCTGCCCGCGCGCCCGGCACCGCCGAGCCCGGAGGAACGCAGCGCCGCGGCGCAGCATCCCGGCCTGCAGCGCGCCCTGCTGCTGATCGACGTCGGCCTGCGCAACGAGGGCGTGCGCGAATGGAACTTCTCGCTGTTCGGCATGGGCGAGCGCGAACTGCTGGCGGCCGCGCAGCTGGCCTGCGAGCGCCAGATCTGGGACCGCTGCATCAACACCAGCGAGCGCACGCGCGAGCAGGTCGACATGGAGCAGCGCTTTCCCACGCCGTTCCGCGCCGACGTGGTCGCCCGCGCGCGCGAGGCCGGGCTGGACCCGGCCTACGTCTACGGCCTGATCCGGCAGGAGTCGCGCTTCGTCGCCACGGCGCGCTCGGCGGTCGGCGCCTCGGGCCTGATGCAGCTGATGCCGGCCACCGCGAAATGGACCGCCCGCAAGCTCGGCATCGACTACACGCAGGATCGCATCACCGACCACGGCACCAACCTGCGGATCGGCACCGGCTACCTGAAGCTCATGCTCGACAGCTTCGACGGCTCCCAGGCCATGGCCGCGGCCGGCTACAACGCCGGGCCGAGCCGGCCACGCAAATGGCGCGAGGGTCCGTCGCTGGACGCGGCCGCCTGGGCCGAGAACATTCCGTTCACCGAAACGCGCGACTACGTCAAGAAGGTCTTGTCCAACGCCACCGATTACGCCACGCTGCTCAGCGGACAGCCGCAGTCGCTGCGTGCACGGCTCGGCACGGCGATCGGCCCGCACGTCGGAGCACCTAGCCCGGTCGAGCGCGACCTGCCATGATCGGCACCCCATGAAGAACCTGCTGATCCTCGGTGGCACCGGTTTCGTCGGCAGTGCCTTGTGCGAAAAACTGGTCGAGCATTTCGGCGCGGCCGGCGCCCGCCTCACCGTGCCGAGCCGCCGTCCTCAGCGCGCCAAACAGCTGGCGATGCTGCCGACCGTCGAGCTGGTCGAGGCCGATTTGCACGACGACGGGCAACTGACGAGGTTGCTGCTCGGTCGCGACGCCGTGGTCAACCTGGTCGCGATCCTGCACGGCAGCGCGGCCGAGTTCGAGCGGGCTCACGTTGCGCTGCCGCAGCG
The DNA here is from genome assembly GCF_965279545.1 of Methylibium sp. Taxonomy (NCBI): domain Bacteria; kingdom Pseudomonadati; phylum Pseudomonadota; class Betaproteobacteria; order Burkholderiales; family Sphaerotilaceae; genus Methylibium; species Methylibium sp. Next base: position 2,988,749 of record NZ_OZ257250.1, read on the forward strand.
GCTGGCGCGTGCCTGCCGGGTGGCGAACGTGCGGCGCGTGGTGCACGTCAGCGCGCTCGGTGCCGCCGCGGATGCACCGTCGAACTACCTGCGCTCCAAGGCCGCTGGCGAAGCGGCGTTGCGCACGGCCGGGCTCGGTCTCACGGTGCTGCGGCCGTCGGTGATCTTCGGGGCAGAAGACCGCTTCATGAAGCTGTTCGCGCAACTCCAGGCTGTGTTCCCGCTGGTGCCGCTGGCCGGCGCCGACGCGAAGTTCCAGCCGGTATGGGTGGAGGACGTGGCCGCCGCCATCGTGAAGAGCCTGGTCGCCCCCCGGCCCGAGTGGGAAACCATCGAATGCGCCGGCCCGCGCGTCTACACGCTGGCCGAACTGGTGCGGCTGGCCGGTCACTGGTCGGGGCATGAGCGGCCCGTCATCCCACTGCCCGCCGCCTTGGGCCGCATCCAGGCACGCCTTCTGGCGCTGGCACCGGGGACGCCGCTGATGTCCCCCGACAACCTCGACTCGATGCGCGTGCCCAACGTCGCCAGCGGCACGCTGCCGGGGCTGCAGGCCCTGGGCATCACGCCGACGGCCCTCGAGGCGATCGGCCCGAGCTACCTGAGCGCGGGCCGCGGTCCGGCGCGACTCGACGCCTGGCGCGCCCTGGCGCGGCGCCGCTGAGAGCGGTCGCGGCCGCCCGACGCGGCGGTCACGCATCAATCCGATGCGCCGAATGCACGCCGCAGGACGCCGGGGCTGAGTAGCATCGGCGGCACAGGAGGCGGCCCCATGCAACTCGTGATCGGCAACAAGAACTATTCGTCGTGGTCGCTGCGCCCCTGGGTGCTGATGCGCCAGGCCGGCATTCCTTTCGAGGAGGTGCAGATCCGTTTCGACGGTTTCGCGCCGGATTCGAAGTTCAAGCGGGCACTGGCAACCCACACGCCGGCCGGCAAGGTGCCGGTGCTGATCGATGAGGACCTCGCGGTCTGGGACACGCTGGCGATCGCCGAGTACCTGGCCGAGAAGTTCCCCGCAGCCAGGCTGTGGCCGACCGACACGAAGGCGCGTGCTCGCGCACGCAGCGTCTGCGCCGAGATGCACGCCGGCTTCGGCGCGCTCCGCAGCCACTGCCCGATGAACATCGAGGCCTCGCTGCTCGACGTGGGCACCCGCTTGCTGCGGGACCAGCCCGGCGTGCGCGCCGATCTCGACCGCCTCGTCGAGCTGTGGAGCGAATTGCTGGCCGCGCACGGCGGCCCCATGCTGTTCGGCCGCTTCACGATCGCCGATGCGTATTTCGCGCCGGTGTGCAGCCGGCTGCGCACCTACGGCCTGCCGGTGCCGCCCGCCGCGGCGGCGTACATCGATGCAGTGTTCGCGCTGCCGGGCATGCAGGCCTGGGTGTCGCAAGCCCGGGCCGAACACGAGTTCCTCGATTTCGAGGAACCCTATCGACAGCGCCCAGCGCCATGAGAAACGGGCCCGAAGGCCCGTTTTCTGGTGCGGTACAACCGCGCCGTCAGCGTTTGCTGCTGCGACGGTGCGCCACGAAGCCCAGCACGCCAAGTGCTGCCACCAGCAAGGCGTAGTTGCTCGGCTCCGAGGCCGGTGGGGCGCTGATCGAAAGTTCACTCTCGGCAGGTGCCACGCCCGGCACCGCTTTCTCGACCTTCTGGTCGGCAAAACTGGGGATGAATGCGCTTGCCAGCGCGAGTGCGGCCAGTAGCGATTTGGTTTGCATGACGGTTCCCTGATTAAGATGCCAGCAGCGTTCGCATCCACACGATGTCGCGCTGCTGCACCGTCTAGATATGTATGCGACCCACGCCTCTTCCGGTATCCCGTGACTCAAGGTTCACCCCCCGAACAAGGGGTGCGGCGCGTCGCGCTGGCACCACAAGGCACCCAGGTTTTTGCAGTGGGCGGTGCGGTGCGGGACGAACTGCTGCGATTGGCGGTGCGCGACCGGGACTGGGTGGTCGTCGGCGCCACCCCGCAGTCCATGCTGGACGCGGGCTTCCTGCCGGTCGGACGCGACTTCCCGGTCTTCCTGCACCCGCAGACCCATGAGGAGTACGCCCTCGCTCGCTCGGAACGCAAGACCGGCCCTGGGTATCGCGGCTTCAGCTTCCACGCGGCCCCTGAGGTCACGCTCGAGCAGGATCTGGCGCGGCGCGACCTGACGATCAATGCCATCGCGCGCGCCGCCGACGGCACGTTGATCGACCCTTACGGCGGACGGCGCGACATCGCCGCGGGCCTGCTGCGCCACGTGTCACCTGCCTTTGCCGAAGACCCGGTGCGCATCCTGCGCGTTGCCCGCTTCGCGGCGCGCTTCACGAGCTTCGCCGTGGCGCCGGAGACCCTGAAGCTGATGCAGCAGATGGTCGACAGCGGCGAGGCCGATGCGCTGGTTCCCGAACGGGTCTGGCAGGAACTCGCACGCGGGCTGATGGAGCCGCGGCCCTCACGGATGTTCGAGGTGCTGCGCGACTGCGGTGCGCTCGCGCGGCTGCTGCCGGAGGTCGCGCGCCTGTGGGGCGTGCCGCAGCGCGCCGAGTACCACCCCGAGGTCGACACCGGCGTGCATCTGATGATGGTGCTGGACATGAGCGCGCAGCTCGACGCGCCGTTGACGGTGCGCTACGCCTGCCTGGGTCACGACCTCGGCAAGGGCACGACCCCGGCCGAGGTGTTGCCGCGCCACATCGGCCACGAACAGCGCAGCGTGGCGTTGCTGCGGAGCGTGAGCGAACGGCTGCGCGTGCCGACCGACTGCCGTGAACTCGCCGAGGTGGTGGCACGCGAGCACGGCAACGTGCACCGCAGCGGCGAGTTCGGCGCCGCGGCGCTGGTGCGCCTGCTGGAACGCTGCGATGCCTTCCGCAAGCCGGCACGCTTCGACGAGGCGCTGCTGGCCTGCGAGTGCGACGCGCGCGGCCGGCTCGGCTTCGAGAGCGCGGCTTACGAGCCGGCGCCCCGGCTGGCAGGCGCACTGGCCGCCGCGCAGACGGTCGACACGGCGCAGGTCGCCGCCGCTGCAGCCGCACGCGGCGACCGCGGGCCCGCCGTGGGGGCAGCGATCCAGCACGCGCGGATCGCGGCGGTCGCCGCGGCGCTGGCAATCCCGGTGGGCCCGGCGCTCGACTGAAATCGAGGCGCCCCCGGCCGCGGCGTGCCGCGAGCAGCACCCGATGGCCCTGCTGCGCTCCGGGCCCGCGGTTTACAGCGGGCGAGGCCATGCCGACAATGGCCTTGTCACCACGCAAAGCAACTTGGCATGTCGGCCGGACCGGAGTTCTGTGTCTTCCTCGTCGGCACCGAGGTCCTGGGGGACCGCGCGCTGCAGCGTGACCTGGCGCGCCAGTACGCCGTGCTGCATGCGCCGCGTGCCGCCGACGTCGCCCGGCTGATGCTCAAGCGCCTGCCCGATGTCGTGGTCTGCGAACAGCAGCTCGACGATGCCCGCGGCGTCGACCTGCTCCAGCAGATGCGCATCGATCACCCGCATGCCGTGCGCGTGCTCGCGCTGCAGAGCGCACGCCGCGAGGACATGGTCAAGGCGATCAACGAGGCAGCGGTGTACCAGGTGGTCACCACGCCGTTCGAGCCCGAGCAGCTCGCACTGATCCTCAAGCGCGCCCTGGAGAGCCGCGAGCTGGCGCGCATCCACCGCTATCTCAGCCGTGAACTGAAGTTCGCCGACGCCGTGATCCGGCGCGAGAACGACACCATGACGCATGCGCTGCAGCAGACCTACCGCTTCGACAAGCTGGTGTTCGCCAGCGACAAGATGGCGGCGGTCTGCAACACCGCGCGCAAGGCGGCCAGCACCGATCTGCCGGTGCTGCTGGAAGGCGAGACCGGCACCGGCAAGGAACTGCTCGCCAAGGCCATCCACCTGTTCAGCCCGCGCCAGCAGCAGCTCTTCATGGCGCAGAACTGCGGCGCGATCGCCGAGGACCTGCTGCTGTCGGAGCTGTTCGGCCACACCCGCGGCGCCTTCTCGGGCGCCATCAGCGACCGTCTCGGCCTGTTCGTCGCCACCGACAGGGGCACGGTGTTCCTCGACGAGATCTCCGACATCTCACCGGCCGTGCAGGTCGCGCTGCTGCGCTTCCTGCAGGACGGCGAGGTCAAGCCGATCGGCAGCGACCGCGTCAAGCAGACCAATGTGCGCATCATCGCCGCCAGCAACCGGCCGGTGCGCCAGCTGGTCGAGGAAGGCAAATTCCGTCGCGACCTCTACTACCGGCTCAAGGGCTTCGAGATCTCGATACCGCCGCTGCGCGAACGCCCCGACGACATCCCGGTGCTGACCGATTTCCTGATCAGCAAGTACTGCGAGGTCTTCGGCCGCAAGACGCCGGGCATGGCCAGCCTGGCCCAGCAAAAGCTGCGCGCCTACGCTTTCCCCGGCAACGTGCGCGAACTGGAGAACGAAATCCGCCGCACCGTGGCCACGCTCGAGGACGGCGAGTTCATCACCGTGCAGCACCTGTCGCCGGAGATCGCCCGCACCCGGCCTCGCGCCGACCACCACGGCGCCTCGCCGGTGACGCTCGATGGCCAGACGCTGAAAGAACACGTCGAGCAGCTCGAGGTGGCGCTCGTGCGTGCGGCGCTGGAGCGCCACCACTGGAATCACACCCGAGCGTCCGAAGAACTCGGGCTGTCGCGTGTCGGGCTGGCGAACAAGCTCAAGCGCTACAGCATCCAGCGCTCGACCGAGCAGGGGCTCACATGAGCGACGACGGCAAGAAGACCGAGCCGTCTGCCGGCATCCTGCGCTTCCCGCAGTCGAGGGTCGCACCGCCCCAGACGCAGGGCGGCTATGTCGAGCTGGGCATCACGCCGCTGGCGCAGCAGCTCGGTCTTGAAGAAGACCAGCTCAACGGCCACTGGTGCAGCCGCTGCCGCGGCATCTGGTACGGCTACACGCTCGAAGCGCAATGTCCGCGCTGCGGCAACCGCCACGGCTGAAACCCTGACGCAGCGCAGCAAGCGCTTCGTCTCGCAGGGCCGGCGTCCCACCGGTCCGCTGCAAACCAAGTTTCTGTTTCGCTGCAGCCGCAAACCAAGTTGGCAGGCGGCCCGCAGCCGGGGCCTGCGAGACCACCGGCGCTACGCCCGGCAACTCGGGGACAAACCCGCACTCCCTGAAAAGTGGCACGTGCCATGCGTCCGATGCCCTCACGCGACGCGGCGAGCTTCGCTTGCGGCGCAGCAACCTGCCTCGACATCGTCGTGGCAAGAACGAGGAGACAGCTGATGGCCAACCTACTGTGGCTCCAGGGCGGCGCGTGTTCCGGCAACACGATGTCCTTCCTCAACGCCGAGGAACCGAGTGCCTGCGACCTGGTGACCGACTTCGGCATCAACATCCTGTGGCACCCGTCGCTCGGCATGGAACTCGGCGACAACCTGCAGAAGCTGCTGCGCGACTGCGTGTCGGGTGCGATCCCGCTCGACGTGTTCGTGTTCGAGGGCACGGTGGTCAATGCGCCGAACGGCACCGGCGAATGGAACCGCTTCGCCGGCAAAGCCATGAAGCACTGGGTGCAGGAACTGGCCAACGCGGCGAAGTTCGTCGTCGCCATCGGCGACTGCGCCACCTGGGGCGGCATCCCGGCCACCGCGCCGAACCCGAGCGACTCGCAGGGCCTGCAGTTTCTCAAGCGCAACCACGGCGGCTTTCTCGGCAAGAGCTGGGTCGCCAAGTCGGGCCTGCCGGTGATCAACATCCCGGGCTGCCCCGCGCACCCGGACTGGATCACGCAGATCGTCGTGGCCATCGCCACCGGCCGCGCCGGCGACATCGGCCTCGACGAGTTCCAGCGCCCGAAGACCTTCTTCCAGAGCTTCACGCAGACCGGCTGCACCCGCAACATGCACTTCGCCTACAAGGTGTCGGCCACCGAGTTCGGGCAGCGCAAGGGCTGCCTGTTCTACGACCTCGGTTGCCGCGGACCGATGACGCATTCGCCCTGCAACCGCATCCTGTGGAACCGCGTGTCCTCCAAGACACGCGCCGGCATGCCGTGCATGGGTTGCACCGAGCCCGAGTTCCCGTTCTTCGACCTCGCCCCGGGCACGGTCTTCAAGACGCAGACCGTGATGGGCGTGCCGAAGGACCTGCCGCTGGGCATCGACAAGAAGGGCTACATCTCGCTCACCGCGGCGGCCAAGAACGCCGCACCGCCGTGGGCCGAGCAAGACATCTTCGTCGTCTGAAACCGAGGAGCACGCACCATGTCAGCAGTCCAAACACTCGACATCTCGCCGGTCGGCCGCGTCGAAGGCGATCTCGACATCCGCGTCGAGATCCAGGATGGTCAGGTCACCAACGCCTGGACCCAGGCCGAGCTGTTCCGCGGCTTCGAGGTCATCCTGCGCGACAAGGACCCGCAGGCCGGCCTGGTGGTCACGCCGCGTGCCTGCGGCATCTGCGGCGCCTCGCACCTGACCTGCGCTGCGTGGGCGCTGGACACCGCGTGGCAGACCGAGGTGCCGCGCAACGCCATCCTGGCACGCAACCTCGGCCAGATCGTCGAGAGCCTGCAGAGCCAGCCGCGCTACTTCTACGGCCTGTACGCGATCGACATGACGAACAAGAAGTACCGCGGCAGCAAGTACTACGAGGAGGCCTGCAAGCGCTTCGCCCCGTTCACCGGCAGCTCCTACGAGCTCGGCGTCACGATCTCGGGCAAGCCGGTGGAGATCTACGCCCTGCTCGGCGGCCAGTGGCCGCACTCGAGCTACATGGTGCCCGGCGGCGTGATGTGCGCGCCGACGCTGACCGACGTCACCCGCGCCTGGGCGATCCTCGAGTACTTCAAGGTCAACTGGCTGGAGCCGTGCTGGCTGGGCTGCACGCTGGAGCGCTACGAGCAGATCAAGTCGCACGAGGACTTCCTGAACTGGCTCGACGAGTCGCCCGCCCACGCCAACTCCGACCTCGGCTTCTACTGGCGCATGGGTCTGGACGTGGGGCTCGACAAATACGGCGGCGGTGTCGGCAAGTACATCAGCTGGGGCTACCTGCCGCATGAAGACAAGTATCAGAAGCCGACGATCGACTCGCGCAATGCCGCGGTCATCATGAAGAGCGGCGTCTACGACTCGGTGGCCGACACCCACGTGGTGATGGACCAGAAGTTCACCCGCGAGAATCTGAGCCACGCCTGGTACGACGAAGGCACGGCCGATCAGCACCCCTTCGACCGCACCACGAGGCCGATCCAGAAGAACGACCGCGACTTCGACGCCAAGTACTCGTGGGCCTCGGCGGTCTCGCACACCGACTTCGGCCGCCTCGAGGCCGGGCCGTTCGCGCGGCAGCTGATCGCTGGCGGCACACACGGCGAAGGCTGGCAGCACCACGACCCGCTGATCCTCGACATGTTCAAGAAGATGGGCGGCGCGAGCCTGCACCTGCGCCAGATCGCGCGCATGCATGAGACCATCAAACTCTATCGCCAGGCCGAGCGCTGCCTGCGCGAATTCAGGCTGAACGACCCCTGGTACATCAAGCCGAAGGAGCGCGACGGCCGCGGCTGGGGTGCCACCGAGGCCATCCGCGGCGCCTTGTGCCACTGGATCGACGTGAAGGATGGCAAGATCAAGAACTATCAGATCATCGCGCCGACCACCTGGAACGTCGGACCTCGCGACGGCGCCCAGACGCGCGGGCCGATCGAGGAAGCGCTGATCGGTGCGCCGATCGCCGATGCCAGCGATCCGGTGGAAGTGGGGCATGTGGCGCGTTCGTTCGATTCGTGTCTGGTGTGCACCGTTCATGCGCACGACGCCAAGACGGGAGATGAACTGGCGCGCTTTCGCATCGGCTGATGGCCTGCCCGTCGCAGCCTGGCGCCGAGGAGCCGGGTAGCCGGACGAGCAGGGGAGAACAACGATGTCCAAGAGCGACGACGACGCGCTGCGCGAGAAGATCGGTGCGCTGATGGCCACGGGCCTGACGACGCAGACCGAGCCGTTCCCGGAGACCGACAGGGAGTTCGGCCATCTGCTCGCCGAATTGCGAGAACTGCCTTCGGACGATCTGCAGGGCAAGCTGGTGCTGAGCGGCTTTGTCGACAAACCGTACGGGCCCGATCAGATGCGCTGCCAGGAATGCATGTACTACCTGGTGCATCGCAAGTGGTGCGACCTCCCGGAGCTGGCGGTCCCGGTGGAGCCCGATTGGTGGTGCCGCCTCTGGCGCATCTAGGGCCTGTTCACGCTACCGGAGGGCACACGTGGGCGACAGCGAATCCGCGCTGCGCGCCCGCGTCGAGCACCTGCTCGCGCAGGGCCTGGAGACACGCTGCAGCGAGCGCGCCTACGACAGCGCCCAGGTCAACGCCGTGACCGCACGGCTGGCCGCGTTGCCGCCCGACGACCTCGAGGGCAAGCTCGCCAGTGCCGGATTCACGCTGCAGCCCTGGCCCGACCCCGCAGGGGACGACGAGCTCGTGCAGGGCTGCTCGAGCTGCATGTATTTCGAAGCCCACAGGCGCTTTTGCGCGCTGCCCGAACTGAGGCTGCCGGTCGAGCCGACCTGGTCCTGCATCCTCTGGCGGATCTGAAATGAAGCCCCGCACTCACTTCGCTCACCACGTCCCGAGGAGGTGCTGACATGCGGGTCGTCATCGGTTGCGGCAACCTCAACCGCAGCGACGACGCGGCCGGGGTGCTCGTCGTCCAGCGCCTGCGACAGGAGTTCGGCGATCGGTTGCCGGCGGACGTGCGGCTGTTCGATGCCGGCACCGGCGGCATGGAGGTCATGTTCCAGGCCCGCGGCGCGCGCCAACTGATCATCGTCGACGCCTGCCGCGCGGACTCGACCCCCGGCGCGATCTTCCGCCTGCCGGGCTCGGAGATCTCCGGTGCGCACCAGCCCGGCTACAGCCTGCACGACTTCCGCTGGGACCACGCCGTGCATGCCGGGCGGCGCATCTTCGGCGACGCTTTCCCGAGCGACCTGACCGTCTACCTGATCGAGGCCGGCTCGCTGGCCCTCGGCACCGAGGTCGGCGCGCCGGTGCAGGCGGCGATCGGAATCGTGAGCGGGATCATCGCGCAGGCCATCCGCGCCGGACCGGCGAGCGCCCGGGCCCCTCCCCAGCCATGAGCCACACCGTGCGGGTCGGCAACGGCCGCCTCGTCGTGCCGCTCGAGACCTACGAGTGCTACCTGGGCGCGGCCACCTCGGCCGCGCTGCTCGAGCGCGACGGCCGGGTGCTGCTGCTGCCGCTGTCCGGCCCGGTCGCCGGCGGCCTGCTGCTGAAGCAGCGCAACCTGCACGGCGACCGCGTGCTGCTGGCCCCGGAGTTCCTGGCCCGTTGCGGGCACGGCGAGCTCGGCACCGACCGCGAGTACGCCGTGCGCTGGGCCAGCGAGGACGGTGCGCTGTGGATCGAAGGCCTGTCGGCGGCCGGATGAACCGTGCTGCGATCGTGCCCCGCCGTCCACGCAGCGCAAACTTTCTTTGCGCTCGCATACCTTATTGACCATCGCCGCAGACCGGTCTAGATTCGTTCGCATCGACCCCGTGTCGCCCCTGGAGGCGCTCGATGCAGACCCTCTCGCAGTCGCAGCTTCAAGCCGCCCTCGGCGCGGCCGAAGACGCCGCCGCGTCGCCGCAGGAGCGGGCCGAGATGCTGATGGAGATCGCGATGGGCCTGCAGCGCCGACCGGAGTCGGCGCAACAGATCACTGACGCCATCCACTTGTACCAGCGAGCGCTCGAGCTGGCCCCTGTCGCGGCCGTCCTGCTCCGGGCCCGCATCGGCGCCCGCCTGGGCACCGCGCTGCAGGCCCTGCCGGACTGCGGCGACGGCCGCGGCGTCGACAACCTGGAGCGCGCGCTGGCCAGCCTGCAAGCCGCCCTGCCGGCCCTCGAGACCCAAGGCACGCCGGAAGAAGCAGCCGAGGTCGAGCTCAACCAGGGCCTGGTGCAGCAAGCCCTGGCCGCCTCGGGCCGCGCGCGCATCCAGGACGCGATCAACACCTACCTGCGCGCGCTGCGCGTGTTCACCCGCGAGGCCTATCCGCAGGAGTTCGCGATCCTGCACAACAACCTCGCGATCGCCTACCTGTCGATCCCGGCCACCGACGAGCGCAGCCGGCTGCGCGAGGCTCTCGCGGTGCAGTCGTTCGAGGAGGTGCTGAAGGTCATCAACCTGATCGACCACCCGAGCGAGTACGCGATGGTCAACAACAACCTCGGCAACGCGCTGCAGGTCGCGTCGAGCAGCCACGTGGTCGAGAACCACCTGCGTGCCCTCGCCGCCTACGACGAGGCGCTGCGCGTGCGCAATCCGCGCGACACGCCGCTGGAGTACGCGAACACGATCTCGAACAAGGCCAATGTGCTGCGCTGCCTGGTGCCCGATGCGGCGCGCGACGTGTCGCAAGCCGACCTGCGCGACCCACTGGCCGATGCGCTCGCGCTGGTGCGCGAGGCGCACCAGCTGTTCACCCGCCACGGCGACGCGCACAAGGCGCAGCTGATGTCGCAGGCCACCGCGGAGATCGAGGCCGAGCTGGCGCAGCGTCGCCAGCTTGCCAACTGATCACCAACCGACCCACCCCCTCCCCCGCGAACGAAGGAGAGCACATGACTGCGATGAGCTTGATCGGACTGACGCTGCTGGCACTGCTGCTGGCACTGATCGGCGGCGCCGCGAGCGGCCTCAGGATCGGCGCCGACGCGCTGGGCAAGGAGCTGGCCGCGATGATGGGCGCGTTCTTCGGACCGACCGCCGTGCTGCCGGCCATCATGGTCGGCCTGCTGCTGCTGTACTTCGTTCGCTGAGGAGAACGCCGTGCTCGACATGTTCCTCAACTCGGTGCGGCTGTTCGTGGCCGGCAAGCTGTTCCGTGACGGCCGCGCGGTGCTGGTGCAATGGCTCAAGGGCTTCGCGGTCTGCCTGGCGCTGCTGCTGGTGCTGGGCTGGTGGGTGTCGCCGCTGGTCGGTGTGGTCGTCGCTTCGCTGGTCGGCGGCGCGCTGCAACCGCTGCTGTTCAAGGACCTCAAGTACGCGTGAGCGCGGCTTGCCATCCCTCGCAGGCTCGTCATGGCCGATAGCCAGTCCCTCGACGCCCTCCACGCGCAATCCGCCGCCGAACTGGCGCGGCGCGCCGATGACCTGGCACAGCTCGAGGCGCTGACGCAGGGCTGGGACGAAGCGCAGCAGCGCGTGCTCGGCGCGATCAAGACGGGCATCGAGGAGCTCAACGCCGAGGCCTTCAAGCGCCTGATCCGCGCGCTGAAGGACGAGCCGGCCGCCGCGCCGGTGCTGCGCCGGGCGGTGCGCGACCCGCTGGTCTACCAGGTGCTGCGCTTCCACGGCGTGGTGAAGGAGCCGCTCGAGCACCGCGTCGCGAAGGCGCTGGACGACGTGCGCCCCTTCCTCAAGACGCATGGCGGCGACGTCGAGCTGGTCGCGATCAAGCCGCCCGACACGGTGGAAGTGCGGCTGGTGGGCTCCTGCCAGTCCTGCCCCTCCTCGGGCGAGACGCTGAGCGAGGGCGTCGAGAAATCGATCCGCGCGCTGTGCCCCGAGATCACCACGGTCACGCGCGTCAGCCGCGGCGCTGCCGAGCACGGCGCAGGCCCGAACGGCGAGCAGGTGGTGCACTTCGTCAGCCCCTTCGCGCGCCAGCACGACGCCGGCTGGCTGGACCTGTGCCGGCTCGCAGACCTGCACGACGACCAGATCGCCACGCGCACGGCCGAAGGCCGCGAACTGCTGCTCTACCGGCACGGCGACAGCGTCGCCTGCTACGACAACGCCTGCGCCCACATGGGCATGCCGCTCGACGGCGGCGCAGTCGAAGGCGGCAGCCTGTGCTGCCCCTACCACGGCTTCGTCTACCGGCTCGACACCGGCGAGTGCCTGACGGTGCCCGAGGTGCAACTCGCGGTGCACGCCGTCAAGGTGGTCGGCGAGCGCGTGCACGTGCGGCTGAGGCGCTGAGGCCGCGATGGATGCCGTCGTCAGCCACGTCTCGCTCGCCCCGGTCGCCAAGCGACCGGCGGGGCCGGTGCAACCCAGCCGCCCGCTGCTCGACGAGCGCGGCGCGCAGGTCATCCTCGGCGCCAGCGGCGAGCCGCTCGGCCTCGCCCAGCCGGTGGTGCCGTCGGCCACCACGATGTTCGGCCCGCGTGGCGTGTGCGCGCTGGCCGATGGCTCGCTGTGGGTGTCCGACACCGGCCACCACCGCGTGCTCGGCTGGCGCCAGCAGCCTGAGGGCGATGCCACGCCGGCCGACTGGCTGCTCGGCCAGCCCGCCTTCGACCGCGAAGGCCGCAATGCCCGCGGCGCGGTGAGCCCGCTGAGCATGAACGTGCCGACCGGGCTGTGCGCCTGCGGCACCGACAGCCGCGGTCTGGCCGTCGCCGACGCCTGGAACCACCGCGTGCTGATCTGGCATGAGCGGCCCCGCCATTCGCAGTCGCCGCCCGACGTGGTGCTGGGCCAGGCCGGCTTTGATGCCGCGGAATCGAACCGCGGGCTGGCCGCACCGCGCGCCGACACGCTGTTCTGGCCCTACTGCGTGGCCTGGGACGGAGCACGGCTCTGGGTCGCCGACACCGGCAACCGGCGCGTGCTGCGCTGGGACGGGCTGCCGCAGCGCCACGGCGACGCCGCGGCGCTCGTGCTCGGGCAGCCCGACTTCGCGCACCGCGACGAGAACGCCGGACACGCGCCCGGTCCGGCCGGCATGCGCTGGCCGCATGCGATCAGCTTCCCCGCCGGTGGCCTGTGCGTCGCCGACGCCGGCAACAACCGGCTGATGCTGTGGCGGCGCCCGCCGACCCGGCAGCACGCGCCCTGCGACCTGTTCGTCGGCCAGGCGGATGCGGGGGCCGCCGAGCACAACCGCGCCAGCTACTACCCCGATGCCGCCTGCCTCAACATGCCCTATGGCGCGGCCGTGGCCGGCGAGTGGCTGGTCGTTGCCGACACGGCCAACTCGCGCCTGCTGGCCTGGCACCTGCCCGACCTGACCCGCGACGGCGTGCCCGCCCGCGCCCTCGCGGCCCAGCCCGACTGGCAGAGCAAGGGCGACAACCGCTGGCAGCCCGCCACGCGCGACAGCGTCTGCTGGCCCTACAGCGTGGCGGTGCACGGCGAGCAGCTGCTGGTCGCCGACTCCGGCAACAACCGCGTGCTGCTCTGGCGGCTCCACGACACGGTGCGCTCCGCATGAACCCTCCGCTCACCGTCCACACCGACGCGCCGGCCCTCGCATGCGAACGCCTGCGCGTGCGCGGCACGGTGCAAGGCGTCGGCTTGCGGCCGACGGTGTGGCGCCTTGCGAGCGAGCTGGGCGTGGCCGGCTCGGTCGCCAACGACGCCGACGGCGTGCTGATCGTCGCCGTCGCCACGGCGTCGCGCATCGACGAACTGGTGCAGCGCCTGCGCAGCGAGGCACCGCCGCTGGCGCGCGTCGCCGCGATCGAGCGCGAGCCGCTGGCGCTGCCGGCAAGCTTGCCCACGGGTTTCGTCATTGCCGCCAGCCGCGGCGGCGCGCCAACCACCGCCGTCGCGGCCGACGCAGCGATGTGCGCCGAATGCCTCGCGGAAATCGTCGACCCGTTCGCGCGGCGCTTTCGCTACCCGCTGACCAATTGCACGCACTGCGGCCCGCGCCTGTCCTTCGTCACCGGCGTGCCCTACGACCGCGCGCAGACCACGATGGCCGGCTACACGATGTGCGCCGCCTGCCGCGCCGAGTACGAAGCGCCTGCCGACCGGCGCTTCCACGCGCAGCCGATCGCCTGCCACGCCTGCGGGCCGAAGGTCGTGCTCAAGCGCCTGGACGGCCGCGCCTTCGCGCTCGACCGCTACACCTTCCTCGACGACTGCGACGCCGCCGGCACCCTGCTCGCGAAGGGCCAGGTGCTGGCGATCAAGGGCCTGGGCGGCTACCAGCTGGCCTGCGACGCCACGCAGCCTGACGCGGTGCGGCGCCTGCGCGAGATCAAGCGCCGCGAGCGCAAGCCGTTCGCGCTGATGGCCGCGTCGCTCGAGGCGGTGCGCGCCTGGTGCTGCGTCGACGACGCCGAGGCGCAATTGCTGCAATCGCCGGCCGCGCCGGTGGTGCTGCTCGTGCGCCGCCACCCGCCGCCGCCGCTGCCGCAACCGGCGATCGCCGACGCGGTGGCGCCGGGGCTGGGCACGCTGGGCTTCATGCTGCCGAGCACCGGCCTGCACCACCTGATGCTCAGGCGCATGACGCGCCCCATCGTGCTGACCAGCGGCAACCTGAGCGACGAGCCGCAGGCCACCACGCTGGCCGAGCTGACGCAGCGCTTCGGCGGGCAGATCGACTTCGTGCTCGACCACGACCGCCCGATCGCGCGCCGCGTCGACGACTCGGTGATGCGCGTCGCCGACGGCGCCCCACGCGTGCTGCGCCGCGCCCGCGGCCTGGTGCCGGCGCCGATCGCGCTGCCGCCCGGTTTCGAGGCCGCGCCGCCGGTGCTGGCCTATGGCGGCGAGCTGAAGAACACCTTCTGCCTGCTGCGGGGCGGCACGTCGGGGGCCGATGGCGGCCACGCGCTGCTGTCGCAGCACATCGGCGATCTGGAGGACGCGGCCACGCAGGCCGACTACCGCCGTGCGCTGCGCGACCTGCAATCCTTCTTCGGCTTCGAACCGCTACTGCGCGCCTGCGACCGGCATCCGGACTACCTGTCGTCCAAGCTCGCCCGCGAAGAGACCGCCCGTGACGGCGGCACGCTGGTGGAGGTCGGCCACCACCACGCCCACCTCGCCGCCTGCCTGGCCGACAACGGCTGGCCGCTCGAGGCCGGCCCGGTGCTGGGCGTGGCCCTCGACGGGCTGGGCTACGGCGAGGACGGCAGCTTCTGGGGCGGCGAATTCGGCCTGGCCGGCTACCGCACGTTCGAGCGTCTGGGCACCTTCAAGCCGGTCGCGCTGCTCGGCGGCGAGCAGGCGATGCGCGAGCCCTGGCGCAACACCTATGCGCACCTGATGGCCGAGATGGGTTGGGCCGCGTTCACGATGAACTACGCCGAACTCGAGCTTCATGCCTTCCTCACCGCCAAGCCGCGCGAGCTGCTCGACGCGATGCTGAAGAAGCGCCTCAACTCACCGCTCGCCAGCTCCTGCGGCCGCCTGTTCGATGCCGCCGCCGCGGCCATGGGCCTGTGCCGCGAGCGCGCCGCCTACGAAGGCCAGGGCGCGATCGAGATGGAGGCGCTGGTCGATGCGGAGGTGCTGGCGCACGAGGACGAAGCGCTCGGTTACCCGTTCACGATCCCCCGGCTGAAGGACAGCGGCCTGCCCTACATCGAGCCGCTGGCGATGTGGAGCGCGCTGCTCGGCGACCTGATCCTGAAGACGCCGGTGCCGGTGATGGCGGCGCGCTTCCACAAGGGGCTGGCGCTGGCGATCGTGAAGATGGTCGACCAGCTCGCGCATGCCGGCCGCAGTGAGGAGCCGCAGCGCCACGTGGCGCTGAGCGGCGGCGTGTTCCAGAACAAGGCCCTGCTCGAAGGCGTCGCCACCCGGCTGCGCGCGCAGGGCTACACCGTGCTCACGCACCGGCAGCTGCCGTGCAACGACGGCGGGCTGGCGCTGGGCCAGGCCGTGGTCGCCGCGGCACGCGCGCTGCCCCACCAGGAGACACCCCCATGTGCCTAGGCATTCCCGGCCAGATCGTCGCGATCACCAGTGCGCCGAACAAGCTCGCGATGGTGGAGGTGCTCGGCGTGCGCCGCGAGATCAACATCGCCTGCGTCGTGAACGAGCAGCACCCGGTGCCCGCCTGTGTGGGCGACTGGGTGCTGGTGCACGTGGGCTTCGCGATGAGCCGCATCGACGAGACCGAGGCCCGGCTCACGCTGGAAGTGCTGCAGCAGCTGGGCGAGGCGCAGGCCGAGCTGCAGGCGATGCGCACCGCGGATGCCAGCCTGAGCGCTGGCCCGCAGCGCGCCCTCGCCGTCGGTTGAGACCGCCATGAGCAACGACCACGAACTCGCCGGTCTCTACCCGCACCTGGGCGGCACGCCGGCCGACCCGGCGGCGATGACCGAGGCGCTGCTCGAATCGGTGCGCCAGAAGGCGGCCGACAGCGTGCAGGTCAAGCAGCGCTTCTTTGCCGACCACGGGCCGCGCATCGTCGCTGCCGCGCAGCTGCTCGCGGCCTGCTACCGCGGCGGCGGACGCATCTACACCATGGGCAACGGCGGCTCGAGCTGCGATGCGGCCCACCTCGCGGTGGAGTTCCAGCACCCGATCACGGCCGGCCGCCCGGCGCTGCCGGCCGTCAACCTGAGCCAGGACATGGCCATGATCACCGCGGTGGGCAACGACCTCGGCTTCCAGCACGTGTACACGCGGCAGGTGGCGGCCTATGTCGACCGGCACGACTGCCTGGTCGGCATCTCGACCAGCGGCAACTCCGAGAACCTGCTCGCGGCCTTCGCGGCGGCCAAGCAGCGCTCGGCCATGACGCTCGGCCTGGCCGGCGGCGACGGCGGACGCATGGCGACCAGCCCGCACGTCGACTGCTGCCTCGTGGTGCCGACCGACAGCATCCACCGCGTGCAGGAGACCCATGTCACGCTGTACCACATCCTCTGGGACCTGACGCACACGCTGCTGGCCGACGATCGCGGACCGGGAAGGGAGGCGCCATGAAATTCGCCGACGAGTTCCGCGACCCGGCGCTGGCGCGCTCGCTGGTGGCCGAGATCGCGCGCCTGGCCGACGGTCTGGCGGCCCATGCCGCGCGCCCGCTGCAGGTGATGGAGGTGTGCGGCGGCCACACCCACACGATCTTCCGCTACGGCCTCAAGGACCTGCTGCCGGCGAGCATCGAGTTCGTGCACGGCCCGGGATGCCCGGTGTGCGTGCTGCCGATGGGCCGCGTGGACGACTGCGTGGCGATCGCCGAGCACCCGCAGGTCATCATGACCACCTTCGGCGACGCGATGCGCGTGCCGGGCTCGAAGAAGAGCCTGCTGCAGGCCAAGGCCGACGGCGCCGACGTACGCACCGTCTACTCGCCGCTCGACGCGCTGAAGCTCGCGCAGGCCCATCCCGAGCGCGAGGTGGTGTTCTTCGCGCTCGGCTTCGAGACCACGATGCCGAGCACCGCGCTCACCGTGCTGCAGGCCGAGGCGATGGGGGTGCGCAACTTCTCGCTGTTCTGCAACCACATCACCATCATCCCGACCGTCAAGGCCATCCTCGATTCGCCCGACCTGCAGATCGACGGCTTCCTCGGCCCGGGCCACGTGAGCATGGTGATCGGCAGCACGCCCTACGAGTTCATCGCGCGGCGCTACGGCAAGCCCCTGGTCATCGCCGGCTTCGAGCCGCTGGACATCCTGCAGTCGCTGTGGATGGTGGTCCTGCAGCTGGCCGAAGGCCGCAGCGAGGTCGAGAACCAGTACCGGCGCGTGGTGCCCGAGCCCGGCAACACGCCGGCGCTGCAGGCCATCGCCCGGGTGTTCGAGCTGCGCGAGTTCTTCGAGTGGCGCGGGCTCGGCTCGATCGACCATTCCGGCATCCGCATGCGCGAGGCCTACGCGGCCTACGACGCCGAACGCCGCTTCTCGGTGCCGAACCTGAAGATCGCCGACCCCAAGAGCTGCCAGTGCGGCGAGGTGCTCAAGGGCGTGATCAAGCCGCCGCAGTGCAAGGTGTTCGGCACGCTGTGCCGGCCCGAGACGCCGCTGGGCGCGCTGATGGTGTCGAGCGAAGGCGCCTGCGCGGCGCACTACCAGTACGCGCGCATCGCGATGCCGAAGCGGGTGGCCGCCGACGCGGCGGCGGCCGTGGCGAGCTGAGCCGGCCATGGGCAAGATCCGCGACGCCTCGATCACGCTGGCCCACGGCAGCGGCGGCCGCGCGATGCGCGAGCTGATCGAGCGCCTGATCGTGCCGGCCTTCGACAACCCGCTGCTCTGCGGCCTGGAAGACCAGGCGCGCATCGGCCTGCACGGCCTGCTGGCGCACGGCGACCGGCTCGCCTTCACGACCGACAGCTACGTGGTCTCGCCGCTGTTCTTCGCCGGCGGCGACATCGGCACGCTGGCGGTCTGCGGCACCGTCAACGACCTCGCGGTGTCGGGCGCGCTGCCGCTCTACCTGTCCTGCGGCCTGGTCATCGAGGAAGGCCTGGCGACCAGCGAGCTGGAGCGCGTGCTCGCGTCGATGGCAGCGCAGGCGCGCGCGGCCGGCGTCGCGGTGGTCACCGGCGACACCAAGGTCGTGCAGCGCGGCGCGGCCGACCGGCTGTTCATCAACACCGCCGGGCTGGGTGTGGTGCCGGCGGGCGTCGACATCTCGGCGACGCGGGCGCGCCCGGGTGACGTGGTGATCGTCAACGGCCCGCTCGGCGACCACGCGGTGGCGATCCTGCTGGCGCGCAACGAGCTCGACCTGCACGCCGACATCGCCAGCGACTGCCAGCCGCTGCACGGCCTGGTGCAGGCCATGCTGGCGGTCTGCGCGGACATTCATTGCCTGCGGGACGCCACGCGCGGCGGCGTGGCGACGGTGCTGAACGAGTTCGCCGTCAGCTCGCGCGTCGGCGTGCGCGTGAACGAGCACGCGCTGCCGGTGCGCCCCGAGGTGCGCGGCGCCTGCGAGATCCTGGGCCTGGACGTGCTCTACATGGCCAACGAGGGCAAGCTGGTGGCCGTGCTGCCGCGCTCGCACGCCGACGCGGTGCTGACGGCGATGCAGGCGCACCCGGCCGGCGCCGGCGCGGCGGTGATCGGCGAGATCGTCGCCGAGCCGGCCGGCAGCGTGCTGCTGGACACGCTGTTCGGCGGCCGGCGCGTCGTCGACATGCTGGTCGGCGAGCAGCTGCCGCGCATCTGCTGAAGCGCGCCTCACGCAACGCGACGACCGGCCATGCACGAACTCGGCATCACCCGCAGCGTGGTCGCGATCGTCAGCGAGCGGGCACAGGGCCAGAAGGTGCTGCGCGTCACGCTGGAGGTCGGCCGGCTGTCGGGGCTGATGGCCGAGGCGATCCGCTTCTGCTTCGACCTGTGCAGCGAGGGCACGCCGCTGCAAGGCGCCGTGCTGGAGATCATCGAGCCCGAAGGCCGGGGGCGTTGCGGCGCCTGCGGCAGCGAACACGCGCTGACGATGCCGCTCGGGCGCTGCCCGGCCTGCCATGCACCGAGCCTGCGCATCGTCGCCGGCGAGGAACTGAAGATCCGCGAGATGGAGGTGGAATCATGTGTGTGACCTGCGGCTGCAGCGGCGACGGCCCCGCCACCGTATCGATGCCCGGCGCACCGACGGAGCCTGCGCGCGAACACGGGCCGGTGCACACCCACGCGGACGGCACGACGCACTCGCATGAGCCCACGCACGGGCGAGATCACGATGTCGGGCACGCGCATCACGCACACGAAGACGAGCACACACACCAGCATGGGCATGGGCACGAGCACGAGCACGACGACCACGCGCACGGTCATGGACACGACCGCACGCATGACCACACCCCCCTGCGGGTGCCGGGCCGCGACACCCAGACCATCGCACTCGAGGCCGCGGTGCTCGGCAAGAACCAGGCGCTGGCCGAGCGCAACCGGGGCTGGCTGGCCGGACGCGGGGTGTTGGCGCTCAACCTGATGAGCAGTCCGGGTGCCGGCAAGACCACGCTGCTGGAGCGCTGCATCCGTGACCTGCAGGGGCAGGTGGGCATCGCCGTCGTCGAGGGCGACCAGGCCACCGAGAACGACGCCGAGCGCATCCGCGCCACCGGTGCAGCGGCGGTGCAGGTGAACACCGGCACCGGCTGCCACCTGGAGGCGGACATGCTGCAGCGTGCGCTGCAGCTGCTGCAACCGCTGCCGGGCTCGGTGTTGATGATCGAGAATGTGGGCAACCTGGTCTGCCCGGCGCTGTTCGACCTCGGAGAACAGGCGCGCGTGGTGATCTTCTCGGTCACCGAGGGCGAGGACAAGCCCCTCAAGTACCCCCACATGTTCAAGGCCGCCGACGTGCTGCTGCTCAGCAAGACCGACCTGCTGCCCCACTTGCGCGTGGACCTGCGGCGCATGGTCGACAACGCGCTGCGCATCAACCCGCGGCTGAAGATCTTCCCGGTGTCGGCCTACAGCGGCGAGGGGCTGGACGCCTGGTACGGCTGGCTGCGCGATGAACTCGCAACGATCGGAGTGGCAGCGTGATCACCGGCACCGTGCTGCTGTTCGGGCTGCTGTTCGGCATGCAGCACGCGCTGGAGGCCGACCACCTGGCGGCCGTGGCCACGCTGGTCACGCGCGAGAAGGACACGCGCCGCGTCATCCGCCAGGGCGTGTTCTGGGGCCTGGGCCACTCGCTGACCTTGCTGCTGTTCGGCGGCCTGGTGATGGTGATCGGCGTGGTGCTGTCGGAGCGCTGGGTGCACGGGCTCGAGGGCGCGGTCGGCGTGATGCTGGTGCTGCTCGGCCTGGACCTGCTGCGCCGCCTGTGGCGCGAGCGGGTGCACTTCCATGCGCACTCGCATCCTCGCGCCGACGCGCCCGCCGAAGCGCAGGCGGCCGCTGCAGCCACCACCGACACCACCACGCACTTTCACGCCCACTCGCACCGCGGCGAGACCGCGCCGCACGACCGCCGGCAGCACCGCCACGAACACCACCCGCTGCCGCTGCGCGCGCTGCTGGTCGGCATGGTGCACGGCCTCGCCGGCTCGGCCGCGCTGGTGCTGCTGACGCTGCAGCAGGTGCGCAACCCCTGGGTCGGCCTGCTCTACGTGGTGCTGTTCGGCCTGGGCTCGGTGCTGGGCATGGCCGCGCTGTCGTGGACCGTGTCGCTGCCGATGCGGTTGACGGCCACGCACCTGAGCCGCTACCACCGCGCGCTCAGCGCGACGGTGGCGCTGTTCAGCATCGGGCTGGGGCTGCGGGTGGTGGTGAGCCAGTGGGGGGCGTGAAACCGAGGACGAAGGCGCTCACCGGTGCTGCGCGAGCCTGTTCACCATTGCCACGATCGCCCTCATTTGCAGGCTCGACTTGTTGGCGTAGTTCCCGCCGGTGTAGCCCCACCAGTCCCAGCAGCCCTGCGGGTTGGACGGGATCGCCGACTTGTTGACCTGCGGATAGAGCACGAGGATGTGGTTGCTGTCGGCCCAGTTGTTGTAGCCCGTGTCGGCATAGAACTGATCCCCGACCGACTCGGACGACTGCACGCAGCCGTGGATCGCCACATGGACCTTGCAGTGCGCATCGGATGCGGTGCAGCTGCGCGGCACGTACAGGTAGGCCGTGTCGGCCATGCCGGTGGCGACGGCGGCATAGGCGCGCTGATCGAAGCTGACGATCTGCCCGGTGGGTGTGTCGACGCGGGGATTGAGTGCGCCATAGATGTGCTGCAACAGCGCCCCGGCCTGGTCATAGCCCTCGCTGCCGACATTGCAATGGTTGATGTAGGGGGCGGCGTTGGCAGCGCAGTCGTTGCCATAGCCCGGCGTGATCACCGCATGTCCCGCCGGCACCTGGTTGACATATTTCAGCTTGTCTCCCTTGACCCCCATCTGCTGGAAGAACGACACCGTGGCATCGACCGCCGGCTGGCGCACGATGGTGTCGTCGGTCCCGCTGAAGACATAGATGCGGCGCTTGCTCAGGTTGCTGAGCGGGTCGATCCAGCGCGCGCGCGAGAAACCTTTCGCGGCGTTGGCCATCAGCACGGGATTGGGCGGAAAAAAGGGCACCTGCCCCATGCAGATGCCCGCAAGGAACACGTTGTTTGCCGCGCAGTAGTAGGGACCGCCGGCAACGACACCAGCACCGATGAACGACCGCGAATAGGCCACTTGCAACTGCACGGCCATGAATGCGCCGGAGGACAGTCCGGACACCGACGTCTGTTGTGGGTCTGCGCCGTAGGCGGGAAGGCTCGCCGGCGCAGCGACCGCCGAGCCGGCCACAAGGCCCGCAAGCATGAGGCTCGCGAGGGAACGAGACATGTGCATGGTGACCTCCTTGAACGTGGGACTTCGGATTTGCAGGAAATCGGCTGCGGGGACAAGCATCAGGCATGCCACGCAGCGGCTTCGGCGAATTCGAGCGACGACTTCTCCGATGGTCGCTGCCGACAACCGACAACCCATGGCCCACCACCGTGGTGCCCGTGCCGGCAACGCGAGTCCATCCGCAAGGACCTTGAGTCATCTTGATCGTCATCAAGGTCGCCGGATGTCGTTGGCCCTAGCCTCCAGCATTTCGACCCGTGCCCCATGACGACCCTCCCCGCTCCCATTGCCGTCGGCGTCACCACGCCGGCCACCGCGCTGGTTCCCATTCCCCACCGCAAACTGATCCGCTCGTGGCTGGCGGACATCTCCGAGCGCAGCACGCCCTACGCGCTCGCCCTGGTGCTGTTCGACATCGCGCTGTTCGCGGTGGCCCTGGCGGCAACGATCGTGATCGACAGCGCGCCGCTGCAGCTGCTGATGGGTGCGGTCACGGGTTTCATCATCGGCCGCCTGTTCATCCTGGGGCATGACGCCTGCCACCAGAGCCTGACGCGCCACCGCAGCCTGAACCGCTGGGTGGGTCGCATCGTGTTCCTGCCGTCGCTCACGCCTTACAGCCTCTGGGAGGTCGGGCACAACGTCGTGCACCACGGCTACACCAACCTGAAGGGGGTCGATTTCGTCTGGGAGCCGCGCTCGCTGGAGGAATTCCAGGCCCTGTCGGGCTGGCGGCAACTGCGGGAGCGCATCTACCGCAGCGGTTGGGCGCCGTGGCTCTACTACATGGTCGAGATCTGGTGGGCCCGCATGATGTTCCCGAACAAGCGTCACATGCCCACCCGCCGCGCGGTGTTCCTGTGGGACTGTCTGCTGGTGAGCAGCGTCGCCGCGGTGTGGATCGGCGGCCTGGTCGTCGCCGCACGGGCCACCGGCCAATCGCCCTGGTGGCTCGTGAGCGTCGGCTTCGTGCTGCCTTTCGTCTTCTGGAACGGCATGATCGGCTTCGTGGTGTACGTGCACCACACCCACCTCGGCGTGGCCTGGTACGAGCACAAGGCGAGTTGGGCCGCCGCGGCCCCCTTCGTCTCCACCACGGTGCACCTGACCTTCCGCTCGGCGATGGGCGGCGTCTTGCACCACATCATGGAGCACACCGCCCACCACGTGGACATGAGCGTGCCGCTGTACCGGCTCAAGCAAGCGCAAAAGCGGCTGGAGGCCAAGCTCCCGGGCCGCATCGTGGTCCAGCCATTTTCCTGGCGCTGGTATGCCGACACGGCCCGCCGCTGCAAGCTCTACGACTTCAAGGCGCGTTGCTGGACCGACTTCGCGGGTCGCCCGACCAGCGTGCCGGTGCCGGCATGAGGTCAATGCGAACGGCCCTGCGGCCCGCGCCTGAACCCGACCGCGACGCTCGGCGGCTCCGTCCCGGGCGCTGAGCATTCCGGGGCTCTCGGGCCCGTCATGAAGCGCCCGTGTGGCAAACGGCACAAAGCCGACAGGCCCGGCAACGCAGCCCCCGCCCGGCGTCCGCCAACACCCTGCAAAGCCGCATGGAATCAAGGCTTTGCACGATTTCCAGAGTGTCTTCCGTGCATGGCACAGTGCTTGCGGAGTCGCTGCATCGACCCCCACGAGTGATGCCATGCAGCCCGCGGCGATCATCTGCAACATGAGCTTGCGCGCCGGCGAACAAACCGCCGGCGCGGCCTTCGTCATCGAAGAGGAATGCGCCATCGCGCGCGCTGCCGGAAGCCGGCGTGCCCGAAAGGGAAGTGGGCATTTCGGCGCCGGGCGCTCCGGGCCCGGGCTGCCGGTGGTGACCCTCGAACCCGGCCGCTTGATCGAGCCCAGCTGCGCTCACGCGACACCGGCCGAATGCGCGCCCCCGGCGGCCGGACCGCTGTACTTCCGCCTCGAAGCCACCATGCCCGAGGGGCGGCCCTCATGAAGCGCGAAGACCTGGCCGTGCTCGCACCCGCCGCACCCGCCAAGACACCGCCAGCGCCAGAACGCCGGCCCGGCATCTGGCGCACGCTGCGCGAGGACGTGGCATGCGTGGTCGAACGCGATCCCGCGGCACGCTCGCGCTTCGAAGTCTGGACCCTCTACCCCGGCGTGCACGCCGTGGCGGCCCACCGCGTTGCGCACGCCTTGTGGCAGCACGGTTGGCGCTACCTGCCGCGCCTGCTGTCGTTCCTGGCGCGCGCCGCGACCGGGGTGGACATCCACCCCGGCGCATGCATCGGTCGGCGCTTCTTCATCGACCACGGTGCCGGTGTCGTGATCGGCGAGACCGCCGAGATCGGCGACGACGCAACGCTGTACCACGGTGTCACGCTCGGCGGCACCAGCGGGCGCGCCGGCAAGCGCCACCCGACGCTGGGCGATGGCGTCGTGGTGGGCGCGGGCGCCAAGGTGCTCGGCCCCATCACCATCGGCGACCGGGCACGCGTGGCCGCCAACTCGGTGGTGATCGACGAGGTGCCCGCAGGCGCCACCGTGGTGGGCATCCCCGGGCGCGTGGTCGTGCCACGCCACCAGCGCAGCGCCCCGCACGGCATCGACCTCGCGCACCACCTCGTCCCCGACCCGGTGGGCAAGGCCATCGGTTGTCTGCTGGATCGCATTGCCAACCTCGAGCGCGAGATGGTGGCATTGCGCGGAGCGCCTTCGCAGATCGAAGGCACGCCCTGTCACGACTGCGATGACAGCTGCGCCCAACCCGTGTTCGGAGAAACCACGCCATGAACGAACTGGCCCAGCGCCTGCGCGAGCTGTCCTCGGCCGAGGACTTTCTCGACTTCTTCGCGGTGCCGTACGACACGCATGTCGTCGACACGCGCCGCCCGCACCTCCTCAAACGCTTCTTCCAGTACATCCGCCAGGAGCCCGAGCTGCCGGCCGACAACGAACAGGCGCTGTACCGGTGCTACCGCGCGCTGCTGATCCGCTCGTACGGGGACTTCTTGGCGGCACCGATGCCCGCGCGCGAACGGGTGTTCCGGAACGCCGACGCCCATGTGCCGCGGAGAAGCCTGTCCCCGACGCTGCCGTCGGCCACGCACAAGCTGGTGTCCCGCGAGCCGGCCTGACACGCCCCCCGAAGGACCGGCTTGCCCGCTCGAGATCTGCGCGCCCGGATTGCTTCGCCGAACCCCTGGAGACGGACGGAAACCCCGAAACGCCTGTGCTAACCTGCCGGCTTTCCGGAAGCAGGCACTTCGGTGCCTGCGACTCTGGCGCTGCGTCGGCTTGTTCGGGACGCAGGGTCCGGAGGGCTGGACCCTCTCACGCCGACTGCCGTTGCAGCTGGGCGACGTGCCAATGTCGTGGTGTCTGCACGGCATAGCGTGGTGGATGCTCACATCCACGGATTCCGATCGTTTACAGGGCCGCGTGAATCGGCGATCATGAACCGGTTGCAGCCCAGACTTCGCCGATTGCCCTGTGGATACCCTTGCCGACGCCCCGCAGAGTTCGCTGTCCGGTGTTGCACGCGTGCTCGTGCACGCCGGCAAGCTCAGCGTCAAGACGGCTGAAGATCTCGTCCGCAGCGCCAAGGAACAGAAGCGCAGCTTCATTTCGGCGGTCCTGAGCGCCGGCGCCGTCAATCCGTCGGATCTCGCGCACACGCTCTCCAGCGTGCTGGCGATGCCCCTGCTCGATCTGGCAGCGGTCGATCCGCAGCGCTTGCCCCGCAACGTGATCGACGCCAAGCTGGCGACACAGTACCAGGTGCTCGTACTGGGCAAACGCGGCAACCGCCTTTTCATCGCCGGGGCCGACCCCACCGACCAGGAGGCTGCCGAGCGCATCAAGTTTGCAACGCAGCTGACCCCCGAATGGGTCATCGTCGAGCACGACAAGCTCTCGAGGCTCGTCGATGCCGCCACGACGACGGCCAGCGAGTCGCTCGAATCGCTGGTGGCCGGCGACTTCGAGTTCGATGTCACCGAGGAAGATACCGGCGCGGTTGAAACCGCGGACGTCACCACCGATGTCGAGGATGCGCCGGTCGTCCGCTTCCTGCAAAAGATGCTGATCGATGCGATCAACGCGCGCGCATCCGATCTGCACTTCGAGCCCTTCGAATACAACTACCGGGTCCGTTTCCGGGTCGACGGCGAGTTGCGCGAGATCACCCAGCCGCCGATCGCCATCAAGGACAAGCTCGAGTCTCGCATCAAGGTGATCTCTCGGCTCGACATCGCCGAGAAGCGCGTGCCGCAGGACGGCCGCATGAAGCTGAAGTTCGGCAGCAAGGCCATCGACTTCCGCGTCAGCACGCTGCCCACGTTGTTCGGCGAGAAGATCGTGATCCGTATCCTCGACCCGTCGAGCGCCAAGCTCGGCATCGAGGCGCTGGGGTACGAGAAAATCGAGAAGGACCGTCTGATGGAAGCCATCAAGCGGCCCTACGGCATGGTGCTCGTGACCGGGCCGACCGGCTCCGGCAAGACCGTGTCGCTGTACACCTGCCTGAACATCCTGAACCAGCCCGGCGTGAACATCTCGACCGTCGAGGATCCGGCCGAAATCAACCTGCCGGGCGTCAACCAGGTCAACGTCAACGACAAGGCGGGCCTGAATTTCTCGGTCGCGCTGAAGGCCTTCCTGCGCCAGGACCCGGACATCATCATGGTCGGCGAAATTCGCGATCTCGATACCGCCGACATCGCCATCAAGGCAGCGCAGACGGGGCACATGGTGATGAGCACGCTGCACACCAACGATGCGCCCACCACGCTGACGCGCCTGATGAACATGGGTGTGGCGCCCTTCAACATCGCATCGAGCGTGATCCTGATCACGGCGCAACGCTTGGCGCGCAAACTCTGCGAGAACTGCAAGGCGCCGGCCGATTACCCTCGCGAGGCCTTGCTTCGTGCCGGCTTCGTCGAAGCGGATCTGGACGGCAGCTGGAAGCCTTACCGTGCCGTCGGCTGCTCCAGTTGCAGCAACGGCTACCGGGGGCGGGTTGGCATCTACCAGGTCATGCCGATCAGCGAGGAGATCCAGCGCATCATCCTGTCGCAGGGCAACGCGGTCGACATCGCGAAGCAAGCACAACGCGAAGGCGTGCGCGATCTGCGTCAGTCCGGGCTGATCAAGGTCAGGAACGGCGCGACCACGCTGGAAGAAGTGATCTCGGTCACGAACGAGTAAGCCCAACAGTCGTCAGGGAGAGTCGGAGACACCATGGCCACAGCAGCAACGGCTTCGGCGAGAGACATCAAGGAATTCGTCTTCGAGTGGGAAGGCAAGGACAAGAACGGCAAGGTCGTCCGTGGCGAGATGCGCGCCGGTGGCGAGTCCGTCGTCAGCGCTTCGCTGCGCCGTCAGGGCATTCTCGTCAACAAGGTGAAGAAGCGCCGCATGAGCGGCGGCAAGTCCATCAAGCAGAAGGACATCGCGATCTTCACGCGCCAGATCGCGACGATGATGCGCGCCGGCGTCCCGCTGCTGCAGTCCTTCGACATCGTGGCGCGTGGCAGCACCAACCCGCGCGTGACCAAACTGCTGACGGACATCCGCTCCGACATCGAGACCGGCACCAGCCTGTCGTCGGCGTTCCGCAAGCATCCCCTGTACTTCGACGCGCTGTACTGCAACCTGGTCGAGGCCGGTGAAGCGGCGGGTATCCTGGAAACGCTGCTCGAGCGGCTGGCCGTCTACCAGGAGAAGACCCTCGAGATCAAGCGCAAGATCAAGTCGGCGCTGATCTACCCGGTCGCCGTGCTGGTGGTCGCCTTCGTGGTCGTCGCGGTGATCATGATCTTCGTGATCCCGGCGTTCAAGGAAGTCTTCACGTCCTTCGGCGCCGATCTGCCTGCACCGACGCTGCTGGTGATGGGCATGTCGGAGGTCTTTGTCCACTACTGGTGGCTGATCTTCGGCGTCATCATCGGCGGCACCTATTTCTTCTTCGAGTCCTGGAAGCGGTCGGAGAAGATGCAAAAAACCATGGACCGGCTGCTGTTGAAGGTGCCGGTGTTCGGCGACCTGATCTACAAGTCGGCCGTCGCGCGCTGGACGCGCACGCTCGCCACGATGTTCGCGGCCGGCGTGCCGCTGGTCGAGGCACTCGATTCGGTCGGCGGCGCCTCGGGCAATGCCGTGTTCGCGGAAGCCACCGAGCAGATCCAGAAGGATGTTTCCACCGGCACGGCACTGACGACGTCGATGCAGGCAACCGGCATCTTCCCCGTCATGGTCCTGCAGATGGCGGCCATCGGCGAGGAGTCCGGCGCACTCGACCACATGCTCGCCAAGTCTGCCGAGTTCTACGAGGCCGAGGTCGACGAGGCGGTGAAGGGCCTGTCGAGCCTGCTCGAACCGATCATCATCGTCGTGCTGGGCACCATCATCGGCGGCATCGTCGTCTCGATGTACCTGCCGATCTTCAAGCTCGGCCAGGTGGTCTGAGCACGCTCCCGCGGCATGTCGCCTGACCTGCAGGGCGCGCTGCTGTCGCCCTGGACGCTGGGCCTGTTGGGCCTGTGCATCGGCAGCTTCCTCAATGTCGTCGTTCACCGCCTGCCCCGGATGATGGAGCAGGCGTGGCGACTCGAGAGTGCCGAGCTGCTGGGCACCACCCTCCCGGAGGTGCCGGAACTCACGCTGGCCAAGCCGGCCTCGCGCTGCCCCCAGTGCGGCCACCGCATCCGCTGGTTCGAGAACATCCCGGTGCTCAGCTGGCTGGCGCTGCGGGGCCGCTGCTCGGCCTGCAAGACGCCGATCTCCGTGCGCTACCCGCTGCTCGAAATCGCGACCGCACTGCTGTTCGCGCTGCTGGGCTGGCGCTTTGGTGCGCAGCCGACAGCCCTGATCTGGTGTGCGTTCGTCGCCATCCTGCTGGCGCTGTCCGGCATCGACTGGGACACGACGCTGCTGCCGGACAACCTCACGCTGCCCTTGCTCTGGGCCGGACTGGTGGCCGCCGCGCTCGGCTGGACGCTGCCACTCACGACGGCGGTGTGGGGGGCCGTGTTCGGCTACCTGTCGCTGTGGTCGGTGTACTGGCTGTTCAAGCTCACCACGGGCAAGGAAGGCATGGGCGCGGGCGACTTCAAGCTGCTGGCCGCCCTCGGCGCCTGGCTCGGATGGCAGATGCTGCTGCCCATCGTGCTCGCGGCTTCGCTGATCGGCGCCATCGTCGGCATCGCGATGAAGTTCGGCGGCGCGCTGCACGAAGGACGCTACGTGCCCTTCGGTCCGTTCCTGGCCGGCGCCGGACTGGTGGTGCTGTATGCCGGCTCGGAGCGCGTGATGGGCTGGCTCGGCTGGGCCTGAGTTTCGATGGGCACCGACCGCGCGGCACTGCGCATCGGCCTCACCGGCGGCATCGGCAGCGGCAAGAGCACGGTCGCTGCGCTGCTGGCGCGGCGCGGCGCCCTGCTGATCGACACCGACGCCATCGCGCGTTCGCTCGCCGCTCCAGGGGGAGGCGCCGTGCCGGCGCTGCGTGCGCACTTCGGCCCGGACTGCATCGATGCGCAAGGCGGCCTCGATCGCGCCTGGATGCGAGAGCGGGCGTTCACCGATCCCGTGGCGCGCGTGCAGCTCGAGGCCATCCTGCATCCGTTGATCCGCGCTGGAACAGAGGATCTCGCGGCCCGGGGAAACACCGGTCCCTGCATCGTCTTCGACGTGCCCTTGCTGGTCGAATCCGGCCATTGGCGCGACCGCGTCGACCGGGTGCTCGTGGTCGACTGTCCCGTGGAAGTCCAGATCGAGCGCGTCGTGCGGCGGTCGCACTGGACGCATGACGAAGTCAGGCGAGTGATCGTGCAGCAGGCGACGCGTGAAGCCCGGCGGGCCGCAGCCGACGCCGTCATCGACAACCGTCGTGACACGCTCGACGCATTGCAGCTGGCGGTCGAAGCGCTCTGGACGCATTGGATCGAACGGCGCTGAAGCCATGCGCGGGCAAGGCCGGCGCCCTGTGGAACAATCAGCCGCGTTGCAGCGCTCAGGTGGGCCACCTTGATCCTCTACGAGTACCCTTTGAATGAAAGCATCCGCACGATGCTGCGCCTCGAGCACCTGTTCGAGCGGCTCGAGGTGCTGGCCGATCGTGAAGCGGCAATCGACCACCACTTCGCCATTGCGACGATCTTCGAGATCATGGATGTCGCCTCACGGGCCGACCTGAAGAGCGACCTCCTCAAGGATCTGGAGCGCCACAAGACGCAGCTCGCGCAGTACCGCGGCAACCCGTCGATCTCCGAAGCCGCGCTCGACCAGGTGATTTCGCGCATCGACGAGTCGTTCGCCACCCTGAACCAGTTGCCCGGCAAGGCCGGCCATGCGCTGACCACCAACGAATGGCTGATGGGCATCCGCAGCCGGATCAGCATCCCCGGCGGCACCTGCGAGTTCGATCTGCCGGGCTACTACGCCTGGCAGCACGAGAGCGTCGACCTGCGCAAGGGCGATCTGCAGCGCTGGATGGCCACGCTGCTGCCGCTGGCCGAAGCCCTGAAGGTGCTGCTGGCCCTGTTGCGCGAATCGGGCAGTCCCCACATGGTGTTCGCGGCGGCCGGCCAGTACCAGCAAAGCCTGCCACCGGGGCGCAGTTTCAGTCTGCTGCGTGTGCGCCTGACCGATTCGCCAGGATTGGTGCCGGAGATCAGCGGCCACCGGCTGATGGTGTCTATCCGCCTGATGCGCCAGGACAACGAAGGCCGCCTTCGGCCCTGCGGCGATGACGCGAGCTTCGAGCTCACCCTGTGTTCATGAACTCCGGGCCCGGCATTTCGCCCCGCATCGTGCGCTGCCCCGGCTGTGGTCAGCGCAGCGAGTTCGCCCCCGCCAACCCCTACCGGCCGTTTTGCAGCGAACGTTGCAAGAACGGCGACCTCGGCGCCTGGGCCAACGAACGCTACCGTGTCGAAGCCTCGCCACCGGTGGACGGTGATGACGAATCGTCATCGCCGCAGGCCCCTTGAGCCCCGCATCCCAACCGTGAGGGATGGGCGGGCCGCTGCCCCGCGCTGACACTTTCAACCGGAGGCACCCACCGCAGGCGCCACAGTTGGGAGAGTTCACATGACGCTCGTCAGTTCAGGAAAGTCGGCCAAACCCCATGGGTGCTCGCCGGCACCTCACGCCGGGCCGGCCAACAGCATGGTCGAAACGGAAGCCAATGGCAGCCGCGACGGGAGCTGTTTCGACTCTTCCTGGGACTTGCGCACAGGCCTCGACGTGGCCGAGCTGAGCGAACTGCCCGTGAACCTTGCTGCCGCCGATGCAGCAACCCAGCCGCCGACTGAGTGCTGAGGGAGCTTCACCCGCCCGGACATCGGCGCTCGCTCGCACCAACGCGTACTGCCTATGCAGTGTGGGTTTTTCCCGAGAACTGCTGATCCTGGGCCAGCCAGGTCAATACCGGCACGGTGCCGGGCAACACCGGGAACACTTCGACCGGCAGTTCCTGCCAACGCGCCGATTGCTGCTCACGCATCACCAGGTCGCCGCTCCACGCATGCACCTTGCAGAAATGCAGCCTGACGCGGGCGTGCGGATACTCGACCAGTTCCACCTTCCACGGCTGCGCGGCACCGATGCAGATGCCCAGTTCTTCGTGCAGCTCGCGGCGCAGCGCCTGCTCGACCGTCTCTCCGACCTCCAGCTTGCCGCCCGGGAACTCCCAGTAACCGGCGTAGACCTTGCCCTCGGGCCGCGAGGTCATCAGGAAGCGGCCTTGCGGGTCGAACAGGACCCCCACCGCCACATCGACCGGGGTGCGCTCGCTCACGCCTGCTCTCCCGTGCCGGCACCGCTGCGCCCGGCGTAGTCGCGCGCGAACTGCCATGCCACCCGACCCGAGCGGGAGCCTCGCTCGAGCGCCCAGACCAGGGCTTCGGGGCGCGCCGCGGCGATGGCCTCGGTGTCCACGCCAAAGGCGCTCAGCCATTGCGCGACGATCGCCAGGTACTCGCCCTGGCTGAACGGGTAGAAGCTGATCCACAGCCCGAAGCGCTCGGAAAGGGAAATCTTCTCCTCCACCACTTCGCCCGGATGCACCTCGCCGTCCTCGGTGTGCTGGTAGCTGAGGTTCTCCTTCATGTACTCCGGCAGCAGGTGCCGCCGGTTGGAGGTCGCCACGATCAGCACGTTGTCGCTGGACTGCGCCACCGAGCCGTCGAGGATGGACTTCAGCGCCTTGTAACCGGGTTCGCCCTCATCGAAGCTGAGGTCGTCGCAGAACACCAGGAAGCGCTCGGCGCGGTCCGCCACCAGATCGACGATGTCGGGCAGGTCGACCAGGTCGGCCTTGTCGACCTCGATCAGCCGCAAGCCGCGCGGCGCGAATTCGTTCAGGCAGGCCTTCACCAAGGACGACTTGCCGGTCCCGCGCGCACCCGTCAGCAGCACGTTGTTCGCGGACCGCCCTGCGACGAACTGCTCGGTGTTGCGCACCAGGCGCTCCTTCTGGGGCTCGACCTCCTTCAGGCCGGACAGACGGATCGGCGCCACATGACGAACCGGCTCGAGCCAGCCGCCCCCGAACACGGAGGCCCCGCGCCGGCGGTAGCGAAACGCGATGGACGCGGCCCAGTCGGGTGCATGCACGGCACGCGCGCCGGGCCCTGGCAGCAGGGTGTCGAGGCGGGACAGCACACGCTCGGCGTGCGCCATCAGGGACAGGAATTCTGGATTCATGGCCGCCGAGTTTAGAGGGCCTGCCGCCCTCTTCGCGGCCGACCGGCTCAGCCGACGAGTTGGCGCAGGGCCGCGTCGAGATGCTCGCTCGGCAGGCGTTTGAAGCCGGAGCGCGCGTAACGCTGCAGCCGACCGAGGACGAAGCTCACCAGGACGGACGCCTGGGCCTGGGCATCGACGGTCGGCGTCTGTGAGCCGCTGGCCTCGGCGAGCGTGCGCAGGCTCTGGCGCAGCTGCGACTCGAAACGATCGAAGAACTGGTTCATCCGTGCGGTCAGGCGCTCGTTCTCGAACACCAGCGCGTCACCCGCCATCACGCGCGACATGCCCGGGTTCCGTTCGCCGAACTGCAGCAGCACCGTGAGCATCTTGTGCACCTGCTCGCGCGGATCGACGTCGCGCTCGGCGATCTGATTCACCAGCGTGAACACGCTGCTCTCGATGAACTCGATCAAGCCCTCGAACATCTGCGCCTTGCTGGCGAAATGCCGGTAGAGCGCGGCTTCGCTGACATCGAGCCTGGCCGCCAGCGCAGCGGTGGTGATGCGTTCGGCCCCCGGCTGTTCGAGCATCGCCGCCAGCGTCTGCAGGATCTGGATGCGGCGCTCACCCGGCTTGGGGCGCTTGCGCACCGGCGCCGCACCGGCGACCGCCTCGGCAGGCGCGTCGACAGCGGGATCCAGCGGCTCGGGGGTCGGCGTGTCGGACATGCGCTCAGGCTGGCAGGAAGAGGGCTCTTAACTTCTGAAGCGAACGAATTCTTGCATACACATAGGCGGGCTTTCGACGCAAGCGCGCACCTACTTCGGGTCCATGCGCATTGCGCCACAAATATCGCTGCATCCACACGCAGCGCAAGCCCACGGCCCGAGCGGCACGTTGGTGGGCCAGCGTGTCTTCGACCAGCACGCACTGCGTTGGCCGCAGTTGCAGCCGCGCCAGCACCACGCGGAACATGCGCGCATCGGGCTTGGGACGCAGCTGCCCGAACAGGCGCATGCCTTCGATGCTGATGATCCCCTCGAAGCAATCCGCGAGATCGAGGGCCGTCAACACTCGCTTGGCGTAGTGGGCGGGCGCATTGGTCAGCACGAACTTGCGCCCGGGCAAGGCCCGCAGCGCGGCCCGATCCCGGGCATTGCCTCGCAAACGCTCCTCCAGGCCCGGCAGGCGGTGCGTGTGCTCCAGAAAGTGGGCAGCGCGGATGCCGTGATGCCGCTCCAGGCCGAGCAGCGTCGCGCCGAATCGGCGCCAGTAGTCGCGCCGCAGGAAATCGGCCCGCGCCGCACCGACCCGGAGCTCGCGCGCGATGTAGTCGTTCATCGCCTCGTCGAGCAAGCCGAAGGCGTGCGAGGCATCGTGCAGCGTGTTGTCGAGATCGAACAGCCACGTCACGGAGCCGCCGCGCGCGCGGCGGCGCGGCGGCGCGGCCCGGCGGTGGGCCGGGTGTGTCCTGCCCACGGCTCAGCGAGGGCGGAGCATCGTCAGCGGACCAAGCGGCGTCCCCATGATCCGCTCTCAGTGCGAACGGATCATGGTGCCGTAGGCCTGATCGCTCAGGATCTCCAGCAGCATCGCGTGCGGCACCCGCCCGTCGATGATGTGCACTGCGTTGACGCCGCTCTTGGCGGCGTCCAGCGCGCCGGCGATCTTCGGCAGCATGCCGCCGCTGATGGTGCCGTCGGCGAACAGCTCGTCGATCTCGCGCGCACTGAGGTTGGTCAGCAGCTTGCCGGCCTTGTCGAGCACGCCCGGCGTGTTGGTCAGCAGCATCAGCTTCTCGGCCTGCAGCACGGTGGCCAGCTTGCTCGCCACCATGTCGGCGTTGATGTTGTAGCTCTCGTTGTGCTCGCCGAAGCCGATCGGGCTGATCACCGGGATGAACTGGTCGTCCTGCAACGCCTTGACGACCGCCGGGTCGATGGCCGTGATCTCGCCGACCTGGCCGACGTCGTGCTCGATGCTGGGATCGTCCTTGTCGACCATCTTCAGCTTGCGCGCCCGGATCATGCCGCCATCGCGGCCGGTCAGACCGACCGCCTTGCCGCCCACCGCGTTGATCAGGCCGACGATGTCCTGCTGCACCTCACCGCCGAGCACCCACTCGACGACCTCCATCGTCTCCTCGTCGGTCACGCGCATGCCCTGGATGAAGGTGCCCTTCTTGCCCAGACGGGAGAGCGCCTCGTCGATCTGCGGCCCGCCGCCATGGACCACGACCGGGTTCATGCCCACCAGCTTGAGCAGCACGATGTCCTCGGCGAAGTCCTGCTGCAGCGCCGGGTCGGTCATCGCGTTGCCGCCGTACTTGATGACCAGCGTCTTGCCGTGGAACTTGCGGATGTAGGGCAGCGCCTGGGCCAGGATCTCGGCCTTGTCGCGCGGCGAGATGGTCAGCGGGTCGGACGCAGCAGCGGGAGCGTGGGGGGCCATGGCGGGTTCTCCGGACTCAGAGGCGATCGGGCCGCATTCTAGGGTTCGCCCCAGTCTGACATCGGTGCGGGCGGGTACGGGCGGAACTTTTCGCACCGTCGCCCGCCTGGTCTGGCGCATACTTTTGCTCCAATGCGCCGTACCACCCGGCGCAGCCCTCGCGCATGACACCGGAGCGCCGCACGGTCGGTGGTTTCTCGATCGCCCCCCGGCGGATCGTCGTCGTCGCCGCACCGAAGACCAAGGAGTGATCGACATGGAGCACCGCCTGAGCGCCCTGATGCTCGCCGCGACCGCCATGCTGGCGCACGCCCAGACCACGACCGACGGCGAGGTGCGCAAGGTCGATGCCGCGCAGAAGAAGATCACGCTCAAGCACGGCGAGATCAAGAACCTCGACATACCCCCGATGAGTATGGTGTTCCAGGTCAGCGACCCGGCGCTGCTGGCCAAGGTGAAGGCCGGCGACAAGGTGCGCTTCACGGCAGACAAGATCAACGGCGCTTACACGGTGACGTCGATCGAAGTCGCCAGGTGACATCGACCGTGCCGCACCGCCCGGGACCGTGAGCCCATCGGCCGTGCGGTCCGGCCGCGGGCGGATAAGCTAACGCCCATGCACACCCACGACCTCAGCCCTTGGCAGCACCGCCACGACTATGCCGCCGACCGCGGCGCCGCTGAACGGCGCACGCGCTGGGTGATCGCGATCACGCTCGCGATGATGGTGGCCGAGATCGCTGCCGGCTGGTGGTGGCATTCGATGGCGCTGCTGGCCGACGGCTGGCACATGGGCACGCATGCGGCAGCCATCGGCGTGGCCGCGCTGAGCTACGCACTGGCGCGGCGCTGGGCCGGCGATGCCCGCTTCTCGCTCGGCCCCTGGAAGGTCGAGGTGCTGGGCGCCTACACGAGCGCGGTGCTGCTCGGCGTGGTGGCGATCGGCATCGCGCTCGAGTCGGGCCTGCGCTTGTGGGCGCCGGAGCCGGTGTCCTACGACGAATCCCTCGTCGTTGCCGTGATCGGGCTGCTGGTCAATGCCGCGTGCGCAAGACTGCTGCATGGCGGGCATGCGCACCCTCACGGCGGACACGACCACGACCACGATCACCACCACGATGGGCATGCCGCCCACCACGGCGAGCACGCGCACGCCCGTCAGGATGAACACGAACACGGCAAGGACCTGAACCTGCGGGCCGCCTACCTGCACGTGCTGGCCGACGCCGCCACGTCCGTGCTGGCGATCGGCGCGCTGCTGACCGGCAAGCTCGCCGGCTGGACCTGGATGGACCCGCTGGTCGGGCTGCTGGGGGCGGCGCTGATCGCGGCCTGGTCTCTCGGACTGCTGCGCCAGACCGCGAAGATCCTGCTCGACCGCGAGATGGACGACCCGCTCGCCGGCCAGGTGCGCGAGCGGCTGGAATCGGACGGCGACGCCCGCGTGGCCGACCTGCACCTGTGGCGCGTCGGCGATGCGCGCTTCGCCTGCCAGGCGACGCTGGTGGCCGACGAGCCCCTGGCGGCCGACCACTACCGCGCCCGACTGCAGGGATTGCCGAGCCTGGCGCATGTGTCGATCGAGATCAACCGCTGCCGCGGCGCTCGGGCGGCGCAGCCGCCGAGCGCCGGTCACGCGCACTGAGCAGCACCCGCGTCGCTCGCTTGCGGCATGTCTTCGTCGGCCCGATCGTCGGCGTGTGCCGCGCCCGGTACTTTCTCGGCGTTTTAGGCTGCGGCTCCTAGGGAGTGCTCCTATAGTGATCAGGGCGCTTGCTTCACGGGGAGCGCTGCAACGCACTCTCGAGGAAGACAAGCATGGTCAAGAAGCTGCAGAAACTCGCCGACAAGATGAGCACCTCCGGCGCACCCTCGATGGCTCACCTGTTCGACAACCAGTTCGCGAACTCGGTGAAGGACTCCGCCCAGCAGATCTGGCAGGCCGGTCTCGGCGCGTTCGCCAAGGCGCAGGGCGAAGGCAGCAAGGTGTTCGAGACACTGGTCAAGGAAGGCGTCTCGATCCAGCGCAAAACCCAGGCCGCGGCCGAGGAGAAACTCGGCGAGGTGAGCAGCAAGATGACACGACTGTCCGACGACGTGCAGACCCGGGCAGGTCAGCAGTGGGACAAGCTCGAGTCGATCTTCGAGGACCGCGTCGCCAAGGCGCTGGGCAAGCTCGGCGTGCCGTCGGGCAAGGACCTCGACACGCTGATCAAACGCGTCGACGCGCTGAGCGCCCAGGTGGCCAAACTGTCGAAGGCACCGGCCCGCAAGAAGGCCGCGCCGGCGAAGACCGCTGCCAAGGCCTCCGCTCTCCGTGGGACGACCACCACGCGAGCCGCTCCGCGCAAGCGAGCCGCCTGATGCAGTGATAGGGAGACGCCGTCAGGGGTGGAACTGCCCCGGCAGCACCCACAGCAGCAACGCCGTCACCGTGAGGTAGCGCGCGAACTTGCCAACGGCCATGTAGAGCACGCAGGGCCAGAACGGCAGCCGCAGCCAGCCGGCCACCGCGCACAGCGGATCGCCGACCACCGGCAACCAGCTGAGCAGACAGGCCTTGGGGCCGAAGCGCTCGAGCCACTTCAGCACGCGCGCTTCGGCCGGCTTGTGCTTCACGCGCTCGTAGGCGCGTTCGGCGCCATAGCCCATCCACCATGTCAACGCGCCGCCCAGCGTGTTGCCGACCGATGCCACCAGCACGGCCGGCCAGAACAGCTGCGGGTCGAGCTTCACCAGGCCGAACACCGCCGGCTCCGAACCGAAAGGCAGCAGCGTCGCCGAAATGAAGGCAACGACGAACACCGTGCTCAGGCCGAACTTCGGCAGCGCCAGCAGCGAGAGCAGTGATTCGAGCCACGTTTCCATCGACCGGGATTGTCGATGCAGCGCAGCATGCCGCGCCGCCGGCGATTGAAAATCGGCCCGGGTCGGACCGCTATACTCTGCCCTCTTTTTAAGCACACCGCCTTCCGTGTCCCCCCTGCGCATCGGCTCGATCGAGCTTCCGAACCGGCTGTTCGCGGCGCCGATGGCGGGCGTCACCGACCGGCCGTTTCGGCAGCTGTGCAAGCGTCTCGGCGCCGGCTACGCGGTCAGCGAGATGGTCACCTCGCGCAAGGACCTCTGGCACAGCCTGAAGACCTCGCGCCGCGCCAACCACGAAGGCGAGGTCGCGCCGATCGCGGTGCAGATCGCCGGCACCGAGCCGCTGATGATGGCCGAGGCCGCCGCCTACAACATCGACCGCGGCGCGCAGGTGATCGACATCAACATGGGCTGCCCAGCCAAGAAGGTGTGCAATGTGTGGGCCGGCTCGGCACTGATGCGTGACGAGTCGCTGGCGCTGCGCATCGTCGAGGCCGTGGTCACCGCCTGCGCACCGCACGGTGTGCCGGTGACGCTGAAGATGCGCACCGGCTGGAGCGCGCAGGATCGCAACGCGGTCGCGCTGGCGCGCGGCGCCGAAGCGCTGGGCGTCGCGATGCTCACGGTGCATGGCCGCACCCGCGAGCAGGGCTACGGCGGCCGGGCCGAGTACGACACGGTTGCGGCGGTGAAGGCGGCCGTGCGCGTGCCGGTCGTTGCCAACGGCGACATCGACAGCCCGCGCAAGGCGCGCGAGGTGTTCGCCGCGACCGGGGCCGACGCGGTGATGATCGGCCGCGCCGCGCAAGGGCGGCCGTGGATCTTCCGCGAGATCGCGCACTTCCTCGCCACCGGCACGCAGCTTCCCGCGCCGAAGACGGCACAGGCGAAAGCGTGGCTGATCGAACACCTGCACGATCACTACGGGCTCTACGGCGAATACGCCGGCGTGCGCACCGCGCGCAAGCACATCGGCTGGGCAGTGCACACCCTGCCAGGCGGCGCGCTGTTCCGCGCCCGCATGAACACGCTGGAGAGCTGCGAGGCGCAACTCGCCGCCGTCGGCGATTTCTTCGATGCGCTCGGCATCGGGCACGAGCGGCTCCCGCAAGCGCAAGCCCTCGAGCCCTCCTTCGAACAAGAGGCCGCATGACCAAGAAGCACATCGACGCGTGCATTCGAGAGAGCCTCGATGCCTACTTCAAGGACCTGCGCGGCGCCGAGCCGCGCAACATCTACGACATGGTCCTGCAGGTCGTCGAGAAGCCGATGCTCGACGTGGTGATGCAGCACGCCGAGGGCAACCAGTCGCGCGCCGCCGAGTGGCTGGGCATCAACCGCAACACGTTGCGGCGCAAACTGCTCGAACACAAGCTCATCAAACCCTGACCGTCGGGCGGTCCGCCGCCGCACGGCCTCTCGCCGCCCCTTGAATCCCACGACCCCCATGGCCACCGCCCTCCTCTCCGTTTCCGACAAGACCGGCATCGTCGAGTTCGCCCGCTCGCTGCACGCACTCGGCGTGAAGCTGCTCTCGACCGGCGGCACCGCCAAGCTGCTGGCCGACAGCGGCCTGCCGGTCACGGAGGTGGCCGACCACACCGGCTTCCCCGAGATGCTCGACGGCCGCGTGAAGACCCTGCACCCGGCCATCCACGGCGGCCTGCTGGCGCGCCGCGAGCTGCCGGCGCACATGGCCGCGCTGGCCGCGCACGGCATCGAGACCATCGACCTGCTGGTGGTCAACCTCTACCCCTTCGAGGCCACCGTCGCGAAACCGGGCTGCACGCTGGAGGACGCGATCGAGAACATCGACATCGGCGGCCCGGCCATGGTGCGTTCGGCCGCGAAGAACTGGAAGGACGTCGCGGTGCTGACCGACGCGACGCAGTACGCCGGCGTGCTGGCCGAGCTGCAGCGGGACGGTCGCGTGAGCGAGGCGATGCGCTTCACGCTGGCGGTCGCCGCGTTCAACCGCATCAGCAACTACGACGCGGCGATCAGCGACCACCTGTCGGCGCTGCGGCCCGACGGCTCGCGCGCCGAGTTCCCGGCCCAGAGCAACGGCCGCTTCGTCAAGCTGCAGGACCTGCGCTACGGCGAGAACCCGCACCAGAGCGCCGCCTTCTACCGCGACCTGCACCCGGCGCCGGGTTCGCTGGTGAGCGCGCAGCAGTTGCAGGGCAAGGAACTCTCGTACAACAACATTGCCGATGCCGATGCCGCCTGGGAGTGCGTGAAGGTCTTCGATGCAGCCACCGACGGGCCGGCCTGTGTCATCGTCAAGCACGCCAACCCCTGCGGCGTGGCGCTCGGCGCGAACGCCGCCGAAGCCTACGGCAAGGCCTTCCGGACCGACCCCACGTCGGCCTTCGGCGGCATCATCGCCTTCAACATGCCGGTCGACGGCGCCGCAGCGACGGCCATCTCGAAGCAGTTCGTCGAGGTGTTGATCGCCCCCGGCTACACCGACGAGGCCCGCGCGGTGTTCGCGGCCAAGGCCAACCTCCGGGTGCTGGAGATCTCGCTGGACGGGGTGCAGCGCGACGCCGCGGACGCGTGGTCGCGCGGCCTGAATTCGCACGACATCAAGCGTGTCGGCTCGGGCCTGCTGATCCAGAGCGCGGACAACCACGTGCTCGGCCTGCAGGACCTGAAGATCGTCACCACGCTGGCGCCGACCGACGCGCAGCTGGCCGACCTGCTGTTCGCGTGGAAGGTGGCCAAGTTCGTCAAGAGCAACGCGATCGTGTTCTGCGGCGACGGCATGACGCTGGGCGTCGGCGCCGGCCAGATGAGCCGGCTCGACAGCGCGCGCATCGCCAGCATCAAGGCCGCCCATGCCGACCTGAGCCTGGCCGGCTCGGCGGTCGCGAGCGACGCCTTCTTCCCCTTCCGCGACGGCCTCGACGTGCTGGCCGATGCCGGCGCACGCTGCGTGATCCAGCCTGGCGGCAGCCTGCGCGACGACGAGGTGATCGCCGCGGCCAATGAACGCGGCATCGCGATGGTGCTGACGGGCGTGCGGCACTTCCGACACTAGGACCTGCCGGCGCCCCGGCCGCGGCGAGCTCCGGCCACCGCTCCGAATAGCATAGGCCCATGTCGATCGCTGCCGATTCGATGGGGCTGCTGCTCTCCTTTGTCGCCCGTCTCATCACCGGCGCGCAGGGGCACTGGTACGGCTGTCCGCCAAAGGCCGAGCAGCGCATCTACTTCGCCAACCATCAGAGCCACCTCGACTGGCTGCTGGTCTGGGCGGCGCTGCCGCGCGACCTGCGCGCCCGCACGCGGCCGATCGCCGCGAAGGACTACTGGACCGCCAGCCCCTTGCGTCACTGGATCACGCGCGAGGTGTTCAACGCGGTCTACGTGGCGCGCACCCGCACGAAGGGTGGCCCCGATGGCACCGACGACCAGGACCCGTTGGAGCCGCTGGTCGAGGCGCTGCACGGCGGCGACTCGCTGGTGATCTTCCCGGAGGGCACGCGCGGCAACCTGGGCGACCCACAGGCCTTCAAGAGCGGGCTGTACCACCTGGCCGAGCAGTTCCCCGCGGTGCAGCTGATCCCGGCGTGGATCGACAACGTGCAGCGCGTGATGCCCAAGGGTGAGGTGGTGCCGGTCCCCATCCTGTGCTCGGTGACCTTCGGCGCCCCGCTGTCGCCGCTGCAGCCCGGCGAGGACAAGCGCGACTTCCTCGACCGCGCGCGCGATGCCGTGATCGACCTGAAGGCCGTGGCGGCATGAGTGGATTGAGACAGCTCACGGTCTCGCAGCAGGTCGGCCTGCTGTTCCTGCTGCTGTTCGGTGCGCTGCTGCTCGTCAGCGCCGTGGCCCTGTTGCGCTCGCTGCGCGAGCGCGGCGATGACGAGCGCAGGGACCGGCACGAGCGCTTCAAGCGCGAACTGCGCGCGGTGTGGGTCGGCGCCTCGGTGTTCTGGCTGGCCTGGGTGTCGGGGCCGGTGGGCGCAACGCTGCTGTTCGGCGTCCTGAGCTTCCTGGCGCTGCGCGAGTACATCACGCTGATGCACACGCGGCGCAGCGACCACCGCAGCCTCATCCTGGCCTTCTTCATCGTGCTGCCGCTGCAGTACCTGCTGGTCGCGAACCGCAACTTCGACCTGTTCTCGGTCTTCATTCCCGTCTACATCTTCCTGGCGATCCCGGTGGTCAGCGCGCTCGCGGGCGACCCGGAGCGCTTCCTCGAACGCAACGCGAAGATCCAGTGGGGCATCATGGTCTGCGTCTATGGCATGAGCCACACGCCGGCGCTGTTGCTGCTGCAGTTCCCGAACGCCCAGGACCGCGGCGCCTTCCTGGTGTTCTTCCTGGTGGTGGTCGTCGCGGCGGCGCGCATCGCGCAGGAGTTCGCGAGCCGCCGCCTGCGTCGCCATCCGGTGGCGCGCCACATCAGCCGCAGCTTCAGCTACCGCGCCTGGCTGATCGGCGCGCTCGTCGCGGCCTTCGTCGGCGGCCTGCTGTACTGGATCACGCCCTTCAAGCCGGGCCAGGCGATGGCCATGGCGCTGATCGCCAGCGCCTGCGGCACGATGGGCGAGTTCGTGATGAAGGCGCTCAAGCGCGATGCCGGCGTGCGCTACTGGGGCAACCGGGCGTCGGTCACCGGTGCGGTGGGCCTGCTCGACCGCGTCGCGCCGCTGTGCTTCGCGGCGCCGGTGTTCTTCCATTCGGTACGGTGGTACTTCAACCTGAGCTTCTGATGGCGACACGAATTCTCGGCATCGACCCGGGCTTGCGCACGATGGGCTTTGGCTCCGGCCGCCGCTTCGCGCCTTCACATCCGCCCGCGGATGTGAGCCTGCACCGAAACCCTTGCGCCGTCGACCCCCTGCGGAGGCGCGCCCCATGAGGATCCTTGGCATCGACCCGGGCTTGCGCACGACGGGTTTTGGCGTGGTCGAGTGCGAGGGGGCGAGGCTGCACTACATCGCCAGCGGCACGATCCGGACCGACGCACTGCCGAACGGTGACTTGCCGGGACGCCTGAAGATCATCTTCGAGGGCGTGCGCGAGGTGGTGGCGCGCTACCGGCCCCGGTGCGCGGCGGTCGAGATCGTGTTCGTCAACGTCAACCCGCAATCGACGTTGCTGCTCGGCCAGGCACGCGGCGCAGCGCTGGCCGCGCTGGTGTCGGCCGAACTCGACGTGGCGGAGTACACCGCGCTGCAGATGAAGAAGGCGGTCGTCGGCCATGGCCATGCGCGCAAGGAGCAGGTGCAGGCCATGGTCGCGCGCCTGCTGGCGCTGCCCGGCGAACCCGGCAAGGATGCGGCCGATGCGCTGGGAATCGCGGTATGCCATGCGCATGCCGGCGCGTCACAGGCGGCGCTCGCCGCAGTGAGCCCGTTGGCGCGGCGTGCGCATGCGCAATACCGCAAAGGTCGCAGCTACTGAGACGGGAGGTGACCAAAAAGGCCGCAGACACGGGGCGCCGCCAAAGAACGATGCGCGGGTCACCGCGGGCGCCCGCGCGCAGACCGCCTCTAGCCGCGCCAGACCACGCTGTGCCGCTGGAAGAGTTCGCGCAAGGCCGGGCCGTTGTTGAGATCGATCAGGCGCCGCTGCATCACCTGCGCCAGGTCGGTCGCGCCGCGCTTCACCGCGCAGCCGACCACCCAGCCATTGCGTGGCGCGCGCACGATGGGCGGCAGCGGCACGATCTTGTAGCGTGGCTTGCCGGCCAGCGTCGACTCCAGTTCCGAGGCGAGCCCGGCCGCTGCCACCACGTCACCGGCCAGCAGCCTCTGCGCCGCCGCCACGCCGTCGGCATTCTGGGTATTGAGCGTGTCTCTCAGCGCCCCTGATTCAGCGCTGGCGAGCAAGTAGCCGGCCAGGGAGACGCTGGCCACCGCGATCTTCTGGCCGCGCAGGCCTTCGATGGCGTCGGGCGCCGGACCGCGCTCGCTGTCCCAGGCCAGCATGACCGTCTCGCGGTAGTAGGCGCCGAACACCTCGACCTGCGGGTTGGCCTCGATCAGCGGCCGGTCCATCGGCACGTGCAGCATCACGTCGGCCGGACCCCAGCCGAGGTAGTGGCCGCGCCAGACGGCGTTGCGCAGGTCGTCGCCGACGCTCTCGCCCGCGGGGATCGGCAGCAGGCTGAGCGGCACACCGACGGCCTCGGCCAGCGCCGTGGCCAGGTCGACGTCGATGCCGCGGCCGTCCAGGTTGAACGGCGGCATGTCCTGGTAGACCGCGACCACCAACCGACCGCTGCGCCGCACGCGCTCGAGTGCGCTTTCTTCGGCGCGAAGCGGCGGCGAC
The DNA here is from genome assembly GCF_965279545.1 of Methylibium sp. NCBI lineage: Bacteria > Pseudomonadati > Pseudomonadota > Betaproteobacteria > Burkholderiales > Sphaerotilaceae > Methylibium > Methylibium sp. Next base: position 3,032,991 of record NZ_OZ257250.1, read on the forward strand.
AGCGCCGTGAGCGCCGCGGCGGCGCTCAGCAGCCTGCGGCGCGAGATCACAGCGGCTTCTCGCGGCGGGTTTCGAGGTAGCTCTTGATGGCCCATACGGCTTCCTGCTGCATCACGCCTTCGAAGGGCGGCATGTAGACGGCGCCGTTGCGGGTGCGGCCGTGGCGAACGGTGGTCACGAAATACTCGTCCATCTCGTTCACGCAGGCGGTCTTCTTCTTGTCGTCCTTCAGCGTGGCGCACTCGCCGTCGAGCTTGCGCAGATCGGGAGCGATCCCGCCGGAAATTGCTTCCAGGCCGTGACAACGGGCGCAGTTCTGGTTGTAGGCCGACGTGCCGATCCTGATGGCCTCGTCGTTCTTGCGATACGGGTTCTCGACCCGCCAAGCATCGCCGAGCGGAGGCAGGGTCTTGGTATCGACGGCTTGCGGCGTGACGTCCCCGTGGGCGAAAGCGCCCATGGCGCTGGCAATCAGGCTCAGCGCGACCACATGGCGCTGGCACTGGGTACGAAAGTTCATTGAAAGATGCTCCAAATCTGAGGGACAGTCCGAGGGTGCAAGTGATGTGCCACCGCCACAGATCTGTCTCGAAGCCCTCCTGCTGGCGGGTTCACACCGTCGGCTTGCTCCACGCTGGAGCATACTGACGCTCCCAACCGCTGTGTCGCGGGGCATGGCAGATGCGGCGGGACAGGAGACGTTTCTGGCAGCAGCGCCATGGCATTTGACGCCGCTGCACGCAATGAGACAGACAGCATGGCGGCTGCCGGCCGCACGCGAGGGCGCACAGCCCCGAGGAGACACGATGACCGCACCTATCGCCACGCGCGCAGTCCAGCGTGACGGCCGCCGGCCCGCCGGCTTCGGCCATACCGCCACCAGTGTCTGGCTGCCGCCGGATCCGGGACATATCGACACGATCGCGCAGTCCCACGAGCGTTGCGCATCGCTGCGGCTCAGCCCGATCCGCCCGCCGGACCACACCCCGCTGATGCGCTCCGACCTCACCGTGGTGCGGGAGCGCAACCGCTGCCTGTCGCTCCACGCGGTCCCGGTCATGGAGATGCTGCTGGAGCAGATCCTGGCCACCCAGAGCATGGTCCTGCTGACCGACGTGCAGGGCACGGTGCTGCACTCGATCGGCCATGACGACTTTCTGACCCGTGCCTCGAAAGTGGCGCTGGCCCCGGGGGTGAACTGGAGCGAATCGAACAAGGGCACGAATGCCATCGGGACTGCGCTGGTCACCGAGACGCCGACCCTCGTGCACGCCGACGAGCATTTCATCCATGCCAACCAGTTCCTGACCTGTTCGTCCTCACCGATCTTCGATCCGCGCGGCAACCTGGTCGGCGTGCTGGATGTCAGCGGCGACCACCATTCCTTCCACGTCCACACGATGGGCCTGGTGAAGATGTCGGCGCGCATGATCCAGAACCACTGGTTGATCGAGGACAGCCACCAGACGCTGCGCCTGCACTTCCACGTGCGTCGCGACTACCTCGGTACGCTGATGGAGGGCATCGTTTCCGTCGGCCCGGACGGCAAGTTGCTGGCCGCCAATCGCGCGGCGCTCGACACGCTGCGCCTGTCGGGTGCAGCGCTGCGCATGAACACGGTCACGGGCCTGTTCGGCGTGTCGCTCGGCGCGCTGGTCGACCATTTCGGCTCGGCGCTGGCAACCCCGCTGGAGCTGAGCCTGCCCGATGGCCGCCAGGTCCATGCCCACGCCCGGTTCAACGGCACGGGCTGGCACCAGCTGGGTCATTTCAGCGGTGACGAAGCCGCCGCCTATGAGGCGGGGCGCGAATCGGTCCGGGAGACGGCCCGCGACGCTGCCCTGGAGCCGGCGCGCGAATTGGCGCACGCCAACACCCCACCACCGTCGCCGAGCCTGCGTCAGCTGCAAACGGGTGACGCCCGCATGGACGACGTGGTCGCCCGCGTCAAGCGCGTGCTCGATCGCGACATCCCGGTGCTGATCCAGGGCGAGACGGGAACCGGCAAGGAAGTCCTCGCCCGCGCGATCCATCAGGCCTCGCGTCGCGCCAGCGGCCCGTTCGTCGCCGTCAATTGCGCTTCGATCCCCGAAACGCTGATCGAGTCCGAGCTGTTCGGCTACGAGGAAGGCGCCTTCACCGGCGCACGTCGCAAGGGCGCGATCGGCAAGGTGCTGCAGGCGCACGGCGGCACGTTGTTCCTCGACGAGATCGGCGACATGCCGCTGAGTCTGCAGGCGCGCTTGCTGCGCGTGCTTCAGGAACGTGAAGTCACGCCGCTGGGGGGCACGCGGGCACTGCCGGTCGATGTGTCCGTGATCAGCGCGACCCACCAGCCGCTGCGCGAGCTGATCGAGCGCAAGCAGTTCCGCGAGGACCTGTACTACCGCCTCAATGGCCTGGTGGTCCAGCTGCCCGCGCTGCGCGAGCGCAGCGACCTGCTGACGCTGGCCGAGAAGCTGCTGAAGCGCGAATGCCGCGGCCGCCTGCTGCGCCTCGATGCCGAGGTGCTGCGGTTGATGCAGGGATGTCGCTGGCCCGGCAACATCCGCCAGCTCGCGACCGTGCTGCGCACGGCGGTGGCGATGGCCGGCGATGACTCGGTGATCACGATCGAACACCTTTCAGAGGACTTCCTGCAGGACGCACGACGTGCACTCGAGGAGGAGGCGCCGGAGGTGGCCGCCGTCGCACGCCCAGCGACCGCCCCCCAGGCGGTGACGCCGCTGCCGGACAGCAGTGGCGGTGGCGAGGTACCGAGCGGACGCAGCACCCTGCACCAACTCGAGCACGACACCGTGCGCCGTGCGCTGGCCGAAGCCGGCGGTAACATCTCGGTCGCCGCCCGGCGTCTGGGCATCAGCCGCAACACGATCTACCGCAAGCTGTACTGGCCGCCGGGCGCAGGTCGCTGAGCGAGGGCGCCCCGGGGGAACTCGACCCGCGTTGCGTCCCCCACCCACTGCGGCGCCTTCCCCCCCCCCGCAGGCCGTTGGCGCGACGAGCCCGCGAGCAAGGCTGCGATCAGAGTCCGACCTGCAGCTGCTGCCGGATCAAGGACATGGTGTTCGGCACGGTCTTGTCGCCCGGATGCATCGCTTCGGCGATCGCGCGCATGGCCAGGCCTTGGGCGGCCAGTCGCAGCACGTCGAATCGCGCGGCGTGAGGAGCTGCTTCAGCGGCCCGCCAAGTTCCAGCTCCCACGGTTCGAGTGACGGACAAAGAAAAACGACACGGGCGCCGCAGCGCCCGTGTCGTCGATCAGCGACGGCCCGGTCGGGCCGTCAGTCGCTCAGGACTTCGGGAGCTTGAACACCCACACGGTGCCGCCTTGCTCGAGGAAGTTGACCTTCTTCGCGACGTCACCACCCCACAGCGGCACGGCGCCGCCCCAGCCGGACACGACCGAGACGTACTGCTCGCCGTCCTGCTGCCACGTGATCGGCGGGGCGACGACGCCCGAACCGGTCTGGAATTCCCAGACCACCTTGCCGGTCTTCGCGTCGGCCGCCTTCAGGAAGCCTTCCGGCGTGCCCCAGAACACCAGGTTGCCGGCGGTCGTCAGCACACCGCCCCACAGCGGCGCGTTGTTCTTGACTTCCCAGACGATCTTGCCGGTCTTCGGGTCGACGGCGCGCATGGCGCCGATGTAGTCGTCGTTGGTCGTCTTGATCGTGAAGCCGGCACCCAGGTAGGCCGCACCCTTCTTGTAGGTGACCGGCTCGTTCCAGATCTCCATGCCCCATTCGTTCGACGGCACGTAGAACAGCTTGGTGTCGGGCGAGTAGGCCATCGGCATCTGGTTCTTGCCGCCCAGGAAGCTGGGCGACGCGAACACCGAGCTGCCCTTCTTGCCGTCGGCGCCAGCGGTCGGGTCGCCAGGACGGTTCTCGGGCACGTAGTTCGGACGGCCGGTCTTCAGGTCGATGCCGGTGGCCCAGCTGATCTTCTTGACGAACGGGAAGGCGTTCTCGAGCTTGCCGTTGGCCGCATCGATCACGTAGAAGAAGCCGTTGCGGTCAGCCTTGCCGCCGACGCGCTTGCCGTCCATGTCGAAGGTGACGAACTCGTTCACGCCGTCGAAGTCCCAGCCGTCGTGCGGCGTGGTCTGGTAGTGCCACTTGATCTGGCCGGTCTTGACGTCGATCGCGACGGTCGAGCAGGAGAACAGGTTGTCGCCGGGACGCAGGTGGCTGTTCCACGGGCCGGGGTTGCCGGTGCCGAAGTAGGCCAGGCCGGTCTTCGCGTCGTAGGTGCCGCCCAGCCAGGTGGCCGCGCCGCCCGACTTCCACAGGTCGCCCGGCCAGGTCTTGTTGGTCGTGCCGGAGATGCCGATCTCCGCCTTGTTGCCGTCCTTGTCGAACTTGTAGCCCATGTGGCCTTCGACGGTCGGACGCACCCAGACCATCTTGCCGGTCTTTGGATCGCGGGCCTCGACGCGGCCGACAATGCCGAACTCGCCACCGGACACGCCGGTCAGCAGCAGACCGCCGGCGATCAGCGGCGCGGCGGTGTAGCTGTAGCCGGCTGCGTAGTCGTCGATCTTTTCCTTCCAGACCACGTCGCCGGTCTTCTGGTCGAGGGCGACCAGCTGGGCGTCGAGCGTGCCGAAGATGACCAGGTTGTCGTACAGCGCGGCGCCGCGGTTGATCACGTCGCAGCAGGGCATGATGCCTTCGGGCAGGCGGTGCTCGTACTTCCAGAGCTTGGCGCCGGTCTTGACGTCCAGCGCGTAGATCCGCGAGTACGACGCCGTGACGAACATCTTGCCGTCATGGATCAGCGGCTGCGACTGCTGGCCGCGCTGCTTTTCACCACCGAACGAGAAGGCCCAGGCCGGCACCAGCTTCTGGACGGTCGAGGTGTTCACCTGCTTCAGCGGGGAATACCGCTGGCCTTGCGAACCGATGCCCCAGCTCAGGACGTCGTTCGGGGTCTTGGCATCGTTGTCGATCATCGCGTCGGTGACGCCGGCGGCCTGGGCGCCAACACTGGCGCAGGCTGCGGCGACCAACAGGGAAAGCAGATGCAGACGCATGGATTTGTCTCCTCGGGGGTGACGCGTGCAGCACGACATGGCCGCTAAAGCGCGTTCTCTCCCTCCAAGGGCAAGCGCCGTGCCACGGACCGATCGGGACTAAATCCGGGTCATACCGCGGGTTTCACCGCAATCCTGTGTGACGGCTGTCTCCGCTTGGAACACCGTCTGCTTCAACGCGCCTGGAGCGTTCGGAGTTCGTACGCGGGGTAAAGGTGCACGACGTTGCGCGGGTACTCGGTCGTGAACGCGGCCCAGGCGCGGAAGTCGGCCGGCACCGGCTGCGTGAGCACCTCGGTCATCTCCGAACCGCGCCGCGCGGCATCGCCGAAGCTGCTGTCCAGCCAGCGCAGGTAGCGCCGGGTCTGCTCGATGCCGCGCGCATCGCTCACCACCGGGCCATGGCTGGGCACCATCGTCGTAAACACCTGGGCGGACAGTGCATCGAGGCTGGTCAGCCAGTCGGCCAGATGGGCGTGCGGCGTCGTCGGCACCCGGTCGACGAACACCAGACCGCCCACGAACACCACGCCCGAGCGTCGATCGATCAGGATCAGGTCCGAGGCGGTGTGCCCTTTCAGTTCACGCAACTCGAAACGCGGGTTGCCCGCCAGCAGCGGGCCGGGCAGCAGCGCGCGGTCGGGCAGCAGCGCCTCGGTGGCCTTCATCCAGTCGCCGCACAAGCGGTAGAGGTTGTCCTCGTAGGACTTGGCCTCGGCCCGCATGCCTGCGATCGTTGCCGCCGTGGCAAGGCGCGGTACGTCGGCGAAGGCCTGATTGCCCAGGAAGTAGTCCGGGTGGAGATTCAGGTGGACGACCTCTTTCACCGGCTTGGCCGTCGTGCGCGCGATGAGGGCGCGCAACTGCTCGCCATAGCGCCTGGACGGCCCCGTGTTGACGACGATGACCCCCTCTTCGGTAACGATGAAGCCCGTATTGATGATGTTGCAGCCGTTGGCCCGCGAAAAATCGGCATTGGCGCCTTCGACCACGTAGACATCGGGGGCCAGCGTGCGGGCGGTCAGGCGGTAGTCGAGCGTGGCCGGATCGGCCTGCGCCATCGCGCCCGCCGCCACCCCACCGAGGAACATTCCCAACAAGAATCTCAACCGGGCTAGCAGACGCCGCGGCACCGGCTCCGCCGGGCCGCCAGCGTCGCCCCCTGGAGGGGGAGCGGCGAAGCCGCAACGGGGGTGGGTCATCTCGCAACGGGGGTGGGTCATGTCACCTGCCCGTCGATCCGGTTGCCGTTGTTGTCCACACCGGTGACATGGAACGGACCCGGGGGACGCCCCTTGAAATCGAACGAGAACACCGGGTTTTCACTGATCGGCTCGAAGGTCGACAGGCGCAGCAACTCCACGCCGCCAGCGTCGATGACGGCCATGCGCCGCAGGTAGAAGGCCGGGATGCCGCCGACCAGCCCGGTGTCCATGGGGTGCATCACCCGCACGCGCAGGCGCGCACCCGGCGTGTCGAGGGCGTCACCGAAGAAGCGGCCGCTGACCTGGCCGAGCGTCTGCGCCCAGCTGCCGTCCTGGCGGCTCGCTCCGGAAACGGTGCAGCCGCCACCGGACGATTCGACCCAGGTGCCGCCGACGTGCCAGACGCCATCTCGTGTGCGCGCTGCGGCGCGCACGGCGCTGGCCTGCTCCAGCTTGAATCGGAACGAGATCGCCGCCTGCGTACCCGCGAGCGGTTCGAACTCGAGCACCTTGCGGATCGGATTGCGGTCGACCAGCACCATGATCTGCTGGACGTCGTGCAGGTCCGGCGCCGTGACCGTGATCGGCACGACCATTGGATTTTCGGCCTGTGTCGGCCCCTTCACCTGCACGCGCGGATCGAATTCGACCCGCGCTGCGGCACCCAGGAACTCCTTGACCATCTCGGGCCACTGCGCCGAACGGTAAGGGTCGCCCCCGAACTCGTCCGCCGCCGCCCGGACCGGCAACACGCAGGCGGCCACCGTTGCGAGCACGACTTGCCGGCGCTGCAACTTCACTGCTTCTGGGAACATCTTTGCCTCCTGAGCGGATGCTGAGGCAAATCGCGGGCCATCGAGGCCTGCCGAACGATTGACCGCCGGCGCCGGTCGGCTACCGGCGCTGATCCCAACCGGATGCCGCTCCGGGTCAGGACCTCCAGATGCTGATCAAGGTCAAGACGATGTGCTTGAAGATCGTGATGTTGAATGCGCCGAGCGCGAAGACCACCGTCCATCGCCAGGCAGCGCGCGCCAGCTCCATGTAGCGGTCCTCGCCGCTGCTGACGTACAAGGCGAACCCGACCCCGGCCGTTCCTCCGGTCCCCAGCACCAGCACCCCGGCGATCCACCAGAAGACAGTCATTGCACGCGCTCTCCCTGTTCACACCATGAGCGCCAGGCGCTCGAGCATCAGAACCGCAAAAAATCCGAGCGCCGCGACGACCGTCCACTTGACGATGCGCAGACCCTTGTCGCGCCATCGGGCCTGGCCGGTGCCGGCGTACATCGCGAAACACAGCAGGCCGGCGACGAGCAGCAACAGGACGATCCATCGAAAGACCAGCATGGGCGCGAGTCTAAGCGGGACGGCGCGCCCGTCCGGCGGCGTCTACCAGGCCGGCGGCAGCTCGGCAAGGCCGCGCGGCGCCTCGGCGTCGTGCATGAAGCTGGTCATCTCGTAGGCGCCGGGATCGGCGAACAGCGCGCGCAGCAGCTGGTTGTTCAGTGCATGCCCGCCCTTGAACGAGGTGTAGCTGGCCAGCAGCGGGTGGCCGGCAATGTGCAGGTCGCCGATCGCGTCGAGCAGCTTGTGCTTCACGAACTCGTCGTCATAGCGCAAGCCGTCGGCATTGAGCACGCGGTGGTCGTCGACGACGATGGCGTTGTCCATGCTGCCGCCGAGCGTCAGGCCGCGCGCTCGCATCGCATCCACGTCCTTGGCAAATCCGAAGGTGCGCGCACGGGCGATGTCGCGCTGGTACAGCCCTTCACCGAACTCGAACTCGACGCGCTGGCCGGTCTGGCTGACGGCAGGATGGTCGAACACGATCTCGAACGCCAGCTTGTAGCCGTGATAGGGCTCGAGCCGCGCCCACTTCGCGCCGGACCCCTCGCCGTCGCGCACCTCCACGGTCTTCAGCACGCGGATGAAGCGCTTCGGCGCGTTCTGCAGTTCGAGGCCTGCGCTTTGCAGCAGGAACACGAAACTCGAGGCCGAACCGTCGAGGATGGGCATCTCGTCGGCCGTGATGTCGACCAGCAGGTTGTCGATGCCGAGGCCGGCGCAGGCCGACATGAAATGCTCGATCGTCTGCACTTTCGGCCCGCCGGAGTCGCCGCCCGGTGAGATGCTCGACGCCATGCGCGTGTCGCAGACGGCATCGAAGCGCGCCGGGATGTCCACCGGGCTCGGCAGGTCGACCCGGCGGAACACGATGCCCGCGTCGGGCGCGGCCGGCCGCAGCGTGAGTTCGACCCGCTGGCCGCTGTGCACGCCCACGCCGACGGCGCGCGTGATCGACTTCAGGGTGCGTTGCTGCAGCATGCTGTCATTGTAAAAAGCGCGGCCCCGACCGGCTTGCAGGGCCGCGCTATCACCTTCTTAGCGAGATCCACTCACACACCACCGCGCGCACCATCCCGAGCAGACGCCGCGGGTCCGGCTCCGCCGGCCCGCCAGCGTCGCCCCCTTCGAGGGGGAGCGGCGCAGCCGCAACGGGGGTGGTCCATCAATCAGCCTGCTTGCGCAGGAACGCCGGGATCTCGATCTCGTCCATGCCGTTGCTCGCCAGTGCATCGACCTTGGCCGCCGCCTGGGTGCGCCCGCTGCGCCACACGCTCGGTACCTGCATGCCCGCGTAGTCGTGCTGGGTCGGCGCTGCAAGGCCGCCGGACTGCGGGTGCAGCGGCTGGTTCAGCACCGGGATGTTGTCGGTGCCGGTCCGCTGCAGCGTGGCGTTGTGCACCACGGTCATCGGCGCCTGCACGCGGCGCGCCGGTGCCAGGCCGGTGGCGATGACGGTCACGCGCAGCTGGTCGCCCAAGGTCTCGTCGTAGGCCGCGCCGAAGATCACGTGCGCATCTTCCGCGGCATAGCGGCGGATGGTGTTCATCGCGTTCTTGCTCTCGCTGAGCTTGAGGCTCGCGCGGCTGGCCGCGATCAGCACCAGCACGCCGCGCGCGCCGGACAGGTCGATGCCTTCGAGCAGCGGGCAGGCCACCGCCGAATCGGCCGCCTTGTTGGCGCGGTCCGGGCCGGTCGCGATCGCGGTGCCCATCATCGCCTTGCCGGGCTCACTCATCACCGTCTTCACGTCTTCGAAGTCGACGTTGATCGACGCGTCGATGTGGATGATGTCGGCGATGCCACCCACGGCGTTCTTCAGCACGTCGTTGGCCTGCTTGAAGGCCTGGTCCTGCGACACGTCGTCGCCCAGCACCTCGAGCAGCTTCTCGTTGAGAATGACGATCAGCGAATCGACGTTCGCCTCGAGCTCCTGCAGGCCGGCCTCGGCCTGCTTCATGCGCCGGCCGCCCTCGAAGTCGAACGGCTTGGTCACGACGCCCACCGTCAGGATGCCCATCTCCTTGGCCACGCGCGCGATCACCGGCGCGGCGCCGGTGCCGGTGCCGCCGCCCATGCCGGCCGTCAGGAAGATCATGTTGGCGCCCGCGATCGCGTCGCGGATGCGGCCCTCGGCCTCGTCGGCCGCGGCCTTGCCGGCCGCCGGCTTGGAGCCCGCGCCCAGGCCGGTGCTGCCGAGCTGGATGAGCTGGTCGGCCTTGGAGCGGTGCAGCGACTGCGCGTCGGTGTTGGCGCAGATGAACTCCACGCCTTGAACGCCTTCGTTGATCATGTGTTCGACGGCGTTGCCGCCGCCGCCGCCCACACCGATCACCTTGATCTTCGTGCCGAGCTCGAATTCCTCAATCATCTCGATGGCCATGGTGGACCTCCTTCGTCTGATGCAGTTGCCGGTTGAAAACGTGGGCTGGATGACGCCCTTAAAAATTCCCGATGAACCAATCCTTGACGCGGCCGAACAGGGTCTGGACCGACCCCGCCTGCTGCGCTGCCTTCATGCCGCGCGTGCGCGCGAGCCTCGCCTCTTCGAGCAAGCCCATCACGGTGGCCGAGCGCGGGCTCGCCACCATGTCTGACAGAGCGCCGGCGTAGGTGGGCAGGCCCTTCCTCACCGGCTTCAGGAAAATGTCCTCGCCCAGCTCGACCATGCCGGGCATCACCGCGCTGCCGCCGGTCAGCACGATGCCGCTGGACAGCAGCTCCTCGTAGCCGCTCTCGCGGATGACCTGGTGCACCAGCGAGAAGATCTCCTCGACGCGCGGCTCGATCACGCCGGCCAGCGCCTGGCGCGAGAGCATGCGCGGCGCGCGGTCGCCGAGCCCCGGCACCTCGACCTGCTCGTTCGGGTCGGCCAGCAGCTGCTTGGCGACGCCGTGCTCGACCTTGATCTCCTCGGCGTCCTTGGTGGGCGTGCGCAGCGCCATCGCGATGTCGCTGGTGATCAGGTCGCCGGCGATCGGGATCACCGCGGTGTGGCGCACCGAGCCGTCGGTGAAGATCGAGACGTCGGTGGTACCGGCGCCGATGTCGACCAGCGCCACGCCGAGGTCCTTCTCGTCCTCGGTCAGCACCGCGTGGCTGGAGGCGCTCGGGTTGAGCACCAGCATGTCGACCTCCAGCCCGCAGCGGCGCACGCACTTGATGATGTTCTCGGCCGCACTCTGCGCGCCGGTCACGATGTGCACCTTGACCTCGAGCCGGCCGCCGCTCATGCCGATCGGCTCCTTGACCTCGTGGCCGTCGATCACGAACTCCTGCGCCTCGACCAGCAGCATGCGCTGGTCGTTCGGGATGTTGATCGCCTTGGCGGTCTCGATGACGCGCGCCACGTCGACCGGCGTGACCTCCTTGTCGCGCACGATCACCATGCCGGTGGAATTCTGGCCGCGGATGTGGCTGCCGGTGATGCCGGTGTAGACGCGCGTGATCTTGCAGTCGGCCATCATCTCGGCCTCTTTGAGCGCCTGCTGGATGCTCTGCACCGTCGCGTCGATGTTGACCACCACGCCGCGCTTGAGCCCATGCGCCGATGCGGTGCCGATGCCGGCCACGCGCAGTGCGCCGTCGGGCAGCACTTCGGCCACCACCGCCATCACCTTCGCGGTGCCGATGTCGAGTCCGACGACGAGATCCTTGTATTCCTTGGCCATGTGCTGTCCGCCTTTTCTATTTCTTCACCGCCGTCGGTGCCGTCGTGCCGACGCCGCGCAGCCGCAGCGCATAGCCGTCGGTGTGGCGCAGGTCGGCGTAGGCCAGCGGGCGCTGGTAGCGCGCGGTCAGTTGCGTGACGGTGCCGGCGAAGGCCTGCACCCTGGCCATCACCTCGGTCTCGCCGCCGCGGCCGAGTTCGACCTGCGCGCCGCTGTCGAGCTCGGCCCGCCAGGAGCCGCGCGCGCTCATCACCAGCGTCTCGATGCGGGCATCGATGGCCTCGAACACCGGCGCGAGCCGTCGGTACATCGCCAGCATCGCCGCCGAACTGCCCTCGGGGCCCTGCAGCACCGGCAGGCCTTCGTCCTCGACGTCGCCGGGGTTGGCCTCGAACACCTCGCCCTGCACATTGACGAGCTTGTCTTCGCCCTCTTCCTCGTGCCACCAGGCGGCCACGCGGTGCTCCTCGAGGCGCACCGCCAGGCGGTTCGGCCACACGCGCTGCACCGCGGCGCGGCGCACCCAGGGCACGGACTCGAAGGCCTGCTGGGCGCGCGCGAGATCGACGCTGAAGAAGTTGCCGGCCAGTTTGGGCATCGCATTGGCGCGGATCGTCGTGACGCTGTTGCGCATGACATCGCCTTCCACGCGGATGCCGCGCAGCGTGAACAGCGGTGCCCGCAGCGCCCACATCAGCACCAGGCCGGCGAAGGCGAGCAGCGCGAACGCGAACAGCAACCTGGCCGCGGTGTGCATCAGGCGCACGTCGGCCGGCAGCGGCTGCGGCCTGGGCGGTGGGCGGGGGCGGCGGACCATGGTGCTCAGGCGTCGAGCGCCGCTCCTTGCAGGATTTGCAGGCACAGCTGCTCGTAGCCGAGACCCGCTGCCTTGGCCGACATCGGCACCAGCGAGTGGCCGGTCATGCCCGGCGAGGTGTTCATCTCCAGCAGGAAGGGCTTGCGGTCGCTGGCGCGCAGCATCAGGTCGGCCCGGCCCCAGCCGCGGCAGCCGAGCGCGCGGTAGGCGGCCAGCACGATGCGCTGGATCTCGGCCTCCTCGGGCGCCGGCAGGCCGCTCGGACACAGGTACTGCACCTCGTCGGTGAAGTACTTGTTCTGGTAGTCGTAGCCGGCCTCGGGCGGCACGATGCGGATCACGGGCAGCGCGACGGCACTCGCGCCCTCGCCCAGCACCGGGCAGGTGAGCTCGGCCCCGTCGATGAACTCCTCGCACAGCACGTCGGGGTCGTGGCTCGCGGCGAGCCGCACGGCGTCCTGCATCTGTGAATAGCCGCGCACCTTGGTCACGCCGATCGACGAGCCCTCGCGCGGCGGCTTGACGATCAGCGGCAGGCCCAGCTCGTCGGGCACGCCGACGAGGCGCTCGCGCGTCTGCTCGTCGGGCGCGAGCCGCACATAGCGCGGCGTCGGCAGGCCCTCGGCGAGCCACACGCGCTTGGTCATGATCTTGTCCATCGCGATGGCGCTCGCCATCACACCCGAGCCGGTGTACGGGATGCGCAACAGCTCCAGCGCGCCCTGCACCGTGCCGTCCTCGCCGTGCCGGCCGTGCAAGGCGATGAAGCAGCACTGGAAGCCCTGGCGCCTGAGCTCGATCAGGTCGTGGTCCTTCGGATCGAAGGCGTGGGCATCGACGCCCTGGGCCTGCAGCGCCGCGAGAACGCCGCCGCCCGACATCAGCGAGATGTCGCGCTCGGCCGAGGTGCCGCCCATCAGCACGGCCACCTTGCCGAAGGACTTGGGGTCGATGGGGGTCGTGCTCATGATCTCATCCCCACCAGATCCACCACCTGGGAGGGCACCGCCCCGATGGACCCCGCGCCCATCGTGATCACCACGTCCCCGTCCTGCGCGTTCTCCGCGATCGCCCGCGGCATCGAGGCGATCTCGTCGACGAACACCGGCTCGAGCTTGCCGGCCACGCGCAGCGCGCGCGTCAGGGCCCGCCCGTCGGCGGCGACGATCGGCGCTTCGCCGGCGGCGTAGACCTCGCTCAGCAGCACCGCATCGGCGGTGCCCATCACCTTGACGAAGTCCTCGAAGCAGTCGCGGGTGCGCGTGTAGCGGTGCGGCTGGAAGGCGATCACGAGGCGGCGGCCCGGGAAGGCGCCGCGCGCCGCGGCGATCACCGCGGCCATCTCGACCGGGTGGTGGCCGTAGTCGTCGATCAGCGTGAAGCTGCCGCCGGCCGGCAGCGCGAGTTCGCCGTAGCGCTGGAAGCGCCGGCCCACGCCGTCGAAGGCGGCGAGCGCCTTCTGCACCGGCGCGTCGGGCAACTCCAGCTCGGCCGCCACCGCGATGACCGCCAGCGCGTTGAGCACGTTGTGCAGGCCCGGCAGGTTCAGCATGACCGGCAGGTCGGGCATCGCCACGCCGTTGCGGCGCTGCGCGGTGAAGCGCATCTGGCCCCCGGGCAGCGCCTGCACGCCGACGGCGCGGACCTGGGCGTCCTCTGCGAAGCCGTAGCTCACCACCGGGCGCGAGATCATCGGGATGATCGAGCGCACGCCGAGGTCGTCGCCGCAGACGATGGCCGCGCCATAGAACGGCATGCGGTGGAGGAACTCCAGGAAGGCGTGCTTCAGGCGGCCGAGGTCGTGGCCGTAGGTGTCCATGTGGTCGGCGTCGATGTTGGTCACGACGCTCAGGATCGGCATCAGGTTCAGGAACGACGCGTCCGACTCGTCGGCCTCGACGACGATGTAGTCACCGGCGCCGAGCCGCGAGTTCGCGCCGGCGCTGTTGAGCCGCCCGCCGATCACGAAGGTCGGGTCCAGCCCGGCCTCGGCCAGCACGCTGGCGACCAGCGAGGTGGTGGTCGTCTTGCCGTGCGTGCCGGCGATCGCGATGCCCCGCTTCAGCCGCATCAGCTCGGCCAGCATCACGGCACGCGGCACCACCGGCACCCGCTTGGCGCGCGCTGCGATGACCTCGGGGTTGTCGCCCTTCACCGCGGTCGACGTGACCACCGCCTCGGCCCCGGCGATGTGAAGCGCGTCGTGTCCGATCGCCACGCGGATGCCCAGCGAGGCGAGCCGGCGCGTCGTCGCGCCGTCGCTCTGGTCGGAACCGGAGACGGTGTAGCCGAGGTTGTGCAGGATCTCGGCGATGCCGCTCATGCCGGCGCCGCCAATGCCGACGAAGTGGATGTGCTTGACGGCATGTTTCATGACAGCCCCTCCGCGGCACTCGGTCGCTTCGTCGGCGCCCGTGGCCCTTCGACGAAGTGGATGTGCTTGACGGCATGTTTCATGACAGCCCCTCGTCCGACGAGTACGTCGGCCGATCCCCCGAGGGGATACGGGCCGGCTTGGGGCGGCCCGGCGCTCGGCCCGCGTTCGCAAGTGTCTGCAGGTTCATCACAGCACCTCCTTTCGCACGAGACGCTCGATCTCGTCCGCGACGCGTGCCGCGGCCCGCGGGCGCGACAGCGCGCGCGCCTTCTCCGCCATCTCGACCAGCTGCGCGCGGCCGAAGCCGCGCAAGCGTTCGGCCAGGCCCTGCGGCGTCAGCTCGCTCTGCGGCAGGTGCAGCGCCGCACCGTGCTGTGCCATGTAGAGCGCGTTGTCGCGCTGGTGCGAGGTGGTGCTGACGATCAGCGGCACCAGCACGCTGGCCACCCCGGCGGCGCACAGCTCGCTGACCGTCACCGCGCCGGCGCGGCAGATGACCAAGTCGCAGTGGGCCAGGCGCGCTGCCATGTCGTCGATGAAGGCCAGCACCTCGACGCCCTCGTCGATGCCGGCCGCCGCATAGGCGGCCTTCACGCCGTCGCGGTTGAGCTGGCCGGTCTGGTGCAGCACCCACGGGCGTTCGTGCGGCGCCATCAGGGCCAGCGCCTGCGGCAGCGTCTCGTTGAGCACGCGCGCGCCCAGGCTGCCGCCCACCACCAGCAGGCGCAGCGGGCCCTCGCGGCCGGCGTAGCGCTCGGCCGGGGCCGGCAGCGCCTCGATCTCGGCGCGCACCGGGTTGCCGGTGACGACCGCCTGCTTCGTGGTCGCCGCGGCGGCGCCGTCGAAACCGAAGGCGATGCGGTCGGCCACCGGCTTGAGCGCGCGGTTGCTCATCAACAGCGCCGCGTCGGCATTGACCAGCAGCAGCGGCTTGCCGAGCAGCGAGGCCATCAGCCCGCCCGGGAAGCACACGTAGCCGCCCATGCCCAGCACCGCCGTGGCGGCGCGCCGGCGCAAGATCTTCAGGCAGGCCGCGAACGCGCCGAGCAGGCGCAGCCCGCCGGTCAGCGTGTGCACGAGGCCCTTGCCGCGCAGGCCGCTGAACGAGATGGTGTCCATCTCGATGCCCGACTCGGCGGCCGGCGGCACGAGGCGGTTCTCCATGCCCTGCGCGGTGCCGAGCCAGCTGACGGTCCAGCCGCGGTGCTGCATCTCCTGCGCGACGGCCAGGCCGGGGATGATGTGGCCGCCGGTGCCGGCGGCCATGACGACGAGGTGGCGTTGAGTCATGGCGTGACTCCTGCGCTCGCCTGCTGCGTCTTTGGGATCGCGCGATCCGCGGCGCCTTGCCGGCAGGCCTGAGCCCCGCGGGGCAGCGCGCCGGGTCTCGCCCCGGCGGGGCGAGTCACTTTCATTTGCTGGCCCAAATGAAAGTAACCAAAGCAAAGGGCCCGAACCGCATTCGGCCGGCTCTTCTGCCTGGACGATGCGGCCTGTGACGAGCCTCGGTCGGGATCGACCGAGCCCTCGTGAGAGACAAGACGACCCGATGTATTGAGGCTCTTTTCTTTGCCTACTTTCTTTTGAGCCAGCAAAAGAAAGTAGGTCGCCCTGCCGGGGCGAAACCCGACGGGCTGCCGCGCACGGCACCGCGCGAGACCGACGGCCTCGGGCATGTCCTGCATGAGAAAGCCCCTCATGCGCGCCCTCCCCGCATGAGCTGTCGATTCTCGATATCGACGCGCAACACGATCGCCAGCGCCACGCAGTTCATCAGGATCGCCGAGCCGCCGTAGCTCATCAGCGGCAAGGTCAGCCCCTTGGTCGGCAGCACGCCCAGGTTCACGCCCATGTTGATGAAGGCCTGCCCGCCCATCCAGATGCCGAGGCCCTGCGCGAGCAGGCCGGAGAACACGCGGTCGAGCGCGATCGCCTGGCGGCCGATGTGGAAGATGCGCCGCGTGAGCCAGAAGAACGCGGCGATCACGAGCGCGACGCCGACAAAGCCGAGCTCTTCGCCGATCACGGCCAGCAGGAAGTCGGTGTGCGCCTCGGGCAGGTAGTGCAGCTTCTCGACGCTGGAGCCCAGGCCCTGGCCGAAGATCTCGCCGCGGCCCAGCGCGATCAGCGAGTGCGTGAGCTGATAGCCCTTGCCCTGCGCGTACAGCGGGTCCCAGGGCTTCAGGAAGGCGAGGATGCGCTCGGCGCGCCAGGGGCTGGCGACGATCATCGACACGAAGACACCCAGCAGCACCGCGATGCTCAGCAGGAACATGCGGCCGTTGACGCCGCCCAGGAACAGGATGCCCATCGCGACGGCCGCGATGACGATGAAGGCGCCCATGTCGGGCTCGGCCAGCAGCAGCAGGCCGATCACGGCCAGCGCGACGGCCATCGGCGCGACGGCGCGGGTGAAGTGCTCCTTGATCTCCATCTTGCGCACCATGTAGCTCGCGGCGTACATCGCGATGCCCAGCTTCGCCAGTTCGCTCGGCTGGAAACTCATGAAGCCCAGCGGGATCCAGCGCCGCGCGCCCTTGCTGGCACGGCCGATGTGCGGGATCAGCACCAGCACCAGCAGCACCAGCGAGATCACGAACAACCACGGTGCCCAGCGCTCCCACACGCGCAGCGGGACCTGCACCACCGCGAGCGACGCCGCCAGCGCGATCAGCAGGCCGAAGGCGTGACGCACCATCAGGTAGTACGGGGTGGGGGCGAAGCGCGCGGTGCGCGGGTCGTCGGGCAGCGCGATCGAGGTCGAATAGACCATCACCAGACCGAGCGCGAGCAGCGCGATCACGACGCACACCATCGCCTGATCGAAACCCAGCAGGCGTGCCGGCTGGCCGCTGGACACGCTGACCCAGTCGCGGATCGGCAGCGCCTCGCCGCGCGTGCCGCGACCGAGCAAGGCGGCCACGCGCGCCTTCAGCGCGTCGAAGCCGACGCGGGCACCGAGCGCGGCCGGCGACCAGCTCATGCCGTTTCTCCCTGCTCGTGCGCGATGTCGCGCACCTCGTCGCCGAACACTGCGGCGCGCTGCGCGTAGTTGCGGAACATGTCGAGGCTCGCGCAGGCCGGGCTCAGCAGCACCGCGTCGCCGGCGCGGGCCTGGCCGAAGCACCAGCGGGTGGCGGCTTGCAGCGTGTCGTGCCGGGCCAGCGGCACGCCGCCGGGCTCCAGCACGGCCTCGATCGCCGCGGCGTCGCGGCCGATCAACGCGACCGCGCGCGCATGTCGCGCCACGGGGGCGGCCAGCGGCGTGAAGTCCTGGCCCTTGCCGTCGCCACCGAGGATCACCACCAGCTTGGCCGGCGCCTTGTCGGCACCCAGGCCGTCGAGCGCCGCCACCGTGGCGCCGACGTTGGTGCCCTTGCTGTCGTCGTAGGCCTCGACGCCGCCCACCGTGGCGATGAGCTCGACACGGTGCGGCTCGCCGCCGTACTCGCGCAGACCGTGCAGCATCGGCGCGAGCGGCCGGCCTATTGCCGTGGCCAGCGCCAGCGCGGCCAGCGCGTTGGCGGCGTTGTGGCGGCCGCGGATGCGCAGCGCGTCGGCCGGCATCAGCCGCTGCAGGTGGATCTCGTCGGGCTCGTCGCTCTTGCGGCGGCGCAGGGTCTCGTCGGCCTCCAGCGCACGCACCAGCCAGGCCATGCCGTGCTCGACCACGAGGCCGTAGTCGCCGGGGCGCTGCGGCGCGTCGAGCCCGAAGCGGATCACCTTGCGCACCAGCGGCTTGGCGAGGCGGCCCTTCTGCGGCAGCGGCGCGGGAACCATCGCCTCGACCTGCGGGTCGTCGCGGTTGACCACCATCGTGCAGTCCCGGGCGTCGGCCGGGCCGTAGATGCGCGCCTTGGCCGCCGCATAGGCTGCCATCGAGCCGTGCCAGTCGAGGTGGTCCTGCGTGACGTTCAGCACCACCGCAGCGCTCGGCACGAAGCCGCGCACGCCATCGAGCTGGAAGCTCGACAGCTCCAGCACCCAGGCCTCGGGCAGGTGCTCGAACACCGGCGCGGCGGGCGGCGGCGACGCGAGCTGCAGCGGGGCGTCCTCGTCGTCGGGCGGTTCGTCCGGGGACGAGCCCTCACCCCGGCCCTCTCCCACTGGCGCGGGAGAGGGAGCAGGAGACAGCGGTGCCGGATCGGCCCCCTCTCCCGCCCCGGCGGGAGAGGGCTGGGGTGAGGGCAGCACTGCCTGCATCTCACCCTCCTGATCCAGCGCTGCCGCCAGCGTGCCCAGCATCGTCGGGCCCACGTTGCCGGCCACCGCGACGCGCAGCCCGCTGCGCTCGACGAGCTGGCCGCACATCACCGTGGTGGTGGTCTTGCCGTTGGTGCCGGTGATCGCGATCACCTTCGGCGCGTAGCCGCGCCCGGCCTTCAGTTCGGTCAGCGCCTGCGCGAACAGGTCGAGTTCGCCTTCGACCGGCACGCCCAGCTCCGCGGCGCGCGCCAGCAGCGGCGCCAGCGCCGGGTCGAGCGGCGACAGGCCAGGACTCTTGAGCACGCGCTGCACGCCGTCCAGCAGCCCGGCGTCGAAACCGCAGCTCAGCGTCGCTCCCGGCACGTGCTGCGCCAGCGCCGCGGCCTGCGGCGGGGCCTCGCGCGTGTCGGCCACGCGCACGAGCGCGCCACCGCGGGCGCACCACTGCGCCATCGCGAGGCCGGAATCTCCCAGGCCCAGCACGAGAACGGTTTGATCCTGCAGTGCGTTCATGGCGTCCGGCTCAGCGCAACTTCAGGCTCGACAAGCCGACCAGGCACAACAGCATGGTGATGATCCAGAAACGCACGACGACCTGCGTTTCCTTCCAGCCGGATTTCTCGAAGTGGTGGTGCAGCGGCGCCATCAGCAGGATGCGCCGCCCGGCACCGTAGCGCCGCTTCGTGTACTTGAACCAGGCGACCTGGGCCATCACCGACAAGGCTTCGAGCACGAAGATGCCGCCCATGATCCCGAGCAGGATCTCCTGGCGCACGATGACGGCGATGGTGCCGAGCGCGCCGCCCAGCGCGAGCGCGCCCACGTCGCCCATGAACACCTGCGCCGGGTAGGCGTTGAACCACAGGAAGGCCAGGCCCGAGCCGGCCAGCGCGGCACAGAAGATCATCAGCTCGCCGGCGCCGGGGATGTGCGGCAGCAGCAGGTAGTTCGAGTACACCGAACTGCCGGTCGCGTAGGCGAAGATGCCCAGCACCGAGCCGACCATCACCACCGGCATGATCGCCAGGCCGTCGAGCCCGTCGGTCAGGTTGACCGCGTTGCTGCTGCCGACGATCACGAGGTAGGTGAGGATGATGAAGCCGAACACGCCGAGCGGGTAGCTGATGCTCTTGAAGAAGGGCACGATCAGGTCGGCCTTGGGCGGCAGGTCGTTCGAGAAGCCGCTCTGCACCCAGCGCATGAAGAGTTCGAGCACGCGCAGGTTGGAGGTCTCCGACACGCTGAACGCGAGGTAGAGCGCGGCGACGAGGCCGATCACGGACTGCCAGAAGTACTTCTCGCGCGAACGCATGCCTTCGGGGTTCTTGTCGACCACCTTGCGCCAGTCGTCGACCCAGCCGATCGCGCCGAAGCCGAAGGTGACGATCATCACGATCCAGACGAAGCGGTTGCTCCAGTCGAACCACAGCAGCGTGCTGATTGCGATCGCCAGCAGGATCAGCGCACCGCCCATCGTCGGCGTGCCCTGCTTGGCCATGTGCTCGGCAACGCCGTACTCGCGGATCGGCTGGCCGATCTTCAGGTGGGCCAGCCGCTTGATCACGAAGGGCCCGAGCGCCAGGCCGATCAGCAGCGCCGTCATGGCCGCCATCACGGCGCGAAAGGTCAGGTACTGGAACACGCGCAGGAAACCCAGCTGCTCCGGGTAGAGCACCTGCAACCATTGCGACAGGGTGATCAGCATGGTCGTCCTCGCGCCGGCATCTCGATGCTCATGAGCGTTCTCCCCCGGGGGTTTCGGCGCTCGCCTGCAGCGCCGCGACCACCTGTTCCATCTTCATGAAGCGCGACCCCTTGACGACGATCGCTGCCGCGTCGGGAACGGCCGGCGCCAGTGCCCGCTCACCGCCCCCGCCACCGACGCCCAAGGCCGCGATCAGCTCGCCGACGCTCGCGAAGGCCCGCGCGGCCGGCCCGAAGGCGGATGCCGCCGCCGCGCTGGCCGCACCGGCCGTCCACAGCGCGTCGACCTGGCGTGCTGCGGCGTAGGCACCGACCTCGGCATGGAAGGCCGGGCCCTGGTCGCCGACCTCGCCCATGTCGCCGAGCACCAGCCAGCGCGGGCCCGGCAAGGTGGCCAGCACGTCGATCGCCGCGCGCACCGAGTCCGGGTTGGCGTTGTAGCTGTCGTCGATCAGCGTGACCGACCGGCCGCCGCGCTGCAGCGCCTTGACCTGCGAGCGGCCCTTGACCGGCGAGAAGGCTTCGAGGCCGCGTGCAATGGCTTGCAGCGGACAACCGGCGGCCAGCGCGCAGGCGGTCGCGGCGAGCGCGTTCCTGACGTTGTGCCAGCCCGCCACGTGCAGCCGGATCGCGGTGGCACCGACCGGTGTGTGCAGCACGGCGGCCCAGTGGTCGTCGCTCCACACCGCCTCGGCCAGCAGGTCGGACGGGCCTTCGAGCGAGAAGCTCAGCGTGGGCCGTGCGCCGGCCAGCGCCTGCCAGACAGCCACGTGGGCATCGTCGGACGGGAAGATCGCAGTGCCGCTCGGGCCGAGCGCCTCGATTACCGCGCCGTTCTCGCGCGCCACCGCCTCGACGCTCGGCATGAACTCCTGGTGTTCGCGCTGCGCGTTGTTGACCAGCGCGACCGTGGGCGCGGCCATGCGCGCGAGCTGCGCGATCTCGCCCACGTGGTTCATGCCCAGCTCGACCACCGCGGCGCGGTGCCACGTGTCGCCGTCCTGGCGCAGCCGCAGCAGCGTCAGCGGCACGCCGATGTCGTTGTTGAAGTTGCCTTCGGTCGAGAACGCCGCATCGCCGACCCAGGCGCGCAGGATGCTGGCGATCATCTGCGTGACGGTGGTCTTGCCGTTGCTGCCGGTCACCGCGATCAGCGGCAGGCTCATGCGCGCGCGCCAGTTCGCGGCCAGCGTGCCGAGCGCGGCACGGGTGTCGGTGACCTGCAGGCCCGGCAGGCCGGCCTCGGCGAGGCCGCGTTCGGCGATCGCCGCCACCGCGCCGGCGGCGCGCGCCTGTGGCAGGAAGTCGTGCGCGTCGAAGCGCTCGCCCTCGAGCGCGACGAACAGGTCGCCGGCGCGCAGCGTGCGGGTGTCGCTGTGCACGCGCAGGATCTGCGCGGCCGGATCGCCGACCAGCGTCGAGCCCGGCAGCAGGCCGTGCGCGAGCCGCAGGTCCATCATCACGCCGCTCATGCCGCTGCCCCTCGCGCCGCCAGCGCGCGCTGCGCCTCGGCGACATCGGAGAACGGCTGCTTGACGCCCGCGATCTCCTGGTAGTCCTCGTGCCCCTTGCCGGCGACCAGCAGCACGTCGTGCGCATCGGCCGTGCCGACGGCCCGTGCGATCGCCGCGCGGCGGTCCTCGATCACTTCGGCTTTCGCGGGCGACACGAAGCCGGCCACGACGCCGGCCAGGATCGCCGCCGGCAGCTCGTCGCGCGGGTTGTCGCTGGTCGCGATCACGCGATCGGCCAGACGCTCGGCGACCGCCGCCATCAGCGGGCGCTTGGTGGCGTCGCGGTTGCCGCCACAGCCGAACACGCACAGCAGCCGCCCGCCGCGCGCGCGGGCCAGCGGGCGCAGCGCCGTCAGGGCCTTCTCCAGCGCGTCGGGGGTGTGCGCGTAGTCGACGATGACTTCCGGGCCGTTCGGCGCCGGACTGCGCGACGTGCCCTGCGGCCCGGCTGCCGACACCCTTTGCATGCGCCCCGGCACGGACGTGAGCTGCGGCACCACGCGCACCGCCTCGGCCAGCGGCACGCCGAGCGCACGCAGGCCGCCGATGACGGCCAGCAGGTTGGCAGCGTTGTAGTCGCCGATCAGGCCGCTGCGCACCGGCAGCGCCGTGCCGCCTTCGTAGAGCGTGAACGCGAGCCCGCCATCGACGTAGCCGAGGTCGCGGGCGCGCAGCCGCACGTCGTCGCGCTCGAGCGAATAGGTCCACAGGTCCGGCACGTGGCCGGCCAGACTGCCGGCCAGTTCGGCGCCCTGCGCGTCGTCGAGGTTGACCGCCGCCGCCTTCAGCCCGGGCCAGCCGAACAGCACGCGCTTGGCCGCCCAGTAAGCGTCCATGCTGCCGTGGTAGTCGAGGTGGTCGCGCGTGAAGTTGGTGAACAGCGCCACCTCGATGCGCAGCGCGGCGAGCCGGTGCTCGTTGAGCCCGATCGACGAGGCCTCGATCGCACAGGCCTTGAAGCCGGTGTCGACCATGCGGCGCAGGCCGCCGTGCAGCGTCACCGGGTCGGGAGTCGTGAGGCCGGTGAACTCGATGCGCGCATCGCCCCCGGGCAGCGGCGGCTCGCCGATGCCGAGCGTGCCGACCACGCCGCAGCGCCGGCCCAGCAGCGTCAGCGCCTGGGCGGTCCACCACGCGGTGGAGGTCTTGCCGTTGGTGCCGGTGGTCGCCACCACCTGCAACTGCTGCGACGGATGGCCGAAGTAGGCGTCGGCGATCGCGCCGGTGGCCGCCTTCAACGCCGGCAGCGTGCCGATGCGCGCATCGTCGAAACCGTGGGCTTCCACGCCATCGGCCTCGACCAGGCAGGTCGCGGCGCCGGCGGCCAGTGCGGCCGGCACGAAGCGGCGGCCATCGGTCGCGTGACCGGGCCAGGCAATGAAGGCGTCCCCGCGCTGCACGAGGCGGCTGTCGGTGCGCAGCGTGCCGGTGGTCCATTCCTGGAGCCAGCGGGCGGCGGCGGCGGGCGAACGCAGGGCGGTGAGCATCAGAAGCTCTCCTCCACGGCGTCCTCGTGGCGCGCGACGATCTGCGGCTTGACGTCGAGGTCGGGCGCCACGCCCATCGCCTGCAGCGTCTTCTGCACCACCTCGCTGAACACCGGCGCGGCGACATCGCCGCCGAAGTACTTGCCCGCGTTCGGCTCGTCGACCATCACCGCGACCACGATACGCGGGTTGTTGATCGGCGCCAGCCCGACGAACCAGGCGCGGTACTTCTTGTCGGCGTAACCCTTGCCTTCCTGCTTGTGCGCGGTGCCGGTCTTGCCGCCGACCGAGTAGCCGATCGCCTGCGCCCTGGGCGCGGTGCCGCCGTCGCCGGCCGCCATCTGCAGCATGTGGCGCACGGCGCGCGCGGTTTCGGGCGAGAACACGCGCACGCCGGTGCCCGGCGGCTGTGCAAGGGTGATGCTGGTCGAGATGAGTTCGCCGTCGCGCGCGAACACCGTGTAGGCGCGGGCGAGCTGGAACAGACTGACGGACAGGCCGTAGCCATAGCTCATGGTCGCCTGCTCGATCGGCCGCCAGGTCTTGTAGGGCCGCAGGCGGCCCGTGACCGCACCGGGGAAGTCGATCTGCGGCTTCTGGCCCAGGCCGACCGCGCTGAAGGTTTCCCACATCTCGCGCGGCTGCATCTGCATCGCCATCTTGACGGTGCCGACGTTGCTCGACTTCTGGATCACCTGCTCGACGGTGAGCGCGCCGTGCGGATGGGCGTCGCTGATGGTGCTGCCGGTGATCGTCAGGCGCCCCGGTGCGGTGTCGATCACCGTCGACGGCGTGACCCGGCCGGTCTCCAGCGCGAGCCCGACGATGAAGGGCTTCATCGTCGAGCCGGGCTCGAAGGTGTCGGTCAGCGCGCGGTTGCGCAGCTGCCCGCCGCCGAGGTTGTGGCGCTCGCCCGGCGTGTAGCTCGGGTAGTTGGCCAGCGCCAGCACCTCGCCGCGCTGCACATCGAGCACCACCACGCTGCCGGCCTTGGCCTTGTGCTCGGCCACCGCGTCGCGGATGCGCTGGTAGGCGAAGAACTGCACCTTGGTGTCGATCGCGAGCTCGATGTCGCGGCCGTCGACCGGCGGCACGCTCTCGCCGATGTCCTCGACCACGCGACCGCGCCGGTCCTTGATGACGCGGCGCGAGCCGTCGCGGCCCGACAACGCGCCCTGGAACGCCAGCTCGATGCCCTCCTGCCCGCGGTCCTCGACATTGGTGAAGCCGACCACGTGCGCCGCCGCCTCGCCGGCGGGGTAGCGGCGCTTGTACTCGGTGAGCTGGTGCACGCCCTTCAGGTTCAGCGCGCGCACCTGCAGGGCGACCGGCTCGTCGATCTGGCGACGCAGGTAGACGAAATTCGGGTTGTCCGACAGGCGGCGCTCCAGCTCGCCCGAGCTCATGTCGAGCAGCCTCGCGAGCTGGCGCTTCTCGGCCGCCGACGCGGTGACGTCGCGCGGAATGGCCCACACGGTCGGCGCCTCCACGCTGGAGGCGAGCAGCTCGCCGCTGCGGTCGGTGATGCGGCCGCGATTGGCCGGCAGGTCCAGCTTGTACGCGTAGCGGTTCGCGCCCTGCTGCTGGTAGAACTCGGTGCCGATCACCTGCACGTAGACCGCGCGGCCGAGCAGCAGCAGGAAGCCGGCGCCGACCAGGCCGACCAGGAACTTCGAGCGCCACGGCGGCGTCTTGGAGGCCAGCAACGGGCTGCTCGCATAGCGCACGCTGCGCGCGCTCACGGCACCGCTGGCGGCGCGCGCGCCCGGGCGACGGGGCCGGCCCTTGCCGCCGCGGTCGAACAGCCTGGCGATCCAGCTCATCGGCGCCCCTCGGCCGCATCGGGCGCGGGCTCGGCGGCCGGCGCCGGGGGAACGACGTACTCCGTGACCGCCGGCGTGGCGCTGCGCATGCCCAGCCGGTCGCGCGCAACCTTCTCCACGCGCAGCGGCGTGGCCTGCGCCCGCGCATCGACCAGCAGCCGTTCATGGTCGCTCTCGAGCTTCAGGGCCAGCGCCTGTGCGCGGTCGAGCTCGGCGAACAGGCGCCGTGACTCGTAGGACACCTTGACGAGGTAGAGCGAGCTGCACACCAGCGCGATCAGCAGCATGACGTTGAGCCGGGTCATGCAGACACCCCCACGTCCGTGCGTTCCGCGACCCGCAGGATCGCGGAACGCGAGCGCGGGTTCGCCGCCACCTCTTCGGCGCTCGGCTTCACCCGCGTCACGGCGCGCAGCCGCATCGGCTTGGGCGGCGCGAACGGCGCCCGGCGGTCGACCAACTCCTTGCTGTGGCTCGCGATGAAGGTCTTGACGATGCGGTCTTCGAGCGAATGAAAGCTGATCACGACCAGCCGCCCCCCGGGCTTCAGGCATTGGAGCGCCGCCGCGAGGCCTTGTTCGAGCTGCGTCAGCTCCGCGTTGACGAAGATGCGCAAGGCCTGAAAGGTGCGCGTGGCCGGGTTCTGGCCCGGCTCGCGGGTCTTGACCGCCTGCGCCACGACCTCGGACAGCGCCTCGGTGGTGCGCACCGCGCGCCCGCCCAGCCGGCGCGCCACCAGCGCGCGGGCGATCGCCGTCGCGAAGCGCTCCTCGCCATAGTCGCGGATCACCGTGGCGATCTCGCGTTCGTCGGCGCGCGCCAGGTAGTCGGCCGCGCTCTCGCCGCGCGTCGGGTCCATGCGCATGTCGAGCGGGCCGCTGGCGCGAAAGCTGAAGCCGCGCTCGGGGTTGTCGATCTGCGGCGAGCTCACGCCCAGGTCCAGCAGCAAGCCGTCAATGCGCGTCACGCCGCGCGCCGCCAGCAGGGCCGGCAGTTCGCTGTAGGCCGCATGCTCGATGTGAAAGCGCGGGTCCGTGACCCGCGCCGCGCCCGAGGTGGCATGCGCCACCGCGTCGGGGTCGCGGTCGATCGCCAGCAGGCGCCCCGCGTCCGACAGCCGGGAGAGGATCAGCCGCGAGTGCCCGCCGCGGCCGTAGGTGCCGTCGACATAGAGCCCGCTTGGCGCCGTCACGAGGGCATCGACCGCCTCGTGCAGCAGGACGGTGGTGTGCTGCCAAGACCCTGCTCCCTGGTTCATGGGCGTCAAAAGGAGAAGTCGCCCAAGGTCTCGGGCAGGCCCTGCTGCATGACCTCGGCTTCGTGCGCCTGATAGCGCTGCACGTCCCAGAGTTCGAAGTGGCTGCCCATGCCGAGCAGCATCACATCCCTGGACAGGCCGGCCGCCTGGCGCAGTTCGGGCGAGACCAGCACGCGCGAGCTGCCGTCGATCTCGACGTCCATGGCATTGCCGAGAAAGATGCGCTTCCAGCCTTCGGCGCGCATCGGCAGCGCGGCGACCTTGTCGCGAAAGCTCTCCCACGCCGGACGGGGAAAGAGCAGCAGGCAGCCGACCGGGTGCTTGGTGAGCGTGAGCTGGCCTTGCGCCAGGGCGCTCAAGGCGTCGCGATGGCGCGCCGGGACGGCCAGCCGCCCTTTTGCGTCGAGCGCGAGCGCCGAAGCCCCCTGGAAAACAATCTCTGCCACGGAATCCCACTAAAGTGCACTTTGCCCCACTTTAGCGGAGCCCTGCAGGCGGGTCAACCGGAGATGTAAGGAAATCTCAATGAAATCAAGCACTTAGACACGATTTCGCAGGTGATATCAAGAAAATATCGTTCTAAAAGAACGACTTGCGAAGTCCTGTGGAAGTGAAAGATGAACTGGCCCCCGATCACGGCGAGGCGCTCCGTCGGTCCTGGGAACCCCAGAGCCGGTCGTGAACTCCCTCCCCAGCGAGATCGCGAAAACACTACGAGATCGCGAAGTCCCCTACGAGGTCGTGAAGTAGCCGCCACGTTGGCTGCAAGAGCGCAGTCCTGACGAGGCCGGCATGCCGGCCTCGGCCTGCCTCAAGAACCCGACGATCTGCTCGTCCGTGAACCTGCTCTTCTTCATGTCCGTTCCTTCCTCGGAAAACGGACTCTACTAACCTTGATCTGGACCGCCTCACGGGGGGCAGGTCAGCAGCACCGAACCACAGGCGCCCGCACCCGCCAGCGCCACGCAAAGCAGCAGCGCAGCGCTAACGAAGGTGCACCAGCTTCGGATGTGGTCAGACCGTCGCTTGCTGCCTCCGCCAGAACGCGAAGCGCCATGCCGTGGGCTCACGTTTGCGCCGCATCAGCAGGTACGCAGCAGGAATCACGAACATCGACAGCAGCGGTGCGGTGATCATCCCGCCCACCATCGGTGCGGCGATGCGCTGCATCACCTCGGAGCCTGTGCCCGTGCCCCACATGATCGGGAACAGGCCGGCCAGGATCACCGCGACAGTCATCGCCTTGGGCCGCACGCGCAAGACCGCGCCTTCGCGAATCGCATCGAGCAGGTCGTCGGTCGTCGTTGTGCCGGCATCCACACGCTCGCCCCAAGCCTGCTTCAGGTACAGCAGCATGATCACACCGAACTCGGCCGACACGCCGGCCAGCGCGATGAAGCCGACCGCCCCAGCCACCGACAGGTTGTAGCTCAGCAGGTACAGCAGCCAGATGCCACCGACCAGCGCGAAAGGCAGCGTCGCCATGATCAGCAGCGCCTCGTCGAAGCGCTTGAAGGTCAGGTACAGCAGCACGAAGATGATCAGCAGCGTGAACGGCACGACGACCTTCAGCTTCGCGGTCGCGCGCTCCAGGAACTCGAACTGGCCCGACCACGAGATCGAATAGCCCGCCGGCAGGACCACCTTCTCGGCGACCACGCGCTGCATGTCCTGCACCGCCGAGCGCAGATCGCGACCACGGATGTCGACGTAGACCCAGCCCGACAGCCGTGCGTTCTCGCTGCGCAGCATCGGCGGGCCATCGGTGATGCGGATGTCGGCCACATCGGAGAGCACCAGCCGCGCCCCCCTCTCGGTGACGATGGGCAGCACGCGCAGCTTCTCCAGAGAATCGCGCGTCTCTCGTGGATAGCGCAGGTTGATCGGGAAGCGCTGCAGGCCTTCCACGGTCTCTCCGACGTTGTCACCGCCCACCGCCGAGCTGATGACGGACTGCACATCGGCGATGTTCATGCCGAAGCGTGCCGCCGCGTCGCGGTTGATCGTCACGTCCACATAGCGGCCACCGGTCAGCCGCTCGGCCAGCGCACTGCTGACACCGGGCACATCCTTCAGCGCCTTCTCGATCTCGCCCGTCACGCGGTCGATCACGGCCAGGTCGGTGCCGGCCACTTTCACGCCCACCGGGCTCTTGATGCCAGTGGCCAGCATGTCGATGCGGTTGCGGATCGGCGGCACCCAGATGTTGGCCACACCTGGCACCTTGACGATACGGTCGAGTTCATCGACCAGCTTGTCCTGCGTCATACCGGGCCGCCACTGACTCTTTGGCTTGAACTGGATCGTGGTCTCGAACATCTCCATGGGGGCCGGATCGGTCGCGGTCTCGGCGCGGCCGGCCTTGCCGTAGACGCTCGCGACCTCGGGCACGGTCTTGATGAGCCGATCGGTCTGTTGTAGCAACTCGGCCGCCTTTCCGGCCGAGAGGCCCGGCAGCGCCGACGGCATGTACAGCAGGTCGCCTTCGTCGAGACGTGGCATGAACTCGCCGCCGATGTGCTGCAGCGGCCACAGGCTCAGCACCAAAGCCACGGCAGCGACCGCCAGTGTGGTCTTGGGTGCAAGCAATACGACGTTCAGCAGCGGCCGGTAGACCGCGATCAGGAACCGGTTCAACGGGTTGGTCTTCTCGTCAGGTATGCGCCCCCGGATCAGGTAGCCCATCAGCACGGGGATCAGCGTCGCTGACAGGCCCGCCGCCGCGGCCATCGCATACGTCTTCGTGAAGGCCAACGGCGAGAACAGCCGCCCCTCCTGCGCTTCCAGCGTGAACACCGGGATGAAGCTCAGCGTGATGATCAGCAGCGAGAAGAACAGCGCGGGCCCGACCTCGGCGGCCGAGTCACCGATCACGCGCCAGCGCGCTTCGCCTTCGAGCTTCTGGTCCGGATGCTCGTGGCTCCAGCGCTCCAGGTGCTTGTGCGCGTTCTCGATCATCACGACCGCCGCATCGACCATCGCGCCGATCGCGATCGCGATGCCACCCAGCGACATGATGTTGGCGTTCACGCCCTGGTAGTGCATCACGATGAACGCGGCCAGGATGCCCAGCGGCAGCGAGACGATGGCGACGAAGGCGGAGCGCAGGTGGAACAGGAAGATGAAACACACCACCGCGACGACAACGAACTCCTCGAGCAGCTTGTGCCCGAGGTTGTCCACTGCACGCTCGATCAGGCCTGAGCGGTCGTAGACCGGCACGATCTCCACGCCCTTGGGCAGGCTCGCCTGCAAGGTCTTGAGCTTCTCCTTGACCGCCGCAATCGTCTCCAGCGCGTTCTTGCCCGAGCGCATCACGATCACGCCGCCGGCAGCCTCGCCTTCGCCATCGAGTTCGCCGATGCCGCGCCGCATCTCCGGCCCGACCTGGATACGAGCCACGTCACCGAGGCGCACCGACACCCCGGCCGCCGTGCTAACCAGCGGCACCTTGCGGAAGTCGTCGAGCGACTGCAGGTAGCCCGAGGCCCGCACCACGTACTCGGCCTCGCCGAGTTCGAGCACCGAGCCGCCCGCTTCCTGGTTCGACTTCTGGATCGCCTCGACCACCTTGGTGTGCGCAATGCCGTAGGCAGCCAGCTTGTCGGGGTCGAGCAGGATTTGGTACTGGCGCACCATGCCACCGACCGAGGCCACCTCGGCCACGTTCGGCACGGTCTTCAGCTCGAACTTCAGGAACCAGTCCTGCAAAGCGCGCAGTTGCCCTGCGTCCTGCGTGCCGCTGCGATCGACCACCGAATACTGGTAGATCCAGCCGACACCGGTCGCGTCCGGCCCGAGCGAGGCCTTCGCGCCGGGCGGCAATTTCGATTGCACCTGGTTCAGGTACTCCAGCACCCGCGAGCGTGCCCAGTACGGGTCGGTGCCGTCTTCGAACAGTACATAGACGAAGCTGTCGCCGAAGAACGAGTAGCCACGGACCGTCTTCGCCCCCGGCACCGACAGCATCGTCGTCGTCAGCGGGTAGGTGATCTGATTCTCGACGATGCGCGGCGCCTGGCCCGGGTAGGTCGTGCGGATGATGACCTGCACGTCAGACAAGTCGGGCAGCGCGTCCAGCGGCGTGCGCAGCAGCGAGTAGACACCCCAGGCACTGAGCATCACGGTCGCCAGCAGCACCAGGAAGCGGTTGGCGATCGACCAGCGGATCAGCTTGGCGATCATGGCTTGCTCCGCGAGGCTGCGGACGCGGGAGCCTTTGGCTCCGGCTGCAGCAAGGTCGTGCTGGTGAGCTGAGGCTGGCTGTTGGCGTCCATGTAGAACTCGAAGTCGATTCGGTCCCCCGCCTCCAGCCCACGCGGCACGCCACCTTTGGGCAGCTTGAAGTCCATGGTCATCGCGCCCCACTTCAGCGACGCGATGGGGCCATGCGACAAGGTCATCGCGTCGCGGCTGATCGCCTCGATCCTTCCGGTGCCGGAATGTCGGGGTGCGGTGTTCGCGGCAGTGGGTGGCGGCTCGACGTTCAACCGCGCCTCCACGCCCTTCAGGCTGGCCTCCGAGTCGATCAGGAATTGCGACGACACGACCACGCGCTGGCCGAGTTGCAAGCCGCGCTTGATTTCGGTCTGCCCGCCGCTCTCGATGCCGATCTCGACATCGACGGGGCGGAAGCGGCCGTTGTCTTCCGCCAGCATCGCGACCGTGCGCTTGCCTGTCTGGATGATGGCTTCGGTGGGAATCAGCAGCACCTTCTCGCTGCGCGTGTCCATGAACTGCATCTGCACGAACATGCCCGGCACCAGCGCGCCGTTGGCGTTCGCGAGTTCGAGGCGGGCCTTCAGCGTGCGCGTGGTGGCATTGACCTCGGGCAGGATGGCCTGCACCTTGCCGTCGAACTTCGTGCCGGGGACGGCCGGGCTCGTGGCCTGGACCTTCGCACCCGGTCGCAGCAGCGCCGCCTGGCTCTCGGGCACTTCGGCATTCGCC
The DNA here is from genome assembly GCF_965279545.1 of Methylibium sp. Classification (NCBI taxonomy): domain Bacteria; kingdom Pseudomonadati; phylum Pseudomonadota; class Betaproteobacteria; order Burkholderiales; family Sphaerotilaceae; genus Methylibium; species Methylibium sp. The sequence goes on from NZ_OZ257250.1 coordinate 3,064,388, forward strand.
CACACGGTGCCCAGGCCGTTGATGCGGAACAGCGTGGCACCAGCCATCACCGTCATGCCCTCGCGCACCATCAGCTCGGTAACGACACCGCCGATCGGTGCGACCAGCGTGATGCGCGGCTGGGTGCGTCCGGTGCTTTCGACCAGCGCGATCTGCGTGTCGCTCATGCCGACCTGGCGCATGCGCTGTCGTGCGCCGTCGACGAGCGATGCCAAGTCGGTGCCCTGCATCCGGCGCACCGACAGGAACTCTTCCTGCGCGGCGATCCAATCCGGCACGTACAGCTCGGCCAGCGCCTGGCCCTTGGCCACGCGGTCGAGCGTGGCGCGAACGTGCAGGCGCTCGACGTAGCCGGTGGCCCGGGCCTGCACGATGACCTGGTCGCGCTCGTTGAAGGCGATGCTGCCGACCGCAGACACCTGCGGCGACAGCGTGCCTTCGGTGACGGCGGCGGTGCGCACGCCCAGGTTCTGCTGGATGCGCGGACTGACCGTCACCTTGCTGCCGTCACCGTCGCTGTCGGCGTAGACCGGTACCAGCATCATGTCCATGAACGGCGATTTGGCCGGCTTGTCGAACTTGTTCCCCGGCACCATCGGGTCATGGTAGTAGAGGACCTTCTTGCCTGTCATCGGATCGACATCGCCGGCCTTGATGCCCGAGGTGATGTGCCGGCGGGTCGCGTCCTCGCCTTGAGCGATGCTCTGCGGCACCGCTTCGGTGGCGGCGCCGGACGCGGCCGACGCACCATTCGCAGCGGCACCCGCGACGGCGACGGACGCGGATGTGGCGCTCATCCCCATGCCTCGCTGCATGCCGGTCGCATAGAAGCCGTAGCCCGCGGCGCCGAGGATACCGATGGCTGCTAGGCCGATCAGGAGGGGTTTCGTGTTCATGTTCAGCGCTCCTGCTTGTCGATCGAGCCCGTCGGTCGTGTCGAGACCGCGGCGTCGTGCTCCGGTGGCACCAGGTATTCGAGTTGGGCCCAGCGACCTGCGGTTTCCATCTCCAAGCGCAGGCGGTCCATGCGGGTGTCGATCTCCATGCGCCGGGCTTCGAGCACGGCGCCAAGGGGCCCGCTGCCACCCCGGTAGGCGGCCATCGCGGCGCGGGTGCGCTCCATCGCGAGCGGGATCAGCGAGGCGTCGTACTGCGCCAGCCGCTCGCGGTTGCCCTGCCACTCCTGCAACCAGCTTCGCGTCTCGGCCAAGTGCTCACGCGTAGCCTCTTCGCGCTGCGCACGCATCTGCTCGGCCAGCGCGAGCTTGGCGGCCAGGTCACGGTCCTGCCGGTTCTTCTGATCCAGTCGCAGCGGGATCGAGAGATTGACCGACACCATGTTCGAGTAGGCCGGCCCACGCTGGCTATACATCAGCTCTACACTCCAGTCGGAGCGCTTGTTGCTCTGCGCGATGTCGGCGTCCGCACGCGCCATCTCCTCCTGCTTGCGCATCACGGCGATCTCGGGGTGGTGCTCAATCTGACCGGCCAAGCCGTCGGGATGAAAGTGCACGGTCGTCACCGGTGGCAGGTCCCCCAACGGCTGCTCGGCGGCGTCGCCGACCCAGCGTGCGAGGCGGGTCTTGGCGGAGGCGATCTGCCGTTCGGTCAGCCGGATGCGGTCGTCGATCAGCGCGACGGCCGAGCGCGCTGAGAACACGTCAGCCTGCGCTCCGCGCCCGCTCCGGTAGGCCGCATCGGCAGCCTCGATCTGCAGGCTGGCCTCGGTGCGCTGCGAGCGCAGCACCACCAGCATCTGCTCCTGGTAGTGGCGGTCCAGCCAGGCCATCGCGGTGTCGCGCCGCAAGTTGGCCAAGGCCGCGGCGCGAGCGGCTTCGGCCGCTTCAGCTTCGCGGTCGAAGCGTGCCGAGCGCGCCTTGAGCTTGTCGCTGCGAGTGATCTCCTGCATCACACCGACCGAGCGCATGGTCATGAAGTCGCGCGTCAGGCTGAAGCGGTCCGGAGTGTTGATCGGCAGGTTGTTGATGCCGACCTTGAGCGTCGGATCGGGCCGCTGCCCCGCGGCCACGGCCATGTCGCGTGACGCGGCGGCTGCTGCGTCCTGCGCGACGAGCTGCTGCGACCGGTCCTGCGCCGCCCGCAGAGCCTGATCAAGCGTGAGGCTGGCCTGCGCGTGGGCACCGTGGCTGACGAATGCCAGGCAAAGTGCCGAGCAAAGGACGGCCAGCACGGCCCCTCCCCGGCGCGGAAGGTGTGGAACGGAAGAAGCGAACATGGAATCTCCAGACAACGAAACGTCGGCTTCGTGTCGGCCCGGCAGCCAGCGACGGGCACGAGCCCACGCGCGGGACGAGCACGACCGATGCGCCGAGGCGACCCGCAGGGTCGTCAGCGCAGCGTGGTCTGGAGGATCAGATTCGGAAACAGCAGTGCAGGATGGCGTGCGGCGGAGAGGCCGCAACCAGTGCACTCGTCGCATCGGCCGCAGGGCGCGGGGCGGCGGTGGGCTCGGGAGCCAGTGGGGTGACGTACAAGGCGTTGAGCAATGCCGCCGGAACGCTCACAGTCGCAGCCTGATCGCTCTGCTGACCCTGATGGCAATGCTCCGCGCAAAGGTTAGCGAACGACGGGTCCATGGCACCAGCCATGTCTTCGCAATTGGCCATCGGTTGAACGGTGGCACCCTGCGGCGAAGAAGACTGGTCGCCTTGCATGGCATCGGGCGACATCTGCACCTTCGCGGCTGTCAGCCCCGGGCAGGCATAGGCGGAGACAGCCAGCTGCGCCAACAGCACAACGCCGACGAGCATCCGCGCGACCGAACGCGCAAAGCTGCGTCTCATGCCAAACGCCCCTTCAGCTCATGGGCCGCGCGCTCCGCACAAGGCGCAGCGCTGACGCAGAATGCGTCTGCGGTTGCGTCAGCGGTGATCGGCGAGAGGGTCATGTCTTGAAGTGCGAACGAGCAACTCGTTGGTCGAGATTCCAGTGTAGTCGCACCAAGGCCGAACGGCTTACGGGCCGATGCCCGGAATCCGTGACCGAAAAGCCGCTCATGATTGTCCCCGCGCCAACCTGACCGTGAGCGCCGCCGGTTCGGCCGCCTTGTTCGTCCACATCCAGCAGTAGTCCTGCTCGACCTTCGTGTCGAGTCTGCCCTGGGCCACGACGGCGGCGGACCGCTTGGCGGGGAACACGATGGATTTCCCGACGTGGTAGTGCACGTTGAAGTCCAACGGCGCGGCGGCCCGGTAGTCCCAGCGCACCTTGACACGCGCGGGCAGCTTGCCGCAAACCTCGACGGGCTTGCCGGGCGCTACGCTCACCGTGTGCTCGAAGCGACCGGCTGTGTCCCACGTGATGTCCACCGCCTCGGCCATCGCGTCAGTGGCAATGGCCGCCAGAGCCAGAACCGCGAGGGCTGGGAGTCCACAACGGGTTGCGTGACGAGATGCCTTCATGACTGCTTCCTCTCAAGCGGATGGCATTGGTGATGACGGATGCCGAACTCAGACTCATCGCGAGGGCCGCGATCATCGGCGACAGCAGCCAGCCGGTGAATGGATACAGCAGCCCGGCCGCCAGCGGCACGCCGAGTGCGTTGTAGACGAAAGCGAAACCCAAGTTCTGCTTCATGTTGGCGATGGTCGCTTCGGAGATCGCACGCGCCTGCATGATCCCGCGCAGGTCGCCTTTGACCAGCGTGACCTGCGCGCTGTTCATCGCCACGTCGGTGCCCGTGCCCATCGCGATGCCGACATCGGCCCTTGCCAGTGCGGGTGCATCGTTGATGCCGTCGCCCGCCATCGCCACGACACGGCCTTCGCGCTGAAGTTTCTCCACGAGCGCCAGCTTGTCCGCCGGCTTGACTTCGCCATGCACTTCGTCGATGCCGAGGCGGGCAGCAATGGCCTTGGCGGTCGTCAGCCCGTCGCCGGTGGCCATCACCACGCGCATGCCAGAGGCCTTCAGGGCCGCCAAGGCCTCAGCGGTACTGGACTTGATGGGGTCGGAAAGCGCGAGCAAGCCGGCCGCCTGTCCATCGACTGCCAGGAACATCACGCTGGCCCCTTCCGAGCGCAGCGCTTCGGCCTGCGTCTCCAGCGCCTTGACCGATCCGCCGAGCTGGTCCATCAAGGCGGTGTTGCCCAGCGCGACCGCTCGGCCAGCCAGCTGGCCGCGCACGCCGATGCCCGTGCTGGACTCGAAGCCGTCGGCCCTGTCGAACGTCAGGCCGCGCTCGCGTGCTGCGCTGACGATGGCATGCGCCAGCGGATGCTCGCTGCCCTGGTCAAGGCTTGCCGCCAGACGCAGCACCTCATCGTCGTCGTGGCCCGGCGCAGCCACGACGCGGTCGAAGCGCGGCCGGCCTTCGGTCAGCGTGCCGGTCTTGTCGACGACCAGCGTGTCCACCTTGCGGAAGTTCTCGATGGCCGCCGCATCACGGAACAACACACCCTGTGTCGCGGCCTTGCCGGTGGCGACCATGATCGACATCGGCGTGGCCAGACCCAGCGCACACGGGCAGGCAATGATCAACACGGCCACGGCGTTGATCAGGCCGTAGACCCAGCTCGGCTCGGGGCCAAACAGCCCCCAGCCGAAGAAGGTCAGCAGCGCCACACCAACCACGGCCATGACGAACCAACCGGCCACCTGGTCGGCCATGCGCTGCATCGGCGCCCTGGAGCGCTGCGCCTGCGCCACCATCTGCACGATGCCTGCCAGCACGGTCTGCGCGCCGACCTTCTCGGTGCGCATCACCAGCGCACCGTTGGTATTCATCGTTGCGCCGATCAGCTTGTCACCGACGCGCTTGGTCACCGGCACCGGCTCGCCGGTCAGCATGGATTCGTCCACCGCGCTGCTGCCTTCGACGACGACGCCATCGACCGGCACCTTCTCGCCGGGCCGCACGCGCAGCGTGTCGCCGACATGAACGTGGGTCAGCGGCACGTCTTCTTCGTCGCCGTTCGCGTTGATGCGGCGCGCCGTCTTGGGTGCGAGACCGAGCAGCGACTTGATCGCGGCCGAGGTCTGCGACCGTGCCTTGAGTTCGAGAATCTGGCCGAGCAGCGTCAGCGAGATGATCACGGCCGCTGCCTCGAAGTAGACCGACACCCGCCCCATCGCCACGAAGGATGCGGGGAACACCCCCGGCGCGACCGTCGCGACGACGCTGTAGACGAATGCGGCCGATGTGCCCAGGCCAATCAGCGTCCACATGTTCGGGCTGCGGTTGAGCACCGAGTGCAGCGCCCGCTCGAAGAAGGGGAAGCCCGCCCACAGCACGACCGGCAGGGCAAGCACGAGTTCGATCCAGCTTTGCGTCGCCATCTCGAACCAGTGCAGCCGGTGGCCCGCCATCGCCAGCACGGTGACGATGAGCGTGAGCGGCAACGTCCAGACGAAGCGCCGCCTGAAGTCGGTCAGCTCCGGGCTCTCGCCTTCGTCGAGGCTGGGCATCTCCGGCTCCAGCGCCATGCCGCACTTCGGGCACGCGCCGGGATGGTCCTGGCGCACCTCGGGGTGCATGGGGCAGGTGTAGATTGCCCCTGCTACCGCCTCCACAGGGCTCAGGGCCGGCGCCGGTGCATTCGGCATGGCGGCGTACTTGGTGGGGTTCGCGGCGAACTTGGCTTTGCAGCCAGCGCTGCAGAAGTAGACGGGCTGGCCCTCGTGGTGCAGGACATGCTGCGACTTCGTCGTGACGGTCATGCCGCACACAGGGTCCTTGAGCACGGGCGACACGTCATCGGCAGCGGTGGCATGGTGCGCGCAGCAGGAATGCCCGCCATGGCCTGAGTGGCTGGTGTGATTCGAAGTCGATTCGTTCATGGTGTTCTCCTCTGCTTGCTCGTCAGTGGCAAGGAAATGCGCAAAGGATAGACTCCGTACTCGACCCCAGAGTCAAGGACTTTCTTTGCATGACCGCAACCGCACCCGAATCCCTGACCATCGGACGGCTCGCCCGCGCAGCCGGCGTTGGTGTCGAGACCATCCGCTATTACCAGCAGCGCGGGCTGCTGCCGGTGCCCTCCACGGTCGGCGCGTTCCGCCACTATCCGGTCGGACTGACCGCCCGCATCCACTTCATCAAGCGCGCACAGGAACTCGGCTTCTCGCTGGACGAGATCACCGAGCTGCTGCGGCTGGAGGACGGTGCGCACCGCAAGTCAATCCGTCGCATCGCGACCGACCGCCTTGGCCAGATCGAACAGAAGCTCGCCGACCTGAAGCGGATGCAGAAGGTGTTGCGGCACCTCGTCACCGAATGCGAGCACACCGGCAACGAGCTGCCGTGCCCGATCATCGCCACGCTGGCGTCGCCGGCCTCTGGTAGCGAGCGGGTTCACTTGGCGACCTGAATCTCCGTCACCACGATCGCGCCGCCGGCCTTCTCGGCCCTGAACTTCACCTTGTCGCCAGGCTTGACCATGTCGAGCATGGCAGCGTCCTTGACCTGGAACAGCATCGTCATGCCCGGCATGTCCAGGTTCTTGATCTCGCCGTGTTTGATGGTGATCTTCTTGGTGTCCTTGTCCACCTTGCGAATCTCGCCCTCGGTCATGTCGGTAGAAGCGGCCTGGGCCACCACGATGTCGGCGTTGCGGTCGGATTGCGCGGACGCGGCGATAGAAAGCATTGAGAGCATCGCGGCCGTTGTCGCCGTCAGCAGGGTCTTGGAAATGTTCATGGTCGTTCCTTTGAAGTTCGGACTTGCGTTGATGCCGGGGATGTTCAGTGCTGGTGCGATCCGTGGCCGTCGGCTTTCACCGGTGTTGCGGTGCCAGCCACCACCACCTGCCCCTTCATGCCGGCCTCGTAGTGGCCGGGTTGCAGGCAGGCGAAGTCGAAAGTCCCGGTTTTGGTGAACTGCCACACCAGCTCGCCGGTCTTGCCGGCTTCGACGCTGGCCTGGTTCGGGTCGGCGTGTTCCATCTCGGGGAACTTGAGCATCAGCGCCGCGTGTTCCTTCAGCTCCTTGATGGTGCCCAGCACCATCTCGTGCTTGACCTTGCCTTGGTTCTTCAGCATGAAGCGAATGGTCTCGTTGCGCTTAACGGCAACGCTCGGCGGGCTGAAGCGCATCGCGTCGCTCATCGTGATCTCGACTGTGCGGGTGACCTTCTTCGGGTCGCCGGGCTTGCCCAGCGCCGAGGCATGGCCGCCGTCCACGTGGCCGCCTGCTGTCTTGGCGTGATCGTCGTCGCCGTGTGCGAATGCGGCGCTGCCGAGCGCGACGAGGCTGATGGCCAAGAGTCTGTGGATGTAGTTCATGGAGATTCCTTTCAAGTTGGTGTGAACAGAGGGGTTGGCGGGCAGGCATCAATGGCCCATGTGTCCGCTGGGCTTGCGGACCTGAACTTCGACCTCTTTCATGGGCATGTTTTCGGTGGGCATCGACTGCCCGCCCTCGGCCTGGAACCGCGCGGGATCGGGCATCGCACCCGTCCACTCGAAGGCGACCGTGCCCTTGGGGTGCTGGTACCAACCCGGGTCCTTGTAGTCGCCGGCCTTCTGTTCCTTGCGGACCTTGACGACGCTGAACATGCCGCCCATCTCGACCGAGCCGACCGGCCCTTCGCCGGTCATCATTCGTTCGGTGTTGTCGGGCAGCGGCATCTCCATCTCGGCCATGTCGGCCATGCCGCGTTCGCTCATCACCATGTAGTCGGGTATCAGCTTGGTGATCTGCTTGGCGACGCCCTGGTGGTCCACGCCGATCATGGTCGGCACGTCGTGGCCCATCGCGTTCATCGTGTGGTGGCTCTTGTGGCAATGGAACGCCCAGTCGCCCTCCTCGTCGGCCAGGAACTCGATCTGCCGCATCTGGCCCACCGCCACGTCGGTCGTCACCTCGGGCCAGCGCGTGGTCTTCGGCGTCGGGCCACCATCGGTGCCGGTCACCATGAACTCGTGGCCGTGCAGATGGATCGGATGGTTCGTCATCGTCAGGTTGCCGATGCGGATGCGCACCTTGTCGTTCTTGCGCACCACCGGCGGGTCGATGCCCGGGAACACGCGGCTGTTCCAGCTCCACAGGTTGAAGTCGAGCATCGTCATGATCTTCGGCGTGTAGGCGCCGGGGTCGATGTCGTAGGCGTTGAGCAGGAAGACGAAGTCGCGGTCCACCTCTTCGATCAGCGGATGCTTCGCCCTCGGGTGGGTGATCCAGAAGCCCATCATTCCCATCGCCATCTGCGTCATCTCGTCGGCGTGCGGGTGGTACATGAAAGTACCCGGGCGACGCGCGACGAACTCGTAGACGAAGGTCTTGCCGGGCTGGATCGCGGGCTGGTTCAGGCCAGCCACGCCATCCATGCCGTTGGGCAGGCGCTGGCCGTGCCAGTGCACCGTCGTGTGCTCGGGCAGCTTGTTGGTGACGAAGATGCGCACGCGGTCGCCTTCGACTACCTCGATCGTCGGCCCCGGGCTCTGACCGTTGTAGCCCCACAGGTGCGCCTTGAAGCCCGGCGACATCTCGCGTACCACCGGCTCGGCAACCAAGTGGAACTCCTTGACGCCGTTGTTCATGCGCCAGGGCAGCGTCCAGCCGTTCAGGGTGACCACGGGGTTGTAGGGCCGGCCGGTGTTGGGCACCAGCGGCGGCATCGTGTCGGGCTTGGTCTGCATGACCGGCTCCGGCAACGCGGCCATCGCCACGCGGCTGACGGAAGCCGCTGCAGCGGCGGCCGTGATAGCCCCCGCACCCCGAAAGAAATTGCGTCTCGAAAACATCTGATGGTCCTTGGGGTTCAATGCGCCGCCGCGCCGCTGTCCGTCGTGGACATCGCGGCGGGCAGTGCGGTCATGCTCGGAGTGCCAATCAGCGCCATGTCGAGATCGGCCTGGGCTAGCCAGAAGTCGCGCAGGGCCTCGATGTAGCCGTTGACACTCGTGATCTGCGAACGGGCGTCAGCGAGCAGTTCGAACACGCCGATCAGCATCCCGTTGTAGCGAAGCTGGTTCTCTTCCGAGATGCGCTTCTTCAGAGGGACGATCTCGTCGCGGACGTGGCGGGCGATGTCGTAGCTGGTGCGGTAGTTCGCATAGGCGCCGCGCACTTCGCTGCGTGCGTTGATCGCGGTTTCGGCCGCGCGGTTGACGGCCTGCATGTAGATCGCCTCGGCCTTGGCAACGCGCGCGCCGCCCCAGTCGAACAGCGGCAGCTCGACGCTGATGGTGTAGCCGCGCTGTGTCGGCGCATCGTTGTACGAGTTGCGCACCGCGCCGACTTCCAGCACGTTGACGAAGCGCGTGGCGCGGGTCAGCCCAAGGTTCTTCGCGAGCTGCTCGGTCCCGAGCCTGGCGGCCTGCACGTCCAGGCGCTGCGCCATTGCGGTCTGCTCGATGTCGGGCAGGTCGTTCGGCGCCTTGGGCAGGTCGGGCAAGCGTTCAGGCAGGCGGAACTGGGTCTGCGATCCCCACAAGCCCATCAACCGGGTCAAGCGCTCGCGAGCTGCGCCGCGTGCCTGCTCGGCGCGCGCGAGGTTGAGCGCGGCATCGGCGTAGAAGCTCTGCTCGCGCGCCTGCTGCAGCTTGTTCCAGTTGCCGGCCTGGGCCTGCCGGCGCGCAAGCTCGGCGCCGGCCTCGGCAGCAGTCTGCACTTGCAGCATGTAGCGCTTGGTTTCGTCGGCGGCCACCGCAAGCACATAGGCCTTGCGCGTCTCGGATGCCAGCGACAGCATGCTGAGCGCGACGGCACCGCGCGCCTGCTCGAAGCGCCGCGCCTCGATCTGGTTCACCATCGGCAGCATCAGCAGCCGCGCCAGGTTGAACTGGATGCCACGGTCGATCTCGACACTGGAGCCCTGGGTCAGGCGACCGAAGCTGAAGCCGGGGTTGGGCAGGCGACCGGCCTGCACCATGTCGGCTTCGCTGACGCCGAGTTCGGCGAACGAAGCCTGCAGGCCTCGGTTGTTCAGCAAAGCGACCTGCACGGCATCGTCGGCCGACAAGGGCTGTTCGAGCAGCTGCGCCACGCGCTTGTCGATGGCGTCGCGATCGGCATCGCTGCGCGCCCAGGTGACCTGCTTGCCGAGCCGGTCCTTGGCGACCTGCTCGACCGGCCCAAAGCCACCGTCGGGGCTGAGCGACGCGCAGCCGCTCAGGGCCAGCAGCGCGAGTGAAGCGAGGATGAGCCGCTTGCGGGGCAACTTGAGGGAGCGGGAGTTCATGGCGTTCACCTCACTTCATCCCGTGGCCGGTGTGGCCGCCCGATGCCGGCGTGGCAGCGGGCACCGGCTGCAACGCTGCGGGCGCGGCTGGCCGCGCGGTGTCGGGCTCACGGGCCTCGCGGGCGTAGGAGCGCCAACCGCCACGCTGGCGAACCAGGTCGTTGGTCTCGCGCCAGGGCGCGACCTGCGGCTCAGCGAACGCCTGATAGGCCCGCAGTGGTGAGGCGTAAAGCGCAGAAGGAACCGGCGCCTTCGCGTCGGCGGGGTCCGGCCGGTTGGCCTTTGCGGTCGCCGCAGCCGGTGCAGCGGCGGGCGTTTGAGCCTGCGCAGGCGCAAGCCCAAGATGCAGGCCGGCGATGGCCCACATCGGCAGCAACGCTGCCTTGGATTTCAAGAGCATGACGATCCTCGTCTCGAACACCAGCAGCGTTGCGCGGCCGGCGACGGTCAATGAAGCGCACGCGCTGCCGCGTCAGAAAACGCAGGCGTCGCACCGCCAAAGCGATGCGAGGGCGCGTGCAGCGCCCGTTAGACGAAGAAAAGTCTGGGAGGTTTGTCCGGCCCGTCTGCGACGAAGCCGACGTGCGACGTGGGCACGTAGGTGGCCGGCGCAACGGCCGGCGCCAGGGGTTCGAAGGTGACGGCGGCAGTGGGCATCGCCGCCCCCATGCAGCAGGCCGCGCAGGCGCTGCATTTGAACTTCATAAGCTTGTCGAGGTGGTGCACCGACAGTGCGTCGCCGTCGACCGACGCCGCTTCGTCGTGATCGGCGGCGACGCCCATCTCGTGGTGGTGCTGCTCACCGGCGGCGTGCTCGTCGGCTTCGGTGGTGTCGGCCATCGCAGCCGTCATCAGGCGATGGTGGTTCGAGCCGCAATTGAACATGGTTGCCGCAGCAAAGCCCTGCAAGGGCAACGCCAGCAACAACAGCCATGTCAACACGATACGGAACCGAAGACGCATCGAGCAAGTGTAGAGCGATTCTCAATTTCCCCGCCGGAATGGCCTCAGCCACAACCGGCTAGTTGCAGGAAGCTCTTGTCGGTTCCAGGCACGCCGCGCTCAATGCCTGTGACGATGGTGAGGGTCCGGATAGTGCGCATGGCTGTGCGTGGTGGCGGCATGCACATGGGCATGACTGTGCCGCTCTGCAGGTGCGGCACCGCTCTCGTGCAAATGTTGATGGTGCTCGTCGTGGACATGCTCGTGGGTGTGCTCGTCGGGCTCGTGCGTGTGCAGGTGCCCATGCCGTTCGGTCAGGTGCAACCAGACACCCACGGCCATCAGCGCCCCGGCCAGCAGCAGCACCGGCGTGACCGGCTCGCCAAGCATGAGCACCCCGAGCAAGGCGCCGAAGAACGGCGCGACGGAGAAGTAGGCGCCAGTACGCGCGGTGCCCAAATGCCGCAGCGCCACGACGAACAACACCAGGCTCGCGCCGTAGCTCAGGAAGCCCAGCACTGCCGCTGAGGCCAGGGTCGCTGTACCGGGCCAGGTGGCCCCGAGCCACCACGACAGCAGCAGGTTCGTGCTGCCTGCGGCGAGCCCCTTGACCATCGCGATGAAGGAGGCATCGGACAGCGACACCTTGCGGGTGAGGTTGTTGTCGATGGCCCAGGCCAGGCAGGCTCCGACCACGGCGAGCGCGCCGAGTCCGCTGTAGCCCGCACTCTCGCTTGGCCAGCTCAGCACGACCGCGCCCGCGACGATGGCCAGCATGCCCAGTGCGATGCGCCGGTCGAAGTTTTCCTTGAACACGAACCAGGCAAGCGCGGCGGTGAGCACGCCCTCGGCGTTGAGCAGCAACGAGGCGCCGGTGGCTGGCATGGACGCCAACCCGAACATCAGCAGCACGGGCCCGACCACGCCACCGGCCAGCGTAGCGCCAGCCAGCCAGCCCCACTCGTGCCCCGACGGGCGCACTGAGGGCGAGCGGCGCACCCGACGCAGCAACCAGAGACCCGTGCCGGAGCCCAGATAGAGCAAGGCGGCGAGCAGCCAGGGATCGGTGCGGGTGACCAGCAGCTTGGCGAACGGTGTTCCCGCGCCGAACAAGAGCGCCGCGCCCAATGCGGCGACGACGCCTCGATCCAGTCCGGTCTTCATGTGCTGGCCGGAGCGTCAAGTCCTTCGGTGACCGCCATCGTCATGGGCCCAGGTTGACGTCTGCAATGAGTTTCGACCGAAGCGCCCGTCGCCGGGCGCCCTCTGCATCAGGCTCCGCCCAACTGTACGTGGAGCCCCAGGCCCACACACTGCCTTCAACTTCGACGAACAGAACCTCCCCGGCACGAGCATTGACGTATGTGACGTGACGCTTGGCCTCCCACTCGATCACGACCTGATGGTTGCCAGGCCTCAGCCGGACACGCACCACTGAATACGGAATCGTCAGCACAGCCGGCTGATCGTCGACGAACACCGGCACCCGGTTTGCCATGTCACCCCAACGCCTTCTCACGATGTACAGCATCCCCGCTTCAGGCGTTGCTTCGAACCGCTTTGCATCTGCCTCGACGGCGGCAGAGGGCACCGGAAGCGCGGTGCAAGTCAGCGTCTGGCGGTAGGTTTTGCCAACGCGATGACAGTAGGTCCCGTCGGCTTCGACGGGCCGCGCGGGCGAGGTTGCGCAGCCGCTCGACAGGGTCGCAATGGCGCCCAGGAACACGAGCGATGCGAATCGTCTGAAATTCATGACGAAGCAGTCATGGCACCGAAATGGCCTGGGCCAGTTCCGTCACCGTGATCCAGCCCGCATAGGGCTGTCCCGTGAGGGCTGCCGAACGGATCGCATCGACCAGTTCATCCACCTCGGCGTCATCGCAAAGAAGTTCGAGCTTGTATTCGTTGACGACCTCGTCGCCGAGGTCGATCGAGTAATGGCGGTCTTCATCGGCCAGCGGCAGCAGCGAACCCTTGACCATGTACACCGCCAGGTTGTGCCCCTGGGCCTTCAGAGCCGAGCCCCATGCCGCCGTTCCCTTGACGGCGGCGATCACATCGGCCACACGATTGCGATGAACGTAAGCCTTGATTTCCTTCATGTCATGCCCCTTCAATGAAAACGAATGCCGTAACGGCCGTGGCTCATGCCATCAGCTCCAGCAGGTAGAGCGCGACGAAGCCGGCGAAGAACGACGCGGTGATCAGCGGCGTTTCCTTGACCTCGTGCGCTTCGGTGAGCAATTCCTCGATGACGAGGTACATCAGCGCGGCGGCACCAAACGACAGCACGATCTCCAGCGCCAGGCCAGACAGGCCCGAGAGAAGAGAACCACCCAACAGGGCGCCCAGAACCACCAGGACGCTCAATCCGGTGACCGTCAACAGGCTGCGTGCGCGGCCGACCTTGGCCTCGGTCAGGCTGGCGGCCACCGAGACACCGAGGAACAGCAGTTCGAGAGTCAGCGCGACCACCAGCAGCGTGCCGACCCGTTCCCCCGCCGCGAACCCGACGCCGATCAGCAGCCCGTCGAGAAACACGTCGATGCCCACCGCGATCAGCAGTCCGGCCTTGCCGTCGCCGGATTGCTCGTCTTTCTGTTCGATGCGCTCCGTCAGCGCCTTGACCCCGAGCATCAAGGCGACGCCGAGCACGAACCCGATCACCACGCCGAGCGGTCGATGCTCTCGGGTCATCTCTGGCAGCAACTCCCCGGCGACCACGGCCATGACCACGCCCGCCGCGAAGTGTTGCACCAAGCTGCGCGTCTTCTCGCTCGGGACCTTGACGACAGCGATGGCACCGCCGAGCACGGTCGCCGCGACTGGCATCAAGGTCAGGCCGAGGATGTGAGCCAGTGCCACGTCACGCACCCTGCAAGACAGCATCGGCCCGAATGCGCCGCGCCTCGGCGCGAAGCTCGGACCATTCGTAGATCAACGGCAACAGCAGCAGCGTCAGCGCCGTGGAGGTGAACAGCCCGCCCACAACGACAGTGGCGAGTGGCCGCTGCGTTTCGGCGCCGACCCCGGTGGACAGCAGCATCGGGATCAGGCCGAGGATGGCAACCGACGCGGTCATCAACACGGGCCGCAATCGCAGCGCCGCGCCCTGCCGCACCGCGTCGCGCACCGCAAGCCCCTTGCGTCTCAGGTCGTTCAGGAACGACACCATCACGATGCCGTTCAACATCGCCACGCCGAACACCGCGATGAAACCGATCGCCGACGGCACCGACAGGTACTGCCCGCTGACGAAGAGGCCAACGATGCCGCCGATGATCGCGAACGGCACGTTGGCGATGATCAGCGACGCATGGCGCACGGAGTTGAACGCGGTGTACAGCAGCATGAAGATCAGCCCGATCGTCAACGGCACGATCACCGCCAGACGTGCCATCGCGCGCTGCTGGTTCTCGAACGCACCACCCCACTCGACCCAGTAGCCGGCCGGCAGCTTGACCTGCTCCTTGATCTTCGCGTCAGCCTCCTTCACGAAGCTGTCCACATCACGGCCCTTCACGTCGAGCTGCAGCACGGCATAGCGCTGCAGTGCCTCGCGGCGCACGAAGGAGTAGCCCTCGTCCAGCTCGATGGTCGCGACCTGCGAGAACGGCACCAGCGCGCCCTCGCCGGTGCGGATCGGGATCGCCGCAATGGCCGTGGGATCGACGCGGAACCCGTCGGCCAGCCGCACCGCGATGTCGAAGCGCTTGGTGCCGTCGATAAGCGTCGAGACCGCCTGCCCGCCGATGCCGGCCTGCACGACTTCGAGAATCTCGTCGGCGTTGATGCCGTAGCGCGAAGCGGCCTCGCGGTTGACCTTGATCACGAGCTGCGGTTTGCCCTTGTTGGCCTCGGCCGAGAGGTCGGCCGCGCCGGGCACCTTGTCGAGCACGCCTTTCAGCTGTGCGGTCAGGCGGTCAAGCGTTTCCAGGTCTTCGCCGTAGAGCTTCAACGCCAGCGTCGCCCGCACGCCAGAGATCAACTCCTCGACGCGCGACTGGATCGGTTGCGTCGCGCCGAAGACGACGGTGGGCACGACCTTCTCCATCGCCTCCTGCATCTCGGCGGCCAGCTTGGCATAGGTGATCTTCTCGGGCCACTCGGACTGCGGCTTGGTGTCGAGGTTGATCTCCATGTAGTTCACGTCGGTGGTCTCGCCACCTTCGGCGCGGCCGATGGTGGCCAACACCGAACGCACCTGCGGGAACTTCTTGTGCAGCTCGTCGCTGACGACGTTGGAGACGCGGATCGACTCGTCCAGCGAAGTCGAAGGGATGCCCGTCACGCGGAACTGGATCGTGCCCTCCTGCAGTTGCGGCATGAACTCCTTGCCCAGGAACGGGAACAGCGCCAGCGAGCCGACCAGCAGCACGAGCGCCGAGCCGATCACGAGCTTCTTGCGCTCCAGCGCCCAGTCGAGCAGCGGCAGGTAGGCTTTCTTGGCCCAGCGCACGAGGAAGGTGTCGCGCTCCTCTTTCGGCTTCAGGATCAGCGCAGCCAGCACCGGCACCAGTGTCATCGACAGCAGCAGCGAGCCCACCATCGCGAAGGTGATGGTGTAGGCCATCGGCTTGAACAGCTTGCCTTCCAGCCCGGTCAACGAGAACAGCGGCAGGAAGACAACGATGATGATCAGGATCGCGAACGCGACCGGATTCACGACCTCGCGTG
This sequence comes from Methylibium sp., assembly GCF_965279545.1. NCBI lineage: Bacteria > Pseudomonadati > Pseudomonadota > Betaproteobacteria > Burkholderiales > Sphaerotilaceae > Methylibium > Methylibium sp. The sequence continues at coordinate 3,080,149 of NZ_OZ257250.1, forward strand.
CGGCTTCGAGGATCAGGTGGGTCTTCTGGGTCGGCTTGCCGGATTCCTTCGCATGAGCGAGCAAGCGGAAGGCGTTCTCGACCATCACCACCGCCCCGTCCACCATCATCCCGGTGCCGATGGCCAGGCCCGCCAACGACATCAAATTGGCCGACACGCCGAACTGCTGCATTAGGATGAAGGCGATCAGCATCGCCATCGGCAGCGTGACGATGACGACGATGGCCGAGCGGAATTCGCCGAGGAACAGGAACAGGATGATCGCGACCAGCACCGCGCCTTCGACCAGCGAACTCTCCGCCGTCTTCAGCGCCTTCTCGACCAGCTCGGTGCGGTCGTAGATCGGCACCAGCGACACCCCCTTGGGCAGCGCGGCTTGCGCCACGGCGAGCTTGGCCTTGACGGCATCGACGACGTTCTTCGCGTTCTCGTTCACGCGCGAAAGCGCGATGCCGAGCACCGCCTCCTTGCCGTCGCGCGTGACGGCGCCGAAGCGCGGTGCCGCGGCCTGCTTGACCTCGGCCACGTCGCGCACGTAGATCGGCGCGCCGTTGCGCTCGGCGACCACGATGCCAGCGATGTCGGTGGTGCTGGCGACGAGCCCGAGCCCGCGCACCAGGTATTGCTCGGACCCCAGATCGATTGACTGCCCCCCTACCTGCTTGTTGTTCGCGGCCAGTCGCTCCATCACCTGCTTGAACGACAGGCCGTACTTGATGAGCTTGCGCGGGTCGATCTGCACCTGGTACTGCTTCTGGTCGCCGCCCCAGGACACCACGTCGTCGACGCCGGGCGCGGTGCGCAGGATCAGCCGCACCGTCCAGTCGTGCAGCGTGCGCAGGTCCATGCTGCTCAGCTTCTTGTCGGCCGATTCGATCGTGTACCAGAAGACCTGGCCCAGGCCCGAGCTGTTGGGGCCCAGCACCGGCTCGCCGTAGCCTTGCGGCAACCGGCCCTTGGCCTCCTGCAGCTTCTCGCCGACCAGGCGGCGGGCGAAGTAGATGTCGACGTTGTCCTTGAAGTAGATGCCGACGTAGGACAGGCCGAATAACGAGACCGAACGCACTTCCTCGACGCCGGGCAGGCCCGCCATCGCGCCTTCGATGGGTGTGGTCAGCAACTTCTCAACGTCTTCGGCCGCGAGGCCGGGCGACTCGGTGTAGATGTTGACCTGGATGGGGGTTACGTCCGGGAACGCATCCACCGGCACCTGACGGAACGCCTGGACGCCCAACCCCACGACGATGAGGAAGGCGACGAGCACGAGAACCTTGTAACGCAGTGAAGCGTCGACGATGGCATTGAGCATGGTTTGTTGTCCTTGTCCCGATGCGTCAGTGCTCGTCGCCGATTTGCGACTTGAGCAAGCGGGCCTTGAGGGCGTAGGCCCCTGCGGTCACCACCTTCTCGCCGGCCTCCACGCCGGACTTGATGACGGTGCGGCCGGACAACTTTTCGCCCGGCTCGATGGCGCGCGGCTCGTAGCCGCCATGCTCTTGCACGAAGATGGTCGGCTGGCCTTGCAGCAACAGGATGGCAGCGTCCGGCACCGCCAGCACCTCGCGTTTGGCGGCCGTGCCGGCACCGCTCGTCTCGATGGTGGCGGTGGCGAACATCTCGGGCTTTAGGCGGCCGTCCTTGTTCTCCACTTCGATGCGGGCGGGGATGGTGCGCGAGTCCTTGTCGAGCAGGCTGGCGATGTAGGTCACGCGACCGGCAAAGCGCTCGCCGGGATAGGCCGTGACGGTCACGGTCGCGGCCGATCCGGCCTTGACCTTGGCCAAGGTGTCCTCGGTCAGGTTGGCTTCGATCCAGACCTTCGATAGGTCGGCGACAGTGAACAGCGGGTCACTCGGTGTGCCCAATTCGCCTACGGTTGCCTTCTTCTGAATCACGGTGCCGGCCAGCGGCGCGACGACCGCGAAGGTCGAGTTCGCGGCGCCGTCGGCCTTCGCCGACCCGCCGAGCAGGCGCAACTTGTCTTGCGCGGCACGCAGTTCCGCAGAGGACTTCTCCACGTCGGCCTTGGCACGAAGGAAGTCGCGCTGCGGAATGACCTCGTCGGCGATCAGCGACTCGGCGCGCTTGAAGTCGGCCTGCGCGACGCGCTGGCTCGACTGCGCGTGCAGCAGCGCCGCCTGCGCTTCGCCGATGGCCAGGCTGTCCAGCACGGCCAGCTGCTGACCAGCCTTGACCTGCGCGCCGAGGCCGGCCATCACCTGGACGATGCGCCCTTCGATGCGCGGCGCGACACGCGCGATGCGATCCTGGTTCGGACGAATGGTCGCGGTGACCGTGATCGTGTCGGCGAAGGCCTGCTGCGCCAGTGTCTCGACCTTTAGCCCGGCGCGTGCGGCTTCTTCTGCGGAGAGCTTCAAGCCGCCGGCTTCCTTGGCGCCTTCGGCTCTGACTTCCTTGCCTTCTTTCGCTTCCTTGGATTCGGCCGGCTTGCCGCCACCGCACGCGGTGAGCAGGGCAACCAGCGCAACGGCCAGCAGCGTCGAGACGAGCGAATTCGAGTTGATGTTCTTCATGGTTGGTTTCCTTCCAGCGCCAGGCCGGCCGCAGCCTCCAGGGCGTGACGGGTAGCGTGGTAGTCGGCGAGAGCGTCGTTCAGGTCGCGGCGCGCATCGAGCGCCTGGCGGTTGACGACGATCAGTTCGAGCAGCCCGATCTGGCCAGCGCGCTGCGACTTGAGCGAGAGCTGCTGGTTGTCGGCGAGCGCCGGCAGCATCGTTCCCTGCAGGCGCCGCACTCGCGATTCGAGGCTGGTGAGCTTCAGCCAAAGCGAGCTGACGCTGGCACGCGCATCGCGCAGGGCCGTCTCGCGTTCGATCTGCACCTGGCTCAGGTCGGTGCGTGCCTGGCCGATGCCGCTGGCGTTGCGTTTGAACAGTGGCAGGGGCACCGACACCGTCACTGTGGTCAGTCGCTCGCGGCCGTCGTTCGGCCCTTCGCGGCCGACGTTGAGACCCACCGTCACGTCCGGGTAGACGCTGGCCTGTTCGAGCCTCAGCTTGGCGGTGGCGCTGTTCTCTCGATCCTGCAATGCGCGCAGGCGGGGTTGGGCTTCGACCGACGCCATCAGTTCGCCGAGCGTCAGCTTGCTCTGCGGCAGGACCATCTCGCCGACCGCCTGCGGCAGGCTTCCCGGCGGGAGCTGCAGCGAGGCGGCCAGTTCGGTCCGTGCATCGAGCAACTGCTCTTGGGCAAGGGCCAGCTGATTGCGTGCGCGCTCTGCTTCGACGGTGGCAATGTTGGCGTCGAGCTTGGTGTCTTCGCCAGCGGCGCGGCGCTTCTGGATGGCTGCGGCGGTGTCATCGAACAGCTTGCCGGCTTCGGCTTCCAGCGCGACGCGCTGCTGCAGCGCCAGCACGTGATGGAAACGTTCCGAGGCCGCTGTGCGAGCGACGCGCCGCGCGTCCTCGATCTCCGAACGCAGCGCGGATAAGGCTGCGGCAGCAGCATCACGCCGGTGACCACGTTGGCCGCCGATCTCCAGCGTCTGCGAAATGCCGGCGCTCCATTCGCGCCGGGTCTCAGACCCGAGCCCGGCCTGCGGGACCGAACGCCGCGTCTGATCGACGGACAGCTGCGGGTTGCTGGACAGCAGCGCGTTTGCGTCGGTTTGGGCGCCTTCAGCAGCAGCGAGCTGCGCCTGCTTGGTCTTCAGCGCCGGGTTGGCCGCATCGGCCTGCGTCAACGCTTGCTGCAAGGTCAATTCCTGCAGCGTAGCCGTGGCCGGCGCCGAGGCCTGGGCCGGTGGTACAGGCTGTGCCTGGCTGGCAATGGGTATGAACAGAAAGGCGCTGTTCGCAACTGCGGCAGCTGCCATCGCGATGGCATGCGCCAGCGTCTTCGATCGCATCGAACTCTCCTTGTTGTGGGAAACAACAGACCGGAAGAATTCGGCGAGAAGTCGGTGCTACGCGTTGGTTTGAAGCCGGAAGATCACGCGGGGACTTGCTCGCCGAATCAGGCGGCGAGAGTCCATTTGGGGCGTTCGATCAGGTCGGGAACATTAGGAGAGTGACCCTGCACGCAAGTGCCTGGCGCGGCGTGCGGTACGGGCTCGATCTGGTATCCGAGCATGACGGGCGCCAGCGGCTGCGCGCAACTGATGTGGCAGTAGTCGCAATCGAGGTCTTCGTCGGCGATCGAGGTCTTCTTGTCCGGCGTGGCGTCGCCGGTGCACTGAAGCGACTTGCCCTGGTGCTTGTGGCTGTGGTGCCCGAAGTGGCTCACGCTCGCAGCTTGCTCATGCTGGCAATAGCTCGCGGCCGCACCCCAGGCGAACTGGAACGGCAGCCACAGCAGCAGAACGATGATGAGGAGACGGGACACGGGCGAAGTGTAGCGACGATCGCGTGACGGAATGAAGAGCGCGTCAGACGCCTTTTGGCGTCGGCGCGGTCGAGCGCGTGTTGACCATGAACGCAATCGCCACTGCCACCAAGACCGTCAACTGCGCGAGCAAGGTCTGCAACGTGGGGCGAATTCCAAGGATGTCGATGCGCGGGAAGGCGACCGGGCTGGTGTGAACCCAGCCCGCCTCCTGCAGGCCGGCAATGCCCTTGCCGGCGAGCACGACGGCCAGCACCGCTACCAGCAACGAACTCGCGGCGAAGAACTTGCCGATGGGCAGCTTTGCGCTGGTGCGCAGCAGAATCGCCGCGATCACGCCCAGGATGGCCATGCCCGCCGCCAGGCCGGCCAGCAGCGGCCAGCCATTTCCCTCGGTCCACAGCGCGGCATAGAACAGCACGGTTTCGAACACTTCGCGGTACACCGCGATGAAGGCCAGCGAGAACAGGAACCAGGCGGCGCGCTGGCTCAGCGCGGCCGACATCTTCTCCTTGAGGTAGACCTGCCAGCGCCCGGCTACGCTCTTCTGGTGCATCCACATGCCGACGCCGAGCAAGACGATTGCAGCGAACAACGAAGAGAATCCCTCGGTCAGTTCGCGGCTCGCGCCACTGACGCCGACGAGGTAGGTCGCCACGGCCCAGGTCACGCCACCGGCCGCCAGCGCGGCGACCCAGCCGGCATGCACGTAGACCAGCACGTCCTGGCGCTCCGCCTTCTTGAGGAAGGCGACCATCGCCACGACCACGAGCAGTGCTTCCAGCCCTTCGCGCAGCAGGATGGTCAGAGCGCCGATGAAGGCAGCGGCGGCATCGTTCTCCGAAGGTGCCAGTGCCTTGTCGGCCTCGTCCAGCAAATGCTGCAGCGCCTGCGCCGATGCTTGCACCTGCTCGGCGTTGCCGTCGGCCACCTTCGCGCGGTAGGCCACCATCGCGGCCTCGATCTTTTCGAAGAGGGGGCGGTCGCGCGTCGCCAGCGCCGGCTCGACGGGCTCGAAGCCGTCGAGGTAGGCCGACAAGGCCAGCTTGGTCGCGGTCATCCGATCACCAGTGCGCACGGCGGCGACACTCTCCGCGAGTTGGGCCTTGGCAACCGAGATGCCACCCGGCTTGTTCGCGGCCAAGGCCTGCGGATTGGCGCGCAGGTACGCCGTCACGGACTTCGCCGAGTCGGCGTCCAGGCGCCCGGCCAGCGCATGCTCGGAAGTCTGCGTCAACGCATCCAGACCCGCGATCGCCTCGCGTGCCTTGGCGCTGGTTTGCCAGACTTTTGCGCCCGCGGACCTGTTGGCTTCGGCGTATGGCAAGGTGCCGACGAAGAACGCAAGCGCCCAGCGGTCGTCTTCCGGCAGTGCGCCGAAGCTGGCCATCGCGGTGCCGTTGACGCCGTTGCTGATGACCTGATGCAGCGCGAACAACGATCGCTCGCGGGCCCGCAGATGCTCGGCCAATGCAGTCGGCTTCGGGTCCAAGGTCGCTGCTGCCGGGCCATCGCCGCGGCCTTCCAGGCCGTGGCAAGCGGCGCATTGCGCCTGGAACAGTTGCGCCCCGCGTTGGAGATCTGGCAACTGTGTGGGCGCGATGGGGAATGGATAGGCTTTCAGCACGTCGCCAGCCAGGCCATGCGCCAGTTGCGCCACGGTGGCCGGCTCTGCCTTGTCCGCCACGGCGCTGCGCAGGCGAGCGGCCTGTGCCTGCAGCGCGGCACTGGCGCCAGTGCGCGGCAGTTCGGCGAGTTGCTTCTCGGCGGCTGCCGCGAACTCCTGCATCTCTGCGTATTCAGAAGCCTTCAACACGGCTCCGTTTGCGACTGCACCGCCGTAGTCGACGGCAACGTAGTCGAGCAACTGCCAGACCTGTTTGGCCTTGGCGTCGACGATCGGCTCGGCGGCGTATCCGTTAGACGCGAAGCCGGACAGCACTACCAACGCGAAGGCGATCAACGAGAGCGAGCGACGCAACGAAACCATGATGGCAGTCCGAACGCATTCAATGCGAATGAGTTTAATTTGTATTATCGTCGGAAGGCGCTCTGACGGATGAAATCCCGGGTCCCCATGTCGAGCGGCTAACCAGCGACCACCACGACCAGCGCAGCGCACGGGCAGTAGGCACCGAACAAGTGCCAACTCCCTTGCTCCAACGCCGGGACGGCAATTTGTAGCGTGTTCATGCCGAACGCGCGCCAAAGTGGCGATCGGTAGACCGACTCATCGGCGCAACAGCCGCAAGCCGTTGGCCACGACAAGCAGGCTGGCACCCATGTCGGCGAACACCGCCATCCACATCGTCGCGCTGCCGAACACCGCGAGCACGAGGAACACGGCCTTGATGCCCAGAGCGAGAACGATGTTCTGCCAGAGAACCGAATGTGTGTCGCGCGATAGCCGGATCGTCGTGGCCACGCGGCGCGGGTCGTCGGTCATGATGACCACGTCGGCCGCTTCCATCGCCACGTCGGTGCCGACACCGCCCATTGCGAAGCCGATGTCGGACTGCGCGAGGACATGACCGTCTGAAGCAAGCAGCGTTACCGTGCGCCCTGCTGTCTCATGCTCGGCGAGCTTGGCCTCCAGTTCGGTGTTGCACAGCCCACGATCGTGAATCAACCGGTGATTGCCCAAGGTGTAGGGCGCGCCGTCCACGCGGCCCTGGACTCCGCGCCCGACCAGGGCTTCGAAGTCGGCCACTTCCAGGCGCTGGCCCGGAAGCCCCTCGGCGATGGCTTTGGAGACCGGGTGGTCGGATCGGGCCGCGAGGCTCGCGCCGATGGCCACCGGGTCGGAGTTGGACAGTGCTTCCCAGTGCACGAGGCGGGGCTTGCCTTCCGTGATGGCGCCGGTCTTGTCGAGCGCGACAGCCTTGATGAGCCGGGCCTGCTCCAGGAAGGTGCCGCCCTTGATGAGGATGCCCTTGCGCGCGGCAGCCGCCAGGCCGCTGACGATGGTGACCGGCGTCAAGATGACCACCGCACCCGGCTGGCTGCACAGCCTCACCGCCTCACGCTTGAACTCGGCCGTGAAGCGCCTTCTCGTGTTCCCCATGGCTCTCTCCTGTCCACATCATGTCATCCGACGTGTCCGGAAAACCGGGGGAAGCCCAACCTGATCCGAACGCTCCTGGCGCGAGACACTTCATGCATGGCGATCACCGAAGCCCAGTTCGCGCAGATCGAGCACTGCCTACCCCTGCAGCGCGGCAACGTCAGCCTGTCCAACCTGAGCGTGCTGAACGCGATCCTGTACGTGGCCGAGCATGGCTGCAAGTGGCGCGGCCTGCCCGAGCGCTTCGGCAACTGGCACACCATCTACACGCGCATGAACCGTTGGTCCAAGAGCGGCGTGTTGGATCGGGTGTTCGAGGAATTGCAGCAGGCCCAGGTTGTGCGCATCAAGATCGAGGCCGTGTCACTGGACGGCACCATCGTCAAGGTGCATCCGGACGGCACCGGGGCGCTAAAAAAAGCGGCCCGCAATCCATCGGCAAGTCCAGCGGCGGGTGGACCACCAAGATTCATATGGTTGCCGCGGATGCTCGAACGGCCGTGACGTTCTCGCTGTCGCCAGGCCAAGCCGGCGATGCGCCGGAGGGCCGCGCCTTGCTCGAGCGGTTGGGGCCGCCGGATCGACCGCTGCACCTGCTGGTGGACAAGGCCTACGAAGGCAACGAGACGCGCCAACTCGCACTCGATCTGGGCTTCATCCCCGTCGTTGCGCCCCTGAGAACACGCATCTCGCCCCCGGGAGTACGACCGCGAGATGTACAAGCGCCGCAACGAGGTCGAACGACTCTTCCGCCGCCTCAAAGGCTTCCGTCGAATCTTCTCTCGGTTCGAGAAACTCGACGTGATGTTCGTCGGCTTCATCCGCCAGTGCCGAAACCTCGACATGACGCTCGACGAAGTGCGAGTGCTGCTTCGTTTTAGGGACGCCCCGAAGGCCGACTGCGGCGAGGTCAACACCTTGCTCGACGAGCACATCGGGCACGTGGCGCAACGAATCCGCGAACTGCGCAAGCCCGAACAGGAACTTCGTACCTTGCGTGCCCAGTGCGGCAAACCGCACAACGACTTAGCGACGATTCATTCGCGACCTGCGTTGGGGGTCTCCGTCCGTGCCGAGCGTGGGGGCCGGCGATCCGCGTGCGCCGCGGACCTTTCAATCCCGGGGGGCGTTCGCCATGGCGATGCGGGCCTTGGCCTCGGGGCTGCCGTCGACGTAGTACTTGTCGGCCCAGCGCCGCGTCGGCTGCAGGATCAGTCGCCACCTGCCCTTCGGCTTGCCGGCGTCTTTGATCGCGATCGCGCGGGCGCGGTAGTGCTCGTACAGCCGCATGAACTCGGCGAGGTACACCGCGGCAACGCGCTGGTCCTTGAGCTCGATGAGGTTCTCGTCGTTGTTGTGCTCGGAGTTCTCGCTCATGTTCGCGGACCCGGTGTAGATGACGGGCCTGTCGCCCTCGGCGTCGATGACCACGAACTTGTGGTGGATCACGACAGCACCGAAGTCCTGCGCCTGGTCGCCGGGGAACACCGTCAACTCGGGCTCGAAGCCTTCAGGCACCGTGGCGGCCGAGAAATGCGCGCCGTCGATCACGTCCTTGTTGCTGCGCGAGCGGTGGAACAGGTCCATGTTCGCCAGCGCGGCGGCATCGATGTCCTTGCCTTCGGCGTGCGCCTGTGCCGCCGCCTTCGCCGACTTCTCGCTGATGCTGTTGACGATGCCGAACATCATCAGCCCCCGGTCCCCCGCGGCGAAGCAGGCGTCCCGCAGCTTCTTGTCGGTGGGCGTGAAGATGCAGAACAGCACGGAATGCTTGGCCCGGCGTATGGCCTCGACGACGGTGTCGATCTGCTGCCGCTGGGCCGCCGGCTCGGGCGAAAAGCTCACCCGGATCTTCGCCGACCCCAGCTGCATCGCGCGCGACCACCCGGGGGTCAACTTCGCGGTGTCCGACTTCTTCGGGTTGCCGGCGATCGCCGCGGCACGGTCGCTGTACAGCTTGGCCAGCGCGGCCGAATCGAAACTGTGCAGGAGGTTCGCCTGCGTGGTCAGGCCGCCGGTCGTGAAGTTCGCCGAGCCCATCAGCACGCGTCGCGGCTTGCCGCCGCCCTGCGGTCCATCGGTCACGATGAACTTGTTGTGCATGATGCTCGTCTTGTCGCGCGGCGAGAACGCGATGAGGCTCCCCAGTTGGTCGACGACCTCCTGGTTCGGGGACGGCCGCTGCGGCTGGGTCTTCGTCTTCGCGATCTTGTGCGAGTCATAGACCAGCGCGACGCTCTTCGGCGGGTGCGCCTCGGCGAAGGCCTGCAGCTGCGGTATCGCCCACAGCCTGTCGGTCAGGTGGTAGGTCGCCCCGACCGCCCGGGTGGCGCCCGCCAGGATCTCGCCGAAGACCTGGTGGATGTCGTTCGCGAGCCACTCGCGCAGCACCAGGGCCTTGGCCGGCGGGGGCGCCTTGTCGGGCGCCAGACCCAGTGCGCGGAGCTTGCGCGTGAAGGCCTGCGAGCTGAGCACCGCGCGGTTGAACCAGGTGCCGATGCCGTCGACGGTGTGGTCGGGCAGGCTCACTGCGCACGTGCCGGCCTCGTCCTCGGCGAGTTGCGGACTCTGCGCGGTGCCGACGACCGGAAAGGCGGTGTAGACGAACTGACCGTTGCGGTCTTCGGCGTCGATGCGCGCGTCCCACCAGCAGAACTTCTGGATGGGCGCATCCTTCGACGCCGCATCGGGCCGCCCCTGCGGGACCGGGCCGTTGAACGTGACGCGGTTTGGCAGCCAGCTTTCGGCCGCCCGGGACCGGCCGTCTGCCGACCGGAACCCGGGCGCTCGCTTGATGGCGAACCCCAGGAAGTCTGCAGCGGTGGCGCCCTTGTCCCAATCGAGCGCGAGCAGCACCAGCGTCGGAGACAGATACGCCCGGATTTCAACGGCCATGAGTCGGTCTCCTTGCGCGAAACGCGCTCACGCAGTGTAGTTCTGGGGTTTGCGCAGCACTGCAGGAACGTGGCCCTGACAAGCTAGGGGCATGCGGGGCCGGTCGGGTCGGCGGCCGGCATGAAACCCGCCGTTCGGCGGCCCTCGCCGCCTACCGAGGGGTGCTTGCGTAGGTGATGGACTGGACCAGGCCGGAACGGAACCGCACCGTGGCCATCAGGTTCCCGGGGCCGCGGTCGTAGAGCCACTCCTCGACCGGCTGGCAAGGGACGTAGGCGCTCGCGAAGGGCTCGGGCACGGGCTGCAGCGATTGCGAGTAGAAGACCGGCGCGCAGAAGCTCTCTTTGAGCAGCGGTTGACCGCACTTGTAGAGGACCGACAGCTGCGAGTCGCCTTCCGAGGCGCTGCGGCCGTTGCAACGCAGCGACTCCGCGTTCACGGACGATGCCTGCATCGCAATGAAAACGGCGAGCAAAGCGCCGAAAGGGATGTTCATGTGCGGCTCCACCGACAGTGCCCTGCGCGAATTGTGCTCCCTGGAAACCACCGTGCGGCGGGGCCGGGCGTCAGCCCCGGTGCTCGCCCGGCGTCTCGGCGGTGACGACGAATGCCCTGGCGCGCACCGGGTCGATGGGCCGGAGCTCGAAGAGCAGGCCACAGGCCAGACGCGGGTTCCCTGACCGACTACGTCCTCGCCCCACTGCCCGCGGGAAATGACGAGGTATTCGGACAGTGAGGTCTCGGGTTTCATGGCCCGCTTCTGTCGTTCAGAAAACGCTGCCCAACCACTCGCAAACCTTCTGCGCCGAGAACCCCTCTTTCCATACGTAGCCGCCGACGATGGCGAAAACGAGCGACGAGAGAGAACCGAGCATTCCCAGATAGGCCCGGGACATGTCGACCTTGCTGCCATCGGAGAACATCTTGTAGTGGACCTGCCCCTTGATGGCCACCCAACCCACTGCGGCCTGCGCAATGCCATTCGTGCCCAGCAAGCCGATGAGGAGGGTGAAGAAGAATCGCTCTGCAACGCCCGTCAGGAACCCGGTGTAGAAGAACTCGCGCGACAAGAGTTTCTCGGCTTTCGCGGCGGTAGCGCTGCGAAATACGAGGAAGCAGAGGAAAGACCCGAGGATTCCGGCAAAGCCGGACACGACGACGAGCCCGAATGCCCACGGCGTATCAAGAAGCATGTGTCGCATTTGATGGCTCCTGAGGTAGGTGACGTGACGCGTGCGGGAACAGGGCGGGAGTGTAGAAGCGGCGCCGGTTCTTGACGACCACGGCCGCAGGCACCCGGGCGCGCCCTCGAGCTCGGCGACGTTGCCTCGCATTGGACGCCAGGAAGGCTCGCTCAGTAGGCCGATCCATCCCTGTGGGTGAACCGCCACGTGCCCTGCACCATGCTGGCTTTGAGATCATCGTCCGGGTACGTGCCCTCGTCGCCAGGCGTGCGGTCACCGACTTCGAGGTAGACGACGTCTTCGGACGTCTCGTTGAGCAGGTGATGGCCGTTGCCCGTGCCTGCCTTGAAGCCTGCACACATGCCCGGCGAAAGCCGGGTCTTGCCTTCGTCGGTTTGAAGCGTCGGGCTCCCCTGCAGGACATAGATGAACTCGTCTTGCCTGGAGTGGGCGTGCCGAAGCGCAGAGACCGCGCCGGGCGCCAGGCGAGTGAGATTGACGCCGAAGTTCGTGAGGCCGAACAAGTCTCCGAGCGCGCGCTTCTCCCGGCCCTTCATGCGCGAGGCAAACGGCTCGGGGTAGTTGGACGGCTTCGTGCGCGGCGGCACGTCGGTTGCGAGGACGGCAATGGGGTTCGTCGAGGCGGCCATGGATTGCTGCGAGGTGGGGGGGGTGGGGGAGGGGGGGCGGCGTTCTCACGCCCCGGCGGCCATGATGGCCACGAAGCGCTCGGCCGTCACGGAGCCGGCCTGCGCGAAGCCGCCGACGAACCGGGCGGAGCGAACCCCGATGACGAAGAGCGAGAAATCGGCAAAGCCGAACATCGGCTCGCTCTCGGGGAAGCGCGCCAGGTAGGCCTGCCTTGCCTCCGTGTACTCCGCGGCATCGTTCAGGCATTGCCGCGCCCGGCCTTGAAGGCTGACACGGGGGAGCGCCTGCACGGGCAGGCCGGGTGCGGGCGAGGCCAGCACGAGCAGGCCGACCGCAGGATTCGCGAGCATGTCCTTCGTGTGCGTTGCCAACCGGCTGACATGGATGACGACACCCTGGCCCGCCGGAAGGAGCGCAAAGGGAACCATGGAGGCGGCCGGTTCGCCGTTGTGCAAGGTCGCCAGCGAGGCGACCGGCTGGGTCTCGAGCAGCGCCTTGAGTGCGTGGGCTTGGGATGGGTCCATGAGGGAGCGGCTCGGCCGGCGTCGTGCGGGTGTTCTGGTGCGGCCATGCCAACGCTGGACAGGGCCTGCACCGGCAGCGCCTCAGCTGTTTAGAAAGTAGATGTCCGGCTTGTCGACCACGCCGACTTCCTGCATCTTCTCGCGCAGATCTGCCGACGTGGCGAATGCCTTCGCACGGTCGGGATCCTGCGCCTCGAAGAGGGCAACAACCTCGTTGGGATCTTCGGCACCGCGCAGCAGGTACTTCTCCGTGAGGCCTGCCTCGGTCCGCTTGGGCCGGTGGGCGTCGTAGCCGGCCTTCCAGGTCTTGAAGTCCCTGACCTTGTGCCTGATGAGCATGTAACTGGCCATGAGTTGCTCCTTGTCCAGGGCGTCAGCGGGGCCGTCGCGTTGAGGCATCGCTGACAAATGCCCAACGGAGAAGCGATCTCGCACTCGACCGCCTCAGGGTAGCTTGACTCGATTCCCGCGAGCAATTGTGAGCCGATGCCCGTGCCTTGGGCACGGCGGCCGTCATCTCTCGGGGTGCGCTCAGCGGACCGGTCGCACTCGCGCGCCGCAGCGCTTCGCGGCGCCTTCAGCCCAGCCGCCCCTGCACCTGCCACTCCCGCAGCGTGCGCAGCATGTCGCGGTCGAGCTCGAGCCAGGCCTGCTGGCGGTAGCCCTGCAGTGCCTTGTCGTCGGCCGAGGCCGGGCCGTCGGTCTCGTAGACGAAGCGCAGGAACAGCGCGCCGGCGCTGGGCTCCTCGATCGTCACCGTCAGCCGCACCGGTGCGGCACCCTCGTGCGGCTCCGGCGTGAAGACGACGCGCCGCTCGGGCTCGAGCTGCACCGTGTCGTCGAAGCGCAAGGCGCCGAAGTGGATGCTGCGGCGGCGTTCGCCGGCATGCGCGCCGAGCCGGGCTTCGCAGCGGTCGGGGCCGAGGGGAAACTGCTGCGGCGATTCGACGCGCACCAGCAGGCCGCGCCACAACTCGGCACGGCTCATCGGCGGCACGCGCGGGTCGGCGGGATCGGTGACCTGGAGCAGGTGTTCGTAGCGCATGGCGGGCGGGCTGTGGGGGCGATCAGGGCCGCATGATGCCTGCAGCCGGCCTCAGTCCGCGGCCGGCGCCGGCCACCGCTTCACCCACAGCCATGAGACGAGGCCGATGCTCATCAGGCCCATCGACGTGATCGCCAGCGCCAGCGTCGAGTGCATGACCAGCGGCGCGATCAGCCCCGCCACCAGCGCATTCGCACTGGCCGCGAGGAAGGACTGCATCGACGAGGCCATGCCGCGCCGCTCGGGCACCAGGTCCAGCACCATCAGCGTGATCACCGGCACCATCAGCGCCCAGCCGAACGAGAACAGCGAGATCAGCGGCAGCGCCCACCAGGCCTGCGCCGGCAGCAGCGCGTTGGCGATCACGTTGACGACCGACACCGACACCATGATGCGAAAGCCGCGGCGGATCTGGCGCTGCGCCGGCAGCTTGCCGGCGAGCCGCCCGCTCCACCAGGCGCCGCCCATGATGCCGCCGATGGTGAACAGGAAGAACCAGAAGAACTGCTGCGGCGGCAGGCCGAGGTGGTTGCCGACGAACACCGGCGCCGACAGCACGTAGAGGAACATGCCGTTGAACGGGATGCCGCTGGCCAGCGCCAGCAGCACGAAGCGCCCGCTCGAGCCCATCTGCCAGTAGCCGCGCAGCAGGTGGCGCACGTTGAAGGGCTGCCGGGCATCGACATGCAGGGTTTCCGGCAGCAGCTTCCAGTTGGCCAGCCACAGCGCGGCGCCCACCGCGGTGAGGAACCAGAAGATCGCATGCCAGCCGGCGTGCACGAACAGGAAGCCGCCGATGATGGGCGCGATGGCCGGCGCGGCGCCGAAGAAGATCGTGACCTGCGACATCACGCGCTGCGCGTCGGCGGGCGGGAACATGTCGCGGATCACCGCGCGCGAGACCACGATGCCCGCCCCGGTCGACAGGCCCTGCAGCAGCCGGAAGAACACCAACTGGCCGATCGTCTGCGACAGCGCACAGCCGGCCGACGCGACCGCGAACACCGCCACGCCCCACAGCACCACCGGGCGGCGGCCGAAGCTGTCGGACAGCGCGCCGTGGAACAGGCTCATCACCGCGAAGCCGATCAGGTAGACCGACAGCGTCTGCTGCATCTGCAGCGGCGTCGCGTCGACCGAGGCGGCGATGCCGGTGAAGGCCGGCAGGTAGGTGTCGATCGCGAACGGCCCGAGCATGCCCAGGCAGGCGAGCAGCACGGACAGGGCCCACATCGGGGCGCGCCAGAGGGTGTGGGCGTCGGGGTTCATCGGATCCAGTGTGTCGCGGCGGGCGCCGCAGCGAAACGCGCCGAACCCCAGGGGTGCGGCGCGTCGAAATAAGTGTGAAGTGGACCGATAGGCCGGATTCTGTGCAACCGCGGCGCCTTGCAGCGCCGCGGCCGTGACCGCCATTCCTCTGGGCCGCCCCTCGCGGAAACGGCTCGGTGCCACCTACCCGCCAGCTCCGCGGAGCCACATCAACGCTGGCCTATTTGGTGTTGCTGCGCGCAGAGATTGCCCGTTTCACCCCGGGCGGCTGCGCCGCCCGGGGCGGCTACTCGGGGCCGGCTTGCGCCGGCGCTTCGTAGAGCACCCGAGCGGGCATTCGCCCGGACTCGTCTCTGTTGCTCTGATCCTCACCTTGCGGTGGACAGTCGTTAGCTGCTGCGCTGCCCTGTGCAGTCCGGACCTTCCTCCAGCACGGCCTTTCGGCCGGTGTGCCAGCGGCGGTCTGGCCCACTTCACGGGATGGATTATCGTCGGCGACACGAAATTGATCGTCAGCCTCCAGAGGAGACCCCATGAAAGCCACCACCGTCCTCGACACCGTCGGCAACACGCCGCACATCCGCGTCCAGCGCCTGTTCGGCCCGGGACACGAGGTGTGGATCAAGTCCGAGCGCAGCAACCCCGGTGGCTCGATCAAGGACCGCATCGCGCTGTCGATGATCGAGGCGGCCGAGCGCGACGGCCGGCTCAAGCCCGGCGGCACGATCATCGAGCCGACCTCGGGCAACACCGGCGTCGGCCTGGCGATGGTGGCCGCGGTCAAGGGCTACAAGCTGGTGCTGGTGATGCCCGACAGCATGAGCGTGGAGCGCCGCCGCCTGATGCTGGCCTACGGCGCGAGCTTCGTGCTGACGCCGCGCGAGCTGGGCATGAAGGGCGCGATCGCCAAGGCCACCGAGCTGATCGCCGCGACGCCCGGATCGTGGATGCCGCAGCAGTTCGACAACCCGGCCAACATCGAGGTGCACTCGCGCACCACGGCCCAGGAGATCCTGGCGGACTTCCCGCAGGGGCTGGATGCGCTGATCACCGGCGTGGGCACCGGCGGCCACATCACCGGCTGCGCCCAGGTGCTGAAGGCGCAGTGGCCGCAGCTGAAGGTGTTCGCGGTGGAGCCCAGCGCCTCGCCGGTCATCTCGGGCGGCAAGCCCTCGCCGCACCCGATCCAGGGCATCGGCGCGGGCTTCGTGCCCACCAACCTGCACACCGCGCTGCTCGACGGCGTGATCCAGGTCGAGGCCGAGGCGGCACGCGAGATGGCACGCCGCTCGGCGCGCGAGGAAGGCGTGCTGGTCGGCATCTCGTCGGGCGCCACGCTGGCGGCCATCGCGCAGAAGCTGCCCGAGTTGCCCGCGGGCAGCCGCGTGCTCGGCTTCAACTACGACACCGGCGAGCGCTACCTGTCGATCGAGGGGTTCCTGCCGTTGGAGTGAAGGCTGCGGGGGCGGCGGGCCGCTCAGCCCTCGGCGCCGACGAAACGCACCTGCTCCGGCTTGTCGGCCGGCAGCATCTCGAAGTGCGATTCGAGCTTCTTGAACAGCGCCGACGGCCGGCCGTTCTTCTTCAGCACGCCGCTGTCGTGCAGCGCCTTGCCGGCGGCATTGAGCCGCATCGCACGGCCCTGGCGCAGATCGGGGCAGGCCACCAGCACCGCTTCGACGTCCTGCGGCAGCACCGACGGCGGCGGCACTGGCGGCGCGACGGGCACCGCCACCTGCTCGGCCCTTGCTTGCGCGACCCTCGCTGGCTTGGCGGGTTTCGCGGTCTTGACGGCCTTGACGGCCTTGGCAACCCGGGGCTTCGCGGGGGCCTTCGGCGCCGCGGCCCGTGAGGTCGGCCTGGCGGCGCCGAGGACGTGGAATTCGTCGTAGACCCGCAGGTAGTTGCGCTCGACGTCGGGCGCCGTCTTGCCATGCTGGCCGAAGCCGACGACACGGCAGCCGAGCTCGCGCAACCGCACGATCAGCGGCGCGAAGTCGCGGTCCGAGGACACCAGCACGACCTCGTCGACGGGCTGCTGCAGCACCAGCTCGACCGCGTCGATGGCGAGCGCGAGATCGGTCGCGTTCGGCCCGGCGAAGGTGCTCGGCAGGAAGCGGATCGCATGGTCCTGCGACAGCGCGGCGAATTCGTTGGCCTTCTGCACGCTGCCGTAGGCACGGCGATGCTGCAGCACGCGCTGCGCATCGCGCAGCCGCTCGATCACCTCGGCCACCAGCTCGACCTTCACGTTGTCGGCATCGATCAGCAGTGCGGTCCGGATCGTCTTGTCCATCGAATCTCCCTTGTCAATGCCCCTGCGGCCGTGCCCGGTCGACCTGTTGCCAGGCCAGCACCTCGCCGCCCCGCAGCGGCTTGAGCGTCGCGTCGCCGAACGGCAGCGTCTGCGGCACGGTCCAGGGCTGGCGGCGCAGCGTCACCGTGCCGGCGTTGCGCGGCAGCCCGTAGAACGCGGGGCCGTGGAAGCTGGCAAAGCCTTCGAGCTTGTCGAGTGCCCCCGCGGCCTCGAAGGCCTCGGCATACAGCTCCAGGGCACTCAACGCGGTGTAGCAGCCGGCGCAACCGCTGGCGTGCTCCTTCAGGTGCGCCGGGTGCGGCGCGCTGTCGGTGCCGAGGAAGTAGCGGTCGCTGCCGGAGGTGGCCGCCGCCACCAGCGCGCGGCGGTGCTCCTCGCGTTTCAGGACCGGCAGGCAGTAGTAGTGCGGGCGGATGCCGCCTGCGAAGAGGGCATTGCGGTTGTAGAGCAGGTGGTGGGCGGTGAGCGTGGCCGCGGTGTGCGGCCCGGCCTCGGCCACGTACTGCGCGGCCTCTTTCGTCGTGATGTGCTCGAACACGATCTTCAGCCCGGGGAAGTCGCGCCGCAGCGGGATCAGCTGACGGTCGATGAACACCGCCTCGCGGTCGAACAGGTCGATTTCGGCGCCGGTGACCTCGCCGTGCACCAGCAGCGGCAGGCCCTCGCGCTGCAGGGCCTCGAGCGTGGCGTAGGTCTTGCGCAGCTCGGTGACGCCGGCGTCGCTGTGGGTCGTGGCGCCGGCGGGATAGAGCTTGACGGCCACCACGCCGGCTTCCTTCGCGCGGCGGATCTCGTCGGGCGGCATGTTGTCGGTCAGGTACAGCGTCATCAGCGGCTCGAAGTCCGCGCCGGCGGGCACGGCCGCCAGGATGCGCTCGCGGTAGGCCTGCGCCTGCGCCGCGGTGGTGACCGGCGGCTTGAGATTGGGCATCACGATCGCGCGGGCGAACTGGCGCGCGCTGTGCGGTACGACGGCAGCGAGCGCGGCGCCATCGCGCAGGTGCAGATGCCAGTCGTCGGGGCGGGTGAGGGTCAGGGTGTCCGGGGAACTCATGCGAAGGATTGTCAGTCACCCGTGACCACGCACACGAACGGCTGCAACGAACCCTGGCCCGACCTTCAAGCCAATGCGTTCGAACGCAATGCCGTATCAGTGCTGCAGGATCTTCGACAGGAAGTCCCGTGCGCGCGGCGAGCGCGCTTCGGGGGCGCCGAAGAAGTCTTCCTTCTTGCAGTCCTCGCAGATCTTGCCCTGGTCCATGAAGATCACGCGGTGACTGACCTTGCGCGCGAAGCCCATCTCGTGGGTGACGACCATCATCGTCATGCCTTCCTTGGCCAGCAGCACCATCACGTCGAGCACCTCGCCGACCATCTCGGGGTCGAGCGCGGAGGTGGGCTCGTCGAACAGCATCACGATCGGGTCCATGCTCAGCGCGCGGGCGATCGCCACGCGCTGCTGCTGGCCGCCCGAGAGCTGGCCGGGGAACTTGTCCTTGTGGGCGATCAGGCCCACGCGCTCGAGCATCTTCAGGCCGCGCTTCTTGGCCTCGTCGGGGTTGCGCTTGAGCACCTTGATCTGCGCCAGCGTCAGGTTCTCGGTCACGCTCAGGTGCGGGAACAGCTCGAAGTGCTGGAACACCATGCCGACCCGCGAGCGCAGCTTGGGCAGGTCGGTCTTGGGATCGGCGATGCTGATGCCGTCGACCACGATGTCGCCCTTCTGGAAGGGCTCGAGCGCGTTCACGGTCTTGATCAAGGTGCTCTTGCCCGAGCCCGAGGGCCCGCACACCACCACCACCTCGCCCTTTTGGACCGAGGTCGTGCAGTCGGTCAGCACCTGGAAGCTGCCGTACCACTTGGAGATGTTCTTGATGTCGATCACGCGAGACTCCTTTGCTTAGAGCGGGGCTCGAACGAGCGCTGGGCCGCCCCGAGCCGTTCGAGCACCCCCGCGGGGGGTTGGCAGCGGTACGCCGCAGCCGGGGGTCAACAGTTACCGGATGATGGCGATCTTCTTCTGCAGCCGGCGCACGAGCATCGACAGGCTGAAGCAGATCACGAAGTAGACGACGGCGGCGACCAGGTAGGTCTCGACCGGGCGGTTGAAGTTCTTGCCGGCGACCTCGAAGCCCTTGAGCAGGTCGTAGGCGCCGATCGCATAGACCAGCGATGTGTCCTGGAACAGGATGATGGTCTGCGTCATCAGCACCGGCAGCATGTTGCGGAAGGCCTGCGGCAGCACGATCAACTGCATGCTCTGCGCGTAGGTCATGCCGACCGCATAGCCGGCGTAGACCTGCCCCTTGGGCACGCTCTGGATGCCGGCGCGCATGATCTCCGAGTAGTAGGCCGCCTCGAACACCGTGAACGTGATGATGGCCGACAGCTCCGAGCGGTTGTTGGCGCCCCACTCGCCGCCGACGGCCGCGTAGAAGGCAGCCGGGATCAGCAGGAAGAACCACAGGATCACCATCACCAGCGGGATGGAGCGCAGCGTGTTGACATAGGCCGCGGCCGGCAGGATCAGCCACTTCTTGCCGGACAGCCGCATCAGCGCCAGCAAGGTGCCCAGCACGATGCCGCCGATCATCGCGATCAGCGTCAGCTGCGCCGAGAAGATCAGGCCCTTGAGGACGAAGCCGGAAACGACGTCCCAGCTCAGGAAGGAAAAGTCGAGGTTGAGCATTTCAGGCCTCCCGCCGGGCCGCCCCAAGGGCAGACTGAGCCCCCTGGGGGGAAAGGAGCAAAGCGACGTGGGGGCTCATCATTTGCCTCCCGCCGCCATGCCGGGCACGCGCAGGCGGTCCTCGACGACCATCATCACGCGATTGATGGCGAAGGCCGAGATGAAGTACAGCCCGGTCACGGCGAGGTAGACCTCGACGCCGCGCGAGGTTTCCTCCTGCGCCTGCATCGCGAACATCGTCAGCTCGGCGATGCTCACGGCGAAGGCAACCGACGAGTTCTTGATGATGTTCATCGACTCGCTGGTCAAGGGCGGCAGGACGATGCGAAACGCCATCGGCAGCAGCACGTAGCGGTAGGTCTGGGCCAGCGTCAGGCCCATTGCGAGCCCGGCGTAGCTCTGGCCGCGAGGCAGGCTCTGGATGCCGGCCTTGACCTGCTCGGCGATGCGCGCCGACGTGAAGAAGCCCAGCGCGAACACGACCAGTACGAAGCTGGGCACGCTGCGCAGGCTGATGAAGATCGACGGGATGACGTGGTACCAGAGGAACACCTGGACCAGCAGCGGCACGTTGCGGAACACCTCGGTCCAGGCATTGCCCAGCAGAACGAGCCGCTTGTCGGGCAAGGTTCGCAGGATGCCGACCAGCGATCCGACGACCAGCGCGACCAGCAGCGCCAGCAGCGCCACCGACAGCGTCCAGCCCCAGGCGGAGAGCATCCAGTCGAGATAGGTGATGTCGCCACCGCTGCCGAAGCAGCGCGGCATGACCTCGCCATCGAGGGTGTTCTTGCAGAACACCTGCCAGTCCCATGCGGCCACGAGGCCTCCCTTTCCTGGGGTGCGCGATCCTGCGCCCGGTGCAACGGCGCGGTTGGGTTGTACCCTTATCGCGCGCCCAACTCAAGCCGGGGCGCGTCTGCGCGACCCCGACCGGCTCTCGCTCACTTCTTCGCGTAGTCTTCCATCGGTTTGTTGTTCGGGCTCTTCAGCACCGCCTTGAGGTTCTCGCTCATGACCAGGCCGACCTTGGCGCCGGTGGGCGGCGTGGGCTGCAGGAACCACTTGTCGTAGAGCTGGTAGATCTCGCCCGACTTGACCATGCCGGCGATCGTCGCATTGACGATCTTCAGCAGACCCTCGTCGTCCTTGCGCATCATGATCGCGATCGGCTCGACCGACAGCACCTCGCCGACGATCTTGAAGTCCGCCGGGTTCTTGCTGCGTGCGATCAGGCCGGCCAGCAGGCTGCCGTCCATCACGAAGACATCGGCGCGGCCGCTGTCGACCAGCAGGAAGCTGTCGGAGTGGTCCTTGCCGTACAGCTCGTTGAACTCCAACCCTTCGGCGCGCTTGTTCTTGCGCAGGGTCTGCACCGAGGTCGTGCCGGTG
Source organism: Methylibium sp. (assembly GCF_965279545.1). NCBI lineage: Bacteria > Pseudomonadati > Pseudomonadota > Betaproteobacteria > Burkholderiales > Sphaerotilaceae > Methylibium > Methylibium sp. The sequence continues at coordinate 3,101,523 of NZ_OZ257250.1, forward strand.
GTGGTGGCCACCGTCTTGCCCTTCAAGTCGGCGATCGACTTGATGCCCGAACTGGCTTTCACCGCCATCCGCACCTCTTCGACGAAGGTGGTGTTGGCGAAGGCCACGTCCTTCTGGCGCGTGGCGTTGTTGGTCGTCGAGCCGCACTCGAGGTCGACGGTACCGTTCTGCACCAGGGGAATGCGGTTCTGCGAGGTGACCGGCTGATACTTGACCGTGAGCTTGCGACCGACCGCCTTTTCGATGTTCTCGACCGCCTTCTCGCAGATCGCCACGTGGTAGCCGACGTACTTGGCACCACCCAGCGTGTAGGACAGGACACCGGAGGACTCGCGCACGCCCAGGGTGATGGCGCCGGAGTCCTTGATCTTCTTCAGGGTGTCCTCGGCCTGGGCCAGACCGGCAGCAGCCAGCGCGGCCACGAGGATCAAGAGCGATTTCTTCATGAAGACTCCTTCAGGGTATCGGGAACAGAAGAGCAAAAATCTACAGGAGGCTCGGCATGCAGGCCATACGGGGTCGCCACAGGTCTGCCCGCCCCGAGTCCGGAGCAGGGTTCGTGCCACGACTCACGCTCCGGGCCGCACGAACCGGCGGCGGGCCGGTCGCTGACACGGCACGCCGGTGCCTCCTTCAGGCCGCGGACCCTTCTTGGCGCTGCAGATACTCCCACAGGGCCTGGACCCCGGGCTTGCTGTGTTTGGCGACCTCGGGCCGCTCGCGGTAGATGCGCACGTCCATGCTCAGCTCGAAGCTGCCCGAGGGTGCGGCCGGCACCAGCTTGCGCGTCTTCAGTTCCTTGCGCACCGAACTGGCCGGCAGGAAGGCCAGGCCATGGCCCTCGAGCGCCATGGCCTTCAGGCCCTCGGCCATGTCGGTCTCGTAGATGGGGTCGAGCAGCACCGGCAGTGGCGTGTGCTTGATGATCAGGTCGACCAGCTGCCCGAGGTAGGCGCCGCTGGCGTAACCGAGAAAAGGCACCCGCTCGCGATCGCGCCCCGGCAGGCGGAACATGGGTTCACCGTCGGCCCCCGCCTTGGCGTAGGCGCGCAGCGACTCCTCTCCGAGCGTGAGCATCTCGTAGCGATCGGTGTTGAGCTGCAGCGGCTGCGCCGGGTGGTGGTAGGCGATCAGCAGGTCGCAGCTGCCTTCGGTCAGGCGCAGCACCGCGTCGTGCACGTTGAGCGCGATCAGCCGGCTCTTGAGCGCACCGGATTCGCGCTTGAGACCCCGGTTCAACTCCATGATCCAGTGCGGGAAGAAGGCGAACGCCAACGTGTGCGGCACCGCGAACTCGATCATGTCCGGCCCGGCCGCCCGGTGGCCGCGCAGCAGGTTGCGTGTGGCCTGCAGGGCCACCAGGATCTCGAGCGCCTGGGCATGGAAGCTCTCGCCGGCCGGCGTGAGCCGCGTCGGGTAGGACGAGCGGTCCACCAGATCGGTGCCGGCCCAGGCTTCCAGCGCCTGGATGCGCCGCGAGAACGCCGGCTGCGTGACGTGGCGCAACTGCGCCGAACGCGAGAAGCTGCGCGTTTCAGCCAGGCTCACGAAGTCTTCCAGCCATTTGGTTTCCACGCGCCGCAGTGTAGCCAGCGCCTGCGCATCGCCGTGGCGGCCGTCAGCGGACCTGCGATGCCTTGAGCTCGACCAGTTCCAGTGCCACCGTCTCCTCGCCATCGCCCAGCCACACCGTGCCGTCCTGCACCGTGCACTGCAGCTTCATCGTACGGCGGGCCAGCAGCGCCAGTGCGGCGCTCGCCTCGGCCGGGATCTGGCGCACGCGCAGGTTCGCGAGCTTCTCCAGCGGTCCGCGATTCTGACTCCACCACAGGCTGCCGCTGCGGCCGTAGATGTAGAGCACCACCTCGCGCGAGCGGTGACTGGCCTTGCGCAGCCACTTCTCCTCCGGCTGGCCGACATCGACCCACAGTTCGATGTCGCCGACCAGGCTGCGCTTCCACAGGTCGGGCTCGTCCATTTCGGTCATCGCGTTGGCGAACGACAATGGGGCCTGGTCCTCGTCTCCGGCATGCAGTGCGTAGGCGAGCAGCCGCACCATCATCCGCTCGTCGTTCTCCGACGGGTGCTGGGCCAGCGTCAGCGCGTGGGTGCCGTAGTGGGCACGGTCCATGTCGGCGACCTGGAGTTCGGCCTTGAAGACCGTCGATTTGAGAGCCATGGAGCGGATGCGATGCCAAGTAAGAAGTTCGAACTCGAGAAAAGCAAGGCGATGAAGACCTTGGGAAAGCTGGCGCAGTCTGGCACACCGGCGCGTTTCGGCACGGCAGCGGCGCCGGCCGTGGACCGGCGCGAACAGCGCCGCCTGGACCAGGCCGCCGGCCTGGTGCCGTTCGCGGCCAAGTTGCCGGCCGGCCTGGTCGTGGCGCTCAACGATGCCGCGCAGGCCGCTGGCCTGACGCCGGGCGAATGGCTGGCGCGCCAACTCAGGCCGCTGCTGCCCGGTTACCATGCACCCCAGCATCTGCAGGAGGGCTGATTGGCGACCCCGAACTATTCATACGAGAAGCGCCAGCGCGAGCTGGCGAAGAAGCGCAAGAAGGAAGAGAAGCTGCAGCGCAAGACCACCCCCGGCAAGGCGGGTGAAGAAGGCAGCGAGCCGAACCCGAACGACGCCGCCACCGGCGCGCCGCCGGCCGGCACGCCGCCTGAAGGCGGCAGCGCCTGAGCGACTAGCGCTGCGGCAAGGCACCGCCCGGCGCACCGGCCACGGCGTCGTCGCCCTCGCCGCCGCTCTGCTGCAGCGCCCACATCTGCGCGTAGGGCCCCTCGCGGGCCAGCAGTTCGGCGTGCGTGCCGCGCTCGACGATGCGGCCCGCCTCCATCACCAGGATCTGATCGGCATCGACCACGGTCGACAGCCGGTGCGCGATGACCAGCGCGGTCTTGTTGCGCGCCGCGGTCTGCAGCTCTGCCTGGATCGCCCGCTCGTTCGCTGAATCGAGCGCCGAGGTCGCCTCGTCGAAGATGACGATCGGCGGGTTCTTCAGCAGCGTGCGCGCGATGGCGACGCGCTGCTTCTCCCCGCCCGAGAGCTTGAGACCGCGCTCACCCACCATGGTGTCGTAGCCCTTGGGGGTCGACGCGATGAAACCGTGGATGCGCGCAGCCTGGGCCGCCGCCTCGACCTCGGCCTGGCTCGCCCCGGGCCGGCCGTAGGCGATGTTGTAGGCCACGGTGTCGTTGAACAGCACGGTGTCCTGCGGCACGATGCCGATGGCCCGGCGCAGGCTGGCCTGCGTGAGCTGGCGGAGGTCCTGGCCGGCGATCGTGATGCGGCCGTGGCTCACGTCATAGAAGCGGTACAGCAGCCGCGCCAGCGTGCTCTTGCCGGCGCCGGACGGCCCGACCACCGCGATGGTGTGGCCGGCCGGAATCTCGAAGCTGAGCTCGTGCAGGATCGGCCGCGCGGGTTCATAGGCGAAGCTCACGTTCTCGAAGCGCACGACCGGCGGCGCGTCGGCGCGAAGCTCGGTCGCGTCCGGCGCGTCGCGCACCTCGCGTTCGCGCTCGAGCAGGTCGAACATCTTGTCGAGGTCGGTCAGCGCCTGCTTGATCTCGCGGTAGATCACGCCCAGGAAGTTGAGCGGGATGTAGAGCTGGATCATGAAGGCGTTGATCATCACCAGATCGCCCAGGGTCAGGCGCCCGGCCACGACGCCCTCGGTGGCGCGCCACAGCATCGCGATCAGCGCGATGGCGATCAGCAGCTGCTGGCCGGTGTTGAGCAGCGACAGCGTCGACTGGGACTTCAGCTTGGCGCGGCGCAGCTTGTCCAGGCTCTCGTCGTAGCGTTTCGCCTCGAAGGCCTCGTTGTTGAAGTACTTGACGGTCTCGTAGTTCAGCAGCGAGTCGATCGCCTTGGTGTGTGAACTGGAGTCGAGCTCGTTCATCGTCTTGCGGAACTTGCTGCGCCATTCGGTCACCAGCACGGTGAAGGCGATGTAGACCACCAGCGCCGCGAACGTGATCCCGGCGAACATGGCATCGAACTTGACGGCCAGCAACGCGAGCACCAGGCCGACCTCTACCAGGGTCGGCAGGATGCTGTAGAGCGAATACGAGATCAGCGACTGCACGCCGCGCGTGCCGCGCTCGATGTCGCGCGTCATGCCGCCGGTCTGGCGCTCGAGGTGGAAACGCAGGCTCAGGGCGTGCAGGTGCTGGAAGACCTGCAGCGAGATGCTGCGCGCCGCGCCCTCGGTCGCCTTGGCGAAGATCAGTTCACGCAGCTCCGTGAACAGCGAGGTCGACAGCCGCAGCGCGCCGTAGGCCAGCAGCAGGCCGACCGGCACCACCAGCGCGGCACGCGGATCACCGAGCGGAATGGACAGCGCATCCACCAGGTGCTTGAGCAGCAAGGGCACGCTGACATTGGCGACCTTGGCCGTGATCAGACAGGCCAGCGCCGCGACCACCCGGACCTTGTAGGCCCACAGGTAGGGCAGCAGCTTGCGCAGCGTGGCCCAGTCGGAGCGCGCCGGCGCGGCCATCCCACCCGCCGGGGACGGCACCGCAGCGACCGCCGCCGGCGGCGGACTCAGGGTTTCAGCGCGACGCATCAATCACAATCTCCACAACGGTCCCACTCTGTCCAGTCCACCATGAACGACAGCCCGCACCATCAGCCCGGCCTGCTCTGCGCCAACCTGGCCCATGTCGACCCCGATCTGGCGCTGGTGATGCGGGTGATGCCGATGCCCGCCGACGCCAACCCCAACGGCGACATCTTCGGTGGCTGGATCATGGCCCAGGTCGACCTGGCCGGCGCCGTGCTGCCGGCCCGGGTCGCCCGTGGCCGCATTGTCACAGTGGCGGTGAACCAGTTCGTTTTCAAGCAGCCGGTGTCGGTCGGTGACCTGCTCAGCTTCTACGCCCGCGTGGAGCGCATCGGCCGCACCTCGATCACCGTGCACGTCGAGGTCTATGCCGAGCGCAATCCGGCCGCGCCGGTGGTGGTCAAGGTGACCGAAGCCAGCCTGACCTATGTCGCGGTCAACATGGATGGCAGCCCGCGCGATATCCCGCGCAGTTGAGGCCGGCCCGGTTCAGCTTGATGTCTTCGCGGCCGGTCGGCGCAAGCGCCGCAGCAGCCGCCAGCCCAGCAGTACCGAGAGGATGGCGGCGTAAACCGCCACTTCGGCGTAGTTGTGCTTGGCCGAGCGCATCCAGAAGAAATGCAGGATGGCGAGCAGCGCCACCGCGTAGATGAGCCGGTGCAGCGCCTGCCAGCGCTTGGCACCGAGCGCCTTGATCGCGCGGTTGAACGAGGTGGCCGCCAGCGGCGTCATCAGCAGCAGCGCGGCGAAGCCGACCAGGGCGAACGGCCGCTTCGGGATGTCGCGCGTGATGTCGGCGAGGTCGAAGCCCATGTCCAGCCAGGCGTAGCAGAGGAAATGCAGCACGCCGTAGAAGAAGGTGAACAGCCCCAGCATGCGCCGAAAGCGCGCCAGCGCCGGCTGCCCGGTCCATTGCCGCAGCGGCGTGATGGCCAGCGTGAGGCAGAGGAAACGCAGCGTCCAGTCGCCGGTGGCGCGGATCAGCGCCTCGGCCGGGTTGGCGCCCAGCGTGTTGGCGAGCGCACCATAGAGCAGCCAGGCGAACGGCAGCAGGCTCGCGACGAACAGCAAGGGCTTGGCCGCGGGGCGCAACAGCACCGACGCCGCGCGGCGCGGCGCGGCACCAGCCGGCAGCGTCGTCGCGCCCATCAGTAGTTCTTCGCGAGGTCCAGGCCGGCGTAGAGCTGCCCGACCTGCGCTTCGTAGCCGTTGAACATCTGCGTCGGGCGCTTCTTCTGGAAGATGCCGTCCTCGCCGATGCGCCGCTCGGTGGCCTGGCTCCAGCGCGGGTGGTCGACCTTGGGGTTCACGTTCGAGTAGAAGCCGTATTCTTGGGCCGCGGCCTTGAGCCAGGCGGTGCGGGGCTGCTGTTCGACGAAGCGGATCTTGACGATGGACTTGGCGCTCTTGAAACCGTACTTCCAGGGCACCACCAGCCGCACCGGCGCGCCGTTCTGGTTGGGCAGCACCTCGCCGTACATGCCGAAGGCAAGCAGCGTCAGCGGGTGCATCGCTTCGTCCAGGCGCAGGCCTTCGACATAGGGCCATTCGAGCACGCGCGAGCCGACGAAGGGCATCTGCTTCGGATCGGCCAGCGTCACGAACTCGACGTACTTCGCGTTGCCGGTCGGCTCGACGCGCTTGATCAGTTCGGCCAGCGAGTAGCCAACCCACGGGATCACCATCGACCAGCCCTCGACGCAGCGCAAGCGGTAAATACGCTCCTCCATCGGGCCGAGCTTGAGCAGCTCTTCGATGCCGAGCGTCTGCGGCTTCCTGACCTCGCCCTCGATCGCCACCGTCCAGGGCCGCGTCTGCAGCTTGCCGGCGTTGTGTGCCGGATCTTCCTTGCCGGTGCCGAATTCGTAGAAATTGTTGTAGCTGGTGGCGTCGGCATAGGGGGTCGGTTTCTCCACCGCCGAGGCGCCGGCCACGCCGCTGCGGGCCCCGGGCAGGGCCGCGAGTTTGCCGGGCCGGGCCGTTTGCGCGAGCGCCTCGCGCTGCGCCCAGCCGGCGAGCGCAGCGCCGGCACCGCCGGCCGCCAGCAGGTGCAGGAAGGCGCGCCGCTGCTCGTAGACCGTGCGCGGCGTGATCTCGCTGGACACGGGGTGGAGGGTGCCCAGGCGGGCGTGTCGAGGAGTCAGCATGGTCGGTGGCCCGGGAGGAGAACGCAGGGTTCGAAGGGTGCCGCCGGGCTGGAGTTCCGTGGCGACACCGGCATGCACAGCAGTCGCTGCGGCACGGCCGACCTTACAGCCGGCATCCTGCCGCTTCTCCAGGAACCTCCCCGGGATTCTCCTGGCCCGCTCGGAGCGGCCGCCGCAAGGCGGCGGGCCTGGGAGCGCTCAGAGGGTGCCGAAATCCGTCGAGATGATGCCGTCGTCGTCGCCATCGCCGTAGAGACGCAGCGCCCGGGCCGGCTTGCGGTCGCGAAAGCTCTTGCGCGCGTACAGCTTTTCCTGTGCCTGCACCGGCAGGTCGGTGATGCGCAGCACCTGGCGGGCGATCAGCACGTCGATCAGGTCCTCGAGCACGCGCACCACGTCGGCATCGAGCCTCGCGAACTCGCTTTGCGGATCGCCGGCACCGGGGCCGAGGAAGGCCTGCACGTCGGGATGCTCGGCCGGCACGAACTCCGAGCCTGCTTCCGGGTTGCGGTGCAGGCTCAGGATGCGGCCGTCGGTGTGGCGCAGGGCATAGGGCATGGCGCCTCGACTTTAAGCGGACCGGCAGCCCGCCGCTTACAACTGCCCGTAGGAGTGCAGCCCCGACAGGAACATGTTCACGCCGAGGAAGGCAAAGGTCGTGACCACCAGGCCGGTCAGCGCCCACCAGGCCGCCACGCTGCCGCGCAGGCCCTTCATCAGCCGCATGTGCAGCCAGGCCGCGTAATTGAGCCAGACGATCAGCGCCCAGGTCTCCTTCGGGTCCCAGCTCCAGTAGCCGCCCCAGGCCTCGGCCGCCCACAGCGCGCCGAGCACCGTGGCGATCGTGAAGAAGGCGAAGCCGACGGCGATCGCCTTGTACATCACGTCGTCGAGCAGTTCGACGGCCGGCAGCTTCGCCACGATCGGGCGGCGCAGCGCCAGCGTCAGTGCGAAGAAGGCGCCCACGCCGCCGATCAGGCGCATGGCCGACGCCAGCGAGCCGACCGTCTCGGCCTGCAGCGGCGCGAAGGCCGCGAAGGCGCCCAGGACCGCGAGCAGGCCCAGCGGCAAGGCAACGAAGGCGATCACCAGCGCGCGCGTGCCGGCGGTCTTGAGCAAATAGGCCCAGGCCACCATCGCCGACAGCGCGAAGGTGCCGTAGCCGACGAAGTTGGCCGGCACGTGCACCTTCATCCACCAGCTCTGCAGCGCCGGGACCAGGGGCTGGATTTCCTGCGCCTCGCGCGCCACCGTGTACCAGAGCAGGAAGCCGACCGCCGCGCTGACGACCAGCATCACGAAGGCGCCGAGCGAGCGCACGCTGCCCTCGCCGTTGCCGGCGTTGGCGGCCCGCCCGCTCACCGTGCTGGCCGCGCGCTGCAGGTAGTGCGCCTCGAAGTAGAGGTAGAACAGCGCCGTCAGCCACGCGAACAGCACGAACACCTCGTAGAGGTTGCTGACCGGGATGTGGCCGATATCGGCGCCGATCTGATGGCTCTCGTACCAGCGCACCATGGTGCCGGTGAGCGCCATGAAGACCGCACCCCAGGCGAGCAGCGAGCCGATCTTCTCGGCCGTGGCCTGGCCGGCGCGCCTGAAGAAGCCGATCCAGTAGAACAGCGTGCTCATGAAGAACAGCGTGCTCATCCACAGGATCGCGGTCTGGCTCGCGAACAGGTACTTCAGCAGGAACAGCTGCTGCCCGGCCTCGAGGTCGGCACCGAAGCTGTCGGTCGCGCGGCTGTACAGGCCGATCGCGAGGAAGCTGGCCAGCGCGACGGCGATCGCCAGCACGCGCAGCGGGCCCCAGAACCAGCCCAGGCTGATCACCAGCGGCGTCGCGCCGGCGAGGATGCCGAGTTCGTAGCCGTCCATGTGGGCGCCGTAGCGGCTGAACGCATAGCCCGCGCCGGCCACGACCAGCAGCGCAAAAACCCAGTCGAAGAGGCTGCGGCGCGTGAAGTAGCCGCCCGGGCCGATCATCAGCGGAGGGGTTCGGGTGGTGGTGTTCATGCGCTTGCCTTCGGTAGCAGGGTGTCGCGAATCTGCTCGAATTCGCGGTCCGTGTCGAGCGTCTGTCGGGTCGCGGACAGGGCGGTGGTCAGCCGCGTGCCGCCTGTCGGCAGGTGTTCGAGCCAGATCCACAGGCGGCGTTCACGCACATAGAGCATCGCGAACACGCCGACGATCAGGAACAGGCAGCCGGCGTAGACCAGCGTCTTGCCCGGCGTGCGCGTGACCTGGAACACGCTGGCCTGCACCTGGGTGTAGTCGTCCAGGGCCAGCAGCACCGGCGCCGGGTAGAAGAAGGCATCCGACAGCGACAGCACCGCCTGCGTCATGTAGGCCTGGGTGCCGTCGTCGGGGGTCAGCGCCTTCAGGCCGGCGCGCTCGCGCGTCAGGTTCAGCATCTCGAACAGCGTGCCGTTGAGGATGCGCAGCAGCACTTCCGATGTGCGGCCGCGGTCGGCTTCGGGCACGCTGCCTTCGAGGAAGTCGGACAGTGCCTGCAGCCCGCCGACGGGCTTCTCGCCGGCACGCGCCGACTCGATGCCGGCGAACAGGTCGAGCGCACGCTGCGCCGACACGGCGAGCTGCTGGGCGAGTTCGGGCTTGTCGGCCGGCGTGGCCCGCACCACGTAGCGCTGCACGGCCGCTTCGCGCAGCGGGCGCTCGTTCAGGCCCGTGCGCAGGCGCATCCAGCCCGCCAGGCTGCCGGCATCGTCGGCCGGAATGCGCAGGTAACGGAAGGGCTCGTTGGGGGTGTCGCGCACCCCGGCGAGGAAGACGCGCTGGCCCTCCAGCGTCAACGGCAGCATGTAGTTGCTGTACTCGCGCGCCTGGCCGGCCGCGTCGCGCAGCTTGTAGCTGATCGAGGGGCCGACGTTCTGCAGCGTCTTCTCGGTGCGCGTCTTCGCGCCGGACCCCAGGTGGCTTTCGAGGCGGTTGACGAGATCGACCGTGCGGACGTCGGTCCGACTCGCATCGGCCGCCGCGAGGTTCTCGACGTTGATCACGCGCAGGCCGGTGAATTCCAGCCCCAGCGTCTGACCATCGCGCTCGCTCTTGAGCTGGGTCTCGGTACCGACCTCGCCGTTCATCTCGAACGGTGCGCCGCCGGCCAGCGGCCAGGCCCGCAGCTTGAGCTTGGAGCCGCCGTCCTCGAAGCTCGACAGGTAGATCATCACGCCGCGGTGCTGCACCGGCTCGTTGACCTTCACGGTCGCGATCCGGGTCGCGCCGGTGTCGTGGTCGTGCAGCACGATGTCGCTGGCAAAGCGCTTGGGCATGCCGGTCGGGTAGAAGTCGACGATGAACTTCTTCAGCTCGATGTCGAACGGCAGCGGCTGCAACACCACGCCGTCCTTCAGCTGGATCACCGCGGTGCCGCCGCGCTGCCCTTCACCGACGAGGATGTTGCCGCGGTAGGTCGGATTGCCTTCGCCCAGCACGTGCTCGGCCGGCACATTGCGCAGCAGGCCTGCGCCCGCCCAGGCGGACTTGCCGAGCAGGGCCATCTGCGCACGCACCATCAGATCGCCGTCGAGCAAGCCGCCGATGCACACCAGCACGATCGCCGAGTGCGCGGCCAGGTAGCCGAGCTTGTTGGCGGAGCCCTTCTTGGCCGCCACCATCACGCCGCCCTCGCGCTCGTGCGTCCTGGCCTTCCAGCCTCCGGCGACCAGCAGCGCCGACACGCGTGCGAGGACCGCATCGCGCGGATCGTCGAGCACGCCCTCGGCGCGGTGATGGAAGGACTTCAGGCTGCTCGCACGCAGCTGCTCCTTGTAGACCCTCAGATCGACCAGGATCTTCGGCGCGTTGCGCGCGATGCACAGGCTGGTCGAGGCCACCAGGAACGCCAGGATCAGCAGGAACCACCAGGCGCTGTAGACCGCGTACAGGTCGAGCGCATCGAACACCTTGGCCCAGAACGGTCCGAACTGATTGACATAGTTGTTCAGCGACTCGTGCTGCCGGACCACGGTGCCGATCACGGAGACGATGCAGATCACCGTGAGCAGCGTGATCGAGAAACGCATCGACGACAGCACCTCGACCGCTTCGCGCAGCGTGCGCGAGCGGGTCGGCAGTTCGAGGCCGGTGGTGCTGACAGTCATGGAAGCTTCATTCGAGGGGCGAACAGGCAGAGGCGACGAAGGCTAGAAAGTTCAACCGGAATCCCGCACTGCCTCGATTCGGCGGCGACCGGCTGCGCATCGCACAAGCGCGAAGGCCGGCGACGAGCCGGCCTTCGGGGAAACCGCGCAAACGCGCCGCGGTCAGCGCAGCCCGGCGATGTAGTCGGCGACGGCCTTGAGCTCCTTGTCGCTCAGCTTGGCCGCAATCACGCTCATCTGCGCGTTGTTATTGCGCGCGCCGCCACGAAAAGCGACCAGTTGCGCCTCGGTGTAGTCGGCATGCTGACCGGCGATGCGCGGGAACTGGGCGGGGATGCCGGCTCCGGTCGGGCTGTGACAGCCGGCACAGGCGGGAACCTGCTTGTCGGCGATGCCGCCGCGGTAGATCCGCTGGCCCAGCACCACGGTGTCCTTGCCCTTCGCAAAGCCCGGCTTGGCCTGCTTGCTGGCGTAGAACGCAGCGACGTTGCGCATGTCGTCCTCGCTCAGCGTGGAAGCCATGCCCGTCATGATGGGGTTGCTGCGCTTGCCCGACTTGAACTCGGCCAGTTGCTTGGCGAGGTACTCGGGGTGCTGTCCGGCCAGGATGGGATTGGCCGGGCTGCCGCGCGAACCATCGGCCGTATGGCACGCGGCGCACACCGTGGTCGAGATCGCTTCGCCCTTCTTCAGGTCGGGCTTGGCAGGCGCCTTGGCCTCCTCCGCCAGAACCGGGGTCACGAGGGCGGCGGCCAACAGGAATGACAGGACAGACTTCATGGCGAGCAGATGGAGGAGTGAGTGGCGCACGGGTCAGACCCGACAGCTAACCCAAGATTTTACAATGCTGCATGAACACGCCCACCCCGGCGGTCCCGGACCCCGCCAAAGTGGCGCTGGCCTGGACCCACACCGCCCGATTCCTGACCACTGCCGCGCAGCTCGAACACCTGCCGGTCAACGAGCTGCCGGAGATCGCTTTCGTCGGCCGCTCGAATGCCGGCAAGTCCACCGCGATCAACCGGCTGACGCAGCAAAAGCGCCTGGCCTTCGCGTCCAAGACGCCCGGCCGCACACAGCACATCAACCTGTTCTCGCTCGGCCCGAAGGACGCACCGGACGCGCTGTTCGCCGACCTGCCCGGCTACGGCTATGCGGCGGTCGCGCGCGGCGCCAAGCTGCGCTGGCAGCAGGTGATGGCCCAGTACCTGGAACTGCGGCGCAGCCTCTCGGGCGTGGTGCTGATGGTCGATTCGCGCCTCGGCTTCACCGAACTCGACCAGCAACTGCTGGCCTTCGTCGCGCCGCGCGTCGGCACCGGCGAGATCAAGCTGCTGGTGCTGCTGACCAAGGCCGACAAGCTCAACCGCCGGGAGGCCGACGCGTCGCTCGCCAAAGCGCAGGCCGTGCTCGGCCAGCTGGCGACCGACGACGCCGACCTGAGCCTCGCGTTGTTCTCGGCCCTGAACCAACGCGGCGTCGGCGACGCCGCCCAGGTGCTGCACACCTGGGCACATGGCGCGCCCGTGGCATCACCGGCTTGACGGCAGGGGCGTCACGGCCGACCGAGCAGCAGATACAGCGCCGTCTCGCCCCGCGGCGCGTAGGCCAGGCCGAGATAGAGCGGACCGAGCCCCGTGTCGGCACCGAGGAAGGCGCTCATGCCGGTGCGCAGGTCACCGAGGCTCATCTGGCGGCGCTCGGCCCAGGCGTTGCCGGCCTCGAGCGAGAAGCCGGCGAAGAAGCCGCGCGTCAGTGCCGGCGGCGTGAGGCGGTAGTAGTAGCTGGCGCGCCCGAACAGCAGGTAATTGCCTTCGACCTGCCCCGGCTTGTAGCCCGACAGATTCTGGAAGCCGCCGAGCGTGTACAGGCCGCGCCCCAGCGGCGTGGCCCGGCCGGCGAACAGCGTGCTGCCGTAGAAGTTCAGCGTGTGCTTCGTGGCCCAGGTGGTGGCGAAGTTCACGTTGGCCTCGATGCGGCTGAAGTCTTGTTCGGCGTCGCCGGCGTCGCTGCCGTTGCGCACCTTCCCGCGCGCCACCTCGCCGACCAGCCGATAGCCTTCCTGCGCGAAGAAGGCGTAGTCGAGTTGGTCGACGACTGCACGCAATCGCAACCCCACTTCGCGGCGTTCGGTACCCTGATCGGCTGCGGCGAAATCGCTGCTGACGATGAGCGTCTTGTCGTCCCAGCGCTGCAGGTAAGGACCCAGGCGCAGTTCACCAAATTCTCCCCAGGGCTGGCCGAGGTCGAGCCCGAGGCGCACGCTGCTGCGGCGGAAGCGCCCGCTCTCGGGCCCCTCGGCGCTGGCGTAGGTGACGACCTCCTTGCGGTCGATGCTCGCCGTCGGCGCGATGAACCAGTCGCTGCCGAGCGAGGTGCTCCAGCCCAGCGGGTGGTACCACTCGGTGAGCCACCCCGGGTTCGAGCCGATCTGGACGCCGTTGCGCCACTCGCTGCCGGCAGCATCCAGCCAGCGCCAGACGTGCGCGATCTTGATGTTGAAGCTGCTGCGACCGCTGAAGTCGGTGGACAGGCCGATGCCGAAGCGGAAATAGTTCGGCCCCCAGGGCTTCTCCTCGAGGTTGAACACCACGCCGTCGTCGCCGGTCCCGTCGCGCACGAGTTGATAGTCGACGCGGGTGTAGTCGCCGCTGGCCGCGAGGCGGCGCGCGTCCCGCTCGGCGGCATCGGCAGCGAAGGGCTGGCCAGGGCGGGTTTCCAGCGCCGCGGCAAAGCGCCCCGGTTGCGTGACCTCGTTGCCCTCGAACTTCACGAAGCCAAGCGTGGGCTGCGGCAGCCCGGGCTGGGTGCGCGCCTGCGTCCAGGCCTGGTAGCTGGCCGCGTCGATGCCGTAGGGCTGGAGCTCCAGTACCTTCTGCGCGGTCTGCAGTTCGCCCAGCTCGATCAGCGCCGTGGTCTTGGCAAAATCGGCCGAGGTGAGCGCACCGAGCTGCGGCGCGATCAGCAGGTCGCGCGGCGTCAGCGTCACCAGGCTGCGCTGCACGTTCTGCTCGGTCAGGATGTTGATCATCTGCGAGGTCACCCCCAGCAGCGAGCCGAGCGTCTCGCGCCCGCCCAGCGGGGTGCCGATGTTGACGGCGATCACCACATCGACCCCCATCGCGCGCACCACGTCGATCGGCAGGTTGTTCACCAGGCCGCCGTCCCCCAGGATGCGGCCTTCGATCTCGGTCGGCGCGAACACGCCGGGCACACTCATGCTGGAGCGCATGGCGAGCGCCAGATCACCCTCCTTCAGCACCAACGGCTGGCCGGTCTCCATGTCGGTGGCAACGGCGCGGAACGGCGTGGGCAACCGGTCGAAGTCGCGCACTGCACGCACCGGCAGGGTGTAGCGGCGCAACAAGGACTCCAGACCACGGCTCGACAGCGTGCCGATCGGCACCCGCAGCTCGCCGTCGCGCAGGCCGATCTCGAGCGCCCAGGCAATCTCGAAGTCGGTTTCCTTGCGCCGCTGCGACAGCTCACGCCGCGCCACGCGGGTTGCGAACAGCTGGTCCCAGTCGACCTTGAGGAGTTCGCGCTCGAGCACCTCGGCGCTCATGCCACTGGCGTACAGGCCACCGATGATCGCGCCCATCGAGGTGCCGGCGATCGCATCGATCGGGATGCGCTCGCGCTCCAGCACCTTCAGCACGCCCACATGGGCGAGACCGCGCGCACCGCCCCCCGACAGCACGAGGCCGATGCGGGGCCGCCCCGCCGGCTGCAGCGGCCGTGCCGCGACCACCGGCGCAGCAGCCGCCGGCGCCGAGGCGGCCTGTGCGGCAGCCGGCAGCGGCGAAGCGCTCCCACCCGCCGATTCGACCGCAGCCGCGGGGCCGAAAACGCACACGAACAGGCACGCGCGCAGACATGACAGGACACGGCATCGACGCATGCCGCGATTGTGCGGTGGGCGCCTCGCCGCCGCCGCGGCAGCACCGCTTCAGCGCAGCGTGGCGTGACGCGGGGGGGCCATCAAGGCGTCGACAGCACGCTCGATGAGGTTGCGTTCCTCGAGCGGCGCCGCCAGACCACCGACGGCCAGGCGCTCGAGCGCGCTGCGCGTGAGGCCGTGCGTCAGCCCGAGCTCGGCATCGCTGAACAGCCAGTGCTCGCGGGCTTCGTCGACCCACAGCACGCGCGCGACGGTCCAGTCACCACGGGCAACCAGCCGGCACCAGGTGCCGACCGTCAGGTGCTGCAGCCAGCTGCGCGCGCCGGGGCTCGGCGTCTCGGGGATCAGGGCAGCAGGCACGGTGTCGAGCGTCGCGATGTCGAACATCGAATCACCGGCGGCCGCACGCGGCCCGGGACCGGCCGGCAACTCTTCGTCGCGCAGCTGGCGCACGATCTCTTCCGGCGTGAGCGCAGGCGGCGCGGCGCTGCCGGGCGCGCGCAGCAGCTCGGTGTGGCGTGCCATCAACGCGCAGAGCACGGCGTCGCGTTGTGGGGCCGGCATCGCGATGCGCGCCATGCCCTGCTGCAGCCGCTGCACCAGCGCCGGCACCGCAGCGACCAGCCTGCGCCGATCGTTCTCGCTGCACACCGGCGCGAGGCTGGCGAGCAGGTCCGGCACCACGGCCAGCAGGCCGCGCGTCGTCTCGGCGTGCTCGCCATCGTTCAGCATGGCATGCGCGAGCGCGTCGGCCCAGGGACCCGTGAGGAAATGCTGCAGCGTGTCGTCCAGCACCACGGCGGCCGATGCAGTGGCCGGCGTGCTGCCTTCGATCCGCCACGGCGAGGTGGCACCGTGCAGCTCCAGGCGGACCTGGCGGCGCAGCGCCTCGACCAGCGTGGCGCGCCGCGCCGCGGCCTGCAGCTTGGCGATCGGCGCTGCCGCCTCACGCCGTTCGGCATCGAGCTCGTCCACGAGCAGCGTGTCGAGCGCCGTCAGCGCCTGCGCGTGCACCGCAACCGCGGGCGGTGCCGCCTGCAGGCGCACGAACAGGTCACCGACGTCCTTCAGCAGGGTGCACAGGCGCGGATCGTCGTCGTCCTGGAAGCCGGCCGTGTGCGAGGCGAGCCGGATCATCATCTGCCAGATCGGATGCGAGTGGTCTTCCAGCACGCGCGGCTCGCGCAGCGCGACGCGCAGCAAGGGACCCTGCAGCGCGGCGAGCGCGGTGTGCACCGACACGGGCAGCAGGGCATCGTCGAGCACCGCGCCGATCAGGTGGGCGATCAGCAGCATCACCTCGCGGTCGTCGTCGTTGCGGCCGGCCGCCTCGAGAAAGGGCAGGCGGGCCATCAAGCGCTCGGCGCCATTCGCCCCCAGGGGGCGGCGGGCCAGCACGTGCACCAGGTTGTGGTCCAGCTGTTGCAGCGACTCGGCCTCGTCCATCACGCCGGCGCGCGTGGCGCCGTCGATGCTCGCCTGGCGCGTGCTGAGGCGGCTGCGCAGGCTGTCGAGCGCACCGGGGCGCGTCAGGTCGTAGCCGGAGTTCGGTGGTGCGATTCGCCGCGCCGCCGGTGTCGAGCTGGCCTTCCACGCGGCCTGGCCGACACCCCAGTCGGCCAGCCGCCGGCCGGCGTCGATCGCGACCTGCCGCAGTGCTTGCGCCAGCGGCTCGCCGCAGGCGCGCATCAACGCCTTGCGCGCCGGCGCACCGAGACCCAGCACCTCGCTGGCGTCCCAGACGGCCCGCACCAGCAGGTCGGACCGCAGCAGGTTGGAGTTCTTGCGCACCGTGTCCTGGCCGCGCAAGGTTGCAGTACGCGCCTGCAGGTCATGAAGCTCGAGCTCCGCCGCATGGTCGACCAGCTGCACGGCACGCAGCAGCTCGATGTTTTCTTCGGCTTCCGCGTCGTCGACCAGGGTCAGCGCGTCGGCCGACCACACGGCGCGCGGCGCGGGCGTTGCGCCCGCTTCGGGCAGCGCGGCGTCCAGCTCGGCACGCCACCGCGTCGCCAGCAACTCGCCCACCCGGCGGGCCCACAGCGGGTGATTGTGGCACAGCGCCATTTCGGCTTCGTCGCGGGGCCGCACCGGCAGCTCGCGCAGGGCGCTGCGGGTGGTCGGAGCGTGCAAGGCCTGCAAGGCATCGTTTGCCGCCCGGCTCATCCAGCGCGGCACCTCCGCGAGGCAACTGTCCAGGTAGCGCTGCAGCAGCGGCGAGACATCCATGCGGCGATTATCCCGGGCCTCGTCGCGGCCCGGGCATGAAAAAGGGCCGCATTCCTGCGACCCTTGCCTGACTGAACGCTGAGCGAAGCCCAGGCGGCCGGCATCCCGAAGGATGCCGGCCGGACATCACATGTCCATGCCCATGCCGCCCATGCCGCCCATGCCACCCGGCATGCCGCCGCCCTGAGCGTCATCCTTGGGCGACTCGGCGACCATGGCTTCCGTCGTCAGCATCAGCGCGGCCACGGAGGCAGCATTCTGCAGCGCGGTGCGGGTCACCTTGGTCGGGTCCAGGATGCCCATTTCGATCATGTCGCCGTAGGTGCCGTTGGCGGCGTTGTAGCCGTAGTTGCCCTTGCCGGCGAGCACGGCGTTGACCACCACGCTGGCTTCGTCACCGGCGTTGGTGACGATGATGCGCAGCGGCTCTTCGATCGCACGCAGGATCAGCTTGATGCCGGCGTCCTGGTCGGGGTTGTCGCCCTTGATCGCACCGGCGGCCTGCTTGGCACGCAGCAAGGCCACGCCACCACCGGCGACGATGCCTTCTTCCACCGCCGCGCGCGTGGCGTGCAGCGCGTCTTCGACACGCGCCTTCTTTTCCTTCATCTCGACTTCGGTGGCAGCGCCGACCTTGATGACGGCCACGCCGCCGGCCAGCTTGGCCACGCGCTCTTGCAGCTTCTCACGGTCGTAGTCGCTGGTGGCTTCTTCGATCTGCACGCGCACTTGCTTGACGCGCGCTTCGATGTCGCCCGCGGCGCCGGCACCGTCGATCAGGGTGGTGTTTTCCTTGCCCACTTCGACGCGCTTGGCCTGACCCAGGTCGGCCAGCGTGACCTTCTCGAGCGTCAGGCCGACTTCCTCGGCGATGACCTTGCCGCCGGTCAGGATGGCGATGTCTTCCAGCATGGCCTTGCGACGGTCACCGAAGCCCGGCGCCTTGACGGCGACGACCTTCAGGATGCCGCGGATGGTGTTGACCACCAGGGTCGCCAGCGCTTCGCCTTCCACTTCCTCCGCGACGATCAGCAGCGGACGGCCGGACTTGGCCACCTGCTCCAGCGTGGGCAGCAGGTCGCGGATGTTGCTGATCTTCTTGTCGTAGAGCAGCACGAACGGGTTGTCGAGCACCGCGCTCTGCTTCTCCGGGTTGTTGATGAAGTAGGGCGACAGGTAGCCGCGGTCGAACTGCATGCCTTCGACCACATCGAGCTCGCTGTTCAGGCTCTTGCCGTCCTCGACGGTGATCACGCCTTCCTTGCCGACCTTGTCCATCGCCTCGGCGATGATCTTGCCGACTTCATCGTCGCTGTTGGCGGAGATGGTGCCGACCTGCGCAATTTCCTTGCTGGTGGTGGTGGGCTTGGACTGCTTCTTGAGCTGCTCGACCAGGACCAGGACGGCCTTGTCGATGCCGCGCTTGAGGTCCATCGGGTTCATGCCGGCAGCCACGTACTTCATGCCTTCGCGCACGATGGCCTGGGCCAGCACGGTGGCGGTGGTGGTGCCATCGCCGGCGATGTCGCTGGTCTTGGAAGCCACTTCCTTGACCATCTGGGCGCCCATGTTCTGGAGCTTGTCCTTGAGCTCGATTTCCTTGGCCACGGACACACCGTCCTTGGTCACGGTCGGCGCACCGAACGAGCGCTCGAGCACCACGTTGCGGCCCTTCGGACCCAGGGTCACCTTGACCGCATTGGCCAGGATGTTCACGCCCTCGACCATGCGAGCGCGGGCTTCACCGCCGAAAACGACGTCTTTAGCTGCCATTTGTATTCTCCGAAATCTGATTTGCCGGCTCGCGCCGGGGAATTCTTTTGTCTGCGGCCGGCCCTTGGGGCCTTGACTTCGCTACGCGAAGTCAGCCTGCGACGAAAGTAAATCGCGTGCGATTTACTTTTCGACCACGGCGAACAGGTCTTCCTCGCGCATCACCAGCAGTTCGTCGCCATCGACCTTGACGGTCTGGCCGCTGTACTTGCCGAACAGCACGCGGTCGCCGACCTTGCAGTTCAGGGCAATGAAGTCGCCCTTGTCGTTGCGCTTGCCCGGGCCGACGGCCAGCACTTCACCCTGGTCGGGCTTCTCGGCGGCGTTGTCGGGGATCACGATGCCCGAAGCGGTCTTGGTTTCCTGTTCGAGGCGCTTGACGATCACGCGATCGTGCAAAGGACGAAGTTTCATCGCATCTCCTTGATGGGTATCGAATATCTATGGACTTATTTCAAGCAGTTAGCGCAAACTTACATTTGCGCAACCCGAGACGATGACGTCGTCCCCGGCTTGTTAGCACTCAGTCTGCACGAGTGCTAGCGACAGATTATAGGGGTCGTCGCCGGCGTTTCAATAGCGCGGCACCCGGAGCGTGATGAAGGTCCGCTCGGCAGCGGGCCCGACGGGTCAGACCCCTGCCGCCTCGATCTCGCCGAAGGCGTGGTTGAGCCACAACTTGAGGCGCTGCCGCTCCATCAGGCCCAGGCCCGGACCTTCGCTGCCGGGCGAATTGCGCGCCGCCCAGAAGCTGCTGTTGCTGGCGTCGATCTTCTGCACCACCGAGTCATGCAAGCGCTTGAGCGTGATCACGCGGGCGCCCAGCGCCAGCGCGCGGTCCTGCTCGCCGGATTTCTCGAGCTGGCTGAAGTCGTCGCCGCGGAGCTGGTTGCGCACCAGCACGTAGCGCAGGCGCCGCCCGAAGCGGTCGAGCAGGCGCTTGAGCAGGTCGACGGAGTCCTTGCCGGAGTCCATCACGTGCCAGTAGTGGATCGCGACGCCGGACATGTCGGCCAGGTCCAGCACGCCCGACTCGTCCATCCACTTCACCAGCGGCTCGTGCGTCTGCGCCGCCAAGTCGACCAGCACGCGCCGGCCGGGCACCTCAATGGCCGCCTCGACGATGGCATCGAGCGCCTCGTAGCGATCGGCCAGCACCGGCGACGCGTAGCCGGAGTAGAAGCGCATCAGCGAGCCGTGCGAGCGGTCGGTGTCGAAGCCGGTGAACGCAATCTCGTGGTCGATGAGGTACTGCGCCAGCAGCCGCGACACGAGCGATTTGCCGACGCCGCCCTTCTCTCCGCCGATCATGTGGATCCTCGACGTGGTCGCGGTCTCGAGCGTGGGGATCTGCGTCATGCTGCTGTGCTCTCCATGGCGAAAAGCGGGCCGTCGGCCGGCGGGATGCCAGGCTGTATTCGTCCCGCGATGCGAGGCATTGTGCAACGCAGCGCGGCGCGGCAGTCGGCATGCCCCCGCGAAATTGCGCCGCGTCGCCCCCGTTGGCGCGCCGGTCTCAGCGCCCGGCCCGGAAGTCGAGGCGCAGCGAGCCCGGCCCCGGGAACTCGACCGCCACGGCATCGCTGGCGAGTCGCAGGGCCGGCCGGTGCGGCGTGCGGCCAGCAACGCACGGATGACGCCCGGCACGGTGGATCGGAGCGCTCGGCTTGGAGGTTCATGCGGGAGGTGAAATGGAGGCTGTGCGACGCAGCGGCTTCTATCATCCTGCATGACTTCGCCCCCCGCGCCGGCCGCCCTGCCGCTGCTCCGCCGCTGTTTCGGCCCCTGGGTGGCCGAGGTCTCGCGCCACACACTGCGTGCCGACCTGCTGGCCGGGCTGCTGGGCGCCGTGCTGGTGCTGCCGCAGGGCATCGCTTTCGCGACACTGGCCGGGCTGCCGCCGCAGTACGGCCTGGCCACCGCCATCCTGCCCTGCATCGTGGCAGCCTTGTTCGGCTCGAGCCGGCACGTGATGTCGGGGCCGACCAATGCCAACTCGCTGGCACTCGCGGCGATGCTGACGCCGCTGGCCTGGGTCCGCAGCCCCGACTACATCGAACTCGCGCTGACCGTGACGCTGCTGGTCGGCGTGATGCAGACCCTGATCGGCGCGCTGCGCCTGGGCAGCATCGCCAACTTCATCTCGCCGGCCGCCCTGCTCGGCTTCACGACCGGCGCGGCCCTGCTGATCGTGCTGCATGCACTGCCGGACCTGTTCGGCCTGAGCACCGGCGGCCACGTCGGCTCGACGCTGAGCCTGGCGCTAACGCGCCCGCTCGAGGCGGTGCATCCCGGCGCACTCGTCGTGAGCGCGCTCACGCTGGCGGTCACGCTCGCCGCGCGGCAGTGGCGACCGCGCTGGCCGGCACTGCTGCTCGGGCTGGCAGCCGGCACGCTGGGTGCGACGCTGCTGAACGCCGGCCACGACGACGGCACGTTCTGGCACGTCGAGCAGATCGGCGAGCTGCCGCTGCCCTGGCCGCAATGGCACTGGCCGCGCGTCGACGTGGCGCGCTTGCCCGACCTCGTGGGCATCGCCTTCGCACTGACCCTGGTGGCCCTGGCACAGTCGATCTCGATCGCCAAGGCCGTCGCGGCCCGCTCGGGTCAGCGCATCGATGCCAACCGCGAGTTCTTCGGACAGGGCCTGTCGAACCTGGCGGGCGGCCTGAGTTCGGCCTACGTGTCCTGCGGCTCGCTGAACCGCTCGCTGCCGAACTTCGAAGCCGGTGCGCAGACGCCGCTGGCGGCGGTGTTCTCGGCGCTGCTGCTGTTGCTGCTGGTGCTGGCCAGCGCGCCGCTGCTGGCGCTGATCCCGAACGCCGCGATCGCCGCCGTGCTGCTGCCGGTCGCCTGGAGCCTGCTCGACCTGCCGGGCTGGCACCGCCTGGTGCGGCTGGAGCGCAGCGACTTCGCGATCGCCGCGGCGACCGCGGTGGCCACCGTGAGCCTGCGGCTTGAGATTGCCATCCTGCTGGGCAGCATCCTGTCCTTGAGCAGCTACCTGCAGCGCACCGCCCGGCCGGCGATGCGCACGATGGGCTTCGACTCGGTGACGCCGGGCCGGCCCTTCGTCGTGCTCGACGGGCAGGCCGGCGCCCTGCCCGAGTGCCCGCAGCTGAAGTTGCTGCGCATGGAAGGCGCGGTCTACTTCGGCGCCGCGCAACACGTGTCCGACACGCTGCACCACCTGCGCGACGCCGCCGACGCACCCAGGCATCTGCTGGTGATGAGCAAGAGCATGAACTTCATCGACCCGGCCGGTGCCCAGGTCTGGAGCGAGGAGCTGCGAAGCCGCCGCGCCCTCGGCGGCGACCTGTACTTCCACCGCCCGCGTCCGCCGGTGCTGGAACTGTGGGAGCGCGCCGGCTTCCTCGATGTGCTGGGCCGCGACCACATCTTCGCCGACAAGCACAGTGCAATCGCACGGATCGTGCCGCGGCTCGATCCCGGGATCTGCGCCCGGTGCCGGGTGCGGATCTTCAGCGAGTGCGATCAGCAGCCCGGCGCCGCACTGGCGCCGGAGATCTGATCACGCCGCCCGGGGCCCTGCGGGCTCAGCTGCGCGGCTGCGGCACCGGCGGCTGAACCGACTGGGTCCGCGCCACGCGCGTCGTGCCGCCGCTGGAGATCAACACGACCTGATCGCCGGGCTGGAAGCTCTCCTTGCCCTGCGCCTGGACGATCGCGCGGCGCTCGCCGTTGCGCAGTTGCACCATGATCTCCAGCGCCTGCTCGCGGGTCGCGGCGCGCTCCGCAACGTTGCCGACCACCGCGCCAGCGACCGCGCCGAGCACGCCCACCACCACCGCTTCGCGGTGGCCGCCGACCGAGCTGCCGGCCACGCCGCCGGCCACACCGCCGGCCACACCGCCGATGCCGGACTGCGTGCCCTCGACCGTCACCTGTCGCACATTGATGACCACCGCATCCTGCACGGTCGACAGGCGCTGCGCGTCACCGCGCTGGATCACGTCGGGGCTGGTGGTGGAACAGGCGGCCAGGGCCAGCACGAGGCCGGCCATCAGAAACTTCTTCATGAGGAAATCCTCCACGCGGTGACGGCACAACGAGGCCGCATTCGAAGGCGTTGACACAGCCGTGTTGGAGTCGGCGGCGCGACTTCGGTTCATTGGCTGCACAGTGGCCGAAGCGGAATTATTTCACCGCGGCGACCCGTCGCCGTGTAAAGCCAGCGGGCGGCGACCCTAGCCGTGCAGGCGACTGGAGCGTGGCACGCTGGCCAGCAGGAACTCCATCTGGTCGGCCAGGATGCGGCGCCCGCGCAGGATCATGTCCTCGTGCAGGCTGGGCACATAGGGCAGGTACAGCAGGCTCATGTGCGCCTCTTCGGGCGTGCGATCCGCCTTGCGGCCGTTGCAGCCGCGGCAGGCGGTGATGCAGTTCATCCAGCTGTCGACCCCGCCGCGCGAGGTCGGCTGGATGTGCTCGCGCGTCAGGTCGTCGGCATGGAACTGGCCGCCGCAGTACGCGCAGAAGTAGCGGTCGCGGACGAACAGTTTGGGATTCGACAGCGCCGGCGTCTGGCGCCAGGCGCGGCTGGGCACGCTGCCGCGCACCGCGATGATGGAGTGCACCTCGATGCGCGACTGCAGGCCGGTGCGGCGCTGGATGCCGCCGCGCAGCACCAGGCATGCCTCGCCCAGCGTCCACGCGACGCCGTCGCTGGCGTAGAGAATCGCCGCCTCGCGGGCGGTGATCCAAGCCTGAGGTCGGCCCGACACGTCGAGCTGCAGCACGTCCATGCACAAACTCCTTGACACGGAGCATAGAGCACGGCGGCATGCCGCCTCAAGCGGAGCAACGCCAACTCCGGCGCTGCCGCGGGGAATGTGCGGGGCCGGCGCGACACCCCGGTGCATCTTGCGCCGAGCGTCACGCGACCGTCATCGACCGGCCGTCGCGGGCAGCAGGCCGCGTGTGCCGGCCATCAGGCGGGTCAAGCCGAGCAGCGCGTCGATGTTCGGGGTGGGCAGGCAGAGCTTGAGGCCGATCTCGTGCACGCTGGTCACCAGCGCATCGAGCTCGATCGGGCGGGCCGCCTCCACGTCCTGCAGCATCGAGGTCTTGAAGGCACCGAGTTTGCGCCCCACCGCCTGGCGCTCCTCGCCGCTCTGCGCGATCGGGCAATCGATGCGCGCACCGATCGCGGACGCCTCGGCCATTGCGCGCAGGCAGAAGGCATTGACCAGCGGATCGTCGAAGATCCGGTCGGCCGTCGCACCGGTGAGTGCCGACACCGGGTTGGTGGTCATGTTGCCCCACAGCTTGAACCAGATGGCCTGGCGGATGTCGGGCGTGGCCTCGACCTGCAGGCCGCCGTCGCGCAAGGCCTGCGCGACGGCATCGACCCGTGCGCTCGGGCCACCGACCGGTTCGCCCACGATGAGGCGGTCGCCAAAGCCGTGACGCACCACTCCCGGCGACGGCGTGCTGCACGTCAGATGCACCACGCCGCCGAGCACGCGCGCCAGCGGCAAGGCCGCGGCAATGCGACCCCCGGGGTCGACGCTCGCGAGCCGCGGGTCGATGCGGCCGGCCGGCAGCGTCTGCAAGAACCACCATGGCACGCCGTTCATCGCGGTCAGCACCGGCGTGTCGGGCCCGAGCAGCGGCGCGAGCCGTTGGGCCACGGCCGCCAGCGCCGGCGCCTTGACTGCGACGACCACCAGGTCCTGCGGGCCGAGCACCGCCGCATCGTCCGCCACCGCGATCGGGTGCGTGACGATCTGCCCGTTCTCGTCCAACTGCAGCCCGTGTTCGCGCACCGCCGCCAGCGTGGCGCCGCGCGCCAACGCGCTGACCGCATGGCCGCCGCGTGCCAGCCGCGCGGCCAGGAAGCCGCCGACCGCGCCCAAGCCCACCACCGCGACCTTCATCGCACCTCCGCGTCCGCGTGATCCGCAGCGATGGTAAGCCGCAGCTCCCTGCCAGAATCGATGCCATGACACGACCCCGAGCCTGGCGGCAGCGTGCACTCGAGCTGCTGTTCGCGCTGGCGAGCGGCGCCGCCTGTGCCCAGCCCGCCGCACCCGCTTCCGCTGCCTCGCCGGCCTCGGCCCCGGCGGCGGCATCCCCGTCGGCCGCTGCCGCGCCGTTGCCCGTCTCGCCCTCGGCACAACGCCTCTACGAGCGCGCGCGCGGCCAGCTGCTGCAGGTCCGCACGCTGCTGAAGGGCCAGGACAGTCAGGCCTCGGTCGGCTCGGGCTTCTTCGTCAGCAACGACGGGCTCATCGTCACCAACTACCACGTCGTCAGCCAGGCGGCACTGCAGCCCGAACGCTACCGGCTGACCTACAACCGTGTCGACGGTCGCGAAGGCGCGCTGCAGTTGCTCGGCTTCGACGCGATCCACGACCTCGCGCTCGTCAAGGCCCTGCCTCCGACCGGCCCCGCGAAGAAGAACGGCGCGGCCGCCGTCGACGCACCGGGCGAGCCGCTCGCCTTTCGCCCCGCCGCCGAGACGCTGGCCCAGGGCGAGCGGATCTATTCGCTCGGCAACCCGCTCGACGTCGGCTTCGCGGTGCTCGAAGGCAACTACAACGGGCTGGTCGAACGCAGCTTCTACCCGAGCATCTTTTTCGGCGGCGCCCTCAACGCCGGCATGAGCGGCGGCCCGGCCCTCGACGAGCAGGGGCGCGTGGTCGGCATCAATGTCGCGACGCGGCGTGACGGGCAGCAGGTCAGCTTCCTGGTGCCGGCGCCCTTCGCGCAGGCGCTGGTCGAGCGCGCGCGCACGGCAGCGCCGATCACCACGCCGGTCTATCCGCTGCTCACCGCGCAGTTGCTGACACACCAGGACGCCGTCACGCAGCGCTTCATCCAGCAGCCCTGGCGCAGCGCCGGCCACCCGCACTACCTGATCCCCGTGCCGCAGGAGGACTTCATGCGCTGCTGGGGCCGCAGCACCGCGGCCGACACCAAGGGCATCGAATTCGAGCGCTCCGACTGCGAGATGGACACCCAGATCTTCGTCAGCGGCGGCATGCTCACCGGCTCGCTGGGCGTGCGTCACGAAGCCTACGACGGCCGCAAGATCGGCTGGCTGCGCTTCACCGAGCGCTACGGCGCGAGTTTTCGCAACGAGAGCTTCGGACGGCGCAACCCGAAGGAGTACACGGCGCCGCAATGCCGCGAGCGCTTCGTCGACCACGAGGGCCTGCCGCTGCGCGCGGTGCTGTGCCTGTCGGCCTACAAGCGGCTCGCCGGCCTGTACGACCTGAGCGTGCTGGTCGCCACGCTCGACCAGGCCACCGCCGGCGCCCAGGGCCGCCTCGATGCGCGCGGCGTCAGTTTCGACAATGCGATGAAGCTGGCGGCGCACTACCTGCAGGGCTACGGCCTGAAGGGCGCGCCGTGAGCGGGGCGCGGCTGGGCCTGATCGAACTGCTCGACCGCGACGGTGGCGTCGCGCACCGCTTGCCGGTCATGCAGTGGCCGGTGACGATCGGTCGCGCGCTCGACTGCGACGTGGTGCTCGACGACCCGCACGCCGCGCCGCGGCACGCGACGATCGAAGCAGCCGACGGCGAACCGCTGCTGTTGTGTGTCGGCGAGTCGCGCAACGGCCTGCGCCTCGCCGGCCGGACCGTGCACGCCGGAGAACGGGCGGCGCTGGGGAGTGGCGCCGAATGGCAGATCGGCCGCAGCCGCCTGCGCCTGCGCCTGGCTGGCGAGGTGCTGGCCCCCGAACTGCCCTGGACCGCAGCCGCGCCGGTGCACGGCCGCCGCCTGCTGGCCGGGCTGGTGCTGCTGCTGGCCTGGGTGCTGGGCGAGCACTGGCTGCAGAGCGACCCGGGCGACCCGCTGAGCAGCTACCTGCCGGTGCTGGTCGGCACGCCGGTGATGCTGGGCGTGTGGTGCTTCCTCTGGGCGCTGGGCTCGAAGCTGTTCACGCGGCATTTCGACTACCTGGCGCACCTGCAACTGGCGCTGGGCGTGCTGCTGGTCTCGCTGCTGCTCGACGCCGCACTGCCACTGGCCGCTTTTGCGCTGTCGTTGGAAGGGCTGGCGCGGGCCGGCGAGCTGATCACGCTGGCGCTCGGTTGCGGCCTGGTGTGGGGCCACCTGAGTCTGATCCTGCCCACACGCCGCCAGGCGCTCGCGGTCGGTTTCGCCACCATGTTCGTCGTCGGCGCCGGCCTGAAGCTGGCCCTGAACCAGCAGCGCAGCGACCGCTGGTTTGCGCCGCTCTACCTGAGCACGCTGGGCCCGCCCGCCTTGCGCCTGGCGCCGACCACCGGCCCACAACAGTTCATCGACGAGGCGCGCGCCCTGCGCCAGCCGCTGGAGAAGCGCGCACGCGATCCCGATGCGCCGTCCTGGCTGCTGCAGGCCGACGAAGACTGAGGCCTGCCCACGCGCCCTTAGGGCTCACGCCCGGGAACGGCCCTGGCCCCTTGCCGGCAGCAGCCAGCCGCCGCCCCGCATGCCGCGACAGCACAGCTGGTAAACCCTAGGACCAGTTAACCACACAACCCTAAAGATCGCCGGGCCTGGTTCACACCAAGGCGGTGGATTTCTGCAAAATAGAACGATCGTTCGATTTTTATCGGAAACCGCCTTGGCCGACTCGACACTCGATCCCGACACCGCCGCGAATCGCGCCGGCCGCGGCGAGTCGCGCCCGCCGCCGCGCGGCCCGCACAAGGGCCAGCTGACCCGCGCGACGATCCTCGAGGCCGCCCTCGGCCTGGCATCGCAGATCGGCCTCGAGGGCCTGTCGATCGGAGCGCTGGCCGAGGTCACGCACATGAGCAAGTCGGGCGTGTTCGCCCATTTCGGCTCGCGCGAGGAGCTGCAGATCTCGGTGATCCGCGAGTACCACACGCGCTTCGAGGAGGAGATCTTCTTCCCCGCGGTGCGCGAGCCGCGCGGCCTGCCGCGGCTGCGCAGCATGTTCGAGCGCTGGGTCAAGCGCGTGTCGGTCGAGGTCGATTCCGGCTGCATCTACATCAGCGGCGCGGTCGAGTTCGACGACCGGCCCGGCCCGGTGCGCGACGCCCTGGTCGCGATGGTGCGCACCTGGCACCACGCGCTGCAGCGTGCGATCCTCATCGCCATCGAAGAGCAGCACCTGCGGCCCGACACCGACCCGACGCAACTGCTGTTCGAGATCCACGGCCTGATCCTGGCGCTGCACCACGACGCGCGCTTCATGCGCAACCCGGGCGCCGTCGAGCGCGCCGGCGCCGGCTTCGAGCGCATCCTCCGCGACCACTTCGGCCCGGCCGCGCCCGCAGCCCGCGCGGCACCGGGCAGGCACGCCGCGAAAGCGCGCTGAGCACCGCGCGGCACCGACCGCCTTCACCCTGTCTTTTCCCGGAGCATCCCCATGGCCACCTACACCCCCCCGATCCGCGACATGCAGTTCGTGATGCACGAACTGCTGGGCGTGACCGCCGAGTTGAAAGCGATGCCGCCCCATGCCGAGATCGATGCGGACACCCTCGACGCGGTGCTCGAGGAAGGCGGCAAGTTCGCCGCCGAGGTGATCTTCCCGCTCAACATCAGCGGCGACACGCAAGGCTGCACGCTCGACAAGACCACCCACGAGGTCGCGGCCCCGAAGGGCTTCAAGGAGGCCTATGCGCAGTACGTCGCGGGCGGCTGGCCGGCGCTGAGTTGCGACCCGGCCTACGGCGGCCAGGGCCTGCCGATCGTGCTGAACCAGTGCCTGTACGAGATGCTCAACAGCGCCAACCAGGCCTGGACCATGTACCCCGGCCTGACGCACGGCGCCTACGAGGCGCTGCGCACGCACGGCACCGATGCGCAGAAGCGCAGCTACCTGCCCAAGCTGACCAGCGGCCACTGGACCGGCACGATGTGCCTGACCGAGGCGCACTGCGGCACCGACCTGGGCCTGCTGCGCAGCAAGGCCGAACCCCAGCCCGACGGCAACTACAAGATCACCGGCTCGAAGATCTTCATCAGCTCGGGCGAGCACGACCTGGCCGAGAACATCGTCCACCTGGTGCTCGCCCGCCTGCCGGACGCGCCGCAGGGCAGCAAGGGCATCTCGCTGTTCGCGGTGCCGAAGTTCCTGGTGAAGGACGATGGCTCGCTCGGCGCGCGCAACCCGGTCTTCTGCACCGGCCTCGAACACAAGATGGGCATCCACGGCAACGCCACGGCGCAGATCAGCCTCGACGGGGCCATCGGCACGCTGGTCGGCGAACCGCACAAGGGCCTGGCCGCGATGTTCGTGATGATGAACGCGGCCCGCCTCGGCGTGGGCATGCAGTCGCTGGGCCTGACCGAGGTGGCCTACCAGAACGCGGTGGCCTACGCGAAGGACCGCATCCAGATGCGCAGCCTGTCGGGCCCCAAGGCGCCCGACAAGCCGGCCGACCCGATCATCGTGCACCCCGACGTGCGCAAGATGCTGCTGACAGCGCGCGCCTACGCCGAGGGCGGCCGTGCGCTGTCGTTGCACACCGCGCTGCTGATCGACCGCGAGCTGAGCCACCCCGACGAGGACGTGCGCAAGGAAGCAGCCGAGCAGGTCGCGCTGCTGACGCCCATCGTCAAGGCCTTCCTGACCGACAACGCCTGGCTCGCCACCTCGCACTGCCTGCAGGTGTTCGGCGGCCACGGCTACATCAAGGAGTGGGGCATGGAGCAGTACGTGCGCGACGCCCGCATCAACATGATCTACGAAGGCACCAACACCATCCAGTCGCTCGACCTGCTGGGCCGCAAGGTGCTGGCCGACAACGGCGCGAAGCTGAAGAAGTTCGGCACGCTGATTGCCGGCTTCGTCGAGGACGAAGGCACGAGCGAGGCGATGCAGGAGTTCGTGAACCCGCTCGCCGACCTGGGCGACAAGGTCACCAAGCTCACCACCGAACTGGGCATGAAGGCTTTCGGCAACGCCGACGAGGTAGGCGGCGCGGCGGTCGACTACCTGCGCATCGTGGGTCACCTGGTGTTCGCCTACTTCTTCGCGCGCTCGGCCAGGATCGCCCTCGACAGGCAATCCTCGGGCGACCCCTTCTACACCGCCAAGCTCGCCACCGCGCGCTTCTACTTCGCCAAGCTGCTGCCCGAGACCGCGGGCCTGATCCGCAGCGCGCGCGCCGGCGTCAAACCGCTGCTGGAAATGGACGAGGCGCTGTTCTGACGCCCGCCCTCTTCTGACCGTCACACCAGGAGACGACGATGAAGCACATGGTCACCGCCTGCCTGCTGTCGCTCGCGGCCTTCGCCGCCCAGGCCCAGGCCACCCCGGCCGGGGTGTGGAAGACCATCGACGACGAGAGCCAACAGGAAAAGTCGCTGGTGCGCATCACCGAGTCCGGCGGCGTGTTCACCGGCACGATCGAGAAGCTGCTCGACCCGGCCCGGCAGGACGACCACTGCGACAAATGCACCGACGAGCGCAAGGGCAAGCCCCTCCTCGGGCTGACGATCATCCGCAACGCCCGGCAGGACGGCGACGACAAGGGCCTGTGGACCGGCGGCGACATCACCGACCCGAAGAACGGCAAGACCTACAAGCTGCGCCTGAAGCCGCTGGACAGCGGCAGGACGCTCGAGGTGCGGGGCTACATCGGCCCGTTCTACCGCAACCAAACCTGGATCCGCGTGGAGTGAAGCTCCCGCCCTGAACGAAGGAATATCAAGATGAGTCGATTCCAAGTCCGCAAGGTCGCCGTGCTCGGGGCCGGGGTGATGGGCGCGCAGATTGCCGCCCATCTGGTCAACGTCAAGGTGCCGGTGCTGCTGTTCGACCTGCCTGCGAAGGAAGGCCCGAAGAACGGCATCGTCACCAGGGCGATCGACAACCTGAAGAAGTTGAAGCCCGCGCCGCTCGGTGTGGCCGAGGATGCGGCGCTGATCGGTGCGGCGAACTACGAGGAGCACCTCGATCTGCTGAAGGAGTGCGACCTGGTGATCGAGGCGATCGCCGAGCGCATGGACTGGAAGCTCGACCTGTACACGAAGATCGCGCCGCACGTGGCGCCGCACGCGATCCTGGCGTCGAACACCTCGGGCCTGTCGATCACCACGCTGTCGGCGGCGCTGCCCGAGAGCATCAAGCCGCGCTTCTGCGGCATCCACTTCTTCAACCCGCCGCGCTACATGGCGCTGGTCGAGCTGATCGACACGCCGACCACCACGCCCTCGGTGCTGGACCAGCTCGAAAGCTTCGTCACCACCTTCCTCGGCAAGGGCGTGGTGCGCGCGAAGGACACGCCGAACTTCATCGCCAACCGCGTCGGCATCGCCGGCATGCTGGCGACGATCAAGGAGGCCGAGGCCTTCGGCCTGACGTACGACGTGGTCGACGACCTGACCGGCAAGAAGCTCGGCCGCGCCAGCTCGGGCACCTTCCGCACCGCCGACGTGGTGGGCCTGGACACGATGGCGCACGTCATCAGGACGCTGCAGGACAACCTGAAGGACGACCCCTTCTACCCGAGCTACGCGACGCCACCGGTGCTGTCGGCGCTGATCGCCAAGGGCGCGCTGGGCCAGAAGGCCGGCGCCGGCTTCTACAAGAAGGTCGGCAAGGACATTCTGCGGCTCGACCCCGCCAAGCGGGACGACGTGCAGTCCTCGGAAGCTGGCCCTTACGTGCCAGCGGGCGGCAAGGCCGACGAGATCGTCGCGCGCATGCTGAAGAAGCCGCCGGCCGAGCGCCTGAAGCTGCTGCGCGAGAGCAGCAACCCGCAGGCCGCTTTCCTGTGGGCCATCCTGCGCGATGCCTTCCACTACGCGGCGGTGCACCTGGAGGAGATCGCCGACAACGCGCGCGACGTCGACTTCGCGATGCGCTGGGGCTTCGGCATGCAGCAGGGCCCGTTCGAGCTGTGGCAGGCCGCCGGCTGGCGGCAGGTGGCCGGCTGGGTGAAGGACGACATCGCCGCCGGCAAGGCGCTGTCGACGGCGCCGCTGCCGGCCTGGGTGTTCGACGGTCCGGTGGCCGAACGCGCTGGCGTGCACACGCCCGAGGGCTCGTGGTCGCCGTCGCGCCAGGCCTTCGTGCCGCACAGCGTGCTGCCGGTCTACCAGCGCCAGCACTTCCCCGAGGGTGTGCTGGGCAGCGGCGCGGTCGATGCGCTGAAGAGTGGCACCGAGCTGTTCCGCAACGACGAGATCCGCGTCTGGACGCTCGACGGCGAGGTGCTCATCGCGTCGATCACCGCCAAGCTGCACCTGATCAGCCCGACGGTGACCGAAGGGCTGCTGAAGGCGGTCGAGATCGCCGAGGAGCAGTTCCAGGGCCTGGTGATCTGGTCGCCCGACGACGTGTTCTCGGCCGGCGCCAACCTCGAGGCGCTGATGCCGGTGTTCATGAAGAGCGGCGCCAAGGGCATCGCGCCGGAGGAAAAGAAGCTGCAGGACGCGATGCTGCGCATCCGCTATGCCAGCGTGCCGGTGGTCAGCGCGATCCGCGGCCTGGCGCTGGGCGGCGGCTGCGAGCTGGCCGTCCACAGCGCGCGGCGCGTCGTGGCGATGGAGAGCTACATCGGCCTGGTCGAGGTGGGCGTGGGCCTGCTGCCGGGCGCGGGTGGGCTGACCTACATCGCGCGGCGCGCGGCCGAGATGGCCAACGCCGGCAACGCGAACGCCGACCTCCTGAAGTTCGCGACCGACGGCTTCACCAGCGCCGCGATGGCGAAGGTGGGCAGCAGCGCACTGGAGAGCCGCAAGCTCGGCTACCTGATCGACGGCGACGTGATCGTGCCGCACAAGGACGAGCTGCTGTTCGTGGCGACGCAGCAGGCCAAGGCGCTGTTCGCGTCGGGCTACCGCGCGCCGGTGAAGCGACTGTTCCCGGTGGCCGGCCGCAGCGGCATCGCCACCATCAAGGGCCAGCTCGCCAACATGCGCGACGGCGGCTTCATCAGCGCGCACGACTTCCACCTCGCCTCGCTGATCGCCGACGTGGTGTGCGGCGGCGACATCGACGCCGGCTCGCTGGTGACCGAGGAGTACCTGATGGCGCTGGAGCGCAGGCACTTCTGCGCCCTGCTGGAACACCCCAAGACCCAGGAGCGGATCATGGGCATGCTGCAGACCGGCAAGCCGGTGCGGAACTGAGTCGGCTGCCGACGGGTTTACCGGAACGCATGGCCATCGACTTCTTGAAGAAGCACATGGAACACAAGCCCGCTCCGTCCAACCCCCTCTCCCGCTCGCGGGAGAGGGCAGGGGTGAGGGCGCGCACCCTGCGTGCTGCCCAAACCGACGCCGAGCGCGCGCTGTGGCACGCCTTGCGCAACCGCGGACTGTGCGGCTACAAGTTCCGCCGCCAGCATCCGATCGATTGCTACATCGCCGACTTCGCCTGCCTTGAGGCGGGGCTCGTCGTCGAGCTGGACGGCGGCCAGCATTTCGAGCCGCCCGCGTTGCTCGCAGACGAGCAACGCACCGCGGCATTGCGCCGAGCGGGCTTCGAAGTGCTTCGCTTCACCAACCGGGAAGCCTTGACCGAGCGAGACGCCGTGCTGGCGCGACTGCTCGACTGGTTGCAGATCCATCACCCTCACCCCTGCCCTCTCCCGCTCGCGGGAGAGGGAGTTCCTCCCTCGAAGGACCGAGCATGAGCAAGCAAGTGCAAGACGCCTACATCGTCGCCGCCACCCGCACCCCGATCGGCAGGTCCGGCCGCGGCGTGTTCCGCAACACCCGCCCCGACGACCTGCTGGTTGCCGCGCTGCACGGCGCGCTGAAGCAGGTGCCGACGCTGGACCCGAAAGCGATCGAGGACGCGATCGTCGGCTGCGCCATGCCCGAAGGCGAGCAGGGCCTGAACATGGGCCGCATCGCGGTGCTGCTGGCCGGGCTGCCGAACTCGGTCGGCGGCGTGACCGTCAACCGCTTCTGCGCGTCGGGCCTGACTGCCGTGCAGATGGCGGCCGACCGCATCCGCGTCGGCGAGGCCGACGTGATGATCGCCGCCGGCGCCGAGTCGATGAGCATGGTGCCGATGAGCGGCAACAAGCCCTCGTTCAACCCCGAGGTGTTCGCGAAGAACGAGAACATCGGCATCGCCTACGGCATGGGCCTCACCGCCGAGAAGGTGGCCGCGCAGTGGAAGGTCTCGCGCGAGGCGCAGGACGAGTTCGCGCTGCAGTCGCACCTGAAGGCTTTGCGCGCGCAGGCGGCCGGCGAGTTCACCGACGAGATCACGCCGGTCGAAGCGATCGAGCGCCTGCCCAATCTCACGGACGGCAGCACGATCGTCAAGACGAAGACCGTGAGCCTGGACGAAGGCCCGCGCAAGGACACCTCGGCCGAGGGCCTGGCCAGATTGAAGGCGGTGTTTGCCGCCAAGGGCAGCGTCACCGCCGGCAACAGCTCGCAGACCAGCGACGGCGCGGGCGCGCTGATCCTCGCGTCCGAGAAGGCTTGTCGGCAGTTCGGCCTCACGCCGCTCGCGCGCTTCGTCAGCTTCGCGATCAAGGGCGTGCCGCCCGAGATCATGGGCATCGGGCCGATCGAGGCCATTCCCGCGGCGCTGAAGTACGCCGGCCTCACTGCGGCCCAGCTCGACTGGATCGAGCTGAACGAGGCCTTCGCCGCGCAGTCGCTGGCGGTGCTGAACACGCTGGAGCTCGACCGCAGCAAGGTCAACCCGATGGGCGGTGCGATCGCGCTCGGCCACCCGCTCGGCGCCACCGGCGCGATCCGCGCCGCGACCGTGGTGCACGCGCTGCGCCGCCACAAGCTGAAGTACGGCATGGTGACGATGTGCGTCGGCACCGGCCAGGGCGCGGCCGGCATCTTCGAGAGCGTGTGAACCCCCCCGTTGCGGCTGCGCCGCGCCCCCCAGGGGGCACCGCTGGCGGACCGGCGGAGCCGGATCCGCGGCGGCCGCTCGGCTGGCAGCGGCGACACGCGCTGGTGGGGATGGCGGTGGTCGCCGCGGGGGGTCTCGGCGGCTGCGCGCCCGGACGCATCGAGCGCTTCGCGACCTGGGCCGAGGCGCGCAATGCGGTCTTCGCGCTGGCACAGCCGGGCTCGCGCTGGCGCAGCAGCGGTGCCTGGTCGCTGAGCCAGGCCTTGCAGCACCTGGCGCAGAGCATCGAGGGCTCGCTGGCCGGCTATCCGCAGTCGAAGCCGGCCTGGTTCACCCGCACGCTGGGTGCGGCGGCCCATGCGGTGTTCGACGCGCGCGGCCGCATGACGCACTCACTCGACGAACCGATCCCCGGCGCTGCGCCACTCGACGCCGCCTGGCCGCCGGACGTGGCGGCACTGCGCCTGCTGCGGGCGATGGACGCCTTCGAGGTCCACACCGGCCCGCTGGCCCCCCACTTCGCGTACGGCGCACTCGACAAGCCGGCCTACCAGCGCGCGCATCTGATGCACCTGGCCGATCACTGGCAGCAATTCGAACAGACCCGCAACGCCTGAGCGCTCGCGGCCGACGGCACAACCCGACACCACGGAGATCCCCGCCATGAGCGACATCCTGACCCACACCGAGGCCGGCGTGCTGACGCTGACCTTCAACCGGCTCGACAAGAAGAATTCGATCACTGCCGCGATGTACGCCACGCTCGCCGACACGCTGGCCGCGGCCCGCGACGCCGCCGCGGTGCACGTGCTCGTGATCCAGGGCCACGAGCTGATCTTCAGCGCCGGCAACGACCTCGCCGACTTCCTGAACGACCCACCGGCCAGTGCGGACGCGCCGGTGTGGCGTTTCCTGCACGGCCTGCGCAGCTTTCCGAAGCCGGTGGTCGCGGCGGTGTGCGGTGCGGCGGTCGGCATCGGCACCACGCTGCTGCTGCACTGCGACCTCGTCTACGCCGGCGACAACGCCAGGTTCAGCCTGCCCTTCGTCAACCTGGGCCTGTGCCCCGAGGCCGCCTCGAGCCTGCTGCTGCCGCAGCGCATCGGCCATGCGCGCGCCGCCGAGGCGCTGCTGCTCGGCGAGCCCTTCGGTGTCGAGCAGGCGCAGGAGTGGGGCCTGGTGAACCGCATCCTGCCGCCGAGTGAAGCGAACAACTTCGCGCAGGCGCAGGCAAGGAAGCTGGCCGACAAGCCGCAGAGTGCGCTGATCGCGACCAAGCGCCTGATGAAGGCCGCGTCGGCCGAGCCGGTGGCACGAGCGATGGCCGCCGAAGGCGAGGTGTTCGGCCCGCTGCTGCGCGGCGCGGCAGCGCGCGAGGCCTTCTCGGCCTTCGTGGACAAGCGCAAGCCGGACTTCAGCAAGGTCTGAGAGACGACGCCCGTGACTCCGCGCCCACCACCACCGGGCGCCACCCTGCCTGACGAGGAAGCTGCCATGAACCTGCGCGACAAGACCCTCTTCATCACCGGCGCGAGCCGCGGTATCGGCCTGGCGATCGCCAGGCGCGCCGCGGCCGACGGTGCCCGCATCGCGATCATCGCGAAGAGCACCGAGCCGAACCCCAGGCTGCCCGGCACCATCTACAGCGCCGCCGAGGAGATCGAGGCCGCAGGGGGCCAGGCGCTGGCGATTGCCGGCGACATCCGCGACGAAGCGAGCGTGCTGGCGGCGGTGGCGCAGACCGTGGAGCGCTTCGGCGGCATCGACATCCTCGTCAACAACGCCAGCGCGATCAGCCTCACGGCGACACCCATGACGCCGATGAAGCGCTTCGACCTGATGTTCGGCGTCAACGTGCGCGGCACCTACCTGTGCACCCAGGCCTGCCTGCCGCAGCTCGTCAGGAGCGCCGAGGCCGGCCGCAACCCGATGGTGCTGAACATGAGTCCGCCGCTGTCGATGAAGCCGCACTGGTTCAAGAACCATGTCGCCTACACGATGGCGAAGTACGGCATGAGCGAATGCACGCTGGGCCATGCGGCCGAGTTCACGGCCTATGGCATCGGCGTCAACAGCCTGTGGCCGCGCACCGCGATCGCCACCGCGGCGCTGCAGATGATCCCCGGCATCGACATCGCCCGCTGCCGCACGCCCGAGATCCTGGCCGACGCCGCCTGGCTGGTGCTGACCAGCGACGCACGCAGCGTCACCGGCAACTTCTTCATCGACGACACGCTGCTGGCCGAGCACGGCATCACGGACCTCGAGAAGTACAGCGTGACACCGGGGACGAAGGACTTCGTGCCGGACTTCTTCGTGGATTGACACCCCCCCGTCGCGTTCACCCGCATCCGATCAGCCGGCAGCCTCGGCGTAGGCGCGAACGCTCGCTGCAAAAGTGGCCACGTCGATCGGCTTGGACAGGTAGCCATCACAGCCGGCCGCGCGCATCTTGGCCTCGTCGCCCTTCATCGCGTACGCCGTGAAGGCGACGACCACGATATGCCGCGTGGCGGGATCGGCCTTGATCTGCCTCGTCAACGACAGCCCGTCCATGCCGGGCAGTTGCACGTCCATCAGGATGAGGTCGGGCTGGAACACGCCGACCCGCTCCACGGCCTGGGCCGCATTCGCAGCGGACTCGACGACGAGGCCATTCGATGTCAACAGAAACGTCACCAACTCGATGTTGATGGCGTTGTCGTCGACGACCAGAATGCGCGGTGATGTCACACACGGCTCCTCGGCGGCAGCACGCGGTGCGGCGGTCGCCATCGACGCAATTCGTCAAGCAGGTCGGTCACGACACCGCCGCCCTTGCTGACGATGGCGCTGGCCGATCGGGCCAGGCTTTCGTATTCGGCGTCCGACAGGATCATGCTGGTCCAGATGAACACCGGCGTGGCTTGCCACTGCGGCAATCGGTGCAAGCCATCCATCACCGCGAAACCATCGAAGCCGGGCATCATCAGGTCGAGAATGATGGCGTCGGGCCGGTGCTGATCGATCTCGCTCAGGGCCAGGCGGCCATCGAGCAGGCCGACCGTCTCGATGCCGAGACCCTTGAGCGTCGAGCGCATCAGGTCCAGCGCCAGGGGGTCGTCATCGATCACCATCACCTTGGCGCGGTCCGGTTCCCGTCGTCGGAAGCGGGCCATGGCCAGGACGATCTCCTCGGTGCGGATCGGCTTCGACAGCACATCGGCGATCGAGAAACCGGCGACCGTGCCCGAGTCGGCGGGCATGGTCATGCCCACCACGGGCGCAGTGCGGCTCGGGCCGTGGCTGCGGATGTTCGCGAGCACCCCGAGGCCATGCTGGTCGGGCAGCATCAGGTCCAGGGTGATCGCATCGTAGGTTCGGCCGCTCGCGTGCCGCAGCGCCTGCTCGCCGGTGGTCGCCACGTCCACGTCGAAGCCGGCTTCCGATAGCGCGTGGAACAGGCGGTCCTGGTCCCGGGGATCGTCCTCGATCACGAGCCAGCGGTTGGCAGGCGGCCCGGCGGCCGGCTGGGCGAGCGCCGCTTCGGCAAGGCACGCATCGGTGCCGTGCACACGGTTGAGCACCGCGTGGAACACGCTGCCATGCCCCACCGTGCTGCGCACCCCCACGCTGCCGCCCTGCGCCTGCACCAGGCGGCGCGTGAGCGCGAGACCGAGACCGGTGCCCTGGTGCCGCTTGTTGTAGCCGGCGTCGAGTTGCTGGAACTCGCTGAACAGGCGCGGCAGGTCGGCCGCCGCGATGCCGATGCCGTCGTCTTCGACCTCGAGCCGGAAGTGGGTTGCCCCCTCGGCACGGGCGCGAACCGTCACGTGGCCCCCCACCGGCGTGAACTTGATCGCATTCGACAGGTAGTTGAACAGCACCTGCTTGAGCCGCGCCACGTCCAACACGAGATCGGTGAGCGTCGGGTCGACGACCGTATTGACCCGGATGCGTTTTCGCAGAACGGCGGTGTTGAGGGTGTCGCTCACCTCCTTCACCAGCGCAGGCAGGTGCACCGGCTCGGGCGTGAACTCGAACTTGCCCGACTCCACCTTCGACAGGTCGAGCACGTCGTTGATCAATTGCAGCAGGTGGTGTCCGCTGGTGCTGATGTGGCCCAGGAAGACACGGTGCTTGGGCGACTCCGGCGGCACGGCGTTCGCATGCAGCAAATCGGCAAAGCCGATGATGGCGTTGAGCGGCGTGCGGAGTTCGTGGGACATGTTGGCCAGGAACAGGCTCTTCAGTCGGTTCGCTTCCTGTATCTGGCGGTTCTCGCTCTCGAGGCGCTGGGCCCTGAGCCGGGCCTCGTCGGCCGACTTCTGTTCGGTGATGTCGGTCACGATGCCGAGCACGCGCTGCGGCGTCACACCGTCCCGCACGACGCTGCCCTGGGCCCTGATCCAATGCACGCTCGTGTCGGGCCACACCACGCGGCACTCGACGCGCCAGTCTTTCAGCTCGGCGACGGCACGATGAAAAGTGCGCGCCGCTTCGGTCCGGTCTTCCGGATGCACGTGCGACAGGAAGGTGTCGAAGGTCCACTGCGCCGGCGGCTCGCCGTACCCGAAGCAGCGGTCGTGCCACTGCGAACGGCGCATCCAGCCGGTCGTCAGGTCGATGTCCCAGTCGCCGATCTGGGCCGACTCCAGCGTGAAACGCAGGCGTGCCTCGCTGTCGCGCAGAGCCGCCTCGGCACGCCGCTTGTCCGAGACGTCGCGCGCGATCCTCGACGCCCCCACGATGCGCCCCCGCGCGTCGCGGATCGGCGAGACCGTGACCGACACGTCGAGCAGACCACCCTCCTTGGTGCGGCACACGGTATCGAACGCGGGCACGCTCTTGCCGCTTGCCAGGTCGGCCAGGAGGTGCAGCTCTTTGCCTTGGCGGTCTTCCGGAATCAGCATCAGCACCGGCTGGCCGATCACCTCTTCCATGCGGTAGCCGAAGACGGCCGCGGCCCCGCTGTTCCAGTTCGTGATGCGCCCGCCGAGCGTCGTGCCGATGATCGCGTCGCTCGATGACTCCACGATCGCGGCCAGCCGCCTGGCTTCGTCCTCGGCCAGCATCAGCGACGTCATGTCGCGAAACACCATCGCCAGTCCGCGCACCGTGCCGTCGGCCAGATGCGTCAGCGTTGCGCGCACTTCCACCGTCGTGCGCCTGCCGCTGCGCGAGACCGCGACCCCATGGTCAACGGTGTCCATGGTGATGCCGTTCTCGACCATCACGTCGACCGGATTCCTCCCGGCAAACGCGGGGGGGCGGTTCCTGCGCTCGAACACCTCCCAGATGATCTGCCCCTGGGCCTCGCTCTCGGGCCACCCGGTCACTGCCTCTGCCACGGCATTCATGCGCGTCACACGGCCTTCGCGGTCGGTGGCGATGAAGCCCGCGCCGATGCTGGCGAGCGTCACGGCAAGACTTTGCTGGATCTCGATCAGCTGGTCTTCCGCGCTTCGGCGCTTGCGCATCTCCTCTTCGAGCGAGCCGATGACCGATTGCAACTGACTCACCGACGGGATCTTCAGCGCCTTCGGCATCAGCGGCCACAGCGCAACCGCCGTCAGGATCGAGATCGTCGCGGTGACCATCTTCGTCAGCGCCTGCAGGCCGTAGTCGGGTTGCCAGACGGTCCAGATGTCCATCACGTGCGTGAGACCGCAGGCAAAGATGAACGCGCTGAAGATCCACGGCACCCAGTTCATCGACGAGTCCGGCCGCTTGCGAACGAAGCTGACGATGGCCAGGGGGATCGAGAAATAGGCTGCCGCGATGACCGCGTCCGCGCCGACCATCGACCACAGCACCCCGGGCGTCCAGGTGAAACAGTAGCCGTGCGGCAGGAAGCCGCTGCGCCCCAGGAACGAACTGAGAAAATCCATGCCCGATCTCCCCGCTAGAGCGTCCTCGGCGGCCCTGCATGGTCCATCCCTGCATTCGCCGCCGGCGACCATACCGCTCGGGGTTCAGCCTAGCAAGTTGCCCGCCAAAGATGAACCCCTAGGCACAGAAGACGGACGATGACGCGCCGGGCGAGCATCCGGGGGCAACGGGTGCGGTCGATGCCCCTTCGAGGATCGGGGCCTTCAGTGCTCCCGCCCCTGCCCCCGGCGCCTCGATCCGTGCGGCGTTCAACGCGGCTGGACCCCAAGGAAGCTGCCATCGGCCGGTTTGACAACGCTCAAGGCCCGCACCGGCTGCGCGCTCAAGTTGTGCGCTGCACATGCCGACAACTGGCATGAACCGGGCATTCCCCCCCCCCGGACCCCATCCACCCATTGCAGAGATCACAGTGAATCAAGGCGAGCCGCAGCAGCGCAACCCCGCCCTTGCCGGCGAGCTCGGGATCGACGCCTATCGACTGCTGGTCGAACAGGCGCCGGTCGCCATGTTCGTCGTACAGGCATCGCGCTTGCGCCTGATCAACTCCATGCTGGCCGCGCTGTTCGGCTACACGATCGGGGAAATGCTCGACGGCCTGGACCCTGCCGATCTGGTCGCGCCCGAAGATCGGGCCAGGATCGCGGAGCAGATCCAACGCCGAGAGGCCGGCCTGCGCGGACGCTCACAGGACATCGAGTGCCTGCGCAAGGACGGCAGCTGCTTCAGCGCCCGCCTGTGGAGCGCGCGCTTCGAGCTCGAAGGCTCGCCCGCCGACCTGATCACGCTGCACGACGTGAGCGAGCTCAAGCGCATCGCGAGCACCGCCCAGCAGCGCGAGCAGCTGCTGGCACAGACCGAGGAGCTGGCGCTGATCGGCTCTTCGGAGTACGACGTGGCGACCGACACCGTCAAGCAGTCCGCGGGCATGTTCAGGATCTTTGGCGAGCCCTTTGTCGACGATCGGGTGGGGGGTGAATGGCTGATGGCGCGCGTGCCGTCCAGCGAGGAAGCCTTCGTGCGCATGATCCTGCAGGGCGTGCGCCCCGGCGAGCCGTGCGAATTCGAGCACCGCATCGTCCATGCCGACGGCAACCTGCGCACCGTGCTGCACCGGGCCACCGCCGAAGCCGGCGGCCAGGGCCACGGCATGCGGGTGATCAGCATCCTGCAGGACATCACGGCGCAGCGTCTCGCCGAGCACCAGCGCGACCAGTTCGCCCAGTCCGATGTCGTGACCCGGCTGCCCAACCGCAACGCGCTGCTCGACCACCTGGAGCGAACGGTGCTGCAGGCGCAGCGCGAATCGCGCGAGGTGGCCTTGCTGGCCCTCGAGATCGATCACCTCAAGATCGTCAGCGATTCGTTCGGCTACGGCGCGGCCGACTTGCTGCTGGCGGCCATCGGCGAGCGGCTGTCGAGTGGCGTGCTGGCGCAGCACATGCTGGCCCACCTCGGCAGCGGCCGGTATGCGGTCCCGTTGATCCACGCGGAGGACGTGAGCGAGGCCACCGCGCTCGCCGCGGCCCAGGCGGTGGTCGAGGCATTTTCCGTGCCGTTCATGGTGGAAGACACCGAAGTGCTGGTGAGTTGCGCGGTGGGCCTCGCACTGTTCCCGCGCGACGCCGAGTGCGCCGACCAGCTGCTGCACCAGGCCCAGGCCGCCATGCACCGCGCCCGCGAGCAGGGTGACAACCATGTCTGCGTGTACACCACCGACGCGAACGCCAAGGCCGCCGCGCGCCTGGCGATGGAGGCCGCGCTGCGCCGCGCGCTCGAGAAGGACGAGTTCTACCTGCACTATCAACCCCAGCTCGATCTGGCGAGCGGTGCATTGATCGGTGTCGAAGCCCTGTTGCGCTGGACCGATCCGGTGCGCGGCCAGATTTCGCCGACGGAGTTCATTCCGCTGGCGGAGGAGACCGGCCTCATCCTGCCGATCGGCGACTGGGTGCTGCGCACCGCGTGCGCGCAGAACCTCGCCTGGCAGCGGGCCGGACTCGCGCCGATCAGGGTGGCGGTGAACCTGTCGGTGCGCCAGTTCGAGCAACCCGACCTGGCGCGTCGCATCCAGCAGGTGCTGCTCGAGACGGGACTCGACCCGCACGACCTCGGCGTCGAGATCACCGAGAGCGTGATGATGATCGACGGCACCCACGTGGCACGAACGCTCGGCGAACTCAAGGCCCTGGGCGTCGAGATTTCGCTCGACGACTTCGGGACCGGGTACTCGAACCTGAGCTATCTGCGCACGCTGCCGATCGACGTCGTCAAGATCGATCGCTCCCTGGTGCACGACGTGACCGCGGCACCACAGGACGTGTCGATGGCCCGGGCCGTCATCAACATGGCCCACGGCCTGCGCATGAAGGTGCTGGCCGAGGGTGTCGAGACCGAAGGCCAGCTCGCGCTGCTGATCTCCAACGGCTGCGACCAGATGCAGGGCTACTTCTTCAGCAAGCCGGTCGCGGCCGGTGTCGTGGCCGGGATGCTGCAAGAGCGCCGCCAGCTGCCCGAGCACCTGCTGCAGCGGCGCCAGCGCAACCGCACGCTGCTGCTGGTCGACGACGAGGACAACGTCGTCTCCGCACTGAAGCGGCTGCTGCGCCGGGACGGCTACCACATCGTCACCGCCAGCTCGGGAGCCCAGGGCCTGCAGCGGCTGGCCGAACAGGCGATCGACGTCATCGTCTCGGACCAGCGCATGCCCGGCATGACCGGCGTGGAGTTCCTCCGGCGCGCCAAGGACCTGTACCCCGACACGGTGCGCATGGTGCTGTCGGGCTACACCGAGCTGCAGTCGATCACCGACGCGATCAACGAAGGGGCGATCTACAAGTTCCTGACCAAGCCCTGGGACGACGAACGGCTGCGCGGCCACATCTCGGAGGCCTTCCGGCAGAAGGAGATGTCCGACGAGAACCGGCGCCTGGGCGCACAGGTGCAGATCGCGAACCAGGAACTGGCCAAGGTCAACCAGCGCCTGCAGCGGCTGCTCGACACCCAGAACGAGCGCATGAGCCGTGAGGAAATCAGCCTCGGGATCGCCCACGACATGCTGCAGAACATGCCCACCCCGGTCATCGGCATCGACCTCGAAGGCATGATCGCCTTCGCGAACGCCGATGCCGAAACGCTCTTCTCGCGGGGCCCGTCGTTGCTCGGCCGTTTCGCTCCCGAGGCGTTGCCCGCCGACCTGCTGAAGGTGCTGGAACTCGGAGACGGCGCACACCACGGCGTGAGCGTGGACGGGCACGCCTACCTGGCGGCATGCCGCAGCCTGAACGGCGCATCCAGCCCCCGGGGCAAGCTGTTGGTGCTGGCCCCCGGTGTCCCCGTCGTTTGCCATTGAAGCCATGAGAGACACCCCCTTTCCCTTCGCCGATCGGTCGCCGACGGCGGTCCCCGCCATCCCGGCCTGCGAGGCCCGGGGCGCGGTTCGGCCGGAGGCGTCGACGGCGCCAGGGCCCGGCGCGTGCGCGGGCGACGCCTCGGCCGCAACCGCGCCGTCGTCGCAGCGCCTGCGGCATTTGTTCCGCCACATGCTCAAGCACGGTCAGGTCAACCCGCTGCTGCACATCCTGAACCACGACCGTCGGGAGGAAGCGCCGTGACCCTGCTGAGCACCGAAGCGATCCTGGCCGGCGTGCGCGAGCTGCCCGCATTGCCCGCGGTCGTGCTGGAGCTGATCCAGTCGCTGGGCGACACCGATGCCAACACGGACCAGCTCGCCGCACGCATCGCGCGAGACC
Source organism: Methylibium sp. (assembly GCF_965279545.1). Taxonomy (NCBI): domain Bacteria; kingdom Pseudomonadati; phylum Pseudomonadota; class Betaproteobacteria; order Burkholderiales; family Sphaerotilaceae; genus Methylibium; species Methylibium sp. The sequence continues at coordinate 3,145,666 of NZ_OZ257250.1, forward strand.
AGGGGCTGGCGGCCAAGACCTTGCGCCTGGCCAATTCGTCGTTCTACGGCATGCCGCGTCAGGTCACGTCGATCGCCGACGCCACGACCATCCTCGGCTGGCGCACGGTGCGCAGCGTGGCCACGGCCGCCGGCCTGACCGCCATGATGCACACCCCGGACTGCCCGGGCTTCGACTTCAAGGCCTTCTGGCGCCACGCCATCGGCACCGCGCTGTGCGCCGCGTCGCTGGCGCGAGGCACGCCGCTGGACGAGGGCCTGGGCTTCACGGCGGGCTTGCTGCACGATCTCGGCCGCCTGGCGCTCGCCAGCAGTTTCGCCGGCCCGTACGCGCAGGTCCTGCGTCATCGCGGCGAATGCGACGGTCCCGTGCTGGAGTCCGAGCGCGCCGTGCTGGGAACCGACCACGCTGCCGTCGGCAGCCTGCTTGCCGAGCACTGGTGCTTCGCGAGCTGCATGGTCGAGGCCATTGCCGCGCATCACGAGCCGCAGCCGCTCACGTCCCGCCCGGGCCCTGCCGACCTCGCCGACCTGGTGCACGTGGCCGACAACATGGCCCATGCGCTGGACCTGTCGCACGCGGACGACGACCTCGTGCCGCCGCTGTCGATGGCAGCGTGGTCCCGACTGGACCTGAACGAACGCCGCTGCGTGGAAGTCGTGCGTGAAGTGCGGATGCAGCATGAAGCGGTCTGCAATGCGATCCTGTCCTGAATTCGGAGAAGCCTCTTGAACCTGTCGATCGCCCAGACCGTGCCAGAGCCCGCCGACGCCCACGCCTGCAACGAGAGCGCCGTGCCATCGACGGGTGACCAGGTGCAGGAGCTGCTGCGCGCCAACGCCGAACTCAAGCAGTTGAACGCCCGCCTGTCCGATGCGCAGGACAAGCTGATGCAGTCCGAGAAGCTCGCCTCGATCGGCCAGCTGGCCGCCGGCGTGGCCCACGAGATCAACAATCCCATCGGCTACATCTTCTCCAACTTCGGCACGCTGGAGAAGTACATCGCGGACCTGTTCGAGATGCTGGCCGCCTACGAGGAAGCCGAAACCGCCCTGGCCGGCACACCGGTCGGCGCCCGGCTCGAGACCCTGCGCGAGACCATCGAGCTCGACTTCCTGAAGGACGATATCCCGATGCTGATGTCCGAGTCGAAGGAGGGCATCACGCGCGTGCGCAAGATCGTGCAGAACCTGAAGGATTTCTCGCGTGTGGACACGACGCAGGAATGGGTGATGGCCGACCTGCACCACGGCATCGACTCGACGCTCAACATCGTCAACAACGAGATCAAGTACAAGGCCGACGTCGTCAAGGCCTACGGCGAGATGCCCGACGTGGAATGCCTGCCTTCCGAGCTGAACCAGGTGTTCATGAACCTGCTGGTCAATGCGGCGCACGCGATCACGGCCGAGCGCGGCACGATCACCGTGCGCACCGGTTGCGCCGACGACACGGCCTGGGTCGAGGTCGCCGACTCCGGCGAAGGCATCGCCAAGGAGAACCTCGGCCGCATCTTCGATCCCTTCTTCACCACGAAGCCGGTGGGCAAGGGCACCGGGCTGGGGTTGTCGCTGTCGTACGGCATCGTCAAGAAGCACCTGGGGCAGATCGAGGTGAGCAGCGAGGTCGGCGTCGGCACGGTGTTTCGTGTCACGCTGCCGGTCCGCCGGCGGCCCGAGGCCTGAGCATGGACACCGCAACCCCGGCCCCCGCGGCCACGGCCGCCGACGCATCGTTGCTGCGCGAAGCGCCCGCGAGTCCCTGGAACGTGCTGTGCGTGGATGACGAGCCGAACATCGGCTCGGCCCTGCGGCGCCTGTTCCGGGGCAGCGGCTACCGGGTGTTGACGGCCGAGAGCGCGGCGCAGGCGCTGAGCGTGCTGGAGGCGGAGCCGGTCGACCTGATCATCTCGGACATGCGCATGCCGGGCATGGACGGTGCGCAGCTGCTCGAGCAGGTGCGTGCGCGCTGGCCTGCCGTCACGCGGCTGCTGCTGACGGGCTATGCCGACGTGCAGTCCACCGTCGCCGCCATCAACCGCGGCGAGGTCTACCGCTACATCACCAAGCCCTGGAACGACGCCGAGCTCCTGCTGACAGTGCGCGAAGCGTTCGAGCACCAGGCGCTGCGGCGCGAGACGCGCCGGCTGGAGGCGCTGACGCGCTCGCAGAACGCCGAGCTCAAGGAGCTCAATGCCACGCTCGAGCACAAGGTCGATGCGCGCACGCAGCAGTTGTCGCAGGCCAATGACAAGCTGCGCAAGAACTACCTCACGTCGATCAAGGTCTTCTCCAATCTGATCGAACTGCGCGGCGGGCACCTGGTGGGGCACTCGCGGCGCGTCGCGGAGCTGGCCCGCCGCACCGCACGCGAGCTGGGCCTCGACGAGAACGCCCAGCAGGAGATCTTCATCGCCGGCCTGCTGCACGACGTCGGCCAGATCGGACTGTCGGACAGCCTGCTCACGCGGCCGGTGCCGCGCATGTCGAGCGAGGAACTCGCGCTGTACCGCAAGCACCCGGCGATGGGTGAGCAGGCCCTGATGGCGCTGGACGACATGCAGCCGGTGGCCGCGCTGATCCGCGCTCACCACGAGCGCCACGACGGCAAGGGCTTCCCCGACGGCCTGCAGGGCGACGCGATCCCGCTGGGGGCCCGCATCCTGGCCGTGGCCGACACCTTCGACGACCTGCAGTCGGGCCACCTCGGTTCCTCGGGCCTCGACGCGATCCAGGCACGCACGATCATCGCGCGCGGCCGCGGCACGTTGCACCACCCCGAAGTGATCGACGTGTTCCTGCAGGTGGCTCTGGAGGCAACGCCGGGCGCCGCGGCGCCGCCGGTACCGACCTCCACCGCGGAACTCCAGCCGGGCATGGTGCTGGCCCGCGAACTGGTGTCCGCGGAGGGCGTGATGCTGCTGGCCGCCGGCCACGTACTGAGCGCCGACCTGATCCAGCGGGTGCGTCAGTACGAGCGCCGCGACGGACTCAGCCTCGTGCTCCACATCAAACCACAACGGAGATCCTGATGCCTCGACTGCTGCTGCTCGACGACGAGCCCCACGTGCTGGCGGCCCTGAAGCGGACCCTGCGACTGGGCTTCGGCACCGAGCTGCACATCGAGTCGACCACCGACCCGCGGATCGCGCTGCGGCGCGTCGCCGAGGCGGCGTTCGATCTGGTGGTCTCGGACTACCGCATGCCGTCGATGAACGGCATCGAGTTCCTCCAGCGGGTGCGCGCGCTCCAGCCGCACACCGTGCGCATCATCCTCAGCGCGTCGTCCGAAGTCAGGACGGTCATGCTGGCGGTCAATGCGGTGGAGGTCTTTCGCTATCTCGCCAAACCCTGGAGCGACGACGAACTCGTCGTGCAGGTCCGCCAGGCCTTGCGCCACGCGGAGCAATCGCGCCACGACCGCGAACTGGCCGACGCGATGAAGGTGCAGCGAGGCGAGTCGACTGCCGCAGCCGCCGAACGGCGCCGGCTCGAAACCATCGAGCCCGGCATCACCCATGTGGAATGGGGGCCGCAGGGCGAGGTGCTGATGCCGGACCTCGCCGACACGATCCACTAGGACCTGGGGGGGTGCAGCCCCTCGCCGATCGAGCGCGCCCGGCCCTCGTCCGTCACGCCAGCAAGGCCAGCACCTCTTCATCGTCCAGCTGGTGGAAGTCCACGTAGTGCTCGCCGATCGACCAGAACGGCGTGGGCGTTGCCAGGCAATGCACTTCGTCCACCAGCGCGCCGAGCCGCTGCAGCGTCGCCAGCGGTGCCACCGGCACCGCGAGCACCAGCCGCGAGGCACCGGCCCGCCGCAAGACCTCGAGCGCCGCGGCCATGGTCGTTCCGGTCGCCAGTCCGTCGTCGACCACCACGACCGTGCGCCCCGACACCGCCGCCGGCGCCCGCCCACCGCGGTAGCACAGGCGCCGCGCTTGCAGCACCTGGCGCTCCCGGGCCACGGCGGCGTCCAGCCAGCCCGCCTCCACCGGCCAATCGGCCGCCAGCTCCGCGTTGAGCTCCAGCACCGGCGGGTCGCCGTCGACCAGCGCGGCATAGGCCAGCTCGGGCTGGCCCGGCGCGCCCACCTTGCGCACCAGCAACAGGTCCAGCTCGGCATGCAGCGCGTCGGCGATCGGCCGGGCCACGGCCACGCCGCCGCGCGGCAGCGCGAGCACGAGCCCGTTCGCCGCGGCGGGCGACTGCGCCAGCAGCAATCGTGCGAGCCGCCGTCCGGCCTCGGCGCGGTCGCGCAGCGGCAGAAACCGTGTCTTGCTCATGGCGGTGGAGGATGTGCAAGGATCGTAGCGCTTGCCGCTGCCGTGCATGCCCGGCAGCCACCCCATGAAGACCGTCGCCAGCATTCTCGAGTCCAAGGTCGATCCGGTCGTCCACACCATCGCGCCCGAGGCCAGCGTGTTCGAGGCCGTCAGGCTGATGGCGGACAAGAACATCGGCGACCTGGTCAAGGACATCATCTCCGAGCAGCAGTTCATCATCGAACAGCTCGAACACTGCATCTCGGGACAGCGGGACTAGGGGCCCCATCGAACGGACGGGATCGTGCAGGTGAAGACATGAAGTTCGCCGCCGCATGCTTGCTGGCCCTGACGCTCCTGGTCTGCACCAGCGCACTGGCCGGTGCCCGGGCGCCGCCCGCAACCGCCGCGGCAACGCCGGGCGCCGTGGTGCTGATGACGGTGGAAGGCGCGATCGGCCCGGCAACGGCCGACTACCTGCACCGCGGGCTCGCGCTGGCCGCCGCGCAGCGGGCGCCGCTCGCGGTGCTGCAGATCGACACCCCGGGCGGGCTGGATGTCTCGATGCGCCACATCATCAAGGACATCCTCGCATCGCCGGTGCCGGTGGTGGCCTTCGTCGCGCCCGACGGCGCCCGCGCGGCCAGCGCGGGAACCTACATCCTGTACGCCAGCCACATCGCGGCGATGGCGCCGGCCTCCAACCTCGGTGCGGCCACGCCGGTGGCGATCGGCCTGCCGACCCCGGGCGGGCCGGCGGCGCATCCCTTGCCGCCACCCCGCCGCGCCTCCGAAGCGAGCACCGCGGACGGTTCGCGCCCGGCCGCCGCGCCGCCGGGCGAACCGGGCGCCGAGGCGATGACCGCCAAGCAGCTGTCCGACGCGTCGGCCTACATCCGCAGTCTCGCGCAACTGCGCGGGCGCAATGCGCAGTGGGCCGAGCAGGCGGTGCGCGAGGCGGTGAGCCTGTCGTCCCATGAGGCGCTGAAGCTCGACGTGATCAGCTTGATCGCGCGCGACGTGCCGGACCTGCTGCGCCAGCTGGACGGGCGCGAAGTCCCGCTCGCCACCGGCACGGTGCGGTTGGCCACCCGGAACGCGCCGCTGCTCGCCTTCGAGCCGGACTGGCGCAGCCGGCTGCTGTCGGTGATCACGGATCCGAGCCTGGCCTTGCTGCTGCTGCTGATCGGCGTCTATGGCCTGCTGTTCGAGTTCTCCAACCCGGGCTTCGTGCTGCCGGGCGTGGTCGGCGCGACCTGCCTGCTGCTGGCGCTGTTCGCGCTGCAGATGCTGCCGGTCAACTACGCCGGGCTGGCGCTGATCCTGCTCGGCGTGGCCTTCCTCGTCGCCGAAGCCTTTCTGCCGAGCTTCGGCGTGCTGGGACTGGGCGGCATGGCCGCATTCGCGTTCGGCGCGCTGCTGCTGATCGACAGCGATGCGCCGGGCTTCGGCGTCCCGCGGTGGCTGGTCGCGGCCCTGACGGTCGTCTCCGCGGCGTTCGTTCTGGGCGTCGCGGGCATGGCGGCGCAGGCACGCCGCCGGCCGCACGCGAACGGCGCCGCCGCGCTGCTCGGCGCCAGCGGCGAACTGGTCGAGTTCTCGGCGGGTGAAGGCTGGGCCCTGATCCACGGCGAACCGTGGCAGGTGCGCAGCGCGGACGCTCTGCGGGCCGGCCACGCCGTGCGGGTCAAGGGCGTGCGCGGTCTCACGCTCGACGTGGAAGCGCAAGGCCGCCAACCCAGCACAGGAGCATGACCATGTTGTTCGATTTCGGTGCCGGACTGGCCGTGGGCCTAGTGCTGCTGGTGCTGCTGCTGGCGACAGCGCTGCGCATCCTGCGCGAGTACGAGCGGGGCGTCGTGTTCCAGCTCGGCCGCTTCTGGAAGGTCAAGGGCCCGGGCCTGGTGATCCTGATTCCCGGCATCCAGCAGATGGTGAAGGTGGGCCTGCGGGTGATGGTGCTGGACATCCCGGCTCAGGACGTGATCACGCGCGACAACGTCTCGGTGAAGGTCAACGCCGTCCTCTATTTCCGCGTCGTCGATCCCGAAAAGGCGATCATCCAGGTGGAGAACTACCTCGCCGCCACCAGCCAGCTGGCCCAGACCACGCTGCGCGCCGTGCTCGGCAAGCACGAGCTCGACGACCTGCTGGCCGAGCGCGAGCGCCTGAACCTCGACATCCAGAAAATCCTCGCGGCCTTGACCGACGCCTGGGGCATCAAGGTGACCAACGTCGAGATCAAGCATGTCGATCTGAACGACAGCATGGTGCGGGCCATCGCCCGCCAGGCCGAAGCCGAGCGCGAGCGGCGCGCCAAGGTGATCCACGCCGAAGGCGAACTGCAGGCCTCGGTGAAGCTGGCCGAGGCGGCCGAGATCCTCGGACGCCAGCCGCAGGCCCTGCAGCTGCGCTATCTCGAAACGCTGACGGTGATTGCCGCCGACAAGAATTCGACCATCGTGTTCCCGCTGCCGCTCGACCTGCTGACGCCCTTGCTCCGGTGGTTGGACAGGGCACCGGGATCGCCGAAGGAATAGCCGCGCAGCGACCGCCCCCCTCGACCGCCGCGGAACAAGACGGCGACCGGCCGATCCAACCCACTGCAGTTGGCGTTCTCTCCAACCGCAGGAGGTCAAAACCATGAAGCAAATGAAGCATTGGCAAGATCCGGTCAACGCCCTCGTCGGGGGCTGTCTGATCCTGTCGCCTTGGGCCCTGGGCATCCAGAGCGAAACGGTGGCAATGGCTAACGCGGTTGTCATCGGTCTGGCGCTGATCGCCGTGGCGCTCGGGGCGATCCTCGTTCCGCAGGCCTGGGAAGAGTGGACCGAGTTCGCGCTCGGACTGTGGCTGATCGCCTCGCCCTGGGTGCTCGGATTCGCCGCGCTGCGCGAGGCGAGGCTCGGGGCCGTGATCGCTGGCGTCGTGGTGGCAGCGCTCGCGCTGTGGACGCTGATGACCGACAAGGACTACAACAGCTGGTGGCGCAACCGCATGGCCCATTGACGCCGAAGGGCCGCCTGCGCTCGGGCTGAAGCGCGGCGCCGTTGGCCTGGCCGCGGCGCGGGCCCCGGCTCAGTCGACGAACTCGACCACCAGCCCCGGCAGCGCGATGCCCCGCAGCGCGGTGTGCCAGGTCTGGCCGGCGCGCACCGGCTGCGCGGTGGTGAGCGTGCCGGTGGTCACCAGTTCGTCGGCCTGCAGCGGCAAAGACCCGGGCTGCCCATCCAGCACGCCGACCAGGTGCGCCAGCGCGGCCAGCGGACTGCCCAGCACATTGGCCCCCACGCCGACCTCGCGCACCGCGCCGTTGCACACCAGCTCGACCGAGAAGGCGGCCAGCGCCGTCATCAGCCCCGGCTGCAGCTGCGCGACCGGCTGCGGCTCGCCGACCAGCAGCGTGCCGTGCAGCGCCGCGTCGGCCACGGTGTCGGCGGCCTGGAACCGCCAGCCCGGGAAGTGCGACTGCACGATCTCGAACGCATGGGCGACCCAGTCGATGCAGGCCAGGATGGCCGCCGGGTCGGCGCCGACCGGCGGCGCGCGGTGGAAGTGCAGCACGATCTCGGGCTCGATCTTCGGCTCGGTGAACGGCGCGAGGTGGCAGACGTGGTACCCGCCTGCCACACGCACCACCGTGCGGTCGTACACGTGGGCCCAGATCGGCTCGCGCACGCCGTAGAGCGACCACATCTCCGGGTTGGTGAAACCGATCTTGCGGCCGACCGCGCGCGCGCCGTCGCGCAGCCGCGCCTCGTGCACGCGCTGCGCCACCGCATAGGCGGCCGGCACGTCGAAGCCGTCCACCTGCGACGTGAAGGGCGCGATCTGGCAGGCCGCATCCTGCGCGGCCTTTATCTGTCGTGCAAAGTGTTCGAGGTTCGGTGCCGCCGTCATGGTCATGTGTGTGTCCTGGGTTGCCCCCCGATGTCGACCACCGCACGCTAGCGGCGCTGTTCGGGCGAAGTCAATCCCGCCATGGCCAGCGCCGCGGTGCGCCCCCTAAGGTGAGGCTGCATCGGCGAGCCGCTGGCGGCCCCATCTGGCCCGGACTTGATACACGTCATCACCCCGCCTGCGCCATGCCGTCATGATGGGCCGAGCTTCAAAAGGAGATGTCATGAACCAGAACGTGGGAACCCTCGACCGCGGCGTGCGGATCGTCGCTGGCGTGGCGCTGATCGCCGCCACCTTGATGGGCTACATCGGACCCTGGGGCTGGATCGGCGTGGTGCCGCTCGCGACCGGGCTGTTCCGCTTCTGCCCGGCCTACCTGCCGCTCGGGCTCAGCACCTGCGCGACGCGCGGCGGCACCGGCAACCGCAAGTGACCGACCCGGCACCCGCATGGCCCACACCGACACCCGCTACCGCGACCTGACGCAGGGCGTGTCCACCCGGCTCGCCAGCCTGCGCGCCGGCGTGCCGGAGGTGATGAAGGGCTTTGGCGAACTGGGCCGCGCGGCCATGGTCGACGGCGCACTGGACAAGAAGACCAAGGAGCTGATCGCCGTGGCGCTGAGCGTGGCGGCGCGCTGCGACCCCTGCATCGGCTTTCACATGCAGGCGCTGGTGAAGCTTGGCGCGTCGCGGCAGGAGCTGGACGAAGCGCTGGGCGTGGCCGTCTACATGGGCGGCGGCCCGTCGCTGATGTACGCCGCCCAGGCAGTGTCCGCCTACGACGAGTTCGCGCGCGGCTCCGCGCCGTAGGCCCGGTCTTACGGGCGCGCTTGCGCCCGTAAGACCGACGGGCGACCGGATCGGCTGAACACGGGGTGGCCCCTCCCCACCGAACGGAAGCCACCATGATCAAGCAACACCCCGCCCACATCGAGCCGTCCGAGCATTCGCCCCCAGGTCGGCGAGACGCCGGAGAACCCGCGGATGTGACGGCCGCGCGCGGCCCGGGCCTCACCGGTACAGCCACCGGGCCATCAGCCGCGTGTACCTCGGCATCACGACGTACGCCAGCAGCCCGACCACGATCGCCGACGCGATGAAGTGTTCGACGAATCGGTTCTGCAGCAGCGGCACCGGGCCGAGCAGCCGCTGCACCAGCGGCGGGACGATCAGCGTCAGCGGGTAGATCACCGACAGCGTCAGCAGGAACTGCTTGTAGCGCTTCGCCGGCTTCTGGCCCGCCGGCGGGCGGAACCAGAACTCGAGCCCGGTGACCGTTTCGACCTTCTCATCGCCGGCCAGGAAGGGTGAGGCCTCCTCGATGAGCTGCCGCCGCGCCTCCGAACGGAACCAGTCTTCGGCATGCGCCAGCGAATCGAACCGGATCGTGATGGTGTAGCTGGAGCTGCCGGCGGCCGGCGGGATGACATTGACGCCCCGATGCCCCGGAAAGCGCGCCGCGACCGGCATGATCTTCTTCAACCACTGCTCGTACGGCGCCACCGCCTCCGGCCTGACCTGCTGCTGGATGACCGAGGTCACCATGTCCGGACGCGGGAGTTCACGCGCCGCGATGTCCGACAGCGTGGCCGTGCGCAGCTCCGGATGCCGTTCCTCGTTGTTCATCGTCTGCTTCTCCGCGACACCGCGCCGGGTGTCAAAGCGCTCGTGCCGAGCGATCTCCCACTTCGGACGCCGGAGCAGCAAGTCGAAGGCCGACCGCGCCCAACCCACCGGTGCGCGCCGCCGGCGGCGCGCGCAGCGCCTCGCCGATCGAGCGCGCCCTCGGCGCGTAGGTCGAGAGCGCCGCACCCGCCACCGCCAGGAATACCGCCGTCAGCGCGAACGGCAGCGCAGTGCGGCGCAGCGCCGTGGTGAACCAGTGCCGGCTGTCGTCGCCAGCACGCAGCCGGCGGTACAGCGTGTACGACAGCGCGCCGTCGAGCAGCAGCTCGGCAAACAGCGCCGGCGCCACGTACACCACATACAGCGAGGCCAGCGCCAGGCCGACCGCCAGCGCAATGGCAACGAGCGGGATCGCCAGCTCGTCGGCGTCGAACGCTGAACCTGCCGCGTCGCCGATCGATGGTAGATCGACGGAAGTCGACGGCGCGGGGGCCACATCGGCCCACGCGCCGGCCGGCCCGTCGAACGAGCCACTCGCGCCCCCGCCCCCGAAATCGCCCCCGCCGCCGCTGTGCAGCGGCAGCGGCGCATCGCCCAGGCCACCGCCGCTGGGCAGGAAGCCGGTCGGGTCGGGCACGTCCCCGTAATCCGACGCCTTGGTGCGCAGCCACAGCCACAGCAGGCACAGGAACACGCCGTATGCGCCGGCCAGCGCCAGCGGATAGCGCAGCGCCATGCGGTCGACGCCGGCGTGCAGCAGCAGGAAGGAGCACAACAGCCCCGCCGCGCCGGTGAGCGCGACGATCAGCGACATCTGCAGCCGCGGCCACGAGCCCGCCTCGAGCTGACGCTGCAGGCGCAGCACGACGAGCGAGCGCGTGAGATGGGCGCTGCGGCGGCGCTTGTCGCGGCCATCGCCGCCCGTGGCGCGCGACGCTGGAACGACGGAGGGTTTCATGCCTCGGTCGCGCACGCGTGCGTGGGACGGGCAGGCTGCGGTGCGCTGCGGCCCGGGGGCTCCATGACCTCAGCCCTCAACCGGGCAGGTGCCGTCGCCGTGCGGCGCGGCGCGGAAGGCCGGCAGGCATTCGGCCCGCGCCGAATGCTCGGCGAGCCGCGGGTGCTGCGCCGGGCTCACCACGCCCGGCAGCAGCGCCTGCGTGAAATACCAGGCCACGGCGGTGCTGACGCCCGCCTGGTCGATGGTGTCGGCCGCTACCGCGAGCGGCCGGCGCGCCAGCGCGGCCTCCAGCTCGCCGTAGGCGGCCAGCGTCTGGCCGGTCACGCGCGCGAGCCAGGGCGCGTGCTGCTTGTCGGCCGGGCGCAGCTGCTGCTCGTAGACGATCTGCACGCTCTTCTCGCAGGCGGCGAGCGCCAGCCCCACGAGCTGCAGCGTGTGCCGGCGCTCGGCCAGGCCGGCGGGCATCAGGCGGCGCGCCGTGGTGGGCGCGGCCAGCGCCTCGGCGTGATCGAGGATCAGCGTGGAGTCGAGCAGCACGGCGCCGTCGTCGCACACCAGCGACGGCGCTTTGACCACCGGGCTGATCCGGCGGAACGCGTCGTAGCCGCGAAAGACCGAGATCGAGCGGTGCTCGAACGGCAGCCCGAGCAGCTGCAGCGACACCGCGACGCGGCGGACGTAGGGGGAGTCGAGCATGCCGATGAGTTGCATGGTGGCGCCTCTGCGGGTGGGGTTCAGCGCGATTGTGGCGTGCTCCTCACTGCGGCGCCGGGAACGGTCGGCGCCCCGCGCAGCCGACGATGCCGAAACCGAACTCCATGGCGACCGCCAGTGCCAGCAGCAGCGCCACGGCGATCAGGCCGCTGGTGGTCGTACATCCGCTCGTTCATCACATTGCGGCCCGGCCTCCGCCCTTTATCGGGCTACTTGCTGGCCACAGCCTCGGTGCCGAGCAGCGGATGACCCTCCTTCTCGGCCGTGCGGTCGAAGACCAGGGTCTTGCCGAAGACCAGTTGCACCCACGTCGGGTAGGTGTACGCGGTGCCCCTGTTGTGGTCGACGATGGCACCGATGCCACCACCGAGAATGATGTTGCCCCACATACCGCCATTGGCCCGAGATATCGCCCGCGCCACCGCGTCCGGATTCTGCGGCTGCACGCACGTGATATCGAGATCCTTGCTCGAGCGCCGGACCTGCGCGGTGTCGCCGGACTTCACATTGATCGAGCCGTAGTCGTTGGTCAGCTTGCAGTCGGCCCCGGTGACGGCCTGGCCCTCGGCCGTCATGGTCTCGATCTTCATGGGATGCGTCGTCTCGTTCACCACGGTGGCGCAGCCGGTGAAGACGAAGGGGGCGCACGCGATGGCCAGAAGTTTGTTCATGGTCGGTTCTTGGATGGAGTCGTCTCGAGACAGGGTGATGAGGCAGCCGTCACTTGCCGACGGCGAGCTTGGTCTCGGCAACGCCCTTCTTGCCGTCCTGCTCGCTCACGACGTGCAGCTTGGTGCGGGCGAACAACAGGCCCATCTTCACCTCCTGCCAGATGAAGGCCAGCGTGCCGGGCTTGAGGTCGACCTCCACCGTGTCGGTGTTCTCCGCCTTCGACGCCACGGTGTGCAGGCCCGGTGCGACCTCGCGGTACATGTAGGTGTTGGCGGCAGTCTCACCGATGTTCTGGCCGTCCAGGAGCACGTCCATCTTGACCGCCGCCCCCATGGACTCGTTGCGGTAGATGTAGATGCCCGCCTTGTCCGCAGGCGCCTGGAAGGTCTTGAGGGTGGCGTCCTGCTTCGCGTCGCCCATCGGCACCGAGGCGCATCCGACGAGTGCAAGGGTGAGGGCAAGCGCTGCTGGCAATCTGTACATCGGGTGATCCTCCTGATCGTTGGTTGTTGTCGAGCGGAAAACTTTGGGAGTGTATTGAGGCGCGCGACGCGCCCCAGGCGCCCCATAGGGCTTGCAGATCCGGGCCGACGAACACCCGTCCGCCTTCCGGCCGAAGGAACTCTTCGGCCGGCCTCGAAGGTGTCATCGCCCCACGGGATTCGGTTGCCGCGCGTAGCTCAGCGTCAGGGCCTCCCAGACGTGACCGTCGGGCTCGCTCCAGTACACGATGCGGCCGCCGTGCTGCGTATTCACCCGCATGTCGACGGGGCCGTGCGGCGTGCTCCTGTATTCGATGCCGCGGGTCGTGAGCCTGGCGAGGATGCGCTCAAACGCCGACTCGCCGACGCGGAAGCAGAAATGCTGAACCGGGAACGCCCCATCGACCTGGTCGAAGTCGAGCGTGAGTCCCTCGTTGACGTAGACCGGGCAGAACGGGCCGACGCCGGCCTCCGACCACGGCACGTCCAGGATGAAGGCGAGCAAGTCTGCCGAGGCTCGCCTGTCACGGGCGGACACCATCGTGTGGTCGAGTTCAACGCTCACGGGCTACTCCCGGTGCATGAGTGTGGCGCTCAAGGCGGCACTCATGTCCTGGTCGAGTGACTTGACGCCCTTGATGACGAAGATGCCACCGTTGCGCCAGGACGTGCGGGTATTGGCCAGCGATGCCGAAGTCCGAGGGTCGAGCACGTGCACGTCGATGAGGACCTCGGTGCCGCCTTCGACGATGACAGGCATGCCGACAGCGAGCCTCGGCCCCAGCTCGCGAACCACGATGAGCACCGCCCGCTCCGGCCTGAGCGGTGAAGTGGACGCCAGGCGCAGGAGATCCTCGTCGGTCGGTTGTGCCTCACCGGCCGGCAAGCGATGAACGCCCGTGACCGACAGGCAACTGGTGTGGGCGAGGAAGTCTTCAATGCCCCGGAGCGCGGCGGCTTCGCGGAGCGGCGGCTCCTTCTGGTCGGGGCGCCACTGCGGACCCCAGTAGACGACCGTGGTAAGCGCCGGAGCGCCGACCTGGCACAGGGGTTCCCTGAGGGGGGTGCCCGTGGTTTCAACCTTGGTCGACGCGCACCCCGCCAGAACGGAGAAGGCGGCAAGCGTTGCCAAGGCGAGGATGCGCTTGATCACCGTATCCATTCATACCGGGGTCGACGTCAAATCCTGAAACAGTGCCTCCAAAGCACGTTTGCTCTTGCCCCAATCGAATTTCTGCCCTTTGATTTTGGTGGCTGCGTCTACGCAAGTCGCGCGCTCATGGCGTCTGATGCTGACATAGAGTGTTCCTTCCCACGACCACATGTCCGAAGGCAGCGCTGCGTCCAGGAGGCAGCCGTCCTCGAATTGCTGTACGGCTCGCAATCCCTGTCCGTGGCGCGCGAGAGAACAGAGTGCAGCAACGATCGTCGTGCCTGGTGGATTCGATAGCGTGGCCGAGTGCTCCTTGCCCGTCGAGATTCCGAGCTGTGAAAACACCGGCAGAACTGCCGCACCGATTTTCTGGAAGGACAGAGGTCCGATGTTGACAAAGAGAGGGAGGATCTTGTCGGAAATGGAGAGAAAGTCTTCAGCAGACATCGCCTTCTTCGCCATGACTGCGTGCCGGCTGACGCGCTCACGGACCTCTGGCATGCGCAGAAGCGCTTCATACCGGATCTCCTGTGACCAGTCTGATTTCTGCGGCTCGGCAGGGCTTGATTGCGAGGACAAGCGCGAACCGCAGCTGAAACAGAAGTTTCCAGTTGCCTTGGTGCCGCAGTTCGAGCAAAACATCGCGTGTCGCCTCCTGTCTTGAAGTGCCTACGTTCGAGGTGAGCGGCAGCCAGCGGCGCTGCGACAAAGCCGGGTCACAACGACTTGCCGCGGGCCGAGGACATGTTTGTCGCCGCAGCGGCCCGAATGAGCGCCTTCAGAGCCTCTTCGTCAATCTGTGCGCCCTCATGGAAGTCGATAGCGCGTCGGACATTTCCTTCGAGACTTGAATTAAAGAGGCTCGAGGGATCGGCCAGCGAGGCTCCCTTGGCGAAGGTCATCTTCACTACCTTCTTGTATGCCTCGCCTGTGCAGATGATCCCGTTGTGTGACCAGACAGGAGTGTTCCACTTCCACTCCTCGGCTACTTCGGGGTCAGCTTCCTTGATCAGCGCGCGAAGTCGGGAGAGCACTTGGCCCCTCCAGTCGCCCAGCTCCTTGATTTTTGCGTCTATCAGCACAGCGGGAGACTCGGCTCTGCTTGCCCGGACCGCCTTCTTGGCAGATGCCTTCGCGGCGGGTGATTGGAGCTTGGTAGTTGGCATCGCTGTTTCCCGAGTGTCCACGTCCAGGCTGGCCAGGGCGCCGGAAGCGGGCTTTGTGCGGCCTACCGAGGTTGTAGAAATTCCATCCGTCGCAGTCTGCCCGTACGGCGCGGACGTTGCAAGGTATCGGCTGTCGCAACGACGATGCAAGACGATGGCGAACATGCTGCGCCCGATCAGGCCCAGGCGGTCGCAGGCCAGCAGCACGATCTTGAGCATGACGCGCGGGTCGCAGGCCGAGGCATCAGTCGCATCGTTGCGGAACTTGGCGTCCAGTGCCGTGAGGTCGGGTTCTTCGTCGACCAGGTGGTGCAGCGCGAACCCGAAGGTGCCGGGCTGGATCTGCTCGGCAAACACCACCGGCACGAAGATGCCGTTGCGCTGAACGGGCTTGTAACGTGCCATCGACCCCTCCTGCATATCTGCGACGAGGGTTCAACGACGCTGCGATCACGTCGCTCGTCAGCGCTATCTCGGATGCTTGGTCATCCAGTTATTGCACAGTCTCAGCGCTTGACGGAAATGTCGGGTATCACTGCGCGGGCGCCTTGATGTGACCCCGCCACAGCATCCAGGCCGCCAGGTAGCCCCACAACCCAAACAGGCGCTCGACTAACGTGACAAAGCTCAGATTTGCAGGAGCCGCGCCTTCTGCCGCTGACAGCATGGCACCCACGCCCAGCGCCGCGCCAAACCCGACGACAAGATGCCCCACGACGAGCGCAAGGATGGGGGCCAAGCTGGCCGCTACGCCAAGCGCGCCGACCATCTTGAGCGCACGCTGCCGGTGCAGAAACGCTACCGACCAGAGCAGCACGGCCACCAACAGAAACGCCGCGTACAGCAAGTAGTAGCGCCCGATGAGCTGAGAAGCCAGCCCCAATGTGATTTGAACCTTGGTGGCAGCCGCTATGGCAAAGAACACAAATCCCGCACGGTTCAACGGCCGCCTCAAACCCATTTCTTCGCAAAACGCCCACGCGGCGAATGCTGCAACCGCGAGTGTGATCAAGCGCAGTGGTGCCAGTGGAAGAGCGGTATGTGAAAGCAACAAGGTCATGAATGCTGCAACGCCAAGGCTGACAGCTCCAACTCTCGCATTCAACGACTCAGCATGGCTGCTCAGTATGGATGTGCTCATGCATTCCCCCTTTGGTTGTGAGATGCCCAACGAATGAAAGAGGCATCCCCGTCCCGAGCTGGCCGCGAAGCGGCGACCGGCAACGAAGCGCCGCGATGGGAAGTGCGAACTCTCATCAGCTCACTCGGAAGGGGAAGCCCATGGGCATTGTCCACGTCGGCATCGATCTCGCCAAGAACGTGTTTGCAGTTCATGGGGTGGATGGACGGGGCAAGCCTGTCGTGATGCGCCCGAGCATGCCGCGCGCCAAGCTACACGAGCTGATCGCCTCGCTGCCACCGTGCACGGTGGCGATGGAGGCCTGCTCGGGTGGCTACCACTGGGCGCGGCTGTTTGCCGCGCACGGCCACACCGTGCGCTTGATCGCCCCCAAGTTCGTCGCCCCCTACCGCATGAGCGGCGCGCGCAGCAAGAACGGCGCGGCCGATGCGGCGGCGATCTGTTGAGCGAGCTGCACCGGCTCGACGAGCGCATCGCGCAGTACGACGCGCATATCCAGACCATCGCGCGCGAGGACGAACGAGCGCGCCAGTTGATGCACCTGTCGCGGCCGGCAGTTCGCTGCCTGGCCAGGCTTGACGCCAGGGCAGTACAGCTCGGGCGGCAAGACGCGGCTGGTGCGCATCACCGAGGCCGGCGACGCGTACCTGCGCACGATGTTGATCCTAGAGGCCAGGGCGGTGCTGGCAGCAGCCAAGAACAAGACCGACGCGGTGAGCCGCTGAGCCGTCGCGCTCGAGCAGCGACGAGGCTACTGGAAGGCACCGTCGTTGCGATCGCAGCCAAGAACGCGCGCATGTGTTGGGCAATGCTGGCGCGCGGCGAGCAGTTCGAGTTGCCGGCGTAGACGACAACCAATACCCAATACCGCTGACCAAGAAGAAGACCACGACCGATTCTTTCCACCGCGTGATGCACCAGGCATTGATGAGCGAGGTTGGACCTGCGCAAGGTGTGCCTGATCAACTCAAGGCGGCAGCATGAGCTGTCCGCGGCTAACGAATGAGGCCCCGCGCGCGTCTTTCATCAGGGTCCGCAGCCACGCTCGGCAACGAGCAGCGCTGCATCGATGACCGGTTGTAGTTTGTCCGTCCGCACCTGGCTCGAAGAATCGACGCGACGCAGCGCGGTGAAGCGACAGAAGATGGAATCAGAAGTGATTCGAGCCGCTCGCGCGGCTCGGTAAATCTCTTTCGCTTGACAGATGGGGAAGTCCCTGTAAAGGGTTAGCAGGCTGTTGAAATACCCCCCTGAGCTTTGTCGTTTGAGCGAGCATGCGCGGCGGGGATAGCGAAGGAAGGGGCGTAGACGATGCGAGGCAGCGACAGCTACAACGAGAGCCTGTTCAGCACGATACGGCTCGAAGACTTCGTGCCGTCCGAGCATCCGCTGCGGCCGATCCGCCAGTGGGTCAACGATGCGCTGGCGCAGATGGACACCTGCTTCTCGGCGATGTACGAGGCCGACATCAAGGGCGGACGCCCGAGCATTGCGCCGGAGAAGCTCATGCGCGCGATGCTGCTGCAGGTGCTCTACAGCGTGCGCAGCGAGAGGCAGCTCGTCGAGCAGATCAACTACAACCTGCTGTTTCGCTGGTTCGTCGGCCTGTCCATCGATGATGCGGTGTGGAATCACTCGGTGTTCAGCAAGAACCGTGACCGCATCATCGAGCACGACGCGGTGACCACGCTGTTCAACGCCACGGTGGAGATGGCCCGGGCGCGCGGGTTGCTGTCGGGCGAACACTTCAGCGTCGACGGCACCCTGATCCAAGCTTGGGCCGGTCACAAGAGCCTGCGGCGCAAGGACGGCTCGGACGACGGACGCCCACCCGAAGACTGGCGTGGCGAGCCGCGCAGCAATGACACGCACGAATCCAAGACCGACCCCGAGGCTCGGCTGTACAGGAAGAGCAACGCCGCGCCGGCGCTGTTGAGCTATCTCGGACACGCGCTCACCGACAACCGCCACGGGCTGGTGGTCAACGCGCACGCCAGCCCGGCCAACAGCATGGCCGAGCGCGACAGCGCGGCGCGCATGCTCGAGGACGCCAGCAGAGACAGCCGCATCATCACCGTGGGCGCCGACAAGAACTACGACACGCGCGGCTTCGTGCAGGCCTGCCGCGACATCGGGGTCACGCCGCACGTGGCGCAGAACATCAAGCGCAACGGCGGCAGCGCCATCGACGGCAGGACCACCCGGCACCGCGGCTACGAGATCAGCCAGATCAAGCGCAAGTGCATCGAGCAGTGCTTCGGCTGGGGCAAGACGGTGGGTCCGATCCGCCAGGTGATGGTGCGCGGGCTGGACAAGGTCGATGCACTCTTCGCGTTGACGATGACGGCTTACAACCTCACGCGCATGCGCAGCTTGGCGCAGTTGCGCCCGCAGGCAGCGCAATGAACGGTGAGAAGGCCGCAATGCGTGCCCTGCGACGGCGTAATGCTGCGCAGAAAGCCTGCAGAGGCGCCGTCTCGACCGCCTCGCACACTGGATGAACGTCATCTCAACATCAATGATGAGAAAACTCGGCCTCAGAGCGAGTTCTTCAACAGCCTGTTAGGCAGCACTCGCCCAGCGAAAGCGTGGTTAGCGGCCATAGATGACCCTGGCCTTTTCGCGCGCAAGTTCCGCTGCACGCCGCGCTGCCGCGCGGCACTCTTGCTCGCTTCCGTTATCCTTGCAATCCTGATACGCCTCCTCACTGGCGATGCTTTGCAATCGTTGTGTGGACAGCATGTCTTTTCGGGTGCGCTCTTGCGGTGTCTCAGTGCATCGCTCGTAGTTTGCGGCAATGATGACAGCAGTGACCAAAAGAAATGCCTTGATCTTGAAGCGCCGCCACTTACGCTCGGCATCGTGATCTATAGGTGTTGTTTGAGATGTCGCAACCTCGGCAACCTGGGAGATGCTTGCAAGCGTTGCCGAAACGTGATCCTTCTGGGTTGGTAAATGGCTTTGAGCTGATGCGCTTTCATTTGAGGCCGTTCCGCCAATCTTGAAGCCGGTGATCGCCCATGCAACAAATGCCAAAAAGGCGCCGCAGATGGCCGCAAGCAGCGGATTGGGGCTGGTTAGCAGGCCAATAACTACTCCGAACAGTCCAGCAAGTAGGGGGAACATATGTATGCCTAGAAGCCGTGAAGTGTTTGGGCAGTACGGAGGCAACGTTGAATTGCGTGCTGCCTAGATTTAGACGCCGCGGACGTTAGCCGCACAGTGGGTCTAACGCAATCCCTTCGCCTGTTGATAGGTCCAGCTCACCACAGGAGAAAGACGCAGTTTTTCTGTTGAGCGCAGACTCAGGCGGCCTAAATGATCACGGCGTCGGGCAAGTACCCGACGCCATGGAAAGAATGAGCGCTGATCCAGTTGGCGCACCGCGCGCGGCGTGGTCGCCTACCCCGGCAACACCGCCCCCACCCCCTCGGCCACCGCCTCCACGATGCGGTCGATCGTGGCCTCGTCGCTCACCAGCGCGGGGCCCAGGTAGAGGGTGTCGCCGCGGCCGCGCGTGACCACGCCGCGCTGGCGCACCTGGGCCAGCACTTGCGGGCCCGTCTTGCGGGCGGGGTCGAACGGCTTCTTGGTGAATCGGTCTTCTACCAGCTCCACCGCGGCCATGAGGCCCAGGCCGCGGATGTCGCCCACGTTCGGGTGGCCGCCCAGCGCGCCGCGCAGGCCGCACAGCAGCCGCTCGCCCAGCACCTGTGCGCGCGCCAGCAGGCCTTCGCGTTCGATGACGTCCAGCGTGGCCAGCGCCACCGCGCAGGCCACCGGGTGGCCGCTGTAGGTGTAGCAGTGCATCCAGGGGTCGGCGCCCGGGCGGTCGAACACGGCGGCCACCTTGTCGGACAGGCCCACGCCGCCCATCGGCACGTAGCCGCTGGTGATGCCCTTGGCAAACTGCACCAGGTCGGGCTGCACGTCGCTGCCCCAGTGGCCCAGCGCAAAGAGCTTGCCGGTGCGGCCGAAGCCGGTGATGACTTCGTCGGTGGCAAACAGCACGTCGTAGCGGTCGCAGATCTCGCGGATGCGGCGGAAGTAGCCCGCCGGCGGCACGTGGGCGCCGCCGCCCATCACCGGCTCGGCAATGAACAGCGCCACGCTGTCGGGGCCCTCGGCCAGGATGGCGCGCTCCAGCTCGTCGGCCGCGGCGGTGGCCGGGTCGGCACCGGGCGGCACCACGCAGCGGTACACGTCGTGGTTGGGGATGTGCACGAAGCCCGGCATGCGCGGCTCGAAGGCCGGCCAGTAGGCCGGCATGCCGGTGGCGCACATGGCGGCGAGCGTCACGCCGTGGTAGCCGCCCAGCACGCTGATGGTCTTGTACTTGCCGGGCTTGCCTTGCGCCTTCCAGTAGTAGCGCGCGGTCTTGAGGGTGCTGTCGGTCGACTCGCCGCCGCCCGAGGTGAAGAAGAAGCGGTGCGTGTTGGGGTACACGCGGTCGGCGGCCAGCTTCTCGGCCAGCTCCATCGCGCGCAGGTTGGTGCTGCCGGCGTAGCCGGAGGCATAGGCCAGCTCGCCCATCTGCGCGGCGGCGGCGTCCACCAGTTCGCGGCGGCCGTAGCCCAGCGTCACGTTCCACAGGCCCGACATGGCGTCGATGTAGCGCTGGCCGTCGGCGTCGATCAGCGTGGTGCCCTCGCCCTTCACCCACACGTTGCCGGCCAGGTGGGCGGCCTCGTTGTGCAGCGAGTGCACGATGTGGCGGTGGTCGCGCTGCAGCAGCGCGGTGTTGAGGCTGTCGCCCATCGTCGTGCTCCGTGTCGAGCTGGGTGGGCCGGGGCTCAGACGCCGGTGTCGACCAGCGTGTGCTCGTCGACGAACAGGCGCTCGCGCCGCGACAGGTGCGCCGTGGAGTCGGCCGCCACCGCGCGGCCCTGCTTGGTGTCGTAGGCCGCCGCGAAGGCTTCCTGGCTGTCGAACCACAGCTCGGACACGCCGTCGATGGCGCCTTCGCCGTCGGCCGTTACCAGGTTGAAGCGCAGGCCGCGCAGGCCGGGCAGCTGGCGCGCCAGCGCGGCGTGCTGGCCCAGCCACCACGAGGCGAAGTCCTGCGCGCTCATGTCGTCGCGCCGCTTCAGGAGGACGATCGCTTTGAAGAACATGGCTGTCTCCTTTGTCTTCATGCGGGCTTCTTCACCCGGTGCAGCGGCCGCCCGCCGATCGCCAGCACCAGCGCGATCAGCATCTCGTCCGGGCGCGGTGCGTCGGCGATCGCGATCTCCGCAGCGTCCATGTCGTCGAAGTTCCAGATGCTGTTCTTGTTGGTCACCGGCATCACGATCAGCGCGCCCGGCCCGCCCATCTTCTTGGTGCCGGGAATGATGTCGTCGCCCTTGTGCACGGCCTTGCGCACCGGCGCGCCGAACTTGGGGTGCAAGATGGCCGCGGCATGCTCGATCTCGCCGTCCAGGCCCACGATGGCGCCCTTGCCGTAGGCCTGCACCTCGTCGGGCGCCACGCCCAGCGCCTGCACGCCGCGGCGGGCCAGCAGCTCGCCCACCTCGGCGCCCAGGTCGTACAGCGGCGCCAGGTCTTCCACGTAGCGGCCGGCGCAGGGGTTCTGGATGACCGCCGCCACGGTGACCTTGCGGGACGGCGGGCTGACCGGGCGGCCCATCTCGGTGTGGGTTTCCTCGAGCTGGACCACCAGCTTGCGCAGTTGCAGCAAAGACATCGTGGGGCTTGCGGAGAGCGGGGGATCAACCCACTCTAGGCTGCCCGGGAACACGCGAATATCGAAACTTCGTGGCGTGACGATTCACGTTCCGTAAACTGTTGCTTCATCATGGTTCTGGACATCGAGCAGCTGCGCACCCTGGTGGCCTTTGCCGACGCCGGCAGCTGCAAGGGCGCCGCCCACCTGGTGCACAAGACGCCCTCGGCGGTGAGCGTGCACCTGGCCAAGCTGGCGGCTTCCCTGGAGCGCGTGCTGCTGCAGCGCGAGGGCCGGCGCCTGGTGCTCACGCACGACGGCACCGAGCTCGTGCGCTACGCGCGGCGCATGCTGGCGCTGCAGAGCGAGGCGCTGGCGCACTTTCGTGCGCCCGAGTTCGGCGGCGCGCTGTGCGTGGGCCTGCCCGACGACTACATCCCGGTGCTGATGGCGCCGCTGCTGGCCGCACTGGCGCGGCTGGCGCCGCGGGCGCATGTGGAGGTGCTGTGCGCGCCGAGCGCCGAGTTGCGGCCGCTGCTGGCCGACGGCCAGCTCGACCTGGCCATCCTGTCGGCCGAGACCGACACCCAGGAGGGCCTGGTGCTGCGCACCGAGCGCGTGGTGTGGACGGCATCGAGCCAGCACGACGTGGCCAAGCTCGACTGCCTGCCGCTGGCGCTGTTCCCCGACGGCTGCATCTTCCGCAAGTGGGCGCTGGCGCAGCTGCGCAAGCGGCGGCGCGAGCACCGCATCGTCTGCACCAGCCGCAGCATGGCGGCCATCCAGGCGGCGGTGCGCGCCGGCTTCGCGGTGTCGGTGGTGGCCGAGAGCTGCGTGCCACCCGGCGCGGTGGTGCTGACGCCGCAGCAGGGCTTTCCGGCGCTGCCGGCGGTGACGATCATCCTGGCCGCCTCGCCGGCCGCCGACGCGGCGCTGGTGCAGCGCCTGGGTGAGCAGATGCGCGCGCCGCTGCGGCAGCTGCGCGCCTAGCGCCGTGCCGTCATCAAAATAGCTTGCCCACGTTGAACAGCGTCAGCACGCCCAGCACCGCGAACAGCAGCGCCGCGATGCCGTGCACCAGTTGCATCGAGACCTTCTTCGCCACGGCGTCGCCGAGCAGCACCACCGGCACGTTGGCCAGCATCATGCCCAGCGTGGTGCCGGTGACGACGGCGAGCAGGTCGCTGTAGCGCGCGGCGAGCGCCACGGTGGCGATCTGCGTCTTGTCGCCCATCTCGGCGAGGAAGAAGGCCAGCACGGTGGTGCCGAACACGCCGAAGCGCTGGCGGCCGCCACCGGCTTCGCCCTCCATCTTGTCGGGCACCAGCATCCACGCGGCCATCGCGAGGAAGGAGCCCCCGATCACCCAGCGCAGCAGGTCGGGCCCCAGCGCGCGGGCGATCCAGCCGCCGACCGCGGCGGCGCCGGCATGGTTGATCAGCGTGGCGACCAGGATGCCCAGCACGATGGGCACGGGCCGGCGAAAGCGCGCCGCCAGCAGCAGGGCCAGCAGCTGCGTCTTGTCGCCCATTTCACCGAGGGCGACGACGCCGGTCGAGACGAGAAAAGCTTCCATGTGATTCACCGGGGCCGGGAGACGCAATGACCACACGGCCTCTGCGGCCCATGCCGAAGCGGTGCGGTCAAAGGTCTTGCCAGGCTGGAAGCTGCTCGCACCACGGCCTGCGGGCCAAGTGTGTTGACGCGAGCCCCTGCGGCTGCAGGGCGGCTACTCCCCAATGACGGGTACGCAGCGATTCTAGGGTCTGGGGACCCTAGCGGTCGGCGGGCAGCGCAGCCTGCGTCGGCGAGACGATGCCGAAGCGCTTCATCTGCCGGTAGATGGTGGTGCGGTTCTGCCCGGCCTGCGCGGCCACGGCGGTGATGTTCCAGCGGTGCTTGTGCAGGGCGGCGAGCAGCCGCTCGGCCTCGGGGGGGCGCGACGCCGCACGGCCGTCACCCTGCGCTGCGGCGCTGCGGGCGTGCGGCGCGGGCAACGCCGGCATGCTGCCCGTCGGCGCCACGCCGGCAGGCTGCGCCGACGGCGCGGTGATCTCCGGCGGCAGGTGCTCCGGATAGATGCCTTCGCCGTCGGACAGCGCGAGGCCGAAGCGCAGCACATTGCGCAGCTGCCGCACATTGCCGGGCCATTCATAGCGCTCCAGCAGCTCCAGCGCTTCGTCGGCGATGCAGGCGCGGGTGTCGAGCTGCTCGGCCTCCTCGCGCAGGATGAGGTCGATCAGGTAGCCGAGGTCGCGGCGGTCGCGCAGCGCGGGCAGCGGCAGCGTGGCGCCGCACAGCCGGTAGTACAGGTCTTCGCGGAAGCTGCCGGCGGCGATGAGCTGGCGCAGGTCGCGGTGCGACGCGGCGATGACGGTCAGCTCCACGCGAATCGGCCGGTCGGCGCCGAGCGGCAGCACCTCGTGCTCGGACAGCACGCGCAGCAGGCGGGTCTGCAGGTGCAGCGGCATGTCGCCGATCTCGTCGAGGAACAGCGTGCCGCCGTGCGACTGCAGGATCAGGCCCTTCATGCCGCGGCTGCGTGCGCCGGTGAAGGTGCCGGCGGTGTAGCCGAACAGCTCGCTCTCGATCAGCGACTCGGGGATCGACGCGCAGTTGACGGCGACGAAGGGCTTGTCGCCGCGCGTGCTCGATTCGTGCAGCGCCTTCGCGAACACTTCCTTGCCGGTGCCGGTCTCGCCCTGGATCAGGATGTTGATGCGCTTGTTGGCCAGGCGGCGCGCCTGGTCCTGCAGCGCGCGCATCTGCTTGTCGTCGCCGGCCAGGCGCTCGAGCGCCGGACTGGCCGGGGCGAGCGCGGGCACGTCCGTCACGTCGCGGTGACCCTGCATCGACGACAGGCTGCGCATGCGCGGCGCGACCACGCTGCCGAAGTAGCTTTGATGGTCGAAGGCGGACAGCAACGCGCGGTCCATCACGTTGGACGAACGCGCGAGGCGCCAGATGTCGTCCATCGAGCAGCGGAACACGTCGGTCAGGTGGCGCCCTTCGATGGCCTCGTCGCCGGTCTGCAGCGCCAGGCCGCGCAGCCACTTGCGCGCGCCGGTGCTGGCGCCGGCCAGCACGCCGTCGCTGTCGAAGGCCAGCATCATGTCGCCCAGCACGTCGACCAGCGCCCAGCTGGTAGCCAGCCGCAGGATCCAGTGGTCGCGGAAGTGGCGCACGAAGTTGGCGTCCTCGATCATCTGGCCGTACAGCGTGGTGAGGTGCAGCGCGAGGTGCTGGCTCTCGCGGGCGTTGGGCATCGCGAGCGCCGACACGTCGAGGATGCCCATCAGCTTGCCGTCGGGATGGAACAGCGGCGCGGTGTTGCAGCTCAGGCCGACGTTGCCGGTGTAGAAGTGGTCGTCGCGGTGGCAGGTGAGCGCGGCCTGCTCGAAGATGCAGGTGCCGATGCCGTTGGTGCCGGCGATCTCTTCCTTCCAGTTGGCACCGAGGTAGAGCCCGGCGCGCTGCGCGTCCTTGCCCCAGGAGTCGTTGCCGATGTAGTCGACGGTCACGCCGTCGGCGTCGGTCAGCAGCAGCACATAGCCGAGATCGGACACGCGCTTGAACAGCTGCTCCATGCCGCCGCGCGCGACCTGCAGGTACTCCTCGATGCGCTCGCGCGACTCGCGCAGCCGTGTCGAGCTCTCGACGCGCAGACCGAAGGACTGCTCGGGGTCGAGGCCGTGCGTGTTGACGCAGCGGTGCCAGGAGCGATGGATCAGGCTGTCGGGCGTGCCGGCCTGGGGTGCAGTGCCCGACGCGATCCGGCGGATCGCGTCCACGTGTTGATGGGACAGGTTCAAGACAGCTGCTCCTTTGAGGTCGGCGCGGCGAAGGGTGTCTCGCCGTGCGGGGAGCCCCTCGGCTCCGATGCGCGCGCTGCCTCGTGAAGGGCCGGGCCCTCCGCGGATCGATGCGGCACTGGTGGCCCGCGCCGGGGTCTTGCTGCGCGAGCGCGACTCTAAGCGAAGCGCGCGCTTTCGTGTGTCGGTATCGGCCCGCAGCGCCGCACGCGGCGCGGCGCCGGCGCATCACCCGAGGCCTCACCTGTGGCCTCGTGCGCCTCACCTGTCCACACGCGCCGCATCACTCGCACTTACCCGAATGCGATGCCGCAAGTGCTTGATTCGCATGAAAAAACCCGTCGATGCGGCGGCGCGGCATGCGGCCCGTTGGTGATGGCATGTGGATTGCAAAAAGCCCTCGCCACCGAACCCCGACGAAGCCGCCATGAACGAGAAAGAGATGATCCCCGGCGCGACGACCGCGTCCTCGTCCGCCGCCGCGTGCCCGGGGCGCCGCGAGGCGCTGAAACTTTGCGCCGGTGCCTGCATCGGCTTCGGCCTCGATGCTGCCGGCCTGAACCGCGCGCTGGCCGACGAGCCCACCGAACAGCGCCCGACGAAGGGCGACCGATTGGTGGTCGTCGGTGCCGACGGCGCGCCGAAGCCGCTGGCCGCAACCGACGTGAAGCTCGGCGAGAAGCCGTTGTTCGCGTTTCCGTACGACGCCGACCAGAAGCTGGTGCGCGACGGCTCGCGCCTGAACAAGGTGCTGCTGATCCGCCTCGACCCAGGCTCGCTGGACGAGGCCACGCGCGCCCGTTCGGCCGACGGCGTGCTCGCCTTCTCGGCCGTGTGCACCCACCAGGGCTGCGACGTCAGCGAGTGGGTGCCCGAGAGCAAGACGCTGCTGTGCTTCTGCCACTTCTCGCGCTTCGACCCCTGCCGCTCGGGCCAGGTGATGGCCGGCCCGGCACCGCGCAGCCTGCCGCACCTGCCGGTCGCGGTCGAGCGCGGCGAGCTGGCGGTCACCGCGCCCTTCAGCGCGAGCCCGGGCGCCAAGCAATCCAGCTGAATTCCACCCCCGAGGAGATCGCAAGACCGACCGGGCCGCCGCGCCGAAGACACCGCCACCGCACCACAACCACTACAGAGGAGACCCCATGAAACTTGCACTGACCCCACTGGCTGCCTGCCTGATGCTCGCACCGCTCGCTGCACTGGCCGAGCTGCCTGCCTACGCACCGGTCACCGACGCGCGGCTCGCGAACCCCGAGGCCAGGAACTGGCTGATGTACCGCGGCAACTACGCCGGCTGGGGCTACAGCCCGCTGGAGAAGATCACCGACAAGAACGTGTCGAAGCTGACGCTGGCCTGGTCCTACGTGACCGGCATGACCGAAGGTCACCAGGCGCCGCCGATCGTCAACAACGGCTACATGTACGTCTCGACGCCGAACAACCAGGTGATCGCGTTCGAGGCCAAGAGCGGCCGCGAACTGTGGCGCTACAAGAAGCAGATCCCCGAGGAGCTGCAGCAGCTGCACCCGACCAACCGCGGCGTCGCGCTCTACAACGACAAGCTCTATTTCGCGACCACCGATGCGATGGTGGTGGCGCTCGATCCCGTCACCGGCAAGGAGCTCTGGAAGACCGCGATCGGCGACTGGAAGGCCGGCTACTACTCGACGCTGGCACCGCTGGTGGCCAATGGCAAGGTGGTGGTGGGCGTGTCCGGTGGCGAGTACGGCGTGCGCGGCTACGTGATCGCCGTCGACGCCGAGACCGGCAAGGAAGTGTGGCGCACCTACACGATCCCCGCGCCGGGCGAGCCCGGTGGCGACACCTGGCCGGGCGAGACCTACAAGACCGGCGGCGGCTCGGTGTGGATCACCGGCACCTACGATGCCGAGACCAGGCTGTCGTACTGGGGCACCGGCAACGCCGCGCCCTGGATGCCCGACACGCGCCAGGGCGACAACCTGTTCGCCAATTCGACGCTCGCGCTCGACATCGACACCGGCAAGATGAAGGGCTATCACCAGTACCACTGGAACGACGCCTGGGACTGGGACGAAGTGTCGGCACCGCTGCTGATCGACGTCGAACGCAACGGCAAGAAGGTGAAGTCGCTGGTCCACGCCGGCCGCAACGGCTACGTGTGGCAACTCGAACGCACCAGCGGCAAGATCAACTTCGTCGATGCCTGGCCGTACGTGAAGCAGAACGTGTTCAAGTCGGTCGACCCGAAGACGGGCCGCCCGACCTACGACCAGACGAAGGTGCCGGGCACCGGCAAGACGGTCGGCTTCTGTCCTTCGCTGTGGGGCGGCAAGGACTGGTTCCCCGAGGCCTACAGCCCGAAGACCGGCATGTTCTACATCCCGGCGAACAACAACCTGTGCTCGGAGATGACCGGCGAGGCCGTCAAGTACAAGAAGGGTGACCTCTACATCGGGGTGGCGCTCGACAACATCCTGACCAATGTGCGCATGACCGACGAGTCGAAGAAGCACATCGGCGAAGTGCAGGCATGGAGCCTCACCGACAAGAAGAAGGTCTGGACGCACACCTACCCGGAGATGAACTGGGGGCCGCTGATGGCGACCGCCGGCAACCTGGTGTTCGGTGGCGGCACGAATGACCGCATGTTCCATGCGTTCAACGCGAGCACCGGCAAGCTGCTGTGGGAGTACCCGGCCAGCTCGGGCGTGACCGGCGTGCCCTCGTCCTTCGAGGTCGACGGCGAGCAGTACATCGCCGTGCAGTCGGGCTGGGGTGTCGACGCCGAACGCATGCAGGGCGCCTTCAACGCGGTGCTCAAGCACAAGACCTTCGTGCCGCAGGGCGGCACGGTGCTGGTCTTCAAGCTGGGCAAGTAAGCCCGCCCCGTTCGATCCCTGCCGGCGGCGGACCACGAGGTCCGCCGCCGCTGGGTGACTCGTCCCTCAAAAACACGCAAGGAGACAAGACATCATGAAACTGCTGCACGCGCTCGCCCTCAGCATCGCCGCCCTCGTCGGCCTGTGGGTCTACCTCAGCATCGGCCGGCCCGAGCTGCGCTTCAACCCGTGGATCGGCTTCGTCGCCTGGGCCGCGTTCTTCGCCGCCGGCGGCGGCACGCAGGGCGCCTACAAGTCGGTGGCCGGCGGCATCGCCGCGATCCTGCTGACGGCCGGCACGATGGCCGCCGTCACCGCGCTCGGCGGCGGACTGCCCTGGATGATCGGCCTGGTCGCGGTGCTCGCCTTCGTGCTGGTGGCGATGGCCGACATCCCGGCGCTGGCCTACACGCCGGCCGCCTTCCTGGGCGCCGCGTCCTTCTTCGGCGCCGGCGGCAAGGCCGACGAAACCATCCTGCTCGTCTCGATCACCTGGCTCGCCGGCGTGGCCTTCGGCTTCGCGTCCGAGCTGATGGGCAAACGCTTCGCCCGGCCCGCGACCTGAGCGAGCGGCAGCCCCTCTTGACTTTGCGTCAGCGCTCACCTCCCCCACCCCAGAAGGACAACACCACCATGGTCACCGAATACAGAAACTACATCGACGGCGAGTTCCTGGCCAACCGCTCGGGTGCCCTGATCGACGTCCGCAACCCGGCCACCCACGAGTTGCTTGCGCACGTGCCCGATGCCCCGAACGACGTGGTCGACCAGGCCGTGCAAGCGGCGCGCGCTGCCCAGCCGGCCTGGGCGAAGCTGCCGGCGATCCAGCGCGCCCAGCACCTGCGCGCCATTGCAGCCAAGCTGCGCGAGAACGTCGAGGAGCTGGCGCACACCATCACGTCCGAGCAGGGCAAGGTGCTGGGGCTGGCGCGCGTCGAGGTGAACTTCACCGCCGACTACATGGACTACATGGCCGAGTGGGCACGCCGCCTCGAGGGCGAGGTGCTGACCAGCGACCGCGTCGGCGAGAGCATCTTCCTGATGCGCAAGCCGATCGGCGTGGCCGCCGGCATCCTGCCGTGGAACTTCCCGTTCTTCCTGATCGCGCGCAAGCTGGCACCGGCGCTGATCACCGGCAACACCATCGTGATCAAGCCGAGCGAGATCACGCCGATCAACGCCTTCGAGTTCGCGCGCCTGGCGTCGCAGACCGACCTGCCGCGCGGCGTGTTCAACCTGGTCGGCGGCACCGGCGCCGGTGCCGGTGCGCAGCTCACCTCGCACCGTGACGTGGGCATCGTGTCGTTCACCGGCAGCGTCGAGACCGGCATCCGCATCATGGCGGCGGCGTCGAAGAACCTGACGCGCGTGAACCTCGAACTCGGCGGCAAGGCGCCGGCCATCGTGCTGGCCGATGCGGACCTCGACCTGGCCGTGAAGGCCATCTACGACTCGCGCGTCATCAACACCGGCCAGGTGTGCAACTGCGCCGAGCGCGTGTACGTGCAGCGCAAGGTGGCCGACGAGTTCACCAGCAAGATCGCCGCGCGCATGGCCGGCACGCTGTACGGCGACCCGCTGGCCCAGCCCGACGTGGCGATGGGCCCGCTGGTCAGCCAGGCCGGCCTCGACAAGGTAGCGGGCATGGTGGACCGCGCCCGCGCGGCCGGCGCCAGCATCGTTCAGGGCGGCCAGAAGGCCCACCGCGACAAGGGCTTCCACTACGAGCCCACCGTCATCGCGAACTGCAAGGCCGACATGGAAATCATGCGCAAAGAGATCTTCGGTCCGGTGCTGCCGATCCAGGTGGTCGACGAGCTCGACGAGGCGATCGCGCTGTCGAACGACTCCGACTACGGCCTGACCTCGTCGATCTTCACGCGCGACCTGAACTCGGCGATGCGCGCGGTGCGCGACCTGCAGTTCGGCGAGACCTACGTGAACCGCGAGCACTTCGAGGCGATGCAGGGCTTCCACGCCGGGCGCAAGAAGTCGGGCATCGGCGGGGCCGACGGCAAGCACGGCCTGTACGAGTTCACCGAGACCCACGTGGTCTACATCCAGCACGGCTGAGTTTCGTCATCGTGTCGCCACGCAGCGACGCTTGAGCCCGCTCCGCCCCGCGGGGCGGGCCTCTTTTCCGATCTGACACCCGACGGTCCCGGCGCGTCTCGCGCCGGCGCCCGGCCGCGTTCAGCCCGCCGCCGACGCAAGCACCTCCCACCGCAACGCCGATCCCCCATGCCCGTGATCACCTGCATCGAAGACCTGAGGGTGCTGGCCAAGCAGCGCGTGCCGAGGATGTTCTACGACTACGCCGACTCGGGCTCGTGGACCGAGGGCACCTACCGCGCCAACGAGGCCGACTTCGCCCGCATCCTGCTGCGCCAGCGCGTGGCGGTGAACATGGAGGGCCGCTCGCTGCGCACCACGCTGGCCGGCCAGGACTGCGCCATGCCGGTGGTCGTCGCCCCGACCGGCCTCGCCGGCATGCAGCACGCCGACGGCGAGATCCTGGGCGCGCGCGCCGCCGAGGCCTTCGGCATCCCGTTCACGCTGTCGACGATGAGCATCTGCTCGATCGAGGACATCGCCGCGCACACCCAGGCGCCGTTCTGGTTCCAGCTGTACTGGATGCGGGACCGCGATTTCATGGAGCGGCTGATCGAGCGCGCCAAGGCGGCGCGCTGCTCGGCGCTGGTGTTGACGCTGGACCTGCAGGTGCTGGGGCAGCGCCACAAGGATCTGAAGAACGGCATGACGGCGCCGCCGAAGCCGACGCTGGCGAACCTGGTGAACCTGGCGATGAAGCCGCGCTGGTGCCTGGGGATGGCCGGGACGCGGCGCCACAGCTTCGGCAACCTGATCGGGCATGCCAAGGGGGTGAGCGACATGTCTTCGCTGGGGACGTGGACGAAGGAGCAGTTCGATCCGCGGCTGGGCTGGGACGACGTGGCGTGGATCAAGCAGCGCTGGGGCGGCAAGCTGATCCTGAAGGGGATCATGGAGGTGGCCGACGCGAAGCTGGCGGCCGACAGCGGGGCCGATGCGCTGGTGGTGTCGAACCACGGCGGGCGGCAGCTCGACGGGGCGCCGTCCTCGATCGCGGCGCTGCCGGCGATCGCCGAGGCGGTGGGCGATCGGATCGAGGTGTGGATGGACGGGGGGATCCGCTCGGGGCAGGACGTGCTGAAGGCGGTCGCGCTGGGGGCGCGCGGCACGATGATCGGGCGGGCCTTCCTGTACGGGCTGGGGGCGATGGGCCAGGCCGGCGTGACCCGCGCGCTGGAGATCCTGCGCAACGAGCTCGACATCACGATGGCCTTCACCGGCCATACCGATATCACAAAGGTGGGGCGCGAGATCCTGCTGAGCGCGCCGACGCCGCACCCCGGCACGGAACGAGGGAGGTGAGCCAGCCCTCGATCCCCACGCACGCACACCCCACCGACGAAAGACACAAGGACCGCCCGGCCCGCGACGGGCACAGGCGGCCGCGCATCGAACACCAACAAGCACAGAGGAGACACCCACCATGTTCACCAAGCACACCCGCCTTTCCGCTCCCGCCCTGCCCTGGCGCGCGACCGCCATCGCGTTGGCCCTCGGCCTGGGCACCGGCCTCGCCGCCGCCGACGAGCCGTCGGTGCAGATCTACGGCATCGTCGACATCGGCGTGCTGACGCAATCGAAGTCCGGCACCGCCGGCAGCCTGACCCAGGTGGCCACCAGCGGCTACCGCCAGAGCGTGTGGGGCTTTCGCGGCAAGGAGGACCTGGGCAACGGCCTGAAGGTCTTCTTCAACCTCGAGACGCACTTCGACGTCGATACCGGCGAGTTCCACGGCACCGGCGACGCGGCCGGCTCCGGCCCGATCCTGTTCCGCCGCCAGGCCAACCTCGGGCTGTCGGGGGACTGGGGCCAGGTGGCGTTCGGGCGCCAGTACGGCCCGGCGCTGCTGGCCCACCTGGCGACCGAGCCGCGCGCGTTCAAGGAGCAGTTCTCGAACATCTACCTGTTCGCCTACAACCAGTACGCGGCCACCCTCGGCCCGGCACCGGCCGGTATCAACGCGAACAACGACGTCGGCATCTTCTTGAAGAACGCGATCCAGTACCGCAACGCCTTCGGCCCGGTGCAGGTGGGCCTGGCCTACGCGCTGGGCGAGGCGGCGGGCAGCCTGAAGAAGAACAGCGTCCTCGCGGCCGGCGTGACTTACACCGGTCCGGTGGTGCTGTCGTTCTCGTACCAGAACATGAAAGACGGCACGACCGGCGAGCCCGTCGTGAAGCACCTCGGCTTCGGCGGCGCCGTGCCGATCGGCGACTTCACGCTGAAGGCCAACTACCTCAACGTGAAGAACGCCGACCCGAGTGGCGCGGAGGTGTCGGACGTCAACGGCATCAGTCTGGGCGTGGACTGCGACTGGAGCGCGGCGAACAAGCTGACGGTGGCCTACTACGACAACAAGGACCGGCGCAACCACAGCGACGCGACGCGCAACCTGGTGATCAGCAACGACTACTCGCTGTCCAAGCGCACGCTGCTCTACGTGCAGGGCGCCTACGTCGACGCGAAGGCCGGCGCGACGATCAAGACCACCATCGTCGCCGCGGGTGTGCCGGCGCAGGGTGCCAAGACGACGCTGTTGAACGTGGGCATCAACCACACCTTCTGACCGACTCGAGCCGAGCCGACGGCTTTGCGGGCGTCCTCGCGGACGCCCCGGTTTCTTGCCTTTTTCGCGCTGCTCAGGCGAGCTCCGGGCACCGGCGCACCACTGTGCCGAGTGGCCTCGCCCGGCCCTGACGGCACATGCCCCGGGAACGGGCAAACTGCCCGGCACCCCGTCGCATCGCCGGGGGGCCGGTGGCCTTCGTGCAAGATGGGCGACTCACTGCGCCGCCCATGCCCCACTCTCACCCCGTCGTTCCTGCGCGTCGCCTCGCACACCCGGCTGCGGCCCTGCCCGCCGCACGACCGGTCCTCTACCTGCGACGCGCACTGATCTGGCGGATCGTGCTGATCGCCGCCGCGGTGCTGCTGTCGCTGGCGGCCTGGGAGGTGCGCGTGCTGCGCCAGGCCGCGACGGCCGAGCTGCCCGCCACCGCGTCGCTGGTGGCGCAGCTGCTCAACGACGACCTGGCGCGGCGCACCTCGTCGTTCGATCGCATCGACATCGAGGTGCCGCTGACGCCGCTGGACCGGCTGGGACGGCGCATCTCGTTCTGCGTCGAGGTCCAGCACCTGATGCGCGACCGGCTGCTGGCGCAGTCCTGCCTGTCGGAGGAGCCCGTGTCGAACGCCGGGCGCCTGCTGGCGCCGTGGATCCGCACCGGCAAGATCGAGAAGGCGCAGGCGACGCGCCTGTTGCAGCTGCAGGCGGGCATCCGCGCCGGGACCATCGTCGTCACGCCGAACTGGGACAGCCTGGGTCAGATGCTGTGGGAGCGCTGGCTGGTGCTGGGCGGCTTCGGCCTCGGCTTCGTGGTGGTGGTGGCCGCCGTGGCGCTGCTGGTCGACCGCTCGCTGCGCCCGGCCAACGAGGTGCTGGCGGCGCTGGCGCGGCTGGAAGGCGGCGACCTGACGGCCCGCCTGCCGCCGTTCGCGCTGAACGAACTGCGCAACATCGCCGACAGCTTCAACCGCCTGGCCGCGCGCTGGGCCGCGACGACGGCGCGCCAGCGCTTGCTGACCGAGCGGCTGCTGCAGGTGCGCGAAGAGGAACGACGACGCCTGGCGCGCGAACTGCACGACGAGATGGGCCAGAGTCTCGCGGCGCTGCGGGCCGAGGCCGAGGTGGTGGCCACGCTCGCCGGCCAGTCGCTGCCGCAGCTGCAACCCAGCGCCGACGCGATGTCGCGCACCACCGCCCACCTGCTCGAAGGCCTGCAGCGCGTGCTGTCGGACCTGCGGCCGCCGGCACTGGACCGCTTCGGCCTGGGTCAGGCATTGCAGGCGCTGGTGGCCCAGCCACGGCGCCGCGTGGCCCAGGGCGGTCTGCAAGCCACGCTCGACATCAGCGGCGATACCTCGCGCATTCCGGATTCGATGCGGGTGCACGTCTACCGCATCGTGCAGGAGGCGCTGACGAACGCGGTGCGCCACGGCGACGCCGCGCAGGCGCGGGTGCATGTCGCCTGCACCGAGCGGCAGGTGAGCATCGAAGTGACGGACAACGGCAGCCATGTCGGCGTGGCGGTGCCGGTACCTGGGCATGGTCTGCTGGGCATGAGCGAGCGGGTCTCGGCGCTGGGCGGCACGCTGGCCGTGGCGCCCTGCCTGCCCGGCGGCATGCGGCTGGCGGTCACGCTGCCGCTGCCGCCGACGGCCTGGGCAACGGAGCAGGCCGCATGATCCGCGTGATGCTGGTCGACGACCACGCCATCGTGCGCGAGGGCTACAAGCGGCTGCTCGAGCTGCAGAGCGACATCGTCGTCGTCGCCGAAGCGGGCGATGGCGGCGAGGCGATGAACCAGTGGCGCGCGCTGCGCCCGGACGTGGTGGTGGTCGACCTCGGGCTGCCCGGCATGGGCGGGCTGGAGCTGATGGTGCGGCTGCGCCAGCGCGACGAGCAGTGCCGCATGCTCGCGTTCAGCATGCACCGCGACCCGGTGTGGGTGGCCCAGGCCTTGCGCGCCGGCGCACTCGGCTACGTCACCAAGAGCAGCGCGCCGTCGCAGCTGGTCACAGCAGTGCGCGAGGTGCACCGGGGCCGCCGCGTGCTCAGCCCCGACGTGGCGACCGAGGTCACCAGCGTGCTGCTCGACCCGCAGGACAGCGCGGCGCACGGCCTGTCGCCACGCGAATTCGAGGTGATGCGGCTGCTGGTCGGCGGGCGCACGCCGCAGGAGATCGCGCAGTCGCTCAGCCTGAGCGTCAAGACCGTGCACAACGTGCACTACCAGATCAAGTCCAAGCTCGGGGCCACGAGCGACTTCGAGCTCGCGCGCATGGCCTGGCAGCGGGGCTGGATCGCCTGAGCTTCGGCATGCCGCCGTGCCGGTGCTCCGGGTCACGCGATGTCGCGGCCGGCGCAAAATAGCTCGTTCGCGGAGCCGAAGCCGTCACGGCGAACCTTGAAGGATCTGTTCGCCGACGGTGGGATGGGTTCGCAGACACCGGAAGGAGCGAGGAATGGAGCGCGCGGTTCGCCGGGCCTTGACGCTGTGCGTCCTCGGACTCTGGACGCTGGCCGTGCAGGCGCAGCCTGCCGGGCAACCGGCGCCGGCACGCGCGGCCAGCGGCGCCGCGCAAGTCGATGACCGCTGGCAGGAGAGCCTCGACGCTTTCGCGGCGGCCGACCGGGCCCGGGCGCCGCAGCCGGGCGGCGTGCTGTTCATCGGCAGCTCGTCGATCCGGCTGTGGCCCGGACTCGAAACGCAGTTCGGGACCGAACCGGTGCTCAATCGCGGCTTCGGCGGCTCACGCATGTCGGACTGTGCTCGCTACGTCGAGCAGCTGGTGCTGCCGTACAGGCCCCGGCTGGTGATCGTCTACGCGGGCGACAACGACCTCGCCGAGGGCCGCACGCCACGGGAAGTGCTCGCCAGCTTCACCGCCTTCGTGAAAGGCGTGCGCCGGGCGCTGCCGGACACGCGCATCACCTATCTGTCGATCAAGCCGAGCCCGCTGCGGGCCGCGTTGATGCCGCGAATGGTGGCGACCAACACCCTGATCGCCGGCTACAGCCGACGCACGGCCAAGCTCGACTTCATCGACGTCTATTCGAAGATGCTCGACGATCAAGGCCGCCCGCGCGCCGATCTCTTCCGGCCGGATGCGCTGCACCTCAACGCGCAGGGCTACGCGCTGTGGCGGTCGGTCATCGCCGATCACCTGCACGCACCCGCCCCACCGCGCTGAGTTTCCCGGCGGCTTGGCGGTTCAGGCGCCGCGCAGCTCGCGGCGCAGGATCTTGCCGAGGTTGCTCTTGGGCAGGTCGTTGCGGAACTCGATGCGCTTGGGCCGCTTGTAGGCGGTGAAGTTCTGCTTGCAGTAGGCCACCACGCCGTCCTCGTCCAGCGCCGGATCCTTCTTCACGACGAAGAGCTTGACCGCTTCGCCCGACCTGGCGTCGGGCACGCCGACCGCCGCGCACTCGAGCACACCGGGGTGCAGGTTGACCACCTGCTCGATCTCGGTCGGGTACACGTTGAAGCCCGACACGAGGATCATGTCCTTCTTGCGGTCGACGACGCGGAGGTAGCCACGCTCGTCCATCACGCCGATGTCACCCGACTTCAGGAAGCCATCGGGCGTCATGACCTGGGCGGTCTCGTCGGGCCGGTTCCAGTAGCCGGCCATCACCTGCGGCCCGCGGATGCAGATCTCGCCCGGCTCGCCGAACGGCAGATCGCGCCCGTCGTCGTCGCGGATCGCGATCTCGGTCGACGGGATCGGCAGGCCGACGTTGCCGCTGAACTGGCGCAGGTCGAGCCGGTTGCTGGCGACGACCGGCGAGGTCTCCGACAGGCCGTAGCCCTCCACCATCGGGCAGCCGGTGAGCGCGAGCCACTTCTCGGCCGTCGCGTGCTGGCAGGCCATGCCGCCGCCGCTGGACACCACCAGCCCGGAGAAGTCCAGGCGCGCGAAGCCGGCGTGGTGAACCAGCGCGTTGAACAGCGTGTTGACCGCCGGGAACATGTGGATCCGGTGCCGGGACAGCGTCTTGACCAGGCCGGACAAGTCGCGCGGGTTCGGGATCAGCAGGTTCTTCATGCCCAGGCGCGCACCCATCAGGTAGCACAGCGTCAACGCATAGATGTGGTACAGCGGCAGCGCGCAGACACAGGTGATCTGCCGGGCGCCGATCTTGTCGAGCATGGGCTTGAACCAGGCCTCGGTCTGCAGGACGTTGGCGACCACGTTGCGGTGCAGCAGCGTGGCGCCCTTCGACACGCCGGTCGTGCCGCCGGTGTACTGCAGGAAGGCGACGTCGTCGGGGCCGAGCACCGGGCGTTCGAGCTTCATCCGCATGCCCTCGGCAAGCGCCGTGTTGAAGCGCGTGACGCTGCGCCCCTGGTCCAGCGGCAACGCGAACCCGGGCACCATTTTCCTGACCCTGCGCACGACGAAGTTGACCAGCGCGCCCTTCCAGAAGCCGAGCAGATCGCCCATCGAGGCCAGCAGCACATGCTTGACGGGCGTGCGGTCGATCACTTCTTCGAGCGTGGCCGCGAAGTTCTCGAGAAGGACGATGGCCTCGGCGCCGGAATCCCTGAGCTGGTACTGGAGCTCGCGCGCCGTGTAGAGCGGGTTGACGTTGACCACCACGCAGCCGGCACGCAGCACCGCGGGAATGGCGACCATGTACTGCGGCAGGTTGGGCATCATCAGCGCGACGCGCGCACCCTTCGCGAGGCCCTTGCCCTGAAGCCAGGCACCGAGCGCGTCGGCCATCTGGTCGATGTCGCGGAAGCTCAGTTCACGGCCCATGCACACGCCCGCGACGCGCGCCGCGTGCTGGCGAAAGGCTTCGTCCAGCAACGCGGACAGCGAGGCATGGGCGCCGGCATCGACCGTGGCCGCCACCGACGGGGGGTAGTGGGCGAGCCACGGCTTCTTGGCCGGCATGTCCATGCAGGAACTCCTCCGATTCAAGCCCGATTCTTCGAGCTGGCCCCCCCGCGCGGCTACGGGAGTTGCCCTGAGCCGGCGAGCGAGGACGGATCGGCGGTGAACAATTGCGCGAGCAAGGCACGCTCGTGCGCCTCGATGCAGCCGAGGAACTCGTCGGCGCCGCGCAGGGTCTTGAAGGTGTCGAAGCCGCGCTCGAGGAAGACCTGCAGGTCGCTCAGGCCGGCCGCGCGCGCCGGGGCGCGCATCATGCGCAGGCTCACCGAGAGCATCGGCGTGCGCGTGTAGCGGTCCAGCGAGCGGGCGACGTCGAGCAGCAGATCGATCTGCCGCTCGCGGTCCGCCCGGCGGCCCGTGACCTGCCACGCCCGGACGTACGCGGGCGCGTCGAGCGCGGCCGACGGCAGCGCCTCGGCCATCGCGCTGTCGAGCGACTCGGTGAGCGCGTGCAGTTCACCCAGCGTCGCGACGGTGCCGACGATCTCCCGCGGGAACAGTCGCACCAGGGCCGGCACGATGCGCGCGAACTGCGCGTCGCGCCGACTGAAGTCGCCCGGCCCGTACAGCTCGTCGAGAAAGAAGCGTGCTGCCGCAGCGTAGCGCGGGCTCGCGAGCAGGTCGGCGTGGCTGAGCCGCAGACGCGCCTGCTGGTAGGCCTTGAGCGCCTGCACCCTGTCGCCCAGTTCGGGCTGCGCCTGGCGGCGCGTGCGCTCCTGCTCGGCGGCCGCGAGGCTGCGCAGGATCGCGGTGGCGCCGGACTCTCGCTTCTGAACCATGCGGGTCTGGGGTTTGTATTGAGCGCAAATAGACGCCGGCCCCGACGGCCGCGCGCTCGAATGATGCAACACTCGCCACCCATGACAGACCGCGTGCTGCCCCGTCCTTCACGAGCCCGGCGCGGGCTTGCGTCATGAGCGTTGCCGACCCGGCCCTGTCGCGCCGCCGGCTGCTGCAGCTCGGGGCCGGCGCCACGGTGGTGTTGGCGGCAGCCGGTGGGGCCGCCTGGTTGTGGCGGCCGGGCGTGCGCGATGGCGCACTCACGCGGTCGGGTCGTGCGGTCTTTCGTGCGATTGCAAGGGTGGTGCTCGAAGGCAGCCTGCCGACCGAGGCCGCCGCGCTGGAGGCCGCGCTGGACCGCCACCTGCTGCGGCTCGACGAAACCATCGCCGGTCTCCCGGCCGCGACGCAGGGCGAGATCGCGCAGTTGCTCGGTCTGCTGTCGGTGGCGGTGACCCGCCGGTGGCTGACCGGGCTGCGCAGCGACTGGCCCGAGGCGCGCATCGACGAGCTCGAGGCCGCACTGCGCCGCATGCGCACCACCGATCACGAGCTGCGCCAGCAGGCCTATCACGCACTGCGCGACCTCACCAACGCGGCCTTCTATGCCCAGCCGGAGCACTGGCCGCTGATGGGCTACCCCGGCCCGAGCCCGGTCTGACGCAATGAGAGATCCGGCGTCGATCCCGATTCCGGCGGGCCGAGTGCCGGGCCGCCGCAAGCCGGCCCGCATCCCCCTGGGGGATCGGCGGATGTGCTCATTCGACGAGAGGCCCCATTGACCACCGATCCGTTTCGTGAAGGCCTCGCGCGCGGCTGGAAGGTCTACGGCGGCCGCCATGCCGGCGCACAGCCGCTGCCCGCGCAGATCCGCTGCGACGTGGCGATCGTCGGCACCGGCGCCGGCGCCGGCATCACCGCCGAGCTGCTGACGCAGGCCGGCCTCGATGTGCTGCTGATCGAGGAGGGCCCGCTGAAGACCAGCAGCGACTTCCACCAGCTCGAGCGCGAGGCCTACCCGCAGCTCTACCAGGAGAGCGCTGGGCGCAAGACGGCCGACAAGGCCATCAACATCCTGCAGGGCCGCTGCGTCGGCGGCTCGACCACCGTCGACTGGACCAGCTCGTCGCGCACGCCCGACGACACGTTGGCCTACTGGCGGCAGCAGTTCGGCCTGAAGGACTGCCTGCCGGGCCTGCTGTCACCGTGGTTCGCACAGGCCGAGCGGCGCCTCGGCATCGGCCCGTGGCGGGCGCCGCCGAACGAGAACAACGAGTTGCTCCAGCGCGGCGCGAGCCGGCTGGGCATCGCGACGGCGACGCTCCCGCGCAACGTGACGGGCTGCAGGAACCTCGGCTCCTGCGGCCTGGGCTGCCCGACGAACGCGAAACAGTCGATGCTCGTCACCACGATCCCGGCCGCGCTGGAGCGCGGCGCGCGCCTGCTGGTCGAGACCCGCGCGCAGGCCTTCGAACACAGCGGCTCGAAGATCAGCCGGCTCGACTGCGTGCCGGTCGGGCCCGGCGGCGGCCCTGCATCACAGCAGCCGGTGCGCGTGACCGCAAAGCACTACGTCGTGGCCGGCGGCGCGATCAACTCGCCCGCATTGCTGCTGCGCTCCGAGGCGCCCGACCCGCACAACCGGCTCGGACACCGCACTTTCCTGCATCCGGTGGTGGTCTCGGCCGCGGTGTTCGACCAGAAGGTCGAAGCCTGGTCCGGCGCGCCGCAGTCGATCTACAGCGACCACTTTCTCGGCGTCGATGCGATCGACGGACCGATCGGCTACAAGCTCGAAGCCCCGCCGATCCACCCGGCGGCCTTCGCCAGCACGCTGGCCGGCTTCGGCCTCGAGCAGACGCGGGTGCTCGCGCAGTTCGCCCACCTGCAGGGGCTGCTCGCGCTGCTGCGCGACGGCTTCCATCCGCAGTCGCCCGGCGGGCGGGTCCGGTTGCGCAGCGACCGCTCGCCGGTGCTCGACTACCCGCTGACCGAGTTCGTGATGAACGGCGCGCGCCGGGCCTTGCTGAGCATGGCGGAAATCCAGTTCGCGGCCGGCGCACGCGAGGTGATGCCGGTGCACGAGCGGGCTCGCAGCTACCGCAGCTGGCCCGAGGCCCAGGCCGAGATCGCGGCCCTGCCGATGAAGCCCCGGCTCACGCGCGTGGTCAGCACCCACGTGATGGGCGGCTGCGGTTTCGCCGGCGACGAAAGGCTCGGCGTCGTGCGACCCGACGGTCAGCACTGGCAGCTCGAGAACCTGTCGGTGCACGACGGCTCCTTGTTCCCCACCAGCTTGGGCGCTAGCCCCCAGCTGTCGATCTACGGCATCGTCAACCGACTGGCCAGCGGCCTTGCACAGCGCCTCTCGGGCCGGGCGGTCCGACTCGCCTGACCTGCGACCTGACACGCCGCCGATGCTCGCTCGCCTGCAGCGCTTCGTGGTCCTGGCGGTGACGCTGGTCGCTCTGGGCTGGCTGGCGCCGTGGTGGTGGCAGGGTCGGCCGGCCATGGCGATCGTCGGTGCGGCCGGCATCGGTTTGAGCTACACGCTCGTGCTGGCCCTCGAGTTCATGCTGCTGGCCTGCGTGCACGGCCGCGACGAGACGCCGCGCGCCGGCCCGCTGCAGCTGCTGCGCGCGTGGCTGGGCGAGTGCGTGGTGGCCTGGCAGGTGTTCGTCTGGCGCCAGCCGTTTCGCTCCGGCCTGCACCCCGACGTGCCGGGCCGGCCCGGTGTGCGGGGCATCGTGTTCGTTCACGGTTACGTCTGCAACCGCGGTCTGTGGGGCCCCTGGCTGGTCCGCTGCACCGCCGAGCGACGCCCCTTCGTTGCGGTCAACCTCGAGCCGGTGTTCAGCGACCTCGACGTCTACGTGCCGCAGCTTGAAGCGGCGGTTGCGCGACTCGAGCGCGAGACCGGTCTGCCACCGCTGCTGGTGTGCCACAGCATGGGCGGACTGGTGGCGCGCGCCTGGCTCGCCGCATTGCCCGGCACGGCGGCGCGCGTGCAGCACGTCATCACGATCGCCACGCCCCACCGCGGCACCTGGCTCGCGCGGCTGAGCCGCACGACGAACTCACGTCACATGCGCCAGGCCAGCGAATGGCTCACGGGCCTGGCCTCGCGCGAGCCGGCGCTGCACACGGGCCGCTTCACCTGCTTCTACGGCCATGCCGACAACATCGTGTTCCCGCCCCGCGTGGCCACGCTGCCTGGCGCCGACAACCGCCACCTGCGCGCGACCGCACACGTGGCGATGGTGTTTCACCCGGAGGTGGTGAGCGAAGCCGCGCGCTGGCTCGCCACGACCGACGCGGCGATCTCGGCCGGCGTCGCCGCCGGCGAGCCGCGCTGACGCGTCGCGCACCACGCCAGCCAGCCCACGCAGACCGCCAGCGGCACGTAGTGCAGCGCATGGCCGGTGATCGCGCGGCCGCTCGCTTGCCACAGCGGGCCGTCGGCCCAGTCGATCAGCTTGGCCGCGGCGAACCACAGCAGGGCGACGACCCAGTCGCGCCCGCTCAGGCCTTCGCTCCTGAGACCCCAGACGCCCAGCGGCACCAGCACCATCGGCAGGTATTCGAGCCACAACAGCCAGCGCAGGTCGGGCACACCGAGCAGTGCCTGGCTCGCCAGACACACCAGGCCGCCGACGGGCCCGCTCGCGGCGGCCAGGCCCAGCGCACCGGGCGCCACCCAGCCGGCGCCCAGCCGTTCGGCAAGAAAGAGCGCCGCCAGCACGGCGCAGGCACTGCCCGTCGCGACCTGGGTCAGCAGATAGCCGGTGTCGCTCGGCGCGAGGTGATCGGCAATGCTGATGGATGCCGCCAGCATCACCCCGGCGAAGAACACGCCCCAGGCGCGCCGCAGCGCGGCCCCGGTGCGGCTGCGCCGCATGCCGAGCGTGCCCGCCGCGGCGGCCGCCAGCAGCGGCAGATGCAACACGACGCTGGCGCCGTTGAGCATGCCGAGCACGGTCCGGGGTTCGGTCAGGCGGTGCGCTTGCTCGCCGTAGCCGACCGGCCCCCAGGCGAGCAGGCCTGTCACGCTGGCGAACAGCATCGAGACCAGCATGGCCAGCGCGCAACGTGTGGACAATTGGGAAGACATCGACGGCAGCGTGGCGGCATTCACTGCCGACGAGTCTCGGCGCCGCGGCGGTGCCGCACATCACCCTCGCGGGGGCCCCTCTTGGGGGTGAAGTCCTAGGCAAGCCCGTGCCAACCTCGCTCCGGCCCAGGGTCCTTGTCGACCCCGGGTCGAGCAGGCCGTCTTCAGACGGCCGCAAGGAAGCGCCGCTCGCCGTCCAGCACCACGCCCGCTTCGACGAGTGCCTGCCGGCGTACCGTCGCGTAGACCGGCGTGAAGTCGGGCGCCGTGGCGTCGAACAGCTGCTGGAAGCTGTCGATCACGAAGTAGCTGGCCTGGTAGCTGTCGATCTTGTAGAGCGTGCGCATCAGCCGCTGCAGATCGAAGGCGATGCGGTGCGGCTCGGGCGACGTGACGGCGTGACGCAATTCGCCGGCGCTCGACAGGATGCCGGCGCCGTAGGCCCGCAGGCCCTGGGGGGTGTCGATCAGGCCGAACTCGACCGTGTACCAGTACAGCCGTGCGAGCAGCTCGCAGGCGTCGAGCCGGCTGGCCTTCAGGCCGCCCGCGCCGTAGGCCTGCATGTAGTTCGCGAACACCGGGTCGAACAGCAGCGGCACATGACCGAACAGGTCGTGGAAGACGTCGGGCTCGACGACATAGTCGAACTCCTCGGGCCGGCGGATCCAGTCAGTGACCGGGAACTTGCGCTCGGCGAGCAGCGCGAAGAAAGCCTCTTCGGGGATCAGCCCCGGCACGCCGACGACCTGCCAGCCGGTGGCCTTCGTCAGCCGCTCGGAAATGTCGGTGAAACGCGGGATGCGATCCGGAGCGCCGAGCTGCTCGACCGCGTCGATGAATTCCTGGCAGGCCAGGCCGGGCAGCTGCTGCAGCTGGCGGGCATAGAGGCGGC
Organism: Methylibium sp.; assembly: GCF_965279545.1. NCBI lineage: Bacteria > Pseudomonadati > Pseudomonadota > Betaproteobacteria > Burkholderiales > Sphaerotilaceae > Methylibium > Methylibium sp. The sequence goes on from NZ_OZ257250.1 coordinate 3,189,444, forward strand.
GGTAGGTGTCATGGTCGGCTTCGGTGTAGCGGGCGAGGTCCTGCTCGCAGGTGTAGTCAGCCCGGGCGCGCGAATAGTCGCCGCGCGGCGGGCGATCGCCCTGGCCGTAGGTGACCGGAGCAACCCCCTTGTTCACACCGTCGTGAAAGTCCGGCCCGCCAGGGCCGGACTTCGGCGCAGGCTGACTTGGCACGGCCAGGTCAAGCGCAGCGGCCGAAGCCAAAGGGATGGGGCCCGCCGGCGCAGGCTGACCTGGCACCGCCAGGTCGAGCGCAGCGGCCGAAGCCAGGGTTTGCGGCCCGCTCATGCCTTCTCCAACACCCCGCGTCGCATCTGGTCCAGCTCGATCGACTCGAACAAGGCCTTGAAGTTGCCTTCGCCGAAGCCCTGGTCGCCCTTGCGCTGGATGAACTCGAAGAAGATCGGGCCGAGCTGGTTCTCGCTGAAGATCTGCAGCAGCAGCTCGCCGGCCTTGCCGTCGACCAGGATCTTGCGCGAGCGCAGCGCCGCAAGATCCTCGCCATGGCCGGGAATGCGCTGGTCGACGAGTTCGTAGTAGGTGTCGAGGGTGTCGAGCAGTTTCACGCCCCGGGCTCTCAGCGCATCGACGGTCTTCGGCAGGTCGCCCGAACCGAGGGCGATGTGCTGAATGCCCTCGCCGTGGTAGCGGTCCAGGTACTCCTGGATCTGTCCGGCGGTCTCGTTGCCCTCTTCGTTGATCGGGATGCGGATCTTGCCGCAGGGACTGGTCATCGCCTTGCTCTTGACGCCGGTGACCCGGCCCTCGATGTCGAAGTAGCGGACCTCGCGGAAGTTGAACAGGCGCGCGTAGAAGTCGGCCCATTCGGCCATGCGGCCGCGGTGCACGTTGTGCGTCAGGTGGTCGATGCAGGTCAGGCCATGGCCGACCGGATCGAGCGTGGCGCCGGCGAGCGGCTCGAAGTCGACGTCGAAGAAGCCGATGTTGCCGATGTCGCCCACGGATGCACCGTTCTTGCCGCGCCAGCGGTCGACCAGGTAGATCAGCGAGTCGCCCACGCCCTTGATGGCCGGGATGTTGAGCTCGCCCGGGCCGGCCTGGCCGGCATAGATCCACGCGCCGAGCTGGACGGCCCGCTCGGTGGCGGCCTTGGCATCGCGCACGCGCAAGGCGATCGCGCAAATGCTCGGCCCGTGCAGGCGCGCGAAGCGCTGGGCAAAGGAATCGGGCTCGGCGTTGACGATGAAATTGATCTCGCCCTGACGGTACAGCGTCACCTGCTTGTGACGGTGCTTGGCGATGGCGCGAAAGCCCATGCGCTCGAACAGCGCGCCCATCGCCACCGGGTCCGGCGCGGCGTATTCGATGAACTCGAACCCGTCGGTGCCCATCGGGTTGTCCCAAGGGGTGAACAGCATCGTGCGCCTCGCTTGCATGGAAGAACGGTGGTCACCCACTGTATAGAGCATGGAGCGCAGGTTTTCTGCAAATCGCGCGTTCATTCACCCCATCACGCATGATTCCTGCACAATTCGTCGAATGGATGCCCCGATCGAGCTCGATGCCATAGACCGGCGCCTCCTCCGCGCGCTGCAGGCCAACGGCCGCGCCACCTACGACCAACTCGCCGCCGAGGTGCAGCTGTCGGCTTCGGCGGCGCTGCGGCGCGTGAAGCGCCTGGAGGAAGCCGGCGTGATTGCCGGCTATGCGGCGCTGGTGCCGCCCGAGCGCGTGGGGCTGGGGCTCACGGCCTTCATCAGCGTGCGGCTCGAAAAGCACACCGAGAGCCACAAGCGCAACCCGATGGACCTGTTCAAGGCCGCGGTGCAGGCCTGGCCCGAGGTGGTGGAGTGCGTGGCGCTGACCGGCGAGACCGACTACCAGCTGCGCGTGGTGGTCGAGGACATGGGGCACTACTCGCGCTTCATCATGGACACGCTGCTCAAGCATCCGAGTGTCGAGGACTGCAAGACGAGCTTCGTGATGGACCGCGTGAAGTCGGTGAGTGCGACGCCGGTGTGAACGGGCCAGCGAGGCAGGCGCCGGGCTGGTGGTGTCGACATACGGCAGCCATGAGAAATGCGTTGCTGCGGCCGAGCTCGCTGCCGCCGGCCGCGAGGGCCACCGATCGGAATCGCAGATTTCCGATCAGACGAGGCGGACAGTGTTGTGGCGCCGGGCTCGCAGTCTGGCTGCACGATTGCTCAGTCCCCTCCGCGCAAATTCTGAACGGAGAATGTCGAGGCCGGATTCAGCGCCGGATCACTGATCATGCGGAGCTGGAAGGTGGTGCAGTGCTGCGCTTGCAGGTCGAACATCGAGGCGGACATGTAAATCGCAATCCCCGCGTTCTTGTTGGCCGGCGCGTGGTACGCCGAATCCGAGAAGCCGATCCCCCAGCGCTTCCACAACTCGCCCTTGCGGTCGTAGGCGAGGATCATCGGGAAAATGGAGGCTTGCGCATCCATGTACATGATCCGCTTGCCAATGGGGTTTCGCGCTTCGGTGGGCGTTCCCTCGATGACATGAACGATGCGCAGTGACCAGGGAATATTCGGGAAGCAGGCCGCCTGGCCGCCGAACCTGACCTGCCCGTAGCCGTCCTGGTCTTTCGGTTCCGTCTGTTTCCACTCGCTGTGCCGATAGACCGGCATCAGCATGAGCTTGGTCTCGATGTACTTCCAGTCCATGTCGAGGACGCGGCCGTTGTAGCCTTCGAAGGCCTCGATCATGATGTCCGAGCCGAGGAACGAGTCGGTCGTCTGGCCCGCCGCCAGCCGACGCACGCGGCGCTGAAAGCCAAGATAGAGGTAGGAGTCGTCCACCGCCTTGCCAGCAGCGCTGAGCGCAGCAAAGCGCTCAAGGCCGAGCTGACCAAGGTCGCCGTGCAAGTCGAGCAGCTCCTTGACCGCATCACGGAGGCCACCGTGCCATCGGTGATCGCCGCCTATGAGTCGCGCATCAAAACGCTGGAAGATCGCAAGATCGTTCTGGCGGAAAAGATGGCTTCAAGCGGGCATCCGCTGCGCAGCTTTGAAGAATCACTTAGAACCGCGCTCGATTTCCTCGCAAGTCCTTGTCAGCTATGGGCTTCCGAGCGTCTAGAGGACAAGCGCACCGTGCTCAAGCTGGCCTTCGCGGGCCGTCTGAGCTACGTGCGAGACGAGGGCTTTAGAACCGCACATTTAGCCTTGCCCAAGGCGTTAGGCGGTCTTAGCGCTCTCGAAAACAGGATGGTGCGCCCGGCTGGGATCGAACCAGCAACCCCTGCCTTCGGAGGGCAGTACTCTATCCATTGAGCTACGGACGCAACGGTTTCATTCTATCAGCGCCCCTGCGCAAAGCCGCGCGCGGCAAGGTCCGCGACGGGGTGGCCTTGTATACTCGGCCGGCTTTGCGAGGCACGTTCCACCGCGCTGCTTCGCTCCCCAAAACCCCTCGAGGACTCCATGAGCGCAGCGCCCTCCCACGACAACAACCACGGCGACGAACACGAAGCCAACCACGAAGGCCCGATCCGCACGCCCAAGCAGTTGATCGTGGCGGTGACCTTCGCTTTCGTCGTGCCGATTGTCATCATCGTGCTGCTGGCCGGCTACGTGAGTTCGGAGCAAAAGCCTGGAGCCGGCAGCGACGGGCTGAAGGCCGAAGCAACGGCCGAGCGCATTGCCCCGGTGGGCAAGGTCGAGGTCAAGGACGCCTCGGACGTGAGCGCGCTCAAGAGCGGCGAAGACGTGTTCAAGGCGCAGTGCTCGGCCTGCCATGCGGCTGGCGTGGCAGGCTCGCCGAAGTTCGGTGACGCCGCGGCCTGGGGCCCCCGCATCACCGCCGGCTACGAGGCGCTGCTGAACTCAGCGCTCAAGGGCAAGGGTGCGATGGGGGCGCAGGGAGGCGGTGATTTCAGCGACGTGGAAGTCGGCCGTGCGGTGGTCTACATGGCCAATGCCGGCGGCGCCAAGTTCGAAGCGCCCAAACTGCCAGCCGCGGCGGCCAGTGCGGCGCCGTGAGTTGCGCCTTCGCTCAGCAAACCAGCCGGTCCGCGTGACCGGCTTTGTTGTGGGCGGCTGCGCGGATGCGGTGTTCGGTGTCCTTGTCCGGAACGCTGACCGTCCAATGTGAGCGCGGACACGACGTCGGGTCGCGGTGGTGAGTGCTGGCGAGGGCGCCGGCAACCAACGCACACGAACGGCGCCAACGAACCGAATGGCGATGGCCGATTTGATGCGGGTGAACGCGAGTCGGTATCAGGCTCTGACGCACCGCGGGCTCGGCACATAGCCGAAGCGCGCCGGCAGTTCGGCGAACGGCAGGTCTTCGGGAACCCACAGGCCTGCGGTCACCGCGTCGGCGGCGGTGTCCATGTCGAGCGAACGCAGCAGGCCGAAACCGAGCGCGGTGTCGAGGAACAGGCGACCGTGCTCGTCGAGCCATGCGCTCTTCACGGCACCCGCGTCGGCACCGGTGTGCGCCTGCACGGCATAGCCGCCGCCGGAGCGCTGCACGCCCAGCACCAGCGGCGCGGCCTCCAGCTCGACGTAGACGCGCTGCGGGCCGTTCTGGAAGTACCACGCCCCGTCGGCATCGGCCTCGTAGTTGCGGCAGATGAACTCGCACAGCTTCTGGTGCAGCAGGCGGCTGCCCTTGACCTGCGGGAAGGGGCCGGCCGCCTGGGTGCGGTCGTCGCGCAGATACCAGTCGCCGCGCGCATCGAGCCCGAGCCAGCCATAGCAGGCGGGCACCTGCGGCCATTTCTTCAGCGCGGCACGGACGATGTCATCCATGCCGGCATTGTGCGACCCGGCTTACACGCAAGCCATGCTCTGCACCCACGACATCACCGCCTCGGGCAGGCTCAGCACCTCGCCGGGAAAGGCGCCACGGGGAAAGCCGACGTGCCCACCCTGCGCGGGCTGCCACAGCGTGACGTGGCGCCCCACTTCGTGCGACTGCGGCAGGCAGGCCGCCGGCACGAAGGGATCGTTGCGCGCGTTGAGCACCAGCGCCGGGATGCGGATGCGCTCCAAGTGCGGCTTGGCAGAGCCGCGCGCCCAGTAGTCCTCGGCGTTGCGAAAGCCGTGCAGTGGTGCGGTGAACACGTCGTCGAACTCGTAGAGGTCGCGCGCGGCCAGCAGGCGCGCGCGGTCGAACAGGCCCGGATGCTGCGCGAGCTTGGCCAGCGCTTTGGGCTTCATCGTGCGCAGGAACATGCGGTTGTAGACCTGCCGGTTGAAGCCGCGCGTGATCGCATGACCGCTGGCCGTCAGGTCGATCGGCGACGAGATCGCGCACACCGCACACGCCGTGGCGGCGGCGCTGTCGCCGGCCTCTTCGGCCCAGCGCAGCAAGGCATTGCCGCCGAGCGAGACGCCGACGGCGAACACCGGCCGGCCGTGCTGCGCGCGCAGGCGCTCGAGCAGCCAGCCGATCTCCTCAAAGTCGCCCGAGTGGTAGGCGCGTGGCGCGAGATTGAGCTCGCCGGAGCAGCCCCGAAAGTGCGGCAAGGCGAAATGCCAGCCTCGTGCACGTGCCCGGCCGGCGAAGGCCTGCGCATAGTGGCTGGCGGACGAGCCTTCGAGGCCATGGAACAGCACCAGCAGCGGTGCTGTCCTGGGCGGGACGCCGGGCGCCGTGTCCGCGAGGAAATCGACATCGATGAAATCGCCGTCCGGCGCACTCCAGCGCTCGCGGCGAAAGGCCGGGGCCGCGCCGTCGAAGCGGCGCGCGAACAGCGCCGGCCAGATGGTCTGCGCATTGCCGCTCGGCAACCACCACGGCGCCGACCCATCGGCCGCAGGGAAGACCCGATCGACGACAGCGGCCATGCCCGTGTGCAGCCCGTCAATGCAGCGTCGACGGCGCTTCGGAGATTTCCTGCAGCTCGCGCGCCATGCCGGGGCTGGCGTGGTGCAGCACCATGCGCCAGCCTTGCGGACCGAGCAGGTAGACGTTGGTGACGATCGCGTAGGCCTTCTGCAGGCCGCCCTCGCCGACCATCTGCACCCGCTCGATCACGTGGTGCACGGCCGTTCCCTGCGCATGGAGCCGGCGCACGTTCTCCGGCTGGACGTCGATCGCGCCGTTGCCGAAGATCGCCTCGAAGGAAGCGCGGATCGCCGCGGTGCCGATGAGGCGCGGCCCACCGGGGTGCACGCAGGCCACCTCGTCGTCGTCGGACCAGACCGCCATCAGTTTCTCGGCGTCGGCCTGCTGCAGCGCTTCGTAGAACTGCGCCTCGATGTCATCGGGGGACGACGGCGGCGCTTTCGACTTGGGCGGCATGCGCAGCGTCCTCGGCGCGTCACTTGAAGACCACGGTCTTGTGGCCGTTGCGCAGCACCCGGTGCTCGCTGTGCCACTTGACCGCACGCGCCAGCACCACGCACTCGACGTCGCGGCCCACCGCGGTGAAGTCCGCCGGCGCGAGCGAGTGGTCCACGCGCTCCACGTCCTGCTCGATGATCGGGCCCTCATCGAGGTCGGCGGTCACGTAGTGCGCGGTCGCGCCGATCAGCTTCACGCCACGCGCATGGGCCTGGTCGTAGGGCCTGGCGCCCTTGAAGCTGGGCAGGAAGCTGTGATGGATGTTGATCGCCCGACCCGACAGGAACTGGCAGAACGCCGGCGACAGGATCTGCATGTAGCGCGCCAGCACCACGAGGTCGACACGGTGCTCGTCGACCAGCGCCTCGATGCGCGACTCCTGCTCGCGCTTGATGTCCAGGCTGCTGCCGGTGGCGAGCGGCAAGTGGTGAAAGGGGACGCCGTACCCTTCGCACAGCGAAGCGAAGTCGGGATGGTTGGAGACCACCGCCGGAATGTCCACCGGCAGCGAGCCGCTCTGCCAGCGAAACAGCAGGTCGTTCAGGCAGTGGCCGTGTTTGCTGACCAGCAGCAGCAGGCGCGGCTTGACCGCCAGTGCGTGGAAACGCGCCACCATGCCGAACTCGCCGCGCACTTGCGCGAACAGCTTGTCGAGTGCAGCCTCGTCGGCCAGGTGTTCCGGCGCGCTGAAATGCACGCGCATGAAGAACAGGCCCGTGCCGTCGGCACTTTGAACGTCGCCGTACTGCTGCGAGTCGAGGATGTTGCAGCCGGCCTGGTACAGCAGGCCGGACACGGCATAGACGATGCCCTTGGCATCTTGGCAGGACAGGGTGAGGACGAACTCGCGCGCGGGGTTCTGCATGGTCCCGTCGATTGTAAGGATCGGCCCGCGCGCGACGGCGCACGGCAGCGAAAACGACGATGCGGCAGGCGCACCGGGCTCCTTAGAATCCGCGCAAGCCATGGTCGCCGCCCCCAAGGATTGGTCCGAACGCAGCCGCGACATCGCGGCGGCACTGGCACGCGTCGCGCTGGGCGACCGTGCGGCATTTGCCACGCTGTACCGGCAGACCAGCGCGCATCTGCTCGGTGTCGTCTTGCGTATCCAGAAGGACCGGGCCCAGGCCGAGGACGTGCTGCAAGAGGTGTACGTGAACGTCTGGCGCGCGGCGCAGGGTTTCGACGCCGGCCGCAGTCAGCCGCTCACTTGGCTCACCAGCATTGCTCGCAACCGGGCCATCGACAGCCTGCGCCGCCGTCAGAGCGAGCCCCCCACCGTCAGCACCTCGATGGGCTCGCAGGAACAGGATGACGAACACGACATGCTTCAGGATCTGGCGACCCCCGACGCCGGCCCGCTCGAACGGCTCGGGCAGGCGGCCGATGCCCGCGCGCTGCGCGGCTGCATGGGCGCGCTCAGCGGCGAACAGCAGCAAAGCCTGGCGCTGGCCTTCTACCAGGGCCTGTCGCATGCCGAGGTGGCCGAGCACCTGCGTCAGCCGCTGGGCACCGTGAAGAGCTGGGTGCGACGCGCACTGCAGTCGCTGAAGACCTGTCTCGAGCGGGCCGCGGCGACCTGAGGGCCCCATGGACTACAGCCGCCCCGCCCTCGCCGACCGCCTGGCAGCCGAGTACGTGCTCGGCACCTTGCGCGGCCGGGCGCGCCGCCGCTTCGAGACCCTGCTGCTCGCTCACCCGGCGCTGAGTGCGGCGGTCGGCGACTGGCAGGTGCGGCTGCTGCCGCTGGCGGCCGCCGTCACGCCGGTGCAGCCGTCCGCGGCCGTGTGGTCGCGGCTCGAACAGCGCCTGTTCGCTGCGGCCGGTGCCGCACCGGCGCGCTGGTGGCAGCGGCTCGGCCTGTGGCAGGGCGTGTCGGCCTTTGCGACGGTGGCCGCGCTCGGGCTCGGCCTGGTGCTGTCGCAGCCGCAGCCGGTGCAGGCACCGATCGTGGTGGTGATCGCACCGAACCCCGAAGCCGCCGGCGTGCTGCAGGCCGGCTTCGCCGCCGGCCTGACGCGCGACGGCCGCGCGCTGGTGCTGCAACCGATCCAGCAGGTGGCGCCCGGCAGCGGGCGGGCCTTCGAGTTGTGGGCGGTGCCGCCGCAGGGCGCGCCGCGCTCGCTGGGCCTGGTGTCGGGCGAGCGGGCCACCACCGTGCAGCGCGCCCTGCTGCTGCACGACACGGCGGCCTTCGCGGTCAGCCTGGAGCCGAGCGGGGGTTCGCCGACCGGCGCGCCGACCGGGCCGATCCTGTCGGTCGGCAAGCTGCAGCTCTAGGAGATCAGGGCAAGAGCGCCGCCGACCGGCACGAAGGAGTGCTGATCGGCCTGACGTCGACCCGCCGGCAGCATCTCGCCGCCGCGCGCGCTGCAGCCGCTCGGCCCTCGCATCTTCAGGCACTCAGCCCAGATGAGCCGCACGGCTGGCGAGCGCCTCCTGCAGCGCGGCATCGACCCGCTCCGGCCCGATGTCGGTCAGGCACTTCAGGTGGCCGAAGCGGCATTCGCGGTCGAAACAGGGTTGGCAATCGAGGTGGGGCGCCCCGCGCATCGTCTGCAGCCACAGCACGCGGGCGTGCGGGCTCAGCGGCGGGGTGTGCTGCGGGCTGGTGGAGCCGAACACGGCCGCTTGCGGCACGCCGAAAGCGGCGGCCACGTGCATCAGGCCGGAGTCGTTGCTGACGACGCCGCGCGCGGCAGCGATCAGCGCCATGGCGTCGTCGAGCGAGGTCTGGCCGGCGAGCACCCGGCAGTTGCCGGGCGCCTGTGCCGCGATCTCCTCGCAGATCGGCGCCTCCTTGCCGGACCCGAGCAGCAGCACGGGCAGGCCATGCCGGGCGTGGAGTTCGCGCGCCAGGGTCGCGTAGTGCGAGACCGGCCAGCGCTTGGCGGCACCGTATTCGGCCCCGGGCGCGAACACCCAGTAGGCTTGCGCAAGGAGATCGTTGCGCGCGAGCGCGGCCTCGACCGCGACCGGCGCCAACTGCAGGTGGGGCCGCGCCTGCGCCCTCACGCCACCGGCCAGCGCACCGTAGAAGCCGACCATCGGCGGCTTGCCGACCGGATTGGGCAGGCGCTCATTGAGCAGCCAGACCCGCCCTTCGCCTTGGTAGCCGACGCGCCGCGGGATGCACGCGAGCCACGGCACGAGTGCCGACTTCAGCGAATTGGGCAGCACGTAGGCCACGTCGAAGCGGCCCTTCAGTTGCTTCGCCAGCGCGCGCCGTGCCGCCCAGTCGAGCCGGCCGTGCGCGAAAGGCAGCGCGGTCACCTCGTCCACCTGCGGCATCGCGCGCAGGACCGGCGCGACCCACGGCAGTGCGACCACCGTCAGGCGTTCGCCGCGTGCAGCAAGGGCCGCCAACAAGGGCTCGGCCATCACGGCATCGCCGATCCACTGCGGCGCGACGACGAGTGCGCGGGTCATCGCGCCACCGCCCGGTTCAGTGGGCGTGGAGCTTCTCACCGGCCTTGAGCCGGTAGACCGTGCCGCAATACGGGCACTTGCCTTCAGCGTGGGCCACGTCGATGAAGACGCGCGGGTGCGCGCTCCACAACGGCATCTTCGGGTTGGGACAGAACACCACACCGGGCCCCTGCAGGTCCTGGGCGGTGACTTCGACGGCGGCTTGGGGTGCGCTCATGCTGGTAGGGTGGAGGTCGGTCGGGGTGGGCGGCTTCAGACCGCGGTCAGCCACTCGGCGTACTTCGGGTTGCGGCCGTTGACGATGTCGAAGAATGCCGTCTGGATCTTCTCGGTGATCGGCCCGCGCGAGCCGGCACCGATCTCGAGGCGGTCGAGTTCGCGGATCGGCGTGACCTCGGCGGCAGTGCCGGTGAAGAAGGCCTCGTCGGCGATGTAGACCTCGTCGCGGGTGATGCGCTTCTCGACCAGCTTCAGACCCAGGTCCTGACAGATCGCGAAGACGGTGTTGCGGGTGATGCCGTTGAGTGCGCCGGCCGACAGGTCCGGCGTGTAGACCGTGCCGTTCTTGATGACGAACAGGTTCTCGCCCGCGCCTTCGCTGACGAAGCCCGACGCATCGAGCAGCAGCGCCTCGTCGTAGCCGTCTTCGGTGGCCTCCATGTTGGCCAGGATGGAATTGGTGTAGTTGCTCACCGCCTTGGCCTGCGTCATCGTGATGTTGACGTGGTGACGGGTATAGCTGGAGGTCTTGACGCGGATGCCACGCTTCATGCCTTCCTCACCGAGGTAGGCGCCCCAGGGCCAGGCGGCGACCATCAGGTGGATGGTGTTGCCCTTCGGGCTGACACCGAGCTTCTCGCTGCCGATCCAAGCCAGCGGACGCAGGTAGCAGCTTTCCAGCTGGTTGACGCGCACCACCTCGCGCTGCGCATCCATCACCTGCTGTTGAGAGAACGGGATCTTCATGCGCAGGATCTTGGCGCTGTTGAAGAGCCGCTCGGTGTGCTCCTGCAGCCGGAAGATCGCCGTGCCCTTGACCGTGTTGTAAGCGCGTACTCCCTCGAATGCGCCGCAGCCATAGTGCAGGGTGTGGGTCAGCACGTGAATCTTGGCATCGCGCCAGTCGACCAGTTGGCCGTCCATCCAGATCTTGCCGTCGCGGTCGGACATAGACATCGCAGTTCCTCGTTCAGTGCGCAAAGAGAACTGCAAATTCTACGGGCGCGCGAGGCGTCGCCCCGTCGTCGCGCCGGCTTCGACATCCGCCCCCTGAACCGGGGGGAGCCCCCCTTCGCGGGGTTGATGCAGATCGTTACGGGCGCTAATTTTGTGCCCTGCAGCAACCAGATTTCTTGATTGCATCCGAGCCGAGGCTCTGTCGCACATGAACGCCGTCACCAAGCCGCTTCTTGCCACGCTCACGCTGGTCGCCATCGCCTATGGCAGCCAGGCTCAAACACAGCCTGCGCCCCCGACTTGCCGCAGCGCCGGCATCGAGCCGGCGTCCTGTGTCGCCGACACCAGACCGCAGTGGATGAACGTCGAATCGGGCACCGCGGAAGCGCTGACGCAGCAAAGGCAGACTGTCGAGTCGGGGCCCGCGGCCAGAAATCTCAAGTCCGGCACAGCCGGTGAGGGCACCGCCCGCCCGTCGAGCGTTGGGGTGTTGCCAGCCGCACAGCAGATGGTGGCCGGTACCGGCTCACTGCACGTCGAGGCTGAAGTGGCCACCACCCCGGAATCGCAAGCCTACGCACTGATCCTCGCGGGGCTGGGCGTCATCGGCCTGGTGGCCAGCAAGCGCTTTCGCAACTGAGCCCGCCGCAATGGCGGCGACGGCAAGGCGCCTGCACAGGCGCCTTTTTCATTGCGGGCGTCGGCGCTAGGAAGTCACTGCGGTTGATCTCCTGGCCGCGTGAGTTGCCAGGCCTGCAGGCGCCCGTTGACGAAGCTCACGCGCACGCTGGCGCCACCGCCGTCGCTCCAGCGGTAGGTATCGCGCGGCGCGTCGGCGATCGCCTCACCGAGGCTGCCCGCGACCGGCAAGACCTCCAGCATCGTCATGCCGGCCCGCAGCTTCGCGTTCAGCATCACGGCGCTGTCGACCTGGCCCAGCGGCGCACTGCCGGCCCGTCGCATCACGCGCAGGGCGCGGCTGAACTGCAGCAGCAGCCAGAACGCGGTCAGCGTCACCGCCAGCACGACGCCAGGCCAGCCATGGACCCAGTAGCCCACCAGCACCGCTGCGCCCGCCAGCGCCCAGCCGGCGGCGGGCCGGTTCATGCCCGCGTCTGCGGCCCCTGCGGGGGGCCACCGTAGGCGCGCTCGACGCGTGCGATGCGCAGCTCGTAGTGGACATACCAGCCGGTGCGCCCCCGCTCGCGCGCCACGCGGTGCTCGGCGTGGGCCTTCCACGCCGCGATGTCGCCCAGGCTGCGCCAGTACGACACGGTGATTCCAAAACCTTCGGCATCGCGCGTGCTTTCGATGCCGAGGAAGCCGGGCTGCGCGGCGGCGAGCGCCACCATGCGATCGGCCATCTCGGCATAGCCATCGTCGGCGTCGCGGGCGGCGGCTGCGCGCCGGCTGCTGAAGATCACCGCGTAGTACGGCGGCTCGGGCAACACGGCAAAGGCAGCGTCGCTCATGACAGCTCGCGCAGCACCTCGACGGCCTGCTCGACGCGCTCGACCGCGTGGATCCTCAGGCCCTCGATCGGCTTCTTCGGCGCATTGGCCTTCGGCACGACCGCAACGCTGAAGCCGAGCTTGGCCGCCTCCTTCAGGCGCTCCTGCCCGCGCGGCGCCGGCCGCACCTCGCCGGCCAGGCCGACCTCGCCGAAGGCGATGAAGCCGCGCGGCAGCGGCCGCCCGCGCAGCGAACTCTGGATCGCCAGCATCACCGCCAGGTCGGCCGCCGGCTCGCTGATGCGCACGCCGCCGACCGCGTTGACGAACACGTCCTGGTCCATGCAGGCGATGCCGGCATGGCGGTGCAGCACCGCGAGCAGCATCGCCAGCCGGTCGCGGTCCAGGCCGACCGACAGGCGCCGCGGGCTGGGCCCGCCGCTGTCGACCAGCGCCTGGATCTCGACCAGCAGCGGCCGCGTGCCCTCGAGCGTGACCATCACGCACGAGCCCGGCACCGGCTCGCCGTGGGTCGACAGGAAGATCGCGCTCGGGTTGGCCACGCCCTTGAGGCCGCGCTCGGTCATCGCGAACACGCCGATCTCGTTGACCGCGCCGAAGCGGTTCTTGATCGCCCGCACCAGCCGGAAGCTGCTGTGCGTGTCGCCCTCGAAGTACAGCACCGTGTCGACGATGTGCTCCAGCACCCGCGGGCCGGCGAGCGCACCTTCCTTCGTCACGTGGCCCACCAGCACGATGGTGGTGCCGCTGGACTTGGCGGTGCGCGTGAGCTGCGCGGCGCACTCGCGCACCTGGGCCACCGAGCCGGGCGCGGAGGTGAGCTGGTCGGAGTAGACCGTCTGGATCGAGTCGATCACGCAGAAGGCCGGCTGCTCGGCGTCGATCGCCGCCTGGATCTTCTCGAGGTTGATCTCGGCCAGCACCCGCACCCGGCGGCCATCGAGGCCGAGCCGGCGCGAGCGCAGCGCGATCTGCGCGCCGCTCTCCTCGCCGCTGACGTACAGCACCTTCATCTGCGCCGACAGCGCATCCACCGCCTGCAGCAGCAGCGTCGACTTGCCGATGCCCGGATCGCCGCCGATCAGCACCACGCCGCCGGCGACGATGCCGCCGCCGAGCACGCGGTCAAGTTCATCGACACCGGTGGGCGTGCGCGCGACGTCGGCCGCATCGATCTCGCTGAGCGTGGCGACGGGCAGGCTGCGCGCGATCGACTGGAAGCGGTGCTTCGTGGCCGCCGCCGACTCGGCGACGGTCTCCTCCAGCGTGTTCCAGGCACCGCAGGCCGGGCACTTGCCGAGCCATTTGGGCGTCGTGCCACCGCACTCGCTGCAGGTGTAGTTCGTCTTGTCCTTGGCCATTCGCCGCATTGTGGCGCGGCCCGCCGGGCCACCCGGGTCAGTCGATCGCCCGGCGGCGCAGCGCCTTGATCTGCCCGTCGCGCGCCTTGCTCTCCAGCCTGCGCTGCTTCGAGCCGTAGGTCGGCTTCGTCGCGATCCGCTTGCGCGGCGGCGTCGCGACGCTGGCCACCAGCTCCAGCAGGCGCTGCAGCGCGTCGTCCCGGTTGCGGGCCTGGGTGCGCTGCTCCTGGGCCTTGATGACGATCACGCCGTCGCTGCTGAGCCGCTGGTCGCTGAGCGCCAGCAGACGCGCCTTGTGCGCCTCGGGCAGAGACGAAGCCGGCACGTCGAAGCGCAGGTGGATCGCACTCGACACCTTGTTGACGTTCTGGCCGCCGGCGCCCTGCGCTCGCACCGCGGTGCACTCGGCCTCGCGCGCCAGCAGCGCGGCCAGTGCCTCGCGGTTCACGCCGGGCTGCCCTTGATGTCGCGCAGCCGCGCGTCGAGCTCGCGGCGCAGCGCCTTGCGTTGCAGGGCCTCGCTGTGGCGCCGCGTCTCGTCGGGCGTGGCCGGCTGCAGCGGCGGCACCGGCGTGGGCTTGCCGGCGTCGTCCACCGCCACCATCGTGAAGAAGCAGCTGTTGGCGTGGCGCACGACCTGCGTGCGGATGTTCTCGGCGACGACCTTGATGCCGATCTCCATCGACGAGCTGCCGGTGTGGTTCACCGACGCCAGAAACGTGACCAGCTCGCCGACATGGATCGCCTCGCGGAACACCACCTGGTCGACCGACACCGTGACCACGTAGCGGCCCGCATAGCGGCTCGCGCAGGCGTAGGCCACCTGGTCGAGCAGCTTCAGGATGGTGCCGCCGTGGACATTGCCCGAGAAGTTGGCCATGTCGGGCGTCATCAGCACGCTCATCATGAGCTGGTGCAGCGGCCGATCGTTCATCAGTGCGCCGTCGAGTGAGGCAAGGCCAGCGGCGGCGCCGGCAGTTCGGGGAGCGCGGTGCGCACCTGTTGGCAGTGGGCGAGATGGCGGTCGCACAGGCGCTTGAACATCCAGCCCGACAGCGCGGCCGAAGCGAGCTGTCCCGCCACCGGCGCCAGCTTGGCAGCCTGCTGCAGGCTCAACCGCAGGCCCAGCGTGCGCAGCGCGCTCAGCAGCACGCCTTGCGTCAGCACGCGGCCGATCAGGTAGCTGCCGACCTCCAGCGCCAGATGATCGACCCGGTTGCGCAGCGGCGCCGGCAGGCGTGCGATCTGTTCGGGACCGAGGCCGTGTGCGGCACTGATCTCTTCGAGCGTGGACGCCAGCAACTGCCCGTTGACGAACAGGTCGGCGCCGAGCACCGGCAGCGCCGACACGCCGGCGGCCTTGAACGCCCGGCGCCGCACGAGGCGCCGGCAGTGCCGCTCCCGGGCCTGATCCGCCGGCGCCGTGCGCACCACGCTCACGCCTTGGACGCGCCCAGCTTGCCGACGATGAACAGCAGCACGACCGCACCCACCACCGAGGCGATCCAGCCGGCCGGCTCGCCGACGGCGTACCAGCCCAGCGACTGGCCCACGAAGCCAGCGATGAAGGAGCCGGCGATGCCGAGCACGCAGGTCAGGATCCAGCCCATCTTCTGCTCGCCCGGCATCAAGAAGCGGGCGAGGGCGCCGACGATCAGGCCGACGATCAGGGTGCCGATGATGCTCATGACGACGATCTCCTGCAGGGGGTTGAGAGGATGGCGAATGGTCGCACAACGGCGGGCGGTCGAGGTGACAGGCGCTCAGCCGGCGTCGACCCGGACCGGCACGCGCGCCGCGAGCCCGCACATCAGCTCGTAGCCCACCGTGCCGGCCGCGTGGGCGACGGCATCGATCGGCAGCGCGGCACCGGCCGGCCCGCGACCCCAGAGCGTGACTTCGCTGCCCGCCCCCGCCTGCGGCAGCGCACTCAGGTCGACGGTCACCATGTCCATCGACACGCGCCCGAGCAAGCGCGTGGGCACGCCGTCCACCAGCACCGGCGTGCCGCTCGGCGCATGGCGCGGATAGCCGTCGGCGTAGCCGCAGGCCGCGACGCCGATGCGCATCGGCGCATCGGCCGTGAAGGCGCTGCCGTAACCCACGGTGTCGCCGGGCTGCAGGCTCTGCGTGGCGATCAGGCGCGCACTCAGCGTCATCGTCGGCCGCAGAGCCCAGTGGGCGATGTCGTGCGCCGGGAAATCGGGCGCCGAGCCGTACAGCATGATGCCGGCACGCACCCAGTCTGCACGCACCGCGGCGTCGGCCGCATGGCGCAGCGTGGCCGCGCTGTTGCTCAGGCTGCGCTCGCCCGGCAGATCGTGCGTGGCGTCCGAGAAGGCCCGCACCTGCGCCGCGATGCCGCGGCCGCCGTCGGCGTCCGAGAAGTGGGTCATCAACGAGATCTCGTCGACCTGCGGCAGCGCATCGAGCCGCGCCCACGCCGCGCGGAAGGCGGCGGGCTTGAAGCCGAGCCGGTTCATGCCGCTGTTCATCTTCAGGAACACGCGGTGCGGCTGGTGGGTCTTGTGCATCGCCAGCCAGTCGACCTGCGCCCCGCAGTGCACCGTGTGCCACAGGTTCAGGCGCGAGCACAGCTCCAGGTCGCGCGGCTCGAACACGCCTTCGAGCAGCAGGATCGGGCCGCGCCAGCCGAGTTCGCGCAGCAGCTGCGCCTCGGCCAGGTCGAGCAGTGCAAAACCGTCGGCGCCGCGCAGGGCCTCGAAGACGCGCGCGATGCCATGGCCGTAGGCATTGGCCTTCACGACCGCCCAGACGCGCGCGTCGGGCACGGCGGCGCGCGCACGCGCGAGGTTGTGCGTCAGGGCCTCGGTGTGGATCAGGGCTTCGATGGGGCGCGGCATGGCCGCCAGTGTGCCTGCGCGGCGCCGCCGGCGCCTTGCGCGCCGCCGATTTCAAGGCGCATCAGCGCCACTGATACCCCGGTGCGGCGCACGGAGACCGCCGGGACCCCGTGCTATAACCCGCGCCGCAGGGAGACAGTACCGGCGCCGGTCGATGCCGGTGCCCCAGCCGACGAGCGGATGAAAAAAGGTTTCTACACCATCATGTCGGCGCAGTTCTTCAGCTCGCTGGCCGACAACGCCCTGTTCGTCGCCGCCGTCGAGTTGCTGAGAACCTCCGGCCAGCCCGAGTGGCAGCGCGCCGCGCTGGTGCCGATGTTCGCGCTGTTCTATGTCGTGCTCGCGCCCTTCGTCGGCGCCTTCGCCGATGCGGTGCCCAAGGGCAAGGTGATGTTCGTCTCGAACAGCATCAAGGTGGTCGGCTGCCTGATGATGCTGTTCGGCTCGCACCCGCTGGTCGCGTTCGCGGTGGTCGGGCTCGGCGCCGCGGCCTACTCGCCGGCCAAGTACGGCATCCTGACCGAGCTGCTGCCCAACTCGCAGCTGGTCAAGGCCAACGGCTGGATCGAGGGCCTCACGATCGGCTCCATCATCCTCGGCGTGCTGCTCGGCGGCCAACTGGTGGGCCGCACGATCGCACCGGCGCTGCTGGCCATCGACCTGCCGCTGATCGACACCGGCATCGACACCGCCCCCGAAGCGGCGATCGCCGCGCTCACCTCGCTCTACGTGGTGGCCGCCATCTTCAACCTCTACATCCCGCGCACGCAGGCGCCGCTGCAGCCGATCGCGCACAGCGTCATCGGCCTGGTGCGCGACTTCTCGGCCTGCAACGCCCGGCTATGGAACGACAAGCTCGGCCAGATCTCGCTGGCCACCACCACGCTGTTCTGGGGGGTCTCGGGCAACCTGCGCTACATCGTGCTGGCCTGGGCGGCCGCGGCGCTGGGCTATGGCACGACGCAGGCGTCGTCGCTGGTCGGCGTGGTGGCGATCGGCACCGCGGTCGGCGCCGTGCTGGCCTCGGTGCGCATGCGGCTCGACCAGGCGACCGGCGTGATCCCGCTCGGCATCGCGATGGGCGTGCTGGTGATCGGCATGAACTTCATCACCAACGTCTGGGTGGCCGCCCCCTTCCTGATCCTGCTCGGCGGCCTGGGCGGCTTCCTGGTGGTGCCGATGAACGCGCTGCTGCAGCACCGCGGCCACAACCTGATGGGCGCCGGCCGATCGATCGCGGTGCAGAACTTCAACGAGCAGGCCTGCATCCTCGGCCTCGGCGCCTTTTACACCGGCATGACGCGCTTCGGCCTGTCGGCCTTCGGGGCGATCACGATCTTCGGCGTGGCCGTGGCCGGGGCCATGTGGCTGATCCGCCGCTGGCACCAGACCAACTGCGTGCGCCACAAGGACGAGGTCGATCACCTGATCGCGCTGGCCCGCAGCGACCCGCAGCAGTGAACCGGTACGGCCGCCAAGGGCCGCCAGGGGGCCCCCGCGGTCCCCGGGGCGAACCCGCCCGCCCGGCGGGACAGCGCGCAGCGCAAAGGGTGCCGCAATGAACGCCCGCCCGCAGCAGGCCGGCATGGCGCCGGCCGCACCGCTGTTCGCGGTGCTCGCGCTGACGCTCAACGCCTTCGTTTGGGGCGTGTCGTGGTGGCCGTTTCGCCAGCTGCTGTCGCTCGGGCTGCATCCGCTGTGGGCGACCGCCCTGGTCTACGGCCTGGCGGTGGTCGTGATCGTGCTGCGCTGGCCGCACTCGCCGGGCCAGCTGGCGCGCACGCCGGTGCTGTGGGTGCTCGTGCTGGCGGCCGGCGGCACCAATGCCGCATTCAACTGGGCCGTGAGCATCGGCGACGTGGTGCGCGTGGTCCTGCTGTTCTACCTGATGCCGCTGTGGGCGGTGCTGCTGGCGCGCTGGCTGCTGCAGGAGCGGCTCACGCGCTGGGCGGCCTGTCGCGTGCTGCTTGCGCTGGCCGGTGCGGCCATCGTGCTCAAGCCGGCGGGCGCCGGCTGGCCCTGGCCCTCGGGGCTGGCTGATTTTCTCGGCATCGCCGGGGGCTTCAGCTTCGCGCTGAACAACGTGATGCTGCGGCGCGAGTCGCACCGGCCATCGGAGGGCCGCGCCCTGGCGATGTTCCTCGGTGGCATGCTGGTCGCCGGCGGGCTGGCCCTCGGCCTGGCCGCGGCGGGCAGCGTCGCCTGGCCGCCGGCACCCCGGACATCATGGCTGCTGCCGGTTTCGGCGCTCGCGCTCGCCTTCCTCGGCGCCAACCTGGCGCTGCAGTACGGCGCTTCACGGCTGAAAGCCAACGTGACCTCGGTCGTCATGCTCACCGAGGTGGTGTTCGCATCGGTGTCGGCGGTGCTGCTCGGCGATCAGGTGCTGACGCTGCAGATGTTCGTCGGCGGGGCCTTCATCCTCGCGGCCGCGCTGCTGTCGGCGCTGGAGCCCTGGGCAGTGGCATGAGTGGGGGCCGCGTTGCTGTGCCTAGCGGTTTGCGGCGGCGGCAACGACGAACCCGCCGCAGCGGTCAGTGACGAAATGGACGCCGCCAGCAGCCGCGGCACCATCGTTGCGACAGGTCCCCACATCGGCCGCGGCCTCGCAAACTTCCAGACCGACGTGCTGCACCTCACCAACGCGCGCCGCGCATCGGGCGCCAAGAGACACGAAGTTATTTTTCGAAGCACGAAGGCATCCGCTCCCGGTCGATCTTCATGAGCCACGCAGCGTACGCCGCGCCGGAATTCAGCGGATTGCGAGTTGCCTTGCTCGCGGAAATCGGGCCTGCCTCCACGCCACTGAAGCACTTCGCAAAAGGGCTCCGAGACGGCTCGCCGATAACCAAGGCGTGTGTCACGCGCCCCTCCTGCAGACGCTGCAAATAAGGCGCCCAGTCCGCCGGCTGGCTTCCAGTGAAGCTTATCCAATCGCTGGCGAACACCTTGCGCGGCGACAGGGCCACGCTGGGATGGGCTGAAATCAGGACGGCATCGGCTGGAAGAGCCGCATCCACCTGCTTCATTACCGTGTATCCATCGGCCTGCGTTGCCATGATGCTATTGCGCCAAGGCGTCGACATCGCCCCGGGAATCGAGCGCACGACGGCATAGCTGATCAATGCCATGAACATCAGCACCTGTGCGCCAAGGATGCATTGCGCCAGTTTCGCACCGTCGTGGATGCAGCGCGGCGCCTGCATCGCGAGCGCCATGAGCACCCAGACGAACGGCTCGAGGTAGAACCTTGCATTTGCTTGGCCAAACAAAGTGCCAACGATGGTCACTGCTGTGGCCGCGGCGATGGCCAACCAGCAATAGATGTCCTTTGCGGGCCGAAGCCATGCCAGCGCGCCAACGCCAACGCCGACCACGGTCGAAATAGCACCCGGGCGGGCGGGAAGAACGAGTGACAGCGGGAACCACATGGAGGAATCTCGATAGTTCCGCAGGTATCCCGTGAAGGCGTCGTAGCCAGGCCAGTCTCCTGGAAAGGGCTTCAGGAATGCATCGGCCAGCGTTCCGCCGAAATGCAGGTGTTTCCAGATCGCGGGAGGCAGGACGATGCATGCCAATCCACCCAGGGCCATCAGACCCGCTGGAACCGCGAGGCCGCTTCTCGCCATCAAAGCAAAGGCGATGACACCCACGATCCCCCCTGACACGAGGAAGTTCAGCTTCATCTGCGATGCCGTCATGACGAGTAGGCAGACAAGCCCAAAGCCGAGCAGCCTCGACCGTCGGCTGACCGATCTGCGCGTCGGATAAAGGGTGAGGGCAAGGGCTGTCGATGTCATCGCGATTGGAACCAATTGCGGTTTATCGGCATTCACCAAGAAGAGAAGCACCGGCGACGAAACAAGGGCCAGCGTCACCGGTGTGAGGATGGGATTGTTCGAGTCCGGATAACGCTGCAGCAAACCGCAGAGACAAAAAATGCCACTCCATTGCAGGAGGCTCGAAAACTGTTCTGCGCCGATGGACAGACCCAGTGCAATCAGACCTTCCCCCGCGCCCGCAAGTCGACTATGAAACCACTCCGGGCTCACCGGCCACACCCCATCGTGCAGAAACTGAAGCGCGACACCGAGGTGGTAATTCAGCGAGTCGGCGTTGGTGCTGGGGCCCAAGGCGACAAGCCCCAGACCAAGGAGCAACCAATAGGGCATCGCCTGCCAACGGAACAGTGACGCAAAATACGAGCGCCCCGAGGCACGGATTTTCGAACTGAACCCAGGCACGGCCCGGCCCAGCGCCCAAAGACCGTGCAGCGCAAGCAGAATGGCGACAACGCTCAAGCCTGTGGCATTGACCAGTCCGAACAGCATCAGCGGATAAAGCATCGCGGCCAATACTGTGGCTCCCACGACCGGCGCGACGAAAAACTCCCAGCCTGACGTGTTGCTCGCCCGCACATCCAACCAGCCACTCACACGCAAGCCAAGTGCAAAGACGCCGACGAACATCAGCAGGGAGACGATCGCCGAATACGGTGGCGACAGAACCGCTGCTTCCAGACCAAAAATAGCGGTCATGCTCGTCCCACGCTCAGGCTTTGGGGTCGGACTTGAAGATAAAAGTCGCGCGCGAGAAATAATTCCAGAAAAAAACGATCGCCGTCGCAGAAATCTTTGCAACCATCAAGTGGAACCCGTAGCCTCCGACAAGTATCTGCAGAACGATCAAGTTTATTCCCAATCCCAGAGCGCTAACCAGATATACGAGTGCCGCCTCTCGGCGACGTGAGTACCGAACCCCACTCTCGAAGACGTACCTTATGCTGACAATATAGTTCGTCAGTGTTGCCAACAAAAACGAGATGGTTGCAGCGATCTGATACTGCAATTGCAATTCATTCGCCAGACCCCAAAAGATGGACCAATCCACGAGTGCGGCGACGCCACCGGCGAATAAATAGCGAACGATCCTCATCGGAAGACATTGTATTTAATAATACAATAAAGCGCCCGCACCCCATCTCGCCAGCCTATTTTCTTACCCTCATCGTAGGTGCGACCATAATATGAAATGCCGACCTCGAAAATTCTGCACTTCAGTTTCGATATTTTTGCCGTAATTTCCGGCTCAAAGCCGAATCTGTTCTCTTCAATAGAAATCCCTTGAATTATTTCACGACGAAACACTTTGTAGCATGTTTCCATATCGGTCAGATTCAAGTTGGTGAACATATTTGACAGCGTTGTCAGTATTCCATTGCCGACGCGATGCCAGTAATAGAGAACTCGATGCGCATCGCTACCGAGAAATCGCGAACCGAAAACGATATCAGCCTTGTCGCGAAGGATTGGCTCTACGAGTCTTGAGTATTCGTTCGGGTCGTACTCGAGGTCGGCGTCCTGAATAATGACGATCTCACCGGTAGCCGCAGCAATGCCGGTTCGCAAGGCCGCACCCTTGCCTTGATTTATTTCGTGATAGATCACCTTGGCGACTTTGCCGGATGCTTCGATCTCGTCTCGAAGCTTTTGCCGGGTCCCATCCGTTGAGCAGTCATCGACGATGATGATCTCCTTGCTTGGATAAGGAGAGTCATTTACCGCCCTGATGATGGCGTCTATGGTGGCAAGTTCGTTGTAGCAAGGAATGACAATGGAAAGTTTCATTGTGGTGAATCGAGATGGATGTCGTTCTTTCTCGCGCGAATTCGGCATTCGCGTGCAAAGTCACGCCGGAGTTGAGGAATCTGAAGGCCGGTCGCAGCAATGCCGGCATGGAATTCATCAGCGCTGAATTCTGAAGATTCCGAGAATCGGTCGCCAGCGACTTCGAACTGTGGGCAAACCGGACAATATGCGCAGCGATGCGTCTGCTTGCACGGAAGTGGAATAACAAGCAATTCTAGGTGGAAGTCTGCTCAGACTTGGCGGTCGCGCATCAGCGCCAGATCAGATGGCGCGACACGGGCCACTCGCGCGTCCACATGGATGAGTGCACAGCGCGTTCATAGGCGAGCACTGCACGTTGATGCAAGCATGGGAAACCAAAACTCTGATGCCGGCCCAATGAGCCGTGGCAAATCAAGTGGGTCGAAAAGGGCGACTATTCGTACGCCACGAGCGTCGCGCAGTTGGGCAAGGTCGCCTGTGACTCCGCAATGCCTGCAAGCATCAGCATGATGCGGTCACCGTGTCAGCGCTCTCGTGCGAGAAGTGCGTCGAAATACTCGATCGTCCTTTTGAGTCCCTCGGCCAACGGCACCTGAGGCTCCCAACCTCCGAGGGCGGCCTTGGCAAGCGAACTGTCTGGGCAGCGTTGCTTTGGATCATCCGTCGGCAGTGGCAGGTGTCGCAGTTTGCTGCGAGAGCCGGTGAGGGCGATGACTTGCTCAGCCAACTCAAGCATCGAAAACTCCCCTGGATTGCCGATGTTCACGGGACCGGTGAAGTCGTCCGGAGTGTTCATCGTGCGGTCCATTGCCTCAATCAGGTCGTCCACGTAGCAAAAGCTGCGCGTTTGACTGCCGTTGCCGTAGATGGTGATGTCCTCGCCGTTGAGTGCCTGCACGATGAAGTTGGAAACAACGCGACCATCGTTCGGATGCATGCGCGGGCCGTAGGTGTTGAAAATCCTTACGACCTTGATGCGAAGGCGGTGCTGGCGGTAGTAGTCGAAGAACAGCGTTTCGGCACAGCGCTTGCCTTCGTCATAACAACTGCGTGGGCCGATGGGATTGACGCGCCCCCAATACGACTCCGGCTGCGGATGCACCTCCGGGTCGCCATACACCTCGCTGGTGGAGGCTTGAAGGATCTTGGCACGTACCCGCTTGGCCAAGCCCAGCATGTTGATGGCCCCGTGCACGCTGGTTTTGGTTGTCTGCACTGGATCGTACTGGTAGTGGATTGGGGAGGCCGGGCACGCCAGGTTGTAGATCTCGTCCACCTCGACATACAGAGGAAAGGTCACGTCATGACGCATCAGTTCGAAGCGAGGGCTGTCCAGCAGGTGCTCCACATTGCGCCGACTGCCGGTGAAGAAGTTGTCGAGACACAAGACGTCGTGCCCTTGCGAGACGAGGCGCTCGCACAGATGGCTGCCCAGAAAGCCGGCGCCGCCGGTCACGAGGATTCGTTTGGTCTGGTTGTACTGGCGCATCATGTTTCTCCGTTGGTCGCGACCCGAATTGCTGATTGTTACGTAGCCGATGACACCTCCGTAGCCCCACCTGTTTCCAGCAGGTGACGACGATCGATCCGCTATCGAACTGCTGTGCGGACGGATGCGAATGGTGTGCTTGTGTTCACCACGCGAGCGCGGGCAGAAGTTGTTCGGCGTCAAGATCGGCTTGAACCGCGCACGCGATGTCTTGAGAAATTCGACGCCCTGTGCGTCTTTGATTGCGCGGTCGCTCAAAGTGGAACAGGCACTCGTGCGCATCAGTCCGGCATTGGCCGAGACGTGCTCCCCGTTGAAGTGGACCTGGATGACCGGGGTCTGCCGGACAGCCGCCATGCGCGCACCCAAGTGGATCGGTAGCCGCTCTGTTGCGCTTGACGGCGCGCCGCTATTCAGGCAAGACGGGTCAGCGCTGGGTATTTCACATACGCCCCGACTGTGAGATAGCGGCCCTTGCTCCAATCCACCGGGGGAGCGACTCACCGGCAGGCCGATGCCTGCCGCCTGATCAGATGGACGTGCCGGCGATGACGCCACCGCCCAGACAGACCTCGCCGTCGTACAACACAGCCGACTGCCCCGGCGTCACGGCCCACTGCGGCTCGCCGAACTCGAGTGCGAACGCGCCGTTGGCATTCGGCGCCAACACGCAGGCCGCATCGCTCTGGCGGTAACGCGTCTTCGCAGCCAGCGCGCCGGGCGCAGGCGGCTCGCCGGAGATCCAGCTTGCATCGTCGGCCTCGACCCGCTGCGACTGCAGCCAGGGGTGGTCATGGCCCTGCACCACGTAGAGCGTGTTGCGTTCGAGGTCCTTGCGCGCGACGAACCAGGGCGCGTGCTCGCCGCCGCCACGCGGCACACCACGCTCCTTGACGCCACCGATGCCAATGCCCTTGCGCTGGCCCAGCGTGTAGAACGACAGGCCCACGTGTTCGCCCAGCGTGCGCCCGCGATCGTCGCGGATCGGCCCGGGCGTGTGGGCAAGGTAGCGGTTCAGGAACTCGCGGAACGGCCGCTCGCCGATGAAGCAGATGCCGGTCGAGTCCTTCTTTGCGGCCACCGGCAGCCCGATCTCGGCAGCGAGGCGGCGCACCGCGGTCTTCGGCAGCTCGCCGACCGGGAACAGCGTGCGCGACAGCTGGGCCTGCGTGAGGCGGTGCAGGAAATAGCTCTGGTCCTTGCTCGCGTCCAAGCCCTTGAGCAGTTCGAAGCGGCCGCCGGCCTCGCGCACCCGGGCACGGTCGAGCGCGCCGGCGCTCGACTCGTCATGAGGCCCATCGGGCATGCCCGGGTGCGCCGGTACACGGCGAACCCGGGCGTAATGTCCGGTCGCGATCTTGCCGGCGCCGAGCCGCAGCGCGTGGTCCAGAAAGGCCTTGAACTTGATCTCGGCATTGCACAGCACGTCCGGGTTCGGCGTGCGGCCCGCTTCGTACTCGCGCAGGAACTCGGCGAACACGCGGTCCCTGTACTCGGCGGCGAAGTTGACGTGCTCGATCTCGATCCCGATCACGTCGGCCACGCTCGCTGCGTCGAGGAAGTCCTGGCGCGACGAGCAGTACTCGTCATCGTCGTCGTCTTCCCAGTTCTTCATGAAGAGGCCGACAACCTCGTGCCCCTGCTGCTTCAGCAGCCAGGCGCTGACCGCGGAATCGACGCCGCCGCTCAAGCCCACCACCACCCTTTGCTTGCCCATGCTCAGGATTTTTCCACCGGATCGTAGAGGCCGGGGTCTACGAAGACCGTGCCGAGCGGATGGCGGACGCCGGCGAGGTGGTCGTCGACGTTGCGCTGCAGGGCCGGGCTGCGGTGGCGGTGGGTGTTGGCGCGGATCTCCTCGGGCGTCATCCACAGCGTGCGCAGGATGCCGCGGTCGAGCGCACGGCCGGGCACGGGCGTTCCCACGCTGCCGCAATAGGCGAAGCGCAGGTAGGTCACGTCCTCGTTGCGGGCGCTGCGGATGAAGCGCGACATGTAGACGCCGAGCAGTGCGGTCGGCGTGAAGACACAGGCCGTCTCCTCGAGCACCTCGCGCACCACCGCTTCGAGCAGCGACTCGCCGGGGTCGAGGTGGCCGGCCGGCTGGTTGAGGCACACGCCCTCGGGCGTTTGCTCTTCCACCAGCAGGAAACGGCCCTGGTTTTCGATGACCGCGGCCACGGTCACCGCGGGTTTCCATCTTTGTTTCATGCACGATCGTAAGGGCGGTCGGCTCCGGATTGTGTAAGCTCCGCCCCCAAACACGACAAGCCCCGAGGAGGCAGCACCATGCGCATAGGCGTGCCGCGCGAGACGGCAGCGGGAGAAACCCGCGTTGCCGCGACCCCCGAGACGGTCAAGAAGCTCAAGGCGCAGGGCCACGCACTGCAGGTGCAGGCCGGCGCCGGTCTCAGCGCCAGCGTCACCGACGAGGCCTATGCCGCGGCCGGCGCCGAGATCACCGACGCGGCCGGCGCCTTCGGCTGCCCGCTGGTGCTGAAGGTGCGCGCGCCCTCGGCGGCCGAGCGCGCGCTGATGCCGGCCTCGACCGCCCTGGTCGGCATGCTCAATCCCTTCGACCAGGGCGGCCTGCAGGGCCTGGCCGACGCCAGGCTCACCGCCTTCGCGCTCGAAGCCGCGCCGCGCACCACGCGCGCGCAGAGCATGGACGTGCTGTCCTCGCAGGCCAACCTGGCCGGCTACAAGGCGGTGATGATCGCGGCCGACCAGTACCAGCGCATCTTCCCGATGCTGATGACCGCCGCCGGCACCGTGAAGGCCGCCCGGGTGGTGATCCTGGGCGTCGGCGTGGCCGGCCTGCAGGCCATCGCCACCGCCAAGCGCCTGGGCGCCGTCATCGAGGCCAGCGACGTGCGGCCCTCGGTGAAGGAGCAGGTCGAGTCGCTGGGCGCCAAGTTCATCGACGTGCCCTACGAGACGCCCGAAGAGAAGGAAGCCGCCGAGGGCGTGGGCGGCTACGCCCGCCCGATGCCGCCGTCCTGGCTGGAGCGCCAGAAGGTCGAGGTCGCCAAACGCGTGGCCGCGGCCGATATCGTGATCACCACCGCGCTGATCCCGGGCCGCCCGGCGCCGGTGCTGGTGACCGAGGACATGGTCAAGGCCATGAAGCCCGGCTCGGTGATCGTCGACATGGCCGCTCCCCAGGGCGGCAACTGCCCGCTGACCGAGGCCGGCCGCACGGTGGTGAAGCACGGCGTCACGCTGGTCGGCGAGACCAACCTGCCGGCGCTGGTGGCGGCCGACGCATCGGCGCTGTATGCGCGCAACGTGCTCGACTTCCTGAAGCTGGTGCTCGAGAAGGACGCCGCGGCGCTGAAGATCGACCTCGAGGACGACATCGTCAAGGCCTGCCTGATGTGCCGCGACGGGCAGCTCCTGAGGGTCTGACATGAACCACCGCGTCATGCTGCGCGCGAAGCTGCACCGCGCGACCGTCACCGAGGCCGACCTGCACTACGAAGGCTCCTGCGGCATCGATGCGACGCTGCTCGAAGCCGCCGACATGCGCGAGTTCGAGCAGATCGAGCTCTACAACATCAACAACGGCGAGCGCTTCTCCACCTACATCATCCCCGCGCCGCCCGGCTCGGGCGTGATCTCGCTCAACGGCGCTGCGGCGCGCAAGGCGCACGTGGGCGACCTGCTGATCATCTGCACCTACGCGCCGATGAGCGAGGACGAGGTGCGCAGCCACAAGCCCAAGGTGGTGCTGCTCGGCGCGGGCAACCGCATCGACTCGGTCCGCAAGTTCTGATTCCCAGGAGACCCGCCATGGACACCGTCAGTCCGACCCTCATCAACCTGATCATCTTCGTGCTGGCCATCTACGTCGGCTACCACGTGGTGTGGACCGTCACGCCGGCGCTGCACACGCCGCTGATGGCGGTGACCAACGCGATCTCGGCGATCGTGATCGTCGGCGCGATGCTCGCCGCCGCCTTGACCGAGACCACGCTGGGCAAGACCATGGGCACGCTGGCGGTCGCGCTGGCCGCCGTCAACGTGTTCGGCGGCTTCCTCGTCACGCGGCGCATGCTGGAGATGTTCAGGAAGAAGGACAAGAAAGCGCCGGCCGCGAAGGAGGGTGCCAAGTGAGCTTGAACCTCGTCACCCTGCTCTACCTGGTCGCCAGCGTCTGCTTCATCCAGGCGCTCAAGGGCCTGTCGCACCCCACCAGTTCGATCCGCGGCAACCTGTTCGGCATGGTCGGCATGGCCATCGCCGTGCTGACGACCGCGGCGCTGATCATCAAGCTGGCCGCCGGCTCGGCGTTCGGCATGAGCTGGGTGCTGCTCGGCCTGGTGGTCGGGGGCGGCTACGGCGCCTACCGGGCCAGGACAGTCGAGATGACCAAGATGCCCGAGCTGGTGGCCTTCTTCCACAGCATGATCGGCCTGGCCGCGGTGTTCATCGCCGTCGCCGCGGTGGCCGAACCCCATGCCTTCGGCATCGTCGCCAAGGGCGCGCCCATCCCCAGCGGCAACCGGCTCGAACTTTTCCTCGGCGCGGCCATCGGCGCGATCACCTTCAGCGGCTCGGTCATCGCCTTCGGCAAGCTCTCGGGCACCTACAAGTTCCGCCTGTTCCAGGGCGCACCGGTGAGCTTCCCCGGCCAGCACAAGCTCAACCTGGTGCTGGGCCTGCTGACCATCGGCCTCGGGCTGCTGTTCATGGCCAGCGGGAACTGGGCGGCCTTCTTCGCGATGCTGGCGCTGGCCTTCGTGCTCGGCGTGACGATCATCATCCCGATCGGCGGCGCGGACATGCCGGTGGTGGTGTCGATGCTCAACAGCTACTCGGGCTGGGCGGCGGCCGGCATCGGCTTCTCGCTGAACAACAGCATGCTGATCATCGCCGGCAGCCTGGTGGGGTCCTCGGGGGCGATCCTGAGCTACATCATGTGCAAGGCGATGAACCGCTCGTTCTTCAACGTGATCCTGGGCGGCTTCGGCGGCGACGCGACGGCCGCCACGCCCGGCAAGAGCGAAGCACGGCCGGTCAAGAGCGGCAGCGCCGACGACGCGGCCTTCATCCTGGGCAACGCCGAGACGGTGGTGATCGTGCCGGGCTACGGCCTGGCGGTGGCGCGCGCGCAGCACGCCGTCAAGGAGCTGGCCGAGAAGCTCACGCACAAGGGCATCACGGTGAAGTACGCGATCCACCCGGTGGCCGGGCGCATGCCGGGCCACATGAACGTGCTGCTGGCCGAGGCCGAGGTGCCCTACGACCAGGTGTTCGAGATGGAGGACATCAACGGCGAGTTCGGCCAGGCCGACGTGGCCATCGTCCTGGGCGCCAACGACGTGGTGAACCCGGCCGCGCTGACCAAGGGCAGCCCGATCTACGGCATGCCGATCCTGGAGGTCTACAAGGCCAAGACCGTGATCGTCAACAAGCGCTCGATGGCCGCCGGCTACGCCGGCCTGGACAACGAGCTCTTCTACATGGACAAGACCATGATGGTCTTCGGCGACGCGAAGAAGGTGGTCGAGGACATGGTCAAGGCCGTCGAATGAACTCGCGGCAAGGCCCCGGAGCCCTTCGGGGCCTTGCCCGAGGCCAGGCAGCCCGCTCCGGCACGAGCTATCGCATTCCCTGAGAGGGGCTCGTCAGCGCGAAGTCAGAATGACTTTTCGCACAGGAACTTGCCCATGGACCCCGTTTGGCTCAAGCACTACCCGGCCGGCGTGCCGCACAGCATCGACGTCCGGCAGTACCCCTCGCTGGTCGCGCTGCTCGAGGACAGCTTCAAGAAGTACCGCGAACTGCCCGCCTACAAGTTCATGGGCAAGGCCCTCAGCTTCGGGCGAACGGACGAACTCTCGCGCGCCTTCGCGGCCTACTTGCAGAGCCTGGGCCTGATCGCGGGTGACCGCGTCGCGGTGATGATGCCCAACGTGCCGCAGTACCCTGTCGCGGTCGCGGCGATCCTGCGCGCCGGCTGCGTGGTGGTCAACGTGAATCCGCTGTACACCCCTCGCGAGCTGGAGCACCAGCTGAAGGACTCGGGCGCGAAGGCCATCGTGATCCTGGAGAACTTTGCACACGTGCTGCAGAAGGTGCTGCCGGCGGTGCCGACCAAGAAGGTGGTGCTCACCGCGCTCGGCGACCTGCTCGGCTTTCCGAAGTCGCTGCTCGTCAACACCGTGGTGCGTCGAGTCAAGAAGATGGTGCCGGCCTTCGAGCTGCCGGGCGCGGCGCGCTTCAACGATGCACTGGCCGCCGGCCGCGACCAGGCCTACACGCCGGCGAAGGTCGGTCCGGACGACATCGCCGTGCTGCAGTACACCGGCGGCACCACCGGCGTGAGCAAGGGCGCGGTGCTGCTGCACCGCCACCTGGTCGCCAACATCCTGCAGTCCGAGGCCTGGTACCAGCCGGCGCTGAAGAAGATCCCGGCCGGCGAGCAGATCAACACCGCGTGCGCGCTGCCGATCTATCACATCTTCGGCTTCAACACGAACATGATGCTGGGCATGCGCATGGGCGGCTGCAACATCCTGATCGCCAACCCGCGCGACCTGCGGACGATGTTCAAGCAGCTCAGGGGCGAGAAGATCCACAGCTTCCCGGCCGTCAACACGCTGTTCAGCGCGATGGCCCACCACCCCGATTTCGGCAGCGTCGACTGGCGCCACCTGAAGATCTCCGTCGGCGGCGGCATGGCGGTGCAGAGCGCCACCGCGAAGCTCTGGCTCGACAAGACCGGCTGCCCGATCGTCGAAGGCTACGGCTTGTCCGAGACCTCGCCGACGGCCACCTGCAACCCGGTCGACAGCACCGCATTCAGCGGCAACATCGGCCTGCCGATGCCCAACACCCTGCTCAAGCTGATCGACGACGACGGCAACGAGGTGCCCCCGGGCATGCCGGGCGAGATCGCGATCAAGGGCCCGCAGGTGATGGCCGGCTACTGGCAACGACCCGACGAAACCGCGAAGGTCATGACGGCCGACGGCTACTTCCGCTCCGGCGACATCGGCATCGTCGACGAGCGCGGCTACTTCAAGATCGTGGACCGCAAGAAGGACATGATCCTGGTGAGCGGCTTCAACGTCTACCCGAACGAGGTGGAAGACGTGGTGACGCAGATGCCCGGCGTGCTGGAATGCGCAGCGATCGGCGTGGCCGATGCGAAATGCGGCGAGGCCGTCAAGCTCGTGATCGTGCGCAGCGACCCCGCCGTGACTGAAGCGCAGGTGCGTGCCTACTGCGAGGCCAACCTGACCGGCTACAAGCGGCCCAGGACGGTGGAATTCCGCACCGAGCTGCCCAAGACGCCGGTCGGCAAGGTCCTGCGCCGTGAGTTGCGCGACAAGACGTGAGCACCGGCGACGCGCGGTGTGCGCCGCGTCACGGGCCCTGTTCAATTGTGCCGGTCGAAGCCGGATGCAACCGAATGCGCCCCGTACACTGTGAGCAGAACCCTGTCGAGGCAGAGCAAGCTGTTGATGCACGATGGCCGATCGCTACACGAAGACTGAGATCGGCCGAGCCGAAATCCGCGCCCGCGTCCACGCGCTGACGCGCACCGCGCGCAACCTGCTGCTGATCATCGATCCCAGCCGTGACGGCGTCAGCTGGGTGTCGATGGTGCAGGGCGCCACCGCCGCGGACCTGCAGACCCTGGTCGATGCCGGACTGGTGGCGCTGCTCGGCGGCCCGAGCATCACGACAGGCGCGCCCGTCGAACCCGAACCGACCGCCGCTGCGGCCCTGGCGCCGGCCACCGCGCCGGGCACACTGGCGGAATCGGCACTGTCCTACTCGGACCTCTACGACCTGCTGCCCAGCCTGGCGAAACAGCACCTGGGCCTGATGAAAGGCTACCGTTTCGTGCTGGCCATCGAGAAGGCCTCGGGCCTGGCCGGCCTGCAGCAGGTGGCGCAGGACCTGGTGGCCGAGGTCGAGCGCGCCAAGGGCGCGGCGGTCGCCCGCGCCGTGCGGCGCGCCTTGCTGCTGCCCTGAGCGGCGCTGAACCACCGAGCCCGCGATGGGACTTCGCTTTGCCCTCGTCACGGCCATCGATGAGGAACTCCGCACCCTGCTCGGCGCGCTCCAGGCGCCGGTGACCGAGCACCACGCTGGCCGCGCCTTCCATCGCGGCCAGCTCGACGGGCACGAGGTGGTGCTGGTGCGCTCCGGCATCGGCAAAGTGGCCGCGGCCAGCACGGCACTGCTGCTGGCCGACCGCTACGGCGTCGACGCGCTGGTGTTCACCGGCGTGGCCGGCGCGCTGCAACCCGGCGCCGCGATCGGCGACGTGGTCGTGGCGCGCGAGCTGCTGCAGCACGACATGGACGCCTCGCCGCTGTTCCCGCGCCACGAGGTGCCACTCACCGGCCGCTCGCGCTTCCCGACCGACGCCGACCTGAGCGACGCGCTGGCGCTGGCCGCGCGCGACGCGCTGGAGGCCGAGCGCATCGGGCTGGACTCCAGCTTCGCGGCGCTCGGCATCGACCGCCTGCGCGTGCACGAAGGCCTGGTGGTCAGCGGCGACCGTTTCGTCGCCACCGCGCTGGAGCGCACCGCGCTGCGCACCGAACTGCCGGACGCGCTGGCGGTCGAGATGGAAGGCGCGGCCGTGGCCCAGGTCTGCCACGACTGCGACCTGCCCTTCGCGGTGCTGCGCACGCTGTCCGACTGCGCCGACGACAGCGCGCACGTGGACTTCGGCCGCTTCGTCGCCGAGGTGGCCGGCCCGCTGGCCGCCGCCATCGTGCGCACCTGGCTGCGCCGCGTCGAGCCGGCGTGAGCCCTGCGCTCGCCCGGCTGCTGCGCGCACTGCGCGCGATCGCCGGCACGCCGATCGCGCTGCTGATCCTGTTCGAGGAATGGGGCTGGCAGCCCCTGTCGCGCGCGCTCGGCCGTCTGGCGCGCTGGGCACCGGTCGCGCGCCTGGAAGACCGCCTGCGGCAGGTGCCGCCACCGCTCGCCCTGGCCCTGTTCCTCGCGCCGGCGCTGGGCTTGCTGCCCGTCAAGCTGCTCGCGCTGTGGCTGGTCCACGCCGGTCATGCGGCGCTGGGCCTGGCGCTGATCGTCGCGGCCAAGCTGCTCGGCACCGCCCTGCTCGGCCGCCTGTTCGTGCTGACCGAGCCGCAGCTGCGCCACTATCGCTGGCTGGCGCGAGCCCTCGACGCCTGGTCCGCCTACAAGCAACACGTCAAGGCCTGGTGGCGCTCGACGGCGGCTTGGCGCGCGATCGAGCGCATCGGTCAGGGCTGGCGTCGGCGCTGGCGGCGCTGGCTTGCAACTCGCAGCGACTGAACAGCTCTCTCGCTTCGGCGGCAATGCTCATGCGGCATTGCGTTCAAACGCATCAGATCGAAGATTGGGGCAGGGCTGGTTGCGGTGTTCTTGTTCGGTACGCTGACTGTCAAGCGTCAGCGGGAGCGCTGCGCCGGGGTTTGACTGCCGTGACAGGCGCCGGGTGATCGGACACGGGTGAACGCGACTTGGTTGTCAGGCCAGCAGCCAGCGCGCCAGCCACGGCAGCAGCAACGCACCGGCGATGCCGTGCAGCCCCATCGCCAGGCTGGCGTAGGCGCCCGCGCGCGGGTTGATCGACCAAGCCCGGGCCGTGCCGATGCCGTGCGCCGCGAGACCGGCCGCAAAGCCGCGCGCCGCCCAGTCGCGCACGCCCATCGCGTTGAGCAGCGGCGTGACGATCAGCGCGCCGACGATGCCGGTCGTGACCGCGAACACCGCCGCCAGCGTGGCCGAGCCGCCGATGCGCTCTGCGATGCCCATCGCGATCGGCGCGGTCACCGACTTCGGCAGCAGCGAGGCCAGGATCAGCTTCGATCCGCCCAGCGCCCAGGCCGTGCCGAGCGCCACGGCGATGGACACCGTGCCGCCGAGCAGCAGCGCCAGCAGCAGCGTGCCGGCCCGCGCGCGCAGCTCCGGCCACAGCCGCGCCAGTGGTACCGCGAGTGCGACCGTCGCGGTGCCGAGCAGGAAGTGCACGAACTGCGCGCCCTCGAAGTAGCGGCGGTAAGGCGTGCCGGTGAGCGCCAGCACCGCGATGATGGCGAGCACCGCCCACAGCACCGGGTTGGCCAGCGGGTGCCGGCCGCTGCGCGCCGACACGCGCTCGGCCAGCACGTAGGCGCCGAGCGTCAAGGTCAGCCCGAACAGCGGTGTCGCGGCGAGGTAAACCCAGACCTCGGCCAGCGGCTCGAGTGCGTCGCTGAGGCCGACCGGCAGCGTCAGCGCACGATCGCTCACGGCGCCTGCTCCTCGTCGGGGGCCGGCCCCAGCCGGCGCGCCAGAAACCAGGCCGTCACCGCGATCGCCGCGGCGGTGCTGGCCATCAGCGCCACCACCCAGGCCAGGCCCTCGCGCACCAGCGGTTCCCAGTACAGCATCACGCCGACCGCCGCGGGAATGAAGAAGATCGACAGGTGCGCCAGCAGGCCGTCGGCCGCCTGCTCCAGCGGCGCCCAGACCGGCTTGCACAGACGCTGGCGCAGCAGCAGGGTCGCGAGCAGCGCGACCAACCCGATCACCGGCCCCGGCACCGGCGCGTGCGTGAGCTGCGCGATCGCCTCGCCGAGCGACTGGAACAGCAGCAGCGCGGCGAGGCCCTGAATCATGTGGATCGCCGCGGCATCAGGTGGCCAGCCGGTCGGGTGTCCAGTCGAATTCCATCTGTCGCGCGGTGGCAAGCGCAAGTTCGCGTCCCGCCGTGCGTTCGACCAGGTGCAGGCTCATGTCGATGCCCGCCGAAATGCCGGCCGACGTGACGACCGCGCCCTCATCGACCCAGCGGCGGCCTTCGAGCACCACGAGTTGCGGGTGCAGCGCGCGCAGCTCGGCGATGTCTTCCCAATGCGTCGTGACGCAGCGCCCGGCCAGCAGCCCGGCCTGGGCCAGCAGGAAAGCGCCGGTGCAGACCGAGGCCGTGAGCTCGGCACGCGCCGCACAGGCGAGCAGCCAAGGCGCCACCGCCGGCCGCGCCAGTTCGGCCGCCACCACGCCGCCGGGCACGATCAGCAGGTCGATCGGCGGGTGAGCGTCCAGACCGTGGTCGATCTGCACCCGCAGGCCGGCGCGGGCCCGGACCATCGATCCGGGCGCGCCCGGGCCGACCGTGAAGACCTCGTAGGCGGCGGGGGCCGCCGGCAGGCGCCGCCGCTGCACGCGGCTCGCCGTGGTGAAGACCTCGTAGGGCCCGGCAAAGTCGAGCACCTCGACGTCATCGAACACGAAGATGCCGACGCGCCGCGTCATCGGGCGGCTGCCTGCGCCGCGCCCGGCAGCGCTGCAATCACCTGCGCCACCGCGGCCGTGAGCCGTTTGCCGTAGGGCACGTGCAGGAACTCGTTCGGGCCGTGCGCGTTGCTCTTCGGGCCCAGCACGCCGCAGACCATCATCTGGGCCTTCGGAAAGCCCCGCTGCAGCAGGCTCATCAGCGGGATCGTGCCGCCCTGCCCGATGTAGCCGCAGGGGGCGCCGTAGTGCGCACGCGAGGCGGACTGCAGCGCGTGCTCGAGCCAGGGCTCGATCGGCGGCGCGTTCCAGCCGCTGGCACCCCAGGCGCCGACCCGGCCGTCGGGCGCGAACGTGACCTTGGCGTTGTAGGGCGCGTTGTCTTCGAGCAGCGCCTTGAGCCGCACCGCCGCGTCGTGGCCGTCGACCAGCGGCGGCAGGCGCAGGCTCAGCTTGAAGGCCGTGACCGGCCGCAGCACGTTGCCGGCGTCGGCGATCGCCGGCAGGCCGGCAGCGCCGGTCACGCTGAGGGAGGGCCGCCAGGTGCGGTTCAGCAGCGCCTCGGTCGGGTCGGTGGTCATCGGCAGCACGGGGCCACCATCGGCGCCGCAGGCCCAGGGAAAGCGTTTCCAGACCGCGTCGCCCAGCACGCGGGCGGTCTCGCGCGCCTGCGCCGTGCGCTCGGCCGGGATCTCGCAGTGCAGGCTCTGCGGCAGCAGCCGGCCGGTGGCCGCATCTTCGAGGCGGTCGAGCAGCTGGCGCAGCACGCGCAGGCTCGATGGCACGATGCCGCTCGAATCGCCGGAGTGCACCCCTTCGCTCAGCACCTCGACCTCGAGCGTTCCCGTGACATTCCCGCGCAGCGACGTGGTGAGCCAGAGTTGGTCGTAGTTGCCGGCGCCCGAGTCGAGGCAGACCACCAGACTCACGTCGCCGAGCCGCGCCTTCAGCGCGTCGATGTAGGCCGGCAGGTCGCCGGAGCCGGACTCCTCGCAGGTCTCGATCAGGCCCACGCAGCGCGGCCGCGGAACGCCTTGCACGTCGAGTGCCTTCAGCGCCGCGGTGGCCGCATAGACCGCGTAGCCGTCGTCGGCGCCACCGCGGCCGTACAGCAGGCCGTCCTCGTACTTCGGCGTCCAGGGACCGAGGTCGGCGCGCCAGCCGCTGAACTCCGGCTGCTTGTCGAGGTGGCCGTAAAGCAGCACGGTCGGCGCCCCGCGCTCGTTGCCGCCAGGCGTGGTGGCCGGCAGCTCGAAGAAGATCACCGGCGTGCGCAGGCCGCCGTCGGCCTCGCTCAACTGCAGCACTTCGAGCTTCAGGCCGGCGAGCCCTTGCTGCTCGACCCAGTGCGCGGCGCGGCGCACCACGCGGTCGATGTGGCCGTGTGCCGCCCAGTCGGCATCGAACATCGGGCTCTTGGCCGGGACGGCGATGTAATCGATGAGTTCGGGCAGGATCTGCCTGTCCCAGGCCTCGTCGACGAAGCCCTGCAGAGCGCCGGCATCGAGGCCGGGCAGGCGGTCGGGAGCGTTCATGGCAGCGTGCTGATCGCGCAGGGGGTGGGGTTGCGGCCAGTATAGGCAGCCCCCCCCGGAAGGCCCGCCGCCGGGTCCGCTTCCTGGCCGAAGGCTTGCCTGCGCTTGCTGCAATAGGCTTGCCATCTTTAGGGGTATTCCCGGGTCGCCGCTTGATGACCGCATGGTCAGTAAGATCGCCGCTCTGCACAAGAGACACGCGTCGGGTGGACGGCCGAACGCGTGCGATCAGAAAGAAGGGAGGACTTCGCTCGGTTGTCGCGGAGGCCTCGATGCCTCATCACCTCATTTTCCTGGGTGCTCTCATGCGTGACCCTGTCGCCCCCTTTTCCCCTGTTCCCTCCCTGCGCGCCGCCGCGCTGCTGGCTGCCGTGTTCGCCGTCAGTGGCGTGCTCACGGCCTGCGGCGAACGTGCTGCGGCCCAGGGCGGGCCGCCGCAGGCGCCACCGGTGTCGGCAGCGCCCGCCGTGCAGAAGCCGATCGCCGACAGCGAGGAGTTCACCGGCCGTCTCGAGGCGCTGGAAACCGTGGACATCCGCCCGCGCATCGGCGGCACGATCGACCGCGTGCACTTCCGCGATGGTGCGACGGTCAAGAAGGGGGACTTGCTGTTCACGATCGATCCCCGCCCCTACCAGGCCGAAGTGGCCCGCGCGGAGTCGCAGCTGGCTGCGGCCCAGTCCCGTGCCGAACTGGCGAAGGCCGAGCTGGCGCGGGCGCAGCAACTGCTGGACGCAAAAGCCGTGTCGCGCCAGGAATTCGACCAGCTGAGCTCGGGGGCACGCACCAGCAACGCCGACATCAAGGCCGCCGAGGCGGCGCTGCGCGTCGCCCGGCTCAACGTCGAGTACACCGCGGTGCGGGCGCCAATCGCCGGGCACACTTCGCGCGCCGTCGTCACCGCCGGCAACCTGGTCGACGACAAGACGGTGCTGACGACGCTGGTCGCCACGCACAAGGTCTATGCCTACTTCGACGGCAGCGAACAGACCTTCCTGCGCCTGCGCAAGGCCAACGACGCCGCGCTGAACGTGAAGATGGGCCTGGCCGACGAAACCGGCTTCCCGCACACCGGCAAGGTCGACTTCATCGACAACCGCCTCAACACGCAGACCGGCGCGATCCGCATCCGCGCGGTGTTCGACAACGCCCGGGGCGAGTTCACGCCCGGCCTGTTCGCCCGGCTGCAGGTCGCGGGCAGCACGTCCTACCAAGCGGTGCTGACGCCCGAGCGCGCGATCGGCACCGATCAGAGCAAGAAGTTCGTGTTCGTGGTCGGCGCGAACAACGTCGCCGAGTTCCGCGAGGTCAAGCTCGGCGCGCTGATCGACGGCATGCGCGTGGTCACCGCCGGGCTCAAGCCGGGCGAGCTGGTGGTCGTCAGCGGCCTGCAGCGCGTGCGCCCCGGCGCACCGCTGGCGCCGCAAAAGCTCGAGGTCGACGCGCGCGGCATGCCGATCGAGAAGCCCGCCGCGCCGCCGCCGGGCGCCGGCGGCAAGGAGCCCGCCGACGGGGACAAGAAGGACGAGAAGAAGGCCGCCCTGCGCACACCGGTGACTGCCGACCGCGCGCGCACCACCTGATCCGGGAGCGGCCTCCATGAACCTGTCCCGTTTCTTCATCGACCGGCCGATCTTCGCGGCCGTGCTGTCGGTCTTCATCACGCTGATCGGCACGATCGCGGTCTTCAAGCTGCCGATCTCCGAGTACCCCGAGGTCGCGCCGCCGCAGGTGGTGGTGCGTGCGCAGTTCCCCGGCGCCAACCCGCGCGTGATCGCCGAGACGGTGGCGACACCGCTCGAGGAGCAGATCAACGGCATCGAGAACATGCTCTACATGGGCAGCCAGGCCTCGGCCGACGGTGCCCTGACACTGACGGTGAGCTTCAAGATCGGCACCAACCCCGAGGTGGCCGAGACCGCGGTGCAGAACCGTGTGAACCGCGCGCTGCCGCGCCTGCCCGACGTGGTGCGCCAGATCGGCGTGACCACCGAGAAGAGCTCGCCGAACCTGACCATGGTGGTGCACATGGTCTCGCCGGACAACAAGTACGACGCGCTCTACCTGCGCAACTACGCGACGCTCAACGTGCGCGACCCGCTGCTGCGCATCCAGGGCATGGGCTCGGTGCAGACCTTCGGCTCGGGCGACTATGCGATGCGCATCTGGCTCGACCCGCAGAAGCTGTCGGCGCGCAGCCTGACCTCGGCCGACGTGGTGCGTGCGATCCGCGAGCAGAACGCGCAGGTCGCGGCCGGCGTGGTGGGGGCGCCGCCCTCGCCGAACAACACCGAGTTCCAGCTCGCGATCAACACCCAGGGCCGGCTCGCGAGCGAGCAGGAATTCGGCGACGTGATCATCAAGGCCGACACCGCCGATGGTTCGGTGATCCGCGTCAAGGATGTCGGTCGTGTCGAGCTCGGGCCGAACACCTACGCACTCGGCTCGCTGCTGAACAACAAGGAAGCCGCCGCGCTCGGGATCTTCCAGGCGCCCAACTCGAACGCGCTGCAGTTGTCGAACGACGTGCGCACGACGATGGAGCGGCTCAAGGCCGACTTCCCGCCCGGCGTCGACTACGCCATCGTCTACGACCCGACGCGCTTCGTCGCCACCTCGATCGAGAAGGTGATCCACACGCTGATCGAGGCGATCGCGCTGGTGGTGCTGGTGGTCATCATCTTCCTGCAAACTTGGCGCGCCTCGATCATCCCGTTGCTGGCGGTGCCGGTGTCCATCGTCGGCACCTTCGCGGTGCTGCTGGCGCTGGGCTTCTCGATCAACACGCTGACGCTGTTCGGCCTGGTGCTGGCGATCGGCATCGTGGTCGATGACGCGATCGTGGTGGTCGAGAACGTGGAACGCAACATCGAGGCGGGACTGAGTCCGCGCGATGCGAGCGTGAAGGCCATGCAGGAGGTGTCGGGCCCGATCATCGCGATCGGCCTGGTGCTGTGCGCGGTGTTCGTGCCGCTGGCCTTCGTGTCCGGGCTGTCCGGGCAGTTTTACAAGCAGTTCGCGGTGACGATCGCCATCTCGACGGTGATCTCGGCCTTCAACTCGCTGACGCTGTCGCCGGCGCTGAGCGCGATCCTGCTGCGGCCGCACGACGCACCGAAGGACGCGCTGACGCGCGGCATGGACAAGCTCTTCGGCCGCTTCTTCCGCTGGTTCGACCGCTTCTTCCATCGCAATGCCGACCGCTACAGCCGCGGCGTCACCGGCGTCGTCGTCAAGCGCAAGTCGATCGCGCTGGTGGTCTATGCGGTGCTGCTGGTCGCCACGGTGCTGCTGTTCCGGCTGGTCCCGCCGGGCTTCGTGCCGCAGCAGGACAAGCAGTACCTGATCGGCATCGCGCAGCTGCCCGACGGTGCCAGCCTGGAGCGCACCACCAGGGTCATCCGGCAGATGAGCGACATCGCGCTGTCGGTGCCGGGCGTGAAGAACTCGGTGGCCTTCCCCGG
Organism: Methylibium sp.; assembly: GCF_965279545.1. Taxonomy (NCBI): domain Bacteria; kingdom Pseudomonadati; phylum Pseudomonadota; class Betaproteobacteria; order Burkholderiales; family Sphaerotilaceae; genus Methylibium; species Methylibium sp. The sequence goes on from NZ_OZ257250.1 coordinate 3,229,396, forward strand.
CCTGTCGATCAACGGCTTCACCGCGGCGCCGAACTCGGGCATCGTGTTCTTCGCCCTGGACGAGTTCGAGAACCGCACCGCGCCCGAGCGGCGCGCCGACGCGATCGTCGGGCAGGTCAACATGCGGCTGGGCGCGATCCAGGACGCCTTCATGTTCGTGCTGTCGCCGCCGCCGGTCAGTGGCCTGGGCAACGCCGGCGGCTTCAAGCTGCAGTTGCAGGACCGCGACTCGCTCGGCGAGGGCGCGCTCAACGGTGTGGTGCAGCAGCTGATGGGCCGCGTCTACGGCAACCCGCAGAGCACGATCACGCAGGCCTTCTCGAACTACCAGATCAACGTGCCGCAGCTGTTCGCCAACGTCGACCGCACCAAGGCCAAGCAGATGGGGGTCAGCCTCAGCGACATCTACGAGACGATGCAGACCTACCTGGGTTCGCTGTACGTCAACGACTTCAACCGCTTCGGCAAGACCTACCAGGTGATCGTGCAGGCCGATGCCGGCCACCGCGCCAAGGCCGAGGACATCGGCGCACTGAAGATCCGCAACGGGCGCGGCGAAATGCTGCCGCTGTCGGCGGTGATGAACATCGAGCCGACCTTCGGGCCGGGCTCGGTGGGCCGCTACAACGGCTTCTACACGGCCGACTTCAACGGCGCGGCCAAGCCCGGCTTCAGCTCGGGCGAGGCGCAGGCCGAGATGGAGAAGATCCTGAAGGAGACGCTGCCGCGCGGCATCGGCTACGAGTGGACCGAGCTGGTCTACCAGGAGAAGATCGCCGGCAACACCATGATCTACATCTTCCCGCTGTGCGTGCTGCTGGTCTTCCTGGTGCTCGCGGCCACGTATGAAAGCACGACCCTGCCGCTGGCCATCATCCTGATCGTGCCGATGTGCATCCTGAGCGCGATCACCGGCGTGTGGCTCAGCGGCTTCCTGGGCCAGCCGGCCGACAACAACATCTTCACGCAGATCGCCTTCGTGGTGCTGGTGGGCCTGGCGTGCAAGAACGCGATCCTGATCGTCGAGTTCGCCCGCGAGCTCGAGGACCACGGCCGCACCGCCGTCAGGGCGGTGGTCGAGGCCTGCCGCATGCGGCTGCGCCCGATCCTGATGACCTCGATCGCCTTCATCGCCGGCGTGACCCCGCTGGTGCTGTCCAGCGGCGCAGGCGCGGAAATGCGCAAGGCGATGGGTATCGCCGTCGCCAGCGGCATGCTCGGCGTCACCGTGTTCGGCCTGTTCCTGACCCCGGTGTTCTACGTGCTGCTGCGCAAGCTGGCGCCGCAGAAGCACCTGCCCACCGCCCATGCCGCACCGCTGAAGGTGCGCGCCCAGACGGGAGACGACCATGCGTGACCTCTCGCTGCCGCGCCGCGGCCGCCTCGGCCTGCTGGCCAGCGCCGCCCTGCTCGCCACGGGCTGCGCCGTCGGCCCGAACTACGAGCGGCCGGCGATCGCCGTGGACGCCGGCTTCGTCAACGCCGGCGCCTCGGCCAGCAACACCCAGCCGGTGTCGGCCGACATTGCCAACTTCTGGCGCGGCTTCGGCGACCCTTTGCTGAGCACCCTGGTCGAGCATGCGCTGGCCGCCAACGGCGACGTGCGCATCGCCCAGGCGCGGCTGCAGGAGGCACGCGCCAACCAGGGCGAGGCCGATGCGGCGGCGCGGCCGGGCTTCGGTATCGACAGCGGCGTCACGCGCTCGGTCCGGCCGATCACGCAGCAGCCCGGCGCCTCGCGCAGCGAGCGCACCGGCACCACCTACGACGCCAGCTTCATCGCCAACTGGGAGCTCGACTTCTTCGGCCGCTACCGCCGCGGCAGCGAGGCCGCGGCGGCGCTGGTCGAGGCAGGTGAGGCCGGGCTCGGCGCAGCCCACACGTCGGTGGCGGCCGAAGTGGCCCGCAACTACCTCGAGCTGCGCGGCCTGCAGCAGCGCCGACAGGTGACCGAGGACGCGCTGATCAACCAGCGCGAGGCGCTGCGCATCACCCAGGCACGGCTCGACGCCGGTCGCGGCACGCAGCTCGACCTGGCGCGCGCGAGCACGCTGGTCGCCAGCACCGAGGCGGCGCTGCCCGCGCTGCAGGCCTCCGTCGAACGCGCGGTGTTCCGGCTCGCCACGCTGACTGCCCAGCCGCCGCGCGCGCTCCTGGACCAGCTCGCCGCACCGGCACCGCTGCCCGGACTGCCGGTCACGGACCTGTCCGCACTGCCACTGGGCACGCCCGCGCAGTGGTTGCAGCGCCGGGCTGACGTGATCGTCGCCGAGCGTCAGCTCGCGGCCGCCACGGCGAAGATCGGCATCGCGAAGTCGGACCTGTTCCCGCGTGTCTCGCTGTCGGGCCTGCTCGGGCTCAACGCGGCCACGTTCGGCAACCTCGGCAAGAGCGAGTCGGCGATCTATTCACTCGGCGTCGGACTGACCTGGACACCGCTCGATCTGGGGCAGATCCGCTCGCGCATCGCTGCCAGCGAAGCCCGCACGCAGCAGAGCCTCGCGAGCTACGAGCAGACGGTCGCAGTGGCGCTCGAGGAGACCGAGGGCGCCTTCAGCGGGTTCACCCGCAACGCGCAGCGCGCCGAGAAGCTGGACGTGGCGGTGCGCAGCGCCGAGGAGGCCTCGCACCTGGCACGGTTGCGCTACGAGGCGGGAGTGACCGATTTCCTCGCCGTGCTCGACGCCGAACGCGAGGCGCTGTCCAACCGCGATCAGTGGGTGCAGGCCCAGGTCGGCACGGCCACGGCACTGGTCAGCGTCTACCGTGCGCTGGGCGGCGGCTGGAGCGCGCCCGCCGCAGCGGCGCCCATTGCGGTCAGCAGCAACGTGCGCTGAAAGCGACGCGGCCTCGCCGGGGTGTGCACCCTGGCGAGGCCGTAGACCCCTCTCACCCCAGCCCTCTCCCCGTGACCGGCGGAGAGGGAGCGAGCCCGATCAACTCAAGCCGCGCGCTTGCGCTCCTCGGGGTAGACCAGCGACAACAGCTGGCCCGGGATGGTGGCGACCTGCTCGGCGTTCAGCGAGTAGTCGAGCGTGAGCCGCATGTACTCGTAGCTCTTCATCACCCGCGAGCGGATCAGCGAGATGCCACGGTGCGTCGGGTCCGTGCCCATGATGGCGCAGATGATCTCGAGCGCTTCCCAGGGGTGGGTGTCGTCATACTTGGCGTGCAGCTTGAGCCACTTCATGGCCTTGCCGCGCACCTCGAGCGGGAAGTTGCTCTCGTAGACGTCGGACGAACAGACCAGCGCCGACCAGTCACCGGTCACGCCTTCGATCGCGTAGTTGGTCGCGGCCATCGCCGCCGCCAGCGTGTCGCGCTCGCAGGTGTGCCAGCACCAGTGCGACAGCGCATGCGTCTCGGTCGGCACCTCACCGTACAGCAGCTCGTCGCGGCTCACGCCGCTGGCGATGGCCCACTCGACCCAGTGATCGGCGTGGTTCTGCTCGACGCGGATGTTGCGGATCAGGTAGCGCCGCGCGAGGTCGTGACCGCGGGCACGGCCGTACTGCAGCTTCAGCAGGTTCTGCGCCATGTACTGCGGAAACTGCTCGATCACCGGCCACACGCCGACCAGGAAGGTGCTGATCTGGTTCGCGTCGAGCTCGTTGTCGCGCATGCGATGGAAGAGCTCGTGCGACGCCACGCGTGCACGCGTCTCGGCGCAGCTCTCGACCAGGTCTTGTGCCCACGCCGGATAGCTGCGGATGTCGGTCAGCTCCCCTTCTCGAATGAAGTCATCGCTCACGAATGCGCTCCTCGTCTTGGTTAGGTTGAACAAGTCACCGCCGTCCCGTCGGCGTCGCTTGCACGATCGGGACAATACGCGAAATCGGTGACGGTGCGTGCATTGCTTCACAACGGGATGCAACATCCGCGCCACACTCGCCGTTGCCGGGCCGCGTTCCCGGCTAGCCGCGGACGGGTGCTTCGAGGCGCGCCGCAGGCGTGGTGACCGAGGGAAAACGACGAGCCTGCGTACCCGTTCGCAGCGTCCGCTGCGGGTCGCGCTCCGGGCCGCCGCAGGCCACGGGAACAATGGGCCGGCCGCTCGTCGCGCCAGCGCTCAGGCGCGTTCGAACTTGAACAGCGCGGTGCCGGCCATCAGGTTGGGCCAGCGCCGCACCGCGCGCCCGTTCTGCAGCCCGAAGCTGTCGAGCACGCGCAGGCCGTTCTTGTGCGCCAGCACCTCGAAGTCCGCGAAGGTGCCGACACGGATGTTGGGCGTGTCGTACCACTGGTAAGGCAGCACCTTGGTCACCGGCATGCGGCCGCGCAGCACCGACACGCGGTTCGGCCAGTGCGCGAAGTTCGGGAAACTGACGATGCCGAGCCGGCCCACGCGCACCGTTTCGATCAGCATCGCCTCGGTGTTGCGCAGGTTCTGCAGCGTGTCGAGCTGCAGCACCACGTCGAAGGCCTGGTCGGCGAAGATGGCCAGCCCCTCGTCGAGGTTGCGCTGGATCACGTTGACGCCGCGCTGCACGCAGTCGTGCACCTTGGCGTCGTCGAGCTCGACGCCGTAGCCGCTGCAGCCGCGGGTGTCGCGCAGCAGCGCCAGCAGCGCGCCGTTGCCGCAGCCGAGGTCGAGCACGCGCGCGCCCTGCGGCACGAGCTGCGCGATCAGCTCCAGGTCCTTCCGCTCGCTCATACCGCGAACCTCCTGATCCCGCCCGCCGGTGCGACGGCTTCGTCGGCGATGCGGGCGAAGTAGGCGCGCAGCACGTTGTGATAGCGCGGGTCGGTCATCAGGAAGGCGTCGTGGCCGTGCGGCGCGTCGATCTCGGCGTAGCTCACGTCGCGCCGGTTGTCGACCAGCGCCTTGACGATCTCGCGCGAGCGCTCGGGCGAGAAGCGCCAGTCGGTGGTGAAGCTGACCACCAGGAACTTCGCCGTGGCGCCGGCCAGCGCGCGGCTCAGGTCGCCGTCGAACTCGCGCGCCGGGTCGAAGTAGTCGAGCGCGCGCGTGATCAGCAGGTAGGTGTTGGCGTCGAAGTACTCGCTGAACTTGTCGCCCTGGTAGCGCAGGTAGCTCTCGATCTGGAACTCGATGTCCTGCGTGCTGTAGGCGAGCTCGGGGTTCAGCGTCTGGCGGCCGAACTTGCTCGCCATCACGTCGTCGCTCAGGTAGGTGATGTGGCCGACCATGCGCGCCACGCGCAGGCCGCGCTTGGGCACCACGCCGTGGGCGTAGTAGTGACCGCCGTGGAAGTCGGGGTCGGTGACGATGGAGCGCCGCGCCACCTCGTTGAAGGCGATGTTCTGGGCCGACAGGTTGGGCGCCGAGGCCACCACGATGGCGTGCCGCACGCGCCGCGGATGGCGCAGCGTCCAGCTCATCGCCTGCATGCCGCCCAGGCTGCCGCCGATCACGGCGGCCAGTTGCTCGATGCCCAGCGCGTCGAGCAGCCGGGCCTGGGCGTCGACCCAGTCCTCGACGGTGACGACCGGAAAGTCCGCGCCATAGGGCCGGCCGGTCTTCGGGTCGATCGACGCCGGCCCGGTCGAGCCGAAGCACGAGCCCGGGTTGTTGACGCCGATGACGAAGAAGCGCTCGGTGTCCAGCGGCTTGCCGGGACCGACCAGGTTGTCCCACCAGCCTTCGCTCCGGTCCTGGCCCTCGTAGCGGCCGGCCACGTGGTGCGAGGCATTGAGCGCGTGGCACACCAGCACCGCGTTGCTGCGCTGCGCATTCAGCGTGCCGTAGGTCTCGTAGACCAGCGTGCAGTCGTCGAGCACGGCGCCGCTGCGCAGCGGCAGTGGGGCGCTCAGGCGCAAGGACTGTGGAGTGACGATGCCGACCGAAGCCATCCCGTTGTTCAACCCAAGAAAAAACCAACCCGGCGTCGCTGCGCTAGCGAGGCCGGGTGACGGTGAACGGTCGAAGGCCCCTCTTTAGCTGCATTTGTTGAGCGCCCGCAATCCGGATCAAATCGGCGCTGTGGGCGAAGTATAGCGAGGCCGGTCGCCGGTTGGCCGGACGTCGTTCTGTCGATGGACAGGCGCTTCGCGACGGGTGCTACGGGGTTGGGCGAGCAAAGCCGGTGTCGGGCTGGCCGGCTCCGTTCGGGGAATTCTTACTCACTCCGCCGGCCAGCCCGACACCGGCTTTGCAAGCACCGGCGGAGCTGATCGAACGAACCCGCATTGCAGTGCCCCGAACTGCACCGGCCCAGCCGGAAGCGGGGTCGCCGACGGAGTGAATAAGAATTGGCTGAACGGAGTCGGCGACCCCGCTTCCGGCTGCGAGCAACAAAGAGGGTTCTCGCAGGGCCGCATGAATTCGATCGCAAGGCACACCGAGCACGCGGGAAGGATTCCTAGTCCCCACCCCACTGCGTGCTCGCCAGCGCCGCCGCCGCCGCGCGCGTCTCGACGCCCAGCTTCTCGAAGATGTGCTCGAGGTGCTTGTTCACGGTGCGCGGGCTCACGCCGAGGATGTCGCCGATGTCGCGGTTGGTCTTGCCCTTGGCCAGCCAGGACAGCACCTCGGTCTCGCGCGGCGTCAGTGCTGCCGCGCTCAGGCGCGACGGCGTCGCGGCGGCGCCGGCGCCGTCGCTGCGCTGCACCTCGAGCAGCCACATGGTCTCGCCGAGGCCTGCAGCGCCGAGGCTGCTCAGCACCAACTGCTGCGCCGGCGGCCCCGGCAGTTCGAACACGCACTGCGTGCCCGCGTCGGCCGCGGCGATCACGTCGTCCGGATGCTCGGGGCCACGGGCCGCGAGCCAGCGGGCGGCTTGCGGCGAGCGCCAGGCGATGCGGCCCTGCGCGTCGACCAGCAGCACACCGAGCCCGGCCACGTCGACCGCCTCGCGCGCGAGCCGCGTGATGCGCGCATTGCGGGCGTGCGTGTGCAGCCGCGCCAGCACCTCGGGCGCGCGGAGGGGCTTGACCACGTAGTCGACGCCGCCGCTCGCGAAGCCCTCGACCACGTGCGCCGTCTCCGACAGACCGGTCATGAAGATCACCGGGATGTGCATCAGCGCCGCGTCGGCCTTGATCGCGCGGCAGGTCTCGAAGCCCGACAGGCCGGGCATCACCGCATCGAGCAGGATCACGTCGGGCGCCACCAGGTGCAGCCGCTGCAGTGCCGCCTCGCCGTCGCGCGCGATCAGCACCGTGTAGCCGGCCTCCTCCAGCGTGTCGCACAGCATGCCCAGGCTGCTGGGCGCGTCGTCGACCACCAGCACGACGGGGCGCGCCGCCCCGGACGGGTCAGGCGGGCTGGCCATCGACCGCCTCCGTCAAGCAGGCTTGCAGGCCTTCGAGATCGAAGCCCGTGATGTAGGCCCGCAGCCGGGCGCAGGCCGCCCCATGCCGCGAGTCCTCGGCCTCGATCGCGTCGAGCCGGCGCCGCAGGCCGTGCACATGGCCGATGCGCGCCAGCCGCAGCAGGTCGGCACGCGCTTCGTCCGGCAACGCCGCCACGGTCGCCGGCGCCTCCCGGGGCAACGGCAGGGCCGGCGCGTGCGCGGCAATCCACTCGATGCCGAGGTGGCGCTGCAGCGTCGCGATCAGCTCCGACTCGATGACCGGCTTGCCGATGAAGGCCTGGCATTGCGCAGCCAGCAGGCGCTCGGGCTGGTTCTCGAACATGTTGGCCGAGACGATCAGGATCGGCAGCGTGTAGCCGGCGTCGCGCACCAGCCGTGCGGTCTGCCAGCCGTCGAGGTAGTCCATGGTGATGTCGAGCAGGATCGCGTCGGGCACCGTCTCGCGCAGGCTGTCGAGGCACTCGCTGCCGCTGGCCGCCTCGCGCAGCACGAAGCCCAGCGGCGCCAGCATGCCGGCCAGCATCTGGCGCTGCACCGGCTGGTCGTCGACCACCAGCAACGTGCGCCGCCGGCCCTGGTAGCCGCTCACCTGGCGCGGCGCCTCGGCCTGCGGCCCGGGATCGGTGACCTCGCGCAGGTACAGGCGCACGCTGAAGGTGCTGCCGCGGCCTGCCTCGCTGGCCAGGCTCAGCTCGCCGCCCATCAGCGAGGTCAGCAGCGCGGTGATGGTGAGGCCCAGGCCGGTGCCCGGCTCGCCGCGGCGGCGCCCGGCCGCGCCGCGCTCGAAGGGCATGAAGATGCGCTGCTGGTCCTGAGGCGCGATGCCGATGCCGGTGTCGATCACGTCGAAGCGCACCACCTCGCGCCGGCAATCGACGTGCAGCGTCACCGTGCCCTCGTCGGTGAAGCGCACCGCGTTGCTCAACAGGTTGATCAGGATCTGCCGCAGCCGCTTGGCGTCGGCATGCACCCAGGCCGGCATGCGGCCGCTGTGGGTGTAGGCGAAGGCCAGGCGCTTGGCCTGCGCCTGCGGCTGCACCATGCGCACCAGCTCGTCCATGAAGGCCGGCAGCGGCAGCGCGGCGGGCTCCAGCCGCAGCCGGCCGGCCTCGATGCGGGCCAGGTCCAGCAGGCCGTCGATCAGCCCCATCAGGTGCTCGCCGCTGCGCCGGATGGTGTGCACCGCCTCGCGCGGTGCCGCGCTCAGCACGCCGTCCTTCAGCAGGATCTGCGCATAGCCCAGGATGCTGTTGAGCGGCGTGCGCAGCTCGTGCGTCATGCCGGCCACGTAGCGCGTCTTGGCCTGGTTGGCGGACTCGGCCACCTCCTTGGCCGCCTGCAGCGCCGCGTCGGTGCGCTGGTGGGCCTCGATCTCGCGCGTCAGCAGCTGGTTCTGGCGGTTCGACTCCTCCTGCGCCATGTGGCGGCTTTCGCTGCCCAGCACCATCCACCACGCGCCCACGGCCGCCACCAGCGCGAGCAGCGCGAACACCTTCAGGAACGGGCCCTGCAGCACCAGGCCCTGCACGCCGCGCAGCGTGCTCTCCTGGTCGTAGACCACGCCGAAGATCACCGCCAGCAAGGCCAGCAGCGACACCACCGTGACCAGGTAGTGCGCGACGCGCGAGTTCACGTGCGAGGCCAGCGCGGCCGGCAGCACCACGCTCAGCGCCGCGCCGACCTGCTCGGCCGCGCGCGAGCCGCTCTTGCAGCGGTCGTGGCAGCGCGAGTCGAGCGTGCAGCACAGCGAGCAGATCGGTGCTTCGTAGGCCGGGCAGAAGGCCATGTCCTCGGATTCGAAGCGGTTGTCGCACACCGAGCAGGCCACCACCTGGCCCGGCGCCCATTCGCTGCGGCTCGCGCGCGCCAGGTAGTAGCGCCCGCGCGTGAGCCAGGCCAGCAGCGGCGAGACCGCCATCGCCGTGAGCAGCGCGATGAAGGGCGCGAAGGCCTCGGCCGCCGGCCCCAGCAGGCCCGAGTAGGCGACGATCGCCAGCGTCGCCGCGACCAGCATCGCGCCCAGGCCCACCGGGTTGATGTCGTAGAGGTGGGCGCGCTTGAATTCGATGTGCTTCGGGCTCCAGCCCAGCGGCTTGTTGATCACCAGGTCGGCCACCAGCGCCCCCACCCAGGCGATCGCCACGTTGCTGTACAGGCCGAGCACGCGCTCCAGCGCCTCGAACACGCCCAGCGTCATCAGCAGCACCGCGATCAGCACATTGAACACCAGCCAGACCACGCGGCCCGGGTGGCTGTGCGTGAGCCGGCCGAAGAAGTTGGACCACGCCAGCGAGCCGGCGTAGGCGTTGGTCACGTTGATCTTGACCTGCGACACGACGACGAACACCGTGGTGGCCAGCAGCACCCAGGCCGGGTCGTCGAACACGTAGGAAAAACCGGCCAGGTACATCTGCGTCGGCTCGACCGCCTTGTCGGTGGGGATCTGGTGCTGCAGCGCGATGAAGGCGAGGAAGGCGCCGCCCAGCATCTTGATCGCGCCCGGCACGATCCAGCCCGGCCCGGCCACCAGCACCGCGGTCCACCAGCGCACGCGGTTCTTCTTCGTCTTCTCCGGCAGGAAGCGCAGGTAGTCGACCTGCTCGCCGATCTGCACCACCAGCGAGAACGCCACCGTGGCCGCCGCACCGAACATGAGCCAGCCGAAGCCGCTGCTGCCCGAGCTGCGCCCGGCCAGGCCGGTGAAGTCGGCGAAGGCCTCGGGGTTCTTCAGCAGGATCGCCACGTAGGGGCAGACGAACAGCGCGATCCACACCGGCTGCGTCCACAGCTGCAGCCGCGAGATCAGCGTGATGCCATGCATCACCAGCGGCACGATGCCCAGCGACGACAGCAAATAGCACAGCGCCAGCGGCCAGTCGAAGTACATCTGCAGCGCCAGCGCCAGGATGGCGGCCTCGAGCGCGAAGAAGATGAAGGTGAAGCTGGCGTAGATCAGCGAGGTGAGCGTCGAGCCGAGGTAGCCGAAGCCGGCGCCGCGCGTCAGCAGGTCCATGTCGACGCCGTACTTGGCGGCGTAGTAGCTGATCGGCAGGCCGGTGAAGAAGGTCACCACGCACACCACCAGGATCGCCCACAGCGCATTCGAGAAGCCGTAGTTCAGCGCCACCGACGCGCCGATGGCCTCCAGCGCGAGGAAGGAGGTGGCGCCGAAGGCGGTGTTGCCGACCCGCCACTCGGACCACTTGCGGAAGCTGCGCGGCGTGAAGCGCAGCGCGTAGTCCTCCATCGACTCGTCGGCCACCCAGGCGTTGTAGTCGCGGCGGATGCGAAATATTTTCTGCGTAGCGATCGACACGTTCGATGTCCCGTTTCCTCCCCGTGCTGGTGCAAGAAGCGCGCCGCCCCGCGCCGGGGCACTGTTTGCGGGCTCCACGCCGCATTCGCGAGCTACGTCGATTGACGTATTCGGCCGGCGCACGCTTGTCCGCACCATCACTTCCGTCGCGGCAGCTTTGCCCCCTGTCGCACTTCCCACCCACCGTTCGCAGGAGCCGCTAGCCATGTCCAACGATCGTGACGACACCCCGTTCTCCATCGACCGCCGCCGCCTGCTCCAGGGCCTCGGCGCCCTGCCGCTGGCCGGCATGCCCGCCTGGGCGCTGGCCGAGCAGTACCCCACCGCCAAGGTCAACACCACCAAGCTGGCCGTCACCGACACCGAGGTCATCGTCGGCCAGCTGCATTCGAAGACCGGCACCATGGCGATCTCGGAGACCGGCTCGATCCAGGCCGAGCAGCTCGCGATCGACCAGATCAATGCAATGGGCGGCATCCTCGGCCGCAAGATCAAGGTGATCTCGGAAGACGGCGCCTCCGACTGGCCGAACTTCGCCGAGAAGAGCAAGAAGCTGCTCGTCAACGACCGCGTCGCCACCGTGTTCGGCTGCTGGACCTCGGCCTCGCGCAAGGCCGTGCTGCCGGTGTTCGAGAAGGAGAACGGCCTGCTGTACTACCCGACCTTCTACGAAGGCCTGGAGCAGAGCAAGAACGTCATCTACACCGGCCAGGAAGCCACCCAGCAGATCATCTGGGGCCTGGACTGGGGCGCGAAGGAGAAGAAGGCCAAGACCTTCTTCCTGGTCGGCTCCGACTACATCTGGCCGCGCACCTCGATGAAGATCGCGCGCAAGCACATCGAGAACTTCCAGAAGGGCACGGTCAAGGGCGAGGAGTACTACCCGCTGGGCCACACCAACTTCAACTCGCTCATCAACAAGATCAAGGTCGCCAAGCCCGACTGCATCTTCGCCGCGGTGGTGGGCGGCTCGAACGTGGCCTTCTACAAGCAGCTCAAGGCCGCCGGCATCACCGGCGACAAGCAGTTCCTGCTGACGCTGGCCGTCACGGAAGACGAGATGACCGGCGTGGGCGGCGAGAACTTCGCCGGCTTCTACTCGTCGATGAAGTACTTCCAGTCGCTGTCGAACGACAACAACAAGAAGTTCGTCGAGGCCTTCAAGGCCAAGTACGGCAAGGACGCCGTGATCGGCGACGTGACGCAGGCCGGCTACCTGGGCCCGTGGCTGTGGAAGGCCGCGGTCGAGAAGGCCGGCAGCTTCGACGTCGACAAAGTGGTCGCCGCATCGCCCGGCATCGAACTCAAGACCGCGCCCGAAGGCTACGTGAAGCTCGATGCCAACCACCATCTGTGGAGCAAGGCACGCATCGGCCAGGGCCAGCCGGACGCCACCTTCAAGGTGGTGGCCGAGTCGCCGGAGCTGATCAAGCCCGATCCTTTCCCCAAGGGATATCAATAAGAGGCAGAGCCCTCACCCCTGCCCTCTCCCGCCCGCGGGAGAGGGGGCCGCAGACGCAAACACCAGGAAGCCGCGATGACCTTCTCCGACATGATGAACATCGGCCTGATGCAGGGCTTCGCGGGCCTGAGCCTGTTCGCGGTGCTGCTGCTGATGGGGCTGGGCCTGGCCATCATCTTCGGCCAGATGGGCGTCATCAACATGGCGCACGGCGAGTTCATGACGATCGGCGCCTACACCATCTTCCTCGGCTCGACGCTGACCGAGAAGATCGCGCCGAACCTGATGCCGTACTACTTCCCGCTCGCCATCGTGCTGGCCTTCGTGTTCGCCTTCATCGTCGGCTGGGGAGTCGAGTGGGGCCTGATCCGCCACCTGTACAAGCGCCCGCTCGACACCCTGCTCGCCACCTGGGGCGTGAGCCTGGGCCTGCAGCAGATCTTCCGCACCTTCATCGGCCCGAAGGAAGTGAGCCCGACGCTGCCCGACTGGCTGCTCGGTTCCTGGGCGCCGCACGAGGGGCTGGACATCCCGATCAACGGCATGTTCGTGCTGGGCCTGACCGCGCTGGTCACCACGCTGGTGCTGATCGCGCTCTACAAGAGCCGCTGGGGCCTGCGCGTGCGCGCCACCGTCAGCAACCGCACGATGGCCAACGCGATCGGCATCAACACGATGAAGACCGACCGCCTGACCTTCGCGATCGGCTGCGGCATCGCCGGCGTGGCCGGTGCGGCCTTCACGACCATCGGCTCCACCGGCCCGACCTCCGGCTCGCTCTACATCGTCGACGCCTTCCTGGTGGTCACCTTCGGCGGCGCGGCCAGCCTGTTCGGCACCGTGGTCTCGGCCTTCGGCATCGCGCAGACGCAGTCGATCTCCGAGTTCTTCATGACCGGCTCGATGGCCAAGGTGCTGACGCTGTCGCTGATCGTGCTGATCCTGATGTTCCGCCCGCAAGGCCTGTTCGCCGTCAAGGTCCGGCGCTGACACCGTTTTCCGACGCAGAGGACCCCTTCCCATGAAATCGCTGCTCGCGTGGTCTAAGAAATCGGGGCTCGGCAGCCTGTTGCTGCTGATCCTGCTGCTCGCGGTCGTGCTGCCGCTCACGCTGGACATCTTCCGCCTCAACCTGGTCGGCAAGTACCTCACCTATGCCTTCGTCGCGGTCGGCCTGGTGATGGTGTGGGGCTACGGCGGCGTGCTGAGCCTGGGCCAGGGCGTGTTCTTCGGCCTCGGCGGCTACGCGATGGCGATGTTCCTGAAGCTCGAGGCCTCCGACCCGGTGACCACCAAGATCCAGACCACGCCGGGCATCCCGGACTTCATGGACTGGAACCAGATCACCGAACTGCCGCTGATGTGGCTGCCGTTCAAGAGCCTGCCGCTGAGCCTGATCCTGGTGATCGCGGTGCCCACGCTGCTGGCCTGGATCATCAGCTTCGCGATGTTCAAGCGCCGTGTCGGCGGGGTGTACTTCGCGATCATCACGCAGGCGGTCGCGCTGATCCTCACGGTGCTGATCATCGGCCAGCAGGGCTACACCGGCGGCGTCAATGGCATGACCGACCTGAAGACCGTGCTGGGCTGGGACACGCGCACCGACAGCGCCAAGTACATCCTCTACTACCTCTGCGTGGCGCTGCTGGCGGCCAGCATCCTGCTGTGCCGCTGGATCCAGACCAGCAAGCTCGGCACCCTGCTGCTGGCGATGCGCGACAAGGAAGACCGGGTGCGCTTCTCCGGCTACGACGTCGCCAACTTCAAGATCTTCACCTTCTGCCTGGCGGCGGCGCTGTCGGGCATCGGCGGCGCGCTGTTCTCGCTGCAGGTCGGCTTCATGTCGCCCAGCTTCGTCGGCATCGTGCCGTCGATCGAGATGGTGATCTACGCCGCGGTCGGCGGGCGCATGAGCCTGGTCGGCGCGGTCTACGGCACGCTGCTGGTCAATGCCGGCAAGACCTTCTTCTCGGAGAGCTTCCCCGACCTGTGGCTGTTCCTGATGGCCGCGCTGTTCATCGGCGTGACGCTGGCCTTCCCGATGGGGCTGGCCGGCCTGTGGGAGAGCCAGGTGAAGCCGTGGTGGATCCGGCGCCAGGCGGCGCGCCGCGAGCCCTCACCCCCCGCCCTCTCCCGCAAGCGGGAGAAGGAGCCGCAGGGGCACGGATCGCCCCCTCTCCCGCTTGCGGGAGAGGGCTGGGGTGAGGGCGTGCGGGAAGGTGCACGATGAGCAATACCGACTTCGCGCTGGCAGTCGAGGACTTGACGGTCTCCTTCGACGGCTTCAAGGCCATCGACAAACTCGCGCTCTACATCGACAAGAACGAGCTGCGCGTGATCATCGGCCCGAACGGCGCCGGCAAGACCACGCTGCTCGACCTGATCTGCGGCAAGACCAAGGCGAGCCACGGCAGCATCAAGTTCATGAACACCGAGCTCACCCGGATGGCCGAGCACAAGCGCGTGCGCCTGGGCATCGGCCGCAAGTTCCAGACGCCGTCGATCTACGAGAACCTGTCGGTGTTCAAGAACCTCGAGGTGTCCTTCCCGAAGGGCCGCTCGGTCACCGGGGCGCTGTTCTTCAAGTGCGACGACACGGTGAAGGCGCGCGTGCAGGGGGTGGCCGAGGAGATCGGCCTCGCCGCGCTGCTGGAGACCGAGGCCGGCCTGCTGAGCCACGGCCAGAAGCAGTGGCTCGAGATCGGCATGCTGCTGATGCAGGAGCCCGAGCTGCTGATGCTCGACGAGCCGATCGCCGGCATGAGCGCGCGCGAGCGCGAGCTCACCGCCGAGCTGCTGCAGCGCATCTGCAAGAACCGCGCGGTGATCGTGATCGAGCACGACATGGATTTCGTCAAGCAGATCGCCCACAAGGTGACCGTGATGCACCAGGGAAAGATCCTCGCCGAGGGCTCGATGGACAAGGTGCAGAACGACCCCAAGGTCATCGACGTGTATTTGGGTCATTGAGGAGTCCGCCATGCTGAATGTGACCAACCTGCACGTCGCCTACGGCCAGAGCGAGGCCCTGCACGGCATCGACTTCTCGGCCAAGAAGAACGAGACGGTCGCGATCATGGGCCGCAACGGCATGGGCAAGACCACGCTGTTCAAGTCGCTGATCGGCATCCTGCCGCTGAAGTCGGGAACGATCGAAATCGACGGCCAGGACGTCTCCAAGGACGAGAGCTACCGCCGCGTCGCCAAGGGCATCGCCTACGTGCCGCAGGGCCGCATGATCTTCCCGACGCTCTCCGTCGAGGAGAACATCCAGACCGGCCTGGAGAACGCCAGGCACAAGGAGATCCCGGAAGAGATCTTCGCGCTGTTCCCGGTGCTGTTCGACATGCGCCGCCGCAAGGGCGGCAACCTGTCGGGCGGCCAGCAGCAGCAGCTCGCGATCGCCCGCGCGCTGGTCACCAACCCCAAGGTGCTGCTGCTCGACGAGCCGACCGAAGGCATCCAGCCGTCGATCATCAAGGACATCGCGAAGGCGCTCAACGAGATCCGCAAGCTGCGCGAGATCACGATCGTGGTCTCCGAGCAGGTGCTGAGCTTCGCGATGGACGTGGCCGACCGGCTGTTCGTCATCGAGGGCGGCCGGCTCGTGCACGAGACCCCGCGCGCCAGCACCGACGTGGCCCACATCAAGCAGTACCTGTCGGTATGAGTCTGCGCCCCAGCACCACCCTCACCCCTGCCCTCTCCCGCCCGGCGGGAGAGGGAGCCGCCGCACCGGTCCTCTCCCTCGCCCCGCTGGCGGGGAGAGGGCCGGGGTGAGGGGCCTTGTCGCCGCCTCCGCCGCCATCCACCCCACCCAGAACGAAGGAGCCAATGCCATGACCGACACCCTGATCAAGGTCGACCTGACGAAGTCCCCCACCGAGAACGAGCTGATCCACAACCGCTGGCACCCGGACATCCCGATGGCCTGCTGGGTCAAGCCGGGCGACGACTTCATCCTCGAGACCTTCGACTGGACCGGCGGCTTCATCAAGAACAACGACAGCGCCGACGACGTGCGCGACATCGACCTGACCACGGTGCACTACCTGTCGGGTCCGGTGGGCGTGAAGGGCGCCGAGCCCGGCGACCTGCTGGTGGTGGACCTGCTCGACATCGGCGCCAAGCCCGACAGCCTGTGGGGCTTCAACGGCTTCTTCAGCAAGAAGAACGGCGGCGGCTTCCTGACCGACCACTTCCCGCAGGCGCAGAAGTCGATCTGGGACTTCCACGGCCTGTTCACCAGCTCGCGCCACGTGCCCGGCGTGCAGTTCGCCGGGCTGATCCACCCCGGGCTGATCGGCTGCCTGCCCGACAGGAAGATGCTCGACCTGTGGAACGAGCGCGAGCTCGGCTTCATCGCCACCGACCCCGACCGCGTGCCGCCGCTGGCCGCGCCGCCGTCGGCCGGCACCGCGCACATGGGCAAGCTGACCGGCACCGCGCGCGACAAGGCCGCCGCCGAGGGCGCGCGCACCGTGCCGCCGCGCGAGCACGGCGGCAACTGCGACATCAAGGACCTGTCGCGCGGCTCGAAGATCTACTTCCCGGTCTACGTCGACGGCGCCGGCCTCAGCGTGGGCGACCTGCACTTCAGCCAGGGCGACGGCGAGATCACCTTCTGCGGCGCGATCGAGATGGCCGGCTGGGTGCACATGAAGGTGAGCCTGATCAAGGGCGGCATGGCCAAGTACGGCATCAAGAATCCGATCTTCAAGCCCAGCCCGATCACGCCGCACTACAACGACTACCTCATCTTCGAGGGCATCTCGGTCGACGAATACGGCCAGCAGCATTACCTCGACGTGCACGTGGCCTACCGCCAGGCCTGCCTCAATGCCATCGAGTACCTGAAGAAGTTCGGCTACTCCGGCGCGCAGGCGCACTCCATCCTCGGCACGGCGCCGGTGCAGGGTCACATCAGCGGCGTGGTCGACATCCCGAACGCCTGCGCCACGCTGTGGCTGCCGACGCAGATCTTCGAGTTCGACATCAACCCCAGCGCCGCCGGGCCGGTGAAGTACCTCGACGGCTCGATCGACATGCCGCTGTCGCCGGACCTCTGAGCCGTCACATCACCATGCTCCCTCGCGCTCACTCCCTCTCCCCACCGGGGAGAGGACCAGGGTGAGGGGCCATCGCAGCCAGCGAGCCTCAGCCACCATGCCCACCTACGACTACGCCTGCCCCGCCTGCGGCGGCTTCGACGCCTTCCGCACGCTGGCTGCGCGCAACGATCCGGCGCCCTGCCCCGACTGCAGCCGCGAGTCGCCGCGCGTCTTCGTCGGCGCGCCGCGCCTGGCGCTGATGGCCGGCACGGCCCGCAGCGCGATCGAGACCAACGAGCGCGCCCGCCACGAACCCAGGAGCTCGCGCGACTACCAGCGCCTCGGGCACCCGGCCGGCTGCGGCTGCTGCGCCACACCCACGCGACGCGGCGCCACGGTGACGGCGCCCAACGGCAACAAGGCCTTCCCGAGCAAGCGGCCCTGGATGATCAGCCACTGACACGGTCTGCTACAGCGACCTCGACCGGGGCGCGCAAAATCGCGGCTGGGCCGGCCTGCGATGTCGGGGCCGGCGCACCGACCGCGAGGAGCCCATGCGCAAGACCGTCATCGCCGTTTTCCTGATCGCCAGCGCTGTGCTGGCGCAGGCCGAGGAGCCGTCCAAGGTGAAGCAGGCCGCGTCGTCGGTCGGCGAGGCTGCGTCGACGGCAGCCACCAAGACCGGCGCGGCCGTGGAACGCGGGGCGCGCAAGACCGGCGCCGCCATCGAGCGCGGCGCACACAAGGCCGGCGAGGCCATCGAGACCGGCGCCAAGGCGACCGATCGCGCCGTGCGCAAGGGCGTGCGCAAGACCGGCGAGGTGCTCGAGAGCGGCGGCCAGAAGCTGAAGTCGGCCGCCGGCTCGGCCTCGTCGTCCGACTGATGGACGGCGCAGCACCGGACACGCTCTCGCAACTGCGCGCCGGCCGCCTGGCCGGGCTCGAGCGGCTCGACCTGTCCTGCGGGCTGACGGCATTTCCGCGCGAGATCTTCGCGCTGGCCGAGTCGCTGGAGGTGCTGAACCTCAGCGGCAATGCGCTGCAGTCGCTGCCCGACGACCTGCCCCGGCTGCGCCGCCTGCGCGTGCTGTTCTGCTCGGACAACCGCTTCACCGAACTGCCCGCCGTGCTCGGCCGCTGCGCACGGCTCGACATCGTCGGCTTCAAGGCCAACCGCATCGAGCACGTGCCCGAGGCCGCGCTGGCGCCGTCGCTGCGCTGGCTGATCCTGACCGACAACCGCGTCGAAGCCCTGCCCGACAGCCTGGGCCGCTGCACGCGGATGCAGAAGCTGATGCTGGCCGGCAACCGGCTGCGCGCGCTGCCGGCCACGCTGGCCGACTGCCGCAACCTGGAGCTGCTGCGCGTGTCGGCCAATGCCTTCGAGACGGTGGCCGACGCGCTGCCCGAGCCGCTGCTCGCGCTGCCGCGCCTGAGCTGGCTGGCTCTTGCGGGCAACCCCTACAACGATGCGCACGAAACGCAGACCGCGCAGGCGCAACCCGTCGCGCGCATCCCCTGGTCGGCGCTGCAGCTGCGCGCCCGGCTCGGCGAGGGCGCGTCGGGCGTCATCCACGAGGCGCTGTGGCAGCGCGCCGACGCACCGCCACAGGCCGTGGCCGTGAAGCTGTTCAAGGGCAGCATCACCAGCGACGGCCTGCCGCGCAGCGAGATGGCCGCGTCCATCGCGGCCGGCGCGCACCGCCACATCGTCGGCGTCGAGGGCCGCGTGGGCGAACACCCGGACGGCACGCAGGGCCTGGTGCTGCGCAAGATCCCGCCCGGCTTCACCAACCTCGCCGCGCCGCCCAGCCTGGCGAGCTGCACGCGCGACGTCTATGCCGACGGCACCCGCTTCAGCGCGGCGCGGGCACAGCGCATCGCGCGCGGCATCGCGGCGGCACTGGCGCACCTGCATGCGCGTGGTCTCGCGCACGGCGACCTGTACGCGCACAACATCCTGGTCGACGACGCCGGCGACAGCCTGCTCGGCGACTTCGGCGCGGCGTCCTTCCTGCCGGCCGGTGACGCGGCACGCAGCGACGCGTTGATGCGCATGGACCGGCGCGCGCTGGGCTGGCTGTTCGACGAGCTGGCCGAGCGCTGCGACGATGCGCGAGCGCTGGACTCCGTGCGCGTGGCCGCTCAGGGCCCGGACTCGGAACGGACACCCGTGCGCCGGGGCCCGCCCAGCGGGCACGCCTTTCAGAACTAGCGCGCCAAGGTGACGTGCTTGAGCACCTTGGTGGGTCCGAAGGAATCGCTGAAGCCGTAAGCGTCGATGTCGACCTTGCCGCTGCGGCGGACCTTGACGGTCGCCCAGGCGTAGGTCCGGTCCGTGGCCGGACTCAGGGTGGCCTCGCCGGGTGCTGCGTCGAACGGCGAGCCGCCGGTACCGACCAGCACCTGCCATGCCGCCCCCTTGGGCTGCGCCATGTTGAATTCGTGCTCGTGCCCGCAGAAGTACGTGGCACCGTACTGTTCGATCACGTTCCAGAACGCATCGCGACTCGCAGGGAACTTGTCGAGACCGGACACGCCCGGGTTGGGCGGGGTGTTGGTGCCGAAGTAGTACGTGTAGGCCGGCTTGTGGCCAAACACGAAGAAGTGCTTGGCGCCGCGCCCGGCGGCCGAACCCAGGTCGCTGGCCAGCCAGCCTGTGGGCGCCACATTGTCCTTGCCCACCGGGTCGGTGTTGATCACGGCGAAGTGCGCATCGCCCACGTCGAAGCTGTAGGACAGCTGACTCTGATCGGTGCCGAGGCCGTCGTAGCCGCCATTGTTCTGGACATTGACGTTCGTGGCATCGGTTCCGACGATGGTCTTGAAGCGCGCCGTGTCGATGATCAGGTCGCCCATGTTGGCGCGCCAGGCGTTTTCGTTCTCGACCTGGGCCTTCTTGCCCAGTGGTTTCGACTGGACTTCATGATTGCCGGCCACCGGCACCACGTAGGTGCCGGCTTCCATCAGCGGCGCCACCATGCCGCGCCAGAAGCCGTATTGCCGATAGAAGGCCATCAGATCGGAACCGGTCACGTCGGCCACGCTGTTGCTCGCCGTCGGGCCTGCGAGGCCGTAGCCCATGATCATGTCGCCGTTGAAGAACAACAGCTTGGACTGCTGCGACTCCACCGAACGGATGATGCGAGACAAGGCCTTGGTGTTCTGCAGCCAGATCTTGTCCTGCCCGGACAGCGGCCCCGTCGTCGGATCGAAGGCCACCAGATCCTGGCGCGAGTCACCGACCGTCGAGAACGTCAGAACGACCGGATCCCGCCCCGCGTTTTCGCGTTCTTGCTCATCATGGGCTGCCGCGGCCCATGGCAATGTGGAAACCAGCATGGCAAGCGCATAGACGCGAACGTTGTGACGAAGACCGGTGAACATGGAGCCCCTCCTGCGGAAGACGTTGTTGGATATCGAGTCGATGGCGCGCTCCAAGCGGCACGACAAGCCGGGTTGAAGACCCGCAGATCGTCGGCGCCGCACAAGTCGCCGTGATGACGGCCCGCCCGTCACGGCGGCGCAGGCTCTGCCGCGCGAGGGGCTGCTCAGGCGCCGGGGTGTGCCGCGGCGGCCGGCGGCGCCGCGCGACGGCGCCCGCCCAGCGTGAGCCGCGTCAGCACCAGCGCGCACAGCGCCGCCGCGGCCATACCGGCCACCATCGGCCGGGCCGTGCCGTCGGCGAACAGGCTCATGACGGCGATGACCGCCGCGCCCAGCACCAATTGCAGCGTGCCCATCAGCGCCGACGCGGCACCGGCGATCTCGCCGTGGTCGTCGAGCGCCATCACCGAGGTGGTCGGCACCACCAGGCCCAGGAAGCCGTAGCCGACGAGCATGACGACGATCATCACGTCGAGCCGGTCGATGCCGGCCAGGTTGAAGGCCAGCAGTGCACCCAGCGACAGCGCGAAGCCGAGCACCGCCACCCGCACGATGCTCGCGAGGCCCCAGCGTGCCGTCAGCCGGCCGGCGAACTGCGACACGCCGATGAACGAGGCCGCGTTCACGCTGAACGCCAGGCTGTACTGCCGCGGCGTGAGCCCGTAGTGGCCGATGAACACGAAGGACGAGTTGGCCAGGAAGATGAAGAAGCTGGCCATGCCGAACGCGCCGATCGCCGTGAGCCCGAGAAAGTGGCGGTCGCGCAGCAGCAGCGCAAAGGCGCGCAGCGTGCTCGCCACGTCGCTCTGGGTGCGCTGCGCGGCGGGCCGCGTCTCCTCCAGCGTCAGCGCGACCAGCAGCAGGCCCACCACGCCGATGCCGGTGACGGCCCAGAAGATGGCTCGCCAGCCGGCGGCGTCGATCACGAAGCTGCCGACCAGCGGCGCGAGGATGGGCGACACGCTGAACACCAGCAGCAGCAGCGACATCAAGCGCGTGGCCTCGACGCCGGTGTGCAGGTCGCGCACGATGGCGCGCGGCACCACGATCGGCGCGCCGCCGCCCAGGCCCTGCAGGAAGCGGAAGGCGATCAGCCAGCCGATGTCGGGCGCGAGCGCACAGCCCACGCTGCCGACGACGAACAGCCCGATGCCCACGTACAGCGGCGGCTTGCGGCCGAACATGTCGGACGCCGGGCCGTAGACGAGCTGGCTGATGGCGAAGGACACGAAGAAGGCCATCAGGCTCATCTGCACCGCATGCACGTCGGCGTGCAACGCCACGCCGATGGCCGGCAGCGCGGGCAAATACATGTCGATCGCGAACGGACCGATCGAGGACAGCAGGCCCAGCACCAGGGCCATGCGCAGGAAGTGGGAAGTCATCGAGTCGAGGAGACGCGGGGAAGACCGGCCCGCCCCCGCAGCAAGGATCTCGCCGGGGTGGGTGGACCGAAGCAGGCGTCGATCATCCCCGAATCGAAAGGGCCGCGGGCCTGCGAGGGCAATGGCCAGCGCGAGCATCCGGAACGACCCGCTCCTCGGCCGCCACGACGCCGACGGCACGTCCTTGACATGCGTCAACCAAAAGCTGCATTTTAAATATTGCTTCAATCGGCCAGGCCGGCTAGCATAGGTGTACACAAAATGCATCTTCAAACCGCCACCTCACCGTCCGGAGCCTCCATGTCCTCGACCCCCGCCGCATCCGCCACCCTCGACGTCCGCAGCATCCCGCCGCGCGAGCGCCACCCGCTGATCTTCTCGACCTTCCAGTCGCTGCGACCGGGCGCCACGCTCGAGCTGGTCAACGACCACGACCCGGCGCCGCTGCGGCCGCAGTTCCAGGCCTGCAGCCCGGGGGAATTCGAGTGGAGCTACCTCCAGGCGGGCCCCGTCGTCTGGCGCGTGCAGATCGTCAAGCTGGCACCGCGCGAGCACTGCTGCGGCTCCTGCCACTGAAGCCGGCCCCGGGGAAAACGTCATGAACAAGAACCACCGGCTGTGGCGCTGGCTCGGCCTCGTCTTCATCCTGTCCTTCGGCGCGCTCGGCTACATCGGCTGGCAGATCCACCTGATGGCGCCGCCGATCCCGCAGGCGGTCGCCACCGCCGACGGCGATGTCGTGTTCGGCCCCGGCGCGGTCATGCACGGCCAGCAGGCCTGGCTCAGCGCCGGCGGCCAGCAGCTCGGCACCGTCTGGGGCCACGGCAGCTATGTGGCGCCGGACTGGTCGGCCGACTGGCTGCACCGCGAGGCCCTGGCCTGGCGCGACATCCACGCGCAGCGGCAGTACCGGGTCGGCTATGCCGACCTGTCGGTGGCCGACCGGGCCGCGGTCGACGCGCTGCTGAAGCAGGAGTTCCGCACCAACACCTACGCCGCCGCGGACGGCCGCATCCTCGTGTCGCCCGAACGCGCCCAGGCGATCCGCGCCGTGGCACGCCACTACGAGGCGCTGTTCAGCGACGACGCCTCGCTCGCCCCCCTGCGCGAACAGTACGCGATGACCCCTGGCACCCTGCCCGATGCGCAGGACCGCCAGGCGCTGACGGCGTTCTTCTTCTGGTCGGCCTGGGCCGCCGGCACCGACCGGCCGGGCGAGACCGGCCTGTCGTACACCAGCAACTGGCCGCACGAACCGCTGGTGGGCAACACCATGACCACCGGCAGCGCCATGTGGTCCATCGTCAGCATCGTGCTGCTGCTGGCCGGCGTCGCCGGCATGCTGTGGTACCACGGCGCCGCGAAGCACGAAGAGCCGCTGGCGCCGCTGGCCGCCGACCCGCTGGCCGGCGCCAAGGCCACGCCGTCGATGCTGGCCACGCGCAAGTACTTCTTCGCGGTGGTCGGGCTGATCCTGCTGCAGATCGTCATGGGCGTCGTCAGCGCGCACTACGCGGTGGAGGGCCAGTCCTTCTTCGGCCTGCCGCTGGCCGAACTGCTGCCCTATGTCGTGAGCCGCACCATCCACACCCAGGTCGGCATCTTCTGGATCGCCACCGCCTGGCTCGCCACCGGCCTGTACATCGCGCCGCTGCTGTCGGGCCATGAGCCCAGGCTGCAGAAGCTCGGCGTCGACGTGCTGTTCTGGGCGCTGATCGCCATCGTGGTCGGCTCCACCGTCACCGGCTGGCTCGGCACCCTGCAGCGGCGCGGCAGCGCGTTCGCCTTCTGGATCGGCAACCAGGGCCTGGAATTCACCAGCATGGGCCGCGTGTGGCAGCTGCTGCTGTTCGTCGGGCTGCTGTTCTGGCTGTTCCTGCTCGGCCGTGCGCTGTGGCCGGCGCTGCGGCGCGCCTCCGAAACCCGCGGTCTGATCGCGATGGTGTTCCTGTCGGCGGCCTGCATCGGCGGCTTCTACGCCACCTCGCTGACCTGGGGCCGCACCACGCACTACTCGATGGTCGAGTACTGGCGCTGGTGGTTGGTGCACCTGTGGGTGGAAGGCTTCTTCGAGGTCTTCGCCACCGCCGTCGTCGCGCTGATCTTCACCAAGCTCGGCCTGGTGCGCGCCGCGAACGCGAACCGTGCGATCGTGATGGAGACCATCGTCTTCCTGTTCGGTGGCATCCTCGGCACGCTGCACCACCTGTACTTCACCGGCACGCCGACCTCGGTGATCGCCGTGGGGGCGGTGTTCTCGGCGCTCGAAGTCGTGCCGCTCACGCTGATCGGCCTGGAGGCCCTGCAGACCTGGCGGCGCAGCCGCGCGGCGCCGTGGCTGGCGGCCTACAAGTGGCCGGTGCTGTGCTTCGTCGCGGTGGGCTTCTGGAACACCGTGGGCGCCGGGCTGCTGGGCTTCGCGATCAACCCGCCGGCCTCGCTGTACTACGTGCAGGGCCTGAACATGACGCCGGCCCACGGCCACGCGGCGCTGTTCGGCGTGTACGGCATGCTCGGCATCGGCCTGATGCTGTTCTGCCTGCGCGGGCTGTACGCACACCACCTGCATGCCGACCGCCTGCTGAAGCCGGCATTCTGGAGCCTGAACATCGGCCTGGCGATGATGGTGTTCCTGTCGCTGCTGCCGGCCGGCATCTACCAGGCCTGGGCCAGCGTGACGCAGGGCCTGTGGTACGCCCGCTCGCCGGCGATCGTGCACTCGGGCGTGATGGAAACGCTGGTCTGGCTGCGCGTGCCGGGCGACACGGTATTCGCCGCCGGCGCGGTGCTGCTGGCGGTCTATGCGCTGCGCCTGCTGCGCCGCCCGGCGGGCCTGCCCGAGCGGGCGCGGCTGGCCGCTGCCGCGCGCTCCTGACATCATCGCCCCACCATGAAACTGACCCGCTTCACCGACTACAGCCTGCGCGTGCTGATCTACCTGGCCTCGGAGCCCGACCGCCGCGCGACGATCGCCGAGATCGCCACCGCCTTCCAGGTGAAGGAGAACCACCTGACCAAGGTCGTGCACTTTCTCGGCCAGTCGGGGCTGGTGGCCACGGTGCGCGGCAAGGGCGGCGGCCTGGGCCTGGCGCGCGCACCGGCGCAAGTCGTCGTCGGCGAGGTGGTGCGGCAAACCGAAGGGGCGGCAATGCCGGCGGAATGCTTCGACAAGGCCACCAACACCTGCTCCATCGCGCGCGTCTGCCGCCTGCACGGCGTGCTGAAGGAGGCGACCGATGCCTTCTACGCGGTGCTCGACAAGTACACGCTGGAGGACCTGGTGCACAACCGCGAAGCGCTGTCGCGGGTGCTGTTCATCGGACGCCCCGGCCCCGCGCCGCGCGCCGCGGCCCGCGCGTGATGGCCGCGCCGCTGCGCCTCGACGAGCCGGCAGCAGCAGCCGTGCCGGGCTTCGCCCTGTGGCAGCTCGGCTTTCGGCCGTTCTACCTGCTGGCCAGCGGCTTTGCCGCGCTGTCGGTGCTGCTGTGGTCGCTGCAGTTCAGCGGCTGGCTCGGCCGGCCCTACCTCGCCGGGCCGCTGTGGCATGCCCACGAAATGCTGTTCGGCTACACCCTCGCGGTGGTGGTCGGCTTCCTGTTCACCGCGGCGCGCAACTGGTCCGGCCGGCCCACGCCGACCGGCCCGCCGCTGGCCGCAATGGCCCTGCTGTGGGTGGCCGGGCGCGTGCTGGTGCTCACGCCGTTCGGCTGGACCGCGGCGCTGGTCAACACCGCGTTCCCGCTGACCGCCGCGGCCGGCCTGGCGGTGCCGCTGATCGCGGCGCGCAACCGGCGCAACTACTTCTTCGTCGCGCTGCTGGTGCTGCTGGGTGCGGCACAGTTCGGCATGCACCTCGCCCACCTCGGCGTGATCGAGCTGCCCGGCTGGCTGGGCGTGCAGATCGCGCTGGACGCGGTGCTGGTCATCATGGCCGTGATGGGCGGGCGCGTGATCCCGATGTTCACCAACAGCGGCGTGCCCGGCGCGCAGGCGCGCCGCCACGCGGGCCTGGAGCGCGTGGCGCTCGGCGGCGTGCTGGCGCTGCTGGCGGCCGATGCGCTGGGCCTGCACGGCCCTGCCCTCGCGGCCCTGCTCGGCGGGTGCGCGGCGGCGCACCTGGCGCGCTGCGGGCTGTGGCAGCCTTGGCGCACGCTGCGCACGCCGCTGGTGTGGGTGCTGCACGCGGCCTACCTGTGGATCCCGCTGCACCTAGCGCTGCGGGCGGCGGCCGAGACCGGCTGGATGGCACCGTCGGTCGCGACCCATGCGCTGACGGCCGGCGCGATCGGCGGCCTGACCATCGGCATGATGACGCGCACCGCGCGCGGCCACACCGGCCGGCCGCTGCGTGCCGACGGCCACGACGTCGCCTGCTACCTGTCGATCCTGGCCGCCGCACTGGTACGGGTGCTGGTGCCGCTGGCCCTGCCGGGCGCCACCGTCGAGGCGGTGGTGCTGTCGGCCTGGCTGTGGTCGTGCGGCTTCGGCCTGTACGCGCTGCACTACGCGCCGATGCTGTGGCGCGCGCGTGTGGACGGCCGACCCGGCTGACGAGGGGCTGCGCCGGCGCGGCCGCCGCCCCGCCGGGCGTCACTGGTCGACGATCACCTCGAAGCCGCCGTAGATCATCCGTTGCCCGTCGAACGGCATCGGGTCCATGCCGGCCTTCAGCCGCGGGTCGGCCATGGACTTCTCCATGCCGGCGTCGCGCGCCCTGCGATCGGGCCAGGTGATCCACGAGAAGACCACGGTCTCGTCGTCCTTGCACTTCACGGCCATCGGGAACGAGGTCAGCTTGCCTTGCGGCACATCGTCGCCCCAGCATTCGACGACCTTCAGCGCGCCGTACTCCTTGAACACCGCCGCGGCGCGTTCGGCCACCTGCCGGTACGTTTCACGGTTGGCCGTGGGCACGGCGACCACAAATCCATCGATATAGCTCATCGCGGTTCTCCTTGAGGGATGGCTCGGACATCGAGGCGCGAATTCACCTCACAGGCACGACGAACCGCCGCCCCCGGATTCGACAGCCCCTGACGAACCGTTGCCAACGCGCCGGCGGCCGCCACGCCCGCTGCCAGCATGCACCCACGGGCGTACCCGACACGCGGGTGGCGGCAAGCCGCTTCGGGTGCGGCGATGCCGACCGCCCGAGCGGCGCGTCGAACCGGGCCCGGTTCAGCTCACGGCGGCGACGACGGCGGCAGCAGCCGGTCGAGCTTGTCGTCCACCTCGCCGACATGGGCCGACAGCGTGCGGGTGGACTCGGCGAGCCGGTCCTGCAGCTGCTGCTCCAGGCGCTCGATGCGCGCACCCAGCTCGCGCGTGGCGGCGGCGTTCTGCGCTTCGATCTTGCGCAATTCGGCGTCGAGGAAGAGGCGCAGCTCGGTGAAGCGCGAGGCCTCGGCCGTGTCGGCCAGCTCGCGATGGGCCTTCAGCTCCTTCGCGTAGCGGCGCGCCTCGAAAATGACGCCCGCCTGCTGGAACACGATGTAGACCAGGAACAGCCCGACGAGCACGCCGGTGGCCACCAGCATGATCAGGCCGAGCGGCGCATTCACCGTCGCAACACCCAGGTTCAGCGCGGTCGGTGCAATGAAGGCGGGCCAGTTCAGCAGCGCGAACAGCACCAGCGCGACCACCACCGCCACGATCGCCAATGCGCGCAGGTTCATGGGTGCTCCTCGGGTGTCGGTGGTGCGCCAAAGGCACCGGTCAACGGGATCTGGAACCGACCATACACCCCGCAGGCATCAAGCCCGGCGTCGCGCGCAGTTTCGCGCGAGGAAGCCGTCGGCGGCGTCTTCAGTGTTTCGCGGGACCCGCCGCAATGGAACTCGCGGGCCGGGCGGTGGGGTCGGCAAACGCGCTTCGGGCATGCCCGGGGTAGGCATTCTCCAGCTCGACGATCAGGTCGTCGACCTGCGCGAGGAACTCCTCGCGGCCAGTATGCGGGCAATGCAGGAACAGCTCCGACGAATGTTCGGCCAGTTCCTGCTCGCCCGCCATGCGGGCCCAGCGCCGGACTTCACAGTACAAGAGCAAGGCCAGTCGGCCCAGATCGCCGCTCCTGCGCGCGTACCGGAGGTCTCCGAGAAGATCGTCCAGTCCGAGCAGGTGCAGCGACGAGGCGCTCATGTCGCGCTCTTGCCGGCTCAGCCGCGCTTGGTCTTGCCGGCGGCCTTCACCACCGAGCCCGTCACGGCGGCGTAGTTGGCTTCAGCGGTTTCGGCGGCCTGGCGGCCGGCCTTCTGCAGACCGTCGAATGCGTTGTTCATGGTCGCCAGCGTCGACTTGAACAGCGCGATGCCGTTGCCCGAACCTTCGGGCGCGTTCTTGCCGGCGGTCTCGATCAGGGTGACGAACGAGCTCTGCGCCGCCGCGGCCTGCTCGGCAGCGACCTTCTCGACATCGGCCTTGATGCCGGCGACGATGCCGTACACCTGCTTGCCATAGGCGGTGGCCTTTTCGGCAGCGGTTTGCAGCGGAGCCGCTTGCAGCGCCAGCAGGGCTTGCGGGTCCTTCGCCGACAGCGCGGCCAGCCCGGTTTCGGCGACTTCGCCGAGGCCGGCCTTGACGACCTGCAGGTTGAGCGCGGTGAGCTGCTCGACGCCCTCGAAAGCCTTGGCGGTCAGGCCCATCACGGCTTCGAAGTTGGCCTTGTTGGTGGCGGTGAATTGTTCAGTGTTCAGCATGGGAAGCTCCAGTCGATTGAGGTGAGGGGGGGACACAATTTGCTGCACCGCAGCATGCCTCGATCTTACTGAAAGAATCCGCGAATGGGGTACAGAATTGTTGCGTTGCAGCAATCTAGAGGCGAAATTCTAGAACGGCGCGCCTGCGCGCACCCAGTCATGCCGGCGTCCCGGCGCCGCGGCGTCGCAGCGGGGTCGGCCGCGCGCCGGGCACGCCCGGTCTCACGGCCGGTTCTCCAGCGGGGCAAGCGGCACGAGTTGCCCCAGCAGCGTGGGGATCAGCTCGCTGACGGTGGGGTGGATGTGCACGGCGCGCTGCACCACGCGGTATGAAGCGCCGGCGGCCATCACGTCGAGCAGCGAATGCACGATCTCGTCGCCCTCGATGCACAGCAGCGAAGCGCCGAGGATGCGTTCGGTCTGTGCATCGACCAGCACCTTCATGAAGCCCTGGGTTTCGCCGCGCTCCCTGGCGCGGCCGACGCGGGTCATGGGCAGCACGCCGACCAGCGCCGCGCGGCCGCTCGCGCGCACCTCGGCTTCGCTCAGGCCCACGCGGCCCAGCGGCGGGTCGGTGAACAAGGCGTAGGCGCGGATGCGCTCGCTGGCGCCGCGCTGCTCGCCGTCGATCAGGTTGGCGGCGACGATCTCATAGTCGTTGTAGGACGTGTGCGTGAACGCGCCCCGGCCATTGACATCGCCCAGCGCCCACACACCGGGCACGCTGGTGCGCAATTGATCGTCCACCGTGATGAAGCCGCGTGCGTCGGTGGCGATGCCGGCATGCGCCAGCCCGAGGTCGTCGGTGTTGGGCCGCCGGCCCACCGCAGCCAGCAGGTGGCTGCCGGCGATCTCGTGCGCGGCGCCGGCCGCGGTGCAGTGCACGCGCATGCCCGCGCCGTGCGGCTCGACGCGTGCGCCGGCCACGCCCAGCACGAAGCGCACGCCTTCGCGCTCCAGGATCGCCTGCACCTCGCTCGACACCTCGGCGTCCTCGCGGGCGATCAGCCGGTCGGCAACCTCGAGCACCGTGACCTGTGCGCCGAAGCGCCGGAACATCTGGGCGAACTCCAGGCCGATGTAGCTGCCGCCTGCCACGATCAGGTGTTCGGGCAGCCGGTCCAGCGTCATCATGTCGGTGTTTGTGAGCACGGCAACGCGGTCCAGGCCCGGCCAATCCGGCAGCACGGCGCGACCGCCGACATTGATGAAGATCTTCGGCGCCCGCAGCAAGCGGCCGTCGACCTCGACGGTGTCCGGGCCCGTGAAGCGGGCATGACCGCGCACCAGCTCGAGGCCCGCCGTGCCCTGCAGCCATTGCGTCAGGCCGTCGACGGACTGCGCCACGACGCGGTCCTTGCGCGCCATGACGGCCTTCATGTCGACGCTGACGGCGCCGCCCACGTTCACGCCGTACTCGGCAGCGCGCCGCGCGACATGCGCCGTGCGCGCGCTCGCCACGAGCGTCTTGGTGGGGATGCAGCCGTCGTTGACACAGGTGCCGCCGAAATGCTCGCGCTCGATCAGCACGACCTTCATGCCGGCCTGCACCAGCCGCACCGCGAGGAACGGCCCGGCCTGGCCGCTGCCGATCACGATGGCGTCGTAGTCGCTCATGGTCGCTCCCGTGTTGCGTGTGGTTGCGGGCGGTCGGCTCAGATGTGCTCGACCACGCCCTCGATCGGATCGGTCGGCGCGCGCCAGGGCGAGCGCTCGACCATCCTGCGCGTGTCGGCATAGCCGGCATCGCGGCGCGCCTTGATGCCCGCGGGTGTGAAGTCGATGTCCTTGGTGTGGTCCTCGCCTTCCAGGCGCGGCGCCAGCAGATGGGCCACGTGCATCGTGGTGCCGCAGCCCCATGACGACAATTCCGTCACCGCCGGGTCGGCCTGCTTGCCGGCGGGCAGCAGCTGGGTCAGCTCGCGAATCACGTGGCGCAGCCGGTGGATCTGCTTCTGGCGCGCGATATGGCTGTCGGCGCGGCTGGCGAACTGGATGTCCTTTTGCCGGCCCATCACCTGCCAGATCGATTCCGGCTCCGGTGCGCTCTGGTGCCAGACGTTGACTGCGAAGATCAGCGAATCGCGTCGCGGCCGGTCGTCGAGCACCGCCTCGATCGGGGTGTTGGAGTAGAGGCCGCCGTCCCAGTAGGGCTCGCCGTCGATGCGCACCGCGGGAAAGGCCGGCGGCAGCGCACCCGAGGCCATCACGTGATCGGCGCACAGGGTCTCCTTGCGGTTGTCGAAATACCGCATCGCACCGGTGCGGGCATTGACGGCCCCGACCGTCAGCCGGGTCGGGCCGTCCTGCAGCGCCCCGAAGTCCACCAGCTCGCCCAGCGTGCGGCGCAGCGGCTCGGTGCTGTAGTAGGCGGCCGATTCGATGCCGACGCTGGCCCGCGTGCCGCGCAGCGCCGCCAGATTGGGCTCGAAGAACGCCGGGATGCCGCGCATCACGGTGGTCATGGTGGCCAGCCAGTTCCCCATGCCGAGCCAATCGAGCGGACCGGCGCCACAGGCCGGCTGCTCGACATGGTTCCAGAACGCATTCATCCGCCCGATGCGCTGCTCGCGCGGATTGCCGGCGATCAGCGCGGCGTTGATCGCGCCGATCGATGTGCCGATGACCCAGTCGGGCTCGATGCCGGCATCGTGCAGCGCTTCGTAAACCCCGACCTGATAGGCCCCGAGGGCGCCGCCGCCCTGCAGCACCAGCACCACCTGGCCGGGCAGGCCGGTCTGCAGCGCGGCGCGCGCGCCCTTGGCCTTGCGGGAGGAAGAGCGGGCAATGGTCATGGCAGTTCTCGTCGGGTGGGGATCGCGAAAGCCTCGGGATGACAAGGTAGTCGCGGGCGCGACGCCGCGCTTACATCGCCTGCTCCATCCTGGCCGGCCGTACCCGATGTCGGCTGGCGATGTCGGCTGGCGATGCCGGCGCGATGACGAAGGAGATGATGACGGAGTGGACTCCGCACCCGGCGGGCCGCCCGTTCGGGCGACCCGCCGATTGCAGCGCAATGCGACCTTCGGCTTGACACTTGCTACTTCCCGCAGTCGCCACCCAGCGACACCGAGCCGTCCTTGCACTCGGTGAGGAGGGGTTCGGTGCGCGGCCGGGCCGGCGCCGGTGTGGCCGGAGCCACCGCCGCAACCGCCGCTGCGCCGGGCCCCGCCTCGCCGCGCGCGTAGACGATCTTCTTCGTCCCGAGCTCGCAACGGCCCACCACCTTGCCGGAGGCCGCCGCGTCGGCGTCGACCGTGGTGAGCGTGTAGTGCGTGGCGCCGGCGGCGCGGACCTTCGCGGCGATGCGCTCGCGCAGCGCAGCGCAGCTCTCGGCACCGCCCGCCGCGCCGGTGAAGGCCAGCGCCGCGACCGTTGCGAGAGCGCAGAAAGAAGTCTTCAGCATCGCGTGCCTGCCTTGAACGAACGACGAAAGGAGGGGCAGTCTAGCGTCGGGCCTTGTGACGAAACGTGAGGCGCTCCGCGCCCACCGCAGCGCAACCAGCGCGGCGCGAACCCGGCCGCCGCGCAGTACCCTGCGGCGATGGACTCCCTGATCGCCGCCGCGGCGCGCGCCCTCGTGGCCGGCGACGCACTCGGCGCCCTCAAGCGCGTGGCCCTGCGCGACGATCCGCCGGCGCTGGCGCTGCGCGGCATTGCGATGGCGCAGCTCGGCGAGCACCCGCGCGCCCGCGAGCTGCTGAAGCGCGCCGCCCGCCGCTTCGGCGCCCACGAGGAGCTGGCCCGCGCACGCTGCGTGGTGGCCGAGGCCGAGGTGGCCCTCGCGATGCGCGACCTGCGCGGCTCGCCCGGCACGCTGGCGGCCGCGTCGGCCTCGCTCGAGGCGCGCGGCGACCACGCCAATGCGCTGCAGGCGCGGCTGATCGCGGTGCGCCGGCTGCTGCTGCTCGGCCGGCTGCAGGAAGCTGCCGCTGAACTGGACCGCCTCGACACCCGCGGCGGCCTGCCCCCGGCGCTGCTGGCGGTGGCCGAGCTGGCCACCGCCGAACTGGCGTGGCGCTCACTGCACACCGCGCCGGCGCAGGCGGCACTGGCCCGCGCCCACGCGGCGGCCGAGCGCGCCGGCGTGCCGGCGTTGCAGGCCGAGGTGGCCGAGGCGCGCGCCGCGCTCGAACGCCCCGCCGCGCGGCGCCTCCTGCACGCGGGCCAGGAGCAGCCGCAGCGCCTGGCCGAAGTGGAAGCGCTGCTCGCCTCCGGCGCGCTGGTGGTCGACGCCTGCCGCCGCGGCCTGCAGGCCGGCAGCACCTGGCTGCCGCTGGCGCGCCGGCCGCTGCTGTTTGCGCTGGCGCGCGCGCTGGCCGAGGCCTGGCCCGGCGACGCCGACCGCAACGCGCTGATCGCCCACGCCTTCCGCACCCGCCGCCCCGACGAGACGCACCGCGCCCGCCTGCGCGTGGAGATCGGCCGCCTGCGGGCGCTGGCTGCACCGCTGGCGCGCATCGAAGCCACCGACCGCGGCTTCGCGCTCGTGCCGCGGACCGATGAAGAAGAAAGCGATGCCGTCGTGGTGGTGGTGCTGGTGCCACCGCTCGACGGCGACCGAGCCTCGCTGCTGGCGCTGCTGGCCGACGGCGCCGCGTGGTCCACCTCGGCCCTCGCGCTGGCGCTGGGCGCGAGCCAGCGCACCGTGCAGCGCGCGCTGGTGGAGCTGGAGGCGGCGGGCCGCGTGCGCGCCATCGGGCGGGCCCGCGCGCAGCGCTGGCTGGCGCCGCCGCTGGCCGGATTCACGACGAACTTGTTACTCCGTGCCGCGCTGCCGCTCACGTAGATTGGGTTCCACGGCGCCACCATTCCTCAGCGCGCCCATGAAAGGAAAGGAACCCGACGATGAGCACCATCCAAGACACAGCCCGCAAGACGACGGCGCAAGACAAGGCACCACCGGCACGCGCGGCCGAGATCGTGCGCGAGTACGGCCCCTTCGACGGCGCCGAGCGCATCCACGGC
Source organism: Methylibium sp. (assembly GCF_965279545.1). NCBI lineage: Bacteria > Pseudomonadati > Pseudomonadota > Betaproteobacteria > Burkholderiales > Sphaerotilaceae > Methylibium > Methylibium sp. The sequence goes on from NZ_OZ257250.1 coordinate 3,262,937, forward strand.
GTGACGCACGACGGCCAGCGCGTGTGGGCCGCCACCGGCGCGCGGCTGGTGGCCTTCGACCCCGCGAGCGGCGAGACCACGCGCACGCTGGCCTGCGCCGCCGACGCCGGCACCGCCTTCGACGGCAAGCACCTGTACCAGATCGCCGAGGCGCGCATCGACAAGATCGACCCGGCCACCGGCCGGGTGGTGGCGTCCATCCCCGCCCCCGGCGAGGGCCGCGACTCGGGGCTCACCTGGGCCGAGGGCAGCCTGTGGGTGGGGCAGTACCTGGACCGCAAGATCCACCAGATCGACCCCGCCACCGGCAAGATCCTGCGCACCATCGAATCCAACCGCCACGTGACCGGCGTGACCTGGGTCGACGGCGACCTGTGGCACGGCACCTGGGAAGGCGACGAGAGCGAACTGCGCCGCATCGACCCGGCGAACGGCGACGTGCTGGAGCGGCTGGCGATGCCCAGCGGCACCGGCGTGAGCGGTCTGGAGTCGGACGGGGCCGGGCTGCTGTATTGCGGCGGGGGGGCGAGTGGGAAAGTGAGGGCGGTGAGGAGGCCGGGGCGGGTGCGCGCCTGAGTTGGCAGGTTTCCGCGCTCAACGACCGATGCGGTCGGTGCTCAATCGCGGTCTTCGCCGTCCAGCGCGTGCCCTTGCATGGCCTGGCTCACGGCGGCTTCGATGGCGTCCAGCACGTGCGGCTGCACCCTGTCTGCATAGCGCTTGCGCCGGTTGCTGGAGAGCGTGCCGCCGTTCTGGAAGGTCGTCACGATCAAGGCGGCCAGATCGCTGCCGCGCAGGTCGTGGCGCTCGTTGATGTAGCGCTTGACGCGGTCGAACAGCGCAAGGAACTCCACCTCCTGGCGCATGTGCGTGTCCAGCGAGGCTTTTGCCATGGCCAGGGTGAAGGTGACGGACTCGGTGAGGTCCATGGTGCGAAACCAGGTGTCGGCCTCCGGCGCCCATGCGTAGGTGTAGTGCTCATCGCCGGCCCACGTCACCTGGCAGAGTTCGCGTGCGGGCCGGCTGAACGCCGTCAGCGCCTGCAGGTACTCGGCCTCGTGCTTCTTCATCGCCACCGAAATGGGCAGCAGGAACTGCGGTGGCAAGCGCCCGGACTGGCCCAGGCAGTGGTGGATCAGGAAGCGCGACAAGCGCCCGTTGCCATCCATGAAGGGGTGGATGAACACGAAGGCGAATGACACCACGGCCGCGTGCACCAGGGCGTCCAGTACGGCGGGACGCTGGTTGGCCAGGCGCATCAGGCCGTTCATCAGGTCAACGGCGAGCTCGGGCGCAGGGGGCACGTAGGTCACCCCCGCTGCGCCCGGCACATCCCTTTGCAGGCGGTTCTGTTCGGTTCGGAACTGCACGGCCTGGTCGAAGGGGTTGGAGATCGCCGCGTTCTGCAACTCCACCAGCAGGTCTTCGGTCAGGGGGCGTCGCTCGTGGGCCCGGCGCAGCAACGCGGCGAACATGGCTGCCTTGTCTTGCGAGGGAGCTTCGCCCTCGATGGCGAAAGAGCCCTCGGTTTCGCTGAGATAGGCCCAGTTCAGCGCGCGTTCGAGCATGGCCGCGCCCACCTCGTGGGCGAAGACCTGGGCCTGCTCCAGGATGTCTTGCCCGATCAGCGCCACCAAGGCCGGCGTCTTGCGCACCACCGGGCAGAAGCCCAGTTCACCCAGGCCATTGAACTCGATGCGCCAGCGGGCATCGCGCTGTACCTGCCCCACGAAATGCCGCTCGGGGTCGAACAGGGGCGCATAGGCCGAGGCCACGCGCGGGTCGTCGAGGCCCGGCAGTCGCCGCTGGTGCAGGCGTTCCCACAGGTGCCCCAGCTTGCGGCCGTAGAGGCTGTTAGGGGTGCCCTGCACCCACGCCACCAGTTCCGCCGGCGGGATGCGGCGCAAGGCGCTGAGCAGCAACCCCAGCCTCACGCCCTCATGCTTGATGGCGAACAGGGCGTGGTGCAGGAGCGTTGGCTCCGGCGCCAGCTTGTGCGGCACGAGCAGGCTGCCGTCTTCCAGATGCGCGATGCGGCTGACCGGGGCCAGGCGGGCGCGCTCCCGGCCCAGGAAATCCGGGGCGCCCACGGCGTTCTGGATCCAGGCGTAGCCGATGTCGCTCATGTCATGGCGGCGTGGTGAGAGGCGGAAAAATCTTCAGGGCGAAGAATTATTGCCAGATCATCAGATTATCTCAACTTTTTCTTCAGAACTTGACAGCTGCGTCCCAGGGGCCCCGCCCCACGGAAAAATCTTCAGCCATCCGCTTTTTTGCCAAAGGCCGCGTGAACGGGAGCTTTTTCTTCAGCGAGGAGATGAGGGCTCCCGATCGTCGACGTTCAGGTCGCCTTCCTTTGAAGGCTTGCCCAGCCCGATGAGGTTGCTAAAGGCTGAGGTCACTTTCGACTCCGATGATCCAGACCTTGGGGCTCACCTGGGCCGAGGGCAGCCTGTTGGTGGGGCAGTACCTGGACCGCAAGATCCAACTGCGCCGCATCGACCCGGCCAGCGGCGACGTGCTGGAGCGGCTGGAGATGCCCGCCGGCACCGGCGTGAGCGGGCTGGAGTCCGACGGGGCCAGGCTGCTGTATTGCGGCTGGAGGCGAGTGGGAAGGTGCGGGCGGTGAGGAGGCCGAGGCGGGTGGACGCCTGAAGGGGCGCGTCGGCGAGGCCACGCCCGGAGGACGGAGGCGTGGGCGGGGACGCACTGGCGCAGCTGAACGTACGATGGCAAGAAACAGGGAGATCCATGTCCGCCCGACCCGCCACTCAAGTCGAAGCTCACGTCGCCGTTCTGGTGGATTGCGACAACACGAGCCCAGAGATCCTCGAACACGCCCTCCGGGTCGTCGCACAGTTCGGCCGCGTCGTGCTCCGCCGCGGCTACGGCAACCACGCCACCTTGGCCAACAAGTGGCAGGAGGCGCTGGTCCGCCTGGCCTTCACGCCCTGCCTGCAGTACCAATATGCCTCGGGCAAGAACACTTCCGACATTGCCCTCGCCCTGGATGCCGTGGAGGCGCTGTTCGACAACCGGGCCGACACCTTCTGCCTGGTCACCAGCGACTCCGACTTCGCCTACCTTTGCCGCAAGTTGCACGAACGCGGCGCCACGGTGCACATCGTCGGCGAAGCGAAGACTCCGGACGCGCTACGCAACGCCAGCGACCAGTTCTTTGAGTGGGTGAAGCCCACCGGCACGCCCGAACCAGCCCCCAATGGCGCGGCACCGGCGCAAAAGCATGCCGACACCAAGCCGGCAGCGCCCAAGCCCGACGCCACCAAGCCTGCGCCGAAGCGCCGGCCGCTGATGGTGGTGGAAGCCGTCAAGCTGATGGCGGCCGACACTGCCGAGGGCAAGGTTCACCTCGGACCCCTTGGGCAATACCTCAAACGCACCGACCCGGCGTTCTCGCCACAGACCTACGGCCACTCCGGCCTGCTGGATATGCTGCGGACCTACGACCTGTTGACCGTGCAGCAGGAAGCCGGCAACTACTGGACCGTAAGACTGGCGCCGCAGACAGAGGCCGCCGCGGCTACCAACTCAAGTGCATTGAACACCGACTGACCCGCCCGCCGATGGCCATCAAGAAATCCGACCTCTATTCCTCCCTCTGGGCCAGCTGCGACGAACTGCGCGGCGGCATGGATGCCAGCCAATACAAGGACTACGTCCTGTTCATGCTGTTCATCAAGTACATCAGCGACAAATACGGCCACAGCGATGACTTCGCCCCGCCCGTGGTCATCCCCAAGGGCGCCAGCTTCCAGGACATGGTGGCGCTGAAGGGCAAGGCTGACATCGGCGACAAGATCAACACCCAGGTCATCCAGCCGCTGATCGACGCCAATACCCGCCTGGCGCGCAGCGACTTCCCCGACTTCAACGACCCCAACAAACTGGGCGAAGGCTCGGCAATGGTCGAGCGCCTGTCCAACCTGATCGGCATCTTCCAGAAACCCGAGCTCGACTTCTCGGACAACCGCGCCGAGAACGACGACATCCTGGGCGACGCCTACGAATACCTGATGCGCCACTTCGCCACCGAAAGTGGCAAGAGCAAGGGCCAGTTCTACACGCCGAGTGAAGTCAGCCGCGTCATCGCCAAGGTGCTGGGCATCGGGCCGCACAACGCCAAGGCCTCGACCACGGCTTACGACCCTACCTGCGGCTCAGGCTCGCTGCTGCTGAAGGTGGCGGCCCAGGCCGGCACGCACATCACCCTGGAAGGCCAGGAGATGGACGTGACCACCGCCGGCCTGGCGCGCATGAACATGATCCTGCACGACTTCCCGACGGCCAGCATCCTGACGGGCAACACGCTGGCCGACCCGAAGTTCAAGGACGGCCAGCAGCTGCGCACCTACGACTACGTGGTGGCCAACCCGCCGTTCTCGGTAAAGACCTGGAGCACTGGCCTGACCCCGGCCACCGACCCCTGGCAGCGCTTCGCCTGGGGCGAGCCGCCGGCCAAGCAGGGCGACTACGCCTTCCTGCTGCACATCATCCGGTCGATGAAGGGCACAGCCCAGGGCGCCTGCATCCTGCCGCACGGCGTGCTCTTTCGCGGCAACGCCGAGGCCACCATCCGCAAGCAGCTGGTGCGCTCGGGCGTCCTGAAGGGCGTCGTCGGCCTGCCGGCCAACCTGTTCTACGGCACTGGCATCCCCGCCTGCATCCTGGTACTGGACAAGGCCGGCGCTGCGGCACGCGCGGCCGCGGGCACCGGCATCTATATGGTCGACGCCAGCAAGGGCTACATCAAGGACGGCAACAAGAACCGCCTGCGCGAGCAGGACATCCACCGCATCGTCGACACCTTCCAGCGCCAGGCCGACGTGCCGCGCTACGCCCGACGGGTGCCGCTGGCCGAGATTGCCGATGCGAAGAACGACTTCAACCTCAACCTGCCGCGCTACATCGACAGCAGCGACCCCGAAGACCTGCACGACATCACCGCCCACCTGCGCGGCGGCATCCCGGCGCGCGACCTTGACGACCCAGCCAGCCCGCTGGCGCCCTACTGGCAGGTGCTGCCCGGCGTGCGCAGTGGCTTCTTCGGCTCGGCCGGCCCCGGCAGCTATTTGCAGTTGAAGCTGCCGCTGCCCGACCTGAAGGCCGCCATCCTGGGCCATGCCGAGTTCCAGGCCTTCAACGAGAAGGCCACGCAGCGCTTTGCCGACTGGCGCGCCGCAGCCACGAAGCGCCTGCAAGCCTTCGGCGCCGGCGGCCACCCGAAGGCAATGATCGAGACGCTGGCCGAAGAGCTGCTGACCGCCTTCGCCGACGTGCCGCTGATCGACGCCTACGACGTCTACCAGCACCTGATGGACTACTGGGCCGCCACGATGCAGGACGACGCCTACCTCATCGCCGCCGACGGTTGGGTGGCCAAGACCAGCCGCATCCTGGAGACCGACAAAAAGGGCAAGACCAAGGACCGCGGCTGGACCTGCGAGCTGATCCCGAAGCCCTTGATCCTCGCCCGCTACTTCGCCACGGAACAGGCCGCTCTCGACGCGCTGCAGGCCGAACTGGACGCGGCGATGGCCAGCCAGACCGAGTTGGAGGAAGAGCAAGGTGGCGACGAGGGCATCTTCGCGGGTTACGACAGCATCACTGCCGTGGCGGTGAAGGAGCGCATACGCGAGATCGGCAGCGACCGCGACGGCGCCGACGAGTTGAAGTTACTGAAGCAGTGGCTGGACCTGGGTAACGGCATCGCCGCGCTGAAGAAGCAGATCAAGGACGCTGAGGCCGCACTCGACACGCTGGCCTACGCGAAGTACCCAAAGCTGACCAAGGCGGATATTCAGTCGCTGGTGATCGACGATAAGTGGATGGCCACGCTGGCGGCGACCGTGCGGGACGAACTCGACCGTGCGTCGCAGACGCTGACCGGCCGCATCCGTGAGCTGGCCGAGCGCTACGCGACACCGTTGCCGCAGCTCACTGACAAGGTGGCGGCACTGGCAGCCAAGGTCGGTCGCCACCTAGCGAAGATGGGGGCGGTGTGGAATTGAGGCCGGGATACAAGCTCACTGAGGTGGGCGTGATTCCAGATGACTGGGCAGTCCGCTCGATCGGACAGACGTTTCGGTTAGTCAACGGCTGCGCCTTCAAGCCCGAGGACTGGAAGCGGAGCGGCACGCCGATTGTCCGAATCCAGAATCTAAACGACCCCTCGGCGCCGTTTAACTTCTCGCAAGCTCCAGTCGCCGAAAGGAACCGAGTCGAGCCGGGCGATCTTCTGTTCGCTTGGTCCGGAACGATCGGCTCATCCTTCGGGGCACGTGTTTGGGCAGGCCCGTCGGGAGTCTTGAACCAGCACATATTCAAGGTCGCCATCGACGAGCGACAGATCACGCTGCCGTTTTCTTTGGTGGTCTTCGCGCGAGTAGAAGCGGACATCGCGAAGCAAGCTCACGGGTTCAAGGCGTCATTCGTTCACGTCAAGAAATCCGACTTGGTGAAGGTGCATCTGCCGCTGCCACCGCTTCCCGAGCAAGGTGCCATCGCTGAGGCACTGAGTGATGTCGACTCGCTGTTGGACGGGCTGGACCGCCTCATCGCCAAGAAGCGCGACCTCAAGCAGGCCGCCATGCAGCAACTCCTCACCGGCCAGACCCGGCTTCCGGGTTTTCACTCCGATTGGACGGTAAGGCTCCTCGGCGAACTTGCGGCAGTTTCGAAAGGAACTCAGTTGCGTAGCAGCGAGTTAGACGATGCCGGCCAGTTCGCCCACCTGAACGGTGGCACAACCCCGTCCGGGTACACGACCAAGTGGAATTCCAAAGGGCACACCATCGCGATCAGCGAGGGCGGCAACTCCTGCGGTCATGTGCAGTTCATGGAACAACCGTACTGGTGCGGCGGACACTGCTACTCGGTGATTCCGAACTCGATCGACAACCGCTTTCTTTACCAAGCGCTCAAGGCACAGCAGCCTGCCATCATGGCGCTTCGCGTGGGATCCGGATTGCCGAACGTACAAAAGACCGCCTTGACCGCCTTCAAAGTGAAGTTGTCAATCTCGGCAGATGAACAGACCGCAATCGCCAGCGTGCTCTCCGACATGGACGCCGAACTCACCGCCCTCGAAGCCCGCCGCGACAAGACCCGCGCGCTCAAGCAGGGGATGATGCAAGAACTCCTGACCGGAAGAACCCGCTTGGTATGAGCGCCATCACCCCGCACTACCGCAACGTGCAGCAGCTTCTGCAAAGCCAGTCGTTCTCCATCGACGAGTACCAGCGCGAGTACAAGTGGGAGAAGGAGAACATCGACGAGCTGCTGTCCGATCTGCAGGCCAAGTTCTTCAGCCACTACAAGCCCGGCGAAGAGACGCCTGCGGTCAGCGGCTACGGCGAGTATTTCCTCGGCTCCATCATCGTCAGCAAGCGCAACGGCAAGAACTACCTGATCGACGGCCAGCAGCGGGTGACCTCGCTGACGCTGCTTCTGATCTGCCTGTACCGCGCCGCCAAGGTGCAGGCCCTGCCGGTGGTGCAGACCCTGGCCCCACTCATCTTCAGCGACAACCTGGGTCAGCCCAAGTTCAACCTCGACATCCCCGAGCGGCTGCCGGTCATCAAAGCGCTGTTCGAGGGCCAGGCCTTCAGCCCGGATGGCAAGGACGAGTCCATCCAGACGATGTACGCCCGCTACGGCGACATCGAGGCCAACGACCTGATGGCCGAGCTGGGCCCTGCACTGCCGCACTTCATCTACTGGCTGCTGACGCAGGTGGGCCTGATCGAGATTTCCACCGACAACGACAGCTACGCCTACGCCATCTTCGAGACCATGAACGACCGGGGCAAGCCGCTGAGCCCGGTGGACATGCTCAAGGCCTACCTGCTGGCGCCCATCGAAGAGCCGCAGGCCCGCACCCAGGTCAACCAGACCTGGAAGCAGCAGGTGCTGGAGTTGATCTCCTGGGGCGGCAGCCACGAGCCCGAGCGCGACGCCAACTGCATCAAGGCCTGGTTGCGCGCGCAGTACGCCGACAGCACGCGCGAGCGCAAGGCCGGCGCGGTGGACAAGGACTGGGAACTGATCGGCTCGGTGTTCCACCGCTGGGTGCGCGACCACAGCGCGCACCTGGGCCTGGGCAAGGCGCAGGCCAACCAGAAGCTGATGGCTGAAAGTTTTCCGTTCTTCGCCAAGGCCTACCGGCGCGTGCTGCAGGCCAGCAGGCACTACACGCCGGGCCTGCAGGCCGTGTACTACAACGCCCACAACGACTTCACCTGGCAGAGCACAGTGCTGCTGGCGCCGCTGGTGGAGACCGACGACGACGAGACCGTGCGCCGCAAGATGGCGGTGACCGCCACCTACCTGGACATCTGGCTAATTCGCCGGGCGGTGAACTACATCCGGGTGGGCTATTCCAGCGTGTCGTACGCGATGTGGCTGCTGTGCCGCGACATCCGGCGCAAGCCGCTGCCAGAGCTGGTGCCCATCCTGCAGCAGAAGCTGGCCGATGACGAGGTGACCTTCGCCGGCAGCGCGGCCAAGGGGCGCACGGGCATCCAGGGGCTGGGCTTGAACCAGTTCAGCCGGCGCTACATCTACCACCTGCTGGCGCGCATCACCGAGGCCACCGAGACCGGCGCCGGGCGCACGGAGTCCATCGACAAGCTGGTGAACCGTGAGGTGAAGAACCCCTTCGACATCGAGCACATCTGGGCCGACGATTTCGAGGCGGTGAAGACGCTGTTCGCTACCGAGGCCGAGTTCGTGGAGTGGCGCAATCACGTCGCTTCGCTGCTGCTGCTGCTGCTGCCGGCCGACGTGAACCGCAGCCTACAGGCCAAGCCCTTCGACCAGAAGCGGATGCACTACGCCAAGCAGAATTTCTATGCCGCCAGCCTGGACACCAGCGCCTACGTGCACCAGCCGCAGTTCCAGCAGTTTGCGGCAGCGCGCCAGCTGCCGTTCAAGCCATTCGAGACCTTCACCAAGGAACAGCAGTTGGAGCGGCGAGACCTGGTCGCTGCGCTGGTGGAGATGGTTTGGTCGCCACAACGATTGCAGGAAGCCGCCGCATGACCCAGCCACTCCGCCCCGAACGGGTGACGCAGAACCGCGCCGTCCAGCGCTTCACGGCACCAGCTTCGGCTGGCGGACTGGGTTACCGCGCGCTGGGCGACTGGCATCAGCGCGAGCACAACCGCGGCATCGAGACCGCGCTGCTGCGCGACAACCTCGCCGCCCGCGGCTACACGCCGGCGCAGATCGGCGCGGCGCTGCAGAAGCTGGAGACGGCGGCCGATTCCACCGGCATCACGCTGTACGCGGCCAATCTGCGCACCTATCAACTGCTGCGTTACGGCGTGCCGGTGCAGACGGCGGCCGGGCAGGCGCACGAGACGGTGCACCTGGTGGACTGGGCGAACCCAGAGGCCAACGACTTCGCGCTGGCCGAAGAGGTGACGCTGAAAGGCGGCTACCAGCGACGGCCCGACATCGTGCTGTACCTGAACGGCATGGCCATCGCGGTGATCGAGCTCAAGCGCAGCTCGGTGGAGCTGGCCGACGGCGTGCGCCAGCTCATCACCAACCAGGAAGAGATCTTCAACAAGGGCTACTTCAGCACCGTGCAGCTGGTGCTGGCTGGCAGCGATTCGCAAGGGCTGCGCTACGGCACCACTGGGACGCCGGAGCAGTTCTTCGTCGAGTGGAAGGACGAGGACCCCGCGGCCGCCGACGTGGTGCCCGGCGTGCTGCTGGACCGGCCGCTGACGCAGCTGTGCAGCAAGGCGCGGCTGCTGGACCTGATCCGTAACTTCATCATTTTCGACGCGGGCCAGAAGAAGGTGCCGCGCCAGCACCAGTTCTTCGGCGTCAAGGCCGCGCAGGAGCGCATGGCGCGCCGCGAGGGCGGCGTGATCTGGCACACCCAGGGCAGCGGCAAGAGCATCCTGATGGTGCTGATCGCCAAATGGCTGCTGGAGCACGACCCGGACGCGCGCATCCTCGTCATCACCGACCGCGACGAGCTGGACAAGCAGATCGAGGGCGTGATGCGCAACGCGGGCGTCATCGGCACCGACTCGCCCTCGCCGCGCATCACCTCGCGCGCCGAGTTCGCGCAGAAGCTGGCCGCCACCACGCCGCGCCTGCTGTGCGCGCTGCTCCACAAGTTCGAGCCCGACTTGACCGGCGCGGCGCCGCGCGTGCAGGGCCGCTTCTACGTCTTCGTCGACGAATGCCACCGCACCCAGGGTGGCGACATGAACAAGCAGATGAAGCGCTGGCTGGAAGGCGCGGTGTTCATCGGCTTCACCGGCACGCCGCTGCTACGCCGCGACAAGCAGATGACGCGCGACGTGTTCGGCACCTACATCCACACCTACAAGTTCCACCAGGCCGTGGCCGACAAGGTGGTGCTGGACCTGAAGTACGAGGCGCGCGATGTGCCACAGCAACTGCTGACGCCGGAGAAGATCGACGCCTGGTTCGAGCAGAAGACGAAGAACCTGAACCGCTACCAGAAGTCGGTGCTGCGCGGCCGCTGGGCCACGCTGGAAAAGCTGATGAGCGCCGGCGAGCGCAAGCAACGCATCATCGCGAACATCATCGAAGACTTCAGCCTGAAACCCCGGCTGGATAACAACCGCGGCACGGCCATCCTGGTGGCGGCGTCAATCTACGACGCATGCCACTACTTCCGGCTGTTTCAGAACACGAGCTTCGGCCCCTACTGCGGCGTCATCACCTCGTACGAACCGAACCACAACGCCATCTCGCGCGAGCCGCCGAACAGCGACGAGCGCTACAAGTTCGACACCTACACCCAGCATGTGCTGAAGTCTGGGCAGACGACGAAGCAGTACGAGGACGAGACCAAGCGCCGCTTCAAGGATGAGCCGGCGAACATGAAGCTGCTGATCGTGGTGAGCAAGCTGCTCACCGGCTTTGACGCGCCGAGCTGCACCTACATCTACCTGGACAACGAGCTGCGCGACCACAACCTGTTCCAGGCCATCTGCCGCACCAACCGACTGGACGGCGCCGACAAGGACTACGGCCACATCGTCGACTTCAAGGAGCTGTTCGGCGACGTGCAGCAGGCTATCGCCGTGTACAGCTCCGACGAACTGGACATCGACGAAGGCGGCGACAAAGGTGATGGTGGCAACAACGTCGAGTTGAAGAACTGGCTGGTGGAGGGCAAGGCGCAGCTGGACGATGCGCGGCAGGCCTTGCACTACCTGTGCGAGCCGGTGCCGTCGCCGCGGGACGTAGAGCAGTTCCTGCGCTACTTCTGCGGCGATGCAGCCGACCCGGGCGCGCTGGACGCGACCGAGGCGTTGCGCATCTCGTTCTACAAGGCGGTGGCGCTCTTTGTGCGGGCCTACGCCAACATCGCCACACACTTGACCGAGGCGTGCTACTCGGACGCCGAGGCCGCGGCGATCAAGGGCGAGGTCGAGTTCTATGCCGGCATCCGGGCCTCGATCAAGAAGCATGCAGGTGAGGAGCTGGACATCAAGCCTTTCGAAGCTGACATGCGACACCTGCTCAACACCTACGTGCAGGCCGATGCGGCGGCGAACCTGGGTGACCTGGGCGCGTTGTCGCTGACCGAGCTGATCGTGCAGACGGGCATCCACGACGCCATCGCCAAGAAACTCAACGAACAGGGCAAGCTGTCGAAGAAGGCGGTCGCCGAAGGGATCATCAACAACGTCCGCAAGACGATCATCCGAGACCAGCTGACCGACCCGAAGTTCTACGAACAGATGTCCAAGCTGCTGGACGACCTGATCGCGCAGAGCCGCACGGACGCGGAGGCGTACGAGGAGTTCCTGCGCAAGGCCGAGGAACTGGTGAGGAAGCTGGCCGAGAAGCAGCCGGGGGTTGGAGTTCCCGCCTCGTTGCACGGCAACACCAAGGCCGCAACGATCTACAACAACCTCGACTCGATCCCGGCCAAGACCTTCAAGTACCCCACCGACGAAGAGCATCGTGCCGCCCTGGCACTAAAGATCGATCTCGCAGTGCGCGAACGTGCGCCGGCCGGCTGGAAGGGCGACGAGACGCGGGAGCGGACGGTGCAGAACGCGATCTTCCCGCTGCTGGATAGGGACCGGGAAGCGACCCAGGCACTCTTCGACATCATCAAAAACCAGCCGGGCTACTGATGCAAGAGACCATTGAGCTGGGCGACGTGCTCGTCGCGCTGACGCGCAAGGACGTCAAGCATGTGCACCTGACCGTGCACCCGCCGACGGGGCGCGTAACGCTGGTGGCGCCGCATGCGACGCGAACGGAGGTTGCGCGGGCCTACGCGATCACGAAGCTGGGCTGGATCCGCGAACAGCGGGTGAAGCTGAACGCGCAGGCGCGCGAGGCGCCGCGCCAGTTCGTCGAGCGCGAGAGTCACTACCTATGGGGGCGGCGGTATCTGATGTCAGTTGCCGAGGTCAATGAGAAGCCGCTAGTGCTGCTCGGCCACCGACGCATGACGCTGAAAGTGCGGCCGGGATCGTCAGCACAAAAGCGCGCAGAGGTCATGCATGAGTGGCACAAGGCGCAGTTACACGCGGTCGTGCCAGGGTTGATCAACAAATGGCAAAGCAAGCTCGGTGTTCGCGTATCGGGCTACTTCCTGCAGCGAATGAAGACCAAGTGGGGCAGCTGCAACCCGCGTAAGCATCACATCCGGCTCAACACGGAGCTGGTGAAGAAGCCAAAGGACCTGCTGGAGTATGTGGTGGTGCACGAGATGGTCCATCTACTAGAGCCCAGCCATAACGAGCGCTTCCTAGCGATGCTGGATCGCCACTGGCCTCAGTGGCGTGAATCGCGGACGGAGCTGAATTCGTTGCCCCTCGGATCGGAAGCCTGGGCAAAGTGAATGTCCTGACCAGCAAGCCTACATCTGAAGCTAGCCTCCGGCGCCTGTCTCGCAGTCCCCACAGACGATCCAGCTCGGCTGGTCGTGATAGCACTGCAAACGTCGGTTCGGCAGCGATAGCTGGCACTTGCGGCGGCACAGACCACGGCCGCTCGCGAGATCAAAGCGTCACGCAAAGTCATTGAGGCGGCATTGAAATGAGCAACGGAGCTTAGGCGCTACAGAGCCTGCCATTGTGCAAAGACCTGGTGTCGGGCTCCCAACCTATGAGCGCGCCCACGCATCCAGTCGCGTGCGCACCTCGCCATGTGGAAGTCGGCATCGAGGATGGGATGAAATACGTGCCAAGCCCTCGTACAAGATCGTGGTGGCAACACTTCTGGACGCAGCCATCTGGTCTAGGATCCAGAGCAGCCCATACACGGTACCAAGACGGGCAGCGGCCTCGGCGCGCAGGATCTTGTCCCCCGTGACGAGCGCGTGATTCGCACGCGTAGCGCAGCTGAGCGCGAAGCAGTCGGGCAGGGAAAGTGCCTTTCGTTCGGCGCGAAGTTGCTGCGCGAATCCCACCTCTTCCGGTGTCAGCGAGACGACCCCCAGGCCCAGCTTGCGGAGCAGGGGTCCATTTTCGGGCTCGAGTTCACGCTCGTAGAGCAGGTCTGGCACCACCATGGTCAGCCCGCAGGAAAAAGCGGCCTCCAGCAGCCCGCCTCGCTCCAGGTCGATCAGGATGGACGTGTCCGAGACCAGGATGATCATGGTCTATCAGGCGGCTTGCCCCATCAGCCGGCGATCCAGTTCCCGCACGCTGATGCTGAGGAGTTCGGCCGCCTTGGCTTCGGATATCGCACCTTCAGCGACTGCACGCATGCACATGCGCTCCATGCGCAGTGGCACCTCGGGCGGCAGTGCGTTCGGCTCGGTAGAGGCCGGCCCGTTCCACCCCAGGCCCCTGATCTGCGCCCAGAGGCGACCGTAGGCGGCCTTCGTCAACACGCCAAGCTGCGAGCAGCGCACCACCAACGATGCGATGCTGACCTTGAACAGTTTCTTCAGCTCTGCCAATTCGCCAAGCGAGATGGACGTGCGGTGGCTGCCCAGCAGCCGCAGCACCATGTCCTTTGCCATCAGGAACGCGCCGGCGAATCGATCGGCGGCCTTCTCTTGTTCTGCATCGCTCAGATCACTGAAGCGCAGCACCAGGTGCGCAAGTTCGTGCGCCAGCGTGAAGCGCTGTCTTTCACCGTTATGGTGTTGGTTCACCACGATGACCGGTACGTCGTCGTGCTCCCGGCGGCGGACGAACGCCTTCGAGCCAGAGACGCTTTCCGGCAGATCAAGTGCGATGACCTTGACACCTTTGTCCTCCAACAGCTCAGCCATGATGGGGATTGGATCGATGCCCAGCGACCATAGCTTGCGCAGCGAATCTGCAGCCTGCTCCGCGTCCTCGACGCGATGGATCGCAAACTCTCGTCCCGTCGGTGCCTGCCAGGCTTCGTCAACACCTGGCAGTAGTTCCTCAAGCTCCAGGTAGCGTTCCACCTGATCAAGCACGGACGCCTCGACCGCCCGCTCTTCCTTCACGCCGGCCTGCGGCGCCTTGCGGAAGTCCACACCCGTGAGCTCGACCTCGCGCTCGCTGAGCAGGAACTCAGGCGTGATGTGCAGTGCCTTGGCGAGGGCGAGCAGCACCGTCGAGCCCGGCATCATTTCGCCGCGCTCGTACTTGCCGATGGCCTGGGCAGAGACCTGCCCATGGATGGCGCCTTCGAGGTCGCGCAGGGAGAGGCCAAGGGCCTCCCGGGCTCGCTTCAGTCGGTTTCCGATCATCGAGTTCTCCGACTTGGTTGGTTTACATATTGACTTTTTATATTATCGTTTGTAAACTTCTGCATGTCAACCCACTGGAGGCTTCTCATGGCTAACCGAAACAACGTCCACATCGTGCAGCGCGGCGATCAATGGGGCACTTTGCGTGAGGGCGGGCAACGTGCCAGCCAAGTGTTCGACACCCAGGCCCAGGCGATACAGGCCGGCCGCCAGATGGCTCGTCAGGGGCAGGGCGAGTTGCTCATCCATGGTCAGGACGGCCGCATCCGTGCGCGCGACACCCACGGCAACGACCCCTGCCCACCGAGGGATACCAAGTGATCAAGATCAGTGTCAAAGGCCCGACCGCCAACGACCTGCTCAAAGCGGCAACTGCCGTTATTGAGAAGGACCTCGCGTCGAAGGCAAAAGCTGCCGCGCTTCGCCACGGTGGTGTGACTGTGCGCTTCAAGCGGAGCGCTAGTGGTGGGCCTGCTTCCATGGAGTTGCAAGGCTCCGACGCAGCGATCGCCGCAGCGCAAGCCGCACTTCAGCGCTGAAGTGGCTGGGCAGGGAGCAAACATGAAAGATTGGTTGATTGAATTCCTCGTCGTTCTTGCGTACTCGCCTCGAACCCAGTTTGCGATCGTGCTCGGGCTGGTTTCCTTCGCGGGGTTCATGCTGGCTGGCGAGTATTTCGTTGGGCAGATCGAACTGCAAGGCTTGCTCGCGCCGCTGACAGATGTTGTGCGCGAGCAGATCGGGCATCGGTATGACAAGGAAGCCTGGGCTTCGCTGGCGTCATGCCTGCTGCTGGCCGTGAAGCTCTACCGCAAGGACCGCAAGCGGCTTCTGAGCCTATGACCGCGACCACGCTCCCCCTGTCCATCGTCTGAAGCTACCTACCGGAGTCCACCAATGGCTTGCGCAATCGAACACGCTCAATTCAACTTTGTCGCCGTAGCGTGCGCGTGCGCTGTAGTGCGAGACCGTGAGGGTCGCCCCGTCGACGCCATGCCGTTCGCAATGGGCGCCGCAGCGGCCTGTCTGCCATCGCTGCCAGACGTTCTTGAGCCGGCCCTACATCCGAACCACCGAAAGTTCTTTCACAGCGTCACCGCGTTCGCCGCCCTGGGGTACGGACTGCATCGCCTGTACAAATGGGAAGCCGAAGACGACTGGCAGCGGCTGGCGCGATTGGTCGGCCTCGTCGCGGGCGCCGCCTACCTTGCTCACCTCACCCGGGATGCCTTCACGGCCAAGTCACTTCCGCTGATTTGAGAGCTTTTGTCCGCTATCAGTCACGGCTGTATACATCCGCGCTTGTGCAGCATGTCCAGATCGAACGGCTGTTCGCGGGCGCCTAGCAAGAACTGCTCATCAGTGCGAGCACTGCAGAAAGGAGGCCGTCATGGCCCATGAACCGAAGACCGTCACGATCGTCGTTGAGGGCACGCCACACGAGTGGCCGAAGGAAGAGGAGATCTCGTTTACGCAGGTCGTCACTCTGGAGGTGCAGGACTACTCGCCCGCGTCGGGCATCAGCTATTCGGTCAAGTACACCCGGGGGCAAGGCCACAAGCCGGAGGGCATCCTTTCTCCGGGCGAGTCGGTGAAGGTCAAGGACGGGATGGTGTTCAGTGTTTCAGAGACTGGCCAGTCATAACGAGGATCTTCGTCGCCTTGCCGGAAAGGGCTATGCCCTAGCCGTCGACGGGGCGCACTTGATCGTTCGCGACATTCCCTATCTCGACGGCTCCGGGTCGCTTCAGTGGGCGGCCTTCGTCGCCAAGCTGGTGTTCGTCGACGAGGTTCGCGTCGTGCAGGATGATCACCAGATCTACTTCAGCGGCGGGGTACCGCACAACATGGACGGCTCGCCCGTTGCGAACTTGGCTGGTGGACCGCATCAGTTGGCCCTGGGCCAAACCAGCGCGGACGTGGTAGTGCAGCGGTCCTTCTCCAACAAGCCGCGCGACACGGGAAAATTTGAAAACTTCTTCGACAAGATCGAGAGCTACGTCGCGCTGATCGCTGGCCCGGCGATGTCGAAGTGCGACGCGAGTCCGTACACGTTTCGGGTCGTAGAAGCCGAGCAAGAGCCGTCTGTCTTCAAGTTTCAGGATACGCTGACCAGCCGAGCTGAGATCACTGAGTTGTCCCGGAGATTTTCTGACGAGGTCGCTGCAATCATCGGTCTCGGCGGCACAGGCAGCTACGTTCTCGACTTCGTAGTCAAGACGCCGGTGAAGGAGATTCGAGCCTTCGACGTCGATCCCTTCCACGTGCACAACGCCTATCGCTCGCCTGGTCGACTTGTCGTCGAGGAACTGGGGCGGACCAAGGCCGAGGTCTACGCCAACCGCTACGACAACTTCCGCCACGGTCTCGTCCTGCGGTCGAAGATGCTTGACAGCAGTTCGGCCAGTGATCTCGATGGCGTGACTTTCGCATTCGTCTGCGTCGACAAGGGCTCTTCGCGCGCTGAAGTCTTCGAGATGCTCATGGCCAAAGGCATCCCCTTTATTGACGTTGGCATGGGACCGTCGCTGTCGAAGGACGGACCTATCAAGGGCATGCTGCGCACGACGTACTACCCTCCGGACAGAGCAGCGGAACTCCGCGCCGCTGGTCACGCGGAGACGCAGGATGCGCCGGAAGGGATCTACCGGACGAACATTCAGATTGCCGAGCTGAACGCGCTCAACGCCGCCATCGCCGTGGTGCGGTTCAAGCAACTGCGCGGCTTCTACGTCGATGGTGTGGAGGGCAACAACTTCCTATTCGACATCCGCGATTTGAAGGTTGCAAGCGATGCCGCGGCTTGAGCGGCTGCGACTGGAGCGTGTTCACCACATGCCCAAGGTCCTCGAGCCGGGTGTGCTTTATGCCTCCGAAGAGTTCGGCACGGCAGCACATCTGTGCGCTTGCGGTTGCGGCGCGAAAATTCGAACGCCGCTTGGCCCCACTGAATGGACGCTGGAGGAAGCGGACGAGGGTCCAAGCTTGAACCCATCGGTGGGCAACTGGCAGCAGCCTTGCCGGTCCCACTACTGGATCTGGCGCGGAGATGTTGAGTGGCACGGCGACTGGACCGTCGCACAGGTCGAAGCTGGGCGTCGAGCAGAGCAGCGCCGGCGCAAGGCGTACTTTGCCGAGCGAGAGCTGCAACGCCAAGTGCAAGTTAAACCCGCCGGCCAGCGCGTCTGGGAATGGCTTAAGGACTTGGTGCGCCGTCTTTGATCACCTCGCTCAAAGACACCCGGCGGCTTATCGGGCAATAGACAGCCCCGTTCAGAGAAGGTGCGTCATTGGATTGAGCGAAGGTCAACGGCAGTTCTTGTCAGCAGCAGACGTTCGTGACGGTAGGTCAGACGTCAGCCGCCAGTCTTTACCTGTCACTCACTTCGCCGACTCGAAGAGCAGTTCACGGCAGACAACTATCTCTCGTCAACAGCGATCTTCTCGCGTGCAGTCAAACCAGCGCCGCGCCGGACTAAAGCACGCCCACACCGAGAACCGGCCTGATCTCAATCCGTCGCACGCCTTCACCGCCTGCCCTCGCCCTCAACTGCCCACACCCCCCCTCCACATCCTGCCCCGCTGACCTTCTCAGCTTGGTCAGCACGCCCCGCCGGTGCAACGCGCCGGCCATCGCCACCGCGCGCTCCCAGGCCGGGCGCTGGAAAGACAGCCCGTCCACGGTGTTGTAGGGGATGAGGTTCATCACCGCGTAGCGGCCGGCCAGCAGGCGCACGATGCCGTCCAACTCGTCGTCGCCGTCGTTCACGCCGTCGATCAGCGTCCACTGGTACTGCACCGGGTAGCCGGTGGCGCGGGCGTAGCGCTCGCCGTGGGCCACCAGCTCCTCGGGGGCGATGCGCGGGGCGCGCGGCAGCAGTTGCGCGCGCAGCTCGGGCTTGGTGGTGTGCAGAGACAGCGCCAGTGCGGGCTTCACAGGACCTTGCGGCAGGCGCTCGAACACGCGCTCGTCGCCCACGGTGGAGAACACCAGGTTCTTGTGACCGATGCCGCCTGCGGTGCCCAGCAGCTCGATGGCCTCGAGCACGTTGTCCAGGTTGTGCGCGGGCTCGCCCATGCCCATGAACACCACCTTCTTCACCGAACGCCCGCCGTTGTTGCTGATGCTGCGCGCCAGCGCCACCTGGGCCACGATCTCGGCGCTGCCCAGCTGCCGCAGCAGGCCGCCCTGGCCGGTCATGCAGAACACGCAGCCCACCGCGCAGCCCACCTGGGTCGACACGCACAAGCCGTCGCGCGGCAGCCGCACGCTCTCCACCGTCTGGCCGTCGGCCAGCGCCACCAGCAGGCGGGCCGAGCCGTCTTCGGCCGGGTGCTCGGAGCGCAGCCGCGCCAGGCCCTGCAGCTCGGCCTCCAGCGCCGGCAGGGCCTCGCGCAGCGCGAGTGGCAGCACGTCTTCCCTCGCGCTGCGGCGCTGCTGCGGCAGCGCGCAGGCCCAGTGGCGCAGCACGCTCTGCTCGTGGCCGGGCCGGGCGCCGAGCGCGCGCAGGCGTTGGCGGATGGAGTCGATGCGCATGGGGCGGTGGTGGGTGAGGTGCAGGCCGCGAGGGCCAGGTGCGAGTGTAGGCAGCTGGCCGGTGCGCACTGCCCTTGCCCCGCCCGCCGCGCGATGCCGCTTGCCACAATGCCGGCCAGCCAGGACGACGAAGCCCCGCCACACCTGCGGCGCCCGCCCTGGGCGGGGCCCAGCAACCGGGGGAGAAGACGATGGACGTGACGATCGAGCAGTTTCCCGAAACCCGCCTGGCCTACATGCGCCACGTGGGCCCCTACGGCAGCCCCGGCATCTCGCAGATGTGGCAGCGCTTCGCGCCGTGGGCGGCGCAGCGCGGCCTGTTCCAGCCGGGCCGCAAGGTGCTGGGCCTGGGGCAGGACCGCCCCACGCTCACCGCGCCCGACCAATGCCGCTACGACAGCTGCGTGGAGGTGGACGCGAGCTTCCAGCCCGAAGGCGAGGTGGGCGTGCAGGTGCTGCCCGGCGGGCGCTACGCCTGCGCGCGCTACAGCGGCTCCAGCATCCCCGAGCTGCTGGCGGCCTGGCAGGGGCTGTTCCGCGAGTGGCTGCCCGGCAGCGGCTGGCAGGCCGCCGACGGGCCCGCGGTGGAGTGGTACGACCGGCCGCAGGAGATCGACCCGAAAACCGGCTACATGAGCTGCCTGCTGTGCGTGCCCCTGCGCGCGCTGTAGGCGGCGCCTGCCCCGGCCTTGCCGGCCCTCAGCGCGGCGCGGCGGCCAGCGTGGCGGCCAGGCCGTCGTCCAGCGAGCGCAGGAAGGCCTCGACCGCGCCGCTGTAGGCGCCGGGCTCGCCGAGCTGCAGGTTGATGTCGCGGTGCGACAGGTCCTGCGGCAGCACGCTGGCGCGGCTGCCGAACGACTGCGCCTTCTCGACATAGCGGCGCGCCTGCGGGCAGGCCTCGTCGCGCCGGGTGGAGCACACCGCCAGCAGCGGCGCGCCGCGCGCGGCCAGGCGGTGCCAGGGCGAGGCGGCGCGCCAGTCGGCCGGCTCGCGCCCGAAGGCGCGGTCGTACAGCCGCAGGTGGCGGGCCTGCATCAGCGCCGGCACGTCGAGCGCGGCGCTGTCGAGCAGCACGCTGCCGAGCCAGCGCGTGGCGCCGGCCTCGGCCGCGAGGGCCGGCGCGGCATCGAGCAGCGCCACCAGGTGGGCGCCGGCCGAATGGCCCATGAGCACGAAGCGCGCGGGGTCGCCGCCCCACTCGGCGCTGCGCGCCTGCGCGAGCGCCAGTGCGCGGGCCACGTCGCGCGCCTGCTCCAGCGGCGCGGCCTGCGGCAGCATGCGGTAGTTCACCGACACCACCACCACGCCGCGCGGCACCCAGGCCGCCACCTTGTGCTTCACCACCGAGTCCATGGTCTTGTCGCCATGCGCCCAGCCGCCGCCGTGCACCATGAAGACGGTGGCTGCGCCGTGCGCGTGGGCGGGGCGGTACACATCGAAGCGCTGGCGCTCGTCGGCGCCGTAGCTCACGTCGCGCAGCACCTGCACCTGCGGCGGCAGCCAGCGCGCGCGGCTGCCGGGGGTAGGCGGCGCTTCATCGGCGTCGAGCGGGTCCTGCGCGGCGCCGTCCGTTGCGCGGCCGGCCAGGCGCTCGCGCAGCGGCCCGGCCCCGCAGGCCCCGGCCGCGAGCAGCAGCGCCAGCAGGCAGGCGATGCGGCGCGCCGCGCGTTCTACGTCAATCAACGTATTCACCGGGCGGGGGGGCCACCGAAGAATGGGTTCGTTCATCAGCCGTACCGGGAGTGCCCAATGATCCACGGAGACATCTCCAGCAGCAAGGACACCGTGGGCGTTGCGGTCGTCAACTACAAGATGCCGCGCCTGCACACCCAGGCCGAGGTGCTGGCCAATGCGAAGCAGATCGCCAACATGGTGGTCGGCATGAAGGCCGGCCTGCCGGGGCTGGACCTGGTGATCTTCCCGGAGTACAGCACCCACGGGATCATGTACGACAGCGCCGAGATGTACGCCAACGCGGCCACGGTGCCCGGCGCCGAGACCGAGATCTTTGCCGCCGCCTGCCGCAAGGCCAAGGTCTGGGGCGTGTTCTCGCTCACCGGCGAGCAGCACGAGGAGCACCCGCACAAGGCGCCCTACAACACGCTGATCCTGATGAACGACCAGGGCGAGATCGTCCAGAAGTACCGCAAGATCATGCCGTGGGTGCCCATCGAGGGCTGGTACCCGGGCAACTGCACCTACGTGAGCGACGGGCCGAAGGGCCTGAAGGTCAGCCTCATCATCTGCGACGATGGCAACTACCCCGAGATCTGGCGCGACTGCGCGATGAAGGGCGCGGAGCTGATCGTGCGCTGCCAGGGCTACATGTACCCGGCCAAGGAGCAGCAGATCCTCATCAGCAAGGCGATGGCCTTCGCGAACAACTGCTACGTGGCGGTGGCCAATGCGGCCGGCTTCGACGGCGTGTACTCGTACTTCGGCCACTCGGCGCTGATCGGCTTCGACGGCCGCACGCTGGGCGAGTGCGGCGAGGAGGAAATGGGCATCCAGTACGCGGCGCTCAGCAAGCACCTGATCCGCGACTTCCGCCGCAACGGCCAGAGCGAGAACCACCTGTTCAAGCTGCTGCACCGCGGCTACACCGGCATGATCAATTCGCGCGAGGGCGACAAGGGCGTGGCCGCCTGCCCCTACGACTTCTATGCGCAGTGGATCGCCGACCCGGAGGCGATGCGCGAGCGGGTGGAGAGCTTCACGCGCAGCACGGTCGGTACCGACGAGGCGCCGATCGAGGGCCTGCCGAACCAGAGCAGCGTGGGCCACCGCTGAAGCCGCGCCGTGCTCGCGCCCACGCCCCGCCCGCCCGCCGGCCTCGTGATGGACGCGTACCGCGTCGCGTCCGAGCCCTACTACCGCAGCGTCGGCGACGAGCTCCTGCTGTTCAGCGCCGCCTGCGCGCAGCGCCTGCCGGTGATGCTGAAGGGCCCCACCGGCTGCGGCAAGACGCGGCTGGTGGAGCGCATGGCGTGGGCGCTGCAGCGCCCGCTGATCACGGTGGCCTGCAACGATGACACCAGCGTGGGCGACCTGGTGGGCCGCCACCTGCTCGACGCCGACGGCACGCGCTGGCAGGACGGCCCGCTGACGCTGGCGGTGCGCCACGGCGCGATCTGCTACCTCGACGAGGTGGTGGAGGCGCGGGCCGACACACTGGCCGTGATCCACCCGCTGACCGACACGCGCCGGCTGCTGCCGATCGACCGCCGCAACGAGCTGCTGAAGGCGCACCCCGACTTCCAGCTCGTCGTCTCCTACAACCCCGGGCCGGCGGGCGCGGTGCGCGAGCTGAAGGCGTCGACGCGGCAGCGCTTCTGCGCGCTGGACTGCGACTACCCGGGCACCGAGGTGGAGGTGGAGATCGTGGCGCGCGAGTCGGGCCTCGCGCCCGAGCTGGCCGCGAGCCTGGTGGCGCTGGGCGTGCGCACGCGCCGGCTGCAGGGCCAGGGGCTGGACGAAGGTGCGTCGACCCGCATGCTGGTGCGCGCCGCGCTGCTGATCGCCGCGGGCACCGCGCCGGCCGCGGCCTGCCGCATGGCGCTGGTGGCGCCGCTGTCCGACGACCCCGACCTCGCCGCCGCGCTGCGGGCCGTGGTGGACGCGAGTTTCTGAGCGCGCCATGAACGGGCCCGCGCCGGCCGCTGCAGCGAGCCGGCCGGCGTGGCCCGACGCCACCGCAGCCGCAGCGGCGCCGCCGGCGCTGGCACTCGCCGCGCTGCGCGCCGAACTCGCGCCCTACCTGCGCACGCTGTGGCGCACAGCCCCGCCGTTGGCCACCGGCGCGCCGGGGCCGCAGGCCGCGCCGCCGTGCCGCCCGTGGTTGTCGCTGCAGGGCGTGCACCTGCCGGCGGCGGTGGCGCTGGCGGCGCACGACGGCGCCGACGAGGCGCAGGCGCGCGACTGGTACCGCGCCGCGGCGACCCACGCCGCCGCGCACCGGGCCTATGCGAGCCAGCCGCTGTCGCGCGCCGGCAGCGGGCCGGTGGTGCAGGCGCTGGTGGGGCTGCTGGAAGACGCACGGGTGGAGCACCTGGCCTGCCGCGAACTGCCGGGGCTGCGCCGCCTGTGGCTGCGCTTTCACGACGCCGGCCCCGCGCTGGGCGACGGCTTCGAGGCGCTGATGCGGCGGCTCGCGCGCAGCCTGCTCGACCCCGGCTACGGCGACCCGCACCCCTGGGTCGCGAAGGGGCGCCGGCTGTTCTTCCTCGACGACCACGGGCAGGTGCTCGCGGTGCCGCACACCGCGGCCCTGCGCACGCTCGCCGCGCGGCTGGGCCACGACATCGGGCAGCTGCGGGCCGGCTTCAACGCCCGCGACTACCTGGTGCAGCCGAGCTACCGCGACGACAACAGCTGGCTGTGGCTGCCCGAGCAGGAGCGCGCCGCGCCCGAGGCCGCCGCGCCCCGCCCCGACGAAACGCCCGTGCCGGCCGGCCCGGCGCCGGACCGCGAGCGCGTGCCGGCCGCCGCCGCCCGCTACAGCTACCCCGAATGGGACCGGCTGATCGCGCGGCACCGGCCCGGCTGGTGCACCGTGATCGAGACCCGGCCGCTCGCGCCGCCGGGCCTGCCGCCCGGGCACGAGGCGCACTCGTCGCCGCCCCGCGAGGTGTTCGCCCTCCTGACCCGCGACGCCCTGGCCCCCGCGGAAAGCCGCGGCCCGCCGCAGCCGCGCGCCGCAGCACCACCCGCCCGCGGAGGCCAGCTCGACGGCGACGAGTTCGACCTCGACGCGCTGACGCAGGCCGCGACCGCCAGCCGCGCCGGCCTGCCGCCCGACGACCGCGTGCACCGGCGCCGCGCCCGCGCGGCGGGGCGCCGTGCGAGCCTGTGGCTGATCGATGCGTCGGCGTCCAGCGCGGGCCCGGCGCGGGGCGCAGCAGGCGGCATGGGCACGGGAGCGGGAGACAGCGTGAGCCTGCTGCGCGCCGCCCGTGCCGCGGCCTGGCAGGCGGCCTGCGGCACGCAGGGGCCGCGCCATGCCTGCGCCATCCACGGCTTTTGCTCCGAGGGCCGCGGCGCGGTGCACTACCGGCGGCTGAAGGACTTCGACGACGCGCTCGATGCCGACGCAGCCGCCCGCCTCGGCGCGTTGTCCAGCGGCCTGTCGACGCGGCTCGGCGCCGCGCTGCGCCACGCGACCGCGCTGCTGCGCCGGCAGCGCGCCACGCACCGCACGCTGGTGCTGGTGAGCGACGGCGAGCCGCACGACATCGACACGCACGACCCGCGCTACCTGATCGACGACGCGCGCCGCGCGGTGCAAGCCGCGGCGCGGCGCGGCATCACGGTGCGCTGCGTCGGGCTCGACCCGGCGGCGGCACCGGCGCTGCGACGCATCTTCGGCGCCGGCGGCTACAGCCTGCCCGCGCATCCGGGCGCGCTGACGGCGGCGCTGGCGCGGGCGGCGGCTGACTGCTGAACGGCATGCATTCGAACGCATCCGATTGAAGCCTGGGCCAGGGCTCCTTGCAGCGGTTCGTGTGCATGGGTCGTTTCTGAGGGTCGACGCGTCCATCGTCCATCGGCCGGCCGCCTGCAAGCACCGCGCGGTGCTGGCGAGGGCGCCGAGTGAACGACTCCGCTCATGTCCCCCGGTGTCGGCCTCACGGCCGCCCCCTCCTCCTCTACTTCGCTGCGCCGCTCACCCGGCGCCCTCACCAGCACGCACCATCGCCGTCTGTGCAGGTATTCAAGCCCAGGCGGACCGCGGTGGTGGCAGCGCTGGGGCGGGTCGTTGTGTGGAGTGAAGTAAAGGAGGAGGGGGCGGCCGTGAGGCCGACACCGGGGGACATGAACGCAACACAGCGACACGGCGCAGCGCCTGCGCTGACGCTTGACAGGCAGCGTTCTGGACACCGCAACGAGCCAAAGAACGCTGAGTGATCTGAGGCGGGTGAACGGCTGCACACCGCGATCGCCTCGGCGCGCTGCGGCATCATGCCCAGGCCCACCCCCTATCCCCCGTGACAGGCCCCCCATGAGCTTCACCACCGAACACCAGCCCGGCGTCTGCGAGCAGGCCTCGGCCGCGATGCGCGGCTTCACGCTGAACCACAGCATGCTGCGCGTGAAGGACCCGAAGCTCGCGTTGGACTTCTACACGCGCGTGCCCGACCTCGATGCCGCGGTGCGCTGGTTCGACGAGAACGAACCGGGGCGCAGCGCCTGAATGCCATGGCCTGGTTCGAAGGCTTCGAGGCGCGCCGCTTCGACATCGGCGGCGTGACGCTGTTCGCCCGCGTCGGCGGCAAGGCCGACGGACCGCCGCTGCTGCTGCTGCACGGCTACCCGCAGACGCATGCGATCTGGCAGCGCGTGGCGCAGCGCCTGGCCGACCGCTACCAGCTGGTGATGCCCGACCTGCGCGGCTACGGCCGCTCGGCCAAGCCACCCGGCGCGCACGACCACGCCAACTACAGCAAGCGCGCGATGGCGGCCGACGTGCTGGGGCTGATGCACGCGCTGGGGCATGAACGCTTCTTCGTCGCCGGCCACGACCGCGGCGGGCGCGTCGCGCACCGGCTCGCGCTCGACCATCCGAAGGCGGTGCGCAAGCTGTGCGTGATCGACATCGTGCCGACGCTGACGATGTACGAGCGCACCGACATGGCCTTCGCGCAGGCCTACTACCATTGGTTCTACCTGATCCAGCCCGCGCCGCTGCCTGAGAAGCAGATCGGCGCCGACCCGGCCTGGTACCTGCGGCACACGCTGGGCAGCTGGGGCAGCAAGGGCATTGGGTTCATCGAGCCCGAGGCGCTGGCCGACTACGAATGCGGCTTCTGCAACCCCGACGGCGTGCACGGCGCCTGCGAGGACTACCGCGCCGCAGCGGGCATCGACCTCGACCACGACCGCGCCAGCCGCAAGGCCGGCCAGCGCGTGGCCTGCGAGCTGCGCGTGCTGTGGGGCGCGCGCGGCGTGGTGGCGCGGCTGTTCCAGCCGATCGCCGACTGGCAGGCGGTCTGCAGCGGCGCGGTGAGCGGCTATGCGGTCCCGGCCGGGCACTTCATCCCCGAGGAGCTGCCGGCGCTGACGGCGACCGAGCTGCAGAATTTTTTTGGCGGGTAACGGAATAAACCGGCGGGCCGGACTGTTCACCACGACAGACACCCCCCGGAGGCTCCATGAACCGCAAGACCCTGTTCTTCTGCTCGCTCGCTCCGATCGCTGCGCTCGTTGCCGGCTGCGCCGGCTACGGCAGTGCCTCGGGCACGTCTTCCTCCGCTGGCAGCTCCTACGGCACGCATGCCGCGGCGCCGGCCAAGGCGGCCGACGGCGTGCTGGCCGGCGCCAACGGCATGACGCTGTACGTGTTCGACCGCGACGCGGCCGGCTCCGGCAAGAGCGTCTGCAACGGCCCCTGCGCCGCCAACTGGCCGCCGCTCGCCGCCGCTGCCGCCGACGCGGCCAGCGGCGACTGGAGCGTGGTGACGCGCGACGACGGCACGCGGCAATGGGCCTACAAGGGCCGCCCGCTGTACTACTGGGCCAAGGACGCCAAGCCGGGCGACAAGACCGGCGACGGCGTCAATGGCGTGTGGCACGCCGCCACGCCCTAGGTGCCTCTGCACACGCCGCCTTGGACATCGCCGACGCCATCGCCCACATTCCGCGCCTGCGCCGCTATGCGCGGCTGCTGGTCGGCGATGCGGCGCGCGCCGACGACCTGGTGCAGGACACGCTGGAGCGCGCCTGCCGCAAGTGGGCGCTGTGGCGCCCGCCCGGCGCGCCGGGCGCCGACGTGCAGGCGGCGCTGCGCGCCTGGCTGCTCGCGCTGATGCACAACCTGCACGCCAACCAGTGGCGGCAGTCGGCCGCCCACCCGAGCACAGAGCTCGACGCGGCGCTGGAACCGCGCCACGATCCGACCCCGGGCACGGTGGTGCGGCTCGACCTGGAGCGCGCGCTGGCGCTGCTGCCGACGGCGGCGCGCGAGGTGCTGCTGCTCGTCGCGGTGGAGCAGTTCGCCTATGCCGAGGCGGCGGAGATGCTGGGCGTGCCGGTCGGCACGGTGATGTCGCGCCTGGCGCGGGCGCGCGAGCAACTGCGCCAGCTGATGGACGGCGCGCCGGCACCCCGCACGGCGCTGAAGGTGGTGAAGTGAAGGACGGCCCGATGGACACACGACCCGGCGAGACCGAGCTGCACGCCTGGGTCGATGGCCAGCTGGCGCCCCGGCGTGCCGCCGAGGTGGCGCAGTGGCTGGCCGCGCACCCCGACGAGGCGGCGCGCGTGGCCGCCTGGCAGGCGCAGCGCGCGGGGCTGCAGGCGCTGCACGCCGGGCTGCTGGACGAGCCGGCACCGCCGCACCTGGCGCGCGCGCTGATCGCGCCGCCGCGCCGCGCGCGACGGTTCGAGGCGCTGGCGGCCGGCCTGCTGCTGGCGCTCGGCGCGCTGCTCGGCTATGGCGCGGCCGAGTGGCGCCGGCCGCCGGCCGTGGCGGCGCAGGCGGCGGCGCCGGGCTTCGTGCGCGAGGCGATGGCCGCGCACGCCGTCTACGTGCCCGAGCAGCGCCACCCGGTCGAGGTGGACGCAGCGCAGCAGGCGCACCTGGTGCAGTGGTTGTCGAAGCGGCTGGGCGCGCCGCTGCGCGTGCCGGTGCTCGACGACGAGGGGCTGCGGCTGGTCGGCGGCCGGCTGCTGCCCGGCGAGGCCGGGCAGGCGCGCGCGCAGTTCATGTACGAGGACGCGCAGGGACGGCGCGCAACGCTGTACGTGTCGGTGCTGGGCAGCGCGGCCGCGCCCGGCGCCTCGGCCCCCGCCGCCTTCCAGTGGGGCGGCGATGGCCCGACGCACAGCTTCTACTGGGTCGACGGCCGGCAGGGCTATGCGCTGAGCGCCGACCTGCCGCGGGCCCGCCTGCAGGCGCTGGCGACGGCGGTGTACCGGCAGCTCGAAGCACCCGCCGGGCTGCCCGGCGCCGGTGGAAACCCTCAGCCCGGCGGGCCGGCCCACTGACACGCGGCGGGGCTAGCATCCCCGGGTCACCGCGCCCCGAGGAACCCGTCATGCCCGCCTGGCTGTTGCGCCTGAACGAACACTTCCCGATCCGCTACTTCGTGTGGCTGGCCTGCGCCGTCGGCGCCCTGCTCGGCGCCTTCGTGTGGGTGGTCACCGGCACTGGCGGACTGTGGACGCTCACCTTCATCGCGCTGGTGGTCGTCGGCGTGCACGACGTGCGCCAGTCGCGCCACTCGGTGCTGCGCAACTACCCGGTGATCGGCCACCTGCGCTTCTTCTTCGAGTTCATCCGCCCGGAGATGCGGCAGTACTTCATCGAGGGCGACAACGAGGCCGCGCCGTTCTCGCGCCAGCAGCGCTCGCTGGTCTACCAGCGCGCCAAGGGCGATCCGGACAAGCGGCCGTTCGGCACCCAGCGCGACGTGAGCGCCGAGGGCTACGAGTGGATCAACCACTCGATCGCGCCGACCACGATCGCGGGCCACGACTTCCGCGTCACGATCGGGGCCGAGCGGGCGCAGCCCTACAGCGCCTCGATCTTCAACATCTCGGCCATGAGCTTCGGCGCGCTGAGCGCGAACGCCATCCTGGCGCTGAACGCCGGCGCCAGGCGCGGCGGCTTCGCGCACGACACCGGCGAGGGCTCGATCAGCCGCTACCACCGCGAGCACGGCGGCGACCTGATCTGGGAGATCGGCTCGGGCTACTTCGGCTGCCGCCACGACGACGGCTCGTTCAGCGAGGAGCGCTTCGCCGAGGCCGCGCGCGACCCGCAGGTGAAGATGATCGAACTCAAGCTCAGCCAGGGCGCCAAGCCGGGCCACGGCGGCGTGCTGCCGGGCCCGAAGGTGACGCCGGAGATCGCCGCGGCGCGCGGCGTGGCGGTCGGCGTGGACTGCGTGTCGCCGTCGCGGCACGCCGCCTTCGACTCGCCGGTCGGCATGCTGCAGTTCATCGAGAGGCTGCGCACGCTGTCGGGCAGCAAGCCGGTGGGCTTCAAGCTGTGCATCGGCCACCCGTGGGAGTGGTTCGCGATCGCGAAGGCGATGCGCGAGACGAACCTGCTGCCCGACTTCATCGTCGTCGACGGCGCCGAGGGCGGCACCGGTGCGGCACCGCTGGAATTCACCGACCACGTCGGCGCGCCGCTGCAGGAGGGTCTGCTGCTGGTGCACAACACGCTGACCGGCATCGGCCTGCGCGAACGCATCCGGCTCGGCTGCGCCGGCAAGGTGGTGAGCGCCTTCGACATCGCGCGGCTGATGGCGCTGGGCGCCGACTGGTGCAACAGCGCGCGCGGCTTCATGTTCGCGCTGGGCTGCATCCAGGCGCAGCACTGCCAC
This sequence comes from Methylibium sp., assembly GCF_965279545.1. Lineage (NCBI taxonomy): Bacteria > Pseudomonadati > Pseudomonadota > Betaproteobacteria > Burkholderiales > Sphaerotilaceae > Methylibium > Methylibium sp. The sequence goes on from NZ_OZ257250.1 coordinate 3,292,509, forward strand.
ACCGGCCACTGCCCGACCGGCGTGACCACGCAGGACCCGCAGCGCCAGAAGGCGCTGGTGGTGCCGACCAAGAGCGAGCGCGTGTTCATGTTCCACCAGGAGACGCTGCGCGCGCTGAAGGAGCTGGTGCAGGCCGCCGGGCTGCAGCATCCGCGCGAGATCACCGCGGCCCACATCGTGCGCCGCGTGGCCGACCACGAGGTGAAGCTGCTCGCGACGCTGCTGCCCTTCGTGCGGCCGGGCGCGCTGCTGGCCGCCGAGCGCGGCGACGCCGACTGGCCGCACCAGGTGTTCCGCCTCTACTGGCCGCGCGCGAGTGCGCATTCCTTCTTGCACCAGCCCGATCCGTTGGCGACGGCGGCGGCCTGAGCGGCTAAGCTGGCGGCAGCGGGCCCCCGAACGCGGGTGCGCGGACGGCCAGGCTGCGCAGACAATCGGCCGGTTCACCGAAAAAAACGGATCGCCCAGGAGACAAAAGCGTGCTGAAGGTTTACCTCGTCGAAGACGACCCGCTGGTGTCTCAGCATGTGCGCGACACGCTCAACGAGGCGCCGGGCATCCGCTGCGTCGGCCATGCCAGCCGGCTCGGCACGGCGCGCATCGAGCTGCCGCAGTGCCGCCCGGACGTGCTGCTGTCCGACCTCGGCCTGCCCGACGGCGACGGCACCGAGCTGATCGGCGAACTGAGCCACGCGCCGGCGATCGACGGCGTGTGGCATCCGCACATCCTGGTGTTCTCGGTGTTCGGCGACGAGGCGCGCGTGATCCAGGCGATCGAGGCCGGCGCCGACGGCTACTTTCTCAAGGGCTGCACCGCCGAGGAGCTGGTGCGTGCCGTCGAGCAGGCTGCGCGCGGCGAGTCGCCGATCTCCCCGGCGATCGCCCGCCACCTGCTCAAGCGTTTCCGCGAGGACGGCTTCAGCGATTCGAGCTTTCGCGATTCCGGCTTCTCGGAGTTCAGCGGCGCGTCCGAGACCGGCATGATGGATCTCGAGGAACCCTCGCGCCGCGACCACGAGGTCAGCGCCCGCGAGCACGAGGTGCTGCGCCTGGTCGCGCAGGGCTATGTCGGCGAGGAGATCGCCGAGCGCCTGCTGACCACGCCGCGCGCCGTCGCGACCGCGGTGCGCAACGTCTACCGCAAGCTGCAACTCGGGCAGCGTGCCCGCGCCACCGTGCAGGCGCAGTCCCGCCCCCGCTGGGCGTGAGGCCGCGCCGGCACGAGCGGGCGCGTGCCGGCCGGGCACGCTCCTGGCTCGACCACCTGGGGCTTGCCGCCGGCAGCATCGTCTGGCGGGCCGCCGCCGCGCAGGATGCGGTGGCCGCGGCCGCGGCGTCTGCGCAGCGCGACACCTGGGTCATCGGCGCCGCCACCGTCGTGATGGGCGCGCTGGCGCTGCTGCTGGCCTGGCGCGCGCAGCGTCCGGCCTACGCCTGCTTCGGTGCCGCGAGCCTGCTGTGGGCGGCGCGGCAGTGCGGTTGGCAGAACGACCTGGCGCTGGCGGGCAGCGGCTGGGCCCCGCTCGCCGCGATCGTGTTCAACGCCTCGCTGGCCTGGATCGCGGCGCTGGCCGGGCTGTATGCGCTGGCCACGGTGGGCCGCAACACGCCGCGCGTGCGCCGGGCGCTGCTGGCCTGGGCCGCGCTCGCTTTCGCGCTCGGTGCGGCGGCGGTGCTGCTCGACGTGCCGGCGCTGAACACGCTGCTGCGGATCGGCAGCCTGGCCGTCGTCGCGGGCTTGCTGGCCCTGCTGTGCCGGACCGCCTGGCAGGAGCGCACGACGGCGGCGGTGCTGCTGAGCGCGGCCACCGCGCTCGGGCTCGCGGTCGGCGTGGGCGTGCTGTGGGTGCCGGATGCCGCGGCCTGGAGTCACCCGGCCGCGCTGCTGCTGCTCGCCGTGGTCGCGTGGTTGCTGGTCGACGAATTCACCTGCTCGCACACGGCGCTGCAATCGCTGAACCGCGAGCTGCAGGACCGCGTGGCGCAGAAGGAGCGCGAACTGCAGCTCGCCTTCGAGGGCACGCGCCAGCGCGAGCACCAGCAGGCCGTGCTGGCCGAGCGCGACCGCATCCTGCGCGAAATGCACGACGGCCTGGGCGGCCGGCTGGTCGCGGCGATGGCGCTGACCTCGCAGGTCGAGCGCCAGTCGCTGCCGCCGCCGGGCGGCGAGCCGCGCAGCGTCGACGAGCCGCTGCGCGACCTGAAGCTCACGCTCGACGATTGCCTGGTCGAGCTGCGGCTGGCGCTCGATTCGCTGGAGACCGACCAGCGCCCGCTGATCGAGGCGCTGGCCGAGCTGCGCTTTCGCGTCGAACCCTCGCTGCGCGCGGCCGGGGTGCGGCTGGTGTGGCAGGTGGACGACGCGGCCAGCGAAGTGGAGCTGCCGGCGGCCGAGACCCTGCACGTGCTGCGCATCGTGCGCGAGGCGCTCACCAACGTGATCAAGCATGCCCATGCCACCGTGGTGTGGCTGCGGCTCGAGGCCCGCGGCGCGCAGCGGCTCGTGCTGGCCGTCATCGACAACGGGCTGCAGCAGCGCATGAGCGAGGCGCAGGTGGAGATGCCGCTGTTCGTGCCGCCGTCGCTCGTCCACGGGGGCCGCGGCCTGGCCAACATGCAGCGCCGCGCCGCGGCGCTGTCGGCCCGGCTCGACAGCGGGCCGCACCCGGAGGGCTGGGCGGTGACGCTGGAGTTGCCGGTGCCGGGGACCGCGGCGGCTTGAGCTTTCTACTCTTCCTCTCCCGCTGGCGGGAGCGGGCCGGGGCGCTATCTTTCAGGCCACCGGCGGCGCGGTGTCGATGAAGCTCTGTCGCTGGACCAGCTTGTCGAGCAGCCTGGACAGCGACGGATGATCGTCGCGCCAGGGGATCTGCGGGAAGCGGAACTCCAGCCACGCCAACGCGCAGCCGACGGCGATGTCGGCCAGCGTGAAATGGTTGCCCCCGCACCACGGGCGGTCCCCCAGGCCCTGGCTCATCGCCTGCAGGCTGGCGTCGACCTTGGCCATCTGCCACGCGACCCAGGCACCGCTGCGCTGCTCGTCGCTGCGCCCGGCCCAGGTCTGCTCCAGGCGCGCGAGCATCGCCGCGTCGGCCAGGCCGTCGGCCAGCGCCTCCCAGGTGCGCACCTCGATGCGCTCGCGGCCCGACGGCGGGATCAGCCGCGCCACGGGCGACAGCATGTCGAGGTACTCGACGATGACGCGCGAGTCGAACACCGCTTCGCCGCCCTCCATCACGAGGCAGGGCACCTTGCCGAGCGGGTTGGATTCGGAAATCGTGCTCTGCGGCCCCCACACGTCGTCGAGCGCGAACTTGTATTCGAGCTTTTTCTCGGCCATCACGACGCGGACCTTGCGAACGTAGGGACTGGTGAGGGAACCGATGAGTTTCATGTGGGGTGGGGTGGAGGCTGCGAAACGATTCTAGCGAGCCACCTCGACCGGACCGTGGCGTTCCGTAGGGGGTGTGGCGCGAGGCCCCTCCTACAATTGCAAGCTCCCTGCCACCCGTGCGGCACGTTTGCCCGACCGACCGTTCCCCCATGGACCTGACCGCCCTGACCGCCCTTTCGCCGCTCGACGGCCGCTATGCCGCCAAGCTCGCCGCGCTGCGGCCGCTGCTCAGCGAGTTCGGCCTGATGCACCGCCGCGTGCAGGTCGAGGTCGAGTGGTTCATCGCCCTCAGTGACGCTGGGCTGCCTGAACTGGCGCCGCTCGGCAGCGAAGCCCGCGCTCACCTGCGCGCGCTGGTCAGCGGCTTTGCCGAAGCGGATGCGCAGGCCATCAAGGACATCGAGAAGACCACCAACCACGACGTGAAGGCGGTCGAGTACTGGCTGAAGTCGAAATTCGCCGGCCACCCCGAGCTGCAGGCGGCGGGCGAGTTCGTGCACTTCGCCTGCACCAGCGAGGACATCAACAACACCAGCCATGCGCTGATGCTGGGCGCGGCGCGCGAGGGCGTGGTGCTGCCATCGCTCGACGGCCTGGTGGCCACGCTCACGCGCATGGCAAGCCAGTTCGCCGACCTGCCAATGCTCAGCCGCACCCACGGCCAGACCGCCAGCCCCACCACGGTGGGCAAGGAGATCGCCAACGTGGTGGCGCGCCTGGTCACGGCGAGACAGCGCATCGCCGCGGTGCCGCTGCTGGCCAAGATGAACGGCGCGGTCGGCAACTACAACGCCCACCTGTCGGCCTACCCCGACGTGGACTGGGAGGCTTTCAGCCGGAGCGTGGTGGAGCAGCAGCTCGGCCTGGCGTTCAACCCCTACACGATCCAGATCGAGCCGCACGACTACATGGCCGAGCTGTTCGATGCGGTGACGCGCACCAACACCATCCTGATCGACTGGTCGCGCGACATGTGGGGCTACATCAGCCTGGGCTACTTCAAGCAGAAGCTCAAGGCCGGCGAGATCGGCTCGAGCACAATGCCGCACAAGGTCAACCCGATCGACTTCGAGAACGCCGAGGGCAACCTCGGCCTGGCCAACGCGCTGCTCGCGCACCTGAGCCAGAAGCTGCCGATCAGCCGCTGGCAGCGCGACCTGACCGACTCGACCGTGCTGCGCAACATGGGCGTGGCGCTCGGCTACGCGCTGCTGGGCTGGGACTCGCTGGCACGCGGCCTCGGCAAGCTCGAGGTCAACGAGGCCGCGCTCGCGGCCGACCTCGACGCCGCCTGGGAGGTGCTGGCCGAGCCGATCCAGACCGTGATGCGCCGCCACGGCCTGCCCAATCCCTACGAGCGGCTCAAGGAGCTGACGCGCGGCAAGGCGATCACCCGCGAGTCGATCACCACCTTCATCGAGACGCTGGAGCTGCCCGAGGCCGAGAAGCAGCGCCTGCGCGCGCTGACGCCGGGCAACTACACCGGCAAGGCGGCCGAGCTGGCCCGCCGCATCGCCTGACGAGGACCGCACCGATGGGCTTTCGCAATCGACTGCTCGCCGCCGAACGGCTGAACGATTCGCTGCTGTGCGTGGGGCTGGACCCCGAGCCGTCGAGGTTCCCGGTGCCGTGGACCGGTGACGCCGAGCGCATCTACGACTTCTGCGCCCGCATCGTCGACGCCACCAAGGACCTGGTGATCGCCTTCAAGCCGCAGATCGCCTACTTCGCCGCGCACCGCGCCGAAGACCAGCTGGAGCGGTTGATGGCGCACATCCGCCGCGTGGCGCCCGACGTGCCGGTGATCCTGGACGCCAAGCGCGGCGACATCGGCAGCACCGCCGAGCAGTACGCACGCGAGGCCTTCGAGCGCTACCAGGCCGACGCGGTGACGCTGTCGCCCTTCATGGGCTTCGACTCGGTCGAGCCCTACCTGCGCTGGCCCGGCAAGGGCGCGATCCTGCTGTGCCGCACCTCCAACCTCGGCGGCAGCGACCTGCAGAACCAGCGCCTGGCCGATGTCGACGGCACGCCCAGGCTGTACGAGCACCTCGCGCAACTGGCGCAGGGGCCGTGGAACACCACCGGCCAGCTCGGCCTGGTGGTCGGCGCGACCTTCCCCGCGGAGCTGGCGCGCGTGCGCGAACTCGCGCCGACGCTGCCGCTGCTGATCCCCGGCGTCGGCGCGCAGGGCGGTGATGCGGCAGCCACGGTGAAGGCAGCCTGGCGCGGCGACAAGCACCAGACACGCGCGCCGGTCGTCGTGAACTCGTCGCGTGCGGTGCTGTACGCCGGCCACGACGCGGAGTTCGCGAGCGCGGCGCGGCGCGTCGCGCAGGCCACGCGCGCGGCGCTCAACGCGGCGCGCTGAGGCCCCGGCGCGCAGCGTCTGCACGCGCAGCCGCGCACCGCTCAGCACGAGCAGCGCATGGGCCACGACCGGCCGTCGGTGGGCCGGATCAAGGGAAGACGAAGTCCACGCCCGTCGCGTCCGCGGCGCCCAGGTTCACCGCCGCCTCCTTCGCCGCCGGGAACCCCACCGCCGTGGCACGCACGCTGTACAGGCCCGCGACCGGCGCGTCCGCGCTGAAGCTGTAGGACAGGGTGCCCGCAACCCAGTCGGCCTTGCCGGGCGCAGCGGTCGGCAACGAGAAGGCATAAGCACCGGTCAGCGCGTCGACGGGGGTGGCCGCCGCCTCGATCGCCGTGCCACCACTCAGCAGCTGCAGCGCGCTGACCGCGGCGTCGATCTCGGTCGCACCGGTGGCGACGCTGCCCGAGACATTGCGGAAGCTGCCGCTCGCCGCCGGCACGAGGGGCGTACCCGCTGCGCTGACGACGGTCGTGCCGCTCGTGACGGTCACACCGCTGAGCACCGCATTGGCCCGCCCGTCGGCGGTGATCACCAGGTCGTAGCTGCCTGCCGCCACCGGCCACAGCACGAAACGTCCGTCACTCCCGGCGACCGTCGACTTCAGGCTCGACCCGTTCTGCTGCGCACTGACGACCGCGCCCGCGAGGGTGTGGCCCTCGATGTCGTTGACCGGCTCGGCGAACGCGGTGATCACCGGCTTGAGGTTGTAGTTGCCGGAGTTGCCGGCCTTGACGACCGACTTGCAGGGATCGAAGTCGAGCACCAGTTCGGCGAGCTGCCCAGGCTGGATCGTCACGTGGAGGTTCAGTTTCAGGCCGCTTTGCTGGCCGCTCGGCGTGCTCAATGCGACCACGCTGTCGTCGGCCCGTGTCAGCTGGTTCGCGAACGGCGCACTCGCACCATTGCTCCCGAGCACCAGCCGCACCTGCGAATAGTCGCCAGCATCCAGCGGCAGCGTGCCGAGCTCCTCGAACACGCCGTTGCGCAGCGTCATCAGGTCGACGCGCAGCGTCGGCGACAGCAGCAGCTCCTGCCAGCCACCGTCGTCATCGGCCGCCGTCGCGCTGCGGTGCACGCGCACGCGTTCGACGGTGACGAACACCTGCTTGTAGCTGCAGCCCTGCGAGTCAGTCAGCCGCACGCTGAGGCGGCCCGCCTCCGCGCCGCCCCCGCCACCACAAGCAGCCAGCAGCGCGACAGCACCGAGTGCCAGCCCGAGGTGCCACCGGCGCAGGGTGGCGGTGAAGAGTCGGCTCGGCATGTTCTCGCTCCTTGGCTTGTTGGGGTCCGCGCTGCCCGGCGGCGGCGATCAGGAGCCTCCGCGATCTGGATCGCAAGCGCAAGCGCATCGGTGTCAATGCGCAACGCAGATCCGGTGGGCGCCGTGCATCGCGGTACGGTTGTTACCAGTGCAGCGGGCTCATGCGTCCAGCAGCCGGCCGTCCTGGAACACCTTCAGCTCGCCCGGCGCGAAGGGATGCCAGGTCTCGTCGGCCGTGAGCGGCTCGGTGACGACGACCACCACGCGGTCGTTCGGCGTGGTGTGCTCGGCGAAGTTCACCGTCAGGTCCTGGTCCTGCAGCCGCGCGTCGTGGAAGGGATGCTGGCGCAGCAGCCAGTGCAGCCGCGTCGAGCCGTGCGCCCACAGCGCGTCGCCGTTGCTGAGCAGGAAGTTGAAGCTGCCGTGGCGGGCGACCGGCGCCGCCAGCTCGCGCAGCGTCTCGGTCAGGTCGCGCACGCTCGGCAGCGCGGCGTGGTTCTTGGCCAGTTCCTGCAGCAGCCAGCAGAAGGCGCGCTCGCTGTCGGTGTCGCCGACCGGGTGGAAGGCGGCGTGCAGCTTGGGGTGGAAGTCTTTCAGGTCGCCGTTGTGCGCGAACACCCAGTAGCGGCCCCACAGCTCGCGCACGAAGGGGTGGGTGTTCTGCAGCGCCACCCGACCCTGCGTGGCCTTGCGGATGTGCGAGATGATGTGCCGGCTGCGGATCGGGTAGCGCCGGACCATCTCGGCCACCGGCGAGTCGCTCGCACTGTGGTGGTCGACGAAGCAGCGCACGCCGGGGCCCTCGAAGAAGGCGATGCCGAAGCCGTCGCGGTGCTCGACCGCGCGCGTCGCGAAGCCGGTGAAGCTGAACACGATGTCGGTCGGCGTGTTGCCGTTCAGGCCGAGCAGCTGGCACATGGGAAGGTCGGTGGTTGGAGGCGCGGCGTCACGAGGGCAGCGCCCGCGGGCACGGTGCTGCCGGCAGCAAGTATCGCAAGCGTTGCAGGGGCCGCAACGCGGCATGTCGCCGTGACCAGGGCCTTGCGCGCGCCGTGCGGCGATCGCCCCTGCATGGCAGACTGGTCTGCAGCGGCCCCTCGGCGGCCGCGGAGCCCCCGATGACCGACGTGCCCGAGACGCCGCCCCCTGCGCCCCCGCACGGCACCGCCCCGTCGGCGATGCCGCGCGTGCCGCGCAGCTACCGCTGCCGCTGCGGGCGGCCGGTGTTCTTTCGCAACAGCCTGTGCAACGGCTGTGGCGCCGCGCTTGGCTACGAAGCCGAGCGCGGGCAGGTGCTGGCGCTCGAGCCCGGCCCGCAGGAGCGCACCTGGCTCGCGGACGGCGACCCGCAGACGCTCTACCGGCGCTGCGGCAACTTCGACACCGTCGCCGGCTGCAACTGGCTGGTGGCGGCGTCGGCCGATGGCAGCTTCCAGCCCCTGTGCCGGGCCTGCCGGCTCAACCACACCATTCCGGATCTCACGCAGCCCGACCACGCCGAACTCTGGCGCCGTATCGAGCTCGCGCAGCGCAGGCTGGTGTCGCAGCTGATCTCGCTCGGGCTGCCGGTCGCGTCGCGGGCCGCCGGCGACGACATGGATGCGAAGCGCGGGCTGATGTTCGACGTGCTCGCCGCACAGCCCGGCGCGCCCGCCGTGATGACGGGGCATGCCAGCGGCCTGATCACGCTGAACCTCGAAGAGGCCGACGACGCGGTGCGCGAGCGCACCCGCGCCGCGATGCGCGAGCCCTACCGCACGCTGCTGGGGCACTTCCGCCACGAGGTCGGCCACTACTACTGGGACCGGCTGGTGGCCGGCACGCCCTGGCTCGATGGCTACCGTGAGCTGTTCGGCGACGAGCGCGCGGACTACGCGGCCGCGCTGCAGCGGCACTATGTCGAGGGCCCGGCGCCCGACTGGGCACAGCGCCACGTCAGCAGCTACGCCAGCACCCACCCGTGGGAGGACTGGGCGGAGACCTGGGCGCACTACCTGCACATGGTCGACACGCACGACACGGCGCTCAGCTTCGGCCTGGACGCCCGCGCGGTGGCGATCGAGATCGAGCCCTTCGACGCCAGTGTGCTGTGGCGCCCCGACGACCCGGGCGCTGCCGAGTTCCTGGCCTTCGTCAACGACTGGGTCGCGCTGACCAGCGTGCTCAACGAGCTGTCGCGCAGCATGGGGCAGCACGACTTCTACCCCTTCGTGCTGCCGCGGCCGGTGGTGGCGAAGCTGCAATTCGTGCACCTGGTGGTGCAGGGGGCGGCGACGGAACTCGCGGCCCCGATCGACGCCGCGGTCGAGCCCCCGGCCGAAGCCCCGACACCCGCCGCCGTGATTCCGCCCGCCGCGGCGTGACCCGACGTCAGTGCAGCACGAGCGGCTGCTGCATCAGCGCCGCGTAGCGAGCGACATAGGCGTCGATCTCTTCCTCGGACGGCGAGGTCTCGATCAAGGCGTCCACGCCCTCGCGGAAGCTCGCCGCCAGCGCGCCTTCGATGAAGATCTCCTTGCGGGCGAACTTGTCGACGATCTCGTAGCCGCCCCGCGTCAGCCCGGGCACGCCGTCACGGAGATCCGGCCCGGCGGACGCCACCTCGAACTGCACCACCGCAAAACTGTCGGAGTTGTAGAGCATCTGCATGGACTTCCCCTTTGAGAGCCAGATGGTGCGTTCGACGCAACTTTCAAGCCAGCAAGCGTGCAGCTTCGGCCATTGGACTCAATTCACCCTCAGCAGTTCAAAGGCGTCGCTGCTGCCGTCCGTCAGCCGGGCCCGCACCGGCAGGTACTGACGGGCCGGGTCGAGCCAGAATTCGGCGCGCGTGTCCTGCGGGTTCTCGGGCTCGCGCAGGAAACGCAGCGCCCGCACGCTGCCGCCCGGCGTCTCGACCGGCTGCACGCCCTCGAAACGCAGCGACCAGACGTGCGAGTCGCCGCGCGCGCCGACCACCTGGATGCGCAGATGTTCACCACTCAGCGGCGGCTTGTTCCAGGCATTGGCGATCGCGGCGAGCTGCAGCATCACGCTCAAGCGGTCCTGCACCCCCGGCATCAGCGGCAGTTCGGGGCTCTGGCCCGAGAAGCTGATCCTGCCGGCCGCGCGCTGGAAGTTCGCCGCCTGCTCACCGCGCCGCAGGCGCCGGTCGGTGTAGCGCTCCGGGGCCAGCCCGGCGGCGTCGAAGCCGCCGCGGCTGGTCTGCGTGATCAGCGTGCCGATGATGGGCACGCGGCCCTCCAGCCGCAGCACGTAGCTGCCGGCCTGCGGCTGCCAGTCGATTTCACCGCTGCCGGTGATGGCGCCGCGGCTGAGCCGGTAGTCGACCCGCGCGGCCGCCGGGATGCGGGTGCGGTAGGTCGGCGCGGTGGCGACGTCGATGGCCGGCGCCGCCGGGGGCGCCGCCAGTGCAGCGGGGGTCGCGGTGGCGGCGGCAGCGAGTAACAGGCCGTCCGGCAGCCGGGGCGGCGCGGCCTGCGCGGGGGCCGCATCGGCCGGGGCGGCATCGTTCGCGTCCTGCATCGCTGGCGCGCGCTCGGAACTGGCGTGCCGCTCGGCCGCCGGCTCGTCGGCCACCGGCGCCACCGGCGTTGCGTCCTGTTGCGGCAACAGCGGCGCCGGCCGGGGCTTGCGCCCCGGTGACGGCGTGGCCACCGGGACCGACGTCATCGCGGCCCGGACCGGCAGCGACACCGGCGGGTCGGCACTCGCCAGCAGCACGGCGGGCACGAGCGGCGCAACGGCCGGCGGCATCTCCCGCGGCGCCGTGTGCTCCGGCGCCACGGCCAGGGCCAGCACGGGGCGCGGCGCGGCCACCGGCGCGGTGCCCGCCGGCGCCGCCAGACCGAGCCCGCCGATCGCCCAGACGTGCAGCAGCAGCGCGACGCCGAGGCCGGCCAGCAGGGGCAGGCGGCGCCGTCTCATCGGCGCCGCCTCCCCCCCAACGGCGCTCCCGGTGCGGCGGCACGTGCCGGTGGCACGGATGGAAGGCAGAGGGAGCGCATGCGGTCAAATTTACAATCACGGAGCCGATTCACTGTATCGAAACTTCGCCGGGAGCGTCCCGTCGCGCACCGAGGAACAGCGCCCCATGAAACTCGCCACCTACCGGGACGGCTCGCGCGACGGCCAGCTCGTCGTCGTCTCCCGCGACCTGGGCCTGGCCCACTACGCCAGCGGCATCGCCAGCCGCCTGCAGCAGGCGCTCGACGACTGGAATTTCGTGTCGCCGCAGTTGCAGGACCTGTACGAGACGCTCAACCACGGCAAGGCGCGCCATGCCTTCGCCTTCGAGCCGGCGCAGTGCATGGCGCCGCTGCCGCGCGCCTACCAGTGGGCCGACGGTTCGGCCTACCTCAACCACGTGGAGCTGGTGCGCAAGGCGCGCGGCGCCGAGGTGCCCGAGAGCTTCTACACCGACCCGCTGATGTACCAGGGCGGCAGCGACGACTTCCTCGGGCCGCGCGACGACATCGTGGTGCCGAGCGAGAAGATGGGCATCGACTTCGAGAGCGAGGTCGCGGTGATCACCGGCGACGTGGCGATGGGCACCACGCCGGAGGCCGCGATCGACGCGGTCCGCCTGCTGATGCTGGCCAACGACGTGAGCCTGCGCCACCTGATCCCGGCCGAGCTGGCCAAGGGCTTCGGCTTCCTGCAGAGCAAGCCGGCCACCGCCTTCAGCCCGGTCGCCGTCACGCCCGACGAGCTGGGTGCGGCCTGGCAAGGCGGGCGCGTGCACCTCACGCTGCAGACCCACTGGAACGGCAAGAAGGTCGGCCTGTGCGAGGCCGGACCCGAGATGAGCTTCCACTTCGGCCAGTTGATCGCGCACATCGCCAAGACGCGCCGGGTGCGCGCCGGCAGCATCGTCGGCAGCGGCACGGTCAGCAACAAGGACTGGTCCAAGGGCTACAGCTGCATCGCCGAGAAGCGCGCGATCGAGACCCTCGAGGGCGGCGCGCCGGTCACGGAGTTCATGCAGTACGGCGACACGGTGCGCATCGAGATGAAGGGCACCGACGGCCTGAGCGTGTTCGGCGCGATCGAGCAGGCGGTGGCGGCGCCGGGCTGAGGCGGCCGTGACCGAATTCCCCCGCACGCTGAAGATCGCCACCGTCTGGCTGCTGCTGGGGCTGGCGGTCTTCCTCGGCTTTCGTGCGCTGGAGGCGCAGCAGCAGCGCGCGCGCTTCTCGCACGAGGGCGGCGTGATCGAGATCCGCCGCGGCGACGACGGCCACTACCACTGGCCGGCGCGGCTCAACGGCCGCGCGGTGGACTTCCTGGTCGACACCGGCGCGACGCGCAGCGCGATCTCCGCTGCGCTGGCCGATGAGCTGCAGCTCGAGGCGATCGGCCGCGTCGACTCCAGCACCGCCGGCGGCGTGGTGCGCGGCCACATGGCGCGAGCCGACCTGGTGCTGGGCGGCGGCGTGCGCGTCGAGCGGCTGCCGCTGGTGGTGCTGCCGGCGCTCGGCGACAAGCCGCTGCTCGGCACGGACGTGCTGGGGCGGCTGCGCTGGCAGCAGCAGGGCGGCGTGCTGCGCATCGAAGCGGGTGCATAGCGGGATCGCCGCATCGAGGCGGGTTCTTGCCTACCGCGAGCACAGCACAAGCGCGGCGCCTCGCCGCACAATGCTCGTCCACCGCGACCGACAACAACGAGGAGCTCGCCAATGACTGCCACCCCCGATTTCGCGAAACTGGTCCCGGGCTTCGACTTCCTGCAGGGCCTGGTCAAGAACGCCGGCTCGGTGCTGCCCAACATCGGCCAGTGGGTCGCGCCGACGCTGAACCCCGAGGAGCTGGAAAAGCGCATCGAGGAGTTGCGCACCGTGCAGTTCTGGCTCGAGCAGAACGCGCGCATGCTGGGTGCGACGATCCAGGCCCTCGAAGTGCAGCGCATGACGCTGTCGACGCTGAAGACGATGAACGTGCAGGTGGCCGACCTGCGCGAGTCGCTGCGCATCAAGCTGCCCGAGGCCGCGGAGGAGGTCGACGAGGCGCCCGTGGAGGCCGACGCGGCGCCGGCGGCGGCGTGGCCCAATGCCAAGGCGCCGGCGCCCTCGCGCACCAAGGCCAAGGCCGCTGCGGCGCCGGTGGCCGGTGTCGTGGACCCGACCCAGTGGTGGGGCGCGCTGACCAAGCAGTTCACGCAGCTGGCCGCGAGCACGATGAAGGACGTGGCCGCCGATTCCGCGCAGCAGCTGGCCGGCAAGCTGGTCAAGCAGGGCTTCGATGCCGCGGAGCAGACCCTCAAAGCCGGCATGGCGCCTGCACACCAGGCCGCCGAAGCGGCCGGCAATGCGGCAAAGCGCGCGGCACGCCCGGCCAAGGCCGCCGGCAAGGGCGCCGCGGCGAAGAAGGCCGCCCCGGCACGCAAGGCGGCGGCACGCCGACGCTGAAGCGGCTTGCGCCGACCGCAATGCAAGCCTTCGTCCACGCCCACGCCACCCACCCCGACGCCCGGTTGGCGCTCGGACTGGTGTGTGCCCAGCTCGACGCCCAGCTCGCCGGCCGGCCGGCGCCGACGCTGGGCTGGTGCTACCTGACCGACCACCACGCGACGGCGGCCGAAGCGCTGCTGGCGGCCCTGCGCGAACGCTATCCGGGCGCGGACTGGGTCGGCACCGTCGGCATCGGCATCTGCGCCAGCGGCGTCGAGTACTTCGACGAACCCGGGCTGGCAGTGATGCTGGCGCCGCTGCCGCGTGCGCATTTCCGTGTGTTCTCGGGCCGCCGGCCGCTGCAGGGCGACGCCGGCTTCACACCGCACACGGCGCTGGTGCATGCCGACCCGTCGACGCCCGAGCTGGCTGAACTGATCGGCGAGCTGAGCGAGCGCGTCGACAGCGGCTACCTGTTCGGCGGTCTCGGCTCGGCCCGCAACCGCACGCTGACGATCGCCGCCGATACCGGCGACGGCGGGGTGTTCACCGGGGGACTGTCGGGCGTGGCCTTCACGGCCGACGTGGCGATCGTCTCGCGCATCACCCAGGGCTGCCAGCCGGTGGGCCCGGTGCGGGCCATCACGCGGATCGAGCGCAATGTGGTCTACGAGCTCGACGACCAGCCGGCGCTCGACTGCCTGCTGAGCGACCTCGGCGCCGACGAACACACGCCGCGCGAGGCGCTGCCGCGCCTGCGCAGCACGCTGGTCGGCCTGAGCGACACCGCGGTCCAGCACGGCGAGTTCGTCACGGCACCGCGGCGCCACGCCTTCGGCACCGAGACCCGCGTGCGCCACCTGATCGGCATCGACCCGCAGCGCCGCGGCATCGCGATCGCCGACACGGCGGCCGCCGGCCAGCAGCTCGCCTTCTGCCGGCGCGACACCGAGGCGGCGCGGCGCGACCTGGTGCGCATCGCCACCGAGATCCGCAGCACGCTCGAACCCGAGGAACTGTCGCTCGCCGCGCAGCCCGCGGCGCTGGCGCTGCGGGCCGACGGCAGCGCGAACGCGGTGGCCGCCGGGGGCCGCCAGATCGTCGGCGCGCTCTACATGAGCTGCACCGGCCGCGGCGGCCCGCACTTCGGGGCGCCGTCGGCCGAGCTGCAGCTGCTGCGGCATGCACTGGGCGATGTGCCGCTGGTCGGCTTCTTCGCCGCGGGCGAGATCGGCCACCGCCATCTCTACGGCTACACCGGGGTGCTGACGGTGTTCACTGCGGCGGCTTGACAGATATCCCCCTGGCTGTGGCCCTGCCGCAGCCACCCCCCCCACGGGAGTCTCATACCAACGTTTGGCGGTCAGCGTTCCGGACAAAGACACCGAACACCGCAATGAGCCCAGGCCCAAGCTGCCATCGGATGCGCTTGAATGCGGTGCCGTATCAGCCGGCTTGGGTGGCCCGTGGCGGAACCGGCGTGCTTCGCGGTAGTCTCACGGCCATGCGTAGCCTGTCGCTCTTCGCTGGCCTGCTGGTGTTGGCAGCACCGGTGGCGCTCCATGCACAGCCGGTGCCGGCCGCGGCGCCGGCATCAGCCGCCTCCGTACCGGCGCCGGCGACACCGCCCGCTGCACGCGAGATCGTGCAGCAGCGCCTGCCCGACGGCAGCGTGATCTTCACCGACCGGCCGCAGCCGGGCGCGAAGACCGAGCGCAGTTGGGCCACGACACCGGAAGACCCGGCAGCGGCCGAAACACGACGCGCCGCATCGCAGCGCGAATCGGCCGCGGTCAGCGAACGCATCGGGCGCCAGATCGAGCAGCAGCGCGAGCGCGACAAGGAAGTCGACATCGCCCGCGCGAAGCTCGCCCAGGCCGATGCCGAACGCGAGGCCGCCCGCGCCCGGGCCGAGGCCGATGCACCGACGCCGGTGGTGGTGATCCGGCACCGGCCGGTGCGGCCGCGCCCGCCACCGTCGGTCAGGCCTCCCGAAACGCGCCCGCCGGAGCGGCCCGGCCCCAAGGTCCCGCCGCGCCCCGGCGCCACGCCACCGCCGGGCACGCTGGTCGAGCACTGAAGGCCTCACCCCCGGCCCTCTCCCGCGGGGCGGGAGAGGGAGCCAAAGGGCATTGCTCCCTCTCCACCGACCACGGGGGTGAGGGCAGGGGTGAGGGGGGGTCGGGGCAGCACGCGCCACCCGTCTCACGACGTGCCCATGGCCCTCGTCGGCGTCAAGACCGCCAGAACCCGAGCGCATGGCCGGTGGGGTCAGCAGCGCTTAAGCTCACGCGTTGAGTGCGGTCGTCGCCATCCGTGGGGATCGGCAGCCTCGCCAGGAGACACCGATGAACGCACCCCTCGCCGCGACCGCGCTGCCAGCCGCCCTGTCCCGCGAAGAACGCGGCCGACGCCAGGCCGAGGTGGTGGCCGCGCTCGCGCCGCTGCTGCCGGCCCACGCGCTGCTGTGGCAGCGCGAGGACACCGTCCCCTATGAATGCGACGGCCTGACCGCCTACCGCGCGATGCCGCTGGTCGTCGCGCTGCCGGAAACCGAAGCCCAGGTCGCCGCGGTACTGAAGGCCTGCCACCGCCTCGCGGTGCCGGTGGTGGCGCGCGGCGCCGGCACCGGCCTGTCGGGCGGCGCGATGCCGCACGAGCTGGGCGTGACGCTGTCGCTGGCCAAGTTCAACCAGATCCTGAAGGTCGACCCGGCGAGCCGCACCGCCGTCGTGCAGACCGGCGTGCGCAACGCGGCCATCAGCGAGGCGGCCTCGCCGCACGGCCTGTACTACGCGCCCGATCCGAGCAGCAAGATCGCCTGCACGATCGGCGGCAACGTGGCCGAGAACTCCGGCGGCATGCACTGCCTGAAATACGGCCTGACGATCCACAACGTGCTGCGGGTGCGCGGCTTCACCGCCTCCGGCGAGCCGGTCGAGTTCGGCAGCGAGGCGCTCGACGCGCCGGGCCTGGACCTGCTGTCGGCGGTGATCGGCTCCGAGGGCATGCTCGCGGTGACGCTCGAGGTCACGGTGAAGCTGGTCCCCAAACCGCTGCTGGCGCGCGCCATCCTGGCCAGCTTCGACGACGTGCGCAAGGCCGGCAACGCGGTGGCCGCGCTGATCGCGGCCGGCATCATCCCGGCCGGGTTGGAGATGATGGACAAGCCGATGACCGCCGCGGTCGAGGACTTCGTGCACGCCGGCTACGACCTCGACGCGCATGCCATCCTGATCTGCGAGAGCGACGGCACGCCCGAGGAGGTGGAGGAGGAGATCGCGCGCATGGTGGCGGTGATGGAGGGCGCCGGCGCGACGCGCTTCGACATCAGCCGCAGCGAGGCCGAGCGGCTGAAGTTCTGGAGCGGGCGCATGAACGCCTTCCCGGCCAGCGGGCGCATCAGCCCCGACTACATGTGCATGGACTCGACCATCCCGCGCAAGAAGCTGGCCGAGATCCTGACCCGCATCACCGAGATGGAGACGAAGTACGGCCTGCGCTGCTGCAACGTGTTCCACGCCGGCGACGGCAACCTGCACCCGCTGATCCTGTTCGACGCCAACGACCCCGACCAGTTGCACCGCGCCGAGCTGTTCGGCGCCGACATCCTGGAAACGAGCGTGATGCTCGGCGGCACCGTGACCGGCGAACACGGCGTGGGCATCGAGAAGCTCAGCTCGATGTGCGTGCAGTTCACGCCGGCCGAGCGCGAGCAGATGCTGGGCCTCAAGCGCGCCTTCGACGCGGCCGGCCTGCTGAACCCCGGCAAGGTGATCCCGACGCTGCACCGCTGCGCCGAGTACGGAAAGATGCACGTGAAGAAGGGCCTGCTGCCCTTCCCCGACCTGCCGCGGTTCTGACGCCGGCCTGTCCTCACTTCGTTCGAGAAGAAGAGCCACCACGATGACCCCTCCCGACGACGACCCCGCCTTGCGCGCGCTGGTGGAACGCGTGCGCGCCGCGCAGGCCGACGGCAGCGCGCTCGAGATCGCCGGCCACGGCTCCAAGGCCTTCTACGGCGGCCCGCGCCACGGCGAGGCGCTGCACACCGCCGGGCTCACCGGCATCTCCAGCTACGAACCCACCGAGCTGGTGGTGAGCGCGCGCGCCGGCACGCCGATCGCCGAGCTGGAGGCGGCGCTCGCCGAGCAGGGGCAGTGCCTGCCGTTCGAGCCGCCGCGCTTTCGCATCGGATCGGTCGCCAAGGGCACGGTGGGCGGCCTGTTTGCGACCGGGCTCAGCGGGCCGAGCCGCGCCAGCGTCGGCGCGGTACGCGACCACGTGCTCGGCGCCACGCTGCTGAACGGCCGTGCCGAGGTGCTGAGCTTCGGCGGCCAGGTGATGAAGAACGTGGCCGGCTACGACGTGTCGCGCCTGCTGTGCGGCTCGATGGGCGTGCTGGGCGTCGTGCTGGAGGTCTCGCTGAAGGTGCTGCCGGTGCAGCCGGCCACCGCCACGCTGCGCTTCGAGCTCGACGAGGCCGCCGCGCTGGAGCAGCTCAACGCCTGGGGCGGCCAGCCGCTGCCGGTCAGCGCCAGCGCGTGGTGGTCCGGCATGCTGCTGCTGCGGCTGCGCGGCGCGCGCGCCGCGGTCCACGCCGCCGTCGACACGATGCTCACCAAGCACCGCGGCGAGGGCGTCGACGACGGCATGGCGACGCCGTTCTGGGATGGCCTGCGCGACCACGAGGACGAGTTCTTCGTGAACGCGCGCACCGCGGTCGAGTCGAACACCGGCGCGGCGCTGTGGCGCCTGTCGGTGCCGCAGACGGCCGCGCCGGTCTCGCTGCCCGGCGAGCAACTGATCGAATGGGGCGGCGCGCAGCGCTGGTGGTGCACCGCCGCCAGTGCGGCCACGGTCCGCGAAGCGGCCCAGCGTGCCGGCGGCCACGCCACGCTGTTCCGCGGCGGCGACAAGGCGGCCGGCGTGTTCACGCCGCTGAGTGCGCCGCTGACACGCATCCAGCGCGAGCTCAAGCGCGAGTTCGACCCGGCCGGCGTGTTCAACCGCGGCCGCCTCTACCCCGATCTGTGAGCTGACCACCGCACGATGCAAACCACCCTTGCCCCCGAGTACCAGGGCAGCGCCGACGGCGCCGAGGCCGAAGCAATCCTGCGCAAGTGCGTGCACTGCGGCTTCTGCACCGCCACCTGCCCGACCTACCAGCTGCTGGGCGACGAGCTCGACGGCCCGCGCGGCCGCATCTACCTGATCAAGCAGGTGCTCGAGGGCACCGAGCCGACGCGCAAGACGCAGCTGCACCTGGACCGCTGCCTGACCTGCCGCAACTGCGAGACCACCTGCCCGTCGGGCGTGCAGTACGGCGCGCTGGTCGACATCGGCCGCCGCGTGGTCGACGCCAAGGTCGAGCGCCCGGCCGGCGAGCGCGCCGCACGCACGGCACTGAAGGAGGGCCTGACCTCGCCGCTGTTCGCGCCGGCGATGAAGCTCGGCCAGTGGTTTCGCCCCTTCGTGCCGACCGCGCTGAAGGCCAAGCTGCCGCCGAAGGCGCCCGCCAGCGCGCACCGCTGGCCCACGCGCAGCCACCCGCGCAAGGTGCTGTTGCTGCTGGGCTGCGTGCAGCCGGCGATGGCGCCGAACATCAACAGCGCCACCGCGCGCGTGCTCGACGCCGCCGGCCTCCAGACCCTGGTCGCCGACGACGCCGGCTGTTGCGGCGCGATCCGCGACCACCTCGGTGACCACGACGGTGGCCTGGCCGACATGCGCCGCAACATCGACGCCTGGTGGCCGCTGGTCGAAGGACTGACGGGACAGGGCAAGGTCGAGGCGATCGTGATGAACGCCTCCGGCTGCGGCGTGACCATCAAGGAGTACGCCCGCCACCTGAAGCACGACCCGGCCTATGCCGAGCGCGCCACGAAGATCTCGGCGCTGACGAAGGACCTGAGCGAACTGCTGCCGGACCTGGTGCCCAGGCTCAAGCCGCGGCTGGCCCTCCCCCGCTCGGCGGGGGAGCGGGGAGGGAGTGCGTCATCCACACCCGCCGGGAGGATGGGACGCTTGGCGTTCCATCCCCCCTGCACGCTGCAGCATGGCCAGCAGTTGCGCGGTGGCGTCGAAGCGGGCCTGCGCGAGCTCGGCTTCGACGTCACGCTGACACCGACCGACAGCCACCTGTGCTGCGGCTCGGCCGGCACCTACTCGGTGCTGCAACCCGAGCTCGCCTACCAGCTGCGCGACCGCAAGCTCGCGGCGCTGGCACCGGTGGGTGCACAGGTCATCGTGTCGGCCAACGTCGGCTGCATCCAGCACCTGCAGAGCGGCACGGCCACACCGGTGAAGCACTGGGTCGAGGTGCTCGACGAAGCGCTGGACTGAAGCCTCGCCCGGCGCGGGCCGTCAACGCCGGGTGCGCGAGCCGTCGTCGCGGTCCCACGGCGGCACGCCGGCGAAGGCCTCGGCGAGGAAGTCGATCATCACGCGCACCTTGGCGCTCAGGTGACGCCGGCTCGGGTAGAGCGCCAGCACGTCGATGTCGCCCATGCGGTAGCCCGGCAGCAGTGGCACGAGCCGCCCGGCCCGCAGGTCCTCGCCGATCAGGAAGCTCGGCTGCCAGATCACCCCCATGCCGGCCAGTGCCGCCGCGCGCGCGGTGTCGCCGTTGTTGGTGTGCATCACGCAGTTCACTCTGACCGCGTGCGCCGCGCCGCGGTCGTCGGTGAAGCGCCATTCGTCGGCGGTGGCGGCATAGGTGTAGCCGACGCAGGCGTGTTCGGCCAGATCGACCGGCAGCCGCGGCCGGCCGCGCTTGCGCAGGTAGCCCGGCGAGGCACAGACGATGTTGCGCGAGGTGGCGAGCTTGCGCGCGGCGTGCGCGGTCGAGCCGGTGCGCGAGATGCGGATCGCCAGGTCGTAGCCCTCCTCGACGATGTCGACCACGCGGTCGATCAGCGCCACCTCGAGATCGACCTCCGGATGGCGCTGCCGGAACTTCGGCCACAGCGGCGCGAGGTGCAGGATGCCGAAGCTCAGCGGTGCGTTGATGCGCAGGCGCCCGCGCGGCTGCATCGCGGCGGTCGACGCGAGCGCCTCGGCCTCGGCCACGTCGTCGAGCACGGACTTGGCGCGCTCGAACAGCGCCTCGCCGCTCTCGGTCAGCGACAGCTTGCGCGAGTGGCGGTTCAGCAGGCGCGTTCCCAGGTGGGCCTCGAGCTGCGCGACGTAGCGCGTCACGTTCGCCGGCGAGGTGTCCAGCGCCTCGGCCGCCCGCGCGAAGCCCTGCTTCGCCACCACGGCGACGAACACCTCGAAGGCGCGCAAACGGTCCATGGCCGCTCCTTGATTCAGCAATCCTGAATCAATTGTGAATCTTCATGCTCTGTTCGCCATGAAAGATGAATCCTAGATTCGCTCCATCGGCAAGACAAGCGTTGCCGACCCCACCCACCGAACCGGAGCCCACCATGAACCCGTCACCCCTCACCTTCCCGACCGCCCCCGACCGCCGCACGCTGCTGGGACTGGCGCTGGGCGCCGGCGCCGCCCTGGCCACCGGTCTGCCGCTCACGGCGCAGGCCGGCCTGCCCGGCGGTGTTGCCGAGCGCAGCGCGCAGGTCAATGGCGTGCGACTCCACTACCGCATCGGCGGCCGGGGCAGCGCCGTGCTGCTGCTGCACGGCTACGCGCAGACCGGCCACATGTGGCTGCCGCTGATGCGCGAACTGATGCAGCGCCACACCGTCATCGTTCCCGATCTGCGCGGTGCCGGCGGGTCCGAGAAGGCCCTCGCCGGCTATGACAAGAAGACGATGGCGCAGGACGTGCACGCCCTGGTGCAGTCGCTCGGCCACGAGCGCGCCATCGTTGTCGGTCACGACATCGGGCTGATGGTGGCCTACGCCTACGCGGCCCAGTTCCCGCAGGCCACCGAGCGCGTGGTGCTGATGGACGCCTTCCTGCCCGGCATCGGCGCCTGGAAGGACGTGTGGCTGCTGCGCGACCTGTGGCACTTCCACTTTCACGGCGAGGTGCCGCTGGCGCTGGTGGCCGGTCGCGAACGCATCTACTTCGAGCACTTCTGGAACGACTTCGCCGCCGATCCGAAGCACTCGGTGCCAGAAGCCGATCGCCGCGTCTACGCCAAGGCCTATGCGCAGCCGGGCGGCATGCGCGCCGGCTTCGAGTACTTCAAGAGCTTCGAGCAGGATGCCAGCGACTTCGCTGCCCTCTCGAACACCAAGTTGACGATGCCGGTGCTGGTGCTCACCGGCGAGAAGGCCTCGGGCAGCTTCCTGATCGAGCAGGCGAAGCTCGTCGCGACCGACGTGCGCGGCCAGATCGTCCCCGGCGCCGGCCACTGGCTGATGGAAGAAGCGCCGCAGACCGTGATGCCGGCGATCACGGCCTTCGTCGACTGAGCCCTGCCCCCAAGGACCCGTCGACACACGCTTCAGGAGCCGCATCATGGACAGCCTCGAAGGCAAGCGCACGCTGTGAGCGCCGCGGGCGTCAACCCCGTCCGCACCGGTCGCGCCGGGCGGGACCGATAGGTCCTTGCTCAGAAGCGCGTCGTCAGCTCGGTCAGCCAGGCCGGCGACGCGTTGACCGCCCACGCCTCGAACTGCTTGTCCCAGCCGGTCAGGATGGCCGCGCCGAGCAGCAGCATCACGCCCCCCAGCAGCAGCTTGCCGCTCTGGCCGGCCGCCATCATGCGGCCGCGCACGCGCAGCACGGTGCTGCGCGACAGCGTGCCCAGCAGCACCAGCGGCATGCCGGCGCCGAGGCCGAACAGGGCCATCAGCAGCGCGACCTGCCCCAGATGACTGCCTTGCGAGGCCAGTGTGGTGGCCACTCCCAGCGTCGGGCCGACGCAGGGACTCCAGATGATGCCGAGCACCAGGCCGACGACGAACTGCCCGCCCAGGCCGTCGATGTGCAAGCGATCGAGCCATTGGTCACCCAGCGCGCCGAGCCCGGAACTCGCACGGGCAAAGCGCGCCTGCAGCTTCGTCGACAGCAGCACCAGCGCGAAGCCGATCAGCAGCACCGCTGCCACGGCGCGGAAGGTGGCGGCATCGAGCCCGAGCGACGCGCCGAGCGTGGCGATGAACAGGCCAATCCCGGTGAACGACAGCATCAGCCCCAGCGCCAGCGCATGGGCGCCGAGACGGTGCGATGCGACTGCCGTCGTCAGCAGGATCGGAATCAATGGCAGCACACAGGGCGACAGCGTGGACAGCACACCCGCCAGGAAGCCGAGCCCGTAGCTGCCCAGTCCGAAATCCATCATGACCTTCCCGATCCGTTGTTCGTCGAGAGCGGGTCAGAGCGCTTTGGCGAACACCGCCTCGATGGCGGCACGCTGCGTCTGGCCCGTGGAGCGGGTCACTTCCTTGCCCCCCTTGAACACCACGAAGGTGCTTTGCTGGTTGACCTTGAGCGACCTCTTCAGTTCGCGCTCGGTGTCGAAGTTGGCGACGAACAGCTTCACGGCCTTCATCTTCGGCTCGTTCAGCAGTTCCGCGACCACCGGTGCCTGGGCCTTGCAGGTCGGGCACCAGTCGGCGTGGAACTGCACGACCACCGGTCCGCCAGCGGCGACGGCACGGTCGAACGCGGCCGGCTCGAAGGGCAGGGTGTCGGCAGATGCGGCGAGGGACATCACCACGGCCGCAAAGGCCGCGACGAGTTGACGGAACAGGGACATGGGAACTCCTGGGGCAGTGAAAAGCGAACGCGCAGCGGCGCGTCGACCGGGTACTGCCCTTGTGTCGCCGTGGACTGCCGTTTCCTTACGCATCTCGGGCGCAAGCGTGCGCCGTCGCCGCGAACGACCTGCTTCAGGCCGCGTGCTGCTCGGCCGCCAGCGGCTCGGGCTTCACATGCAGTGCCCACATCACGCCGGCCACCAGCAACGCGATGCCGATCAGCGTGACCGCAGCCGGCGCCTCGCCGCGCAGCGCGTAGGCGTAGGTCAAGGCGGAGAGCGTCTCGAACACGATCAGCTGGCCGACCAATGCAGTCGGCAGGCGCTGGCTGGCCTCGTTCCAGCACAGCGTGCCCAGCCACGAGGCGAACAGGCCCACCGCGAGCATCAGCAACACGAAACGCTGGGGCGTCGGGCCGAAGGGCATCGCGAAGTCCCGGCCGCTCGAGGCGCTCCATACCCAGAAGCCGGTGAAGCCCAAGGCCGCGAGCGGCAGGGTCGCCACGCCCTGCGCGGTGGCCCAGGTGCGCGGGCTGCGGTCGGCGTGCGCGCGCAGCCAGTCGGCGTTGCGCAGCGGGTACCAGGTCCAGCAGGCCACCGCCAGCAGTGCGAGCGCGACGCCGCTCGCGTAGCGCGCCAAGTCGGCATGCGGATCGGCGCGCAGCGCCGCGAGCTCGACCTGGTTGACGCAGGCAATGCCGGCGGCGATCAGCGTCAGCGAAGGCGCGAGCCGTGCCCACGGCAGCCGGCCGTCGCGCACCCCGTCGCGCAGGTTCGACGTGATCGCGATCACCACCGGCAGCGTGCCGATGATCACCGTCGGCAGTGGTCCACCGGCGCGCTGGATCGCTGCCGCGAGGCACAGGTAGTACAGCAGGTTGCCGATCAGCGACAGGCGCAGCGCCTCGCGCCAGTCGGCCCGCGTGAACTGCGCGAGGCGCGCGCGGTCCAGCCACGCGAGCGGCAGCGCGATCAGCCCGAAGGCGAGGTAGCGCGCGAACGACAGCAGCGCTGCCGGGTAGTCGGCCAACAGCGTCGGCGCGACGAACACCAGGCCCCACATCAGGCCCGCCGCCAGGGCGAAGAGAGTTCCAGTCCACATGATCCCGCGAGCGTAGGCGCTCGCGGCACGGCCGTCTTGTACCGGCTTGCGCTGCGCGCCGCGCGACGCCGTTGCATCGCGTTGTCCCTGCTTGCGACACAAGAACATGCAGGGGTATAAGTAGCTCATCGATCGCCCCATCGTCACATCCCGTTGTGATTCAAAGGAGGGTGTCATGCGCAGACGCATCTATTGGCTGTTGCCCGATCTGACGAGCGCCAGACGGACGATGAACGATCTGTTGCTCGCGCGCATCGGCGAAGCACACATCCACTTCGTCGCCCGCGAGAACGCCGACCTGTCCGGCCTGCACGCCGCCAACCTCCTGCAGACCTCCGACGTGCTGCGCTCGGCGCAGGCCGGTCTGGTGATCGGTGGTGTCGGAGGCGCCATCGCCGGTGTGATTGCGGCGGTGTTCTTCCCGATCGTCGGCGACACGGAGTCCGGCCTGTCGGCCTTGCGCGCCGTGTTCTCGTCGCCGAACTGGAGCGGCTCGGAACTGCGCGCCGCGATCGATTCGCCGCAGTGGGCGATGGCGGCCGTGCTCGCGGTGCTGGGTGGTCTGCTCGGCGCCTGGTCGTCGAGCATGATCGGCATCGCCGCACCGAGCGGACGGCTGCGCCGCTTCGAGGGCGCCATCGAGCAGGGCCAGATCCTGTTGATGGTGGACGTGCCCCGCTCGCGCATGCAGGAGATCGAGTCGCTGCTGCGGACCACGCACCCCGAGGCGCACTATGAAGGCGTGGAGCCCGATGTGCCGGCATTCCCCTGAGGCCGGCGCGGGCGGCAGCGACGTCGCGGCGCCTGTTGCGCGGAGGTGACCATGGACCTGCACCTGCACTCGCATCACTGGGAGCCGCACCGCCTGCCCGACGGGCCCGCGGCCGCGGTCGCGGGCCTGGCGGCGGGGGCGGTCCTGATGGTGCTGAACCTGCTCTGGTCGGCAACCGTCTCCGGCGACAGCCCCTGGCGCAGCTCGCACCTGGTCGCCGCGCTCCTGATGGGCCCCGAGGAGGCGCTTGCCTCGTCGGCGTTCAACCTCGGCGTGGTGGCCGTGGCGCTCGCAACGCATTACGCGCTCGGGGTCGCGTTCGGCCTCGCGCTGGCCTTCATCATCGTCGGCTTCCACTGGGAATCGAACGTGGGCGCGATGCAACTCATCGGCGCGCTGTTCGGCCTGGCGCTGTACCTGTTCGACTTCTACGCCATGGCGCAGATCTTTCCGTGGTTTGCCGAACTGCGCGGCTGGCCGACCCTGGTGGCCCACCTGGTGTTCGGTGTCGTCGCAGCGCTGCTGTACTGGAAGCTGAACCGTCACAGAGAGGGCCGCTAGCGCTGGACGCCCCGCAGGGCCGTCGGGCAGCGCGCCACCCCGCGACCGGCACCGTCACGAAGCGGTGCCGGTCGCGCTGAAGTCCTGATCGACCTTGCTTCGTGAGGCTGGCGGCGACGCCGGCGGGAAGGGGGTGGTCCGTGGCAGTCGCGGTCGCGCTGCTGGTGATCGTCGTCGGCTCGGTGCTGTTCCACCTGGCGAGCCCCTGGTGGCTCACCCCGCTGGCCTCGCACTGGCAGCAGATGGACAACACGCTGGCGATCACGCTGGCGATCACCGGCGCGTTCTTCGTCGTGATCAACCTGTTCGTCGCCTACACGCTGATACGCCACCGCCACCGGCCCGGCCGGCGCGCCGCCTACGAGCCCGAGAACCACCGGCTCGAGCGCTGGCTCATCGGCATCACCACGGTCGGCATCGTCGCGCTGCTGGCGCCCGGGCTGGTGGTCTATGCCGAGTACGTGCAGCCGCCGCGCGATGCCCTGGTGGTCGAGGTGCTGGGCCAGCAATGGCAGTGGCGCTACCGCTTCCCGGGCGCGGGCGGCACGCTCGGCCGCAGCGACGCGCGCTTCGTCAGCAGCGCCAATCCGTTCGGCCTCGATCCGGCCGATCCGGCAGCCCAGGACGACCTCCTCGTCGGGGCCAACGAGTTGCACCTCCCGCTCGGCAAGCCGGTCAAGCTGCTGCTGCGTTCGCTCGACGTGCTGCACGATTTCTATGTCCCGCCGTTCCGTGCCCGCATGAACATGGTGCCCGGCATGGTCACCTGGTTCTGGTTCACGCCGACCACCGCCGGCCGCTTCGAGGCCCTGTGCGCCCAGCTGTGCGGCGTGGGCCATCCGGAAATGCGCGGCTACGTGGTCGTCGAGGACGAGGCCGCGTTCCAGGCCTGGCTGCGAGCGCAGCCCAGCTTCGCGGTGTCGGTGGCGCCGCCCGGTGCTGCGCCGGGCGGCTCGCCGGTGGCGCAGGGCCTGACGCTGTCGCGCTCCAAGGGCTGCGTGGCCTGCCACACGGTGGACGGCAGCGCGGCCGTCGGACCGACCTGGCGCGGCCTCTACGGCCGGACCGAGACCTTCGCCGATGGCTCGAACGCACGGGTCGACGAGGCCTTCCTGAACACCGAGATCCGCGACCCGAAGGCCCGCGTCGCGAAGGGTTTCGCGCCGGTGATGCCGCAGATCGAACTGAGCGACGCCGAGCGGGAGGCGCTGGTGGCCTACATCCGCTCGCTCGGCGGCGACGGCGCGCCAGCGCCGCCGCAACAGCAGTGACGGCGCGCCCCACACCGAGTCCTGCCATGACCCACGCCGACGCCAGCACCCACCACGCGCCCCAGAGCTTCCTGACGAAGTACGTCTGGAGCCAGGACCACAAGGTGATCGCGGTCCAGTACGCCTGCATCGCGATCGCGGTGGGCCTGCTCGGCGTCGTGCTGTCCAACCTGATGCGGCTGCAGCTGGGCTTCCCCGGCCGCTTCGAGTTCATCACCGCCGAGCGCTATTACCAGTTCGTCACGATGCACGGGATGATCATGGTGATCTACCTGCTCACCGCGCTGTTCCTGGGGGGCTTCGGCAACTACCTGATCCCGCTGATGGTCGGCGCGCGCGACATGGTCTTCCCCTACCTCAACATGCTGAGCGTGTGGGTCTACGCGCTGTCGGTGCTGGTGCTGCTCGCGAGCTTCTTCGTGCCGGGCGGCCCCACCGGCGCCGGCTGGACGCTCTACCCGCCGCAGGCCATCCTGCCCGGCACGCCGGGCCACGACTGGGGCATCATCCTGATGCTGGTGTCGCTGGTGATCTTCATCGTCGCCACCACGATGGGCGGCCTGAACTACGTCACCACGGTGCTGCAGGCGCGCTGCGAGGGCATGACGCTGCTGCGCATGCCGCTCACGGTGTGGGGCATCTTCGTCGCCACCATCCTCGCGCTGCTGGCCTTCCCGGCGCTGTTCGTCAGCGGCGTGATGATGCTGCTCGACAAGACCCTGGGCACCAGCTTCTTCATGCCGGCGCTGGTGTCGCTGGGGCAGGCGACGGCCTACCAGGGCGGCAGCCCGCTGCTGTTCCAGCACCTGTTCTGGTTCTTCGGCCACCCCGAGGTCTACATCGTCGCGCTGCCGGCCTTCGGCATCGTCTCCGACCTGATCAGCGTGCACGCGCGCAAGGCGATCTTCGGCTACCGCACCATGGTGTGGGCGATCGTCGTCATCGGGGCCCTGAGCTTCGTGGTGTGGGCGCACCACATGTTCGTCAGCGGCATGAACCCGTGGTTCGGCTTCTTCTTCGCCACCAGCACGCTGATCATCGCGGTGCCCACCGCGATCAAGGTCTACAACTGGGTGCTGACGCTGTGGCGCGGCGACATCCACCTGACGGTGCCGATGCTGTTCACGCTGGCCTTCATCCTGACCTTCCTCGCCGGCGGGCTGACCGGCCTGTTCCTCGGCAACGTCAGTGTCGACATCCCGCTGTCGGGCACCTATTTCGTCGTCGCCCACTTCCACATGGTGATGGGCGTGGCACCGCTGCTGGTGGTGTTCGGCGGCCTCTACCACTGGTATCCCAAGGTCACCGGCCGCATGCTCGACGACCGGCTCGGCCGGCTGCACTTCTGGGTCACCTTCCTCGGCACCTACCTGATCTACTTCCCGATGCACTACCTCGGCGTGCTCGGCATGCCGCGGCGCTACTACCACTTCGAGGGCTACCAGTTCATCCCGCCCTCGGCACATGCGCTGAACACCTTCATCACGGTGGTCGCGCTGGTCGTCGGCGCGATGCAACTGGTGTTCGTGTTCAACCTGGCGTGGAGCCTGCGGCACGGCCGCCGGGCCGACGCCAACCCGTGGCGCGCCGCCTCGCTGGAATGGCAGACGCCGGACACGCCGCCGGTGCACGGCAACTGGGGCGCACAGCTGCCGATCGTGTACCGCTGGGCCTACGCCTACAGCGTGCCGGGCGCAGCGCAGGATTTCATTGCGCAGACCGCCCCGCCGCAGGCCGGCGGCATGGAGCCCGATGCGCCCTCGCGACCGCACCAGGGAGCGATCGCATGAACCCGTCCGGCAGCGCCGCCTTGTTGCGGGCCGGCCCGGGCGACCGCCGCAACGATGGCGGCGCCGTGCCCGCCGCCCGCCACCGCCGCAGACAGCCCGGCGCGGCCGCCGGCATCGGCCTGTGGGTCTTCATCGGGGTGGCGAGCACGCTGTTCGCGCTCTTCCTCGCCGCCTACGTGATGCGCATGGACGGCGCCGACTGGAGCCCGATCGCAATGCCCTGGCAGCTGCGGCTCAGCACCGGCTTGCTGCTGACCGGCAGCCTGGCGCTGCAGGCTGCCGCGGCGGCGGCACGCGGGGCCCGCACGGCACCGGCACGCCGCTTGTTCCTGGCGGGGGGCGCGGCGGCGCTGGCCTTTCTGGCCTCGCAGCTCTGGGCCTGGCAGGCGCTGCAGGCGATACAGGTCACGCTCGCCGGCAACCCGGCCGCGAGCTTCTTCTACCTGCTGACCGCGATGCACGGCCTGCATGTCGCGGGCGGCCTGGCCGGCTGGGCCTGGGCGGCGCGCAGCGCCTCGAGGGGGGCCCCCGACGAGGCCTGGCGCCTCGCGCTGTGCGCGCGCTACTGGCATTTCCTGCTGGCGGTGTGGCTGCTGCTGTTCGCCGCGCTCGGCTGGCTGACGCCGGCCGTGGTGCGCTACCTCTGCGGCACGGCCTGAAACCGACCCCGCCCCGAAGGACCCCCATGGCCACGCTGCAGGCTCACATCCAGGAAGCGCCGCCAGCCCTCGGCGGCGTCGCCGGCTGGCGCGGCCTGGTGGCCGACTGGTCGTCCGACCGCGAGGCCTTCCAGGTCTCGTGGGGCAAGGCGATGATGTGGTTCTTCCTGCTCAGCGACACCTTCATTTTCGGCTGCTTCCTCACCAGCTACATGACGGTGCGCACGGCGACCACCGTCGCCTGGCCCAACCCGAGCCAGGTGTTCGCGCTGCGCATCGGCGGCGTGGACGTGCCGATGATCCTGATCGCGATCATGACCTTCGTGCTGATCAGCAGCAGCGGCACGATGGCGATGGCGGTCAACTTCGCCTACCGCCGCGAGCGCCGGCCCGCGGCCGCATTGATGCTCGCGACCGCCGTGCTCGGCGCCTGCTTCGTCGGCATGCAGGCCTTCGAATGGAGCAAGCTGATCCTCGAGGAAGGCGTGCGGCCCTGGGGCAACCCGATGGGCGCGGCGCAGTTCGGCTCGAGCTTCTTCATGATCACCGGCTTCCACGGCCTGCACGTCAGCGCCGGCGTGATCTACCTGCTGGTGGTCGCCACGCGCGTGCTGCGCGGCCGCTACGAGAAGAGCGGCAACTACCAGATCGTCGAGATCGCCGGCCTGTACTGGCACTTCGTCGATCTGGTGTGGGTGTTCATCTTCGCGCTGTTCTACTTGTGGTGAGGTCGACATGAGTGCAAGCAAGACCGGCCAGCAGCATCCGATCGGCCTCTACCTGAAGGTCTGGGGCCTGTTGTTCGTGCTCAGCGCGCTGTCCTACTCGGTCGACTACTTCCATTTCCACGGCCTGCTGCGCTGGGGCCTGATCCTCGTCTTCATGCTGTTGAAGGCCGGGCTGATCGTCGCTGTCTTCATGCACATGGCCTGGGAGCGGCTGGCCCTCGTCTGCGCCATCCTGCTGCCGCCGCTGGCGCTGCTGGTGCTGGTCGGGCTGATGGCGTCCGAGGCCAACTACACCTTCATCACGCGGCTGCTTTTCTTCCGCTGAGCCTGGCCGCGAGGACCGCACCATCGACGCACCCCTGCCCCTGCCGACGCTGCGCCTGCACTGGCGCGACTATGTCGAGCTGACCAAGCCCCGCGTCGTCGCGCTGATGCTGTTCACCGTCGTCGTCGGCATGCTGCTGTCGACGCATGGCACGGTCCCGTGGCGGATCGCGGTGTTCGCGCCGCTGGGCATCGGCCTGGTGGCCGGCGCCGCGGCGGCGCTCAACCACCTGGTCGACCACCGCATCGACGCGCTGATGGCGCGCACGCGCGGGCGACCGCTGCCCCGCGGCGCGCTGCGCGGCGCCCAGGTGCTCGCCTTCGCCGCCCTGCTGGGGCTCGCCGGCATGGCCCTGCTGCTCGCCTTCACCAACCCGCTGTGCGCGGCCCTGACGCTGGCCTCCTTGCTCGGCTACGCGGTCGTCTACAGCCTCTACCTGAAGCGCGCCACACCGCAGAACATCGTGATCGGCGGCGCGGCCGGCGCGGCACCCCCGTTGCTCGGCTGGGTGGCAGTGACCGGGCAGGTCGACCCGGCGGCGCTGTCGCTGTTCCTCATCATCTTCATCTGGACGCCGCCGCACTTCTGGGCGCTGGCCATCCATCGCCGCGACGAGTACGCCCGCGCCCAGGTCCCGATGCTGCCCGTGACCCACGGCATCGCATTCACGACCTCGCGCATCCTGGCCTACGCCCTCGCGTTGTGGGCCGTGAGCCTGCTGCCCTGGCTGATCGGCCTCAGTGGCGGGCTCTACCTCGCCGGTGCCGTGCTGCTGGGCGCGCGCTTCGCGGCACATGCCTGGCGGCTGCGGCGCGACGAGCGCTGGGCCCTGCCCACCTTCCGCTGTTCGATCAGCACCCTGTTCGGCCTGTTCGCGCTGCTGCTGGCCGACCACTACCTGATGATGCAGGCCGGCTGATACGGCATCCAAACGCATCCGATTCAAGGTCGGGCCAGGCCTGGTTGCGGTGTTCGGTGTCCTTGTCCGGAACGCTGACTGCCAAACGTTGGCGCGAGCGCCCTCGCCAGCAGCACGCGGTACCTGCAGGCGGCCGGCCGCGCTATCCGCGCACCTGCCGCTGGTAGCGCGCCGGCGTCACGCCGTAGCGGCGCGCGAAGCTGCGCGTCAGGTGGGCCTGGTCGGTGAGGCCGGTGGCCGTGGCGACCTGCGCTGCAGGCTCGCCGGCAGCGAGCCGGCGCTTGGCCTCGAACAGACGCAACGCCATCAGCATCTGCTGCGGCGTTGCGTGGTAGTGCGCCTTGAAGCGGCGCAGGAAGTGGAACGGGCTCAGGCCGGCGACGGCGGCCAGCTCATCGAGCGTGAGGCGGCGCTCGAGGTGGGCGCGCAGGTAGTCGACGACCGGCGCGAAGCGCAGTGCGCCTTCGGCCGGCGCCATGCGCGGCACGCGCGCGTGGGCACGGAACTCGGCCAGCAGCGTGTGCAGCAGGCTGTCGAAGGCGAGCGGCTCGTCGGCCTGCCACAAGCGGTCGAGCAGCGCGCCGACGCGGCGCGCGCGCAGCGCATCGAAGCCGACCGCATCGCCGAAATGCCAGCCGCGCTCACCGCTCACGCGCTCGACCACGTCGGCGTCGAGGTAGACCATGCGGTAGCGCCAGCCAGCGTCGGTCTCGGCACGGCCGGTGTGCAGCTCGTCGGGGTTCATCAGCACCAGCGAGCCGGCCGGCGCCAGGTGGTCGGCGCCGCGGTAGCGGAAGCGCTCGACGCCGGACTCGATCGCACCGAGGCCGAAGGCCTCGTGCGTGTGCGGCTCGAAGGCATGGCGCACGATGTGCGCGCGGTAGAGCTCGATGCCCGCGCGATGCGCCGGGCGGCGGAATTCGGCGGCGTCGAGCAGGTGGTCGAAGTGCGGGGGAACGCCGTCCATCACGGCATCATGGCACGCGCAGAAATGCCTGGCGGCGCGGACCCGCTGCTGTTACTGTGCATGGATTCTTCTTCTGGAGAACCGTATCGCCCTTCAACGCCCCCCGGCGCCCAAGCGGCGCTCCACCCCGTTGGCCACGGTCCGGCCCGATTCGCGCAGCGAGATGCTGCGCGATGGCCTGCGGCAGACCGTCGATCACCTGAAGCAGCGACGCGCCGACCTGATCGACGCCGGCGTCATTGCCGACTACGTGGCCCTGAACTGGCTCGAGTGGCACGGCGGCAGCCTGCGACTCACCATCGTCGGCGGCAACGTCTGCAAGCAGATGGCGCCAGCGCCGACCAACTAACGGTCGCCCAGCGGCAGCGGTCGGCCTTCGGCCACCGCACGCCCCGTCGCCGCCCAGCCGTCGAGCCCGCCGGCCAGCGGGCGCACGCGGACCAGACCGGCGGCCCGCAGCGCCTGCGCCGCGACGGCGGCCGAAGCCTCGTTCGGGCAGCTGCAATAAAGCACGATTTCGCGGTCGCGCGGCAACCGCGGCGCATGGGTGGCGATGTCGCGCAACTCCGCGAACCACGCGCCGGGGATGTGGCGCACGTCGAGCCCCGCTGCGACGCTGGAGCGCACGTCGATGATCAGCGGCGCCGCGCCGCCGTCGATCAGTGCATGCAGCTCGGCCTGGGTGATGCGCGGCATGGCGGCCGCATGACGAAAACGCCGGCGCCGCAGGTAACGCCAGGCCACGAAGCCGGCAACGAGCAACAGCAGCAGCCCGGTGGCCGCGGCGCCGGCCCGGGCCAGCGCTTCGAGCAGTTCCTGGATCTCGGTGCTGAAGACCACGCCCAGCGCCAGGAACACGGCCGCCCATACGGCGCCACCGAGCGCGTCGTAGCCGACGAAGCGCGGCAGCGACATGCCCACCGCGCCGGCCATCGGCGCGGCAACCACCGACACGCCGGGCACGAACTTGGCGGCCACCAGCGAGCTGCCGCCCCAGCGCAGGATCAACGCCTCGCTCTGCCGCACGCAGGAGTCGGGTGACAGCGAGATGCGGCACAGCAGACCGAGCACGCGGTGGCCATAGCGCCGCCCAGCGTAGAACCACAGGCCATCAGCCAGCACATTGGCAACGATCGCCACCAGCAGCAGCGCCGGCAGCGACAGCATGCCGCCGACCGACAGGCCGCCGGCCACGACCAGCAGCGGCGCAGCCGGTACCGGGGCACCGACGCGCGCCGCGAAGGTGGCGGCGAACACGACGAGCAGGCCGTGCTCGACGACGAGGGCGATGAGTGACTGCAAGGGACAGCTTCCGGACGGGACCGTGGGCAGCATTCGAGCACAGCGCGCGCCAGCCTGCCCTAAGCTGCGCGTCCATGCCCTGCACCCTGGTCACCGCCGTCCACAGCGAACTGCTGATCCGCAAGAGCCGCTTCATCGGCTGTGTGGAGCCGGTGGCCGACCGCCCCGCGGCGCTGGCTCGCGTGGCGGCCCTGCGCGCGCAGCATCCGGGCGCGGCGCACGTGTGCTGGGCGCTGCTGGCCGGTGGCGATTCGGCCGCGGTGGACGACGGCGAACCCGGCGGCACCGCCGGGCGGCCGATGCTCGAGGTGCTGCGCCACCAGGACCTCGAGGGCGTGCTGGCCAGCGCGGTGCGCTATTTCGGCGGCGTGAAGCTCGGCGCGGGCGGCCTGGTGCGTGCCTACACCGACACGGTGGCCCAGGCGCTGCTGGGCGCCACCAAGCAGCCCGTGCAGCGCCTGCAGACGCTGCGCTGCATCGTGCCCTACGCGCTCGAAGGCTGGTTGCGCCGCGAGCTCGACGCTGCCGGCG
Organism: Methylibium sp.; assembly: GCF_965279545.1. Taxonomy (NCBI): domain Bacteria; kingdom Pseudomonadati; phylum Pseudomonadota; class Betaproteobacteria; order Burkholderiales; family Sphaerotilaceae; genus Methylibium; species Methylibium sp. The sequence continues at coordinate 3,326,527 of NZ_OZ257250.1, forward strand.
CCGGTGGCCTGCAGGTCAGCCACGGCATGCATGTGGAGCTGCAGTTCAGCCTGCCCGAGGCCGCGGCCGGCGCGCTGCGAGCCCGCCTGGACGATGGCGGCCAGGGCCGCCTGGCGTGGATGGAGCCGGTGTAGCGACGGTCGAGGCGGGCAGCGGGCCCCGCCCGGCGCATCGCGCTCGCACCCCCGCCAGGCCGCACGTGGACAATCGCTCCTCCCTGGCCGCGCCGCCCGAGGCCGCCGCCGACCCAACGACTGAAAGAGGATTGCCTTGTTCAAGAACCTGACGGTGTACCGCATCGGACCTGATTGGTCGGCCACCGTGGCCGCGATGGAGGAAGGCCTCGCGAAGGCGCGCTTCGCCGAGTGCGGCGCCACGCAGGCGCTGTCGGCCGGCTGGGTGCCGCCGCGCGGGCACGCCCATGGCGCGCTGGTCGAATCGGTCGGCGCGCAGCTGTTGCTGGCGCTGATGGTCGAGCACAAGCTCCTGCCGGGCGCGGTGGTGAAGCGCCGCACCGAGGAGCTGGCACAGCAGGTCGAGCGCGCGAGCGGCCGCAAGCCCGGCAAGAAGCAGACGAAGGAGCTCAAGGAGCAGGCGGTGCTGGAGCTGCTGCCGATGGCCTTCACGAAGCGCGCATCGTTCAAGGTGTGGCTGGACCCGCAGCGGCGTCTGCTGATGGTCGACGCCGGCAGCGCGACCCGCGCCAGCGACGTGGTGATGCACCTCGTGAAGGCATTCGACGGCCTGAGCGTGGCACCGTTGCAGACCGCGCAGGCCGCGGCCACCGCCATGGCCGAATGGCTGGCGAGCGGCGAGGCGCCCGCGACCTTCTCGGTGGACCGCGAGTGCGAGCTGAAGTCCGACGACGAGCTGAAGTCGGTGGTGCGCTATGCCCGCCACCGGCTCGACACCGACGAAGTGCGCCAGCACATCACCACCGGCAAGCGGCCGACCCGCCTGGCGCTGACCTGGCAAGGCCGCGTGTCCTTCGTGCTGACCGAGACCGGGCAGATCAAGAAGCTCGATTTCCTGGACGTGGTGTTCGAGAACCACCCCGGCCGCGCCGATGCGGACGCGGCTTTCGATGCCGATGCCGCGATCGCGACCGGCGAGCTGGTGCAGCTGATCCCGGACCTGGTCGAGGCGCTCGGCGGCGAGCAGCGCAGCGGCGACACGCCGCCGCTGGCGGGCCAGCTCGAATCGGAGCTGAAAGCGGCCTGATCGGCGCTCGCGTGGCGCGCTGACCTCAACGGCGGCCGCACTGCCGACGCCCCTTCGGGCGCACGCGAGCGCCCCTGTGCTCCCTGTCCTACACGCCGACGCGCCGCACGCCGGCAGGCACGGGTGTGCGCGCTGGGCACAGTCGGCTCAACGGTCGGGCACCTGGGCATTCCGCGGGGTGTGGCAGACCGGGTTGTCTCTGAATGGAAGGAAGCGCCATGAACGCCGATCAAGTGAAGGGCCGCATCGAACAGGCCAAGGGCAAGGTCAAGGAAATCACCGGCAAGGCCGTTGGCAACGACAAGCTCACGACTGAAGGCCGTGTCGAGCAGGTGACCGGCAAGAGCCAGGCGAGCTACGGCGACGCCAAGGAAAAGGCCAAGGACCTGATCGACAAGACCTGAGCGAAGGCCGCGTCGACCTGTCCCGAATGCCCGCCGGCTTGCCGGTGGGCATTCGCCTTTTCCATCCCACACGCATTGCACCGTGGTCACGCCATGAACTTGCACGCTCTCACACCGTTTCGCGTGAACCGGCGCTGGCGCCCGGATGGCGATGCACGGCACAGCGCCGAGCTGCCGTCGCCGCCGGCCCCGCAGCCCACGCCCCCGAAACGGCCCCCGCCCGCGCCGCCGAGGCCGGACGTCGTGCCGCCGGAGATCGCCGATCCGCCGCCGGCGGACCTGCCACCGCCCGTTCGCGAACCGCCGGGCGTGCCGGCGCCGATGGCCGCCTGAAGCGGCGCCGTCACATCGCCGGGCCGTGCGCCGCGAGCCAATCGGCAACGGCGCCACGTTGTGCCGCGCTGAAGTGCAGCCCGAGCTTCGAGCGGCGCCACAGCACGTCTTCGGCGGTCACGGCCCACTCGTCGCGCTGCAGGTGCAGCAGCTCCGCCGCGTGCAGACCCGGCGCCACCTCGGCGCCGAGGTCGGCCAGGGCCCGGGCCGCCCCCAGCAACAGCGCTGCGCGCGTGCCATAAGCCCGGGCCAGCCGCTGCGCCAGCGGCCGCGGCAGCCAGGGGTGGCGGCCTTCGAGCGCCGCCACGAAGCGCGCGAAATCCTCCGCCGGGGTGCCCGGCTTGCCGGTCCACGCCGACAGGTCGCCGCCCGGCAGCACGGCGGATCCGGTCCAGGCCGCGCGCCGCGCGCCGAGCAGGCGGCCGATCTCGTCGGCGGCTTCTTCGGCGAGCTTGCGGAAGGTGGTGATCTTGCCGCCCCACACGGTGAGCAGCGGTGCACCGTCGGTGTGGGCTTCGAGCCGGTAGTCGCGGGTCACGGCGCTCGCCTCGCCTTCGGCATCGTCCAGCAGCGGGCGCACGCCGGCGTAGGACCACACCACGTCGGCCGGCACGACGGGCGTCGCGAAGTAGCGGCTGGCCTGCTCGCACAGGTAGGCGATCTCGACGCCGTCGGCGTGTGCTGCGCCGGGCTCGCCGTGGAGCTCGACATCGGTGGTGCCGATCAGCGTGAAGTCGCGCTCGTAGGGCAGGGCGAAGATGATGCGGCGATCCGGGTTCTGGAACAGGTAGGCGTGCCCGTGGTCGAACAGGCGCGGCACGACGATGTGGCTGCCCTTCACCAGCCGCAGCTGCCGGGTCGCGAGCGACTCGCCGTGCGCCGATCTCGCCGCGTCGCGCAGGAAGCTCGCGGCCCACGGCCCGGCGGCGTTGACCAGCGCGCGGGCCTGCACCTCGATCGCCACGCCGTCGCCACGCAGCGTGGCGCTCCAGCCGGTGTCGTGGCGCTGCGCGTGGGTGCAGGCGCAGCGGGTCAGCACCGTGGCACCGCACTCGCGGGCGCCGACCGCGGCGAGCACCACCAGCCGCGCGTCGTCGACCCAGCCGTCGCTGTAGACGAAGCCGCGGGTCCAGCGCGGCTGCAGCGGCACACCAGCAGGGTGGCGGCGCAGGTCGATGCCGTGCGAGCCGGGCAGCCAGTCGCGCCGCGCGAGGTGGTCGTACAGGAAGAGACCGGCGCGCACCATCCAGGCCGGGCGCATGGCGGCGTCGTGCGGCATCACGAAGGACAGCGGTCCCATGATGTGCGGCGCGCTGCGCAGCAGCCGCTCGCGCTCCTGCAACGCCTTGCGCACCAGCCCGAACTCACCATGCTCCAGGTAGCGCAGGCCGCCGTGGATCAACTTGGTGGACGCCGACGAGGTGTGCGCCGCCAGGTCGTCGCGCTCGCACAGCACGACGCGCCAGCCGCGGCCGGCGAGATCGCGCGCGATGCCGGCGCCATTGATGCCACCGCCGACGACCAGCACGTCGCAGTGCAGCAGCTCACCGTGCGGTGCGGGCCTGGGTTGTTCCACTGCTGCCATTTTGCGGGGCTTCGCTTAGGCTGGGTGACACCGATTCACGGACCCGACGATGACCTACCTGCTCGCCCTCGACCAGGGCACCTCCAGCTCGCGCAGCATCGTGTTCGGCCGCGACGGCCGCATCCGGGCGATGGCGCAGCGCGAGTTCCGCCAGATCTACCCGCGGCCGGGCTGGGTGGAACACGACCCGATGGAGATCTGGCAGACGCAGCTCGCCACCGCGCGCGAGGCGCTGGCGCAGGCCGGACTGGGTGCGCAGGACATCGCGGCGATCGGCATCACCAACCAGCGCGAGACCACGCTCTTGTGGGAGCGCGCCAGCGGTCGCCCGATCGCCAACGCCGTCGTCTGGCAGGACCGCCGCACCGAGCCGCTGTGCGCACGGTGGCGCGAGCGGGGCCTGGCCGATGCGGTGCGCGACGCAACCGGGCTGGTGATCGACCCCTACTTCTCGGCCAGCAAGATCGCCTGGCTGCTCGAGCACGTGCCGGGTGCGCGGGCGCAAGCCGAGCGCGGCGAGCTGGCCTTCGGTACCGTCGACAGCTGGCTGCTGTGGCAGCTGACCGGCGGGCGCGTGCATGCCACCGACACCACCAACGCCTCGCGCACGATGCTGTTCGACATCGACCGCGGTGCCTGGAGCGACGCGCTGCTGGCCGCGCTGGACATCCCGCGCCCGCTGCTGCCGGCGGTGCAGCCCTCGGCCTCGCACTTCGGCGACTGCGAGCCCGCGCTGCTGGGCCGCACCGTGCCGGTGTGCGGCATCGCCGGCGACCAGCAGGCGGCGCTGTTCGGCCAGGCCGGTTTCCGCGCCGGGCTGGCGAAGAACACCTACGGCACCGGCTGCTTCCTGCTGATGCACACCGGCGCGCAGCGGCAGGCCTCGACCCACGGCCTGATCACGACCGCTGCGGCGCAGGTGGGCCCGCAACGCCAGTACGCGCTGGAGGGCAGCGTGTTCATCGGCGGCGCGGTGGTGCAGTGGCTGCGCGACGGGCTGCACGCGATCCGCGGCAGCGGCGAGGTGCAGGCGCTGGCCGAGAGCGTGCCGGACGCCGGCGGCGTGGTGGTGGTGCCGGCCTTCACCGGCCTCGGTGCTCCGTATTGGCAGCCGCAAGCTACGGGCGCGATCGTCGGCCTGACGCGCGGCAGCACGGCGGCGCACATCGCACGCGCGGCGCTGGAGAGCATTGCCTTCCAGAGCGCGGCATTGCTCGACGCGATGAGCCGCGATGCCATCGCCGCCGGCGGCCAGGCGGTCAGCGAACTGCGCGTGGACGGCGGCGCCTGTGTCAACGACCTGCTGATGCAGTTCCAGGCCGACCTGCTGGGCATTCCGGTGGTGCGCCCGCAGGTGATCGAGACCACGGCGCTCGGCGCGGCCTACCTGGCCGGGCTGGGCTGCAGCGTCTACGCGGGCCCGGACGAGCTCGCCGCGCAATGGCAGGTCGAACGGCGCTTCCTGCCGACGCTGCCGCGCGAGCGTGCGGCAGAGCGGATGTCGCGCTGGGAACGCGCCGTGCGGCAGGCCGTCGCCGCGTGATGCGGCCCGCGCCGGCGCTGATCGGCAAACCGGTGCGCGGTCGGGCCCCGCGTCGCTCAGGTCGCGTGGCCCTCGTTGCGCTCCACGGCGCAGCCGCTGATGCGCCAGGCCTTGCCGGGCTGGCGCTGCAGTCGGTAGACGGCCAGCCACATGTCGCCGCTGGCATCGGTCATCTGGACGGCCTGGATCACGCTGCCGTCGTCGCCCCGCTCGGGCTTGAGGAAGGCGACCGACGCCGGGCGGTAGACCACCGGGTAGCCGCTGCGCACCATCGCCATGAAGAGGCCCGGGTTCGGGAACAGACGGCGGACGTTCGGCGCGGCGAACGAATACGCGCGCTCGGCATCGTCGGCCGCGAAGGCGGCCAGCTGCGCCTCGACGACGGCGCGCACCTGCCGGGCTTGGGCCGCACCCAGAACGCCCGCCTGCGCGGCCGGCGCACCGGCCAGGCAGAGCGCGGCGAGCAGACCCCAGCACCAGCGCTTGAACGATCGCATCGCGGACTCCTGCGGGACGGCGGCCCGATGATGCCGGAGGCACAGGCCCCTTGTCGAGAATCGGGGAACTCAGGGCGACGCAACCCAGGGTGGCCCGTCGGTGCCCAAGGCCTCGAGCGCCTCCCGGTCCGTGCGAAAGAACCGGCTGCCCGCCAGGGTCATGGCCACTTCACCGGAGGCGAGAACCTGATGCACCTGGTGCTTCACACCGGAGAAATGCAGCGCAACGGCGTCCCGCCCCACCTGTCGATGGATCGCCCTCAATGTTTCGACGCCGGTGGCATCGATGTCGTTGATGGCGCTGCAGCAAAGCAGCACCGTCCGTGTGCCGGGCGTCTGCCGAAGCCGCTCGGTGACGAATCGCTCCAGTTGCGGCGCGGTGACGTAGCTGATGCCAGCGTCCATGCGGACAGCCAGAACGTGCGGCGCGACCGGTGGCAGCCCGTGAAGCCGGCGGTCCCGCAGCACGCCGTCGGGATGAAGGCCGACCTCCACGATGCGGGGCCGGGAGCGCCGGTACAGATAGCACAGGATCGACGCGACGGTGCCCGCGAGCACGCCCCACTGAAGCTGCGGCACCGTGGCCAGCGTCGCACCGAAGGTGAGCACCGCGACGACACCGTCGTCGCGCGAAACGCGCCAGATCCTGCGGAACACGCGCAGATCGATCAGCGTGAGCACCGGCGCAATGACGATGGCCGCCAGCACCGCGGTGGGCAGCGGCGACAGCAGCGAGCCGCCCCACAAGGTGCAGGCCGTCACGCACGCCGCGCACACCAGCGTCGACCAGCCGCTCGTGGCACCGACATAGACGTTCAACGAAGAACGGGAGAACGAACCGCTCACCGGGAAAGCGCCGCTCGCGCCGCTGGCGATCTTGGCCAGCCCCTGACCGATCAGCTCCTGGTTCTCGTCCCAGGCCGTCGCCCCCGTGCGCGGCAGCGTGCGGCAACTGGACAAGGCTTCCGTGAAGCTGATCAGCGCGACGATCACGGCCGCCGGCAGCAGCGCACGGTGCTGATCGAGACCGATCGACGGCAGCGCCCCGAGCGCGGGCAGACCGTGCGGGACGGCTCCGACCACGGCACCGCCCAGGCCCTGGAAGCCGGTGGCCACGCTGACGCCGATGCCGGCGGCGCAGACCACCAGCACGCCCGGCACGCGAGGCCAGCGGCGCTTGTGCAGGAGCAGGAAGGCCAGCGCGCTCAGGCCGAAAGCGGCGGTCGTCAGCAGCCGCCATGGCTCGCCGCGAACCGTCTCGTCCAGGCGGCCCCACGCGGCGGCATCCAGCGGCGCCGGCAGACCCAGCAGCGCCGGCAGCTGCGACAGCAGGATGATCAGGGCGGCCGCGTTGACGAAGCCGGCGACCACCGGCTGCGACACGAAGTGCGCGACGGCACCGAGCCGCAGCGCACCGAGCGCCAGCTGGATCGCGCCCGCATGGATCGCGAGCCAGACGGCCAGGTGCACCCACTCGACGCTGCCCGGACGGGCCAGCGGCTGCAGCGAGGCGAAGGTCAGCAGGCTCGTCAGCGCCACCGGCCCGACGGCGAGCAGCGGCGAAGAGCCCCACAGGATGCCGACCACCGCCGGCAGCATGGCCGCATACAGCCCGGTCTCGGGCGGCATGCCCGCGAGGGCGGCGTAGGCGATCGACTGCGGGATCAGCAGCAACGCCACGCTCACGCCGGCCCACACGTCCTTGCGCAAGGAGTCGCGCGTGGGCCGCGGCCACGCCAGGAACGGCAAGCATCGGCGCCACCGGGGCATCGTCATGACGGATGCCACCGGGCCTACGAGATCGCCTGGTAATACAGGTTCTGCGGGTGATTGGCCTGCGCGAAGAAGAACCAGCGCTCGGCGATCAGGCCGGCGAACTGCACCGCGAACGCGATCCAGAACATCGCGACGGAAGCGCTGCCGATGCCTGCCCACAGCAGCGCCAGCGGGAGGGCGAACGCCATCGCGAGGAACCCCCATTTGACCGAGCGCAGCGCGGACGCGCTGCGCCCGTGGAAGAACTCGCGCGTGTTGAAGGACCCGCCCATCGCGCCCTGGCTCAGCTGCACGATGTGCTGGTGCTTCACGCCGATCGCGGTCTGCAGCGTGGACTTGGGCTTCAGCCGCGCATTGCGCGCCAGCGACGCACCGCGCGACACCAGCGCACCCGTCGTCAGCGCGATGGCCGCTGCGGCGTAGAAGTCGCTGAGCGAAGGAGCGAACGCGGCCGCAGCGGCCGTGGCGAGGCAGAAGCCGGACGCCATGCCGAGCAGCACGAAGTTGATCACCGTCAGCGGACTGGCCCATTCGCGCAGGAAGCGAATGCACGCGTAGATCATGCCGGTGCAGACGAACAGGGCCGCGCAGGCGGCGCTCGCCAGCGCCCCGCTCAGGAAACTCGTTCCCCAGCCGAGGTAGTGATCGAGCCCGTAGGCCGCAACGCCGGCCATGAACACCGGCAGAGCGATCACTTCGCGCGACAGCCACGATGTGCGCCAGCAGGCAGCCGCGCGCCACGCCCGTTCCGGATGACCGAGATGGAAGAAAGACGCGAGCAGCCCGAGCGCCGCCAGCACCAGCGCGACGAGCGCTCCGAGGGCGAAGAAGGCGGCGCCGGGCATCGCCTCGATCCACCGCAGGCGCTGCGCCCATTCGGCGGTGTACAGCGCCAGCAGCAGGCCCTGCGCCGTGCCGATCAAGGTGGTCAGGAGGATGACGGAGAAAGCGGGGTTCATCGCGGCGGCGTCCTCACCACGATGCGGCGTCGTCCAGCGACGGGTCCGACAGCGCCGGCTTGGGCAGCTTGCCGTCGATCTTCAGCGGGTTGTCGGCCCGCACCAGCTGGTCGGTGTGCACCCGCGCTTCGGTGCGCCGCCGGGGCAGGTAGTGGTTGGCGGGCTGCGTGCCCCACTCGGGCATCAGCGCATGGCCGCCGCTGTCGCGGATGGCTTGCGACACCTCGGAGTCGGGGTCGTGGATGTCGCCGAACAACCTGGCGCTGGTCGGGCAGGCCATCACGCAGGCCGGCCGGCGGTCGCGCTCGGGCAAGGCCTCGTCGTAGATGCGGTCGACGCACAGGGTGCACTTCTTCATCACCTTCTGCTGCTCGTCGAGCTCCCGCGCGCCGTAGGGGCAGGCCCAGGAGCAGTACTTGCAGCCGATGCACTTGTCGTAGTCGACCAGCACGATGCCGTCTTCCTTGCGCTTGTACGAGGCACCGGTCGGACACACCGGCACGCACGGCGGGTCCTCGCAATGCAGGCAGCTCTTCGGGAGGTGCAAGGTCTGCGTGTCGGGAAACTCCCCGACCTCGAAGGTCTGCACGCGGTTGAAGAAGGTGCCGGTCGGGTCCTTGCCGTAGGGGTTGAAGTCCGCCAGCGTGCCGGCCTCGCCGGAGGTGTTCCATTCCTTGCAGCTCGTCACGCAGGCATGGCAGCCGACGCACACATTGAGGTCGATGACCAGGGCGAGTTGGGTCACGGTGCTTCCTTGTCCTCGTGTTTCAGGCCGCCGCGCGAGAACGCCTGCCAGAGGCGCCAGGACTTGCCGGTTCCCGGCACGGCCGGCATCGCGGCGAACTGGGGCGAGGTCTCCTGCGGCTCTTCGGCACCCGCCGGATAGATGCGCACGCGCACGTCGTACCAGCCGGCCTGGCCGGTGACCGGGTCCGAGTTCGAGATCCTGCGGTCGCCGTCCGTGATCTCGTCGGTGATCAGGTGGTTGAGCAGGAAGCCGCGGCGCGATTCGTTGGCCTGCGCCGACAGCTGCCACGCGCCGGCGGCCTTGCCGATCGCATTCCAGGTCCAGACGGTGCCCGGCTCGACCGCCTGCGAGTGACGCGCCTGGCAGCGCACCTTGCCCCAGGGCGATTCGACCCACATCCAGCCGTCGTCCGCGATCTGCGCCGCACGCGCCGTCACCGGGTTCACGAACAGGTAGTTGTGCGCGTGGATCTGTCGCAACCAGGCATTCTGCGAATCCCACGAGTGGTACATCGCCATCGGCCGCTGCGTCACGGCATTGAGCGGGTAGCGAGCGCTGTCGGTGTTCAGCTCCTCCAGCGGTGCGAAGTAGAACGGCAAGGGGTCGAAGTAGCGCTCGATGCGCTCGCGCAGGGCCTCCGGCGGCCGGCGGCCCGGCCGCTTGCCCTGGGCCGCGAGGCGGAAGGTCTGCAGCACCTCCGAGTAGAGCTGGATCACGATGGGATCGGCAAAGCGGCGCAGCCGGGTGCGCTGCGCCCACTCCATGTAGCCCTGGTTCCAGTTGCGCATGTACTGGTAGGACGGCGGCAGCTTGTGGTGGAAGACGCAGTTGTTCTTGGCGTACATCTCCCACTGGCGCTCGTTCGGCTCGCCTTTCAGGACCTGGTCGCCGTTGGGACCGCGCCAACCCGACAGGAAGCCGATGCCGGAGCCCGGCTCGGTTTCGTAGCGCACGATGAACTCCGGGTAGTCCTTGAACTTGCGCTGGCCGTCCGGCGTCGTGAAAGCCGGCAGCTTCAGGCGGCTCGCCAGCTCGATCAGCACCTCCTGGAAGGGCTTGCACTGCCCCGTGGGCGGCAGCACCGGCACGCGCACCGCGTCGGTCGGCCCGTCGAACTCCGAGATCGGCCGGTCGAGGATCGACATCACGTCGTGGCGCTCGAGGTAGGTGGTGTCGGGCAGCACCAGGTCGGCGTAGGCCGTCATCTCCGACTGGAAGGCGTCGCAGACCGCGATGAACGGGATCTTGTAGTCGCCGTCCTCGTGGCGGTCGTTGAGCATCCTGCGGACCTCGGACGTGTTCATCGTCGAGTTCCAGGCCATGTTGGCCATGAAAATCAGCAAGGTGTCGATGCGGTAGGGGTCGCCGCGCCAGGCGTTCGTGATCACGTTGTGCATCAGCCCGTGGACCGACAGCGGGTGCTCCCACGAGAAGCCCTTGTCGATGCGCACCGGGCCGCCGTCGTCGTCGACGAACAGGTCGTCGGGCGACGCGGGCCACCCCAGCGGCAGGCCGCCGAGCGGCGTGTCGGGCTTCACGGCTGCGGGGCTGTTCGGCGGCTTCGCGCTCGGCGGGATGGCGCGCGGGAACGGTGCCTTGTGGCGAAAGCCCCCGGGGCGGTCGATCGTGCCGAGCAGCGACATCAGGATCGCCAGCGCACGGATGGTGTGAAAGCCGTTCGAGTGCGCGGCCAGCCCGCGCATCGCATGGAAGGCCACCGGGTTGCCGGTCACCGTCGCGTGCTCCTCGCCCCACGAATCGGTCCACGCGATCGGCAGCTCGATCTTCTGGTCGCGCGCCGTCATGCCCATCTCGTGGGCGAGCCGGCGGATCGTCTCGGCGGGAATGCCGGTGATGCCACTGGCCCATTCGGGCGTGCAGTCCCGCACGCGGTCCTCGATCAACTGCATCGCCGGCTTGACGCGGCGGCCATCGGGCAGCTCGAAACTGCCGAACAGGCAGGGATCGGCGCCGCGTGTGTGGGCGCGCACCGGACGATCGGTGACGCGGTCCCACCACAGCTTGTTCTGCGGGTACTGCGGGTTGATTTCGGGACTGTCGGGGTCGGACGCCATGAGGCCGACGTCGTCGGCGTCCTGGTCGTCATGGATCAGGTAACCGGCATTCGAGTAGCGGGCGATGAAATCGCGGTCGTAGAGGCCGATGGCGATCAGCTCGTGGATCAGCGCGAGCATCAGTGCACCGTCGGTGCCGGGTTTGATCGGCACCCATTCGTCGGCGATCGCCGAGTAGCCGGTGCGGATGGGATTGATGGAAATGAAGCGCCCGCCGGCACGCTTGAACTTCGCGATCGCGATCTTCAGCGGGTTCGAGTGGTGGTCCTCGGCGGTGCCGATCATCACGAACAGCTTGGCGCGGTCGAGGTCGGGGCCGCCGAACTCCCAGAACGAGCCGCCGATCGTGTAGATCATCCCGGCGGCCATGTTCACCGAACAGAAGCCGCCGTGGGCGGCATAGTTGGGCGTGCCGAACTGCCGCGCGAACAGGCCCGTGAGCGCCTGCATCTGGTCGCGGCCGGTGAAGAGCGCGAACTTCTTCGGGTCGGTCGAACGAATGCGGCGCAGGCGGTCTTCGAGCATCGCGAAGGCCTCGTCCCACGAGATCGGCTCGAAATCGGCCGCGCCCCGCTCCGAGCCGGGCTTGCGCCGCAGCGGCTGCGTGAGCCGCGCCGGCGAGACCTGCTTCATGATCCCCGAGCTGCCCTTGGCACAGATCACGCCCTGGTTCAGCGGGTGGTCGGGGTTGCCGTCGATGTAACGCAGCCGGCCGTCCTCGAGGTGCACGCGGATGCCGCAGCGGCAGGCGCACATGTAGCAGGTGGTGTGCCTGACCTCCCGCGACGGCGTGGATGCGGCCGCGTCGGCGTCGGTGTGTTGCGTGCTCATAGGAGTACCTTCGTGCTGGGCACTTCGGTGCGAGCCCCTTCGGGCGGCCGTGCATGGCTCATGCGGCGCCCGTCAGCGCAGGCAGCAGCTTTGCGACCGCATCCTTTTCGCGGGTGCAGGTGCCGCTGAGCGCAGCCGCCAGCAGACTGCCGTCCGACGCACGGTAGAACGCCCGCATGCCTGCGGCTTCGCGCTCGACGTGCCATTTGCCGCCGCCTGGCAGCTTGGATGGAAAGAACACCGCCGGACAGGCCGGCGTCTTCAGCACGACCGGCATCGCCGGGTAGACGACTGCCGTGCGCTCGCCGCTCAGCGTGCGCGCCAGGGCCCGTGCCGCGTGCATGATGGGCATGATGAAGGGCAGCAGCAGGCCCTCCACCTCGGCGCAGTCGCCCAGGGCGTAGATGTGTTCGTCGTCGGTCTGCAGGTGCCGGTCGACGACGATGCCGCGGTTCACCGCCAGGCCGGCCTGGACGGCCAGCGCGGTGTTCGCCGACAGGCCGACGGCCGACAACACCGTGTCGGCGTGCAGCGCACACCCGCTCTCCAGGACGATCGCCAGGCCGTCGCCAGCCGCGTCGATCCGCTCGACGCTCTCGGACAGGTGCCAGCGGACGCCGGCCGCCGCGAGTCGCGCCTGGAACTCGAGCGCCATCGGCTCCGGCCAGAAGCGCGGCAGTGCCCGCGGCGCGATGTCGATCACGTCGACCGCGTGGCCCGCGGCGGCCAGGTCGTTGGCGAACTCGCAGCCGACCAGGCCCGCGCCGAGCAGGGCCACGCGCGGGTGCGTTTCCAGGTGCTGACGGAAGCGCCGGTAGTCGCCGAGGTTGTTGACGCTCACCACGCGATCGGCGGCATCGCCCGCCAGCTCGAGGCGGATCGGCCGGCCGCCGACGGCCAGCACCAGCCGGTCGTAGGCCAGCACGCGCCCATTCACCTCGACGGTCCGCGCCGCGCGGTCGACGCGCGTCACCGGGTGACCCGCCAGGATCTCGATGCCGTAGTCGCCGGCGAGCTGTGGCGCGGCGGCGGTGGCCAGCGAGGCCGGCGCCTTCTTCAGCGCGAAGGCATTGGAGAGCATCGGCTTCGAATAGAACGCGCCGTCGTCTTCCGTGACGACCGTCACCGCCACCTCGCGGTCGAGTTTGCGCAGTTCCCTGGCCACCGAGTAGCCGGCCAGGCCACTTCCGATCACGACGATGGGGTTCATTGCTGGGGTCCGGTTGCGGGAAGGGAGAGCGGGCCGATCACCGGAGGCCCCACCCGGGAGCCATGGCGAGCGGGCCGGCCCGTCGACACTCAGGCCGGGCTCGCAGCCAGCTCGGCGGTGGCGGGCACGCCCGCGTCACGCGGCGGGCGGTAGCCGAGCCTGGCGGAGACCTGCTGCGCCACGCTGACGACCGTCGGCGCCAGCAGCTTGAGGTTGCGCGGCTTGAACCGGTCGGCCGGCCCGGAGACGCCGATCGCCGCGCACACATGGCCGCCGGCGTTCCAGATCGGCGACGCGATGCCGCACACACCATCCCGCCATTCGCCGCGGTTGACGGCGTAGCCGAGCTGGCGCTGCCTCTCCAGCTCGCTTCTCAGCTCGTTCGGCGTCGTGATCGTGTAGGGCGTGAAGGGTTTGAGCTCGAGCGAGATCTGGTCGATCAACGCGGCCGGCGCGTAGGCCAGCAGCGCCTTGCCGGTGGCGACACAGTAGGCCGGCGCCCGACCGCCGACACGCGAGTACGCCCGCACCGGGTGCGGGCTGTCGACCTTGTCGAGGTAGATGACTTCCGCGCCTTCGAGCACGGACAGGTGAACCGTCTCGCCCGACAGCTGACACAGGCGCTCCATGTACTCGGCCGCCACCGTCTTCAGGTCCAGCCGGCCCACGACTGCCGCGCCGAGCTCCCACAACTTCAGCGTCAGCTCGTACTTGCCGCTCTGCTCGAAATTGCGGACGTAGCCGCAGGCGACGAGCGTCTGCAGCAGGCGGTGCGCATTGCTCTTCGTCAAGCCGAGGTGCTTGGCCAGCTCGGTCACGCCGGACAGATTGGGGTGTGCCGCCAAGGCCTCGATCACTTGCAGGCCCTTCACGAAAGTCGTGTCCATATTGTTCTGAATATTGATACTACGTATTGATATCTTAGTTGCCGGCGCCCGGAACTGTCAAGGGCGGCACTGTCGCCGGGCAAGGCAGCAACACGGATCGGTCACTCCGAGAGTCGATGTTTTCATGGACAAATTTCCATGAAATTCAACGAGCTCGACGATCGGTATGCGCGTTTATCCTGATCCGCTCCGCTGTTGACATCAAACCGTCGACTGCTAGGATTGTCTCAGTTTATTGAAACACCGTTCCATTATTTAGAACATAAGCGATCCGATCTTTGCTCGGACTGTCCCCGAAGCTCGAGGGCGTGCCGCGACCAACGCGCGGAGATTCCGCCCGAGTTCCTTGCATCCTTCCGTGGAGACCCCTGTGAAAGAGACCCTGATCCGAAACCTCTGGTACGTCGCGGGCGCCAGCGACGAATTCCCCGCCGGCACACTGGTCGGTCAGACCATCGTCGGCCTGCCGTTGGTGCTGTGGCGTCCCAGCGCGGGCGGCGAGGTGATCGCCTTCGATGGGCGCTGCTGCCACAAGAGGATGCCGCTCGCCGCGGGCAAGCTGCTCGCCGACGGCACGCTCGAGTGCGCCTATCACGGCCTGTGCTTCGACGCCGAGGGCAAGTGCGTGAAGGTCCCTTCACAGCCGGGCCGGCCCATCCCGAGCCGGGCGAGGCTGCGGCCTTATCCGATCGTCGAGCAGGACGGCATGGTGTGGATCTGGATGGGCGACGACGCCAGCCCGTCGCTGCGCCCGCCGCGCATCCCGGAGCTCGCCAGCATCGAGTGGGAGACCGTCCGCGTGCAGAACGCCGAGGTGCCCACGAACTACCTGCTGCTGATCGAGAACCTGCTCGACATCAGCCACTTCTATCCGCTGCACGACGGCAACATCGGCGACATCGCCAACAGCGAGATCCCGGTCGAGTTCATTCACGATCCGGTCCAGGGCAACCGCTCGGTCACGTCGGTGCGCAAGGCCGAGTCCTACCGGCACCCACCCTACCTCGAGGATTTCTTCGGCTACCAGCTGGTCGACCGGCACCACACGCACAGCATGATCTCGCCGGCCGCCATCCGCGTGGACCTGCGCTGCGCGCCGCCCGGGCGGCTGCAGACGGACGACGAGCGCGGCTACATCCTCACGCACCTCATCACGCCGATCGACGAGCGGCACCACCGCTGGCGCGTCATCGCCGCCTGCCGTGCCGGCCACAAGTGGCCGACCGACCCGAGCGTCTCGACGGTGGCGCGCGTGGCCGAGCAGTTCCCCGGCGTCATCGCCCAGGACCTGTGGGCCCTGACGGAACAGCAGAAGATGATCGACCTGTCCGATGTGCACTACCTCGGCGAGATGCACCTGCGCTCGGACACCGGAATCCTCAAGGCCCGCGAGATCGTCCGCGAGATGGTGGCCGCCGAGTCGCCGGCGGTCGCCGCATGAGCCTTCGGAAATGGCGCTGCGTGCTGTGCGGCTTCATCTACGACGAGGCTGTCGGACTTCCCGATGAAGGCATTGCACCGGGCACCGCCTGGGCCGACGTGCCCGACAGCTGGAGCTGCCCCGACTGCGGGGCCGGCAAGGACGAGTTCGAGATGGTTCCCGTTGAGTGATCGAGGCGCCGCGCATGCGGCGTCAAGCGGTCGGCCGAGGCGGCCGATCAATGGCTGACATCGTTGCACCGGGCCGACAGAGCCCGGGCAGGTCTGTCGGTGGTTTTCCCGAAAGGAGATCGAGGTGACAAACAAGCGACCCATCGAGTTCGACGCGACCCCCGACGCCACACGCCGGGGGCTGGTGCTTTCCGCCGCAGCCGCGACCGGTCTGAGTCTGCTGCCCGGCGCCGTGCGCGACGCGCAGGCGCAGGGCTTCCCGCCGCTCGGCAATTTTCCCGCCGGGACGGACGGCAGCTCGGTGTTCATCGGTGTGTCGGTACCGCTGACCGGCGCTTATTCGGCCGAAGGCAAGGACCAGCAGCTCGGCTTCGAGCTGGCGTTCGAGCACCTCAACGCAGGCAAGCTGGTCGGCAAGATTCCCGAGCTCAAGGGCAAGGGCGTGCTGGGCAAGACCATCACCTTCGGCGTGATCGACGACGAGAGCAAGGCGGAATCGGCGATCCAGGGCCAGACCCGCTTCATCCGCAACAACAAAGCGATCCTGATGACCGGCTGCTACAGCAGCGCGGTGACGGTCGCGCTGGGCAAGCTGGCGCAGCGCGAGAAGGTGCTCTACATGGCCGGCCCGGCGGGCTCGGACGACGTGACCGGCAAGGACTGCCAGCGCTACAGCTTCCGCTCGCAGCCGAGCACGACGATGGCCTCGCGCGCGCTGGCGCCGGTGCTGGCCGAGCGGCTGGGCAAGGGCAAGAAGGTCGCCTACCTGGTGCCCGACTACACCTTCGGCCACACGCAGTTCGAATCGATGGCCCGGCTGACCGAGCCGATGGGCTGGAAGACGGTGTCCAAGCAGGTCTGCCCGATCGGCACCGCCGACTTCAGCACCTACCTGCTCAACATCGCCAACAGCGGCGCCGACGTGTTCGTGAACTGCACGGTCGGCAACGACTGCTCGGTGTCGATCAAGCAGGCCCAGAACTTCGGCGTCATGAAGAACGCGGCGCTGGTGGTGCCGACGCTGCAGCCCTTCCTGGCGCAGCAGCTCGGCCCGGAGGTGACGCAGGGCATCCTCGGCGTGATGGACTTCTGGTGGTCGCTGGCCGAGAGCAACGAGCTCGCGAAGCTGTTCGTCGACGACTTCCAGGCCAAGCACAAGTACAAGCCCTACTGGCCGGCGCACATCGCCTACTCGCAGATGATGATCTGGGCCGTGGCGGTGGAGCGCGCGAAGACCTTCTATCCGCCGGAGGTCATCAAGGCGCTCGAGTCGAAGCTGCCGATCAAGTCCTCGCTGGGCGACGTGATGTACCGCCCTGAGGATCACCAGCTGGTCCGCCCGGTCCCGGTGATGCGCGGCAAGAAGCCCTCCGAGATGAAGTCCAAGGACGATTACTACGAGGTGCTCAAGATGATCCCCGGCGCCGACGCCGTGACGCCGCTCGACCAGGGCACCTGCAAGATGGGCGAACTCACCTGACGCTCGCCCACGCGGCCCGTACTCCGCCGCCCTGCCCGCCGCCCGGGCCACCCGTTCCGGGCGAACCCGATCTCCGCAGGCGGGTCGCGCCGTCTCAGCGAGGGCGGCCCGGTCCGCCCGATTCGATCCGCCCGCCGCCGCCTTGCGCAGCGGGTCCATGGAGGCCTTCATGCCACCGCTTGCTCTAGTGATATCGCAGATGTTTCACGGCCTGGTCCTCGGCGGCATGCTCGCGCTCGTCGGCTGCGGACTGACCATCATCCTCGGCACCCTCGGCCTGGTGAACTTCGCGCATGGTGCGTTCTTCGCCGTCGGCGCCTATGCAGGCTGGCTCGCCTACGAATGGACGGGGTCGTATTTCGCCGCGCTGGCGATCGGCGCGGTCGCCACCTGCGCCATCGGCTTCGTCATCGAACGCGGGCTGATCAGCCGCTTCTACCAGCGCCCCCACGAAGACCAGATCCTGCTGACCTTCGGTCTCGGCATCGTGATGGTCGAAGCGCTGCGTGCGAGTTTCGGCGGCATGGGCCGCGCCATGCCCGCACCGGAGTGGGCCGCCGGCGCCGTCTCCATCGGCCCGGTCGTCTACCCCGAATACCGATTGGTGGTGTTCGGACTCGCCGCGCTGTCGCTGCTGGTGTTCTATGTCCTGCTGTACCACTCGCGGCTGGGACTGATCGTGCGCGCGGCGATCGAGGACACGTTGATGGTGCGCATCCTCGGCCTGCGAGCCTCGCAGATTCGGGCCGTCGTCTTCGCGCTGGGCGTGCTCGCCGTCGGGCTCGCCGGCGTCGCGATGGCGCCGATCGTCTCGATCAACCCCGATGTCGGCGCGCGCTTCATGGTGCAGTCCTTCGTGGTGGTCGTGATCGGCGGTCTGGGCTCCTTCCCCGGCGCCATCGTCGGCGGCTTCATTGCCGGGCAGATCCAGACATTCACCGCGATCTTCGAAGCGGCCTACAGCGACGTGGCGCTGTTCACGACGATGGTGGTCATCCTGGCGGTTCGCCCGCGCGGCCTGCTCGGCGTGGAGGGGCGCAAATGACGGCGCAACAACTCGCGGCCCGCGCCGGTGGCATGCGCCGGCTGGCGGTGTCTCTGCCGATGGAAGGCTGGATCGTCCTGGCGCTCGCGCTGATGCCCTTCGTGCTGCTCGCCGGCGGCGGCTCCGTCGACACCGCGATCCGCATCCTGCTGTGGGGCATCTTCGGCCTGGGCTTCGACATCCTGTTCGGCTACGCCGGCATGCTGTCGTTCGGCCAGGCCGCCTTCTTCGGCACCGGCAGCTTCGTCACCGCCTACCTGCTCGTCAGCGGCGCCGTCACGAATTTCGCGCTCGCGATCGGCGCGGGCGTCCTGGCTTCGATGGCCTTCAGCGTGCTGGTGGGATTGGTCGCCCTGAGGCGCATCGGGATTTATTTCTCGATGATCACCTTCGCGATCGGCGAGTTGTGCTTCTTCATCCAGCACTCGGTGTTGGCACGCTGGACCGGCGGCGACAACGGCCTGCCGGGCGTGCCTCATCCGACCTGGCGCGTTGGCGACCGGCTGTACGAGATGACCTCGGGCTGGGGCATGTACGTGGTGATCGCGACGCTGTTCGTCGCCACCTTCTGGTTCGCACGGCGCGTGGTCGCCTCGCCGTTCGGCCGCGTGCTGAACGCAACGCGGATCAATCCGGAGCGCACGCTCGCCGTCGGTCACGACATCGAGCGCTACAAGATGGCCGCCTTTGTCGTGGCGGCGGCCTATGCCGGCCTGGCCGGCACGCTGATGGGCATCTTCCAGAGCTACGTCGGACCTGACGCCTTCGCGCTCGACACCTCGGGCCAGGTGGTGATGCAGACCGTCGTCGGCGGCGTGCGCACGCTGATCGGGCCGCTGGTCGGCGCGGCGGTGTGGATCTACCTGCGCGACATCCTGCAGCAGATCCCCGGCATCGGCGGCATGTGGAAACTGATCCTCGGCGCGCTGTTCATCCTGGCCGTCACGACGATGCGGCGCGGCATCGTCGGCGAGATCCAGCATGTCTTCTACAAGCGCCGGCTGGCGGCCGCGACCGCGGCGGCGCTTGCGACCGAGAAGCTCGCTGCCTTCGCACCGGCCCCGCCGCCGGCCGACTTCTTCGCCGCGGCTTCGCGCACGGCCACGGCATTGCCGCGCGCAGCCGCCTCGGACGACGGCGTGCCGGCCATCGAGGCCCGCCACATCCGCAAGCAGTTCGGCGGCCTGGTGGCGCTGGAGGACGTGTGCCTGTCGGTGCGCGAGGGCGAGATCATGGGCCTGATCGGCCCGAACGGCGCGGGCAAGAGCACGCTGTTCCGCATCCTCACCGGCGAGATGCCGGCCACCAGCGGCGAGGTGCACTTCCGCGGCCGCAACATCACCGGCGTGGGCGTGCGCGAGGCCTGCGCGATGGGCATCAGCAAGAGCTACCAGATCGTGCAGGTCTACCCCGAGCTCAGCCTGCGCGAGAACCTGCTGGTGCCGCTGCTGGCGCGCCAGCGCGGCGCGTTCCGCTTCGACGTGATGGCTTCGGTCAAGCACGACGGCAAGTTGATGAAGGACGCCGACCGGCTGCTGGCGATGATGGGCCTGTCCGACCGCCTGGGCGGGCCGGTCTCCGACCTGTCCTACGGCGAGAAGCGCCGGCTGGAGATCGGCATCGCGCTGGCCACCCAACCCGACGTGCTGCTGCTCGACGAGCCGCTGGCCGGCCTGAGCCCCGAGGAGCGCGTGCAGGTGGTTCGCGTCATCAAGGCGGCCAGCGCCGGCCGCACCACGCTGGTGGTCGAGCACGACATGGATGCGCTGTTCGGCCTGGCCGACCGCATCGCGGTGCTGCACATGGGTCGCAACCTGGCCGTCGGGCCGCCGGCGGAGATCCGCGAGAACCCGATCGTGCACACCGCCTACATGGGAGCCAGCGATGAGACCTGACCTGCTCTCGCTGCGCGACGTCAACTCCTGCTACGGAGAGTCGCACGTCCTGCACAACATCAACCTGCGCGTCGCCGAAGGCGAGGTGGTCGCGCTGCTCGGCCGCAACGGCTCGGGCAAGACGACCACGCTGAAAACCGTCATGGGCCTGCTGGCGCCGAAGTCCGGCGTCATCGAGTATGCCGGTCGCACGCTGCGCGACGCCTCACCGGAAGGACGGGCGCGCGCCGGCATCCAGCTGGTGCCGGAAGACCGCCGCGTGTTCGCCGGCCTGACGGTGGAAGAGAACCTGACCCTCGCCGCGATGGGCTGCGCCAAGCCCCTTGCCATCCCGGCGATGTACGAAGTGTTCCCGCGCCTGGGCGAGCGCAAGAAGTCGCACGGCCGGCACCTGTCGGGCGGCGAGCAGCAGATGCTGTCGATCGCGCGGGCACTGATCCAGGCGCCGCGGCTGCTGATGCTCGACGAGCCCTTCGAGGGCCTGGCGCCGATCATCGTGAAAGCGCTGATGGACGTCGTCGGCCGGCTGGCCAGGCAGGGGCAGACGATCGTGATCGTCGAGCAGAACGTCAAGGCCTGCCTGATGTTGTCGGACCGTGTCTACCTGCTCAGCAACGGCCTGGTGGTTCACGAGGGCTCGGCCAAGGCGCTGATGGAGGATCAGGAGACGCAGAAGCGCCACCTCTCGGTCTAGCGGGCAACGCCTGTCGACCGATCCCGACGGACAGCCGCACCGGACCATCGATTCCGGACCGGCGAAAGATGTTTGATTCTGTAGGAGCCGCTATGTCAGTTGATTCCTTTCGACCCCTCGCGGGCCTCAAGGTGCTCGAGTTCGGCCAGATCGTCACGGTGCCGTTCTGCGGCATGCTGCTCGCGGACCTGGGCGCCGATGTGGTGAAGGTCGAGAACACCGACGGCGGCGACGGCATGCGCCAGTGGCCGCCGCTGATGCGCGCCGAGCCCGACGCCGAGGCCTACAGCGGCAACTTCGCGTCGCTGAACCGCAACAAGCGCAGCATCGCGGCGAACCTCAAGGACCCGGCCGACGCGGCCCACGTGCGCGACCTCTGCGCGGTCGCCGACATCGTGCTCGAGAATTTCCGCCCCGGGGTGATGCAGCGCCTCGGCCTGGGCTACGAAGCCTTGCGCGAGCGCCGGCCGCAACTGGTCTATTGCTCGGTCACCGGCTACGGCCAGGCCGGCCCCTATGCCAGGAAGGGTGCCTTCGACGTCACCGTGCAGGCCATCAGCGGGCTGATGAGCGTGACCGGCGAGAACGGCAGCGTGCCGGTGAAATGCGGCGTGCCGGTGGCCGATTTCACCGCCGGCCTCTATGCGGCCTATTCCATCCTGGCCGCCGTGATGGAGGTGCGGCGCACTGGCGTGGGCACGCAGATCGACTGCTCGATGCTCGGTTGCATGCTGGGCATCTCGGCACTGCAGATCAGCGAGTACTTCGGCACCGGCCGTGCACCGCAGCGGCTCGGCTCGGCCCACCCGCGCAATGCGCCCTACCAGGCCTTCGAGGGCAGCGACAAGCCCTTCGTGATCGCCGCCGGCAACGACAAGCTGTGGGGCGAGGTCTGCACGGCGGTGGACCTGCCGCAGCTTCAGGAAGACCCGCGCTTCGTGACACAGACCCTGCGTGCGGCCAACCAGCACGAGCTCGCCGCGCTGTTGCAGCCGCACTTCGCGCGCCGCAGCGCGGCCGACTGGCTGGCCGAGTTCGACCGGCGCGGCGTGCCCTGCGCGCCGATCAACGACTTCGCCGACATCCTGGCCGACCCGCACGTCAAGGAGCGCGGCTGGGTCGCCGAGCTCGAGCTGCCCAACGGCCTGAAGACGCCGACGATCGGCTTTCCGGTGCACATCGCGGGCTATGAGTTCTCCGTCGACGCCCGCCCGCCGCGGCTGGGCGAGCACACCGAGGCGGTGGCCCGGGAGTGGCTGCGATGAACGAGTTCGCGCTGCTGTCGCCGCCCACGGCCGAGGGCGTGCGCACGCTGAGCCTCAACCGCCCCGACAAGGCCAATGCCTTGTCGGCGGCGCTGGTCGATCACCTGCACGCCAGCCTCGATGCGATCGGTCCCGAGACGCTGGCGCTGGTGATCCGCGGCGAGGGCCGGACTTTCTGCGCGGGCTTCGATCTCACCGGCCACGAACAGTCGTCGGAAGGCGACCTGTTGCTGCGCTTCGTGCGCATCAACGAGCTGCTCGCGCGACTGCGCCAGGCGCGCTTCCTCACCATCGCCTGGGTGGCCGGCGCAGCCTTCGGCGCCGGCGCCGACATCGCCTGCTCGTGCGCCGTGCGCATCGGCACGTCCGCGGCGCGGTTCAGGTTTCCCGGCTTCCAGTTCGGCGTGGCCCTCGGGACGCGGCGACTCGCGACCCTCGTCGGCGCGGAACGCGCCCGCGCCATGCTGCTGCACAACGAGGAACTGGATGCCGCGGCGGCGCTGGACTGCGGGCTGCTCACCGAACTCATCGACGGCGCCAGGCCCGAAGAACGGGTCGACGCCCTGATGCAGTCGACGCGCAAGCTGGACGCGGCCGGCCTGCGCACGCTGCTCGCGCTGACCGATGCCGACACCGCCAACCACGACCTGGCGGACCTGGTGCGCAGCGTCGCACGGCATGGCCTGCACGCCCGGATCGCGGCCTACCGGCGCGCCTGAGTCCGCAGGGCGCGGCAGTCTTTGACCCCAACGCGGCGCAGCGCCGATCGCCGCTCCTAAACTGCCGCCATGCCGCTCTCGCATCTCCTGCTCGCCCTGGCCGTGGTCGCGGTCTGGGGCACCAATTTCGTCGTCATCAAGTGGGGCCTGGCGGAACTGCCGCCGCTGCTGTTCACGACCCTGCGCTTCTCGCTGTCGGCCTTTCCGCTGCTGCTGTTCATCAAGCGCCCGGCCGTGCCGTGGCGCAAGCTCGCCGGCTTCGGCGCGCTGCACGGCCTGGGCCTGTTCGGGCTGATGCTGTATGCGATGCGCGCCGACATCTCGCCGGGGCTCGCCTCGCTGGTGATCCAGACGCAGGTGTTCTTCACCATCGTGCTGGCGATGCTGCTCGACGGCGAGCGGCCGCGGCCGGTGCAGGCGCTGGCGCTGGGGCTCGCGGTCGCCGGCATGGCGCTGATCGCCGGGCATATCGACCAGCACAGCATCACCGCGCTGGGCCTCGCGCTGGTGCTCACCGCGGCGCTGTGCTGGGCCGGCGCCAACATGGTCGCCAAGTCGGTCGGCCGGGTCGACATGCTGGGCTTCATGGTCTGGATCAGCGTGTTCGCCGCGCCGGCGCTGGCCGTGCTGAGCCTGTTGATCGAGGGCCCGGCCCGCATCGCCGCGAGCCTGTCGCAGGCGAGCGCGGGCGCCTGGGCCGCGGTGGCCTGGCAGGCGCTGGGCAACACGCTGTTCGGCTACGGGGCCTGGAACTGGCTGCTGGCACGCCATCCGGCCGCGACGGTGGCGCCGGCCGCGCTGCTGGTGCCGGTGTTCGGCATGGCCGCCTCGTCGCTGCTGCTCGGCGAGAGCCTGCCGGGCTGGAAGCTGGGTGCCACCGCGCTAGTGCTGGGGGGCCTGGCGCTGAACACGCTGGCCAGCCGCGCCACGCGCACGGCCGCCACGGCCCGACCGTTCACCGAATCGGTCTCCTGAGGAGGCGATGACGATGATCGAACTGCACCACGCGCCCAGCACCGCGGCGATGGCGCCGCACATCCTGCTGACCGAGATCGGCGTGCCCTTCGTGCTGCGGCCGGTCGACACGGCCGCGCAGGCCCACCGCTCGCCGGTCTATCTGGCGCTCAATCCGAACGGCCGCGTGCCGGTGCTGGTCGACGGCGACCTGGTGCTGTACGAGAGCGCGGCGATCTGCCTGCACCTGGCCGACCGACATCCGCAAGCCGGGCTGGCGCCGCCACTGGGCAGTGACGAGCGCGCGCACTTCTACAAGTGGCTGATGTGGTTGACGAACACGCTGCAGGCGACGCTGTTGGTGTTCTTCTACCCCGAGCGCTGGCTCACCGACGGCAACGACGCGGGCGCGGCCGAGCTCAAGACCTGCGCCGAGGGCCGCACCGGCGCGCTGCTCGATCTGCTCGAGGCCGAACTGCAGCGCCATGGCGGGCCGTGGCTGCTGGGCGCGCGCTACAGCGCGGTCGATGCCTATGCGCTGATGCTGTGCCGCTGGACGCGGCATTTCGCGCATCCGGCCCGCGCGCGGCCCGCGCTGGCCGCCTACCTGCAGCGTGTGCTGGACCGACCCGCGGTGCGGCAGGTGTTCGAGCGCGAGGGACTGGCTCACCCCTGGGTCTGACCCACTCGCCCGGCCGCGCGATGCAAAGGCATCGACCTGCGCGCTGCGCGCGCTCGGAAAACCGACAGGGACGCCGGGTGCCGGACGACGGCGCACCACCGATCGGCGCGTCGCGTCAGCCGCCCAGCACCGCTGCCATGGCCTGCGCCACGGTCTGCACGTTGCCGGTGTTCAGCCCGGCCACGCACATGCGCCCCGAGCGCACCAGGTAGACCGCATACCGTTCGCGCAGCACGTCGACCTGCGCCGCGCTCAGGCCGGTGTAGCTGAACATGCCACGCTGGCTCAGGAAGTAGCCGAAGTCGCGCGCCGGCAGTCTGGCCGTGAGCGCGGCGTGCAGCGCACGGCGCATCGCGAGGATGCGCTCGCGCATCGCGGTGAGCTCGCCTTCCCATTGCGCGCGCAGCGCCGGCTCACCGAGCACCAGCGCCGCGAGCTGGCCGCCATGGATGGGCGGGCTGGAGTAGTTGCGGCGCACCGTGGCCCTGAGCTGGCCGAGCACGTTCTCGGCCTGCGCGGCGTCGGGACAGACGACGCTGAGCGCGCCGACGCGCTCGCCGTACAGGCTCATGCTCTTGCTGAAGGAGTTGGCGACGAAGAAGCTCAGGCCGGCCGATGCGAGGGTGCGCACCGCGAACGCGTCGGCCTCGATGCCGTCACCGAAGCCCTGATATGCGAGGTCGAGATAGGGCAGCAACTGCCGCTCGCGCAGCACCGGGATCAGCGCCTCCCACTGCGCGGCGCCGAGGTCGACGCCGGTCGGGTTGTGGCAGCAGGCATGCAGCAGCACGATGCTCTTGGGCGGCAGGCCGCGCAGCGCGGCCAGCATGGCGTCGAACTCCAGGCCACCGGTCACCGGGTCGTAGTACGGATAGGTGTTCACCGTCAGGCCCGCGCCCTCGAACATCGCGCGGTGGTTGTCCCAGGTCGGCTCGCTGACCCACACCGCGCTGCCCGGGAAATAGCGAGCGATGAAGTCGGCGCCGACCTTGAGCCCGCCGCTGGAGCCGACCGACTGGATGGTCGCGACGCGGCGGCTCGCCAGCGCCTCGTGGTCGGCGCCGAACAACAGGGCCTGCACGGCGCTGCGCAGATTGGCCGCGCCCTCGATCGGCAGGTAGGACTTGCTGCCGCCGCGCGCCAGCAGCTCGGCCTCGGCGCGCTGCACCGAGCCCAGCACCGGGATGCGGCCGGCGTCGTCGAAGTAGATGCCGATGCTGAGGTTGACCTTGCTCGCGCGCGGGTCCTTCTGGAAGTCTTCGTTGAGACTGAGGATCGGGTCGCCCGGATAGGCTTCGACGTGCTGGAACATGGCGGTATGGCGCGCAGGGAGGGGAGCCGGATTATCGAGGCAGGCCTGCCGTCTCCGAACAAACCCTGAGTCGGTTGCGTCGTCGCGCTTCATCGCGGAGCACCAGCACGGCACAGCTTGCGCCGGGCAGGAGACTGTGCGTTGACGGAAATCGTCACCTGCCGGGCTCGCATCCACAGCGGTGTCTCGTGTTCGTGCGTTTCTGGACGCCGCGGCGAAGGTTTTCGTACCGTGCACCGCAGCATGCCGGTTGTGGCCCTGCACTTGCAACAGGGCCGGACACAACAAGCCGCCCCGCTCGGCCGTGCCATCGGCACACCGGGACGACAAGCCACGAGGAGACATGCTCATGATGGGAGTCGACAAGTCGTTGCTGCGCCACCTGTTGCTGATCGACGGGCCGTGGGAAATCAGCGACTACCAGCTGGACCTTCGCAAACGCCGCTGCGACGTGTGGATCGGTCCGCAGGTCGAGCGCGGCTGGTTCGGTCGTCCGAAGAAGGGGGTTCCGGTGCGCGTGCAGCAGCACATGTGGCAGCACCTGTCGCTCGGGCCGGTGCGCTTCTTCCTGCATGTGTCGCTCCCGACGACCTCGGAGCTCGACAAGCTGCCGTGGATGGGCGACGTGGGTTTGCCCTTCACTGCTGCGCTGGCGCAGCAGGTGTTCGCCTTCTTCAACGAGGGGGTGTCGCTGCAGTCGATCTGCAGCCTGCTGAGGCTGTCGCTGAACGACGTGTGGCGCTACCGTTTCGCGCTCGACAACGGCCGCGCGCAGGTGCAGTCGGCGGAGGCCCCTGCGCGCCCGCAGGCCGCCCCCGCTGCGGCGTCCGCCGCCGTGGCTGCCGCGCCGCCGACCGAAACGCCGGGCAGCGCGGACACCGTGCCGGACGTGACCGACCCGATCTGGCTGCGACTGGTCAACGGCGACCTGCAGCTCGACATCCGCGTGCTGAGCCTGAAGCTGATGCTGACAAGGGTGCGCTCGCAGCTCGATCTGATCTCCGACGACGAAGTCCGGCTGCTGAAGCTGCGCGACCTGCACCGCTATTTCGTGAAGAACGAGCGGGTGCTGTCGCACGAGCTGTCCCAACTGAAACTAGGATGAGGCCATGACCGCACGACCTTCATCGTCGCTGCGCCCGGCGACCGGCGCCCTGATGTCCGTCGAGGAAGCCAGCGTGCTGCTGCGCAGCCGGGGCCACTACACGGTCGCCGGCGACGCGGCCCTGCTGCGCAAGCTGCCGCACGGCCAGTGGATCGGCGGCAGCATTCCCTACTTCATGGGCCAGGACGGCGGGCGCACGACGCGCGACCAGGTCTTCGTCACGCCCCTGCCCAGCGGCAGCCTCGAGTCGAGCATGCGCTGGTACGACGCCAAGAAGCTGCGCAACGTCTGCGTCGACGGGCCGGCGAACGGCTACTCGCTGATCATCATCCCGGCTTTCTCGGCGGTGCACTCGCAGTTCGCGCGCGAGGCGCCGCAGTACGAGGACATGTACCTGAAGCCGCTGCTGGGCTGGATCGCCGGCATCCACCTCGACGACCTGGGCAAGAACGCGCCGGTGGTCGTCAACGGCGAGACCGGCGAATTCGACGGCGAGCGTGCGCTGGTGATGCATGTGCCGCTGCCGGACGACCAGCTGGCGCGGCTCGACATCGTCAACCTGTTCGAGCAGGGCGACGGCGACCGCATCCGCTTCCCCGAGGCCGGCTTCCATGCCCACGAGTGCCTGATCAACGGCAAGCCGGTCAACTTCGCCGACTACCTGGCACGCAACAAGATCGACCCCCGCTGGCCGCTGGTGGCCAACTACTCGGGGGCGATGGTCAACGTGTCGTTCAAGGGCATCGACGAGGCCGACCACCGCGTCGATTTCTACGCACCGGTGTTCGACGACATCGAGTACCGCTTCGCGAAGCCGATGGAGAACTACGAGCAGGCGCTGGTCGGCGCGCTGCCGGCCGACAGCGCGCAGGTGATCTGGAGCTGCAACTGCATCCTGAACTACCTGTACTCCGGCCTGGAGGGCAAGCGCACCGGCCCGATCACCGGCCCGATGACCTTCGGCGAGGTGGCCTATCAGCTGCTCAACCAGACCATGGTCGTTCTGTCGATCGACCGCGGCTGAGCGGAACCTCAGGCCGCGAGTGCGGCCTCGATGTCCTTTTTCAGGCTCTCGGGCTTGTCGGCGGGCGCGTAGCGCCTGATGACCCGACCGTCCTTGCCGACCAGGAACTTGGTGAAGTTCCACTTGATCGCCCGGGTGCCGAGCAGGCCCCTGGCCTCCTGGGTCAACCACTGGTAGAGCGGATGGGCCCGGGCCCCGTTCACCTCGATCTTGGCCATCATCGGGAAGCTGACGCCGTGGTTCACCCGGCAGAAGCTCGCGATCTCCTCGTTGCTGCCGGGGTCCTGGGCACCGAACTCGTTGCTCGGAAAACCCAGCACCGCCAGCCCCTTGTCGCCGTACGCCTTCCACAACGCCTCGAGACCACCGAACTGCGGCGTGAAGCCGCAGGCACTGGCGGTGTTGACGATCAGCAGCACCTGGCCGCGGTAGCCTGCGAGCGAGACGGTCTCACCGCCGATCGTCCGGGCTTCGAAGTCGTGGACGGTGGTCATGGCCGGGTGCCCTCGGATGGGTTTCGCTCGAATGGAAAGACCGATGCTAGTCCACTGCATCAGCGGCAAGGGTGGTGGGGGCGGGCGGCACCTCGGCTAGCTTGGGATTGACGGGCCTGCCGGCGCAGCTGAGCATGCAGTGCATGACCGAACCGCCATGTCCGCGACCCAGGAGCTGCCCGTGACCCCACGCTACCGTGTAGCGCTGGTGGGGTTCAGCCCCTTCGAACAGCAGGCGCTCGAGAGCTATTTCAGGCTCGCCGGCGGTCAGTCGCCGGCCTTCGAGCCCGCGCCGTCGCTCGGGGACAGCGATTTCTGCGTCGTCGACGGCGACCGGCCGGCCGCCGTCGAGGAAGTGCGTGCTGCCGGCCGGATGGACGGGGCCGTGTTCATCGGCCAGCAGGTACCGGCGGGCGCCGTGATGCACCTGCACCGCCCGATCGACGCGCGGCAGGTGGCGCGCGCCCTCGAGACCTTGATGCTGGCCCGTCAGGCGGTGGCCGACCCCTACGCTCCCCGGCCCGCGGCGGTGCGCCCCGCCAAGAAGTTGCGTCCCGTCGCCGAGGCGCACTTCGACATCGACGTGCTCGTGGTCGACGACACCGACATCGCGCGCCGCTTCCTGCAGGTGCAGCTCGAGAAGTTCGGCTGCCGCGTCACGGTGGCGGCCAGCGCCGAGGAGGCGCTGGCGAAGATTGCGCAGGCGCGCTTCCGTGTCGTCTTCGGCGACGTGCAGATGCAGGACATGGACGGCCTGGCGCTGTGCCAGCAGATCAAGCAGCGCCGCAAGGGCGCACCGACCGTCGTGTTGATCAGTTCGCAGGTGACGCCCAGCGACCGCGTGCGCGCGACGATCGCCGGCGCCGATGGCTTCCTGGCCAAGCCGATCGACGCGAACGAGCTGGTCGCCGTGCTGCGCAGCTGCAGCAACCGGCGTCGGCGCGCGCGCTAGCGCGGCGCCGGCGCGGGCTAGCGGCCCTTCAACTGCCGGGCCAGCGCGACGCCAGTCCCGCGGTTCACGAAGTGCGTGGTGGCGACCTTGTCCAGATCCACCTCTGCGGGGCGGTAGAGCCCGGCCTTGACCATCTTGTCGTGGAAGTCGCGAATGCGCTCGGGCCTCATGGCACCGATGCCCAGCGTCTGCGCATCGCCGGAGTCGACGATGCCCAGGTCCCTCATCAAGGCCACCGAGCGCGCGATGGTCTCGGCGCTCATCTCCGGGTTGTCGCGCAGGATCAGCGCATCGCCCTGGTGGCGATCGCCATAGAGGTAGGTGACCCACCCGACGATCGAGGCGTCGACGAAGCGCTGCACCAGATCGGGTTTGCGAGCCACGGTTTCGGCGCGGGCCTCGATCAGCGTCGAATAGGTGGAAAAGCCGTGGTCGGCCAGCAGGAAAGTGAGCGGCCTGAAGCCCCCCTGCTTCTCGATCGAGATCGGCTCTTCGACCGCATAGCCTTGCTGGATGCTCTGCTTGTTGGCCAGGAAGGGGCCGAGGTTGTAGGCATACGGCCGCAACTGCTCGTCGCGAAAACCGTGCTCGCTCTTGAGCCAGGCCCACCAGGTGAACTGAGCGTCCTTCGCGATCCAGGCCACCGGCGCCTTCTTCAGGTCGTCGAAGCCCTTGATGCCCTGGCCCGGATGGGCGAACAGCGCCTGCGGGTCCTTCTGGAACATCGCCGCGACGACCACCGTCGGCACGCCGTTCTTCACGTTGTCGAAGCTGTGCAGCAGGTTGCCGGTCATCAGGAAGTCGATCCGCCCGGCCGGCAGCAGCGGCCGGTTGTTGACCTGCGGGCCGCCCGGGCGGATCTGGACGTCCAGGCCGTACTGCGCGTAGGTGCCATCGGCCAGCGCCTGGTAGAAGCCGCCGTGCGCGGCCTGGGCCCGCCAGTTGGTGGCGAACACCACCTTGTCGGCGGCAACGGCGGGTCGGGCCGCGCACAGCGCCGCCAGCAGGAGGGAGCGACGTTTCATCGGCAGCGGGCTTTCGAGAAGGTGGTGGTGTCCATCGCAGACCCCCTATCCTGCCAGCCTCGGGTGCCGGCTGCCGCCGTCCTGCGCTGCGCTGGCGTACGAGACGCCGCGGCCAGCGCGGCTAGTCGCCGAGCCGCGCGACGCTGGCGGCCACGGCTTCGTGCAGCAACGCGGCGTCGATCCCGGCCAGCGGGCCGAGGACCGTGGCGGCGCGGGCCAGCATGTCGTCGCCGCTGCCCTCGAGCGCCGCATCGACGACCGCGCCCAGGGCGAGCAGGCGCTGCACTGACAGGGGCTCGGTCAGCCACGGGGCCGCGAAATCGTCGCCTTGCGGCGCGACCAGGCTGCGCAAGGCCATCGGACGCAAGCGAACGCCGGCGGCCACGTCGCCGGCCAGACCCCACGCACGGCACAGCGCCGCGCCCAGCGCGGCATGGTTCAAACCGTAGGCGGCGACTTCGGCGTCGAGCTGCGCCAGCGAGTCGGACGTGGCAGCGACCAGGGCCTCGTAGCCCGGTGCATCGTGTGCCACCAGCGCGGCCTGGCCGCTTTCGGCGAACAGACCGACGGTGTGCGCGAGCCAGGGATCGATGTCGAGCGAGGGGGCCGCACGCCCCATGGCCAAGCCGCGGCGCCCTGCGCGGGCCCACAGCGCGGTGAGCAGCGGGCTGGGCGGGAAGGCACCCCGCAGGCCGATCTCGAAGGTCAGCGCCGAGACTTCGCGGGTACCGAGGTAGCGCACCGCTTCAGGCACCGATTCGACACGCCGCAGCAGGCCGAACAAGGCCGAATTGACCGAACGCACGACCGCCGAGGCGAGCGCCATGTCGGTCTCGATCAGGCCGGCGATGGACTGCAGGTTCGCGTCTTCGTCGTGCATCAGCATCGACAGCTGCACCAGGATCTGCGGGCAGGCCGGCAGGTCGATGTCGAGGGCGCGCAGGGAGGAATCGATGGACATGCGCGATCCTAGGCGCAAGCACGGATCGAGAGAGCTTGCCGCAGCACGCCTTTTGCACAGCTCCTAGAGTGCGCACAACTTGTTCCGTGAAGGATTTGCAGATGAGCAGCTTGTTCGACCCCGTGCGCCTCGGCGATATCGAGCTCCGCAACCGCATCGCCATGGCACCGCTGACACGAAACCGTGCCAGCGCCGGGCGCGTGCCCTCGCCGCTGGCCGTCGAGTACTACCGCCAGCGCGCCGACGCCGGCCTGATCGTCACCGAGGCGACCCAGATCTCGCCGCTCGGCCAGGGCTACCTCGACACCCCGGGGATCTACAGCCGCGAGCAGGTCGAAGGATGGAAGGCCGTGACGCGCGCGGTGCATGAGCGGGACGGCAAGATCGTGGTGCAGCTCTGGCACGTCGGGCGCATCTCCCATGTGTCGCTGCTGCCCGAAGGCGAGGTGCCGGTCGCACCGTCGGCGATCCGCGCCAACAGCAAGACCTTCACCAGCAAGGGCTTCGAGGACGTGTCGGCGCCGCGCGCCTTGGCGCTCGAAGAGCTGCCGGGCATCGTCGAGCAGTACCGCGTGGCGGCGCGCAACGCCATCGAGGCCGGCTTCGACGGTGTCGAGGTGCACGGCGCCAATGGCTACCTGCTCGAGCAGTTCCTGCGCGACAGCACCAACCACCGCACCGACGCCTATGGCGGCCCGGTCGAGAACCGCGCACGCCTGCTGCTCGAGGTGATGCGAGCCGTGACCGCAGAGATCGGCACCGGTCGCACCGGCCTGCGCCTGTCGCCGGTGACGCCGGCCAACGATGCCGCTGTCGACTCCGATCCGCAGGCCCTGTTCAACCACGTGGCCGAGCAACTGGCGCCGCTGAAGCTGGCCTTCGTGCACGTGATCGAGGGTGCCACCGGCGGTCCGCGCGACGTGGCGCCGTTCGACTACGAGGCACTGCGCGCACGGGTGAAGGCGCCGTGGGTCGTGAACAACGGTTACGACCGTGGGATGGCGCTCGACGCCGTGGCTTCGGGTGCCGCCGACGTCGTGGCCTTCGGCCGGCCCTTCATCAGCAACCCCGACCTCGTGCAGCGCCTGCGCGTGGACGCGCCGCTGGCCACGCTCGACCGCGATACGCTGTACGGCGGCGGCGCCAAGGGCTACACCGACTACCCGGCGCTCGAAGCAGCCTGAAAGGGGCGACCGCCGCCGCGGGCCTGACTTAGCATCGTGTACCTTGTCCACGATGCCGTTGCCTCGCACCCGCCGCCATGTCTGAACTGGGCGCGCTCATCCGACAGCTCCAGTCGCGCTTCGTGCGCAGTGCCGAACCGCACCGCGTGTTCGATGCGCTGCTGCCGGAGCTGCTGCGGCTCGGCCAGAGCGAGTACGGCTTCATCGCCGAGGTGTGGCGCGACACCGACGGCGGGCCCTATCTCAAGATCTTCACGCTGAGCAACATCGCCTGGGATGCCGACTCACGCGCCATGGTGGAGCGTGAGCGGATCAGCGGCATGGAGTTTCACAATCTCCAGACGCTCTTCGGTGCGGCGCTGGTCACGGAAGAGCCGGTGATCGCCAACGATGCGCCGAACGATCCGCGCAGCGGCGGCGGCCTGCCCCCGGGTCACACGGCGCTGAACACCTTCCTCGGCGTGCCTTTGCACTACGGGAGCGAGCTGGTCGGCATGATCGGGCTCGCGAACCGCCAGCCCGGCTACGACGAGGCCTTGCTGACGCAACTCGATCCGCTGTTCCAGAGCATGGCCGGCATCATCGCCTCGGTGCAGATCGACCGCCAGCGACGCGCAGCCGAGTCCGCCTTGCGCGTGAGCGAGGAGCGCTGGCGCCGCAGCTTCGAGATGGCGGGCGCGGGCATCGCGCAGACAGCGTCCGACGGACGGCTGCTCGAGGTCAATGCACGCTTCTGCGACATCGTGGGCCGCCCGCGCCAACAGCTGCTGTCGATGCGCTTCCAGGAACTGACGCACCCCGACGATATCGCCGCGGACGAAGACCTGTTGCGGCGCCTGGTGGCCGGAGCGCTGCCGCACGAGGGCGGCGCAAGCCACGAGAAGCGCTACCTGCGTCCCGACGGCAGCATTCTGTGGGTGCAGATCATCGCGTCGGCGGCGTTCGACGCCCAGGGGCGCTTCCTGCACGCCGTCACGGTGGTGCTCGACATCGACCAGCGCCGCCATGCCCAGGTCGCGCTGCAGGAGCGCGAGGCGCTGTTCACCAAGCTGGCCGACCGCGTACCGGGCGTGCTGCTGCAGTTCAACGTCGACACCCAGGGCATCGCCCGGGTGCCGTACGCCAGCCGCGGCCTGCGCGAGCTGTTCGAGCTGGAGCCGGACGGCGCGGTGCGCAACGATGCGCGGCTGATGATCGAGCGCGTCGCCAAGGGCCAGCGCAAGCGGGTCTGGGAAACGCTGGAGCGGGCCGGGCAGGAGCTCACTGCCTGGTCGATCGAGTTCGAGGTCGATCTGCCCGTGCGGGGTCGACGCTGGGTCGAGGCCCATGGCTCGCCGGAGCGGCTGCCCGACGGCAGCACCACCTGGCACGGCTATATCAGCGACATCACCGAACGCAAGTGTGCCGACGCGGCGCTGGTGAGCGCGCAGGCGGCGGCACGCGCGAACGAGGCCAAGACCGAGTTCCTGTCGCGCATGAGCCACGAGCTGCGCACGCCGCTCAACGCCGTGCTCGGCTTCACCCAGCTGCTGCTCGGCGACCCGCAGGCGCCGCTGCAGGACGGCCAGCGTGCGCGCCTGGGCCATATCGAACGGGCCGGACAGCACCTGCTGGCGATGATCGGCGACGTGCTCGACCTGTCGCGCATCGAAACCGGCAGTCTGCTGCTGACGCTGCAAGCGATCAGCGTGCGCGCCCTGGTCGACGAATCCTTTGCGCTGGTCCTGCCGACGGCGCGTGCCGGCGGCGTCACGCTGTTGCAGCGCGCCAGCGGCAACTTGCAGGTGCAGGCCGACCCGACGCGGCTGCGTCAGGTGCTGGTCAACCTGCTGAGCAATGCGGTCAAGTACAACCGCCCGGGCGGGCAGGTCGTGGTCGAGACCGAGGCCGTCGATGAGCACACGGTACGCCTCGCCGTGACGGACACCGGCACGGGCCTGACGCCGTCGCAACAGATGCACTTGTTCGAACCCTTCAACCGGCTGGGCGCCGAGCGCAGCAGCATCGAAGGAACAGGGCTGGGCCTGGCGATCACGCTGCGGCTGGTGGAGCTGATGAACGGCCGCATCAGCGTGCACAGCCAACCAGGCAGTGGCTCGACCTTCGGCATCGAGCTGCCGCGCGCGCAGTCCCCGTCCGCGCCGACCGAGGTGACTGCGGTGAATCTCGTGCCCGCAGCAGCAGACAGCACGTCGCACAGCGTGCTGTACGCCGAGGACAACCGGCTCAACATCGAACTGGTGCAGCAGCTGTTGCTGCTGCGCAGCGGCTGCGAACTGCGCGTGGCGCACAACGGCCGCGAGGCGATCGCCAGCGCGCGCAGCCATCCGCCCGACCTGTTGCTGATCGACATGCACCTGGGCGACATGACCGGGCTCGACGTGCTGGCCGCGCTGCGCAACGACGCCGCACTGGCCCACGTGCCGCGCATTGCGCTGTCGGCCGATGCCTTGCCGCAGAACGTGCGTGCCGCGCGCGAAAGCGGCTTCGACGAATACCTCACCAAACCGGTCGATGTGGCCGAGCTGCTGCGCTGCCTCGACCGCCACTTGGCCGTGAAACGGCCCGGTCGCTGAAGGCCGTGGCGGCGCGGGCGCAGGCCGGCGCGGATCAGCAGGGGAAATGAAAAAAGAAAGGGGGCGGGACGTGGTGGTCAGGGGCTCGCTCTCATCCACCCCGACCCGCCCGCCCCCTCTTGGACGTCAACCGGTCCGCAACTTTTGACGTGCCGGCACTGCTGGCGAGACACCCCAGGGCAGCGTGAGCTGCCGCGGTGCGCTGCGGGAAGGCAGCACCGGTCCCCGGCCCGATTGCGCAGCGCTCGTGCTGGCCTCGCGCGAGCCGCTGAAGGCGGCCGTCGAAGCGAGCTTGAAGCGCGGGGCGATCATGGCGAGGAGGATGTGAAGGATCTGTGCGAAGCGCGAAGCGCTTCAGCGCGCGTTGAACCACTCGCTCGGCGCGAAATCGCCGCCGGCCAAGACCGCATGCAGTGGGCGCGCGCCACGGCCCGAGCCGCAGCCACCGGCGCGCAGCGCCCGCGTCAGCCCGGACAGCCAGGTCGGGCCGGCGCTGCTGACCTGGCGCTCGCGCGCGGCCAGGCGCAGCAACGAAGACACCGCACCGAGCGAACCGCCACGTGCGGGGCTGGAACGAAGCGGTGATTTGATGCTCAGTGCCATGCGGGACTCCTCCTGCTGTGTGGAGCTCGCAGGTGCATCTTGTGTGCCAGCCGCAACACTCTGCGCCCGGCGGTGGCGGCCGTGCAATGCATCACAGGCCGCCCCCGAAAGGGCTTCGTGCGGCGATGCAATGCCGTTACACGGCCGACGCTTTCGGTCAGCCGCGGCCGCGCAGCGTCACTGCGGGAGCGCTCATTGGAGCGGCATGCCGGAAAACGCTCACGGCGTCTCGCCGTGGCCGCTCTCCCACGGCAGGTGGCGCGTCAGCAGCACGCCCAGCAGGTTGTCCTGGAAGTTGATGTTGCCGGTCAGCGCGTTGTGGTGCTCGCACAGGA
This sequence comes from Methylibium sp., assembly GCF_965279545.1. Classification (NCBI taxonomy): domain Bacteria; kingdom Pseudomonadati; phylum Pseudomonadota; class Betaproteobacteria; order Burkholderiales; family Sphaerotilaceae; genus Methylibium; species Methylibium sp. Next base: position 3,362,512 of record NZ_OZ257250.1, read on the forward strand.
AGAAGGGGTAGGCCACCGGCAGGAAGCTGTCCTCGTGCTGCGGTGCGCTCGGGTCCAGCGTCTCGCGCGCCAGCAGCGAGGGCTTGGTGACGCGGCCGTCGCCGGGTTCGAGCATCAGCTCGTCGTAGGGCACGCCGGCGCGCGGTGCCCGGATCTGCGACGGCGCCAGCCGCGTCGCATCGCGCCCGCCCTCGGGCTCGACCAGCAGCCGTGCCGGCGTCAGGTGGCAGTCGCCGCCGAACAGCACATAGCGGATCGGCGACACCGGCTCGGCAACCGACAGCATCCAGGCGAAGCGCCGTGCGCGTTCGAGCTGGTGCACGAAGTAGCGCCGCAGCGCGGCCTCCTCGGCCGGATCGGCGAGCGCCCCCGGCCCGTACACCGACCAGCCGTGGCGCTGCCAGGTCTCGGCGTCGAACAGCTCGTCGGCCAGCGGCCGGCCGTCGATCCCGATCAGCCAGCTCGCCAGCGGGTGGGGGAACAGCTGGTAGCCGCTGGGCAGCGTGGCCAGCGTGCGCGGCGCGATGCGGCGCAGTCCGACCGGCTCGCCGCTCAGGAAGGCATGCAGCGAGCTGACCGAACCGAGGTTGGGCGTGCCCAGCAGCACCAGTTTGCGCACCCGCGACGCACCTTCCATCGTGACCTGCTGCGCCTGGCCGTCGAGCACGTCGCGGGTACCGAAGCGCAGGTAGTAGCGGGCGATCAGGCCACCCATGCTGTGGGCGACCAGGTCGACGCGCAGCGACGGATCGCCGTGGTCGCGCCGTACCGCCTCGATAAGCTCGTGCAGCGCGCGGGCGCTCGTCACGTTGTCCTGGCGCCAGTCGTAGCTGAAGACGTAGAAGCGGCGCTCACCCTTCTTGACCGGTGTGCCGACCGTCGTGCGCTTGTAGCCGCCATGGCGCGACAGCGTCTCCATGATCGGGCGGTAGAAGTCGCGTCCGAAGGCCCGCTCGGCAATGTCGTAGGCCTCCAGCCTGGAGGGGCGCGGCGTGTTGGTCTGTGGGTCGATCTCCAGCGCGATCCCGGGATAGGCCGAGAACAGGATGCGCCACCACGGGCCGGGCCAGATTTCCTCGCCGGTGACGCGGTCGCGCAGCCGCGAACCGAAGGCGCCGGGGATCAGGATCACCGGCGCCGTGTCGGCGCTGCCCATGCCGAACTGGTAGAGCCGCTTCAAGTCGGGCCGCGGCGCGTCGCCACAGGCAACGAGCAACAAACCGACAGCCAGCAGGGCCATGCCCGCCCGGCGCCTCCATCGCGTGCCGCCCGCCTTCATGGCGCGATGCTGCACCGGCGGTGGCCAAAGCGCCAGCGGCCCGAAGCGACGCGACAGCCGCGCGCAGACCCGGTGGCCGCGCGGTAACCGCGCGCGAATCAGGGAGCCGGGCGGTAACCGCGCGGAATGGCCCCCAGCAACCGCTGCGTGTAGGCCTCGCGCGGCGCGCTCAGCAGCGCCTCGACGCCATTGCGCTCGACGACCTCGCCATCCTTCATCACCAGCACCTCATCGGCCATGAAACGCACCACCGCGAGGTCGTGGCTGATGAACAGGTAGGCGAGGCCGAGCTCGTCCTGCAGGTCGCGCAACAGGTTCAGCACTTGGGCCTGCACCGACACGTCCAGCGCCGACACCGCCTCGTCGAGCACCAGCACCTCGGGCTCGAGCGTCAGGCAGCGCGCGATCGCGATGCGCTGGCGCTGGCCGCCGGAGAACTCGTGCGGGTACTTGCTCCAGGCGTCGGCGTCGAGGCCGACCTTGACCAGCAGCGCGCGTGCCTTGGCCTCGCGCGCCGCGTCGTCCCGCTCGAGCCGGTGGATGCTCATCGGCTCGACCAGCGTCTGTCCGATCGTGAAGCGCGGGTTCAACGAGGCATAGGGGTTCTGGAACACCACCTGCAGCCGACGGCGCATCGGCAGCCATCCGGACTTGTCGAGCTGGAGCAGTTCCTGCGGCGCGCCGCCCCGGGCACTGCGGAACACCGCACGGCCGCCCGTCGGTCCGCCACTCGCCTCGTGCAGGCGCAGCAGCGCCAGGCCGGCGGTCGTCTTGCCCGAACCCGATTCGCCGACGAGGCCCAGCGTGTGGCCGCGCCGCAGCTCGAAGCTCACGTCCTTGACAGCCTGGAACGCCTTGCGGCCGAACACGCCCGAGCGCAGCCAGAAGCTCTTGCTCAAGGATTCGACCTGGAGCACCACGGGGGCGTCCGGGTCCTTCGGCTTGGCCGCCCGCGCGGTCTCGCCGCCGGCAGGTGCTGCGAGGTGATCGTCGATCACCGCGAGCCGCGCTGGCGGCGGCGCCAGCGTCGGGCGGCAGGCCAGCAGGGCCTTGGTGTACGCGTCCTGCGGTGCGGTGAAGAGGGCGGCCACCGGACCCTGCTCGCGCACCGTGCCCTGCCGCATCACGACCACCTGGTCGGCAATCTCGCCGACCACGCCGAGGTCGTGGCTGATGAACAGCATGCTCATGCGGTGCCGCTCCTTCAGCCCGGCCAGCAGCTCGAGGATCTGCCGCTGGATCGTCACGTCGAGCGCGGTGGTCGGCTCGTCGGCGATCAGCAGCCTGGGTTCGCAGGCGATCGCCATCGCGATCATCACGCGCTGCTGCTGGCCGCCCGACAGCTCGTGCGGATAGGCCCCGAGCCGGCGCTTCGGATCGGGCAGACCGACCTCGTTCAACAGCGCCTCGGCACGCTGGTGCACGGCGCGGCGGCCGAGTCCGAGATGCAGCCGCAGCGGCTCGACGAGCTGCTGGCCGACCGTGAACACCGGGTTCAACGAGCTCATCGGGTCCTGGAACACGCAGGCGATCTCGCGGCCGCGCAGCGCGCGCAGCTCGGCCGGCCCGGCCGCGAGCAGCTCACGGCCGCGAAAGCGGATGGAGCCGCGGCGTTCGGCGTTCTCGGGCAGCAGGTTCAGCACCGCCATCGCCGTCACGCTCTTGCCTGAGCCCGATTCGCCGACCAGCGCGACCGTGGTGTTCTCGGGGATCTGGAAGCTCACGCCCTGCTCACCGCGACCGACCGCCTCGATGCGGCTGGCCGCCGCGCCGCGGCCGAGACGGAAGCTCACGCGCAGCTGGTCGATGCTCAGCAGGACACTCATTCGGCGCCTCGCAGCTTCGGGTCGAGCGCATCGCGCAGCGCGTCGGTCAGCAGCGAGAAGGCCGTGACGAAGACCGCCATGAAGCCGGTCGCCGCCGCCAGCTGCCACCAGTGGCCGAGCAGCAGCTCGCCCTGCGCTTCGGCCAGCATCGTGCCCCAGCTGACCTGGTCGACGCTGACGCCCAGGCCGAGGTAGCTGAGGATGACCTCGGCCTTGATGAAGCCGACGACGTGGATCGACAACTGCACCAGCACCACGTGGCTGACGTTCGGCAGGATGTGGCGGAACATGCGCGATGCGGTGGAGGCACCGATCGCCTCGGCCGCGCGCACGTATTCGCGCACCGCGTGCTTCAGGAACTCGGCGCGCACCAGGCGGTAGATGCCGGTCCAGCCGGTGAGCCCGAGAACCAGCACCACCGAGCCGACGCCACGGCCGGTGACCGCCGCGAACGCGAAGATCAGCAGGATGCCGGGGATGGACGTGAAGACGTTGTAGACCCACTCCAGCAGGTCGCCGACCTTGCCGCCGAAGAAGCCGCCCAGCGCACCGAGCACGGTGCCGATCAGCGTGGCCAGCAGCGCCGCCGAGACGCCGACCAGGATCGATATCTCGGCCCCCTTGATCACCTTGGCCAGCACGTCGCGGCCGAGCCGGTCGGCGCCGAACGGCAGCGTCTCGGCACGCGGCGTCTCGGCGCGGCTGAACTGCCTGGCGCGCTCGGCCCATTCGGCGTAGCGCGGCGCGAGCGGATCGACATCGGACAGGTCGAGGACCGGCCCCTGCGGCACCGCGACCGCCGCGGCGGCGGCCTTCGGCGCCGGCCCCAGGAAGCCCGGCGGCGCGTTCGGCGCCCCGATCTCGGCTTGCCAGCCGCTCGCGACGACACCCAGCCCCGAGAGCAACACCAGCACCAGGAAGGCCGCGACCACCGCCAGCGACACCATGCCGACACGGTCGCCGCGCAGACGCCGCCAAGCGGCGACCCACACGCCCTCGGAGCGCGCCACGCCGGCGGCGACGACGGGCACTGCATCGATCGGCAGCGCGCTCATTTCAGCACCACCCGCGGATCGGCCAGCTTGTAGAGCACGTCGGTCAGCAGGTTGACGAGCATCGTGATGACGGCGATATAGATCGTGACCGCCTGGATGACCGGGTAGTCGCTGCGGTTGACGGCGAGCAGCACCTCGCGGCCCAGGCCGGGGATGGAGAAGAAGGTCTCGATCAGGAAGGAGCCGACGAAGATGCCCGGCAGCGCGACCGCGACATTGGTCAGGATCGGGATCATTGCGTTGCGCAGCACGTGCTTGAGCAGGATGCGGGTCTCCGTCAGACCTTTCGCGCGCGCGGTGCGCACGTAGTCCTGACCGATCTCGTCGAGAAAGAAGCTGCGGTACAGCCGCATCTGCGGCGAGAGGCCCACCATCACCGCCAGCAGCACCGGCAGCGGCGCGTAGACCGCGAGATTGGTCCACACGCTGTCGCTCCAGCCCTGCACCGGGAACCAGCCGAGCCGGAACGCGAACAGGTACTGGCCGACGATCACGTAGACCAGGAAGCTGATCGACAGCGCGATGGTGGTGACGACCATGATCGCGCGGTCGGTCAGCGAACCGCGCACGTGGGCGACGGCCAGCGCGAACGGGATCGCCAGCAGCACGTCGAGCAGCAGGATCGGCGTCATCACCGTCAGCGTGGCCGGCAGGCGGCTCGCGAACAGCGAGCTGACCGCCTCGTTGGTGGCCCAGCTCCTGCCCCAGTCGAAGGTGACGATCTGCTGCACGAAGATCCACAGCTGCTGCCACACCGGCCTGTTCAGGCCGAGCTGCTCGCGGATCGCGTCGACCTGCTCGGCACTGGCATTGAGGCCGCCGAGGATCTCGGCCGGGTCGCCCCCGAAGGTCTTGAACAGGAAGAACACCAGCAGCACGACCCCGACCAGCGTCGGGATCATTTGCCACAGGCGCCGGATCAGGTAGGCCGCCATCGCCGAAGCACTCCAGGAAACGGGTCGCAGCGGCCGCGCAGCGCGGTCCCGCCGACGGGTGTGTGCAGGCGCGAGTCTAGGGCCTGGGACGCCCGTGCCAGCGGCGCCGGGTCGGTGCGGAATGACCAAGATAGCATGCCGCACACGCCGATCTGCCGCCGCCTGCCGAACATGAGCTTCACGCGAACCCTCCGAGCACTGCTGGTCGCCGCTGTCGCCTTCAACACGGCCGCTGCGGCCATCGCGGCCGAACCCAAGGTCCTGCGCTACGCCCTCCCGGCCGCAGAAACCGGCTTCGACCCGGCGCAGCTGAGCGACCTCTATTCGCGCATCGTCACCGCCCACATCTTCGAAGCGCCGCTGGCCTACGACCACCTGGCACGCCCCTACAAGCTCAGGCCTTCGACAGCGGCGGCGATGCCCGAGGTGTCGGACGACTTCCGCAGCTTCACCTTCCACATCAAGCCGGGCATCCATTTCGCCGACGACCCCGCCTTCAAGGGCAAGCCGCGCGAGCTGACTGCGCAGGACTATGTCTACTCGGTCAAGCGCATCTACGACCCCAAACTCAAGAGCCCGGCCCAGCCCAGCCTGGAGGACGAGGGCATCGTCGGCCTGCGCGAACTGCGCGACGCCGCGCTGAAGGGGCAAGCCTTCGACTACGACCGCGAGGTCGAGGGCCTGAAGGCGCTCGACCGCTACACGCTGCGTGTCAAGCTGCGCGAATCGCGCCCGCGTCACCTCTACGGTTGGGCATCCGACGTGATGGGCGCCGTCGCGCGCGAGGTGGTCGAGGCCTACGGCGACAAGATCATGGAACACCCGGTGGGCACCGGGCCGTTCCGGCTCACCGAATGGCGGCGCAGCTCGCGCATGGTGCTGGAGCGCAACCCACGCTTTCGCGAGGTGTTCTACGACGCGCAGCCGAACGCCGACGACGCCGACGGTCAGGCGCTGCTGCAGCGCTTCAAGGGCCGGCGGCTGCCGATGGTGGACCGCGTGGAGCTCGCGGTCATCGAGGAATCGCAGCCGCGCTGGCTGGCCTTCCTGAGCGGCGAGCAGGACCTGCTGGAACGCCTGCCGAACGAGTTCGTCGACCAGGCCGTGCCGGGCGGCACGCTGGCACCCAATCTGGCCAAGCGTGGCATGCAGATGTTCCGGGTGCCGGGCGCCGACGTGACCCTGACCGTGTTCAACATGGAAGACCCGCTGGTCGGCGGCTACACGCCGGAGAAGGTGGCGCTGCGCCGCGCGATGGTGCTGGGCACCGACATCGCTCGCGAGATCCAGCTGGTGCGGCGCGGCCAGGCGATCGCGGCGCAGTCGATGATGCCGCCGCTGACGAGCGGCTACCGCAGCGAGTTGCGCACCGAGATGGGCGAGTTCGACCTGCCGCGCGCGAAGGCCTTGCTCGACCTGTACGGCTACGTCGACCGCGATGGTGACGGCTGGCGCGAACAACCCGACGGCAAGCCGCTGGTGCTGGAGATGAAGACCCAGTCCGACCAGGCCTCGCGCCAGCTCGACGAACTGTGGAAGAAGAACATGGACGCGCTGGGCCTGCGCGCGGTGCTGCAGACGGCGCAGTGGCCCGAGAACCTGAAGGCAGCGCGCGTGGGCCGCTTCATGCTGTGGCGCGTCGGCTCCAGCGCGGGGTCGCCCGACGGCCAGGGCTCGCTGGAGCGCGGCTACGGCCCCTCGGTCGGCAAGGGCAACCTGGCGCGCTTCACCTTGCCCGCTTTCGACAAGGTCTACGAGCAGCTCAACGCCTTGCCCGACGGACCCGAGCGCCAGGCGCTGTTCGACCAGGCCACCAAGTTGCTCGTGGCCTATGCACCCTACCGCGTGCACGTGCACCGCATCCTGACCGACCTGGCCTACCCCTGGGTCGTCGGCTACCGGCGCGCGCCGTTCTGGCTCGACTGGTGGCAGTACGTCGACATCGATCCGAGCCAGCGTCCGGCCGTGCGCTGAGCCATCGCCGCGTCGGTGTGCCCGGTGATCGGCCCGCCTCGATCACGCATCGGAAAGCTGCGGCGCCAACGCTCGGCGTGACATCTTCACGCGCGCCCGCCTCAAGTCTCACAAAGCATCGATCGGCCCCCCTGAGCCATGGGGGTCGGCACCCGCGAAAGGGGGGCTGCGCGCGGCCGGCCCGGCAGACAGACTCTCGCTCAATGACAGCGCAACAGCGCCGGTCAACCGAACAGCGAGAGCACCCCCAATGAACAAAACCATCCAGACCCTGATCGTCAGCGCCGCGCTGCTGGTGGCAGGCGCCGCCAGCGCGGGCACCACGGCGGTCACCGCCGGCGTCGCCGCGCAGGCCGCAACCGTCGAACAGGCTCAGGCCCGCACGGCAGGAACGACGGAAGAGTCACTCGACTTCGCCGCGCTGCCGGAGCCCGGTACCTATGTGCAGTTGCTGGCCGCCTTCCTGGTCATGGGTCTCGTGGTCAGTCGCCGCAGCCGCCGGAACTGAGAGGGGTAAGCTCGGACGCTCCAAGCTGGCGGAGAACCCATTCCTCCGGCTCGCAAAGCCCGCTCTGGCGGGCTTTGTCTTTGTGTGCGGCCGCTGCGCAGCTGGCCGCTCAGAGCGGCAGTTCGCTGAAATAGCGGCCGCCATGGAAGATCAGCGGCGTCGCGCCGGTGCTCACACTGCAGCGCTCGACCTCGCCGACGAAGATGATGTGGTCGCCCTCTTCGTACTGGCTCCGGTTGAAGCACTCGAACACGGCCGCGGCGCCCTCGATCAGCGGCGCCCCGCTGCCGCCCTCGCGCCATGCGACGCCGGCAAAGCGATCGGCGGTCTTGCTGGCAAAACGCTCCGCGAGTTCGCGCTGATCGGCCGCGAGGATGTTGATCGCGTAGTGCGAACCGCGCGCGAAAGCCGGCATCGTGCCGGCGCTGCGCGACAGGCTCCACAGCACCAGCGGCGGCGCGAGCGACACGGAGTTGAAGGAATTGGCCGTCAGGCCCACGCGTTGACCCTCGGCCGTGCGCGCGGTCACGATGGTCACCCCGGTCGCGAACATGCCCAGGGCGGACCGGAAGTGCGCCGCGGTGAAGCTGGGCGCCTGCGCTCGTGGCGCCGTCACGGCGCCGCCCCTTCGCGGCGGCGGAACATGTTCCAGCCTTCCATCACCAGCACCGCGTCGTCGCGCTGGTTCAGCGCTTCCCACCGGGTGCGGACGAGGCCGATGTGTGGTTTGCTCGCCATCGGGCGCGCCTCCAGCACCGTCATGCGCACGCGCAGCGTGTCGCCCACGAGCACCGGCTTGAGCCACTTGAGCTGTTCGAGGCCGGGTGAGCCGAGGCTGGACGAATCGAGCAGGTAGGCGTCGCACATCATGCGCATCACCAGTGCGCAGCTGTGCCAGCCGCTGGCGGCGAGCCCGCCGAACAGCGACCGCTTGCCGGCCTCTTCATCGAGATGGAAGGGTTGCGGATCGAACTCGCTGGCGAAGCGCACGATCTCGTCGCGGGTCAGCGTGTGGCCACCGAACTCGCGCGTGCTGCCGACGGCGAAGTCTTCCCAGAAATAGTGCGGCTGAGTACTCATGATCGAGATCACGTCGCCAGCAGGCGTTGCAGTTCGCCGCTGGCAATGAGCCGATCGAGGTCCTGGGCCCCGCCGATGAACTGGCCGCGCACGAAGACCATCGGGAAGGTCGACCAGCCGGTCCACATCTTCAGTGCAAGGCGCGGCTTCCAGCCGCGAAGGTAGCTGCCGTACTCCAGGTAGTGGTGGCCTTGCCCGGCCGCCGCCAAGGACTTGCGGGCTCGGCGGCACCAGGGGTTGCCGGCCATGCCGACCACCAGGATCGCATTCGAGACCGTCGCCGCGCGCACGTTGTGCACGATGTCGGCGTGATAGGTCGCAATGCGATCGCGGATCGCGGGGTGGAGCTGGGTTGCTTCGAGGATGGGGCGGGACATCGCGTCAGATTAGCTGGAACGGATCAGGCCGGGCGAGGATTCGCTTTGGGGGCTGCGGCGGGCACTGCGAACAGCGCCTGGCAAGTGGGTCGTTGCGGATCGGCCGCAGGCAGCGCGGCGCACAGGTCGTCGCGTTGCGCGCGCAGCCGGCCGAGCACGGCCGCACCGTCCGCGCGCTGGCTCCAGGCCAGCAGTTTGCCGCTCATGCGCTCGAGCGAGCGCGCGGTGCGCTCATAGAACGCGTCGGGCTGTCCCCGCAGCTCGTTCAGCACGCTGCCGGCCCCCTGCGCGATGCGCTGCGCATCCTCGGGCGTCAGATCGACCAGCGCATTGACATAGCCGACCCCCCACTGCACCCGCGTGGCCGGCCCTTGCGCGGCCGCGTAGGCGCGCTCGTACCAGCCGAGCGCGGCCGGCTTGTCGCCGCGCTGCCTGGCGTTCGCGGCCAGGGCCAGCATTGCGTAGTAGGGACTGTGCGAACGCTTCAGTTCGGCTTCGAGCAAGCGGTCCGCGTCATCGAGCAGGCCGGCCTGCGCCAGCGCATGGGCCGCGCTCGGGATCACCGACTGGCGCTCGACGTCGTCGGCCACCTCGCGGTCCGCCCGTGCGGCCTCGTGCTTCACGTGTTCGATCAGGACGGTGCTCAGGCCCGCCGGGTCCACGGGCTCGCGCGCCGGGCCGAGCCGGGCGAGCGCCACACGCGAGATCAGCGCCGACATGCGATCGCCCTGCGACAGCCCCGGGTCCGCGGTGAGCCGGTCCAGCGTGGACGCCCACACGCCGACCATCTGCTCGCGCTGCGGCGTGCCGCCAGTGGTGAGCAGCGCGGTGATCTCACGCGCGAAGTTGCCGATGAGGTCGAGGTTCTCGCGCACGAGCCGCTCGTCGGCCAGCACGTCGAGCACCTGCCCGCGCGCGGCCGCGTCGGGCTTGCGCCGGTCGGTCGCAGGCCCGGCGTCGGCTTGCGCGGCAAGCGACTTCAGCAGCAAGCGGGTGCGCGCCTCCGCCTGCGCGACAGGACAGGTCCGTGCGAGCCAAGTCAGCGTCGCGACCCGCCGCGCCGCGGGCAGCACCTGCTGCTCGTCGGTGTCCCAGGCGTAGTAGGCGAGCAGCCGCCACTCGTCGGCGCTCAGCTGTGCCGGGGCCGACCGCGCCTGGGCCAGCAACTGCTTCACCGGCCGCGCGGCGCCCAGGCCCAGGTCGAGCATCTGCAGGTACTTCTGCGCATCGACCTCGCCGGGCAGGCGCGTCAGTTCGGTGCCGTCCGGGCGGAACAGGATCATCGTCGGGTAGCCGCGCACCTTGAAGTGCGCGCCCAGCTTCTGCGCGCCGGGCAGATCGCCATCGAGGTAGAGGGGCACGAAACGGCGGCTCGACTCGATGAAATCGGGGCGGCCGAACAGCGTCGCCTTGACCTGATTGCACGGCGGACACCACACCGCACCCCAATACGCGAACACCGGCAGTCCCTGCGCACGGGCCTCGGCGAAGGCGCTCTCGACATCGGCCTCGGTACGCGGCCTGCGCCAGCGCACGCCAGGCTCCAGAGCGCTGCCGGCACTGACCGCGGCGACCACCGCCGGGGTCACTGCCGCCTGGAGGGCGTCGCGCGTGGTCGAGCTCTCGGGCCCGGCGTCCGGCGTCTTGGAGCAAGCCGCCGCCATCAGCACCGCGGCCAGACCGCAGAACCAAGTCGCTGAAGACGGGGACAGACGCATGTTCGAGGCGATCCAAGCTGGCAAGCTTCGAGTGTCTCAGAGCCGCGTCGGCCCGGCGCCGTCAGGCCCATCGTCGGCGCCGGAGGCTGCCGCGCGAACACCGCTCGGCGGCAACGGGACAGCCTGTCGTTCGGACGCGCGACGACCCGCCGGTTGCCGTGCGACCCGCCCGTACGGCCGCTGTGCGGGCCTCCTACAATTTAGGGATGGCGAGAAGCGCGTTCCGGGAACAGATGCTGCGTGCACGCGAGGACGCGATCGTGTCGTCGGTCAACCGGCTGCTGGCCGAAAAGGGCTTCGAGGCCATGACGGTGGACGAGGTCGCTGCCGACGTCGGCATCGCCAAGGCGAGCCTGTACAAGCACTTCACCTCCAAGGAAGAACTGGCCGCCGCGGCGATGATTCGCGTTCTGGAGCGGGCGCTGGTTTTCCTAGAGAAGCTGGCCCTCGACGATGGGTTGCGCCCGATCGCTCGACTGCAGGCGGCGGCGCGTTGGACACTGCAAGTGCAGCTCGCCGGTGAGATGCCTTCGCTGCCGGCGCAGAACTCGACGCTGCGCAACGCGCTGGTGTCCAACCGGATCTATCTCGATCGCCTGTTCGAGGTCAGCGACCGGCTGGGCGCATGGATCGCTGCAGCGCAGACCGACGGCGAAATCGACCGGCAGCTACCGGCCGAGGTGGTGCTCTACACGCTGTTCGCGCGCGCCTGCGATCCGGTGCCCGGTCTCTTGAAGGCCGGCGGCCAGCACAGCGACGAGCAGATCATCGAGTGGCTGTTGCGTTCCTGCTTCCACGGCCTCGTCGGCGCCCGGGCCTGAGGGCGGTCGCTGCCGGCAGGGTTCAGCGGATCAGCAGTGCCGGCGTTCGGCAACTGGCCAGGACCTTGGCAGTGACCGAACCCATCACGAGGCCGGACAACGCGCCGTGGCCGTGCGAACCGAGCAGCAGCAGATCGAACTTGCCCGACTCGGCGGTCTTGGCAATCAGCTCGGCGGCATGCCCGGTCTTGCGCACGAACGTGGCCGTCACGCCCTGCTTCGCGAAGAAGCTGCGGATCGGCTTGAACACTTTCTCGGCCTCGTCCTCGTAATACGATTGCAGCATCTCGCGATCGAGTGCGGCCGCGGCCCGCGGCGGCACCGCTGCGTTGACGGTCAGCACGGTGATGTCGTGCCCTGCCACCAGCCACTCGGCCTGCGCCGTGAGGTAGCCGAGCATGCGCTTCGTGTAGCTGCTGCCGTCGACGGCTGCCAGGATCTTCATGGTTCTCGCTCCTCTTGCCGGATGGGCTGCCAGTGTGACGCAAGAGGCCGGCTTCACACCTTGACGCACAGCAAGCCGTCATGCCCCGCGGCCTCACCCTTGCGAACGTGGCCGCGCGCATTGCTGACCACGCGGGTCGACCCCCGCCGCGCGGTGCCCGAATGCTCGACGGTGTAATCGTGCCGGCAATGCAGATGGCCGTGCAGCCAGAGGTCGGCGAGCGGGAGCAGGTCTTCGTCGTCGTTGCAGAAGCTCGCCGAGCCCGGCTGCAGGCCGTAGCGGGGGTCGACGCTGCGCAGGCTCGGGCCGTAGTGCGTGATGACGACCGTGGCGTCGGCATCACAGTCCTCTGCCAGCGCCTGCTGCAGCCAGGCGCGACAGGCCAGCGCCTCTTCACGCACCGCCGCGGCATCGAACGGCCGGCCATCGCAGGTCGCCCGCATCACGCGCATGAAGTAGCCCGCGGCACGCGTCGCGCGGTCGCGCTCCGCCGCACCGAAGAGGTCGAAATCGCACCAGCGCGTGGTCGCCACGAAGCGGATGCGGCGCCCGTCGCGGTCGACGCGGACACACGCTTCGCGCTCCAGCAGCGTGATGCCCAGTGACTCGCAACGCGCCCGCAATGCCGGCCAGGCCGTGCGCAGCTCGCGCTGGTCGAACTCGTGGTTGCCGGCGACGAACAGCACCGGCACCGGCCAGCGCGCAAAGCGTTCGAGCCCGGCCCAGCTGCTGTCGACATCGCCGGCCAGCACCAGCAGTTCGGCCTCGGGTGCCGGCTCGGGGGTGTAGGCCTCGGTCTCGAGGTGCAGGTCCGACAGCAGTTGCAGGCGCATCTCGCCGGCCTTTCAGCGCACCGCAGCGGGGGCGCCGCTCAGGCGTCGCGGCCGTGGCACTGCTTGAACTTCTTGCCGCTGCCGCAGGGGCAGGGATCGTTGCGACCGACCTTGGGACCGGCACGGCGCACGGTCTCGACCTTGAGCCGCTCGCCGCGCGCGATATCGGCGAGCGCGACCACGTTGGACACCAGATCCTCGATCGCCTCGTCCATGCCGCGCAGCGGGTGTTCGTCGTCGAGCGCCTTCTTGAAGGCCGCATCGTCGCCGGTCTGCTCGGGCAGGTGCCGGCGCACGCAGGCGAGCAGGTCCGGCAATTCGGGGTGGTTCAAGGACTCGAGGGCATCGAACTGGTTCAGCGCATGCTCGAAACCGATCGCCCAGGGCGCGAAGGCCGGACCGATGGCCGCAGCGCCTTCGATCGGCTGCCCTTGCTCGTCGTCGGGCTGCATCACCAGCGGGTCGAACCAGGCGTCCTCGCGCAACTGACACTCGAGCACGGCGTGGTGGCGCATCACCAGGGCGAGCAGACGCTCATGCTTGGCGGCGTGCCAACCGGGGGTATCGGGCGTCAGTTCAGTGCCGCTGTCCGGGTTCTCGGGATCGCCGAAGTTCCAGTCGAACACCGGCGGCAGCCAGCGCGACGGATCGATCAGCTCGGGCTGGGCGATCACGCCGCACAGGTAGCCGTCGAGCATCACCGCGTCGAGCGGCTCGAGCGGTTCGGGCACGGCCGCGAGCAGATCGTCGAGTTCGGTGATCTCGGGGTCGGTCAAGGGTGCGGATGAGGCAGGCAAGGGCATATCGGCCATTGTCCTATGCCCGATGACCGGGATGTCGTCGCGCAAGCACCTGTCGACCGCGCCCCTGCAGACCATGGGGCATAAGGGTTTTCCCTAGAATGCAGTCTGAGGCTCACAGCCGAACCGAGAAAGGTCAAAGTCATGAGCACGGTCAGCATTCAAGTGCCCGCCACCCGCACTGCGCCCCCGCGCGGCGCCGAACCACTGGCCCGTCTGGCGGTGGCCTTGTGGCAATGGGCCGAGCGCGGCCTGGCGCGGCGACGCCTGCCGCATGATCCCCGTCGAGACTTGACGGAGTTGTGGGCACTCGCTAACCAGTACCAGAGCGTCGATCCGAGCCTGGCCGCCGATCTGCGCGGCGCCGCGCTGCGCTGGGAGCGCGACAACCCGCAAGCCTGAGGCTCGCCATGCGGCGGTCAAATGCAGGCATGCACCAACAGCATTGGGAAATTCAGGGTTAACCCTGATAATCGAGGCATCGGCGGCTCAGTCCGTCATCATTCCAGAGGTTTCTCGTGAACATCTATCAAGTGCTCGGCACCGCGATCGCCGAGTCGGTCGGGTCGGTCGGCACGGCCTTCCAGCTTTTTGCCGCCAACGAGCCGCGGCAGCCCAGCGCCCGCCAACTGGCCGGCTGGCTGGACCAGTTCAGCGACGCGTCGCTGGATCAGCGCGCCGCGCGCCGTACCGTGGATGCGCTGTACCGCGGCGCCACCGTGCGACTCTGACCCGTCCTTCGCGACGGAATGAACGAAGGCCGCCCAAGGGCGGCCTTTTTGCTGGCTGGCGAGAACCGCTGTCAGGCAGCGAGGCGCTGCTCGATCTTCGCCTTGGCGGCCTTCAGTTCGGGCGGCAGGTGGTGGGCGAGCAGGGTGAACAGTTCCTCGTGCAGTCGCAGCTCCTGCTGCCAGGCGGTCTTGTCGACACCGATCACGCTGCCGAACTGCTCCGGCGTGAACGACAGGCCGCTCCAGGCCAGGTCCTCGTAGCGCGGGCTGACGCCGAACACGTTCTCGGCGCCCTGTGCCGTACCCTGCACGCGCTCGAGCATCCATTTCAGCACGCGCATGTTCTCGCCGTAGCCCGGCCAGACGAACTTGCCGTCGGCGCCCTTGCGGAACCAGTTGACGCAGTAGATCTTCGGCAACTGCGCCCCCGAAGCCTGCAGCTTGCGACCGAGCGCCAGCCAATGCTGGAAGTAGTCGCTCATGTTGTAGCCCGTGAAGGGCAGCATCGCGAACGGGTCGCGGCGCACCACGCCCTGCTGGCCGGCGGCCGCAGCGGTGGTTTCCGAACCCATGGTCGCGGCCATGTAGACGCCTTCCACCCAGTCGCGCGCCTCGGTGACGAGCGGCACCGTCGTCGAACGGCGCCCGCCGAAGATGAAGGCATCGATCGCCACGCCTGCCGGGTCGTCCCAGGCCTCGTCGAGCACCGGGTTGTTGGTGGCGCTCACGGTGAAGCGCGCGTTCGGGTGGGCTGCGGCCCTGGGTTTCCCGTCCACGCCCGTCTCTTTCGCGAGCGCCGGCGTCCAATCCTTGCCCTGCCAGTCGAGCAGGTGGGCCGGCGGTGCGTCGGTCATGCCTTCCCACCAGACGTCGCCGTCGTCGGTCAGTGCCACATTCGTGAAGATCACGTCGCGCTGCAGCGACGCCATGCAGTTCGCGTTGGTCTTGTCGTTGGTGCCGGGTGCGACACCGAAGTAGCCGGCCTCGGGGTTGATCGCGTACAGCCGCCCGTCGGCACCGGGCTTGATCCACGCGATGTCGTCACCGATGGTCGTGACCTCCCAGCCGTCGAAACCGGCCGGCGGAATGAGCATCGCGAAGTTGGTCTTGCCGCAGGCGCTGGGGAAGGCCGCCGCGATGTGGAACTTCTTGCCTTGTGGATTCTTCACGCCGAGCACCAGCATGTGCTCGGCCAGCCAGCCCTGGTCGCGCCCCATCGTCGAGGCGATGCGCAGCGCGAAGCATTTCTTGCCCAGCAGCGCGTTGCCGCCATAGCCCGAGCCGTAGCTCCAGATCTCGCGCGTCTCCGGGTAGTGAACGATGTACTTGGTCTTGTTGCAGGGCCAGGCGACGTCCTTCTGTCCGGCCACGAGCGGGCTTCCCACGGAATGCATGCAGGGCACGAACTCGCCATCGCTGCCCAGCACCTCCAGCACCGGCTTGCCCATGCGCGTCATCATCTTCATGTTGACGGCGACATAGGGCGAGTCGGAGAGTTCGACGCCGATGTGAGCGATCGGTGAACCCAGCGGCCCCATCGAGTACGGCACCACGTACATCGTGCGGCCGCGCATGCAGCCTGCAAACAACGCCGGGGTCCCGTCGGATCGGCCGGTCTGCAACAGCGCGCGCATCTCGGCCGGCGCGGTCCAGTTGTTGGTCGGCCCGGCGTCTTCCTTCCTTTCGGAGCAGATGAAGGTGCGGTCTTCCACACGCGCCACGTCGCTCGGGTCGCTCCACGCCAGGTAGCTGCCCGGGCGCTTGGCCTCGTTCAGTTTACGGAAGGTGCCGGCCGCGACGAGTTGGTCGCACAGGCGGTCGTATTCGGCCTGCGAGCCATCGCACCAGTGGATGGCCTTGGGCTGCGCAAGCGCGGCCATTTCGGCCACCCAGGCGAGCAGGCGGGCGTTCTTCACATAGGACGGCGCCTCCAGGCGCAGCCCTTGCATCGAGGGGTGGTTCATCAGCTCTCCGAGATTGAAAGGGATCTCGCCAGCACCCGCACCGACGATCGAATCATTGGGCGCTGGCGGCATCGATCGCGACCTCATGGGGGATGCTTTCGTGATGCTGGAGAAAGTGTAGGGGTGTGACTTCGACGTGACAGGAAGGGGGTATGCGCTTTGTGCATGACTGCATGCGTGGCTTCGTTGTCCGTCTTTCAGCGCGTTTTGAACAGGCCGATGCAGCCGAAGGCTGAGTGCAGATACTGACCCCGACAGGCCCGGGCCGCACCCCCCGTCCGCGGCAGTTCCCCCCTTAACATGGGGTCCATGCACGCATTCGCCACCGGTCGACTGGGGCGCCGGAGCGCCTTGGGTGCGTTGGCCGCGCTGGCCCTGCCCGGCTTCGCGCAGCGCTCGCCGGACCATCGCATCACCGTTGGCATCGAGGCCGATCTGCAGGCTTCGGGCCTCGCCGCACGTTTGCGCGCCGCCGTGGCACGCGACACCGGGCTGGCGATCGACTGGCGAGCCGGCCCGGGCGGTCTGCTGCTGCCGCAGCTCGAGCGCGGCGAGCTCGACGCCGCGCTGACCCAGGCACCCGAGCTCGAGCTCGCGCTGGAGAAACAGAATCTGGTGCACGACCGGCGGCCGGTCGCGCTGACCGACTTCGTGCTGGTCGGCCCCGCGCCGCAGAAGACATCGAAAAAGGCCGCCGCGGGCGGCGATCCGGCCGGCATCGCGGGCGGGCGTGACGCCGCCACGGCCCTGGCCCGCATCGTTGCCGCCGGCGAGCGCGGCGAGGCTGGGTTCGTGACCGCCGGTGAGCCGAGCGGCGCCCGCGCGCTGGAGCAGACGATCTGGAAGGCCGCCGGCCCGCAGCCGGTCGGACCCTGGTTGCGCACCGCCGGTGCCGGACCCACCGCGGTGCTGGCGCTGGCGCGCGAGACCCGCAGCTACGCTTTCGTCGAGCATGGCCTGTGGGCTGCGCTCGGCGCCGGCTCGGGCCTGGTGGTGCTGGTCGAAGGCGACCCACGGCTGCAGGTGAGCTACCACGTGATGCGCTCGTTCCGCGTCAACCACCCGGGTGGCAAGCTCCTGGTGAACTGGCTCGCCGGCCCCAATGGCCGCCGTGTCGTGGCCGGCTTCGGACGTGGCTACCGCCCACCGGCTTAGGGCCGGTTGACGCTACGGAAGGGCGTGCGCAGCCCTCCCCGTCCACCGGTCTGCTGTGCGGCTGCGAAGTGCTCTTGCCATCGGCAGCTGTTCAGCGCCGACGTGCACGCGGCGCAGACGGTGGCCGGCTTTTCGACGCCTTGAACACCGCTTCGATGCCGACCACGGTGCCGATGCCCTCGCCGTCGTAGCCGGGCAACTGGTCCACCGCCGCACGAAAGCGCTCGCCGCGCAGGATGCCGAGCATGTGCTGCAGCCGGGGCCCCTGTAGCGCCTGCGCGTCGCAGAGCAGCAGGTAGCGCTCGGTTTCGAGCGGGATGAACTCCAGGCCGAAGCGCCGCGCGGGCGGCTCAACGCCGAAGCCGACGTCGGCCATGCCACTGGCCACATAGGCAGCCACGGCCGCGTGCGTGTACTCGACGCGCTCGTAGCCGTCGATGCAGCGGGCGTCGACGCCGTCTCGCTGCAGCATCAGGTCGAGCAGGAAGCGCGTGCCGGAGGCCGGCTGCCGGTTGATGAAACGCACACTGGGCCGCGTCAGGTCGGCCGGCATGTAGAGCTTCTTGGGGTTCCCCGGCGCGACCATCAGGCCCTGCTTGCGCGTAGCCACGTGCACCACGGCCTGCTCGCGCGGCTTGAACCAGCGCGCGTAGTGCGCCAGCGCCAGCGGCTCGAAGGCGCCGAGCGGCATGTGAAAGCCCGCCACGTCGCAACTGCCGGCCGCCAGCGACGCCACGGCCTCCTGGCTGCCGCAGTACTTCAGCTCGACCGGCACCTGCTCGGCGCGCAGGAACTCGTCGAGCTTCTCGATCGCGAAGCCGTGGCTGGCGTGGATGCGCAGCATCGCGCCCTGCGGGCTGAGCACCCGCCCCAGCTCGACCTCCAGTTCGGAGGCCAGCGTGTGCAGCAGCGGCGACAGGCGTGCGGCGATGCGGCGGTCGGCCCACAGCAGCTTCTCGGCCAACACGGTGAGCTTCGAGCCCTGGCCGCGTTCGGTGTGGATCAGCGCCTGGCCGAGCGCCGCTTCGGCTTCGCGCAGCAGCTGCCAGGCATGTCGGTAGGAGCCGCCGTTGACCTCGCAGGCGCGCAGCAGGCTGCCGTGCTCATGCACCTGGCCGAGCAACTGGATCAGCCGCGGCGGCAGCTCGGGCTGGCCCGTGCGACGGATGCTCCATTGCGGCTGGATCGAGACTTCGAGCATGGCGATCTTTCGGCGCTCCAGAGCATATGCGCTCGGCCTAGCGGCTCATATTGAACCTTGGGAACACTCACCATACAGTGAAGCACGCCCTTGAATCCATATGCTGGATACAACATATGACCGCTTGCCCCAGACTTCCGTGCAACGCTCACCCGGCCCCTCGGCCGGCAGCGCGATGAGCGCGCCGCTGGCCGCCGTGCAGGCGGTGCTTGCGCGCCGAGCCGGTGAACCGGGCGCGCTGCTGCCGATCCTGCATGACGTGCAGGATCTGCTGGGCTGCATTCCCGCCGACGTGGTGCCGGAGATCGCCAGCGCGCTGAACCTGTCGCGCGCGGAGGTGCATGGCGTCATCACCTACTACCACCACTTCCGCAGCGAGCCGGCCGGCCGGCACATGGTGCAGGTGTGCCGGGCCGAAGCCTGCCAGGCGCTGGGCGCCGATGCGCTGCTGGCGCATGCCGAGCGCCGCCTCGGCTGCCGCAGCCACACGAGCAGCGCCGACGGCCGCTACACGCTGGAGCCGGTGTTCTGCCTGGGGCTGTGCGCATCGTCGCCGGCGATCGTGATCGACGAGCGCCTGCACGCGCGCGTCAGCCCGGCGGCGTTCGATCGCCTGATCGGCGCGCTGGAAGAAGACGCAGAGGAGGCCACGCGATGAGCGCCGCCATCACCGTCCACGTTCCGCGCGACTCGGCCGCGCTCGCGGTCGGCGCCGACGCGGTGGCCACCACGCTGCAGGCCGAGTGCGCGCGGCGCGGCCTGGCGCTGAACCTGGTGCGCAACGGCTCGCGCGGCTTGTTCTGGCTGGAGCCACTGGTCGAGGTGAGCACCGCCACCGGCCGCGTGGCCTACGGCCCGGTGACGCCCGAGGACGTGCCGGGGTTGCTCGACGCCGGCCTGCTGCAGGGCGCACCGCACGCACTGGGCCACGGGCCGACCGAGCAGATCCCCTACCTCGCGAAGCAGGAGCGCCTGTGCTTCGCCCGCATGGGCCTCACCGATCCGCTGTCGCTCGCCGACTACGAGGCGCACGAGGGCTGGGCCGGCCTGCGCCGTGCGCTGGCGATGGCCGACGCGACCGTCATTGACGAGGTGCTGCAGTCCGGCCTGCGCGGCCGCGGCGGCGCGGCCTTCCCGACCGGCATCAAGTGGAAGACGGTGCTGAACACGCCGTTGGCGCAGAAGTACGTCGTCTGCAACGCCGACGAGGGCGACTCGGGCACCTACTCCGACCGCATGACGATGGAGGGCGACCCGTACATGCTGATCGAGGGCATGACGATCGCCGCACTGGCCGTCGGCGCGACCCTGGGCTACCTTTACGTGCGCTCCGAGTACCCGCACGCGATCGCCACGCTGAACGACGCGATCGCCCGCGCCGAGGCCGCCGGCTTCCTGGGCAACGACGTGCTGGGCTCGGGCCGCGCCTTCCACCTGCAGGTGCGCAAGGCTGCCGGCGCCTACGTGTGCGGCGAAGAGACGGCGCTGCTGGAAAGCCTGGAAGGCAAGCGCGGCATCGTGCGTGCGAAGCCGCCGCTGCCGGCCATCGAAGGCCTGTTCGGCCGGCCGACCGTCATCAACAACGTGATCACCTTCGCGTCGGTGCCGCTGATCCTGGCGCGCGGCGCGGCGCACTACCGTGAGTACGGCGTCGGCCGCTCGATGGGCACGCTGCCGATCCAGCTGGCCGGCAACGTGAAGCACGGCGGCCTGGTCGAGAAGGCCTTCGGCGTGACGCTGCGTGAACTGCTGTTCGACTTCGGCGGCGGCACCGCATCGGGCCGCCCGGTCAAGGCGGTGCAGGTCGGCGGGCCGCTCGGCACCTACGTGCCCGAGTCGAAGTGGGACGTGCCGCTCGACTACGAAGCCTATGCCGCCTTCGGCGGCGTGGTCGGCCACGGCGGCATCGTGGTGCACGACGACACCGCCGACATGGCGAAGCTGGCGCGCTACGCGATGGAGTTCTGCGCGATCGAGTCCTGCGGCAAATGCACGCCCTGCCGCATCGGCTCGACACGCGGCGTGGAGGTCATCGACCGCATCACCGCCAACGTGAACCGTCCGGCGCAGGTGAAGCTGCCGAACGATCGACTGCAGCAGGTGGCCCTGCTGCGGGACCTGTGCGACACGATGCTCGCCGGCAGCCTGTGCGCGATGGGTGGCATGACGCCCTACCCAGTGCTGTCGGCACTGGACCATTACCCGGAAGACTTCGGCCTGGCGGCACCCGACCGCCGAGCCGCCTGAGGAGCCCACGATGCTCGATCACCTGAGAGAAACCGACCACGGCACCCCGCTGCGCGAGTCGACCGAGGCCGTCACGCTGGAGATCGACGGCGAGCAGGTCACCGTGCCCAAGGGCACGTCGCTGATGCGTGCTGCCGTCGACGCCGGCATCCAGGTCCCCAAGCTGTGCGCGACCGACAGCCTGGAGCCCTTCGGCTCGTGCCGCCTGTGCCTGGTCGAGATCGAGGGACGCCGCGGCTTTCCCGCCTCGTGCACCACGCCCGCCGAGCCCGGCATGAAGGTGCGCACGCAGACCCCGAAGCTGCAGGAGCTGCGCAAGGGCGTGATGGAGCTCTACATCTCCGACCACCCGCTCGACTGCCTGACCTGCAGCGCCAACGGCAACTGCGAGTTGCAGGACATGGCGGGCGTCACCGGCCTGCGCGAGGTGCGCTACGGCTTCGAGGGCGCCAACCACCTCAAGAGCCGGAAGGACGAATCGAACCCGTACTTCACCTACGACCCGAGCAAATGCATCGTCTGCAACCGCTGCGTGCGCGCCTGCGAAGAGACGCAGGGCACGTTCGCCTTGACCATTCAAGGAAGAGGCTTCGAGTCGCGCGTCGCTGCCGGCCAGGACCAGCCCTTCATGGACAGCGAGTGCGTGAGCTGCGGCGCCTGCGTCGAGGCCTGCCCGACCGCCACGCTGCAGGAGAAGTCGGTGATCTGGCTGGGCCAGGGCGAGCACAGCGTCACCACCACCTGCGCCTACTGCGGCGTGGGCTGCGGCTTCAAGGCCGAGATGAAGGGCAACGAGGTCGTGCGCATGGTGCCGTGGAAGGACGGCAAGGCCAACGAGGGCCATTCCTGCGTCAAGGGGCGCTTCGCCTGGGGCTATGCGACGCACAAGGACCGCATCACGACGCCGATGATCCGCAAGAGCATCGCCGACCCGTGGCAGGAAGTGAGCTGGGACGAGGCCATCGGCTACGCGGCCAGCGAGTTCAAGCGCATCCAGGCCACCTATGGCCGCGACTCGGTCGGCGGCATCGTCTCCTCGCGCTGCACCAACGAGGAAGGCTACCTGGTCCAGAAACTGGTGCGCGCGGCTTTCGGCAACAACAACGTCGACACCTGCGCGCGCGTGTGCCACTCACCGACCGGCTATGGCCTGAAGCAGACGCTGGGCGAGTCGGCCGGCACGCAGACCTTCAAGTCGGTGGAGAAGTCCGACGTCATCATGGTCATCGGCGCCAACCCGACCGACGGCCACCCGGTGTTCGCCTCGCGCATGAAGAAGCGGCTGCGCGAAGGCGCGAAGCTGATCGTCGTCGACCCGCGCAGGATCGACCTGGTGAAGTCGCCGCACGTGAAGGCCGACCACCACCTGCAGCTGCGCCCCGGCACCAACGTTGCGGTGATCACCGCGCTGGCGCACGTGGTCGTCACCGAGGGCCTGCTCGACGAGGCCTACATCGCCGCGCGCTGCGAGGACAAGGCCTTCCGCGAATGGCGCGAGTTCGTGTCACGCGACGCCAACTCCCCCGAGGCGACCGCCGCCGTCACCGGCGTGCCGGCCACCGAGTTGCGCGCCGCCGCCCGGCTGTTCGCCACCGGCCACTCGGACGGCACGGCTGCCACGCTCCAGGCCCGCGGGGCGCGGCCCAACGCGGCCATCTACTACGGCCTGGGCGTGACCGAGCACAGCCAGGGCTCGACGATGGTGATGGGCATCGCCAACCTCGCGATGGCCACCGGCAACGTCGGCCGCGAGGGCGTGGGCGTGAACCCGCTGCGCGGCCAGAACAACGTGCAGGGTTCGTGCGACATCGGCTCCTTCCCGCACGAGCTGCCGGGCTACCGCCACGTGTCGGACAGCAGCACGCGGGCGCTGTTCGAACAGGCCTGGAACGTCGAGCTGCAGGCCGAGCCGGGGCTGCGCATCCCCAATATGTTCGACGCCGCGCTGTCGGGCAGCTTCATGGGCCTGTACTGCGAGGGCGAGGACATCGTGCAGTCCGACCCGGACACGCAGCATGTCGCGCATGCGCTGTCTTCCATGGAGTGCATCGTCGTGCAGGACCTGTTCCTGAACGAGACCGCGAAGTACGCGCACGTCTTCCTGCCCGGTTCGTCGTTCCTCGAGAAGGACGGCACCTTCACGAATGCCGAGCGCCGCATCTCGCGCGTGCGCAAGGTCATGCCGCCGAAGGCCGGCCTGGGCGACTGGGAGGTGACGGTGAAGCTGTCGAACGCGCTCGGCTATCCGATGGACTACACCCATCCGGAGCAGATCATGGCCGAGATCGCGGCGCTGACGCCCACCTTCTCCGGTGTCAGCTACGAGAAGATCGACCGCCTCGGCAGCGTGCAGTGGCCGTGCAACGACGCGGCCCCCGAAGGCACGCCGACGATGCACATCGGCGGCTTCGTGCGCGGCAAGGGCAAGTTCTTCATCACGCAGTACGTCGCGACCGACGAGAAGGTGACGCGCAGGTTCCCGCTGCTGCTGACCACCGGGCGCATCCTGTCGCAGTACAACGTCGGCGCGCAGACGCGACGCACCGAGAACAACCGCTGGCACAGCGAGGACCGGCTGGAGCTGCACCCGCACGACGCCGAGGAGCGCGGCATCAAGGACGGCGACTGGGTCGGCATCGAGAGCCGCGCCGGCCAGACGGTGCTGCGCGCCGTGGTCAGCGAGCGCATGCAGCCGGGCGTGGTCTACACCACCTTCCACTTCCCCGAATCGGGCGCCAACGTCATCACCACCGACAGTTCCGACTGGGCCACCAACTGCCCCGAGTACAAGGTGACCGCGGTGCAGGTGCTGCCGGTGATGCAGCCGTCGGAATGGCAGCGCGAGCACACCCGCTTCAGCGAGGTGCAGGCGCGGCTGCTGGCCGAGCGGCACAAGCCCGAGACCCCGGCCACGGTGAGCCCGAAGTGAAGGTGGCGGACGCGGCACTCCACGCCGGCGGCGCGCAACGCCTCGCGGTCAGCGGCGTGCGGGACGGCCGTGCCTTCGCGGCGGACGACTGGGTGGCCGAGGAACGTCCGATCGCGCTGGAATACAACGGCGTGTCGCACGCGGTGATGCTGGCGACGCCGCTGGATCTGGAAGACTTCGCGCTCGGCTTCTCGCTGAGCGAGGGCATCGTCGACTCCGCCCGCGATTTGCATGGCATCGACGTCGAGTCCGCCGCCGACGGCAGCACGCTGCGCCTCCAGATCGCCGCGCGCTGCATGGCCGGCCTGAAGGCCCGCCGGCGCAACCTGGCCGGCCGCACCGGCTGCGGCCTGTGCGGTGCCGAGAGCCTGACGCAGGTCGAACGGCCGTTGACGCCGCTGCCGCCGGGGCCGGCCGTGCCGCACGACGCGCTGCTGCGCGCGATGCGCGAGCTGCAGGCGCTGCAGGCCCTGCAGCACGCCACCGGCTCGGTGCACGCAGCCGGCTGGTGCTCCGCCGCCGGCGAGGTGCAGCTGCTGCGCGAGGATGTCGGCCGCCACAACGCGCTCGACAAGCTGATCGGGGCCATGAGCCGCACCGGCGTGCCGGCCACGCAGGGCTTCATCGCCGTGACCAGCCGCGCCAGTTTCGAGATGGTGCAGAAGACCGTGGCCGCGCGCGTGCCATTGCTGGCCGCGGTATCGGCCGCGACCACGCTGGCGGTCGACCTGGCGCAGCGCCTGCAGCTCGGGCTGGCCGGCTTCGTGCGGCCGCAGGGCGTGGTGGTCTACGCCGGCGCGGAGCGGCTGAGCTTCCCGGAGACGATCGATGGACGTTGACAACCTGGTGCGCATGGCCAACCGCATCGGCCAGTTCTTCGAGGCCATGCCCGACCGCGGCGAGGCGCTGGAGGGCGTGGCCCAGCACATCAAACGCTACTGGGAGCCGCGCATGCGGCGGGCCTTGCTCGCGCATGTCGACCAGCAGGGCAGTGCGAGCCTGCATGAGGTGGTCGGGGCGGCCATCGCGCGGCACCGCGCCCTGATCGACTGACGCCCGCCTGGGGCGCCGCCCGGCAGCAGGGAGGCCGCCGGCAAACGGGCGGGCGCTGGCAACGCAGCGCTCGGTGGATGCCCTTGCGGTAGGACCGAGTCAGGCGGTGGTGGCAAGCTTCGAGACGGTGGCGGTCGAAGGGCGCGCTGCCGTCCCCACCGAAACGGAGCCTCCCCGATGAGCAGCACCCGCGCCTCCGGCGCCTTGCACAACGTCACGCCTTACCTAATGTACCGCGACGCGGCCGGCGGCATCGCCTTCTGCATCGCCGCTTTCGGCGCGACCGAGCGGATGCGCCATGTCGAGCCCGACGGCCGCATCGCCCATGCGCAGCTGCAGATCGGCGACTCGCTGTTGATGGTCTCGCAGGCCAACCCGGCCTTCCCGGAGATGCCGGCGGTCGAGGACTGCGAGCACTCGCCGATGAGCCTGTTCCTCGAGGTCGACGATGCCGATGCCACCGTCGAGCGTGCGTTGGTGCAGGGCGCGCGACTCGTCTATGCGGTGGCCGACCGCGACTACGGCCGCAGCGGCAGCGTGCGCGACCCCTATGGCTACCACTGGCACATCACGTCGCCGGTGCGTGCGGCATGAACTCGCCGGGCCTTCAAGGGCCACGGAGGGCCCCCTTCGCGGCCCGCTGCGAAGGCTCCCGCTCGGCGAGACCGCACGAAGTGCGCAGGGCGCAGCCATGAGCGCCATCGCGCAGGTGCTCAGCGTCAATGTGGCAACCGCCCGCGCGCTGGATATCGGCGGGCGCAGCGTGCTGAGTGCGATCGGCAAGCGCGGCGTGAGCGGCAAGGTGGCCGTGCGCCCGCTCGGCCTCGCCGGCGACGAGCAGGCCGATCCCAGCGTGCATGGCGGCCTCGACAAGGCCGTCTACGCCTACCCGGGCGAGCACTACGCGTTCTGGCAGACCGTGCGCGCGCAGGCCCGCGTTGCGCCCTGGGGCGAAACGCTGCCGCACGGTTTCATGGGGGAGAACCTCACGCTCGCCGGCCTACTGGAGGGCCAGGTCTGGGTCGGCGACCTGCTGCGCTTCCCGCACTGCGAACTCGCGGTCGCCGCACCGCGCCAGCCTTGCTTCAAGTTCAACGCGGTGATGGGCTTCAACCAGGCTGCGAAGCTGATGGTGCAGTCGGGCTATTGCGGCTACTACCTCGCGGTGCGCGTGCCCGGCACGATCGCCGCCGGCGAGGCCGGCGAGCTGCTGCTCGGACCGCGCGAAGTCGGTATCCCGGAGCTGTTCCGTTCGGTGATGGGCAAGCATCGCTGATTGACGGCCCCCGGCCGCGGCCGCGCGGGGCGCGACAATCGCGGCATGCTCGCCTACCGACACGCCTTCCACGCGGGCAACCATGCCGACGTCCTGAAACACAGCGTGCTCGTGCAGGTGCTGCGCCACATGGCACAGAAGGACAAGCCCTACCGCCTGATCGACACCCACGCCGGCGCGGGCGGCTATTCGCTGGGCACGCCCGAGGCGCTCAAGAAGGGCGAGTTCGAGCACGGCATCGCGCGGCTGATGGAGCGCAACGACCTGCCTGCGCTGGTCGCCGACTACGTGCAGCTGGTGCGCGACTTCAACCCCGACGGCGGCCTGGGCCGCTACCCCGGCTCGCCCGAGTTCGAGCGCCGGCTGCTGCGCCCGCAGGACGAGCTGCGCCTGTTCGAGCTGCATCCCGCGGACCTGCACACGCTCGCGGCCCACCACGCCGACCGGCCGCACACCGAAGTGCATCATGAAGACGGCTTCACCGGCCTGCGAAGCCAGCTGCCGCCGCCGTCGCGCCGCGCGGTGGTGCTGATCGATCCGTCCTATGAGCTGAAGACCGACTACGGCAAGCTGGTCGCGACGGTGCGCGAGGCCTTGCAGCGCTTCGCCGAAGCGGTGATCCTGGTCTGGTACCCGCAGGTCAGCCGGCTGGAGGCCGCGCAACTGCCCAAGCGCCTGCAGAACCTCGCGCCCAAGGGCTGGCTGCATGCCCGGCTCACGGTGCAGCCGCTCGACGTGCAGGGCTTCGGTCTGGCCGGCAGCGGCATGGTCGTGATCAACCCCCCCTGGACGCTGCACGCCCAGTTGCGCGAGGCGCTGCCCTTCCTGGCCCAGACGCTGGCCCAGGTCGACACGCCGAGCCACCTGCTCGAACAGCGCGTGGTGTGAGTGTGTCGCCGGTCGGCTGACTGGCGCAGACGGGCCGCACGCACCGGTCAACCGGCCCGAGCCGGGAGTCGCATCGGCGAAGTATCGCCAAGCACCTTCCTCGGTCTCTTGAATAATGCGAATGATTCGCATTAAAATGACGCACCGTGGGCCTCGATGCCCGTCCCCTTTCTCCCGTGCGGCCCCTCGCCACCGCAAACACTTCATGAGTGCCGGCTCTCCCTCACTGCCGAACGGTGTCACGCCACCGCCGCTGCCCACCGCCTCGTCGGAGGGTCTGACACCGGGTGCGCGGCGCGGGCTCGTGCTCGGCGTGCTGGCCGCCCATCTGGCGGGCGGCTGGGGTCTGCTGCAGATCGACTCGGTGCGCCAGGCGGTGCAGGCGGCCGCGCCGATCATGGTCGACCTGATCGCGCCACCGGCGCCGCCGGTGCCGATCCCGCCACCTCCGCCCCCCCCACCGCCACGGTCGGTGCCCAAGACACCACCGCCGCCCGCGCCGATCATCGTCAGCGAGCCGGCGCCGACGCCCGAGCCCCCGCTGTTCGTCGCGCCCCCGCCGCCGCCCGAGCCGCCGCTCATCGTGGCGGTGGAGCCGCCACCGGCGCCGCCCGCACCTCCCGCGCCGCCGCCGCAGCCGCGCACCGTGGCGATCACCCAGGTCGAGTACCTGACGCCGCCGAGCCTGGCCTACCCGACCGCCTCGAAGCGGCTGGGCGAATCGGGCCGTGTGCAGGTGCGCGTGCTGGTCGACGACAAGGGCCTGCCGCGCCAGATGGTCCTGCAACGCTCGTCCGGCTTCACGCGCCTCGACGACGCCGCGCTCGCCACCGTGGAGGCGACGCGCTTCAAGCCCTACACCGAGAACGGCGTGGCCCAGCCCTTCTGGGTCGTGATGCCCCTGGTCTTTGAAATGGAGAGATGACCGTGAACGACGTGAATGCTTCGATGGGCTTCGCCCATTTCATCGCCCAGAGCGACTTCGTGGGCAGATCGCTGCTCGTCATCCTGATCGTGATGTCGGCGATCTCGTGGACGCTGATCGCCGTCAAGGGCCTGGGCCAATTGCTGCGCACGCGGCGCAGCGAGAAGTTCCTGAACTTCTTCTGGAACGCGCGCTCGCTCCAGGAGGTGAGCGCCGAGATCTCGACGCACGGCGTGCAGGAACCGTTCGCGCACCTGACCGCCCATGCGATGAACGCGCAGGCCCACCACGCGAAGTACGGCGCCGCCAAGCTCGAGGAAGCCGGCAGCGCGCAGGATTTCGTCACCCGCACCATCAAGAAGGTGCTCGACGAGGAAACCACGCGGCTCGAGAACGGCCTGACCTGGCTCGCGACGATCGGCGCCACCGCGCCCTTCGTCGGCCTGTTCGGCACGGTCTGGGGGGTGTACCACGCGCTGGTGGCGATCGGCATGAGCGGCTCGGGCACGCTCGACAAGGTTGCCGGCCCGGTGGGCGAGGCGCTGATCATGACCGGCATCGGCCTCGCGGTCGCGATCCCCGCCGTGATGGCCTACAACGCCATCACCCGCAGCAACCGCGTGCTCAGCGCCCGGCTCGACGCCTTCGCGTTCGAGCTGATGACCTTCCTGTCGATGGGCTCGCCACTGGCCGACGCCGCGAAGAACGGCGCCGACAACGTGCGCGCCCTGCCCGGCAAGCTGACACCGGCGGCGCACGGCGCCTGAGCCCACCCTTCCCACGCAGGAGCAAGCCATGGCCTTCGCCAGCTTCGACCGCAAATCCTCGGCCGCCCCGGTGTCCGAGATCAACATGGTGCCGCTGATCGACGTGATGCTGGTGCTGCTGGTGATCTTCATCGTCACCGCGCCGCTGCTCACCCACGCCGTCAAGCTCGATCTGCCGAAGGCGAGCAGCCAGGTCAACGAGCTCAAGCCCGACAAGATCGAGTTCGCGATCGACGGTGCCGGCACGCGCTTCTGGAACGGCGAGACGGTGACGCGCGAGGAAGCGGTGCAGCGCTTCGCCGACGCCGGCAAGAAGCAGCCGCAGCCCGAGGTGCACCTGCGCGCCGACCAGGCGGTGGCCTACCGCCACGTCGCCGAGACGCTGGCCGATGCGTCGAAGGCCGGGCTGAGCAAGCTCGGATTCGTCAGCGAGCCGGACGCGCACTGACGTGACATCGGGGCCGCCGGGCCCTGTTCGCCTGCACGAGGCCGCCCTGGGCGGCCTTCGTCGCGCCGGGCTTTACAAAGCCGCCACAATCGCGCCCCATTGCTTAACCGGTGGACGGGCAGACTCGGAATTCGTCCGCAGCCGGCGCTGAACCGCAAGCCGCACGCGAGCCACAGGACGATCGCATCCTCACGACATGACCGCCCAAGACACCGCAACGCGCCCGCGCTGGCGCCGCCTCCTCTCCCACCGCACCCCCTGGATGCTGCTCGGACTGCTGCTGATCGCCGCCAGCGGCTACGCTGCCTGGCGCATGGTCTACGGCAAGCCGAACCTGCGCGACCAGTACCAGTTCGCCACCGTGCAGCGCGGCGACATCCAGGACCTCGTGACCGCGACCGGTACCGTGCAGCCGCGCGACTACGTCGATGTCGGCGCGCAGGTTTCGGGGCAGCTGAAGAAGCTGCATGTCGACGTGGGCTCGGTGGTGAAGGCCGGCGACCTGCTGGCCGAGATCGACCCGACGGTGCTGACCGCCACGGTCGACGCCCGCCGCGCCGGCCTGCGCAACCAGCGTGCGACGCTGGCCGAACGCGAGTCGCAGTACGCCCTCGCGCAGCTGCTGCTGACGCGCCAGCGCAACCTGGTGAAGGACGACGCGACCACCACCGAATCGTTCCAGCAGGCCGAAGCGACGGCACTCGCCGCGAAGGCCCAGATCGACGCCGTCAAGGCCTCGATCGAACAGACCGAATCGACCCTGCGCGCCGACGAGGCCAACCTCAACTACGCGAAGATCTACGCACCGCTGGCCGGCACGGTGGTGAGCGTCACCGCGCGCCAGGGCCAGACCCTCAACGCGAACCAGTCGGCGCCGACCATCCTGCGCATCGCCGACCTGTCGACGATGACGGTGCAGACCCAGGTCTCCGAGGCCGACGTCAGCAAGCTGAGCCAGGACATGGAGGTCTACTTCACGACGCTGGGCAGCCAGGGCCGGCGCTGGTACGGCACGCTGCGCAAGGTCGAGCCGACACCGACGGTGACCAACAACGTGGTGCTCTACAACGCACTGTTCGACGTGCCCAACGCGAACCAGGCGTTGATGACCAACATGACCG
Organism: Methylibium sp.; assembly: GCF_965279545.1. Taxonomy (NCBI): domain Bacteria; kingdom Pseudomonadati; phylum Pseudomonadota; class Betaproteobacteria; order Burkholderiales; family Sphaerotilaceae; genus Methylibium; species Methylibium sp. Next base: position 3,392,868 of record NZ_OZ257250.1, read on the forward strand.
CGCAGGTGTTCTTCATCGCGGCCGCCGCCAAGGACACGCTGCTCGTGCCGGTCGCGGCGATCGGCAGCGGCGGGGCCGGGCGGACCGGTGCACGCCGCGAGCAACGGGCCGAAGGCGAACGCGCCGCGTCGGCGCCCGCCGAGAGCACCAGTGGAAGCGGAACGGGCCGTGCCACAGCCGCCATGTCGGCGAGCGCCGCCGCGTCGCCGGCTCGCGGCACCGGCACGTCGACCCCTCGCGGCGGGCCGCTGCCGGAGCGCTTCGCCGCGATGAGCCGCGAAGAGCGCCGCGCCGCCCTCGAAGCCATGTCGCCCGAGGAGCGCCGGGCCCTGCGCGAGCAGCGCCTGAACGCCGCGGGCGGTGAGGCCGCACGCGCGGCAGCTGGCCTCGCTTCAGCGCCGGCTTCGGCCGCCAGCGGACCGACCATTCCGGCCACCGGCGGCTTCGCGACGGCCGAGCGGGCCCGCGGCCCGCGCCGCGCGAGCGTCAAGCTGCTGACCGCGGCCGGCACGCTCGAAGAGCGCGCCGTCGAACTCGGCGTGAGCAACCGCGTGCAGGTGCAGGTCCTGTCCGGCCTGAGCGAAGGCGAGCAGGTCGTCGCCGGCATCAAGCAGGCGGCGCCGACGCAACGCGCCACCAGCCAGCAGGGCGGCCTGCAGCAGGGGCCGGCCGGCCTGCCGCCGGGCATCGGACAGGCGCCGCGAGGGCGTTGATGCAACGCGACCCCGCACCTGCCGTCGCCGCCGGACTGCGCCCGGGCGAGACGCCGCTGATCGAGCTGCGCGGCGTCACCAAGACCTACCGCAACGGCGACCTCGCGGTACAGGTGCTGCACGGCATCGACCTGACGATCTACGAGGGCGAGTTCGTGGCCATCATGGGCGCTTCGGGCTCGGGCAAGTCGACGCTGATGAACCTCCTCGGCTGCCTCGACAAACCCACCAGCGGCAGCTACCACTTCCGCGGCCGCGACGTGTCCTCGCTCGCCCGCGACGAGCTCGCGCTGCTGCGACGCGACGACTTCGGCTTCGTGTTCCAGAGTTACCACCTGATCGCCACCGCCAGCGCGGCCGAGAACGTCGAGGTGCCCGCCATCTACTCGGGGCTGCCGCCGGTGCAGCGGCACGCTCGCGCTGCAGCCCTGCTGACCGAGCTGGGTCTCGCGGACCGCCTCGAGCACCGCCCGAACCAGCTGTCGGGTGGCCAGCAGCAGCGCGTGTCGATCTCGCGGGCGCTGATGAACGGCGGCCGCATCATCCTGGCCGACGAGCCGACCGGTGCGCTCGACAGCAAGAGCGGCGCCGACGTGATGCGGCTGCTGGCCGATCTGTCGGCACGCGGCCACACGGTGCTGCTGATCACGCACGCGAAGGAAGTGGCGGACCACGCCGACCGGCTGATCGAGATCAAGGACGGCCGCATCGTCTGCGACCCCGGCTCGGCCCCACCGGCGCCGGACCAGGCCGACTACGTGCCGCCGGCCATCAGCCACGAAGGCTCGCATCTGGCCGACGTGGTGGAGGCGGCCAAGATGGCACTGCGCTCGCTGCGCGCGAACCTGTTCCGCTCGGTGCTCACGCTGCTCGGCATCGTGATCGGCGTCGGCTCGGTGATCGCGATGCTCGCGATCGGCGACGGCGCGAAGCAGGAGGTCATCGACCGCATCAGCGCGATGGGCTCCAACCTGATGCTGGTGCGACCCGGCGCGCCGAACCAGCGCGGCTTCAACAGCACGGCCACACTGGTCATCGCGGACGTCGCGGCGATCGACCAGGTTTCCAACGTGCTCGCGGCGGTACCCGAACAGAACAGCAGCGCGACGGTGCGCTACGGCGGCGCCGACTACAGCACCAGCATCAACGGCACCTCGTCGAAGTTCCCGCTGGCACGCCAGTGGCCGGTCGCGCAGGGCACGTTCTTCGGCGCCGAGGACGAGGCGAGCTACGCCACGGTGGCCGTGCTCGGCCAGACGGTCGCGAAAGCGCTGTTTCCCGACGGCGGCGACCCGGTGGGCCAGTACGTGCTGGTCAACAACCTGCTGTTCCAGGTGGTCGGCGTGATGACGGCGCGCGGTGCCTCGCCGATGGGTTCGGACCAGGACGACATCGTGTTCGTGCCCTATGCGACCAGCAGCCTGCGGCTGTCGGGCCAGCGCTACCTGCGCAACGTGACGGTGGCGGTCGACGACGTATCACGCATCGACGAGACGCAGGCAGCGGTCGAATCGCTGCTGCTCGACCGCCACGGCGTGGTCGACTTCCAGATCCGCAACATGGCCTCGATCATCGAGGCAACCGAGCAGACCCAGAACACGCTGACCATCCTGCTCGGCTCGATCGCGGCGATCTCGCTGCTGGTGGGCGGCATCGGCGTGATGAACATCATGCTGGTGTCGGTGACCGAGCGCACCCGCGAGATCGGCATCCGCATGGCCACCGGCGCGCGCGAGCGCAACATCATGCAGCAGTTCCTGATTGAGGCCGTGGTCGTGTCGGCGATCGGGGGCGGCGTCGGCGTGGTCGGTGGGCTGGCCACGGCCGCCGTGATCGGCGCCTTCGGCACGCCGGTCCAGTACTCGCTCGCACCGGTGCTGCTGGCCTTCGGCTGCGCCTTCGGCACCGGCCTGGTGTTCGGCTGGCTGCCGGCGCGCAAGGCCGCGCAGCTCGACCCGGTGGTCGCGCTGGCCGCCGAATGATCCCGCCCCGACCCATGCCCTCCCATTCTTCCTTCCCCGTACCCGGTGCGCGCGCCGCCGCCTTGCTGATGGCGCTGGCCCTGGCCGGCTGCGCGACGGCCATCGACAACACCCGGCCCACGCTCGACATGCCGTCGCGCTGGAACGAAGTCGCCAGCGGCGACAGCACCCTGCAGCACGACTGGTGGCGCGGCTTCCAGTCCGACGAGCTGGCGCAGTTGATCGACGCCGCCCAGGCCGGCAGCCCGACGCTGGCGATCGCCGCCGAGCGCGTGCAGCAGGCCGAGATCGCGGTGCGCAGTGCGGGCGCGACGCTGTTCCCGTCGGTCAGCGTGGCCGGCAGCACCGGCGCCCGGCGCGCCGATCCGGGACCGGGGTTCGACGCGAGCACAGCCAAGTCGTCGAGCGTGTCGCTCGGCGTCAGCTACGAGATCGACCTGTGGGGCCGGCTCGCCGCCGGCGTAAAGGGCGCCGAGGCCTCGCTGGCGGCGAGCCGCTACGACCTCGAGACCGCCCGGCTGTCGCTCACCACCGGCGTCGCCAGCGCCTATTTCCAGGTGCTCGCGCTGCGCATGCGCCTCGAGATCGCGCACGACAACCTCGCCATTGCCGAGCGCGTGTTCGGCATCGTCGAATCCCGCTATCGCAACGGCGCGGCCTCGGCGCTGGACGTGAGCCGCCAGCGCATCACGGTGCTGTCGCAGCGCGCCACGCTGGAGCCGCTGGAAGTCCAGGAGCGCCAGACGGTCACCGCGCTCGCCATCCTGCTCGGCCGACCGCCACAAACGCTGCAGGTCGAGACCCGCAGCTTCGACCGTTTCGCGATCCCCGCGGTGGGTGTCGGCCTGCCCTCCGCGTTGCTGGTGCGCCGCCCCGACCTGGCCAGCGCCGAGGCCCAGCTGGCCACGGCCGCTGCCGACGTGGCGGCAGCCCGCGCCGCCCTGCTGCCCAGCGTGTCGCTGTCCGGCTCGGCCGGACTGGCGAGCACCGCCCTGCTGTCGTTGGCCAACCCGTCGTCCAGCATCGGCCTGACCGCGTCGATCGTGCAGACGCTGTTCGATGGCGGGCAGCTGCGCAACCAGGTCGCCCTCGGCGAGTCGGCGCGCCGGCAGCTGGTCGAGGGTTACCGCAGCGCGATCTACACCGCGCTCAAGGAAGTGGAGGACGCCCTCGGCAACGCCGTGCGCAACCGCGGGCAGGAGCAGGCCCAGCTGGCGATCCGCGACGAGGCACAGCGCTCGCTGCGGCTGGCCGAGTTGCGCTACCGCGAAGGCGCCGACGACCTGACCAGCGTGCTCGACGCGCAACGCACGCTGTTCTCTTCGCTGGACCAGCTGGCGCAGCTGCGGCTGTCACGGCTGACTGCGGCGCTGGACCTCTTCAAGGCGCTGGGCGGCGGCTGGTCAATGAGTGACCGCCAACTTTCAAGTTGACATCTTGGCGTGGCTGTTCCAGATGCCGGTCGGTCCCGACTGTCGGATGCCGGTCACATGACTTGACAACAATTTGACAAATCTTAATGAGAATAATTATCATAACTATCTGATTGCAGTCGAACGCTGACTGCATGCCGGTCAGCCATCTGCTTCTCCTCGCGTCGAACCGCGGTCGAGATCGCTGCAGAGAGCCAGCCTCCTGCGCCCTTTCGATACCCACCGAGGAGAACCCATGGCTTACATCCAGGCCCGCAAACACGCCCACCCCCTGCGCCGGACCCAGTCGGCCGCCGCCGCCTTCGCCGCGCTGGCCATTCCGGCTGCGGTGCACGCTCAACAGGCCGCGGCACCCGCCGAGGCGGCCGCGGCGCCCGCCAGCACCCAGGTGCTGCCCGAGATCAAGGCGAAGTCGGCTGCCGACAACGGCATCAAGGCCGACGTGTCGGCTTCGCCGAAGTTCACCCAGCCGCTGGTGGACACGCCGCAGACCATCACCGTCATCAAGAAGGAAGTGCTGCAGCAGCAGGGCGCCACCTCGCTGACCGAGGCGCTGCGCAACACCCCCGGCATCACGCTGCAGATGGGCGAGAACGGCAACACGCAGACCGGCGACGCGATCTTCCTGCGCGGCTTCGACACCTCGGCCAGCATCTTCGTCGACGGCATCCGCGACCTGGGCAGCATCTCGCGCGATACATTCAACATCGAACAGGTGGAAGTGATCAAGGGCCCGTCCGGCTCCGACAACGGCCGCGGCGCGTCGTCCGGCTACGTCAACCTGATCTCCAAGTCGCCGCAGCTCCAGAACTTCGGCAACGCCAGCGTCTCGCTCGGCACCGATGACCGCAAGCGCGCAACTGTCGACCTGAACCGTGCACTCGACCTGGCGGTCCCGGGCTCGGCGCTGCGCCTGAACGTCATGGCACAGGACTACGGCACCCCCGGCCGCGACGAGGTGAAGAGCAAGCGCTGGGGCTTCGCACCCTCGCTGGCTTTCGGGCTGGGCACGCCGACGCGCACCGTGCTGAGCTACCTGCACGTCGAGCACGACAACCGGCCCGATGGCGGCGTGTCGACCTTCGGCCTGCCTGGCTACATCTCCGCCGCCACCGGCCCGGCCGTGAACTCCAAGAATTACTACGGCTCGCTGAACGACTTCGACGAGGTGAGTGTGGACCAGTTCACCGCGCGCATCGAGCACGACATCGCGCCGGGTTACACGCTGCGCAACACGACCCGGCTCGGCCGCTCCGAGCAAGACTTGCTCGTGACCGGCGTCAACGCGGTGACCACCACCAGCGGCAACCCGGCGACCTACACGGTCGCCCGCACGCGCCAGGGCAAGCACCAGAACAACGAGATCCTGACGAACCAGACCAACCTGAACGCCGAGTTCGCGACCGGCGCGGTGCAGCATTCGCTGTCGACCGGCTTCGAACTGATCTACGAACGCCAGCGCACCGCGACACCGCAGACCTTGACCAACACCACCCTGCCGGCCTCGCTGCGGCAGCCGCAGGCCAATCTGTACGCGCCGAGCGTCGGCGACGTGTTCCTGACGCCACCCTACAAGGGCGCCTACGCCAACGGCAGCACGCTGAGCGCGGCGGTCTACGCCTTCGACACGCTCAAGCTGTCGGAGCAGTGGCTGCTCAACGGCGGTGTGCGCTGGGAGAAGTTCCACACCGAGACCAACAGCTCCACCTTCACGGCCCAGACGAACACCTCGCCTGAATCGCTGGTGCAGAACCCGCAGCTGGGCCTGACCGACACCCTGCTGAGCTGGAAGGTGGGCGCGGTCTTCAAGCCGGCGCCGAACGGCAGCGTCTATGTCACGGTGTCCAATTCCTACCAGCCGCCGGGCGGCAGCAACTTCTCGCTGGCCAGCACGGCCAACAGCGCGAACCGGCCGGACCTCGACCCGCAGGAAGGCAGCAACATCGAGGTCGGCAGCAAGTGGGACCTGCTCGACGGCCGGCTGTCGGCGGTCGCCGCGGTCTACCGCAGCGAGAACAAGAACGAACTGGTGTCCGACGGCGCCACGCCCGCGAGCTTCTCGCAGGTCGGCAAGCGCCGCGTCGACGGCGCCGAGCTGGGACTGATCGGTCAGATCACGCCGGCCCTCAGCCTCAGCGCCGGTCTGGCCTACATGGACCCGCAGATCATCCAGGGCGTGCCGGCCGGCACGGGTGCCAACCAGGGCGGCGTGATCGTCTTCTCGCCCAAGCTCACGTTCACCTCCTGGGTGACCTACAAGCTGCCCTTCGGCCTGACCGTCGGCGGCGGTGCGCGCTATGTCGACACCGTGGCGCGCAGCAGCAACCTCGTCGTCACCAGCAATCTGGTCACCACGCCCGACTACTGGGTGGCCGATGCGATGCTGGCCTACGACGTGACGAAGAACTTCTCGCTGCAGCTCAATGTCTACAACCTGTTCGACAAGGAGTACATCGCCGCGCTCAACAACGGCGGCTCGCGCTACGTGCCGGGCGCTGAACGCAACGCGCTGCTGACCGCGAACTTCAGCTTCTGAGCGGCTGCAGCCACCGACGTATCCCGGCGGGATGCGACACTCGCGAGCCTCTCCCCGGAGAGGCTCGCTTCATTGAAAGGCCAGCGATCATGATGCTGCACGTGCCCGAGGTCCTGACACGCGCGCAGGTCGCCGAGATCCGCGCCCGGCTCGACACCGCGGACTGGGTCGACGGCCGCGCCACCGTGGGCCCGCAGGGCGCCCAGGTCAAGCAGAACCGCCAGCTGCCCGAGCTGTCGCCGGTGGGCCGCGAGCTCGGCGAGCTCATCCTGAAGGCACTGCTCGACCACCCGCTGTTCGTCTCGGCCGCGCTGCCGCTGCGCAGCGTGCCGCCGCTGTTCAACCGCTACGAAGGCGGCGAGCACTACGGGCTGCACATCGACGGCTCGGTGCGCTCGGTACCGGGCACGAACCTGCGGCTGCGCACCGACCTGTCGAGCACGCTGTTCCTCAGCGACCCCGACGACTACGACGGCGGCGAGTTGGTGGTCGTGGACACCTACGGCACCCACGAAGTGAAGCTGCCGGCGGGCGACCTGATCCTCTACCCGTCGACCAGCCTGCACCGCGTGGAACCGGTCACGCGCGGTGCGCGCGTGTGCTCGTTCTTCTGGACGCAGAGCATGGTGCGCGACGACTGGCAGCGCCAGCTGCTGTTCGAACTCGACCAGGACGTGCAGAAGCTGCGCGAGAAACTGGGCGATTGCGACGAGGTGGTGAGCCTGACCGGGCACTATCACAACCTGCTGCGGCAGTGGGCCGAGGTGTGACGGCGGCAGGCCCGGCTTCCTTCGACTCGTTGCGGTCGTTCGTGTTCGATGGGTGGGGGTTGCCGCATCAGTACACGTCTCGCCGCAGCCTGCCGTCTTCGATGAGGCGGTCGACGCCCTCGCGGCCGATCGTGTCGGCCAACGCTGCCTCCACGCCGGACGCCATGCCGACCAGACTGCCGCAGACGTACAGCGCCGCGCCACGCGCGAGCCAGTCGCGCAGCAGGCCGGCCTGCTCGCGCAGGCAGTCCTGCACATAGCGCTTGCCGGGCTGGTCGCGCGAGAACACGAGGTCCGCGCGCTCCAGCACGCCGCCGGCCTGCCAGACCGCGATCTCGTCGCGGTAGTAGGCATCGTGCGCGGCCTGGCGTTCGCCGAACACCAGCCAGTTCGCACCGATCCCGGCCGCGGCCCGTGCCTTGAGGTGAGCGCGCAGCCCGGCCAGGCCGGTGCCGTTGCCGACCAGGATCAGCGGCCGCCGGGCGTTGTCGCCGAGGCGGAAGTTGCCGTGCGCGCGCAGCCTGAGCGCAATCTCGTCGCCCGGCGCTGCCTGTTCGGTGAGCCAGCCCGAGGCCACACCCAGCCCGCCGTCGGCGTGCCGCTCCTGGCGCACCAGCAGGTGCACGCGGCCGTCGGTCGGCAGTGAGGCGACCGAGTACTCGCGCGGGCGCTGCGCATCGCCGGGCGGCAGCACCTGCACGAGATCGCCCGACTGCCAGTCCGGCGGCGCGGCGCCGGCCGGCGGTTCGAGTTCGAGGTGGAAACAGGGGCCGCCGGCACTGCCCGGGTTGAGCCGCCGCCGCACCGCGAGCCGCCACGGCTCGAACGCGGCCGCGAGCTGCCAGTCCGGCAGGTCGCTGGTGCCGGCCAGGCGCGCGACGTGGCGCTGCCACTGCAGCAGCGCGGCGGCGTCGCTCTTGTCGACGTCGATGCGCTCGAACATCGCTTGCGCGGCGCGTTGCCGCAGCCAGGCATCGAGCGCGCGGCCGAAGCCGCAGAAGTGCTGGTAGCCGCAGTCGCCGAGCGCGAGCACGCCGCAATGCAGACCGTCGAGCGCGATGTCGCTGGTCATCACGCGGCGGGCGAACGCGGCCGCGGCATCGGGCGGGTCGCCTTCGCCGTAGGTGCTGACGATGAACAGCGCGCGTTCGGCCGCACGCAACTCGTCGGCCTGCAGCTGCGACAGGCTGGCGATGCGTGCCGGCACGCCGGCCGTGTGCAGCGCGCGCGCCGTCTGCCAGGCGATCTGCTCGGCGGTACCGGTCTGGCTCGCGTGCACGACCAGCACCGGTCGCACGCCGGCCGCCGCGGGTGTCAGCGCCACCGCTGCGCGTTCGGCCTGCGAGCGCCGCGCCCGGTGGGCCCGCCAGGTGCCGGCGCACAGGCCGAGGTAGGACAGCGCCACGCCGCCTGCCGCGAGCGAGCGCAGCGCATCGTCGGGCAGCGTCATGCCAGCAGCGCTTCGAAGCCGGCGGTCGGGCGCAGCTCGTGGCCGTCCGCGGCGCGGCGGATGAAGAGCGCCGCCAGCCCGCGCCGTTCGGCGTAGGTCCAGCCCGCGTCGGGGCCGAGCACGGTCAGCGCAGTGGCCAGCGCATCGGCCTGCATGCACTGCGGATGGACGACCGTCACCGACGCCAGCGCATGCCGCACCGGCCGGCCGGTGCGCGGATCGATGGTGTGCGAATGGTGCTGGCCATCGTCGGCCATGAAGCGGCGGAAGTCGTCGCCCGAGGTCGCGACCGCGAGACCGGGCAGCGCCAGCACCGGGCCCTCGCCCCGCGCCAACCCGGGCAGCTTGACCGCCACCCGCCATGGCTGGCCGTCGGGCCGTCGGCCCAGACCGAGCAACTCGCCGCCGACCTCGATGAGCGCGTTGACGCAGCCCAGGCCCCGCAGCGCCTGCCCGACCGCGTCGACCGCATGGCCCTTCGCAATCGACGAGAGGTCGAGGTAGCTGCCGCCTGCCTGCCGCGCCCGCCGCTGGACCGGGTCGAGCAGCACGCGCTGCCAGCCGATGCGCGCGCGCGCGGCCTGCAGGTCGGCGTCCGACGGCGCGGTGCGCCGCACCGGGTCGGGACCGAAGCCCCACAGGTTGACGGCCGGGCCCACCGTCGGGTCGTAGGCACCGCCGGTGTCGCGCGCCAGTTCGAGCGCGCAGTGCAGCACGGTGAAGAACGCCTGCGGCAGCTTCTGCCAGCGGCCGGGCGCGGCGCGGTTGAAGCGGCTCAAGTCCGAGTCCGTCTCCCAGGTGCTCATCTGGCGGACCACGGTTGCCAGCGCGGCCTCGGCCGCCTCGCGGACCTCGCGGCGCGCCGGGGCCAGCGCGGACAGCGGGCGCCAGTACTTCACGCTCCAGATCGTGCCCATCGTCGGGCCGCCCAGTTCCTGCACGGCCGGCATCGGGCGCGCGGGCGCACCGTAGCGGTAGGCCAGCGGCAGGGGCTCGGCGAAGGACATGCGGGTCATGCGGCGATCGAGGCGTGCCTTACTGCGGCAGCACTTCCAGCACGACGGCGTACAGCAGCCGGCGCTCCTTGGCCTGCTTGAGCGTGGTCCGGTTGTCCCGCGCGCTGGCCTCGAGGCGGTACAGACCGGGCTGCGGCCACTGGACCGTGACCCGGCCCTGGGCGTCGGTCTTCAGCGTGGTTTCGCCGAGCTTGTCGCGATAGCGCTTGCCGCCGGGGACGAGTTCGATGTCCACATCGGCCGCCGGCTTGCCGTCGATGTGGAATGCGAAGGTGGCCTGCTCGCCGCTGTACAGGTCGTTCGGGTGCGTGAGCGCGACGAGTTCGAGGCCCGCGCCCGTCGGTTTGATCGCGCTGGGCTTGCCGACGGTGACGAAGGTCTCCACGCGGCTGACCGACTCGCTGGCCTGCAGCTCCTCGGCATCGGCCGGCACGTCCGTCGCGAAGCTCGCTGCGCTGCCACGGAAGCCCTTGTTCTGGCCGGTGGCCTTGTCCTTGTAGCGCGCGGTCACGCCGCTGAAGCCGTTGGCGATGCGGTAGGTGCCAGCCTGGGTCAGGTTCAGGTCGAACACGCTGCGCAGCTTGCCGACCAGCAGGTTCTCCGGCGTCACCGCACTGCCATCGGGCGCGGTGACGGCGAGGCCGTCGAGCCGCAGCGGCGCGTGGTTGAAGAAGAACATGTCGGTGCCGACACCGCCGTCGACCGTGATCCATTGCGGCTTGGACAGCACGGTACTGGACGGCAGCAGGAAGGCGCTGTGGGCGTGCACGAGCGACACGCTCAGGCCAAACGCGAGGGCCGCGGCCACGGCGCGTGGGAACGGGGAACGAAGCATGGACATCTCTCCTGGAAAGGGTGGGCGGCGCTGGGGTGCCCGGCGCTCAGGGCTTGAGCTCGAGACTGATCTCGCCGAGCTCGCTCTTGCCCTGGACCGTGAGCTGCTGCAGCTTGGCGGGGGGCCACTGGAACGGGATGGCCAGCAGCTCGCGGCCACCGTCTTCGCGCGCAGCCTCGACCATCAGCTGGTAGTCGCCGGCCGCCAGCGTGCCCAGCGGCGCGGCGCCGTCGCTGAAGGCGAGCTTGTGCTTGCCCACGGGGCGCGTCGCGCTGGTCACGCCGTCCACCGGCAGCTGCAGCTCGCGGCCGCTGCGGCGCCACCACTGGCGCAGGTCCTTCAGCCACTTGCGGCCCTCGGCATTGGGCTTCTTCTGCTCGAACCACACGGCCAGGTTGGCGGCGGTGCTCTGGTCCGGCCGCGCGATCCAGACGGACACGTAGGGACGGTGGTACTCGGCAACGCTCAGGCGCGGCACTTCGACGCCGACCGCCAGATCGGCCGCGAACAGCGGGGGGGCACCGAGCGCCGCGGCGCTCAGCGCGATGGAGTAACGCAAGTGCATGGCAGGGCCTTCTTCAGTGGATGAACAGCAGGGCGAGCAGCAGCGGGATCACCAGCCCCAGGCCGACGAGCGGCCAGGTGGTCGGCCGGTTGGCCGCATGCAGCTTCAGGATGAACAGGCCGGTGACCGAGAACATCAGGCAGGCCACGGCGAACAGGTCGATGAACCACGACCACGCGAGGCCGGTGTGGCGCCCCTTGTGCAGGTCGTTGAGGTAGGAGATCCAGCCGCGGTCGGTGCGCTCGTACTCGACCGCGCCGCTCTCGCGGTCGATGCGCAGCCAGGCGTCGCCGCCGGGGCGCGGCAGCGACACGTAGACCTCCTCGGACGACCACTCGGCGTCACTCCCGTCCACGTCGACGGCCAGCTGCTCGGACAGCCAGCGCACCAGGGCGGCCGACAGCGGCACTTGCTGGTGGTCGCCTGCCGGCGCGCCCTCGGCCAGCAGGGCCCGCAGACCGGCCGGGAGCTGCACCGCGCGCGTCATGACCTGCGGCTGAGCGCCGATCTGCGCGGCATGGTTGAGCGTGATGCCGGTGACGCTGAACAGCAGCATGCCCAGCAGGCAGATCGCCGAGCTGATCCAGTGCCATTGGTGCAGCGTCTTCAGCCAGTAGGCGCGCTGGGGGGTGTCGGTCTTGCGCATGCATCCGGGTCTCGTCGCACCGGGGGCCATGCACTGCGGCCGGTCTTCGGACCGCAGCATGACCTCCGCGAAAGTTGCAGCTCAGTGTAAGCCATTAAATGCGAATCACTATCAATCACGAGACGTAAAGTCTGCTCGTTCCGGTGCGGCGCCCCCCCGGCGAGGGCCGTGCTGGCGGCATCTTCCTGCAGGCGCCGTTTCCTGGGCGTTGCGCCGGTGCCGCCGATTGGCAACCGTTAAGCTGCGCGTCGCCACCGCCCGACCCGGAGCCCGCTTGAGCGACACCCTGCACCCGCCGAACCAGTTCGCGCTGCTAACGCAGCGACGCTTCGCGCCGTTCTTCTGGACCCAGTTCCTCGGCGCCGGCAACGACAACCTGTTCAAGTTCGCCTTCACCGTGCTGGTGACCTACCAGTTGCAGGTCGAGTGGCTGCCGCCGGCGCTGGCCGGGCTGGTGATCGGCGCGCTCTTCATCCTGCCCTTCCTGCTGTTCTCGGCCACCTCGGGCCAGTTGGCCGACAAGTTCGACAAGACGCGCGTGATCCGCTTCGTCAAGACGCTGGAGATCGCGATCATGGCGCTGGCGGCCTGGGGCTTCTGGGTCGCGAACGTGCCGGTGCTGCTGGCCTGCGTGGTGCTGATGGGCCTGCACTCCACGCTGTTCGGGCCGGTCAAGTTCGCCTACCTGCCACAGCACCTGGGCGAGCGCGAGCTGACCGGCGGCAACGGCATGGTGGAGATGGGCACCTTCGTCGCGATCCTGCTCGGCAACGTGGTGGGCGGCTTGCTGATCGCGGTGCCCGAGGTCGGACGGCACCAGGTGGCGTTCGGCTGCATCGGCGTCGCACTGCTCGGACGCCTGGCGGCGCAGTTCGTGCCGGCATCGAAGCCCACCGACCCGGGCCTGGTGATCAACTGGAACCCGGTCACCGAGACCTGGCGCAACCTGATGCTCGCGCGCCGCAGCCCGGTGGTGTTCCGCTCGCTGCTCGGCATCTCGTGGATGTGGTTCTTCGGGGCGGTGTTCCTGAGCCAGTTCCCGTCGTTCGCAAAGGACGTGATGGGCGGCGACGAACGCGTCGCCTCGCTGCTGCTGGTGGTGTTCTCGGTCGGCATCGGCATCGGCTCGCTGCTGTGCGAAATGCTGAGCCGCCGGCACGTGGAGATCGGCCTCGTGCCGTTCGGCGCGATCGGCATGAGCGTGTTCGCGATCGACCTCTACTTCGCGACAAGAGGCCATGCGCCGACCGGCAGCATCGCCACGGTGAGCGCTTTCGTGCGCGAGCCCTGGCACTGGCACGTGATGGCCGACCTGGCGCTGCTCGCGCTGTTCGCCGGCCTGTACAGCGTGCCGATGTATGCGCTGATCCAGCTGCGCTCGCCGCCCACGCACCGCGCGCGCATCATCGCCGCCAACAACATCCTCAACGCGCTGTTCATCATCGCCAGCAGCGTGATGGCCGGGGCGCTGCTGAAGGCAGGCTGCACGATCCCGCAGATCTTCCTCGTCACCGGGCTGCTGAACGCCGTGGTCGCGGCCTACATCTTCCTGCTGGTGCCGGAGTACCTGCTGCGCTTCATCGCGCTGATCGCGACGCGCCTGATGTACCGCTTCCGCATTCGCGGTGACGAGCACATCCCGACCGAGGGCGCGGCGGTGCTGGTGTGCAACCACGTCAGCTTCGTCGACCCGATCCTGCTGATGGCGGCGAGCCCGCGGCCGATCCGCTTCGTCATGGACCACCGCATCTTCGCGGCGCCGGTGCTCGGCTGGCTGTTCCGCCTGGCCAAGGCGATCCCCATCGCGCCGCAGAAGGACGACCCGGCGACCTACGAGCGCGCCTTCGCCGAAGCCCGCAAGGTGCTGGGCGAGGGCGAGCTGCTGTGCATCTTCCCCGAAGGGGGCATCACCCGGGACGGCACGCTGCAGCCCTTCAAGGGCGGCGTGATGAATATCCTGGCAACGCACCCGGTGCCGGTGGTGCCGCTGGCGCTGCACGACCTGTGGGGTTCGTTCTTCTCGCGCGCCAGCGGTGCCGCGATGACGCAGCCGTTCCGGCGTGGGCTGTGGAGCCGCGTCGGCCTGAGCGCCGGCGCGCCGCTGGCGGCGGCCGAGGTCACGCCGGACCGACTGCGCGAGCGCGTGGCGGCGATGCTGGCGGCGTGAACGCGCGGGGCATCAGACGCCGCGCGCGCGGTCGGCCGCGAACTGCGCGCGCCAGGCCTCGAAGCGCTCCGCGTCGAGCGCCTCGCGCACCTCGCGCATCAGGTTCAGGAAGTAGTGCAGGTTGTGGATGCTGGCGAGCATCGGCCCGAGCATCTCGCCGCAGCGGTCGAGGTGGTGCAGGTAGGCGCGGCTGAAGCCGGCACAGGCGGTGCAGCTGCAGCTCTCGTCGATCGGCCGCTCGTCGGTCTTGTAGCGCGCGTTGCGCAGCCGCAAGTCGCCGTGGCGGGTGAACAGGTGGCCGTTGCGGGCGTTGCGCGTGGGCATCACACAGTCGAACATGTCGACGCCGCAGGCCACGCCCTCGACCAGGTCCTCCGGCGTGCCCACGCCCATCAGGTAGCGCGGCTTGTGCGCCGGCAGGCGCTGCGGCGTGTGCGCCATGATGCGCAGCATCTCGTCCTTCGGTTCGCCGACGCTGACACCGCCCACCGCGTAGCCCGGCAGGTCCATCGCCACCAGCGCGTCGAGCGAAGCCTCGCGCAGGTTCTCGAACATGCCCCCCTGCACGATGCCGAACAACGCGTTCGGGTTCTCCAGCCGCGCGAACTCGGCCTGGCAGCGCGCCGCCCAGCGCAGGCTCAGCGCCATCGACGCCCGCGCTTCCTGCTCGGTCGTCAGATGGCCCGCGGTCTCGTAGGGCGTGCACTCGTCGAACTGCATCACGATGTCGGAGTTCAGCACCGTCTGGATCTGCATGCTGGTCTCGGGCGTCAGGAAGAGCTTGTCGCCGTTGACCGGTGACGCGAACTTCACGCCCTCCTCGCTGATCTTGCGCATTGCGCCGAGCGACCAGACCTGGAAGCCGCCGCTGTCGGTGAGGATGGGCTTGGGCCAGTGCTCGAAGCGGTGCAGGCCGCCGAACCGGCGCAGCACGTCCAGCCCTGGACGCAGCCACAGGTGGAAGGTGTTGCCGAGGATGATCTGCGCGCCCATGGCGTCGAGCGAACTCGGCATCACGCCCTTGACGGTGCCGTAGGTGCCCACCGGCATGAAGATCGGCGTCTCGACGACGCCGTGGTTGAGCGTGAGGCGGCCACGGCGCGCGTGGCCCTCGGTGTGCAGCAGTTCGAAGCGGAGCATGCCGAATTGTCGCAGCGGCCACTCCGCGATCACGTCGGCACTGCGGGGGTCACCGTTGGTGCACCAGAGCCGGACGCCGGGCCGCCGGACGCGCCCGGCGCGATGCCTACTTCTTCGCGTCCAGGCTCAGGATCCACTGCACCAGCTTGCGCGCATCCGGCTCGGTGATCGCGACCCGGTTGGGCGGCATCGCCAGGCCGCTGGCCTTGCCCTTCCAGTGGCTGTCGTAGGGATTGGAGCCGGACAGCACGGTGGCGGTGAGCTGGTTCTCGGCGCCCGCCTGACCCTTGTACTTGGCCGACACGTCACGCCAGGCCGGGCCGATCGGCGCGAGCCCGTCGGGACCCTTGGCGCCGGGCTCGACGTGGTGGCAGGTCATGCAGCCGCTGCCGGTGGCCAGCTTGAGCATCGCATCGTCCTTTGCAGCGGCCAGGGCTGGCGCGGCGACGGCGACGAGGCCCAGGGCCAGCAAGAGGCTGCGAATGGTGGGGACGGTCATGGTGTGTTCTCCTTGAAACGAGGGGCCTTGACCGTCACGATAGGGAGTTGCGCACCGGACCGCTTGAGCCATATCAAGGCAGACCCGCGTTTTGCCCCGATGGAGCAGGCGGGAGCAGCGGTGACGCGGCACGGGCGCGACGCCCTGCTCCCGCCTGAAGCAATGCACGCGCCGCGGTCGCTCAGCGCCGGTCCAGCAGCATCGCGTCGCCGTAGCTGAAGAAGCGATAGCGCTCGCGGATCGCATGCGCATACAGCGCCCGGATGCGATCGAAACCGGCGAAGGCGCAGACCAGCATCATCAGCGTGCTGCGCGGCAGGTGGAAGTTGGTGAGCAGCCGGTCGACCACGCGGAATTCGAAGCCGGGCGTGATGAAGATGTCGGTGTCGCGCGCCCCGGCGCGCAGCGCGCCGCCCCGTGCGGCCGACTCGAGCGCTCGCAGCGTGGTCGTGCCGACCGCGACGATGCGCCCGCCCTCGCGGTGCGTGCGCGCGACCGCATCGACCGTGGCCTGCGGCAGCTCGAACCACTCGCTGTGCATGCGGTGCTCGGCCAGGTTCTCGACGCGCACCGGCTGGAAGGTGCCGGCACCGACGTGCAGCGTCACGCTCGCGCTGCCGACGCCGCGCGCCTGCAGCGCCGCCAGCACGTCCGCGTCGAAATGCAGCGCGGCCGTCGGTGCAGCCACGGCACCGGGCCTGCGCGCGAACACGGTCTGGTAGCGGCGCTCGTCGTCGGCGTCGTCGGTGTGCGTGATGTAGGGCGGCAGCGGCACGTGCCCGTGTCGTTCGAGCAGCGCGAACGGCTCGCCCGGCAGGCGCAGGTGGAACAGCGAACCGTCCGGGCCGCAGCGGCCCAGCACCTCGGCGTCGAAGGCCGCGTGCGCGTCGCGGCCGGCGAAGCGCACGCGGCTGCCGGGCTTGGGCGACTTGCTCGCGCGCAGGTGCGCCCAGACCTCGTGCGTGCCGGGCAGCACGCGCTCGACCAGCGCCTCGACGCTGCCGCCGCTGGCCTTGTGGCCGTACAGCCGCGCCTTGATGACGCGCGTGTCGTTGAACACCAGCAGGTCGCCCGGCGCCAGCAGTGCGGGCAGTTCGCGAAAGCGCCGGTCGAGCGGTGCATCGCCGCGGCCGTCGAGCAGGCGCGAGCCGCTGCGCTCGGGCGCCGGATGCTGGGCGATCAGCTCCGGCGGCAGGGCGAAGTCGAAATCGGCGGCGGTGAAGCGAGCGGGTGCGGTGGACATGGCGGACAGGCTGGACCGGCCTGATGCGAAACGAGAGGCAGCAGGCAGAATTGTTCCATGCCCCAGGCCCCGCGCCCCGCCTCGCGCTCCGCACCGTCCGTCGCCGGCTCGGCGGCCGCGGCACCGGCGACGAAATCGGGCCCGGCGCGCGCCATGGAAAAGCTCGGACTGGTGCGCGACATCGATCTCGCGCTGCACCTGCCACTGCGCTACGAGGACGAAACCCGCGTGGCACGCCTCGCCGACACCCGCGAAGGCGAGACCGTGCAGATCGAAGGCACGGTGCGCGACAGCCGTGTCGAGCTGCGGCCGCGCCGCCAGCTCGTCGTGCGGCTCGACGACGGCAGCGGCGAGCTGGTGCTGCGCTTCCTGCACTTCTACCCCTCGCACCAGAAAACGCTCGCCGTCGGCACGCGGCTGCGCGTGCGCGGCGAGCTGCGCGGCGGCTTCCTCGGCCGCGAGATGGTGCACCCGACCTTCAGGGCGGTGAGCGACGATACGCCGCTGGCGACCGCGCTGACACCGGTCTACCCGACGAGTGCCCAGCTGCCGCAGGCCTACCTGCGCAAGGTCGTGGCCTCGGCGCTGAACCGTGCTCCGCTCGACGAGCTGCTGCCCGCGGGCAGCGTGCCGACCGGCCTGCCGGGCCTGAAGCAGGCGCTGCAGTTCCTGCACCACCCGGCGCCCGAGGTGATGCTCGCGACGCTCGAAGACCACAGCCACCCGGCCTGGCAACGACTGAAGTTCGACGAGCTGCTGGCGCAGCAGCTGTCGCAGCGGCTGGCGCAGCGCGAGCGGGCGAGGCTGCGCGCGCCGGCGCTGCGGGCGCAGGCCGGCGGACTGCACGAGCAGCTGCTCGCGGTGCTGCCCTTCCAGCTGACCGCCGCACAGCGGCGCGTGGCCGAGGAGATCGCGCGCGACCTGGCGCGCCCGCAACCCATGAACCGGCTGCTGCAGGGCGATGTGGGTTCGGGCAAGACGGTGGTCGCGGCGCTGGCCGCGGCGATCGCCATCGATGCCGGCTGGCAGTGCGCTTTGATGGCACCGACCGAGATCCTCGCCGAGCAGCATTTCCGCAAGCTGGTCGGCTGGCTGGCACCGCTGGGCCTGCAGATCGCCTGGCTCACCGGCAGCCGCAAGGGCAAGGCGCGCACGCGCATGCTCGAGCGCGTGGCCAGCGGCGAAGCGCGGCTGATCGTCGGCACGCACGCGGTGATCCAGGACCGCGTCGAGTTCGAGCGCCTCGGACTGGCGGTCATCGACGAGCAGCACCGCTTCGGCGTCGCGCAGCGGCTCGCCCTGCGCCGCAAGCTCGAAGACAGTCCGCTCGAGCCGCACCTCCTCATGATGAGCGCGACGCCGATCCCGCGCACGCTGGCCATGACCTACTTCGCCGATCTCGACGTGAGCACCATCGACGAGTTGCCGCCGGGGCGCACGCCGATCGTCACCAAGGTATTCGCCGATGGCCGGCGCGACAGCGTGATCGCACGCATCCAGGGCGAGGTCGCGAAAGGCCGGCAGGTCTATTGGGTGTGCCCGCTGATCGAGGAATCGGAGACGCTGGACCTGCAGAACGCGACCGAAACGCACGCCCTGCTCAGCGAGGCGCTGCCCGGCGCGAGGGTCGGCCTGCTGCATGGCCGCCTGCCGGCCGCCGAGAAGGCAGCGGTGATGTCGCTGTTCACCGGCGGCCAGATGGCGGTGCTGGTGTCGACCACGGTGATCGAGGTCGGCGTCGACGTGCCGAACGCCGGCCTGATGGTGATCGAGCATGCCGAGCGCTTCGGCCTGTCGCAGCTGCACCAGCTGCGCGGGCGCGTCGGCCGCGGCAGCGTCGCGAGCGTGTGCGTGCTGCTCTACACGCCGCCGCTGTCGGACACCGGCAAGGCGCGCCTGCGCGCGATGGCCGAGACCGGCGACGGCTTCGAGATCGCGCGCCGCGACCTCGAGATCCGCGGCCCCGGCGAGTTCATGGGCGCGCGCCAGAGCGGCGCGGCGCTGCTGCGCTTCGCCGACCTGACCGAGGACGGCGCGCTGCTCGAACGCGCACGCCAGCTCGCGCCGCAGTTGCTCGACCGCGACCCGCGCGCGGCGCAGGCGCACGTGGATCGCTGGCTCGGCAGCAAGGCCGAGTACCTGAAGGCTTGACCCACGTTTGACGCTGGCCTGAAGATCCGCGGGACGGCGATGGCACGACAATGGGGCACACAGTCCATACGGCCGAGCCACGATGCCGCTTGTTCACACCTTCTCGATGGCGACCTCCCACTCCGCTCACCAACCGACAGCGGCCCCGCCCACGGCACGCGACGTGTCGATCGACATCCTGCGCGGCGTTGCGCTGGTCTCGATTCTCATCAATCACCTGACGTGGTTCTGCATGAACCTCGGCTACGTCGGGCACAGCGTGCCGACCTTGTCGCGCTTCGGCTACTCGTCGTCGGCCGAGCTGTTCTTCCTGTTGTCGGGCTATCTGGTCGGGTACATCTACGGGCCCCACAAGCCCGACTACCGCTGGTGGCGCACGACGGGCCACCTGCTGCGGCGAGCGGCCCAGCTCTACCTGGTGTCGCTGCTGCTGTACGCCTTCGTTTTCGCCGTTGCCGCAGCCGGGGTGCTGACTCCCGAGCAACTGGACCGCTTGCGCATCGCCGCACTGGTTCGCGCGCCGACCCAGGCCGCCTGGGACTTCGTGTGGATGCTGCGCTGGCCGCCTCTGCTCGACATTCTTTTCACTTATGTCCTCTATCTGATGGCCGCACCGGCCTTCATCGCCGTGCTGAAAGCGGCCCCGCGATCGGCAATCCTGCTGCCGGTCATCGCGTACGTGATGTCTCAGGTCGCCCCCGAGTTCGGCTACCTGGGCATGGGCTATGGCGACGACGCCTTGGCCGGGCGCTGGAACAAACTCGCCTGGTCGGTGCTGTTCTTCGGCGGCCTGACGGCGGGCAATGCCACGCTGCTGCGCACGCTGAAGACGCGGCTCGCCGGCAGCGTGCGCGCCTTCGCCGTCGCCGCCGGCACGATGGGCGCGGTCACGCTGCTGTTCCTTGTCGACACGCGCACCCGGTGGCTCGACCCATTCTTCACGACCATGCCGGGCATTGACCAACCGACGCTGGGCCCGACCCGGATCCTGCACACGCTGGTCGTCATCTCCACGTTCTTCACGGCGATGTGGGCCTTCCCCTCGCTCGCTCGAAGCCGACCGGGCCGACTGCTGCAGACCGTCGGCGAGCACCCGCTGCCGGTGTTCGCCGCAGGCGTGGGCCTGACCTATTCGGGCGCCTTGCTGTATGTGCACCTGGGCGAATCGGGTAGCGCCTACCTGGTGGCAGTGGTCTTGGCGCTGCTGGCCACCGTCGCGCTGGCCTGCGCGCTGCGGTGGAAGGCGCAGGCCCTGGCGACCGCATCGGCGGCGCCGCGGGGCAACCCGGCCGGCCGCGGCTGACCCGAGCGCAGCGCCCGCGCTTGCGCGCGCGTGTCGCCGCGGCGAAATGCCCCCAGAATCAAGGCACGGGTTCATCACCCCGAACCCTGCCCCTTCCTTGATCGACGGACCCGCCGGACCCAACGCCCCGCCATGACGCTGACCGAACTTCGCTACATCGTCGCCGTGGCGCGCGAACGGCACTTCGGGCGCGCGGCCGAGGCCTGCTTCGTCTCTCAGCCGACGCTCAGCGTCGCGATCAAGAAGCTCGAGGACGAACTCGACGTGAAGATCTTCGAGCGCGGCAGCAGCGAGATCTCGATGACACCACTGGGCGAGGAGATCGTGCGCCAGGCCCAGGCCGTGATCGAGCAGGCGCAAGCGATCAAGGAGATCGCCAAACGCGGCCAGGACCCGCTGGCCGGTGCGCTGCGGCTGGGCATCATCTACACCATCGGGCCTTACCTGCTGCCCGACCTGGTGAAGCACGCGATCGAGATGTTCCCGCAGATGCCGCTGATGCTGCAGGAGAACTTCACCGTCAAGCTGCTCGAGATGCTGCGCACCGGCGAGCTGGATTGCGCGATCATGGCCGAGCCCTTTCCCGACACCGGCCTGGCGATCGCACCGCTCTACGACGAGCCCTTCGTCGTGGCCACGCCCGCGACCCACCCGCTCGCGAAGCGCGAGAGCATCTCGTCGGAAGAGCTGAAGAAGGAGACGATGCTGCTGCTCGGCACCGGCCACTGCTTCCGCGACCACGTGCTCGAGGTCTGCCCCGAATTCGCGCGCTTCTCCAGCGACGCGGAAGGCATCCGCAAGAGCTTCGAGGGCTCCTCGCTCGAAACCATCAAGCACATGGTGGCCTCGGGCATGGGCGTGACCGTCGTACCCCAGCTCAGCGTGCCGAAGGAAATGCAAACGCACCTGCGCTACGTCCCTTTCACTGCGCCGCTCCCGACCCGGCGCGTGGTGCTGGCGTGGCGCCGCACCTTCACGCGCTACGAGGCGATCGCCGCCTTGCGCAATGCGGTCTATGCCTGCGAGCTGCCGGGCGTCACCCGCCTGACCGCCTGAACCGCACCGGGCCCGGCCGCGCCGAACCACCCCCGCGGCTATCGACGCCATTGCCGCACCGTCATTGATCGGGCGGAACCCGGCTCCTAAACTGCCCTCGACTCATCGTGGACAACCTCAGGAGACCGACATGGCGACCGAATCCCAGTGCCCGTTCAACCACGCCGCCGCCGGCGGCGCGACGAACAAGGACTGGTGGCCCAGCCAGCTGCGGCTGGAGCTGCTGAGCCAGCACTCGAGCAAATCCGATCCGCTGGGCGCCGGCTTCGACTACGCCGAGGAGTTCAAGAAGCTCGACTACTTCGCGCTCAAGAAGGACCTGCTGGCGCTGATGACCGATTCGCAGGACTGGTGGCCGGCCGACTTCGGCCACTACGGCCCGCAGTTCATCCGCATGGCCTGGCATGCCGCCGGCACCTACCGCACGGCCGATGGCCGCGGCGGCGGCGGCCGCGGACAGCAGCGCTTCGCGCCGCTCAACAGCTGGCCCGACAACGTGAACATCGACAAGTCGCGCCGCCTGCTGTGGCCGATCAAGCAGAAGTACGGACTGCGCATCAGCTGGGCCGACCTGCTGATCCTGACCGGCAACGTGGCGCTGGAATCGATGGGCTTTCGCACCTTCGGTTTCGCCGGCGGCCGCGAGGACGTGTGGGAACCCGACAACGACGTGAACTGGGGCAGCGAGACCACCTGGCTGGCCACCGACCAGCGCTTCACCGGCGACCGCGACCTGGACCAGCCGCTGGCCGCCACCCACATGGGCCTGATCTACGTCAACCCCGAAGGGCCCAACGCCAGTGGCGATCCGGTCGCCGCCGCCAAGGACATCCGCGCGACCTTCGGCCGCATGGCGATGGACGACGAGGAGATCGTGGCGCTGATCGCCGGCGGCCACACCTTTGGCAAGGCGCACGGCGCCGCGCCCGAATCGCACAAGGGCCCCGAGCCCGAAGGCGCGCCGCTCGAGGCGCAAGGTCTGGGCTGGCACAGCAGCTTCGGCAGCGGCCACGGCAAGGACACCGTCTCCAGCGGTCTGGAAGTCACCTGGACCACCACGCCGGCGCGCTGGAGCAACGACTTCTTCGACCACCTGTTCAAGTTCGAGTGGGAGCTGACGGCGTCGCCCGCCGGCGCGAAGCAGTGGGTGGCCAAGGATGCGCCGGAGATCATTCCCGACGCGCACGTCCCCGGCAAGAAGCTCAAGCCGACGATGCTGACCACCGACCTCACGCTGCGCCTCGACCCCGCGTTCGAGAAGATCTCGCGCCGCTTTCAGGGCAACCCGCAGGCCTTTGCCGAGGCCTTCGCACGCGCCTGGTTCAAGCTCACCCACCGCGACATGGGCCCGAAGGCGCGCTACCTGGGCCCCGAGGTGCCGAAGGAAGAGCTGATCTGGCAGGACCCGCTGCCCCCGGCCACGCTGCCGGCGCCGAATGCCGCCGACATCGCCGACCTGAAGGCGAAGATCGCCGCCGCAGTTGGCAACTCCAGCCTGACGGTCGCGCAGCTCGTGGCCACCGCCTGGGCCTCGGCCTCCACCTTCCGCGGCGGCGACAAGCGCGGCGGCGCCAACGGCGCGCGCCTTCGCCTGGCGCCGCAGAAGGACTGGGAGGTCAACACCCCGGGTGAACTGGCCAAGGTGCTGGCGACGCTGGAGGCGATCCAGCAGGCCTCGGGCCGGTTCTCGCTGGCCGACGTGATCGTGCTGGCCGGCGGCGTGGGCGTGGAGCTGGCGGCCAAGGCGGCGGGTGTCGGCATCGAAGTGCCGTTCGCGCCCGGCCGCGTCGACGCCACGCAGGAGCAGACCGATGTCGAGTCCTTCGCGGTGCTCGAGCCGGTGGCCGACGGCTTTCGCAACCACTTCAAGGGCCCGGCCGGCGTTGCGGTCGAGCACCTGCTGGTGGACAAGGCGCAGCTGCTCACACTGACGGCGCCCGAGATGACCGTGCTCGTGGGCGGGTTGCGCGTGCTGGGCGCCAACGCGGGCGGCAGCAAGCACGGCGTGTTCACCGACCGGCCGGGCGTGCTGAGCCCCGACTTCTTCGTCAACCTGCTCGACATGGGCACGGCGTGGAAGCCGGCCGACGGCGTGTACGAGGGCAAGGACCGCCAGACCGGCCAGCTGAAGTGGACCGGCACGCGGGTCGACCTGGTGTTCGGCTCCAACGCCGTGCTGCGCGCGCTGGTCGAGGTGTACGCCAGCGCCGACGCGCACGCCAAGTTCGTGCACGACTTCGTGGCCGCGTGGACCAAGGTCATGACCCTGGACCGCTACGACCTCGCCTGAGCGGGCCCGGCTACAGTTCCAGCCATTCCATTTGACCCAGGAGCGAACACGATGGCCAAGACCAAGAACGCCACGCAGCCGGTGAACATCGGCATTTCGGAGAAGGACCGTGCCGCCATCGCCAAAGGCCTGAACGCGCTGCTGGCCGACACCTACACGCTCTACCTCACGACCCACAACTTCCACTGGAACGTGACCGGGCCGATGTTCAACACGCTGCACCTGATGTTCATGACGCAGTACACCGAGCTCTGGAACGCGGTCGACCCGATCGCCGAGCGCATCCGTGCGCTGGGCTTCCCGGCCGCCGGCTCCTACGGCCAGTTCGGCAGCCTCACCTCGCTGAAGGACGCACCGGCCTCGCCGCCCAAGGCGCTGGAGATGGTGCGCATCCTCGTCGAAGGCCACGAGGCCGTGGCCCGCACCGCGCGCAACCTGTTCCCGCTGGCCGACAAGGCCTCCGATGAACCGACCGCCGACCTGCTGACGCAGCGCCTCACGGTGCACGAACAGTCGGCGTGGATGCTGCGCTCGCTGCTGGAAGCCTGAGCCGGATCTGCCGAGCCGCCGCTGCGGCAGCGGCTCGATCGGCGGCGGCGATGAGCCACGGGGCGGCCACGGCTCCCGCAATGGCGCCAAGGCCATCGGGAACGAAAGCGCGCAAAGTCGACGGAGCGGGCAAGGGGTCCATGACGGCGTGGACTCCTTGCCGACAGCGCCATGCCGCCACCTACACTCGCGCCCGATGTCCGCCCAACCCGACACATCTCGCCCGTCGCGCCCGGCGCTCTACCTGCAGCTGATCCGCTGGGACCGGCCGGCCGGCTGGCTGCTGCTGCTGTGGCCCACGCTCGGCGCGCTGTGGCTGGCCGCGGGCGGCTTCCCCGGCTGGCATCTGCTGGCGGTGTTCACGCTCGGCACGGTGCTGATGCGCAGCGCCGGCTGCTGCGTCAACGACGTGGCCGACCGCGAGTTCGACCGCCATGTGAGGCGCACCGCCCAGCGGCCGGTGACGCGCGGCGCGGTCTCGGCGCGCGAGGCACTGGCGCTCGGTGCGGTGCTGGCGCTGGCGGCCTTCGGGCTGGTGCTGACGACCAATGCGCTGACCATCGCACTGTCGTTCGCGGCGCTGGCGATCACGCTCGCCTACCCCTACGCAAAGCGCTTCGTGTCGATGCCGCAGGCGGTGCTGGGCGTGGCCTTCAGCTTCGGCATCCCGATGGCCTTCAGCGCGGTGCGCGGTGGCAGCGCCTGGGACCTGACCGCGCTGAACGCCGCCGTGCCGTGGTGGGCCTGGGGCCTGCTGATCGGCAACCTGTTCTGGGTGCTGGCCTACGACACCGAGTATGCGATGGTCGACCGCGACGACGACCTCCGCATCGGCATCAAGACCTCCGCCATCACGCTGGGCCGCCACGACGTGGCGGCCGTGATGAGCTTCTACCAGCTCTACCTGCTGGTCTGGGGCGCCATCGGCTTCTGGCAGGGACTCGGCGTGCCCTTCGCCGTCGGCCTGGCTGCGGCGGCGGTGCAGGTGGCCTGGCACCACACGCTGATCAAGGACCGCAGCCGCGACGGCTGCTTCAAGGCCTTTCGGTTGAACCACTGGGTGGGGTTCGCGGTGTTTGCGGGGATCGTGGTGGATCTGGCGTGGCGTGCGTGACGCGTTGAACTTGATGATCTAACGCCTGCCGCGGCCTCAGATCGCAAGTACTCGTGGCATCAGGATTTGTGCAATCCAGAGATTGACTTAGGCTACACGCGCCCGGTAGCGTCACTATCTCCAAACCTTGTTGAGCTTCACAGACCACCATCGATGGTCTGCCACTGGCAAATCCAAATGCGGTAGCAAGCGACTATGCAATCCACACCAGTTCAAGACGTCTGCATTTTCTGGGACAACTCGAATATCTACGTCCCGGCTCAGGATGTGGCACGCGGGAGAGATGGTGCAACCGTCGGTAGAGACCTACGAATCCAATTCAATCATTTGTACGAACTGGCGCGCGCCGGGAGGAAGATTGTTGCCGGGGTTTGTGTCGGCTCCCAGCCTCCTGAGCTGCAAGACTTGTGGGCGCGCCTGCGCGAAGTTGGCGTTGAACTTTAGCTTTTCGAAAGAGGCGAGGAGACAGGTAAAGAACAAGCGGTTGATCAAGCTCTGCAAGTCCATATGCTTCGCGCTGTACTTGATCGCCCTCCCGGCGTAGCCGTCCTCTTGACCGGCGACGGCGCGGGTGCTCATCTTGGGAAGGGCTACTTTGCAGATCTCAAAAGAATGCACAGCAAAGGCTGGAAAGTAGAAGTTCTGTCATGGAAGGAGTCCTGCCACACCGGGCTTCAAGAATGGGCAAAGGCAAACGGGGTGTTTATTGCTCTCGACGATCATTACGAATCAATCACTTTCATCAAGGGGCTTCGGCAATCGAAGAAGGTTGCTCGGCGGCCGGTCGCGTGAGCGAGTCTGCTAGTGACGCCCAAACCTTCCATCGAGAGGACACTGCCTGGCAAGCCGGCCAGCGCCTCTCCTGTCAAACGATAGGCCTCATACCCGCGACCATGCGCCTCGATCCTCTCATCTCGCGTCGTCTTGCCGAACTCGACGCAAGGGCTGACGCAATTCTGGCCGCAAGGACGACTTCGTCCTTTCGTGAGAAGACGCTCTACCACGTACTTCGCTCTGATGCCATCGGTTGGGCGTCGAGCGTTGCGACCCTCATCGAACGCGTGTTCGGTGAGTCAAGCTTTCACCTCGCAGGTTTCAAAGATCTTCTCAAGAACTTCAACGGCTACGAGCATGAGTTTCGTAGTCTGCACGCAGTTCTTCGCGCAGCGAAGGAGGACTATGAAGGTGGCTATCTGTTCTCAGTCGTAGGCCTCGCCAAGGCTGAAGCGATGGACGATGCAATCTCGCAGGCTGCATCCCTCCTCTCCGCCGACTACAAGGACGCCGCGGCCGTCCTTTGCGGTGTCGCTCTGGAAGTCACACTGAAGCACCTAGCCGGAAAGCACAGCTTAGCTGCTGGAAAACTGGACATGATGAACGTTGCACTTTGCAAAGCCAGCGTCTTCAACGTCACGAAGCAGCAGCAAATCACTGCCTGGGCCGCCATTCGGAACCGAGCTGCACACGGCGAGTGGGCCGCCTACACAAAGTCCGACGTCGAGAACATGCTCCAAGGAGTTCAAGGCTTCGTTGCCGACTACCTGCAATGAGGCCTTGATCGCCCTGAAGACCGCCGTTGAGGTTTGACCTGCGGAGGATTCACGGTCGGTGCGCCACCTCAGGGATAGAGCCCCCGCTCCTCGCGCGCCGTGAGGATGCGCTCACAGGCCACCGCGAAGGTCGCGGTGCGCAGCGTGATCTTGTGCAGGTCGGCGGTGTCCCAGATGCGCCGCAGCGCGTCGACCATGATCTTGTCGAGCCGCACGTTGATCTCGTCCTCGGTCCAGAAGAAGGACGAGAAGTCCTGCACCCACTCGAAGTAGCTGACGGTCACGCCGCCGGCGTTGCAGATCACGTCGGGCACCACCAGCACGTCGCGCTCGCGCAGGATGTCGTCGGCCTCGGGCACCGTGGGGCCGTTGGCGCCTTCGAGCACCAGCCTGGCCTTGATGCGCCGGGCGCGGTCGGCGCTGATCACGCCCTCCAGCGCGGCGGGGATCAGGATCTCGGCCTGCACGTCCCAGAACGATTCGGCGTCCATCGCCTCCGCGCCCTTGAAGCCGCCGACGCCGCCGACCTGCTTCACGTAGGGCACCAGCTCGGCGAGGTCGAGCCCCTTGTCGTTGTAGATGGTGCCGGTGTGGTCCTGCGCCGCGACGATCTTCGCGCCGGCTTGCGCGAACAGTTCCGCGGCGGAGCCGCCCACGTTGCCGAAGCCCTGCACCGCCACGCGCGCGCCGTCGAGCTTCAGGCCGAGCCGGCGCGCCGCCTCGCGGCCGGTGACGAACACGCCGCGGCCGGTGGCCTTCACGCGGCCCAGCGAGCCGCCCAGGTGGATGGGCTTGCCGGTGACGACGCCGGTCGCGGTGGCGCCGGTGTTCTGCGAGTAGGTGTCCATCATCCAGGCCATGATCTGGCCGTTGGTGTTGACGTCGGGCGCCGGGATGTCGCGCTGCGGGCCGATGATGATGCCGATCTCGCTGGTGTAGCGGCGCGTCATCTTCTCCAGCTCCTTCAATGAAAGCTGCTTCGGGTCGACGCGGATGCCGCCCTTGGCGCCGCCGTAGGGCAGGTTCACCGCGGCGCACTTCACCGTCATCCAGGCGGCCAGCGCCATCACCTCTTCGAGCGTCACGTCGGGGTGGTAGCGCACGCCGCCCTTGCCGGGGCCGCGGCTCAGGTTGTGCTGCACGCGAAAGCCCTCGAAGTGGCGCACCACGCCGTTGTCCATCTCGATCGGCACGTCGACGATCAGCGCGCGCTTGGGTCGCTTCAGCGTCTCGGCCCACTTGCCGAGCGGGCCGAGATAGGGAATCACGCGGTCGACCTGAGACAAATAGGTGCCCCAGGGGCTGGTGGGCGAGGGCGTGACGTAGGAAAGGTAGGAGCTCAGCTGCGTGGGATCGGTCTTGGCGCTCATGCGGTGTCCTTGTGGGGTCTGGATGAAGCCGCGTTCGTGGCACGGCCACGAGACTGTAGGCGCCGACACGCCGGCGCGCCTACCGGGTTGATGCCGGGTTTGCATGCCCGTCGCAGGCGCCGCTCATCGGGCTTCGATGTGCCGCCGATCGGCGCGGCGCACCCGCCCCCTCACCCCAGCCCTCTCCCCCGGCGGCCGGTGGAGAGGGAGCACGCCGGCTCGCGGGGTGCCGCCGGCTCAGCGGCCGAATTCGTCGCCCAGTTCGGCGGCGCGCTGCTGCGCCGCACGCACCGCGCGCACGATCGCCTCGCGCACGCCGTCGGCCTGCATCGAGCCGAGCGCCGCGTGGGTGGTGCCGCCCTTGGAGGTGACGCGCTCGCGCAGCACCGACGGCGGCTCCGGGCTCTGCGCGGCCAGCGCGCTGGCGCCGGAGAAGGTGCCGAGCGCCAGCGCGCGGCCCTGCTCGGGCGTCAGGCCCATGTCGCGCGCGGCGTCCATCAGCGCTTCGATGAACAGGAACACGTAGGCCGGGCCGGAGCCCGACAGCGCGGTCACCGCGTCGAGGTCGGCTTCACGCTCGACCCACAGCGTGGCGCCGGTCGGTGCCAGCACGGCCTCGACACTGCTGCGCTGGCCGGCGTCGACCTCGGGCCGCGCGTACAGCCCGGCGATGCCCTGGCCGATCAGCGCCGGCGTGTTGGGCATCGCCCGCACCACGCAGGGGTTGCCGGTGGCGGCCACGATCGCCTCGGTGCGGATGCCGGCCATGACGCTCAGTTGCGCCGCCTCGCCCACGTGCGCGGCGCAGGGCGCGGCGGCTTCCCTGAAGAGCTGCGGCTTGACGGCCCACACCACCAGGCCGGCGTCGGCGAGCGCGGGGGTCGCCTGCTCGGTGGCCTGGATGCCGAACAGGTCTTTCAGCCGCTCGCGCTGCTCGGCCCAGGGCTCGACGACCAGGATCTCGTGCGCCTGCACGCCGCTGCGCAGCAGGCCGCCGATGAGCGCGCTGGCCATGTTGCCGCCGCCGATGAACGCGATGGGAGAGGACAGGTGGTTCATCGGGACTCCCTGAGGACAAAGATGGACGAGGCCCGACCGCTTGCCGGGCCCGGCGCTTCAAGCGCTTCGAGTCTAGCGAGCGTCGCCGTGTTCCGCCGGCCCGCCCGCCCCCGCCAGCAGCGCGGCATTGCCGCCGGCCGCCGCGGTGTTGACCGTCACCACCTGCTCGGCGCAGAAGCGGTACAGGTAGAGCGGCCCGCCGGCCTTCGGGCCGGTGCCGCTGAGGCCTTCGCCGCCGAAGGGCTGCACGCCGACCACCGCGCCGATCATGTTGCGGTTGACGTAGACGTTGCCGACGCGCGCCGCGTGCGCGATGCGCTGCGCACGCGCGTCGATGCGCGTCTGCACGCCGAGCGTCAGGCCGTAGCCCAGCGCATTGATCTGCGCGACCAGCGCGTCGACGTCCGGCGCGGCGGTGCCCGGGCCCCAGCGCACGATGTGCAGCAGCGGGCCGAACACCTCGTGCTGCAGCTCGCTCACCCGCGCGATCTCGTAGGCGGCCGGCGCGATGAAGTGGCCCGGCACGCCGTCGGGCAGCGTGCCGCGCGCCAGCCGCTTGGCGTCGCGTTCGAGCCGCTCGACGTGGCGCACGAGGCCGGCGTGCGCCTCGGCGTCGATCACCGGGCCGACGTCGGTGGCGACGTCGGCCGGGTCGCCGACGGCCAGCTCCTGCAGCGCGCCGCCGATCATCGCGATCACGCCGTCGGCTATTGCCAGGTGCACGCACAGCAGGCGCAGCGCCGAGCAGCGCTGACCGGTCGAGCGGAAGGCGCTCTGCACCACCGCGTCCGCCACCTGCTCGGGCAGCGCGCTGCTGTCGACCACCATCGCGTTGAGGCCGCCGGTCTCGGCGATCAGCGGCACGATCGGTCCGTCCTTCGCGGCCAGCGTGCGCTGGATGATCTTGGCCACCTGCGTCGAACCGGTAAAGCACACGCCGGCCGCCAGCGGGTGCGCCACGAGCGCGGCACCGACCGTCTCGCCCGGACCGTGCAGCAGCGCCAGCGCATCGCGCGGCACGCCGGCGGCGTGCAGCAACTCGACGAAACGCTGCGCGACGGCCGGCGTCTGCTCGGCCGGCTTGGCGGCCACGCTGTTGCCGGCCACCAGCGCGGCGACCACCTGGCCCGCGAAGATGGCGAGCGGGAAGTTCCACGGGCTGATGCAGACGAACACACCGCGGCCGTGCAGGTGCAGCGTGTTCGATTCGCCGGTCGGCCCGGGCAGCTCGCGGGAGCCCAGGCGGTCCTGTGCCTGCTGCGCGTAGTAGCGGCAGAAGTCGACCGCCTCGCGCAGCTCGGCCACGCAGTCGCCGAGCGTCTTGTGCGCCTCCTTCACCAGCAGCCCGCACCAGGCCGGCAGCTCGGCCTCCAGCCGGTCGGCGGCGCGCAGCAGCGCGGCAGCGCGCTCGGCCAGCGGCGTGTCGCTCCAGGCCACTTGGCCGGCATGCAGGCGGCGCATCGTCGCGTCGATCTCGGGCGCGGGCGTCTCGGGCACCTCGGGCACGCGGGTGGCCGCCACCGCGGCCAGCAGCGGCGCGCGCGCGGCAGTGATGCTCAGGTCGACGCCCAGCGCATTGCGCCGCGCGCTGCCGTAGAGCTGCAGCGGCGACGGCTGGCCCGGCTCGGGCGCGGCCTGCAGTGGCGACGCGAGCAGCGCGTCGACATCGACCTGCGGGTCGGCGAGCTGGTGCACGAAGGACGAGTTGGCGCCGTTCTCCAGCAGGCGGCGCACCAGGTAGGCCAGCAGGTCGCGGTGCTCGCCGACCGGCGCGTAGATGCGCACCGGCAGCCGCGCCGGCAGCCCCCCCGCTCGAGCGGGGGGAGCGGGGGGCATGGTCGTCAGTTCACCCGCAGGGGGCTGCCGCGACACTTCGCGGTAGACCCCTTCGCCCATCCCATGCAGGCGCTGCAGCTCGAACGGTGCGCGGCGCACCCGGGCCATCTGGGCGATGGCCGCGATGGTGCCGGCGTTGTGGGTGGCGAACTGCGGGTAGATGACGTCGGCGTGGTCGAGCAGTGCCTTCGCGCAGGCGAGGTAGGAGATGTCGGTGTGGTGCTTGTGCGTGAACACCGGGTAGGCCGCCAGGCCCAGCTCCTGCGCGCGCTTGATCTCGAAGTCCCAGTAGGCGCCCTTGACCAGCCGCACCATGAAGCGCAGGCCGTGAGCACGGGCGATGCGTGCGACCTCGTGCACGCACTCCTCGGCGCGCGTCTGGTAGGCCTGGATCGCCAGGCCGAAGCCACGCCAGCGCGGATGCCGCACCGCGATGTGCGCGGCCGCGGCGTCGATCAGCTCGAGCGAGAGTTCGAGCCGGTCACTCTCCTCGGCATCGACGGTGAGGTTGATGTCGGCCGCCGCCGCATCGTCGACGAGCGTCAGCACGCGCGGCAGCAGCTCGGCGACGACGCGTGCGCGCTGCGAATCTTCGTAGCGCGGGAACAGCGCCGAGAGCTTGATGGAAATGCCGTCGTTGGTTTCGGGCCCGGCGCCGGGTTCGACCGCCGCGGCGATCGCCGTGATCGCGTCGCGGTAGGACCGCAGGTAGCGCTGCGCGTCGCGCTCGGTGCGCGCGCCCTCGCCCAGCATGTCGAAGCTGAAACGCAGCTGCGGCTGGGCCGTGCGCTGGCCGCGGGCCTCGACCAGCGCCTCGGCGATCGACTGGCCGAGCACGAACTGACGGCCCAGCAACTGGATGGCGCGCACCGTCGCGGCGACGACCGTCTGCGCGCCCAGGCGCTTGAACAGGCCGGGCGGGTTGTCGCTGTCGGGCAGAAACTTCTTCGACAGCGCGATGGCGCTGGCCGACAGGCTGGCCAGCAGCTTGTGCGGGCCTTCGGCGGCGGCGTCGAAGTCGGCGCGGCCCAGCTGGTCGGCCGTCAGCACGATGGCGGTGGCGGCGTCGGGCACGCGCAGCAGTGCCTCGGCCAGCCGCATCAGCGCCAGACCCTCGCTGCTGGCGATCGGGTACTCGCGCAGCAAGGACTCCATGGCCCAGAACGGCGCCGGCTCGTCGCGCACCGCCTGCACCCAGGGGCGCGCCTGCGCCTGCGCCGCGGCCCAGTCCAGCGCACCGGCCAGCGCCGCCAGCCGGGCGACGACGACGGGGGCCTCGTCGCGCAGCGGCGATGGCAGGCGGGACTCGGGCGGGGGGCTGGGCAGCGGCATGACGAACCTCGTGCGGAGCAGGCGCGG
Organism: Methylibium sp.; assembly: GCF_965279545.1. Classification (NCBI taxonomy): domain Bacteria; kingdom Pseudomonadati; phylum Pseudomonadota; class Betaproteobacteria; order Burkholderiales; family Sphaerotilaceae; genus Methylibium; species Methylibium sp. Next base: position 3,425,500 of record NZ_OZ257250.1, read on the forward strand.
CCACCACCTTGGCCGCCGTTCCTTTCCTGCTAGCGTACGGCGGTCAGTGACGCGCGTGAAGCGGCTCACGCGCGAGGGCTACATCCTCGGCTACGAGGCGCGCCTGAAGCGTGATCTGGGCGCTGCCCGGCGTGCGCGAGACGCGCACCTATGCCGCGATGGAAGAAGTGAAAAACACGACGGCGCTGGCGATCTGAGCGCCCACACGACCCGGGACGAACCCGCACAGGGCAAACCCGAGACCGCCGGCACGGCCTCCGGTCTTACCCCCGACGGCGTCAGGTCGGGAGCTTTTCCCGACGAACCCGGGCCCGCGCAAACCCATGATTCGACTTGTGTCTGCCGGCGGCTCGGCGTGGTTCGGCTCGCCCGTGCCGTTCGGCAGACACCGACCCACACCAAGAAATCGACAAGAGGAGAGTTGACATGTCCGCCCGCCACCCCGCCTTCCGGCGCCACGCCATCGCCGTCGCTGCCGCATCCGTATGGGGTCTCGCCAGTTCCGGCCCGGTGGTCGCCCAGGAGTCCCCCCCGGCCGCCCAGCTCGAGCGCGTCGAAGTCATCGGCGTCACCCCGCTGCCGGGGCTCGGCGTTCCGAAGGGCCAGGTGCCGGCCAATGTGCAGACCGCGACCTCGGCCGACCTCGAGCGCAGCCACGCGATCGACCTGACGAGTTTCATCAACCGCCGGCTGGGCAGCGTCTACGTCAACGAGGTCCAGAACAACCCCTTCCAGCCGGACGTGAACTTCCGCGGCTACACCGCGTCCCCCCTGCTCGGGACCCAGCAGGGCTTGTCGGTCTACCTGGACGGCGTCAGGCTCAACCAGCCCTTCGGCGACGTGGTGAGCTGGGACCTGGTGCCCAAGTCGGCGATCTCCTCGATCGCGCTGATGCCCGGCTCCAACCCGCTGTTCGGGCTCAACACGCTGGGCGGTGCGCTGTCGGTGCAGACCAAGGACGGCCTGAAGAACCCGGGCAGCTCGGTGCAGTTCCTGGCAGGCTCGCACAAGCGGGCTGCGGTGGAGTTCGAAACGGGCGGCAGCCAGGACAGCGGCTTGAACTGGTTCGCCACCGGCAACAAGTTCCGCGAAGACGGCTGGCGCGACGATTCGCCCTCCGACGTGAAGCAGCTGTTCGGCAAGCTGGGTTTCAAGTCCGCCGACACCTCGGTCTCGCTGACCGCGGCGGTCGCCGACACCGACCTGAACGGCAACGGCCTGCAGGAACAGCGCTTCCTGGAGCGCGACTACGCCAGCGTCTACACCAAGCCCGACAACACCAAGAACCGGGCGTGGCTGCTGAACCTCGCGCTCAGCCAGGGCCTGAGCGACGGGCTGTCGTTCTCCGGCAATGTCTACTACCGCAAGATCAAGACCTCGACCTACAACGGCGACATCAACGACGACTCGTTCGACCAGGCGCTGTACCAGCCGAACGCCGGTGAGCAGACGGCGCTCACCGCCGCCGGCTACACCGGCTTCCCGACCGCCGGCGAGACCGCGGCCAACACCGCGTTCCCCAAGTGGCGCTGCATCGCCAATGCGCTGCTGCTCGACGAGCCGGCCGAGAAGTGCAACGGCGTGATCAACCAGACCCGCACCGACCAGAGCAACTACGGTCTCGGCGGACAGCTGAACCTTGACAGCACGCTGTTCGGGCTGCCCAACCTGCTGGTGGCGGGCGCCGCGGCCGACTTCAGCCGCAGCGAGTTCACGCAGGGCTCCGAACTCGGCTACCTGAATCCCGACCGCTCCATCACCGGCGTCGGCGCCATCGGCGACGGCGTCAATGGCGGCGATGCGGACGGCGAGCCCTACGACACCCGGGTGGACCTCTCTGGCCGCACCCGCACCTACAGCCTCTACGGCAGCAGCGTGCTCGCGCTCAACCCGGCCACCCACCTCACGCTGTCGGGGCGCTACAACCGCATCACGGTGAAGAACCGCGACGCGATCACCCCCGGCGGCGGGCCGGGCTCACTGGACGGCGACCACCGCTACAGCCGCCTCAACCCGGCGATCGGCTTGACCTTCTCCCCCAGCAAGACCTTGACCGCCTACGTCGGCGCGAACCAGGGCAGCCGCGCGCCGTCGTCGATCGAGCTGGGTTGCGCCGACCCGGCCAATCCCTGCAAGCTGCCGAACGCCTTCGCCGGCGACCCGCCGCTCAAGCAGGTGGTGACGACCACCTTCGAGGCCGGCCTGCGCGGCGGCGCACCCGGTGCGTTCACCTGGAACGTGGGCATCTTCCGCTCCGACAACAAGGACGACCTGCTGTTCGTCGCCGACGATGCCGCCGGATTCGGCTACTTCAAGAATTTCGGCAAGACGCGTCGCCAGGGTGTGGAACTCGGAGCGAGCGCGCAGGTGGTCAAGGGCCTCACGGTCGGCGCCAACTACACCTTCCTCGATGCGACCTTCCGCAGCAGCGAGGTGGTCGATGGCTCGTCCAACAGCAGCAACAGCTCCGCAGCAGACGGCTTCCCCGGCGTCGAAGGCACGATCGACATCCGTCCGGGCGACCGCATCCCGCTGGTGCCGCGGCACATCCTCAAGCTGTTCACCGACGTGCAGGTGAGCGAGTCCTGGTCGGTGGGCCTGGACCTGACCGCGATCGGCAGTTCGCTGGCGCGCGGCAACGAGAACGGCCAGCACCAGCCCGACGGCGTCTACTACCTCGGCTCGGGCCGCAACCCCGGCTACGCGGTGCTGAACCTGAACACCGACTACCGGCCCACGGCCGGCCTGAAGTTGTTCGCCCAGGTGACCAACCTGCTCGACCGCAAGTACAGCAGCGTCGCCCAGCTGGGCGCGACCGGGTTCAACGACGCCGGCAACTTCGAGGCACGCCCGTTCCCGGCCGATGCCAATGGCGACCGCCCGGTGCGCCATGCCACCTTCTACGCTCCTGGTGCCCCACGCACCTTCTGGGTGGGCGTGAGGTACGAGTTCGGCGACCACTGATACGGCGTTGCGTTCGAACGCATCAGATTGGAGCTCGGGCAGGAGCTCGTGGCGGTGTTCGGTGTCTTGTCGGGAAGGCCGACGCCCTCGGCAGCAACGCGCGGTACCTACACACTATCTCCAGGCGGACTGTCGTCGTCAGCCCGCCCGCCGGAACGTGAGGTTGATGCGGTGCCGGCCCGTCAGCGCGTGCTGCCCCTCCTTCAGCGCCAGCACGCCGTGGTAGCGCAGCCGGGCGGGCCCACCCCACACCACCACGTCGCCGTGCGCCAGCGGCAGCCTCGCGGCCCGGTCGCTGCGCTTCGTGCCGCCGAACAGGAAGACCGCGGGCAGGCCGAGCGAAACCGAGACGATCGGCGCGCGGAAGTCGCGTTCGTTCCTGTCTTGGTGCAGGCTCAGCCGGGCTCCGGGCTCGTAGCGATTGACCAAGCAGGCGTCGGGCGCGAAACCGTCGAAGCCGGCCTGCGCCGCGGCGCGCGTCGCGAGGTCGAGGAAGGACCGCGGCATCGCCGGCCAGGGGCGGGCGTTGTCCGGATCCGCCGCGTCGTAGCGGTAGCCCGTGACGTCGCTGACCCAGCCGAGCGCGCCGCAGTTGGTCATCGCCACCGACATGCGAAAGCCGCCGGGGGTGAGCATGTGCCGCAAGGGCGCTGCGTCGAGCACGCCTTGCAGGTCGGCCAGCAAGGCGCCGGCGCAGGACGCCGCCCCGCCGCGCCACACGATGGCGCCGGGCGCGAGCGGCTCGGTCGACGGCGGCGTGGGCGGGCTCGCATCGGCGGCCGCGAACAGGTCCATCGTCGAGCGCACCGCCATGCCCGCCACCGGTTCAGGCCGCGTCCTGTCGCGTGCGTTCATGCCTTCGCTTCCCTTTCGAGCAGCGCGCGCTTGCGCTCGACACCCCAGCGATAGCCGGACAGCGCGCCGTCGCTGCGCACGACCCGGTGGCAGGGAATCGCCACGGCCAGCGCATTGGCGCCGCAGGCCTGCGCCACGGCCCGCACCGATTTCGGGTTTCCGATGCGCTGCGCGATGTCGGCGTAGCTCGCGGTCCGCCCGGCCGGGATCTCGCGCAGCGCCTGCCAGACGCGCTGCTGGAAGGCGGTGCCGCGCACGTCGAGCGGCAGGTCGAGGCCGAGCCGCGGCGCCTCGACGAAGCCGACCACCCGCGCAACGAGCTGCTCGAAGGCCGCCTCGCCGCCGATCAGCTGCGCCTGCGGGAAGCGGTCCTGCAGATCGTGCGCCAGCGTGTCCGGGTCGTCGCCGATCAGGATCGCGCAGACACCGCGGTCGCTTTGCGCGACGAGGATGGCACCGAGCGAGCATTGCCCGATGGCGAAGCGGATCGCGGTGTCGGCGCCGCCGGCGCGGTAGCGCGTGGCAGTCATGCCGAGCACCTGATCGGCCTCTTCGTAGAAGCGGCCGCCGGAGTTGTAGCCGGCGCCATAGATCGCGTCGGTCACCGTGCCGCTGCGGCCGAGCGCTTCGCGCAGGCGCCGGGCGCGGTGCGCGGCGGCATAGGCCCTGGGCGTCAGGCCGGTCGCGGCCTTGAAGACGCGGTGCAGGTGGTAGGCGCTCATGCCGGCGTGCCGTGCCAGCTCCTCGAGTGTCGGCGCCTGCTCCGCGGCTTCGATGAAGCGGCACAACTCGGCGACCCTGGCCGCCTGCCGGGCCGCGAGCGAGAGCTGATCGGGCTTGCAGCGCAGGCAGGGACGGAAGCCCGCGCGCTGCGCGTCTGCCGCCGTCGCATGGAAGGCCACGTTCTCGGGCCGGGCCGCTCGCGCCGGGCAGCTCGGCCGGCAGTACACGCCGGTCGAGCGGACTGAATAGAAGAACCGACCGTCGGCCTGCGGGTCGCGGGCCACCACCGCCGCCCAGCGCGGATCGCTCACGGTTGCCGCGGCGAGCCGTTCGGTCTTGGTGTTCATGTTCATGGTCTGCTGTCGTTTCCGTCCATCGATACGACAACTTTAGGCGTCGTGAACCGACGAGACACCCCGACTCTTGCTTTCGAATCGGGGAGAAGCGGACAGGGTTGTCAGGCAGCCCCACCCGGTTCCCGCTTCATTTGACGGCATGCTGTGCAACGTGGCACACCCACCGTGGTGGCATCCGCGACGATGGCGTTGCGCCCTGGCCGCTTCGGCCCCTGGGGGCCGTGGCGTTCGATCGGCCCTCGACAGCGGACAGGTTGAACGGTGAAGAGAGCGACGCACCGCCTCGTGCCTGCCACGGCCGCCTGGCTGTTCATGGCACTGCCGGGGATACCGGAGCACTCACTGGCGCAGCACGGTGAGTACGTCGCTGCCGTCCCTGCTCGATCTGCGTACACGCCCGTGCCGATCGGCGAGGTCGCGCCGCTTCTGGCCACGGCCGAGCGTCTCAGTGGCCTGCCTCCCTTGCCCCGCGGCACCGTGCCGGCGGTCTGGTCGGTCACGGAACCGCAGTTGCAGGCTCTCGTCTGCAAGGACGAAGGCGCGCCCTGCCATGGCTTGCAGGCGGTGTACGACACCGACAGCAACCGGATCCTGGTGCTCGAGTGGGGCCGCCAGCGGGGTGTGGAATGGGAGAGCTTCGTGGTCCATGAGTATGTGCACGCCCTGCAATATGCCCAGCGCGGCGCCGCCATCTACGCGACCTGCGAAGCCACGCGTGCGACCGAACAGCAGGCCTACGACGTGCAGGACGCCTACCTGAAGATGCACGGGGCGCTGTTGCGCGTCGGCTCTCGGATGTGGTGGTGGCAATGCCCTGGCAGCACCCTGGAGACGGCCCAGCAGTAGCGCAGAGGCCGTCGGCAGCACCGATCGAGATCGCGACGGCGCACCGCCTTGGGGCCCGTTCGCACGGCTCGGGGTCCGCGCCGTTGCGCAAACCCACGTAAGGGGAACCCCGCCTGTTGCAGCGCAACAGCGCTGCCTTAGAGTGCAAGGCCCTGCCGGCCCCTTTCCTCTGCATGAGCGACTACATCCTCCAGACACGCGATCTCTCGAAGGAGTTCAAGGGCTTCACGGCCGTGGACCGCGTGAACCTGCAGGTGCAGCGCGGCCACATCCATGCGCTGATCGGGCCCAACGGCGCCGGCAAGACCACCTGCTTCAACCTGCTGACCAAGTTCCTCGCCCCCACGCGCGGCACGATCCACTTCAACGGCCACGACATCACTCACGAGAAATCCGCGCAGATCGCGCGGCGCGGCGTGATCCGCTCCTTCCAGATCTCCGCCGTGTTCCCCCACCTCAGCGTGCTGGAGAACGTGCGCATCGGCCTGCAGCGCTTCACCGGCAGCTCCTTCCATTTCTGGAAGAGCCTCTCGGGCCTGCGCGCGCTCGACGCGCGCGTGCTCGAACTGCTGGAGCTGGTCGATCTGCGCGAGATGGCCCCGCTGAAGGCCGCCGACCTGCCCTACGGCCGCAAGCGCGCGCTGGAGATCGCCACCACCATGGCCATGAGCCCCGAGCTCATGCTGCTCGACGAGCCCACCCAGGGCATGGGCCACGAGGACGTCGAGCGCGTCACCGCCCTCATCAAGCGCGTGGCCGAAGGCCGCACCGTGCTGATGGTGGAACACAACATGAAGGTCGTCGCCACCATCGCCGACCGCCTCACCGTGCTGGCGCGCGGCGCGGTGCTCGCCGAGGGCGACTACGCCAGCGTCTCCCGGCACCCGGCGGTGCTCGAAGCCTACATGGGCAGCGAGGCCACCGAGCTGCAGGGAGCCCACGGATGAGCGGCCCCCTGGCGCTGGAGATCAAGGGCCTGCACGCCTGGTACGGCGAGAGCCACATCCTGCACGGCATCGAGCTGGCGGTGCCGCGCGGGCAGGTGGTCACGCTGCTCGGGCGCAACGGCGCCGGGCGCACCACCACGCTGCGCGCCATCATGGGCCTGACCGGCAGCCGCAAGGGCTCGATCAAGGTGCACGGGCAGGAAACCATCGGGCTGCCCACCCACCGCATCGCCCACCTGGGACTCGGCTACTGCCCGGAGGAGCGCGGCATCTTCGCCTCGCTCACGACCGAAGAGAACCTGCAGCTGCCGCCACGCCTGAAGGCCGGGCGCGGCAAGGCGATGGGCGAGGCCGAGATCTACGCGATGTTCCCCAACCTGGCCGAGCGCCGCGCCAGCCCGGGCACGCGGTTGTCGGGCGGCGAGCAGCAGATGCTGGCGGTGGCCCGCATCCTGCGGATCGGGGCGGACATCCTGCTGCTCGACGAGATCTCCGAGGGCCTGGCGCCGGTGATCGTGCAGGCGCTGGCGCGCATGATCAGGGCGCTCAAGGCGCAGGGCTTCACCATCGTGATGGTGGAGCAGAACTTCCGCTTCGCCGCCCCGCTGGCCGATCACTTCCACGTGGTCGAGCACGGCCTGGTCGCGCTGTCCTTCCCCGCCTCCGAGCTCGCCGCCAAACAGGCTCAGCTCGATGAACTGCTCAGCGTCTGAACCCCCGCGCGCTTCGCTTCTCATCACAACACACCCCAAGGAGATCTGCATGACCCACGCTCTCTCGCGCATCGCGCTGGCTGCCGGTGCAGCCTGCGGCCTCACCATCGGCGCCGGCTCGGCACAGGCCCAGGTTTCGGGAGACATCGTCAAGATCGGCATCATCACCGACATGTCGGGCCTGTACGCCGACCTCGACGGCGCCGGCGGCGTGGAAGCCATCAAGATGGCGGTGGCCGACATGAAAGGCATGGTGGCAGGCAAGAAGATCGAGGTGGTCTACGCGGACCACCAGAACAAGGCCGATGTCGCCGCCAGCAAGGCGCGCGAATGGTTCGACACCCAGGGCGTCGACATGCTGATCGGCGGCACCAACTCCGGCGCCGCGCTGGCGATGGCGAAGGTGGCGGCCGAGAAGAAGAAGCCCTACATCGTGATCGGCGCCGGCTCGGCGCGCGTCAGCAACGAGGACTGCACGCCGTACTCGATCCACTATGCCTACGACACGGTGGCGCTGGCCAACGGCACGGGAGGGGCGGTCACGAAGGCGGGCGGCAAGACCTGGTATTTCCTGACGGCCGACTACGCCTTCGGCCAGTCGCTGCAGAACGACACCACGGCGGTGGTGACCAAGTCGGGCGGCCAGGTGCTCGGCAGCGTGAAGCACCCGCTGTCGGCCTCGGATTTCTCGTCCTTCCTGCTGCAGGCGCAGTCGAGCAAGGCGCAGATCCTGGGGCTGGCCAATGCCGGCGGCGACACCATCAATGCGATCAAGGCGGCCAACGAGTTCGGCGTGACCAAGACCATGAAGCTCGCCGGCCTGCTGATGTTCATCAACGACATCCATTCGCTCGGGCTGAACGCGACCCAGGGCATGTACATGACGGACAGCTGGTACTGGAACCAGAGCCCGGAGGCGCGCGCCTGGAGCCGCCGCTTCTTCGAGAAGATGAAGCGCATGCCCTCGTCGCTGCAGGCGGCCGACTACTCCGCCACGGCGCACTACCTGAAAGCGGTCGAGGCGGCCAAGACCGACGACGGCGAGAAGGTGATGGCGCAGATGAAGGCCACGCCGATCAACGACTTCTACGCCAAGGGCACGATCCGCGCCGATGGCCGCGCAGTGCACGACATGTTCCTGCTGCAGGTGAAGTCGCAGAAGGAGTCGATCGAACCCTGGGATTACTTCAAGGTGGTCGAGAAGATCCCCGGCGACCAGGCCTTCACGAAGCTGGCCGACAGCAAGTGCCCGCTGGTCAAGAAGTGACACCGGTCCCCGTTCGCCGCCGCTGCGGGGCCGCGCTGGTGCGGGCCTGAAGAACCGCCAACACGGACGACGTCAGCATGAACGACTTTCTCGGCATACCCCTGCCGGCGCTGCTGGGCCAGCTGCTGCTGGGGCTGGTGAACGGCTCGTTCTACGCGATCCTGTCGCTGGGGCTGGCGGTGATCTTCGGCATGCTCAACATCATCAACTTCGCCCACGGGGCGCTGTACATGATGGGGGCCTTCCTGGCCTGGATGGGGCTGGAGTACCTGGGGCTGAACTACTGGGTCATGCTGCTGGCCGCGCCGCTGCTGGTGGGCGTGCTGGGCATCCTGATCGAGCGGCTGCTGCTGCAGTGGCTCTACCGGCTCGACCACCTCTACGGCCTGCTGCTGACCTTCGGCATCACCCTGGTGGCCGAAGGCGTCTTTCGCTCCTTCTACGGCGTCTCCGGCCAGCCCTACCCGGTGCCCGAGGCGCTGTCGGGCGCCACCAACCTGGGCTTCATGATCCTGCCCAACTACCGCGCCTGGGTCGTCGCCGCCTCGCTGGTGGTGTGCCTGGCGGTGTGGGCGCTGATCGAGAAGACCTCGCTGGGCGCCACGCTGCGCGCCGGCACCGAGAACCCGCGCCTGGTGCAGGCCTTCGGCATCAACGTGCCACGCCTGGTCACGCTCACCTACGCCGGCGGCGTGGCACTGGCGGCCTTCGCCGGCGTGCTGGCCGCCCCCATCATCCAGGTCTCGCCGCTGATGGGCTCGAACCTCATCATCACCGTCTTCGCGGTGGTCGTGATCGGCGGCATGGGCTCCATCCTGGGCTCCATCGTCACCGGCCTGGGCCTGGGGCTGGTCGAGGGCCTCACCAAGGTGGTCTACCCCGAGGCCTCCAGCACCGTGGTGTTCGTCATCATGGCCATCGTGCTGCTGATCCGACCGGCCGGCCTGTTCGGGAAGGAAAAATGACGACCACCCCCGTTGCGGCTGCGCCGCTCCCCCTCGAAGGGGGCGACGCTGGCGGGCCGGCGAAGCCGGACCCGCGGCGTCTGCTCGATACGCTCCGTTCGCACCACGCGTCCTTCGCGTCGGAGTCCGTGAGATGACAAACCAACGATCCCCGCTGCTCGGCTACGCCGCGCTCTTCATCGCCATCGCGCTGCTGCCGGCGCTGGGCGCCTACCCGATCTTCGTGATGAAGGTGCTGTGCTATGCGCTCTTCGCCTGCGCCTTCAACCTGCTGATCGGCTTCACCGGGCTGCTGTCCTTCGGCCATGCGGCCTTCCTGGGGGCGGCGGCCTACGGTGCCGGCCATGCGCTCAAGGTCTGGGGCTTTCCGGCGCCTCTCGGGCTGCTGTTCGGTGCGGCGGTGGCGGCGCTGGCCGGGCTGGCGTTCGGCTGGCTGGCGATCCGGCGCTCGGGGATCTATTTCTCGATGATCACGCTGGCGCTGTCGCAGATGCTGTTCTTCTTCTTCCTGCAGGCGCCCTTCACCGGCGGCGAGGACGGGCTGCAGTCGGTGCCGCGCGGGCGCTTCCTGGGGCTGGACCTGGCGAGCGACCTGACGCTGTACTACGTGGTGCTGGCGATCTTCATCGCCGCGTTCTGGCTGATCTACCGCACGGTGCATTCGCCGTTCGGGCAGGTGCTGACCTCGATCCGGGAGAACGAGGCGCGGGCCACGTCGCTGGGCTACGACGTGGAGCGTTTCAAGCTGGTGGCCTTCGTGCTGTCGGCGGCGCTGGCCGGGCTGGCGGGGGCGACGAAGACGCTGGTGCTGGGCTTCGCGACACTCACCGACGCGGTGTGGACGACCTCGGGGGCGGTGATCCTGATGACGCTGGTGGGCGGCATGGGCACGATGGTCGGGCCGATGGTGGGCGCGCTGGTGGTCGTGGCGCTGGAGAACAAGATCGGCGACGTCGGCCGGGTGCTGGCCGAGCTCACCGGCATCGGCTGGTTCAACGGCCTGGGCGAGTCGGTCACCCTCGTCACCGGGCTCATCTTCATCGTCTGTGTGCTCGCCTTCCGCAGGGGGCTCGTCGGCGAGGCGGGGGCGCTGCTGGCGCGCTGGCGCAAGACCTGAGGAAGGCGCGCACTCGCGCTCACTCCGTTCGCGGGGCGGCTGGCGGACGGGCGCCGAAGATCGCGGTGCCGACCCGTACGATGGTGGCGCCTTCGAGCACCGCCGCCTCCAGGTCGGCTGTCATGCCCATCGACAAGGTGTCGAGCGCAAGCCCGGCGCCATTGAGCCGTTCGAGCAACTCGCGCAACGCACGGTGCGGCCGGCGCTGCGCCGCCAGGTCGCCGGCCGGCTCCGGGATCGCCATCAGCCCGCGCAGCCGCAGCTGCGGCAACGCTGCCACCGCGCGCGCCGCCGCTTCGACCTCGGCCGGCGCCAGCCCGCTCTTGCTGGCCTCACCGCTGATGTTGACCTGCAGACAGACCTGCAGCGGCGCCAGCCTCGCCGGCCGCTGCTCCGACAGGCGCTGGGCGATCTTCAGCCGGTCGATCGAGTGCACCCAGTCGAAGGCCTCGGCCACGACACGGGTCTTGTTGCCCTGCAGAGGACCGATCAGGTGCCACTCGAGCTGCGCTCGCACATCGGCCAGCGCAGCGATCTTGTCGAGGGCCTCCTGCACGTAGTTCTCGCCGAAGCGCGTCTGGCCGGCCGCCAGGGCCTCGCGCACGCTGTCGGCGCCAAACGTCTTGCTGACCGCCAGCAGCGTGACGCTTGCCACAGGACGGTGCGCCACGTCACACGCTTGTGCGATGCGCCCGCTCACTTCTTGTATCTTGCTCGCGATCGTCGCCATAATCCTCTGAACCTCTGCCGTCTGGCGCACGCACTGCGCTCGCCACCCAACCCATGGACATCACCCAACTGCTGGCGTTCTCGGTCAAGAACAAGGCCTCCGACCTGCACTTGTCCGCAGGCCTGCCGCCGATGATCCGGGTGCATGGCGACGTGCGGCGCATCAATGTGGACCCGCTGGACCACAAGAACGTGCACGACATGGTGTACGACATCATGAACGATGCGCAGCGCAAGGCCTACGAGGAGACGCTGGAATGCGACTTCTCGTTCGAGATCCAGGGTCTGGCGCGCTTTCGCGTCAATGCCTTCAACCAGAACCGCGGCGCGGGCGCGGTGTTCCGCACCATCCCGAGCAAGATCCTGACGCTCGAACAGCTGAACACGCCGAAGATCTTCGCCGAGCTCTCGCTGAAGCCGCGCGGCCTGGTGCTGGTGACCGGACCGACCGGCTCGGGCAAGAGCACGACGCTGGCGGCCATGGTCAACCACCTCAACGAGAACGAGTACGGCCACGTCCTGACGGTCGAGGACCCGATCGAGTTCGTGCACGAGTCCAAGCGCTGCCTGATCAACCAGCGCGAGGTCGGGCCGCACACGCTGAGCTTCAGCAATGCCTTGCGTTCAGCGCTGCGCGAGGACCCGGACGCGATCCTGGTGGGCGAAATGCGCGACCTCGAAACCATCCGCCTCGCGCTGACCGCTGCCGAGACCGGCCACTTGGTGTTCGGCACCTTGCACACCAGCAGCGCCGCGAAGACCATCGACCGCGTGATCGACGTCTTCCCGGCGGCCGAGAAGGACATGGTGCGCGCGATGCTGTCGGAATCGCTGATCGGCGTGATCTCGCAGACGCTGTGCAAGTTGAAAGACGGCTCGGGCCGGGTCGCCGCGCACGAGATCATGCTGGGCACGCCGGCCATCCGCAACCTGATCCGCGAGGCCAAGGTCGCGCAGATGTACAGCTCGATCCAGACCGGCAACAGCATGGGCATGCAGACGCTGGACCAGAACCTGACGGACCTGGTGCGCCGCAATCTCATCACGCCGGCCGAGGCACGTGGCAAGGCCAAGTCACCCGAGAACTTCCCGGGCTGAGCCCGGGCTCCCATACCGCGGCCGCCAGCGCGTTCCCTGTGAAAAAACAGCTCGATCGACGGGTGGGCACGGCGAGCGAGACCGAAGGCGCCGCCACGCCGCTCGCGCTCGGTGACGAAGCTGCCGCGCAGACAGTCGACTGGGACACCCGCGCCGGGCCGGCGAGGGCGCAGGCCTATGACGAAGTCCGCGCCTGCGCGCTGTTCACGCAGCTGTGGCTCGCCGACACGCACGTGGTCGCCCTCGGCGCAGCGGAACTGGCACACATCGGCGCGCACCTGCGCTACTTTGCAGTGCCCGCGAACCAGGAAGTGATCGGCCAGGACGAGCAGGGCAACTACCTGCTGATCGTGCTCGAAGGCCGCATCGGCGTCGAGCGGGTGCAGCCTGGCGGCGGGCGGGTGCGCCTGGCCGAGGTGCGCGCCGGTGACATGCTCGGCGAGATGTCGGTGCTGGATGCCGGCTCGCGCTTTTCGGCCTGCATCACGCTCACACCTTGCGTCGTGGCCGTGCTCGACGCACAGCGTCTCGACGAAATGATGCGCACCGAGCCCCGCCTCGCGCTGGCGCTGCTGGCCTCGCTGGCACGGCGCCTGTCGCTGCGCCTGCGCCAGGTCAGCGCCAGGCTTTCCGCTTTGTTGTCCGGTGGCTGAGCCACCGCTGCGGCCGTTGTAAGCCGAAAGGGAGAAACTCATGGAACGCGATCAAGCGTCGAAATTCGTCAATGATCTGTTGCGGCTGATGGTCGCCCGCAATGGCTCCGATCTTTTCCTGACGGCGGACTTTCCGCCGGCGGTCAAGGTCGACGGCCGCGTCACCAAGGTGTCGCCGCAGCCGCTGACGCCCCAGCACACGATGGCGCTGGCACGCGCGATCATGAACGACAAGCAGGCGGCCGAGTTCGAGCGCACCAAGGAGTGCAATTTCGCGATCGCGCCGACCGGCATCGGCCGCTTCCGGGTGAATGCCTTCGTGCAGCAGGGCTGCGTGGGCCTGGTGCTGCGGACGATCCCGCAGACCTTGCCGACGATCGACTCGCTGGGTCTGCCGCAGGTGCTCAAGGACGTGGCCGCGACCAAGCGCGGGCTGGTGATCTTCGTCGGCGCGACCGGCTCGGGCAAGAGCACTTCGCTGGCGGCGATGGTCGACTACCGCAACGAGAACTCCTACGGCCACATCATCACCATCGAGGACCCGGTGGAGTTCGTGCATCCGCACAAGAACTGCATCGTGACGCAGCGCGAAGTCGGCATCGACACGGACGACTGGGCCCCGGCGCTGAAGAACTCGCTGCGCCAGGCGCCCGACGTGATCCTGATGGGCGAGATCCGCGACCGCGAGACCATGGAGCACGCGGTGGCCTTCGCCGAGACCGGCCACCTTTGCATGGCCACGCTGCATGCGAACAGCGCCAACCAGGCGCTGGACCGCATCATCAACTTCTTTCCCGAAGAGCGGCGTGCACAGTTGCTGATGGACCTGTCGCTGAACCTGAAGGCGCTGGTCTCGCAGCGGCTGCTGCCGCGTCAGGAGGGCAGGGGTCGGGTTGCGGCGGTCGAGGTCCTGCTGAACACGCCGCTGATTTCCGACCTGATCTTCAAGGGCGAGGTGGCCGAGATCAAGGAGCTCATGAAGAAGAGCCGCGAGCTCGGCATGCAGACCTTCGACCAGAGTCTGTACGACCTCTATGAGGGTCAGCTGGTCACCTACGAGGACGCGTTGCGCAATGCCGATTCGGTCAACGACCTGCGGCTGCAGATCAAGCTCAACAGCAACCGTGCGCGCAATTCCGACCTGGCGGCCGGCACCGAGCACCTGACGATTGTGTGAAGCCCCGCGGCCCTGTGGGCCGCCCCGGTTTGAGCGATCATCGCTCCGCAGAACGGCCTCGTTTCGGGGCCGTTCCCCTTTCCGGAGTCGCCCCATGACCAGCAAGACCTACGATCCGATCCCCTCGCAGCGCGTTGCCTTCCTGGGCCTGGGAGTGATGGGCCACCCGATGGCCGGCCATCTGGCGCACGCCGGACACAAGGTGTGCGTGTACAACCGCACCGCGGCCAAGGCGCAGGCCTGGGCGAGCGAATACGGCGGCAGCGCCGCCCCGACGCCCAGGGCGGCCGTGCAGGACGCCGACATCGTGTTCGCCTGCGTCGGCAATGACGCCGACCTGCGCTCCGTGACGACCGGCGCGGACGGCGCCTTCCAGGCCATGAAGCCCGGCTCCGTGTTCGTCGACCACACCACCGCGTCGGCCGACATCGCCCGCGAACTGGCTGCGGTGGCGCGCGAACACGGCCTGCAGTTCATCGACGCGCCGGTCTCCGGTGGCAATCTCGGTGCGATCAACGGCACGCTGACCGTGATGTGCGGCGGCGATGCGGCCGCTTTCGCGAAGATCCAGCCGGTGGCGATGGCCTTCTCGAAGGCCGTCACCCTGCTCGGTGAGACCGGTGCCGGCCAGCTCGCGAAGATGGTGAACCAAATCGCCATCGCCGGCTTGCTGCAGGGCCTGAGCGAAGCGATCGCCTTCGGTCAGAAGGCCGGGCTGGACATGAAGGCCGTGCTCGGCGTGATCGGCAAGGGCGCGGCGCAAAGCTGGCAGATGGACAACCGCGGGCCGACGATGGTCGACGGCCAGTTCGATTTCGGCTTCGCGGTCGACTGGATGCGCAAGGACCTCGGCCTGTGCCTGGACGAGGCCCATCGCAACGGTGCCCGCCTGCCGGCCACGGCCCTGATCGACCAGTTCTACGCCGACGTGCAGGCAACCGGTGGTGGGCGCCGCGACACCTCCAGCCTGATCGAGCGCCTCAAGTGATCGACCGGGCCCTGAGGACGCGTACCGCGCAGCGGCCGCAAGCCGGGGCTCACCGGGCCGGGCTCGGCGACGTCTTCGGCGCCTCTTTCGGCACCGTCTGCGCGAGTTCGGCTTCGGTGATGATCTCGAAGGCCTTGACGACCTTCACGACCCCCGACACGCCACGGGCGATCGCCACGCCGCGGTCGGCCTCGCGGTCGGTGACGCGGCCCATCAGGTAGACGACACCCCGGTCGGTGACGACCTTGTAGGCATTGGCGAAGATGTCGCGCGCATCGACGTAGCTCGCCTTGACCTTGCTGGTGATCAGCGCGTCGTTCGAGCGATCACCCAGCGACAGGGCCGGGCCAACGACCAGCTCGTTGAGGGTGGACCGCACGTTCTCGAGCCGCGCGATCGCCGCCTCGACAGCGGTCTTGTCCGCTTCGGTGGGCACATCACCCGTCAGCAGCACGGTGCGGTTGAAGCTGGTCAGGCTGACGCGGCCGCGTTCGCCGATGGTCTCCTTGATGCGCGTGGCACCTTTCAGTTCGATGCCCTGGTCTTCAATCTGAGTGCCGGAGGTGCGGCGATCGCTGTACATCATCGCGCTGCCCACCGCAGCACCGCCGATCAGCAGCGCGCAGCCGCCCAGCGCGCCAGCGAGCGAGGTGCCCACCAGCGCAGCCAGCGCCACGCGAAGCACCATGGATCGGGTGGACGGAGAGGGCGTGAGTCGTGAAGTCATGTGAGGTCCTGTTCGCCGAGCAATTGCACATCGACCGCGTCGCACAGACAGTGGATCGCGAGGATGTGCACCTCCTGGATGCGCGCGGTGCGCTCGTGAGGTACGCAGATGTGAACGTCGGTCTCGGTCAGCCGCGCACCGAGCTTGCCACCGCCACGGCCGGTGAGCGCGATCACGGTCATGTCCTTGTCATGGGCCGCATCCACCGCGGCCACTATATTGGCCGAATTGCCGCTGGTGGTGATGGCGAGCAGCACGTCGCCGGGATTGCCCAGCGCCTGCACCTGCTTGGCGTAGATCGAATTGAAATCGTAGTCGTTGCCGAGCGCGGTGAGGATCGAGGTGTCGGTGCTCAGCGAGATCGCGGCGAGCCCGGGCCGCTCGCGCTCGAAGCGGCCGACGAACTCGGCCGCGAAATGCTGGGCGTCGCTGGCAGAGCCGCCGTTGCCGCAAGCCAGCACCTTGCCACCGGCCGTGATGCAGCCGAGCACCGCCTGCACGGCATCGGCGATCGGCTTGCTCAACACCTCGGCGGCCTGGTTCTTCAGGTCGGCACTGTCGAAAAAGTGCCGTTGGATACGTTGTTCAAGCATGCCCATGATGATATGACACCGTTTTGCGGACTCGGGTTCCGCGCCTTTGCCACCTGATCGTCGGCGGCATCAGGCGGCGTCGAAGGCCGCGCGCAGCCACTCGAGGCGCTCGCCGTCGATCGCGACCACATCGAAACGGCAGGGCGGCGGCGACGCAAAGCGCATCAGGTAGTGCCGCGCGGCCAGCACGAGCCGCTGTCGCTTCGCACTCGACACCGTGGCCGCCGCCCCGGCGCGCGAGCGGGCCGCCCGCGCACGCACCTCGACGAACACCAGCGTGCCGTCGCGCTCCCGCAGCACGAGGTCGATCTCGCCGCCGCGTGCACGCGGGCCGCGAGCGACTCGATAATTGCGCTCCACCAGCCTGAGGCCGGCGCGCAGCAGGTAAGCCAGCGCCCGGTCCTCGCCCTCGTCTCCCACCGCCTTGGTCGTGACCATCGACGCCCCGTTGATCCAGCAAGCAGCCGCCAGCGCGGCCGGCGCCCAGCAGTATCCCAAAGGCGCGCTCTATGTCGTGGCCACGCCGATCGGCAATCTGGCCGACCTGACGCTGCGCGCGATCCATGCGCTGGCGCTGGCCGACGCCGTGGCCTGCGAGGACACACGCGTCACCGCGCCGCTGCTGCGCCACCTGGGGCTCGACAAGCCGCTGATCGCGCTGCACGAACACAACGAGGTGCAGGCGGCGCAGTCCGTGATCGAGCGGCTGGGGCGCGGCGAACGCATCGCCTATGCCAGCGACGCCGGCACGCCGGCCGTCAGCGACCCCGGCGCGCGCCTGGTCGCTGCCGTGCGCACGGCCGGTCACCGCGTGCTGCCGCTGCCCGGCGCGAGCAGCGTGACCACGGCGCTCAGCGCGGCCGGCGACACGCAGGGTCAAGGCTTCCGCTTCGTCGGCTTTCTGTCCAGCAAGGCCGCCGAGCGGGCTGCCCAGCTGCGCGAGCTGGCCGAGCGACCCGAGACGACCGTGCTGTTCGAAGCACCGCATCGCATCGCTGCGCTGGCGACCGCGATGGCCCAGGCCATGCCGGCCCGGCAACTGAGCCTGTGCCGCGAACTGACCAAGCAGTTCGAGCACATCGAGAACCTGAGCGCTGCGGCCCTGCCGGACTGGCTCGCCGCGGACACCCACCGCATGCGCGGTGAATTCGTGCTGGTGCTGCACGCACTGCCGGCGGCGATCGATACCGGCAGCGCGGTGGCGACCGACAGCGACCGACTGCTGCGCACCTTGCTGGCGGCACTGCCGCTGAAGCAGGCGGTGGCGCTCACCGCCGAGGCCAGCGGCGCCCCACGCAACGCGCTCTACGAGCGCGCATTGCTGTTGAAGGCCCACGAGGAGGATGGTGGCGCCCCGGTCTGAGTAGGCCCGGGCAAGGCGTCGGTCCCGCCCGCGGGGCTCCACCGCGCGCCGCAGCCGGGAGCACCGCGTCGCGTCAGGTCTTGGGCGCAACGACCTGCCGGTCATGCTTCTGGCGCCGGATGTCGTGGCTGGCGCGGTTCTGCATCTTCATCAGGCGCTTGCGCTCGGATGCCGTCACCGTCCCGTCGGACTTGGCGCTGGCTTCGGCCTTGTCGATGTGGGCCTGCTCCTTCTCGAGCCGGTAGGTCTCCTTGGGTGTCAGCGCGCCCGAGCCCACGCCCTGCTGGACACGTTGCTCCTGCCGCTGCTCGCGCTGATCGATGCGCGGCGTGGCGGTTGCGCCCTGGGCGAAGCTGGCAGCGGCGGCGGCCCACAGGGCGGCGCTCAACAGGATCGGGACGGCTTTCATCGTGGATGCTCCTCGTTCAGGCAAAGGTGGGAAGATGCCCACACCCTAGCAACGCCGGGGCCGAGTCGTCGTGCACACGCCGGCCCGACGGATCGGTAAAGATTGGTGAAGCGTGTGACACCCCCTCCTGCCTAGAATCGAAACATGATTTCGCGTGAACCCACCCTCGAACGTCTGGCTGTCGCCCGCCAGGTGTTGCTCGAACCCTTCGGTCTCGACGAAGCCAAGCTCGCCAGCGCCCTGCGCGTGATCGGCGAGCACCGCATCGACGACGCCGACCTCTATTTCCAGTACACGCGCAGCGAGGGCTGGAGCCTCGAGGAAGGCATCGTCAAGAGCGGCAGCTTCGGTATCGACCAGGGCGTGGGGGTGCGCGCCGTGGCCGGCGAGAAGACCGCCTTCGCCTACAGCGACGACATCTCCGAAGCCGCGCTGCTCGACGCGGCGCGCACCGTGCGCACCATCGCCGCATCGGGCACGAGCCGCTCGGTCAAGGTCGGCGGCGCGCCGAAGATCGCCCGCAGCCGCGTGCTGTACACGCCGATGGACCCGATCGCCACGCTCGACAGCACGCAGAAGGTCGCACTGCTGGAGCGGGTCGAGAAAATGGCGCGCGCCCGGGACCCCCGCGTCGTGCAGGTGATGGCGGGCCTGGCCGGCGAGTACGACGTGGTGCTGGTGGCACGCGCCGACGGCACGCTCGCCGCCGACGTGCGCCCGCTGGTGCGTCTGAGCCTCACGGTGATCGCCGAGCAGAACGGCCGCCGCGAGATGGGTTCGGGCGGCGGCGGCGGCCGCTTCGGTCTGGGCTACTTCCAAGACGGTGTGATCGCCGGCTACGTGGACCAGGCCGTCAACGCCGCGCTGACGAACCTCGAGAGCCGTCCCGCACCGGCCGGCGAGATGACCGTGGTGCTCGGTCCGGGCTGGCCCGGGATCCTGCTGCACGAGGCCATCGGCCATGGCCTCGAAGGCGACTTCAACCGCAAGGGCTCCAGCGCGTTCAGCGGCAAGATCGGCAAGCGCGTCGCCGCCAGGGGCGTGACCGTGCTCGACGACGGCACCCTGCCCGACCGGCGCGGCTCGCTGAACGTCGACGACGAGGGCAACGCGAGCCAGCGCAACGTGCTGATCGAGGACGGCATCCTGAAGGGCTACATCCAGGATTCGATGAACGCGCGGCTGATGAAGGTCAAGCCGACCGGCAACGGCCGGCGCGAAAGCTACGCCCACGTGCCGATGCCGCGCATGACCAACACCTACATGCTGGGCGGCGACAAGAGCAAGGACGAGATCGTCGCGAGCATCAAGAAGGGCCTGTACGCCACCAACTTCGGCGGCGGCCAGGTCGACATCACCAGCGGCAAGTTCGTGTTTTCCGCCAGCGAAGCCTTCTGGGTCGAGAACGGCCGCGTCCAGTATCCGGTCAAGGGCGCGACCATCATCGGCAATGGCCCCGACGCACTGACGCGCGTGAAGATGATCGGCAACGACCTGCAGCTCGATACCGGTGTCGGCACCTGCGGCAAGGAAGGCCAGAGCGTGCCGGTCGGTGTCGGCCAGCCGACCTTGCGGATCGACGGGCTGACCGTCGGAGGCACCGCTTGACAGCAGCGGCGTCACCGGCCCCGGTGACCCTGGCCGATGTCGAGGCCGCCGCGCAGCGGCTCGCCGGCCATGTGCTCGACACGCCCTGCGTCGAGTCGAAGACGCTGTCCGAGATCACCGGTGCCCAGGTCTTCCTGAAGTTCGAGAACCTGCAGTTCACCGCCTCCTTCAAGGAGCGCGGCGCGTTGAACAAATTGCTCGCGCTGGTCGCGGCCCGCGATGCCGGCGCCGCGCCGCTGAAGGGCGTGATCACCGCATCGGCCGGCAATCACGCCCAGGGCGTGGCCCACCATGCACAGCGCCTCGGCTTGCGCGCCGTGATCGTGATGCCGCGGCACACGCCGACTGTCAAGGTCGAGCGCACCCGCGGCTTCGGCGCCGAAGTGCTGCTGCACGGCGAGACCTTTGACGAAGCGCGAGTCCACGCCTTGCGCGTCGCCGCAGAGCAGGGCCTGAGCTTCGTGCACCCCTTCGACGACCCGCTCGTGATCGCCGGCCAGGGCACGATCGGTCTGGAGATGCTGCGCGCCCAGCCCACGCTCGACACGCTGGTCGTCGCGGTCGGCGGCGGCGGACTGATCTCCGGCATCGCGACGGCGGCTCGCGCGCTGAAGCCCGACCTGCAGCTCATCGGCGTGCAGACGGTGCGTTTCCCGGCCATGGTCAACGCCGTCAAGGGCACCGCCCACGCGCAGGGCACGAGCACGATCGCCGAGGGCATCGCGGTCGGCGAGCCGGGGCAGATCACGCGCGAGCTGGTGCGCCGTCTGGTCGACGATCTGGTGCTGGTCGACGAGGGCGATATCGAGCACGCGCTGGTGATGCTGCTGGAGATCGAGAAGACGCTGGTCGAGGGCGCCGGCGCCGTCGGCCTCGCGGCGCTGCTGAAGGAGCCCGAGCGCTATGCCGGCCGGCGGGTCGGTCTGGTGCTGTGCGGCGGCAACATCGATCCACTGCTGCTGGCGGCAATCATCGAGCGCGGCATGGTGCGCGCGGGCCGGCTGGCGCGCGTGCGCGTCGACGCCCGCGATGCGCCCGGCGCGCTGGCGCGCATCACCGCCACGGTGGCCGAGGCCGGCGCGAACATCGAGGAGGTGCACCATCAGCGCGCCTTCACCACCTTGTCGGCCCAGAACGCCGAGGTGGAGCTCGTGCTGCAGACGCGCAACCACGCACACATCGACGCCGTGATCGCCGCGCTGCTCGCGCAAGGCTTCGAGGCCACGGCCTACTGAACTCGCCGGGCCGCAGGCCGCTTCCCGCCAAGCCGTGCTACATTTCGCCCCTATGCGCCTCAACGCCTACTTTTTTGCGTACTTTTGGTTCTCGCACCGCCTGGGCGGAGGAGAGGCCAGCGCACCTATGTAAGTAGCGCAAGCCGAATCTCAAACCGCCGGGCCCAACCCGGCGGTTTTTTTTTGACCGCGCACCGCACACACCAGTTCAGACCGCCTCAGGAGAAACATCGATGAATGCCCTGTCCGCCAACGTTCCCGAAGGTTGGGCTGCGCCCGCCGACAAGACCAGCCAGACCGACGATGAACGGATCGAGGACGTGATGCCGCTGCCACCGCCCGAACACCTGATCCGCTTCTTCCCGGTACGCGGCACCGCCGTCGAGGACTTGGTGGCCGGCACCCGGCGCCGCATCCGCGACATCATGCGCGGGACCGATGATCGGCTGCTGGTCATCATGGGGCCGTGCTCGATCCACGATCCGGTGGCAGCGGTCGACTATGCGCGCAAGCTGAAGGCCCAGCGCGACAAGTACGCCGACACGCTGGAGATCGTGATGCGCGTGTACTTCGAGAAGCCGCGCACCACGGTCGGCTGGAAGGGCCTGATCAACGATCCCTACCTCGACGAGAGCTTCCGCATCGACGAAGGCCTGCGCATCGCGCGCCAGCTGCTGCTGGAGATCGGCCGCCTGGGGCTGCCGGCCGGCAGCGAGTTCCTCGATGTGATCTCGCCTCAGTACATCGGCGACCTGATCTCCTGGGGTGCGATCGGCGCACGCACCACCGAAAGCCAGGTGCATCGCGAGCTGGCCTCGGGCATCAGCGCGCCGATCGGCTTCAAGAACGGCACCGACGGCAACATCCGCATCGCCACCGATGCCATCCAGTCCGCCAGCCGGCCGCACCACTTCCTGTCGGTGCACAAGAACGGCCAGGTTGCCATCGTCGAGACGCGCGGCAACACCGACTGCCATGTGATCCTGCGCGGCGGCAAGGCGCCGAACTACGACGCCACCAGCGTCGGCGCGGCCTGCGCGGAGCTGGCCAAAGCCGGATTGCCGGCTTCGCTGATGGTCGACTGTTCGCACGCCAACAGCAGCAAGCAACACCAGAAGCAACTCGACGTGGCGCGCAACATCGCCGACCAGCTGGCCGGCGGCAGCCGCCAGATCTTCGGCGTGATGGTCGAAAGCCATCTGAATGCCGGCGCGCAGAAATTCAGCGCTGGCCGGGACGATCCGGCGCAACTCGCTTATGGCCAGAGCATCACCGACGCCTGCATCGGCTGGGACGACTCGCTGGATGTGCTGGAAGTGCTCAGCACGGCGGTGAAAGCACGGCGCAATTGAACGGAGCCGAGCGCCAGACCTTTCTCTTCAGGGAACAGAAACAAAGTGAGCGCATGCAAACACAAGTAAGCGCTGCGGCCCTCGGGTAACGCGAGCAAGCCTTGGCAAGAACGCTGGCCCTGCCTGACGAGCCGCGCTTGAATGGAGATTCCTTGAACTTCCTGTGAAGGAGAACATCGATGAACCGCTCTCGCACCACCCGCTCCATGCAGGCCCAGGCCCGCCAGATCATCGAGATCACCGTGGCCAGTCTGGCCCTTGCCGGCACGGTGGGTGTCGTCAACGTGGCTCAGGCCCAGACCACACCCACGGCAAAGCCGGCCGATGCCACCGCCCAGGCGGCCTTCAAGCGCGCCGATGTCGACGCCGACAACAAGCTGAGCCCGGCCGAAGCCGCGAAGCTGCCAGCCATCGCCCAGCGTTTCAAGACGCTCGATACCGACAAGGACGGATTCCTCAGCGCAGAGGAGTTCATGGCCAGCGCCAAGGCCGAGCAATGACCGCCGGGGCCGCCTGACGGTCAGCGTCAGTCCGAAGCCGCGAGCTTCGGGCTGCGCCAATAGACGTCGTCGCCGCCCAGGCCGTCGAGGTTGGCACGGTTGAGCACGCGTGCCAGCACGAACAGCAGGTCGCTCAGTCGATTCAGGTACTGGCGCGGCGCGGCGCGCACCGCACCCGCTTCGGCGTTCGCCAGCGCGACCACCGCCCGCTCGGCCCGCCGTGCCACCGTGCGGCCCAGGTGGGCCAGCGCGGCACTGCGCGTGCCGGCCGGCAGGATGAATTCCTTCAGCCGCGGCAGCGCGGCGTTGTGCTCGGCCAGGGCATCGTCAAGTGCGGCCACGGCCTCGTCCTTGAGCAAGGTGTAGCCGGGAATGGACAGCTCGCCCCCGAGGTTGAAGAGCTCGTGCTGGACGGCCACCAACAGCGCACGCAGCGCCTCGGGCAGCGGCTCGCAGAGCAGCACGCCGAGCAGCGAGTTGAGTTCGTCGACGTCGCCCATCGCCTGCACGCGCAGATGGTCCTTGGCCACGCGGGTGCCGTCGCCCAGGCCCGTCGTGCCGTCATCGCCGGTGCGGGTCGCAATCTGTGTCAGTCGGTTTCCCATGTGGCGATGCTAGCGGAGTCCCGCCGGCCCCGCGGCTGGAGCCGGTCCGGTACGCCCGCCTTGTTCCTAGAATGGGCCGTGGTGCTCGAGCCGCCGCGAGGAGACGCGATGAACGCCCCTGTCGAACTGCTGCCCCGGATTGCGCCACGGCCGCTGCCAGCGGCCATGCTCGAAGCGCTGAAGGCGCACTTCGGCACGCGCTGCTCCACGGCGCGCGCGGTGCGCGAACAGCACGGTCGCGACGAATCGCCGTTCGACGTGCCGGCGCCAGATGCCGTCGTCTACGCGACGAGCAACGAGGACGTGGTCGCCGTCGTTGCACTGGCGCAGGCGCACGGCGTGCCCGTGATCCCGTTCGGCGTCGGCTCCTCGCTCGAAGGTCATCTGCTGGCCGTGCAAGGCGGTGTGAGCATCGACCTGTCGCGCATGAACCGGGTTCTTCACCTCCATCCCGAGGACCTGACCGTCACGGTGCAGGCCGGCGTGACGCGCAGGCAGCTCAACGACGCGCTGCGCCACGAGGGCCTGTTCTTTCCGATCGACCCCGGTGCCGACGCCACGCTCGGCGGCATGAGTGCCACCCGCGCGAGCGGCACGAACGCGGTGCGCTACGGCACGATGCGAGAGAACGTGCTCGGCCTGGCCGTGGTCACCGCGAGCGGCGAGCTGGTTCACACCGGCACGCGGGCGCGCAAATCCTCGGCCGGCTACGACCTGACGCGCCTGTTCGTCGGCAGCGAAGGGACGCTCGGCATCCTGACCGAGATCACCCTCAGGCTCTACCCGTTGCCGGAAGCCGTCAGCGCCGCGGTCTGCCATTTCCCGAGCATCGATGCCGCGGTGCGCAGCACCATCCAGATCATCCAGATGGGCGTGCCGATTGCGCGCTGCGAGCTGCTCGACATCCATGCCGTGCGGGCCGTCAACGCGCACGACCATCTCGGCCTGCGCGAAGCGCCGATGCTGCTGATGGAGTTCCATGGCAGTCCGAGCGGTGTGCAAGAACAGGCCGAGACGGTGCAGCAGATCGCCAGCGACCTGGGCGGTGAAGGCTTCCAGTGGGCCACCACCCCGGAGGAGCGCACGCGGCTGTGGACGGCACGCCACCACGCGTACTTCTCGGCCCTGCAAACGCGTCCCGGCTGCCGCGCCGTGACCACCGACACCTGCGTACCGATCTCGCGCCTGGCGGAGTGCATCAACGACACCGTGGCCGAGGTCGACGCGAGCGGGATTCCCTATTTCATCGTCGGCCACGTCGGCGACGGCAACTTCCATGTCGGCTACCTGATCGATCCGACCGCACCGGACGAACGGGGCACTGCCGAGCGCCTGAACCGGCAACTGGTCGCCCGCGCGCTGCGGCTCGAGGGCACCTGCACCGGCGAGCACGGCATCGGCCTGCACAAGATGGGCTTCCTGCTCGACGAGGCCGGCGCGAACGGCGTGGCACTGATGCGCCAGATCAAGCACGCTCTCGATCCGCACAACATCATGAACCCGGGCAAGATCTTCACATGGTGAAGCGCCCGGCCACGACACCTGCTTGCGAAGGCACACGCCTGCGCGCCAACGGCTGAGGTACACCGACTCATGAACACCACGGCCTTCGTCGCGCTGGCACTGGCTCGTCCCGGACTCGTCGGCGCCGTAGCGCCGTCGTCTCGCCGCCTGGCGCGCGCCATGGCGGCGCAGGTCGGCGAAGCCGATGCGCTGATCGAGCTCGGCGCCGGCACCGGCGCCGTGACCTCGGCGCTGCGGCACGCTGCTCCCACGACGCCACTGCTCGCCGTCGAACTGCAAGCCAATCTCGCGGCGGGCCTTCAGCAGCGCTTTCCCGACGTCGAGGTGGCCTGCGCAGCCGCCCACGAGGTGCTGGCCCAGCACCCGCAGGCGCCCGCCGACACGGTGCTGGTCTCTTCACTGCCGTTTCGCAGTCTGCCCGAACCCCTGCGCAGCACGACATTGAGGGCGCTGCTTCACTTCATCGAAACGCACCCGAAGCGCCGCCTGGTGCAGTACACCTACCAGCCGCGCGCGCCCTTCGAGTTGCCAGCGCACTGCCCGCTGCGCTGGTCGCTGCGCGAAGTGGTATGGCGCAACCTGCCGCCGGCCGGTGTCTGGGTGCTGCGCAGCGCGGCAGACTAGGTAACCCCGGCTGCGGCAGCCACCCCTCGCACCGGTCTGAGCGTGCTCGGATGGACCGGCTCTGACGCTGCACTCGTCCAGCCGCTCTCCTGGCTCACTCCAGACACAACTCCACGCAGTTGCGGCCCTGGGCCTTGGCGTGCGTGAGGCCGCGGTGGGCGCGCCGGCTGAGAGCACTCGGCTCGACATCGGCGCCATGCGCTGCCACGGCGACGCCGATGCTGGCGGTCAGCGGTTCGACCGCCCACGGCAGCGCAGCCAACGCACTGCGCATGCGCTCAGCCACCGCCAGCGCGCCACCCGGGTCGGTGGACGGCATCAGCACGCTGAACTCGCCCGCACCGCAATGCGCCAGCACATCGTGGCCGCGCAATTCCCCCTCGAGGCCACGGGCCGCCTGCTGCAGTGCCTCGTCGCCAAGCGAGTGGCCGTGCACATCGTTGAAGTGCTTGAAGTGATCGAGATCGATGGCCAGCAAGGCCAGGCTGCCGCCATGTCGGCTCCAGCGCGCCCATTCCTGAGCAAGCCGACGCTCGAAAGCCGAGCGGTTCCACAGTCCGGTGACCTCGTCGGTGTTGCCCTGCAGGTCCAGCAAGGCATTGGCACGCCGCAGTTCGAGTTGGGCGACCGCCTGAGCAGCCAACAGGCGCAGCGCCTGTTGCTGGCGTGACGACAGGCTGCGCGAGGCGCGATCCAGCACACACAGGCTGCCGACGGCCCAGCCCTGCGGCGTGACCAGCGGCGCACCGGCATACAGGCGCCAGCCGCCGGCGGCGCCCAGCGCCGGGTGCGCGGCGAAGCGCGGATCGCCGGCCGGGTCGGCCTGCAGCGGGCGATCGCCCGCCAGTTCGATCACCTGCGCACAGGGGGCATGGGTGCGCGGCGCACTGTCGCAGTCGCAATCACCATCGAAGCCGGTTCGCGCCTTGAACCACAGGCGATCGCGATCGACCAGCGAGATCAGCGACGCCTGGGTACCGCAGATGCAAGCGGCCAGTTCGGTGATCGCGTCGAAGGCCGGCTCCGCGCCCGTCTCCAGAACACCATAGCGGTACAGCGCGGCGAGACGCTGCGACTCCGCCTCGGCCAGCGGCATGGTGGCGCACCACCGCGACCCGGCAGCCGTTTCAGTGAGGACCTCGGTCATGAGCAGTCTCCTCCAAGCGCTTGCGCTGCCACGTCGGCAAGCTTGCCTTCACGCGACGCCGGCACTGCGCGCGGCGTCACCCCGGAATCACTCGATACGACCCGCCGCGTGAATGTGTGTCGCGCCGCTCAGTTCGGCGGCGCCGGCACCGTCCACTTCCTGGTGACCTCGCCCGCGCTGTCGGCACTCTCGAGGTGCACGTCGAAACCCCACAGTCGGGCCACGTGCTTGAGCACCTCGGTCGTCTGGTCGTTCAGGGGGCGGTCGTTGTGCTGGGTGTGTCGCAGCACCAGGGAGCGGTCACCGCGAAGGTTGACGTTCCAGACCTGGATGTTGGGTTCGCGCTGCCCGAGGTCGTACTGGTGCGACAGCGCCTCGCGCAAGCGCTGGTAGCCGGACTCGTCGTGGATCGCCGAGATCTCGAGTTCGGACTCCTGCTCATCGTCGACCACCGCGAACAAACGCAGCTCGCGCATCAGACGCGGCGACAGGTACTGGCCGACGAAGCTCTCGTCCTTGAAATTGCGCATCGCGTGATCGAGCGTGACGAGCCAGTCGGCGCCCGCGATCTCCGGGAACCAGTGACGGTCTTCCTCGGTCGGCTGTTCGCAGATGCGCTTGATGTCGGTGTACATCGCGAAGCCCAGCGCATAGGGGTTGATGCCGCTGTAGGCCGGATGACCGACCGGCGGCTGGTAGATCACGTTGGTGTGCGACTTCAGCCACTCGACCATCATGCCGTCGGCCAGGTGACCGTTGTCGTACATCGTGTTGAGCAGGCGGTGGTGCCAGAAGGTGGCCCACCCTTCGTTCATGACCTGGGTCTGGCGCTGCGGATAGAAATACTGCGCGACCTTGCGCACGATGCGCACGACCTCACGCTGCCAGGGCTCGAGCAGCGGCGCGTTCTTCTCGATGAAGTACAGCAGGTTCTCCTGCGGCTCGGCCGGGTAGCGCTGAGCATTGGATTCCTCGGTGGCGGGCTCCGCACGCCGCGGCAGCGTGCGCCACATGTCGTTGACCTGCTGTTGCGCGTAGGCCTCCCGTTCGGTGCGTCGTGTCTGCTCCTGGGCCAGCGACAGCTTGGTCGGGCGGCGGTAGCGGTCGACGCCGTGGTTCATCAGCGCATGGCAGCTGTCGAGCAGGTCTTCCACCGCGTCGAGGCCGCGACGCTCCTCGCATTCGGCGATGTAGTTCTTCGCATAGACGAGGTAGTCGATGATCGACGACGCATCGGTCCACATGCGAAACAGGTAGTTGCCCTTGAAGAAGCTGTTGTGCCCGTACGCCGCGTGAGCGATCACCAGCGCCTGCATCGCCAGCGAGTTCTCCTCCATCAGGTAGCTGATGCAGGGGTTGGAGTTGATGACGATCTCATAGGCCAGGCCCATGTGGCCGCGGCGGTAGTTCTTCTCGGTGGCGATGAACTCCTTGCCGTAGCTCCAGTGGCGGTAGTTCACGGGCATGCCGACCGACGCGTAGGCATCCATCATCTGCTCGGCGGTGATGATCTCCAACTGGTTCGGATAGGTGTCCAGGCCGTAGCTCCTGGCCGTCTCGCGGATCACGTCGTGGTATTGGTCGATCAGCTCGAAAGTCCAGTCGCTGGAACTCGGCAGCCGCGCAGTGGCACGCGGTCGCGCAACCATATCGCTCGCGGCGCGCACGCGGGGAACCACCGGGACATCCGCTTCGGTGAAAAGGTCGGGCGTCGCGGCCGACGCGGCTTCTTGCTTGCGTGTCATGACGACTCCTTGCGCCGCCGCAGCGCCCGTTCGCGGCGCTCCCGACCAGTCATGTTGCGCCTTCCTTCTTGAACAGTTCACGGAAGACGGGATAAATCTGCGACGGTTCGAGCACCTTGCGCATCGCAAAATGGGGGTGCGCCTCGGCAACCTGAGCGTACTCCTCCCACAGGTTCTGCTCCGGCTCGGCCACCTGCACATAGGCGAAGTAGCGGCACAGCGGCATGAGCTGCGTGGACACGATCTCGCGGCAGCGCCCACTGTCGTGATGCCAGTTGTCGCCGTCGCTGGCCTGGGCACCGTAGATGTTCCATTCGCTGGTCGGGTAGCGCGCCCGGATGATCTCCTCCATCAGCACCAGCGCGCTCGACACCACCGTGCCGCCGGTCTCGGTGGAGTGGAAGAAGCCCTCCTCGTCGACTTCCTGCGCCTGCGTGTGGTGGCGGATGAAGACCAGATCGATGCGCTCGTAGTGGCGCGTCAGGAACAGGTAGAGCAGGATGAAGAAGCGCTTGGAGAGGTCCTTGCGCGCTTCGTCCATCGATCCCGACACGTCCATCAAGCAGAACATCACGGCTTTGGTGGTCGGAACCGGCACCTTGATGCGGCTGCGGTAGCGCAGGTCGATCGGATCGAGATAGGGGATGCGCGCGACCTTCTGGCGCAGCAACTCGATGCGGGCCTCGAGGTCCTTGATCTCTCGCTGGCGCAGCCCATACCCGGGATCGAGGTCGACCCAGCCGCTGTCGAGCCGGGCATGCTTCTTCAGACTCGCGAGTTGCGCCTCGAGGTGGCGCAACTCGCGCCGCGCCTCGGCACCGAGCGCGATGCGCCGCCCGATCGCGCCGCGCATCGAGCGCACCACGTGCAGGTTGCTTTGCGTGCCATCGCTGGTGAAGCCGGCACGCTGGCTCTTGTACTCGGGCGTCTCGGCGAGCTGGGTCTTCACCAGGTTGGGCAGCGCCAGGTCGTCGAAGAAGACCTGCATGAACTCTTCCTTGGTGAGGTGGAAGACGAAATCGTCGTCCCCCTCACCCGAATCGCTTGCCTGCGAGCCGCCGCCCTGCCCGCCACCGCCTTCCGGTCGCTTGACGCGGTCGCCGCGCACGTACTCCTTGTTGCCCGGGTGCACCATCTCGCGCTTGCCGCCGGACCCGTGCCCGAACAGCGGCTCGGAGACGTCGCGCTTGGGCAGGGTGATGTCCTCGCCCTGCTCGATGTCCCGGACACCCCGGCCGCTGACCGCCTTGCGCACGGCTTCGCGGATCTGCGTCTTGTGGCGGCGCAGGAAGCGCTCGCGGTTGCCAATGGACTTGTTCTTGCCTGCGAGCCTGCGATCGATGATCTGCTGAAGCGCCATGCGTGTTGCTCGATGTGAAGGTCGCGGTCAGCGCTCGGGGCGCCGCCGCACGCGTCTCGGGACCATCATCAGGAACTCTTTCTCACGCGCAGGTACCACTCGCACAGCAGGCGCACCTGCTTGGGCGTGTAGCCCTTCTGCACCATGCGGTTGACGAAATCCTCGTGCTTCTTCGCCTCGTCGGCGCTGGCCTTGGCGTTGAAGCTGATCACCGGAAGCAACTCCTCGGTGTTCGAGAACATCTTCTTCTCGATCACCGTGCGCAGCTTCTCGTAGCTCGTCCACAGCGGGTTGTTGCCTGCGTTGTTGGCACGCGCGCGCAACACGAAATTGACGATCTCGTTGCGGAAGTCCTTCGGGTTCGAGATGCCGGCCGGTTTCTCGATCTTCTCGAGTTCGCCGTTCAGCGAGCCACGGTCGAACACCTCGCCCGTGTCGGTGTCGCGGTACTCCTGGTCCTGGATCCAGTAGTCGGCGTAGGTGACGTAGCGGTCGAAGATGTTCTGACCGTACTCGGAATAGCTCTCCAGGTAGGCCGTCTGGATCTCCTTGCCGATGAATTCGGCGTAGCGCGCCGCCAGGAACTCCTTGATGAAACCGAGGTATTTCTGCTCGGTCTCGGTGGGGAACTGCTCGCGCTCGATCTGCTGCTCGAGCACGTACATCAGGTGCACCGGATTCGCGGCGATCTCGCTCGAGTCGAAGTTGAAGACCTTCGACAGGATCTTGAACGCGAAGCGTGTCGAGACGCCGCTCATGCCTTCGTCGACGCCGGCGTAGTCGCGGTACTCCTGATAGCTCTTGGCCTTGGGGTCGGTGTCCTTCAGGCTCTCGCCGTCGTAGACCAGGGCCTTGCTGAACAGCGACGAGTTCTCGGGCTCCTTCAGCCGCGACAGCACCGCGAACTGGGCCATCATCTTCAGCGTCCCCGGCGCGCACTTCGCTTCGCTCAGCGACGAGCCGCGGATCAGCTTGTCGTAGATCTTCACCTCTTCGCTGATGCGCAGGCAGTACGGCACCTTGACGATGTAGATGCGGTCGAGGAAGGCCTCGTTGTTCTTGTTGTTGCGGAAGGTCTTCCACTCGCTCTCGTTGCTGTGCGCGAGGATGATGCCGTCGAAGGGGATCGCGCCGAAGCCTTCGGTGCCCTTGTAGTTGCCTTCCTGGGTCGCGGTCAGTAGCGGGTGCAGCACCTTGATCGGCGCCTTGAACATCTCGACGAATTCGAGCAGCCCTTGGTTGGCCAGGCACAGCCCGCCCGAGTAGCTGTAGGCGTCAGGATCGTCCTGGGCATAGGTCTCGAGCTTGCGGATGTCGACCTTGCCGACCAACGAGCTGATGTCCTGGTTGTTCTCGTCGCCTGGCTCGGTCTTGCTGACGCCGACCTGCTTCAGGATCGACGGATGGCGCTTGACGACCTTGAACTGGCGGATGTCGCCACCGTACTCGTCGAGCCGCTTCACCGCCCAGGGGCTGAGGATGCGGTTCAGGTAGCGCGCCGGGATCCCGTACTCCTTCTCGAGGATCGGGCCGTCTTCCACCGCATCGAACAGGCCGAGCGGCGATTCGTTCACCGGGGAGCCCTTGATCGCGTAGAACGGCACGTCCTGCATCAGCTGCTTGAGCCGCTCGGCGATCGAGCTCTTGCCGCCGCCGACCGGGCCGAGCAGGTAGAGGATCTGCTTGCGCTCCTCTAGGCCCTGCGCGGCGTGCCGGAAGTAGGACACGACCTGCTCGATCGCGTCTTCCATGCCGTAGAACTCGGCGAAGGCCGGGTAGCGCTTGATCACCTTGTTCGCGAACAGCCGCGACATGCGCGGGTCGTTGCGGGTGTCCAACAGCTCGGGTTCGCCAATGGCCTTGAGCATGCGCTCGGCCGCCGTGGCGTAAGCCACCGGCTCGCGCCGGCAGATGTCGAGGTACTCCTCGAGCGTGAATTCTTCCTCGCGACTGCGCTCGTAGCGCGCCGCAAAGCTGCTGATCACATCCATCACATCCTCCGTTCCATGTTCAGGAGGCGGCGTCGCCACGTGGTCGGCCTGCCATCGGGGTTCGAGGTCTGGCCACTGTGCAGTGCAGCGCTGCCTGCGGTTTATCGATCAAGCGGTCTCGACGATCATGCATCCTCGCGGTTCGTGGCGCCAGCAATACAGGGCGCTTTCCCGGTCAATTGCAAGAATGTCATCCTGCAACCGGCTCTGCAAATAGCATGCCCCTTTCCGGCGCAATCCGCCAGTCGTCGCGTGGGAGCCCTGCAAGCCGGATGTGGTTCCCCGTTCGACCAGCAATTGCGCATGACCGTTCAACGCACGAGCCCGGCGCCGGTTCACCGTCCGGCGCGTGGCGGCATCAGTAGCGCGCAGCGGCGACGGCGTCAGCCGGCCGCTGAGCCACGCAGCTTGTCGAGCAAGCCCGACAGTTCGTCGAGCGAGCCAAAAGCGATCGCGACCTCGCCCTGCTCGCCGCGCTTGCTGCGCTTCTTGACGCGGATCTCGACCGCAGCCGTCAGCCGATCGGCCAGCTCTTCCTCCAGGCGCACGATATCGCGCGACTTGGCCTGCTTGCCGCGCAGTAGCTGGGTCTGGCGCCCGCCAGCGGTGGCGCGGGCCACCAGCTTCTCGGCGTCGCGCACCGTCAGCTTCTTCGCGGCGATCTCGTGCGCCGCGGTGATCTGCTGGGCCCGCTCGAGCACCAGCAAGGCACGCGCATGCCCCATGTCGAGGTCGCCGGCCATCAGCATCTGCTGCACCGGCTCGGCCAGGTTCAGCAGCCGCAGCAGGTTGCTGGCGGCGCTGCGCGAGCGTCCGACCGCCTGCGCCGCCTGCTCGTGCGTCAGACCGAACTCGTCCGTCAGCCGCTTGAGGCCCTGCGCTTCCTCGAGCGGATTCAGGTCTTCACGCTGCATGTTCTCGATCAGCGCCATGACCGCGGCCGACTCGTCGGACACGTTCTTCACCAACACCGGCACCTCGCTCAGGCCGGCCAGCTTGGCGGCACGGCTGCGGCGCTCGCCAGCGATGATCTCGTAGCGCCCCTGTTTCGCGTCACCGACGGGGCGCACCAGGATCGGCTGCATCACGCCCTGGCTCTTGATGCTTTCGGCCAGCTCGTACAGCGAACCCTCGTCCATGCGCGTGCGTGGCTGGTACTTGCCGGACTGCAGCTGGGTGAGCTTCAGGGTCGTGGGCAAGCCGTCGCCGCTACCCGGCACCGGTGCGTCTTGCGCCTTGGGCCCGAGCAGCGCTTCAAGGCCGAGGCCGAGGCCTTTGGGTTTTTTGGTGACCATGCGCCCCATTCTCCCCGACCCGACGCCGCACATCATGGCCTGCGCGCGGCTTTCGGTACGCTCAGGTCGAGCGCAGCGCCGTCAGCAGCAGATGACCCTCGTCCCAGCTGCCCAGCCCCGACTCGCCATTGAGGTGCCCCAGCGCGCCGGCCACCACCAGGGTCGCCCCCCAGTCCTGCGCCATCGTGCCGGCGCGCCGCAGCGTGCAGTAGGGGTCGTCGGCGCTGATCACCATCGTGGCACGGAACGGCAGGTGCTGGCGAGGCACGGGCCGCCAGGAGTGCAGCTGCGGTGGCATGTCCTCGCGCTCCGTGTCGGGCGGTGCCACCATCAGCGCGCCGCGCACGCGACTGCCATGCCGGGTGTGCGCCGCCCAGGCGGCCACGAGCTGGCAGCCCAGGCTGTGCGCCACCAGCCAACACGGCCGATCGGCAGCGAGCAGCACCTCCTCCAGGCGCGCCATCCAGTCACCGCGCCGTGGCCGCTGCCAGTCGTCCTGTTCAACCCGCATGTAGCCATAGCGCTGTTCCCACAACGTCTGCCAATGCGATGCACCGGAGTTCTGCCAACCTGGCAGTAGCAGGACGGGGGACGGCGCGTCATTCATGCTGTACGGAGTGCGGTCTGTGGCAGCTGAGGCTTGCGCGAACGGCCGCCGCGCAGCACCCTCACGCAACGATCGGGCCCGGGCTGCGGTAGTGATAGGCGTAGCCATCGACGAAGCCGAGTCGCCGGTACACGCGACGCGCCGGTCCATTGTCGGCCTCGACCTGCAGGTAGGCGGTCCGCGCGCCACGCCGGCAAGCCGTCGCCAGCAGATGACGGCAGAGCAGACCCGCCAACCCCTGCCGTCGGCCGGCTGGCGCGGTGAACACGTCGTAGAGCCCCACCAGATCGTCCTCGAGAGCGATCTGGCCACAGGCCAGCAGCTCCCCATCGCGCCGCAGCAGCATGCCCACGCAGGACACCGGCGCGCTGTGCAGGCGGTCCGCGTGCGCTTGTCGCTGCGCCAGCGGCGAGCCGCGCAGTCCTCCCACCGCGTCGGCAAAAGCCGCAGGGCCGGGCAACTCCAGCCTGCATCCGGCAGGCAGCGGAGGCAGCAGCGGCACGGACAAGGCCGTTCGTATCATCACCTGGGTGTCATCGAAGCGCACGAAGCCACGCGCTTCGAGTTCGCCGTCGAGCGTCGACGGCTGGGTGAATGGGGTGATACGCACGATGAAGGGCAAGCCCCTGGCCTCGAAGGCGGCCTGAGCCCGCTGCAGCAGTTCGTCCAGCGGCAGCTGGCCGACGCCCAGCGCATTGACACAGCGCGCACGCTTGGCCTTGCCCGGCGACAACCTCAGCACCCACCCGCCCAGCAGCCGCTGCTGCGGCGGGGCAGAGGCGTTGAGCCCGGCGTCCTCGATGCGCGCCAGCAACTGGGAGCACAAGCCAGGAGTCTCGCCACCATCCTGCGGCGCGAGCGGCGGGGTGGTGAGGGGGTCGCCCACCGCACCTCTCAGCGCAGGGTCGCGATGCGCGCCACCATCTCGCCCGCGAACTGGACGAAAGCCTGCGCGCCCTTCGACTGCGGGTCGAACACAACGCCCGGCAGTCCGTAACTCGGTGCCTCGGCGAGGCGCACGTTGCGCGGGATCACGGTGTCGAACACCTTGTTGCCGAAGTGCGCCTTGAGCTGCTCGCTGACCTGCTGCTGCAAGGTGATGCGTGGATCGAACATCACGCGCAGCAGGCCGATGATCTGCAGCTCCGGGTTGAGGTTCGCGTGCACCTGCTTGATGGTGTTGACCAGGTCGGACAGGCCCTCGAGCGCGAAGTACTCGCACTGCATCGGCACCACCACGCCGTGCGCCGAGCACAGGCCATTGAGCGTGAGCAGGCTCAAGGACGGCGGGCAGTCGATCAGCACGAAGTCGTATTCGCCGTCGATACCGGCCAATGCCGTCTTGAGCCGCTGGTCGCGTCGTTCGAGCGCGACCAGTTCGACCTCGGCGCCGGCCAGTTCGCGGTTCGATCCGAGCACGTCGTAGCCGCCTTTCTCCGAGCGCCGGCGCGCCTCGGCGACCGAGGCCGATTCGAGCAACACATCGTAGATCGACAGCTCGAGCGTGCGCTTGTCGATGCCCGAGCCCATGGTCGCGTTGCCCTGGGGATCGAGATCGACGACGAGCGTGCGCTGGCCGATCTGCGCCAGGCCGGCCGCCAGGTTGACGGTGGTGGTGGTCTTGCCGACACCCCCTTTTTGGTTCGCGATGCAGAAGATCTTGGCCATGGCTCAGTCGCCCAGGGCGACGCGGACACCCATTGCGCGCGCGGCACGGCTCAGGGCGGGATCCAGCGTCGCGAGCGGCAGGCTGCGACGCCGGGCGAGGTCGAGGTAGAGCGCGTCGCAGGTGCTGAGGCTGCGGTCGCGCGCCAGTTCGAGCACCTCATGCCGCACACGTGGCGGCACGTCGGCTTCGGTCTCGATCGGCAGTTCATCGAGCAAGGCCACGATTTCCGTCACGCGCTCCATTGTGGTGCATCCACGTCGCTCTGCGAGCAGCAACAGTTGCGCGATCTCGGCATGCCAGATCGACGGCACCACCGCACCGTGCCGCGCCACGTCACGCGCCAGTTCACATGAGGCCTGGGTCTGTTCGTCGGAAAACAACCAGGACAGCGTCGCCGACGCGTCGAGCACGATGGCCGGAATCAACGCCGCCCCTCGTCACGCAAGGCCTTCCAGTCGAGCCCGAGCACCTGGTCCCGCCCGATCTGCAGCAACCGCTCGACGGCGGCCTGAGCATCGGACACCCGTGCCACCGGCATCAGACGCGCAACCGGCCGACCGTGACGGGTGATCACGATTTCTTCACCGCGCTCCACGCGCTCGAGCAAAGCGGACAAATGAGTCTTTGCCTCGAAAGCTCCGACAACAGTGGACAACATTTCGCACCCATTTCAACCAGTTCTTCAACTGGTTGAATTTTCCGTGGCGTGAGCGTTCAGGTCAAGGTCAGCGAACTCTCGGCTGCCGTTGCCTCGAACAGGGCTCTCACAGGCGGCGTAACGGTTTCGGCAATACAACGGAAACGTCCAACACGGCGCGGCTCTCGCCTCGTCTGCGTCGGTCACCCAGCGAACCAGAAGCCGCGGATCACGGGCGGGGAGCACGACCGCTTGTGACTGGAGATCGCGGCTGGCGCTTGTCATCGCCAAGCCGGATGCAGCATGCGCGCTACCATGGAGCTCCTCCAGCTTCCCCCAATCGACACCAGCTCAGAACCTCGATGCGACCGTCCTCGGAGGGGCAGTACGCGCCTTGGCGTCGCCGACCCACTGTCCGACGGGAAGCAGTTCATTCCGAGTCACTGGGCAGCAAATCGTCCCACCGACCGCAACATCCTGCTCGCCGGCGCTTTCTGGCAGCGCGCTCCACGGCACCAACTGCAGCCGTGATCGCAAGACCGAGAATCAGCAGACCGACGGGCCGAGGAGAGCATGCACATCAATCATCCTTTCGACACATCCACACGATGCAGCGCTCGGCGTCTAGCCCGGGCACGCGCAGTGGTTCCACGTGAAACATCTCGACCGCCGGCGGGAGTGCGGCAATCTCGTCGTCCGGCACCTGCCCCTTCATGGCCATCCACACCCCACCGGGCGCCAGCACGGATTCCGTCAGCACGACGAAGTCTGCGAGCGACGCAAAAGCGCGCGACGTGACAACTTGATAGCTCTTCGCCGTCAGCGATTCGACCCGGGCATGCAGCGCCGAGAATCTTCGCAGCCCCAGCTCGGCCGCCACCTGTCGAACGAAACTGGCTTTCTTCGCCACCGCATCGACACAGCTCACCGCCACCTCGGGGCAGGCAACCGCAATTGCCACTCCCGGCAGCCCGGCCCCACTGCCCACGTCCAGGAGCGAGATGGCGCCGCCGCCGGTGTGGCGGCGCAACGGTTGGACGACCGCCAGACTGTCGAGCAGATGCTGGGTCAACATCTGAGCCGGATCCCGCACTGCCGTCAGGTTGTAGACCCGGTTCCACCGGGCGATGAGCGCCAGGTGCTGAAGCAGCTGGCGCTGTTGATCCTTGCTCAGTGCCAGGCCCAGTACGTCAACCCCTTCCCGCAGCCCGACCGCCAGCCGCTCGTCGTCAGCCGGTGCGGACGTCATGCCGCGGCACTGCTTCGTTCTGCCCCGTCGGTGCCGAAGCCTTTATGACGTCCCTTTTTCAGATGAATCAGCAACAAGGAAATGGCAGCGGGCGTCACACCCGATATCCGAGCGGCCTGGCCCAGCGTCTCTGGACGCTGCGCTTGCAGCTTCTGACGCACCTCGTGACTCAGAGCCGGAACTTGCCGGTAGTCCAAGGACTCGGGCAATCTCAGATCCTCGTACTGCGCCGCACGTTCGACCTGCTCGTTCTGCTTGTCGATATAGCCCGCGTACTTCGTTGCGATTTCCAGCTGCTGGATCACGGCATCCGCCAATGCCACACCCAGCTCGCACCGCAAGGTCTCTCGCGACCAGGCCACCGTTGCCGGCCCTGCGTCGTCCTCCACCGCGAGGCTGCGCTGCACATCGGCGGCGATCCGAGCCACTTCTGTCACGGCATCGAAGTCAACACCGGGCCGGCGCAGCAAATCGACCAGCGCGTACTCATGCTCCAGCGCCTTGCCAACCAGGCGCTCGGCATCCGGGGCCGGCAGGATGGACGGATTCACCCAGGTCGACCTGAGCCGTCCTGTTTCACGTGAAACAGCATCACGCTTGCGGTTGAATGCATCCCAGCGCGCGTCGTCGACCAGACCCATCTCGCGCCCCGTATCGGTGAGCCGCAGGTCGGCGTTGTCCTCGCGCAGCTGCAGGCGGAACTCGGCGCGACTGGTGAACATGCGGTAGGGCTCGGTCACGCCTTTCGTGATCAGGTCATCGACCAGCACGCCCAGATAGGCTTGGTCACGCCTCGGCATCCAGGCGTCTCGCCCCTGCACCTGCCGCGCCGCGTTCACGCCGGCGAACAGGCCCTGCGCGGCGGCCTCCTCGTAGCCGGTCGTGCCGTTGATCTGTCCGGCGAAGAACAGACCGCCGATCTCCCGGGTTTCGAAACTCGACCTCAAGCCGCGGGGATCGAAATAGTCGTACTCGATCGCGTAGCCGGGACGCAGGATGTGGGCGCGCTCCAGCCCCGGCATCGAGTGCAAAGCGGCCAGCTGGATGTCGAACGGCAAGGAAGTCGAAATGCCGTTCGGGTAGAACTCGTGGGTCGTCAGGCCTTCCGGCTCCAGAAAGATCTGGTGCGAATCCTTGTCGGCGAAACGATTGACCTTGTCTTCGATGCTGGGGCAATAGCGCGGGCCCACGCCTTCGATCACGCCGGTGAACATCGGGCTGCGGTCGAAGCCGCTGCGGATGATCTCGTGCGTGCGCTCGGTCGTGTGCGTGATCCAGCACGGCAGCTGCCGCGGATGCCCCACTGCATCACCCATGAAACTGAACACCGGCACCGGATCCAGATCGCCCGGCTGTTCTGCGAGCCGGCCGAAGTCGATCGTGCGCCCATCGATGCGCGGCGGCGTCCCGGTCTTCAGCCGTCCCTGCGGCAACTTCAGCTCCTTCAGTCGCGCCGACAGGCTCAGCGCCGGCGGATCGCCGGCGCGCCCGGCGCTGTAGTTCTGCAGGCCCACGTGGATCTTGCCATCGAGGAAGGTTCCTGCCGTGAGCACCACCGTCTTGCTACGAAAGCGAACGCCCACTTGCGTTATAGCCCCGACAACACGGTCTCCCTCCACCATCAAGTCGTCGACGGCCTGCTGGAACAACCAGAGATTCTCCTGGTTCTCCAGGCGCCGGCGGATCGCTGCCTTGTAGAGGATCCGGTCGGCCTGGGCGCGGGTGGCACGCACGGCCGGGCCCTTGGAGCCGTTCAAGATGCGGAACTGGATGCCCGCCTCGTCCGTCGCGAGCGCCATGGCGCCGCCGAGCGCATCGATCTCCTTGACCAGGTGGCCTTTGCCGATGCCGCCGATCGATGGGTTGCAGCTCATCTGCCCCAGGGTCTCGATGTTGTGCGTCAGCAGCAGCGTCGCACACCCCATCCGCGCAGCGGCGAGCGCCGCCTCGGTGCCGGCGTGGCCGCCACCGACGACGATCACGTCGAATTCTTGGGGATAAAGCATCGGAGGCTTTCTGGGCCGCAGCCGGCCACCAAAGCCTCAATTTTAAGCAGCCCGCATCCGGCCGTCTGCCGGTGAGGACTCGCGCCATCTCGATCGCGGAAGGGTGCGCCGAAGGCGGTCCTACTTCCATCGTCCGCATCGATCACGAAGACAGCCGGCGTCACCGGCCGCAAGCGCTCACTCGGGTGCGCGCTCGGCCTGCTCCAGCGCTTGCAGG
Source organism: Methylibium sp. (assembly GCF_965279545.1). Taxonomy (NCBI): domain Bacteria; kingdom Pseudomonadati; phylum Pseudomonadota; class Betaproteobacteria; order Burkholderiales; family Sphaerotilaceae; genus Methylibium; species Methylibium sp. The sequence continues at coordinate 3,465,361 of NZ_OZ257250.1, forward strand.
AAGTTGCGGCGCCAGCGGTGCACGTCGTACTCCCGCACGCCGGCCAGCAAGACCTGATGGCGATCGATGCGCTCGGCCAGCGGCATGCGCAGCGCCCGTTGCACCGCCGCGGCCGTGGCGCCGATGTCGTACGGATTGACCAGCAGCGCCTCGTGCATCTGCTCGGCCGCGCCGGCAAAGCGCGACAGCACCAGCACACCGGGATCCTGCGGATCCTGCGCCGCGACGAACTCCTTGGCGACCAGGTTCATGCCGTCACGCAGGGGCGTCACCAGCGCGACGCGCCCGGCCCGGTACAGGCCGGGCAGGCGCCGCCGCGCCAACGTGCGATGGATGTAGCGCACCGGCATCCAGTCCAGCTCGCCGTACTCGCCATTGATCAGACCCGACAGGCCTTCGAGTTCGCTGCGAATGTCGGCATAGCTCTCCACGCCTTCGCGCGTCGGCGTCGCCACCTGGATCAGGGTCGCGCTGTTGCGGTTCTCGGGGTAGTCGGCGAGCAATCGATGGAAAGCCCGCAGCCGCTGCGGCAGGCCTTTCGAGTAGTCCAACCGGTCCACGCCGATCAACAGCTGTCGCAAAGGGTATTGGCTGCGCAGCGTCTCGCGCGTCTCGATCGATTCCGGCGTCTGAGCCAGCGCCAGGAACTCATCGACGTCGATGCCGATCGGGAAGGCCCGCGCGCAGACCTGCCTTCCGAAAGCACGGTAGTGGTCCTTGCCCAGCGGCTCGGCGCCGGCCTCGATGGCGACATAGCGCGAGAAGTGGGCCACGTCGGCCTCGCTCTGCAGCCCGATCAGGTCGTACGCGAACAGCGAGCGTATCAGCGAGTCGTGCGCCGGGATCGCGGCCATCACCAGCGGCGGCGGCATCGGGATGTGCAGGAAGAAACCGATGCGCTGACCACAGCCCAGCGCTCGCAACTCCGCCGCCAGCGGGATCAGGTGGTAGTCGTGCACCCAGATCACGTCGTCCGGGCGCAGCAAGCTGCTCAGCTTGTGTGCGAACAGGCGGTTGACGCGCTGGTATCCCTCGAAGTAGCCATCGTCGAACTGCGCCAGATCGAGCCGGTAATGGAACACCGGCCACAGCACACGGTTCGAATAGCCGGCGTAGTAGGCCGCGTGGTCGTCACTGCAAAGGTCCAGCGTCGCGAGCGTCACCTTGCCTGCTTGCTGCACGTGCAGCTCGCCCTCCCCGCGCGCACCGCCCTCGACGACCTTGCCGCTCCAGCCGAACCACAGGCCACCGGTCTCGGCGAGCGAGTCGCCGAGCGCGACCGCCAGACCCCCGGCAGCGGCTTTGCGCGGATCACCGATCCGGTTGGACACCACCACCAGCCGCGACGTCATGGCCTGTGCCCGGGTCGCGCTCAGATCACCGTGTCCCAGGGCACCGACAGCCGCATCGCGGCGTTGATCACGCCGACCATCGAATAGGTCTGCGGAAAGTTGCCCCACAGTTCGCCCGTTTTCACGTCGGTATCTTCGGACAGCAGCCCGAGCGCATTGCGCGACGCCAGCATGGCCTCGAAGATCTCGCGCGCCTGGGCACGCCGGCCGATGCGCACCAGCGCATCGATGCGCCAGAAGGCGCAGATGTTGAAGGCCGTCTCTGGTTTGCCGAAGTCGTCGGCCGCCTCGTAGCGGCGCATGTAGGGGCCGTCGCACAAGTGCGCTTCGAGCGCATCGACGGTCGCGACGAAACGCGGATCGCGCGGATCGATGAAGCCCACCTCGGCCATCAGCAGCACGCTGGCGTCGAGGTCTTCGCCGCCCAGGCTTTCGGCGAAGGCCTGACGCTTCTCGCTCCACGCCTCACGCAGCACGCGCTCGCGGATCACCTCGGCGCGACCACGCCAATGCGTCTCGCGCTCGGGCAGACCCAGACTGACGGCGATCTTGCCGAGCCGGTCGCAGGCGGCCCAGCACATCAGCGCCGACGAAGTGTGCACCCGCGCACGCGTGCGCAATTCCCACATGCCCGCATCGGGCTGGTCATGCACGAGCCAAGCCTGCTCGCCAACAGCCTCGAGCCGCGCGAAGTCGTCGGCATCGGCGCGCCGGAACAGGCGCAAATCGTGGAAGGACTGCGAAGCGCCGAGCAGGACATTGCCATACACATCGTGCTGCGCATGCGTGTGCGCCTGGTTGCCGCGGCGCACCGGGCCCATGCCGCGGTAGCCGCGCAGATGATGGAGCTCTTCCTCGGGCAAGTCCTTCTCGAGGCCCAGGCCGTACAGTGGCTGGATGAAGCCGCCGCGTGCGTCACGCACCACGTTGTGCAGCCAGCGCAGATAGTCCTCCATCGTCTCCAGCTCGGACAGGCTGTTGAGCGCACGCACCACGAAGAAGGCGTCGCGCAGCCAGCAATAGCGGTAGTCCCAGTTGCGTCCGCTGTCCGGTGCCTCGGGAATGCTGGTGGTCATCGCCGCGACGATCGCGCCGGTCTCGTCGAACAGGCACAGTTTCAGCGTGATCGCGGCACGGATGACGGCCGCCTGCCACTCCAGCGGCAAGGCCAGCCGGCGGGTCCAGGTGCGCCAGTAGAGCGAGGTCTGCTCTTCGAAGTCGCGCGCCACTTCGGCGGCACCGCGCTCCAGGGTTTCGTCCGGACCCAGCAGCAGGTTCAGGGGCGCCGCCAGCGAAAACCAGGTCTCGTCCTCGATGTAAGTGATCGGCGCGTCGGTCGTCAGCCTCAGCGTACCGCTCGGACTGGCATAGCGCAGATGATGGCTGCCGCGCGCGACCTGGGGTGCGATCCGTCCCCAGTCGGCGCGCGGCCGCAGGCTGATGCGCACCCGCGGATGACCGTGCAGGGGGCTCACGCGGCGCACCAGCATGGCGGGACGGAATGTGCGGTCGCGGCTCAGGAAGCGCGGCGCGAAATCGGTGATCTCGATCGCGTCGCCATCAGCGCCGAACAGGCGTGTGCGCAGGATCGCCGTGCCCTCGTCGTAGGCTTGCTCACTGCGCACGAAGTGCTCGACCTCGATGCACCAGCTGCCATCGGCCGGCCAGGCTCCCGGTGTGTCGATCAGCGCGTGGAATGCAGGGTCGCCGTCGAAGCGCGGCAGGCAGCACCAGACGATGCGCGCCTCGCGGTCGATCAGGGCGCTGATCGCGCAGTTGCCGACCAGACCCAGTTCGAGTGATGCCGCGCCGCTCAAGGGATTTCACCCCGTTGGAGGGAGCGGGCACGACCACTGCTGCAGCGCGGCTTGCAGCCAGACCCGCACCGCCTCCGGACCACTCAGCCGGCACTGCGCACCGCTCGGCCCAGCGCCTATCTTGATGCCGAGACCCCCGACCGCCTGCACCGCCGCGAAGCCGTCTTCGTCGGTCGCATCATCACCGACGAACACCGGCCGGCGCCCCGCAAAAGCCGGATGCGTCAGGAACTCGTGCACCGCGTCCGCCTTGGTCGCGCCACGTGGCTTGACCTCCACGACGCATTTGCCGATCAGCACGGTCCAGTCGGCATGCGGACGCGCCGCGGCCAGCATCATGCGTGCGCACATGTCGCCCAGGTGGGGCGCATCGCGGTAGTGCAATGCCAGCGCCGCCGGCTTGTGCTCGAGCCGCAAATCGGGCGAACGCGCGACCAGTCGTTCGACCCGGTGAACCAGCTCGGCCGGCAGTGCGCCCGCGAGCACGCGCGTGTGGCCGGCGGCATCGCGCCGCTCGACGCCGTGCACGCCGGCTGCCGGCAAGCGCAGCGGCGCGAGCCAGGCATCGAGTTCGGACAGCGGACGACCGCTCACGAGTGCAAGCGCGCCATCGAGCGCGTCTTGCAGGCGCTGCAGGGTGGGCACCAGCCAGGCTCCAACTTCGATGCGATCGGGGCGGGGTGCAATGGGCACCAGCGTACCGTCGAAATCAAGGAACAGGGCCGACCGCCGATCGAGCTCAGGGGGACGCAGGCTGTCTTCCATCACAGCCGGTACCTTAACAAAGTCGTCGAGGGCCGGCGCACAAGGTGCCCGAGAGCCGCAGCGCCCCGCTGCGGGTTTCGATTCATGCGGGGCAGCGAGCGCCTGGCCTGCGGCGTACGCTCAGATTCCCGGCTCGGATTGCGCCGTGTTCGCCACGCTGCGCAAGTCCTGCGCGACGCGGCCCTGCTGCAGCACGATCACGCGGGCAGCGGCGGCAATCGTCTCGGGCCGGTGCGCGACGATCACGCGCGTGATGTTCAGGCCACGGATGGCCTGGTTGACTTGGCGCTCACGCTCGACGTCGAGCGCGCTGGTCGCCTCGTCGAGGAACAGGATGCGCGGTCGCTTGTACAGCGCGCGCGCCAGCAGGACGCGCTGCCGTTGCCCGCCCGACAGGCTCGCGCCCATGTCGCCGATCAGCGTGTGATAGCCCATCGGCAGCGCCTCGATCTCGTCGTTCACGCAGGCCAGCCGAGCACACTCCTCGACCCAGGAGGCATCGGCCTGCGCGTCGAAGAAGGCGATGTTGTCGGCAATCGAGCCAGCGAACAGTTGGTCGTCCTGCATCACGGTACCGATCATGCTGCGCCAGCGCGTCAGCCCCAGTTGCACCAGCGGCAGACCACCGACACTGATCTCGCCGGTCTCGGGCGCGTGGATGCCGAGCATGAGCTTGAGCAAGGTGGTCTTGCCGCAGCCCGAAGGCCCGACGATCGCGACCGACTCGCCCGGCTCGACGCTCAGGCTGCACGCCTTGAGCACCTCCGGCTCGGTGTCGGCATAGCGAAAGCTCACGTCGCGCAGTTCGATCCGCGGCGCGATGTCGCGCGCCATGTGCAGCCCTTCGCCCTGGGCCTCCGGCGTGGCAAGCACGATGTCGGCCAGCCGCTCGCCCTGCAGCCGCAGCATCTTCAACTCGATCGCCTTGTCGATCAGTGCACTGACGCGTTGGGCGAACTGCTCCTTGAACGCCAGGAACGCGAACAGCATGCCGACCGTGAAGTGCTGGTCCATCACCAGCAAGGCCCCGACACCGACGACCGCAATGCGTTCCAGTCCGAACACCAGCTTGTTGAGCACACCGAAGGCGAGCTCGAGCTTCTTGATCGCGATGTCGGCGTTCATCGCATCGACCACCAGATTCATGAAGCGCGCGCGGCGCTCGTCCTGACGGTTGAACAGCTTGATGGCCTGCACGCCTCGCAGCGATTCGAGGAAGTGCGTGGAGCGCTTCGCGTCGTGCACGATCGCCTCTTCGGTCGCGTCGCGCAGTGGCGTGAAGAACGCCCAGCGCAGCAGCGCATAGAGGGTCACCGCGCCGAGAGCGATCGCCGTGAGCGTGCCGCTGTAGATCCACATCATCGCCAGCGTCGCGACCACCAGCAGCCCGTCGAGCACGGCCTCGATGAAGCTGGTGGTCAGCGTCTGCTGGATTTTCTGGATCGCCCCGAAGCGTGACATGACGTCGCCCGCGTGACGCTTCTCGAACCACTCGACCGGCAGGCGCATCAGGTGTGCGAACACATTGCCCAGCCACTGCAGGTTGAGCGTGCTCGACAGGTAGAGCACGGCCCAGGAGCGCAGGGCGCCGGTGGCGACCTGCAGGAGAACCAGCAGGCCGAAGCCGATCACCAGCGTGAGCAGCAGATCGCGGTCCGAGCTGAGCAGCGCACCATCCACCACCCACTGCAGGAAGAACGGCGCCAGCAGCATGAAGACTTCGAGCGCGAGCGCGAGCGCGAAGATCTGCGCCAGCGAGCGCTTCAGGCCCCTGACGGGTCCCAGCAACTGGCGCAGGCTCACGTGCTGGCGTTCGGTCCGGGGCTCGAAGCCGGTGCCGGGCATCAGTTCGAGCACCACGCCCGTGAAGTGGCGCGACACTTCGGCCAGCGACAGGCGCCGCACGCCGTGCGCGGGGTCGTGGATGACCGCGACCCCGCGCCTCACTTTCGCCAGGACCACGAAGTGATTCAGATCCCAGTGCAGGATGCAGGGCAGCTGCAACTGGGACAGGTGCTCGAGTTCTGCGCGCAGAGGCCGCGCGTTGAGCCGCAACTGCCCCGCCATGGCCACCAGATCGGCCAGCGTCACGCCTTTCAGCGACAGCGAGAAGCGCTGGCGCAAGGTCGGCAGGTCGCTGCGGTGGCCGTGGTGCGAGGCCACCATCGCGAGGCAAGCGAGACCGCACTCCGCCGCCTCGGTCTGCAGGATCATCGGCAAGCGCGAGGCCCCGAAGCCCATGCGCAAGGCGCTCAGCATGGAACCGCGCACCCTCAGCTGCGACCGGCCGCCACGCGGCCGGTGAGCCCGAGCAGGGGCTCGAACAGCCACTCGATCAGCCGGCGGCGGTCGAGTTGCACGTCGGCTTCCAGCTGCATGCCGGCCGACAGCGCCTGGAGCTGTCCGTAGGCCGGCACGCTCTGCCGGTCCAGTGCCACGGTGATGCGATACAGCGGCTCGCCGCTGACGGTGGAGTAGTTGGCCACACCGGCCAGCGGCACGCCGGCCAACTCGGCGGCCTGCAGTGGCGTGCGCGACACCTGCAGCACCTGGCCCGTTTGATGGCCGAACTTCTGGTACGGGTAGGCCTCGTAGCGCAGCAGCACCGCCTGCTCCGGTCTTACGAAACCGAGCGCACTCGACGGTGCATACAGGTGGGCCTGCAGCCGTGCGTCGGCCGGGACCAGGCTGGCAAGCGCCGCTGCGGGCGAAACCGCCTGCCCCGGGTCGGCCAGGACCGCACCGAGCACGCCATCCGACGGAGCGCGCACGACGATGCGCTGACGCGCCTCGGTCTCTGCCGCCTCCTTGGCCACAGTGGCGAGGTCGCGCTCGAGTTCACCTGTTGCGACCTGCGCCCGCAGAGGCAATTCGCGGCGCTGAACCTCGAGTGCCCCGATCTCGCGCAGCTGAGTGGCTCTTTGCCGCTCCAGTCCTTGCAACTGCGCCTGCACAGCCAGCACCTCTTCGGACTTGGCCTGAACCTGGGCCGAGGAGATGAAGTTTTCCGCGCGCAGGGATTCGAGTCGGGCCATGGCCTGTTCGGCCAGGTTCAACCTCTGCCGGTGCAGCTGGGTTTCGACCTGCAACTGCGCCAACTCGGTGCGCCGGTCGGCGATCTGGCGCTCCAGCGCCACCCGCTGCGCGTCGAGCAAGGCCGCCTGCTGCTGCACTGCCCCCTGCAAACTGCGCTCCTTGACGGCAAGGCTGCGCTGCACCGACGCCTGAGCGTCGCCACCGGTGATCGAACGGTCGACGGACAAGACAAACAGAACGTCGCCGCGCCGGACGGACTGGCCCTCGAGCGCATGGCGCTTGAGCACGATCGCCGCCTCCGGCGGCAGCAGCCGGATCACGCCCTGATCGGGCACCAGCACACCGGAAACCCGTGCCTTGCGCGTGTACTCGCCAAGACACAAGTAAGCGATCACCATCGCTGCAGCAACCACTGCACAAGCCGTGAGCAACGACAAGGACAAGGGGCGGATCAGCTGGATGCCGCCCAACCACGCTTGCCGGTGAGCCTCGACCGCTTCAGAACGAAAGAGAGGCGACGGCATGGCTCAGCGGTCTGCTGCCAGAGCGGACCCGACGGTTACTTCTCGTGCGCTGGCGACGGCGTCGGGGCGCCGCCAGCGACAGCCATCACCAACCGTTCTTCGGCGCAGGCACCTTGAGGCCACCACCGACCTGGCGCAACTGGCTCGCGTCCAGCGGTTGCGGAGCGGGCTGGGGCGCCACCTTCTGCTCGGCGCGCTTGGCTGCCTTGACATTGCTGAAACGTTCGGTGAATTGGCGGACGACGTGCATGACTGCTCCTGACTGGCCTAGAGACGCCGCCGAAGCGGCGGGCTGACCAGATTGAAACAGCCCCCACGATCAAGGGGTACTGGCAACTCTTACAGGGTGGAGGGAAAACCCCAGGCGCAGAAACCTCACCCTCAGCGAAGCAGGCCCAGCCGCAGCGCCTTCAGCACCGCCTGATGCTTGTTCGTGCATGCCAGTTTGTGCATGGCATTGCTGATGTGCAGCACCGCCGTGCGTTCGGAAATGCCCATGATCGCGCCCACCTCCCAGGCCGTCTTGCCGTCCATCGTCCAGCGCAGGCCGTCCAGCTCCCGTGGCGTCAACTTCGGCCGCTCGAGTTGCAGACGCTCCGGCACCAGCACTCGCATCGCCGTGTCTTGCGCATGCACGGCGAACAGCTGCAGGTCGGCAACGACGCGCGTCACCTCGCCACGGTCCTTGGGCAAGGCCTGGTCACGGTCCACGCCGATCACGAAGTGACGCCCTTCGGGCATGTGCAAGGCCAGACAGATGCCGGTGCGGAAGCCGAAACGGGCCTGCGCTTCCCACATCGCCCCTTGGCCGGCGGAAACGTAGGTGTTCTGATCCCAGATGATCGGCACGCTTTGGCGCTTGCAGTGCTGCATCACCGGATCCAAGCGCATGCTTTGCGGACTTTCTATCTCATCACGGAATGCATCCGGCGCGTTGTCGATGGCAACGAACTCCGTCCCGCCCACAGGATGGTCCACCACCGTGATGGCCGAGACCGTCTCGAAGCCCAGCAGCTTCGCAAAACGAACGACCTCCCCGCGAAATTCATCGCGGTTGCGCGCCTCGAGCACCGATTGATAGCTGCCTTGCAGCATCCCGTTGTCTATTCCTGTGTTGTCAATCCCGCTCCGTGAAGGAATCGATGTTCCGTCGTTCCGTACGGACGTCCCTGACAAGGTTTACAGCTGCCAATCACCGCCACGATCCACACACTTCCCCTCTCTGAAGCCGTTGCCGGGCGAGAGCCCGTTCTTATCATGATTCCTGCATGGACCGTTAGCGCGTGGCCGCCTGCATTGTGGCAGCCCGGCCGCGATGCGCCGCTGCACTTTGTGCACCTTGGCACGCATGTGTCGACTCGACTGAGCACGGATTGGCCCAGCATGGGTCAGACGGTGTGGGGCGGTCGCGCAGGCGACAGCGCCGCCGGCATTTCGTGGGATTGGATCGAGGTTGCCGAAGGCATCGTCGCCATCGCAGACCCGATGATGATGACCACCAACCTGCGCCTGCTCGGCTCCGAAGGCGAGGTGCTGACTGCGTATGAAGTGGCGCCGCATCTGAACAGGCTCGTGCACCGCCTGCCCTGGCAAGTCGAGGTGGGTCGCGTGCTCGAGCAAATGCTGCATCAACCGCAGCGACCGCAAATCCCGTTCACCGGCTTCACTTCGAAGTCGCTGTCCGTGGGCGCGGTCACTTGGCGCACGTGACGCTCACGGCCAGGGGCTCCGCTCAGCCGCCGCGCAGCATCTCGATGTGCGGCATGTCGTCTTCGAGGTAGGGCTCGCCGACACGGCCGAAGCCGACCTCCGCATAGAACGGCTCCAGCCGCAGCTGGGCCGAAATGCGAAGGCCCTGCCCGGGGAACGACAGCGCCGCGTACGCCACGGCTCGCTGCACCAGGGCCCGGCCCACACCGGTTCCACGTGCGCCGGCCGTCGTCAGCACCCGGCCGATCGACGGCTCGCCGTACTTCACGCCGGGATCGACGATGCGCGCATAGCCGAGCAACACACCGCCCTCGCGCCAGGCGGCGAGGTGGGCCGAGCGCTCGTCGACTTCGTCGGCATCCTGGAACACGCAGTTCTGCTCGACCGCGAACACCTGCTGGCGTGCGATATGGATGCGCTGCAGTTCGAGTGGCGACAGTTCGTTCAGACGCGCACAGCGCCAGATGATCGAGGGGGCAAGAGGCTTTTCCATCGCGACCGATGATGCCGCACCAGCCCGGCGCACGAACTTCAGCGGACCGCCGCCACCCGCAGCCGGCGCGCGATGAAACCCAGGCACAGGCCCGTCAACAGCGCGCTCACCGCCAGCGGCGCGGCCACGTCCATGATGGACAAGGTCTGGCCGCGCAACACCCGGTTCATCAGCGTGTGCTGCGCCAGTGCCGGCAACCACACGAACCAGGGCTTCTCCCCGCCCTGGTTGAAGAGCGCCAGCAACGGCAGCAGCGACACCGCCAGGATGACCACGGTGTTGTTGGCCTGCGCCTCCTTGAAGCTCCTGCAACGGATCGCCACGGCCATCATCACGGCCGACAGCGACGCCGCCAGCGGCAACAGCACAACGAGGAAACCCAGCGCCTCGCGCGGACCGAACAGGAACAGGGAGCGCAGCGTCTCGCTGCGGATCAGCCACTGCGCGGGCAGGAAACTCAGCACACTGAGCAGTGCGATCAGCATGCTCACTGCAGCAACGGCACCCCACTTGCCGATCACCAGCGCCAGCGGCGCTGCCGGGTTGGTCAGCAAGGGCTCGAGCGAGCCGCGCTCGCGCTCGCCGGCCGTCGTGTCGAGCGCCGCGTTCAGCGCACCATAGAGCACTGCCATGATCACGAAGAAGGGCAACAAGCCCGTGAACTGCGCGGCGCGGCTGCGCGAGCTCGCCAGGTCGCGCTCCTCGACGTCGAGCGGCTGCAGCAGTGCGCCGGGCACGCCGCGCACGGCCAGCACGAGCGCGCCGCGCTCGCGGTTGAATGCATCGAGCAGCCGCACCAGCCGGCCGGTGCCGGTCTCGGCCTGCCGGTTGCTGCTGTCACTGACCAGCAGCACCTCGGGTGCCTCGCCGGCCGCCAGTCGGCGCTCGAAATCCTCGCCGATCACCAGCACCGGTTCGCCCAGCCGCGCATCGCGCAGTCGCGCCTCGTAGTCAGGCGGCGCCGGCTCGACGCGAAAGGTCTGTCGCTCGAAGAAGTTGCGCAGCGTCGGCGCGTGGTCGATCCCCTGCGCCACCACCAGGCGCTGCTCGGCCCGCGACTCCAGCGACGCGACCAGGCCCGACAGCAACACCAGCACCAGCGGACCCATCAGCACCGAACTGAGCAGCACCGTCGCCAGCGTGCGCCGGTCGCGCAAGGCGTCGACGATCTCCTTGAAGAACACCGCACTGGCACCGGCCAGGGGCGCGGGCCCGCGACGACGGCGCTTCATGCACGAACCCCATGCTCTTGCGCGAACGCCAGCTTCACGAAGGCCTCTTCGAAGTCGCGCTCACCGGTTTGCTCGCAGAGCTGCGCCACCGTGCCCGCCGCCACGGTGCACCCGTGGGCGACGATGACCACCTCGTCGCACAAGCGCTCCACCTCCTGCATGATGTGGCTCGACAGCACGATGCACTTGCCGCCTCCGGCGGCGCCGCACAAGTGCTTGAGCGCCTCGCGCAGCGCGCGGGTGGCCAGCACGTCGAGCCCGTTGGTCGGCTCGTCGAGGATGATGTTGGCCGGGTCGTGAACCAGCGCGCGCGCCAGCGCCGTCTTCATCCGCTCGCCCTGGCTGAAGCCCTCGGTGCGGCGGTCCAGCAGCGGCGCCATGTCCAGCGTCTCGGCGAGGGCTTCGGCACGTGCCTGCGCAGCGTCGCGCCCCAGGCCGTGCAAGGCCGCGTAGTAGACGATGTTCTCGCGCGCCGTCAGACGCGGGTAGAGTCCACGCGCATCGCTCAGCACGCCCATGCGGCGCAGCGCCCGCCGAGGCTCGCGCAGCACATCGATGCCATCGACGTCGATCGTGCCGGCGTCGGGTGCGATCAGCCCGGCCACCATGCGCAGCGTCGTCGTCTTGCCGGCGCCGTTGGGGCCCAGCAGCCCGGTGATACGGCCGTTGGCGGCGGCGAAACCGACCTGCTCTACCGCGACCACCGGTGCCGCCCCGGCGCCCGAGAACCACCTGCCGGGCGGTGCCGCGAACCGTTTCTGCAGCGACTCGACGCGAATCACCGTGCAACCCCGGGGGAGGCGAGTTCGGGCCGTGGCGGCTCGAAGGCCGGCGGCCGCGGCAGCCGCACCAGGCAAGTGGCATCCGCGGCCAGTGCCTGTGCTTCGGTCTCGGCGTCGATGAAGCGGTGCACCACCTCGCGCGCGCAGCCGATCGCCATCACGCCGTGGCCGGCATTCGGCACGACGACGTGGCGCGCCTTGGCCCCCAGGGCCTTCACGACGCGCTCGCCGTGACGGGGCGGCGTCACGGGATCGAGCGTGCCGCTGAAAGCCAGCACCGGCGCCGGACTCACCGGCAGGCTGTAGAACGCCGGCGGCACGTTGCCGCGCGGCCAGTCCCGGCACAGCGTCACGTAGGGCCTGAGGTAGACGGCGGCCAGTCCGGCCGGTGGGGACTCGCCGGAAAGGCCCCTCCGGTCTTCCGCGCAGACCACCGAGAAGTGCATGCCTTCGAAGAGTCGCGTCGCCCGCGTGCCGCCTCCCGGCCCCCCGGCCAGGCCGACCAGCGCCGAGTAGCGGCCCGCGGCGGCCTCATCGATTGCGAACGGCAGCGCCGCCGCGAGCCCCGGTGCGTACAAGGGCCCGCGCACGGCAGAGGCCAGCAGGTCGGGCGTGATCGTCACGCCGGCCGGCCGGCCGTCCAGGGGGTCGATCACGCTCGCGGCCTGTGGTAGCGCGGCCAGCAGGCCGCGCCAGTGCGCGCGCAGCTGCGGATGGCGCGCCTGGCAGGCTGGCTCCCGCTCGCAATCGGCGAACAACTGGTCGAGAGCGGCCTGGACATCCTGCCCCATGCTCACGGGCAGGTCCATGTCCGGTGGCACGACCCCATCGATCACCATCCGGCGTACGCGGTTCGGAAACTGCCGCAGATAGTCGAGCGCCGCTCGCGTGCCGTACGAGCCGCCCACGAGGTTGACCTGCGGGGCACCCAGCGCCGCACGCACCGCGTCGGCATCGGCCATGGCAATGCTCGTCGTGTACTGGCGCAGGTCGCCATGCGGCAGCGCGCGCAGCGTGGCCAGACAGGCCGAAAGCCGCTGGATGGCCCGCTCGGCGTCGACCCGCTGCACCAGCGGCAGCCCGTCGTCGCTGTCGCATGCCAGCGGCGCGGAGCGGCCGGTCCCGCGCTGATCGATGAACACCAGATCGCGCCGGTTGTTCAGTCGCTGGAACAGCGGCAGCACGGTACCGGCCAGTGCGATCGCGCTCTGTCCGGGTCCGCCGGCAAAGAAGAAGACCGGGTCGGCCAACTTGTAGCGCGCCGCGGCCGGCACGAGGACGTAGTGCACCGCGATCGTGGGTCCCGCCGCCTGCGCGGGGTTCAAGGCCCGCGTCACGCTGCCGCACAGCACCTCGTGCTTCAAGCCCTTGACGCGGCAAGGCGCGGGCGCGGCATCGCCGGCGTCGCCAGGCCTGCCGGCCGCGCCCGCCGCCCCGGCGAGCCACAGGGCGCAAAGGCACACCACCACGCGGATGAATCGGCATCTCATGCGCCGCGATTCTGCGTGAGGCACCGGCGCACCGTGCTCAGCGCAGGAACGCGTCGTAGGCCGTCTTCGCAATGAGGCCCGCGACCACGAGGATGAAGACGCCGCGCACGAAGCCGGCACCGTGCCGCAGGGCGAGCCGCGTGCCGAGCAGGCTGCCCATCACATTGGCGACCGCCATCACGGCGGCGATGTGCCACCACACATGCCCGGTCCACGCAAAGGCCGCGAGCGCGGCGAGATTGGTCGCCGTATTCAGCAGCTTGGCGCTGGCGCTGGCATGCAGGAAGTCGTAGCCGAGCAGGCGCACGAACAGGAACACGAAGAAGCTGCCGGTGCCCGGACCGAAGAAGCCGTCGTAGACACCGATCACGGCGCCGATCCCCGACGCCCAGACCGCTTCGCGGCGGCCGCTGTGCCGCGGCCGGTGCACGCGGCCCAGGTCCTTTCGGGCCAGCGTGTACAGCAGCACCCCGAGCAGCACGAAGGGCAGGGCACGCCGCAAGCCGTCGGCCGGCACCAGCGTCACCGTCCAGGCGCCGGCGAGGCTGCCGGCCAGCGCCGCCGCTGCGGCGGGCAGCAAGGCATGCCAGGCCAGCGCAACCCGCTTTGCGTACTGGACCGAGGCCCAGGCCGTCCCCCAGATCGCGGCGCCCTTGTTGGTACCGAACAGCGTGGCCGGCGCCGCGCTCGGGAACACACCGAACAGCGCCGGCACCAGGATCAACCCGCCGCCCCCGACGATGGCATCGACAAAGCCGGCGAACAACGAGGCGAGGGTGACGGCGACAAGGTCGATCATGAAGAACCGGAGGGCATGCGGCCGGCTGGGGCGGGCGGGAACGGCCGCCGCGGATCATGCCCCGCAACCGGGTACCCGGCCGCCGGACCGACGCGAGCGAAGCACAAATAAAAGAGCGCCGGGGGTACCGGCGCTCTTGACGCGAAGCGGATGGGCCCGCGTTCTTCGTTTCTTGCATGCTGGCGGTCGTCCACTCCGCCACTGTCTTCGCTTGTCTCCTCGATCCCCCGCCTGACGGGCAAAGCCCGCCGCGAGTGAGCGCACTATAGGTAGCGTCCAAGCGCACCGCATCGGGGTTTACCGCAGCATGTTGGTGCGGCGGCACAGCTTGAAGACCGGCCCGCTGGGTCGTCGACGCCGGCCTCGTGTCTGGCCTTTCAGCCCCGATGAGCGTGGTCGGCGCAGATCCACTGTGCCGCCTTCTCCGCGATCATCAACGTCGGACTGTTCGTGTTGCCGCTCGTGATGGTCGGCATCACACTCGCGTCGACCACCCTCAGACCGGCCACCCCGCGCACCCGCAGTCGCGCGTCGACCACGGCGTCGGGGTCATCAGCGCGCCCCATCCTGCAGGTGCCGACCGGGTGAAAGATCGTCGTGCCGATATCGCCGGCCAGCCGCGCCAGCTCGGCATCGCTCTGGAACTGCGCGCCGGGCTTGATCTCCTCGGGCCGGTACCTGGCCAGCGCCGGCTGCGCGGCGATGCGCCGCGTCACGCGCAGGCTGTCGGCCGCGACCTGGCGGTCCGCAGGCGTCGACAGGTAGCGCGGCGCAATGGCCGGAGCGTCCTCGAAGCGCGGGCTGGCGATGCGGACCGAGCCGCGGCTGGTCGGGTTCAGGTTGCAGACACTGGCCGTGAACGCGTCGTAGCGGTGCAGCGGCTCACCGAAGGCCTCTAGGCTCAGCGGCTGCACGTGGTATTCGAGGTTCGGCCAGACTTGCTCGGGCGACGAACGCGTGAAGGCACCGAGCTGCGACGGCGCCATGCTCATCGGCCCGGTGCGCCGGAGCGCATATTCGAGCGCGATGCGCGCCTTGCCCCACCAGGACGCGGACAGGGTGTTCAAGGTGGGTACGCCCTGCAGGCTGAACACGGCGCGGATCTGCAGGTGGTCTTGCAGGTTCTCGCCGACGCCGGGCAGTTCGTGCTGCACGTCGAGGCCGAACTGCTTCAGCAGTGCCGGCGGCCCGAGACCGGAGAGTTGAAGGATCTGCGGCGAACCCACCGCCCCGGCACTGAGCAGCACCTCCGCGCTCGCCTTCACGATCTCGATGCCGTGCGGCGTCTGCACCTCGCAGCCGGTGCAGCGCAAGGCGCCGCCGGCTGCGCGCTCGAGCAGCAACCGGGTGACTTGCACGCCGGTCCACATTTCGAAGTTCGGCCGCCCGTAGCAGGTCGGCCGCAGGAAAGCCTTGGCCGTGTTCCAGCGCAAGCCGGCGCGCTGATTGACCTCGAAGTACCCGACGCCCTCGTTGTTGCCCCGGTTGAAGTCGGCGCTCGCCGGGATGCCGGCCTGCTGCGCAGCCTGCGCAAAGGCCTCGAGCACCTCCCAGCGCAGGCGCTGCTTCTCCACACGCCATTCGCCGCCCGCGCCGTGCATCTCGTCGGCGCCGGCGTGATGGTCTTCGTGCCGCTTGAACACCGGCAGGCACTCGTTCCAGCGCCAGCTCTCGTCCTGGCAGAGGTCCGCCCAATGGTCGTAGTCGCGCGACTGCCCGCGCATGTAGATCATGCCGTTGATGCTGGAACAGCCCCCCAGGACCTTGCCGCGCGGATAGCGCAACGAGCGGCCGTTCAGGCCCGGATCGGGCTCGGTCTCGTAGAGCCAGTCGGTGCGCGGGTTGCCGATGCAGCGCAAGTAGCCGACCGGGATGTGGATCCAGTGGTAGTCGTCGCTACCGCCGGCCTCCAGCAGCAGCACGCGCTTGGTCGGGTCGGCGCTCAGCCGGTTGGCCAGCAGACAGCCGGCGGTCCCGGCGCCGATGACGACGTAATCGAAACACGGCGCCGCGCTCATCGCGGGATCGCCGAGGCCAGCACCGGAAACAGCTTGGCCAGTCCCTCGGCCATGATCTCCACCGCCATCGCCGCCAGGATCAGGCCCATCAGCCGCGTCATCACGTTGATGCCGGTCTTGCCCAGCACCCGGGCGATGCGGCTCGAAGCCATGAAGGCCAGGTAGACCGCGGCGCCGATCACGACGCCGTAGAGCACCAGCGTACCCAGCTGCCACCAGTGGCGCGTGCGCTCCGCGTAGATGACCATCGTCGAGATGGTCGCCGGGCCGGTCAGCAGCGGGATCGTCAGCGGCACGACCGCGATGCTGGCGCCGGCATCGGCCTTCTCGGTGCCTTCGCTCACGTCTTCCTTGCTGGTATCGGCCGGCTGGGCGTTGAGCATCTGCAGCGAGCTGATCAGCAGCAGCGTGCCGCCGCCCACCTGGAAGGAGGCGATGCTGATGCCGAAGAACTCGATGATCTTCAGTCCCGCCAGCGCACTGACCGCAATCACGACGAACGCGCTGAACGCACTGACGCGAATCGTGTGCTGACGCTGCTGACGGTTGAATCCGGTGGTGAAACTGATGAAGAAGGGGATCGCGCCGATCGGATTCACGATTGCCAGGAGCGCGATCAAAGGTTTCAGGTCCATCGCGGGATTCTCAGGCCGCGATCAATCGCTTGTCGATCGCCGCCCGTGGCACCCCTCGGTGAGGGACCGTTGGAGACCTGCAGACAGCACCGCGACCGATCGACTCCGATACAACACTCCAGAGGCCCATTTCACCGAAAGTCCCCTCTTCACCCATAATGGGATTTCGTGTTTGGATGCGGCGCCTTCTCTGGATCGGTTCCGGCGGGTTGAGGCTCCACATATTGTTCGGTACCGCTGTACCGGTTTTCAGAGGAAGAAAGGCGCTCTCCCATGGGCAACAAGCTGTATGTAGGCAACCTTGCCTACAGTGTGCGTGACGACGACCTTCAACAGGCGTTTGGCGAATTTGGCAGCGTCACTTCGGCCAAGGTCATGATGGACCGCGATACCGGCCGCTCGAAGGGCTTCGGCTTCGTCGAGATGGGCACCGATGCCGAAGCCCAGGCTGCCGTCGAAGGCATGAACGGCCAGTCCCTGGCCGGCCGCGCCATCGTCGTGAACGAGGCCCGTCCCCGTGAAGAGCGGCCGGGCGGCTTCCGCGGCCCCTATGGCGGCGGCGGCGGTGGTGGTGGCGGCTACGGCGGTGGTGGTGGCGCCGGCGGAGCTGGTGGTGGTGGCTACGGCGGTGGCGGCGGTGGCCGCAGCGGCGGTGGTGGTGGCTACGGCGGTGGCGGTGGTGGCCGCAGCGGCGGTGGTGGCGGCTACGGCGGCGGCGGTGGTGGCCGCAGCGGCGGTGGTGGTGGCTACGGCGGTGGCGGTGGTGGCCGCGGCGGCTACTGAAGCAAGCTCGCGAGCCGGTTGACGCTGGCTCGTGATCGCACAAGGCGGTGGCGCTTCGGCCCACCGCCTTTGTTTTTGGCGACGTGCGGTCTATTCGCCTCGGCGCTTCTTGCGTGCGCGACCGGCGAGCAACCGGTCCAGCAGCGCGTTCGGCAGCAGGCGCAGCAGCTTGGCGGCCACACCCATCTGCCAGGGGATCACCCGGTAGCTGACCCCGGACTGGATCGCCGCGAAGGCGCGCTCGGCGAATGCTTCGGGTGTCATCAGGAAGGGCATGCCGTAGCGGTTGCTTGCGGTGAGCGGCGTCGCCACATAGCCGGGCAGCAAGGTCACGACCTTCACGCCGAACGGCCGGCATTCGCCGCGCAGGCTCTCGCAGTAGCTCACCACGCCGGCCTTGCTCGCACAGTAGGCACCATGGCCGGGCAAGCCGCGGATCGCGGCAACGCTGGCGATGCCGACCAGCGTTCCCACCCGTGCAGCCGGCCCCGCGCGTTCACCGCGTTCACCGCGTTCGCGCAGGGCCTTCAGGAAAGGCTGGAAAGTCGCGGCCATGCCAAGGTTGTTGGTCTCGAACGTGGCGCGGATCACTTCCAGATCCTCGTACTCCGCGGTATCGACGCCGATGCTGATGCCCGCGTTGGCGACCACGACGTCGGGCAGGCCCAGGCGCTGCAGACAATCGCGGCCCGCGGCCGTGATGCTCGCCACGTCGCGCACGTCGGCCGCGTAGGCGACCCACCGCTGCGCCGGCCAGCCCTGGGCACGGCACCAGTCCTCGATCTCGCCGGCGCGGCGCGCCACCAGTGCCAGGCGGTAGCCGGCACGTGCGAAACGCGCGGCCAGCGCCCGGCCGATGCCGCTGGAGGCGCCGGTGATGAAGACCAGCGGCGGGCTCACGGCGTCGGCCGCAGCTCGCCGGTCACACGGCCGCTCAGCTGACCGATGCGGTCGAGATGGTTGTAGTCGAGGCTGCCGGCGCGCAGCTCGCCGCGACCGGTGAGCATGGTGACCGGGAGGTGCGAGCGCACGCGCTCGGTCTCGGTGAAGAGCTCCAGAAACTCGCCGCGGATCTCGATGCGCGCACCCGGCCCCTCGCCCGGGCCCGGCTCGCGGACCACGCGGGCGCCGCCGGTGAGCCGCACCTGTGTGGCATCGCCATTGCTCAGCGCCTGCCGCGCGCTGCCCAGCGTGACGCGACCCGTTTCGTCGACCGCGCGCAGGCGCACGCCCTCGACTTCGATCGTGTCGGTGTCCGGAAAGTGCTGCATCACGTCGCCTTCGAGCCGCGACCGCAGCTGCCCACCCGCCCCGTAGCTCACGACCGCAAAGCCCCGCATCGTGTAGTCCGGCTCGTGGCGCAGCGGCGCCACGGCCTGTGCGCCGCCCGGGACCGGCGTGTTCTTCACCAGCCACCAGCTCAGGGCCGCGAGCACGCTCATCAGCAGCACCGGCAGGTAGCGCAGCAACTGGTCCAGCAGCCGCGCGGTCCAGGGGCCCTGGATCCTGCCACC
Organism: Methylibium sp.; assembly: GCF_965279545.1. Classification (NCBI taxonomy): domain Bacteria; kingdom Pseudomonadati; phylum Pseudomonadota; class Betaproteobacteria; order Burkholderiales; family Sphaerotilaceae; genus Methylibium; species Methylibium sp. The sequence goes on from NZ_OZ257250.1 coordinate 3,484,311, forward strand.
GGCCCCGCCCTGCGGCACGAGCGGCAACAGTTCGCTGAATGGCGGCTCGGGGCTGTCGCCACGATCGGTCATGGCGGCGCAGCCGGGGTGCCACCGTCCAGCGTGGTCAGATGCCCCTGCAGCAGGTCGGCGTAGCGGCCACTGGCAACGAGCAGCACATCGCAGAACTCGCGCGCCGCACCGTGGCCGCCCGCCGCCGCCGTGACGTGATCGACCAGCGCACGCACCTCGCCGTGCGCGTTGGCCGGGGCTGCCGCGAAGCCGGCGCGCACCAGCAGCGGCAGGTCAGGCCAGTCGTCGCCGATCGCGGCGACCTGCGGCCAGTCGAGGCCGAGCGCACCGAGCAGTGCCGTCGCGGCAGCGAGCTTGTCGCGTGCCCCGTAGACCGCGTGCGCGATGCCGAGGTCGGCCACGCGCCGGCGCACCGCCGGCGAATCGCGTCCCGTGATCACCAGTGGCGCGATGCCGCCTTGCGCCAGCAGCTTCAGGCCGTGGCCGTCGAGCGAGTTGAAGGCCTTGACGGTCTCGCCGTGCTCGCCGATGTAGAGCCGGCCATCGGTCAGCACGCCGTCCACGTCGAAGAGGGCGGCCCGCATGCCCTGCGCCTTCAGCAGCAGGGCCGGCGCGAAGCGCAGCGTTGCCCGGAGTTCGCGCAGGCCCTCGTCGCGCATCAGATGACCTTCGCGCGCAGCAGGTCGTTGATGTTCAGCGCACCGACCAGCATGCCCTGCGCATCGACCACCAGCACGCTGGTGATGCGGTGCGCCTCCATCAGGTCGGCCGCATCGACCGCCAGGGCGTCATCGCGCACCGTGCGCGGCGCCGGGTGCATCACGTCGGCGGCCGTCAGCGCGCGCAGGTCGCCGCCCTTCTCGACCAGCCGGCGCAGGTCGCCATCGGTGAAGATGCCCAGCACCCGGTCGGCGCCGTCGACGATCGCGGTGGCGCCCAGTCCCTTGGCACTCATCTCGCGCATCAGTTCGGTGAACGCGGTGCCGGGCGCCACGCACGGCACCGCCTCGCCGCCGCGCATCACGTCGCGCACATGGGTCAGCAGCTTGCGGCCCAGCGAGCCGCCCGGGTGCGAGCGGGCGAAATCTTCTTCCTTGAAGCCGCGCGCATCGAGCAGCGCGACCGCGAGCGCGTCACCCAGTGCCATCTGTGCGGTGGTGCTGGCGGTCGGCGCCAGGTTCAGCGGGCAGGCCTCCTGCTCGACGGCGCTGTCGAGCACCAGCTCGGCATGGCGCGCGAGGTTGGAGTCGGCCCGGCCGGTGATCGCGATCAGCATCACGCCCAGGCGCTTGAGCACCGGCAGGATCGCGGCGAGCTCGTCGCTTTCACCGGAGTTCGAGATCGCCAGCACGACATCGGCCGCGGTCACCATGCCCAGGTCGCCATGGCTGGCTTCGCCCGGGTGCACGAACATCGCCGGCGTGCCGGTCGAGGCCAGGGTCGCGGCGATCTTGCGCCCCACGTGTCCGCTCTTGCCCATGCCCATCACGACCACGCGGCCGCGGCAGTCCAGCATCGAAGCAACAGCTTTCGCGAACGCATCGGCCATCGTGCCGGCGATGCGCTGCTGCAGTGCGCTCAGCGCCTGGGCCTCGACCGCCAGCGCCTGCGCGCCCATCTCGACACTGCGTTGCGGGGAATAGGACGGGGTCTGGGTCACAGGGTGTGCCCCGGGCTCGCGCCACGGGGCCTTGGGTAGCATCGGACGATTCTAGGCGCCGCCTCCTGCTCCGGCATTCGGCCGCGGCACCGATCCTGCAAGCCCCCACCGGATGGCCACTTCCCTCGAACTCGCCCTGCTCTACCTCGTTGCCGCGGTCCTCAGCGTGGCGACCTGCCGGTCGCTGAAACTGCCGCCGATGCTCGGCTACCTGGCTGCCGGCGTGCTGATCGGTCCGAACGCGCTGGCGTTCGCGCGCGACTCGGCCGGTGTGCAGTACCTGGCCGAGTTCGGTGTCGTCTTCCTGATGTTCGTGATCGGGCTGGAGTTCAACCTGCCCAAGCTGCGCAGCATGCGCACGCTGGTGTTCGGACTGGGCTTCTCGCAGGTCTCGCTGACCATGCTCGCCGCGGTGGCCGGCAACGCGCTGCTCGCCTGGTGCCTTGCGCTCGCCGGCAAGCCCTGGGGCCTGGGCTGGCAGAACGCGGTGGCGCTGGGTGCGGCGCTCGCGATGAGCAGCACGGCGATCGTCGTCAAGCTGATGGCCGAGCGCATCGAGCTCGAGTCGCCGCACGGGCGCCGCGTCATGGGCGTGCTGCTGTTCCAGGATCTGGCCGTCGTGCCGCTGCTGGTGCTGATCCCGGCCCTCGGCGACTCGGCTGGCGACATGACCCGGGCGCTGCTGTTCGCCGCACTCAAGGCCGCCGTCCTGCTCACGCTGCTGCTGGTCGGTGGGCAGCGGGTGATGCGCTGGTGGCTCACGCTGGTGGCGCGCGGGCGCAGCGAGGAGCTGTTCATCCTGAACCTGCTGCTCGTCACGCTGGGCCTGGCCTGGCTCACCGAGCACGCCGGGCTGTCGCTGGCACTCGGCGCCTTCATCGCCGGCATGCTGATCGCCGAGACCGAATACAAGCACCAGGTCGAGACCGACATCCGGCCCTTCCACGACGTGCTGCTCGGCCTGTTCTTCGTCACCATCGGCATGAAGCTCGACTGGCGCGCGATCTCGGACCAGTGGGCGGTGGTGGCCGCGCTGACGGTGCTGCCGGTGCTGTTCAAGTTCGGCCTCGTCACGCTGCTGGCGCGCGTCTTCGGCGCGCCCGCGGGGGTCGCGCTGCGCACCGGCCTCTACCTGGCGCAGGCCGGCGAGTTCGGCTTCGTGCTGCTGGCGCTGGCCACGCAGAACAACCTGCTGCCTGTCCGCCTGCAAAGCCCGGTGCTGGCATCGATGGTGCTGTCGATGCTGGCCACGCCGCTGCTGATCCTCTACAGCAACCGCATCGTGATGCGGCTCGCGGCCAGCGACTGGCTGCTGCAGTCGGTCGCGCTGACCAGCATCGCCACGCGCGCGATCCATGCCGAAGCGCACGTGATCATCTGCGGCTACGGCCGCAGCGGCCAGAACCTCGCGCAGCTGCTGAGTTCCGAGCACATCCCCTACATGGCGCTCGACCTCGACCCCGACCGGGTGCGCCAGGCCGCCGCCGCCGGCCAGAACGTGGTGTTCGGCGACGCCGCGCGGCTGCAGAGCCTGATGGCCGCCGGCCTGGCACGCGCGACGGCGGTGGTCATCAGCTACCACGACACGCCGTCCGCGCTGAGGATCCTGCGCCTGGTTCGCGAACACGCGCCCACCGTGCCCGTGATCGTGCGCACCCTCGACGACAGCGACCTCGAACCGCTGCAGGCCGCCGGCGCGACCGAGGTCGTGCCGGAGGCCATCGAGGGCTCCCTGATGATGGCCTCACACGTGCTGGCGCTGGTCGGCGTGCCGATGCGGCGCGTGATCCGCGTGGTGCAGGACCAGCGCGATGCGCGCTACGGCCTGCTGCGCGGCTACTTCCACGGCGCCGACGACGACACCGTCGAGGAACTGCAGCAGCGGCGGCTGCAGAGCTTCACGCTGTCCGAGAGCAGCGCCAGCCTCGGTCAGACCGTCGGCCAGCAGGCGCTCGCCGAGCTGGAGGTGCAACTCGTGTCGCTGCGCCGCGCCCGCGGGAACGTCGTGCACCCGGACGACGCGCTCATGCTCGCCGCCGGCGACACGCTGGTGCTGTCGGGCCGGCCCGAGACGCTGGCCCGCGCCGAGGCGCGACTGCTCAGAGGCTGACCGGGCGATGCGCCACGGCACCGCCGCCCGCGCCGTGCTGCCGATAATGACCCCTGCTCCGCCGAGAACCGCGCCGCCGAGCGCGCCCGCCGCCATGGACGACCGCGCCCTGATCCGCCAGACCATCCGCACCGTGCCCGACTGGCCGGAGCCGGGCGTGCAGTTCCGCGACATCACGCCGCTGCTGCAGAACCCAAGAGTGTTTCGCGTGCTGATCGACCAGTTCGTGCACCGCTACTTCGACCAGCGCCCAGGGGCCGTGGCCGGGCTGGACGCGCGCGGCTTCATCATCGGCTCGGTACTGGCCTACGAACTGGGCATCGGCTTCGTGCCGATCCGCAAGAAGGGCAAGCTGCCCTACACCACCGTCGCGGAAAGCTACGAGCTCGAGTACGGCTCGGCCGCGGTCGAGATCCACACCGACGCGGTACAGCCCGGCGACCGCGTGCTGCTGATCGACGACCTGATCGCCACCGGCGGCACCATGATGGCCGGCAAGCGCCTGCTCGAGCGACTCGGCGCGACGGTGATCGAAGGCGCGGCCATCGTCGACCTGCCCGAGCTGGGCGGCGCCGCGAAGCTGCGCGCCGCGGGCCTGAAACTGTTCACCCTGGTTTCGTTCGAGGGGCACTGAGCGCCTGCAAGCGGCCATCGCCGTGCAGCAAGAACAAGGGCCGCGAAAGCGGCCCTTGTCGAAGTTTCCGCGCGCAGCGATCCCGCTATGTGATCGGCGTCTGACGGGAGATATTCGCCCGCATGCGCAGCGCCATGACCGAGCCCGCCGCACGCAGGACTTCCAGCGCGATCACCGGCACGCGCGCGCACAGCTCCTCGAAGCGCGGCAGGCGCAGTGCCCATACCACGCTCGGTGTCATGGCCTCGACCGAGGCCGTGCGCTCGCCGTCTGCGAACAGGCCGGGCTCGCCGCACATCGCGCCGGGCCGCAGGATCGCGATCTTGTTCGTGCCGCCGGTCGCATAGACCTGCAGCGAGCCCTGGCCCAGGAAGTACAGCGTGCGGTCCTGTTCGCCCTGTTTCAGCAGCAGCTCTCCCGAGCGGATTTCGTGGCGCGTCAGGTACTGCAGGAAGGTGCGCCATTGCTGCGGGTCCAGGCGCGGGCGGAACGCGTCTTCGGCGTTCAGCGATTGGATCGCCTGGAGCAGTTCGTCGGTCGTCATGGCTGGGTCTTCTTCGGTGGGCTGTTGCTTGCATCGATTATCGGCAGGTCGGCCGCACAAGCCAAACGCGCGCTTCGGGGAGGTCGGCGGTGCCGAGCGTGACTTGCGTCACTTTCCGATGCAGAACCTGCCGAAGATCTCGCCCAGCAGGTCGTCCGGCGTGTAGCGGCCGGTGATCAGGCCGAGCGCATCGTGCGCCAGCCGCAGCTCCTCGGCCAGCAGGTCGAGCGCGGCGTCGGCGCGTGCCGCGAGTTGCTGCGCCCGGGCCAGGTGTTCGGCGGTCGCCTGCAGGGCCTGCAGGTGCCGTGTGCGTGCAATGAACACGCCTTCGCTGCCGGCTTGCCAGCCGGCCAGTTGCAGCAGCCGGTGGCGCAGCGCCTCGAGGCCTTCGCCGGTGCGCGCCGACAGCCGCAGCGCATCCCTCGGCAGCGCCGCCGCCTGCGCGGCGGCGGCATCGGCCTTGTTGTGCACGTCGAGCACGCTCACGCCGGCCGGCAGGCGTGCGGCGATGTCGCGCTCGGCCGCGTCGTAGCCCGGCTCGCCGGCACGCGTGAGGTCGTGCAGGAAGATCACCGCATCGGCTTCGCCGATCGCGCCCCAGCTGCGCTGCATGCCGATGCGCTCGACCTCGTCACGCGCTTCGCCCTCGGCGCGCAGGCCGGCGGTGTCGATCACGTGCAGCGGCACACCTTCGATCTGGATCGTTTCGGCGACCTTGTCGCGCGTGGTGCCGGCGATCGGCGTGACGATCGCCAGCTCGGCGCCGGCCAGCGCGTTCAGCAGCGAGCTCTTGCCGACGTTGGGCTGGCCGGCCAGCACGACCCGCAGACCCTCGCGCAGCAGCGCGCCCTGGCGCGCACGCGCACGCACCGCGTCCAGCGCCTCGGCGATGCGCGACAGGCGGCCCCGCGCGTCGGCCTTTTCCAGGAAGTCGATCTCCTCCTCGGGAAAATCGAGCGTGGCCTCGACCAGCATGCGCAGCTCGATCAGCCGGTCGCGCAGCAGGTCGACCTGCTGCGAGAACGCGCCGGCCAGCGCACGGCCGGCCGAACGGGCCGCCGCCTCGGTGCTGGCGTCGATCAGGTCGGCCACCGCCTCGGCCTGGGCCAGGTCGAGCTTGTCGTTGAGGAAGGCGCGCTCGGTGAACTCGCCCGGCTCGGCCACCCGCAAGCCGCCCAGCCGCGGCCGGCCGCTGCGCGCGTCGGGCTGCGCGGCGGCCTCCAGGCAGCGCGCCAGCAGCAGCTGCAGCAGCACCGGCCCGCCGTGGGCCTGCAGCTCCAGCACGTCCTCGCCGGTGTAGCTGTGCGGCGCCGGGAAATGCAGCGCCAGGCCCTGGTCGATGGCCTCGCCCTGGGCATCCAGGAACGGACCGTAGTGCGCATGACGCGGCTCCAGCGCGCGGCCGCACAGGGCCTCGATCAGCGCACCGAGCCCGCGGCCCGACACCCGCACGATGCCGACCGCGCCGCGTCCCGGTGCGGTGGCGATGGCAACGATGGGGTCGTGGTGGCGGGGCAGCATGCGCGCGATTGTCGGCCCGCAAGGCACAACGCCCCGCGAGGCGGGGCGTTGCATCACTCGGCGCGCGGCGGGCTCGGTCCGGCGCCGGGGGCGCCGCTCAGTTCACGCCCAGCCGCCGGTTGATCACCCACTGCTGCACGATCGACAGCAGGTTGTTGGTGATCCAGTACAGCACCAGGCCGGCCGGGAACACGAAGAACATCACCGAGAACATCAGCGGCATGATCCACATCATCTTGGCCTGCATCGGGTCCGGCGGCGTCGGGTTCAGCCAGGTCTGCAGCATCGTGGTGCCGGTCATCACGAGCGGCAGGATGAACAGCGGGTCCTTGACCGACAGGTCCGTGATCCAGCCCAGCCAGGGCGCGTTGCGCATCTCCACGCTCGACAGCAGCACCCAGTACAGCGCGATGAACACCGGCATCTGGACCAGGATCGGCAGGCAGCCGCCCAGCGGGTTGACCTTCTCCTCCTTGTAGATGCGCATCATCTCCTGCTGCATCTGCTGCGGCTTGTCCTTCAGCCGCTCGCGCATCTCGGTGATCTTCGGGTTGATGGCCTTCATCTTCGCCATCGACGAATAGGCCTTCGCATTGAGCCAGTAGAACGCCGCCTTCAGCAGCACCACCAGCGCGACGATCGCCCAGCCCCAGTTGCCGATCAGCTTGTGCAGTTGGTCGAGCAGCCAGAACAGCGGCTTGGCGATGATCGTGAACCAGCCGTAGTCCTTGACCAGCTCGAGCCCGGGCGCCAGCGCTTCGAGCTTCTTTTCTTCCTGCGGGCCGATGAACAGCACGCTGTCGATGCTCTTGCTCGTGCCCGGTGCGATCTCGCCCAGCGGGAGCTTCTCACCGACGGCATAGACGGGTAGGCCGAAGTCCGTGTGCCTCAGCGTGTAGAACTCCCGCGGCGCCTTGTCGTTGTGCAGCCAGGCCGAGAAGAAATAGTGCTGCACCATCGCGACCCAACCGTTGTCGGCGCTCTTGTTGTAGTCGGCGTTGCCCTTCTCGATCGCCTTGAAATCGACCTTCTGGAACTTGCTGGCGTCGGTGTACACCACCGGCCCGGTGAACGACTGTGGCGCGCTCAGGAAGCTGCTGTGGCCCTCGACGCTGGCGTCACGCACCAGCTGCAGGTAGAGCACCGGTGACACCGGCGCGGTCGAGGTGTTGACGACCTCATGCTTCACGTCGACCGCATAGCTGCCGCGCTCGAGGGTGAGGGTCTTCCTCAGCTTCACACCGCCCTGCTCGGGCGACTCGAACACCACGCTGAGCGCGTCGCGCCCGGCGGCCAGCGCCGTCTCGCCCGGCTGCAACTGCAGCGCCGTCAGGTGCGTGGGCAGGTCGGGCGCACCGATCAGGCCAGTCTGCGCCAGATAGACATGGTCCTTCGAACGGTCGAACAGCACCACGTTCCTGGTGCGGTCGTTCTGGTCGATCTGGGTCAGCAGCTCGGCGCGCACCACGTCGCCGCCGCGCGCATCGAGGGTCAGCTTCAGCACGTCGGTGCTCACGGTCACCGTCGGCGTGGCGGCAGATGCCGCTGCAGCCACCACCGGCGGCGTGCCCGCCGCGGCCGCGGCGGGCGTCCCCGGGGTGGCCTCGGGCAGCGTGCCGGAGGCCGGCGCCGCGCTCGCCGCCACCGGCCGCGACGAGGGGCCGAACAGCGACGGCTGGCCGTTGTGCTTGTTCCACGCGTCCCACAGCAGGACGAGCGACATCGTGAACACCACCCACAGCAGGGTGCGGCGCATATCGGTCATGACGAGATCTCGCAGGGAGGACGAGGCGCCGACGCGGCGACCTCATGGGAGGAAGGGGACCGACCGGAGGCCTCGCGACCGCCCAGCCAGCCGGGCGGCTGGGCGGGAACCGGGTCGTGGCCACCGGAGCAGGCCGGATGACAGCGCAACAGGCGCCGCGTGGCGAGATAGCTGCCGCCCAGGGCACCGTGACGTTCCAGCGCCTCGAGCGCATAGGCCGAGCAACTGGGTGTGAAGCGGCAGCTGCTGCCCAGCCAGGGGCTGAGCAGCAGGCGATAGGCCCGTACCGCACCCATCAGCAAGCGCTGCGGGAGGCACGACAGGCGCGGGCTCATCGGCGGCCCCCGGCCGCGATCTGGAACAAGGCGGCCAGTTCACCGTGCACGGCGGCGCGCAAGGCATTCGATGCCGCGCTCGGAAACTGTGCCGGCGAGAACGGGCTGCGTAGGCGCAGGACCCAATCGCCGGCCGACAGCCCGCCCGCACAGCGCTGGAATGCGCCGCGCCCCTGCCGCTTGATCAGGCTGCGCGTCACGGCGCGGCGTGCATGGCGCTTGGGGATCACGAGACCGAACCGGAGTCGCTCATCCACAAGGACCGTGGGCGGCACACCGGGCGGTGTTGACAACTCTCCAGCAACCCCGTCTTCGGCGACGGCCAGGTGGTGCAACACGAAGTGCTCGGACCGGGCACAGGGACGCTTGGCGAGTACCCGCTCGAAGTCGGCAGCGCGCAACCCCGCTGCGGCGGTGGTGCGGCTCACGCCTCGGGAGCGGGAAACGTCTGGATCAGAGGCCCAGGCGCTTGCGGCCCTTGGCGCGGCGTGCGTTGAGCACGTGGCGGCCACCGCGCGTCTTCATGCGCACGAGGAAACCATGGGTGCGGGCGCGGCGGATCTTCGAAGGTTGGTAAGTGCGTTTCATGTGAGCCTCTGGCCCCTGGACGGGCGATGCGGGGGCATGGGGTGCGCAGCGTGCCTCCGGGCAGGATCAAGACCCGGGGGCGGTGCTGCAGTGAGCCTGCAGCGGCGCGGGCGACAGCCCGGACCAGCCGCGAACCCGATGCGGGAAACCAGTGATTACATCAAAAATCCCCTTTTCGGTCAACGACTTGCACCGAGAAGCCTGGGCCTGCGGACCGGCAAGCGCCGTCGCAAAGACTGTGGATAACCACGTTTTCAGCCGCTGGCGACCGCTAGAATCGCCCGGCTGAAGAAAGAATTGTCCACAAGAAAGATGAGCGCTGACGTCTGGTCACGGGGCTGCGAACGCCTGGCGACCGAGCTGCCCGAGCAGCAGTTCAACACCTGGATCCGTCCCCTGCCCGCGGCCGAACTCGTCGACCGCGGCGAGACGGCCGTGGCCACGCTGCGCGTACCCAACCGCTTCAAGCTCGACTGGATCCGCACGCAGTACGCGGCGCGCATCGAGTCCGTGCTGAGCGATCTCGCCGGCAAACCGGTCCGCCTGGACCTGCAGCTCGCAGCCCGCGAAGCCCCGCTGCGCTTGTCGCCGGCCGAGGCACCCCGCGTCAACGGCCACCCGCAGGCCGCCGGTCAATGGCTCGGCGCGCCCTCGGTCTCCGCGAACCACCCGCCTGCCGCACCGGCCGCGGCGCAGCTGCCCAAGCACCGCCTCAACACCGCGCTGACCTTCGACACCCTGGTGCCGGGCCGCGCCAACCAGATGGCCCGCACCGCCGCACTGCACGTGGCCGGCGCGCCCGGCGTCATGTACAACCCGCTGTTCATCTACGGCGGCGTCGGCCTGGGCAAGACGCACCTGATCCACGCGGTGGGCAACGCGCTGCTGCGCGACAAGCCCGACGCCCGCATCCTCTACCTGCACGCCGAGCAGTTCATCACCGACGTGGTGAAGAACTACCAGCGCAAGACCTTCGACGAGCTCAAGGCCAAGTACCACTCGCTCGACCTGCTGCTGATCGACGATGTGCAGTTCTTCGCCGGCAAGGAGCGCACCCAGGAGGAGTTCTTCAACGCCTTCGAGGCGCTGCTGGCCAAGCGCGCGCACATCATCATGACCAGCGACACCTACCCCAAGGGGCTGGCCGACATCGACGAGCGCCTGACCTCGCGCTTCGACGCCGGGCTGACGGTGGCGATCGAGCCGCCCGAGCTGGAGATGCGCGTGGCGATCCTGATGAAGAAGTCCGACGTCGAAGGCACGCCTATGCCCGAGGACGTGGCCTTCTTCGTCGCGAAGAACGTGCGCGCCAACGTGCGCGAGCTCGAAGGCGCGCTGCGCAAGGTGCTGGCCTATGCGCGCTTCAGCCAGAAGGACATCAGCATCGCGCTCGCCCGCGAGGCCCTGAAGGACCTGCTGTCGATCCAGAACCGCCAGGTCGGCGTCGAGAACATCCAGAAGACCGTGGCCGACTTCTACAAGATCAAGGTGGCCGACATGTACTCCAAGAAGCGCCCGGCCAGCATCGCCCGGCCGCGCCAGATCGCGATGTACCTGGCCAAGGAGCTGACGCAGAAGAGCCTGCCCGAGATCGGCGAGCTGTTCGGTGGCCGCGACCACACGACCGTGCTGCATGCCGTGCGCAAGATCGGCGGCGAGCGCGGCAAGAACACCGAGTTGAACCAGCAGCTGCACGTGCTGGAACAGACGCTCAAGGGCTGAAGCATGCCGAAGTACACGCCGTCAAGTGACAAGGCTGGGGACAAGTTCCGCACAAACAGGGAGTCATCCACAGCCTGCCGAGCCGCGCCCGACTTGTTGTCTGTGAGTCCCGCGCAAACCGAGCCACCGCCCACAGGGTTGAAACCCGGCTAAGTGACTGCCGGAACAAGCGAAAATGGCCTTGTCCACATGAAGTGCCAGCCCCTACTAAAACGACTACCTCAAGAGGTTTAAATGATTGTCTTGAAGAGCCCGCAGGAAAAATTTCTGGGTGCACTGCAAGCCGTGTCGGGCATCGTGGAGCGACGCCACACCTTGCCGGTGCTGGCCAACGTGCTGCTGCGCAAGACCGGCAACGCAATCGAGTTCACGACCAGTGACCTCGAGATCCAGGTCCGAACGCAGGCCGAGTTCGATGGCGACGCCGGCAACTTCAGCACCACCGTCGGGGCCCGCAAGCTGATCGACATCCTGCGCACCCTGCCGGCCGACCAGAACGTCACGCTCAGCAGCGCGCAGAACAAGCTCACGCTCACCGGCGGCAAGAGCCGCTTCACGCTGCAGACGCTGCCTGCCGAGGACTTTCCGCTGGTGCAGGAGGCGGCCGACTTCGGCCCGGCCTTCAGCGTGCCGCAGAAGTCGCTGAAGGCCCTGATCGCCCAGGTGCACTTCGCGATGGCGGTGCACGACATCCGCTACTACCTCAACGGCATCCTGTTCGTCGCCGAAGGCAAGAGCCTCACGCTGGTGGCCACCGACGGCCACCGTCTCGCGCTGGCCCAGGCCACGCTCGATGTCGAAATGCCCAAGCAGGAAGTCATCCTGCCGCGCAAGACCGTGCTCGAGCTGCAGCGCCTGCTGCGCGACGACAAGGAAGCCGAGAACGCGCCGATCGAAATGCGCTTCGCCGGCAACCAGGCCAAGTTCGTCTTCTCCGGCATGGAATTCGTCACCAAGCTGGTCGAGGGCAAGTTCCCCGACTACAACCGCGTGATCCCCAAGAACCACAAGAACCATGTCACGCTGGGCCGCGCACCGCTGCTGTCGAGCCTGCAGCGCGCGGCCATCCTGACGAGCGAGAAGTTCAAGGGCGTGCGCCTGAACTTCGAGCCCGGCAGCCTGCGCATCGCGTCGAGCAATGCCGAGCAGGAAGAGGCCAAGGAAGAGCTCGAGGTCGACTACGGCGGCGACGCCATCGAGATCGGCTTCAACGTTACCTACCTGATGGACGTGCTGGCCAACATGGGCCAGGAGATGGTCACGCTGTCGCTGCAGGACTCCAACAGCTCGGCCCTCTTCACGGTGCCCGAACAGAGCGGCTTCAAGTACGTGGTGATGCCGATGAGGATCTGACGCCTTGCGTCATTTCCTCATCGGCATTGCATGCCGACCATGTTTGCACCCCCTGCCCCCGCCAGGCGGGGGTTCTAGTTTGATGGACACCCGGGCCGCGCAGCGGCCCTCTTGCTTGAAGCCATGACCGAACCCACCACCCCTCAGCACGACCCGAAGAGCGGCGTCACGCAACAGCCTGTGCCGTCGGCCGAAGGGCATGCGATCTCGGTCGGTTCGGAAGCGTCGGTGGCCTATGGGGAAGGCTCGATCCAGATCCTGGAAGGCCTGGAGGCGGTGCGCAAGCGCCCCGGCATGTACATCGGCGATACCTCCGACGGCACCGGCCTGCACCACCTGGTGTTCGAGGTGGTCGACAACTCCATCGACGAGGCCCTGGCTGGACACTGCGACGACATCGTCGTCACCATCCACTCCGACAACTCCATCAGCGTCATCGACAACGGCCGCGGCATCCCCACCGGCGTGAAGATGGACGACAAGCATGAGCCCAAGCGCAGTGCGGCCGAGATCGCGCTGACCGAGCTGCACGCCGGCGGCAAGTTCAACCAGAACAGCTACAAAGTCTCGGGCGGCCTGCACGGCGTGGGCGTGAGCTGCGTCAACGCGCTCTCCAAGTGGCTGCGCCTCACGGTGCGCCGCGAGGGCAAGGTCAACTTCATGGAGTTCCGCCGCGGCTTCCCGCAGGACCGCATGCTCGAGATGCGGGGCGGCTTCGAGGTGTCGCCGATGGCCGTCACCGGCGAGACCGAGAAGCGCGGCACCGAGGTGCACTTCCTGCCCGACGAAGAGATCTTCACCAACATCGATTTCCACTACGACGTGCTGGCCAAGCGCCTGCGCGAGCTGAGCTTCCTGAACAACGGCGTGAAGATCCGCCTGGTCGACGAGCGCAACGCCAAGGAAGACAACTTCGCCTACGCGGGCGGCGTGAAGGGCTTCGTCGAGTTCATCAACACCGGCAAGAAGGTGCTGCACGGCAACATCTTCCACGCGCTGGGCGACAAGATGAGCGAGTTCAACACCAACATCGGTGTCGAGGTCGCGATGCAGTGGAACGACGGCTACAGCGAGCAGGTGCTGTGCTTCACCAACAACATCCCGCAGCGCGACGGCGGCACCCACCTCACCGGCCTGCGCGCGGCGATGACGCGCGTGATCAACAAGTACATCGAGGACAACGAACTCGCCAAGAAGGCCAAGGTCGAGATTGCCGGCGACGACATGCGCGAAGGCCTCGCCTGCGTGGTCAGCGTGAAGGTGCCAGAGCCCAAGTTCAGCAGCCAGACCAAGGACAAGCTGGTGTCCAGCGAAGTGCGCGGCCCGGTGGAGGAGATCGTCGGCAAGCTGCTCAACGACTACCTGCTCGAGAACCCGATCGACGCCAAGATCATCTGCGGCAAGATCGTCGAGGCCGCGCGGGCCCGCGAGGCCGCCCGCAAGGCGAGAGAGATGACGCGCCGCAAGGGCGTGCTCGACGGCATGGGCCTGCCTGGCAAGCTGGCCGACTGCCAGGAGAAGGACCCCGCGCTCTGCGAGATCTACATCGTGGAGGGCGACTCCGCCGGCGGCTCCGCCAAGCAGGGCCGCGACCGCAAGTTCCAGGCGATCCTGCCGCTGCGCGGCAAGATCCTGAACGTGGAAAGAGCCCGCTTCGAGAAGCTCCTAACGAGCAATGAAATCCTGACGCTCATCACGGCGCTGGGCACCAGCATCGGCAAGGACGAATACAACCCCGACAAGCTGCGCTACCACCGCATCATCATCATGACCGATGCCGACGTGGACGGTGCCCACATCCGCACCCTGTTGCTCACCTTCTTCTACCGCCAGATGCCCGAGATCGTGGAGCGCGGCCACATCTACATCGCGCAGCCGCCGCTCTACAAGGTGAAGCTCGGCAAGGAAGAGCAGTACCTGAAGGACGGCCACGAACTCGACGCCTACCTGCTGCGCGTGGCGCTGCGCGACGCGCAACTCGAAACCGGCGTGGGCGGCACGGTACTGCTGGGCGAAGCGCTGGAAGCGCTGGCGCGCCAGTACGTGCTGGCCAACAACGTGACCTCCCGCCTCACCAACTGGATGGACGTGGAGGCTCTGCGCGCCATTGCCGACGGCCTGGTGTTGAAGCTCGACACCCTGGCCGAGGCCGAGACCTCGGCCGCCGCGCTGAAGGCTGCGCTGCACGACGCCGACGTGAGCGCCGAATTCGACGCCCGCACCGACAAGCACCTGCTGCGCATCAGCCGCCGCCACCACGGCAACACCAAGAGCAGCGTCATCACCGCCGACTTCGTGCACGGTGCCGACTACGAAGCCCTCAGCACCGCCGGCCTCGCCTTCAAGGGTCTGGTGGCGGGTGACGCCGTGGTGAAGAAGGGCGAAGGCGAGAAGCAGAAGGAAGCCAAGGTCGCCGACTTCCGCCAGGCCATGGCCTGGCTGATGCTGCAGGCCGAGAACAGCGTGGGCCGCCAGCGCTACAAGGGCCTGGGCGAAATGAACCCTTCGCAGCTGTGGGAAACCACCATGGACCCCACGGTGCGCCGCCTGCTGCGCGTGCAGATCGACGACGCCATCGAAGCCGACCGCGTGTTCACGATGCTGATGGGCGACGAGGTGGAGCCGCGGCGCGAGTTCATCGAGGCGAATGCCTTGAGGGCGGCGAACATCGACGTTTGAGTCGGCGGATCGGCCGGTAGAACAATGGTGATAGACGGGCATCAACTAACGCGATCGGGTCAGTCGCCAGCGGCAAGAAGTGGGAGCCGACACCGATGAACATCGAAGAACAACAGTTCCTCAGCGACCTGGACAAGCGTCTTTGGAATGCTGCCGATCGGC
Source organism: Methylibium sp. (assembly GCF_965279545.1). Taxonomy (NCBI): domain Bacteria; kingdom Pseudomonadati; phylum Pseudomonadota; class Betaproteobacteria; order Burkholderiales; family Sphaerotilaceae; genus Methylibium; species Methylibium sp. The sequence continues at coordinate 3,499,396 of NZ_OZ257250.1, forward strand.
TGCGGTCCAATGTCAACCCCAGCGACTACATGCATGTGGTGCTGGGGTTAGTGTTCCTGAAGTACGTGTCCGACGCCTTCAAGGAACGCCGCACCGAACTGCAAGCGGCTTTCACCAACCCCGAACACGACTACTACCTGGGCGCAGACGCCGGTGAGATGCTCGAACAAGAGCTCGAAGCCCGCGACTACTACCTGGAGAAGAACGTCTTCTGGGTGCCGGCGTTGGCACGTTGGGACTTCATCAAGGACAACGCCAAGGTCGACACCGGCACCAAGCTGCAGGTCAGGAACGGCAAGGTCTTCGAGTACGAATTCAGAGGCATCGGCCGCCTGCTGGACGACGCGCTGGAAGCCATCGAGAAAGACAACCCCAAGCTGAAAGGCGTGCTCGACAAGAGCTACGCCCGCTGGCGGGTGGACGACGCGCTGCCCGGCCTGATCGACGCGTTCTCCACTATCCAGCCGCTGAACGGCAGCTCGCTCAAGGCCAAGGACATCCTGGGCCACGTCTACGAGTACTTCCTGGGCGAATTCAGCATCGCCGCCGGCAAGCGTGGCGGCGAGTTCTACACGCCCAAAAGCATCGTCGCGCTCATCGTGGAGATGCTGCAGCCCTACCAGGGCCGCGTGTATGACCCCTGTTGCGGCAGCGGTGGCTTCTTCGTGCAGAGCGAGCGCTTTGTGGAAGAGCACGGCGGCAAGGTGGGCCAGATCAGCATCTACGGCCAGGAGGCCAACCCCACCACCTGGCGCCTGGCCAGCATGAACATGGCCATCCGGGGCCTGGACTACGACTTCGGCAAAGAGTCGGCCAGTACCTACACGCGCCCCATGCACCCGGACCTGCGCGCCGACTTCATCATGGCCAACCCGCCGTTCAACATGAAGGCGTGGAAAGAGGGCGTGAAAGACGACGACGTGCGCTGGAAGTACGGCATACCGCCCGACGGCAACGCCAACTTCGCGTGGCTGCAGCACATGGTGCACCACCTGGCGCCCCACGGCAGCATGGCGCTGCTGTTGGCCAACGGCTCCATGAGCAGCAACACCAACAACGAAGGCGAGATCCGCCGGGCCTTGATCGAGGGCAACGGCGCCAACGCGCCCGGCGACCTGGTCGAATGCATGGTGGCCCTGCCCGGCCAGCTGTTCACCAACACCCAGATCCCTGCGTGCATCTGGTTCCTGACCAAGAGCAAGGCCGCCCGTGGATCAGGCAGCACCGCCTGGCGAGACCGCAAGGGCCAGGTGCTCTTCATCGACGCCCGCAACCTGGGCTATATGAAAGACCGCGTGTTGCGCGACTTCAGGCCCGAAGACGTGGCTAAGGTGGCCCACACCTTTCACTCCTGGAAGCGCGGCGAGGCGGTGGACGAACCCGGCTACGCCAAAGCCGTGACGCTGGACGACATCCGCGCGCATGACCACGTGCTCACCCCCGGCCGCTACGTGGGCGCCGCGGCGCAAGAAGAGGACGGCGAGCCTTTCGAAGACAAGATGGCCCGCCTCACCGCCACCCTGAGCGACCAGTTCGCCGAAAGCGCCCGCCTGGAAGCGGCCATCCGCCAGAACTTGGCGGGCCTGGGCTACCCGCTCAAAACCCCCGCCTGAAGCGCCTGACCTATGCAGATGCTGGCCAACTTGTATAGAAAAAGCTAAATTCCTATACACATCGTGGCCGACATGCATAGCGCATCGACATTTCCCATGTACGCCGGCCCGGCCGGTGGCCTGAAGGTCCAGTGCCCGTGGTGACGCCGGCGCCAGCCCTGCCGCCCCTGCAGCCGCTGACCCGGCTGCAGCCCGCCACCTTCGAAACCCCGGCGGTGCTGAAGAAGGCCGTCACCGCCGGCCGCAAGCTGGCCGAGCTGAAGGGCCTGGCGGCGTCTATGCCCAACCAGGCCATCCTCATCAACACGCTGGCGCTGCAAGAGGCCAAGGACAGCTCGGCCATCGAGAACATCGTCACCACGCACGACGAACTGTTCCGCAGCGCCACCTACCCGGACCTGTTTGCCTCCCCCGCCGCCAAGGAGGTACGCCACTACGTGCAGGCGCTGCGCGTGGGCTACGGCCTGGTGCAGCAGACGGGGCTGCTCACCGCCAACCACATGCTGGCCATCCAGGCCGAGCTCGAGCAGAACAACGCCGGCTTTCGCAAGCTGCCCGGCACCACACTGAAGGACCAGCACGGCACCGTGGTCTACACCCCGCCGCAAGACCCGGCGCAGGTGGTGGCGCTGATGAGCGACCTGGAACGCTTCATCAACGACGACGGCGCCTTCGATGCTGACCCGTTGATCAAGATGGCCATCGCCCACCACCAGTTCGAGAGCGTCCACCCCTTCTATGACGGCAATGGCCGCACCGGCCGCATCGTCAACGTGCTGTACCTCGTCAACAAGGGGCTGCTGGACATCCCGGTGCTTTACCTCAGCAGCGCCATCGTGCGCAGCAAGCCCGACTACTACCGCCTGCTGCAGGCGGTGCGCGAAGAGGCCGACGCGCCAGCGCTGTGGCAGGAGTGGGTGCTGTACCTGCTGGCCGCGGTGGAAACCACCGCACAGCAGACCATCCGCACCGTCACCGACATCAAGGCCGCGCTGTTCGACTACAAGCACCGCATCCGCGCTGACTTCAAGTTCTACAGCCAGGACCTCATCAACAACCTGTTCATGCACCCCTACACCAAGATCGAATTCGTGGAGCGCGACCTGAAGGTGTCGCGGTTGACGGCGACCAAGTACCTGGATGCGTTGGCGGGGGCGGGGTTTGTGCAGAAGGTGAAGGTGGGGAGGTCGAACTACTACATCAATGTCAAGCTCAATTCCATCTTGACGGCGGAAGGGAGCGGTCAATGACTAATGACTCAGCCGCGTGGACTACCTTGCGACTCGGTGAGGTGTGCCAAAAGATCGGCAGTGGCGCAACACCGCGTGGGGGCGGCAGTGTCTATGCAGCAAGTGGCGTGGCATTTATCCGGAGTCAAAACGTGCTCAATAGCGGGTTTAGCAGGGAAGGCCTGACCTATCTCAGCGAAGAGCTCGCGTTCGAACTTCGAAATGTCGCGGTGGCGGAGGGAGATGTACTGGTCAACATCACAGGCGACTCCGTCGCTCGTGTATGTCAAGCCCCCGCAGGCGTATTACCTGCGAGGGTGAATCAGCACGTAGCGATAGTCCGACCAGACCCCGAACGATTGGATCCTTCGTTCCTTCGCTATTACCTTATCCAGCCCGCCGTGCAAGAGGAGCTACTCAGTCTAGCCAGCGCGGGTGCAACGCGAAACGCCTTAACCAAAGCGATGCTTGAGCGGCTGGACGTCGTGGCGCCACGCGGCGTGCGTCAGCAGCGAGCGGTCTCTCGGCCGCTCATCTTGTTCGACGACAGGATCGAACTGAACCGCCGCATAAGCCAGACGCTGGAGACCATCGCACAGGCGATCTTCAAGTCTTGGTTCGTGGACTTTGAACACGAATGGCCGACAACCGAATGGGATACGCGTCCGCTGGACAGCGTGGCTGACTATCTCAATGGATTGGCACTACAGAAGTACCCTCCGATCGACGGCGAAGCGTCGCTGCCCGTGATCAAGATCACCCAACTACGCGCGGGTCACATCAAGTCTGCTGATCGAGCGAACCAGAACGTGCCAGCCCCTTACGTCATCAACGACGGCGACCTGTTGTTCTCCTGGTCAGGCAGCCTGGAGGTCGCGTTCTGGTGTGGCGGCAAGGGCGCGCTCAATCAGCACCTGTTCAAGGTCACGTCATCGATGGTGCCGAGCTGGTACGCCTACCTGTGGACCAAACACCACCTGCCGGAGTTCAGGGCGATCGCCGCCAACAAGGCGACCACGATGGGGCACATCCAGCGCAAACACCTGACCGCCGCCCAGGTTCTGCTGCCTCCGCCGCCAATCCTCGAGGCAATGGACGCCGTGATGAAACCCATCGTCGCGGAACTGATCCAGCGCAGGCTGGAAGCAAAGACGCTGGCTGAGCTTCGCGACGAGCTGTTGCCGAAACTGATGTCGGGCCAATTGGTCCCCAAATTGGAGGCCGCCACACCATGACGGAACCCGGTGAAAGCGACCGAGCACTCATCGAGCGTGCACTCGACATCCTTGCTGCGGACTACGAACGCCAGACCGAGTTCAACGAGCACTTTGATAGCGAAGACTCGATCCAGATCGGGGAACTGAGTTATCCCCGGAGCAAAGTGCTCTACTGGGTGGACCGCGACGCCTACGCCAACGAGCGCGCTGCGTGGGAGAACGAGCTCTACGACACCAAGCATGAATCGGCGCGGGCGTTGATCGCCAACAATGCGTACGAGAACCGCTTTGCCGATCTGATTCAGGCCATCGGCCGAGGTCGATTGGTTCCCTTCGTTGGCGCGGGTCTGTCCGCTTCGTGCGGCATGCCCTTGTGGGGCGACGCCCTTCGACTACTCCTCGGGAGGCTTGTACCTCCAAACGAAGAGGAGATCAGGGAAACCATCGCAGCCGGCGAGTACCTTCGGGCCGCGCAGGCATTGGCAGCACACGACGCGGCGCAAACGGCGAACTTCATCAGCACCATGTATCGGCTTCGGGAACTGCGATTGGCTGGCCCGGTAACGCTCTTGCCGAAGCTAGCCAGCGGCTGCGTGGTCACCACCAACTTCGACGATGCCATCGAAAAGACCTACGAGCTTGCCGAGCAGCGCTTCGAGCACTACATGCACGGCGCTCAGGATCACAACTTCTTCGGCCGCATGCTGCGCGGGGACCGCTGCATCCTCAAATTGCATGGTGATGCCGAGAACCGCGCCACGCATGTTCTGACGCGGGAGCAGTACGAAGCTGCCTATGGGCAGCCGTTCGACTTCTCCAAGCCCTTGCCCAAGGCGCTGCGACAGATCTTCGTTTCGCAGTCGCTCCTGTTCCTGGGGTGCAGCCTGGAACAGGACTGGACGATGGACCTCTTTGCCGCAGCTGTTCACGGCGGTGGGTTTGAGGTGCCGGTTCACTATGCCGTGCTGGCCATGCCGGCGGACGACGCCGCGCGGCGCCAGAAGGAGGCGCGCCTGATCCGCCTCAACATTCAGCCGCTTTGGTACCCGGCCGGCGAGCATGGCGCTGTCCAGCAGTTGCTGGAGTTGGCTGTTGACGTCACCCAGCGGCGCGTGTCGTTCGCGGTCTAGGGGCACGCATGATCAGCGAAGACGAGCTGGAGCGCTTGTGCCTCACCTGGTTCCAGGATGTGGGTTGGACGTTCCGGCATGGACCCGACATTGCCCCGGACGCTCAGAGCCCGGTGCGAAAGGACTGGCGCGAGGTCGTGTTGAGCAGCGAGTTGGAGACGGCGCTCACGCAGCTGAACCCACAAACCCCGCCGGTTGTGCTGCAAGAGGCGGCCGCATTGGTCTCACGGCCGGATCAGCCATCGCTGCTGCAAAACAATCGCCGCCTTCACGAACTGCTGTGCGACGGCGTGCCGGTCGAGATCACCGACGCCCAAGGCCTCAAGCGCGGCGACCGCGTGCGCCTGATCGACTTCGACAACCCCGAACGCAACCGCTTCCTGGTGGTGAACCAGTTCACCGTGCAGGGCAGCAAAGGCAAACCGCGCCGGCCCGACCTGGTGTGTTTCATCAACGGCCTGCCCATCGCGGTGCTGGAGCTGAAGAACACCGCCAGTGAAACCGCCGACATCTGGAGCGCCTTCAACCAGCTGCAGACCTACAAGGACGAGATCCCCGACCTGTTCGTCTTCAACCAGGCGCTGGTCATCAGCGACGGGCTGCATGCGCGCATCGGCTCGCTCACCGCCAGCCGCGAGCGCTACCTGCCCTGGCGCACGGTGAAGAACGAAAACGACCGGCCGCTGCTGCAGTTCGAGTTGGAAACCGTGGTGCGCGGCTTTTTCGCGCCAGCGCTGCTGCTGGACTACATCCGCACCTTCATCCTGTTCGAGCAGGCCGACGGTCACATCGTCAAGAAGATCGCCGGCTACCACCAGTTCCACGCCGTGCGCGAGGCGGTGCGCGCCACCGTCATTGCCGCCAGCACGCCGCCGGCCGGCCAGGCGCAGGAGCCGCGTGCCACCTACGGGCAAGAGGTGCAGCCGGGCTCGCGCAAGGGCGGCATCGTGTGGCACACGCAGGGCTCGGGCAAGAGCATCTCGATGCTGTGCTTTGCCGCCAAGTTGATGCGCGAGCCGGCCATGGGCAACCCCACGCTGGTGATCGTGACCGACCGCAACGACCTGGACGGGCAGCTGTTCCAGACCTTCGTTGGCGCCAGGTCGCTGCTGAAAGAGCAGCCGCAGCAGGCCAATGACCGCGACGAACTGCGCGCGCTGCTCGCGGGCCGGCCTGCCGGCGGCATCATCTTCAGCACGGTGCAGAAGTTCGCACCCGCGCCGGGCGAAGAGCAGTTTCCGAAACTGACCAGCCGGACCAACGTGGTGGTGATCGCCGACGAGGCCCACCGTTCGCAGTACGGCCTGCGCGCCGTGCTCGACCGCAAGACCGGCGCCTACAAGTACGGCTTCGCCAAGCACCTGCGCGACGCGCTGCCGGGTGCCACCTTCGTGGGCTTCACCGGCACGCCGGTGGAGAGTGCCGACAAGGACACCCGCGCCGTGTTCGGCGACTACGTGAGCGTCTACGACATCCAGGACGCGGTGGACGACGGCGCCACGGTGCCGATCTACTACGAAAGCCGGCTCGCCAAGCTGGACATCAACCAGGCCCAGATCGAGCAGCTCAACGCCGAGGTGGAAGAGGTCTTCGAAGACGAAGAAGACGTGGCCCAGCGCGAAGCGGAGAAGGGCAAGTGGGCGCAGCTGGAAAAGCTGGTGGGCGCCGAGCCGCGGCTGAAGCAGGTGGCCGCCGACCTGGTGGCGCACTACGAGGCGCGCAGCGCCGCGCTCAGCGGCAAGGCCATGGTGGTGTGCATGAGCCGCGCCATCTGCGCGCAGCTGTACGAAGAGATCCGCTTGTTGCGCCCAGCGTGGCATAACGCAGACCCGGCGCAGGGTGCCATGAAGGTGGTGATGACGGGCAGCGCCGCTGACCCCGCGGCGCTACAGCCGCACATCACCAACAGCAGCACCAAGAAGTTGCTGGAGAAGCGCTTCAAGGACGCGGCCGACCCGCTGCAGCTGGTGATCGTGCGCGACATGTGGCTCACCGGCTTCGACGTGCCCTGCCTGCACACGCTGTACGTGGACAAGCCGATGCGTGATCACAACCTCATGCAGGCCATCGCCCGCGTGAACCGCGTGTTTCGCGACAAGCAGGGCGGCCTGGTGGTGGACTACATCGGCATCGCGGCCGAGCTGCGCAGCGCGCTGAAGACCTACACCGAAAGCCGCGGCAAGGGCCAGCCCACACTGCAGGCCGCCGAGGCCCTGGCCAAGCTGAAAGAGCTGATGGACGTGGCGCGGGGCCGGTTGCACGGCTTCGACTACAGCGCCTACCTCACGAAGGCCGTGACGCTGTTGATTCCGGCTGCCAACCACGTGCTGAGCCAGGACGAGGGCAAGAAGCGCTGGGCCGACGTGGTGCTGGGCATCACCAAGGCCTTCTCGTTGTGCGGCACGCTGGACGAGGCGGTGGCGCTGCGCGAAGAGATCGCGTTCTTCCAAGCCATCAAGACCGTGATCGCCAAGGCCACCGAGTCGGACAAGAAGCTCTCGGAAGACCAGCGCAACGCGGTGCTGAAGCAGATCCTCGACAACGCCGTGGTGGCCGAGGGTGTGGCCGACATCTTCAAGCTGGCGGGCCTGGACCGGCCGGACATCGGAATCCTGTCTGACGCCTTCCTCGAAGAGGTGCGCCAGCTGCCGCAGAAGAACTTTGCCGTGGAGCTGCTGCGCAAGCTGCTAAACGAAGAGGTGCGCTCACGGTCGCGGACCAACGTGGTGCTGGAGAAGAAGTTCGGCGACAGGCTGCAGGACGCGCTGAACCGCTACCGCAGCCGCGCGGTGGAAAGCGCGCAGGTGATCGAAGAGCTGATCGCCATGGCCAAGGAGTTCCGCGAAGCCGCCAAGCGCGGCGACCAACTGGGCCTGAACCCGTCGGAACTGGCCTTCTACGATGCGCTGGCCAACAACGAAAGCGCAGTGCGCGACCTGGGCGACCCGGTGTTGAAGCTCATCGCGCAAGAGCTGACGCAGAAGCTGCGTGGTAGCGCTACGGTGGACTGGCAGAAACGCGACAGCATCCGCGCGCGACTGCGCAACCTAGTGCGCATCACGCTGCGGCGGCACAAGTACCCGCCGGACATGCAAGAAGAAGCGATCCGCCTAGTGTTGCAGCAGGCCGAGCGGCTTGCAGACGACTGGTCGAATACGTGACCTTGCCAACCCGGTGCCTCACCGATGTCAGTCGACACGGTTGATGCATAACGGGCGGGTCCACACGAATCAAACACGATGTACGAAATCAACCAGAACGAAGTCCCCTCTTCGTTCATCGACCTCTTCATCCCCCGTGGCGCCACGCGGCCCAGCGAGAGCCGCGAGGTCATCGCGGCGCGCTACGAGCTGTGTGAAGACCTGGCGCAGATGCTGACCGAGCACGCCGTGGCGACGCGCGCCGACCTGGGCGTCACCGAACTCGACGTGCTGGGGCAGTTGCTTCGCGGCCTGCAGACGGCCGATTCGGTCGTCACGCCCGGAGAGGCGCATTGGGTGGTGAGTCGGCTGACGGAGCTGCTGGACTGGCCGGCGCTCGCGCCGTAGGGGACAACGGCTCAGCCGCTGGCCGGTCGTCCCCCCGTGCTGTGTTGCGGCTGAGGTCAGGGGTTGGCAGCGCGGTAGGCCGCGCGCTTCGCGCTGTGCGCGGCCACCCGTTCGGCGGCGCCCGCGAGGCCGCGCTTGGCATCGCGTGTGGCGCGCTTGAGTCGATCGCGGAGTACGTGGAGCTTGGTACGGTGCTTGTGGGCTGCAGTGGCTTTGGACACGGGTCGGTCGCTTTCGTCGTGGTTGTGAGAAAGCCGTGTCTACGCGCTATGCGCCGGTCTGTCCGTGCGCTGTCCCACACAGCCGGCCGGGGGCCGCATCGGCCTGGCCAACCGGACGCCCGACGGCTTCACCGGCCAGCTCTTCAAGACCATCGGCAAGCACGTGCCGCCGCCGGCGGGCATCGAGTCGCCGGCGCTGTGGGGCACGGCCGCGCGCATCCACGAGCTGTTCGCCGCGCAGGCCCGGCTGGAGGCCGACCTGATGGCGCTGATGGCCCGCTACAACCGCGCCGAGGACGGCACGATGGTCGCGCCCAGCGAGTACCTGGAGATCGTGGTCACCAAGCGTTGATTCCGCCTTGCGCCGGAGGGCCTCTGCGACCGTCGAAGCCGCTTCGGCATAACGACCGACTACCCGCGTCGCGGGCCGAAGATCCGGGCGAACTCGGTGTGCTTGGCCTGCAACCACGTGACGGTCAGGTCGCCATTGCACTCCAGCGCGTCGTAGATGTCGCGGATGAGATCGTTGTCGACCTTCTTGGCAGCCTTCATCTTGGCCAGCAACTCCCAGCCGTGCCAGATGGGCAGCTCGAAGTCGGCTGCCAGCAGGTGCATGCCCAGATCGTCGGTCACCACGATGGCGTCGCGCACCTGGCCAAACGCCAGGACACGGCAGTCCGTGTCGGACGGCGGGTCGCGCCTGCCGGTGGTGTACCGGTCCACATCGGTCAGCACATGGCCGCGTAGCACGCTGTGGGCGTTGCCCAGCGCGGTCTTCTCGGCGGCATTCAGCCGAATCTGGGCGGCGTCCCGCTCGGCGCCGAACGCCTCGTCGTCGAACCACGGAAACCTGGAGCGAAGCGTCCGGTTGCGTCGAACCTCGTCTTCAACGTCCTTCAGCACCGTGAGCACATAGTCCTTCTGCCCGAACTTCACACCGAGCAACGGTCTGATGCGTTTGGCCAGCCGGAGATAGGTGTTGGTGTCGAGCAGAACCAGAGTCAACGCGTCAGCTCGTCGTGGATGGCCTGGGCATCCGGCAACGCGATGCTCATCACCTGTTGCACGTACCCGATGCCGGTGCCGCGTTCGCGCAGCATCGCCTGCAGGGCCGGAAAGAAGACCGACTTGAAGACACCGTGCGCTGCCGCGATGTACGTCGCGGGTTCAGGCGGTAGCGGCTGGAAGAGCGTCGCGCTGACCAGTTCGCCTCGCACGCTGTCGCTATTGCGAGTTGCGTGCACCTGCTGAGGTGTCGTCTTCAACGGCGGCAAGCCCAGTGCGTGGGCGTACTTGCTGACCTCGTTGTATACGCTGTAGAGCGAGATCATGTGCTGCTGAGCAAAGCCGTGCAGTGCACCGATGCTGCTGCCGGACGTGCGCCTTTGGCTCGCGCTGACATAGGCGTGGTGGGCCAGCTCCCGCGGAAACAGCAACGCACCGGCAAACGCATCGGCGAAGTCCTCGCCTTCGTCCTTGCCTGCCAATGTCGGCGTGAAGACGTGCGCCAGCTCGTGCGCCATCCAGAACTTGAAGTCCTCTAGATGGGTGTCGAGGTTCAGATAGATGAAGGTGACCTTTTCTGCGGGCAGCAGGATGTGCAGCGCGTTCTCGTGCGTTTTCCGGGCACCCCACATGACGGGAACGATGACCGCGTCGTTCTCGGCAAACTGGCCGATGAGGTGCTCGTACGAGAGCACGGCCTCCTGGCCGATGCCCAGCTTGGCGCGTACGGCTGCTGCCGTGGCCTGGAGGCTCTCATAGGCCAGCGAGGTATCCGAAATCTGAGTTCGCAGCGACTGTCGCGTCGGCAGGTAAGCTACCAGCGGCTTGAGCAGCGCGCCCATGGCGCGAGCGCGCGAAACGTGATCTTCTGTGGTCTTGGTGCCGCCCTTCTTCCGGAAGGCGATCACGGGTTGATGGGCCTCATCGGCCAGCACGAGTTGGTCGAAGCCCAGCGCCAACGTGGATGCCAGTTTCAGCAGCGTGGCGGGGCGGGGGAAGTCCACGCCCTTCATCCAGTTCGTGACGGCCTGGCCGCTCACGCCCAGTTCTTCTGCCAGTTGCTTTTGGTCCCAGCCCTTGGCGGCAAGCGCCGCTTTTATGGACTCTCTGTGGACAACTTTGTGCATAGGCGGTGGATTGTGGTGGCGAGAGAGTTGAAAATCAAGCGCAATCAAGTTCAACAGCGGGGAGGGACGCGTCTGAAAGCGTTCTTTCAATGCCGCGTCACAAATTAAAGATTGCTTTACCGTGCGGCTGCTGTGCGATGCACACCGGCTGCTGCTGGCCGGCGTCCGCGGCGCGGGCAAGCAGCCGGGCGAACTGCGCCGCTCGCAGAACTGGATCGGCGGCGCGCGGTCGGGCCGGGCCGTGGTCGTGCCGCCGCCGCCCGACCGCGTGCCGGCCCTGCTGAGCGACCTGGAACGCTTCATTCACGACGCCCGGCCAGGCTTGCCGCCGCTGGTGCGGATTGCGCTGGTGCATGCGCAGTTCGAGACCATCCACCCCTTCCTCGACGGCGTGGAAACCGCTGCCTCCAATGCAGAGCGCAGCATCGTGGCCATCGCCACGCTGGTGGCCGCCGACCGCCGCCGCCTGCTGGCGGCACCGCGTGTCGGCGCCGTGGGCTTGCGCCTGTTCGAGCTGCTGCCCTTGATGCCGCGCTTCACCATCGAGCAGGTGCGCCGGAAGCTGGAGACCACCTTCCCCACGGCAACGGCGGCGGTGAAGCTGCTGGAGGAACTGGGCATCGTGACCGAGCTGACCGGGCAGAAGAAGAACCGCTGCTTCAGCTATGCGGCCTACGTGGAGCTGCTGGCCGGGGACACCTGACGGAAAGCGCGCGCGCGGAGATTCGACTCCGCGCCAGAATCAAGCCGCGCTCTTGCCAAGGCCAGGCCCGCTCCGGCCGCCACCCCTGAAGCGCGCCCGGAGGTGAAGATGGCCGCAGACCTGCCGACCGACGGCGCCCCCAGCCGCCGCCACCAGATGTTCCCGGTGCTCAGCGACACCGAGATCGCGCGCGTCAGTCGCTTCGGTAGCGTGCGCCGCTATGCGCGCGGCGAGCGCCTGTTCGCGGCCGGCGAGGTGGGCCCGGGCATGTTCGTGCTGCTGGCGGGGGTGGTGTCGATCACGCAGCGCGACGGGCTTGGCCGCGTGCTGCCCATCGCGCGCCAGGGGCCGGGTGAGTTCCTGGCCGAGGTGGGGCAGCTCTCGGGCCGCCCGGCGCTGGTCGACGGCACGGCCGAGGAAGACGTCGAGGCGCTACTCGTGCCGCCCGGCCAGCTGCGCGCGCTGCTCATCGCCGAAGCCGAGCTGGGCGAGCGCATCACCCGCGCGCTGATCCTGCGGCGCGTGTCGCTCATCGAGTCCGGCGCCAGCGGCCCGGTGCTGATCGGCCCGTCGAGCGCGCCCGACATGCTGCGCCTGCAGGCCTTCCTGCGCCGCAACGGCCAGCCGCACCAGATCGTCTGCGCGCGGCAGGACGCCGACGCGGCGGCGCTCATCGCGCAGTACGGCGCGGCCGCGAACGAGGTGGTGGTGGTCTGCCCCGACGGCTCGGTGCTGCTCAACCCCACCGAGGAAGCGCTGGCGCGCTGCATCGGCATGGTCGACACGGCCGAGCGCAACGAGCTGTTCGACGTGGTCGTCGTCGGCGCCGGCCCGGCGGGCCTGGCCACGGCGGTCTATGCGGCGTCCGAAGGCCTGAGCGTGCTGGTGCTGGACTGCCGCTCGTATGGCGGCCAGGCCGGCGCCAGCGCGCGCATCGAGAACTACCTGGGCTTTCCCACCGGCATCTCCGGCCAGGCGCTGGCCGGGCGCGCCTACGTGCAGGCGCAGAAGTTCGGCGCCGAGATGCTCATTCCGGCCCAGGCCGTCGCGCTCGACTGCAGCCGCGCCGGCCAGTCGGGCGAGCTGCAGGTGAAGCTCGCCGACGGCCGGCGGCTGCGCTCGCGCTGCGTCGTCGTCGCGAGCGGTGCCCGCTACCGCCGGCCGGCGGTGCCGCGCCTGGCCGAGTTCGAAGGCCGGGGCGTCTGGTACTGGGCCTCGGCCGTCGAGGCGCGCCTGTGCTCGCAGGCCGAGGTGGCCTTGATCGGCGGCGGCAACTCGGCCGGGCAGGCCGCGGTGTTCCTGGCCCAGCACGCCGTGGCCGTGCACATGCTGGTGCGCAGCCCGGGCCTCGCGGCCAGCATGTCGCGCTACCTCATCGACCGCATCGAGGCCACGCCCAACATCCACCTGCGCCCGCACACCGAGCTGTCGCGGCTGGACGGCTGCACCGCCGAGGGCCTGGAAGGCCTGTGCTGGCGCGACCACCGCAGCGGCGCCGAGGAGCGGCACCGCATCCGCCACCTCTTCCTGTTCGTCGGCGCCGAGCCGGAGGCCGCCTGGCTGCAGGGCTGCGGCGTGGTGGTCGACGCGCACGGCTTCGTGCGCACCGGCCAGGCGGCCGAGGGCAGCGCCTACCAGCCGGCCGCGCTGGAGTCGAACGTGCCGGGCGTGTTCGCGGTGGGCGACGTGCGCTCGGGCTCCGTCAAGCGCGTGGGCGGCGCCATCGGCGAAGGCGCCGCGGCGGTGGCGATGATCCACCAGCACCTGGCGGCGCGCGTGCCGGCGACCGCGTAGCCCACCGGCTCGCCGCGCCGGGCCTCGCGTGCGGGCGCGGGGTCGGCCGCGTCAGTCCAGCGCGAGTTGTCGGGCCAGATGCCCGTAGACCGTCGACACCCGCCGCAGGTGCCTCGACTCGGGGTGGGTCAGCAGCCAGAGTTCGGTCTGGCAGTCGTCGAGCACCTCGGTCAGTTGCGTCAGGCCGGGGTGCGTTCTCGCCAGGAAGATCGGCAACACGCCGACGCCGAGCCCCAGCGCCACCAGCTCCAGCACCGTCAGGATGCTGTTGACGCGCAAGCTCGGCACCGCCTTGGGAAAGTGCCGCTTGCGCCACACCACCGAGGGATGCTCGGGCAGCGCGTCGTCCGGCGCCACCCACTGCGCCTTGCCGGCCTCCACGTCGGCGAAGCGCCTGACCGGCCCTTTCTTTGCCGCGAACAGGGCCACGCGAATCGGCCCCACATGCTTGCCCACCAGGTGCTGCGGCGGGCGCCTGGTGGCGCGCACGGCGATGTCGGCGTCGCGCCGTGTCAGGCTGGCCAGCTCGTTGCCGGTGTGCAGCTCGTAGCTCAGCAGCGGATGCAGGGCCTGCAGCGCCTTCAGCGCGGGTGCCACCAGGCCGTGAAGCACGGTGTCCGTCGTGGTGATGCGCACGGTGCCCGCCACCTGGTCGGGGCGCAGCTGGGCTGCGGAGCGGGCCGACTCCAGCGCCACCTCCAGCTGCTCGGCGTGCTCGGCCAGGGCCTGCGCCAGCTCGGACGCGCGGTACCCGGCCCGGGACCGCTCGAACAGCGCCTGCCCCAGGCCGCGCTCGATGCGCTGGAGGCCACGAAACACGGTGGAGGCGTCCACCCCCAGCCGCTCGCCGGCTTCGGCCAGGGTGCCGGACCGCACCATCGCCAGCACCGTTTCCAGGTCGGGTGCACTCAGCTTGTATTGCGTGGACGCAATCATGGTGTGTATGGCTGCCTATTTTCATTGCGTCTCGGCAATCCTAGATTCTCCCCGTCGTTCACTCAATGGAGAGATGCCATGACTCGATTCGAAGACAGCGGTGCGGCGCCCTATGGCGTGGCGCTGCTGCGCGTGAGCCTGGGCGTGATGTGGATCGCCCATGCGCTGCTCAAGTGGTTCGTCTTCACGTTGCCGGGAACCGCGCAGTTCTTCGCCAGCGTGGGCTTTCCGGGCTTCCTGGCCTACCCGGTGTTCGCCGCCGAGCTGCTGGGCGGTTTGGCGCTGGTGTTCGGCCTCTACGCGCGCCAGGTGTCGCTGGCGCTGCTGCCGGTCATGGCCGCGGCCGCATGGGTCCATGTGCCCAACGGCTGGCTGCACACCAGCCCGGGCGGCGGCTGGGAGTACCCGCTGTTCCTGAGCGTGGCGTCGGTCGCGCTGTGGCTGATGGGCGACGGCGCGGCGGCGCTGCGCCGCAGCCGCCTTCTGGTGCCCGGCGGCTGAGACGGCTTGCTGCCGCGGCCACCCTCACACGCCGGCTCACACGAATGCAGCCTAGCTTCGGCGCTCTTCTTCACTTCAACGGAGACCGCTGTGCCGAAGCTTGCAATCGAACGAGCCCGAAGGGCCGATGCCCCGGCGACAGGCCGCGCAGGGCTGGGGCGCGGCCTTGCCGCGTTGGCAATGCCCTGGCATGGGTTGGCGCGGGCCCTGGCACGCCTGCAGCGAAGGCGGCAGCAACGGCATGAGCAGCAACTGCTCGACCCGCACGCCCTTCGCGATCTGGGGCTCGACCGCTCGGAGCTGGGCTCCTACGATGCCGAAGCCGCCGGTGCCGTGGACTGCACCCGCCGGCGGGTGTTCAATGTCGAGGTCGGATGAGATGTCTGCACGAGTGCCCTCACACGCTGGCTCACACGCCCACGGCCCAGCCTCGGGGCTCCTTTCATCTCAACGGAGACCGCCATGCCCAAATTCGTGATCGAACGCGCCATTCCCGGAATCGGGGCCGCGAAGGCAGCCGAGCTGCAGGCCATCTCCCAGAAGTCGTGCAGCGTGCTGCAGGAGCTCGGCCCGGAGGTCCAGTGGGTGCACAGCTACGTGACGGGCGACAAGGTCTACTGCGTCTACAACGCCGCGAGCGAGGAACTGGTCAGGGAGCACGCAAGGCGGGGAGGCTTTGCGGCCAACAGCGTCGCGCGGGTCATGGCGACCATCGATCCGACGACGGCCGAAGCCTGAGGCCCCGATCGCCTCGTGGGCCTGACGATCCACCTCCTCGGTGTGCCGCGCGTCGAGCGCGACGGCCACGCCCTGCCGGCGCCGCGCGGCCACAAGGTGTGGGGCCTGCTGGCCTACCTGGTCCGCAGCGAGGCGGGGGTGAGCCGCAAGCACCTGGCGGGGCTGCTGTTCGAGGAGGCCGAGGACCCGCTGGCCGCGTTGCGCTGGAACCTCAGCGAACTGCGGCGCCTGCTCGGCACCGCGGGCCTGCGCGGCGACGTGCTGCAACTGTCGCTGGAGCCGGGAGCCTGCGTCGATGTCGAGGTGGTGACCCGGGGAACCTGGGCCCAGGCCTCGTGCGTGCCGGGCCTCGACCGCGAATTGCTCGAAGGGATGGGCTTTTCGGGCAGCCCGTCGTTCGACGTGTGGCTCGCCACCGAGCGTCGGCACCTGCAGGCGAGCGCCGAGGCGGTGTTGCGCGAGGCCGCGTTGGCGCGCCTGGCCACCGGTGCCGCGACCGATGCGGCCGACCTGGCGGCTCGCCTCGTGCGCCAGAACCCGCTGGACGAGAACCACCAGGCGCTGCTGGTGCGCAGCCTCGCCGCGGCGGGCGACGGCGTCGGCGCGGCGCGCCAGGCCGCCGCGTGCCGCGAGCTGTTCCAGCGCGAACTCGGCGTGCCGCCGGGCGCCACGCTCGAAGCCGCGCTGCGCACGGCGACCGCCACGCCGACGGCGCGGCCCGCGACCGGCCGCGCCGCGGCCCTTGCGCAGCTCGACGCCGGAGAGGCCGCGATCGGCGCCGGTGCGCTCGAGGCCGGACTGCAATGCCTGCGGCGCGCGATCGTCGAGGCCGACGCCACCGGCGACGCGGCACTGCGCACGCGCGCACGCGTCGCGCTGGGCGGTGCGCTGGTGCATGCCGCGCGCGGCCGCGACGAAGAGGGCGCCACGGCGCTGCACGAGGCCTTCGCGATCGGCCAGGACGCCTCGTCGCCACTTGCCGCGGCGGCCTGTCGTGAACTCGGCCATGTCGAGTTCCTGCGCGGCCGCTACGAGCGTGCGCTGGTGTGGCTGCGGCGCGCGGCGCCGCTGGCCGGCGACGACCGCGCAGAGCAGGCCCGCATCGCCACCGTGCACGGCGCGGTGCTGAGCGACACCGCCCGCTATGCCGAGGCGATCGCGCTGCTGCGCGACGCCGAGGCGCTGGCCGGCAGCGTCGGCGACATGAAGCAGCTGGCGTACGCGCTGTCGATGTCGGGGCGGGCCTTGCTGCTGTGCGGCGACGCGCAGGCAGCGACCGAAGCGCTCGATCGATCGGTCGCCCTGGCGCAGCAGGGCTGGACCGCATTCGTGCCCTGGCCGCAATCGCTGCGTGCCGAAGTCGATCTGCTGCGCGGTGACGTGGACGCCGCGGCAGAGCGCTTCGAGCATGCCTTCGCGCTCGGCTGTCAGCTCGGCGACCCCTGCTGGGAGGGCATCGCCGGCCGCGGCCTCGGGCGTGTTGCCATCGCGCGCGGCGAACCGCAGCGCGCCGTCGAGATCCTCCTCGACTCGCTCGTGCGTTGCGTTCGCCTGCCCGACGCCTACCTCTGGGGCAAGGGCCATGCGCTGGACGTGCTGTGCGCTCTGGCGGCCGCGCGCCGCATGCCGCAGGCATCGGCCTGGATCGACGAGCTGCAGGGTCTCGCCGCGCGCAGCGGCATGCGCGAACTCACCGTGCGCGCGCATCTGCACCGCGCCGCGCTCGGCGACCGCGCGAGCGGCGCCGCGGCGCGGCTGCTCGCCTGCGAGATCGACAACCCGGCGCTGCGTGCCCTCGCCGAGCAGGGAACACGATCCTTGCGCTGAAGGCGACTCGAGGTCGCTTGTGGGGTGCCACGGCCGCTTTCAGCCAGGCTGTGGGGTGCACGGCTTTCGTGGCGCGTCGCGGCAGCCTGCGCGCAGGCTCGTCTTCGAGGCGCCGGAACATGCCGGCACCGTCTTCAAGCGGGTCGACCGCGAAGTGCAGGAACTGCCGCGCGGCGCATGCCGCCGCACCCGGGAAGGCCTCAGCAGCAGCCCACCATGCTGCGCCGCCATTGCGCGAGATAAGCGCCGCCCGGCACGGCCGTGGCTTGCGGGTTGGCGAACAGTCCACGTCGGCGTTCGCTGCTGGACGCGAGCAGCGCCCGGTAGCCCTGCAGGTCGCCGGCACTCGGCGCCGACAGCGCTGCCGGCCCACTCTCGCCGAGCGCCCGTGGGGTGTCGCCCAGCAGGAAGGTGCTGCCCAGCCCGGCGTAAAGATAGCGTTCGCCGAAGGCCTTCTTCAGCGCCGTGAAGGTCGGCTCGCCGGTGCAGTGGCCGGGGGCGACATGGCCCACCTTGTAGGTGTCGCGCAGCACGCTGACGATGCCGTCGATGTCGGCGTCCTTGGCGACGACGAGGTGGAAGCCGCCCGCGACGAAGCTGAGCTTCGGGTTGATGGCGGCCGCAGCCTGCACGATCTTGTCGATGCCCGGATGCGAGCACCCCACGATCACCACCATGCCGTCGGGCGTGTCGAGGGCCAGCGACAGTTCGCGCAGCTCGAGCGTGCCGGGCTTGTCGGAGACCAGCGCGACCAGGTGGACCCCGGGGGCGATCTCGGTGGTCTTGTCGATCAGCGTGATATGGGCCTGCGGCCAGGCGGTGCCGAAGCGCATCACCGTCGGAGGCGCGCCGTCGTAGTAGCGCTGCTCGGGCGGCAGGCTCTCGTCCTTGCGATAGAAGCTGCTCGGCAGGTCGAAGCCGTAGACGCCGAAGCCCTCCTTGGGCGCGTAGATCTTCACCTTCGGGTTGACGCTGAGCAGGTGGCTCATGCCGCCCATGTGGTCGCCGTGGCGGTGCGACATCACCACGAAGTCGAGCCTGGAGAGATCGACGTTCCTGGCGGCGGCGTTCTTCGCCAGCACCTCGGCATTGTTGCCGGTGTCGAACAGGATGCGTTTGCCGCCGACCTCCACGAACGCGGCGTAGCCCCAGTCCTTCTGCAGCGCCGGATCGCGCCCGAAGGCGTCGTAGAGCACCGTGATCTGTGCCTTCGCGGGGCCTTGACCCGCGCTGGCACCGGGCGATGCCGGGCCGGCGCAGCCGGTAAGCAGCAGGTGGGGTGCCGTGAGCGCGGTGGCGATCAGGTCTCGGCGCTTCATGATGGCTCTCCTTGTCGTTGTGTTGAGCCGCCAGGTCATGCCGTCGGCCGATTGATTCAACGCCGCGCTTCGACTCGAAGCAAGAGATGGAACACCCTCCATCGACGAGGACAACTTGACGCGAGGCTGACCGAGGCGCTCGTCGGCGCAGGCGTCACCGGTGCGTCGGCGTTCAACCCGGTCGTGCGGGAACTCGCGGGTCACGGCCGTGGCGAGCCCGAACTCATTTCAGGGCGTGGCGCTGCATGTACCACAGCGCTGGCGAACGTCGACGGCCTTGCGCACGGGCGCAGCAGCGGGGCGGCCCGCTGCGGTGTGGATCAGCAGGGCGCCGACCACCATCGCCATGCCCGCGAGCTCGTTCGCCGCCGGCGGCTTGCCGAGTGCGATGCTCATCAACAGCGCCGACACCGGGACGAAGTTCAGGAAGGCCGTCGCCGCCACGCTGCCCAGCGCGCGCACGCCGTAGTTGAAGGCCAGGATCGAAATCGCCGACGACACCAGGCCGACGTAGAGCAGCGCATGCCACGACAAGGCCACCGCGGGGCCGCTCGGCACGCTCGCCAGGCCCAGGGCGGTCGCGATCACGGCGCCGAGCAGCAGCAGGGGCCAGGAGGCCAGCACCGTCAGCGCGGTGTACTCGATCACGTCCAGCTCGGTGAACCGCGCGGCGCCGCGCGTGTAGACGATCCAGCCGACGGTACCGACCAGCGCCACCGCGTCGCCGAACGCCGTCGACCCGGCCGCGTCGCCCTCGGTGAACAGCACGCCCGAGACCACCACCACGCCCGCCAGCGCCAGCGCGGCCGTCAGCAGTGCCGAGCGGGCCGGGCGCACGCCGTCGAGCGCCCAGCGCAGCAACTGCGTCGTCATCGGCACCGTGGCCATGATGATGGCGCCATGCGAGGGAACGGAATGCGACAGGCCGACCAGCAGCATCACACTGAACACGCCGAAGCCGGCCAGGCCCCGCAGCGCCAGCGGCACCGCGTGCCTGCGCAGCCGGCCCCACGCCGAAGCGCCGCGCGGCGCCAGCAGCGCAACGAACACGAGTCCGGACAGGCTGTAGCGGATCAGCGTGAACCAGACCGGATCGACATGCTGGAGGACGCCCTTGCTGACGAGGAACATGCCGCCCCAGCCGGAGGTGGCGAGCAGCAGCGCGGCGATGCCGAGCGGGCGGGGAGTCGAGAACATGGCCGACCTCGTGACGCATGGGATGCCGCAAGCATCGGCGCTCGCGCGGGCCGGGGCCATTCGCTTCTTTGGAGGCGGGTCTCGGTTTTTGCGAACGGACAGGCCCCGACGCAGCGCCCAGAATCCAGCCCATGGAGCTCTACCAGCTGAAGACCTTCGTGGCGATCGCACAGGAGGGCAGCCTCACGCGGGCGGCCGAGCGCGTGTTCACCAGCGCACCGGCCGTGAGCGCGCAGCTCAAGGCGCTGGAAGACGAACTCGGCGTCAAGCTCTTCGAGCGCACGCCGCGCGGCATGGCGCTGACCGAGGCCGGCCAGCGGCTGCTCGACGAGGCGCAGCGCACCCTGGCCTCCGCGATGCGCATGCGCTCGGCGGCCGAACAGCTGCGCGGTGCGGCGCAGGGCGTGGTGCGCTTCGGCACCGTCGTGGACCCGGTCGCGCTGCGGCTCGGCGATGTGCTGGTCAAGCTCTCGGAGCGCCACCCGCAGGTCACGCTGCAGCTGCGGCAGGGGCTGTCGTACGAGACGCTGGCGGCGGTGCAGCGCGGCGAACTGGACTGCGCCTACGCACTGAGCGATCGCGAAGCGGTGGACGGCCTGGAGCTGCGCCGCCTCGGCGCCGTGGACCTGGTCGTGACCCTGCCGCCGCCGCTGGCGCAGGCGCACCCCGACCTGACCATCGACGCGCTGACCCAACTGCCGTGGGTGGGCACGCCGCCCTCGTGCGTGCTGCGCGCGCACCTGGACAGCCTGTTCGCCGCGGCCGGGCGCGAATACCGGCAGGGCCAGACGGCCGACAGCGAGAGCGCCATGCGCAGCATGGTCGCGAGCGGCCTGGGTGCCGGGCTGCTGCGGCTCGACCAGGCCTTGCAGGCCGAACGCAACGGCGAGCTGACGATCTGGAAGGGCTGGCAGGCCCACACCTGGCTGTGCTGGCTGGCGCCGGCCGACCGCCCGCGATCGGTGGCGGTGGAGGCCGTGCGGGCCACGGTGCTGGAGGCGTGGGCGTGAGCCGCGCCGGCGCGGCGCGTCAGACCTCCGGGTCGACGCCGCCGTCGTGTTCCGGGTCCTCCGGAATCACCGGCGGCACCGGCCCTTCGTCCGGATCGACCGGCATGGGGGCGGGCTCGGGGTGTTCCGGACCTTCGGTGTGGGGGCGGTGCGATTTGCCCGGCGCATGGGTCGGCATGGGTGGACTCCTGTGGTCGGGCCGATCATCGCCGATGGTATTCCCCGGCGCCGTCAGGAGGTTTCGGCCGCAGGCGGGGCCGAGAAGAACTGGAAGTTGGCGCGACCGGCCGCCTTGGCTTCGTACATGGCCTGATCGGCGTTGGCCAGGATCTCGCCCGCGGTCTGCCCGTCGTGCGGGTAGCAGCTGATGCCGATGCTGGCGCTGACCTGCAGCGCGCTGCCCTGGAAGTCGACGGGGGCCCTGATCCCGCTCAGCAGCTTCTCGGCAATCGCGCCCAGGGAGGTCGGTGGCGTGGGCGTGCTGAGCAGCACCACGAACTCGTCACCGCCCAGCCGCGCAACGGTATCGGCCTCGCGCACCATGGCCAGCAGCCGTTCGGCCACGGCCTTCAGCGCTGCATCGCCCGCGTCGTGGCCGAGTTCGTCGTTGATGGTCTTGAACTCGTCGAGGTCGATGAACAGGACACTGACCTCGGCGCCATAGCGGTGGGCATGGGCCAGGGCCTGCTCCAGCCGGTCCTGGAACAGGCGCCGGTTGGGCAGGCCGGTCAGCGTGTCGTGCTGCGCCAGGTGCTCGAGTTGCACCTGGTTGACCTGCAGGTTGGCGAGCTGCCGGGTGATCTGCTGGTGCATCTGCTGGAAGCTGCGCGCCAGCGTGCCGATCTCGTCCTGCCGCGCGAGGGGCAGCTTGCCCGGCGGCTGTCCCGCGGCGAAGCGCTGCGCGGCCGCGCTCACGGCGTCGATCGGGCGGGTGAAGGCGCGCGCCAGCAGCACGGCCAGCAGCAAGCAGGCCAGACACAGGCCCACCACGATCTGCAGGATGGCGGTCCCGAGCTGGCGGGACTGCGCCAGCACATCCGCCAGCGGCTGGGCCAGGCCGAGGAGGAGCCGGTTCTCGTCGGACGGCACCTTGACCCAGTGCTCGATGAACGCCGCCACCACCGGGACGCCGGCGTGATCGCCGTCGCGGGCCTCGAAGACGACCTGGTCCTGCCGCCCTTCGACCACGGCGCCCGTCGGCGCGAACTCGTCCTGGATCAGCACGCGCCGGCCCTTGTCGAAACCGAAGGTCCGGCTGCTGTCGGGGTGGATCAGGATGTCGCCGGCGCCGTTGGCCATGAACAGCTTGAAGCTGCCGGGCAGGTCGGCTGCCAGCAGCGCGAACAGGTCGTCGAGGTCGACGTTGACCACCACGACGCCGACCGCCAGGCCGGTGGCATCCGTCACCGGCATCGCCAGTTGCAGCACCGGCTGGTCCAGGCCGGCATGGTTGCCGCCCTCGTGATTGACCGTGATGCGCGACAGGTAGGTCGCGCCCGCGGGCAGCTTCAGGGTCTCGGCCACGTAGGCGTAGTGGCCTTTCTCCTGCAGGTCATCGCCCTGCACGCGCAGCGGCAGCTCGTCGCGCCGGTCCACCCGCACGCGCTCCAGCCCGAAGTCGGCGGCGGAAATGAGGCGCAGCTGGGAATAGGCCGGGTTGGCGCGCATCACCAGGCTGAACAGCGTGGCGAGCTGCTCGTCCCGGGCCGCGTCGGCCCGCTGCAGGGTCGACAGGGCGGCCGGGTGGCCGGCGAGCACCTGCAGGTTGCGCGAGATCTCCTCGCGCGTGAGCGTGATGCGCCGCGCCAGCACCTGGGTCGAGGTCAGCAGCTTGTTCTTGGCCGACTCCACCAGCAAGTCGCGGCTGGCCGCGTAGGCATAGAAGCCCGTCAGCCCCGCCGCCAGGGCGCCGACCAGCGCCAGCAGCAGGGCCAGCTTGGCGGCGATGCCCAGTCTCATGGCGCCAGCACCTTGCTGGCGCGATCGCCCGACATGATCCGGCCCCACAACAGGTTGCGGCGTTCCTCGCTTTCGACGGGCTCCAGCCAGGTCAGGTTGGCGCCGGCCTGGTAGTCGGTGGAGGCCGATGTCGTGTTGGCCAGCCCCTGCCGGGTCACGAGCACCTGACCGGGCTCGCTTTCGAGCAGGTAGTCGATCCAGGCGGTGGCCAGCGCCGGATCCCTGGCACCGCGCGTGATCGCCCAGCAGTCCAGCCAGGCCAGCGCCCCTTCCCTGGGAATGGCATAGCCGGCATCGATGCCGGCCGCCTTGATCGCCTGCAGTTGCTGGGTGCCGTAGTTGGCAAACAGCAGCGCCGCGTGGCGGCGCTTGAACAGGGCCACCGATTCGTCCGGCTGGGTGTAGAAGCCGGCCGCGTTGCGTCGCAGGGCGATCAGCCGGTCCACGGCCCGCGGCCAGCTCTCGTCGTCCAGCCTGAAGGGCGATTTCAGGCCCAGCAGCTGTGCCGCCAGCGAGAAGTTGTGCGTGCCGCCGTTGTAGGCGACCACCTTGCCGCGGTAGCGCTCGTCCCACAGGGCGGCGATGGAGTCGGGCGCGCGGCCGACCTGCTGGCGGTCGTAGATCAGGCCCATCTCGGCATAGGTGTAGGGAATGGCATAGGCCGTTCCGCCGTGCACCAGGCCGGGGATGGCCGCCAGGTCGCGAAAGCGCGGCAGTTGCCGGGCGAGGTGGGGCATCGAGGGCGTCGCGATCCCGACCACCAGCCCCTGCCGGATGTAGCGTTGCAGCTCGGCGGTGTTGACCGCGAAGACATCGAAGTCCTGCGCGCCGTTCCGGCTGATCTTCTGCCACAGGTCGACGTCGGAGTCGACGATGGTGACCTCGGCCCTGCTGCGGGTTCGTTGCTCGAAGGTCTTGACGATGTCCGGGTCGGCATAGCCCGGCCAGGCCAGCACGCGCAGTGCTTGCGCGGCGCGGGCCGTCGCCGGCGCGATCGCTGAAAGCGCCAGGCAAAACTGTCGGCGGTTGAGGTGTGCTCGGTTCATGCGTGGGTCAGGCCCGTGGGCGTGTCGATCCCGGTCCGCGGCGAGCCCGACGGCAGGCACGCCACCGCGCCAGCGTACGCCTGTGCGCAAAGCGGTCGCGCCTCGCAGGGGCACTGCGCGCGCCACCCCGGCTGGCGGTGGCATCCCGAGGGCCGGTGCGGCCCGATCGTTGTCGATCTGCCGCGGGCGGCAGCCTACGGCCCGAAGCCCGGGCCGCGCCGGCGGTGCCAGGGCGACAGCGTCCGCGCCGCGTCGCGGGCCTCGGTCAACTGGCGCGTGAGCGCCGACCTGATCAGGCCGCTGAACGGCGGCACGCGCCCGGCCAGCGCCAGCACGGTGCGGCGGACCAGCTTGGGCAGTGCGCGCTCGTCGGTGAACAAGGACACGAGCGCGTTGGTGCCCAGGTACATCGGCAGCGTGGCCCGGCGGTGTTCGTGCTCGAAGGCCTGCAGCGTGGACAGCGCACCGATGTCGCGCCCGGCCGAGTGCGCCGCCGCCAGCTCCCGCGCCAACACCTCCACGCCGTAGAGCCCGAAGTTCCAGCCGTGCGCCGTGACCGGGTGCATGCCGACCGCGGCGTCGCCGATCAGCGCGAAGCGCGGTGCGGCGAAGCGATGCGCATAGACGCCGACCAGCGGATAGTGGTGGCGCGCGCCGACCGCGCGCATCGCGCCCAGCCGCCCGCCCGACTGCAGCTCGATGCGGGCCGCGAACTCCTCGTCCGGCAAGGCCAGCCACTGCGCTGCGAGGTCGCTGCTCACCGTCACGATGGCCGATGCCTGGCGCTCGTTCAACGGCAGCAGCGCCAGCGAGTTGCCGTAGCGGAAGCACTCCCATGCGATGCCGTCGTGGGGCTGCTCATGGGCCACGCGGCCGACGATCATGCTGCGACCGAAATCGTGCACCGACGCGCCGATGCCGGCCATGCGCCGCGTCTGCGACAGGCGGCTGTCGGCGGCGACGACCAGCGGGGCGCTCAGGCGCCGGCCGTCGGCGAGCGTGACCCGGGCGCGGTCGGGGCCCAGCGCCAGCGCAGCGACGCGGGCCTCGCAGGCCAGTTGCACGCCGGGGCGGCTGCGCGCCGCGGCCAGCGCCGCGCTGCGGATCCGGTGGTTGGGCACCAGCCAGCCCAGCGGCGATGGCGGGCCCCCGTCCTCCTGCACGGCGAAGCGCAGCAACGAAGGGCTGTTGCCGTCGAGCACGCGGGCTTCGCACAGCGGCGCGACCTCGGCCGGCGACAGGTGCTGCCACAGGCCCAGCGCCTGCATCACGCGCCGGCCACGCTGCGTCAGCGCGATCTCGCGGCCGTCGGGTGCCGGGGCCTCGAGCGCGGCGAGGGAGCCCTGTTCGAGCAGCTGCACCGACAGGCCGGCGTCGGCCACCGCGCAGGCCAGCGCCAGGCCGGCCGGGCCGGCGCCGATGATGAGCACGTCCGCATCGGCGCCCCGGGAGGAGTCAGGCAGAACCACCAGCGGATGGTGCCCTGCCGCGGGGGCCGGCCCTTGACGCAAGTCAAGCGTCCTGCGCCCGTTGCTGCCTAGAGATCGGGCGCCACGACCTGTGGGCCTTGCCGGCGCACTTTCTGCATGCCGAGGGCAACTGCGTGTCCGGCCGGGCGGCTGGCCTTCGATGCCCAGGCTCCGCCTCCGATTGACCCTGGTCAAACGTCGCCCCCGCCATCTGCCTAGCATGGCCCGATCCACAACCCGAACGCCGCGGCGGCCAGCGCTGCGTTCCAACGGCAAGGAATGCACCATGGACCCGACAGCCACACCCCCCGAGCTCGCCGCCCGCGAACGCCTCGCCCACGGGCTGCAGCAAATGGTCGACGAGGCCAGCCACCTGCTCAAGGACGCGCAGCGCGCCGGCGGCGACCAGCTCAACGCGACGCGCGACAAGTTCGAGACGCAACTGCGCCGCGCCCGGGCCGAGCTGGGCCGGCTCGAGGACGAGGCGATGTACAAGGCTAGGCGCGCCGCGCGCAACACCGACCACGCGGTGCACGAACATCCCTACGCCGCGATGGCGGTCGCCGCCGGGGTGGGGCTGCTGGTCGGCATGCTGATCGCGCGCCGCTGAGCGCGCGGGGTCTCGCTGCCGCCCCTCAGCGTCGGGCGGGCACGCCGGCCGGCAGCACGACCACGCGGCGCAGCTTGCCGCTGGCGCGCTGGTGCAGGGGGGCCGCGCGGCCGAGCGAAATCTGCGTTCCGGTGACGCCGTGGTGCGCGAGGAACGCCGCCAGCGCGCGCCGCGAACTCTCGAAGGCGGTCCGCGCATCGGTCACCGCCGCCTCGAAGCGCAGTTCGATCGAGCCGTCCGCTGCGCACAGCACCTGGAACTGGGTGACGTGCGCGCCCTCCTCGATGGCGGTTTCCAGCGCCAGCGGCAGGATCGTGACCGGACGGCGCCGCGCGTCCCGCAGCCGCAGCGTGTCGTCGGCACGGCCCTGCACCTCGATCAGCGGGAAGGCGCTGCCGCAGTCGCAGCGCCCGGCCAGCCGGCGCACGCGGTCGCCCAGCTGGTAGCGCAGCAGCGGCTGCGTGTGGTTGGCCAGGTTGGTGAGCAGCGTGGTGTGCGACATGCAGCCCGCCGGGACCGGCTGCAGGCGCTCGTCGACCGGCTCCAGGACCACCCAGTCGTCGTTCAGGTGCAGGTGGCCGTGCGCGCACTCCCAGGCGATCGTGAAGAACTCGGAAGCACCGTAGTTGTTGCGCACACTGCAGCCGAAGGCCTCGCGGACCAGCTCGCGCTGCTCGTCCGACAGCTGCTCGCCGCCCATCCACACCTCCTTCAGCGTCAGCTGCAGCGCGCCGTCCTGCTGCATCCGCGCCAGCGCCGCGGCGCAGCTCGGGTAGGTGATCAGCACCGTGGGCTGCAGCGCCTGCAGGTCGCAGGCCACGTCGCGCAGCGGGTCGAGCACCGAGAACACGCGGATCTGCGGCGCCAGTGCGGCAGGCACCAGGCGCCGCAGGCGCTCCATGCTCACCAGGCCGGCGAAATGGCCGCCGGTCGCGCCGACGAAGGCGAAGCGCTGGCGCGCGCCCCAGCTGCCGAGCGACGGCTGCGCCGGGCTGGCACCGCGCAGGCGCAGCGCGTCGATCGCGTCGTAGGCGGCCAGGCTCCGCGCGTCCTGCACGAACAGCCCCGGCTCGCCGCTGGTGCCGGAGCTGGTCCACAGCAGGTAGTCGCCGAGCCAGGCGTCGGCAATGCGGCCCGGGTCGGCCACGAAGGCCTTCGCGGCGGCGTGGGTGATGCGCCGGTCGGTGGCCCAGTCGTCGAAGTGCTGCATCAGCTCGGCCTTGCACACCGGCTCGAAGTCGGCGAGCTGCCGGGCGTGCGGCTGACGCCCACGGTAGAACGGCGAGTCGCGCAGCGCGGTGTCGATCAGGCTTTGCAGTCGCTGCTCGCGCAGCCGCCGGCCGGCGCCCGCCGGGTCCAGCCCCGCGCACCAGGTCTCGCTCCAGGCCCGCATCCACTGCCAGGCGTTGAAGGGGGGTGGGGGGTGCGTGGTCATGCGGGGGTGGTGCCTGGGTGAGAGCGGGAAGCGCTTCGGCGCCGGGCGGCGCGAGGCACGAGCATGCGCCCGAGGCGGCAGCGCTGGCAAGGAGGGACGCGCCGGCCCGTTGCTGCACGGCGCCGGCCGCCTGGGGCCCGGTTGATCCACGTCAAGCCATGCCCGCCGATCGGGACTAGCGTTGAAGCCTCGCATGAGGAGCAAGACGATGAGCGACCTGAAGTCGATCCTGGTTCATCTGGACGATTCGAGCGGCAGCGCGCGGCGCTTGCAAGCGGCGCAGCGCCTGGCCGCGGCCCACGCGGCGCAGATCGACACGCTGTACGCGGTGATGCCGTCGATGCTGCAGAACCCCTATGCCTTCACCATCGAAGCGGGCGCAGCCTCGCTGCTGATCGAGGCCGAGAACGAGCAGCGCGAGCGCGCCCGTGCGGCCTTCGAGCAGGAGCGCCGCGCCGCGGGCGGCATGCCGGGCGTGAAATGGAGCGAGACGCGCGGCGAGCCCGTCAGTGCCTTCGTGCGCCGTGCCTGGGGGGCCGACCTGCTGGTGCTGGGCCAGCACGACCCCGACCACACGGTCTATGCCGGCGTGCCGCCGGACTTCACCGCGTCGGTGCTGATCGACAGCGGCAAGCCCGCCCTGGTGCTGCCCTATGTCGACACCGGCCCGACGCTCGGCGATACCGTGATCGTGGCGTGGAAGTCCACGCGCGAGTCGGCGCGCGCCGTCACCGCGGCGCTGCCGCTGCTGCAGCGGGCGCTGAGCGTGCACGTGATGGCCTGGGACGAAACGCCGGACGCCGACCAGCGCACGCCGCTGGAGATCGAGTCCTTCCTGCAGCGCCACGACGTCACGGCCACGGTGCACCGCGACGCGCCGCCGACCGGTGGGCTGGGCGAGCTGCTGCTGTCGCAGGCGGCCGACCTGCTGGCCGACCTGCTGGTGATGGGCTGCTACGGCCACGGTCGTGCGCGCGAATGGGTGCTGGGCGGCGTAACGCGCACCGTGCTGCGCTCGATGACGCTGCCGGTGCTGATGGCCCACTGACCGCAGGCGCCTCGCAAGCCGCCGGCCCGCCCTTCAATTCGATGCGTTCGAATGCAATGCCGCATGAGCGGCGCGCGCCCGCTCCAGCAGCAGCTCGCGTTCGCGCACATTGCGCGTCAGCGCTGCGGCGCGCTCGAACTCCGTGCGCGCTTCGTCATGGCGGCCCAGCTTGGCCAGCAGGTCGCCGCGCACGCTCGGCAGCCAGTGGTAGCCGGCCAGCGCCGGACTCGATGCCACGGCGTCGACGACCTCCAGCCCGGCCGCGGGCCCGAAGGCCATGCCGACCGCCACCGCGCGGTTGAGCTCGATCACCGGCGACGGCGCCACCTGCGCCAGCGCGTCGTAGAGCGCGACGATCAGCGCCCAGTCGGTGTCGGCAGCGCGCGCGGCGCGCGCATGACAGGCGGCCAGTGCGGCCTGCAGCGCATAGGGACCGCGCATGCCGCCCAGCGCCGTGGCACGCGCCAGCGCGGCGAGGCCGCGGCGGATCAGCAGCGGGTCCCAGCGCGAGCGGTCCTGGTCGAGCAGCAGCACCGGCCGGCCCTGCGCGTCGACGCGGGCATGGGTGCGCGAGGCCTGGATCTCCATCAGCGCCACCAGGCCATGCACCTCGGGCTCGTCGGGCGCCAGCCCGGCCAGCACGCGGCCCAGGCGCAGCGCCTCCTCGCACAGCGCCGGGCGCATCCAGTCGTCGCCGGCGGTGGCCGAATAACCCTCGTTGAAGACGAGGTAGACGACCTCCAGCACCGAGGCCAGGCGCGGCGCGCGCTCCTGGGCCTGCGGCACCTCGAAGGGCACGCGGGCCGCGCTCAGCGTGCGCTTGGCGCGCACGATGCGCTGCGCGATCGTGGCTTCCGGTGTGAGGAAGGCGCGCGCGATCTCGGGCGTGCTCAAGCCGCCCAGCAGTTTCAGCGTGAGCGCCACGCGTGCCTCGGTGCTGAGCACCGGGTGGCAAGCGGTGAAGATCAGCCGCAGCAGGTCGTCGCCGATGTCGTCCTGGCGCGCCGCGTCGAGCGCATCGACGAAGTCCGGCACCACGCCGGCCTGCAGCGCATCGAGGTCGTGGCCCAGCTCCTCGTGCTTGCGCGCATGCAGCGCGTCCTGGCGCAGCCGGTCGAGCGCGCGGTGCTTGGCGGTGGTCATCAGCCAGGCACCGGGCTTGTCGGGCAGGCCGTCGGTGGGCCAGTGTTCGAGCGCGGCGACCAACGCGTCCTGCGCCAGCTCCTCGGCCAGGCCGACGTCGCGCACCATGCGCGCGACCGCGCCGATGATCTTGGCCGATTCGATGCGCCAGACGGCGTCGATCGCGCGGTGCGTGTCGGTCGTCGCCACCGGTCGCCGCCGCTCAAGCCGCGCTCGCGGGATGCTCAGCGCGCCTCGGCCGCGGCCTTCAGGTTCACGAGGCCGGCCTCGAAGTCGCGGCCGACCATGCGGTCCATGCTGAAGAACACGCCCATCAGCTTCGACACGAAGGTGGCGGGGCCGTGCATCGCCCAGGTGACGGTGGTGCCGCCGCCGTCCGGGCGCAGCGCGAACTCGGCGGTGTTGTGGGCCGTGAAGGGCTGCTCGAAGTCGAGCGCGATCGTCACGTGCGTCGGCGCCGCGGTGTCGGTGATCTTCATGCTGCCGACACCGACCTCCTTGCTCTCCCAGGCGTAGAAGGCGCCGGGGCCGCGTGTCACATCGCCATAGCGCTGCTTGATCGCCGGGTCCTTGCGCGCGTAGGGGTTCCAGGTGTTGAAGCCTTTCAGGTCCTCGATCAGCGCGAACACGCGCTCGGGCGGCGCCTCGATGCGCAGGCTGCGCTCGACGCGGAACTGGTCGGGCCGCGTCGCCGCGTAGAGGAGCAGCAGCGCCAGCGCGGCCAGCACGGCGAGGGCGAGGGTCTTGAACATGTCGGTCTCCTAAGGGGGTGGGCTCAGCCTTGCGGGGCCAGCAGTTCGCGCAAGCGCTCGACCGACTCGCCGGGCGGGAAGTCGTCCAGCTCGTAGAGCGGGCGCACGTCGATCTCGCCGTCGGCCAGTTCGCCCATCGGCGCCGGAAAGCGCCGCGCCCATTCCATCGCCTCTTCCCTCGAGCGGGTCTGGATCAGCGTGTAGCCGGCGACCAACTCCTTGGCCTCGGCGAACGGGCCGTCGATGACCGTGCGCGTGCCGCCGGCGTAGCGGATGCGCCAGCCCTTGCTGCTGGGTTGCAGGCCGGCGCCGTCGAGCAGCACGCCGGCCCGGGCGAGCTCCTCGTGGTAGGTCGCCATCGCGGCCATCAGGCGGTCGTCTTCGGGCATCACGCCCGCTTCGGTGTCGGGCGTGGCCCGCACCATGATCATGAATCGCATCGCAGTGCTCCTGGTCGTGGTGGAGAAGAGAGCCTTTCGGGGCCCTTGTCGGTACGACGAGCGGCGCGCGGCCGGATCGACAGCCGCGGCTCCGGATCGCGGAAAAAACTTCCCGACGCGCGGACTCAGGGGTCCGGCTCGTAGCAGGGCCCGACCTGCCGCACCTCGACCGTGCACCACTCGGCGGCCGGGCAGGTGGCGGCGATCGCCAGCGCTTCCTCGCGCGTGGCCACATTCAGCAGGAAGAAGCCGCCGACCATTTCCTTCGCTTCGGCGAAAGGCCCGTCGGTCAGCTGGGTGCGGCCCTCGCGCACCTGCAGGCGCACGCCCCGGGAGGCGAGCGAGTTGCTCGCCTCGAGCACCCCGCGTGCCTGCAGGCCGGCGGTGAACTGCAGCATGCGCTCATAGACCTGCTGCCCGGCCTCGACGCCGCGCTCGCGGCGCTGGCCGGTGGGTTCGACGATCAGCAACATGTAGGACATTTCGGCTCCACGTCACCCGCCCCCCGCGCCCGACGGGGCGCGACGGCGTGACCGGTGCCGATTCTGCGTCCGCCGCGTGACTTGCGAAGCGCCGGGCGACCGTATCAGAACGGCTGCAACTCCCCATTCACGATCCACGGCGTGCCGAACTTGTCGATCAGCATGCCCCAGCGCTTGGCCCAGAAGGCCGCCTGCATGGGCATGGTCACCTGGCCGCCGTCGGCCAGCGCCGCGAAGACGGCTTCGGCCTCGGCGGTGGTCGGGTAGTCGAGCGCGATCGACACGCCCTTGATGCCTTCGTACGGCGCGCCCCCCGGGCAATCGCCCGCGTAGAGCATGCCGCCGCCGGGCAGCACCAGGCGCGCGTGCAGGATGCGGTGCAGAAACTCCTTGGGCATCTGCTCGGCCATGGGCGACTCGGCGCCGCTCATCAGCACTTCGAGCTTGGCCTTCAGCGCGCGCTCGTAGAAGCGCATGGCGTCGGCGCAGTTGCCGTTGAATCCGAGGTAGGCGATGGCTTGGGTCATGGCGTGGGCTCCTGGGTGGGTGGCAAGGGCGGGCCGTCGGGTCGGGTTCCGGGGCCTGCATGCTGACGACGAACGAGCGGGGTGCGGATCGACACGCTGCCCGGCATTTTTTAGCACGGGCCCCGCGCGGCTCAGCGGTAGAACGCCTCCACCTTGCCCTTGAGCTTGATCAGCAGCGGCTTGCCCTTGCGGTCCAGCGTCTTGCCGGCGGCCACCTTCACCCAGCCCTCGCTGACGCAGTACTCCTCCACGTCGGAGCGCTCCTTGTCGTTGAAGCGAATGCCGATCTCGTGTTCGAACACGGCGGCCAGGTGATGCGGGCTGGCCGGGTCGACGGACAACCGGTCGGGCAACGGGGGAGCGGCTTGGCCTTCTTCTTTCATGGGCGACCTCTTGTCGGGTGGCGATGGAGAGCCCCCGATTGTCGAGGACGCTCGGGCTGCAGCGATCGCCTGCCAGATGCCGGAGCGGGAGTCGCACCGGTCGCTGCGGCCACGGCGGCTCGGGCGGAGGCGTCGGGAGGCGCCTTCATTCCCAGTCGCGCTCGGCCGCATCGAATCGGCGGGCGACCTTCGCCTCGTAGCCGTCGTTCGAAGCTGCCACCGGCGGCCGCCCGCAAGTACCGCGCGTTGCTGGCGGGGAGCGCAGTGCCGGGATGTGGTGCTCGCGCGGGAGTGAGATGACCGCGATCGACCCTATCTAACCGGTCGCCCCTCAAGGAAGCGGTCGCTCGAATGCGTTCGACAGTCAAGGCGGATGCCCGGCGTCAGCGTTCCCCTTTTAGTGGTCGCCTAAGTCCACGCCGATGACGACAGTGCAGGGTGGGTTCAGAGAGGCCGTCTCCTCAATCAAGCGGATACCGGTCTACTGGGAGCGCGACCCTTCGCGGGTGATGTCCGATGCGTGCACGCCGACATTTGTTACAAGCGGGCAGTCGCTGCGACAATTGCGCTCACAAACGGAGGAGAGTTCCAAGTGGCAGACAAGCATCCCTACATGTCCGGCTCCGGTGGTGTGACGCAGCTGGTGGGTCAGCTTCGAAAGGCATTCCCTGCGACGGTTACGGCGGATACGCTGAAGAAGTTGGGCATCGCGCCGCAGAACGAATCTTTCGTTCTGAACATCATGAAGTTCATCGGAGTTCTGGACGCTGAGAACAAGAAGACGCCTGCGGCCGGGCCGGTATTCAACAAGCACGACAACACCGAGTTCCAGCAGGAGTTCGCCAAGCTGGTCACTGGCCCGTACCGCGAGCTGTTCGACCTTCATGGCGAGGACGCGTGGACGCTGCCATTGGACAAGTTGATCTCGTTCTTCCGCAATCACGACGGCACAAGCGACGTGGTCGGGAAGCGCCAAGCGACGACGTTCCAGACGTTGGCTCGAATCAGCGGCAAGCTGACGGAGGGCGTCGCCGCGACGGTGAAGTCTGCATCCAGCGGGGGTGGGGCGAAGATCGTCAAGAAGGTGTCCCCGGTCAAAAAGGCAGCGCCGGTAGCCCCGGCTCCGTCCCTGACCCCAGCGCCCGTGCACGTGCAATCGCCGGTGCAAGCCAACTCCGGCGCGGCTGGGGCTGGGAGCGTTGGTCTGACAGTTCGCATCGAGATCAACCTCCCTCCTGGCGGTGATCAAGCAACGTACGACGCGATCTTCAAGAGCATCCGCGAGAACTTGCTGAATGGCAACGGCACTTGATCTGTTCGAGCAGATTGTTCGGCGCACGCCTGCGCAGGAGCCCGTAGAGGAAGCTGCACCTACTGCCGATGGCAAGCCCGTCCACCCGTTCGAGTTGCGCAATGTGCACGTAGGATTTCCGGCGAAGGTTCGGAAGCTGTTCGACGACGGGCATGGCGCTGAAGCCACGTTTCATGCGTTCAAGTACGTTGAGAAGGTAGTGCAGAAGCACACTGGCAGCGCACTGAATGGTGAGAAGCTCATGATGGCCGTCTTCAACGAGGCGAGCCCTACTGTGAAGCTGAATGGGCTCGCAAACGTAAGCGAGCAAGACGAGCAACGGGGCTACCGGTTTATCTTTGCTGGTGCAATCGTGGCAATACGCAACCCGGGCGGGCACGAGATCACGCTGAGCGATGACCCCGATGTGTGTCTCGATCACCTCGCCTTTGCGTCGCTACTTCTCCGACGCCTTGAGCGGGCTGGCTACAAATGACAACCATGAACAAGGCTCTGTATGCCATTTCGTGGCTCGTTGCAGCGTATTTTGGCGTTGGTTTTGTCGCGAAGGCTGGCTTCCCACCAAGGCCCGATCTATTGATCGCTGACGCGTTCTTTGTAGCGCTCTTCCTGTTCTTCCTGTTCTTGCCCTTCTTCAACAAGATCAAGCTTGGATCTTGGCTTGAGCTTGAGCGTGAGGTCAAGGAGGCCAAGAAGGAAGCTTCGGCTGCAAAGGAGGAGCTGCGGGAGTTCAAGGCAGAGGTGCGCAATTCGCTGTCCGTCGTATCGACCACGCTGAACAACCAACGTCAGCAAACGCATGTCATTGTCAACAACTCTGCACCTGAGCCGGCAACGCTTCGGGAACAGCAGCAAAAGATTGAGGAAACATTTCAAACCCCTCAGTGGGAAGCCAGAGCAGAGAAGTACGCCGTAGAGACCAAGGCTCAAGAAGACGAGGACGTGGCGTATATCTTGGCGAAGGTGCGGATAGATATTGAACGTCTTCTTCGCGCGATTCTGGGTCGACGCGTGAAGACACTTTCCTCTAGTGCCAACATAATTCGAATGGCGAGTCTGCGGCAGCTCTTCAACGAGTTGGTGAAATCCGACTCTCAGTACGAATCACTGTATGAGTCGTTCAACTACGTGAACCGCGTGTGCAACGCCGCCATTCATGGACAGATCGTGACCAAAGATCAGGCAGCAGAGGCTCTGAAGCTCGGCGCGCTGATCATCGAAGTTCTGCAGCAGCACCCGGACGGAGGCGAGACCGCCCCAGCGTTGTTTTAACGCGGCCTTGGCGCCGCGTCCCGTGAGATTCAACGCCAGATCTAGCAGAGGCCGACTTGCGGCACCCGGATCGCAGCGGCTATGGCCAATCTTGAGCAGTCGTCCGCAGACACGCTTGGCATTGCCCTCGGCAAAGTCTCCGTCTGAGTGACTGCTTTCGGGCGAGAGCGCGATTGACCGCTACTGGCCGACTACAGACGCTCAAGGTGTTGTCTTGTAAGGCGCCACGTCAGGGGGTGCGATCCTCGTTGTTAGTGCGGTCAGATGTTGCTTTTGAATCTCGAACGCCACGTTTGAACCTGTGGCGCCGGATATTGCGCGCTACCGACTTGCACGACAATGAAACGATCACGGCAAACATCGCGTCCGTGTGTGCCTCCAAGGACTTCTCATGGAACTCGTCCAAGTTTTAATCGTGGCGTTCGGAGGCAGTGTTGCCGCGCTGGCTGTTACTGCCTTCCTTGGAAAGGCGCTGATCTCGCAACTGCTGGCGCGCGAGATGGAGGGGCTGCGCAGCCGCTTGAAGGTCGAAGGCGACACGCTGGTGGAGTCGCTGAAAGCACGGTTGCAGCAGGATGCCCGCCTAGACGACAGGCAGTTTGCGCTTGCACAGGTAATGCGCCGCTACCAAGGCCCACTACTGCATGCGGTGTACGACTTACAAAGCCGCCTCTATAACATCCTTGTCAATCGTTTCTTCGACGTCTATCTAGTCGGCGGCTCGCCGACTCAGAAGCAATACGCTGCGTACAACACTTCATTTCTCATCGCCCAGTTTTTCGGATGGATAGAAATCATCCGTCAGGAAGTGCAGTTCATCGAGTTCGCCGAAGACGATAAGACTCGCCGTTTTTCGGATATTCGAGACGAAATTTACGGCCTGTGGCAGACGGATCGCTTCGGTGATCCACTGATGATCTGGGCGGGGGAGCAGCGGGGCATCGGTGAGCTGATGATCGAAATCCGGGGTGACCAGTTGACCTGCAAAGGCTATGCAACGTTTCTTAAATCGTTCGGTGCCGCTCAGGAGCAACTGGTGGATCGCCTGACGCAAGCCGTGCTGGCCAGCGCAACGAAGCAAGGAGTGCTTCACGATCGTCTGCTCGCCGTTCAGCACAAGTTGATTGAGATGCTTGAAGTGCTGGATCCGGACGGTCTTCGTTTTCGCGCAGTGTGGCGAACGAAGGCCTAGTCCGGCGGTAGAGCGCAAGGAACTGGGCCGCCGTCAGCGCGCAGCCGCATCCCGCCACTCCACCGCCCCAAACCCATCCGCCCCGAGCAGCGTGTAGTACACCCCCACGGTGCCCAGCGTCTGCGTGCGGCTGCCGATCACCGGGTAGTCCGCGTCGCGGTGCGACCAGACGTACTTGACGCTCACCGCGTGCCGCTTGTAGAGCCGCCAGGTGAAGGCGGTGTCCACGCGCGAGATGTTGTCGCGCCCGGCCGAGCGGTTGGCAATGCTGCCCAGGAAGTACTTCTGGGCCGATACGTCGATGGAGCTGCTCGCTCCGCTGATCAAACGCAGCGCCAGGCTCAGGCGCGGCGCCACGCCGTAGTGGTAGTCGCGGTCGTCGGTCGTGCGGCGCGAGGTGCTGGCCGCGGAGTAGCCCAGGCCCGCGAGCACCGTGCCCTGCAGAGCCACCTGCTCGGAGGCCCACCACTGCCCGGTCGTGCCGAGCGAGAGCGCGGTGGTCGAGACGTTGAAGATCTGCGGCGCCACGTAGTCGTAGCTGCCGTACAGGCCCCACAGGCCGCGAACGGTGGCGCCGGCGGCGTAGTCGGTGCCGAACAGCAGGCCGCGGGTGGCGAGGGTCTCCACGCCGTTGGCGCTGGACACCACGCCGTGGAAGGCGAAGTAGTCGAACGGGCGCCGGTAGGTGTAGCCGTCCTTGCCGGGCAGGCCGTAGTCGAGCGCAAAGTCCACCACCGCCTCGTTGCGCTGCAGGTCCCTCGAGGTGCCGATGTCGTCCTGCGCCGCGCGCGTGGCGCCGATGCGCAGGCGGCTGTAGTAGACCGGGTCGTTGTCGACGAAGGCGCCGTCGAAGCGCGAACCGAAGGTGAGCCGGGTGAAGCCCACAGACGGCGAGATGCCCGCGGCGATCACCTCGCGCCAGGCTTGCGGCAGGTCGCTCTTGCCGGTCAGCACGAGGTGGGCCATGCGGAACAGCGGTTCGCCGAGAAAGCTGCCGGCAATGCCGCTCGCGATCTGGTCATTGCGTGACGGCGGGGTCTGCTCGCCGGCGATCTCCCACCCCGCACTGCCGGCAAAGGTGTAGCCGGCGGCTTCCCAGTAGCTCAGGCCGGTCGAGCGCGCGGCGCCGTGGTACAGCGAGCCCTGGTAGGGGTGGGCGAACTGGTTGACGTCGAACGGATCGTTGTCGATCACCCAGGGCCCGCGCAGGTTGCGCCGTATCGAGGCCCCGCTGACGTCGTAGTCCCGCGTGCCGCTGAAGCGCCGGTTGTAGCGGTTCAGCAGGAAGTCGAAGCCGATGATCTCCAGCGCCGGGATGGCGTAGCTCTTGTCGGGCGTCTTCGCGGTCGCGGTCGCGGTCGCGGTCGCGGTCGGGTCGGCCGGCGTCTGTTCGGCGGCCGGATCGGGCAGCTCGGCGGCGGCCACCTTCGGCTCCGCCTGCGCGGCGGCGCACGGCGCGGCGAGCAGCAGCGCGAGCCCGGCAATGCCGCTCAGCAACGCGCGGGCACGCGGCGCGAGGAACGACGTGTGTGGCATGTCGAACTCCGGTGGTTCGCCACATGGTCTTCGATGGCGCTGCTCCTGCCACCCGGACGAAGGCTCGACACGCTGTCAGTCGGTTCCCACACGGCGAGCGGTCGCGCCCGGCCGCGTCTCGTCCGGCGGCAACGCAGTCGCGGGCCGACAATCGGGGCCATGGCGAAACCCATTCCCCGTCTGACGGCCGAAGAGATCCGACGCGTGATCGACACCGCGTGGGACGACCGGCCGCCGTTCAGTGCGGTGCTGCGGCATCACGGGCTGTCGCCCGGCGAGCTGGTTCAACTGCTCAAGCGCGAACTCACGCCGAGCGCGTTCAAAGTCTGGACCGCGCGGACGAAGGCCGCACCACTGCGGCCCGCCCGACCGGGGCGGCGCTGACGGGCTGACCGCTCCGTCTGCTCGTACCGAGCGGTGCTGGCGAGGCCGCCGGGCGAGCGGCTCCGCTCATGTCCTCCGGGCCCGGCTTCGCCCGGCCCTCCCCCTCTACTTCGCTGCGCCGCTCACCCGACACCCTTGCCAGCACTCACCATCGCCGCCTGCCACGGCAGTCAAACCCCGGCGGGCCGCGGTGGTGGTAGCGCTGGGACGGGTCGTTGTGTGGAGTGAAGTCAAGGAGGAGGGGGCGGCCGTGAGGCCGACACCGGGGGAGTGAAGCCGCGCGAGAGGCGCCGGAAGGCGCCTCTCGGCTGCTGAACGCCCAGCCGCGATACAAGCGGCTGGGCATGAACGCAACACAGCGACCCGGCGCGGCGCCCCCGCCGACGTTTGGCAGTCAGCGACCCGGCTTGCCCGGCCTGCGTTCGCCGCGCCGGGCTTCGGGCGGCGGCGGCGGTATCGACGTGCGCCGTTCCCGCTCTTCCCGCGCTTGCGCAAGACGGGCCTCGAGTTCCGGCGCCGACAGCCCCTTGAGCGCGCAGAAGTTGGCTTGCGTGAGCGTGGTGGTCTCGTGGGCGCGCAGCAGCGCGGCGCGCCCGCGCTGAGCCTCGTCGTCCGCCGTGCGCGCGCGCCGGGCTTCGTCCTGCGCTGCGCGTTGCGCGCTGCGTTCGGCCGCGCGGCGCGCGTCGTGCAGGCTGCGGCGGCGCTCCAGCTCGCCGGTCGCGGCCTGGCGGTGGACATCGGTCACTTCGCCGGCCGGCTGGCCGTCGAGGTCCACGCGATGGGTCGCGCCTACCAGGGCCTTCAGGTAGGCCGTGCTCGTGGTGTGCCGGTGCAGGAAGCCCGACAGCGCCTTCTTCGTGAAGAGGCCCGGCGCACGCTGCTGTATGTCAGCCTGCACACCCAGCTTCAGCGGCAGGAAGACGCCCGCGCCGAACGCGGCAGGAAACAACGGCGCCAGCTGCGCGGCCGTCGCGGCGGGCGAACGCTCGGCCGCGGCAGGCGCTGCATCTTCGGGGGCCGCAGGAGCAGTGCTGTCGGAGGAGGGCGAGGGGTGATCGGGCACGGTTCGGCGGCAGCGAAAGGGGGCGGTGCCGAATTGTCGCTGCAGTCATGGGCTGTTCCACGCCGCGCCGCGCCAGTCGGTCGCGGCGGCCCCTGACGCAGGCGCCGACCTGTGTTGCTTGCCGAACAGACGACGAACCGCTCCGGACGTGGCTTCGGCAGCGTGCGCAGGTTTCCCTCCCGGCCGGGGCGCTTGATCTGCATCAGGCCTGCCGAGCGGCCCCGCGCCGATCATCGTGGCCAGGGACGCAGGCGCGTGCCGCGCGGCCCGCGAATCCCCGTTCACCAAAGGAACCTTTGACATGAGCCTCTTCCACGCCGTGGTCTGGACCGATCACCAGACCGCCCAGGTGCTGCAGTTCGACGCCGAGCATGTGCTGGCACAGAAGGTCCGCGCGCACACGCACCACACCGCGCAGCATGGCAGCGCCGTGCGGTCGGAGCATGAGTTCTTCGGCGAGGTCTGCGATGCGCTCGACGGCATCAACGAGGTGCTGGTGACCGGCTCGCACACCGCGCTCGCCGACTTTCGCCACTACGCCGACAAGCACCGGCCGCAGACCGCGGCCCGCATCGTCGCCTATGAAGTGGCAGACCATCCGAGCGAGAACCAGCTGATCGCGCTCGCGCGCAAGTACTTCCTGCGGCACGACCAGATGGCCGGGACTCCCGCGCCGACCTGATCCGCGCGCCGCCGGTCGCCGCCGCCCGTCCCGGCGCATTGACCTCACGCACGGCGGGGGGTTGGAAACTTCATATGATGCTCGTCATATGAAAGCGCAGCGCAATGCGGCCGGCCGCGGCAACGGCCCCCCCGCCGACGGTCCGTCCCGCAAGGACCTCACCCACGACCGCATCGTCGGCACCGCCGCGCGCGCGATCTGCCGCAGCGGCTACGACGGCACCGGCGTGGCCGACATCATGAAGGAGGCCGGGCTCACCCACGGCGGCTTCTATGCGCACTTCCCGTCACGCACCGCGCTGCTGGCCGAGGCGGCCGACCGCGCGGGGGCCGACAGCACCGAGCGGCTGCGCCGGGTCGTCGAGGGCTTGCCGGCGGCCAAGGCGCTCGATGCCCTCGTCGACCACTACCTGTCCGATGCCCACCTGAAGGCCACCGAGCTGGGCTGCCCGCTCGCCGCGCTGGCCTGCGACACACCGCGCCAGGCGCCCGAGGTGCGGGCCGCCGTGACGCAGCGCCTGAACGAGACCCTCGACCTGGTGGCGCAACTGCTGCCGGGCCGCAGCAAGGCCGACGCGCGCACGCAGGCGATGGCGGTGCTGAGCTGCCTGGTCGGCGCGATGGCGCTGGCCCGCGCGGCCGATGATCCGAAGCTGTCGCGCGCGCTGCGCCGGGCGTGCCGGCAGTCCCTGCAACAACGCCTGGGCTGAGCCGCAACCGCAAGGCCCGGCCCCGGTTTTCGTCCGACGTATGACGGTCGTCATACGACATCGCTTGCTCCATCCACCGAAAGGACACCCCATGAAGATCAAAGACTCCGTCGCGCTGGTCACCGGCGCCAACCGCGGCCTCGGCCGCGCCTTCGCCGCCGCGCTGCTGGCCGGCGGGGCCCGCAAGGTCTACGCGGCCGCGCGCGACCCGGCCAGCGTCACGCTCGCCGGCGTCGTGCCGGTCGCGCTGGACGTGACGAATGCGCAGCAGGTGGCCGCGCTCGGGCGCGAGCTGGGCGACGTCACGCTGCTGATCAACAACGCCGGCATCCTGCGCAACAGCGGGCTGCTGCAGGCCGGCACGATCGAGGCCGCGCGCGCCGAGATGGAGACCCACTTCTTCGGCCCGCTGATGCTGAGCCAGGCCTTCGCGCCCACGCTGGCGCGCCACGGCGGCGGTGCGATCCTCAATGTGCTGTCGGTGCTGAGCTGGCTCAGTCTGCCGGGTGCCGGCACCTACTGTGCGTCGAAGGCGGCCGAGTGGTCGCTGACCAACGGCCTGCGCAACGAGCTGCGCGCGCAGGGCACGCAGGTCGTCGGCCTGCACGTGGGCTACATGGACACCGACATGGTCAAGGGCGTGGACGCCGCGAAGACCGCGCCGGAAGACGTGGTGCGCCAGGCCCTCGCGGTGCTCGAGGCCGGCGGCTACGAGGTGCTGGCCGACGAGCTGAGCCGCCAGGTGCGCCAGGGCCTGTCGGCCGAGCCGGCGGTCTACGCGGGCGGCTGATCCTTCGCGTGCGGGTGGACGGGTCGGGCTCGCTAGAAGAAGCCGGCCTTGCCGGCCGCCGCCACCGCGGACTTCACCAGCTCCGACACCTGCGCGTTCACGTCGTCGGTGGTCGACGCACGGGTCTTGGCCGTCCACATCAGGCGGGCGCTGGTCACGTCGGTGAGCTGGCTGTTGGCGCCGTAGGCGGTGCTGGTCTTCGCGCCGCCGATCGGCAGCGAGATGCCGACGCCCCCGCCCACCGAGCGGCCGAAGCCGCCGACGCCCAGCCCGATCGACGGGCCGGGCTGCACCACCGTGGCGTCGGGCGCCACCGAAGTGAGCCAGATCGCCTTCGCGCCGGCGGCGCGCGCGGCGGCGAGGTAGGGCTCGGCGGCCGCGCTGCGCACGGTGCCGGCCGCCACCGCCGCCTGGACCACCGGCGAGGCGCCGTAGGCCACCAGCTCGGCCATCACGTGGTCCTGGCAGCCGCGTTGCAGGGCCAGGTCGGTGGCCTCGCACACCACCAGCAGCTTGCTGCCGCGCAGCGACTGGCCGGCGAACTGCGGCTCGACCCACTGCGCATCGACCGGCGTCGACGCGCAGCCGGCCGCGACGAGGCCGGCCGCCAGCGCGGCCAGCGCGCGGCGCACGGTGCGCCATCCTGATGCGGCATGCGACATGGGCGGGGATCCTGCTGAAGCGACGAGCCAGCTTACTCCGCCGCCCGCGCCGTCGTGCGCAGCGGACCCCTGGGCCGGCAGGGCTTGCGGGCGCTCGCCGCGGCGGTTTGTTAGGCTGGCGCCATGAAGGCCTGTCACGACTGCGATGCCCTGCAGCACGAGGTGCTGCTGGAGCCCGGCGGCGTGGCCCGCTGCTGGCGCTGCGACGCGCTGCTCTACCGCGGCCGTGACCACGCGATCGACCGCACGCTGGCGCTGACGCTGGCGGCCACGGCGCTGTTCCTGCTCGCGCTGTCCTTCCCGCTGGTGGAGCTCGACATGCAGGGCAAGCATCACAGCACCACGCTGTGGGGCGCGGTCACCACGCTGTGGCGCCAGGACGTGGCGCTGGTCGCCACGCTGGTCGCGGTGACCACCGTGCTGATGCCCACGCTCGAACTCGGCGCGATGCTGTGGCTGCTGCTGCCGCTGGCGCTGCGGCAGCGGCCGCCGGGCGGCACCTGGGTGCTGCGCGCGCTGCTGCTGGTGCGGCCCTGGGGCATGGTCGAGGTCTTCGTGCTCGGCGTGCTGGTGGCGCTGGTCAAGCTGACGCACATCGCCAGCGTGATCCCGGGCATCGCGCTGTGGTCCTTCGGCGGCCTGATCTGCGTGTTCGCCGCCGCCGCCGCGAACTTCGATGCCGAGCAGACCTGGGAGCGGCTGGGCGAGACGGGGGCGCCGGCATGACTCCGGCGTCGGGCGAGGGGCCGTCGCGGGACGAGCGCTGGGCCGCTCCCGAGCCGGCCCGCGCCAGCCCCGGGACGGGGCTGGCCTTCGGGCCGTCCGAGTCCGCGCCGGCGGACTCGGAGCCGCGGCACTCAGTCCCCTCGGGGGATCGATCGGCGTACCCGTCGAGCGAGGGGCCGTCAGTCCTCACGGCGGCGTGGGCCGGGCTGCTGGTGTGCCAGACCTGCGGCCAGATCAGCCGTCCGGCGCCGGCGCGCCTGCAGTCGATCTGCCCGCGCTGCGGCAGCGAGCTGCATGCCCGCAAGCCGGCCAGCCTGGCGCGCACCTGGGCCTTCCTGATCGCGGCCTCCATCCTCTACATCCCGGCCAACACGCTGCCGGTCATGCGCTCGAGTTCGCTGTTCGGCGCGCAGCAGGACACCATCTGGTCCGGCATCGTGT
Source organism: Methylibium sp. (assembly GCF_965279545.1). Classification (NCBI taxonomy): domain Bacteria; kingdom Pseudomonadati; phylum Pseudomonadota; class Betaproteobacteria; order Burkholderiales; family Sphaerotilaceae; genus Methylibium; species Methylibium sp. The sequence goes on from NZ_OZ257250.1 coordinate 3,542,574, forward strand.
TCCTGTGGCTCGATGGCTCGTGGTTCCTCGCGGTGCTGGTGTTCGTGGCCAGCATCGTCGTGCCGCTGGCCAAGCTGCTGGTGCTGAGCTGCCTGGCGATCTCGGTGCAGCTCGGCGTGGCCGCGCAGCCGCGGCTGCGCACGCGCCTGTACCGCGCCATCGAGTTCGTCGGCCGCTGGTCGATGCTCGACATCTACGTGGTCACGCTGCTCGTGGGCCTGGTGCAGCTGCAGTCGGTCGCGGCGATCCACGCCGGCCCCGGCGCGGTGGCGTTCGGCGCGGTGGTGGTGCTGACGATGCTCGCCTCGCTGAGCTTCGACCCGCGACTGATCTGGGATGCGGTGGACCGGCCTGCGCCCGCGGTGGCGCCGCGAGCGCATCTCGACCGAGAATGGGGCGCATGAGCGACACGCCGCCCTCTCCGTCGTCCCCCGCGCCCTCGCCCGTGCCGCCGGCCGCCGACCTCCCCGCGGCGGTGGCCGTGCCGCGCCGCCGCAGCCACAGTTATGCGGTCTGGTTGATCCCTATCCTGGCCGCGCTGATCGGCCTGACGCTGGGCGTGCGCGCCTGGCTCGCGACCGGCCCGACGATCACGATCACCTTCCAGACCGCCGAGGACATCGAGCCCGGCAAGACCAAGATCAAGTACAAGAACGTCGACATCGGCGACGTCAAGTCGATCGCGCTGGCGCCCGACGGCAAGGGCGTGATCGTCACGGCCGAGATGGCGCAGGGCGCGCAGAAGCTGCTGCGCGACGACACGCGCTTCTGGGTGGTGCGCGCCCGCTTCGCGGGCAGCGGCATCACCGGCCTGTCGACGCTGCTGTCAGGGGCCTACCTTGGCATCGACATCGGCACCTCCGACGAGTCGCGCCGCGACTTCGTCGGCCTCGACGTCCCGCCCAGTGTCACCGCCGACGAGCCGGGTCGCGAGTTCGTCCTGCACAGCGCCGACCTCGGCTCGGTGGACATCGGCTCGCCGGTGTACTTCCGGCGCGTGCAGGTCGGCAAGGTCACCGCGACCCGCCTCGACGCCGATGGCAACGGCGTCACGCTGCGCGTCTTCGTGTCCTCGCCGCACGAGAAGCACGTGACCGGCAACACGCGCTTCTGGCATGCCAGCGGCCTCGACGTCGCGCTCGATGCCGGCGGCATCAAGCTGCAGACGCAGTCGCTCCTGTCCATCGTGCTCGGCGGCATCGCCTTCGGCCTGCCGGAGTCGGCCGAGCCCGGGGCGGTCGCCGAGGCCGAGCATGGCTTCACGCTGTTCGAGAACCAGGCGCTGGCGATGAAACGTGCCAGCACCGAGGTGACGCCGATGGTGGCCCATTTCGCCGAGTCGCTGCGCGGCCTCGCGCCGGGCGCGCAGGTCGACTTCCGTGGCGTGGTGGTCGGCGAGGTCACGGCCATCGACGTGAGCTACGACCGCGACGCGAAGGAGTTCCGCTTCCCGGTGCAGATGGTGCTGTACCGCGACCGGCTCGGCTCCAAGGTCAGCGCCGCGATCGCGCGCGCGCAGGTCGACCCGGTGGTGCTGATGCGTCGCTCGATCGAGCGCGGCCTGCGCGCCCAGTTGCGCACCGCCAACCTGCTGAGCGGCCAGCGCTACGTGGCGCTCGATTTCTTCCCGCAGGCGCGGCCGGTGAAGCAGGGTGCGCCGGCCGTCGGCCCGGGCGCGGCCGGCGACGTGCCGGCGCTGGAGATCCCCACCGTCTCCGGCAGCCTCGAGGATCTGCAGGCGAGCCTGACCAGCATCGCCAAGCGCATCGAGAACGTGCCGTTCGACGACATCGCGCGCGACCTGCGCACCGCGCTGCAGTCGCTCGACCGCACGCTTCGGCGCGCCGACGGGCTGATCGGCCGGCTCGACGGCCAGCTCGGCGAGCTCGTGCCCGAGCTGAAGGCGGCGATCGCCGACACGCGCCAGACCATGAGGTCGGCCAACAACCTGCTGGCCACCGACACGCCGACGCAGCAGGATCTGCGCGAGGCGCTGCGCGAAGTGGCGCGCGCTGCGCAGTCGATGCGCGAGCTGACCGACTACGTGCAACGCCGCCCGGAATCCCTGCTGCGCGGCAAACCCGGTGAGCCCGGGGAGGGCGGCAAACGATGAAAGCCTTGCAGCGCACCGGGGCGATCCCGTCCTCCGCACCGACCGCCCTGCCGCGGCGGCGTGCCCTGGCGCTCGGTGCTGCGGGGCTGGCGCTGCTCGCGGGCTGCGCCAGCGCGCCGCCCGAGCGCTTCTACCGCCTGGCGACAGCCCCGGTGCCGGCACGGGCCGCAACGACGGGCGAGGGCCCGGTCGTCGTCGTGGGCGCGGTGACGCTGCCCGACCTGGTCGACCGCCCGCAGATCGTCACGCTCGGCGCCGGCAGCCGCGTGGACGTGTCGGAGGCGAACCGCTGGGCCGAGCCGCTGCGGTTCGCGCTCGGCCGCGTCGTCGCCGGGCAGCTGGCCGAGGCGCTCGGCACGCCGTTCGTCTATGCCTATCCGCAGACCGCGGTGGCCGACGCGGCCTTTCGCGTCACGCTGAACGTGCAGCGCTTCGATGCCGAGCGCGGCGTGGCGGTCGACGACGAGCTGCTGTGGACCGTGCGGCGCGTCGCCGACGGCCAACTGCGCTCCGGCCGCAGCAGCGGCCGGGCGGTGCCGGCCGACGCGAGCTACGACGCGCTGGCCGCCGCCCACGTGGCGGCGCTGGCGTCCGTGTCACGCGAGATCGCGCAGGCGATCGGCGAGCTGTCGGCGCGCTGAGCGCGGCGTCGCCTCGGCCGCGGTGTCAGAGCGAGCCGCCTTCTTCTTCCCAGGCCTGCACCGCCTGCCGGTCAAGCGAGCCGTCCCGGCGCGCCGCGCGGCGCGACAGGCTCACGACCAGCTGGGCGGCGAGGCCCGAAGTCAGGGCAAACAGGAGGATCTTGCGCAACATGAGCCTCTCCTTGCGCACCGGGCCACGGCGCGGAGTGCGCGGGCCGCGCGTGCGCGGGTCATGCGGCAAGGATAGGAGGGGGCTCGCGCGGGGTCCGTCGGGCGTTGGCGCGAGCGCGTGTCGGCGTCGTCCGACACGCGGTGTCGGCCGGCGATCTGCTGCACGGCGCGGGGCCGTGCCTGGTGATCAGTTGCCGAAGAACAGGCGGAACACCTCGGGCTCGTGGACCTCGCGGATGTGCAGGCCCTTGACGGTTTCGCGGAACGGTTCCGACGGCGGCAGCAGGTCGAGGCTGGCGGCCATGGTCTCGACCCAGGCCGACGAGGCGGCGTCGATGCGCTCGCCCAGCGGACGCTGACCGAGCACGGTGAGCCGCTGGGTCAACGAGTCGGCGAACGAGGGCAGCTCCTCCCATTCGATCGCGTCGCGGCCGCGCAGCGCGTGATGCGAGGTACGGGGGCTCGGGGTGTGGTGTGCGTAGCTCATGCGGTGCTCACGTCGATAGGTTGATGCGCAGCTTATCGGCAGCGCCCCCCCGACATGAAGGGGAAAAGCAGGGTTTCGTCGGCCCAGTTCGCGCATCGGCGTGAGCAGACGTGACATCCGACGCGTGCTTTGGAAGGCTGCCGACTTGACGCGACAATCGATCCATGCCAAGCCTGCGCCCTGCCGTCCCCCTCGTCGAAGCCCGCGCCGCGGCACCGCGTGTCAAGGGCGTCCCCGCCGACCCGCAGAAGTTCGCGGTCAGCGTGCAGCCCAGCCGCATCGACGGCCAGGGAGCCTTCGCGGCCGAGGCCATCCCGGCGCGCCGCAAGATCGGCGAGATCCGCGGCGAGTCGATCAGCGTGCGCGAGGCGCGCCGGCGTGCCAGGGGCCTGGCGCGCATCATGATCGTCGAGGTGTCGGCGCAGCGCGCCATCGACGCCTCGCAGTCGCAGGATCCGCTGCGTTTCACCAACCACTCGTGCGCGCCGAACGCCTCGCTGCGCATCCGCCAGGGGCGGGTGGAGTTCTATGCGATGCGCGACATCGCGGTGGGCGAAGAACTCTGCGTCGATTACGGCGAGAGCCACCACGAAGGCCGGCTGCGCTGCCGCTGCGGGGCGCCGAACTGCACGGGGCGACTCTGACTCAGCGCTTGGCTCCCAGTCGGCGCGCCTTCAGCTCCATCGCCAGGTAGGCCAGCGTCGCCACCGCCAGCGGACCCAGGTAATAGAGCGCCCGGTAGGCCAGCAGCGCGCCGAGCAGCTCGCTCGTCGGCAGCGCGTGCGACAGCAGCGCGACGAACACCGCCTCCAGCACGCCCAGGCCGGCCGGCACGTGCGTGATCACGCCGGCGACCGCCGCCACCAGCAGCACGCCGAGCACCGTCTGGAAATCGATGCGCTGCTGCAGCAGCACGAACACCAGCGTGACCATCAGCAGCCAGTTGGCCGACGATATCGCCAGCTGCAGCAGTGCGAAGTGGCCCGACGGCAGTTCGAGGCGGTGGCCGCGCAGCGTCCACCCGCGCCGGCGCGAGAAGGTGCACAGCGCCACGTAGCCGATCGCCACCGCGAACAGCAGCGCGCCCAGTCCCTGCAATGCACGACCGTCGAGCTTCCAGTCCGGCGGCGGCGTCAGCGGCCACAGCATGAACACCGTGCCGGCGAGCAGCAGGTAGCCGAGCCAGTTGGTGAGCATGCTCATCGACAGCACGCGCGTGATCACTGCGTTGTCCAGGCCCAGGCGCGCATAGAGCCGGTAGCGGAAGGCCACGCCGCCGACCAGCGAGCCCAGGTTCAGGTTGAACGCGTAGCTGACGAAGGTGATGCCCATCACCGTGCGTCGGGCCAGCCGGTGGCCGGTGCCGTGGCGGCCCAGCAGGTCGAAGCAGCTGTAGAGCGCGTGGCTCGCCACCGCCAGGGCGCCGGCGACCAGCAGGTTCGCGGCCGGCAGCGCGCGCACCGAACTCAGCACCTCGGCCCACTGCACCGTGCGCGCCTGCGTCAGCAGCAGGCCGCCCACCAGCGCGAAGAACGCCAGCGTGGCGATGCGCCGGGCCCACGGCCACCAGGGCCGCGACGCGAGGCCCTGCCGGCTCGCGGCCGGTGGGCGCGGCGCACGGCGCGCGGTCGCGGCCCGCGCCAGCCGGAGGGAGGCGGGGCCGACGCGCATCAGCTGCTCGCCGGCTCGGTGAGGCGGTCGGTGCCGGCGGTGCCGGCGGTGGCGGCATGCGGCGCCGAGGCCAGCCGCGGCGTGTGCGCCGGCAGCCAGCCGGCCCAGGCCGGGTAGTGGCGCAGGAAGTGGAAGACGAAGTAGCTGCGCACCAGCCGCCACAGGCCGGGCTCTTGCAGGTCGGCGGCCGCGATGCGCTTGCAGCGCTGCGCCATCAGGTGCTCGAGCCGCTCGCCGAGCTGCCGGTTGAACGCGCGGTCGCGGATCATCACGTTGGCCTCGAGGTTCAGCGACAGGCTCAGCGGATCGAGGTTGCTGGAGCCGACCGTGGCCCATTCGTCGTCGGCCACCGCGACCTTGCCATGCAGCGGGCGCTCGCAGTACTCGTAGATGTGCACGCCGGCGCGCAGCAGGTGGTGGTAGAGCATCTCGGCGGCCGTCTTCACGATCGCCATGTCGGGCTCGCCCTGCAGGATCAGCGAGACCTCGACGCCGCGCCGCGCGGCGCGGCGCAGCTCCTTCAGCAGCCGGTAGCCGGGGAAGAAATAGGCATTGGCGATCACGAGCCGGTGGCGCGCCGTGCGGATCGCGACGCGATAGTGGCGCTCGATGTCCTGCGGGTGCTCGCGGTTGTCGCGCGTGACGAACATCGCCTGCGCGTCGCCCGCCACGGCCAGCGAAGGCAGCGCTGCCTCGGGCGCGCGGCGCCGGAACCAGCGCCGCGCCGGCTGGCCTTGCCGACCTTGCGCGATGGCCTGCCGCGCGAAGCGCTGGATGTGCGCCACCAGCGGGCCTTCGATCTCCACCGCGTAGTCCTGCTTGGCCTCGGGCCCGAAGTCGGCCAGGTGGTCGGCCGCGTAGTTGATGCCGCCGACGAAGGCGCGCATGCCGTCCACCACCACCAGCTTGCGGTGCATGCGCCGGAACAGGTTGGTGCGCCAGCCGAACAGCCGCGTGCCGGGGTCGAACACGTGCACGCGCACGCCGGCGGCGGTGAGCGCGCCGACGAAGCCGGGCGACAGGTCGGGCGAGCCGTAGCCGTCGACCGTCACGTCGACCTGGGCACCGCGCTGCGCCGCCTGCAGCAGTGCGGCGTGGAGTTCGAGCCCCACCTTGTCCTCGAACAGGATGAAGGTCTCCAGCAGCACCTCGTGCCGGGCCGCGGCGATGGCTTCGAACACGCGCGGGAAGTAGGCCTCGCCGTTCTCCAGCAGGCCGAAGCGGTTGCCGCCGACCCAGCGCCCGTTCACAGCGAGATCTCCGCGGCCAGCGGCGCGTGGTCCGACAGGTGCGACCACGGCCGGCGCGGCAGCACCATCGGCGCGTGCACCGCGGCGTTGCGCACATAGATGCGGTCGAGCTGCAGCAGCGGCCAGCGCGCCGGGAAGGTCCGGGCCGACGCGCCGTCGGCCCGCACGAACACCTCGCGCAGCCCGGCGCAGCGCTCCAGCACGCGGTGGGCGCTGCGGCGCCAGTCGTTGAAGTCGCCGGCCACCACCAGCGGCGCGTCGGGCGGCACCTCGCGCTCGACCAGCTCGCACAGCAGCGCGAGCTGGCGGCGCCGGTGCGACTCCTTCAGGCCCAGGTGTACGCAGACGGCGTGCACGTTGAGCGCGCGGCCCGGCAGCTGCAGCACGCAGTGCAGCAGGCCGCGCTTCTCGGGCCCGCTGATCGACACATCGAGGTTCTGGTGGCGCAGGATCGGAAACTTCGACAGCAGCGCGTTGCCGTGGTGGCCGTGCGGATAGACCGCGTTGCGGCCGTAGGCGAACTGCGGCCAGATCGAATCGGCCAGGAACTCGTAGTGCGACTGCGCCGGCCAGTTGGCGAAGCGCGCCGGGTGCCGCTCGTGCGTGCCCTGCACTTCCTGCAGGAACACCACGTCGGCGCCCACCGTGCGCACGGCGTCGCGCAGCTCGTGCAGGATGAACTTGCGGTTGAAGAAGGTGAAGCCCTTGTGCGTGTTCACGGTCATGACCTTGAACGAGAAAGCGGGCGCGGCGGGACTCATGGCGAGGACAGGCATTGGAAGTTCGGTTGTACAGACCGCCCGGCGCCGGCGCTGTAGGAAGATGGCGCGTGCGGCCGACGGACAGCCGCGCTGGCGCGGCCGCCCGCGGCTCGGGCGACACTCCGCGCTGCCCCGCCATGGAAACCATCGCCGTCATCGACTTCGAAACCACCGGCATCTCGCCGGGCCAGGGCGCGCGCGCCACCGAGATCGCCGCGGTGCTGGTGCGGGGCGGGCAGATCGTCGGGCGCTACCAGAGCCTGATGAACAGCGGCGCCTGGGTGCCGCCCTTCATCGAGCAGCTCACCGGCATCAGCAACCGCATGCTCGAGCGCGCGCCGCCGGCCGAGCGGGTGATGCGCGAGGTGCTTGCCTTCACCGCCGGCTGCCCGCTGGTGGCGCACAACGCCGCCTTCGACCGCGGCTTCTGGCAGGCCGAGCGCGAGCGCGCGGGCTGTGACGAAGACGCGGCGCATGCCTTCGCCTGCACCCTGCTGCTGGCGCGCCGCCTCTACCCCGATGCGCTCAACCACCGGCTCGGCACGCTGGCGCGGCTGCACGCGCTGCCCGACAGCGGCCGTGCTCACCGCGCGCTGGCCGACGCCGAGACCACCGCCCACCTGCTGCTGCGCATGCAGAGCGACCTGCGCCAGCGCTACGCCACCGAGCTCGCCGAGCGCGCGGTCACGCATGCGCTGCTGGCGCGGCTGCAGCGCGCGCAGCGCACCGGGCTGCGGCACTGCCTGGCGGGGTCAGGCTAGTGTCCTGTCCCGTTAATTCGCCCGCACAGGCGGGCGAGCTTGTCTAGGATGGATTCGGCAGTCGCTGTCCATGTGAACGGTTTGCAGGACTGGTTGTAGTTCTGGACGAAGCGATCGATCTTGTCGACCAAGTCCTTGACGCTGGTGAACGAGCCGCGGCGGATCGCGCGGGTCGTGATGATCGAGAAGAAGTGTTCGACTTGGTTGAGCCAACTCGAGTAGGTCGGCACGAAGTGCATGTGCCAGCGCGGGCGCTCGGCGAGCCAGGCGCGCACCTTCGGATGCTTGTGGCTGGCGTAGTTGTCGGCGATGCAATGGACATCGAGTTCGGTGGGCGCGGCCTTGTCGATAGCGCGCAGGAATGCCAGGAACTCTTGATGTCGATGCCGCGGCCGGCATTGAGCCAGCACCTGTCCGCTCATCACGTCCAACGCCGCGAACAGCGTCGTCGTGCCATGGCGAACGTAGTCGTGCGTGACGCCTTCGACATACCCGAAGCCGAGCGGCAGCATCGGCTGCGTGCGCTCCAGCGCTTGGCATTGGCTCTTCTCGTCGACGCACAGCACCAGGGCGTTATCGGGCGGATTCAGGTACAGCCCGACCACATCGCGCAGCTTTTCGATGAAGAACGGGTCTGTCGACAACTTGAACGACTCGACACGATGGGGCTTGAGATTGAACGCTTGCAAGTAGCGTTGAACCGAGCTCTTGCTGATGCCCGTGGCACTGGCCAAGCCGCGCGTGCTCCAGTGCGTGTCGCCGTCGGCGGGCTTGGTGTGCAGCGTAGTCGAGATCAATTCGGCGACGCGTTCATCATCAACCGTGCGCGGGCGACCCGGGCGAAGTTCATCGTACAGGCCCGACAGCCGATGCGCCGCATACCGATCGCGCCACTTCGTGACGGTGCTGCGGTTGATGCCCAGATCACTCGACACACGCAGCGCCGCGGCACCACCTTCACATGCCAAAACGATGCGCGCTCGCAGCGCCAGCGCTGCCGGCAGCGACCGCGAACGCGCAATCGAGACGAGTTCGGCGCGCTCTTCCTCCGTCAGTACGAGCTTGTCCTTCACAGCAACGTTCGGCATGGCAGCATCCCTTCGCAGAATGCCTCAAACCATGCACGGGGCGTGCCTACAAACTATTGGGACAGAACACTAGGGCCTGTTCACGCGACCGGAGGCACACGCCCTGGTGCGCACCCCCGGGACGCGGCCTCAAGTTCGCCGGCGCGGGGCCGACAACACGCCATGACTCCCGCCCTCGCCGAGACCCCGGCCGCCGTGCGCAACGACAAGTTGCACGAGCACAGCGCGCTGGTGCGCCGCATTGCCAAGCGCATGCGCGCGCGGCTGCCGGCGAACGTGGAGATGGACGAGTTGCTGCAGGCCGGCCTGATCGGCCTCAACGAAGCCATCACCCGCTTCGAGGAAAGCTTCGGCGCCAGCTTCGACACCTACGCCTCGCGCCGCATCGAAGGCGCCATGCTCGACAGCCTGCGCGCCACCGACACCCTGTCGCGCGACGCCCGCGCCCACCAGCGCGCCATCCGCGCCGCGGTGCAGGCGCTCGAACACCGCCTGCTGCGCGCCCCGCGCGCGATGGAAGTCGCCAGCGAACTCGGCTGGTCGCTCGCCCGCCTGCACGAGCGCCTGGTCGACGCCGGTGCCGCGGGCCAGCGCGCCGGCGACGCCCCGCTGGGCGACGAGGCCTCGGCCCACGGCGCCGACGACGACCTGCACGCGGCGGCCGACGAGCACGCCGACCCGCTGGCCGCCCTGCAGCGCCGCCAGCGCACCAGCGCCCTTGCGGCCGCCTTCGACACGCTGGAAGAGCGTGAGCGGCTGATGATGACGATGATCTACGAGCGCGGCCTCGACCACCAGGACGCCGCTCAGACCCTGGGCGTGAGCCCCTCGCGCGTGTCGCAGATGCACGCGACCGTGGTGCAGAAGCTCAAGCGGCGCTTGAAGGACTGGTAGCGCGCCGTCGCGCTGTTGCCCGTCAGGCCTCGCGCGAGCCACGCTGCGCCCAGCGCGAACGGCACAGCGCCACGAACTCGATCGCGCCCCACAGCAGGGTGCTGCCCAAGGCCAGCGCAGGGTGGGTGAGGGTCTGTCGGATGAGGCCGGCCATGGAAACTCCCTTGCCTGGGTGGGCCCGGAGCGGGCCGATGTCGGCTGACCCTAGCGGCGCTGTGTGACGCCTTGATGGCAGTGCGGTGAAGCCCGCCGCCGCGCGTGAAGAAGGCCGTGCCGGCGGCGGCGCGCCGCTATCCTGCGGCACTTGTTGCCGGACTGCGCTGCGTGATCCCTCCCGAGCTGGCCGAACTCGCCGAACTGCAGCGCATCGTCCAACAGGGCGGCGCGCAGCTGCAGCAGCGCGTGGTGTGCGAGGTGGATGTCGGCGGGCGCCGCTTTCCGGTCCATGCCATCACGCTGGGCAACCCGGACCCGGACGTGCCGGCGGTCGGTTTCTTCGGCGGCGTGCACGGGCTCGAGCGCATCGGCGCCGAGGTGGTGCTGGCCTGCCTGCGCAGCGTCGTGAACCGCCTGCCCTGGGACGTGCTGCTGCACCGCCAGCTCGAGGTGATGCGTCTGGTCTTCATGCCGCTGGTGAACCCCGGCGGGCTGTGGCGCGGCACGCGCGCCAACCCGCAGGGCGTGGACCTGATGCGCAACGCGCCGGTCGACGCCGACGACCGCGCGCCCTTCCTGATCGGCGGTCAGCGGCTCAGCGCCGGCCTGCCGTGGTACCGCGGCGCGCTCGGCGCGGCGATGCAGGCCGAGAGCCAGGCGCTGTGCCGCGTGGTGGAGGAGGAGTTGCTGACGCGGCGCTTCAGCATCGCGGTCGACTGCCATTCGGGCTTCGGCCTGCGCGACCGCATCTGGTTCCCGTACGCGCACACCGCGCGGCCGATCCCGCACCTGCCGGAGATGCACGCGCTCAACCGCCTGCTCGACCAGACCCACACCCACCACCGCTATGTGTTCGAGCCGCAGAGCCGCCAGTACCTGGCGCACGGCGACCTGTGGGACCACCTCTACCTGCGCGCCTGCGAGCCGCCCGGTCGCGTGTTCCTGCCGCTGACGCTGGAGATGGGCTCGTGGCTGTGGGTCAAGAAGAACCCGCGCCAGCTGTTCACGCGCCAAGGCCTGTTCAACCCGCTGATCGAGCACCGTCAGCAGCGCGTGCTGCGGCGCCACGTGGCGTGGCTGGACTTCATCGCCCGCGCCGCCTGCGGCCACGCCGGCTGGCTGCCGCGGGGCGCGGCGCGCGCCCGGCACCAGGAGCAGGCGCTGGAGCGCTGGTACCGGAGCGCGCGGCGGTGAGCACGTCCGCGCAGGCCGCGGTCCCGGCGACGCATACCGCTCCGTGGGTGCTGCTGCGCGGACTGACGCGCGAGGCACGGCACTGGGGCGAATTCGCTGCGCTGTTGCGCGCCGTGCAGCCCGGTGCGCCGGTCATCGCGCTCGACCTGCCGGGCAACGGCGGGCTGCATGCGCAGCGCAGCCCGGCCAGCGTGCCGGCGATGGCGGCGCACTGCCGCGCCGCGCTGCAGGCGATGGGCGTGGCGCCGCCCTACCGCGTGCTGGCGATGTCGCTCGGCGCGATGGTGGCGGTGGCCTGGGCGCATGCTCAGCCGCGGGAGCTGGCCGCGGCGGTGCTGATCAACACCAGCCTGCGGCCCTTCGGCGCCTTTCATCAGCGGCTGCGGCCGTCGCAATACGCGACGCTGCTGCGGCTGGCGCTGACCGGCGCCGACGCCGCCGAATGGGAGCGCAGCATCCTGGGACTGACCAGCCAGCGCCGCCTCGGCACGGCGGAACGCGACGCGCTGCTGGGCGCGTGGACGGCGTGGCGGCGTGAATCTCCGGTGTCTGGCGCCAATGCGCTGCGACAGCTGCTCGCCGCTGCACGCTATCGTGCGTCGCAGTCCCGCCCCGCGGTGCCCTTCCTGGTGCTCGCGAGCACACACGATGCGCTGGTCGATCCGCGCTGCTCGCGCCGGCTGGCGCAAGCGTGGGCACTGCCGATCGCCGAGCATCCGACCGCGGGCCACGACCTGCCGCTCGACGACGGCCCGTGGGTTGCACGGCAGGTCGAGCGTTTCGTGTGCACCTTGAAGGCGCCCTAGCGTCGCGGTTTGGTGCGCGTCCGACAGCCACGCGGCGTGCTGTCTCACAACGCCTTGCGTCATTTACTGCAGTGAGCGCGGTGCATGCGGCGCACACTCGACCGACAGGCGCTCGATCTCCCGGCGTCCCTTCCTCAGGAGCCACGCCGTGCTGATCAAGATCGGATTCGACATCGAGCTGTCCGTCGCATCGCCGATGACGCTCATCCACCTGCTGCATGTGCACCCGTCGCGCAGCCACGATCTGGTGGCGCCGGAGAATCTCTGGATCACGCCGTACTTCGGCAACGACGAGTACGTCGACGCCTTCGGCAACCAATGCGGGCGCGTCAACGTGCCGCCGGGGGTCGGCTCGGTGCGCTTCACGAACGAAGCGGTCGTGCGCGACTCCGGCCTGCCCGACCAGACCGCCTACGGGGCCTACCAGCACGACCCGCGCGAGCTGCCGGTGGCGACGCTGCAGTTCCTGCTGCCCAGTCGCTACTGCGAAGTCGACAGCGAGCTGCTGAACTTCGCCTGGAACCAGTTCGGCAACACCCCGCTGGGCTGGGCCCGGGTGCAGGCGATCTGCGACTTCGTGCACGGGCACATCCGCTTCGACTACCAGGCGGCACGCGCGAACCGCACCGCGCTCGAAGGCTTTCGCGAGCGCACCGGCGTGTGCCGCGACTTCGCGCACCTGGCCGTCACGCTGTGCCGCTGCATGAACATCCCGGCGCGCTACGTCACCGGCTACCTCGGCGACATCGGCATCCCGCCGGTGCCCTACCCGATGGACTTCAGCGCGTGGTTCGAGGTCTACCTCGGCGAGCAGTGGTACACCTTCGATGCGCGCCACAACAAGCCGCGCATCGGCCGCATCGTGATGGGCCGCGGCCGCGATGCGGGCGACGTTCCCCTCACCATGGCCTTTGGGCAGAACCAGCTGGTGCGCTTCGAGGTGACGACCGAAGAGGTGTGGTGATCCGGCTCAGGCCAGCACGCGCAGCAACCAGCGATTGAGGTCCACGATCTCCTGCGGGCACACCGAGTGCTGCATCGGGTACTCGTGCCACTCGACCGCACAGCCCAGCGCCTGCAGCGCATCGCGCGACGCGGTGGCGCGCGGCAACTGGATCACCGGGTCGTCGCGGCCGTGGGCCAGGAAGATCGGCACGTCGGCATTCGCGGCACTGCGCTCGGCGGCGGTCGTCGCGGCCAGCGGCAGGTAGCCGGACAGCCCTGCCAGCCCGGCCAGCCGCTCGCCGTGGCGCAGGCCGGTCAGCAGGGTCATCGCGCCGCCCTGCGAGAAGCCGGCGAGCACGATGCGCGAGCTCGGCATGCCGCGCGCGTTCTCGCGCTCGATCAGGGCCCGCACTTGCAGCAGCGAGGCGCGCAGGCCCGCCTCGTCTTCGTGGCGTGCCAGGTCGGTGCCGAGGATGTCGTACCAGGCGCGCATCACGTAGCCGCCGTTGATCGTGACCGGGCGCGTCGGTGCGTGCGGGAACACGAAGCGCGCGCCACCGACCGCGTCGAGGTCGAGCTCTTCGCAGATCGGCACGAAGTCGTTGCCGTCGGCGCCCAGTCCGTGCAGCACGATGACGCTGGCCTTCGGCTGGTCGGTGGTCTGGATCTCGAGGGAGTCGAGCGGCATCGTGGGCTCTCGGAGGGTTCGGTAAGGAGGGCGGATTCACGGTGATGCTAACCGTGGCATGCGAGTGCCGTCGCCTGCGGTACGCTCGCGCGCAGCAACCGGAGCCTGCCATGCTGGTCCTGATCCTCGGCCTTGTTCTGTTCCTCGCCCCGCACTCGGTGCGCATCGTCGCGGAGCCCTGGCGCACGCGCACGCTGGCGCGTGTCGGCGAGGCGCGCTGGAAGGGCGTGTACGCGCTCGTCTCGATCGTCGGCTTCGTGCTGATGGTGTGGGGCTACGGCCTGGCGCGGCAGCAGCCGGTGGAGTTGTGGACGCCGCCGGTCGCGATGCGCCACATCGCGGCGCTGCTGACGCTGCTGGCCTTCGTGCTGGTCGCGGCGGCCTATGTGCCGGGCAACGGCCTCAAGGCGAAGCTGCACCACCCGATGGTGATCGGTGTCAAGACCTGGGCCTTCGCGCACCTGCTGGCCAACGGCAACCTGGCCGATGTGCTGCTGTTCGGCGCCTTTCTGGTGTGGGCGGCCCTGAGCTTTCGTGCTGCCCGCGGGCGCGACCGCGCGGCGGGGGTGCAGTACCCGCCCGGCCGCAGCGGCGCGACGGTGCTCACGCTGGTCGTCGGCGTGGTCGCATGGGCGGTGTTCGCCTTCTGGGGCCACGCCGCATTGATCGGGGTGCGGCCGTTCGGTTGACGGAAGCGCAGGCCCCGGCTGCGCGGCACTGCAGCCACCCCTCGGGGGGATCTCGGTCGGCAGCGGGCGGCTGTTCCGCCTCCTGGGGGCCCCCGCCGAGGGGCCCCCTCGTGCCCGCCCTCGGGGCGATGGTGGCGGTGCGCGGTCGCGGCGACATTGAAGGCACACCGCTCACGGAGGCCTTCATGCTCAGCTTCAACTTCAGCACCCGCCTGTTCTCCCGCTCGCCGTCGGCCCTGGACGCGGTGCGGGCGCGCCGCGCCGCACGCGACGAGACCGACCTTGCCGAACTCGAGGAAGGCCTGCCCGCTTGCGGCTGGTTCGACTCGAGCTACGAGCTGCACCGTGGCCTCGCGGTCACCGAGCACGGCGGCCTGGAGGACGATGCCGCGGTGGCGCTGGCGGTGTCGATCTGGCTGCATTGACGGGTGCCACCGGCTGCCGCCTCCCTTGGAGGGGGTCTTGCTCCCGCTCCAGCGGCAGCCAGGCAGATCCGCGGCGCACCCAGGCATGATGCGCGCCGAGGAGTTCGCCGCATGAGCAAGATCTTGCCCCCGGGCCTGTTCGACACGGCCGCCGACGGCGCGCCGCGCTGCGCCTGGTGCGCGGCCAGCCCGGCGTATCAGCACTACCACGATCACGAGTGGGGTTTCCCCGTCACCGACGACCGGCGCCTGTTCGAGAAGCTCTGCCTCGAAGGCTTCCAAGCCGGCCTGAGCTGGCTCACGATCCTGAACAAGCGCGAGAACTTCCGCGCCGCCTTCGCCGATTTCGATGCCGAGCGGCTGGTGCGCTACACCGCGCGCGACGTCGAACGGCTGCTGGGCGACGCCGGCATCGTGCGCCACCGCGGCAAGATCGAGTCGACCCTCAACAACGCACGGCGCGTGCTCGAACTGCGCGCCGAGTTCGGTTCGCTGGCCGCCTACGCCTGGGACCGCGAGCCCGCGCCGGCCTCGCGCCCGAAGCGCATGACGCTCGAGGCGCTGAAGGCGCAGACGACCTCGGCCGAATCGGTGGCGATGAGCAAGGACCTGAAGAAGCGCGGCTGGAGCTTCGTCGGCCCGACCACCGTCTATGCCTTCATGCAGGCGATGGGCCTGGTCAACGACCACCTCGACGGCTGCCACGTGCGCGAGCAGGCGCTTGCGGCACGGCGGCGCCAGCGGGCTTCATTGCGGGCCGGCTGAGCCCCGGCATGGGGCGGCCGCGGCGGGCCCGCAGCCGGGGGTACCGCTAGCCCGGCAACCGTGCCCGGTGCAGATCGGCACGGGTGTAGAGCTGATCGCGGTCCGACAGCTTCTTGGCCAGCCGCTGCACCATGCCGTGCGTGCCGGACGGTGCGGCGACCACCGGCATCAGCGTCAACCACGCGGCCAGACCCAGCCAGAGCCAGTGCCGCGGAATCGGCGGCGGCTGGCGGGTCTCCAGCGCCAGCGCGGTCGCGCTGGCCGCCGCACCCACGGCGAAGCCCAGCACGACCTCCGAACCCGAATGCGCGCCGATGATGACCCGCGACAGCGAGACCAGCGCCGCCAGTGCATAACCGGCCCCGATCGCCCAGCGCGGCGGCACGGCCACCGGGCTGCACAGCGTGCGCAGCAGCACCGGGTAGATCGCGGCCGCCAGCATGGCGTGCCCCGAGAGGCCGGTGAAATCGAGCGACACGCTGCCCAGGCCCCAGCCCATGAAGGCGACCTTGGTCACCAGCGTGAGGAAGGCGGCCGAGCCCAGCAGGGCCAGCCAGGCGAGCAGCGGACGCCGGCTCGGCGTCGCCCACCACCACCACAGCGCGGTGCTCAGCGCCATCGGGATCACGATGCCGGATTCGCCGAAGCGCGTGAACCAGTGCCAGAGAAGCATGACGAACGTCATCAGGTAGTCGATTCTCGAAAACGCAAGAAAAGGAAACGGGCCGCACTGCCAGGCGCGGCCCGTGAACGGGACAGCGCAGCGCTGGTGCCACGCTCGAAGGCCGAGGGTCTTTTCGTTTCGCCCAGGGCCTCCCTCTCGCTCGAAGCATTGTCTGCCATGAGGACCTCCGTCGCGATCACCAACACCAGGGGGAGCGGCGTCCTCATCGCCGGGTCTTTCACAAGCGAGAAATAGGCCACGTCCGGCAGCCGGCGGGCAAGGGTCCGAGGGCGGTTTCCTCGCGGGCGAGGGGCGCTGGTGCCGAGAGCCCTCCCTAGAATGCCCCGGATGACCGCCGTGCCCCCTGTTGTGCCCGTTTCGACCACGGCCCGTCCCGCCCACCGGCGCAAGCTGTTCTGGGTGGCGCTGCTGTACTTCAGCGAGGGCCTGCCGCTGGGCGTGTTCTTCGACCTGTTCCCGGTCTACTTCCGCCAGCAGGGCGTGAACCTGGCCGACATCGGCCTGTTGTCGCTGCTGGGCCTGGCCTGGACGGTGAAGTTCCTGTGGGCGCCGGCGGTCGACTGGGCGCGGCACCACCGCTGGTGGGTCGCCGCCGCCAACCTCGGCATGGCGGCGGTGATGGTCGCGTTCGCGATCGCCGGGCTGGCGCTCGGGCCCTGGGTGTGGGTCGCGATCGGCGGCTTCACGGTGCTGTCGGCCACCAACGACATCGCCACCGACGGCTACACGATCGAGCTGCTCGACCAGCGCGAGTACGGCATGGCGAACGGCCTGCGCATCGGCTTCTACCGCGCCGGCATGCTGACCGCAGGCGTGTTGCTGATGGTCTCGGGCGCGCTCGGCTGGGGCGCGGCCTACACGCTGGGCGCGCTGGTGTTCGGCCTCAACGCCGGCATGGCGCTGCTCGCGCCGCCGGAGAAGCCGCGCGTCGGCGCGCCGCCCAGCACCGTCGCCAAGGAATTCGGCCTGCTGCGCGGGCAACCCGGCTTCCTGGTGGCGCTCGGCCTGGTGCTGGCCGGCCTGCTGTGGCCGGTGCTGGGGCCGCTGGCGCGGGCGACGCACTGGAGTGCCGTGGAGGCGGTGAGCGCCACGTGGTGGTTCCGCGGCGCGCTGCCGGTCGGCCTGATGTTCGCCGGTGCGGCGCTGCTGGTGCGGGCGGCGCGGGCACCGCAGGCCCTGGCGCTGCGCGACGGGCCGGTGTTCGGCGCCTGGGTCGAGCTGCTGTTGCGGCCCGGCATGGTGGCGGTGCTGGCCTTCATCCTGCTGTTCAAGCTCGGCGACGCCGCCATGGGCTTCATGGTCAAGCCGTTCTGGGTCGATGCGGGCTTCAGCGCGGCGCAGATCGGCTTCGTCAGCGTCAACCTCGGGCTCGCGCTGTCGATCGCCGGCGGCCTGGTCGGCGGCTGGTACGTCGACCGGCGCGGCATCTTCCGCGGCCTGTGGGTGCTGGGGCTGTGGCAGGCGCTGTCCAACCTCGGCTATGCCGGTGCGGCGCACCTGGTGCCGCTGCTGACGCCCGGTGCCGCGGCGACGATCGGCGTCGAGCCGCTGCACCAGGCGATGGTCTACGCAGCCAGCGCGCTGGAGAGCTTCACCGGCGGGCTGGGCACCGGCGCCTTCCTCGCCTTCCTGATGGGCATCACCAGCAAGGCGCGCGCGACCACCGAGTACGCGATCCTGTCCAGCATCTTCGCCTTCAGCCGCGCGGTGGCCGGCTGGGCCGGCGGCATCGGTGCGCAGGAACTGGGCTACGCGAGCTACTTCTTCCTCACCTTCTGGCTGTCGTTCCCGGCCTATCTGTTGCTGCCGGCGGTGCGCCGGATGCTGGAACGCGAAGCTGCTCCCGGAGTCTGAAAACCATGAGCCTGTCGACCCCCTCGTCCCGTTACCACTGCAGCCTGTGCGCGGCTTTGTCGCGGCTCGGTGCGCAGCATGCCGCGGCGCAGTGCGCGCCACCGCAGCCGCAGCGCCGCCGCTTCGCGGCCGCGCTGCTCGGCGCCGGTGCCGGTCTGGCACTGCCGGCGGCCGCGCGCGAGGGCGTCGACGTCGGCAAGCAGTCGGGCTTCTCGAAACTGGTGTCGGCCGAACAGGTGGAGCAGGCGGCGACCCAGCAGTACGCGCAGTTGCTGCAGGAGGCGCGCGGCAAGAACGCGCTGGTGTCCGGCGACAACACGCAGACGGTGCGGCTGCGCTTCGTCGCGCAACGCATCATCCCGTTCACGCCGGAATGGAACGCGCGCGCGCCGGGCTGGAAGTGGGAGGTCAACCTGCTGGCCAGCAAGCAGATCAACGCCTTCTGCATGCCGGGCGGCAAGATCGCCTTTTACACCGGCCTGATCGAGCAGCTCAAGCTGACCGACGACGAGGTCTCGATGGTGATGGGCCACGAGGTCGCGCATGCGCTGCGCGAGCATGCACGCGAGCGCATGGGCAAGTCGGCCGCGACCAACATCGGCCTCGAGCTGGGCGCCGCACTGCTCGGCCTGGGCAATGCCAGCCGCACGATCGCCGGCATGGGCGCGCAGCTGCTGCAGCTCAAGTTCAGCCGCGACGACGAGTCCGAGGCCGACCTGGTCGGCATGGAGCTGGCCGCGCGCGCCGGCTACGACCCGCGCTCCGGCGTGAGCCTGTGGACCAAGATGGGCCAGGCGACCGGCGGCGCTGGCGGGGGCAGCGGCAGCAAGCTGGCCGAGTACGGCTCGACCCACCCGCAGGGGCCGACGCGCATCCACGACATCGAAGCCAACCTGCCCAAGGTGATGCCCTTGTACGAGCGCGCGCCCAAGCCCACGCAACGCTGGGATGCCGGCCTCGGCGACAGCGGTGACCGCAAGGCCAACAAGCCGGCGACGCCGGGCCGCGAGCAGGCGCGCTGAAGGTCGCCCCGCCGGTGCGATTGGAGGATCAGGCGTCGCGCACGTAGGGGTTGTGACGCCGCTCGTGGCCGAAGCTGCTCTGCGGCCCGTGGCCGGGGATGAACACGGTGTCGTCGCCGAAGGGCCAGAGCTGGGTGCGGATCGAGCGGACCAGCGTGTCGAAGTCGCCCTGCGGGAAGTCGGTGCGGCCGATGCCGCCGGCGAACAGCACGTCACCGACGAAGGCCCGCCCCGCCTCGCGCGACACGAACACCACGTGGCCCGGCGTGTGGCCCGGGCAGTGCCGCACTTCGAGCGCGCACTCGCCCAGCGTCACGCGGTCGTCGGCGCCGCCCTCGCAGAGCCAGCGCGTCGGCGTGAAGGGCTCGCTGGGCGGGAAGCCGAACATCCGGCTCTGCTGCGCCATGGCGTCGATCCAGAACTGGTCGCCCGCGTGCGGGCCGATGATCGGCAGGCCGTCTTCGCGGGCGAGCTGCGCCGTGCCGCCGGCGTGGTCGATGTGCGCGTGGGTCAGCCAGATCGCTTCGAGCGCCAGGCCCAGGCGCGCGGCTTCGGCGCGCAGCCGCGGCAGTTCGCCGCCGGGGTCGATGACGGCCGCCCGGCGGGTGGCCTCGCACCAGACGATGGAGCAGTTCTGCTGGAAAGCGGTGACCGGGACGGTGAGGTACCGGAGCATGCGGCGGCGGGCCTTACTTCTTGCCGGCCAGCCCGACGATCAGCACCAGCGCGCCGACGCCGAGCAGCAGGTAGCCGACCACCGGCGCGGGCTTCTTCTGGTCGGTCGTCGTGATCTCCAGCGGCCCGAGCTTGGCGACGGTCTCCTGCCTGTCGAAGCTCAGGACGCCGGTCGAGATCAGGCCGCCGACGATGAGCAGCAGGATGCCGACGATGAGGGCGGGGGTGCGCATGGTGTGTCTCCGGTGGAAGGTCTGTGCAGGCCCGTAGTCTGCACGACCCGCCGCCCGCCGCCTCGACGTGCTCCTGCGCACGCCGGCGCCGAGGCAGCCGAACACGCCGCGTGCGTTCGGCGTGGCGCGCTCGCGCCTACAGCTGCCCCGGTCGCAGCTGGAGGTCGAAGCGCAGGCCGCTGTTGGCCTCGCCGCGACCGACGCGCTTGCGCCGCCCGACCCACAGCAGCGCGCGGCCGTCGGCGGTGCGGGCGTACTGGAAGCGCCGCTCCACCACCACGCCGCTGCGGCCGACCTCCTCTTCGGCGATGCGCAGCGGCGCTTCCTGCCAGGGCAGCACGCTGGTGTCGGTGCGCAGCAGCTGGCCGCGCGGGTGGAAGGCGAACACGGCCAGGTCCGCGGCGCGGCCCGGGTCGATCGGCGTCAGCGGCTCGACGAACTCGCCCGCGGCGGCGAGCCGTTCGAGAAACGCCTCGAGCCCCGGTGTCGCGGCCAGTGCCTCGGCGTCCTGGCGGTAGAAGCGCTTCATGCCGCCGCGCAGCAGGTGGATGTCGAGCGACAGGTTGCCGGCCTCGCGCGCCGGCAGCAGCGGCAGCCAGTGGCTGGGCACCGAGGTCATCAGCCGGTACAGCAGCGGCGCATTGCTGCTGGCCACGCTGGGCTGCTGGCGGATCGAGTAGCGCTGGTCTTCGAGCGCGCGGTCCAGCGGCTCGCCGCTCGTGCCCTGCACGCGCTTCTCGATCGCCCACACCAGGTTGGCCATCTCGTCGCGCGCGAAGGCCACTTCTTCGAGCGGATCGCCCTCCAGCGTGTCCGACAGCGGTGGCGGCAGGAACAGCCAGCCGCCGTCGGCGCTGTCGTTCGCGCCGCTCGCGGGGCTCAAGCCCTGCAGACGCCAGGGCACGCCGTCATCGGCGGCCACCGGCGCGATCTCGGTGACGATGCCGAAGGTGTCGGTCACGCTCATCGCGCTCACGCGGTACAGCCCGCCGGCCAGCAGGCGCGCGGGCACCATGAACCAGTCGTTGCCGTGCACCAGCGCGTACTCGGCCACCATCATGCGCACCAGGTCCAGCTTGGCCGCGTCGATGCGCGCGAAGTTGACGCGCGCGTCCTCGAACTCCCAGTAGCGCGAGGCCGGCATGCCGGGGTACTGCACCGGCGTCGCGAAGGAGCGGCGCGGCGCGGCGTCGTCGAGCAGCGGCACCTCGCCCGGCATCAGCGTGCGCGGGCTGTCGGCGGCGAGGTCGAAGTCGTGCCAGTCGATGCGGCCGTCGACGTACTCCTGCGCATCGAGCCGCCAGCGCTGCGCGGTGCCGCCTGCGCCGCGGCCGGCGGCGAGCTCGAAGGCGTACTCCTGGTGCTCGGGCAGCCAGGCGGCGGTGTCGCCTTCGAACACGAAGTCCTCGACCCACGCCAGCCACTGCGCGAGCACCGGCTGCGCGGCGGCGCCGAGCCCGGCGGCGGCCAGTTCGGCCGGCAACCCGGCAAGCGTGCCGTCGGCCTGGCGCAGCGGGCGCAGGGCCGCGGCCAGCGCTGCGGCATCGATGCTGCCGTCGCGCAGCAGCAGATGCCACAGCATGCCGGCCGGGTCGCTCAGCGGATCGGCGGGCTCCGGCACGGCCAGCGGGAAGACGCCGCGCACCGACTCGGCGAGCGCCGGCTGGCCGGCGTCGGTGGCCAGGCGCGCCAGCATGCGGCCGGCTTCGGCCAGCGCGCGGCGGTGCGGTTGTCGCGCGGCGAACACCGGCTCGGCCTCGACCAGGGTCTCGAGCGGTGGATGGCCGAGCGCCGGATCGCCGAGGGCGCGAAAGCTGTCGGCCGCCGGGTCGCGCCCCGGCGCCCAGCCGAGCACCGCCGTGCCTTCGATCCGGTAGCTGACCTCCAGCGGCGAGCCGGCGTCCTCGCCCGCGAGCTCGCCGAACTGCCATTGACGGCCCAGCATCCACAGCGGATCGGCCACGCGCGCGGCGAGCGCCTCGTCGTAGCCGTCGGCCGCCGGGTCGACCTCCAGCCGGTACAGCGTGGTGATCGCGGCGACGACCGCCTGCAGTTGCTCGGCCGCCGCAGCCGCCAGCACCGTCTTGTCGAATTGCATCATGGTCGGGGTCCTTCGCGCCGCTGGCCGTGGTGGCGCCTCATACCTTGCCGCTGGCCCACAGCTGGCCCGTCGACGACAGCGCGGTGCTCAGCACGGCCTGGTCGGCGAGGTGCTTGAAGTCCAGTCCGGCGACCGTCGGCGCCTGCAGGTCGTTGATCAGGTTCATCGGCAGCGCGAGGTTCACCGCGCCATCGAGCTGCGCCGGGCGCACCAGCCGCAGGCGGCTGAGTTCCAGTGCTTCCAGTACCGTGGCCAGCACGTCGTCGAAGCTCCACCACGCCATGTCCAGCGCCGGCGGCACGGCCAGCAGCAGCGTCTGCGGCGCACGGGCGCCGGGCGCGTCGTAGTGGAAGGCGACCCCGGCGGTGGTGGTGTGCAGCGGCACGGTCTCGTTCCAGTCGTCGCACACCAGCGCGGCCAGCGGTGTGCCGGCCTGCACCGCGGGCAGGCCCTGCGGCGCGTGCAGCGCCACGGCGAGGTCGGGCCGCTGATGGGCGAGGCCCAGCAGCGGGTCGGTCGCGATGTCCGGCACATCCGGCCAGGCTTCGGGCAGCGCGACCCAGGGCTGTTCCCAGGGCGCCTTGGCGTCGGCGCCGCCGCTGCGGCCGGTGGACTGCAGCACCGCGAAGCGCTCGCTCGGGTAGGGCGCCACCAGCGATTCGCGCGCGAGCAGCAGGCTCTGCAAATGGTCGACGCTGCGCCGCACCTTGGCGAGCTTGGGCAGCCAGCCCGGCACCACGGCGGCGCGGCCGGCGCCGAGCGTGGCCTGCGCGTCCAGACAGGCCTGCACGCCGGGCGCCGCCGCGCCCATCGTGAACAGCGGCAGCACCGGGAAGCCGCGGCCGAACACGGCCTCCAGCGTTGCGCGGGCAATCGGTGCGAGCTTGCCGACCGTGTCGGCAGCGGCCACGTCGGCGCGCAGCTCGCCCGCCTGGCGCAGGCGTGCTTCGAGCTGCCGCCGCACGCCGTCGCCGCGTTCGAGCAGGGCCTGCAGGGCGGCGTCGCCGTTCAGCGACACGGCCCGGCCGTCCTCGGTGCCGGGCACACCGAACACGCGGCAGCCGCGCAGCGCGGCGGTCGTGGCGTCGGCGTCCTTGGCGGCCAGCGCGAGCTGCAAGGCCTTCAACGCCGACTGCAGCGCTTCGACCGCCGCTGCCGCGCGCTGGTCGAACTCGGCCGCGTCGGCGCCGGGAAAGTCGCCGTCGGTCGCACCGGCATCGAAGCGGCCTTCGATCACCGCGAGATCGCTGCGCAGCGCCGCCCGCGCGCCGCCGACCAGCCGCCGCGCGAGGCCGAGCAGCGCCTCGAGCTGCACCAGGCCGGGCTGCTGCCCCTGCTCGTCGACCTGCAGCCGCAGCGCGCGGCCCGGGAAGGCCGCCGCACCCTGCGCGAACAAGGCTTCGACCAGCGCCAGCCGCAGGCGACTCAGGTCCTCCGGCAAGGCGTTCTTCGCGCCTGGGGCCGCCTCGTCGGGCGCCATCACCTGCGTGTCGCCGCGCGCGCCGCCGGGGGCGTCGAGCGCCATCGACAATGCCAGCGGCGACAGGCCGAGCTGCGACGGGTCGACGCTCAGTTCCTGCAGGCGGTCGTCGTCGGTGATGACGCGGCCGGTCAGTGCGAAGCCGCCCGGCGGGCCGATCAGGTCGGCCAGCCAGGCGTTCAGGCGCGGCTCGGCGGCCGCGGCTGCATCGGCCGGCCAGCCGGCCGGGGCCGGCGCCTGCGGATCGAGCAGCAGCACGAGCCGCTGCGTGTAGCTGATGCCGTCGCGCGGGCTCAGCACCGACTGCGGCTCGATCGGCATGGCCTGCTTGTCGAGCGTTGCCAGCGCGGCGGCGGCCCGCTCCATGTTGCCCTGCGCGAGCTGGTAGACCCCCTCGCTCACCGCGACATCGCACACCGCGTCCCACAGCGTCGCCATCTGGTCGAGCAGGGCCTGCACTTTGTTGCGCGCGTCGCCGGCCGGCACGACGTTGGCGGCGGCCGCGCCGGCGTTGAGCAGCTTGACGCCGTCGGTCACGTCGCGCGCGACGATGGCTTCTTCCTGCGCCGTGGCCGCCGGTGCGGCGGGCGGGCGCAGCGGGAAGGTGCGCCGGTAGTCGAGCACGAACTGCGCGAGCAGCGCGTCGCGCAGCCCGCGCTCGAAGCGGTAGCCGATCAGCACCGCCAGCGGCTGGCCTTGCGCGAGGCCTTCGAAGATGTCGCGCGCATTGCGCACGCGCCGGGACGACAGGTCGAGCGTGAAGGCCGCGCGGGCCTGCGCATCGTTGGCGAGGTAGCCGCTGCGCAGCACGGCCGCGGCCGCGGCATGGCGCAGCGACGGGGCGAGCACATGCCCGAGGCTTTCGCGGTGGCCCGCGCCGTCGGGCTGCAGGCCCTCGACGACGCCGAAGGCCCCCACGTGCACGCCGGTGCGGCGCTGGCCCGCCGCGCCCTGGCGCAGCCGCGCCAGCCGGCGCGTCGCGAGCGAGGTGTACCAGGTGTCGAGCCGGTGGTCGAAGCTGTCGAGCGTGGTGCGCAGTGCCCAGTTGAGTTCGCCCACGCTGCGCCCCTGCAGGGCGAGCAGGCTGGCCTTCACGCCGGCGAGGTCGCGCGTGTCGCGCGGCAGCTTCGCGGTGGTCGCGTCGAACTGCGCGCGCCGGGTCTCCTGGAACCAGCTCAGCACCAGCGGTGTGCCCGTGGCGAGCGCCGATGTCGCGATCTCGTGCGCCGCACGCGCGGTGTACTGGCCCACCGAATCGGCGCCGGTCAGGGCGGGCGCACGCGTGAAGGCGAGTTCGCCGACATGGCTCAACGTCGTCACGGCCGCGTTGGGTTCGGGCTTCTCGATGCCCACCGTGCGCGGCGTCTGCGCCAGCCCCTGCACGGTCTTGATGCCGTCGACCGCGATGGCGAAGGGCTCGACCACACGGCGGTTCGCGGCATCGGCCTCGAGGTCGGCCGAGTACGCCAGCAAGCCCTGCAGCAGCGAGCCGGCCTTGCGCATGCCGGCGAGCACGGTCTTGGTCGAGGCCGCCGGCGCGATCGCATTGGCGATGCTCGCGATGTAGTTCGGCGCGAGCATCGCCTCGGTCGGCGCCTCGCGCGATTTCACCTGCGCGTCGGCCTGCACCCAGGGCATGGCGCTGGGCAGCTTCGACGGCTCGGGCTTGAGCACCAGCCCGGCGATCTGGAAGGTCGCCAGCGTCGACGATTGCGCCATCGGCGCGCCCCAGGTCGCGCCCAGCATGTGCATGAAGAGGCCGGCGCTGTGGAAGCGCTGCGCGTTCTGCAGCGCCTCGATCTTCTCCTTCACGGCATCGCCGACCGGGTCGCGCTCGGTCTCGCGGTAGCTGACGCTCTGTGCCCACGGGCCGTGCTGCAGCAGGCGGTGCGTGGTGGCCGCCTGGCCGTCGAAGCGCGGGACCTTGCCGAGGGCGTCGCGCCAGCTCGGGCGCAGCAGGTCGAGCACGCTCTTGAGCCCGGCCTCGAACGCGCCCTCGGCGACAAAGCGGCCGCTGGCCACCACCGGCAGCATGCCGTAGGGCTGCATCGCGATGCGCAGCGGCTGCAGCGGGCCGGCCGGCCGCAGGTGGCCGGTGACGTGGTCGCGCAGCGCGTCGAGCGTGCGCTGCTGGCGCAGCCGCGTGCCGCGTGAGCTGTCCTTCGGGTCGGCCCAGAACTCCTCCAGGTAGTGACCGGCCAGCGCGCGGTACAGCGCGTTGAGCATGTGGCTCGACAACTGCGCGTCGTCGCGCTGCTCGTGCGGCAGGCCGCTGGCGGCCAGCGCCGCGTCCGGCAGGCCGAGCGCGAAGCGCAGCGCCTCCACCGCGCTCGTGCCGGGGGTGGGCGCCGGCGGCTGCGGCGTGCCCGGGTCGCGGTCGTCGCCCGGCGCGTGGCCCGAGGACTCGGCGCCGGTGTTGTTGGTGGCGGTGCCGATCGGCACGAAGGCCATGCCGCCCGAGGCGGCGTGCGCTTCGAGCAGGGCGCTCACGCCGCCGGCGGCCTCGTCGGGCGTCAGCGTCCAGTCGACGCCCAGCACGATCAGCCGCTCCAGCGGCTGGCCCAGGTTGAAGGCCGGGCCGCGCGGGTTGCGGCGGCGGAAGGCGTCGACGTCGGCCTGGGTCACCGTGATGGCCATGCCCTGGGCCAGCGCGGCGTCGTAGTGCGCCAGCCAGGCGGCCTCGCCTTCGAACGGGTCCTGCGGCGGTGTGCCGGCGGGCGGTGCGTCGCCGGGGTGGATCACCGGCGCGGCGGCCTGCACGTCGGGCACCGGCGCGCCGAAGCGGCGGAACACCACCGCCCCGCCGGCCGCGAGGCCGACCGCGCAGAAGCGGTCGGGCAGCATCACCGCCACCGGCTGGGCCGCCAGGCGCGAGCCGGCCTCGCCGGTCGGCGGGAAGTCGGGGGCCGGCAAGGGCAGCGGCGGCGGGCCCGGCGCGTCGAGCACGGCGCCCGCGTTGACCGGTCGCAGCGCCTGCACCACGAACGCCGCGCGCGGTGCCCGCAAGGCCCTCACCATCTCGGCCCACAGGGCCTGCGGGCGCTGGCTGCGCGCATCGAATGCGTCTTGCGCCTCGTCCACCGCCTGGGGTGCGCGTGCGAGGAAGCGCGCCTCCCAGTAGGCGCGTGCCGCCTGCTGCTCGGCCTCGGTCAGGGCGGCGACGTGGCGCTGCACGTTGACATCGTCCGGGTAGATGCGGATGCGCAGCTCCGGCACACCGGCCGCGGCGCCGGGCTGGTAGCGCGTTTCCAGGCGCACCGGGAACAGCGCGATCGGCGTGTCGCCCTCCAGCCCGCCGAACAGCGCGGCGCTGGCGGCGTCGTCATCGGCCCTCGCCGCCGCCGCCGAGAGGCCGGTGAAGGCGGCCAGCAGGCCGTTGCGGTCGGCGCGCAGCCTGTCGTAGCGGGCGCGGGCGCGGGCGAGCGCGGCCTGGTGGGCCGGCAGGTCGCCCCCGGGGCGCAGGCGCTCGGCGTCGCGTGCGCGCTTGACGCGCTCGACGTCGGCAATGGCCGCCGTGAGCGCGGCATCGGCCGCGACGCGGCGCGCGCGCAGTGCACTCAGTTCGGCCGCTTGTGAAGGTCTGGGCATGGTGCGCTCCGATCAGCTTTCGAGCCGCTCGCCGGCGAAATAGCCGCGGAAGGGCCGCTGCAGCAGCGCGCGTGCCACCTGCGCGGCATGCGCATCGGCACCGACCGCGAGTCCGGCGGTGGCGAGCTGCACCGAGCGCAGCTGCGCCAGGCTCAGGTGCCGGCCCGCGGCGACCGGCGGCTGCAGCTCCGACCAGTCGACATCGAGCCAGGTCTCGCCGGCCAGGGCCTGCGGCCCCGCCAGCAGGTTGATGCCGCCGAAGCGTGTGGCGTGCTCCAGCCGGCGCGTGTTGCCGCTGCCGCGCGCGCGCAGCCGTGGCACCTCGCGCGGCTGCTCCTGGTCGTCGAAGCCGAAGCGGGGCTCGGTCATCGGCTCTTCCAGCACCCACCAGTACTTGGCCGCGTCGTCGGGGGCGATGTCGAACAGGAAGAAGGTGATGTCCGGCGGCAGCGCGCCGCCGCCGATCGGGTGCAGCGTCTTGCGCAGCACCGGCGGCGCCGGCGGCGGCGGGGTCGACAGGCCGCTGAAGGCCGGTGCGCTGTCGTTGCCCTTCTCGACCGCGTAGATGTTGGTGTTCGGGAAGCGCTGCAACAGCGCGCCGCGCACCAGCAGCGCGAGCCGCGCCTTCTGCCCCTGGCCGCCACCGGCACTGCCGATGGCCTTGCCCTGGCTCCACTGGTGAATCGGCTGCACGTCGACCCAGCCCGGGTCGAAGTAGGGCCAGAACTTCTGGAACGGCGTGCCGCGCTGGTCGGTCGGGAAGCCGCGCCACAGCAGTTCGCGGTTCATCTCGTGGTTGCTGCCGACCAGGAAGGACTCGACGAAGCGCGGGTTGGTGGCGACCAGCAGGATGGTGTCGTTCGGGATGTCCTCGACGCCGGGCATGAAGGCGTCGCGGTCCATGTCGACGAGGCGTTTGTAGAGCGCCTCGTCGAGCCTGGGGTAGGCCATCACGCGGTCGAGCAGTGCGGTCACCACGTATTTCTCGAGGCCGGCGTGCACGGCGCTCACGAGGCCGGGGCTCGGGTGCAGCAGGTCGAGGCGGCTGTCGCCGAGGTCGATCAGGCTGGACACGCGCTGCGGCACCAGCGTCGCGATGTCGAGCGCGGCGCGCGCGGTCTGCGCGGCGCGCGTCGCCTCGAACGGCACGACCGCGACGGTGACGCGCGGCGGCAGCAGGGTCGGCGCGTCGCGCTGGATCTTGTCCTGCCAGGCGACGCGGTAGATGTCGAGCACCGCCTGGCTGCGCTCCGGCGGCAGCAGGGTGATGCTGTGGCGATCGCCGAGCTGGCCGGGCCGGGCCGGCGCCTCCTCGTTCGGACGCACCGGCTTGAACAGCCCGCCCGGGGTGGCCTGCAGCGCGACCGCCGGCACGGCGCCGGGGCCGGCCGGCTGCACCGCGCTCGGCGGCAGCGAGTTGAACAGCGCGGTGTTGCCGAGCCGGCGGATCGCGGTGATGTCGACCGCTGCGACCTGCCCCGGACGCATCGCTGCCGCGCGCTCGACCGGCGCCGCGCCGCGGCGGCTGCGCGTCAGCGCCTTGCCGACGGCGAGGTTGCCGTTGCGCGCGTCCACGCGCAGGCCCTGGGCGGCCGCGAGCTGGAAGCCGGCTTCGCCGCGCACGGCGCTGAGCAGCACGCCCTCGGGGCGCGTCGGCGAGGCTTCGAACACGGTGTGGGCCATCGCCGTCTGCGGCGTGGCGAGGACGGTTGCACCCGCCGTCACGCCACCGCCCGCAGCCTGCGGCTGCGCGATCTGGTCCTGCGACAGCGCGGAGGCGAACTCGCCGATGCGTTCCCAGTGGCTGTCGAGCAGCACGCCGCCGCGCAGCTTCTGCGTCACGCTCGGCGTGTGCCAGGCACCGGGCTGGAGCACCTCGCTCACCTGCCCTTGCAGGCCTTGCAGCACGCGCACCTGGTCCACCCGCAGCGGCTCGACGAAACCGGGCACTGCCACCAGCGCACCGGGATCGCTCGGCAGCTGCAAGGCGTCGAGTGCGCGCAGCGACGCGATGCCGTCGACGCGAAAGCGCTCGAACTCGACCAGCGACCGTGCGGAGCGCGGCTCGGCAAAGGCCGCGACCAGCTGCGTGGCGATGCCCGACGCCACGCGCGAGGGCGCGTGCCGCACCATGCCGCGCACGGCGCTGAAGCCGCGCCGCAGCGCGCCGTCCAGCGCGGCGTCGGGCAGGCTGGTGCCGCGCCGGTAGCCCCACATCGTCAGGCCGGGTGCCAGCGCATCGAATTTCATGCGGCCGGCCGCCGGCGCCAGCAGCTGCAGCTGGCGCAGCGGCGGCAGCTTGTCGATGCGCAGCACCAGCTGCGCCAGGGCCTTGGCCGACAGATGCAGCCGGCTCAGCAGGCGCTCGGCCTTGAGCACGTCGCCGACCTGCGACCAGGCCGATTGCATGAACTCCTCCTGGTTGGTCTGCACCAGCCGCGTGCCGACACCGCCGGCCATGCGGTTGGGCACCGACAGGTTCAGGCCTTCGAGCCAGCGGTCCTTGCGGTGCGCCACTTCGAGGTCGTGGCGGCGCGCGTGCCAGACGCCGTAGGCCGGCGGGCCGACCAGCGGCACCTCGGGGTGGCTGTCGAGCTGCGCCAGATTGCCGAGCGCACGCCGGTCGCCGGTGGTCAGCACGGTGCGCAGCAGCTCGGCGATGTCGTCGACCCGGCCCGGCTCGGGCGCCGGGTTGGGGCTCAGGGACAGCAGCGCGCCTTCGTAGCGCGCGACGTACTGCTGCTGCACGATTTGCGGCGTGACGGCGCCGCGCTGCAGCAACCGGTCGGCGTCGACCTCGACCGGCACGCGACCGAGTTCGCCGATCTTCTGCTGGACCTCGGCCGGCAGCTCGTTCTTGGTCTTGAGCCGCCGCGCCAGCGTCTCGAAATCGCCGGCCGGGCCGGTGGAGAACTCCCAGTGGTAGTAGATCGGCAGCTCGATGCCGGCGGCCTCGCTGCCGGCCCAGGCCGGGCCGAGCAGCGCATCGCTGGCCACCGGCTGGCCGAGGCCGGCCTTGACGCCGGCGTCGAAGGCCGGCACCACGCAGGCGAAATAGTCGACCCCGGGCTCGAGCCGGCGCGGGCACACCAGCCGCGACAGGTTGTGCGCGGGGTTGTTGCGCAGGCCGTCCTGCACCGTCTGGGCGGCGGACGAGCGCAGCAGCTGCGCGTGGGCCCACATCCAGCCCTCGGCCAGGTTCGGCAGCGGTACCGCGGGGGCGGCACGCAGCAGCACCGAGGCCAGCAGCCGGCCGGGGCGCAGCAGCGGCCGGCCTTCGACCTCGTCGCGGCGCAGCACGATCAGCGCGAGCCAGGGGCTCAGGCGCTGCTGCGCGTCGGCATGGGCCGGCGTCATCAGCCACGGCAGGTCCGGCGGGTCGAAGTCGATCGCGGCCAGGTAGTTGGGTTCGAAGTTGCGCAGGTTGGCGCGCGGCTCGGTGCGCACGACGGTGCGCGGGTCGATGCCGACGATGTCGGCCGGCCCGAGGACCTTGAGATCCACCCCGCCCTGGTCGGTCTGCGCGCCGTCGCCGGTGATCTGCAGGCCGACGCGGATCTTCGGCAGCACCGGCTGGCCGAGCGCCTGCTGCGCGGCGTGGGCGCGCGCGAGGCCGCGCCGCGCCCAGGGCAGGAAGTCGTAGCTCAGCTGGTCGGCCATGGTCGGCTCCCGTTCGGTGTTGCCGTGCGTCGTGCCGTGGCCGCTTCAGGCCAGCTCGTAGGACTCGACGACCTGCAGCTCGCTGGCGCGCACGCTGCCGCCGGCCAGGCGCTGGACCGTCTCGCGCGCGGCCCAGGCCCCCGTGGCGGCCGCCGACACCGCGCCCTGGTGCAGCTTGTCGGCCACCGCGGCGACCGGCTGCTCCTTCACCGACAGCGGCTGCGCATCGGGCGGGCGCAGCCGCTCGGCCGCGCGCAGGCTGCTGCGCGCCACCGCGCCGGTCGCCACCATCCATCCGGCGATCTGCGGTGCGCGGGCGTAGACATGCTCGGTGTGGATCGCGCCGAGCACCAGCGCATCGATGCGCCATTCGCGGTGCTTCGGCGCCGGGCTCAGCTCGCGCGACTCCCAGTCGACCGGACAGCTCACCAGCGCGGCGGGGTCGAACTCGAATTCGTCGGCGCTGAGCTTCTCGCCGGCGTCCATCGCCTCGAACGAGGGGTGCGTGAGCTTGTCGTCGTCCGACATCTCGAGGAACTGCGAGGCGGCGAAGTTCTCGCGCTGGGTCTCGCGGCGCACGTTGGGCACCACCGCGCCGTTGAAGGTCAGGCCGCCGATGTCGAGCGTGCGCGGGCCGTCGATGTCGGCCTCGCCGAGCTTGTCGAGCCGGCGGCGCAGCGGCGCGCTGCGCTGCGTGAAGACCAGCGCGGCCATCGGGTGGGCCAGCGCGTCCTTCTCGCCCTCGCGCCTGGCCACCGTCACCAGGTGCTCGCCGTCGCCGGTGAGCTGCACGTTCCAGTTGTCGCGCTTGTCGACCTCGTCCTTCAGCAGTGCGAAGGCGCTGCGGCGGATGCGCGGCGTGTCGCGGTCGTCGCCCCAGGATTCGTCGAACTCGACCGACACGCTGCCGAAGAAGCCGAGGTCGATCTCGCCGACGCCGCGGATGCGCCAGCGCCCCGGGCCCTTCAGCAGGCCTTCGAGCCGCACGCCGAAGCCGATGCCGAAGGCCTCGGCGTGGGCCCAGGCGCGGAAGTCGACCTCGAAGTAGAACTTGGGCTGCAGGTAGCAGATCGCATCGAAGCCCAGGCCGGCGTCGAACGAGGCCACGCCGACATCGCCCCACACCTTGAGTTCGCAGCCGGCCTGCACCGTGGCGGCGGTGACGGCGAAGTAGCCCTTCACCGAGACACCGACGATGCCGATCGAGAAGCCCGCGCCGATGCGGTCGAAGGGCATCGGGATGTCGGGCGGGATGTCGGCGAAGCGCGGGTGGAAGCCGCCCGCCGACAGCAGGAAGGTCGGCTTGCTGCCGAAGGCGGCGCGGAAGGCGAACTGCCCGGTCAGCGTGATGAAGCCGACGCGCGAGTCGCGCAGCTTGCCGTCGAAGGCGATCTTGAACGGGTCGAACACGATCACGCCGACGAAGTCGATCTGCAGCCGCAGGATCGCCAGCGACTTGTCGACCAGCGGCGGCACCTGCACCACCAGCTGGCCGAGGATGGCGATCTGGCTCGCCTCGATCAGCACGCCCAGCCGGATCGCCACGAGGTTGGGCGTGCCCCAGCCGACCTCGAGCATCGGGCCGATGATGAAGCCGCCGGCCTTGAACGGGAACAGTGTCTTCAGCGTCTCGAAGATCTGCGGCGCATTGCCGGCCACGTCCTTCGGGAACAGCACCGCGTCGAGCCCGCCGCTGCCGAGCTGCTGCGCCATCGCCGTGGTGTCGGCGGTGTGCTGTACGCCGATCAGGCCGCCGACGCCGGTGAGCGTGAAGCCCCACGACAGCTGGATCGGCGGGAAGTTGCCGAAGATCAGCAGCAGCAGCGACCAGTTGTTGCCCGGCGGCCGCTTGGTGTTGAGCATGCCGAGCGCCTTGACGCCGATCGCCGCGATCTTGAGTTCGAGCGCGCCCTTGTACTCGCCCAGTTCCGGGTCGAGCGAGAGGTAGCCGCCACCCTTCACCACGCCGGCGTCGAGCGACAGGCCCAGCCCGGTCGGCGGCTTGAACTCGAACGCGATCTCGCCGTTGGCGGTGGTGATGAGGAGCTTGGCGCCGATGCGCTCGACGCTGCCCTTGAACGGCCCCAGGTCGACCCCGGCCGAGACCGACAGCTCGGTCTCGATCTGCGCGAAGTTGTCCTTCGGTTCGACCGCCAGCGTGATCAGCTGCAGCTTGAACGGCCCGGTGGGCAGCTTCTGGATCGGCAGGTTGACGCGCAGCGCGGTGCCGTCCTTCAGGCGGAAGCCGCCGGCGGCGTCGGCCATGGCCTCGATCGAGAACTCGACCTCGATCTGTTCGCCCAGCACCTGCTTGAGCAGCGAGTCGCCGACCTTGACGATGATCTTGCCGTCCTTGGCGCGCAGCCGGATGGCCGGCGCGAGCTGGCTGCCGCCGGGCGGCGTCGACAGCGTGAGGCCGGCGCCGAGTTCGTCGATCTGCAGGCGCACCGCCGGGTCGCCGGCCGGCTCGGGAATGGAGACGGCACCGTTGTTGCCCGACTTCTTCTTCAGCGCGACGTCGAGGTCGATGCCGAGGTTCTGGGCTTCGAGCTTCACGGCCGGGGCCCAGCGCAGCTCCAGCTCGCCCGCAGCCTTGAGCGCCAGCACGAGCTTGCGCGTCGGACCGTCGTCCTTCTCGCGGCTGAAGCCGCCGCTGAGCCGGGCGCGCACGCCCTCGGCGATGTCGAACTTGAGGATCTGCACGTCGCCGTCGGCGCCCGGCACGCCGCCGGACTTCGGGAACGGCAGCTTCAGGTCCGGCGGCTGGACGGCGCCCGCCAGCGTGCCGGCCGAGAAGCCGGCCCAGTCCTTCAGCGACTGCGCGGGGTCCTTGTCGAAGGCGGTGTCGAGCACGGCGCCGACGAACATCGTCTGCACGCCCATCGCGGTGGAAGCGCCGAGTTGCTGCGTCGCCGTGCTGGTCAGGGCCTCGGCCAGCCTCTTGGCCTGGGGCTGCGCCGGGTCGGCCGGCGCGGTGGTGGCGATGTCGCCCGACAGTGTGAGCAGCAGCTTGCCGATGCCGAAGCCGCTGGGATGGACACGGGCCCCGCTGACGGCGCGCTTGATCTGGTCGACCAGCACCCTCACCGCGTCCTTGGCATCGCCGAGGTTGCCGCCACCGAGCGCGTCGATGATCTTCTTCAGCGGGTCGATGGCGACGAGGGTCTCGCCGACCACGATCGCGGCCACCGACAGCGAACTGCCGGCGATGTTGGGTTGCCTGAAGGCCGCCGGGTCGGCCGCGGGCGGCGCGACGTTGCGGTCGACCGGATCGACCAGGCTCCACAGCACCTTGCGCAGCGCGTCGCGCTCGCCGGCGTTCGCGACGCCCTTGATCGCCTCCTCGACCGCCTGCGCGAACCAGCCGTGCACGCGTTCGAACGCCTTGTCTGCCATCTGGCCTCCCGGGTGCGAGACGCCGCGTGACCTTGCGGTCCGGGCCGGAGGGGCACTCTAGGTCGGGGCCGGCAGCACAAGCACCCCTAGGTTACGTTCGACCGCGGGAGGCGCAGCGCGGCAGGTGCTTGCTGCCGTGCAAGATGAATCACAGCGTCAGCTCGTAGTCCACGGTCAGCGGCGCATGGTCGGAGAAACGCTGCGCCTTGTAGACGGACACGCTGCGCGCCTGCGCGGCGAGGGCCGGCGTGGCGAGGTGGTAGTCGATGCGCCAGCCCACGTTGTTGGCCCAGGCCTGCCCGCGGTTGCTCCACCAGGTGTAGGCCTCGCCGGTGTCCTCGGGCCGCAGCGTGCGGTGCACGTCGACCAGGCCCAGCTCGCCGAGCGCACGGCTCATCCATGCGCGCTCCTCGGGCAGGAAGCCGCTGTTCTTCTGGTTGCTCTTCCAGTTCTTCAGGTCGATTTCCTTGTGGGCGATGTTGACGTCGCCGACCAGGATGAACTCGCGCGTGGCCTTCAGCAGCTCCAGGTAGGGGTGGAACAGCGCGAGGAAGCGGAACTTGGCCTGCTGCCGCTCGTCGGAGCTCGAGCCGCTGGGGAAATAGCAGCTGATGACCGAGAGCTTGCGCTGCGGCGTGTCGAAGCGCGCTTCGACGTAGCGGCCCTCCGCGTCGAACTCGGGCTCGCCGATGCCGGTGATCACGTCGCTCGGTGCCTGGCGGGTGTACAGGCCCACGCCGGAGTAGCCCTTCTTGTCGGCGTAGTGGAAGTGGCCCTGCATCCCGGCCACGCGGTCGAAGCGCCCGCCCAGGTCGGCGGCCTGGGCCTTGAGCTCCTGCACCCCCATACAATCAATTACGTTTTGCTCAGCCCATTCGACCCAGCCCTTGTTGGCGGCCGAACGAATGCCGTTGAGATTGAGCGACACCAGACGCAACACGACGCACCTTCCTCTTCCAGATGAGCACGATCGGCGGCCCGGACACTGCGGCGCGAGACGACCTCGCACAAAATTTCGTGGCTTTCGCGGTCGAGGCGGGCGTGCTGCGGTTCGGGGAATTCAAGACCAAGGCCGGGCGGCTGTCGCCCTATTTCTTCAACGCCGGCCTGTTCGACGACGGCGCCAAGCTCGGCCGCCTCGCCGAATTCTATGCACGCCGGCTGCAGGCCTCGGGCCTGGCGTTCGACATGATCTTCGGCCCCGCCTACAAGGGCATCACGCTGGCCGCGGCGGTGGCGATCGAGCTGGCCCGCCTCGGCCGCAACCTGCCCTACGCCTACAACCGCAAGGAAGCCAAGGAGCACGGCGAGGGCGGAAGCCTTGTCGGCGCGAAGCTGCACGGGCGCGTTGTGATCATCGACGACGTGATTTCGGCCGGCACCTCGGTGCGCGAGTCGGTCGCGATGATCCGTGCCGCCGGCGCCGTGCCGTGCGGCGTGGCCATCGCGCTCGACCGCCAGGAGCGGGCCACTGAAACCACTCAAGGCGGCGTGCGCGATGCCGATCATTCCGCGGTGCAGTTCGTGCAGCGCGAACTCGCCCTGGAGGTTTGTGCGATTGCGACGCTGTCGGACTTGCTTCAGTATCTGGCGCGCCAGGCCGACCCGGCGCTGGCGCAGCATCTGCCGCGAGTGCAGGCCTACCGGGATCGCTACGGCGTCTGAGACATGAAAGAACGGGGAGCGGGCGGGATGAGGATCTGTCGTGTGCATGGCCTGGGCGGCGCGTTGCTGTTCGGCGCGCTGTCGGCGCTGTCGACGAGCGCCTCGGCCCAGGAGGTCAAGCAGGGCAGTGCCATCTACACCTGCACCACCGCCGCCGGTCGCACCATCACGCGCGACCGGCCGATCACCGAATGCCTGGACCGCGAGCAGCGCGTCCTCAACAGCGACGGCTCGCTGCGCACCGTTCTGCAACCCAGCCTGACCTCCGACGAACGCGCGGCCCAGGAGGAAGCGGATCGCCGCAAGGCCCAGGAGCGGGCCAACAAGCAGGATGCCATCCGCCGCGACCGCAACCTGCTGGCCAGGTTTCCCAACGAAGCCGCCCACAACAAGGCGCGTGACGCGGCGCTGAACGCGACGCGCACCGGCATCCAGACCTCGGAGCAGCGTCTGGTGGACCTGCAGAAGGAGCGCAAGCCGCTGCTCGACGAGGCCGAGTTCTACAAGGGCAAGACGATGCCGGGCAAGCTCAAGGCCCAGATCGAATCGGTCGACGTGAGCATCGAGGCACAGCGTGCGCTGATCATCAACCAGCAGGTCGAAGTGGGGCGCGTGACCGCGCTGTTCGATGCCGAGCTGGCGCGGTTGAAGCGACTCTGGGCCGGCGCCGACCCCGGCTCGCTCGGGCCGCTGCCGCAGTCGGCCCTGGCCGGACAGCCGGCGCCGCCGAGCAAGCCCTGACAAGGCATTGCATTCGGCCGCATCCACGGCTGCAAGGCATGCCTTGCGCTCAGCCCAGTTTCTTCTTCAGCAGCTCGTTGAGCTGCGACGGGTTCGCCTTGCCCTTGCTCGCCTTCATCGCCTGGCCGACCAACGCGTTGAAGGCCTTGTCCTTGCCGGCGCGGTACTCGTCGACCGATTTCGGATTCGCGGCGAGCACCTCATCGACGATGCGTTCGAGCTCGCCGCTGTCGGACAGCTGGCGTAGGCCTTTGCCGTCGATGATCTCGTCAACCATCGCAGGCCCCTTGTCTCCGATCGCATCAGAGAGCCCCCAAAGCCAATCAAACACCTGCTTGGCACCACTGTTGGAGATGGTGCCGTCTTGGATGCGATTGATCATGGCGGCGAGCGTAGGCGCATCGACCGGCGCTGCTTCTAAAGCCTTGTCCTCGGCGTTGAGCCGCCGCGACATCTCCCCCATCAGCCAGTTCGCCGCGAGCTTGGGTGCCGCACCGGCCGCCTTGGTGGCTTCGTAGAAGCGCGCGAACGCCAGGCTTTGCGTCATCATCGTCGCGTCGGCGGCGGCGAGGCCGTCGTCGCGCTCGAAGCGCGCGGCCATCACGCTGGGCAGCTCGGGCATCTCGCCCTTCACGCGCTCGACCCACTCCGGCGCGATCACCAGCGGCGGCAGGTCGGGGTCGGGGAAGTAGCGGTAGTCGTGCGCGTCTTCCTTGCTGCGCATCGTGCGCGTCTCGCCGCTGTCGGGGTCGAACAGCACGGTGGCCTGCTGGATCCGCAGGCCGTCCTCGAGCTGGTCGATCTGCCACTGGATCTCGAAGTCGATCGCCTGCTGCAGGAAGCGAAAGCTGTTGAGGTTCTTGACCTCGCGCCGCGTGCCGAACGGCGCGCCGGGGCGGCGCACCGACACGTTGGCGTCGCAGCGGAAGCTGCCCTCCTGCATGTTGCCGTCGCAGATGCCCAGCCACACCACCAGCGCGTGCAGCGCCTTCGCGTACTCCACCGCCTCCTTGCTCGAGCGCATGTCGGGCTCGGAGACGATCTCCAGCAGCGGCGTGCCGGCGCGGTTCAGGTCGATGCCGCTCATGCCGTCGAAGGCCTCGTGCAGCGACTTGCCGGCGTCCTCTTCGAGGTGGGCCCGCGTCAGCCGCACCTTGTGCGGTGCGTCGCCGAGGTAGAACTCGACCGTCCCGCCCTGCACCACCGGCAGTTCGTACTGGCTGATCTGGTAGCCCTTGGGCAGGTCGGGGTAAAAGTAGTTCTTGCGCGCGAAGATCGACAGCGGCGCGATCTGGCCACCGACGGCCAGGCCGAAGCGGATCGCGCGCTCGACCGCGCCGCGGTTCATCACCGGCAGGCTGCCGGGCAGCGCCAGGTCGACCGCGCAGGCCTGGGTGTTCGGCGCTGCACCGAAGGCGGTGGAGGCGCCGGAGAAGATCTTCGATGCGGTGGAAAGTTGGGTGTGGGTCTCGAGGCCGATGACCACCTCGTAACCGCGGATCAGCGCGGGGGCGACGTTCATGTCAGTAGCCCTCCGGCGCGCGGAGATGGAAATCGGTGGCCTGCTGGAAGGCGTGGGCGGCGTGCAGTAGCTGCGCCTCCCGCCAGTAGTTGCCGATCAGTTGCAGGCCGACCGGCAGGCCACCCGCGTTGTCGGAGTACGCGAAGCCGGCCGGTACGCTCATGCCCGGCAGGCCGGCCAGGCTGGCCGGCAGCGTGAAGATGTCGGCCAGGTACTCGGCCACCGGATCGGTCTGCGAGCCGAGCGCGCGCGCGACCGTCGGCGCCACCGGACCGGCGATCAGGTCGCAGTGCTCGAAGGCGGCCTGGAAGTCGTCGGCGATCATGCGGCGCAGCTTCTGCGCCTGCAGGTAGTAGGCGTCGTAATAGCCGTGGCTCAGCACGTAGGTGCCGATCATGATGCGGCGCTTGACCTCGGCCCCGAAGCCCTCGCTGCGGCTCTTGCAGTACATGTCCTGCAGGTCGCCGTACCGGGCGGCACGGTGCCCGTAGCGCACGCCGTCGAAGCGGCCCAGGTTCGAGCTCGCCTCGGCCGGGGCGATGATGTAGTAGACCGGGATCGACAGTTCGGTGCGCGGCAGGCTCACGTCGACCAGCGTCGCGCCGAGCCGCTCGTACTCGGCCAGTGCGCTGCGCACTGCCTGTGTCACGTCGCCCGCGACGCCGGCGCCGAAGAATTCCTTCGGCAGGCCGATGCGCAGGCCGCGCAGCGGCTGCGCGGCGCTGGCCCCCTCGCGCAGTGTGCGCAGCGCCGCGGCAAAGTCGGGCACCGGCTGCTGTGCCGAGGTGGCATCGCGCTCGTCGAAGCCGCTCATCGCGCCGAGCAGCAGCGCGCAGTCCTCGGCGCTCCGGGCGATCGGGCCGGCCTGGTCGAGGCTGGACGCGAACGCGATCATCCCGTAGCGCGAGCAGCGGCCGTAGGTCGGCTTGATGCCGGTCACACCCGACAGCGAGGCCGGCTGGCGCACCGAGCCGCCGGTGTCGGTGCCGGTCGCCGCCGGCACCAGGCGCGCCGCGACGGCGACCGCCGAGCCGCCCGACGAGCCGCCAGGGATGCGGCCCGGATCCCAGGGGTTGCGGGCCGGACGCACCGCGGAGTTCTCGTTGCTGCCGCCCATCGCGAACTCGTCGCAGTTGAGCTTGCCCAGGGTGACGGTGCCGGCGGCCTTCAGCTTCGCGACCACGGTCGCGTCGAACGGCGAGCGGTAGCCGGCCAGCATCTTCGAGGCGGCCGTGCTCGGGAAGTCGGTGGTGACGAAGATGTCCTTGTGGGCCAACGGCACGCCGTCGAGTGCGCCGAGCGCCTCGCCGCGGGCGCGGCGCGCGTCGGCCGCGCGGGCGTGCTGCAGCGCGAGGTCGCCGTCGGTGCACAAGAAAGCACCAAGTTGTTCGTGAGCCGCAACGCGTGCGAGCAGGTGTGTCGTGAGCTCGGCGCTCGAAACCGCCTTGGTGGCCAGTTGCGCCGACAGCCCGGCCACGCCGAGTTGGTGCAGGTCGGCGCTCATTCGATTACCCTGGGGACGAGGAACATGCCGGCCTCGACGGCCGGCGCGCTGCGCTGGTTCGCCTCGCGCTGGTCGGTCTCCGTGACCACGTCCTCGCGCAGCCGCAGTGCGACGTCCTGCACCGCGGACAGCGGTGTGTACAGCGGGGCGACGCCGGTGGTGTCGACCGCGCGCATGCGCTCGACGATGGCGAAGAAACCATTGAGCTGGGTCAGCATCGCGGTTTGCTCGGCCTCGCTGAGTTCGAGCCGGGCCAGCAGGGCGATGCGGCTCACGTCGGTGGAGGTCAGGGCCATGGGAGGGGCGAAAGGGAAGGGAAGGAACGGGCCCGCGCCCGAGAACTGCCGTGATTCGGCGCCGCTTTTCACAGGTGTCGCGCGGGGACCGTGCGGTATTATCTTCGGAGTTCCTCACCCGGACGGGATGGAGGCGTTCACTGCGCGGCAGCAGCAGCGTGGGCGCAGACATCGCGACCGGCCTGCTGGCCCTGATCGCCTCGAACACCGCCCTTTCCCATACCCAGGCGGCGCAGCCTTCGTAGCCCTCGGCTCCCTCGCTGCGGCGCCCTGCAGAAACACCAAGACATGTTCGCCTCCCTGCGACGCTATTTCTCCACCGACCTCGCGATCGACCTCGGCACCGCCAACACGCTGATCTACGTGCGCGGCAAGGGCATCGTGCTCGACGAGCCCTCGGTCGTCGCGATCCGCCACGAAGGCGGGCCGAACGGCAAGAAGACCATCCAGGCCGTCGGCGCCGAGGCCAAGGCCATGCTCGGCAAGGTGCCGGGCAACATCGAGGCCATCCGGCCGATGAAGGACGGCGTGATCGCCGACTTCACCGTCACCGAGCAGATGCTCAAGCAGTTCATCAAGATGGTGCATCCGCGCTCGGTGCTCAAGCCCAGCCCGCGCATCATCATCTGCGTGCCCTGCGGCTCCACCCAGGTCGAGCGGCGCGCGATCCGCGAGTCGGCGCTCGGCGCCGGCGCCAGCGAGGTCTACCTGATCGAGGAGCCGATGGCCGCGGCCATCGGTGCCGGCCTGCCCGTCAGTGAAGCGACCGGCTCGATGGTGGTGGACATCGGCGGCGGCACCACCGAGGTTGGCGTCATCTCGCTCGGCGGCATGGTCTACAAGGGCAGCATCCGCGTCGGTGGCGACAAATTCGACGAGTCCATCATCAACTACATCCGCCGCAACTACGGCATGCTGATCGGCGAGCCGACGGCCGAGGCGATCAAGAAGCAGATCGGCTCCGCCTTTCCCGGCTCCGAGGTGCGCGAGATGGAGGTCAAGGGCCGCAACCTCAGCGAGGGCGTGCCGCGCAGCTTCACGATCAGCAGCAACGAGATCCTCGAGGCGCTGACCGACCCGCTGAACAACATCGTCTCCAGCGTCAAGAACGCGCTCGAGCAGACGCCGCCCGAACTCGGCGCCGACATCTCCGAGCGCGGCATGATGCTGACCGGTGGCGGCGCGCTGCTGCGCGACCTGGACCGCCTGCTGGCCGAAGAGACCGGCCTGCCCGTGCTGGTGGCCGAGGATCCGCTCACCTGCGTGGTGCGCGGTTGCGGCATGGCGCTGGAGCGCATGGAGCGCCTGGGCAGCATCTTCACCTCCGAGTGATCCCGCCCCGGCTCGCGTCCCCGATGCAGTCCCGAAGCCGGCGCGTGCCCCACGTGGCCGGCTTCTTCGTTCACCGCCGAGCGCCATGCCTCTAGGCACCCTCGATCGAACTCCACCGCCGTTCTTCAAGCAGGGCATGTCGGCTCTGACGAAGCTGGTGTTCTTCTCCGCCTTCGCGCTGTTCCTGATGGTGGCCGACACGCGCTTCAGGCTGACGCTGCCGCTGCGCGCGGCCCTGGCCACCGCGCTGCACCCGATCGAGCGCGTGCTGCTGGTGCCGGTGCGTGCCTGGGAGACGGTGCACGACTATTTCGCCGGCATCGCGCAGGCGCGCGAACGCGAGACGGCGGCCTTGATCCGCCTCGCCGCCCAGGCGGAGCTGGCGGCGCGCGTCGGGCCGCTGACCGAGGAGAACCAGCACTTGCGCGAATTGCTGGCGTTGCGCCCGCAGTTCACGGCGCGCACCGAAGCGGCCGAGGTGCTCTACGAGGCAGCCGATCCCTACACGCGCAAGATCGTCATCGACCGCGGCGCGACCCACGGCGTGGTCGCCGCCTCGCCGGTGATCGACGCCGCCGGTGTGCTGGGACAGGTCACGCGCGTCTACCCGCTCGCGTCCGAGGTGACGCTGCTGACCGACAAGGATGCGGCGATCCCCGTGCTCAATGTGCGCACGCAGGCCCGTGCCGCGGCCTACGGCGACCCGGCCAGCGTGGCGGCCGGTGCCGGCATGGAGTTGCGCTTCCTCGCCAGCAATGCCGACATCGAGCCGGGCGATGTGCTGAACACCTCCGGTGTCGACGGCATCTACCCGCCTGGCCTGTCGGTCGCGAAGGTCGTGACGGTCGATCGGCGTGCCGGCAGCACGTTCGCCAAGGTCACGCTGGTGCCGGCCGCCCGGCCCGACAGCGTGCGCCATGTGCTGGTGCTCGAACCCTTGAACCTGCAGCTGCCGCCGCGGCCGGTCGATCCGGCGGCCAGCGAGCCTGGAACGCGCCGACGCGGTGGGGGGCGGCGATGATCATGGCCGGCCGTTCCGACCAGTTGCTGCTGCCGGTCAACCCGGTGTTCATGTGGGGCTCGCTGCTGCTCGCGCTGACCTTCAACCTGATCCCCTTCGGCCGCGCGGCCGGCATGCCCGACCTGCTGGCGCTGGCGCTGGTGTTCTGGAATGTGCAGCAACCGCGCCGCGTGGGCATCGGTGCGGCCTTCCTGTTCGGCCTCGTGATGGACGTGCACCAGGGCGCCCTGCTCGGCCAGCATGCGCTGGCGTACACGCTGCTGAGCTTCTTCGCGATCACGATCCACCGACGTCTGCGCTGGTTCAGCGTGTGGAGCCAGGCGCTGCAGGTGCTGCCGCTGCTGGCGGCCGCGCACCTGGTCTCGCTGCTGGTGAGGCTCGCCACCGGCAGCGTCTTCCCCGGCTGGAACCTGCTGCTCGCGCCGCTGATCGAAGCGCTGCTGTGGCCGCTGGTCTCGCTGCTGCTGCTTGCGCCGCAGCGCCGTGCTCCCGATCGGGACGAGAACCGGCCCCTCTGAGCACCGGCCACCCGCCACGATCCGCATGGAACTCAGAGACCTCGACCGCGAACTGGGGAGCTTTCGGCTGCGTCTGTTCGCGGCCGCGCTGCTGGTGCTGTTCGGCTTCGGGCTGCTGGTGGTGCGCCTGGTGGTCCTGCAGGTGCTGCGGCACGACGAGCTGTCGACCCAGGCAGAGAACAACCGCATCACGGTGCTGCCGATCCCGCCCAACCGCGGCCTCATCCTCGACCGCAACGGCGTGGTGCTGGCCAACAACTACTCGGCCTACACGCTCGAACTCACGCCCTCGAAGATCGACGACCTGGACGCGACGATCGAGCAGCTCGCGCCCTTGATCGACATCACGGCGCGCGACCGCAAGCGCTTCAAGCGGCTGATGGACGACGCCAAGAGCTTCGAGTCGCTGCCGATCCGCACCAAGCTCAGCGACGAAGAGGTGGCGCGTTTCACGGCGCAGCGCTTCCGCTTCCCGGGCGTGGACATCAAGGCGCGGCTGTTCCGCAACTATCCCTACGGCGAGCTGGCCAGCCATGTGCTCGGCTACATCGGGCGCATCAACCAGGTCGAGAAGGAGGCGATCGACGACACCGACGACGCCGCCAACTACAAGGGCACCGACTACATCGGCAAGCTCGGCATCGAGCAGAAGTACGAGGCCGAGCTGCATGGCGCGACCGGCTTCGAGGAGGTCGAGACCAGCGCCGCCGGCCGCGCCGTGCGGCGCCTGCGCGCCAGCCCGCCGACGCCGGGCAACACGGTGCGGCTGTCGATCGACATCCGGTTGCAGCAACTGATCGAGCGCCTCTATGGCGACCGGCGCGGCGCACTGGTGGCGATCGATCCGCGCAACGGCGAGGTGCTGGCCTTCGTCAGCAAGCCGACCTTCGATCCCAACCTGTTCGTCGACGGCATCGACAGCGAAAGCTGGAAGGAACTCAACGAGTCGCTCGACAAGCCGCTGCTGAACCGCGCGCTGCGCGGCACCTACCCGCCGGGCTCGACCTTCAAGCCCTTCATGGCGCTGGCCGCGCTGGCCAGCGGCAAGCGCACGCCGCAGCAGACGATCTTCGACCCCGGCTACTTCTGGTTCGGCAACCACAAGTTCCGCGACGACAAGGAGGGCGGCCATGGGTCGGTCGACATGTACCGCTCGATCGTGCAGTCCTGCGACACCTACTACTACATGCTCGCCGCCGACATGGGCGTGGACCTGATCCACGACCAGCTCCAGCCCTTCGGCTTCGGTGCGCTCACCGGCATCGACCTCGAAGGCGAGGTGCGCGGCACGCTGCCGTCC
Source organism: Methylibium sp. (assembly GCF_965279545.1). Classification (NCBI taxonomy): domain Bacteria; kingdom Pseudomonadati; phylum Pseudomonadota; class Betaproteobacteria; order Burkholderiales; family Sphaerotilaceae; genus Methylibium; species Methylibium sp. The sequence continues at coordinate 3,586,672 of NZ_OZ257250.1, forward strand.
ACGGAGTGGAAGCGCAAGGCCTACAAGCGGCCCGATCTGCAGCGCTGGTATGCCGGCGAGACCATCTCGCTGGGCATCGGCCAGGGCTACAACAACTTCACCGTGCTGCAGATGGCGCAGGCGAGCGCGACGCTGGCCAACGGCGGCGTGCACTACCGGCCGCGGCTGGTGCACCAGATCGAGGACGCGGCCACGCACGAGCTGCGCGAGCTGCCCAGCGAGACCCTGGCCAAGATCGACATCAAGCCCGAACACCTGGAGTTCATCCAGCACGCGATGGTCGGCGTGAACCGCGAAGGCACGTCGGCGACCGCATTCCGCGGCGCGAGCTACGTGGCCGCCGGCAAGACCGGCACCGCGCAGGTGGTCGCGATCAAGCAGAACGAGAAGTACAGCGCCTCCAAGACCGCCGAGCACCTGCGCGACCATGCGCTCTTCATCGCCTTCGCACCGGCCGACGCGCCGCGCATCGCGGTCGCGCTGGTGGTCGAGAACGCCGGCTTCGGCGCGCAGTCGGCCGCGCCGATCGTGCGCCGCGTGTTCGACTACTGGATTGCCAACCTCTACCCGAGCGACCAGGACATCGCGCTGGTGCAGCTCGGCCAGGCGCCGGCGCCGACCGGAACGCCGCGCCCGTTGGACGAAGTCGGCCCCTTGCCGGGCGCGCCGCTGGCGCCGCCTTTGGTGCCAGCGATCAGCCCGGCCAGTGCAGCGGCCGCGGAGCCGCCGCCATGAGCGGCATGTTCGACCGGCAGCCGCTGTGGCAGCGCGCCTTGCGGGTCTTCACGGGTTTCGACGGACCGCTCGCACTGGTAGTGGTGGTGCTCGGCGCTGCCGGTCTGATGACGATGTACTCGGCCGGCTACGACCACGGCACGCGCTTCGTCGATCACGGCCGCAACATGCTGCTGGCCGCCGGCGTGATGTTCATCGTCGCGCAGCTGCCGCCGCAGCGCCTGGCGCAACTGGCGGTGCCGCTGTATGTGGTGGGCGTGGCGCTGCTGATCGCCACCGCGGTGTTCGGCGTCACCAAGAAGGGCGCGACGCGCTGGCTGCATGTCGGCGTGATCGATATCCAGCCCAGCGAGATCCTCAAGATCGCGATGCCGCTGATGCTGGCCTGGTGGTTCCAGCGCCGCGAGGGCCAGGTGCAGGCGCTCGACTTCGCCGTGGCCTTCCTGCTGCTCGCGGCGCCGGTGGGGCTGATCGTCAAGCAGCCCGATCTGGGCACCGCGATCCTGGTGCTCGCCGCCGGCCTGTACGTGATGTTCTTCGCCGGCCTGAGCTGGAAGCTCATCGTGCCGGTGCTGCTGGTGGCCGCCGTGGCGGTGACGGCGGTGGTGTGGTTCCAGGTCGCGATCTGCCAGCCCGACGTGCAGTGGCCGCTGATGCGCGACTACCAGAAGCACCGCGTCTGCACCCTGCTCGACCCGACCCAGGACCCGCTGGGCAAGGGCTTCCACATCATCCAGGGCATGATCGCCATCGGCTCCGGCGGCATCACCGGCAAGGGCTTCATGAACGGGACGCAGACGCACCTGGAGTTCATTCCCGAGCGCACCACCGACTTCATCTTCGCGGCCTTCTCCGAGGAGTTCGGCATGGCAGGCTGCGTGGCGCTGCTGCTCGGCTTCACCTTCCTGATCTTCCGCGGCCTGATGATCGCTTCCGACGCGCCGACGCTGTTCTCGCGGCTGCTGGCCGGTGCGATCACGCTGAGCTTCTTCACCTACGCCATGGTGAACATGGGCATGGTCACCGGCATGTTGCCGGTGGTGGGGATTCCGCTGCCCTTCATCAGCTACGGCGGCACGGCGATGGTCACGCTCGGCCTTGCGCTCGGCATCCTGATGTCGGTGGCGCGCAGCAAGCGGCTGATGCAGAGTTAGCGACGCGGCCGCCTCATCCACCGCGAGAGCAGGGTCTGCAGCCCGGAGCGCGGGGCCGCAGCTGCTGGTGTGGGGGCCGTTGGCGGCGGCACGGGTGCCACTTTCGGCGAGGAGGGCGTCGGCGGCGCAACGGCGGTGGACGCTGCGGTCGCCTCGCCGCGGGGCGGTCGGCCTGCCGGTTCGGATTCGGCCAGGGACGCGGCCCTCGGTGCCGGCAGCAGTGCCGGCGCAGCCTGCGCTGCAGGCGCCGCGGCCGGGGGCCGCGGCGGTCGTGCCCGCGCCGATCGCCGGGTGTCGCCGGAGGACTGTTTGTCGAGGAAGGAGCGCTCCAGATCGAGCGTCGACCGCACGCCGATGTCGTTGCGGTGTTGCTTCAACCACTGGTCGGCTGCCCGGCGCCCCAGGTCGAACAGTCCGTCGAGAAAGACCCGATCGGTGTTGAACTTGCTGCTCGCGTTGAACGGGGCGAGGCCGTCGTCGTCGGCGATCATGTGCAGGCGCAAGTCCTTGTAGCGCCCGGGCTCCAGCTTGCCTTCGCGCACCAGTCGCGACACGAAGGCGATGGCGCGCATCTCGGCCACCAGGCTGGCATTGAAGGTGATCTCGGACAGGCGGTCCATGATCTCGACGCTGCGCGTCGGCGTGCCTTCGTGCTGCAGCGGGTTGATCTTCACCAGCAGGATGTCCAGCGTCTCGGTGTTGTAGATCAGCGGGTAGATCGCCGGGTTGCCGGTGTAGCCGCCGTCCCAGTAGGCCTCGCCGTCGATCGTGACGGCCTGGAAGATCAAGGGCAGGCAGGCCGAGGCGAGCAGGGCGTCGATCGACAGCTCCTTGCCGGTGAACACCCGCGCCTGGCCGCTGCGCACACTGGTGGCGGTGATGAACAGGGGGATGTCGCAGCTGCGCAGTGCCTCTTCGTCGACGTGCCGGCGTGCCACGTCGCGCAGCGGGTTCAGGTTCAGTGGGTTGAATTCGTAAGGGCTGAAAGCGCGAAAGAAGCTGTTGAGCCACTGGTAGCTCGGCAGCTTGTCGAAGTTGAAGTTGCTGCCCCCCCCATTGGTCGGGTTCAGCGAGAACGGCGAGAAGGCCTGGCCGCTGGTGCTGACGTCGTGCCAGAAGGCGGCGAGTGCGTCGCGCGCTCCCGAGCGTGCGCCGCGGGCGTAACCGGTCGCCAGCACGGCGGCGTTGAGCGCGCCCGCGCTGGTGCCGGAGATCGCCGAGATCTCGACCGTGTCGTCTTCGAGCAGCCGGTCGAGCACGCCCCAGGTGAAGGCGCCGTGCGAGCCGCCGCCTTGCAGGGCGAGGTCGACACGGCGCGGCGCGGCGGCAGTAGGTGGCTGCGGTCGGGGGGGTCGCGTGATTTCAGGCATGGCACCTCCTTGCTGCGACGCAGTCTACGCGTCGCGGCCGTCGTTTGCTGCGCCGCAGCAAACGGCCCTGCCGCGGTGGTCAGGCCCTAGGTGCGTTCACCGCCGAGGCCCGCCGATCGGGCGAGCGGCAGGTGTTCGCCCGGCCAGGCCGCGAAGCGCAGCGTGAAGCGCGCGCCGGGTCCACTGCCATCGGGCAGCGGGCTGTCGCGGGTGTCGTCGAGGGTGAGCGTGGCGCCGTGCTGGCGTGCGATCTCGGCCACGATGGCCAGACCCAGGCCGGAGCCGTCGACATTGGTGCCGAGCGCGCGGTAGAAGGGCTGGAACACCAGTTCGCGCTCGGCCGGTGGGATGCCGGGCCCCGAGTCTTCGACCTGCAGGACCACCACCTGGCCGAACGGATCGCCGACCACGCGCACCGTCACCGTGCCGCCGGCCGGCGTGTAGTGCAAGGCGTTGTCGACCAGGTTGCGGATCAGTTCGCGCAGCAGCAGGGCGTGGCCGCGCACGCTGCTGCGCTGCGGTTCGGCCGTGTCGCCGTCGGCGCCGGGCCCTTCGTAGCCGAGGTCGATGCGCTGCTCCAGCGCGCGCGGCACGAAGTCGCGCACCGTCTCGGTCGCCAGGCGTGCGAGCTTGACCTCCGCGACGCGGGCGGCGAATTCACGGTCCTCGGCCCGCGCCATCGCCAGCAGCTGGTTGACCATGTGGGCTGCGCGCTGGCTCGACAGGGCGATCTGCTGCAGCGAGCGCTTCAGTGCCTCCGGCTCACGCTCGCCCGCGTCGATCTCGCGCTGGGCGATCTCGGCCTGGGTGCGCAGGCCGGCCAGCGGCGTCTTGAGCTGGTGCGCGGCATCGGCCAGGAAGCGTCGCTGCGTCGCCAGCGAGCGGTCCAGCCGCTCCAGCAAGTCGTTGATGGCGCGCACCAGCGGCGAGACCTCTTCAGGGGCCTCCCGCTCGTCGATCGGGCTGAGGTCGTCGGCGGCACGGCGGCGGATGCGCTGCTGCAACTCGTTGAGCGGCGCGATGCCGCGCGCCAGCGCCAGCCACACGAGCAGCACCGCGACGGGCAGGATCACGAACTGCGGCAGGATCACGCCCTTGATGATCTCGGTGGCCAGTTGCGAGCGCTTGCCGAGCGTTTCGGCCACTTGCACCAGGGCCGGCGAGGTGCTGCCGGGGATGGGCGGCACGCCGGGCATCGCGACCCACAGGTAGGCCACGCGCACGGCCTCGTTGTGCACTTCGTCGTCTCGGTAGCGGAGTTCCCCGACCGCCGGGATTTCCTCGTCGCTCGGCACCGGCAGCGCTTGATCGCCGCCCAGATGCTCGCTGCGCGCACCCAACACCTGGAAGTAGATCTCGTCGGTCTCGTCGGCGCGCAGCAACTGGTCGGCCCCGGGAGGCAGCGAGAAGGCGACGCGGTCCTGGTCGACGCTGATCTGCTGCGACAGCACGCGGGCCATCTCGCCGAGCGCCCGGTCGTAGGGACGGTTGGCGATGTTCTGGGCCACCAGCCAGGTCAGCGCCACGCTCATGGGCCACAGCAGCAGCAGCGGCGCGAGCATCCAGTCGAGGATCTCGCCGAACAGCGAGCGCTGGCCGCGCAGCGTGTTCATGCCCGGGGGCGCGCGCCGCGCAGCATGCCGGCGTCAGCCCGCGATCTTCTCGAGGCAGTAGCCCAGGCCACGCACGGTGGCGATGCGCACCGGGCCCTGCTCGATCTTCTTGCGCAGGCGGTGGATGTAGACCTCGATCGCGTTGTTGCTAACTTCGTCGCCCCACTCGCACAGCCGCTCGACCAGCTGGTCCTTGCTGACCAGCCGCCCGGCGCGCTGCAGCAGCACCTCGAGCAGCGAGAGCTCGCGCGCCGACAGCTCGATCATCTGGTCGTTCAGGTAGGCCACACGCCCGGTGGCGTCGAACGACAGCGGTCCGTGCTTGATGATGGCCGAGGCGGTGCCCAGCCCGCGCCGCGTCAGCGCCCGCACCCGCGCTTCCAGCTCCTGCAGCGCGAAGGGCTTGGCCATGTAGTCGTCGGCCCCGAGGTCCAGGCCCTTGACACGCTGCTCCACGCTGTCGGCCGCGGTCAGGATCAGCACCGGCGTGGTCGTGCCGCGCGCGCGCATCTTGCGCAGCACTTCCAGGCCGTGCAGCTTGGGCAGGCCGAGGTCGAGGATCACCAGGTCGAACTCGTGGTCGGCGAGCGCCGCGTCGGCCTCGCTGCCGCTGCCGACCTGGTCGACCGCGTAGCCGCCCTTGCGCAAGGTGCGCAGCAGGCCGTCGGCCAGCACCTGGTCGTCTTCGGCAATGAGGATCCTCATGGACTTGTCTCCCTCTGCGGCGCCATGGCTCTTGTTGTCGTTGGCGCCGGCTTCATTGTAGGGAGGCACTCCCGAAGGGCCAAAAACCACTGTACAAATAACCAGTTTCGACCATAATCCAACCCAACCGGAGGCCCAGCATGGATGCAAGCGTCAAGACATTGAACACCGAAAAGGCCAAGGCCTTGCAGGCTGCGCTCGCGCAGATCGAAAAGCAGTTCGGCAAGGGCACGATCATGCGCCTCGGCGAAGGCGAGGTGATCGACGACATCGAGGTGGTGTCCACCGGCTCGCTGGGCCTGGACATCGCGCTCGGCGTCGGCGGCCTGCCGCGCGGTCGTGTGGTCGAGATCTACGGTCCCGAGTCGAGCGGCAAGACCACCCTCACGCTGCAGGTCATCGCCGAGATGCAGAAGCTCGCCGGCACCTGTGCCTTCATCGATGCCGAGCACGCACTCGACTCGCAGTACGCCCAGAAGCTCGGCGTCAACCTGCAGGAGCTGCTGATCTCCCAGCCCGACACCGGTGAGCAGGCGCTCGAGATCGTCGACGCACTGGTGCGCTCCGGCTCGGTCGACCTGGTCGTCATCGACTCGGTGGCCGCGCTCACGCCCAAGGCCGAACTCGAAGGCGAGATGGGCGACTCTCTGCCCGGCCTGCAGGCGCGCCTGATGAGCCAGGCGCTGCGCAAGCTCACCGCGACGATCAAGAAGTCGAACTGCATGGTGATCTTCATCAACCAGATCCGCATGAAGATCGGCGTGATGTTCGGTTCGCCCGAAACGACGACCGGCGGCAACGCGCTGAAGTTCTACGCCTCGGTGCGGCTCGACATCCGCCGCATCGGCAGCATCAAGCGGGGCGAAGAGGTCATCGGCAACGAGACCAAGGTCAAGGTCGTCAAGAACAAGGTCGCCCCGCCGTTCAAGACGGCCGAGTTCGACATCCTGTTCGGCGAGGGCGTGTCGCGCGAAGGCGAGATCATCGACCTGGGCGTTGTCGCCAAGGTGATCGACAAGTCGGGCGCCTGGTACGCCTACAACGGCGAGAAGATCGGCCAGGGCAAGGACAACAGCCGCGAGTTCCTGCGCGAGAACCCCGAACTCGCCCACGAGATCGAGAACAAGATCCGAGAATCGCTCGGCGTGGCGCTGCTGCCCAGCATCGAGGTCGAAGTGCCCAAGGGCAGCAAGCAGGCGGCGGCAGGTGGCGCGTGACGCAGGGATGCGTGTGAGCGAGCGGGGCCGCTGTCGTCGGCAACCGGCTCACGACACGGCTTGGCATCACCGAGCTGTTCTGTCGGGGTCGGCCGCCTGACGGTTGCACTCCATGGCCCGTCCCGCGCCGTCGCTCAAGGCCAAGGCGCTGGCCTGCATCGCCCAGCGCGAGCACAGTCGCGTCGAACTGCGGCGCAAGCTTCTGTCCCACATCGGTCGTCAGCTCAAAGCGGCCGCGTCTTCCCCGCTCGCGCTTGATGTGCCGGTTCAGATGCTGGCCGCCGAACGTGAAGTCGACGAACTGCTCGACTGGTTGACCGCGAAAGACCTGCTCAGCGTCGACCGCTTCGTCGAGACCCGCGTGAACGCCCGCGTGGCGAGATTCGGCAACCTGCGCATTCGCCAGGAGCTGGCGCAGCATGGTGTGGAACTCGATGTAGAGACTGCGCAGCGTCTCAAGGACGGCGAGTTGTCACGCGCACGCACCGTGTGGGCCAAGCGTTTCGGCACGCCGGCCACCGGCGCGGCCGACCGGGCCAGGCAGATTCGCTTTCTCAGCGCCCGTGGCTTCAGCGCCGAAACCGTGCGCCGTGTGGTGAGAGGCGGGGGCGACGAGGACTGAGGGAGCCGTTTCGACCCGCGAGGCGGGGAGCTTGCGCCCGCACCTCACAGGCCCAGCATCAGTCGGATGTTCTGCACCGCGGCACCCGAGGCCCCCTTGCCCAGGTTGTCGAGCCGCGCCACCAGCACGGCCTGTCCGCGCGCTTCGTTGCCGTAGACGCGCAGCTCCAACAGGTTGCTGTCGTTGAGCGCTTCGGCTTCGATCTTGCCGCCTGGTTCCACCGTTGCCACCTTGACCCACTCCCGGCCGGCGTAGCGCGTCCGCAGCACCGCCTCGAGGTCGGCGGGCTTCGGTCGGCCGTTGAGCAGGTCCAGGTGCAACGCCACCTGCACCAGCATGCCCTGGCGGAAGTTGCCGACGCTGGGCACGAAGATCGGTCGGCGGGCGAGCCGGCTGTACTGCTGCAACTCAGGCAAGTGCTTGTGTTCGAGGCCGAGGCCATACAGCTCGAAGGCCAAAGCACCGCCCGCCTCGTACGCTTCGATCATCGTTCTTCCACCACCGGAGTAACCACTCACAGCGTGTACAGCTACGGGATAATCCGGCAGCAGCAAGCCTGCATCCACCAACGGACGCAGCAAGGCAATGCCTCCGGTCGGGTAACAGCCGGGGTTGGCGACGCGGCGTGATGCGGCCACGGCCGCCGTTTGCTCCGGCGCGAGTTCGGGAAAGCCGTAGACCCAGCCCGCGGCCACGCGGTGCGCGGTGCTGGCATCGACGATCTTCGGTCCACCGTTCGGCAGGCTGTCCGCGAGCGCGACCGACTCGCGCGCCGCGTCGTCGTGCAGGCACAGCACCACCAGGTCCACACCGGCCATCAGGTCGCGCTTCGCGTCGGCATCCTTGCGGCGCGCCGGATCGATGCTGACCAGTTCCATGCCGGCCATCCCGGCCAGGCGCTCGCGAATCCCCAGACCGGTTGTGCCGGCCTCGCCGTCGATGAAGATGCGAGCGGGACGGGTGCTCATGGCGTTGCGTAGAAGGTGAGGAGGGAGAGTCGATGGTAGCAATGCGATGCTTCAGCGTGGTGTCATCAAGGGTTCACGCGATTTTCTTGGTGCAATGCAGCATGCTAAAGTCGTTCGGTTTTTCCCGGCGTGCCACCCGCGCCGTGGCGACTGATCCTGTCCTGTCCGACTTCTTCGATCCGACCACCCACCCTCGAACCAAGCGCGACCATGAAGATCCACGAATATCAAGGCAAAGAGATCCTGCGCCAATTCGGCGTGCCGGTGCCACGCGGCTACCCGGCCTTCACCGTGCAGGAGGCCGTCGAGGCCGCCCAGAAACTCGGCGGCCCGGTATGGGTCGTCAAGGCGCAGATTCACGCGGGCGGCCGCGGCAAGGGCGGCGGCGTCAAGCTCGGCAGGAGCCTGGACGACGTGAAGGCGCTGTCCGGCGAGATCCTGGGCATGCAGCTCAAGACCCACCAGACCGGCCCCGAGGGCCAGAAGGTGCGTCGCCTGCTGATCGAGGAAGGCGCCGACATCAAGAAGGAGTACTACGTCGCCGCGGTCACCGACCGCGCGACGCAGCGCGTCGCCCTGATGGCCAGCTCCGAAGGCGGCATGGACATCGAGGAAGTCGCACACGCGACGCCCGAGAAGATCCTCAAGGTCTTCGTCGACCCGGCCACCGGCCTGACCGATGCGCAGGGTGCCGAGCTGGCCCAGGGCATTGGCGTGCCGGCGGCCAGCCAGGCCCAGGCCATCGACGTGCTCAAGAAGCTCTACCAGTGCTACATGGCGACCGACGCCTCGCTGGCCGAGATCAACCCGTTGATCCTCGAGGGCAACGGCAACATCAAGGCGCTGGACGCGAAGTTCAACTTCGACGCCAACGCCCTGTTCCGCCACCCCGAGATCGTCGCCTACCGCGACCTCGACGAGGAAGATCCGGCCGAGATCGAAGCCAGCAAGTTCGACCTCGCCTACATCCAGCTCGACGGCAACATCGGCTGCCTCGTCAATGGCGCGGGCCTGGCGATGGCGACCATGGACACCATCAAGCTGTTCGGCGGCGAGCCGGCGAACTTCCTCGATGTCGGCGGTGGCGCCACCGCCGAGAAGGTGACCGAGGCCTTCAAGATCATGCTGAAGAACCCCGAGGTGAAGGCCATCCTGGTCAACATCTTCGGCGGCATCATGCGCTGCGACACCATCGCCGAAGGCGTGATCACGGCCTGCAAGGCGGTCAACCTGAGCGTGCCGCTGGTGGTGCGGATGAAGGGCACCAACGAGCAGATCGGCAAGAAGATGCTGGCCGACAGCGGCCTGCCCATCATCGCCGCCGACACCATGGCCGAGGCCGCGACGGCCGTGGTCGCCGCCATCAAGAAGCAGTGAGCCGAGGAAGAACCGCATCATGAGCATCCTGATCAACAAGGACACCAAGGTCATCACGCAGGGCATCACCGGCAAGACGGGCCAGTTCCACACGCGCGGCTGCCGCGACTACGCGAACGGCAAGAACTGCTTCGTCGCCGGCGTGAACCCGAAGAAGGCCGGCGAGGATTTCGAAGGCATTCCGATCTTCGCCAGCGTCAAGGACGCGGCGAAGAACACCGGCGCCACCGTCAGCGTGATCTACGTGCCGCCGGCCGGTGCCGCTGCGGCCATCTGGGAAGCGGTCGAGGCCGACCTCGACCTGGTGATCGCGATCACCGAGGGCATTCCGGTCAGGGACATGCTCGAGGTGCGCAACAAGATGAAGGCCAAGGAGGCCGCCGGCGGCAAGCAGACGCTGCTGCTCGGCCCCAACTGCCCGGGTTTGATCACGCCGGACGAGATCAAGATCGGCATCATGCCGGGCCACATCCACAAGAAGGGTCGCATCGGCGTGGTCAGCCGCTCTGGCACGCTGACCTATGAAGCGGTCGCCCAGCTCACCGAGCTGGGTCTCGGCCAGTCGAGCGCGGTCGGCATCGGCGGCGACCCGATCAACGGCCTGAAGCACATCGACATCATGAAGGCCTTCAACGACGATCCGGACACCGACGCGGTGATCATGATCGGCGAGATCGGCGGCCCCGACGAGGCCGAAGCGGCCCGCTGGTGCAAGGCCCACATGAAGAAGCCCATCGTCGGCTTCATCGCCGGCGTCACCGCCCCTGCGGGCAAGCGCATGGGCCATGCCGGCGCGCTGATCTCGGGCGGTGCCGACACCGCCGACGCCAAGCTCGCGATCATGGAGGAGTGCGGCTTCACCGTGACGCGCAACCCCTCGGAAATGGGCAAGCTGCTCAAGGCGCTGCTTTGACGCAAGGCATCGGCGCGGTATCCGCGCCGATGCGTAGTATCACGAAGCTTGCAGGGAGATGACGGCGCGACACTAGCATCAGTGCTCACTACCGCCGGATACGGGGGCCTCGGCCCCCTTTTCTTTGCCGCCGCTCCACGCCCCGAGGATCGTGATCATGGACTTTCTCACCGCCGCGTTCTGGATCGCGCTGCTCAAGATCGTGTGGGTCAACATCCTGCTGTCCGGTGACAACGCCGTGGTGATCGCGCTCGCGGCCCGCAAACTGCCGCCGAGACAGCAGAAGCTCTCGATCCTCGGTGGCAGCGCCGCTGCGATCGTGCTGCGGGTCTTGCTGACGCTGTTTGCGGTCCGGCTGCTGCAGTTCCCCTATCTGAAGCTCATCGGCTCGCTGCTGCTGCTGTGGATCGGCGTGCAGTTGATGGTCGACGAGGGCGACGAGGGCCATGTCGAGGCCGGCGACTCGCTGTGGAAGGCGATCCGCACCATCCTGGTGGCCGATCTGGTCATGAGCCTGGACAACGTGATCGCGGTGGCCGCCGCCGCCAACAGCGCCCCTGACGACATGCGCACGCTGCTGCTGGTGCTCGGCCTGGGTCTGTCGATCCCGCTGATCATCTTCGGCAGCACCCTGCTGCTCAAGCTCATGGAGCGCTTCCCGCTCATCATCACGGCAGGGGCGGCGCTGCTGGGCTTCGTGGCCGGCGAAATGGCCACGACCGACCCGGCGATTCACGACTGGTTCGAGGCCCACATGCACGGGCTCGACTACGCCGTCAGCATCAGCTGTGCGGTCGCCGTGGTCGCGGCGGGCCTGGCGTTGTCCAAGCAAAAGCCGGCCAGCGCCATTTGAGCCATCTGAATTCGCAACCCTCAACGTCGAAGTCCTGAGCCATGGAGCAGTTTCTGACCGCCGAATTCTGGATCGCCGTCGGGCAGATCATCATGATCGACATCGTGCTCGGCGGCGACAACGCCGTCGTCATTGCGCTGGCGTGCCGCAAGCTGCCCGATGCGCAGCGCACGAAGGGCATCCTGTGGGGCACGGCGGGCGCGATCGTGCTGCGCATCGTGCTGATCTTCTTCGCGCTGACCTTGCTGGCGATTCCCTATCTCAAGCTCGTCGGGGCCGCGCTGCTGGTGTGGATCGGCGTGAAGCTGCTGATGCCGGACGAAGACGGCGGACACGCCCATATCGAAGGCAGCGACAAGCTGTGGGCGGCCGTCAAGACGGTGATCGTGGCCGATCTGGTGATGAGCGTGGACAACGTGATCGCGATCGCCGGCGCGGCCGAGGCCGCCGGCGGCGACAACGAGATGCCGCTCGTGATCTTCGGCCTGCTCGTCAGCATCCCGATCATCGTCTGGGGCAGCCAGCTGGTGCTGAAGATGATGGATCGCTTTCCCGTGATCATCACCATCGGCGCCATGCTGCTGGGTTGGATTGCCGGCACGATGGCGCTCGGTGACCCGGCGGTGCAAGGCCTGATCGCGCAGACCGATGCGATGAAATACACCTGCGGGATCGCAGGCGCACTGGTGGTGCTCGCACTCGGCAAGTGGGCCGCGGCGCGCTCACGCGACAGCGAGTCCGCCACCTGACATCCCGGGGCGGCGTCTCGGCCACGGCGTCGACGGTGCCATGCTACCGTTTCGCCATGAGCCTTCCTCCTGACCGTGTTCTGTCGGCACCACGGCGCTGGGTCTGTCTCGGCACCTGGATGGGCGTGGCCGTGTCGTCGGCGTCGGCCGCCACCGACGTCGCGGCCACCGACTCCATTGGCCTGTGGATCGGCCTCGGGCTGGCCTTGTTCGCGGGGCTGGTCTGGTGGCGTCGGCGCGCCGCATCCCCACCGTCGATCCGGCGCCGCCGCACCGACCGCGCACCGGGCTCCGGTTTCCTCAGCACGCAGCTCGACTCGGTGCAGGACACCGTGCTCGACCCGCGTACCCTGGAGCCGCAGCGCCGCATCGGCTCCTACCTGATCGAACGCGACATCGGCCGCGGTGCGATGGGTGCCGTGCTGCTGTGCCGCGACGAGCGCACCGGCGAGGTGGTGGCGCTCAAGACCATGGCGCTCGGCCGCGAATTCCACGGCGAAGCCCTCACCGAGGCCCGCGAGCGCTTCTTCCGCGAGGCCGAGATGGCCGGCCGGTTGCAACACCCCGACATCGTGGTCGTGCGCGAGGCCGGCGAACAGGACGGCACGGCCTACATCGCGATGGAGCTGCTGAGCGGGTCCGACCTCAGCGAATTCACCCAGCCCACGCGGCTGCTGCCGGTGCCGGCGGTGCTGGGCATCGTCGCGCGCGTGGCGAAGGCCCTGGCCTACGCCCACCGGCAAGGCGTGACGCACCGCGACATCAAGCCGGCCAACATCATGGTCGAGTTGAAGAGCGGCATGGTCAAGGTCACCGATTTCGGCATCGCCCGCATCATCGACTCGACCCAGACGCGCACCGGTCTCGTGCTCGGCACGCCGTCGTTCATGTCGCCGGAGCAGATGGCCGGTGCGCGCGTCGACGGCCGCAGCGACCTGTACGCGCTCGGCGTCACGCTGTTCCAGCTGCTGACCGGCGCGCTGCCTCACAGCCCGGATTCGATGGCCGAGCTGATCCGCTCGATCGCCAACGACGTGGCCCCCGACGTGCGCACCCTGCGCCCCGAACTGCCGGCTGCGCTGGCCGACATCGTGGCCCTCGCGCTCGAGAAACGCCCCGAGGTCCGCTACGCCGACGGCGAAGCGCTGGCCGCCGACCTGCATGCCGTGCTCGTGCAGCTCCGGGCCCCGACGAACGCCGCTGCCGGCCCGGCCGCCGAGGCCGCAGCCCCGGCGACGGCTCCCGCCGCGCCGGAAGCCGGGCACAATCCCTAGTGTTCGCGCGCACTGGCGCGCTCAGTCGCTTTCCGATGCCAACGCTCCCGACCCCCTCTGCCCTGCGTTTCGAGTTCGTCAGTGCCACGGACACCGGCCGATCGCGCAACAACAACGAAGACTCGGTGGTCGTCGACGAGGTGGCCGCGTTGGCCGTGCTGGCCGACGGCATGGGCGGCTACAACGCCGGCGAAGTGGCCAGCAGCATGCTCACCAGCTTCATCAAGGCCGAGCTCGGCCGCTGGCTCAGCGAAGCCAGCGCCCAGGCCACCGACACCGACGTGCGGCGCGCGATGGACATCTGCGTTGACAACGCCAACCGCGCGATCTTCAACGCCGCCAACTCCAACCCGCAGTACGCCGGCATGGGCACGACGCTGGTGGTCGCGGTGCTGCGCGATTCGCGGCTGCTGCTCGGGCACATCGGCGACTCGCGGGGCTACCGCTGGCGTGACGGCGAACTGTCGCAGATCACGCGCGACCATTCCTTGCTCCAGGAGCAGCTCGACGCCGGGCTCATCACGCCCGAGCAGGCCGCCGCATCCAACAACAAGAACCTGGTGACCCGGGCGGTGGGCGTCGAAGACACCGTGCTGCTCGAGACCCACTTGCACCAGAGCCAGCCGGGCGACTGGATCCTGCTGTGCTCCGACGGCCTGTCGGACATGATCGACGACGAGCAGATCGCTGCCGTGTTGCGTCAGCACGACTCTTTGCCGCAGGCCTCGCAGGCGCTGGTGCAGGCTGCCAACGATGCTGGCGGACGGGATAACATCTCGGTCATTCTGGTGCGCGCCTCGGGTGCTGTGCCGGTGTCGCGGGCCTGGTGGCCGTTCCGCCGCTGAAGCGGCGCCCAGACACGCGGTCGAGCAGGCGCGCAGCAGGTCGTCGGTTCCACCACATCAGAAGTCAGACGCACGGGGTCACGCATGGGCAAGTTGGTCGTATCGCTGGACGGAGTCGTCATCAAGGAGGTCCAGCTCACCAAGGACAAGACGACGCTCGGTCGCCGCCCGTACAACGACATCGTGATCGACAACCTCGCCGTCAGCGGCGAGCACGCCGTGCTGCAGATGGTGGGCCAGGACGTCTTCATCGAAGACCTCAACAGCACCAACGGCACCTACATCAACGGCAAGGCCGTCAAGAAGCAGCTGCTGCAGCACAACGACACCGTCGAGATCGGCAAGTACAAGATCAAGTACCTGAGCGTTGAAAGCTCGGACTACGAGAAGACCATGATCCTCAAGCCGGGGGCCGCCGCGGCTGCCGCACCGAGCTTCCAGCACACCGCGCCGCTGAGCAACTCCAATTTCGCGACGCTCACCGGCACGAGTTCGGCATCGATCAAGGTGCTCAACGGCGCGGCCGTTGGCCGCGAGGTGGCGCTGACCAAGGTGGTCACCACCGTCGGCAAGCCCGGCGTGCAGGTTGCATCGATCACCAAGCGCCCCGGCGGCTACGTGTTCGCCCACGTCGAGGGCGGCAGCCGCCCCACGGTCAACGGCAGCGAGGTCGGCGGCGACCCGGTGCATCTGAAGAACGGCGACGTGATCGAACTCGCGGGCACGCAGATGCAGTTCGTGCAGAACTGAACGCCTGCCTGCTCGGCCACGGGCATTAGTGCCGCGGCGCAGCACATTTTCAGCACTGCACCACGCGCAAGCTGCCACGCCGTGAGGCATCGCACGGCCTGGAGCTTGCCCGCTCCCCGCTGCGGCGGCACCATCGAGCGGTGACGTTTTTCGTGCTTCAGGGCGCCGCCGCTTCCGCGTCGACGGTGCCATCGCCATGAGCCGGTGCCCCGTGCGCCTGCAGGTGCTCGGCTGCTCCGGCTCCATCGCGTCGGGGAGCCGCACCACCGCCTTCCTGCTCGACGACAACGTGCTCATCGACGCCGGCACCGGCGTGGGCGACCTCGCGCTCGACGCGATGGCCGGCATCGACGACATCCTCGTCTCGCACTCTCACCTCGACCACGTGCTCGCCATCCCGCTGCTGGCCGACAGCGTGATGAAGCTGCGGCTCACCCAGCCCGAGCGTGGCCCGATCCGCGTGCACGGCCTGCCCGAAACCTTGGCGGCGCTGCGCGCCCACCTCTTCAACGGCCAGATCTGGCCCGACTTCACCAGCATCCCGAGCGCCGCTTACCCGATCCTGCGGCTGCAACCCTTTGCCATCGGCGACACCCTCCTGTTCGGCCGAGGCGCCGCGCAGCGGCGCATCGAGGTGCTGCCCGCGTCGCACACCGTGCCGGCCTGCGGCTTCGCAGTCGACAGCGACGAAGGCTGGTGGGTCTACAGCGGCGACACCGGCCCCAACCCGGCGCTGTGGGCCGCGCTGAAAGGCCGGCGCATCGCCCACCTCATCATCGAGACCGCCTTCGGCGACGACGAGCGCTGGCTCGCCGACCTGAGCGGCCACCTCGCGCCCAGCAGCCTGGCCGCCGAGCTGGCCCAGCTCGACGGCAGCGTGCCGGTGCACATCACCCACCCCAAGCCCGGTGAAGTGGCAGCCGTGGTGGCGCAGATCCGCGCCATCGACACGGCGCACCGGGTGGAGCCGCTGGTGAAGGGGCTGGTGTTCGAGCTGTAGGCGCGGACGCTGCGCGACGCGCGTCAGTGGTCCGCCGTCAGACCCGGATCACCGTGTCGCTGTAGTGCGCCACGGTCTCGTCGTGCGTGATCAGGCGCAGCGGCTCGCACAGCGCCTGCGCCACCAGCAGGCGGTCGAACGGGTCGGCGTGCAGTGCCGGCAGCGTTTCGGTGGCGGCGGCATGAGCCGGCGTGATCGACAGCAAGGTGTAGCCGGCCGCCTGGCAATACTGCAATGCCGCCGCACCGGAGATCGGCATGTCGCCGCGCCCCAGAGCGTGCTTGATCGACACCTCCCAGATGCTGACCGCGCTGACCCACACCTCGTTGTCCGGGTCCGCGATCAGTTTGCGGGCGCGCTGCGGCAGGCGCCGGTCGTCGGCCAGCGCCCACAGCAGCACGTGGGTGTCGAGCAGCAGGCGCATCCGTCAGCGCACCACGCCGTGGAAAAGCGCCGCGGCCTCGGCGGCCGATGCATCGATGCTGTCGGGCACCACGAAACGGCCGCGCGCCACACCCAGCCGAACCCCGGCGCCGCCACCCGGCCGCACCGGCACCAGCCGCGCGGCCGGGCGCCCGTGCCGGGCGATGGTGATCTCGAGTTCCTGCCCCGAGGCCACCTGCTCGACCAGCTTCGACAGCGTGTTCTTTGCTTCCAACATGTTGACGGTCGTCATGGTGGCTCCGGTGGGGCGAAAATATAGGCCATTCTAGCCAGACTTGTCGCTCGGCACATCGAGGTGCTGCCCGCGTCGCACACCGTGCCGGCCTGCGGCTTTGCAGTCGACAGCGACGAAGGCTGGTGGGTCTACAGCGGCGACATTGGCCCCAACCCAGCGCTGTGGGCCGCGCTGAAAGGCCGGCGCATCGCCCACCTCATCATCGAGACCGCCTTCGGCGACGACGAGCGCTGGCTCGCCGACCTGAGCGGCCACCTCGCGCCCAGCAGCCTGGCCGCCGAGCTGGCCCAGCTCGACGGCAGCGTGCCGGTGCACATCACCCACCCCAAGCCCGGCGAAGTGGCGGCCGTGGTGGCGCAGATCCGCGCCATCGACACGGCGCACCGGGTGGAGCCGCTGGTGAAGGGGCTGGTGTTCCAGCTGTAGCATCGCGCACTGCAAGGCGCAATGCATCTTTGCTGAACCAGGGCTCTCTGTCGAAGCCATTTCAAAGCGGGCGACCTTCATGGCCGACAACTCTTCACCTCACGACGCTGCGTTTCAGATCGACCATCACGGCGTGCTGCGCATCCCGAGCCTGCTGTGGGTCGCGCTGGCGCTGCTGGCGCGGCACTGGGTGCTGCTGCTGTTGATCGTCGTGTCGGCTCGGCGCGAAGGGTCGTCCGTCCTGCTGCTCGGCGATGGGGGCGTTCCGTGGGTCGCCCTGGGCATGGAAGTGCCCGTCGTGCTGCTGGCCTTCGCAGCCTTCTACCGGCAGCCCACTGCGGGCGCCTGGGCTCGCCTGCTGTGGCGTCGCGGGCGTGAGATCGTGGCGGTGACGGCCGCGCTCAACGTCGGTTGGACCGTGGACCTGCTGCTAAAGTCGGATTACTGGCTTCCGTGGCCGGAATTGTTTCTCATCAGCTGCGGAGTGCTGGACGTGGCCATCGCATTGAGCATGTACACGACGCCGTACTATCGCCAGCTATTCAATGAGTTTCCGGCCCGGCCCGGCGCGACACCACCGCAAGCATGATTCGAGTATTCATCGGCTTTGACGCGCGCGAAACTGCCGCGTGGCATGTGCTCTCGCACAGCATCCTGGCCCGTGCTTCGCAGCCGGTAAGCATCACGCCGTTGGCCCTGGGTAACCTGAAGAGCGTGTTCTGGCGCGAACCCACCGCCCTGCAGTCCACCGACTTCTCGTTCACGCGCTTCCTCACGCCCTACCTGAGTGCCTATGAGGGCTGGTCGCTGTTCATGGACTGCGACATGCTCATGCGCGACGACATCGCCAAGCTCTGGGCGCTTCGCGACGACCGCTACGCGGTGATGTGCGTCAAGCACGACCACCGGCCGGCCGAAACCACCAAGTTCCTCGACCAGCCGCAAACGGCCTACGGCAAGAAGAACTGGTCGAGCGTGATGCTCTTCAACAACGCGAAGTGCAAGGCACTGACACCCGAGTTCGTGAACACCGCGACCGGCCTTGAGCTGCACCAGTTCAAATGGCTGGCGAATGACGACCTGATCGGCGAGCTGCCGCACGGATGGAACCATCTGGTGGGCTATGACGCGCCGGACCCGACGGCGAGCAACGCGCATTTCACGATTGGCGGCCCGTACTTTAATGAGTATGCCTCCTGTGAGTATGCAGGTGAATGGTTCGCGGTACGGGAAGCGATGCTGAAGGTGGATCAACGGCGATGAGTGAGCCGCTGCCAGTTCAATCGCCCTCGAGCGGAATGCATATTCACTGGATCGCTGAAGGGGTCAGGGGTTCTGACGAAGGCGTTTACCGCTCCAATTTGGCATCCAATCGCTATCGCGCTGCGCTGCCCGCAGGATGGTTGTCCAGTAACGGGCACCGTGTTCACTTCATTGATCAGCACCGGTGGATGGTCGATGCCGGTGATCTACCCGACGCCGTTGTCGTTGCGAAGTTGCCGCCTTTCGGCGGTGATGCGCAGATGCGTAAGCGAATCGGCGAGCATGTTCTCGGCCAAATCGACGCGGCTCGGCGCCAGGGCGTTGCCGTCCTGGCCGACTTCAACGACGATCATTTCGATCACCCGACACTTGGGCTCTACTGGCGGTGCCTCGCGAGCGGGGTAGATATTTGCGTCGTCGGTTCCGATGCCATGGGTGCCGCCGTGCGGCGACATACTGATCGGCCTGTCCGTGTGATCGGTGACCCAATCGGTTCGCCGCGTGGAGAGCCCCGCGTCTTTCGCAGTCCCACCGGGCTCTCGCGGATTATTGGCGGACTGCTATCTAGCAGGGGTGCTAAGCGGCTCCAACTCGTTTGGTACGGCGATGGTCAAAATTGGCCCGCCATGCGCGATTGGGCCGAGCAGATCGTGTCCATCTCTGAGGAGTTCCCCTTTATTCTGTGGGTGGTCACGCGGCCTCAGGAGGCCATCGAGGCTCAGGTGATCAAATTCAATCGCCAGTATGGTCCCAGGGCTTCGATGGAGTTGGTGCCATGGGACGAGGAAACGCAATGGTCGGTGGTTCGGGATGCCGATGTGGTGCTAATTCCAGCTGACCTGACCGATCCAACGAAGGCGGTGAAGACCAGCAATCGACTGACTGACGCCCTGCATGCAGGGCGTTACGTAATTGCTTCGCCTCTTGTCGCTTACAAGCCGTTTGCAGAGTTCGTCATGCTGACCGACACGCCGCTTTCGGCGCTGCGAGGTCATCTGCAGCGTCCGGAGGCCGCGTTGCGGGCGTTGACATTGGGACAGGGTGCAGCGATCGCCAGTTGCAGCCTCGGTACGATAGGCCACGCATGGCAGGCCGCGTTAACTGAAGCAGTCGCGATCGGAGATAAGCCAGCGACTGGAGGACGGACCAGTCAGTACCTTCCAGTGCCGCACACCGAGATTCCGCTACCGCAGCGGGCGCCTGTAAGGTTGAACCTTGGCTGTGGAGACAAAATCCTCGCGGGCTATCTGAACGTCGATGTCGTTGCAGCGCGCGCTGGCCAGACACCTGATGTTCTATGCGATCTCCACGATTTGAGTGTCTTTGAATCGAGCTTCGCCGACGAGATACTTGCGGTGCATGTCGTCGAGCACTTCTGGAGATGGGAGATTGAAGCCATTCTTTGCGAATGGCTTAGGGTGCTCAAGCCAGGAGGGCAAATGATTCTGGAGTGTCCGAACCTCATCAGCGCTTGCGAGGCGTTCCTCAAAGACCCAGAGCGCGCAGCGCTGCCGACGAAGGAGGGGCAACGGACGATGTGGGTTTTCTACGGGGATCCGGCTTGGAAGGATCCGTACATGATCCACCGCTGGGGATACACGCCTGAAAGTCTCAAGCGGCTGATGGAAAGCGTTGGCTTCATCAACGTTCGCCAAGAGCCGGCGCAGTTCAAGCTGCGCGAACCCAGAGACATGCGTGTTGTAGGGGAGAAGCCGTTAGCCTGAGCGTTGGCCTGAACTGGTGGTTTGCCGTAGCACCCGATGAACGCTGGAGCGACACGTGGGCAGTGGAAACAAGAGCCCTGGAATGGCTCCCCTGCCAATCGTGCACGGGCGGTCCGCGGCGAGCTGATGGCGGTTCTGCAAGCGCGCTGCGCCGCTGCAGTGTGTCGTTCAAGTGTTGAACGTCGACACTCGCCCTCGGCGTGGTCGTAAGCGTCTGGTCACGCCACCTTGTCAGCTCGCCGATCGATGTCAAGGCGGTTAGGCAGGCCCCTTGACCTCGTCGGTGTAGACCTCGTTGGACCAGGCAAGGGCGATGGCCCTGTCCAGGCGTTTCAGAAGCGCACCGAGCGTTTCGCCGTAAGCGTCCGGCCAACCCATCTTGACGATGGGCGAGGAGGTCAGACCGACGCGGTCGGCCGCCAGCGATGCGGCAGGAGTTC
Organism: Methylibium sp.; assembly: GCF_965279545.1. Taxonomy (NCBI): domain Bacteria; kingdom Pseudomonadati; phylum Pseudomonadota; class Betaproteobacteria; order Burkholderiales; family Sphaerotilaceae; genus Methylibium; species Methylibium sp. The sequence continues at coordinate 3,607,349 of NZ_OZ257250.1, forward strand.
GGCGATCCGGCTGGCGGGCTGCGTCGGCAGCCGCTCGAGCACGTCGCGCATGTAGGCATACGGGTCGTGCCCGTTGAGCTTGGCCGACTGGATCAGGCTCATCACGGCAGCGGCCCGCTTGCCCGCGCGCAGTGATCCGGCGAACAACCAGTTCTGCCGTCCGAGCGCGATCGGCCGGATGCGGTTCTCCACCCAATTGTTGTCGATCGGCAGATCGCCGTCGTTCAGGTAGCGCGTGAGCGCCACCCAACGCTTGAGGCTGTAGTCGATCGCCCGGGCGGTGGCCGAGCCGTCCGGGATCTTCTGGCGCTGCTGCAGCATCCACTGATGCAACGCATCGGCCACGGGCCGTGATCGTCGTCGTGCGTCGAGTCTCGTGCGGCTATCGGCGTCTGCCACATCCCTCTCGACGTCGTACAACTCGCCGAAGAACTTCAGCGCCTGCTCGCCGACCTGACTGCCGTGGTTGGCCCACAGCTCGTGGAACTTGCGCCGCGCATGCGCCATGCAGCCGACCTCGGTCACGCCGAGCTCGAAGCAGGCCTTGTAGCCGCTGAAGTCGTCGGTGACGAGCTTGCCCTGCCAGCCGCGCTGGTCCGGCGTTCCTGGCAGCCCGAGGAAGGCGCGTACATGCTGGTCACCTCGGCTGTCGGCGAAGTCGAAGACGACGGCCTGGAGCGGGTTGAACGGCGTGGTGCAGTAGCTCCACAGGTACGCGCGGTGCGTCTTGCCATCCCTCAGGTTCGCGGGCTTGAGCATGGCCACTGGTGTCTCGTCGGCATGCAGTACCGGCTGGCGCAGCAGCTCTGCGGCCAGCGCATCCACCAGCGGCTGCAACTGCACGCCGCACTCGCCGACCCACTGCGCCAGCGTCGAGCGGGCGATCAGATGCCCGGCGCGCTCGAAGATCGCTTCCTGGCGGTACAGCGGCAGGTGGTCGAGGTACTTGGCCACCAGCACCTGTGCGAGCAAGCCTGTGGTCGGCAGCCCCTTGTCGATGACGTGCGGCGCGACGGGTGCCTGCACGATCTTCTCGCAGCACTTGCACACCCACTTGCCGCGGATGTGACGCTCCACCGTGAACACGCCGGGCTGGTAGTCCAGCTTCTCGGCGACGTCCTCGCCGATGCGCCGCATCGGTGTGCCGCAGCCGCAGGTCGTCTCCTCGGGCTCGTGGCGGATCTCGCGGCGCGGCAGGTTCGCCGGCAGCTTCTCGCGCTTGGGAACGTGCTTCTCGCCGGCGGCCCTGCCCGCCGTTTGCAGGGCCTCGACCTCTGCGGCCACCGCCGCCAAGTCGCTGTCGAGCGTCTCCTCCAGCAGGCTCTTCTGCTCGGCGCTGTAGGCCTCGCTCGTGGCGGCGAACTTCAGTCGCTTAAGGACCGCGTTCTCGTGCGTGAGCTTGTCGATGACGGCCTGCTTGAACGCGACCTCGGCGCGCGAGGCCCGCAGCTTCTCGCGCAGTTGCTCGGGTTCCAGCGTTTCGAGGTCGTCGGTGATCACGGAGCGTGATCGTGCCGGCAGGCGCTCACCTGCACTATTGGCAGATGCCGCAATGGACGCGCTACAGCAGCGTGATCACGCCAGCGTCGCCGATGCGCTGTAAGCGACCAGCCATCCCATCTTGATCTGGCGCCGCTGCCATAGGAGCCTCGCGCGCAGCCAGACCGCACATGAGCTTGCCGATCGCATCGGCCAACGCACTCGAACGGTGAGCGCGCCGCGCTGCAATTCGATCTCGGCGAACGCTTCGGGCTCGAGCGTCGCTGTGGCCGCTACGGCCACCGGCACGAAGGCCGCCGCCGGCATGGGGCGAGCACCCGCGGTGCGTCTCCACTTGTGCACGAGGTTGGCGTTGAGCCCGTGGCTCAGCGCGACCTGGGCGACCGACGCACCGGGCACCGCGCACTCGGCAAGCACCCGTCGCTTCAGCTCCGCATCGTGTCGACGGCGGGGCCGCCGCTTGGCGTCTTCATTGGTGTCCACCTAACCTCCTTGGTGGACACCATCCTTGCCGGAGCGCCGGCCCTATTCAAGATGGGTTAGGGAACGTCTGCATAACTTGCCCGAATCTTGCATGACGTGAAGGCATGAACAGCAAGCGCGGAGCGAGCATGAAGCAGCTTGGATTGGGTCTGAATCTGTCGACCAAGAAGACGCGCAAGCGCGAGTTCCTGGAGGACATGGAGCGAGTCGTGCCGTGGGCGGTGCTGGTGCAGATCGTCGCACCCCACTACCCCAAGGCCAAGACCGGGCGCCCGCCGTTCGGCATCGAGACCATGCTGCGCATCCACTACCTGCAGCAGTGGTTCGGCCTGAGTGATCCGGCGATGGAAGAAGCGTTGCACGACGTGCCGCTGTACCGCGAGTTCGCCAAGCTCGACGGCGCCACCGCCCGGCTGCCCGACGAGACCACCATCCTGCGGTTCCACCACCTGCTGGAGAAGCACGACCTGGCGGTGGACATGCTGCGCGTCGTCAACGACCTGCTGCAGCACCGTGGCCTGATGCTGCGCAGCGGCACGGCGGTGGACGCCACGCTGATCTCGGCACCCAGCTCGACCAAGAACGCCGAGGGCGAGCGCGACCCGGAGATGAAGTCGACCCAGAAGGGCAACAACTGGTACTTCGGCATGAAGGCGCACATCGGAGTCGATGCCCACTCTGGGCTGGTGCACACGGTGGCCACGACGCCGGCCAACGTCAACGACCTGAACATGGCTGGCGCGCTGCTGCACGGAGACGAGGAAGCGGCGTTCGGCGACGCTGGCTACCAGGGCGTGCACAAGCGGCCCGAGGCGGCCGGTCCGACCTGGCATGTGGCCATGCGCCCGGGCAAACGCAAGTTGCTCAACCACTTCATCCAGGCCGACTTCGTGGTCGAGCGGGTGGAGAAGATGAAGGCCAGCATCCGGGCCAAGGTCGAGCATCCGTTCCGGGTTCTGAAGCGCCAGTTCGGCTACACCAAGGTGCGCTACCGAGGGCTGAAGAAGAACACCGCGCAGATCGTCACGCTGTTCGCGCTGAGCAACCTGTGGATGGCGCGACGCCAACTGATGGGAGCGCAGGGATGAGTGCGGCTGCGAGGCCCGCAGCGGGCACGCGAGGCGCCGAAAGCGCCTGCAGGGAGGCTCAAACGAGCCGCCGAAAGCAGCAGATCGAGGGCTTCGATGCGGCATCGTCGTCACGTCACTTCAAACTGCGCAGCGCGTCGCGTTGTGCAGACCTTCCTTAGTCTTACTGTGTCACAAGAGTAGCTTAGCGCTTGCTCGGCCGCAGCAAGGGCACTGCCCGAGGCGGGCGATCAGTGCGTAGCTGAGCCGCTGGCGCAGTGTCGTGATCGAATGAGCTACGTGCCGCTGCGCGCGCAGGACTGCCGCGGGGGAGGTAATCCTCGGGAAGGGCAGGCACTTGGCGTGCGATGAAGTTTTTTTTGCCGCCGACCGGCTTGTCGGCGATGAGTCGCTCGGCCATCAGGAACCCGTAGGCCGCGATGCTGAGGGTGGCATGGTGGTGGAACCCACGCCAGCCGCGGCCCTCGTAGTGCCCCAGCCCGAAGTCCTGCTTCAGATCCTGGTAGTCGCGCTCGATGCGCCAGCGCTGATGGGCGGCGGCGACCAGTTCGTTGATCGGCGTGTCTTCGGGGAGCGTGGACAAGACGTACTTGCTCGGCTCTTGCTCATGCGCGGACCACTCGATGAGCAGCCACTCCAGGGGGCGCAGCCGCGCCTTGCCGGCATTGCCGCCGGCGTGCCGCACGCGCAGCGCCGCAAAACGTCCGCTGAGCGTCTCATTGGTGCCCTCGCGCCAACTGATCGCATGGAACGCCTGCGCCGGCAACGACAGGGCCAGCGCCTTGACACTCATCGGTTGGAGCCGGGCGGTGCGCCGCGGCATCACCGGTGGGCGGCCCGTGCCGCTGTAGGGCTTGGGCGCCAGCGGCTCGACCCCGGGGGGCCAGACCACGACCGCCGAGGTCACGCGCCCACGGCGTACGGCAGCCCCATGGCGCTCAGCGCCTGGCGGAAGGCGGTGTCCACGCCATAACCGGCGTCGGCCAACACACAGTGGTGCGGTGCTCCCTCGGCCAGCAAGGCGCGCAGCTGCGCCAGCGCGATCTGCGTCTTCGTGGCGAAGCGCAACTCCTCGGGCACGCCAGCCCCTTGCCGTCGCACCGGGTCTGCGGCCCACTCCTCGGGCAGGTAGAGTTGCCAGGCCACTGGAACGCTGCCTTGGGCGCATGCCAGCGACACGCTCACCGCGACCTGGCAGTTGTCCTGCTTGCCCAGCATTCCGCAGTATTGCCGGGCCACGCCCACGGAGTGCTTGCCCTTCTTCGGGAAGCCCGTGTCGTCGATGATCCACCAGCCGCCCCGGCTGAAGTCCATCTGCGGCACGACCCACTGACAGACCCGGCGCAGCATCTCCGAATCGGACCATTCGGCCTTGGCCACGAAGTGATGCAGGGCTTGATGGCGCGCGCTGGCGTGCATCGGATCAACCCTCGCAGCCATCGGCTCGACGCTCTTGCGGGCCAGTGGCAGCATCAACCCTGTGCAGTAGCCCTTGAGTCCTGCGTGACGGTCCAGATGCCCCAGCCCCGCGGACAAGTGCTCCATGTACTGGTCAAACCGTTCGCTTGCACCCATCGGTCCTCATGTGAAGAATGAAGAGGGCATATAGTGCCATGATTTTAGTGACACAGTAAGATTAGCCGGACGCTTACGTTTCGCCGTCTCGTTACACGAGCATGGCGAGGCATGTGTTGCCATCTGTCGCAGTTGCCACGCAGCCGAACGGCACAAGCGCACCGACCGTGATGTCTCCGCCATCGTCGATCAACGTCTCGATGTTCTTCACGGCGCATCCTGCCATCTGGACTGAGTTTGAGAGACTGGAGATCGCCAAACCTTCAGTCGATTCAACGAATTCAGCCGAAAGCTTCGCCCAATCTCTACTGTACAAATACGCGCTGCGCTTTGAGTACGGAAGCTTTCATGCAAGCGCCAGAACGGCAGCACGGACTTCGTTGATCACCCGTGAAACGGTGGCATCCGTTAGCGTGGGGCCTATCGGTAGACTCAAGACCTCGTTGTGGGTATCCGTCTTTTGATCAGATCCTTTAGACGGCCATGATTGTCCAGCGTATGCAGCTTGCAGATCGGGTGGCCTGGGGTAGTGAACGTGGGTATCTATTCCCACTGCCCTCAGTTGATCTGCCAGACGGTCGCGCTGCGGGTGCCTTACAACATACAAATGCCAAACGGCTTCCATGCCGGCTGGCACGTCGGCGGGGAGTTGGAGTGCGGGCAAGTCCGATAGTTGACGCGAATAGCACGCTGCGATTCGCGCACGGCGCTCGTTGTCGGCATCCAATTGCGGCAGTTTGACGCTCAAAAAGGCAGCCTGCAACTCGTCGAGCCTGCTATTGCGACCTACGCGCTCGTGAACGTAGCGTTGACTGGAACCATAGTTGCGCAGCAGTCTCAACTCCGCTGCGAGTGCGTCGTCGTTTGTAGTCACTGCACCGCCATCCCCAAGTGCGCCGAGGTTCTTGGCCGGGTAGAAGCTAAAGGCGGCAGCGTCTCCCAGGCTTCCAACTCGTACTCCGTTCAGACGTGCACCGTGAGCCTGTGCAGCGTCCTCCAAGACCTTGAGGCCGTACCGACGGCCTAGGCCGAGTATCCGATGCATCGGCGCGGGCCGGCCATAAAGGTGAACCGGCACCACCGCCCGCGTGCGCCGGGTGATTGCGGCTTCAATGGCTTCGACGTCAATTGTGTGGGTTCGATCGTCGCATCGCACCGGTACCACTGTTGCCCCAACTAGGCTAACTGCCAGCCAAGTGGCGATAAAGGTGTGCCTAGGCACGATCACTTCGTCGCCAGGACCGATACCCCAGGCTCTGAGCACGAGCTCCAGGGCGTCCAGTCCGTTGGCCACACTGACGGCCTTGGCGCAGCCGCAGTACTGAGCGAATTCGTCCTCAAAGGACTGGGTCTCTGGCCCTAGCACCCAAAGTCCGCGCGCCTGTACGCGCGTCAGCGCCTGGGCAAAACCCTCAGCGAATCGTGCATTGATAGCCTGCAGATCGAGAAATGGTACATACGGCGCGCTCATCGTGTCAGGCGCAGGAACTCGTCATACTCGCGCACGTATTCGTCCTCGGCATACCGAGCCGAGGCAAGAACCATGCATACCGATGCCGATGAAAAATTGTCGATCTCTCGCCAGATCATCGGGCTCAGGTAGAGACCAGAGTAGCTGCGGTTGAGGTGGAAGGTTGCCTTGCGGTGGCCATCGTCGAGCTTGACATCAAAGGAGCCAGACATCGCCACAAGGAACTGATGCAGATTTTTGTGGGCGTGGCCCCCGCGTTCCGCCCCGCCAGGTACGTCGTATAGGTAGTACACCCGCTCGATCGCGAACGGCACGTGGCGATTTCCCTCGATGAACGTAAGGTTGCCGCGACGGTCTTCGACCTTCGGCAGTTGCAGGAGGCGGCAATCGTCGAGCGGCATTAGTACTCCCGTTGCGGCGGATGTGGCCAGCGGCTACGTGCTTCGGCTGGGTAACCGCGGGTGAAATGATTGGTCCACGGATAGGCCGCATGGTCCGGTGCGTCCCGAAGGCGGACGCGATCGGCGCGACCAATCAAGCGGGCTGGCACGCCAGCGACCAGCATGCCTTCCGCAACGTCGTGCGTTACGCAGGCTCCGGCCGCAACTAGTGCATGAGTTCCGATGCGAACGCCGGGCATGATCACCGCGCGCGCCGCGACAACCGCATAGTCGTCGATCACGCAACCAATACGAACGTTGCTGGGCGGTGTCGGGTCGTTGGTGAGCATCACGTAGGGCATCAGCCAGACGAAGTGGCCAATGCGCGAACCCTTGGCCACAAACACACCAGAATGCAGCCGTACATATTCGCCGAATGTGCAGTCGCCCTGAACGTCTGCCAGGGTACCGAGCCGTAGGCCCGGGCCGGCCTGTGTATGTTCACGAACTGTGACATGGTGCCCGGTCTCCAACTCGTCTCCGAACTGGGAACCCGCGTAGAACACCGAATGCGACCTGATCGTAGAGCCCGCGCCGATCTTGAGCGTAGCGCCGCAGGCCAGAGGACTCGGAACGCCAAGTTCACAGTAGGCGTCAATACGCGAGCCTGCGCCGATATCGACGCCAGCGTGCACGATAGAGAACGGTCCGATCTCTACGTTCTCGGCAAGACGGGCATCTTCATGAACAATCGCGCCAGGACTCACCCGGGCGTTCGCGCTGACAATCACTTCGGCTCCTCTGACAACTGATTCTTCTGAACGCGCTCAGGGCGGACTTCCTATGGTTCTACAGATCAAAAGCATACTGTGTCGATTGCTGGGTTTGGCCGACGAACTGGACCCCGTGCCACTTCCGCCACAGATAGTGGCTCCGCGAGCCGATGTGACGCTGGCTGCAGAGCAACACGCTGTCGACGAGGCGGTAGTCTTGCTCAAGGGCGGTCAGATCTATGCCGCCGAAGAATGCCTCCGCCCGTTTATCGGGGCTGCAGTGTTGGTCGAGACCCGCCTGCTGCTAGCGCGCGTGGCCCTTGTGCAGGGTGACTTCGAGCATGCTCTGGCGCTTCTGGTACAGGCCGAAGCTCAGCACTCAATGGACCGACGCATCTGGCGCGCGCTGGCTGACGTCCACCAACTGCGACAACAGCCTGCTCAGGAGCTGGAGTACCGGCGCAAGCTGGTCTACCTTGATGGTGGTGCGCCGGCTACTGCTTACACGGCACTCGTCAATGCCTTCATTCGCGCGCACTACGGCAACCGCACTGCGCCGGCGGCCGAACTGAAGATCGCGTCGGCCAAGCTCTCTGCAATCCCCGACGTGACATCGGCTGACAAGATGGAGTTCGCGTGCGCGCTCTATCAGGTCGATGCGCTGGCGGTGGAGGCGCGGGCGCACTACCAGGGCGCAAATCCCTGCCCGCGAGAGGCGCGCGACGTTGCCGTGCCCTGGGTTCGTATGCTAGATTGGTGTGAGCGCTCAGGTGCGAGCTTGCATCGCTTGGGGCAGGACGGCCGGCCAGGCCATCGTCCGATGGTGGCCGAATTGACCGACGTCTCCGTATTTCCATCCTTCCAGTGGATCCCAGTGCTCGCCGGCGGCGCGGCGGCGCTCGACGGATTTATGATGCATCGACTGCGCTTGCAAGCCGAAGAGCCTCTGTCTCCGATCCTTATGGGCAGTAAGCGATATGCTGAGTTGCGCTTGCCGAAGCAACTGCCCGTGATCGATGAACCCGCGTTACTGATCGGTGGCATGGCGCAGTACTACCACCAGACCGTCGACTTCCTGGGGTCGCTGGCCGTGGCCGATACGCTTGGCCAGGGGAGGGGCTTACGCCTCGTTGTCAACGACGACCTCGCACCTTTTCAGCTCGAACAGTTTGCGTTGCTTGGCTATTCGCTCGATCGTCTGATTCGCGTTAAGCCTGAGCAGCCGGTGTTGTTGCGACAGGCGATCGTACCGTCGCGCCTTGTTTTGGGTGGTCGCTGGATCGACCCGATCCTGCCTCGCTGGCATCGCGAGCGCTTGCGGAGGGCGGTGGCAGGAGTGCCGTCGATCGCGGGCCGCAAACTCTATCTTTCGCGTCAAGGGGCAGTTCGCCGCCGTGTCGTTAACGAAGAGGCGGTACAGGCGCTGCTGGAATCGCTAGGTTTTGAAATTGTGCATCCAGAGCGCTTGGGTGTGCGGGAGCAGATCAACTTGTTTTCCAGCGCTAGCCACATTGTCGGCCCGACCGGAGCTGCCTTAACAAACATGGTCTACGCACCTGCGGGAGCGCTGATAGTGGTGTTCTACAGTCGTCACCTCGTTGCCGGCGGCGGTGATCTGTACTTTGATGCACTCGCTGCCGCGTGCGAGCATCGGTTTGTCCGCCTTGAAGGGACACCGACCGGCACTCAGCAGGGGCAACGCGTGATTGATGCCGACATTGCCATTGACCTCGAAGAACTCCGCGTTGCACTGGTTTGAAGGCCACGCTTTATCGATGTCGTGGTTCTCAAGCATTGATGGACTTGCGGCTCATGTGCACGACCACGGCCTCGGTCGCAAAGTCCACGAAATCCTTCTGGTACCCCATCTCGGCCAGCTCCCAGCGGAAGCTGTTGCCGAACTTGGCTTTGCCCAGCCAGCCCAGGTGATGCTCGGTTTGGTAAGTTACGGCCTTCTTGCAGGCGTCTTCCATAATCCGGGTTAATCGGTTGACTGAAGGCCGTTTGCCCGGCTGCTGATCCAGTGCAGGGGGATAACGCTTGCCGATGTCGTGCGCCAACGATTTGGCGAAAACTGCCACTGGCGAATCTGAAGTGAAGGTGGAGAACAGTCCCATAAGGTCAGCGTTTGTTCGACAGTGGGAGTGTGCCCAAAAAACAAGAGGCGCCGAAGCGCCTCTTGAGGTTTGCCCTGGAGCGCTGCTGATCAGCCGCGACAGGTCGCGGGCATGAAGCGCAGCGGGCCACCGGTGCAGCTCCAGTCGGCTGTCGTGCCGGTCCAGCTCGGGGTCAGGACCACCGACACATCGCCGGTCGTGCCGACAGCCGGCGTCGAGTGAATCGAGACGACACCACCGCCCGTGACGGCTGACGCGGAGATGTACTTGGTCACGGGGATGACGATCGCTGCCGTGTTCAGGCCACCGCAGCTGTTGTTGTTCTGGCAATGCTCGGTGATCGACGTGCGCGCCGACGAGGCGCCGAGAATCAGTTCCGACACGCGGGCGCGCACCGTGTAGTCCTGGTAGGCCGGCAGTGCGACCGCAGCCAGGATGCCGATGATGGCGACCACGATCATCAGTTCGATGAGCGTGAAGCCTTGTTGTAGAGATTTCTTCATTCAATTGCTCCTTTGCAAAGGGGGGCGGATTCGCGAGTTCACTACTGCAAACCGCATGCCGTGCTGCTTCTGACAAGTTTCGTCACAACTTGAAAGCCGGTTGTGCATAGCGTCACGGGCAGCGATTGGTACCCGCCACGAATGGCGCCACAGTACGACACATGGTGCCAACCCGGGACGGAGTACCGCGGCAAGGTCGCCTCCACCGCCGTTCGCTTCGCGCTAGGGTTCATAAAAAAATAAGAGGTGCCGGAGCGCCTCTTGAGGTTTGCCCTGGAGCGCTGCTGATCAGCCGCGACAGGTCGCGGGCATGAAGCGCAGCGGGCCACCGGTGCAGCTCCAGTCGGCTGTCGTGCCGGTCCAGCTCGGGGTCAGGACCACCGACACATCGCCGGTCGTGCCGACAGCGGCCTTCGAGTGAATCGAGACGACACCACCACCCGTGACGGCTGACGCGGAGATGTACTTGGTCGCGGGGATGACGATCGCTGCTGTGTTCAGGCCACCGCAGCTATTGCTGTTCTGGCAATGCTCGGTGATCGACGTGCGCGCAGACGAGGCGCCGAGAATCAGTTCCGACACGCGGGCGCGCACCGTGTAGTCTTGGTAGGCCGGCAGCGCGACCGCAGCCAGGATGCCGATGATGGCGACCACGATCATCAGTTCGATGAGCGTGAAGCCTTGTTGTAGAGATTTCTTCATTCAATTGCTCCTCTGTGCAGCATGCGTATTTGTCAGTCGCCGACGCAAGCGCCATGCCGTCGACCGGTTGACAGGAACTGTCACAACTCGCGAACCTGGTGTGCAGTGCTTCACGGCTTCACGGCGATTCTCTCGGAAATGTGCCGCAGCACGACGAACTTGTCAGGTCTCGGCAGCGTGCTATATGCCAGCTTTATACCCCAGCACGTTGAGCAGGAGCGATACAGGGAGTGCGGCGCCGAAACGCCACTCGCTTTGCAATCTGGCCGCGGGCTTCAGCCGCGACAGGTCGCAGGCATGAAGCGCAGCGGGCCACCGGTACAGCTCCAGTCGGCCGTGTTGCCGTTCCAACTGGGCGTGAGCGTTACGGTCACCGCGCCGGTCGTTCCAATCGCATCCTTGCCGGACACCGAGATGACACCCGCGTCCGCAATGTCTGCAGCCGAGATGTATTTCGTCGAGGCGATCACGATGGTCGCCGTGCTCAGGCCTGCGCACGTGTTGGCCTGCTGGCAATGCTCGGTGATCACAGCGCGGGCCCCCGAGGCACCGAGGATCAGTTCCGTCACGCGGGCGCGTACGGTGTAGTCCTGATAAGCCGGTAGCGCAACTGCGGCCAGGATGCCGATGATGGCGACGACGATCATCAGTTCGATGAGTGTGAAGCCCTGTTGCAGCGATCTCTTCATGCCGTGGTCCGTCGCAGTTCCGATGGCCCGTCGGCGCAAAGGCCATGCCTTGACTGGAGTGACGGGATTCGTCAGTGCATGACGGTTGTGCGAGCGGAACTCGCGCAATGCGTCACGCCTGTGGCTGCCAATCGACGAGCCGGCGTTGTAACGTGTCGAGCACGCCCTGCCAGTTCTCGGCCTCGGGTTGGCGGTAGATGCGCGAACTGGGGTACCAGGGCAATATCTTTGAATGCATGCCGTAGCGCCACTCGGGGATCTTCGGCGCCATGATCCAGACGGGCCGCGCCAGCGCGCCAGCGTAATGCACGGTGGTGTTGCAAACGGTGATCACGAGATCCAGCGCTGTGATCAGGGCTGCGAAGTCGTCCAGCACCTTGATCGACTCGGGCCAATAGTGCAGGGTTATCCCGGCGGCCCGGGCTTTCGCCAGGTCTGCGCTGACATCACCGTATTGCAGACAGACCCAATTGGCCGCACGCGCGCGGGTGAGGGGCGCGAGCTGCCCGATATCCATCGTGCGCACCACGCGTCGCGTCGCCTCGCTTCCACCGCGCCAGGACAGACCGATGTGCGGCCCCGGCCCGAGTTCGGCCAGTTTGCCGCGCCAGTACGCCACGCGCTCGGGGTCGGCCCGCAAGTAACCGCTGTGCGCTGGGAAGTCCGCATGGCTGCGCCTGAAGCGCCGAGGCAGATCGCCCATTGGCAAGAAGCAATCCACCACCCCTAGCCCGGTGACCCAGTCGAATCCGGCGTCCTGGCCTGTCGACACGATCTCGCATTGGGGGAAGGAGCGCACCACGGTGGGTGCAACGCGGTCGATGACTTCGACGATCACACGCTTCGGCTTCAGCGCCAGCAGGTCTGGCAGGCAGGAGGCGAACATCACTTGGTCGCCCAGACCCTGCTCGGCCATCAGCAAGATGGTCTTGCCCTCCAGGGATTCGCCCTGCCACAGCGGGAACGGCAGCATGCGCAGGTGCTTGCTCGAACTGAGCGTGCGAAATGCATAGTCGTCCCAGCCTTCGGCATAGCGCTCGTGCAGCAAGTGGATGGTCGCCCGCGGCCAGCGCCGCAGCGGCTCTTGTGGCTGTTCGGTGATCGCGCGGTCGAGGATGGGCAGGGCCTCATCGTGGCGACCAGTCTGCGTGAGGGCGTAGACGCGCAGCGACAGCAGCTCCTCCTCGGTGCCAGGCTGCTCCTGCAGCATTTCGTTCATAAGCTCGAGGGCCCGCTCGTACTTGCAGCGTGCGGTCAGGCTCGCAATCAGCCGCCCTTTGTTGTTCAGGCTGGGATCGAGTTCGTAGACGCGGTCGACCAACGCGCCCGCGTCGATGTAGCGGTCCTGCTCTTCACGGATGTCGGCCATGGCCAGTAACACTGCGACATCGTCGGGAAATCGCTCCAGCGCTGCCTCCACCAGCGGCTTGGCTTGCTTGAATTCACGCTCCTTGACCAGGGCTTGTCCCAACGCGGACACGACGTTCCAGTCTTCGGGATGGTGTGCCGTGAAAGCCCGCAGTGCGTCGATGCCGCTCTGCGCGTCCCCTTGGTCGCGGTACAGACGGAACAACTCGATCGCTAGCGAGCCATCGTCTGGATGTTCGAGGCTGATGCGTTCGAGCGCATCGGCCGCCTTCAAGAGTTCGCCCTGCTCGCGAAGGGCGCGGACCCCTGTAAGCCGCTCGTCGAGCGCGTCCGCTGCCTCGACTTCGTCGCCGGGTTGATTGGTCCCTGAGGCAGCGTGCTCGGCGGCATCTTCCTCCAGCAACTCCAGGTTACTGCGCGCGCTCATGAAGTTCGGGTCGAGTTCGAGCGCACGGCGGAAGGCCGCGCGCGCGCCGATGACGTCTCGCCGCGCACGCGAAGCGATGCCAAGGTTGTTCCATGAGGCCTTGTCATGCGGATCGAGCCGCGTGGCACGTTCCAACTCTGCAGTGGCCAGCACATGGCTGCCACGACGCACATGGCACAGGCCGAGCTGGGCGCTGAAGCAGGCTTCGGTGCCGTTGTTCGCCGCAAACTGTGCGTGCCTCACGGCCAGATCGTCCTTGCCCTGTTCCGCCATCACCAGGGACAGGCCATAGTGCGCGTCGGGCAGCCCAGGTGCCTGTGCCAGTACCTCGCGGAACAGGGCCTCGGCCTCGGCGTCCCGTCGTTCGTGGAAGGCGACCTCGCCCTTGAGGCACAGTGCGATCAGCTCGCGCTGAGGCGTCGTTTCGAGCAGCGTGTCGACAGCCGCCGCCGCCGCCGCAATCTGACCCCGCGCGATCAGTTCGCGGACCCCGGCCGGTGCCCAGCGCCGCCGGGCACTTGGGCCACGCTTCAGGCTGCGCAGCACACTTCCGATCAATCCCATGCGTCTCCTCGCCTCTCACACTGCGCGGCAATCCACGCTGCGCGTGCAGCATAGCGGCTCGCCACAGCTCGCTGGCTGGCGATTGCGCGCCAAACTACCGCTCGCGCCGGCCTGTCGGCGTGCTGAAGCCGGGTCGATCACGGCAGCCGCCGCATCGCGTCTAATCCGACGCGACGCTGCTGTTCCCAGTTCCCATCCTCTCTATGAAGCCCACGGTTCCTGCTCCGCCGACTCTCGGTTCAACTCTGTGCGCCTTGCTGGCCGTGTGCCTGCCGCTACTGCTGGCCCGAGCGGCGGTGCCGGACTCGGTGTTCTACAACCAGGCGGTGGCGGTGTTCGGCTGGGGTTTGTGGCTGCTGTCGGAAATTGTTGCGGTTCGTGCCGGCCGTGGGCTGTGGCTCGGCGAACGGTCCTCGCTGTTGGCTGCTGCGTCGGCACTCACACTGTGCGAAGCCTGTGCCGCGCTGCAGTTAGGCCGTGGCCAGGGCGCCGCAGCGCTGGAGTTCGGTGCTTGCCTCGCTGTCCTTGCCGCGACGTTCCGCAACGGCGTGGGCACCGTGTCAAGCTTGGCTTGGAGTTGGCTGATCGCCGGGCTCGCGTGCGTGGTCGTGGCACTGGTGCAGTATTTCGCGCCGTCGCTGGCCGACGGCTGGCTCGTGGCGGCCACGGGTGCGGCCGGCCGCGCCATCGGCAACATGCGCCAACCCAACCATTTGGCCACCGCGCTGTTGTGCGCGATGGTCATGACCGCTTGGCTGTGGCAGGCCGGTCGCCTGCGCGCGCCGTGGGCCGCCGCGTCGCTCTTCGCGATGGTGCTGGCGGTGGCGCTGAGCGCCTCGCGCACCGGCGCGCTGTCGCTCGGCGTGCTGCTGCTGTGGGCGGTGGTCGACCGCTCGCTGCCGCGCGCCGCGCGCTGGGCGCTCGCGCTGACGCCGCTGGTCTACCTCGTCTGCTGGGCCGGTCTGGCGGAGTACGCCGAATGGCAGCACGCACACTTCTATGCGGTCGAGCGGCTGCAGTCGCACAGTGACATCAGCAGCTCGCGCTTCGCCATCTGGTGCAATGCGCTGGTGCTGGTGGCGCAGAACCCATGGACGGGCGTGGGCTGGGGCAACTTCAATTTCGCATGGACCTTCACGCCCTTTCCGGACCGGCCGGTCGCCTTCTTCGACCACACGCACAACCTGCCGCTGCAACTGGCGGTCGAGATCGGCCTGCCGGCCACGGCTTTGGTGCTGGGCCTGTTCGGCTGGGCGCTGTGGCGCGCGCGTGGCGCCTGGCGGGCGGCGGGCGAACAGCCGGGCCATCCGGCGCGCGCGGCCTTCGTGATGCTGGCGGTGCTGGGTGTGCACAGCCTGCTCGAATACCCGCTGTGGTACGCCTACTTCCTGCTGCCGGCGGCCTGGGCGCTGGGCGTGTTTCTCGGGTCGGCGCCGGCGGGCGGGCCGGCCGCTCCCCTCGCCGCCCCACCGAGCCGGGCCGCCGCTGTGGCGCGATGGTCGGCCCGCCTTTTGCGCGGCGCCGGTGCCCTGATGATCGTCGGTGCCGCCTATGCCGCCTGGGACCATCACCGTGTCGAGGTCATCTTCGCGCCGCCGGCCGGCGCCAGCCCGCTGGCGCAGCGCATCGCCGAGGGTCGCGAGAGCCTGCTGTTCGGCCACCACGCCGACTATGCCGCCGTGACCAACGAGCCCAAAGACCAGACCCTCGCCAGCTTTCGCCGGCCGCTGCACCAGCTGGTCGACGTGCGCTTGCTGATCGCCTACATCGAGGCCTTGCGAGTCAACGGACGCCAGGCCGAAGCGCTGTACGCGGCTCAGCGCCTGCGCGAGTTCCGGCGCGAGGACGCGCAAGAGTATTTCAAGGACTGCACGGCGGACAACCCGGCGCCGCCGTTCCAATGCGAGGCCGCGCCGGTGGCGCTGACATGGCGCGATCTGGAGCCCTGAGCGGCGTGAACCGGCGTCTCAGGCGGCTGGGTTCACGTCGCGGTGTCAGCGATGAACGAGCCCGACTTCCCGCCATGCTTCTCGAGCAACCGCACGCCCTCGATCACCATGCCGCGGTCGATGGCCTTGCACATGTCGTAGATGGTCAGCAGGCCGATCTGCACCGCGGTCAGTGCTTCCATCTCCACGCCGGTGGCCCCCAGCGTCTCGGCTGTCACGCGGCAGGCAATGCGCGAGCCGGCAGCGTCGATCTCGAACGCGGCCGCCACGCGCGTCAGCGGCAGCGGGTGGCACAGCGGTATCAGTTCGGCCGTGCGCTTGGCGGCCTGGATGGCGGCGATGCGCGCAATGCCGATCACGTCGCCCTTCTTGGCGCTGCCCTGGGCGATGACTTGCAGCGTGGCCGCTTGCATGCGGATCCAGCCCTCGGCCACCGCCACCCGGTGTGTCGCCGCCTTGGCGGACACGTCGACCATGTGGGCCTGGCCTTGCGCGTCGAAGTGGGTGAGCCCGTCGGACGGCGAAGATGACTTGGGGGTGACGCTCATGGCTGCAGCAACAATGGGAAACAAGGCTGCGGCATCATAGACGCACGCTTTGCTGAACTGCGCCGCCATGCCGATGTCACAGTCATGGCCCGCCGCCGATCCGCCCCGATGGAACAGACCCTCCCCGCCACCCCACCCGACCCCGCCTCACCGCCGCCCGCGCCGGCACGGGGCTTCGCGCTCGGCCCCCGGCTGCGCGCCGCCGGCATCCACCTTGGCTTGAGCGCGCTGGTCGCGGCGCTGGCCGCGGCACTGGTGTTCGGGCTCTGGTACCCGACGCCGTTCCGCGAGATCTCGGGCGGACGCGAGTTGTTCTTCCTCGTCGTTTCGGTCGACGTCGTGCTGGGCCCGCTGATCACCTTCGCGGTGTTCGACCGGCGCAAGCCCTGGCGCGAACTGCGGCGTGACTTGGCCGTCGTGGCGCTGCTGCAGCTGGGTGGTTTGCTGTACGGCCTGCACACCGTCTACGAGGCGCGGCCGGTCGTGCTGGCGCTGGAGAAGAATCGCCTGCGCGTCGTCCGCGCGATCGATCTGGACGCCGCCGATCTCGCGAAAGCGCCGGCCGAATGGCAGCGACTGCCACTGTGGGGCGTGCAGATCGTGACCACGCGGGCGCCGCGTGCCGATGAGAAGCTGGAGGCGATCGATCGCGCCTTGCAGGGCGAAGACGTGGGCAAGCGCCCGGAATTCTGGCAGCCGGCATCCGAGGCGAAAGCCGCCTTGCTCCAGGGCGCCAAACCGCTGTCCGAACTGCAGAAGCATCACACCGCACGCTTGGCCGAACTGCAGCAGTACGTGGACGCGACGGGCCGCAGTGCCGAGCGCCTGAAATACCTGCCGGTGCTGGCGCGCCGGACCGATTGGGTGGCGTTGTTCGACGCGGACAGCGGTGGGCTGGTGGGTTATGCCCCATTCGATGGCTTCTAGCCGCTGGCGCCCGTCCCGCGCGTTGTCGCTGGCGCTGAGTCTCGCGCTGGCAGCGCAGAGCCTCGCGCCGGCGGCACTGGCGCAGGGGAATCCCGGCTCCCGCAACAACCTGCCCGCCCTCGGCGACAGCGCGTCCGACGACATCTCGGTGGCCAACGAGCGGCGCATCGGCGACCGCATCATGCGCGACATCCGGCGCGACGCGGACTACCTCGACGACCCGGTGTTGCTCGAGTACATGCAGACGATGTGGGCCGCGCTGCTCCTGTCGTCGCGCGAGCACGGCAACATTCCCGTCGAGCTCGACGAGCGTTTCGCGTGGGAGATGTTCCTCGTGCGCGACCGCACGGTGAACGCGTTCGCGCTGCCGGGGGGCTATGTCGGTGTGCACCTGGGGCTGATCGCCATCACGGCAACGCCCGACGAGCTGGCGTCGGTGCTGGCGCACGAGCTGTCGCACGTGACGCAGCGCCACATCGCGCGCAGCGTGGGTGCCAGCAAGACCACCTCGATGATCGGCATTGCCGGGCTGATCCTCGGCATCATCGCGGCGAGCCGCAGCCCCGAGGCGGCGAATGCCCTGATCACCGGCGGCCAGGCCGTGGCGGTGCAGGGGCAGCTGAACTATTCGCGCGAAGCCGAGCGCGAAGCCGACCGCGTGGGCTTCAACGTGCTCACCGGCGCCGGCTACTCGCCGGCCGGCATGCCCGCGATGTTCGAGAAGCTGTTGCAGGCCTCGCGCCTCAACGACAACCAGAACTACCCCTACCTGCGCAGCCACCCGCTGACCACCGAGCGCATCGGCGAGGCACGCTCACGCCTCGGCGTGTCGGCCGCCGCGCTGCCGCCGCGGCCGCTGCTGCACGTCCTGATGCAGGCGCGCGCGCGCGTGCTGATGGACCCGCGCGATGCCGCGCTGCAGCGCGTGCAGGACTTCGACAGCGAGCGCGCCCTCGCCGCCGCCACGCCGGCCGACAGGCTCGGCGCGCTGTACGGCAGCGCGCTGGCCTCGGTGCTGCGGCGCGACTTCGCGCGCGCCGATGCCGCGCTGGCGGCCGCACGGCCACTGGCCGAAGCCGACCGGGACGCCTCGAATGCCGTGGCGCAGCTCACACTGCAAGGCCTGCTGGTGCGCGGCGACGTGGTGCGCGCCAGCGCCCTGCTCGACACGCTGCTGGCCGCGCCGGGCGGCCAGCAGTCACGCACGCTGCTGCTGGCGCAGGCCCAGCGCGCGCTGCTGCCCGGCAGCGCAGCCGATGCGCAGCGCGCCGCGGTCGAGCGCCTGCAGACCTGGGTGGCGGTGCACCGCCAGGACGCGCTGGCCTGGAGCAGTGCCGCGCAACTGTGGGAACGCCAGGGTCAGCGGCTGCGCGCGGTGCGCGCCGAAGCCGAATCCCGCGCCGCACTCGGCGACGTGCAGGGGGCGGTGGAGCGGCTGCGCGCCGCGCAGAAGCTCGCGCGCACGGCGACCGGCAGTGACTTCATCGAAGCCTCGGTGCTCGAAGCGCGGCTGCGCGAACTCGACCTGCAGCGCCGGCAGATCATTGCCGAGGAGCGCGGTGAGCTCTAGTGCTCGGCCGGGCGAGCCGAGCGTGCTGGCACGCCGATGACCGATCGGGCCGCGCTTTTCTGGGCTGCGGGTGTCGCCAGCACGGCGATCCTCTTGGCGCTGCTTCGCACCTTGGCGACGGGTTCGCAGGTGAGGCGCTTGGCCCAGGAGGGCAAGCGACAACTCGCGAACAGCGAGCCTCAGGGCGCGCTCGAGAGCTTCGACCGTGCCTTGGTGCTCGAGCCGGGCAGGTTCGCTCTGAACTTCGAGCGAGGCCTTGCGCTGCTGAGCTTGAAGCGGTTCGAAGAGGCTCTGTTCAGCTTCGACCGTGTGCTGGAACGAGAGCCGAATCATGGCGAGGCGCACTACCGACGCGGCAATGCACTGTTGCAGCTCGGTCGGGCTGCCGAGGCACTGGCGTGCTACGAGTGTGCGTTGCGGCTGAAGCCGGATTTTGTCGATGCTCTCTACAACCAGGGGCTGGCGCTCCAGGGCCTCAAACGCACGAAGGAAGCGGTCGCCAGCTACGACCGCGTGCTCGAGATCAACCCGGACGATGCCGAGGCGCTGAACAACCGTGGCAACGCATGGTCGGACCTGAGGCGACCCGAGCGCGCACTGGCCAGCTACAACCGCGCCGTCGAGTTGCGCCCCGATCTTGCGGACGGGCTGCACAACCAGGGCGTTGCCCTGCAGGACTTGAAGCGGCCGGCGGACGCGGTCCGCTCGTTCGAGAGGCTGGTCGCTCTGGCGCCCGACTACCCGTTCGCGAAGGGCAAGTTGCTCCACGCGAAGATGCTGAGCTGCGACTGGCGCGGGCTGGCCGCACTCCGGGACGTCGTCGACGCCGACGTGCGCCACGGCAAGAAGGCGATCGAGCCCTTCGGTTACCTGAGCCTTGCGCGTTCTGCTGACGACCTGCGGCGCTGCGCCGAAACCTACAGTGCGGACTACCGGCCAACGAGACCCGTCTCGTTACCACCCACCGCACCGGTGACGGACGGCAGGATCCGGATTGGCTACCTCTCCGGCGAATTCCGCCACCAGGCGACATCACTGCTGATGGCACAGTTCTTCGAGCTCAGCGACCGCAATCGCTTCCGGCAGTTCGCTTTCGACAACGGTTTCGACGACGGCAGCGCGATCCGCCGGCGACTCTCGGCCGTGTTCGACGAGATCGTCGATATCTCCCGCCTGACGGACGCCGATGCCGCGGTAGCGATCCGACGCCGCGGGGTCGACATCCTCGTCGATCTCAGCGGGTACTTTGGCTTTGCCCGGCCTGGCGTGCTGGCTCTCAGGCCGGCACCGATCCAGGTCAACTACCTGGGCTTTCCCGGAACGCTTGGCAGCCCCTGGGTGGACTACCTGCTTGCGGACGTGCATGTCGTCCCGCCGGAGCACCGAACGCAGCACACGGAGCAGGTCGTCTATCTGCCGGATTCCTACCAGGCCAACGACACGACGCGAACCGTTCCGAATATCGTGCGGAGCCGCGCCGATCTTGGCTTGCCCGAACAGGGCTTCGTTTTCTGCTGCTTCAACAACAGTTTCAAGATCACGCCCGACGTCTTCGATGTCTGGATGCGGCTCTTGGGTGCGGTGGATGGCAGCGTGCTGTGGCTGCTGGAGGACAACGCTGCGGCCGTCGAGAACCTCCGGCGCGAGGCGCAGCATCGCGCCATGGATCCTCACCGGATCGTCTTCGCCGGAAGGCTGCCGCTGGAGCAGCACCTCGCCCGACACGAGCAGGCCGATCTGTTCCTGGACACGCTACCCTGCAATGCACACACGACCGCAAGCGACGCGCTATGGGCCGGCCTGCCGGTGCTGACGTGCATGGGCCCCACTTTCCCGGGCCGCGTGGCAGGCAGCCTGCTGCATGCGCTGGGCTTGCCTGAGCTGGTGACATACAGCCTGGAGGCCTACGAGGCCCAAGCGCTGGCGCTGGTGCGGTCGCCGGATGCACTGCAGGGCCTCAGGGTCCGGTTGGCAGAGCACCGCAGGACGCACGCCCCGTTCGATACCCCGCGGCTCACACGCCATATTGAAACCGCATACGAAACCATGTGGGTCAGGCACCGACGTGGTGAGGCCCCGCAGGGTTTCTCCGTGCCACCGAGCTGAACCAGTTCGGCCTTGGCTTTGCGATTGAGCCCGGTCGATCCGGGCTGCGCCATCAGTCGGACCGACTGAACAGCCGCTCCAGCGCCGCATCGATCACCAACCCGCACACGCTGTAGATCAGCGAGCCGATCAGCGCGGCGCCGAAGCCGCGCACGCTGAAGCCGTCGAGCACGCTTGCGGCGAAATAGAACATCAGCGCGTTGATCACGAACAGGAACAGCCCCAGCGTCAGCAGCGTGACCGGCAAGGTCAGCAGCACCAGCAACGGGCGCAGCACGGCGTTGAACAGGCCGAGCACGAAGGCCGCGATCATCGCGGCGCCGAAGCTCTGCACCACGACGCCGGGATAGAGGTGAGCCACCAGCAGCAGCGCCGCCGCGAGCAGCAGCCATCGGGCGAGGATCTTCATGGCGTGCAGGATACACGGCGAGCCGCCGTGCAGACAGGCCCCGTGCGCCCGGTGCGAGCGCGGCTTCCTGCCCGCGGTGCGGCAAGAAAAAAGGGCGGCCACCGGCCGCCCCTCGTGGCGCGGTCGCGGTCTGCTGTCAGACCACGCTCAGGCGCACCTCGATGTTGCCGCGCGTCGCGTTCGAGTACGGGCACACGCCGTGCGCCGCTTCGACCAGCGCCTCGGCGTCGGCCTTGGCCATGCCGGGGATGCTGATCGCCAGGTCGACTTCGATGCCGAAGCCCTGCGGGATCAGGCCGATGCCGACCTTGCCGGTCACGGTGGTGTCGGCCGGCAGCGTGGTCTTCTTCTGACCGGCGACGAACTTCATCGCGCCGAGGAAGCAGGCCGAATAGCCCGCGGCGAACAGCTGCTCGGGGTTGGTGCCCGGGCCGCCGCCGCCGCCGAGTTCCTTCGGGGTGGACAGCTGGATGTCGAGCACCTTGTCCGACGACACCGCGTGGCCTTCGCGGCCGCCGGTGGCGGTGGCCTGGGCGCGGTAGAGCACGTTCTCGATCTTGTTCATGGTCAGTCCTTTCGGGATCAGGTGGGGAGGGTGCGGCCCTCAGGCCGCGGCGGAAACTTCGGGTGCGCCCAGCACCGTGCGCAGGCGCTGCAGCGTCGTGGTCAGGGACGCGAGTTCGTCCGGTGCGCAACCGGTGGCACCGGCCAGCGTCGCCGGGATGCCCAGCGCACGCCGGCGCAGCGTGCGACCGGCCGGTGTCAGCGTGACGACAACCCGGCGCTCGTCGGCGGCGGCGCGCTCGCGGGTCAGCAGCCCGGCGGCTTGCAGCCGCTTGAGCAGCGGCGTCAGCGTGCCGGAGTCGAGGAACAGGCGCTCGCCGAGCCGCGACACGCTCAGGCCGTCGCGCTCCCAGAGCGCGAGCATCACCAGGTACTGCGGATAGGTCAGCCCCAGCGCGTCGAGCACGGGCCGGTAGCGCCGGGTCATTGCCAGCGAGCTGGAGTGCAGCGCGAAGCACAGCTGCGCGTCGAGCGCCAGCGCCGCCCCGGGCACCCCGGCCGTCGGCCGAGCCCGGCGTGCCGGCACCCGGGCCGTGGCGCGCGGCGGCGCAGCGACGAGGGGCTTCGATGCGGTTTGCGGGCTTGCCATGCGCCGCACTTTAGCCTCGATCGCCCAATTAAATTGCACACAATGCAATTGCCATCAATTGGAAAAGGGAATTGCGGCGAAGGCGTTGCGCGGGCCGTTTGCACGTCCGATGCGGCGCTGCGTCATGGCCGATGCGCCGCGCAACTGATGCCCTGCAGCGACAGAACGGGCTGTGAGCCTGCAGCAATGCGCGTTTTCCATGGACAAACTGCTTCTCAATGCAGCACACGCGCAGTACCATTCGCGCCGCAGGGTCGCTGTGAGAATGAGAGCTCATGCGGCTATCGCCCGGGGCCCAGCACATCAACAACTTTTGATGGAGTGATTCAAATGGCAACTGCGAAAAAGGCCGCCGCCAAGAAGGCGCCGGCAAAGAAGGCCGCTCCGGCCAAGAAGGCGGCACCGGCGAAGAAGGCTCCTGCGAAGAAGGCCGCTCCGGCCAAGAAGCGCACGCCGAACGCCGCCTTCATGAAGGCCCTGACGCCCAGCGCCGCGCTGGCCGCGATCGTCGGCGACAAGCCGCTGCCGCGCACCGATGTGACCAAGAAGATCTGGGAATACATCAAGAAGCACAAGCTGCAGGACGCCGTGCAAAAGCGCGTGATCGTCGCCGACGCCAAGCTGAAGGAAGTCTTCGGCAAGGCCAAGGCCGACATGTTCGAGATGACCAAGCTCGTCAACAGCCACCTCAAGTGAGCTGCCGGTCCCCGTGACCGCATCGCAAGCCCGGCTCCGGCCGGGCTTTTTTGTGGGCGCGCAGCGTGGGCAGGTCCGCAGCCGGGGGCTCCATCAACTCGGCCGAGCGCCGGGCCGCTCCCAAGCCGGCCGAGACCCCCGCGGGGGGTGGCTGCGGTAAGTCCGCAGCCGGGGGCTCCATCAACTCGGCCGAGCGCCGGGCCGCTCCCAAGCCGGCCGAGACCCCCGCGGGGGGTGGCTGCGGTAAGTCCGCAGCCGGGGGCTCCATTCAATCCGGTGCGTCGAGCAGCGCGTCCAGCCCCGCCAGCACGCGGGCCACGTCGATCGGCTTGGTCCAGTAGTCGTCGAAGCCGGCGCGGCGCGCCGCGACGATCTGCTCGTTCATCGCGTCGGCCGACAGCGCGATGCAGCGCAGTTGCCGCGTCGACGGGTCGGCGCGCAGCGTCTGCACCAGCGCCAGGCCGTTGGTGTCGGGCAGGTTCATGTCGATCAGCATCAGGTGCGGTGCGATCTTGCGCGCCAGGCGCAGGCCGGTGGCGCCGTCGTCGGCAATGTGCAGCTGCCAGTTCGGTCGGGCGCGGAACACCTCCTGCAGCAGCACCTGGTTGAGCAGCTCGTCCTCGATGTAGACCACCTGCCGCAGCGCGCGACGAGGCAGCGGCGGTTCGTGCAGCAGAGCGCCGGGCTGGGTGGCGAGGTAGGCGTCACCGCTCGGCGCCTCGGCCTCGCAGAGCCGCAGCGTGAAGGTCGAGCCGGCCCCCGGCGCGCTGACGACGCCGATGCTGCCGCCCATCGCCTCGGCAAGCTGGCGCGCGATCACCAGGCCGAGGCCGCTGCCCTCGATGCGGTGTCGTTCGGCGCCGAGCCGGTCGAAAGGCTGGAACAGCCGCGCCTGCTGCTCGGCGCTCAGGCCGACGCCGCGGTCGCGCACGGCCACCGAGACCTGGCCGCCCTCGCGGCGCAGACTCACGAGCACCGGGCTGCTTTCGGTGCTGTACTTGATGGCGTTCGACAGCAGGTTCATCAGCACCTGCTCGATCGCGCGCTCGTCGCCGCGAACCCACAGGCCGCTGGGCGGCGGCGGCTCGATCGCGATGGTGCGTCCGCGCGCGAGCGGCTGCACCAGGCTCAGGCTGGCGTGCAGCGCGGCGTCGAGATCGACCGCCAGAGCGCGCACCGGCAGGTCGGCGCTTTCGATGCGGCTGAGCTCCAGCACGTCGTTGATCAGGTCGAGCAGGCGGCGCCCCGCGCGCTGCACACTGGCGAGCCGCTGGGCCTGGGGCGCGGCGAGCGGATGCTCCTCGTCCAGCGCCATCAGCTGGGTGAAGCCGAGGATGCCGTTCAGCGGCGTGCGCAGCTCGTGGCTCACCCGCGAGAGAAACTCGTTCTTCGCCCGGCTCGAGCGCTCGGCCTCCTGCATGCCACGCGACATCTCGTCGGCGAGCTGTTGCTCGTGCACATCGCGGCAGGTGCCGATGGCGCCGATCGCTGCGCCGGCCTGGTCGCGCGTGGCGCGCACCACGAACTCGAGCCAGCGCATGCTGCCGTCGGGCCGCCGAATGCGGTAGCGGCCCTCGAACGGCACCTCGCCGGCCAGCGCCTGGCCGATGCCGGCCACCACGGCATCGCGGTCGGCCGGGTCGATCTGTGCCACCCAGTCGTCGAGCGTCAGGCGGCCGTGCGGGTACTCGAAGCCGTGGTTGATGCAGGCGCGACGGTCGAGGCTCAGCAGGCCGTCGGCCAGCGTGAACTCCGCGATGCCGATGCGCGCCGCGTTGGCGGCGATCTGCCAACGGTCCTCGTGCGCGCGCAGCGCTTCCTCGATCGCCTTGCGTCCGGTCACGTCGGCGGTGAAGCCGTGCCACAGCGTTCCGCCGTCGCTCAGGCGCGTCGGTGCGGCGCGCATCTCGAACCAGCGCAGCGAGCCGTCGGGCAGGGCCATGCGAAAGCTGTGCTCCAGCCGCGTCAGCCGGGCCGCGCCCTCGGCCAGGGCCTTGCCAAGCGCGGCCAGGTCCGGCGGGTGGACCTGGCGGAAGAACATCAGCGCATCGGCCTGCAGCGCCGCGGCCGGCATGCCGAGAACGCGCTGTGCGCCGTCGCTGACGAAGGGGTAGCCGGCGCGGCCGTCCGGGTGCTCTTCGAAGGTGAACAGCATGCCCGGCACCTGGGCGGCCAGTTCGCGCAGCGTGACCTCGCCGTGCCGCGCCTCGGTGGCCGAAGCCAGCGAGGCCGTGACGTCGCGCACCGTGCCCCGGTAGCCTTCGAAGTGGCCCGCGGCATCGAACACCGGCACCGCGCTGCGCGACAGGTACAGCAGCCCGCGCGGCGTGCGCTTGGTGGTGATCACGCGTGCGAAGGGCTCCTGCCGGTCGAGCAGCGCCCGGTAGTACTGGGCCGGCACCCGCGGGCTGCCGGCCGTGTCGAGCAGCTGGGCATCGGTGATCGGCTCGCCGAGCTGCTGGTTCGGGTCGAGGCCCGTCATCGGCTGGTAGGCATCGGAGAGCCAGCGGTAGCGGTGCCGGGCGTCGCTCTCCCACATCCAGTCGCCGCCGGCGCGGGCGAAATCGAACAGCCGCTCGCGCAGGCGCGAGGCTTCGCGCAGCCGCTGCCGCGACTGCAGCAGTTCGACCGCTGCACGGCCCAGCTGCTGCAGCGCGTCGCGGTCGGACGCGCTCAAGGTGCGCGGCTGCCGGTCGAACACGCACAGCGTGCCCACGGCCAGGCCGTCGATCGAGAGCGGCTGCCCGGCGTAGAAGCGCACGCGCGGCCCGTCGGTGACGAGCGTGCTGTCGCGAAAACGCGGGTCGCGGGCCAGGTCCGGCACCTCGAACAGGCCGTCGCCGAGGATCGCGTGCGAGCAGAAGGCCTGTCCGCGGGGGATCTGCGTCAGATCGAAGCCGCTGCGCGACAGGAACCACTGCACGTCCTCGTCGATCAGCGTGATCGCGGCCATCGGGGTGCCGGTGAGCCGCGCAGCGCAGGCGCTCAGGGCATCGAGGCCGGCACCGGCCGGTGCGTCGAGCACACCGAGTTCGCGCAGCACGGCCAGGCGCTGCGCCTCTCGGGGGTGGAAGGGGATGGACATGATGTCGCTGCGGACGGGCGTGCGTATTGTGGCGTCGTCGCCGGCCGTGCCGCGCGTCGGGCCGCCATCGCGCGCCGGTTCAAGCGGCTCCGAGCCGGCGTTCCAGGAAGTCGAGCCGGTCCTGGCCCCAGAAGATCTCGCCCTGGACCACGTAGCTCGGCGCGCCGAACACGCCGGCCTCAACCGCGGCCTGCGAGTCGGCCTCGTAGCGCTCCTGCACCGCCTGCGAGTGCGCGGCTTCGAGCCGCGCGGCCGGCAACTCGCGCTCGGCCAGCAGCGTCGCGAGCACCGCCTCGTCGGCGATGTTGCGGTCCTGCACCCAGACGGCCCGCAGGATGCTGTCGGCCAGGGCCATCGCTGCGTCGGTGCCGTCGTGCAGGTCCACGGCGATGATCAGCCGCGCGGCGTCATCGCCGTGGACCGGGAAGTACTTCGGCTCCAGGTTCAAAGGGGCATGCAGCCACTCGCTGAAGCGTTTCAGCTCCACCAGCCGGTAGGCCTGGCGCTGCGGCGCGCGCTTGCCCAGCGGCAGCCCGCCCGACACCGGAAACACCTTGCCGCCCAGGTCGACCGGCAGCACGCGGATCGTCGCGCCGGCCTTGCGGGCGATGTCCCAGAAGCGCAGGTGGCCGAGGTAGGTGTAGGGCGACTGCGGTGCCAGGTAGTAGTCGATGGTCAGGCCCATGGTGTCTGCGCTCCGGTCTCGTTGTGCGCCGAGTCTAGAGCGGGCATGCGCCGCGCCGCGGGCCGGTGCGCGAGCAACCCCTCGGCCCGCTGAGCGGCGGCCCGGTCGCCCGCGAGCGGGCCGTGGGCTGCGGCGCGGTGCGACGGTCGGCGAGCCGTCGGTGCCGGCTGTCAGTGCGAGCCGTTGCTGCGTGCGGCCAGCCGCGCGAGCGCCTCGCCGGTGAGCACCGGCAAGGCCTGCCGCAGGTCCTCCCAGGGGTGCGGTCCGGGCAGGTGCAGCAGCGCATGAGACAGGTTGCCGGCCAGCAGGAAGCGGTGCTGCAGGCTCTCGAGCTGGATCGGCGAGGGCCAGCGCACCAGCGCCCGGTCCAGCAGGTCGAGCGCGAGGCCGAGGTCGTCGAGCGGGTAGCTGTCGTCCTGCAGATGGGCGAGCA
Source organism: Methylibium sp. (assembly GCF_965279545.1). Taxonomy (NCBI): domain Bacteria; kingdom Pseudomonadati; phylum Pseudomonadota; class Betaproteobacteria; order Burkholderiales; family Sphaerotilaceae; genus Methylibium; species Methylibium sp. The sequence goes on from NZ_OZ257250.1 coordinate 3,634,550, forward strand.
GCGTGCGCGCGACCAGCAGCTCCAGCTTGGTCGTCTGGTGCCAGAAGCTCGCCAGGTCGTCCAGCGCCGCCAGCTCGTCGAGCAGTGCGCGGGCCTCGGCCAGCCACAGCGCGACCGGGCCCAGCGCGAGCTCGCCGTCGCGCGGCGGGCCCTCCTCGGCCAGCGCCGCCTCGGCGACACCGAGCTCGCGCTGCGCGAGCGCGGCCAGCGCCGCCGCGAGCAGCGCGTTCGACAGCGCGTAGGCGCGCCGGTCGGCGCTGTCCTTGAAATGGCGCTTGCTGCGGTAGGCGCTCGCGAAGCGCCGCGCTGCCTCGGCCAGCGCGCCGGCCACCGCGCCGAGCGCCTTGTCCTCGTCGAGCAGCCGCGCGGCCTGGCGCAGCACGAAGCCGCCGCGCAGGCACTGGCGCTCGGAGGCCGCCGAGGTCGGTGCCACGTCCTGGTCGCCGAGCGGCCAGCGGCCGAGCGTGTCGTTCGACACGTCGTCGAGCCGGTCGAGCAGGCGCTCCGCGGCTCCCTGCGCATCGGGCGATGCCGAACGCGACAGCGAATTCACCAGCAGCTCGAGCTGGCCGATCTGCACCTGCGAATAGGCGCTGCGCGCGCCCAGCTGCAGCGCGCGCGCCGCGCTGTCGTGGTCGCCCAGCTCACGGTAGGCGCAGCCCAGCGCCGAGCGCACCCGCGAGTCGGTCAGCCAGGCGCAGCGTGCGTCGTCCGCTTCGAGCGTGGCGAGCAGCTTGTCGATCTGGCCCAGCACCGCCGCCGGGGGCTTGTCGCCGGCCACCGCCACGACCTGCACGATGCGGTCGGCCAGCTCGTGTGCGCTCATGCAGCCGTCGGCGTCGCGCAGCAGCGAGGTGCCGGCGGCAGCGCCGCCGGAGCGGGCCGGCGCGCGCAGCCGCCATTGCGGGTCGCCATAGCATTGGTAGGCGCCCCAGGTGTTGTTTTGCGCGCCGCTTTCAGCATGCACCGCCTCGCGCGCAACGCGCACCGCCTCGCCGAACGGGTCGCCGTCGAGCAGCCCGCGGTAGAGCGTCCGTGCGAACAGCAGCGCCGCCGCGTCGTCGACCTGCCAGCCCGCCGCGACCACGGCCTTCGAGCCCATCTTGATGAACTGCAGCGCCAGGCTGGCAGCCAGGATCGGGTGCTTGCGCGGGTCCGGACCCGGGTTCGTCAGGCCCTCGCTGTCGCGGCCCGAGTAGCAGCAGTTGATGAACACGAACTCCGGCGCCGGGCTCATCTGCTCGACATCGGCCGCGGTCAGGACCTCCTGGTTGCTCAGCACCATGCCGGTCTTGCGGATCTCGCGCGCGTCCAGGCCGCTGCCCAGCGTGCGCACCCACTGGTCGACGACGCCGTGGCCGCACAGGTGCAGCAGCCGGTAGGGCTTCTCGAGCAGCGCGATGCGCACCTGGTCGAAGCTGACCGCGGGGCCGATCAGCGCTGCCGGCAGCCACTCGCGGTGGTCGTGCTGCAGCAGCTCGTTGACGGCCTGGGCCTCGGCCTGCGCGCCGTCGAGCGTGCTGAACTGCAGCGCTGCGCCCTGAGCGTCCTGCCACTTGGCCGTGCTCGGTGCGCCGACGATCAGCGCGTCGTAGCCGCCGATGGCCTGCGGCAGCAGTCGGCGGAACTCCTTGGTGACGCGCTGTCGCACCAGGCCGGCGTGCACGACGAAGGGCCGTGGCGTTTCACCATCGGCCGCACTGGACAGCGGCGGGCTCAGCAGCTCCCAGGGGTAGCGCGCCGATTCGTCGTCGACCACCAGCACCGTGTTGTCGAGGTTCGCCAGCCGCTCCTTCAGGTCGTAGGGCAGCAGCATCTGGAACAGCACGCCGCCGAAGCGCGGATCGGTCGGGCTGGCGATGCGGTCGGCGGCGGTGGTCTGGTGGTCGCTGACGCGGTCGATGAAGCGGCGCAGGCTGGCGACGTCGGAGTAGACCTGGGTCGATTCGACGCGCGCGCGCTCGCCGATCAGCGCGAACTTCAGGCCGCCCAGCGCATCGTGCTCGATGATCAGGCGCTGCCACACCGAGCCGGTGGCGCGCGGCCGGTAGCCGCGGATGCCGCCCTCGCGCACCTCCAGCACCGGGTGGTCCCAGCGCAGCCGCTCGCGCCACTCGTCGCGCGCCAGCAGGCGCTTGAGCTCGTAGGCGGCGTCGAGCGCGATGTGCTCGTCGATCTCGATCACCTCGACCTCGCGGATGCGCACCGGCTGGGTCTGGCCGGGCAGCTGCAGCAGCAGCTGGGCCGCGCGCCAGACGCCGTACAGCAGGCCGGCCAGGCTGTCGCGCGCGGTGACGGCCTGCACGTGGGTGCCGACCAGCACCGTGGACAGCCGCAGGTCGACCGGCTCGCTGCCGGCGGGCGAATAGGGGTCGCGGTGCACATGCTCGAACGCGAAGCGCAGCACGCCGCGCGTCACCGTTTCCGACAGCAGGCCGGGCGTCAACTCACCGACCGAGCCCAGGCCGAGCATCAAGGCCCCCGGGTAGGCGGGCGGCTTTGCGGTGTGGTTGTTGGGCCGCAGGTAGTGGCCGGTGCGGCTGGCACCGACGAAGAGCTTGAGGTCGAGCACCTGCTGCAGCTGCCCGCCGAGCTTCTCGTCGACCCGCTTCGCCGCGCCGAACACTCCGTCGTTCTCGTAGTGGCCGACCATCAGCGGGTAGCGCGCGAAGTCCAGCCCGCCGTGCACGACCCGCACCTCGATGGGCTCGGGGGTCGGCACCTCGGGGGGCGCGTCGCTGCCGCGCGCCAGGATGTAGGCGGCCAGTTCCTCGTCGTCGGCCGGCAGCAGGCCCGGGCGCGGCGTCGGCGGCACGACGGCCAGCGCCGCGTCACCGGCAGGGGCGCCACGGCTTTGCGGCGCCTGCTGCGGCAGGCGGTGTGTGCGGCCCGCGCTCAGCAGCTCGAAATAGGCCTCGAAGCTCTCGCGGTGGTCGGGCAGCGTGCCGTGCTCGCAGGGTGCATACCAGGTGCGCTCGGGCGCCAGCGTCGAATTCCAAGGCACCGTGCCGTCGCCGCCGGGGCCGGCGAGGAAGTCCACGCCGCGCCGCGTTGCAATCACCGTTTCGCCTTCGCCGAACACGGTTTCCCATGCGTTCTGCGGCTTGCGCATCGCCAGCACCGTGCTGCCGGTGCCGGCCACATAGAACACCGACGGGTCCTCGCACAGCACCTGCAAGCTGTCCTTGAACGGGCCGCGCACGAAGTCGCGTGCGGTCTTCAGCACGCCGGGGTCCGGCAGCTGCGCACCGTGCTCGTCTTCGGCCACGCGCTGCCAGCTTGCCGGATCGAACAGGTCGCCGTAGGCGGCGTCGCTGTCCTGCGGCAGCATCTGCAGCAGGCCGGGGAAGCCGGCACCGAAGCGCGCCATGTCGCGGTCCGACACCTTGCGCGCCAGCACCGCGAGCATCGTCGCCAACGGGTACTGGCGCAGCAGCAGCATGGCCGGCGCGTAGGAGCCCTTGTTCGGCGTGCCGAGCATCACCAGGCGGCTGCCGCGCTGCTTGAGCGCCTGCCACAGCGCCTTGCCAGCGGCGTCGACGTACAGCGCCTGGCGCGCGATCAGGCCGCCCATCGAATGCACCAGCAGGTGCACCGGCACGGTCGGGTCGTTCAACCTGTTCACGACCGCGAGCAGCTGCTCGCGCAGGCCCGCGCCGCTGTGCTCGATCGACAGCCGCCAGTCGAAGGGCACGGCGACGACGCGAAAGCGTGCGCGCGCCTCGTCGAGCAGGCGCTCGTAGCTGACCGCCAGCAGCCCGCTGGCGCGCAGCAGGCTGCCGTCGGCGCGCGCATCGGGGTCTTCGAGCGCCAGCCGCTCCAGCGAGCCGTCGAGCATCGCGTCGAGTGCGAGCCACACGCGCTCGTCGCCGTCGCGGCGCTGCAGTTCGCTGCCCATGATGCCGGGCAGCACCAGCAGCACCGGCTTGCGCGCGTTCTCGCGCAGCCCGAAGTCGGCCAGCCAGTCGTCGAAGGGGCGCCGGCTCAGCGGGTCGGGCTTCAGCGCCTGCGGCAGGCCGCGCGTGCGGCGCTCGTCGTCGGCCAGCGACGCGAAGCCGTCGTCGCGGCCGGCCAGCGTGTTCAGCAGGCCGCTGCGCGACAGGCTGCCGGCGCCGAAGTAGGCGAAGTGCGTGACCGTCGGTCCTTCGCAGCGCAGGCTGCGCGGCGGCTGCGCGCTGCGCTGCAGGCCGCCGAACATCGAGCGCGTGTGGACCACGAAGTCGTGGTCGTGCAGGCCGTAGAACACATCGCCGAGCAGGGTGACGATGCCGCCCCAGCCCTTGCCGCGCGAGTCGCCGGCGATCACGCGCAGCCGGTCCCTGGGTTGGGCACCGCAGCCGGCCAGCGCCAGCGTCAGCGGCGAGCCGGGGATCATGGCTTCGAGCCCCGGTACCGCCCTGGCATCGGCGCGGGCCGCGACCAGCGAGCGCACCAGGCGCGTGGCGCGGTCGAACACCAGGCTGCCCAGGCCGCCGGTGCCGCTGCCGACGGCCAGCCCGATGGCACGCAGCAGCAGCGACAGGAACAGGTCGGTGCGGCCGTCGGCCAGCAAGGTGCCGCGCGCCGGGCAGGCCACGCGGACGAAGCAGCCCGGCTGCAGGCGCTGCGCCGCGTTGCCCAGTGCGGCGAACAGCGGGCGCAGCAGCGGTGCGTCGGGGTGCTGCGCCCGTTCGCCCACGGCCGCGAAGCGGCTCGCGAAGAAGCGCTGCGCCTCGGTCAGTGTCGCCGCGCTGCGCAGCGCGAACAGCTCGCCGACCAGGCCGCCGCGCGAATGCGAGACCACGTCCACCGCGAACTGACGCTCGGCCGGCAGCGTGGCGAGCAGGGCCTCGACGAGGCCGAGTGTGTTGTCGACCGGGCTGCGCGTGAGGCTGCGGTGCTCCCAGGCCAGCAGCGTGCAGCGCTCGGCGAGCGCCTTGAAGTCGCCCGGCAGCCCGCCCGACTCGCCCGCCCACAGCTTGCCGAAGCTGCCCTCGGTGGACGACGCGGTACCGTGCAGGAAGACCAGCACGCGCTCCTTCGCGTCGGCCAGCGGCAGGCTGCCGGCAGCCTGCCAGGCGCCGTCGGTCCAGCGCAGCAGCACGCCGCCCTCGTTGCCGAGCGCCTCGTGCAGGTTCGCGTTCTCGAACGACGCGCACAGCTTGGCCGCGAGCGGAAAGCCCTGCGGCGCGCCGCCCGGGAACCAGCGGCCGACCGCGTGGCCGAGGATGGACGCGAAGTCGTAGAGCTTGTCGAGGCTGGTCGGGTCGGTCAGCTCGCTCACCGTGTAGCGCTCGACCGGCGCGCTCGGTGCCCCGCCCCGCGAACGTGTCTGCGTGCTGGGGGCCAGGTCGAAAGGCAGCTCGATGGCGGCCGCGCCGCCTGCCGCGCCGCGCCGTGCCGCCTGCGGACGGGCATGGCGGGAAACGAACTCGACCGGGTCGGTGTAGAACACCGAGCCATCGGCGAAACGCACCTCGAGCACCGCACCGTCCCGGCCGAGCTGCGCCGGATCGAGCCCGCGCGAGGCGTCGGGCGCGCTGCGTTGCTGGCGCTGCACGCTCGAGCCCTCGGCGAGGTGCGCGTCGCACCACAGGTCGAAGGCGCGGTCGCCGTTTGGCGCAACCGGGTTCGCGTCCGCGGTCTCGCTGCGATCGCTCTTGGCGCTGGACTTGCGGGCCATGCTGTCTCCAGGGGGGCGCGTGAACCGCACCTCAGGCGTCCGATGTAGCCGCGGGCGCGGTGCCCGTCAATCCTGCGGAGCCTGGTGGCCGGCGGGCCGGCGCGTCACCCGTGCTTCTTAGAATCGCATGTCGCTCAACCCCTCTCGCAAAGGCAGATCAATGTTCGATCAAGAAGACGAAGGCACGCGCATCGGTGTCTGGACGGCCTTGGCCGTGGTGTTCCTGGTGGTGGCCGGCCTGATCGGCGGCTTGGCGATCCGCGCGATGAACGCCGCCGGCGATGCCGTGCCGCAGGCCGGCGCGGGCGCCGAAGCGATCGCCTTCGTCGACGGCCCGCTCGAAGGCGATGTGGTCGGAACGGTCTACTTCGCGGTCGGCCAGTCCAGGCTGCCGGACGGCGCCCTCGTCGCGCTGGACAAGGCGATCCAGGCCGTGAAGGACGAGCCGCAGCGCCATGTGGTGTTGTCGGGCTTCCACGACGCCAGCGGTGCCGCAGCGCTGAACGCCGAGCTCGCCAAGGCGCGCGCGAAGACCGTGCGTGCGGCGCTGGTGGCCGAGGGTATCGATGCCGCGCGCATCACGCTGCGCAAGCCCGACGTGACGCTGGGCGACGGCGAAGCGCCGGAGGCGCGGCGCGTGGAGATCCGGCTGGTGAATTGATTCCGGGGGGTCCCTCACCCCACCCCTCTCCCGCGCGCGGGAGAGGGCGCCGCAGATCGAGCGCTGGTGCGCTTAATCGTCCAGCAGCGGTCGCAGGTAGCGCCCGGTGTGGCTCGCCGGGTTGGCGGCCACGTCCTCGGGCGTGCCCACCGCCACCACCTGGCCGCCGCCGGCGCCGCCTTCGGGGCCCATGTCGATCAGCCAGTCGGCGGTCTTGATGACGTCGAGGTTGTGCTCGATCACGACGATGGTGTTGCCGGCGTCGCGCAGCTGGTGCAGCACCTTGAGCAGCAGGTCGATGTCGGCGAAGTGCAGGCCGGTGGTCGGCTCGTCGAGGATGTAGAGCGTGCGGCCGGTGTCGCGCTTGCTCAGCTCGAGCGCGAGCTTCACCCGCTGCGCCTCGCCGCCCGACAGCGTGGTGGCACTCTGGCCCAGCGTGATGTAGCCCAGGCCCACGTCGAGCAGCGTCTGCAGCTTGCGCGCGATGCTCGGCACGGCGCTGAAGTAGGCGTGCGCATCCTCCACCGTGAGGTTCAGCACCTCGGTGATGTTCTTGCCCTTGTAGAGCACCTCGAGCGTCTCGCGGTTGTAGCGCTTGCCATGGCAGACATCGCAGGGCACGTAGACGTCGGGCAGGAAGTGCATCTCGACCTTCAGCACGCCGTCGCCCTGGCAGGCCTCGCAGCGCCCGCCGGCCACGTTGAAGGAAAAGCGGCCCGGCCCGTAGCCGCGCTCGCGTGCCGCCGGCACCTCGGCGAACAGCTCGCGGATCGGCGTGAACAGGCCGGTGTAGGTGGCCGGGTTGGAGCGCGGCGTGCGGCCGATCGGGCTCTGGTCGACGTTGATCACCTTGTCGAAGTGCTCGATGCCGTCGATCTCGTCGTGCGGTGCCGGGTCGAGGTGGCTCTGGTAGAGCTTGCGTGCGACCGCGGCGTACAGCGTGTCGTTGACCAGCGTGCTCTTGCCGGAGCCCGACACGCCGGTCACGCAGGTCAGCAGGCCGACCGGGATCTCGACACTCACGCCCTGGAGGTTGTTGCCGCGCGCACCGGCGATGCGCAGCGCGGTGATCGCGCCGCGCTCGGCCCAGGCGCGCTGGCCCGGCGTGGGTTCGTTCTTGCCGGCCTTGCGCGGCGGCAGGCCGGCGGCGGCGGTGTCGCCATCGGTGCGCGGTGCCGCGTCGCTGCGCCACGGCGTGCGATGGCGCGGCACCGCGATGCGCAGCGCCCGCCCGAGGTACTGGCCGGTCAGCGATTCGGGCGTGGCGCACACGTCGGCGAAGCGGCCCTGCGCGATCACGCGCCCGCCGTGCACGCCGGCGCCGGGGCCCATGTCGATCACGTGGTCGGCGGCGCGGATCATGTCCTCGTCGTGCTCGACCACCAGCACGCTGTTGCCGATGTCGCGCAGGTGCTTCAGCGTCGCGATCAGCCGGTCGTTGTCGCGCTGGTGCAGGCCGATGCTGGGCTCGTCGAGCACGTACATCACGCCGGTCAGGCCGGAGCCGATCTGGCTGGCCAGGCGGATGCGCTGCGCTTCGCCGCCCGACAGCGTATCGGCGCTGCGGTCCAGGCTCAGGTAGTTGAGCCCCACGTCGTTCAGGAACTTGAGCCGCGACGAGATCTCTCGTACCACCTTGTCGGCGATCTCGGCCTTGGCGCCCTGCAGCCGCAGGCCGTCGAACACCTGCTGCGCCTCGCGCAGCGTCGCGTGCGCGATCTCGTAGATCGGCCGCGCCGTGCCGCTCGCCACGTCGACCAGCTTCACGTGGCGCGCCTCGCGCCGCAGCCGCGTGCCGTGGCAGTCGGGGCAGGGCTTGGCAGCCTGGTAGCGCGCCAGGTCCTCGCGCACCGCGACCGAGTCGGTCTCGCGGTAGCGCCGCTCGAAGCTCGGGATGATGCCTTCGAAGGGATGCGAGCGCTTCACGCTGCGCTTCTTGCCGCTCGCGGCCTCGCTGGCGTAGACGAAGGCGATCTCGGTCTCGCCCGAGCCGTGCAGCAGCACCTGCCGGTGCTCGGCCGACAGCTGCTCGAACGGCGTGTCGGTGTCGAAGCCGTAGTGCCGCGCCACGCTCTCCAGCATCGAGTGGGTGTAGGCGTTGCGCCGGTCCCAGCCCTTGATCGCGCCGCTGGCGAGGCTGAGCGACGGGAAGGCGACCACGCGCTCCGGGTCGAACACCGTCACCTCGCCCAGGCCGTCGCAGCTCGGGCAGGCGCCGACCGGCGAGTTGAACGAGAACAGCCGCGGCTCCAACTCGGCCAGCGAGTAGCTGCAGACCGGGCAGGCGAACTTGGCGGAGAACAGATGCTCCTGGCCAGAGTCCATCTCCCACGCGATCGCCCGCCCGTCGGCGAAGCGCAGTGCGGCCTCGAAGCTCTCGGCCAGGCGCTGCCCCATCCCGGGCCGCACCTTGAGCCGGTCGATCACCACGTCGATGTCGTGCTTCTCGTTCTTCTTCAGCTTGGGCAGGTCGGTGATCTCGTGCACCGTGCCGTCGATGCGGAAGCGCACGTAGCCGCGCGCCTGCATGTCCTCGAACAGCTCGCCGTGCTCACCCTTGCGCTCGCGCAGCACCGGCGCCAGGATCATCAGCCGCGTGTCCTCGGGCAGCGCGAGCACCGCGTCGACCATCTGGCTCACGCTCTGGGCCTGCAGCGGCAGCTCGTGGTCGGGGCAGAACGGCGTGCCGGCGCGGGCGTACAGCAGGCGCAGGTAGTCGTGGATCTCGGTGACGGTGCCGACGGTGGAGCGCGGGTTGTGCGAGGTGGCCTTCTGCTCGATGCTGATGGCCGGCGACAGGCCCTCGATCACGTCGACATCGGGCTTGTCCATCAGCTGCAGGAACTGCCGCGCGTAGGCACTGAGGCTCTCGACGTAGCGGCGCTGGCCCTCGGCGTAGAGCGTGTCGAACGCCAGGCTCGACTTGCCCGAGCCGGACAGGCCGGTGATCACCACCAGCTTCAGCCGCGGGATGTCGAGGTCGATGTTCTTCAGGTTGTGCGTGCGCGCGCCGCGCACGCGGATCATCGCGGCGGGCTCGGCGGCCGGCAGGCGGCGCGGCGCGGCCTCGTGCTCGTCGGCGGCTGAGGCTGCGGCAGCGCGATCGGGTGGGGGCGGCGTGTCCAGCATGGTCGGCGAGCCCCGCAGGCGTGCAGGGCAACCCGCCATTATGCGGGGCCGACCGTTCGCGCGCAGGCGCTCAGGGTCGGGACGGCGGCCGGTCCAGCGCGCCGGACGCCAGCGCCTCGCCCAGGCGCTGCGCCGCGCTGCCGGCCGGCAGCGGCGCCCGCCAGGCGCGGCCGTCCTCGCCGGCGGGTTGCCACCACAGCGCGCCGTCCAGGATCGCCACGCGGCCCAGCGCGCGGCCGTCGGCCGACAGCGCCTCGGTCCAGGCCGCCGGCACCACCGCCGCCGCAGTGGCGGCCACCGGCCGCCACTGCCCGCGCGTCAGCGTCTGCGCGTCGCCGAACCACGCCAGCGCGCTCGGCAGCATCGCTGCCGCGGACGACGGCGCCGCCGCGTCGGCCTCGGCGCGGCGCGCCAGCCGTGCCAGTGCACCGCCACCGCTGCCGCGCAGGGCCGCGATCGGCGCGGCCAACGGGTCGTCGGGTGGCGTGGTCTGGGTCGACTGCCGTTCGTCGAGCCCGCCGTGCTCGGCTGCGGCGCCGAGCGGCGCCGGGGCCTGGTTGTGCGTCTGCGCCGCGGCGCGGGCCCGGTCTGGCGGTGCGACGGACGGCGCAGGTGTGGTGGCCGTCGTCGCGGGCGGCGGTGGCGAAGCGGCCGGCGGGGCCGCCGCCTCGGGCGCTGCGTTTCTCTTCTCCTGGGCCGCGGCCTTCTGGGCGGGCGGATCCGATGGTGCAGGGGCCGTCGTACGGGGTCGCGGGGCGGCGGCCTCGCGTCGTGCGCCGTCGTCGTCGGCACGCCGGGCCGTGGTGGCCGCAGCGTCGCGCGCGGCCACGGCCGCGGCGGCCTCGGCCGGTTCGTCGCGGCGTGCCGGCGGTCGGTCCGCTGCGGGGGCTGGGGCTGCGGCCGATGCAGACGGTGCGGTCGACGGCGCCGCAGGGGCTGCGCTTTCGTGGACCGGTTCGGTCCCAGGCGGCGGGCCGTCGCGCCACATCACGCCGATCACGGTGGCGAGCATCAGGCTCGCGAACGCCGCCGTCGCGCCCGGATGGCGCAGTCCTTCGATGCTGGAGGCCAGCCAGGCGCGCACACGCGCCCAGGAGCCGGTGGCCGGTCGCGCCGTCGTCTTCGCCGAGGACAGCGCGGCAGCCCGCGCGGCGTCGAGGATGCGCCGGCTCAGCTCGGCCGGCGGGCGGGCATCGCGGTCCGGTGCATGCCGCAGCGCGGCCCGCAGGTGGGCGTCGCGCGCCGGATCGTCGTCGCCGCCGGTCGGGTGCGAGGTCATGCGCTCCCCTCGCGCGCGGCCAGTGCGTCGGCGCCGGCACCGGGCAGGTAGGCGCCCATGCAGGTGCGCAGCTTGCTCATCGCATAGCGCAGCCGGCTCTTGGCGGTCTCGAAGCCGAGTTCCAGCGCCGCGGCGAGTTCGGCCAACGACAGGCCGTCCTCGTGGTGCAGCAGGAACACCGCCTTCTGCGCGGCCGGCAGGCCGTCCAGGCAGTCCAGCAGGCGCTGGCCCGCGGCGCGCCAGAAGGCCTGGTCGTCGACGCCCTGCCCGTCGGCGCCGTGGGTGGCGGCCGGCCAGCGGGCCCAGGGCTCGCCTTCGGGTTCCCACGGGTCGGGCCCCGGCGCATCGACCGACACCTCGCGGCCGCTCTTGCGCAGGCAGTCGACCGCGCGGTGGTGGCCCAGCGTGAACAACCAGGTGCGAAAGCTCGCGCCCTGCGGTGCCCAGCGCTTGCGTGCGTCGATCACGCGCAGCCAGGTGTCCTGGAACACCTCGTCGGTCTGCGCCGCGCAGGCGCTGCCGAGCAGCCGGCGCACGAAGCGGTAGAGCGCGACATGGTGGCGCGCGTAGAGCCGCTCGAAGGCGCGCGCATCGCCGCCGGCGAAGGCCTGCATCAGCGTGTCGTCGGAGGGCTCGGGCGTGGGGTCGGACATGGGCCTGCTCAGTCTGCCATCGCGGCGGGTGGGGCTTCTACGTGCGACGCCCTCGAACGGGGTTGAACGGTGGGCTCGATCCCTTTTGTTGACCCCGTTCGCGCGGCCCGGCCGTATCAGCCAGCCTGGGTGCGCGACGGATCGCGGGCCTCTGTTCTGTTCACCGACTGGAGTCGTCGATGTCCCTGCTTTCCACTTTGTCCCCGCGCTGGCTGCGGCCGGCCGGTCTGGCCGCCGTCAGCCTGCTGAGCGCCTGCAGCGTCGGCTGGAGCGCGGCGCACGACTGGGTGTCGCCCGTGCCGTCGCGTTCCGAGGCCGTGCGCCCGCTGCCCCGCCCGACCGGCCCGGGCTGGGCCTCTGCGCTGTGGGCCGGCCCGCAGTCCGGGCCACCGGCGAGCCCGGACGCGCGCGACTGCGATCGCTCGCGGCAGGCGATCGAGCTCGACGGCCCGGGCGACGGCCAGGCCGCGCGCCGCGAGCGGCGCGAGCGCTACCGCGGCGATGCGGAGCGCGAGGACGGCGACCGTCGCGCCGACCGCCATGGCGCTGCCAAGGCCGCGGCCGAGTCGGCGGCAGCCGGCGGCGCGCCTTCGGAGAGCGTGGCCGCGGTGCGCAACAGCGCGCCGGCCGCGCTGCCGGGGCTGCAGACCGACGAGCGAGCGCCAGCCCCGCCGTCGCCGCGTCGCCCGAGCGACGAACCGGTCTCGGCCGGCGTCGTCGACGACAACGCCGACTTCGGCGCCTACCTCGCCTACCGCGCCCGCAACGAGCAGCTGCCGGTGCGCCGCCGCGATGTGCAGGAGCGCTACCGGCTCACCGTACACGACGCCGCCGGCCGGCCGGTGGGCGATGCGCAGGTCAGCCTGCACGCCGACGGCCGCGCGCTGCCGCTGTGGGCCCGCACCGATGCCGGCGGGCAGGTGTGGTTGCATCCGGGCGTGATGCAGGGCGGCGCGCCGTCGCTGATGGAGGTGCAGGTGCGCAAGGGCGGCACGGTGGGCCATGCCCTGCTGCAACGCGGCCAGCGCGACGCCTTGCAGGTCCGGCTGGACAGCAGGCTGCCGGTCGAGCGCGCTAGGCTCGACCTCGTGTTCCTGGTCGACGCCACCGGCTCGATGGCCGACGAGATCGACAAGCTCAAGCGCTCGATGCGCGCGATGGCCGACCAGATCGCCCGCCTGCCGAGCCGGCCCGACACCTGCTTCGCGCTGGTGGCCTACCGCGACCGCGGCGACGAGTTCTTCGTGCGCGCGCACGATTTCAGCAAGGACCTCGATGCCTTCCAGCGCAGCCTCGGTGCCTTGCAGGCCGGCGGCGGGGGCGACTATCCCGAGGCGCTGAACGAGGCCTTGCACACCGCCGTGCACCGCCTGTCCTGGCGCGGCGACGGCGCCACCCGGCTGGTGGTGTTGGTGGCCGATGCGCCGCCGCACCTGGACTACGGCGCACCGTACTACGACGACGACATGCAGGGCGCGCTGGCGCGCGGCATCAAGCTGTTCGCGGTCGGCGCCAGCGGCCTCGACCCGACCGGCGAGTACGTGTTCCGCCAAGCGGCGCAGTACACCGGCGGCCGCTTCGTGTTCCTGACCTACGCGAAGGCCGACGACCCGTCCAGCGGCCCGGGCCGCGAGACGGCGCACGACGTGGGCAACTACTCGGTCGAGTCGCTCGACCGGCTGGTGGTGCGGCTGGTGCGCGAGGAACTGGCGCGGCGGCCCGCGGCTCGAGGGTGACGCCCGGCCGTGGCCCGTCCGGCCCTGCGGGCCAGCGGCCGCTTCGACCCTGCAGGTTGATCGGCTCCTGCCCGCGCGCTAGGCTGCGGCATGCACTCCTCTTCCTGTTCGAGGCAGCTCGTCGCCGCGCTGTGCTGTGCCGCCGTGGTGGCCGGCTGCGGCGGCAGCGTGTCGCTCGGCTTCGGCTTCGGTGACGACCGGCCGAGCGCGTCGCTGGCGGTGTCGCCCACCAGCGCGTCACCGGGCCAGGCGCTGCGGCTCGTCGCGGCGGCGAGCGACGACTTCGGCGTCGACTTCGTCGAGTTCTACCGCGTCGACAGCAGCGGCTCCACGCTGCTGGGTTTCGACGGCCTGCCGCCCTATCAGCTCGACACCACGGTGCCCGCCAACGCGGCCGGCAGCGTGCAGTTCTTCGCCCGTGCCATCGACGGTGCCGGGCAGCGCGGCGACAGCGCCGTGGTGACGGTCAGCGTCGGTCCCTGAGCGGGGACCAGGCCGTCGAGAGGCCCTCACCCCGGTCCTCTCCCGCAGGCGGGAGAGGGGGAAGGCGCAGCGCGGGGTCGATGGGCTTGCTCCCTCTCCACCGGCCACGGGGGAGAGGGCGGGGGTGAGGGGGTCGCGCCTCGAGCGTCGGTGCCAGTCTGCGGTTGCGCGCGCACGTGCAAGGCGCTCCCGCGGGACGTGGGATGGGGCGGCGACCCGGTTCGGCGCACGATCGTCACGCGGCCCCGCCGCAGGGAGACCCACCGCATGCCCGACCCCGCACCGGCTCCGCAGGAGCCCCGGCCCCTGGCCGATACCGAGCGCTCGCTGTTGCAGCAACGCCGCAGGCTGGCCGGCGTGCCGGCCGACGCGCCCACCGTGGGCCTGGCTCTGTCGGGCGGCGGCGTGCGCAGTGCGACCTTCGGGCTCGGACTGCTGCGCGGCCTGGCGCAGCGCGGGCAGCTGCCGCGGATCGACTACCTGTCCACCGTCTCGGGCGGGGGCTACACGGGCGCGATGTTCGGGCGGCTGGTGGCGATGGTCGGCATCCTGCGGGCGCAGGCGCTGCTGAGTGCCAACGATTCGCCGGTGCTGGCCTGGCTGCGCCGCAACGGCCGCTACCTCACGCCCTCGGGTTCGCGCGACATCGGTATCGCGGTGGTGACCTACCTGCGCGCCTTCATCGCGATCCATGGCGAGTTCATGGCGGTGAGCCTGCCGTTTGCGCTGCTGGTGATCGGGCCGCACCTGTGGCACACGGTCAGCACCCTGTCGGCCGGCAGCGCCGCCGCCGCCAGCGCGACCGCCTGGCGGCCCTGGGGCACGCTGTGGTGGCCGCTGGGGGCCGCGTGGTGGGCGGCCGCGGCGCCCGGCCTGATGACCGGCTACTGGGTCGCGCGCGAAAGCGCCGACCCCGGCGAGAAGCGCGTGCCGGTGCCCTGGCGCGACGTCGCCTTCGTCGCGCTGCTGTGCGTCGCCGTCGCCGCGATGTGGGCGGTGGCGCGCCCGCCGCTGCCGGGCCTGACCGCCTCGCTGAAGGCCTCGGTGCTGGCGTTGCTGGCGTTCTCGTCGTCTGCCGCGGGGCTGGTGTGGGCGCACGCGCGGCTGGTCACGACGCGTGAGACGCGCTCGCTGGCGGTGGCCCGGCTGCGCCACCGCACCACCTTCGCGCTGCGCCTCGTCACGCTGGTGGCGGCGGGCTGTGTGTGGCTCGGGGCGCTCGACCTGCTGAGCTGGTGGCTGCTGGTCGAGCTCCAGAGCGGCGAGCGCTGGGTGCTCGGCGGCATCGGCCTCGGCGGCCTGGGCGTGCTGGTGCTGCGCAGCTTCGCGCAGCCGCTGCTGCAGTTGTCGCAGCGCACGCAGCCCGGCTCGGTCAGCGCGATCGGGCCGAAGCTGCTGAACGCGGCCGGGCTGTTCGGCTTCGCGGCACTGGTGACGGCCTGGGTGGTCGGCGTGCAGTGGCTGGTGTTCACGCCAGAGCCGGTGGGCGGCTTCGACCAGCTCACGCCGGGGGCGCGCGCAGCCTTCCTGCTGGCCCTGAGCATCGTGTGGCTGCTGCTGACGGCCGGCAATGCGCCGATGGCCAATGCCTCGTCGCTGCACAGCTTCTACCGCGCCCGCCTCACGCGCGCCTACCTCGCCGTCGGCAACCCGGCACGCAAGCTCGCCGATCCCGCACCCGATGGCGTCTACGACGTGACCACCGTCGTGCCGGGCGACGACACCGGCCTGTGCAGCTACCAGCCCGAACTCGCCGGCGGTCCGATCCACCTGATCAACACCTGCCTGAACCAGACCCGCGACGACGCCTCGGGCCTGTACAACGCCGACCGCAAGGGCACGCTGGTCACGGCCAGCGCGCGCGGCTTCGAGATCGGGGCGCACGGCTGGTCGCCGATGCGCGAGGACAGCGACTCGGGCACGCTGGGCCGCTGGATCGCCGTCTCGGGCGCCGCGGCCGCACCCGGCGCCGGTGCCTACACCTCGCGCGGCTGGGCGCTGATGCTCTATTTCCTCGGCGTGCGCCTGGGCCACTGGATGCATGCACCGCTGCCGCCACCGCCGCTCAGCGCGCTGCGGCGCTGGCTGTGGCGGTTCGCGATCAAGCCGGTCATGCTGTGGAGCGAGGGCATGGCCACCTTCTTCGGCTCGGCGCGGCCCTGGTGGTACCTGTCCGACGGCGGCCACTTCGAGAACACCGGCGTCTACGCGCTGCTCAAGCGCCGCGTCGACTTCATCGTCTGCGCCGACTGCGGCGCCGACAAGGACTACGACTTCGGCGACATCGAGAACCTGGTGCGCAAGGCGCGCATCGACCTCGGCGCCGAGATCGAGTTCTACACGCGCGACGAGGCCGCGCGGCTGTTCACGCTGGCCGGCACCGAGCTGACCGTGCTGTCGCCCGAGGACATGGACGACAACCACTCCTCGCGCGGCGTGCTGCTCGCACGCATCCGCTACCGCATCGAGCCGGGCACCGGCGGCGCGGCGCGGCACGAGGCGACGCTGCTGCTCATCAAACCCAACCTGCACGACGCGCTCGACGTCGACCTGCTCGCCTACGCGCAGCGCAAGGCCGCCTTCCCGCACGAGAGCACCGGCGACCAGAACTTCGACGAGGCGCAGTGGGAGAGCTACCACCGCCTCGGCGAGGACTTCGGGTGCCAACTGCACGAGCCGTGGATGAGCCAGCTGCCGGGCTGGCGCCGCCGCGAGCGGCATCCGCTCACCGTCGCGGCGCGGTTGCGCGGCGGCGTCGTCAAGGACGCGCCCGAGCAGTTGCCGTGGTGGCGGCGCTCCGCGCGCGCCACCGCCATCGGTGCGTCGATCGGCCTGGGCGCCGGCGGCACGCTGCTGCTGTCGCTGTGGCAACTGCAGGAACAGCTCAACACCAACCGCAACAACGAGCGCACCGAGGTGCGGCGCCTGTTCACCGAGGTGTCGAGCGAACTCAAGACGTTCGACGGCAGCTGCCCCCGACTCGCCGACCACACGGCCACGCAACTGCTGCTGCTGCACGACCTGCGCGACAGCCCGGTGCTGCTGTCGATCGAGCGCGACGGCGTGAAGTCCCTGCTCGGCCGCGTGCGCGACGAATGTGCGAAGCCGCCGCAGGCGTCCGCCGACTGCACGGCGGCGGCCGAGCGCGCCCACAACGGCGTGTGCGCGACGATCGCCAAGCAGAACGTCGGCGACCGTGCCCTGAGCTACTGGGCGCCGGTGCCGGCCGGGCGCAGCATCGCGCAGCTGTTCTCGGACTGGCGTGCGGGCGGGCGGGCGACGACCTCGGCCGCGACGGCCCCGCCCTTGCCCGTGCAGGAGCCGCCTGGTGCAAGCTCGCCGCAGCCGGTGCCGCTCGGGCAGCCCGGCGACACGGGGGCTGGCGAGAACGCGCTCGGTGCCGCTGCGGCCTGCGACGGCAGCGGCCGGCCGCTGCAGCTCTACATTCAGGTCTACGACGAGGCCTCGCGCCAACAGGCGCGCGCCCTGCGCCGCGACCTGCAGGCCCTGGCCGGCGACCATGTGCAGGTCGCGCCGGTCGAGGATGTGGCCCGCACCGCGGCCTTGCGCGGCACCCGCCGCCCGGTGCCCTGGCCACAGCCCACCCTCTTGCTGCACGACAGCCACGAGCGCACCTGCGCAGAGGTGCTGAGCCCGCTGATCCAGCGCAGCTGGTCGGTGCCCGGCGTCACCCCGACGCAGGTGTGGATCCGCCAGTTGCCAGCCGACCAGACGAAGCAGGAGCGCGTGCTCGAACTCTGGCTGCCGCCGCGCGAGGACGCGAACCGCAACGCGGAGTTCTGGTGAGCGCTGCGAGAGCGAGGCGTCGGGCTGATCTTTGACAAGGAAGAGAACCCAATAGACGTCTGGACGTCTATACTGCGGGAACCCACGAAAGGCTCTTCCTGTGCGCAGACGACCTGGTGAAGTGCGTGACGCCATTGTGCGAGTGCTCGAAGAACGGCAGTCCGGCGCGACGGTTCAGGAAATCACCAATGAGGTGATCGGACTGATTGGCAACGTGCCAGCGTCATCAGTGCGTTCCTACCTCCAACTGAACACGCCGGAGTTGTTCATTCGCATGGACCGGGCTCAGTATGTTCTCAAGGGCATGGAGGATTCCGAGCTGCAAGCGCGCAGCGCGCCAGCGGATGATGCGCGGACATTCAGCTTCGGTCGTGCGTCACTGGTGCACGACGACTGCAATCGCTGGCTTGAACGCCAGCCGGCGAACACGTTTCATGCGGTCGTGACCGATCCGCCGTACGGCCTCATCGAGTATTCGGACGAGGAACTCGGCAAGCTGCGACACGGTGGGCAAGGGGGCATTTGGCGCATCCCGCCGAGTTTCGACGGTTCGAAACGGTCTCCGCTGCCGCGCTTCACCGTGTTGAAGCCGAACGACCTCGAAGCCCTCGAGAAGTTTTTTCTTGCGTGGGGGCGCAACCTCCAGCGCATTCTGGTTCCCGGCGCGAATGTGCTGGTCGCAAGCAATCCACTGTTGTCGTACCTGGTGTCCGGTGCGCTTTCGCGCGCCGGGCTGGAGCGACGTGGCGAGATCGTTCGGCTCACGATGACGATGCGCGGCGGCGACCGGCCGAAGGCGGCGCATGTGGAGTTCAGCGATGTGAGCGTCATGCCCCGCTCGATGTGGGAGCCGTGGCTGGTGTTCCGCAAGCCGCTCGACGGCCGGGTGCAGGACAACCTTCGCCACTGGGGGACGGGTGGATTCCGGCGCATCTCTGCCGACAAGCCGTTCGGTGACGTGATCGAATCGTCGCCGACCCGCCCGGCGGAGCGGGCGCTGGCGCCTCATCCGAGCCTCAAGCCGCAAGCCTTCCTGCGCAGGCTGGTCCGGGGTGTTCTGCCGCTGGGGCGAGGCGTCGTGCTCGATCCCTTCGCTGGCTCTGCGTCGACGCTGGCTGCGGCCGAAGCTGTCGGATACGACAGCTTCGGTGTCGAACGCGACCGAGCCTATTTCAACCTGGCGTGCGAATCCTTGCCGCGGTTGGCGGGCTTGCGCGTCGACGCGGGTTGATCGAGGTAGATCCAGCTGCTGCGCAGCTTGGCGATGCCGGCTGCGTCCAGCGTGGCTGTGCGCGTTCCGAGTTCGCCACGCGCATTGCGCCGGAAGTCGTCGACGCTGACGTGGCCGAGATAGAGCTCGGTGAAGGCCATGGGTTTGCGCTCGACAGCGGGCTCTGTCCGGTTGTCCACCGTGTAGACGAAGACGCACATCCACTGGTCTCGAGCGCCGTGGGTGTCGACGGCACCTCCGGGCTTGCGTGTGCTCTTGATCTCGATACCGAGCTCCCCGGCCTTCTCTCGATTGTCGGGGTAGTGGCCTTTCAGCAAGAGATCGGGATGACCATTGAAATAGCCGTTCACCACCAAGCTTCGGCTGTGCTTGGCAAGGCTCGCCGTGAGCATGTCCGACACCACGCCCGACATGCTGGCCGGGCGCAACATGTCATCGAGTCGCTCCAGGCCCTTGGCCGCGAGGCTGGTGTTCACGTCGAAGAAGAAGTCGTAGACGTCCTGCATCGCCGCCCGGAAGTCTTCGATGCGCAGTTGGAACGGCAACTCCGTCGCACCATTGAATTTCGCGGGGTCGGTGATGTTGCGGATGACAGGCATGGCGCGAGATTCTGTCATGCCCTTCCGGCCGGTCGTAGGGCTCAGCTCCCCGCTTCCAGCACGCGCAGGATCTCGCGCCCGTAGGCCTCGAGCTTCTTCGCACCGACGCCGCTGACCTCGCCGAGCTCGCCCAGCGAGGCCGGGGCGCGGCGCGCCATCTCGGCCAGGGTCGCGTTCGAGAAGATGATGTAGGTGGGCAGGTTGTGCTCGCGCGCGACCTCGCCGCGCCAGGCGCGCAGCGCCTCGAAGCGGGTCTGGGCTGCAGTGTCCAGGTCGGCTGGTGCGCCGGCCTTCGCCGTCTTGCCCGCGCCGCCGCTGCGCGCGATGCGGCCGCGCTTCGGGGTGTCGCTCGGCACGCGCAGCAGCAGCTGCACCTCGCCCTTGAGCACCGCGCGCGCGCCGTCGGTCAGCGCGAGCGTGTTGTATTCGCCCTCGGACACCACGTGGCCCAGCGCGACCAGCTGGCGCAGCACGCCGCGCCATTGCTGCTCGGACAGGTCGGCACCGACGCCGAAGGTCGACAGGCCGTCGTGGCCGTACTGCGCGACCTTGTCGGTGGCCTTGCCGCGCAGCACGTCGATCAGGTGGCCGGCACCGAAGCTGCGCGGGCCGCGGCCGTGCTGCCCGAAACGGTAGACGCAGGACAGCAGCTTGCGCGCCGCCTCGGTGGCGTCCCACACCGCCGGTGGGTTCAGGCAGTTGTCGCAATTCCCGCAACGGGCCCCCACGCTCACGTCGTTCGCTGCCCCCCCGGGGGGCGCTCCGCGGACCGGGAAACCCGGATCCGCTCCGGGCTCGCGATACACCTCACCGAAATACTCGAGCAGCCGCACGCGGCGGCAGTCGTGCGCCTCGGCCAGCGCCAGCAGCGCGTCGAGCTTGCCGCGCTGCGCGCGCTTGAATTCCTCGCCGGCCGGGCTGTCGTCGATCATGCGGCGCTGGTTCACGACGTCGGCCAGGCCGTAGGCCATCCAGGCGTCGGCCGGTTCGCCGTCGCGGCCGGCGCGGCCGGTCTCCTGGTAGTAGCTCTCGATGTTCTTCGGCAGGTCGAGGTGGGCGACGAAGCGCACGTCGGGCTTGTCGATGCCCATGCCGAAGGCGATGGTCGCGACCATCACGATGCCGTCCTCGCGCAGGAAGCGGTTCTGGTGCTGCTGCCGCATCGCCGCGTCGAGCCCGGCGTGGTAGGGCAGGGCGGCGATGCCTTCGGTGTTGAGCCAGGCCGCGGTCTCGTCGACCTTCTTGCGCGATTGGCAGTACACGATGCCGGCCTCGCCCTCGTGCTCGTCGCCGATGAAGCGCAGCAGCTGCTTGCGCGGCTCGTCCTTCTCGACCACGCGGTAGCGGATGTTCGGCCGGTCGAAGCTGCTGATGAAGACGCGGGCGTCCTCGAGCTGCAGGCGCGACACGATGTCGGCGCGCGTGTGCTCGTCGGCGGTGGCGGTGAGTGCGATGCGCGGCACGTCCGCGTAGCGCTCGTGCAGCACGTTGAGGCCGAGGTAGTCCTCGCGGAAGTCGTGGCCCCACTGGCTCACGCAGTGCGCCTCGTCGATCGCGAACAGGCTCAGCAGGCCGCGCTCGTGCAGCGAGTCCAGCTGCCCCAGCATGCGCGGCGTGGTCAGCCGCTCCGGCGCGGCGTAGAGCAGCACCAGCCGGCCGCTCATCATCTCGCGCTCGATGCGCTGCACGTCGGCCAGTTCGAGCGAGGAGTTCAGGAAGGCCGCGTGCACGCCGGCTTCCTCGAGCGCACCGACCTGGTCGTGCATCAGCGCGATCAGCGGGCTCACCACCACGGTCACGCCGCGGCCGGCGCGGTGGCGCGCGATCGCCGGCACCTGGTAGCACAGGCTCTTGCCGCCGCCGGTGGGCATCAGCACCAGCGCGTCGCCGCCGGCGGTCACGTGGTCGACGATCTCGGCCTGGTGACCGCGGAACGCGGTGTAGCCGAACACCTCGTTGAGGATCTCGGGCGGGGTGTGGGCGGCAGCGGGCACGGCGAGGCAGGTGGGAGCGAAGGCGCGATGTTACGGGGCCGCGGGGGCTCCGAGCCGGGTTGCCGTGCTTCCACCACCGCGGCCTGCCGCGGCTTGATGGCCTGCAGCTTCAGCCGCGGCGCGGCACCGTGACGCGCACCCGGTGTCGGCCGGCCTCGCCGCCGATCGTCACGGTGCCCCCGAGCCGTGCGGCGACCTGACGCACGATGGCAAGGCCGAGCCCGGTGCCGGGTGCGGCGCGGCTGCCGTCGCCGCGAACGAAGGCGTCCAGCACCTGTTCGCGCAGCGCCGGCGCGATGCCGTCGCCGGCATCCTCGACCTCCAGACTCACCTCGCCCGCGGTCGACGCGGCACGCACGCGCACCGGGGGGTGGCCGTGCTTCAGCGCGTTGTCGATCAGGTTGGCCAGCAGGCGCTCGACCATCAGCCGGTTGGCGCCGGCGAGCGCCAGCGACGGCGGCGCCTCGACGCTCAGTTCGTGAGCCGGCCGCTCGAAGCTCGCTGTCACGCTGCGGGCCGCCGCCGCGAGGTCGACGCGCTGGTCGAAGGCCAGCTCGCCCGAGCGCACGAAGTCCAGGAAGCTCTCGACCAGGCGATCGGCCGCCTGCACATTGCGCACGATGGCCTCGCGCCGCGGCGCGACGCCCGGCGCGTCGGGCAGCAGCTCGGCCGCCATGCGGATGCGCCCCAGCGGGCTGCGCAGGTCGTGCGACACGCCGGCCAGCAGCACGGCACGCTCGCGCTCGTGCTGCGCGAGACGGGCCTGGAGGTCGGCGAAGGCCGTGTCGATCTGGCTGATTTCCGGTGCCACGCGCGCGCCGGCGAGCGGCCGGGAGGGCGCCGCGGGCGGCGTGCCTGGCGCATGCGCGCGCATGCGCGAGCGCAGCTGCTCCAGCGGCCGTGTCAGCCAGCGCGTGAAGGCCCAGCTCACCGCCACCAGCAGCAGGCTGGCCAGCACGAGCCCGAGCACGGCGCGCTGCGACCACCGCGGGATCACCAGGTCGCCGCGCACGCCCAGCCACTGCGCCGGCCGGCCGGGCGGCACGACGTGCAGCCAGACGATGGGCTGCACCTCGCGCAGGCCGAGCGCCACCTCGTCGACCGGCACGCCACGCGCTGCCAAGGCCTCGCGCAGTGCTGTCATGCGCGGCGCGTGCAGGCCCAGGCGGCGGTGGCCGGCCGGCGGCCCGTCGGCCGCACGCAGCACCGCGGGCGGGGCCGATGGCTCAGCCGCCAGCCCGGCAGCGCTCGCCAGCACCGGAGCCCAGCGCTCCGCATAGAGCACCGCCACCGTCCGGTTGCGCTCCACGTAGAACAGCGCGCCGAACACCAGCGCCAGACCCAGCGCCAGCGCGGTCTGCGCCAGCAGCAGGCGCGCGAACAGGCTGTCGAACCGGCGCAGGAAACCGCGGCTCGGCAGGCTCATGGGCAGTCAGCCGCGGGGAACGAACACATAGCCTTCGCCGCGCACCGTGTCGATCCAGTCGCAGCCCGGCACGGCCTCGGACAGCTTGCGGCGCAAGCGCGCCACCTGCACATCGACCGTGCGGTCCTGCGGCTTGTAGCCGCCGCTCTGCACCGCGTCGCTGAGCTGCCCGCGCGTGTGCGCCTGGCCGGGCGTGCGGGCCAGCGCGACCAGCAGCTTGTACTCGACGCTCGTCAGCGGCACGCTGCGCCCACCGGCCAGCACCTCGCGCTTGAGCAGGTCGATCGTCAGCCCGTCGAAGCGCAGTTGCGGCAGCTCGGTCCGGCCGGGCGCCTGGCGGCGCAGCAGGGCGCGCACGCGGGCCACCAGCTCGCGCGGCTCGAAGGGCTTGGCGAGGTAGTCGTCGGCGCCGATCTCCAGCCCCAGCACGCGGTCCATCGGATCGCCGCGCGCCGTCAGCATGACGATGCCCAGCGCGGGGTGCGCCGCGCGCCAGCGGCGGCAGACGTCGTAGCCGCTGGCGTCGGGCAGCATCACGTCGAGCAACACCGCGTCGGGCCGCCATTGCTGCAGGGCGCGCTCGCCATCGCCGGCGGTGAGCACCGCGTGCACGGCCCAGCCTTCGCGCATCAGCAGCTCGCCGACCATGCCGGACAGCTCGGCATCGTCGTCGACCACCAGGACCAGCGGTTTGCTCATGAGGCGCGAGTCTAGGGGCCGCCCCCGGGCTGCGACACGAACATTTCAGGCCTGTCGCAATTCGTCGCGCAACGTGGCCGCGCCGGGGACCGCCGGGCCGTTCAATGAACACCACGCCGGACCTGCCCGGCAGCAATCCACCCCCAAGCGCCTGCCCCGCGACACTCGAAAGGATCCCCGTCATGGTCATGAATACCCCGAACCGCAACGCCTTCCGTGCCCTGTCGACCCTGACGGCTCTGCTGGTCGCCGTGGCTGGCACCGTCGCACTGCTCGCGACGAGCAGCGACGCCCAGGCCCGCGAACGCAAGGCCACCGTCACCGGGGCGAATGGCAAGACGGCGACGCGCCAGGTCGTGCGCCAGCGCGGCGATGTGAGCTCCAGCACCACCGGGCCGAACGGCAAGACATCGTCGCGCAGCGTCGACCGCCACGCCGGCGGCGCACAGGCGACCGTCACCGGCCCCGAGGGCCAGACCGCGACACGCAGCACCACGCGCGGCGACGGCAGCTCGTCGAGCACTGTGACCGGCCCGAACGGCCAGACGGTCAACCGCACCGTGACCCGCCAGCCCTGACGCCACGGCCAGCCCCCTGCACCCGTCCAGGGCGAGCCCGCCTCCCACGAGGACCCTCATGAAAGCTTCGCAATCCATCGCCATGCTCGCCGCAGCCCTGTGGCTGGCCGCCGCTCCGCTGGCCGCGGCCGACGGCCCCGGGCAGCGCGCCTGCGGGGACGACCTGCGCCGCCATTGCGGCGACGTGCGCCCCGGCGGCGGCCGCGCCGTCGCCTGCCTGCAGCAGCACCAGGCCGAGCTGTCCGGCAGCTGCCAGGCCGCGCTGCCGGTGCTGGCGCGCTGCAGCGCGGAGATCAGGTCGGTGTGCGGCGAGGCCGCCGCGCCGCGCGAACTGCGCGCCTGCATGCGCCAGGAAACCGCACGCCTGAGTGCCGAATGCCGCGGCGCGGCGGGAGCGCGCTGACGCGCAGCACGGCCATGGCGAGCGCCCCGCTGCAGGCCGCGATCCAGGCCGAATGGCTGCCCTGGCTGGGCGCGGCGACGCTCGCCGTGCTGGCCGCGGCGACGCTCGAAGGCGTGGTGCTCGGCCGGCGCGGCGCGCAGCGCTACGACTGGCGCGCCTACGCCGCGACGCTCGGCGACGCGCTCGGGCGCCGCGCCATCGACGCACTCGGCCTGTCGATCGCGCTGCCGGCGCTGCGCTGGGCGCACGAGCACCGCCTCACCGACCTCGCACTGGACGGCTGGGTGGCGTTCGCACTGCTGTTCATCGGCCAGGAGTTCTTCTACTACGGGTACCACCGCGCGGCCCACCGCGTGCGCTGGTTCTGGGCCACGCACGCGGTGCACCACTCGCCCAACGAGCTGACGCTGGCCTCGGCGCTGCGGCTGGGCTGGACCGGCAAGCTCACCGGCACGGCGCTGTTCTTCGTGCCGCTGGTGTGGCTGGGCTTCCCTCCGGCCGCGGTGCTCGCGACCGTGGCGCTGAACCTGCTGTACCAGTTCTGGCTGCACGCCACCTGGATCCCGAAGCTCGGCCCGCTGGAGTGGGTGCTGAACACGCCCTCGCACCACCGCGTGCACCACGGCAGCAACCCCGAATACCTCGACTGCAACTACGGCGGCGTGCTGATCGTGTTCGACCGCCTGTTCGGCAGCTTCGTCGCCGAGCGCGACGAGCTGCCGCCGCGCTACGGCCTGACGACGCCGCTGTACTCCTGCAACCCGCTGCGCATCGCGCTGCACGAGTGGCTGAACCTGGCGCGCGACCTGGCCGCCGCGCGCGGCTGGCGCCGCCGGCTGCACGTCCTGTTCGGCCCGCCGCCGACCCACCCCGCCCTGCTCGTCCCACCCACCCCCAGGAGTTCGACACGATGACTGCTTCCTCCCCGACCCCGCCCCGGCTGGCCCTGCTGCCTGCCGCCGCGCTCCTTGCGCTGCTGTCCGCCTGCGGCGGCGGTGGCGACACGGCCAGCGACACCACCGTCTCGGCCGAGACCACCGAAGCGGTCAGCGCCAACAGCCTGTCAATGACCGAGGACAGTGCGAACGCCGCGTCGGCGACGCTGGCGACCGCCCAGGCCGTCGTCGCCGGCGTGCAGGCCAGCCAGACCCATGCCTGCGCCGGCGGCGGCACGGCGGTCTACTCCGTCAGCGGCGGCAGTCTGGGCGGTGCGACGAACGGCCAGCTCGACGCCGGTGAGGTTTACAGCCTGCAGTTCCACAGCTGCGTCGGCAGCGCCGGTGCGGCCAGCATCGACGGCACGATGACGCTGGAGGTCACGGCGGCCTCGGCCGGCGCGGTCACGGTGCAGACGAGCACGCAGGGCGTCGTTGTCGCGCTGCCGCGGCGCACGCTGACGCTGAACGGCAGCTCGACGCTCGCGCAGACCGTCGTCACGAACGGCGCGACGAGCGTGACGACGAACCGCTGGACCTCGCCGCAGATCACGCTCACCAGCCTGCGCAACGCGCGCACGAGCAGCCTCACGCTGAGCGGCGTGGACTTCACGCGCAGCGTCACCACGACCGGTGGGGTGGTCAGCGGCAGCGCCGGCCAGGGCACGCTCACCCTCGCAGCCACGCTGCCCAACGGCAGCTGGACCGCCGACATCGCCACGCAGGGCACGGTGAGCTACGACGCCAGCGGCGTGCCGACGGCGGGCAGCTGGCAGATCACGTTGCCCCACAACCTCATCGGCCTGCAGGTCGGCGCCGGCACGGCCACGGTCACCGTCGACCACGGGCCGGACGGCACGATCGACCACACCTACACCTTCAGCGTGAGCACGCTGTCGTCGCAGGCGGTCTGAAATGAGACTTCTGCGCCGCAACCGGCCCTGGCCCTATCGGATTTTCGGTGGGTCCGAATCCTCGAACACCGTGGTGGCGGCGATCGTGTCCGGGGGCGGCATCGTGGTCGGCACGACCGGCAGGCGGCGCAGCTGCAGCTCGGCCAGCTCGGCATAAAGCGGCCGGCTCAGCAGCCGCGAGAGGCCGCTGGCGCCCAGCGCCGCGGCCATCAGGCTCAGCACCATCGCATGGCCGTCGACCATTTCCATCACGATGATGAAGGCGGTGATCGGTGCCTGGGTCACCGCGGCCAGGAAGCCGGCCATGCCGATGGCGATCAGCGCCGCGCCGGCCGGCGAGCCGGTGAGCTGCGCGATGTCGGCACCGATGCCGGCGCCGATCGATAGCGAGGGCGCGAAGATGCCGCCCGGCACGCCGCTCCAGGTCGACAGCCAGGTGCTGATGAACTTCAGCAGCACGAACAGCACCGGCAGACCGGGCTCGCCGCTCAGCATGCCCTTGGTTTCTTCGTAGCCGCTGCCGTAGGTGAGGCCGCCGCTGACCACGCCGATCAGCGCCACCACGAAGCCGCAGCCGGCCGCGAAGCGCACCGGGTGGCGCCGCCGCAGCGCGCAGAAGCGGTCGGGCGCGCCGACCAGCGAGACGATCAGCAGCCGCGAGAACAGGCCGCCCAGCAGCCCGGCGCACAGCACCACCAGCACGCCGGGCCCCAGCACGCCGGTGTCCAGCCTGCCGACCCGGATGACGCCGAAATAGGTCGAGTTGCCGAAGGCCGACACCGCCACCAGGCCGGCCAGCACGATCGCGGTGATGATCAGCCCGCTGTTGCGGTTCTCGATCTTGCGCGACAGCTCCTCGATCGCGAACACCACGCCGGCCAGCGGCGCATTGAAGGCCGCCGCGATGCCGGCCGCGCCGCCAGCGACCAGCAGGCCGTGGTCGGTGACCGTGGAGCGCGCCGGCAGCCAGCGCCGTGCGTGCAGCATCACCCCGGCGGCCACCTGCACGGAAGGTCCTTCGCGCCCCGCCGACAGGCCGGCGAACAGCGCGCCCGAGGCCAGCATCAGCTTGGCCACGCTCAGGCGCAGCGACACGAACAGGCCGCGCTGCGACGGCGAGGTGCGCGTGTCCAGCGCCGCCAGCACCTGCGGAATGCCCGAGCCGGCCGCACCCGGCACCCAGCGCAAGGTGACCCACACCAGCGCCGCGGTACAAGCCGGCAGCCACAGCAGCGGCAGCAGCGCGTGCACGCTGCGCAGCCACGCGAAGCCGTCCAGCGCCAGCTCGCTGAGCATCGTGAAGCCCACCACCGCGAGGCCGGCAGCGGCGGCGTAGGCCAGCACCACGGCCCGGTCGCGCCAGGCGCGCCAGTCGACCAGTTCCTGGCGGACGGCCTGGGTGAAGTCGGGTTGCTTGTTCAAGGCTTCAGGGGGTGCGCCGGTTTGCGGGCGCGATGATGCCCTTTTTAGTGCATGCAAGAAGCGGGCGCGGGGCCGCCGGGGCGGCGGGCATAATCATCGGCCGCCCCGGGCTCTGCGGGACGCGGACCTCCAATTCCTCTCTATCTTCTGCGCGGGAGCAGCGGCATGGCCTCCATCAACAAAGTCATCCTGATCGGCAACCTGGGCCGCGACCCCGAGGTGCGCTACACGCCCAGCGGCTCGGCCGTGTGCAACATCAGCCTCGCGACCACCCGCAACTGGAAGAACAAGGACAGCGGCGACAAGGTCGAGGAGACCGAGTGGCACCGTGTGGTGTTCTACGACCGCCTGGCCGAGATCGCCGGCGAGTACCTGAAGAAGGGCCGCCCGGTCTATGTCGAAGGCCGCCTGAAGACCCGCAAGTGGCAGGACAAGGACGGTGTCGAGAAATACACCACCGAGATCATCGCCGAACAGATGCAGCTGCTCGGTGGCCGTGAAGGCATGGGCGGCGGCGACGAGGGCGGCGGTGGCGGCTACTCGCGTGGCGGTGGCGACGAAGGCGGCGAGGCGCCGCAGCGCGCGGCGCGCCCCCCGCAGCGTCCGGCGACGTCGCGCCAGGCGCCGGCCGCGGCCCCGCAGAAGTCGGCGACCGGCTTCGACGACATGGACGACGACATTCCGTTCTAACGTTCCTCCGGGGCGGCCCGCGATCCCGCTGGCCGCGTTTCGGTCGCGACCCCTCGAAGCCCGGCCTCGGTCGGGCTTCGCGCTTTGCGCGTCCGGTGTTCGCCATAGACCGGTCGGAGCGGCGGTGATGGCCGGCCGGCGGCCCTTATGCGCTGCGCCGCTATCGAACACCGGAAAGCTTCGTTGGCGGCGCAGTGGCGCCTGCCTATCGTGCAGGCTCTGCATCCGCGACGGGAGCCGCCTTGTCCACCATCCTCAGCCTGCTCGGCAGCCCGTCGGCGCGCTCGCGCTCCGGTACGCTGCTGGCCCAGCTCGAAGCGCGCCTCGCGCTCGCGCTCGACGACGGGCATGCGGTCGTGCGGCTCGCCTTGCGCGAGCTGCCGGCCGAAGCGCTGCTGCGCGGCGACGGGTCGGACCGTGCGATCGCCGGCGCCGTGGCGGCGGTGCGCGACGCGCGGCTGCTGCTGATCGCGACGCCGATCTACAAGGCCGCCTACAGCGGCCTGCTGAAGACCTTTCTCGACCTGCTGCCGCTCGATGCGCTGCGCGGCAAGACCATCGTGCCGCTGGCCACGGGCGGCAGTTCGGCCCACCTGCTGGCGCTCGACTACGCGCTCAAGCCGGTGCTCGCGGCGCTGGGCGCGCGCGACATCCGCGACGCGGTCTACGCCAGCGACGCCCAACTGCCGCCCGACGGCGCGAGCTACGCGCCGGTGCACGAG
The DNA here is from genome assembly GCF_965279545.1 of Methylibium sp. Classification (NCBI taxonomy): domain Bacteria; kingdom Pseudomonadati; phylum Pseudomonadota; class Betaproteobacteria; order Burkholderiales; family Sphaerotilaceae; genus Methylibium; species Methylibium sp. Next base: position 3,663,573 of record NZ_OZ257250.1, read on the forward strand.
CTGAACGAGCGGCTCGACCGCGTGCTGGCCGACCTGCTGGCGCCGCGCGCCGAGCTGCTGCCGGGCCGCCGTGCACCGCCCGGCCCCCGTGCGAGTGCGGTCGAGCTTGCCGCCTTGCGATGTCCGGCCTGAGCGGCCGGCGCCGTCCGATGCCATGTTTCCACTGCTTTGCGCGGGGGCGGTTGCAGGCCGCGTCTCCTTCGCTTGTCTCTGCCTTTGGGCCTGATCCATCGGCCGTCCCCGTCTTTTCTCGATGCGGCGCCCGCTGGGCGCCTTGAACAGGAGTCTGCAATGACCACTCGATCCTCCCGTCTGAGCCGCCTGCCGCTGGCGGCGCGCCGCCGCCTGCTCCAGGCCTTCGGCGCCGCGGCCAGCGCCGCCGCACTCGGCACCTGGCCGCTGACCCGGGCGCAGGCCCAGGGCGTGGCGCGCGAGCCGCTGCGCATCGGCTATCAGAAGTCGGCCAGCCTGTTCGTGCTGCAGAAAGCCCAGGGCTCGCTCGAGAAGCGGCTGGCACCGCTGGGCGTCGGCGTGAAGTGGGTGGAGTTCCCGGCCGGGCCGCAGTTGCTGGAGGGCCTGAACGTCGGCTCGGTCGACATCGGCCATGTCGGCGAGGCGCCGCCGATCTTCGCGCAGGCCGCCGGCGCCGACTTCGTCTACATCGGCCACGACCCGGCGGCACCGCAGGCCGAGGCGATCGTGGTGCCGCAGGGCTCGGCGATCAGGAGCGTGGCCGATCTGAAGGGCAAGAAGGTCGCGCTGAACAAGGGTTCGAACGTGCACTACCTGCTGGTGCGCGCGCTCGAGAAGGCGGGCGTCAAGTACAGCGAGATCCAGCCGGTCTTCCTGCCGCCGGCCGATGCCCGTGCCGCCTTCGAGAAGGGCGCCGTCGATGCCTGGGCGATCTGGGACCCTTTCCTCGCCGCCGTCGAAAAGCAGACCGGCGCGCGCGTGCTGGTCGACGGCCGCAACGGCGTCGCCAACAACTACCTGTTCTACCTGGCGGAGCGCAAGTTCATCCAGAAGAACCCCGACGTGATCCAGGCCCTGTTCGCCGATTCGGTGGAGCAGGGCCGCTGGCTCAAGGCCGACCTGAAGCGCGCCGCCGCCATCGTCGCGCCGCTGCAGGGGCTGGACCCGGAGATCGTCGAGCGCGCGCTGAGCCGCTACAACTTCAACGTCACGCCGCTCAGCGAGCAGGTCGCGGCGCAGCAGCAGCAGATCGCCGACGTGTTCCACGAGCTCAAGCTGATTCCCAAACCCATCCGCGTGGCCGATGCGCTGCCTGCCGTGCGCGTCGCGCAGAAGCCCTGAGGTGACGTGATGGGCTTTCATCGACGCGAGTTGCTCTCAGGGGTTCTGGCGCTGGCGACCGGACTGTTCTTCGTGTCCGAAGGGCGCGGTCAGCCGACCGCACCGAAAGAGATCCGCATCGGCTTCCAGAAGAGCGCCGTCAATCTGGTGATCCTGAAGCAGCAGGGCGCGCTGGAGCGGCGCTTCCCGGCCAGCAAGGTGTCGTGGATCGAGTTTCCGGCCGGGCCGCAGCTGCTGGAGGCGCTGGCGGTCGGCAGCCTGGAGATCGGGCTGACCGGCGACTCGCCGCCGGTGTTCGCGCAGGCCGCCGGCAAGGACCTGCGCTACGTCGGGGCCGAGCCGCCGAAGCCGCAGAGTTCGGCCATCCTGGTCAAACCCGAGTCGGCCATTCGCACGCTGGCCGACCTGAAGGGCAGGAAGATCGCCTTCCAGAAAGGCTCCAGCGCGCACTACCTCGTGGTGCGCGCGCTGGCGAAGGCCGAGCTGCAGTGGAGCGACATCACACCGATCTACCTGCCGCCGTCGGACGCGCGCGCCGCCTTCGAGCGCGGCAGCGTCGATGCCTGGGCGATCTGGGACCCGTACTACGCGGCGACCGAGCTCGACATCAAGCCGCGCGTGCTGAGCAACGGTGTCGGCCTGTCGGGCAACAACTCCTTCTACCTCGCGTCGACCGCGTTCACGCAGGACCACCCGCAGGCCGTGCAGGCCCTCCTCGACGAGCTGACGCGGGCCGATGCCTACGTGCAGTCCAACCGCAAGGAAGCGGCACAGTTCATCGCCGACTTCAGTGGCCTGAGCCTCGCGACCGTGCACCTGTTCCTCTCGCGCCGCCCGCCGTCGCCGGTGAAGCCGCTGCCGCCCTCGCTGGTGGCCGACCAGCAGCGCGTGGCCGATGCCTTCCAGCAGCTCGGCCTGATCCCGAAGCGCGTGACGGTGGCCGAGATCGTCTGGCAGCCGGGCGCCGCGGCCGGCGCGCGGCTGGCCCAGCAGGCGCGCTGAGCTTCGGCTGGCGCGACACCCGCACAACAACGAACGATCCGTCCACGACGGGCCCCCGAAGGAGAAACGCTCGATGAAACTGCTCTGGTTCATTCCCACCCATGGCGACTCGCGCTACCTCGGCAGCGCACACGGTGCGCGCAGCGCGAGCTTCGACTACTTCCGCCAGGTCGCGATCGCCGCCGACAGCCTGGGCTACGAGGGCGTGCTGATCCCGACCGGTCGCTCCTGCGAAGACCCGTGGGTCGTCGCGGCCAGCCTGATCGGCGAGACGCGGCGTTTGAAGTTCCTGGTCGCGCTGCGGCCCGGGCTGGTGGCACCGTCGCAGTCGGCGCGCATGGCGGCGAGCTTCGACCGGCTGTCGGGCGGGCGCCTGCTGGTGAACCTGGTGACCGGCGGCGACGCCGAGGAGCTGGCCGGCGACGGGCAGTTCCTGAGCCACGCCGAGCGCTACGAGCAGTCGGTCGAGTTCATGAAGATCTGGCGCGAGGTGATCGCGCGCTCGCACGCGCAGCAGGACTTCGACTTCGACGGCAAGCACCTGCGCGTGCAGGGCGCGAAGCTGCTCTACCCGCCCGTCACGCGGCCCTACCCGCCGCTGTTTTTCGGCGGCTCGTCGGAAGCCGCGCACGAGCTGGCGGCCGAGCAGTTCGACACCTACCTCACCTGGGGCGAACCGCCGGCCGCGGTGGCCGAGAAGGTGGCCGACATCCGGCGCCGCGCCGCGAAGCACGGCCGCACGCTGAGCTTCGGCATCCGCCTGCACGTCATCGTGCGCGAGACGGAAGACGAGGCCTGGCGCGCCGCCGGCGCGCTGCTCTCGCACCTGGACGACGCCACCATCACCGCCGCGCAGCAGCGCTTCGGCCAGATGGACTCGGTGGGCCAGCGCCGCATGGCAGAGCTCAACAAGGGCAAGTTCAATCGGGCCAACATCCGTGAGGGCCTGGAGATCGCGCCCAACCTGTGGGCCGGCGTGGGCCTGGTGCGCGGCGGGGCCGGCACGGCGCTGGTCGGCAACCCCGAGCAGGTGGCGGCGCGCCTCAAGGAGTACGCGGCCATCGGGCTCGACCACTTCATCCTGTCCGGCTACCCGCACCTGGAGGAAGCGCACCGCGTCGCCGAGCTGGTGTTCCCGCTGTTGCCGCTGCAGCGCGACGCGGGTCCCCGGCCGGTCAACGTGCTCAGTGGTCCGTTCGGCGAGATCGTCGCCAACAGCTTCGCGCCACCGGCCGCCGCGCCGGTGCGCGTGGGTGCCAGTTGATCGCCCGGAATCCGTCATGTCCGCCGTCGAAGCCGTCGAGCCCTCGCAGCCAGTTCTCTCTGTCGGCCCTCGCGCGAGCGTCGGCCGTTTGCCCGAGGTCTGGACGCGCCGCGTGCTGCCCTGGCTGCTGCCGCTGGCGCTGCTGGGCGGTTGGCAACTGGCCTCGCAGCTGGGCTGGCTGTCGACCCGCATCCTGCCCGAGCCATGGGCGGTGCTGAAGGCCTTCCGGGTGCTGGCAGCCTCCGGCGAGCTGTGGCAGCACGTGGCGACGAGCACCTGGCGCGCCTTCGCAGGCCTCGCGATCGGCGGCGGCCTGGGCCTGCTGCTCGGCCTCGCGACCGGCAGCTTCCGCGCGCTGGAGATCGCGCTCGACTCCAGCTTGCAGATGGTGCGCAACATCCCGCCGCTGGCGATGATCCCGCTGGTGATCCTGTGGTTCGGCATCGACGAGGGGGCCAAGCTCTTCCTGGTGGCCTTCGGCGTGTTCTTCCCGGTCTACCTGAACACCTTCCACGGCATCCGCGCCGTGGACCCGGCGCTGATCGAGATGGCGCGCAGCTACGGCCTGTCCGGCTTCGCGCTCTACCGGCAGGTGATCCTGCCCGGCGCGCTGCCCAGCATCCTGGTCGGCCTGCGCTTCGCTCTGGGCCTGATGTGGGTGCTGCTGATCGTCGCCGAGACCATCTCGGCGCAGTCCGGCATCGGCTACATGACGATGAACGCGCGCGAGTTCCTGCAGACCGACGTGGTGCTGATCGGCATCCTGCTCTATGCGCTGCTCGGCAAGCTGGCCGACCTGGGCGCCAAGGCGCTGGAGCGCTGGTGGCTGCGCTGGCACCCGGGCTACCAGCCGGCCCCCTGAGGCGAGCTTCTTCCGCTGCGACCATGCACCCCCTCGAACTCGAAATGAACGAACTCTCGGTCGCGCCGCTGCGCGAGCGCTGGCGCGACGCCGGCGTCCGCCGCCAGGACGCCCGGTTCCCACGCCAGGCTGCTGCGGTGACGGCCACCGAGCGCACCGCCGCGCCGCGCGGGACCGCGCTCGCCCTCGATCGCGTCGCCAAGCGCTTCGGTGATCGCGTGGTGCTCGACCGAGTCGACCTGTGTGTGGCGCCCGGTGAGTTCGTCGCCATCGTCGGGCGCAGCGGTTGCGGCAAGAGCACGCTGCTGCGGCTCGTCGCCGGGCTCGAGGCGGCGAGCGGCGGCACGATCGCCCTCGACGGTGCGAGCGACGTCGCCGCGCAGCGCCGGGACCTGCGCGTGATGTTCCAGGACGCTCGCCTGCTGCCCTGGAAGCGCGTGCTGGACAACGTGGCGCTCGGCCTCGAGGGCCGCGACGCGCAGCAGCGGGCGCGCGAGGCGCTGGCCCAGGTCGGCCTGGCCGAGCGCGCCGACGAGTGGCCGGCGGTGCTGTCGGGCGGGCAGCGCCAGCGGGTCGCGTTGGCGCGCGCGCTGGTGCATGCGCCGCGGCTGCTGCTGCTCGACGAGCCGCTGGGCGCGCTGGACGCGCTCACGCGCATCGAGATGCAGCGCCTGATCGAGAGCCTGTGGCGCCGCCACGGCTTCACCGCGCTGCTGGTCACGCACGACGTGGCCGAGGCGGTGGCGCTGGCCGACCGCGTGCTGCTGATCGAGGACGGCACCGTGGTGCTGGACGAAGGCGTCGCGCTGGCGCGGCCGCGCTCGCGCGGCGACGCCGGCTTCGCCGCCCGCGAAGAGGCCATCCTGCAGCGCGTGCTGCAGCAGCCCGCGGCCGAGCCGGCCTTGGAGGTCGCGCCTGATCGCCATCCGGCGCATCGGCTGCGCTGGGCGGTTTGAGATAGCTCGGAACCCGTCACCCCAGTCCTCTCCCCCGACAGGAGAGAGGGCCGGGTGAGGGGAAGGCCCCGGTTCACCCCGCCGCGGCGAGCGCCGCATACCGCAGGCACACTGTCGGCATGACGAGCGAGCAAACGGACGACTGGCTGGTGGCCTGCCTGTGTGCGCAGTGGTGCGGCACCTGCCGCGACTACCGCACCGCTTTCGAGGCGCTGGCGCGCGAGCACCCGGCCTGGCGCTTCGTGTGGGTCGACATCGAGGACGACAGCGACGCGCTGGCGCCGCTCGACCTGGACATCGAGAACTTCCCGACCGTGCTGGTGGCGCGGGGCGCCGAGCTGCGCTTCTTCGGCACGCTGCTGCCGCATGCGGCGACCCTGGTGCGCACGCTCGAGGCGGCCCGGGGCGCGGCGCTGGTCGCGCTGCCCGCGGCGCAGTCGGCTGCGCTGGTGGCCACGGTGCGCACGGTGGGGCGGCCGGTGATCTGAGCGGCTCGCCTGAGACCAAGTCGCGCGACCCGCGTCGAATCACCCGACGCCCTTGCCAGCACTCACCGTCACCGCCTGCGCAGGCCGTCAAACCGCGACCCGGCTCAGCGCCCATGCCGACCTTTGCCGTTCAGTCCTTTGGACAAGGCACCCGGGGGCTTGACGGAGAGGCTGGAGGCCGAGACGCTCGCACATGCGGTTTGCGCATGTCGGAACGCGAAGTCCTTCGTTCCCCGATGACTCGCCGGGGTCTACCTTCAGGTTTTGCACTGAAGAGAGTCCGCCGCATGAGCATCACCGCCATCAACGTCCGCAACCAGTTCCGCGGCAGGGTCAGGGAAATCATCGAAGGCCCGGTGGTCTCGGAGATCGAGGTCGAGACGCCGGCCGGCCTGATCGTGACCTCGGTCATCACGACCCGCTCGGTGAAGGAGCTGCAGCTCGCTGTCGGCAAGGAGGTGATCGCGCTGGTCAAGTCGACCGAAGTCTCGATCGCCACCTTGTGAGCCGCTCATGGTCCTCGCATCCCGAGCGCCGCGCCTGCTGGTGATCCCCGGTCTGCACGACAGCGGGGCCGCGCATTGGCAGACCTGGCTGCAATCGCAGTACCGCGATGCCGATCGGGTGGTGCAGCGCGACTGGGCCGAGCCCGACCTCGAGCGCTGGGCCGCGCGCATCGGCACGACGCTGGAGCGTGCGGCCGAGCGCGGCAACGCCGGCCCGTGCATCGCCGTCGCGCACAGCTTCGGCTGCCTGGCGCTGGCCCGTCATCTGGCGCTGCGCGCCGATTCGCCGGTGCGCGCCGCGCTGTTCGTTGCCCCGGCGGATCCCGACAAGTTCGGCGTCGCCGGGCTGCTGCCCCAGCAGCGCCTCGCGCTGCCGAGCACCGTGGTGGCGAGCGACACCGACCCGTGGATGAGCGCCGCCGCCAGCCGCCGCTGGGCGCAGCGCTGGGGCAGTGCCTGGCTCACGCTCGGCGACGCCGGGCACATCAACACCGAAGCCGGCTTCGGGCCGCTGCCGCTGGCGCGGCGCTGGGTCACCGCGATGGCTGCGCGGCTCGCGCGCGAACAGCGGCCCGAGCGCGCCACGCTGGCCGAGTGGTCGTTCGCGGTCTGAGGCGCGCCGCCGCGGCTGCTTGGTTGCGAAACGCATAAGCGTCCTTGCTTTCATTCGTTCCGCGTTGAAGCGGCGCTTTCTAGCATCTCTCCATTCGTTCCTTCCCGCCCTGATTCCGTGATTCCGAGGACCTTCATGACCCGTTTCGCTTCCGTTCGTGGCGCGCTCGCCGCCTCGATTCTTGTCCTGGCCGCCGGCGCTGCCGCCGCCAAGGACGTGACCCTGCTCAACGTCTCCTACGACCCGACACGCGAGCTCTATGTCGACTACAACGCCGCGTTCGCCAAGTACTGGAAGGCCAAGACCGGCGACAACGTGACCGTCAAGCAATCGCATGGCGGGTCGGGCAAGCAGGCCCGGTCGGTGATCGACGGCATCGACTCCGACGTGGTCACGCTCGCGCTGGCCTACGACATCGACGAGATCGCCGAGAAGGCCAAGCTGCTGCCGCCCGATTGGCAAAAGCGCCTGAAGCACAACAGCGCGCCCTACACCTCGACCTACATTTTCCTGGTGCGCAAGGGCAACCCGAAGGGCATCAAGGACTGGGGCGACCTGGTCAAGCCGGGCGTGTCGGTCATCACCGCCAACCCCAAGACCTCCGGGGGCGCACGCTGGGGCTACCTGGCGGCCTACGGCTGGGCGCTGAAGCAGCCGGGCGGCAACGACGCCAAGGCCACCGAGTTCGTCGCCAGCCTGTTCAAGAACGTGCCGGTGCTCGACTCCGGCGCGCGCGGCTCCACCGTGACCTTCGCCGAGCGCGGCATCGGCGACGTGCTGCTGGCCTGGGAGAACGAGGCCCACCTGTCGCTGAAGGAGTTCGGCGCCGACAAGTTCGACATCGTCTACCCGCCGCTGAGCATCCTGGCCGAGCCGCCGGTGGCGGTGGTCGACAAGGTGGTCGACAAGAAGGGCACGCGCGACGTGGCCCAGGCCTACCTCGAGTACCTCTACACGCCCGAAGGCCAGGAGATCGCCGCGCGCAACTTCTATCGCCCGACCGACGACAAAGTGGCCGCCAGGTACGCGAAGAACTTCCCGAAGCTGAACCTGTTCACCATCGATGCGCTGTTCGGCGGCTGGGCCAAGGCGCAGAAGACACACTTCGCCGACGGCGGGGTGTTCGACCAGATCTATACCAAACGCTGATCGGATCAGGTTCTTCAAGAGAACGGGCGCCCACATCGAGGGCGCCTGTCGGCGTTTGATATCGCCATTTTTCTCATAAGCATCGGACGAAACTGTCGTTCCTGTTTTAAGCCGGCCTCCGTAGCATCCGGTCACTTCGATCCTCCTGCCGGTGTTTCAGCACCCGCCCGACCATGTCCCGCACCCCCTTGCTGCTGCGCCGCGCGCTGATCGCGTCTCCCCTCCTCGTTGCGGCCGGCTGGGCCGCCGCGGCCGGCCCGAGCCTGCTGAACGTCAGCTACGACGTGTCGCGCGAGTTCTACAAGGCCATCAACCCGGCCTTCCAGAAGCAGTGGCAGCAGGCGACCGGCGAGGAGCTGACGATCAACCAGTCGCACGGCGGCTCGAGCAAGCAGGCCCGCGCGGTGATCGACGGTCTCGAAGCCGACGTGGTGACGATGAACCAGTCCAGCGACATCGACGCCATCGCCAGCCTCGGCAAGCTGATCCCCGCGGACTGGGCCAAGCGCCTGCCGAACAACGCCGCGCCGACCACCTCGGTCACGGTGATCCTGGTGCGCAAGGGCAACCCGAAGAAGATCGCCGACTGGACCGATCTCGCGAAACCCGGCGTCAGCGTCGTGATTCCCAACCCCAAGATCACGGGCAACGGCCGCTACAGCTATGTCGCCGCCTGGGGCTCGGCCATCAAGGCCGGCGGCACGCCGGCCCGGGCGCGCGAACTGGTGCAGAAGATCTTCGCCAACGTGCCGGTGTTCGACGGCGGCGGACGGGCCGCGACGACCACCTTCGCCCAGCGCAACATCGGCGACGCGCTGGCGACCTTCGAGTCCGAGGTGAACCTGATCAAGGCCGAGTTCGGCGACAACTTCGACGTCGTCTACCCCACGTCGACGATCCTGGCCGAGAACCCGGTCTCGGTGATCGACAAGGTGGTCGACAGACGAGGCACGCGCAAGCAGGCCGAGGCCTACCTGAAGTTCCTGTGGTCCGACGAAGCGCAGGAGATCGCGGCGAAGCACCAGCTGCGCCCGCGCTCGACCGCGCTGCTGGCCAAGTACGCGAAGGATTTCCCGAAGGTCAACACCTTCACGATCGACGAGATCTTCGGTGGCTGGAGCAAGGCCCAGAAGGAGCATTTCGACGACGGCGGCATCTACGACCAGATCCTCGCGGCGCGCAAATGAGCGCTACGCAGACGCGCGCGGGCCGAGCGCCGGGCCGCCCCAAGCCGGCCCGCATCCCCTCGGGGGATCGACGACCGCACTCGTTCGGCGAGGGGTAGTCATGTTCCTGTCCCGCACCCTGCTGCGGCGGCACAGCGTGCTGCCGGGCTTCGATCTCGCGCTCGGCTTCACGCTGCTCTACCTGAGCCTGATCGTGCTCGTGCCGCTGAGCGCTGCCTTCCTGAAGACCTTCACGCTCACCTGGCCGGCGTTCTGGGACGCCGTCACGTCGCCGCGCGTCGTGGCGTCGTACCGGCTGACCTTCGGCGCGTCGCTGGCCGGTGCGCTGCTCAATGCGGTGTTCGGACTCGTGATCGCCTGGGTGCTGGTGCGCTACGACTTCCCGGCCAAGCGCATCGTCGACGCGCTGGTGGACCTGCCGTTCGCGCTGCCGACGGCGGTGGCCGGCATCGCACTCTCCGCGATCTACGCGCAGAACGGCTGGATCGGCCAGTACCTGCCGTTCAAGGTGAGCTTCACGCCGGTAGGTGTGTTCGTCGCGCTCACCTTCATCGGCCTGCCCTTCGTCGTGCGCACGCTGCAGCCGGTGCTCGAGGACCTGAGCAAGGAAATCGAGGAGGCCGCCGCCACGCTGGGCGCAAGCCGGGCGCAGACCTTTCGCATCGTGATCTTCCCGATCCTGATTCCGGCGCTGCTGACCGGCTTCGCGCTCGCCTTCGCGCGCGCGCTGGGCGAGTACGGCTCGGTGATCTTCATCGCCGGCAACCTGCCCCTGGTCAGCGAGATCACGCCGCTGCTCATCATCACCAAGCTCGAGCAGTACGACTACGCCGGCGCCACCGCGATCGCCGTGGTGATGCTGGTCGCGAGCTTCGTGCTGCTGCTGGGCATCAACCTGCTGCAGGCCTGGTCGCGCCGGCGGCAGGGAGGGAACTGACATGACCGGCGCCACACTGGCCCTCGAGGGCAGGCCCACCGCAGTGGCCATCACGCCGCGCGACCTGCGCAACGCGACGACCGAGGCGCCTTGGGTGCGCCGCACATTGATCGGCATCGCGCTGCTGTTCCTGACCGTGTTCCTGTTCGTGCCGCTGGTGACGGTGTTCGTCGAGGCGCTGAAGAAGGGCTGGGGCGTCTACCTGGCGGCGATCGTCGAGCCCGATGCGCTGTCGGCCATCAAGCTCACGCTGCTCGCGGCGGCCGTGTCGCTGCCGCTGAACCTGGTGTTCGGCGTGGCGGCGGCCTGGTGCATCGCCAAGTTCGACTTCCGCGGCAAGAACGTGCTGCTGACGCTGATCGACCTGCCGTTCTCGGTGAGCCCGGTGATCGCCGGCCTGATCTTCGTGCTGGTGTTCGGCCTGCAGGGCTGGCTGGGCGGCTGGCTGCGCGAGCACGACCTGAGGATCATCTTCGCGCTGCCCGGCATCGTGCTGGCCACCGTGTTCATCACCTTCCCGTTCATCGCGCGCGAGCTGATCCCGCTGATGCAGGCGCAGGGCGTCGAGCAGGAAGAGGCCGCGCGCGTGCTCGGGGCCTCGGGCTGGCAGATCTTCCGGCGCGTCACGCTGCCCAACATCAAGTGGGCGCTGCTGTACGGCGTGATCCTGTGCAATGCGCGGGCGATGGGCGAGTTCGGCGCGGTGTCGGTCGTCTCGGGCCACATTCGCGGCCAGACCAACACGATGCCGCTGCACATCGAGATTCTCTACAACGAATACCAGTTCGCGGCCTCGTTCGCGGTGGCTTCGCTGCTGGCCGGCCTGGCTCTGGTGACGCTGGTGCTGAAGTACGTGGTCGAGCGGCGCGTAAGGAACGAGATCAAGGGCGCGAGCGCGCAGGAGTCCGCATGAGCATTGAAGTCCGTCAGTTGAACAAGCGCTTCGGCAAGACCGTCGTCTGCGACAACGTCTCGATCGACATCCCGTCCGGCGAGCTGGTGGCGCTGCTCGGGCCCTCGGGCTCGGGCAAGACCACGCTGCTGCGCATCATCGCGGGGCTGGAAGTGCCCGACAGCGGCAGCGTGCTGTTCCATGGCGAGGACGCCACCCGCACCGACGTGCGCGAGCGCCAGGTCGGTTTCGTGTTCCAGCACTACGCGCTGTTCGCGCACATGACGATCTTCGAGAACGTGGCCTTCGGCCTGCGCGTGCGGCCCAAGGCCGTCCGGCCGAGCGAGGCCGAGATCAGGAGCAAGGTTACGGCGCTGCTGAAGCTGGTGCAGCTCGACTGGATCGCCGATCGCTTCCCGCACCAGCTGTCGGGGGGGCAGCGCCAGCGCATCGCGCTCGCGCGCGCGCTGGCGGTCGAGCCGAAGGTGCTGCTGCTCGACGAGCCCTTTGGCGCGCTCGACGCCAAGGTGCGCAAGGAACTGCGCCGCTGGCTGCGCCGCCTGCACGACGAGGTGCACGTGACCAGCGTGTTCGTCACGCACGACCAGGAAGAGGCGATGGAAGTCGCCGACCGCATCGTCGTGATGAACCAGGGCCGGGTCGAGCAGGACGGCCCGCCCGACGAGGTGTACGACCACCCGGCCTCGCCCTTCGTGCTGCAGTTCCTCGGCGACGTGAACCTGTTCCACGGCCGCTTCGGCGCGGGCCGGGGCGATGCCAAGGGTGGCGGCGAGGTCAGCTATGTGCGGCCGCATGAGCTGGCGATCCTGGCCGCGCCGACCGAAGGCTCGCTGCCGGTGACGCTGTCGCAGGCGCTGACCGTCGGCCCGAACACGCGCGTCGAATTCAAGCGCCTCGACGACGGCAGCTACATCGACGTCGAGTTGCCGCGTTCGGAGTTCCATGCGCTGCGCGAACGTTTCCCGCTCGACCCGGGTGCCACGGTGCATCTGCTGCCGCGTCGGGTGACGCGCTTCGCGCAGGAAACGGCGGCCGATCCGGCGGCGATGATCTGATCGGGCCGCACCGGGGCTCGCGCCCTCGGTGGTGCGTCAAAGACTGCTCATACGGACTCGCATTCAAACCCGTCAAATCGGCCGGCGACCTCGGGTCGTTGCAGCCGTTCGTGTGCGGGGGGTGGTGGCTGAGGTTTGAAGCGGCCACCGGCCGGCTGCCTGCAGGTACCGCGCGGCGCTGACGAGGACGCCGGGCGAGCGACTCCGCTCATGTCCCCCGGTGCCGGCCCCAGGGCCGACCCCTCCTCCTTTACTTCGCTGCGCCGCTCACCCGACGCCCTCGCCAGCACTCACCATCGCCGCCTGCGCAGGCCGTCAAACCGCGACCCGGCGCAGCGCCCCCGCTGACGTTTGACGGTCAGCTTTCCGGACAAAGACACCGAACTCCGCAACCAGCCCTGACCCAAGCTTCAATCCGATGCGCTTGAATGCAATGCCCGCGTCACAGCTCGTCGATCTTCCCACCGTCGAGCGCGCGCTGCACCACCTTGCGCGTGAGCGTCGGTGCGAAGCTCTCGATGAAGTCGTAGACGTAGGCGCGCAGGTAGCTGCCGCGCTTGAGCGCGAGGCGCGTCATGTTGACGGCGAACAGGTGGCGTGCATCGAGCGCGCGCAGGTGGCGGTCGCGCTCCTCGTCGTAGGCGATCGAGGCGACGATGCCGACCCCCAGGCCCAGCTCCACGTAGGTCTTGATCACGTCGGCGTCCATCGCGGTCAGCGCCAGCGTCGGCGTCAGGCCCTCGCGCGAGAAGGCCTCGTCGATGTGGGAGCGGCCGGTGTAGCCGGCGTCGTAGGTGATCAGCGGGTGCTCGGCCAGACGCCGCAGCGTCAGCGGCTCGCCGTCGAGCAGCGGATGCCCGGGCGGCAGCAGCACCGCGTGCGTCCAGCGGTAGCAGGGCAGCGCCACCAGGTCCGGGTACTGGGCCAGGGCCTCGGTGGCGATGCCGATGTCGGCCTCGCCGTCGAGCAGCATCTGCGCCACCTGCTTCGGTGAGCCCTGGTGCAACTGCAGCTGCACGCCCGGGTGGCTGCTGCGGAAGTCGCGCACCGCCGGCGGCAGCGCGTAGCGCGCCTGCGAGTGCGTGGCCGCGATCGACAGCGGGCCATGGTCCTGCTGGGCGTAGTCGGCGCCGGCGCGTCTCAGGTTCTCGGCGTCGTGCAGCAGCCGCTCGACGATCGGCAGCACGGCCTCGCCCGGCGCGGTGAGGCCGGTGAGGCGCTTGCCGGCGCGCACGAAGATGTCGACACCGAGTTCGTCTTCGAGCTCGCGGATCTGCCGGCTCACGCCGGGCTGCGAGGTATGCAATGCCTGGGCCACTTCGGTCAGGTTGAAGCCGAGCCGCACGGCCTCGCGCACCGAACGCAATTGCTGGAAGTTCATCGGTCGGTGGCTGCAGAGGAGGTGCGAGGACGGGACCGGCAATTCTCCCTGCGCCGGCTCGCCGAGGGAACGATGCTTTGGTTGTTTGCATGAGCGCCGGGGGCATAAGGCGGGCCGGGACACGCACCCGCTCAGCCGGGGCTCCGTTCCTTCAGTCCGGCGCCGGGGCGAGCGTCGCAGTGCGTGCGGCGAGCGTGGCGCGCAGCGCCTTGAGCTTCTCGCGCGGGTCTTCCCTGGCCTTGCCTTCGTCGAGCTTCATCTCGGCGATGAAGCGGCTCGGGACACCGGCCACGGTCTCGCGGCCGCGCTTGCGGCGCTTGAGCCAGCTCACCGCCAGCGTGCTGCGCGCGCGGGTGATGCCCACGTACATCAGGCGCCGCTCTTCCTCGAGCCGCTGCGCCAGCGACTCGGCGGCCAGTGAGTCGTCGTCGGTCCTGAAGGGCAGCAGGCCTTCGTTGACGCCGGCCAGCACCACGTGCGGCCACTCCAGGCCCTTGGCGGCGTGCAGCGTCGAGAGCGTCAGCACGTTCTGGTCGTTGCCGCGCTCGGCCAGGCTGATGATCACCGCGATGGTCTGCGCCACTTCCAGCACGCTCTTGCGCGCGGTCTCGAACGTGCCGGCCTCCTGCGTGATCTCGCCGCCGCAGCGCTTGGCGATCCAGTCGACGAAGTCGAGCACATTGGACCAGCGGGCGGCGGCGAGCTTCTCGCTGTCCTCGCCATCGTGCAGGTGCTGCTCGTAGCCGATGTCCTTCAGCCAGCCCATCAGCAGCGCGCGCGCGTCCTCGGCGCCGGAGGTCTGGCGGGCGCGGTACTCGAGATCGCTGACGCAGCGGCCGAATTCGTGCAGCGAACCGACCGCCTTGGCGTTCAGTACCGTGCCCAGCGACTCGGCGAACAGCGCCTCGTAGAGCGACACCTTCCATTGGCCCGCGAACTCGCCCAGGCTCGCCAGCGTCTGGTGGCCGATGCCGCGCTTGGGCGTGGTCACGGCGCGCAGGAAAGCCGGGTCGTCGTCCTGGTTCACCAGCAGGCGCAGCCAGGCGCACAGGTCCTTGATCTCGGCGCGCTCGAAGTAACTCTGGCCGCCGGACACCTTGTACGGGATTTGTGCCTTGCGCAGCGCCTGTTCGAACACGCGCGCCTGGTGGTTTGCGCGGTAGAGGATGGCGAAGTCCTTCCACTCCACGCCTTGGCCTCCAACCGCGCCCTGAGCGGTGCCCCCCTGGGTGCGCAGCGCCTGGATCTGGGTCACCGCACGCTCCGCTTCGTGCTCCTCGCTGTCGCTCTCCACCACGCGCACCGGCTCGCCGTCGCCGTATTCGCTCCAGAGCTTCTTGTCGAAGATCTTCGGGTTGGCCGCGATCACGTGGTTCGCCGCGCGCAGGATGTTGCCGGTGGAGCGGTAGTTCTGTTCGAGCGCAATCACCTGCAGCGCCGGGTAGTCCTGCGGCAGGCGCTTGAGGTTGTCGATCGTCGCGCCGCGCCAGCCGTAGATCGACTGGTCGTCGTCCCCGACGGCGGTGAACATCGCCGGCCGATCGCGGCCACCCTGCCCGTCCCCGACCAGCAGCTTCAGCAACTCGTACTGCTGGGCGTTGGTGTCCTGGTACTCGTCGACCAGCACGTGGCGCAGCGTGTCCTGCCATTTCGCGCGCACCTCGTCGTGCCGTTGCAGCAGCGCGACCGGCAGGCCGATCAGGTCGTCGAAGTCGACCGCCTGGTAGGCCGAGAGCCGCTCCTGGTAGCGCGCCATCACGCGCGCGGCCTGCACTTCGTCGGGGTTCTTCGCCTCGGCCTCGGCCTGCGCGGGCGTCAGGCCCTGGTTCTTCCACAGGCTGATCGTCCACTGCCAGCGCCGCGCGGTCTTGGCGTCGGTGGTGCCGCCGGCGTCGCGCAGGATGCCCAGCACGTCGTCGCTGTCGAGGATCGAGAAGCTGGGCTTGAGGCCGAGCGCCGCACCGTCCGCGCGCAGCAGCCGCACGCCCAGTGCATGGAAGGTGCTGATCACCAGCCCCTTGGCCGCGCGCGCGCCGACGAGCGCCTTCGCGCGCTCGCGCATCTCGGCCGCGGCCTTGTTGGTGAAGGTGATGGCGGCGATCTGCGACGGCGCCAGCCCGGCCTGCAGCAGGCGTGCGATCTTGTGCGTGATCACGCGCGTCTTGCCCGAGCCGGCGCCGGCCAGCACCAGGCAGGGACCGGCCAGGTGATGGACCGCCTGCATCTGGGCAGCGTTGAGCGAGGCGGGCGCGGACAAGGCAGACGAGGAAGACAAAACCGGGGTGGCAAGGGGGCGCGCGATGATAGCCAAGCGGTCATGCCCGACGCCGCGCCGCATGTCCTGGGATACTGCCGCCCCGATGCAAGCGATCCTTTCGGTCACGGTGCCGTTCTTCGCGCTCGTGCTGTGCGGCTACCTCGCGGCGCGCACGCGCGCGATGCCGGAGGCGGCGATCCCCGGCCTGAATGCCTTCGTGCTGTTCTTCGCACTGCCCTGCATGCTGTTCCGCTTCGGTGCGGCGACGCCGATCGGCAACCTGTTGAACCCGACGATGCTGGCGGTGTATGCCGCAGCCGGTCTGTGCATCGTGGCGCTGACGATTCTGCTCACGCACGGTGCACGCGTGCACCTGAAGGATGCGGCCTTCGGTGCCCTGGTCGCCGCTTTCCCGAACACCGGCTTCATGGGCATGCCGATGATGACCGCCTTGTTCGGCGCCGCCGCGGCCGGCCCGATGATGGTCACGTTGCTGGTGGGCTTGGCCTATGAGAACGACAAGGCGCCTGCGCTGAACCTTGGTAAGCGTGACTCGGTGACCGCAACCGCCCAGTACACCCTTGGTGCCAGCGAGTTCCACGTGTCCGTCGGCTACGCTGGCAAGTGGGACAACGTGCCCGATTCGGATGCCATCCAGTACACGCTCGGCTACAACTACAACCTGTCCAAGCGCACCAAGGTGTACGCGTTCTATTACTCGATCGACAACAACAAGTTTGCCTACGGTCCTGGTTTGGCTGACCAGACCTTCTCGTCGATCGGCCTCGGCATCCGCCACAACTTCTGAGTCTCGCGACCCAGTTTGAAAAGCGGCCTGCGGGCCGCTTTTTTGCATCAAGCACGGCGACAATCGATCACGGACGATCCGTCGCCACCGACCCGGAACCCACGAGGACAACCGCATGAAGTTCACGACCCGCCAGTTTCTGAAAACCGCCGGCCTGCTCGGTGTCGGCCTGTTGCTCGCCGCCTGTGGCAAGAAGGAAGAGCCGGCCCCCGTTGCCGTGCCCGCCTCGGCGCCGACCCCGGTCGCCTCCGCACCGGCTCCCGCCAAGGTCTACGTGGTCGGCACCGATGCCGCCTACGCGCCGTTCGAATTCCAGAACGAGAAGGGCGAGATCGTCGGCTTCAGCATCGACCTGCTGCAGGCCGTGGCGGCCAAGGGCGGCTTCGAGGTCAAGTTCGTCAACACGCCGTGGGAAGGCATCTTCAACGCGCTGCAACAGGGCGACCGCGACCTGCTGATCTCGTCGATCACGATCACCGACGAGCGCAAGCAGACGATGGACTTCTCCACGCCCTACTTCGACGCCTACCAGCTGATCGCAGTGAAGGCCACCTCCAAGGTCGCGAAGTTCGACGACCTGAAGAAGCTCAAGGTCGGCGTGCAGACCGGCACCACCGGCGACGAGGTCGTCACCAAGCTGCAGGGCAAGAACAGCGCCAACGTCAAGCGCTTCGAGTCCACGCCGCTGGCGCTGAAGGAGCTCGAGGCCGGTGGCGTCGATGCCGTCGTGGCCGACAACGGCGTGATCATCAACTACGTCACCAACAACTCGGCCGCCAACTTCAAGACCGTCAGCGACAGCGCCTTCGCACCCGAGCAGTACGGCATCGCCGTGAAGAAGGGCAACGCCGAACTGCTGGAGAAGGTGAACAAGGGCATCGCGGCGATCAAGGCCGACGGCAGTTACGAGCAGGTCTACGCCAAGACCTTCGGTGCAGCCGCTCCCGCGGCGGCGGCTTCCAAGTAAGCGGCAGCCTCATCAGGACCTCGAGGATCTCCCATGGACTTTCGCTGGGAGATCCTGGCCGGCTACGGACCGCTGTTCCTGGCCGGCATCCTGATGACGATCAAGCTGACGATCGTCGCGATCGTCGCCGGCCTCGCGCTCGGGCTGGTGCTCGGCCTGATCAGCAGCACGCGTTATGCGCCCCGGCCGAGGTCGCCGCTGGCGGCGGCGCTGCTGAAGCCCGCGCAGTGGCTGACCATCGCCTACGTCACCTTCTTCCGCGGCACGCCGCTGTTCGTGCAGATCCTGCTGGTGCACTTCGCGCTGATGCCGGCGCTCATCCATCCGGACAACGGCCTGCTGCTCGCCGGCGAGGCCGCACGTGATTTTCGCCAGAACTACGGCGCCTTCTTCTCCGGTGCGCTGGCGCTCACGCTGAACGCCGGCGCCTACATCTCCGAGATCTTCCGCGCCGGCATCCAGAGCATCCACGGCGGGCAGACGCAGGCGGCCTACAGCCTGGGCCTGACGCACGCGCAGAGCATGCGCCACGTGATCCTGCCGCAGGCGGTGCGGCGCATGGTGCCGCCGCTGGTCAACGAGGCGGTCACGCTGATCAAGGATTCGTCGCTGGTGTCCGCCATCGGCCTGGCCGAGCTGGCGCTGGCGGCGCGCACCGTGGCCGGCGCGTACTCGCGCTACTGGGAGCCCTACCTCGCGATCTCGGCCGTCTACCTGCTGCTCACCTGGCTGCTGTCGACGCTGGCCAAGCGGCTCGAATCGCCCGAGCATCTGCGCGGGCGGTGAAGCGGCCGGGCGCTGCGCCAGCCACGCCCCTACACGAGCGGCCACAGCGAGCCGAACGACGCAGCGTGATTTGACGGGCTCGGATGCGAGCCGGCCTCAGATCGCCAGCGGGTCCACGTCCACCGCCCAGCGCAACAGGCCCTTGTGTTCGGGCCGCCGGGCCTGCAGCAGGCCGGTCCACGACGCGAGAAAGCGCTGCAGCGCCGGCCGCGAGGCCGACTCGACCAGCATCTGCGCCCGCTCCACGTCGGCCACGCGCTGCACCGTCAGCGGCACCGGCGGGTAGAGCGCGATCTGCTGCTGCGCGGCGAGCGCGCCGGCCTCCTCGCTCACGGCCTGCAGCCAGGCCTGCGCCACCGCCTGGCTGCGCGCGTCGGCCCGCAGCAGCGCCAGGTGGGAGTACGGCGGCAGGCCGGCGGAGCGGCGCTCGGCGAGCTGGGCCTGCGCGAAGGCGGCGTAGTCGTGCGACCGCAGCGCCGCATACAGCGCATGCTGCGGATGCCAGGTCTGCACCCACATCTCGGCGCGCGCAGCCTGCCGGGCGTCGCGGCCGGCGCGCCCGGCCGCCTGCAGCAGCAGGGCGAACAGGCGTTCCGGCGCGCGGAAGTCGCTGCTGAACAGCGCCGCGTCGGGGTTGATCGCCGCGACCAGCGTCATGTGCCGGAAGTCATGGCCCTTGGCGATCATCTGCGTGCCGACCAGCACGTCCACCTCGCCGGCATGCACGCGCGCCAGTTCGGCCTCGAGCGCGCCGCTGCGCCGCGTGGTGTCGGCGTCGATGCGGGCGATCCGGGCGCCGGGCAGGGCCTGTGCGAGTTGCTCCTCGAGCCGTTCGGTGCCGCGGCCCAGCGGCTGGATGTCGGCGTTGCCGCAGTCCGGGCAGGCGCGGGGCACGCGTTCGCTGAGGCCGCAGTGGTGGCAGCGCAGCGTGCGGTCGAGCTTGTGGAACACGCGCCAGGCGCTGCAGTGCGGGCAGGCGCTCTTCCAGCCGCACTCGGTGCAATGCAGCACGGGCGCGTAGCCACGGCGGTTGAGCAGCACCAGGCTCTGCTCGCCGCGTTCGAGCCGCTCGCCGAGCGCACCCAGCAGCGCGGGCGAGAGCGGGCTGGCGCGCAGCACTTCCTTGGGCAGCCGGCCCATGTCGACCAGCCGCAGCGCCGGCAGCGCGCCGCCGCCGATGCGCGCGGCCATCGTCAGCCGGCGGTAGCGGCCGGCGCCGCCGTCCGCCGCCGGCAGCGCGTTGTGCCAGCTTTCCAGCGAGGGCGTTGCCGAGCCCAGCAGCACCGGCACCTGCTCGATGCGCCCGCGCACCACCGCCAGGTCGCGCGCCGAGTAGCGCGCGCCCTCCTGCTGCTTGTAGGAAGGGTCGTGCTCCTCGTCGACGATCAGCAGGCCCAGCCGCGGCAGCGGCGCGAACACCGCCAGCCGCGTGCCGAGCACCAGGTCGGCTTCGCCGAGCAGCACCATCAGCCAGTGCTTCAGGCGGCGTGCCGGCGTCAGGCCGCTGTGCAGCGACACCACGCGCCGGCCCGGAAAGCGCTCCATGAAGCGCGCCTCCAGTTGCGGTGTCAGGTTGATCTCGGGCACCAGCACCAGGGCCTGGCGGCCGGCCTCGACGACGCGCTGCGCCTCGCGCAGGTAGACCTCGGTCTTGCCGCTGCCGGTGCTGCCGTGCAGCAGCGTCACGCCCGGCGCGTCGGTGGCGGCGCTCAGCGTCTGCAGCACCAGCGCCTGTTCGGCGCTGGGCTCCGGCAACGGGGCGCTTTCGCCGCTGGGCGGCACGAGCCGGGCGTGCAGGCGCTTGAGCCGCCGGCCCAGCTGGGCGCTGCTCAGATGGCGCAGCTCGGGCGGCAGCACCGCGAGCGCGACCTCGCCCGGGCTGCGCTGGTAGTAGCTGGCGGCAAAGGCAACCAGTTCCCGCCAGGCGGCCGGCAGCGGCGGCAGCACGTCCAGCACCGCGGCCACCTCGCGCAGGACCACGCCCTCGGGCAGGGTGCCGGCAGCGTCCGCGGCGGCGTCCCAGACCACGCCCAGCACTTCGCGGCGCCCCAAGGGCACCCTCAGCAAGCTGCCTGGAGCGAGCGGGCGCTCGCTCAGATAGTCGAGCGCTGCCTGCAGGCCGCTGTGCGCCGGCGTGTCGACGACCACCGGCACCCGCGTCGGCGCGATCGTGCTGGCGCTGAGCTCGATGGCGGGAACGGCTGTCGACGCAACCGAGGCCCTGGATGGAGTCGACTTGCCCAAGGAATCTCAAACTCTTATCAAGGAAAGCGGCCAAGCTGTTGATTCAGCAGGGGTTTTGGAGCTATCCACCTGGCCTGTGGAAAACTTTGTGGGAAACCTGCGCACATGCACGCTAACTGCTTGATAGCACAGGCCGTCGCTTGCGCTGACGCTTTCGAAGGCAGAAAAATGTCTTTATATGAATCAATGACTTAGCGCACGCACCGTTCGAAAGACTGCTGCGCTGCAACAGCCTCATCGCGGTGCAGGGCTTGACACGCTTCTGGGGATAAGTCGGGCCTCCCGGGCATCGTTCGCGGGTAAACCCGGCTTGCCGGCAGCGGCAGGCGACACCTGGAAACCTGGCTCAGACCCCGGCCTCGCGTTGCTGCCGCGAATGCGCGTGCACGGCATCGACCAGCACGCTCACGCTCTCGGGCGGCGTGTGCTGGCTGATGCCGTGCCCGAGGTTGAAGACGTGCCCCGCGCCTGCGGCCGGCGGACCGAAGCTCTCCAGCGTGCGCGCCACCTCGGCGCGGATCTGCTCGGGTTCGGCGAACAGCACGTTCGGGTCCAGGTTGCCCTGCAGCGCCACGCGGTCGCCGACGCGCGCGCGTGCCGCGCCGAGGTTCACCGTCCAGTCCAGGCCCACCACGTCGCAGCCACTGGCCGCAATGGCCTCCAGCCACAGCCCGCCGCCCTTGGTGAACACGATCTGCGGCACGCGAAAACCGTCGTGCTCCTTCTTCAGCCGGCGCAGCACGCGCTCGGTGTAGGCCAGGCTGAAGCGCTGGAAGGCGCCGTCGGCCAGCACGCCACCCCAGCTGTCGAAGATCATCACCGCCTGCGCGCCGGCCTCGATCTGCGCATTGAGATAAGCGGCCACCGCATCGGCGTTGACTTCGAGGATGCGGTGCATCAGGTCGGGCCGCCGGTACAGCAGGGTCTTGACCAGCCGGTAGTCGTCGCTGCCCGCGCCTTCGACCATGTAGCAGGCCAGCGTCCACGGGCTGCCCGAGAAGCCGATCAGCGGCACGCGGCCCGGCACGCCGCCCGGCGCCAGCGCGCGCCGGATCGACGCCACGGCATCGAACACGTAGCGCAGCTTGGCCATGTCGGGCACCTGCAGCTTGGCCACGTCGGCCTCGTCGCGCAGCGGGTGCGCGAAGCGCGGGCCCTCGCCCTGCGCGAAGCTCAGGCCCAGGCCCATCGCGTCGGGCACGGTCAGGATGTCGCTGAACAGGATGGCCGCGTCGAGCGGGTAGCGGTCCAGCGGCTGCAGCGTCACCTCGGTGGCGTACTGCGGGTTGGTGGCCAGGCCCATGAAGCTGCCGGCCTTGGCGCGCGTGTCGCGGTACTCGCTCAGGTAGCGGCCGGCCTGGCGCATCAGCCACACCGGCGTCGCGTCGGTCGGCAGGCGCAGGCAGGCGCGCAGGAAGC
Source organism: Methylibium sp. (assembly GCF_965279545.1). Lineage (NCBI taxonomy): Bacteria > Pseudomonadati > Pseudomonadota > Betaproteobacteria > Burkholderiales > Sphaerotilaceae > Methylibium > Methylibium sp. The sequence continues at coordinate 3,685,681 of NZ_OZ257250.1, forward strand.
GGTCGTTGGCCAGCGGCGGCAAGGAGGGGGCGGCAGTCATCGGGCGATTATCGCGGCCCTATCATCGGCGCCGACCATGGCCCGCGCGCAGATCCTGATCGTCGAAGACGAACCCGGCATCGCCGACACGCTGAGCTACGCCCTGCGCACCGAAGGCTTCGAGCCGCTGTGGTGCGCCACCGGCGAGGCGGCCTTGCAGCACCTGCCGCCGCAGGCGCCGGCCCCGGCGCTGGTGATCCTGGACGTGGGCCTGCCCGACCTGAACGGCTTCGAGCTCTTCAAGCGCATCCGCGAGCGCGCGGCGGATCTGCCCGTGGTGTTTCTCACCGCGCGCAGCGACGAGATCGACCGCGTGGTGGGCCTCGAACTCGGCGCCGACGACTACGTGGCCAAGCCCTTCTCGCCGCGCGAGCTGGTGGCGCGCGTGCGCACCGTGCTGCGCCGGACGGCGCGCGCCGCCGCGGCATCACCGCCGCCGTTGCTGCTCACCACGGCCGCCGCGGTCCCGCCGACATCGGCCCCCGCCGTGCCTTCGCCGATCGAGGTCGACGACGGCCGCCGCCGCATCCGCTACTACGGCCGGCCGCTGGAGCTGTCGCGCTACGAGTACGGCCTGCTGAAGACCCTGGCCGAGCGGCCGGGCCACGTCTACACCCGCGACGTGCTGCTCGAGAGGGTGTGGGACGACCCCGGCGACAGCTTCGACCGCACCGTGGACGCCCACGTGAAGACGCTGCGCGCCAAGCTCAAGGCGGTGGCGCCCACGCTGGAGCCCATCCGCACGCACCGCGGCAGCGGCTACGCGCTGGCCGAAGACCTGCCGGCTTCATTGCCTGCCGCGTGATGAGCCGGCGCCGGGCCGCCCCCAAGCCGGCGAGCGCCCCCGTGGGGGGGCAGGCCCGCAGGGCCGTGGGGGCCCAAATGAGCCGGCGCCGGGCCGCTCCCAAGCCGGCGAGCGCCCCCCTGGGGGGCAGGCCCGCAGGGCCGTGGGGGCCCCATTGACCAAGCGCAACCGCATCTTCATCGGCATCCTGCTCGCCTATGCGCTGGGCGTGGTGCTGCTGCTGTGGCGGCTGGTGGGCGACATCGACCCGCGCTACCGCGAGTCGGCCGAGGAATCGCTGGTGGAAACGGCGCACCTGATGGCGAGCTGGATCGAGTCGCGCTCCAGCGAGGAGGGCCTCGCGATCGACGCGCTGCGCCCGGTGTTCCGCGCGCTCTACGCGCGCGAGTTCAAGGCCGACATCTTCGGTTTCGAGAAGACCCGCGTCGAACTGCGCGCGACGGTGGTCGACCGCGAGGGGCGCGTGCTGTTCGATTCCATGGGCCGGTACGAGGGGGCCGACCACTCGCAGTGGCGCGACGTGCGGCTGGCGCTGGCCGGCGAGTACGGCGCCCGCACCTCGGCCGACGTGGACGGCGACCCGCACACCTCGGTGATGTACGTGGCCGCGCCCATCGTCATCGGCGGCGAGATCGTGGGCGCCGTGTCGGTGGGCAAGCCGGTGCAGAGCTTCGGCCAGTTCGTGGAGAAGGCGCGCCGCCGCACGCTGCTGGTGGGCGCCACCTCGGTGGCCGCGGTGCTGCTGCTGGTGTTGATCGTCTCGGTGTGGCTGGTGCGGCCCTTCGGGCTGGTGAGCGACCTGTGGCGCTACGTGCGCACGCAGCGCAGCCTGAGCCTGCGGCGGCTGGGCCGCCGCACCCTGGGCGCGCTGGGCGCCGCCTTCGACGAGATGCGCGACGCGCTGGCCGGCCGCAACTACGTGGCCGACTACGTGCAGACGCTCACGCACGAGCTGAAGAGCCCGCTGTCGGCCATCCGCGGCGCGGCCGAACTGCTGAACGACGAGCCCGCGATGCCCGAGGCCGACCGCCAGCGCTTCCTGGGCAACATCCAGCGCGAGACGCTGCGCATCCAGGAGCTGGTGGACCGCATGATGGAGCTGGCCGCGCTGGAATCACGCCGCCAGATCGAGCACCCCGAGGCCGTGGCCCTGCGCCCCCTGCTGGACGAGCTGGCCGCCAGCGCGCAGCCGGTGGCCGCGGCGCGGCGCATCGAGGTGGTGGTGCTGCCCGTGAGCGGCGATGGCGATGAGACGGAGGCCGTCGTGGAAGGCGACGCGCTGCTGCTGCGCCGTGCCATCGGCAACCTGCTCGACAACGCCATCGACTTCTCACCCACCGGCGGCCGCGTGACGCTGCAACTCGCGACCCACGGCCAACGCGGCGGCAGCGTCGACATCATCGTGCGCGACCAGGGCCCCGGCATCCCCGACTACGCCGACGACAAGGTGTTCGAGCGCTTCTACTCGCTGGCGCGGCCGCACTCGCAGAAGAAGAGCACGGGGCTGGGACTGGCGTTCGTGAAGGAGATTGCGGAGCTGCACCGGGGGCGGGTGAGTCTGCGGAATGCGGGAGGTGGGGTGGGGGCAGTGGCGACGTTGGGGTTGCCTCGGGCAGTCGGGAGTGGCCGGAGCGTGGAGGCCGATACGTAGTGCTTCAAGTGACTCACCGACGCCCTGCATCATCGAATGTTCTGTGCGGCGCACTTGGCAACTATTCGCGCCAGTTCCTCGCCATGTACCAAGTGATCCAGTCGCACGTAGCGATGCAGTCCATTCTTCTTCGCGATCCCCGCCTTTTCTGTTGGACCGCAGTACAGAACGTCGTACTCCGACGTGTAACAGTAGATGAGAACCACCAAGACGTCATCTGCACGAGCCGCAGCGCGGACTTCGGCGAACGCATACTTTCCATAACGGACGATTCGGCTTGAAGACCATCCCTTGACCTGAACGGAGCGGTTGCGACCATCGCGAGTCCAATGTCCATCGATGTGCTGAGCTCCGCGCGCTTGTCGCTCCATCCCGAAGCGTTCCTCGGCAATGATCTCGGCAGCCATCCCGACGACGTTGCTGTCGTAGTCACCGAGGAGTGTTGCCCGACGAACAATGTCAAGCGCTTCAGCAATTCGATCCATATCGCCTCTGAATTGGCTACATCAGTGTCATTGTCAGATGCCGCCCGATGTCAGCGCATCGAATCGACGCCGGCGCCCCAACGTCAAGCATCAAGTGCCTGCGCCCTGCAGTAGGTCGCATGACAGGCCCTCATTGTGTTGTCGTGGATGTCCAGCACCTTGCGCAAGGGTTGCTGGTAACCGCCCGCAAGATTCCAAGCCACGGGGAGTCCTAGGGCACACAGGCCCCGAAACACCGCCTCGTCACGTCGAAACAACTGCTCGGTGGTTAGCCAGCCGCCCAGCGGATCTAGAACATGCGGATCGGCGCCCGCTTGGTACAGGACGAGATCACAGTCTGCGAAGCCAGCGGTGATGCCAGGGATAGCACCCAGGAAGCTCTCTGCCGACTCAGTAGTGCCGAACTCATACACCGGGCTGTAATGGTGCACCCAGGCGCTTGCTCCGAGTTGATTGATGATGTCTTCAGTGCCGTCCCCCCAATGCTGATCGAAGTCGAGGATGCCGATCTTTTGCACCAGACCTTCATGGCGCAGCACAGCGGCAGTCACCATCAGACCATTGAACGTGCAGTACCCGGCTCCCAAACTCCAGTGGGCATGATGAAAACCAGAACACGGCGCAACAGCAACTCGTCGGTTCACGATCGCGGCGCGGCTCGCGGCCAGCATCGCGCCGGTTGTGAAGGGTAAGGACTCGGCCACGGCAGGTATGCGGTTGCGAAAGCCATTATCGACACGACAATTTAAGACGTCCTCGACATAGCTGCGATCGTGGGACATGCAGAACTGATCAACCGTCACCGGATGCGGCTCTGATAACTTGATCATGCCCTCCAACTTCAACCACGAATTAACCACCTCGGCCGGCTTCCCTGCCGACGGTGAAAAACTACATGCATTGGCCACCATACGGCCCGTGAAGAACACCGGAACTTGGTCCATCCTTCGTTACCTCCTTTCATCGGTAGCATGCCTGTGCAGGTGTCTCACGGGATGAGACGCTGACGCCGTAGCATGGTCCGAGGAGACTTCAGCATGAGCCAAGCCGAGCGCATTTCCCGCATCCATTTCTTGCTCAAAGCCAAGGATGTCGTCAGTCTCCGGGAGATGACGGAGACGTTCGAGGTATCGCGCGCCACGCTGATGCGCGACATCGAACTGATGCGGGATCGACTCGGAGCGCCGGTTGTCTACGATGCAACCGCGAAGGGCTACAGGTTGAATCCGAACGCCCGGACGGGTGAACGTGTTGATGTCTTGCCGGGTTTCTGGCTGACTGCCAAGGAAGGCTACGCCTTTCTCACGATGTTCAATGTGCTCAAGGCGATAGACCCTGGTTTTTTGATGTACTTCCTGCTTCCGATTCGATCACTGTTAAAGCGGCTGCTGTCGGCGCAGGAATTCACGACGTGGAGTCTCGACGAGAAAGTCGCGATTGATCTCCCGGAGTTCGCGCCGAGCCATCGCCGAGATCTCCGTCCGCTATTTGAAGCGCTAGTTCGGGGCGAGCAGGTTCGCTTGAGCTGGCAAGTGAATCAAGCGTCATTGCGAGATTTCGTTTGTCATGTGAATCGGTTGACACTGACTCAGCGGGGTTGGATAGCGACCATGACTCCAAGTGATGGCATAGCGATCAACGTGCCGTTGATCGACATCGTCGACTGTCGAGGTACTGATTAGCGACTCAAAGCACTCGTTTAAATGAAGGCTTGGGGCCGGGTGATCGAAAGCCGATCGTGTTCAGGCTTCACGCCAACTTCACACAAGCCACTGCTGTCTTCCTCATCCCTTCTTGCACGCCGCGCATCCTGAACTCGTGCCCACCTCGCGGCACGTCGCCTCAGGAGCCCGCCATGTTCTTCCCCTCCCTGCGTCCGCGCGCCGTCATCCCGCTGCGCCCCCTGTCGCGCGCGGGCCGGCTGTGGGCCGTGGTCCTGGCGCTCGCCTGCCTGGCGAGCCTGCTGCTCGTCGCGCTGCCGGCGCAGGCTGATGACGCCGACGCGCGGCGCGCCGAGAGCCCGTACTTCTTCGTCAAGAGCGACGACCCGAGCGTCGACCGCCTGCCGCTGAAGGCCACCGAGGTCGACGCGCGCATCGCCGGCCCGATCGCCGACGTCACGGTGACCCAGCGCTACCGCAACGAGGGCCAGCGGCCCATCGAGGCGCGCTATGTCTTCCCCGGCTCCACACAGGCCGCGGTGCACGCGATGACGGTGCGCATCGGCCACCGTGTGATCGTCGCCGACATCCGCGAGAAGCAGCGCGCCCGCATCGAGTTCGAGGCCGCCAAGCGCGAAGGCAAGACCGCCGCGCTGCTGGAGCAGGAGCGCCCGAACGTGTTCTCGATGAATGTGGCCAACATCCTGCCGGGCGACGAGGTGGCGGTGGAGCTGCGCTACACCGAGCTGCTGCCGCCCACCGAGGGCCGCTACCAGTTCGTGTTCCCCACCGTGGTGGGCCCGCGTTATCGCTCCCCCGCCAACAAGGCCGCTGCTGTTTCTGCTGCTGCTGCTACTGAAGGAGACAACGGCACAACGGCGCCGTCCGGCAGCTTCCCTGCCGTGCCCTACCTGCCGGCCGGCGAGGCTTCGGATACTCGGTTCGAGCTGCGCGTGGCCTTCGCCTCGCCGCTGCCGGTGAGCGGCCTGCGCTCCAGCTCGCACGAGATCGAGGTGGAAGGCGAAGGCAGCAACGGCGCGCGCGTCGCGCTGGGCGGCGATGCGGAGGCCAGCCGGCACAACGGCAACCGCGACTTCATCCTCGACTACCGCCTCGCCGGCGAAGGCATCGCTTCGGGCCTCACGCTCTTCCCCGGCGCGCCCGGCGAGGAAAACTTCTTCCTCGCGATGGTGGAGCCGCCCCAGGCCATCGCCACCACGCAGATCAACCCGCGCGACTACGTGTTCGTGGTCGACATCTCGGGTTCGATGCACGGCTACCCGCTGGACACCGCCAAGACGCTGCTGCACCACCTGATCGGCGGGCTGCGCCCCAGCGACACCTTCAATGTGCTGCTGTTCTCGGGCAGCAACCGCATGCTCAACGAGACCTCGGTGCCAGCCACGCAGGCCAACATCGAGCAGGCGCTGCGCACCATTGCGCAGATGGGCGGCAGCGGCAGCACGGAGATCGTGCCGGCCTTGAAGCGCGTGGCCGCGCTGCCCAAGGCGCCTGATGTCTCGCGCAGCGTGATCGTGGTGACCGACGGCTACGTCACGGTGGAGAGCGAGGTGTTCCAGCTCATCCGCAAAAACCTCGGCCAGACCAACGTGTTCGCGTTCGGCATCGGCAGCTCGGTCAACCGCCATCTCATCGAAGGCATCGCGCGCGCTGGCCAGGGCGAGCCCTTCATTGTCACCCGGCCGGGGCAGGCCGCCGCGCAGGCCGAGCGCCTGCGCCGCATGATCGACGCGCCGGTGCTCACGCAGGTGAAGGCGCGCTTCGAAGGCCTGGACACCTACGACGTGGAACCCGAGCGCCTGCCCGACGTGCTGGGCGGCCGCCCGGTGCTGGTGTTCGGCAAGTGGCGCGGCGAGCCGCGCGGCCAGCTCGTCGTCGAAGGCCAGGCGGCCAACGGTGCGTGGCAGGCGATGCTGTCGGTCGGCACGCCCGATGCGCAGGCCGTGGCGCTGCGCCACCTGTGGGCGCGCCACCGCATCCAGTCGCTGTCGGACCAGGAGGCGCTGCAGGGCGGCGACACGCAGCGCGAGGCCATCACCGCGCTGGGCCTGCGCTACAGCCTGCTCACGCAGTACACCAGCTTCATCGCGGTGGACCGCGTGGTGCGCAACCCGGCCGGCGGCAGCACGCCGGTGGACCAGCCCTCGCCCCTGCCGCAGGGCGTGAGCAACCTGGCCATCGGCGCCGAGGTGCCCAGCACGCCGGAGCCTTCGGCCTGGATCGCGCTGGGCGTGGTGCTGGTGCTGCTGGGCGCGGCGGCCTGGCACCGCGGCGGCTCGAGCGCCAAGCGCCTGTGGCGCAGGCCGCGGCGCCTGGTGCGTTGAGCGGGGGCCTGCACCATGCATTCGCAACCTTATCGACTGCGTCTCACCGGCGCGCCCGGGCTGGCCGCGCTGCCCGCCGGGGCCTGGCTGGCACTGCAGGCCGCCGCGCTCTGGCCGCACGGACGCTGGGCGGCCGGCCGGCTGCTCGACGGCTCGGACGATCCGCTCGGCCTGGCCGCGCTGGCCATGCTGGGCCTCGTGCTCGTTCGCCTGGCGCCGCGGCTGCGCGCGGCGCCGCGGCCGGGCTGGTTCGCCGCGAGCGCTGTGGTGACGGCAGCGGCGACGATCTCGCTGTGGGCGCTGCCGCCGCTCGCGGCCGCGGTGCTGGCGGTCGCGGCGCTGAGCCTGGCGTTCGCCGCCTGGCGCCCGGATGGCGCGCCGTGGCTGCCGTTCGCCGGCCTGGCGCTGCTGGCGCTGCCGCTGGTGGCGTCGCTGCAGTTCTATGCCGGCTACCCGCTGCGGCTGCTGACGGCGCAGCTCAGCACCTGGGCGCTGCAGCTCGCCGGCCTGGAAGCCGCGCGCAGCGGCGCCGCGATGACGGTGCAGGGCCAGCTGGTGATCGTCGACGCGCCATGCTCCGGCGTGCAACTGGTGTGGCTGGGCTACTTCTGCGCCTGCGCAGCGGCGGCGTGGACCGGGCTGCGCGATGCGGCGCTGCTGCGCCGGCTGCCGGTGGTCGGCCTGCTGGTGCTGGGCGGCAACGTGCTGCGCAACACGCTGCTGGTGGCGCTGGAGGCGCGGTCCCAGGGTCTGGGCGAGGCGGTGCACCAGGCGATCGGCCTGGGGGTCACGGCCGCGGTGTGCGCCGCCGTGCTGGCGTGGACCACGCGTGAACAGGAGAAGGAGCTGCGCCATGCAGACCGTCATTGAGTGCCGGCACGACGAGCCGCTGGCGCGCTGGAGTGCGGCGCTGCGGCGCCGGGCCGCGCCGCTCGGCGGCCTGGTGCGGCTGGGTGCCGCGGCGCTGCTCGCGGCCTGCGCGCTCGCGCCGCTGGCGCGCGATGCGGCGCCGGCCGAAGGCGCGCTGCGCGCCGTCGAATGGCCGCGGCAGTTCGACGGCCGCACGCTGCGCCCGCTGGCGCTGAGCCCGGTGGAGCAGCGCTTCGCCAACGCCTTCCCCGGCGCGATCGGTCGCTTCAGCGACGGCGAGCGGCTGCTGGTGCTGCGCGACGTGCAGCGCCCCACGCGCATGCTGCATCCGGCGGCCGACTGCTACCGCGGCCTCGGCTACACCATCGCCGCCGCGCGCCTGGAGCACGACGCGCAGCAGCGGCTGTGGCGCTGCTTCGAGGCCGAGCGCGGCGCGCAGCGGCTGCGCGTGTGCGAGCGCATCGCCGATGCGGAAGGCCAGGCCTACACCGACACCTCGGCCTGGTTCTGGGCCGCGGCGCTGGGCCGCTCCACCGGGCCCTGGCAGGCGGTGACGACGGTGGCGGTGGTCGACAGTGGAGAGATGCGATGAAGATATTCGGCGGGGCTGGTATGCACTCCGGCCCTCACCCCAACCCTCTCCCGCAAGCGGGCGAGGGAGCCAGTCCGGGCCCCGCTATCCCTGCACGCAGGGAAGGGACGGAGGCTGACGACGACGGCCCTCATCTGCAATCCGGAGAGGGCGTGAGAGTGGGGCCGGGCTCCCTCGCCCCCGTCCGCGGGGGAGAGGGCTGGGGTGAGGGGGTGGTGCGCCGCTGCACCCTCATCACCTTCGCCCTGCTCGCCACGCTGCTCGGCCTGATGACGGCACTCTTCGCCGTGGCCTGCCACGTGCTCGCGCCGCAGCCGGGCGAGTGGTCGCACACGCTGCGCATCGGCCCGCGCGGCTGGCAGTTCGAGCGCCCGGTCAGCGTGCCGGCGCTGTTGCGCGTGGCGACGCATCCGCTCGGGCTGGCGCTGCTCGACGGCCGCAGCACCGACACGCCGCTCGGCCGCTGGACCTGGCAGCGTGTGGCGCCCGACCGCCTGGCCGGCCGCTGTGCGCCGTGCCGTCTGCCGTTCGACGCGCTCGGGCCGCAGCCGCTGGTGCTGCCTCATGCCGAGCTGCAGCTGCAGCGCGTGGCGCAGGAGCGCTACCGCGGCACACTGACGCTCGGCGAGGGCGAGCAGGCGGTGGTGCTGAAGGGCCGCGCCCAGCTCGCGAGCACCGGGCTGGTGATCGACGCCGAACTGGCCGACACCGCACTGGCCGATGTCTACGCGGCCTTCGGCTCCGACGCGATCCCCGAACTGCAACGTGCGCACATCGACGGCCGCGTGGCTGCCAAGCTGAACCTGCGCCTGCCCGAGCGGCGCCTGGCGGTGCAGCCGCGCATCGACGGTTTCGAAGTGAGCGGCCTGGGCACCGAGGCCCTGCTCGATGCCGAGCCGGCGATGGCCTGCACGGCCAACCCACTGCGCCAGACGGCCGGCGATGCGGGCACGCGCGTGATCGGCTGGCTGCCGCGCGCGGTGGTGGCGGCCGAGGACCAGCGCTTCGCCGAGCACGCCGGCTACGACCTGCCGCAACTGCTGGCCGCGTGGTCCGCCAATCAGAAGCAGCCGCCGTTGGCAGCGGGCGGCAGGCGGCCGCAGGGTGCGAGCACGCTGACGCAGCAGCTCGCCAAGCTGGTCTACACCGGCGACCAGCGCTCGGCGGTGCGCAAGCTGCGCGAGCTGCTCTACGCGGTGGAGATGGAGCGCACGCTCGGCAAGGGCCGCATCCTGCAGCTCTACCTGGCGATCGCGCCCTGGGGCGAGGGGGTGTGCGGCGCCGAGGCGGCCGCGCGCCACTACCTGCGCAAGAGCAGCGCGCGGCTCACGCCGCTGGAGGCCGCCTGGCTCGCGAGCCTGCTGCGCGCCGCGCCGGCGCCGGGCGCACCGACGGCCGTCGACACCGAGCGCGTGGGCTGGGTGCTGACCAGCCTGCGTGGCCCGCTGCCGGCGGAGCGCAGGGCCGAGCAGCTGGAGGTGCTGCGCAGCGGCTGGCAGCCGCCGGCACGGCGCTGAACAACTCCCTCTCACCGCGGGAGGGGATAGGGCCGGGGCGAGGGGCCGTCGTGCACCTCGATCCCACCCTCACCCCAGCCCTCTTCCGCCCTGCGGGAGAGGGGGCATCGCGTCGCCCTGCAGCGCCTGCGGGCGGGCCGCGGCCTGCAAGGCGGTGGTCGGATCGAGTGCGAAAGAGGCGTCCACAGTGGTTAGGATGCTAAGCGCCGCTTGAACCCGGCGCAGCCGGCGGCATCTGCATGTCGGTGCCCCGGCTTTTTCGCGCCGCCCCGAGTTCGCCCAGAAAGGACCCACCCCATGCTCCGACGCCTTCTCGCTGCCCTGATGCTGCTCGCCACGCTGGCGCTCGGCGGCTGCGGCTACAACGACTTCCAGCGCCTTGACGAGGCCACCAAGAGCGCCTGGGCCGAGGTGCTGAACCAGTACCAGCGCCGAGCCGACCTGATCCCCAACGTGGTGGCCACCGTCAAGGGCGAGGCCAACTTCGAGCAGGAGACGCTGACCAAGGTGGTCGAGGCGCGCGCCAAGGCCACCAGCATCCAGGCGACGCCGGAGCTGATCAACAACCCCGAGGCCTTCCAGAAGTTCCAGGCCGCGCAGGGCGAGCTGAGCGGCGCGCTGTCGCGGCTGCTGGTGGTGACCGAGAACTACCCGAACCTGAAGGCCAACCAGGGCTTCCAGGACCTGCGGGTGCAGCTCGAGGGCACCGAGAACCGCATCACCGTGGCGCGCAACCGCTACATCAAGGCGGTGCAGGACTACAACGTGCTCGCCCGCAGCTTCCCGAGCAACCTGACCGCGATGGTGTTCGGCTACGCGGCCAAGCCCAACTTCACGGTGCAGAACGAGGCGCAGATCTCGGCGCCGCCGGCGGTGAGTTTCGAGAAGCCGGCGTCGAAGTGAGCGGCACCCGTCCGACCCACCGCGTGCGCTGAGGCCGGGATGCGCGCCTGGCGCCTGCTCGCCGCGTGCCTCGCGCTGCTGTTGGCGGGTGGCGGCGTCGGCGCGCAGGACCTGCGGCCGGTGCCGGTGCTCAGCGCCAGCGTGATCGACCAGACCGGCACGCTGACCCGCGCGCAGATCAGCGCACTGGAGGCCAAGCTCGCCGCGTTCGAGCGCGATGCCGGCTCGCAGCTGGTGGTGCTGGTGGTCGCCAGCACGCAGCCCGAGGACATCGCCAGCTACGCCCAGCGGGTCGGTGACGCCTGGAAGCTCGGGCGGCGCGAGGTCGGTGACGGCCTGATCATCCTGGTCGCCAAGGACGACCGCAAGGTCCGCATCGAAGTCGCGAAGGCGCTCGAAGGCGCCGTGCCCGACCTGGCCGCCAGGCAGATCATCGACCGTGCGCTGACGCCGGCTTTTCGCGCCGGCGACTTTGCGGGCGGACTCAACGCCGCGATCGACCAGCTCGCCGCGCGCATCCGCGGCGAAGGCCTGCCGGCGCCGGGGCCGCGGGCGGCCAAGCCCGGCGCGCAGTGGCAGGACTTCGCGCTCTTCTTCCTGCTGGCGGTGCCGATCGCCGGCGCCGTGCTCACCGGCGTGCTCGGCCGCAAGCTCGGCACGCTGGCCACCGGCGCCGGTGCCGGCGGCCTGGCCTGGGCCGTGACCGCGAGCCTGCTGGTGGGCGGCGCCGCGGCGCTCGTGGCGCTGGTGCTGGTGGGCGTTCTGGGCCTGGGCGCGGCGCGGCGGCGCGGTCTCGACGCCGGGGGGCACGGGGTGCCGCCTTTCATCGGCGGCGGCTGGGGTGGCGGCGGTGGTGGCGGCGGCGGCGGCGGTTTCTCGTCGGGCGGCGGCGGCGACTTCGGCGGCGGTGGTGCCTCGGGGGACTGGTGATGAACAGGCTGATCCGGCTGCTGCGCCACCGCTGGCTCGACGAGGACGACGTGCGCCGCGCGCTGGGCCCGGTCGCGCTCGATCGCATCGAGCAGCGCGTGCGCGCCAGCGAGGCGGCTCACAGCGGCGAGATCCGCGTCTGCGTCGAGGCCGGCCTGCCGCTGGGCTACCTGTGGCGCGACCTGAGTGCACGGCAGCGCGCGCTGACGCTGTTCGGCAAGCTGCGCGTGTGGGACACCGAGCACAACAACGGCGTGCTGATCTACCTGCTGCTGGCCGAGCACCGCATCGAGATCGTGGCCGATCGCGGCCTCACACGGCAGGTCGACGCGGCGCACTGGCAGGCCATCGTGGACGGCATGGGTGCAGCCTTCCGCGAGCGGCGCTTCGAGGACGGGCTCAATGCCGCGATCGACGCCGTCGACGCGCTGCTGCGCGAGCATTTCCCGCTGGCGCCAGGGGCCGACAACCCCAACGAACTGCCGGACGCACCGGTCTTGCGCTGACTTCCAACCTCCAACCGAAAGACCGACACGATGCGCCCTTGTCTTGCCTGGATTGCGGCGGCCTTGCTGGCCGCACCGGCCCTGGCGGCCGATCACCCGTGGCTCAGTTCGCCGCTGCGCACGCAGCAGCCGGAGACCTACTTCACCAACCTGCGCGACGGCGACCGGATCGAGACGCCCTTCGTGCTGAAGTTCGGCCTGTCGCGCTATGGGCTCGCGCCCATCGTCAAGCCGGTCGAAGGGGCCGGCCACCACCACCTGCTGGTGAACCGCGACCTGCCGCTGGACTTCAAGAAGCCGCTGCCCTTCAACGACCAGTACATCCACTTCGGCAAGGGCCAGATGGAAACGGTGCTGAGTTTCGTGCCCGGCACCTACACGCTGCGGCTGCTGCTGGCGGACCACAAGCACATCCCCTACTTCATCTACAGCAAGCCGATGACGATCACGGTGACGAAGAAGAACGAGGACGTCGACCCGAAGAGCCTGATCCAGCCCGGCGTCGCGATCCTCGAGCCGCGCGGCGGCGAGCCGCAGCACACGCCCTTGCGGGTGCGGCTGCATGCCTCGGGCCTGAGCGTGGGCCATGTGGACATCCAGGACCAGGGCGTCGGTCACTTCCGCCTGATCGCCGAGCGGGCCGGCGCGCCGGCCGAGCGCATCGACCTCGTCAAGGGCCTGACCGAGGTCTGGCTCGCGCCGCCGCCGGGGAGCTACAAGCTGCGGGTCGAACTGGTCCAGAACGTCGACCAGCAGGTGATGGCCACGTCCGCCCCCATCGATCTGGACGTGCGGCGCTGAGCCGCTAGCGAACGGGTGCCGGGCGACGGCCCGGCGCGCTCAAGCGGGTTCGCGCATCGAGCCGGCGACCAGATCGAAGCGGAACAGGCGGCATTCGATCGGGCCATTCCACATCGGCACGCGCCGGCTCTCCTTCAGGCGCATCGCCTGCGGCAGCTTCATGTCGGGGCTGAGCACCCACGCGGTCCAGCCCGGATAGGCGCGCTTCCAGTGCGCGGCGAGACGGGAGAAGAACTCGCTTGCCGAGGCGCCGCCCTCGAAGCCTTCGCGCGCCGGCGGGGGCGGCGGAGCGCGCCGCCCCGCCTCGCCGCGCGACCCCTTCGGGTCGATGCGCTCGCCGTACGGCGGGTTCAGCATCAAGGTGCCGCGCGCTGCGGGTGCGGTGCGCTGCAGCGCGTCGACCGTCTTGAGCTCGATCGCGGCGCTGACGCCCGCGCGCTCGGCGTTGCGGGCCGCGAAGTCGGTCATGCGAAACGCCACGTCGCCCGCGAAGATCGGCACCGCGCTCGCGTGCACCCGGGCCCGGGCCGCCTCGCGGAGTTCGCGCCACGCGCGCTGCGGGCCGGCGTCGCGGAACGGGCCGAGGCGCTCGAAGGCGAAGCGGCGCAGCGAGCCGGGTGCGATGCCGCAGGCGATCTGCGCCGCCTCGATCGCGATCGTGCCGGAGCCGCACACCGGGTCGAGCAGCGGCCCGTCCGATTCGCGGCCCTGCCAGTCGGCGGCAGCCAGCAGTGCGGCGGCCAGCGTCTCCTTCAGCGGCGCCTCGCCCTGGTCTTCGCGCCAACCGCGCTTGAAGAGGGCCTCGCCCGAGGTGTCGACATAGAGCGTCGCCTGCTCGGGTGCCAGGTGCAGCTGCAGGGGCAGGTCGGGGCGGCGCGTGTCGACACTGGGGCGCGCGCCGAGGGCGTCGCGCATCGCGTCGCAGACGCCGTCCTTGATGCGCAGCGCGGCGAAGTTCAGGCTCTTCAGCGGTGCGCGCTGGGCGGTCACGTCCACCTTCAGGGTCTGCGTCGGGGTGATCCAGTCCGGCCAGTGCGGGCTGCGTGCCAGCGCATACAGGTCGTCCTCGCTGCGGTAGGGTGCTTGCGCCACCTGCCACAGCACGCGCTGCGCGAGCCGGCTGCCGAGGTTCAGCGCCATCGCTTCGCGCGGGCCGCCCTGCACCAGCACGCCGCCACGCTGCAGCTGCGCCGGCGCATCCGGCAGCAGCCGGGCCACCTCGTCGGCCAGCAAGGCCTCGACGCCGGCAGCGCAGGGGAGAAACAGCGAAGACGAGGGTCCGTCGTGCGGTAAAGCGGCGTTCATGCGTGTCCGTTTCTTGTACTGGTGCGCCCGTTCGCGCAGGCTCCCGTGGGCCGTCATTTCGACGGGCGACGGGCCGCTGGTCAGCGAGTGCCGGCGTGCCCGGTTTGCCCCGATCGCGTGCGGACCGCCCGGGCAGTGATCGCCCGGCGCCTCACATCATCGTGCGCCGCAGGTTCGCCGGCGCGATCTTCAGCGCTTCACGGTACTTCGCCACCGTGCGGCGTGCCACCTGGATGCCCTGTTCTTCGAGCATGCTGCTGAGCTGGCTGTCCGACAGCGGTTTCTTGGCGTCCTCGGCGCTGACCAGCTGCTTGATCAGCGCGCGCACCGCGGTGCTCGACGCGTTGCCGCCGGCCTCGGTGTTGAGCGAGGAGCCGAAGAAGTACTTCAACTCGAAGGTGCCGTAGGGCGTGGACATGTACTTGGCCGTGGTCACGCGCGAGATGGTCGACTCGTGCAGGCCCAGCTCGTCGGCGATCTCGCGCAGCACCAGCGGCTTCATCGCGATCGCGCCATGGCTGAAGAAGGACTTCTGCCGCTCGACGATGGCCTGCGAGACGCGCTGGATGGTGTCGAAGCGCTGCAGGATGTTCTTCATGAACCAGCGCGCTTCCTGCAGCCGCGAACTCAGGCCGGCGCCCGATTCGGTGCGCGCGCCGCGCTGCTGCTTGATCGCCTGCGCGTAGAGGTCGTTGATGCGCAGCTTGGGCATCACGTCGGGATTGAGCACGACGCGCCAGCCGCGGCCGGCCTTCTGCACGATCACGTCGGGCACGATGATGTTGGCCTCGGCCTTGGTGAACGGGCGGCCGGGCTTGGGCTCGCAGTGCACGATCAGGGCCTGCGCGGCCTTCAGCAGCTCCTCGTCGGCACCGGTGGCGGCCATCAGCTTCTTGCCGTCGCGCCGGGCCAGCAGCTCGAGGTGGTACTTGCAGATCAGGATCGCGATCATCTGCGCCTCGCAGCGCGGTCCGGCCCGCAGCTGCAGCGTCAGGCACTCCGACAGGTCGCGCGCGCCGACGCCCAGCGGCTCCAGGTTGTGCAGCCACTTCAGGGCGCAGCGCAGGCGGTCGAGCAGCTCCTCGGCCGCGACGTCGTCCTCGTCGCCGGCCAGGCGCTGCGCGATCTCTTCCAGCGGATCGGCGAGGTAGCCGTCCTCGTCGAGCGATTCGATCAGCACCATCACCGCGCCGCGGTCGTCGTCGCTCAGGCGCATGCCGCGCAGCTGCTCGCGCAGGTGGTCCTGCAGGCTCACCCCGGCGCTGCTGCGCTCCATCGGGTCGAAGTCGTCGCTGTCGTTGTTGCTGGCCTTGCCGGGCGTCTCGCGGATGCCGTCGAAGTCCTCGCGCTCGGTGCCGTTCTCCCAGTCCTCGCGCTCGGTGGCGCCGAACTCGGCCGCGTCCACCGCGACCGGCTCGGGGTCGGCGGCGACCTCGGACCCCGAGCCTTCCCAGGCCTCGTCGGCCTGCCGCTCGGTGACCGTGGCGCGCTCCACCGGCGCGTCGAACGGCGTCGGTGCGTCCTCCTCGACTTCGAGGAAGGGGTTCTGCTCTAGCATCTGCTCGACTTCCTGATGGAGTTCGAGCGTGGAGAGCTGCAGCAGCCGGATCGACTGCTGCAGCTGCGGCGTCAGCGCCAGATGCTGCGAAAAACGGACCTGCAGGGAAGGCTTCATCACATCCTGAAGTGTTCGCCGAGGTAGACCTTGCGCACGTCGGGGTTCTCGACGATCTGCTCGGGGGTGCCTTCGGCCAGCACGCGTCCTTCACTGATGATGTAGGCGCGGTGGCAGATGCCCAGGGTCTCGCGCACGTTGTGGTCGGTGATCAGCACGCCGATGCCGCGGCTCTTGAGGAAGCCGATGATTCGCTGGATCTCGATCACCGCGATCGGGTCGACACCGGCGAACGGCTCGTCGAGCAGGATGAAGCGCGGTTGCGTCGCCAGCGCGCGGGCGATCTCGACGCGCCGGCGCTCACCGCCCGACAGCGCCGGTGCCGGGCTGTCGCGCAGCTTGTCGATCGACAGGTCGTGCAGCAGGCCGTCGAGCAACTCGTCGATGCGGGCCTTGGTGAAGGCCTTGCCGCGCTCGTCGAACTGCAGCTCCAGCACCGCACGGATGTTCTCCTCGACGGTGAGCTTGCGGAAGATCGAGGCTTCCTGCGGCAGGTAGGACAACCCGAGGCGAGAGCGCTGGTGGATCGGCAGCCGCTCGATCGGTGCGCCGTCGATGCGGATTTCGCCGGCATCGGCGCGCACCAGGCCGACGATCATGTAGAAGCTGGTGGTCTTGCCGGCGCCGTTGGGTCCGAGCAGTCCCACCACCTCGCCGGCAGCGACCGCGACATGCACGTCCTTCACGACCTTGCGCGCGCCGTAGCTCTTCTGCAGGCCGCGGGCCTCGAGCCGGCTCGAGGTCTCCAGGTTCATGGCCGCCCCTTGCCCGACGCGGGAGCTGATGCGGGGTTCTCGCGCGGCGTCAGTACGCCCCGCACCCGGCCCGGGGCGGCCGCCGACTCCGGGCCGCCGAGCACCTGGAACACCTCGGTCACGTTGTCGTAGGAGATGGTATTGCCGGCCACCTCGTCGGCCAGGATGCTGCCGCGAAAACGCCGCAGCACCGCCTGGTTCACGAGCCGCACGGTGTCGCCGCGGCCGTCGTATTCGAGCCGCTCGGCCTCGCCTTCGATGGATTCGTCGCTGTTGTCACGCCGCTGGCGGAAGTAGGCGCGCTTGTTGGGCCAGCCAGTCGCCACGGCCGATTGGTAGCCCTCGGGGCTCTGTCGCACCTCGACCCGGTCTGCCCGGATCACGATCGTGCCCTTGGTGATCTCCACGTTGCCGGAAAGAATGTTGACCTGCTTGATTTCGTCGACCCGGGCCGAGTCGGCGGCGAACGCCAGCGGCTGGTTGCGATCGGTCTTCTCGGCCCACGCCGGGGCCACAAGCGCGGCGCCCAGCAAGGCCAGGGCACTGAGTCGCCCGCAATGCGTCACGCTGGTGCGCCGCAACGCAGGATAGGGGGTCGGAGCAGGCATGAATGGAATCGGCATGAATCTTGCTGCCGATTCTAGGGCGTGTTCAGCTGCTTGCCACGGGCCGCAGCGGCCTCGGCCGCTACTGTGGCGTCGATGCCAATCGAGGGTCAGCCGCCCTTGCGGATCTGCGCAATCAGGTAATCCGTGACAGCCAGCGCGCGGTCATTGCTGCCGGCGAGCGAGCCCGAGGTGTAGTAGGACCCGTTGATGCCGAGTGCCGGCGTGCCGTCGATCTTGTAGCCGGCCGACAGCGCCGCAGCTTGGCGTGCCTTGGTCTGGACCGAGAACGAGTTCATCACGTCGAGGAACTTGGCCTTGTCCACGCCGTTCCTGGCGACGAAATCGCCGATCGACTCGATGGTGTTCAACGGCAGGCGCTCGACGTGCATCGCGTTGAAGACCTTGCGGTGCAGCGAGTCGACCAGCCCCAGGACCTCGATCGCGAAGTACAGCTTTTGGTGCAACACGAACGGCACTTCGCGAAAGGCCACCGGCAGGCGCCTGAAATTGAGGTCCGGCGGCAGCTTCTTGACCCAGGCCTCGAGCATCGGCTCGAAGACATGGCAGTGCGGGCAGCCATACCAGAAGAACTCGACCACCTCGATCTTCTTCGGGTCCTGCGTCGGCTGGCGTTGCGACAGCTTCACGTAGTCCCTGCCCTCGGCCGGGCCGCCCTGCGCGTGCGTGGTGGCGGGCAACAGACCCGCGAAGGTGGCAGCCACCGACAAGGTCGTGAAGTCACGACGGTTCATGAGCATCCTTTCAGCGATCGGACAGACGCAGCGGTGGAGTCATCCCTCGGCCGCGAAGTTCATTTTTGCACCCGCACCAGCGCCGACACCGCGCCCGCGCCGTCCAGCGTCTCCTTCACCTTTTCGGCGTCGGTACGCTGAGTGAACGGACCGACTCGCACACGGTACATCGTGCGCCCCGATTGCTCGCGCTCGGTGATCTTGGACTCGAAACCCTGGATCGCCAGCTTGGCACGTTGCGCCTCGGCTTCCTCGGTACGGGCATAGGCGCCGACCTGCACGAAATAGACAAACGCTTCGGAGCTGCCGGTGGTGGACAGGTCGGGGCCGGGCTTGGCCGGGCCACCGCCGCCGAGGATGGCGGCCGGGTCGCGTGCGTCGGGCGCCGGCTTGGGGAGGGCGGCGGTCGGCCCCGAGGCCGCGGGCGCACCGGCGCTGGAGGCCGCGCCCGCCGCCGGCTTCTTGCCGTACAGCGGCGTGTTGGGATCCCAGTTGCGGTTGCGTTCGGCCTCGGCGGCGTCCTGCTCGACAGTGCGCTGCGGGACCTTGTTGATGAACGGGATCGGCACCTTGGTGACGTACAGCGCGACGCCGAGCGCGAGCGCCAGGCCGACCAGCAGGCCGACGATCAGGCCGACGATGAAGCCGCCGCGCTGCGACGAGCGGCGTGGGAAGGGGAAGAAGGGCATGGCAGCTCCGGTCACATCCTGTCGGGGGCGCTGACGCCGAGCACCGCCAGGCCGTTGCGCAGCACCTGCGCGGTGGCGGCAAGCAAGGCCAGCCGGGCGCGGCTGAGCGCCGCGTCGTCGGTGAGAAAGCGCTCGGCCGCGTAGTAGCTGTGGAAGGCGCCGGCCAGGTCGCGCAGGTAGAAGGCCACGTCGTGCGGCGCCAGGCTGTCGGCGGCGCCGCTCAGCATCACCGGGTAGGCGGCCAGCTTGAGCATCAGCGCGGCCTCGGTCGGCGCGACCAGCCGCGCCAGGTCGGCCTGGGGCAGCGTGGCCGGGTCGCCGGCCTGCTGCTCGCGCCACTGCACGATGACCGAGCAGATGCGCGCGTGCGCGTACTGCACGTAGTAGACCGGGTTCTCGTCGTTCTTCTTCAGCGCCAGGTCGACGTCGAACACGAACTCGGTGTCGGCCTTGCGGCTGATCAGGAAGAAGCGCACCGCGTCCTTGCCGGTCCAGTCGATCAGGTCGCGCAGCGTCACGTAGCTGCCGGCGCGCTTGGAGATCTTGACCTCCTCGCCGCCGCGCATCACGGTGACCATCTTGTGCAGCACGTAGTCGGGGTAGCCGGCCGGGATGCCCACGTTCGCGGCCTGCAGCCCGGCGCGCACCCGCGCGATCGTGCCGTGGTGGTCGCTGCCCTGGATGTTGATCACCTTGTGGTAGCCGCGCTCCCACTTGTTGACGTGGTAGGCCACGTCGGGCACGAAGTAGGTGTAGCTGCCGTCGGACTTCTTCATGACGCGATCCTTGTCGTCGCCATAGTCGGTGGTGCGCAGCCACAGCGCACCGCCGTCCTCGAAGGTCTTGCCGGCCGCGACCAGCTTGCCCACCGTGGCTTCGACCCGCCCGGTCGCGTACAGGCTGGATTCCAGGAAGTAGTGGTCGAACCGGACGCCGAAGGCCTGCAGGTCGAGGTCCTGCTCGTGGCGCAGGTAGGCCACGGCGAACTGGCGGATGCCGTCCAGGTCGGCCGGGTCGCCGGAGGCGGTGAACTCGCGGTCGTCGGCCTTGACGGTCTTCTTCGCCACGAAGTCGGCGGCGATGTCGGCGATGTAGTCGCCGTTGTAGGCGCTCTCGGGCCAGCCCGCGTCGCCCGGCTTCAGGCCCTGGAGGCGCGCCTGGGTCGATGCGGCGAGCGTGCCGATCTGCACGCCGGCGTCGTTGTAATAGAACTCGCGCGTGACCTGCCAGCCCTGGGTCTCGAACAGCTTGCAGATCGCGTCGCCGAGCGCCGCCTGGCGGCCGTGGCCGACGTGCAGCGGGCCGGTCGGGTTGGCCGAGACGAACTCGACCAGCGCGCGCTCGGTGGTGGCCGGCTGGCGGCCGAATTCGGTGCCGGCCGCCAGCACCTCGGCGACGATCTGCTGCTTGGTGCTGTCCTTGAGCCGCAGGTTGATGAAGCCGGGACCGGCGATCTCGAGCGCCGCGACCCAGCGCTGCACCGCCTCGCGCCGCTGCAGCGCGTCGATCAGGGCCTGGGCCAGCTCGCGCGGGTTGCGCTTGAGCGGCTTGGCGAGCTGCATCGCCGAGGTGATGGCGAGGTCGCCGTGGGCGGCCTGTTTCGGACTTTCGAAAGCGGCGACGGGGGGCTGCTCGGGGGCCAGCTCGGTGAGCGCATCGCCGAGGGCCGCCAGGAGCTCTTGCTGGGCACGGATCATCGGCGGATTCTAGGGGCCGGGTCGGCGCACGATCGGTGGGCAGTCCTTCACGCCGGACGGGACGGCGAGCGTGGCGCGCTTGTCCCCGACATCAGGGTGATGGAAAGATGCCGCCACACTTGCGCCTGCCATGAGTCCTCCCGCTGCCTCCTCCGACGCCCTGCCCGCGCGCATCGGCAAGTACCGCGTGCTGCGCAAGCTCGGCGAAGGCGCGACCAGCGAGGTCTTCCTGTGCCGCGACGACTTCAACGAACGCGACGTTGCCGTCAAGCGCGTGCGTGCCAGCGCGCTGGCCGATGTGAGCGAAGGCATGCTGAATGCTCGCTTCTTCGCCGCCGAAGCGGCGCTCGTCGGGCGGCTGCAGCACCCCAACGTCGTGCAGATCTTCGATGCGGTGCCCGATCCCGCAGAGCCCTACGTGGTGATGGAGTACGTCGCCGGCACCACGCTGCGGCCGTTTTGCCGCGCCGACCAGCTGCTGCCGCTGGACCAGGTGGTGGAAATCGGCTTCAAGTGCGCGATGGCGCTGGGCTACGTGTCGCGCCAAGGCCTGATCCACCGCGACGTGAAGCCGGCCAACCTGCTGGCCAGTACCAACGCGGCGGGCGACATCGTCGACGTCAAGGTCAGCGACTTCGGCAGCGTGCTGAACCTGACGTCCGACACGACCCAGGTGTTTCGCGTCGGATCGCTGGCCTACATGTCGCCCGAGCAGCTCGACGGCGGCACGCTCGATGCGCGCGCCGACGTCTACTCGCTCGGCGCGGTGCTCTACCACCTGATCGCCGGGCGGCCGCCGTTCGACGCGGTCGCGCAGTCGGTGCTGATGGCCCAGATCTACAGCGCCCAGCCGGCACCGCTGTCCGGCCTGCGCGGCGGGGTCGGGCCGGCGCTCGACGCGGTGATCCAGCGCGCGCTCGCCAAGCGGGCCGACGACCGCTATGCCGACTGGGACGAGTTCGCCCAGGCGCTGTCGTCGCTGGTCGCCAACCGCCAGGTGCCGCGCGGCCAGGTCCAGGGCGTGCTCGACTCCGAGCGCTTCACGCTGCTGCGCTCGCTCGAGTTCTTCAGCCAGTTCGGCGACGTGGAGCTGTGGGAGGTGGTGCACCGCGCCAGCTGGCAGCGCTACCCGCTCGGCCACCTGATCTACCGCCGCGGTGAGGAGGGCAACACCTTTCACATCATCGCGGACGGTGCGGTCGACGTGTACCGCGACAGCCAGCGCGTGGCGCACCTGGGCGCCGGCACCTCGGTCGGCGAAATGGTCTACCTCGCGCCGAACCCCGAGCTGCGCCGTCACAGCACCGACGTGACGGTGGTCGCGCCGGCGACGATGATCTCCTTCACCCCCGACTCGATGGCGCGGCTGAGCCCCGGCTGCCGCCACCTGTTCGACGAGGCCTTCATCCGCGTGCTGGTGCGCCGCCTGCATGTGGCGCACGAGACGCTGGCGCATCCGCGGCGCATCGCTTAGGACCTGTTCACGCTAGCGGAGCGACGGTCGCAGCTGACAGCCGGCCTTCGGCAGGTCAACGTCGCGTTGCGCGTCACGTTGAATCGCTTGTGGCGCACGCGGGCCTCGTGCTTCAATGGCCGCGGCGGTGTTCGCCGCACAACCCCCGTTCCCCAAGCGAAGGAGATCCGATGAAACACCTGCTCACCGCAGCGGCCTTGTGTGCGGCCGTTCTCACCGCGCCTGTCCTTGCCGCCGATGGCGCGGCTTCGGCCCCCGGCAAGCCGACGGCGCAGCAAAGCAAGATGGGAACCTGCAACAAGGACGCCGCCGACAAGAAGGGTGACGAGCGCAAGGCCTTCATGAAGGAGTGCCTGTCGGCGAAGAAATCCACCCAGCAGGACAAGATGAAGACCTGCAACAAGGACGCCTCCGGCAAGAAGGGCGACGAACGCAAGGCCTTCATGAAGGAGTGCCTCAGCGGCAAGTGACTCGGGGGTGACCCTAGCACCATGAGCCCGGCCACGGCCGGGCTCATTCACTTGCGCACTGCCTGTGCGCGCGACCGCGTGGGTCTCGCGGCCCCTCCGGGTCGGCAGCGGTCAGCGCGGCTCGGCTGACCAATAGGCCGAGTCGCCGTAGGTGTGTTTCAGGAAATCGATCCACAGCCGCACGCGCAGCGGCAGATGCTTGCGCTGCGGGAACACTGCATAGATGCCGTTGGGCGGCGCCGCGAAGCTGTCCAGCAGCGTGACCAGCGCGCCGCCGGCCACCTCCTGCTCGACCTCCCAGGTGCTGCGCCAGGCGATGCCATGGCCGGCGAGGCACCAGTCGTGCAGCACCTGGCCGTCGGAGCAGTCGTAACGGCCGTTCGGCCGCAGGTGCGTCAGCTCGCCATCGATGCTGAAGGCCCAGCCGCGTGCCTGGCTGGCGTTCGAACTCAGCGTCAGGCACTGGTGGCGCGCCAGTTCGCCCGGATGCTGCGGCGTGCCCGCACGCTGCAGGTAGGCGGGCGCGGCCACGCACAGCCGCCGGTTGTCGGCCAAGCGCAGGCTGACCAGGCTCGAATCCGGCAGGTCGCCGACGCGCACCGCGCAGTCGTAGCCCTCGTTGACGATGTCGACCACGCGGTCGCTGAGGTTCAGCGACACCGACACATCGCGGTGCGCCTCGGCGAAACGCGGCACCAGCGGTGCCACATGGCGGCGACCGAAGCCGGCCGGGGCCGTCAGGCGCAAGTGACCGCTGGCCTTGACGCCGCCGGCACTGACGCTGGCCTCGGCATTGGCCAGGTCGGTCAGCAGGCGCTGGGCATCCTCGAGGAAGGCGCTGCCCTCGTGGGTCAGCGTGATGCGCCGGGTGGTGCGCACCAGCAGCTTGACGCCCAGGCGCTCTTCCAGTGCATCGATGCGGCGGCCGATCACCGCTGGTGCCACCCCCTCGGCGCCGGCCGCGGCGGTCAGGCTGCCCTTGGCGGCGACGGCGGCAAAGGATTCGATCTGCTTGAGGCGATCCATGGGGTTCTGATCATCCGTTTCGCGTTCAGATTATGGTTGTATAAGTAAAAGATCAAGCCCGAATCAGCCGATAAATAGGCCCGCAGGTTCGTAATAAAGTGCCGGCACGATGAAGCCGCCCAAGCCGCCCGCGCCCGTCCTCGCCGTGCTGTTCGACGCCTACGGCACGCTGTTCGACGTCTACAGCGTCGGCACGCTGGCCGAGCAGCTGTTCCCCGGCCGTGGCGAGGCGCTCGCCGTGCTGTGGCGCGACAAGCAGATCGACTACACCCGACTGGTCTCGATGAGCCAGCGCTACCGGCCCTTCTGGGAGCTCACGCGCGCCGGGCTGCGCTACGCCTGCGCCCGGCTGCAGCTCGACCTGACGCCCGAGCGCGAGACCCAGTTGCTGAACCAGTACCGCCACCTCGGCGCCTTTCCCGAGAACAAGGCGGTGCTGACGGCGCTCAAGGCGCGCGGCGTGACCACCGGCATCCTGAGCAACGGCGACCCCGAAATGCTGGGCATCGCTGTGCGCAGCGCCGGCTACGTGGACGACAAGGGCCAGGGCCTGCTCGACCATGTGCTCAGCGTCGAAAGCGTGCAGCGCTTCAAGACGGACCCCGCCGCCTACGCGCTCGGACCGCAGGCCCTCGGCCTGCCGGCGAAGCAGATCCTGTTCGTTTCCAGCAACGGCTGGGACGCGATCGGCGCCACTTGGTACGGTTACTGCACGCTGTGGGTCAACCGTTTCAAACTGCCGCTCGAGGCGCTCGACACCGAACCCACGCGCACCGGCAGCAGCCTGCGCGACGTGCTCGATTTCTTTCCCAAAACCTGAACCTCCCTGTCCTTAGGAGCCGACCATGACGACCCTCCAGTTGCCCGCGGGCATGCAGATCAACGCCGCCATCCTGCCCGGGTTCGAGAGCATCCTGACGAAGGACGCGCTCGAACTTGTCGCCAAGCTGCACCGCGCCTTCGAGCCGCGCCGCCAGGAACTGCTCGCCGCCCGCGCGGAACGCGCCAAGCGGCTCGACGCCGGCGAGCGCCCGGACTTCCTGCCCGAGACCAAGGCCGTCCGCGAAGGCGACTGGAAGATCGCGCCGATCCCGAAGGCGCTGGAATGCCGCCGCGTCGAGATCACCGGCCCGGTCGAGGCCAAGATGGTCATCAACGCCTTCAACTCGGGCGCCGACTCGTACATGACCGACTTCGAGGACAGCAACTCGCCGGTCTGGACGAACCAGATCCAGGGCCAGATCAACCTGTACAAGGCGATCCGCCGCACGCTCACGCTCGGCCAGGCCGGCAAGACCTACAAGCTCAACGACAAGATCGCCACGCTGCAGGTGCGCCCGCGCGGCTGGCACCTCGACGAGAAGCACGTGCTGGTCGATGGCCAGCGCGTCTCGGGCGGCATCTTCGATTTCGCGCTGTTCCTGTTCCACAACGCCAGGGAGCAGATCGAGCGCGGCGCCGGCCCGTTCTTCTACCTGCCGAAGATGGAATCGCACCTCGAGGCGCGGCTGTGGAACGACGTGTTCGTCGCGGCGCAAAAGGAGATCGGCCTGCCGCAGGGCACGATCAAGGCCACGGTGCTGATCGAGACCATCCTCGCCGCCTTCGAGATGGACGAGATCCTCTATGAGCTGCGCGAGCACAGCGCGGGCCTGAACGCCGGCCGCTGGGACTACATCTTCTCGTGCATCAAGAAGTTCAAGAACGACCGCGACTTCTGCCTGGCCGACCGCGCCAAGGTCACGATGACGGCGCCCTTCATGCGCGCCTACGCGCTGCTGCTGCTCAAGACCTGCCACAAGCGCGGCGCGCCGGCGATCGGCGGCATGAGCGCGCTGATCCCGATCAAGAACGATCCGGAGAAGAACGCCATCGCGATGGCCGGCATCATCAAGGACAAGCGCCGCGACGCGAACGACGGCTACGACGGCGGCTGGGTCGCGCATCCGGGCCTGGTCGAGTCGGCGATGAAGGAGTTCGTCGATGTGCTCGGCGACCGCCCGAACCAGATCGACCGCCAGAAGCCTTACACCCACATCACCGCCGCGCAGCTGCTGGAGTTCGCGCCCGAGACGCCGATCACCGAGGCGGGCCTGCGCATGAACATCAACGTCGGCATCTACTACCTCGGCTCCTGGCTGGCCGGCAACGGCTGCGTGCCGATCTACAACCTGATGGAAGACGCCGCCACCGCCGAGATCAGCCGTTCGCAGGTGTGGCAGTGGATCCGCTCGACGAAGGGCGTGCTGGAGGACGGTCGCAAGATCACGGCCGAGATGGTCAAGGGCATGGTCGCGCAGGAGCTCGACGGCATCAAGTCGGCCGGCTACGAAGGCACCACGATCGACCGCGCGGCGGAGATCTTCCAGCAGATGAGCACGCAGGACGCGTTCGCGGAGTTTCTGACCTTGCCGCTGTACGAGGAGATCTGATCCCCCGGGCGCGTGCCCGCCCGTGAGGACGGTGCACGCGCCGTGGTGCGGCCGCAGACGATGCGCCCGCCGGTGCGCACGGTTCCTGCATGAGTCCCGGTTCGCGCCGAACCGACCATGCCCGACGACCCCTGCACCCGGATCCTGATCGTCGGCGCCGGCTTTGCAGGCACCCAACTCGTGCGTTCGCTGCACCGCCGGCTGCCGGCCGGCGTGGCGCTGATGCTGCTGTCGGACGAGAGCTACACCACCTTCAACCCGATGCTGCCCGAGGCGGTGGGCGCCTCGGTCTTTCCCGAGCAGGTTGTCGTGCCGGTGCGCGAGATGACGCGCCAGGGTGGTGCCTGTCGCTTCATCATGGGCTCGGTGACCGATGTCGATCTCGCCGCGGGTCGCCTGAGCTGCCGCACCCTGGCGGGGGACCGGGAGCTGGACTACGACCATCTGGTGCTCGCAGTCGGCAACCGCGCCCGGCTCGACCTGATGCCCGGCATGGCCGAGCACGCGCTGCCGCTGAAGACCGTCGGCGACGCGATGCACATCCGCAACACCGTGCTGCGCCGCCTGGCCTGCATCGAACTCGAGGCAGATGCCGTGCTGCGCCGCGCGCTCGGGCACTTCATCGTCGTGGGCGGCGGCTTTTCCGGCGTCGAAGTGGCGGGCGAACTGGTCGACTGCCTGGCGAGCATCCGCCGCTACTACCCGCGCGTCGCGGCCGACGAGCTGCGCGTC
This sequence comes from Methylibium sp., assembly GCF_965279545.1. Classification (NCBI taxonomy): domain Bacteria; kingdom Pseudomonadati; phylum Pseudomonadota; class Betaproteobacteria; order Burkholderiales; family Sphaerotilaceae; genus Methylibium; species Methylibium sp. The sequence continues at coordinate 3,712,401 of NZ_OZ257250.1, forward strand.
ACGGTGTTGCAGGGTCTGGACCGGCTGCTGCCCGAGCTGTCGCCGCGCCTCGGCGTCGCCGCGCTGGCCTCGCTGCGCGAGCGCGGCGTGGACGTGCGGCTGGACGTCCGTGCAACGCGCATCGCGGCCAGTGGTGTGCAGCTGGCCGACGGTGAGTTCATCGCGGGCCGCACGGTCATCGGCACGATCGGCAGCGCCGCCAATCCGCTGCTGGCGCGGCTGGGCCTGCCGACCAGCGGCGGCCGCGTCGTCGTCGCCCCCGACCTGTCGGTGCCGGGCTACCCGGGCCTGTGGGCCCTGGGCGACTGCGCCTGCGTGCCGAACGCCCTGGACGGCAGCACGGCGCCACCGACGGCCCAGTTCGCGGTGCGCGAGGCGAAGCACCTCGCGCACAACCTCGAAGCGGTGGTCACGGGTGCGCCGACCACGCCCTTTCGCTACCGCTCGCGCGGCATGATGGCCTCGATCGGCCACCTGAAGGGCGTCGCCGAGGTCGCCGGCGTGCCGCTCACCGGCTGGCCGGCCTGGCTGGTGTGGCGCGCCTACTACCTGTCGCAGATGCCGTCGTCCGGGCGGCGCTTGCGCATCTTCTTCGAGTGGTTCTGGGGCATGTTCTACCCACCCGACATCACCCACCTGCGCTTCACCCGCAGCGCCGAGCTGTGCGGCGACGAGGCCCGCCGCCAGCGCGAAACGGCCGCCACCACCGTCTGACGGACCTCGGCCGCCCTGCGCGGCACGCCGCCGCATGCCGGTGCGGGCACGGGGGCTTTGGCGGCGCACTAGAGTGGCGGCAACGCGCCGACGGCGCGCCCCGCAGTGAGCGCGGCCCCGGCCGCTCGGAGTGCACTCCTTGTATCCCTTCGTTTCTCCGTTGCGCCCCGTTCATGCCTGCGGCCTGCACCGCGCGCTGTTCGGTCCCGAGGCGAGCTCGGGCCAGGCCGAGCCCGGCGGGCCTGCCTCGGGCCTCGACCTGCGCCACTTCGATCCCGCGGTGCGACCGCAGGACGACCTGTTCCGTCATGTCAACGGACGCTGGCTCGAGCGCACGCAGATCCCGTCCGACCGCGCCTCCACCGGCGCCTTCGTGCAGATCCACGACCGCATCCAGGACCAGTTGTTGCGCCTGATCGAAGCTGCCGCGTCCGGCGGCGACCCCGAAGCCCGCCAGATCGCCGATCTGTACGCCAGCTTCATGGACGAGGCCACGATCGAGGCGCGCGGTCTCGCGCCGCTGCGCGCCGCGCTGGACGCGGTCGATGGGCTCGTCGAGCGTGCCCAGTTGAGCGCTTGGCTTGCCGACGCCCACCGCAGCGGCGTAGGCGCGCCGCTGACGCTCTCGATCGGCCAGGACGACCGCGACTCGACGCGCTATGTGCCCTTCGTCTCTCAAGGCGGGCTGGGCCTGCCCGACCGCGACTACTACCTGAAGGCGGACGACGCGCGTTTCGCCGAGGTGCGCATGCGGTACGTCGCGCACATGGCCGCAATGCTCGCGCTGGCCGGCGACGCCGAGGCCGACGCGGCGGCACATGCCGTGCTCGCGCTCGAGACCGAACTCGCGCGGGCCCAGTGGACACGCGTCGACAACCGCGATCCGGTGAAAACCTACAACCGCTGCGATGTCGCTGCGCTGCGCGCGCTCGCGCCGGCGATCGACTGGGACGTGTTCGCGGCCCGCACCGGCCTGGCTGGCAAGGCCGAGTGGTTGGTGGTCGGCCAACCGAGCTACCTGGGCGGCCTGTCGGCGCTGCTGGCGAGTGCCCCGCTGGCGGCGTGGAAGGCCTATGCGAAGCTGCGCGTGCTCAACGCCTACGCACCTTTCCTCGGCCGCGCCTTTGCCGACGCGCACTTCGCCTTTGCCGGCACGGTGCTGCGCGGCACGCCCGAGAACCTGGCGCGCTGGAAGCGCGGTGTGGCACTGGTCGAAGGCTGCCTCGGCGAAGGCCTGGGCAGGCTCTATGTCGCGCAGCACTTCCCGCCCGACCACAAGGCGCGCATGGAGGCCCTGGTCGCGCAGCTGATCGAGGCCTACCGGCACAGCATCGACTCCCTCGAGTGGATGGGCCCGGCGACGCGTGCGCAGGCCCAGGCCAAGCTCGCCCGGCTCACGACGAAGATCGGCTACCCCGCGCGCTGGCGCGACCACGGCGCGCTCGAGATCCGGCGCGACGACCTGGTCGGCAATGTGCGGCGCGCGCGCGAGTTCGAGCGGGCGCGCCAGCTCGCCAAGCTCGGCCGGCCGATCGATCGCGACGAGTGGGGTATGACGCCGCAGACCGTCAACGCCTACTACCACCCGTCGATGAACGAGATCGTGTTCCCGGCGTCCATCCTGCAGCCGCCCTTCTTCGACGCGGCGGCCGACGACGCGGTGAACTACGGCGCCATCGGCGCGGTCATCGGCCACGAGATCAGCCACGGCTTCGACGACGTGGGCAGCCAGTACGACAGCGAGGGCAACCTGCGCGACTGGTGGACCGCCGAAGACCGGGCCCGCTTCGCCGCGAAGACCGGTGTGCTGGTCGCGCAGTACGGCGCTTACGAGCCGCTGCCCGGCTATCCCGTGGACGGTGCGCTGTCGCTGGGCGAGAACATCGCCGACAACTCCGGGCTGGCGATCGCTTTCAAGGCCTACCAGCGCTCACTCGGCGGCGAGGCGGCGCCGGTCATCGACGGCCTGACGGGTGAGCAGCGCTTTTTCTACGGTTTCGCGCAGGTTTGGCGCGGCAAGCAGCGTGAAGCCGCACTGATCGAGCAGATCAAGGCCGGCCCGCACGCGCCCAGCGAGTTCCGCGCCAACGGGACGGCGCGCAACCACCCCGGCTTCTACGTCAGCTTCGGCGTGCAGCCGGGCGATGCGATGTACCTTGCGCCCGAGGCGCGCGTGTCGATCTGGTGAGGCAGGGCCACCCGGTCGCGCCGCGGGCGGGTGGCCCGCTGCCTGGTGGCGTCTCGGCGCGGCGAGCCAGCCGTCCCGACCTTCCTAGAATGCAGGCCGCACCTGCGTCCGCCAGCTCCGCATGACCACCGACCCGCTCAACCGCCGCCTCACCGATCTGCCCGCCGCCTGCGAGGTGCTCGTGGTCGGTGCCGGCCCGGCCGGCAGCGCGGCGGCCCGCACATTGGCACGGGCCGGGGTCGACGTGGTGCTGGTCGACCAGCACGCCTTCCCGCGCGACAAGGTCTGCGGCGATGGCCTCATCCCCGACGCGCACCGTGCGATGGCCCGGCTGGGTGTGCTGGACGAAGTGATGTCGCTCGCGCAGGCGGCCAGGCACCTGCGCTGCATCGCGCCGCGCAGCGGCCACATCGACGTACCGGGCACGCTGGCCGTGCTGCCGCGCAAGCAGCTCGACCTGGTGCTGTGCCGCGCCGCCGCCGAGGCGGGCGCGCGCATGCACGCACCGGTGCGCTTCACCGCGCCGCTCGAAGAAGACGGCCGGGTGGTCGGCGCGTGCCTGCAGGCGCATGACGAAGGTCGCGAAACGCGCGAGATTCGTGCCCGCTGGGTGCTGCTGGCCAGCGGCGCGGTGCCGCAGGCCAGCATCGCTGCCGGCGTGTGCGAGCGCCGCACGCCCAGCGCGGTGGCACTGCGCGGCTACGTGAAGAACGAGGCGATGGTCGGCCGCATCACCGAGCTCGAAGTGCTGTGGCACAAACGGCTCAAGCCCGGCTACGGCTGGATCTTCCCGTGCCCCGGCGGCGTGTTCAACATCGGCGTGGGCGTGGCGCAAAGCCACCGCAGCGACGCCGGCGGTCGCAACACCATGCAGGACGTGAACCTGCGCGAGGTGTTCGCCGCCTTCACCGAGGTGCATGCGCCGGCCCGCGCGCTGATGGCAGGCGGCACGCTGCTCGGCGAGCTCAAGGGGGCCCCGCTGCGCTGTTCGCTCGAGGGCGCGGCTTATTCGCGCCCCGGCCTGCTGGTGGCCGGCGAAGCCGCCGGGAGCACCTACGCGCTCACCGGTGAAGGCATCGGCAAGGCGCTCGAAACCGGCATCCTGGCCGCCGAGGCGGTGCTCGACGGCCAGCGCCTGACGCTCGGCGACGCCGCGGTGCGGGCCCGCTATGAAGCCGACCTCGCCGCACTGAAGCCGCGCTTCGAGATCTACGAAAAGGCCAACAGCGTCAACGAGCGGCCCTGGCTCGTCGACCTGCTGGTATGGAGCGCCAAGCGCAGCCCGCGCCGCCTGCAGCGCATGAGCGGTGTGCTCGAGGAGACCCACACGCCGGGCAACCTGGTGACGGCGCGCAGCTTCCTGAAGATGGTGTTCGAGCGCTGAGGTCATGGAGCCCCCGGCCGCGGCGTACTGCGGCTACTCCCCGCGAGGGTCTCAGCCGGCTTGGGGCGCCCGGCGCCCGGCCGAGGTCACCCCCGGGCTCGGGGGCGGAAGTCCTTTGCATTTGCCGCGGTGTCGGCGCCGGGGCTTGCTCGTGCGGGCGCGCTGGGCCAAGATGGCCCGCACCGGTTTCCTGGTTGTGGAGAGGGGCCATGGCAAGAAGCGCTGCTGATGCCCGTTATGTGCTGTCGCCCGGCTTGGCGGACGCGCCCGTGCTCGACCGGCTGTGCTCGCAGTTCGTGCTCACGCTGGCGTTGCGGCATCTGGGACGGTTCAACCTGCGGCGTGACTGGAGCGCCCTGCTGTCGCTGACGGGCCGCCATCTGGTGTGGCCGCCGAGCGTGCTCAAGCGCTTGCGTGACTACCTCGGCCAGCGCGTCAAGCTGCACGACGCGTGGCAAGGCCACGCCGCCTTGAGCGATGCCGCCTTCGTCGCGCGGCATGGCGCCTGGCGCGGGCCCTACGAGGAGGGCACGCTGTTCTTCTACATCGACGAGTACGTGAAGGACGCGCCCAAGGACCTGCTGGCCGTGCTCGGTGCCACCGCCGAGTGGCTGCAGCGCAGCGTCAAGAAGGAGTCGACGCTGGTGCAGAAGAACATCGATGCGCTGGCCGGCCTGCTGCAGCTCAACCCGGCCGAGCGTGCGCTGCTGCTGTACGGGACGCTCGCGCGTTACCAGCGCGACCTGCGCGGCCTGCTGGTGGAGTTCAAGGTGTCGAGCGCTCAGGAGGCCTATGCGGCGATCGCCGAGGTGGCGGGGGTCGACGAGCGCGAACTCGCCGAGGCGCTGCGCACCGGCTCGCGGCTTGAGCGCATCGGCATGGTCGAGAACCTGATCTCCGAGCACAACATCACCGACCTGGCCGACCTGATGAAGGTCAGCGAGCAGTTGCCACCGGTGCTGATGCGCGAGTACCAGGGCCCCAGCGACCTGATGGCGGTGTTCACCAAGCCGGCCACGCCGACCGAGCTGAGCCTGGGCGACTTCGAATTCGTCGCGGCCGACGCGCAGATGCTGGTGGCGTTGCTGAAGAACGCCGTCGCACGCAAGGAGCCGGGCGTCAACGTGCTGCTCTACGGCCCGCCCGGCACCGGCAAGACCGAGCTGGCGAAGGTGGCGGCGCAGGCCGCCGCGCTGGAGCTGTACGAGGTGGAGTCGGCCGACCGCGACGGCAACTCGCTGTCGGGCCGCGACCGCTACCGCTCGCTGCAGATGAGCCAGGTGTTCCTCAAAGGCAGCCCGAGCGTGGCGCTGCTGTTCGACGAGGTCGAGGACGTGTTCCCGCCGCTGTCGAACGACGCCGCGCAGCTGATGGCGCGGCTGGAGCAGAGCGACAGCGGCACCTCGAGCTCGGTGGGCGGCAAGGCCTGGGTCAACCAGATCCTCGAGACCAACCCGGTGCCGGTGGTGTGGGTCACCAACCGCATCGAGCAGATCGACCCGGCGTTCCGCCGCCGCTTCCAGTACCACCTGGAGCTGAACTCGCCGCCGCCGGGCGCGCGCGAGGCGATCGTGCAGCGTGCGCTCGAAGGCGTGCAGGCGGCGCCGGAGTTCGTCGCCAAGCTGGCCGGGCGGGCCGGGCTGACGCCGGCGCAGATCCGCACCGCGGTGCGCTTCGCGCGGTTGGCGGGCGGCGACGCTGCAGGTGCTGCGGCAGATGGCGTGGCCGGCGAAGCGGTGCCGGCGCAGGCGCTGATCGAGCGCCAGCTCGGCAACGCCGACAAGGCGCTGGGCCTGCGCCTGCGCGACACCGCGGCGCGGCCGGCGGTCACGCAGTACGACCTGGGCCTGCTGAATGTCGACACCCGTTTCGAGCTGCCGCGCATCGTCGAGGCGCTCAAGCGCCGCAGCTGCGGCACGCTGTGCCTGTACGGCCCGCCGGGGACCGGCAAGACGGCGTTGGCCGAGCACATTGCCGCCGAGCTGCAGCGGCCGTTGGCCGCGCGGCGCGCCTCCGACCTGGTGAGCAAGTACGTCGGCGAGACCGAGCAGAACCTCGCGCGCATGTTCGAAGAAGCGCAGCGCGAGGGCGCGGTGCTGCTGCTCGACGAGGCCGACAGCTACCTGCGCAGCCGCCAGCGCGCCGAACGCAACTACGAAGTCACCGAGGTCAACGAGATGCTGCAGGGCATGGAGCGCTTCGGCGGCGTGTTCGTCTGCACCACCAACTTGTTCGACGAGCTCGACGAGGCGGCGCTGCGACGCTTTTCCTTCAAGATCCGCTTCAAGCCGCTGGAAGCGCCGCAACGCGAGCGCATGTTCATCGCCGAGGCGCTGGGCGGCGACGCCGCGGCGCTGACGGCCGAGCAGCGCGCCCGGCTGGCCGCGCTGGACGTGCTGACGCCGGGCGACTTCGCAGCGGTGCAGCGGCAGGTCGAGCTGCTGGGCGACGTGTTCGAGCCCGACGGCTTCCTGTCGCAGCTGGAGGCCGAGCACCGCGTGAAGCCGGGGGTGCGCGAGCGCCGCGGCATCGGCTTCGTGCGCTAGGTTCGTCAGTAGGGGCATCGGTCAGCCTTCCTACAATCGGGGCATGAGTGCCCTGCCCTACACCCGTGCCGCCCAGTTGCCCGAGCTGCTGAAGCAGCGCATCCTGATCCTCGACGGCGCGATGGGCACGATGATCCAGCGCTACAAGCTCGGCGAGGCCGACTACCGCGGCGAGCGCTTCAAGGACCACGGCAAGGACCTGAAGGGCAACAATGAGCTGCTGCAGTTCACGCGGCCCGACGTCATCACCGAGATCCACGAAGGCTATCTGGCCGCGGGAGCCGACCTGATCGAGACCAACACCTTCGGCGCCACCAGCATCGCGCAGGAGGACTACGGTCTCGCGCACGTGGCGCGCGAGATGAATGTGGTGGCGGCGCAGCTCGCGCGTGCCGCCTGCGACAAGTTCAGCACGCCCGACAAGCCGCGTTTCGTGGCCGGCGCCTTCGGCCCGACGCCGCGCACCGCGAGCATCAGCCCGGACGTCAACGACCCGGCGGCGCGCAACGTCAGCTTCGACGAGCTGCGCGCCGCGTACTACGAGCAGGGCGAGGGTCTGCTCGAGGGCGGTGCCGATCTCTTCCTGGTCGAGACCATCTTCGACACGCTGAACGCCAAGGCGGCGATCTTCGCGATCGACGAGCTGTTCGAGGCGACCGGCGAGCGCCTGCCGGTCATCATCTCCGGCACCGTCACTGACGCCTCGGGCCGCATCCTCAGCGGGCAGACCGTCAGCGCCTTCTGGCATTCGGTGCGCCACGCGCATCCGGTGGCCGTGGGGCTGAACTGCGCACTCGGCGCGACGCTGATGCGGCCCTACATCGAGGAGCTGTGCAAGGCCGCGCCCGACACCTTCATTTCCTGCTACCCGAACGCCGGCCTGCCCAATCCGATGAGTGACACCGGCTTCGACGAGACGCCGGCGATCACCGGCGGCCTGGTCGAGGAGTTCGCGCGCGCCGGCTTCCTGAACATCGCCGGCGGCTGCTGCGGCACCACACCCGAGCACATCGCCGAGATCGCCCGGCGTGTCAGCGCCTACCGGCCGCGGGCGCGGCAGGAGCGCTGGATCAGCCAGTTGAGCGAAGAGGCCGACGGTGACCTGCAGACGGCCTGAAGGCGCGCGGCCGTCGCGCCATGCTCATCGCCGCGTCACTTGCCGGCCGGACGGTCGTTGACCACGAGCTCCAGCCCAGCGCCTTCGGCCCGGCCCAGGCCGACGATGCGCGAGATCGGCACGCCGCGGCCCACGAGGTAGTCGCGCACGCTGGCGGCGCGGTCCTGGACGATCCGCCCCGAGGCCTTGTCGTCGGCCGCGGCGCCGATCTGCAGCTCGGTGGTCGCCGCATGCGGCTTGAAGCCGGTCGCGAACTGGTCGAGTACCGCGGCCAACGCCGGCTTGACGGCAGTGCGCTGGGGGTCGAAGGCGTGCTTGGTCGGCACCTCGACGCGCAGGCGGTGGTCGCCGGTGCTGTCGATCACGACCGGCGTGCCTTTGAGCGCCTCCTTGAGGCGCACACGCTGGGCCTCCAGTGCCGGCGACAGGCCGGAGCCGAACAGGCCGCCGAAGCTCGGGCCGCCGGAGCCGGGCGTGCCGGGAGCGCCCGGCCGGCCGGCGCAGCCGGCCAGAGCGAGGGCCAGACAGAACAGCCCGGCCGCAAAAGTGGGGGAGAAGCGTGTCATGCCGGGCATTGCAACCGGGCCCCGCTTGCCGCACAAGGGGGACGGCCAGGCCGTGCAGGGGTATTGGGTGAGGCTTTGTAAACGCCGCCGCGCGTAAAATCTGCCGTGCTCGAGGAGCGTTGCGACGGTTGCCCAGGCTCTGGGTCGGCCGCCAGGCTCGGGCCGGCGGCACCGCGAGGGCCGCCCTGCAACGGCGCTCACCCCTCCGCCGACCGGCGGGCTGCGGGTGGGCCGCAGCACCGGCGCGGCGCGTCTTACGGTGAACTGCCATGTCGACAGCTGTTGCCCCTGATTTCTCGAACGTGCCGCCGATGCGCCTGTCCGGCCTGGAGCCGGTGGCCATCGGCGAGCGCTCGCTGTTCGTCAACATCGGCGAGCGCACCAACGTCACGGGCTCCAAGGCCTTCGCGCGGATGATCCTGGCCGGTCAGTTCGAGGAGGCGCTGGCCGTGGCGCGCCAGCAGGTCGAGAACGGCGCGCAGGTGATCGACATCAACATGGACGAGGCCATGCTCGACAGCAAGGCCGCGATGGAGCGCTTCCTGAAGCTCATCGCCTCCGAGCCCGAGATCGCGCGCGTGCCGATCATGATCGACAGCTCGAAGTGGGAGGTGATCGAGGCCGGGCTGAAGTGCATCCAGGGCAAGGGCATCGTCAACTCGATCTCGATGAAGGAAGGCGAGGACGCGTTCCGCCACCAGGCGAACCTGGTGCGCCGCTACGGCGCGGCCGCCGTGGTGATGGCCTTCGACGAGAAGGGCCAGGCCGACACCTTCGCGCGCAAGACCGAGATCTGCGAGCGGGCCTACCGCATCCTGGTCGACGAGGTGGGATTCGCGCCCGAGGACATCATCTTCGACCCCAACATCTTCGCCATCGCCACCGGCATCGAGGAGCACGACAACTACGCGGTCGACTTCATCGAGGCCACGCGCTGGATCAAGCAGCACCTGCCGGGCGCCAAGGTGTCGGGCGGCGTGTCCAACGTGAGCTTCAGCTTCCGCGGCAACGAGCCGGTGCGCGAGGCCATCCACACGGTCTTCCTGTACCACGCCATCCAGGCCGGCATGGACATGGGCATCGTCAACGCCGGCATGGTGGGCGTGTACGACGACCTGGACGCCGAGTTGCGCGAGCGCGTCGAGGACGTGGTGCTGAACCGCAAGCCGGCCTACAAGCCGGGCGAAGCGACGCTGTCGCCGGGCGAGCGGCTGATCGAGATCGCCGAGCGCGCCAAGGGCGCGGCCAAGGACGACAGCGCCCGCCTCGCGTGGCGCGCCGGCACGGTGGACGAGCGGCTGTCGCACGCGCTGATCCACGGCATCACCGACTTCATCGTCGTCGACACCGAGGAAGCCTGGCAGGCGATCCGGGCCGGTGGCGGACGGCCGCTGCACGTGATCGAGGGGCCGCTGATGGCCGGCATGAACGTGGTCGGCGACCTGTTCGGCCAGGGCAAGATGTTCCTGCCGCAGGTGGTGAAGAGCGCGCGCGTGATGAAGCAGGCGGTGGCCCATCTGCTGCCCTACATCGAGGAAGAGAAGAAGGCGCTGGTCGACGCCGGCGGCGAGGCCAGGGCCAAGGGCAAGGTGGTGATCGCGACGGTGAAGGGCGACGTGCACGACATCGGCAAGAACATCGTCACCGTCGTGCTCCAGTGCAACAACTTCGAGGTCGTCAACATGGGCGTGATGGTCGCGTGCCAGGACATCCTCGCGAAGGCCAAGGTCGAGGGCGCCGACATCATCGGCCTGTCGGGCCTGATCACGCCCAGCCTCGAGGAGATGCAGCACGTGGCCGCCGAGATGCAGCGCGACGACTACTTCCGCATCAAGAAGATCCCGCTGCTGATCGGCGGCGCGACCTGCAGCCGGGTGCACACCGCGGTCAAGATCGCACCGAAGTACGAAGGCCCGGTGGTCTACGTGCCCGACGCCTCGCGCAGCGTGGGCGTGTGCAGCGAGCTGCTGAGCGACGACCGCGCCGCGAAGTACATCGAGGACCTGAAGGTCGACTACGACAAGGTGCGCCAGCAGCACGCGAACAAGAAGGCCACGCCGATGGTCTCGCTGGCGGCCGCGCGGGCCAACAAGGCGCCGATCGACTGGGCCGGCTACACGCCGCCGATACCGAAGTTCATCGGTCGGCGTGTGTTCAAGAACTACGACCTGGCCGAATTGGCCCAGTGCATCGACTGGGGCCCGTTCTTCCAGACCTGGGACCTGGCGGGCGCCTTCCCGCAGATCCTGCGCGACGAGGTGGTCGGCGCCGAGGCGCAGCGCGTGATGAGCGACGGCAAGCGCATGCTGCAGCGGCTGATCGAGGGTCGCTGGCTGCAGGCGCACGGCGTGATCGGCCTCTACCCGGCCAACACGGTGAACGACGACGACATCGAGATCTACACCGACGAAACCCGCAGCGAGGTGCTGATGACCTGGCACGGCCTGCGCATGCAGACGGAGCGGCCGGTGGTCGACGGCGTGAAGCGCCCGAACCGCTGCCTGGCCGATTTCGTCGCGCCGAAGGACAGCGGCAAGGCCGACCACGTCGGCCTGTTCGCGATGACCGCCGGCCATGGCGTCGACAAGAAGGAGGCCGCCTTCCTGGCCGACCACGACGACTACTCGGCCATCATGCTGAAGGCGCTGGCCGACCGCCTGGCCGAGGCCTTCGCCGAACGCATGCACCAGCGTGTGCGCACCGACTTCTGGGGCTACGCGGCCGACGAGGCGCTCGGCATCGAGCAACTGGTGAAGGAACAGTACCGCGGCATCCGCCCGGCGCCGGGCTACCCGGCCTGCCCCGACCACACGGTCAAGCGCGACATGTTCCGCGTGCTGCACTGCGAGGACATCGGCATGGCCCTGACCGAGAGTCTGGCCATGACGCCGGCGGCCAGCGTCAGCGGCTTCTACCTGGCGCACCCCGATGCCGCCTATTTCAATGTCGGCAAGATCGGCGACGACCAGCTGCGCGACTGGGCCGGCCGCACGCAGCAGGACCTGGCACAGGTGGAGCGCGCGCTCGCGTCGCTCGGCTGAGGCCGGCGCCGGCGCGTTGCGCTCACCGGGCCTTACATCTGATGCACTCGCCGCGGCAACTTTGCGGCGCGTCTCGGTTCCAATTCGACGGGCAATGGAGGACAGATCATGGACACGGCACAGGCATCGAATGCGACGAGCGGCGGCGCGCCGCGCTGGATGTGGGTGGCGGGTGGCGCCGTCGCGCTGACCATCGCCGGGGTGGCCAGTGCCCTGGCGCTGCAGCGCGCGCAGACCACCGGGCCCGCGACCACTGCCGAGCCGGTCGAGCAGCCCGCGCCGGCGGCGCCCAGGCCGGTGGCGAAGGCGGCAGCTGCCGCCGCCACGCCACGCAGCGCCACCCAGGAGCCGGCTACCGAGGCGCAGGCGGCGGTGTGCGCCCAGTGCGGCGTCGTCGAGTCGGTGCAGTCGGTCAAGGTCAAGGGTGAGGCGCACGGCGTGGGCGCGGTGGCGGGCGGCGTGCTCGGCGGCGTGGTGGGCAACCAGTTCGGCAAGGGCAACGGCCGCGCCGCGATGACCGTGCTCGGCGCGGTGGGCGGCGGCTTCGCAGGCCACGAGATCGAGAAGAACGTCAAGGCCAAGACTGTCTACAACGTGCGCGTGCGCATGGACGACGGCAGCGTGCGCACCTTGCAGCAGTCGCAGGCACCGGGGATCGGCGCGCGGGTGAAGGTCGAGGGCTCGACACTGCGCGCCGCGTGAGCCACGCGGGCCGGGGTTCGTTGCGGTTTTCGGCATCTTTGTCAGGAACGCTGACCGTCCAGCGTGAGCGCGGGCGCTGAGTCGGGTGATCTGATGCGGGTGAACGCGACCGGGTGTCAGGCCGTGACGAGCACGCGCCGGTACTGGATCGCCTCGGCCATGTGCCCGACGCCGATACGATCGGCGCCCGCCAGGTCGGCGATCGTGCGGGCCACTCGCAGCAGGCGGTGCTGGCTGCGTGCCGACCAACCCAGCCGGCAGGAGGTGGCCTGCATGAACGTTGATGCACCGTCTTCGACGCTGGCGTGCGTGTCGATGCCGGTGCTGTCGAGCAGCGCATTGCTGCAGCCCTGACGCTGCTGCTGTCGGGCGCGGGCCCGGGCGGCGCGTTCGGCCACGGCCTCGCTCGCGTCGCCGTCGGGCAGGGCGGCCAGCACCTCGGGTGCGACCGCGGGCACCTCGACCTGCAGGTCGATACGGTCCAGCAGCGGGCCGCTGATCCTGCGCTGGTAGCGCGCCACGGCCTCGCTCGAGCAGCGGCACGCCTTGATGAGCGAGCCGGCATGGCCGCAGGGGCAGGGGTTCATCGCCGCAATCAGCTGAAAACGTGCCGGGAACTCGGCCTGCCGAGACGCGCGTGAGATCGTGATGCGACCGGTCTCCAGCGGCTCGCGCAGCGCCTCGAGCGCAGCGCGGGGGAATTCCGGCCACTCGTCGAGGAACAGCACCCCATGGTGGGCCAGCGAGATCTCACCCGGTCGTGGCGGGGAGCCGCCACCGACCAGTGCGATCGCCGAGGCGCTGTGGTGAGGCGAGCGCAGCGTGCGTTCGCGCCAGCGGCTCGCATCGAAGTGGCCGGCCAGGCTGAGCACGGCGGCAGACTCGAGGGCCTGCTCATCGCTGAGCGGCGGCAGCAAGGCCGCGAAGCGCTGCGCCAGCATCGACTTGCCGGTCCCCGGCGGGCCGACGAGCAGCACGCTGTGGTTGCCGGCCGCGGCGACCTCCAGCGCGCGCTTGGCGGCGGCCTGCCCCTTCACGTCACGCAGTTCCGGTCGGCGCGTCAGGGCGACCGGCCGCGGTGCAGGCGTGGCGACCGGCAGCGCCTGCGCAGCGTCTCCGGGCAGCAGGGCGCTCACCACATCGAGCAGGTGTCGGGCCGCGTGCGCCTGCAGGCCGTCGATCAAGGCGGCTTCGCGTGCGCTCGATTCCGGCAGCACCAGCCGACGGGCCAGCCCGTGGCGCCGCGCCGCCAGGGCCATTGCCAGCGCGCCGCGCACCGGTCGTAGATCGCCGGCGAGCGACAGTTCCCCGGCGAACTCGAACGAGGCCAGCCGGGTGCTGTCGATCTGGCCGCTGGCCGCCAGGATGCCCAGCGCGATCGGCAGGTCGAAGCGGCCGGACTCCTTGGGCAGATCGGCCGGCGCCAGGTTGACCGTGATGCGCTTGTTGATGGGGAACTCGAGACCGCTGTTCAGCAGCGCGGCACGCACCCGCTCGCGCGCCTCCTTGACTTCGGTGTCGGCCAAGCCGACCAGCGTGAAGCTCGGCAAGCCGTTGGCCAGATGCACCTCGACGGTGACTTCGGGTGCTTCGAGCCCATTGAGGGCACGGCTGTGGACGACGGCGAGCGACATGGTTCATCGATCATGGCATCCCGCCCCGAGTCCCACGAGCCCACCGAAGGGGGAAGGCACCTGTTTTGCACCGTACAGGTGCCAAAAGTTGCAGATCGCCCCTAATCAGGGCGTTCTGGATACAAGGCTCCCCGGATCGGCTCGCGGCTCCCCGTTATGGCGCAGTGGCACAGAACCTGCTGAGCCCTCGTCCGTGCTTTCTGCCCGAACCCCTGATACAGGAGAACCCATGAAGAAGACGAAGGTGGCTCTCGCAGCCCTGATGGTTGCGTGTACGGCGTCGGCGTTCGCCGCCGATGAGCCGAAATCCGACTGGACGATCAGCGGCAATGCCGGGTTGTTCAGCGACTATCGTTTCCGCGGCATCTCGCAAACGAACAAGAAGCCGGCCTTCCAGGGCGGCTTCGACATCGGCCATTCCTCGGGCTTCTATGTCGGCAACTGGAATTCGAACATCGATTCGGACTTCTTCAGCGGGGCCAACCTCGAGATGGACTTCTACGGCGGCTACAAGCTGCCGGTGGGTGATCTCACGCTCGATTTCGGCGTGCTGTACTACTACTACCCCGGTAGCGGCGACAACGGCGGCATCAAGATCGACAACACCGAGCTCTATGTCGGCGCCAGCTATGGCCCGTTCTCGCTGAAGTATTCGCACGCGGTCAGCGACTTCTTCGGCATTCCCGATTCGAAGAACGCCTACTACCTGGACGCCGGTTTCAGCTATCCCGTCGCGACGAGCCTCACGGCCGTTGCGCACATCGGCTACCAGGGCCTGAAGGGCAACGCCAAGGTCCTCGAGATCGACGGCAGCGGCCCGCATGACTCGGTCGTCGACTGGAAGCTCGGCGTGGTCTACGACCTGAGCGGCTGGGCCCTCAGCGCCAGCTACATCGGCACGAACCGGGACCTCGCCGGCTCGGTGGCTGGCCGCAACATCAGCGGCGACACCGTCGTGCTGTCGATCGGCAAGACCTTCTAACCCCTACCAAGGAGAACGCCATGAAGATGGTGACCGCCATTGTCAAGCCCTTCAAGCTTGATGAAGTTCGTGAGGCTCTGAGCGCCATCGGCGTGCAGGGCATCACCGTGACCGAAGTCAAGGGCTTCGGCCGCCAGAAAGGCCACACCGAGCTGTACCGCGGTGCGGAGTACGTCGTCGACTTCCTGCCCAAGGTGAAGATCGAAGCGGCGGTCGACGATGCCATCGTCGATCGCGTGATCGAGGCGATCGAGGCCTCGGCGCGCACCGGCAAGATCGGTGACGGCAAGGTGTTCGTCACCAACCTCGAGCAGGTGATCCGCATCCGCACCGGCGAGACCGGCAAAGACGCGCTCTGAGCGACCACAACTGAACGAGACAAACATGAGAAAACTCATTGCCTCACTCGCCGCCTCGTTGGCGGTCGGCCTGGCGGTTGTCGGTTTTGCCGACACGGCCTTCGCCCAAGAAGCTGCCTCCGCGCCCGCCGCGGCAGCCGCAGTCGTCGAAGCTGCATCCGCCGCTGCGGCTCCTGCCGCCGCC
This sequence comes from Methylibium sp., assembly GCF_965279545.1. Taxonomy (NCBI): domain Bacteria; kingdom Pseudomonadati; phylum Pseudomonadota; class Betaproteobacteria; order Burkholderiales; family Sphaerotilaceae; genus Methylibium; species Methylibium sp. The sequence continues at coordinate 3,727,818 of NZ_OZ257250.1, forward strand.
GCGGCGCCTGCCGATGCCGCCTCGGCAGCTCCCGCGCCGGTTCCCAACAAGGGCGATGTCGCGTGGATGCTGGTGTCCACGCTGCTGGTGATCATGATGTCGATCCCGGGCCTCGCGCTGTTCTACGGCGGCCTGGTGCGCAGCAAGAACATGCTGTCGGTGCTGATGCAGGTCTTCGTCGTGTTCTCGCTGATCAGCGTGCTGTGGTTCGTCTACGGCTACAGCCTCGCGTTCACCGAGGGCAACTCCTTCATCGGCGGCTTCGACCGGCTGTTCCTGAAGGGCACCTTCGATCCGGCCACCGGGGCGTTCGCTATGGGAGCGACCTTCAGCAAGGGCGTCGTGATCCCCGAGATCGTGTTCGTGGTCTTCCAGGCCACGTTCGCGGCCATCACCTGCTGCCTGATCGTCGGCGCCTTCGCCGAGCGCATGAAGTTCTCGGCCGTGCTGCTGTTCGTCACGATCTGGTTCACCTTCAGCTACGCGCCGATCGCCCACATGGTGTGGTTCTGGATGGGTCCGGACGCCTACGCGAGCAAGGAAGTGGTCGACGCGATGACCGGCAAGGCCGGCCTGATCTGGCAGTGGGGCGCACTCGACTTCGCCGGCGGTACCGTGGTGCACATCAACGCCGCGGTCGCGGGCCTGGTGGGGGCCTACATGGTGGGCAAGCGCATCGGCTACGGCAAGGAAGCCTTCACGCCGCACTCGCTGACGCTGACCATGGTGGGTGCCTCGCTGCTGTGGGTGGGCTGGTTCGGCTTCAACGCGGGCTCCGCGCTCGAAGCCGGCAACAGCGCCGCGCTGGCTTTCCTGAACACCTTCTCGGCGACGGCTTGCGCGGTGCTGGCCTGGTGCGTCGGTGAGTCCCTGCTCAAGGGCAAGGCCTCGATGCTGGGTGCGGCGTCGGGTGCGGTGGCCGGTCTGGTGGCCATCACGCCGGCGGCCGGCAACGTCGGCATCGTCGGTGCCATGGTGGTCGGCGTCATCGCCGGCTTCGCCTGCCTGTGGGGTGTCAGCGGCCTGAAGAAGATCCTGGGCGCGGACGACTCGCTCGACGTGTTCGGCGTCCACGGCGTCGGCGGCATCGTCGGTGCGCTGCTGACGGGCGTGTTCAACTCACCCGCCCTGGGCGGCCCGGGCTACGTGACCGACTGGGTCACGGCCAGCGTGATCTCGGCGGCCGACTACTCGATCGCATCGCAAGTGTGGATCCAGGCCAAGGCCGTGCTGCTGACCATCGTCTGGTCGGGCGTGGTCTCGCTGATCGCCTACAAGATCGTCGATCTGGTGATTGGTCTGCGCGTCAGCGAAGATGCCGAACGCGAAGGCCTGGACATCACCTCGCACGGCGAGACGGCCTACCACCAGTGATGACTGGATGAGGGTGTGAAGGGCCCGGGCGGGCAGGATCTGCCCGGGTCGTCACGACAGAGGCCGCCTTCGGGCGGCCTTTTTCTTTGCGGGCTTGCAAGCGGCACTCGGAACTCCACCTGCCTAGAATTCGTCTTCCGTTCCGGCAAAGGCTGCTCCCATGGTCCCTCACCTCATCACGGCGCTCAACGGGCCGATCAACGAGCTCGAGCAGCGCATCCTGGAGTCGATGCCGGCGATCGAGCGCTGGTTCCGCCTCGAGTGGATGGAGCACACGCCGCCGTTCTATTGCTCGGTCGACGTGCGCAACGCCGGTTTCAAGCTGGCGCCGGTCGACACCAATCTCTACCCGGGCGGCTTCAACAACCTCACGCCCGAGATGCTGCCGCTGGCGGTGCAGGCAGCGATGGCAGCGATCGAGAAGATCTGTCCCGAGGCCAAGAACCTGTTGCTGATCCCCGAAAAGCACACGCGCAACAGTTTCTACCTGCAGAACGTGCAGCGGCTCATGCAGATCTTCGGCTCCGCCGGCCTGAACGTGCGTCTGGGCACCTTGGACGACACCGTCACCGAGCCGACCCGGCTCGCCCTGCCCGATGGTTCGGAGCTGACGGTCGAACCCCTGCTGCGCAGCAAGCGTCGCCTGGGACTGAAGGACTTCGATCCCTGCACGATCCTGCTCAACAACGACCTGTCGGCCGGCATTCCGAAGGTGCTGGAAGGTCTGCACGAGCAGTACCTGCTGCCGCCGCTGCATGCCGGCTGGGCGGTGCGGCGCAAGAGCCTGCACTTCCAGGCCTACGAGGACGTCGCGAAGAAGTTCGCCAAGCTGCTGGGCATGGATCCCTGGCTGATCAATCCGATGTTCGCCAAGTGCGGCAAGGTCAACTTCCAGGACGGCACCGGCCAGGAATGCGTGCAGAGCCATGCCGATGCGCTGCTCGGCAAGATCCGCCGCAAGTACAAGGAGTACGGCATCCAGGAGAAGCCGTTCGTGATCGTCAAGGCCGACGCCGGCACCTACGGCATGGGCATCATGACGGTGCGCGACGCCAAGGACCTCGACGAGCTCAACCGCAAGGCGCGCAACAAGATGAGCGTCATCAAGGACGGCCAGGAGGTCTCCGAAGTGATCATCCAGGAGGGCGTGCCGACCTACGAGCGCGTGAACGATGCCGTGGCCGAACCGGTGGTCTACATGATCGACCGCTACGTGGTCGGCGGCTTCTACCGCGTGCACGCCGAACGCGGCATCGACGAGAACCTCAACTCCCCCGGGGCGAGCTTCGTGCCGCTGGCCTTTGCCCAGAGTCACCACCTGCCCCGGCCCGGCGAGAAGCCGGGCGCGAGCGCGCCGAACCGCTTCTACATGTACGGTGTGATCGGGCGGCTGGCGATGCTGGGCGCCAGCTACGAACTCGAAGCGACCGATCCCGACGCCGAGGTCTACGAGTAGCCGCCCGGACGGCGCGCGGGACAGGCCTGCAGCCTGTCGGGGCGCGTCTCCGGGTCGTTGCTGCATTGCAACATGGGCGCTGCGTCAAGCTCGATCGGCCGGCGCACAATGATCCTTTTCGCCGTCCCCGCGCCTGTTTCGTGCAATCACGACTTTCCGAACCGCCGACCGGCTCCAAGCTGGCGGCCTTGACGCTCGGCGCCGTCGGCGTCGTTTACGGCGATATCGGCACCAGCCCGCTGTACGCTCTCAAGGAGGTGTTCGCCCACGGGCGCATCGACATCTCCCCCGAGAACATCTACGGCATCCTGTCGCTGGTGGTGTGGACGCTGACGGTCATCGTCTCGCTGAAGTACGTGCTGCTGATCCTGCGCGCCGACAACAACGGCGAGGGCGGCCTGATCGCGATGCTGGCCCTGGCGTCCACGGCGGTGAAGGAGCGCCCGGCGCTGCGGCGCCGGCTGTTGATCCTCGGCGTGTTCGGCACCGCCATCTTCTTCGGCGACGGTGTCATCACGCCGGCGATTTCGGTGCTGTCCGCGGTCGAGGGTCTCGAGGTGGCCGCGCCCGGCCTGCACCGCTATGTGATGCCCCTGACGCTGGTCGTGCTGACCTTGCTGTTCGCCGCGCAGCGTTTCGGCACCGGTGGCATCGGCAAGTTCTTCGGCCCGGTGACCGCGGTCTGGTTCGCCGTGCTGACCTTGCTCGGGGTCGTCCACATCGCCGACAACCCCTCGGTGCTGGTCGCGCTGAGTCCTCACCATGCGCTGGGCTTCATGTGGCGGCATCCGGGTACGGCCTTCGTGTCGCTCGGTGCCGTGGTGCTGTGCGTGACCGGGGCCGAGGCGCTGTATGCCGACATGGGCCACTTCGGCAAACGACCGATCCGCCTGGCCTGGTTCAGCCTCGTGATGCCGGCGCTCATCGTCAACTACTTCGGCCAGGGTGCGATGCTGCTGCAGCGACCACAAACGGTGACGAACCCGTTCTACGAAATGGCACCCGAGTGGGCGCTGTATCCGCTGATCGTGCTGGCCACGCTGGCCACGGTGATCGCCTCGCAGGCGCTGATCACCGCGGCCTTCTCGGTCACCAAGCAGGCCATCCAGCTCGGCTACTTCCCGCGGCTGCGCATTACCCACACCTCGGTGAAGGAAACCGGCCAGATCTACGTGCCCTTCGTGAACTGGGGGCTGTACGCCTGCATCGTGCTGGCGGTCGTGACCTTCGGCTCCAGCAGCAAGCTGGCATCGGCCTACGGCATTGCCGTCACGACCGACATGCTGATCACGACGGTGATGACGTTCTTCGTGATCCGCTACAGCTGGAAATACCCCTGGGCGCTGTGCATCGCCGCGACCGGTTTCTTCTTCGTGGTCGATTCGCTGTTCTTCGCGGCCAACGCGATCAAGGTTTTCGAAGGCGGCTGGTTCCCGCTGGTCATCGGCGCCGCGATGTTCACGCTGATGATGACCTGGAAGCAGGGCCGCCGCCTGGTGAGTGAGCGCGTGCGAGAGGAGGCGATCGACCTGAAGAGCTTCCTGGAGTCGGTCTTCATCAGCCCGCCGACGCGCGTGGAAGGCACGGCCGTTTTCCTTTCCGCGGAGCAGGGCAGCACGCCCAACGCGCTGCTGCACAACCTCAAGCACAACAAGGTGCTGCATGCGCAGAACCTGTTCGTCACCGTCAAGCACCACGAGGTGCCGTGGGTCCCCTTCAGCAAGCGCTGCGAGATCGAGTCGCTCGGCCGCTGCTGCTGGCAGGTGACGCTCAATTTCGGCTTCAAGAACGAGCCCGACGTGCCCGAGGCCCTGGGCCTGCTGAAGCACCGCGGCGTGCAGCTCGACGACATGGAGACCAGCTATTTCCTGTCGCGCGACATCGTGATCCCGACGATCGGCAGCGGCATGGCCATCTGGCGTGAGAAGCTGTTCTGCAGCATGCACCGCAATGCGGCCGCGGCGGCCGATTTCCTGAACCTGCCGACGAATCGCGTGGTGGAACTGGGCTCGAAGGTCGAGATCTGACCGTGCGCTCGGGGGCGCGCGCTGCCCGGATACTCGGCCCATGCGCCGCTTCCTGAACGATTTTTCGCTGTCCGCCGCCACCGCCGGTTTCGTCGCCGTGCTGGTCGGCTTCACGAGCTCGGTGGCCATCGTGTTCCAGGCCGCGCAGGCCTTCGGTGCCACGTCCACCGAGATCAGTTCGTGGATGTGGGCGCTCGGCCTGGGCATGGGCTTCACCACCCTGCTGCCTTCGCTGTGGTGGCGCCAGCCGGTGATGGTGGCGTGGTCCACGCCCGGCGCAGCGGTGCTGGCCACCGCGGGCGCCGGCTACACGATGGCCGATGCGGTCGGCGCTTTCATCGTGTGCGCCGCGCTCATCACGCTGGCCGGCGTGACCGGCTGGTTCGAGCGGGTGATGAACCGCATCCCAATCGCGCTGGCGTCGGCGCTGCTGGCGGGCGTGCTGGCGCGCTTCGGCATCGAGGCCTTCGCGGCGGCCCGCACGGCCTTGCCGCTGGTGCTGCTGATGCTGGCCAGCTACCTCGTCGGCCGGCGCTGCTGGCCGCGCTATGCCGTGGTGGGGGTGTTGGCGGTGGCGACCGGCTTCGCGGCCTTCCAGGGCCAGCTGCACACCGAGGCCGTGTCGTGGTCGCTCGCACGGCCGGTCTTCACCCTGCCGCGTTTCAGCCTCGCGGCCACGGTGAGCATCGCGCTGCCGCTGTTCATCGTGACCATGGCCTCGCAGAACCTGCCCGGCGTCGCGACGATCCGTGCCGCCGGCTATGCGATGCCGGTCTCCCGGCTCATCACGATCACCGGCGTGGCGACGCTGCTGCTGGCGCCGTTCGGCGCCTTCGCCCTGAACCTGGCGGCCATCACCGCGGCGATCTGCATGGGCCGCGAGGCGCACGAGGACCCGGCGCGCCGCTACGTCGCGGCCGCCGTCTGCGGCCTGCTGTACTGCGCGATCGGCCTGTTCGGCGCCGCGGTCACCGGCGTGCTGACGGCCTTTCCACGCGAGCTGGTGGTCGCGATCGCCGGCCTTGCGCTGCTCGGCACGATCGCCAGTGCACTGGCGCAGGCGTTCAAGAGCGAATCGCACCGCGAGGCTGCGCTGATCACCTTCCTGGTCACGCTGTCCGGCGTCACGATCGCCGGCGTCGGCGCGGCCTTCTGGGGCGTGGTCGCCGGCACGATCGCGCTCGTTGTGCAACAGTGGCGCAAGACCTGATCCTTTCGAAGGACGCCTCCGATGCAACTGCTCTTCGTCGCCGACCCGCTGGACAGCTTCAAGACCTACAAGGACACCACCTTCTCGATGATGCGCGAGGCCGCGGCGCGCGGCCACACACTGCTGGCCTGCGAGCCCCGGCACGTGATGTGGGTGCGCGGCGGCGTGGTGAGCGCGCGCATGCGCGAGTTCACGCTCACCGGCGAGGCCAAGGACTGGTACCGCGAAGGCGGTGCGGCCCAGGTGCGGCCGCTGAAGGACGTCGACGCGGTGCTGATGCGCAAGGATCCGCCCTTCGACAGCGAGTACTTCTACGCCACCCACCTGCTGGAGCAGGCCGAGCGCGAAGGCGCCCGCGTGTTCAACGCGCCGCGCGCCCTGCGCGACCACCCGGAGAAGCTGGCGATCCTCGAGTTCCCCGAGCTGATCGGCCCGACGCTGGTGACGCGCGACGCCGCCGACATCCGGGCCTTCCACGCCGAGCACCGCGACATCATCCTGAAGCCGCTCGACGGCATGGGCGGCATGGGCATCTTCAGGGTCCGGGAAGACGGAATGAACCTCGGCAGCATCACCGAGACGCTGAACAAGTTCGGCAGCCAGACCGTGATGGTGCAGCGCTTCCTGCCCGAGATCGCGCAGGGCGACAAGCGCATCCTGCTGATCGGCGGCGAGCCGGTGCCCTACAGCCTGGCGCGCATCCCGCAGGGCTCCGAGGTGCGCGGCAACCTGGCGGCGGGCGGCAAGGGGGTGGCGCTGCCGCTCGGTGCGCGCGACCGCGAGATCGCCGAGACGCTCGCGCCGCTGCTCGTTCGCCGCGGCCTGCTGCTGGTGGGGCTGGACGTGATCGGCGACTGCCTGACCGAGATCAACGTCACCAGCCCGACCGGCTTCCAGGAGATCACGCAGCAGACCGGCTTCGATGTGGCCCGGCACTTCGTCGACGCGCTGGAGGCCGCGCTCGGCGCCTGATCGCCAGCGCGTACCATTCGCCCCGCGGCGCCCGACATTGCGGTCGGGCGCCGCCTTTCATTCATGGCCCTGCTGACCCTCTCCAATGCCCACCTGGCCTATGGCCACGTCGCCCTGCTCGACCACACCGGCTTCTCGCTGGAGGCCGGTGAGCGCGTCGGCCTGATCGGCCGCAACGGCACCGGCAAATCCTCGCTGCTGAAGATCATCGCCGGGCTCGAAAAGCCCGACGACGGCACGCTGCAGCTGCAGCAGGGCCTGCGGCTCGCGCTGGTGGCCCAGGAGCCGGTGCTCGACCCTGACGCCACGGTGTTCGACGCGGTGAGCGAAGGCCTTGCCGAAGTGAAGGCGCTGCGCGCGCGCTACGAGGCGCACGACGCGAGCGACGATCTCGACGCCATCCAGACCCGCATCGAGGCGATGGACGGCTGGACCTGGGAGCAGAGCGTCACCGAGACGCTGGAGCGGTTGCAGCTCGCGCCCGACGCCCAGGTCGGCCCGCTGTCGGGCGGCACCAGGAAGCGCGTGGCGCTGGCGCAGGCGCTGGTCGCCGCGCCCGACGTGCTGCTGCTCGACGAGCCGACCAACCACCTCGACCTCGACGCGATCCGCTGGCTGGAGGAGCTGCTGAAGGCGTACCGAGGCAGCGTGCTGCTGATCACCCACGACCGCGCCTTCCTCGACGCGGTGTCGACACGCATCGTCGAGCTCGACCGCGGTGTGCTGCGCAGCTACCCCGGCAACTTCGCCGCCTACGAGGCCACCAAGCAGCGCGAGCTGGCCGACGAAGCGCTCTACAACGCGCGCCAGGAGAAGCTGCTCGCGCAGGAGGAGGTGTGGGTGCGCCAGGGCGTCGAGGCGCGGCGCACGCGCAGCGTCGCACGCATCAAACGGCTCGAGGTGCTGCGCTCGCAGCGCGCGGCGCGGCGCGACTCGGTCGGCCGCGTCTCGCTCGAAGTCGATGCCGGCTCGCGCAGCGGCAAGATCGTCGCGGAGCTCGAAGCGGTCGGCAAGTCCTTTGGCGACAAGGTCATCGTGCGCGACTTCAGCGCGACCCTCCTGCGCGGCGACAAGGTCGGCCTGATCGGCGCCAACGGCGCCGGCAAGACCACGCTGCTCAAGCTCATCCTCGGCACGCTCGCGCCCGACAGCGGCACGGTGCGCACCGGCAGCAACCTGCAGGTGGCCTACTTCGACCAGATGCGCGAGGTGCTGAACCTCGACGCGACGCTGGCCGACACCATCAGCCCCGGCAGCGAATGGGTCGAGATTGCCGGCCAGCGCAAGCACGTGATGAGCTACCTGGGCGACTTCCTGTTCGCCCCGGCGCGCGCCAACTCGCCGGTGCGCAGCCTGAGCGGCGGCGAGCGCAACCGCCTGCTGCTCGCGCGCCTGTTCGCCAAGCCGGCCAACGTGCTGGTGCTCGACGAGCCGACCAACGACCTCGACATCGACACGCTGGAGCTGCTCGAAGAACTGCTGCAGACCTACCCCGGCACGGTATTCCTCGTCAGCCACGACCGGCGCTTCCTCGACAACGTGGTCACCAGCACGATCGTGAACGAGGGCGAGGGCCGCTGGCGCGAATACGAAGGCAGCGTCGAAGACTGGTTGCTGCAGGCCGAGCGCGCTCGGACCTTGCAGGCGGCCGCTGCCAAGCGCGCGGGGGCAGCGCCGGTGGCCGCCGTGGCGCCTCCTGCGCCGGCGAAGCGGGCCAAGCTCAGTTTCAAGGAACAACGCGAACTCGACGCGCTGCCGCAGCGCATCGAGGCACTCGAAGCCGAGCAGCGCACGCTGGGTGAGCAACTCGGCGGCACGGCGCTCTATGCCGAGACGCCGCAGCGTGTGGCCGACGTGCAGGCGCGCTATGCCCGCATCGAAGAGGAGTTGATGGTCGCGCTGGAGCGTTGGGAAACGCTGGGCAGCCGCTGAGCGCGGCGTACCGCACAGCCGTTCGATCCGGCAAAGCTGCAGCTGAACGCTTGACGAAAACGAGGGAACCTGCGCCGCGCCCGCGCTACCACTTGCCCAGGTTGCTGAACCACGAGTCGCCGTTGGCGCCTGGATGGGTCCGGCTGACGATCAGCCCGGCTTGCAGGTACAGGCCGTTGAGCAGGCGCGACGCGCGCTCCCGGTCGAAGCCGGGCCACGCGGCCAATGCCCGCAGCGAGATCGGCTCCTGTCGCAGCCGGCCGACGGCGGCGGCCAGCGCGCCGCTCAGCGCGGTCGGCACGGCCAGGTCCGGCGCGACGCGGTAGACGGCGGGCCCCGCCAGTTCCGGCAGCAGTTCGTGGCGGGGGCCGTGCAGCGCCATGTGCCACAGCAGCGGGCCCAGCGGATGGCACATCTCGGCCGGTGCGGCCATGTCGTCGCGGCCGTGGCTCGGTGCATGCAGCAGTGCCTGCTCGACCTGCAGCAGCTGCACCGTGTCGAAACGCGTCGCGTACAGCGCTTCGAGTGGCAGCGGCGTGTGGAACAGTCGCTCGCGCGGAAACACCGTCAGCGGCAGCACATGGCCGTCTCGGTCGAGGTGCAGGGCCATGTCCTGCGCATGGCGCAGGCAGGCGGCCAGCACTTCCAGCACCTCGGCGCCGGCATCGCCATTCTCGAAACGTTGCAGATCGGCCATCAACGAGGGGCTCAGCGCGCTGTAGCGCGAGCCGCCGTCGTTGTTGCCACCACCCACGGCGCGCTGGAACGTGCTGACCCGCCAGAGTTCCGGTTCGCCGAAGGGGATGGTGGGTTCGTCCATGGCGTAACTGTAAGCGGTTGTACATCAACCTTTCCATTTCACGCCGGCATCCGGGCGTGATAGGAGCCCGCGAGCAGTCAGGAGCGCGGGCCACGCCGCTGCAACTCGGCACGGCGGTGCGCCAGTGCGCGCCAGAACGCCACATCCTGCGAGGTCGCGACGTTGATGCGCATCAGCATGCTGGGGCGGCGCGTGGCGTGGAACAAGGACCCGGGGGCAATCAGCCAGCCATCATCGAGCAGGGCCAGTGCCAACCGGTCGGTGTCGACCCCGGTGTCGACCCAGGCGAACAGGCCTTGCGGCGGCGTGGCCAGCGTGCAGCCGTGCTGCTGCGCCAGGTCGATGCTGCGCACGCGCGCGGTGCCCAGGCGTGCTGCCACGCGCTCGGCGTGGCGGCGCAGCGCGCCCTGCTCCAGACAGACGGCGACCGCCTGCTCGGTCAGGGCCGGCGTCGTGAGCGAGCTCAGCAGCTTCACGTCGACCAGGCGCTGTACCAGGGTCGGCGGCGCGGCGATGAAACCGACCCGCCAGCCCGGCGTGAGGATCTTCGAGAAGCCCGAGATGTAGATGCTGCGCTGCAGGCCGTCCAGCGTGCTCAGGCGCGGCGCGTTCAGCGGTGCCAGCCAGGCGTAGGTGTCGTCCTCGACGACATGGAAGTCGTGGGCCTGGGCCAGCGTCAGCACCCGGTGGGCCTGGGCCAGCGAGAGTGTCGAGCCGGTCGGGTTGTGCAGCACCGACACGGTGACGTACAGGCGCGGCCGGTGTGCTTCGATCAGCCGGCGCATGACGTCGAGGTCGGGGCCGTCGGCGCCGCGCGGCACCGGCAGCACCCGCATGCCCAGCTGCGCCAGGCGGGCGAACTCGACGGCCCAGCCCGGCTCGTCGACCAGCACCGCGTCGCCCGGTGCGAGCAAGGTGCGCGAGACGATGTCGAGCGCCTGCGTCGCGCCGAGCGTGGTGACGATCTGCGCCGGCCCGGCGGCGATGCCGAGGTCGGCCAGCCGATGCGAGAGCGCTGCGCGCAGCCGGCCATCACCGGCCGGGTCGCCGTAGTGCAGCGCGTGGCCCGCGAGGCGCTCGCCCTGGATCACGCGGCGCAGCGCGCTGCCGAGCAGTGGCAGATCCAGCCACTCGGGCGGCAGCGTCCCGAGACCCGGCGAGGCGCGCGCGCCGGGGTGGTGGAACATGCTGCGGATCAACGCGGTCGCGTCGACCGGCGCGATCGGGCGGCTTTCGCCGCCGGTGGCCGTGTGCGCAGGACGTGCGGGGGCGGCAGGCGGCGCGGCGGCGCGCACGAAGAAGCCGCGCTGGCGGCGCGCCTCGATCAGGCCCTGCGCGAGCAACTGGTCGTAGGCGGCCACGACGGTGTGCGGGCTCACGCCATGGCGCTGCGCGCAGTCGCGCACCGACGGCAGTCGCGCGCCCGGCGCGAGCAGGCGTGCGCGGATGCGCTCGGCGTAGCGCTCGGCCAGCTGCTCGGTCAGGGTGGTGGTGGCGTCGCGGGTCAGCATCGTGGGTGTGTCGTCTTGCAGGCCAATACAGATCGGTGCTTGCAACGCTTATCTGTACTGCTTGTGTATTGGTTCGAAGCGTACAGTGCTTTCGCATGCCGACACAAGCGCTCTACGCACCCACCCGCGGCGCCGTACGCCATCGAGACGAGGTGCGCGGCCTGTGGCTGGGTGTGCTGGGTGTCGCGATCTTCGCGATCACGACGCCGATGACGCGGCTTGCGGTCGGTGACGCCACGGCGCCGCAGCTCACGCCGCTGTTCGTCACTGCCGGGCGGGCGGCGCTGGCCGGGCTGCTGTCGGCCATGTGGTTGTGGGCCACCCGCGCGCCGCGGCCGCAGCGCCACCAGCTGCGCGAGCTCGCGATCACCGCGTCGGGCGTCGTGATCGGCTTCCCGCTGTTCCTGGCCTTGGCATTGCGCGAGGTGCCGGCGATCCACGCCGCGGTGGTCACCGGCGTGTTGCCGCTTGCGACCGCCGCGGTCGCGGCGCTGGTGCTGCGCCAGCGGCCCTCGCGCGGCTTCTGGGCCTGTGCGGTCGCCGGCTGTGCGCTGGTGCTCGGCTACGCGGCGCTGCAGGGTGGCGGACGGCTGAGCGCGGCCGACGGCCTGTTGCTGATCGCGGTGCTGAGCGCCGCGGTCGGCTACGTCTACGGCGCGCGGCTGTCGAGCGCGATGCGGCCCGAGCAGGTGATCTGCTGGGTGCTGCTCGGTGCGCTGCCGATCACGCTGCCGCTGACCTCGTGGGCTGCCGCTGGCATCGACTTCGGCGCCGTGCGCTCCGGTGCGTGGCTGGGTTTCGGCTACGTCGCGCTGTTCTCGATGTGGCTGGGCTTCTTCGCCTGGTACCGCGGCCTGGCGCTCGGCGGCACGGTGCGCGTGAGCCAGGTCCAGCTGCTGCAGCCTTTCGTGTCGATGCTGGCGGCGGTGCCCTTGCTGGGCGAACGGCTCGACGTGCCGACGGTCGCCTTTGCGCTCGGCGTGATCGCGACGGTCTTCATCGGCAAGCGCATGCCCGTCGGGGCTGCAGGCAAGGAGCATTCACAATGAGGAGCACGCATGACGCATTTCCCGCCACAGATTCGTGAGTTGCCGAAGTTCGACGGTGCGTTCGACGCCTTCAGGCTGGCTGCGCAGGCTTGCGACGTGCTGTTTGCGTCCTATCCCGCGGGCACGCAGATCCCGACGCACGAGCACGACACCGACAACATCGGCGTCGTCACCCAGGGTGAGCTGGTCCTGACGATGGACGGCCGCGAGCAACGATTCGCCCCGGGGCAGTGGTACCACGTTCCGGCGCGCGCCGCGCATGCTGCACGCTTCGAGGCCGACAGCGCCGAGATCGAGTTCTGGTTCAAGGTGCGGGCATGAGCACGCCGGGCCGCCCCAAGTGCGAATACCGGAGTGCGCAGCACGAAGGTGCTCCAATGAGCACGCCGGGCCGCCCCAAGTGCGAATACCGGAGTGCGCAGCACGAAGGTGCTCCAATGAGCACGCTGGGCCGCCCCGAGGGCGAATTCCCCCTCGGGGGGCGGCGCACAGCGCCAAGGGGGTCCCGATGAGCACGCCCTTCCGATTCGCGCAACGCACGCAGCGGATGAACCCCTCGGCGATCCGCGAGATCCTGAAGCTCACCGAGCGGCCTGGCGTGCTCTCGCTCGCCGGCGGCCTGCCGTCGCCGGACAGCTTCCCGGTCGAGGCGGTACGCGAGGCGACCGCCAAGGTGCTGCGCGACACGCCGAACGAAGCCCTGCAGTACGCCGCCAGCGAGGGTTTCGGTCCGCTGCGCGATTGGGTCGCGGCGCGGCTGCGACGCGACGGCATCGAGGTCGGGCCCGGTCAGGTGCTGATCACCACTGGTTCGCAGCAAGGGCTCGATCTGGTGGGCAAGCTGTTGATCGATGCCGGCAGCACCGTCGCGGTCGAGACCCCGACCTACCTGGGCGCCCTGCAGGCCTTCGCGACCTGTGAACCGCAGTTCGCGGCGCTCGCGTCCGACGACGAGGGGCCGCGGCCCGAGGCGCTTGCCGCCGCCGCCGGTGCGCGCTGCGCCTACCTGTTGCCCAACTTCCAGAACCCGACCGGTCGCGTGATGTCCTGCGCCCGCCGCGACGCGCTGGTGAGCGCGGCGCAGGCTGCCGGCGTGCCGCTGGTCGAAGACAACCCCTATGGCGAGCTGTGGTTCGACGAGCCGCCGCCCGCGCCGCTGGCCGCGCGCTGGCCAGAAGGCACGGTCTACCTCGGCTCGTTCTCGAAGGTGCTTGCGCCGGGTCTGCGGCTTGGCTACGTGGTGGCGCCGCCGGCGCTGGTGCCAAAACTGCTGCAAGCCAAGCAGGCTGCCGATCTGCACACCGCGGGCTTCAACCAGCGCGTCGTCCACGAAGTCGTGCGCGACGGCCTGCTCGACCGCCACGTGCCGACCATCCGCGCGCGCTATGCGGCTCAGCGCGACGCGATGGCCGCGGCGCTGCGCGAGCACCTGTCGGACGCCACCGAATGGCAGGCGCCGCGCGGCGGCATGTTCTTCTGGCTGCGGCTGCCGAGCGGGCTCGACGCGACGGCGCTGTTGCCGCGCGCCGTCGCCGCCGGCGTGGCCTATGTGCCGGGCGCGCCGTTCTACGCCGGCGAGCCCGACCGGCGCACGCTGCGCCTGAGCTTCGTCACGCTGGCGCCGGCGCAGCTCGCCACCGCGGTTGCTGCGCTGGGGCGCGTCGTGCGCGAGGCGCTGGCGGAGCTGCCGCCGTTGCGGAGGGTGGCATGAGCCGGCCCCTCGAGCGGCGCTTCGCCCAGGTCGACGTGTTCACCGCCGAGCCGCTGCGCGGCAACGCGGTCGCGGTGGTGTTCGACGCCGCGGGCCTGAGCGATGCGCAGATGCAGGACTTCGCGCGCTGGACCCAGCTCAGCGAGACCACGTTCCTGCTGCCGCCGACGACACCGGCCGCCGACTACCGGTTGCGCATCTTCACGCCGGCCGAGGAGCTGCCGTTCGCCGGCCACCCCACGCTTGGCAGTTGCCATGCCTGGCTCGAAGCAGGCGGCGCGCCGCGGTCGGGCGAGGTGGTGCAGGAGTGCGGAGTCGGTCTCGTGCGCATCCGCCGCGATGGCACGCGGCTCGCGTTCGCCGCGCCGCCGCTGCGCCGCAGCGGCGAGGTCGATGAAGGCACGCGGGCGCAGATCGCGCGCGCCCTGCGCGTCGCACCGACCGAGCTGCTGGCGACGCAATGGGTCGACAACGGCCCCGGCTGGGTCGCCGCAATGCTCGCCAGCGCCGACGCCGTGCTGGCGCTCGAGCCCGACTACGCGGCGATGCAGCCGCTCAACCTGGGCGTGATCGGCGCCCAGGCGCCGGGCCACGCAACAGCCTTCGAGGTGCGTGCCTTCGTGCCGTCGCTGGGCGTTCCCGAGGACCCGGTCACGGGCAGTCTGAATGCCGGCCTGGCGCAGTGGCTCATCGGTGCCGGGCTCGCGCCCGAGCACTATGTCGCGAGCCAGGGCGCGCGGATGGGGCGCGCCGGGCGGGTGCATGTCGAGCTGCTCGGCGCGGACCTCTGGGTCGGGGGCGACTCGGTGACTTGCATCGTGGGCAGCCTGCGTCTGTGACCGCGGCGTCGAGGGTCGGCTTCGCAGGTCCCGACGAGCCGAGCGGGGCACGCCGGTGTAAATTCACCGGGCGATGCGTCCCAGCCACCCCCTCGCTGTCCGGAACCTGCCTGCCGCGATCGACGCGCCGGCGCGGTCTCGCGGGGGTGCCACCGCGCCGCTGCTGAATCACGGCGCGAGATGACCGGCCCCGGCATCGAACTGGTCTCGCCGGCATCGCCGGAGCAACTGGATGCCGCGCGCCGGATCTTTCGCGAGTACGCCGAAGCGCTCGGCATCGACCTGTGCTTCCAGAACTTCGAAGCGGAGTTGGCCGGCCTGCCCGGCGACTATGCCGAGCCCGGGGGGGCGCTGCTGCTGGCCTACTGCGATGGGGAACTGGCCGGCTGCGGCGCGCTGCGTCCGCTGCCCGAGGCCGACGAAGCCAATGTCTGCGAGATGAAGCGCCTCTACGTGCGCCGCGCCTTCCGCCGCTTCGGCCTGGGGCGCCAGCTCGCCGAGGCCCTGATCGATCGCGCGCGCAGCGGTGGCTATTCGGCAATGCTGCTTGACACGCTCGACGACATGGAGACCGCGCGCGAACTCTACGCCTCGCTCGGCTTCGAGGAGGTGCCGCCCTACTACTACAACCCGATTCCCGGCGCACACTATCTGCGTGTCGGGCTCGAAGGGCCCGGCTCGCACTACTGACGACGACTGAGCACCCCCAGGACTTGGCCAACCAGGTCTGCCCACCCCGGGGGGTCGAGGAACCTCGGGGCGGTCCTTCGTTTCCTTGAGAGGCGGCGACGCGGCGCAGTGCCACGCCGACCCGCCTGGGAGCCCGCGATGAACGCCTTCAAGCAGCTCTTGCAGAACCCGGCACGCGGCATCGATGCGCACCCGCGTGCCAGCCATCAGCGGGTGCCGCTCGGCACTTGGATCATGTCGGCCAGTCCGCTGGTGGCCGAGGCCATCGGCCATGCCGGCTTCGACTGGGCGGTACTCGACATGGAGCACTCGCCACTCGAACTGCCGGGCGTCGTGCAGATGCTCCAGGCGGTGGCCGCGACCAAGCTGGTGCCGATCGTGCGGCTGCCGTGGAATGACGCCGTGCTCTTCAAGCGCCTGCTCGACGCCGGGGCGAACACCTTGATGGTGCCCTTCGTCCAGAGTGCCGACGAGGCGCGGCTGGCCGTGGCGGCCACGTGCTATCCGCCGCTGGGGGTGCGCGGCGTGGCCACCATGAGTCGCGCCACGCGCTACGGGACGCAGCGGCTCGACACACACGCCGCCAACGCCGGCGTGGCGCTGATCCTGCAGCTCGAAACACCGCAAGCTCTGGACGCGCTCGAGGCGATCGCGGCGGTCGACGGTGTCGATGCGCTGTTTGTCGGGCCGGCCGACCTGTCCGCGGCCATGGGCCATGGCGGCGATGCCAAGCACCCAGCGGTGTTGAAGGCGATGGCGCAGGCCGCGGCACGGGCGCGGGCGGCCGGCATCCCGATCGGGACGCTGGCCGGCACGCCTGAAATGGCCACGCAAGTCCGTGCAGCCGGCTTCGATTTCGTCGGCCTGGGGTCGGACCTCGGCCTGCTGGTGCACGCGGCGCAGACCTCGCTGCAGGCGCTGCGCACGCCGGACGCCGCCGCGGTGCACTCACTGAGCGGCGGTACGCACGCCTATTGACGACGACAGCGCCACACACCAGGACGCGGACCGCTCGGGCCCGCCCTAGCACGGCCATGCAGGGCCGTCGAGAGGGCGGAGCGCCCGCACTCAGGCGGACCCGGCAAGGTTTGAAACCTCCGGGTTATCACGTACACTCCCGGGGTTTTGCCGAATCTGACCATCCCGAGCATGCGCGAGCGCACTTCAGCCGATGTGCGCAGCGCCCGGCCCGGATCTGGTTCAGGTGAGGATGACGAAGCGCCCTTCAAGACCCTGAGCCGTGAAGAAGCCCAGGCCTTGAGGGCCAAGCACCCGCCGGTTTCACCCTGGCGGGTGATCGCGGTGCAGGCTGCGGTCGGCTTGGTGGTGGCAGCCCTGATCGGGCTCGTCACCCAGCGCAGCGAGCTGGCCTGGTCGGCGCTTTACGGCGCCGCGGCCGTGGTGGTGCCCGGCGCCCTGCTGGCGCGTGGCATCACCCGCCTCACGGGGGCAGGGGTGGGCGCTGCGGCGTTCAGCTTCATGCTCTGGGAGGCGGTGAAGGTGGGTTTGGCGGTGGCCCTGCTGGCGGCTGCCGCGAAGGTCGTGCCGGGTTTGAGCTGGCCAGCGCTGCTGGTCGCGATGCTCGTGTGCATGAAGGTCAACTGGTTGGCGCTGCTCTGGCAGGGCCGGGCGAAGAACAAAGCGGGACGAGACTGACAAATGGCAGCCGAAGGAAACCTTGCGGAACACGGCCCCACCGCCGGCGAGTACATCGGGCACCACCTGAGGCACCTGCAGAGCCACGAGCAGACCGGCATCGTGGACTTCTCGGTGTTCAACGTCGATTCGCTGTTCTGGTCGATCCTGCTCGGCGTCGTCGGGCTGTTCTTCATGTGGCGGGTTGCCAAGGGCGTGACCGCCGGCGTGCCGGGCCGCACCCAGGCCGCCGTCGAGCTACTGCTCGAGATGGTGGACAACCAGGCCAAGTCCATCATCCACAACGCCACGTCGCGCAAGTTCGTCGGTCCGCTGGCGCTCACGGTGTTCATCTGGATCTTCCTGATGAACTCGATGGACTTCCTGCCGGTCGACCTGATCCCGCGCATCTGGGAGGCGATCTATGGTGCGGCCGGCCATGATCCGCACCACGCCTACCTGCGCGTCGTGCCGACCGCCGACCTCTCGACCACGCTGGGGCTGTCGTCCGGCGTGCTACTGGTCTGTATCTACTACAACATCAAGATCAAAGGGCTCGGCGGCTGGGTGCACGAGCTCTTCGCGGCGCCGTTCGGCGACAAATGGTTCCTGTATCCGTTCAATTTCGCGATGCAGATCATCGAGTTCCTCGCGAAGACGGTGTCGCATGGCATGCGGTTGTTCGGCAACATGTATGCCGGCGAACTGCTGTTCATGCTGATCGCGCTGATGGGGGGCGTCGGCTTCGCCTCCGGCACCGGCATCGCGATGTGGATCGGCCACATCCTGGCCGGCACCGCCTGGGCGATCTTCCACATCCTGATCGTCGCCCTGCAGGCCTTCATCTTCATGATGCTGACCCTGGTCTATGTCGGTCAGGCGCACGACGCTCACTGACCGCTCGCGCTCGATTTCGTTTTTTCTCTCACTACAACCACCCCTCTGAAGGAGTCACCATGGAACACGTTCTCGGTTTTGTTGCCCTCGCCGCCGGCCTGATCATCGGCCTGGGCGCCATCGGTGCTTGCATCGGCATCGGCATCATGGGCAGCAAGTACCTGGAATCGGCCGCCCGTCAGCCGGAGCTGATGAACGAGCTGCAGACCAAGATGTTCCTGCTGGCCGGCCTGATCGACGCAGCCTTCCTGATCGGCGTCGGTATCGCGATGATGTTTGCCTTCGCCAACCCGTTCGTGTTGAAGTAATCCAGCCCTCCATCCAACCGCACTAGAAAGGTGTTGCCGTGAGTCTGAACGCAACGCTCTTCGCGCAGCTGGCGGTGTTCTTCATCCTGGCGTGGTTCACGATGAAATTCGTGTGGCCGCCCATCACGAAGGCGCTGGACGAGCGCGCGAGCAAGATCGCCGACGGCCTGGCCGCGGCCGACCGTGCCAAGACCGAGCTCGCCTCGGCCAACAAGCGGGTCGAGGAACAGCTCGCCACCGTGCGCGACGAGAACGCGCGCCGCCTGGCCGATGCCGAGAAGCGCGCCCTCGCGATCGTCGAGGACGCCAAGAAGCGCGCCACCGAGGAAGGCGGCAAGATCGTTGCCGCCGCCAAGTCGGAAGCCGAGCAGCAGCTGGTGCAGGCCCGCGAGGCCCTGCGCGAGCAGGTCGCGGCGCTGGCCGTCAAGGGCGCAGAGCAGATCCTCAAGCGCGAAGTCAACGCCGGCGTTCACGCCGAGTTGCTGTCGCGGCTGAAGACGGAGCTCTGACGATGGCTGAACTCGCAACCATCGCGCGACCCTATGCCGAGGCGCTGTTCAGGGCCGTGCCGCAGGGTGAGGCGGCGGGCTGGGCCGATCAGGTGGCCGCGCTCGGTGGCGTCGCCGCCGATCCCGGGCTGCTGCGGTTCGCCGACAGCCCGAAGGTGGCGCCCCAGCAGGTGTTCGATCTCGTCGTCGGTGTGGTCAAGCAAGCGCTGGTGCCGGGCGTGCAGAACCTGCTGCGCACCATGATCGAGAACGGGCGCCTGTCGGCGCTGCCCGAGGTCGCGGCGCAGTTTCACGCGCTGGTCAACGCGAGTTCGGGGGTGTCCGACGCCACGGTCTACAGCGCCTATCCCATCGAGCCGGCGGTTCTGACCGATCTGGTCGCGACACTGGAGAAGCGCTTCGGGCGCAAGCTGGCTGCCACGGTGCAGCTCGAGCCCGAGCTGATCGGGGGGGTGCGGGTGGTGGTCGGTGACGAGGTGCTGGACACCTCGGTCAAGGCCCGCCTCGAGCGCATGAAGGTCGCGCTGATTGCCTGAGCCGTATTTGAATCAATCCGCCCGCAGGCCGCGAGCCGTCGGGTTTGGTCGTCGACGCCGCAGGGCGCGTGAAGAGACTGGGAGCTAGCCATGCAACTGAATCCCGCTGAAATTTCCGAACTGATCAAGAGCCGCATCGAGGGACTCGGGGCGGCGTCGGACATCCGCAACCAAGGCACCGTGGTGTCGGTGAGCGACGGCATCGTGCGCGTGCACGGCTTGTCGGACGTGATGGCCGGCGAAATGCTCGAATTTCCGGCCACCAAGGATGGACAGCCGACCTACGGTCTGGCGCTCAACCTCGAGCGCGACTCGGTCGGTGCCGTGATCCTGGGCGAGTACGAGCACATCTCCGAAGGTGACACCGTCAAGTGCACGGGTCGCATTCTGGAAGTGCCGGTCGGCCCGGAGTTGATCGGCCGCGTGGTCAATGCGCTCGGCCAGCCGATCGACGGCAAGGGCCCGATCAACGCCAAGATGACCGACGTGATCGAGAAGGTCGCACCGGGCGTGATCGCACGGAAGTCGGTTGACCAGCCGGTGCAGACCGGTCTCAAGTCGATCGACTCGATGGTGCCGATCGGCCGTGGACAGCGCGAACTGATCATCGGCGACCGCCAGACCGGCAAGACGGCGGTGGCGATCGACGCGATCATCAATCAGAAGGGTCAGAACATGACCTGCGTCTACGTCGCGATCGGCCAGAAGGCGTCGTCGATCAAGAACGTGGTGCGCGCGCTCGAAGCCCATGGGGCGATGGAATACACCATCGTCGTCGCGGCCTCGGCCTCGGAATCGGCGGCGATGCAGTACGTGTCGGCCTATTCGGGCTGCACGATGGGCGAATACTTCCGCGACCGCGGCCAGGACGCGCTGATCATCTATGACGACCTGAGCAAGCAGGCCGTCGCCTACCGCCAGGTCTCGCTGCTGCTGCGCCGCCCGCCGGGCCGCGAAGCCTACCCCGGCGACGTGTTCTATCTCCACAGCCGCCTGCTCGAGCGCGCCGCGCGCGTGAACGCCGACTACGTCGAGAAGTTCACCAAGGGCGCAGTGAAGGGCAAGACCGGCTCGCTGACCGCATTGCCGATCATCGAAACGCAAGCCGGCGACGTGTCGGCCTTCGTGCCGACCAACGTGATCTCGATCACCGACGGCCAGATCTTCCTCGAGACCAACCTGTTCAACGCCGGCATCCGCCCCGCGATCAACGCCGGTATCTCGGTGTCGCGCGTCGGCGGCGCGGCGCAGACCAAGCTGATCAAGGGCCTGTCGGGCGGCATCCGGACCGACCTCGCGCAGTACCGCGAGCTGGCGGCCTTCGCGCAGTTCGCCTCCGACCTCGACGAAGCCACCCGCAAGCAACTCGACCGCGGCGCCCGCGTGACCGAGTTGCTCAAGCAGCAGCAGTATCAGCCGCAGCCGATCAGCCTGATGGCTGCCACGCTGTTCGCGGTGAACAAGGGCTACCTCGACAACGTCGAGGTGAAGAAGGTGCTGGCTTTCGAGTCGGGCCTGCACCAGTTCCTCAAGACCAGCCATGCCGCGCTGCTGAAGAAGCTCGAAGACACCAAGGCGCTCGACAAGGACAGCGAGGCCGAGTTGGCCGCTGCCATCGGCGCGTTCAAGCAGTCGTTCGCCTGACCCCTCGACAGGTTCACGGCGAACGGATGTGTGCCACTGCATAGGAGCGAGTAATGGCAGCCGGCAAAGAGATACGCGGCAAGATCAAGAGCGTTGAGAACACCAAGAAGATCACCAAGGCCATGGAAATGGTCGCGGCGTCGAAGATGCGCAAGGCGCAGGAGCGCATGCGCGCGGCGCGTCCTTACGCCGACAAGATCCGCAACGTCGCGGCCAACCTCGCGCATGCCAATCCGGAGTACACCCATCCCTTTATGGTGGTGGGCTCCGGTGCGGCCCAGGTCGCGGGCTTCGTGGTCGTGACCACCGACAAGGGCCTGTGCGGCGGGCTGAACACCAACGTGCTGCGCGCCGTGACGGCCAAGCTGCGCGAGCTGGAGGCTTCGGGGCAGAAGGCCGAGGCCGTGGCGATCGGCAACAAGGGCCTGGGCTTCCTGAACCGCATCGGTGCCAAGGTCGTGTCGCACGCCACCCATCTCGGCGACGCGCCGCATCTGGAAAAGCTCATCGGCCCCGTCAAGGTGCTGCTCGACGCGTACGCGCAGGGCAAGCTCAACGCCGTGTACCTCTGCTACACGAGGTTCATCAACACGATGAAGCAGGAGCCGGTGGTCGAGCAGTTGCTGCCGCTGGCCTCGGACAAGCTCGAGGCCGACGCCGGCGAGCATGGCTGGGACTACATCTACGAGCCCGATGCCAAGACGGTGATCGACGACCTGCTGCTGCGCTATGTCGAGGCGCTGATCTACCAGGCCGTGGCCGAGAACATGGCTTCCGAGCAGTCGGCGCGCATGGTCGCGATGAAGGCCGCCACCGACAACGCCGGCACGCTGATCGGCGAGCTGAAGCTGGTCTACAACAAGACCCGCCAGGCGGCGATCACCAAAGAACTCTCCGAGATCGTGAGCGGCGCGGCCGCCGTGGGCTGAGCCCGATCGGCCCCACGATTTCCGACGCAACCCCTTCAAAAGTTAGACACAAGGACACAAGCATGTCGAACACTCAAGCAGCCGTGGGCAAGATCGTCCAGTGCATTGGCGCCGTGGTGGACGTGGAGTTCCCGCGCGACCGCATGCCGCGCGTGTACGACGCGCTGAAGATGGAGGGCTCGGCACTGACCCTCGAAGTGCAGCAGCAGCTCGGCGACGGCGTGGTGCGCACCATCGCCCTCGGCTCGTCCGACGGTCTGCGCCGCGGCCTGATGGTCAGCAACACCGGCAATGCGATCACGGTGCCGGTCGGCAAGGCCACGCTCGGCCGCATCATGGATGTGCTGGGCAACCCGATCGACGAGCGCGGCCCGGTCAGCGCCGAGCTGAGCATGCCCATCCACCGCAAGGCGCCGGCCTACGACGAGCTGAGCCCCTCGCAGGAGCTGCTCGAGACCGGCATCAAGGTGATCGATCTGATCTGCCCGTTCGCCAAGGGCGGCAAGGTCGGCCTGTTCGGCGGCGCCGGCGTCGGCAAGACCGTCAACATGATGGAGCTGATCAACAACATCGCGAAGGCCCACTCCGGCCTGTCGGTGTTCGCCGGTGTCGGCGAGCGCACCCGCGAGGGCAACGACTTCTATCACGAGATGTCGGACTCGAAGGTCGTGGTGCAGGAGGACCTGACGCAGTCGAAGGTCGCGATGGTCTACGGCCAGATGAACGAGCCCCCGGGCAACCGTCTGCGCGTCGCGCTGACCGGCCTGACGATCGCCGAGTCCTTCCGCGACGAAGGCCGCGACGTGCTGTTCTTCGTCGACAACATCTACCGCTACACACTGGCCGGCACGGAAGTGTCCGCGCTGCTGGGCCGCATGCCATCGGCAGTGGGCTACCAGCCGACGCTGGCCGAGGAAATGGGCCGCCTGCAGGAGCGCATCACCTCCACCAAGGTCGGCTCGATCACCTCGATCCAGGCCGTCTACGTGCCGGCGGATGACCTGACCGACCCGTCGCCTGCGACGACCTTCGCCCACTTGGATGCCACCGTGGTGCTGTCGCGCGATATCGCCTCGCTGGGCATCTATCCGGCGGTGGACCCGCTGGACTCGACCAGCCGCCAGATCGACCCCAACGTCGTCGGCGAAGAGCACTACAAGACCACCCGCGACGTCCAGGCCGTTCTGCAGCGCTACAAGGAGCTGCGCGACATCATCGCGATTCTGGGCATGGACGAACTCGCGCCGGAAGACAAGCTGGCCGTGTCGCGCGCGCGCAAGATCCAGCGCTTCCTGTCGCAGCCCTTCCACGTCGCCGAGGTGTTCACTGGCTCGCCGGGCAAGTATGTGCCGCTGAAGGAAACCATCCGCGGCTTCAAGATGATCGTGGCCGGCGAGTGCGACTCGCTGCCCGAGCAGGCCTTCTACATGGTCGGCACCATCGATGAAGCTTTCGAGAAGGCCAAGAAGATTCAGTAAGCCGGGCATTCGACGCTCCGGCGTCGTCTGCGCCGAGGGCTTGCTTCCAGAAGCTTCTTGCACGCTAAGGACCATTCAGCATGGCAACGATTCACGTTGATATCGTCTCCGCCGAAGCCTCGATCTTCTCGGGCGAGGCGAAGTTCGTCGCACTGCCCGGCGAAATGGGCGAGCTTGGCATCTATCCCCGCCACACGCCGCTGATCACGCGCATCAAGCCGGGGGCGGTGCGGGTCGAGCGCGCCGACACCGGCGAGGAAGAATTCGTGTTCGTGGCCGGCGGCATTCTCGAGGTGCAACCGGATCGCGTGACGGTGCTGGCCGACACGGCGATCCGCGGGCGCGATCTCGACGAAGCCAAGGCCGAAGCGGCCAAGAAGATCGCCGAAGAAGCGATGAAGAATGCGAAGAGCGACATCGACTTCGCGAAGGCCCAGGGCGAGTTCGCCGCCATGGCGGCGCAGATCGCCGCGCTGCGCAAGTTCCGCAAGAAGTAGGGGCGGATCAGGCGCGTGGCCGTCGCGGATCCGGCTTCGCCGGTCCGCCGGCGGCGCCCCCTGGAGGGGGAGCGGCGCAGCCGCAGCGGGGGTGGTCCGTCAAGGCCTGCTGAAACGATCGAGCACGCTGCCCAGGTCGCCCAGTCCGGAGCTGCCGACATCGGACAGTTGGCCGTTCGGCGTGAGCTTGTCCACCACCTGCGGCAGCAATTGCGACAGCTGGCCGGCGGCATCACCCGCAGACAGGCCGAGCTGCTGTGCGAACTGCGCCAGCATGTCGCTGCCCAGCACATCCTGCAGCTGGTTCGCGGAGACGGGCAGGTTCTGGCCCGTGCCTATCCACGAGGCGACCAGGTCGCCCAGCCCGCCCTGCTGGAACTGCTGCACCAGCCCGTCCAGACCGCCACCGCCGCCTTGTCCGCCACGAGCCAGCATCGCGATCACCGCCTGCAGCGCGTCGCCTTGCCCGCCGCTCTGGGAGCCGCCGAGGGCTCCGATCACCGAGTTCAGCAAACCCATCATGTGCTCCCGCGGGGACCGTCCCCGGGCTTGATTGTGCGGCCCGGGCGTGACGATCGCCCAGAACCCCTGATGCGGGCACTGCGCCGCCGGGTGCCGCTGTTTCACGCCGGCCGAGCACCGCGTGAAGGCTGGCGCGGTGCGTCGCAGCCGGGGGGCGCGTGCCTTCAGGCGAGCAGCGCTGCCAGCGCCGCCAATACGGTCAATGCGGCCGTCTCGGCGCGCAGCACCCGCGGCCCCAGGGAGATCGCCTGCAGGCCTGCGGCGCGAGCCAGCGCGTCCTCGGCGTCGCTGAGACCCCCTTCGGGTCCGCTGAGGAACAGCAGGCCTCGCCCGGCTCGCAGCGCGGACGGCAACGCCTCCGCGAAAGGCAGGGCGTCGTCGGCCAGGCTCAGGACGAAGCGTGCCTCGGCAGGGGTCGGTGCCAGCAGGCGCCGCCACTCGGCGAAGGAGCGCACCGCCTGCAGGCGCGGCAGCGTGGCTCGACCGCATTGCTCGGCCGCGGCGGCGGCCACGCCTTGCCAGTGGGCGAGCTTCCTGTCGGCGCGCTCGCCGCTCATGCGCAGCACCGAACGCTCGCAGACGAGCGGTTGGATGGCCGCCACGCCGAGCTCGGTGGCCTTCTCGATCAGCCAGTCCATGCGCTCGTTGGCCGGCATGCCGACCGCCAGCGTCACCGGCAGTGGCAGCTCCCGGTCTACCGCCCGCGCGCCGCCGACCCGGACCCGGACCTCGCTGCGGCCGATGTGCAGCACCTGCGCGTCCCATTCGTCGCCGCGGCCGTCGAACAGGGTGATGACGTCGCCCGGCTGAAGGCGCAGCACCTGCACGTGGCGTGCCGCGGCGGCCGGCAATGCGGCGTCCAGGCCGTCGGCCAGCATCAGGTCGACGTGGAAGCGAGGCACGGTCGGTGAGGGTTCAAAACGTATAGCCTGTCTCGCGCTGGGTGCCGGCGAGGCGCTCCAGCAGATGGGCCAGCGGACCGAGCCCGTTGTAGCGGCTCGCCACACGGTGCGCGTAGCGCCACACCAATGGCAGGTCCTTGATATAGCCGTCCTTGCCGTCGCGATGGTGGAGCCGCGCGAAGATGCCGAGCACCTTGAGGTGGCGCTGCAGGCCCATCCATTCGAAGCCGCGCCAGAAGCTGCCGAAGTCCGCATCGACCGGCAGCCCGGCCTTGCGGGCGCGCTCCCAGTAGCGCACGCCCCAGTCGAGCTGGGTTTCCTCGTCCCACTCGACATACGCGTCGCGCAGCAGCGATGCGAGGTCGTAGCTGATCGGGCCCCACACCGCATCCTGGAAGTCGAGGATGCCGGGCGCGCCGCCGCTGCCTTCGCGCGGCAGCATCAAGTTGCGCGAGTGGTAGTCGCGGTGCACGAGCACGCACGGCTGGGCAGTGCACGCGTCGAGGACCAGCGCGAAGCAGCGCTGCAGCTTTGCGCGCTCTTCGGCATCGAGTGCGTGGCCGCAGTGGCGCTCGATGTACCACGCGGGGAAGAGATCGAGTTCGCGCTGCAGCAAGGCGCGGTCATAGGCCGGCACCTGCGCCCGGGCGTCGATGCGCTGCAGCTGCACCAGCGCATCCAGCGCGGCCAGATAGAGCGCGTTCGTCTGCGCCGCGTTGCTCCGCGTCAGCGCCTCGAGGTAGGTGGTCGTGCCCAGGTCGTCGAGCAGCATGAAGCCGTGCGCCTGGTCCCAGTCGAGCACCTCGGGCGCATTCAGGCCACCGCCGCGCAGCAAGCCGGCCACGCGCAGGAACGGGCGGCAATCCTCGTGCTCCGGGGGCGCGTCCATCACGATGCGCGGGCCGCGCGGGCCATCGATGCGGAAATAGCGACGAAAGCTCGCGTCGGCGCTGGCCGGGCGCAGGCTCGCGACATCGAGGCCATGCAGGGCGGCTTGCGTGTCCAGCCAGTGCGCGAACGCCTGCTGCCTGGAGGCATCGCCCCAGCGGATCGGATCGTGTGCGCTCAAGGTAGGTGGGCTGTGGGTCACCGTGGGACTGCGGCGCTGCGCCGTGGTGGTCGATGCGCAAGCGCATGGAATAATCGATTCTACAAACCGCATGCAGGCTGGCGCCGTGGTGGCGCTTTCTCGGCGGTCGCTGCGCGCCGCGATCGGCGGCCCCTTCTCTCTTGTCCGCCACACCCTTGTCGACTGCCGACCGCGCCGCATCCGCTCCGTCCCTGCCGCGTTCGTGGCCCTTGAAGCCGGTCGCGGCGGCGGTGTTCGCGGTGACGACGGGGACTGCCGTACTGACGGGAGTCGCCAGGGCACAGAGCGGCATCGAAGGCCCGGGCTTGCGGCCGACCGCCGAGACCGGTGCCCGCTTCGGTCCGGTCATCAAGGCCGACAGCGGCGAAGGGCCACTGGTGATCGAGGCCGATCGTCTGTCGGGACGGCCGGACCTCGAGACCGTGGCCGAAGGCGCGGTGGAATTCCGCCGTGGGTCGCTGACGCTGAAGGCCGATCGGGTCGAGTATCAGCAGCAGACCGATCTGGCGCGCGCCAGCGGCAACGTGGAGATCTCCCGCAACGGCGACGTCTATCGTGGCCCCGAGCTGCAGCTGAAGGTCGGCCGCTTCGAAGGCTACTTCCTGTCACCGAGTTACCACTTCGGACGCACCAACGCCGGCGGCCAAGCGGACCGTTTCGACTTTCTCGATGAAAACCGCGGCGTCGCCTACGGTGCCACCTACACGAGCTGTCCTGCGCCCGATCCGGCCTGGCTGCTCAGCACCGACCGCTTGCTGCTCGACACCGCAGCTGAAGAGGGCACGGCCGAAGGGGCGGTGCTGCACTTCTACGGCGTGCCGATCCTCGCCGCTCCGACGCTGAGCTTCCCGCTGACCGACAAGCGCAAGTCCGGCTGGTTGCCGCCCATCATCAAGCTCGACAACAAAAGCGGCTTCGAGGTCGGCGCGCCCTACTACTGGGACATTGCACCGAACCGTGATGCCACCCTGACACCGGCCCTGCTGACGCGCCGCGGCGCGGCGCTCGGCACCGAGTTCCGCTACCTCGAGCCGGGTTACCTCGGCACCGTACAGGCCTACATGCTGCCCGACGACCAGGTGGCGAACCGTTCGCGCTGGTCGCTGAACGTCGGTCACGAAGCGCGCTGGGAGGGGGCGGCGGTCGGCGAGGTCGACTACGGCCTCGCGCTGCAGCGTGCTTCCGACAATGACTTCTGGAAGGACTTCGCGGGCACCTTGCCCAGTCCGACGCCGCGGCTGTTGCCCACCGACGCCTATGCGCGCCGCCGCTTCGACTACGGCTGGGGAGATACCGTCGCCTATGCCCGGGTGCAGACCTGGCAGGTGCTGCAGGACATCGACCCGGCCAGTCGCATCGTTTCGCCCTACCAGCGCGAGCCGCAGATTGGTGTGCGCCAGCGCGGCGCGGCCGCGGGCCTCGAGTGGCAATGGGAAACCGAGGCCAACCGCTTCTCGAACGACGACGCCAGCCTGCAGACCGGTTCGCGTCTGCATGCGCTCGGCTCGCTCGCGCGCCCCTGGTCGCCGATCGGCGCGCCGGGCTGGACGCTGACGCCACGCGTGTCGTTCAACGCCGCCAGCTACGACCTCGACCAGCCGCTGGCCGATGGGCGCCGGCATGCCTCGCGCATCATTCCCACGGTCTCGCTCGACAGCGCCTGGATCTTCGAGCGCGACAGCAGCGCCTTCGGTCGCGACCTGACCCAGACGCTGGAGCCGCGGCTGCTCTACGTCAACACGCCCTTTCGCGACCAGACCGGCCTGCCGAATTTCGACAGCGCCGCGAACGACTTCAATTTCACGTCGATCTACTCCGACAACGTGTTCTCCGGCGTCGACCGCGTGTCCGACGCGAACCAGATGACCGCTGGCGTGACCACGCGCTTCCTCGATCGGACGACCGGAGCCGAGGCCTTGCGGCTGGGCATCGCTCAGCGCATGCTGCTGCGCACACAGCGCATCACGGCCGACGGCGAGCCGATCACGCAGCGCTGGTCCGATCTGCTGCTGCTCGGCTCCAGCAACCTGGTGCCGCACTGGTGGCTCGATGGCACGCTGCAGTACAACGCCGACATCAGCCGCGCGGTGCGCTCGATTTCGAGCGTGCGCTACTCGCCCAGCCCGCTGCGCACCGTCAGCCTCACTTACCGCTATACGCGCAATGCCAGCGAGCAGGTCGAGCTGGGCTGGCAATGGCCGCTCAATGCACCGGCACGCGAACACGCTGCCGCCGTGCAGGCGCGTGACGCCCAGGCGCTCGACGGTCTCGGTGCAGGTTCGCGGCCGGCCCCGGTGGCCGGCTGCCCGGGCGCCTGGTACACGGTGGGCCGCGTCAACTACAGCCGGCGCGATTCGCGCATCACCGATTCGATCGTCGGCTTCGAGTACGACTCGGGCTGCTGGATCGGGCGCATCGTTGCCGAGCGCCTGTCCACCGGACTCAGCCAGGCGACGACCCGCCTGTTGTTCCAGCTCGAGCTGATCGGCCTGTCGCGGCTCGGTTCGAACCCGCTGAAGGTGCTGAGGGAGAATGTGCCCGGTTACCGTTTGCTGCGCGACGACAGTCCGGTGGTCGCGCCAGCCCTCTCGACTCCCTGAGCTGTCACCGATGTTGCCGAAGCCTTCTTCCCCGTGCGTCAGAGGGGCGCTGCTCGCCCTGCTTTGCAGTCTCCTGGTGAGTGCTGCGGCGCAATCGATACCCGCCCGGTCGGCCGACTACATCGTCGCGATCGTGGACCGCGAGCTGGTCACCAACAGCGAGGTCCAGCTGCGCCTGGCCGCCTTGCGGCGCGAAGCGGCGCAAGGCGGCACGCGATTGCCCCCCGACGACGAGCTGCGCCGCCAGCTGCTCGACACCTTGATCGACGAGCGCGCGCAACTCAGTGCCGCGCGCGAGAGCGGCGTGCGCATCGACGAGCCCGAGCTCGACCGGACCGTGGCGAACGTGGCCGCGCAAAATCGCATCACGCTCGCGCAGCTGCGAGAGCGGCTGCAGCGCGACGGCATCGATTTCGCGCGTTTTCGCAGCAACCTGCGTGACCAGCTGCTCCTCGAGCGTGTGCGCGAGCGCGAGGTCCAGAACCGCATCAAGATCAGCGACAGCGAGGTCGAGACACTGATGGCGAGCCGCGCCAGCGGCGTCGCGCCGCCCGAGTTCAACGTCGCGCAGGTGCTGATCGGCGTGCCCGAGGGCGCCAGCGAAGCCGAGGTCGCGCAGCGCCGCGCGATCGCGGACAAGGCGCTCGAGCGCGCCCGCGGCGGCGAAGATTTCACGCGCCTCGTCACTGAACTGTCGACCGGCTCGAAAGAGCAGGGCGGAGCACTCGGCCTGCGCTCGCTCGACCGGCTGCCCGACCTGTTCTCCGATGCGGTGCGGGATTTGCGCGCCGGCGCCGTCGTGCCACAGGTGCTTCAGTCGGGGGCTGGCTTTCACGTGCTCAAGGTGCTCGACCGTCGTGACGGCGGCATGATGGTCACCCAGACGCGCGCGCGCCACATCCTGCTGCGGACTTCTGCGCAGTTGAGCCAGCAAAAGGCCGTGGCCCGCCTGGCCGAGTTCAAGCAGCAGGTCGACGGCGGCAAAGCCAGCTTCGCGCAGCTGGCGCGCGAGAACTCCGAGGACGGCAGTGCGGCGCAGGGCGGCGAGCTGGGGTGGGCCTCGCCCGGGCAGTTCGTCCCCGAGTTCGAAGCGGTGATGAAGACGCTGGAGATCAACCAGATTTCGGAGCCCTTGGTCTCGCGCTTCGGCGTGCACCTGATCCAGGTTCTGGAGCGTCGCAGCGTGCCGGTCGATCGCAAACAGCAGCGTGAGATCGCGCGCAACGTGCTGCGCGAGCAGAAGTTCGAGAGCGCCTACCAGGAGTGGGCGCGCGACGTGCGCGCGCGTGCCTATGTGGAGATGAGGGAGCCGCCGCAGTGAGCGCCAGAACGGCTTCGTCGCGGCAGCCGTGAAGCACATCGCGCGCAAGCGCTTCGGCCAGCACTTCCTGGCCGATGCGGCCGTGATCGATGCAATCATTGCGCTGATCGAACCCCGGGTGGGGCAGGCGCTGGTCGAGATCGGCCCCGGCCTCGGCGCCATGACCGACCCCTTGGTGGCGCGCTGCGAGCGCCTGACCGTCATCGAGCTGGACCGCGATCTGGCCGCGCGGCTGCGCAAGCGGCCCCAGTTGCAGGTGATCGAGTCCGACGTGCTGCAGGTGGATTTCCCCGCGCTGGCTGAGAGTGCGGGTGCGAAGCTGCGGATCGTCGGCAACCTGCCCTACAACATCTCGACGCCCATCCTCTTCCACCTGCTGCCGGTCGCGGCGCTGGTGGAGGATCAGCACTTCATGCTGCAAAAGGAAGTCGTCGAGCGCATGGCGGCCGCCCCGTGCAGCAAGGACTACGGGCGACTCACCGTGATGCTGCAGTGGCGCTACGACATCGAGTCGGTGCTCGACGTGCCGCCCGGGGCCTTCGAGCCGCCGCCGCGCGTGGAGTCGGCCGTGGTCCGTATGCTGCCGTTCCCCGCGCCACCGGCGGTCGATGCGACGCTGCTCGGTGAAATCGTCGCCACGGCCTTCTCGCAGCGCCGCAAGCTCTTGCGTCACACGCTGGGGCGCTGGCTGGAGGCGCGCAGTTTCGACGGGCGGTTCGACACCCAGCGCCGTGCCGAGGAGGTGCCGGTGGTGGACTATGTCGGACTGGCCGCGGCGCTGAGTGCCGGGCCCCAATGAAAATGGGCCCCGCAGGGCCCATGATCTCCGACGGCGACCGCGCAGCGGTGCAAACTCGCCCGAGAGCCGCCGTTGCCTTGCTTCGCAACGGCCGCCGTGACCGGGCGCTTCGACTAGGCCGCTACCAGCCACCCCGCCGTGTCGAAGGCGCTGCTCATGAAGGGCAGCTGCACGCTGATGACGCCGGCCGGCGTCTTGGCCGGCTTCGCGTCGTTCTGGGCTTCCATCGCCCGCTCTCCCTGCCCGATGTCCGGGGAGCGGGCTACTGAAAAGAATAGAAGCACCTGAAGGGTATCTTGCGTTCCCCCCAGAAGTCGGCCGCGTCTCGGAAGACGTCGAGCAACTGCTCGCGGGCTTCGCGATCGAACTTGGCGTTGTCGGGCAACTGCTCCAGCACCACCACGAATCCCGGCTGGTTGCCCGACTTGTGTACCAGGTCGGTCATGCAGTCGAACAGCGCATCGAGGTTCTTGCCGAAATGGGTGGGAAACAGGAAGGCGTCGGCGATGCCCTCGAGCACTTCCTGCTTCGATTGGGCCAGCGCCAGGTTCGCGTACAGGAAATGCTGGCCGAGGTCTTGCGCGGCGAGTTGCAGATCCTCCACGCGGAACGCGCGGATGGCCTGCACGATGTTGGGACGGACGGTCTGCAACGGCATCATGGTCAGAATCCCCCTCGTTCCTTGTTGGTGGTAGGGCTCACTGCGCGATGAGGCGGAAGCTCGCGTAGTGATCGTCGGTGTAGTAGCAGGCGTCCGGCGCAGTGGGCTTTTGCCCACCGCAAACGATCCTGCGGGCCCCCCGATCGCGGGACCCTGGTGTTCGCACGGTGTACTCGCGGTAGTAGCCGCGCGGGTAGCGCGGCAGCAGGCGCTCCCGATTGCCAAACACGATGCCGTCTTTCGAGTACGGGAAAGGACCGCCTTGGTGGATCGTCCGCTGAGCAGTCTGTGCCTCGGCCGGCAGCGAGGACAAGGCCACGACAGCCGAAGGCGCCCCGTCCTTTGCCAGTGTCACGGAGCCGACGGACACTGCACCGATGGTCGCCACCGCCAGCGCAGCAGCGGCGACGAGACGCCAAGCAGACCCCCGGTGTGACCGACCGGTGAAAACCACGGGTTATCCCTGAAATTCGAAGCGCCAATGGTACCGAAATGGGGCCGATACCTCAAGAGTCTGCCTCAAATTTCAGCAGACTCCAGGGGGAATTGATGCAATGTAAGTATGCGCAAACTACCAAATTTTCATTTGCAGATCAACATCCATGCGACCTTCATCGCCTGAACCCGACGCGGTAGCCCCAAGCGACGCCTTCCCGGCGCCTGCCGTGCTTGCCGCGCCGATCGACCGGGCTCAGCGAACCGCGTTGATGTCCGCCACCGTCAGCGCTGTCAGGTTGACGATGCGTCGCACCGTCGCAGAGGGCGTCAGGATGTGCACCGGCTTGGCGGCGCCGAGCAACACGGGGCCGATCGCGATGCCGCCGCCCGCAGCAGTTTTCAACAGGTTGTACGCGATGTTGGCGGCATCGATGTTCGGCAGCACCAGCAGGTTCGCTTCTCCGTGCAGCGTGCTGTCGGGGATCTGGGCACTGCGCTGGGAGGGGTCGAGCGCGGTGTCGCCGTGCATCTCGCCATCGACTTCCAGCCACGGTGCTTGCTGCCGCACCAACGCCAGGGCCTCGCGCATCTTCAGTGCGGAAGGCTGGTTGCTGGAGCCGAAATTGGAGTGGCTCAACAGCGCGGCCTTGGGCACCAGCCCGAAGCGCTTCATCTCTTCGGCGGCCATGACGGTGATTTCGGCCAACTGCGCCGCTGTCGGGTCGTAGTTGACGTGGGTGTCGACCAGCATCACCTGCCTGCCCGGCAGGATCAGACCGTTCATGCAGGCGTAGGTCTTCGCGCCCGGTCGCAGGCCGATCAGCTCGTCGATGTGCTTCAGGTGAATCGCCGTCGTGCCCCAGGTGCCGCACAGCATGCCGTCGACCTCGCCCTTGTGCAGCAGCATCGCGCCGATCAGCGTCAGCCGGCGGCGCATCTCGATCTTCGCGAACTGCTGCGTCACGCCCCGGCGCGCCATGATGCGGTGGTAGGTCTGCCAGTAGTCGCGGTAGCGCTCGTCGTTCTCGGTGTTGACCACGTCGTAGTCGCTGCCGGCCTGCAGGCGCAGCCCGAAACGTTCGCAGCGCTGGGCAATGACCTGGGGCCGGCCGACCAGTGTCGGCCTCGCCAGGCCCTCGTCGATGATCACCTGCACTGCACGCAGCACGCGCTCTTCCTCGCCCTCGCAGAACACCACGCGCTTGGATTTGGCGCGCTTGGCGACGTTGAAGATCGGCTTCATCACCGTGCCCGAGGCATAGACGAAGGCCTGCAGCTTCTCGCGGTAGGCGTCGACGTCCTTCACCGGGCGCGTGGCCACGCCGGACGCCGCCGCGGCCAGCGCAACGGCCGGCGCGATCCTCATCATCAGGCGCGGGTCGAAGGGCTTGGGAATCAGGTACTCCGGCCCGAAGCTCAGCGTCGCGCCGGCATAGGCCGCGGCCACCACCTCGCTCTGCTCGGCCTGGGCCAGGTCGGCGATCGCGCGGACGGCGGCGATTTCCATCTCGTCGGTGATCGTCGTCGCGCCCGAGTCCAGCGCCCCTCGGAAGATGTAGGGGAAGCACAGGACGTTGTTGACCTGGTTCGGATAGTCGGTGCGGCCGGTGGCCATGATCGCGTCGTCGCGCACCGCCTTGACGTCCGCGGGCGCGATCTCGGGATTGGGATTTGCGAGCGCGAAGATCAGCGGTCGCGCGGCCATCTTCGCGACCATGTCCTTCTTCAGCACGCCGCCGGCCGACAGGCCCAGGAAGATGTCGGCACCCGCGATCGCTTCCGACAGCGAGCGCTGGCTGGTGGGCTGGGCGAACTCCGCCTTGTCGGGGTCCATCAATTCGGTGCGGCCGCTGTAGACGACACCGGCCAGATCGGTGACCCAGATGTTCGCGCGCGGCAGGCCGAGCTTGAGCAGCAGGTTCAGGCAGGCCAGTGCGGCCGCGCCGGCGCCGGAGGTGACCAGCTTGACCTGCTTGATGTCCTTGCCGACGACCTTGAGGCCGTTGATCAGCGCCGCGCCGACGACGATCGCGGTGCCGTGCTGGTCGTCGTGGAAAACCGGAATCTTCATGCGCTCGCGCAGCTTGCGCTCGACGTAGAAGCAGTCCGGGGCCTTGATGTCCTCGAGGTTGATGCCGCCGAAGGTCGGCTCCAGCGCAGCGATGCAATCCACCAGCTTGTCGAGGTTTCTCTCGTTGAGCTCGAGGTCGAACACGTCGATGCCGGCGAATTTCTTGAACAGGACGGCCTTGCCTTCCATCACCGGCTTGGACGCCAGCGGGCCGATGTCGCCCAGGCCCAGCACCGCGGTGCCGTTGGTGACCACCGCCACCAGGTTGCCGCGCGAGGTGTAGCGGTAAGCGTTGGCCGGGTCGGCGACGATCTCCTCGCAGGCCGCCGCCACCCCGGGCGAATAGGCCAGCGCGAGGTCATGCTGGTTCACCAACTGCTTGGTCGCGGCGATCGCCACCTTGCCGGGCGTCGGGAACTCGTGGTACTCGAGTGCGGCCTGGCGCAGTTCAGCGCTCTTTTCTTCGTTGGTCAGCATGGTCTGGCTTTCCGTGTTGGGGCGCGCACCGCGGGGAGGTGCAACAGGCCGGGTCGTCGATTGTAAGAAGACCCGGTTGCGGCCAGAGCGGCTTGCGTAGCAGCAGTGTTGCAAATCCCGACCGCCACGGCCATGCGAGAAACTGCTTACCTGCTCGTCTCGAGAGCTCTCGATACTGCGGCCATGGTCGATGCCGATGCCCCCGTGCCCGCGCTGCCTGCTTCACGCTGGCGGCGCGTGCTGCCGTGGGCGCTGCTGGTGCTGCTGCTGGGTGTGGCCCAGACCCTGCTGCTCGCGTTGACGGTGCAGTACGAGCACAACCGCGAACAGGAACGCGTCGAACTGGCGGCGATTGCCGCGGCGGCCAACGTGCGCCAGCTGCTGATGCGCGATGTCCAGAGCCTGCAGGCGCTGCTGTGGAACGATCCGCAGCCGGCCCAGTGGCGCGCCGATGCCGCCGACCTGCTGCGGGCGCGCCGCGAGATGCTGCGCATCGAGTGGCGCAGCGGCGCCAACGTGATCGAGACCGCGGCCGACTCGCCCTACGGCGGCCCGCTGTTCGTCAGCCTGTCGCGCAGCGCCCTCGACCTCGACACGCAGGCTGCCTGCGCGGACGCCCAGCGCGTGGCCGCGCCGGCCTGGTCGCGCAGCTACTTCGTGCCCCAGCCCGGTGGGCTGGGCGTCGAGGTGATCGACGCCTGCCTGCCGATCGGTCCGGACGGCGGGCGGGGCGCGATGGTGGCGACGCTGGCGCTCGGCGCGGTGATCGACGAGGCCATCGCCCCGGAGCTGGCGCGGGGGCACGAGCTGTCCTTCGTCGAGGGTGACGGCACGCGTCTGGCACGCGGCGGGCTGACGCGCGGGGCCGGCGTCTATGTCGCCGAGCGTCTCGTCAACCTGTCCAGCCTCACGCTCGCGCTGCGGCTCGACAGCGCGGCCGGCGCGCCGCGGCTGATCCCCAATGTCGCGACCTCGCTGGTGCTGGGCCTGTCGCTCGCCCTGGCCGCCGTGGTGGCCTTGCTGGTGCGGGATGTGCGCCGTCGTGCCGCGGCCGAGCTGCGCCTCGGCGAGGAGCTCACGCTGCGCCGGGCGATGGAAGACTCGCTGGTCACCGGCCTGCGTGCACGCGACCTGCAAGGCCGCGTCACCTACGTCAACCCGGCCTTCTGCACGATGGTGGGTTTCAGCGCCGAGCAGCTCGTCGGGCAGACCGCGCCGCCGTACTGGCCGCCCGAGATGCGCGCTGCGTATGAAGCGCGCCAGGCCCAGCGCATGGCCCAGGGCGTGCCGCCGCAGGAGTCGCGCGACGGTTTCGAGACCACCTTCATGCGCGCGGGCGGAGAGCGTTTCCCGGTGCTCATCTTCGAGGCGCCGCTGCTGGGCCCTGATGGCCGCCAGAGCGGCTGGATGAGCGCCGTGCTCGACCTCAGTGCGCAGCGCCGCGTGGAGGATCTGTCGCGCCAGCAGCAGGAGCAGCTGCAGGCCACGGCCCGCCTCGCCAGCGTCGGCGAGATGGCGTCGCTGCTGAGCCACGAACTCAACCAGCCGCTGGCGGCGATCGCGAGCTATGCGAGCGGCTCGCTGAACCTGATCGACGATGCTGGCGCACGGCCGGACGCGCCCAGCGTGGCGCTGATCCGCGAAGCCACCCAGCGCATCGCCGAGCAGGCCGAGCGGGCCGGCCGCGTCATCCGCAGCGTGCACGACTTCGTGCGCCGCCGCGAGCAGAGCCGCGAGCAGGTGGCTTGCGACCAGCTCGTCGAGACGCTGCTGCCCCTGCTGCGCCTGCAGGCCCGCAAGAGCGCGGCGCGCATCGAGCTCGAGTTCGGCAGTCCGGCGCCCCGGGTCACCTGCGACCGCACGATGATCGAGCAGGTGTTGCTCAACCTGACCCGCAACGCGATCCAGGCCATGGCGGTCGAACCGCCGGAGCGCCGCGTCGTGAAGATCGGTGCGCGGGCGCACGGCGCGTGGGTGCGCCTGAGCGTGACCGACCACGGTCCCGGCATTGCACCCGAGGTGGCGGCCCGGCTGTTCACGCCCTTCTTCACCACCAAGGCCGAGGGCCTGGGCCTGGGCCTGAGCCTGTGTCGCACCGTGGTCGAACAGCATGGTGGTGCACTCGACTTCACGACGCTGCGCGATGGCCGCGGGACGGTGCTCGGCACCTGTTTCGAGTTCACATTGCCGGCCGCCGGGGCCGCCGGGGCCGCCGGCATGTCGGCAGCCGCGAGCGTCGGTGTCGTCGACGGAGTGTCTGCATGAGCGCGCACGGCCGCCAAGGACCACGAAAGGACCCCTGCCCCTCCGGGGGCGAGTTCGCTCTGCCTGGTCCGGTGCGAAGCGCAAGGGCGGACTCATGAGCACTATCGTGCCGCCGGCCACTGCGCCGCTGGGTTTGCCGGTGGTGCATCTCGTCGACGACGAAGCGGTGGTGCGCAATGCGATTGCCTGGCTGCTGCGCACGCGCCGCCTGCTGGCCGAGCCGCACGACTCGGCCGAAGCCTTCGAGGTCATGCTCACCACACGCGGCGATGCGATCCTCGGCGCGCCGGCCTGCGTGCTGCTCGACATGCGCATGCCCGGCGGCATGAGCGGGCTGCAGCTGTTCGAGCGGCTGATCGAGCGGGGCCTGCTCGAGGTGATGCCGGTCATTTTCCTCACCGGCCACGGTGACGTGGCCACCGCGGTCGCGGCGATCCAGCGCGGCGCCTTCGACTTCGTCGAGAAGCCGTTCTCCGACAACAGCCTGGTCGACCGCATCGAAAGGGCCCTCGCCGCCAGCCGCGCCACGCTCGAGGCCCGACGTGCCGGCGCGCTGCTGCGCTTGCGGCTGGCCGAGCTGACCGAGCGCGAACGCGAGGTGATGGTGCTCGTGATCGACGGTCGCCCGAACAAGTTGATCGCCCACGCGCTGGACATCAGCGTGCGCACCGTCGAAGTGCACCGCGCGCGCGTGTTCGAGAAGATGGGCGTGAAGTCGGCCGTGGAGTTGTCTAACGCGCTGCGCGAGCACGGCGGGCAGCGGCCGCTCTGAGGTGCGTGCCCTGTCTGTCGCGTGATCCGCACGGCGGCGCGCAACCGCCCCAAGCGCGAAGCGACAATGGCGCCATGAGCCTCGGCGAGTTCGATCTGATCGCGCGCTACTTCGCCCGTCCGACCTGCCGCGCGGCGCTTGGGCCGGGCGACGACTGCGCGGTGCTGGCGCTGCGGCCCGGCATGCAGCTCGCGGTGTCCTGCGACATGCTGGTCGAAGGCCGCCACTTCCTGCCCACGGTCGAGCCGCGGCGGCTCGGCCACAAGGCGCTGGCGGTCAACCTCAGCGATCTGGCGGCCTGCGGCGCACGGCCGCTGGCCTGCACACTGGCCATCGCGCTGCCGCGCGTCGACGAGGCCTGGCTGGAAGGCTTCTCGGCCGGGCTGTATGCGCTGGCCGAGGCGCACGGCTGCGAGCTGGTCGGCGGTGACACCACCGCCGGGCCGCTCACCCTTTGCATCACGGTGTTCGGCGAGCTGCCGGTCGGTGCGGCCCTGCTGCGCAGCACGGCCCGGGCCGGCGACGAGATCTGGGTCAGCCATGCCATCGGCGGCGGCCTCGGCGATGCGCGGCTCGCGCTCGAGGCTTTCCGCGGCCAGGTGTCGCTGCCCGGCGCGGTGTTCGAGCGGGTGCGCCTTGCGATGGAACAGCCGCAGCCGCGCGTCGCACTGGGCCTGGCGCTGCGCGGCCTGGCCAGCGCGGCGATCGACGTCTCGGACGGCCTGCTCGGCGACCTGTCCCACCTGCTGCGCCGCAGCGCCGTCGGCGCCACCGTCGATGTCGGCCGCGTTCCGCGCAGCGCCGATCTCGCGGCGCAGTCGCTGGCGCTGCAGCGCCTGTGCACGCTGGCCGGCGGTGACGACTACGAGCTGGTGTTCACCGCCCCCGAGGCAGCGAGCGCCCACGTGCTCGAGGCGGCGCGTGGCGCCGGCGTGGCGGTGAGCCGCATCGGCCGCATCGAGGCCGGGCCGGGCCTGCGGCTCGTCGACGGCGACGGTCGTGCAGTCGAGCCGGTGTGGTCGTCCTTCGATCACTTCCGCGCATGACCGCCGTCCTGGACGAGCCGGCCACCGCGCCACCGCGTCGTGCGAGCGTGGGCTTCCTGCTTGCGCATCCGGCGCATGCCATCGCGCTCGGCTTCGGCGCCGGCCTCAGTCCCGTCGCGCCGGGCACCGTCGGCACGCTGTGGGCCTGGCTCAGTTTCCTGGTGCTCGACCGCTGGCTCGATGACGCGCAATGGGCGGTGCTGCTGCTGGCCGGCACCGCGGTCGGCTGGTGGGCCTGCACCGTGACCGCGCGCCACCTGCACACCGCCGATCCGGGCGCGATCGTCTGGGACGAGGTGCTCGCCTTCTGGGCCGTGCTGTGGCTGGTGCTGCCGAGCGGCTTTCTCGGTCAGCTGGCGGCCTTTGCGCTGTTCCGCTTTTTCGACGCGGCCAAGCCCGGCCCGGTGGCCTGGGCCGACGCGCGCTTCAAGCGGCGCCGGGCCGGCTCCGACATCGGCTGGGCGCAGGGCTTCGGCATCCTGTTCGACGACGGCGTGGCGGCCCTGTGCACGCTGCTGGTGATCGCGCTGTGGCGCTTCGTGGCCTAGGGCCTGTTCACGCCACCGGAGCGCTGCCGATGAACGGGGACCTGCTGGCGCTCGCCGACCTGGAGCCGCTGGTGCAGCGGCTGGCTGAGGCCCTGCGTGCGCGGCACTGGCGCCTGGTCACGGCCGAAAGTTGCACCGGCGGGCTGGTCGCCGCCGCTTGCACCACGGTGGCCGGTTCCAGCGACTGGTTCGAGCGCGGCTTCGTCACCTACAGCAACGAGGCCAAGGCCGAGTCACTCGGTGTGCCGCCCGCGCTGATCGCGCAGCACGGCGCGGTGAGCTGCGAAGTCGCGCTGGCGATGGCCGAGGGCGCACTGCGGCATGCACACGCGCAGCTGGCGCTCGGCGTGACCGGCATCGCCGGTCCCGGCGGCGCGGTGCCCGGCAAGCCGGTCGGCACGGTCTGGCTGGGCTTCGCGGCCTCTGGGCAACCGCCGCGTGCGGAGCTGCTGCAGCTCGACGGCGATCGCGCCGCGATCCGCGTGCAGGCGGTGCGGCATGCGCTGCAGCGGCTGGCCGAGGTCGCCGGCGCGTGAGCGTCCTGCTCGCCTGTGACGTCGGCGCCGACGAAGCGGCGCAGTGGCGCGCCGCGCTCGGTGCCGCGTTGCCCGGCGAGCGCCTCGTCGGCACGCGGGAAGGTGCCGACGACATCGATGTCGCGATCGTTGCCAACCCGCCGCCGGGCGCCTTGACCGGCCTGCCGCGGCTGCGGCTGATCCAGTCGCTGTGGGCCGGGGTCGACCGGCTGCTGGCCGACCCGACGGTGCCCGCCCAGGTGCCGATCGTGCGCATGGTCGATCCTCTGATGAACGCGGCGATGGCCGAGACCGCGCTGTGGGCGGTGCTGGCGCTGCACCGCGGCTTCTTCCGCTATGCCCGGTGGCAGCGCGAGGCGCGCTGGGCACCGCACGGCCAGCGCCGCGCCCAAGAAGTCACCGTGGCGGTGCTCGGTCTGGGTCAGATGGGGCGCGCCGTGGCGCTGCGGCTGGCCGCGCAGGGCTACCGCGTGCTGGGCTGGAGCACCCGCCCGGCGGCGGCAGGTGGCATCGAGACGCAAGCCGGCGACACGGCGCTCGATGCGCTGCTGGCGCGCGCCGACGTGGTGCTGAACCTGCTGCCGCTGACCGCGGCGACGCGGGGGCTGTTCGACGCCGCACGCTTCGGGCGGATGAAGCAGGGCGCCGGCTTCGTGAACCTCGCGCGCGGCGCGCACGTGGTCGAGGCGGACCTGCTGGCGGCCCTCGACGGCGGGCTGCTGCACCACGCGGTGCTCGACGTGTTCCAGACCGAACCGCTGCCCGCCGACCACCGCTTCTGGTCGCACCCCCGCGTCACCGTGCTGCCGCACGCGGCAGCACAGACCGATCCGCGCAGCGCCGCCGGGATCGTGGCCGACAACCTGCGCGCGCTGCGCGAGGGGCGGCCGCTCGCGCATCTGGTCGACCGCGCGCGCGGCTATTGAGCGGCGGCGCGGGTGCTGCGCCGGGTCGCCACCCCCGCACACGATCAACGGCAACGAGCCCGAACGACGCCGCGCGATTCGACGCCGCTGAACGCGACTGGCAATCAGGCCTGCAGCACGAGCCGCTGCGGTGCGCTGCCGCGCGGCAGGTTGGCGTTCTGCATCGATGCCGCCAGCTGCAGCGCCAGCCGCTGCAGGCCGGCCCAGGGATCCTGGGGCCACAGGGGGTGCTTCAGGCCCTTCACCAGGCCGTCGCAGACGTGGGCGGACACCATCAGCTGCTCGATCGCGGCGTCGCCGAGCCGCGGCAGCGCGCGCTCGAACAGCCGCTCCTTCAGGCCCCAGATGCGGTTTTCGCGCAGCGCCATCGGCAGCGGCTTGCCTGCGGCCATGGCGTCCTTGCAGCGCCGCAGCGCGCGGATGTCCTCGGCCAGCGTCCAGTGCACCAGCACGGCCGCCTCGCCCTCGGCACGCAGGCCGTCGAGCATGCGCAGCACGCGCGGCACCTGGCCGGCCAGCACCGCCTCGCCCAGCTTGAAGACGCTGTAGCGTGCCACGTTCAGCACGGCGGCCTCGACCTGCTCGAAGCTCAATTCACCAGCCGGGTACAGCAGGCCGAGCTTGGTGAACTCCTGCTGGGCGGCGAGCAGATTGCCCTCCACGCGGTCGGCGAAGAAGGCCAGCGTGCGCTGCCCCTCCTCGCCGGCGGCGACGCGTTGCTGCTGCGCAGCCAGCCGCTGGGCGATCCACTGCGGCAGCGCGCTGCGCTCCACGGGGTCGAGCCGCAGCGTGATGCCGGCGGCTTCGAGAGCACCGAACCACGCGCTGCCCGACTGCTGGCGGTCCAGCCGCGGCAGCGTGACCAGCGTGACCACGCCCTCGGGCAGGTGCTCGCAGTAGTACTGCAGCGCCTGCGAGCCGTCCTTGCCGGGCTTGCCCGAAGGGATGCGGATCTCGACGATCTTCGCCTCGGCGAACAGGCTCATCGAGCTGGCGGCACCGAGCAGCGAGCTCCAGTCGAAGTGCGCACCGGCCACGTGGTGGACTTCGCGCTCGGTGTGGCCCGCGGCGCGCGCCGCGGCACGGATCGCGTCGGCCGACTCCAGGGCCAGCAGCGGCTCGTCGCCGTGCAGCGTGTACAGCGGGCGCAGGCCCTTCTTCAGATGCGCGTCGAGCTGGTCGGGCTTGAGCTGCATGCGGGGTGAGGCGGTCGTTCAGGGAGCCGGCACGGCGGCGAGCTGGCGCATCACCTGGTCGACGATGTCGCTTTGCATGCCGCGGTAGAGCATGGCCTCTTCCTGTTCCTTGGCGAGTGCGTTGGTCTCGTTGTACGTCATGTCGCGGCTCAGCAGCAACTCGGTGTCGCGGATCAGCAGCCGGCCCTGCGGCGTGCGCAGCCGGAACCGCAGCCGCGTGCGCAGCGTGAACTCGCGCACCTGGCCGGCAGCCGTCTGCGCGGCAATCGACTTGTCGCGCACGTCCTCCAGCGCTTCGAGCACCACCTGGGCCTGGGCGGGCGACTCGACCACGCGGGTCGTGCCGCTGGCCTCGATGCTGCGGCGCAATTGTTCGGTGAACGGCGAGCGCTGCGGGAAGCCGACCAGCTGCACCGTCGAGAAGCTCAGCTTCGGCGGGCGGCGCAGCTGGAAGCCGCAGCCGGCCAGCGCCAGCACGGGCAGGGCGAGGACAAGGCTCAGCGTGTTGCGGCGATTCACGGGCGGCGTCCTCACACCACCACGTTGACGAGGCGACCCGGCACCACGACCACCTTCTTCGGCGTGCGGCCCTCGGCGAACTTCGCGAGCTCGGGGCTGGCCAGCGCCGCGGCCTCGATCGCGGCCCTGTCGGCCGACGCGGGCACCGTCAGCGCGCCGCGCAGCTTGCCGTTGACCTGCAGCACGTACTCGATCTCGTCCTGTACCAGCGCAGCCTCGTCAACGGGCGGCCAGGTCGCGTCGAGCAGATCACCATATCTCGCGGCGTAGCCGTGCTTGGTCCACAGCGCGTGGGCGATGTGAGGTGCCGCAGGATAGAGAACGCGCAGGAGAATGCCGAAGGCTTCGGATAGGGCGCTTTCTTTGGAGCCGCCGATCGACGTGCTGGTCGCAGAGAAACGCTCAATGGCGTTCAGCAATTTCATGCAACCCGATACGACCGTGTTGTACTGCAACCGCTCGTAGTCGTGCGCAGCTTGCTGCAGCGTCTTGTAGACCTCAAAGCGAAAACTCCTCACGTCAGAGGGAGCTTCAGACCAGGGAGGTGCTACATAGAGTTCTTTCAGCGCTGCGCTCAAAGTGCCGCTGTGCGTCTCAGCGTAGAGCCACAGTCGCCGGAGGTAGCGGAAGCTGCCCTCGGCGCCGCTGTCGGACCACGCCGCGCTCTGGTCCGGCGGGCCGGCGAACATCGTGAACAGGCGCGCGGTGTCGGCGCCGAACTTCGCGATGATGTCGCGCGGCTCGACCACGTTGTTCTTCGACTTCGACATCTTCTCGATGCCGCCCAGCTGCACCGGCTGGCCGTCCTCGCGCGCGGTGGCGCCGACCGGGTGGCCCTTGTCGTCGAACCGCACGTCCACTTCGCTCGGGTAGAACCAGCGCTTCTTGCCCGAGGCCTCCTCGCGGTAGTAGGACTCGTTGAGCAGCATGCCCTGGGTGAAGAGCTTCGTGAACGGCTCGTCGAACTTGACCAGCCCGCAGTCGCGCATCGCCTTGGTCCAGAAGCGCGCGTACAGCAGGTGCAGCACCGCGTGCTCGATGCCGCCGATGTACTGGTCCATCGGCATCCAGTAGTCGTTGCGGGCGTCGACCATCGCGTCGTCGCTGTCGGGGCAGCAGTAGCGCATGTAGTACCACGACGAATCGACGAAGGTGTCCATCGTGTCCGTCTCGCGCTTGGCCGGCGCGCCGCACTTCGGGCAGGCCACGTTCAGGAAGGCGGTGCTCTTGTTCAGCGGGTTGCCCGAGCCGTCCGGGATCAGGTCCTCGGGCAGCAGCACCGGCAGGTCCCGCTCGGGCACCGGCACGTCGCCACAGTGGGCGCAGTGGATGATCGGGATCGGCGTGCCCCAGTAGCGCTGACGGCTGATGCCCCAGTCGCGCAGGCGCCAGGTGGTCTTCTTGTCGCCCAGGCCCTGGGCCGCCAGCGCCGCGGCCACCGCGTCGACCGCGACCGGGTAGCTCAGGCCGCTCAGGTTGCCGGAGTTGATCGTCACGCCGCGCTGCTTGTCGGCGTACCAGTCCTGCCAGTGGTCGTAGCTGTAGTGCTCGCCGTCGACGTGCACCACCTGCAGGATGTCGATGCCGTATTTCTTGGCGAATGCGAAGTCGCGCTCGTCGTGCGCCGGCACGCCCATCACGGCGC
Source organism: Methylibium sp. (assembly GCF_965279545.1). NCBI lineage: Bacteria > Pseudomonadati > Pseudomonadota > Betaproteobacteria > Burkholderiales > Sphaerotilaceae > Methylibium > Methylibium sp. The sequence goes on from NZ_OZ257250.1 coordinate 3,772,176, forward strand.
CGTCGCCGTAGCCCATCAGCACGTAGTTGCCGACCCACACCGCGACCGGCGCGCCGCTCAGCGGGTGCTTCACGAACAGGCCGGTCGGCCGGCCTTCCTTGTCCTTGGTGGCGAGTTCGGCCTCGGTCGTGCCGCCGGCTTGGCAGGTCTCGATAAACGCCGCCAGCTCCGGGTCCGAGGCGGCGGCATGCGTCGCGAGCGGATGCTCGGGCGCCACCGCGCAGAAGGTCACGCCCATGATGGTATCGGCACGGGTCGTGAAGACGTGCATCAGGCCGTCGCCGATCAGCGTGCCGTCGGCGCCGCGGATCTCGTGCGGGAAGGCGAAGCGCACACCGGCGCTCTTGCCGATCCAGTGCTCCTGCATCAACCGCACGCGCTCGGGCCAGCCGTGCAGGAAGCCGGGGGTGGCCGGGTCGGCGACATTGGCGAGCAGTTCGTCGGCGTACTGCGTGATCGCGAGGTAGTAGCCCGGGATCTCGCGGCGTTCGACCGGCGCGCCGCTGCGCCAGCCCCGGCCGTCGATCACCTGCTCGTTGGCGAGCACGGTCTGGTCGATCGGATCCCAGTTCACGACCTGGGTCTTCTTGTAGGCGATGCCCTTCTCGAGCAGCTTCAGGAAGAACCATTGGTTCCACTTGTAGTAGCCCGGATCGCAGGTGGCGACCTCGCGCGACCAGTCGAACGCCAGCCCGAGCGGCTGCATCTGCGACTTCATGTCGGCGATGTTGTCGCGCGTCCACTGCGCCGGCGCCACCTTCTTGTCGATCGCCGCGTTCTCCGCCGGCAGGCCGAAGGCGTCCCAGCCCATCGGCATCAGGACGTTGTAGCCCTTCATGCGCAGGTAGCGCGCCATCATGTCGTTGATGGTGTAGTTGCGCACGTGGCCCATGTGCAGCTTGCCGCTGGGGTAGGGCAGCATCGAGCAGGCGTAGAACTTCGGGCGGCTCGCGTCCTCGACGACGCGGTGCGCGTCGCGCGCGGTCCAGTGCGCATGCGCGGCGGCTTCGATCGCGCCGGGTTCGTAGAGGGGGGCGGGGGCTGGGTTCGGGGCGCTCATGCAGGGCACGGGCGCCAAGGCGGCGCCGTCTCGGAAAAGTCGACGGATTCTAGGGCGCCGCCTGCGGGGCCGCGGGACGCGGTGCTGCGCCGGGAGCCGGGGGCATCAACGCTCGGTCAGCGGCGTGGCCCGGTCGACGTTTCGCCCGGCTGCGCGACGAAGGCGATGCGGTTCAAGCCGGCGTTCTGCAGGCGGCCGATCAGCGCGGCCACCCGGCCGTAGGGCACCGACTGGTCGGCGCGCAGCTGCACCTCCAGGCCCGGCTGATGTTGCGCGGCCTCCTTGATGCGCGTGTCGAAGGCGGCGTCGGCCAGCGGCTCTTCGCCGAGGTAGAGCGCGCCGTCCGGCATGAGGGCGACGCTGACGAAGCCCGGGGTGTCGCTCGGCGTGGCGGCGTCGGTCTTGGGAAGATCGAGGTGCAGGCTGGAGGTCATCAGCGGCGCGCTGATCATGAAGATCACCAGCAGCACCAGCATCACGTCGATCAGCGGCGTCATGTTGATGTCGCTCATCGGCTGCGGCAGTGCGGTGCGCTCGAGGCGACCGAAGGCCATGGCTCAGTCCTCGGCCGCGCCGGCCCGCGCTGCGGGCACGTCGAGCAGCATCTCGCGCAGGTCGTGGGCAAAGCCCTCGAGCTCGGCCTCGCAGGCGCCGACCAGCTTGCCGAACACGTTGTAGGCCAGCACGGCCGGGATCGCGACCGCCAGCCCTGCGGCGGTCATGACCAGCGCCTCGCCGACCGGGCCCGAGATGCGGTCGATGCTCAGGTTGCCGGCCGCGGCGATGCCGAGCAGCGCGTGGTAGATGCCCCAGACGGTGCCGAACAGGCCGATGAAGGGTGCGGTCGCGCCGATCGAGGCCAGCAGCACCTGGCCGAATTGCAGCTGCATCAGCACGCCGTGCAGGGCGTCGCGCAGCCGGCGCGTCAGCTGCGAGGCGCGGGCGCCGGTCGCTTCCAGCGTGCCGCCGCGCGCTGTCTGCAGCCCGGCATCGAGCAACGGCGTCAGCACCGCCTCGCGGTCGAAGGCCTGCAGCTGGGTGCGCGCCACGGCGAGGTCGGGCGCCGCCCAGAACGCCGGCACGGCGCGCGCGAGGTCGCGGCGAACGCGGCGCAGCAGCCAGGATTTCCAGAAGATCAGCACCCAGGCGCTGACCGACATCAGCAGCAGCAGGGTGGCGACGAGGCGGGTGATCGCGTCGCCCTCGGCCCAGAAGTGTGCGAGGCCGCTCACTGCGTCCCCGGGCCGGCCTGCGGCACCCGCGCTGCCGCAGCAGGCGAGCCCGTCGTGCACCGCGCGCCGCGGCTCACTTCGCCCCGAGGCCCAGCACGGCCTCCATGCCATACAGCCCGCGTTGCTGTCCGGCGAGGAAGCGTGCCGCGCGCAGGCTGCCCTGGGCGTAGGTGGCGCGGCTGCTCGACTTGTGGGTGATCTCGATGCGCTCGCCGGTGCCGGCGAACAGCACGGTGTGGTCGCCGACGATGTCGCCGCCGCGCACCGTGGCGAAACCGATGGTCGACGGGTCGCGCTCGCCGGTGACGCCTTCACGGCCATAGACCGCACAGGCCTTCAGGTCACGCCCGAGCGCTTCGGCCACCACTTCGCCCATCTTCAATGCGGTGCCGCTGGGCGCGTCGACCTTGTGACGGTGGTGGGCCTCGATGATCTCGATGTCGTAGCCCTCGCTCAGCGCCCTGGCCGCGGTGGCGAGCAGCTGCAGCACGACATTGACGCCCACGCTCATGTTCGGCGCCATCACGATCGCGATGTCCTGCGCGGCGGTGGCGATCGCCGCCTTGCCGGCCTCGTCGAACCCGGTGGTGCCGATCACCAGCTGCACGCCGAGTTCGCGGCAGGCCTGCAGGTGGGCCAGCGTGCCCTCGGGGCGCGTGAAGTCGATCAGCACCTGGGCGTTCGCAAGCCCGGCACGCAGGTCGTCGGTGATCGCCACGCCGCTGCGCTGGCCGAGGAAGCCGGCGGCATCTTGCCCCAGCTGCGGGCTGCCGGCGCGGTCGAGCGCGCCCGCCAGCGCACAGTCGCCAGAGGCCAGCACCGCTTCGATCAGCATGTGGCCCATGCGGCCCGATGCACCGGCGATCGCGATGCGGCGCCGTTCGGCAACGGCCGCGCTCACTGCACGGGCTCCAGCGGCGGGTAGTCGCGGGCCGGGCCCTGCGGCGCACTGGCACTTTCCGCGACGCTGCCCTTGGCCGGGACCGGCAGCGCCTTGAGCTGTTCGTCGTTCAGCGCCAGCGTCGGCAGCTTGGCGCCCTTCGTGCTCTTGGTGTCGATCGACGCGACGAACTCGCGTTCGCTCGGCAACTCGTCGGCCTCGAAGGACTTCATGGTGTCGCCGTCGAACAGCACCGTGACGCGGCGCTGTTGGTAAGCCGTGCCCTGGCGCCGGATCGTGAACACGTAGTCCCAGCGGTCGGCGTGGAAGATGTCGGCCAGCAGCGGCGAGCCGAGCACGTCGCGCACCTGCGCGCGCGTCATGCCGGGCTTGACGGCGGCGGCCATTTCCTGCGTCACCACGTTGCCCTGAACAACCTCGACGCGATAAGGGGTGATCAGCCCGAACAGACTGTCCGTCGACGACCGCATCGCGGTGCAGCCACCGAGCACAAGGGGCGCCACCAGCAGGCAGACGGCGCGGAAGGAGGACGGAGAGTGCATCGGATCGGGGCTTCGACACGGGCCGCAGCAAGCACGGCGGGCGCCCGCGGCGACGAAGGCCGCAGGCTCGATATCATCGGTGAATTCTAGTGGAACGCACCTGCCCCGAGGACATGACGATGACGCACGCCGAAGACCTCAAGAGCAGCGGCCTCAAAGCCACCTTGCCACGCCTCAAGATCCTCGAGGTGTTCCAGACCTCCACGGTGCGCCACCTCACGGCCGAAGACGTCTACAAGCACCTGCTGACCGACGGCTCGGACATCGGCCTGGCCACGGTCTACCGGGTGCTGATGCAGTTCGAGCAGGCCGGCATCCTGTCGCGCAACCACTTCGAGTCGGGCAAGTCGGTGTTCGAGCTCAACGAGGGCAAACACCACGACCACCTCGTGTGCGTGGTCTGCGGGCGCGTCGAGGAGTTCTATGACGCCGAGATCGAGAGGCGTCAGGTGCAGATCGCCAGGGAGCGTGGCTACGAGCTCCAGGATCACGCGCTCGCGCTCTACGTCATCTGCGGCCGCGAGGGTTGCAAGGGGACCAATCCGCGCTGAGCCGGCGCCGGCACGGCGTCCTCGGCTGCTGGGCTTTCAGACGGGGTCGTCGCCTTCCATCGCGATGCGATGGCGCGCGATGAATTCCTGGTAGGTGTCGATGCCGCGCAGCTTGAGGATGGTGTTGCGCACGGCGGCCTCGACCAGCACCGCCAGGTTGCGCCCGGCGTCGACCGCGATCACCGCTTTGAGCACCGGCACGTCGAGCACGTCCTCGTAGAGCGGCTCGTAGGGCAGGCGCTCGAAGTCGCGCTCCATGGTTTCCTTGCGCACCAGGTGCACGATCAGCTTGAGCCGCATCTTGCGGCGTACCGCGGTCTCGCCGAAGATGGCCTTGATGTCGAGCAGGCCGATGCCGCGCACCTCCAGCAGGTTGAGCAGCAAATCGGGGCAACGGCCTTCGAGGGCCGTCTGCGAGACGCGGTACAGGTCCACCGCGTCGTCGGCCACCAGCCCGTGGCCGCGCGAGATCAGTTCCAGGCCGAGTTCACTCTTGCCCAGGCCCGACTCGCCGGTCAGCAGCACGCCCAGGCCGAGGATGTCCATGAACACGCCGTGGCGTGTGGTGCGGTCGGCGAAGTGCTGGCTCAGGTGCGCGCGCAGCACGTCGATCACGTGGCCGGCGGATTCTTCGGTGACGAACAACGGGATGTCGGCGCGTTCGCACATCGCGATCAGCCGGTCCGGTGGCGTCTGCTGGTCGGCCACGATCACCACCGGCGGCTCCAGCGTCACGATGCGAGAGATGCGGCGCTCCTGATCCTCGGGGCTGGCGTCGAGCAGGTAGCGCACCTCGCGTCGCCCGACGATCTGCACTCGGTAGGGGTGGATGTAGTTCAGGTAGCCGACCAGGTCGGCGGCCGACTGCGCATCGCGCACCGCCACTTCGTCGAAGCGGCGCTCCGGGTGGGCGTGCCCGGCCAGCCATTCCCAGCGCAGTGCGGTCCGGTGAGCCTCGAACAGCGCCTCCGCGCTGATGACGGTGGGTTTCATCGCATCGACCCGACGCAGGCTGGCTGCGTCGCTCGAGCCGGGACCGGCAGGTCGCTCACGCGACCGACTTCAGCGGTTCCCAGTTGGCGATCAGCTCGTGGAGCTTGGCGGCGTCGGGCTCGGTCTTGAGCTTGTCGCGCAGCGCGCGATCGGACAGCAGCTCGGCAATCTCCGAGAGGATCTCGAGATGTCGCTGCGTGGCAGCTTCCGGCACCAGCAGGAAGATCAGCAGGGACACCGGCTCGTCGTCCGGCGCGTCGAAGCCGATCGGCTGCTGCATGCGGATTACCGCGGCGAGTGGATTCTTCAGGCCCTTGATGCGACCGTGCGGGATCGCCACACCATGGCCCAGGCCGGTCGACCCGAGCCGCTCGCGGGCGAACAGGTTGTCGGTGACCGTCGCCCGCGCGATCGCGTGTCGGTTCTCGAACAGCAGGCCCGCCTGTTCGAACACGCGCTTCTTGCTGGTGGCGTCCACATCCACCAGCACGTTGCTGGCAGGCAGGATGGCGGAGAGACGGTTCATCTAAGGGCAGCGCCGGTTTCAACGGAGTAGGCCTTGGCCAGCGCTTCGCTACAAACGAGTGACAAATTATAAGAACCAGGCAGGGCGCAGGGTTGAAGCAGGGCCTCCGGTCCCCGCGTTGAGGTGGTCAGGTTGCAGTCCGGCAACGGCTTCACGTCCTAGGGGTCCAAAACAAAGCGGCCTGCAGGCCGCTCGTTTATGGTCCGCAAATCTTGCAGTCGGCTTACTGGAGGTCGGGTGCGTCGAGGCGCTTGGCCGAGGCATGGTGGTGATCCTGCAGCCTGTCCTTGTGACGGCAGACCTGCCGGTCGAGCTTGTCCATCAATTCGTCGATCGCCGCATAGAGATCCTCGTGGGCGGACTCGACGAAGATGTCCTTGCCCTTCACGTGCACGTTGACCTCGGCCTTTTGTCGCCGCTCCTTTTCCTTCTGCTTCTCGACGCTCAGCAAGACATTGATGTCGACGACCTGATCAAAGTGTCGAGTGACCCGATCCAGTTTTGTGAGCACATACTCTCGCAGGGAAGGCGTCACTTCAAGGTGGTGTCCGCTGATCGTCAGGTTCATAAGTCCGCCTTTCGCTGGGGGGTTGGGAAGCAAGCCGACGACGGCGAGCGCGCAGGGCATTGCTCGAACGTCCGGGCCAGTGTGCGCCCGCAGGGGCCGCATGACAAGCCGATGACCAAGCCCGAACGCAGACTGAGGCCGCCTCGAAGGCCGGAGTCGGATGCCATAATTCGCGGGTTCTGGTATCGGAGCATCCGTTGGACTGCACCCCCTCTCGGTGACCGTCCACTCCAACCGCTTCTGCGCCTTCTCGGCGCGGTACCGCCGGGAGTGAGACGGGCACTGATCTCACTTCCCAAGCCGGCCCCGAACTCAGCTTCCGGGGTTGCCTGCGCGGCGCCTTGGCCCGCCCGGTTGTCGGAGTTCGCATGCTGAATGTCTTCACGCTCGCCAATGGGCGGCTGTTCCAGGAAGAAATCGAGAGTGCCGCGGCACTGGCCGATGTGCAGCCGGTGTGGGTCGATCTGGAGAGCCCGACGTCCGAGGAGAAGGGCTGGCTGGCGGGCCGCTTCGGCCTCGTCATTCCCGAGGACATCGTCGACGACGACCTGGAAGAGTCCGCCCGCTTCTACGAGGAAGACAACGGCGAGCTGCACATCCGCTCCGACTTCCTGATCCACGACGAAGCCACGCGAAATGTCCGCGTCGCGTTCATCCTGCACGACAAGGTGCTGTTTTCGGTGCATGCCGAGGACCTGCCGGTCTTTCGCCTGCTGCGTCTGAGGGCGCGCCGCACGCCGGCACTGATCGAGGACGCGAAGGACGTCCTGCTCAAGCTCTACGACGCCGACGCCGAGTACTCTGCGGACTCGCTGGAAGGCATCTACGACGAACTGGAGAAGGTGTCCTCGCGCGTGCTGCAGTCGGAGGTGAACGACCAGACCGCCGCCGAGGTGCTGGCCGCCATCGCGCGCCAGGAAGACTTGAACGGCCGCATCCGCCGCAACGTGATGGACACGCGGCGCGCGGTCAGCTTCATGATGCGCAGCCGGCTGCTCAACGCAGAGCAGTTCGAGGAGGCGCGGCAGATCCTGCGCGACATCGACTCGCTGGATTCGCACACCGCTTTCCTGTTCGACAAGATCAACTTCCTGATGGACGCCATCGTCGGCTTCATCAACATCAACCAGAACAAGATCATCAAGCTGTTCTCGGTGGCCAGCGTCGCGTTGCTGCCGCCGACGCTGATCGCCAGCATCTACGGCATGAACTTCAAGGCGATGCCCGAACTCGACTGGAGTCTGGGCTATCCGTACGCGCTCGGCCTGATGGTCGCGTCGGTGATCGCGCCGTTCTGGTACTTCCGCCGCAAGGGCTGGTTGTGAGGCCGGCGCGGGCCGGCCACGTGATCCGCGACACGCCGTGACCGCCTGGCCCGATGCGCGCTCGCTTTGGCGCGTCGGGGCCGGCACGACGCTGGTGGTGCTCGCTCTCAGCGTCGTCAATCCGGTCCTCGCTGTCGCCTTGCAGCGGCGCGGCGTCAGTACGGGCGCGATCGGCCTGTTCGCGATGCTGCCGTTCCTGACGGTGGCGCTGATGATTCCTGCCATGCCCCGGGTGTTCGCTCGAGTCGGCGTGATCCGGGCCTACCGCGGCGGGCTGGTGCTCGGGCTGCTCTCCCTGGTCGGCTACGCGCTCACCGACAGCTACGGAGCCTGGTGTCTGTGGTCGGTGGTCGGTGCACTCGGTGCCGCCGCCGAATGGAACGGCACCGAAGCGCTGATCGCCTTCAATGCGCCGCCGGATCAGCGCGGCCGCTTCACCGGCCTGTACCAGACGGGTCTGGGCGCGGCGCTCGCGCTCGGGCCGCTCGTGCCGGGTGCCGCGCAATGGCTGCTCGCGCCCGGGCGGGCGGTGAGCACGGTCTGGCTGCTGTGGGGGGCTGCGCTCGTCTACGGGCTGGCGCTCGTGGTCACCGCGCAGCCGGCGGTCGGCCGGCTGCGGGCGTCGCAGGTCGGTGCCGTCAAGGACAGCCTGAGAGCCGCGCTGCGGGCGCGTCCGGCGCTGGTGTGGATCGCCTTTTCCGGTGGCGTCTTCGAGGCGGGACTCGGCGGCATCACCGCCGCCTTCGGCTCGCAACTCGGCATGTCGCTCGGGGTGGCGACATCGATCGCCGGCGCGCTCGGCATCGGCAGTTTCGCGCTGCAATACCCGGCGGGCTGGCTTGCGGACCATGCGCCGGTGCGGCGGGTCTTCACGGTCGCGGGCGTGCTGCTGCTGGTGTCGGTGCTGGCCTTCGGTCTGGCCCCGCGCTTTGCCGCGCTGTTCTGGATTGCGGCGTTTCTGTGGGGCGCGGTGGGCGGCGCGCTGTACACCCTGACGATGATCCGCGTCGCGCACGACTTCACCGGTCGCTCGACGATCGCCGGCACCGCCGCGATGATCACCGGCTACACCGCCGGCGGGGCGACCGGGCCGGCGGTCAGCGGCTTGATGCTCGAGCGATTCGGCGTGCCGGGGCAGGCGATGTGGCTCGGCCTGCTCGCCGTGAGCGTGGTCGTCGTCGCGCTGCGCATGCCGGCCGGCCCCGGCCGGCCCTGAACCGGGGCTCAGCGGTTTGCGCGGCGCTTGAGCCAGCGCATCAGCGCGCCCAGTGCCGGCAGCTTCTCGTACAGCTCCTCGGCCGTGTCCCAGTAGTCGCGGTGCAGCGCGATCCGGCCGTCGCCGGCAAAGCGCAGGTGCGAGGCGCCGCGCACCGTCTGCAGCTCGTAGCGGTAGCGTTTGAAGCGGAACAGGAAGTCCCAGGTCAGCATGCATTGGTTGCCCTGGACGATGGCTTCGTGGACGACGAAGCGCGGCTCGTCGAGTGCCTCGAACATGTGCGCGAACACCGTTTGAACGGCGGCCAGGCCCTGCACCTCGTTGAACGGGTCCTTGAACAGCACCTCGTCGGCGTAGATCTCGCCCAGGCGTGGCAGGTCGGCGCGCGTCAGGGCCTCGAAGCGCGCGACCACGCGCGCCACCCGGGCATCGTCGGTGAGAATTGGCATCACAGACCCGTCGCGCGTTGCGGCTTGCAGTGGCCGGACCGGTCGGTCAGGGGAGGGTTCAGCGCCATGACACGTCAGCGCCGGTGAAAGGCCAGCGTCACTTCGCTGAGGCGGATGCCGAACTCGCTCATCACGGCCTTGTTCGACATCACGCGATCGTCCATCAGAGACATCCAGTCGTCGAACTTCTTCAGGGGCCACGCGCGCTGCGGCTTCGTGCCGTCGCTGGCGGTGAAGTCCTCGTCGAGCACGCCGTCGCAGCCAGCCGCCTGCAAGTGGTGCGGCCGCCCGCTGCCCTGCAGGCGTGCTCCGGGCCGTGCGGCCGGCACCCACAGCGTGGCCGTGCTCAGTGTGTGCAGGCGGGTGCGGCGGTCCATCGTGCGGCTCCTCAGGGTTTGCGTAGCGTGAACTGCACGATGTCGGTGTTGCCGGCCGCGAACGCCGCCTCGCAGTAGGCGAGATAGAACTCCCAGATGCGCACGAAACGGGCGTCGAAGCCAAGCTCGCGCACGCGGTCTTCGCCGCCGATGAAGCACTCACGCCAGCGCCGCAGCGTCTCGGCGTAGTCGGGCCCGAAGCGGAAGCTCTCCTCCACCGCGAAGCCCGCCCGGCGCGCCTCGGCCTCGAAGGCACTGACGCTGGGCAGCAGGCCGCCGGGGAAGATGTACTGCTGGATGAAATCCGTGCTCTTCACGTAGCGATCGAACAGGTCGTCGCGGATCGTGATGCTCTGTATGCAGGCGCGGCCGCCCGGCTTGAGCTTGTCCGACAGGGTGCGGAAGAAGCGCCTCCAGTACGCGTGGCCGACGGCTTCGAACATCTCGATCGACACGATCGCGTCGAAAGGGCCGTCGGGAATGTCGCGGTAGTCCTGCAAACGCAGGTCGCCCAGTCCGGCCAGGCCTGCGCGCTGCAGTCGCGCCTGGGCGTAGTCGAGCTGCTTCGACGACAGTGTGACGCCGGTGACATGGGCCTCGAAGTCGCGCGCCGCGACCTCGGCCACACCACCCCAGCCGCAGCCGATCTCGAGCACGCGCGACCCGGGCGTGACGCCGGCCTCGGTCAGCGCACGCCGTATCTTGGCGTGCTGGGCGTCGACCGTGGAGCGATGGGTGTCGCCGTCGAACCAGGCGCTCGAATAGCTCATCGTCTCGTCGAGCCACAGCTGGTAGAAGGCGTTGCCGAGGTCGTAGTGGGCGTGGACGTTCTTCCTGCTGCCGCTGCGCGAATTGCGGTGGAGAACATGCTTCACGCGGTACAGCAGCGAGCCCCACCAGCTGCCGTAGACCATCGATTCGATCTCGTTGCGGTTGGCGACGAACAGCCTGAGCAGCGCGGCCACGTCGGGCGTCGTCCAGTCGCCGGCGATGTAGCTCTCCGCGAAGCCGATGTCGCCGCTGCGGAGCACCGCACCGCAGACGCTCCAGTCGTGCAGCCGCAGCGCGGCGCGCACGTCGCCGCGCTCGTGGAGCCTGCCGAAGCGCGCCATCCCGCCGTCGGGCAGCTGCACGTCGAGCTGGCCGTGACGTAGGCGTGTCAACAGCTTGAAGACGACCCGGGCGGCAGCCGGTGCCGACGGCGGCAGCCCTGCAAGCTCGAAGCCCGGGGCGGGGCCGGTGTGGAGGGTGGTGTTCATCGGTCGTTCAGCGGCTGACGAAGGCCCGGGGCGGACGCGGTTTGCCGAAGAAGGGCACGCGCTTGAGCCCGAGCAGCAGCGCCTGCCAGTGGATGCGCGCGATCACGCCGAAGCTCATCAGCGGCATGCTCCAGAAAGCGCGCCGCAGGCTCGCCGCGGTCAGCGGCACGAGCGCCCCACTGACGCTGGTCTGCAGCAGCGGTCCTTGCGCGTCGTCGTGATCGATGCGCGCGACGATGTGCTCGATCGCCCCCGGGTGCTTGCACGCCATGGCGGCGGCCGGATGCGCCGCGCGCAGGAAGCGAAAGCGGTAGCGCCCTTCGATCGCGCAGAACGGCGACACGTGAAAGACCTTCGCCGCGCTCAGCTCGCGGCCCCAGCCCAGGCGGTCGCCGTGCAGCAGGTAGCAGTGACGCTCGCCGAAGGTGTTGTTGACCTCCGCGACGATCGCCGCGAGCGTGCCGTCCTCGCGGTGGGCATACCAGAAGCTCACCGGCTTGAACACATAGCCCAGCACGCGCGGATAGGTCTGCAGCCAGACTTCGCCGCGCCCATCGGCGACGCCCTCACCGGCCAGCAGCTCGTCGAGCCAGGCCAGCGCGTCGCAGCGCCCGTCGCCATGGTCGGCATCGTGAAAGCCGATCAGACCGAAGCGGTTGCGCACCAGCACCGCGTGTGCCTGGCGACGCAGGCTGCGCATCGGCAGCATTAGGAAATAGGTCGGGTAGGCGAAAGCGTGAGGCGATGGCCGCAGGCGCACGTGGCGCACCGAACCGAAGGCGATCAGCGGTCGCGCCGTGTCGGTCGCGGCCGGCAGCGTGCTCATCGGTGCACCTTTCGCACTTCGTGCGGTCCCGCCGAGCGGGAGCGTTCGCCCTTGGGGCGGCCCGGCGTGCTCATTGGGAGAACCTTCGTGCTGCGCACTCCGGTATTCGCCCTTGGGACGGCCCGGCGTGCTCATGCGGCGCAGCGCCCGATCGCCGCGTCGTGCCGCTCGTGCAGCGCCTGCGCCACCGCGAGGCCGGACGTGAGGCCGTCCTCGTGAAAGCCGTAGCCGGTCCAGGCGCCACAGAACCAGCGATGCTGCACACCCTGGATCTCGGGCAAGTGGCGCTGGGCTTCGATCGCGGCCAGGTCGAAGACGGGATGGGCGTAGTCGTAGTCGCCGAGCACGGTGCCCGGTGCCGGTTCGCGGGTCGGGTTCAGCGACACCACCACCGGCTGCCGGAAAGGCAGCGGCTGCAGGCGGTTCATCAGGTAGTGCAGGCACACCGCCGCCCGTTCGTGCGAGTCGCTTGCGGCGCGCTCGTAGTTCCAGGCGGCCCAGGCCAGGCGGCGGCGAGGCAGCACCGAGCCGTCGGTGTGCAGCACGGCGCGGTTGGCGTGGTAGCGGATTGCACCGAGCACCGAGCGTTCCTGCGGCGTCGGATCGGCCAGCAGCGCGAGTGCCTGGTCGCTGTGACAGGCGAACACGACCTCGTCGAAGTGGGTGCTGCCGGCATCGGTGGCGACCAGCGTTCCGCCCGGTGTGCACCTGACCTGCCGCACCGGCGTGGCGAGCCGGACGTCGGGCAGATGCTCGACCATCTTCTGCACATAGTGCCTCGCACCGCCGCGCACCGTGTGCCACTGCGGTCGGCCCACCACCTGGATCAGGCCGTGGTTGTGGCAGAAGCGGATCATCGTGGCGACCGGAAAGCGCAGCATCTGGTCGGCCGGGCAGGACCAGATGCAAGCGATCATCGGCAGGAAATACCAGTCGCGGAACTCGCTGCTGAAACGCTGCGCGGCGAGGAAGTCGCCGATCGACTGCGACCGTTGCGCGTCCGCATTCCGCTGCGCCATCGCGGTGGTGATGCGATTGAAGCGCAGGATGTCCTTGAGCATGCGCCAGAAGCCCGGGCGCACGAGATTGCGGCGTTGCGCGAACACCGTGTTGAGATCGCAGCCGCTCCACTCGAGGCCGGCCGCGCGCCCCTGCGGCACCTGGACCGAGAAGGACATCTCCGAGGGCGCAGTCGCCACGTCCAGTGCGCCGAACAAGGCCACCAGCTTCGGATAGCTGCGGTGGTTGAAGACGAGGAAGCCGGTGTCCACGCCGTGGCTCACCAGCCCCTCGGTGCCCGGCAGCGTGATGTCCACCGTGTGCGTGTGGCCGCCGAGGTAGTCTCCGGCCTCGAACAGCGTCACGTCGAACGGCCGCGCGGGCCGCGCTCGGGCGAGCGCGTAGGCCGCAGCCAGGCCCGAGATGCCGGAGCCGACGACGGCAATGCGACGCACCGGCTTCACCGCCCCGCCGGCGCAGCGCCCGACCGGGCGCCGGCAGCTGGCTTCAGGATCGTGCCGGTGGCGGCGACGATCGGAAAAACAAATGCCGCGAAGCGCCCCTGAGCCAAGGAGGGAGGGAGGGAGGAGGAGAGACGCTCAGGGATTTCAACCCACTGGGGGTGGCTTCGCGGCAGAAAAGGGTGATCGACTCCCGTGCAATGAAAGTGCCCGTACCCCGTCGAGGCAAGGCCACTCCAGCTGCGATCTGCGGCCACGCCAAATGTTCCGTGTACGACTGAAACTGCTTGCAAGCGAGACCGGGACGCGACCCCCGGCGCAAGGGCATTGCATGTTGCGACCCTCGGTTTGTTGAACTGCATGGTCTGTATATTACTCATCGGTTCATTTCGGAATCGACCAGTTTTTCGATCTCTTGGACGAAGCCGGGGTCTTGCGGGTCCGTCTGGCTGGGAAAGCTGAGCACGGTCTGGCCATCGCGGCCGATCAGGTACTTGTGGAAATTCCAGCCCGGTGTCTTGCCGGTACGCTGCGCCAGATCGGCAAACAGCGGGTTGCGGGCGCTGCCCTTCACGCTGGTCTTGGCGAACATCGGGAACTTGACTCCGTAGGTGTTCTCGCAAAACGCGGCGATGTCCTTGTTGCTGCCAGGCTCCTGCGACCCGAAGTCGTTGGACGGGAAGCCGAGCACCACCAGGCCACGCGATTGGTAGCGGGCGTGCAGGGCCTCGAGCCCCTTGTACTGCGACGTGAAGCCGCAGTAGCTGGCGGTGTTGACCACCACCACCACCTTGCCGGCGTACTGGCAGAGGTTCTGGGGTTTCTCGTCCTGCAGCCGGGGGACACTGCGGTCCAGCAAGGGCGGGCAGGCCGCGTGGGCGCCGTGGCAGGCAAAGAGCAGGGCCGCCGCGCTCAGCAGCCTCGGCAGTCGGCTCTGGACCTTGCCGCGGCGCGATGAGGTCATGGGGGTCGAAACAGCGCGCATGCTCGTCTCCTCGTCGGCCCTGGACGGGCGGCTGCAAGAAATCTATATGAAGCGCGCCGCCGCCCGCGCAGTTGAAATTGGGGGGGTAGGCAGGACGGCGGGGCGGGTTCCGGTGCTTCACGGCCGAGCCCGTCTCGTTCCGGCGCCCCGGTGTCCTTGCCTTGCATACGCAGATCGGCCACGCGCGGATGCGGCAGGGCGCACCCACGTCCTGTGACGCCATCGTGTCACGCGTGGCACCTACAATCGTCCCAGCTCAACAAGGGGGCTTCATGCTTTACCCCGAACTATTCAAGCAGCTCGAATCCGTTCGCTGGAACATGGACACGGACATTCCCTGGGACCAGTTCGACGCCAGCCGTCTCTCCGAAGAGCAGGCACAGACGGTCAAGATGAATGCGATCACCGAGTGGGCGGCGCTGCCGGCCACTGAAATGTTCCTGCGCGACAACCGCGACGACAGCGACTTCTCCGCGTTCATGAGCGTCTGGTTCTTCGAGGAACAGAAGCACTCGCTGGTGCTGATGGAGTACCTGCGCCGCTTTCGCCCCGACCTCGTGCCGACCGAAGCCGAACTGCACGAGGTGCGCTTCGAATTCGATCCGGCACCGGCGCTCGAGACCCTGATGCTGCATTTCTGCGGCGAGATCCGCCTGAACCACTGGTACCGCCGTGCCGCCGAATGGCACACCGAGCCGGTCATCAAGGTGATCTACGAAACCCTGGCCCGCGACGAGGCGCGCCATGGCGGTGCCTACCTGCGCTACATGAAGCGCGCAATGCAGAAGTTCGGCGACGAAGCCAAGGCCGCGTTCGCCAAGGTCGGCGTGCTGATGGCCAGCGCGCGCCGCACCGCCCAGGCGCTGCACCCGACCAACCTGCACGTCAACGAGAAGCTCTTCCCGCGCGACACCGTCCAGTCGCGCCTGCCGAACCCCGAGTGGCTGGAGCAGTGGCTCGATAAGCAGATCCAGTTCGACGCCGTGTGGGAGAGCAAGGTCGTCGAGCGCATCCTGCACAACCTCAGCCTGCTGATGGAGCGCAGCTTCGTGAGCGTTCAGGAACTCAACCGCTTCCGCAAGGAAATGGTCCAGAAGCTGGCCGCCGCGGCACTGGCGTCCAGCCCGTCCGGCGTCCAGCACGCCTGAGTGTCCCGAGGCGCGCTGGAGAATCCGGAGGCCCGCTTCTCGCGGGCCTCTTTCGTTGAGCGGGACGTGATGCGCACGCGACAATGCCCGCATGGAACTGCCCGCCTTCTACGACAAGCTCTGTGCTCGCGAAGCGCTGGCGCAACGCCTGAGCGAGTTGCCGCGGCCGATGGTCTTCACCAACGGTGTGTTCGACATCCTGCACCGCGGCCACGTGAGCTACCTCGCACAGGCGCGCGCGCTGGGCGCGAGCCTCGTCATCGGCCTGAACAGCGATGCGTCGGCGCGCGGCCTCGGCAAGGGGCCGGACCGGCCCGTGAACGGCGAAGCCGACCGCGCCGCGGTGCTGGCGGCGCTGGAGAGCGTCAGCCTGGTGACGCTGTTCGATGAGCCGACGCCCGTCGAGCTGCTGCGGCTCGTGCGACCCGATGTCTACGTGAAGGGCGGCGACTACGACATGGAAACCTTGGCCGAGACCGCGCTGGTGCGCGGTTGGGGCGGGCGCTCGCTGGCGATCCCCTTCGTCGAGGGCTACTCGACCACCTCGCTGGTGCACCGCATCCGCGGCTGAGTGGCGTTCCCGGCTGCGGCCTGCCGCAGCCCGGCGGTGCTCAGCGGCGGCGCAGCATCGCCCAGGCCAGCACCGCACCGGCCAGCGCGCCGGTGCTGTGCGCCAGCGGTGCCACCGCGATGTCCCAGCCCGCGGGGTGCGCGAGCGGCCCGCGCCAGGGCGTCTCGCTCAGCAGCTTGAAAGCCAGCACGGCGGCGATCGCGAGGCCCAGCCGCCGGGACGCGGCGTCGGCCCGCAGCAGCACGACCGCCACGATGCTCACGCCGGCGTGCAACACACCGGACAGGCCGCCGTAGCGCAGCAGTTCCGGCATCAGCAGCAGGCCGAGCTGGGTCAGCGGCCAGGCCATCGCCCATGCCACGGCGGCGCGTGGCGGCACGCGGGCCGCGATGCCGAGCGCAACGACCAGCAGCCCCCCGGCCAGGTTGACCAGCAGGTGCAGCCGGCTCAGGTGCACCCACACCGCGCTCCAGGCCCGCCAGGGTTCGCTGGCCCACAGGCCAGGCTGCCAGGCCAGCACCTGCGCGGCGCCGGCACTCTGGAAGACCGCCACGCTGGGCAGCAGCAGTAGCGCGCCCACGAGGCCCCAGGCCGCGGCACCGTGCCGCAGGAGCGTCACCTCAGGGCCTGCTCACGCTGCCGGAGGGCCCGCGCCCTGGTCGAAGACGGCGCGGGTCAGCGCCCGCACCGCGGCCTGTTCGGCCGCGAAGGCGTCGCCATCGAACTGGGTCGGCGCCTCGTCGAGGCGCGCGCGGTGCTGGGCGCGGCGCAGCTCGCGGTAGGCGTCGGCCGCGGCCTGGCCCACGCCGGGAGGCAGCAGCCCGGCGGCTTCGGCAAGCTGCAGCAGCGCGATGTTGCCGACATCGTCGCGCAGCGCCGGGTGCGCGGCACTGTGCGCCAGCACCAGCGTCTGCACCGCGAACTCCACATCCATCATGCCGCCTTCGCTGTGCTTCACATCGAAGACCGGTTGGCCGTCGCGCGCCGGCACCGGATGGGCCGCGCGCACGCGCTCGCGCATCGCCCGGACCTCGTCGCGCAACGCCGCGGCGTCGCGCGGTGCCGCCAGCACGGCACGCCGCACCGCTTCGACGCGCGGCGCGAGGCTGGTGTCGCCGGCGCACCAGCGCGCCCGCGTGATGGCCTGGTGTTCCCAGGTCCACGCGGTGTTGCTGCCGCGCCCGGCCTGGTAGCGCTCGAAGGTCGCGACCGAGGTCACCAGCAGCCCCGAGTTGCCGTTCGGCCGCAAGGCGGTGTCGATGTCGAACAGCTCGCCGGCCGCGGTGCGCAGCGTCAGCCAGGTGATCAGCTTGCGCACGAAGGCCGCGTAGACCTCGGCGGCCTTGTCGGCGTCGGCTTCGTCGGCATCGTCGAACAGGAACACCACATCGAGGTCCGAGCCGTAGCCGAGCTCCTTGCCGCCGAGCTTGCCGTAGGCGACGACCGCGAAGCGAGGGTCGTCGCGGTGGCGCTGGCGCAGGTGCTGCCAGGCCCAGCGGATCGTGCAGTCGAGCGTGGCGTCGGCCAGGGCCGACAGGTCGTCGGCCACCTGCTCGACGCTCAGTGCGCCGTCGACGTCGCGCACCAGCGTGCGGAACACCTCGGCGTGGTGGGCGCGGCGCAGCGTGTCGAGCAGCGACTCCTCGTCGGCCTGGCCGCCGCGCGTCCAGGCGCTGTGGCGCTCGTTCAGGTCGCGCAGGTAGGCCGCGCGCTCGAAGCGGCCCTGCAGCGCGCGGGCGTCCGCGAGCTCGTCGATCACGCCCGGGTGGCGCATCAGGTAGCGCATCGGCCAGCGTGCCAGGCCCAGCAGCCGCAGCAGGCGGTTCAGGACTTCGGGCCGCTCGGCCAGCAGCGCCAGGTAGCTCTCGCGGCGCAGCAGCGGCTCGAGCCAGTCGATGAAGCGCAGCACCGCGTCCTCGCGGATCTGCAGTTGATCGATGGCCAGCGCCGCGCGGCCGATCAGCTTGGCGAGGCGCAGCTTGGTCTCGTCGCGCAGCATCGCCACCTTCGGTGTCGCGCAGAACGTCCTGACGCGCGCCGCGATCGCCGCCGGCAGGCGCTCCAGAAAGGCCTCGCCGTCGAGCTGCGGCGGCGGGCCGCCGCAGCTCTTGCAGCCGCTGCTGCCGGCGCCCACCGTGCGGCCGTCGTGCAGCAGGGCGTCGAACTCGGTGGCGACGAACTCGCGGTGCGTGCACAGCGTGTCGAGCAGCTCGCAGGTATCGGCGGTGCAGACCAGCCCCATCGAGCGCGCGATCCAGCCGAGGTCGGCGTCGTCGGTCGGCAGCATGTGCGTCTGCTGGTCGTCGAGGTACTGGATGCGGTGTTCGAGCCGGCGCAGGAAGCGGTAGGCCTCGTCGAGCTTGCGCGCCGTCTCGGGCTTCATCACGCCGACGGCCACCAGCCGCTCCAGCGCGGTCAGCGTCGAGCGCGTGCGCAGCTCCGGGAAATGCCCGCCGCGCACCACCTGCAGCAGTTGCACGGTGAACTCGATCTCGCGGATGCCGCCGCGCGACAGCTTCACGTCGTTGGCGCGCTCGGGGCGGCCGGCGGCGCGCCGGGCCGCCTCGTCGCGGATCTTGCGGTGCAGCTGGCGCAGACCTTCGAACACCCCGTAGTCGAGGTAGCGGCGGAACACGAAGGGGATCACCACGTCGCGCAGCGGCAGCGCCTCGCCATTGGTCATTGCGCTGGCGGGCGCGACCACGCGGCTCTTCATCCAGGCGAAGCGCTCCCATTCGCGGCCCTGCACCAGGAAGTACTCCTCCAGCATCGCCAGGCTCACCACTGGCGGGCCGGAATTGCCGTTCGGGCGCAGCGCGAGGTCGACGCGGAACACGTTGCCGTCCTCGGTGGTCTCGCCGATCAGCGCGTACAGCGTGCGCGCCACCTGGCTGAAGTACTCGTGGTTGCTGATCGACCCGCGGCCGTCGCTGTTCCCGGCCGTCTGGCCGTCCTCGTCGTAGACATAGATCAGGTCGATGTCCGAGGACACATTGAGTTCGAGGGCGCCGAGCTTGCCCATGCCCAGCACCCAGAAGGCCGCCCGGCGGCCGTCGGGTCGCTGCGGCACGCCGTGCCGCGCGTCCTGGTCGGCGCAGGCCTGGGCCAGTGCGCGGTCCAGCGTGACCTCGGCCAGCGTGCTCATCGTCAGGGTGACGGCGTCCAGCGGCGCCTGCGCCTCGACGTCGAGCACCGCCAGGCGCTCGACCACCAGCTGGCGCGCGACGCGCAGTGCCGCCGGCAGCGCCCGGCCGCCGCCGCGCAGCGTGTCGATCAGCGCACGGATGCCGTCACGCCCGGGCAGACCCGGTGGCAGCAGCGCCAGCTCGTCGGCGTAGCGGCGGCGGATGCGCTGCACGAAACGCGAATGCTCGGCCTTGGCACCGAGCGGCAGGCAGGCTTTCGGCGGGCCGGCATTGTTGGCACTTGTTTCAGGCAGGGAACGCATCATGGTGCGGGTGGGTCTTGTGCTAGCGTGCTGCCCGTTGACGGCGTGCCATGGCGCGGCATTCGCGCCGCGCGGCATGCCGCGCATGCGGTACGGTGCGCAAGGCGTGCTGCGCGCCCCGCTGACCCTCTTGCGTCCTGATGCCGTCCATTCCGCCCTCTGTCCCTGCCGCCGCCCCGTCGCCGTTTCCCGCCGATGGCCTACCGCGCCGGCGTGCCGGCTGGGCCAGGGCCGTGCGCTGGTCGATGGTGGGTTTGCTGCTCTTGTCGAGCCTCGTGATCACGGCGTGGCTCGTTCTTCAGTGGGCGATTCTGCCGCGTATCGAACACTGGCGTCCCGATATGGAGATGCGCGTGAGCCACGCCCTGGGCGTGCCGGTGCGCATCGGTGCGATCGAAGTCACGGACGGCGGCTCGGTCTGGCGCTGGGTGCGTGCCATCGAGCTGCGCGACGTGGTGCTGTACGAGGCGCCGCGCCAGGGGGAAGCCCCGCGCGAGGCGCTGCGCCTGCCCAGCGTGCGGGCCGCGCTGTCGCCCGCCTCGCTGCTGCCCGGCTCGGACGGGCACTGGCGGCTGCGCTTCGAGCAGTTGCTGATCGAGGGTGCCCGGCTCGAGGTGCGGCGCGACACCGCAGGCCGCATCCTGGTCGCCGGGCTCGCGGCGGGCGAGCAGGCCGACGAGGGCGGCGCTGCCGACTGGTTCTTCAGCCAGAAGGAGTTCGTGATCCGCGGTGCCACGCTGGTCTGGACCGACGAGCTGCGCGGCGCCTCCCCGCTGGCGCTGGATGCCGTCGACCTGGTGGTGCGCAACGGCGTGCGCCACCATGAGTTGCGGCTCGATGCCACGCCGCCGGCCGAATGGGGCGAGCGCTTTTCACTGCGCGGGCATTTCACGCAGCCCCTGCTGGCGCGCGCGCAGGAGGGGCGGGGTGCCCGCCTGCTGGCGCGACCGGGCAACTGGCGGCGCTGGGACGGCACCTTGTACGCCGACCTGCCGGCCGCCGACATCGTGCCGCTGCGCCGGCAGATCGACCTGCCTTTCGACCTCAGCCAGGGCTCGGGAGCGCTGCGGGCCTGGGTCGACGTCAAGGAGGCCGAGCCGGTCGCGGCGACGGTCGACCTGGCCTTGCGCAACGTGTCGCTGCGACCGGCGCCCGACGCCCAGGCGCTGGCCTTCGCGCGCATCGACGGCCGCCTCAGCGGGCGGATCGCCGCCGGCGAGCGCGACGGCGAACTGCAGGCCCGGCAGTTCGGCTTCGTCACCGCCGACGGCCTGAGCTGGCCGGCGGCCGATGCCAGCCTGCGCTGGCGGCTCGACGACCACGGCGTACTCGCCGGCGGCGAGCTGCGCGCGCAGCGGCTCGACCTCGCCTTGCTGACCCAGACCCTCGACAAGCTGCCGGCCGCATGGATCGGCAGCGAGCTGCACGCGCGCCTGGCGAGCCTGGCGCCGACCGGCATCGCCAGCCAGGTCGAAGCGCGCTGGGACGGCCCGCTGGCCGCGCCGCAGCGTTACCGGCTGAAGGCCAGCCTGCGCGGGCTGGGCCTCGCGGCGCAGCCGGCTTCGGTGCCGGGCTCCGTGCCGGGCGACGCGGCCTCGGCTCTCGCGATCGCCGCCTCGGCCACTGTCACGGCCTGGCTGCCGGGTCGTCCGGGCCTGCAGGGCGCCGACATCGAGCTCACCGCGAGCGAAACCGGCGGCGAGGCCAGCCTCACGCTGAGCGACGGTGCGCTCGAGTTCCCGGGCGTGTTCGAGCTGCCGCGCATCGCCCTGCAGCGGCTCAGCAGCAGCGTGAGCTGGCGGCTCGACGCCGCACCCGGGGGGGCTGCACCGCGCATCGAAGTGCGCGCCCGCGACGTGCGCTTCGCCAACGCCGATGCGCAGGGCGAGCTCGAAGCGACCTGGCACACCGGCGCGGCGACGCCCGCCGACCCGGGCCGCTTTCCCGGCGTCCTCGAGCTCGGCGGGCGCCTGAACGATGCCCAGGCCACGCGCGTGGCGCGCTACCTGCCGCTCGGCATCCCGGCCCCTGTGCGGCAGTACGTCGAGCGCGCGGTGCAGGCGGGCCGGGCGAGCGCGGTGAACTTCAAGGTCAGCGGCGATCTGCGCGAGTTCCCGTTCGGAGCGGCCGCCCGCACGGGCGCCAAGTCCGGCGGCAAGGCCGGCGACTTCCGCATCGCCGCCCGGCTCGAGGGCGTGCGTTTCGCCTACCTGCCGGGCGATCCGGCATGGACCGGGGAGCCGCCTGCCGCCGGGGGCGCGGCCCTGCGCCCGCCCTGGCCCGCCTTCACCGACATCAAGGGCGAGCTCGTGTTCGATCGCAACTCGATGGAGCTGCGCGACCTGCGGGCCCGGCTCGGAACGGTGGGCAGCGGCAGCTTCGAGTTCGCGGGCATCCAGGGCGGCATCCGCAACCTCGCCCACGAGGCGACGCTGGTCATCGAGGGCAAGGGCAGCGGCCCGCTGGCGGACGCGCTGCGCTTCGTCAACGCCACGCCGGTCGGCGGCTGGACCGGGGGGGCGCTGGCGCAGGCGAGCACCGGGGCCACGCAGGCGCCGGTCGAGCTGCAGCTCGCGCTCGACATCCCGCTGCTGCACAGCGAGCGCAGCAGCGTGCGCGGCAGCCTGCGCCTGCCCGGCAACGACCTGCGGCTGCGTCCGGACCTGCCCCTGCTGGGCAATGCCAAGGCGCGCGTGGCCTTCACCGACACCAGCTTCTCGCTCGCCGGCGGCAGCGCGCGCGTGCTGGGCGGCGACGCCAGCTTCGACGGCGCGCAGCAGGCCGACGGCAGCCTGCGCTTCAATGTGCAGGGCATGGCCAGCGCCGAAGGCCTCAAGCGCGCGACCGAGCTGGGCGCGCTGTCCCAGGCGGCTGCGCCGCTCGGCGGCCAGGCCGCCTACCGGCTCGCGCTCGGCTTCCATCACGGCCAGGCCGAGTGGCAGCTCAGCAGCAACCTGCTCGGCCTGTCGATCGACCTGCCGGCGCCGCTGCGCAAGCCGGCCGAGCAGGCCCTGCCGCTGCGCGTCCAGGCCAGCCTGCTGCCGGAGGCGCCCGGCAGCAGCGCCCTGCCGCGCGACCAGCTGCGCGTGGAGCTCGGTGCCGAGGGCAACCGCGTGCTGCAGGCCGGCTGGTGGCGCGAGCTCGGGCCGGACGGCGCACGCGTGCTGCGCGGCGGCATCGGCGTGCAGGACCCGGCGCCGCAGCCCGCCGAGGGCGTCGCCGCCAGCATCAACATGGCCCGGCTCGACCTCGACGCCTGGCAGCGCGTGGCCGACGGCTGGGGCGGCGGCGCGGCCGGCGCGGCCGGCGCCGCGGCGGCCGCAGGTCCGGGCTATGCACCGACGACCGTGGCACTGCGGGCGCAGGAGCTCCTCACCGGCGGGCGGCAGTTGCACGGCGTGGTGGCCGGCTTGTCGCGCGGCAGCCTGTCCGACGGCGGGGTCTGGCGCGCCAACCTCGACGCCACCGAATTCAACGGCTATGCCGAGTACCGCCCGCCCGGCGGCGGCGCGCGCGCGGCGGGCGAGGGCGCGGGGCGCATCTATGCGCGCCTGTCGCGCCTGTCGCTGCCCAAGAGCGAGGCCGAGGCCGTCAGCTCGCTGCTCGAGCAGGCCTCGCCGGCCAGCGTGCCGGCACTCGACATCGTGGTCGACGACTTCGAGCTGCGCGGCAAGCGGCTCGGTCGCGTCGAGATCGAGGCGCAGAACCGCGTGGCCGAGGGCGCGGGCGAGCCCGTGCGCGAATGGCGGCTGGGCAAGTTCCACCTCGTCACGCCGGAGGCCCAGCTGAGCGCCACCGGCCAGTGGGCTGAGGCCGCGCCGGGGGCCGCGTCGCGCCGCCGGGCCGTGATGGACTTCAAGCTCGACATCACCGACGGCGGCGCGCTGCTCGCGCGGCTCGGACAGGGCGAAGTGCTGCGCGGCGCGAAGGGCCAGCTGGCCGGGCAGGTGAGCTGGCTGGGTTCGCCGCTGGCGATCGACTACGCGAGCCTGGGCGGCCAGGTCCATGTGGCGGTCGACGGCGGCCAGTTCCTGCAGGCCGACCCGGGCGTGACCAAGCTGCTCGGCGTGCTCAGCCTGCAGTCGCTGCCGCGCCGGCTGCTGCTCGACTTTCGCGACGTGTTCGAACGCGGCTTCGCGTTCGACAACATCACCGGCGACGTCAGCATCGCCCAGGGCGTGGCGAGCACGCGCAACCTGCGCATGCGCGGCCTGCAGGCCGTGGTGCTGATGGAAGGCAGCGCCGACGTCGAGCGCGAAACCCAGGACCTGCGCGTGTGGGTCGTGCCCGAGATCAACGCCGGCGCCGCCTCGCTCGCGGTGGCGGCCATCAACCCGGCGATCGGCCTGGGCACCTTCGTCGCGCAGTGGCTGCTGCGCCGACCCATCATGTACGCCGGCACGCGCGAATTCCACGTCACCGGGCCCTGGGCGGCACCCAAGGTCGACCGGATCGAGCGCAAACTCGGCGACGCGGTACCGACGACCGACGAGGCGGCCTCGGCGCCGCCCAAGGAGTCGCCATGAAGATCGCTGCCGTGCAGATGGTGTCCACGCCGCGCGTGGCCGAGAACCTCGAACGCGCCCGCGCATTGATCGCGCAGGCCGCCGCCGCCGGCGCCGAACTGGTCGCCTTGCCCGAGTACTTCTGCCTCATGGGCCTGCGCGACGCCGACAAGCTGGACGCCGCCGAGGCCGACGGCGCCGGGCCGATCCAGGACCTGCTCGCCGCCACCGCCCGCGACTGCGGCGTGTGGCTGGCCGGCGGCACGCTGCCGCTGCGCATCGCCGGCCGCGACGACCGGGTGCACAACACCACGCTGGTGTTCGGCCCCGACGGCGTGCGCGTGGCGCGCTACGACAAGATCCACCTGTTCCGCTTCGACGACGGCGAGCGCCGCTACGACGAGGCCGCCACGCTGGCGCCCGGCAGCGCGCCGGTGGCCTTTGCGCTCACCGATCGCGCGGGCCACGCCTGGCGCGTCGGCCTGAGCGTCTGCTACGACCTGCGCTTCCCCGAGCTCTACCGTGCGCTCTGCACGCCACCCTGCGACCTGCTGCTGGTGCCGGCCGCCTTCACCTACCCGACCGGCCAGGCGCACTGGGAACTGCTGCTGCGCGCGCGCGCCGTGGAGAACCAGTGCATGGTGCTGGCGCCCGCGCAGGGCGGCCGCCACGAGAACGGCCGGCGCACCTGGGGCCACACGATGGCGGTCGGCCCCTGGGGCGAGGTGCTGGCGGTGCAGGCCGAGGACGAAGGGGTGGTGATGGCGAGCCTCGACGCCGCACGCATGGCCCAGGTGCGCGCCCAGCTGCCGGCGCTGCAGCACCGCGTGTTGTGAGCCGGCGATAGTCGGGCTGACGCCCGCCACCGGCGCCGGCGCGGCCCGCGGCTACCATGCCAGCCGCCACATCGGCAGCAGCGGGGGAGCGATGGATCTGCGTCTTGCGTTGTACGAACTCGCGGCCGAGCACCGGCTCGACGCGCGGGCCACCGACCGGCTCGAACGCCTGGCAGGCCTGCACGATGAACCGGCCGCGCTCGCACGCCGGCTGCCGCTCGGCGTCGCCGTGCTGGCGGCCGGGCTCGCCGGCCTGGGCCTCGTCTGCTGGATCGCCGCGAACTGGGGCACGCTGGGCCGCTTCGGGCAGTTCGCGGTGCTCGAAGGCGGCGTGCTCGTCCCGTGCCTGGGGGCGCTGTGGCGCCCGGCCGCCCGCGTGCCCCTGGGGCTGCTGGCGCTGCTGGCCATCGGCGGCCTGTTCGCCTACTTCGGCCAGACCTACCAGACCGGCGCCGACCCCTGGCAGCTGTTCGCGCTGTGGGCCGCGCTGGCGCTGCCGCTGTGCCTGGGCGTGCGCAGCGACGTGCTGTGGGCGCCGATGGCGTTGGTGGCGATGACCGCCCTCTCGCTGTGGGTGCAGGCCCACACCGGCCACCGCTGGCGCGTCGAGCCGGACGACCTGCGCGTGCATCTGCTGGGGTGGCTGGCGGCGCTGGCGGTGGTGGCCGCTCTGAGCGCGGCGCTGCGCCGCCACACCGGCGCCGGCCCCTGGGCGCTGCGAACGGCGGTGACGCTGGCGGTTGTGATCGTCACGCTGACGGCGCTCGGCGGCCTGTTCTCCGAGCACGTTGCCGCGCACTACGCGCTGGGCCTGGCGGTGCTGGCCGCCATGGCGGCCGCGCTCGCGCGGCCGGGCATGTTCGACGTCTATGGCCTGAGTGCCGTCGCGCTCGGCCTCAACGCCCTGCTGGTGGCGGGCCTGGCGCGCCTGCTGTTCGACCACCACCGCGGCGGCGACCCGATCGGGCCGCTGCTGCTGCTCGGCCTGGTGGCCGCCGGCCTGCTGGCCGCCACCGTGACGGGCGTGCTGCGCCTGGCACGCGACCCGGCCCGGCCCGGAGTTGCGGCATGAGCGGCAGCATGAGTGGCGCACGCGCCGACGGCCTGCTGCGCGCCGCCGTGGCCGAAGGCCTGCTGCCGCCTGCGGCCACGCTGCCGGCGCAGGACAGCCGGCCCTGGCCCGTCGTGCTGCTCACCGCGCTGGGCGCCTGGCTCGCGACGATCCCGCTGCTCGGCGTGGTGGGCCTGTTGCTCGGCGACCTGATCAGCCGCAGCGCCGGGCCGTACTTCGTGGGCGTGCTGCTGCTGGCCGCGGCCATCGTCGTGCTGCGCTCGCGCGACCTGCCGCTGTTCTGGGAGCAGCTCGCCGTGCCGGCGCTGCTGGTGGGCGGCGGCGCGCTCGGCTTCGGCCTCTTTCGCGACCTGCCCGTGCCGGCCGGCGCGGCCGTGCTGGCCCTGGCGGCGGTGGGCGTCGCACTGGCCGTGTCCGGGCCCTGGCTGCGGGTGCTGCTCGGCGCGGCCGCGGCCCTGCTGCTGGTGACGGCCTGTGCGTCCGGCCGTTGGCAGGCCTCGCAGCCGTCGCTGCTCACGCGCTTCTGGTGCGCCTGGCACCTGAGCCTGGCGGTCTGGCTGGTGGCCGGCTGGGTTCAGCGCACAGCGCTGCACGACGGCGCGCGCACGCGCCGGGCCGCCGCGCTGGAGTCGCTGTCGGCGGGCTGGCTGCTGGCCAGCCTGGGCGGCCTGGCGTGGTGGTCGGGCATGAGCTTCCTGGTCGGCGGCAGCCTGGGCGGCGGGTTCGCCGGCGAGGTGGCGCGCGAGCTGAGCGCGCGGTCGAGCGCCGGCTGGGCGATGCCCCTGCAGCAGGCGGCCTCGCTCGCGCTGGCCGCCGCGGCCGCGCTGTGGGCGGCGCGCCGGTGGCCGACGCTGCGCACGCCCTGGCATGCCGGCGTGGCGCTGGTGCCGCTGGCCCTGGCCTGGTTCATGCCCGCGCTGGGCGCCGTGCTGCTGGCGCTGGCGCTGTGCGTCACCACGGCGCGCTGGCGTCTCGCCACCACGGCGGCGGTGGCCGCGGCGTGGATCGTCGGCGCCTTCTACTACCGGCTGGACTGGCCCTTGGCCACCAAGTCCGTGCTGCTCATGGCCGCCGGTGCCGTGCTGGCCGCGCTGGCCTGGCGGGCCCTGCGCGCGGCCGCGCCGGCCGACGGGCCGCCGCGCGCGGCCGCCCCCGACCCCCGCGCGCCCGGCGCGCGCTGGGGCATCGCGCTCAGCGCGCTGGCGGTGCTGGCCGTGGCCAACTTCGGCATCGGGCAGAAGGAAGACCTCATCGTGCACGGCCAGCCGGTGTACGTGGAGCTGGCGCCGGTGGACCCGCGCTCGCTGATGCAGGGCGACTTCATGCGGCTGAACTTTCGCGTGCCCGACGAGGTGCAGGCCAAGGCCGACCGGGTGCTGAGCGCCAGCCGGCCGCGCGTGGTGGCGCGACGCGACGCGCGCGGCGTGGCCACCCTGCTGCACCTGGACGAGGGCGCCGCGCTCGCCGCCGACGAACTGCGCTTCGAGCTGACGCCCAGGAACGGGCGCTGGACCCTCGTGAGCGACGCCTGGTTCTTCAAGGAAGGCGAGGCCGCCCGCTGGACCACGGCGAAGTACGGCGAATTCCGCGTCGACCCGAGCGGCCGCGCGCTGCTGGTCGGGCTGCGCGGGGGGAACCTCGAATCGCTGTGAATGCGGGCGGTGCGGCTCGGTTGCCGTGCAAACGCCGTGCAGAGGGACCGAGCGGCGTTCGCCGCCCGACCCGATCGTCCCCGGGCGCGGTTCCGTTACGGATGCGCGGCGCGGTATTGCGCCCGGAACTGGCACCGCTTTCGTTGACCCATGCTGGGTAAGCCCGCTACCGCTCGATGACGACGATGTGCGCCTGAATCTTGCCATCCACTGCGCCGCGACCGAACCGGTTCCTGATCGCAGCGGCCGCGGCATCGGTGGCATCGAGCAAACGCGAGGGACCCCGGGCCTCGATTTCGTTTCGCAGCGGCGTTCCTTGGCAATACGCGATCGCAACGGTGTCCGGGGAGCTTGCACGGCTTCTTGCCGCCAGCGTTGTCACGTCGGGATCGCGAACGAAGCCCCCTTCGGACAGTTGCCTTGCGACAACCTCGGTGTCGCTGTAACCGTGTGGGGTGCGGGCCAGGAATCGCGGCGGATCCAGCGGGAACACGGGTTCCAGCGCGAGAGTGACGGCGTGGGCAAATTCGTTCTGGTCGATCCTGTCCCACACGTTGAACATGAACGCTCCCCCTGGGCGCAGGACGCGCCTGGCTTCGGAGAAGGCCCGGGCTTTGTCCGGGAAGAACATGGCGCCGAACTGGCAGACGACCACGTCGAAAGTTTCGTCCGGGAAAGGCAGTTGCGTTGCGTCTGCTTGGCGCCATTCGACGGGACGGCTCGTGCCCACGGAGGCGGCATGATCGAGCATCGCCTGATTGAGGTCGGTCGCGACAATCGCGACCGAAGGCGCCAGTGTGCTCGCAAGCCGACGGGTGACGACTCCGGTTCCGGCGGCGATTTCGAGCACCGAAGACGGCGTTCGCAGCGCTGCGCGAGCAGCGAGGTCAGCAGCATACGGCTCGAAGATCAACGGTACCAGGTACCGTTCGTAGAGCTGGGGTATCGAGCCTGCGAAGAGTCGATCAACATCGGGCGCAACCATCAATCTCTCCCGGCGCTTTTGTGCGCCATAACGAGTTATCGGGCGACAGCTTTGCTGCGTATCGCGGACAAGTGCCTCCCTAGACGATAGGCATGGGTGTGGAATCGGGGAACACGCCTTCGACGCCCCAGACCTGCGCCCCGTCGTTCAAATTGACCCACGGCTGCACCCTCAACAGGTCGGCAATGGCAGCTGCCGGCACGGCCTTGCTGAAATAGAACCCCTGAAACTCGTCGCATTCATGGCTTCTCAGGAACTCGATCTGACCCTGAGTTTCGACCCCTTCGGCCACGATGGTCATCTTCAGCGACTTGCCCATTGCGATGATCGCGTCGGTGATGGCTCTGTCTTCCTCGTTGGCCGGCAATTCGCGAACAAATGAGCGGTCGACCTTGATCGTGTCGATCGGGAACCGCCTCAGGTTTGACAATGAAGAATAGCCCGTACCGAAGTCGTCGAGCGACAGCCGGATGCCCAATTTCTTGAACTCGACCAGCACCTTTGTCGCCTTGTTGACGTCGCGCATCAGCATGCTCTCGGTGATCTCGAGTTCCAGAAACGTGGCTTCCATTCCTGTCTGAGCCAGGATTGAACGCACGTCCGAGAGCAGATGCTCGTCGTAGAACTGACGCGCGGAAAGATTGACCGACATGCTCAGCGGTGAATAGCCGAGATCCCTCCACGCCACGTGCTGTTGACAAGCAGTGGTCAGCACCCAACGACCGATGGAGACGATCAAGCCGTTTTCCTCCGCCACCGGAATGAACTTTGCCGGGGACACCAGCCCGAGGTCCGGATGGTTCCAGCGCAGGAGCGCTTCCACGCCGGTCATCTGGCTGGTATGGCCGTCGACCTTTGGCTGGTAGTGCACCTGAAACTGCTGCGCGTCCAGCGCTCGCCGCAGGCTCGACTCGAAGGCGAGCCGTTCGACCGAGTGCGTGTTGAGTGCGGCGGAATAGAACGTGAAGGTGTTCTTCCCGTCCTCCTTGGACCGGTACATCGCGATATCGGCGTTCTTCATCAAGACGCGCTCGTCGTCGCCATCGGTCGGATAGACGCTGATGCCGATGCTGGCCGTAACGTGGAATTCATGATCGCGCAAGGTAAAGGCCCTGGAAATCGAGGCCAAGATCTTCTGGGCGATGACCGCCAGCGGCTCCGCTCCATTCAAACTCGGCACCATGATGACGAATTCGTCGCCGCCCAGTCGCGCAATGCAGTCGCTCTCTCGCAGACACGACTTCAATCTTGTCGCCATTTCCTGAAGCAACAGATCGCCGGCCTGGTGGCCGAGTGTGTCGTTGATGTTCTTGAAGCGGTCAAGGTCTACAAAAAACACCCCAAGCTGCCGGTTGTAGCGCTTCGCTTCCTGCAGACCTTGCTCGAGCATCCTTGAGAACATGCCGCGATTGGAGAGTCCCGTGAGCTTGTCGTGGAAGGCGAGATACTCGATCTGCTGCGCTGCCGCCTTTTGCTCCTGCAGTCGGTGCAAGAGCGAATTGCCGAGTTTGACGCCCAACAGGCCGACCAGCAGTACGCAAAGCAACCCTACGCCACCGACCGAGTAGATCTGCCAGACTGTCGCGTCCAACAGCTCCGCGTAGATCTGGGTGTATTCGAGAATCACCGCACCGACGATCGGCGCATGTACATCCCCGCCCTGGTAGAGCGGGACGGTGATTTGCTTTGCGCCGTCGGGATGATTGCTGTTGCGCTCGACAAACGACCTGACTTGGCCGTCCTTGATCGTTCCGCCGACTTCGTTGGCCGAGTCGTGGTCGAAGACATGGCCAAGCTCCGTCGGATCCGCGTCGGCGAGGCCTCGCTTTTGAGCATCCACGATGACGATATCGCGTCCGTACAGGTGATGAAGCCCTTCGACGTACTGCTGCAGATGCTCGCTGCCCAATGCGGCGCTGTATGCGACCGACCTCGCCAGGTTGCGTGCTTCCACCTGAGCGCCGCGATCCACCGCGCCCAATTGAAACTGAATCACGATCACGGTGAACGCGGCGATGGCCGCGCAGGCGGCCGCGAACGCCATCATGATTCTCCGGCGAATGCCTGTGGTTGCTGGAGTGGGCATGATGGAGTCCTTTCAGGAGTTGTCCGAGTACGCACAGATACCACTCGCCCACCTCGATGTACATGGGAGTGTGCACGCTCGCCGTTCACACGGCATCGCCGTTCATCCCTCGTCGAGCCGGACATATCCGAGGAGTCCGGTCTTGACAGACGTTGCATGAAGGCAAAGGCGCATCCCTCAATCGCGATCAGGGTCGCCCGTGCCGTTCGGCAAGCCACCATTGCCCCTACTTCCCGCGCGCAGGGCATTGGATTCGAAGAGGCCGCAGGGCCGAAATCCGTTTGCACGGCATGGGTTACCCCACTGCAGAACTCGATGCGCTGTCGCTGTCGAGGCGCCGGCCGCATTGAGCGGCGCACCGGCTCGTGCCGGCGGCCATGCCGGCCCCCTTCGTACAACAAAGCACACTTGCCGCTCACGTCGCGCAGCGCGGCTCAAGATCCTTTCACGGCACGCCGAAGACAGCCCTGTGAAGCGCCTTCTCGTCTGGAACGCCATCGGCTCGCTGCTCACTGCGGCGCTGGCCTCGTCTGCCTGCCTCGCGACCGAGCTGACGCCGACCGAGCAGCGTTGGCTGAAGGGGGCCTGGCCGGTCGTGGCGTTCGCAAGGGAGGCCAGGCTGCCGCTGGACATCGTCGTGCAGCCCCAGCCGGCGCCCGGTGCCGCGCCGCTGGCGCTGGCCTTCGTCGACGGTCGCTGCAAGCTGGTGCTCTCGATGCGGGGCAATGCCGAGGCGCAGGACACGCTCGAACGCACCGAACCCGATCTCCTGGACGCGACGCTCGAACTCATGGCCGCGCACGAACTGGGCCACTGCCGGCGCTACCTCGACGGCGCCTGGCAGCGGCTGCCCGCGGGCTTCGGCGCCGCAAGCGTACCCGGCGAGCTCGACCCCGAGTTGCAGGCCGCCTATGCCGACATGCAGGCGCTGCGCCGGGAGGAGGGCTACGCCGACCTCGTCGGCCTCGCCTGGGCCCGGCAGCAGCACCCGCAGCTCTACGCACGGCTGCATGCATGGCTGGTGGCGGAGCGGTCCCGGGAGTTGATCCCGGGCAGTCACCACGACACGCTGGCGTGGGTCCGCCTGGCGGCGCACGCAGACGCATCGGGCCCTGCCTCGATCTTCGCGGGCTCTGCCGCGCTGTGGGCCGCCGGGCTCGCCGCCGGCGAGTGACCGCCAGGGCCTGAAAGCGGCCCCGGACCGACCTCCGGTGCCGCGCGGGCACGCACCTGACAGCCGCTCCCGGCAAGGCAGGCCCCGCGCGGCGGACCCGCTTTGCGGGACAGGGCGAATAATCGGCACGCTCACCCCGCTCAGGAAACCCGTCGCGCCGTGTCCGAACCCACCCCCGCCGCCCACCTGGGCCCCCGGCCGCCGGCCCCCTGGCTGGGCGAGTGGTGGCCGCGCCTGCAGCCCTGGATGCTGGCGACGCTGGGCGTGCTGCTGGCCGGCGTCATCTTCGTGGCGCTGCGCGGTCTGCTGCACGAGGTGCGCTACGCCAGCGTCATGGCGGCGATGCGGGCCACGCCGGCCTCGGACATCGCGCTCGCGCTGCTGGCCACGGCGGCCAGCTACCTGGCGCTGACTGGCTACGACGCCTCGTCGCTCGCCTATGCCGGCGCCAGGCTCGGGCGCGCCACGGTGCTGCTGACCTCGTTCGTGGCCTATGCGCTGTCCAACACCATCGGCCTGGGCCCCTTGACGGGCGGTGCGGTGCGCATGCGCCTGTACGCCGCGGCCGGCCTGGCGCCGCCGCAGATCGCGCGGGTGATCGCCTTCAATGCCGCGGCCTTCATGCTGGGCATGACGGCCTTCGGCGCGCTCGGCCTGCTGTGGGGCGCGGGCGAGGTGGCGCCGCTGTTGCACACCCGGCCGGCCGTGCTGCGCGCCGGCGCCGCGGCAGTGCTGCTCGTGCTGGCCGCCTTCTTGTGGCTGTGCACGCGGCGGCGCACGCTGAGCCTGGGCCCGCGCTGGACGCTGCGCCTGCCGGCGCCCGGCCTGGCGCTGCGCCAGCTGGCGATCTCGGCGCTCGAACTCAGCGCGTCGGCCGCGGCACTGTGGTTCCTGCTGCCCGACGACCGCATCGCCCTGCCGACCTTCGTGGCCTTCTATGCCATCGCGGTCACCGCCGGCATCCTGAGCCACGTGCCGGGCGGGGTCGGCGTGTTCGAAGCGGTGATGCTGCTGGCCAGCGGCCCGCAGGTGCCGACCGAAGCCATGCTGGGCGCCTTGCTGCTCTACCGCGGCCTCTACTACGTGCTGCCGCTGGTGCTGGCGACCGGGCTGCTCGCCGCCTACGAATTGCGCTCCGGCGTGGCGGCGCCGGTCGGCCGCCTCGCGGTGCGCCTGAGCCCGCGGCTGATGGCCGCGCTGGCCCTGGTGGCGGGGCTGTGGCTGCTGGTCTCGGGCGTCACGCCGGTGACCGAGGACGCGCGGGAGATGCTCGCCACCCTGCGCGTGCCGCTGCCGCTGATCGAGGCCTCGCACTTTCTCGGCAGCGTGGCCGGCCTGGGCCTGCTGCTGGTGGCGCGCGGGCTCCTGCACCGGCTCGACGCGGCCTGGTGGGCGGCCCTGGGCCTGTCGGTCGTCGCGGCGGTCCTGGCGCTGCCCAAGGGCATCGCGCTCCACGAGGCGGCGCTGTTGTCCACGCTGGCGCTCCTGCTCGTGATCTCGCGCCGCCAGTTCGACCGGCGCTCGTCGCTGTTCGCGCAGCGGCTCGAGCCCGAGTGGCTGCTGGCGCTGGGCGGTGTGATCGCGGCCTGCGTGTGGGTGCTGTTCTTTGCCTACCAGGAGGTCGGCTACAGCCACCGCCTGTGGTGGCAGTTCGAGCTCGACGCGCAGGCGCCGCGCTCGCTGCGCGCGCTGATGGGCGTGGCACTCATCGGCCTGGCATTCGGCCTGTGGCAGCTGCTGCGCCCGCCGGCGGGTGGCGTGGCCCAGCCGTCGGCCGAGGAGATCGAGCGCGCCGCCGCCGTGGTGCGCGCCAGCCCCTCGTCCGACGGCTGCTACGCGCTGGTGGGCGACAAGCACCTGCTGTTCTCGCCCTCGGGCAGGAGCTTCCTGATGTTCGGCAAGCAGGGCCGCTCCTGGGTGTCGCTGTTCGGCCCGATGGGCGACCCCCGCGAGTGGCCCGAGCTGGTGTGGCGCTTCGTCGAGCTGGCCGCCGCGCACGGGGGCCGGGCGGCCTTCTACCAGGTGCGCCCGGTGTCGCTGCCGCTCTACCTGGACTGCGGCCTGCACGCCTTCAAGCTCGGCGAGCATGCGCACGTGAGCCTGCCCGACTTCGACCTCAAGGGCGCCAAGCGCGCCAACCTGCGCTCGGGCGTGAACCGGGGCGAACGCGAAGGCCTGAGCTTCGAGGTGCTGGCGCCGGCCGAGGTGGGCGCGCTGCTACCGGCCCTGCGCGAGGTCTCGGACGCCTGGCTCGGCCAGCAGCGCACGCGTGAAAAGGGCTTCTCGGTCGGCCGCTTCGACGAGCGCTACCTGCTGCGGCTGCCGGTCGCGGTGGTGCGGCGCGCAGGCCGGGTGATCGCCTTCGCCAACCTGCTGACCACCGATGCCAGGGAGGAGGCCAGCGTCGACCTGATGCGCTACTCGCCCGAAGCGCCGCCCGGCACCATGGACTTCCTGTTCGCGAAGATCATGCTGCACCTGCAGGCCCAGGGCTACCAGCGCTTCGGCCTGGGCATGTCGCCGATGGCGGGCATGGCGGAGCGGCGCCGCGCGCCGCGCTGGCAGCGGCTGGGCAGGCTGCTGTTCGAGCACGGCGAGCGCTTCTACAACTTCCGCGGCCTGCACAGCTTCAAGGACAAGTTCGAGCCGGTCTGGGAGGCGCGCTACCTCGCTGCGCCCAGCGGCGTGGCGCCGCTGTTCGTGCTGGTCGACGTGGCGGCGCTGATCGGCGGCGGGGTCAAGGGCGTGATCTCGAAATGAGCGCGCGCCCGGGCCGCTCCCTTCGACGCTGCTGCGGGCCGGCGCTGCTGCTCGCGTTCGTGCTGGCGGCCTGGGCCGTCCCGGCACCGGCACAGCCCCGACCGCAGGCCCCGACGCCGGCGCATAAACCGGGCGCCGCGCCGCAGACGGTATCGCACGGCCTGTTCACCAACGTGCAGGTGTTCCGGCCGGCCGGCGAGGTGACGCAGTTCGTGCTGCTGCTGTCGGGTGACGACGGCCCGAATGCCGGCGAGCGGCAGCTGGCGCAGGCGATGGCGCGGGCCGGTGCCATGGTGGCGGCCGTGCCGCTGGCACCGTTCTACCGCCGGCTCGAAGCGCAGGGCGGGGCCTGCCTCTACGCAGCGGGCGCCTTCGAGAACCTGGCCCACCAGGTGCAGGCGATCGACAAGCTGCCGAGCTACCTCGAGCCCCTGCTGGTCGGCGCGGGTCCGCGCGCGGCCTTCGCCTACGGGGTGCTGGCGCAGGCGCCGGCCGGCACGTTCACGTCGGCGCTGTCGCTGGACTTCTGCCCGCGCCTGGACGACCGGACGCCGCTGTGCGCCACCAACGCGCTGCGCTGGCAAGCCGCCGCCGACGGCCGGAGCGTCGAGCTGCAACCCGCCGCGCAGGCCGCAGCGCCGTGGACCGTGCTGCAGACCGGCGGCGAGACGGCCTGCACTGCCGCGGCGGCGCAGGCCTTCGTGGCGCGCACGCCGCAGGCCACCTGGACACCGCTGCCGCAGGGCACGGCCGCCGCCGCCGAGGGCGGCATGCCGCCGGGCTTCGAGGCGGCCTATGCGCGCCTGGCCGCCCACCGCGCGTCGCTCGGCGCACCGCCGGCGCAACTGGCCGACCTGCCCATCGTCGAGCTGCCTTCCAGCGCCGCCGGCACGCGCTTCGCGGTGCTGCTGTCGGGCGACGGCGGCTGGGCCGGCATCGACAAGGGCATTGCCGCGGCGCTGGTGAAGCAGGGCGTGCCGGTGGCCGGCTTCGACTCCTTGCGCTACTTCTGGACCGCGCGCACGCCGGAGGGCCTGGCGGCCGACCTGGACCGGCTGATCCGCTACTACGCCGCGCGCTGGCAGCGCAGCGAGGTCCTCCTCATCGGCTACTCGCAGGGCGCCGACGTGCTGCCGTTTGCCGTCAACCGCCTGCCGGCCCGCACGCGCGCCGGCGTGCGCCTGACGGCGCTGCTCGGCCCCGGGCAGAAGGCCTCGTTCGAGTTCCATGTCACCAACTGGATCGGCGCGAGCGGCGAGCGTCCGATCGCCCCCGAGGCCCAGCGGCTGTCGGCCTCGGCCACGCTGTGCATTTACGGCACCGACGAGCGCGATTCGCTGTGCCCGCAACTGGCGCCCCGGCACGCCCGCACGCTGGCGCTGCCCGGCGGCCACCACTTCGGCGGCGACTACGACGCGCTGGCGGCGCGCATCCTGGAGTCGGTGCCGCGCTGAGTGGGTCCGACGCCTTCACTTCACGCGTTGATATCAGCGGTACAAGGCCGCCAGCGTTTCGATCGGCATGCAAAAGTGGACCGCGGATGCATCCAGGCCGCTGCGGGCCGCGTACACGTATACCGTCGAGGGCCCCGGCCGTACGCCGCGGCGGGCGGCGTCCTTGCCGCGACCTGACCGCCGTGACCGGCACCTTACCGACTCCATCGCAACCCCATGCCCTCCTCCACCGCCCCGACCGAGGTTCCGGCCGACCGCACCGCGGGGGCGGTGTCGCTGCCGGTGGCGCGGGGCCGCCGCGCCGCGCGCCCGCGGGCTGCCGTCCGCTTCGTGGCCGGCCTGGTGCTGCTGGCGGGCGTGCTCTATACCGCTGCATTGGCGGCGCTGTGGCTGGGGCAGGAGCGGCTGCTGTTCCAGCCGGTCGTGCTGGATCCGGCGCGGCCCTTGTCGACCGAGCCCGACGTCCACGAACGCGTGGTCGACGTTCCCGGCGCGCGCCTGTCGGTGCTCGAACTGCGGCTTCCCGATCCGAAGGGCGTGGTGTTCTTCCTGCACGGCAACGGCGGCAATCTCGAGAGCTGGTTCGTGAACACGGCCTTCTACCGGCAGGCGAACTACGACCTGGTGATGCCGGACTACCGCGGCTACGGCAAGAGCACCGGCCGCATCGACGGGGAATCGCAGTTGCAGGCCGACATGCAGGCGGTCTGGGAGCAGGTGGCGCCCCGCTACCAGGGGCGCCGCGTGGTCTTCTACGGACGTTCGCTGGGAACGGGCCTCGCCGCGGGGCTGGCGGCGAAGGTCCAGCCGGACCTGACGATCCTGGTCTCGCCCTACCTCAGCATGGTCGCGCTGGCCAGGCAGCACTACCCCTGGGTGCCGGCGCCGGTGCTGCGCTACCCGTTGCGCACGGACGAGCAGCTGCCGCGCATACGCACCCCGGTGCTGCTGCTCCATGGCGACCGCGACGAACTGATTCCGCTGGCCCACAGCCAGGCCTTGCTGCCCCTCGCGCCCCGGGCGCGGCTCGTCGTCGTTCCTGGGGCCGGACATGCCGACCTGCAGGCCTCCGACAGCTACCGGCAGGCGCTGCGCACGGCATTGCAAGACCCGTGAAGCAGCCCGGATGGGTTCACGGCGCCCCCGTCCGCGCCACGACGAGAAAGCACGACCACGGTCCGCCTGCATCCAGTCGATCGCGCACTCCGTACTCCAGCCATGAGTCCGGCCTCGTTCAGCCCCGCGGTGCGCACCGCCGCCATGTCCAGCCTCGCCTGCGCGAGCGGCATCGTGGCGGCCGGCCTTGCAGTGAAAGACCTGCTACTTTCCCGGCCGGCCGCAGACGCCGTCGCGGCCGACGCAGCGCCCTGCCGGCACGATCTGCCGCGGCCTGAACGCGCAGGGAACGGTCAACAACAAGGCGGAGTTCGGTTGAATCCATCGTCCCCACCGATCGCAGGCACGGCGTCCGGGCGTGTCGCGCCTGCCGCTGTCGCCCCCGGCAACGAGGCCGGCGCCGCAGCACGCTGCGAGCGCGACGCCAGGTTGGCGGAACTGCTGTGCCAGTCGGCAGCCGGAAGCGCCAGCGCCTTCGAGGCTTTCTACGACGCCACTTTCGGCCATGCCCGTGCCCTGGCGCGCCGCATGGTCCGCCCGGCCGATCTGGACGACCTGCTGGCCGACGCGTTCTTCCAGGCCTGGCGAGAGGCGAGCCGCTTCGACGGCCAGCGCGCCAGCGCGGTGACCTGGCTGCTGGTCATCGTGCGCAGCCGCGCGCTCGACCTGCTGCGCCGCCAGCGAGCGGCGCGCGAAGTCGAGTCGGTCACGGACGCGGACGAGCTGGCCGGCACCGCGCCCGGCCCCGACGAACTGCTGTCCGGCACGCAAGCCGGCACGCAGCTGCATGCCGCACTGGCCGAGCTCTCGCCCGGTGAGCGCTGGGTGCTTGGCCTGGCCTACTACCGCGACCTGTCGCACAGCGAGATCTCGGCCGTGACGGGCATGGCGCTGGGCACGGTGAAATCGTCCATCCGGCGGGCGCAGGAAAAGCTCCGCAAGCATTTCGTTCCCGAAGCATGAAGTCATCCCGATGAGCGACACCCCCCGCCCCTTCGACGACCAGCCGCTGGACAGCGACACGCTGGACGCCCTCACCGCGGCCGCGGCGGCCGAGCCGGTGCCGGGCGGCGTGGCGGCGCGGATCAAGCACCGCCTGCTCGGGCGCATGGCCCAGGGCGAGGCCCGGCACGTCACCGTGCAGGCGGCAGACGGCGCCTGGCAGGCTTTCCAGGAGGGGGTGCAGATCAAGGTGTTGCACGAGGCCGATGGCGTCATGTCCTACCTGCTGCGGCTTCGCGCCGGGGCCGTGCTGCCGGCGCACCGCCACCCGACCGACGAAGAGTGCGTGGTGCTCGAAGGCTCGCTGCGCATCGGCAACGCGCTGGTGCTGCACGCCGGCGGGTTCCACCTTGCGCGGCAGGATGCCTTGCACGCCGCGATCACGACCGACACCGGCGCCACGATCTACCTGCGCGGCGCCTCGCCTCACCCCGGCTGCCTGGTGTGAGACCGGGCGTCATCGCGGCGCAATGCGCCGCACCCCGAGACGCTGCGCCAGCCCGCGCTCGCCGGCCCGCATCACGCTCTCGTGGCTCCAGGCGAACACCGGCGCGAGCAGCGGTGCGAGCCAGCGCATCCAGGGCCGGGTGACGTCCACGCGCCAGGTGTAGTCGACCCGCGTGGTGTCGCCCACGGGCTGCAGCTCCCACAGCCCTTCGCCTTGCAGCTGGCCGTCGACGCGTCCGCGCAGGCGCCGCTGCGGGACGAGTTCGACGATCTCGACATCGATCTCCATCGCGTAGCGAAACCGGCTGACCCAGACGAAGCGGCGCACCGCGCCGAGCCCTTGCGCGTCACCCGCCCGGCGCAGTTCGACGCGCCTGGCGTAGGGCCACCACTGCGGCCACGACTGCGGCTCGGACAAGGCCTGCCACACGGCGGCCACCGGCGCATCGAGGTGCCAGTGGCTGAGCAGTTCGAAGCGTTGCGCGGCGGGGTGGGGCATCGTCATCGGGTTCATGGGGTTCTCCGCTCGTGACACAGGCCTGTCTACGGGGCGCGGGGCGATCTGGATGCGCTGCCGGCTAGCGCAACACAGCGAGCCGAAGGACGCCGGCCGATTTGATGCGGGGGAGCGCGACGTGGTATCAAGAAGCGGCGCGGCGTGTCGATAGAACGTTGGGCCGCGGAAGCCTCGAAGTCGAGGCGGCGCGCAATCCGGCCGGCCCACAGGAGCCTGAATGAACCAACCCGAACCTCGAGTCCAGGCGTGCGCTCGCGGGAAGCCCTGCCCATGAAGCCGCTGGTCGAAGCGCTGGAGCGGCGGCTCGCGCTCGAGCGTGCCGCGCGCAAGGCGTCGGAGGTGCTGCTGGGGCAACGCGAAGCGCAGCTGGCGGAGGCCGCCGAGCGCGTGCAGGCGATACTCGTCGAGCAGGATCAGACGATCCGGCTGCGGACCGAGGAACTCCGGCGCGCGCGCGACGAGGCGGTGGCGGCGAGCAGTGCCAAGAGCGCTTTCCTCGCCAACATGAGCCACGAGATTCGCACGCCGCTGACCTCGATCATCGGGTTTGCCGAGCTGCTGCTGCAGCCGGGAGACGGCGCGGTGGATCCGCGCGAGTCGCTGCAGACCATCATCCGCAACGGCCGGCATCTGCTCGAGGTCATCAGCGACATCCTGGACCTGGCGAAGATCGAGACGCAGCAGGTCGACCTGGAACATATCGACCTGCCGCTGCCGGTGCTGCTGCGGGACCTGACGGCGCTGGTGTCGAGCCGCGCCGAGGAGCGCGCTCTCGAGTTCCGCGTGCTGCCCCACTTTCCGCTGCCGCCCGGCCTGTGCACGGACCCCGTGCGGCTCAAGCAGATCCTCCTCAACTTCTGCAGCAACGCGATCAAGTTCACGCCGCGCGGCAGCGTGACCCTGGAGCTGCGCTACCTGCCCGAGCGGCCCGCGCTGCGCTTCAGCGTGGTCGATACCGGCATCGGCATGACGCCGGCTCAGATCGAACGGCTGTTCCAGCCGTTCGTGCAGGCCGACATCTCGACGACACGCAAGTTCGGTGGCACCGGGCTCGG
This sequence comes from Methylibium sp., assembly GCF_965279545.1. Classification (NCBI taxonomy): domain Bacteria; kingdom Pseudomonadati; phylum Pseudomonadota; class Betaproteobacteria; order Burkholderiales; family Sphaerotilaceae; genus Methylibium; species Methylibium sp. The sequence continues at coordinate 3,812,274 of NZ_OZ257250.1, forward strand.
CCTGTACATCTCGAGCCAGCTCGCGACCCTGCTCGGCGGAACACTGAGCGTCCAGAGCGAACCGGGCCATGGCAGCCGCTTCCATCTGGAGCTGCCGCTGGCCGCTGCGGTGCCGCCCGCCGAGCTCCTGACGATGGAGGGCGACCTGGTCGACTACGGGCGCGCCGACTTCGCGGTCACGTCGATCTCGATTCCCGACCTGGCGGGCCGCGTGCTGCTGGCCGAGGACGGGGTCGACAACCAGCGCTTGCTGACCGCTTTCCTGCGTCAGGCCGGCATCACGGTGACGGTGGTCGGCAACGGCCGCGAAGCGGTGGAGACCGCATTGCGGCAGGACTTCGATCTGATCCTGATGGACGTCCAGATGCCGGTGATGGACGGCATTGCCGCAACCCAGATGCTGCGTGCCGCGGGTTACCGCCGGCCGATCATTGCGCTCACCGCCAACGTCATGAAGTCGGACATCCAGCGTTACCGCGAGGCGGGTTGTGACCAGGTGCTGGCCAAGCCGGTGGACCGCGAGGTGTTCTACGAGGTCGTGGCCCGGCACCTGCTGGCCGCCGACGCCGCGACGGGCGAGCCGGACGATCCGGACTTCCTGCGCGAGATGGCCGAGCTGAAGGCGGCGTTCGTTGCCGGCCTGCCGGGCCAGATCGATGCGATCCGCGCCGCGCTTCGGAGCGCGGACTGGCCGGCCCTGACGTCACTGATGCACACGCTCAAGGGGACGGCTGGCTCCTACGGTTTCGGCCGCTTGACCGACCTGGCCGCCGAGGTCGAGACGGAACTGCGCGCCACGCGGACGGTCCGGGCGGCCGTGATGTGCGAAGGTCTGCTGCTCGAGGCGGTCGGTGCGCACCGCCGGGCACATTGAGCAAGGGATGAACATGAGCAGCGAGACCGGGCAGGCGCGACGCAAGATCCTGATCGCCGACGACGCCTTCGACAGCCGCCAGTTGCTGTCGCGCCTGCTGCGGCAGTTCGTGGACGCCGACATTCACGAGGCGCGCAACGGCTTGATGGCCAGCCAGGAGTACCGGATGACGCGGCCGCAGCTGGTCTTTCTCGACATCGACATGCCGGAGCGCGACGGCATGGAGGTGCTCAAGGAGATCCGCCAGGAGGATCCCAAGGCCTTCGTCGTGATGGTGACGGGCTTCAGCGCCGTCGAGAAGGTGCAGGAGGCGATCGCGCTCGGCGTGGGTGGCTTCGTGGTCAAGCCCTACAGTGCGCAGCGCATCCTCGACGTGCTGCGCAAGTACGTGGCCGAGACCGGGGACGCGGAGCTGCTGCTGCGCGGCGAGTGAGCCCGGCACCGCGGCCCCGGGCCTGGTGCTAGCCGGCAGGAAGCTCGAAGCGCAGCTCGTCGAGCTGGCGCAGCCAGCCGAGGGCCTGATCGGCCGGCATCGGGCGCGACACCAGATAGCCCTGAATCAGCGTGCAACCGGCGCGCGTGACGAATTCGAGCTCGCGCGCCGTCTCGACCCCCTCGGCGACCACGTGCAGGCCGAGTGCCGCGCCCAGTTGGGCGCAGGCATGAACGATGGCCTGCTTGCCGCTGTCGTTCTCGATGTCGGTGACGAAGGCACGTTCGATCTTGAGCTCGGAGAAGGGAATGCGCGAGAGCTGGAACAGGCTGGAGTACGCAGTGCCGAAGTCGTCGATCGCCAGGTTGAAGCCGAGCATGCGGATGCGACCGGTGTTCTCGATCACCGAGGACAGGTCCGCCATCGCGTCGGTCTCGGTGATCTCGATCGTGATCCAGCTCGGATCGAGCTGCACGTGCTCCACCGCCGCCGCCAGCTCCTGGCAGAAGTCCAGGTTGGACAGCGACTGCATCGACACGTTGATCGACGCGCTGATCGCCATGCCGTCGGCCAGGCAGGCAGCGACGAAGTCGACCGTCTGCTTGGCCATGCGCAGCGTCGCCTGGTCCAGCAGGTTGTGGCGGGCGAGCGCCGATACCAGCCGGTCCGGCATGATCAGCGCGCCGTCGGCATCGTGCGCGCGCATCAGGGCTTCGAAGCCCACGATCTCGCGGCTGCTGACGCGCAGCTTCGGCTGCATCCAGGGGAACAGCGCGCCCCGATCGAAAAGCGACAGCAGCTCGTCACGCCCGAGTTCGGGTGCGACCTGCCGCGGTGCACGGGCCGCGGGCCGCCGGTAGCTCGACACGCTGCGCGCGATGCTCGCGGCGTCGACCGGCTGCTCCGCGACCCCGGCCATCGGCAAGCCGCAGGCGCTGGCCAAGGCCGCCGCGGCCCGGATGACGGCGCGTTGCTGACGGCTCGCGATGAACATGGCCGGCGGACGGGCGCTGCGGGCCAGGGCGCGCATCAGCTGGAAGCCGTCGCCGTCATCGAAGCGCAGTGCGGTGACGACCAGTTCGGGGGCTTCGCCGCGCAGGGTCAACAGCCGTTGCGCGCTCGTCAGGTCGTGCACGACGGCGCCGATCTGCCAGCCCTCGGCCTGCATCGCGGCGGCGATCGAATGCGCTTCGGCACGGTCGCCCACCACGATCCAGGCGCGGCGCGCGGCCGGCACGCCGGTGTGCGCCGCGGGCCGCGGCACCGCAAGGACGGCATCAGAAGGCATCGCAGAGCTCCTTCACGTCGTGGAACGAGATCGGCTTGATCAGCAGCCCGGTGAACCCGGCCGCCAGGATGCGTGCCTTCTCCTCGGGCATGCTGTGCGCGGTGTAGGCGACGATCGGCAGGCCGGCAAGCCCCAGTTCCTCGCGCACGCTGCGGCACACCTGCTCGCCGCTCATCTTCGGCATGCGAAGGTCGAGCAGCATCATGTCGAAGCGGCGATCGCGCAGCAGCGCGAGCGCCGCTGCGCCGCTGTCGGCCACTTCGGTGGTCCAGCCCAGCCGCTTGAGGAAGACCGCGACGAGCCGGCTGTTGAGCTGGTTGTCGTCGACCACCAGTGCGTGCCGGGTTTCATTCATGGGAAGTCGCCTCGAGGTTGGGACGGGTTGGCAGGCGAGCGGCTCGACACGGCTGCGGTGCGCTGTTCGCGCGCGGCTTGCGAGGTGTCGGTTCCAAGGTCATCACGGTCTGCATGAGCGTGCCGGTTGTCCAGCGGGCGATCGGCCGGCGATCGGTCCCGTCGCCGGAGTTGGCAAGGGGCTCCCTCGGTATCGGCTGCCTTGCCGCGGACTTGAGCCGCAGCGGCCTTGCCCCGGGGCATACCGAGGGCTGACCGGCCGGTGAGGGCGCGGTCGATCGGGTGCCGGGCCTCGATGGGCGCCTCAGCGTGGCCGATCGGCCTCGTCGACCTTCGGCGTCACGGGCTCCCAGAAGTACGCCGGCCGCCGGTCGGGGTCCAAGGCGGCCCGCGCGTCGACGGGCAAGTCGCACAAGCCCACGCCGCGCGCGATGCCCAGGACAGCCGGCTCCACCAGGTCGAGACAGCGCGGGTCGTCGCCAGGCGCCAGCCGCTCGAGGAGCTGCACGCGTACCGCTTCCCGGCGCCCCCTGCGCAGCCGGGTGACCAGCGCGTAGCGGCCATCGGTCAGCTGAACCACCGAGCCGGCCGGGTAGATGCCCATCGCGTCGACGAACGCGCTCAGCAGCCCGCGGTCGTGTCGACCCGAGCCCTGCAGCAGACAGGCCATGGCTTCGTGGGGCAACAAGCCTGCTTCACCCGAGACCGGGCTGCACAGATTGTCGAAATGGTTCACCAGGGCAACGAGGCGGGCAGCGGCCGACATGCGATCGCTGCGCAGACCGCGCGGATAGCCGGTGCCGTCCGCCCGCTCGTGGTGGTCCGCGACGACGCCGGCGGCGGCGGCGGACAGCCCCATGGCATTGACAAGGGCGACGCCCTTGGTGACATGGGCGTCGTCACCTTCGATGCCCTGGCGCACCTGCGATGTGCGTGCCCGGACGTGCCGACGCGCCTCGGCGAGCTTGCCGATGTCATGCAGCAGCGCTCCGGCGCCGATGTCCGCGAGGTCTGCCGCGGGCCAATCGAAGGCGCGACCGAGCAGCAGCGACAGCACGGCCACGTTGGCGCCATGGACCGCAATGTCGCCTGCGGTCCGTGGAACCGAGCGGATGTACAGACCGCCCTGCGACTGAACGGCGTCCACCAGCGTGGCGACCAGCGCCCGGGTTCGGTCACCCGCCGAAGCGGGGTCGCCGTTGGCAACGCGGTAGACCGCGCGCAATTCTTCGGCCACGGCTTCGAACTGCCGCTGGCACGCGGCGGCCGCAACGCGCTCCGGCAGTGCACCGCCGGGGCCCGAAGACGGCGCCGGTTCCGGCTTCGCTGCCTCGCCGCCCGGTATCTGCGGGCTCGGCTGCATGTCGCTGAGTTCGGGCAACCAGTGAAGCCGTTGCGGTCCGAGTCGGCGCAGCACGGCGAGGTCGTCCTCGGAGCCGATGCGAAAGCTTGAGGTTGCAAACGGATGGTGGAGCCACCCGGTGTCGAGCTGCACATGCATGCCGATGCGCAAGTCTCGGACATCGATCAATTGGATAGGCATGGGGCAGGACACGTCGATGACAGGTGGAAGAGCTGTCGCTGACCGACAGGCCGTGGAGGGATATCGGCGCCGGCGGTCCCCCACTTGAGCGCAGGGTCGTTCTGCCCAGGCGCAACCGATCGGGTTGACCCTTCGCAAGCCCGCTGTTTCGACTGTGCCAGTGACCTGGCCATTCACCGGCCGCGAGTTGGTATGGCGGGAGGTCCTGGCCCCGCTAGTGTGGTGCGCCGTGCTGTTCTGTACTTATCTTGAGGCTGCTGCCAGGGCTGCCTTTGCTCGCGTGACCTTGGCCAAGATGTCGGAAGCGCAGGCAGTCCAGATGAAGGGCTTAGGCTCGATGTTGTGCTGCGCGACGTACAGGTCGATAGCCAACTCAAGTTCGGGCACGCTGGTGAAACTGTCGCGGCGGATGCGCTTGTCGGTGATGTCGCGGAAGAATCGCTCGACCATGTTCAACCATGACGCGCTGGTCGGGGTGAAGTGCATGACGAAGCGCGGGTGCTTGGCCAGCCAGACCTGAACCTCAGGGTGGCTATGCGTGGCGTAGTTGTCCACGACCAGATGCAACGTCAGCCCCTTGGGCGTCTTGCGGTCGATCAGGCGCAGGAACTTCAGCCACTCCTCGTGCCTGTGCCGCGGCTGGCACATCGAGATCACGCGGCCGTCCAGTGTGTTCAGCGCAGCGAACAGCGTGGTCGTGCCGTGGCGCTTGTAGTCGTGGGTGACGGTGCCCGCTCGCCCGGTCTTCATCGGCAGGCCGGGCTGCGTGCGGTTGAGCGCCTGGATCTGGCTCTTCTCGTCGCAACTGAGCACCAGCGCATGCTCGGGCGGGTTCAGGTACAGGCCCACAACGTCCAGTAGCTTGTCCTCGAAGCGCGGGTCGCGCGAGACCTTGAAGGTACGGCTCAGATGCGGCTTCAGGCCGTTGTTGCGCCACGCAGTCCGCACGGTCGTCGCTCCGACACCCAGGTGCTCAGCCAGCGTGCGCGTGCTCCAGTGCGTGGCATTGGCCGGCTTCTCGTGCAGCGTGGTCTGCACGATGCGCGACTCCATCTCGGCCATCACGCTGTCCGGGCGCCCGGAGCGCGGCGCGTCCTTGCTCAACGCTTCGATGCCGCCTTCGAGGAAGCGGGCTCGCCACAGCGCCACCTGCCGCCTGTCCAGGCCGACGTCCGCGGCGATGTCCTTGTTCTGCATCCCCTTGGCCGCCAGCAGCACGATGCGCGCGCGCTGCTGCAGCCGCACCTCGATGCGCTTGCGCTGCGACAGCGCACGAAGCTCCCGCTCCGTCTGCACATCCAACTCGATCTTCTTGGCAACCCGCATCGCCCACCTCCTGGGCGGTTGGAGTATGCCGGCGCAAGTAAGTTCTATTACTTCACGCGCACCACACTAGCGCCAGCCGAACATCATCTGCCGCGCCAGCAGGCGCTTCGCCGGCGACAGCGCCTGCAGTGCCGCCAGGCCCAGCCCGCGCGCGCTCGCGAGACCGGGCAACTGCCAGGTGAAGCTGCGGGCGAGGAAATCGGTCGCGGCGATCAGCGTCCAGCGGTCGGGTGCGCGCTGCCACTCGACCTGCTTCAGTGCGGCCCCGAGGTCGGCGCCCCTGCCCTGCGCCGACTGCAGCGCGGCGACCAGGGCGTGTGCATCGCGCAGCCCCAGGTTCAGGCCCTGGCCGGCCACCGGATGCAGCGTCTGGGCGGCGTTGCCGATGCGCACGATCCGGCCCTGGCCGGCGCCGCCTTCGTTCCCGCGGCCTCCGACCAGCGTGCGCTCCGCGTTGAGCCCCAGCGCGAAGCGCTTGAGCGGCGTGATCGCCGCGAGCCGGCCGACGCGCGGAGGGAACACCTGGTTCAGCACCGCGAGGCGCTGTGCATCGTCGAGGCCCAGCACCGGGTCGTCGGCCGCATCGACGCACCACACCAGCGCCGCGCGCGCGGCGCCGCCCTGCGGCGACAGCGGCAGCAGCGCGGCCGGGCCGTGCGGCGTGAAGCGCTCGTAGGCGGTGCCGGCGCGGGCCGGGTCGGCGGGCTCGGCCAGCGTGACCTGCCCGACCCAGGCGGTCTGGCGGTAGTCGTGCACCAGCGCCTTGCGCGCCTGCGCCGAGAACACGCCGCCTTCGGCCACCACCGCCAGGTCATGGTGCTCGGCAATGCCGGCGTCGACCTCCACCCCGGCGGGCGTCGCCTTCAGCGCGGCGACGGGTGTGCCGAAGCGCGCCGACAGGCGCCGGGGCTCCTTCGCCACCGCCTCGAACCACGCCGCCTGCAGCGGCGCCACGATCGCGCCGTAGCTGGCCACGGCACCGAGCTGGTCGACGCCGCACTCGGCGGCGGTCAGCAGCAGCTCGGGCGGCGGCAATCGCAGCCTCGCGGCCAGGCCGGCGAGCAGCAGCGCGGGCTGCTGCTGCGACACATGGACCGCGGTGATGGCGGTGCTGGCCGGTGCGATGGCGGGCCACACGCCCAGGCGCTCGAACTCCTGCACGCTGCCGAGCGACAGCGCCAGCGTGCGCGGATCGCGCGACACATCCAGGTCGGCCGGCCGCGCGTCGAACACATGCACGTGGGCATCGGGCAGCGCGCGGGCGGCATGCAGCGCCAGCGCCAGGCCCACCGGGCCGGCGCCCACCACCGCGAGGGAAAGTTCTGAACTCATGGCAAGGCCCTGCTGGCGGCCGTGCGCGACGCACCCCGAAGCGGGGCGGTGCCGCGCAGGCCGCGGTCTATGATGCCGCCGCTATTGTGTTCGCTTGCCCACGCTGCAACCCGCTACACCGGAGGTTTCCCATGGCGCTGATGGATTTCATCAAGAAGCAGTTCATCGACATCCTCGAATGGACCGAGGGCGGCGACGGCACGCTGGCCTGGCGCTACCCCATGGCCGGCAACGAGATCCAGTACGGCGGCTCGCTGACGGTGCGTGAATCGCAGATGGCGGTGTTCGTCAACGAGGGCAAGGTGGCCGACGTGTTCGGCCCCGGCATGTACAAGCTCACCACGCAGACGCTGCCGGTGCTGACCTACCTGAAGAACTGGGACAAGCTGTTCCAGTCGCCGTTCAAGAGCGACGTGTACTTCTTCAGCACCCGCCAGCAGATCGACCAGCGCTGGGGCACGACCCAGCCGGTGACGATCCGCGACAAGGACTTCGGCGCCGTGCGGCTGCGCGCCTTCGGCAACTACGCCTACCGCGTGGCCGATCCCAAGCTGTTCCACACCGAGATCTCCGGCACGCGCGATCGCTACACCGTCGCCGACCTCGACGGCCAGCTGCGCGCGCTGATGCTGCAGCACATCTCGGACGCGGTGGCGTCCAGCGGCGTGCCCTTCCTCGACCTGGCGGCCAACCAGGTCGAGTTCGCGCAGCAGCTCGCCACGGTCACCGCGCCGGCCTTCGAGAAGATCGGCCTGAAGCTCGAGGGCGTGACGGTGCAGAACGTCTCGCTGCCCGAGGAACTGCAGAAGGTGCTCGACCAGAAGATCGGCATGGGCATGGTCGGCGGCGACATGGGCAAGTTCATGCAGTACCAGACGGCGCAGGCGATCCCGAAGTTCGCCGAGGGCGGCGGCGCGGGCGGCGGCATCGCCGGCGACGCGATGGGCCTGGGCGCCGGTGTCGCGCTCGGCCAGGTGCTCGCGCAGAACCTGCAGCAGGGCCTGCAGGGCGGGGCCGCCGCGACTGCGGCTCCAACCGCGCCGGCCGCCATCGCCCCCGACCAGGTGATGGCGACGATCGAGAAGCTGGCCGACCTGAAGGGCAAGGGCATCCTCACCGACGAGGAGTTTGCGGCCAAGAAGGCCGAGCTGCTGAAGAAACTGGTGTGAGTGCGGCGCCTCCCCCTCACCCCCGCCCTCTCCCCCGTGGCCGGGGGAGAGGGCGCAGCTCATCCTCTCCCGCGAGCAGCGGGTGTTCCTGCTCTCCCGCAAGCGGCGGGTATTTCTGCTCTCCCGCGAACGTCAGGTATTCCCCCTCTCCCGCTCGCGGGAGAGGGCAGGGGTGAGGGTGCCTCCACCTCCCTGAACCTTGGCCACCGAGCCCTCCCCCCAACGCGCCTACCGCGCCGCCTGCCCGAACTGCGGCGCGGCCGTCGAGTTCCGCTCGGCCGCGTCGGCGCTCGCCGTCTGCAGCTACTGCCGCAGCACGCTGCTGCGCGAGGGCGAGGCGCTGCGCCGCATCGGCCAGAGCGCGGAGCTGTTCGAGGACCACAGCCCGCTGCAGCTCGGCGCCTCGGGGCGCTGGCAGGGGGCGGCCTTCACGCTGGTTGGCCGGCTGCAGCTGCGCTACGCCGGCGGCAGCTGGAACGAATGGCATGCGCTGTTCGACACGGCAGACGCGACAGGCGCGGCACTGCGCTCCGGCTGGCTGAGCGAGGACAACGGCGGCTATGTCTTCAGCTTCGAGGCGCCGCCGCCCGAAGCGCTGCCGCCGCCCGAGGCGCTGCGTGTCGGCGCGGCGCAGGTCCTGGGCCGCGAGACCTGGTCGGTCGCCAGCGTCACGACCGCGAAGCTCGGCGCGGCCGAAGGCGAGCTGCCCTTCGTGCCGGTGCTGGAGCGCGCCTATGTCGTCGCCGAGCTGCGCAATGCGCAGGACGAGGTCGCCAGCATCGACTACGGGCCCGCGAGCGAAGGCAGGCCGCCGCGCTGGTACGTGGGCCGCGGCCTGCAACTCGCGGCGCTCGGCCTCGGCGGCCTGCGCGAGGACAGCACCCGCGAGCTGAAGGGCCGCAGCGTCGAATGCCCGAGCTGCGGCGCCGCGCTGGCCGTGCAGCTCGCGACGACGCAATCGATCGCCTGCCACCAGTGCCATGCGGTGGTCGATGTCTCCAAGGGCGTGGGCGCCGACCTGCAGCACTACGCGCAAGACACCCCGGGCGCCGAGGGTCGAGGCGGCGGCGAACCCCTGCTGCCGCTGGGCCGCAGCGGCGCTCTCGCGCTCGGGGCCGGCGGCACCCGGTCGTGGCAGGTGGTCGGCTATGTCGAGCGCTGCACGCTGCCCGAACCCGGCGACGACGAGCAAAGCTTCTGGCGCGAGTACCTGCTCTACAACCAGAAGGCCGGCTTCGCTTTTCTCGTCGATGCCGAGGACGGCTGGAGCTGGGTGCGCCCGCTGACCGGCGCGCCGCAGCTCGGCGGCTCGACCGCGCGCTGGCAAGGCGACAGCTACCGCGAGCTCTACCGCTACACCGGCCAGATCACCTATGTGCTCGGCGAGTTCTACTGGCGGCTCGAACGCGGCCAGCGCACCGTCAACACCGACTACCAGGGCCCGGGCGGCAAGCGCCTGAACCGCGAACAGACCGGCGAAGGCGGCGACGCGGAAGTCACCTGGTCGGCCGGCGCGGCGCTCGACGCCGACGTGCTGCTCAAGGCTTTCAAGCTCGACGCCGGCCAGCACGCCGCCCTGCAGCGCGACGTGAAGCCGCTGTCGTCCAGGGGCATCGGCGGCCTGGCCGGGCTGTTCCTCTTCCTGCTGTTCGTCGTGATCGTGTTCTCGCTGGTGCGCTGCGGCCGGGACGACTGCGCCGAGCTGCGCAGCCTCTATGGCGAGGCCAGCAACGAGTACCAGCAGTGCGCGCGCAACACCGGCGGCGCGCGCGGCTATGGCGGGTCTTACGGTGGCTTCAGCACCGGCGGTGGCGGGCACAAGTAGCCCGCCTGTGTTCATCGACAGGAGCGATACATCATGATGGCTTTGGAGTGGCTGCGGCCGGGGGTCTTCTTCGGCTCGATCCTGTTCGCGCTGATCGGCGTGCTGGTGTTCTGGATCTGCTTCGTGATCATCGACAAGCTCACGCCCTACGACCTGTGGGCCGAGATCGTCGAGAAGCAGAACCTGGCGCTGGCGATCGTCGTGGCGGCGATGTGCCTGGCCATTGGCCTGATCGTCGCGGCGGCGATCCATGGCTAGCGTGGCGCGGCCGGCCGGGCGCATCGTCCGCCTGCGGTCCGCCGCACGGTGAGCGAGCCGGCCGTGCCCGACCCCGCCGCCGGCGGCGCGGCGCGGGTGCGCCCGGCCGAGGTGGCGCTGCTCGCGTCGGTCTTCGTCGTCGCGGCCTGCGGCCTGGTCTACGAGCTGGCGGCCGGTGCGCTGGCCAGCTACCTGCTCGGCGACTCGGTGCTGCAGTTCAGCACCGTCATCGGAGCCTACCTGTTCGCGATGGGCATCGGCTCCTGGCTGTCGCGCCACATCGAGCGCCAGCTGGTCGCGCACTTCCTGCGCATCGAGCTGCTGGTGGGCCTGATCGGCGGGCTGATGCCGGCGGCGCTGTTCGCCGTGCACAGCCTGCTGCCGGTCAGCGCGGCAGCGCCGTTCCGGGTGCTGCTGTACGGGCTGGTGCTGGCGGTGGGCATCCTGGTGGGGCTGGAGATTCCGCTGGTGATGCGCATCCTCAAGCGCCACTTCAGCGCGCGTTACGCGCTGAAGGACCTGGTCTCGCAGGTGCTGACCTTCGACTACCTCGGCGCGCTCGCCGTCTCGGTGGCCTTCCCGCTGCTGCTGGTGCCGCAGCTCGGGCTGGTGCGCACCGGGGTGGTGTTCGGGCTGCTGAATGCGACGGTCGCGGTGTGGGCGCTGTGGCTGTTCCGCGCCGAGCTGCGCGCCTGGCGCGCGCATGCGCTGGCCTGCGCCGCGGTGGCAGCGGCGCTGGGCATCGCGCTGCTCGGCGCCGACCGGCTCACCACCTGGGCCGAGGACCGCTTCTATGGCGATCGCATCGTGTTCAGCCTGAGCTCGCCCTACCAGCGCGTCGTCGTGACCTCGGGCCCTGCCGGCGTGCGCCTGTTCCTCAATGGCAACCTGCAGTTCCATTCGCGCGACGAGTACCGCTACCACGAGGCGCTGGTCCACCCGGCGATGGCCGCACACGGCGCGCCCAGGCGCGTGCTGGTGCTCGGCGGCGGCGACGGCATGGCGGTGCGCGAAGTGCTCAGGCACGCCGGCGTCGAGCAGGTCACGCTGGTCGAGCTGGACCCTGCGATGACGCGCCTGTTCTCGACCGAGCCGCTGCTGACGGCGCTGAACGGCCACGCGCTGCAATCGCCGAAGCTCACGATCGTCAACGACGACGCCTTCGGCTGGCTGGATCGCAACGACGCGCTGTTCGACGTGATCGTGGTCGACTTCCCCGACCCCAGCAATCACGCGATCGGCAAGCTCTACTCGACCAGCTTCTATGCGCTGATGGCACGGCACCTGGCGGCTTCCGGCTACGCGGTGATCCAGACCACCTCGCCGCTGATCGCACGCAAGAGCTTCTGGACGGTGGTGAGCACGCTCGAGGCGGTGGGCCTGCAGACCACGCCCTACCACGCGCACGTGCCGAGCTTCGGCGAATGGGGTTTCGTGCTGGCGGGCCGCAGGCCGTTCGCGATGCCGCGCGAGCTGCCGGCCGGGCTGCGTTTTCTCAGCGTCGCCGGCTTGCCGGCCTTGTTCGACTTTGCGCCCGACATGGCGCGCGTGCCGGCCGAGCCAAACCGGCTCAGCACCCAGGGGCTGGTGCAGACCTTCGAAGAGGAATGGGGCCGCGTCCACCAGTGAGCCGCCCGCGCCGCACGCTGCTGGCCGGTGCGGGCGCGCTGGCCACGTGGCCGTGGCTGGCGGGCTGCGACCGCGCACCGGCCGAGATCGCCGGCGGCTGGGTCGGCGCCGACGCCGAGCGCGGCCACGCGCTGCGCGATGGGCGGCTGCCGCGTGCCGGGGCCGGCGCTGCCCGCCGCTGCAGCGTCGCCATCGTCGGTGCCGGCGTCGCCGGGCTCGCGGCGGCGCGGGCGCTGCGCCAGGCCGGCATCGACGACTTCCGCGTGTTCGAACTCGAGGACGGGGCCGGCGGCAATGCGCGCGGCCACACGATGGACGGCATGCGCTGTCCGCTCGGAGCGCACTACCTGCCGCTGCCCGGGCCCGAGGCGCACGAGGTCGCCGAATGGCTGCACGAGATCGGCATCGCGCGCATCGAGGCAGGGCGCACGGTGTTCGACGAGCGCCAGCTCTGCCATGCGCCGCAGGAGCGCATTTTCGTGGCGGCCGAACACGGCGTGAACGCCGCAGGGGGCTGGCACGAGGGCCTGCTGCCGCTGGCCGGCGCAGGGGCCGGCACGCTGGCACAACTGCGCCGCTTCGCCGGCAACGTGCAGGCCCTGCAGCGCGCGCTGAGCTTCGCGATGCCCACGCTGCGCAGCCGCTGGAGCCCCGGGCTCGGCGCGCTGGATGCGCAGACCTTCGGCGCCTGGCTGACGGCGAGCGGCTACGACGACGCCACACTGCGCGCCTATCTCGACTACTGCTGCCGCGACGACTACGGCGCCGGCCTCGGCCTGGTGTCGGCCTGGGCCGGGCTGCACTACTTCGCGAGCCGCCACGGCTTCCACGTGCCGGGCGACGAAGCGGCCGAGCCGGCCGACGCCGTGCTGACCTGGCCCGAAGGCAACGCCCGGCTGACCGAGAGGCTCGCGCAAGGCCTGGGCGAGCGGCTGCAGACCGGCGCCGTGCTGACGCGCATCGCCCCCACGCGCCACGAGACCGCGCTGGAGGTCTGGAACGTGCGCGCGCAGCAGCCGCAGCGCTGGATCGCGCAGCAGGTCGTCGTCTGCGTGCCGCTGTTCATCGCGGCGCGCCTGCTCGATGCGGTGCCCGCGCCGCTGGCCGAGATCGCGCCGCGACTCGCCTACGCGCCGTGGCTGGTCACGAACCTGCAACTGCGCGAGCCGCTGTTCGACCGGCCCGGTCCGGCGCCGGCCTGGGACAACGTGATCGCCGGCAGCCCGGCGCTCGGCTATGTGGATGCGATGCACCAGAGCCTGCGCCCGGTGCCCGGGCCGACGGTGCTGACGCACTACTGGGCGCTCGGCGGCCAGTCGCTCGCCGAACTGCAGGCCGCTCGCGCGCGGCTGCTGAAGGCGCCCTGGACCGCGTGGCGCGACGCGGTGCTGGCCGATCTGCTGCCCGCCCACCTGGACCTGCCGCGCAAGCTGGTGCGCATCGATGCGATGCGTTACGGTCACGCGATGATCGTTCCCACGCCCGGACTGCGCGGCGACCCGGCGCTGGCGGCGCTGGGCGGCGCGCAGGGCCGGCTGCACTTCGCGCACGCCGACCTGTCCGCTGGCTCGGTGTTCGAGGAAGCCTTCACGCGCGGCACACTGGCGGGGCGGGCCGTCGCGCGGGCGTTCGGCGGCGCCACGAATTCGAGGAGACCCACATGAAGCCCCATCGCATCGCGGTGATTCCCGGCGACGGCATCGGCCAGGAGGTCATGCCCGAAGGGCTGCGCGTGCTGCAGGCGGCGGCCCGGCGCTTCGATCTGGCGCTGCAGTTCGAGCACTTCGACTGGGCCTGCGCCGACCACTGGCAGCGCACCGGGCAGATGCTGCCCGATGACTGGTTCGCCACGCTGCGGGGCTTCGACGCCCTCTACTTCGGTGCCGTCGGCTGGCCGGCGGTGGTGCCCGACCATGTGTCGCTGTGGGGCTCGCTGCTGAAGTTCCGCCGCGAATTCGACCAGTACATCAACCTGCGCCCGGTGCGCCTGTTCGAGGGCGTGCCCTGCCCGCTGGTCGACCGCGACGGCAAGCCGCGCAGGCCGGGCGACATCGACTTCTTCGTCGTGCGCGAGAACACCGAGGGCGAATACACCAACCTCGGCGGGCGCCTCTTCGAAGGCACGGAACGCGAGATCGTGATCCAGGAGTCGGTGTTCTCGCGCCACGGTACCGACCGCGTGATGAAGTTCGCCTTCGAGCTGGCGCAATCGAGGCCGCGCAAGCACCTCACCGTCGCCACCAAGTCCAACGGCATCGCCATCAGCATGCCGTGGTGGGACGAACGCGCCGACGCGATGGCGCAGGGCTACCCGGAGGTCGCCGTCGACAAGCAGCACATCGACATCCTCACCGCCCGCTTCGTGCTGGAGCCCACACGCTTCGACGTCGTGGTGGCGAGCAACCTGTTCGGCGACATCCTCAGCGACCTCGGTCCGGCCTGCACCGGCACCATCGGCCTGGCGCCTTCGGCCAACCTGAACCCGCAGCGCGGCCTTCCCTCGCTGTTCGAGCCGGTGCACGGCTCGGCGCCCGACATCCACGGGCAGGGCATCGCCAACCCGGTGGCGATGATCTGGTCCGGTGCGCTGATGCTCGACTTCCTGGGGCGCGCACCGGGCCTCGCGCCGGAGCAGCTGGAGCGTCACGTCGCGGCGCACGACGCGATCGTCGCGGCCATCGAGCGGGTGCTGGTGGCGGGCCCGCGCACGCGCGACCTCGGGGGCCTGGCGTCGACGACCGAGGCCGGCGCGGCCATCGCGGCGGCGGTGACTGCGCCGGACCGGGCGGCGCGATGAGGCGTCGCGAGGTGAGCGGGATCGGGCTCGGCGCGCCTTTCGACTGGCTCGCACGGGGCTGGCGCGACTTCCGCACCGCGCCGGCGGTGGGCGTGGCACATGGCGCGCTGTGCGCCGCCTTCGGCATCGCGCTGTTCGCCTTTGCGCACCAGCGCTTCTGGGTGCTGGCCGGCGCGGTGTCGGGCTTCCTGCTGGTCGCACCGGTCGTCGCGACAGGGCTCTATGCGGTGAGCCGCGCGATCGAGCGCGGTGAAACGCCGGACGCCGCCTGCGTGCTGCGCGTGTGGCGCTCGCTGGACCGCCGGCTGGTCGCCTTCGGCGTCGGGCTCGCCGCGGCCGGCACCGGCTGGGTGCTCACCTCGGCGGCGCTGATCACGCTGTTCGCGCCGGCGCCGATCGCGACACCGCTGGACTTCCTGCGCCACGTCGTCGTCGCCCGCAGCGGCTGGTTGTTCGAGGGCTGGCTGCTGCTCGGCGGCCTGCTCGCGGCACCGGTGTTCGCGTCCAGCGTGATCGCGATTCCGCTGCTGCTGGATCGGCCGTCGGCGACGGTTCGCGCCGCGGTGCTGGCCAGTTGGCGCGCCGTGCTCGCGCAGCCGCTGCCGCTGGCGCTGTGGGCTGCGCTGGTGATGACGCTGTCGGCCGCCGGCATGGTCGCGGCCATGCTGGGTTTGCTGGCGGTGGTGCCGCTGCTCGGCCATGCCAGCTGGCATGCCTACCGGGCGCTCGCCGGCGCGGACGCGAGGGTTGTCCCATGAGTGGCGGGCTCGGCGGCTTCGGCGAGGAAGAGATTGCGCGCTTCGGCCTGACATTCGGCGTCGGCGCCTTCATCGTCTACATGCTGTTCATCATCGCGAGCCTGGCGCGCGAGTCGAAGGCCGGCCGCTTCGGCACCTTCGTGCTGTTCGTCGTGCTGGCCTTCGGCATGCTCGGCTTCGTCGCCAAGGGCTTGATCGGCTGGCTGCTCGGGATCGGCTGATACGGCATTGCATTCGAGCGCATCCGATTGAAGCTCGGGCCAGGGCTCGTTGCGGTGGGGTTCGGTGTCTTGTCCGGAAAGCCGACCGTCGAACGTTGGCGAAGCCGCTCGCCCGGCGGCCTCGCCAGCAGCGTGCGGTACCTGCAGGCGGCTGACCAGCAGATCACCACCCGCCTCGGCGGGTTTACCTTGCAGATGAGAATGGTTCGCATTAAAGTGGTTTGACCGGCGACCATGCCAATGCAGCCAAGGGGCACGCGCTCCCAGCCATCCCGACGATCGACGATTGCCGCGCTCTGCGCGATGGAGGCACGTGATGAACCCGAACAAACCCATTGGTGCCGGCTGCGCTCTTCCGCCCGTGGCATGCGATGAAGACATCGACGACATGTCGCTGCCCAGCGCCGAGGCGCTGCTGGCGGGGACCCTGGCGCTGATGACCGGCGTGGTCGAGCGGGCCGCGCTGGCGCAGCCGCTGAACACCCACGGGCAGAGCGTGCTGATGGCGGCGAAGGTGCGCTCGCAGCTGTTCTTCTTGAGCCGGCATCCCCAGCTCAGCGACGGCTTTCGGGCCACGCTCGCCCGCTTGCGCATGCATTGGGAGCGATTGACCGGCCCGGCCGCCGCAGACCCGGCGCCTGCAGTGGCCGCGCCGCCCCGGCAGCTCTGGCATCGCGCGCCTGAGCAAGTGCAGTAACGGCACCCGGCCGAGGGCCGGGCTCAGCCGCGCATCAGCGCCTCGATCTCGTCGGGCTGCACCGGCACGCCACGGCTCAGCAACTCGCAGCCGTCGGGCGTGACGAGCGCATCGTCCTCGATGCGGATGCCGATGTGCCAGTAGCGCTCGGGCACGTCGGGTGCCGGGCGCACATAGAGCCCGGGCTCGATCGTGACCACCATGCCGGGCTGCAGCCGGCGCGAGGGCTTCTTGATCGCGATGCCGCCCAGGCCGTCGGGCTGCTCGACGGGGGCCTCGTCGAGCGCGAGGTACTCGCCGGCATCGTGCACGTCGAGCCCGAGCCAGTGGCCGGTGCCGTGCATGTAGAAGCGCCGGTAGGCGGCGCTGGCGACGACGTCGTCGACGCCGCCCTGTGTGTTGCGATCGAGCAGCCCCAGGTCCAGCAGGCCGGCGCTCAGCGTGCGCACCGCGGCCCAGTGGCTGTCCATCTTGCGCGCCCCCGGGCGGGTGTGGGCGATCGCGGCTTCCTGCGCGGCGAGCACCAGCTCGTAGAGCGCGCGCTGCGGCGCGGTGTAGCGGCCGTCGACCGGAAAGCTGCGCGTGATGTCGCTCGCATAGCTGCCGTACTCGCAGCCGGCGTCGATCAGGCACAGCTCGCCGGCCTTCAGCTCGGCGTTGCCGGCCGCGTAGTGCAGGATGCAGGCGTTGCGGCCGGCCGCAACGATGCTGTTGTAGGCCGGACCGCTGCCGCCGCTGCGGCGGAACTCGTGCAGCAGCTCGGCCTCGAGCTGGTACTCGCGCAGGCCGGGCCGGCTGGCCCGCATCGCGCGCACATGGCCGGCCGCGCCGATCTCGCCGGCCCGGCGCATCAGGGCGATTTCGTGCGCGTCCTTGAACAGCCGCTGCTCGTCGAGCAGCAGCGCCAGGTCGCGCTGCTGCGTCGGCGCCTCGACGCCGGCGTGCGAGCGCGCGCGCACCGCGGCGAGCCAGCCCTCGACCCGCGAGCCCAGGCCCTCGCAGCCGCCGAACGGGAACCACACCGCGGGCCGATCGGCCAGCCGCTGCGGCAGCACCGTGTCCAGCGCGTCGAGCGGCAAGGCCTCGTCGACGCCCAGCTCGCCGGGGGCGGCCTCGGGGCCGAGCCGGTAGCCGTCCCAGATCTCGCGCTCCTCGTCCTTGGGGCGGCACAGCAGCAGGCTGCGGCCGGTCGCGTCGAGGACCAGCCAGGCGCCGGGCTCCGAGAAACCGGTCAGGTAGTAGAACGCGCTGTCATGGCGGTAGGGGTGCTCGCTGTCGGCATTGCGTGTGCGCTCCGGCGCCGTCGGCAGCACGGCAATGCCGCCACCGGCCTCGCGCAGCGCGGCGCAAACGCGTGCGCGGCGTTCGGCATAGACGTGGGTGGGCATGGGGCGATGCAGTTCTGGGTACGCTTGCAGTGTAGTGAGCGGCGCGCCGTGCAGCACCCCTGCACGACAAGCCCGCGACCGGTGAATGACACGAAAGGGAGTCTTCGCATGCAATACCGCCGTCTCGGCCGATCCGGCCTGCGAGTCAGCGAGCTCTCGCTCGGCTCATGGGTGACCTACCACAACCAGGTCGATGTGAGCGCCGCGAAGGACATGCTCGCCGTTGCGTTCGACGCCGGCATCAACTTCTTCGACAACGCCGAGGTCTATGCCAACGGCCGCAGCGAGTCCATCATGGGCGAGGCCTTCCGGCAGCTGAAGCTGCCGCGGCTCGACGTCGTCGTGTCCACCAAGTTCTTCTGGGGCCTGGACCGCGCCAGGCCGGGCGAACGGCCGCGCATCAACGGCCAGGACACGCTGAACCGCAAGTACCTGCACCAGGCCATCGACGGCGCGCTGCAGCGCCTGCAACTCGATTTCGTCGACCTGGTGTTCTGCCACCGCCCCGACCCGCACACGCCGATCGAGGAGACGGTCTGGGCCTTCCACGACCTGATCACGAAGGGCAAGATCCTGTACTGGGGCACCAGCGAGTGGAGCGCCCAGGAGATCCGCGCCGCCTGGGAGATCGCCGAGCGGCACCACCTGCACAAGCCGGTGATGGAGCAGCCGCAGTACCACCTGTTCCACCGCAGGAAAGTGGAGGAAGAGTACGCGCGGCTGTACGAGGACATCGGCCTGGGCCTGACCACGTGGAGCCCGTTGGCCTCGGGCCTGCTGACCGGGAAGTACCGCCACGGTGTCCCCGCGGGCAGCCGCGGTGCGCTGGAGAGCATGGGCTTCCTGCGCGATGGCCTGCTCGATCCGGCGAAGAACGCCGCGGTCGGCCAGCTCGAGGTCCTTGCCGCCGAGCTGGGCGGCACGGTGGCGCAGCTCGCGATCGCCTGGATCAACCACAACCCGCGCGTCAGCACGGTGATCCTCGGGGCCAGCAAGCTCACGCAGCTGCAGGACAACCTGAAGGCGCTGGCCTTGACGCCGAAGCTCACCCCGGAGGTGCTGGCGCGGATCGATGCGGTGACGAAGCCGCTCGCGGATTGAAGGACCGGCACGGGCTCGTTGCAGCCGTTCGTGTGCGTTTTTGGGGGGCTGGTTCGAAGCGTCCGCCGGCGAGCTGCTCTGCAAATACCGCGCATCGCTGGCGAGGTCGCCGGGCGAACGCGATCCGGTATGTCAGCCCGGTCCGCCGCGGTTCAGCGCCAGCGGGTCCAGCTTGCTGGCCGGGTGCATCGGCATCTGCGGCAGCAGGGCGCGGCGGGCTTCCGAACGCTTGTCGGCGGCGGCGCGCCGGCGGTTGTCGGCCACCACGTCCATCTGCATGCGCACGAAGTTCGCAAGGCGCTCGACCTCGGCCTCGCCGCCGAACAGCGCGCCGGTGCGCGGCAGCTTCACCGCCTTGCCGTCACGCATCACCAGTGCCAGGTAGCAGGCCGTGGGCCGGGCCCAGGCGGGCAACCGCGACCCGCGCGAGCGGCGCTCGACGACATTGACCTCCTTCAAGTCCGACACCGCCACGCGGCGCGCCGAGTGGCGCCAGCCGCGCCGCCAGGAGACGAACTTCACGCTCGCTGCCACGCGCTCCCAGGTCCACAGGTCCCAGGCCACGGCCCCGAGCCACAGCAGCCCGGCCGGCCACAGCGGCCAGCCCTTGAACTGCAACCCGGCCGCGGCGCCCAGGCCGCTCAGCAGCAGCAGGCCTGCGGTGCCGAGCACCTCGGCCTCGCCCGGTGTCCACAGGCTGCGGTGGTAGACGACCGAGTCGGTGTGTTCACCGGACACCGGCTCGTGAGCCAGCCACGCCGCCCGCAGGCCCAGGAGGGCGCCGCGCTGCAGCAGCACGGCCGCCGCCATGCACAGCAGCCACGTCAACGGCGATCCCGCCCCATCCATCGTTCTCAGCCCCCATCTTGCAAAGCCTGCCAGCGTTGTGGCGTGCCCACGTCGGCCCAGGTGCCCGTGTACAGGCTGCCACCGAGCCGGTCGCGGGCGATCGCCGCATCCAGACGGGGCTTCAGCGGCGCCTTCTGGCCCGCCTGCACGCCCTCGACCAGTTTCGATTGGAACAAGCCCACGGTGGAGTACGTGTAACGAGTGATGACGGAGGGGTCGTCGCGTGCCAAAACACGGCCTCGCCCGCTCAGTCCGAAGTCGCCTTGCGGGTGCTGGGGCGGGTTCGGAACCAGCCACAGGTGGCCCAGATCGTCGCCGGCCATGAAGTCCTTCACGTGGCGCGGGTCGAAGTGGAAGTCGGGCAGGTAGGCGTCGCCGGCCAGCACCCAAAACGTGTCGGTTTGCAACAGCGGCAGCGCGGTTGCGATGCCGCCTGCGGTCTCGAGCGCACCGCCGTGGTCGCGGCCCTCCGTCGAGTAGCGGATGGCCAGGCCAAAGCGTGCGCCGTCGCCCAGCGAGGCCGGGAACTGTTCTTCGAGCCAGGCGGTGTTGATCACGACCCGGCGCACGCCGTCGCGCGCCAGGGCTTCGAGCTGCCACTCGATCAACGGCCTGCCGCGCACCGGCAGCAGCGGCTTGGGCGTGCGGTCGGTCAGCGGGCGCATGCGCTCGCCCCGTCCGGCAGCGAGGATCAATGCGGGGACGTTCACGGCGGGGCTCCGCGGTGCAGCGCCTGGCGCTCGGTGTGTCGGGGTGCGAAGGCATCGAGCAGCTGCGCGATCACCGCCTCGGCGCGCGCCGAATTGTCGGCGTGGCGGTGGCAGACGTAGATGTCGAGCGTCACGGCGTCGAGCTCGGGCCAGGTGTGCACCGCCAGGTGCGACTCGGCGAGCAGCAACACGCCGGTCACGCCACGCGGCTCGCCCTGCTCGCTCGGGAAGGGGTGGAAGCACTCGCCCACCGCCTGCAAGCCGGCGTCGCTGACGGCACGCAGGCACAGCGTGCGCAGCGCCGCCACGTCGATCAGTGCGGGCGTGCCGCGGCGGCAGCCACTCAAATCGGCGGTGAGGTGCAGACCCTGCATGGGTGACGCGACGGGCTCGTAAAATCGCCCATTCTGCCGCTTCCGTGGCGTCCTTTTCCCTCGCACACCATGGCCGCCCTCGAAACCCGCACCCCCCTCGTCCCCGACACCACGCTGATGGCCAACGCCATCCGCGCGCTGGCCATGGACGCCGTGCAGCAGGCCAATTCCGGCCACCCCGGCGCGCCGATGGGCATGGCCGACATCGCGGTGGCGCTGTGGGGCCGCCACCTGCGCCACAACCCGGCGGATCCGGCCTGGGCGAACCGCGACCGTTTCGTGCTGAGCAACGGTCACGGCTCGATGCTGGTCTACGCGCTGCTGCACCTCAGCGGCTACGCGCTGCCGATGGAGGAGTTGCGCCACTTCCGGCAGCTGCACAGCCAAACGCCGGGCCACCCCGAGGTCGGTATCACTCCCGGTGTGGAGACGACGACCGGTCCGCTCGGCCAGGGCCTCGGCAACGCGGTCGGCATGGCATTGGCCGAGAAGCTGCTGGCGGCCGAGTTCAACCGCGACGGCCACACGGTCGTGGACCACCGCACCTATGTCTTCCTCGGCGATGGCTGCCTGATGGAGGGCATCAGCCACGAGGCCAGCGCACTGGCCGGCGCCTGGAAGCTGAACAAGCTGATCGCGCTGTACGACGACAACGGCATCAGCATCGACGGCCAGGTGGCGCCCTGGTTCGTGGACGACAGCGCGAAGCGCTTCGCGGCCTACGGCTGGAACGTGATCGGTCCGGTCGACGGCCACGATGTCGAGGCGGTCGACGCGGCGATCGCACAGGCCCGTCGCAGCACCGACAAGCCGAGCTTCATCGTCTGCAAGACGCACATCGGCAAAGGCTCGCCGAACCGCGTGGACACCGCCAAGGCGCATGGCGAGCCGCTCGGTGCCGACGAGATCGCGCTGACGCGCGCCGCGCTCGGCTGGCCGCATGCACCCTTCGAGATTCCGGCCGAGGCCTACAACGAGTGGGATGCCAAGGACGACGGCGCGAACCTGCAGGCCGATTGGGACGCGCGCTTCGACGCCTACCGCGCCGAGCATCCCGCGCTCGCGAGCGAGTTCGAGCGCCGGATGCGGGGCGCGCTGCCGGCGAACTTCGCGCAGATCGCGGTGGACGCCGCGATCGCGGCGCACACCAAGGCCGAGACGGTCGCCAGCCGCAAGGCCAGCCAGCTCGCGCTGGAAGCCTTCACCGCCGCGCTGCCCGAACTGCTGGGCGGGAGCGCCGACCTGACCGGCTCGAACCTCACCAACACGAAGAGCACACCGGCCCTGCGCTTCGGCGAGGGCGGTGCCGTCAAGCGCGGTGAGGACGGCCAGGGCGGGCGCCACATCAACTACGGCGTGCGCGAGTTCGGCATGGCCGCGGTGATGAACGGCATCGCGCTGCACGGCGGCTTCATCCCCTACGGCGGCACCTTCCTGACCTTCAGCGACTACTCGCGCAACGCCATCCGCATGGCCGCGCTGATGAAGCAGCGCGTGATCCATGTGTTCACGCACGACAGCATCGGCCTCGGCGAGGACGGGCCCACGCACCAGAGCATCGAGCACGCGGCCAGCCTGCGGCTGATCCCCAATCTGGACGTCTGGCGCCCGGCCGACACCGCCGAAACCACCATCGCCTGGACCAAGGCGCTGCTCAACACCGACCGTCCGACGGCGCTGCTGCTGTCGCGCCAGAACCTGTCCTACCTGCCGAAGTCCGGGCTCGACGAGATCGCGCGCGGTGCCTACGTGCTGGCCGAGCCGGCCGAGGTCGGGCTGAAGAGGAAGGCGCAGGCGGTCATCGTCGCCACCGGCTCGGAGGTGCAGCTCGCGCTGCATGCACAGCAGCAGCTCGCGGCCGCCGGCATCGCGGTGCGCGTGGTGTCGGTGCCCAGCGCGACCACCTTCGACCGCCAGGACGCGGCCTACAAGCGCAGCGTGCTGCCCGACGGGCTGCCGCGCATCGCGGTGGAGGCCGGCGTCACCGACGGCTGGTGGAAGTATGGCTGCGCGGCGGTGGTCGGCATCGACAGCTACGGCGAATCGGCCCCGGCCGGCGCGCTGTTCAAGCATTTCGGCTTCACGGCCGAAAACGTGGCAGCGACCGTCCGCCGGGTGCTGCAGAAATGACGCACGGCCGCGTTTCGGCGCAGGCCGGCATCTGCCGCAGGCATGTCAGCCGCAGCCACAACGTGGCCGCCACCGTCCGCCGAGTTTTGTCATCGAAGTGATCTGAAGCTGAGGAAAAGTACATGACCATCAAAGTCGCCATCAATGGCTATGGCCGCATCGGCCGCAACGTGCTCCGCGCCCACTACGAGGGCGGCAAGAAGCACGACATCCAGATCGTCGCGATCAACGACCTGGGCGATCCGAAGACCAACGCCCACCTGACGCAATACGACACCGCGCACGGCAAGTTCCCCGGCACGGTCAGCGTCGATGGCGACTACATGGTGATCAACGGCGACAAGATCCGCGTGCTCGCCAACCGCAACCCGGCCGAGCTGCCCTGGGGCGAGCTGGGCGTCGACGTGGTGATGGAGTGCACCGGCTTCTTCACCACCAAGGAGAAGGCCTCGGCGCACCTGAAGGGCGGCGCCAAGAAGGTCATCATCTCGGCGCCGGGCGGCAAGGACGTGGACGCGACCATCGTCTTCGGCGTCAACCACGGCGTGCTCAAGGCCAGCGACACCGTCATCAGCAATGCCAGCTGCACCACCAACTGCCTCGCGCCGCTGGTCAAGCCGCTGCACGACAAGATCGGTCTCGAGTCTGGCCTGATGACCACGATCCATTCGTACACGAACGACCAAGTGCTGACCGACGTGTACCACGAAGACCTGCGCCGCGCCCGCAGCGCGACGATGAGCATGATCCCCACCAAGACCGGCGCGGCCGCGGCGGTCGGCCTGGTGCTGCCGGAACTCAACGGCAAGCTCGACGGCTTCGCGATCCGCGTGCCGACGATCAACGTGTCGGTGGTCGACCTGACCTTCACCGCCAAGCGCGCGACCACGGTCGACGAGGTCAACGGCGTGTTGAAGGCCGCCGCCGAAGGAGCACTCAAGGGCATCCTCGCCTACAACACCGCACCGCTGGTCAGCGTGGACTTCAACCACGATCCGGCCTCCAGCACCTTCGACGCGACGCAGACCCGCGTCTCGCCGGACGGCAAGCTGGTCAAGGTGCTGAGCTGGTACGACAACGAATGGGGCTTCAGCAACCGCATGCTGGACACCACGGTCGCGCTGATGGCGGCGAAGTGATCGCTTTTCCGTGACGCCTGCCGATCGGAAGAAGGCCCTGCGGGGCCTTTTTCGTTGCCGGCGCACGTCACCGGACTGTGGCTGTGGCAACTGGATACAAAGTTGTCGCTGCCGGCCGTGGACTTGTGTCGGCGGCGGCTGACATGAAGGCGTCATACGTCATGTTTCGCCTTGCGGTGCCCCCTACACTTCACCCCGCTGTTCTTCTTCAAAGCCCTCGATGCCGACTTTGCACGCCGTTCTCCGCGCTTTCGCGGCCCTTGTCACGCTGACGGCTGCCATCTTGCCGCTCGCTTCGGAAGGCGCGGCGGCACAGGCCGGCACCGCCGCGGCCTCGGGGCCGATGGCCCGGGTCATCGTGAAGTACAAGGCCGGTTCGGGCGACAGCGTCGTTCGCGTGCAGGGGGCCGGCGAGGGGCGCGCGACGGTGCAGCGGCTCGATGCGCGCCTGGGCGGGATGGCGCAGCGCCAGGGACTCGCGCTGCGGGCTCATCGCGCCATCACGGAGCGCACCCAGGTCGTGCTGGCGCAGGGCATCGATTCGGCGACGCTGGCGCAACGCCTCGCTGCCGACCCGGAAGTGGAGTACGCGGTGCCCGATCGCTGGGTGCGCCGGGCCGCGGTGCCGAGCGATCCGCTGTACCTCACTGGCGGCGGTGCTGGCCCAGTCGTGGGCCAGTGGTACCTGCGCGCACCCAACAGCACCGCGCGCTCGGCGATCGATGCGACGACCGCCTGGGATACGACGCAGGGCAGCGCCAACGTCGTGGTGGCCGTCATCGACACCGGTGTGCGTTTCGATCACCCGGATCTGGCCGGCAAGCTGCTTTCCGGCTTCGACTTCGTAACCGACCCCAACGACGCGAACGACGGCACCGGGCGCGACAGCGACGCCAGCGATCCGGGCGACTGGATCACCTCGCAAGAGGACAACTCGGTCGGTGGACAGTACTTCCACTGCAGCACGCCCAGTGCTTCGGGTGTCTATGACGGTGAGGACAGCTCCTGGCATGGCACGCAGGTCGCGGGCATCGTCGGCGCGTTGACGAACAACGGCGTGGGCATGGCCGGTACCGGATGGAACACCCGGGTGCTGCCGGTCCGCGTGCTCGGCAAGTGCGGCGGCTTCGTGTCGGACGTCGTGGCCGGCATGCGCTGGGCGGCCGGGCTGACGGTGCCGGGAGTCTCGGCGGTCAATTCGACGCCGGCGAAAGTGCTCAACCTCAGCCTCGGGACCACCGGCGCCTGTGCCGAGTACCAGGACGCGGTGGACGACGTGATCGCTGCCGGCGCGGTGGTCGTCGCAGCCGCCGGCAACACCAACGGTCACGCTGTCGGTGCACCGGCCAACTGCAGCGGCGTCATCGCCGTTGGCGGCCTGCGCCACACCGGCACCAAGGTCGGCTTCTCCGATCTCGGCTCGGCCGTCTCGATCAGCGCGCCGGCGGGCAACTGCGTCAATGATTTCGGCCCGTGTCTCTATCCGCTGTTGACCACGACGAATGCCGGGACGCAGGGCCCGACATCGTCGACCTACACCGACGGGACGACGAATCTCACCATCGGTACCAGCTTCTCGGCACCGCTGGTGTCGGGCGTGGCCGCGCTGATGTTCGCGGCGCAGCCGTCGCTGACGCCGGCGCAAGTCCGTGCGCTGATCCAGGGGGGCGCGCGGGCCTTTCCAACGACCGGTGCGGATCCCGGCACGCCGCAGTGCACGGCGCCGCAGTCCACGTCGGCCGGCACGCCCATCGACCAAGATGAGTGCTACTGCACCACCGCCACCTGTGGCGCCGGTATGCTCGACGCGCGCACGGCGGTCCGGTCGGCCGCGGCCGGTCTGATCTCGGCGATCGGCGTGAGCCCCGCGAGCCCGCAGGCCGAACAGGCCGTGGCGCTGAATGCCAGCGTGTCCGTGTTGATCAACGGGCGCAGCTTGAGCGGCATCACCTGGTCCCTCGTCGACGGTGGCGGCATCGTGAGCAGCCTCAGCGGGGTCAGCGGCGCCAACGCCAGCGTGACACCGAGCGCTGCCGGCAGTTTCACGGTCGCGGTCACGGTGACGGACAACACCGGTGCGCAGTCCACCACCTCCCGGCGCGTGACCGTGGCGGCAGCGCCGTCCACGGGTGGCGGCGGTGGTGGCGGCGGTGCCCTCAGCCCCGGCTACCTGCTGGCTCTGCTGCTTGCGGTGGGGGCCGCCTGGCGCCTGCGCGGGCGCAGCGATCCGGCGGCGTGATGCCCGTCTCCTGGCTCACGCCTGCCCGCCCGCAGCGTTGACCGGCGTTAGAGCGTATCGGCCGGGCAAGGCGTGAAGGCCTTGCCGCGCAGCTTGTCGGCGGGCAGGGCGGCCAGCGTGGCTTGCTGGGCTTCACTGGCCTGCGCCACGCGCAGCGCGCGCTGCGGCACGGTGGCACTGACCACGCGTGCGGTGCGCACGCCGCGCTCGAGCAGCGTCGCGAGTTCGGTGTCGGCCGCGGCGCGGCTGTCGTGGCGGCTGATCACCAGCAGCGGTGCGCTGCCGGGCGCGGCGCTCGCCAGCTCGGGGGCGATGCTGCGCCGCTTCAGTTCCTCGCGCTTCTTCTGCAGTTGCTCCGTCTCGGCGAACGGGCCCATCGCCACCCACCAGGTCGTCGTGAGCTCGCGCTCCGACCAGCCGGCGTCAGGGAGGGCCGCCTTGACGGCGGCTTCGGCCACCGCGAGTTCGGCCACGCTGTAGGGCCCCACCTCCAGGCAGGCGGTCGCCGCCGGGGCGCTGGCGGCGGCGGCCGGCTCGGCGCTCGCCGGGGCGGATGCCGGCATGGACGCGGCTTCGGCCGGGATCAGGCGGATGCGGTCGGGATCGACCTGCAAGGACAGCCGCTCGGGCTCGCGCTCGCCCTCGGGTCGGGCACCGATCACGCCGTGCAGCGGTTCGAGCCAGCTGTGCCGCCAGGCCCAGAAGCCCGCGTTGGCCAGCAGCAGCAGCAACACGAGGGCTCTCAACATGGTCGCACGCTCACTTCGCCGCTGCCGATCAGGCGTTCGCCCTGGGGGGTTTGGAGTCGCAGCGCGCCGCGCTCGTCGACGCCATCGGCGCGCCCGCTCTCGGCGCCGGGCTGGCTGGTCTGGACCGGCTTGCCGGCGAGTGCGTCGCGCGCCGCGAATCGCTTCGCGAAGGCGGCGAAGCCCTGTTGCTCGAAGACGATCAGCGCGCCCAGCAGCGGTGCCGCCAGCCGCGCCAGCAACTCGGGCGCACGGGCCAGCGGCTCGATCTCCCGCCAGCCGGCTGCGGGCTGGGTGAACGCCGCCTGCGCCGCGGGAGCATCGAGGTTCAGACCGACGCCGATCACGGCATAGCGGCCACCGCCGGCCAGCGCGAGCGTCTCGATCAGCACGCCGCCGAACTTGCGGCCCGGCGCACCGGGGGGGCTGTCGTCGACGAGCCAGAGGTCGTTCGGCCACTTGAGCTTGACGCTCGGGTGCAGCGCCTCGGCCAGGGCGACGCCGACGGCGAGCGACAGGCCCGACCAGTCGGCCGGGGCCAGCGTCAGGCCCAGCGAGAAGGTCAGCGAGCCAGGGCCGTCGGCGGTGGCGGCGGGCGCGGTGTCGGAGATCCACGAGCGGCCGAGCCGGCCGCGGCCGGCGGTCTGGCGCTCGGCGACCAGCAGGCAGGGCGCGCTGTCGCCGCCGCGGGCGCGTTCCAGCAGCCGGGTGCTGGTGGAGTCCGTCTCGACCAGGGCCTCGACGCCGAGGCCGGGACGCAAGGGCTCGAGTTGCGCCCACAGGGCTTCGACAGGCCAGCGCAGCGCAGCGATGCGGGCCCCCTGCGCGTCGACGGCGCGGCGTTGCAGCGGCACGGCAGCGTGAGGCACGGGGATCAGCGCTTGGGCGCGAGCAGGGTGCCGCGACAGGCCCTGCTGCCGCAGCGGCACTCGTACTGCTTCTTCAGCTTCGGCGTGTAGCGCTCGTCGATCACCAGGCCGTAGTCGTAGAACAGCTCCTCGCCGGGCTTGACGGCACGTAGCGTCTTGATGAACACGCGGCCCTGCGTTTCGTCGGCCTCGCAGTTGGGCGAGCAGGCATGGTTGATCCAGCGCGCCGCATTGCCGCCGACCTTGGCATCGATCACATGGTCTTCGTCGATGCTGAAGTAAAACGTGTGGTGGGGATCGTTCGGGTCGTGCGGATGGCGGCGCAAGGCCTCGGGCCAGTCGATCACCTCGCCGGTGTATTCGATCAGTGTCTCGCCCTTGGCCAGCGGCCGCAGCGCGAACACCCCCTTGCCGTGCACGCCGGAGCGTCGCACCTGGATGCGCCGGCCGTCGCGGGTCGCGGGGGGCGCCGTCGGTCGGGCAGTCCGGGTGGCAGTGGCGGTCTTGCGGCGCGGCGATTGCGTCATGTTCGAGTTTGGCTACATTGAATCATGGGTGCGCGCGCGTGAGCGCGTGCGCGCGAGAGCCCGGATTGTAGGGACGGCCCGACGCCTTGGTGCGCGGGGCGCCGCTGCGATCGGGTGACAACGACATCGAGAACATGAGCAAAGCACTGGTCATCGCCGAGAAACCGTCCGTCGCACAAGACATCGTGCGGGCCTTGACGCCCACGAGCGGCAAGTTCGAAAAGCACGACGACCACTTCGAGAACGAGCATTACGTCGTCACCTCCGCGGTCGGCCACCTGGTCGAGATCAAGGCGCCGGAGGAGTACGACGTGAAGCGCGGCAAGTGGAGCTTCGCCCACCTGCCGGTGATCCCGCCGCATTTCGACCTCGCACCGATCGACAAGGCCAAGAGCCGCCTGAGCGCGGTGGTCAAGCAGGTCAAGCGCAAGGACGTCACGGAGCTCATCAATGCCTGTGATGCCGGGCGCGAGGGCGAGCTGATCTTCCGCCTGATCGTGCAGTACTCGGAAGGCAGCACGAAGAAGCCCACGACCAAGCCGGTGCGCCGGCTGTGGCTGCAGAGCATGACGCCGCAGGCAATCCGCGACGGCTTCGAGCGCCTGCGCGCGGACGCCGATCTGCAAGGCCTGGCAGATGCGGCGCGCAGCCGCAGCGAGGCCGACTGGCTGGTCGGCATCAACGGCACGCGTGCGATGACGGCCTTCAATTCGCGCGACGGCGGCTTCTTCCTCACCACCGTCGGGCGGGTGCAGACGCCCACGCTGTCGATCGTGGTCGAGCGCGAGGAGAAGATCCGCAAGCATGTCGCGCGCGACTACTGGGAACTGAAGGCGACGTTCGACGCGAAGGCCGGGCAGTACGCCGGCAAGTGGTTCGACCCGGCATGGAAGAAGAACGATGACGCCGAGCGGCGTGCCGACCGGCTCTGGAGCGAGGCCGATGCGCAGGCCATCGCGCAGGCGGTGCGCGGCCAGCCGGCCAGCGTGACGGAGGAGTCCAAGCCCAGCAGCCAGAGCAGCCCCCAGCTCTACGACCTGACGCTGCTGCAGCGCGAAGCCAACTCGCGCTTCGGCTTCTCGGCCAAGACCACGCTGTCGATCGCGCAGGCGCTGTACGAGAAGCACAAGGTGCTGACCTATCCGCGGACCGACAGCAAGGCCCTGCCCGAGGACTACGTCGCGGTCGTGAAGCAGACGATGGAGATGCTGGCCGGTGAAGACCTGCCGGGCCCGCTGAAGGCCTTGTCGGCGCATGCGCGCAAGGCGGTGAAGGAGGGCTATGTCAAGCCGAACAAGCGCATCTTCGACAACGCCAAGGTCTCGGACCACTTTGCGATCATCCCGACCCTGCAGGCCCCGAAGAGCCTGAGCGAGATCGAGGCCAAGCTCTACGACCTGGTGGTCAAGCGCTTTCTCGCGGTGTTCTACCCGCCGGCCGAATTCCTTGTCACGACGCGCATCTCGACCGTCAAGGCCGACGCCGCCGAACACAGGTTCCAGACCAACGGCAAGGTGATGGTCAAGCCGGGCTGGCTGGCGGTCTACGGCCGTGACGTGGAGGACGAGGACGCAACGCTGGTGCCGGTCGAGCCCGGCGAGGTGGTGCGCACCGAGAGCGTCGACGTCAACGCGCTGAAGACCAAGCCGCCGGCGCGCTACACCGAGGCCACGTTGCTGTCGGCAATGGAGAGCGCCGGCAAGCTGATCGACGACGACGAGCTGCGCGAGGCGATGCAGGAGAAGGGCCTGGGCACGCCGGCCACGCGCGCGCAGACCATCGAAGGCCTGCTCTTCGAGAAGTACATGCACCGTGAGGGCCGCGAGCTGATCCCCACGGCCAAGGCCTTCCAGCTGATGACGCTGCTGCGCGGCCTCGCGGTCGAGGAGCTGACCCGGCCCGAACTCACCGGCAACTGGGAGTACCAGCTGTCGGAGATGGAGAAGGGCCGGCTCAGCCGTGCCGACTTCATGGGCGAGATCGCCGCGATGACGCAGCGCATCGTCGCCAAGGCCAAGGAGTACGACCGCGACACGATCCCGGGCGACTATGCGACGCTGAAGACGCCGTGCCCGAAATGCGGCGGCGTCGTCAAGGAAAACTACCGCCGCTTCACCTGCAGCGGCGTGAACGGGGCCTTGGAGGGCTGCGGCTTTTCCATCAGCAAGATCCCCGGCGGGCGCAGCTTCGAGCTCGACGAGGTCGAGCATTTCCTCTCCCACAAGAAGATCGGCCCGCTCGAAGGCTTCCGCTCCAAGGCCGGCTGGCCCTTCACGGCCGAACTGAAGCTCGCCTACGACGACGAGATCGCGAACTGGAAGCTCGAGTTCGATTTCGGCGAGGACGCCAAGAAGGCCGAGGACGGCACCCCGGTCGACTTTTCGGAGCAGCAGAGCCTGGGCGCCTGCCCCAAGTGCAAGGGACATGTGTACGAGCACGGCACGAGCTACGTGTGCGAGCACGCGGTGGGCGCGCACGTCACCTGCGACTTCAAGAGCGGCAAGATCATCCTGCAGCAGCCGGTGGCACGCGAGCAGATGGCGCGGCTGCTGCAGGACGGCAAGACCGAACTGCTCGAGAACTTCGTGTCGAACAAGACGCGACGCAAGTTCAAGGCGCGCCTCGCCTGGGATGCCAAGGAAGGCAAGGTCGGCTTCGAGTTCGAGCCGCGGGCCGCCAAGGTGCCGGCCAAGAAGGCGGCGGCGAAGAAGGCCGCCGCCGGCTGAAGCTGGGCTTCACCCCCACTGCGCGCGGGGCTTCGGTGCGCCGGAGCGGCCTGGAGTGCACCGAACCCTCGCAGCCCGACGGGCCGCTCCTTCGACTCATGCGGAATTGCATTCAGACGCATCGGATTGGATGCTTGGGCCAGGGCTCGTTGGCACTGCTCGTGTGCGTGGGGTCGCTGAGGCTCGAAAGGTTCGCCGGCCGGCCGCCTGCCTGTACCGCGCGGTGCTGACGAGGACGCCGGGCGAGCGACTCCGCTCATGTCCCCCGGCGTCGGCCTGAAGGCCGACGCCTCCTCCTTTACTTCGCTGCGCCGCTCACCCGACGCCCTCGCCAGCACTCACCGTCACTGCCTTTGCAGGCCGCGGTGGTGGCAGCGCTGAGGTTTGACAGGCAGCTTTCCGGACAGGACACCGGTGACTGCAACGAGCCGAAGGACGCTGGCTGATTTATACGGGTGAACGCAACTTGGTATCAGCGCAGTACCAGCACCGGCAACGTGGCGTGGGTCAGCACTTTCTGGGTTTCGCTGCCCAGCAGCAGGCCCTTGATGCCGCGGCGGCCGTGCGAAGCCATCACGATCAGGTCGCAGCCGGATTGCGCGGCCGTGTCGTTGATCGCCTCGTGCGGATGGTCGTGCGTGATCATCACGGTGCGGCAGGCCACCCCTTCCTCCTTGGCGGCCCGCTCCACCTCGGACAGGAACTTCTGCGCCTGTGCCTTGCACTCGGCGATGAACTCCTCGCGGGTGTCTTCGAGCATCGTGGTGCGGTAGGTCAGCGTGTGGAACTCGGGCACGACATGAACCGCGGTGACGCGGGCCTGCTGCTCCTTGGCGAACTGCAGGCCTTTGCGGACCGCTGCCTCGGAGGTGCCGGAACCATCGGTGGGCAATAGCAGGTGCTTGAACATGGCGACCTCCTTCGCAGTGGTAAAGAAAGCTTAGTCCATGCCGCTCCAAAGCGCGAGCTGTTCCGCAGCGCCCCGATGCTCGATCGGTGTCATCCTTTTTGCCGCGCTGCGCCACCGTGGCTGCTGTGCTCTCAACTGGTGAGATCAACCTCTGCGGCGCAGCAGGGCCGGCGCCGCTTTGCGACAATCCGGCCATGAACGCTCCCGACGCCACGCCTGTGATCGCGCTGATGGACCGCTTGGGCGCTGCCGCCCGCGCGGCGTCGACGGCGATGGCGGCGGCCTCGACGGCGGCGAAGAACGCCGCGCTGCTGGCGCTGGCCCGCGAGATCCGCGCCGGGGCCGCGCTGCTGGTCGTCGAGAACGCTCGTGATCTCGACGCCGCCACCCGCGCCGGCCTGGCCGCGCCGATGGTCGACCGCCTGCGCCTCACCGACGCAGTGATCGCGCAGATGGCCGAAGGCTGCGAGCAGGTCGCCGCGCTGCCCGACCCGATCGGCGAGATGACGAATCTGCGGCGCCGCCCGAGCGGCATCACGGTCGGCCAGATGCGGGTGCCGCTGGGCGTGTTCGGCATGGTCTTCGAGAGCCGGCCCAACGTGACGATCGATGCGGCCTCGCTGGCCATCAAGAGCGGCAATGCGGCGATCCTGCGCGGCGGCTCCGAGGCGTTGCACTCGAACACCGCGCTGATGACGCTGGTGGCGCGCGCGCTGGCCGTGGCCGGCCTGCCTGCCGACGCGGTGCAACTCGTGCCGACCACCGACCGCGCTGCGGTGGGCCGGCTGATCGCGATGCCGCAGTACGTGGACGTGATCATTCCGCGCGGCGGCAAGGGCCTGATCGAGCGCATCGCCGCCGAGGCCACGGTGCCGGTCATCAAGCACCTCGACGGCAACTGCCATGTCTTCGTCGATGCCAGCGCTGAACTCGAGCTTGCGGTGCGCGTGACCGACAACGCCAAGACGCAGAAGTACAGCCCTTGCAATGCCGCCGAATCGCTGCTGGTGCACCGCGACATCGCGGCGACCTTCCTGCCGCGCATCGGTGCGGTGTTCGCCGCCAAGGGCGTGGAGATGCGCTGCGGCCCGCGCGCCAAGGCGCTGCTGGCGGCGGTGCCGGGCGCCAGGCTGGCCGACGCGACCGAGGCCGACTGGGCCGAGGAGTACCTCGCGCCGGTCATCAGCATCAAGCTGGTCGACTCGCTGGACGAGGCGATCGCCCGCATCAACCGCTACGGCTCGCACCACACCGATGCGATCCTGACCCGCGACCACCCGAACGCGATGCGCTTCCTGCGCGAGGTCGATTCGGCCAGCGTGATGGTCAACGCCAGCACCCGCTTCGCCGACGGCTTCGAGTTCGGTCTCGGCGCCGAGATCGGCATCAGCACCGACAAGTTCCACGCCCGCGGGCCGGTGGGGCTGGAGGGCCTGACCTCGATGAAGTGGGTGGTGTTGGGCAACGGGGAAGTGCGTGGCTGATGCCCTGTGTCGGCGACCTGCGGGAGCCCGGGGGGCATGAGCCTCGATCCGCGCGGCGCGCTCGTCCTGTTCTCCGGCGGCCAGGACTCGACCGCCTGCCTGGTCTGGGCGCTGGAGCGTTATGCCCATGTCGAGACCATCGGCTTCGACTACGGCCAGCGGCATGCCGTCGAGCTCGAATGCCGACCGCGCGTGCGCGAGGCCCTGGCGCGCGCCTTCCCGCTGTGGGCCGGCCGGCTGGCCAACGACCACCTGCTCGACCTGGGGCTGCTCGGCCAGATCTCCGACACCGCGCTGACCTCGGCGCGCGCGATCGAGATGCAGGCCAACGGCCTGCCGAGCAGCTTCGTGCCGGGGCGCAATCTGCTGTTCCTGGGCTTCGCGGCCACCGTGGCCTACCGCCGCAACCTGAGCGTGCTGGTCGGCGGCATGTGCGAGACCGACTACTCCGGCTACCCCGACTGCCGCGACAACACCCTCAAGGCCCTGCAGGTCGCGCTCAGCCTCGGCATGGCCACGCCGATGACGATCGAGACGCCGCTGATGTGGCTGAGCAAGGCGCAGACCTGGTCGCTCACACGGCAGCTCGGTGGCGAGGCGCTGAACGAGCTGATCCTCGAGCACACCCACAGCTGCTACCTCGGCGACCGGTGCCAGCGCCACGCCTGGGGCTACGGCTGCGGCAGCTGCCCGGCCTGCGAGTTGCGGCGCCGCGGCTACGAGGACTGGCGCGCGGGCGGCTGAACCGCAGGATCGAGCGCTGGCGAGCGGCATCGCGCAGCCGCAGCCCGCGCGCGGCGCCGGCCGGCCGGCGTAGAGTCCGCTGTCATGCTGGCGTCACCATATTTCCGATGATCACGACGCGCGCGGTCCTCATCGCGCTGGCGGCGCTGCTGCTGTTCTGGGGCCTGGGGGCCTACAACCGGCTCGTGCGCCTGCGCAGCGCCATCGGCGCGAGCTGGGTCCCGGTCGATGCGCAGCTGCGCCGCCGCCATGCGCTCGCCTTCGAGCTCTCCGCGCTGCTGGCCGGCGCCGAAGTTCGCTTGGCGATGGGCGACGCGGTCGGGTCGGCCATGCTGCAGACGACGATGGCGGCCACACGCCAGGCCCGGGCGGCGGCCGACCACGCGCAGGGGCGGCCGACCAGCGCCGGCGCGATCCAGAGCCTGGGCCTGGCCGAGCAGGTGCTCGAGGGCGCACTGAGGCCGCTGCGGGTGCTGATCGAGGCGCGTGCCGACCGGTTCGACCCGCCCGCGATCGGCGAGCGTGTGCAGGCCCTGCTGCGCAACCTGCAGGAAACCGACGCGCAGATCGCGTTCACGCGGCGCGTCTTCAAGGAGGCGGTGTCCGGTTTCAACGAGGCGGTGCACGAGCTGCCGACGCGCCTGATCGCGAGCCTGTTCGGCTTCCGGCCGGCGGCGGCCCTGCAGACCGCGTCGCCCGACCGCGGGCCGGACTCGCAGATCGCCTCCTCGTTCGGCGACCGCGCGTGAGCCCCATCCCCATGACGGATCTGCAGGACGCCCTGATCGAGCAGCGTGACGCGCTGTCGCGTTTGTCGTTCGTCAACGGGCCGGGCGAACGGCTGGCCGCGCTGCTGGCCTTGCTGCTCACGCCCGGCAGCGAGCCCGAGCGGCGCGCCTGGGCCGAGGCCACGGCCGGCGTGGCCGTGGCAGCTCGGCTGGCCGCCGACGTGGAGCGGCTCACGCCGTCGGCCCGCCTGCCGGTTTTCGAGGCCTTGCTGGAGCGCTCGCGATCCGCTGCGCTGCCCGAGCGCCAAACGCTGGTCGAGACGGCACGCGGCGTGATGGCCGCCGACGGGCAGGTCAGCCCGCTCGACCGGCTGCGCTGGCTGACACTGCGCCACCGGCTCGGCGAGGCGCCGCTGGCGCCGCCGGGGGCCGCGCTGGGGCGCCGGGCGGGCGACATGATGGGCACTGCGGCGGCCGAATTCGCGATCCTGAGTGCCTTCCTGGCCCGCATCGTTCCGGAGGCTGCCGACGACGGAGGCATCGGCGCCGCCGGGCAAGCCTGGCACGGTCGGGCGCTCGCGCCTTGGGACAGCGTGCTGGCACCGCGCGGCGGTGC
The DNA here is from genome assembly GCF_965279545.1 of Methylibium sp. Lineage (NCBI taxonomy): Bacteria > Pseudomonadati > Pseudomonadota > Betaproteobacteria > Burkholderiales > Sphaerotilaceae > Methylibium > Methylibium sp. The sequence goes on from NZ_OZ257250.1 coordinate 3,848,058, forward strand.
GGCGGCGCTGTGCCGCGTGCCCGACGGCGAGCAGCTGCGGCGGGCCTTGCGCAGCGTGCAGGGCCTGTCATGGATGCAGCGTCCGGTGCTGCTGCGCGCCTGGATCGATGCGCTGCCCGCGCCCGGTCCCGCGGTCCTCGGCCAGGAGGCCTGCGATGCCCTGCGGTTGGCGGCTACCCTGCTCGACGCGCCCTTGCCGCCGAGCCTCGCCGCGCGCTACACCGAGCCGGGCTGGGCTTGACCGCGGCATCGGGCGGCGGCGTTGCCGCTTGCCCCGGTGACCCCGCCGCCTACACTGCGCGGCCGTGAACGCTCCTGCCGCCTCATTGCCCCTGGCCGCGCTGCTGGCCCACACCGCCGACGCCGTGGCGGCGGTGTGCGCCGGGCGTTCGCTGAACGACGCGCTCGCGGCCACGCCGGCCGGTGCGCGGCCGGGCACGCAGGCGCTGGTGTTTGGCGTGCTGCGCGGCCTGGGCCTCGCGCAGGCGCTGCGCCGTCAACTCGCACCGAAGCCGCCGCCGGCCTGGGTCGATGCGCTGCTGCTCAGCGCGCTGGCGCTGGCGCACCACGATGCGCAGGCCGTCGATGCGCCCGCCTACGCGCCGCACACCCTGGTGAGCCAGGCGGTCGAGGCGGCCAAGCAGCGTGCCCGGGCGCAGTCGGGCTTTGTCAACGCGGTGCTGCGCCGCTTCCTGCGCGAGCGCGAGGCCTTGCTCGCAGCGGCGCTGCGCGATCCCGTCGCTGTGTGGAACCATCCGCGCTGGTGGATCGAGACCCTGCAGCGGGACTGGCCGCAGCAGTGGGCCGACCTGCTGCGCGCCAACCAGCGGCGCGCGCCGATGACCCTGCGCGTCAATGCGCGACGCCACAGCCGCGCCGCGTACCTGCAGCGCCTGGGCGAGGCCGGCATCGCCGCGCGCGCCGTGACGCTGCCGGGCACCGCCGACGGTCACGCCATCGAGCTGGCCGTGCCGTGCGCCGTGCAGCAGCTGCCCGGCTTCGCCGACGGGGCCGTGTCGGTGCAGGATCTCGCGGCCCAGCAGGCCGCGCCGTTGCTGCTCGGGGCCGGCCTGCCGCCGGGCGCACGGGTGCTCGATGCCTGCGCAGCGCCGGGCGGCAAGACGGCCCACCTGCTCGAGCTCGCCGAACTGGACCTGCTGGCGCTCGACGCCGACCCGCAGCGGCTCGTGAAAGTGCGGGAGACGCTGCAGCGCCTGGGCCTGCAGGCGCAGCTGCAGGCGACCGACGCGCGCGATGTCGCGGCCTGGTGGGACGGCCGGCCGTTCGACGCCATCCTGCTCGATGCGCCGTGCAGCGCCTCCGGCATCGTGCGCCGCCATCCCGACGTGCGCTGGCTGCGCCGGCCGTCCGACGTCGACACGCTGGCGTCGACCCAGGCGGGGCTGCTCGACGCCCTGTGGCCGCTGCTCAAGCCCGGTGGACGGCTGCTTTACGCGACCTGCTCGGTCTTCCTGGCGGAAGGCGCACGCCAGATCGACGCTTTTTTGCAACGCGCACCCGATGCGGGCAGACGGCCTTCGCCCGGCTACCTCCTGCCGGTGGCCGACAATCCCGTATCAGGGGACGAGGGGCTGCCGCAGCCCTCGACGGACGGCTTCTACTACGCGCTGCTCGACAAGCGTCGGCCCTGAGTCACACCGCCACCCAACCATCCCAACTCTCCGACTTGTCGACGTGTTCACCGCCTCGGTTCGACGCTGGTTGCAGCCTGCCGCGGGCCGGTCCGCATGGTGCCTGTCCGGGCTCTGGCTGGCCCTGGCGTTGTGGCTGGTGCTCGGCGCCTCGCTCGCGCGGGCCGAAGGCATCGATCTCGGCGCGCTGGACCTGAGTCGCAGCGAGGACGGCCTGCTGCTCGGCTACACCGCCAGCGTCGAGCTGCCGCGTGCCGTCGAGGATGCGCTGCAGAAGGGCGTGCCGCTGCACTTCGTGGCCCAGGCCGAGGTGTTCCGCTCGCGCTGGTACTGGCGCGACAAGCGCGTGGCCCGTGCCACCCGCAACTGGCGGCTCACCTGGCAGCCGCTGACGCGGCGCTACCGCGTCAACTTCGGCAGCCTGAGCCAGAGCTACGACACGCTGTCCGATGCCCTGGGCGCGGTGCAGCGCGCCAACCGCTGGAAGCTGGCCGAGCCCGGTGACCTCGAGGACGGCGCGGGCCAGTACCTCGAATTCAGCCTGCGCCTCGATACCTCGCAGCTGCCGCGGCCCTTGCAGATCAGCTTCGGCGGTCAGGCCGACTGGGAGCTGGCGGTCGAGCGCAGGGTTTCCGTGCCCGAGGCGCAGCCGCGCTGATCCCGGCACGGACACGGCGGCGGGGATGGAATTCAAGCGTTTGCGCCGGCGTCTGGCGCTGCTGGTGGCGCGCCATCCGGACCGGCGGGTTTCGCGCGGCGTGTGGATCGTGTCGCTGGCGGCCACGATCGCCGCCGCGCTGGTGCTGACCTTCCTGCTCGCGATCGCCACCAACAACCGCGAGTTCTACGAGCGCCACTACACCTGGCTGCTGTGGGTCAACGTCGTGATCGCGACCCTGCTGGTCGGCGTGATCGGCGTCGGTGCGGTGCGGCTGGTGGCGCGGGTGTTGCGGGGGCGCTTCGGTTCGCGGCTGCTGCTGCGACTGGCGGCGATCTTCGGCGTGGTGGCGGTGCTCCCCGGGGCGCTGGTCTACACGGTGAGCTACCAGTTCGTGTCACGCAGCATCGAGAGCTGGTTCGACGTGCGCGTCGAGGGGGCGCTGGAGGCCGGGCTCAACCTCGGCCGCGGCACGCTCGACGCGCTGGTCAACGACTTCGCCGGCAAGACACGTGTCGCCGCGGAGCGGCTGGGCGAGGCGCCCGAGCGCCAGCAGCCGCTGGCGCTGGAGCGCTTGCGCGAGCAGCTCACGGCCCAGGACGTGGCGGTGCTCGGTGCCAATGGGCAGGTGCTGTCGAGTGCCGGTGCCGCGGCCGTGCTGGCGCCCGAGCGTCCCAGCCTCGCGCAGCTGCGCCAGGCGCGCGCCGCGCGCGTGACGACGCAGATCGACGGCCTGGACGACGACGGCGCCGCCACGCGCACGCCCGGCGCACCGGGCGCCGACCTGCCGCCCCAGCAGCCGCGCGTGCGGGTGATCGCGCTGGTGCCGGCCGAGGGTTTTTCGCTCAGCCGCGAAGACCGCTACCTGGTGGTGAGCCAGCTGCTGCCGGCCACGCTGGCGGCGAACGCGCTCGCGGTGCAGAGTGCCTACCGCGAGTACCAGCAGCGCTCGCTGGCGCGCGAAGGGCTGCGCAAGATGTACATCGGCACGCTGACGCTGACGCTGATCCTCGCGGTGTTCGGTGCGATGCTGCTGGCGGTGACCTTCGCCAACCGGCTGGCCCGCCCGCTGCTGCTGCTGGCCGACGGCGTGCGCGAGGTCGCGCGCGGCGACCTGAGTCCGAAACCGGTGTTCGCTTCCGGCGACGAGCTCGGGGGGCTGACCCGCTCCTTCGCCGACATGACCCAGCAGCTCGCCGATGCCCGCGGGCTGGTGGAGCAAAGCGTTGCCGAGCTCGAGACGGCGCGCGGCAAGCTGCAGGCCATCCTCGACAACATGAGCGCCGGCGTGATCGTGTTCGACCGCGACCGGCGCATCGACAGCGTGAACGCTGGCGCGACCCGCATCCTGCGGGCGCCACTGTCGGCCTACCTCGGCCGTGCGCTCGGCGACGTGCCGGGGCTGGAGGGCTTCGACGCCGCGCTGCGCCGGCGTTTCGACCAGATCGAGAACGGCTCCGAGCAGGGTGACCGCGACCACTGGCAGGACTCCTTCGAGCTCACCACGACGCCTGATCGCGAGGCCGTGACGCTGTTGCTGCGTGGTGCGCCGCTGCCCTCGGGCGGGCTGGCGGGCGGCGCGGCGCGGCTGGTCGTGTTCGACGACATCACCGAACTCGTCTCGGCCCAGCGCGCCGAGGCCTGGGGCGAGGTGGCGCGCCGGCTCGCGCACGAGATCAAGAACCCGCTCACGCCCATCCAGCTGTCGGCCGAGCGCATCCAGCACCGGCTCGAGGCCAAGCTCGATGCGCCGGACCAGCAGATGCTCGCCAAGTCGGTCGCCACCATCGTCAACCAGGTGCAGGCGATGAAGCAGCTGGTCAACGAGTTTCGCGACTACGCCCGCCTGCCGGCCGCGCAGCTGGCACCGCTCGACCTCAACGCGCTGGTGCTCGAGGTGCTGGGCCTGTACGCGGAGGTGCAGGAGTCGGGCCGCCTGCGCACCGAGCTGGCCGAGGGCCTGCCGCGGATCCAGGGCGACGCCACCCAGCTGCGGCAGGTGGTCCACAATCTGGTGCAGAACGCACTCGACGCGGTGGCCGAGCGCACCGACGGCCAGGTGCGCGTGCGCACCGAAGGTGCGCGCAACGAGCAGGGGCAATGGCGCGCGGTGCGCCTGGTGGTCGCCGACAATGGGCCGGGCTTCGGCGAGCGCATGCTCAAGCGCGCTTTCGAGCCCTACGTGACGACCAAGACCAAGGGCACCGGCCTGGGGCTCGCGGTGGTCAAGAAGATCGCCGACGAACACGGCGCGCGCGTGCGGCTGACCAACCTCGCCGGCGAGGGACCGGCCGACGCCGGCGTGCCGACTGTCGGGGGGGCTCAAGTTTCGCTATCATTTTCGAAGTGGCTGCCCGGGCAGGGCTAGCCTTCAGGCCGCGCCGGCACGGCGTGAGCCACGCATCAGGACCCCATGGCCACCATTCTTGTTGTAGACGACGAGCTCGGCATCCGCGCACTGCTGTCGGACATCCTGAGCGACGAAGGCCACAGTGTCGAGTTGGCCGAGAACGCCGCCGAGGCCCGGGCGTTCAGGGACCGTGCGCGGCCCGACCTGGTGCTGCTCGACATCTGGATGCCCGATGTCGATGGCGTCACGCTGCTCAAAGAGTGGGGCAGCTGCAACCTACTGACGATGCCGGTGATCATGATGTCGGGCCACGGCACGATCGACACGGCCGTCGAGGCGATCAAGTTCGGTGCGATGGCCTTCCTCGAAAAGCCGATCACGCTGCAGAAGCTGCTGCGTGCCGTCGAGCAGGGGCTGGCCAAGCCGGCTGCGCGGACGGTGGCCACCGTCACGCCGCTGCGACCCGGTGAGCGCGATGGCTTCGCGCTGGACGCGCAACTCGGCGGGATGTCCGGTTCGCTGCCGATTGCAGTGGGACTGCAGCCCGAGCAGAGCTTCGAGCTCGACCGGCCGCTGCGCGAAGCGCGCGATGCTTTCGAGAAGGCCTATTTCGAGTTCCACCTCGCGCGCGAGAACGGCAGCATGACGCGTGTGGCCGAGAAGACCGGCCTCGAGCGCACCCACCTGTACCGCAAGCTCAAGCAGCTCGGCGTCGATCTCAGCCGGGGCAAGAAGGGTGCGGTGGCCTGACCGCCAGGCGCCCAAGGCAAGGCCCGGCGGGGTGCTGCTACACTGGCGCCCCTTGGCTCGGTAGCTCAGTTGGTAGAGCAGCGGATTGAAAATCCGCGTGTCGGTGGTTCGATTCCGCCCCGAGCCACCAGATCCGAAACGGCCCCCGCGTGGGGCCGTTTGCATTGGCGAACCCCGCGGTGACAGGGGTTGCGGCCGCGGTTTGCTCGCCGGCACATTCCGCATACCACGGTTGCGCAGCCGCCAGCGCTCGGCCCGCACCGAACCTTCCCGCCCCCACCCGCTCCAACCGCCGCGAGAGGGAGCGCGCACTACAATGCGCGCTGTCGTTGGTGCAACCAATTCAAGGACGAGACAGTGTTCATTTCCGAAGCTTTTGCCCAGGCCGCGCCGGCCGCAGCCGCCGGTGGGGAGTCGAGTCTGCTCACGATGCTGCCGCTGGTGCTGATGTTCGTGGTGCTGTATTTCGTGATGATCCGCCCGCAGATGAAGCGCCAGAAGGAGCACAAGGCGATGGTCGACGCGCTCGCCAAGGGCGACGAGGTCGCCACCTCCGGCGGGGTGCTCGGCAAGGTGACCAAGGTCGGTGACAGTTACCTGAGCGTCGAAGTTGCCAGCGGCGTGGAGCTGCAGGTGCAGCGCTCGGCGGTGGTCCAGGTGCTGCCCAAGGGCACGCTGAAGTAAGCCAGGCGATCGCGCCGCGCGCGGCGCGGTGTCCGAAGGCCGCGCTCACCGCTGGGTGTCGCGGCCTTTCGTGCAAACAAGGGCGCCGTGTCCCACGGTGCCAGGACGGGGGCGACGCTCCCGAGGATGTTGCGATGAACCGCTACCCATGGTGGAAGTACGTGATCCTGGCGATCGCGCTGCTGGTCGGGCTGGTCTACACGCTGCCCAACCTGTTCGGTGAGGCGCCGGCCGTGCAGGTGTCGAGCGGCAAGGCCACACTGAAGATCGACGCTGCGGTGCTGCCGCGCGTCGAGCAGGCCCTGCAGGCCGCGGGCCTGCAGGCCGACTTCGTGCAGCTCGACGGCACCTCGATCAAGGCGCGCTTTCGCGACACCGACGCGCAGATCAAGGCCAAGGACGCGATCGCCAAGGCGCTGAATCCGGACCCCGCCGACCCGGGCTACATCGTCGCGCTGAACCTGCTGTCGCGTTCGCCGACCTGGCTGCGCTCGCTGCATGCGCTGCCGATGTACCTCGGCCTCGACCTGCGCGGCGGCGTGCACTTCCTGATGCAGGTCGACATGAAGGCGGCGTTGACCAAGCGTGCCGACGCCCTGACCGGCGACATCCGCAGCCTGCTGCGCGACAAGAACATCCGCCACGCCGGCATCGCGCGCGAGGGCAACGCGGTGACGATCACCTTCCGTGACCAGGCCACGCTGGCGGCGGCACGCACGGCGCTGGCCGAGCCGCTGCCGGACCTGCAGTGGGCCGAGTCCGCCAGCGGCAGCGATTTCACGCTGACCGGCAACCTCAAGCCCGAGGCGGCGCGGCGCGTGCAGGACCAGGCGATCAAGCAGAACATCACGACCCTGCACAACCGCATCAACGAACTCGGCGTGGCCGAACCCGTGATCCAGCAGCAGGGCGCCGACCGCGTGGTGGTGCAGCTGCCGGGCGTGCAGGACACGGCGAAGGCGAAGGACATCATCGGCCGCACCGCGACGCTGGAGCTGCGCATGGTGGACGACAGCGCCGAAGCGGCTGCGGCGGCCACCGGCGCCGGGCCGGTGCCTTTCGGCACCGAGCGCTACGTCGAGCGCGGCGGCGCGGCGCTCATCGTCAAGCGCCAGGTCATCCTCACCGGCGACAGCCTGACCGACGCCCAGCCCGGCTTCGACGGCCAGACCCACGAGCCGGCGGTGCACCTGACGGTCGACGCGAAGGGTGCGCGCATCATGCGCGACGTCTCGCGCGACAACGTCGGCAAGCGCATGGCGATCCTGCTGTTCGAGCGGGGCAAGGGCGAGGTCGTGACCGCACCGGTCATTCGCGGCGAGCTCGGCTCGCGCTTCCAGATCTCGGGCCGCATGACGACGCAGGAGGCGAGCGACACCGCGCTGCTGCTGCGTGCCGGTTCGTTGGCCGCGCCGATGGAGATCGTCGAGGAGCGCACCATCGGCCCGAGCCTCGGCGCCGAGAACATCGACAAGGGCTTCAACAGCGTGATCTACGGATTCAGCGCGATCGCCGTGTTCATGTGCGCCTACTACCTGCTGTTCGGCGTGTTCTCGACGATTGCTCTGGCCGTGAACCTGCTGCTGCTGGTGGCCGTGCTGTCCATGCTGCAGGCCACGCTGACGCTGCCCGGCATCGCCGCGATCGCGCTGACGCTGGGCATGGCGATCGACGCCAACGTGCTGATCAACGAGCGGGTGCGCGAAGAGCTGCGGGGCGGCGCGTCGCCGCAGACCGCGATCCACACCGGTTACGAGCGCGCCTGGGCGACCATCCTCGACTCCAACATCACGACGCTGATCGCCGGCCTCGCCCTGCTGGCGTTCGGTTCCGGTCCGGTGCGCGGCTTCGCGGTGGTGCACTGTCTGGGCATCCTGACCTCGATGTTCTCCGCGGTGCTGTTCTCGCGCGGGCTCGTGAACCTCTGGTACGGCCGTCAGAAGAAGCTCAAGAGCGTGTCGATCGGGCAGGTGTGGCGCCCCGACGGCGGCACACCGCCCACCGCACAGGCTTGAGAAGGAGAGAGGGTCATGGAGTTCTTCCGCATCAGGCGCGACATTCCGTTCATGAAGCACGCGTTGGTCTTCAACGTGGTGTCTTTTCTGACGTTCGCCGCCGCCGTGTTCTTCCTCGTCACGCGCGGCCTGCATCTCTCGATCGAGTTCACCGGCGGCACGGTGCTCGAAGTCGAGTATGCGAAGTCGGCCGACGTGCCGCGGGTGCGTGCCGCGGTCGAGGCGCTCGGCTTCGGCGAAGTGCAGGTGCAGAACTTCGGCACCTCGCGCGATGTGCTGGTGCGCCTGCCGCTGCGCGGCGACATCAAGCAGCAGGAGGTCGTGGGTCGCGTGTTCGGGGCGCTGTGCGCGGCCGAGGGCGGGCAGGTCGCTGCATCCCGGTCGGCCACCGAGCCGGGCGCTCCGGCGAGCGTGCAGGCTTGCGATGCCGGCGGCGCGCAGCCGGTGACGCTCAAGCGCAGCGAGTTCGTCGGACCGCAGGTCGGCAAGGAGCTGGCAACCGACGGCGCGATGGCGCTGGGCTTCGTTGTGGCCGGCATCATGATCTACCTCGCGATCCGCTTCGAATGGAAGTTCGCGGTCGCGGCGATCGTCGCCAACCTGCACGACGTGGTCATCATCCTGGGCTTCTTCGCCTTCTTCCAGTGGGAGTTCTCGCTCTCGGTGCTGGCGGCGGTGCTGGCGGTGCTGGGCTACTCGGTCAACGAGTCGGTGGTGATCTTCGACCGGATCCGCGAAGCCTTCCGGCGTTTCCGCAAGATGAACACGCCCCAGGTGATCGATCACGCGATCACCTCGACGATGAGCCGCACGATCATCACCCACGGATCGACACAGATGATGGTGCTGTCGATGCTGCTGTTCGGCGGCGCGACGCTGCACTTCTTCGCGATCGCGCTGACGATCGGCATCCTGTTCGGCATCTACTCCTCGGTGTTCGTCGCCGCGGCGATCGCGATGTGGCTCGGCGTCAAGCGCGAGGACCTGATGAAGTCGGGAGGCGTCAAAGGCAACGATCCCGACGACCCGAACGCAGGGGCCGTGGTGTAGAGTTGAAACAGTCTGTCTAACCCTCGCCAGCCCCCATCCTCCATGGCCACCCCAGCTGCCCCGTCCGCCCTGGCCGTACTAGCGCGGCGGGTGTACATGGAGTCGCTGCTGCTCGCGGTACCGGCCGCCGTGCAGGCGGTGCTGGGCGGTGCCAACCGGCTGGCGAACGAGAAGGCCGAGCCGCAACTGGCGCACAAGCGCATGAATGCGGCGATCGACCTGACCCGGCCGGCTCCGCAGTGGCAGCAGGCCATGCTCGACAGCCTGAGTGCGATGCCGCGCACCACCTCGGGCGGACGAACCTCCCTTGGCGCCGCGCCGTCGTCGAGCATGGGTGCGGGCCGCGACACGCTGCAGCTGGTCGACGACGACACGATCGAGGTCGAGATCCTGAGTTCGCGGCTTGCCCTGGCCATGATGGACAAGGCGTCGTGGGAGTTCACGGACCTGCGCGCTCGCATGTCCAGCCTCGAGCGGCGCGATGAACTCGACAGTGGCGACACGCTGCGACCGCATGTGGTGGCGCGGATCGTGATCGACAGCTGGCGCAGCGCTGGCCTGTCGCTCGAGCACTGGCGCACGATGCAGAAGGTGCTGCACGAGGTTTTCGGCGAACTGGTCGAAGAGTCGTATCACGAAACGAACCGTTGGCTGCTCGGCGAGGGCGTGCGCCCCGAAATCGACCTGCGCCCGATGATTCGCCGTTCCACCGGCGCGCATGTCGCGTCGATTCCGGTGACCACCGGCTTCGGCGACATGGCCGAGGCTCAGGGGGGCTTGCGGCGCGCCAACGTCGTCATCGGCGGCACGACGACGTCGACCCGCGGTGCCGGCGTCGGCGAGGAAACCCGGCTGATGACGCGCATGAGCAATCTGGCGCGCACCGCAGGGCATGCCGAGGCGGTGCTGGGCCGTCTGAACAAGCTGGTCGGCCGGCAGGTGCCGTCCTTTGCCGATACCGCGGAGATGCAGCCGTCGCCGAGCTTCAAGCGCGCGATCGCGGAGGCCCAGAGCGGCATCCAGCGGCAGCTCGCAACCACCGGGCGCGACGACCGCGTCGCGATCAGCACGCCGGCGCTGCTGCAAGAGCTGCAGCAGCGCAAGCAGGCGCTCAAGGAGGCCGCCAGCACCCCGGTCGAGCGCGCCACGATCGAGATCGTGGCGCTGCTGTTCCAGAGCATCCTGACCGAGGAGAAGATCCCCGCCGTCGTGCGCGTGTGGTTCGCGCGGCTGCAGATGCCGGTGCTGCGCGTGGCGGTCAGCGAGCCTGATTTCTTCGCCACCACCGACCACCCGGCGCGCAAGCTGATCGACCGCATGGGGGCCTGCGTGATGGGCTTCGACGTCAGCTCGCGTGCCGCTGGTGACGCGCTCGACAAGGAAATCAAGCGCGTGGTGCAGGTGGTCGAGGCCTATCCCGACACCGGGCGCCGCGTGTTCCAGACGGTGCTGACCGAGTTCGAGCGCTTCCTGGAGCACTATTTCAAGACCGAGAACGAGGCCACGCGCAAGGGCGTGTCGCTGGCCCAGCAGGTCGAGCAGCGCGAGACGATGGCCATCCAGTACACCATCGAGCTGCGCAAGATGCTCAACGAAGTGCCGGTGCAGGAGGGCGTGCGCAACTTCCTGTTCCACGTCTGGGCCGATGTGCTGGCGACGATGGCGCTGAAGTCGGGCGCTGCCAGCGAGGCCACGAAGATCATGAAGCGCGCCGCCGCCGACCTGATCTGGTCGGCCGGCGCGAAGGTCTCGCGCGAGGAGCGCGCCGACGTGATCCGCCGCCTGCCGCCGCTGCTGAAGACGCTGCGCGAAGGCATGGCCGAGGCCGGGCTGGCGCCGGAGAAGCAGGACGAGCACATCCAGGCGCTGAACGACTCGCTGGCGGCGGCTTTCACCGCCAAGGCGGCGGCCATTCCCGCGGAACGGCTCGAGGAGCTGATGGCGCGGCTCGAGGACCTCGAAGAGATGCTGCCCGACGCCGAGGACATGCACATCGACGAGTCGATCGTGATGGACCTGTCGGGCCACGAAAGCACCGAACTGCAGATCGTCACTGATGGGGGCTCGATGCCGACTCCGGCCATGATCGCCTGGGCCCGTGAACTGCAGGTCGGAGGCTGGTACATGCTCGAGCACCGCGGCCGGATCGAATCGGTGCAACTGGCTTGGCACGGCATGCGCAAGCAACTCAGCCTCTTCGTCTCGCAGCAGGGGCGTGGCACGCTGTTCCAGCAGCACCGGCTGGCGTCCTTCCTTCAGGCAGGGCTGTTGGTGCCCGCGCAGGACGAGGCGCTCACGGTGCGCGCGACCCGCAGCGCCTTGGCCAAGCTCGATGCGGACCCGCAGCGGCTACTGAACTGAGCGCAGGCTCCGGGTCGGGGCAGCTCGCGCCAGTCGTCGTTGTCAGTGGATCAGGCGGTCCACGTCGTCGACAAACAACTCGTCCAGAATCAGGGCGTCCGGCTCCTCGCCGAGGCTCCAGAACACCATCAGCACGATGATCTTCAGGTCTTCGACCGCCAGCGGGCTGGCGGGAATGGCCATGGCGCGGTCGATCACCATCTCGCGCATCGGCGCACGCAGCACGCCGGCCGATTCGAGGAAGCTGACGAAACCGATCGAGGCCTCGCCCAGATGCTCCAGCTCTGCGGGAGAGTACACGCGCAAGGCATCGGCGCTCTGCTCGCCGCTGTGCGACTCGGCCGCCAGCGTCAGGCCGGCCAGCCAGCTCAGCGCATCCTCGATTTCCTCGTTCTCGAAGCCCATTGCGGAGAGCTTGCGAGACAGTTGACGGTGATCGGGGCACGCATCGGGCTGCCAGTAGTTTTCGTAGAGATACACGAGCACGTCGAACATGCGACAAGATACCACAGGGTCTTTGAACACGAGCCGACTGCAGCTTTGTGCGGCGCGTGTCCTGAGGGGTGTAGGAAAGGGGTCCGCCGGATCTTCAGGCGCGCACCAGACGTTGGAACAGCTGTCCGGGCAGCCGCGCCACTTCACCCGCCAGCTCGAGCTCGAGCAAGCGAGCACTCAGTTCGGCGGGAGGCCAACCCAGGCGGGCACTCAGGGCATCGAGGGTCACGGGATCGAAGCCGATGGCGGCCAGCACCGGGTCGCCATCGGGTGAGGCCGCGGTCGACGTGGCGGCTGCCGCGATCGGCTCGAGCCGCAATTCTTCGAGGATGTCTGCAGCGCTGTCAACCAGCTTGGCTCCCTGCTTGATCAGCGCGTGACAGCCACGCGATTGCGGTGCGTGAATCGACCCCGGGATCGCAAACACCTCCCGGCCGGCTTCGAGCGCCAGCCGAGCGGTGATCAAGGAGCCCGATTGCAACGCGGCCTCGACCACCAAGGTGCCCCGGGTCAGGCCGGCGATCAGGCGGTTGCGCTGGGGGAAATGCGGCGACAGCGGCGGTGTGCCGAGTGCGTACTCGCTGACGATCAGACCTTCTTCGGCAATGCGGTGGGCCAGCGTCAGGTGGCGCTTCGGATAGACGCGATCGAGTCCGGTGCCGACCACGGCGATCGTCGACCCGGCGTTGCCGAGCGCGCCTTTGTGGGCGGCGCCGTCGATCCCGAGCGCCAGGCCGGACACGATCGTCAGGCCGGCACGGCTCAAGGCCGAAGCGAAGTTGTGCGCGTTCTCGGCGCCCTGGGGGCTAGGGTTGCGGCTGCCGACCACAGCCACCGCCGCCGCGTTCAACAGACTGACGCGGCCTACGGCATAAAGAAACAAAGGCGGATCGGCGGTTTCGAACAATGCGCGTGGGTAGGCGGGGTCTCCCAGCGTGATCACGTGCCGCTGCGCTTCGTCAGCCTTCAGCCATTGCCAAGTTGCCGACGCCAGTGCATCGAGCGAGGGGGGCGTCGCGCCCAGTGCTTCGGCTTGGGCAGGTGTCAGCAGCTCGCGGCGGGCACCGGCCGGTGCGTCGAAGATCGCCTGCGGGGAACCGAAGGCCGCCAGCAGGCGGCGCGCGGTCTGTCTTCCGATCGACGGGGTGTCGACCAGCCGCAGCCAAGCCGCGAGTTCATCGCGTTCGATCATCTCGGCTGAGGGACAGCGACCGCAGAAGCCTTCGCTCGGCGACTCAGGGCTCGGTGAAGCGGTCGCCGCGGGTGACCGGGTCGCTGACGTTGAGGATCAGCGCATAGGACATGCGCTCGAACACGCGGAACACGAACAGCAGACCGTGGCGTTCGTCCGGCAAGCGGATCGCCTGACCCGGGCCCGCTTGTGTCAGGTCGCGCTCCAGGGCGCCAGCGCGCCACAGGGCGAGCACGTGGCCACGCTCCACACCGTCGCGAGCACCCTTGTTCAGGGAGACGATCTGGTTCTGGCCTGCATTCAAGGCCTCGCCATAGACCGACACGATGCGGCCGCTGATCGGAGCCGCGGGCGGGCGGGGGACGTAAGGCGCGTAGTCCTTCGCCTGTGCTGGCGCCAGGCGGTTGGAGACATTGGCCTCCAGCTTGGCCGATGTGATGCGGAACGTGGCGGGCACGATCTCACCCTGGCTGTTGGTCCCGCCTTCCTTCTCGTACTGGGCGGTGGCGACGTAGGTGCCCTCATAGCCAAGGATGGCGTTCGTGTCGGGATCGCGCAGTGCCTTGGGTTGCTGAAAAACGCGCCATTCGCGCACATTGGTGAGGTCGCCGCGGACGTAGGCGGCATCACCCTTGCCCAGCAGCACTCGGCCTTCCTGCGCTGCGACGATGCGCGGCGCGCGATCGAGTTCATCGCTGTCGAAGATCACCGCGTCATTGAGGAAACCCTCGATGAACTTCAGCGGTACGGCGGCGATCGGGCCGTCCGAAGGGCCGGTGTCGCGCACCTGCGGCGACAGCCTGACCGTGCCGCCGGGCTGGTCGCCGGCCATCCGCAGGCGCGCTCGGTCGCCATTCTTCTCGAGCACCAACTGCTGCCCTGGGTAGATCAGGTGCGGATTGCGGATCTGGTCGAGGTTCATGCCCCAGAGTTCGGGCCAGCGCCATTGCCGCTTCAGGAACACGCCGGAGATGTCCCACAGCGTGTCGCCGCGCTTCACCGTGTAGGTATCGGGCGCATTGGGCGCCAGTTCGGAGAGCGGTACACCCGCTTGGGCCACTTGCTGGGCCGTGCTGCGCTGCTGGCTCGTGATGGGGAAATTGGGTTCTGCGGCGGCTGCCGACATCGAAACGCCTGCCGCGAGGGCCGACCAGAGAGCAGTTGCAACCACACCGAGGGGCCGGCGTGCAGCGGGGGCAATTCGTGTCATCGAGCTCTCTCCGTGGACGGCCGGCTCCAACCTACCCGGCGCCCTGTGGTCTTTGCGAGGCTTGCGCCCCAGCTTGCAGCTTGGGCGAAAATCCTCACTTCGTTTCGAAGATTCTGCCCATAAACCCTTGATGCCGCAATGAAACCGGTCGGCCGGGGCCGCGACCATCGGTAGCCCTTCACGCCCGCTCGTTGCTTCTGATCCACACGCTTGCCGAAGCATTTCGTTACTCTGCCATGCCACTGCTCGACATCCTGCACTATCCCGACCCCCGTCTGCACACCGTGGCCAAGCCAGTGCGCGAAGTCGACGAGCGCATTCGCAAGCTGGTCGACGACATGCTCGAGACCATGTACGAGGCCCAGGGCGTCGGTCTGGCCGCCACACAGGTCGACGTCCATGAGCGGGTGATCGTTCTCGACGTGTCCGACGAGCGCAACGAACCGCGGGTTCTGATCAACCCCGAACTGCTGAGCGTCAGCGACGAGGTGGTGGTCGGTGACGAGGGCTGCCTGTCGGTCCCGCAGATTTACGACAAGGTGCCGCGCCATGCCCGCGTCACCGTCAGGGCGCTGGGGCGCGACGGCCGGCCCTATCAGTTCGATGCCGAGGAACTGCTCGCGGTCTGTGTCCAGCACGAGATGGATCATCTGATGGGCAAGGTGTTCGTCGAATACCTGTCGTCGCTGAAGCGCAACCGCATCAGGAGCAAGATGCTCAAGAAGACGCGCGACGAGGCCGGGGACTGAGGCCTGTGCGTATCGCCTTTGCCGGCACGCCGGAATTCGCGCGCGTCGCTTTGCAGCGGCTGCTGGACGCCGGACTCGACGTTGCGCTGGTCCTGACCCAGCCCGACCGGCCTGCCGGTCGGGGCATGAAGTTGCAGGCCTCGGCCGTCAAGACCCTCGCGCTGGAGCGCGGCCTGTCCGTCGGGCAGCCGCGCAGCCTGCGCCTCGATGGAAAGTACCCGGACGAAGCGCTCGGAGCGCGGGCCGCGCTCGAGACAGCACGGGTCGACGCGATGGTGGTGGCCGCCTATGGCTTGATCCTGCCGGCCTGGGTGCTGCGATTGCCCGCGCGCGGCTGCCTGAACATTCACGCGTCGCTGCTGCCGCGCTGGCGCGGCGCGGCACCGATCCATCGCGCCATCGAGGCGGGTGATGCGGATACCGGCATCACCATCATGCAAATGGACGAGGGGCTGGACACCGGCGACATGTTGCTGGTCGAGCACGAAACGATCCGTGCCGACGACAGTACCGCGACGCTCCACGACCGGCTGGCCGTGCTCGGAGGTCGCCTGATCGTCGAAGCGCTCGAAGCCGTCCGCCGCGGCGGGCTGGCCCGCCGTCCGCAGCCGGCCGAGGGCGTGACCTATGCCCACAAGATCGAGAAGGCCGAGGCCGCGATCAACTGGGCGCAGCCGGCGGCGGTGATCGAACGCCGCCTGCGCGCCTTCGATCCCTTCCCCGGCGCCAGCTTCCAGCACGCCGGTGAGATGGTGAAGGTGTGGCGTGCGGTGCCGTCCCCGGCGCAAGGTGCGCCGGGGACGGTGCTCGAAGGCGGCGAAGGCCTGCGGATTGCCTGTGGTGAGGGCTCGCTGGACTTACTGCAGCTGCAGCGCCCCGGCGGGCGCCGCATCGGCGCGCGAGAGTTTCTGGCATCACGGCCGGCGCTGACCGCGGGCACGAAACTTTGACCGCCGCGCAGCCGGGCATTGAACTCCCCGGGTCATCCCGCATCTACGCGTTGGCGCCGCCAACGGCGCAGGAGGACGAAGCATGTTCAATCTGATGAAAACCGCCGTGCTGATGGCCGCCATCACGGCGCTCTTCATGGCCATCGGTTCGGTGCTGGGCGGCCGGCAGGGCATGGCGATCGCGCTCGTCGTTGCGCTGGGCATGAACTTCTTCAGCTACTGGTTCAGCGACAAGATGGTGCTGAAGATGTACAACGCGCAGGAGGTCGATGAGTCCTCGGCGCCGCAATTCCACCGCATGGTGCGCGAACTCGCGGCCTGCGCCGAGCTGCCGATGCCCAAGGTCTACCTGATCAACGAAGATGCGCCGAACGCCTTTGCGACGGGCCGCAACCCGCAGCACGCCGCGGTGGCCGCCACCACCGGCATCCTGCGCGTGCTGTCCGAGCGTGAACTGCGCGGTGTGATGGCCCACGAGCTGGCGCACGTGAAGCACCGCGACATCCTGATCAGCACCGTCAGCGCGACGATGGCCGGTGCGATCTCGATGCTGGCCAATTTTGCGATGTTCTTCGGTGGGCGCGACAGCGAAGGCCGCCCGGCCAACCCGATCGCCGGCATCCTGGTGATGCTGCTCGCGCCGCTGGCCGCAGGCCTGATCCAGATGGCGATCAGCCGGGCCCGTGAGTTCGAGGCCGACCGGGGCGGTGCGGAGATCTCCGGTGATCCGCAGGCCCTGGCCAGCGCCTTGCAGAAGATCCAGCGCTATGCCCAGGGCATTGCGCTGGAGGCCGCCGAGCGTCACCCGGAGACGGCGCAGATGATGATCATGAACCCGCTGTCCGGCGGCGGGCTGCGCGGCCTGTTCAGCACTCATCCGGCCACCGAGGAGCGCGTGGCCAGGCTGATGGCCATGGTCCCGCCGCAGGGCCTGCGGGCCTGAGTCAGGAGCCGGTCCGGCCTGCGGTCCCGCTGCGGCGGGGCCTTTCTGTTGGCGGGGGGCTCAAGTGGCGGTGGGCATTGCCGATAAGCCAGCGAAGCCTGTTTGCACCGACCATGTTCTCCTTCCGCCTACTCTCCCTGCTTGCCGTGGCACTGCTCGCCGGCTGCGATCTGCTTGGCACCGAGGCCGCCGAGAAGACGGCCGCCCTGAGAGAGGCCGATGGCAAGGCGATCGGCAGTGCCTGCCGCCAGGCGGGCCGCGCGATCGAGGACTGCTACGCGCTCAACGCCAAGGCGCAGCGTGCGGCGATGTTCGCCGGCTGGCGGGAGATGGACGAGTACATGCGCGAGAACAAGCTCGACATCGTGGCACCCCAGGTACCGAGGCCGGGTGTGCGGGCGGCGGAACCCGAAGTGGCGAAGAGCGAGGTCGCAGTGCCGACGCCCGCCGAGTCGAAGCCGGACAAGCGCAAATCCCACGCGTCCTGAAGACGGTCGCCCGTCGCGTCACGGAGGCGGTGGCTGCGGCCCCGCACTGAACCCAGCCGACCGGTGGGACAATCCGGCGCATGTCGATGCCTTCCTTGCGCTCCGTCGTCAGTCACCCCGCCTACCGCAGCGGCGTGAGCGAGATGGCCGGCGTGTCGCTGGGCATCGCGGCCTGGGGGCTGGTGACGGGCGTGGCGATGGTCAAGAGCGGCCTGTCGGTCCCGCTGGCGCTGCTGATGACCTTCACGGTGTTCGCCGGCAGCGCGCAACTCGCGACCGTCCCGCTGATCGCCCTGAGTGCGCCGGTCTGGGTGATCTGGGCCACCGCCTTCTGCGTCAACCTGAGGTTCGTGATCTTCAGCGCCCAATGGCGGCCTTTCTTCATGCGCTTCCCGCTGAGGCTGCGCCTGGCGCTCGGGTATTTCTCGGGCGACATCAACTACGTGCTGTTCATGCGGCGCTATGCCGAACCGCCGGCCGAGGGCGAGGCCCCGCAAGGGCAGATCGAGTACTTCTGGGGCTCGGTCACCGCCAACTACCTGGCGTGGCAGATTCCCTCGGTGGTCGGCATCCTGCTGGCCGACGTCGTGCCGACGCAGTGGGGCCTGGGTTTCGCCGGCACCCTGGCGCTGCTCGGCCTGACCTACTCGCTGGTCTCGGACCGCGCGACGCTGTTCGCGGCCGTGGTGGCGGGCGCCGCCGCGGTCGCCGCTTTCGCGTTGCCATTCAAGCTCTACATCGTGGTGGCGATCGCCGCGGCCGTGTGCGTCGGTCTGATGATCGACGGCGGCGACGATGCCGGCCGTCGCCTGCGCAGCTGGCTGGAGCGCGGCGCATCGCGCCGCATCGATGCGCACTCGCGCGACAAGGAATGCACGGCGTGAACACCGGCGAGCTCCTGCTGACGATCGCCGGGTTGACGGTCATCACCGTCGTCACACGCTCCTTCTTCTTCCTGTCCGAGCGCGAGCTGGCCTTGCCCGACTGGGTGAAGCGCGGTCTGCGCTATGCGCCGCTCGCGGCGCTGGCCGCGGTGGTGGTGCCAGAGGTCGTGATGAGCCAGGGCCACGTGGTGGCGCAGCCCTGGTACGACGCCCGCTTCTACGCCGCGGCCGTGGCGACGGCCTATTTCTTCTGGCGTCGCGGCATCCTGGGCACCATCGTCACCGGCATGGCGGTGCTGCTGCCGCTGCGCCTGGGGCTGGGCTGGTAGCCCGGCATCGGGGCCGGCGCCGTCACGACACCCAACCTGCAATCCATACCGTCCGAGGAGTCAGTCTTTGAAGGTTCTGCGGTTCTCCGATCTCATCCAGCAAGGCCGCGTCGCCGGTCAGCGCGTCTTCATCCGGGCCGACCTGAACGTTCCTCAGGATGACGCCGGGCGCATCACCGAGGACACCCGCATCCGCGCCTCGATCCCCTGCATCGAGATGGCGCTCGCTGCCGGCGCGGCGGTGATGGTGACCTCGCACCTCGGCCGCCCGACCGAGGGCGAATTCAAGCCCGAGGATTCGCTGGCGCCGGTGGCGCGGCGGCTGGCCGAGTTGCTGGGCCGCAAGGTGCCGCTGCTGCAGAACTGGACCGACGGCGTCGAGGTCGCGCCGGGCGAGCTGGTGCTGCTCGAGAACTGTCGCGTCAACCAGGGCGAGAAGAAGAACGACGAAGCGCTGGCCCGCAAGATGGCCGCGCTCTGCGACATCTTCGTGCACGACGCCTTCGGCACCGCCCACCGCGCCGAGGCCTCGACCTATGGCATCGCGCAGTACGCCAAGATCGCCTGCGCCGGCCCGCTGCTGGCGGCCGAGATCGACGCGATCACGAAGGCGCTGAAGAACCCGAAGCGCCCGCTGGTGGCCATCGTCGCCGGCTCGAAGGTCAGCACCAAGCTGTCGATCCTGAAATCGCTGGCAGCCAATGTCGACCAGTTGATCGTCGGCGGCGGCATCGCCAACACCTTCATGCTCGCCAGCGGGCTGCCGATCGGCAAGTCGCTGGCCGAGCCCGATCTGGTCGGTGAAGCCAAGGCCGTCATCGAGATGATGAAGGCGCGTGGCGCCGCCGTGCCCATCCCCAGCGACGTGGTCGTGGCCAACGAGTTCTCGGCCATCGCGCGGGCCAACAAGGTGGCCGCGACCGAGGTGCAGCCCGACGACCTGGTCCTGGACATCGGCCCGCGCACCGCGGCCGAGCTGGCCGGCATCATCGCGCGGGCCGGCACGGTGGTCTGGAACGGTCCGATGGGCGTGTTCGAGTACGACCAGTTCGCCGGCGGCACCCGCACGCTGGCCGCGGCGATCGCCCATTCGCCCGCGTTCAGCATCGCGGGCGGCGGCGACACGCTGGCGGCGATCGCCAAGTACGGCATCGAGAAGGACATCGGCTACATCTCCACCGGCGGCGGGGCCTTCCTGGAGGTGCTCGAAGGCAAGACGCTGCCGGCCTTCAAGATCCTCGAGCAGCGCGCCGCCGGCTGAACGACAGATCGAACGGGGCGCTGCGGCGCCCCTCGCTTCTTTGGAACCCTCACACATGACCATGAACCGCGCCACCAAGATCGTCGCCACCCTCGGCCCCGCCTCCTCCACGCCCGAAGTGCTCGAACGCATGATCACGGCCGGTGTCGACGTGGTGCGGCTGAACTTCTCGCACGGCAGCGCGCAGGACCACATCGCGCGCGCGGCGCTGGTGCGCGAGGTCGCGCAGCGGGCCGGCAGGGAGGTCGCGATCATGGCCGACCTGCAGGGGCCGAAGATCCGGGTCGGCAAGTTCGCGCAGGGCAAGGTGATGCTGGAGCCCGGTGCCGCGTTCGTGCTGGACGCCGCACGCAGCGAGCCGGGCGACCTGCAGGCCGTCGGCCTGGACTACAAGTCGCTGCCGCGCGACGTGAAGCCCGGCGACACGCTGCTGCTCAACGACGGCCTGATCGTGCTGACGGTCGACAAGGTGGTTGGCGAGGCCGTGCACACCATCGTCAAGGTCGGTGGCGAGCTGTCCAACAACAAGGGCATCAACAAGCAGGGCGGCGGCCTCACCGCGCCGGCGCTGACCGCGAAGGACATGGAGGACATCAAGACGGCGATGAGCTTCCAGTGCGAGTACCTCGCGGTCAGCTTCCCGAAGAATGCGACCGACATGGAGATGGCGCGCCAGCTGGCCAACGTGGCCGGCGAACCCTGGCGCCACAAGCCGGCGCTGATCGCGAAGATCGAGCGCAGCGAGGCCATCCCCGTGCTCGAGCAGATCCTCAAGGCCAGCGACGGCATCATGGTCGCGCGCGGCGATCTGGCGGTCGAGGTCGGCAACGCCGCGGTGCCCGCGCTGCAGAAGCGCATGATCAAGCTGGCGCGCGAGCTCGACAAGGTGGTGATCACCGCGACGCAGATGATGGAGTCGATGATCGTCAACCCCGTGCCCACGCGCGCGGAGGTGAGCGACGTGGCCAATGCGGTGCTCGACGGCACCGATGCGGTGATGCTCAGCGCGGAGACGGCGGCCGGCAAGTACCCGGTCGAGACCATCGAGCAGATGGCCGCCATCGCGTTCGCCGCCGAGCGCGCCGAGGACGTGGCGCTCGACGCCGACTTCACGAACAAGCACTTCGGACGGATCGACCAGAGCATCGCGATGGGCGCGCTGTTCACCGCCCACCACCTGGGCTGCAAGGCGATCGTGGCGCTCACCGAGTCCGGTTCGACGGCGCTGTGGATGAGCCGCCACAAGATCCACGTGCCGATCTTCGCCCTGACTTCGCAGCAGCAGAGTCTGCGCAAGATGACGCTGTACCGCAATGTGCGTCCGATGCTGATGCCGTCGTACACCGATCGTGACGAGGCGCTGGCCAAGGCCGAGGCCCTGCTCGTGGGCGGCGGCGTGCTCAAGCCGGGGGATACCTATGCCATCACCTGCGGCGAGCCCATGGGGCACCCGGGGGGCACCAACATGCTCAAGGTCTGCCGCGTCGCCTGAGCAAGGGGGTCTCGGCCTGTTCCGGTGCCGATCGGACGCCTAAAATCCCCGTTTCGCGGCGGGGCCCATCGGGCCACCGCCCTGTTGTCGACTTTCGGAGATTCCCATGCCTCTCGTTTCCATGCGTCAGCTGCTCGATCATGCCGCCGAGCAGGGCTATGGCATCCCGGCCTTCAACGTCAACAACCTCGAGCAGGTGCAGGCGGTGATGAGCGCCGCCCACGAGGCTGGCGCGCCAGTGATCCTGCAGGCCAGCGCCGGCGCGCGCAAGTACGCCGGCGAGAACTTCGTCAAGCACCTGATCCAGGCGGCGATCGAGACCTGGCCGCACATTCCACTGGTGATGCACCAGGATCACGGACAGAGCCCCGATGTCTGCAAGGGCGCCATCGACCTCGGTTTCAGCTCGGTCATGATGGACGGCTCGCTGCAGGCCGACGGCAAGACCATCGCCAGCTACGACTACAACGTCGACGTGACGAGGAAGGTGGTCGACCTGGCTCACAGGCTCGGTGTCACGGTCGAAGGCGAACTCGGCTGCCTGGGCTCGCTGGAAACCATGAAGGGCGACAAGGAAGACGGCCACGGCACCGAGGCCACCATGACGATGGAACAGCTCCTCACCGACCCGGAAGAGGCCGCCGACTTCGTCAAGCGCACCCAGCTCGACGCGCTGGCGATCGCCATCGGTACCAGCCACGGTGCCTACAAGTTCACCCGCAAGCCGACCGGCGACATCCTCGCGATCGGCCGCATCAAGGAAATCCACAAGCGCATTCCCAACACCCACCTGGTGATGCACGGCAGCTCCAGCGTGCCGCAGGACTTGCTGGCCGAGATCCGCCAGTACGGTGGTGACATGAAGGAAACCTACGGTGTGCCGGTTTCCGAGATCCAGGAAGCCATCAAGCACGGCGTGCGCAAGATCAACATCGACACCGACATCCGGCTCGCGATGACGGCGGCGATCCGCAAGTTCTTCGCCGAGAACCCGAGCAAGTTCGATCCCCGCGAGTACCTGAAACCCGCCACGGCGGCGGCCAAGGCGATCTGCAAGCAGCGCTACATCGAGTTCGGCTGCGAAGGCCAGGCGCCGAAGATCAAGGGTGAGACCCTGGCGGTGGTGGCCTCGAAGTACGCCAAGGGCGAGCTGGCCCAGGTCGTGCAGTAAGCCGGCCGCGCCCGCCGCCAGGCTTCCCGGTCCGCGCTCCGGCGCGGGCTTGCCCCCTCCCCGGACCCGATGTGACTGCCGCCTTGCCTCCGATGCCTGCCCCCCCGCTGCTCGAAAGCCACCTGCAATCGCTGCCCCTGCTGGCGCGGGGCAAGGTGCGTGACAACTACGCGGTCGGCAGCGACCGTCTGTTGATGGTGGCGAGCGACCGGCTCAGCGCCTTCGACGTGGTGATGGGCGAGCCCATCCCCGGCAAGGGCGAGCTGCTCACGCGCATGGCCTTGTTCTGGTTCGCCAAGCTCGGGCACCTGGTGCCCAATCACCTGACCGGCGAGGCGCCGCAGAGCGTGGTCACCGAAGCGGAACGCGCGCAGGTCGTGGGCCGTTCGATGCTCGTCAAGCGGCTCAGGCCCTTGCCGGTGGAGGCGGTGGTGCGCGGCTACCTGGCCGGCTCGGGCTGGAAGGAGTACCAGCACACCGGCGAGGTCTGCGGGGTGAAGCTGCCGCCGGGGCTCCAGTCCGCCAGCAAGCTGCCGGCGCCGATCTTCACGCCGGCCACCAAGGCCGAGATGGGCGAGCACGACGAGAACATTTCTTTCGAGCGCATGGCCGAGATCATCGGCGCACCGCTCGCCGAGCAGGTGCGGCGCGTCGCGATCACGCTCTATGAAACCGCGGCGGCCTTCGCCCTCTGCAAAGGCATCATCATCGCCGACACCAAGTTCGAGTTCGGCCTCGACGACGCCGGCACGCTGACGCTGATGGACGAGGTGCTCACGCCCGACTCTTCGCGCTTCTGGCCGGTCGAGGGCTATGCCGAGGGTGGTAACCCGCCGAGCTACGACAAGCAGTTCGTGCGCGACTGGCTGGAGCAGGCGGTGGTCAACGGTCGACCCTGGAACAAGCAGGCGCCAGCGCCGGCCTTGCCAGCCGACGTGGTGGAGCGCACCGCGGCCAAGTACCGCGAAGCGCTCGAACGGCTGACGGCCTGAGCCGTTCCGCGAGCGAAGCAGGCCCTGCATGAACTCGCGCCTGCTCGCCTGCCTCGACGCCGCGATCGCGCAGGCGGTCGATGCCGTCGAGGCGGACGTGCTGCGGGCCGAGCGCGTGAGCCTGCTGGCGCGCGAAGGGCGGGTTGCCGAAGCACGCAGCGCGCTCGCGCCGCTGCAACGGCGGCTCCACCTGCGCCCTAACGCCGCCACCGCCACGGCCGTTGCGCTGGCCGACGCGATGGTCGACTATTTCAGCGACCTCAGCGGTCAGGCGCGCGCCAAGCTGCAGCAGGCACTTTCGCTGAGCCTGTCGGCAAACCGGGTACCGCTGCAGGCCGTGTGCCTGGCCTGGCTGGCGCACCTGGACTACGTACACGGCGAGATGGAAGGCGTTGCGCAGCATGCGTCGCAGGCGCTGCGCCTGGCCGCACCCGACCACCATTCAGCCCGTTCGCGCGCCTGCCTGGTGGTGGCGATGAGCTACCACCACGCCGGGCGGCTGGACCGGGCGCAAGCCTGGTACGCCCAGGCACGCCAGCACGCCAGCGCCGAAGGCGACGCGGCGACGATCAGTGCGTTGATGCACAACATGGCGGCGCTGCGCAGCGACCAGGCCCGCACCGCAGCGGTGTTCGCCGACGACGCGAAGCACCAGGACGTGGCGCTTCAAGCGCTGACGGCTGCCGAGTCCTCCGGGCATTTCGACGACCGCGTCGGTGGAACCGCGCTGGCCGTGCTCCGGCCGATCCTGCGCGCCCAGACGCTGGTGACCCAGTCGCGGTATGCCGAGGCCCTGGTGCTGTTCGAGGCGCACTTCGGCGACGCGCTGGCGACGGGGCTGGGGCGCCTTGAATGCAGCCTGCGTGCCGATGTCGCGTGGTGCCGGGCGCAGCTGAGGCAGTCGGCGCTGGCCCAGGAGCAGGCGAAGGCCGCGGTGGCGGCACTGCGGCCCGAATGCGATCTCGACGATGTTGCGCTGACGCACGGACGGCTGGCGCAGGTGTACCGGCTGCTCGGCGACGCCGAGAGCGCCGAGCAGCACGGACGCAAAGCGCAAGAGCACTGGCAACGCCACACCGTGGAGCAAGCGCGGATCGTCTCCGTGATGGATGCGACGTTCGCAAAGGTGTCGGGTCCGGGCTGATCGGCGGGCAGCGAAACCTCCGGGTCACCCCGGCGTGTTTCACGGACCGACTGGCGCACGGCGCGCCCAGCCCCGGGGCCGCTCGTTCAGTTCAGAACAGCACCATGCTGAGTTTGCGCCGGTAGCCGTCGACCACGGGGTCGCTGGCCACGGCGGCGGCCTTGCCGGCGATCTCTAGCGTGCCCTTGGCTTCGGTCGGGGCCGCCTTCGGTTGCGGCTTGCTCAGCAGCTCGAGGATGGCGACGTAGAGCTTGCGCGCCCGCTCGTCGGACCAGGCTTTGTCGCGCATCAGGATCTCGAGCAGTTCGTCCATGGCCTCGGTGTGGCGCTGTGCGGCCATGTGCGTCTGCGCCAGCTCGAAGCGCGCGGCGAAGTCACGTTTGTCGGCGCCGATCGCGGCCGCCAGCGCCTCGGGCGCGCGGGCCTTCGCGGCGACCTCGCAGGCCTCGAGCCACAGCGCCAGGGCGCTGGCGCGCGCGTCGACGATCGCCTTCGGCCCCAGCGGCTCGTACACGCGACGGGCGTCGGCGGTGCGGCCGGCTTCGAGCAGGCGCTTGACGTAGTCGGCCCGGATGGCGTCGTCGCCCGGCGCGATGGCCAGTGCCTCCGAGAGCTTGGCGAGCGCGGCGTCGCTGTCGCCCTCGGCGGCAAGCAGCTCGGCCTCCTGCGCTTCTTCCACCGCGGCCAGCGCATCCGCGCTCGGCACGTGCTTGTCAAGGAAGCTGCGGATCTGCGACTCCGGCAGCGCGCCGACGAAGCCGTCGATCGGCTGGCCGCCGACGAACATCACGCAAAAAGGGATCGAGCGCACGCCGAAGGCCTGGCTCAGCTGGCCGGCGATGTCGGGCTGGTCGTCGCTGTCGAGCTTGGCAAGCGTGAAGCGGCCGGCGTAGTCCGCCTCCAGCTTCTCGAGCACCGGGCCGAGCGACTTGCACGGGCCGCACCAGGGCGCCCAGATGTCGAGCAGCACGGGGGTCTGCATCGACGCGTTGATCAGCTCGGCTTCGAAGTTCTGGAGGGTGATGTCGATCATCTGCGTCAGCTGGGGGCACCGGCCCGAAAGCCAAGCGCCGCCTACAATTTGAAGTTTTCCGGAACCGGAGCGGCCGTGAGCGCAGCGATTCCCCTGATCGGCGTGGTGATGGGTTCCAGCAGCGACTGGGACGTCATGCACCATGCGGCAGACATTCTGACCGAGTTCGGTGTGTCCTTCGAGGCGCAGGTCATCTCGGCGCATCGCATGCCCGACGAGATGTTCGCCTACGCCGGGGCGGCGCGCGGTCGCGGGCTGCGCGCGATCATCGCCGGCGCCGGCGGCGCGGCCCACTTGCCCGGCATGCTCGCGGCCAAGACCCCCGTGCCGGTGCTCGGCGTGCCGGTGCCGAGCAAGCATTTGCAAGGGGTCGATTCGCTGCACTCGATCGTGCAGATGCCCAAGGGCGTGCCGGTGGCCACCTTCGCGATCGGTGCGGCCGGCGCGGCCAACGCGGCGCTGTTCGCGGTGGCTTTGCTGGCGCATGACGACGTGCGCCTGCGCGAGCAGCTCGATGCCTGGCGTGCGCGCCAGACCGAGGCCGCCCGCGCCCAGACCGCCACGCTCTCGACGCGCCCCACCCCTTGATGCACAGACCGCCCTGCACGGGCCGGTCCCCGCTGGAATGCCGATGTCGAGCCACCACAAGACCATCCTGCCTGCAGCAGTCGCCGCAGGCGCCCAGGCCACCACGCTCGGCGTGATGGGGGGCGGCCAGCTCGGCCGCATGTTCGTCCACGCCGCGCAGCGCCTGGGCTATTTCACCGCGGTGCTGGACCCCGACGTGGCGAGCCCGGCGGGCCTGGTGTCGCATGTGCACGTGCAGACCGACTACCTCGACGAGCAGGGCCTCGCGCAGATGCTGCAGCGCTGCGCCGCGATCACCACCGAGTTCGAGAACGTACCGGCCGGTGCGCTCTACACGCTGGGCGCGCACCTGCCGGCCGCACCGGACGCCGAGGCGGTGGCGATCTGCCAGGACCGCGCGCGGGAGAAGCGGCATTTCGAGCAGTGCGGCGTGCCCTGCGCGCCGCACGCGGTGATCGCGACACCGGAGCAGCTCGCCGAGGTCGACGCCGCACTGCTGCCGGGCATCCTGAAGACCGCGCGCCTCGGCTACGACGGCAAGGGCCAGCGGCGCGTCGCCACGCGCGAGGCGCTCGCACAGGCCTGGGACGAGCTCGGGCGTGCGCCCTGCGTGCTCGAGAAGCTGCTGCCGTTGGCGCTCGAGATCAGCGTGATCCTGGCGCGCAACGCCGAGGGCGAGGTCGTCTCGCTGCCGGTGCAGCAGAACCTGCATCGCGACGGCATCCTGGCGGTGACGCAGGCCCCGGCACCGGACATCCCGGCCGCACTGGCCAGTGCAGCGCGTGGCGCGGCCGAACGCATCGCCGAAGGCATGAACTACGTCGGCGTGCTGTGCGTCGAGTTCTTCGTGCTGCAGGACGGCTCACTCGTCGTCAACGAAATGGCGCCGCGGCCGCACAACTCCGGCCACTACAGCATCGACGCCTGCGACGTCTCCCAGTTCGAGTTGCAGGTGCGCTGCATGACCGGCCTGCCGCTGGTCGCGCCCCGGCTGCACTCGCCGGCGGTGATGCTCAATCTGCTCGGCGACCTGTGGTTCGATGCCTCCGGCGAGGAGCGCACGCCCGACTGGGCCGCCGTGATGAGGCTGCCCGGCGCGCACCTGCATCTCTACGGCAAGAGCAGCGCGCAGCGCGGCCGCAAGATGGGCCACCTGACGCTGACCGCGGCCACCGCCGAGGCGGCGCGTGACACCGCGCTGCGCGCGGCCGGGTTGCTGGGCCTGCCGGCGTTCTGACGATGGCGCTGCTCGATGGCCACGCGCCGCAGGCGGTTGCCGAAGCGGCACGGCTGCTCGCGGCCGGCGGCCTGGTGGCCTTTCCCACCGAGACCGTCTACGGCCTCGGCGCGCGCGCCGACGACGATGCGGCCGTCGCGAGAATCTTCGCTGCGAAGGGCCGCCCGGCCGACCACCCGCTGATCGTGCACGTGGCCGATGCCGACGGTGCGCAGGCGTTCGCGGCCGAGCTGCCGCCGCTGGCACGGCGCCTGATGGCCGCCTTCTGGCCCGGCCCACTGACCGTGATCGTGGCGCGCCGTGAGGGCATTGCCGCAGCGGCCGCGGGCGGGCAGGGCACGATCGGCCTGCGCTGCCCCGCGCACCCGGTGGCGCAAGCGCTGCTGCGCTCGGCCGCGACGCTCGGCGTGCCGGGCGTCGCCGGGCCGAGTGCCAACCGCTTCGGCCGGGTCAGCCCGACGCGCGCCGCGCATGTCGTCGGCGAGTTCGATGCGGACCTGGCCGTGCTCGATGGTGGCGACTGCGA
Source organism: Methylibium sp. (assembly GCF_965279545.1). Lineage (NCBI taxonomy): Bacteria > Pseudomonadati > Pseudomonadota > Betaproteobacteria > Burkholderiales > Sphaerotilaceae > Methylibium > Methylibium sp. The sequence goes on from NZ_OZ257250.1 coordinate 3,876,262, forward strand.
GGTCGGCATCGAATCGAGCATCGTCGACTGCTCGCGCGGCCACCCGGTGCTGCTGCGCCCCGGCGTGCTGGCGCGCGAGCGCATCGAGGCGGCGGCCGGCGAACCGCTGCGCGATGTCGCCGCGGCCGGCCTCGCCGGCAGCACCCCACGCGCGCCGGGCAGCCTGGTATCGCACTACGCGCCGCGCGCCACCCTGAGGCTGATGCCGGCCACCGCCCTGCGCACGGCGCTCGAGGTGCTGCCGGCCGATGCCCTGGCGAAGCAGGGCAGCAGCCGGCTGGCGGTATATTCCCGCAGCGTGGCGCCGCCACCGCGCCTGCATGCGCGCCGCATGCCGGACGATCCGGCCGCGGCGGCGCATGAATTGTTTTCCGTGCTGCGCGAGTTCGACGACGAAGGCGTGCAGTTGATCTGGGTTGAAGAGCCGCCCGATGGTCCTGCCTGGGAGGGCGTTCGGGACCGTCTGCAGCGTGCCGCCGCGCCGTGAGGGCGCCGACCCCCACACCCTTGCCTTTGCATTTGCATCTGGAGTGAGCATGACTGTTGGGATAGCTTGCGTTCGCGGTCTGCCGCGTGCGTTGTGTGCGCCGCTGCTGGCCGGCCTGCTGGCCTTGGCCGGCTGTGGCGGCGGTGACCGTGTCAGCACCTACGTGCCGCAGCGCCTGATCGTGTTCGGCGACGAATCCAGCGTCATCGCCGGCGGCAACCTGACCGACGTCAACGGCGGCACGATCACGGCCCTGGCAGGGGCCAAGTACTCGGTCAATGCGCAGGCCGTGGATGCGACCGGCGCACCGACCGGTGCGCTCGACTGCAACACTTACCCGCTCTGGATACAGGTGCTGGGCTCCCAGTACGGGATGGGCTTTGCGCAGTGCAACACCTTCTCGGAGGCCGTGCCGCGAGGAAAGATCTACGCGCAGGTCGGTGCGGGGATCACCGAGCTCCAGGCCCAGGTCATTCAGGCACGAACCGACGTCGGGGGCTTCGTGAGCACCGATCTCGCGACGGTGCTGGTGGGGCAGAAGGACATTCTCGACGCTTATGCGCAGTACCCGGCGCAAAGTGCCGATGCCGTCGTGGCGCTTGCCGAAGCGGCGGGTGGCGTGCTGGGCACGCAGGTCAACGCACTGGCGCAGTCGGGCGCACGGGTGCTGGTCGCCACGGTGCCGAACCTGGGGGCCACGCCGTTCGGTATCGCGCAGAACCTCGTCAGCGCCGAGCGAGCCGCGCTGCTCACGCGGATCACGGATCGCTTCAATGCGGGCATGCGTGCCGCGTTGATCAACGACGGTCGCCTGATCGGTCTGGTGCAGGCTGACGAGCAACTGCAACTGCTGATCAACAACCCTTCGGCTTATGGCTACGTCAGCGTGTCCACGGCCGCCTGCACCACGCTGAGCGCCATTTCCTGCACCGGCCCCACCGCCGGGACGACGAGCGTGCCGGCAACGCCGGGCACGCTGGTGACGGGTGCCACGGCCCTGAACTACCTGTGGGCCGATGACCGCCATTTCGGTGTGAACGGGCACGCCTCCCTCGGCACTCTCGCCGTCACGCGCGCAACCAACAACCCGTTCTGACGGGGGTTCAGCGCCAACCGCCTGCCTCGCCGGCTGGCACTGAGTTTGCCGGCCCCGGTGCCGGCCGGGGGGGGGGGGCGCTCAGTCGGCTTCGGGAGGTCGGGGCCCGCGCCGGTGTCGCAGCTTCAGGCCCAGCATCGCCAGCGACAGCACCAGCGTGACCGTGTTGGCGATCACCATCGGCCCCGAGCCGAGCACCAGCCCGTACAGCAGCCACAGCGCGATGCCGAGCGTGAACACGCCGTACATGGCCAGCGACACACCGCCCAGGTCGCGCGTGCGCCAGCTCAGCCAGACCTGCGGCACGAAGGCGGCCGTCGTCAGCGCGGCGGCGGCATAGCCGATGAGGTCCTGCACGACCGGGCTCATCGCTCGGTGTCGTCCGCGGTCCACTGCACCAGGGCGTCGAGCACCGGCCGCGCCGTCCCGGCGTTCGGGTGGTTGACGATCGCGACGAAGGCGTAGCGCCGGCCCGAGCTGCCCAGCACATAGCCGGCCAGGCCGATGGCGTCGCGCAGCGAGCCGGTCTTGAGGTGCGCGCGGCCGAGCGCGGCGCCCCAGTCGCGGCCCGGGCGGCGGGTCGTGCCGTCGACGCCGGTCAGCGGCAGCGAACTCATCAGTTCCGGCATCGCCGGGCTGGCCCACAGTGCCTGCAGCCAGGCGCCCAGGCAGCGCGCGCTGCTGCGCGAGCGGCGTGACAGACCGGAGCCGTTGTCGATCGAGAATTCCGCATCGGAGCAGGCGGCGCGCGTGCGCACCTGCGAGCGCAGAAGTTCCCGCGCCGCTTCGGCGGTGCTGGCTGCCACCGGTGCCGACGCCGGCAGCTGCGCCGATGCGGAGATGACCGGCCCGGTGCGCGCTGCCTGCTCCAGCCCGAGACTGAGGAAGAGCTGCTGTGCCATCACGTTGTTGCTGAACTTGTTGATGTCGCGCACCACGGCCGCCAGCGGCGGCGAGTTGACTTCGAAAAGGGGCAGCGCGCTCGGCGGCGTGACGCCGTTGCGCACGCCGCCGGCGAGCTGTCCCCCGAGCTCGTGCCACACGCCGGCGACCAGCCGCACGTTGTAGCTGCCGGGCTCGGCGTAGGCCACCGGCCAGGTTTTCTCGCCGCAACTTGCCGGATAGAGGCCCGTCAGGCGCAACCGCGCCGGATCGCTGAAGTCCAGTCTCAGGCTTGCACGCCAGTCACCGCATTCGCCGGACACGAGCGGCACCGCCGTGTCGATCTGCACCCCGGCGAGCGCGACGTCGGCGCTGACGCGGGCCACGCCGTGCAGCGGATCGGGAACGAGGCGCAGCGTGATCGACTTGAGGTTCAGCAGCAGGGCGTCGGGCCGCACGTTGTAGGGCCGCAGGCGTTCGCCGTCGAAGTCGGCCGGATCGCCGGCGTCGGCGCTGTCCAGCACGAAGGCGCTGCTGTCGAGCACGATGTCGCCGCGGATCTCGTGGATGCCGCGCTGCTGCACCTCCCGCAGCAGCAGCCACAGCCGCTCGATCACCAGCGTCGGATCGCCGCGGCCCTGGATCAGCAGATCGCCCTGCAGCACACCGTCGACCACCGGGCCGGTGGTCAGCACCGGCGTGGCCCACGTCCAGGCCGGCCCCAGCACGTCGAGCGCGGCGCCGGTCGTGTACAGCTTCATCAGCGAGGCCGGGTTGACCGGCTGCTGCGCGCGGTGCGCGAGGCGCGGCACGGTGCGCGCCGCGCCTTGCGGGCCCAGCTCGGCGACGTAGGCGACCAGCGCATCGGCGGGCAGCTGCGCGCGCCTGAGCGCGGCCTGCACGGCCGCCGGCAACTCGCCCCGCGGCGCCGATGGCGCAGGGCCGGCCGCCACCGCCGCGCCCCAGGCCAGGGCCGCAGCCCCCATGAGGCAGCGCCACAAGCGGCTCGGGCATCGGGTCATGGGCGCGATGGTAGCGGGCGGGTGCGTCGTGGCCGGCGGCCGCGCCGCCGCTACACTGAGGCATGGACTCCCGACCCAGCCCGCTGTCTGGCCCGCGGGCCACCGGAGTTGACCGGGTCCGCGCGGCCCCACCGCGCGCCAGGCCGTCATGGCTCGCCGCGGCCCACGCGTCGGCCCGCCCGGCCCACGCCCCGCTCGTCACGACCCTGCAGTGCCGCGTCGTCGGCCTGCCGTGCGCTCTGGGCGTGGCGGACCCTGTGTCGTCAACCGGAGCCCGTGCATGACGCCCCGCCTGCTGGTGCTCGACGCCGCCACCGAGACGCTGCACCTCGGTCTGTGCCGCGGCGATCGGGCCTGGGTGCGTGCGCTGCCGGGCGGGGCGCTGGCCTCGAGCGCCCTGCTGCCGGCGCTGATGGCGCTGCTGGCCGAGGCGCGGCTCGGCTTGCGCGATCTCGACGCCATCGGCTGCGGGCGCGGCCCCGGCGCCTTCACCGGCGTGCGCGCCGCCTGCGCCGTGACCCAGGGGCTGGCCTTTGGCGCCGGTCGGCCGGTCCTGATGCTCGACACGCTGATGGCGGTGGCCGAGGACGCGCGCCGCCAGGGCGCGGCCGACGAGCTCTGGGTGGCGGTCGATGCGCGCATGGGCGAGGCGTACGCAGCGCGCTACCGCTGGGCCGATACGGGCTGGACCGTGCTGGAGCCGCCAGCGCTGCGGGAGCCGGCTTCGCTGGCCGCACGCATCGCCGGCGAGGCCCGGCCGCAGCAGATCGCAGGCAGTTCGCTGCTCGCCCATGCCGGGGCCTGGGCAGGGCTGCCGGGCGCATCCTGGCCCGACAGCGCACCGCGCGCGGCCGCCCTGCTGGCGCTCGCCCGCGCGGCCTGGGCCCGCGGCGAGCAGGTCGACGCCGCCTGCGCGCTGCCGCTCTATGTGCGCGACCGGGTGGCGCAGACCACGGCCGAGCGGATGGCCCTGCGCCAGGCGCAAGTCACGGCACAGGCCCGCGGCAGGGAGCCGTCTTGAACGCCGTCCTGCAGCCGCAGCCGCGCACGCTGAGCGCCTTGGTCGAGCGGGATTTCGATGCCGTGATGGCGATCGAGCAGGCGATCTTCGATTTCCCGTGGTCGCACGGCAATTTCCTGGACTCCCTGCGGGCCGGCTATCCGGCGCAGGTGCTGCGCACGCCGCAGGACGGGATGGTCGGCTACTTCGTCGCGATGCTCGGCGTCGACGAACTGCATCTGCTCAACCTGAGTGTCGCGCCGGCGATGCAGGGACGCGGTCACGCACGCTACATGCTCGACGAGTTGCGCGCGATCGCGCGGACACACCGCGCCTCGCAACTGTGGCTCGAGGTGAGGATCTCGAACCTGCGCGCCCGCTCGCTGTACGAGCGCTACGGCTTTCGCAACATCGGCCTGCGCCGCGGCTACTACCCGGCGCGTGGACGGCAGCGCGAAGACGCCGTGGTGATGAGCCTGCAGATTCCGGAGGTGGTGCATGGCCTGGGATGAGCGGCAGACGCGGATGCTCGCGGAGATGGGGATACGGCTGTGGCCGTCTCCCCACTCCGGCGAGCACCGCGCTGCCGTTCCGGCTGACGTGGCGCCCCCCTCTACCCGCCCCGCCGAGCGGGTGGGCGGCGAGGCGCCCGCCTCGCAGGACCCGACGGCCGGCCCGGTGGCCCGGGCATCTGGCAGCGATGTGCCGGCACGGGAGGCCGTTGCGGCCGATCGGGGCGCTCGGCCGGTGGGGGTCCAGACGATGGACTGGACCGCGCTGCGCGCCGCGGTCGCCGACTGCACTGCCTGCGCGCTGAGCCGAGGCCGCACGAACACCGTGTTCGGCGTCGGCCACGAGCAGGCGCACTGGATGGTGGTCGGCGAAGCGCCGGGCGAACAGGAAGACCGCCTGGGCGAGCCCTTCGTCGGCAAGGCCGGCCAGCTGCTCGACAACATGCTGCGTGCGCTCGGCCTGACGCGCCGGGTCGACAACGCCGACGCCCGGCCCGAGCAGCAGGTCTTCATTGCCAACGTGCTGAAGTGCCGCCCGCCGATGAACCGCAACCCCCTGCCGGACGAGGTGGCGCAATGCGCGCCCTACCTCGCCCGCCAGGTGGCCCTGGTGCAGCCCCGGCTGATCCTGGCGATGGGGCGCTTCGCGGTGCAGTCGCTGCTGCGCACCAGCGAGCCGATCGGCCGCCTGCGCGGTCGTGTCCATCACTACCAGGGCGTGCCGACCATCGTGACCTATCACCCGGCGTATCTGCTGCGCAACCCGGCCGACAAGGCGCGTGCGTGGGACGACCTGTGCCTGGCGCGCGAGGTGATGGGTCGCGCCTAGGTGCCTGTCCGGCGCCGGCGTGAGCCGGTCCGTCGAGTCGCCAGGCGCCAGTGCGCCGCCGCAGGGTTCGGCCGCATCGACCCGCCGAGCAGCACCCCCTATGATGGTTCGCCGCGCCTCCCGAACCAATGTCCGCCCTCCCGCTTGCGCACACCGACGAGCTGTCCCTCTGGGACGCTTTGCCGAGTCCGGTGCTGCTGCTCACACGGGACGGCCTGACGCGCCGGGTCAATCGGGCCTTCAGCGCGCTCACCGGCTTGTCCGCGGTGGCGGCGCAGGGTGCGGGCTGGCAGCGGGTGTTCCCCGACGGCTCGCGCGGCGGCCTGCTCGCGGCCCTGAAGCACGGCGACGGGTTTTCACTGCAGCTGAGCCTGCTGCGTGCGGTCGGGGCGGCATCCGACCTGCCGCGCGAGGCCTGGATCGACTGCGCCGCACAGTGGCACGCACCGCTCGAGCTGTGGATCTGCGTCCTCCACGACACCTCGCAGGCCAAGCGCGCCGAACTCGCGGCCTGCTCGCAGGCCGAGCAGTTCCGGCTGCTGGCCAACAGCGTGCCGGCCCTGATCGCCTGCTACGACGCGCGCGAGCAACGCTGCCTGTTCGCGAACCAGCCCTATGCCCAGACCTTCGGGCAGGACGAGCAATCGATCATCGGCCTGCAGATCGCCCAGGTCATCGGCGAGGCCGCGGTGCGCCAGATCCAGCCGCAGCTCGACGCCGTCCTGCAGCAGCGCCGGGCCGTCGTCTACGAGCGGCGGCTCGCGCGGGCCGATGGCGACACGCAGTGGCTCGAGGTGCACCTGTTGCCACAGCTCGCGGCCGATGGCCGCGTGATCGCCTTCTTCGTGCTGATCTCCGACATCACCCGCCACCGGCTCGCCGAACAGGCGGTGCGCGAATCGGAGGAGCGGCTGGGCAAGTTCATGCAGGCGAGCGCCGAGGGCATCGTCTTTCACAAGGACGGTTTCATCACCGACGCCAACGCACCGGTCAGCGCGCTGGTCGGCTACGGCCTCGACGAGCTGCTGGGGCGCAAGACGCTGGACTTCGTCGCCCCCGACCAGGCGGGCAAGGTGGCCGCCGTGATCGTTTCCGGGCAGGAAACGGCCTACGAGAGTGCGCTGATCGACAAGTCGGGCCAGCGCATCCCGGTCGAATTCATCGTGCGCACCATGGTGCGCGGCGGCGAGCGGCTGCGCATGACCATCGTGCGCGACATCCGCGACCGCCACGCCGCGCAGGCGCACATCCATCACCTGGCGCACCACGACGCCCTGACCGGCCTGCCGAACCGCCTGGCCTTCATGTCCGAGATCGACCAGCTGATGGCGCGTGCCCGCGAGGCGTGCGAGCCGCTCGCGCTGCTGTTCATCGACCTCGACCACTTCAAGCGCGTCAACGACTCGCTCGGCCACCCGGCGGGCGACGCGCTGCTGCAGACGGTGGCGCAGCGCATCGGCGCCGTGCTGCGCGCCAGCGACGTGGTCGCGCGCTTCGGTGGCGACGAATTCATGGTGCTGCTCGGCGGCGGCCCGCGGCAGGAGGACGTGATCGACGTCGCACGCAAGCTGCTGGCGGCGATCGAGGTGCCGCTGCACGCCGAGGAAGGGCGGCCGATCTCGGTCACGCCCTCGATCGGCATCGCAATGTTCCCGGGCGACGGCCAGACGCCGGCCGAGCTGATCAAGCACGCCGACACCGCGATGTACCGCGCCAAGGCCCGCGGTCGCGCCACCTACCAGTTCTTCGACCCCGCGCTCGCCAGCAACGCCTATGCGGCGCTGGTGATGGAGGGCGAGCTGGCCCAGGCGCTGGAGCGCGGCGAGTTCGTGCTGCACTTCCAGCCGCAGGTGCGCGCCGGTGACGGCGTGCTGGTCGGCGCCGAGGCGCTGATCCGCTGGCAGCACCCCGAGCGCGGCTTGCTGTTGCCCGACCAGTTCATCCCGCTCGCCGAGCAGCAGCGCCTGATGCTGCCGATCGGCGACTGGGTGATGCGCGAGGCGGCGCGTGCCGCGCGGCGCTGGCACGACGAGGGCGTGTGCTCGGTGCCGGTGGCGGTGAACCTGTCGGCGATGCAGTTCCAGGCGCCCGATTTCGTCGCGACGGTGGCGCGCGCGCTGCAGGACGTCGGCCTGCCCGGACGGCTGCTCGAGCTCGAGCTGACCGAGCGCATGCTGATGGACGAACTGCCCGAGGTCGGCGGCAAGCTGGCACAGCTCAAGGCGCTGGGCATCCGTCTGTCGGTCGATGATTTCGGCACCGGCTACTCGTCGCTCGGTCACCTGAAGTCGCTGCCGATCGACAAGATGAAGATCGACCGCTCCTTCGTCGTCGATCTGCCCGAGGCACGCGGCTCGGTCGCGATCGCGCGCGCCATCATCCAGATGGCGCGCAGCCTCGACATCACCGTCATCGCCGAGGGCGTGGAGAACGAGTCCCAGCGCATTTTCCTCGCGCACGAGCTGTGCGACGAGCTGCAGGGCGAGGCGATCAGCCCTGCGCTGTCGCTGCGGGCCTTCGATATCTGGGCCGGCCGCGCCGCCGCGGGCTGATCCGGCATGCATCCAAACGCATCGGCTTGAAGCCCCAGGGCCAGGGCTCCTTGCGGCCTTCGGTGTCCTGCCCGGCTCGCCTCCTTACTTCACTCCACACAACGACCCGTCACAGCACTGCGCGGTACCTGCAGGCGGCTGGCCGGTGGACGCTTCGGGCGCCGGATGATTGATACGGGCGAACGCGACCGGGTATGAATGCCGACGCGGCCCCGGTCGCGCTCGGGAACGGGGCGCTCGCCTCAGCGACCGCGTTCGAGGTAGCGCTTGCGCCGGAAGTAGACGACCAGCCCGATCGCCAGCACGGCCATCAGCACGGTCGTGATCCAGATGCCGGTGCCGCTGTGCACCAGCGGCAGGAAATCGAAGTTCATGCCGAAGAAGCCGGTGATCAGGTTCAGCGGCATGAACACCGCGGTCAGCACGGTCAGCGTGCGCATGATCTCGTTGGTGCGGTTGCTCTGCGCCGAGAAATGCATCTGCACCGCGCCCTCCGCCGAGCTCTCGAGGCGGCGCACGTGGCTGAGCACGCGCTCGATGTGTTCGAGCACGTCGCGCGAGCGCACGCGCAGCAGCTCGCGCTCGCGTTTGGCGGCCGGCTCGGTTTCGTCGGGCCATTCGTCCAGCGCGTCGATCCACTCGGAGACCGCGCTGCGCTGGTCTTCGCAGGTGTCCTCCAGCAGGTGCAGCGCGTTGCGCGAGTCCAGCAGCACCTGCCAGTCGCTGAAGTGGCTGCGCGGGCGGAACAGCTCCTGCTGCAGGTAGCCGAGCTGGCGGGTCAGCAGGCGGCGCAGCTCCAGGTAGCTGTCGACCATGTGGTTGACCATGCGCAGCATCAGGTCGGCCGGACCGGCCGGCATGCGCACGCCCGCGGCGCGCGCATCGCTGCCCTGGCCCGCCTGCGCCAAGCGGTTCGCGAAGAACTCGCGCACCTGGCAGTCGGTCGGGTGCACGCTGAGCAGCACGCGGTCGAACAGCGCGAAGCCCACGGGGCTGGTGTCGATGGCTTCCAGCGCGCGCCTGGCGCTCGCCAGCGTGCCCTGCTGATCGTCGAGGAACAGGCCGCTGCTGCCGCTGCCGGCGGCGAGGCGGCGGAACACCATCACGTCGTACCAGGAGGTGTAGTCGAAGTGCGAGGGCAGCTGGTTGTTCAGCAGGTCGGAGACGTGCAGGTCGACCAGCTGCCCGCCGGTCCAGCGTTGCAGCGCGGCCTGCAGCACCGCCACGCCGACCTCGAACTCGCGCCGCGCACTGCCGATCCACAGGTAGCCGGTGGGCGGCAGCGTGTCGGGCAACGCGGTCAGCTCGGTGAACTGGTCCGCGCTGATGTGGAAGATCCGCATCCCGTCGTCACCGTGCGTTCAGCGTCCGTGCGGCCTCGAGCGCGAAATAGCTCAGCACGCCATCGGCCCCGGCGCGCTTGAAGGCCAGCAGCGACTCCATCATCACCGCGTCGCCGTCGAGCCAGCCATTGGCGGCGGCGGCCTTGAGCATCGCGTACTCGCCGCTCACCTGGTAGGCGAAGGTCGGCACGCGGAACTCGTCCTTCACGCGCCGCACGATGTCGAGGTAGGGCATGCCGGGCTTGACCATCACCATGTCGGCGCCTTCGGCGAGGTCCATCGCCACCTCGCGCAAGGCTTCGTCGGTATTGCCCGGGTCCATCTGGTAGACCTTCTTGTTGCTCTTGCCCAGGTTCCCGGCCGAGCCGACCGCGTCGCGGAAGGGGCCGTAGAAGGCGCTCGCGTACTTGGCGCTGTAGGCCATGATGCGGGTGTGGATCAGGCGCCGGGCCTCCAGCGCGTCGCGGATCGCGCCGATGCGCCCGTCCATCATGTCGCTCGGCGCCACGATGTCCACACCCGCCTCGGCCTGCACCAGCGCCTGCTGCGTCAGCACCGCGACCGTCTCGTCGTTGAGGATGTAGCCGGTGGCGTCGAGCAGGCCGTCCTGGCCGTGGGTGGTGAAAGGGTCGAGCGCCACGTCGGTCAGCAGGCCCAGTTCGGGGAAGCGGCGCTTCAACTCGCGCACGACGGTCGGCACCAGGCCTTCGGGGTTCATCGCCTCGCGGCCGTCCTCGGTCTTGCGCGCCGGGTCGATCACCGGGAACAGCGCCATCACCGGGATGCGCTCACGCACGCAGGCCTCGGCCACCGGCAGCAGGCGGTCCAGGCTCAGGCGCTGCACGCCGGGCATCGAGGCCACGTCCTGGGCCTGGTTGCTGCCTTCGAGCACGAACACCGGCAGGATCAGGTCCGATGCGGTGAGCGCGTGTTCGCGCACCAGCGCGCGGGTGAAATCGTCGCGGCGCAGGCGGCGCGCGCGCGTGGCGGGGAAGCGTTGGGGGAATGAACTCACGGGCGTGACCGGTGGGGGCGCGAGGCGCTGAAAGGGAGGCGGGACGAAGAGACCCCGAACCGCCAGTCTGCGCCGCGCATCTGACAGGAAATCGCAGGCCCTGCGCTGCTAAAATTGCCGCCGAATGATACGTCGCAAGGCGTTCATTCCCTGCTTCACCTCCCTGAGCAGGAGCCTGAACGTGTGACAGCGCCAGGCTTTCCAGCCCCGGCTTGCGCCGGGGCTTTTTTATGGCCTCCGCGGGCGCTTCGCGTTGCGAGCGGCCTGCGCCGCAGCGGCCTTCGGCCGCTGTCGGCGGGTGTTCGGCAGCGGGACTGCCGCCCATAATGCGGCCGATGCTCTGGATCAAAGCCTTTCACATCGTCTTCGTCGCGTGCTGGTTTGCGGGGCTGTTCTACCTGCCGCGGCTGCTGGTCAACCTCGCGATGGTGCCGGCCGACAGCCATGCCGAGCGCGAGCGGCTGCTGCTGATGGCGCACAAGCTCTACCGCTTCAGCACGCTGCTGATGGTCCCGGCGCTCGGCCTCGGCCTGTGGCTGTGGCTCGGCTATGGCATCGGTCGCGGGCCGGGCAACGGCTGGCTGCATGCGAAGCTCGCGCTGGTGGTCGGCGCGGTCGGCTACCACCACGCCTGCAAACGGCTGCTGCGCACCTTCGAGCTGCACACCAACCGCCGCAGTCACCGCTGGTTCCGCTTCTTCAACGAAGCGTCCGTGCTGGTCTTTGCCGCGATCGTCGTGCTGGTCGTCGTCAAGCCGTTCTAGGGCCTGTCAACGCTACGGGAGAGGGTGCATGGCGGGTCACCGCAGCAGCTCGGCCTGGCCCCTGGCGGCGGCCTGTGCCTGCCTGATGGTCTATGCCAGCCTGCATCCGTTCATCGGCTGGGAATGGCCGACGAACGTGGAAAGCTGGTGGCTGCTGCCGCTGCCCAAGCCGCGCGGCGTGAGCCAGTTCGACCTGGTCAGCAACCTGATGGCCTATGTGCCGCTCGGCGCCCTGCTGGTGGCCGGCTTGCTGCGTGGCGGTTGCCGGGTCTGGCTGGCCTGGGTCACCGCGGTCGTGGTGTCCAGCGGCCTGAGCTACACGCTCGAGACACTGCAGCACCTGTTGCCGCGGCGGGTGCCATCGATCATCGACTGGAGCCTGAACACCGCGGGCGCGGCGATCGGCGCGGTGCTGATGCTCGCGCTGCATGCGCTCGGGGTGCTCGGCCACTGGCAGCGCTGGCGCGAGCGCTGGTTGCTGCGCGACCGCGGCGCGGGGCTGACGTTGCTGCTGCTGTGGCCCTTCGGCCTGCTGTTCCCGCCGCCCTTGCCCTTCGGCCTCGGTCACGTGCTGGACCGTGCCCGCGATCTGCTTGCCGAAGGGCTGGAAGGCACGCCCTGGGAGGGCTGGCTCGATGCGGCGGCCTCGGCCAGCGAGCCCCTGGCGCCGGGCCTCGAACTGCTGGGTGTGGCGGCGGGTCTGCTGGCGCCCTGCCTGCTTGCTTACACGCTGACGCGGCCTGGCCCGCGCCGGCTGGTGCTGCTGGCCGGGGCCCTGTTGCTGGGCGCCGCCGCCACCACGCTGTCGACGGCGCTGAACTTCGGGCCCGAGCACGCACTGACGTGGCTGACGCCGCCCGTGCTGCCGGCCATCGGCGTGGCCGGCATCGTGGCGGTGCTGTTGGCGTGGCTGCCGGCGCGCGTCGTCGCCGCCGTGGCGCTGCTGGTCATCAGCTTCGGCGTCGCGCTGGTCAACATGGCGCCCGGCGATGCCTACTACGCCGCCAGCCTGCAGTCGTGGGAGCAGGGCCGCTTCATCCGCTTCCACGGCCTGTCGCAGTGGGTGGGCTGGCTGTGGCCGTGGGCGACACTCGCCTACCTGCTCGGTCGTGTCGCGGCGCGGGGTGAATAGCCTCAAACCTACAATTCGCCGATGAGCTACTACGAGCGCCACATCTTCTTCTGCCTCAACAAGCGCGACGGCGAGGCGGCCTGCGCAGACCACGATGCCGAGGCCGGCTTCGCCCGCTGCAAGTCGCAGGCGAAGGCCGCCGGCCTGATGGGGCCCGGCAAGCTGCGCGTCAACAAGGCCGGTTGCCTGGACCGCTGCGCCGGCGGGCCGGTGGCGGTGGTCTACCCCGAAGGCACCTGGTACACCTATGTGGATGCGCACGACATCGACGAGATCGTCGAATCCCACCTGAAGCACGGCCGCATCGTCGAGCGGCTGCTGCTGCCGCCCGATGTGGGCCGCTGACGCCACGGCGCACCGCCCCGATCGGTCGATGCCCCGATGAATGTCCAGACCCAGCGCCTGACGCTGAGCGGCTCCGCCGGCGCCATCGAATGCGCGCTCGATGCGCCGGCCGGCCCGGCGCGCGCGGTGCTGGTGATCTGCCACCCGCATCCCTTGCATGGCGGCACGATGGACAACAAGGTGGTGCAGACGCTCGCGCGCGCCGGCCTGCAGCTGGGCGCGCGCAGCGTGCGCTTCAACTTCCGCGGCGTCGGCGCGTCGGCCGGCGCCTGGGACGAGGGGCGCGGCGAACTCGACGACGCGCTGGCGGTCATTGCGGCGCAACGCGATCCGGCGCTGCCGCTGTGGCTGGCCGGCTTCTCGTTCGGCGGCTTCGTCGCGGCCAGTGCCGCGGCGCAGCTCGTCGGTGAGGCGCGGCCGCGCCGGCTCGCGCTCGTCGCCCCGTCGACGCTGAAGCAGCAGGTGCCCGCCGTCCCCGAGGAACTCAAGGCCGACACGCTGATCCTCCACGGCGAGGCCGACGACGTGGTGCCGCTGTCGGCCACCTTCGACTGGGCGCGCCCGCAGGGCCTGCCGGTCACGGTGATCCCCGGTGTCGGCCACTTCTTCCATGGGCAGCTCGCGCTGCTCAAGTCGCTGGTGGTGCGCGGCTGGTCCTCCTGACCGGCGCGCTGTCCGCTCCCGTTTCCCGTTGCAGAGACCCCGATGAAAAGACTGTTCGCTCTTCTGTTCGCTGCTGCCAGCGCTCTCACGGGCGTCGCGGCCCAGGCCCAGGCCGTGCAGCCGCCCGAGATCGCGGCCCGCTCCTACCTGCTGTTCGACGTGACCACCAACCAGGTGCTCGCCGCGAAGGACCCCGACAGCCCGATCGAGCCGGCCTCGCTGACCAAGCTGATGAGCGCCTACCTGGTGTTCCAGGCCCTGAAGGAAAAGAAGATCACGCTGACGCAGACGCTGCCGGTGTCCGAGCGCGCCTGGCGCACCGGCATGACCGGTGCGTCGCGCAGCTTCCTGCCGCTCAACAGCCAGATCACGGTCGACGACCTGCTCAAGGGCGAGATCGTGCAGAGCGGCAACGACGCCACCGTGGTGCTGGCCGAGGGCGTGGGCGGCTCGCTGGAGCAGTTCGTGGCGATGATGAACCGCCAGGCCCAGGCCTTCGGCCTCAAGGCCACCACCTTCAAGAACCCCGAAGGCCTGCCCGCTGCCGGGCACACCAGCACGGCGCGCGACCTGGCGGTGATCGCGACCCGGCTGGTGCAGGACTTCCCCGATTACCTGCGCTACTCGGTGATGCGCGAGTTCACGTTCAACAAGATCAAGCAGCCCAACCGCAACCTGCTGCTCTACCGCGACCCCTCGGTCGACGGCCTGAAGACCGGCTACACCGACGCCGCCGGCTACTGCATGATCACCACCGCCAAGCGCGACTTCCCGAACGGCCCGCGCCGGCTGATCAGCGTGGTGCTGGGCGCCGCGTCGATGGAGGGGCGTGCCAATGAAAGCCAGAAACTGCTCAACTGGGGCTACACCGCCTTCGACGCCATCAAGCTGTTCGACGCCAACCAGGCCGTCGTCAGCCCGCCGATCTGGAAGGGGGTCTCCAACACCGCCAAGCTCGGCAGCGCGAACGCCGTCTATGTCAGCGTGCCCAAGGGCGAGGGCGACAAGCTCAAGACCGACATCTCGCGCACCGATCCGCTGGTGGCGCCGCTTGCCCGGGGCCAGGTGGTCGGCAGCATCAAGGTGACGGCCGGCGGGGCGCCAGTCGCCGAGCTGCCGCTGACGGTGCTGGAGAACGTCGACAGCGCCGGCCTGCTGGGGCGCGCCTGGGATTCGCTGCGGCTCTGGATCAAATGACGCGGGCCGGATGAAACGCTTGTCGATTGCCGCCGACCGGCCTACGCTGCGGCCATGAACCTGCTGCCCAGTTCCGTGCCCGCGGGCGTTGCCGAGTCGCTGTGCTACCTGAACGGCGACTACACGCGGCTGGCGGACGCCAAGGTCAGCGTGCTCGACCGCGGCTTCATGTTCGGCGACGGCGTCTACGAAGTGCTGCCGGTCTATGCGCAGCGGCTGTTCCGTTTCGACGAGCACATGGCGCGGCTGGAGCGCAGCCTGGCCAAGCTGCGCATCGCCGCGCCGCACACCCGCGAGGAGTGGCTGGTGCGCATGCGCAGGCTGGTGGCCGCCCAGCACGAGCACAGCGGCGCGGCAGACCAGCTCGTCTACCTGCAGGTCACGCGCGGCGTGGCGCTGCGCGAGCACACGATGCCGGCCGACATCGCGCCCACGGTCTTCATGATGAGCAGCCCGGCGAAGCCGCCGACGCCCGAGCAGCGCCATGCCGGCGTGGCCTGCATCAGCGCGCGCGACTTCCGCTGGGAGCGCGGCGACATCAAGAGCATTTCACTGCTCGGCAACGTGCTGGCACGGCAGATGTCGGCCGACAAGGGAGCCGCCGAGACCATCCTGTTTCGCGACGGCTTCCTGACCGAGGCCGCGGCGTCCAACGTGTGGCTGGTGAAGGAGGGCGCGCTGATCGGCCCGCCGAAGAGCGAGCTGCTGCTCGAGGGCGTGCGGGTCGACCTGCTGGCGGAGTTGTGCGAGGAGTGCGGCATCGGCTACAGCCTGCGGCCGGTTGGCGAGGGCGAGGTTTTCTCGGCCGACGAGTTGCTGCTGAGTTCGGCGATGAAGGAAGTGCTGGCGGTCACCCGGCTCGACGGCGAGCTGGTCGGGCACGGCACGCTGCGCGGCAAGCCCGGGCCGGTGTACGCCCGGCTCCACGAGGCCTATCAAAGGGCCAAGCCGGTCCAGTCGATCTGAGCCGCAGCGCCTGAGGGGGTTTCACGGCTGCGGGACAATCCGTCCATCGCGGGCGCCGCAACGGCGTGCCCGCCAGACGCAGCGGCAGCAGACCATGAAGGCCATCCCTCCCGAGCAATCGCTGATCGAGTACCCGAGCGCCTTCCCGATCAAGGTGATGGGGTCCAACGCCGAGGGCTTCCTCGATGCGATGGTCGACATCGCGCTGCGGTTCGATCCGGCATTCGACGTGCAGACGGTCGAGGCGCGGCCGAGCAAGGGCAACAACTACCTCGGCCTGACCCTCACCGTCACCGCCACCAGCCGCGAGCAGCTCGACGAGCTCTACCGCACGCTGAGCACGCACCCGATGGTCAAGGTGGTGCTCTGAGCGCCGGCGCGCTCGTCGAGGTCGCCGACCTCGTCCACGACTACGGCACCCAGCGTGCGCTGCATGCGCTCGGCTGCCGCATCGAGCATGGCAGCGTGACCGCGCTGGTGGGGCCGAACGGCGCCGGCAAGACGACGCTGATGCGCTGCATTGCCGGCCTGGAAACGCCGCTGTCGGGCGCGATCACCGTCGCCGGCATCGACGTGATCGCACAGCCCCGCGAGAGCCACCGCCAGCTCGGTTTCCTGGCCGACAGCTTCGGCGTTTCGATGGCGCTGAGCGTGCGCCAGACCCTGAGTTACGCCGCGCTCGCGCACGGCGCCACGCCTGAGGCCGCCGCTGCCGCCGTGCCGCGGGTCGCCAAACGCCTGGGGCTCACCGACCTGCTCGACCGCCCGTGCGGCGCGCTGTCGCGCGGCCAGCGCCAGCGCGTGGCGATCGGTCAGGCGCTGATCCACCGGCCGCAGCTGCTGATCCTCGACGAGCCGGCCTCGGGCCTGGACCCGGAGGCGCGGGCCGGGCTGGCGGCGCTGTTCCGCAGCCTGCGCGACGAGGGCATGACCCTGCTGGTGTCGTCTCACATCCTGGCCGAGCTCGACGAGTACTCGACCCACATGCTGATGCTGCGCGATGGCCGCGTGGTCGAGCACCGCGCCCTGGCCGCCGTCGCGGTGCCGGCGGTTGGTGAGCGTGCGGTGCGTCGGCTGCGCATCGGTCTGCTGACGGCGGCCGCACAGGCGCAGGCCTGGCTGGCGCACGAGGCCGGGTTGCGGGCGGGCCTGGCCGATGCCCACAACCTGGAACTCGCGTTCAGCGGCACCGATGCCGACCAGGCGGCGTTGCTGGCGCGGCTGATCGGCGCCGGCTTCGCGGTCAGCGCTTTCGCCGAACAGCGCGAGAACCTGCAGCAGAGCTACCTGCGCAGCGTGGCCGGGGTGCCTGCCAACGCGGGGGGTGTTGCATGATGCGCGCGCTCGCGGCCGGCAATCCGGAGTTCCAGCGTCAGCTGTGGCTCGAGTTCTCGCCCGCGCGGCTGCTCGGCATGCCGGCCGTGCTGGCGCTGGTGTTCGCCGCGGTCGGCCTGGCCAGCCCGGCGGCACTGCCCACGATCGCGCAGACCGGCTTCGTGCTGCTGGTCGGCTTCTACGGCGCGCGGCTGGCCAGCGCCGCGCTGCTCGACGAGGTCAGCGAGGCGACCTGGGATGCCCAGCGCCTGTCGTCGCTGACGCCGTGGCAGCTGACCTGGGGCAAGCTGTTCGGCGGCACGCTGTTCGCGTGGTATGGCGGCGCCCTCTGCCTCGCGGTGTGGCTGGCGTCGAGTGGTGCGCAGGGCGTGGGGCTGTCGTGGGCGCTGCTGGTCGGCATGGTGGCCGCCGGCGTGGGCCTGCAGGCGGTGAGCCTGATCGTTGCGCTGGCGGCGTTGCGACGCGGCGGCACGGCAGCGCGGCGGGGCGGCGCGTGGTGGATCGTGCTGCTGGTCGTCTTCCCGTGGTTCGGCGCGCTGCCGCGGCACGAGGCCGCCGGCGTGCTGAGCTGGTGGGGCCTGAGCTTCGGCGCGGCGACTTTCTACGCGGCGACGGCGGTGGTGTTCGCGGCCTGGGCGGTGCTCGGCGCCCAGCGGCTGATGGCGGGTGTGCTGCAGCTGCCGCTGCGGCCGTTCGCCTGGCTGGGCTTCCAGGCCTGGCTGGCGGTGTTCGCTGCCGGCTTCTGGCCGGACGAGAGCGCGGTGTGGCGCGTGGCCTTCGCCGTGACGGCCTGCGCCACGACCACGGCCTACCTGAGCCTCTTCATCGAGCCGCCGCAGCTCGGCCTGTGGCAGCGCTTCGCTGCCCGCTGGCGCGCCGGTGGCGCGCTGGACACCGCAACGCTGGAGCGGCTGCCGCTGATGCTGGCGTCGCTGGCGCTGGCACTGGGGGGGGGGCTGGTGGCGAGCCTGCTGGCGCCGGTGCTGCCGCCGACGGGGATCGGCCGCGCGCTGGCGCTCGCCGGGCTGCCGCTGACCTGGGCACTGCTGGCGCTGCGCGATCTGGCGCTGGCCTGTGCGATCCATTGGGGTCCGCGCGCGCGGCGGGCCGAGAGCACGACGCTGGTGGTGCTGGTGGTGCTGAACCTCGTGCTGCCGTGGTTGCTGCACGCGGCCGGCCTGCACGCGCTGGCCGGCCTGCTGCAGCCGCTGGGCGCCGAGGGCGGCGGCTGGCTGGGCGCTGCCATCGCCGCGCTGCAGGCGGCCGGTGCGGTGTTCGTCGCGCGCACGCGCTGGCGGCCGGCCGATCGGGTGTGAGGGCGATGCTGCGAAAGTCCTTGGGCTGCGTGGATTACGCGGCGACCTTCGCGGCGATGCGCGCCTTCACCGAGACGCGCACGCCGGGCACGCCGGACGAGCTGTGGCTGTGCGAGCACCCGCCGGTGTTCACCCAGGGCCTGGCCGGCAAGGCCGAGCACGTGCTCGACGCCGGCGACATCCCGGTGGTGGCCAGCAACCGCGGCGGGCAGGTGACCTACCACGGCCCCGGCCAGGTGGTGGCCTATCCGCTGGTCGACCTGCAGCGCCTGGGCATCTTCGTCAAGGAATACGTGTTCCGGCTCGAGCAGGCCCTGATCAAGACGCTGGAGGGCCATGGCGTCACCGGTCACCGGGTCGCCGGCGCGCCGGGCATCTACGTGAACCTCGGCGACCCCTTCGGCCACGGCGCGCTGCCGGGGCCGCCCGACCCGCGCGACCCGTGGCGCGGCATCGGCAAGATCGCCGCGCTGGGGATCAAGGTGTCGCGCCACTGCAGCTACCACGGGTTGGCGCTGAACGTGGCGATGGACCTGAGCCCCTACGAGCGCATCAACCCTTGCGGCTACGCCGGGCTGCGCACGGTCGACCTTTCTACAATCGGAGTCCCTGTCGATCCGGAACGCGCCGCCGCCGACCTCGGTGACCGGCTCGAGAGCTATCTCAGCCCCTGACATCGCGCGCCCACACCCATGAACACGCTTCCCTCTGCGCCGGCCTCGGCCCCTGTCGCTTCTTCGCCGGTTGCAGGCGAAGCGTCCTACGACCCGCTGACCAAGCAGAAGGCCCAAGCCAAGACCGCGCGCATCCCGATCAAGGTGGTGGCCGCCGAGGTGCTGAAGAAGCCCGACTGGATCCGCGTCAAGGCCGGCAGCCCCAGCACCCGCTTCTACGAGATCAAGCAGATCCTGCGCGAGCACAAGCTCCACACCGTCTGCGAGGAGGCCAGCTGCCCCAACATCGGCGAATGCTTCGGCAAGGGCACCGCCACCTTCATGATCATGGGCGACAAGTGCACCCGGCGCTGCCCGTTCTGCGACGTCGGCCACGGCCGCCCCGACCCGCTCGACCCCGACGAGCCGCTGAACCTGGCCAAGACCATCGCCGCGCTCGGGCTCGGCTACGTCGTCATCACCAGCGTCGACCGCGACGACCTGCGCGATGGCGGCGCGGCCCACTTCGTCGAGTGCATCCGCCAGGTGCGGGCCCTCTCCCCGGCCACCCGCATCGAGATCCTCACGCCCGACTTCCGCGGCCGCGCCGACCGCGCGCTGGAGATCCTGAAAGCCGCCCCGCCGGACGTGATGAACCACAACCTCGAGACCGCCCCGCGCCTGTACAAGGAGGCTCGGCCCGGCTCGGACTACCAGTTCAGCCTGGAGCTGCTCCAGCGCTTCAAGGCCTTCGCCCCCGGCGTGCCGACCAAGAGCGGCATCATGGTCGGGCTGGGCGAGAGCGACGAGGAGATCCTGCAGGTCATGCGCGACATGCGCGCGCACGACATCGACATGATCACCATCGGGCAGTACCTGGCGCCCAGCGGGCACCACCTGCCGGTGCGGCGCTATGTGACGCCGCAGACCTTCAAGCGCTTCGAGGCCGAGGCCTATGCGATGGGCTTCAGCCACGCCGCCGTCGGCGCCATGGTGAGATCGAGCTACCACGCCGACCAGCAGGCGCAGGCCGCCGGCGTGGGCGTCGCGGGCTGACGGCGCTGCAGCACTGCTCGATGAGCTGGCCGCCGCTGCGCGCCTGGCTGCCGGCGCGCCTGCCGGTCGGACCGACCGAGCGGACGCGCGCCGCGCTCGGCGCCGTGCTGGGCCTGCTGCTCACGGGCCTGCTGAGCCGCTGGGTTGCGGCGCAATGGCCCGCTGCCGCGGTGCCCTGGCTGGTGGCGCCGCTCGGCGCCAGCGCCGTGCTGGTGTTCGCGGTGCCTGCGAGCCCGCTCGCGCAGCCCTGGTCGGTGGTCGGCGGCAACACGATCTCGGCGTTGATCGGCATCGCCTGCGCGCACCTGATTCCCGACCCGGCCTGGGCCGGCGCGGTCGCGGTGGGCGTGGCCATCGGCGCGATGTTCGCGCTGCGCTGCCTGCACCCGCCGGGCGGCGCGATGGCGCTGCTCACCGCCCTGGCCGGCGTCGGCTCGTTCGGCTTCGCGTGGTTCCCGGCCGGCGTCAATTCGGTGCTGCTGGTGCTGGCCGGCGCGGTCTACAACAGTGCGACGCGAAGGCCCTATCCGCACGCCCAGCAGGCTGCGGCTCCGGGGCAGGGCGGCGACGAGGCGCACCGCTTCAGCGACGCCGACCTCGACGCGGTGCTCGAGCGTTACGGCCAGGTGATCGACGTGAGCCGCGACGATCTGGTCGCGCTGCTGCATGCGGCCGAGGGCGAGGCCTACCGGCGGCGCTTCGGGGCGACGTTGTGCGAGGACATCATGACGCGCGAGGTCGTGACCGTCTCGTTCGGCACCGAGCTGCAGGAGGCCTGGGCACTGCTGCACCGGCACCGCATCAAGGCCTTGCCGGTGGTCGACCGCGTGCAGCGCGTGATCGGCATCGTGACGCTGGCCGACTTCCTGCGCCATGCCGATCTGGACGTGCACGACGGCTGGTCCCAGCGGCTGCGCAGCTTCATCCGCCGCACACCCGCCACCCACAGCAGCAAGCCCGAAGTGGTCGGCCAGATCATGACGCGCCAGGTGCGCGTCGCCAGCGCCGACCGGCCGGTCGCCGAGCTGGTGCCGCTGTTCGCGCAGGGCGGGCACCACCACATCCCGATCGTCGGGCCCGAGGCGCGCCTGGTTGGCATGCTGACGCAGTCCGACGTGGTGTCGGCCCTGTCCCGCGTGGCCTGATACCCGGTTGCGCTCACCCGCATCAAATGACCCGGCTCGGCGCCCGCGTTGAGGTCGGGCGCTCAGCGTTTCGGACAAGACACCGAACACCGCAACGGGCCCCGGCCCGACCTTGCTGCGGGCCGGGCCGCGGCAAGATCAGGCTTCGGCGAGCAGTTGGTCCAGCAACTTGTGCAGCTCGGCGAAATCGGGCTCGCCGATGTAGCGCTTGACGACTTCGCCGCGCTTGTTGATGAGCACGCTGGTCGGTGTCAGCTGGACGTCACCGAAGCTGCGGGCGATGGCGCCGTCGTGGTCGATCGCCACGCGGAACGGCAGTTTGCGGGTCTCGGTGAAGTTCACCACGTAGGCCGGCGGGTCATAGCTCATCGCCACAGCCAGCGTCTCGTAGCCGCGTGCCTTGAACTTCTCGTAGGTCGCTGCGATGTCCGGCATTTCCTTCACGCAGGTGGCGCAGCTGGTGGCCCAGAAGTTCACCAGCACGACCTTGCCGCGCAACTGATCGGTGCGATGCTGAGTGCCGTCGAGCAGCGTGTAAGCCACGCTGGGCGCCGCCTGCTTGCCGGTGAACGCCAGCGTGGCGGCAATGCCGATTGCCAAGACCGCGGCCCCGGCCGCAACATAACGCATCAATTTCATGGAGGTGTCCGATGGATCGTCGTGAGTTTACGGGCCAGCTCGCCGCCGGCATGGCACTGTGGGTTTGGGCCGCGCAGGCGCGCGCACTGTCCCTCAGCGAGGCCGACGCCAGCGCCGGGCTGAAGGCGGCGCTGGAACGGGGCGCCGAGGTGGCTGTCAGTCTGCTCGGCAAGACCGATGGATTCCTCGGCAACCCGAAAGTTCGCATCCCGCTGCCGTCTGGGCTGGAGAGTGCCGCCAAGCTGTTGAAAGGGCTGGGCCAGGGCAAGAAGGTCGATGAACTGGTGACCGCGATGAACCGCGCTGCCGAGGCGGCCGTGCCCGAGTCCAAGCAGCTCCTCAGCACTGCGGTGAAGCAGATGTCGGTCTCCGACGCGAAGAAGATCCTGACCGGCGGCGACACCTCGGTGACGAGCTTCTTCGCGGAGAAGACGCGCGTGCCGCTCGGCGAGAAGTTCCTGCCGATCGTCACCAAGCAGACCGAGAAGGTGGCGCTGGCCGACAAGTACAACGCCGTGGCTTCCAAGGCCTCGGGTTTCGGCCTGGTGAAGAAGGAAGACGCCAACGTGCAGCAGTACGTGACGGGCAAGGCGCTCGACGGCCTGTACTTGATGATCGGCGAAGAAGAGAAGAAGATCCGCCAGGACCCGGTGGGCACGGGCAGCGCGATCCTCAAGAAGGTGTTCGGTTCCCTGTAGACCCGCGGGCCGGACCCGCCCCATCGCTCAAAACTGCTTCGACAGCTCGAACACCAGTGCGGACGGCAGCGCCTGCTGCAGGCCGTCGCGACCCACACGACAGTGGTTCATGCCGTTGAAGCCCGAGATCTCGAAGGCGTTGCCTTCTTCGGCAATCTCGATGAACGAGAAGCCTGGCAACTCGGTGCGGATCTCCTCGGCCAGCTGCTCGAGCCGCTCGCCGCGCAGCGCCGCTTCGAAGACGATCGCGTGCGGCAGCCCTTCGCGGCAGAAGTCGACGGCCTCGTCCACCGACGCGACGAAGTCGATCATCAGTCCCATGTTGGAGATGGCATCGCGCACTTGCTGGCGCGTCTGGCGGCGCGCGGCCACCACCAGCACCTGGCTGCCGGCCAGCGGCTTGGAGTTCAGCGTCGAGGAGTCGCCGTGGTCGAGTTCGATGGCGCTCATGCCTTCGAGGGCCTCGTTGACGGTGCGCGCAAACTCCAGCGTCAGCGTCACCTGCGTTGCATCGGTGTCGCAGTGCAGCGACAGGCCCATCGTGTGTGCGATCTGCCCGATCAGCTGCCAGTTCAGCGAGGTCAGTGCCGGTTCGTCGCCGGGGCTTGCGTCCGGCGGTGCGTGGGTGAAGCTGCAGTGGATGCGGCCGTGCGCGGGCCAGTCCTTCCGGTCGACCCGGAAATCGATGCTCGACCGCGCTCCTTCGGCCGCCCAGTCGAGCACGGCATTGAGCAGGCTGAACAGCAGTGCCGGGTCGACGAGCACCTCGATCGCGCGCGTGCTTTGCCGCACCTGGATGCCGCGCGCGCTGACCTCGCGTGCACGGTGTGTCAGCACGGACTGCAGCGTCTGGGCGAGATCGAGCCGCTCATGAGACTGGCGCAAGCGCCTGGACGCGAAGCGCGAGAGTTGCTGTCCGACCATGCCGACGCGCCGGGCCCGCTCGATCTCGGCGCGCAAGGCGCGCAGCCCTTCGCGGTCGATCCGGCCGGTGGTGGTGAGCTGGATCACGCGCTCGAGCGCCGCGCTCAGCGGCTCGGCGACTTCGCGGCCGATCTGCGCGACGATGTCGCGCCACGCATCCAGCGGCTCGGCTTCGGCGGTGGCGCGGGTCAGGGAGGGGCGAGCGGTCATGGGGGTGCCTTGGCCGGGCGGTCCGAGACCACCCTGGGCGCATTGTCCGAGCGTTTCGTCGCGCGGCCCAGCACTTTGTGGCGCGGGCCGGACCCGGTCTCCCGATTCAGGGGTGCATCGTGCCCAGCGCGCCCTGGAGGCGCGCCGCCGCGACGCGCTGCGCATCCCAGCCCAGCCAGTCGGCCAGCACCTCGGCGCTGTGCTGGCCGAGCAGCGGCGGCGGGCGGCGCGTGCGGGCCGGTGTGGCCGACAGCTTGAGCGGGCTGGCGACCAGCTTCAGGGTCTCGGTCAGTGGGTGCGGCACGGGCTCGACCATGCCGCGCGCCAGCACCTGGGGGTCGGCAAACACCTGGTCGAGCGGGTTGATCGGCCCGCAAGGCACCTTCACGGCCTCCAGCGCGGTGAGCCAGTCGTCGCGGCGACGCTGGTGCATCAGGGTTGCCAGCTGCGGCACCAGCGCCGCGCGGTGGCGCACGCGGTCGGCGTTCGTCGCGAAGCGCGGATCGGTGGCCAGTTCCGGGCGGCCGGCGACCTCGCAGAACTTCGCGAACTGTCCGTCGTTGCCGACCGCCAGGATCACGTGCCCGTCGGCCACCTCGAACACCTGGTAGGGCACGATGTTCTGGTGAGCGTTGCCGGCGCGGCCCGGCACCTGACCGCTCACCAGGTAGTTGGCGCCGAGGTTGGCGAGCATCGCGACCTGGGTGTCGAGCAGCGCCATGTCGATGTGCTGACCCAGGCCGCGCCGCAGGCCGTCGGCATCGCGATGGCGCAAGGCCGCGAGGATGCCGATGGCCGCGTACAGGCCGGTGAACAGGTCGGCCACCGCGACACCCACCTTCTGGGGCCCGCCGCCGGGCAGGTCGTCGCGCTCGCCGGTCACGCTCATCAGCCCGCCCAGGCCCTGCACGGCGTAGTCGTAGCCGGCACGCTCGCGGTAGGGGCCGGTCTGGCCATAGCCGGTGATCGAGCAGTACACGAGCTGCGGGTTCAGTGCGTGCAGCGTTGCGAAGTCGAGCCCGTAGCGGGCCATGTCGCCGACCTTGTAGTTCTCGACCAGCACGTCCGCCTGCTGCGCCAGCGCGCGCACCAGCGCCTGGCCCTCGGCGTGGGCGAGATCGATCGTGATCGAGCGCTTGTTGCGGTTGGCGCCGAGGTAGTAGGCCGACTCGTCGCTCTCGGCCCCGAGGCCGTCGTGCAGGAACGGGGGGCCCCAGGCGCGGGTGTCGTCGCCGGTGCCGGGACGCTCCACCTTCACCACGTCGGCCCCGAGGTCGCCGAGCACCTGCGTGCACCAGGGGCCGGCGAGCACGCGCGACAGGTCGAGCACGCGCAGACCGGCGAGCGAGGAGGCGGCAGCGGCACTGTGCATGCAGCGATTCTGACGCTGCGGTGCGCCTGGGGATAATGAGCCGATGTCGTCACGGCTTACCCTGTGTGCCAGCGTCGCGAGCCTCCTGATCCTTGCGGCGGCCTGCGCGCCCGCGCTCGACTGGCGCGAAGTGCGTCCCGATGGCGGCGGGCTGGTGGCGCTGTTTCCCTGCAAGCCCGAGCGCCTGACACGCCAGCTGGCGCTGGCGGGGGCCACGGTGCAGATGCAGGTGCTGGCATGCACGGCCGAAGGCACGACCTGGGGCCTGAGCACCGCCGACATGGCCGACCCCGGGATCGTCGGCACCGCGCTGGCCGAGTTGCGGGTGTCGCGCGTGCGCAACCTCGATGGCGCCGAGACTGCCTCACAGGCCGCGCAGATCGCCGGCATGACGCCGCAGCCCAGGGCGGTGCGCTTCAGCGTTGCCGGCCGCAAGCCCGACGGTACGCCGATCGCCGATCAGTCGGTGCTGTTCGCACTGGGCACCCGGGTGTTTCACGCCGCGGCGCTGGGCGGGCAGCCCTCCGCCCAGACGCTCGAGACCTTCTTTGGCGGGCTGAAGGTGCAGCCGTGAAGGGATCGAGGCGAGGGGCGGACGGGCGCGGATCCGTCGGTCCGGCCGGGGCGGGCGGTGGTTCGTCTTTCGTGCGCCGCGGGTGCGCGAGCCCGCCTCGCCACGTTGACTGCCCGGTGATCCTGTGCCGGCGCGAAGCCTGAACCCATAATCGCTCTCCATGGCCGGACTGTTCATCATTGCGCACGCACCCTTGGCCTCGGCCCTCAAGGTGGCGGCCGGGCACGCGTTTCCCGAGGCCATGTCCCTGGTCGAGGCGCTCGACGTGACGCCGCAACTCACGCCCGAGGAGATCGAGGCGCAGGCAGCGATCCTGCTGGAGCGCGCGCTGTCGGTGCCCGGCCGCCGCGAGGCGCTGATCCTGACGGACGTGTTCGGTGCCACGCCGTGCAATGTCGCGCAACGGCTCGCCGATGGCGTGCGGGTGAAGATCGTCACCGGCGTCAACGTGCCGATGCTGTGGCGCACGATGAACTACGCGGACCAGCCGCTCGACATGCTCGTGGCGCGCGCGCTGGCCGGTGCGACCCAGGGCGTGCTTCAGGTGGCACCGGCCCGACCCCAGAACCAGGCACAGAACGTGGGAGCCCGACCCGGCGATGATTTCAACGCGCATCAGCATCAGCAATAAGCTCGGACTGCATGCCCGGGCCTCGGCCAAGCTCACCAAGCTCGCCGGCAGCTACCCCTGCGAAGTCTTCCTGAGCCGCGGCCAGCGGCGCGTCAATGCGAAGAGCATCATGGGCGTGATGATGCTGGCGGCCGGCATCGGGACCGAGATCGAGGTCGAAACCTCGGGCGAGCGGGAGCGCGAGGCGATGGACGCGCTGCTGACGCTGATCGCCGACAAGTTCGGCGAGGGCGAGTAGACCGGCCGGCTCCTTCCCTGGGGGCGCATACCAGCGGGGGGCTGGGCCCTGAACTGCGATCGGGCCCGGCGATGCCTCGCGGTTCACGAACCGTTTCGACTGCGCTGCGGTGTTCGCAAAAGGCGGCACGACGGTTTGCGGTATCGACAGACAAGCTGCCCGCGGTCTCCCATCATGGCTATCGGCTGCGGCGTTGCCGGCGCGAAGTCGCCGAAATGACGGCCTGCAACGCCACGCGCACATCGGCCACGCGCCGTGCCATCGGCCCTTGCGCGTTCATCGGTTGAACCACGACATCGGTCAGCACGCCGCATTCACGGGTGCGCACTGGCGGCCGGGTAAACCTGGCCCTTGCCTGCCTTGACACGGCGATTGCATCGTTAGTAACCTACAAACCGACCGATCGGTACATTTCATTGATCAGTCGGAGATCGCACCTCCGTCGTCGAGCTTGAACAGGAAGCATGAGCATGAGTGATTTCAACGCGTCCCGCGTGGTTCGTGCCGCCAGAACGGAACTGCAGGCAGCCGGTTCGATGACTCACGATGCGGGGCGAAGGGCGCTGCTCGGCCGGTCTGCCGCCGCCTTGGCGACGGCTGGCGTCGCGGCGCTGGCAAGCGGTCGCGGCGAGGCGGCGGCGCTCGCCGTGCCGTCGTCCAACCTCGCCATGGGCCGTCCTTTGCCGGAGAGCGAGTACGGGATGCCGTCCAAATTCGAGGCGCACGTGAAGCGGCGCCGCACTGACGTGCTGGTGAACCGTCAGAACTACTCGGACTGGAGCATGACGCCGCTGCACCAGCAGCACGGAACGGTCACACCGAACGGATTGATCTACGAGCGCCATCACAACGGCGTGCCGGACATCGACCCGGACGAGCATCGGTTCGCGATTCACGGTCTCGTGAAGCAGCCGCTGATCTTCACGATGTCCGACCTGATGAAGTACCCGTCGGTGTCGCGCTTCTACTTCATGGAATGCTCGGGCAACGGCCTGACCGACTGGCTGAAGGCGGCATCGAAGACCGTGCAGCAGACCCACGGCATGCTCTCTTGCGCTCAGTGGACGGGTGTCCCCGTGTCCACGCTCCTGCAGGAGGCCGGCGTGCTGCCGAGCGCCACGTGGGCGCTCGCGGAGGGGGCCGACGGATCGGCGCATGCGCGCAGCATCCCGATGCAGAAGATGCTCGACGACGCAATGATCGTGTATGCGGCGAACGGCGAGATGCTGCGCCCCGAGAACGGCTACCCGCTGCGTCTGTTCATTCCGGGGTGGGAGGGCAACGTGAGCATCAAATGGCTGCGCCGGATCAAGCTCGGCGATCAGCCGTGGAACCTGCGCAGCGAGACCGCGCGATACACCGACCCGATGCCCGACGGCAAATGGCGGCAGTTCAGCTTCGCGATGGAGGCCAAATCCGTCGTCACCTCGCCGTCGGGCGGCATGAGCGTGCGTCCCGGCGAAGTGGAGATCCTGGGTTTCGCCTGGTCAGGCCAGGGCAAGATCCGAGCGGTCGACGTCACGCTCGACGGCGGACGAACGTGGCGTGAAGCCGCGCTCGAGGAGCCGGTGCTCGACAAATGCCTGACGCGATTCCGGCTGCGCTGGAAATGGGACGGCACGCCCACTTCAATCGCCAGCCGAGCGGTGGACTCCACGGGCTACGTGCAGCCGAGCGTCGAGGAAATCAGGAAAGTGCGTGCCATCACCGGATTCGTGCAGCACCACAACGGTGTCTTTCCGTGGTCCATCGATGCGGCCGGTGAGGTGAAGAATGCGATCGCCTAAGTCGTCATTGATCGGTGTCGTGGTGGCGGGGGTGATCGCCGGCTGTGCGGCCCCGGTGAAGACCTCCGACCTGGACAAGCAGGCCGCCTTCGGCCGGCCCACATCGGAGCAGGACCTCGCGGCGTGGAATATCGATGTGCGCACGACGGACGGCCTGGGCTTGCCGTCCGGGTCGGGTTCGGTCGCCGCGGGCAAGGCCGTCTTTGACGGCAAATGCGCGGCTTGCCACGGTGCTGCAGCGGCGGGCGGCCCGGTGTTCGGCACCATGGTGGGCGGCATCGGGTCGTTCAAGACGGATCGCCGCGTGTTGACGCCGGGCAGCATGTACCCCTACGCGCCGATCCTGTTCGACTACATTCGCCGCGCGATGCCGATGAACGCCCCGCAGTCACTGTCGAACGACGAGGCCTATGCCCTCAGTGCCTACCTGCTGCACCTCAACGGGCTGGTGCCGGCCGATGCGGTGATGACGCCGCAGACGCTGCCGGCGGTGCGCATGCCCAATCGCGACGGCTTCATCATCGACGACCGGCCCGACACCAAGGCCACGCGGTGCATGAACAACTGCGCGCCGATCTCCGGCAAGTCGTGAGCGAGTGCTGATCGGGCTCCGAGCGGCACGCTAGACGGCAAGGGCCTTCAGCGCCATCGAGTTGAAGCGCTCGGCGATCTGCCGGGGACCGATGCGCCCCGAGGGCTTCAGCCACAGGTAGCTGTAGAAGTACATGCCCAGCAGCCCTTTGAGCACGATGGGGTCGAACGGCCGGAACACGCCCTGACGCTCGCCGTCGACCAGGATGCCCTTCCACGCGCCTTCATACTTGGCGTGCAGTGCCATGACGTCGCGGTGCCGATCGCCGGTGAGCGACTGCACTTCTCGGAAGCACACCGTCAGCTCGGCCTGGTGTGACGCGATCTTGAGCATCAGGTAGTCGCCCAGCAGCGCGAGCCGCTCCGTCGGTGGCAGGTCGCCGCGGGTCACCTCGGCGGCATGCGCGACCAGATCGACGATGTACTCGCGGCTGATGTCGTACAGCAAGTCTTCCTTGCTGCGGATGTGGTGGTAGAGCGCGCCGCGCCCCAGTGCGACCGCGTCGCCCAGCTCCGCAATGCCGACGGCGTGGAAGCCGCGCGCCGCGAACAGCTGCGCGGCGGTCTTGAGAATCCTCTCGCGTTGAGTTGCTTCGGAGGGCGCCTTGTTCTTGTTCATCGGTCATCCTGCGGGCGGCGTCGACACAAGGATTCTAGGTGTCGATGCGGCGGTCGTTCCACTCTTCGATACGGCGCCGGTGCGCTGTATCACGCGCGGCGTGGGGTCGTTCTCTATTGCTGCGTGGGCACCGCACTCCTATGCTGCGGCGAGCCTCGCCATCATCCGTTCGATTGACTGATACCGATGAGAGCCCAGCGCGATTTTTACGAGTTCACCGATGTGTTCGAACAGATCTTCTTGGCCGCGCCATGGCCGATGCTGATGCTGGGTGAAGACGGTGCGGTGCTCGGCGCCAGCGACGAATTCGGCCCCGGCGCCGAGGGTACGGCCCGCGGCGATTCCCGGGGCGACGCGCCACTCCGGTCGCGTGCCGCCCATTACGTCGCTGCGCTGCGCGGTCGCGTGCCGTGGCTGACGCCGCAGGAAGCCGACAGTGTGCGTACCTTGCCGTCGGGCGCGCTGGTTTACGAACGGCTCCACGTGCGTCGCACGCCCTGGGGTGCCAGCCTCGTCGTTGTCGACCAGACCGACCTGCGCCAGCTGCAGACCTCCGACATCCAGACCGCCCGGCTCGCCGCGCTGGGCTTCATGGTCGCCGGTGTGTGTCATGAAGTCACGAACCCGCTGACCTCGCTGCACTCGATCGTGCAGATCCTGCGCGCGGAGAAGCAGCCGAGCCGCGAGCTGCTGGACAAGGGTTTCGACAACATCGCGGTCAATGTCAAGCGCATCCTCGATATCTCGCGCCGCCTGGTGAAGTTCTCGCGCGTCGGCGACGAGCCACGCTTTCGCTTCGCGGTCGACGAAGCCATCGAGGAGGCCCTGTACGTGCTGCGCCAGGACGATCTGCTGTGCCACGTCGAGCTGCAATACCGGCCCGATGCGACGATGACGGTGTTCGGCAACACCGGGCAGATCCGGGAGATCTTCCTGAATCTGTTCGTGAATGCGGCGCAAGCGATGTCTGGCCGTGGAACGCTGAGCATCCAGACGCGCAGCGCCGACCGCATGGTCGAGGTGTTGATCAGCGACACCGGTCCGGGCGTACCCACCGAGGCCGTGGGACGGATCTTCGAGCCGTTCTTCACCACCAAGTCCAGGACGCATGGCACCGGCCTCGGGCTCGCCATCAGCACGGAGATCGCCCACGAACATGGCGGCAGCATCGAGCTGCGCCACACCGACAGCCGGGGCGCCTCGTTCTGCGTCGCGCTGCCCAAGGAGCGCGCATGAACCGCCGCAAGGCGGCGGACGCCGAGTCCCGGCTCGCGTCGGAGCAGGTTCTCGTGATCGACGACGACCATGGCATCGGCGACTGCGTCGAGATGCTGCTGCAGCGTGCCGGCTATGCGTGCGTGATCACGCGCACGGGCCGCGAAGGCCTGGCGCAGCTCGAGAGCCGCGAGTTCGACATGGTGATCACGGACCTGCGGCTGCCCGACGCCAGCGGGCTCGACATCGTGGCCGCCAGCAAGGCGGCCCACCCGGAGACGCAGGTGATCCTGATGACCAGCTTCTCCTCCGTCGAGAGCGCGATCGAGGCGCTGCGCCTGGGCGCCAACGACTACGTCATCAAACCCTTCGACAACGACGACTTCTTGTTCTCCGTCGAGCGGGCGCTGGGCGAGCGTCGCACGCGCATGGAGAACGTGGCGCTCAAGCGGAGCCTTCGCAAGGCCTTCACCCAGAACACGATCATCGGAGAGAGCGATAGCATCAAGCGCCTGCTGGGGATGATCCAGCGCGTCGCCGCCACCGAGGCCAACGTGCTGATCCAGGGCGAGAGCGGCACCGGCAAGGAACTGGTGGCCCAGGCCATTCACTTTGGCGGCAACCGTGCGCACCGGCCGTTCGTCGCGGTGAACTGCGGCGCCATTCCGGCCGACCTCATCGAATCCGAACTGTTCGGGCACGCCAAGGGCGCCTACACCGGCGCCGCATCCGCGAGCGAAGGCCTGATCCGCGAGGCCAGCGGCGGCACGCTGTTCCTCGATGAGATATCGGAGATGCCGCTCAACATCCAGGTGAAGCTCCTGCGGGTGCTGCAGGAGCGGCAGGTGCGCCCGCTTGGTTCGGGGCAGAGCTACATCACCGACACGCGCTTCCTCGCGGCGAGCAACCGCAACCTGAAGGAGAGCGCGGAGAGCGGCAGCTTCCGGCCCGACCTCTACTACCGCCTGAACGTCATCACGATCCATGTGCCGCCGTTGCGCGAACGCGGCGGCGATATCGAGCTGCTGGCAAAGCACTTCATGCAGCAGTTCAGTCGCAAGTTCGGCAGCCAGGTCAGCGGCATGGACAGGGATTTCGTGGAATTCCTGCACCGGCACGGCTGGCCAGGCAACGTGCGCGAACTGCAGAACGTCATCGAGCGCGCGGTGATCCTGGCCGACGCCGACATCCTGAGCTCCGCCGACCTCGAGGAAATGATCGCGCCGCCGGCCAAGGAGGCAACCCCGCCGCTGGGCGGCGGGCTCCCGCTGTCGGTCGAGGACTACATCAGGGAAGTCGTCATGCTCTACCAGGACCGTCACGGTGAAGCCGAGCTGGCTGCCATGCTCGGCATCGGCCGCAAAGCCCTGTGGATGCGGCGCCGCAGCTGGGGCCTGTACCGGCAGCGGGACCGCGCTGCCCTGGGCGGCGAGCCAGCACCTGCCAACGACGAAGACCACGCCCACCGCGTTCAGTGAACCACACCGAAAGCAGTCCATGACGAACGAATCTGCCGAAACGTTGACACCGGTCTCGATCCTGGTGCAGACCGGTTTCTTCCGGGACTTGACGGCGCACCAGCTCGAGCGCGTCGCCGAGCTCAGCGAGATGCAGCACTGCGACGAAGGGCAGCAGGTCTACCGCGTCGGCGAGCCGGCGTACTCGGTCTACGTGCTGGTGCGCGGCATGGTGCGGCTGGCCGTCGGCTACGGCGAGCGCAACGCCAGCGCAGGCAACGTGCTGCGGCGCGGCGAGGTGTTCGGCTGGGCGGCGCTCACGCCGAGTTGCAACCTGCGCATCGCCACCGCGACCTGCCTGACGCCTTGCAGCTTTCTGGCGATCGACGGTGCAGGGCTGCTCGGCCTGATGGAGCAGGACCACACGCTCGGCTATCGCCTGATGACGCAGCTCAACCAGATCATCACCGGGACCCTGACGGCCTTCGCCGGCGGTTGAGCTTGCGGTCCGAGCGCCTAGATCGACCGCAACAGCAAGCCGGCACCCACCAGGACGCACAGCACGCCCACGGCGCGGCGCAGCAGGCCGGCGTCGATGGCGTGCGCAAGATGAACGCCGATCCAAACGCCGGCGACCTCGAACACCGTCAGCAGCGAAGCAAGTTCGATGTCGACGGCGCCGTGCGCCAGGTGGCCGGCGCTGCCCGAGACGGCGGCCAGGATCTGGATCACCTGGCTCGCGCCGATGGCCGTCAGCGGTGCGAACCCGCACAGCACCATCATGGGCACCGACAGCGCTGGTCCGCCCACACCCGTGAGGCCGGAGCCGAAGCCGGTCAGCGCGCCGATGCCGAACAGCAGCGCCAGCCGCAGGCGCGGCCGGTCATGGAACCAGGCCACGCGGCCTGTGCCGCCGGTGAACAGCGTGTACACGCCGGCCAGCACGATCAGCGCGGCGAGGATCAGCGCGAGGAGCTTCGCGTCGAGCGTTGCGTTGGCCCAGGCACCGACCACGCCGAACAGGGCCCCGCCCACGCACAAGGGTATGGTGACCGACCAGTCGATGCTGCCGCGCCGCTGGAAGAAGAAGCTGCCGACGATCCCGGTAAAGATGAAGGTGAAGAGCGCGGTTGCCATCGACGCCTGGATCGACAGCGTGGTCAGCAGGTTGAGCGCCGGAATCAGCAGGATGCCGCCGACACCCACCGCGCCGATGAGGACGCCGACCACCAGGGCCACGGCAGCGAGCCAGATCATGGTCGGCTGCGTTCGTGTCGGCTGCGCCGGTGCATCCAGGCCTCTACGAGATCGTCTGGTAGTACAGGTTTTGCGGGTGGCTGGACTGTGCGAAGAAGAACCATCGCTCCGCGATCAGCCCCGTGTACTGCACCACGAACGCGACGCACAGCACGAAGGCCGACGCGTGCTGCAGGCTGACACCCAGCAGGAGCAGCGGTAGCGCGAAGGCCAGCACGAGAAAGACCCACTTGATGCTGCGCAGGAAGCCGCGGCTGCGGCCGTGGAAGAACTCGCGGGTGTTGTAGGACCCGCCCATGAAGCCCTGCGACTTCTGAACGATGCGCGGATGGTGGATGCCGGTGGCCGACTGCAGCGACGACTTTCGTTTGATCCGCCCGTTGCGCACCAGCGCGGCCGAGCGGGTGGCCAGGCCCAGCAGCGTGAAGGCGATCGCCGCGGTGGCGTAGGCGGCGACCAGGGGGCCCGCCGTGAAGGCGGCGAAGGCG
Organism: Methylibium sp.; assembly: GCF_965279545.1. Lineage (NCBI taxonomy): Bacteria > Pseudomonadati > Pseudomonadota > Betaproteobacteria > Burkholderiales > Sphaerotilaceae > Methylibium > Methylibium sp. The sequence continues at coordinate 3,910,272 of NZ_OZ257250.1, forward strand.
CTCGCCAGCGTGAAGCCGGAGGCGCAGCCGAGCACGGTGTAGTTGATGACCGTCAGCGGACTCGCCCATTCCTGCAGGAACTTGATGCAGGCGTAGATCATGCCGGTGCAGACGAACAGGCTCAGGCTCAGCACGGCCGCCACCGCACCGAGGGCGAGCGTCGAGCGCCAGCCGAGCAGGTGCCCCAGTCCGTACAGGAACACCGTGGCCATGAACGACAACATCGCAATGCCCTCGCGCGAGAGCCACGACGTGCGCCACATCGCCATCGCGCGCCACGCCCGCTCCGGGTGACCGAGGTGGAACAGGGATGCGATGGCGCCGAGCCCCGTGAAAGCCAGCGAGAGCACGCTGCCGAGCACGAAGAAGCTCGTCCCCTGCGGCAGCGCGACGACGCGCAGCGCCCCGGCGACCTCGGCTGCGTAGAGGCCGAAGAACAGCCCCTGTCCGGCGCCGATGAGGGTGGTCAGGAAGATGACTGAAAATCCAGGATGCATGGCTGATTCCGTAGGGCTGAGGCCGAGTCTCGAGGCGTGGGCGCCGGCCGTGGCCGGCTAGCCGGAGAAGTTGGCGGCGTCGTCGAGCGTCGACCGCGGCCTCGCGCCCGGCTTCGGCGTGGCGATATCGATCTTCTGCGGACTGTCGGCACGCACCAGCTGGTCTTCGCTGATGTTGATGACGGTCTTGCGACGCGGCAGGTAGTGGTTGGACGGCTGCGTGCCCCATTCCGGCATCAACTGGTAGCCGCCGCGCTCGCGGATCGCCGTCGACACTTCTGAGTCGGGGTCATGCACGTCGCCGAACAGCCGCGCGCTGGTCGGACAGGCCATCACGCAGGCAGGTCGCCGGTCCTGCGGAGGCAGGGCCTCGCTGTAGATGCGGTCGACGCACAGCGTGCACTTCGTCATTTCCTGGCGCTTCTCGTCGAGTTCGCGCACGCCGTAGGGGCAGGCCCATGCACAGTAGCCACAGCCGATGCACTTGTCGTAGTCGATCAGCACGATGCCGTCTTCCTTGCGCTTGTAGCTCGCGCCGGTGGGGCACACCGGCACGCACGGCGGGTCCTCGCAGTGCAGGCACGACTTGGGGAAGTGCACGGTCTGCGTGTCCGGGAACTCGCCGACCTCGAAGGTCTGAACCCGATTGAAAAAGGTGCCGGCCGGGTCCTCGTCGTAGGGCCGGAAGTCCGCCAGCGAGCCGGCGCTGCCCGAGGTGTTCCACGATTTGCAGCTCGTCACGCAGGCCTGGCAGCCCACGCAGACGTTCAGATCGATGACAAGTGCCAGTTGAGTCATGCGGGCGCTCCGTAGCGTAGAAGGCGATCGAATCGGTCAGTCGGTGGACGATGGCGTGCGCCCGGCGAAATACGCCTGCCAGATCCGGCGGACACCGCCGGTACCGGGGTAGGGGCGCAGCGGCGGGAACTGCGGCGAGGTTTCAGCCGGCTCGGCGGGGCCGGCCTTGTAGATGCGAACGCGCACGTCGTACCAGCCGGCCTGGCCGGTCACAGGGTCGGAGTTGGACATCGGTGCTCCACCGCCTCCGAGCGCCAGTTCTTCGCTGATCAGGTGGTTGAGCAGGAAGCCCTTCTTGGATTCGTTGGCCTGCGGGCCCAGGTTCCAGGCGCCGGCGGCCTTGCCGATCGCGTTCCAGGTCCACACGGTGCCGGGTTCGACCGCTTCGCTGTAGCGGCACATGCAGCGCACCTTGCCCCAGGTCGATTCGACCCAGATCCAGTCGTCGTCGGCGATGCCCTGGGCGTGCGCCGTCGTCGGATTGACGAACAGGTAGTTGTGGCTGTGGATCTGCCGCAGCCACGCGTTCTGCGAATCCCAGGAGTGGTACATGGCCATCGGCCGCTGGGTGACCGCATTGAGCGGATAGGTCACGCGGTCCGTGACCTGCAGTTCCAGCGGCTCGTGGAAGAACGGCAGCGGATCGAAGTAGGTTTCGATGCGCTCGCGCAGGTGCTCGGGCGGTTGCTTGCCGGTGCGCTTGCCCTGTGCGGCGAGGCGGAATTTCTGCAGCACGTCCGAGTAGATATGGATCAGGATCGGGTCGGCATCGCGGCGCATGCGCACGCTCTTCGACCACGCCATGTAGCCCTGATTCCAGTTGCGCATGTACTGGTAGGACGGCGGCAGTTCGTGGTGGAAGACGCAGTTGTTCTTGGCGTACATCTCCCACTGGTTCGGGTTGGGTTCGCCGCAGATGGACTTGCTGCCGTCGACGCCGCGCCAGCCGGCGAGGAAGCCGATGCCCGACCCGGGCGCGGTTTCGTAGTTGACGATGAAGTGCGGGTAGTCCTTGAACTTGCGCCCGCCTTCCGGCGTTGTGAACGCCGGCAGCCGAAGCCGGCTCGCCAGTTCGATGATGACCTCCTGGAACGGCTTGCACTGCCCCTTCGGCTCGACCACCGGAATGCGCACCGCGTCCACCGGTCCGTCGAATTCCGAGATCGGCCGGTCGAGGATCGACATCACGTCGTGGCGCTCGAGGTAGGTGGTGTCGGGCAGCACCAGGTCCGCGAACGCGGTCATCTCGGACTGGAAGGCATCGCACACGACCAGGAAGGGAATCTTGTACTCGCCGGTCTCGTCCTTGTCGTTGAGCATCTTGCGGACGTCGGACGTGTTCATGCTCGAGTTCCAGGCCATGTTGGCCATGAAAATCAGCAAGGTGTCGATGCGGTAGGGGTCGCCGCGCCACGCGTTCGTGATCACGTTGTGCATCAGCCCGTGGACCGACAGCGGGTGCTCCCACGAAAAAGCCTTGTCGATGCGCACCGGCTGGCCGGCGTCGTCGACGCACAGGTCGTTCGGGTCGGCCGGAAAGCCCAGCGGCATGCCTTCGAGCGGGCTGTCCGGCTTGATGTCCTGCGGCCCGCGCGGCGGCTTCGCGATCGGCGGGATCGCGCGCGGGAAGGGCGCCTTGTGGCGAAAGCCGCCGGGCCGGTCGATCGTGCCGAGCAGCGACATCAGGATGGCCAGCGCACGGATGGTCTGGAAGCCGTTCGAATGCGCCGCCAGGCCGCGCATCGCGTGGAAGGCCACCGGGTTGCCGGTGACGGTCTGGTGCTCGACGCCCCACGAGTCGGTCCAGGCGATCGGCAGGTGGATCTTGTGGTCGCGCGCCGTCACGCCCATCTCGTGAGCGAGCCGGTAGATCGTCTCGGCCGGGATGCCGGTCAGCTCGGCCGCCCACTCGGGCGTGTAGTCGGCGACGCGCTCCACCAGCAGCTGGAAGGCCGGCTTCACGCGCTTGCCGTCCGGCAGCGCGTACTCGCCGCTCAGCCGCGGATCGGCGCCGGGCGTGTGGGTCGGCACGAGCGAGTCGCTGTGCCGGTCCCACCAGAATTTGTTGTGCGGGTAGTCGGGGTTGACCACGTCGCCTTCGGGGTCCATCGCGAACAGGCCGAAGTCGTCGTCGCCCTCCGTCTGGTTGACCAGCTGCCCGGCGTTCGAGTAGCGCGTCAGGAACTCGCGGTCGTACAGGCCCTTGTCGATGATGACGTGGATCAGGGCCAGCAGCAGCGCGCCGTCGCTGCCGGGCTTGATCGGCACCCACTCGTCGGCGATCGCCGAGTAGCCGGTGCGGATGGGATTGATCGACACGAAGCGCCCGCCGGCGCGCTTGAACTTCGAGATGGCGATCTTCAACGGGTTCGAGTGGTGGTCCTCGGCAGTGCCGATCATCACGAACAGCTTGGCGCGGTCGAGGTCCGGTCCGCCGAACTCCCAGAACGAGCCACCGATCGTGTAGATCATCCCGGCGGCCATGTTCACCGAACAGAAGCCGCCGTGCGCCGCGTAGTTGGGGGTGCCGAACTGCTTGGCGAACAGGCCGGTGAGCGCCTGCATCTGGTCGCGGCCGGTGAAGAGCGCGAACTTCTTCGGGTCGGTCGATCGGATGTGGGCCAGCCGCTTTTCGAGCAGGGCGAACACCTCGTCCCAGCCGATCTCGTCGAACTCGCCGTCGCCGCGCTCGGTGCCAGGCCGGCGCAGCAGGGGCATCGACAGCCGCGCCGGCGAATTCTGCTTCATCACGCCGGAGGCCCCCTTGGCGCAGATCACGCCCTGATTCAGCGGATGCTCGGGGTTGCCGTCGATGTAGCGGACCTCGCCGTTGCGCAGGTGCACGCGGATGCCGCAGCGGCAGGCGCACATGTAGCAGGTCGTCTTCTTGACTTCCAGGCTGGCGATGTCCTCGGACTGGAAATCGGACACACGTTCGTTGCTTTGCATGGCGGGCCCAGGGGTTCGGTAAGGTGGCGGCTTGCTCAGCGCGTTGAGTGGGCGGGTCGGGGGCCGCGTTCGACAATCACGACGCCCGGGGCGCGCGGCTCGCCGTTCGGCAGCGCGCTCTGGCACTGCTTGAAGATGCGTGTCTGGCAGCGGCGGCAGACCTCCGGGTCGAGCTTCGGGTAGATCGCCTCGATGACGTTCTGGCCGATCGCGAACAGGTTCTCGCGCCCGATGTCCTGCAGGTGACCGGCGCGCTCCAGCATGTCGACGGCTGGCTCGGGCAGGCGGTGAAAGTAGAGGCCACCGCCGATCCGCCTGCGCCGGCGCGCCTCCTGCGCCAGCAGCTCGGCACCCGAGCTGTCGATGAAGTTGATGCCGGGCGCGAGCACCAGCAGGTGCTTGTGGCCCGGGTGCGAGGCGTCCACGTCGCGCAGGTGGCGTTGCACGTGGTCGACGGCGCCGAAGTAGATCGCGCCGTCGATGAAAACCATCTTGAGCTGGCAGCAGTCGGGCTCCGACGTCTGCATGACGAAGTGGTAGCTGTTGTCGCCGGGGGCCGGAATGGCGTTGCGTATCCCCGGTCGCGCAGTGCGCTCCAGGAACACCATCAGCGACAGCAGCACGCCCACGTAGATGGCGAATTCCAGATGCAGGAACAGCGTGGCGAGCATCGTCGCGAACAGGATGCCGCTCTCCGCGTGGCCGGTCTTCACGATCGTCCGGATGTGGTGCACGTCGACCAGTGAATACGCCACCAACAGCAGGATGGCGGCCATCGAGGCGATGGGCAGGAAGCGCACCAGCGGGGCCAGTGCGATCAGCGTCATCAGCAGGAACAGCGCCGAGAACACCGGTGCCAACGGCGTCTTCGCGCCGGCCGCGTAGTTGACACCGCTGCGCGTGAACGAGCCGCTGGACACATAGCCCGACGCGAAGCTGCCGCAGAGGTTGGCCAGGCCCTGGCCGATGAACTCCTGGCTGCTGTCGATGCGTTGACCCGACTTCAGTGTCACCGCGCGGGCAATGGCGATCGCTTCGGTCAGCGACAGCATCGTCAGCGCCAGGGCGATCGCGCCGAGCTCGCGCAGTGTCTGCACCGAGAGTTCGGGCATCGACAGCGGCGGGAGGCTGCGCGGTATCGCTGCAACCGTCGCGATCGCGGTACCGCTGCCGAACAGGCGCTGGAGCAGCGCCGCGTACAGGCTGCCCACCAGCATCGCGCTGATCATGTGCGGGATCCTCGGCAGGTACTTGCGCGTGGCCACACCGGTCAGCAGCGTGACGACGCCCACGCTGAGCGTGAAGGGGTTGGTGTGCGGCAACTCGCGCACGAAGAGCGTCAGCGTCTCCACGAAGGACGCACTGGCGGCCGCCGAGACGCCGAAGAAGTTCTTCAGCTGACTGACCGCGATCAGCACGGCCGCGCCGGCGGTGAAGCCGATCACGACGCTGTGCGAGATGAAGTTGACCAGAAAGCCCAGGCGGGCCAGCCCCATCGCGAGCATCAGGATGCCGGTCATGAAGGTCAGGCTGAAGACAAGCTGGATGTAGGCGGCGCTACCGGGCTCTGCGAGGGGGCTGAGGGTCGCGAAGATCACGATCGAGAGCGCGGCGGTCGGCCCGGAGACCAGATGCCACGACGAGCCGAACAAAGCCGACACGATCACCGGCACGATCGCGGTGTAGAGCCCGTACTCGGGAGGCAGCCCCGCGATGCTCGCGTAGGCGACGGCCTGCGGTACCAGGATGATGGTGCCGGTCAACCCGGCAATCAGGTCCGCCCTCGTGCTGCTGCGGTCGACCATCGGCCACCAGCGCAACATCGGCAGGAGCTTGAAAAGCCAACGTTCGGTTGTGGACATCGTTCTTCTTGCGTGACCCTTGGGCGTGCAGCGGCGCGACGTAGAGCCGGCCGTGTCCCTTGCCAGGTGCATTGCCTGCCGGGCTGCAACGAGGACCGATCAGCAAGCTTGGTGCCACTCGGTGCCGTCTCATGACCACGCAACCCGTGCGGAAGGGAAATGGGCAGCGTGCCGTGATGCGGCGACGGTGCCGTTTGCATGGGGCCGATGGCGGTGGACGAGACGCCCGACGACCGATGTCGCGGTGCGTCGAGCGACGCACCGAAGCAGCACGCGGCGAACCGCGCAAAGCGCTGTGTTGCAGGGTTCTTCGCGTGTCGCAGGCATCGACGTTTCGATTGGAAACGCGGCCAGGTTTCGAATCGAAACGTCAGCGTCCTTCGCGGGTCGATACAAACCCTAGGAAATGCGGCGATGGGGGCCGTCCGGGCCTTTCAAATGGCCTCGATCGGTGAAGGCGGGGCCCAGGCACGGTGCGTGCAATAGACAGCTCGAGAGAAGCAGTTCACGGCGGGGCCCCATCCCTGCCCAGCAGTCTGTTCTTCGCAACCCACGGAGAGTCCTATGTCGCGCAATTCAGTCGAGTGGAAAGAGCGTCCCCAGTTTCCCGAAACGCACTTCGTCAGCACCGAGATCTATACCGATGAAGAAATCTTCCGGCAGGAGCAGGAGCGGATCTTCAACAAGGTCTGGGTCATTGCCTGCCACGAATCGGAACTGCCCGGTGCCTACGACTATCGAACCTTCAACCACCCGGGTGGCGCGCCGCTGATCGTGATCCGCGGCGAGGACAACGCCGTTCGCAGCTTCTACAACATCTGTCCGCATCGCGGCAACACCTTGCTGTACGACCCGGTCGGCAATGCGAAGCGCATCACCTGCATCTTCCACGCATGGTCGTTCGACGCCAAAGGCGACTGCATCGATATCTCGCGCGGCAAGCAGGGCTATCAGGAGCGCTACGGCTGCGAGCAGGCCGGGCTGCGCGAAGTCAAGACCGCGGTCGGCTACGGCGGCTTCGTGTGGGTCAACATCGATGACAACTGCTGCTCGCTTTCCGAATACATCGGTGATGCGATGAGTTCGCTGGACGAACACCTCGACATGCCCCTCGAGGTTTTCCATTACCACAAGGCCATCGTGAACACGAACTACAAGCTGTGGCACGACACGAACAGCGAGTTCTATCACGACTACATGCACTACTTCAATCGAATCACCGGGATGATCCAGCCCGGCTACTTCGATCGGAAGTACACCGGGTATCCCAATGGGCACGCGGCGGTCGGCTCGATGGCCATCAAGTACGACGCCTACGAGGGCAGCAAGGCGCGGGGTGTCGGCTGGCCCGGCCTGGCACCCGGCGGGTGGGTGCTGATCGACATCTTCCCGGGCATGACCTACAACCTGCGAACCTCGGTGCTGCGCATGGACACGGCCATCCCGCTGGGACCGAACAAGCTGTTGATCGAATTCCGTGGCCTGGGCCTGAAGAGCGACACGCCAGAGCAGCGTGCAGAACGCATCCGCGACCACAACCAGATCTGGGGTCCGTTCGGCCGCAACCTGCACGAAGACCTGCTGGGCGTGCACGGCCAGGGCCTGGCGATGCGCGAGCGGACCGACAGCAAGTGGGTGCTGCACGGTCGAGAGGAGAACATGACGATCCACGACGAGGGAGGCATGCGCCACTTCTACGCGGAATGGGGCCGGCGCATGGGTCGCAAGGCCTACGACCCGAAGGTCGAAGTCGAGTCCTCGGCGGTCGCCTAGCGCTGTCTCGTCATACCGAACCGACACGAGGACATCCGTGGATTCACGACACATCATTTCAGAACTCGTCTACCAGTCCTGCATGACCCTGGACGACAAGGACTTCAGTGCCTATCTCGAACTGTGCGATCCGGCCTACCACTACGCCATCACGGCCTACAGCCCCGAGATCCGCAAGGACATGATCTGGCTGGAGCATGACAAGACCGGCATGCAGACGCTGTTCGCGAACCTGCCGAAGCACAACAGCGACCACTCCCCGCTGACCCGGCACGTCACGGTCTACACCGTCAAGCAGGGCGAAGATGCCAGCCGATACCACGTCACCAGCGCACTGCAGGTGTTCAGGACCACGCTCGACGGTGGTGCGACGGAGTTGTTTGCGGTCGGCAAGCTCCACGACCGGATCAGTCTGGCTGGCGGAACACCCAAGCTGCTCGATCGCAACGTCCGGCTCGATACGCGCCTGCTGGGCTTCGGCTACCACATTCCGTTTTGACCCGGCATCGGACGGACAGCCTCATGAAGATCCAGGTGAATGCAAGAAACCGGGCGCATCAGTTCGATGCTGCCCCGGCCGACAAGATCCTCTATGCGGGCCTGAGCCAAGCGATCGCGCTGCCGTATGAATGCGGCAGCGGCACCTGCGGCACCTGCAAGGCGAGGCGGCTGTCGGGTGACATCGAGGACGGCTGGCCCGAGGCGCCGGGCCGCAAATACCTCAAGAGCCCGGACGAGTTCCTGATGTGCCAATGCACCGCCCGCGGCGACGTGTCGGTCGAGGTCGCCAGTTTCGTGCAGGAGTTCGAGCCCGGCGTGTGCGTGCCCGCAGCCGTCGAGGGGCGCATCCGCGACGCGACGCTGCTCACGCACGACGTCATGCAGTTGCACATCGACCTCGCCACGCCGCTGGAGTTCGACGCCGGGCAGTTCGTGCTGGTCCAGGTGCCGGGGATCGTGGGCTTTCGCGGCTGGTCGATGGTCAACTACGAACGCAACGCCCTGACGCTGGTGTTCGTCGTCAAGAAAAAGCCCGGCGGCCAACTGTCGGATTGGTTGTTCTCGCAGCCGAGAGCGGGCACCGACGTCGAGGTCTTCGGTCCGCTCGGCAGGGCGACCTTCTACCCATCGGTCGCCAGGAACATCCTGTGCATTGCCGGCGGCAGCGGCATCGCCGGGATGATGTCCATCCTGGCGCGAGCGGCCCGCGAGAACTACTTCACCGAGTACCGCGGGGATGTCTTCTTCGGGGTGCGGTCGATGAAGGACGCATTCTTCCTCGACGTGTTCTCCCGCTTGCGCGAGCAGTGCGGCGAGAAGCTGCGGGTCACGATCGCGCTGTCGGAAGAGGGCCCCCCCGCTTGCGCCCAGGCAGACCATCCCCAGCTCGAGTTCGACACCGGCTTCGTGCACGACGTGGCGGAGCGACGGATGAAGGGTCGCTACGAGGGCGTGCGAGCCTATCTGGCCGGCCCACCGCCCGCCGTGGATGCCTGCGTGCGCATGCTGCTGATGTCACGCGTATCGACCGACAACATTCGATACGACAAGTTCAGCTGAAAGCCGAGCATGAAGAGAATCCGCATCTGCAGCGCCAGCGAGATCCCGGTCAACGGGATGAAGAGTTATGACACGTCGATCGGAGTGAAGGTCCTGATCGCGAACGCCGGTGAATCCTATTACGCCTACCAGGGGCTGTGTCCGCACCAGGATGTCTGCCTGGACGAGGGATTTTTCGACGGCGCGACGCTCACCTGTCACCAGCATCTGTGGCAATGGGACATCGCCACCGGTGCGCCGGTCGGGCTGGCGGAGGCGCCGCTGGAGCGCTACGAGCTCGTGCACGACGACGGCGAGATCTTCGTGCTGCAGTCCAGCGCCTTGAAGGTGTCCGAGTTGTTCAAGGGAGTCTCGGATGCGGCAATCGCGAGACTCGATGCACTGGCGCGTCGCGAGGAGTACGAAAGTCTGAGCACGCTTTACGGCGTGGGCGATCCGGCCGACGACCTGTACATCCTCGAGTCCGGACGGGTCGAATTCGTCATTGGCCGCGAGGATCGAACCAGCTTGGCCGGGTTCATGCTGCGCAAGGGCGAGGTGTTCGGCTGGGCGGCCCTGCTGGAAGACCACCCGCGCCGTATCGCGAAGGCGGCGTGCGTCGAGAAGTCGACCTTGCTGCGCCTGAACGGAGAAGAGGTCTTGAAGGTGCTGGCCGACGAGCCGGCATCCGGCTATCTGGTGATGCGGCAGCTTTCGACGCTGATCACGAAGCACCTCAGGTCGCAAGGCGGCAAGTGAAGCGACAAGACAAGCGGACTGCGTGAAAGGGCCGTCCGGCAAAGCAAATGGACGGAGTGATCGAGATGTTCCAGAGATCAGCGTTCTGGATTTTCAGACGCACATATAAAAGGAGACAAGCATGGCGTTCTGCATGAACCATCGTGTGCGGGCGGCGGTAGCGGGCTTCGCCGCCGCATTCGGCCTCATTGTTGCTGCTCCCTCGATCGCCGTCGCCGGCGATATCGAGTACGGGAAACCGGGTGAACCGGTCAATCTCGTCATCGGCTACCAGCCCTACTACACGGAGTCGTGGTCTGGTGTCGTGATGCGCGGCAAGAAGCTGTACGAAAAGTACCTGCCGAAGGGGTCCACCGTCGAGTTCTCGATCGGACTTCAAGGGGCCGTGATCGTGAACGCCATGCTCGCCGGCAAACAGCACATCGGGTATGTGGGTGACATGCCGGGCATCGTGTCGACCACCAAAGAGCAAGTGGCCGACATTCGCATCGTCGCGACACTCGGCATCGGCACCGACCAGTGCAACGTGCTGCTCGCGCGGCCCGATGCCCCGAAGTTCAACAACGCCAAGGAAGGCATCAAGTGGCTGGATGGCAAGCGCATCGCGGTGCCGCTGGGCAGCTGCGCCGACCGCTTTGCCCAGGAGGCCTTCAAGAAGGAAGCCGTCACGCCGGCGGCGGTGCTGAATCAGAACATCGAGGTCATCACCAGCGGCTTCAGAGCCGGCAAGCTGGATGCGGCAGTGATCTGGGAGCCGACCGCGTCGCGGCTGGTGCAGGAGGGCCTGGCCAAGCGGATCGCGTCTGGCGCCACGGTCAACGAGAAGGACGGTGCCTTCCTGACCATGCGCGCCGACCTGATCAAACAGCGGCCCGATATCGTGAAAGCATGGCTCAACGCCGAGCTCGATGCCCAGCTCTACCTGGCCGACTCCAAGAACGCGATGGAGGTGGCCGGCATGGCGGCACAGCAGGCCACGGGCTTTACGCAGAAGATGCTGTGGGCTTCGATGTACGCGAAGTACCCGGAGGAGTCCGGTGGCGCGCCCGTTCGCTTGACGCTGCCTTACACCATCACGCCTGAAGTCGTTGCGCAGATCACGAGCGCTGCCAGCTTCCTGTTTTCGATCAAGAGCATCAACGCGGACAAGCTGCGTGCCGAAGCGCTGATGCCCGAGTTCACGCAGACGATCCTCAAGGAGCGCGGTCTGTCATCGCCGATCGGCAAGGTCGTGGCCTTGCCGGAGAGCGAGTTCAAGCAGTAGGCATCATTCTCTTGCGCCTCACGGTGACCGGCCGAGACGACCGCCAAGTCGTCTTGGGCCGATCGGCGCACCTTTGCTCAGAGGAGACTGCATGGATCAGATCAGCGCCGTATTGAAGCGCGCGATGCCGTTTCAGATGGTGTCGGACGACATGCTTCGCGGCATCGTGAAGCTGGCCAAGTCGCGGTCCTTTGCTCGCGGCGACATGATTTACGACCGCGGCGACGAAGCCGACGACATCTACATCGTTGCTTCCGGAAGCGTGAGCCACGCACTGCGCACGGAGGAAGACCAGGCCGATCTGAACAAGATCATGCGCAGCGGCGACGTCTTCGGCTGGGCCGCGGTGCTCGATGGCCAGCGCGGCCGGATGGCAAAGACGGTCTGCCTGGAGCGGACCGAGGTGGTCCAGATCGACGGCGAGGAGCTGATGGCGCTCATCAAGCAGTCGCCGGTGACGGGCGATGTCATCATGAGCCGCTTCGCGACCATGATCACCAAGGAGTTCTCGGCGCCGGACTCCGTCGCCGCGCGAGTGCCCCATTTCCCCGTGGCCGAAATCTCCACTGCTCAACAGGGCGATGGCGTGGGCAGCGGATGGGCGCTCACGTTCTTTCGGCTGGCGCAGTGGATCAAGAGCCCGAAGCCTTATTTGATGCTGCTCGGCTTCGCGATCTTGCTGGGCCTGTGGTACCTGACCGTCGAGGTCTGGAAGTTGCCCCGCTTCGCTGACATGCCGGGCCTGACGGTGGTGGTGCGGGAGCTGTTCAATCCGAATCCGACCTATGGGCTTTCGGTCTACACGCCCGAGTACTACCAGCACATCTGGGTCAGCATCCGGCGGGTCTCGATCGCGTTCTTCCTGGCCACCGCGCTGGGGGTGCCGCTGGGCCTGTTCATGGGCTGGTCGAAGATCTTCCGCGAGTACGTGTTCCCGATCTTCGAAACCTTGCGGCCGATCCCGATCCTGGCCTGGGTTCCTCTTGCCATCCTGATGTTCACGGGCACCGAAACACCGGTGATCTTCCTGACATTTCTGGCGTCGTTCTTCGCCACCGCGCTGAACACCATGCTTGGTGTCGAATCGATCGACGAGTCCTACAGCCGGGCGGCTTACTGCCTCGGCGCCAGCAAATGGCAGGTGTTTCGGGAAGTGATCGTGCCGGGCGCCATGCCGTTCATCTTCACGGGCTTGCAGATCTCGGTCGGCGTCGCGTGGTTCTCGCTGGTCGCTGGTGAGATGGTGTCGGGAGAGTTCGGTCTCGGCTACGTGATCAACACCTCGTACACGATGGTGCGGTACCCGACGATCGTCATTGGAATGATCACGCTCGGTGCGGTCGGGTATGTCACGAGTGCACTGGTCCGCATGGTGGGGGACTACATGATGCAGTGGCGTGTTCGTGAACTTGCTTTGGGGGGTCGATGATGAGTGCCTTGCTCGACGCGAACAGGCGTTCGCAGAAGATCGCCTCTCAAGGCGCCATCCGCATCGAGGACGTCGTCAAGATCTACGACCCCGACGGCGCGGCGGTGATGGCGGTCGATCACTGCTCTCTGGACATCCCCGCAGGTGAAATCTGCATGATCGTCGGCCCGTCCGGCTGCGGCAAGACGACGCTGCTGAATGCCATCGCCGGCTTTCACAGCATCACGTCCGGCAAGATTTTCCTCGACGGGCAGTTGCTCTGCGGGCCCGGGAAGCCGATGGCGGATCCGGGCTCGGACCGCATCGTCGTATTCCAGAACGGGGCGTTGTTTCCCTGGAAGTCGAATCTCGAGAACGTCGCCTTCGGCCCGCTGATGCAAGGAAAGATGGGCAAGAAGGAGATCTACGAGAAGGCCCGCAGCATGATGGCCGACGCGGGCCTGAGCGGCACGGAGAACAATTTTCCGGGCGAGGTGTCGTCGGGCTTGCGTCGCCGGGTGGAGATCGTTCGTGCGCTGATGAACGATCCGAAGGTGCTGTTGTTCGACGAACCCTACCGGGCGCTCGACTCGCTGACCAAATCGGTCATGCACGAGGCGCTGCTGGAGATCTACTACAAGAACAAGGTCACGATCTTCTTCATCACGCACGACCTCGAAGAGGCAATTTTCCTGGGCCATCGCCTGGTCATCATGACGTCGCGGCCTTGCAAGCCCAAGAAGATCCTCGAGGTCGATATTCCGCATCCGCGTGACTACAGCGTGTTGACCAGTCGGCGCTTCCGCGAATTGATGGAAGAGACCAGTGCCGTCGTGCACGAGGAAGCGAAGAAGTCCTTCGCGGCCGGCGAGAAGGAGGGCTGAGCCATGCAGAAGTCCATGACCCGACTGCGCAAGAAGCTGGTGAGTCGCGCCAGCCTGCGCGCTTTCATTTCTCTGGTCACGTTCCTGGTGTTGTGGGAGATCGGCTCGCGCTCGAAGGAGTGGCTGGGTTACTCGCTGCCGTGGATCGGACAGGTGCCCGCGCCGAGCGCCGTGTTGCGCGTGTGGGCCGGGCTGCTCACCAATCAGGGCTACTGGGAGAGCTGGTATCTCAGTCTGGTTCGGGTGCTGGCCGGATTCATCGCCGCGATGGTGATCGGCATTCCGCTCGGCCTGCTGATGGCGGTCAGCAAGACCTTCAACGGTCTGTCGTTCCCGAGCTTCGAGGTGCTGCGGCCGATACCGCCGTTGGCCTGGGTGCCGGTGTCGATCATCTTCTGGCCCACGCAGGAGCTGTCGATCGCCTTCGTGACCTTCCTGGGGGCGTTCTTCACGGTCGTCATCAACGTGGTGGGCGGAGCGAAGTCCATCGACAGCCGCTACTTTCAAGCCGCGCAAGCCATGGGGGCATCGCAGTGGGACATCTTCCGGCGCGTCGTGTTGCCGGCCACCCTGCCGTCGATCGTGGTCGGCTCGTCGGTCGGAATGGGTATCACTTGGAACGTCGTGGTCGCCGCGGAGATGATCTCCGGCGGTGGCAACAGCGGCTCCGGCGGTGGACTCGGCTTCTTTATCTGGAACTCGTATGTCGGTGGGTCCTACGAGCAGATCGTCGTCGGCATGATCAGCATCGGTATCGCAGGCTTCGCCTGCAGCGAGATCCTGCGCGCAGTCGGCGGGCTGTCGACCCCTTGGTTGCAAAAACGGTAAAGGTCACTCATGGCGATTACCAATTCAGTCCGTGCCGGCACCGTGCACGTCGGCAAGATGCCTGCCACGGCTGGCGAGATCCGCGTGGAGAACGTCACCAAGTCCTACGGCAGTGGCTTGTTCACCAAGGCGGTCGTAAAGGACTGCTCGTTCGTCATCGAGCGAAACAAGCTCACCGTGATGATCGGGCCTTCCGGCTGCGGCAAGAGTACGTTGATTCGTCTGTTGGCAGGTTTCGAAAAACCCACCAGCGGCAGCATCCGGATCGACGGCAAGTCGATCACCGGGCCGGGCAAGGACAGGCTGGTGGTGTTCCAGGAATCGGCACTGTTCCCGTGGATGACGACCTACGACAACATCATGTACGGGCCGCGCGCTCGCGGAGAAGATACGCCGGCGTCCCGGGCCCAGGCCGATTTCCTGCTGGACAAGGTGGGGCTGAAGGCCTTCCGCAAGAAATACCCGCCACAACTGTCAGGCGGGATGCAGCGCCGCGCCGAACTCGCGAGGGCAATGATCAACAACCCCGACGTGATGATCCTGGACGAGCCGTTTCGGGGTCTGGATGCCATGTCGAAGGAGTTGATGTGGGAGTACTACGCGGGGCTGTTCGAAGAGTCGCACCGCACCAACTTCTTCGTGACGACCGACATCGACGAGGCAATCTTCCTCGCCGATCGGTTGATTGTCATGACCAACATCCCGACGAAGGTGCGGGCGACGCTGGAAGTCAACATCCCACGCCCGCGTCGTCTCGCGAACATCTTCGACAACGACCATGCGAACCAGGTGAAGATGAAGGCACTCTCGCTGCTGCACGAGGAGGCGATGAAGTCCTTCTCCGGCGGCAGCCGGGCCGCCGCCGACTTCGTCGAGGCCTATTCGAAGCGAACTGCGAGCGGGCCTGCAATCGACGACCCGCACTGACAGCGCACAGACCCGTCACGCGAAGCGGCGTGAGACCGCTCCGATGCGTGACGACATTCCCATCACGGTAAACACAACCCCCTAGGAGAACCGGACGTGGCCAAGAAAGTGATCGATATGCGCAGTCGCCCTGCGTTCCTGCATGACTTCTACGGCAAGACGCGTGGGACGCCGGAGTTCGAGGTCGTCAAATGGCTCAACGGGCGCGTCGGCTCCAAGGACATCGAGCACTTCACGCATTCCAAGAATCTGGAGTCGTTCGTCAAGGAGATCAAGGAGACACGCATTACCGCGTCCGTGATCGTCGGTCGCGACACGCCCGGGATCAAGCATGCGAACGACGAGATCCACGATCTCGTGAAGGGACAGAAGGAGTTGGTGGGGGTGGGCTCCATCGATCCCCACCGCTGGGGTGTCAAGGCGGCGGTCCAGGAGGTCGAGCGCGCGATCAACCAGCTTGGTCTCAAGGCCATCAACGTCGAGCCCGGCTTTGGCAGCCCGCCACGCCAGGCCGACGATCCGATGTTGTTTCCCATCTACGACGCCTGCGATCAGCTCGGCGTACCGGTGTGCATCATGTCCGGGCCTACGGCGGCAAGTCTGGAGATGGTCAACCCGTCTGCGGTGGGGCACGTCGCCAAGGCATTTCCCAAGCTGCCGATCATCTGCTATCACGGCTTCTATCCCTATGTGAACGAGATCATCGGCGTGGCGTTTCGCTGGGAGAACGTCTTTATCGTGCCCGACATGTACATCTTCGCCCCCGGCGGCGGCTTGTATGTCGAGGCAGCGAACAGTTGCATGCGTCAGCAGATCCTGTACGGCAGCTCGTACCCGTTTCGCCCGATGGGGCAGTCGATCAACGACTACCGCTCGCTCGGCTTCAAGGACGGTGTGATCGACGACGTGATGTACGGCAACGCGCGGCGCGTGTTGAAACTCAGCATCTAGCCGATCGAACGGAGCGCGGCCGTGGACCTCACGATACGCGTGGCACGACTGTCCGATGTGCCGCGTCTGCTCGAACTCTACAAGCAGCTTGACATCGCGTCCGAGACGGAGATGCCGATCGAGCATGCGTGGGCACGCTTTCTCGATCTGGCATCGAATCCGTTGCACTGCATCTACGTTGCCGAGGTGCAGGAGAAAGTCGTGGGCACGGTTTCGATGGTCTTCGTTGGTGGGATATCCCACGGCGCGCGCGACTCTTGCATCGTAGAAGACGTGGTCGTTTCCCCGGAACTCCAGGGCGCCGGGATCGGCGGGCAGATGATGCGATTCGCAATGGACGTGTGCGCCGCTCGCGACTGCTACAAGTTGGTGCTGTCGAGCCACGTCAATCGAGAGAAAGCCCATCGCTTCTACGAGGGCCTGGGCTTTCGCAAGCACGGCTATAGCTACCTGATCGACACCGGCGGCGATTCCGCCGGAGCGTCGCCACACGGAATCCGCCATGCGTGAGCCTGACGATTGCGGAGCCGAGTATTCCATCCAGGTAAGCGCCGTGGTGGACGCGAAGCGCTCGGGCTATCTGGCAAGGGTCGTGGTCAAGAAGCTGCCCGCGATGCTCGAAGTGTTTCGAGACGAGGTGCTTACCTGCGGCCAGACGTGGCCGCAACCTCAGAGCGCGTTGGCCGCTGCACTGGCGCGAGGCCAGCAGTTCGTGCGCTTTGAGTTGCGCCGGCCTGTCCTCGACGACGCTGGAGGGGAGCCGGGTGAGCGACAGTCGGCGCCCGACTCCGATGAAGCGATGGTCGCTGGGTTCCAGCCGGTGGGCGAGCGCGGCGCAGGGCGGTGACCGGCATGGAGCTGGTGGCAACCAACGGAGCCGTTCACAGCGGAGAAGCACTCGGTGCCGTACGCCGGGGCGCCGTTGCAGGCTCGGCTGCCGCAGCCGCAGCCGCAGCCGCAGCCGCAGCCGCAGCCGCAACCCGGTACGGTGGCGAACTGCGTGCCATGATGGCGGCGCGGCAGAACGCGTCGCCGCAGCGTCCGATCGCACCGAATCCGACCCGAGACGATGCGCGCGGCCCATTCGATGGGATTCGGAAGCGGCTTGACCAGCGGCAGGGCGATGGAATCGGTGCACTTGCGCAGCCCGTTCGGGCTGCAGCCGCATGAGCGGGCCGTGTCAACGTGGGTTCCACGGCCAGCGCGGTTCGTCGGCGGCCTGTCGTTGCTCGATTGAACGATGCGCGTACGGCCGCAATCCAATGAGGCTGCTCCCGTGCAGAACCCACGCCATGCCCCTTGTCAGGAGTTCTACCGGTGTCGTATCTCGATGACCCTCGTGTGTTCTTCGCTGCTGAACGGACCTTGCTCGCGTGGCAGCGTACGGCCATTGCGCTGATGGGGTTCGGCTTTGTCGTTGAGCGCTTTGGTCTTTTCCTGCGCATGGTCACCGGCCAGCCCTTGTCGTTGCCGCAGCGCTTGTTCTCGTTGGGGCTGGGCGTCGGCATGCTGTCGATGGGTGCCGCGGTGTGTGTCATTGCGGCACTTCAGTTCAGCGCAGTGGTCAGAGGCCTGGGCGAGGCGGAGATTCCGCGTGGCTACTGGACGAACTTCGGTGTGTGGCTCAATTTCGCTTTGGCGATGGTTTCGCTATCCCTGGCGATCCACTTTGTGTTGTCCGCCGTCTAGCTGCTGGCTCGAGAGGAACGCGCGGGATCAACTGCCCAGGAAGTGGCGGCGGTACTTGAGCGGCAGATCGTCGATGCGCATCAGCAGCGGCAGATCGGCCGTGTTGAAGTCAGGATCCCAGGCGGGCGCGCCCAGCACCTTGGCGCCGCAACGCAGATAGCCCTTGATCAGTGGCGGCGGATCGACCGCGAGGTGGCGGTCGAGTTCGTCGACCGGCAGCGGCAGCCGCGGGCGCACCTGCCATTCGATCGGCGCGAGATGCGTGCGCCGCAGCTGCTCCCAGAGGCTGGCAGCCATGTGGCCGCCGTCGCGCATGCTGATGCTGGCGCAGCCGATCATCGTGTCGAGTTCGTTGCGCACCATGAACTCGGCCAGAGCGCCCCACAGGGCAAGGATCGCACCACCCGAGCGATGGTCGGGATGCACGCAGGAGCGGCCGAGCTCGACCATCTTGCTGCGAAGGGAGCGCAGGCGCGTCAGGTCGAACTCGGTCTCGCTGTACAGCCCGCCGACGCGTTGCGCGGCAGCCGGTGTCAGGACACGGTAGGTGCCGATCACCTTGCCGGGTTCGCCATCGGCACCGAAGGTGCGCACGAGCAGGTGCTCGCAGTAGGCATCGTAGACGTCGATGTCGAGGCCCGCCGGCGTGCCGGCCGGGGGCGACAGCCGCGCTCCCATTTCCTCGACGAAAACCTGGTATCTCAGACGCTGCGCTTCACGAATCTCGCTTTCATCGCGCGCCCAAACCACATCCAGTCCACTCCGTTCGGCCATGGGAATTGCTTCGGCGTCGCGGCGTCGAAGTGACCTCCGGGGGGGGCGCAACTCCAGGCTCGTGATTTCCTGCAGCGGCAGCGTCGGCAGCGGCAACTCCCTCATGTTTCGCTCCTTGTTCAGCAATGGCGACGAGCTTGAGACAGCGGCGTGACGCGGCGATGTAGGGCCGATGACGTTGCGATGACAGGCGGGTGGGCTGGGTGTTGCCGGCTGCAAGCGCCGTGGTAACCCCAGTCGGGCGCGGGTTGGACCGCTGCTACGATCGATTCATGAGCCTGCAGATGTTCGGAATTCCGGTCTCGCGTGGCGTGGCCATCGGTCGCGCGGTGCTGGTCGCGTCGAGCCGTGTCGACGTGGCCCACTACTTCATCGAGCCGGCCCAAGTTGAGCGTGAGGTGGCGCGGCTGCTGCAGGCGCGTGACGCCGTTGCGACGGAGCTCGGCGGCCTGCAGCGGGATCTGCCGTCCGACGCGCCTTCGGAGCTGTCGGCCTTGCTCGACGTGCACCTGATGCTGCTGCACGACGAGGCGCTGACGGGGGCCACCGCGCAGTGGATACGCGAGCGTCACTACAACGCCGAGTGGGCCTTGTCCGCCCAACTGGAGGTCCTGGCGCGGCAGTTCGACGAGATGGAGAACGACTACCTGCGCGAGCGCAAGGCCGATCTCGAGCAGGTGGTCGAGCGTCTGCTGCGCGCGCTCATGCACGACAGCAGCGGTGGACCACAGGCCATCGGCGTCGATCCGCGAGATTTTGGTGGAGAGGACCCGTTGGTGCTGGTCGCCAACGACATCGCCCCGGCTGACATGCTGCAATTCAAGCGCAGCGTATTCACTGGCTTCATCACCGACGTGGGCGGCAAGACGTCACACACGGCGATCGTTGCGCGCAGCCTCGACATCCCCGCCGTCGTGGGCGCGCGCGAGGCCAGTCGCATCATCCGCCAGGACGACTGGGTGGTGATCGACGGTGACGTCGGTGTCGTGATCGTGGATCCGTCGGCGATCGTGCTGGAAGAGTACCGCTTCCGGCAGCGCCAGAGCGAGCTGGAGCGCGTGCGTCTCACGCGCCTGCGGCACACGCCCGCCGTCACGCTCGACGGCGAACGGGTCGAACTGCTCGCCAACATCGAACTCCCCGGGGACGCGGCGGCCGCTCTGGAGGCTGGAGCCGTTGGCGTCGGCTTGTTCCGAAGCGAGTTCCTCTTCATGAACCGCGGCGACGACCTCCCCGGCGAGGACGAGCAGTACGAGGCCTACCGGGCCGTGGTCGAAGCGATGAAGGGGCTGCCGGTCACGATACGCACGGTCGACATCGGCGCCGACAAGCCGCTCGACCGCATGTCTGCGCACGAGTTGCGGCACGAGCATGCGCTCAATCCTGCCCTGGGCCTGCGTGCAATTCGGTGGAGTCTGTCGGAACCCAGCATGTTCCGACAGCAGCTGCGCGCCATCCTGCGCGCGAGCGCACTGGGGCCGGTGCGATTGCTGGTGCCGATGTTGGCGCATGCGTCCGAGATACGCGGCACCTTCGATGCATTGGCGCGAGCGAAGCAGCAACTGACGGAGTCCGGGCGTGCGTTTGGTGACGTGCAGGTCGGCGCGATGATCGAGGTGCCCGCCGCTGCCTTGATGGTGGACAGGTTCCTCGATGCGTTCGACTTCGTGTCACTCGGGACGAACGATCTGATCCAGTACACGCTGGCGATCGACCGCGCCGACGAGTCGGTGTCGCATCTCTACGACCCGTGGCACCCCGCGGTGCTGGAGCTCATCGGGCGAACCATTCGTGCAGCGCGTGTGCGCGCCAAGCCGGTCAGCGTCTGTGGAGAAATGGCCGGAGACGCGAGCTTCACTTCGGCGCTGCTGGCAATGGGCTTGCGCAGCTTCTCCATGCACCCGTCCCAGATCGCGGCGATCAAGCAGCAGATCTTGCGCATCGACACGAGAAGGCTGGCCGAGCACGCGGCCACTGGCGAAGGGCCCCCACTCGTTCCAGCGGTCTGATCAGCGTGGTGGGTTCAGGCCGCGCGGTTCTGTGGCTGGGAGCGAACGTCCGAGGCAGGACCGAGCGCACGGCAACGAATATTTTCTGGGTGCTGTTGCACTCCTGAAAACTTCCGTGCTACAGTAGCTGTCTTCGCTGATCGCAACAAACCGCCGGCAACGGCAGGCAAAATAGCGGTAAGTGGAGAAAATAAAGAGGTTGAGTGGTTGACAAGGTTTTAAAAACAAGTCAAAATCTCATCTCTCTGCTGACAACAAGTCGGCAACGCCGAAAGGCGACGCTCTTTAACAAATAACAGCCGATAAGCGTGGGCGTTTGAAGGCGAGTGCCAAGTGTCGCAAGACACAAGGTCTCATGGACCTTAAACGCTCACTGAATTGAAATTCATGCAAGTGAAGTTCACTTCAATTCTTTGAGTAATTTATCAAGATCGAACTGAAGAGTTTGATCCTGGCTCAGATTGAACGCTGGCGGCATGCCTTACACATGCAAGTCGAACGGCAGCACGGGAGCAATCCTGGTGGCGAGTGGCGAACGGGTGAGTAATACATCGGAACGTGCCCAGTTGTGGGGGATAGCCCGGCGAAAGCCGGATTAATACCGCATACGACCTAAGGGTGAAAGCGGGGGATCGCAAGACCTCGCGCTATTGGAGCGGCCGATGTCGGATTAGCTAGTTGGTGGGGTAAAAGCCTACCAAGGCTACGATCCGTAGCTGGTCTGAGAGGACGACCAGCCACACTGGGACTGAGACACGGCCCAGACTCCTACGGGAGGCAGCAGTGGGGAATTTTGGACAATGGGCGCAAGCCTGATCCAGCCATGCCGCGTGCGGGAAGAAGGCCTTCGGGTTGTAAACCGCTTTTGTCAGGGAAGAAACGGTTTGGGCTAATACCCCGGACTAATGACGGTACCTGAAGAATAAGCACCGGCTAACTACGTGCCAGCAGCCGCGGTAATACGTAGGGTGCAAGCGTTAATCGGAATTACTGGGCGTAAAGCGTGCGCAGGCGGCTTTGCAAGACAGATGTGAAATCCCCGGGCTCAACCTGGGAACTGCATTTGTGACTGCAAGGCTGGAGTGCGGCAGAGGGGGATGGAATTCCGCGTGTAGCAGTGAAATGCGTAGATATGCGGAGGAACACCGATGGCGAAGGCAATCCCCTGGGCCTGCACTGACGCTCATGCACGAAAGCGTGGGGAGCAAACAGGATTAGATACCCTGGTAGTCCACGCCCTAAACGATGTCAACTGGTTGTTGGACGGCTTGCTGTTCAGTAACGAAGCTAACGCGTGAAGTTGACCGCCTGGGGAGTACGGCCGCAAGGTTGAAACTCAAAGGAATTGACGGGGACCCGCACAAGCGGTGGATGATGTGGTTTAATTCGATGCAACGCGAAAAACCTTACCTACCCTTGACATGCCAGGAACTTACCAGAGATGGTTTGGTGCTCGAAAGAGAACCTGGACACAGGTGCTGCATGGCCGTCGTCAGCTCGTGTCGTGAGATGTTGGGTTAAGTCCCGCAACGAGCGCAACCCTTGTCATTAGTTGCTACGTAAGGGCACTCTAATGAGACTGCCGGTGACAAACCGGAGGAAGGTGGGGATGACGTCAGGTCATCATGGCCCTTATGGGTAGGGCTACACACGTCATACAATGGCCGGTACAGAGGGCTGCCAACCCGCGAGGGGGAGCCAATCCCAGAAAACCGGTCGTAGTCCGGATCGCAGTCTGCAACTCGACTGCGTGAAGTCGGAATCGCTAGTAATCGCGGATCAGCTTGCCGCGGTGAATACGTTCCCGGGTCTTGTACACACCGCCCGTCACACCATGGGAGCGGGTTCTGCCAGAAGTAGTTAGCCTAACCGCAAGGGGGGCGATTACCACGGCAGGGTTCGTGACTGGGGTGAAGTCGTAACAAGGTAGCCGTATCGGAAGGTGCGGCTGGATCACCTCCTTTCTGGAAATAGCACTCAATTTCTCGCGCCCACACTTATCGGCTGTTTTTGACGACAGAAATTGAAACGTGACCGGCTTGACGTAACCGCAAGGCCAACGCCCTGGTTGACGTGACGAGCGGACCGCAGCGTTTCACGAATGCTTGGGTCTGTAGCTCAGTTGGTTAGAGCACCGTCTTGATAAGGCGGGGGTCGTTGGTTCGAATCCAACCAGACCCACCAATCCATTCCGTGGGGGTGTAGCTCAGCTGGGAGAGCACCTGCTTTGCAAGCAGGGGGTCATCGGTTCGATCCCGTTCACCTCCACCAATAAATTTGATCTCAAGCGTCAGTAGCCGATTGGCTTCTGACGCATGCGATCGTCAGATCGTCTGTCGTTCTTTAACAATTCGTAGAGTCAAATCAGAGTTGTCGGTGGAAACCGCTTCATGGCGGACCGTGCCACCGATGACATTTTGATTGCGTCAACAAACTTCAATTTGCAAGAATTTGAAGAAACGGCATAACGCAAATACTCAAATCAGTCCTTGACGATGCTTCCTCAGCGAGGCGTCAAAGTTATAGGGTCAAGTGACTAAGTGCATGTGGTGGATGCCTTGGCGATTACAGGCGATGAAGGACGTGATAGCCTGCGATAAGCTTCGGGGAGCTGGCAAATTAGCTTTGATCCGGAGATTTCCGAATGGGGAAACCCACCCTTAGGGGTATCGCATGATGAATACATAGTCATGTGAGGCGAACCGGGTGAACTGAAACATCTCAGTAGCTCGAGGAACAGACATCAACCGAGATTCCGAAAGTAGTGGCGAGCGAAATCGGACCAGCCTGCACGTTTTAGCAGTTGATTTATCAGAACAGTCTGGAAAGGCTGGCCATAGCGGGTGATAGCCCCGTATGAAAAAAGTCGATTGTGGAACTGGGCGTGCGACAAGTAGGGCGGGACACGAGAAATCCTGTCTGAAGATGGGGGGACCATCCTCCAAGGCTAAATACTCGTAATCGACCGATAGTGAACTAGTACCGTGAGGGAAAGGCGAAAAGAACCCCGGGAGGGGAGTGAAATAGATCCTGAAACCGCATGCATACAAAAAGTCGGAGCCCGCAAGGGTGACGGCGTACCTTTTGTATAATGGGTCAGCGACTTACATTCAGTGGCAAGCTTAACCGAATAGGGAAGGCGTAGAGAAATCGAGTCCGAATAGGGCGTTCAGTCGCTGGGTGTAGACCCGAAACCAAGTGATCTATCCATGGCCAGGATGAAGGTGCGGTAACACGCACTGGAGGTCCGAACCGACTAGTGTTGCAAAACTAGCGGATGAGCTGTGGATAGGGGTGAAAGGCTAAACAAACTTGGAAATAGCTGGTTCTCTCCGAAAACTATTTAGGTAGTGCCTCAAGTATTACCATCGGGGGTAGAGCACTGTTATGGCTAGGGGGTCATGGCGACTTACCAAACCATTGCAAACTCCGAATACCGATGAGTACAGCTTGGGAGACAGTGCACCGGGTGCTAACGTCCGGACACAAGAGGGAAACAACCCAGACCGCCAGCTAAGGTCCCTAATATTGGCTAAGTGGGAAACGAAGTGGGAAGGCTAAAACAGTCAGGATGTTGGCTTAGAAGCAGCCATCATTTAAAGAAAGCGTAATAGCTCACTGATCGAGTCGTCCTGCGCGGAAGATGTAACGGGGCTAAGCCAGTAACCGAAGCTGCGGATGTGCGCGCAAGCGTACGTGGTAGGAGAGCGTTCCGTAAGCCTGTGAAGGTGGGTTGTGAAGCCTGCTGGAGGTATCGGAAGTGCGAATGCTGACATGAGTAGCGTTAAAGGGGGTGAAAAGCCCCCTCGCCGAAAGCGCAAGGTTTTCTACGCAACGTTCATCGACGTAGAGTGAGTCGGCCCCTAAGGCGAGGCAGAGATGCGTAGCTGATGGGAAACAGGTCAATATTCCTGTACCGATGTGTAGTGCGATGTGGGGACGGAGAAGGTTAGCTCAGCCGGGTGTTGGATGTCCCGGTTCAAGCGTGTAGTCGTGGTCTCTAGGAAAATCCGGAGATCTTAGATGAGGCGTGATAACGAGGCGGCTTGCCGCCGAAGTGAGTGATACCCTGCTTCCAGGAAAAGCCACTAAGCTTCAGCTGCACACGACCGTACCGCAAACCGACACTGGTGCGCGAGATGAGTATTCTAAGGCGCTTGAGAGAACTCTGGAGAAGGAACTCGGCAAATTGACACCGTAACTTCGGAAGAAGGTGTGCCTTTAGTAGGTGAACCTGTACAAGGGGAGCCCAATGAGGCCGCAGAGAATCGGTGGCTGCGACTGTTTATTAAAAACACAGCACTCTGCAAAGACGAAAGTCGACGTATAGGGTGTGACGCCTGCCCGGTGCTGGAAGATTAAATGATGGGGTGCAAGCTCTTGATTGAAGTCCCAGTAAACGGCGGCCGTAACTATAACGGTCCTAAGGTAGCGAAATTCCTTGTCGGGTAAGTTCCGACCTGCACGAATGGCGTAACGATGGCCACACTGTCTCCTCCAGAGACTCAGCGAAGTTGAAATGTTTGTGATGATGCAATCTCCCCGCGGAAAGACGGAAAGACCCCATGAACCTTTACTGTAGCTTTGTATTGGACTTTGAACAGATCTGTGTAGGATAGGTGGGAGGCTTTGAAGCGGTGCCGCTAGGTGTCGTGGAGCCAACGTTGAAATACCACCCTGGTGTGTTTGAGGTTCTAACCTTGACCCGTTATCCGGGTTGGGGACAGTGCATGGTAGGCAGTTTGACTGGGGCGGTCTCCTCCCAAAGCGTAACGGAGGAGTTCGAAGGTACGCTAGGCACGGTCGGAAATCGTGCTGATAGTGCATAGGCATAAGCGTGCTTGACTGCGAGACTGACAAGTCGAGCAGGTACGAAAGTAGGACTAAGTGATCCGGTGGTTCTGTATGGAAGGGCCATCGCTCAACGGATAAAAGGTACTCTGGGGATAACAGGCTGATACCGCCCAAGAGTTCATATCGACGGCGGTGTTTGGCACCTCGATGTCGGCTCATCTCATCCTGGGGCTGTAGCCGGTCCCAAGGGTATGGCTGTTCGCCATTTAAAGAGGTACGTGAGCTGGGTTTAAAACGTCGTGAGACAGTTTGGTCCCTATCTTCCGTGGGCGCTGCAGATTTGAGGAAGCCTGCTCCTAGTACGAGAGGACCGGAGTGGACGCACCTCTGGTGTATCGGTTGTCACGCCAGTGGCATTGCCGAGTAGCTAAGTGCGGAAGAGATAACCGCTGAAAGCATCTAAGCGGGAAACTCGTTTCAAGATGAGATCTGCCGGGGCCTTGAGCCCCCTGAAGAGTCGTTCGAGACCAGGACGTTGATAGGCCGGGTGTGGAAGCGCAGTAATGCGTTAAGCTAACCGGTACTAATTGCTCGTGAGGCTTGACCCTATAATTTTGACGACGGTTTGAGTTGTTGAAATGTTATGCCGTGATGGCGCAATCAAAATCTGATAAGACTCTACGAATTGGCTGTGTTGCTCGCTGAGCAGCACGGTGACTGGTTAAGCCTGATGACCATAGCGAGGTGGTCCCACTCCTTCCCATCCCGAACAGGACAGTGAAACGCCTCAGCGCCGATGATAGTGCGGGTTCCCGTGTGAAAGTAGGACATTGTCAGGCTAATATTAAGCAAAAGCCCAACCATATCGGTTGGGCTTTTTGCTTTTCTCGGAGCGATCATGGTGAGTCGATTGCTACTGGCGCTTGAACATCGGCGAATCTTCGCCGTCTTCAACGGCTCATGCTGCCTTCTGCGCAACTCCCGCACAATGACGCCATGAGCATCCAGACCGACGACTTCGCCTCGTCAACTCCCGCGGCGCGCAGGATGGTCAGCGCCGCACCGGCATCGCCCAACGAGGAGGCGGTCGAGCGTGCGCTGCGACCCAAGGGCCTGGCCGACTACGTGGGGCAGGTCAAGGCGCGCGAGCAACTGGAGATTTTCATCGGTGCCGCCAAAAAGCGTGCCGAAGCGCTCGATCACGTGCTGCTCTTCGGTCCGCCCGGCCTGGGCAAGACCACGCTGTCGCACATCATCGCGGCGGAGCTCGGCGTCAACCTGCGCCAGACCTCGGGCCCGGTCCTCGAGAAGCCCAAAGACCTGGCGGCGATCCTGACCAACCTCGAGCGCAACGATGTGCTGTTCATCGACGAGATCCATCGACTCTCGCCGGTGGTCGAGGAGATCCTGTACCCGGCGCTCGAGGACTATCAGATCGACATCATGATCGGCGAAGGTCCTGCAGCACGCTCGATCAAGCTCGAGCTTCAGCCTTTTACCTTGATCGGTGCCACCACCCGTGCCGGCATGCTGACCAACCCCTTGCGGGACCGCTTCGGCATCGTGGCCCGACTGGAGTTCTACACCGTCGAAGAACTGGCGCGCATCGTGATGCGCTCGGCCGGCCTTCTGCAGGTACCGGCCGATGCAGCCGGCGGTCTCGAGATCGCGCGGCGTTCGCGTGGCACGCCCCGCATCGCGAACCGGCTGCTGCGTCGCGTGCGCGATTACGCGCAGGTCAAGGGCGACGGCAGTATCGACGCGGTGATCGCCGACAAAGCGCTCGCGATGCTCGACGTCGACCCCCAAGGCTTCGATGTGATGGACCGCAAGCTCCTCGAGGCAGTGATCCACCGCTTCGATGGCGGCCCGGTCGGGCTCGACAACGTTGCCGCCGCGATCGGTGAGGAGCCGGGCACGATTGAAGACGTGATCGAGCCCTATCTGATCCAGCAGGGCTACCTGCAGCGAACCCCGCGTGGCCGCATCGCCACCGCGGCCGCTTACCGGCACCTCGGCGTGACGCTGCCTCCCGAGGGCCGCTTGTTCGAGATGTGAGCGGCGTGCCGCAGGCGCATGTGCCCGTTGAATCTACCGATGCTGATCGGAGCCGTGGGCAGGCATCGAGCCTGCAGCCTCGACCTTCATCTCGATCGTCACCTCGCCGCCGCGCTCGAACCTGAGCTTCAGCGGGAAATGGGTGCCCGCTTGCAGCGGCCGCTTCAGTCCCATGAGCATCAGGTGGTAGCCGCCTGGCTTGAGTTCGACCTTCTGGCCGGCCGGCACGTCGATGGCATCGACCTCGCGCATGCGCATCACGTCGCCGTCCATCGTCATGCTGTGCAGTTCGACGCGATCCGCGACGGGTGCGCTCGCACCGAGCAGACGGTCGGTGTTGTCACGACCTTGCAACGTGAGGAAACCGCCCCCCGCGCGCTGGCCGGTGACGGTGGAGCGTGCCCAAGCGTTCTCGACGCCGACGGTGGCGGAGTCCTGTGCGGAGGCGGCGGTGGATGCCAGCAAGCCTATCGACAGGGCGACGGCAAGCGGGAGGGAAAGCAGCTTCAAGCGAATCCTTTCAGCAGAGACAGCCGCGCAGCATGGGCCGGCACAAGCGGTGAAATCGGCTGCCGCATTGTGCCGAAACCGCGCTGGGTCCCCGCAATTGCCTTCTGCTGAGCCAGCGGGACGTTGAACCCTGGGGGCTTGCGCGCGCCTGTGTCGGGTGGCCCCGTTCGCGTCGGCGGGTGACGCTCGCAAACACGGCTTGCTTGCCGGTCTTCACTGACTAGGATGGGTGGTGGGTTGCTGGCGCGAATTCTCGTGGAAGACCAACCATCGACCGCGAGTCCGGCCTGAAGAGTGCCATTGCTGCGTGAAGGGAGTCCGTCATGGCCATTGACATGGACAAGCTCAACGAATTCATGGGTCGCTTCGTGAGCGACATCGGTGCGGCGATGCATGCCGGCACCGTGGTGCTCGGCGACCAGTTGGGCCTGTACAAGGCACTGGCCGAAGGGCCGATGAGTCCGGCAGATCTGGCGGGCAAGACCCAGACCGACGAGCGCTACGTGCGCGAGTGGCTCAGCGCGCAGGCCGCCGCCGGCTACGTCGAGTACGACGCCGCGACGCACGACTTCCACATGACCGAGGAGCAGGTGTTCGCGCTGGCCACCGAGGGCAGCCCGGCCTTCATCCCGGGCGCGTTCCAGGTCGCGCTGGGGGCGCTGAAGGCGGTGCCCAAGCTCGCCGGCGTGTTCCGCACCGGTCTGGGCTTCGGCTGGCACCAGCACGACCCCTGGCTCTTCCAGGGAACCGAGCGCTTCTTCCGGCCCGGCTATGCAGCCAATCTGGTGTCGAGCTGGATCCCGTCCCTCGACGGCATGGAGGCCAGGCTGAAGGCCGGCGCGAAGGTCGCCGATGTCGGCTGCGGCCACGGCGCCTCGACGGTGCTGATGGCGCAGGCCTATCCCGAAAGCCGATTTGTCGGTTTCGACTACCACGCGCCGTCGATCGATTGGGCCCGCAACGCGGCGACGGAGGCTGGTGTCTCCGACCGTGTGAGTTTCGAGGTGGCGTCGGCCAAGGAATTCCCCGGCAGGGACTACGACCTCGTGGCCTTCTTCGACAGCCTGCACGACATGGGCGACCCGGTCGGTGTAGCGCGCCATGTGCGGGAGGTGCTCAAGCCGGGCGGCAACTGGATGATTGTCGAGCCCTATGCGCACGATGCGCTGGAGGACAACCTGAACCCGGTCGGGCGGATCTACTACGCGGCCTCGACGCTGATCTGCACGCCGGCCTCGCGGTCACAGGAGGTTGGGCTGGCGCTGGGGGCACAGGCTGGCGAGCAGCGCCTGCGGGGTGTCGTGGGTGACGGGGGCTTCCGGCATTTCCGGCGCGCCACCGAAACACCGTTCAACCTGGTGTTCGAGGCGCGCCCCTAGCTGCATGAGCGGCGGGAGCGCCTAGTCGAGCCGCCCGCGTGCATCGACCGGCCACACCGCTTCGACCACGCCGCCGTCGAGCCCACCGCGCACCGCCACCAGGTGGTCGTGCAGGTTCACGGTCGGGTCGCAGTGGCCGGGCACGAGCCACACCGTTTCGCCGAGTGCCGGCAGCGCCTCGCTGCCACGCGGGCGCAGCACGCCGTGCTCGTCGCCGCCGTTGATGAAATCGAGTTCTCGGCCCCAGACCGTCGGCAGGCCGGAGTCGATCGCATGCGACTTGTGGCCGGCATCGACCACCGCGTGCGCGAGGTGGCGGGCGACGACCTGGCTCTTGACGAACAGCGCATGCGCGAAGCGCGGTGCGTGAGGTGCCGCTGCATTGCGCGCGTAGTCGGCGTCCATGAACACATAGCTGCCGGGCTGGATCTCGCCATAGACGCCGCTCGCGGCCTTGAGCATGAAGCTGCCGCTGCCGGCGCCGGTGATCAACGGGCAGGCCATGCCGGCCGACGTGACGGCCGCGCGGGCCGCCACTGCGAGCGCGACGGCATGGTGGATCGCCGCCTCCCGCTCGGCCACGCCGCGCAGGTGCTGGGCGCCGCCGTGATACGCCTGAAGCCCCGCGAAACGCAGCCCTGCGTGTGCGACGACCTGGCGCGCCAGCGCGCCGGCCTCGGCGGGCGCCACGCCGCAGCGGCCCTGCCCGGCATCGATCTCGACGAACACATCGATCTGCCGCCCCGCGGTCTGCACCGCCGCTGCCAGGCGCTCGATCCCGACCACGCTGTCGACCGCGATCGCCAGCCTCACGTCGATGGGCAGCGCCGCGAGCCGTGCCAGCTTGGGTGCGGCGATCACTTCGTTGCTGACGAACACGTCGCGCACGCCACCGGCCGCGAGTGCCAGCGCTTCGCCGACCTTCTGCACGCACACCCCCACCGCACCGCGCGCCATCTGCTGCAACGCGATCGTTGCGCACTTGTGGGTCTTGGCATGGGGGCGCAAATGCATGCCGCAGGTGCGGGCGAAGACCGCCATCGCTTGCAGGTTGCGCTCGAAAGCGTCCAGCTCGATCACCAGCGCCGGGCTGTCGATCGCCCCGACCGGGTCGCCGATGCGGGCAGGCGCAGCGCGCATGAAGGGGACGGCCTATCAGGCCGCGTGGCCGACCCGGTCGCCCGCGGCGGCGGCGCAGCTGTCGCGGGCGCCGTCGCTGAACTCGTCGTGCTGCAGACCGTCGAGGTGCGAGGTGTCGCTCCAGCCGACCAGCGCGAAGCCCTCGGGCGTGTAGAGCAGGCGGTTGACCGCGGTGTTGCCGAGCTGCCAGGTGCGCGGCGCGTCGAGACCGACGCGCGATGCGGCACGGTAGAGGCAGTCCATCACCCCACCGTGCGCGATCAGCGCGATCGCCTGACCGGGGTGCCGGCTCGCCAGCCGCTCGGCGGCATCGACCACGCGCGCATAGAAGGCATGCAGCGTCTCACCGCCTTCTGGTCCGAAGTCGAGGTCGCGCGCACGCCAGCGCGCGCTCTCGACGGGCCAGCGGGTCTCGATCTCGGCCCAGGTGTGGCCCTCGAAGCGGCCGAAGGCACGCTCGCGCAGCCCGCGGTCGGACTGCACCGCGATGCCGCTGGCCGCGCCGATCGCGAGCGCGGTGTCATGCGCCCGCGCCAGGTCGCTCGAATAGACGACGTCGAGGCCTTCGCCGGCCAGCGCCTGTGCCACGCGCCGGGCCTGCCAGCGGCCCTTGTCGTTCAGGCCGACGTCGAGCTGGCCCTGGATGCGCGTGTCCACGTTCCATGCGGTCTCGCCGTGGCGCACCGCGACGATGCGGGTGAGTTGCGACTGCGGCATCAGGCGCCGCTCGCGATCAGTCGCGCGTTGAGGCTGTAGCTGCCGCTGAACGCCGCCTCGGCGAGCACGTGACCGCGCATCGCGGCGCGCGCTTTGGCGCCGGTGAAGCTGCCCTCGACCGCGAGCCGTTCGACGTCGAGTGCATGGAGCGTGAAGACGTAGCGATGCACCAGCGCGTCGTTGAACGGCGGGAAGGGGCCGTCATAGCCGTGGTAGAGGCCGCCCATGTCGGCGTTGCCGGCGAACCAGCCGGTGTAGTCGTTGAGGCCGTGGCGCGCGCCGTGCAGCGTCGCGGGGCCGGGTTTGCCGTGCGGCGTGAAGCCCCGGCTGAACTCGCCTTCGGCGATCGCCCCCAACGCAGGCGGCAGATCGACCAGCACCCAGTGGAAGAAGTCCACCCGCGGCAGGCTGGCCGGCACCTCGCGGTCGGGCTGATTCACGTCGTCGCCGCGGCTCGGCACGTCGGGATCGTGGCAGATCAGCGCGAAGCTCTTCGTACCGACAGGGGCTCCCTCCCACGCCAGTTGCGGGGACACGTTCTCGGAGAAGCTCACGATGCTGGCGGCATCGGGCTTGCCGGCAGCGTATTTCGCAGGGATGCGGGCCCCATCGGCCCAACTCGTGCTCGTCAGCTTCATCGGCGGCGCTCCTGTGCCGTGTGCGCGCGGGGCTCAGACGCCCCAGACGATCTCTTCATCTGCGGCATGCGCGCGTTTCATCATCTCGACCAGCGGCCAGGCGCGTTGGCGCAGGCTCACGCCCTCCCGCGCCGGCAGGGTCTTGCCCTCGGCGCGCGCATCGGCCTCGGCCTGGCTGCGGGCCTGCTCGTCAGCGGCGACCGCGGCTTCGAGCGCAGCGATCGCGCCGGGCATGTCGGCCGCCAGCACGATGCCCTTGGCGCCGGGCTCCTTGCCCATGGTGCGCAGCACGGCGTCGCCGACCGGGCCGGTCATGATCACGTCGCCGGCCGCCTTGGACTTGAACTTGTACAGCATCGGACTTGCCTTTCAGGACCGGTAGAGGTGGTCGCGCTGGAACGGGTAGACCGATTGTGCCCCCCGCACCAGCGTCGACTCGACCGCGCCGGTCGGTCGGCTCGCGAGCAGCTGGTTCAGCGACATCCAGCCGCGCTCGAAGCCCATCGCGCTGCCTGCCAGATAGAGCCGGTAGGCGTGCACCACGCGTTCGCTGGTCAACCCACGTGCGGTGTCGAGCTGCGCTTCGAGGGCGTCGCTCCAGGCCCACAGTGTGCGGGCGTAGTGCGGGCGCAGGTTCTCGACGTCGAGCGTTTCCAGCCCTGCCTCGGCCATGGCGGCCATCACGTGCGACACGTGCACCAGTTCGCCGCCCGGGAAGATGTAGCGCTCGACGAAGTCGCCGATGCCGGCGCCGAGCTGCTCGTTGTGCAGGCCGCCGGCGGTGATGCCGTGGTTCAGCAGCAGCCCGCCCGGTTTCAGCAGCCGCCGCAGCTTGCGGAAATAGGGCAGCAGCTGGGCCCGGCCGACATGCTCGAACATGCCGATCGAGGCGATCTTGTCATAGGGTCCGCCGCCGTCGCTCTGCTCGGGCACGTCGCGGTAGTCGCACAACGCGATGCTGACGCGGTTCGCCAGGCCGCGCTCGGCAATCAGGCGCCTGACGTGTGCATGCTGCTGCCTGGAGAGCGTGATGCCGTGAGCGCGCACGCCGTGGCGCTCGGCCGCCCACAGCAGCAGCGCACCCCAGCCGGCACCAACATCGAGCAAGCGCTCGCCAGGGCGCAGCATCAGCTTGCGGCACAGCAGCTCCAGCTTGGCCTCCTGAGCGGCCGCGAGGGTGGACACACCCTCGGGCCAGTAGGCGCACGAGTACACGCGCCGCGGGTCCAGCCAGAGCGCGTAAAAGTCGTTCGAAACATCGTAGTGGAACTCGATCTGCTCGCGGTCGCGCCGCGGACGGTGCTTCGCCAGCGAGCGGCTGGTGCGCCGCAGGCGCGACCACCAGCGCGCCGGCCCGGCGGCATCGTCCAGCAGCGTCGGGTCACCTGGGATCAGGGCGGCGGCTACCTCGGCCAAGTCGCGCATCGTGCCGTCGATCTGCAGCTGGCCTTCGACATAGGCCTGCGCCAGGCGGCCGACCTGGCCGAGCGCCAGCAGCGGCATCAGGCGCGCATCCAGCAGGCGCAGCACCACCGCGGCGTGCTCGGCGCCCACTGCAATGCCGCCCGGCAGCTCCAGCCGCGTCCGGACCGGCAAGGTCTGCAAGCGGGCAGACACCGCCGTGATCCAGCGCGAGGGGGCGTTCGGTCGATGGGCTGGGATGGCGTCGATCGACGGTCCGGTCATCGGCTTCAGCGTGCTCATGGGTGATGAACTCCTGCAGCTATGCTCAGCGCCAATTTACCCATATTGCGGCGAGCCCGCACGGCCTGTGTCCATGAAGCTGATTCGCTACGGCGCCCCGGGGCGCGAAAAACCGGGCCTGATCGACAGCGAGGGCGTGCTGCGCGACCTCTCGGGGGTCACGCCGCACCTCGACCTGCCGAGTCTGGGCCTCGCCGGCTTGCGGCGCCTGTGCGAGGTCGAGGCGGGGGGCTTGCCTCGCGTGCGCGGCACGCCGCGCCTGGGCGTGCCGTTCACCGGCATCAGCAAGTTCGTTGCGATCGGCCTGAACTACCGGGACCACGCCGCCGAGGCCGGCATGCGCGTGCCGACCGAACCGATCGTGTTCATGAAGGCGACCACCTGCATCACCGGCCCGAGCGACGCGATCGAACTGCCGCCCGGCTCGCTGAAGACCGACTGGGAGGTCGAGCTGGGCGTCGTGATCGGCCAGACCGCCAAGCGCGTCGGCGAGTCGCAGGCGCTCGATCACGTGGCCGGCTACTGCGTCGTCAACGACGTGAGCGAGCGCGCCTGGCAGACCGAGCGCGGTGGCACCTGGGACAAGGGCAAGGGCTTCGACAGCTTCGGCCCGATCGGTCCGTGGCTGGTGACGCGCGACGAGTTGCCGGATCCACAGGCGCTGGCGATGTGGCTGGACGTCAACGGCGAACCGCGCCAGCGCGGCAACACCGCGACCATGGTCTTCTCCGTGGCCCAGCTGGTCAGCTACGTCAGCCAGTGCATGACGCTGCTGCCCGGTGACGTGATCGCCACCGGCACGCCGCCGGGCGTGGGCATGGGCATCAAGCCGGTACCGCAGTTCCTGAAGGCCGGCGATGTCGTGACGCTGGGTATCGACGGGCTGGGCGCGCAGCGGCAGCGGGTCGTGGCCGGTTAGGGCCCCAAGCGAAAGGGCGCCCGCAGGCGCCCTCGCTCGAAGCGGGAGTGTTTCAGGCCGCCAGCTTGAACACCTTCACCGCTTCGCTCAGCTTGTGCGACTGATCGCGCAGCGAGTGCGACGCGGCGGCCGCCTGCTCCACCAGCGCGGCGTTCTGCTGGGTCGAGCTGTCCATCTGCTCGATCGATCGATTGACCTGTTCGATGCCGGCGCTTTGCTCACGGCTCGCGACGCTGATCTCGCTCATGATGTGCGTCACCTGGCGCACGCTGGCAAGGATCTCGTCCATCGTGGCGCCGGCCTGGTCGACCAAGCGGGCGCCGGTGGCCACCTTGTCGACCGAGTCGCCGATCAGCGTCTTGATTTCCTTGGCGGCGGCGGCGCTGCGCTGCGCCAGGTTGCGCACCTCGCCGGCCACCACCGCGAAGCCGCGGCCCTGTTCGCCGGCGCGCGCCGCTTCCACGGCGGCGTTGAGCGCCAGGATGTTGGTCTGGAAAGCAATGCCATCGATCACGCCGATGATGTCGGCGATCTTGCGGGCGCTGCTGTTGATGTCGTTCATGGTGGCAACCACCTGCGTCATCACCTCGCCGCCGCGGCTGGCCACGTCGCTGGCACTGACGACCAGCTGGTTGGCCTGGTGTGCGTTGTCGGCGTTCTGGCGCACCGTCGAGGTGAGCTGCTCCATCGAGCTGGCGGTCTGCTGCAGTCCGCTGGCCTGGTTCTCGGTGCGGGTGCTCAGGTCGGTGTTGCCGGAGGCGATCTCGCTCGAGGCCACCGACACCTGCTCGGCCGACTCGCGCACCTGGGTGATCGTGCTTTGCAGCTTCTTGCGCATCTGGTTGAGCTCGTGGTTGAGCCAGGCGATCTCGTCGCGGCCACTGGACGAGATCTTGGTCACCAGATCGCCGGCGGCGATGCGCGTGACCGAGGCCACCACATCCTCGACCGGGCCGCGCACGCTGCGCCGGATGGCCCAGCCCAGCCAGGCGCCGAACAGCGCGGCGGCGACCACCATGCCGCCGATCATCCACAGCGTGCGCTGTGCGCTCTTCTGCATGGCGTCCACCTTTGCGGCCACGGCCGGGTCGGCCACGGTCACCAGCAAGGCATGCGCCTCGGCAGTCGCCGAACGGGTGGTCCATACGCTGATCGCGCCCAGCGCGAGCGTCAGCACCACCATCACGGCAAAGCCTGCAGCAATGCGGGTGGTCAGTCGGTAATTCAGCAGGTTCATCGTAGCGGTCTCCAGGTCATCGGGCCCGTGTCGTCAGGGGTCCCGGTCGGTCCCGGCGTGCTCGCAGCACTCCGGCATCGTTGGTGTCTCCGTGGAATATCGGTCCGACCGGCGCCGACTGAAGCGCCGATCAAGGGCTGAATTCCCCGGGTTTTCACGGGCCTGGGCGGCCGGCGCGGTCGGGCAGCGACTCGCGCTGCGCTGTCTGCCGCACTTCCGGTGGAACCGGTGCCTCAGAAGCTGCCGCGCAACACGATGGCGACGCCACCACCACGCGTGCGCAGCGACAGCCGATAGCCCGAGTCGAGCTGCATCGCCACGCTGCCGCGCTCGAAGCCCAGGCGTGACTTGCTGGTCTTCCACTCGATGCCGCCCTTGGTGGTGTAGAGGGCCGCCGCGCTGTCCGGGCCGAGCCCGCGCAGTGCCGACGTGTCGGCGTAGAGCGTCGATTGGTCGGAGAGCCGCAGCCGCCAGCCGACGGTCACCGCAGGTCCGCCCGTCTGTCCGGCGAGCCGCTCGGGCTCACCGCCGACCGCGGGGGCCACGACGCTGCGGGTGACGCTACCGACGCCCAGCCCCAGCGCGACGCGGCCGTTCGAGGCCCACCAGCGGTAGCCGATGCTTGCCATCTCGGCGCGGCCTGCGAGCTGCGTGGCGCCCAGGGCGGTCAGCGTCTGCCGGTCCAGCACCGGGTCGCGGCGCGCTTCGAAACCGCCGGAGAGATGGAGCGTGCCATGCTTCATGTCAGCGGACGTCACGACATCGCTGTCCTGCATATCGGCCGCCATCGGCTTCATTTCGGCATGCAGCGGATCCGCCGCCTGGGCAGCCAGCAGCGCGGGCGTCAGCAGCGCTGTGGCAGCGACTCGGCGGGTGCACTCGAGGCAGAACCTGCTCGAAACTCCGTCCATGCAAAGCATCGTATGCCGCAGACCCGGCTCCGGGGGCCCATCGACAACTCACGACACCGGCTTGAGGGGGGTGGCATGGTGCGAGCCTGAGGGGGTGATGGGTCGGCGACAGGGCCGACAGCCGCACTGTCTCACCATGGCCCCGTCGAGGTCCGTCGGACGGCCCCGGTTCTTCTTGTAGGACGGCGCCTGATCGAGGGACTCAGGCGCGCTCTCCGATTCGCCGGACCCGGCCAACGCCGCGCACGCGCCGTCCCGCAGCGTCGACAAGCCCTAGGCCAGCGCGCTGAGCTTCACCGCCGTGACCTTGAATCCGGGGATCTTCGCCACCGCGTCGAGCGCATCGCCGGTGAGCTTGTTGGCGGCCGCTTCCCAGAAGGCGAAGGGCAGGAACACCTGGCCCGGTTGGACCTCGGTGCTGATGCGAACGCGGGCCTGCACCGCGCCATGGCGTGTCGACATCAGCACCGCTTGGCCATCACGCACGCCGACCGTCAGGGCGTCCGCGGGATGCAGCGACATCAGCGCCTCGGGCGCGATCGCGTCGAGCATGCTGGCATGGCGCGTCATCGCGCCGGTGTGCCAATGCTCGAGCACGCGGCCGGTGGTGAGCACGAAGGGGTATTCGGCATCGACCTGCTCGGCACCCGGGCGAAAGCGGGTCGGCACCAGGGTGGCGCGGCCGTCGGCGGTGGGGAAGTGGTCGATGAAGACCACGTCCTCGCCGGGTCGGTCCTCGCGGGAGGCCGGCGTGACGACGGCTTCCTCGCGCACCAGCCGTGTCCACGGCACGCCGGCCAGCGGCTCCATCACGCTGCGCATCTCTTCGTAGGCGCGTGCGACCGGCGCTTCGGCCGCCGCCTGGCCATTGCCGTCCTCGGGCTGCCAGTAGTTCCAGTCGGCGCCGAGCCGGCGTGCGACCTGCTCGATCACCCACAGGTCCTGCCGCGCTTCGCCGGGCGGCGTCAGGGCCGGGCGGCCGATCTGGATCAGCCGGTCGGTGTTGGTGTAGCTGCCCCATTTCTCGGGCTGCGCCGAGGCCGGCAGGATCACGTCGGCCAGGATCGCCGTCTCGGTGGCAAAGATGTCCTGCACCACCAGGTGCTCCAGGCTTGCCAGCGCCTTGCGGGCGTGGGCGAGGTCGGGGTCGCTCATCGCCGGGTTCTCGCCCTCGACGTAGAGGCCGCGGATGCGGCCCTCGGTCACGGCATGCATGATCTCCACCACGGTGAGGCCGGCCTTCGCATCGATCGGCGAATGCCACAGCGCCTCGAAGTGCGTGCGCACCGCGGCGTCCGAGACGCGCTGGTAGTTGGGCAGCATCATCGGGATCAACCCGGCATCGCTCGCGCCTTGCACATTGTTCTGGCCGCGCAGCGGATGCAGTCCGGTGCCGGGGCGACCGATCTGGCCGGTCAGCAGCGCCAGCGCGATCAGGCCGCGCGCGTTGTCGGTGCCGTGCACATGCTGGCTCACGCCCATGCCCCACAGGATCATCGAGCCCTTGCTGGTGGCGAAGGCGCGCGCCACGTCGCGCAGCGTGTCGGCCGGGATGCCGCAGATCTCGCTCATGCGCTCCGGCGTGGCCTCGGCGACCGAGGCCTTCAGCGCCTCGTAGCCGTTGACGCGGGCCTTCACGAAGGCCTCGTCGACCAGCCCCTCGGCCACGATCACGTGCAGCAGGCCGTTGAGCAGCGCCACGTCGGTGTCGGGGCGGAACTGCAGGTGCCAGGTGGCGCGGCGCGTCAGCGAGGTCTGGCGCGGATCGCAGATCACCAGCTTGGTGCCGCGGTCGACCGCGTTCTTGATCCAGCTCGCGGCAACCGGGTGGTTGACGGTTGGGTTGGCGCCGATCAGGAAGATGAGTCCGGCCTGGGCCACGTCGGCCACCGGGTTGCTGACCGCGCCGGAGCCGATCCCCTCGAGCAGCGCGGCGACCGAGCTCGCGTGGCACAGCCGCGTGCAGTGGTCGACGTGGGCGCTGCCCATCGCCGTGCGCACCAGCTTCTGGAACAGGTAAGCCTCCTCGTTGCTGCCCTTGGCCGAGCCGAAGCCGGCCAGCGCCGAGCCGAAGCCCAGGGACGAAGAGCCGGCCAGGGCGGGGGCGCCATCGCGGATCTTCGCCAGGCCACCAGCGGCGAGCTCCAGCGCCTCGTCCCAGCTCGCCTCGCGGAATAGCGCGTCGAGCGGCAGTTCGCCGAGCTTGACGCGCTCGATGTCGGCCGCGTCCTTCTTCACGCCGGTGCGCCGGATCAGCGGACGGGTCAGGCGGCGCGGGTTGTGGATGTAGTCGCTGCCGTAGCGGCCCTTCACGCACAGCCGCCCGTGGTTGGCCGGGCCGTCGCGGCCGGTGACGAAATGGATGCGTTCCTCGCCTTGCGCGTTCGGGCCGACGTTCCAGGTGAGCTGGCAGCCCAC
Source organism: Methylibium sp. (assembly GCF_965279545.1). Taxonomy (NCBI): domain Bacteria; kingdom Pseudomonadati; phylum Pseudomonadota; class Betaproteobacteria; order Burkholderiales; family Sphaerotilaceae; genus Methylibium; species Methylibium sp. The sequence goes on from NZ_OZ257250.1 coordinate 3,949,608, forward strand.
GCCGCAGTAGGGGCAGACCGAGTCCACCTGCTTCGTCACGTCCAGCAGGCCGGCGCCCTTGGCCGGCATCAGCGCCCCGGTCGGGCAGGCCTGCACGCATTCGCCGCAGGCCACGCAGCTCGATTCGCCCAGCGTCGCGCCGGCGTCGAAGGTGATCTGCGCGTGCGCGCCGCGGAAGGCCAGGCCGATCACGTCGTTGCCCTGCTCGTCGCGGCAGGCGCGCAGGCAGCGCGTGCACTGGATGCAGGCGTCCAGGTTCACCGCGATCGCCGGGTGAGAGGGGTCGGCCACGGCGTAATGCGGCGCGTCGCGCTGCGGCAGGCGCCCGCGCGGCACGGCCAGCTGTTCGGCCCATTGGCTGAGTTCCGAGGCCTTGGTGTAGGTGTCGGTGGTGGCACCGGCGTCGCTGACCAGCAGCTCGACCACCATCCTGCGGGCCGACGCGGCGCGCGGGCTCTGCGTCTGCACCTTCATGCCGGCGCTGACGTTGCGGCAGCACGAGGCGGCCAGCGCCCGTTCGCCCTCGACCTCGACCACGCAGGCGCGGCAGTTGCCGGCCGGCGTCAGGCCCTCCTTGTGGCACAGGTGCGGGAGGGTCGTGCCCTCGCGCTTCGCGACGGCCCAGATCGTCTCGTCGGCGCCGGCGGTGACCGTGCGGCCGTCGAGCGAGAACTCCAGCGTCGCGGCCTGTGGCGCGAGCAGCTTCGAGGTCAGCGGTGCGTTCATGCCGTCAGCTCTTCCGCAAAGTACTTGATCACGCAGTCCACCGGGTTCGGCGCCGCCTGGCCCAGGCCGCAGATGGACGCGTCGCGCATCACCTGCGACAGCTCGGCGAGCAGCGGCAGGTCCCAGCGGTCGCCGGCGATCAACTCGTTGACCTTGGCGGTGCCAGAACGGCAGGGCGTGCACTGGCCGCAGCTCTCGTGCTCGAAGAATCGCATCAGGTTGCGCGCCACGTCGGTCACGCGGTCCTGGTCCGACAGCACCACCACCGCCGCCGAGCCGATGAAGCAGCCGTGCGGCTGCAGCGTGTCGAAGTCCAGCGGCACGTCGGCCAGCCGTTCGGGCAGGATGCCGCCGGAGGCGCCGCCCGGCAGGTAGGCGTGCAGCCGGTGGCCGTCCAGCATGCCGCCGCAATATTCATCGACCAGCTCACGCAGCGTGATGCCGGCCGGCGCGAGGTGCACGCCCGGCTTCTTCACGCGCCCGCTCACCGAGAACGAGCGCAGCCCCTTGCGCTCGTGGCGGCCATGGCCGGCGAACCAGTCGCCGCCCTTCTCGAGAATGTCGCGCACCCAGTACAGCGTCTCGAAGTTGTGCTCCAGCGTCGGACGCCCGAACAGGCCGACCTGCGCCAGGTAGGGCGGGCGCAGCCGCGGCATGCCGCGCTTGCCTTCGATCGACTCGATCATCGCGGACTCCTCGCCACAGATGTAGGCGCCGGCGCCGCGGCGCAGCTCGATCGCCGGCATGTCGCGCATCGGCGGGTCGGCGCGCAGCGCCGCGAGCTCGCGCTCGAGGATCGCGCGGCAGCCGTGGTACTCGTCGCGCAGGTAGATGTAGATCGCGTCGACGCCGACCGCCCAGGCCGCGATCAGCAGGCCTTCGAGGAAGCGGTGCGGGTCGCGCTCGAGGTAGTGGCGGTCCTTGAAGGTGCCGGGCTCGCCCTCGTCGATGTTCACCGCCATCAGGCGCGGCGCCGCCTGGCCGCGCACGATGCGCCACTTGCGCCCGGCCGGGAAACCGGCGCCGCCCAGGCCGCGCAGGCCCGAGGCTTCCATCGTCGCCAGCACGGTCTCCAGTGGCCGTTCGCCGCTCAGGCACTGCCGCAGCGTGCGGTAGCCGCCGGCGTCGTGATAGGGCGCGAGCGTGGTGTAGGACGCGGGTTCGTCGCGCGTCCGGCCGGCGGCGACCACGGCCTGCACGGCCTCGGGCGTCGCGTTCGGCACCGGGCACTGGTGCACGACGGCGGCCGGCGCCTGCTCGCAGCGGCCGATGCACGGGGCGGCGATTACGCGCACCTCGGTCCCCAGCAGCGCGGGCAGGCGGGTCAGCAGGGCCTGGGCGCCGGCCAGCTCGCAGGCGATGCCGTCGCACACCCGCACGGTCAGCGGCGCCGGTTCGTCGTAGCTGCCGTCGGCCCTGGGTTGCGCGATTTCGAAGTGGTGATAAAAGCTCGCCACTTCATAAACTTCGGCCTGCGACAGCCGCAGCAACTGTGCCAGCGCGGCCAGGCGATCGGTGCGCAACTGGCCGAAATGCTCGTTCAGCGTGTGCAGGTGTTCGATCAGCAGATCGCGCCGCAGCGGTGTCTGCGGCCGTGCCGCCAGCAGGGCCTGCACGGTACTCAACGCCAGGGCATCGACCGGGCGGTCACCCGAGGCTCGGCGCGGTTTGACGGCCGGGTCGCGCAGAACCTGGATCGGGATCACGGGCGCATTCATAGCTCGGGAATTCCTTGGGTATTGGCGGCGTTCGCTTATGTTTCAATGAGCATATGCCCGGCCGCTGTCTTGTCCACGGACGATAGCGACAATGCCTCACTCTGATATGCACAAGGCCGCCTAATCATGCGGATCCAGATCACCCCTCACTGGGGCGTCGCCCAGGACGTCGATCACCTCGTCGACACCACGGCGCTGCTGACCCTGCTGGCCGCGATCCAGGAGACCGGCGCCATCGCGCAGGCGGCGCGCAGCGTCGGCCTGTCCTACCGCCATGCCTGGGGTCAGGTGAAGCGGGCCGAAGAACTGTTCGGCTACCCGCTCGTCAATGCAGGCCGGGGTCGGGGCTCGACGCTGACGCCGCTGGCCGAGAAGCTGATCTGGGCCGACCGCCGCATCGCGGCGCGGCTGTCGCCGCTGCTGTCGTCACTGGCGTCCGAACTGGAGAACGAACTGGTGCGCACCCTCCCGCCGCGCGCCGACGGCTCGGCCGCGCTGCGGCTGCACGCCAGCCACGGCTTCGCGGTCGCGGCGCTGGTCGAGAAGCTCGAAGCCGCCTCACTGTCGGTCGAGCTGCGCTACCGCAACAGCTTCGAGTCGGTGTCGGCGCTGGCGCGCGGCGAGTGCGATCTGGCCGGCTTCCACGTGCCGATCGGCGAGTTCGAGGCCCCGGCGGTCAAGCGCTACATGAAGTGGTTGAAACCGCAGATGCACAGCCTGGTGCACCTGGCGGTGCGCACCCAGGGCCTGTTCGTCGCACCGGGCAACCCCAAGCGCATCCGCACCCTGGCCGACCTGCAACGGCCCGGCGTGCGCTTCGTCAACCGGCCCGAGGGCTCGGGCACGCGCATGCTGACCGAACTGCTGCTGAACCAGGCCGGCGTGGTGCCGGCCGAAATCAGCGGTTACGAGAGCACCGAGTTCACCCACGCGGCGGTGGCCGCCTACATCGCCAGCGGCATGGCCGACGTGGGCATCGGCGTGCAGACGGCGGCCCAGCGCTTCGGGTTGCCCTTCATCCCGCTGGTGCGCGAGCGCTACTTCTTCGCGCTGCCCACCGCTGCGCTCAACCGGCCGGCGATGCGTACCGTGCTGGACCTGATGCAGTCGCCGGCCTACCGTTCCTCGGTGTCGTCACTGGTGGGCTACGAGGCCGGCGAGACCGGCCGGGTGCTGGGCGTCGCCGAGGCGTTCGAGCGCTAGACGCTCTCGGCGCTGCGTTCGTGCAAGTCTGATGGAAGCACGGGCTGTGGACATATCCCGCCAGCAGGCGTCCCCGCCGGAGCGACTCGGCGGCCTTTGCGGCGACTGCCCGGCCGCATCGCCGGGTCTTGCCCACTCGCCGCCGCGCCTCACAACACCGGCGTCGGCGTGTAGCCGGCCTCCTTGAGGGCATGTGCCACCTGTGCGCGCGGCACGCTGGTGCCGACGCGCACGCGGTGCGTCGGCAACTCGGTGTGCACCTTGGCGTCCGGATCCAGCGCCGTGATGGCCCGGGTGATGGCGCCGACGCAGTGGCCGCAGGTCATGTCCTTGACTTCGAACTCGATCATCGCGATCTCCGGTGGGTTGATATTGCCGATCTTGGGCCTTGCCTCGGTGGGAAGGTCAAGCGCCCGTCCGCACCCCGCCTTGCGTGAGGTCAATGTCGGAGGCGTTTGACTTTGCCATGATGGGAAGGTCGACACTGTGCCCTCGCCATGAGTACCACCGCCCCCCCGCTGACCCTGAGCATCGATGGCATGAGCTGCGCCTCGTGCGTGATGCGCGTCGAGAAGGCGCTGAAGAAGGTGCCCGGCGTCGCCGAGGCCACGGTGAACCTGGCGACCGAGACCGCGCAGGTGCGGGCCGCGCCCGGCACCTTGCCCAGCGTGCTCGAGGCCGCCGTGCAAGCGGCCGGCTACGAGGCGCACTTCGCGCCCGAGGACGGCCCCGCGCCGGTGGCGGCACCGGGCGAGGCCTCCCAGGGTTGGCGCGTCGCGCTGGCCGCATTGCTGTCGCTGCCGCTGGTGCTGCCGATGCTGGCGCTGCTGTGGGGCGAGCACCGCATGCTGCCCGGCGCGTGGCAGTGGGCGCTGGCGACGCCGGTGCAGTTCTGGCTCGGCGCGCGCTTCTACCGCAACGGCTGGCACGCGGTGCGCGCGGGCAGCGGCAACATGGACCTGCTGGTCGCGCTCGGCACTTCGGCGGCCTACGGCCTGAGCCTGTGGCATCTGCTGTCCGGGCAGGCGGGGCACGGTGCGGCGCACCTGTACTTCGAGGCCTCGGCGGTGGTGATCACGCTGGTGCTGCTGGGCAAATGGCTGGAAGCGCGTGCGAAGCGCCAGACCACCGAAGCGATCCGCGCGCTGCAGGCGCTGCGGCCGGAGACGGCGCGGGTGCTGCACGACGGCGTCGAGACCGAACGGCCGGTCGCGGCGCTGGTGCGCGGCGATGTCGTCGTGATCCGCCCCGGCGAGCGGGTGCCGGTCGACGGGCTCATCGACGCCGGCGAGAGCCACCTCGACGAAGCCCTGCTCACCGGCGAGAGCCTGCCGGTGGCGCGCGGCGCGGGCGACCGCGTGATCGGCGGCTCGCTCAACGGCGAGGGCCTGCTGCGTGTGCGCGCCACCGCGCTCGGCGCCGAGTCGACATTGGCGCGCATCGTGCGGCTGGTGGAAACGGCGCAGGCCGCCAAGGCGCCGATCCAGCAACTGGTCGACCGCGTCAGCGCGGTGTTCGTGCCGGTGGTGCTGGTGCTGGCGGCGGTCACGCTGCTGGGCTGGGGCCTGGGCGGCGGCGACTGGTCGCGCGCGACGCTGAACGCGGTGGCGGTGCTGGTGATCGCCTGCCCCTGCGCGCTGGGCCTGGCCACACCGGCCGCGCTGATGGCCGGCACCGGCGTGGCGGCGCAGCACGGCATCCTCGTCAAGGACGCTGCGGCACTGGAGGCCGCGCAGGGCCTGCGCGTGGTCGCGTTCGACAAGACCGGCACGCTGACGGTCGGGCGGCCCACGCTGGTCGAGCTGAAGGCGACCGGTGCGCACGACGCGGCGCTGGCGCTGGCCGCGGCGGTGCAGGCCGGCAGCGAGCACCCGCTGGCGCGTGCGGTCACCGCCGCGGCCTGCGCGCTGGCGGTGCCGGCGGCGCAGGGCGTGCAGGCGGTCGCCGGCCGCGGCGTGGCCGCGAGCATTGACGGGCGCGCGCTCAGGCTCGGCAGCACGCGCTGGATGCGCGAGCTCGGCGTCGACCTCGCGCCGCTGGAAGCGCTGGCGGCCGGGCACCAGCGCCAGGGCCGCACCGTGTCGTGGCTCGCCGACCTGAGCGCCGCACCGACGCTGCTGGCGCTGCTCGCCTTCGGCGACACGCTCAAGCCCGGTGCCGAGGCCGCGGTGAAGCAGCTGCAGGCGCTCGGCCTGCGCACCGTGCTCGTCACCGGCGACCAGCCGGGCGCCGCGCAGGCGGTCGCGCAGGCGCTGGGCATCGATGACGTGCGCGCCGAGGTGCTGCCGGCCGACAAGGCGGCGGTGATCGCCGGCCTGCGCCATGAAAGCGGGCCGGTGGCGATGGTCGGCGACGGCATCAACGATGCGCCGGCGCTGGCCGCGGCCGATGTCGGCATCGCGATGGCGAACCCCGATGGCGGTGGCACCGACGTGGCGATGCACGCCGCCGGCATCACGCTGATGCGCGGCGATCCGGCGCTGGTGGCCGAGGCGATCTCGATCTCGCGCCTCACCACCCGCAAGATCCGGCAGAACCTGTTCTGGGCCTTCGTCTACAACGCGGTCGGCCTGCCGCTCGCCGCCTTCGGGCTGCTGAACCCGGTGTTCGCCGGCGCGGCGATGGCGCTCAGCAGCGTCAGCGTGCTGGGCAATGCGCTGCTGCTCAAGCGCTGGAAGCCGCAGGCGCGCTCATGAAGCGCGTGGCAGCGCCGGCCACGGCAACGCCCGCGGCCTGGCTCATCGGCGAAGCGGCGCAGCGCAGCGGTGTGTCCGCGAAGATGGTTCGCCACTACGAAAGCCTCGGCCTGTTGCCTCCGGTGGCGCGCAGCGAGGCGGGCTACCGGCGCTACTCGATGCGTGAGGTGCACACGCTGCGCTTCATCCGCCGCGCGCGCGAGCTGGGCTTCGGCATGGAAGAGATCCGCGTGCTGCTGTCGCTGTGGCAGGACCGCGGGCGCGCCAGCCGCGAGGTCAAGCAGGTGGCGCAGAAGCACGCCGCCGACCTGCAGCGGCGCATCGACGAGATGCAGGCCATGCAGCGCACGCTCGAAGACCTGGCACGGCACTGCCACGGTGACGACCGCGCCGACTGCCCCATCCTCGACGACCTGCAGGCCGGGCCGAAGCGCCGGCCTTGATGCCGAGGCCGGCGGAAGCTGGCAGCATGCGCACATGCCCCGTTTCGCCGCCAACCTGACGCTGCTCTACACCGAGCACCCCTTTCTCGACCGCGCCGCGGCCGCCGCGCGCGACGGCTTCGAGGCCGTCGAATGCCAGTTCCCCTACGAGCACCCGGCAGCCGGCTTCGCAGCGCGGCTCGCCGACAGCGGGCTGCCGCTGGTGCTGATGAACGCGCCGCCCGGCGACTGGGCGGGCGGCGAGCGCGGCCTCGCGGCGCTGCCGGGCCGCGAGAGCGAATTCCGACTTTCGATCGACGAGGCGATTGCCTATGCGCAGGCGGTGCGCTGCCCGCGCGTGCACGTGATGGCGGGCCGCCTGCCGGCCGGCAGCGAGCGCGCCGCGCTGCAGCCGACCTTCGTCGAGAACCTCGCCTGGGCCGCGCGCCAGGCCGCCGGCAGCGGCATCGAGCTGTTGATCGAGCCGATCAACCTGCGCGACATGCCGGGCTACTTCCTGAACCGGCAGGACCACGCGCACGAGATCGTGGAACTCGTCAGCGCGCCGAACCTGAAGGTGCAGATGGACCTTTACCACTGCCAGGTGGTCGAGGGCGACGTGGCGATGAAGCTGCGCCGCTACCTGCCCACCGGCCGCGTCGGCCACCTGCAGATTGCCGGTGTGCCCGAGCGCCAGGAGCCCGATGTCGGCGAACTGAATGCCCCCTACCTGTTCGGTGTGATCGACGGGCTGGGCTACCAGGGTTGGGTCGGTTGCGAATACCGGCCGCGCGGCGGCACGAGTGCCGGGCTGGGCTGGCGGCCGGGCCGCTGATACGGCATTGCATTCAAGCGCATCGGGTTGAAGATCGGGCCGGGGCTTGTTGCGGTGTTCGGAGTCTTGTCGGGAAAGCTGACCGCCAAACGTCGGCGAGGGCGCTGCGCCGGGTCGCTGTGTTGCGTTCATGTCCCCCGGCCCGGGCTGACGCCCGGTCCTCCTCCTTTACTTCACTCCACACAACGACCCGCCCCAGCGCTGCCACCACCGTGGCCTGCCGGCGCTTGAACACCCTCGTATGCGGAAACCATGAGTGCTGGCGAGGGCGTCGGGTGAGCGGCGCAGCGAAGTAGAGGAGGAGGGGTCGGCCCTCGGGCCGGCGCCGGGGGACATGAGCGGAGCCGCTCGCCCGGCGGCCTCGTCAACACCGCTCGGTCTCCGCAGGCGGCCGGCCGGCGCGTCAGTGCGCCGCGCCGGCTTCGGGCGCGGAGGCCGGCGCTTCGGCAGGCGCCGGTGTGGGCGCGGGCGCAGGTGTTGGTTTCAGCGGCGGGGCGACCTCCGCACTCGGTAGCTTGGGCAGCGTGCGGTTCCACGCATCGACCAGTGCAGCTGCAACTGTCTTGGCCTGCGGTGTATCGGCCCAGCCGCCGTCGATCGCGAACACGCCGCTGCTCAGCACCAGGCTGCCGAGGCCGGCCGAGTCGCTGGTGCCGCGGCCGAACACCGAGCTGGTGATCTCGCTGGTGCGCGCATCCACCACGCTCAGCAGCACCACCGCTTCCTTCTTGTTGTACTGCCCGCCGATGCCGCCGATCACGTCACCGAACACGCCGCCGAGCACGCCCTTGGTCTGGCCGATCTGTTCGGCGAACACGATCTCGGCGCGCATGATGTAGTCGAGCGGCTGCAGGTGTCTGGAGGTCGTGGCGTTGGCGTCGGTGCCGAGCTGCTCGCGCAGCTTGCGCTCCGCCTCGAGCAGCGAGTAGGCCGCGCCGCGGTCCACCACGTTGAAGCAGCCGCTGCGGATCAGCAGGTGACGCACCAGGGGCGCCATCGAGCGCGGCAGGCCGGCCGACAGCAGGGCCTGGCTGTTGATCTCGGCCTCGGTGATCGCCACCGTGCCCAGCCGCTTCTCGCAGCGCGCCACGCCGCCCTGCTGGGGCAGTGCCTGGTCGGCGATCGCCATGTCGGACGCGCCGCCGATCTGGGTGCTCGAGGTGCTGCAGCCACCGGCACCGATGGCGAGCGACAGCACCACGGCGAGACTGCGCAAGGAATGGATCACGCGCCTATCCTCCCATCCTCGGCGCCGGCCGGGCTACAAAACGTAAGCCGGCCCGGCGCCATGCTGCTTGAAAGATCGGTTGGTGGGCGAAGTCACGGCGAGGTTCCCGTGCTCACGCGAGCCCGGCGATGAAATCGTGCACCGCTGCCGTGAACGGGCCCGGCTGCTCCAGGGCGCTCAGGTGGGCGGTGTCCCCGATCACCACCAGCCGCGCTCCGGGTACTGCCTGCGCGATGGTTTGCGACATCGCCACCGGCGTGCCCTGATCCAGTGCGCCGGCGAGCACCAGCGTGGGCACGCCGATCCGCGGCAACCGCGCTGTGCAGTCGTGCTGCATCACCGCGTGGCATGCGCCCAGGTAGCCCTGCACCGAGGTGCTGACCACGCGGCGGCGCCAGCGCGCCACCGTCGCCGGTTGCGCCGCGTGGAAAGGCGCGCTGAACCAGCGCTGCATCGTGGCATCGGCGATCGCCTCCAGGCCGTCGCGCTCGATCGTCGCGATGCGCTCGCTCCAGGCGTTGCGGCCCGCCGCGTCGAAGCCCGAGGTCGAATTCGCGATCACCAGCGCCTTCACGCGCTGCGGATGGCGCAGCGTCAGCTCCTGGCCGACCATGCCGCCCAGCGACAGCCCGATCCACACCACCGGGCCGGCATCGAGTTCGGCGAGCAGGCGCTCGGCGTCGTCGGCCAGCTCGGCCATCGTGTACGGGCCGGCCGGCGCGTCGGAGCCGCCGTGGCCGCGGTGGTCGTGGCAGATCACGCGGTGCTCGGCGGCGAGCCCGTTGGCCAGCGCATCCCACAGGCTCGCGTCGCAGCCCAGCGCGTGGCCGAGCACGATGGTGTGGCGGGGCACCGCTTTCGAGCGCGGCTCGCGCACCGTGTAGTGCAGTGCCGGCGTGCTGGCGGTACGGAAGGACCGGCCGCTGCCGGTGTGGGCGACTTCGGTGGCCGGCTGCGGCGGCAGCTCGCGGCCCAGCTCGCGCAGCAGCTTCACCGCGATCGACACGCCGGTGTTCGCTGCCGGCACGCCGGCATAGATGGCGGCCTGCATCAGCACCTCCTTCACCTCCTCTGGCGTCAGGCCGGTGGGGCCGTCGTCGCCGGCCCCCAGGCTCGCGCCCGAGCCGCCGACCAGCGCCGCGCGCAGGTGCAGCTCGAACTCCTCCCAGCGGCCCAGCGCGCAGGTGATGGCCAGCACGATGATGCGGCGCGTCTTCGCGTCCAGCCCGGGCCGGCCCCAGATCTCGTGCCAGGCGTAGCGGGTGATGAAGTTCTGGAAATCGGCGGTGAAGGCGTTGGCGCTCGCGATCGATTTGTTCACCCAGGCGTCGCCGAGGAGGGCGCGGCGGTTGCGCATGCCGCGTTCGAGGTCGTGGTCGTAGGGGTCCATGTGGGTGTCGTGTGGGCTGCGGTGGAGGCCGGCTGCGCTGTCCGATGGAGCGGCTGGCTGGTGTGCATCGTAGAGCAGGCACTTTCGAAACCCGCCACTTCCGGTGCAACCCCGGCGCTGTTACTCTTCGCGCCCATGAAATATCGACCCGCTGCAGCCGATCGCGCCCACCGGTACAGCCTCGTCAGCGCTGCATGATGCGACCGCAGCAGAGGGGGGCCGGCATGGCCTTCGGGGCAGGTCCCTGGATCGCGCGCTGCTGCGCCGTGGCCGCGTGGCTCGCGCTCGCGGCGCCCGCGGTGTCTGCCGAAGAAGACTGCAACCGCCTCGTGAAGGGCGAGTTCAATCCGGAACTGCTGGTGTTCCGCCTCGAGAACGACGTGCTCGCGCGCCAGGACCAGGGCTATACCAGCGGCCTGCAGATCAAGGCCGTCACGCCCAACCTCGATCGTCATGCCAACGACGCCTGCCTGCCGCCCTGGGCGCGCTGGCTGAACCGCCGGCTCGAGTGGCTGAGCCCCGAGAACTATGAACAGCGCAACCTCGTGTTCGGCCTTGGCCAGGCCATCTACACGCCGAAGGACCCCGAACGCAGCGACCTGATCGAGGACGACCGTCCCTACGCCGGCGTGCTGCTGCTGAGCGCGGGCTACAACGCCCGCCTCGGCAACCAGCTGTGGGCCACGCAACTCGCCCTCGGTGTGGTCGGGCCGGCCTCCTATGCGGAGCAGACGCAGAAGTTCTTCCACCGCGTGTTCGGCTCCGCCCACTTCAAGGGCTGGGACAACCAGCTCGAGAACGAGCCGGTCGTGCTGCTGCTGCACGAGCGCTCGCAGCGCTGGGGCAGCTATGCGCTGACGCCTGCGAGCGACGGCCTGCGCTGGGACGCGATCACGCACTGGGGCGGGACCTTGGGCAATCTACTGACCGGTGCCAACGTCGGCTTCGAAGTGCGTGCGGGCTACCGGCTGCCCGACGACTTCGGCTCCAGCCCGCTGCGGCCGGCCGGCGAGAACACCGCGCCGCTGCGTTTCGAGCGCTCCTTCGTCGGCTGGTCATGGCATGCCTTCCTGAACGCCGACACGCGCCTGGTGCTGCACGACATCACGCTCGACGGCAACAGCTTTCGCCACAGCCACCACGTCCACAAGCGTCTGCTGGTTGGCGACGTGGCACTCGGCGTGGCAGTGCTGGCCGGTGACTGGAAGCTCGCGTTCGCCCGCAACTTCGGCACGCGCGAGTTCAACGGCCAGCAGCAGCGGCCTTCGTTCGGCAGCATCACGCTGAGCCGCGAGTTGTGAGGGTGCGCGAGACGGCCTCCTGCGCAGTGCAGGACGCGGCTTCGGCTGCGAAACGGCGGTGGTTCGGTGATCGTTCTACAAGGCCACACGCCCTCGGCTGATCGACCCGGCGCAGGCGGCCGCGCACACAACCCCCATGAAGACGCCGACCAGGCCTTCGATCGCCCGTCGCAAGGCCCCGGGAACGGCCACGCCCGTGCGGGCTGCGCCGGCGAGCAGTGTGACAAGGCGGCTTTCGCCCAGGGTCTTGGCTCGGTTATGGTTCGCGCCATGCCCGCCCGCTCCTCCTTCACGACCTGCGCTGCCGTGCTGCCGTGGTGGCGCGCAGGGCTGGCGGGCGTGCTGGCCCTGCTGCTGGCAGCGTGCGGATCGGCGCCGAAGCAAGGCCCCGCGAGCGGCCGCGACGGGCCGGCCACCGAGATCCCCGCCGACCTGGCGCGTGTGCCCGACGCCGAGCCGAAGGTCGAGGCCATCCGCCCGGGCGGGCCGAACAAGCCCTACGACGTGCTGGGCCGCAGCTACACGCCCGAGACCCGCGACCTGCCGCTCCGGGAAAAGGGCCTCGCGTCCTGGTACGGCCGCAAGTTCCACGGCCGTAAGACGGCGAGCGGCGAGATCTACGACATGCACGCGATGACGGCCGCGCACAAGACCATGCCGCTGCCGAGCTATGCCCGCGTGCGCAACCCGGCCAACGGCCGCGAGGTGGTGGTGCGTGTCAACGACCGTGGTCCCTTCGCGGCCGGGCGCATCATCGACCTGAGCTACACCGCGGCGCTCAAGCTCGACCTGCTGCGCGGGGTCGCGCCGGTGGAAGTGGAGCGCATCACCTCCGAGGACATCCGCACCGGGGCCTGGCGGCGCAGCACCCCGGCCCCGGCGGCGTCGCTGGCAGAAGAGGCCGCGCAGGTGGCGGCTGCCCCGCCCGCCCCGTTGCCGGCGCCCCCGCCGGGGCCGGCAACGGCGACAGCTCCCGTTGTGCCGACACCGCAGAGCGTGGCGCTGGCCGACTTGCCCGACACCGAGGCGCCGGTCGCCAGCGGCAGCCCGGCCCGTGCGGACACGAGCGCGGCGCGCGGCTTCTGGGTGCAACTGGGTGCATTCCGCGACCGGGACGGGGCCGTCGCTTTCCGCCAGCGCGTCGCGAGCGAGCTGGAGTGGCTCGCGCCGCTGGTGGCGGTCTTCAGGGAGGCGCCGCTGTACCGCCTCCAGGCGGGGCCCTACGCCACGCGTGACGAGGCCCAGGGCGCTGCGCAGCGGGTGCGCGAGGCCTTGCAGCTGGTGCCGGTGATCATCGAGCGGCGCTGAGGGCCGCGGCGCTCCGGGTGCGCCAGTCAGCGGCCGCCCGACACGTCGAGCAGCGCACCGGTGACATAGCTCGCCGCGTCGGACAGCAACCACACGATGCTCTGCGCCACTTCGTCGGCGGTGCCGGCGCGCTGCATCGGCAGCTGCGGCGCGGCGCGCCGGGCGCGGTCCGGTTGACCGCCGGAGGCGTGGATCTCGGTGTCGATGATGCCCGGGCGCACCGCGTTGACGCGCACGCCTTCGCCCGCCACCTCGCGCGCCAGGCCGAGCGTGAAGGTGTCGATCGCGCCCTTGGCCGCGGCGTAGTCGACGTACTGGCCGGGCGAGCCGATGCGCGTGGCGGCCGACGACAGGTTGACGATCGCGCCGCCCGCGCCGCCGTGCACGCGGCTCATGCGCCGCAGCGCCTCGCGGGCGCACCAGAAGCTGCCGAACACGTTGACCGCGAACATGCGCTGCACGCGCTCGGGCGTCATCGCGTCGACCCTCGCGGCGATGTCGACCACGCCCGCGTTGTTGACCAGCCCGCGCAGGCGGCCGGCGCCGAAGTGATCGTCGACCGCGCCGAACATCGCCTGCACCTGCGTGCTGTCGGCCACGTCGGCGCGGAAGGCCTCGGCTTCTCCGCCGGCGGCACGGAGGCACTCGACCACGGCGCGCGCAGCGGCCGCGTCACGGGCATAGTTGAGGGCCACGGCCCAGCCTTGCGCGGCAGCGAGCGTCGCGGTGGCGGCGCCGATGCCGCGGCTGGCGCCGGTAACGAGCAACAGGGGTTTCATGGGGGCAGGTTAGCGCAGGCTGCTGCCCGCCGCACCGCCCGCCGAGAGAACGCACCCGAACCGGACCGCAGGACATGCCCAAGGACTTTTCGATGATGGAGGACTCCAATGCCTGCGCCAACCCCGACCTCCACGCGCTCAGCGATCCGGCGCGGCGCGTGCTGTTGCGCGGCGGGCTGGCGGCCACCGTCGGCGGCCTGCTCGCGCCGCTGGCCGGTTGCGGTCAGGCGGCTTTGGCGCGTGGCGGTGCGTTGCTGGGCTTTCGCTCGGTGCCGGTGTCGAGCGCCGACGCCGTCGTGGTGCCGCCCGGCTATGTGGCCGAGCTGCTCTATGCCTGGGGCGACCCGATCGGTGTGCCGGGCCTGGCGGCCGGTCAGCCCGCCTTTCAGCCCGATGCCGGCAACAGCGCCGACGAGCAGCTGCTGCAGGCCGGCATGCACCACGACGGCATGCACTTCTTCGCCGCCGGCAGCGACCGCGGCCTGCTGGTGGTGAACCACGAGTACACCGACGAAGGCCTGCTGCACGCCGACGGCATGAAGACCTGGAGCGCCGAGAAGGTGCGCAAGTCGCAGGCGGCGCTGGGCGTGTCGGTGGTCGAGCTGGCGCGCGCGGCGGACGGCCGCTGGGCGGTGCAGCGACCCTCGTCCTACGCGCGGCGCATCAGCGCCCGAACACCGATGTGGATCGGTGGCCCGGCCGCCGGCCACACGCTGATGAGGACCGAGTTCGACCCCGGCGGCCGGCAGGTGATCGGCACCTTCAACAATTGCGCCCATGGCGTGACACCCTGGGGCACCTACCTGAGCTGCGAGGAAAACTTCGTCGGCTACTTCAGCGGCCCGCCGCAGCCCGATGCACACGCCAAGCGCTGGGGCATGGTGCCGGGCGGCTATGGCCTGCGCTGGCACGAGCACGACGCGCGCTTCGACGCGACGCTGCACCCCAACGAGTTCAACCGCTTTGGCTGGGTGGTGGAGATCGACCCCTTCGATCCGCGCAGCACGCCGGTCAAGCGCACCGCGCTCGGCCGCGCCGCGCACGAGGGGGCCTTCGTCACGCAGGCGGCCGACGGCCGTGCGGTGGTTTACATGGGCGAGGACGCGCGCTTCGAGTACCTCTACAAGTTCGTGTCGCGCGATCCGGTGCGCACCGGCGGCTACGCCAACAACCGCGAGGTGCTGGACCACGGCACGCTCTACGTGGCCCGCTTCGACGCCGGCGGCTCGGGCGAATGGATTGCGCTGGTGCATGGGCAGAACGGGCTCGACGCATCCGCCGGCTTCGCGGACCAGGGCGAGCTGCTGATCAAGTCGCGCCAGGCGAGCGACCGGGTCGGCGCGACCAAGATGGACCGCCCGGAATGGATCGCGGGCGATCCGCGCACCGCCACGCTGTACTGCTCGCTCACCAACAACAGCGACCGCGGGACCGAAGGACAGCCGGGGGTCGACGCCGCCAACCCGCGTGCCAACAACACCATGGGCGAGGTGATCCGCTGGACCGAGGTGGGCGGCCATGCCGCGACGCGCTTCCTGTGGGATCACTTCATGCTGGCCGGCGATCCGGCCAACGAGCGCGCCGAGGCGCGCGGCAACGTGAAGGGCGATGCCTTCGGCAGCCCCGACGGGCTGTGGTTCGATCCGCGCGGCGTGCTGTGGATACAGACCGACGCCTCGGGCTCGTCGCTGGGCCGTGGCGACTATGCGCGCCTGGGCAACAACATGCTGCTGGCCGCCGACCCGCGCAGCGGCGAGGTGCGGCGCTTCCTCACCGGGCCGGTGGGCTGCGAGATCACCGGCACCGTGGGCACCGCCGACATGCGAACGCTGTTCGTCAACATCCAGCACCCGGGAGAAGGCGGCAACGACCACGGCGACCCGGCGGCGGCCAGGAAGGTGTCGACCTGGCCCGGCGGCGGGCGGCCGCGCTCGGCCACCATCGCGATCCGGCGGCTCGACGGCGGTGTCGTGGGGACCTGATCCAGCCGCGATACAAGCGGCTGGGCATGAACGCAACACAGCGACCCGGCGCAGTGCTCGCGCTGACGTTTGGCGGTCAGCTTGCCGGACAAGACACCGAACACCGCAACCGGCCGAAAGACGCCGGCTGATTTGATACGGGTGCACGCGACTTGGCATGAGGCGCGCTGTCGACTGCGTCCGACAGACCGGCGCGTCTCGCACCGACAGCGGTCGCGGTCCGGTCCTTCTACGCTGAAGGACACCGAAGCCGATGAGGGGCCCGACCATGAAGACCACACTGCAGACCGCGCTGGGCGCGTTGACCTTTGCCGCCGCGCTGGTGGCGGGCGCTGCCGCGCAGACCGCGCCCGATGGCCCGCCGCTGCCGCGTGTCGAACACGCCGGCGGTATCGCCTACGTGAACGGTGGCGCGGGGGAAGAGGCCCGCGCGGCAATCGAGCGGATGCGGCCGGACTTTGCACTGCGTAACGTGTTCAGCGGACAGGGCGGACAGTACGTCGTGGCCGATCGGGTGACGGTGCGCGGCGCGACCGGCGAGCCGCTCGAGATCCGCAATGCCGGGCCGATCCTGATGATGAGCTTGCCACCGGGCAGCTACACCTTGGAAGCCGATGTCGGCGGTCAGGTGCAGCGCAAGACCGTGCAGATCGGGAGCGCGCCGCAGCAGCTCAGCTGGCGCTGGCCGGGCGGCTGACGGGCGTCGCGCACGGCGCCCGCGTGCTGTCCCAAGTCACTTCGCCGTCGGCATCGCGAACTCGGCGCCCTTGGCCGTGCTTTCGGGCCAGCGCTGCATGATCGACTTCTGCTTCGTATAGAAGCGCACGCCCTCTTCGCCGTAGGCATGCAGGTCGCCGAACAGGCTCTTCTTCCAGCCGCCGAAGCCGTGCCAGGCCATCGGTACCGGGATCGGCACGTTGATGCCGACCATGCCGACCTGGACGCGGCGCGAGAACTCGCGTGCCACATGGCCGTCGCGCGTGAAGCAGGCCACGCCGTTGCCGAACTCGTGCGCGTTGACGAGCGCCACCGCGCTGGCGAAGTCGGGCACACGCACGCATACCAGCACCGGGCCGAAGATCTCTTCCTTGTAGATCTTCATCTCGGGCGTCACGTGGTCGAACAGCGTGCCGCCGGTGAAGAAGCCGGCTTCATGACCGGGCACCTTGCAGCCGCGGCCGTCGACGACGAGCGTCGCGCCTTCGCCGACACCGTGGGCGATGTAGCCCTCGATGCGCTCGAGCGCCTGCCGCGTGACGACCGGACCCATCTCGGCATCGAGTTCCATGCCGTTCTTGACCTTCAGCGCCCTGGCGCGCTCGGCCACCTTGGGCACGATCTGGTCGGCCACGTCACCCACCAGCACCGCAACCGAGATCGCCATGCAGCGCTCGCCGGCCGAGCCATAGGCCGCACCGATCAGCGCGTCGACGCTCTGCTCCAGGTCGGCGTCGGGCATCACCACCATGTGGTTCTTCGCGCCGCCCAGCGCCTGCACGCGCTTGCCGTGCTTCGCGCCGGTCTCGTAGATGTACTGCGCGATCGGCGTCGAGCCGACGAAGCTCACCGCCTTCACATCGGGGTGGGTCAGCAGCGTGTCGACCGCCAGCTTGTCGCCCTGCACGACATTGAACACGCCGTCGGGCAGGCCGGCCTGCTTCAGCAGCTCGGCGAGGAAGAGGCTGGGGCTGGGGTCGCGCTCGCTGGGCTTGAGCACGAAAGTATTGCCGGTGGCGATGGCCATCGGGAACATCCACATCGGCACCATCACCGGGAAGTTGAACGGCGTGATGCCGGCCACCACGCCCAGCGGCTGGCGCAGCACCCAGTTGTCGATGCCGGTGCCGACCTGGTCGGTGAAATCCGTCTTCAGCAGCTGCGGCGCGCCGCAGGCGAACTCGACGATCTCGATGCCGCGCGTGACCTCGCCCTGCGCGTCGGTGAACACCTTGCCGTGCTCGGCGGTGATCATCGCGGCCAGCGTGTCGCGCTGCTCGCCCAGCAGTTGCAGGAACTTGTTCAGCACCCGCGCGCGGCGCAGCGGCGGCGTGTCGGCCCAGGCCGGGAAGGCGGCCTGCGCGGCGGCGACCGCGGCGTTCACCTCGTCGGCCGAGGCCAGCGCGACCTGGCGCGCGACCGCGCCGGTGGCCGGGTTGTAGACCGCCTGGCGCCGACCGCTCGTGCTCGGCACTGCACGGCCGCCGATGTGGTGGCCGATTTCGGCAGCGGCGGTGAAAGCTTCGGGAGCGCCCATGGTCGGATTCCTTGAAATTCTCGAGATGCGATCCCCTCAGCTTAGGTGCCGGCAGGCCGCCTGACCAGCCATGCGCCGTGACTTCATTGTTCGTTTGAGTGAACAATGGGCGTCATGAGCACGACACCGAACACACCGTTGTGGCCGCATGTGCATGCGCTGGGCGTGATCGCCCAGTGCGGCAGCTTCACGCTCGCGGCCCAGCGGCTCGGCCTGTCGAAGGCCGCGGTCAGCCAGCGCATCGCCGAGCTCGAGCGCGCGGTCGGCGTGCCGCTGCTGCAGCGCACGACGCGCAGCGTGCGGCTCACCGAAGCCGGCAAGCAGCTGGTCGACGAAACCGCGGCGAGCTTCGCGCAGATCGAGCAGAGCCTGCTCGGCGTGCGCGACCTGGCCTCCCAGCCCCAGGGCCTGGTGCGGGTGACCGCGCCGGTCGCGCTGGGTCGCCAGCATGTCGCGCCGCAGCTCGAAGGTTTTCTGCGCGCCTGGCCGGGCATTCGCGTGGAGCTCGACCTGTCGGACCGGCTGGTCAACCTCGCGCACGAGGGCTTCGACCTCGCGGTGCGTCACACCAGCGCGCCGCCCGACAGCCACGTGGCCTGGAAGCTGTGCCCGTCGCGCACGCTGCTGCTGGCTTCGCCGGCCTACCTGCGACGACGCGGCACGCCGGGCCACCCCGACGAACTGGCGGGCCACGACTGCCTGCCCTACCTGCGCAGCGGGCCGTCGGTCTGGGCGTTCGAGAAGCTGCCGACCAAGGGCAGCCGCGGCGGCGAGCCGCAGCGCGTGGGCGTGACGGTGACCGGCTCCTTGCGCGCCAACAACTCCGAGGTGCTGCGCGATGCGGTGCTGGCCGGACTGGGCCTCGCCTTGCTGCCGGACTTCAGCGCCGCGGCGGCTCTGAAGTCGGGCCGTCTGCGCGAAGTGCTGTCCGACTGGCGGCCGGTCGGATTCTTCGGCGACGCGGTCTACGCGCTGCGTCCGTTCAGCCCCCAGGTACCGCGTGCGGTGCGCTCGCTGGTCGAGCACCTGCGGGCCGCGCTGGCGCAGGGCTTCGACGCTTGAAAAAAAAGCAGCCCACCCGGTGAAGGGCAGGCTGGCAAGTCCTTCAGGAAGGACATCGTTGGGACTGTATGACCGAGGAGGCCGGCGAACTGTGTCGCAATGCGGCCGCGCTTGCGGGTCGTGTTTCCGTGTGACAGCGGTTGATGGCACTGTAGAAGTCGGCCCGTTGCGCACCCATCCCCATAACGTAGGAGTTCTGGGGGGAGAAGCTCCCGTGTTTGACGCGGATCAAGGAACGAACGGCACGCCCGACGGCTCGTGCCGCGTTCAGCCGAACGCGAGGGCGCTGACCGGTGGCAGGTGAGTGGAAAGGCAGCGCCAGTCCTCGCCGCCGTTCTCGCTGAGCCACAGGTTGCCGCTGGTCGAGGCCATCGCGAGGCGTTCGCCGCTGGCGTCGACCACCAACGCATGACGGTAGACCAGGTCGTAGGCGGGCGCTGGCGGCAGACCACGTGCCAGGGTCTCGAAGCACATGCCGCCGTCGCGGGTGCGCGTCACCACCAGCCGGCCGTCGACCGGCACGCGGCATTCGTCCTTCACTGCCGGCACGAACCACGCCATCCCGGGCTCGCGCGGATGCACCGCGACCGCGAAGCCGAAGACCGAAGGCCCGGCGCGCTCGAGCTCCTGCCAGCTTCGGGCGCCGTCGTGGCTGACGAAGATGCCGTTGTGATGCTGGGCCCACAGCGTGTCCGGGGCTGCCGCACATTGCACGACGCGGTGCGGATCCTGGATGTTCTGCTCGTAGGCTCGCTCGGGCGGCATGAAGGCGGCGCGCATGCCCTGGGCCGACAGTGCCCAGCTTGCGCCGCCGTCCTCACTGCGCCACACGCCGCCGCACGAGATGCCGAGCAGCAGCCGGCGGCTGTCGCGCGGATCGACGAGGATGCTGTGGATGCCCGGGTGGTCGTAGCCGCCTCCGAACCACTCGCGGCGCTCCGGGCGCTGCCACAGCGACTCGACGAGCGCCCAGCTCGCGCCGCGGTCGGCCGAACGAAACAGGCCGCCGGGCAGGGTGCCCGCCCACAGCACGCCGGGCTGGTCGGCGCCGCCAGCGGCCAGGCTCCAGATCAGCTTCAGGTCCCAGGGCGTCGGATCGTCGCTGTCCTCGGGCTTTTTCGGGTAGGCCGGTGCGGGGAGCTCGTGCCAGTTCGCGCCGCCGTCGTCGCTGCGGCGCAGCTTGCAGCCGAAGTGACCGAGGTTCAGCGCGGCATACAGCGCGCCGTCGCGTGCATCGTGCAGGACCTGGCTGACCGGGTCGCCGAGGAAGTGCGCGGCGGTGTCCGGTACCCAGCCGGCTGTGTCGCGGTGCCAGCCCAGCAGGCCCTTGCGGGTCGCGATCCAGAGTCGGTTCGACATGGCGTGTCTCCTCGTCGTCGGGAAGCTCGGCACGGTGCTCAGCCGCCGGTCAGGGCCTGCAGCACATGCACTTCGGCATCGGGGCGCAGCGTATCGCTCAAGCGCTGGCGGTCGCGCGCGCGTTGCCCGTCGATGAACACCGCGACGTGGGCGCGCAGCGCGCCCTGGTCGTCGAGGAGGTAGCCGCGCGCCTGCGGGTTCGTCCGGAACACCTGTTCAAGTGCTTCGGCCAGCGTGGCAGCCTGCAGCGCGTGTCGCGGGCAGTCGACGTGGCGCTGCAGGTGGGCGGTGAACGTGACCGTGACCATCACCGGCGATTCTGCGCCTCCCGCAGGGCGTCGCGGTGATCGACTCAGGTGTTGGAAGCCGCCGCCGCCGCGCGGCGGTGCGTGCCGACCCAGGTCGTGGCGACGCGCTCGCCGCAGAAGCCGAATTCGAGCGCCGGGCGCTTGCCGCTGATCAGCTCGGCCAGCGCGCGGCCCGAACCGGCGCCATGCGTCCAGCCCAGCGTGCCGTGGCCGGCGTTGATCCACAGGTTCTCGATGCGGCTGCGGCCGATGTAGGGGATGTTGGTCGGGGTGCTGGGCCGCAGGCCGGTCCAGAAATTGGGCTCGGACAGATCGGCGACACCGGGAAACAGCTCTTCGTAACGCCGCACCAGTGCCTGGCAGCGCACGCGCGCTGTGGCGCTGTCGAGCCCGGTGTCGTAGCCGGCGAGTTCGGCGGTGCCGGCGATGCGGACGTGGTCACCGAGCCGCGAGACCGCGATCTTGCGGGCATCGTCGATCATGCTGACGACACTCGCGCGTTCGGGGGCTCTGAGCTGCAGCGTTGCCGAGTAACCCTTGGCCGGATAGATGTTCAGGTGCACGCCCAGCGGACGCAGCAGCGGTGCGGTGTAGGAGCCGAGCGCCGCGACGAAGGCCTCGGCCTGCAGCGTGCGCGGCTGGCGCGAGGCGATGTCGCGCACGCGCACCGCACTGATCCGTCCGCCTGCGCGGTCCAGGCCGTCGATCGCGTGGCCGAACAGGAAAACCGCCCCGCGTGCCGCACAGCGCTTCGCCAGCTCCTGCGTGAACACGCGCGCATCGCCGGACTCGTCGCTCGGCGTGTAGGTGCCGCCGGCAATGTGCGCACCGTAGCTGGCCAGCGCCGGCTCGACGCGCAGCACCTCCTCGCGCGACAGCACGCGGCGGTCCACGCCATGGCGGCGCATCAGCTCGGCGCCGGCCGCGCCGGCCTCGAAGTCCTTCTGGCTGCTGAAGAAGTGCAGGATGCCGCGCTCGAGCCGGTCGTACTCGATGCCGGTCTGCGCCACCAGGCCCTTCAGCGATTCATGGCTGTAGCGCCCGAGCGCGACCAACTGCTGCACGTTGCGCTCGAAGGCGCCGTCGGTGCACTGTGTGAGGAAGCTCAGACCCCAGCGCCATTGCCACGGGTCGAGCTTGGGGCGGAACAGCAGAGGCGAGTCGTCGCGCGCCAGCCACTTCAGCACTTTCAGCGGCGCCTCGGCATTGGCCCAGGGCTCGCAGAAACTGACCGAGATCTGCGCCCCATTGGCGAAGCTGGTCTCGAGCGCCGCATCGGGCTGGCGGTCGATCACGGTGACTTCATGCCCCTGTTCGAGCAGGTACCACGCGGTGCTGACGCCGATGATGCCGGCGCCCAGGACGATGACTTTCATGCCGAACTCCTTGGCCACTCAGGCCTGCGTCAGGGGCGTCAGCAGCAACTGCGCCGCAACCGCCCACATCACCACCGCGACGAGCGCGTCGATCGCCCGCCATGCCGACGGTTGGCGCAAGAAGCGCGCCGCGCCGGCCGCGCCGAAACCGAGCAGCGCGAACCATGCCGCCGACGCCGCCCAGGCCCCGGCCACGAAGCCCAGCCGCGCGGCGCCGACGTGCTGTGCACCGACCCCGCCCACCAGCACCACGGTGTCGAGGTAGACGTGCGGGTTCAGATAGGTGAGCGCGAGCGTGGTCGTCAGCGTGCCGCCAAGCGAGCCGCCGACGCCGGCAAGTTGCAGTCCGGCACTCCCGCCGCGCCAGGCCTGATGCGCGGCGCGCCAGCCGTACACCGCCAGGAAGGCCGCACCGCCGTAGCGGAAGGCCTCCAGCAGCAGCGGCTGCGCAGCGATCAGCGCACCCAGTCCGAACACGCCCAGCGCGACGAGCAACCCGTCGGACAGCGCACACGTCACCACCACCGGCAGCACGTGCGCCCGCATCACGCCCTGGCGCAGCACCAGCGCGTTCTGCGCACCGATCGCGACGATCAGGCCGGCCATCATCAAGGCGCCCTGCAACGCGGCGGCCGGGACGGCAGGATCGAGCGGACTGACGAGCGGGATCATCGCGAGATTGTGCTCAGCACCCTGTCTGCAGTGAAGCCAAATTCAAGTTATTGACATTACATTAGAGTGACTGATTTTCAGGCCGGGTGCACGCCATGCAAAACCTCGACCCTGCGGCGCTCGATTGCCTGGCCGCGCTTGCCGACGACGGCAGCTTCGAGCGCGCCGCGCAACGTCTTTCGATCACCCAGTCGGCGGTGTCGCAGCGCTTGAGGGCGCTGGAATCCCAGGTCGGGCAGCTGCTGGTGGTGCGCGCGCGGCCGCTGCGGCTCACCGAGCCGGGCAAGGTGCTGCTGCGCTTCGCCCGTCAGTTGCAGGCCATGCGCGCCGATGTCGCGCGCGAGCTCGGCGAGCGCATGCAATCACAGGCCCGGCTGCCGATCGCCGTCAACGCCGACAGCCTGGCGACCTGGGTGCTGCCGGCGCTGGACGACCTGGTGCAGCAGGGCATGAGGGACGGCTTCGGGCTGGAACTGATCGTCGACGATCAGGACTTCACCCACGAATGGCTGCGCCAGGGGCAGGTGCTGGGCTGCGTGTCGACCGTGCCGCAGGCGCTGCGCGGCTGCCGCGTCGAGCCGCTCGGCACGATGCGCTACATCGCAGTGGCCAGCCCCGCCTTCGTGGCGCGCGAACTGGGCGGCGACGCCGAAGGCGGCCTGAACCGCGGCAACTTCGCACGCGCTCCCTTCCTCGTGTTCAACCGCAAGGACGACATGCAGACGCAGTGGGTGTCGCAGGCCTTCGGCGTGCGCTCGCCCCGGCTCGAGGAGCGCTTCGTGCCGTCTTCCGAGGCCTATGTGCGTGCGGCCGCACTGGGCTGGGGCATCGGCGTCGTGCCCGAGTTGCAGGTGCGCGAGCGGCTCGCTCAGGGCGAACTGCTGTGCCTGCGACCCGACATCGGCGTCGAGGTGGCGCTGTACTGGCACCAGTGGAAGCTTGGCGGCGACAGTGGCCTGCCGGCCCGCGCGGCGCGGCTCGACGAGGTGGGCGCGGCGCTGGCCCGCGGCGCGGCCGCCGCGCTGGATCGCTGAGTGCCGCGCGTCCCGCGCGCTCCTGTGCAGGACTTCTGCCGCACACCAGCGCCGCGTGCCGGCGCGATGGCGACTCAGCGGCGCGTCGTCTCGTGCGACGAGCGATCGTGCGGGGGCGCCGCGTGGCGGCGCGGTGCGTGCTCGGGGCCTGCGGCGGGGCGCAGCGCCGGTGCCTGCCGCACGCCGGCGCCCGGTGGCTCGAAACGCCAGTCCGCCGTTTCGTCGCCTGCGGCGGCGAGCAGCATTGCGCTGACCACGGCGGCGCTGACGGTGCCCCAGGTGATGGCTTGCAGCGAGGTGCGGGTCATGGCGATGTGCTGGCGTTCAAGAACTGGGAAGCATGAAGCGGGCCGAACCCGATCTTGGAGCGTAGGCGATAGCGCGGCTGTGTCCAATCCGTCGAAGTAGGGAAGTCGTGACGAAACGCAGCCGGACGCTGCCGCAGGAACTTCATCAACGGTGGGCACAATCGGGCGCCTGATGCAGCGCCGTGACCTCCTCGCTCACCTTGGCCGCAGCGCCGCCACGCTGGCGCTCGGTACGCTGTTCACGCCCGGCGCCGGCCGCAGCGGCGAGCGCGTGGAGCGCCTGCCTGGCGGCGACGATCCCTTCACGCTCGGCGTCGCCAGCGGCATGCCCGCGCCCGACGGCGTGGTGCTGTGGACCCGGCTGGCGCCGCGTCCGCGCGAGCCGCTCGGCGGCCTGCCCGACGCGGCCATCGCGGTGCGCTGGGAGCTGGCCGAGGACGAGCGCTTCTCGATCGGCCGGCACACCGGTGTGGCCTGGGCCCGGCCGGAACATGCGCACAGCGTGCATGTCGACGTGGACGGCCTGCCGAGCGACCGCCGCTACTTCTACCGCTTCCACGCCGGCGAGGCGACCAGCCCTGTCGGCCGCACCCGCACCGCGCCGGCACCCGACGCTGTGGTCAACCGCCTGCGCATCGCGCTCGCCTCCTGCCAGCACTACGAGCAGGGCGAGTTCACCCTGCACCGCGAGATCGCTTCGCGCGACCTCGATTTCGTGCTGTTCGTCGGCGACTACGTCTACGAGTCGAGCAATGCGCGCTTGCGCGTGCGCCCGCACGAAGCGCTGCAACCGACCACGCTGGAGGGCTTCCGCCAGCGCCATGTCACCTACAAGCTCGACGCGGCGCTGCGCGCCGCCCATGCCGCTCACCCCTGGGTATTGACCTGGGACGACCACGAGGTCGAGAACGACTACGCCGGCGCCGCCTCGCGCGACCCGTCGCGCACCGCGGCCGACTTCCTGCAACTGCGTGCCGCTGCGTACAAAGCCTACTTCGAACACATGCCGGTGTCGCCGCGCAGTGCGCCGGTGGGGGCCGACATGCGCATCCACGAGCACTATCCCTGGGGCCGGCTGGCCGACCTGTGGACCCTGGACAACCGCCAGTACCGCTCGCTGCAGCCCTGCAACCCGGAGGGCATCGCCGGCGGGCGCCTGCTGACGCAGTGCGCGACGCTCGAGGACGACGCGGCCACCGTCTTCGGCGCGGTGCAGGAGCGCTGGATCGGCGAGCAGCTCGCCGCCAGCCAACGCGGCTGGCGCCTGCTGGCCCAGGGCACGCAGATCGCGCCCGGCGGCATCGACACGCCGCTGGGGCGCAGCATCTTCAGCGACGGCTGGGACGGCTACCCGAAGGCGCGTGCGCGGCTCCTGCGCGCCATCGCCGAGCAGCCGCAGGGCAACGTGGTCTGCCTCGGCGGCGACGTGCACCGCCATGTCGTCGCGCGCTTGCGCGCCGACCCGTCCGACCCGCGCTCGGCCGTGGTCGCCAGCGAATTCGCGACGAGCTCGCTGACCTCGCGCGGCCTGTCCGACACCGCGACCGCGCTGATGCGCAGCAGCAACCCCGACCTGCTGCACGCGCGCAGCGACGAGCGCGGCTACGTGCTGCTCGACCTCACGCCGCAGCGACTGCGTGCCGAGCTGCGTGCCACCGCCTTCCCGGTGGCGGCCGACGCCCAGGTGCACACCCAGGCGCGCTTCGTCGTCGAGCAGGGGCACCCCGCGCCGCAAAGCGACGCCTGAGGCCATCGCCGAGGCTGCCGGTCGCGCCGCAGCACGGCAAATGACCGATCAATCGCCCGCTACTCCAATGCTTGTGCGGCCGGCGTCCGCGCAGACTGCCCGCATGAACCTGGCCCGGATCTGGAAGCGATGGTTGCAGCGCTGGCATCTGCCACGCAGCGAGCATCAGGCCGTCCGCCCGACGCATGAGGACCCTGCCGATTGCGGCACGGCCTGGGGACTCGATCTGACGCTGCCGCCGAAGGCCTTCGACCGCTCGCGCTCACCCCGTCAGCCCTAGCCAGCCCTCATACCAACTCGCAATCAAACCTATCAAATCGTCCGGCGCCCTTCGGCTCGTTGGCGCCGTTCGTGTGCGTGTGTTGAGGTTCGAAGCGTCCGCCGGCCAGCCGTCTGCGGGTACCGAGCGTTGCTGGCGAGGCCGCCGGGCGAGCGGCTCCGCTCATGTCCTCCGGGCCGGGCTTCGCCCGGCCCTCCCCCTCTACTTCGCTGCGCCGCTCACCCGACGCCCTCGCCAGCACTCACCGTCGCCGCCTGCGCAGGCCGTCAAACCGCGGCAGGCCGCGGTGGTGGCAGCGCTGGGACGGGTTGCTGTGTGGAGTGAAGTCAAGGAGGAGGGGGCGGCCGTGAGGCCGACGCCGGGGGACATGAACGCAACACAGCGACCCGGCGCAGCGCCCGCGCCAACGTTTGACTTCGGCGTTCCGGACAAAGACTCCGAACACCGCAACCAGCACTGGCCCAAGCTTCAATCCGATGCGCTTGAATGCAATGCCGTATCAGGCTTGCAGGTTGCGCCTGGCGCGCTCGCTCAAGGCATTGGGGAAGTAGAGCGCCGTCAGGCTTTTGCTGTGCACCGGGGAGTGGCCGTCGGCATAGGCGGCCTGCGGATCGAGCGCGTAGCGGCGCCAGTCGCGCACCCAGTGGATCTGGTCGCAGACCTCGAGCAGGCCCATCGTCTCGCGGTCGCCGACCAGCACGCCCTGCACGCGCAGGCCGTGGCGCAGCCGGGCCGTGTCGAGCTGCTCCAGCGTGGCCGGCGTGCAGCCGAACTCGCCGTCGCTCACCAGCAGCAGATCGGCCTGCCGCCACTGCGCCTGGTTGACGGCCGCGACCGCGTGCGCGAGCGGCGCGGCCAGATCGGTGCCGCCGTCGAAGGCCTGGCCGATGAAGTCGAGCAGCGCGTCCAGCCCGGCCGGCGTGAGCGCCAGCTCGTGCGTCAGCACCTCGCCCGCGCCGCCGAAGGCGATCAGCTGGCAGCGGCGCTGCTCGCGGTGCGCGGTGCGCGCGGCCTGCAGCACCACGGCCTTGGCCAGTTGTTCGGGCGCGCCGCGCATCGAGCCCGAGGTGTCGATGCACAGCAGCATCGGACCGCGCTCGACCGGTGGTTGCTCGGCCTGCGGTGCGGTGCGCAGCGGCATCGCGCCACCGGGGCGCTGGTCGAGCAGCACCGCCTCCTCGTCCCACACCATCAGCCGCGCCTCGGCCAGCCGCGCGCGCCACAGCTTGTGCAGCAGCGGGTGGCGCAACTGCGCGGCTTCCGACGGCAGCATGCGCGCCAGGTTGCGGCCGGGGCGCACGCCGCGGATCTCGCCCGGCGCGTCGGGCAGCCGCGTCTCGACCACGTGGCCGAGCACGCGCTCGCGTCCTGGTGCTGCCGCTGCCGGCTGCGGCGGCGCCTCGCGCGGCAGGCCGCGCCCGAGCGCGGCGATCAGCGCGGCGAGCGCCGGGTTGCGCGTCAGCAGCGCGGCGAGCTGCTGCGCCTCGCGCCACTCGCGCCGCGCGAGCCGGCCGTGCAGCGCGTCCCAGCGCAGCGAAGCCAGCTCGCCCAGGTCCTGCAGCAGCGCGAGCAGGTGCTCCCAGTCGGCCCGCAGCAGCGTCCATTCGGCGCGAAAGGCCTCGACCATCGCGGTGATCGCCGCCTCGCGCGGCTCGCCGGCCGGGCGATCGATCAGGCGGTCGAGGTGCCACAGCGCAGTGCGCAACACCTGCTGCGCCGCGGCCGGCACGCCGCGCGCGAACTCATGCAGTCCGAGCTCGCCGATCGCTTGCCGCAGCGGCAGCAGCGCCCGTGGATCGGCGAAGTCGAGCGTCGCCGCGGGCAGCTCGCCAGCCTCCAGCGCCGCCAGCCAGCCGCGGGTGTGATCGAGCCGCGCTTCGCTGCCGCCAACCGCGCTGACCAGTGCCGGCAGCCACAGCTCGCGCGGCAAGGCCGCGAGCCGGTCGTAGGGCCGGTCGACGGCCGCGAGGCATGCGTCCATGCGGGCCTCAGGCCGCGGCTGCTTCGCCCCAGCGCACCGGCGCCGGCGCCACGCCGGCTGCGGCGGCATCGACCGGCAGCGCCGCGAAGTCGGCCCGCACCGTCTGCAGCCGCGCGAGCAGCGCCTCCACCACCTGCACCGAGGCGGCGTGGGCCGCGGCAATCCGCGCCGCCAGCGCGGGCGGCAGCCACAGCGCATCGCGCAACGCCTCGTCCATCGCCGCAGCGCGGCTGCGCAGCGGCTGCAGGTGGGCGGTGGCGCGGGCCAGCAGCTCGTCGAGCTGGGCCACGCGCGCGGCGATGTGGCGCGCGCCGTAGCGTGGCTGCATGCGCGCTTCCAGCGTGGCCGTCACCAGCCGGGTCACGCCCGGGCCTTCCTCGAGCCCGCCGATCGCGTGCGCCAGCGCCATCTTGCCGCTCTCGCCGTCGTCCTGGCGCGGCTGGCATTCGATGCCGAACTGCTGCTCGAAGGCCTCGACCGCCCGCGTGAGCCAGGGCGCTTCCAGCGGCCGGGCGCCGAGCAGCGTGTCGTGCACCCAGTCGGCCAGTGCCGCCAGCTGCGCCGGCTGCTCGGCCAGGCAATAGGGCAGCAGCCACAGGTCGACGCGCGACACCGCGCTGCGGCCGCTGCTCGCCGCGGCCGTCTTCAGCAGCCCGACGGTCTGGCGCCAGCGGCGGTCCGACACCGTGATCGACTGTTCGCGGGTGTAGCGGCGCGCGTCGGCCAGTGCCGCGATGAGTGCCGGGTCGAGGGTCACCGCATCGCGCGCCGCGGCCAGGCACTCGCGCTCGCCCGGGGTGATCGGCTCGGCGGCGTCGGGTGCCGCGCCGTCGAGCGTGAGCAGCGCCGCGAAGCCGGCGTCGCTGACCGGCAGCACCGGCACGCGCAACAGGAAGCGGTCGTAGAAGGCCTGCAGCGATTCGTCGGCCGGCACCTCGTTGGTCGCACCGACGACGCACACCAGCGGCGTGTGCAGGCGCTCGCAGCCGTTGTCGAACTCGCGCTCGTTGAGCAGCGTCAGCAGCGCATTCAGGATCGCGGAGTTGGCCTTGAACACCTCGTCGAGGAAGGCGATGCCGGCGGTCGGCAGGTAGCCGTCGGTCAGGCGCTCGTAGCGGTCGTCCTCGAGCGCCTTCAGCGACAGCGGCCCGAACAGTTCTTCCGGCACCGAGAAGCGCGTCAGCAGCCGTTCGAAATAGCGCGCACCATCGAAGGCGTGCTGCAGCCGCCGCGCCAGCGCGCTCTTCGCGGTGCCCGGCGGGCCGATCAGCAGCACGTGCTCGCCGGCCAGTGCGGCCAGCAGCGCGAGCCGTACCGCGTCCTCGCGCTCGAGCAGGCCGTGTTCGAGCCAGGTGATCAGCGCGCGCAGCCGCGCTGGGTCCAGAGCAGGGGCGTTGGCATCCATGGCCCCATTCTGACGGCAGTGCTCAGCGGCCGAGCACGCCGCGCAGCAGATCGAGCGCGCCGGGCTTCTTTTCCTCGGCCGGCGGCGGCGAGGCGGGCGCTGCGCCGCCCTCGCCCTTCATCATGTCGCCCATCGAGGGCATGCCGGGCATCGCGGTGGTCATCGACTTGACGCGCAGCTTCACCGCCCACTGCGGTTCCCACACCGCCTTCGGGTCGGCCGGGCGCGGAGGGTGCACGAGGTTCAGCTCCGGCCCGTAGGCGATCAGCCGCAGGAAGGCGCCCTGCGCCGGCAGCACGCCCTTGGGCACGGTGCAACGAGTGGTCGACGACGCGAGCAGCACGCGTTCCTTGACCCAGCGCTCGACCGCCGGATCGGTCTGGTAGTCGAACAGGCCGAAGCCGGTGTCGGGCAGCTCGCTCGAGGTCCAGATCACCATCTCGCTGGCTCCGTCGGTCGACTCACCCTTGCCGGCAAAGGCGCCGGCGAAGTAGCCGCGCGCCGTCGGCAGAGCATTCCACTCCAGCGCGGTGGCGCCGGCCTTGTCGGCGGTGCTCAGCGATAGCGCCGGCATCAGTTCGTTGGCGGCCGGGATGGCGAACTTGAAGCCCTCGGGCACACCCTGTCCCTTGAACTCGTGTTCGCCCACCAGCGAGGCGCCGTCGGCGATGCGCTTGCCCTCGCTCGGGTTGGGCCAGTGCGGCCGGCCCTGGGCGCTGTGCGCACCGCGCTGCGTGGCGCGGCGCGAGATGAAGAACTTGGCCGCGTCCTCGGGCTTGATCTTGGCCACGTCGAGCACGCGCGGCTGGCCGCTGCGCACGGTGTCGCCGCAGCCCCAGTAGAGCAGCAGCCGGCCCTTGGGCTTCTCGGACGGTTCCTCGACGCGCTCGTCGCCATCGTCGCCGGGCACCGGCTTGGCGTCCTTCGGCGACAGCAGCTTGAGCGACGGGCCGAGCTGCAGCCCGGCCGGGACCGCCTGCGTGCCCTCGGCGAGCTGCGGGTTGTCGCGCGTCGCGAGCGTGACGTCCAGGTAGCGACCACCGCCGCCGCTCTGCGTCGACAGGAAGGGCACGCTGCTGCCGCCGCCCACGCCGAACAGGCCGCCGAGTGCCGACAGCGGGTTGTTGCCGGCGCCGGCGCCCATGCCGCCCATACCGCCCCCCAGGCCGCTGAACGTAGCCACGTCGATCCACGCCTGCGCGACCGGCGGCTTCGACGGCGCCTTGGCAGGCGGTTGCTGGGCGCCGGCCGCGGCGGCGCACAGCGCCAGCGCGGCAGCGATCGGGACGGACCGCCGGCGCGGCGCATGGAGGGAGGTGGTCGGGGTCGACATGGTGGGGGTCCTTCGGTTCTTGCGAGGCGGCGGCGATGTTCTCGCGAGTGTGCGACTTTGGCCCTCCCACCGTCGAGGGGGATCGCACCGTAGCAGGGTCGACTCGGTCAGGGCGCGGGGTCTGCGGCGGTGACTTCGAAGGCCGCTTCAAGCGCAGCGACTTCGGCCTCGACTACGGCCTGCCCTTCGTGCGTGACGAGGTGACGCTGCGCGTGCAGGTCGAGGGCGTGCGCGCCGACGAAACTCCTGCTGCACGCTGAGTTCCGAACCCAGAAAGACGAAAGGCCGCATATAGCGGCCTTTCCATTTGGTGCATCTATCTGCTTTCGCAGCATCAGCTTGTTAGCGGACAGAGCTCATATCCCGAGCATCTAGACTCGGCTGGCGCGGCTTCAGTGCGTCGGTGCAGTTCCGGCCAGAGCTCATATCCCGAGCATCTAGACTCTCGCGGATGGTGTTGCGGAAAGCGCCCTTGTTCCGGCCAGAGCTCATATCCCGAGCATCTAGACTCTGGGACGGCTTGACCTGGACCGCGTCGCCGTTCCGGCCAGAGCTCATATCCCGAGCATCTAGACTCGCCGCGCGCTCCACCGCACTGTCCACCTAGTTCCGGCCAGAGCTCATATCCCGAGCATCTAGACTCCCAGGCGAGCAGCAGCCCGCCGAGGTACCAGTTCCGGCCAGAGCTCATATCCCGAGCATCTAGACTTCTGGTCTCGCTTTTGTCACGCTCACTGCGGTTCCGGCCAGAGCTCATATCCCGAGCATCTAGACTGCCGCTCAGCATGTACAGCGAGTCGCTTCTGTTCCGGCCAGAGCTCATATCCCGAGCATCTAGACTGTATGGGTCGACCAGCAGCGCGGGTTTTGGGTTCCGGCCAGAGCTCATATCCCGAGCATCTAGTGTGGTGCGCGTGAAGTAATAGAACTTACTTGCGCCGGCATACTCCAACCGCCCAGGAGGTGGGCGATGCGGGTTGCCAAGAAGATCGAGTTGGATGTGCAGACGGAGCGGGAGCTTCGTGCGCTGTCGCAGCGCAAGCGCATCGAGGTGCGGCTGCAGCAGCGCGCGCGCATCGTGCTGCTGGCGGCCAAGGGGATGCAGAACAAGGACATCGCCGCGGACGTCGGCCTGGACAGGCGGCAGGTGGCGCTGTGGCGAGCCCGCTTCCTCGAAGGCGGCATCGAAGCGTTGAGCAAGGACGCGCCGCGCTCCGGGCGCCCGGACAGCGTGATGGCCGAGATGGAGTCGCGCATCGTGCAGACCACGCTGCACGAGAAGCCGGCCAATGCCACGCACTGGAGCACGCGCACGCTGGCTGAGCACCTGGGTGTCGGAGCGACGACCGTGCGGACTGCGTGGCGCAACAACGGCCTGAAGCCGCATCTGAGCCGTACCTTCAAGGTCTCGCGCGACCCGCGCTTCGAGGACAAGCTACTGGACGTTGTGGGCCTGTACCTGAACCCGCCCGAGCATGCGCTGGTGCTCAGTTGCGACGAGAAGAGCCAGATCCAGGCGCTCAACCGCACGCAGCCCGGCCTGCCGATGAAGACCGGGCGAGCGGGCACCGTCACCCACGACTACAAGCGCCACGGCACGACCACGCTGTTCGCTGCGCTGAACACACTGGACGGCCGCGTGATCTCGATGTGCCAGCCGCGGCACAGGCACGAGGAGTGGCTGAAGTTCCTGCGCCTGATCGACCGCAAGACGCCCAAGGGGCTGACGTTGCATCTGGTCGTGGACAACTACGCCACGCATAGCCACCCTGAGGTTCAGGTCTGGCTGGCCAAGCACCCGCGCTTCGTCATGCACTTCACCCCGACCAGCGCGTCATGGTTGAACATGGTCGAGCGATTCTTCCGCGACATCACCGACAAGCGCATCCGCCGCGACAGTTTCACCAGCGTGCCCGAACTTGAGTTGGCTATCGACCTGTACGTCGCGCAGCACAACATCGAGCCTAAGCCCTTCATCTGGACTGCCTGCGCTTCCGACATCTTGGCCAAGGTCACGCGAGCAAAGGCAGCCCTGGCAGCAGCCTCAAGATAAGTACAGAACAGCACGGCGCACCACACTAGACTGCACAGCAGCAACGTGCTGCTCAAGCTGCAGTTCCGGCCAGAGCTCATATCCCGAGCATCTAGACTCTGGGTCAGCGTCTTGTTGGCGTCGGCCATGTTCCGGCCAGAGCTCATATCCCGAGCATCTAGACTTAATCAGCAACGCTGCTGCTCCCGCACTGCGTTCCGGCCAGAGCTCATATCCCGAGCATCTAGACTGAGTCTCACGAGCAGTTCGGTGTCGTTCATGTTCCGGCCAGAGCTCATATCCCGAGCATCTAGACTGGCCGACAACAACAGCATCGCCAACGCCCAGTTCCGGCCAGAGCTCATATCCCGAGCATCTAGACTCCGCGCCAATGTCGAGCGCCTGGCCGATGAGTTCCGGCCAGAGCTCATATCCCGAGCATCTAGACTCACTGCCATCAGGGCCGCAGGGTCCAATCTGTTCCGGCCAGAGCTCATATCCCGAGCATCTAGACTGACTACGACCAGAAGCACAAGCCGGAACCGGTTCCGGCCAGAGCTCATATCCCGAGCATCTAGACTAGACAGATTGGTCAACAGCAAACCGCTCGAGTTCCGGCCAGAGCTCATATCCCGAGCATCTAGACTTCATCGAGCCAGCGGCCACGAACATCGCACGTTCCGGCCAGAGCTCATATCCCGAGCATCTAGACTGCGAATATCCACTGACCGTGGACGTGGCAGGTTCCGGCCAGAGCTCATATCCCGAGCATCTAGACTGCCTGTCAGCCCACCGACCCGCATGCCGCTGTTCCGGCCAGAGCTCATATCCCGAGCATCTAGACTGTCTGGCGCGTTGGCCCGCGGGAGCAATGGGTTCCGGCCAGAGCTCATATCCCGAGCATCTAGACTCCGAAGGGAGAGGTGTATGTGATGGTGGAGGTTCCGGCCAGAGCTCATATCCCGAGCATCTAGACTTCACGAACGGCGCCATCGCGCAGACCGTGAGTTCCGGCCAGAGCTCATATCCCGAGCATCTAGACTCGTCAGAGGCTTCGTCAATCCGCTGGTAAGGTTCCGGCCAGAGCTCATATCCCGAGCATCTAGACTGCTCGCCTTCGGCAGCACACTGATCGGCGAGGTTCCGGCCAGAGCTCATATCCCGAGCATCTAGACTCACCAGCGTAGCCGCAGCGCCCTCGAAGCTGTTCCGGCCAGAGCTCATATCCCGAGCATCTAGACTAACAAGGTGCGCAGCGTGGAGTCGCTGCCTGTTCCGGCCAGAGCTCATATCCCGAGCATCTAGACTGCTGATGCAGTACATCACGCCGAAGCTCAAGTTCCGGCCAGAGCTCATATCCCGAGCATCTAGACTACGCCTCGATGTAGTCGGCCTCGATCGTCTGTTCCGGCCAGAGCTCATATCCCGAGCATCTAGACTGATCAGTGGACGCATCACCTGTTGCTGGCAGTTCCGGCCAGAGCTCATATCCCGAGCATCTAGACTACTAGAGGCGCTGCACGAAAGCTCCAGCAAGTTCCGGCCAGAGCTCATATCCCGAGCATCTAGACTCTCAACCCCTCAACAGGAACCCGCCCATGCGGTTCCGGCCAGAGCTCATATCCCGAGCATCTAGACTGATCGAGCGAGCAGCCCTCGCGGATCTCAAGTTCCGGCCAGAGCTCATATCCCGAGCATCTAGACTGCTCGGTGATGCGCCCCGCGGTGACGCCGGGTTCCGGCCAGAGCTCATATCCCGAGCATCTAGACTGGTGAAGACGCCGCGGGAGAGCAGGCCCCTGTTCCGGCCAGAGCTCATATCCCGAGCATCTAGACTCATGCCAGCCTGGGCCGACAACTGCGCTACGTTCCGGCCAGAGCTCATATCCCGAGCATCTAGACTCCGCCGAGGCGGACATCAAGCGGCGCAGCGAGTTCCGGCCAGAGCTCATATCCCGAGCATCTAGACTGGCGCGTGTATTCGGTGTCGTCGGCACCAAGGTTCCGGCCAGAGCTCATATCCCGAGCATCTAGACTGATCAGGCTGCTGTCGAGCGGGCCGCTCTTGTTCCGGCCAGAGCTCATATCCCGAGCATCTAGACTCTGCGAGCCTTTGAGCACCAGCGAGGCCTTGTTCCGGCCAGAGCTCATATCCCGAGCATCTAGACTCTTCCGCGGTCTCGGGGTTGTACTGGTTGGGTTCCGGCCAGAGCTCATATCCCGAGCATCTAGACTGTACGTGACCGACAAGCTCAGCAAGCAGCCGTTCCGGCCAGAGCTCATATCCCGAGCATCTAGACTGCATTGAGCTCGGCCTCGAAGCGGGCCATCGTTCCGGCCAGAGCTCATATCCCGAGCATCTAGACTCGTGCGCGGCCTGTTCGCGGCCATCGGCAAGTTCCGGCCAGAGCTCATATCCCGAGCATCTAGACTAGTATCCTGATTGGTGGCAAGGGCTGCGGAGTTCCGGCCAGAGCTCATATCCCGAGCATCTAGACTGCCGCCGTCATCTGCCGCAATCGCGACATAGTTCCGGCCAGAGCTCATATCCCGAGCATCTAGACTCTCGACCCGGCGCTCCGACCACTCGGCCGCGTTCCGGCCAGAGCTCATATCCCGAGCATCTAGACTGGCGGCGCGGCGCACCACCGAGACGAGATCGTTCCGGCCAGAGCTCATATCCCGAGCATCTAGACTGATGCCGCGCGCTGTAATGCCAGTCCCTCCGTTCCGGCCAGAGCTCATATCCCGAGCATCTAGACTCAAGGCGCAAAAGGCGCGCAATCGGCAACTGTTCCGGCCAGAGCTCATATCCCGAGCATCTAGACTATCCAGCCCCTGACATGCGCGACCACTTCAGTTCCGGCCAGAGCTCATATCCCGAGCATCTAGACTCCAAGTCGAGCAGAGGCCTCCGGCGCTCCAGTTCCGGCCAGAGCTCATATCCCGAGCATCTAGACTCCAACCTCTGCGGAGGTGATGGCCCAGCCTGTTCCGGCCAGAGCTCATATCCCGAGCATCTAGACTCCGACCGTGCAGGAGGAATACATCCTGCGCGTTCCGGCCAGAGCTCATATCCCGAGCATCTAGACTTCAGCGTGGAAGCAAGCCAAGTTCGGCGCCGTTCCGGCCAGAGCTCATATCCCGAGCATCTAGACTTGCGCGGTTCTCGGCTTTATTGAAGTTCTCGTTCCGGCCAGAGCTCATATCCCGAGCATCTAGACTGCAGAGGAACGAGCGGCTTTAGGAGCAGCGGTTCCGGCCAGAGCTCATATCCCGAGCATCTAGACTACCTCGTCTCCGGCCGAGCTGGCGACGGCCGTTCCGGCCAGAGCTCATATCCCGAGCATCTAGACTCCCGCGGCGTGCGTCCAGATGGCCGACGTGGTTCCGGCCAGAGCTCATATCCCGAGCATCTAGACTACACGCGGCGGCGTCCAGTGGGTTCAGGAAGTTCCGGCCAGAGCTCATATCCCGAGCATCTAGACTCGCCGGCCTCGTCATGGGCCAATCCGGCCTGTTCCGGCCAGAGCTCATATCCCGAGCATCTAGACTATACGCCGACCACGGCAACGGATATGAGCAGTTCCGGCCAGAGCTCATATCCCGAGCATCTAGACTCTCTCAGGGCTCGTTTGGTGGCAGCTGCGCGTTCCGGCCAGAGCTCATATCCCGAGCATCTAGACTATCGAGCGTGTCCTGCAGCTTAGGGTGCACGTTCCGGCCAGAGCTCATATCCCGAGCATCTAGACTCCGATCGTGATAACCCCTTGATTCGTCAAGGGGTTTTTCACTTCCGGGGTCGAAGAAAGCATGGCCGCGTTCAGAACAAGTCGAACTGGTCCGGCGTTTTGTTGGCCGGCTGCTTGGTTTTTCCGAGGAAGGTCACGATGCGCTCGTACTGTTTGTCGGTGAAGGTGAGTATGTTGACCTTGCCGCCTTCGGGCAAGGCCTCTTCCACTCGCTTGCTGTAGGTGTCGGCCTGCGACTGGCTGGTGCAGAAGCGCATGTACACGGAGAACTGCGCCATCTCGAAGCCCTGGTCGAGCAGGGTCTTGCGGAAATCGGTCGCGGCCTTGCGCTCGGCCTTTTCGACCACCGGCAGGTCGAACATCACGACCATCCACATCAAGCGGTAGCCGCTGAGCATCGCGGCGCTTTCATTCGTCGAGGCTGGCCGCCAGCGCAAGCGGCAGGCCAGGCAGCGGTAGGTCGAGTTTCTCGCGCTCGCCGAGGTAGACCTGCGCCAGCGATGTTGCTAGGCGCTGCGCGCACACCATCACCGGTGTAGCGCCCACAGCGGTTTCCATGTCGTCGTAGAGCGTGCGCACCAGCGCGCGCTTGGTTTCGGGCCGAACCTCACGCTCGCCGTTGCGCGCCAGCAGCCAGACCTTGAGGTCAATCACCGGACGGAAGGGTTCCATCAGATCGTCGACCAGGCGCATCGCATTGCCTTCGTTGCTGTGGTGCAGTCCCAGCGTTGGGTGCAGGCCCGCGGCAACGATTGCGCGTGCGGTGCAGGCGCGCAGCACGGTGTAGCCGTAGTTAAGTAGGCCGTTGATGCTGCCGGCATCCTGATCGCGTCGAAATCCATCGCCGAACAGCAGGGTCCAGTAGCGGCGCGCGCCCTGGGCCTCGATGTTGTCGGGGTCGCCGGAACGGACCTTGGACACCAAAGCGGTCAGCGGCGGTGTCGGCGCACCGGCCGCCTCCAGAGCCGCGGCCTGCTGCTGCAGCTTGGCGCGAACGACCTCGGCCCACAGGCGCTTGTGCGTCGGTTTGCTGGCGGCGATCTGCGCGTCGTAGCGCTTGGCCTGCTGGTAATTGCCGTCGACCGGCAGCAGCATGCCGACGGCATTGTGGTTCGCGGCGCACAGTACGAAAGGCGCGCCGCGCTCGGCCAGCGCCACCAGCAGGTTGTTGGTGTAGCTCAGGCCATGCGCATTGGCGATCACGGCGGCGATGTCGTCGAGCGGTACCTGGCCCAACTCCTTGCGTTCGCCCTCGGTGTCCTGCACGACCATGAAGCCGCGCGACAGCGACAAGTGCCTGCGGTCATCGGCCACTTCGACGATGCGGCCGATCATGATGAGTCTCAGGGCTTGAAGCTGGGGTCGCGGAGGTCGCCGATCTCGGAAACGGTGACACGTCGTGCCTTCGCACTCTGCAATGAGCCGGCGTACTTGGAGACGTACTTGAAGCCGCTGGACTTGTCCCGATTCCTCGCGTCAACGTTCGCTTCGTTGTGGTCGGCCATGAAGACCTGTCCGTTGGCGCTCAGCGTGGCAACGCGCATGGTTCGAATGCCCCCGTCAATCGTCAGTCTGACAAGATCATCGAGCATCAGGCGCATCACCAGTGGCCGGCCATTCTGGGCGAGTGTCGAATGCCGAAGCCTTTGCAAGTCATGCTCCCGGACGATGCGATGCGCCTCGAAAGTCGAGATCACGGTGCTTTCCCACTTCCCCTTCTCATTGCGCCAGATCTCGATGCAGTAGTTGCTGTCGCCCTTGTAGCCCTTGTAATGCAGCGGAGCGCCGTCGTCGCCGCGGCCGTGCCGGTCCGCCGCCCGTTCCGACCGCATGCCGATGACGGAGAGCTTCTCGACCACTCGCACGCGCCGCGGGCCGCCCTCGGCCGTGAGGCTCTCGATCCGCGCGCCGAACTCCTTGCCGCTCAATCCGGCCGTCTGTTCCAGCAGCCACTGCCGGCCTTGCTCGTCGGCGAAGTCCTTCTTGGTGATCTCGTCAGCGCTCTTGAAACTGTCGACCATGACGCGATGCACGACCTCACCGTCGCCACGGAAGCCATACGCAGTGTCGTTGTGCAGCGCGCCCTCGTGGCCGTGGTCTGGCTTGTGGCTGACGATGACGCCGCGAACGGCCCGCGCGACATGCTCGCGGTAGCTCGGCCAGGGGTCGGGCATGTCGGCAACGAGTCGGTGGAGTTGCATCTCGCGCGCGTCTGCACTGGCCTTTGCGAAGCGCTGCAACATGCCCTGGTCGGTCACGCCGATCACCGCGGCGTCGATGGCGTGGTGACGATGATCGTCGCGGTTCTTCTCGCCGGTGGGGGACAGCAGCTTGCTCAGGCCGAACAGCCCGCGCAGCATCGCGGTCATCCGGCCCGGGATCACGCGGACCCGGTTGGGCGGGCAGATCAGCGACAGATACTCCTTGGCGATTCGCGACAGGTAGGCGGTGTCGGTCAAGGCGCGCGCGAGGAAGTCCTGGTCGTCGCGCAGCCAGCGCTGGTAGCCGTCGGGTGCGAAGCGCTTGGCCTTGTCCTTCGACATCCATGCCGCACGCTGCAGGATCGCGCTGTAGTCGTAGCCCGTTGGCGAACTGCCGAAGGCATCGTGCGGCGTGCGGTTGCCTTTGTCGCGGTTGGCCCGGCGCAGGGCCACCGTCTTGTTGTTGAGGCTGTCGTCCAGCGTCATCGAGAACGGCAGGATGTGTTCGATCTCCACTTCCCCGGAGAACAGCATCGCCATGCCGATGTGCTCGCCTGTGTAGGGGCAGCAGCGGTTGGCGGCGTCCTGCGGATTCAGTTCGACCCACAGGCGCATGCGCTGTAGGTCGTCACGCGTAGGCTCGCGCCCTGACAGGCCGGGTAGCGTGCGGATCGTCTCGCGGAAGTGTTCGTTCTGCTTCTGCCGCTCGGCTTGGCGCTCATTCTCCAGCTTGCGTTGCTTCTCGCCCTGCTTGAGTTCACGCGCTACCTCGACAATCACCTCGGACGGGTGTCCGTAGCGTTTGATCAAGGTGTTGACTACCTTGCGCAACTCGTTCAGCCCGATGTGGACAGTGGGGTTGGCAATGCGACCAAAGCGCTTCTCTGGCAAATCCTCGGCGGTGGCGCGGGGATCGGCGAAACCGACGTGGCGCTGTAGCGCCTCGCCGTAGTAAGGCAGGGCGTCCAGCACTTCGCCGGTCTGTTCGGCGCGAGACAGGGCGCTGTGGCTGTCGAAGCCGGCGCGTTTGACGGCCTCTGCATAGGTGATTACTTCACGCTGAAGTTCCGGCAGCACCCGTTCGAGCGCTGCACGGCTTAGGTTGCCATAGCCTTCCGGAAGATTGATGCTGGCGATGCGCTCGGCTGCGGCTTCGTCCATCTCGACGCCTTCGACCAGCCAAGTTACGAGTGCGCTTTCACTGGCCTCATCGAGCAGGCGACTCACGATCTCGTCTTGCAGTTCCGGACGTAACTGCCGCCAGCGATCTCCAAAGCAGTCTTCAGATGCAAGGTTCCTGGTCGTGGCATTTCCCGTGAGGCGGTCGCGTTTCACGTCCTCGAGATTGAACTTCGTGCTGCCAGGCAGCTTCAGTGCCCTCCGCATCTTGGTGAAAGTCACATCGCCGCTCTCCAGCAGAGCTGCCAGCGTGTCGCGCTGGTCCAGCGTCAAGACCTGTTCCTGCAACTGGGGCGTCAGCAGGCGCAAGTTGTTCAACTCCTGGTATATCCGAAAGCGCTGCGTGCTCGGCAGTGCCAGTGGGGCTCGTTCCTCGGTCGGGATCAAGGTGCAGCGCCCCGGGCGCACCGGTCGCAGTGGGCGCTGGTGCAGCAGGATGTCGCGGAGTTCGTCGCGTTTACCGCTCGTGAAGAACTCGGGCTGGAATTGAGCTTGCGCGGCCCAGAGGCGATCAAATTCCTCTGCGACCATCGCACGATCGATGTAGAGGTCATAAGCTCGATCCTTGACGGTCTTGCCGCGCAGCCGAGCTCGCACACTTTCGCGCCGACCATGACGGTCGGCGAGCCACTCGCCGACCGTACGCGCGTCCTTGGTCGACAACTCGTCTCGCAGCTTGCGTATGGCCGACTTGAGCAAGCCGCTCTCGTTGTCCTTCTTGTCGGTCTTGCGATTGCTCAGGAAACCGCGGCGCTGGTTCAGATGAAAGAGTGCGCGGCCGAACTGCGCCGGTGTCAAAGGCTTGTCGAGCCCTTCTCGACGCAAGGCATAGGGGTTCAGGGATTCGAACGCCTTGCGCTCCTTGATGTCCTGCGGCCAGAAGCCGAGGCGGACGAGCGCGTTCTGCAACCGGGCCTTGCGCTTGAGCAGTCGATCACGGCGTCTTCGCATTTGGCGAGCCAGCCGCCGGGTGACTGCAAGGGAGCTACCGTCTTTCGGACTGCGCCCAT
The DNA here is from genome assembly GCF_965279545.1 of Methylibium sp. Taxonomy (NCBI): domain Bacteria; kingdom Pseudomonadati; phylum Pseudomonadota; class Betaproteobacteria; order Burkholderiales; family Sphaerotilaceae; genus Methylibium; species Methylibium sp. Next base: position 3,990,489 of record NZ_OZ257250.1, read on the forward strand.
CCGAGAAGATTCTGGAGCCCATGCGGATGACCGCACAAGGGCTCGACTCTTTGTCCAATCGGATCAGGCACCACCCGATCGACGTCGTACCAATATCAAGTGCAAGCCGATAGCGCATGCGCCGCAGCATGTTTTCTCCCTGTGTATTGACATCTTGTTGGCGAGAGAATAACGTGATTGTCGTTCGATGCTCGGGATATGAGCTCTGTCCGCTAACAAGCTGATGCTGCGAAAGCAGATAGATGCACCAAATGGAAAGGCCGCTATATGCGGCCTTTCGTCTTTTTGGATTGGGAACTCAGTGCGTTGGGGGGCCATCATCGGTCCGCACGCCCTCGACCTGCACCCGCAGCGTCACCTCGTCCCGCACGAAGGGCAGGCCGTAGTCGATGCCGAAGTCGCTGCGCTTGAAGCGGCCTTCGAAGTCGCCGCCGCAGACCTCGCGCTGCCACACCGGGTGGCGGTAGCAGGCGAAGCGCGTGGCGGTCAGCGTCAGTCCACGGCTCACGCCGCGCAGCGTGAATTCGCCGCGCAGCTCGCCGAGCCGGTCGCCATCGAAGCGCAGCTGGCGCGAGACGAACCAGGCGGTCGGGTGCTCGCCGGTCGACAGCAGCTCGGCCTGGCGCAGGTGGCTGTCGAACATCGCCGAGCCGGTGCTCACCGAGCCGGTCGGCACCGTCACGCCGACCTCGCCCTGCCCGGCGGTCCGGTCCAGGCTCACGCTGCCTTCGGCCGGGCCGAAGCGCCCGCGGATCGTCGACGTGCCGAAGTGCGACAGCTCGAACTGCACCCAGCTGTGCGCCGGGTCGAGCGTGTAGCGCACGGGTTCGGCCTGCGCCACGGCGCTCAGCCCCAGCAGCAGTGAAATGGACAGAACGCGCATGCGCCGATTGTGCGCAACTGCGCAGGCGTTTCCACCCCGATCGCGTAAATTGCCGCCAGCCTTGCAACGCTTGCCCCGACCCGTGCCGCAACCCGTCCCCGCTGCCGCCTCACCCCAGTTCGCGGAACGCCTGCTGTCCGCGCAGGTGCAGCTGCTGTTCGAGCGCACGCGCGTTTCGGCCTGGACCAACCTGGCCGCCGCGCTGCTGGTCGTGGGCCTGCTGTGGAAGCAGGTGCCGGTCGATCTGCTGCTGGGCTGGCTGGCGCTGAAACTGGGTCTGACCGCGGTGCGGCTGTGGGTGCGCTGGCGCTACACCCACCGCGGCGGCTGGAGCGACACGCTGTGGCGCCGCTGGTTCAGCACGGTGATCATCGTCGACGGCCTGACCTGGGGGGTGGCCGTCGCCGGTTTCTCGCCGTCGGTCGACGCGGTGGTGGCGATCCTGTTGTTGTCCACGCTGATCGCCGTCGTGGCGATCGCCAGCATGGTGCTGCCGCTGTACCTGCCGGTCCACCTGGGCTTCAGCGCCTGCGCCTTGCTGCCGGTGGCGGCCCTGCAGTTGATGACCGGCGGGCTGCTGGGCACTTACGGCGGCCTGGGCTTGCTGCTGTTCCAGGTCTTCCTGCTGTTCGAGGGGCGCACGGTCGCGCGCCACACCCACGAGCTGCTGCGCCTGCGGCTGCGGCTCGAGCAGGAGGCCGTCGCGCTGGCCCAGGCCCAGGCGCAGGCCGAGCACCACAGCGCGGTCAAGAGCCAGTTCCTCGCGACCATGAGCCACGAGATGCGCACGCCGCTGCACGGCATCCTCGGTCTGACGCGCCAGCTGCGTGGTGCGGCCGTCGAGCCCGAGGCGCGCGAACGCAGCCTGGAGCTGATCGAGCGCTCCGGCGAGCACCTGCTCGGCTTGATCAGCGACGTGCTCGATTTCGCGCGCATCGAGGCCGGCCGGCTGCAGCTCGCCGACCTGCCGTTCGACATGGTGGCGGTGATCGAGGAGGTTGCGGCGCTGGCCGGCAGCGGCGCCGGCGAGAAGGGCCTGTCGGTCGAGGTCGAGACCGGTGGGCTCGGCGCCGCCGGCGGCTGGATGCGCGGCGATGCGGCGCGGGTGCGCCAGGTGCTGCACAACCTGCTCGGCAACGCCGTGAAGTTCACCGAGCGCGGCAGCGTGCGCGTGCTGGCGGCGCGCGATGCGGCGACGGGGTGCGTGCGCATCGAGGTCGAGGACAGCGGGCGCGGCATCCCGGCCGCCCAGATCGAAAGCATCTTCGACGCCTTCCACCAGGCCTACGGGGCCTTCGACCGCCGCTACGGCGGCACCGGTCTCGGGCTGGCCATCGCGCGCGAACTCGCCCGCGCGATGGGCGGTGACCTCACGGCGCGCAGCGAGCTCGACCACGGCTCGAGCTTCGTGTTCGAAGCGGCGCTGCCGCCGGCGCTGCCGGACACCCAGCCACCACCGAGCGACGCACCGCGGCCGGTGCAGCGCCTGCTCGGCCGCGTGCTGGTGGCCGAGGACAACCCGGTCAATGCGCTGGTGGTCGAGGCGATGCTGCGCGAGCTCGGCCTGGCGGTCGAACTGGTCGAGAACGGCGCCCAGGCGGTGCAGCACTGGGAGCGCTCGCCGCCCGAGCTGGTGCTGATGGACTGCCAGATGCCCGAGCTCGACGGCTTCGCCGCGACCCGGCACATCCGTGCGCGCGAAGCCCGGCAGCAACGGCTGCGCGTGCCCATCATCGCGCTGACCGCCAACGCCTACGAGCGCGACCGCGAGCGCTGCCTCGCGGCCGGCATGGACGAGCACCTTGCCAAGCCCTTCCGTGCGCAGGAGCTGCACGCGCTGCTGCTGCGCTACCTGCCGGCGGCCGATGCGGGCGGGGGCCGCTTGCCGCCCCCGCCGGACATCATTGTTTGACGGCTTCGATCTGCACCACCAGGTGCACGCTGTCCGGGATCCCCCCCGTCACGCCATAGCTCATGCCGTACTGGCTGCGCAGCAGGGTGGTCTCGAAGTCGCCGCCGCAGACCTCGCGCTTCAAGCGCGGGTTCTCGTAGCAGTTGAAGTTGCCGGCCTTCAGCGTGACCGGGTTGGTCTTGCCCAGCAGCGTCAGCGTGCCGCTCACTTCGGCCACCTTGTCGCCGCTGAAGCTGAACTTGTCGGCCGAGAATTTGGCGGTCGGGAATTCGGCGGTGTTGAAGAAGTCCTTGCTGGACAGGTGGGTGTTGAAGGTCGCGGTGCCGGTGTTGATCGAGCCGGTGTCGATGGTGAGTTCGACCTTGCCGGTCTTGCCGGCACGGTCGAACTGCACCGTGCCTTCCTTCTTGTCGAAGCGTCCGCGCACGGTCGAGGTACCGAAGTGCACGACCTCGAAGGTCACGAAGGTGTGGCTGGGATCGATCGCATAGGTCGCACTCTGGGCCTGGGCCGTCGCGAGGCAGGCGAAGGCAGCGGCGGCAACGAGGAGTTTCTTCATCGGGGATCCTGAGAGGGTGAGGGTGGGAAGGGGTGGACGGAATCGGGCGGTGATCACAGGGCGCCCACGCCGGTCAGCGTGAGCTTGAACTTCACTTGCACTTCGTCGGCGACCATCGAGGTGTCGCCCCATTCGCCGGCGCCGATCTTGAATTCGAGGCGCTTGATGGCGAAGGCGCCGGTGGCGGTGCTGCTGCCGCCGGCCTGGGTCAGCGTCACCGGCACCAGCACGTCGCGGCTGTTGCCCTTGATGCCCAGCTTGCCGGCCACCTCGAACCTGCCGCCTCCCAACGCCTTGATGGTGGTCGACTGGAAAGTGGCCTGCGGGAACTTGGCGACATCGAACCACTCCGGCTTGACCATCTCGGCATCGGTCTCGCGGTCGCCGATCGTGGCGCTGCCGGTGTCGATCGCGAAGGCGATCTTGCCGGTCTCGGGCTTTTTCGGGTCGAACGCCACCTGGGCGTCGAACTTCTTGAACTTGCCCTGCACCGGCACGCCCATCTGCTTGCTGACGAAGCCGATCTCGCTTTGCGCCGGCACCAGCTTGGCGACGGCTGCCTGCGCATGGGCTGCGCCCGATGCGGCCACGAGGCCGGCCGCGGCGAGCACGGCGAGGGAGATCAGCGGGGCGGACAGGGTTTTCATACGGGATCCTCCGGGGTTCAGGGGCGACCGGGCCGCATGCGGGCCAGCAGGCCGTCGCGGTCGATGAACTGGTGCTTCAGGGCAGCCGCCACGTGCAGCACCACCAGCGCCAGCAGCGCGTAGGCCAGGATCGCGTGGACGGGCTTGACCAGCTTGGCCAGGTCCTTGTCGACCGGCACGAAGTCGGGCAGCGGCAGCACGCCGAACCACACGATCGGGAAGCCGGCCATCGAGCTGTAGGCCCAGCCGACCAGCGGCACCGCGAAGAACAGCAGGTACATCAGGTGGTGGGTTGCGTGGTAGGCCTGGAGTTGCCAGGGCGGCATCGCCGCGGCGACGGGCTCGGGCAGGGCGGGCGGGCGGTGCGTCAGGCGCCACAGCAGGCGCAGCAGCGACAGCGCCAGGATCGTGACCCCCGCCCACTTGTGCCAGTTGTAGAGCTTCAGGCGCTGCGGCGAGAACGGCAGGTCGCTCATGTACCAGCCGAAGCCCATGCTGCCCAGGATAGCCAGCGCCAGCAGCCAGTGCAGCGCGATCGCGGTGCCGGTGTAGCGGGGGCTCACGGTGGGCGTGTTCATGCAGGGGTCGGTGGCGGCAAGGTGGACGCACTGTAGTGAGTGTTTTGGGCCCGCGAGTTCACAGGGCTTGTCGCAACGCTTCAAAAAAATGCAAGTGTTTGCTGCGGCAAGCCCCGCCGCGGCGCCGGCCCGGGCGCTGTCCCGCAGAATGGGCCGGCCCCGATGACGACCCGAGCCTTTGCCCGATGAGCCCCACCGCCCTGAGCGCCCTGCTGCTGGCCTTGCCGTTCGGGGCCGCCCTGGCGCAGCAGGATGCGCTGCCGACGTTGGCCGACTGCGCTGCGCTCAGCGACGACGGCCTGCGCCTGGCTTGCTATGACCACCTGGCCGGCCGCGAGGCACCGGCCGTGCCCACCGTGCCGGCGGGTCGCACGCCCGACGTGATGGCACGACCGACGCCGCCGATCGCCGGCACCGGACTGCAGGGCCCCCCGACACCGGCGCCGAGCTTCCTGTCCAAGTACTGGGAGCTCGACGAGGCCGACAAGCGCGGCACCTTCAACTTCACCGGCTACCGTCCCAATTTCCTGCTGCCGGTGCACGCGACCACGCGCATCAACACCCGCCCGACCAGCCCGACGCCGGGACGCAGCGGCCAGCTCGGCGACTACAAGAAGGTCGAGGGCAAGCTGCAGCTCTCGTTGCGGACCAAGGTGGCGCAGAGCGTGCTGTTGCCGGGCGCCGACCTGTGGTTCGGCTACACGCAGCAGTCGCTCTGGCAGCTCTACAACCCCGGCGATTCGGCGCCGTTTCGCAGCAGCGACTACGAGCCCGAGATGATGTACGTGGTGCCGGTGCCCGAAGGGCTGCGCGCGCTGCCCTGGGGCTGGCAGTGGCGCTACGGCATGGTCGCCTTCGCCCACCAGTCGAACGGCCAGACCGTGCCGCTGTCGCGCAGCTGGAATCGGGTGTACGCGGGCGCCGGTTTCGAGCGGAACGACACGTCGGTCATGCTGCGCCTGAATCGCCGCGTGCACGAGAACCCCGCCACCGACGACAACCCCGACCTGACCGACTACCGCGGCCGCGGCGACGTGACGCTGAACTGGACACCGGGCCGCGCCACCGCCGCGCTGTCATGGCGCACGAACTTTCGGGACCTCAAGCGCGGCGCGGTCCAGTTCGACTGGACCTACCCGGTCGAGCCCGACAGCCCGCGCGCGCTGCGCTGGTATGTGCAGCTGTTCAGCGGCTACGGCGAGACGCTGCTCGACTACAACTTCCGGCAGACCAGCCTGGGGCTGGGGTTGACGCTGTTCGAGTTCTGACGCGCCGGCGCGCGGTATCGACGTGGCGCCGGGCTGCGTCGATTGCCGCAAAGGCCGGCCGCTGCGGCATGCCGTCGTCGCGTGGCCCGCGCTCAGGCCGCCGCACGCCGCGAGAGCCCGGCGCGCCACTGCGCCATCAGGCCCGCCCATTTCGCGCGCGCGGCGCCCAGCTGCCGCGCCTTCACGTGGCCGTAGCCGCGGATGTCCTCCGGGATCGCCGCGATCTCGACCGCCAGCGCCAGCCGCGGCGCCTCCAGCGTCGCCAGCAACTCCTCGATGCAGGCGCGGTACTCGCCGACCAGCGCGCGCTCGGTGCAGCGCTCCGCGCTCCGGCCAAAGGGATCGAGGGCGGTGCCGCGCAAGCCCTTGAGCCGCGCGAGCAGCCGGAAGGCGACGAGCATCCACGCGCCGAACGGCTGCTTCACCAGCTCGCCGCGCGCATTCTTCTTCGCCAGCCCCGGCGGCGCCAGGTGGTAGCCCAGCTTCACCGCGCCGTCGAACTGCGCGGCGATCTTCGCGTGGAAGGCCGGGTCGGCGTGCAGTCGCGCCACCTCGTACTCGTCCTTGTAGGCCATCAGCTTGAACAGGTAGCGGGCCACGGTCTCGCTGAGCCGGGTCGACTTCAGCGGCGCCTCGGCGGCGCGCACCTTGTCGACGAAGGCGCGGTAGGTCTGCGCATAGGCCGCGTTCTGGTAGCCGGTGAGGAAGTCGACGCGCGTGGCCAGCAGCTCGTCCAGCGCGGGCTTCTTCACGAAGGCGATCACCTGCGCCGTGGCGGTGAGGGCCTGCACCGCCGCCGGGTCGTGCGCCACGCGCCGGCCCCAGGCGAACGCGGCCTGGTTCAGCTCGACCTGCACGCCGTTGAGCTCGATCGCGCGCAGCAGCGCGGCCTGGCTCAGCGGCACCCAGCCGCGCTGCCACGCATAGCCCAGCATCAGCGGGTTGGTGTAGATCGCGTCGCCGAGCAGCGCGGTCGCCAGCCGGTCGGCGTCGAACCTGCCCACCTGCGCAGCGCCGCCGCAGGCCTGCTCGATCACCGTCTCGCAGCGCCCGCCGGGGAACTGCCAGTCCGGGTTGCCGACGAAGGCCGCGGTCGGCGCGCCGTGGGTGTTCAGCGCCACGTGCGTGCGGCCCTCGCGCATCACCGCCAGCGTGTCGTTCTTCGCGGCGACGATCGGGTCGCAGGCGATCACGAGGTCGGCCTCGGCGGTGCCGACCTTGGTGCAGTAGAGGGCCTCGGGCCGGTTGGCGATCTGGACATGGCTCCAGGTCGCACCACCCTTCTGTGCCAGTCCGGCCGCGTCCTGCGTGACAACGCCCTTGCCCTCGAGGTGGGCCGCCATGCCCAGCAGCTGGCCGATCGTGATGACGCCGGTGCCGCCGACGCCGGCGACCACGATGCCCCAGGCGGACTCGGCCACCGGCAGCACCGGCTCCGGCAGCGGCGGCCCGCGATGCGGGTCGTGCGAGGCATCGCGCTGCGGCTTCTTCAGCGTGCCGCCGGTCACCGTCACGAAGCTCGGACAGAAGCCCTTCAGGCAGGAATAGTCCTTGTTGCAACTGCTCTGGTTGATGCGGCGCTTGCGGCCGAACGGCGTCTCGACCGGCTCGACCGACAGGCAGTTGCTCTGCACCGAGCAGTCGCCGCAGCCCTCGCACACCAGCTCGTTGATCACCACCGTCTCGGCCGGCGTGGCCAGCGTGCCGCGCTTGCGGCGCCGCCGCTTCTCGGTCGCGCAGGTCTGGTCGTAGATGAGGATGGTGCAGCTGGGCAGTTCGCGCAGTTCGCGCTGCACCGCGTCGAGCTCGTCGCGGTGCTTCACCGTCACGCCCGGCGCGAGGCCGGTGGCGCCGGTGTACTTCTGCGGCTCGTCGGTCACGACGACGATCTTCTTCGCGCCTTCGGCGTCGAGCTCGCGCGTCATCTCGGGCACGCGCAGCGTGCCGTCGACCGGTTGGCCGCCGGTCATCGCGACCGCGTCGTTGAACAGGATCTTGTAGGTGATGTTCACGCCCGCCGCGATGCTCTGGCGCACCGCCAGCAGGCCCGAGTGGTAGTAGGTGCCGTCGCCGAGGTTGGCGAACACGTGCCGGTCGGTGGTGAAGGGTGCCTGGCCGACCCAGCTCACGCCTTCGCCGCCCATCTGCGAGAAGGTGGTGGTGCTGCGGTCCATCCACACCGTCATGTAGTGGCAGCCGATGCCGGCCACCGCACGCGAGCCCTCGGGCACGCGCGTGCTGGTGTTGTGCGGGCAGCCGCTGCAGAACCACGGTGCGCGCTCGCCGGTGTCCTGCGTGCTCGCGGCCAACGCGCGTTCCTTGGCGTCGATCAGCGCCAGCCGCGCCTCGACGTGCCCGCGCGTGTCGCCGCCCAGGCCGCCGAGCTTGAGCAGCCGCTTGCCGATCGCGCGGGCGATGATCGCCGGCGTCAGGTCGGCCTGGGCGCGCAGCAGCCAGTTGCCGCTCGGGTCGGGCTGGCTCCACTCGCCGCCCGAGGTGTCGCCCTCGGGCTCGTCGAACTTGCCCAGCACGTTGGGCCGCACGTCGGCGCGCCAGTTGTAGAGCTCTTCCTTCAGCTGGTACTCGATGACCTGGCGCTTCTCCTCGATCACCAGGATCTCCTGCAGCCCGGTCGCGAACTCGCGCGTGATCGTGGCCTCCAGCGGCCACACCACGCCCACCTTGTGCAGCCGGATGCCGAGGCGGCGGCAGGCCGCGTCGTCCAGGCCCAGGTCGTGCAGCGCCTGGCGCGTGTCGTTGTAGGCCTTGCCGCTGGCGATCAGCCCGAGCCGTGCGTTGGGCGAATCGATCACCGTGCGGTTGAGCCGGTTCGCGCGCACATAGGCCAGCGCCGCGTACCACTTGTGGTTCATCAGCCGCGCTTCCTGCTCCAGCGGCGCGTCGGGCCAGCGGATGTGCAGGCCGCCGGCGGGCATGGGGAAGTCCTCGGGCAGCACGATGTTCACGCGGTCGGGGTCGACCGAGATCGACGTGGACGACTCGACGATCTCCTGGATCGTCTTCATGCCCGCCCACACGCCCGAGAAGCGGCTCATCGCGAAGGCATGCAGGCCCAGGTCGAGGATCTCCTGCACGCTGGCGGGGAAGAACACCGGCAGCCCGCAGGCCTTGAAGATGTGGTCGCTCTGGTGCGCCGCGGTGCTGCTCTTGGCGATGTGGTCGTCGCCGGCGACCGCGATCACGCCGCCGTGCTTCGCGGTGCCCGCCATGTTGGCGTGCTTGAAGACATCGGAGCAGCGGTCCACGCCCGGGCCCTTGCCGTACCAGATGCCGAACACGCCGTCGTGCTTCTTGCTCTGCGGGTACAGGTCGAGCTGCTGGGTGCCCCACACGGCGGTGGCGGCGAGTTCTTCGTTCACGCCGGGCTGGAACACCACCTGGTGGGCCGCGAGGTGCTTCTTCGCCGCCCACAGCGCCTGGTCGTAGCCGCCCAGCGGCGAGCCGCGGTAGCCGCTCACGAAGCCGGCGGTGTTCAGCCCCGCCGCCGCATCGCGCTGGCGCTGCAGCATCGGCAGCCGCACCAGGGCCTGCACGCCGCTCATGAACGCCTGCCCGGTCTCGAGGGCGTACTTGTCGTCGAGCGTCACCGTTTCGAGAGCGCGGCGGATCGACTCGGGGAGGGGCGCGTTCATGGCGTCAGGACTCCTGCTGTCAGCGGGAAAGTTGCGGCGGCCCCTGTGCTCGTGACGCAGGGACCGCGCGCTGCCACCGGCGGGGTCGTCGGCGGGATTGCAGCCAGTGTAGGCAAAGCGCGTATTCATGTCTTTTCTTTGTGTGCCCGCCGGTGCATGCTTGCAGCAAGGTTGTTGCTCGGATAGGTACTAAAGGAAAGAAATGTCATCGAGAAAGCCGATTTCAGGGCAAACCCGAATCGATCGCCCGGCGGCGCGCGCAGCCTCTGCGGCGGCGGCTCCGGCCGACGGCGTGCAGCAAGGCGCGCTCGACCGCTACGACATCGCCATCCTCGGCGCGCTGCAGCAGGACGCGCGGCTGTCGAACGCCGAGCTCGCGGCCCGCATCGGCCTGTCGCCGGCGCCGACCTGGCGGCGCGTGAAGTGGCTGGAGACCCAGGGCTACATCCGCGGCTACCGCGCCGAGATCGACCGCCACAAGATCGGCCTGGGCGTGCTGGCCTTCGTGCGCGTGGACGCCGAGCGCAACACCGGCGAGGCCACGCGCGTCCTGGAAGAGGCGATCCGCCGCATTCCACAGGTGATCGCCTGCCACTACATCAGCGGCTCGGGCACCTTCGAGCTGCAGGTCATGACCACCGACCTCGACGCCTTCTCGGCGCTGGCGCTGGAGACCCTGCTGAACCTGCCCAATGTGAAGGACCTGCACACCAGCTTCTCGCTCGGCGAGGTGAAGGCGGGCGCGGCGCTGCCGCTCGGGCACCTGGAGCGCGCGCGGGACTGAGGCGGCGCGCGCGCCGCTTCCCTGGTCGGGGCTGCCTGGCACGCGGCATCATCGGGGGCGGGCGCCACATGCCGCCCACGCCAGCCACCACCCTGCGGAGAAGTGTCCATGGCCCTGCTCGCGAACCTCGTCGTCGCCCTCGTCGCGCTGTTGCACGTCTACATCCTCGTGCTCGAGATGTTCCTGTGGGACAAGCCGGCCGGGCTGCGTGCCTTCGGACAGACGCCGCAGGCGGCGGCAGCCTCCAAGGTGCTGGCGGCGAACCAGGGGCTCTACAACGGTTTCCTCGCGGCCGGCCTGTTCTGGGGCCTGAGCCTGGGTGCAACCGGCAGCGGCGTGAAGGTCTTCTTCCTCGTTTGCGTGCTGGTGGCCGGCCTGTACGGCGCCGCGACGGCCAGCCGCAAGATCCTCTACGTCCAGGCGCTGCCGGCGGCCATCGGCCTGGCGCTGCTGTGGCTGTCGGCCGCGTGATCGCGTTGAACCGAGGGCCGCAGCACCTGGCGCCGGGCCGGGCAGTCGCTGCGGCGTAAGCTTCGCGCATGCCGTGTTCCCGGTCTCCCTTTTTGCGCGCTGTCGGAGGCGTCGTTGCGGCACTCGCCGTCTCGGCCGCGTCCGCCCAGCCGGCGCGCACGCTGCCGCAGCGCAACCTGCTGGTCGAGGTGCGCCAGGGCGATGAATCGAGCTTCAGCGCCAGCGGTGGCGGCTTGCGCTCCGGCGCGGTGACGGTCGGCCCGAACGGCCAGGTGTCCGGCCGCGCCGGCGTCACGCTCGAATCGCGCAGCAGCGACACCGCGCGCGACGCGCAGCAGCGGCTGCTCGTGCTCAACGGCGGGCAGGGCATGCTGAACCTCGGCGCGTCGGTGCCGCTCACCTGGCTGCAGGTGGTGTGGACGCCCAGCGGCCCCGGTGCGATCGCCGGCAGCAGCTACGTCGACACCGGCCGCAGCGTCGCGGTGCGGCCGAGCTGGCCCGGTGGCAATTCGCCGGTCACGGTGGAGGTGCGTACCGAGGCGAGCGCGCTGGCCGGCGGCGGCCTGCCCTCGCGCTACGACTTTCGAGGCCAGCCGCAGCCCGAGGGCAGCGTCGAGCGTGCCGGTCTGCTGACCACGGTGCAGCTGCCGCTCGGCGAATGGATGACCGTCGCCAGCGACGGCGGCAGCGAGCGCCGCAGCGAGCGAGGCGTGCTGTCCAGCGCCGAGATCGCACGCGAGCGCCGCTACGTCGTGCAGATGCGCGTCAGCGTGCCCTGACGCGCTGCGGTGCGAGCCGCTGCTGTCGGTGCGCACGCACGGGGTCGGCCCGGATGGAAGTCAGGGCCGGCGCATACGCTGTGGCGAGACCGGCCCGTGGTGGCACACGCCTTGCGCCGCTTCGTGCATGGAATGCTCCCACGCCCATGCCGGCGACACGCTCACCCGGGGGGCCGCCGACAGGTCCCCCGGTGGGCGTCTGCTGCCCGCCGGCCCGGCCGCGCCGGCGCCGGCCCGGCGCCACGACGGCGCGCCGTGGCAGGACCGGCTCACGCTGCTGCTGGAGTCGACCGGCGACGGCATCTTCGGCATCGACGTCGATGGCTGCTGCACCTTTGTGAACCGCGCCGCCGCCCAGGCCCTGGGCTACCGCACCGAAGAGGTGCTCGGGCGCAACATGCACGCGCTGATCCACCACTCGCACGGTGACGGCACGCATTACCCCGAGGCCGACTGCCCGATCTTCAACGCCTTCCGCCGGGGCCTGCCCTGCCGCATCGATCATGAAGTGCTGTGGCGCGCCGACGGCAACCCCTTCCAGGCGGAGTACTCGTCTCACCCCATCGTCGAGGCCGGCGAGGTGCTGGGTGCGGTGGTTACTTTCGTCGACATCACCGCGCGCAAACAGGCCGAAGAGCAACTGGTGCGCGCCAAGCGCGAGCTCGAGCGCACCAACGACCGGCTGGAGCAGCGCGTCGCCGAGCGCACCCGCGCGCTGAGCGATGCGCTCGCGCAGCGGCGCCAGCTCTCGGCCTACCTCGAGACGGTGCGCGAGCAGGAGCGCACCCGCATCGCGCGCGAGATCCACGACGAACTCGGCTCGTTGCTGGTGGCGCTGAAGATGGACGTCAACTGGCTCGACAAGCGCGTCGCCGATCGCGCGCCGCTGGCCGCCAAGTGCGGGGGCATGGGGGCGCTGATCGACACCGCGGTCGACAAGGTCGGCCGCATCATCACCGACCTGCGCCCCAGCATCCTCGACCACCAGGGCCTGTGGGCCGCGCTCGAGTGGCAGGCGCAGGAATGGCTGGAGAGCGCCGAGCTGCAGGCCGACCTCCAGGTGCACGTGGCCGCCGGCGTCGCGCCGCCCGAGGGCGGTCTGGCGATCGCGGTGTTCCGCATCTTCCAGGAGCTGCTGTCCAACATCGCACGCCATGCGCGGGCGCGGCGCGTGAGCATCCGCATCGCGGTCGACGCGCCGCCCGAGCCGGTGCTCTACCTCGACGTGCGCGACGATGGCGTCGGCACCACGCCCGAAGCGCTGAACGGCCCGCGCAGCTACGGCGTGATGGGCATGCGCGAGCGCGCGGCCCACTTCGGCGGGCGCCTCACCATCGACAGCGCGCCGGGACAGGGCACGCAAGTCAGGCTGATGATGCCGCTGGCGCAAGAGGAGGGGGCGGCATGATCAAGGTGATCATCTGCGACGACCATGTGATCGTGCGCCAGGGCATCAAGCAGATCCTGGCCGACGCCGGCGACATCGCGCTGGCCGGCGAGGCCGGCAACGGCCCCGACGCGATGGCACTGGTGCGCTCCGGTGCCGCGGCCGGCAGGCTGCCCGACGTGGTGCTGCTCGACATCGCGATGCCGCAACGCGACGGCCTCGACGTGCTGAAGGCGCTGAAGGCCGAGTTCCCGAAGCTGCCGGTGCTGATGCTCAGCACCTACCCCGACCGCCAGTACGCGGTGCGCAGCCTCAAGCTCGGCGCGGCCGGCTACCTGAACAAGAGCGCCGACAGCGAGCAGATGATCGACGCGATCCGCAAGGTGGCGAAGGGCAGGCTCTTCATCACGCCCAGCGTTGCCGAGCAGCTGGCCGGCGCGGTGCGCGCCGGCAGCGGCACGAAGAAGGGCCGGGGCGACGACGATGCCCCACTGCACGAGCGCCTGTCGCACCGCGAGTACCAGGTGTTCCGCCTGCTGGCCGCGGGCAAGAGCGTCGGCGAGATCGCCGAGCAGCTGGTGCTGTCGCCCAACACCGTGAGCACCTACCGCGCGCGCATCCTGGAGAAGACCAGCGTGCGCAACGACGTCGAACTGGCGCTGTACGCGGTGAGGCAGGAGTTGATGCCGGCCTGAGGTTCGAGGCGTTCACCGGCCGCCCTATCGGCGGTCAGACACCCAGGCCCTGATCGACATCGGCGGTTGCCGAGGATTCGCCATTCGGAAAGCGCCCGGAACGGCGGGCAGGGGGCATGAACGTCGGCAACGTCAGGCGTCGCCCTTCGCGCAGTGCGCGGGTGATCTCCTCGACGGGCAGTGGCCGCGAGAAGTAGTAGCCCTGCATCTCGTCACAGCCGTGGGCACGCAGGAAGTTGAGCTGCTCCTCGGTCTCGACGCCTTCGGCCACGACCTTGAGCTTCAGGCTTCGCGCCAGGTTGATGATCGCCAGCGCGATGGTCGCACCGTCGGCATCGGTGGTGACGTCGCGGATGAACTCACGGTCGATCTTCAGCGCATCGAGCGGGAAGCGCTTCAGGTAGGCGAGGCTCGAATAGCCGGTGCCGAAGTCGTCGACCGACAGCCGGATACCGCGGGCCTTCATGTCCCGCAGTGCTTGCACGGCCGCTTCCGAGTCGCTCATCAGGCTCGACTCGGTCAACTCGAGTTCGAGCAGGCCCGGGTCGACCTTGCTCGATGCCAGGATGTCGCCGATCACGGCGGCGAGATTCTTCTGCCGGAACTGGCGCGCCGACAGATTGACCGCGACCGGCGGCGGTGACAAGCCTTCAGCCCGCCACCGGGCGATCTGTGCGCACACCGTCGCGACGACCCATTCACCGACCGGGAGGATCAGACCGGTGTCCTCGAGGATCGGAATGAAGTCGCCGGGCGGCACCAGGCCGCGCCCCGCCGGCTGCCACCTCAGCAGCGCCTCCATGCCGCTGATCTCGCCGGTTGCGAGCCTGACCTTGGGCTGATAGTGCAAGAGATACTCGCCGCGGTCGAGCGCGCCGCGCAGCTGGGACTCGGCGCGCATGCGCGCGAGGGCGAGCTCGTTCATCTGCGGCATGTAGAACTGGTAGGCGTTGCGGCCGGACTCCTTGGCCCGGTACATCGCGGTGTCGGCGTTCTTCAGGAGCGTGTCGGGTTCGCGTCCGTCGATCGGGTACACGCCGATGCCGATGCTGGCCGACACATAGACCTCGTGCACGCCGAGCTGGAACGGTGCGGCAAGCGAGGCGACGATCTTCTGCGCGACCAGGGCGGCGTCATCGGGGCGCGCCAGGTGCGCCAGCGCGACGGCAAACTCGTCGCCGCCGAGTCGACCGACGGTGTCGCCCGGGCGCACCGCGCACCGCAGGCGCTCGGCGATCTCGACCAGCAGCAGGTCGCCGACGGCATGGCCGAGGGTGTCGTTGACGTTCTTGAACCGATCGATGTCGACGAACAGCACGCCCACCGGCAGCTTGTCCCGCTCCGCGACGATCAGCGTGTGACCGAGCCGGTCCAGGTACATGCTGCGATTGGGCAACTCGGTCAGCGGATCGAACTGGGCCAGGTAGGTCAACCGGTCTTCGGTGTTCTTGCGCTCGATGGTCGCGGCCAGCGTGTTCGACACGCTCTGCACGAAGTCGGCGTTCTCGGCACTGAAGCAGCCAGGCTCGCGCGAATAGGCGCCGATGACGCCGTAGGCGCCGCCGCCGCCGCAGACCAGCACCTCCACGGCGCTGCGCACGCCGTGTGCCTGCAGGATGGCGGAGCGCTGGAAGCGCGTCTGGGACTCGAAATCGCCAATGACGATCGACTCGCGCGCACCGAGGATGAAGCGGTCCTGCGTCTCGGCCGCGGCATCGAAGCACGGCTCGCGCAGCCACGTTTCGGACCAGCCTGTACCGGCCACCTGGACCAGCGTGCGGTCATCGGATCCTGCCTCCAGCAGCCGGCAAAGATCGACCTTCAATCCTTGCTGCACGATCTCGATCGCCTGCGACATCAGTTCGGGCAGCGGCGGGTTCTCCAGCGCGAACTGGCCGAAGCGCGCCAACAAGCCATGCTTCACCGTCTGTCTTTGCAGCGCGCGCTCGACATCCTTGCGCGTCGTGATGTCGCGCGCCACCTTGGCGATCAGCCAGGCGCTTCCCACGCGCACGGCGCGGCGGCGCACCTCGACCGGCACCCGGGTGCCGTCGGCGCGCTGCAGGCGCGTCTCGAAGGTGTCGCCGCTCACGTCGCCGGCAATCAGCGCCTGCCACGAGGTCTCGAGCTCGTGGCGAGTGGTCGAGAACAGGGTTTCGGGGGCTATCGCCAGCAGGTCTGCCCGCGAGTGGCCATACATCTGGCATGCGGCGCCATTGACGTCGACCAGCGCCATGCGACTGACGTCGATCAGGAAGATCGCGTCGGCCGTCGCTTCCATCGCGGCGCCGAATCGCCGCAGGCCCTGATCGCGGCGACGGCGCTCCGTGATGTCCTGGTGCGCGATCACGAACAGGTCGCATTCGCTCCCAAAGCGCGTGACGGCGGCTTCGAACCAGCGTTCGTCCGCCGGCGAAGGGCCTGGATACTCCATCGAGAAACGCTCGCGCCGGCCGGCCAGCACCTGGCGAACCCCCGCCGCGAACGCATGCGTCCAGTCCACCTCCGGCCCGGTGGCACTGTCGCAGGTGCCGAGATAGTCGCTTCCTTCCACCGCCTGCCGCGGGCGCCCGCTGTCGGCCGCCGCGCGCAGGCGCCATGCGCGATTGACCGCGCACACGATGCCGTGGCGGTCGACGACGCAGGCATGCTCGGACAGCGCGTCGACCGTTGCCCACGCCAGCGAGTCACGTGGCGAGGCGCCAGCGTTGCTGGCGAGAACGGGGGCGGCGATGGACATTCGGGTTCAGCGGCAAAGGGGAGTCTGGCTGGGCGCGGCGACCGCCCACCGTCGCTATATCGGCAAGTGCCCGGCGCGATTGAGCGCGGCTGCGCCGCCCAACGCCTTGCTGACTCGTTACACGGCGCTCGGTGCCCCGCCGTCGAGGCGGGGCGGGCGGTTTCCTGCCCCGCGGGGCCACACGCGCAGCATTGATCGAGGTCAACGGGCGGCGAGCCCCGTCGCGGCGGCGTGTCGTCTGTGCGAGAGTCCGGCGTCGTCACAGCGCGGTTCGCGATCCGCACGTCCCGCATGAAGATCACCTTCCTCGGCGCCGCCGATACGGTCACCGGCTCCAGGCATCTCGTCGAGCTCGGCGGTGCGCGCGTGCTGCTCGACTGCGGCCTGTTCCAGGGCTACAAGACGCTGCGCGAGCGCAACTGGGCGCCGCTGGCGGTGCCGCCGGCGCTGATCGACGCGGTGGTGCTGAGCCACGCCCACCTCGACCACTGCGGCTGGCTGCCGGTGCTGGTGAAGCAGGGCTTCAAGGGCACGGTGCACGCCTCTGCCGCCACACGCGACCTGGCCGAGGTGCTGCTGCTCGACAGCGCGCACCTGCAGGAAGAGGACGCACGGCGCGCCAACCGGGGCGGTTGGTCGCGCCACCAGCCGGCGCTGCCGCTGTACAGCGTCGCTGACGCCAAGCGCGCCATCTCGAGGATCGTGGCGCTGCCGGCCGGCCGCAGTGTGCGCATCGGCGACGCGCGAATCGAGCTCACGCCTGCCGGCCACCTGCTGGGTGCGATGTCGGTGGGCGTGCGCGCGAACGGCCGCACGCTGGTGTTCTCGGGCGACCTGGGGCGCAGCGACGACCTGCTGATGCCGGCGCCTGGCCGCGTGGCGCAGGCCGACGTGCTGCTGATCGAGTCGACCTACGGCAACCGCCGGCATCCGCGCGACGACGTGCAGGCGCAGCTGGGCGAGATCGTCCGCGCCACGGTGCGGCGCGGCGGCAGCGTGCTGCTGCCGTCGTTCGCGGTCGGCCGTGCGCAGGCGCTGCTGCTGGTGCTGCAGCGGTTGAAGGCGGCCGGCGAGATCCCGGCCGACCTGCCGGTCTTCCTGGACAGCCCGATGGCGAGCACCGCGACCGCGCTCTACCAGCACCATCGCAAGCTGTTGCGCATCGCACCGCGCGAGGCCGGCACGCTGACCGACGGCGTGACGCTGGTCGCGGGGCCCAAGGAGTCCGAGCGCCTGACACGCCAGCGCTGGCCCAAGGTCGTCATCTCGGCCAGCGGCATGGCCACCGGCGGGCGCGTGCTGTACCACCTGAAGGCGCTGGCGCCCAACCCGCGCAACCACATCGTCTTTCCCGGCTTCCAGGTCGGCGGCACGCGCGGTGCGGCGCTGATCGGCGGCGCGCGCGAGGTCAAGATCCACGGCGAGTACATCGCGGTGAAGGCCGAGGTCAGCCACCTCGAAGGCTTCTCCGGCCATGCCGATGCCGACGGGCTGATGGACTGGCTGCGCGGCTTCGCGTCGCCGCCGGAGCGGACCTTCGTCGTCCACGGCGAGCCCGCGGCGGCCGACACGCTGCGGCTGCGCATCCAGGACGAGCTGGGCTGGCGCGTGTCGGTGCCGGAGCACGGGGCGACGCTGGAGGTGTGAGCTTGGACGCGCTGCCGGACGGGGTCCTCGGGCTGGCGGTCGCGCTGGGCGCGGGCCTGCTGATCGGCATCGAGCGCGAACGCCGCAAGGGCCGCGGCGACGACCGCGAGGCCGCGGGCCTGCGCAGCTTTGCGGTCGCGGCGGCCACCGGCGGCCTTGCCCAATGGCTGCCGGTGCCGGGGCTGGTGGTGGCCGGGGCGGTGCTGGTGGCGGCACTGGCCGCGCTGTCGTACGGGAGAAGTCGCTCGCGCGATCCGGGGCTGACCACCGAACTGGCGCTGTTCACCACCTACCTGATCGGCGTGCAGTCGGTGCTCTCGCCCGCGCTCGGGGCGGCCTGCGGCGCCGGCCTCGCGGCGCTGCTGGCGGCGCGTGAGCGGCTGCACCGTTTCGCGACCCAGCTGCTGAGCGACCAGGAGTTGCATGACGGACTGCTGCTGGCCGCGTTGGCGCTGATCGTGCTGCCGCTGGTCCCGTCGCGGCCGCTCGAGGCATTCGGTGGCATCAGTCTGAGGCCGCTCGTTGCGCTGGTGCTGTTGATCATGGCCATGCAGGCCGGCGGTCAGGTGGCGCTGCGCTGGCTCGGTGTGCGCGGCGGCGTGCTCGTGTCGGGCTTCGTATCGGGATTCGTCTCGAGCACCGCGACCGTCGCATCGTTCGGCAGCCGCTCGCGCGCGCAGCCGGCGCAGACGGCGGTGCTGGCCGGCGCCGCCGCGCTCTCGGCGGTGGCCACCTGGCTGCAGGTGCTGGTGATGAGCGCGGTGCTGTCGCCGCCTGCCGCCGTCGCGCTGTTCCCGGTGGCGCTGGCCGGCGCGGCAGGCGCATTGGCCATCGGCCTGCTGTCGCTGCGCTCGCGCGGTGCGCTCGCTGCGGCGCCGGCGGGCCCGCCACGCAGCGCGCTGCGGCCGCGCGAGGCGATCGTGGTGGCGCTGACGCTGGGTGTCGTCGCGCTGGGGGTCGGCAATGCGCAGCGCCACTACGGAGACGCCGGGCTCGGCCTGAGCGTCGCGCTCGCCGCGCTGCTCGACGCGCACGCGCCGGTGGCGTCGCTCGCTTCACTGCACGCGGCCGGCGAGCTGTCGACCGAGCAGATGCTGCGCGGCGTGCTGCTGGCCGTCAGCGCGAACACGCTGACGCGTTGCGGTGTGGCGGCCGTGGCCGGCGGGCGGGCCTACGCGCTGCGCGTCGGGGCGGCGTTGGCGGTCAGCCTCGCGCTCGCGTGGGCTGCGGCGTGGTGGCTGTTGCGGCCTTGAGGGCCGTTGCGTCGGTCAGCTGCGGTGGGGAGCCCGGTCGGCCTGCTCCTGGCAGGTCAGGCACAGGCGCGCCTCGGGCAGTGCACGCAGCCGCGGCAGGCCGATCGGCTTGCCGCAGCGTTCGCAGTCGCCGTAGCCGCCGACATTCAGGCGCTGCAGCGCCGCGCTCACTTCGTCGAGTTCGCGCTGCCAGTGGCTGATCAGCGTGATCTCGAGTTCGTCTTCCGCATCGGCGGCGGCGCCTTCGCTGCCGGCGATGAAGGTGTTGCCGGTGGCGGCGCCGGGCTCGACGAGTTGCGCGCGGTGTGCGCGAACCTCGTCGCGCAACCGCGCCTCGCGGGCGAGCAGGTCGTCGCGGATGTCTGCGTAGGGCCGGGTGTTCATGCGGGTTGCCTTCGGGGTGGATCAGGGATTGCCGCCGGACCATCCGGCGACTTCTAGTGCAGCATCAACAGGGGCAACTCGCTGCGCACCATCACGCCCCGCGTCTGCGAACCGAACAGCCACTCGCCGAACAGGCCGCGCCCGTGCGTCACCATCACGATCAGGTCGCAGCCGCGCTGGCGGGCGACATCGGCGATCGCCGCATCGATCTCGTGGGCCTGGGCGAAGAAGCCCTCGAAGGGAACGCCGGCGTCGGTGGCGCGCCGCTCGAACGCCGACAGCACGCCCTTCGCGTGCTCGGCCGTGGCCCGCGCATGCGCTTCGAGATCCCGCAGGTAGTGCGCGGCGCTGCGGGTCGAGCCCGCGGGCGGCACCGGCGGCTCGGCGATGAAGGCAGTGATCGACGCGCCGAGCTGGAGCGCAAAGTCGATGCTCGCCTGCATCGCGCGGTCGGCCAGGGCGCCGCCGTCGACGGGAACCAGGATGTGCTTGAACATGGTGAATGCCTGTGCCTGCAGCGCTGCGGTCGATTCAGTCTAGGTGGCGCCGGTGCGAACAGGCTTGTCCAGGATCAAACAGGCCGCGGCGCGGCGCGGCGCCGGCGGGCCCGCGGCCTTGATGCAGCGCAAGCCGCGTTGGGGGTCGTCTGGCTAGGGCCTGTTCACGCTACCGGAGGGCACACGCCCGGGTTGCACAGGCCGCAGGGGTAGGCGCGAAGGAGGCGGCGTGCTGTTGCACGCAACGACTGAGCAACGCCGCCCTGCGACCTGTGCAACCCGGGCCCGAAGGGTGACCCATGAAACAAACGCCCTCGGCGTTGCAAAGGCTCGCCGGGGCCCGACCCCGGCTGCGCTTTGCGCCTTGATGGCCTTCGTTTCATGGGTCACGTGTGCCCTCCGGTAGCGTGAACAGGCCCTAGAGTGATCCGGACCCTGCGCACGGCGCGCGGGCAGGTTCCCGGAGGCATGCCGCCATGCGGCCGACCCAGACTCACGCTGTTCGATGAAACGCGCTGCGTGGTGGCGGCGTTTCGCGCGAACCGGCGTCATGGCGGCCGGCGCGGGGCTGCTCGCGGCCTGCGCGGGCCTGCAGCAAGGATCCGCCGCGCCGGAGCCACGTGTGCTGCCGATGAGCTTTGCGCCGGCGCTGCAGCGCGGCCTGTCGGCCGCGGTGGGGGTGTTCGGCGTGGGCATGTCCTATTCGGCGGCCGAGGCGCCGAAGCCTGGGGCGCCGCGCCGTGTCGGCGACGAGCGGGTGGCCGACCGCATCGGGGCCGGGTTCATCATCTCCGGTGCCGACGGCCTGATCGTCACGGCCTCGCACGCGGTGGCCGGCAGCCAGCGCATCGCGGTCAAGCTGCCCGACCAGCGCGTCGTCGCCGCCACGCTGGTGGGCGAGGACGAGGAGGCCGACATCGCGCTGCTGCGCGTGCCGCTCGTGCTGCCCGAGCCGCCGCCGCATGGCCGCTCCGCCTCGCTGCGCCCCGGCCGCGGCTGGGCGCCGAGTTCGACGACGTGACGCCCTTCACGGCGCTGGACGCACGCCGACCGTATGCGTCCGGGGCGCGGGTCGGCGCGGTCGGCATCGATTCGCTGGCCGAGCGCATCGGACTGCAGGCGGGCGACATCATCGTCGGCATGAATGGCCGACCCATCGGGCACAGCGGCGACCTCGCACGGGCGCTGCTGGCCTGGCGCTCGGTCAGCGGCACGACGCTGACCGTGTTCCGCGAGCAGGCCTACCTGGAACTGCGCCTGCAGTAGGTCCGCTGCGGTGCCCGACGGGGCGGGACCCGCCGTGTAGTGCCACCCCTACAAAACATCCCCGCCGCGCACGATCGCGCGAGCCGTGCCGCGTCCCTAGCATCGATCCTGATCCAAGCCGAAGGGATGCCCGATGAGCAACGAGCGCAATTTCGACCCGTACGACGCCGACCGCCCGCTGCTGATGCGTTGCAGCTGTGGCCGCCACGGGTCTGCCGCCGAGCACGCGGCCGACGCCGCCACCGCCGAGCTGCGCCGCCGCAGCGAGACGGCCGAATTCGAGGCCTATTCGAATGCCTTCGTCGAGGCCACGCTGGTGAAGGCGCTGTTCCCGCAGGACGCGGTGCGCCGGCGCTTCCTGCGCGCGGTGGGCAAGGGCACGGCCATGGCGGCGATCGCCAGCGTGCTGCCGATCGCGCCGCTGCAGGCCCTGGCCCAGGCGGCCGGCGCGCCGGAGAAGAAGGACCTGAAGATCGGCTTCATCCCGATCACCTGCGCCACGCCGCTGATCATGGCTCACCCGCTGGGCTTCTATTCGAAGCAGGGCCTCAACGTGCAGGTGGTCAAGACGGCCGGCTGGGCGCTGATCCGCGACAAGATGCTCAACAAGGAGTACGACGCCACGCACTTCCTGAGCCCGATGCCGCTGGCCATCAGCATGGGCGTGGGCTCCAACGCCACGCCGATGAACGTGGCGACGATCCAGAACACCAACGGCCAGGCCATCACGCTGGCGAACAAGCACAAGGACAAGCGCGACCCGAAGCAGTGGAAGGGCTTCAAGCTCGCGGTGCCGTTCGAGTACTCGATGCACAACTTCCTGTTGCGCTACTACGTGGCCGAGGCCGGGCTGGACCCGGACCGCGACATCCAGATCCGCGTGGTGCCGCCGCCCGAGATGGTGGCCAACCTGCGCGCCGGCAACATCGACGGCTACCTCGGCCCAGACCCCTTCAACCAGCGCGCGGTGTTCGAGGAGGTGGGCTTCCTGCACCTGCTGACCAAGGAGCTGTGGAACGGCCACCCCTGCTGCGCCTTCGGCACCAGCACCGAGTTCATCCAGCAGAACCCCAACACCTTCGCGGCGCTGTACCGCGCGGTGCTCACCGCCGCGGCCATGGCGCGCAAGCCCGGGAACCGCGAGCTGATCGCCAAGGTGATCTCGCCGCAGGCCTACCTGAACCAGCCCGAGACGGTGGTGACGCAGGTGCTGACCGGCAAGTTCGCCGACGGCCTGGGCAACGTGAGGAACGTGCCCGACCGCGCCGACTTCGACCCCATCCCCTGGCAGAGCATGGCGGTGTGGATGCTCACGCAGATGAAGCGCTGGGGCTACGTGAAGGGCGACGTGAACTACAGGCAGATCGCCGAGAAGGTGTTCCTGCTGACCGACGCCAAGAAGACGATGAAGCAGCTCGACCAGAAGGTGCCCGACGGCGCGTACCCGAAGTTCACCATCATGGGCAAGGTGTTCGACCCCGAACAGCCCGAACCCTACATCGGCAGCTTCGCGATCAAGCGCACCTGAGCGGACCGGACGGCCATGAACGGAGCCCGTTCGCTCAACCTGCGCGCCGGCCTGCTGTCGGCGCTGATCCTCGCGCTGCTGTTGATCGTGTGGCAGCTCGCCACGCGGCCGGCGGCGGGCAGCGCGGCGGCGCCGGCCGCGACGATGACGCCGGAGCAGATCGAGTACGCCCGCCTGCTCGGCAAGGACCCGGGCGCCGAGGCCGGCTCGACCGCCGGCCGCTCGGGTTTCCCGACGCCGGCCCAGCTGGGCAGCAAGGTGATCGAGCACCTGTCGCGCCCGTTCTACGACAACGGCCCGAACGACAAGGGCATCGGCCTGCAGCTCGCCTATTCGCTGGGGCGTGTGGGGCTGGGCTTCGCGCTGGCGGCGCTGGTCGCGATCCCGCTGGGCTTCCTGATCGGCATGAGCCCGCTGGTCTATCGTGCGCTCGATCCCTTCATCCAGGTGCTCAAGCCGATCTCGCCGCTGGCCTGGATGCCGCTGGCGCTCTACACGATCAAGGACTCGTCGATCAGCGGCATCTTCGTGATCTTCATCTGCTCGGTCTGGCCGATGCTGATCAACACTGCCTTCGGCGTGGCCGGCGTGCGGCGCGAATGGCTCGACGTGGCCAAGACGCTGGAAGTCACGGCCCTGCGCCGTGCCTTCGAGGTGATCCTCCCGGCCGCGGCGCCCACCATCCTGACGGGCATGCGCATCAGCATGGGCATCGCCTGGCTGGTGATCGTGGCCGCCGAGATGCTGGTGGGCGGCACCGGCATCGGCTACTTCGTGTGGAACGAGTGGAACAACCTGTCGCTCACCAACGTGATCTTCGCGATCCTGGTGATCGGCGTGGTCGGCATGCTGCTGGACCTGCTGTTCGCGCAGGCGCAGAAGGCGGTGACGTATGTGGACTGATTCGGCTGCGTCGGTGCGAGGCCCGAGGGCGGTGGGCTGCGCGGGCTTCACTGCGCCACCTTCGCCTGCCGGCGAAGGTCTGCTGCGCTGCTCGCTCCGCGAGGGCGGCTGCGATGACTCCGCCGCGCCGCTGGACGCGGTACGGCATAGAGCCTTCTCGCCGGTCCGCCGCACAGCGGCGGACTGCCCCCCGCTGCGCTGCGCTGCTCGCTGGCGCAGAGGCGCCCGCACAGCCCACCGCCCTCGGGCCTTCATGCATCGGTTCGGGGCGGCGGCCGTCGAAATCAACGGTGCGTCTGGCAAGGGCGTGGGCAGGGCCGATGGCGCGCCTCTGGTACGCCAGCGAAGCGACAGCGGCCCTGCCCACGCCCTTGCCGGCTCGGTATCGGCAAGCCCGGCGCCAAAGACTGGCCCATGCCCATGAACTCGCCTACGCCCTTCCTCAAGATCGAGGGCCTGGCCAAGACCTATCCCGGCTCGACCGAACCGGTGTTCGACGGCGTGAATTTCGGCATCGCGAAGGGCGAGTTCGTCTGCATCATCGGCCACAGCGGCTGCGGCAAGACCACCATCCTCAACGTGCTCGCTGGCCTGGAGCAGGCCGGCGCCGGCCACGTGTTCATGGACGGCCGCGAGGTCGCCGGCCCCAGCCTCGAGCGTGGCGTGGTGTTCCAGGGCCATGCGCTGATGCCCTGGCTCAGCGTGCGCCGCAACATCGCCTTCGCGGTGCGCAGCAAGTGGCCCGGCTGGAGCGCGCCCCAGGTCGATGCGCAGGTCGAGAAGTACGTGACCATGGTTGGCCTGGGGCATGCCATCGACAAGAAGCCGTCGGCGCTGTCGGGCGGCATGAAGCAGCGCGTGGGCATCGCGCGCGCCTTCGCGATCGAGCCCAAGATGCTGCTGCTCGACGAACCCTTCGGCGCGCTGGATGCGCTGACGCGCGGCAGCATCCAGGACGAACTGCTGAAGATCTGCGCCGAGACACACCAGACCGTCTTCATGATCACGCACGATGTCGACGAGGCCATCCTGCTGGCCGACAAGGTCCTGCTGATGAGCAACGGCCCGCAGGCGCGCGTGGCGGAGATCGTGCGCAACACCATGCCGCGCGACCGCCGGCGCGCCACGCTGCACCACGACCCGCAGTACTACCGCATCCGCAACCACCTGGTCGACTTCCTGGTGGTGCGCTCGAAGGACCTGGCACATGGCCGGGCGCAGGCGTTGCCCCCCGAGGTGCATCCGGGTGTCGACGCCTCGCCGGAGGCCGACACCGAACCCGCCGCGCTGGTTACCACTGGCGATGCCGCGCCGACCCGCACGCCGCTACAGCGCGTGGTCTGACCGTCGACCGTTCGCTGGCTGGCCTGCGCACTTGCTCGCTCAACCAAGCCCCTTCGTCCCACCCCACCGGAGCACGTCATGAGCCGTCTCGAAGTCACCGAAAAGATCGTCGCCACCAAGGTGGCCAAGGGCCTGAAATGGTCCGATGTCGCCGCCCGGGTCGGCCTCAGCAAGGAATGGACGACGGCGGCCTGCCTCGGTCAGATGACGCTGACGAAGGAGCAGGCCGGCATCGTTGGCGAGATCTTCGGCCTCAGCAACGCCGAGCAGCAGTGGCTGACGGTGGTGCCCTGCAAGGGCTCGCTGCCGACCAGCGTGCCGACCGATCCGCTGATCTACCGCTTCTACGAGCTGGTCAGCGTGTACGGCACGACCTTCAAGGAGCTGATCCACGAGGAGTTCGGCGATGGCATCATGAGCGCGATCGACTTCAAGATGAACCTGCAGCGCGAGCCCAACCCGGCCGGCGACCGGGTCAGCATCACGATGAGCGGCAAGTTCCTGCCTTACAAGACCTATTGATCGAACGACCACCCCCGTTGCGGCTGCGCCACTCCCCCTCGAGGGGGCGACGCTGGCGGACCGGCAGAGCCGGATCCGCGGCGTCTGCTCGAAGCGATGGGGCGCTCCGCCGCTGCGAGAAACCGGACCCACGACATGACCGAAAGCCGCCCTCCCGTCCCGCCCTTCATACCCGAGACCGCGCGCCAGAAGGTGCGCCTGGCCGAGGACGCCTGGAACACCCGCGATCCCGACGTGGTGGTGCGCGTCTACACCGACGACACCCGCTGGCGCAACCGCAGCGAGTTCCCGTTCGGCCGCGAGCAGGTGCGCGCCTTCCTGCAGCGCAAGTGGGCGAAGGAGCTGGACTACCGGCTGATCAAGGAGTTGTGGGCCTGCGACGGCCCGCGCATCGCGGTGCGCTTCGCCTATGAGTGGCACGACGAGTCGGGCCAGTGGTTCCGCAGCTACGGCAACGAGAACTGGGAGTTCACGCCGCAGGGCCTGATGGCGCGCCGCTACGCGAGCATCAACGACCTGCCGATCACCGAGGGCCAGCGTCTGTTTCTCTGGCCGCTCGGGCGGCGGCCGGACGAGCACGCGGGCCTGAGCGAGCTGGGGCTCTGATCGCTCCAATTTGTATTGGCCCGGTTGCCGCACCGGCGAAGCCCGCCCTGCCGGCGCCCGGACGAAGACCTGATCACCGGAGACCTTCCCCATGCACATCGCCTGGCAGCTGTTCACGCCCTGGCACGCCCTGACCGGCGGGCTGCTGATCGGTCTCGCGACCGCGCTCTACGTCCTCGGCCTGGGCCGCATCGCCGGCATTGCCGGCATCGTGTCCACGCCCTTGCGCGCGCTGGTGGCCGGCCGCGGCCTCGCCGGCCAGGGCACGCCGCTGGCGTTCCTGGCCGGGCTGGTGCTCGCGCCGCTGGTCTGGCGTGCCTTCGCGCCGCTGCCGGCGATGACGGTCGACGTCGGCTACGGCGCGCTGGTCGTCGCCGGTTTGCTGGTCGGCGTGGGGGTGCGCATGGGCAATGGCTGCACCAGTGGCCACGGCGTGTGCGGGCTGAGCCGCCTGTCGCTGCGCTCGCTGGTCAACGTGCTGGCCTTCATGGGCAGCGGCTTCGTGGCCGTGTTCGTGCTGCGCCACGTGCTGTGAAGGAAGCTGCCATGCGTGCTGCCATCGCCTTGCTGAGCGGTCTGGTGTTCGGTTTCGGCCTGATCCGGGGCGGCATGACCGACCCGGCCAAGGTCAAGGGCTTTCTGGACCTCTTCGGCGCCTGGGACCCGAGCCTGGCGCTGGTGATGGGCGGCGCCATCGCGGTCGGCGTGGTGGCCTTTGCGCTGGCCAGGCGCCGGCGCCGGTCGTGGACCGGCGACGCCATCGACTTGCCGACCAACACCACCATCGACCGGCGGCTCGTCGGCGGCGGCCTGCTGTTCGGCGCGGGCTGGGGGCTCGGCGGCTTCTGCCCCGGCCCGGCCGTCGTCGCGCTGGGCTCGGGCCTGGGAGCGGCCTGGGTGTTCGTCATCGCGATGCTGCTCGGCATGGTCGTGCATGACCGCTGGCTGGCCGGCGCCTGAAACCAACTCGCAATCAAACCTGTCAAATCGGCCGGTGTCTTTCGGCTCGTTGCCGCCGTTCGTGTGCGGGGGGTGTTGAGGTTCGAAGCGTCCACCGGCCGGCCTCCTGCGAGGACCGCGCGTTACTGTCGAGGCCGCCGGGCGAGCGACTTCGCTCATGCCCGGCCGCTTGTATCGCGGCCGGGCGTTCAGCAGCCGAGAGGCGCCTTCCGGCGCCCCCCGCGCGGCTTCACTCCCCCGGTGCCGGCCTCACGGCCGTCCCCTCCTCCTTTACTTCGCTACGCCGCTCACCCGACGCCCTCGCCAGCACTCACCATTGCTGCCCGCGCAGGCCGTCAAGTCCCGGCGCAGCGCTCCCGCTGACATGCGACGGTTGGCTTTCCGAACAAAGGCTCCGAAACCTGCAACAAGCCCAGCCCCGAGCTTCAATCTGATGCGTTTGAATGCAATGCCGTATGAGCCGGCCCGCGCATCGGGCTGCCTGCGCGTTCGCGCCGGCCCTACACCACCGTGGCGTGCGGGTGCAGCGGATGCTCCAGCGTGCCGGCGATCAGCCGCAGCGCGTCGTCGCACTCGCTGCGGCTGAGCGGGCCGCCCAGGCAGATGCGCACCGCGTCGGGCGGGTCGCCATCGGTCGAGAAGGCCGCGCTGGCCACCACGCCGACGCCCTGGGTGCGCAGGTAGGAGGCGAACTCCACCATGCTCCACGACGACGCCAGCGGCAGCCACAGGTGAAAGCCCTCCGGCTGGGCCTGCACGGCGTGCTGCGCCAGGTGGCGTGCCGCCAGCGCCTGCCGCGCCATCGACTCGTTGCGGATCGCCTGCAGCATCGCCTGCGCGCTGCCGTCGACCACCCAGCGCGTGGCCAGCGCATTGGTGACCGGCGAGGCCATCACCGTGGTGGCGCGCAGCGCGCCGGCCAGCCGCTGCGCCTGGCGCTCGCTCGGGGCGCTCACGTAGGCGGTGCGCAGGCCGGCACCCAGGCATTTGCTCAGGCCGGTGATGTAGTAGGTCAGCTCCGGTGCCAACAGCGCCAGCGGTGACGGCACTTCGCGCGGCAGCATCGAGTAGGCGTCGTCCTCGATGATCGGCACGCTGTAGCGCAGCGCGACGTCGGCCAGTGCCTCGCGCCGCCGCCGCGAGGTGGTGAGGGTGGTGGGGTTGAGCAGGGTCGGGTTGCAGTACAGCGCCTTGGGCTTGAGGGTCTTGCAGGCCTGCTCGAAATCGGCCGCGCTCGGGCCCTCGTCGTCGAGTGCCAGCGCATGCAGCTGCACGCCGAGCTGTGTGGCGATGGCCTTGATGCCCGGGTAGGTCAGCGACTCGACGCAGATCAGCTCGCCCGGCCGCGCGAGCTGCGACACCAGCGCCGCCAGCGCGCTGTGGATGCCGGGACACACGAGTACGCGCTCGGCGCTGCAGCTGGGCAGCCGGTGCCGCAGCCAGTGGACGGCGGCGTCCTTGTCCTCGGGCGAGCCGCCGAAGTCCTGGTAGCGCATCAGCGTGTACAGGTCGGCGCGCGTCATCAGGTCGCGGGCACTCTCGCGCAGGCGTTCGAGCAGCGCCGGGTCCGCCGGCTCCGGCGGCAGGTTCATCGTCATCTCCGCACCGCTGCCGCCGCGCAGCGGCAGTGCCGGGCTGCCGCCGCGCACGAAGCTGCCCGTGCCGGGCCGCGAGTCGATCAGGCCGCGCTTGCGCGCTTCGGCGTAGGCGCGCGCCACCGTCGTGTAGTTGAGGTGCAACTGGTCGGACAGCTCGCGCAGCGTCGGCAGGCGGTCGCGCGAGGTGAGCCGGCCGGTGCGCACGTCCTCGGCGATCAGGTCGGCGATCAACAGGTAGGCCGGGCGATCGCCGGCCTCGAGGCGGCGCTGCCAGTGCGCGGTGGCTTTCGAGCCGCTCATCGCAGCGAGCGGGCAAGGGGTGCAAGCGGGCGACTTGATTGCATGGATTGATCGCATTTCTCGGTGGGCGAATGCATCAACTGATTGCACGCTTCGTGCCGCGTCCCAGGGCACGGTGGGACACGCGAGCCGCGCCATCGCGGTGCGCTCGGGGCCATTGATCGCGAGCATTGATCGCACCGCAGCGCCTCGATTCGGTGCGCCTCGCGCGGTGTGGCCGAGGCCTGCGAGACCGCCGGCGTGCGGTCACAAAAAAGTGAGGACGCGACCGATGGCTTGCCTGCGCATTGATCGTCCATTGATTGCATCCGGCGCCGCCGCGCCGCCGCCGTGCTGGCACACCGCATGCGAAAAGAAAGGGCGCGCCGCCGCTGTTGCCTCCCCATCCGCACCACCCCCTCAAGGAGTAAGCCATGCCCAAAGTCACCCGACCGGCCAACGAGAAAGGCGAGTTCCTCGTCGATTACGAAGAGAAGGTTTTCGAGGACGTGAAGGCCGAGCCTGGCGAGAAGGCGCTCGTCACCTTCCACACCGTCGCCTTCGAAGGCTCGATCGGCTTCGTCAACCTGCTGCAGGCCACGCGGCTGCAGCGCAAGGGCTTCGAGACCTCGGTGCTGCTCTACGGCCCCGGCGTCACGCTGGGCGTCAAGCGCGGCTTCCCGACGCTGGGCGACGAGGCCTTCCCCGGCCACCAGAACTTCAACAACCAGATCGCCAAGTTCATGAGCGAGGGCGGCAAGGTCTACGCCTGCCGCTTCGCGCTGCAGGCGCTGTACGGCCATGGCGAAGGCGCGCTGATCGAAGGCATCCGCCCGATCAGCCCGCTGGACGTGCTGGACATCATCCTGCTGCACCGCAAGTCCAACGCCTTCATCCTGGACACCTGGACACTTTGACCACCCCCGTTGCGGCTGCGCCGCTCCCCCTCGAAGGGGGCGACGCTGGCGGGCCGGCGGAGCCGGACCCGCGGCGTCCACTCGGTGGATCGTGGTTCGGCCTGCGCCCAGCTTCTCTTCGAGCCGTCATGGAGATCCTGAGATGAGTTCCCCTCGCACCGTCCGCGCCGCAGCGGTCCAGATCGCGCCCGACCTCGAGCGGCCCGCGGGCACGCTCGAGCGCGTGCTCGCGGCCGTCGACGAGGCGGCCGCGCAGGGCGCGCGGCTGGTGGTGTTCCCCGAGACCTTCGTCCCTTACTACCCCTACTTCTCGTTCGTGTTGCCGCCGGTGCTGCAGGGCGCGCCGCACCTGCGGCTGATGGAGCACGCGGTGGTGGTGCCCGGCCCGGTCACGCAGGCGGTCGCCGAGCGGGCCCGCGCACGCGGCATCGTCGTCGTGCTCGGCGTCAACGAGCGCGACTTTGGGAGCCTCTACAACACCCAGCTGGTCTTCGATGCCGACGGCGCGCTGATCCTGAAGCGCCGCAAGATCACCCCGACCTACCACGAGCGCATGGTCTGGGGCCAGGGCGACGGCGCCGGCCTGAAGGTGGTCGACAGCGCGGTCGGCCGCCTCGGTGCGCTGGCCTGCTGGGAGCACTACAACCCGCTGGCGCGCTACGCGCTGATGACACAGCACGAGGAGATCCACTGCGCGCAGTTCCCCGGCTCGATGGTGGGGCAGATCTTCGCCGATCAGATGGCGGTGACGATCCGCCACCACGCGCTGGAGTCGGGCTGCTTCGTCGTCAACGCCACCGGCTGGCTGACCGACGCGCAGATCGCGGCCATCACGCCCGACCCGGGCCTGCAGAAGGCACTGCGCGGCGGCTGCCACACCGCGATCGTCTCGCCCGAGGGCAAGGACCTGTGCACCCCGCTGACCGAGGGCGAGGGCATCGTCTATGCCGACCTCGACATGGCGCTGATCGCCAAGCGCAAACGCATGATGGATTCGGTGGGCCACTACGCGCGCCCCGAGCTGCTGAGCCTGCTGATCAACGACCGTCCGGCCACGACCTCGATGCCGATGCCGGCCACCCCCGCTATTCCCGCCGTTACCGCGGCCCTCCGGAGTTCCGCCCATGAGCACCACGACCCTCGGCCCCGCACCGACCTTGTCGCCGGAGAGCCGCCAGTTGATGACCGAGCTGCAGTCCTTCGGGTTGCGGCTGGCTGATCCGGGCTCGCCGAATGCCGGCGTGGCCAGCCGTCGCGGCGGCGCGGGGCCGTCGGACCACAAGGCGGTCATGGTCGATGGCCACACGATCATGGTGCCGGTGCACACCCAGGGCGCCTGGGCTTCCCCGTTCGTCGCCGAGGCGCCCGACGCCAGCGGCACGAGCCGGCTGACGCGCGGCAGCATCCCGATCGCGCGCATCGCCTTCCCGAAGGCGCCGCGCTTCTATGCGCTGCAGACCTTCGACGGCGTGCCCTATTCGCACATCGCCACGTTGCACGGCTCGGACGTGCTGGCGACCACGGTGCTGCAGACCTGCATCCGCTACGAGAGCCGCCGCAAGACCTGCAAGTTCTGCGCGATCGGCCAGAGCCTCGCGGCCGGCCGCACGGTGGCGCACAAGACGCCCGAGCAGCTCGCCGAGGTGGCGCGCGCCGCGGTGCTGCTCGACGGCGTGAAGCACATGGTCATGACCACCGGCACCCCGCCCACGCCCGACCGCGGCGCGCAGGTGCTGTGCGACAGCGCTTTCGCGATCCGTGCGGCGGTCGACCTGCCGATCCAGGCGCAGTGCGAGCCGCCGGACACCGACCAGTGGTTCGTGCGCATGAAGGCCGCCGGCATCGACACGCTGGGCATGCACCTCGAGGTGGTGACGCCCGAGCTGCGCGAACGCATCATGCCGGGCAAGGCCACGGTGCCGGTCGAGCGCTACCTGGAGAGCTTCGAGGCGGCGGTCGGCGTGTTCGGCCGCGGCCAGGTGTCGACCTACATCCTGGCCGGCCTGGGCGACACGCGCGAGGCCATCCTCTCGATCGCCGAGAAGCTGGTGGCGCTGGGTGTCTACCCCTTCGTCGTGCCCTTCGTGCCGATCAGCGGCACGCCGCTCGAGGACCACCCGGCGCCGAGCCCCGAGTTCATGAAGTCGGTGCTGGAGCCGCTGGGCGCGATGGTGAGCGCCGGGCGCCTGCGCTCGGCCGACATCAAGGCGGGTTGCGGCAAGTGCGGGGCGTGTTCGTCGCTGTCCGTGTACGAATCATGAGCGGTGTTGCGAGTCGCAGGGGCCCTCACCCCCACCCTCTCCCGCTTGCGGGCGAGGGGGCCGGCCGGCGCAGTTCACTCCCTCTCCCGCAAGCGGGAGAGGGTGGGGGTGAGGGTGTCGCCCCCACCACGACCGCGCTGATGTGCGACCTGCCCACCGCCTTCACCCCCTGCGAGTTCCGCGTCAAGTGGGCCGACGGCGCCTGGGAGATCAACGAGGCGCGGCGCCTGCGCCGCCTGGTGTTCTGCATCGAGCAGGGCCTGTTCGGCGGCGGCGACGACATCGATGCGATCGATGCGCATGCGCAGCCGCTGGTGGCGCTGTCCTGCGTCGGCGGCATGAGCGACCGGGTGGTCGGCACGGTGCGCATCCACCCCGGCCTGAACGACGGCGACGACGGCCTGTGGTGGGGCTCGCGCCTCGCGGTGCACCCGGCCTTCCGCAGCCACGGCCGGCTCGGCGCGACGCTGATCCGGCTGGCGGTGAGCAGCGCGCACGCGCGTGGCGCGCGGCTCTTCCTGGCGCACGTGCAGGCGCAGAACCGCCCGCTGTTCGAGCGGCTGCATTGGCAGTGGCTGAAGGACGAGACGCTGCATGGCCGCCCGCACTGCCTGATGCAGGCCGACCTGTCTCACTACCCGCCCTGCCACGATCCGCTGACCGGCTACGTGACGCAGAGCCGGGCCCGCGCCTGACGAGGACGCCGGCGTGGAAGAAGCATCGGAAGGGCTGGGCCAGGACGGGCTCGACGGGCTCGCCTCGGCGCTGCTGCGCGGGCGCGGCTTTGCGCACAAGCGCGACATCAGCGACGTGGTGTCGGCGCTGGCGGCCGCGCTGCCCGGCGGCACCGCGGCGCTGGGCCAGGCGGTGGGCGTCGGCGACGACTGCGCGGCGATTCCCGACGGCGACGGCGGCTACCTGCTGTTCGCGATCGAGGGCTTCGTCGACGACTTCGTGCAGCGCATGCCCTGGTTCGCCGGCTATTGCGGCGTGATGGTGAACCTCAGCGACATCTGCGCGATGGGCGGCCGGCCGATCGCCGTGGTCGACGCGCTGTGGAGCCGCGGCATGGCGCCGGGCCGGCAGGTGCTCGAGGGCCTGGCGGCCGCCTCGCAGCGCTACGGCGTCCCGATCGTCGGCGGTCACAGCAACAACCAGGCGGCCGGCGGCCAGCTCGCCGTGGCGATCCTGGGCCGCGCGAAGACGCTGCTGACGAGCTTCAACGCCCGCGCCGGCGACACGCTGATGATGGCGATCGACCTGCGCGGCGCCTACCAGGAACCCAATCCCTACTGGGACGCGTCGACCGGCGCGCCGGCCGAGCGCCTGCGCGCCGACATCGAGCTGTTGCCGGCGCTGGCCGAGAGCGGCCTGTGCGACGCGGCCAAGGACATCAGCATGGCCGGCGCCGTGGGCACGGCGCTGATGCTGCTGGAGTGCTCGCGGGTCGGCGGCGTGATTGACGTGCAGGCGATCCCGCGCCCGCCCGGCGTGCCGTTGCTGCGCTGGCTGCAGTCCTTCCCGAGCTTCGGTTTCGTGTTCAGCGTGCGGCCGGCGCAGGCGTCCGCGGTGGCGCGGCATTTCGAGTCGCAGGGCATCGCCTGTGCCGCGGTCGGCGAGGTCACCGCGAACCCGCAGCTGCATCTGCGCGACGGCGAAGCGAGCGCGCTGTTGTGGGACCTGGCGGTGCAGCCCTTCATCGGCGCGCGGCCCGCCGCGCCGCGGGAGCCGGCCCATGTCTAGCCGCCGCCTGCGCATCGGCCTGCTGACCCATTCGGTGCACCCGCGCGGCGGGGTGGTCCACACGCTGGAGCTGGCCGATGCGCTGCACGAGGCCGGCCACGACGTGACGGTGATGGCGCCGGCGCTGCCCGGGCAGGCGCTGTTCCGCACGCCGCGCTGCGCGGTCGAACTGGTGCCGGTGGCGCCGGCGCCGGCCGACCTGGCGAGCATGGCCGCGTCGCGCCGCGATGCCTACATCGACCATCTCGCGCCGCGGCTGAAGCCGCGCGGCTACGACGTGCTGCACGCGCAGGACGGCATCGGCGGCAATGCGCTGGCGACGCTGCAGGAGCGCGGGCTGATCGACGGCTTCGTGCGCACCGTGCACCACCTCGACCACTTCGACGACGCGCGCGTGATGGCCTGGCAGCAGCGCGCCTTCCTGCGCGCGCGCCAGGTGCTGTGCGTCAGCCAGACCTGGTGCGACATCCTGCAGCGCGAGCACGGCGTCGCGGCGGCGCTGGTGCACAACGGCGTCGACCTGCGGCGCTATGGCCGCCAGCCCGGCGCTGCCGATGCGCGCGTCCGGCGCCGCTACGGGCTGCGCGCCGGCGCCGCCCACGGCGCGCCGGTCTATCTGGCGGTGGGCGGCATCGAAGCGCGCAAGAACACGGTGCGCGTGCTGCAGGCCTTCGCGGCTCTGCGTGCGCGGCAACCACAGGCGCAGCTGGTCATCGCCGGCGGTGCCAGCCTGCTCGACCATGGCCGCTGCGCGCGCGAGTTCACCGAGGCGCTGGCCGCCAGCGGCCTGCGCGTCGGGCCGGGGGCCGACGTGGTGATCACCGGCACCGTGGCCGACGACGAGATGCCGGCGCTGTTCCGCGCCGCCGACGTGCTGGTGATGGCCTCGCTGCGCGAAGGCTTCGGCCTGGTGGTGCTGGAGGCGCTGGCCTGCGGCACGCCGGTCGTGGTGTCGCGCCAGGCACCGTTCACCGAATACCTGCCGGCGGACGAACAGCACGGCGAGGCCTGCTGGGCCGACCCGCTGAACCCGCCGTCGATCGCCGACGCGATGGCGCGCGCCTGCGAACCGGGGCGTGCCGAGGCGCTGGCCCGGGCCGTGCCCGAGGTCTGCCGGCGCTACAGCTGGACGGCCAGCGCCAGACGCCACGTCGCGCTGTACCGCGCGATGCAGGCGCTGGTCGGCCACGGCTTACCGCTCGCCGCGGCGGTGCCCACCGAACCGGCCGCGATGGACGCCGCCCCTGTCGTTTCCTGACCTCACGTTTCCTGGAGATTTGCCCCATGCCCGCGATGCATTTCCACCTGCGCTGGCCCGACCGCAGCGAGACGCGCTGCTACTCGCCGTCGCTGGTGATCAAGGACTACCTCGTCCCCGGCAGCACCTACCCGCTGCCGGACTTCCTGGCCCGCAGCCGCGAGGCGCTGCACATCGCTTCCGAGCGTGTGCGCGCCAAGTTCGGCTACGCCTGCTCGATGGCGATGGACCAGCTGGCGCAGATCGAGGCCACCGCCGAGCGCTTCGACGCGCAGGCCGAGGTGGAAGTGCTGCGCTTCGACGAAGCCTGATCCGAGCAAGAAGGACCTACGCCATGAACCCCACCGCAGAACACCACAGCGTCGCCATCGTCGGCGGCGGCCAGGCCGGCCTGTCGCTGAGCTATTACCTGAAGCAGCGCGGCATCGACCACGTCGTGCTCGAGAAGCGCTCGCCGCTGCACGCCTGGCGCACGCAGCGCTGGGACAGCTTCTGCCTCGTCACGCCCAACTGGCAATGCAAGCTGCCGGGCTGGGAGTACGCCGGGCCCGACCCGCACGGTTTCATGAAGAAGGACGAGATCATCGAGTACCTCGACGGCTTCGTGAAGCATGTGGACGCGCCGGTGCGCAGCGGCCTGACGGTGCAGCGCGCCGCGCCGCGCGCCGGCGGCGGTTTCGAGATCGCCACCTCGCAGGGCCACTACAGCGCCGACCAGGTGGTGGTGGCCTCGGGCGGCTACCACCAGCCCATCATCCCGCGGCTGGCCGAGCGGCTGCCGCGCGAGCTGCTGCAGATCCACTCCGAGCAGTACCGCAATGCGCAGGCCCTGCCGCCCGGCAAGGTGCTGGTGGTGGGCAACGGCCAGTCGGGGGCGCAGATCGCCGAGGACCTGCACCTCGCCGGCCGCGAGGTGGTGATGGCGACCGGCGACGCGCCGCGCTGCGCGCGCTTCTACCGCGGCAAGGACGTGGTGGACTGGCTGGCCGACATGGGCTACTACGACATGCCGGTGCACGAGCACCCGCTGCGCGAGGGCGTGCGCGACAACACCAACCACTACGTCACCGGCCGCGACGGCGGGCGCGACATCGACCTGCGCAAGTTCGCCAGCGAGGGCATGGAGCTCTACGGGCTGCTGACCGGCCTGGAGGGCGACACGCTGCACTTCAACCCCGACCTGCGCGCCAACCTCGACCACGCCGACCGCATCTACAACGGCATCAACGCCGCGATCGACAAGCACATCGAGAAGGCCGGCCTCGCCGCGCCGCCGCCGTCGGCCTACCGGCCGGTGTGGGAGCCGGCGGCCGAGCGCACGCGGCTGTCGCTGCGCGAGTCCGGCATCGGCGCGGTCATCTGGTGCATCGGCTTCTCGCCCGACTTCAGCTGGCTCGACGCGCCGGTGTTCAACGGTCGCGGGCAGCCCGGCCACGTGCGCGGCGTGACCGCGCTGCCGGGGCTCTACTTCATCGGCCTGCCCTGGCTGCACACCTGGGGCTCGGGCCGCTTCTCGGGCGTGGCGCGCGACGCGCTCTACCTGGCCGAGCAGATCGAGGCGCGCTCGCCGGTCGCGGCGGCGATCGCTGCACGCGAGATGGCCGAGCCCTTGCTGTCGTGACGACGACCGCGCCGCAGCGCGCGCTGCAGTCCGGGCGCTTCGTCGCTGGCATGCCGCAGCTGTGCCCGACGGGCCTGTCGGAGAACTGGCTGCTGAAGGAATGCGGCCATCAGCACTGGCTCGCGCTGGCCCGGCGGCAGGGCCGCGAGCGGCCCGACTTCCGCGACGCTGCGGGCAACAAGGCCTACGCGGCGTTCACCACCGTGCGCATCCGCCATGCGCGGCTGGACCGGGTGGCAGAGAACGACAGCCTGCGCGTCGTCTCGCGCTGCCTGCCGGTCGGGCGCTCGCAGCATTTCGGCTTGCACGAACTGCGGGGGCGCGGCGGCAGGCATGCGCGGGTCGAGATGCTGTCGACCTTCGTGCGGCGCGAGCGCGCCGGCGACAACCGCAGCGTGGTCCGCGCCGCGCTGGCGCCGGGCGCCGAGGCCGAGACCGACGACGACCAGGCCGCGCTGGCCGCCTGCGCCCTGCAGCTGGCCGAGCGGGGCCGGGCCCTGCGCAGCGGGCAATGGCAACCGGGCTTCGGCCTGGAGGCGCAGCGCGGCGCGGCGCTGCGCGAGTTCCGGTTCACGCCCTGCCCGCACAACGACTTCAACGGCGCCGATCTGCTGTACTTCGCGAGCTTCCAGGCCATCGTCGACCGGGCCGAATGGGCGTGGTTCGGCACGGCGGCGCTGCCGGTGCTGGCGGAGCGCGAACTGGCGTTCTACGGCAACGTCAATGTCGGCGAATCGCTGACGGTGCTGCTGCGCGGCGTGCAGGAGTCGCGCGACGAGCTGTCGCACTGGTGCGAAGTGCGCCGTGCCGGCGACGGCGCCCGCCTGGCCGACGTGCTGACGCGCAAGCGGCGTGCACCGGTCGCCGACGGCGGCCTCAGCGCGTGACGGGCCACAGCACCCACATCCGCAGTGGCTGCTTCATGCGGCCGGCGCGGTCCTCGGCGCCTTCGGCCCAGCCCCAGTAGTAGTCGGCGCGCACGGCACCGCTGATGGCGCTGCCGGTGTCCTGTGCGAGCACCAGCCGCTGCAGGGGCCGCGGCGGCGGCGGGGTGGGGCTCCAGGGCTGCGGCTCGGTGGTGTCCAGCCACACCGGCGTGCCGTAGGGCACGGCGCGCGGATCGACAGCGATCGAGCGGCCCGGCGTCAGCGGCACGCCCTGGGCGCCGACCGCGCCGATGGTCGGGTCGGGCAGCGGCTCCTCGCGGAAGAACACATAGCGCGGGTTCGCGGCCAGCATCTCGGGCACCCGGCCCGGGTTGGCGCGCGCCCATGCCTTGATCGCCGGCCACGAGGCCTGCTCCAGCGTGAACGCGCCGCGTTCGACCAGCCAGCGGCCGACCGATTGGTAGGGCTGGTCGTTGTGGCCGCCGTAGGCCAGGCGCACGGTCTGCTTGCGGCCGTCGGCCTCGGTGATCGCGAGGCGGCCGGAGCCCTGCACCTGCAGCAGCAGCGCGTCCAGCGGGTCGGCGACCCAGGCGATCTCG
Organism: Methylibium sp.; assembly: GCF_965279545.1. Taxonomy (NCBI): domain Bacteria; kingdom Pseudomonadati; phylum Pseudomonadota; class Betaproteobacteria; order Burkholderiales; family Sphaerotilaceae; genus Methylibium; species Methylibium sp. Next base: position 4,028,918 of record NZ_OZ257250.1, read on the forward strand.
CGGCCCTTGAGCGCCGCGCGTGCCGCGGGCAGGGTCTCGATCTCGCTGCGGGTGTACCAGGGCTTGCGCTGCGCCAGCCCGGGCGGCGCGGCGTAGAGCGGCACGCCGTGGGTCCTGCTGCGCTGGCGCGAGGCGGCAACCAGCGGCTCGAAGTAGCCGGTCGCCAGGCCTTCGGCGCTGCCGTCGAGTGCAGTGACGCGGTAGGGCTGCAGCGTGCGCTGCAGCCAGGCGCGCACGCGGGCATCGTCCGGCGCTTGCAGCGCACGAGCGCTGGCGCACGCCGCGGCCCAGCCCGCGGCGGGCTTGCCGCAGCCGGCCAGCAGCGCGGGCCAGGCGCGCGCCGTGGCGTCGGCTTCCCAGCCGGGCAGGTCGCTCCAGGGCACGGGCTGCCAGCGGGCGCTCTCGCGCACGATGGAAGGGCCGGCGGGACCCGCAGGGGCTCCCGGCCCCGACCTCGCCGGGGCCGGGAGCGGGCCGGGCGGCATGGGCGTGCTGCAGGCGGCGAGGACGCCTACCATCCCGACCAACAGCCACCGTGGCGCCAGGATCTTCTTCACGAACATGGGACTCCTTCTGCTGGAGGCATTGGCCGCATTGGCCTGCCTGGTCTTCATCGTCTGGTGGACGATGTTCTCGGGCCGCCGCGGCGGCGAGCGCGCCGCACGTGCGCCGGACGACGCGTCGCAGCACGCGCCCGGTGACCCACCCGTTCCACCACCGGCCTGACGATCACGCAGCATCCGGCGCGCCGCCGGCGCGCGCTGCGCTGCGCGGTGGCAGCAGGAAGCTGAGGAAGCGCGTGCGCAGGCGTTGCCGCAGCGCCGCGTAGATGCGCGAGCGGTCGGCGACGCGGATGCCACGCGAGCGCATCGCCACCTTGAAGGCCAGCCAGAAGCTCACGCCGAGGTTCAGCGCACCGGTCAGCGGGATCGCCGCGACGCACCACCAGAACGCCGGCTCCCGCAGCGCCTGCATCCCGAGCGCGCCGAGCGCCGCAGCGAGCTGCCCGGTCGACAGCGTCACGTGCCGCACGTCCAGCGGCAGCGCGAAGAAGGTCGCGAGCACCGGCACGATGCCCAGCATCAGGCCGAGCGAGACGTTGGCCACCAGGCCCGAGATGTGGGCGCGCCACCAGCGCGACCAGCGCTCGGCGCGCGGCGCGCCCAGGCGCGCCAGGATGCGCGGGTTCCAGCGGATCGCGCTGTCGAGCTGGTGCAGCACGAACCAGTTCTCGGCCCAGCCGCCGAACAGGCTGGAGGCGAACAGCAGCACGCCGGTGAAGGCCGCGTAGAACGGCGTCGGCCCGAGCAGCGTGAGGCTGTGCAGCACATGGGCCGCATCGACCGGGCCGACCAGCGGCGCGCCGAAGGCCTGCTTCGCCAGCCACTGCACGCCCAGCACCACCGGCGCGACCATCGCCAGGTTGCCGACGATGCCGGCGGTCTGCGAGCGGATCAGGTGCGCGACCTCGTCGACGAAGTCCTCGACCGCCGCATCGTTGCCGACGTCGCCGAGCTTCGCGGCCATGGCCGGCGCGGTCATCGCCGGCTGCTTGGTGGCCACGGTCCAGTGCAGCAGGTAGATCAGCACGAAGCTCGCCGCGTAGTTGAGGCCGGCGCCGAAGCCGGCCCAGAACGCCGACAGCCCGAGCGCGAGCACGAAGAACTTCATGAAGGTGGTGCCGGCCAGCACCGCGCCGCCACCCAGCGCCTTGCGCAGCATCGCCCACCATTCGCCGCGGGTGCGGGTGATGTAGTGCTCGCCGGTCTCGGCGCTGCGCTCGGCCACCTTGCGCGCCAGCATCGAGTACTGGCGCGCGAACAGCGCGCGGACGCTGCTGCGCTCGCACGACACGCGCGCCAGGCCGGCGAGCAGGTGCACGATCTCGCGCTCGCGCGAGCCGGCCGGTGCCAGCGCACAGGCGAGCAGCGCCTCGATGCGCACGGTGCGGGCGCGCAACTGGTCGACCTGGAACACCAGGTCGACCGACACGCCGTGCTCTTCGAGGTGGCCGCTCACGCTGGCGGCGGCGCGCCGGCAGGCGTCGAGCAGCGCGCGCAGGTACTGCGACTCGCGCAGCAGTGCGGCATCGTCGCCGGTCTCGGCCGCGTCGCACAGCCGCTCGGCCGCACGCAGCAGCTGGCGAAAGGGCTTGTCGACCAGCAGCTCGGCGCTCATGCGCTGGCGCACCGCGCCGGTGGCGCCGGTGGCGCCGACCTGCGAGGCCAGGATCAGCAGCGCGTCGAAGAACGGCGCCCGCCAGCCGAGCGGCGGCTCGGCCACGGGCCGGGCCTCGGAGAACAGCGCGGCGATGCGCGCCAGCGTGGCGTCGTCGATCGCGGCCAGCCATTCGGCGTCGCGCGCTTCGCTGAACAGCAGCCCGAACAGCTTGGCCAGGTCGTCGGTGGCCGGCGTGGCCGGCAGGAAGCGCGAGCGCAGCCGGTCGCCGAACTCGCTGAACACCGCGACGCGCTGGGCGAAGCCGAAGTCGGCCAGCAGCGCGGCGGTGTCGATCTCGCTGCGAAAGGCACGCAGCAGGCCGACCACATTGGCGCGGTGCTCGGGGTGGCGTTCGAGCACGTTGAGCAGGTGCCTGAGGCGCCGCAGCGGCAGCAAGCTGCCTTCCGGGCTGGCCTCGGCGCCGTCGCCCGCCAACTCTTCGCGCGCGCGTGCGGCGTGACGCAGCCACTCGAGCAGCCGCACCAGCCACAGATGGCGCTCTGGCATCGAGGCACGCGGGTCGGCGGCGTTGAGCAGCGCGGTGAGGTCCCAGCCGCGCCGGCCGGAGAACCTGCGCCACCAGCCGGGCTTGTCCAAGCGCGGTGGGCTCAATGCAGCGCCGAGTGCTGCGACAGCTCGAACGCCGGGATCACGGCTTCGAAGGCCTGCGCCTCGGCACTCATGCAGAAATAGCTGCCCCGCATCTGCCCGCGCGGCGCGGCGATGCGGGCCCAGCTCTGGTACTCGAACTGCTCGCCCGGCTGCAGCAGCGGCTGGTGGCCGACGACGCCCAGTCCGCGCACCTCCTGGGTCGCGCCGCTGGCGTCGGTGATCAGCCAGTGGCGGCCGATCAGCTGCGCGGCGATGTCGCCGCTGTTGACGATGGTCACCGAGTAGGAGAAGGCGTAGGCCTGCTGCTCGGGGGCCGATTGCTCGGGCAGGTAGCGCGCGATGACGCTGACGGTGAACTCGGGGCGTGCCATGCACTGGATTCTAGGGACGCTGCCTAGAATCCCGGCCATGTCCGCTGCATGTCCTTCGCCATGACCTACCGCATCGCCCCCAGCCTGCTCTCGGCCGACTTCGCGCGCCTGGGCGAGGAGGTGAAGAGCGTCGTCGCCGCCGGCGCCGACTGGATCCATTTCGACGTGATGGACAATCACTACGTGCCCAACCTGACCTTCGGGCCGATGGTCTGCGAAGCGCTGCGCCAGCACGCGGTCACCGCGGCCGGCGCGCGCGTGCCGATCGACGTGCACCTGATGGTGCAGCCGGTCGACGCGCTGGCGCAGGCCTTCGCGAAGGCCGGCGCCGACCTCGTCAGTTTCCATCCCGACGCCAGCACCCACGTGGACCGGACGCTGCAGCTGATCAAGAATGCCGGTTGCCAGGCCGGGCTGGTGTTCAACCCGGCGGCCTCGCTCGACGTGCTGGAGTGGGTGCTCGACAAGGTCGACTTGGTGCTGCTGATGAGCGTGAACCCCGGCTTCGGCGGCCAGAGCTTCATCCCGTCGACGCTGAAGAAGCTGGAGCGCGTGAGGAAGCTGATCGACGCCAGCGGGCGCGACATCCGCCTGGAAGTGGACGGCGGCATCAAGACCGACAACATCCGCGCCGCGGCCGATGCCGGTGCCGACACCTTCGTCGCGGGCAGCGCGATCTTCGGGCAGCCGGACTACAAGGCGGTGATCGACGCGATGCGCGTGCAGCTCGCGGCCTGACGCGGACTTGCGGCTGGCGCCGGCCGCCTCACGCGTCCGGCGTGTCGAGCAGGTCGCGGAACTTGGACCAGCCGTTGCGCAGCCAGTAGAGCGTGCAGCCGCTCAGGTTCTCGCCCGGTGCCCAGCTCGGCGGCTGGCGCGGCGCGGCCAGATCCTTCAGGTCGTCCCAGTACTCGCTGTGCACATGGCGTTCGAGGGCGAAGGCCACGAGCCGCTCACTGGCACGGTCGGTCAGCAGCCGGTTCTGGGCGTCATACGCAGCGGCCCGGCCGGACGCGGGTTCCAGCAGCACCAGGTAGGGCTTCTCGATCGGAGGGAATTGCAGGGCGGTTTCTGCGCTCATGACGGCACCACCATCGGAACTGAATGATTTCGAGATCCAATGTGCCGCGTTCCGGGCGGTTACTCATGCTGGAGAAGACCCTGTAGGACAGCGGGCAGGTTGCTCCATGTTGCGCTGCAATGAAACACTCCCGGGCGCGGTGGCCGGTGCCGCCGCGCAGGAGCGCCGCTGCAGGCACCGCCGAGGTGCATGCCGGACCGGACGGGTCGGCGGTGCCGAATGCCCGCCCGAGCCACCGGACCCGCACAATGGCCGCTTGTCTTCACCCGTGCGGGACCTGTCTCTTGCCGCCTTTGCGAACCGGGCCGGATGGCCTCCAAGCCGCGATCATCGATCTCGACGGCACCCTGGTCGACACGCTCGGCGACTTCGTCGTCGCGCTGAATCGCACGCTGGCCGACCTGGCGCTGCCGGCGGTCGACCGCGCTTTCGTGGAGCGTACCGTCGGCAAGGGCTCGGAGCATCTGATCGCCCGCACGCTGGCCCACGTGGGCGGTGCCGTTGCGCGGTACGAACACGCCTGGGGCCGCTACCAGCACCACTACGCCGCGGTCAACGGCGAGCATGCCGCGGTCTTTCCCGGTGCCGCCGAGGGCCTGCGGCGCCTGGCCGACGCGGGCCTGCGCCTGGCTTGCCTGACGAACAAGCCGCAGGCCTTCGCGCAGGCGCTGCTCGAGCGCAAGGGCCTGGCGCGGTATTTCGCCTTCGTGTTCGGTGGCGACGCCTTCGAGCGCAAGAAGCCCGATCCGCTGCCGCTGATCCGGACCTGTGCGGCGCTCGGCACGGTGCCGGGGCGCACGCTGATGGTCGGTGATTCGATCAACGATGCGCAGGCGGCGCGCGCGGCCGGCTGCCCGGTGGTGCTGGTGACCTATGGCTACAACCACGGCGAGCCGGTGGGTGATGCGGACGCGGACGGCTACGTCGACCGGATCGACGCCCTGATGCCGGCGCCTGACGCCTGCTAGACTCGAATCATGTTCATGTCGCGCAAGCACATCACGGGGTCTCACGACCGGGGAGCCTGGCCCTGGCGTCGCCGGGCCAGCTGACCCGCGACGCTGCACCTGGCCGGCCTCACGCCGGTCCTCGCAGCCACCCGATGTCTTGTTTGCGCGGCCGCCCGCTCCCGGGTGGGCCTGGGCCACGGAGGGCCCCGACGTGATCACCGAACTCGAATTCAAGAGCCTGGCCGAGCAGGGCCACAACCGCATTCCGCTGATCGGCGAGGCGCTCGCCGACCTGGAAACCCCGCTGTCGCTGTACCTGAAGCTGGCCGGTGGCCGGCCCTTGAGCTTCCTGCTCGAGTCGGTGGTGGGTGGCGAGCGCTTCGGGCGCTACTCCTTCATCGGCCTGCCGGCGCGCACGCTGCTGCGCGCCACCGGCCAGCACTGCGAGGTGGTGACCGACGGCCGGGTGGTCGAGACGCACCACGGCAACCCGCTGGACTTCATCGAGGCCTACCAGCGCCGCTTCAAGGTCGCGCTGCGGCCTGGCCTCCCGCGCTTCTGCGGCGGCTTGGCCGGCTACTTCGGTTACGAGGCGGTGCGCTTCATGGAGCCCAAGCTGGCCGGTGCCCGGCGCGAGGGCGGCATCGGCACGCCCGACATCCTGCTGCTGCAATGCGAGGAGCTGGCGGTCATTGACAACCTCTCGGGCCGGCTCTACCTGATCGTCTATGCCGACCCGTCGCAGCCCGAGGCCTATTTCCGCGGCAAGAAGCGGCTGGCCGAGCTGAACGACCAGCTGCGCTACAGCGTCACCGCCCCGGCCGTGAAACGCGGCGCCTCGCACGCGGTGGAGCGCGAGTTCGCGCGGGCCGACTACGAGGCCGCGGTGTTGCGCTGCAAGGAATACATCGCCGCGGGCGACTGCATGCAGATCGTGTTCGGCCAGCGGCTGCGCAAGCGCTACACCGAGAGTCCGCTGTCGCTGTACCGCGCGCTGCGCTCGATGAACCCCTCGCCCTACATGTACTTCTACGACATGGGTGACTTCCAGATCGTCGGCGCCTCGCCGGAGATCCTGGTGCGTCACGAGCAGGTGCCCGAAGGCCAGAAGCTCACGATCCGCCCGCTGGCCGGCACGCGTCCGCGCGGCGCCACGCCGGAGCGCGATCGCGAGGTCGAGGCCGAGCTGCTGGCCGATCCGAAGGAGCGCGCCGAGCACCTGATGCTGATCGACCTGGCGCGCAACGACATCGGCCGCATCGCACAGACCGGCACGGTGAAGGTGACCGAGGCCTTCGCGGTCGAGCGTTACTCGCACGTGATGCACATCGTCAGCAACGTCGAGGGCCTGCTGAAGCCGGGCACGACCAACATGGACGTGCTGCGCGCCACCTTCCCCGCCGGCACGCTGAGCGGCGCGCCGAAGATCCGCGCGATGGAGATCATCGACGAGCTCGAGCCGGTGCAGCGCGGCATCTACGGCGGCGCCTGCGGCTACCTCAGCTTCGCGGGCGACATGGACGTGGCGATCGCGATCCGCACCGGCATCGTCAAGGACAAGGTGCTCTATGTGCAGGCCGCGGCGGGCATCGTGGCCGACTCGGTGCCGGAGCTGGAGTGGAAGGAAACCGAGGCGAAGGCCCGAGCGGTGCTGCGGGCGGCGGAACTCGTGGAAGAAGGGTTCTGATCATGTTGCTGATGATTGACAACTACGATTCCTTCACCTTCAACCTGGTGCAGTACTTCGCCGAGCTCGGCGAGGAGGTCAAGGTGTTCCGCAACGACGAGATCACGCTCGCCGGGATCGAGGCGCTGCGCCCCGAGCGGCTGGTGCTGTCGCCGGGGCCGTGCTCGCCGGCCGAGGCCGGCATCTGCGTCGACGCGATCCGCCATTTCGCCGGCAAGCTGCCGATCCTCGGCGTGTGCCTGGGGCATCAGGCGATCGGCGCGGCGCTGGGCGGGCGCATCGTGCGCGCGCAGGTGCAGATGCACGGCAAGGCGAGCGAGATCGCGACCGACCGGCATGGCGTGTTCACGAACCTGCCCGAGCGCTTCAACGTCATCCGCTACCACTCGCTGGCGATCGAGCGCGAGACGCTGCCGGCTGAGCTGGCGGTCAGCGCGACCACCGCCGACGGCGAGATCATGGGCGTGCGCCACCGCACGCTGCCGATCGAAGGGGTGCAGTTCCACCCCGAGTCGATCCTGACCGAGCATGGCCATGCGATGCTGAAGAATTTCCTGGACGGAGCGCGCTGAATGATTTCCGACACCGCCGCCCTGCAACGGACGATCGAGCACCGCGAGATCTTCCACGACGAGATGCTGCACCTGATGCGGCGCATCATGACTGGCGAGATGTCGCCGGTGATGATCGCGGCCCTCGCGGTCGGCCTGCGCGTCAAGAAGGAAACCATCGGCGAGATCGCCGCCGCGGCCACCGTGATGCGCGAGTTCGCGACCCCGGTGCAGGTGGCCGACACCGCGAACCTGGTCGACCTGTGCGGCACCGGCGGCGATGCCGCGCACACCTTCAACATCTCGACCACGGCGATGTTCGTCGCTGCGGCGGCCGGCGCGCGCGTCGCCAAGCACGGCGGGCGCAGCGTCTCGTCGACCTCGGGCAGCGCCGACGTGCTGGAGGCGCTGGGCGCGAGCATCGACCTCACGCCGGCGCAGGTGGCCGACTGCCTGGCCGCGACCGGCATCGGCTTCATGTTCGCGCCCAACCACCACCCGGCGATGAAGCACGCCGGCCCGGTGCGCAAGGAGCTCGGCGTGCGCACGATCTTCAACATCCTCGGGCCGCTGACCAACCCGGCCGGCGCGCCGAACCAACTGATGGGCGTGTTCCACCCCGACCTGGTCGGCATCCAGGTGCGCGTGCTGCAGCGCCTGGGCTCGCGCCACGTGCTGGTGGTCTACGGCATGAACGGCATGGACGAGATCTCGCTGTCGGGCGAGACGCTGATCGGCGAGCTGAAGGACGGCGAGGTGCGCGAGTACACCGTGCACCCCAGCGACTTCGGCCTGCCGGTCTACGACACCCGCGTGCTGAAGGTCGCGAGCAAGGACGAGTCGGTCGGCTGCATCCGCCGCGCGCTGGCCAACGAGGACGGCCCGGTGCGCGACATCGTGCTGCTCAATGCCGGCGCGGCGCTGTATGCGGCCGATGTCGCGAACTCGGTGGCCGACGGTGTGCTGAGGGCACGCGAGGCGGTGGCCTCGGGTGCCGCCGCGAAGACGCTGGAGCTCTTCGTCGCGACGACGCGCCGGCTCAAGGGGGCGGTGGCGTGAGCGGCGGCGACATCCTGGAGAAGATCGTCGCGGTCAAGCGCGAGGAGATCGCGGCCGCGAAGGGCCGGCGCTCGCTGGCGTCGCTGCGCGCCGATGCCGAGTCCGCCGAACGACGGGCGGACTTGCGCGACTTCGCCGGCGGCCTGCGAGGCCGGATCGCGGCGGGCCGGGCCGCGGTGATCGCCGAGGTCAAGAAGGCCAGCCCGAGCAAGGGCGTGCTGCGCGAGCACTTCGTGCCGGCCGAGATCGCCGCGAGCTACGCGCAGCACGGCGCCGCCTGCCTGTCGGTGCTGACCGACGAGCGCTTCTTCCAGGGGGCCGCCGCCTGCCTGCAGCAGGCCCGGGCCGCCTGCCCGCTGCCGGTGCTGCGCAAGGACTTCATGGTCGACGAGTACCAGGTGTTCGAGGCGCGCGCGATGGGCGCCGACTGCATCCTGTTGATCGCCGCCTGCCTGGCCGACGGGCAGATGGCCGACCTGGAAGCCATGGCGCAGTCGCTCGGCATGGCGGTGCTGGTCGAGGTGCACGACGGCGCCGAGCTCGATCGCGCCTTGTGCCTGAAGACGCCGCTGGTCGGCATCAACAACCGCAACCTGCGGACCTTCGAGGTCACGCTCGACACCACGCTGGGTTTGCTGCCGCGGGTGCCGCCCGAGCGGCTGCTGGTCACCGAGAGCGGCATCCTCGCGCCGGCCGACGTGCTGCGCATGCGCGACGCGAACGTCCACGCCTTCCTGGTCGGCGAGGCCTTCATGCGCGCACCCGATCCGGGCGCCGCGCTGGCCGCGCTGTTCGGCTGAGGCGCGCTTGCCGGCACCGAATGCCGGGCACCTTGCGGTGCCGCTGGCCTGTGCCTTCGATGCGGTCAGCGGCGCGTGGCGGCCTGTCACCGAAGCTTTTCGCTGCAGCCCGGCCGGCCACGCGCTGATCGAGCGAGTCGACGCGCGGGTGCGCGCGGGCGTGCCCGTCTATCCGCCCGAGCCGCTGCGGGCGCTGGCGCTGACGCCGCTGGAGGCGGTGCGCGCCGTCATCCTCGGCCAGGATCCCTACCACGGACCGGGCCAGGCCGAGGGCCTGGCGTTCTCGGTGCCGGCCGGGGTCAGGCCGCCGCCGAGTCTGGGCAATCTCTTCAAGGAATTGCAGCGCGACCTCGGCCAGCCGCCACCGGCCTCCGGCAGCCTGGTGCCGTGGGCGCGGCGCGGCGTGCTGCTGCTCAACACCTGCCTGACGGTCGAAGAGGGGATGCCCGCCAGTCATGCGAAATTCGGGTGGGAAGTGCTTACTGACAGGCTGATTTCCGCAGTGGCGACCCAGCCCTTGCCGGTGGCCTTCCTGCTCTGGGGGGCGCACGCGCAGGCCAAAGCCGGCCTGATCGCGGCGGCGGGCGGGCCGCATCGCCTCTGGAGGGCCAACCATCCGTCGCCGCTGTCGGCCCGTCGCCCACCGGTGCCGTTCATCGGCTGCGGGCATTTCTCAGCGGCGGCGGATTTTCTGGCCGCCGCCGGACGGCCGGTCGACTGGTCGCTGGGGGCGGATTCCCGGGCCTGATCGGCAGTGGGGCAAGCTTGTAGGCCTCGGCCAGCGTGATATAGTCGCGGGCTCGTCCCGGAGGGGTGCCCGAGTGGCTAAAGGGGGCAGACTGTAAATCTGTTGGCTTACGCCTACGCTGGTTCGAATCCAGCCTCCTCCACCAGGGCGACTGTCGAGAAGTTGTGTGTGCCGTGGCTCGCAGGGGCCGCAAACCGAGTGAGTGATGCTGGCTGCGCCGGTCAGGGCGGCGACTCCCAGGGCGGGAGTAGTTCAATGGTAGAACCCTAGCCTTCCAAGCTAATGACGCGGGTTCGATTCCCGTCTCCCGCTCCAGTTGGTGTTCATGGGTTTGCGGGCCTTCGGGCGGTGGTGGTTGGTTCGGTGGGTCGATAGTGATGTGTGCCCGAGGCTCGGTCGAGCCGGGTGCAGACCAGTATCGATGCCCATGTGGCTCAGTGGTAGAGCACTCCCTTGGTAAGGGAGAGGTCGCGCGTTCGATCCGCGCCATGGGCACCACCTTCGCAGGCACTCTCAAGCAACTGTCACCAGCGACCTTCAGGAGATCGAGATGGCGAAAAGCAAATTTGAGCGGACCAAGCCGCACGTGAACGTTGGGACGATTGGTCACGTGGACCATGGGAAGACGACGCTGACGGCGGCGATCACGACCGTGCTGAGCAAGCTGTTCGGTGGGGAGGCGAAGGCGTACGACCAGATCGACGCGGCGCCGGAGGAGAAGGCGCGCGGCATCACCATCAACACCGCGCACGTCGAATACGAGACCAAGAACCGGCACTACGCGCACGTTGACTGCCCCGGGCACGCCGACTACGTCAAGAACATGATCACCGGAGCCGCCCAGATGGACGGCGCCATCCTGGTGTGCTCGGCGGCCGACGGCCCGATGCCGCAAACGCGCGAGCACATCCTGCTGGCGCGCCAGGTCGGCGTACCCTACATCATCGTCTTCCTGAACAAGTGCGACATGGTGGACGACGCCGAGCTCCTCGAGCTGGTGGAGATGGAAGTGCGTGAGCTGCTCGACAAGTACGACTTCCCCGGCGACACCACCCCCATCATCCACGGGTCGGCCAAGCTCGCCATGGAAGGCGACAAGGGCGAACTCGGCGAGCAGGCCATCCTCAAGCTCGCTGACGCGCTGGACAGCTACATCCCCACGCCCGAGCGAGCCGTTGACGGCGCCTTCCTGATGCCCGTCGAAGACGTGTTCAGCATCTCCGGGCGCGGCACCGTCGTGACCGGGCGCGTCGAGCGCGGCATCGTCAAAGTTGGCGAAGAAATCGAAATCGTCGGCATCAGCGCCACCCAGAAGACCACCTGCACCGGCGTGGAGATGTTCCGCAAGCTGCTCGACCAGGGCCAGGCGGGCGACAACGTGGGCATTTTGCTGCGCGGCACCAAGCGCGAAGACGTGCAGCGCGGCCAGGTGCTGTGCAAGCCCGGGTCGGTCAAGCCGCACACCCACTTCACGGCCGAAATCTACGTGCTGAGCAAGGAAGAGGGCGGGCGCCACACGCCGTTCTTCAACAACTACCGCCCGCAGTTCTACTTCCGCACGACGGACGTGACCGGCGCGGTGGAGTTGCCCAAGGACAAGGAGATGGTGATGCCGGGCGACAACGTCAGCATCACCGTCAAGCTGATCAACCCGATCGCCATGGAAGAAGGCCTGCGCTTCGCCATCCGTGAGGGCGGTCGCACCGTCGGCGCAGGCGTCGTCGCGAAAATTCTCGAGTGATTGTTTCAAGGGTTTGCGTAGGGGTATAGCTCAATTGGCAGAGCGTCGGTCTCCAAAACCGAAGGTTGGGGGTTCGATTCCCTCTGCCCCTGCCACGCACCACCCGTCGGAGTTCAACAGGCACTGATCGAATCGAGCGCAACCACCGGCGCAGCGGCCCGCAGGGAGTCAATCGACCCCGCGGGCCTTGCTGCTGAAAGGCCCGCGGCACGAAAAGGCCTCGGCCGCAGTCGCGATCGAACAAGAAGCAAGATGAACAACCCAACCGTCGAAACCGTTTCCACCGGCGCTGACAAGGCCAAGCTCGCCGTTGCTGGCCTGCTCGTCGTCGGCGCGGTCGCTGCGTTCTACTTGCTCGGCAAGCAGGACTTGTGGCTGCGCGTGGTCGCCTTGCTGTTGCTGGCGGCGGCGGGCGTCGCCGTGTTCTTCACGGCCGAGCCGGGCAAGGCGCTGGCAGGCTTCGGGCGCGACTCGGTGCGCGAATTGCGCAAGGTCGTGTGGCCGAGCCGCAAGGAAGCGATGCAGATGACGGGTTACGTGTTCGCCTTCGTGTTCGTGATGGCGCTCTTTCTGTGGCTCACCGACAAGACCCTGGAGTGGGCCTTGTACGACTTGATCCTGGGTTGGCGCTGAGAGGCGCGAGGTTGAACATGAGCGAAGTCCAGACCCCGGCAACCACCGATGCGGCGCCCGCGAATCCGCTGCGCTGGTACGTTGTGCACGCCTATTCCGGCATGGAGAAGGCGGTGGAACGCAACCTGCGCGAGCGCATCGATCGCGCCGCCATGCAGTCGAAGTTCGGCCGCATTCTCGTTCCCACCGAAGAGGTGGTCGAGATGAAGAACGGCAAGAAGGCCGTCACCCAGCGCCGTTTTTTCCCTGGTTACGTGCTGGTCGAGATGCTGATGGACGACGAGTCCTGGCACCTGGTGAAGCACACCTCCAAGGTCACCGGTTTCGTCGGGGGCGCGAAGAACCGCCCGGCGCCGATCTCGGAAGCCGAGGTGATGAAGATCGTGCACCAGATGCAAGAAGGCATCGAGAAGCCGCGTCCCAAGGTCGAGTGGGAAGTCGGCGAACTGGTGCGTGTCAAGGAAGGCCCGTTCACCGACTTCAACGGCGCGATCGAGGAAGTCAACTACGACAAGTCCAAGGTGCGCGTCTCGGTCACGATCTTCGGCCGTTCGACACCGGTCGAACTGGACTTCCACGAGGTCGAGAAGGTTTGACGCGGTTCTGGATCAACAGCCCCGATGGCGGGGTGGTGCGTCGCAAGGCCTGCCGAACGCCATCCGTTGCTGCCGGTGACGTGACATCGGTGTGAGGAGCCCGGGTAACCAGCCCCTGGCGTTTGCACTCAACCCTCATCGCAGGCCGCGACGGGGGTCCTAGGAGAGATACATGGCCAAGAAGATTGTCGGCTTCATCAAGCTGCAGATTCCCGCGGGCAAGGCGAATCCATCGCCCCCGATCGGTCCCGCGCTGGGTCAGCGCGGTCTCAACATCATGGAGTTCTGCAAGGCGTTCAACGCGCAGACCCAGTCGATGGAGCCCGGCCTCGTGCTGCCGGTCGTGATCACGGCCTTCGCGGACAAGAGCTTCACCTTCCAGCTGAAGTCACCGCCCGCGACGGTGTTGATCAAGAAGGCCATCAAGCTCGACAAGGGCTCGGCCAAGCCGCACACCGACAAGGTCGGCAAGATCACCCGGGCCCAGCTCGAGGAAATCGCCAAGATGAAGACCAAGGACCTGACGGCGGCCGATCTGGACGCTGCGGTTCGCACCATTGCAGGCACGGCCCGTTCGATGGGCGTTACGGCGGAGGGCGTCTGACATGGCAAAGCTCAGCAAACGCCAAAAGGCCTTCGAGTCCAAGGTCGACAGCCTGAAGCTGTACCCGATCGACGACGCGTTCAAGATCGTGCGTGACTGCGCGACTGCGAAGTTCGACGAATCGATCGATGTCTCGGTGCAACTCGGCATCGACGCGAAGAAGTCAGACCAGGTCGTGCGTGGCGCCGTCGTGCTGCCCAACGGCACCGGCAAGACCAAACGCGTGGCCGTGTTCGCCCAGGGCGCCAAGGCCGAAGAGGCCAAGGCCGCTGGTGCCGATCTGGTCGGCATGGAAGACCTGGCCGAGCAGATCAAGGCCGGCGTCATGAACTTCGACGTCGTGATCGCTTCGCCGGACACGATGCGCGTCGTCGGAACGCTGGGGCAGATCCTCGGCCCGCGCGGCCTGATGCCGAACCCGAAGGTCGGCACCGTGACACCCGATGTGGCCACGGCGGTGAAGAATGCCAAGGCCGGTCAGGTGCAGTTCCGTGTCGACAAGGCCGGCATCATCCACACGACGCTGGGCCGTCGCTCGTTCGACGGCGACAAGCTCAAGGGCAACCTGCAGGCGCTGATCGAGGCACTGAACAAGGCCAAGCCGGCGACCAGCAAGGGCATCTACCTGCGCAAGGTGGCGGTGTCGTCGACCATGGGCGTGGGTGTGCGCGTCGATGTGGCGTCGATCAACGCCTCCGCGCAGGGCTGACATTGAACAAGGGCCTCGCGAGTGTCTGACGCGAGGTTCGGCTGAATTGGTGGGCCGTGTCGGTGAACCTCTCGGGGCGATCCGGCGCGGGCCGTCAAAGACCGTTGGTGCGGTGCGAGCCGCCTAATTGAGGAGCCGGTCGTGAGGCCGGTGACGAAGCCAACGCAGATGGCGATCCCGCTGAACGGGCAAGGCCGCCGATGACGAATCGCTTCGTGATCGGCGGGGTTCCTGGACAGAAGGTCGCTGACGTGGGTGCCGGGGGCTGCAAGGCTGCCGGTGCATAAGCAAAGGAGTGGACCTTGAGTCTGAATCGCAACGAGAAAGAAGCCGTCGTGGCGCAGGTGTCGGCCCAGGTGGCCAAGGCACAGACGCTGGCGCTGGCCGAGTACCGCGGACTCACGGTGGAACACTTGAACGCGCTGCGCAAGCAGGCGCGCGAGAAGGGCGTCTATCTTCACGTGCTGAAGAACACGCTCGCTCGCCGCGCCGTCGCCGGCACGCCGTTCGAAGTGGCCGCCGGGAGCATGGCCGGACCGCTGATCTACGGCTTCTCCGAAGACGCCGTGGCAGCAGCCAAAGTCATCGCGGACTTCGCCAAGACCAACGAAAAGCTGGTCGTCAAGGGCGGTGCCCTGAATGGCAAGGCACTGGATGCTGCCGGGGTCAAGGCCCTGGCGGCGGTGCCGAGCAGGGAGGTGCTGCTGACCCAGCTCGCCGGCCTGCTGCAGTCGCCGATCTCGCGCTTTGCGCGGGCACTGGTGGCCGTGGCCGACAAGAAGGGCGAAGGCGCCGCACCGACGGTGACCGCCGAGGCCGCACCGGCCGCCTGACGATCGCATCAACGCAAACCTATCTGTTTCGAGGAATCCAAAATGGCATTCGATAAAGACGCTTTCCTGACCGCACTGGACACCATCTCCGTGCTGGAACTCAATGACCTGGTCAAGGCCATCGAAGAGAAGTTCGGCGTGTCCGCCGCGGCCGTGGCCGCTCCGGCCGCCGGTGGTGGCGGCGCTGCCGCCGCTGCGGTGGAAGAGAAGACCGAGTTCAACGTGGTGTTGCTCGAGGCCGGTGCCAACAAGGTGTCGGTCATCAAGGCCGTGCGCGAACTGACGGGCCTGGGCCTGAAGGAAGCCAAGGATCTGGTCGACGGCGCTCCGAAGGCCGTCAAGGAAGCCATTGCCAAGGCCGATGCCGAGGCTGCCCTGAAGAAGCTGGTGGATGCTGGCGCCAAGGCCGAGATCAAGTAATTCGGTCCGCAGCGCGGGGCTGGGCGCCGATTCGGCTCCCAGCCTTTTGCGCTCCAGGGTTATCCCGCCGGATAGCCCTTCGCGGATCGCTGAAAGGCTCTCGAGTTGATAATCGAGGGTTTTCCAGCTGGGCTGTGAGCACTTGAAAGCCTCTCGCGGGGGTTTCCAAGTGTTCTCTGAAACGACTGCAGGGAACCGGTTTGGTCGGGCTGGGGTGCAATGCCCCGGTTGTCCGCCAGCGGCTGGTAGTGGCCAGCCACCAAGCAGCAGACGCAAGGTCTGCGTCGCCAGTCGCCGAAAGAGTATCGCCTAGGCCGGGCGGTGTTCATTCGACACGGAGTGATCAATGGCGCAAGCAACCCCCTACAGCTACACCGAGCGCAAGCGCATCCGGAAGAGTTTCGGAAAGCGCGAAAACGTCTTGGGCGTGCCCTATCTGCTGACGATGCAGAAGGATTCCTACGTCGCCTTCCTTCAGAAGGACGTGCCGCCCCAAAAGCGCAAACCGGAGGGCTTGCAAGCCGCCTTCCTCTCCGCCTTCCCGATCGTCTCGCACAACGGGTTCGTGGAGATGAAGTACATCGAGTTCAACATGGCCAAGCCCGCGTTCGACACGCGGGAATGCCAGCAGCGCGGCCTGACCTACGCCGCCGCGGTGCGCGCGAAGCTGCAGATGATCATCTATGACCGCGAAACCTCGACCTCGCAGTCGAAGGTGGTCAAGGAGATCAAGGAGCAGGAGGTCTACATGGGCGAAGTGCCCCTGATGACCGACTACGGCTCCTTCATCGTCAACGGCACCGAGCGCGTGATCGTGTCGCAGCTGCACCGCTCGCCGGGCGTGTTCTTCGAGCACGACAAGGGCAAGACCCACAGCTCGGGCAAGCTGCTGTTCAGCGCGCGCATCATTCCCTACCGCGGCTCGTGGCTGGACTTCGAGTTCGACCCGAAGGACATCCTGTACTTCCGCGTCGACCGCCGCCGCAAGATGCCGGTGACGATCCTGCTGAAGGCCATCGGCCTGAATCCGGAGCAGATCCTCGCGAACTTCTTCGTGTTCGACAACTTCCGCCTGATGGACTCGGGCGCGCAGATGGAGTTCGTGGCCGACCGGCTGCGCGGTGAAGTGGCGCGCTTCGACATCACCGACAAGTCGGGTGCCGTGATCGTCGAAAAAGACAAGCGCATCACGGCGCGTCACACGCGCGCGCTGGAGGCCTCGGGCACCACCTTCATCAGCGTGCCGGAAGACTTTCTCGTCGGCCGCGTGCTGGCGAAGAACATGGTCGACGCCGACACCGGCGAGATCATCGCCAAGGCCAATGAAGAGCTGACCGACGCGCTGCTGAAGAAGCTGCGCGTCGCGGGTATCAAGGACATCCAGTGCCTGTACACGAACGAGCTCGACATGGGCGCGTACATCTCGCAGACGCTGGCCAGCGACGAGACCGCCGACGAGCTGGCCGCCCGCGTGGCCATCTACCGCATGATGCGCCCCGGCGAGCCGCCGACCGAGGACGCGGTGCAGGCGCTGTTCAACCGCCTGTTCTACAGCGAGGACACCTACGACCTGTCGCGTGTCGGCCGCATGAAGTTCAACGCCCGTGTCGGGCGTGACACGGCCGAAGGCCGCATGGTGCTGGCCAACGACGACATCCTCGACGTGGTCAAGATCCTGGTCGAGCTGCGCAACGGCCGCGGCGAGGTCGACGACATCGACCACCTCGGCAACCGCCGCGTGCGCTGCGTCGGCGAACTGGCCGAGAACCAGTACCGCTCGGGCCTGGCGCGCATCGAGAAGGCCGTGAAGGAGCGTCTGGGCCAGGCCGAGACCGAGGCGCTGATGCCGCACGACCTGATCAACTCCAAGCCGATCTCCGCGGCGCTGAAGGAGTTCTTCGGGGCGAGCCAGCTGTCGCAGTTCATGGACCAGACCAACCCGCTGTCCGAGATCACGCACAAGCGGCGCGTCTCGGCCCTGGGCCCGGGCGGCCTGACCCGCGAGCGCGCCGGCTTCGAGGTGCGCGACGTGCACCCGACCCACTACGGCCGCGTCTGCCCGATCGAGACGCCGGAAGGCCCGAACATCGGCCTGATCAACTCGCTGGCGCTGTACGCGCAGCTGAACGAATACGGCTTCCTCGAGACGCCGTACCGCCGTGTGATCGACAGCAAGGTCACCGACCAGATCGACTACCTGTCGGCCATCGAGGAAGGCAAGTACGTCATCGCGCAGGCCAACGCCGGTCTCGACAAGGACGGCAAGCTGATCGACGAGCTGGTGTCGGCCCGCGAGAGCGGCGAGTCGGTGCTGACCTCGCCGGAGCGCATCCAGTACATGGATGTGGCGCCGACGCAGATCGTGTCGGTCGCGGCCTCGCTGGTGCCCTTCCTCGAGCACGACGATGCGAACCGCGCGCTGATGGGCGCGAACATGCAGCGCCAGGCGGTGCCGGTGCTGCGCCCCGAGAAGGCCTTCGTCGGCACCGGCGTCGAGCGCGTCTCGGCGGTCGACTCGGGCACGGTCGTCACCGCCAAGCGCGGCGGCGTGGTCGACTACATCGACACCAACCGCATCGTGATCCGCGTCAACGACGCGGAAACGGTGGCGGGCGAGGTCGGCGTCGACATCTACAACCTGATCAAGTACCAGCGCTCGAACCAGAACACCAACATCCACCAGCGCCCCATCGTCCAGCGCGGTGACCAGGTGGGCGCCGGCGACGTGATCGCCGACGGCGCATCGACCGACATCGGCGAACTGGCGCTCGGCCAGAACATGCTGGTCGCGTTCATGCCCTGGAACGGCTACAACTTCGAAGACTCGATCCTGATCTCCGAACGCGTGGTCGCCGAGGACCGCTACACCTCGATCCACATCGAGGAACTGGTGGTGATGGCGCGCGACACCAAGCTGGGCTCGGAGGAAATCACCCGCGACATCCCGAACCTGTCCGAGCAGCAGCTCGGCCGGCTCGACGAGTCGGGCATCGTCTACATCGGTGCCGAGGTGAACCCGGGCGACGTGCTGGTCGGCAAGGTCACGCCCAAGGGCGAGACCACGCTGACGCCGGAAGAGAAGCTGCTGCGCGCGATCTTCGGCGAGAAGGCCTCCGACGTGAAGGACACCTCGCTGCGCGTGGACCAGGGCACCAACGGCACCGTGATCGACGTGCAGGTGTTCACCCGCGAAGGCATCCAGCGCGACAAGCGCGCCCAGCAGATCATCGACGACGAGCTCAAGCGCTTCCGCCTGGACCTGAACGACCAGCTGCGCATCGTCGAGGCCGACGCCTTCGACCGGATCGAGAAGCTGCTGGCCGGCAAGACCGCGAACGGTGGCCCGAACAAGCTCCTCAAGGGCACCGTGATCGACAAGGCCTACCTGGGCAGCGTCGACAAGTACCACTGGTTCGACATCCGCCCGGCGGACGACGACATCGCCAACCAGCTCGAGTCGATCAAGAACTCGCTCGAGCAGACGCGCCACAGCTTCGACCTCGCCTTCGAGGAGAAGCGCAAGAAGCTCACGCAGGGCGACGAGCTGCCGGCGGGCGTGCTGAAGATGGTCAAGGTCTACCTGGCCGTCAAGCGCCGCCTGCAGCCGGGCGACAAGATGGCCGGCCGCCACGGCAACAAGGGCGTGGTCTCCAAGATCGTTCCGGTCGAGGACATGCCCTACATGGCCGACGGCACCCCCTGCGACATCGTGCTGAACCCGCTCGGCGTGCCTTCGCGGATGAACGTCGGGCAGGTGCTCGAGGTTCACCTCGGCTGGGCCGCCAAGGGCATCGGTCAGCGCATCGGCGACATGCTGCAGCACGAGGCGAAGATCGCCGAAGTGCGCAAGTTCCTCGATGAGTTGTACAACAAGTCGGGCGGCAAGACCGAGAGCCTGAGCGCACTCAGCGATGCCGAGATCACCGAGATGGCGACCAATCTCGCACAGGGCGTGCCGTTCGCGACGCCGGTGTTCGACGGCGCCGCCGAGGAAGAGATCCGCGCCATGATGCACCTGGCCTATCCGCCGGAGATCGCCGCGGTGAAGGGCTTGAACGCGACCCGCACGCAGGCGACGCTGCACGACGGACGCACCGGAGACGCCTTCGAGCGCCCGGTGACCGTAGGCTACATGCACGTGCTCAAGCTGCACCACCTGGTCGACGACAAGATGCACGCCCGCTCCACGGGACCGTACTCGCTCGTTACCCAGCAGCCGCTGGGCGGCAAGGCGCAGTTCGGTGGCCAGCGCTTCGGTGAGATGGAAGTCTGGGCCCTGGAAGCCTATGGCGCGAGCTACGTGCTGCAGGAAATGCTGACCGTGAAGTCGGATGACGTGAACGGCCGCACCAAGGTGTACGAAAGCATCGTCAAGGGCGAGCACGCGATCGAGGCCGGCATGCCGGAATCGTTCAACGTGCTGGTGAAGGAAATTCGTTCGCTCGGGATCGACATCGAGCTCGAGCGCAACTAAAGGAGAAGATGCATGAAGGGACTACTCGACCTTTTCAAGCAGTTCACCCCTGATGAGCATTTCGATGCCATCAAGATCGGCCTGGCTTCGCCGGAGAAGATCCGCAGCTGGTCGTTCGGTGAGGTGAAGAAGCCAGAAACCATCAACTACCGGACCTTCAAGCCGGAACGCGACGGCCTGTTCTGCGCCAAGATCTTCGGCCCGATCAAGGACTACGAGTGCCTGTGCGGGAAGTACAAGCGCCTGAAGCACCGCGGCGTGATTTGCGAGAAGTGCGGCGTCGAAGTGACGCAGACCAAGGTGCGCCGCGACCGCATGGGTCACATCGACCTGGCGGCGCCGTGCGCGCACATCTGGTTCCTGAAGAGCCTGCCGAGCCGTCTGGGTCTGGTGCTCGACATGACGCTGCGCGACATCGAGCGCGTGCTGTACTTCGAAGCCTACGTGGTGGTCGACCCGGGCATGACGGAACTCAAGAAGTTCTCGATCATGACCGAGGACGACTACGACGCGAAGAAGCAGCAGCACGGCGACGAGTTCGTCGCGCTGATGGGCGCCGAGGGCATCCAGAAGCTGCTGGCCGAGATCGATCTCGATGTCGAGATCGAGCGCCTGCGCGGCGACATGACCGGCTCCGAACTGAAGGTCAAGAAGAACTCGCGTCGCCTGAAGGTCATGGAGGCCTTCAAGAAGTCGGGCATCAAGCCGCAGTGGATGGTGATGAACGTGCTGCCGGTGCTGCCGCCGGACCTGCGTCCGCTCGTTCCCCTGGACGGCGGGCGCTTCGCCACCTCCGACCTGAACGACCTGTACCGCCGTGTCATCAACCGCAACAACCGCCTTGCGCGGCTGCTGGAGTTGAAGGCGCCGGAAATCATCGTGCGCAACGAAAAGCGCATGCTGCAGGAAGCGGTGGACTCGCTGCTGGACAACGGCCGCCGTGGCAAGGCCATGACGGGCGCCAACAAGCGCGCGCTGAAGTCGCTGGCCGACATGATCAAGGGCAAGAGCGGCCGCTTCCGCCAGAACCTGCTGGGCAAGCGCGTCGACTACTCGGGCCGTTCGGTCATCGTGGTCGGCCCGACGCTCAAGCTGCACCAGTGCGGCCTGCCCAAGCTGATGGCGCTCGAGCTGTTCAAGCCCTTCATCTTCTCGCGCCTCGAAGCGATGGGCATCGCCACCACCATCAAGGCGGCGAAGAAGGAAGTGGAATCGGGCACGCCGGTGGTCTGGGACATCCTTGAAGAGGTCATCAAGGAACACCCGGTGATGCTGAATCGTGCACCGACGCTGCACCGCCTGGGCATCCAGGCCTTCGAGCCGGTGCTGATCGAAGGCAAGGCGATCCAGCTGCATCCGCTCGTCTGCGCGGCGTTCAACGCCGACTTCGACGGTGACCAGATGGCCGTCCACGTGCCGCTGTCGATCGAGGCGCAGATGGAAGCCCGCACGCTGATGCTGGCCTCCAACAACGTGCTGTTCCCGGCCAACGGCGAGCCGTCGATCGTGCCCTCGCAGGACGTGGTGCTGGGTCTGTACTACGCGACCCGCGACCGCATCAATGCCAAGGGCGAGGGCCTGATCTTCTCCGACGTGGTCGAGGTGCAGCGTGCGCTCGACAACGCCCAGGTGGAGATCACCGCCAAGATCGCCGTGCGCCTGACCGAGTGGACCAAGGACAAGGAAACGGGCGAGTTCACGGCCTCGACCCAACTCGTGGACACGACGGTCGGCCGCGCGCTGCTGTCCGAGATCCTGCCCAAGGGGCTGCCGTTCTCGAACATCAACAAGGCGCTGAAGAAGAAGGAGATCTCGCGCCTGATCAACACCTCGTTCCGCAAGTGCGGCCTGAAGGAAACGGTGGTCCTGGCCGACAAGCTGCTGCAGAGCGGCTTCCGTCTGGCCACGCGCGCCGGCATCTCGATCTCGATCGACGACATGCTGGTGCCGAAGGAGAAGCCGGGCCTGATCGAGCGCGCCGAGAAGGAAGTCAAGGAGATCGAGCAGCAGTACGTCTCGGGTCTCGTGACGGCCGGCGAGCGCTACAACAAGGTGGTCGACATCTGGGGCAAGACCGGCGACGAAGTCGGCAAGGTCATGATGAGCCAGCTGGCCAAGCAGAAGGTCATCGACCGCCATGGCAAGGAAGTCGACCAGGAGTCGTTCAACTCCATCTACATGATGGCCGACTCGGGTGCGCGCGGTTCCGCCGCGCAGATCCGCCAGCTCGCCGGCATGCGCGGCCTGATGGCCAAGCCGGACGGCTCGATCATCGAGACGCCCATCACGGCGAACTTCCGTGAAGGCCTGAACGTGCTGCAGTACTTCATCTCGACCCACGGCGCCCGCAAGGGTCTGGCGGACACGGCGCTGAAGACCGCGAACTCCGGCTACCTGACGCGCCGGCTCGTCGACGTGACCCAGGATCTGGTGGTCATCGAAGACGATTGCGGTACCGACGCCGGCATCGCGATGCGCGCGCTGGTCGAAGGCGGCGAGGTCATCGAGTCGCTGCGCGACCGCATTCTCGGACGTGTGACGGCCATCGACGTGCTGCACCCCGAGAGCCAGCAGGTGGTGGTGCCGGCCGGCCTGATGCTCGACGAGGACACGCTCGACATCGTCGAGGCGGCCGCTGTCGACGAGGTGAAGGTCCGCACGCCGCTGACCTGCCACACGCGCTTCGGCCTGTGCGCCAAGTGCTATGGCCGCGACCTGGGCCGTGGCGGTCTGGTGAACTCCGGCGAAGCGGTCGGCGTGATCGCCGCACAGTCGATCGGTGAGCCCGGCACGCAGCTGACGATGCGCACCTTCCACATCGGTGGTGCGGCTTCGCGGGCGGCGGTGGCGTCCAGCGTCGAAGCGAAGTCCGATGGCCACATCGGCTTCAACGCGACGATGCGCTACGTGACCAACGGCAAGGGGGAGCTGGTGGTGATCTCGCGCTCCGGCGAAATCATCATCTCCGATCAGCATGGCCGCGAGCGCGAGCGACACAAGCTGCCCTACGGCGCGACGCTCAACATCAAGGCCGACCAGCAGGTCAAGGCCGGCACCGTGCTGGCCAACTGGGACCCGCTGACCCGTCCGATCATCACCGAGTTCGCCGGCAAGGCGAGGTTCGAGAACGTCGAGGAGGGCGTCACCGTCGCCAAGCAGGTGGACGAAGTGACCGGCCTGTCGACGCTGGTGGTGATCGACCCGAAGCGCCGCGGCGCGGCGAAGGTGGTGCGCCCGCAGGTCAAGCTGCTGGACGCCGCCGGCAACGAGGTGAAGATCCCCGGCACCGATCACTCGGTGACGATCGGCTTCCCGATCGGCTCGCTGGTGCAGATCCGCGACGGTCAGGACCTCGCTCCGGGCGAAGTGCTGGCGCGCATTCCGGTGGAAGGCCAGAAGACGCGCGACATCACCGGGGGTCTGCCGCGGGTGGCCGAGCTGTTCGAGGCCCGCACGCCCAAGGACAAGGGTGCGCTCGCCGAGATGACCGGCACCGTGTCGTTCGGCAAGGAAACCAAGGGCAAGGTGCGTCTGCAGATCACCGACCCCGAAGGCAAGGTCTACGAAGAGCTGGTGCCCAAGGAAAAGAACATCGTGGTCCACGAAGGCCAGGTGGTCAACAAGGGCGAGTCGATCGTCGACGGTCCGGCGGACCCGCAGGACATCCTGCGCTTGCTGGGGATCGAGGAGCTGGCGCGTTACATCGTCGACGAGGTGCAGGACGTGTACCGCCTGCAGGGGGTGAAGATCAACGACAAGCACATCGAGGTGATCGTTCGCCAGATGCTGCGCCGCGTGCAGATCGTCAACCCGGGCGACACGCACTACATCCTCGGCGAGCAGGTCGAGCGTGCGTCGATGCTGGACACCAACGACCGCATGCGTGCCGAAGGCAAGATGATCGCCACGCATGCCGACGTGTTGCTGGGCATCACCAAGGCCTCGCTGTCGACCGATTCGTTCATCTCGGCGGCGTCGTTCCAGGAAACCACGCGCGTGCTGACCGAGGCGGCGATCATGGGCAAGCGCGACGAACTCCGCGGTCTGAAGGAGAACGTCATCGTGGGCCGCCTGATCCCGGCCGGTACCGGTCTGGCTTTCCACCGGGCGCGCAAGGCCAAGGAGGAGATGGACGACGCCGAGCGCCGCTCGATCGCCTTGCAGGAGGCCGAGGAACTGGCTTCGCTGGCCCCGTCGGGTGCCGAAGTGGCCGGTGAGGAACTGCCCCCGCAGTAAGCGCGGCGGCTGTTTGCTCAGGGGCGGCCTTCGGCCGCCCTTTTTTCTGGGCGCTCCATGCCCTGCCGGCCGTGCCTTGCCTCAGCCGGGGTGGGTATCTGCCGGGATCGTCTGCGCTTCGCGGGCCCATGCGCTGGGCGTGCGTATCCGCACGCCCAGCCGCTCCGCCCGTTTCGCGAGCTTCAGCAGCGCCCGGTCACGCGTGAGCAGCCAGGGCGTGCGGCGTGCCAGCGCAAGGTCGATGAACATCTGATCGTCGGTGTCGGTGCAGCGCAGCGGGCCGCAGGGAATGGCGCTGGTCTCGACATGGGCCCAGCGCGTCCAGGCGGCCTCTAGCCGAGCGGCATCCGGCCTCCAGTGCGCCAGGCTGCTGCTGGCGAACAGCCGCTGGCATTCGAGCAGCATGGGCGGGGTGGCCATCCAGCGCAGGGCGCCGGTCTCGATCGCCCGGCCGAAAATGGCGGTCGACTCGCGAAAGACCAGCCAGTCGAGGATGGCGTTGGTGTCGATGACGGCGCTGGCAGGGTTGCCATGGGGGACAGGTGTCATGAACGGGGGTGGGTGTCGTGGCAAGGGCGCAGGCGCACCCGGCCCCGGCTTGCGGGAGGTGGCCGACACGAATATACTGTCAGGCTTTTCGGCAGATTCTGCTGCGCTCTTTGCTGGGCGACCTGCGTCGCACTTCCTGAACAGTCCTCGCTCGAGGCGTCAGGCGTGCATCCCGGGTTGGTTCGTCTGGAGGCGTCGCGCATGACCCCGGAAGACCTGAACCAGTAACTTCAAACGGGAACAAGTTACCCATGCCAACCATCAACCAGCTCGTGCGCCACGGTCGCCAGACCGAGGTCACGAAGTCGAAGTCGCCTGCGATGCAGGGCGGCCCGCAGCGTCGGGGCGTCTGCACCCGCGTCTACACCACCACGCCGAAGAAGCCGAACTCGGCGCTTCGCAAGGTGGCCAAGGTGCGCCTGACCAACGGTTTCGAGGTCATCTCGTACATCGGCGGTGAAGGCCACAATCTGCAGGAGCACAGCGTGGTGCTGGTGCGCGGCGGCCGGGTCAAGGACTTGCCGGGTGTGCGCTACCACATCGTGCGCGGTTCGCTCGACCTGCAGGGCGTGAAAGACCGCAAGCAGTCGCGTTCCAAGTACGGCGCGAAGCGCCCGAAGAAGGCCTGAGAGGCCAAAGCGGCGCCCGGTTTGCCGGCGCGTCACCAGCGGTGCACACAAGGTGTGCATCATCAGCGGCAAGCGCAGCACATGGCATGCGCCGCCGAGTAAGTGGATGCCCGTGGGGTGTCTGTGGTCAGGGCCTCGGCCCGGGCCGACTGAAGCACAGAAGGAAGAGAAATGCCCCGTCGTCGCGAAGTACCCAAGCGCGAGATCCTGCCCGATCCCAAGTACGGCAATGTCGATCTCTCGAAGTTCATGAACGTGATCATGGAGTCCGGTAAGAAGGCCGTGGCCGAGCGCATCATTTACGGCGCGCTGGAGACGGTCGAGAAGAAGGCCAGCCGTGATCCGCTCGAGGTGTTCATCACCGCGCTGAACAACGTGAAGCCGATGGTCGAAGTGAAGTCCCGCCGCGTCGGCGGTGCGAACTACCAAGTTCCCGTGGAAGTTCGCCCCGTGCGCCGCATGGCGCTGGCGATGCGCTGGCTCAAGGAGTCGGCTCGCAAGCGCAGCGAGAAGTCGATGGCCCTGCGCCTCGCCAACGAGCTGCTCGAGGCTTCGGAGGGCCGCGGCGGCGCGATGAAGAAGCGTGACGAAGTGCATCGCATGGCAGAGGCCAACAAGGCGTTCTCGCACTTCCGCTTCTAAGCATTCCTTTTTGGCCCCGGCCGCTCTTCGGGTTTCCACGAACCCGCGAGCGGCCCCTGTATTTGGAGTCACACCATGGCCCGCAAGACCCCCATCGAGCGCTACCGCAACATCGGTATCTCCGCGCACATCGATGCCGGCAAGACCACCACCACCGAGCGCATCCTGTTCTACACCGGTGTGAATCACAAGATCGGTGAGGTGCACGATGGTGCTGCGACCATGGATTGGATGGAGCAGGAGCAGGAGCGCGGCATCACGATCACGTCGGCCGCGACCACCTGTTTCTGGAAGGGCATGGAGTTGTCCTTCCCGGAGCACCGTATCAACATCATCGACACCCCGGGGCACGTCGACTTCACGATCGAAGTGGAGCGCTCGATGCGCGTGCTCGATGGCGCCTGCATGGTGTACTGCGCCGTGGGCGGCGTGCAGCCGCAGTCGGAGACCGTCTGGCGCCAGGCCAACAAGTACAAGGTGCCGCGCCTCGCGTTCGTCAACAAGATGGACCGCACCGGTGCGAACTTCTTCAAGGTCTATGACCAGATGAAGGTGCGCCTGAAGGCGAACCCGGTGCCCATCGTGCTGCCGATCGGCGCCGAAGAAAACTTCACCGGCGTGATCGACCTCATCAAGATGAAGGCGATCATCTGGGACGAGGCTTCGCAAGGCATGAAGTTCAGCTACGAGGAGATTCCCGCGGCGCTGCAGGCCGAGGCCCAGAAGTGGCGCGAGAACATGGTCGAGGCCGCGGCCGAGGCCAGCGAAGAACTGATGAACAAGTACCTCGAGTCGGGCGAACTGTCCGAAGCGGAGATCAAGTTCGGCATCCGCACGCGCACGATCGCCGCCGAGATCCAGCCGATGTTCTGCGGCACGGCGTTCAAGAACAAGGGTGTGCAGCGCATGCTCGACGGCGTGATCGACTTCATGCCTTCGCCGATCGACATTCCGCCGGTGCCGGGCCATGACGATGACGACAAGGAAGTGGTGCGTCGCGCTGCCGACGACGAGAAGTTCGCCGCGCTCGCCTTCAAGCTGATGACCGACCCCTATGTCGGTCAGCTGACCTTCGTGCGCGTGTACTCGGGTGTGCTGAAGTCGGGCGACTCGGTCTA
The DNA here is from genome assembly GCF_965279545.1 of Methylibium sp. Taxonomy (NCBI): domain Bacteria; kingdom Pseudomonadati; phylum Pseudomonadota; class Betaproteobacteria; order Burkholderiales; family Sphaerotilaceae; genus Methylibium; species Methylibium sp. The sequence continues at coordinate 4,056,181 of NZ_OZ257250.1, forward strand.
CAACCCGATCCGTGGCAAGAAGGAGCGCATCGGCCGGATCCTGCAGATGCACGCCAACCAGCGTGAGGAGATCAAGGAAATCCTGGCCGGCGACATCGCCGCCTGCGTGGGTCTGAAGGAGGTGACCACGGGCGAAACCCTGTGCGACCCGACCGCGATCATCACGCTCGAGAAGATGATTTTCCCGGAGCCGGTGATCTCGCAGGCTGTCGAGCCCAAGACCAAGGCCGACCAGGAGAAGATGGGTATCGCGCTGGGCCGTCTGGCTCAGGAGGATCCGTCGTTCCGCGTCAAGACCGATGAAGAATCGGGCCAGACCATCATCTCCGGCATGGGCGAACTGCACCTGGAAATCATCGTCGACCGCATGAAGCGCGAGTTCGGCGTGGAAGCCAACGTCGGCAAGCCGCAGGTGGCCTACCGCGAAACCATCCGCAAGGCCGTGTCGGACGTCGAAGGCAAGTTCGTGCGCCAGTCGGGCGGCAAGGGCCAGTACGGCCACGTCGTGCTGAAGATCGAGCCGCAGGAGCCGGGCAAGGGCTTCGAGTTCGTCGACGCGATCAAGGGCGGCGTGGTGCCGCGCGAGTTCATCCCGGCGGTCAAGAAGGGCGTGGAAGACTCCTTGCCCGCTGGCGTACTGGCGGGCTTTCCGGTGGTCGACGTGAAGGTCACGCTGACCTTCGGCTCGTACCACGAGGTCGACTCGAACGAGAACGCCTTCAAGATGGCTGCCTCGCTGGGCTTCAAGGACGGCTGCCGCAAGGCTTCGCCGGTCATCCTCGAGCCGATGATGGCGGTGGAAGTCGAAACGCCCGAGGACTACGCCGGCAACGTGATGGGCGATCTGTCATCGCGTCGCGGCATGGTCCAGGGCATGGACGACATGCCCGGCGGCGGCAAGGTCATCAAGGCCGAGGTGCCGCTGTCGGAGATGTTCGGCTACTCGACCACGCTGCGTTCGATGTCGCAGGGCCGCGCCACGTACACGATGGAGTTCAAGCACTACAGCGAAGCGCCGAAGAACGTCGCCGACGCGATCATCACGTCGCGCGCCAAGTAAGCAAGCACCAAGCACCAGCCGGTCTTCGGCGGGGCGCCGCCCGCTGCCAGTGGCGAGCGAATCCGCTCCCTGCCGGAGACCTTAAACCGAGCACTGGCACTGCTCTTTATCCGGAGATATTGAAATGGCGAAAAGCAAATTTGAGCGGACCAAGCCGCACGTGAACGTTGGGACGATTGGTCACGTGGACCACGGGAAGACGACGCTGACGGCGGCGATCACGACCGTGCTGAGCAAGCTGTTCGGTGGGGAGGCGAAGGCGTACGACCAGATCGACGCGGCGCCGGAGGAGAAGGCGCGCGGCATCACCATCAACACCGCGCACGTCGAATACGAGACCAAGAACCGGCACTACGCGCACGTTGACTGCCCCGGGCACGCCGACTACGTCAAGAACATGATCACCGGAGCCGCCCAGATGGACGGCGCCATCCTGGTGTGCTCGGCGGCCGACGGCCCGATGCCGCAAACGCGCGAGCACATCCTGCTGGCGCGCCAGGTCGGCGTACCCTACATCATCGTCTTCCTGAACAAGTGCGACATGGTGGACGACGCCGAGCTCCTCGAGCTGGTGGAGATGGAAGTGCGTGAGCTGCTCGACAAGTACGACTTCCCCGGCGACACCACCCCCATCATCCACGGGTCGGCCAAGCTCGCCATGGAAGGCGACAAGGGCGAACTCGGCGAGCAGGCCATCCTCAAGCTCGCTGACGCGCTGGACAGCTACATCCCCACGCCCGAGCGAGCCGTTGACGGCGCCTTCCTGATGCCCGTCGAAGACGTGTTCAGCATCTCCGGGCGCGGCACCGTCGTGACCGGGCGCGTCGAGCGCGGCATCGTCAAAGTTGGCGAAGAAATCGAAATCGTCGGCATCAGCGCCACCCAGAAGACCACCTGCACCGGCGTGGAGATGTTCCGCAAGCTGCTCGACCAGGGCCAGGCGGGCGACAACGTGGGCATTTTGCTGCGCGGCACCAAGCGCGAAGACGTGCAGCGCGGCCAGGTGCTGTGCAAGCCCGGGTCGGTCAAGCCGCACACCCACTTCACGGCCGAAATCTACGTGCTGAGCAAGGAAGAGGGCGGGCGCCACACGCCGTTCTTCAACAACTACCGCCCGCAGTTCTACTTCCGCACGACGGACGTGACCGGCGCGGTGGAGTTGCCCAAGGACAAGGAGATGGTGATGCCGGGCGACAACGTCAGCATCACCGTCAAGCTGATCAACCCGATCGCCATGGAAGAAGGCCTGCGCTTCGCCATCCGTGAGGGCGGTCGCACCGTCGGCGCAGGCGTCGTCGCGAAAATTCTCGAGTGATGCATGACGGTGGGGTGGCGCGCCCGCTACCCGCCGCCCCGCGTTCGAAACCCCGCAGCAGGCGTTGCCGCCGCTGTACCGCTCTTTGAAGGAACCGTCATGCAAAAGCAAAAGATCCGCATCCGCCTGAAGGCGTTCGATTACAAGCTGATCGACCAGTCGGCCCTGGAGATCGTCGACACCGCCAAGCGCACCGGCGCCATCGTCAAGGGTCCCGTGCCGCTGCCGACCCGCATGCAGCGCTTCGACATCCTGCGCTCGCCGCACGTCAACAAGAGCTCGCGCGACCAGTTCGAGATCCGCACGCACCAGCGCCTGATGGACATCATCGATCCCACCGACAAGACCGTGGACGCGCTGATGAAGCTCGACTTGCCGGCGGGCGTGGACGTCGAGATCAAGCTGCAGTGATCTGAGCGGGCTCGCTGCGGGCCCTGGCAGTTGCGGCTTTGTTCGCTGCTGCTACAATCGCAGGCTTTTCTACCCGCGGCATCTCGATGCTGCGGGCAAGACATCGTGGTGACTCGGGGCCGAAGGGTTCCCGGGCGCCTCAGTGAAGTCAGCCCGGCCAATCGATGTCGGGCATTGGAGAACAACCATGACTACAGCCAATCCGGGCGACCGCCTCGGTTTGCTGGGCCGCAAGGTGGGCATGATGCGCATCTTCACGGACGACGGCGACGCCGTGCCTGTGACGGTGCTCGACGTGTCGAACAACCGCGTGACCCAGGTCAAGACCGTCGAAACCGACGGCTACAGCGCCATCCAGGTGGCTTTCGGTGCGCGCAAGGCGTCGCGCGTCAGCAAGCCCGAAGCCGGGCACCTTGCCAAGGCGGGTGTCGAGGCGGGTGAGATCCTGAAGGAATTCCCCGTCAGTGCCGAGGTGGCGGCCGAGTACAAGCCGGGCGGCACGCTGCCGGTGGGCCTGTTCGCTGCCGGCCAGAAGGTCGACGTGCAGGGCACCTCGATCGGCAAGGGCTTCACCGGCACCATCAAGCGCCACAACTTCAGCTCGCAGCGCGCGTCGCACGGCAACAGCCGTTCGCACAACGTGCCGGGCTCGATCTCGATGGCGCAGGACCCGGGTCGCGTGTTTCCGGGCAAGAAGATGTCCGGCCACCGCGGCGATGTGACCAAGACGACGCAGAACCTCGACATCGTGCGTGTCGACGAGGCCCGTCAGCTCCTGCTGGTGCGTGGTGCGGTTCCCGGCGCGAAGAACGGTTTCGTCACGGTGCGCCCGGCCGTCAAGGTCAAGGCCAAGAAGGGAGCGAACTGATGGAACTCGAGCTCCTGAACGAACAAGGCCAGGCCGCTTCGAAGGTCGACGCGCCGGACACCGTGTTCGGCCGCGACTACAACGAAGCGCTGGTGCACCAGGTGGTGGTGGCCTACCAGGCGAATGCTCGCCAAGGTACGCGCGCCCAGAAGGACCGCCAGACGGTCAAGCACTCGACCAAGAAGCCGTGGCGCCAGAAGGGCACCGGCCGTGCCCGCGCCGGCATGACCTCGTCACCGCTGTGGCGCGGAGGCGGTCGGATCTTCCCGAACAGCCCGGAAGAGAACTTCAGCCACAAGGTCAACAAGAAGATGTACCGCGCCGGCATGGCGGCGATCTTGTCGCAGTTGGCCCGTGAAGGGCGTCTTGCGGTGGTCGACTCGATCAAGGTCGAGAGCCCCAAGACCAAGGCGTTGGCGGCCAAGTTCAAGGCCATGGGCCTGGAGTCGGTGCTGGTGATCGCCGACGAAGTCGACGAGAACCTGTTCCTCGCCTCGCGCAACCTTGCCAATGTGCTGGTGATCGAGCCGCGTTACGCCGATCCGCTGTCGCTGGTCTTCTACAAGAAGGTCCTGGTGACGAAGGGCGCGATCGAGAAGCTCAAGGAGATGCTGGCATGAGCGCTCTCAAGTTCAAGGAAGACCGCCTGATGCAGGTGCTGGTCGCGCCGATCGTGTCCGAGAAGGCCACGGCTGTGGCCGAGGCGCACAACCAGGTGCTGTTCAAGGTCCTGCAGGACGCGACCAAGCCCGAAATCAAGGCAGCGGTCGAACTGCTGTTCAAGGTCGAGGTCGACAAGGTGTCGGTCGTGAACACCAAAGGCAAGACCAAGCGCTCCAGCCGTGGCGTCGGTCGCCGCGACAACGTTCGCAAGGCCTATGTCTGCCTGAAGCCGGGTCAGGAGCTCAACTTCTCCGGGGAGGCCGCGTAATGGCAGTCGTCAAAGTCAAACCGACCTCGCCTGGCCGCCGTGCCGTGGTGAAGGTGGTGCATTCGCACCTGCACAAGGGCAAGCCCGAAGCGTCGCTGCTCGAGCCGCAGATCCAGAATGCGGGCCGCAACAACAACGGCCACATCACGATCCGCCACAAGGGCGGTGGTCACAAGCACCACTACCGCGTGGTGGACTTCAAGCGCAACAAGGACGGCATCCCGGCGAAGGTCGAGCGCATCGAGTACGACCCGAACCGCACCGCCCACATCGCGCTGGTGTGCTACGCGGATGGCGAGCGCCGCTACATCATCGCCCCGCGCGGCCTGGAAGTCGGCGCCACCATCCTGAGCGGCTCGGAAGCACCGATCAAGGCGGGCAACACGCTGCCGATCCGCAACATCCCGGTGGGCTCGACGATGCACTGCGTCGAACTGCTGGCCGGCAAGGGCGCGCAGATCGCGCGCTCGGCCGGTACGTCGGTGACGCTGCTGGCGCGCGAAAGCACCTACGCCCAGGTCCGCCTGCGCTCCGGTGAGGTGCGCCGTATCCACATCGAGTGCCGCGCCACGATCGGCGAGGTGAGCAACGAAGAGCACAACCTGCGCCAGTACGGCAAGGCCGGTGCGATCCGCTGGAAGGGCATCCGCCCGACCGTTCGTGGCGTGGCCATGAACCCGGTGGACCACCCGCACGGCGGCGGCGAAGGCCGCACCGGCGAGGGCCAGGTGCCGGTGTCGCCTTGGAACACGATGACCAAGGGCTACCGCACTCGCAGCAACAAGCGCACGCAGACGTTCATCGTCTCGCGTCGCAAGAAGTAAGGGGCACGCTCAATGGCACGCTCACTGAAAAAAGGTCCGTTCGTGGACCATCACCTGGTTGCCAAGGTCGAGAAGGCCGTGGCGATCAAGGACAAGAAACCGATCAAGACCTGGTCGCGCCGCTCGACGATCCTGCCTGACTTCATCGGCCTGACGATCGCCGTGCACAACGGCAAGCAGCATGTCCCCGTGTATGTGACCGACCAGATGGTCGGTCACAAGCTCGGCGAGTTCGCCCTGACCCGCACGTTCAAGGGTCATCCGGCGGACAAGAAGGCGAAAAGGTAAGGGGATGACCATGGAAACCCGAGCAATCGTTCGCGGCGTGCGCCTGTCGGTCGACAAGGGTCGGCTGGTGGCTGATCTGGTCCGCGGCAAGAAGGTGGACCAGGCGCTCAACATCCTGGAATTCACTCAGAAGAAGGCGGCCTTCATCATCAAGAAGGCGCTGGAATCGGCGATCGCCAATGCCGAGCACAACGACGGTGCCGACATCGACGAACTGAAGGTCAAGACGATCTACGTCGAGCAGGGCGCGACGCTGAAGCGTTTTTCCGCGCGCGCCAAGGGCCGCGGCAATCGCATCAGCAAACCCACCTGCCACATCTTCGTCACCGTCGGCAACTAAAGGCAAAGAAGACCATGGGACAGAAGATTCATCCGGTCGGCTTCCGCCTGCCCGTTACCCGCAACTGGTCGTCGCGCTGGTACGCGTCGAATCGCAACTTCGCGACGATGCTGGCCGAAGACCTGCGGGTCCGCGAGTTCCTGAAAGCCAGGCTCAAGAGCGCTGCTGTGTCGCGCATCCTGATCGAACGCCCCGCCAAGAATGCGCGCATCACGATTTATTCGGCGCGTCCCGGTGTGGTGATCGGCAAGAAGGGTGAGGACATCGAGAACCTGAAGGCCGAACTGACCCGCCGTCTCGGCGTGCCGGTTGCCGTGAACATCGAAGAGATCCGCAAGCCGGAGATCGATGCGCAGCTGATCGCCGATTCGATCACCCAGCAGCTCGAGAAGCGCATCATGTTCCGCCGCGCGATGAAGCGCGCGATGCAGAACGCCATGCGCCTGGGCGCCCAGGGCATCAAGATCATGTCGGCGGGCCGCCTGAACGGCATCGAAATCGCGCGTACCGAGTGGTATCGCGAAGGTCGGGTGCCCTTGCACACGCTGCGCGCCGACATCGATTACGGCTTCTCGGAAGCGAAGACGACCTACGGCATCATCGGTGTGAAGGTCTGGGTCTATCGCGGTGACCGTCTCGCCAATGGCGACGCGCCTGTCATAAAGACCGACGAGCGCGAGGATGACCGACGCAATCGTCGGGGTCCGCGCAGCGATCGTCCGTCGGGCGACCGCCGTCCGCCGTCGCGTGATGGCGCGCGCCCGGGGCCGCGTGGCCCGCGCACCGATGCGACCGCTGCCGCTGGTGCGGACAAGCCGGCCGAAGGTGCGGTGGCTGCACCGGCCGACGGGCCGAAGGCCGCCGTGAAGCGTGTGCGCAAGGCAGTTGTGCCGGGTCCCGCCACTGGCGAGACCAAAGGAGAATAATCATGCTGCAACCCGCTCGTCGCAAATTCCGCAAGGAACAGAAGGGTCGTAACACGGGCATCGCCACCCGCGGTGCCAATGTGTCGTTCGGCGATTTCGGCTTGAAGGCCACCGAGCGTGGCCGCTTGACGGCGCGCCAGATCGAGGCCGCACGTCGCGCGATCTCCCGTCACGTCAAGCGTGGTGGCCGGATCTGGATTCGCATCTTCCCGGACAAGCCCATTTCGCAAAAGCCTGCCGAAGTCCGGATGGGCAACGGCAAGGGCAACCCGGAGTACTACGTGGCCGAGATCCAGCCCGGCAAGGTGCTCTACGAGATCAACGGTGTGCCGGAAGAGCTCGCGCGCGAAGCGTTCACGCTGGCTGCGGCCAAGCTGCCGCTGCGTTGCACCTTCGTTGCACGTCAGATCGGCACCTGAGCCGATCCGGAGTAATCGACATGAAAGCATCTGAACTTCGCGCCAAGGACGTGGTGGCCCTCGAGCAGGAGGTCAAAGACCTGCTGAAGGCCCACTTCGGCCTGCGCATGCAAAAGGGCACGCAGCAGCTGAACAACACGGCCAGCCTGCGCCTGACCCGCCGTGATATTGCTCGTGCCAAGACCGTCCTGGCCGAGAAGAAGAAGGGAGCCGCCCAATGACGACTCAAGAGACCGTCAAGAACACGCGCACCCTGGTCGGTCGTGTGGTCAGTGACCAGCGTTCCAAGACCATCACCGTGCTGGTCGAGCGTCGCGTCAAGCATGAGCTGTACGGCAAGATCGTGGCCCGTTCGCGCAAGTACCATGCGCACGACGAGAACAACGAGTACAAGCTCGGCGACATGGTCGAAATCTCTGAAGGCCGCCCGATCTCGAAGACCAAGGCCTGGGTCGTGACCCGGCTGGTCGAGAAGGCTCGCGTGGTCTGAGACTGACTCGCCGTCGAGGGCTTTGCGAAGCTCGCGACCCGAGCGACCGGTACGCTGGCATGCTGGCGACCGGTCGTTTTTCATGGGCGCTCCATACCGTCTTTCACCAGGAGACACGCGATGCTGAAAGTTGGCGACAAGCTGCCTGCGGGCACGCTTCAGGAGTTCATCGAGGTCGAAGGCAACGGGTGCTCGCTCGGCCCCAACAGCTTCGAGATCGGCAAGCTCGCTGCGGGCAAGAAGATCGCGGTGTTCGCTCTGCCTGGGGCGTTCACGCCGACGTGCTCGGCCCAGCACGTGCCGGGTTTCGTCAAGCACGCCGAGGATTTCAGGGCGGCCGGTGTCGATGAAATCTGGTGCCTGTCGGTCAACGACGCCTTCGTGATGGGAGCCTGGGGCCGGGACCAGAAAACGAGCGGCAAGGTCCGCATGATGGCCGATGGCAGCGCCGCCTTTGCGCAGGCGACCGGGTTGACGCTCGACTTGACTGCGCGCGGCATGGGGCTGCGGTCGCAGCGCTACTCGATGCTGGTGGTCGACGGGGTGGTCCGCACGCTCAATGTCGAGGCGCCCGGCAAGTTCGAGGTCAGCAATGCGGAGACGCTCCTGGCGCAAGCCAGGGGGTTGTGAAGCGCCGCCGGTCCTGTGCGCTCGGTTCTCAAGAAGGTGCTTGACACAGTCAAGCTGCTCGCAGATACTACAAAGCTTCGCCGAATGTTGGTTTGAGACGGCTGGTTTTCAGTCAGGTATTTGCCCTGACCTGATTGCTGGAGCGCTCGAGACGGCTTCGGTCTCGCCCTAAGCAGAGGGTGCCGCGGCAACGCTGGCGCCCGATGACGGGCCCAAGACTGCCTGCAGGCGACCCGTGGTGGGTTGTGCGTGGGACAAGTTGGGGACAGACAATGATTCAAATGCAATCGCGACTCGATGTCGCGGACAACACGGGCGCGAAAAGCGTCATGTGCATCAAGGTGCTCGGTGGCTCCAAGCGCCGCTATGCGGGCATCGGCGACGTCATCAAGGTCTCCATCAAGGAGGCTGCGCCGCGTGGTCGCGTCAAGAAGGGCGAGATCTACAGCGCCGTGGTCGTGCGCACGGCCAAGGGCGTGCGCCGTCAGGATGGCTCGCTGGTCAAGTTCGACGGCAACGCGGCTGTGTTGCTGAACGCCAAGCTCGAGCCGATCGGCACGCGCATCTTCGGCCCGGTGACCCGCGAGCTGCGGACCGAGCGTTTCATGAAGATCGTGTCGCTGGCCCCCGAGGTCCTCTGAGCGGCAGAGAGAACACACTATGAACAAGATTCGCAAAGGCGACCAGGTCGTCGTGCTGACCGGGCGAGACAAGGGCAAGCGCGGCGCCGTCGCTTCGCGCGTCGATGCCGACCACCTGCTGGTCGATGGCGTCAACACGGTGAAGAAGCACGTGAAGCCGAATCCGCTGAAGGGTTCGACCGGCGGCATCGTCGACAAGACCATGCCGATCCACCAGTCCAACGTGGCGATCTACAACCCCGTGAGCGGCAAGGCCGATCGCGTGGGCATCAAGCTCCTGGCCGACGGCAAGAAAGTGCGCGTCTACAAGTCCAGCGGCGACGAGATCAAGGCTTGAGGCCGAGGTAAGCAATGGCTCAACAACAGACAGCTCGTCTTCAACAGTACTACCGCGACAAGGTCGTCGCTGACCTGGTGGCCAAGTTCGGCTACAAGTCGGTGATGCAGGTGCCGCGCCTGACCAAGATCACGCTCAACATGGGCGTGAGCGAGGCGGTGTCGGACAAGAAGGTCATGGATCACGCCGTCGGCGACCTGACCAAGATCGCCGGTCAGAGGCCCGTCGTCACGAAGTCGAAGAAGGCGATCGCCGGCTTCAAGATCCGTGACGGCGTGCCCATCGGCTGCATGGTCACGTTGCGTGGCGTGCGGATGTACGAGTTTCTCGATCGTTTCGTGACGATCTCGTTGCCGCGTGTGCGCGACTTCCGCGGCATCTCGGGACGCTCGTTCGATGGCCGCGGCAACTACAACATCGGCGTCAAAGAGCAGATCATCTTCCCCGAGATCGAGTACGACAAGATCGACGCGCTGCGCGGGATGAACATCAGCTTGACGACGACCGCGAAGACCGACGACGAATGCAAGGCGCTGCTCGCCGCATTCAAGTTCCCGTTCAAGAACTGAGGTGGCCTGTGGCAAAAACTTCGATCAAGCAGCGTGAGCTCAAGCGTGAGCAGCTGGTCGCCAAGTTCGCGAAGAAGTACGCGGAGCTGAAGGCCGTCATCAATGATGCGAACAAGTCCGATGAAGAGCGTTATGCCGCACGTCTGCAACTGCAGAAGCTGCCGCGCAACGCTTACCCGTCGCGCCTGCGCAACCGCTGCGAGCTGACGGGGCGTCCCCGCGGCACCTTCCGCACCTTCGGTCTGGGGCGCAACAAGATCCGTGAACTGGCGTTCAAGGGGGACATCCCCGGCGTCGTCAAGGCCAGCTGGTAAGCCGGCACGCGAACGTACAGGAGAAAACCCATGAGCATGAGTGATCCCATCGCCGACATGCTGACCCGCATCCGCAACGCGCAGATGGTGGAGAAGGCTGTTGTGGTGATGCCGTCGTCGAAGCTGAAGGTGGCGATCGCCCAGGTCCTGAAGGACGAGGGCTACATCGACGCCTACGCCGTCAAGGGCGAGGCCGAGAAGCCGCAGCTCGAGATCGGCCTGAAGTACTACGCCGGTCGTCCGGTGATCGAGCGCATCGAGCGCGTGAGCCGTCCCGGTCTGCGCGTCTACAAGGGACGCCACGAGATTCCCCAGGTCATGAACGGCCTGGGCGTGGCAATCGTCACGACGCCCAAGGGCGTGATGACGGACCGCAAGGCCCGCGCTGCCGGTATCGGCGGCGAGGTGCTGTGCTACGTCGCCTGACGCGAAGGAGCTGAAGAATGTCTCGCGTTGGAAAAATGCCGATTGCCGTCCCCAAGGGTGTGGACGTGGCGATCAATGCCGAACAGATCAGCGTCAAGGGCTCGCTCGGCACGCTGGTGCGTCCGGTGAATCAGCTGGTCTCGGTCAAGAACGAAGACGGCAAGCTGAGCTTCGCGCCGGCCGACGAGTCGGCCGCGGCGAATGCGATGAGCGGCACGATGCGCGCGCTGGTGGCCAACATGGTCAACGGCGTCAGCAAGGGCTTCGAGCGCAAGCTGACGCTGGTCGGTGTGGGCTTCCGGGCCCAGGCGCAAGGCGCCAAGCTGAACCTGCAGGTGGGGTTCTCCCACCCGGTGGTGAAGGACATGCCGGCCGGCATCAAGGTCGAATGTCCGACTCAGACCGAGATCGTGATCAAGGGGTCCGATCGCCAGGTGGTTGGTCAGATCGCCGCCGAAGTGCGTGCGATCCGTCCGCCCGAGCCCTACAAAGGCAAGGGCATTCGCTACGCTGAAGAAAAGGTCTCTCTCAAAGAGACCAAGAAGAAGTAAGGAGCAGCTCGATGTTGAACCGCAAAGATCAGCGCCTGCGTCGCTCCAAGCAGACCCGTGTGCGCATCGCCTTGCAGAAGGTGGCGCGCCTGACGGTGTTCCGCTCCAACCTGCACATCTACGCCAGCGTCATCTCCGACGACGGCTCGAAGGTCCTGGCGAGTGCTTCGACCGCCGAGAAGGAAGTGCGTGCCCAACTCGGTGGCGCCGGCAAGGGTGGCAACACCGAAGCCGCAGCCCTGATCGGCAAGCGCATCGCAGAGCGCGCCAAGGCGGCGGGTATCGAGTCGGTCGCGTTCGACCGCGGCGGCTTCGCCTACCACGGTCGCGTGAAGGCCCTGGCCGAAGCGGCGCGCGAAGCCGGCCTGCAGTTCTGAGCTCGGGTGAGCCTCAAGACTGCACTGCACATCGAAGGAATCTGACATGGCAAAGTTTCAACCCCGGATCGCTGATGACGGTCGCGACGACGGTCTGAAAGAGAAGATGATCCAGGTGAACCGCGTGACCAAGGTGGTCAAGGGCGGTCGGACCATGAGTTTTGCGGCACTGACCGTGGTCGGTGACGGCGATGGCCGTGTCGGCATGGGCAAGGGCAAGGCCAAGGAAGTGCCGGTTGCCGTGACCAAGGCGATGGACGCGGCCCGCCGCGACATGGTCAAGGTCAGCCTGAAGAACGGCACCGTGCACCACAACGTCACCGGCGAACATGGCGCGGCCAAGGTGCTGCTGGCGCCGGCGGCGCCGGGGACCGGCATCATCGCCGGCGGTCCGATGCGCGCAGTGTTCGAGGTGATGGGCGTGACCGACATCGTGGCCAAGAGTCTCGGGTCGTCCAACCCGTACAACATGGTGCGCGCGACCTTCAATGCGCTGCGCCGTTCGACCACGCCGTCGGAAGTCGCGTCCAAGCGCGGCAAGTCGGTCGAAGAGATCTTCAACTGAGCCGGCAGGGGAACGACATGACGGACAAGAAGACGCTCAAGGTGAAACTGGTGCGCAGCCCGATCGGCACCAAGGAATCGCACCGTGCCACGGTGCGTGGCCTCGGCCTGCGCCAGATCGGCAGCGAGCGGGTGCTCGAAGATACGGCCGCGGTGCGCGGAATGATCAACAAGGTGAGCTACCTGGTCCAGGTGCTGTAAGGCACGGACGGACTCGGAGAAGACGATGGAACTCAACACGATCAAGCCCGCCTCGGGCGCCAAGCATGCCAAGCGCCGTGTCGGCCGCGGCATCGGCTCCGGCCTGGGCAAGACCGCGGGTCGCGGCCACAAGGGTCAGAAGTCGCGAGCCGGCGGCTACCACAAGGTGGGCTTCGAGGGCGGTCAGATGCCGCTGCAGCGTCGCCTGCCCAAGCGCGGCTTCAAGTCGCTGACGCTGAAGTACAACGCCGAAGTCACGCTGGCCGACCTGCAGGCGCTGGCCGCCGACGAAGTCGACGTGCCCACGCTCAAGCAGGCCGGGCTGGTCGGCGAGCGCGCCAAGGTGGTCAAGGTCATCAAGTCGGGCGAGTTGAGCAAGAAAGTCTCGCTCAAGGGTGTCGGTGCGACGGCAGGTGCCAAGGCAGCCATCGAAGCGGCCGGCGGCTCGGTGGCCTGAGGCCTGGGCGAACGGGTTTTCCAAGGACTGCGGCGTGGCAACCAACGCGAATCAACTGGCAAAGAGTGGCAAGTTCGGTGACCTGCGTCGCCGGCTCGTCTTCTTGGTGCTGGCGCTCGTCGTCTACCGCATCGGTGCGCACATTCCCGTTCCAGGCATCGATCCGAACCAGCTGCAGCAGCTGTTCAAGGGTCAGCAGGGCGGGATCCTGAGCCTGTTCAACATGTTCTCGGGCGGCGCCCTGTCGCGCTTCACGGTCTTCGCGCTGGGGATCATGCCGTACATCTCGGCGTCGATCATCATGCAGCTGATGACCTATGTGGTGCCGAGCCTCGAGGCCTTGAAGAAGGAAGGCGAGGCCGGGCGTCGCAAGATCACGCAGTACACGCGCTATGGCACCCTGGGCCTGGCGATCTTCCAGTCGCTGGGCATCGCCGTTGCCCTGGAGAGTTCTGCGGGGCTGGTGATTTCACCAGGGATGGGATTTCGCCTGACGGCTGTGGTGAGCCTTGTGGCCGGCACGATGTTCCTGATGTGGCTTGGTGAACAGATCACCGAGCGGGGTCTCGGCAACGGCATTTCGATCATCATCTTCGCCGGCATCGCCGCTGGGTTGCCGAGTGCGATCGGCGGCCTGTTCGAGCTGGTGCGGACCGGCGCCATGAGCATCGTGGCGGCGCTCTTCATCATCGCGATCGTCATCGCCGTCACTTACGTGGTCGTGTTTGTCGAGCGCGGCCAGCGCAAGATACTCGTGAACTATGCCAAGCGCCAGGTCGGCAACCGGGTGTACGGCGGCCAGTCCTCGCACTTGCCGTTGAAGATCAACATGTCGGGCGTCATTCCACCGATCTTCGCGTCGTCGATCATTCTGCTGCCGGCCACCGCCGTGGGTTGGTTCGCCACCGGCGACGGGCTGCGCTGGTTGAAGGACATCGCGGCGTTGCTGTCGCCGGGCCAGCCGATCTACGTGATGCTCTACGCCGCGGCGATCGTCTTCTTCTGCTTTTTCTATACCGCGCTTGTCTTCAACAGCCGCGAGACGGCCGACAACCTGAAGAAGAGTGGTGCCTTCATTCCCGGCATCCGACCGGGCGAGCAGACTGCGAAGCACATCGATCGCATCCTCGGCCGGCTGACCTTGGGCGGTGCGGTGTACATCACCGCGGTCTGCCTGCTGCCGGAATTCCTGGTGCTCAAGTACAACGTGCCGTTCTATTTCGGCGGCACATCGCTGTTGATCATCGTCGTCGTGACGATGGACTTCTGGGCCCAGGTCCAGTCCTATGTGATGTCTCAGCAGTACGAGTCGCTGCTGAAGAAGGCCAATTTCAAGGCCAGCTGAACAGGAACGGTTGACGAGAACACATGTCGAAAGATGACGTCATCCAGATGCAGGGCGAGATCCTCGAGAACTTGCCCAACGCTACCTTCCGCGTGAAGCTGGAGAATGGGCACGTTGTGCTCGGTCACATCTCCGGCAAGATGCGCATGCATTACATCCGCATCCTGCCTGGCGACAAGGTGACCGTGGAGCTGACGCCCTACGATTTGAGTCGTGCTCGCATCGTCTTCCGGGCGAAGTGAGACCAGAGAAAACCCCGGAAGAGCGCAAGAGGTCAAGGAGAGATCATGAAAGTAGCCGCATCCGTCAAGAAGATGTGCCGCAATTGCAAGATCATTCGTCGCAAGGGCGTGGTGCGCGTGATTTGCACCGACCCGCGCCACAAGCAGCGCCAAGGCTGATCGCTCGGCGACGCGACTAGTTAGAGGACGAACATGGCACGTATTGCTGGTATCAACATTCCCCCGCAGAAGCATTCCGAGATCGGCTTGACCGCGATCTATGGCATCGGACGCACGACCGCACAGAAGATCTGCGACAGCTGCGGCATCGCCCGTGACAAGAAGATCAAGGATCTGACGGACAGCGATCTCGAGAAGATCCGCGAGGAAGTGGGTCGCATGACGATCGAAGGCGATCTGCGCCGCGAGACCACGATCAACATCAAGCGTCTGATGGATCTGGGCTGCTACCGTGGTTTCCGTCACCGCCGCGGTTTGCCGGTGCGCGGTCAGCGCACCCGCACGAACGCCCGTACCCGCAAGGGCCCGCGCAAGTCGGCGGCGTCGCTGAAGAAGTAAGCACGCCGCGACGCACGCACGTCCGACAACCGCTCAGATTGAAGAGAGTCAAGCATGGCCAAAGCACCTAATACCGCCGCACAGCGCGTGCGCAAGAAGGTCCGCAAGAATGTGTCGGACGGCGTCGCGCACGTTCACGCGTCGTTCAACAACACGATCATCACGATCACCGATCGTCAGGGCAATGCGCTGGCCTGGGCGTCGAGCGGCGGCCAGGGTTTCAAGGGCTCGCGCAAGTCGACGCCGTTCGCTGCGCAGGTGGCGGCCGAAGTGGCCGGTCGCGCTGCGCAGGACCAGGGCATCAAGAATCTCGAAGTCGAGATCAAGGGCCCGGGTCCCGGTCGTGAGTCTTCGGTGCGTGCCCTGGCAGCACTCGGTATTCGCATCGTGTCGATCTCCGATGTCACGCCGGTGCCGCACAACGGCTGCCGTCCGCAGAAGCGTCGCCGTATCTGAGGTGGTGTGTGTAGCCCGGGCGACCGGACTACAATACGCAGTTACCCGATTCGCCGGTGGGCACTGAAGTGCACGCCGGCGGTTTTCGTTGAAGCCGCAAGGCTTCGTTAAGCCCACCGTCTGGTTGACATCGAAGAGCGTCCCAAGAGCGCTCGAACCATCCCGACCAGACTTGCGTGAGGTGCGGCATCCCAGCCGCTCCCCACGTCAGAGAATCAAGGAAGCAACGTGGCACGTTATCTCGGTCCCAAGGCCAAACTGGCCCGCCGTGAAGGCACCGATCTGTTCCTGAAGAGCGCGCGTCGCGCCATCGGTGACAAGTCGAAGTTCGAAACCAAGCCGGGTCAGCATGGTCGCACCTCCGGGTCGCGCACGTCCGATTTCGGTCTGCAGCTGCGCGAAAAGCAGAAGGTCAAGCGCATGTACGGCGTGCTCGAGCGCCAGTTCCGCCGCTACTTCGCCGAAGCCGAGCGTCGCAGGGGCAACACCGGTTCGAACCTGCTGCTGCTGCTCGAATCGCGCCTGGACAACGTGGTCTACCGCATGGGTTTCGGCTCGACGCGCGCCGAGGCGCGCCAGCTGGTGTCGCACAAGGGCATCACGGTCAACGGCGGCGTTGTGAATATCGCGTCCTACCTGGTCAAGGCCGGTGACGTGGTGGCCGTGCGCGAGAAGGCCAAGAAGCAGCTGCGCGTGACCGAGTCGCTCAAGCTGGCCGAATCCATGGGCCTGCCGGCCTGGGTGCAGGTCGATGCGACCAAGCTCGAGGGCGTGTTCAAGAAGTCGCCCGACCGCGACGAGTTCGGCTCGGACATCAACGAGTCCCTGATCGTCGAACTGTATTCGCGCTGAATCTCCTGCGCGCTGCGGTGTCCGGCCTCCGGCCCGCATCGATCAGTGTGCAAGTGCTTTCCCGGTCCGGAGTCAGCGTCGCTGCCAAGCGCGTCGTCTCCGGTGCTCCATCAGCCTTATCGGTGTAACGAGCCGAGGGTAGTGACAGGAAGACCTGATGCAAACCAATCTGCTGAAGCCCAAAGCCATCAACGTCGAGCCGCTGAGCGCCGCCAAGGGCGCCCACCGTGCCAAGGTCACGCTCGAGCCCTTCGAGCGCGGCTACGGTCACACGCTGGGCAATGCCCTGCGTCGCGTGCTGCTGTCGTCGATGGTGGGTTACGCGCCGACCGAAGTCACGATCGCCGGCGTGCTGCACGAGTACTCCGCGATCGACGGCGTTCAGGAAGACGTGGTCCACGTCATGCTGAATCTCAAGGGCGTGGTGTTCCGTCTGCACAACCGCGATGAAGTCACGCTGGTGCTGCGCAAGGAAGGCGAAGGCCCGGTGAAGGCCGGCGACATCCAGACCCCGCACGACGTCGAGATCATCAACCCCGATCACGTGATCACGCACTTGTCGCAAGGCGGCAAGCTCGACATGCAGATCAAGGTCGAGAAGGGTCGCGGCTACGTGCCGGGCACGATGCGTCGCTTTGGCGACGAGCCGACCAAGTCGATCGGCCGCATCGTCCTCGACGCCTCCTTTTCGCCGGTGCGCCGCGTCAGCTACACGGTCGAGAGCGCCCGCGTCGAGCAGCGCACCGACCTCGACAAGCTGGTGATGGAGATCGAAACCAACGGGGCGATCACGCCCGAAGAAGCGATCCGCGCCTCGGCCAAGATCCTGGTCGAGCAACTCGCCGTGTTCGCGCAGCTCGAAGGCCAGATCGATGGCATGTTCGATCCCCAACCGGTCCAGCGCAGCACGCAGTTCGACCCGATCCTGCTGCGTCCGGTCGACGAGCTCGAGCTCACGGTGCGTTCGGCCAACTGTCTGAAGGCCGAGAACATCTACTACATCGGCGATCTGATCCAGCGCACCGAGACCGAGCTGCTGAAGACCCCGAATCTCGGTCGCAAGTCGCTCAACGAAATCAAGGAAGTGCTGGCTTCGCGCGGTCTGACGCTGGGCGGGCGGCTGGAGAACTGGCCGCCGCAAGGGCTCGACAAGCGATAAGCCAACCGAGGAAGGGCGGCGCCAAGCGCCGTCATCGTATGGGAGCCGCCCGGCGGCTACCCGGTGCACCCGGCAGTACCTGATACGGCTGCTGGTCTACAAGCAAGCAAGGAAAGGAAAGCACCATGCGTCACCGTCACGGACTTCGCAAACTCAACCGCACTTCGGCGCACCGCCTCGCGATGTTGCGCAACATGGCCAACTCGCTGATCCAGAGCGAAGCCATCAAGACCACCGTGCCGAAGGCCAAGGAACTGCGCCGCGTCGTCGAGCCGCTGATCACGCTGGCCAAGGAGCCGACGCTGGCCAACCGCCGCCTCGCCTTCGACCGCACGCGCGATCGCGATGTCGTCGCCAAGCTGTTCAACGACCTCGGCCCGCGCTACAAGGCGCGCCCAGGCGGCTACACCCGCATCCTGAAAATGGGTTTTCGCGTCGGCGACAACGCACCGATGGCCTTCGTCGAACTCGTCGACCGTCCTGAGCCTGCGACCGAAGCGCCGGCCGAAAAGGCCGAGTAAGCGCAAGCCCCCACCATGGCGCGCGGTAGCCTCGCAGGCGCCGCGAGCAGGTGTTCGGCTGCAGTGCCGGCGACTTTGCTCCCCTGCTTTGCAAGGCCAGCATTCGTGCTGGCTTTCGTGTTTTCAGACGGAGCTTCTCGGGGATTTTCCGCATGGGGGAACTGGCTTCTCCGTCGCGGATCGGACGCACAGGCCTTCACGCTGGCTGCAAGGGTTCGCCGAAGCGCTACGCTGTGAGGTCCGCTCACACTCCATCGCTTTTTCTGGCCGACGTGCCCGCATGCCTGTGATCGCCTTGTTCCTGCGCGCCTTGCTGCCGCTGCTGCTGTGCCTGCCGACGCTCGCGGCGGCGGCCGAAGACTTCCTGCCGCCGGAAGAGGCGTTTCGCTTCGACGCCCGCGTCCTCGACGAGCGGGCGGTCGAGATCAGTTTCACCATCGCCGATGGCTACTACCTCTACCGCGAGCCGTTCAAGTTCGTCGCCGAGGACGGCGCGGTCACGCTCGAGCCCGCACAGATTCCTCCCGGCAAGATCAAGTTCGACGAGACCTTCCAGAAGGACGTCGAGACCTACCGCGGCCGCCTGGCGATCCGTTTGCCGGTCAGTGCCGCGCCGGCGTCGTTCCGGCTGCTCGTCACGAGCCAGGGCTGTGCCGATCAAGGCCTGTGCTACCCGCCGATGCAAAGCGTGGCCGAGGTGCGGCTCGCGGGTTTTGGCGGCGACGGCAGCGTGCGGGTTCAGGCACTGGGCGGTACGTTCGCCGGATTGACGGCGCCGCACTCGACGGCGGCAGCCGGGGCCACGCGGGCGTCCAGCGGTGACACCGGTATCGACGGCGCGCTGCGCAGCGGCCGCTTCTGGATCGTGGTCGGCGTGTTCTTCGTGGCCGGCCTGCTGCTGTCGTTCACGCCCTGTGTGCTGCCGATGCTGCCGATCCTGTCGTCGCTCATCATCGGCAAGAGGGGGCACGCTGTCGCGCGCTCGCGCGGCCTGCTGCTCGCAGGTACCTATTCGCTCGGCATGGCGCTGATCTACACCGCGCTCGGTGTTGCTGCCGGGCTGGCCGGCGAAGGTTTGGCGGCGGCCCTTCAGAACGCATGGGTGCTGAGCGGGTTCGCTTTGCTGCTGGCGGTGCTGGCACTTTCGATGTTCGGTGCCTATGAGTTGCAGTTGCCGGCAGCGTGGCGCGAGCGGTTTACCGCCTCGTCGAACCGGCTGCACGGCGGGCAATTGGCCGGCGTGTTCGCGATGGGGGGGCTGTCGGCGCTGATCGTCAGCCCCTGCGTGGCCGCGCCGCTGGCGGGCGCCCTGCTGTACATCAGCCAGACGCGCGACGTGCTGCTCGGCGGCACGGCGCTGTTCTCCCTGGCCGCCGGCATGAGCCTGCCGCTGCTGCTGCTCGGGGCGTCGGCCGGCGCGCTGCTGCCGCGTGCCGGGGCGTGGATGGAGGGCGTCAAGCGTCTCTTCGGCATGCTGCTGCTGGCGGTCGCGTGGTGGACGCTCGGTCCGGTGTTGCCCGCGTCGCTGGCGATCGCCGGCTGGGGCGTGTTGTTGATCGGTGCGGCCACCTTCCTCCATGCGTTCGACCGCCTGCCCGACACCGCGGGTGCGGCCCTGCGGCTGGGCAAGACGGCGGGGCTCGCACTGGCCGTCGCAGGCGCAGCGCAGATCGTCGGCGCCGCCGCCGGGGCGCGCGACGCGCTGCAACCGCTGCAACCCTTCGTGCGCGCGGGCAGCGCGTCCTCGCTGGCAACGTCGCTGTCTGCGCCGGTCGACCGCAGCGCGGGCTTGCCTGCCGGCGAAGGCGTGAGCTTCCGACGCATCGCTTCGGTCGAGGAACTCGATGCCGCCGTCGGCAGCGCGGGCCGGCCGGTGATGCTCGATTTCTATGCGGACTGGTGCGTGAGTTGCAAGGAAATGGAGCGCTTCACGTTCAGCGATCCGGCCATCAGCGCGCGGCTGCGCCAGGCCTTGCTGCTGCAGGCCGATGTCACGCGCAACAGTGATGCCGATCGCGCGCTGCTCAAACGCTTTCGACTCTTCGGACCGCCCGGGATCGTGTTCTTCGACGCCAGAGGCCGCGAACTCGAGACGCGTGTGATCGGCTTCCAGAACGCCGAGCGTTTCCAGCAGAGCCTGCAGTCGGCAGGCCTGTGAGCCGCTGCAAAGGTGCTTCGACGTGTTATACTTTCAGTCTCAGTCGCGGGGTGGAGCAGTCTGGTAGCTCGTTGGGCTCATAACCCAAAGGTCGCAGGTTCAAATCCTGTCCCCGCAACCACTTCCGGAGACTCGCCGACAGCTGCAAGTAGCAGCCGCTCGGCGGGCTCATCAAGGTCGGCGAAGGTCTCGCCGGTCTCTGCATCCCTCCCAATCGTCACCTGGCCCAGCATCTCGGCCAGCAGCTGCCGTGTCCGGTCGCGGTCGCTGTCCTCCTCGAGCACGGTCTGCAGCTGCATGACCAGGCGGCGGTAGCGCGTCGTCACATCGTCGAGCACGCGGGCTTGTGGTGGCGCCTGCACAGTCTGCAGGTGCACCTCGAGCTGTGCGCGCTCGGCCTCGGCCGCCGCCAGGCGCTGCTGTAGCGCCTGGCTGAGCCCCACGGCCGCCACCGCATCGATCAGGTGCGAGATCTCGCCAGTGAGGACCTGCAGCCGCTTGCGTGCGGACTCGCTTCCGACCGAGGCTTGCCGCTGCGCATTGGCCATCAGCGCTCGCACCGCCGTCTGCAGCTCGGCCAGCGTCGATGGTGCGAGCAGCTCGCTGCGCAACTCGGCCACCAGACGCTTGTCGACCACCTTGCGCGGCACGGTGAGCGCACTGGTGCAGACAGCGGCCCCTCGGTCGCGGTGCACGTTGCAGCCGTAGCGCTGGCTGTTGATGGCCACCATCGGGCCGCCGCACGCATGGCAGCGCAGCAGCCCGCCGAACAGCGTTTTCGGCACGGCGCCGCGGCCGGTGCGTGTGCCTCGTGCCGGGCCGCATCGCACGCGCGTGCGCACACGCTGCCACAGCTCTGCGCTCACGATGCGCAGCTCGGGCTCCTCGCGCACCTGCCACTCTTCGGCGGGGCGCTCGACGTAGCGGCGTGCGCCGGTGTCCGGGTCTTTGAGCCATTGGCGGCGATTCCACACAACGCGGCCGATGTACAGCTCGTTGTTGAGCATGCCCAGACCCTTGGCGCTGCTGCCCTGCAGTGCACTCACTGCCCAGGTGCCGCCGCGCGCGCTGGCCAGGCCTCGGTCGTTGAGCTGGTGCACGATGGCGCGCACGCTGTGCCCATCGGCGAACAGTTCGAACACCTCGCGCACGATGGCGGCCTCGGTCTCGTCGATGGTCAGGCGCCGGCCGCCGGCGGCGTCGACGCTGCGGTAGCCGTAGCTTCGGCCGCCGGCGCTGAAGCCGCGGTCGACCTGGCCAGCGAGGCCGCGGTGGGTTTTCTCGCGCAGGTCGTCGAGGTACAGCTCGTTGACCAGGCCGCGCGCGATGCGCATCACCTTGCGTCCGCGCGCGGCCGTGTCGTAGCCGTCTGCAGTGCCGATGATGCGGATGCCGCGGTGCTCTATGCGCTTGACCAGTTGCTCGGCCTCGCCAATCTCGCGACTGAGCCGGTCCAGGCCCTCGACGATCAGCACGTCAAACCGGCCGGCCAGCACGTCGGCCAGCAGGGCCTTGCCTCCGGGCCGCAGGGCGGGCGGTACGGAGCCGCTGATGCCCTCGTCTGCATGGCGGGCCACAACGGGCCAGCCCTCGCGCTCGGCGCGCTCGAGGGCGCCTCGGAGCTGGTCAGCGATCGATGTCTCTCGCTGTTTGTCGGTGCTGTACCTCGCGTAGAGGCATGCGCGCAGGCTCATTGGTACTGTCTCCGGTGGTCTCGGCCAGCGCCTCGCGCACCAGGCGCTCGGCCAGCAGCTTGACCAGCTGCGAGCGGGCGATGGCACGACGATCGGGCGCGGGAGCAATCATGTCATCTCGCCCGCAGCAGCACCCACGGGCCCATATGCCGCACCTCGTCGACCTCGGTGGCCTGCTCCAGCGGCACGTGGTACAGCTCGTGAAATCCCTCGAAACCGGGCACGTGCACGGTGTCGAGCAGCAGGCGAACCTGCACGCCCTGCGGCATGGCCTGCAGCTCGCGGATGAGGTCGGCGACGGTCATGCTGCCTCCCTGGCCGCGCACTCGGCCGACATCTGCTCGACCCGGCGCTCCGACCACTCGGCCGCGGCGATCGCGGCGGGGCGGTCGACCAAGCGGGCCAACTGGTCCATGACGTCGACGCCGGCCTTTGCGAGTTGGTACTGCGGGCCGCTGAAACCGATCTTGCGGGTGGTCTGGTAGCGGTGCAGCACGTCGGTGGCCAGGTCGAGCTGCTGGCGCATCTCGGTCAGGCCTACGCCCAGGACCTCGGCGACGCGGCTCCAGGTGAGCACGCCGCCGGCCCACTGCCACAGCGTGCTCTCGTCGGCCTGGCCGCGGGAGATCACGTCGAGGTTGACCAGGTGGCACAGCGCCAGGTCACGCACCTGGTCGTCGCCGAGCTTGGGGCGCAGGCCGCGCGGTGGCACGGGCACGATGGGGCGGCGGTGGCAGCGTTTGCGCATGTCAGCCCTTCGCGGTGGCGCGTTCCCAGATCTCGTCGAGCTTGGCGGTCTGCTTCAGCGAGAGCGCGCGACCCTCGGCGAGTTGGCGCTTGATCGAGTCGAGGAACTGGGCATCCCACTCGGACAGGCGCGCCTCGCGTGCCTCGCAGTCCTCGATGAGCTGCAGGTACTCGGAGGTCCAGTCGGTCATTGCTCGGTCTCCTCGAGCAGCTCGCCCTGCGCATCGCTCCCGCCGGCGGAGCCGGCGTCGTCGGTCTGATCTTTGAGCCGCGCAGCGGCGACCACGTCGACGCCGTACATCTGCGCCAGCGCGAGCTTTTCGTCGCGGGCTTTCTCGCCGCTATATTCGACCGGCGCCATCGAGATCGCCATCAACACCATGAAGCGCGCCAGCTCGGCCGGTGTGCAGCGCTCGAATCGTTCCAGGCACCAGGTCTCTTCGTTGTCGTGCGAGTCGGCCTCGGCTGCCGCCTCGAGCTCGGCAGACCAGCCCATTGCGTGCATCACGTCATCAGGCAGGTCTCCGCGGTCCTGAACGATGGAGCGCGCCACGAGCAGCAGCTCGGCCGCTGTGCGCTCCTCCTGTGCCGCGGCGGCCTCCATGATCGATTGCTGCACGAGGCTCCAGGCGGGCAGCGCGACGGCGCGCTCCTCGGGCGTACGCGTGTCAAGCTCCCTCGGGAACGGCCACGCCATTCCCGGTTGCGCCCCCTCTCGCGCTTGCGCAGCCGTGGACGGGGTAGGCCCGTCGATGTTCACGCCCAGGATGCCCAGGACCTGGGCGCACTGCTCGGCGGTGAGCACGTCGAGTGTTTGGCTCTCGTCGTATGGGTCGACCAGCAGCGCGGGTTTTGGTGCCTTCTTGCCGATGCGCTCCAGCGCCTCGCGCCATGTCACGAAGCGCGAGTCTTCTTCCTCGGGCCCCGCCTCATCGAAGGCATCCTGGTCGAGGTGCTCATAGCCCTGCAGATGGTCATACCTGTGCGGCTTCACGGCCTTGGCCGCATCGCCGTCGATCACCATGCGGCCCGCCTTGCGCGCCGCGGCGATGGCCTTCAGCGCGTGCGCTTGCACCTTGGTCTTGTAGCACTCGGTATCGGTGCAGGTGTCGGGCTCCAGGTCGGTCGACAGGTCGGGGTCGTTGCCCGCGCGCTTCGGGCACGCTGTGCAGGCGCCTGCAAGTGCAGCGAGCTTGGCATCGGCCGGATCGAATGGCGCGCCCTCGAGCGCGATGGTGAACCTCGAGAACTCGTGCTTGGCCTGGCGATCGCTGATCCAGCCGGATTGCTTGTTTGCCTGCAGGTCGAAGTCGTAGGTCATCACGCGCGCCTTCTCAAGCGCAGCCTTCTGCAGCTTGTGCGATGGGATGCGCGCAATGCGCGTGCCGATCTCGCCGCCCAGGCCGCCCGTGAGGCAGGCCTCGCGCACCTCGGGCGCCGCACTGGCCAGGCGGATGCGGCCGTAGACGTAGCTGCGGCTCTTGCCGGTGCGTTTGACCAGGTCCTCGACCTTGACCTTGTGCACGCTGGCCAGCTCGGCCAGGCCGTCGGCCTCCTCGATCGGGTTCACGTCTTTTCGGTGCAGGTTCTCATGGATCTGCGCGACGCGCACCTGCTCGTCGTCGAGATCTCGCACGATGCAGGGGATGTCAAGCAGCTTGGCCAAAAGCGACGCGCGGTACCGGCAATGCCCGACGACGATCTCGTGCGTCACCTGCAGATTGCGCTGGTCGCGGGGCCGGTCGGGTGCAGGGCGCACGATGATCGGATGAATCACGCCCTGGCTGGCAATGCTGAGAGACAGCTCCCCTAGGTAGGCCGCGTCGAACTCGCGGCGGGGGTTGGTCGGGCTCTCGCGCAGGCGGTCGAGCTCGATGCGTGTGATGGTCTCGTCCATACGGTCTCCGGTGGGTCAGGTGGTGCGAAAGCACCGGGTGAGATCGGCCGCCACGCAGTGCCCGCGCCGGCGCACGGCGTTGGCAAGGCGCGCGCGGTCGGCGTGGCTGTGGGTGGCCTGGCGTAGCAGGCCGAAATAGCTGTTGGCGACCACGTGCACCTCGGCCGGGGTCAGTTGCTCCAGGCGGCGCAGGGCGGTGGCCACGGTGCCGCGGCGGGTGCTGCGGTGGCCGGGCTTGATGACGTGGCCCACGAAGTCGACGCCGCGCGCCACGGGCTGCAGGATGGTCTTGCGCGGGTTCAGGTGCGCGCCCAGGCGGTCGGGCAGGAAGGCGCTGATGCGGGTCAGTGCCGCGGTGAGCCAGGCGGCGCTCTCGTGCAGCAACACGAAGTCATCGACATAGCGCACGTAGCGGCGGGCGTGCAGCTGGTGCTTGGCAAACTGGTCCAAGGCATCGAGGTGCACGTTCGCAAAAAACTGCGATGACAGGTTGCCGATCGGCAACCCGGTGTCGGCCGGCGCGTTGAACAGGCTCTTGTGTGGCGGCACGCGGCGCAGCAGCTCGGGCCGGCCGCGCACCTCCACGTCAGCGCGCGGGTCGTGGAACAGGATGGTGTGCGTGAGCTGCAGCCACCAGGCCTCGGCCGGGGCCGAGATCCGCCCGGCCAGCTGGCCGAACAGCGTGGGCTTGTCGATCGCGACGAAGAAGTTCGCCAGGTCGCACTTGAGGTAGTGCGCCGGGCGCTGCCAGTTGTGCGTGACGCCGCGCACGTCGTGCTCCAGGCGCTGGGCGGCGTACAGGGTGCCGCGGCCGGGGATGCAGGCGCAGCTGTTGGCAATGAACCCTGCATGGAAGCGCGGCGCGATGTGGTTGTAGAGCAGGTGGTGGACGATGCGGTCGCGGAACTCGGCGGCCCACACCTCGCGGGGTTTGGGCCGCGTCACCACGAAACAGATCGAGCGGCCCGGCTGGTATGAGCCGTCGATCAGTTCGTCGTATAGCGCGCAGAGGTTGCGCTCGAGGTGGGCCTCGAAGGCAAGCGCGCTGGCGCTGTTCCTCTTGGTGCGCCGGCAGTCTAGATAGGCGACCAGGAGTCGTTCGAACAAGCCTGAATCTGCGGACGGCTCGGGCCCAGGCCTTGGCGCTCTTGATGTTGTTGTTCTGGTTGCCGTTGTTGAAGTTCTGATTCCAGGCGTTGGACTCGGAGTACTGCGTTGCGTCGTGCTATCTACGTCGCCCTGCCGAAGGCTCGCGCCGATCAGTGGGGCAACTGCGCCGGACCGGACCTGCACGCCGGCAGCGGTGTCCGTGGTGCGCATGGCGGTGCCCTCGTGGGGCAGCGGCTCGACCAGATTCAGATCGCGCACGGGCATGAGGGCCTTGACCGTCATGCTGCAGGCGCCTTGTTGCTCAGGGATCTTTTGCGCCACCCGCCGCCCTGCTTGCCGATGCTGTCGAGCAGCAGGATCGCCTTGACCCACAGCGCCGGCGACAGGTGCTGCCCGTCGAAGGTGACGCGCAGCAGGACCTGCGTGGCGTGCAAGTGCGACATCAGCGCGGTGATGTGGGCCGCGCGCTCTTCGCGCTGCGTGGCGTTCGCCATGGCCATGCGCGCGAGCATTTCCATGCAGTGCGACGCGATCTGGTCTCCCAGCGACCGCTTCAGCCCGCGGGGCATCTGCTCTTGCGCTTTGACCGCCAGCGCGAGGAGATCGATGCCCGTCCTGTAGATCGGGAGCTCGGTGTGCAGGGCCATGGCTCAAAGGATCAAAGGACTAAACGGGAAATCTGCGGACGGCCCGGGCCCAGGCCTTGGCGCTCTTGACGTAGCCGTCCTGGTAGCCGTTGCCGAAGTGCTGACCCCAGGCGCCGGACTCGGAGTACTGCTTTCCCAGCCAGTACCACCCGGACGGGTCGAAGCGGTCGCGCAGGTTCGCGGCCAGCAGCAGGCCTTCAATGGGGCTCGCCATCCTGGCGCCGTTGCCCAAGCCGCGGGCCCACGCGACGCTGTCGGCCCAGTCGAGTTTCCCGGGCGGCAGCTCGTCGAGCAGCACGATGTGCCCGTCGGGCTCGTCGTCCTCGGCGCGGGCGATACCGGCGTAGGCGCCGGCTACGTCGGGCCACGCCTGGGCGATGGCGGGCGGCATGGCGAACCCGAGGCGCGACGGTGTCGAGTCGCCGACGCTGGTCAGCACGTCGCTGACGATGCCGCCGGGATCGACGGCGCTGGCGCCGTAGAGGTTGATGGTGAGTCGATTGATGTGCATGAGCGCGTGCTCCGTGGATTGAAGAATTGAAGGATTCAGGTGGTGAGCTGAATCAAGCGGACGGCTCGGGCCCAGGCCTCGGCGCACTCGATGTCGCTGCTCTGGCCGCCGTAGTCGAAGTCCTGACCCCAGGCGCTGGACTCGGAGTACTGCGTGCTGGCCCAGTAGTGGTCGGCCTCGAAGGCCTCAGGCCCGCCGGCGCGGAAATCGGCCACGCTGGTCTGTGCAGGCGCCTGCGATGTGTACGGATAGCCCGGCGGCACGCTGCTCGGGTTGTCGCCATCGCGGAAGGTGCAGTAGTTTTCCTGGGCGGTCGGCTTGAGGTGGCGATAGCCGAGCTCGACCAGGTCGCGGGCTGCGACGACCCAATCGCGCTTGCCGTCGATGTCGAGCGCCAGTGCCCACTGGGCCAGCGGGCTGCCGGCTTCGGCGAGCGCGTGCGTGTTGGCGACACTGTCGACGCAGCTGGTGGCGCCGGGCACGTCGGTGTATTCGGGCAGCCAGATTGCGCGGGACTCGCCGAGCGCCTTCGGTGCCCATGCGAAGGCGAACAGATGCACACCGATGCGGACGGTGCCGCCATAACGGCCGCCCTCGAAGGGCGCGCCCAGCTCGGGCAGCAGGATGGAGTGAGAGGTCATTGAGGGTCTCCGGGTTGTGCGCTGTTGCGCCGGGTTGAAAGCTCGGTCACCTGCAGGTCGCGGGCGAACTCGAGTTCGTGAAAGCGGTCAAGGAACCGGTCGCGCCAGAACTCCCAGTCGTGGGCGGCGCGCTCGGGCGTGTCCAGGCGCACCCAGTCGACGGGCTCGACGGCGTGCAGCACGGCCCACCGCGTGGGCGTGGGCTGCATGAGGTCGCGCCGCTCGGTGGCCAGTGCCATCAGATCGGCGCGGTGGATCTGCGCGTGATAGGCCTGGGTCGGGGTGACGATCGAGAAGCAGCGCTGCACCAGCGTCGACCAGCGCGTCTCCCAGTGGTACCAGGCCTCGCCGATCACGCGCTTGCCGGGGGTGTGCATGTCGCCGGAGGCGAACTCGTGCGCGTCGTGCATTAGCGCGGCGAGCAGGCCGTGCACGTTCAGACCCATTTCGCGCTCGCAGATCTCGCACACGAGCAGCGAGTGCTCGGCCACGCTGTAGGGGCGCAGCGCGTGGCCGTTGAAACGGTTGATCTGCGCCAGGCTCCAGGCGATCGACCAGATGGTGATGTGGCCCGGCGCGGGCGTGCGCACGTCGAGCTCGTCGGCGCCGGCGGTGACGATGAAGGTCATGTCGTCACCTCGTGCGCCTGCAGCGTTTCCATCACCCAGGGGCCACGCACGCCGGCGCTGAACTCCTCAGCGGCTTCGAGGGCTCCGGCGAGCCGTTGTGCCGGTGTCATGCCCAGGTTGCGTGTGGCGAACAGGGCTCCTTTGGCGAGGTCATCGCCGCAGCCGACGGAGCCGAAGGGCCACACCGACTCCCCCACCTGGAAATCGCTGTCGACGATGAATAGCCGGCCGCGATAGCCCACCAGGAAGCGGCCTCCGGTCTCGGTGTTGTTCTCAACTCTCGCGTATCCGCCTGCCTTGAGCACGTGGCGCAGCGCATCAACGAAGACGGTGACCATGTAACGGTCCGTCGTGATCTTCGGGTCGTGGAGCGGTGGCGCCAGCGAGTAGCCGATCAGCTGGCCCATGCGGAACGACGATGTGAATCCGATCAACATGTCGCCGATGCGGTGGATCTTCCGGTCGCGGCGCACGTGCAGCCCCAGTCCGCCCACGCCAGCCGAGTCGGCGGCCATGTGGACCACGCCGTTTTCAACGATGGCAGCGATGCACGTCATGCCGCCTCCGCCTGCGGCATCGGCACCCACTGCATCAGCGCATGCCCGCAGGCCTGCTGCAGCACCGCGCCCGCGGTCGCGAACTGGTGCCGCAGCGTGTAGCGCACCACGCCCGGCACGTCGCGCGTGTAGGTGGTGGGCAGCTCGTGCTGCAGCGGCGGCCACACGTCGCGCAGGTCGAACACGATCCACGAGCCGTCGTCGAGGCGCAGCGCGCGATTGAACAGGCTGTCTATGCCGTTCGGGCGCACCGGGTGCAGCGCGAGCGTGGTGCCGTCGGGCCAGTCGATCGGGTAGGCCTGCATCAGGACCTCGATGCCGCCGTGGCGGAGGAGGATGCGGTGGTCGGGGGACATCAATGGTCTCCGTGGTTTGCGGTGAGCGGGCGGCCGTCGGCGTCGACGGCCCACAGGTCGATCACGTTGATGAGGCGCAGCACCGACTCGCCGCGCTGCATGGCCGGCTCGATGCCGTAGCCCAGCGCCACCACCTGCACGCCGGCGCGCAGCTGGTGGGCCTTGGTGCTGGCGGCCTGGTGCGTGGCGTTGGGGCAGCCGAGGTCTGGGTAGGCCAGCTCCACCAGCAAGGGCGGCGCCTTGGGGTGGGTGGCGGCGTGCTGCTGCACCAGCGCGCTGATGCGCGGCAGGCCGTTGGTGCAGGTGTAGACCTGCGCATCCCGCAGCAGCACGCCGAGGGCGCCCACCTTGGGCAGCACGTCGGGCTGTGCGGGCGCCTGGACAGGCGGCATGCCGGCGAGCGCGGCCTGAGCGGCGGCGAGTGCGGCGCTCACGACGGCAGGCCCGGCTGCAGATACACGAGCAGCAGCGCGGCGCCCAGCACGGCGCCGAACAGCGCGCCCACCCAGAACAGCCGCGACTCGGCGTCGGCCTTGCCGGCGTAGTAGGCGTGGCGGCGCGACTCGGCCGCCTGCGTGGCCCGTTCCTCCAGGCGCTTCAGCGCGGCGGCGGTGGCCTGCTCGCGGGCATGGAGGGCGCGCGCATCGGTGTCGAGCATGGCCGCGCGCACGGGACTGTCGAGGTACGCGGGCGGGTTGTAGGTCACCAGCGGCGGCGGCTTCGGCCGATCCGGCGGCGGGTTGATGCGGGACCATCCATCGCGCATGAGATCGGACCGGCGCAACTTGGCCAGGCAGTCTCTGACCAGCAGGTCTTCCGCTCCCGGCTCGTCGTCGGGCCGGAAGTCGTCGAGCGGCTGCGGCGGCCTCATCGGCACACCTCGGAGGCGGCGCAGTCCGGCGCCGGCGGCGTGGTGGCGCGGCGGTCGTCGGCTTCCTGGTCTTCGGGGTCGCCACCGCCGCAGGCGGTGAGCAGGGCGCACAGCAGCGCCAGCACGAGGTGCTTCATGGGTTGCTCCAGTGGTGAGGTGGGCGCTGGCTCAGAGGTGCCAGCCGTAGCCCCAGGGGGCTTTCCAGAGGGCCGACGCGGCGAGCGAGAGCGCGAACACGACGGCCCAGATCAGCACCTGGCGGCGGCTGATGGCGTCGTCGGCCATACGCTCGACATTGGCGCGGCGGCGCTGGTAGGCGGCCTCCGCTTCCTCGGGCGTCTCGGCGCGGTGGCGGCACAGGCGTGCGGTGTCGACGTAGGCCGGGCCCTCGGTGGTGTCGAGGGTGGAGGTTGCGGCCTGGGCGACGATGCCGTCGGTGTGGCCCTCGGTGTCGGTCAGGTGGCCCGGCCACCAGCGCCGGGAGTTCGAATCAGAGTTGAGGCTGCCGCTGGTGAAGTGGTAGATCGGCTGGCGGGCGCTCATGCCAGCACCTCGGCCTCGAGCCGCTCGGCGGTGTGGATGGGGCAGCCGGTCAGTGCCCGGGCGGCGCGCTGGGCGTGTTCAGCGTTCGGCGCCTGGACCTGAACGAAGGGCAGCACGCCGGTGTCACAGGCGACCGGAATGCCGTTCCGGTCGAGGGGGGTGAAGTAGCAGCGGTAGCTGCGGTGGTTGCTTGTAGACAATTTGCGCTCCATGCAATTTGTTGTTGCATGGTATGCAACGTCAGAAATTGCGTCAAGCACAAAATTGCACTCAGCCGGCGCCGGCTACCATCTCCGCCGGGAAACAAAGGGGACGGCATGGAGCAAGTGGCGCGGTTCGCGATTCGAATACTCGCGGCAGTGATGGCGTTCGTTGCCGCGATGAGTCTGCTTGCGGCAGTGCTGTCCTTGCAGGATGAGAAAAACGGCGGCCTGCTGATCTTCATCGGACCGGTGGTTTTCTCACTGATCGCGTGGTGTCTCTGGCGCAGGTCAAGCGGCGGCGCCAGTGGCACCGTGAAGACCGCGGCCGACCAGGACCGCCTGATCAGCGAGGCGCGCAGCTATTTCGGTGCTGTCAACGGCGCTGGGGAGTTCCCGAGGGCGCAAGCTGACCGGCTGATCTCGTCGCCCGACGATCCCTTGCTGGCGACCTGCAATGCGAAGTTGTTCGAGGTGTCGGAGGAGCAGGCTCGCAACTATCTCGGCACGAGGGTGATGGTCGGGAAGCTGCCCGTCTACATGGGGCGCTCGGCGGCGCAGAGCCGGGAGGTCTTGCGCCAGGCTTCGGAGGGTGAGCTCGGAATCACGCCCACATCGATCATCTTCAATGGTCCGACCCGATCAGCGATCGTGCAACTCGATCGGATCATCGCTGTCGAGGTGATGAGCGACGGCTTCACTGTGGCCGCGCGGGGGCAGAGCAAACCTGTTGTATTCGTCGTGTCGAATGGTTTGCTGTGGGGCGCCCTGGTGCGCAACCTCGTGCAGATCAAGCTGCAGGGCCGCGCGCTGCCGGTGGGTCAGGAACTGCGGCTCGACGCGTAGTCAACGCACCTTGAACTGCGCCTCGCGCACGACGCCGCAGATCACAGCGTCAGTCGGAAGTTCCACGACCGGGTAGCGCGGATTCAGCGGCGTCAGGTAGAAGCGGCCGCTCTCGCGGGTGAGCTGCTTGAACGTGGCTTCTTCGTCGCCGTTGCAGCGCACGATGACGAAGTCTCCGGTCTTCGCCTCGATGTCAGGCTCGACCATCACGACGATGCCTTCCGGAAAGGTCGGCAGACCGTCGGGGTTGGACATGCTGTTGCCGCGGACTCGAAGAGCGAAGGCGCGTGGGCTCATGGGTTCTTCAGGGGTCACCCAGTCGTCGGCGTCGCCGGGCTGGAAGTTGTCGACGGCCGCGCCCCCGAACCCGCCAAGTACCCAGGAGACGATTGGAATACGTGTGCCAGTCAGCTCCGTCGGCACGACGTTGTATGCACCGTGGTTCGGGTCTTCAATCTCCCGCGCCTGGAAGAGTCCGGCTGCGGTCGTGCGCAGCGCTAGCGCCAGGTAGTCGATCTTGTCGAGCTGCAGGCTGCTGATGTTGCGCTCGAAGCGCGACAGGTTGCCGGCGTCGTAATCCGGGATCTGGTTGGCCACGTCCTCGAGCGTGAGCTTGAGGCTCTTGCGGCGTGCGCGAACAACTTCGCCGAGGGACTTCATGGTCCCGCCATGGTCGGCAGATGTTGCACCCAATGCAAAGCACATGGCGCAAATTTGCTTGGTTGACAGTTTTGCGTACCATGCAAATAATGCGGTCGATGAGAACCCTCGCCGATATTCGCAAAGAGCGCAACCAGCGCTTGCAGGACGTTCAGGCCGCCACCGGAGTCGATCTGACCACGGTATCGCGTATCGAACGCGGGCAGATGCCGCGGTCGGCCGGAAGGGCGAATGCCCTGGCGCGCTTCTACGGCCTGGAACTGGCCAGCTTCTATGCGGCCGTTGCGGCGGGTGGGCAGCCGGCCCCGGCAAGCGCGGAGGTGGCCTGAGATGAACCGCCGACGCGCCAAGAAGCGGGCCGCCGTTCGTTTGCAGCGGGCAATGCTCTTTGCCGTCGCTGCAACGGCGACGGGCGTAGAGCTCACCGTGTTCGGCCGCAGTGGCCACGTCTCGCTGTCTGTGCAGCAGGCTCGCGGCCTGGCTGAGCTGCTCAGTCCGACGCGCCAATGACCGTGATGATCGTGATGACGGTCCCGCGCTTGAGCTTCTTGCGCTTCCTCTGCCCGAGGAAGAGCCCGACCGACTGCAGCAACTCCTGGCGCGAGAGCTTCCGATACGCGCGGACGTTGTACGTCACGTCGGCCGCGGCATCTCGCAGCGTGGTCACCACGCTTGGCATTTCCATGGGCGCTCCTCTGGGTTGCGGTGTGGTGGTCAGAGACCGCAGCGTAGCCCAGGCGGAGCGCCCACCCATTCGTCGGTTCGCGGGGGTCGAAAGAGGCGTTGCGCATGCCGCATTTGTCTCTCGTCGCGAACTGGTATTTCAAGGTGGATGCCGATGAAATTCTTTGATCCCTACACGCTCGACCTCCCGCTGCTCGGCGGCCTGGTGCGGGCTCAGCGCCTTGTCGTGCCGCCGGAGGTCGTCATGAAAATCAGGTCCTACCGCCAGGCCTGCAGGCTGGCCTGGAAGCTGCGCGCCATCCGCAACATGACGCAGCGCACGCTGGCCGAGCACGCTGGCCTGTACCCGTCGCACGTGTCCGACTATTTCAGCGTGCACGACCAGCGCCGCGAGCTGCCGGCCAAGCACATCGCCACGGTGGAGCGCGTGCTCGGCAACACCGTCATCAGCCAGTGGGTGGCGCAGCAGAGCAAGCTGACCATCCTGGAGGAGATGCAGGCCGAGCACCGCCAGCGGAGGCAGGCATGAGGCCCCGCGGCGAGATCCGCCGCGCGCTGGGCGATGCGGCGTGGCAGGTGGCGCGCGAGCACGCAGAGGGCTGCACGTGGCGCGAACTGGCCCAGCGCGCCTGCGTCGGTTTCGACGTTGCTCGCCGCACGGTCGAGAACATGGCCCGTGCCGGCGAGTTGATGGTGTCCGGCACGGTCGCCGCATCCGGCCGCGGGCGGCCGGCGAACCGCTATGTGCCAGCGCACTCACAGGCCCGGTCAACGGGGCCCGAACTCAACGCCGTGATGCGCAGCTGGATCGCCCTGCGCTGACCGACCACAACACCGAGACATTCGCGATGCGCGCACGAGGAGACGCGCGCCGGCAGACTCGTCGGCGCGTGAGGGGGAGGCGGCTTGGCCTCTGACATCGACGATCTGTGCAGGCGCCTGGAATCGATGCCCGCGCTTATGCGCGAGCTCAAGCAGTGGTTGCTGTGGCGGTTCGAGCCTGACGCCAAGCGGCCCGAGAAGCCGCGCAAGGTGCCGTACTACGCCAGCGGCCGGCGCCGGCGCGGCGATCAGGGGTCGGTCCAGGACCGCGAGGACCTGGTCTCGTTGAACGTCGCCATGTCGCAGCTGAGGGCAGGGCGGTATGACGGCGTCGGCTTTGCCTTCCTGCCTGGGGATGGCCTGATCGGTGTCGACATCGATGGCGCGATCGACCCGGGGAGCGGCGAGATCTCCGAACGCTGCCAGTCCATCATCGAATCGTGCGCCAGCTACACCGAGTTCAGCCCGTCGGGGCGCGGCGTGCACATCATCGGCACCGGCACGATCGAGAAGACGTTCAAGGACAACCGTGTCGGCGTGGAGGTGTTCACCGGCCGCCAGTTCTTCACCTGCACGGGCCGCGCATGGCCCGGCGCGGCAGACACGGTCAACCCGATCAGCCCCGAGACGCTCGAGCGCCTGAAGCGCCTGGTCGACACGAGCAAGCAGCGCGCGGCGGCCGAGAAGCGCAAGGCCTCGGGCAGCGGCCACACGCCGTCGGCGTTGCCGGTCGATCAGACCACCACCTGGCTGGAGCAGGCGCTGTCGGTGCTCGACTCGGGCGGCGTGTCATATGACGAATGGATCGGCATCGGCATGGCCCTGCGCAGCGCGCTGGGAGACGGTGCGTTCGGAATGTGGGACTACTGGTCGAGCAAGGGCGGCGATCGCTACTGCGGCCAGGACAAGGCCTTGGCCCACTGGCGCAGCTTCCCGGGCACCGATGCTGACGGCGCGATGGTGGTATTCAAGACCGCCCGCCGGGGCAACCGATGGCGACCGCCGCCCGAGTGGCACGAGGTGTATGGCAGCCCGCGCACACGCAGTCGCGCGTCGACGCGCGTGCAGTCGGATGAGGGCGCCGACACGCCCGACGCCGCGCCCGCTGGCTCATCCGACGGAGGTGGATCTACCCCTACCGATGGCTCCGCCGGGGAAGGTAGTGCTCCGGCGGATAGGTCCGACTGGCGCGACGACTTGTTGCGCAGCAACGGTGGCAAGAAGGACTGCCGCGAGAACGTCTACCTGTGCCTGATCAACCACCCGACGCTCAAGGCCGTGGTGGGCTATGACGAGTTCTCCCACCGCGTGATGAAGCTCAAGCCCCCGCCGTGGGACAGCACGCCGGGCGAATGGACCACGAACGACGACTACCTGCTCGGCTTCTACCTCGCGAAGCAGGAACGCCTCGTCATCAAGGGCGAGGGGACCATCGTTGCCGGCGTGGCTATGGCGGCGTTCCACAACCGCTACCACCCGGTGCACAAGTACTTGCACGGCCTCAAGCCCTGGGATGAGGTCGAGCGGATGCCGTTCTGGCTGCATGAGTGCCTTGGTGCCGACGACAACGAATACACGCGCCTGGTGGGCCCGTGGTTCCTCATGGGCATGGTGAGGCGGGTGCTCGACCCCGGCTGCCAGATGGACTACATGGTCGTGCTCGAGGGCCTGCAGGGCAAGCAGAAAAGCACCGCACTGCGCATCCTGGTCGGCAACGACGAATGGTTCGCCGACACGCCGATCCGCGTGGGCGAGAAGGACGCGATGCTGTCCCTGGCCGGGATCTGGCTCTACGAGATCGGCGAGCTGGAGTCGTTCAGCAAGGCCGAGGTAACGGCCGTGAAGCAGTACGTGAGCTCGCGGGTCGACCGCGTGCGCGAGCCCTTCGCGCGCCGTCCCACCGATCGCCGGCGCAGCGGTGTGTTCGCCGGCTCGACCAACGCCAGCGAGTATTTCAAGGACCCGACCGGAGCACGCCGGTTCTGGCCGGTCGCCTGCAACGGCGAGATCGATCTCGCGAAGCTGGCGGAGTGGCGCGACATGCTCTATGCCGAGGCGATGCACCGGCTGAAGTCCAGTGACCAGGAGGTGCGCCGCTACTGGCCCACGCGCGAAGAGGCCGACACCTGGCTTGCTCCGGAGCAGGAGAAGCGCCAGATCGTCGACCCGTGGTTCGAGAAGCTCGCCACCTGGCTGGACTCGAAGGCGCCCTACGGCGACAGCGGCGACATGGTGCGGGACGTCAAGTGCTTCACCAGCTACGAGCTGCTCGTCAAGGCGCTCAACGTGCCGATCGATCGCATCGACGGCGGCCGGCAGATGGCCACGCGCGTAGGCACCGCGATGCACGCCCTCAAGTGGGACAAGCAGCGCGACAGCACCGGCGCACGGGTGTGGCGCTACTACCGCCCGAAGGCCGCGGAGAACAAGGCCCAGGCAGCGCCCGACGGCGCTGCGGGCGACGGACAAGCGGAGGTGCTGCATGAGTTCTAGGCGCAGCCGTCCAACCGCCGTCCAACCTCGCCGCCGAAGGTTGGACGGCCGCAAACCCGCGCCGTTGTTGGCTCCGTCCAACCGTCCAACCACGTCCCGGTTTTCCTCGCGTGTGGGCGTGTGCGGGGGCGCGGCCGTGCGGGCCCCCGTGGGCCCGCGCACACACCCGCGCGCACACACGAGAGCGGTTTTCAGGTTGGACGGTTGGACGGAAGGAAGGGAGGTAGGACGGTGAAGCAGCAGCAAGGGTCATTGAGGGAAGTGAT
Source organism: Methylibium sp. (assembly GCF_965279545.1). Lineage (NCBI taxonomy): Bacteria > Pseudomonadati > Pseudomonadota > Betaproteobacteria > Burkholderiales > Sphaerotilaceae > Methylibium > Methylibium sp. The sequence goes on from NZ_OZ257250.1 coordinate 4,092,585, forward strand.
GCCAGGAACAGCGGAAGTCGTCGATTGGCTTCGGTCTCAGATCGGCAAGGAAGCGGCCGACAGGGTCGTGCTGAAAGGCAAGGTCGGCCGTGGCGGCTTCTACATGGCGGAGATCGGGCCTGACGGTGTGTTCCGCGAGTTCGGTAGCACCAAGAGCGGCCGGCGTCTCGCGGCAACCGACGGCCGGCTCGTGTGGTCCGACGAGAAGGAGGCCGCCGGTGGCAAGACTGCCTGACATCGAGCGCCGGTTGCTCAATTGGGCGCGCTGGAAGATCGGCTGCACCAGTGGTGGCCTGGGGTTCGCATCGGTCGTGATGGAAGATCGTGTGGATGGTGAGGGCTTCGACGCACAGGCCAAGGTCCCGACCATCGACCATGAGGCGGCCGAGACCGATGTAGCGGTGCTCGCCCTAGACGGCCGGCTGCGGGCGTCGGTCGAATCGGTCTATGTGGCGAGCGGCACCATGCGGCGCAAGGCCGCACGCCTGTGCTGTGCCGAGGCCACGATCTACGCCCGCATCGACGAGGCGCACCGTGTGCTGGCGCGGTGGTTCAGCGAGAAGGCGGCGGTGGGCCGGGCCGAGCGGGAGCGTGTGGAGCGCCTGCAGCGCGCTGCTGTTCGGCGGTGAGGGGAGTTTTACGGATTAGAGGAAACCGCTACATTTCCGGCACGCTGCATGTTGTTGTGAAGGCAAGGCAGCCACCAAGCGCCCGACGGTCCTCGTGATCGCCGGGCGCTGTTGTTTCTGCCGGGTGCACCATGCGATTCAGCGTGTCGAGCAATGTCGAGGAGGTGATCGGCAGCACGGCTCGCTTCGTGAAGCAGATGCGCTTCGCCACGGCGGTTGCACTCACGAAGACCGGCAAGGACGTTCAGGCCGCGCTGTATGGCGAGATGCGTGGCGTCTTCGACAGGCCCACGTCATACACATTGCGGTCGCTGTTCCTCAAGCCTGCGACTCGCGACGATCTCACTGCAGTGGTGCAGCTCAAGGACCAGGAGCTTTCGAAGACCAGCCGCACGCCTGATGACATCCTCGGGCAAGAGTTCAAGGGCGGGTATCGAATGCGCAAGGGCATAGAGCGTTATGCCGAACGGGCTGGCCTGATCTCGGCTAGCGAGTACCTCGTGCCAGGTGCCGGCGCTCGCTTGGACTCGTTCGGCAATATGTCGAGAGGCCAGACCGCGCAGGTGATGTCGCAGTTGCGACTCGGCTTGGACCCAACATCCTGGGCCACGAAGTCAGCCCGCAGCAAGCGCAACCAGAAGCGGGCAGGCGAGATGTTCTGGTCGCGTGGCGGGCACCTCGCTCGTGGCGCGTGGCTGCGGCGTGGCCGTGCAGTCCTGCCCGTGCTCATCGTTGTTGACCGGCCGCACTACCAGCAACGCATCGACATCCCGTCAACCGGGGCCAGCGTCACGGCCTCGGTGTTCGATCGCCACCTGACCGAGGCGGTCGCGTCGGCATGGGCGACCGCACGTTGACGGGTCCTTCCCGGGGAACGACCCGAAGCGGGTAATGCGAGGCCCGTAACTCGTGTTGTTGTAGGCGCCTGCACAGGGTGGTCACTTGGTGGTCGCTCGGGGTGGTCAGTCGTCATTGAAAACGGTGGTCAGCGATGGCATTCATGGGGTTTCGGGAGTACGCCCGGCACCGCAAATGCGCGCTGTCGGCTGTGCAAAAGGCAGTCGCCGCCGGCCGCATCGTCACGGTCGATGTCGCCGGCAAGCCGAAGATCGATTCCGACCAGGCCGACCGCGACTGGCGCTTGCACACCGACCCCGCCAAGCAGTCTCTGCTGCACTCGGCCGGACCCGACGCCGAGCTCCCGCTGGACGAGCCCGACGACGACCTCGATGACGCCGCCGCCGAAGAGCCTGCTGCCGCACCGGGCGCGGCTCCGGCGCCGACCGACCCGCACACGCTGTCGTATCGCCGCAGCCGCGCGGAGACCGAGAGCATCCGCGTGCAGCGCGCGCAGATCGAGCTCGACCAGCTGCGCGGCCGCCTGGTCGACAAGGACGAAGTCGCCCGCCTGCGCTTCACCGAGTTCCGCTCGCTGCGCGATCGCCTCGGCAACGTCGGCACGCGCATCAAGGATGCCTGCGCGGCCGAGACCGACCCGCTGCTCGTCGAGCAGCTGATCGACGGCGAGGTCTCCGCCGCGCTGGCCGACTTCGCGAGCCAGGTCCTGACGCGCGGCGTGATGCAAGACACCGACGACGACGATGAACCCGATTGACACCGTTCGCAGGGCCATCGCCGATGCCCTGCGGCCGGATGAAAAGGTCTACGTCGACGAGTGGGCCGAAGCGAACCGCGTGCTGCCGCCCGACACGCCGGAGCCCGGGCCGTACCGCAACACCCGCACGCCCTACCTGATCGACATCCAACGAACGATGTCGCCCGGCTCGCCGTGGCGCGAGGGCTGGTGGCAAAAGCCCCACCAGGTGGGCGGCTCGGTCAGCGGCGAAAACATGGTCGGCGCGTGGATATGCACCGCGGCCGGCTCCACGCTCGTCGTGTTCCCCACCATCGACGACGGCAAGCAGTGGGAGCTGGCGCGCTTCGAGCCCATGCGCGTCAGCACGCGCGCACTGCGGCGCCGCATCCGTCCGGCCGACGAGAAAGGCAGCGACAACACCAAGCTGCGCAAGAAGTACCCCGGCGGCGTCATGCGGATCATTGGCGCCAATCGCGTCGGCGGCATGAAGTCGTCGACCGTCCGGTACATCAAATTCGAGGAGCCTGACGAGTACGTCGCCTCGGTCGGTGGCCAGGGCCGTGTGACCGACATCATCCGCAAGCGCGCCGAGAACTTCGGCCGCAAGGCCAAGATCTACGGCGACGGCACGCCCACCATCGACGGCCAGAGCGTCATCCAGGCCGAGACCCGGCGCGGCGATCAGCGCAAGTGGCACCTGCGCTGCCCCGACTGCGCCCACCCGCAGGTGCTGCAGCGCTCCGAGCTGCGCTGGAACGATGGCGACCCAGACAGCGTCCGCCTGGTCTGCCTCGAGTGCGGCACGCTGAACACCGAGCACGCGTGGAAAGCGCGGAACTACGCCGCGCGGCCGAAGGGCATGACCGAGCCCGGGGCCAAGGCCGCCGGCCTCGCGTACTGGGAGGCCACCGCGGTCGGCGAGCCGGGCGTCGCCAGCTGGGTCAGCTTCAGCGCCCTGGCCGCACCGATCGGCTGGCGTCCGTGGCCGGTGTTCGTGCGTGAGTGGCTGGCCGCGCAGGGCAACGAAGAGAAGCTCAAAACCTTCGTCAACAACTACGACGGCGAGTGCTACACCGACACGATCCGCAGCAGCATCGGCGCTGCAGATCTGAAGAAGCGCGCCGAGAACTACCCGCTGATGAGCTGCCCGCTCGGTGGCCTGGTGTGCACCGCCGGCGTCGACACGCAGGACAACCGGCTGGCCATCGTGATCCGCGCCTTCGGCCGCGGCGAGCAGAGCTGGGGCGTCTGGCACAGCGAGATCTACGGCAACCCCTCGCAGCCCGAGGTGTGGGCCAAGCTGCGCGAGCTGCTCGAGGCGCCGATACGCCACGAGTCCGGGCAAATCATGCGCGTCGACGCCGCGGCGATCGACATGGGCGGCCACCACGGCGAGGACGTGAAGGCCTTTTGCCGTGACGCCCAGCTGCACGGCAAGCACTGGTTCGCGATCGCCGGCGCGAAGGCCTTCGCCGCGCCGATGCTCGGCAAGCCGAAGCCGGTCGAGTTCACCTACCGCGGCAAGGAAGTGCCTGGCGGCGCGGTGTTGCGCTTCGTCGGCACGCAGTCGATCAAGAACCTGATCAACGGGCGCCTCGGGCTGAGCAAGCCAGGCGGCGGCTACTACCACTTCCCGCTCGGCTTCGAAGACGACTACTACAAGCAGCTGCGCACAGAGCGGCGCGAGTGGCGGCGCGACAGCAAGGGCCACAAGGAGCTGTGGTGGGTCAAGGGCACCGACGCGCGCAATGAAACGTGGGACTGCGAGGTTTATCTCTACGCAGCCTTCCTGTACGCCATGTCGGGCCGGCATGCCGAGATCGTCTACCGCGAGCGCGAGAAGCTGTTCGGCGCCGTGCGGCAACTCGACCTGCTCGACGCCACTGCCGTGCAGGCGCCCGTACAGCCTGCCGCCGACTCACAGCCGGCCGAGGCCGTCGACGCTGATACCGAGACCGAGACCGAGACCGACACCGACGACGAAGCGCGCGAGCTTCAGCGCGTGCCACCGCCACCGCAGAAACGCCGCCGCCACGCGCCACCGCGCCGTGGCGGCTTTGTCAGCAACTGGGGCTGAGCCCCGATGAGGAGAGAGCAATGTCCCTGATGAAGAAGCTTCAAAGGACCGCCGCGGTTCTGGCCCTCGCGTTTGTCGCGCTGGTGCCCCAGTTCGCCAGCGCCCAGGCGCTGAGCGACTACGTCGAGAACAAGGTAGTCGACCTGCTGCTGCGCGGCCAGGCCTTCACCGCACCCACCACCATCTATGTCGGCCTCAGCACCGCGGCCTGCAGTGACAGCTCGGTCGGTACCGAGGTCAGCGGCGGCAGCTATGCGCGCGTGTCGGTCACGGCATCGCTCGCAAACTGGGCCGGCACCCAGAGCGCCGGCAGCACCACGGCCAGCTCGGGCACCGGCGGCCAGACCAGCAACAACGCCGCGATCACCTTCGCCACCCCCTCGGCCGGCTGGGGCACCGTGACGCATTGGTTTCTGATCGATGCCTCGAGCGGCGGGAACTTGCTCGTGTGCGCCGCACTGACCACCAGCAAGACCATCAACAGCGGCGACTCCGTCAGTTTCGCGATCGCCGCGCTGACGCTGACCGTGCAGTGATGCGCGAGGCTTGACATGACGCACCCCCTGATCCGCGCCCTCGCGGTGCTGCTGTCGCTTGCCTCGGTCGCGGCGCATGCGCAGTACGCCGCGACGATCACGAACTCGACGGTCGAGTACCGCGCCGGTGCCGGCACCGGCATGCTGCTGTCCTCGCACGAGAGCACGGCCGACTGCCTGCTCGCAGTCGAGGCTGCCGCGAAGAAGGCCGACCTCCGCAAGGACTCCACGGCCACCTGCCGCGCGCCTGGCGGCAATGTGGTGGTCAAGTACACGGCACCGGTCGTCGTGCCCACCGTGCCGGTCGCCACCTGGACGCAATGCGCCCCCGAGGGCTGGCACTGCGACTTCACCGGCACGCGACAGGTCCGCTACGGCTCCAGCGCAACGCTGGCCGGCGCCTATGTCGAGAGGAGTGCCAACGCCACCATCAACTGCGACACGCCCACGTTCGGCGGCAAGGACCCGGCGCCGGGCGTCGCCAAATCGTGCTGGTACAGCAGCGATGCGCAGGTCACGCCACCGCCCGTGGTCGACCCGCCGGTGGTGGTCGTGCCGCCGGTCGTCACGCCCGTGCTCAACGTGCCCACGCCCGACAGCATCGCCGGCAAGACCGTGGTCGGGCAGATCTACGTGAACACGAACGGCATGGTCATCGAGAACGTCCACGTCACCAATCCGGATGGCCCGTGCATCGTCATCAACGGCGCGCGCGACGTGGTCATCCGCAACAGCGAGATCGGCCCCTGTGGCCAGAACGCCGACAACGTGGACAACGTCGGCATCCTCATCGCGAACCGCGCCACGAACACCACGATCACCGGCAACGTGCTGCACGACGCCTCGACGCTGATCCGCGCCAGCGGTGCGGTCCATCCCATCACGATCAGCAAGAACCTGTTCTACAACATCCGCGGCTATAGCTGGGCGTTCCAGGCGATCCAGTTCGCCGAGACGCGCGACGCCACGGCCTCGACCCGCATCACCTGCAACGTCATTGACGACACCCTGGTGCAGCAGTACCAGATGGCCGGCGGCAAGGCGCGCCTGGTCGAAGACCACATCAACTTCTACAACTCCGGCGGCTCGGCGCAGTACATGGTCGAGATCGCCTACAACCGCGTGCGCGGCAACCCCGACGGCCGCGGCGGCATCAGCGGCACGGCCATGCAGCTCGGCGACAGCCCGGCCGGCGGCGGGGGCTCAGGCTCCAACGTGCCCGGCTACTTCAACGTGCACGACAACATCGTCAAGAACGTGAACGGCCAGGGCATCGCCATCGCCGGCGGCGTGGGCTCGGTGGTGAGGAACAACAAGGTCGACAACCGCGGCACGCGCGCCGACAACACCGGCTGGTCCTACGGTCTGCGCAACTTCGACGCCACGAAGACCGCGAGCGTGAGCTACGGCGGCAACAAGGGCATCGCGAACCTCTGGGCCTTCGACAACGACGGCCACCTGCAGCCGCCGTTCTCCACGGTGTGGGCCGGCTCGGGCTTCAAGGTCACCGATCTCGGCGGCAACGACTGGCAATACAACTTCACCACCGACCTGTGGGCTGAGCCGCTGCACGCTGCTTGCCAGTGACCGAGTAGCGCATGGCCGCAGCCGTCGCATCGGTATCGCCGCTGTCCTATACGGGCGGCTCGGGCACGCTCACCAAGCCGAGCGGTACGGTCGACGGCGACTGGCTGTTTCTGGCGGCCTCGCTCGACGGCACGACCTCGTCGACGCTGACCTTCGGCGGGGCGACTCTCGCATCCCTCGGGTGGACGCAGATCGACGTCAGTGACGTGTCGGCCGGCGGCGTGGACAACAACACCCTGCGCATCTACAAAAAGCAGGCGAGCGGCGAGCCGGCGAGCTGGGCAGCGGCCACGAGTTCCGGCAACGCGTCGTTCCTCATGGCGCGCTGCACCTCATGCGGCGGCGTCAACGGCACGCCGACGATCCAGGGTCAAACGAGCGACCAGGGCCCCACGACCACGCCGACGATTCCGAACACCGGTATCACGACCGGGTCGCTGAAGACCATCCTCGGCTTCTTCACCGGCGACCGCGACACGTCGGGAAACACGACAGCGATGGCCCAGCCGTCCGGCTGGACTGCGCAGGGGACCACGCAGAGCGGCTCCGACACCTTCCTGATCGGCGGTTCGCTGGCGCTCAATGGCGCGAGCGGTGCAATCTCCGCCTCGTGCACGCTGGGCGCGAGCGCCAAATTCCGCGGCCAGTCGATCCTGCTCGAGCTGCTCGATGCCGGCGCCGCCCTCGCCGGCGACGCCACCGCATCGGCCAGCGCTGCCGCAGCTCTCACACACGGCGTCTCTCTCGCCGCGGCGGCCACTGGTGGTGCAGCTGCAGCGGCTGCACTCACGCATGGCGTCACGCTGCTCGGCGCGGCGATTGTCACGTCCACGGCAACCGGGGACATCAGCCACGGCGTGCCGCTCACTGCCGCAGCCCTGGCAGCCGCAGTAGCGACTGGCGGCCTCACGCACGCGGTGCCGCTCAGCGGCGCGGCATCAGCCGGTGGCACCGCCAGCGCTGGCCTGGCCGGTAGCGCCGACCTTGCTGGCAATGCCACCGCATCAGGCACGGCCTCGGGCGGCCTGCTGCTCGGCATCGGCCTGGCCGGCGCCGCGTTCACTTCAGCGCTCGCCACCGCGCAGATGTCGCACGGCACGCCGCTCGCCGGGGCCGGCACGGGCGGCGCCACCGCAGCCGCCACGCTGACGCTGCAGGTGCAACTCAGCGGCGCCGCCGTGGCCGCCGCAACGGCCGCTGCCGCGCTGAGCAAGACCGACAAACTCGCCGGCGCCGCCCTGGCCGGCGCACAAGCCAGCGGCGCGCTGCTCGGCACCGTCACGCTCTCCGGCGCGGCAAGCGGTGGCGCGCAGGGCGGTGGCGTGCTCACGCTCGGCCTGCCGCTCACCGGGCAGGCGCTGGCGGGCGTCATCGCGTCGGGCGCGCTCGGGATCACGGTCAACCTCACGGCGGCTGCCATCGCCTCCGCGCTGGCCGGCGCCGAGCTGGCGGTGCAGGGCAACGTGCTGCTCGCCGGCGACGCCGCGGCATCGGCCAGCGCGTCCGGCAGCTTGCTGAGTCAACCCATCATCGTGCCCACCTGGCCCGCCGGCGGCACCAGTCGCATCGGCCGCAAGGTCCTGCGCGACCAGGCAGAGCGCATTGGTCGCGCAACCGCTCGCCGCACACCAAGAAGGATCGGCTGATATGCAGCAAGAGCTCATCGCGGGCGACAGCCTCAATTTCCTGACCACGCTGCCGGAGTACCCCGCCGGCGCCGGCTGGGTACTGAAGTACCGGCTCGCCCCGGCCACAGCGGGCGGCACCGCTATCGACCTGCAGGCCACCGCCGAGGGCGACGCCTACCGCATCGCCACCGCCGCGGCCACCACCGCCACCTGGTCCGCCGATCGCCACACCTGGTCGGCCTGGGTCGAGAAGGCGGGCGAGGTCTACACCGTCGACAGCGGCCAGATCCTCATCAAGCCCAACCCGCGCACGCTGGCCGCCGGATACGACGGCCGCAGCCTCGCGCACAAGGCGCTCGACGATGCCAAGGCGGCGCTTGCCGCGTGGAAGCCCACCCAGCGCCGCTACAAGGTCGGCGAGCGCGAGATGGAGTTCAGCTCCACGGCCGACATCATCAAGCTCATCACCTACTGGGAACAGCAGGTCAAGGCCGAAGACGTGCTCGCCGGCCGCGCCGAGAAGGTCGGCCGCCGCATCTACTCGAGGATCTGATGGCCCAGCCCACCCACATCGCCGAGCGCGCAGCGCCGTCCGGCTCGACGGTGCTCGCCCGCTGGAACGCCGAGCGTCAGCAGCAGCGCAGCGCCGTCCAGGCGCCTGCACGCCGCCCGGCCACGCGCATGGTGCGGCGCAGCTTCGATGCCGCGGCGGTGGACAACCTCACCGCCAGCTTCAGCGGCGAGCACGTGTCGTTGAACGAGGATCTGGAGCGCACGCTGCGCAGGATGCGCGGCCGTTCGCGGCAGCTCTACAAGAACAACGACTACGTCAAGAAGTTCATGCGCATGGTCATGAACGCCGTTGTCGGGCCGAACGGCTTTTCGATCAGCGTGCCGTGCCTGCGCAACGACGGCGCAACGATCGACGAGACCGACAAGGCCCTGTGCGAGAAGGTGTTCGCAAAATGGGCGAAGCGCGGCGTCTGCGATGTGACGGGGCGCCTGAGCCTGATTCAGCTCGAGCGGCTGCTCATGCTGATCGTCGCCCGCGACGGCGAGGCCATCGTGCGTCGCGTGCGCGATCGCGGGATCAACGCCTTCGGCTACGCACTGCAGGTGATCGACCCGGTGCTGCTCGACGAGAGCTACCGCGCCGACTTCCCCGACGGCCGGCGCATCCGCATGGGCGTCGAGGTGAACACCTGGGGCAAGCCCATCGCGTACCACTTCCTGCAGGACGTGGAGTCGGCCTGGGCCGGTCGGCGCATCCGCGTGCCGGCCGAGGAGGTGTGGCACTTCTTCATCCAGGAAGAGCCGACGCAGCTGCGCGGCGTGCCGTGGATTCACACCGCGATGCGCCGGCTCAACGACCTGGGCGGCTACGAGCAGGCGGCGGTGATCGCCGCGCGCGTCGGCGCCAGCAACATGGGCTTCTACATCCCGCCCGACGGCTCCAACGACGACGCCTCCGGCCTGGCTGACGAGGCACTGCAGGGCCAGGACGCCGACGGCAACGACACAGTCGAGCTGGTCAGAGATGCGACGCCCGGCACCTTCGAGAAGCTGCCGCCTGGATACGACTTCAAGAAATTCGATCCGGACTACCCGCACCAGAACTTCGATGCCTTCGTGAAGGCCATGCTGCGCGGCGTGGCCAGCGGCATCGGCGCCGACTACAACACGTTGGCAAACGATCTCGAGGGCGTGAACTTCAGCTCCATCCGCAGCGGCAAGCTGGAGACGCAGGACGAGTGGCTGTGCATCCAGGGGTGGTTCCGTGAGTGCTTCCTGGAGCCGCTGTTCCCGGAGTGGCTCGACAGCGCTTTCGTCAGTGGCCAGCTCGCGCCGTTGCCGGTCAGCAAGTACGACAAGTACAACGTCGCCACGTGGCAGGGCCGGCGCTGGCCCTGGGTCGATCCGCACAAGGACATGCAGGCCATCGAGCTCGAGCTCAAGAACACGCTGACCAGTCCGAGCGACGTGATGCGCGAGCGCGGCCGAGACCCGGAGACCGTCTGGCGCCAGCTGGAGAAGGACCTGGAGCGCACCAAGAAGATCCGAAAGCTGCTCGCCGAGATGCAGCCCAAACCCGCACCGCCCGCCTCACCCGCGGGCGGTTCCGCTTCTGACGACAAGAAGGAGTCCGTCGATGAATGACGAAGAGCTTTCGCTGCTGACGCGCGATGCTGCTGGGAGCACGTTTCAGCGGTCGGCCACGCTGACGCGCGAGGCCATCAATGTGGAGGCACGCACTGTCGAGCTGTGCCTCAGTTCTGAAGAGCCTTACGACCGCTGGTGGGGTCGGGAAGTGCTCTCCCACGATCGCACCGCTATCCGCCTTGGCAGGCTGGCCAGCGGGCGACACCCGCTCCTTGTCGATCACAGCACCCGCGATCAGGTGGGCGTTATCGAGAGGGTGTGGATCGGCGATGACCGCAGGTTGCGGTGCATCGCGCGCTTCGGCAAGAGCGCGCGCGCCGAGGAAATCTTCCAGGACGTGATCGACGGCATTCGAAGCCTCGTCTCGATCGGATACCAGATCCACGAGATGAAGCTCTCCAAGGAGAGCGACAGCGGCGACGAGTACCTGGTCACCGACTGGGAGCCGCACGAGGGATCGATCGTCGCAGTGCCCGCAGACGCCACGGTCGGCGTCGGGCGCGACGACGACAGCGACCGCCTGATCCGCAGCCTGATCGACCGAGCCAAGACCCCCCCGAAAACTGTCACCACCCCCAAGGAGAGAACCATGGACGACGACGAAGTGAAGATCGAAGAGAAGAAGGCCGCCGCCGAGGCGAAGCGCGTTTCCGAATCGGCCACCGCCCAGGAACGCCAGCGCATGCGCGAGATCACCGCGCTCGGCGAGAAGTTCGGCAAGCGCAAAGAGGCCGCCGAGGCCGTCGAGGCCGGTGCCAGCTATGACACCTTCCGCGAGAGCGTGTTCACCACGCTCGAGAAGAGCGGCGCGCTCAAGCTGGCCGAGCCCGGCGAGATCGGCCTGTCGCGCAAGGAAGTGCAGCAGTTCCGCTTCACGAACCTCATTCTCGCCACGCTGTACCCTGGCGATGAAGCCGTGCGCAAGACCTGCGGCTTCGAGATGGAGTGCGCCCGCGCCGCGGCCGACAAGCGCGAAGACGTGCGCGCCGACCGTGCAGGCGCCTTCACCATCCCGGTCGACGTGCTCACCAGCCCGCTCGACATGCGCGCCGGCGACGCCGAGCAGGTGACCCGCATGCTCATGCAGCGCATGATGTCCTCGGGCCGTGTCGGCCAGCGGGATCTCGTGGTCGGCACGCCCACCGCCGGCGGCAACCTGGTGGCCACCGAGCTGCTGGCCTCGAGCTTCATCGACATCCTGGTGAACCAGCTGTCCGTGATGCAGATGGGCGCCACCATGCTGTCCGACCTGCAAGGCAACATCGCCATCCCGCGCGCCACCGCCGGCAGCACCGGCTACTGGGTGGCGGAGAACGCCGGCCCGACCGAGAGCCAGCAAACTTTCGACCAGGTCGCGCTGACGCCCAAGACCGCCGGCGCCTACGTCGACTACGGCCGCCGCCTGCTGCTGCAGGCGTCGATCGCCGTCGAGGCCTTCGTGCGCATGGACATCGCGCGCACGATGGCCCTGCTGATCGACCTGGCGGCCCTCGCGGGCACCGGCGCGAGCAACCAGCCGCGCGGCGTGCTCAACACCTCGGGCATCGGCTCGGTGGCGGGCGGCACCAATGGACTGGCGCCCATCTGGGACCACATCGTGGCGCTCGAAAGCGCAGTGGCGAACGCCAATGCGCCGGCCGGCTCGCTCGGCTACCTCACGAACACCAAGGTCCGCGGCAAGCTCAAGACCACGCAAAAGTTCAGCGGCACCAACGGCCAGGAAATCTGGCAGGGTGGCGAGCTGAACGGTGCGCCGGCGCGCGTGAGCAACCAGGTGCCCAGCAACCTGACCAAGGGCACCAGCTCCGGCGTGTGCTCCGCCATCGTGTACGGCAACTGGTCCGACCTGCTGATCGCACTGTGGGGCGGCCTCGACCTCATGCTCGACCCGTATGCGGGCTCGCTGGCCGGCACCCGCCGCGTCATCGCCCTGCAGGACGTCGACGTGAACGTCCGCTACCCGGTGTCGTTTGCCTCGATGCAGGACGCCCTGACCACCTGATCCACCGCACCGCTTGTCTCCGACGGCTTCTTCGCAGTTGCCGTCTTTGCAGGGCCACCTCCGGGTGGCCCTGCTTCTTTCCAACACGAGAGGACTCATCATGAAATTTCTGATCGCCGAAGCCTGCACCATCGCGGGCGAACAGGTCTCGCGCCATGCCGAGGTGAACGAAGAGGTCGACATCCCGAAGGACGACGCCCTGCTGCTCGCCCGCATGGGCCGCGGCTACCTGCTCAACAAGGAGGACGCGCCGAAGGGCCAGGAATCACTGGTCGCGACCAGCGACGACAGAGCCCAGATCAAGAAGCGGGCCGCCGGCATCAAGGCCGAACGCGAGGCCCGCGCCGAAGCCGAGCAACTGCAGACCCCCACCGGCCTGGCCGCGCTGGTGGCCGCCAGCGTCGCCCAGGCGGTGCAGGGCGCACTGCAGCCCGCTGTCAAGGCCTGACCGGCCATGGCCTTCGACGAGGACCTCGACGCCTTCCTCGCCGAGTTCGGCGTGCCGTGCACCTTCGGCGGCACGCCGTTCCTCGCCCTGCTCGACCAGCCCGACCAGTTGATGGACCTGCAGCGCGTGCAGGCGCACTCGCGCCAGTACGAGCTCACGTTCCGCACCGATGCCGCGGCGCTGGTGCGCGACATGGCGGGCACCGTCGAGCGCCCGAAGGGCGTGTTCACGGCCTACACCGTGCGCGAGGCGCCGCGCCAGGTCGACGACGGCGCCTTCAGCAAGGTGCTGATCAGCAAGGTGTAGCCCATGGCCTCCATCCCTGAACAGATCGCCGCGCGCGTCGAGACCCTGCTCGCCGGCGTCACCGCCGTGCAGGGCCGCGTGTACCGCGACCGACAGGACGCCTTCACGCGCGAGGAGTCGCCCGCCTACCTGGTCGAGTCGGTCGACGAAGACACCGAACCGCTCGGCGGTGGCCGCCCCGGCCTGGGCGATCTCGACCAGAACACCTTCCGCCTCGCCGTCATCGCCGTCGTGCGCGGCGCCGACTGGCAGCAGCAGGCCGACGCGCTGCGAGTACAGGCGCATGCACTGCTCGCCGTTGACGCCCCCCTGCTCGCCCTGGTGCGCAACCTGCGCCGCGATCGCTGCGAATGGAAGGCCGCCTCGGCCGACACGCCGTTCGGCTACTGCGCGCAGGTCTACGCAGCCAAGTACCTCACCCGCACACATGCCCTGGACCAGGCCGCGTAGTGCATTCGTCTCGTCAACCACCTAGGAGATCGCCATGAGACTGTTCGGTTCCGGCCTGCTTTGGGGCACGCCTCTCACCAATGCCGCGGGCGCGGCCATTGCCAACCCCTCGCCGCTGCTGTTCGGCACGCTGCAAGACTGCGAGGTCGAGGCCAAGTTCGAAATCAAGAAGCTGCACGGCCAGCTGCAGTTCCCGGTGGAGGCCACGCGCGGCAAGGGCTCCATCACCTTCAAGGCCAAGGCCGCCGACATCTATGGCGGCTACCTGGAGACCATCGTCTTCGGCCAGGCCGGCAGCGCCGGCCTCGTCTCGGCGGTGTACGACACGGTCGGCACCGCGGTGCCCGCAACGCCCTACCAGATCACCGTCACGCCGCCCGCCAGCGGCGTCTTCGCGGCAGATCTTGGCGTGATCGACAGCACCACCGGCCGGCCGCTCACCCGCGTCGCGTCGGCGCCGGCCACGGGCCAGTATTCCGTCACCGTCGGCGGCCAGTACACCTTCGCCGCGGCCGACACCGCGAAGGTCTTCTACATCAACTACCGCTACACGGCCACCAGCGCGGTCGCGCGCAAGGGCACCATCGCCAATCTGCCGATGGGCTACGCGCCCACCTTCCGCGCCGACCTGTACGTGCCCTATGCCGGCGGCAGCATGATCTTCACGTTCAACCGCGCCATCACCGACGGCATGAAGTTCGGTTTCAAGAACGACGACTTCACCATTCCCGAGTTCGGCGGCGAGTTCTTCGCCGACGTGGCCGGCAACCTCGGCACCTGGAGCACCACGGAGTGAGCGGGCCGCGCTATGCGGGCGTCGAGATCCTGCTCGACGGCACGCCGCACATCGTGCCGCCGCTCACGCTCGGGGCCATCGAAGACTTTCAGGACCGGCTGGCCAGCGCCGGTGCCCGGCCCGATGTCGGCCTGGTGATCGACCTGCTCACGCGCGGTCTCAAGCGCAACTATCCGGACATCACGCGCGAGGCCGTGCGCGAGGGCATCGACCTCGGCGCCATGTACCAGATCTTCAACTCGGTGCTCGGTGCGTCGGGCTTCACGGCGGAGGCCGACGAGGGAAACGCGGTGGCGACGGCGAGTGGGACTGGGGCGCCGTCTATGCCCACCTCGTCACCAGCCTCGGATGGACCTTCGAGCACTGCCGCGAGCACGTCACCCTTGTCGAGCTGAAGGCGCTCACGAGGTACTGGCGGGGCAATCCGCCGGTGCACGTGAGCGTCGCCCGCTACCTTGGCATCAAGGCCGAGCAGACCCACCAGGCCCCCGCCAGCACGGAGCTGCCCAGCAAGGCCGCCCTGGCAGCCGCCAGCGGCCTGCCTGGCGGCCATGTATTCCGCCCACCGGCCCGCATGTTGGAGCCGCCGGTGCAGGCGCCTGAACCCAAGGACCCATCATGACCAACAAGGACATCAACTACACCGTCACCGCCGACGACGGGCCCTTCGCGGAGGGGATGAAGCGCGTACAGGCCGCGCTCAAGCAGACCGATGGGCAGATCACCGGCCTGTTCTCGGGCATGTCGTCGCCGTTCGGCAAGGTGATGGGCATGCTGGGCGTCGTCAGCACCGTGCTGGCGGGCGGGGCCATCTTCAAGGCCTCGGTCGAGGCCAGCAAGGATTTCACCCTCGAAGCCACCAAGCTCTCGAAAGCGCTCGGCATCAACGCCACCGAGGCCTCCACGCTCAACGTCGCGCTCGGCGACATCTACAGCGACGCCGAGACCTTCACCGGCGCCGCCACCAAGCTGGCCAAGGAGCTGCGCACGAACGAAGACGGCCTGCGCGCCATGGGCCTGCAGACGCGCGACGCCAGCGGCAACCTGCGCGGCATGAAGGATTTGATGGTCGATTCGCTGACCATCATCAACAGCTACAAGGAAGGCACCGATCGAACGATCGCCGCGCAGAAATTCTTCGGCAAGGGTGCGGCCGACACCACGGCCCTGCTCAAGCTCAACAACGATGTGCTCGCCGAGGCCGCGAAGAAACAGCAGGAGCTGGGGCTCATCGTCGGCGTGGAAAACGTCGAGGCCACCAAGGCCTACCGCGCCGCGATGAACGATGTGGACGACGTGATCCTCGCCGTCAAGAAAGCGATCGGCGACGCGCTGATGCCGGTTCTCACGCAGCTCGGCAACTTCTTTGCTTCGGTCGGCCCGGCGGCGGTCACCATCATCAAGGGCGCGATCGGCGGCCTGGTCGCCGTGTTCTGGGGTCTGTACAACGCCGTCAACATCGTCTGGGAGATCCTCGACTCGATGATCTACAGCGTGGCCGAGCCGCTGAAGTCGCTGGGCACCGCGCTGTTTCGACTCGTGCAGGGCGATTTCAAGGGCGCTGCCGAGACCATGATGAGCTGGCCGGACCGCATCGCCCAGCGCTGGAAGGACGCCGGCGCCAGCATGGTCGAGAGCAGCGTGAAGGCGCGCGAAGCGCTCTACAACCTCTTCGCCGAGCCGACCGCCGCCGCCGCTCCCAAGGGTGGCGGCAAGACGATCGCCGAAGACCCGAACACCAAGAAATCGTTGATGGCCCGCTTCGAGGCCGAGCTCAATGCGCAGAAACAGGCGCACGCCGCGCAGAACGCAGCCAACGATGAGTTCTACGAGTTCGGCGAACAGCGCGAGCTGGAGTTTTGGAAAGCCAAGTCCGCGCTGGTGCTCAAAGGCTCGCAGGACGCCTATGCGATCCAGGGCAAGATCACCCAGGCCACGCTCGCGATCCAGAAAGAGGCCTTCGAGCAGCGCCTCGCCTCGCTCAAGCGCGAGCAGGATGCGGCCGAACAGAACTTCGCCGCCCGCAGCGAGCTGGCCCAGCGCGAGCTCGCGCTCGTGCGCCAGCGCTTCGGCGACGAGAGCAAGCAGGCCGAAGACGCGCAACGCAAGGTCCAGGAGATCGACCGCGCCGCGCGCGAGCAGCGCCGGCAACTGCGCGAGGCCGAGCTCGCCGAGCTGCAGCTGGCCGCCGACTCGGCCATCGAGCTGGCACGTCAGCACGCGCAGCTGCAGCTCGACATAGGCGTCATCAACAAGCAGCAGATGCTGCAGCTCGAGCGCCAGTTCGAGGCCAGCCGCTACCAGATCGCCGCGCAGGCGGCCGAGGAACGCCTCACGCTGGTCGACCCCACGCTGAACCCGGTCGAGTACGCGCGCATCAAGGCCGAGATCGAACAGATCGAGCAGCAGCACCGCCAGCGCCTGGGGCAGATCAACGCCGCCAGCACGGTGGAGCAGACCCGCGACTGGACGTCGATGTTCGGCACCATGCAGTCGGGCTTCGCTTCGGTCATTCAGGGCTTCCTCAACCGCACCAAGACGCTCGCCGAAACCGTGCGCGGCCTGTTCGCGGCCATCGGCAACGCCATCATCGGCACGCTCGCGCAGATGGCCGCCCGCTGGCTGATCGAGCAGATCACGCAGCGCGTGATCGGCAAGATCACGGCCGCCTCGCAGATCGGAGCGAACGCTGCGGTGGCCGGCTCGGCCGCCTTCGCGGCCACCGCAGCCATTCCATTCGTCGGCCCGGCGCTGGCGCCTGGTGCGGCGGCAGCGGCCTATGCCGGCGCGCTGAGCTTCATGGCCGCCATCCCGGCGGCCGAGCGCGGTTACGACATCCCGGCCGGCATCAACCCGCTGACGCAGCTGCACGAGCGCGAGATGGTCCTGCCGCAAGAGCAGGCCGATGCCGTGCGCGACATGGCCGCGGGCCGCTCCTCCGGCGGCGCGCCGGTCGAGCTGCGTGGCGTGTCGGCGGGCGAGTTTTTCATCGCCTCGCGCAAGGAGCTGCTCGCCGTGCTCAAGGGCGCGCGCCGCGACTTCGCGTTCTGACCATCGCTACTACCGACCATGAGCCAGGCTGTCTTCCCCACCTTCATCGGCCTCAAGTGGGGCGGCGTGCGCGCGCCGCTGTGGAGGACCACGCTGCGCTCCACGCCGAGCGGGCGCGAGTTCAGCACCCGCAACATGGTCACGCCGCGCTATCTCTACAAGCTCAGCTACGAGGTCCTGCGCGAGAAGGACGGCTTCAACGAGCTGCTCTCGCTCGAATCCTTCTTCAACCTGCGCAACGGCGCTTTCGATAGCTTCCTGTACCCGGACCCGGACGACAACGCCGTCACCGCGCACAGCTTCGGCACCGGCACCGGCAGCGCTACCGCCTTCCAGTTGGTGCGCTCGCGCGGCGGCTTCGTGCAGCCGGTCTATGACCTGGTGGCCGCGCCGCAGATCTACGTCAACGGCACGCTGCAGGTGTCGGGCTACACCGTCAGCGCCAGCGGCCTGGTCACGTTCAGCAGCGCGCCCGCGAACGGCGCCGCGCTCACCTGGACCGGCAGCTACTACTGGCGCGTGCGCTTCAAGCAGGACAGCACCGAGTTCTCTCAGTTCCTCTTCAACCTCTGGGAGGCGAAGACCGTCGAGCTGATCACCCGTAAACCGTAGCAGGCGCCTGCACAGTCATGAGAACTCCGCTCTGGGAATCGTCGGCCGGCGCGCTGGCGGCGCTGCTGAACTCGCGCACCGCGCTCACCGTGTTCGACCTCTACACCGTCACGCTGGCCGACGCCAGCGTGTACCGCTGGTCGGCCATGGACGTGCCGGTCACGGTCAACGGCAACACCTGGGTTCTCGGCCCGGGGGTCGAGCGCAGCCGCACTCGCTCGGCCATCGGCGTCAGCGTGGACACGCTCGATGTCAAGGTGGTGGCCGACGACACCGTGCTGGTCAACGGCACGCCGATCCTGCAGTACATCGCCAAGGGCGGCCTGCGCAATGCCCGCCTGCAGGTCGACCGCGCTTACATGGGCGACAACGACGCGGCAATCACCGGCGTGCTGCTGTGGTTCACCGGCCGCGTGGCCGAGACCACCGCCGACCGCGCGGAGGCGCGCCTCACCATCAAGAGCTCCAACGAGCTGCTCGACGTGATGGTGCCGCGCGAGGTCTACCAGCCCGGCTGCCTCAACACGCTGTACGACTCCGCCTGTGGCGTCAACCGCGCCAGCTTCACCGTCACCGGCAGTGCTACCGGCGCCAGCGATGCAACGCGCACCTCGTTCCCGCATGCGCTCGGCCAGGCGAACGGCTATTTCGACCTCGGCGTCGTCAAGTTCACGAGCGGCCCGAACGTCGGGATCTCGCGCACGGTCAAGCGCCACGTCTCGGGAACCCTCACCGTGCTCAACCCGTTTCCGTTCGCGGTCGCGAACGGCCATGCGTTCTCCATCGTGCCGGGCTGCGACAAGACGCGCAGCACCTGCATCAACAAGTTCGCCCGCGGCATCACCATCTTCCGCGGTCACCCCTACATCCCCGTGCCGGAGACCGTGCTGTGAGCACCGAGCAGGCGCAGCGCGCGGCGGTGGCCACCGAGGTGCTGTCGTGGCTCGGCACGCCCTACCACCACCACGCGCGCATCAAGGGCGTGGGCAGCGACTGCGCGCAGATCCTCTGCGCGGTGTTCGAGGCCGTGGGCCGCGTCGGGCACATCGATCTCGGCAACTACCCGCGGGACTGGCACCTGCACCGCAGCGAAGAACTGTATGAGCAGCTGCTCGAGCAGCACGGCGCGCGCCGGCTGCCGGAGGGCGTGGCGCCCCAGGTCGGCGACATCGCTACCTTCAAGTTCGGGCGCACCTACAGCCACGGCGGAATCTTCGTCGACGGCGAGACGCTGGTGCATGCCTACGTCAACGCTTCGGTGACCCTCACGCGCCTCAGCGAGGCGCCGCTCGCAGGGCGGCCCGCGCATTTCTGGACTCTCTGGTGACCCATGGGCGGCTCTACCACCATCTCCACCTCGGCCACGCGCATCGATGCGCTCAAACTGCAGAGCAGCGCCTATGGCGTGACGATCCCGCTGGTGTACGGCGTGGCCCGCGTGCCCGTCAACCTGCTCTGGTACAACGGCTTCAAGGCCATCCCGCACACCACCACGCAGGGCGGTGGCAAGGGCGGCGGCGTCAAGTCGCAGAACACCACGTTCACGTACACGGCCAACGCGATCCTGGCCGTGTGCCACGGGCAGATCACCGGCGTGCCGCGCATCTGGCGCGGCAAGATGATGCACGTGGGCGGCGTCACCGGCAGCCAGCTGCTCACCACCTCGCAGCTGTACACGCCGCCCTCGGTGGGCTCGTCGGTGACGGTCACCAATGCCGCAACTTTCACGGCGGCGGCCGGCGTGTCCGGCGCGCCGTATGGCTTCACTCAATACCTGTCGCCCGGCAGCGACTACACCTTCGTCAGCGGTGTCTTCACGTTGCTCAATGCGGCCTATGCCGGCGTGCAGCTCACGCTGCGCTATCAGTACACCACCGGCGGCATCAGCCAGACTGCGCTGCAGGAGCTGGGGCTCAGCTTCAAGTCGGGCGCCATCGGGCAGGCCGTGTGGAGCTTCCTCAACACCACTTACCCGAGCGAGGCGCTCAGCTACAGCGGCCTGGCCATCCTCACCGGCCAGGACTACGACCTGGGCGACGGTGCCCAGGTCGAGAACCACACCATAGAAGTGCAGGGCCCGCTGGCCTACAGCCTGGGCTCGACCATCCCCGATGTCGACCCGGCCGCGGTGCTGATCGACACGCTGCTGAACTCGCGCTACGGCGCCGGCTTCCCGGCGACGGCACTCGACGGCCTGCAGAGCTGGTCGGACTACTGCGTGGCCGCCGGCCTGCTCATCTCGCCGGCGATGACCACGCAGGTCAAGGCTGCCGAGATAGTGACCCGGATTGCCGAGCTCACGAACACCGCGCCCGTCACCAGCGGCGGCCGCCTGAAGATGCTGCCCTACGGCGACTCGGCCGAGAGCGGCAACGGCCGCACCTACACGCCCAACACCACGCCGGTCTATGACCTCGACGACAGCTGTTTCATCCCCGACGAAGGCGAACCGCCGGTAGAGGTGTCTCTCAAGACCGGCGCCGAGCTGTACAACCACGTCCGCATCGAGTTCCTGAACCGCGCCAACCAGTACAACCCGGAGACCGCGGAGGCGAAGGACCAGGCCGACATCGACGCCAACGGCCTGCGCTCCAAGGACATCGTCGAAGCGCACTGGATCGCCGATGCGGCCGTGGCGCGCAAGGTGGCGCAGCTGGTGCTGCAGCGCAGCCTGTACGTGCCGGCCGAGTACCGGTTCCGGCTGCCGCCGAACTACAACCTGCTCGAGCCGATGGACCTGGTCACGCTCACCGAGCCCGGCCTCGGGCTGAGCCTGCTGCCGGTGCGCGTGATCGCCGCCGACGAAGAGGGCGACGGCGACATGAGCGTCACCGCCGAGGACTACCCGGCCGGCGTGGCGAGCGCCGCGCTGTACGCGAGCCAGGTCGGCGCCGGCTTTGCGCACGACTACAACGCAGATCCCGGCAACGTCAGCACCCCGGTCATCTTCGAGGGCCCGGGCGAGCTTACGCCGGGCACCGGCCTCGAGGTGTACGTGGCCGCGCGCGGCACCGGCGCGAACTGGGGCGGCTGCCGTGTCTGGGTCAGCAGCGACGGCACGAACTACCGGGAGGTGGGGCGCATCAACGGCGGTAGCCGCTACGGCGCGCTCACCGGCCCGATCAGCGCCGGCAACCTGCCCGTCAGCGTGGTCGGTGGCCAACTGCTCAGCGGCAGCGCGGCCGACGCCGCGGCGCTGGCAACGCTGTGCTACATCGGCGGCACCACCCCCGAGTGGCTGGCCTACCAGACCGCCACGCTCACCGGCACCAATGCCTACACGCTCAGCGGCCTGAACCGCGGCGCCTACAGCACCGTGGGCACCAACGCGCACGCCACCACCGACCCGTTCGTGCGCGTCGACGACGCCATTGCCAAGAGCGGCCCGCTCGACAGCAGCCTGATCGGCTCGACACTGAGCTTCAAGTTCACCAGCTACAACGTCTACGGCGGCAACGAGCAGAGCCTGGCCGCCGTGTCGGCCTACACCTACACGCTGACCGGCCGGTTCTCGCCGAACGGCCGCGCAGTGCTGTTCCAGGCCGTGTCCAAGGGCGCCGCCGACACCGCACTGGTCAGCCTGCCCGGTTGCGCGCGGCTCACGCCCTATGTGCGCCACACAGGCGCCGCGCGCTCCTACTCGCTGGCAAAGTTTGATCGTGCGACCGGCGCGCTGTTGCTCGCCAGGGCATACGACGTGTATGGCGTCGGTGCTGTCGGCGGCTACACCGCGGCCACCCTCGCGGCCGACCTCAATGCCTGCACCACGGCGCACATCGTCGCCGTGACCACGTACGACGAGCCCAAGCTCAACCGGCTCACCTCGGGCCTCGAGGCGGCCATGTACCGCTGCGGCGCCAGCAAGGGCGTGTTCGGCAGCCCGCAGTTCAAAGCGCAGTCCGCCTACGTGCTCGTCGGCATCGGCGGCTGCGGCGAGGGCAATGGCTTCGAGGCCTACAGCGGCAGCGTCGACAGTGACACGAACGCCTGGTGCGACGTGGCGTTCGAAATCACGCTGGGCCAGCTCATCGTCACCGGCTCGCGCGCCACGCCGCGCACGCTGGCCGACTACAGCTACACCGGCGACCTCAATGCCACCACCGACCTGGCGCTGGTGGCCACGTCGGGCGCCGATCTGGCCGGCAACACCGCCGTGAAGACGGGGGCCACCAGCGCCTGGGACGCGAGCGTATACAGCCGCGACGGCTACACCGGGGGTGCCTATGCCTCGGGCGTGGTGATGGCGACAAACAAGAACGTGGTGTTCGGGCTCAGCGCGAACCCGACCGGCAGCGTCAGCCACACGGGCATCGACTACGGCATCAACCCATCGTCAGCGGGCGGCCTGTACGCCGACGAGCTGGGCTCGACGACGCTGATCAACGCCACCTATGCCGTCGGCGATGTGCTGGCGGTGCTGTATGACGGCGTGACCGTCAAGTGGACGCAGAACGGCAATGTGCGGCGCACGCTCGCGGTGGCGGCGGGCTTGAAGCTGTATTTCGATTCGTCGCTGTTCCACACCGGCGCGCAGATCGGTGGTGTGCGCTTCGGGCCGATGGGGGGCAGAGCGACTGACCCACTGTCTGCATACACCGCCACGCAGACTTACTCTTTTGGAGTCCCCAGCGATCCAGGCGTGCGCGTGAGGATCGCCCCCCAGACCCTGTCATATGTCAACGACTCCGGCATTGCGCTGCCGATCGAAATCACCGCCAGCTGCTCGCAAAAACTGACCCTCGATGCCGGCGCCGCGAGTCCCGTCGATGCCTACACCAACCTGGCCTATTCACTGGACGGTGGGAGCAGCTACACATACCTCGGCGCGTTCCCGACGACGCCCGCGGTCGCGCCGGGCAGTTCGTACTCGTTCAACGGTGCGTTTGTCGCCTCGGTCGTACTTCCGATAGGCGCAACGCTGTATGTGCAGCTGTTCACCAGCTACAGCTACTTTTCAGCCAACGTCGGCCATGGCAGCTTGCGGACCGATGACGCATTGATCCGCATCGCGGCCATCAAACGATGAGCATCTACAGCATTTTCGACCCGGGTACTGGCCACTTCACCGGCCGACAGATCTCCGGCTCTGAGTCCGAGCTCGCCATGAACATCCCCAGTGGCCTCGCGGCACGGGAGGGCGTTTACGACCACCTTAGCCAGCGCGTCGACCTGATCACCGGCGCCGTCGTCGATTGGCAGCCCCCCGCGCCGGCCGACACCGAGTTCGAAACCTGGGCCTGGGACGCCAAGACCCGCCGCTGGCTGAGCACGCCAACCGAGGCGGCGATCGCGCGCGACGTGCGCACCGAGCGCGACCGCCGCCTCGCCGCCTGCGACTGGGTCACTGCCCGCGCCGTGGAGCTGGGCGAGCCCGTGCCGGCGGCCTGGGCCGCCTACCGCCAGGCGCTGCGCGATGTTCCGCTGCAGGCGGGCTTCCCGAGCAGCGCCGAGTGGCCCGCGCCGCCGTAGCCTGCGTCCATCCCGGCGCCGTACAGGCGCCTGTACCTCCGCCCGCCCGTGGCAGCACCGGCGGGCTTTTTCTTGCCGAGACAGTCGATGAATCCGAACCCTACGCAGCTCGACATCGTGACGGTGGCGGTCGCACTGGCCGCGGTGCTGTTCACGTCCGACACGGCCGGCTATATCGGTCCCTACATCGTGATCGCGCTCGCCGCCGTGCTGGGCGGCTTCTGGAGCGCAACGCAGCGGCCACCCGGCACGCGGCTGGGCGTGCTGGGCCTGCTGCTCGGCACGCTCGTTCTCGCGTTGCTGGTCACGGTGCCGATCGCCGAGGTGGCGGCGCAGCGTTTCGGCACGCACATGTACTACTGGCTCGCACCGGTGGCGCTGGTCATCGGCGGTATCGGTTCGCGGTGGCCGCTGGTGTTCCTGTGGGGGCTGGGTCTCGGCAAGCGGGTGGTCGAGGCCATGGTCGACGCGTTCTCCCGCGCGAAGGGGGGGCAACCGTGAACGACACCGAACTGCTCGTGAGGCTGGCCTACGTCTGCGTCACGGGGGCGCTGCTCTGGTCGATGGTGTGCCGCGTCAACAAGATGAGCGCTGCCACCACGAAGCGCTGGGTGCGTGCCCTGTACGCCCTCGTCGGCGCCGCGGTGTTCGGCGCGATGACGCTCCCGTTCTGGCGGCACGACTGGGCCCAGTGGGGCGCACTCACGCTGGCCTGCACCCACCTCGTCACCACCGTGGCAAACAGCAGGGCCTGGCGCTACGGCCCGCCCGAACACGCGCGCAGCCGGCCGGCGCCGCTCGATCCAGCCCCTGAACAGTGAGGCACCCATGCAACTCAACGCCCGCAGCGAAGACCGCCTCAAGGGCGTGAACGTGGATATCGTCTCGGTGGTGCGCCGCGCCGCCGAGATCACCACCGTCGACTTCGTGGTGACCGAGGGCCTGCGCACCCGCGAGCGCCAGGCCGAGCTGTTCGCCGCGCGCGCGACCCGCACGATGAACAGCAAGCACATCGTCGGCCGCGCCGTCGACCTGGCGGCCGTGGTCGGCAGCGAGGTGCGCTGGGACTGGCCTCTGTACCACCACCTGGCCAGCGCCATGAAGCTCGCCGCCGGCGAGCTGGGCATCCGCATCGCCTGGGGCGGCGACTGGGTGTCGTTCAAGGACGGGCCGCACTTCGAGCTGGCGTGAGGGCCTTGGCCCCGCGCTTTCCGGTTTTCTCAACCTGCAGCGATTGACGCTGTACCACTCCATCGAAAGGAAACACCATGACTGTCCGAGCAAAGTTCAAAGTCCAGTCGATCACCCGCACCGCCAGCTGGAACGGCCCTGGCGAAATGCAGACGATCAAGCTCAACCCGGTCACCTCTGGTAGCGACGAGAACAAGGCGTTCTTCGCGGCCACTCCCGGCGGCAGCATTGACCTCAGCGTGGTGCCCAAGGAGGTCGGTGACCAGTTCGCCATCGGCCAGGAGTTCTACGTCGACTTCACGCCGGCGGGCTGACCATGCCCTGGCGCTGGCTTCTCCGCGTGGCCGGGCCGCCAGCGCTGCTGCTCTCGCTGTTGGGCCTGCTCTGGTGGGGCGCCTCCCACGCGCTCGACCAGGTGCGCAGCGAAGCGCACGCCGCTGGCCAGCGCGACGTGCAGCAGCGCTGGGACGCGGCCGAGCGCACGCGCGCCGAGCTGGCCCGCCAGGCCGAGGCGGCGGCCCGCGTGATCGAGCACGAAGACTGGCGCCGCAACGAAAGGATCAAGGATGAACAGATCAGGCTTCAGTCGCTGCAGTCGACTGCCCTCGCTGCTGCTCGCACTGAGCGTGACGGCCTGCGCGTCGACCTCGCCGCCCTCGCCGCCGAGCGCGCCCGCGATCGCGCAGGGAGCACGGATCAGCAGGCCGCCGAGCGAGCTGATGCAGCCGCCACCCTCACCGGAAAGCTACTTGATCAATGCGCAGGGCGACGCGAAGAAGTGGCGCGAGCAGCTGGAGACCTTGCGCGCCAGGTGATCGGGCTGCAGGCCTGGGCGCGGTCGGCGCTGGAGACGTGCGGGCCGGCTGAGGCGCCGCCGTGAATTTCACTTCGGCTCCGGCGCCTCGTCGATCTGGTCGCGCATCCACGGCGCGCCGCCGAGGCGCTCGTATTTGGCGCGCTGCGCCGCCGTCATGCGCACCTCCACGCGCTCGGTCTGGCGCTGATCGTCGGGGATGCGCGGGCGGCCGCGGGGCCGTTTGTCGGTGTCGGGTGTGCTCATGCGCGATACGTGGAGCCGACCAGTGGGGCCGGCTCGCCGTCACGATTGGCGACGTTGTAGGGAAGGTGCGTGTAACTGACGCCGCTCGGGCCTTGGCAAAAGCGCGCGCAGTCCTCGGACTTCAGGAAGTGCGCCAGTACCATGCCGTCGAGGTCAAGCGCAAGATGAATGATGGTGGTGGTCATGTTGATCGTCTCGGATACGGTGCTCATTGCAGCGTGGCGCGAATGGCCGCTGCCAAGTCGTCGCCGGCCATCAGCGTTGGGCCGCGCGGCTGCAGTCCCTGGCAGATCTGCGACGTGGTGCCGTTCGGGTGGACTTGATGCACGTAGCTGCCGACACACACGAAGGTGCGGACCATCGTCGTGTCTTGCTCGCCATCGAAGTAGGCCTGCTCCACTTGGACGGCGCCGTTTTCGAGGGTGGTGATCTTGGTCATGTTGCGCTCCGTCGTGTTTGCCGTGTCGATGTGTATTAATGTACGGCAACTAATGAAGCGGCGCAAGTCTTTTTTGTACGGTGACAATGTAAAGTTAGGCCTTCTTCTCTTCGCTGTACTTCTTCAGCGCCTCATATAGGTAGGCCGGGATCGGCTCCCACGCTTGCTCATGCACGTCGCACTCCACGCGCCAAAAGTAGGCGTCGCCTTCTCGCTTCGCCTCGAGGCACCCGCGGTAGTTTCCGGCTTCTTCAAAGATCAGAACTTCTTCAGTCATCTCGTTCTCCGGTTCGCCACACCTGTCGCGCTCCGGCGGCAGGCCTAACTGATCGGTCGAGGCGACGCCTTGCGGCGTCGCGGTTGTGGTGTGCGAAGGCGCTCCTCACCTCCAACGTTGGGCATGGGGCATCGTAGCCCGCTGGCTGCACCCTACAGCCGTATCCGTCTCCGGGTAACATTGCGAGTCCCCGCAACCAAAGAACACCGGTTCCGGCCGACATCAAACGCCCACTTTGCAGTGGGCGTTTTGCTTGGTGGCTCCGCATCGACTTGCCTGCAGATTGAGCATTGGTCCATCGGCCCGAGCAGCGGTCGAATCGGATCGAGGTGTCCGCGCAGACACTCGGCCGCCGACGTCAAGCGTCCGATCGGCACTCCCATTGGCGGAAGTGCTTCTCGCTGTGTTCAGGTCGGCAGCACGTTTCGACGGCATCGACATCGATGAACGTCGGTCGTTGTCACACGCCGTTCGCCGCTTCTTGATGGCCGTCAATCGCAGGCCGATGTCTTGCGTCAAGAATCCAGATGAGTTTTCAACCGCTGACGGGGGTGGACCCATGCGATCGATGCAAGGCAAGTTCGCGCTGCTGGTCGGCGCAGTCGTCACGGCAAGTGCTGCGCTGGCTCAAGATGTGCCGACCGAGCAGGAAGCCGTGCGCCGCGCCATCCATGTCTGTGCGGCTTGCCACGGTGACGGCGGTCGCAGCCAGACCGCGTCGGTACCGTCGCTGGCCGGCCAGATGCGCCAGTACACGATTGCCCAGTTGAAGGACTTCCGTTCGCAGACGCGCGCGGAGACGGGCACGCGCGCCTACATGTGGGGGGTGTCTGCACTCCTTGATGACGCGATGATCGTCGGCCTGGCCGACTACTACGCCGCGCAAGCGCCGGCCGGAGGCAAGCCTGGCAAGCCGGCGCTGGTCCAGACGGGTCGCAGGATCTTCGTCGAAGGTGCTCCGGCGCGTGGTGTACGCGCTTGCGCCTCATGCCATGGCAGCGGCGGCGAGGGGGCGGCCGGCTTTCCCCGCTTGGCGGGCCAGCGTGCCGACTACGTGTATGGGCAACTCAAGGTGTTCGGTACCCAGCTGCGGTCGCACGGTGTCGTGATGCAGGGCGAGGTCAAGGCGATGACGCCGGCAGAGATGCGCGCGGTGGCCGAGTACGTGCAGTCGCTTTGACCTGTTGCGGGTGTCCGAAGGGCGCCGCCTGGTAGCTGCTTCGCCTTCCACGGCGGCGATGCGGATGCCGGGCCGGTGCTGCCGGCGAGTGCGCAGGCCTGCTTACCGAGAGCCGTCGCGGCGCGGCATCTCGCTCTCGTGCCAGTGGCCGAGCACCCACTTCGAAAGTCCCGAGAACACCAGGAAAATCGCCACACCCAGCAGCGACACCAGCAGCAGCGCGGCGAACATCAGGGGTGTTTCGGTGCGGAAGCTCGCCTCGAGAATGCGCGAAGCCAGGCCGGTCTCGCGGCCGGCCGTGCCGGCGGTGAACTCCGCCACCACCGCGCCGATCAGGCTCAGCCCGCCGGCGACCTTGAGTCCCGCCATGAAGTAGGGCAGCGCGCTCGGCACCAGCAGCAGGCGCAGCCGCTGCCAACGCGTCGCGCGGTACAGGGTGAACAGATCGCGCAGCCCGGCGTCGGCACTCTTCAGGCCGATCGCGGTGTTGGCCAGGATGGGGAAGAACGCGACGATCCATGCGCACAGCAGCAGCGCCAGCGTGGTGTTCTCGACGTAGATCAGGATCAGCGGTGCGATCGCGATGATCGGCGTGACCTGCAGCACCACCGCGATCGGGAACAGCGCGATTTCCACCCAGCGCGACAGCGCGAACGCCACCGCCAGCAACACGCCGCCGAGCACCGCCGCGCCGAGCGCCAGCAGGGTCAGCTTGACCGTGAACCACAGCGAAGGACCGAGCGAATCCCAGTGCTCGACGAGCGTCGCGACGATCAGCGACGGTGCCGGCAGGATGTAGTGCGGGATCTGCCGGACGCGGACGACCAGCTCCCAGGCGAGCAACACCGCTGCGATCAGGACCACCGGCAGCGCCAGGCGCAGCCAGCGCTCCGGCAGGGCCCGGACGCGCCGGCGCGCCACTCAGGCGGACTCCGCACCCACGCCCACGACGGCGCGGCGCAGGGCGCGCGAGACCGCGACGCACTGCTCCCCATAGCTCGCCGAGTTGCGGAAGGCTTCGCCGCGCGGGCGGGCGGCGTCGATGCGGATCTCGCCGTGGATGCGACCCGGTGGCGGCCCCATCACCAGGACGCGGTCCGCGAGGTAGACCGATTCGTAGACGCTGTGCGTCACGAACACCACGGCGAAGCCTTGCTCGGCCTGGATCGCGAGCAAATCGTCGTTGAGCTTCAGGCGTGTCATCTCGTCGAGTGCGGCGAAGGGCTCGTCCATCAGCAGCAACCGGGGCCGCGTGACCAGCGCCCGCGCGATCGACGCGCGCATCTTCATGCCGCCCGACAGCTCATGCGGGTAGGCCTGCGCCGCGTGCGACAGACCGACGCGCTCCAGTGCACCGGCGATCGTGGCGTTGGCGCTGGCCAGCGTCCGGCCCTGCAGGCGCAGCGGCAGGAACACGTTGTGGGCCACGGTGGTCCAGGGCATCAGTGTCGATTCCTGGAACACGAAGCCCAGTTCGGGCGCGTGCCCCTGGGCCGGCCACGCCAGCGTGCCGGTGGCCGGCCGCTCCAGTCCGGCGATCAGCCGCAAGGCCGTGCTCTTGCCGCAACCCGAGGGGCCGAGCACGCTGACGAACTCCCGCGTGCCCACCTCGAAGCTCAGGTTCTGAAGTGCGAGATTGCCGTTCGGATAACGCATGCCGACCCGAAGCAGGCTCAGCAAGGGAGCGGCAATGGTGTCCATCCGGTCAGGGTACTGGTGGCGTGGCGGCAAGCTCCGGGGCGGCGACGGGCAGGCCGTTGTCGCCAAGCCCGCGCCTGCCCGGCCTGCCTCAGGCTTGCATTGTGGTGGCCGGCACCGACACCGAACCGGTTTTCTTCTGAGCCAGATCGACTCCGTGGCGCACCGCGATCACCTCGGCCAGGATCGCCACCGCGATTTCGGCCGGCGTCCTGGCGCCCAGGTGCAGGCCGATCGGCCCGTGCAGGCGGTCGATCTCGGCTGGCGACAGATCGAACAGCGCGAGTCTTTCCTTGCGCCGGGCGGTGTTGCCGCGCGAACCCAGCGCGCCGACATAGAAGGCCGGCGACTTCAGCGCCTCGAGCAGCGCCAGGTCGTCCAGCTTGGGATCGTGCGTGAGTGCGACCAGCGCACTGTGCGGGTCGAGCCGCAGCTCCGCCACCAGGTCGTCCGGCATCGCCGTGCTGAAGCGGCTGCCCGGCAGGTCCCAGCTCAGGTGATATTCCTCGCGCGGGTCGCAGCAGATCACTTCGAAGTCCAGCGCCAGCGCCATGTGTGCCAGCACGCGCGACAGCTGGCCAGCGCCGATGATCACCAGCCGCCAGCGCGGTCCGAACAGCGCGCGCAGCGTCCGGCCGTCGAAGCTGAAGGTCTCGCCACGCGACGCCGGCTCCAGCGTCACGCTGCCGCTGGCCAGATCGAGCCGGCGTGCCACCAGTTCATGGCGTTCGGTGCGGGCCAGCACCTCGTCGATCCATGCGGCTGAGCTCAACGGCTCCTGCAGCAAGCGCAGGTTGCCACCGCAGGGCAGGCCGAAACGCGCGGCTTCTTCCTTGCTCACGCCGTAGTTCACGAGCGAAGGCGTGGTCACGCGTTCGCCGTGGCGCACGCGGTCGATCAGGTCGTCTTCGACGCAACCGCCCGAGACCGAGCCGACCACCCGGCCGTCGTCGCGCAAGGCCAGCAGTGCCCCGGGCGGGCGCGGCGCCGAGCCCCAGGTCTCGAGCACCGTGACCAGCCACACGCGCCGGCCCGCTGCGAACCACCGGCGGGCCTCGGTCAGCACTTGCAGGTCGAGACTGTCCATCATGAACCCGCGGGTGTGAGAGTGGGGCGGCTTTCAGTGCCTCGGGCGTGGCCGCAAGACGCCGACACCGAACCTCGACGGACAAAGCGCTTCAAGAGCACTGCGCAGGAACTGTCGTCCCGCGCCGGGCTGCCTGTCAGTCGGCGCTGCTGTCGCTGGTTTCCGCAGCAGCAGCGGCAGCTGCTGCTGCCGCGAGCTTCTTGCTGCGCGGGTTCTTCTCGCACAGCGGCTCGCACACTGGCTGGCTGCGGCCCAGCACCTTTTGCATGGTGCGGCGGTTCGGCGGTTGGTGGGCGCCGCAGAAGAAACAGGACATCGTGTTCGTCGCGCCCGAGAACGCGCCAGGGCGCGGCGAGAACGGCGAGCCCGGGGCCTTGCTGGTGTAGCGAAGTCCGTCCTGCTGGATGCGGGTCGTTGTGTCTTTGCGTGAGGCCATACCGCTATTGTCTCAGGCTCTGGCCTATTTTGTCGGCACGGGGCAACCCGCAGCACCGAAAGCCCGGGTTTCAAGGTGTGAAGGACCGCCAGATCCCGACGCAAGGGGCGGTGTGCGCCGTCTGAGGATCAACGTCGGGTCAACACCAGCGCCAACTCCGCCCAGCCGCTGGCCGGGTGCGGGACCCGGGGATACGGTGGGGGCGGCCATTCCCAGCAACTGGCCGGCAGCAGGGCACGCAGCGCGTTCACATCCACGTGATAGGGCGGGCCTTCGATCAGGCCCAGGCCGGCACCGTCGCGGTGCGCCTGCATCGCCAGCAGGGCGAGCCGGCCGCCCGGACGCAGCCAGGCATGCAGCTGGGCTGCGTAGATGACCCAGTGATCGGGGTGCAGGGCGCACAGGCAGGTCTGCTCGTACACCCCATCGAGCGGTGTTTCGGGTTGCCACGTCAGCACGTCGGCCTGCACCACCTCGGCCACCAGGCTGGCGGCGGCAAGCCGGTCGCGCGTCAGGGCCACGGCGCCGGGTGCGTAGTCGATCGCGGTGACCGTGAAGCCGGCACGTGCGAGCAACTCGACCTCGTGACCGCTGCCGCAGCCCGGCACCGCAATGCGCCCGGGAGGCAGCGTGCCGTCGTTCAGCCAGACGGAAAGCTGCGGACTCGGCGCGCCGCGGTCCCAGGGCAGTTGCCCGGCGTCGAAGCGCTGCTGCCAGAAGGCGATGTCGGGGCCGCTCATGCAGCGCAGTCTAGCGGCCTGAACGTTTCCCCCGGCGGGGGAGACAGCACCGGCCGGCCACCCGACAGGCCCCCATTGCTTAGCAAATCGGTAAGGGCACGCTAGGCGCGATTTAGCAACGCGGCCGGGTTCCGCTTCCTAGACTTCTTTCCGTGGCCCAGGGCACCACCTCATCGGCAACAAGGCGGGCCCGACCGGGGTCTGCCGGCCCACCAGACCCACGCGAGACCCACCATGCAAGACATCCTGAATGCGCCGACCCGCGCCACTCCCACTGCCCAGAGCGCGCCCCGCGTCGACCTGTACGCGCCGATCCACAAGGCCCTGCGCAGCTTCACGGGCGACACGCTGGCCCGCGCCGGCCGGCTCGACACCGACGATGCCGAAGAGTTCTCCATCACGCTGGGGCAGCTCGACGTGCTGCTGGCCCTGTGCGCCAGCCACATCGCGCACGAGAACGGCCATGTGCACCCGGCGATCGAGGCCCGCGAGCCGGGCGCTGCGCAACGCATCGCGCACGAGCACCAAGACCACCTGCAGGCGATCGACGATCTCGGCTGCGAAGCCCGCGCGCTGCGAGGTGCCCCGGCGTCCGAGCGGCCGCTGCGTGCGCTGCGCCTGTACCGCCACCTGGCGCTCTTCATTGCCGACAACCTGCAGCACATGCACATCGAGGAAACGGCGCACAACGCCGCGCTGTGGGCGCGCTACAGCGATGCCGAGCTGGGGGTCAGCCGTCGATGGAGTGCACCAGCGCTTCGGCCGCGCCGGGCGACAGGTTGAGCAACTGGGCGATCGCCGCCAGGTCGTCGGGCACCGCGGGGTTCTGCCACCCGCGCAGCGGATCCTCGGTGTGGCGCGCGAGCCGGATCGCCAGGACCACGTTCTGCACCTGGGGCTGGGCCGCCTGGCTGTCGTCGGCAATGCGCACCAGCAGATCGGGCAGCGCCCACGCATGCATCAGGGCTTGCTGCAGCGTGAGCAGGTCGATGTTCAACAGCTGACGCTGCGCCAGCTCGGAGCGCAGGCTCGGGTCGGCCTGTTGGCGCCGGGCGATCTCGAGCGCCAGCGCGGGCGCGTGGCACCACAGCAGCATCTCGGCGAAATCGTGCAGCAGTGCGACCAGCTGCAGCACCTCCGCGTCGCCGTCCATGCGGTGCACGGCGAATGCCACCGAGAAGTTGGCGGCGCGGTGAGCCCGCCGGATCACCCGCTGCAGGCCCGCGAGCGCTTCCGGCTGGCTTGCCAACTGCACCTCGACCTGCGGCAGGCCGCTGAAAGCGCCAAAGAATGGGCCGATGCCCATCATCACCAGCGCTGCGGTGACGGTCTCGGGGCCACCGCTGTCGCCGCTACCGCGCTGGCGGCGCAACTGGGCGACGGTCGCCAGCAGCCGCAAGCTCATCAAGGGGTCGTGCCGAACCGGCTCGACCAGCTGGTGCGCGTCGACATCGCCACGCATGGCCTCGACCCGCTCCAGCAACTCCAGCTCTTCGGCCGTCGCCGCCAGCACCGGGATCGGCGCGTCGCTGAACCACGCGGTCCAGGCGGCCAGGTCGGGTAGGGGGTGGGTGAGCATGGCGCGAAGTGCCCGCTGGGCGGGGTGGTTTGGGGCGATGCGTTGTTATCGGTCAGAGCTGAAGAAGCTGAAGAAGCTGAAGGTGATGACGCACGGCCGCCGGCAGCCTTGCAGGTGAAGGTCGTGTCGACGCCTTCGATCCCCGGTGATGCAAGCGCGTGCATTCCTTCACGCCAACGGCGAGTCGATCGAAGAACGGTCGACCAACGGCGGCTGGTGTCCGACGACCGGTCCGATGCGATCGGAGGTGTCTCGCAATAATTCGGCCTACGAAAGGGCCTCACGCCATGAGCTTGTCTTCTTCACTGCGCTGCCGCGATCGAGGGTTCACGTTGATCGAGTTGATGATCACCGTGGCCGTGATAGGCATCCTGGCGGCGGTGGCCTATCCGAGCTACACCGACTACATCCGCCGCGGCAAGATTTCGCAGGCCACGAGCGATCTCAGTGCGATGCGGGTGCGGATGGAGCAGTACTACCAGGACAACCGCAACTACGGCCTTACTGGCGGCACTGCCTGCGGAGCGGCTGTCCCGACAACGCCATCGTTCACGTTCACCTGCGCTGCCAGTGGGACAGGCAACCAGGCTTTCCTGATCACGGCAACGGGCACGGCTGCCGGCGGCATGAGCGGCTACGAGTTCACGATCAATCAAAGCAACGCGCAGCAGACGACGCAGTTCGCAGGAACGACTGCGACGGTCAACTGCTGGATGAAGCGTCAAGGTGACACGTGTTGATCGGCTTGGCAACGCCTGCCCACGTGCGGCACCGCAGCGCGGGCTTTACGCTTATCGAGTTGATGGTGGTGATCTCTATCGTGGCCATCAGTGCGGCGCTCGCTGCGCCATCATTTACGCAGATGATTGCGAACTACCGGGTTCGCAGCGGTGCCGAGAGCATGTTGAACGGGCTGAATCTCGCGCGCGCCGAGGCGGTGCGACGAAATTCCCCCGTCCGATTCGCGATCGTGGTTGGTGGCTCGGGCTGGAGCGTCAGCCAGATATCGCCGAGCGAGGTGGTGCAATCGCGGTCGAACAACGACTCACCCGGTCTTACTGTCGCGTCCAGCAACTCCAGCACGAGCGTGGACTTCTTGCCCACGGGGCTCGTTCAAAGCAGCGGCACGCAGCTGACGCAGATCACGGTGTCGAGTAGCACCACCGGCACCAACACGCGCCGCATCAACATCTTTGGTGGCGGGTTGATCCGCATGTGCGACCCGGGCGTTGCCACCGCCAACGATCCTCGGAGGTGCTGATGGCAGCTCGATCGCATTTTCTGCAACGTGGCCGGCAGCGTGGCTTCACGTTGATCGAAATCCTGGTGGCGCTCCTGGTGTTCGCCTTCGGTGTGCTCGGTCTGGTGGGTCTGCAAGCCTCAGCCATCAGCTTTTCGACCGACGCCCAGGTGCGTGCTGATGCGACGTTCCTGGCGGACCAGCTTTTTGCGCGCATGCTGATTTCGGACCCCAGCATGGCGGCAAGCTTTGCGCATTACGCGACGGGTGCACCGTGTGCGCCAACCGGCTCCGCATCAACGAACGCGGTGGTGCTCGACTGGCTCGACGAGGTCATCCGGATTCTGCCGAACGCCGCCGAGGCGTCTCAGCAGATCATTGTCGATGCCACGACCGGGCAGGTGACCGTGGGCCTGTGCTGGAGCAACGGCCCGAATGGCGCGTCCCACCAACTCGTCGTGCGAAACCAGGTGCAGTGGCAATGAAGCAATCTCGTTTGAATTTATGCGCGGCGTCTTCGTGCGGCCGTGAGCACGGCTTCACGATGGTTGAGTTGATGGTGGCGATTGCCGTCGGACTGATCGTCACGTTGGCAGTCACAGGCGCGGTCCTGACCATGGGGCGCCAGTTCAGGATCACAGGCGCGAATGTGGCTGCACAGGGCGGTGCGCAAATCGCACTTTCGCTGATGGACGAGGCAGGCCGCTCAGCCGGCGTGGGAATGTTCAGCAATGGCCAGGCGCTGTGCCCGACATTGAACGCGTGGTACGGGGGGACGATCCGGTCCAACGGCGCGGTGTTCATGCCGGCCCGAATCACCGATGGTGGAAGCAACACAGCCTCTGACACCGTGACGTTCACCGGAACAAGCGCTGCAGGTGCGCTGTCCGGCACCCCGGTGCTCGACAACACGACCGCTACATCGGTTCGCGTCAGCAATGCGGGCAACCTTCAGCTAAACGATCTGGCCGTCATCGGCGCGCCAGGATCGAACCAACCCTGTTCCTTGTTTCAGATCACAGCCACGCCGACAGTCGGTACCGCGTGTGGCGGTAATGCTACAGGGTGCAAGACGCTGACACGCGCGGTGAACTCGACATACAACCCTGGAGTCGGCACCTTTACCACCGAGCCGAGTTTTGGTTTCTCGACTGCTGGAAGTGTGTATGGGCCAGCGGTTGTGAACCGCCTTGGCACCGAGTTTCGGCAGGATGCATTTGCGGTGCAATGCGGCTCTCTGGTTCAGTACAACGCCTTCACCACTGCAGCATTGCCAGCGTGCACTGCCGTTCCGCTCGGTTTCGATGCGGCGGTCAACCCAATCGCCATGGATGTCGTGCTGATGCACGCGCAATACGGCATCAGCAGCAGTTCGGCCAGCGACATCGTGACCGGATGGGTCGATGCGACTGGAACGACTTGGGCTACCCCAAGCGCTGCCGATGCTGGTCGAATCAAGGCGGTGCGTGTGGTCCTCGTGACGCGTTCCAAGGAGCCCGATAACACCAACGTGACGGCGGCCGCGTGCACGAACGAAGGAGGCGTCGTGAATACCGGTCCATGTTCCTTCGCGGACGCCGGCGCACCGGTCATCGACCTCAGCGCCGTCAGCGTGCCTACAGGGCGAACCTGGCGCAATTTCCGCTATCGCGTTCATCAGGCCATCATGCCTTTACGCAACGTCATCTGGAGCAATTGAGATGCGCTATTCAAGCTCTCTGCTGCGTGCTCGGCGGCTTGGCTATCATGCCAGTCGTCGTCAGCAAGGCATGGTCTTGCTGGTGGTCCTGGTGGTCCTGTCGCTCATGTTCCTGGCAGGCCTGGGTGTGATGCGCGCAGCCGACACCGGCAATGTGATCTCTGGCAATTTTTCTTTCCAGCAGGCAGCTACGCAAGCGTCCGATCGGGCGCTGACCGATGCCGTGAATGCGCTCGCCACGGTGGTCATCGGGGGCGGCGGAAACGCTGATGTCAACAATCGCTATCTGGCCCTGCAACAAGCGACGGTCGATTCGCACGGTGTGCCCAGTTCGATCAACTGGGCGAACGTGAGTTGTGCCGATCCGGCCGGCGCCGCGATCAGCGATTGCAGTTCCGATGTTGGCAACTACCGCATCCAGTACGTGATCGAGCGCAGATGCTCCAGCAATCCGGACATGGCCAGCGTCGACGACATCCGTGCCAAGTGCGAGTACGAGCCCAGTTCGACGGCGCTGTCAGCGGGAAGCATTGCGTTGCGCTATCGGGTGCTGATCCGCGTGCGCGGGCCGCGTGGGACCGACAGCTGGTTCGAAGCCATGGTGTCCGGCCCTGCGTCGACTTAAGCCTGCAGCGTCCGAGCCAACAGACAAGCTGAGATATACGGGAGAGTCAACATGTCGAACTTGATGCGAAAGCCCACAGGCGTCCTGAAAGCAGGCATCCGATCTGCGCTGCTTCTCACGGCCGGGCTCGCGTCGGGCTGGGCTCTGGGGCAGACCATCAGCGATGTACCGCTGGCCGTGAAGAACAATGTACCCCCGAACCTGATGTTCATGATCGACAGCTCGGGTTCGATGAATCACATCGTGCCGACCGGACCGTATGACGTGGACACGACCTACATGGCAAACTGCCCGTCAGGAGATCTGGTGCCCTCGGGACAGCAGATCGACGTCAACATCGCGACCAGCGGCACAGACAGTGGCAAGCCGCGATTCCGCTACAACAACACCAACTACCTTCATACCACCGTGGCGTCCTCCGGAGGCAAGTGCTTCCAGAGCAATGTGCTCTACTCCGCCTACCTGAATGGCGGCGAGACAGATGGCAATTTAGGTTCGGCTGCCGTCTACTCAGGCAACTATCTCAACTGGTACTTTGGCAATTATGGTGGTTTGCCGATCAGCGGCTGGGGTACTGCACGCAAGCCTCTTGGCGGAGGCAGCCTCGTTCGCACGCGTACGGAGGTCGCCAAGTCGTCCGCGAAAGCGGTGCTCGATGGGTTGCCGCTCAATATCAGTGGCAGCACAGCGCCGGCCTTGCGCGTCGGCCTCAGCAGCTACAACGGTGACGACGGTGGAAAACTCAATGTGGCTATCGGTGATCTGAACGCAGCCAAGAAGACCGCGATGAATTCCGGGATCGATGGAATTGCAGCGTCCGGCTACACGCCCTTGGCGGAGGCCTTGGCCGATATCGGGCGCTATCTGTCGTCCGGCTATGGCGGTAACGTATCTGTAAAAGGCGCGAACGTCGATATCGACACGGTGTTCCATCAGAACAGTCGCAATTCGTGTCTCAGCGGTGCGCCGACCTGCAGAACGGCGTCGGTGGCGGACCAGCCTATTCAACGGTGGTGCCAAAGGTCGTTCACGTTCTTCATGACCGACGGTCTCTCTACGCAAGACATAGCCTTTTCCAACAACACCTATCTGCGTGACTACGACGGAGATTGCTCGGGTGCCAACGCAGCGAACTGCACCGGCAGTTATGACCGCAAGTTGAACCAGACCTACGAAACAGGCTTGAACGGCTCCGACTATCTCGATGATGTGGCTCAGGCCTTGTTCGACATCGACCTGCGCCCCGACTTGGTTGCGCCTGACGGGAAAACTAAGAAGAACAACGTCGTTACCTACACAATCGGTTTTGCGGACGAGGCGGTGCAGAACGATCCGTTGCTGACAAGGGCCGCACAACAGGGCGGAGGCAGGTTCATTCCCGCGCAGAACGACGTGACGCTGACACAAGCGTTCCAGAGCGCCCTGACCGATGCGTTTGCCAAAAACGCCGCTGCGGCGGCCATTGCGGTAGCGAATGCGCAGATCACCGTCAACAACATCGGCTACGCATCGAGCTACAACTCGGGCACCTGGTACGGCGACGTTGAGGCGTATTCGATGGATACGACGACAGGCCTGCAGACTGGCGCGACGCAATGGTCGGCGCGCGACAAGCTCAATACGCTGACGGAGGCCGGACGCAAGATTGCTTCGTTCAACGGTTCGGTCGGCTTGCCTTTCACCGCAACCAACTTTGGTGGTACGCCCGCCACGCTGACCGCGGGCGTCGTCAACTACATCCGCGGGGTACGCATCGGCGAGGGTTCAACCTACCGGACCAGGCAGCACCTGCTCGGCGACATCATCAATGCCGAGCCCGTGGTCGTCACTTACTCCAGCGGTTCGCCGCCGTCCGCCTACCCGGTTGTCTACCAGGCTGGGAACGACGGAATGCTGCACGCCTTCGACGGCCAGATCGCCGCCGGTGCGGCCACGCGCGGCCAGGAACTATGGGCCTATGTGCCGCGGCTCGTTCATTCAAAGTTGCATCTGCTTGCGGACCCGCTCTACAACCACCAGTACTTCGTCGACGGCACACCGGCCACCGCCGAGGTCACTGGCGCCGGTGCCATGCGCCTGCTCGTGGGCGGGTTGGGCAAGGGCGGGGCCGGCTACTACGCGCTCGACATTACCAGTCCCAATGCCGCGGACGAGGCTGCGGTTGCCGCTAAGGTGAAATGGGAGTTCAAGCCCGCGAACATGGGCTATTCATTCGGGACGCCGCTGATTGTCAATACCGCTGCGGGCTGGCGAGTCGTCCTCGCCTCCGGCTATGGCAATAGCTCGAAGCCCGGCGACCTGGGCGGCAACGGGCAGGGCTACGTGTGGGTGCTCGACCCCGCGACCGGGACCGTTCTATCGACCATGACCACGGGGGTTGGCTCGGCGACGAACCCCTCCGGTCTGGCGCACCTTGGCAGGCTTGCCAACTCGACGGCCAGCAGTGTCGTTCGCTATGTGTACGGCGGGGATTTGCTGGGCAACGTGTGGCGGTTCGACCTCGACACCTCCGCGGTGGTGAAAATCGCGACCGTAACGGACGGCACGGGTGCCTTCCAGCCGATTACGACGCCACCCACCGTGGGGCCGATCTCGGGTAGTAGCAGCAAGGTCTTCGTGTATGTTGGTACCGGCCGCTATTTTGCGGACGAAGACGTGCCGGGCAATGCGGGGGCCAACATCTGGTCCAGCCAGCGGCAGTCGATGTATGGAATCGTCGAAGACACGTCCGTCGCGGCGCCGACCTTGCCCAACATCCGGGGCACGAACGGCGCGGCCTGCCCGGCCGATGGTGGCACTGGCGATCTCGTGTGCCAGTCGACTACCTACAACACCACCACACAGCTGTTCAGCGCGACGACCAATGCGGTGAGCACGACGACAAGGCGCGGCTGGTACGTTGACTTGGCGCCCACCGTGCTTGCTGGAGGGCGCATCAACGGCGCTTCGGCGCTGACAACCGGTGGCACGCTGGTTTTCGCGGTCAACATTCCCACGAACGTTGTGTGCGACCCCGGTGGAAGCAGCTACTTCTTCCAACTCAACGCCACCACCGGTGGAGCCATCGTGCGGGTTCAGGGAGGGAACAGCTACTACGATGCTGGCGGTTTCCTCGCGAACGCGCTGAGCAGCCGACCACAGATTCTGGACACAGCGGCGGGCAAGCGAGCGGTGTTCCGCGAGTCCGACAAGACCACGGAAAGCAAGCGGGTCAACGAAACCGAAACGCTGACTGCACCATGGCGTCGCATTTACTGGAGGTCACTCAATTGAGGTGAGCACGCCAAGATGGAAAAAGGCGCCGTGAGGCGCCTTTTTGCTTCCTGAAACGCCACCTCTGCAAAGTGCATCAACTTGCCGCTGTCCAACTGATCGATGCCGTTGTGCTGCAGGTATCGGCCGACGTTCGCCTATCCGCGTCAAACTCAACTCCGCCCGCGGCCTCACTGCGCCCCGCGCCTCACTCCTCGTCCCTGACCCCATGCTCCGCGATCAGCTGCTGCTGCACGCCCGGCGGCACGGCCTCGTAGTGGCTGAAGCTCAAGGTGTAGTGCCCTTGCCCGCCGGTCAGCGCATTGAGCCGCGACTGGTAGTTCGCCAGCTCGGACAGCGGCACCAGCGCCTGCACGGCCAGTTGCCCCGGCTGGGCCGAGGTGCTGCCGCTCACCTGGCCGCGGCGTGAGGCCAGGTCGCCGGTCAGGTCGCCCATGTGCGCTTCGGGCGCGGTGATCTCGACTGTGACCACCGGCTCCAGCACGATCGGTCGCGCCTCGCGCACCGCGCTGATGAAGGCCTTGCGCGAGGCGGTCACGAAGGCGATCTCCTTGCTGTCGACGCTGTGGTGCTTGCCGTCGTGCACCACCACGCGCACGTCGAGCACCGGGTAGCCGGCGATCACGCCTTCGGCCATTGCCTGGCGCACGCCCTTTTCGACCGCCGGCATGAAGTGGGACGGGATCACGCCGCCCTTGACGGCGTCGACGAACTCGAAGCCGGCACCGCGCGGCAGCGGCTCGACGCGCAGATGCACCTCACCGAACTGGCCGGCGCCGCCGGTCTGCTTCTTGTGGCGGTGCTGGCCGGCGGCGGGGGCGGTGATGGTCTCGCGGTAGGCGATCTTCGGCGGGTGGGTCTTCACGTCGAAGCGGTGCAGTTCGCGCATGCGCATCAGCAATGCCCGCAGATGCAGCTCGCCCAGGCCCCAGACCACGGTCTCGCGCGTCGCCGCGACCTGCTCGATGCGCAGGCAGGGGTCTTCGGCCACCAGCTTCTGCAGCACCTCCCACAACCGCTGCTCGTCGCCGTGGCGCTGCGGTTCGATCGCGAGGCCGTGCACCGGCACCGGAAAGCCGAGCGGCAGCAGGTGGATGTGCTCGTCCTCGGCCGCATCGTGCAGCACGGCGTCGAAATGGATCTCGTCGACCTTGGCCACCGCACACAAGTCGCCGGGCCCGGCCTTTTGCACTTCGACCAGGTTCTTGCCCTGCAGCAGGAACAGGTGCCCGACCTTGAAGGGCTTGCGGCCGTCGCCCACGTAGAGCTGGCTGTCGCTGCTGACCGTGCCCTGGTGGATGCGGAAGATGCCGAGCTTGCCGACATAGGGGTCGACGGTGAGCTTGAACACATGCGCCAGCACATGCAGCGCCGGATCGGGCCGGGCGGCGATCGGCACCGCCTGGGCACCCTCGCCGCGCAGGAACTGCGGCGGGTTGCCTTCGGCCGGGTTGGGCATCAGCAAGGTGAAGATGTCCAGCAGCTCGGCCACACCGGTGCCGTGCCGTGCCGAGACGAAGCAGATCGGGATCAGGTGCCCCTCGCGCAGCGCCTGCTCGAGCGGCGCGTGCAGCTCGCGCGGGTCGACGTCGCCGGCCTCCAGGTAGCGCTCGACGAAGGCCGGGTCGACCTCGACCACCTGCTCGACCAGCGCACGGTGCGCCGCCGCCACCGACGAAAAGTCGGCCTCGTGGCCGCCAGGGGCCTCGGGGTTGAAGAAGCAGTCGACCACCTCGCGCCCGCCGTCGGCCGGCAGGTTCAGCGGCAGGCATTCGGTGCCGAAGGCAGCGCGCAGCTGCTCGACCAGCGCCGCCAGGTCCGCGCCCTGCGTGTCGATCTTGTTGACGACCACGAGCCGGCACAGACCGCGGCGCGCGGCACTGTCCATCAGGCGCCGCGTCGCCGCCTCGATGCCGTTGGCGGCGTCGACCACGATCACCGCCGTTTCGACCGCCTCCAGCGCGGTCAGCGCCGGGCCGACGAAGTCCGGGTGGCCGGGTGTGTCGATCAGGTGGATGCGCGTGCCGCGGTGGTGCAGGTGCACGAGCGTGGTGTTCAGCGAATGCTGGAACTGGCGCTCCAGCGGGTCGTGGTCGCTGACGGTGCTGCCGCGCTCCACGCTGCCCGGCGCACCGATCACGCCGGCGTGGTGCAGCAGCGCTTCGACCAGCGTGGTCTTGCCGGCGGCGCTGGCGCCGAGCAAGGCCAGCGTTCGGATGGCGCCGGGTTCCAGCGCGCTCGGGGGCAGGGGCATGGCGCTCTCCTTCGGCACGGGCGTGCCGCGGCCGGGGCGGCAAAGGGGGATGAGCCGGAGCGTAGGAGATTGGCCGCCCGCGCACAAGCGGGGCTGCGACGGAGGGCGTGGGCGCGCGCCGCTACTGGAACGCCACCTCGGCAAAGCTGCGCAACTTGCGGCTGTGCAACTGATCGATGCCGTTGCGCCGCAGCAGCTCGACCGCCCGCAGGCCGATGCGCAGGTGCTGGTTGACCCGCTCGCGGTAGAAGTGGTTGGCCATGCCCGGCAGCTTGATCTCGCCGTGCAGCGGCTTGTCGCTCACGCACAGCAGGGTGCCGTAGGGCACGCGGAAGCGAAAGCCGTTGGCGGCGATGGTGGCGCTTTCCATGTCGAGCGCGATGGCGCGGCTCTGGCTGAAGCGGCGCTCGGGGGTGCTGTGCGGGTGGCGAAAGGGCAGCAGTTCCCAGTTGCGGTTGTCGGTGCTGGCGACGGTGCCGGTGCGCATCACGCGCTTGAGCTCGCTGCGTTCGAGCTGGGTCACGTCGGCCACCGCCGCTTCCAGCGCCACCTGGATCTCGGCCAGCGGCGGGATCGGCACCCACAGCGGCAGCTCCTCGTCGAGCACATGGTCCTCGCGCACATAGCCGTGGGCGAGCACGTAGTCGCCCAGTTGTTGCGTGGTGCGCAGGCCGGCGCAGTGGCCGAGCATGATCCAGGCGTGCGGGCGCAGCACGGCGATGTGGTCGGTGATGGTCTTGGCGTTGCTGGGACCGACGCCGATGTTGACCATGGTGATGCCGGCGCGGTCGTTGCGCACCAGGTGGTAGGCCGGCATCTGCGGCAGCCGCGGTGGCGGTGCGCCCAGAAAGTCGCCCGGCTCCAGCGTGCAGCCGGTGCGCCGCATCACCACGTTGCCGGGCTCGACGAAGGCCACGTAGCCGTCGTCCTGGCCGTCACCGGTGCTGCCGCTTTCGAACAGCGAGGCCTGGCCGCGCGGCATGTGCATCAGCTCGTGGCCGAGCTTGATGAACTCGTCGATGTAGAACTGGTAGTTCGTGAACAGCACGAAGTTCTGGAAGTGCTCGGGCGCGGTGCCGGTGTAGTGGCGCAGGCGGTGCAGCGAGTAGTCGACGCGCGGCGCGGTGAACAGCGCCAGCGGGTGCACCACCTGGCCGTTCGCGTCGGGCTGCGGCTCGTGGGTGCCGTTGGCAATGCCGTCGTCCATCGCACCGAGGTCGGGCAGGTCGAACAGGTCGCGCATCAGCGAGCGCCGCTCGGCGCTCAAGGTGCCTTCGATGTGGTCGTGCTCGGCGAACGAGAAGTGCACCGGAATCGGCTGCGTGCTCGGGCCGATCTCCAGTGCCACGCCGTGGTTGCGCAGCAGCAGGCGGAACTGCTCGAGGTAGTAATCGCCGAACAGGTCGGGCCGCGTCAGCGTGGTCTCGTAGCGGCCCGCGCCGGCGACGAAGCCGTAGGCCAGCGGCGTGTCGGCCCGCGCGCCGGTGTCGGTGTGCACCGCCACGCTGGGGTAGCAGGCGCGCACGCGCTGGGAAAAGCTCTCGCCGGCCAGGAAGCGCTGCAGGTGGTCGCGCAGCGTGGCGAGGCTGGCGTCGTAGAGGCCGCGCGCGGCGTCGAGGGCGGCTTGCGGGTCGGTGTAGCGCTGCGGCGTGGTGGCGGCGAGGGGTGGTGTCGTCATGGCCTCATTCTGCGGCCTGCGCCGCATGGCGTCTGTGCCAACGGTCGCGGAGTCCCGGGTCGGCGTTCGGTCATTCCGGCGGCCGGCGCTCGCGGCGCGGCGCAGCGGGTAAGGTCGCGCCATGTCTGTCGCTCCTCGTCATGTGCTGCCGGTCATCGTGGCCGCGCAGTTCGCCGGCACGTCCCTGTGGTTCGCCGTCAACGCGGTGATGCCTGAACTGCAGCGCTCGCTCGGGCTGGCGCCGGCGGCGGTCGGCTCGCTGACTTCGGCGGTGCAGCTGGGTTTCATCGCCGGCACGCTGGTGTTCGCGCTTGCCGCGGTGGCGGACCGCCATTCGCCGCGTCTCGTGTTCCTGCTGTGCGCGATCGCCGGCGCGCTGTGCAATGCCGCGCCGGTCATCTGGCCCGTCGGGGCCCTGGGCCTGCCCGAACTGTGGGGGCTGCGAGCATTGACCGGCTTCTTCCTCGCCGGCATCTATCCGGTGGGCATGAAGATCGCCGCGGGCTGGTACCCGCAGGGGCTGGGCCGCGCGCTGGGCTGGCTGATCGGCGCACTGGTGCTGGGCACGGCGTCGCCGCACGCGCTGCGGGCGCTGGGTGCCGCCTGGCCCTGGCAGCAGGTGATGCTCGCGGTGTCTGCGCTGGCGCTGGCCGGTGGCTGGATGGTGTGGCGGTGGGTGCCCGAGAGCACGCACCTGCCGCGCGCGACGCGGATGCAATGGGGCGCCTTTGGCGCCGTGCTCACGGACCGCAAGCTGCGTGCGCCGGTGCTCGGCTACTTCGGCCACATGTGGGAGCTCTACACCCTGTGGGTGCTGGTGCCGGCAATCGTCGCGACCCGGTTGAGCGGCGGCGCCGTCTCGTTCGCGGCCTTCGGGGTCATCGGTGCCGGGGCCGCCGGTTGCGTGGTCGGCGGCTGGCTGGCGCTGCGCTATGGCAGCGCACGCATTGCCGCGGCGCAGCTGGCGACCAGCGGCCTGTGCTGCCTGGTGGCACCGCTGGCGATGGCGGCGCCGGACGCCGTCTTTGCGGCCTGGCTGCTGCTGTGGGGCATCAGCGTGGCCGGCGACTCGCCGCAGTTCTCGGCGCTGACGGCGACGCATGCGCCGCGCGCGGCGGTCGGCAGCGTGCTG
Source organism: Methylibium sp. (assembly GCF_965279545.1). Lineage (NCBI taxonomy): Bacteria > Pseudomonadati > Pseudomonadota > Betaproteobacteria > Burkholderiales > Sphaerotilaceae > Methylibium > Methylibium sp. The sequence continues at coordinate 4,137,521 of NZ_OZ257250.1, forward strand.
ACGCTGGTCAACTGCATCGGCTTCTCGATCTCGATCGTCAGCATCCAGGCTTTCACGGCCCTGGCGCAGCGGCATGATCTCGCCGTCCTGTTGCCGGCGCTCGGCATCGGGCCCTTGCTCGGCCTGTGCGGCCTGCGGCCGCTGCTGGTGCGCGGGCGCGCGCTGTCTTGATATCACGTCGCGTTCAACCATAGCAACTCATCCGGCGACCGTTGGTTCGTTGCGGTGTTCGGTGTCTTTGTCCGGACAGCCGACTGTCCAACCTCAGCGCGGACGCTGCGCCGGGTCGCTGTGTTGCGTTCATGTCCCCCGGGCCGGGCTGCCGCCCGGCCCTCCTCCTTTACTTCACTCCACACAACGACCCGTCACAGCGCTTCCACCGCCGAGGCCTGCCGCGGCTTGACGGCCTGCGCAGGCGGCGATGGTGAGTGCTGGCGAGGGCGCCGGGTGAGCGGCGCAGCGAAGTAGAGGAGGAGGGGTCGGCCCCCGGGCCGACACCGGGGGACATGAGCGGAGCCGCTCACCCGGCGGCCTCGCCAGCACCGCGCGGTACCTGCAGGCGGCTGACCGGTGGACGCTTCGAACCTCAGCCCCCAACGCACACGAGCGTCTGCAACCAGGCCCGACCCAAGCTTCAATCTGATGCGTTTGAATGCAATGTCGTATGAGAGGCCAGCGTCACCAGCTCGGTTGAGCCGCGCCGGCCCATTCACCCCAGCCCGCTCCCCGAACCGGTGGCGAGGGAGCCACCACATCCCTCAGTCCTCCCACTCGAGTTCCGCGTAGGCAGCCGTCACGTTGCGTGCGTGGAAGATTTCCAGCAGGCGCCAGTCCGGCCGATCGGGGGCGATGCGGGCCACGGCCTGGGAGAGCGTGAGCCCCTGCTTGATCGCCGCGCGCACGTCGGCCTGCAGCCGGGCCAGGTAGGCCTGCTCGGCATCGAGCGCCGCGGGCCAGTCGGGGCTGGGCGCGCCGTGACCCGGCACGACCGTGGCGACCTGCCAGCCACGCAACCGCGCCAGCGCCGCGAGCCAACCTTTGAGGCGCCCGTCGACCACCGGCGTGTGGTCGACGAACAGCAGGTCGCCGAGGAAGAGCGTGCGGCTGCGCTCGTCCAGCACGCTCAGGTCGGCGTCGGTGTGGGCGGTGGGCCAGACGCGCAGGCTGAGCCGGCGCTCGCCGAGCTCGAGTTCGAGCCTGTCGTCGACCAGCACGGTGGGCGGCACGATGCGGGCGCCGTCGGCGTAGGTCGGTCCGAAGTCGCGCTTCAGCGCGTTCAGGTAGAACGGGCCGCGCGTGGCCAGCGCGGCGGGCAGGCGCCGGTGGCCGACGAACTGCGGCGCGGGCTCGCCGGCCTGCCGGGCCGCGTCGGCGAATGCGCTGTTGCCGAGCACATGGTCGGGGTGGGCATGCGTGTTGATCACGTAGCAGACGGGCAATGAGGTGGTGTGCCGCACCGCTGCAAGCAGCCGCTGCCCGACCGGTGCACTGCCGCCGGTGTCGATCACCGCCACGCAGCGGCTGCCGACCACGAAGCCGCTGTTCGAGACATCACCCTGGTTGGCCGGGCCCCAGTCCTCCAGCGCACCGCGGTGCAGGTAGACGCCGGGGGCGATCTGGGCGATCGTCGCCGGCGGGGTGGTCGGTGCCGCGGCCGGGCCGGCGCAGGCGGCCGTCAGCAGCGCAAGGGCGCCGTACAGACCTGTCCGCAAGACGCTGCGGAAGCGGACCGGCTGCCGCACGGCGCAGGGGCTGTGGCCTGTACCGCGCTCGCGCCTACTTCGCGTCGACGTCGATGAAACAGCTCTTCTTGGCCGCCGTCTGCAGGCTGCGAAAGCGCTTGATCTCCGCCTGCATCGCTTCGGAATCGCGGATGCTGTTGCCACGCTCGCCGCCCATGCTGTTCGCATTGGTCGCGGTGCTCATCGTCGTGAAGTCGTCGAACGACACTTCGCTCGCCAGCTTGTCCAGCACGCACGAGCACTTGTTGAGCATCTCGTAGTGGTGCCCGGGGTGCTGCTTCATGCAGTCCTGGACGTAGATCACGCGATCGGCGGTCGGGTAGTCGTGTGCCGATGCGGACGGGGCAGTGGCCGCCAGCAGCGCACCGAACGCCGCGGAGCACAGCGCACGGATCGAGCGGGTCACGCGGGACAGAGGGGGGTGGTTCATTCGCATCACTTCTTGCTGGGTTGTTTGCCGCCCGCGACCCGGCCGGCAAAGGTCATGACTTCCTCGAGCACCGGTGCGTCGCTCGGCAAGGCACCGGGCAGTGCCGTGCGCACCTGGTACACGCCGCCGGGCACGAGGCTGGCGAGCACGAAGGTGTAGCGCTTTTGCGCGTACTTCTCGAAGCGGGCGCGCAGCGGGTCTTTCTCGTAGGGGGTGAGGCTCACCTCCTGTGCGTCGATCTCGCGGCCGTCGTAGGTGATCTTGGTGTCGCGCACGGTCGCCTCGTCGACCATCGTCATGCGGATGCGCTTGCGGAAGTAGCCCGACTTGCCTTTGGTCAGGCGCTCCATCTCGTGGATGTCGCGCTCGAGGAAGTACAGGATGACCGGGTTGGATTGCGGATCTTCGATCTCGGGGAGCTGCATCTTGTGCTCGCCGCTGAGGAAGCTGCCCTGAACGACGCAACAGCCCTTGCCCTTGCGCTTCACGTCGATGCGCACCTCGTCCTCGAACCCGGCTTCCAGCGAACCCGATTTCACGAAGGTGTAGCGCAGCGACGCGGGCGCCTTGACATTGGCCAGCTGGTGTTCGACGAACACCAGCTTCTCGGCGCGCGAGAACTCGCTCGGATCGGCCGCAGGGGCGGGGAGCGTTGTCATGCAGGCGATCGCCGACACGATCAGCCTGACGGCCACGCTGCGCTTGAAGAGGGCTTGCGCCGGATTCATGGTTTCTCCAGTTCGGCCGCCAGTTCGCGGGCCTGTCGAGGGTCGAGCGTGGCCAGGTGCGCGACGGCCTGCCGCGCTTCACGCAGCTGACCCTGGCGCTTGTAGATCTGCGCGAGCCGGACCCAGCTGCGGTTGTAGGCGGGATCGATCTGCACGCTGAGCTGGAAGGCGCGGATCGAGGGGGCCGGCTGCTGAAGACCGTCGAAGGCAACACCGAGCAAGTAGGGCGCCTCGGGGTCGTCGTCGATCTCCTGCTGCCAGCGTTCGGCGAGCTGTGCAAGGGCCGCCCATTGTTCGGCCTGCTCCAGCGCGGCCGCCTGCAGGAAGTAGGGCTGCTCGGCGTCCGGCTGCTCCCAGAAGCTCTTGCCCGGCAGCGGCGCAATGGCGTTGTAAGGCATCTCGTCGTTCAGCTGGCCGAGCAGCCAGTCGGCCGGGGCGGCGAAGTAGTGCCTGGCACCACCACGCAACCGGAACGTGAGGATGCCGACCAGCGCGCCATCGGCATCGAACAGGCCGCCGCCGCTGGCACCGGAGCTGAACCAATTGCTGCTCTGGACGATCTGGCTGCCGGACCAGCGGTGCAGCGCCACCACGTCGCCTTCGCTCAGCTGGATGCCCGCGCCGCCGGTGTAGCCCATCGCCAGCAGGTGTTGCCCCTGGCGCAGGCCGGCGGCACGGGCGATGGGCACCGCCTCGCCGTCGAGCCGCGGGACGTGCAGCAGACACAGGTCGTGCAGGATGTCCGCCGCCTGCAGATCGGCGACCCAGCGCACGCCGCCCTTCACCACCTGCACGCGTTCGGCGTGGCGGGTCACATGGCAGTTGGTCGCCACCTTGCCCGGGCCGACGATGACACCCGAGCCGAGCTGGAAGCTGCCGGCTGCGTTGACGGCCTCGATCTTCAGCACGCTGGGGGCCAGCCGGATCAACGCAGCGCGGTCGACGTCGGCCTGCGCCGCCCAAGGCGCCACGGCCCCCAGCAGGACTGCCGCGATGCGATGGGCCAGGTTCCGACGCATGGGCAAAGCGCTCAGCGACGGCCGGCTCACTGCCGTGCTGCCGGCGTCGGTTCGTTGTCCAGCAGCGGCACGCCGTAGTCGCGCAGGATCGCCGTGATCTCGGGCCGGAGTTTTTCGATCAGCGTCTCGATCTGTTGCTTCCACTCGCGCTCGCCGTAGCGCACGCCCATCGCCATCGGGTAGTCGAACTTGACGCCCGGCTCGGAGCGCATCGGCACCACCACCAGCAGCGGTTGCCGCACCTTCTTCGCAAAGTAGCCGCCGATCGGCCCCCACACGATCGCCGCGTCGATCTTGCCGGTGGCGAGATCCTTCTCGATGATCTCGCCCGGGTACTGCTTCGGGTCGGCGTTCATGATCTGGTAAGGCACGCCCTGCTCGACCAGCTGGTGCTTGTTCAGCCACTCCGAGGCAGGCGAGCGATCGTAGAGGCCGATGCGCAGCTTTTCGAGCTTCGCGCGGTCGAGCTGGAGGAAGTCGTCGATCGACTTCACGCTGTCCAGGCCCTTGCCCTGTGCATACACCAGCGCGTAGGTCGAGCGGTAGTAGGGCTTGGTGGCCGACACTTGGTCGTAGCCGGCCGGCACGCCCATGATGATGTCGCAGCGGAAGTCCTCGCCCGGCAGCTTGAAGCGCAGCGTGTTGCGCACGAAGGCCAGGCGCTGCGGGAACGAGTAGTACTCGACCGGCAGCCCGAGTTCCTTGGCGAACAGCTCGGCGATCTTGTTTTCGTAGCCTTGCCCGTCCAGGCTGGAGAAGGGCAGGTTGTTCGGGTCCTGGCAGACGCGGAAGGACTTGCGCACTGGCGGGGCGTCCTGCTGCGCCGCGGCCGGCAGCGCTGCGGCCGCCAGTGCGGCCAGGGCCAGCATGCCGGCGGCGACTTCGCGTCGTGCGATGCGCGTCATTGGATTTCTTCGACCTTGGCGCGCGTGATGGCGCCGTCGGAGCGGCCCTTGAGGTAGGCGTAGAGGTGATCGATGTTGTCCATCACCTGCTTGTTGGTGCCGAAGCTCTGCATGCCCTTGTCGAGCCGGCCGTTGGTCACGGTCGTGACGAACTCTGCCTTGGTCAGTGTCTTGAGGCTGTTGACCAGCGACGGCCCGACCATGCCCTCCTGGTTGGCGCCGTGGCAGCGGTCACAGGCGGCAGCACGCCAGGTGCGGAAGCCCTTCATCGTGTCGGCATCGACCTTGTAGCCATCGACAACCTTGTAGAGCGGCGCGGCGTCCTGGGCGGATGCCATCGTGGCCACGCTGCCCAGTGCGACAGCGGCGATCGAAATGAAGAAGCGATTCAGTCGGAACATCATGATCAACCCGGGGAAGTAAAAGACTCTCATTGAACGAGAAGGGGATGGCGAGCGTTGACCGTTCACCATCCCCGCAACACACGTATACCGTGAGGGGCTCATGCCCCTCACGGTCACCACATTGGCAGATCAGTTGGGCAGTGCAAAGACCGTCAGCGAGCCGCCGAGTTCCGTGTACTGGTTCAGCTCTCTGTAGCCACCCACCGCACCCAGGCCGTCGGTGTCCTTCTCGAGGCCAGCCGCCATGCCGATGCCGGCCCAGCCGCCGATGCCCGAGAACACGCCGATGTACTGCTTGCCCTTGTGCTCGTAGGTGAACACGTTGCCGATGATGCCGGACGGGGTCTTGAACTTGAACAGTTCCTTGTTCACGTCCTTCGCATCGACGCACTTCAGATAGCCCTCCAGCGTGCCGTAGCAGCTCAGACCACCGGCGGTGTTCATCGCGCCGCTCCACACCGAGAACTTCTCGGCATGGCTCTGCACGATCTTGCCGGTGCCCGCATCCCAGGCGATGTAGTTGCCCATGCCGCCGTGGCTTCCCGGCGCCGGGTACATCGACAGCGTGGCGCCCACGTACGGCTGGCCCGCGGTGTACTCGACCTTGAACGGCTCATAGTCCATGCAGACGTGGTTCGTCGGCACGTAGAAGAGCTTGGTGTTCGGGTCGAACGAGGCCGGCTGCTGGTCCTTCGAGCCCAACGCCGCCGGGCAGATGCCCTTGGAGTTGACGTCAGGACCGTTCTGGGCCGTCGAGTACTGCTTCACGACCTGCGGACGGCCGGTCTTCATGTCGACGTGGGTCGCCCAGTTCACCTTCGGGTCGTACTTCTCGGCCACGAGCAGCGCACCGTTGGTGCGGTCCAGCGTGTAGCCGAAGCCGTTGCGGTCGAAGTGCACCAGCGCCTTGGTCGGCTTGCCCTTCACGTTGATGTCCGCGAGGATCATCTCGTTGATGCCGTCGAAGTCCCACTCGTCGAACGGGGTCATCTGGTAGACCCAGTTCACCTTGCCGGTATCGACATCACGCGACCAGATGCTCATCGACCACTTGTTGTCGCCGGGACGCTGCGACGGGTTCCAGGTCGACGGATTGCCGGTGCCGTAGAACATGGCGTTGAGCGCCTTGTCGTAGCTGTACCAGCCCCAGGTGGTGCCGCCACCGATCTTCCACTGGTCGCCCTTCCAGGTCTTCAGCGAAGAGTCCGGGCCCACGGGCTTGACGGCGCCATCGGTCCAGGTGGTGGTCTTGTTCGGGTCGATCAGCATCTCGGCGTCGGGGCCCACGCTGTAGCCCTTCCACGCCGGCTTGCCGTCCTTGAGGTTGTAGGCAGCGATGAAGCCGCGCACACCCCACTCACCGCCGGAGATGCCGGTGATGACCTTGTCCTTGAAGACGTGCGGGGCATTGGTGTTCACGGCGCCGAGCTTCGGATCGCCGTTCTTCACGCTCCAAACGACCTTGCCCGACTTGGCATCGAGCGCGACGAGGTTGGAGTCGGCCTGCTGCAGGATGACCTTGCCTTCGGCATAGGCCAGACCCCGGTTCACCGTGTCGCAGCACATCTGCGGAATGACTGCCGGATCCTGCTTCGGCTCGTACTTCCAGACGATCTTCTGGGTGTTCAGGTCGATCGCGAACACCTTGTTCGGGAACGGCGAGTGCAGGTACATCATGCCGTCGATCACCAGCGGCGAGCCCTCGTGACCGCGCAGCACACCGGTGGAGAAGGTCCACGCGACCTGCATCTTGCCGACGTTGCCCTTGTTGATCTGGTCGAGCTTGCTGTAGCGCTGGTTGAACATGTCGCCAGCCTGCGTTGCCCAGTTCTTGGAATTGGCAATGTTCTTCTCGACGTCCGCATTCGCTTGCACGAGCGCGGGTACCGCGAGCAGCGCCAATCCGAGGGGGCGCATCAGGCGCCAACCCGAATGCTTAGAAACTTTCATCGTCGTCTCCGTAGTTGGAATGAGTGGGTACAGCTTTGGGTTTGCTCCTTAGCGCTCCCCAACGCTTTTGTAGTCCTGACGTGGGGTAGCGAGTACCTAGGACAGACCCTGACCGATCCCGTTCGGGCAGCCCCGCCTGACTCAGAATGGCGCAGACACTAGGGCTTGCCCGAGTCCGGCGACAAATAAATACGGCACCGAGCGGCCTTCGACCCGCTTGCAAGAGACCGCAAGCAGTTGCACAAGCGGACTGCGCCGTCGTTTCGGGGCCGCAGCGAGGCGCTCGCGGAGGTGCCGGTTCGGCCTCGCGGCTCGCCATCGGGGCCGCGTTTGATCACTGGTCGCCGCACGCGCCGCCAGCACCGCTGCCCTGCACGCTGCGCGCGTCTGAACGGCCGGCGTTCGTGCAAGGCGAACAGGCGGAGAACCCGGCGACAATTCGCAACCAACTTGGTCATCGATGAGCTCGACGCCACCGCCCCCTGTCAAGACCTCGCTGGGTCACGAAGAACTGCGCCAGCGTACGCGCAGGTTCAGCCAGCGACACCGCACGGTGCTGCTGCTGGTCGACGGCAAACGCCGGCACGACGAGGTGCTGGCGCTGGCGCAGCAGGCGGGGGTCGCACCGAATTTCTTCGATGAGCTGCTGGCCGCGGGCCTGATCGAGCTGGGTGTGCCGGCCATGGAGTTCGCGGAGCTCGCGATGGCGGCCGAGGCACCGGTGGAGCTGACGATGGCTGCTGCGCCGCCTGCAGAGGCGTCGGATGCCGATACGGCGGACCTCGACGAGGCGGTGATCGAAGCGATGCTGCTGGTGGTCGACGCGCCCGCCGCCGAAGCCATCGAGGCGCAGGGCTCCGACGAAGGGCCCGGGAGCCTCGAGGACGCGATGCCGGAGCCGAGCTTCGAGAACAGCGTGCCGATTCCGCTGGTGCTGCCGGCGGCCAGCACCGAGGCCTTGCCGGTTCGGCCCGCACGGGTCAAGTTCGCCGCTCCCCTCTACCAGCCGCCACTGCGCACGCCGTTGCCGGCGCGGCCCATGAGCCTGCGCCCGGAGAGCCGCCAGCCGACCCCGGGCCTCGCCCCGATCGGTCACCGCGTCGAGGAGCGGTCGCCGCTCGCGCAGGACAGCGCTGGCGACGACGAGCCGCTGCTGGCCGAGGTGCGCAGCCTGCTGATCGGCACGCTGCTGGTGGATGGCCCCGTGAGCAGCTCGCTCAACGTGCTGCGTGTCGGCCGGGCGCGTGATCGCCACGAGCTGATCGGCCTCGTGTGGCAGATCGAACGCGCGCTCGTCGAGGCGCGCCGGCCGCGCGAGGCGCTGGGCCGGTTGCGCCGTGCCCGCGAGTTGCTGGGATTGGGCAATACCATGGTCGACGAAGACACCAAGCCCGGGTCCAGCACGCACTGAAGAAGGTGGCAACGACCATGACCCTGCTCGCGATCGACATCGGCAACACGCGCCTGAAGTGGGCGCTGTACACCTCGCTGGTCCCGGGCAGCGAGCCCGCTGCCCATGGCGCGCGCTTCCTCGAGACCATCGACCAGCTCGGCGAGACCGAATGGGCCGCGCTAGCGCCACCGGCGGCGGTGCTCGGTTGTTGCGTGGCCAGCGATTCGGTGCGCCACCGCGTCGAGGAGCAGCTCGAGCTGTGGGACGTGGCGCCGCGCTGGGTCGTGCCGGGCGTGGACGAGGCCGGCGTGACGAACGGCTACGACCATCCGATGCGTCTGGGCAGCGACCGCTGGGTGGCCCTGATCGGTGCGCGCGCGCGCGTGCTGGCCGCGGGCCGACGCCGGCCCGTCCTGGTGGTGATGGCCGGTACGGCGGTCACCGTCGATGCGCTGGACGCCGACGGCCGTTTCCTCGGCGGGCTCATCCTGCCCGGCCACGGCATCATGCTGCGTGCGCTGGAGGCCGGCACGGCCGGCCTGCGCGTGCCGACCGGCGAGGTGCGCGAATTCCCCACCAACACCAGCGATGCGCTGACCAGCGGCGGCAACTTTGCCATCGCCGGCGCGATCGAGCGCATGCACTGCCACCTGCAGCAGCGCTGCGGCGAGCCGCCGCTGTGCATGGTCACCGGCGGTGCCGGTTGGAAGGTGGTGCCGGCGCTGACGATCGGCCACGAGCTGATCGACACGCTGATCTTCGACGGCTTGCTGACGATCGCGGCGCAGCGTCCGGCGGCACGGCGCGGCTGAACTGGCCGGCGCAGGTGTCATACGGCATTGCACATTCGAACGCATCAGATTGAAGGTCGGGCCAGGGCGGCCGTTCGGTGTTTTGTCCGAAAAGCTCACCGTCCAAACTCAGCATTGGCGCTGCGCCGGGTCGCTGTGTTGCGTTCATGTTCCCCGGGCCGGGCTGGCGCCCAGCCCTCCTCCTTTACTTCACTCCACACAACGACCCGCCCCAGCGCTGCCACCACCGCGGCCCGCCTGGGCTTGAATACCTGCACAGACGGCGATGGTGCGTGCTGGCGAGGACGTCGGGTGAGCGGCGCAGTGAAGTAAAGGAGGAGGGGGCGGCCCTCGGGCCGCCGCCGGGGGACATGAACGGAGCCGCTCGCCCGGCGGCCTCGTCAGCACCGCGCGGTACGGGCAGGCGGCCGGCCGGTGAGCGGCTTCGAACCTCAGCGACCCATGCACACGAACGGCTGCAAGGAGCCAAAGGTCGACGGCTGATTTGATGCGGGTGAACGCGACTGGGCATCAGGCCGAGCCGGGGCGCGTCACAGAATGAAGCGCGACAGGTCCTCGTCGATGGCGAGCGCGCCGAGCTTGCGGTCGACATAGGCCGCGTCGATCTCGATCGACTGGCCACCGAGCCTGGGCGCGTCGAAGCTCACTTCGTCGAGCAGGCGCTCCATCACGGTCGACAGCCGGCGCGCGCCGATGTTCTCGGTGCGCTCGTTGACGTCGAAGGCGATCTGCGCGAGCCGGCGCACGCCGTCGGGCCGGAAGTCGAGCGTGACGCCTTCGGTGCCCAGCAGCGCCTGGTACTGGCGCACCAGGCTGGCATGCGTCTGCGTCAGGATGGCCTCGAAATCCTCGACGCTCAGCGAGCCGAGTTCGACGCGGATCGGGAAGCGGCCCTGCAGTTCCGGGATCAGATCGCTCGGGCGTGCCAGGTGGAAGGCGCCGGAGGCGATGAACAGGATGTGGTCGGTCTTGACCGTGCCGTGCTTGGTGCTGACCGTGGTGCCCTCGACCAGCGGCAACAGGTCACGCTGCACGCCCTGGCGCGACACCTCGGCACCGCCGCCGCCGCCGCCGCCGCCGTCGCCGCGCGAGGTCACCTTGTCGATCTCGTCGATGAAGACGATGCCGTTCTGCTCGGCACTGGCCAGCGCCTGGGTCTTGATCTCGTCCTCGTTGACCAGCTTGGCGGCCTCTTCGTCGACCAGCAGTTTCAGCGCTTCGGCGATCTTGAGCTTGCGCGTCTTGCGCCGTGCCTGGCCGAGGCTCGCGAACATGCCCTTGAGCTGCTCGGCCATGTCTTCCATGCCGGGCGGGCCGAGCAGTTCGACCGCGGCGCGCGGCTCGGCGAGTTCGAGCTCGATCTCCTTGTCGTCGAGCGCGCCCTCGCGCAGGCGCTTGCGGAAGGTCTGTCGGGCCGTGCTGTCGACCGGCGCCGGCGCGGGCGAAGCCGCAGTCAGGCCGAAGCCGGCGCCGCCATGAGCGGGCGGCGGCAGCAGCACGTCGAGGATGCGCTCCTCGGCCGCATCCTCGGCGCGGGCGCGGTGGGCCCGGATCGCGGCTTCGCGCGTCTGCTTGACGGCCATGTCGACCAGGTCGCGGATGATCGAGTCGACGTCCTTGCCGACGTAGCCGACCTCGGTGAACTTGGTCGCCTCGACCTTGATGAAGGGTGCGTCGGCCAGCTTCGCGAGCCGGCGCGCGATCTCGGTCTTGCCGACGCCGGTCGGCCCGATCATCAGGATGTTCTTCGGTGTGATCTCCGGGCGCAGCTTCTCGTCGACCTGCTGGCGGCGCCAGCGGTTGCGCAGCGCGATCGCGACGGCGCGTTTGGCGTCCTGCTGGCCGACGATGTGACGGTCGAGCTCGGAGACGATCTCCTGGGGCGTCATCGCACTCACGTCGGGGGCTCCGTGTCGCTCAGCACTTCGATGGTGTGGTGCTGGTTGGTGTAGATGCACAGATCGCCGGCGATCTCGAGCGACTTCTTGACCATCTCCCGCGGGCTGAGCGTGGTGTGGTCGAGCAAGGCCCTGGCAGCGGCTTGCGCGTAGGCGCCGCCGGAGCCGATCGCGACGATGCCGTGCTCGGGCTCGAGCACGTCGCCGTTGCCGGTGATGATCAGCGAGGTGTCGCGATCGGCCACCGCGAGCATGGCCTCGAGCCGCCGCAGCACGCGGTCGGTACGCCAGTCCTTGGTCAACTCGATCGCGGCGCGCACCAGGTTGCCCTGGTGCTTCTCGAGCTTGGCCTCGAAGCGCTCGAACAGCGTGAAGGCGTCGGCCGTCGCGCCGGCGAAGCCGGCCAGCACCTGCTCCTTGTAGAGCCTGCGCACCTTGCGTGCCGAGGCCTTGACGACGATGTTGCCGAGCGTGACCTGCCCGTCACCGCCGAGGGCGACTTCGCGGCCGCGGCGCACGCTGAGAATGGTGGTGCCGTGGTAGGAGTCCATGATGAAACCAGATGAAGGCCGAAACGGGGGCTTCAAGCCCCGGGGGGAGCCAACGGTGCGGACTGCTCGAGCCGTGAACGCGTTCGCGGGGCCGGGCCGCGGCGCTCAGATGTTGCGCACTTTGACGCGCGCGTGCTCGTTGATGCCCATCGCATTGAAGAACAAGCCGAGCAGGCGGTGGGCGTCCTCGAAATGGACCAGGCGGTTCTCGCTGCGCCGCTGCAGCACCCAGTTCAGCAAATCGCCGGCAGCGACGAAGTCCATGCGGATCAGCCGCGCGCAGTTCACGCTGACGACGGTGCTGCTACCGAGCTGGTTCTGCAGCCGCAGCAGCACGCTGCCGATGTCGCCGACCAGTTGCCCCGACAACTCGACCGCCGCCGTGCGCACGCCGCCGGTCTCCTCGAGCACCTGGGACTCGGCGAAGCCGGTCGACACATCGGTGACCATGGAGCGCGATGCGAGCGTCATGCCGCCGGCATCGGCCATCTTGACGATGCACAGCGAGCGCTCCCAGGACGGCGGGGAGACCTCGTAGGTGACGCAGTAGTCGATGGCGACCTCGTCGAACTGGTCGGGCCGGTTGCACAGGCGCAGGGCCTCGAGGCGCAGCAGCCAGTAGGCGGGGTCGGCATCGCGCAGACTGGTCGGCGCCGTTTCGGCCAGCAGGGCCAGCAGCTGCTCGGCGCCGATCCAGCGCATCTGGATCTTCTGCGTGCCCCAGTGGCGCATCAGCTGGCTCAGATCGTTGCAGGCCTGTGGCTCGATCCCCCGCAATGCGCTCCAATCGAGCACCCAGGGCATCGGCAGCTGCAGCGTCTTCGCGCGCAACTGCGCCACGCCCTCGCCGTCGAGTTGGGCCGGTGCGATCCAGCCGATGCTGCCGTCGACCCGCACCGCCTGCACCGTGCTGGCGGACGCCGCCGCCTCTGCAGCGACCAGCTGGGGGATGGAGAACCACTGCGGCGGCGACCAGCCGAAACGCTGCACGTAGTCGAGCGCCAGGCTCTCGAACGGCTGCTGCTGGCCCGTGGCGCGGTACAGGTCGAACAGCACGAGCCAGGTCTCCGCGTGGTTGGCCCGTTCGCCGTCGTTCAGGATCAGGCCGTTGATCGAGCGCTCGCAGGCCTCGAACTCGGCGTTGGCGAAGGAAATCACCGCCTCGTCGAGTTCGGGATCGTGCGCGATCTCGTTGACCTCGACCGCGAAGGGATTGCCGAAGTCGGACATGCCCGACGGTCGTCCCAAGTGCACCGCCGTGGCGGCCTGTGCGACCGGTGCAGCGGCGGCCGTCGCCTGAACCGGGGCCGCCGGGGCCGGCGCGGGTGACGCGGCGGGCGCGGCATCCCAGGCAATGTGATTGTCTTGTGGGGGAGCGACGGCCGCGTCGAGCGCCGGGACCCGCGGCTCGCCGTTCGGGGCCACGACAGGATCCGGGCCGAGGTTGAACGGCTCGTTCATCGGAGCCGCCTGCTCGTCCAGCGCCCCCTGCACGGTCGGCGCGGTGTAGAAGGCCGGCGGCTGCGTCGGATTGGCGCGGCGCGCGATCACCTCGCCTTCCATCTGCTGCTCGATCTCGTCGATCTTGGCCTTGACCATCGCATCGTCCGGCCGTGCCACGCTGTTCGAGCGCGATTGGTCGGAGTCGTCGAGATCCGAAATCTGCAGGCCGGCCAGGCCATCGGCGGGCAGGCCCTCGCGGCGGATCTTGCGCAGCACGTCGAACTCGCGTTTGCGCACGAAATCGTTGCGCCGCTTGCGTTCGATCATCGCCTTGAGCTCGCTCTTGGCGTAGCCGCTCTGCAGCGGCTCTTCCACCCCTCCCGGCGTGTTCAGCTCGGCCCAGTCGGTCGCCGGGTTGGCGACGAACTTCACCACCTTGCGGAAGAAGCTGGTTCCGCCTTTGGGATCGGGATCGACGTCGGCCATCGCGGCTGGGAACTCGGGGTCAGGGAAGGACGAGGATCGCTCAGTCGCCGAACATCTTCTGCTTCATCTCGCGGCGCTGTTGCGCTTCGAGCGAAAGCGTGGCGGTCGGACGTGCCAGCAGGCGGCCCAGGCCGATCGGCTCGCCGGTTTCGTCGCAGAAACCATAGTCGCCTGCCTCGATGCGGGCGATCGACTGAGAGATCTTCTTCAGCAGCTTGCGCTCGCGGTCGCGTGTGCGCAGCTCCAGCGCGTGTTCTTCCTCGATCGTGGCGCGGTCGGCCGGATCGGGCACGATGGAGGTGTCCTCACGCAGGTGTTCGGTGGTCTCGCCGGCGTTGTCGAGCAGGTCGTTGCGCTGCTGCATCAGCCGCGTGCGGAAAAATTCCAGCTGCTTCTCGTTCATGTACTCGCTGTCGGGCATCGACAGCAACTCGTCCTCGGTCAGGTCACGGCCGGCCTTCGTTTTCCAGACGTTGGCCAGTTTCGGATCGATCTTGCGCACCGGACGGGGCAGGTCGATGACGTTGCTGGGCGGCGGGCGGTTCGGCGGCGGCAGCGGCACCGAAGGCGGGTGGATGTCAACCGGGGCCGACGATGCAGGCTTGGACGCGCGCAGCCGGGTCGCCGGCTTCGCGGCGGCTTGAGGGGGGGGCGCTTTGGGAGGGGTCGGCTGGCTCACGGACGGGGCTGAGGCTTTCTTGTCAAGGGCGGCGGCCGGCTTGGCGGACGCCTTCACGGCGGGTGGGGGCGGGGCGGGTGCCCGCTTCGAATGGGCGGTGGCGGGAGCGGCAACCTTCGCGGGCGTCTTCTTCGGGGTGTCCTTCGCCGTGGGCTTGGCCGGCGCCTTCACCGACGCCTTCTTCGGCGTCTTCGCCGCAGCGGCCTTGATGGGCGGTGCCGCCGCCGCCTTCTTGGCGGCTGGGCGGGGAGCGGCTTTGGCCGGGGTTTTGCTCACAGCGGGGATCTCCTCACGGCGGCTTTACGTCTGCCTTACCCGGACATGCTGTGTCGATGCCGTGCCCGGGTCAAGCGCCGCGGATTGTAGCGACGTGGCGGCGATGCCACGGGCTGCCGCGAGCGCCTGCGCCGGCATCAGGCCAGGCATTGCTCCAGCCCCTGGATGAAGATGTCCTTCGGCAGGTCGATGCCGATGAACACCATCTTGCTGCTGCGCGTCTCACCAGGGGCCCAGGCCGGGCCGACGTCGCTGCCCATCAGCTGGTGCACGCCCTGGAAGATCACTTTCTTGTCGAAGCCCTGCACCCGCAGCACGCCCTTGTAGCGCAGCATCCGCGGGCCGTAGACGTTGACCATGGTGCCGAGGAAGTCCTCGAGCTTGGCCGGGTTGAACGGCCGGTTCGAGCGGAACACGAAGCTCTTCACGTCGTCGTCATGGGCATGGTGGTGCGAAGGGTGGTCGCAATGCTCGCCATCTTCATGATCGTGGTCGTGAGGGTGATCGTGCTCGTCGGTCTTGAGGAAGTCCGGGTCGATGTCGAGCTTGGCGTTCAGGTTGAAGCCACGCAGGTCGAACACGTCCTTCAGCGGGACCTCGCCGAAGTGCACCGCCTTCAGTGGCGCGCGCGGGTTCATGTGCTTGAGGCGGTGGATCAGCGCGTCGGTCTCGTCCTTGGCGACCAGGTCGGTCTTGGACAGGAAGATCTGGTCGGCAAAGCCCACCTGGCGGCGCGCCTCCTGCCGGTCGTCGAGTTGCTGGCCGGCGTGCTTGGCATCGACCAGCGTCAGGATCGAGTCGAGCAGGTAGCTCTCGGCAATCTCGTCGTCCATGAAGAAGGTCTGTGCGACCGGACCCGGGTCCGCCAGGCCGGTGGTTTCGATCACGATGCGGTCGAAGTCGAGCTCGCCCTTGCGGCGCTTCGCGGCCAGGTCGGTCAGCGTGGCGCGCAGATCCTCGCGGATCGTGCAGCAGATGCAGCCGTTGCTCATCTGCACGATCTGCTCCTGGCTGTCGGTCACGAGGATGTCGTTGTCGATGTTCTCCTCGCCGAACTCGTTCTCGATCACGGCGATCTTCTGGCCGTGGGCCTCGGAGAGCACGCGCTTGAGCAGGGTGGTCTTGCCGGCGCCGAGAAAGCCCGTGAGGATGGTTGCAGGTATCAGTGACATGGTGAGGACGCTCGGCGCGTGTGAGGGAACACACACACATGAGGGTGGGCGACTGTCGATCAAGGACCCGGGGCTGTCAAGCAAACCGCAGGCCCGATCAGGGACCAAGATGGTAGCTGCACCGCGAGGCCGTCATGGCGCTGGGGTATTCTTCATGGGTCTCCACTCTTGGCACCCGCCCGTGTCCGAGCCCCAACCAGGTCGACCTGCTGCGCGTGCAGGCGACAAGGCACCGCGCCACGCCGACAAGGCGGGCTACAAACGCAGCCTGTTCGAGCGCATGGTCGAGTTCCTCTCGCCCGGCCCGGACTCCAAGGACGAACTGATCGAGACGCTGGCCGACGCCGAGTTGCGCGAGCTGATCGAACCCGAGTCGCGCATCATGCTCGAGGGCGTGCTGCGCATGGCCGACATGACGGCCGGCGACGTGATGGTCGCCGCGCCCCGGATGGACCTGCTCGACATCGATGCGCCCTACGACGAGCTGCTCGAGATCGTGATCGACACCGGCCACTCGCGCTTCCCGGTCCATGACGGCGAGCGCGACAACATCATCGGCATCCTGATGGCCAAGGACCTGCTCAAGATGCACCGGGCTCCCGAGCTGAACCTGCGCGCGCTGCTGCGCCCGGCGGTGTTCGTGCCCGAGACCAAGGGCCTGAACGAGTTGCTGCGCGACTTCCGCTCCAACCGCAACCACCTGGCGATCGTGATCGACGAGTTCGGCAAGACCGCCGGACTGATCACCATCGAGGACGTGCTCGAAGAGATCGTCGGCGAGATCGAGGACGAGTTCGACGAGAAGGACCACGACTCGGGCGTGTTCACGCTGGCCGACGGCAGCCAGCGCGTGGCGGGCGATGCCGGCATCGCGGAGGTCAACACCGTGTTCGGCACCGCGCTGCCGGAAGACGACTTCGACACCATCGGCGGCCTGGTGGCCCACGAGCTGGGGCGCGTGCTGCGCCGCGGCGAGACGGTCGACGTCGGCGGCCTGCGCTTCGCCGTGATGCTGGCGCGCGGCGGCGCGGTGCGCTGGTTCAAGGTCACGCGCGCGGACGGCCCGTCGCCGGCGTCGCCGCCCGAGGCTTGAGCCTGCCGCTCGCCAAGGGTGCCGCCGGCCGGCGTCGGCCGCTGTGGGCCGAGCTGCTGCTCGCGGCGGCCGCCGGCGGCCTGCACGCCTTCTCGTTCGCACCGCAGGATGCCGGCTGGCTGCAGCTGGCCGGCGTGGTGCTGCTGGCGTGGCGCGCGGGCGCACAGGGCTCGGCCACGCGCGCGGCGCTGCTCGGGGGCGCGTTCTCGACGGCCTGGCTGGCGGGCGGCGTGTGGTGGCTGTTCATCAGCCTGCACCGCTACGGTGGTCTGCCGGCCTGGCTGGCGGTGGCGGCGATCGCGCTGCTGTGCGCCTTCCTGTCGCTCTATCTCGCGGCGGCAATGGCGGCCTGGGTGCGCTGGCGGCCCCGCAGCCCCTGGCGCGGGGCGCTGCTGTTCGCTGCGCTGTGGCTGCTGGCCGAACTGGCGCGGGGCGTCCTCTTCACCGGCTTTCCATGGGTGGCGGCCGGTTACGCGCACAGCGACAGCGCGCTGGCCGGCCTGGCGCCGTGGCTCGGCGTGTACGGCATCGGCGCGGTCTCGGCCGGCATCGCCGCGCTGGCGGCGGCGGCGCTCGTCACGGCGGGGCGGGTCCGCTGGACGCTGGCGGCCGTCGCGTTGGCCGTCTGGTGGGCGCCGCTGGCGCTGCCGCAGCGCTTTACCGAAGCCACCGGCACGCTGTCGGTCGCGCTGCTGCAGGGCAATGTGGCGCAGGACGAGAAGTTCGCGTCCGAGCGCCAGCCCGAGGACCTGGCGTGGACGCTGCGCGCGCTGATCGGGGCGCGGGCCGACCTGGTGATCGCTCCCGAAACTGCCATTCCCTTGCTGCCTTCTCAGCTGCCCGAGGGTCTGTGGGACGGCTTGCGCAACGCCTTCTCCGAGGGCGAGCGCGCGGCGCTGGTCGGCCTGCCGCTGGGCGATCCGCAGGCCGGCTATACCAACTCGGTGGCCGGCCTGTCGCGCGACGCCGCAGCGCTGCCCGGCGGCGCCTACCGCTACGACAAGCACCACCTGGTGCCGTTCGGCGAATTCATTCCGCTCGGTTTCCGCTGGTTCGTCGACCTGATGAACATGCCGCTCGGTGACTTCAACCGCGGGCCGCTGGTGGCGCCCTCGTTCGGCGTCAAGGGCGAGCGGGTGGCGCCGAACATCTGCTACGAAGACCTGTTCGGCGAGGAGCTGGCGGCGCGCTTTGCCGGCAGCGGCGACGCACCGACGATCCTGGCCAACGTCAGCAACATCGCCTGGTTCGGTGAGTCGGTCGCGATCGACCAGCACCTGCAGATCTCGCGGCTGCGCTCGCTCGAGCTGCAGCGCCCGATGCTGCGCGCCACCAACACCGGCGCCACGGTGATCATCGACCACCGCGGCCAGGTCACGCGCCGGCTCGCGCCGCACACCCGCGGCGTGCTGGAGGGGCCGGTGCAGGGCCGCAGCGGGCTGACGCCGTTCGCGTGGTGGGCCGGGCGCTTCGGGCTGTGGCCGCTGCTGCTGGCGGCGCTGGCGCTCTTCGCGGCGACCGCGCGCCGCCGCCCCCACACGGCATTGCAGTCGAACGCATCGGATTGAAGGTCGGGCCAGTGCGCGTTGCGGTGTTCGGTGTGCTGCCCAGAACGCTGAAGTCGAACGTTGGCGCGGGCGCCGCGCCGGGTCGCTGTGTTGCGTTCATGTCCCCCGGCGTCGGCCTCACGGCCGCCCCCTCCTCCTCTACTTCACTCCACACAGCAACCCGTCCCAGCGCTGCCACCACCGCGGCCGGCGGGTCTTGACGGCCTGTGCAAGCGGTGATGGTGAGTGCTGGCGAGGGCGTCGGGTGAGCGGCGTAGCGAAGTTAAGGAGGAGGGAGCGGCCGTGAGGCCGGCACCGGGGGACATGAGCGGAGTCGCTCGCCCGGCGGCCTCGTCAGCAATGCGCGGTACGTGCAGGAAGCCGGCCCGATGACGCCTCGAACCTCAACACCCCACGCGCACGAACGGCTGCAAGGAGCCCAAAGACGCCGGGTGATTTGACAGGTTCGAATGCGAGTCGGTATCAGTCGCCTGACTGCGCGCGCGCCGCGAAGCGCCCGAAGCGCAGCAGCACCGTCGGCAGCACCAGCAGGTTCAGCAGCGTCGAGCTGACCAGGCCGCCGACGATCATCGTCGCCATCGGGCCCTCGATCTCGCGGCCCGGCTCGGCGCTGCCCAGCGCCAGCGGCGCCAGGCCCAGGCCCGTGACCAGCGCGGTCATCAGGATCGACGGCAGCCGCTCCAGCGCGCCCTGCAGCGCCGTCTCCAGGTTCCAGGCCCGGCCCTCGACCTCGACCAGGTGCTGGTAGTGCGACACCAGCATGATCGAATTGCGCAGCGTGATGCCGAACAGCGTGACGAAGCCGACCACCGAGCCCAGCGACAGCAGCCCGCCGGTCGCCAGCACCGCCGCCACGCCGCCGATCAGCGCGAACGGCAGGTTCACGAACACCAGCGCCAGGTGGCGCACCGAGCCGAAGGCCAGCAGCAGCAGCGCCGCCACGCCCAGCGCGGCCAGCAGCGAGACGCGCAGCAGCTCGTCACGCGCTGCGCGCTGGGCCTGGGCCTTGCTCAGCACCTCGGCATGGTGGCCGGTGCTGACCAGGCCGGGCTGGGCCAGGCGCTGCTCCAGCTGGGTGACCAGGGTTTCGCCATCGAAGCCGCGCGCGACGTTGGCGGTCACGGTCTGCACCCGGCGCCCGCCGTCGCGCAGGATCTTCGCGCGGCCCTGCAGCATCTCGACATCGGCCACGTCGCGCAGCTCGATCGCCGTTCCCAGCGGCGTGGCGAGCGGCAGCCGCGCGACCGCGCTCGCCTCGCGGCGCTCGCCAGGCGGCAGCACCAGCACCAGCGGCGTGGCGGCGTCGCCCTGGTGCAGGCGCCCGACCTCCAGGCCCTCGTAGGCGATCTGCACCGCGTCCATCACCACGCCGGCGCTCAGCCCGTGGTGCGCCAGGCGGTCGGCGCGCAGCCGCAGGCCGAGCTGCGGCGTGCCGGGCGGTGCCAGCAGCTGCACGTCGAGCGCGCCGGGCAGCGAGGCCAGCAGGCGCGCGACGGCCTCGCTGTCGCGCTCCAGCGCATCGAGGTCGCGGCCGTAGAGGTTGACCACCACGTCGGCCGGGAAGCCGCTGACCGTCTCGCCGATGCGCTCGGTGAGGAAGGTGTTGACGCTGAACTGCAGGCCGGCGAAGCCCGCCTGCGCGCCGTCGGCATCGTGCAGGCCGGCCGGCGAGGTCTCGCCTGCCAGCGTGCTGCGGATCGCGGCCAGCAGGCGCCGCTGTTCGTCGCCCGAGACCTGTCCGACCTCGACCTCCAGCTCGCTGTAGTGCGGCCCGAAGGTGTCGGCGCCGTTCTCGGCCCGGCCCACCCACTGCGCGACCGAGCGCACACCGGGGACCCCCAGCAGCGCGCCGGACACCTTCTCGCCCAGCCGCAGCGATTCGTCCAGCGACGTGCCCGGCACCGCGGCCATGTGCACGATGTAGTGGCCCTCCTTCAGCGGCGGGATGAACTCGCTGCGAAACAGCGGCAGTGCGCCGATGCCGACCACCATCAGCGTGCCGACCGCGACCAGCACGCCGCGCGCGCGCTGCTCCACCGCCAGCAGCAGGCGGCCGTAGCGCGGCTTCAGCCAGGCCACCAGCGGCGGGTCGCCCGCGGGCAGCCGGCTCCTCGCTAGCAGCAACAGCGACAAGGCCGGCGTGACCGTCAGCGCGACCACCAGCGACGCCAGGATCGCGGCGATGTAGGCCAGGCCCAGCGGCGCGAACAGCTTGCCCGCCACGCCCGACAGCGTGAGCAGCGGCAGGAAGGCCAGCGCGACGATGAAGGTGGCATAGACCACCGAGGAGCGCACCTCCATCGACGCGTCGACCACCACCTGCGCCACCGGCCGCGGCGTGGCGAGCAGCCGGTTCTCGCGCAGGCGGCGGTAGATGTTCTCGCAGTCGATGATCGCGTCGTCGACCACCTCGCCGAGCGCGATCGCCAGCCCGCCCAGCACCATGATGTTCAGGCTGGTGCCCAGGCCCTGCATCACCACCACCGCGGCCACCAGCGACAGCGGGATCGCCAGCGCCGACACGACCGCGGTGCGCACGTTGTAGAGAAAGCCGAACAGCACCACCACCACCAGCAGTGCGCCGATCATCACGTCGCGCTGCACGTTGCCGACCGCCGTCTCGATGAAGCTGGCCGGTCGAAACAGGTCGCGGTGCAGCGTGGCGTCCGACTGCGCCAGCACCGGCGCGATGCGGTCGAGCGCGCGGTCCAGCGCGATCGTCGTGTCGCGCGTGTTCGCGCCGAGCTGGCCCTGCACCAGCAGGAAGACACCGGGCTTGCCATCGATCAGCGCCGCGTTGATGCGCGGCGCGCCACCCGGCGCCACGCGCGCCACATCGCGCAGCAGCAGCGGTGCGCCGCCGCTCGAGCCCGGCCGGACCACCGCATGTCCCAGTTCCTCGGCCACCGCGTCCGCGTCGCTGCCACGCGCCAGGCCCGGCGGCTCGATGCCCAGCCCGATGCGCTGGTTGGCAGATTCCACGAAGCCGGCCGCGCGCACGCCGGTGGCTTCGCGCGCGGCGGCGGCCAGTTCGCCGAGCGACAGCCCCGCGCGCGCCAGCCGGGCCGGCTCGACCTGGATCTGCCACTGCGCTCGCTCGCCGCCGAACACGTTGACGTCGGCCACGCCGGTGGTGGCCAGCAGGTGCGGGCGCAGCGTGCGGTCGACCAGGGTGCGCAGCGCCGGGCCGTCGAGCGTGTCGGACGTGAGCCCCACGCCCAGCACCGTGCTGGCCGACGAGGTGAGCGGCGTCAGGGTCGGCGTGATGCCCGGCGGCAGCTCCACCGCGGCCTGTGCCAGCCGTTCCGCGACGTTCTGGCGGTGGCGGTGGATGTCGGTGCCGTCGGTGAAGACGACGGTGACCACCGACAGGCCCGGGATCGACTGCGAGCGCAGCGACTGCAGGCCCTCCAGGCCCTGGATCGCGCGCTCGATCGGTTGCGTCACCAGCGCTTCCACCCACGGCGCGGTGAGCCCCGGCGACTCGGTCTGGATCACCACCTGCGTCGGCGAGAACTCCGGGAACACGTCGAGGCTCGCGCCCAGCATCCGGGTGACGCCGTAGCCCAGCAGCGCCAGCGCCAGCGCCACCGTGAGGCCTGCATGCCGGACCGAGAAGCGGATGACCGACGAGATCATCGGTCAGTCGCCGCCGGGCCGCCCCAAGGCGGCTGAGCGCACCCCCGGGGGGGCAGGAGCGAAGCGACGTGGAGGCTGGCATGCAGCCGCCGGGCCGCCCCAAGGCGACTGAGCGCACCCCCGGGGGGCAGGAGCGAAGCGACGTGGGGGCCGGCACATCCCTAGTCGTCGTTCTCGTTGCGGATCTGGAACTTCAGTTCCTCCGACAGCAGCACCTGGGCGCCGCGCACGACCACCGCGTCGTCCTCGGCGAAGCCCGGCAGGAACCACTGCTCGCCGATCCGGCGGGCGTGCGGCACGGCGCGGCGCTGGAACGAATGGGTGTCGTCGGCCGCGGCAGCGGGGGCCGGCGGCGCCGATGCCGGAACCGCCGCCGGCAGGGACGCGGCACCCGCGGCGGTCGGCCGGTCGTCGTCATCGCCGTCGCGCGGCCTCGTGGCCTTCGGGGCGGCCGCGGGCATCCCCCCGCCGGACGCCGGCGGTGACACGTCCTGCGGCTCGTTGGTCTCGTCGATGTAGATCCAGGGCTGACCGGTGTGCCACACCACGGCCGAGGCCGGCACCAGCACGCCGGTCTGCTGGCGCGCACCCGCACCGTGCAGCTGCCCGGAGAGCCGCTGGCCCGGCACCAGGCCGCTGCCCTGGGTGCGGAACAACAGGCTGCGGCCGCCGCCGGACTCGCCCGTGGCGCCCGCGCCGCTGGCCCCCAGCGGCGCGGCGGCCAGCGGCTCCTTGCGGCCCGCCAGGCTCAGCATCAGCCGCGCGCCCGGTGGCACGGCGGCGTCGCCGCGCAGCATGGCGCGCAGCAGCACGTCGCGGCCCGACGCCAGCCGCGCAACGGGGCCGGGGCCGTCGCCGTCGAGTTCGCGCGTGAGCGCCGGCCCCCAGGCCGCCAGTGCGCTGTCGTGCAGCGCGGCCAGCTGGGCCTGCGCGGCCCGCGCGCGCGCGGCGTCGGTCGCGGCCTGCGCGGTGGCGGCCTCGAGCGCGCGCTGCGACGCGTTGTGGTCGTCGTCGTACAAGGCCTGCACGCGCTGGCGCTCGGCGGCGCTGGCGGCGGCCTGCGCGCGGGCGCCCTCGGCCTCGTGGCGCGCGGCGCGCAGCCGGCCCTGCAGCTCGGCCAGCGGCTGGGCGTCGAGCACCAGCACCGGCACGTCGGTCTCGGCGCCGAACTCGGCCGGCTCCGGCGCCGCCACCTCGATGCCGACGTTGCGCCGCGCCGCGGCGCTCAGGCGCACCGTCGGCACGCCGTTCACGTCGATCGCGGCCGGCGCCTTGGCGAGCGACTCTTCGTCGTCGCCCAGATGCTTCGCGGTGGCGAGCAGGTATTCGTCGCGACCGAAGTAGACGCCGGCCCAGCCGACGAGCACCAGCAGCACGGTCTGCGCGATCAGCAGCCTGACGAGGGCGGGGCGGGTCATGGCAGCGAGGGTGTGGCGTGGGCCGGATCGGCGAATTGCGCGCGGCGCTCGCCGCCCGGGGCGAGGTTCGTGCCATCGAGCGGGCGCTGCACCGCGTCCTCGAGCGAGCCCAGCGCGGCCCAGCTCGCGGCCTGCGCCTCGACGGCCTGGCGCTGCGACTCGGCCTCGGCCAGGCGCGCGGTCAGCAGCTCCACCCGGTCGGCATCACCGGCCTGCAGGCGGCGCTGCGCGCGTTCGGCGAAGCGCTGCGCAGCCGCCCAGCGCGCCTGCGCTTGCCGGCGCTGCGCGTCGGCGGCGTCGAGCGCCTGCCGTGCAGCGTCGAGCGTGGCGATGGCGCCGACCTGCAGCGCACCGCAGCGCGCCGCTTCGAGTTCGCGTTGCGCGCGGGCCTGCTCGATCGGTGCCTGGTTGCGCCCGCCCGGCGGCAGGCTCAGTGCCAGGCCCAGCGACCAGCGGTTGTCGCCCTGGTCCCAGGCATACCCCGGCTTCAGCACGATCTCGGGCCACTGCTTCGCCAGCTCGGCCCGCAGCGACGCATCGGCGGCGGCGTAGCGGGCCAGCGCGGCGCGCACGTCGAGGCGGTTCACCAAGGCCTCGCGCTGCAGGGCCGCGGCGGGGGCCGACGGCGGTTCGCGTTCGAGATCGTCGAAGCGCAGCGTCAACGCGTCGAACTGCTCGACGGGCAGGCCGACGGCCGCGGCCAGCGCGAGCCGTGCACGGGCCAATGCATCTCGCGCCTGCGCCGCCTGGCGGGCCGCCTCGGCCTCGGCGTCGACTGCGAGCAGGTGCTCGCGCGCGTCGGCGGCGCCGTGCGCCAGGCGCGCGGCCTGCGCTGCGGAGATGTCGCGCCGGAGCTGCCAGGCCGTGTCGCTGGCCTGGGCCCGCCGGCCGGCGAAGAACAGTTCGCGGTGGCCCGAGCGCACGCGCTGGCGCACCTGCCACGCGGTCTGGGCCGCGAGCTGCCCGGCCTCGAGCGCCAGCGCATCGGCGGCATCGGCCTGCGCGGTGCGGCGCGACTGTCCGGTGACCACGGCATCGAAGACCACGCCCAGGCTCCAGGGCGACGAACTCGCGCCGTCGGCGCTGTGGTGCTCCAGGCCGAACTCGACGGCACTGCCGGCGCGCTGCCGTGCCGTGCCGCGGGCGGCTTCGGCGCCCTGCAGTTCGGCGCGCGCCACGGCGAGGTCGGGGTGGCGCGCGATCGCCAGGGCGGTCAGTGCCTCCAGGTCCCAGGCCGGCAGCGGCCAGCGGCCGGTGTCCACGCCCTGCTGCGCCAGCGACTCGCGCAGCGCCGCATCGTCGACCCCGCTCGCCAGCCACGCGGCCTGAAAGCCTGCGGGATCGACAGCCCGCGGCTCGTAGGTCTGCACCGCGCAGCCTGCCAGCGCGGCGGCAAGCCAGGGCAGGAGACGAGTGCGAAGAAGGGCAGGGGTCACGATGGCGCAGCGGTGCAAGGCCGCAGCATCCTAGCCGGGTCGCGCAGCAGCCACACGAGAAGCACATGCTGCGATGCGGCATCGAAGGCATCGACCCGCAGCGACGATCGCAGCGGCAAGGGGCGAGCGGCCGGCGACCATGGTGAGCTTCGGAGGCACGTCGGCGGGGTCGGCACCGGGTCCGTTTCGCGGACACTGTCGGCTCGAGGGCTGTCAGGAGATGCGCATGCCGACCGATGCCGACGCCGTTGCCGGAGCCCGATGCCCCGGCGGCTCGATCCACCGGCAGGTGGCCGATCTGCCGGGGCCGCGTGGCTGGCCGCTGGTCGGCAACCTGCTGCAGTTCGAGCTGCCGCGCCTACACCAGCAGTTCGAGGCCTGGGCCGATCGCTATGGCCCGACCTACCGCCTGCGCGTCGGCCGGCGCGACGTGCTGGTCGTCTCCGATGCCGGGGTGATCGCTGCCGCGCTGCGCGACCGGCCCGACACCTGGCGGCGCATGCGGCCGATCGAGGCGGTGATCCGCGAGACCGGCGGCCACGGCGTGTTCTCCGCCGAGGGCGAGGACTGGCGGCGCCAGCGCCGGCTGGTGATGAGTGCCTTCGACCCCGGCCACCTGAAGCGCTTCTACCCCTCGCTGCTGCGGGTGACCGAGCGGCTGATGGCGTCGTGGCGCGAGGCCGCGCGGCGCGGCGAGCCTGTCGACCTGCAGGCCTCGCTGATGCGCTACACGGTCGACGTGACCGCCGGCCTGGCCTTCGGCGCCGACATCAACACCATCGACGCGCGCTACCCGCTGCAGGATCACCTGGACAAGCTGTTCCCGATGCTGTTCCGCCGCATCAACCTGCCTTTTCCCTACTGGCGCTACGTCAGGTTGCCGATCGACCGCGAGCACGACCGCCACCTCGTCCACGTGCACGAAGCGGTGCGCGGCTTCATCCGTGCCGCCCGGCAGCGCCTGCAGGACGAGCCCTCGCGGCGCGAGCGCCCGGCCGACCTGCTGGAAGCGATGCTGGCCGCGCGTGACGCCGACGGCAGCGTGCTGACCGAGGAAGAAGTGGCCGGCAACGTGCTGACCGTGCTGCTCGCCGGCGAGGACACCACCGCCAACACCCTGAGCTGGGCGATCTGGCTGCTGCACGAGCATCCCGCCGACTGGCAGGCGCTCGTCGACGAGGTGGACGCCGCGCTCGGCGACGCGCTGCTGCCGCCGAGCTTCGATGCGGCGCGCGGCTTCGACACGATCGAGGCCGGTGTCAGCGAGGCGATGCGCCTCAAGCCGGTGGCGCCGCTCATTTTCCTGGAAGCCAACCGCGAGACTGCCCTGGCCGGCTTCCACCTGCCGCCCGGCGCCGTGGTGTTCTGCCTGATGCGCCGCGCGGCGCTCGACGCCCGACTGGCCGAGGACGTGGCGGACTTCCGGCCGGGCCGCTGGCGCGCCGGCGCGGCGGGCCCGGAGCGCGCCGTCCAGAAGGCGTCGATGCCCTTCGGCGCCGGGCCGCGCCTGTGCCCGGGCCGCTACCTCGCGCTGCTGGAGATGAAGATGGTGCTGGCGATGCTGGCGCGCAACTTCGAGCTGCGCTCCGTCGGCACCGCGAGCGGCGCTCCGCCGCGGGAGCGCCTGGCCTTCACGATGTTCCCGGTCGGCCTGGAGATGCGGCTGGCCGAGCGCCGGCCGCGCTGAGCGAGCGGGCGGACCAGCCCGCGCGCGACAGGCGACCCGCTGCCGCCGGCCGCACAGGCGCCACCTAGAATCCGGGCTCCGGTCCGGCGCCCGCGCGCTGCGGCCCCCTCTTCCCCACACACCACGATGCTGAGCTTCCAGCAAATCATCCTGCGCCTGCAGCAGTACTGGGCCGACCAGGGCTGCGCGTTGCTGCAGCCCTACGACATGGAGGTCGGCGCCGGCACCAGCCACACCGCGACCTTCCTGCGCGCGCTCGGCCCCGAGCCGTGGAAGGCCGCCTACGTGCAACCGTCGCGCCGGCCGAAGGACGGCCGCTACGGCGAGAACCCCAACCGCCTGCAGCACTACTACCAGTACCAGGTGGTGCTCAAGCCCGCGCCGAGCAACATCCTGGAACTCTACCTCGGCTCGCTCGAGGCGCTGGGCTTCGACCTGAAGGTCAACGACATCCGTTTCGTCGAGGACGACTGGGAGAACCCGACGCTCGGCGCCTGGGGCCTGGGCTGGGAGGTCTGGCTCAACGGCATGGAGGTCACGCAGTTCACCTACTTCCAGCAGGTCGGCGGCATCGACTGCCGGCCGATCACCGGCGAGATCACCTACGGCCTCGAGCGCCTGGCGATGTACCTGCAGGGCGTCGACAACGTCTACAAGCTGCAGTGGACCGAAGGGCTCAGCTACGGCGACGTCTACCTGCAGAACGAGCAGGAGCAGAGCGCCTACAACTTCGAGCACAGCAACGTCGAGTTCCTGCTGAGCGCCTTCACGGCCCATGAGGGCAACGCCAAGGACCTGATGGCGCAGCGGCTCGCGCTGCCGGCCTACGAGCAGGTGCTCAAGGCCGCGCACACCTTCAACCTGCTCGACGCCCGCGGCGCGATCAGCGTCACCGAGCGGGCCGCCTACATCGGCCGCATCCGCAACCTGGCGCGCAGCGTGGCGCAGAGCTACGACGACAGCCGCGCCCGGCTGGGCTACCCGATGGCGCCGCGCGAGTGGGTGGCCGAGATCGAGAAGGCGGGCGAATCCGCTCGCAAGCCGGCCAAGGCCGTGAGCGCGGACGAGGCGGCCCGAGCATGAGCGACACCAAGAACCTGCTCGTCGAGCTGTTCGTCGAGGAACTGCCGCCGAAGGCGCTGAAGAAGCTCGGCGAGTCCTTCGCCCACACGCTGGCCGAGAGCCTGAAGGCCCAGGGCCTGGCCACCGAGCACTCGGCCACCACGCCCTTCGCCTCGCCGCGCCGGCTGGCGGCGCACATCAGTGCCGTGCTGCCGGCCGCGCCCGACAAGGCGGTGTCGCACAAGCTGATGCCGGTTGCCGTCGGCCTGGCGCCCGACGGCCAGCCGACGCCGGCGCTGCTGAAGAAGCTGGCCAGCCTGGGCGCCGACGCCTCGGCGGCGGCGCGGCTCGAGCGCCGCATGGACGGCAAGGCCGAGGCGCTGTTCTTCGACAGCGTGGTGCCCGGCGCGATGCTCGCGGCCGGGCTGCAGAAGGCCTTGCTGGAAGCGATCGCGAAGCTGCCGATCCCGAAGCTGATGAGCTACCAGCTCGAGACCGGCGAGCTGCCAGGCTGGACCAGCGTGCAGTTCGTGCGCCCGGCCCACGGCCTGGTGGCACTGCACGGCGCCGACGTGGTGCCGGTCGCGGCGCTCGGGCTCGAATCGCGCCGCGAGACGCACGGCCACCGCTTCGAGGCGCAGATGGACCCGGTGGTGCTGCAGCACGCCGACCACTACGCGCAGCAGCTGCAGGACCAGGGCGCGGTGATCGCCAGCTTCGCGGCGCGCCATGGCGAGATCGCGCGCCAGCTGCAGGCGGCGGCGTCGAAGGAAGGGCTGACGCCGATCGACGACCCGGATTTGCTCAATGAGGTGACGGCGCTGGTCGAGCGGCCCAACGTGCTGCTCGGGCAGTTCGAGCAGAGCTTCCTCGCGGTGCCGCCGGAATGCCTGATCCTCACGATGAAGGCGAACCAGAAGTACTTCCCGCTGCTCGACGCGGCGGGCAGGCTCACGAACAAGTTCCTGATCGTCAGCAACATCAGCCCGGACGACGCCAGCGCGGTGATCGGCGGCAACGAGCGCGTGGTGCGCCCGCGGCTGGCCGACGCGAAATTCTTCTTCGACCAGGACCGCCGGAAGAAGCTCGAGGATCGTGTGGCCGGCCTCGCCAAGGTGGTCTACCACGGCAAGCTGGGCACGCAGGGCGAGCGCGTCGAGCGAGTGCGAGCGATCGCGAAGGTGATCGGCCAGCAGCTCGGCGGCGAGGCGCTGGCGGTGAAAGCCGACCAGGCCGCAATGCTGGCCAAGGCCGACCTGCTGACCGACATGGTCGGTGAGTTCCCCGAGCTGCAAGGCACGATGGGTCGCTACTACGCGCTGCACGATGGCATCAGCGAAGACATTGCTTACGCGATCGAGGACCACTACCGCCCGCGCTTCGCCGGCGACGGGTTGCCGCGCAACGAGGTGGGCGTGGTGGTCGCGCTGGCCGACAAGCTGGAGACGCTGGTGGGACTGTTCGGTATCGGCCAGTTGCCGACGGGGGACAAGGATCCGTTTGCGTTGCGGCGGCATGCGCTGGGCGTGATTCGCATGCTGACTGAACAAATGTCTGGTCTCACGCTGGACAGTGCGATTGACCGTGCGATGACGGCTCCCAGTTGGCCGGTTGCGGTGCGCAGATTCCCTGAAGCCGGAGATGGAAGTGCGACATCTCTTAGAGGTCAGCTCCTGCAATTTCTCAAGGATCGCTTGGCAGCCGCACTTCGTGATCAAGGCTCCTCTGCACAAGAGATCGAGGCAGTTTTAGCTGACGACAGGTTCTGGCGTCTTGGTGAGATGCCAAAGCGCGTGGCGGCAGTGCATGCCTTCGCGGCACTGCCCGAAGCGCCCGCGCTGGCCGCCGCCAACAAGCGCGTCGGCAACATCCTGAAGAAGGTCGATGGCGCGGTCGAGGCGAAGGTCGATGCCACGCTGCTGAAGGAGCCGGCCGAAGCGGCGCTGGCGCAGGCCCTCGCCATGGTGAAGCCGCTGGCCGACGCCGCCTTCGAGCGCGGCGACTACAGCGCCTCGCTGCAGGCGCTGGCGGCACTGAAAGCGCCGGTCGACGCCTTCTTCGACGGCGTGATGGTCAACGCCGACGACCCGGCGCTGCGCGCCAACCGCCTCGGCCTGCTCGCCACCCTCCACGCCGCGATGAACCGCGTCGCCGACCTTTCCAGGCTGGCCACATGAACCCCGTCAAGCTCGCCATCCTCGACCGCGACGGCACCATCAACGCCGACAGCGACGAGTACGTCAAGTCGCCCGAGGAGTGGCAGCCCTTGCCCGGCGCGCTGGAGGGCATCGCGCGGCTCAACCATGCCGGCTGGCATGTGGTGATCGCCACCAACCAGTCGGGCCTGGGGCGCGGGCTGTTCGACATGTCGGCGCTCAATGCGATGCACGCGAAGATGAACCTCGCGCTGGCCCAGGTGGGCGGCCGCATCGATGCGGTGTTCTTCTGCCCGCATGCGCCCGACGAAGCCTGTGCCTGCCGCAAGCCGCTGCCCGGCCTGTTCGAACAGATCGGCGAGCGCTACGGCGTCGAGCTGTCGAAGGTGCCCGCCATCGGCGACAGCCTGCGCGACCTGCTGGCCGCGTCGGCCGTCGGCTGCGAGACCCACCTGGTGCGCACCGGCAAGTGCGAGGGGCTCAGCGACGCGCAGGTCGCCGACATCGCGCGGCAGGTGCCCGGCACGGTGGTGCACGCCGATCTGGCGACGGCGGCCGAGTTCATCGTCCAGCGCGAACGCCACGAGCGCGCGGTCGCCCGCGGCACCGCCGAAGTGCCCGACAGCAATCCCGGAGCGCTGGGCGCATGAGCCCTCTGTTGGCGGTGCTGCGTTCCGCGGTGTTCATCGTGTGGATGGCGATCACGGTCGTGCCGTTCGCGATCGCGGCGCTGGTCGTGTCCGTCTTCGTGCGGGGCGATCCGGTCTACTGGATCTGCATCAGCTGGCTGCGCCTGTCGGTCTGGGGCGCGAAGGTGATCTGCGGCGTGCGCTACCGCGTGCAGGGCGGGGAGCTGTTGCCCACCGACCGGCTCTCGCCGGTGATCCTGCTGCCCAAGCACCAGAGCACCTGGGAGACCTTTGCGTTCCCGACGCTGATGACGCACCCGCTGTGCTACGTGTTCAAGCGCGAACTGCTCTACATCCCGTTCTTCGGCTGGGCGATCGGTCGGCTCGACATGATCCACATCGACCGCAGCCGGCGCACCGAGGCCTGGAACCGGGTGGCCGAGCAGGGCCGCGAGTACATGGCCAAGGGCAACTGGGTCATCATGTTTCCCGAAGGCACGCGAACCAGGCGCGGCGAGCAGGGCGTCTACAAGAGCGGCGGTACGCGGCTGGCGGTGACCACCGGCACGCCGGTCGTGCCGATCGCGGTGAGTTCGGCGAAATGCTGGCCGCGCAAGAGCCTGGTGTTGCGGCCGGGCGTGATCGACGTGGTGATCGGCCGGCCCATCCCCACGGCCGGCCGCCAGGCCGACGAGCTGATGCGCGAGGTCGAGGCCTGGATCGAGGCCGAGATGCGCCGCATCGACCCTCAGGCCTACGCATCGCCGGCGCGCGTGGATCGCTGATCCGCGCCTGCAACTGGGAGGCGGAGGGAGGCGGGCTCCTATACTCGCAGCCCATGACGCGCCGGGCCGCTGTGGCCGACCCCAACGCCCCGTTCCGCCAGCTCGACCTGCCGCTGTTCGCGCCGGACGAGCCGGCCGCTGCGGCGCCGGTGGCCGCGGCGCTGGCTATCCCCGAACCGGCCCCACGGCTGGCCGTGCCGGCAGCCCCCCCGGCGCCGGCCCTGCGGCTCGGTGAGGCGCTGAGCCCGATGCTGTTCCGCCACCCCCGCGCCTCGCGCGAGATCGACCTGGGCCGCGCGGTCGTGGCCTACGAATTCCAGCGGGCGCGGCGCCGCTCGATCGGCATGGTGGTGTCCGCCGAAGGCCTGAGCGTGCGGGCGCCGCGCTGGGTCGGGCGCGGCGAGATCGAGGCGGCGCTGCTCGAGAAGGCGGCCTGGATCCAGGCCAAGCTCGTCGAGCAGCATGAACGGGCCCGCAAGCACGCCGCCTCGCGCATCGAGTGGCGCGACGGCGCGAGCCTGCCCTTCCTCGGCGAGACCGTGATCCTCGTGCTGGACCCGCGTGCCACCGGCGCGGTGCTCGACAGCGACGCCGCGGCCCTGCCCGGCGTGCCGCGGCTGACGCTGCACGTGGGCCTGCCGCACACCGCCACGGCGGAGCAGATCCGCGACGTGGTGCAGGCCTGGCTGCATCGCCAGGCCCGGCGCATCTTCGAAGAGCGTTGCGCCCACTTCGCGCCGCGCCTGAACGTGAGCGTGCGCCGCCTGGGCCTGAGTTCGGCCCAGACGCGCTGGGGCAGCGCCAGCGCCGACGGCTCGGTGCGCCTGAACTGGCGCCTGGTCCATTTCGCGATGCCGACCATCGATTACGTGGTGGCCCACGAACTCGCCCACCTGCGCGAGATGAACCACAGCCCGCGCTTCTGGGACGTGGTGCGCTCGGTCATCCCCGACCTCGACACGGCGCGTGGTGCGCTGCGCCACGAGTCGGTGCCGGCGTTCGACTGATACCCAGGCGCGTCCATCGGCCAGCCGCTTGCACGTACCGAGCGTTGCTGACCAGGCCGCCGGGCGAACGGCTCCGTTCGTGTCCCCCGGCGTCGGCCTCGCGGCCGACCCCTCCTCCTCTACCTCACTGCGCCATTCACCCGACGCCCTGGTCAGCACGATCACCGTAGCCTGCGAAGGCCGTCAAACCGCGGCAGGCCGCGGTGGTGGCAGCGCTGGGACGGGTTGCTGTGTGGAGTGGAGCCGCGCGAGAGGCGCCGGAAGGCGCCTCTCGGCTGCTGAACGCCCAGCCGCGATACCAGCGGCTGGGCATGAACGCAACACAGCGACCCGGCGCGGCGCCCGCGCCAACGTTCGGCAGTCAGCGTTCTGGGCAGCACACTGAACACCGCAACGAGCACTGGCCCGACCTTCAATCCGATGCGTTCGAATGCAATGCCGCATGAACCACCGGAGGCGGCGCTGGCCACGGCGGTCGTTCGTTCAGCCCAGGGGCTCTCAGCCGGCCACGGCGAAGCGGTAGACGCCGCTCGCGCGGTCGACGTGGCGCACCAGCCGCCCGTCGAACCACAGTGCGTGCAGGTGCGCGATCGCCTCGCCCAGCGCGAAGGTGGTCTGGTGCAAGTCGAGCGGGCGCTTGAACAGCACCGGCAGCAGCTCGGTGGCAGTCTTGGGCGCTTCGGCGCAGGCGGCCAGCACCTCGGCGAAGCGCGCGGCATGGTGGTCGTGCAACTGGTCGATGCGGGTGTGCAGGCCGGTGAACGGGCGGCCGTGAGCCGGCAGCACCAGCGTGTCGGCCGGCAGCGCGCGCAGCCGCTCGATCGACTCGAGGTAGAGCCGCAGCGGGTCGGCCTCGGGCTCGAGGTCCACCACGCTGACGTTGGTGCTGATGCGCGGCAGCACCATGTCGCCGGAGATCAGCAGGCCCAGCGCCTCGCAGTGCAGCGCGATGTGCTCCGGCGCATGCCCGTAGCCGACGTGGCAGCGCCAGGCGTGGTCGCCGACCTGCAGCAGCTGCCCGTCGAGCAGCCGGTGGAAGCGCGTCGGTACCGACGGCACCATCGACGCGTAGTAGTTGGAGCGCCGGCGGACCTTCTGCAACGCGTCGGGGTCGGTCACGCCGTGGCGGGCAAAGTGGCTCGCCGCTTCGTCGCCGCCGACGCCGGTGGTGCTGCGACAGGCGATCCGGGCCGCGTTCCAGTCGGTGGCGCTGATCCACAGCGGACAGTCCCGCTCCAGCACGCTCCAGCGCGAGGTCAGCCAGTCGGCCAGGCCGATGTGATCCGGGTGCATGTGCGTGACGATCACGCGCAGCACCGGCAGGCCGCCCAGCTGATCGGCGAACACCTGCTCCCAGGCGGCGCGGGTGGTGTCGTCGCCGATGCCGCAGTCGACGATGGCCCAGCCGTCCACCGGGCCGTCCGGCCCGTTCTGCCGGTCGCGCAGCAGCCACAGGTTGATGTGGTCCAGCGCGAACGGCAGCCTCATGCGCACCCACTTCACGCCGGGTGCGATGTCGAGCGTGCCGCCCAGCGCGGGAAGGGCCTCGCCGCAGGGGTAGCCGAGCTGGTGTTCGAGTTCGTTCATCGCGGGGCGAGCGCAGGCCGTGGTCGGGGGTCCAGCCGGACGTTAACGCAAACGCCGTGCCCGAGGGGCTTGCCGCGGCGGGCGGCACGCCGGTGTGCCGCGCGGCACCTGCGTAAAATTGAGGCAGATCCAGGAATTCACGCATGACCACCGATCTTCAGGAACTCTTCGACAAGAACCGCGAATGGGCCGAGCGCACCGAGGCGCGCGAGCCGGGTTTCTTCTCGCGCCTGCTCACGCAGCAGGTGCCGCAGTACCTGTGGATCGGCTGCAGCGACAGCCGCGTGCCGGCCAACGAGCTGGTCGGCCTGCTGCCGGGCGAACTGTTCGTGCACCGCAACGTCGCCAACGTCGTCGTGCATTCGGACCTCAACTGCCTGTCGGTGATCCAGTACGCGGTCGACATGCTCAAGGTGCAGCACGTCATCGTCGTCGGCCATTCCGGCTGCGGCGGCGTGGTGGCGGCGTTGAACGACCGGCGCGTCGGCGTGGCCGACAACTGGCTGCGCCACGTGCAGGACGTGCGCCACCGCCACCAGCTGTGGCTCGACACGGTTCCGACAGAGCGGCGCGTCAACGCGCTGTGCGAGCTCAACGTCGTCGAGCAGGCGCTGAACGCCTGCCAGACCACCATCGTGCAGGACGCCTGGCAGCGCGGCCAGCAGGTGGTGATCCACGGCTGGGTCTATGGCCTGCACAACGGCCACCTCGAGGACCTGAGCATGACGGTGGACAGCGCAGCCGACGTGGCCGGCGCATACGAGCGGGCCCTGGCGACCGTGAAGGGCCGCTACGACCGCCGGGAGGGCGCCTGATGGCCGGCAGCCCGTTCGTCACGACCTTGACCGACCCGCGCGCCTTCGACATCGCGCAGGCGCTGCTCGACGGCTTCAACCGCCACTACAAGCTGTTCCGGCAGACCAGCGCCGAGGCGAAGCAGCGCTTCGAGGCGGCCGACTGGCACGGCCAGCAGCGCGCCCAGCGCGAACGCATCGAGTACTACGACCTGCGCGTCGACGAGGCCGCCGAGCGCCTGGAGCGCGAGTTCCAGGCCAGCTCGCTCTCGCACGAGACCTGGCAGCAGGTCAAGCTGTACTACATCGGCCTGCTGATCAACCACCACCAGCCCGAACTCGCCGAGACCTTCTTCAACTCGGTCACGACCAAGATCCTGCACCGCAGCTACTTCCGCAACGACTTCATCTTCGTGCGCCCGGCGGTCAGCACCGAGTACATCGAGAACGAGGAGCCGGCTTCGCAGCCGACCTACCGCGCCTATTACCCGAGCCGGCCGGGCTCGTCGGAGGGGCTGCGCGAGACGCTGCTGCGCATCATCGACAACTACCAGCTCAAGCGTGATTTCGAAGACGTGGGGCGCGACGTGGAGTACGTGCTGCAGGCCTTTCGCACGCAGTTCGGCGACGTCAAGCTGAGTGCCAACTTCCAGATCCAGGTGCTGTCCTCGCTGTTCTTCCGCAACAAGGGCGCCTACATCGTCGGCCGCTTGATCAACGGCTTTCGCGAGACCGGCTTCGCACTGCCCATCCTGCACAACTCGCGCGGCCTGCTGGCGATCGACACGGCCCTGTTCGGCGAGGACGAGCTGCTGCTGCTGTTCAGCTTCGCGCGCGCCTATTTCCTGGTCGACATGGAGATCCCGTCGGCCTACGTGCAGTTCCTGCGCTCGCTGATGCCGCGCAAGCCGCGCTGGGAGCTCTACAACGCGCTGGGGCTGCAGAAGCAGGGCAAGAACCAGTTCTACCGCGACTTCCTCTACCACCTGCGCCATTCGTCGGACAGGTTCCGCATCGCGCCCGGCATCAAGGGCATGGTGATGCTGGTGTTCGACCTGCCGAGCTTTCCCTTCGTGTTCAAGGTCATCAAGGACTTCTATCCGCCGCAGAAGGACACCACGCGCGAAGTCATCCAGAGCAAGTACCTGCTGGTCAAGACGCACGACCGCGTCGGCCGCATGGCCGACTCGCTGGAGTACAGCAACGTGGCCTTCCCGCGCCAGCGCTTCGAGGAGGAGCTGATCGAGGAGATCCGGCACTTCTGCCCGAGCCTGCTCGAGGAGGAGGGCGACAGCCTGGTCCTCAAGCACCTCTACATCGAGCGGCGCATGATCCCGCTCAACATCTACCTGCAGGAGGCCACGCCCGAGCAGTTGCGCCACGCCGTCATCGAGTACGGCAATGCCATCAAGGACCTGGTGGCGGCCAACATCTTCCCCGGCGACATGCTGTGGAAGAACTTCGGCGTCACGCGCCACGGCAAGGTGGTGTTCTACGACTACGACGAGATCGAGTACCTGACGGACTGCAACTTCCGCAAGGTGCCCGT
Source organism: Methylibium sp. (assembly GCF_965279545.1). Classification (NCBI taxonomy): domain Bacteria; kingdom Pseudomonadati; phylum Pseudomonadota; class Betaproteobacteria; order Burkholderiales; family Sphaerotilaceae; genus Methylibium; species Methylibium sp. The sequence goes on from NZ_OZ257250.1 coordinate 4,173,819, forward strand.
GCCGCGCAACGAGGAAGAGGAGATGTCGGGCGACATCTGGTATTCGGTCGGTCCGAAGGACGTGTTCCCCGAAACCTTCGGGCCCTTCCTGCTGGGCAACCCGGCGGTGCGCGAGGTGTTCATGCAGCACCACGCCGAGTTGCTGGATGCGTCGTTCTGGCAGGGCCGCAAGGACCGGATCGCCGGCGGCTACGTGCACGACGTGTTCCCGTACGATCCGCACAAGCGTTTTCGTCGCCCGGTCGGGCTGGGCTTCGGCAGCCTCGATGCCGAGGCGGCCTCCCTGCAGGCGGCTTCGGCCTCCACGCAACTCGGCCACAACCCCATTTGATGACACCCACCCCCGTTGCGGCTGCGCCGCTCCCCCTCGAGGGGGCGACGCTGGCGGACCGGCGGAGCCGGATCCGCGGCGTCTGCTCGTGGGGGCCGGCTTCGTGCGATGCCCAACCGCCTTTCGCCCTCATGAAGGAGCTTTGCCATGTCCACGAATGATCCGATCGTCATCGTGTCGGCCGCGCGCACGCCGATCGGCGGCCTGCTCGGCGACCTGGCCGCGCTGCAGGCCTGGGAGCTGGGCGCGGTGGCCGTTCGCGCCGCGCTCGAGCGCGCCGGTCTGCCGGGTGGCGCGGTCGACGAGGTGCTGCTGGGCAACTGCCTGATGGCCGGGCAGGGCCAGGCGCCGGCCCGACAGGCGGCGCGCAAGGCCGGCCTGCCCGATGCGGCCGGCGCGGTGACGCTGTCGAAGATGTGCGGCTCGGGCATGCGCGCGGCGATGTTCGCGCACGACATGCTGGCCGCCGGCTCGGCCGGGGTGGTGGTGGCCGGCGGCATGGAGAGCATGACCAACGCGCCGCACCTGAGCTTCGTGCGCAAGGGCATCAAGTACGGCGCGGCGGCGCTGTACGACCACATGGCGCTCGACGGCCTCGAAGACGCCTACGAGCGCGGCAAGCCGATGGGCGTGTTCGCCGAGCAATGCGTCAGCTACTACGGTTTCAAGCGCGAGGCGATGGATGCGTTCGCGGTCGCCTCCACGCAGCGCGCGATCGCCGCCCACAACGACGGCAGCTTCGACTGGGAGCTCGCGCCGGTCACGCTGGCCGGCAAGGCGGGCGACGTGGCGGTCGACCGCGACGAGCAGCCCTTCAAGGCCAGGCTCGACCGCATCGCCACGCTCAAGCCGGCATTCGGCAAGGACGGCAGCATCACCGCCGCCACCTCGTCCAGCATCTCCGACGGCGCCGCGGCGCTGGTGCTGATGCGCGAGTCGACGGCCCGCTCGCACGGCATCGCGCCGATCGCGGTGGTGCGGGCGCATGCGGTGCATGCCCAGGCGCCGGCGTGGTTCTCCACCGCGCCGGCCGGCGCCATCCGCAAGCTGCTGCAGCGCACCGGCTGGTCCGTGCAGGACGTCGACCTGTGGGAAATCAACGAGGCCTTCGCCGCCGTGACGATGGCGGCGATGGCCGAGTTCGAGCTGCCGCACGAGCGCGTCAACGTGCATGGCGGCGCCTGTGCGCTCGGCCACCCGATCGGCGCCTCCGGCGCGCGCATCATCGTCACGCTGCTCGGCGCCCTGCGGCGGCGTGGCCTGCGCCGCGGCGTGGCGGCGCTGTGCATCGGCGGTGGCGAGGCCACGGCGCTGGCGGTCGAGGCGCTGTGAGCGAGGGGGCCTTGCCGTCCGGCGCCGCGCCGGCCACGGTCGGCGAGTTGATCTCGCGCACCGACCGCTACAGCCGTGCCGCCATCGAGGCGTTCGCGGCGCTGTGCAACGATGCCAACCCCTTGCACAGCACCCACGCCCCGGGCTCGCGCTTCGGCGGCGTGATCGCCAGCGGCGAGCACACCAGCTCGATGATGCTGGGCCTGGCCACGTCGCACTTCACCCGCCCGCGCGGGGGTCCGGCGAATGAAGTGCTGGTGCTGCACGTGAACTTCGCGTTCCGCAGCCCGGTGTTCGCCGACGAAGACGTGGCGCTGCGCTGGCAGGTCGCCGAGCTGTCGTGGAACGGCAAGCTCGGTGGTCACGTGGTCCTGCTCAATGGCGAGGCGAGCACCGCGCGCGCCAGGACCGCGCTGGTGGCGCGGGCCAGCCTGCTGGTCAAGGCGGCGGCGTGAAGGCGCACCGGCGGCGCGGTCCGCGCCGACCGGGCTCGGTGCCATCGTGAGCGGCCTCGGTATCCATGATCTCGGGCTGTTCATGCTGACCAGCCTGGTGCTCAACCTCACGCCCGGGGCCGACACGCTGTACGTCGTGAGCCGCAGCGCGCGCGGTGGCTGGCGGCACGGCGTGGCCGGGGCCTTCGGCGTCGGCCTGGGTTGCATGGGCCATGCGCTGGCGGCGGCCCTGGGCGTGGCGGCGCTGCTGGCCGCGTCGCGCTGGGCCTTCGACCTGCTCATGGGGGCCGGCGCGGCCTACCTCGCGTGGCTGGGGCTGCAGATGCTGCGCAGCGCGCGGCGTGGCGCTGCGGCCGCGGCAGGCGGGCGGGCGGCGGCGGCCTTGTTGCCGACGCTGCGCCAGTCCTTCGTGTCGGGGCTGCTGACCAACCTGCTCAATCCCAAGGTCGGCCTGTTCTTCCTGGCGTTCGTGCCGCAGTTCGTCGACGTGCACGCAGGCCGGCCGCTGGCGGCCTTCGTGCTGCTGGGCCTGCTGTTCAATCTGAGCGGCGTGAGCTGGCTGCTGGCGGTCGCCGTGCTGACCGACCGGGTGCGTGGGCAGGTCGCGGCGCCTGTGCGGCGTGTGTTGCAGGCGCTCGGTGGCGGCTTGTTTCTGCTGCTCGCGGCGCGCCTCGCGGCCAGCCGCGCTGACGTCTGAGATCGGCTGCGTTTTGCTGTCCGGCGCCGGGTGGGGCGCCGCTGCGGGAACTACGTATGGGGTTAACGACAGCGGCGCCCTGCAAGCCCGCTCACTACCATCGCGAAGCTTGCAAATGAACCCAGGTTTGCCTTCGGGAGCCTGTCGTTTCGTGCCCATTCAGGAGACATCCATGACCCAGAAGACCGCCTCGCAACGCCGCCGCTTCCTCAAGAAGGCCTCTGCCGGCGCTGTCGGCGCTGCCGCGATGGCCGCGCCGATGGTGTCGGTGGCCCAGACCACCTCGCTGCGCTTCCAGAGCACCTGGCCCTCGAAGGACATCTTCCACGAGTACGCACTGGACTTCGCGACCAAGGTCAACAACATGGCGGGCGGACGCCTGAAGATCGAGGTGCTGCCGGCGGGCTCGGTGGTGCCGGCCTTCCAACTGCTCGACGCGGTGAACAAGGGCACGCTCGACGGCGGGCACGGCGTGGTGGCCTACCACTACGGCAAGAACTCGGCGCTGGCGCTGTGGGGGTCGGGCCCGTCGTACGGCATGGACCCGAACATGCTGCTGGCCTGGCACAACTACGGCGGCGGCAAGGAGTTGCTGGCCGAGATCTACAAGAGCCTGAACATGGACGTCGTGTCCTACCTGTACGGCCCGATGCCGACGCAGCCGTTCGGGTGGTTCAAGAAGCCGATCGGCAAGCTCGATGACCTGAAGGGTCAGAAGTTCCGCACCGTCGGTCTGGCAGTCGATATGTACAACGACATGGGTGCTGCGGTGAACCCGCTGCCCGGCGGCGAGATCGTGCCGGCGCTGGACCGCGGCCTGATCGACGGCGCCGAGTTCAACAACGCCAGCTCCGACCGCCTGCTCGGCTTCCCCGATGTGGTGAAGAACTGCATGCTGCAGAGCTTCCACCAGAGTGGCGAGCAGTTCGAGATCCTGTTCAACAAGGGCAAGCTCGAGGCGCTGCCGGCCGATCTGAAGGCGGTGGTCGACTACGCCGTGCAGGCCGCCAGCGCCGACATGAGCTGGAAGGCCGCGCACCGCAACTCGCTCGACTACATCGAACTGAAGAAGGCCGGCGTCAAGTTCTACAAGACGCCCGACGCGATCCTGCGTGCGCAGCTTGCCTCCTGGGACAAGATCATCGCCAAGAAGGGCGGCGAGAACGCCTTGTTCCAGAAGGTTCTCGATTCCCAGAAGGCCTTTGCCGGGCGTGCTGGCCAATGGTGGAACGACTACACGGTCGACTTCAAGATGGCCTACAACCACTACTTCGGTGCCAACAAGGCTTAGGTCTTTTCTGCGATCGAGGCGGCAGTTTCGGGGGCGCCGTTCAGCGGCGCCCTCGCGCATTTGTCCCGAAGTTTTCCCATAGGAAGCCTGATGCAGAACCTGCTTCTGACCGTGGACCGCTTTTCCACCTGGATCGGCAAGCTGTTTGCCTGGTCGGTGGTGGGTCTGACCGTGCTGATCAGTTGGGAGGTGTTCTCCCGCTACGTGTTCAACAAGCCGCACGCCTGGGTGCTCGACGCCCAGATCATGCTCTACGGCACGCTCTTCATGTGCGCCGGCGCCTACACGCTGAGCAAGGCCGGGCATGTGCGCGGCGACGTGCTCTACGGCTTCTTCAAGCCGCGCACCCAGGCTTCGATCGACCTGCTGCTGTACATCGTGTTCTTCCTGCCGGGGATCGTGGCGCTCACCTGGGCCGGCTGGTTCTATGCCAACGATTCGCTGGCGATCCGCGAGCAGACTTTCAACGCCGATCCGCTGCCGGTCTACCCGTTCAAGTTCGTGATCCCTTTCGCCGGCGGCGTGCTGCTGCTGCAGGGTGTGGTGGAGATCGTGCGCTGCGTGATCTGCCTGCGTGACGGCGTGTGGCCTTCACGAGAAGAGGATGTCGAGGAAGTCGATGTCGACAAGCTCAAGGAGATGGTGCACGTGAAAGACGCCGACATCGAGGCGTTGGACAAGTACGTCGTCAAGGAAGGCGGCAAGGCATGACGCTGCGCAAGGAACTGTGGTTCGGCTTCATTCTGATGGGGCTGATCGTTTCGGCCGCCGTCGGCATGGTGCTGAGCGTCGACACCATGACCAACGGCCACTACGGCCTGTTGATGCTCTCGCTGGTGGTGGTGGCCATCATGCTGGGCTTTCCGACCGCTTTCACGCTGATGGGCATGGGCATCCTGTTCGCCTTCTTCGCCTACCACTCGGGCGGGCAGACGGCGGGTGGTGCGATGAAGCAGACGCTCGACCTGATGGTCCAGCGTGCCTTCGCGGTGATGGGCAACGACGTGCTCATCTCGATCCCGCTGTTCGTCTTCATGGGCTACCTGGTCGAGCGCGCCAACCTGATCGAGAAGCTGTTCCGCAGCCTGCACCTGGCACTGGCCCGGGTCCCCGGCTCGCTGGCGGTGGCGACGCTCGTGACCTGCGCAGTGTTCGCCACGGCCACGGGCATCGTCGGCGCAGTGGTCACGCTGATGGGTCTGTTGGCGCTGCCCCAGATGCTGCGCGGCGGCTATGACGTGCGGGTGTCTGCCGGTGCCATCACGGCGGGTGGTTGTTTGGGGATCCTGATCCCGCCATCGGTGCTCTTGATCGTTTACGGCGCGACCGCAGGCGTGTCCGTGGTCAAGCTCTACGCGGGTGCCTTCTTCCCGGGCCTGATGCTGGCCGGCCTCTACATTCTGTACGTGATCCTCCTTGCGAAGATCAAGCCGAGTCTGATGCCGCCGTTGACGGCCGCTCAGCGCTTCGTGCCGCTGCCGCTGCCGCTGAAACAGGCGGGAGCCATCGGCGAAGGTCGCGCGCTGCCCTGGCTGCTGGGCGCGCTGAAAGGCCAGCGCAACCAGGCCGTCAGCACGAGCTACCTGCTGCGCCAGCTGTTCGTCACTTTGCTGCCGTTGATCTTGTTCGCCGCGATGTCGTTGTGGAGCTACCAGACCGTGACCCGTGTCGCGCCGGTCGACGACTTTTCCGAGCTGCAGCAAATGGGCGCCGGCAGCGCCGCAGAGTCGCAGAGCACGGGTGGCTTGCAGCCACCGCCCAGCGAAAGCGGCGGGCTTCAAGAGCCGCCGGCGCCGGGGGGGCTGCAGGAGCCGCCCGCGGTGGCCGGCGGAGTGATGGAACCCCCGTCGACCCCGAGCGAGACCGCCAGCAAGCCCATAGGCGAGGCCGTGTCGGAGCCTGCCGCAGCAGTGGCTGCGCCTGAGCCGGCGGGTACCTCCGGGGATGCCGCGGCGGCATCCAAACCGGCCTCTCTGGGCTACTGGGTCGGTCTGACGGTGGGTGCCGTGGCGCTGGTGGCGTACTACGCGCTGCTGAGCTTCAACCGTCTCGAAGTCTTCAAGATGCTGCTGTCGAGCTTTTTCCCGCTGCTGGTGCTGATCACCGCGGTGCTCGGCTCCATCGTGTTCGGTCTGGCGACGCCCACCGAGGCTGCGGCGGTCGGCGCGCTCGGTGGCTTCCTGCTCGCGGTGGCCTACCGGCAACTCACCTTCTCGGTCGTCAAGGAGTCGGTGTTCCTGACAGCCAAGACCAGCGCGATGGTGTGCTGGCTGTTCGTCGGCTCGGCCATCTTCTCGGCCGCCTTCGCGCTGCTCGGCGGCCAGGAGTTGGTGGAGCGGTGGGTGCTGGGCATGAACCTCACCAAGACGCAGTTCCTGATTCTGAGCCAGGTCATCATCTTCGTGTTGGGCTGGCCGCTGGAGTGGACCGAGATCATCGTGATCTTCATGCCCATCTTCATTCCGTTGCTCGACAACTTCGGCGTCGACCCGCTGTTCTTCGGCCTGCTGGTCGCGCTGAACTTGCAGACGGCCTTCCTGAGCCCGCCGGTGGCGATGGCGGCCTTCTACCTGAAGGGCGTGGCGCCGAAGCACGTGACGCTGAACCAGATCTTCGCCGGCATGCTGCCCTTCATGGGCATCCAGGTCATCGCGATCATCTTGCTGTACGTGTTCCCCGGCATCGGCCTGTGGCTGCCGCAGGTGCTGTACAAGTGATTGCGGGTGTGCGGGGGGCGCTAGCGCGTGAGCCGGGCGACGCAATGACCGCCAAGGCACCCGTCGAGTTCTACTTCGACTTCTCCTCGCCCTACTCGTACATCGCGAGCGAGTGGGTCGCGGCGGTCGCGGCGCGGCATGGCCGCACGGTGAGCTGGCATGCGATCCTGCTCGGCGCGACCTTCCAGGCGGCCGAGTTGAAGAGCCCGGTGTCGTACCCGGTCAAGCGCGAGTATGCGATGGTCGACTTTCAGCGCTCTGCGCGTTTTGAGGGCGTGCCTTACCGGCAGCCCGAGCCCTTCCCGATCGCGACGCAGAACGCGGCACGCGTGTTCTGGTGGCTGGCCGACCAGGATGCGGCGCGCGCCGCCGTGTGGGCGCACACGGGCCTGCGCGCCTACTTCACGCGCGGGGTTGCGCTCGACAAGCCGGAGCCCTTGCGCGGCCTGTGCCGCGAAGCCGGTATCGACCCCGACGCCGCCGAAGCGGCATGGAGCGATCCGGCGTGGAAGCTGCGTCTCAAGGCCGAGAACGAAGCCGCGATCGCGGCCGGCATCTTCGGTGCGCCGTCCTTCGTGGTCGATGGCGAGCTGTTCTGGGGCAACGACCGCCGGCCGCAGCTGGAACGCTGGCTCGCGAGCGGGCCGTTCTGACGCGTCGCGGGCCGGCCGCGCTCAGCCGCCGTCGGCGCGGTGCATCGCGGCCTCGACATCGACACGGAAGCGGCGCAGCGCCGCGAGTTCGGCGTGCGGCGCCTGCAGCGCGGGGTAGAGCACTGCGAGCAGCCCGCGCACCGTCTCGTCGACATCGGCCGGCCGCTGCTGCAGCACGGCCTCCCACAGCAGGTGTTCCATCGGCCCGAGCACCATCGTGCGCAGCAGGCGCAGTGGCACATCGCGGCGGATCTCGCCGCTGGCCTGGCCGCGTGCCAGCAGGTCCATCAAGGGGGCGGTGTAGCGGCGCTGCAGTGGCGCCAGCGCGTCCCCTAGTTCTTCCTGGCCCTTCGAGCGTCCTTCAGACAGCACCAGCGCGCACAGCCCGGTGCCTTGCGTGAGGAACAGCCGCAGGTGCGTCTGCACGAAGAACTGCAGTTGGGTGCGGATGTCGCGCTCGCGCGGCAGGCCGGCTTCGATGGTCGCGATGATCTCGTCGTACCAGTCGCCGATCACGCGGGTGCACAACTCGCGCTTGCCACGGAAATAGGTGAAGACGGTGGCCTCGGAGATGTCCAGGCGTTGCGCGATCTCGGTCGTCGTCGCGCGCTCATAGCCGCGTTCCGAGAAGACTTCGCGACCGACGCGCAGGATGTCGCGCACACGCTGCTCGGACTTGGCACTGGCCGGCGCACGGCGACGCGGGGACGGGATTTCGACGGCAGGGTTCATCGGCGCGGAGATCTCGCTCGGGGCGACGCCCCGGTGGGTTCCGATTGTCGTCTGCATGTTATTGTGAGTAAAGCTCAAATAATGCTTGCGCGCGCCCTGTGTCGGATCTACACTGCAGGTAACCCAACAGGAGTCGTTCAGATCATTGCGACGCTGGTCGGGGTCATCGTAAATATTGAGTAATGCTCATTTCTAGGAATCGGCAGGGCCGTCGTTCCGCGCGGTGAACGCAGGCCTTGCAGGAGACACGCCCCATGTCCAGCTTCATCGGTCTCGACATTGATCTCGGCGAGACGATCGGCATGCTGCGCGACAGCGTGCGCGACTTCGCCCGGCAGGAGATCGCGCCGCGCGCGGCCGACATCGACCGCGACAACCTGTTCCCGGCCGACCTCTGGCGCAAGCTAGGCGACCTGGGCGTGCACGGCATGACGGTCGACGAGGCCTATGGCGGCACTGGCCTCGGCTACCTGGCGCACATGGTGGCGATGGAGGAGATCTCGCGTGCCTCCGCGTCCGTGGGGCTGTCGTACGGCGCGCATTCCAACCTCTGCATCAACCAGCTGCACCGCAACGGCAGCGAAGCCCAGAAGTGCCGCTACCTGCCCAAGCTGGTGTCCGGCGAGCACGTCGGCGCGCTGGCGATGAGCGAGCCCAATGCCGGCTCCGACGTGGTCAGCATGAAGCTGCGCGCCGAGCGACGCGGCGACCGCTACGTGCTGAACGGTGCGAAGATGTGGATCACCAACGGCGGCGACGCCGACACGATGGTGGTCTATGCCAAGACCGAGCCCGAGGCCGGCGCCAAGGGCGTCACGGCCCTGATCGTCGAGAAGGGTTTCAAGGGCCTGAGCTTCGGCAGCAAGCTCGACAAGCTGGGCATGCGCGGCTCCAACACCTACCCGGTGTTCTTCGAGGACTGCGAGGTGCCGGCCGACAACGTGCTCGGCCGGGAGGGCGGCGGCGTCAAGGTGCTGATGAGCGGCCTGGACTATGAGCGCGCGGTGCTGTCGGCCGGGCCGCTGGGCATCATGGCGGCCTGCATGGACCTGGTGCTGCCCTATGTGCACGACCGCAAGCAGTTCGGGCAGAGCATCGGCGAGTTCCAGCTGATGCAGGGCAAGCTGGCCGACCTGTACACCACCTTCTCGGCCTGCCGCGCCTACGTCTACGCCGTCGGCCAGGCCTGCGACCGCGCCGACCACAGCCGCTCGCTGAGCAAGGACGCGGCCGGCGCCATCCTCTACGCCGCCGAGAAGGCCACCTGGATGGCCGGCGAGGCGATCCAGGTGCTGGGCGGCAACGGCTACATCAACGAGTACCCGGCCGGGCGCCTGTGGCGCGACGCCAAGCTCTACGAGATCGGCGCCGGCACCTCGGAAATCCGGCGCATGCTGATCGGCCGCGAGCTGTTCGCCGAGTCGGCCTGAGCCGCGGGACCCGCGATGCCGACACTGGGTTCCGCCCTCGATCCGCGCAGCGACGAATTCAAGGCCAATGCGGCCGCGATGCGCCGCAGCGTCGACGATCTGAACGCGAAGCTCGCGCAGATCGAGCGGGGTGGCGGTGAGGTGGCGCGCGCGCGGCACGTCGCGCGCGGCAAGCTGCTGCCGCGCGAGCGGGTCGAGCTGCTGCTGGACCCGGACACGCCCTTCCTCGAGATCGCCCCGCTGGCCGCGATGGGCGTTTACCGCGACACCGACGGCAGCGATGCGGCGCCGTGCGCCGGCGTGATCGCCGGCATCGGCCGGGTCGCCGGCATCGAATGCGTGATCGTCTGCAACGACGCCACCGTCAAGGGCGGCACCTACTACCCGCTGACGGTGAAGAAGCACCTGCGCGCGCAGGAGATCGCACAGCAGAACCGCCTGCCCTGCCTCTACCTGGTCGACAGCGGCGGCGCCAACCTGCCGAACCAGGACGAGGTGTTCCCGGACCGCGACCACTTCGGCCGCATCTTCTACAACCAGGCGACGATGAGCGCCGACGGCATCCCGCAGATCGCGGTGGTGATGGGCTCGTGCACCGCCGGCGGCGCCTACGTGCCGGCGATGAGCGACGAGACCATCATCGTTCAGAACCAGGGCACCATCTTCCTCGGCGGTCCGCCGCTGGTGAAGGCCGCGACCGGCGAGGTCGTGACGGCCGAAGACCTGGGTGGCGGCGACGTCCACACCCGCCTGTCGGGCGTGGCCGACCACCTGGCGCGCAACGACACCCATGCGCTCGCGCTGGCGCGCCAGATCGTCGGGCACCTCAACCGCCGCAAGCCGCCGCCGCCGGTGCTGCGCGCGCCGGCGGCGCCGAAGTACGAGGCCGCCGAGCTGCATGGAGTGATCCCGACCGACACGCGCAAGCCCTTCGACGTGCGCGAGGTCATCGCCCGCATCGTCGACGGCAGCGAGTTCGACGAGTTCAAGGCGCGCTACGGCGCCACGCTGGTGACCGGCTTCGCGCACATCGAGGGCCTGCCGGTCGGCATCGTCGCGAACAACGGCATCCTGTTTTCCGAGAGCGCCAACAAGGGCGCGCACTTCATCGAGCTGTGCTGCCAGCGCAAGATCCCGCTGGTGTTCCTGCAGAACATCACCGGCTTCATGGTCGGCCGCAAGGTCGAGAACGAAGGCATCGCGCGCGCCGGCGCGAAGATGGTCACCGCGGTGGCCTGCGCCAACGTGCCCAAGTTCACCGTCATCATCGGCGGCAGCTTCGGGGCCGGCAACTACGGCATGTGCGGCCGCGCCTACTCGCCGCGCTTCCTGTGGATGTGGCCCAACGCGCGCATCTCGGTGATGGGCGGCGAGCAGGCCGCCAGCGTGCTGGCCACCGTGAAGCGCGACGGCATCGAGGCCCGCGGCGGGCAGTGGTCGGCCGACGAGGAGGCGGCTTTCAAGGCGCCGCTGCTCGCACAGTACGAGACCCAGGGTCACCCTTACTACGCCAGCGCCCGGCTGTGGGACGATGGCGTGATCGATCCCGCCGACACGCGCCGCGTGCTGGCGCTCGGGCTGAGTGCGAGCCTGAACGCGCCGATTCCCGACGCGAAGTTCGGCGTGTTCCGCATGTGATGGAGGGCGCCGCGATGCCGCACAGCCAGGGTCCCGCCGCATGAGCTCCGACACGACCGTCCGCGTGAGCCGACCGGCCGCTGCCGTGGCGCAGGTGACGCTGTGCCGCCCCGACCTGCGCAACGCCTTCAACGACGAGGTGATCGCCGCGCTGACGCAGGCCTTTCGCGCGCTCGACATCGACGACGCCGTGCGCGTCGTCGTGCTGGCCGCCGAGGGCCCGGCCTTTTGCGCCGGCGCCGACCTGCACTGGATGCGCCGCATGGCGGATTACACGCGCGCGCAGAACCTCGACGACGCGGCCGGCCTCGCCGAGATGCTGCGCAGCATCGCGGGCTGCCGCAAGCCGACGATCGCGCGCGTGCAGGGCGATGCCTATGCCGGCGGCGTGGGCCTGGTGGCAGCCTGCGATCTCGCGGTGGCGGCGGATTCGGTGCAGTTCTGCCTCAGCGAGGTGAAGCTCGGGTTGGTCCCGGCGACGATCAGTCCCTACGTGGTTCGCGCGATGGGCGCACGCGCGGCGCAGCGCTACATGCTCACGGCGGAACGCTTCGATGCCGCGACGGCGTTGCGATTGGGCTTCGTTCACGAGGTGGTGCCGGCCGAATCGCTGGACCGCGGCGTGCAGGGGCTGACCGGCGCGCTGCTCGCTGCCAGCCCGCAGGCCCTGGCCGCCTGCAAGCGCCTGCTGCACGAGGTGACAGGGCAGCCGCTCGATGCGGCGCTGATCGCGCGCACCGTCGAGTTCATCGCCGATGCGCGCGCGTCGGACGAGGGCCGGGAGGGTGTGCAGGCTTTTCTCGGCAAGCGCAAGCCGCGCTGGCAGGAGTGAGGCGATGGAACTGCTGTCCGTGGACGCCCTCGACACGACGCAGCTGATCGCGCTCGCGGCCGCATTGGGCTGGGCCAGCGGCCTGCGGCTCTATGCGGTGCTGGCGATCACCGGCCTGGTGGGCTACGCCGGATGGGTGCAACTGCCGCCCGGCCTGCAGTTGTTGCAGCACCCGGCGATGCTGGCCGGCAGCGGCTTCATGCTGTTCGTCGAGTTCTTCGCCGACAAGATTCCCGGGCTCGATTCGCTGTGGGACCTGATCCACACCGCCGTGCGCATCCCCGCCGGAGCCGCGTTGGCCGCCGCGGTGTTCGGTGCCGACCACGCCACCGCCGCGGCGCTCGCGGCCCTGCTGGGCGGCACGCTGGCGGCGACCAGCCACGTGGCCAAGGCCACCACCCGCGCGGCGCTCAACACCTCGCCCGAGCCGTTCTCGAACATCGCCATGTCGCTGCTCGGCGACCTGGCGGTGCCGTCGATGCTGTGGCTCGCGTTTGCGCACCCGGCGCTCGCGATCGCCGGCGTGGCGATCGCCTTCGTGGGCATGCTGGTGCTCGTGTGGGTGCTGTCGAAGTTTCTCGCGCGCGTGTGGATGCGACTGAGGATGCTGCTCGGGGTGACTTCGTCGCCTGCAGCGGGTGGTGACGGGGCGGCGGGGACATAGGGTGAACTTTGCTCACGCCCGCGGTGTTTGGCGGTCTGCATGTGCAGCCCAGCGAAAACCATCTTTGACGCTCGCAGCCGGAAGCGGCGTCGCTGCTTCCGGCTGGGGTGGTGCGGCTCGACACACTGCAATTCGGGGTGCGTCGATGGGCTCTGCTGGTGCCCGCCAATTCGGTGTTGGGGTGGCCGGCGGAGTGAATAAGAATTGGCTGAACGGAGCCGGCCACCCCAATGCCGGATGGGCTCGCTCAGTCGATGCAACCGGCAGCACAGCGGTCGTCTACCCGACGCTGAATTGTGACCCGCAGACCACAAGGGCGCGGCAGCCTTTCATGCATCGCGGATCGCGCACGACGCGGCGGAGCCCCTGAGATGTTCAAGAAGATCCTGATCGCCAACCGCGGCGAGATCGCGTGTCGCGTCGCGACGACTGCGCGCCGGCTCGGCATCGCGACCGTTGCCGTGTACTCCGATGCCGATGCGAACGCGCTGCACGTGCGGGCCTGCGACGAAGCCGTCCGCATCGGCGGCGCGGCACCGCGCGACAGTTATCTGCGTCCGGAGCGCATTCTCGAGGCGGCCCTCGCGACGGGCGCGCAGGCGGTGCACCCCGGCTACGGCTTCCTCAGCGAGAACGAAGGCTTCGCGCAGGCCTGCGCCGATGCCGGCATCGCGTTCATCGGGCCCACACCGGCGGCGATCCAGGCGATGGGCCTGAAGGCCGAATCGAAGCGCCTGATGGACGCCGCGAACGTGCCGCTGGTGCCCGGCTACCACGGCGCCGACCAGGACCCGGCGCTGCTGCGGCGCGAGGCCGCGCGCATCGGCTACCCGGTGCTGATCAAGGCCAGCGCGGGCGGCGGCGGCAAGGGCATGCGCGTGGTGACGAGCGAGGCCGGATTCGAGGCTGCGCTCGCGTCGTGCCAGCGCGAGGCCCTCAACAGCTTCGGCGACGATGCGGTGCTGGTCGAGCGCTACCTGCGCAAGCCCCGGCACATCGAGATCCAGGTGTTCGGCGACAACCACGGCCACTGCCTCTACCTGTTCGAGCGCGACTGCTCGGTGCAGCGTCGTCACCAGAAGCTGCTCGAGGAGGCGCCGGCCCCCGGCATGAGCGAGGAGCGCCGCCGCGCGATGGGCGAGGCCGCGGTGGCGGCCGCGAAGGCGGTCGGCTACGTCGGCGCCGGCACGGTGGAGTTCATCGCCGAGCCCGATGGTCGCTTCTACTTCATGGAGATGAACACGCGGCTGCAGGTCGAGCACCCGGTGACGGAGGCGATCACCGGGCTCGACCTTGTCGAGTGGCAGCTGCGCGTCGCGGCCGGCGAGCCGCTGCCGCTGCAACAGCACGAACTGCGGATTCACGGCCACGCGATCGAGGCGCGCGTGTGCGCCGAGAACCCCGACGCGAACTTCCTGCCGTCGACCGGCCGGCTGCAGGTGCTGCGCTGGCCGGCGCACGTGGCCTTTCGGCGCACGACCGATGCAGGCGACTCGCGGGATGCGGCGCCCGCGCCGGTGCGGGTCGACGCCGGCGTCGGCGAGGGCGACAGCATCACGCCTCACTACGACTCGATGGTGGCCAAGCTCATCGTCTGGGGCGAGGACCGCGCGCAGGCGCTGGCGCGCATGGACCGCGCGCTGGCGCAGACCCACATCGTCGGCCCGCAGCACAACGTGGCTTTCCTGCGCCGCGTGGTGAACAGCGCGTCGTTCGCCGAGGCCGACCTCGACACCGGCCTGATCGAGCGCGAGCGTGCGGTCCTGTTCGATGTGCCGCCGCTTGCGATCGACGTGGTCGCGGCCGGCGTCGCGGCCCACGCTGTTGCCCTGGAGCGCGCGAGCGAGGATGCCGATCCGTGGTCACGCCGCGACGGCTGGCGGCTGCACGGCGGCGCGACGCGGCGTTTCGAGATCGACCACGCCGACAGTCACCACCGCGTGGCGCTGATGCGCACCCGCGGGGGTGCGATGCAACTGCATGTCGGCGAGGTGGCGCACGCGTTCACCGTGACACCCCTCGGCAGTGACCGCTACGACATCGTGCTTGGCGAGCGCCGGATCGCACTCGCGGCCTATGCGATCGGCGAGAGCGTTGCGGTGTTCGTCCCCGAAGGCTCGGCCCTGGTGCGTGAGGTCGACGTGTTGGCCCATGCCGGCGACGCCGCATCGGAAGGGGGGCGCCTGACGGCGCCGATGCCCGGCAAGGTGGTGGGCTTTCTGGCGCAGCCGGGCGAGCGCGTCAAGCGCGGCCAGCCGCTGGCCGTGATGGAGGCGATGAAGATGGAACACACGCTGAGCGCGCCGAGCGACGGCATCGTCAAGGGCCTGTGTTTCGCGGCCGGCGAGCAGGTCGCCGAGGGCGAGGCGCTGCTGGACTTCGAGGCCGTGGCCGACGGCGGTGCCGCGTGAGCCGGCGGTTGCCAGCCGGCGCCGTGTCAGTGGCGCGCCGCGCGCTCGCGCCCGATGCCGAGCCAGTTCGATGGCGAGAAGCGGCTGCGCGCCGGTGTCGGCTCGCCGTCCAGCGCGGTGAGCGCGCGGCTCAGACCGAAACCGCTGGTGTCCTGCGACCAGGCCAGGTCCTGCGGCGCACGGCTCGGAATCCGCGCCAGCGCGGCACGTGTCGCCTTCGCGGCCTCGGCCATGTGGATCTTCACGTCTTCGGCGGCGCTGACGTCTTCGAAACGATCGGCCAGTTCGTAGAGTGTGTAGTCGTTGAGGCTGCGGCACACGCTCGCCACCTCGTCGGCGTAGTCGCGCTGGCGCAGCATGCGGCCCACATCGATGCCTTCACCGAGCGTGCGCAGCAGCGTGAAGTGGATGCGGGTGGCGAGTTGCAGGCGGGTGAAGGTGGGTATCACGGCGAACTCCGGGAATTGCCTGCATGGTGCGGTGCCGTTCGCCGCATGCCCATCCCGCACAATGGGGAGGGGCGCACGCTCGTTCACGGGGTGCCCGGTGGCGCACCGAAATGCGTCGCTGAAAGTTTGTGAGGAACCACACATGTTGCCGAGCCGGGTGACGCTGGTCGACGTGGGTCCGCGTGACGGGTTGCAGAACGAAACGCAGCCGGTCGCCGCCGCCGACAAGATCGAATTGGTGCATCGCCTGCAGTCCGCCGGACTGCACGACATCGAGGTCACCAGCTTCGTCAGCCCGAAGTGGGTGCCGCAGATGGCCGACAACGCGCAGGTCATGGCCGGCCTGCGGCGCCAACGCGGCGTGCGCTACAGCGTGCTGGTGCCGAACCTGAAGGGCTTCGAGGCGGCGTTCGCACCGGCGCGCGAGTGCTGGCCCGACGAGATCGTCGTGTTCGCTGCCGCGAGCGAAGCGTTCAGCCAGAAGAACATCAACTGCGGCATCGCCGAGTCGATTGCGCGTTTCGCGCCCGTCGTCGCGGCGGCGCGCGAAGCCGGCGTCAAGGTGCGTGGTGCGATCTCCTGCGCGCTCGCCTGCCCCTACGAAGGCGAGATTGCGCCCGACCGTGTCGAGCAGGTCGTGATGCTGATGAAAGGCATCGGCGTGCAGCATGTCGGCGTGGCCGACACCATGGGCGTCGGCACGCCGCGGCGCGTGCAGGCGGCAATGGAGCGCGCGTTGAAGCACTACCCGCTCGCTGAAGTGAGCGGCCATTTCCACGACACCTACGGCCAGGCCCTCGCGAACATCTACGCCTGCCTCGAGCTCGGCGTGCACCGCTTCGATGCCAGCGTCGCCGGTCTCGGCGGTTGCCCGTACGCGAAGGGCGCGACCGGCAACGTCGCGACCGAGGACGTGGTCTTCCTGCTCCACGGCCTGGGCATCGACACGGGGATCGATCTCGATGCCCTGGTCGACACGGCCGCCTTCATCTCCGCCGTGCTCGGCCGCAAGCCGGTGTCGCGGGTGGCGAATGCGGTGCTGGCCAGGCGAGGGATGTCGGCGTGAGCGGTACCGATACGCTCGATCAGCGACCCGAAGGCTTTCGTCGCGTCGCGCGGCTGTTGGCCGAACGCGGCCACGCGCACGTGCCGCGCTGGCTCGACATGGCCGCACGCACCTCGCAGGAGGCAGCCGACGCGCTGGGCATCGCGCTCGGCCAGATCGCCAAGAGCGTGATCTTCCGGCGCCGCGCCGACGATGTGGCGGTGCTCGTCGTGACCTCCGGCGACCGGCGTGTCGACGAGAAGAAGGTGGCCGCGCTGGTCGGCCCGGTCGGCCGCGCCGACGCGGATTTCGTGAAGGCACGCACCGGTTACTCGATCGGCGGCGTGTCGCCCATCGGGCACGCATCACCCTGCGTCACGCTGATCGATCGCGAGCTGTTCCGCTTCGCCGAGGTGTGGGCGGCGGCCGGCCATCCGAACGGCGTGTTCGCGCTGAGCCCGGAGGTGCTTGTGCAATTGACCACCGCGCCGGTGGCCGACGTGGTGCAGTCATGACGAGGCCGCTGCCGACGGCTGCCGTGCCCTCGCCCTGCATCAGCGTGTGCCGCATGCATGCTGCCAGCGGCTGGTGCGAGGGCTGCCTGCGCACGCTCGACGAGATCGCCGCCTGGTCGGGGCTCGACAATGCGCGAAAGCGTGCGGTGTGGAAGCTGTTGCCGCAGCGCCGCGAGGCGCTCGCCGTCATGACGGGCAAGGCGCCATGAAGCACCTGCAGTTCTGGTTCGACCCGATCTCCCCCTACGCCTACCTCGCGTTCGAGCAGCTGCCGCAGGCGCTCGAAGGGCTGTCGTACAGCGTCGACTACCGGCCGGTGCTGTTTGCCGGCCTGCTCAAGCAGTGGGGCCAGAAGGGCCCGGCCGAGATCGAACCCAAACGCGCCTGGACCTTCCGCCAGATCGCCTGGGCATCGCATCGGTTCGGCATCGCCGTCGACACGCCCGCGCAGCACCCGTTCAACCCGCTCGCGCTGTTGCGCCTGCTGCATGCGAGCGCGGCCGCCGGGGGCGCTCCCAACCGACGTGCCTGCGAGCTGGTGCTGCGCCATGTGTGGCGCGGTGGCGCGGATGCCAACGATGCGCAGCGCCTCGAGGCGCTGCACACCGAACTCGCCCCGCCGCGCGATCCCGCGGACGAGGCAGTGAAGCAGTCGCTCAAGGACCTGACCGCCCAGGCGATCGAACGTGGCGTGTTCGGCGTGCCGACGATCGAACTCGACGGCCGGCTGTTCTGGGGCCTGGACGCGCTGGAGATGGTGGCCGCCTGTCTGCGCGGGGATCCATGGTTCGACGGCCCGGCCTGGGACGCGGCCGCAGCCGCTCGGCCGGGTGTCCGGCGCGGCTGATACCCGCTCGCGATCCAACCTGTCAAATCGGCCGGCGTCCTTTGGCTCGTTGCAGTCGTGCGTGTGCGTGGGGTGCCTGCGTTCTGAGCGTCCACCGGCGGGCCACCTGCAAGTACCGCGCGTTGCTGTCGAGGACGCCGGGTGAGCGGTTCCGCTCATGTCCCCCGGTGCCGGCCCCAGGGCCGACCCCTCCTCCTTTACTTCGCTGCGCCGCTCACCCGACGCCCTCGCCAGCACTCGGCATCGCCGCTTGCACAGGTCGTCAAACCGCGACAGACCGCGGCGGTGGCAGCGCTGGGGTGGGTCGCTGTGTGGAGTGAAGTAAAGGAGGAGGGCTGGGCGGTAGCCCGGACCGGGGGAGTGAAGCCGCGCGAGAGGCGCCGGAAGGCGCCTCTCGGCTGCTGAACGCCCAGCCGCGATACCAGCGGCTGGGCATGAACGCAACACAGCGACCCACCCCAGCGCCCACGCTGACATGTGACGGACAGCTTTCCGAACAAAGACACCGAACACCGCAACGCGCCCTGGCCCAAGCTTCATCTGATGCGTTTGAATGCAATGCCGTATGAGCCCCTGCGCGAGCCGGCGGTGGGCCCGGCGCCTGTCCGGTTCGCATCGGTTCCGATCAGGTCATGTTGCGATTGCGTAAGAGCGTGGTCAGCCCTATCGTGGAATATGCACGTCCGGTCCTGCCGGCGCCGACACTGCACGAGGAGACAACATGGAAGAAGACCTGGTCAAGAGGATCTCGACCCACCCGAAGTACCTGGAGCTCAGGGCCAAGCGAACCAGCTTCGGCTGGTGGCTCACGCTGGCGATGATGGTCGTGTACTACGGCTTCATTCTGCTGGTGGCCTTCAACAAACCGTTTCTCTCGCAAAGACTGGGTGACGGTGTCATGACGATCGGGATTCCCATCGGCTTCGGCGTCATCGTGTTCACGATCGCCATCACGGCCTTCTATGTTCAGCGCGCGAACAGCCAGTTCGACGAACTGTCCGAGGCCATCGCCAAGGGAGTCCTGAAATGAGCCGCCTTCGCGAGTCCACCCGGCGGGCGCTGACGCTGGCCGCCCTGTTCGGTGTGTCGGCGATCGCCTGTGCGGCCGGCGCCGATCTCGGCCAGGCGCAGAAGCAGCCCACCAACTGGACGGCCATCGGCATGTTCGGTGTGTTCGTCTTGTTCACGCTGTTCATCACCAAGTGGGCGGCCTCCAAGACCAAGTCGGCGGCCGACTTCTACACCGCAGGCGGCGGCATCACCGGCTTCCAGAACGGCCTGGCGATCGCGGGCGACTACATGTCGGCCGCGTCCTTCCTCGGCATCTCGGCCGCGGTGATGGCCAGCGGCTTCGACGGCCTGATCTACTCGATCGGCTTCCTCGTCGGCTGGCCGGTCATCACCTTCCTGATGGCCGAGCGGCTGCGCAACCTCGGCAAGTTCACCTTTGCCGACGTGGCCGCGTTTCGCTTCGAGCAGAAACCGGTGCGCATCTTCGCCGCCTCCGGCACGCTGGTGGTGGTGGCGTTCTACCTGATCGCGCAGATGGTCGGGGCGGGCCAGCTCATCAAGCTGCTGTTCGGCCTGGAGTACTGGATCGCGGTGGTCATCGTCGGTGCGCTGATGATGGTCTACGTGCTGTTCGGCGGCATGACCGCCACCACCTGGGTGCAGATCATCAAGGCCTGCCTGCTGCTGGCCGGCGCGTCCTTCATGGCCTTCATGGTGCTGTGGCAGTTCGGCTTCAGCCCCGAGGCGATGTTCGCCAAGGCGGTGGAGATCAAGGCGAGCCTGGCCACCGGCAAGACGCCCGAAGAGGCGGCCAAGATCGGCCAGTCGATCATGGGCCCGGGCAATTTCGTGAAGGACCCGATCTCGGCGATCAGCTTCGGCATGGCGCTGATGTTCGGCACCGCCGGCCTGCCCCACATCCTGATGCGCTTCTTCACCGTGCCGAGCGCCAAGGAGGCGCGCAAGTCGGTGATGTGGGCGACCGGTTGGATCGGCTACTTCTACCTGCTGACCTTCATCATCGGCTTCGGCGCGATCACCTTCGTGCTGACCAACCCGCAGTTCCTCGACGCCAAGGGCGGCCTGCTGGGCGGCGGCAACATGGCGGCGATCCACCTCGCCAACGCGGTGGGCGGCAACGTGTTCCTCGGCTTCATCTCGGCGGTGGCCTTCGCGACCATCCTCGCGGTGGTGGCCGGCCTCACGCTGTCGGGTGCCTCCGCGGTGTCGCACGACATCTACGCCACGGTGCTCAAGCAGGGCAAGGCCGACAGCGCGTCGGAGCTGAAGGTGTCGCGCTTCACGACGGTCGTGCTCGGCATCGTCGCGGTGGTGCTCGGCATCGCCTTCGAGAAGCAGAACATCGCCTTCATGGTGTCTCTGGCCTTCGCGATTGCGGCCTCGGCCAACTTCCCGGTGCTGTTCATGTCGGTGCTGTGGAAGGACTGCACCACCAAGGGTGCGGTGATCGGCGGCTTCCTCGGCCTGATCTCCTCGGTGCTGCTGACGGTGGTTTCGCCGTCGGTGTGGGAGGCTACGCTCGGCAATCCGAAGGGCTCGGCGCTGTTCCCGTACGCGTCACCGGCGCTGTTCTCGATGACCATCGGCTTCGTCGGTATCTGGCTGTTCTCGATGCTCGACCGCAGCGCGCGCGCCGAGGTGGACCGTGCCGGCTTCCTGGCCCAGCAGGTCCGTTCGGAAACCGGTATCGGCGCCTCGGGTGCGAGCGGCCACTGATGAGCGTCTAGCCAGCGCAATATCAAGCCGTACGGGCGGGACTGCGGGCACACTGCCCGCAGTCCCGTTCTCACATTGGCGCCGCCCATGCCGCAAACCCGCGCCTCCGACACACAGCGCGAGATGCTCTCGCTCGTCACCGCGCGCGTGCGCGACGCCTACGTGCGCAAGCCCTTCTTCGTGGACGGTGCACTCGACCTGGTGTCGGTGTGCCGGCTGCTGTCGCAGCAGGGGCTGACGAACGCCCTGGTGCGCGACGGCGACCGGCTCGGCATCTTCACCACCACCGACCTGCGCGACGCGCTGCTGCGCGACGGGCCGCCGGCCGCGCTGGCGGTGCGCGAGGTGTCGCGCTTCGGGCTGATCGAGGTGCATCCCGACGCCGAGCTGTTCGAGGCGCTGTGGCTGATGGTGCGCCATCGTGTGCACCGCCTGGTGGTGCGCGACGGCGACACCGTGCTGGGCGTGCTCGGCCAGCTGGACCTGGTGAGCTTCGTCGCCAACCATTCGCACATCGTGGCGGTGCAGATCGACGAGGCCGCCTCGGTGGCCGACCTGCGGGCTGCAGCGCAGCGCATCGACACGATGATCGGCCTGCTGCACGACGGCGGCATCAAGATCGAACTCATCGCCCGCCTGGTGGGCGAACTGAACCACCGCCTGTTCGCGCGCCTGTGGGACCTGTTGGCGCCCGCCGATCTGGTGGCCAACAGCTGCCTGCTCGTGATGGGCAGCGAAGGCCGCGGCGAGCAGATCCTCAAGACCGACCAGGACAACGCACTGCTGCTGCGCGACGGCTACGAACACCCGCAGCTGGCCGAGATCGCCGGGCGCTTCAACGCCGCGCTCGCCGAGCTCGGCTACCCGCCGTGCCCGGGCCAGATCATGCTGACCAACCCGCTGTGGCGCTGCTCGCTCGCGAGCTTTCGAGACACGCTGCGCGAGTGGGTCTACGGCGCTGGCCCGGACGGCACCCTGCACCTGGCCATCTTCTTCGACGCTGCCGCGGTGGCCGGCGACGCCACGCTGCTGCAGCAGGCGCGCGAACACCTCGACCGCATCCTCGCCGGGGGCGACGCCTTCCTGGCGCGCTTCGCGGCGGCGGCCGACCAGTTCGACGAACCGCAGAGCTGGTGGCAACGCCTGACGGCGCGCGGCGACGAACAGCCGCTGGACCTGAAGAAGCTCGGCACCTTCCCGATCGTGCACGGCGTGCGCGCGCTCAGCCTGCAGCACGGCGTGCGCGAGCCCGGCACGGCGCAGCGCCTGCGCCGGCTCGTCGAGCGCGGGATCGTCGACGCCGATCTCGGCCGCGATCTGATCGAGGCCCTGCACTACCTGATGGCGCTGAAACTGCGCCACCAGCTGCGCCAGCGCGCCGCCGGCGAGCCGGCGGGCAACCTCGTGCGGCCCTCCGATCTGAGCACGATGGACCGCGACCAGTTGAAGGATGCGCTGGCCATCAACAGGCGCTTGCGAGCGCTGTTGCGCCAGCGCTTGCGGCTCGACGCCTTGTGACGGCGCCGTGAAAGGAGAAGGCCAATGTCCGATCCCCTGCGCAACCAGCGGCTGCTCGCGCTGTTCGCCGCCGGCTGGCTGCTGCTGAACT
Source organism: Methylibium sp. (assembly GCF_965279545.1). Taxonomy (NCBI): domain Bacteria; kingdom Pseudomonadati; phylum Pseudomonadota; class Betaproteobacteria; order Burkholderiales; family Sphaerotilaceae; genus Methylibium; species Methylibium sp. The sequence goes on from NZ_OZ257250.1 coordinate 4,196,215, forward strand.
TTCCGCTGCTCACCTTGTGGGACCGCCATCTCAGCGTGGCCGGCATCCCGCTGCTGCCCGCGGCGCTGTTCGGCGGCTGGGCGCTGTTGATCGGCGCGGCGGCCTGGATCGCCGAGTCCGGCAGCGACGCGGATTGACTCGGCCCGAACCATGCTGTCCACCCCGCTGGTCCTGGGCGCATCGTTCGCCTACCTGCTGCTGCTGTTCGGCGTGGCGCATTTCGCCGATCGGCGTGCGCGGGCAGGCCGCTCGCTGATCGGCAACGCCTGGGTCTACACGCTCTCGATGGGCGTGTACTGCACGGCGTGGACGTACTTCGGCAGCGTCGGCCGCGCCGCGTCGTCGGGCCTGTGGTTCCTGCCGATCTATCTCGGCCCGACGCTGGCGATGCTGCTGGCCGGCTCGGTGCTGCGCAAGATGATCCGCATCGCGCGCAGTTACCGCATCACCTCGATCGCCGACTTCATCGCCAGCCGCTACGGCAAGAGCCGCACGCTGGCCGCGCTGGTGACGCTGATCGCGCTGGTGGGCATCCTGCCCTACATCGCGCTGCAGCTCAAGGCGATCGCCAGCGGCCTCTCCGTGCTCACCGCCACACCGGGCGGCACGGGGCCGTGGTGGCGCGACAGCACGCTCTACATCGCCTTGGTGCTGGCCGGATTCACCGTCGCCTTCGGCACACGCCACCTCGATGCCAGCGAACGGCACGAGGGCATGGTCGCGGCGATCGCGTTCGAGTCGGTGGTCAAGCTGCTGGCCTTTCTCGCGGTCGGCACCTTCGTCTGCTGGGGCCTGTTCGACGGCCCGGGCGACATCTTTGCGCGGGCCGCGGCCCGCACCGAACTGGAGCCGCTGCTCGGCCTGGGTGGTGAGAGCCGCTTCGCCGGCGCGCAGTGGGCTGCGCTCACGCTGCTGGCCATGCTGTCGGTTCTCTTCCTGCCGCGCCAGTTCCAGGTGATGGTGGTCGAGAACGTCGACGAGCGGCACGTCAGGCGCGCCACCTGGGCCTTCCCGCTCTACCTGCTGCTGATCAACCTGTTCGTGCTGCCCATTGCACTGGGCGGGCTGCTGCACTTCGGCAGGGGGGGCGCCGACCCCGAGACCTTCGTGCTCTCGCTGCCGCAAGCGTTCGATCAGCCCGCACTCGCGCTGGTTGCGTTCATCGGCGGACTGTCGGCCGCGACCGGCATGGTGATCGTCGAGGCGATCGCCGTGTCCACCATGGTCAGCAACGACCTGGTGATGCCGCTGCTGCTGCGCCTGCGGCAGCACGCGTCCGGCGACCTGAGTGTCCTGCCGCTGGCGGTGCGGCGCGTCGTGATCGTCGCGCTGCTGCTGCTGGGCTACCTGTACTTCCGCATCGCCGGCGAGGCCTATGCGCTGGTCAGCATCGGGCTCATCAGCTTCGCGGCGGTGGCGCAGTTCGCGCCGGCGCTGCTGGGCGGCATGTACTGGAAGGGCGGCACGAAGGCGGGTGCGCTCGCCGGGCTGGGCGCCGGCTTCGTACTGTGGGCCTGGACGCTGCTGCTGCCGTCGATCGCCAGGTCGGGCTGGCTGGCGACGGCCTTCGTGACCGACGGCCCGTTCGGCATCAAGCTGCTGCAGCCCGAGCAGTTGCTCGGCCTGACCGGACTGGACAGCCTGACCCATGCACTCCTGTGGAGCCTGCTGGTCAACGCGGGCCTGTACGTCGCCGTGTCGCTGTCGCGTGCGCCGTCGGCCCGCGAGGCCGGCCAGGCGCTGCTGTTCGTCGACGTGTTCCGCCGTTCGAGCGCGGCGCCGGTGTTCTGGCGCGGCCGCGCGCGGCTGGCCGAGCTGCAGCAGCTGGCGGCGCGCTTCCTCGGCGCCGAGCCGGCCCAGCGCCTGTTCGCCGACTATGCGCGTCGTTCGGGCGCGGCCGGCATCGAGCGCATCGAGCCCGATGCGCAGCTGGTGCAGCATGTGGAGACGCAGCTTGCCGGCGCGATCGGCAGTGCGTCGGCGCGGGCGGTGATGGCCTCGGTGGTGGAAGAAGAGCCGCTCGCGCCCGAGGACATCCTGCGCCTGCTCGACGAGGCCTCGCAGGTGCGTGCGCAGAACCGCCAGCTCGAGAGCCTGGACAAGCTGAAGGACGACTTCATGTCCTCGGTGACACACGAGCTGCGCACACCGCTCACCTCGATCCGTGCCTTTGCCGAGCTGATGCGCGACGAACCCGGGATGGCGAGCGATCAGCGCCAGCAGTTCCTCGGGTTGGTGGTGGCCGAGGCGGAGCGCCTGAGCCGGCTCGTCAACCAGGTGCTCGACCTGGCCAAGATCGAGTCGGGCCATGCCGAATGGCGCAATGACCGGATCGACTTGCGCGAGCTGGTCGCCCATGCCGTGCAGACCACTGCCGAGGTGTTCCGCGAACGCGGCGCACAGGTGACGGTGGAGCAGCCCGAGCAGGTGCCGGTACTGCATGCCGACCGCGACCGCCTGCTGCAGGTGCTGCTGAACCTGCTGAGCAACGCAGCCAAGTTCGTGCCCCGGCATGCAGGCCGGGTGGTGGTGCGCCTGCGCTGCGACGAACGCGCGGCCACCGTCGAAGTGGCCGACAACGGCCCCGGCGTGCCGCCCGCGCAGCAGCAGCTGGTGTTCGAGAAGTTCCGCCAGGGCGGTGACGCCGCCCACCGACCGCAGGGCACCGGCCTGGGCCTGCCGATCAGCCGCCAGATCGTCGAGCATTTCGGCGGTCGCATGTGGTTGCGCAGCACGCCGGGGCAGGGGGCCTGCTTCGGTTTCGAGCTGCCGTGGACAGCACAAGAGGAGACGAAAGCATGAGCAAGCACGTGCTGATTGCCGACGACGAGCCGAACATCGTCATCTCGCTGGAGTTCCTGATGAAGCGCGAGGGCCACGTGGTGAGCATCGCCCGCGACGGCCCGTCGGCGCTCGAGGCGATCCGCACGGCGCGGCCGGACCTGGTGCTGCTGGACGTGATGATGCCGGGCATGAGCGGCTTCGAGGTCTGTCAGGCGGTGCGCGCCGACGAGACGCTCGCCGCGGTGAAGATCCTGATGCTCAGCGCCAAGGGCCGCGGCACCGATCTCGCCAAGGGCGGTGCGCTCGGCGCCGACGCCTACATGACCAAACCCTTCTCGACCCGCGAGCTGGCCGACAAGGTGCGCGAGCTGCTGGCGGCGGCATGAAGTTCGACAAGCGCGAGCTCGCCGCCACGCTGGCGCCGGGCGCGGTGCTGGCGTTGTCGGCGCTGGGTGGCGGGCTGCTGTTCGCGGCCACGCTCGAGCCGGCCGAGCGTGCCGCGCTGGGCGCGATGTTCGAGCCGCGCGCTGCGCTGCTGCTGCTGGGCTGGTTGGTCCTGTCGGGCGCGCTCGGTGCGCTCTCGCGCAGCGCCTACCTGCGCTGGGTGGCGGCCGCGGCGCGTCTGGCCGAAGAGGCCGGTGTGCTGCTCGCGGCCGACGTGCAGCGCGAGATCGAGCCGCAGGGTAGCGCCGAGACGCGCGCACTCGCCCGGCTCATCAACCAGCTGTCGCAACAGCGCGGGGCGCTGCGCGCCGACATGGCCGCGCAGGTGCGCGAGGCCGGCCGCGGCGTCGAGCAGGAACGCAACCGGCTGGCCGCGCTGATGGCCGAGCTGACGCAAAGCGTGGTGGTGTGCAACCTCGACGGCCGCATCCTGCTCTACAACAGCCGCGCCCGCACCCAGTTTCGCGCGCTGTCCGCGGCGCCCGGCGTCAGTGGCGGCGCCGAGCTGATCGGCCTGGGCCGTTCGATCTACGCGGTGTTCGACCGCGCGCTGATCGCCCATGCGCTGGAAAGCGTGCAGCAGCGATTGCAGCGCGGCGCGGCGCACCCCTCGACGCAGTTCGTCACCGGCACGCGCGCCGGACAGCTGCTGCGGGTGCAGATGGCACCGGTGCGGGCCATCGACGCGCCGCCCGGCGAGGCCGCGCTGAACGGCTTCGTGCTGATGCTGGAGAACATCACGCGCGACTTCGCCGACGAGTCCGAGCGCGACCGGTTGCTGCACGCCCTCACCGAAGGCAGCCGCGCGTCGCTGGGCAACCTGCAGGCGGCGGTCGAGATGCTCGACTACGACGATGTGGACGCCGTCACGCGCGAGCGCTTCCAGGGCGTGATCCGCGACGAGGTGGGCGCGATGAGCCGGCGCATCCGGGAGCTTGCCAGCCACACCGCGCAGACCCTGAAGACGCGCTGGCCGCTGGAAGACATGCTGGGCTCCGACCTGGTAGCCGCCGCCGCGCGCCGCATCGAAGCACGGCATGGCTGCCGCGTGGCCACCTCCGATGTCGACGCGGCACTCTGGCTCAGGGTGGACAGCTTCTCGCTGCTGCAGGTGCTGGTCTACCTGGCCGGCCGCTTGGTCGACGAGTACCAGATCGAGCTCGTGCAGCTGCGCCTCGCCCAGGACTCGGGCCGCGCGCGGCTCGACCTGGTGTGGAGCGGCCAGGCCATGAGCACCGAGACGGTGATGGGGTGGGAGACCGATGCGATGCGCATCGGCGACGACAGCCTGGCGCTGACGGTGCGCGATGTGGTCGAGCGCCACGACGGCGCGTTCTGGTTCGAGCGCGAGCGCGTGCGCCACGAGTCCTTCTTCCGCCTGCTGCTGCCGCTGGCGGCGAGCAGCGAGCAGCTCGACGCGGCGCAGTTCGTGCGCAGCGAGAGCCGGCCCGAGGTCTACGACTTCGACCTGTTCCGCGCCAGCGAGCAGTCGCGCGAGCTCGCCGACCGAAAGCTCGCCGAGCTGAGCTACACCGTCTTCGACACCGAGACCACCGGGCTGCAGCCGTCGGAAGGCGACGAGATCATCCAGATCGGCGCCACGCGCATCGTGGCCGGCAAGCTGCGCCGCGAGGACTGCTTCGAGCAGTTCGTGAACCCGCGGCGCGACATTCCCGAGGCCTCGATACCGATCCACGGCATCCGCCCCGAGATGGTGGCCGACGCGCCCGGCATCGACGCCGTGCTGCCCGCCTTCCACGCCTTCGCGCAGGACACCGTGCTGGTGGCGCACAACGCCGCTTTCGACATGCGCTTTCTCGAACTCAAGCAGGCCGGCACCGGTGTCGTGTTCGACCAGCCGGTGCTCGACACGCTGCTGCTGTCGGCGGTGGTGCACCCGCAGCAGGCGTCGCACCGGCTCGAGGCCATTGCCGAGCGTTTCGGTGTGCTGGTGCTCGGGCGCCACACCGCGGTCGGCGATGCGATGGTGACGGCCGAGATCTTCCTCAAGCTCATCCCGCTGCTCGCCGAGCGCGGTATCCATACGCTTGGGCAGGCGCGCGAGGCGTCGCAGCGGACCTACTACGCACGGGTCAGCTACTGATACGGCGCGTTCGCCCGCATCAAATCAGCCGGCTTCGTTCGACTCGTTGCAGCCGTTCGTGTGCGTTGGGCGCTGAGGTTCGAAGCGTCCGCCGGCTTCGCAGACCTCTCAGTGAAACTACCAACACGCGCTTCGGTGGTTCTCTCACATTGCAAAACCGGAACTGCGGGTTCCCACGGTGATTGTCAGTTGCCGTTGGTTTCGCGTCAGAGACCGGTCAGAGCCGACGACGATCCTTCTTGGAGCGCCGCATCCCGCGGCGGACGTTCAAGCTCAATGGAGGAGACAAACCCATGGCTGCCGTTCTACCCACCAGAGGCGCCGCCGCGCCGCGCCCGATGACCAACGAGGAAAAGAAGGTCATCTTCGCGTCCTCGCTCGGTACCGTGTTCGAGTGGTACGACTTCTATCTGTACGGATCGCTGGCGGCCATCATCGCCAAGCAGTTCTTCGCGGGGCTGGATGCCGGCTCGGCCTTCATCTTCGCGCTGCTGGCCTTCGCGGCCGGCTTCATCGTGCGGCCGTTCGGTGCGATCTTCTTCGGCCGCCTGGGCGACATGATCGGTCGCAAGTACACCTTCCTGGTCACGATCCTGATCATGGGCCTGTCGACCTTCATCGTCGGCATCCTGCCCAACTACGCCTCGATCGGCGTGGCGGCGCCGGTCATCCTGATCGCGCTGCGCCTGCTGCAAGGCCTGGCGCTCGGCGGCGAGTACGGCGGTGCGGCCACCTACGTGGCCGAGCATTCGCCGCAGGGCAAGCGCGGCGCCTACACCTCGTGGATCCAGACCACCGCGACGCTGGGACTGTTCCTTTCGCTGCTGGTCATCCTGGGCACCCGCACCAGCCTGGGCGAGGCGGCGTTCGCCGAGTGGGGCTGGCGCATCCCGTTCATCGTGTCGATCGCCCTGCTGGCCGTCAGCGTGTGGATCCGGTTGTCGATGAACGAATCGCCCGCCTTCAAGAAGATGAAGGAAGAAGGCAAGACCTCCAAGGCGCCGTTGACCGAATCCTTCGGTCAGTGGAAGAACCTGAAGATCGTGATCATCGCCCTGATCGGCCTGACCGCCGGCCAGGCGGTCGTCTGGTACACGGGCCAGTTCTATGCGCTGTTCTTCCTGACGCAGGCATTGAAGGTCGACGGCGCGACCGCGAACATCATGATCGCGATCTCGCTGCTGATCGGCACGCCGTTCTTCATCGTGTTCGGGTCGCTGTCGGACAAGATCGGCCGCAAGCCCATCATCCTGGCCGGTTGCCTGATCGCCGCGCTGACCTTCTTCCCGCTGTTCAAGGCGCTCACCGAGGCGGCCAACCCCGACCTCGCCGCCGCGCAGGCGAAGAACAAGGTGCTGGTGCACGCCGATCCGGCCGAGTGCTCGTTCCAGTTCAACCCGACCGGCACCGTCAAGTTCACGAGTTCGTGCGACATCGCCAAGCAGGTGCTGGCCGCCGGTTCGGTGAGCTATGACAACATGCCGGTCGCTGCGGGCACCCCGGCGACCATCACGATCGGCGAGACGGTGATCCAGAGCTACAGCTCCAAGGGACTGCCGGCCGACGAGGCGAAGGCGAAGGACGCCGAGTTCAAGAAGTCCGTCGCCGAGACCCTGAAGACGGCCGGCTACCCGGCCAAGGCCGATCCGGCGAAGATGAACAAGCCCCTGATCGTCGCCATCCTGGTGGTGCTGGTGATCTATGTGACCATGGTCTACGGCCCGATCGCGGCGATGCTGGTCGAGCTGTTCCCGACCCGCATCCGCTACACCTCGATGAGCCTGCCGTACCACATCGGCAACGGCTGGTTCGGCGGCCTGCTGCCGACCACGGCCTTCGCGATCGTGGCGCAGACCGGCAACATGTACAACGGACTGTGGTACCCGATCATCATCGCCGGCATCACCTTCGTCGTGGGCCTGATCTTCGTGCGCGAAACCAAGGACGTCGACATCTACGCGAAGGACTGAGGAGCGCGCCGCCATGTGGAAGATCGCGCTGGGTTTCATCGTCTTTGCCGCCGTCGTCATGTACGTGCTGACGAAGAGCGGCGGCAACGTCGACATGGGCGGTGAAAAGCACGGCGTCGAGGCGCCTCCCGCGGCTTCCCCGGCGTCGTCGACCGGTTACTGACCCGCACCTGCGCTCCGGTGCAACGGCGCGCTGCTTCGGCAGCGCGCCGTTTTTCATGGGCGGCCCGGGCCGCGAAGTCCCCTGACTGGGCTGCGGCAAGCCGGCGGTCCGCGCGGTGTCTCGGGGCTGCTGCCAGAATCTTCGGCCTCACCTCCCGGGACCCTCATGTCTAACGGTCAACGCCCCCCCGGCGTGATCCGCATCCGCGGCGCACGCCAGCACAACCTGAAGAACCTCGACCTCGATTTGCACACCGGCGAGCTGACGGTCGTCACGGGGCCCAGCGGCTCGGGCAAGTCCAGCCTGGTGTTCGACACGCTGTATGCCGAGGGGCAGCGCCGCTACGTCGAGACCTTCAGCGCCTATGCGCGCCAGTTCCTCGACCGCATGGACCGCCCGGCGGTCGACCATGTGGAGGGCGTGCCGCCGGCCATCGCGATCGACCAGACCAACCCGGTGCGCACCTCGCGCTCCACGGTCGGCACGATGACGGAGCTGAACGACCACCTGAAGCTGCTGTTCGCGCGCGCCGCGCAGCTGTTCGATCGCCAGACCGCGAAGCCGGTGCGCGAGGACGATCCGGAGTCGATCTACCGCGAGCTGCAGCAGCGCGCCGCGCCCGGCCAGCGCCTCGTGGTCACCTTCCCGGTCGAGCTGCCGGCCAGCGCGACCGCGGCCGATGTCGAGCAATGGCTCGCCGCCAGCGGCTACACGCGCGTGCAGGCCGAACGCGAGATCGCGACAACGACCGGCCCGCGCAAGCTGCTCGACGTGGTGGCCGACCGCTTCCGGCTCGACGGCACCGAGAAGTCGCGCGTGATCGAGGCGCTGGAGGTGTCGCTCAAGCGTGGCGGCGGGCGCGTCAATGTGTACGCATCGACCCCCTCTCCCGCAGGGGCGGGAGAGGGCAGGGGTGAGGGTGGGACCGACCCCTCACCCCAACCCTCTCCCCGAGGGGGCGAGGGAGAAGGCGCGCTCTGGCGCTTCAGCCAGGGCCTGCACAGCCCCGACAGCGAGCTGCGCTACAGCCACCCGCAGCCGTCGATGTTCTCGTTCAACTCGGCCTTCGGCGCCTGCGAGACCTGCCGCGGCTTCGGCCGCGTGATCGGCGTCGACTGGGGGCTGGTGATGCCGGATCACCGCAAGACGCTGCGCACCGGCGCCGTCAAGACCATCCAGACGCCGGCGTGGAAGGAGATCCAGGCCGACCTGTTGAAGTACGCCGGCGAGGCCGGCATCCCGCGCGACACCGCCTGGAGCCAGCTCAGCGACGCGCAGCGCGACTGGGTGCTCGACGGCACGCCCAACTGGAAGGGCAGCTGGAACAAGCAGTGGTACGGCATCAAGCGTTTCTTCGAGTACCTGGAGAGCAAGGCCTACAAGATGCACATCCGCGTGCTCTTGTCCAAGTACCGCAGCTACACGCCGTGCCCGGCCTGCGGCGGCGCGCGCCTGAAGCTGGAGTCGCTGCAGTGGCGCATCGGCACGAAGGAGGGCGCCGATGCGGCACTGCCGGCGGCCCAGCGTTTCCTGCCGGTCGGCGTGGCCTGGTCGCGCGATCAGCTGGAGGCGCTGCCGGGCCTGAGCCTGCACGACCTGATGCTGCTGCCGATCGAGCGGCTGCGGCGCTTCTTCGACGACCTGACGCTGCCGAGCACCATGCTCGACGACGCGCTGGAACTGCTGCAGGGCGAGGTGCGCACGCGGCTCAAGTATTTGTGCGACGTCGGCATCGGCTACCTCACGCTCGACCGCCAGAGCCGCACGCTGAGCGGCGGCGAGGTGCAGCGCATCAACCTCACCACCGCGCTCGGCACCTCGCTGGTCAACACGCTGTTCGTGCTGGACGAACCGTCGATCGGCCTGCACCCGCGCGACATGAACCGCATCGTGCAGGCCATGCACCGCCTGCGCGACGCCGGCAACACGCTGGTGGTGGTGGAGCACGACCCGGCCGTGATGCTGGCCGCCGACCGCGTGCTCGACATGGGCCCCGGCCCCGGCACCCAGGGCGGACGCATCGTGTTCGACGGCACGCCCGAGGACCTCAAGCGCGCCGACACGATGACCGGCGCCTACCTCGGCGCGCGCCGCAGCATCGGCCTGGGGCTCAAGCGCCTGGTGACCGACGGCACGCCGCGCCTCATCGTCGAGGGCGCGCGCGAGCACAACCTGCGCGGCATCACGGTCGAGTTCCCGCTGCAGCGCCTGGTGGTGGTGACCGGTGTGTCCGGCTCGGGCAAGAGCACGCTGATCCAGGACCTGCTGTTCCCGGCGCTGGCGCGCCACTTCGGCAAGGCCACCGAGACACCGGGCGCACACGACCGCCTGCTCGGCGCCGACTGGCTCAGCGACGCGGTGTTCGTCGACCAGAGCCCGATCGGCAAGACCGCGCGCTCCAACCCGGCCAGCTACGTCGGCGCTTTCGATACCCTGCGCACCATCTTTGCCGACTCGGCGCTGGCGCGCCAGCGCGGCTACGGCCCGGGCATGTTCAGCTTCAATGCCGGCGACGGCCGCTGCCCGACCTGCGGCGGCTCGGGCTTCGAGCACGTGGAGATGCAGTTCCTCTCCGACGTCTACCTGCGCTGCCCCGACTGCGACGGCAAGCGCTTCCGCGCCGAACTGCTGGAGGTGAAGGTCCAGCGCGGTGGCAAGTCCTTCGACGTGAGCGAGGTGCTGGACCTGACCATCGCCGATGCGGTGCGCTACTTCGCCGACGACCGCGAGGTGCTGCGTGCGCTGCAGCCGCTGGCCGACGTGGGCCTCGACTACGTGAAGCTCGGCCAGCCGGTGCCGACGCTCAGCGGCGGCGAGGCGCAGCGCCTGAAGCTGGCCGGCTTCCTGGCCGAGGCGGCCAAGAGCGGCAGCTCCTCGCGCCAGGCGGTGGCGAAGAAGGGCACGCTGTTCCTGTTCGACGAGCCGACCACCGGCCTGCACTTCGACGACATCGCCAAGCTGATGCGTGCCTTCCGCAAGCTGCTGGAGGCCGGTCATTCGCTGCTGGTGATCGAGCACAACCTCGACGTGATCCGCGCCGCCGACTGGCTGGTCGACCTGGGGCCCGAGGGTGGCGAGGCCGGCGGTGAGCTGGTGTGCTTCGGCACGCCCGACGACGTGAAGCTGCACCCCACCTCGCACACCGGTGCGGCGCTGCGCGACTACGAGCAGAGCCTCGGGCACGGCGGCCTCGCGGTCGAGGAGGGGCTGCCGCTGCAGTCGCTGCTGACCGAGGCGCGACGCGCTCGGCGCGAGCGCGAGGCCGGCGGCGCGGCCAACGCGATCCAGATCGTCAACGCCCGCGAGCACAACCTCAAGGGCCTGTCGGTCGACATCCCGCGCGGCAAGTTCAGCGTCGTCACCGGCGTCTCCGGTTCGGGCAAGAGCACGCTGGCCTTCGACATCCTCTTCAATGAGGGCCAGCGCCGCTATCTCGAGAGCCTCAATGCCTACGCGCGCAGCATCGTGCAGCCGGCCGGCCGGCCGGAGGTCGACGCGGTGTATGGCATCCCGCCCACGGTCGCGATCGAGCAGCGCCTGAGCCGCGGCGGCCGCAAGAGCACCGTCGCGACCACGACCGAGGTCTATCACTTCCTGCGCCTGCTCTACGTCAAGCTCGGCACGCAGTACTGCCCCAAGTGCACGGCAGACGCCAGCGTGGCGGTGCGGCCGCAGACGCCGGAGTCGATCGCCGCGCAGCTGCTGCGCGATTACAAGGGCCAGCACATCGGCCTGCTCGCGCCGCTGGTGGTGAACCGCAAGGGCGTCTATACCGACCTCGCGAAGTGGGCCGCGCAGCGCGGGCACACCCACCTGCGGGTCGACGGCGAGTTCCTGAAGACCTCGCCGTGGCCGCGCATCGACCGCTTCAAGGAGCACACGCTCGAGCTGCCGGTCGGGGACATCGTCGTCACGCCCGACAACGAGGCCGAACTGCGTGCGCTGCTCGCGAAGACGCTGGAGCTCGGCAAGGGCGTCGTGCACCTGCTGGGGCCGCTCGACGGCCTGAGGGCGGCGATGGCGGCCGGCGCGCCGACGCACCGCATCGGCCGCGTCAAGGTGTTCTCCACCAAGCGCGCCTGCCCCGCCTGCGGCACCAGCTACCCGGAGCTGGACCCGCGCATGTTCTCGTACAACAGCAAGCACGGCTGGTGCCCCGACTGCGTGGGCACCGGCCTCACGCTCACCCGTGAGCAGCGCAAGGCGCTCGACGATTCGGTGCGCGACGACGACACCGGTGGGCGCGAGAAGACCTTCGCCGAACCCGAGATCGAGGACGTGGCCGACGCGCCCTGTGGCAGCTGCCATGGTGCGCGCTTGAACCCGGTCTCGCTGGCCGTGCGCTTCGGCCACGGGGCGGAGGGCGAGCAGTCGATTGCGCGGGTGGCGGCGCGCGCGGTCAACGACGCGCGCCGCTGGATCGAGACGCAGAAGCTCGACGGCCGCGAGGCGACGATCGCACGCGACGTGATCGCCGAGATCCGCTCGCGGCTGAGCTTCCTCGACCAGGTCGGCCTCGGCTATCTGACGCTCGACCGCGCCGCGCCCACGCTGAGCGGCGGCGAGGCGCAGCGCATCCGCCTCGCGGCGCAGCTGGGCAGCAACCTGCAGGGCGTGTGCTACGTGCTCGACGAGCCCACCATCGGGCTGCACCCACGCGACAACCGCGTGCTGCTCGACGCGCTGCACACCCTGGGCTCGCAGGGCAACACGCTGGTGGTGGTGGAGCACGACGAGGACACCATCCGCCGCGCCGACCACATCATCGACATCGGCCCTGGCGCCGGCAAGCGCGGCGGGCGGCTGGTGGCGCAGGGCACCGCCGCCGACCTGCTGCGCGCGCCCGAGTCGCTGACCGGCCGTCTGCTCGAGCACCCGATGCGTCACCCGCTGCAGGCGCGGCGGCCGGTAGCCCCTCACCCCAACCCTCTCCCCGCCAGCGGGGCGAGGGGGCCGGTTGCTCCCTCTCTCGCCGGGGCGGGAGAGGGTCGGGGTGAGGGTGGCGGCGACGCCTGGCTCACGCTGCGCGGTGCCACGCTGCACAACCTGGCCGGTCTCGACGTCGGCGTGCCGGTCGGCCGGCTGGTCGCGGTGACCGGCGTGTCCGGCTCGGGCAAGAGCACCGTCGCGCGCGACGTGCTGCTGGTCAACGTGCATGCGGCGGTGGCGATGAAGGCCACCAAGGCCGGCCGCGATGCGCTGGCCGCCGGCAAGCGACCGGCCTGGGTGGGTTGCAGCCAGCTCGAAGGCTTCGAGCCGATCGACCGCGTGCTCGAGGTCGACCAGACGCCGATCGGCAAGACGCCGCGCTCCTGCCCGGCCACCTACATCGGTTTCTGGGACACGATCCGCCGCCTCTTCACCGAGACGCTGGAGGCCAAGGCGCGCGGCTACGCCGCCGGTCGCTTCAGCTTCAACACCGGCGAGGGCCGCTGCCCGGGCTGCGAGGGGCAGGGCCTGCGCACCATCGAGATGGCCTTCCTGCCCGACGTGAAGGTGCCCTGCGACCTGTGCCACGGCGCGCGCTTCAACCCCGAGACGCTGGCCGTCACCTGGCGGGGAAAAAGCATCGGCGACGTGCTGCAGATGGAGGTGGACGAGGCGGTCGACTTCTTCGCGTCGATGCCGGCCATCGCCCACCCGCTGCAGTTGCTGAAGGACGTGGGCCTGGGCTACCTGACGCTGGGCCAGCCCTCGCCCACGCTGAGCGGCGGCGAGGCGCAGCGCATCAAGCTCGTCACCGAGCTCAGCAAGGTGCGCGACGACGTCACGCGGCGCGGCCAGAAGCCGCCGCACACGCTCTATGTGCTGGACGAGCCGACGGTGGGCCTGCACATGGCCGATGTCGAGAAGCTGATCCGCGTGCTGCACCGGCTGGTCGACGGCGGCCACAGCGTGGTGGTGATCGAGCACGACCTCGACGTCATCGCCGAGGCCGACTGGGTGCTCGACCTGGGCCCGGAAGGCGGCGCCGGCGGCGGCCGGGTGGTGGCGGCCGGCACGCCGGAGCAGGTGGTCGCCGCGGGCACGCACACCGGGGTGGCGCTGGCGCCGGTGCTGCAGCGGTGAAGGCGGGTGCCGGGGCAACGCGCCAGTGGTGCGCCGCAGGACCGCCGCTGTTTCGCTGCACCGCCGCAATGCACCCTGTCGCCCGATACACTGTGACCTTTGTCGCGTTCCACCCCCACCCCGCCCCATGACCGTCGATCAGAGAACCGGCAGCTCCGCCGGTTTCGAGCTGAAGAGTGCCGCGCTGATGCTGGTCGCGGTGATCCTGAAGACCACCGACCTGGCTGCGCTGGCCCGGGCGCTGGACGAGCGCACCGCCGACACGCCCGGGCTCTTCGAACAGGATCCGGTCGCGATCGACCTGTCGCAGGTGCGCGAAGTGCAAGCGCCCATCGATTTCCCGAACCTGATCGAGCTGTTGCGCCAGCGCCAGATGCTGCCGCTGGCCGTGCGGGGTGGCAGCGACGAGCAGATGGCCGCGGCGCGGGCGGCCGGGCTCGTGGAGGCACCCGCCGGGGCCGGCCCGGCGCCGGCCCGCGCGCCGGCGCTGTCGCCGGTGCCCGCGTCGCCGGTCACGCTGACCGAGATCATCCGCGAGGTCCAGGTGGCGGCGCCCGGCACGATGCTCATCGACCGGCCGCTGCGCTCCGGCCAGCAGGTCTATGCCAAGGGCTGCGACCTCGTGGTGCTGGCGGCGGTCAACTTCGGCGCCGAGGTGATCGCCGACGGCAACATCCACGTCTATGGGCCGCTGCGCGGGCGCGCGATCGCCGGTGCCCGCGGCAACGCCGACGCGCGCATCTTCGCCACCTGCATGGAGCCGCAGCTGATCTCCATCGCGGGCACCTACCGCACCACCGAAACCCCCTTGCCCGCCGAGGTGCTGGGCAAACCGGCCCAGGTGAGGCTGGAGGGCGACAAGCTCCTGCTCGAGGCCTTGAAGGCCTGAAGCTCTATCTTCTGAAAGGATCTGCTACCGATGGCCAGAATCATCGTCGTGACCTCCGGCAAGGGAGGCGTGGGCAAGACGACCACCAGCGCCAGCTTCGCGTCCGGCCTGGCGCTGCAGGGCCACAAGACGGCCGTGATCGACTTCGACGTCGGCCTGCGCAACCTCGACCTGATCATGGGCTGCGAGCGCCGGGTGGTGTACGACCTCATCAACGTCATCCACAACGAAGCCAACCTGAACCAGGCGCTCATCAAGGACAAGCAGTGCGACGGCCTGTACGTGCTGGCCGCCTCGCAGACGCGCGACAAGGAAGCGCTGACCAAGGACGGCGTGGAGCGCGTGCTCAAGGACCTGGCCGACATGGGCTTCGAGTACATCGTCTGTGACTCGCCGGCCGGCATCGAGACCGGCGCGCTGATGGCGATGCACTTCGCCGACGAGGCGCTCGTCGTCACGAACCCGGAGGTCTCGTCGGTGCGCGACTCCGACCGCATCCTCGGCATGCTGTCGTCCAAGACCAAGCGGGCGATCGAGGGCAAGGAGCCCATCAAGGAGCACCTGCTGATCACGCGCTACAACCCGAGCCGGGTGGTGGGCGGGCAGATGCTGTCGCTCGACGACATCCAGGAGATCCTGCGCATCCCGCTGATCGGCGTGATCCCGGAGTCGGAGACGGTGCTCGACGCGTCGAACCAGGGGGTGCCGGCGATCTACATGCGCGGCACCAACGTCTCGGAAGCCTACAAGGACGTGGTGCGCCGCTTCCGCGGCGAGAACACCCCGATGCGCTTTGTCGACGCCGACCGCCCGGGTTTCCTCAAGCGCATGTTCGGAGGGAGGTAAGACGATGTCCCTGCTTTCCTTCCTGCTCGGAGAAAAGAAGAAGACTGCCAGCGTCGCCAAGGAGCGGCTGCAGATCATCCTGGCCCACGAGCGCAGCGGCCGCGGCAGCCGGCCCGACTACCTGCCGGCGCTGCAGCGCGAGCTGGTGGCGGTGATCTCGAAGTACGTGTCGATCCGACCGGAAGACATCAAGGTCAACCTGCAGCGGCAGGACAACCTCGAGGTGCTGGAGGTCAAGCTCGAACTGCCCGACGGTCTACGCGGCTAGGGCCGCGGGATCACCCGGCGGGCCGCGCGGCTACTTCACGTACATCACGCGCATGCCCAGCAGCTTGCCGTCGACGCGGTCGAGCACGTTGACCGTGGCCTGGCGCGGCTTGAAGCCCTCGGGCAGCGGCACGCTGCCGCGCAGGCTCTCGTGGCTGCCCAGCGAAATGGCGACCGGCTTCAGGCTGACCGTGGTTTCGGTGCCGCGCGCGGAGGCGCCGGCCACGACGAACTGCAGCACGCCGGTCAGCGGCTTGCCCGCGGCCGCGCGTTCGCGCGTCAGGATCACGTCGTAGGCCAGCGCCGCACCGTCGGCGGTGAAGCGGCCCGCGCGCACCTCCACGGCCCCGCCGCGCGGGTCGGGCGGCAGCGAGGCCACCACGGCGGCGACGTCCTTGCGCAATTGCTCGGTGGTCCCGCGGCTGGTGGCCAGCTCGTCGGCCAGGCCCTTCCTGTCGGCGAGCGCGGCCTCGAGCCGCTTCGAGGTGTCGCCGAGTTCGCCCTGGAGCCGCTGGCGCTCGGCCTCGGCCTGCTCGAACGAGGCGCGCAGCGCCGTCGATGCGCTGGCCGACAGGCGCGGCGGCAGGTAGCGCTCCTGAACCAGCACGACACCCCCGGCGCCGAGCACGATGCCGGTCAGCAGCAGCACCAGCCAGCGGGGCAGGCGCCAGGACGAGCGCCTTCTTCCATAGGGATCGAATACGACAGGCTTCATGGAGCGGACATCCGTGTTGTCAGTGCTGGTTGCAAGACCCAAAGAGTACAACCCCCCGGCGCAAGCGCTGCAACACGATGTCAGGCGGCCCGTGGCCTCGCCAGCAACGCGCGGTACAGGCAGGCGGCGGCTTCGTGACGGACTCGACGCAATGTGGCTCCGATCTGTGAGCGGGCGCACAAGCCTCACATCTTGAAACGCAAGCCGGTCCCGCCGTCCGCCGACAACAGCGGACATGGCGCCCTGCTTTCTCGTTTCCTCGTCGCGGACCCTCGTGCGCGGCTTGCGCCTGGCCGGGGTCGCGCTCGTGGCGGTCGTGGCCGTCGGCTGCGGCACGATCAAGCTCCCCGGGGGCGCGGTGCCGCCGGCGCCTGCGGTCGGGGTCGAAGTTGCGCCGGTCGCGCCGCCGGCAGCCGAGCCGCGCGCCGTCCGGCCGGTTCCCGCCGCACCGGCAGATGCGGTGCCCCGTGTCGAGCGCATTCCTCAGGGCGCGCCGAACCAGCCCTATGAGATCCGCGGCGAGACCTACCTGCCGGACAACGGCGACGTGCCGCTGTTCGAGACCGGCATCGCGTCGTGGTACGGCGCGCCTTTCCACGGTCGCCGCACCGCCACGGGCGAGGTCTACGACATGAACCGCATGACAGCCGCCCACAAGACCATGCCGCTGCCGAGCTATGCGCTCGTGCGCAACCGGGCCAACGGCAAGCAGGTGGTCGTGCGCGTGAACGACCGCGGTCCCTTCATCGACGGACGCGTGATCGACCTGAGTCACGCGGCGGCGCGCAAGCTGGGCATCAGGGGCGTCGGCGAGGTCGAGCTGCGGCGCCTGACCCACGGCGAGATCCGCACAGGGAGCTGGAAGAAGCTGCCTCAGACGGTGGCGGTCGGCGACGAACGCAATACCGCGCGGTAGCGGCTGCGCCGCTCGCCGTCGAAGGGCCGTGCTTCAGCCGGCGCGCCGAACGCTCGACAAGGCCAGCCCCATCAGCGCCACCCCGGTGAGCTGCGTCGCGCCGAGCGCCCGCCCGTACACCGCCCAGTCGATCAACACCGCCGCGGCCGGGTAGACGAACTGCAGCACCGCGATGCGGGCCGTCGGCAGGCGTGCCATGCCCGCGTAGAGAACCACGTAGGCCAGGCCGGTGTGGACGGCGCCCAGGCCGGCCAGCCACGCCCAGGCCGGGCCTGCGGCCGGCCAACCGTGCAGCAGCGGCCACCAGGCCAGCAGCAGCACCCCCGCCATGCACTGCCACCACGCGAGCGCGAAGGAGCCGATCCCCTGCCAGGTCTTCGCGATCAGCGTGACGCCGGCATAGCTGAGCGAACCACCCAGGCACATCGCCAGGCCCCATCGGTAGTCGGCCGTGTCGGCCGCGCCGGCGCTCGCCCCGTCGAGCAGGCCGGTGGCCAGCGTGAGCCCGAGCAAGGCCAGCAGCGCAGCGGCAGCCTGCCGCTTCGACACCGGCTCGCGCAGCAGCCACGCACCGAGCGCCATGACCCACAGCGGCTGCACGTGAAAGACGACGGTCGCCACGCCGATCGAGGTGCGCGCGATCGCACCGAAGAACAGCGCCCAGTTCGCGATCATCAGCACACCCGCCGCGAGTGCCGCCAGCAAGGCCGGGCCGCGCAGGCGCAGCTCGGCCAGGCGGCCCGACCCCGCGCCCCACAGCAGCAAGGCCAGCGCGCCGAAGGCACAGCGGAACCAAACCGTGGTCAGCGGGTCCTGCCCGCCCTCCTCGACGAACACGCCGAGCGTGCCCAGCAGCAGCCCGCCGCCGACCATGAGCCAGGTGCCGTGCCGCGATCGCGCGGCGGCGGCCGTCGCTGGAGTGGCGCTGCGGTCCTGGAGCAAGGTCGTCATCGCGCCACTGTGCGAGCGACCGGCATTTCGGTAAAGCGCATAGTTCTGACCGTTAGCATTCGTTTTTCGGATGGCGGAGCGGCCGATGCAATCCACTGACCTGCAGCTCGACTGGCTGCGCGCCTTCGTGACCGTGGTGGACGCCGGGTCGCTGACCGCGGCCGCGCCGCAGCTGCACCGCTCGCAATCGGCGCTCAGCATGCAGCTGAAGAAGCTCGAAGAGGCCGTGGGCCGGCCGGTGCTCACGCGCGGGCCGCGGCATCTCGAACTCACCGTGACCGGCACGGAGCTGCTGGGCCATGCGCGCCGCCTGCTCGAGCTGCATGCCGAGGCGCTGGCGGCCTTGCACGGCCGCGCGATCTCCGGGCGCGTGAGCCTCGGCGTGCCGGACGACTACGCCGCGGCCTACCTCACGCCGGTGTTGCGCAGCTTCGCGATCCGCCATGCGGGCGTCGAGATCACGCTGGTGTGCGAACAGTCCACCGCGCTGATCCCGAAGGTGCAGCGCGGTGAGCTCGACCTGGCGGTGGTCACCCGCGACCGGCCGCAGCGGGGCACGCTGCTGTTCCACGAGGCGCTGGTCTGGGTCGGCGCCGCGCAACACGAAGCGTGGCGGCGCGATCCCCTGCCGATTGCGGTGTACGAGCCCGGCAGCCGGGCTCGCCGCGCCGCGCTCGCCGCCTTGACGGCGCAGCGGCGCGGCCACCGCATCGTCTACAACAGCTCCAGCCTCGCCGGACACCTGGCCGCCGTCGAGAGCGGCATCGCGGTCGCGGTGCTGACGCGCTGCAGCGTGCCGCCGGGCCTGCAGGTGCTGCACGGCCAGCACGGTCTGCCCGCACTGGCGCCGGTCGAGGTCGTCGCGGTGCGCAGCAAGGCTTCGTTGCGCTCGGCGGCCGTGGAGGCCCTGCACGAACAGGTGCTGCGCACGCTGCGGCGCACACCCTGAAGAGGTGCGGCGGGAGCGGCCACCGCGGCGCATCGGCGCGATCTGCGCGGCACACCACGCGGCAGGCCGCGTCGCGCCACGGGCAGCGTCACCGCCGCGCCGAGGCGCGCAGCCGCCTGATCTGCAGCGTGAGCCCGATGGCCAGCAGCACGAACAGCAGTGCATACACCGCCTGCAGCTCTGGTGCTTCAGCCGAGGCGACCAGCGGCGCCCCCGGCGGCAGGCGGGTGGACGTCTCGGTCACGCCGGGGATCAGGTGGAACAGGAAGGTGATCGAGTAGCTGACGACCTGCACATAGGGCGAGGCCCGGCCGAACGCCGACGACATCGCCGCGACGGTACCGACGGCCAGCGCCACCAGGGTCAGCACGCTCAGCACGTGGGGCGGGCCGAAGCCGCCGTGCTGGAAGATTCCGAAGCCGGTGAGGGCCGTGACCAGCGTGGCGACCAGGTAGATCCGCCCGGCGCGCCGTCGCGGGGAGATCTGCCCGTCCTGCGCCAGCGCGATCACGCCGCTGGCGAGGGCCGCCAGGCCGATGGCCGTGTGGAAGACACCGATCGTCGTCAGACCCAGCATGTCGATCTCCTTTGCGGTGCAGAAGTTGCAGCGTGAAGCTGTCGCGCAAGAACCGCGCCCATCGCAGTTCCTGCCCATGCCGATTCAATACGTGGCCGTCGGATCCAGTATCCGGAAGCCCATTGCGGGGGTCAAGCAGGGCGCGCGGCCGCAATGAGTTTGTCCGCCCACCAGGGAGGAGACACCAAGCATGTCCGACCCGGGCTCTGCTTCAACGGTCGTTGCGAAGAGGCGGTCGGGTTCTACCGCCGTGTGCTCGACGCCGATCGGCGCTTCGCGGCATTGGCCGAAGGGCGGCTGGTGCAGATGCCGCTGACGAAGACCTTCTTCGCGAAGCGCTTCGGCATGGCCCTGATACGGCATTGCATTCGAACGCATCGGCATCCGATTGAAGCCTGGGTCAGGGTTTGTTGCGGTGTTCGGTGTGCTGCCCAGAACGCTGAAGTCGAACGTTGGCGCGGGCGCCGCGCCGGGTCGCTGTGTTGCGTTCATGTCCCCCGGCCCGGGCTGGCGCCCGGCCCTCCTCCTTTACTTCACTCCACACAACGACCCGTCCCAGCGCTGCCACCACCGCTGCCTGCCTGGGTTTGACGGCCTGCGCAGGCGGCAACGGTGAGAGCTGGCGAGGGCGCCGGGTGAGCGGCGCAGCGAAGTGAAGGAGGAGGGGTCGGCCTTCAGGCCGACTCCGGGGGACATGAGCGGAGCCGCTCGCCCGGTGGCCTCGCTAGCACCGCGCGGTACGGGCAGGCGGCCGGCCGGTGAGCGCTTCGAACGCCGCCAACCCATGCAGCTGCAAAGAGCAGCGGGCCGTTGGGTGATTTGACGCAAGCGAACGCGACTTGCTGCGACTCACCGCGCCACGTAGCGCCCCGGCCGGTGGTTGATCGCCAGCACCAGGTTGAGCGCCACGGCGCCGGCCACCGACAGCAGCACCTGTGTCGGCGCGACGACGGCGAAGGCCAGCGCGACGATGCTGCAGTCGAGCGCCATCTGCAGCGTGCCGGCGCGCCAGCCGCGCTTCTCCTGCAGCACGATGGCGACGATGCCGACGCCGCCGATGCTGGCCTGGTGGCGGAACAGCGCGAGCATGCCCATGCCGATCAGCGTGCCGCCCATCAGCGCGGCATACAGCGGCTGCAGCTGCGCGAAGCCGACCAGCCGCGGCAGCGTCTCGGTCTCGATCGACAGCAGCGCGACCGCGGCGAAGGTCTTCAGCGTGAAGGCATGGCCCAGGTGGCGCCACGCGAGCCAGTAGAACGGCAGGTTGATCGCGAAGAACACCGGGCCGAAGGGCAGGCCGCTCGCGTAGTGCAGCAGGAAGGCCAGGCCCGCGGTGCCGCCGGCCAGCAGTCCGGCGTGCTGGAACATCGCGATGCCGAGCGCCATGGCCGCCGTGCCCAGCAGCAGGGCCATCGCGTCTTCGAGCGCGGAGTGGCGGGTGATGTCGTCGTCGGGCGCGTCCATAGCGGGCGTCATGCGCAAGCCCCGTGCCGGCCGCTGCCGCGGGTGCGCCTTCAGGTGCCGCTGCAGCCGGCGGCGCCCAGCGCGTCGCCGAGTTCGACGACCAGCGCGGGCAGCGCGTCCACCTGCTCCGCGCCGGTGCGGAAGTTGACGATGCAGGCGCGCAGCCAGAAGCGGCCGTCGACCACCGCGGGGCTGAGCCAGGCGCGGCCGTCGTGCTGCAGGCGCTCGAGCAGGCGGCGGTTCAGCGCATCGAGCGCGGCCTCGTCGCGGGCTTGCGGCGCATCGGGCACGTAGCGCAGCGTCGCAATGCTCAGGCCGCCGGGGCCGGCCTCGAGCCGCGGCGTCGCTTGCACGCGCGCATGCAGCCGCCGCGCCAGCGCGATGTCGTCGCCGATCATCTGCCGGTAGCCGTCGCGTCCGGCCATGCGCAGCGCGAGCCAGACCTTCAGCGCCCGAAAACCGCGCGTGTTCTGCGGGCCGAGTTCGTGGAAGTTCGTGCCTTCGTTGCCGCCGGGGGCGCCGTAGTAGGGCGGGCGCTGGCTGAAGGCATCGAGCAGGTGGCGTGGCTCGCGCACCAGCACGCAGCCGGCCTCGATCGGGGCGTACAGCCACTTGTGCGGGTCCAGCGCCAGCGAGTCGGCCTCGCGCAGGCCCAGCAGTTCGGGTGGCGCATCCGGCAGGCAGGCGGCCGGCGCGCCGTAGGCGCCGTCGACGTGGAACCACAGGCCCAGCTGGCGGCACAGCGCCGCCATCGCCGGCAGCGGGTCGATCGCGCCGGTGCTCACCGTGCCGGCGGTGCCGATGGCCATCAGCGGCTGCACGCCGGCGGCGACATCGGCCTCGATGCGCGCCGCGAGTGCGTTCACGTCGAGGCGCTGCCCGGTGTCGGTCGGGATCCAGCGCACCGCCTGCAGCCCGAGCCCGGCGATGTCGACCGCCTTGTCGAGCCAGCCGTGCGTCTGCGCCGAGGCGTAGACCGCGAGCCGTGCCTGCTGCAGGCCGTGCTCGCGCACGCCCGGCAGCCGGGCGCGGCGGGCGGCCAGCAGCGCCACCAGGTTGGCCAGGTTGCCGCCGCTCACCAGCAGGCCGCCGCAGCCGGCCGGGTAGCCCACCAGCTCGGCCAGCCAGCGCACCGTCTGCACCTCGATCTCGCTGGCCACCGGCGCGGCGTGCCACAGCGCGACGTTGGTGTTCAGCGCGGCCGCCAGCAGCTCGGCCAGCACACCGATCGGTGCCGGCGACGCGGCGATGTAGCCGTGAAAGCGCGGGTGGCTGCTGAGCAGCGAATGGTCGAACAGCAGGCTGGCGGCGGCGTCGAGCAGCGCGGCCGGGTCCGCGCCGGTCAGCGGCAGCGGGTCGTCGCCGAGCAGCGCGCGCACCTCGGCCGGCGTTTCACCGTGCGTCACCGGGCGCCCGGGCAGCTCGGCCATCAGGGCGGCGATGCGGTCGACCAGCGCATGGCCGATCTCGCGAAAGCGCGCCGGCGCCATCGCCAGCGCGGCGTCGCGGGCCGGGGAATCGGTCGGCATCACTACCCGACCACGCCCTTGCTGCGCAGGAACTCGTCGACCAGTTTCAGCCGCACCAGCGGGTCGGGCAGTTCCATCAGCTTTTGCTTCGCGGCGACCGAGATCGGCAGGATCTCGCACCAGCGGTTGGCGATCCAGCCCGCGTCTTCGAAGTGGTAGGGCTCGAGGAAGGGTGCGTTGCCCTGCTGCTTGAGCGTGGCGATCGCGTTCGCGAGGCCTTGCGCGGAGCCGAGCAGCTCCTCGGTGGGCGGCTGCGCTTCGTCGTCGGGCAGCAGACGCGCCTGCGCGACCCACAGGTGATTGGCCTGCTGCGAGGCGCTCCCGGTCTCGAAGCGCTGCGTGCCGCGGCAGCGCACCTGCAGGATGCCGGGCCGCGGGCTGTCGACGTCGATCAGCTCGGCCAGGCAGCCGATCGCCTCCAGCGCCACATCGTCCATGCTGCGGATCTCGCTGCCCTTCTTCAGCGCGACCACGCCGAAGGGCTTGCGCTCGCGCATGCAGTCGCCCACCAGGTCGAGATAGCGCGCCTCGAACACCTTCAGGCTCAGCAGGCCGCCGGGAAAGAGCACCGACTGCAGCGGAAACAGCGGCAGCTCGAAAGGGGCAGGGGCGTCGGTCATCGGTCGGGCGGCAGGCTTGCCGGGTCGAAAGCCGCCATCGCGTCAGCGCGCATCGAGTTCGCGGTGGCGCACCAGCGTGGCGCCGCGCCCGCGCAGGCGCTGCGCCAGCTGCTCGACGAAATAGACCGAGCGGTGCTGGCCGCCGGTGCAGCCGATCGCCACGGTGAGATAGGCGCGCTGGTCCTGCTCGAAGGCCGGCAGCCAGCGGACGAGGAAGGCTTCGATCTGCGCCAGCATCTCGCGCACGTCGGGCTGCTGCGCCAGGTAGTCGGCCACCGGCGCGTCGCGGCCGCTCAAGGGCCGCAGCTCGTCGATGTAGTGCGGGTTGGGCAGCACGCGCACGTCGTACACGAAGTCGGCATCGAGCGGCACGCCGTGCTTGAAGGCGAAGGACTCGAACACCAGCGTCAGCGCGCCGGCCGGCGCCTCCACCAGCTGGCGCACCCAGGCGCGCAGCTGGGCCGGGCGCAGCTGGCTGGTGTCGATGACGGTCGCGGTCTCGCGCAGCTCGGTGAGCAGTTCGCGCTCGAGCTCGATCGCATCGACCAGCACGCGGTGCTGGTCGAGCGTCTCGCCGGCGGCGTCGGTGCTGAGCGGGTGGCGGCGGCGCGTTTCGGAGTAGCGCCGCACCAGCGCGTGGGTGCTGGCCTCGAGAAAAATGGCGCGCACCTTCACGCCCTCGCTGCCGAGCTGCGACAGGCTCGGCAGCAGCGCCGGCAGCGAGCGCGCGCTGCGCACGTCGACCGCCACCGCGATGCGGCGCATCGCGCCGTCGGTGCGCGCCTGCTCCAGGCGCAGGAACTCGGGCAGCAGCTCGGGCGGCAGGTTGTCGACGCAGTAGAAACCGGCGTCTTCGAGCGCATGCAGCGCGACCGACTTGCCCGAACCGGAGATGCCGGTGACCAGCACCACCTCGCGCGGTGCGGCCTGCGCAGCGGCTGTCGCGGGCGTCATGCGGGCACCCTGCGCACTTCGTGCGGTCCCGCCGAGCGGGAGCCTTCGCAGAGGGCCACGAAGGGGCCCCTCCGTGGCCCTTGGCGGCCCGGCGTGCTCATGCCCGCTGCCGCTTGCGACCGCCGCCCGCCGCCGGGCCCGGCGCCGAGGCCGAGCTCGCCGCAACGAGCAGGGCTTGCGCGTGGGCCAGGCTGGTGCCGCCGGCCGCGCCGCCGCCGAGCATGCGGGCGATCTCCTGCACGCGCGCTGCGCCGCCGACCGGCTGCACCTCGCTGCGGGTCGTGCCCAGGTGCGCGGCCTTGCTGACCACGCAGTGGTGGTCGGCGCAAGCGGCCACCTGCGGCAGGTGGGTCACGCACAGCACCTGGCGATCGCGGCCCAGGCGGCGCATCAGCTGGCCCACCGCATCGGCCACGCTGCCGCCGACGCCGGCGTCGATCTCGTCGAAGATCAGCGTGCCGGTCTCGCCTAGCTCGCTGGTGGTGACCGCGATCGCCAGCGCAATGCGCGACAGCTCGCCGCCCGAGGCCACCTTGGTCAGCGCGCGCGGCGTGCTGCCGGCGTGGCCGGCGACGCGGAACTCCGCCGCCTCCCGGCCGTGACGCTGCGGCTCGGCCAGCGGCTCCAGCGCGACCTCGAAGCGCCCGCCGGCCATGCCGAGCTGCTGCATCGCCGCCGTCACCGAGGCGGCGAGCTTCGGTGCGGCGGCCTTGCGCTGGGCGCTCACGGCCTGCGCGGCCGCGTCGTAGGCGCTGCGCGCGGCCTGCACCCGGCGCTCCAGCGCGTCGAGGTCGGTCGCGGCATCGAGCCGGGCCAGTTCCGCGCGCCAGCCGGCCCGCAGCGCCGGCAGTTCCTCGGCCGGGCGGCGAAAGCGCCGTGCCAGGCCCATCCAGGCGGCCAGCCGCTCGTCGAGCGCCTGCAGCCGCTGCGGGTCCAGCTCGCCGTGGCGCAGCGCGGCGTGCAGTGTGTGCGCCGCGTCCTGCAGCTGGGCCTGCGCGCTCTTCAGCACCTCCAGCGGATCGCGCAGTGAGGGGTCGTGGTCGAGCACGCCTTCGAGCGCATGGATCGCCTGCGCGCTGCGCGCGTCGGCCGAGTCGTCGTCCTCGCGGATCGCGGCGAGCGCCGTCTGCACCGCCTCCAGGATGGCCTGGGCATGGCTCAGCCGGTGGTGCTCGGCATTGAGCTCCGGCCATTCGTCGGCGCCGGGGGCGAGCTTGTCGAGTTCGGCGATCTGCCACTGCAGCCGCTCGCGCTCGCGTTCCAGGTCGGCCTGCCGGGTGCGCGCGTCGGCCAGCTGCTCGGCCGCGGCGCGCCAGGCGCCCCAGGCCGCGGCGAGCGGGGCGGCGTCGAGGCCGGCATGGCCGTCGAGCAGGCCGCGCACCGCGTCGGGCCGGGTCAGGCTTTGCCAGGCATGCTGGCCGTGGATGTCGACCAGGTGCTCGCCCAGCTCGCGCAGCTGGCCGATGGTGGCCGGGCTGCCGTTCACCCACGCGCGGCTCTTGCCCTGGGTGTCGAGCGTGCGACGCAGCAGCAGCGTGTCCTGCGCATCGAAGCCGGCCTCGGCCAGCCACGGCTGCAGCGACGCCGTGGTGTCGAACTCGGCGCTGATCTCGGCGCGCGCCGCGCCTTCGCGCACCACGCCGGCGTCGCCGCGGTGGCCCAGCGCGAGCTGCAGTGCATCGACGAGGATGGACTTGCCGGCGCCGGTCTCGCCGGTCAGCGCGGTGAAGCCGGCGTGCAGCTCGAGCTCGAGCTCGGGCACGATCACGAAGTCGCGCAGGGCGATGCGCTTCAGCACGAGGACCTCACCCTGTAGCGCCCCGGAGACTGCTCACGACGGCGTGCCGTCGGGCAGCAGGCCTTCGTTCCAGTGCAGCTTGCGGCGCAGCGTGGCGTAGAAGCTCCAGCCGCGCGGATGCAGCACGCGCACGCGGTGCTCGCTGCGGCGCACGCAGATGCGGTCGCCGTGCAGCAGGCTGGCGAGGCTCTGGTGGTCGAAGTTCACGCTGGCGTCGCGGCCGGCGACGATCTCGATGCGCACCTCGCTGTTGTCGGGCAGCACGATCGGGCGGTTGGACAGCGCGTGCGGCGCGATCGGCACCATCACCCAGCCCGAAATGCCCGGGTGCAGGATCGGCCCGCCGGCTGACAGCGCATAGGCGGTCGAGCCGGTCGGCGAGGAGATGATCAGCCCGTCGGCACGGAAGTTGGTGACGAACTGGTCCTGCACGTCGACCCGCAGCTCCACCATGCCGGCGCTGGCGCCGCGGCTGACCACCACGTCGTTGACCGCGAAGCTCTCGTAGATCACCTCGAAGCCGTCGCCGGACGGGCGCTTGACGCAGCCCTCCAGCATGGTGCGGTGCTCTTCCTCGTAGTCGCCGGCGATCATCGGCGCGATGGTTTCCTGGAACTGGGCCATCGGGATGTCGGTCATGAAGCCGAGCCGCCCCTGGTTGATGCCGATCAGCGGCACGCCGTAGCGCGCCAGCAGGCGTGCGGTGGCGAGCATGGTGCCGTCGCCGCCGACCACGACCGCCAGGTCGCAGTGCCGGCCGATGGCCGCCGCGTCGAGCGCTTCGTGGTCGGGCAGGCCGACCGCCATCGCGGTGGTGGCCTCGAGCGAGACCTCGAGCCCCTGGTTCGTCAGGAACTCGGCCACGCTCGCGAGCACCTGGCGACTGCCCGGCGCCTGGTATTTGCCGACGAGGGCAGCGTGACGGAAACGGCTCGTCATGGTGAGAGAAATTACACCACAGCCTTTGCGCGCGACGCGACCGCGTCGACGGGCCCGCAAAACCGCGCCCTACAATGATTTCCACCATGCTCGACGAACGTTCCAGGACCCTGTTGAAGACGCTGGTCGAGCGCTACATCGCCGATGGTCAGCCGGTCGGCTCGCGCACGTTGTCGCGCGCCTCGGGGCTGGAGTTGAGCCCCGCCACCATCCGCAACGTGATGGCCGACCTGGAAGACCTGGGCCTGATCGCCAGCCCGCACACCAGCGCCGGGCGCGTGCCCACGGCCCGCGGCTACCGGCTGTTCGTCGACACCATGCTGACCGCCCGGTCGCTCGAGATGGGTCGCAACGAGCCCGGCCTGGCCGCCGCGCACGAACAGTTGCAGCCCGACCAGCCGCAGCGCGTGATCGCGCATGCGGCACAGGTGCTGAGCAACCTGTCGCAGTTCGTCGGCGTGGTGACGGCGCCGCGCAAGGCGGGTGTGTTCCACCACATCGAGTTCATGCGCCTGGGCGAGCGGCGCGTGCTGGTGATCCTGGTGGCGCCCGACGGCGACGTGCAGAACCGCGTGATCTTCACCGCGCGCGACCACAGCCCCTCGGAGCTGGTGGAGGCCAGCAACTTCATCAACGCCAACTACAGCGGTCTCACGATCGAGGCGGTGCGCGAGCGGCTCAAGACCGAGATCGACGCGCTGCGCGGCGAGATCGCCTCGCTGATGCAGGCCGCGGTGCAGTTCGGCAGCGAGGCGGCGGGCGGCGAGACCGAGCAGGTGGTCGTGTCGGGCGAGCGCAACCTGCTGACCATGCACGACTTCTCCAGCGACATGGGCTCGCTGCGCAAGCTGTTCGACCTGTTCGAGCAGAAGACCCAGCTGATGCGCCTGCTCGACGTGAGCAGCCGCGCCGAAGGCGTGCGCATCTACATCGGCGGCGAGAGCCAGATCGTGCCGTTCGAGGAGCTGTCGGTCGTGTCGGCGCCCTACGAGGTCGACGGCAAGGTGGTCGGCACGCTCGGCGTCATCGGCCCCACGCGCATGCCCTACGACCGCATGATCCAGATCGTCGACATCACCTCGCGACTGGTCACGCAGGCACTGAGCCAGAAGTAGCTTCGGGCGCCCTCTCCCGCACCGCGGGAGAGGGCCGGGGTGAGGGTCTCGCGCGCTCAGCCCGGGCCGATCATCTGCTCCGGGCGCACCCAGGCATCGAATTGCTCGGCCGTCAGGTGGCCCGAGGCGACGGCCGCCTCGCGCAGCGTCAGGCCCTCGGCGTGGGCCTTCTTCGCGATCTGCGCCGCCTTGTCGTAGCCGATGTGCGGGTTGAGCGCCGTCACCAGCATCAGCGAGCGCCGCAGCAGCTCCGTGATGCGGCCGCGGTCGGGCTCGATGCCGCGCGCGCAGTGTTCGTCGAAGCTGCGCGCGCCGTCGGCCAGCAGCCGGATGCTCTGCAGCACGTTGTGGATGATCACCGGCTTGTAGACGTTGAGCTCGAAGTTGCCCGAGGCACCGGCGACGTTGACCGCCACGTCGTTGCCCAGCACCTGGCAGCACGCCATCGTCAGCGCCTCGCACTGCGTCGGGTTCACCTTGCCCGGCATGATGGAGCTGCCCGGCTCGTTCTCGGGGATGCGGAGTTCGCCCAGGCCCGAGCGCGGGCCCGAAGCCAGCCAGCGCACATCGTTGGCGATCTTCACCAGCGACGCGGCCAGCGTCTTCAGCGCGCCGTGCGCATGCACCAGCGCATCGTGCGCGGCCAGCGCCTCGAACTTGTTCGGTGCCGACACGAAGGCAGTGCCCGCGGCCCGCGACAACTCCTGCGCCACCCGCGTGCCGAACTCGGGGTGGGCGTTGAGCCCGGTGCCCACCGCGGTGCCGCCGAGCGCCAGCTCGCGCAGGTGCGGCAGCGCCGCGCGCAAATGTTCGATGCCATGCGCCAGCTGCGCCACCCAGCCCGACACCTCCTGCCCCAGGCTGAGCGGCGTGGCGTCCTGCAAATGGGTGCGGCCGATCTTCACGATGCCGGCGAAGTCGCGCGCCTTGCGCGCCAGCGTGTCGTGCAGCGTGGCGAGCGCCGGCAGCAGCGTGTCCTCGATCGCCTGCACGGCGGCCACGCTCATCGCGGTGGGGAACACGTCGTTCGACGACTGCCCGCGGTTCACCTCGTCGTTCGGGTGCACCAGCCGCGCCTCGCCCACCGCGCCGCCCAGCAGCTGCGAGGCGCGGTTGGCCAGCACCTCGTTCATGTTCATGTTGGTCTGCGTGCCCGAGCCGGTCTGCCACAGAGACAGCGGAAACTCCTGCGCATGCTGCCCGGCGATCACCTCGTCGGCCGCCGCCGCGATGGCCTCGGCCTTGCGCGCGTCGAGCACGCCGAGCTGGCGGTTGACCCGTGCCGCGCTGCGCTTGACCAGCGCCAGCGCCAGCAGCAGCTCGCGCGGCATGCGCTCGGTGGAGATGTCGAAGTGCTGCAGCGAGCGCTGCGTCTGCGCGCCCCACAGCCGGTCGCCCGGCACGGCGATCTCGCCGAAGCTGTCGTGTTCGATACGCGGGGTCGTCGTCATCGCAAGCGTCCCGATGCCAAGGCCAAAGCCATGGTAGCGGTGCATGACCCGGCGCGCACGGCAACGCCGCGGAACGCCACCCGGCGATGGGGCCGTGCGCTGGTGAGCGCCGGCCGGTGCGGTCAGCGCCCGGCCGTCGAGCGCGCGGCGGCGCGGCGGCGTGCGGCCATCTCGCGCCCCATCTCCTGCCGGACGGCCGGGCTGATCTGCGCGCGCGCCTGCGGGTAGGCGATCGATTCCTCGAGGTCGATGTGGTCGCGGTACAGCGCAGCGAAGACCGTCGTTCCCAGCCGCAGGGTGTCGAGGTCGCAGCAGCCGTAGCCGGTGGCGATGGCCTGCACATGGGGCTCGAGCTCGAGCCAGTCCTCTTCGAGCCAGCCATGGTCCTGCTGCAATCGCAGCACGGTCTGCACGAGCTCCGCATCGGCGCTGCCCAGCAGCGCCGGAAAGACATGCAACTCCTCGTCCTCGTGGTGGGCGCGGGCCGTGGTCGAAAGGAAGTTGGCGATCGCCGCCGCAGACACCTGGGCCGCCGGGGTGATGCCGTCGCGGTCGATCGTCGCGACAAGCTCCTCGAGCGCGCCGACGACGGTCAGCGTGCTGCGGTGGCAGGCATCGAGCACCGCGAAGCCGTCCTCCGGTGCGCTTCGCGGCGCAGGCCGCGCGGTCTTGGTCAGGGCATCCGGCATCGGGTTCATGGCAACTCCTGGTCTCAGCGGGATCGTCGGTTCGATTCTGGTCGCCCGACGGGGCCGTGCATTGCGTTGGATCAAACGGCCGCCATGGCCGCGGAGGCCGTTGCGGCCCGCTGTTCCCGGCGCAGTGGCCGGGGCCCTGCGGAGCAGCCACTACACTGCGTCGCGCGGGGGCCGTTAGCTCAGTTGGTTAGAGCAGAGGACTCATAATCCTTTGGTCGTTGGTTCAAGTCCAACACGGCCTACCAGTCAGATCAACGGTGCCGCGCACCGTCTCGATCCGAGACGCAGCGACCACCAGATTCTCAGTTGCAAACTTGGCATAGCGGTCCACCATCTGCCAAGGGCAACGTGCGCTCGAAGCCTTGCCACCCGCTGCGGCAGGCCGATCCACCGGGCAGCGGCGACCGCGTGGAATGATGCGGCATGACGCTGAGCCTTGAAGACCTGCACCGGATCGCCGCCCGCACCGTGGCGCACTACGACCAGCGCGCCCAGGCCTACTGGGAAGGCACGCGCGATCACGACGTCAGCCAGAACATCGGCGCCTTCCTGGCGCACATCCGCGTGCCGCCGCCGTTCGATCTGCTGGACTTCGGGTGCGGGCCCGGACGCGACCTGCACACCTTCAAGGCGCTGGGACATCGCGCCGTCGGTCTGGAAGGGTCGCCGCAGCTCGCAGCGATGGCGCGCGCCCACAGCGGGTGCGAGGTGCTGGAGCAGAGCTTCCTGCAGCTCGACCTGCCGCACGACCGCTACGACGGCGTGTTCGCGAACGCGGTGCTGTTCCATGTTCCCGGCCAGGAACTGCCGCGCGTCCTGCGGCAACTGCACCGGAGCCTGAAGCCCGGCGGCGTGCTCTTCAGTTCGAACCCCCGCGGCGACGGCCAGGAGGGCTGGACCGGCGATCGCTACGGCGCGTTCCACGATTGGCCCGCCTGGCAGGCGCATCTCGGTGCGGCCGGCTTCGCTGAACTGGCTCACTTCTATCGCCCGACCGGCGTGCCGATCGAGCAACAGCCCTGGCTGGCGAGCGTGTGGCGCAAGCCGGAAGGGTGACGCAGGCCCTGGCGCCCCGGCAAGTTGCAGCGCTGGTGGGGTGATATGCCTTAAAAGGCATATCGTGCCAGTATGTCTCTTGAGGCATTTATTGTAAAAATGCCGAATGAGGCATAAGCTGCATTCCCATGGACTATCCGATCCAGTCTCCCGGGCAGCTCTCGGCCCACCTGCGCGCGCTGCGCAAGGCGCGCGGCCTGAGCCAGGCGCAGCTGGGTGCGGTGCTGGGCGTCGGACAGACCCGCATCACGCGCATCGAGCACGATCCCACTGCCATCAGCGTCGAGCAGTTGCTTGGCCTGCTGGGGGCGCTGGGGGTGCAGATGGTGCTGCGCCCCAGCGAGCCCCGGGCCGCTGCGGCCCGGGGCCGCCCGCCGGACGAGCCCTGGTAACCACCCCTCATAGCCAACCACAGCGGCCACGGATGGCGGAGCTTCAGGTCTGGATGAACGGCAGGGCCGTGGCCGTGTGGGCCACGCTGCGCACGGGCACGCCCGTGCTGCGCTACCACGAGGCCTGGGCGCAGTCGGACGAGGGGCGGGCGCTGTCGCTGTCGCTGCCGTTCACGGTGGGGCTGGAGCACCGCGGCGATGCGGTCACGAACTACTTCGACAACCTGCTGCCCGACAGCACCGAGATCCGGCGCCGTTTGCGCCGGCGGTTCCAGGCCCGCTCCGACGACCCCTTCGACCTGCTGCGGGCCATCGGTCGAGACTGCGTGGGCGCCGTGCAGTTGCTGCCGCCGGGCGCCGAACCGGAAGGCTGGAACCGCGTCGAAGCCGAGCCCCTGAAGGACGCCGACGTCGACCGGATCCTGGCCGCGGTGACGTCGGACGCCCCGCTGGGGCAGCGAGGCGAAGACGACCTGCGGATCTCCATTGCCGGCGCCCAGGAAAAGACAGCCCTGCTGCGGATGGCCGGGCGCTGGTACCGGCCAAAGGGCGTCACGCCCACCACGCACATCCTGAAGCTGCCGCTCGGCCGGGTCGGCAACCTGCGCGCCGACATGACCGGCTCGGTCGAGAACGAGTGGCTGTGCGCCGAACTCATGAACGAGCTGGGCATCGCCACGGCCGAGACGTCGATTGCAAGCTTCGGCGACACCAAGGCGCTGGTCGTCACGCGGTTCGACCGCCGCTGGCAAGGCGTGCCCGCAGGCGCCGAACGCAAGCCGCGCTTCAAGCCCCCCGAGGGCGCCTGGATTGCGCGCCTGCCGCAGGAAGACTTTTGCCAGGCACTGGGTATCGCGCCCCAGCGCAAGTACGAAAGCGAGGGCGGCCCGTCGGTAGCCGACTGCCTGGCGGTGCTGGCCAACAGCGAACAGGCGATGGCGGACCGCACCACGTTCGCGCTGGCGCAACTGGCGTTCTGGCTGCTGGCCGCGACCGACGGCCATGCGAAGAACTTCTCGATCCAGCACCGGCGCGGTGGCCGCTTCGGTCTGGCGCCGCTGTACGACGTGTTGTCGGCCTGGCCCATCATCGGGAGCGGCCCGAACCGGTTGCCTTACCAGCGGGCCAAGCTGGCCATGGCCGTGCGGGGCAAGAACGCGCACTACCGCCTGCGCGAGATCGACCTCCGGCACTGGCAGCGGCTGGCCTCCCTCTGTGGCCCTGATGCGTGGGCGCGCATGGCGGCCCTGGTCGAGAGCGCGGACGGCGCCTTGCAAAGCGTCGAGCACCGCCTGCCGAAGGGGTTTCCCGGCAGTGTCTGGGAGCCCGTCGCCAAAGGCCTGCGGCGACATGCGGCGCAGTTCCTGCGGGCTGCAGCGTGACAGCCGTTGTCGCCTGAGGCAGTGGCTGCTGAGGGTCCGCCCGCCCTCCATGTCCGTCTCGCCGTCCCGCGGCTCGTGCCCGTCGGCCGGGCTTTGTCGCAAACCCGCCAATCGCAGCAGCCGGCTTGTCGCGCCGCTGCGCCGCAAGGCCGGCCCCAAAGTGCCAAGTGCTTGATTCCTAAGGATTTCCGCCCCTGGCATCGAAGCTGCAATAGGGCACTCGAACCCCACCGTTCGATGTCGCAGCCCAGCACAGGAGGCCCCGGATGTCCGCGTCGCTCAAAGCCAAGATTGCCGAAGTCTTCGAGGAGCCTGGCTGCGACAAGAACCAGGGCAAGAGCGAGAAGGAGCGCAAGAAGGGCTGCACCAAGCAACTGACGCCGGGTGCCGCCGCCGGCGGCTGCGCCTTCGACGGCGCCAAGATCGCCTTGCAGCCCATCGTCGACGTGGCGCACCTGGTGCACGGGCCGATCGCCTGCGAGGGCAACTCCTGGGACAACCGGCACAGCGCCTCGTCGGGCTCCACGCTCTACCGCACCGGCTTCACCACCGACATCAACGAACTCGACGTGATCTACGGCGCCGAGAAGCGCCTGTTCAAGTCGATCCGCGAGATCTGCGAGAAGTACGACCCGCCGGCCATCTTCGTCTACCAGACCTGCGTCACCGGGCTGATCGGCGACGACATCGAGGCGGTGTGCAAGCGCGCCGCCGAGAAGTTCAACAAGCCGGTGATCCCGGTCAACGCGCCGGGCTTCGCCGGCCCCAAGAACCTGGGCAACAAGCTCGGCGCCGAGGCCCTGCTCGATTACGTGGTCGGCACCATCGAGCCCGACACCACCACGCCCTACGACATCAACATCATCGGCGAGTACAACCTCTCGGGCGAGCTGTGGCAGGTCAAGCCGCTGCTCGATGCCCTGGGCGTGCGCATCCTCAGCTGCATCTCGGGCGACGGGCGGTACAAGGAGGTCGCTTCGGCGCACCGCGCCAAGGCCAACATGATGGTCTGCTCGAAGTCGATGATCAACATCGCCACCAAGATGCAGCAGCGCTGGGACATCCCGTACTTCGAGGGCTCGTTCTACGGCATTGGCGACATGAGCGAAACCCTGCGCGAGATCGCGCGGCTGCTGGTCGAGCGCGGCGCGCCGGCCGAGCTGAAGGAGCGCACCGAAGCGCTGATCGCGGTGGAAGAGGCACGCGCCTGGGAGCGCATCCGCGGCTACAAGCAGCGCCTCACCGGCAAGAAGGTGCTGCTCATCACCGGCGGCGTGAAGAGCTGGTCGGTGGTGGCCGCGCTGCAGGAGGCCGGGCTCGAGGTGGTGGGCACCAGCATCAAGAAGAGCACCAAGGAAGACAAGGAAAAGATCAAGGAGATCATGGGCGACGACGCCCACATGATCGACGACATGACGCCGCGCCAGATGTACGCGATGCTGCGCGACGCCAAGGCCGACATCATGCTCAGCGGCGGGCGCAGCCAGTTCGTGGCGCTGAAGGCGCGCATGCCCTGGATGGACATCAACCAGGAGCGCCACCATGCCTTCGCCGGCTACGAAGGCATGGTCACGATGATCGCGGAGATCGACAAGGCGCTCTTCAACCCGATGTGGGCCGAGGTGCGCACGCCCGCGCCCTGGGAGACCGTCGACACGCTGCTGATCGAGCAGAGCGCCGAACAGCTCGCCAGCGAAGCGCAGCCGGCCTGAGGCGGCAGGAGCACACGATCATGGCCCACGTCGTCGAGTCCAAGAAGGCCTGCACGGTCAATCCGCTCAAGATGAGCCAGCCGCTGGGCGCGAGCTATGCGTTCATGGGGCTGGAGTCCTGCATGCCGATGATGCACGGCTCGCAGGGCTGCACCTCGTTCGGCCTGGTCGTGCTGGTGCGCCACTTCAAGGAGGCGATCCCGCTGCAGACCACCGCGATGAACGAGGCCACCACCATCATGGGCGGCTACGACAACATCGAGAAGGCGCTGCTCAACATCCGCAGCCGCGCCAAGCCGCAGCTCATCGCGATCTGCTCGACCGGCCTGACCGAAACCAAGGGCGACGACGTCGACGGCTACATCGCCCTGGCCCGCCAGAAGCACCCCGAGCTGGCCGACACCGAGATCGTCTACGTCTCCACGCCCGACTACGCCGGCGCCTTCCAGGACGGCTGGGCCAAGGCGGTCACCACGCTCGTGAAGCAGCTGCCGAAGACCGACACGCCGCGCCGCGAAGGCTGCGTCAACGTGCTGCCCGGCAGCCACCTGACGCCGGGCGACATCGAAGAGCTGCGCGAGCTGATCGAGGCCTTCGGCCTGCAGCCGGTGTTCGTGCCCGACGTGTCGGGCTCGCTCGACGGCCACATCCCCGACGACTGGCTCGGCACCACGATCGGCGGCACGCCGCTGGCGGCGCTGCAGGGCCTCGGCGGTGCGGTCCACACGCTGGCCATCGGCGAGCAGATGCGGCCCGCCGCCGAGGCCCTGCAAGCGCGCTGCGGCGTGCCCTTCACGCTGTTCGATCGCCTCACCGGCCTGACCGCGACCGACGCCTTCGTGCGGTGCCTCAGCACGCTCTCCGGGCGCGCCGTGCCGCAGCGCCTGCGCCGCCAGCGCAGCCAGCTCGTCGATGCGATGCTCGATGGCCACTTCCACTTCGGCAACGTCAAGGTCGCGCTCGGCGCCGAGCCCGACCTGCTGTTCGCCGTGGGCAGCTTCCTGACCGAGATGGGCGCCGAGCTCGCGGTCTGCGTCACCACCACGGCGTCGCCGCTGCTCGAGCGCATGCCCACTGCCGAGGTCGTGATCGGCGACCTCGAAGATTTCGAGCAGGCCGCCAAGGCCACCGGCTGCGACTTGCTGATGACGCATTCGCACGGCCGCCAGGCCGCCGAGCGCCTGGGCAGGCCGCTGTTTCGCCTGGGCATCCCGACCTTCGACCGCATCGGCAATGCGCACAAGTGCTATGTCGGCTACCGCGGCACGCGCAACTTCGTCTACGAGGTGGGCAATGTGCTGATGGAGCAGATTCCGCACCACGGCCCCGGCGACTGGCCGCTGCCCGAAGCCGCGGTGGCGGCCGCGCGCGGCGTGGTCATGCCGCTGTTCAGCACCGTGCCCGAGCCGGGCGTGGCCCATGTCAGCGCCGAGATCCCCCGCCTGTCGCACGGCAGCCAAGCGGCCGCCTCCGCCGCCGCCTGAATCCAAGCCCCCAAAGGAGCCCTGATGAAGATCGCCTTCGCCACCCAGGACCAGCAGCGCGTCGATGCGCACTTCGGCTGGGCCAAGCACCTCGCGGTCTACGAGATCGATGCCGCCGGCTACAGGTTCGTGCAGGCCTACCCGTTCGGCGATGACCTCGCCGAAGACGGCAACGAGGACAAGCTCGCCCCCAAGCTCGAGGCCATCAAGGACTGCGCGATCGTCTACGTCGCGGCGATCGGCGGCTCGGCCGCGGCGCGCGTGGTGGCCACCAAGATCCACCCCATCAAGGTGACGCAGCCCGAGCCCATCCTCGAGCTGCTCGACAAGATGCAGGAGGTGCTCAAGGGCACACCGCCCCCCTGGTTGCGCAAGGCGCTGCTGAAAGACCAGGCGAAGGCCCACGATTTCGAAGACGACGATGAAGAAAAGGTGAAGTCATGAGTGAAGCCACCACGGTCGAAGCACCCGGCACCCCCGCCACCGACGAGGCGCTGCTGCAGGACCCGTTCATCCGCGAGCTGGTCAAGCAGATCCGCGCGCAAGACACCCACGGCACCTGGGAAGGCAAGAGCGACGCCAAGCTGCTCGAGCCCTACATCCTCAGCGCCGAGCAGCGCCGCGCGCTGCCGATGATGGGCGACCCCGACCCCGAGACGCTGTGGCGCCTGGAGCTGTTCCACAACGCCATCGGCCTGTCGATCGAGCGCGCCACCGGCTGCATGGTCAGCCCGATGATGAAGATGAGCCACGAAGGCTTCGGTCGCGCCGTGCTCACCGCCGGCCGCCTGATCGTCGTGAACCGCCACCTGCGCGACGTGCACCGCTTCGGCTATGCCAGCCTGGCCAAGCTGGCCGAGGCCGGCGGCAAGCTGGTGGCCGAAGGCGTCGGCATGGTCGAGGCCTACAAGGAGGTGGCGAACTATGGCTGAGCTCGAAGACCTCAAGGCGCAAGCCAAGAAGCTCAACGCCAAGGCCACGCAAGCCAAGATGGACCTGCACGACCTGTCCGAGGAACTGCCCACCAACTGGGAAAGGATTCTCGAAGTGGCGCAGGTCGCCCACGACGCGCACGCCGCGCTGATGGCGGTACGCAAGCAGCTGGCCGCCGCGACGCCGGCCTGAGCCCGACGCACCAGCGAGGAGAAGGGACATGAGCAGTTTTTCCGTCACGCTGCCCAGCGGCGAAACCTGGACGCCCAAGTTCGTCCAGAACATCAACGAAGAAACCTGCATCGGCTGCGGCCGCTGCTTCAAGGTCTGCCCGCGCGGCGTGCTCGCGATGGTCGGCCTCAACGAGGACGGCGAGCGCGTCGGCGTCTCGCAGGACGACGATGACGACGAAGAAGAGTACGAAAAGAAGGTCATGACGATCGCGCACCAGGAGATGTGCATCGGCTGCACCGCGTGCTCGAAGATCTGCCCGAAGAAGTGCTACACGCACGCCGCCGTGGAAGCCTGAAGGCAATTCGCCATGCGAGCCCAGGTCAGGAGAGCAGCACCGCGCAGCACGGTCGTGGGCCTGTACCTGCAGGCCACGCCCGGCGGCGTGCATGGCGCGCTGCCCGGCGGGTCGCGCCTGGCGCTCTGGAGCGCGCTGATGGGCTGCGCCACCGACACCGAAGCGCCCGAGGTGCAGGCCGTGGCCGGGGTGCTGGCGACGGCCTTCGACACCCACGGCACCCGGCTGCTGCCGCTGGCCGGACTCGGTGCCGCCGCCACGCGGCACCTGATCGCGCGCTGGTTCCCGGGGGCCGACCCGGTGCTGGAGCTGGACTGGCAGGCCCTGGCCCATGCCGAGCGCACGGAGCCGCGCTACGACGAGATCGAGGACCTGGTCGCGCTGCTGATGGAATGCGGTGCACCGGCCGCGGGCGCGCACGAGGAGATGCGCTGGCTGGCGCATGCGCTGGGCCAGGCCAGCCTGGGCGACAACCACCTGTGGCAGGACCTGCACCTGCCCTCGCGGCGCGAACTCTCGGCGCTGATGACGCGCTGGTTCCCGGAGCTGGCCGCGCGCAACGACCGCGACATGAAGTGGAAGAAGTTCCTCTACAAGCAACTCTGCGACAAGGCCCAACTCCCGATCTGCCGCGCCCCGAGCTGCAGCGTGTGCAGCGACTACGCACACTGCTTCGGCCCGGAGGACGCGGCCGCGGCCTGAAGGCGCGGCGTGGTGCGCCCATGAATGCACCGAACGCCACGGCCGAGCGGGCAGTGCTCCGATCGGCAGCACCCCCCTACAAGACGCTGGAAGACGTGATCGGCGCCACGCCGCTCGTGCGGCTGCAGCGCGTGCCCGGCGCCGACAACGAGCGGCGCGGCAACGTCATCCTCGGCAAGCTCGAAGGCAACAACCCGGCCGGCTCGGTGAAGGACAGGCCGGCCCTCAGCATGATCCGGCGCGCCGAGGAACGCCGCGAGATCCGGCCCGGCGACACGCTCATCGAAGCCACCTCGGGCAATACCGGCATCGCGCTGGCCATGGCCGCGGCGATCCGCGGCTACCGCATGCTGCTGGTCATGCCCGAGGGCCTGTCGGTCGAGCGCGCGCAGACGATGCGGGCCTTCGGTGCCGAGCTGATCCTCACGCCGGCCGCGGGCGGCATGGAGCAGGCGCGCGACCTGGCCGAGCAACTGCAGAGGGACGGCAAGGGCCGCGTGCTCGACCAGTTCGCCAACGCCGACAACCCGCGCGTCCACTTCGAGACCACCGGCCCCGAGATCTGGAACGACACCGGCGGCCGCGTCACGCACTTCGTCAGCGCCATGGGCACCACCGGCACCATCACCGGCGTCTCGCGCTACCTGAAGCAAAAGAGCCCGGCGCCGAGAATCATCGGCGCGCAGCCCGCCGAAGGCGCGCGCATCCCGGGCATCCGCAAATGGCCCGAGGCCTACCTGCCGCGGATCTACGACCCGGCGGGAGTCGACGAACTGGTGCTCGTCGGCCAGGCCGACGCCGAGGACATGGCCCGCCGGCTGGCGTGCGAAGAAGGCCTGTTCGCCGGCATCTCGGCGGCCGGCGCCTGCTGGGTGGCGCTTCAGATCGCCAGGACGGTGGAGAACGCGACCATCGTCTTCATCGTCTGCGACCGGGGCGACCGCTATCTGTCCACCGGCGTCTTTCCGGCCACTGCACATTGCGGTTGATCACATGGGTGAACGTGGCTCCGCCTCGAACACGTCGGCCGCGCCGGCCCCGTCGCTGGCGCCGCACTACGAGCGCATCGCCCTCGACCGCCACCTCAAGGCCGGCCGCGCGTTGGCGGCGAGCATGGGCCTGCGCCGCGGCGAGCGCGTGCTCGAGCTGGGTTGCGGCACCGGCTTGCTGGCCGCGCAGCTGGCCGACCGCGTCGGCGCCGAAGGCGAGGTGCTGGGGCTCGACGCCTTGCCGCTGCGCGTGCAGATCGCGCACCAGCGCAGTCGCCACAACCTGCGCTTCCAGGTCGGTGATGTGTACCAGCTGGCCCGCTTCGGGGCGGGCAGCTTCGAGGCCATCGTCGCCAACGGCGTGCTGCACGGCTGGCCCGATGCGGCCCGCGCGCTGGCCGAATGCGCTCGCTTGCTGGTGCCGGGCGGGCGCCTCGGGCTCGTGACCCCCGCGGGCACGCACCCGCATCCGGCGCAGCAGGTGCAGGCCGCGCTGCTGGCCGAGCCGCCCTACGCCGGCCACGCGCCGCCCGAGGAGGGCCGCCGGTACGCCGTCGGCGCGGTCGAACTCGATGGCCTGCTGCGGCGGGCCGGGTTCGCCCCGGTGTGCGTCGACGCGCAGCCGGAGGTGATCCTGCACGCCAGCGGCGACGGCGCGATCGAGTTCATGCAGGCAAGCGCCTGGGGCCACTTCCTGATGCACCTGCCCGAAGCGCTGCGCGTTCGCGCGCGCGCCGAGATCGTTCGGCGGCTCGAAGCCCTGCGGGGGCCCGAGGGCATCCGCCACGATGCGATGCACCTGGTGGCCATCGCCTGCAAGCCGCTGCCGCAGCCCGCGCAGGCGCCACGATCCGGGCCCGGCCCATGAGGAGAACGACATGAGCGTTGTGGCCATCGCCTGGCGTGCCCACCCCTATTTCCCGCTGGTGCTGCTCTACAACCGCAGCGAAGCCCACGCCCGCGCGACGGCACCGGCCGCGTGGTGGACCGACCCCGCTGACGTTCTGGCCGGTCGCGACCTGCAAGGGCAGGGCAGCTGGCTCGCGGTGAGCCGCGACGACGGCCGCTTCGCCCTCGTCACCGGTTACCGCGAAGCGGCCGCGCCGCCCGCCGGCGCACCCAGCCGCGGCGAGCTGCCGCTGGCCTACCTGGCCTCGGGCGAAGACCCGGTGGTGTTCGCGCGGCGCTTCATGCGCGACAAGGGGCCGTATGCGCCGTTCAACCTCATCGTCGGCAACCCGCGCCAGGCCCACTACGCGGCGACGCGTTCACGCCTGCCGCTGGCGCTGACCGAGGGTCTGCATACCCTGTCGAACGGCCTGCTCGACCAGCGCTGGCCCCAGACCGAGCGCCTGGGCACCTTGTTCGGCGCCTACATCAAGGCCACCGGCGGCTTCACCACCTTGCTCGATGGCTATCCGCGCTTGCGCGACGCGCAGGCCTTGTACGGCTGCGAGCTGCCGATGCCCGACGAGGAACTCCGCGCGGCCGACATCGCCGCGGCCGCGTTCGTGATGCTGGCCGATCGCCACACCGCCGACGCCGGCTGGCCCGAGACCGGCCTCGCCGGCGCCGAGGAGCAGCGCCGCTCGGCGGTGTTCGTCGCGGGCGGCGAGCACGGCACGCGCAGCAGCACCGTCTTCATCATGGGGCGCGACGGCAGCCTGCACTTCGAAGAGCGCAGCTTCGGCGCCGACGGCGCGCCCTGTGGCCGGGTGCTCGAGCAGTGGCAGCAGGACCC
This sequence comes from Methylibium sp., assembly GCF_965279545.1. Classification (NCBI taxonomy): domain Bacteria; kingdom Pseudomonadati; phylum Pseudomonadota; class Betaproteobacteria; order Burkholderiales; family Sphaerotilaceae; genus Methylibium; species Methylibium sp. Next base: position 4,237,347 of record NZ_OZ257250.1, read on the forward strand.
GGCCGCGTTCGGAGCCCCCGCATGAATGCCGCGGTCACCGACAGCGGCGCGGTGTTCCCGGCGGCCGGGCTCTATGTGGCCTCGCTGCTGGCCAATTTCTTCGAGGCCGGCTGGGCCATCCAGGTGCTGGTGGGCGATGCGAGCCGGGCGCAGTACGAGGCCTCGCGCCTGGCCCGCCCGGCGGTCGAACAGCATCTGCGCACCATGACCCGGTCCGCCCAGGCGCTGCCGCCGGCCGTGCGCGAGCGCATGCCCAAGGTCGACTGGCAGAGCTGGGAGGAGCTGGGGGCCTTGCTGCCGCCACGCGACGAGGCGGCGCGCACGATGGTCTGGGCTGTCATCGACGCCTGGCTGCCGTCCGCCGGCCGCGAGCTGCGGCTCTACCGCCGCCAGCTGCCGTGGCTGTGGCGGTTCAAGATCTGAACCCAGGGCGCCGCAGGCCGCGGCGTTGGCGGCCCTACCTGGGCACGCCCAACACGACGTGGCTGGACTTGATCAGCGCGGTCGCGGCCACCCCCGGCTTCAGGTCGAGCTCGGTCACCGCGTCGTTGGTGATGATCGCCAGCACCACGCTGCCGCCGGGCAGCGTGATCGCGACTTCGCTGTTGACCGCGCCGGCCTGCACGGCGCTGACGGTGCCGGCAAGCTGGTTGCGGGCGCTGAATTTCAGCGTCGGCACGCCGGCTTGCACGATGACCCAGGGCGCCTTGACCAGGGCCACCGCCGGCATGCCCACCGTCAGCCCCAGTGACCTGGCGCTGGACTGCGTGATCACCGCCACGATGACGTCGCCGCCCGGCAGCGTGAGCTCGACCTCCGTGTTGATCGCGCCGGGCTGCAAGGCCGTGATGCGGCCTTCGAACCGGTTGCGGCTGCTCAGTCCTGTGGCCATGGCGATGCTCCTGTGCGGTGGGGTCGACATTGCTGTCGTTATGTAGACAAGGCTACAAATAAGCGCGACAGGGTCGCGCAAGGCTTGAGCGCGAGTCTAGGCGGGGAGGTCGTGCAGACACAACCATAGCGCCCCATGAAAATCGCTGTGCAATCCGTTGCCGCGATCGGTCTGGAGCACGAACCTGGCACGGTTTTGGCTTTTCTATATAAGATTCACCATAGATGACCAAGACCTACCGCTCACCCGCCATGTCGCCCGTTCCGATGCCCCCGCGCCTGGTCGGCAAGCTCGAAGTCAACACCGAGCTCGGCAGCTTCCTCGGCGACACCCGCATTCGCCTGCTCGAGGCGATCGAGCAGCATGGCTCGATCTCGCAGGCGGCCAAGCACGTGCCGCTGTCCTACAAGACCGCCTGGGACGCGGTGGATGCGATGAACAACCTCGCGGAGCAGCCGCTGGTCGAGCGCGTGGCCGGTGGCCGCCAGGGCGGCGGCACACGGCTGACCGATCATGGCCGCAGCATGGTCGCGCTGTACCGTGCGGTCGAGCTGGAGTACCAGGCTGCGCTGGACCGTTTGGCGGCACAGGCGCACGAAGCCGAAGGCGGCGCCCACTCGGTGCGCAGCTTCCAGCAGCTGCTGCGGCGCATGGCCTTTCGCACCAGCGCGCGCAACCAGCTCGCCTGCACCGTCAGCGGCCTGCGCGAAGGCGAGGTCGACTACGAGATCTACCTGCGCCTGGACGAGCGCACCGAGCTCAAGGCCGTCATCACCCGCGAGTCGGCCCAGACCCTGGGGCTGGCCATCGGCATGCAGGTGCTGGCGCTGATCAAGTCGTCTTCGGTGCTGCTGATGACCGACCCGGACCAGCGCATCAGCGCCGACAACCAGCTGTGGGGCACGGTGGCGCGCCTGCATGAAGGGCCGGTGAACAGCGAGGTCAAGATCGACATCGGGGGCGGCCGCACCGTGATCGCGGTGATCACCCACGACTCGGTGCAGCACCTCGGCCTGGCCGAGGGCAGCACCGTGGCCGCGGTGTTCCAGGCCTCCAACGTGATTCTCCTGGTGCTGGGGTAACGAGGCCCCGGTGCCGTGCTTTGACGTGTGGTGCTTTCAACGGAGCGGAATGATGAAACGAGCTGTTTTCCTGCGGCAGGGACTGGCCGCGATCCTGGGTGGCCTGGTTGGTTTCGCCGGTGTGGCGCACGCGGGCGAGGTGCAGGTGGCAGTGGCCGCCAATTTCGCCGGTCCGCTGGCCAGGATCGCCGAGTCCTTCACCGCGGCCACCGGCCACAAGCTCGTCGTGTCGGCCGGCGCGACCGGCAAGTTCTACACCCAGATCCAGGCCGGCGCGCCTTTCGAGGTGCTGATCGCGGCCGACGATGAAACGCCGAAGAAGCTCGTCGCCGAAGGCCTCGCGGTCGCGGGCAGCAACTTCACCTATGCGATCGGCAAGCTGGTGCTGTGGAGTGCCAAGCCGGATTTCGTCGATGCCGAGGGCAGGGTGCTGGCCGGCAAGGCCTATGAGCACCTGGCGATCGCGAACCCCAAGCTCGCGCCTTACGGCGCCGCCGGTGTCGAGGTGCTGAAGGCGCGCGGGCTGTACGACGCCGTGGCGCCCCGGCTGGTGACGGCCGAGAGCATCGCGCAGGCTTACCAGTTCGTGTCCACCGGCAATGCCGAGCTGGGTTTTGTCGCGCTCTCGCAGGTGGCGGTGCCGGGCAAGCCCGCGCAGGGCTCGTACTGGCTGGTGCCGTCGGCGCTGTATGGCCGGATCCGCCAGGACGCGGTGCTGCTCAAGACCGGCGAGAAGAACGCCGCCGCCGCCGCCCTGCTCGACTACCTGAAGAGCGCACCGGCCCAGGCCGTGGTCGAGGCCTACGGCTACGGGCATTGAGCGATGTTCACCGCGGCCGACTGGGTGGCGATACGCCTGACCGCCGAACTGGCGGCGCTGAGCACCGCCTTGTTGTTGCTGGTCGGCACACCGATCGCCTGGTGGCTGGCGCGCACGCGCTCGCGGCTCAAGCCGCTGTGGTCGGCCCTGGTGGCCATGCCGCTGGTGCTGCCGCCCACGGTGCTGGGCTTCTACCTGCTGCTGCTGATGGGTCCGCAGGGCTGGGTCGGGCAGGCCACGCAGGCGCTCGGGCTGGGGCGGCTGCCGTTCAGCTTCGCCGGCCTGGTGGTGGCCTCGGTGCTGTACACGATGCCCTTCGTCGTGCAGCCGCTGCAGCAGGCGTTCGAGGCGATTCCGCCGCGCCTGCTCGAAGCCGCCGCGACCTTGCGTGCGACGGCCGGTGACCGCTTCCTCACGATCGCCCTGCCGCTGGCGCGGCCCGGCCTGGTGACGGCGGCCGTGCTGGGTTTCGCGCACACGGTGGGCGAGTTCGGCGTGGTGCTGATGATCGGCGGCAACATCCCCGGCAAGACCCAGGTGCTCAGCGTGGCGATCTACGACCACGTCGAGGCGGCCGAGTTCGCCGACGCGCACCGCCTGGCCGCGGCGATGGTCGCGTTTGCGCTGGTGGTGCTGGTGACGCTGCAGCTGGTCAACCGGCCGCGCAAGACGGAGCCGGCCGCATGATCAGCGCGCGCCTGCGGCTGCCGCGCCGCGACTTCACGCTCGACGTCGATCTGCAGCTGCCCGAGCGCGGCATCACGGCGCTGTTCGGCGTCTCGGGTTGCGGCAAGACCACGGTGCTGCGGGCCCTGGCCGGCCTGGAGCGCGCGCGCGGTCGCGTCGCCGTGGGCGAGGCGGTGTGGCAGGACGATGCGCAAGCCCTGTTCCTGCCCACCCACAGCCGGCCGATCGGGTACGTGATCCAGGAGGCCGCGCTGTTCCCGCACCTGAACGTGCAGCGCAACCTGAACTACGGCCTGCAACGCATCGCGTCCGGCGAGCGCCACATTCCCTTCGACAAGGTGATGGCGCTGCTCGGCATCGGCCACCTGCTGGAGCGCGCGCCGGCCACGCTGTCCGGCGGCGAGCGCCAGCGCGTGGCCATCGCGCGCGCGCTGCTCACCAGCCCGCGGCTGCTGCTGATGGACGAGCCGCTGGCCGCGCTCGATGCCGCGCGCAAGGCCGAGATCCTGCCCTACCTGGAGCGCCTGCACGGCGAGCTGGCCATGCCCATCGTCTACGTCACCCATGCGATGGACGAGGTGGCGCGCCTGGCCGACCACCTGGTGCTGATGGAGGCCGGTCGCGTGCGCGCCGCGGGGCCGCTGGCCGAGCTGCTGGTGCGCACCGACCTGCCGCTGGCCGGTGCCGACGAGGCCGGCGTGGTGCTGCAGGCCCGCGTGCTGGAGCACGACCAGCCCTACGGCCTGACCCGCCTGGCCTTCGACGACGCCGCGCTGTGGGTGGGGGCGGTGGCGCAGCCGGTGGGCACGCCGGTCAGGGCGCGGGTGCTGGCGCGCGATGTCAGCGTCGTGCGCAGCGCGCCCTCGGACAGCAGCATCCTCAATGTGCTGCCGGTCACGTTGCTGGGCCTGAACACCGACCCGGCCACCGCGCTGCTGGGCCTGGGCCTGGGGCACCCGGCGGCGAATGGCGCGCTGCCGCAGGTGCCGCGACTCCTGGCACGCATCACGCGCCGCTCGCTCGAGGCCCTGCAGCTGCGGCCGGGCGACGCGCTGTATGCGCAGATCAAGGGCGTGTCGCTGATGCGATGAGTCAACAAGAAAAGAAAGGACTGTCGAGAGATGGAACGCGATCACGATTCCTGGCAGGCCCGGCTGCCGGCCGAGTTGCAGGCCCATGTGTTCTGGCCGGTGCGCGTGGAGTCGCACCACGACGACGGCGTGCCGGCCTCGAAATGGCGTGGCTACGACGCGCTGGGCCAGCTGTGTTACTACCGCCACCACTATGCGCAGTGGGACTACAGCTTCGACGACGAAGACGAGCCCTGCATGCGCATGCTGCGCAGCGAGAGCTTCGAGGCCTGGCGCTGCCTGAACGGCCAGTGGCTGCGGCGCGTGCAGGCCGTCGAAGGGCCTGGGCAGTGCGGGAGCGGCGCACACGACGGCGGCTTCGAGGTCGTGCCGCCCCAGCAGATTCCGCGGCTGTGACCCGGCCCGCAGGAGAGACCCATGGAACGATTGAGCGATGACGTGCTGCACGGCTGGCTGCGCGAGGATGCGCCGCACGGCGACCTCAGCACCCGTGCGCTGGGCATCGGCACTGCGCCGGCGCAGCTGCAGTTCCGGGCGCGGCAGGCCCTGCGCGTGGCCCTGGTCGAGGAAGCGGCGCGGCTGTTCGAGCTCTGCGGCGGCTCGGCCGAGGTGCACCGGCCCAGCGGGGCCGACGCGCAGGCCGGCGATCTGCTGCTGAGCGCGGCCGGCGCCGCCGCCGGCCTGCTGCTGGCCTGGAAGGTGGCACAGACCGGCATGGAAGTGGCCAGCGGCATCGCCGGCGAGACGGCCCGGATTCTCGGTCTGCTGCGCGCGGCCGGCCATCCGCAGCCCCTGGCCTGCACGCGCAAGACGCCGCCCGGCGGCCGTGCGCTGGCGGTGCGTGCGGTGCTGGCCGGCGGCGGCGTGATGCACCGCCTGGGCTTGTCGGAGTCGCTGCTGGTGTTTCCCGAGCACCGCTTGTTCCTGTCGCCCGAGGTCCTGCCCGCGCGCCTGGCGGGCCTGCGCGTCGCGCAGCCCGAAAAGCGCCTCGTGGTGGAGGTGGGCGACGAGGCCGAGGCCCTGGCGCTGGCCGCCGCCGGGGCCGAGGTGCTGCAGCTCGAGCGCTTCACGCCCGACGCGCTGCGTCGACTGAAACGTGCGCTGCAGGCCCGGGGGCTGCAGCCGCTGCTGGCGCCGGCCGGCGGGGTCACGGCTGCCAATGCCGTCGCCTATGCCGAGGCCGGCGCCGACTTCCTGGTCAGCTCGGCGCCGTACCACGCGCCGCCGGCCGACGTGCAGGTGCGCTTCACGCCGGGCTGACAGCGCAGGCGCTTGGGCCCGAAGCGGGCGCGCCGCGCCGCCGCTTCGTCAGTGCAGAGGGCTGCGCAGCACCGCCGGCATGGCGTACTCGCGGCCGACCAGCGCGTGGGCCTTCTGGTAGGCCAGGCGCGCGCGCTCGCTCATCGCGTCGAGCAGCACGCGCCCGCGCGCATCGCAGGGGAAGCTGAAGGCGCGTCCCGCATGGAACAGCGACTGGAAGCGGAGCTCGTAGCCGATGACACTGGCGCTCGACGGACTCATCCGGACCTCCTGGCAAAAACATGCGATGCAGGGGCAATGCAATTCACGGGCCAGCGGGTCGCAGCTGGGCATACAAGGTGACATCGCGGGGCTCGCTGCTCACATTGGGATGCAGGCTGTGCTGGTGCAGCACGCCCTCCTGCGCAAAACGCAGGGCCTCGAGCAAGCGCGCCGAGGCGTGGTTGTCGACATCGCACAAGGCGTCGACGCGCCGCACCGGCGCCTGTGCAAAGGCCTCGGCCAGCACCGCCGCCACGGCTTCGCGCATCAGCCCCCGGCCCCAATGGGCGCGCGCCAGCAGGTAGCCCAGGCGCAGGTGGTGGGCCGGGCCGTCGAAGCGCTGCGGAATGAGTTGAACCAGGCCGATCGGCGCGCCGTGAGCCGGGCCCGCGGCGGCGCCGCGCTGTTCGACGAGCAGCCAGGTCCAGGCACTGCGCTTGAGCCAGCGTGCCTGGTCCCAGCCGAGCTGAGCGCGGGTTTCGGCGAGCCCGTCGTGGGGCCGCCATCCCAGGTAGCGCAGCACGTCGAGGTCTTGGGCCCAGCCGGCGAAGGCGGCGTGCTCGTCGCCCGGCTGGGGCGCGCGCAGCCGCAGCCGCTCGGTGTGCAGCACGCGCTTCATCGCGCGCGGCGGCCGGCGCCGGTGCGCCGGCCTGGCGCGAAAGCTGCAAGACCGCGCCGATCATGATCACCGCACCGATGCTCCAATTGACCCACGACGCCGGCGAAGCCGTTCTCATCCTGACCGAGGGCCTGCAGCAGACCGAACTCCTGCGTTCGCGCCTGACGCGGGCCGAGGTGCAGCGCCAGCTGCTGCGCCTGGCCGACACGCTGGCGGACGCGCCCGATGCCCTGCGTCACCTGATGCCCGAAATCGATTGGGCCGGCTGGCGCGCCACCCGCCTGGCGCTGCCCGTGCCCGGCGCCGGGCAGGACGAGGCGCTGTGGTTCGCGGTGCAGTCGCTGGTGCCGGCCACCTTGAGCTGGCTGCGCGTGTACCGGCAATCGCATCCGGAGCTGTTCCAGGCCTGGCACTGAAGGACTCGGGCCCCGGCGGGCTGTTGTCACGTCATCAGGTGGCGGAGCCATCTGCCACCGAAGCCAGCAGCGTGGCGATGACGTCGTCGCCGATGCGCGCCTGGCCGTCGAGTGCGGCGATCCGGGTCAGCAGCTCGCGGGCCTCGGCGGGCCGCTCGCTGCGCAGGGCGATGAAGGCCAGCGCCTTGAGCGTGAAGAGCCAGAAGCGCGCCGGGCCGGTGCGGCTGAAGTCCACGCCGGCGGGCACGCTGCCCGGTGTGACCCGGCGCCAGTCTTCGGCCAGGCCGGCCTGCTGCGCCGACTCCAGCAAGCCGCGGCGTGCCGCACGCTCGGCCTGCTCGAACTCGCGCCGGCCGGCATGGTGCTTGTACAGCGCGTAGTAGATGCCCAGCCCTTGCGGCGCGAGCGCCTGGGCCGTCCACAGCAGCGCGCCGACTTCGCCGCGCGGCGCCTGCGCCGCCTGGTGCAGCAGGTCGCGCGCGGACTCGGGCAGGGCGCCGCCGAAGAATTCGTCGGCTGAATCACCGGTGAACAGGTTCATGGTCTGTGGGTCTCGAGGGTCTGCGGGAAACCAACGCAAGCCACGGGCCCGGCAAGGACCGTGAAAGGGCCGCTCGGGTGGCGAGGGGGGCGGCCGTGCCGCAGCGTGGGCGAGAGGCCCACGTTCCTCGTCGGGGTTGCGACAAAGCCGACAACGGTGCGACATCGCCGCGCCGGCCCGGGCAACCACGCCACGGCCCGCAAAGCACGCCAAGTGCCTGCTGCGAGGCCGTTTTTCCGCATCGCACCGAGCGCCGCAGGGAACTGGCACGTTCCTTGAGAAGGAAGGGCACGAGCCTTAGTGGGAGTCACGCGATGGACCTGAAGCTGGATGCCAAACCGATCTACCTGGACTACGCCGCCACCACGCCGGTGGACCCGCGGGTGGTGCATGCGATGGTGCCGTACCTGTACGAGCAGTTCGGCAACCCGGCCTCGCGCAGCCACGCCTACGGGTGGGCGGCGGAAGAGGCGGTGGAGATCGCCCGCGAGCACATCGCGGCGCTGATCGGTGCCGATCCGCGCGAGATCGTCTGGACCTCGGGCGCCACCGAATCGAACAACCTGGCCATCAAGGGTGCGGCTCAGTTTCATGCCGGCAAGGGCAAGCACCTGATCACGGTCAAGACCGAGCACAAGGCGGTGCTGGACACGATGCGCGAGCTCGAACGCCAGGGCTTTGAGGTGACGTATCTCGACGTGCAGTCCGACGGCCTGCTCGATCTCGACGTGCTGAAGGCGGCCATCCGCCCCGACACGATCCTGGTCTCGGTCATGTACGTGAACAACGAGATCGGCGTCATCCAGGACATCCCGGCGATCGGCGCGCTGTGCCGCAGCAAGGGCATCCTCTTCCATGTCGATGCGGCGCAGGCCAGCGGCAAGGTCGCGATCGACCTGAGCGAGTTGCCGGTCGACCTGATGAGCCTGTCGGCCCACAAGACCTACGGGCCCAAGGGCATCGGCGCGCTGTACGTGCGCCGCAAGCCGCGGGTTCGCATCGAGGCGCAGATCCACGGCGGCGGCCACGAGCGCGGCATGCGTTCGGGCACGCTGGCCACGCACCAGATCGTCGGCATGGGCGAGGCCTACCGGCTGGCGCGTGCCAACATGGACACCGAGAACGAACGCATCGGCCAACTGCGCGATCGCCTGCTGGCCGGCGCGCGGGCGATTCCCGAGGTGCTCGTCAATGGCAGCCTGACGCAGCGCGTGCCGCACAACCTCAACCTCAGCTTCACCTTCGTCGAAGGCGAATCGCTGCTGATGGGCATGAAGGGCATCGCCGTGTCGTCGGGCTCGGCCTGTACCTCGGCCAGCCTGGAGCCCAGCTATGTGCTGCGTGCGCTCGGCCTGTCCGACGAGGTGGCCCACAGCTCGATCCGCTTCTCGTTCGGCCGCTTCACCACCGAAGCCGACATCGACGCTGCACTGGTGCGCGTCAAGAGCACCGTCGAGCGCCTGCGCGAACTCAGCCCGCTGTGGGACATGCACTGCGCCGGCGTCGACCTCAGCACCGTGCAGTGGGCTGAACACTAGGAATGGAACCCCGGCCGCGGGATGCCGCGGCCGGGGCCGTGCAATCAACGTCGACAACCGAACGGGACCCACCATGGCCTACAGCGAAAAAGTCATCGAGCACTACGAGAACCCGCGCAATGTCGGCGGCTTCACCGCCGAAGATGCCGATGTCGGCACGGGCATGGTCGGCGCGCCGGCCTGCGGCGACGTGATGAAACTGCAGATCAAGGTCAACCCGCAGACCGGGCTGATCGAGGATGCCAGGTTCAAGACCTACGGCTGCGGCTCGGCGATCGCGTCGAGCTCCCTCGTGACCGAGTGGGTCAAGGGCAAGACGCTGGACCAGGCCCTCGCGATCAAGAACACCAGCATCGCCGAGGAGCTGGCCCTGCCGCCGGTGAAGATCCACTGCTCGATCCTCGCGGAAGACGCCATCAAGGCCGCGGTGGCGGACTACCGGCAGCGCAAGGACGGCCAGCACCCCGACGGCATGCTGGAGCAACCCGCCTGCAATCCGACCCAGGTCAACGCCTGAACCCACGCACAACCCTCTGCCCAAGGAGCGTCGAATCATGTCCTCTTGCCAATCACAACCCAACGCCGGTTCCTCCTGTTCGACCGGCGCCGCGCCGCCGGCCGCGCCCTTCACGCTGCCCGAAGGCGCCACGCCGCTGACCGTCAGCGATGCCGTCGTCAACAAGGTCGGTGCGATGCTGAGCGAGGAGGGCGACCCCAACCTCAAGCTGCGCATCTTCGTCACCGGCGGGGGCTGCTCCGGCTTCCAGTACGGCTTCGCCTTCGACGACGAGGCCAAGGACGACGACCTGTGCGTCGAGGTCGGCACGATCAAGGTGCTGGTCGATGCCTCCAGCCTGCAGTACGTGATGGGCGCGGAAATCGACTACGAGGAAAGCCTCGAAGGCTCGCGCTTCGTCATCAAGAACCCCAACGCCGCCAGCACCTGCGGCTGCGGCAGTTCGTTCAGCGTGTGAGGCCGACATGAACCACAAGACAATTCAGCGGGTCGAGCGCCGGGCCGCTCCCAAGCCGGCCCGCACCCCCCTGGGGGGCCGGCCGGCGTACCCGGTGGACGGGGGGCTGTCATGAGCGTGAGCGTCACCCCCAAGGCGGCCCGCCAGATCCGCAAGGCCCTCGACCAACGCGGCGGCGGCTACGGCCTGCGCGTGGCCGTGAAGACCAGCGGCTGCTCGGGCTATGCCTATGCGCTGGAGTTCGCCGAAGCGCCGTCGCCCGAAGACCTGAGCTTCGAGAGCGAAGGCGTGCAGCTGCTGGTCGACGCCAAGAGCCTGCCGATGGTCGATGGCACCCAGCTCGACTGGGTGCGCGAGGGCCTGAACGAAGGCTTCAAGTTCAACAACCCGAACGCCACGGCAAGCTGCGGCTGCGGCGAGTCGTTCGCGGTCTAGACACAGCGCACCGAGGGACTGACATGGCCCTGCTGCAAATCGCCGAACCCGGCCGCGCGGCGGCACCGCACCAGCACCGCCTGGCCGTGGGCATCGACCTCGGCACCACCAACTCGCTGGTCGCGACGCTGCGCAGCGGCGTGCCCACGGTGCTGGCCGATGAACACGGGCGCACGCTGCTGCCCTCGGTCGTGCACTACGCCGAGGGCGGCGGGATCATCGTCGGTGACGCGGCTCGCGCGCTGGCCCTGCGCGACCCGCAGAACACCATCGCTTCGGCCAAGCGGCTGATCGGCCGCGCGCCCGGCGACATCGGCCCCGGCACCGTGCCCTACGCCGTGCGCGCGCTGGGCGCGAGCGCGGTGGGCGTGCCCACACGGGCCGGTGTGAAGAGCCCGGTCGAGGTCGGCACCGAGGTCCTGCGCGCGCTGGCGCAGCGCGCCGAAGCGGCCCTGGGCGGCCCGCTGGTCGGTGCGGTGATCACGGTGCCGGCCTACTTCGACGATGCGCAGCGCCAGGCCACGAAAGACGCCGCGCAGCGCGCCGGCCTGAACGTGCTGCGGCTGCTCAACGAGCCCACGGCCGCCGCGGTGGCCTACGGCCTGGACACCGCGAACGAAGGCATCTACGCGGTGTACGACCTGGGCGGCGGCACCTTCGACGTGTCCATCCTGCGCCTCGCGCGCGGCGTGTTCGAGGTGCTGTCCACCAACGGCGACGCGATGCTGGGCGGCGACGACTTCGACACCTGCCTGGTGCGCTGGTTCTGCGAGCAGCAGCCGCGCTTCGAATGGAGCGAGCAGGATGCCGCCGCATTGAACGCAGCGGCCCGCAGCGCCAAGGAAGCCTTGAGCAGCGAGCTCGAGGTGACGATGCACTGCGAGCGCGGCGACGGCGTCGCACAGACCGCACGGCTGACCCGCGAGGTCTTCGAGGCCCAGACGGGCGCGCTGGTCCAGCGCAGCATCGCGCCGCTCAAGCGGGCGCTGCGCGATGCCGGCCTGAAGGCGGCCGAGATCGACGGCATCGTGCTGGTCGGCGGGGCCACCCGCATGCCCCAGGTGCGCCGCGCGGTGAGCGAATTCTTCGGCCGCGAGCCGCACACCGACATCGACCCCGACCAGGCGGTGGCGCTGGGCGCGGCGATCCAGGCCGACCAGCTGGCCGGCAACCGCGCCGTCGGCGACGCGGGCCTGCTGCTGCTCGACGTGTGCCCGCTGTCGCTGGGCCTGGAGACCATGGGCGGTCTGGTCGAGAAGATCATTCCGCGCAACACCACGGTGCCGACCGCGCGCGCCCAGGAGTTCACCACCTTCAAGGACGGCCAGACCGCGATGGCCATCCATGTGGTGCAGGGCGAACGCGAGCTGGTCAGCGAATGCCGGTCATTGGCGCGTTTCACGCTGCGCGGCATCCCGCCGATGGTGGCCGGTGCCGCACGCATCCGCGTCACGTTCCAGATCGACGCCGACGGCCTGCTGTCGGTGAGCGCCGCCGAGCAGACCACCGGCGTGCAGACGCACGTCGAGGTCAAGCCCAGCTACGGCCTGGGCCACGACACCGTCGCCGACATGCTGCGCAGCGCGCTGACCAGCGCCGAAGCCGATGCCGCCGCACGCATGCTGCGCGAGGCCGAGGTCGAGGCACGCCGGCTGCTCGATGCGGTGGATGGCGCGCTCGGCGCGGACGAGGCCTTGCTGCTGCCGCGCGAGCAGTTCCAGATCCTGCGCACGATGCAGGATGTCGCCGACCTGCTCGAGCAATGTGCCACCGACGAAGGCGGCAACCTGGGCGAGCAGAAGGACTTGCGCGAAGGCTTGCGCCACGCCACCGAAGCGCTCAATGCCGCGACCACGGCCTTTGCCGCGCGGCGCATGAACGCGCGGGTGCGCGAGGCGCTGTCGGGCCGCAGCCTCGAACAGCTCGACGTCTGAATCCACCGGAGACTCGCATGACTGCCTCGGTCCAACTCTCGCCGGCGCCGCACGGCGTGGTCAAGCCCGGCACCGAAGTCACGGTGCTGCCGCATCCCGACCTGTGCCCCGAAGGCCTGGTCTTCGAGGCGCGCAACGGCCGCAAGCTGGTCGACGAGTTGCTCGCCCAGGGCGTGGCGATCGAGCATGCCTGCGAGAAGGTCTGTGCCTGCGCGACCTGCCATGTGCACGTGCGCTCGGGCGCCGAGTTCCTGGTGCCGGCCGACGACGAAGAAGAGGACCAGCTCGACGACGCCTGGGGCCTGGATGCGCAGTCGCGCCTGTCGTGCTGCGTCAAGGTCAAGGGCCCGGCCCTGGTGATCGAGCTGCCGCTCTACACGAAGAACCACGCCCGCGAGAAGTGATACGGCCGTTGCATTCAAACGCATCCGATTGGATGTCGGGCGAGGGCTCGTTGCGGTCTTCGGTGTCTTGTCGGGAAAGCTGACTGTCCAAGGTCAGCGGGGGCGCTGAGCCGGGTCGCTGTGTTGCGTTCATGTCCCCCGGTGCCGGCCTCACGGCCGCCCCCTCCTCCTTTACTTCACTCCACACAGCAACCCGCCCCAGCGCCGCCACCACCGCGGCCTTCTCGGACGTGAATACCTTCGCAGGCGGCGATGGTGAGTGCTGGCGAGGGCGTCGGGTGAGCGGCGCAGCGAAGTTAAGGAGGAGGGGTCGGCCTTCAGGCCGACTCCGGGGGACATGAGCGGAGCCGCTCGCCCGGGGGCCTCGCCAGCACCGCGCGGTACCTGCAGGTGGCCCTCATGGCCATCTTCTGCGTTGTGGAGGGTCCCGCGTGGCGCGGCTGTCGACAACCGAACAATCGGCACACCCTATCTCGAAGCGAAAAACCTGCATCTTTTCAATGACTTAGCACGCCCAGGGAGATGGCACAGCGCTTGCGAAGAAGCAGTTGCCGACCTTCGGAGCCCGCGATGTACGTCCCCAGCCCTTCCTGGCCCTTGACCCTCAACGACACGACCCTGCGCGATGGCGAGCAGACCGCGGGCGTGGTCTTCACGGGCGAAGAGAAACTCGCGATCGCGCAGGCGCTGGACGATGCCGGCGTGCCCGAGATCGAGGTCGGCGCGGCCGCGATGGGTGAGGCCGAGATCGAGCTGATTCGCGCCATCACGCAGGCCGGCCTGCGGGCCCGCACGATGGTGTGGGCGCGCATGTCGGCACTCGACCTGCGCGCCGCGGCGCACTGCGCGGCCGACATCGTTCACCTGGCCGTGCCGGTCTCCGACCAGCAGATCGAACGCAAGCTCTCGCGCGACCGCGGCTGGGTGCTCGGCATGGTGCAGCGTTGCGTGAGCGCGGCCCGCGATGCCGGCCTGACGCCGAGCGTCGGGCTCGAAGACGCGTCACGCGCCGATCGTGGTTTCCTGGCGCAGGTGGCACAAACCGCACAGCTTGCCGGCGCGGTGCGCGTGCGCTACGCCGACACGCTCGGCATCCTCGATCCCTTCGGCACCTTCGAGCGCATCGCCGAGCTGCGCGGTGCCACCGACATCGACATCGAGATCCATGCGCACGACGACCTGGGGCTGGCCGCGGCCAACACGCTGGCCGCGTTCCGCGCCGGCGCAACGCATGCGAGCACCACGGTCAACGGCCTCGGCGAGCGGGCCGGCAATGCGGCGCTCGAAGAGATCGTGATGGGCTTGCGTCACCTGCACGGCGTCGAGTGCGGCGTCGACAGCCGTGCGTTGCCGGGCTTGTCGGAGCTGGTCGGGACCGCCGCCGGCCGCCCGGTGCCCGCGGGCAAGTGCATCGTCGGCGAGGCCGTGTTTTCGCACGAATCCGGCATCCATGTCGACGGCCTGATCAAGGACCGACGCAACTACGAAAGCTTCGACCCCGCCGAGCTGGGCCGCAGCCACCGCATCGTGCTGGGCAAGCACTCCGGCTCGGCCGGCGTGCGGGCCGCGTTCGGGCGCCTGGACCTGCAGCTCACCGAGGAGTCGGTGCCCCGGCTGATCGAGCGCATCCGCGATCACGCGATGCGCACCAAGCGCGCGCCGGACGACGCCGAACTCAAGCGCCTGTACCTCGACGTGCTGCCGCGGATGCGGCAGGCGGCCTGATCCTCAACCCACGCAGAAAGCCCGCCATGGACGGTTTGATCCAAAAGCTCAAGGCCCTCTCCAGCGCCAACGAGTTCCTCGACTTCTTCGGTATCGACTACGACGAGCGTGTCGTTCACGTGAATCGCCTGCACATCCTCAAGCGCTTCTACCAGTACCTGCACCGCGCCGAGGGCCTGGACGCGCTGGACGAGGTCGAGATGTTCCGCCGCTACCGCGAGATGCTGGTGCAGGCCTATCAAGACTTCACCGCCTCGAGCGCAGCGCAGGAGAAGGTCTTCAAGGTCTTCCAGGACACCGACGGCAAGCAACACGTCACCGTCGATGCGCTGCGGTCGAGCCTGAGCGCGCGCCGCGCCGCCTGAGCATCCAACGCACGGAGCACCGTCATGCACATCGTCGTCTGCATCAAGCAGGTTCCGGACTCCGCGCAGATCCGCGTGCACCCGGTGACCAACACCATCATGCGCCAGGGTGTGCCGGCCATCGTCAACCCCTACGACCTGTTCGCGCTGGAAGAAGCGCTGCGGCTGAAGGACCAGTTCGGTGGCCGCGTCACCATGCTGTGCATGGGCCCGCCCCAGGCCGAGGACGCGCTGCGCAAGTGCATCAGCTTCGGCGCCACCGATGCGATCCTCGTGACCGACCGCGCCTTCGCCGGTGCCGACACCCTGGCCACGTCGTACGCGCTGGCTGCCGCGATCCGCAAGATCGGCCAGGAGCAGGCGGTGGACCTGGTCTTCACCGGCAAGCAGACGATCGACGGCGACACCGCGCAGGTCGGCCCCGGCATCGCCAAGCGCCTGGGCCTGAACCTGCTGACCTACGTGAGCGGCATCCGGGAAGTCGATCTCGACGCGCGCCGGCTCAAGGTCGAGCGCCGCGCCGAAGGCGGCGTGCAGGTGCTGGACTCCACCTTGCCGTCGCTGATCACGATGCTCGAAGGCACCAACGAGATGCGCTTCGCGTCGATGGAAGACATGCTGCGCGCCGCGCGCTTCCCGGTGCGCAAGTGGAACAAGGAAGACGCCGGCATCGAAGACCTCGCGAAGATCGGTCTGAAAGGCTCGCCCACCATTGTCAGCAAGGTCTTCGGCCCCACGCCGCGCAGCAGCAAGGCCGACGTCCAGACCGTCGCCGACACCAGCGTGCAGGACGTGACGCTGAACCTGCTGCAGAAGATCTTCACCGCCCACCCGACGCTCGAAGACGAGCTGGTGGAACGCCTCAGCGCCTAAGGAGCAGATATGAACGTTGTGACCACACGCTCATGGCGGGCCGCCGCGCCGGGCCGCCCCAAGCAAGGCCCGACCCTCCCGGAGGGTCGATCGACGTACCCGGCGAGCGGGGTGTCGTCATCATGAGCGACGCCCCGAAACCCGCGCCTGCCCGGCCTGCCGGCAGAGCCGGACGAAACACCGAGCTGTCCGAAGCGCTCAAGGCCTACAAGGGCGTGTGGGTCTTCATCGAGCACGACCGCGGCCATGTCAACCCGGTCAGCTGGGAGCTGATGGGCGAGGCCCGCAAGCTGGCCGACAAGCTGCAGGTCGATGTGGCCGGCGTGCTGATGGGCGGCCCCGACGAGCCGCTCGACGCCTTCGCGAAAGACGCCTACGCGTTTGGCGCCGACCGCTGCTACTTCGTGCGCGACCCGGTCCTGAAGGGCTACCGCAACGAGCCCTTCACCAAGGGCCTGACCGACCTGGTCAACAAGCACCAGCCCGAGATCATGCTGCTCGGTGCCACGACGATGGGCCGCGACCTGGCCGGCTCGGTGGCCACCACGCTCGGCACCGGCCTGACGGCCGACTGCACCGAGCTCAACATCGACGGCCGCGCGCTGGCCGCCACCCGCCCGACCTTCGGCGGCTCGCTGCTGTGCACGATCATGACGCTGGCCTACCGGCCGCAGATGGCGACGATCCGGCCGCGCGTGATGCAGATGCCCCGGCGCGACGACAGCCGCAGCGGCGACGGCGTCGAGATGCCGCTCGGCATGATCGAGACCGACATCGTCACCAAGCTGCTCGAATTCATCCCCGATGCCAACCGCAACACCGTGAACCTGGCCTATGCCGACGTCATCGTCACCGGCGGCAAGGGCATGAAGCAGCCCGATAACTTCAAGCTGATCTGGGACCTGGCGCGCGTGCTCGGCGCCGAGGTCGGCGGCACGCGCCCGGTGGTGCAGGCCGGCTGGATCGAGGCCGATCGCCAGGTCGGCCAGACCGGCAAGACGGTGCGGCCCAAGCTCTACATCGCCGCCGGCGTCAGTGGTGCGATCCAGCACCGCGTGGGCATGGAGAGCTCGGACGTGATCGTCGCGATCAACACCGACCCGAACGCGCCGATCTTCGAGTTCGCGCACTACGGCATCGTCGGCAACGCGATGCAGGTGCTGCCGGTGCTGACGGAAACCTTCCGCAGCTATCTCGACAAGCGCATCCGCAAGGTTGCGTGATGGCCCACCCCCGAAGCGCCTGCGGCGTTCACTTGGCAAGACGCTCGATCAAGGAGTTCTGTGATGGCTGAAAAATTCGATGCGATCGTGGTCGGCGCAGGCCCTTCGGGCAACGCCGCGGCCTACACGCTGGCCAAAGCGGGCCTGAAGGTGCTGCAGATCGAGCGCGGTGAGTACCCGGGCTCGAAGAACGTACAGGGCGCGATCCTGTACTCCCAGGCGCTCGAGCAGATCATTCCCGACTTCCGCGACGACGCGCCGCTGGAGCGCCACATCATCGAGCAGCGCATGTGGCTGCTCGACGACCACAGCTTCGTCGGCACCCACTACCGCAGCGACGACTACAACAAGCCGCCCTACAACCGCTACACGATCATCCGCGCGCAGTTCGACAAGTGGTTCTCGTCGAAGGTGCGTGAAGCCGGCGCGCTGCTGATCTGCGAGACCACCGTCGAGCACCTGCTGATGGACGGCGACAAGGTCATCGGCGTGCACTGCGACCGCATGGGCGGCGACGTGTTCGCCGACGTGGTGATCCTGGCCGACGGCGTGAACTCGACGCTGGCGCGCAAGGCCGGCTTCCACGGCGAGCTCTCGTCGAAGAACGTCGCGCTCGCGGTCAAGGAGATCCTCTTCATGCCCGAAGAGACGATCCAGGCCCGCTTCAACATCAACGAGGAAGAGGGCGTGGTGATCGAGATGATGGGCTCGGTCACCGAGGGCATGGTCGGCACCGGCTTCCTCTACACCAACAAGGACTCGCTGACGATCGGTGTGGGCTGCATGCTCGGCGACTTCAAGTCCAACCCGAACAAGACCACGCCGTACGCGCTGCTGGAGAAGCTCAAGCGCCACCCGTCGATCGCGCCGCTGATCGAAGGCGGCGAGATGAAGGAGTACTGCGCCCACCTGATCCCGGAAGGCGGCTTCAACGCGGTGCCGAAGATCTTCGGCGACGGCTGGATGATCGTCGGCGACTCGGGCGGCTTCGTCAACGCCGCGCACCGCGAAGGCTCCAACCTGGCGATGACCACCGGACGGCTGGCGGCCGAGACCGTGATCGCCGCCCGGGCTGCCGGCAAGGCGATGAGCGCGAAGACGCTGAAGGCCTACAAGGACGCGCTCGACGACAGCTTCGTGATGAAGGACCTGAAGAAGTACCGCCACCTGCCCGACGTGCTGGAAACCAGCCCGCAGTTCTTCACCACCTACCCCGGGCTCGTCAACCGGGCGGCCAAGACGATGTTCACCGTCGACGGCATCGACAAGATGACGAAGCAGCGCGAGATCACGGGCAGCTTCAAGGCGGCCCGCAAGCTCACCGGACTGGTGGGCGACGCATTCAAACTTTGGAGGGCCACGCGATGAGCACCGTGCTGAACGTCGAGGACAAGCTGTTCCAGAACCGCTACAAGGTCGACCACGGCCGGCCGCACATCAAGATCAAGGATGCGGCGATCTGCTCCAACGAATGCGAGTCGCAGCAGTGCACCTACGTGTGCCCGGCGGCCTGCTACAAGGCCGAAGGCAACGGCGCGGTGACCCTCATCACCGACGGCTGCCTCGAATGCGGCAGCTGCCGCGTCATCTGCACCGAGCACACCAACGTGGCCTGGGAGTACCCGCGCGGCGGGCACGGCATCCTGTTCAAGTTCGGCTGAGCGCGCGAGTCGAGATCGATGCGGACCGCGAGCCCGCGCACCGGGGACGAGAAGGGTGACCTTCTCGCCCCTCTTTTTTGAAGGAGAGCTTGGATGCATCGGACGCTGACCAACAAGGGCCGCTTCGCCGTGACGGCCATGATCGACCTGGCCTTGCAGTCGCGCTCCGGGCCGGTGGCGCTGACCGTCATCGGCCGGCGCCAGGAGATCTCCCAGTCCTACCTGGAGCAGCTGTTCGGCAAGCTGCGCCGCCATGCCCTGGTGCGGGCCACCCGCGGGCCGGGCGGCGGCTACACGCTGGGCCGCAAGTCCGAAGAGATCAGCGTCGCCGACATCATCGTCGCGGTCGCCGTCGACAAGTCCGGCGAGAGCGTCGACCGCCCCCGCAAGACAGGCAGCAAGGGCGACAGCGCCGGCCACGGCATGACGCACGACCTGTGGAGCGGCCTGAACGCCAAGCTGATCGCCTGCCTCGATTCCGTCTCGCTGAAGACGCTGGTCGACGAGCAGCTTGCCAAGGGCGTGTCGGTCGATGACGCCCCACCGGTCAAGCGCGCCATTTCGCTGCGACCGGTGGTCAAGCCCATCAAGGTGACCGCACCCAATTCGGTGTTCGCGCTGGGCAAGGCCCTGTCGAAGCGACGCGATGACGATGATGATGACGATGCCCGCGCACGGCCCGACCTGGCGCCGCTGGCGGCGCGGCCGCGCCGCTCGACCCGCGCACAGTGGGCGCGATGACCCCGTGAGCCCCTGCCTCAACCAAGATCCGCCATGACCAAACCCTTGCGCCACGTCTTCGTCTGCAGCCAGCAGCGCCCGCCCAACCACCCGCGCGGCTCCTGCGCGGCAGCCGGGGCCTCGCCGCTGCTGCAGGCCTTCTGGGCCGAGCTGCAGAAGCGCCAGGCCTACGAGCAGATCGCCATCACCTACTCGGGCTGCCTCGGCCCCTGCGACGGTGGCCCGAACGTGCTGGTCTACCCGGAGGGCGTGCTCTACCGCGGCGTCACGCCGGCCGACGTGGCCGAGGTCTTCGACCGGCATCTCGAAGGCGGCGAGGTGGTCGAGCGCCTGCGTGCCGACGCCGCGCTGTGGTGAGCCTGCATCCGGCGCACCAAACGACGACGGCGCGCAAGCACGGGCGCAGGCGCAAGTGAACGACCTTTGACCTGGATCAAATCCAGGGAACGAATCGCGACGGTGCCCCTCTGCGGCACCGGGTCGGGCCGGGTTCTTGCACCCCGAGCCTTGCAACCCGGTGCAGCGACCGTCAGCGCCCCGGGTTGACGCGCAACATGCACCGGCGTGCACCACCATGCATCCCCCGCGTGCGCAACGGTGAGTGAGGTCGTCCATGGTCCGCACGAGTCAGCAGGAACGCTCCCATGTGGAGCTGATCACGGTCTACGAGATCTGCCGCATCCTCGGCGCATCGCTCGATCTGCAGCGCAGCTTTCGCGAGGCACTGAACGTCCTGACCGCCCACATCGGCCTGCCCCGCGCGATGATCGTGCTGGCCGACGATGACGGCGAGCCGCTGCGCGTGCACAGCGCGGTGGGCCTGGACAATGAACAGGTCAAGCGCGGCGTGTGGCACAGCGGCGAGGGCGTGATCGGCCGCGTCTACCGCTCCGGCGTGCCGGTGACGGTGCCCGATGTCACCCAGTCGGCCGAGTTCATCGACCGCACCGGCGCCTTCAGTGCCCAGGAGGGCCGCATGATGTCCTTCATGGTCGTGCCGATCAAGACCGAGCGCATCAAGCTGGGCGTGCTGGCGGCGCAGCGCACCGTCGAGGGCAATGCACGGCTGTCGGACGACCAGCGCATCCTCACGATGGCCGCCTCGCTGATGGCGCAGGCCCTGGTGCTGTCGCGTGCCGTGACCGAAGAGCACCAGCGGCTGCAGCTGGAGACCACGCGCCTGCAGAAGGCGCTGGCGCCCGAGCCGCGCGGCCGCTACGCGCTCGACAACGTGGTGGGCGTCTCGCGCGCCATGCAGGAGGTCTTCGGCGAGGTGCACCAGGCTGCGCCCTCGCGTGCCACGGTGCTCCTGCGCGGCGAGTCGGGCACCGGCAAGGAAGCGATCGCGCGCGCCATCCACTACCTGTCGCCGCGCAAGGACGCACCGTTCATCAAGGTCAACTGCGCGGCACTGACCGAGTCGCTGCTGGAGAGCGAGCTCTTCGGCCATGAGCGCGGCGCCTTCACCGGCGCGGTCGGCGACCGCAAGGGCCGCTTCGAGCAGGCCCACACCGGCACCCTGTTCCTCGACGAGGTGGGCGACGTGTCGCCGTCGTTCCAGGCCAAGCTGCTGCGCGTGCTGCAGGAGCGCGAGTTCGAGCGCGTGGGCGGCAACCGCACGATCAAGGTCGACGTGCGCCTGATCTGCGCCACCAACCGCGACCTGGAGAAGATGGTCAAGCGCGGCGAGTACCGGGCCGACCTCTACTACCGCATCAACGTGGTCTCGATCGCGCTGCCGCCGCTGCGCGAGCGGCGCGAGGACATCCCGCCGCTGGTGGCGCACTTCGTCGACCGCTACAACAAGGAGAACCGCCGCAAGCTCAAGATCGCCGCCGACGCGATGGAGGTGCTCACGCATTGCTACTGGCCGGGCAATGTGCGCGAGTTGGAGAACTGTATCGAGCGCACCGCCACCATGGTGCAAGGCGACGTGATCCGCGGCGTCGCGTTTCCGTGTCGCCACAACCGCTGCCTGACGCAGACGCTGCACCACCTCGAGAGTGATGACGCGGTGTCGCCGGTCCGCATGCCGACGTCGCTGCGCATCCCGGTGCGGCCGACGGGCAGGGAACTGCCGCGCCCGGTGGAAGACGAACCGCCGCGCCCGGCGGGCGCCGATGCCGGCGAGGACTGGGGCGATGACGAGCCGGGAGCGGATGACGAAGTGCTGCGCATCGGCCCGACCGAGCACCTGAACGGCGCGCCGCGCCAGTTCGGCAACGAGCCGCCCGAGGGCGAGCGCGAGCGGCTGATCTGGGCCATGGAACAGTGCGCCTGGGTCCAGGCCAAGGCCGCGCGCTTGCTGAGGGTCACGCCACGCCAGCTCGGCTACGCGCTGCGCAAGTACAGCATCGAGGTGCACAAGTTCTGATGCCAACTCGCGTTAGAACCTGTCGAATCACCCGGTGTCTTTCAACTCGTCGCAGCTGTTCGTGGGCGTGGGTTGTCGCTGAAGTTCAAAGCGTCTACTGGCCAGCCGCCTGCCGGCACCGAGCGGTGCTGGCGAGGCCACCGGGCGAGCGGCTCCGCTCATGTCCCCCGGGGTCGGCCTGAAGGCCGCCCCCTCCTCCTTTACTTCGCTACGCCGCTCACCCGACGCCCTCGCCAGCACTCACTATCGCCGCCTGCCACGGCAGTCAAACCCCGGCGCCCACGCTGACGTGCCGGTCTTTGACGTCGACCATGACGAGGCGCACACTGGTCGCCCCCTGGAGTTCGACAGCTGCCGAGGCCCGCAGGCGACAGCCGCTCGATCGCAATTTCACCGGAGACCGCCATGCTGGAATCGCTGCGTCCCGACCCCACATTCCACCCGTCGCCGCGCCTGGCGATGGAGGCCGAACCGGAGCGCATCGCCTACACCGCGCTGCTGTCGCCCGATGCCTCGCGCCCCGACGCGCTGGCCGTGGTCGATGTCAATCCGGCTTCCAGCACTTACGGCAGCCTGCTGCATCGGCTCGACATGCCCCATCGGGGTGACGAGTTCCACCACTTTGGCTGGAATGCGTGCAGTTCCGCGCTGTCGCCGATGTCCGGCCACGCATTCCTGAAGCGGCGCTACCTGGTCATTCCGGGCATCCGCTCGTCACGCCTGTACATCGTCGACACGCAACCCGACCCGGCGCGGCCGACGATCGCGCGCGTGATCGAACCCGAAGAGGTCATGCGCAAGACCGGCTATTCGCGTCCGCACACCGTGCACTGCGGCCCCGAGGGCATCTACATCAGCACGCTCGGCGGCGGTGGCGTCGATGGCACCGACGGACCGGCCGGCGTGTTCCTGATGGACTGCGAGAGCTTCGAGATCCTCGGCAAGTGGGAGATCGATCGCGGCCCGCAGAAGCTGCACTACGACTTCTGGTGGAACCTGCCGCGCGACTACATGGTCTCCAGCGAATGGGGCCTGCCGCCGCAGTTCGAGAACGGCATCGTCGCCGACGACCTGCTCGGCAATCGCTACGGGCATCAACTGCATTTCTGGGATCTGCGCGCGCGGCGCCACACGCAGACCATCGACCTCGGCGCAAACCACCAGATGGCGCTCGAGATCCGCCCGGCGCACGATCCGACGCGCGAATACGGCTTTCTGGGCGTCGTGGTCGACACGACCAACCTCGAAGGCTCGATCTGGACCTGGTACCGCGAAGGCGGGAAATTCCACGCCGCGAAGACCGCGGTGATTCCGCCCGAGCCGGCCGATGCATCGCTGCTGCCGCCCTTGCTCAAGGGCTTCGGCGCGGTGCCGCCGCTGATCAGCGACATCGACCTGTCGCTGGACGACCGCTTTCTCTACGTGGCGTGCTGGGGCACCGGCGAGTTGCGGCAGTACGAGGTGTCCGATCCGATGAAGCCGCGGCTGGCCGGCAGCGTGCACATCGGCGGCATCGCCCGGCGCGGCAGGCATCCGAACGGCAGCAGCTTCGGCGGCGGGCCGCAGATGACCGAAATCAGCCGCGACGGCAAGCGCGTGTACTTCACGAACTCGCTCTACAGCAGTTGGGACAGGCAGTTCTATCCGGACGGCGTGCCGGGCCGGCAGGTGATGTGCAATGTCGGCAAGGACGGCGGCATCACGCTCGACGATCGGTTCGTCGTCGACTTCGGGCCGAACTACGGCGCGCACCAGATCCGCCTGCAGGGCGGCGACTGCTCGACCGATTCGTTCTGCTATCCGTCGGCGTGACGCCGCCGCCGCAGTGACCACCGGCGCCACCGCGACGCTGTGGGCGGGCGTCGTGCTGATCGGCGCCTATCACGGCTTGAATCCGGCGATGGGCTGGCCGCTGGCGGTGGCCAATGGCCTGGCCGAGAAGCGCGCCGCCGCGCTGCTCGGCACCTTCGTGCCGCTCGGCGCCGGCCACCTGCTGGCGATGATGCTCGTGCTCGTGCCCTTCGCGCTGCTGTCGTGGCTGGTCACGTGGAGCCGCGAGATACGCGTCGGCGCAGGGATCCTGGTCGTGCTGTTCGGCGTGTCGCGGCTGTTCCTGCGCCGCCATCCGCGCTGGCTCGTTCGCGTGCGGCCGACGCAGCTCGTGCTGTGGTCGCTGCTGATGGCCACGGCGCACGGTGCCGCGCTGATGCTGCTGCCCGTTCTCATGGGCTTGTGCGAGGCGCCGGCGACTGCGGCAAGCCTCTCGCCAGGCGCCTTCGATCACGAAGCCGTGATGGCGCTGATGCGCCGGGGCGTGGGCACGGCGGTCGCGGTCTCGCTGCTGCACTCGGCCGCCATGATCGTCGCCGGGTTTGCCGCCGCGTGGATCGTCTACCGATACCTCGGCCTGCGCGCCCTGCGGTCGGCCTGGTTCAACCTGGACAAGCTGTGGGCGCTCTGCCTGATCGCATCGGGCGCCGCCGCGGTTGCCATGGCGCTGTCGCAGTCCATGCCCGGCAGCTGATCGCGCGGGCCGGGTCCCGAGCCCTCCGCTCGCGTGAGCTGGCCCTAGCCAAGCACCACCGGGATCGTCAGCACCGCCCGGCG
The DNA here is from genome assembly GCF_965279545.1 of Methylibium sp. Taxonomy (NCBI): domain Bacteria; kingdom Pseudomonadati; phylum Pseudomonadota; class Betaproteobacteria; order Burkholderiales; family Sphaerotilaceae; genus Methylibium; species Methylibium sp. Next base: position 4,261,870 of record NZ_OZ257250.1, read on the forward strand.
CCCGATCTGGGCGTTGACCTTCTGGCGCACCGCCTCGACCTTGAACGGGCGCGTGATCGTCGAGCGCGCGCCCAGCGCGAGCGCCTGCGCGACCCCGGCGTCGCCGGCCGGGCCGCAGGCGATCACGGGCACGCCCGGCAGCGCGGCGAGCAGCGCGCTCACCCCCGGCGCACCCTCGGCCTCGATCACGCTGGCGCCGAGCAGGATCACGTCCAGCGCCATGCCCTGCGCGCGCGCGATGGCCTGCGCGCTGGAGGTCACCACGTTCACTTCGAGTTCGTCGGCGAGCATGAACTGCAGCGCCATCGCGCTGATGTCGTCGCTGTCGATGATGAACGCGCGCTTGGTTTCCACGGCGCGCTGGGTGTCGACACCAATCTGCATTGGAGGCTCCTTGAAGGCTGAGGGCTGATGGGGCTGCCGGAGCAAGCGCCGTGCCCCCGTGCGCGCCACCGGGGGCCGTTGTCCGTGTGACCTCGGCACATGTTGTGTTTGTCGGCATCCGAACACCCGACGAACAATGCAAGTGCCTGATTTACAAGGGATTCGCCTTGGCACGCGTCTCGCAATGGGAGCCCATCCACCACCCACACAGCACGAGGTCTGCCGATGTCGCCCAACACTGCTTACGTAGACGCTTCCCAACTTGGCAAATCGCGTCAGGCGGTCAGTCAGATTCTCGAGACCGCGGCCTCGGGCGGCTGCGGCACGACGGGCGGCGAGGGCAAGGCCAGCTGTGGCACCTCGGGCGGGCCGGACGACATGCCCGAAGAGATCTGGAACAAGGTCAAGAACCACCCCTGCTATTCGGAAGAAGCCCACCACCACTATGCGCGCATGCACGTGGCGGTGGCCCCGGCCTGCAACATCCAGTGCAACTACTGCAATCGCAAGTACGACTGCAGCAATGAATCGCGCCCCGGCGTCGTGAGCCAGAAGCTCACGCCCGAGCAGGCCGTCAAGAAGGTGGTCGCGGTCGCCAGCGAGATCCCGCAGATGACGGTGCTGGGCATCGCCGGCCCGGGCGATGCGCTGGCCAACCCGAAGAAGACCTTCGACACCTTCCGCATGCTGCAGGAGCAGGCGCCCGACATCAAGCTGTGCCTGTCGACCAACGGCCTGGCGCTGCCCGAGCTGGCCGACGAGATCTGCAAGTACAACATCGACCACGTCACCATCACCATCAACATGGTCGACCCGGCGGTGGGCGAGAAGATCTATCCGTGGATATTCTGGAACCACAAGCGCGTGACCGGCATCGAGGCCGCGACGATCCTGCACGAGCAGCAGATGAAGGGTCTGGAGATGCTCACCGAGCGCGGTGTGCTGACCAAGATCAACTCGGTGCTGATCCCCGGCATCAACGACGAGCACCTGATCGAGGTCAACCGCGAGGTCAAGAAGCGCGGCGCCTTCCTGCACAACATCATGCCGCTGATCAGCGAGCCCGAGCACGGCACCGTGTTCGGCCTGACCGGCCAGCGCGGCCCGTCGGCGCAGGAGCTCAAGGCGGTGCAGGACGCCTGCATGGGCGGCGCCAACCTGATGCGCCACTGCCGCCAGTGCCGCGCCGACGCGGTGGGCCTGCTCGGCGAGGACCGCAGCGAGGAGTTCACGCTCGACAAGATCGACGAGATGGAAGTCGTCTACGACCTCGACAAGCGCAAGACCTACCAGGACAAGGTCGAGGCCGAGCGCCAGGCCCAGCATGCGGCCAAGGTCGCGGCACTGGCCGCGGCGAGCGTCGACGACGGCGTCGACCCCGACATGAAGGTGTTGATCGCGGTGGCCACCGAAGGCCACGGCAAGGTCAACCAGCACTTCGGCCATGCCACCGAGTTCCAGATCTTCGAGGTGAGCAAGGCCCAGGCCTTGTTCGTCGGCCACCGCCGCGTCGACCTGTACTGCCAGGGCGGCTACGGCGAAGAGGAAACGCTGCCGTCGGTCGTCAGCGCGATCAACGACTGCCACGCAGTGCTGGTGTCCAAGATCGGCGCCTGCCCGCGTGACGAGCTCAAGGCGGCCGGCATCGAGCCGGTGGACGAATACGCGCACGAGTTCATCGAGAAGGCGGCGCTGTCGTGGTTCGGTGGCTACCGCGAGCGCATCGCCAAGGGCCTCGTCACGCACCAGGTGCGCGGCGATGCGCAGATCCGCCAGGGCGCCTATTCCGGCACGGCCGAACAGGCGGCCTGAAACCCTTCAACCCGTCCTCCAGTTCACGCTCCAAGGAGTTCCCCATGGCCCTCAAGATCATTGCCTCGATGTGCACCGGCTGCTCGGCCTGCGAGCCCGAATGCCCCAATGTCGCGATCCGCGAAAAGGGCGGCACCTTCATCATCGACCCGGCCAAGTGCACCGAATGCGAAGGCCAGTTCGATTCGCCGCAGTGCGTCGCCGTGTGCCCGGTCGACAACTGCATCAAGGCCGCGTGACCTCCACCGTCCGAAAGAAAGCAAGCGAGACAACCATGATCCAACCGAACGTGACCGTCACCCCCGCCGCTGAAAAGTTCATCCGTCGCATGGTGCGTTTCTCGGACCATCCGAGCGGCGGCTTTCGCCTCACGGTGTCGCCGGGCGGCTGCTCGGGCTACAACAGCGAGTTCACGGTGCAGGCCGCGCCGACGGCCGGCGACAGCGAGTTGCTGGTGGGGGACGTGAAGGTCTACCTGCCGGCCGAGAGCCGCCTGATGCTCGACGGCGTCACGGTGGACTTCGCCGACACGCCCACCAAGAGCGGGCTGACCTTCATCAACCCGAACGCTGCCGCCTGTGGCTGCTCGAGCTCCGGGGAGTCGGCCGCGCCGCCGGCACAGGCCACCGTGTCGGTCAGCTCGATCACGCGCAAGCCCGCGGCCACCGCCGGCCGCTGACGAGACGCGAGCACGTCACCGTGGATGCAGGCACCGACTTCGACGACGCGGTTCTCGGCCACGGGCTCCCACCCGAGGTCGAGCAGGCGCTGCGCGAAGCCGGCGCAGCGCGCGCCGACCCGTCCCTCGCGATGGCGGCGTTGATGCGCGCCGGTGCCCTCGCGCCCGAGCATCCGGCGGTGCTGATCGCCTTCTACCGGCACTACTTCTACAGCCACCGTCTGCGGCTGGCCCGCGCGGTGGCGCGCAAGACCCTGGTGGTCGCTGCGCGGTCGCTGGGCCTGCCGCTGGTCTGGCGCGAGGTGCCGGGGCAGCCGTTGGCCGGCGCCAGGGACGACGTGGCCACGCGCTTCTACCTGTGGGTGCTCAAGGGCTATGCCTACCTGAGCCTGCGGCTCGACGATCCCGTCGAGGCCCGCGATGCGCTGGCCAAGCTGCGCCAGCTCGACCCCGACGATCGCGTCGGCGCGGCCCTGCTCGAGGCCGTGCGCCAGCGCCGCGACCGGGGCGGCGACGAAGACGAAGGTCCCGCGCTGCCGGTCTTCGGTGCCGCCGCCTGGGCCCGCGTCACGGCGACGGGGCAGACATGACAGCCGACTGGAACGACATCCCGGCGCAGCACTGGCAAGGCGGTGCGCTGGAGTGCGCGGGCTGCGCCCACGAGCTGCTGCGCGCCGAGGGCGGCTGCGAGCCGGGCCGCATGTGCATGCAGGATGCCTATGCCCGGCGCATCGACCGCTTCTTCCGCACCCATCCCGGGCTGGCCAACCAGCACCTGGGCCATGCGTACTTCGAGGTGCGCGCCATCGCCGCGCGCCATGCCGATGTGTTCCAGCTGCCCGCCCTGATGGACGATCCCGACGAGACCGTGCGCCTGCAGCTGGCGCTGCGCCTGCCGCAACGCCAGCTCATGCGCATGCGCCAGGACCCGCACCGCGAAGTCCGCATCCGCGTGGCGCAGGGCCTGGCCGTCGACCAGCTGGCCTCGATGCTGCGCGACGAGGACTACCACGTGCGGGCCACGGTCGCGCGCCGCCTGCCCGAGGCGCTGCTGCCGCTGCTGATCAAGGATCCCGACCTGATGGTGAAGCGTGAAGTGGCGCGCCGCGTGCCCATGCCGGCGCTGTGGCGCATGGTCGAGGACGCCGAGCCCGAAGTGCGCCGCATCGTGGCCGAGCGCCTGCCCGCGCCGCTGCTCGACGCCTTCGTCGACGACCCCGATCTGCTGGTGCGCTGGGAAGCGGCGGGCCGCGCCCTGGGCCCGGTGCTCGACCGGCTGGCCCGCGACCCGGAGGCCGACATCCGCGAACGCGCCCTGGCCCGCCTGGCCGAACTGCAGAGCCACCCCAGCACGGAGCCCGAACATGGCTGACATCAACCGCGACGACGACGCCATCGAAGTGGCCTCGCCGCCCCGCTTCAACATGGGCGAGCGCGTCATCAGCCGCACCGTGATCCGCAACGACGGCACCTACAACGGCAAGGACATCGGCGAGGTGCTGGTGAACAAGGGCGAGATCGGTTTCATCACCTCGATCGGCACCTTCCTGCAGCAGTTCTACATCTACGCGGTCGAGTTCGTCGACTCCGGCCACCGCGTCGGCATGCGTGCCAAGGAGCTGTGCACCATCGATCACCTGCCCGAGGAAGTGCTGGCGCAGCTGGGCGACAAGGCCGCCGGGCTGCAGGACCTGCGCTAGGCCCCGTTCTCACCCCCCTCCCGAGAGCCCACCATGATCGACCAACGCCAGCCCAAGTACGAATGGGGTCAGCCCGTGGTGGCTGCCGTGGATCTGTACAACGACGGCAGCCACCCCGACGTGCCCGAGGACCAGTTGCTTGTCGTGGCCGGCGGCCCGGGCGAGATCGTCCAGATCGGCCACCACGCCGAAGCCAACGTGCCCGTCTACATGGTGGACTTCGGCGTCGCCGTGATCGGCTGCATGGAAGAGGAAATCGCCGTCGAAGGCACCGACCTCGGCGCGCTGGCGCGGCCGAGCGAAGAGGTCGCTCCATGACAGCCCTGAAGGCGCCGAGCAGGCGGCGCCGCTCGCGCGGCCCGGCCGATGGCGCGACCGAGCCGCCTTCGCCGCAAGCCGGCGGGCGGGTGCTCTCGCTCGATGCCCGCCGCATCCAGAACGCCCTGGAGGCGCGGGCGCGCTACAAGTACGTGCACCCGCGCGTGCAACGCGAAGGCCTGGGCTGGAAGGTCGTGAGCCCGAACTGCTCGCGCAACATCGACCCGCAGGGCGGCGAGATCGACATCGCCTGGCTGGTGCCCAACAACGGCGAGGGCTGGCTGCTGTTCTCGCGCGACCACGCGCAGGACTGCTGGCAGATGCGCCGCCGGGAGGCCTCGCTGCCCGCGGCGCTGGCGCACCTGTGCGCAGATCCCGACCGGGAGTTCTGGCAATGAACGAGCCCGTGTATCTCGACCACAACGCCACGACGCAACCCGGCCCCGAGGTGCTCGAGGAAATGCTCGACAGCCTGCGCACGGTCTGGGCCAATCCCTCGTCCACCCATGCGCCGGGCCAGGCCGCGCGGCGCGCCCTGACCGACGCGCGGGCCCGCGTTGCCACCTTCCTCGGCTGCCAGGGGGCGGAGCTGGTCTTCACCAGCGGCGCCACCGAGGCCAACCACATGGCCGTGCTGGGCGCGCTGGCGCTGGGCCGCGAGCGCGGGCGCACGCGCCTGGTCCTGAGCGCGGTGGAACACCCGGGCCTGCTGGCGCTGGCCGCACGCCTGAAGGCCGAGGGCCAGCCGGTGGACCTGATCCCGGTGAACGCGCAGGGCCAGCTCGACCTCGAGGCCGCCCGCGGGCTGATCCGCGACGACGTGGCCCTGGTCAGCGTGATGGGCGCCAACAATGAGACCGGGGTGCTGATGCCGGTCGCCGAGCTGGCGGCACTGGCCCATGCGGCCGGCAGCCCGCTGCACGTCGACGCCACCCAGCTGGTGGGCAAGACGACCGCGCGCTTCGATGCCGGCGGGGCCGATCTGTGGTCGGTCTCGGCGCACAAGCTGCACGGCCCCAAAGGCATCGGCGCGCTGGTCGTGCGCAAGGGCCTGGTCTGGCCGGCGCTGTTCAGCGGCCGCCAGGAGCGCCAGCGCCGCGGCGGCACCGAGAACATGCCGGGCATCCTCGGTTTCGCCGCGGCGGCCGAGCGCGCGGGGCTCACCCTGGCCGACGACCTGGCCCGCATGCGCAGCCTGCAGGCCCGGCTCGAAGGCGGCTTGCGCGCGGCCCTGGGAGACGTGCATCTCTACGGCGCGCAGGCTGAACGCCTGCCCAACACCAGCTGCCTGCGCTTCGGCACGCTCGATGCCGAGCAGGTGCTGGGCAGGCTCGAACGCAGTGGCGTGGTCGCCTCCTCGGGGGCCGCCTGCACCGCCAGCGGCACGCAGCCCTCGCACGTGCTGCTGGCGATGGGTGAAACCCCTTTGCAGGCCAAGGCCAGCGTGCGCCTCTCGCTGGGCCGCGAGACCCGCGCCGACGACATCGACCGCGCCATCACCGCGGCCGTGCAGGCCATCGGCCCGCTGCTCGAACCCGCGCGGCCGGCGGCCGAGCCGCAGGCCGCGTGAAACGATGACAACCCCCACGTCGCTTCGCTCCTGCCCCCCGAGGGGGCGGTCAGCCGCCTTGAGGCGGCTCGGCGCCGGCTGACGGTCTATTAATTGACGGAGTACCCGACCATGAAAGTGATGATCCGCAGAAGCTCCGCCGGGGTGCTCTCCGCCTACGTGCCGAAGAAGGACCTGGAGGAGCCCATCGTCTCGCAGGACAAGCCCGATCTCTGGGGCGGCACCGTGACGCTGGCCAATGGCTGGGTGCTGTCGCTGCCCGAGATGGCGCTCGGCACCAGCCTGCCGATCACCGTCGAGGCCCGGCGCCTGTCCGGCGACGTCGACTGAGGCGGCCTGCCATGGACGCCCAGGTCGTCACCGAAGCCCTCGCGCTGGCCGAGGCCGCCGCCACCGTGCGCGACGCGGCCCAGGCCTTGCGCGAGCGCTATGCGCCGCTGCGCGTCGTGGTGGTCGACGCCTTCGACATGCGCGGCGAAACCCCCGCCGCCCAGGGCGACACGCGCACGCTGTACTACGGCGCCAGCGACGGCCACTGCTGGAAGGTAACCAGCGACCCGGCGCAGGCCGCCGGCTTCTTCCTCACCGACAAGAGCTGATGCCATGAGCGCCTTGCCCGCCCTGAACGATGCGCCCGCCGCCGGGCCGGACCTCGACCTGCCGGACGAGTGGTTCCTGCTGTCCGACCCCGACCTCAGCGAGGTCGAGCTCGAGCTGGTGCAGGCCGCGCTGAGCGAGCCGAGCCTGTCGGCCGGGGCGATGGTCCAGCACTTCGAGAAGAACTTCGCCCAGTGGCTGGGGCGCAAGCACGCCGTCGCGGTCGCCAGCGGCACGCTGGGCACCTGGCTCGCGCTGCGCGTGCTCGGCATCGGCCCGGGCGACGAGGTCATCGCCTCGCCCTACGGCTGGCACCAGGTGGCGCATGCGGTGGGCCTGACCGGCGCACGCGTGGTCTTCGCCGACATCAACTACTGGTCGGGCTGCCTGGACCCGGTGCGCGCGGCGGCCCAGATCACGCCGGCCACCAAGGCCATCCTGGTCGGCAACGTGAACGGCCACCCGGCGGCATGGAACGGCTTTCGCGCGCTCGCCGAAGAACACGGCCTGAAGCTGATCGAAGACTCCACCGAAGCGATCGCCTCGCGCTACCAGGGCCGCAGGGTCGGCAGCTTCGGCGACCTCTCGGTGTTCGACTTCTCGCAGCCCTCGGCGCTGTGCTGCGGCGAGGGCGGCATGGTGGTCACGGACGACGACGACCTGGCCCGGGAGTTGCGCTACCTGCGCTCGCGCTCCATCCGCGACCGCCGTTCGGTCTCGGTCGGTTCGCGCGTGCCCCTGCAGGCCTCGATCAGCGAGCTCACGGCCGCGCTCGGCGCCGGCCAGTTGGCCCGCATCGACGACATCCTCGCCAAGCGCCGGCGCGTCGAGGGTTACTACCTGGCCCAGATCCAGACCTTCGAGGGCATCAAGCCGCCCTATGTGGCGCCGGATGTCGACGAGGTGCACTGGATGATCTACACGGTGCACCTGGGCAAGCGCTTCTCGGTCAGCACCTGCGAGCAGATCATCGAAGACATGGCGTCCCAGTACATCGAGGCCGTGCTGTTCTGCCAGCCCCTGCACCAGCAGTTTCACTACCTCCAGCAGGGCTACAAGCGCGGCCAGTTTCCGCTGGTCGAGCGCATTGCCGACCGCGCCGTGGCACTGCCTTTCCACACCCACCTCGAAGCCGACCACGTGAAGTTCATCGTCACGACGATGAAGGACAGCTCGCTCAACGTCGGCGCCGGTGCCGCGATCTACTGAAGAAGGACAGGCCATGACCTACACCACGCTGCAATCCCTGCCCGACTCGCTCGTCCAGGCCTTGAACGCCGGCACGCTCGCGCCCTACCTGGGCCCGGACATGCTGAGCCTGTGTCCCGCCGTGCCGGTGCCGGCCGCGCCGCTGGAGCTGGCGGGCTTTCTCAACGCCAAGACCTCGGTGCCCGGCAAGATCCGCAACCGGCTCACCGCGGTGGCGCAGTTCATCGAAAACTTCAAGCACCGCCGCACGCTGGTGGCGGCGATGGACGAGGCCTTCGCGGCCACGCCGCCGCCCTCGGCATTGCATGGCTGGTTGGCCACGCTGCCCGCGCCGCTGATCGTCGACACCTGGTACGACAACACGATGCGCGGCGCGCTGGCCGCGCGCAGCGACTGGGCCGAAGTGCAGGGCCTGTCGCAGTCGGAGCACTTCGGCACCTGGACCGGCTGGTACACCGCCGCAGGCACCCTGAGCCCCGACCCGATCGGGGCGACCACGGTGCTCTACAAGCCCTGGGGCGCGCGCGGGCCGGCCAGCAACTACCTCGTCTCCGACACCGACTACGTCGAGGTGCTCACCGAGATCGACATCCAGACACCGATCCCGGCTCTGGTCCAGGAGCGCCGCGCGAGCCTGGGCTTCGTCTTCCTCGGCTGCCGCTTCAACGACCAGCTGCCGCGTGCCTTCGCGCGCCAGATCATGAAGCGCTCCCGAGGCCCGCACTACGCCGTGCTGCCGGACGAGCCCACGCGCATGGAAGCGCGCTTCCTCGACGAGCAGGGCATCACCCGCATCGCGCTGCCGCTGGCCGCGGCCGCCGGGCAGCTCATGGCCAGCGCCGAGCTCGCCGCCTGACGCCCCCTTCGCCTTCTTTACCCCGCAGACCCACGGAGCCTCCCATGACCACGCTCACCATCCTCCCTTCCGGCAAGACCACCGAATTCACGGCAGGCACCAACTTGCTCAAGGCCATCCTCGATGCCGGCGAAAAGCTCGTCAGCAAGTGCGGCGGCGAGGCCAAGTGCGGCGCCTGCCACCTGTTCGTCACCGAAGGCCGCAAGGGCATCTCGAAGATGACGCCGGCCGAGAACGCCAAGCTCGACACCATCGTCGGCATCGGCAGCAAGTCGCGCCTGGCCTGTCAGATCACCTTGCTGGGTACCGAGCCGGTGACGGTCGAGCTGCTGGGTGCGATGTCCGGCTGACACGACGACCCCGTGCCGCGGCGCACCTCCCGAGGCGTGCCGCGCCACTGATCGCTGGGTTCACTCTCGAGGAGCTTCTCATGTTGGACGTGGCCATCATCGGTGGCGGCCTGTGCGGCCTGGCGCTGGCGCACAGCCTGCAGGCGCGCGGGCGCGACTGGCGCCTGTTCGAGGCGCGCGAGCGCCTGGGCGGCCGGGCCCTGACCGTGCGGGCGAGCGACGGCACACCGATCGATCTGGGCGCCACCTGGTTCTGGCCCGGCACCCAGCCGGCGATCACGCGTCTCGTGGCCGACCTCGGCCTGAGCAGCTTCGAGCAGCACGACGATGGCCGCGTGCTGCACCTCTCGGACCCGAACCGGGTGCCGCAGACGGTCGCGCTGACCGAGCAGCTGGTCCCGGCCGACGACCCTTCGGCCCCCGCGTCGGCCGGTGCGGTGCACGGCGGTGCGCGGCGCGTGGCCGGCGGCATCGGTGCGGTGATCGAGGCACTGGCCCGGCCGCTGCCGGCCGCGCGCCTGCGCCTGGGGCATGGCCTCGAGGCCGTGGTCGACCATGGCGACTTCGTCGAGTTGCGCCTGCGCTTCGGCGAGGCGTCGTACTCCGTGAACGCCCGGCGCGTGGTGCTGGCGCTGCCGCCGCGGGTGGCCGCCGCCAGCGTGCGGTTCACGCCCGCGCTGGCGCCCGAGCTGCACGCGGCGCTGCAGGCCACGCCGACCTGGATGGCCACCGCCGCCAAGGCCGGCTTCGCCTACGCCCGCCCGTTCTGGCGCGAAGCCGGCCACACCGGCAATGCCTGGGTCAGCCATGCCCAGGCCATGCTGGCCGAAGTCTTCGACGCCTGCGGGCCGCAAGCGGGCCCCGCGCGCTACCCCGGTGCGGCGCTGGCCGGATTCGCCGCACTCGGCAGCGCGCAGCGCGAGAGCTTCAGCCGCGGCCGCGAGCTGCTGCTCGAGAGCCAGGTGGTGATGCTCTTCGGCCCCGACGCGGCCGACCCGGCCCTGAAGCCTGAGCGCTTCTGGCAGGACTGGGCCACCGAGCCGCACACCTGCAGCCCGGCCGACCTCGCCGAAGAGAGCCTGCAAGCCGGCAGCCACCCGCACTACGGCGAGCCCTTGCTGGCCGAGGCGTATTGGCAGGGGCGCCTGCACTTCGGCGGCTCCGAGACCGCGCGCCAGGGCGGCGGCTACCTCGAGGGCGCGCTGGCCGCCGCGGGCCGTCTGCGGGGCCAGCTGCTGGCGGCCAGCGCGGCGGGCCTGCGGCCTCAGGAGGCAGCCAACGAAGCACCGGACCGCCTCCAGCAGGCGGCGGCCGACAACGAACGGCAGCTCGACCGCTTCGGCGCCTGGGTGCGCGCCGAGCGCGGCCATGCGATGGCACGCTACCGCGAACGGATGCACCAGGCCCTGTCGCGGCAAGACGATGCCCGGCTCACGCAGCGGGCGGTGCTGGGGGCGCTGGAGTCGCTCTACGCGGCGGCCCTGGAGCAGCTCGAACGACTGCCGCTGGCCAGCGCGCACCTGCCCGGCGAACCGGGCCGCGCGGCCTTGACATCGCGCGTGCTCGAACCCCTGACGGACTGCGCCGACGAGCTGCTCGCCGAGGTGGTGATCTTCAACAACACCTCCTGTGCGCTGTCCAACTTCCCGTTCGAGCACCGTCCGAGCGGCGACTACCTGCGCAGCATCCGGCGCGAGCTCGCAGCCGCCTGGCAGGTCTTCGCCGCGGCGGCCAACGAGCGCCTGCTGGCCAAGGCCGGCGCGGTCGCCGCCGCGTGAGGCAGGTCGTGGCCGAGCCCGCCAGGACGACCCGCATCGCGAGGCCCCGCAGGGGCCTCTTCGTGGCCTTCGGGGATCGTCCGCTGCACGCCTCGGGCGAGGGGCGGGCATGACGCGCAAGCTCGAACTCCAGCTCGACTGGAGCGCCTACGACAGCTACGGCCAGGGCGACGCCTATGCCGCGGTGCCGGCGCAGGGCGAGGGCTTCGGCAAGGCCGCCGCGCTGTGCATCGGCAGCCGCCAGTGCCAGAAGGCCGGGGGCCAGGCCGGCGACAAGGGCGTGATGTGCCCGAGCTTTCGCGTCACGCAGCACGAGCTGCACAGCACGCGCGGTCGCGCGGCGGCCTTGCGGGACGCCCTGAACGGCACGCTCGGCGCGCAGCCCTTCGTCGACGGCGCGCTGGCCGCCGCGATGGACCTGTGCGTGGCCTGCAAGGGCTGCAAGCGCGAATGCCCCAACGGGGTCGACATGGCCGCGCTGCGCGCCGAGACCCTGGCTCAGCGCTGGGCGGGCGGCACGCGCCTGCCGCTGCGCACGCGCCTGTTCGCCGCGCTGCCCCACTGGCTGCCGCGACTGCACGCCTGGCGCTGGCTGCTGCTGCCCGCGCTGGCACTGCGCGAGCGAGTGCCCGCGCTGGCGCGTGGAATGGAGCGCGCGCTGGGCATCGCCGCGCGGCGGTCGGTGCCCAGGCCGGCGGCCCGGCCCTTTCTGGCGCAGGCCACGGCCTCGCCCGCGCCGGCGGCCAGCGCGCAGCACGAGGTGGTGCTGCTGGTCGATTGTTTCGCCAACCACCTCGAACCCGACGTGGCCCACGCCGCGCTGGACCTGCTGCAAGCCAGCGGCTACCGCGTGCACCTGCTGCGGCCCGCCGCGGGAAGCGCGCCGCTGTGCTGCGGCCGCAGCGCCTTCTCCGCGGGGCAGATCGCGGCGGCGCGCGGCCATGCGCGGCGCCTGCTGGAGGCGCTCGCGCCGCATGCGGCGGCGGGCCGCAGCATCATCGGCCTGGAGCCCTCGTGCCTGAGCATGCTGCGCGATGAAGCCCACCAGCTCGGGCTCGATGCGATCCCCGTTCAGGCCGTGTCGAAGGCCGCGCTGATGCTGGAGGAGTTCCTCGCGCGCGAACTCGACGCCAGGCGCTGGACGCCACCGCAGGGGGGGCCGGCGGCACGGGCCCTCGTCCACGGCCACTGCCACCAGAAGGCCTTCGGCACCCTCAAGGCCTTGCGCAAGGTGCTGGCGGCGCTGCCGACCCTGCAGGTCGACTGGATCGAGGCCAGCTGCTGCGGCATGGCCGGCAGCTTCGGCTTCGAAGCGGAGCACTACGACCTGTCGATGCGCATGGCCGAGCTGGCCTTGCTGCCTGCGGTGCGCGGCGCGCCGCCCGAGGCCCTGATCGTTGCCAGCGGCACCAGTTGCCGGCAGCAGATCCGCGACGGGGCAGGGCGCCGACCGCTGCATCTGGCGCAGCTGCTGCAACGCCTGCTGGTGCCGGCCGAAGCGGCGGCGCGCGCCGGGCGCCGGGCCGAGCGAGCGGCCGGTCCGCCGGCCAGTGCGCCGAGGGCGACGAGCTGGCCCTTCATGGCCCCTGGCGGCCATTCGGCGTGCCCGTCGGGAGAGGGGCTTCGATGAGCGCCCGCATGACGCTGGCGGCGCTCGGTCCGCCCTACGCCACCGTGGCGTCGGCCACGCTGCTGCCGGGCGCCGAGCGCCTGATCGGCAACGACGCGCTGGCCGCCGAGCTGGGCCTCGCGCCGCAGGCGTGGCACGGGCCCGAGGCCACCCAACTGTTCGCCGGCAACCGGCCCTGGCCGGGCTATGCCCCGCGTGCAACGGTCTATGCCGGTCACCAGTTCGGTCGCTACACGCGCCAGCTCGGTGACGGCCGCGCCCTGCTGATCGCCGAACTCGACACGGGCCAGGGGCGCAGGGAACTGCAGCTCAAGGGCGCCGGGCCCACGCCCTATGCGCGCGGCTCCGACGGCCGTGCCGTGCTGCGTTCGTCCCTGCGCGAATACCTGGCCAGTGAAGCGATGCACGCACTGGGGGTGCCGACCACGCGGGCCCTGTCGCTGGTGACGTCGAAGCTTGCGGTGCAGCGCGAGCGCACCGAGACCGCGGCCGTGGTGTGCCGCGTGGCGCCGAGCTTCCTGCGCTTCGGTCATTTCGAGTACTACGCGCACAGCGCCCAGTTCGAGCGGCTCGCGGTGCTGGCCCACCACGTGGTCGCGCAGCACTTCCCGCACCTGGCCGACGTGGCCGCCCCCGGCGAGCGCCACGCGCAGTGGCTGACCGAAGTGGTCGAGCGCCAGGCGCGTCTGATCGCGATGTGGCAGACGCTGGGTTTTTGCCATGGCGTGATGAACACCGACAACTGCTCCGTGCTCGGCCTGACGCTGGACTACGGGCCGTTCGGCTTCATGGAGCGCTTCCGCGCCCACCATGTGTGCAACCACTCGGACACCGAAGGCCGCTATGCCTACCGGGCCCAGCCCGCCATCGGGCAATGGAACTGCGCGCGCCTGCTCGATGCCTGCGCGAGCCTGCTGCACGACGAACCCGAGGCGGCGGGCGAACGGGCGCGCGCCATCCTGCCGGCCTACGAGCGGGCCTACAACGCCACGGTGATGCAACGCTGGCGCGCCAAGCTGGGCCTGCACGAGGCCCGCGAAGGCGACGCGGCGCTGGTCAACCGCCTGCTGACGCTGATGCAGCAAGGCCGCTGCGATTTCACGCTGAGCTTCCGCGCCCTCGGCGACCAGGACCTCGGCGCCTTGCGCACCCGCTACTCCGAGCCCGCGGCCTTCGACGCCTGGTGGGCCGACTGGCAGCTGCGCGCCGCCAGCGAAGGCGTGGGCGAGGCCGAAAGGCGCGAACGCATGCGCCGCGTCAACCCCCGGTTCGTGCTGCGCAACCACCTGGCCCAGACCGCGACCGAGGCCGCCGAACGGGGCGATGCGAGCGCACTGCAGGACCTGCTGCGCGTGCTGCAGCGGCCGTTCGATGAGCACGCCGCCAGCGCCCGCTTTGCGCAGCCGGCGCCGGCCGGGCAGCCGGCGCTCGAAGTGTCCTGCTCGTCCTGAGCCCGCCACGGGCCACGACCATGAAGCTGCAGCTCGACCGCCCCCACGTGCTGGCGCTGGCCGAGCGGTTTCCCGCGCTCGGCGACGGCCTGCAGGACCAGCTGCGTTTCGGCCACCGCATCGAACTGCGCTCTCACACGCTGCCGATCGAGGCGCTGGAGTTCCTGGCCCGCCTGTACGAAGACGCCGGTGCCGCCCTGGCCGGCCGCGCCGCGCAACTGCGTGGGCTGGTGGCGGCGCTGCGCAGCGACGCCCCGCGCTTCGGCCCCGGCGATGCGCTCGAGGCCGTGTTGCCGGCCGTGGTGCGCTACCTCGCGCAGGACAGCGAGCGCGGCTGGCTGTTCGCGGCCAATGTCGCGGGCAAGCCGCTGGCCTGGGTGCCCACCCGCATCGACTTCGTGATCGGCTCCTCCGAAGAGCTGGGCAAGGTGATGCTGGAGCTCAAGGCCAATGCGCGCGGCGTGCTGGTCTCGCAGTCGCTGCGCTTCACCGAGGCCGATCTGCAGGGCAAATCAGTCGCCGAGCTGCTGGCGTCCAAGGGCTTCCTGAAGGAGACGCCGGCGCTGCTGGCCGCCTACGATGCCTCGGCCGCGCGCTACTTCGACTGGCGCGGCCGCTACGGCAGCCAGTTCTCCGGTCAGGGCGTGGCCTTCCTCGCCGAAGACCCCAGCGCCACCCACCGCGACACCGACTGGACCCGCAAGGACCAGGTGATCCTCAGCGCCGGCGGCGGCGCGGCGCGGCTGGTGAACGACGAAGGCATCCTGCCGCCGCGCAGCACCGGGCTCGAATCGCCCGGCGACATCCTCGCGCCCTACCTGCGCCGCGCCGCCAAGAGCAGCGACTACGACTGCGAAGAGGAGGTCAAGGCGCTGGCCGCCAGCCTGCCCGCGAAGCTGTTCACGCAGCTGCCGGTGCAGGCCTACCTGTTCCTGTTCCACCTCGAGCTGCACCAGCACCTGTGGGTGCACGTGGACGACATCGCGCCCTACGTCTACCAGCCCGAGCTCAAGCACAAGCTGGTGCTGCCGCCCGACCAGACCGAGCTGATCGACATCCTCACCGCCGAGATGGACGTGCTGCAGGACGACGTGGTCGCGGGCAAGGGCGGCGGCACCACCGTGCTGTGCGCCGGCCCGCCGGGCGTGGGCAAGACGCTCACCGCCGAGGTCTATGCCGAGGTCACCGGCCGGCCGCTGTACCGCGTGCACTCGGGCCAGCTGGGCCTGAGCGTGGGCGCGATGGAGGCCGCGCTGAAAGAAGCGCTGACCCGCGCGCAGCGCTGGGGCGCGGTGATGCTGATCGACGAGGCCGATGTCTACATCAGGAAGCGCAGCGACGACATCGCCGCCAACGCCGTGGTCGGCGTGTTCCTGCGCGTGCTCGAGTACTTCGACGGGCTGCTGTTCCTCACCACCAACCGCATCGACGACATCGACGAAGCGATCGTCTCGCGCTGCATCGCGCTGATCCGCTACCACGCCCCCGACCAGGCGGCGCGCGAGCGCATCTGGCGCGTGATGGCCGAGCAGTTCGGCCTGGCGCTCGACGCTGCGCTGATCACGACGCTGGCCGCCAGCTACCCGCGGGCCAGCGGGCGCGACATCAAGGGCCTGGCCAAGCTGGTCGCCAAGTTCTGCGGCCACAAGGCGGCGCTGCCGACGCTCGACGTGTTCGCGCGCTGCGCGATGTTCCGTGCGCTCGACGCGACGTCGGTCGAGGTGCGCTGATGCATCGCCGGGCCGCGCCACGATGCCCGCGCCCCCTCGGGGGGCCGGCGCGCAGCGCCTAGGGGGCCGCATGTACCACCGCTCGCTCTACGACATCGTGATGGAGACCGGCCGCTCCATCGGCCTGCTGACGAAGGAGATGCAGGGCGAGGACGAGCTGTTCGCCAGCACGCTCACGCTGCGTGCCGTGGAGGCGCAGCTGCTCATCATGGCCCACACGCTGGGCAACGTCACGCCGGCCCTGCACCAGCGCCTGATGCAGGTGGACTGGCCCGGCTGGGCCGTGCTGCACGACAAGCTGCGCAACGGCGTCCAGCCGCGCCGCGAAGAGATCTGGTATGCCGTCAACGGCCTGGTGCCGCAGACCATGAGCCTGCTCCAAGAGCTGCGCCGCAGGCAACCGGTGTGGTTCGAAGTCGGCTATTGATCGCGGATTGGGAAGGACAGTGCGATGGCGTTACCGAAGCTCGGTTACCTGTGCCTGAGCGAGAACCCGAGCGGCGAGGAAGGCCGTGCGCTGGTCCGCCAGTTCGTGCTGGTGCGCGAGGCCGACCGCATGGGCTACGACGACATCTGGCTCGGCGAGCATCACTTCGACCGCGCCTGGCCGACCGGCGCCATCACGGCCCTGCTCGGCCACCTGGCGGCCGTCACCTCCAAGGCGCGCATCGGCGCGATGGTGCTGACGCCGGCACTGCGCGACGCCGTGCAGCTGGCCGAGGACGTGGCCACGATCGACCTGCTCTCCAAGGGCCGCTTCGAGTTCGGCGCGGCCAGCGGCGTGGCCTTTGCGAACACGCTGAGCGCCTGCGGCCTCGGCCCCGCCGAGGCGCGCCAGCGGCTGCGCAGCTCGCTGGCGCTCGTGCAAGACCTGCTCAGCGGCCAGCCCTTGCCGGGGGGCGATGCGGCCCGGCCCGTGACCCTGGTGCCGATGCCGGCGCAAAGACCGTTGCGGGTGTGGATCGCCAGCGACGACGAAGCCAGCCTGCGCCACGCTGCCAGCCAGGGCTGGGGTTTGATGGCCGCCGCCACCCACAGCCGGGCGCGCGTGCGGCGCGCGGTGCAGCTCTACACCGAGGCCAGCGGCGGCCGCGCACCGGCCCTGGTGCTGGCGCGCTTTGCCTGCACCGCGGCCACGCGCGACGAAGCGCTGACCATTGCCCGACCATACTTCGAAACCTTTGCCGCGAAGGCCCGGGCGGCCGGCTGGGGAACGAGCCGCGAACGCTCGATCGCCGGCGACGTGCAGGCCCTCGTCGAAGAGTCGCTGGTGGGCAGCCATGCCGAGGTGGCGGCGCAGTTCCACGCCCTGGGCACCGCCTACGGCGCGAGCCGCGTGGCCATCGTGCCCACCAGCGCGCAGTTCGACACCCACAAGCACATCCTGGCCGACTTCGTCGACGAGGTGCGGCCGCTGTTCGACGAATGAGTGCGACGGGCCTCACCGATGACGGTCAGGCGCGCGCGCGGCCAGCGCTGAATGCACCAGGCTGCCGAGTTCTTCGAGCGTGTGTTCCTTCTGCATCACGCCGAGCACGCCGAGCTCCGATGCGCTGGCGCGCAGTTCGTCGGAGACGTAGCCGGAACTGATCGCCACCGGCAAACCGGGCCGAATGCGGGCCAGTGCGCGCGCGACATCCAGCCCGGAGCAGTTGGGCATGTTGTAGTCGGTCACGACCAGGTCGACCCCCTGGGGGTCGCGTTCCACCAGCGCGATCGCTTCGCGCGCGTCCAGCGTGCAGGTGGCGCGGTAGCCCAGGCGCTCCAGCAGACCGTGCACCATCAGGCCCATCACCTCGTCGTCGTCGACATAGAGCACATGCTCGCCGTGGCCGCGCAGGGGCTTGGCTTCGATCGTCTCCAGCGGCATCGGCCGGCTCTCGTAGTCGATCAGCGGGAGGTACAGGCTGAACGTGCTTCCCCGCCCGACCGCGGTCGTCACCGTGATGGCGCCGCCATGCGCCTCCACGATGCCGTGCACGACGGCCAGGCCCAGGCCGGTGCCCTGTCCGACCGGCTTGGTGGTGAAGAAGGGCTCGAAGATGTGTTGCCGTGTGTGCTCGTCCATGCCGCAACCATCGTCGCGCACCCACAGATGGGCATACGGTCCCGGCGCCAGACCCGCCGGCCGCGGCGACCCATCGTCGACGAACACGGTCTCGCCCAGGCCGATTTCGATGTGACCGGCGCCGCCCGGCAGCGCCTGCCAGGCGTTGGTGCCGAGGTTCATCAGCACCTGCTGCATCTGCGTCAGGTTGGCCATCACGGCAAATTTGCGCTCGGGCAGCACCGCGCTCAGCTGCACCGATGCACCCACCACCGAGCGCAACATCATCACGGTCTCCTCCACCATCGGCCGCGGCGACTGACCCACGAACTCGTTGGCCTGTTTGCGGCTGAAGGCGAGAATCTGCTGCACCAGGCTTCTTGCGCGCAGACCGGCCTTGTTGATCTGTTCCAGGTAGCCCTGCGCCGGATGGTTCTTGCCGACGTCCTGCCGGGCGAACGCCACGTTGCCCAGGATCGCCGCCATGATGTTGTTGAAGTCGTGCGCGATGCCGCTGGCCAATGTGCCGATGGCTTCGAGTTTCTGTGCTTCGCGCAGCTGCGACTCGAGCAGGCGCTGAGTCGTCTCGGCGCGCTTGCGTTCGGTGATGTCGCGGTTGGTTCCCACGGCGCGCACCGCGCGCCCATCGCCGGTGCGTTCGACGACACGCCCCTGGCTGAGGACCCAGATCACCTGGCCGTCCGGCCTGCGCACGCGATGTTCGACCGAGTAGTCCGGGGTGAGGCCGCGCAGGGCATCGCTCATGGCCGCCGCAATCCTGGGCTGGTCTTCGTCGGGGACCATGACGGTCAGCGCGTCGAACGTGGTGCTGACGGCGGTGCCCGGGCCGCCGAGCATCTCCGACCAGGCGTTGGACAGGTAGACACTTCCCGTCGTCAGATCCAGGTCCCACAAGGCCAGCTGCGAGGCATTCAGTGCACGCTGCAGACGTTCTTCGCTGCTGCGCAGCGCCTGTTCGCCGCGCTTGCGCTCGATGGCGACCGACGCGATCTGCGCCGTCTCGGCGATGTGGTCCATGTCCGCCCGCGACGGCACACGGGGCCGGCGATGGTAGGTGGCAAAGCTGCCGAGGACGATGCCGCCTTCACCCAGGATCGGCTCCGACCAGCAGGCACGGAGTCCGGCTTTCTCGGCAAGCTCGCGGAATCCGGCCCACCGCGGATCGGTGCGAACATCCTCGCTGACCACACGGGTCCCGGTGTAGGCCGCCGTACCGCAGGAGCCCACGTCGGCGCCAATGCGAAGGCCATCGATGGCGTGGTTGTAGAAGTCGGGCAGGCTGGGCGCGGCAGCCGTCAGCAGCCGCTCGCCGGTCGCATCGAGCAGCAGGATGCTGCACTGCCAGTCGCGCAGGGACTCGACACCGCGCACGATGGACTCCAGGATCACCGGCAGCGACGCGCCCGTGGCGATGAGGGCCATGACGCCGGCGTGAGCCGCTTCGCGCGCCTGGGCCTCCTTGCGCTCGCTGATGTCGGCGTGCGTACCGATCATGCGCAGCGCCTTGCCGTCGGCCGATCTGCGCACGACCTTGCCGCGGTCGAGGATCCACACCCAGCCGCCGTCCTTGGCCCGCATCCGGAATTCGCTGAAGAAGCCGTCGGTCTGGCCGGCCAGGCAGGCCTGGTTCTCGTCCAGCACGCGGCGCAAGTCATCGGGATGGATGCGCTTGGACCATTCATCGGCGCCGGTCCCGATTTCGCCGTCCGCGTACCCGAGGATCTCCTTCCAGCGCCGCGAGTACAGGGTCGTGCCGGTGCTCAGATCCGCGTCCCAAACGCCGTCGCCGGCGCCCTCGAGCGCGAACTTCCAGCGTTCCTCGCTTTCGCGCAGGCTGTCTGCCGCGCGCCGGTCGCGCCGGCGTCGGTTGCGAAACGTGATCGCCCATGACGCCGCAACGATCAGGCCGGCCGCGGCCAGCCACGGCCAGACGTCGCGCAAGCCGCGCTGCCGGACCTCGTACACGCCAAACCACTTCTCGTACAAGCGATCGTAGTCACCATCGGTCTTTGCAAGCGCCAGACCCTCGTTGACGCGGGCCAGGAGTTCGGCGTCGCCCTTGCGGACCGCAAAGGCGAAACGTTGCGAGAAGCCGACCCCGACGTCGAGCGCCTCCAGCCCTGGAATGCCCTGGCTTCGGATCGTCTGCAGCCCCGCCAGCTTGCTGATCAGCATCGCGTCATGCCGGCCGGAGGCCAGCAGACGCAACCCTTGCTCGGCGGTATCGGCCAGCACCAACTGCGCCTGCCAGCCTTTGCCGATGGCGTAGTCGTGCGCCAGATCGGCCTTCAGCACGATGACGGACTTGCCGGCCAGATCGGCCTCGGACCGCACACGCCGGTCGCCGTGGCGCACGAAGATGGCGCCGCCGACCGCCACGTGCGTGACCGAGAAATCAGCAAAACGACGCCGCTCGTCGGACTGCGCGAGGTTGATCAGGACATCGATGGAGCCGGACTTGAAGCCCTGCAGGAGTTCGTCGAAAGGGCGGACACGGATCGTGTAGTCCAGCCGCTGCTCCCGGGCGACCGCCTTCCAGAGCGCGACGGTGAAACCGTCGGCGGTGTCGTCGGTCATCCCGATCGCGAACGGCGGGTAGTTCTGCTCGCTGCCCACCACCAGCGTGCGGCCCTGCAGGGGGGCCGCCGCGGCGACGAGCGCCACCAGCGCCAGGGCCGCGCCCAGCAGGCAAGCGGTGAGCCGCCCCGTCCGCCCGCGCTCGGCGAGACCCTTCGAGTCGGCCGGACGCAACGCGGATGCACGGGGAGGCGGACGCATGTCTTCCTGAACTGTTGCAGAGGTCCGCGCAGCAACCGCGCAGGGCCTCGGCGGCGACGCAGCGATCCGTCCGGCGGCGGGGTCTCGGCATTATCCGTCCCGTCGCAACGGAGCGGCATCAACACAGCGACCCGGCTCAGCGCAGTTTGCAAGGGCTACACCGCCCGCAGGCTTCGGCCCGTGCGGCGAGGGCGCAGAACTTGCGGCACCTGGCCATGGCCACCGCATTGCGCACGAGCAGCCCTACGATGAAGCACTATGCCCGCAGCCGCGCCTGGTGCGAGTGGCAGGACTTCAACACCTGGCAACCGCATGCGCTGCAGGCTTTGTCGGATCCCGATGTGGCGGCTTTGTCGCCTTTCCACCTGCTGTCCCTGCCCGGCATCACCGCGGCCCAGCAGCAGGCGTTTGCCACGCGCTGGATGGCGGATCGCCTGCTCGCCAGCGCGCACGACCGCGCCGTGCTGGCGGCAGAGTTCGCCGCCGCGGCGGCCGTGCGGGCCCTGCAGGCGGCGCCGCCGCACGCGAAGATCCGCCTCGGCTACCTCTCCGGCGACTTTCATCAGCATGCCACCGCGCTGCTGATCGTGGAGATGCTGGAGGCCCACGACCGCCGCCGCTTCGAGCTGCATGCCTACAGCTACGGTGCCGACGACGGGCAGGGCATGCGCCAGCGCCTGCAGGGGCCGTTCGAGCGTTTCAACGACATCACCGCACTGAGCGACCTGCAGGCGGCACGTGCCATCCACGCCGACGGCATCGACATCCTGGTCGATCTGAAGGGCTACACGGCCGGCACGCGCACCGCGCTGCTCACCTACCGGCCGGCCCCCTTGCAGGTGAGCTACCTCGGCTATCCGGGCACCCTGGGGGGCGCGTTCTGCGACTACGTCGTCAGCGACCGCTTCATCACCCCGGCCGGCGCCTCGGCCGACTACAGCGAAGCGCTCGCCAGGATGCCGCACAGCTACCAGCCGCGCGGGCGGCTCGCCGAGGTCGGCCCCGCACCCACTCGCCAGGCCGCCGGCCTGCCCGGCGAGGGCCTGGTGCTGTGCTGCTTCAACCAGGCCTACAAGTTCACCCCCGAAGTCTTCGACATCTGGTGCATGCTGCTGGCGCACACGCCGGGCAGCGTGCTGTGGCTGCTGCGCACCGAGCAGGCCGAAGGCAACCTGCGCCGCGAAGCCATGCAGCGCGGCATCGCGCCGCACCGCCTGGTGTTCGCCGAAGACCTGCCGCAGGCCGAGCACCTGGCCCGGCTGCAGCTGGCCGACCTGATGCTGGACACCCTGCCGTACAACGCCCACACCACCGCCAGCGACGCGCTGTGGGCCGGTGTGCCGCTCGTCACCTGCGCCGGCGACACCTTTGCCTCGCGCGTGGCGGGCAGCCTGCTGCACGCGGTGGGCTTGCCGGAGCTGGTCACGCACAGCCTGCACGACTACGGCGCGCTCGCGCTGCGGCTGGCGGGCGACCCGCAGCGCCTGCAGGCGCTGCGCGGCAAGCTCGCCAGGCAGCGGCTCGCCGCGCCGCTGTTCGATGTGGCGGGCTACACGCTGGACCTCGAGGCGCTGTACGCCGCGATGTGGTCACGCCACTGCGCGGGTTTGCCGCCGCAGGCCCTGGGGGGTTGAGTGAACGGTGGTCCGGCCGTGGGCGTCAACCCGGCCGCCATGCCATGTCGATGCGCCCGTCGACGATACCGATGCGGCGGTCTGCGGCCGAGGCGAAGTCGGCGTCGTGCGTGACGGCGACCACCGTCTTGCCGAACTCGCGGGTCAGCTTGCGCAGGATGTCGCGCACATTGGCGCTGGCGGCCGAATCGAGGTTGCCGGTCGGCTCGTCGGCCAGGATCACCAGCGGGTCGTTCGCCAGCGCACGGGCGATCGCGACGCGCTGGCGCTGGCCGCCCGACAACTGGCTCGGCCGCTTGTGGTGCTGGCCCTCCAGGCCGAACCGGTCCAGCAGCCCGGCGGCCCGCGCGCGGGCCGCCTCGTCGGACACGCGGCCGAGCTTGCGCATCGGCAGCGCCACGTTGTCGAGCGCGCTGAACTCCGCCAGCAGGAAGTGGAACTGGAACACATAGCCCAGCCGGGCCAGCCGGAAGTCGGTGAGCCGGTCGTCGTCGAAGCCGCTGGTGTCTTCGCCATCGATCCACACACGCCCCTGCGTGGGCACGTCGAGCAGGCCCAGCAGGTACAGCAAGGAGGACTTGCCCGAGCCCGAGGGCCCCATCACGCAGACGAACTCGCCGCGTGCTATTTCGAGGCTGACGTCGTTCACCAGCGTGACCGGCACCTCGCCGGCGAGCGTGCGGCTCACGTGCTCGACGCGAATCACCGGGCCCGGCGCGCTCATGCCGCGCCCCGCAGGATGTCCACCGGGTGCACGCGCCCGGCGCGGCGCGCCGGCAGGTAGGAGGCCGCCACGCACGAGGCCATCGCGAACGCGGCCGCCTGCGCGAACTGCCCGACGCCCCAGAAGATCGGCAGGTGCACGACCTCGGTCACGCCGGGCGGGCGGATCTCGATCTGCCCGAGCAGCTGCATCAGCGCCAGGCCGAGCAGCTGGCCCAGCGCGCTGCCGATCAGCCCGACGATCAGTCCTTCGAGCAGGAAGATGCGGCGCAGGTCGCGCGCATGGAAACCCATCGACTTCATGATCGCGATGTCGCGCGTCTTCTCCATCACGATGGTCGAGATGGTGTTGTAGATGCCGAACGCGGCCACCACCAGGATCGCCGCGACCACGCTGTACATGATGACGTTGCGCACCAGCAGCAGGCTCAGCAGGTCCTCCGACGCCTCGATCCACGACACCGCCTTGTAGCCGCCGGCGGCCTCGATGGTCTGCGCCACGCTCTGCGCCGCGTACGGGTCGCCGAGCTGGATGATGATGCGGTTGACGCGGTTCTCGCGCCCCAGCAGCGACTGCGCGCGCTTGAGCAGCACGAAGGCCTGGCCCTCGTCGTAGGTGGCGTTGCCGGTGCGAAAGATGCCGACCACGCGCAGCGCCCGGCTGCTGCCGTCGGCGGCCAGCACCGTGAGCGTGCCGCCCAGGCGCAGGCTGAACTTGTCGACCAGGCCGCGGCCGACGACCACGCCGTTGGGGTCGGCGGCGAGCGCATCGAGCGAGCCCTCGGTCATCTTCTCCTCGATGGTCGTCACATGCTTCATCTTCTCGGGCACCACGCCCGACAGCGTGACGCCCTGCTGGCGCCCCGCGAAGGTGAGCACCGCCGCGTCGGCCAGCACCGGCGCGGCGCGCACGCCGGGCAGGCCCTCGATGAAGGCCAGGCGTTGCGGCCAGCCGCGGATGCCGCGCGTCTCGCGCAGCGGCCTCACGTTGTGCACGCTGACGGCCGCCTCGGGCCAGCGCAGCGCGGCCGGCTGCGCGCGGCCCTGGCGCACATCGTCGTACACCGTGATGTGCGGGCTGTTGTCGACCAGGCGCTTCAGGAAGTCGTTCTCCGAGCCGCGCATCAGGCCCGACACGGCGAGGAAGAACGCGACCCCCAGCACCACGCCGGTGAGCGACACCAGCGTCTGCCGCTTGCGGCTCGTCAGGTGGGCCAGCGCGACATCGAGCGTGATCGTCATGCTGTGTCAGCGTGCGGCCGAGGCCGCCGCGGCGGGCACGCTGCGCGCGCGCTGCCCGTCGCGCAGGGCCTCGGCGGGCGACAGCACCACCGTCTCGCCGTCGGCGAGCCCGGCGACGATCTCGGTGCGCTCGCCGCCGACCACCCCCTTGCCCACCGTGCGCCGCTGCAGCCGGCCTTGCGCCAGCACCCACAGCGCGTCGCCCTTGAGCGCGCGGTTCGGCACCAGCAGCGCGCCTTCGCGGCGCGACACGATCAGGTTGGCGTCCATCGTCATGCCGCTGCGCATCGGGCCGGCGTTGACGGCCGGCGCGTCGGCCAGGCGTATGCGCACGCGGTAGCTGCGCGACACCGGATCGCCCTTGGGCGTGATATCGGCCACCTCGCCGTCGAACAGGCGCCCGGGCAAGGCATCGCTGCGCATCGTGACCTTCTGGCCGACCACGACGCGGGCAATGTCCTCTTCGTCGACTTCGGCCGCCACGCGCAGCGGGGCGCAGCAGGCCAGCGTGAACACGGCCTGGCCGGCCGGCACGAACTGGCCGGCTTCGCCGTCGCGGCGCAGCACCATGCCGTCGGCCGGGGCGACCAGCTGGTTGTAGGCGCGCTGGGCCTCGGCCCGCCGGGTGGCGGCCTGCGCGGCGTGCAGCTCGCTGCGCGTGCGGTCGAGCTCGGCCGGCGCGACGAAGCGCTTTTCCACCAGGTCGCTGGTGCGCTCGAACTGCAGGCGGGCCAGCTGTTCGCGCGCGCGCATCTCCTGCACGGTCTGATCGAGGTCGCTCGACTCGATGCGCGCCAGCACCTGTCCGCGCCGGACCGGCGCACCTTCCTCGGCGTCGATCGTCAGCAGCCGACCGCCAGCGCGCGGCGCCACCGGCACCATCACGGTGGGCTCGACCGTGCCGGTGGCGTACACCGCCTCGATCGCCGGGCCGCGCGCGGGCAATGCGGTCTCCACGCGCGCGGGCCATTGCCACCAGACGATGGCGGTCGCCACCGCCGCCAACGCGGCCAGACCGACGACGACTCCCGTTTTTCGCTGCAAGCGCTCCTCCGCCTCCCTTGGGTGCAGGGGCACTATCGCATGGCGCGTGCGCGCGGTCGCGGTCGATCCGTGATCTGAATCAAGCGTGCTGCTCGTGCCCGGTGCGCGAACCGCGCCTGCAACAGGACGGGCCCGGTTTCACCGCTGCAGTGTGCGCTCTGGCCGTGCCTTG
This sequence comes from Methylibium sp., assembly GCF_965279545.1. NCBI lineage: Bacteria > Pseudomonadati > Pseudomonadota > Betaproteobacteria > Burkholderiales > Sphaerotilaceae > Methylibium > Methylibium sp. The sequence continues at coordinate 4,287,595 of NZ_OZ257250.1, forward strand.
TCCATCGTCGAGCGGCCCGTGACAGCGCCGCCTCCGGGTCCGCGTCGAGAACTCACCCCGGCCCCTCGGGAAGCCGGGCCGGCGCGACCGCGGCAACGATGACGAATTCACCCGGGACGCTGTAGCCCGCACCGTGCCGCCAGGGTTCGATCGCCGCCAGGTACCGGGCGCGGACCCGCGTTCGGGCGTCGGCGCCGAAGCGCGACCACGCCAACGCCACCGGGCCACCGACGAAGGCCGCGCTGCAGGCCTCGTCGGCATCGGCGTAGCGCAGTGCCGTTGCGATGCGCCGGTGCACGACGCCCTCGAAGCCGGCTTCGGCACACCCTCGGGCCAGCGTGTCCTGCTGCCCCAGGCGGAAGAACAGCGGGCACACGTCGCTCGCGACCTCGGCGTCCACGATGCCGAACAGCGCCGACCATCCGCACCGCGCGCGCTCTCCCCACACGGCGAGAACCAGGCGACCGCCAGGCCGCAGGACCCGCAGCATCTCGCGCAAGGCCCGCTCGGGGTCGGGCATGTACATGAGGCCGAGCGCGCACAGCGCGACATCGAAGCCGGCATCCGGCAGGGCCAGCCGCTCGGCGTCCATGCGCGCGAAGCCGACGTTCGGCAACTGCCGTGCCGAAGCCCGCTGCGCCGCGGCATCGACCATCTGCCCGGACAGGTCGATGCCGAGCACCCGCCCGTGCGGACCGACCGCGCAGGCGGCGTCGAGCGTGACCAGCCCGGTGCCGCAGGCCACGTCGAGCACGCGCTCGCCCGGCGCCAGCGACGCCGAGGCCAGCAGTGCGGCCTGGGCGCCGGCCAGCTGCGCTTGCCAGAGCGGTTCGTAGTCGCGGGCCGCCAGATCCCAGCCGTAGCGCTGGAGGCGCCGTTGCAGCTTCGCATCCATCGTCAACGGTGCTTGGTGGCTGGCTCGAAGGCCGGGCTCAGCGCCGCGTGACGACCACTTCGAGGTACTCGCTGGGCACCACCAGCGAGCCTGCGCCGGCCTGGTTCGTCCGGTTCAGCAGCTCGCTCAGGTCGCGCTCCAGTGCCAGCGCGCCGTCGGCGGGCAGGGCCGCGAAGGCCTTGTGTATCGGCCCGTACCAGGTGCGGAAGACTTCGATGAAATGCGCGGCCGAGCGGTAGCGGAAGTGGAACAGCCGCGGCGTCACCGCCACCCGCGCGGCACATTCGCCGAACAGCGCCTGCAGATGCTTCTCGACGCCCCACAGCGAAGGCGGCTGCACACCCGCCGGCGGCGGCATGTGGCGCCCCAGCGTCTTGAACACCTGGCCGATGAAGCCCTCCGGGGTCCAGTTGGCCAGGCCGATCCGGCCCCCCGGCCGGCACACCCGCGCCAGCTCGGCGGCCGCCCGGGCCTGGTCGGGCGAGAACATCACGCCGAAGGTCGACAGCACGACATCGAAGCTGGCGTCCTCGAAGGGCAGTGCCTCGGCGTCGGCCACCTGGAACTTCACGTCCAGGCGCTCCGCCCGCGCCCGCTCGGCGCCCCGGTCGAGCAGGGCGGCCACGTAGTCGGTCGAGGTCACCTGGCAGCCGCGGCGCGCCGCGGCCAGCGTGGCATTGCCGTTGCCGGCCGCCACGTCGAGCACGCGTTCGTCGCAGCGCAGGTCGCAGGCTTCGGCGAGCTGTTCTCCGACGAGCTGCAAGGTGGTGCCGATGACGGCGTAGTCACCGCTGGCCCACGCTGTCTGCTGGCGGGTTTTCAGTGCATTGAGGTCGGGCGGTGCATTCATGGTGCTTGTCTCCTTGCTGACCGGGCGGCGCTATTCCGCCGTGGTGGGATCGATGACTGCCGTGATCTGCGAAACGCGGTTCGCGGGGAATTCGCCTTGCCGGGCGTGCTCCAGGACCATCTCCTCGTTCGGTGCGATGTACACGCAGTACACCTTGTCGCCGGTGACGTAGCTTTGCAGCCACTGCACTTGCGGGCCCAACTTGCTGAGGACCTTGTTGGACTTCTGCGAGATCGCTTTCAGGTCCCGCTCGGAGAGCTGTCCAGCTCCCGGAATCTCGCGCTCGATGACAAACTTCGGCATGGCAATCTCCAATTCGTGGTTGACGAGAGGTGCACGGTTCACGTCGGCATCGGCCGGGTCGGATGAATGCACCCCTGAGTGCTCGATCCCCGGTCGACAAGCCGACACGGGTGATCTTGCGGCGAAGGACGGTGGCTGTCGATCGGCCGTCGTCCTGGGTTGAACTGTCGCGCGCCGGCGCGGTGGCGTCCTGCCTGTGCGTCGGCCAGGCTTGTCCGATCGTCCGCATTTCGCCTGCGGCGTGCCTTGCTGCTGACCCAAGGTCCGGGAGGGCTGTCCATTCGTCCGGCCGGCCCCGGCGGGCCGTCGCGCCCCTAGGCACGGCGCACCGACGCGCCCAGAATCGAAGGCTTGTGGAACCGACGCGGAGAGCAAGCATGACAGCGCGAGACATTGCGACGGCGTGGCATCGAGTGGAAGCCGTGTTGCGGCGGCGCCCCGAGGCCGGCCTGTGCGACGATGCGCCGGCCACGGCGCGCTGGGATGGCGGCACGAGGGTTGTCGCGAGCCACGCGAACGGCACACAGGTGCTGACCGACATGCCGGCAGAACTGGGCGGCAGCGGCGACCAGGTCTCGCCGGGCTGGCTGCTGCGGGCGGGATTCGCCTCCTGCACCGCCACCCGCATTGCCATGGCCGCCGCTGCCCAGGGAATCGAGCTGCAAGCGCTCGAGGTGCTGGCCAGCAGCCGATCGGACACGCGCGGGCTGCTGGGCCTGGCGGACGCCGATGGCGAACCAGTGCCTGCCGGACCGAGCGACGTGCAGATGCGCGTGCGGATCTCCGCGCCCCGTGTCCCTGCGCAGCGTCTGCGCGAGCTGGTCGAGGAGAGCTATCGCTGTTCACCGACGGTTTGCGCCTTGGAGAACGCCGTGCCGGTGGCATTGCGCGTCGAGATCGCCACCGAATGAGGGCCGGGTGATGGATGCCTTGTCGGAGACCCTTCGCGTCGTGCGGCTGGTCGGTGCCATCTTCATCAACGGCAGGTTCACCGCGCCCTGGTGCTACCAGTCACCCAGCGCCGACACGGCGGCGCCGCTGCTGGAGCCCGGTGCCGATCGCGTGGTGATCTTCCACCTGATCACTGAAGGCGAATGCCATGTCGAGCTCGGCAGCGACCCGCCGGTGCGTCTGATCGCAGGCGACGTCGTCGTCTTTCCCCAGGGCCACGCGCATCGCATGACGTCCCAGCCCGGTCTGGCGCCGGCCGCCGGCGGCGCGGGCCTGGCCACCGTGCTGTCGCGCCGTCCGCGCCAGCTGGCCTACGGCGGCGGCGGCTCGACGACCCGTCTGGTGTGCGGCTACCTCGCTTGCGATGCCCGCCTGGCGCGGATGCTGCTGGCGGGGCTGCCTCCGCTGCTCAAGGTCAATGTGCGCGGCTCGAATGCCGGCGTCTGGCTGGAGGCTTCGGTGCGCTATGCGCTGGCCGAGGCGCGCTCACCGCGGCCCGGCGGCGCGGGGGTGCTGGCCAAGCTGGCCGAGGTGCTGTTCATCGAGGTGCTGCGCCTGTACATGAACGAGCGCAGCGAGGGCCGTACCGGCTGGCTGGCGGGCGTGGGCGACCGGATCGTCGGTGCCGCGTTGAACGCGCTGCACAAGAATCCCGCGCAGGCCTGGACGCTGGACGAACTGGCGCGCACGGCCGGCACCTCGAGGTCGGTGCTGGCCGAGCGCTTTGCGCATCTGGTGGGGAGCTCGCCGATGCAGTACCTGACGCAATGGCGCATGCTGCTGGCCGCCAATCTCCTGCGGCGCAGCAATGCCCCGCTGGCGCGCGTGGCCGAGGACGTGGGCTACCAGACCGACACCGCCTTCAGCCGGGCGTTCCGGCGCGAATACGGCGCACCGCCGGCGGCGTGGCGTCGAAGCCAGTCGGCTCGCGATCCGGTTCAATGAACTCGCCCGCGCGGGCACCTCGCGGGCCGGCTGGCGCCGCACGCAGGCCGGGGCGCGGCGATTCCCGCCGTCGCTTTCACCGGTAGCCTTCCTCGCTCAGCACGCGCTGCACCACCGGCCGCGCACGCACGCGCCGGTAGTGCGCGGCGCAGCGCGGCGGCAGCGCCAGGCCGATCTTGTCGGCCCAGAACTCGACGTAGAACAGCGCCGCATCGGCGATCGAGAAATCCGCGCCCAGCGCAAAGCCCGCCTCGGGCAGGCGCGCCTCGACGATCGCGAAGGCCTCGCCGACCATCTCGCGGCCGCGTGCCTGGATGGCGTCGCGCCCTGCGCTGCGGGCGGCGGCGTCCAGACCCGGCGGCAGGTAGTTGTCCGGGGTGAAGACGCGCGTGTAGCCCTGGCCGTGCACGCTGCCCACCACGTGCTCCATCAGCTCGATGGCCGAGGCGGCCTGCAGCGGGTCGTCGGGCAGCAGGCGCGCGCGCGGGTGCTGGCGGGCCAGCCAGTAGGCGATGGCCTGGAACTCGGTGAGCACGCGGCCGTCGGACAGCCGCAGCGCCGGGATCGTGCCCTTGGGGTTGAGTGCCAGGTACTCGGGCCGGCGGTGATCGCCCGCGGGCAGGTTCAGTACCGTCACCTCGAAGGGCAGCTCCAGGGTTTCGAGCAGGATGTGGATGCCCGTCGAGCACGAGCCGGGTGTCATGTAGAACATCGGATTCATGCACCGTGCCTTGCAAGTTGCGTGACAGCACCCGCCGGGCCCTGCACGGGGCTTGCTTGAGAGGGGCAGCCACCGCCGGCGAGGCTTGCCCCGGTGTCGCGTTTGTCCACTTGTGCCCATGCTCGCCGACCCTCACCTGAACCACGACGACCTGCGCCGTTGGCGCGCCTGCGCGCGCCGCTTCTGGCTGCACCGCCGGCGCAGCGCAGCGAACGACCCGGCCGCGCCCGCGGGGGACGATCCGGCTGCCGACGCCAGCGCCGAAGCCGCGGTGGTCCATGGCCCGGCACCCGGCGATGCCTTGCGCGCCACGTTCCCCGGCGCCGTGGGCATCAGCGCACCGGGCACGCCGGCCGAGTGGGCGCACGCCGTGCGGGACACCGCGGCCCGGCTGTCCGAACGCCGCATGCATCAGGAAGGCCGGGCCCTGTTCGGCGCCTGCCTGGCCGGCAGCGACGGGGCGCAGGTGTGCATCGATGTGCTCACGCAAGGCGAACACGGACTGCGCCTGTTCAAGGTCCGCTATGCCACGGTCGCGGACGAAGCCGATGTCGACGTGGTGGCGCTGTGGGCCCATGTCGCGGCGCGTGGCGGCCTGCGCGTGCAGAGCGTGGGCCTGCTGCTGGTGGACACCGAGTTCACCTACCCCGGCCACGGCTGCTATGCCGGGCTGTTCCGCGAGGTGGACCTGGGCCCGGTGCTGGGCTCGCGGCCGGTGGCGTCGTGGCTGGCGGCGATGCAGGCCTGCGACCGCGGGCCGCAACCGCAGGCCGATACCGGGGCGCAGTGCACGCAACACGGCGGGTGCGACTTCATCGACCACTGCCGTGCGCACGGCGACGCGCAGGGCCCGGCGCACGCCAAGGCAGCGGGGCAGGCGAGCCTGGAGATCGTCGGCCGCGAACTCGCCGCCGAGCTGCGCCACGAGGGCCATGCCGACCTGCGCAGCGTGCCCGAACACCGCCTGGCCGATGCGCGCCACCGCCGCGCGCTGCGCGCCATTCAGCAAGGTGCACCGGTGCTGGAGCCGGCGGTCGCGGCCCTCATGCAGGCCCAGGGCTACCCGCGCCGCACGCTGCGCTTCGACACCATCGGCTTCGCGGTGCCGGTGTGGGCCGGCACCCAGCCCTACCAGGTGCTGCCCTTCCAATGGACCTGCGATGTCGAACCCGCGCCGGGCCAGTTGCTGCGCAAGGCCTTTCTGGCCGACGCCCGGGGCGACCCGCGCCGCGCCTTTGCGCAGACGCTGCTGCAGGCGCTGGGCGACAGCGGGCCGGTGTTCGCCTACAACGCGGGCTTCGAGCGCAACCGCATCCGCGAGCTGGCGCTGCGCTTCGACGACCTGGCCGCCGCGCTCGAGGCGCTGCTGCCGCGCATCGTCGACCTGTTCCAGATCGCACGCACCCACTACTACCACCCGCTGATGCGCGGCTCGTGGTCGTTCAAGTCGGTATTCGGCGCGATCGCCCCCGAGCTGCACGCCGCCCGGTTCGAGTGCGACGGCGAGCCTTCATCCCAGGCGGCGTTCGCCCGTTCGCTGCAACGCGGCCTGGACGCCGCGACCCTGCAGCGGCTGCAGGACGCCTTGCGCTCTCACGGCCAGCGCCAGACCGAGGCCTTGCGCCGCATGGTGGCCTTGTTCGAGGGCGCGGCTCCCGCATCGCCGGCCCGGGCCGGTTCCTGAAAGGCAACACCGTGACGTACCAGACCCTTTGCAAGCAACGCTACCTGGCCGAGGGCGAGTCGGTGCCGTTCATGCTGGGCGGCCGCGAGGTCATCGTGCTGTGGCCCGACGGCGGGCAGCCGCGCGCCTTCGAGGGCGTGTGTCCGCACGAAGGCCAGTCGCTGGTCAACAACGCCGACTTCAATGGCCGCATCCTCGTGTGCACCGTGCACGGCTGGGTCTTCGACGGCCGCGACGGCCAGGGCCTGAGCCCCGCCGGGTGCCGGCTCACCGAGTTCCCGCTGCGCATGGCGCAAGGCCTGGTGGAGATCGACCTCGACGCCGCCTGATCGGGGCGGGCCAGCATTGACGCGGCGCAAGACCCGCACATCTTCATGACGAAGAAGGGGCGAGTTTTCACTCTCGGAACCGGCGCCGCCGCGAACGCTGCGCGCCATGCGCCGTCAGGCCGCCTTTGCCGACTTCAGCGTGCCGAGCAACTGCTCCGCTCCCACCGCCAGGCCGGAAGCGTCGTGCGCCTTGCCGTACAGCACCGTCCACACGAGCTTGGACAAGGTCTGTTCGAGTCGCTGTGCCACGTCGGCGGGAACGTATTCGCCGGCTGCTGCGCCACTGGCCGCATCGGCTGCGAAGCTGAAGGTCTGCAATGCCATATCGTCACTCCTGAAGCGGTTGCGCCTTCACCGCGAAGGCGTGATTCCACAGTAGCAACGCCGCCTAACCCAATGGGCAAGCTGGGGCATTGAGCGAGCTCAATGCTCGTTCGCGGCGGAGCCGATCTGCAGCTGCTGCGGCTCTTCGTCCGGCGTGCTGATGGTGGCGCCGCACAGCGTGCCGTCGCTGCCGTAGCGGTAGTCGTGGCGCAGCTCGACTTCGGCATAGACCAGCTTCTCGAGCCAGACCATGCGGCCGGCCGCGTCGTAGGCGGCGCGGAAATAGGTGTTGCGGTTGCGCAGGGCCTCGGGCGCCAACTCCTCGACCAGGCACAGCGGCAGCGTCATGCCGCGGTAGGTGAGGAAGTAGCGCAGGTGGGGTGCGTCGGTGGTGGTCAACATGTTGCTTGTGGGTTCATGGTGTAGGACAGCAGGGGAGCTGCGATGACCGTGCAACAACTGATCCAGGCCTTGAGCAGCCTGCCACCGCGTGCGACCGTGCTGCTCGAAGGCGACGCAGGCTATTCGCCGCTGGGCGGCGTCGCCGTGGTGAGCAATGGCGGCGGCCTGCCCGACGAGGTGCTGCTGCAGCCGGACATGACGCCTGATTGACGAGATGACCGCGCCCATGTCGTTTCGCTCCTGCCGCCCGAAAGGGCCATCGACCGCGCGTTGCTGACGAGGCCGCCGGGCGAGCGGCTCCGCTCATGTCCCCCGGCGTCGGCCTGAAGGCCGACCCCTCCTCCTTTACTTCGCTACGCCGCTCACCCGACGCCCTCGCCAGCACTCACCGTCGCCACCTGCGCAGGCCGTCGAACCCCGACAGGCCGCGGTGGTGGCAGCGCTGGGACGGGTTGCTGTGTGGAGTGAAGTAAAGGAGGAGGGCCGGGCGACAGCCCGGCCCGGGGGACATGAACGCAACACAGCGACCCGGCACAGCGCCCCCGCGGCCGATGGCATGCTTCCTGCGCCCCGTGCCGCATGGCGCACACGAGCACAGCCGGGGGGGCAGGTTTGTCGCAAAGCCGACAAGCCGCGTGGCCCGGTGCGGTGCCGATGAGCGGCCTGGAGCGGCTCACGCCCACCGGGCGCTGGGGCCTGCTGGCCGCGGCGCTGATGGGCCCCCGCCCCGCGCTGTTCTTCGAGGCGCTGCGTGTGCGGGCCGAGCTGAAGGGCCTGCTGCCCGAGCTCGATGCCCTGTTCGGCGTGCCGCAGCTCTGCGACGGCCCCGAGCCGGTGGACGTGGGCGTGCACCAGCTGCGCCTCGTCAACGAGTTGGCGCGCGCCCAGGCGCCGCTGGCGGTTCGCTTCGCCGCGCTGATGCACAAGATCGGCAAGGGCGGCACGCCGCGCGAGATGCTGCCCAGCCACCACCGGCACGAGCAGCGTGGCCGTGCCCTGCTCGACGGCCTGGCGCAGCGCATCGAGGTGCCCGACGCGGCACTCGACCTGGCCCGCCTGGCGATCGACGAATGCGACCGCGTGCACCGTGTCAGCGACCTGCGCGCCGGGCCGATCGCCGCGCTGCTGGAGCGCGTGCAGGCACTGGCGCGGCCCGAGCGCTTCGAGCAGTTGCTGTGCGTGTGCAGCTTCGACTACGCGGTCTATCCCGGCCACAGCGCCGCCGAGTATCCGAAGGCGCCGCGCCTGCGCCGTGCGCTGGCGGCCTATGCCGGCGCCGATGTCGCGGGCCTGACGCCCGAGTCGGCCCTGCACGCGCGCGCCCAGGCGATCGCGCACACGCTGCGGGGCAGCGCCAGCCTGTCTTGAATTGCCATGCCGAACCACCTCGCCGCCGAGTCGTCGACCTACCTGCGCCAGCATGCCGGCCAGCCGGTCGACTGGTACCCCTGGGGCGAGGAAGCGCTGGCGCGCGCGCAACGCGAAGACAAACCCATCCTGCTGTCGATCGGCTACGCGGCCTGCCATTGGTGCCACGTGATGTCACGCGAGTCGTTTGCCGACGCGGCCACCGCCGCCCTGATGAACGAGGGCTTCGTCTGCATCCTGGTCGATCGCGAGGAGCGCCCCGACCTCGATCAGGTCTACCAGCAGGTGCACCAGCTGCTGCGCCGCACGAGCGGTGGCTGGCCGCTGACGATCTTCCTGTCGCCGCAAGGCCTGCCGTTCTACAGCGGCACCTTCTTCCCGCGGGAGGCGCAGGCGGACCAGCCGGCCTTTCGCAATGTGCTGGGCTCGGTGAGCACGGTCTGGCGCGAGCAGCGCGCCGCGCTGGCGCGGCAGGACGACGCGCTGCGGTCCGCATTGGCCGCCAGCGAGCCGCACGCCGACGCGCGCGCCGTGCTCGATGCCTCCGTGCGCGACGCGGCCTGCCAGCAGCTCGCGGCGGCCTTCGACGCCGAGCAGGGCGGCTTCGGTGCGGCGCCGAAGTTCCCGCACCCCACCGACCTGGCCTTCCTGCTGCAACGCGGCCGCGACGAGAGCGACGAGCAGGCGCTCCACATGGCCCTCTTCACGCTGCGCAAGATGGCCGAAGGCGGCCTGTACGACCAGATCGGCGGCGGCTTCTTCCGCTACAGCGTCGATGCGCAGTGGCGCGTGCCGCACTTCGAGAAGATGCTCTGCGACAACGGCGTGCTGCTGGCGCTGTATGCGCAGGCGCTCGCGCTCACCGGCGAGCCGCTGTTCCGCCGCGTCGTCGAAGACACCGTGGGCTGGGCCTTGCGCGACATGCGGTCCGCCGCGGGCGGCTTCCATGCCTCGCTGGCAGCCGATGACGCGCAGGGGCACGAAGGGCGCGCCTACGTCTGGGAATCCGAGCCGCTGCGCCTGGCGCTGTCGCCCAACGAATGGGATGTGTGCGCGGCGCACTGGGGCCTGCTCGATGCGCCCGACTTCGAGGGCCGCTACTGGCAGCTGCGCGTGGCCCGCCCCGCCGCGGCCCTGGCCGCCACGCTGCGCCGCCCCGAAGCGATGGTGGAGGAGCTGATCGCCTCGGCCCGCGCGAAGCTGCTGGCGCAGCGCGAGAAGCGCGACCCGCGCGAACGCCCGGCGCGCGACGACAAGCAGCTGACCGGCTGGAACGCGCTGATGATCACCGGCCTGGCCCGCGCCGCGGCGGTGTGCCAGCGTGCCGACTGGCTGCAGGCGGCGCGCGCGGCGCTGGCCTTCCTGAAGGCCGAGCGCTGGCACGGCGGGCGGCTGCTGGCCGGGCCCGGCCAGAGCGCCTTCCTGGACGACCACGCCTTCCTGCTGGAAGCGGTGCTCGCGCTGCACGACGCCGACCCGCACGCCGACGACCTGGCGTTCGCGACGGCGATCGCCGAGGCCTTGCTGGCGCAGTTCGAAGACCCCGTCGAGGGCGGCTTCTTCTACACCCGCCACGACGCCGCGCCGTTGATCCACCGGCCCAAGACCGGCGTGGACGCGGCCACGCCGTCGGGCAACGGCACCGCCGCGCTGGCGCTGCAGGCCCTGGGCCGGCGCCTCGACGTGCCGCGCTACTTCGCGGCGGCCGAGCGCTGCGTGGACCTCTTTGCCGCCACCGTGCGGCACGACCCGGCCAGCCACACCCGCCTGCTGCAGGCCGCGCTGTCGGCATGACGCCCGCCGCCGGCAGCCCACGACACCGCGCCATGCCCGCCGACCTCGACACCCTGGAAACCCGCGTGCACGTGCTCGAGGCCGTGATGCTGGCCCTGGTGCGCATGCACCCGGCCGCCGACCCGCTGCTGGCCGAGTTCGACCGCGCGATCGCGCGGCTGGCCACCTTTCTCGATCACGCCGGCCAGGAGGCGGCACTGCAGCGCCTGCGCCAGCAGGCCGAGCGCGTGCGACTGCAGATCGAGCCGGAGTGAGCCGGCAGGGCCCGCCCCGGCGGTAGCACACACTCGTCAGCGGCTCGGGTCGGCCTCACGCCGCGGCCGGCGCGGGCGGCGGCGCACGCAGCGCGAGCATGCCGATGACCACGCCACCGGCACCCCACAGCGCCACCGGCACCCAGGCCAGCGCCGGCGCCAGCGCGGCGTTGTTCGGCAGCCCGGCAAGCACCGCGCCGATGCGCACGATCGTGGCCAGTGCGAGCATGGCGAACATCGTGCCGAGCGCCAGGCCCTCGCGCCCGCTGCGGCCCAGCTCGGCGGCCGACGAGTAGATGGCCACCAGCATGCAGCCCCAGGCGCCGCCGGCAACGAGCTGGGCCGCGATCAGCAGCCCGAGCGACACCGCGTGGGCCGCCGCCAGCGCGCTGCCGGCGCCGAGCAGCGCGGCCACCGCCGTGACCGGCAAGGCGCCGTGGCGCCGGCACAGCGCGCCGCCAGGCACCATGGCCACGCCGAAACCGACCCAGAACAGCGGTACCAGCCATTCCAGCGCGGCCGGCGGCGCAAAGCGCAGGTACTGCGCGGCGGCATTGAGCGAGAAGTGGGTCTGGAAGGCCGTGGCCAGCAGCAGCACGCCGAGCATCCACGCTGCATGCCGCGCGTTCAGCACCCGCGGCGCTTGCGGCGGCGGGGCCGCCTCGACCGGCCGGCGCGCCAGGCCGCGTTCGACGCCGACGATGCCCGCCGTGGCGGCCAGCAGCGCCAGGCTGGACAGCGCGAACGGCAGGCGCGGATCGATGTGCTTCAACGCCACGCCGAGGAAGGGCGCGACCGCGCCGCCCGCGGCCAGGCCCATCAGCGTCAAGGAGTTCAGCCACGGCAGCGCCGGCCGCGCGGCGTACTTGCCCAGCAGCACCCAGGGCGGCGCGCGCAGCGCCGACGAGGTGGTGGTCCAGACCGCCATCAGCCCGAGCGCCAGCACCGGCGCCGCGCCGCCGAGCAGCACCACATGCGGCAACAGCAGGAACGCGAGGCAGGAAACCACCGTCGCGCCGACGATCAAGGGCCCGATGCGCCCGAGCGTGCGCTGCACCCGGTCGGCGAAGACGCCGCTGGCCACGTCGGCGAGCATGAACACGAGCTGGTCGAGCACCAGGAACCAGAGCGCCCAGGCCGCCGGCAGGCCGGCCGATTCCAGCAGCCGGGGCAGGAAGAGGACATAGATCGTCCAGGTGGTGACGAACAGGAACTGCACCACCGCGATGTAGATCGCGGCGCCGGCAGGCGCCGGGGGGCGCGGAGTGTGGCGGCTCATCGGGGGCTGATTGTGCGACGGGGCGGGCTCTTGAATGCCGCTTGATGGGCCGCTCACAACGCACCCTGGTCGGCGGAGGCAGTGGGCTCAGGCATCCGCAAAATTTAGGCCGCCCAAATCGCCGACGTGATGAGCCAAGAAGGCGCCCTCCACGGGGCGTCGTGCACGCGCCAGCCCCCACGAGGGGGTTGCGTTAGATCAACAGCGCCAGTACGGTCACGCATGTCTAAATCTAGGCGCCACAGGTCAGCCTGCGTTCATCTCGCCAGAAGGAGGCAACATGCGGACTGTCCGAAGCCGAAAGACCGAAACCGTGACCGTGACGGACTGCCCTCACTGCGGAGCCAGTCATCAGTTTGACCTGCAAGCTGTGATTGACGAAACCATTGGCGTCATGCACATGTTCACCATGCGCACCGAGGTCAAGACTTGTGCGGTCACTTGCCCGGACAAGGGACAGACACTGATGGTGGATGTCCCGGTTCTGCTGACATCCGGCCAAACTCTGGTGTCCATAAAGTGAACGAGTCGACGCCACCAACCGGTCAGGCTGCCAATGCGACGGAAGGCGCACCATCGATCGCCACTGCGCCGCCGTCGCCAACTGCCGCGGAGCCGCATGCTCCAAAGACTCTCAAGGCCCGCGCTCCTACCCCCACGGAGTTGGCGCTTGTTGAGTACGCCAAGCAGCTTGTTCTCAAGTCGGTCGAAACATCGCTCGACTTTCACAAGACTATGCTTGGTGTTTCAGCGACATTTGGCTCTGCAATAACCACTCTGGTGCCAATACTTGTCTGGGGCGACAAGGACGCAAAGATTCCTGCTGGCCCTGGTTGGCTACTAATGGTTCCAGCCCTTCTAATGCTGTTGAGTTCTGTCCTCTTTGCTCTTGGCTACTATCCGAGGCACGCAACGCTTCATCCAAACGAGATAGAGAGCATTCGTGCGGAACGAGAAGCACTGCTGAAGCGACGAGCAGGTCTGGCCTTCGTAGGCCTAGCATTGTTCTGCGCATCCCTCTTGTTCTTGGTTGGCCTCGTAGTCTTCTTGAAGAGGGCTCAAGAAGCGTAGCGCAGTGGCGCCTAACCCTTTACAGGGACTTCCCCGCCAACGCCAGTGACTGATCGATCTGTGAAGTGCACGAAGGGTTGAGCCTGCAGTCGTATATCCGGCATCTGATGTGGGCTGTGTTGTGCGTGCCCGTGCCGACATGGAATCTGTGTCAGCGCTGCGCCAATCGTTCGGTGTGAGCGTTCTTGCCAGGCAGCTTGCCGGTGAAGAACGTAACCTGCCACGTCAGGGTCTTGTCCGGCGTGCGCAGGCATTGGTCGCGCTGCGTGTAAGGACCGCAGACGCCTTCGCTGCCGCGGTACTTGATGGCGATGTAGCCACCGATGCGGCACTCCCATCCATTGGCGTACAGCGCTTGCCCGGCCGGGCACACACAGGTGTGGGCCTACCGGTCGAACTCGAAGTCCTGCGGCCCGTACAGTGAGCCGGCCTTCTTGATCGGGCTCTTGTCATGCAGCGGAATGGATTTCCTGCAGCCCTGTTGGGCATCATTCAAGACCCGCCGAGGTTGACAAAACGTATCCCATAGACTACAGTTCGTCATGCGCATCCAGATCACAGAGGTCTACCGAAATTGGATCAATGGGCTCAAAGATCGCACCAGCCGAGCGCGCATCCAAGTGCGGGTCGATCGTCTTGCGCACGGTAATCCGGGTCGGCATCGTCACCTCACAGATGGCGTCTCTGAACTAAAGATCGACGTCGGGCCTGGGTACCGCGTTTACTACACCGAGAGAGGTGGCGATCAAGTCAGCAGCAAGACATCAAGGCAGCCATCGAGCTGGCCAGGAATCTTTAGGAGTGATCAAGATGGCCAAGTCAGCAGCAAAAGCAAATCTGAAGACGAAGACTCTTGCCTACGATGTAGCAGAGCAACTCCGTACACCCGAAGAGATGGCGGCTTACCTAGACGCTTGGCTGGTAGAAGCCCCGGAAGATGCTGCGGGAATCGCTCGTGCGCTAGGTGATATTGCTCGCGCCAAAGGAATGACCCAAGTTGCCCGCGACGCGGGCCTCAGTCGCGAAAGTCTCTACAAGGCGCTCGGTGAAAACGGTAACCCGAGCTTCGCGACGATCCTGAAGGTAGCACGTGCGCTCGGCGTACGTCTTCACGCAGAGGCAGCTTAGGTTTGGGGAAAATCTGTGCCAGTGATGTCCAACCTTTCAATCTGCGCAGTCTCGTTGGGCGTCAGTAGAGAAACACCCCGGCAAAGTGGTCGAGCCGTCCGTAAGATGCAGGGCTTGCGTGCAGAAGGAGTGGCCCAGTGGCAATAGACATTGACAGGCTGACCGAGCCGGAACTGGTCGATCTGAACAACCGCATAGTCGCTCGCCTGAGGTTCCTTCAGCAAATGCGAGCTCATGCGTCGATGCTGGAGTTCAGTCTCGGCGAGCGTGTTTCATTCCAACCAGACGGGCACCCTGTCCTGTTCGGGGTCATCACGAAGTACAACCGAAAGTCAGTCACCGTCATCACTGAAACGGGGCAGCACTGGACAGTAGCTCCGAACTTTCTGCGAAAGATCAAGCCTGTGCGCGAGGCCTCTTCGGAAGGCGGGCAAGTCATCGGTCTTCCAAGGAAGTAAATACGTTCCGCTTCATTGCCGCGCGTACGCGTACGTGCGCGACAATGAACGATGGAACGCGAAACCATCACCCACTACAGCGCACCGACCCAGGTCTTGCACTGGCTGACCGCAGTTCTCGTGCTGATTGCGTTCATCTACGGTCCGGGGGGCTCGGAGGAGCGCGTCTACGCGGCAGCGGGTGATTTCGAGCGGCAGTTGCATGAGACGCTCGGTCTTTGCGTGTTGGCGCTGGTCGTGCTCCGCATCCTGTGGCGAGCGCTCGACAAACGCCCCGAGCCCCCACCGGTTGCACGCTGGATGAGCCTCACCGCCGGCCTGGTCCAGACGGCGCTCTATGTGCTCCTGTTCGCCGTGCCGCTCACCGCCATCGGCGGCGCCTGGCTGGAGGGGCATGCGCTCAGCCTGCTCGCGGGCGTGGAGCTTGCGCCTCCACTGGCCGAATCGCATGCGCTCGGCGCCAGGATTGCAGAAGTCCACACGTGGCTCGGTGACGCCATCCTCTGGCTCGCGGGAGCCCACGCGGCGGCCGGGCTGTTCCACCACTACGCGCTCAAGGACGGTGTCCTCCGGTCGATGCTTCCGCACCGGAATTGAAATTCCCGGTGAGGCCCAGGCCTTTGGCCGCCTGTCCGTGTCGATTCCGGCCCGCCTTGATCGTCGTACAGTCCGAGGGCCTTCCTCTGCTTCAAGGCTGATCATGGCGACGAACACCGTACGATTTCACCGCGTCCTGCGGGCGAGCCCGGAGCGGGTCTACCGCGCCTTCCTCGATGCCGACGCCACGGCCAAGTGGCTGCCGCCCTACGGCTTCACGTGCAAGGTGCATCACATGGATGTCAGGGTCGGCGGCACGTTCAGGATGTCCTTCACCAATTTCACGACGGGCCACGGCCACTCCTTCGGCGGCGAGTACCGCGAACTGGTGCCGCACGAGCGCATTCGCTACTCCGACAAGTTCGACGATCCCAACCTCCCCGGCGAGTTGGAGACCACCGTGTCGCTGCGGCAGGTCTCGTGTGGAACGGAGTTGAACATCACGCAGCAGGGCATTCCAGACGTCATTCCACCGGAGATGTGCTACCTCGGCTGGCAGGAATCGCTCGCGCAGCTGGCGACCCTGGTCGAGCCCGTGATCCCGGACTAGCGGTTGATCAGCTGGCTAGTGTGGTGCGCCGTGCTGTTCTGTACTTATCTTGAGGCTGCTGCCAGGGCTGCCTTTGCTCGCGTGACCTTGGCCAAGATGTCGGAAGCGCAGGCAGTCCAGATGAAGGGCTTAGGCTCGATGTTGTGCTGCGCGACGTACAGGTCGATAGCCAACTCAAGTTCGGGCACGCTGGTGAAACTGTCGCGGCGGATGCGCTTGTCGGTGATGTCGCGGAAGAATCGCTCGACCATGTTCAACCATGACGCGCTGGTCGGGGTGAAGTGCATGACGAAGCGCGGGTGCTTGGCCAGCCAGACCTGAACCTCAGGGTGGCTATGCGTGGCGTAGTTGTCCACGACCAGATGCAACGTCAGCCCCTTGGGCGTCTTGCGGTCGATCAGGCGCAGGAACTTCAGCCACTCCTCGTGCCTGTGCCGCGGCTGGCACATCGAGATCACGCGGCCGTCCAGTGTGTTCAGCGCAGCGAACAGCGTGGTCGTGCCGTGGCGCTTGTAGTCGTGGGTGACGGTGCCCGCTCGCCCGGTCTTCATCGGCAGGCCGGGCTGCGTGCGGTTGAGCGCCTGGATCTGGCTCTTCTCGTCGCAACTGAGCACCAGCGCATGCTCGGGCGGGTTCAGGTACAGGCCCACAACGTCCAGTAGCTTGTCCTCGAAGCGCGGGTCGCGCGAGACCTTGAAGGTACGGCTCAGATGCGGCTTCAGGCCGTTGTTGCGCCACGCAGTCCGCACGGTCGTCGCTCCGACACCCAGGTGCTCAGCCAGCGTGCGCGTGCTCCAGTGCGTGGCATTGGCCGGCTTCTCGTGCAGCGTGGTCTGCACGATGCGCGACTCCATCTCGGCCATCACGCTGTCCGGGCGCCCGGAGCGCGGCGCGTCCTTGCTCAACGCTTCGATGCCGCCTTCGAGGAAGCGGGCTCGCCACAGCGCCACCTGCCGCCTGTCCAGGCCGACGTCCGCGGCGATGTCCTTGTTCTGCATCCCCTTGGCCGCCAGCAGCACGATGCGCGCGCGCTGCTGCAGCCGCACCTCGATGCGCTTGCGCTGCGACAGCGCACGAAGCTCCCGCTCCGTCTGCACATCCAACTCGATCTTCTTGGCAACCCGCATCGCCCACCTCCTGGGCGGTTGGAGTATGCCGGCGCAAGTAAGTTCTATTACTTCACGCGCACCACACTAGAACCCTTCGTCCTTGTTTCCCCACGGGTGGCTGCCGGGCACCAGCGCGGCCTTGATCCCGGCGCGCTCGATGGCCGCCAGGTCCTTGTAGAAGGTGGCCTCGTGCATCAGGATGCCGCTGCGGGTGTTGACGCCGACGTAGCGCGCCCCGGTGTCCACGTCGCAGACGTAGCCGCCGCCGGGGTCGGTGGTCGTGCGGACGTTGCCGTTCCAGTCGACGAAATAGCCTTCGGGGATGTTCATCTCAGCGTGCGGATTCGGGTTGGAGAAGGGGGTGTTCAGGTCTCAGGCCGGCGCTGGGTGCGCCGCCCTCTCAAGCCGCCACCGGCGTGTCGAGCATGGCCTTGAGATTGAGGGTGACGTTGTTCTTGGTCGCGTCCACGTAGGGGCAGATGCCCTTGGCGCGCTCGATCAGGTTGTCGGCGTCGGCCTGCTCCAGGGCGCCGGCCATGTGCACGGTCAGCGTCAGGGCCATGCGGTAGGCGTCTTCGTCGGTGACGAACATCGACAGCTCGGCTTCCACGTAGCAGCCGCGCAGCGGCACGTGGCCCTTCTTCGCGATGTGGCGCACCGAGTGTTCGAAGCAGGCCGCGAAGGCCCCGGCGAACAGCTGCTCGGGGTTCGGGCCGTCGCCCTTGCCGCCCATCGCGGTGGGCACCGCGAGCTTGAACTTGACGCTGCCGTCTTCGCTCTGGATCGTGCCGCTGCGGCCGCCCTGGGTCAGCATTTCGGCTTTGTAGACGAGGTCCATCGTGAGTACTCCTTGAGGAAAGGTCGAGGTCGGGTGGGCCGGCGCAGGCCTACTTGAGCAGCTTCGTGCGCTCGGCCTGGCTCAGGTTGCTGAAGTGGCCCTGCCGGGCGGCTGCGCGCCGGTTCGAGGCCCGGATGGCTTCGATCTTGCCGGCCGGGGCGATGCGCGAGACGGCGCGTTCCAGGTCGGTCGAGCTGCATTGCGGGCAGGTGGGCAGCGTGCTCGCGCGCACCAGCAGTTCGAACGCCGAATGGCAGGTTTTGCAGTGGTAGTCGTAGAGCGGCATGGTGGGGTCCCTCGGGGCGGGTCAGTCAGGGGTTTGACACCGGGTGCGCGGCGAGGCCGCAGCGCAGCCTTCCATCGAAGCCGGCACGGCGGCCGCGCCCATGCCGACGAAGCGCTCGACCTCGGCGGTACCGAAGCCGACCAGGCAGGCGCCGTCATCGAGGCGCTGCATCAGCGGGCGGCGGATCAGCAGCGGCTCGGCCAGCAGCAGGGCCAGTGCCGACGGGGCATCCAGTTGTTCGGGCACGATCTCGCCGCTCTTGACGCGCGGCGCGGCGCGGTTGAACCACTGCGCCACCGGCAGCGGCGCGAGAAAGGCCAGCAGCCGCTCGCCCGTCCAGTGCGCGGTGAGCAGGTTGCGCCGCTGCAGTGTGTGGCCGGCGGCTTCGAGCAGGGCCCGCTGCCGGGCGTTGCCGCCGCAGCCGGGCTTCTCGTAGAACACGATCTGCACCATGTCGCCCTCCGGTTCAGGCGGCCGTGCGCGTGGCCGTGCGCAGCAGTTGCAGGCACTCCACGCTCGCGGCCATGTCGAGCGCGGTGTAGTCGTCCTGGGTCAGCAGATGCGGGTCCGCGCCCAGCTCGAGCAAGGTGCGCACGACCTGCGGCTTGCTGCTGGAGGCGGCGTACATCAGGCAGGTGGCTCCCGTCAGGTTCTGGTGATCGATCGGCACGCCGGCGCGCACGAGTAGCGTCACCAGCGCCGGGTCGTTGGCCACACAGGCCAGCCACAGGGCGTTGTTGCCGTCGCCGTTGGTGGCGGTGAGGCTCGCGCCCTGCGCCAGCAGGGCTTCGACACCGGCGGTGTCGCCGCGCCAGGCGGCCTGCATCAGGGGCGTGTTGCCATGCTCGCCGGGCCCCTGCGTGTCGTGGCTCGGCGGTGTGGCGGCGTGCTGCTGCCAGGCCTCCCAGCCGCCGACCAGGTCGAACACCGTGTGAAAGCCGAAGTCCACGAACATCTGTGCGTAGCTGCGGCTGGCGTTGCCGTGGTAGCAGTAGATGAAGACCGGCCGGTCCTTGGGCTCGCGCATCAGCAGGCGCTCGTGGTTGCGGCCGTCCAGGCGCAGGCAGCCGCTCAGGTGGCCTTGCTCGTGGTGCCGTGCCTCGCGCGCGTCGAGCAGCAGGGCCTCGGGGTGGGCGGCGAGCCAGGCGGGCAGGTCTTGCGCGCTCAGGCGTTGGAATCGGCGTGGGTCATTCATGGTTGGATCCATCGGGTGCGGCGATCGGTGCACGGTCGGCGTACGGGGCTTCGAGGCCGAGGCGCGCGTCGGCCAGGGGCATGCCGACCGTGAAGTGATAGAGCACCTGCAGCCGCTCGCCGGCGAGGCCCAGCAGCTCGTGCACCGCATCGTCGAAATAGCAGCCGATGCCGGTGCCGCGAAAGCCCTCGGCCTCGGCCTGCAGGTACAGCACCTGGCCGATCAGGCCGGCCTCCTGAAAGAGCTGGCGGTAGCGCCAGGGCGCGCTGGCCAGCGGGGCCTCGAACTCGGCCAGCAGGCTCATCGCAAAGCATGCGTCGCTGGCAATGGCCTGATGACAGCTCAGCGTGCGCAGGGTGCCGGCCAGCGCCGGGTGCTCGGCGATGCGCGCCAGCGGCACGCCGGTCGGGGCTTCGGCCACCGGCTGCCAGGGTTCTCCGGCCTGCAAGGCTTCGGCCAGAACCTTGGCGCCGGCGCCGCTGCGTGGCAGCACATAGGCACCCGGCGCCAGGCCGTCGACGCGGTGCGCGTACAGCACCGCATGCACGCGGGGCGGGTGCGGCCAGGCATCCCAGGGCAGGCCGGCGTCGGGCATCACGGCTGCGGCGATGCGCAGGAACGCCGCGATGGGCATGGACGCACGGCGGTCGAAGTGCTGGGCGCTGCGGCGCTGGCGGATCAGCGTGGCCGCGGGTAGCGTGCCGAGGGTCGGGGACGGCAGGGCCGAGGGCCCGGCGGGCGCGAGCGGGGTGTCGAGGCAGGGGGCGCCCGCCGGTTCCGGCGACGCCTCGGCCGCGGCCCGGCGGGCCGGCTCGCGGGTGGCAGCGGCCACTTCGTCGATCACGGGCCAGCGGTACATCGGCCGTGCATCGAGGCGGTTGGCGCGGCCCTGCCACTGCGCGGTGGTCGTCCAGCCGCGGGGCAGGGCGGGAGGCTCGGGCACGACGGGCCCGAGCTGCACCAGCAACTCGGGTTCCTCGGCTTCGGCGCCGCCGAAGTCGGCCTCGCGGTCCAGGCCCAGCAGCGCGGCCAGTTCGGTGCGGCCGATGCCGCTCACCACGCGCGCCTGCCAGCCCAGCGTGGCCGCGGCATAGCGCAGTGCGCCCAGGGCATGGCCGGTGTCGAGCTGGCAGTAGCGAAACGCGCGTTCGCCGTACTTCCAGGCCTCGCGCCACTGGACCGAGCTCAGGCCGATCCACAGCTGCGGCGCGCCGTGCCCGCAGCCGGCGGCCAGCGGAGTGCGCAGTTCCAGCGCGTGTTCGCGCGGCGCGTAGTGGTACAGGCCGTCGTCCAGGCCGGTGACGCCGGCGGCCAGCAGATAGGCCTCGGTCGGGTGCAGGTTGCCGCTCGACGGGTTGGCGCGCAGCGCCCAGCGGTCGGGGCCGTGCTGCTTCCAGGCGGTGAGCGCGAAGCTCAGCTCGAACAGCGCGCCGATCGCGCTGCGGTTCACCGGGCACGAGGGCACGCCGCCGGGCAGATCGGCCCAGGGCGTGCGCAGCGTGTCGGCCACCAGCGGCAGCAGCGCCAGCGGCGCGCCGGCCCAGCGGCGAAAAGGGTCGGGCTGCGCGTCCCAGTCCAGCGTCTCGGGTCCGGCGGCGTAGCGCTGCAGCCGGTGCTTGCTGCGCTGGTGGTACGCCCGCACAGCGTCTTCCTGCGGGCCGAGCATGATCAGACCGGCCGGTTCTCGTAGACGTTGCGGACCGGCCCCATCAGCTTGAGGCCGTCCTCGTAGCTGATCTTCGGGAAGCTCTGGCTGAAGCCCAGCGCCTTGTCGACCACGGCGTCGACCTTGCCCGCGGTGTCGAGCTTCTTCAGGTCGTTCTTCTCGAGGTAGAGCAGCTCCAGGGTCTCGTTGTAGACCGTGGCCTCGTCGATCGGCAGCACGTAGAAGCTCGCGCCGCCGAACTCCACCTGGTAGCGCTTGGAGATGTCGATGTTGTCGCAGAACAGGAAGTACTTGCCCTGCGGCGACAGCGCATCGCCCAGCACCTCGGCGAGCAGCGCGAGGTACTCGAAGCTCAGCAGGAAGCCGGCGAGGAAGCAGATGTGCGACTCGCCTTCCTGCGCGGCGGCGATCACCTGCTCGCAGCTGGTCTCGGGCGGGCGGGCCTCGTCGGCCATCTTGGCCTGGAACTTCAGGGCGATGTCGCCGCGAAAGCCGATGCGACCGGCCTTCTTGGTGGGGGCTTTCAACACGCTGTTGAGCAGCCGGCCCTCGGCGTCGAGGCGGCCGAGTGCGGTTTGGTCGATGGTCGTCATGGTGAGGGTTCTCTTCAGTGGTGGGGAGACGGGGAAACGGTTTCGGCGTTGCGCATGAAGTCGGCGACCTTGTAGAAGGCCGCGTCGAGCTCGGCGCGCAGGCCCGCGTCGGTGCAGACCTCGGCCAGCGCCTGGCGCATGCACAGCATCCACGCGTCGCGGGCCGCGGCATCGATCGCGAACGGCTGGTGGCGACGGCGCAGCCTCGGCGCGCCGCGCTCGGGGCTGTAGAGCCTGGGGCCGCCCAGCCATTCGCTGAGGTACTTCACCAGCACGGCCTTCGTGTGCGCGAGATCCGGCTCGTGCATCGCGCGGATAGTGGCGGTGTCCCGCCCCGTGTCCATCGCGCGGTAGAAGGCGTCCACCAGCCGCACGACCGACGCGTGGCCACCCAGCCGCTCGTAGTGAGGGTTGGTGTCGGGAGCAGGCGCGTGAGGGTCCATGGCTGCCCTCACTGCAACCGCCGTACCAGCCGGTGCGCACCGGCCGCAAACGCGTGCCTGACCATGAAAGCCGTGGCGCGCGCGCGGGGCGCGAGGCCGTTGTGTCGGCTGCCGCCGACCGAGCTTTGTCGGGTTCCGAACAAATTCAACGGCACTTCCGACAGGCTCGAAAAGCACGGTTTTCCCCGTGAAAACAAGCACTTGGGTGATACCGGGAGGCATGGCACGCGCATTGCGATGGATGGCCTGCGCGGACCCCATGTCAGGCCCCGAGGGACCTTCATAAGAAGACCCATACAGGCACCGAAGGCTGCATCGAGATCGCGGACACCGTTGGTGTCTCGTCACCCTCTATCTTCAATGAAACTGGAGTACTGAAATGGCAAAGCTTCGGCAAATCGCCTTCTACGGCAAAGGTGGCATCGGCAAGTCGACCACCTCGCAAAACACCCTGGCCGCGCTGAGCGACCTGGGCCAGAAGATCCTGATCGTCGGCTGCGATCCCAAGGCCGACTCGACGCGCCTGATCCTGCACGCCAAGGCGCAGGACACCATCCTGTCGCTGGCCGCCGAAGCCGGCTCGGTGGAGGATCTGGAGCTCGAAGACGTGATGAAGGTCGGCTACAAGGACATCCGCTGCGTCGAGTCCGGTGGTCCGGAGCCGGGCGTCGGCTGCGCCGGCCGCGGCGTGATCACCTCGATCAACTTCCTCGAGGAAAACGGCGCCTATGAAGGCGTGGACTACGTCTCGTACGACGTGCTGGGCGACGTGGTCTGCGGCGGCTTCGCCATGCCGATCCGCGAGAACAAGGCGCAGGAGATCTACATCGTGATGTCGGGCGAGATGATGGCCATGTACGCGGCCAACAACATCTCCAAGGGCATCCTGAAGTACGCCAACAGCGGCGGCGTGCGCCTGGGCGGCCTGGTCTGCAACGAGCGCCAGACCGACAAGGAACTCGAACTCGCCGACTCGCTGGCCAAGATGCTGGGCAGCAGGCTGATCCACTTCGTGCCGCGCGACAACATCGTGCAGCACGCCGAGCTGCGCCGCATGACGGTGCTGGAATACGCGCCGGACTCGAAGCAGGCACAGGAGTACCGCACGCTGGCCGAGAAGATCCACGCTAACGCCGGCAACGGCACCATCCCGACCCCGATCACCATGGACCAGCTGGAAGACCTGCTGATGGAGCACGGGATCATGAAGGCGGTCGACGAAAGCCAGGTCGGCAAGACCGCCGCTGAACTCGTCGCTTAAGCAACCCTGAAGGGTGGCGCGCGAGCGCCACCCCGCGCAGCACCCACGGAGCACACACCATGAGCATGACGGTTGAAGACCGCAAGGCCGCGAACAAGGCCTTGATCGACGAAGTCCTGAAGGCCTATCCCGAAAAGATGGCCAAGCGCCGCGCCAAGCACCTCGGCCAGTTCGAGGAAGGCAAACCGGACTGCGGCGTCAAGTCCAACATCAAGTCATTGCCCGGTGTGATGACGATCCGTGGCTGCGCCTACGCCGGCTCCAAGGGGGTGGTCTGGGGTCCGATCAAGGACATGATCCACATCTCGCACGGCCCGGTGGGTTGCGGCCAGTACTCGTGGGCGGCGCGCCGCAACTACTACATCGGCACCACCGGCATCGACACCTTCGTGACGATGCAGTTCACCTCCGACTTCCAGGAGAAGGACATCGTCTTCGGTGGCGACAAGAAACTCGACAAGATCATCGACGAGATCCAGGACCTGTTCCCGCTGAACAAGGGCATTTCGATCCAGAGCGAATGCCCGATCGGCCTGATCGGCGACGACATCGAAGCGGTCTCGAAGAAGAAGACCAAGGAATACGCCGGCCACACCATCGTGCCGGTGCGCTGCGAGGGTTTCCGCGGCGTGAGCCAGTCGCTCGGCCACCACATCGCCAACGACGCGATCCGCGACTACGTGTTCGACAAGGTCGATCCGAACAAGCGCCCCGATTTCGTCTCGACGCCCTATGACGTGGCCATCATCGGCGACTACAACATCGGCGGCGATGCGTGGAGCAGCCGCATCCTGCTCGAGGAAATGGGCCTGCGCGTGATCGCGCAGTGGTCGGGCGACGGCACGATCGCCGAGCTCGAGAACACGCCCAAGGCCAAGCTCAACGTGCTGCACTGCTACCGCTCGATGAACTACATCAGCCGGCACATGGAAGAGAAGTACGGCGTGCCCTGGGTCGAGTACAACTTCTTCGGCCCGACCATGATCGAGAAGTCGCTGCGCGAGATCGCCTCGCACTTCGACGACACCATCAAGGCCAATGCCGAGAACGTCATCAAGAAGTACCAGCCGCTGATGGACGCGGTGATCGCCCGCTACAAGCCGCGCCTGCAGGGCAAGAAGGTCATGCTGTTCGTCGGCGGCCTGCGCCCGCGCCACGTGATCGGCGCCTACGAGGACCTGGGCATGGACGTGGTCGGCACCGGCTACGAGTTCGGCCACAACGACGACTACCAGCGCACCACGCACTACGTTAAGGACGGCACGCTGATCTATGACGACGTGACCGGCTACGAGTTCGAGAAGTTCGTCGAGAAGGTCCAGCCGGATCTGGTCGGCTCGGGCATCAAGGAAAAGTACGTGTTCCAGAAGATGGGCGTGCCGTTCCGCCAGATGCACAGCTGGGACTACTCCGGCCCGTACCACGGCTACGACGGCTTCGCGATCTTCGCGCGCGACATGGACATGGCGATCAGCTCGCCGGTCTGGGCGCTAACCAAGGCCCCCTGGAAGAAAGCTGCCTGATACCGGCCCTCACCCCAACCCTCTCCCGCAAGCGGGCGAGGGGGCCCGTTTCCTCACCCCGCTTGCGGGGAGAGGGCCGGGGTGAGGGGCCACGCCATCGCCACCTCATCCCCTGCCTGGAGAACTGCCATGCCCCAAAACGCAGACAAGGTCATTGACCACGAGATGCTCTTCCGCGAGCCGGAATACCAAGACATCTTCGCCCGCAAGAAGAACGAGTTCGAGTTCAATCACTCCGACGACAGGATCGCCGAGATCAAGGATTGGACCAAGACCAAGGAATACAAGGACAAGAACTTCGCCCGCGAAGCGCTGACCGTGAACCCGGCCAAGGCCTGTCAGCCGCTCGGCGCCGTCTATGTGGCCAACGGCTTCCACAAGACGATGAGCTTCGTGCACGGCTCGCAAGGCTGCGTGGCCTACTACCGCTCGCACTTCTCGCGCCACTTCAAGGAGCCGACGTCCTGCGTGTCCTCGTCGATGACGGAAGACGCCGCGGTGTTCGGTGGCCTGAACAACATGATCGACGGCCTGGCCAACACCTTCAACCTGTACAAGCCCGAGATGATCGCGGTGTCGACCACCTGCATGGCCGAGGTCATCGGGGACGACCTCAACGCCTTCATCAAGACCTCCAAGGAAAAAGGCAGCGTGCCGGCCGAGTTCGACGTGCCCTTCGCGCACACGCCGGCCTTCGTCGGCAGCCACGTGACCGGCTACGACAACGCCATCCTCGGCATCCTGCAGCACTTCTGGGACGGCAAGGCCGGCACCGTGCCGGCGCTGGAGCGCACGCCCGACGAGAGCATCAACTTCATCGGCGGCTTCGACGGCTTCGTCGTCGGCAACATGAAGGAGATCAAGCGGATCTTCGATCTGTTCGAGTGCGACTACAACGTGCTGTGCGATCCGTCGGAAACCTGGAACACGCCCACCGACGGCGAGTTCCGCATGTACGAGGGCGGCACCACGAAGGAAACGGTCATTCGCGCGCTGAACGCGAAAGCGACGATCGTGTTCCAGGAATACAGCTGCGAGAAGACCATCAAGTACCTGAAGGAAAAGGGTCACGACGTGGTGGTGCTCAACAGCCCCATCGGCGTGGCCGGCACCGACGCGTTCGTGATGGAGCTGGCCCGCTTGACCGGCAAGCCGGTGCCCGCGCAGCTCGAGAAGGAGCGCGGCCAGCTGGTCGACGCCATGGCCGACAGCCAGGCTCACCTGCACGGCAAGCGCTACGCGCTGTACGGCGACCCCGACATGATGCTGGGCCTGACGCAGTTCCTGCTCGAACTCGGCGCCGAGCCGGCCCATGTGCTGGCCACCAATGGCAACGACGGCTGGGCCAAGAAGGTGCAGGCGTTGTTCGATGCTTCGCCCTACGGCAAGACCTGCCAGGTCTACCCCAAGCGCGACCTGTGGCACATGCGCTCGCTGCTGCACACCGAGCCGGTGGACTTCCTGATCGGCAACACCTACGGCAAGTACCTGGAGCGCGACACCGGCGTGCCGCTGATCCGCATGGTGTTCCCGATCTTCGATCGCCACCACTACCACCGTTACCCGATTTGGGGCTACGACGGTGCACTGCGCACGCTGATCATGTTCCTGGACGAGTTCTTCGAAACCCTGGATGCCAACACGATCATTCCGGGCAAGACGGACTACAGCTACGACATCATCCGCTAGGGATGGGACCCCCGGTTGCGGCTTACCGCAACCACCCCCCGAGGGGGTCGCGGCCCGCTTGGGAGCGGCCCGGCGCTGGGCCGCGTCGCGCTCGAGACGACCGCGGGGGGCATCTTTCGTTTCATCTGCCGAGGCCAGCGCCATGACTGCCACCACGCCCGTTTACGTGAAGCACCTGTCGGACGATCGTGTCGTCGAAGTGATCGGTCGCCACGTCTGCATCGAGGGTCAGCCCGAGGCTGACCACCTCGTCGTCATCGACGAGCACCCGAATCGCCAGGCCATCCTGCGCGCCGTGCCGGGGGCCACCCACGTGGCCGGGCGCGTGCCGCTGACCATGCCGCAAGCCTCGATGGCACAGGCGGCCCTGCGGCGTGCCCACGACACCTTCGATGGCAGCCCGCATGCCGTGAGCGAGCGGCTGCGCAACGCCATCTGGCAGAAGGTGTTCGCCGAAGGCGCCGAGTGAATGAGTGCCCCCGGGCCCCACCGGCCGCCGCCGCCCGAGAGGGCACTCGGCCGCCTTGGAGCGACCCGGCGCCGCTCGAGTTTTTCAGTTCGAGGAGTACGACATGACCATCCGCTGTGACGGCGCCCGCAACGGCTTTTCCCTGCGCTGCAACGCCTCGCTGTACCGCTGCACGCATTGCGGTGCCACCGGCTGCACCCAGAACAAGCCCGGCATCTGCAGCAGCCAGGGCTTCGAGGTGAACGAGAAGTGCGTCAAGTGCGGCACCGTCGGCCAGCGCGAGTTGCTCGCGCCCGAGAAGGTGGGCTTCTTCAGCACCCTGATGCACGACCCCAATTGAGCCGCCATCGATCGAAACCATGATCTACGTCGTCGAGGTGCCACAGCAAGGCGAGGCGCATGCCTGGTTCGCCTTCGACGAGGACGACCTGCTGCGCAAGGTCGCCACGGATGACGCCAGGGCGGCGCACGAGATCTGGGACAGCGCCAGCGCGCGCGAGCTGCTCGATCTGTTCGACGAGCGACCCGATGGCAAGGGTGTCGAGGAGCGCTATCCCGGCATCCACAGGCTCGGACTCGAATGCGGCTGGGAGACCCCGCTGTTCCGCGCCGACTACCTGCAGGAGCCCGGGCTCTATGCGCCCGAACCCGTGCGCCTGGTCGATGCCTGCCGCGCCGCGCTGCGCGCGCGCGGCGGCGAGTGGCGCTTCTACGAGGGTGAACAGCACGCGCTGATCGCCGTCGACAAGCCCGATGCCCTGTTCGACCGGGCCGGAGGCTGGCGCGCGCGCTGGGCCTTGCGCCAGCAGCTCATCGCGGTCGAGGCGCTTGCCGATGACCTGTGAGCCGCTCGGTGCGGTGCGGGCGGCACGATGAAGATCGACGACGACGACTTCACGCTCTTTGCCATCGCGCCGCGCTTCGTGCAGGACCGCGCAGTGCTCGACGCACGCTGGAAAGCGCTGCAGTCGGAAGTGCACCCGGACCGGTTTGCCGCCGAGGGGCCGGCCGCGCGGCGCGTGGCGATGCAGTGGGCGATCCGCGTAAACGAGGCCTACCAGCGCTTGAAAGACCCGCTGGCGCGGGCCGCCTATCTCTGCAGCTTGCATGGCCAGGCGCTCGATGCGCAGACCAACACGGCCATGCCGGCCGCCTTCCTGATGCAGCAGATGGCATGGCGCGAAGCCCTGGAGGCAGACGGCACGCCGGACGGCATCGAAGCCTTGGCCGCCGAGGTGAGCGACCGCCAGCGCAGCCTGCAAGACGAACTCGTCGTCCTGATCGACGAGCGGCAGGATTGGTCGGGCGCGGCTTCACTCATCAGGGCCTTGATGTTCATCGCGCGCATGGCGCAAGACCTTGATCAGCGCCTCGATGTGCTGAGCCGGTAGCCGTCTGCGACGAAAGCTGTCGCAGGTTTGGCACAGACCGCTTTCGAAGTCCTCGACAAGACGGTGTCGAAGTGCGCCACCAGGGGCTGATCTCGGATGGGAAACTTGGTCGGGGTGAGAGGATTCGAACCTCCGGCCTCTACGTCCCGAACGTAGCGCTCTACCAGGCTAAGCTACACCCCGATTGGGTCAAGCAGACGTTGACCGCTTCAGCAGACATTCACGAAGAGCGCCCTGTCGACTGAGCACATAAGTGTAGCAGAGCTTCGCGGTACACGGACGGCGGCAAGACGGACAAGGCATTGCACGCCAGCTCGACTTCGGCGCGGGCCACTTCCCTGGTGGCCTCCAGGGCGCCGGTCGCCCGGACGATCTCGATGATTTCCGGCAGGCGCTGGACTTCGCCATGCTCGATGGCGGCACGTATCACGTCGCGCTGCGCGGGCGTGCCCCGGGTCATCGCCACCAGCAGGGGCAGGGTCGGCTTGCCTTCCCGCAGGTCGTCTCCGACGTTCTTGCCCAGCGCCGAGGTGGCACCTTCGTAGTCCAGCAGGTCGTCGACCAACTGGAACGCCGTGCCGAGCGCACGCCCATAGTCGGCGCATGCCGCTTCGACGGCGGGAGGGGCATCGGCCAGCAAGGCACCCAGTCGTGCGCTGGCTTCGAACAACTTGGCGGTCTTGAACCTGATCACCCGCAGGTAGTCTTCGATCGGCAGGTCGGGGTCGTGCATGTTCATCAACTGCAGGACCTCACCTTCGGCAATCACGTTCGTCGCGTCGGCCAGCACCTCCAGGACCTTCATGCGGTTCACCGAAACCATCATCTGGAAGGCGCGCGAGTAGAGAAAATCCCCCACCAGCACGCTGGCGGCGTTGCCGAAGCGCGCATTCGCGGTGTCGCGTCCGCGGCGCAGCGCCGACTCGTCGACGACGTCGTCGTGCAGGAGGGTCGCCGTGTGGATGAACTCGACGGTGGCGGCCAGCTCGAAGCGTTCGGAGCCGCGAAAGCCCAGTGCTTGCGCGAAGAGCAGCACCAGCATCGGGCGGATCCGCTTGCCGCCGGCGCTGATGATGTAGTGCGAGATCTGGTTGATCAGGACCACATCCGAGGCCAGCCGGCGCCGGATCAGCGCATCGACCTCCGCCATGTCCGTGGCGACCAGGTCAGCGAAAGAAAGGGTCGACCCAGTGGCGTTCGAGACGGCAGTCACGCTGAAGGAAAGGTAGGTTGCTCGCGGAAGCGCGAGCGCCCCAATTATAGGAAGGGAATCGCGGTGCGATCCGACCGCTGCCGCAGGGCGCCCGCAGTTTGCCGGGCAAGGCGCAAGCGGTGCTACAATTTCGGGCTCTGCAAAAATTTGCGGAGACTGGTGTGGCGCCGGCAGGAGCCGCTCAGGTCATTCGAGTGAAAGGGCTGATATGTACGCGCTCATAAAAACCGGCGGCAAGCAATACAAGGTTGCCGCAGGCGAAAAAATCAAAGTAGAACAGATTGCTGCGGACGTTGGCCAAGAGATCGTGATCGACCAGGTGCTCGCCGTCGGCAGCGGCGCGGACCTCAAAGTTGGCACTCCCTTGGTTGTCGGCGCGACTGTCAAGGCCACGGTCGTGGCGCATGGCAGGCACGACAAGGTGCGCATTTTCAAGATGCGTCGCCGCAAGCACTATCAGAAGCGGCAGGGTCACCGCCAGAACTTCACCGAGCTGGAAATCAGCGCGGTGAACGGCTGAGACCTGCAACCGAGAAGGAGCTAAGAAATGGCACAGAAAAAAGGCGGCGGTTCCACCCGCAACGGCCGCGACTCCCAGCCGAAGATGCTCGGTGTCAAGGTGTTCGGTGGTCAGGCCATCCTGGCG
This sequence comes from Methylibium sp., assembly GCF_965279545.1. NCBI lineage: Bacteria > Pseudomonadati > Pseudomonadota > Betaproteobacteria > Burkholderiales > Sphaerotilaceae > Methylibium > Methylibium sp. The sequence goes on from NZ_OZ257250.1 coordinate 4,317,820, forward strand.
GGTTCGATCATCGTGCGCCAGCGCGGTACCCAGTTCCATGCAGGCAGCAACGTGGGCATCGGCAAGGATCACACCTTGTTCGCGCTCGTGGACGGCAAGGTGAGCTTTGCCGTCAAGGGCGAGCGCAACCGCAGGACGGTGTTCGTCGAGCCGGCCTGAGCGCATTCAGCGCTGCGACGGAGCCCCGGCGAGCCGGGGCTTTTTTGTTGCGGTGCTCCAGATAACATCGAGCCGCTCGCCAGAGCAGCAGGCACACTTCCCATGAAATTCGTTGACGAGGCTTACATCGACGTGATCGCCGGCAACGGCGGCAACGGTTGCGTGAGCTTTCGCCGCGAGAAGTTCATCCCGTTCGGCGGGCCGAACGGCGGCGATGGCGGCCGCGGAGGCAGCGTCTACGCGCAGGCCGATCGCAACCTCAACACGCTGATCGATTTCCGCTACGCACGGCGCCACGAAGCGCGTCATGGCGAGCATGGGCGAGGCTCCGACCAGTTCGGTGCCGCCGCCGAAGACATCGTGATGCGCATGCCGGTGGGCACCATCATCAGCGACGCTGAAACCGGTGCGCCGGTCGCCGAGCTCCTGGAGCCGGGCGAGAAGATCCTGATCGTCAAGGGCGGCGATGGCGGCTTCGGCAACCTGCACTACAAGACCAGCACGAACCGCGCGCCGCGGCAGAAGACGCCCGGCTGGCCCGGCGAGCACAGGAAGCTCAAGCTCGAGTTGCGCGTGCTGGCCGACGTGGGTTTGCTGGGCATGCCCAACGCCGGCAAGTCCACGCTCATCAGCGCGATTTCGAATGCGCGTCCGAAGATCGCGGACTATCCGTTCACGACCTTGCATCCCAACCTCGGCGTGGTGCGCGTCGGGCCGGAGCAGAGTTTCGTCGTCGCCGATGTCCCGGGCCTGATCGAAGGTGCGGCCGAGGGAGCCGGGCTGGGGCACCGCTTCCTGCGTCACCTGCAGCGCACCCGGCTGCTGCTGCACATGGTCGACATGGCGCCGTTCGACGACACCGATCCGGTCGCGCAGGCCAAGGCCATCGTGGCCGAGCTGAAGAAGTACGACCCGGCGCTGCACGACAAGCCGCGCTGGCTGGTGCTCAACAAGCTCGACGTGGTGCCGGCCGAGGAGCGTGCCGCGCGGGTGAAGGACTTTGTCAAGCGCTTCAAGTGGAAGGGCCCGGTCTTCGAGATCTCGGCCCTGACGCGCGAGGGCTGCGAGCCGCTGGTGAAGGCGATCTTCCAGCACGTGGCCAGCTACCAGACCCATTACGTCGACCCCGACGTTCGTTTCGCCGAACCCGAGGGCGAGGCGGATGAAGAACCCCGCTTCGCGCCGCAGGCGGACGACCCGCGCTTTCGCTGAGGCGCGAACGCTTTCTTCGATAGAGAGGCTGCATGCCTGAAGTGCTGCATGGTGCGAGGCGCATCGTCGTCAAGGTCGGCTCGAGCCTCGTGACCAACGAGGGGCGGGGCGTCGATGCCGCCGCGATCGGCAACTGGTGCCGGCAGCTCGCGGCGCTGGCCGGCCAGGGCCGCGAGCTGCTGATGGTGTCCAGCGGGGCGATTGCCGAAGGCATGAAACGCCTGGGCTGGAGCGCCCGGCCCAAGGAGCTCAACGAACTGCAGGCCGCCGCCGCCGTCGGCCAGATGGGCCTGGCGCAGATGTACGAAAGCAAGCTGTCGGAGCACGGCATCGGCAGTGCCCAGGTGCTGCTGACGCACGCCGACCTCGCGGACCGCGAGCGCTACCTGAATGCCCGCTCGACCCTGCTGACGCTGCTGTCGCTGAAGGTGATTCCCGTCATCAACGAGAACGACACGGTCGTCAACGACGAAATCAAGTTCGGCGACAACGACACGCTCGGCGCCCTGGTGGCCAATCTCGTCGACGCCGACGCGCTGGTGATCCTGACCGACCAGCCCGGCTTGTATTCGGCCGACCCGCGCAAGGACCCGCAGGCCCGGTTCATCCGCGAGGCGCACGCCGGCGCGCCCGAACTCGAACGCATGGCCGGCGGTGCGGGCTCCACCATCGGCCGCGGCGGCATGATCACCAAGGTGCTCGCCGCGAAGCGCGCGGCGAGCAGCGGCGCCTCGACCGTGATCGCCTGGGGCCGCGAGCCCGATGTGCTGCTGCGCCTGGCCGCCGGCGAAGCGATCGGCACGCTGCTCGTCGCCAGCACCCCGAAGCTGGCGGCGCGCAAGCAGTGGATGGCCGACCACCTGCAGCTCCGCGGCGCGGTTCTCATCGATGACGGTGCCGTGGCGAAGCTGCGGGACGAGGGCAAGAGCCTGCTGCCGATCGGCGTGGTCGAGGTGCAGGGCGAGTTCGTGCGCGGCGACGTGATCGCGGTGCGCAGCCTGGGCGGTGTCGAGGTCGCCCGTGGCCTGGCCAACTACGCCAGCAGCGAAGCGCGGCTGATCGCGCGCAAGCCGTCCTCGCAGATCGAGGGCCTGCTGGGCTACAGCAACGAAGCCGAGATGATTCACCGCACGAATCTCGTGCTGGCCTGACCGCGGCCTCTTGCGAGCTGCCTGCTGCTGCGAGCGCCTGGCCCGGTGCGCCACCTCCAAAAAGCAACGGATCGCATGACAGGTGGTGCCGGTTCGCGTGCCGCACGCATCGACGGGCGGGCCGCTGCGGCCCTGGTCCTGTGCTGCGCGCTGTGGGGCCTCAATCAGGTTGCCATCAAGGCGGCGCTGCCCGAAGTGGGCTCGTTGGTCCAACTGTCCGTTCGCAGCGTCGTCGCGCTGGCGCTGGTACTGGCTTGGATGCGCTGGCGTGGCATCGGCTGGAACTGGCGTGACGGCAGCCTGGTGCCGGGCCTGATCGCCGGCGCCCTGTTCGCGATCGAGTTCGGCTGCATCTTCATCGGGCTGCAGTACACGACGGCAGCGCGCTCGGTGGTGTTCATCAACACCTCGCCCTTCGTGGTGGCCCTGGCGCTGGCCTGGCTGGTCCCCGCCGAGCGGCTGCGGCCCTTGCAGACGGTCGGTCTGGCCGTCGCCTTTGCCGGCGTGGCGTATGCATTTGCCGAGCCGGCGCCACAGGGCCATGCCTGGCCCTGGCTGGGCGATGCCTTGATCCTCGTTGCCGCCGTGCTGTGGGGCCTGACCACCGTGATCATCCGGTTCAGCGTGCTGCGCAGCGCAGCCCCCGAGAAGACGCTGGCCTACCAGCTGCTCGTTTCGGCGCTGGCGTCGCCGGTGGCAGCCTGGGCGAGCGGCGCACCCTGGCCCGCCGCCTGGAGCCTGTTGGCCGTCGGCTCGCTCTTCTATCAGGCGGTGATCGTCACCTTTGCGAGCTACCTGCTGTGGTTCTGGCTGCTCACGCGCTACCCGGCGACCAGAGTGCAGGCTTTCGTCTTCCTCACGCCGGTGTTCGGCGCGGTGTTCGCGGCCGGTTTGCTCGGGGAGTCGGTGGGAGCCGACCTGCTGGTGGCGCTCGGGGCCGTGGCGGTCGGGCTCGGCCTGCTGAATCGCCGGTCCGGTTGACATCGCCACTGCGGCGCGTCAGTCCCCTTGACCGGGCTCCGGCGCAGCCGCGTCGTCGGCAGGGGCTTGCTCGTTCGGCCGCTCTTCGTCGTCGCGGCGGTGCGCCCGCATCCCCGAGCGGAGATAGCGGTTGTGGTGGTTGGCGCGCGGCAGGAAGCGCGCCAGTTCGGTCAGCGCCATCTGGTAGACGTCGCGCTTGAAGTCGATCACGACCTCGAGCGGCACCCAGTACTCGTTCCAGCGCCAAGCGTCGAACTCCGGGTGGTCGCAGGCGCGCAGGTTCATGTCGTTGTCGCGGCCGGTGAGCTGCAACAGGAACCAGATCTGCTTCTGACCGCGGTAGTGGCCGCGGGCCTCGCGCCGGATGTAGTGATCGGGAACCTCATAGCGCAACCAGTCGCGCGTGCGCGCGAGGATGCGCACATGCTCGGGCTGCAAGCCCACCTCTTCGTGCAGCTCACGGTACATCGCCTGCTCGGGCGTCTCACCGTACTTGATGCCGCCTTGCGGAAACTGCCAGGAGTGGGTGCGTATGCGTTTGCCCCAGAACACCTGGTTCCGCTGGTTGAGCAGAACGATGCCGACGTTGGGCCTGAAGCCTTCACGGTCGAGCATAATGAAACCTCGAATTCAGTCTTGAATTCATTATTGCACCGGGCCTCTGCGATGCAAGCCCGCGCCTGCCCCAGGGTGCGGGGATGGCCCGGCGGCATCGCTCCCGCAGCACGTCACGCAGCATTTCTTCGCACGCCTTCGGCCGCCGCCATGAAAGCCTCACAGTTCTTTGTCTCCACCCTGAAAGAAGCGCCGGCCGATGCCGAGATCACGAGCCACAAGCTGATGATGCGCGCCGGCCTGATCAAGCGGCTCGGCGCCGGCATCTACAGCTACATGCCGATGGGGCTGCGGGTGATCCGCAAGGTCGAGGCCATCATCCGCGAGGAGATGAATCGCGCCGGTGCGATCGAGCTGCTGATGCCGGTCGTGCAGCCGGCCGAGCTGTGGCAGGAGACCGGGCGTTTCGAGAAGATGGGTCCGGAGCTGATGCGCGTGAAGGACCGTCACGACCGCGACTTCATCATCCAGCCGACCAGCGAGGAGGTCGTCACTGACATCGCGCGCCAGGAACTGCGCAGCTACCGGCAGCTGCCGAAGAACTTCTATCACATCCAGACCAAGTTCCGCGACGAGCGCCGGCCGCGCTTCGGTGTGATGCGCGGGCGCGAGTTCACGATGAAGGATGCCTACTCCTTCGACCGCGACGAAGCCGCTGCCGGCAAGAGCTACGAGGCGATGTACGCCGCCTACGGCCGCATCTTCGATCGCTTCGGCCTGCACTACCGCGCGGTGGCGGCCGACACCGGCGCGATCGGCGGCGACCGCTCGCACGAGTTCCAGGTCATCGCCGACATCGGCGAGGACGCGATCGTCTACTGCCCGACCAGCGACTACGCCGCCAACATCGAGCTGGCCGAGTGCCTGCCGCTCGCGGCGCAACGGCCGGCACCGACCCAGCCGCTGGACAAGACGCCGACGCCCGGCAAGGCCACCTGCGCGGAGGTGGCCGCCTTGCTCGGCCTGCCGCTGGCGCAGACCGTGAAGTCGCTGGTGCTGGCGACCGATGAGAAGAGCGAAGGCGGCGACATCGTCAAGACCACCGTCTGGCTGCTGCTGGTGCGGGGCGATCACGAGCTCAACGAGGTCAAGGCCGGCAAGCTGCCCGGCCTGACGGCGGGCTTCCGCTTCGCGACGGCTGGCGAGATCGACGCGCACTTCGGCTGCAAGCCGGGCTACCTGGGGCCGATCAGCCTGAAGCAGCCAGTGCGCGTGATCGCCGACCGGACGGTCGCGCACATGGGCGACTTCGTCTGCGGTGCCAACGATGCCGACTTCCACTACACCGGCGTCAACTGGGGCCGCGACCTGCCCGAGCCCGACCTCGTGGCCGACATCCGCAACGCCGTCGAAGGCGATCCGTCGCCGGACGGCAAGGGCGTGCTCGCGATCCAGCGCGGCATCGAGGTCGGCCATGTGTTCTACCTCGGCACCAAGTACAGCGCCGCGATGAACGCCACCTACCTCGACGAGACCGGCAAGCCGCGCCTGATGGAGATGGGCTGCTACGGGATCGGCGTCACGCGCATCCTCGGCGCGGCGATCGAGCAGCGCTTTGATGCGCGCGGCATCGTCTGGCCGGCCTCGATTGCGCCCTTCGAGGTGGTCGTCTGTCCGATCGGCTACGACCGCTCCACCGAGGTCAAGCAGGCGGCCGACGCGCTGCACGATGAACTGCAGGCGCTCGGCCTGGACGTGATGCTCGACGACCGCGGCGAGCGCCCGGGCGCGATGTTCGCCGACTGGGAGCTGATCGGCATCCCGCAGCGCGTGGTGATCTCCGACCGCGGGCTCAAGGAGGGGCAGGTCGAACTGCAAGGCCGGCAGGAGGCCGAGGCGAGCAAGCTGGCGCTGGCAGACGTTGTCGCGCAGCTGCGCACACGCTTGCGCGCTTGATGCAAAGGGCGCGCCGCCTCGCACTGCTCGCGAGCCTGGGACTCGTCGCCGGCCTGCGGCCTGGCGCGGCGCGGGCCGGCTCGCAGATCGAGGAGCCGCTGGCGGACGCCGTGCGCACGGCGCTGTCGGCCGCGGTGTCCCGCGGCGCGCCGCCGCACCCCACCTTCGCCAGCACCGAATCGCGGCTGGCCTACCTGCGCTGGCTCGGTGCGATGAGCCAGCGTCTGCAAAAGCGCAAGACCGAGCACCTGACGCGCATCGAGTTCCTCGAAACGCTCTGGTATGAAAGCCGGCGGGCCGGACTGGATCCGGGGCTGGTGCTCGGCTTGGTCGAGGTCGAGAGCGGCTTTCGCAAGTTCGCGGTGTCGGTCGCCGGTGCTCGCGGCTACATGCAGGTGATGCCGTTCTGGATGCGGACCATCGGCGACGGCGATGTCGGGCGCCTGTTCCACCTGCAGACGAATCTGCGCTTCGGCTGCGTGATCTTGCGCCACTACCTCGACCGCGAGCGCGGCGACCTCTACCTGGCGCTCGGCCGTTACAACGGCAGCCGGGGTCGGCCCGAATATCCGAACGCGGTGTTCGCCGCACGCAAGCGCTGGGAATACAAACAGGACTGAACGGCGGCGCGGGGCCGTCCCCGAGCCGGCCGGGACTCCCGCGGGGGTGGCTGCGCTACGCCGCAGCCACCATGGGTTCAGAGACCGGACCAGGCCCTGGGCGCTGCGGCGTCGAGTCCCAGCAGCGCGAGCACGCGCTCCACGGTGTCGTCCACCATCTCGTCGATGCTCGCAGGCCGGTGGTAGAAGGCCGGCAGCGGGGGGAACACGATGCCACCCATCTCGGTCACCGCGGTCATGTTGCGCAGGTGCGCCAGATTGAAGGGTGTTTCGCGCACCAGCAGCAACAGCCGGCGGCGCTCCTTCAGCGTCACGTCGGCAGCGCGCGTTAGCAGGTTGTCGCCAAAGCCGTGGGCGATGGCCGCCAGCGACTTCATCGAACAGGGGGCAACGACCATCGCCGCGGTCGCGAAGCTGCCGCTGGCGATGCAGGCGCCGACGTCTCCCGGCGCATGCGCATGGTCGGCCAGCGCCTCCAGCGCCTGCCGGTCCAGCCCCAGTTCGTGGTGCACGTTCAGCACGCCCGCCGGCGTGACGACGAGATGGGTTTCGGCACCCAGCGCACGGGCGCGCGCCAGCAGTCGTGTGCCGTACACCGCACCGGTCGCTCCGGTGATGCCGACCACGAGCCGTCGGGTCATTTGCTGTGCCTTCGCGTGATCGGCTGCCCTGCGAGGCGCGGGGCGCCACCGGTCAGGGCGGGGGAGGCTGGCCGTCAGGCCTTGGCGCTCAACAGCGGCTGAAGCTCGCCGGACTGGTACATCTCGGCCATGATGTCCGAGCCGCCGACGAACTCGCCGTTCACGTACAGCTGCGGGATCGTCGGCCACTTCGCATAGTCCTTGATGCCCTGGCGGATGCCTTCATCTTCGAGCACGTTCACGGTCGCCAGGTCGGTGACGCCGCAGGCCTTGAGGATCTGCACCGCGCGGCCGGAGAAACCGCACATCGGGAACTGGGAACTGCCCTTCATGAACAGCACCACCCGGTGCGCCTTCACCAGTTGGTCGATGCGTTGCTGAACGTCAGTGGTCGTGGTTTGGGTCATGATGGCTCGCGGCAGAAATTCGGGAACAGCTGCGGTTATACGGCAAAGCCGGCCCGCTCCCTCCGGATCGCCGTCAAATCCCCACCCGGAGTCGCGAGAACATCAGAACGAATACGACACGCCGAGCTGCAGCAACGGGCTCAGTTGCAGGTCGCGCAGGCTGTCGATCAGGCCCTGCTGACCGAAGCGCACCACGGAGCGCGGTTGCAGCGCCACCACGCCGACATCGGCGCTGAAGCCCCAGCCGCCGCCAGTGGCGCGCAAGGACTTCAGGCCGGTGTAGCCGACACCCACGTACGGCACCGAGCCGTTGCCGCCGTCGTCCGCGACCAGCCCCGGGGTGGCGAGGCTGAAGTTGCGACGCTGTGCACTGAAACCGCTGCCCAGCGTGGACACAGAGGCCGGCAGGGCAGACCATGCCGCGCCGCGCGGGCCGTAGATCAGCCCGCCGGTCGCCCGCAGTCCGCCGCTGTAGTCGCGCCCGGCGGCGCCGTGCTGGAGAAAGTAGTAGTCGCCGAACAGGCTCAGGCTCTGCCGCAGGGTGCCGCTGTAGGGGTTCGACAGGTCGAGGCCCGGGTCGTAGCGCCCGCCTGCCAGCGCGGCATTGCTGCCACTGGTCAGGTCCAGGCGGCCCTGCCAACGCGGCCACGCCGTGTTGCTGCTGCGCAGGCCGAGGCCGCCGGGGGTGGATTCGGACGCGCTCTGCGCACTGCACAGCGCGGGCGTGAAGGCTGCAGCCAGCGCACAGACCACCGGCAGGGTCGGACGGAACAAGGTGCAGCACACGTTCATGGCAGGCTCCTCGGGCAGACCCGGGTGGCCTCGCGCGGCTCGTCTCGGCCTCCCGGAAAATGATCCTACGCCGCTGGGCCGCCTTGTGGGATGAGGGTCGCCGCGGCGCAACAGGCAGCGGCTGCGCGGTGCGAGGTTTCGCACGAACGGCCGGCTCGACGCGGCCTTGCCGCTCAGCCGCCTCGGCGTGCCCCGGTGCAGCGCGGTTGTCCGGCGAGGTCGAGGCGCGTGGCGATCTCGTCGAAACCGGCGGCATCCAGCAGTGCGCGCACGGCGTCAGCCTGGTCGTAGCCGTGCTCGAGCAGCAGCCAGCCACCCGCCCCGAGATGTGCCGGAGCGTGGGCCACGATGTGACGCAGCGCGGCCAGTCCGTCCCGGCCCGCGGTGAGCGCCTGTTGCGGCTCATGGTGCAGTGCGGCCAGGTGGGCGTCGCCCTCGGCGATGTAGGGCGGGTTGCTCACGATCAGCTCGAAGCGCCGCCCGGCCAGCGCGTCGAACCAGTCGCTGTGCAGCCATTCGACCGCCAGACCCAGCTCGCGGCCGTTCGCCTCGGCGATTGCGAGCGCGGCCCGACTGGCGTCGAGCGCGGTCACGCGGACCAAGGGGCGCTGTGAGGCGATCGCCAGCGCGATGGCGCCACTGCCGGTGCCGAGGTCGGCCACGGCGGCGTCGGCGGTCGGTGCCAGTCGCTCGAGCGCCCACTCGACCAGGGTCTCGGTATCGGGACGCGGGATGAGCACGTCAGGCGTGACGGCGATCGGCAAGCCGAAGAACTCCTGCTCGCCCAGCAGGTAGGCCAGCGGCTCGCCCGCGGCGCGGCGCGCGAGCAGGACGCCGTAGCGCTCGCACGCCGCGGCGTCGGGCAGCGCATCGTCGTGCGCGAGCAGCCAGCTGCGCGGGCGGTCCGTGACGGTGCTCAGCAGTGCCTGCGCGTCGAGGCGGTCGACGCCCGCGGTGCGGGCTGCCAGCAGGAGCGCCGCGACGCTGCCGGCCTCGGGTGCCGCGTGGCTCATCAGTCGCCGATCTCGAGTTCGGCCAGCAGCTCGGCCTCGCGCGCCGCGACCAGCGCCTTCACCACCGGGTCGAGGTCGCCATCCATGATCGCGCCGAGCTGGTAGAGCGTCAGGTTGATGCGGTGGTCGGTGAGCCGCCCCTGCGGGAAGTTGTAGGTGCGGATGCGGTCGCTGCGGTCGCCGCTGCCGATCAGGCTCTTGCGCGTGGCCGCTTCCTTCGCCTGGCGTTCGAGTCGGTCCTTGTCGCGCAGCCGCGCGGCCAGCACTGCCAGCGCCTTGGCCTTGTTGCGGTGCTGGGAGCGGTCGTCCTGGCACTCGGCCACCAGCCCGGTCGGCAGGTGGGTGACGCGCACGGCCGAGTCGGTCTTGTTGACGTGCTGGCCGCCGGCACCGCTGGCGCGGTAGGTGTCGATGCGCAGCTCGGCCGGGTTCAGCGTCACCTCCTGGGCTTCGTCGGGCTCGGGCAGCACGGCCACGGTGCAGGCGCTGGTGTGGATGCGGCCCTGGGTCTCGGTGGCCGGCACGCGCTGCACGCGGTGGCCGCCGGACTCGTACTTGAGGTGGCCGAACACCGCGTCGCCCTCGATGCGGACCACGACCTCCTTGTAGCCGCCCAGCTCGCTGTCGCTGGCCGACATCAGCTCGACGCGCCAGCCCTGGCGCTCGGCGTAGCGGGTGTACATGCGCAGCAGGTCGCCGGCGAACAGCGCCGATTCGTCGCCACCGGTGCCGGCGCGAATCTCGAGGAAGGCCGGGCGGGCGTCATCGGGGTCGCGTGGAAGGAGCAGGCGTTGCAGTTCGGCTTCCAGGCGCCCGAGCTCGGCTTCGGCGCTGGTGACCTCCTCGGCCGCCAGGCCGGCCAGCTCCGGGTCGGCCGCCATCTCGCGGGCCGCGGCCAGGTCGCTCTCGCGCTGCGCATGGCGCCGGTGGCGCTCGACGATGCCCGACACCTCGATGTGCTCGCGGCTCAGCGACCGGAAGCCCGCCGCGTCGTGCATCGTCCCGGGGTCGGCGAGCAGCGAGTCGAGTTCGGCGAGGCGACGGGCGTAGCGGTCGAGTTGCTGGCGCAGGGCAGTTTTCATGTAGGGCAGGGGGGCGCCGGACCGGCAGCCGGGGCCGGCCACCAGACACCGGCAGGGCCGGTGGGCTAGAGCGTCCCGTCGAGGTCGTCGCTGCGCTCGGCGGGCGGTCGGCCGGAACGCACTGCGGCGAGCGGCAGCGTGCCGCGCAGGAACAGGCGCGACACCGTCGCGGCCAACTGCGCACGCTGGGTCGGGTCCGAGGCATGCAGCTCGGCCAGGGCGCCGTGCAGCATCTTCTGAGTCAGGCCGCGCGACAGCGCGTCGAGCACCGCGTCGATGCTTTCGCCCCGGGCGAGCAGCTTGCGCGCGCGCAGCAATTCGTTCTCGCGCCAGCTGTCGGCCTGCGCGTTCAGCGCCTGGATCAGCGGCACGGTGCCGCGCTGGTCCAGCCAGTGCACGAAGCTCTGCACGCTGGTCTCGATGATCGCTTCGGCCTGGGCCACGGCGGCCTGGCGTTTCTCGCCGCCGCTCTGCACGATGGCCGACAGGTCATCGACCGTGTAGAGGTAAACATCGTCGAGCCGCGCCACTTCGGGCTCGATGTCACGCGGCACGGCCAGGTCGACCATGAACATCGGGCGGTGGCGCCGTGTCTTCAGCGCGCGTTCGACGGCCCCCAGGCCGATCAGCGGCAGCGAACTGGCGGTGCAAGACACGACGGCGTCGAACTCGTGCAGGCGCAGCGGCAGGTCCGACAGGCGGATCGACTCGGCGCCGAACCGCGACGCCAGCTTCTCCCCGCGCTCCAGCGTGCGGTTGGCCACCGCCATGCGGGCCGGCGCGCGCGCGGCGAAATGCGTTGCCGCCAGCTCGATCATCTCGCCGGCCCCGACGAACAGCACGCGGATTTCGCGCAGGTCCTCGAACAGCTGGGCGGCCAGGCGCACCGAGGCGGCCGCCATGCTGATCGAATGGACGCCGATCTCGGTGGAGGTGCGAACCTCCTTCGCGACCGCGAAGCTGCGCTGGAACAGCTGGTGCAGCGTGCTGCCCAGCGTGCCCGCGGCGTCGGCCTCGCGCACGGCCTGCTTCATCTGGCCCAGGATCTGGGGCTCGCCGAGCACCATCGAGTCCAGCCCGCTCGCCACGCGGAAGGCGTGGCGAGCGGCCTCGCCCCCTTCGAGCATGTAGGCATGGTGGCTCAGGGTGTCGGCATTGACGCCACCGACGCTGGCCAACCACTCGATGGCCGGGCGCACCAGCTGCGGCTCGGCGGCGCAGTACAACTCGGTGCGGTTGCAGGTCGACAGGATCGCGGCCTCCGGTGCGCCGGGCCGTTGCGCCATGGTCAAGCGCTCGCGCAAGGCGTGCAGGGTCGGCGCCAGTTGCTCGAGCGTGAACGCAAAACGACCGCGCAAATCCACTGGCGCGGTCGTGTGGTTCAGGCCCAGGGTGAACACCGACATGCGCTGATTATAAAATCGGCCGTTGTTTCGAAGCGCCGTACTTTCCAGCAGCCCCTGGCACCCCCCGGGCGCGGGCCGCAGCGGCTCGCGGACCGGCGCGTACGCTGAACTGCCCATCCATGACCGCGCTCGACGCTCTCATCCACCTGCTGAACCTCGTGCTGCCGGCCGCGCTCCTCGGGGGTATTGCCGCGGCCTTGGCGAAGCTCGTCTGGTTCCGTGCGCTGAAGGCCGTTCCGCTGCGGCGGCTGGCCGGCTGGGCCTGTGGCGCGGCCACGGTGGCGCTGCTGGGCGGCCTGGTGCTGACCGGTCGCGACGGTGCGATGCTGACCTACGGCGCGATGGTGCTGGCCTGTGCCGCCGCGCTGGGCTGGGCCGGCTGGGGACGACATTGAGGTCGGCGCGATGAGCTACGCGGTCAAGGAGGTCTTCTACACCCTGCAGGGCGAAGGCAGCCATGCCGGCCGCCCGGCGGTGTTCTGCCGCTTCGCCGGTTGCAACCTGTGGAGCGGCCGCGAGGCCGACCGGGACAGCGCCGTCTGCCGCTTCTGCGACACCGAGTTCGTCGGCACCGACGGGGCTGGCGGCGGCAAGTTCACGATCGCCGAGGCATTGGCCTCGCACGCTGCCGCGCACTGGCCGGCCGACGACACGGGCCGACGCTTCGTCGTGCTCACGGGCGGCGAGCCCTTGCTGCAGGTCGACGCAGCCTTGATCGATGCGCTGCACGCGCAGGGCTTCGAGATCGCGGTCGAGACCAACGGCACGGTGCCCGCGCCGGCCGGCATCGACTGGCTGTGCGTCAGCCCGAAGGCCGGCGCGCCGCTGCTGCAGCGCTCGGGCCAGGAGCTGAAGGTGGTGGTGCCGCAGCGCGGCATCGACCTCGGCGAGTTCGACGCGCTCGATTTCGCCCAACGCCGCGTGCAGCCGATGGACGGCCCGGACCTCGCCGCCAACACCGACTGGGCCGTGCGCTGGTGCCTCGCGCACCCGCGCTGGCAGCTCAGCCTGCAGACCCACAAACTCCTCGGCATCCGCTGAAGATATGAACCACCCCCGTTGCGGCTTCGCCGCTCCCCCTCGAGGGGGAGCCGCTGGCAGCCCGGCCGAGCCGGTCCGCGGCGGCTGCTCGGCTTTTGCCGGCTCATGGGGCGCGGGTGGCGCGGAGCGCAATGGACCACTGAGATGTTTGAACTGAGCCAGTCCTTCTATTTCGAGTCGGCGCACACGCTGCGCCGCCAGGTCGAGCGCAACGAGGCCGACGGCAGCCGCCGCGTCCACGGCCACACCTACACCGCCGAGGTCACGGTGTGCGGCGAAGTCGACCCGGCCAGCGGCATGGTGGTGGACCTCGCCCACTTGCGCGCCGCCATTGCCGCGGTGCGCGAGCAGCTCGACCACCACTTTCTCGACGAGGTGTCCGGCCTCGGGCCACCGACGCTCGAGAGCCTGTGCCGCTTCATCCACGACCGACTGCTCCCGACGGTGCCGGGCATCGCCAGCGTCAGCGTCGGTCGGCAGAGCAGCGGCGACCGCTGCACCTACCGGCCGGCGCCGGTGGACCGCCGGCGATGAGTGGCTTGGTGGCCTCCGCGTGGGGGATCGGCGGATGTCCCCGTTCGGCAAGGAACTCCGATGATTGACACGCTGGCCGAGCGCAGCCGGCGCGCGGTGTGGCATCCGTGCACGCAGATGAAGCGCCACGAGCGCGAGCCGCTGCTGGCGATCGCACGCGCCGAGGGCCCCTGGCTGATCGACACCGACGGGCGGCGTTACCTCGACGCGGTCAGTTCGTGGTGGGTCAACCTGTTCGGCCACGGCCACCCGCGGCTGCGGGCCGCGCTGGCCGAGCAGCTCGCCACGCTCGACCACGTCATGCTCGCCGGCCTGACGCACGAGCCGGTGGTCGAGCTCTCGGAGCGCCTGGGCGTGCTGACTGGCCTGGGCCATGCCTTCTACGCCAGCGACGGCGCATCGGCGACCGAGATCGCGCTGAAGATGAGCGCGCACAGCTGGCGCAACCGGGGCCGGCCGCAGAAGTGCGAGTTCGTCGGACTGGCGGGCGGCTACCACGGCGAGACCGTCGGTGCGCTGTCGGTGACCGACATCGCGCTGTTCCGCGAGGCCTATGCGCCGCTCGTGCGCCTGAGCGCCACCGTGCCGTCGCCCGACACGCGGCATGCGGCGCCGGGCGAGGATGCCGTGGCCTGCGCGCTGCGTTGCGCGGCCGCACTGGAGGACTATTTCGAGCGGCATCACGAGCGCACGGCGGCGCTGATCGTCGAGCCGCTGGTGCAGTGCGCCGCCGGCTTCGGCATGCACGACCCCGAGTACCTGCGGCGCGCGCGGGCGCTGTGCGACCGCTACGACGTGCACCTGATCTGCGACGAGATCGCGGTGGGCTTCGGCCGCACCGGCACGCTGTTCGCGCACCAGCAGGCGGGCATCCGGCCCGACTTCATCTGCCTGTCGAAGGGCCTGACCGGCGGCACGCTGCCGCTGTCGGCGGTGCTGACGACCGACGCGGTCTACGAGGCCTTCTACGACGACCTCGCCTCGCGCGGCTTCCTGCACTCGCATTCCTACACCGGCAACCCGCTGGCCTGTCGCGCCGCGCTGACCGTGCTCGATCTGTTCGAGCAGCCGCTCGGCGGCGAGCCGGTGCTGGCGCACAACCGCCGGACCGCGGCCCGCCTAACGGCGCTGTGCGAGCCGCTGAGCGCCCACCCGCGCGTGCGCTCGGTGCGCCAGCTCGGCATGCTGTGGGCCTGGGAGATCGACGATGGCGGCAGGGCCGGCTTCTCCAGCGCCTACCACCTTGCGGCGCGCGAGCAGGGATTGCTGCTGCGGCCGATCGGCAGCACGCTGTACTTCATGCCGCCCTACGTGCTCGACGACGACGCCCTGGAGCAGCTCGCCGGCGGCGCGCGGCGCGCGCTGAACGCGGTGCTGGCATGACGGCCCCGGCGGCGGGCGTTGCGCGCGGCTGGTTCGTGACCGGCACCGACACCGGCGTCGGCAAGACCCGCGCGAGCGTCGCGCTGCTGCAGGCGCTGCGCGCCCGCCATGCACGCTGCGCCGGCATGAAGCCGGTGGCGGCCGGCACCGAAGCCGGCGAGGACGGCGCCGGGAACAACGAAGACGTGCTGGCGCTGCGCGCGGCGAGCAATGTTGCGGTGCCCGCCGCGCTCGACAACCCGGTGCTGCTGCCCGATGCGATGTCACCGCACATCGCCGCGCGGCGCGCGGGCCGCCGCATCGAGGTCGACCCCCTCGTGGCTGCCTACCATGCGCTGGCGGCGCAGGCCGACGCGGTGGTGGTCGAAGGGGCGGGCGGCTTCCTCGTGCCGCTGTCCGACACCGCGACAGGCGCCGACCTCGCGGCGGCACTGGCGCTGCCGGTGATCCTGGTGGTCGGCCTGCGCCTCGGTTGCCTGAACCACGCGCTGCTGACGCACGAGGCCATTGCCCACCGCGGCCTGCGGCTGGCCGGCTGGGTCGCCAACCGGCTCGACCCTGCGATGCCCGAACAGGATGCCAACGTCGACTACCTGCGGCAGCGCCTCGGCGCGCCCCTGCTGGCCGACTGGCCATGGCAGCCGGGCGCCCACCCGTGCACGCTGGCACTGCGATTGCCCGACTGAGCCCGACGGAACCCTTCCCCATGCCCGACATCACCGACGTCTTCGAAGCCGCCGTGGCGGCGCTCGATGCGCAGCAACTGCGCCGCCACCGCCGCGTGGTCGCGCCGCTCGACGGCGCCAGGGTGCAGGCCGACGGGCAGCCGCGCCTGGCCTTCGCCGGCAACGACTACCTGGGCCTGTCGCAGCACCCTGCGCTGATCGAGGCCGCCCAGCGCGGCGCGGCGCGCTACGGGGTCGGCGCGACCGCCTCGCCGCTGATCTGCGGCCACAGCCCGGCGCACGAGGCGCTGGAGCAGGAGCTGGCGCGCTTCGTGGGCCTGCCGCGCGCGCTGTACTTCTATGCCGGCTATGCGGCCAATACCGGCGCGATCCCGGCGCTGGTGGAGCGCGGCGACGCACTGATCTCCGATGCGCTGAACCATGCCTGCCTGATCGACGGCGCGCGCCTGTCGCGTGCCGAGCTCACGGTCTACCCGCACAACGACCTGGCGGCGCTGGAACGCGCGCTGGTCGCGAGCCGTGGCGCGCGCCGCCGCCTGGTGGTGGTCGACGCCGTGTTCAGCATGGACGGCGACCTGGCACCGCTGCCGGAGATGCTGGCGCTGTGCGAGCGCTTCGATGCCTGGCTGTATGTCGACGATGCGCACGGCTTCGGCGTGCTCGGCGAGGGCGGGCGCGGCAGCCTGTCGCACTGGGGCCTCGATGCCGGTGCGATGCCGTCGCGGCTGATCTACATGGCCACGCTGGGCAAGGCCGCCGGCGTGGCCGGCGCCTTCGTGGCCGGCGCGCCGGCGCTGATCGAATGGCTGACACAGAGGGCACGCACCTTCTTCTTCGCCACCGGCGCGCCGCCGATGATCGCCGAGGCGCTGCGCGCCAGCCTGCAGGTCATCGAGGCGGAAGGCTGGCGGCGCGAACGCCTGCTGCAGCTGCGCGCTCGCCTGTCGGCCGGCCTGGCCGTGCTGCCCTGGCCCGCGCCGGCCTCGCAGAGTGCGATCCAGCCGCTGCTGCTCGGCGACAACGGCACCGCGCTCGCCGTGATGGCGGCGCTCGATGCGCGCGGCATCTGGGTGCCGGCGATCCGACCGCCCACGGTGCCCGAGGGGACGGCGCGGCTGCGCATCTCCTTGTCGGCCGCGCACACGCTGGACGACGTGGACCGGCTGTGCGCCGCGCTGGCCGAGGCAGGGATTACGACGCCCCCTGTCTGAGCTGCCCGCATCGAGGGGGTTCGGCCACACCACCGATGTCAATGCTTCGCACAATCGGCTCATCGCAGCACGACGCTGCGATGCGAAGAAGCCGGAGCGTGCGCCATGGTCCTGCCCGAGCGCCCACAGACTGCCACCGAGGAGCTGGCCAATGCGGCCAGCCATGCACTGGGTCTGTTGCTGGCGCTGGCGTCCCTGCCGGTCGTCGTCGAGTTCGCGGCGCGCCACGGCAGCCTGGTGAGGCTGGTCGGTGTCAGCGTGTTCTCGGCCACGATGATCCTCGTGTACTTCGCGTCGGCGCTGTACCACGCGCTGCCGCGGGGGCGAGCCAAGCGCTGGTGCAACACGCTGGACCACGTGGCGATCTACCTGTTCATTGCAGGCAGCTACACACCGGTTGCGCTCGGCAGGCTGCCCGACGGTCCGGGCTGGACCCTGCTGGGGCTGGTGTGGGCGCTGGCGGTCATCGGCGCGCTGCTGAAGATCAACCGGCGTCTGTCGAATCCGCTGCTGTCGACCGGGCTCTATGTGGCGATGGGCTGGCTGGCCGTGTTCGCGGCCGGCCCCGTGCTGCGCGACATGCCCTTCACCGTCCTGGCCTGGTTGCTGGCCGGCGGGCTCGCCTATCTGGTGGGCGTGGTCTTCTTCGTGCTCGACTCGCACCTGCGCTTCGGCCACTTCGTCTGGCATCTCTTCGTGCTGGTCGGCAGCACCTGCCACTTCGTCGCGGCGCTGGGCCCCCCGGTGTGAGCGGCTCAGGCCAGGGCCAGAGGCATCAGGCGGGATCAGGCCGGCTGCGGGCTGGGCTCCCGCACCACCACCTCGCCGCGCAGCGAATGCGGGTAGGCCTCGGTGATCGTCACGTCGATCAGCTGGCCGACCAGCCGCGCTGGGCCCGCGAAGTTGACGATGCGGTTGCACTCGGTGCGGCCCATCATCTCCTTGCCCGCGCCCAGCTCCGGCCGCCGCGACGGCCCTTCGACCAGGATGCGCTGCACCGTGCCGACGCGGCTCGCGCCGATGCGCCGCCCGTTGGTCTCGATCGCCTCCTGCACCTGCTGCAGCCGCGCCAGCTTCACGCCATGCGGTGTGTCGTCGTGCAGCGCGGCGGCCGGCGTGCCGGGGCGGGCGCTGTAGATGAAGCTGAAGCTGTGGTCGAAGCCCAGGTCCTCGATCAGCGCCATCGTGCGGGCGTGGTCGGCGTCGGTCTCGCCGGGGAAGCCGACGATGAAATCGGTGGACAGGCAGATGCCCGGCCGGATCGCGCGCAGCTTGCGGACTCGCGACTTGTATTCGAGCGAGGTGTAGCCGCGCTTCATCGCGCTCAGGATGCGGTCGCTGCCGTGCTGCACCGGCAGGTGCAGGTGGTTCACGAGCTGCGGCACGCGGGCATAGACATCGATCAGCCGCTGCGAGAACTCGTTCGGGTGGCTGGTGGTGTAGCGGATGCGCGCGATGCCGGGGATCTCGGCCACGTACTCGAGCAGCAGCGCGAAGTCGGCGATCTCCGCCGTGTCGCCCATGCGGCCGCGGTAGCCGTTGACGTTCTGGCCCAGCAGCGTCACCTCTTTCACGCCCTGGTCGGCGAGTGCGGCCACCTCGGCGAGCACGTCGTCGAACGGCCGTGAGACCTCCTCGCCGCGCGTGTAGGGCACGACGCAGTAGCTGCAGTACTTGGAGCAGCCTTCCATGATCGAGACAAAGGCGGTCGCGCCGTCGACGCGCGCCGGCGGCAGGTGGTCGAACTTCTCGATCTCGGGAAAGCTGATGTCCACCTGCGCGCGGTTCTGCGCGTCGCGCCGGGCCAGCATCTCGGGCAGGCGGTGCAGCGTCTGCGGCCCGAACACGATGTCCACGTAGGGCGCGCGCTCGATGATCGCCGCGCCTTCCTGGCTGGCCACGCAGCCGCCCACGCCGATCTTCACGCCCTTGGCCTTCAGGTGCTTCACGCGGCCGAGGTCGCTGAACACTTTCTCCTGCGCTTTTTCGCGCACCGAGCAGGTGTTGAACAGGATCAGGTCGGCCTGCTCGACATCGGTCGTGGGCTCGTAGCCCTCGGCGGCGCGCAGCACGTCGGCCATCTTGTCCGAGTCGTACTCGTTCATCTGGCAGCCGAAGGTCTTGATGTAGACCTTCTTGCCGACGACGGGGGCGCTCATGGCTTGGTCCAGGTCTGCGCGGCCGGGTCGAAGGCCCAGCGGGCAGCCTCGTCGGCGGTTTTCGGCCACAAGCCGGTCTTCTCCTCGGTGCGCAGCACCCACACATCCTTGACGAGCCCCAGCGTGTCGACGGTGTAGTGAGCGGTGAAGCGTTGGCCGATCAGGGCCCCCGACACCTGCACGAGGTTGTCGGTGCCGCGCAGCCGGGCGCCGGGTGCGAGCCGGGCCTCCTTGCCGTTGAGCAGCACGTCGGGCGGATTCACCATCGTGATCTCGCCGCGCAGTGCGTTGTACGGGAAATTACGCTGCACCTGGGCGGAGGCAGCAAAGGAGGTGCTCAAGGCGAGCGCGAGCAAGGCACAGCGGTACATGGTGTGGATCCAGTGGCTGCAAGAGGCAGGAACACCGAAATTGTAGTGACCGGGCCGGCAGCACCGGTGAGTGATCGCTCCTGCGCCCCGCACACCGCGGATCGACCGTTGCCCGCCGCGGACGGAACGCGCTGCCGGGCGGCAAGAGCCTGTCGGACATGTTTTCAAACGTACCGGGGCCCGGCTGCGCAGATGCCACATTCGTCACGAACCGGGATCGACTTTCGCGGTGGGGCAGCGATGAGCCGGGCGGCCGGTCCATGGCGTGGAAGTTGCCTGCAGCGAGTTCGTCCTCAGGTGCTGGAGCGCGAAATGTCAACGAACCCCCGTCCTGCCGTGGTGTCGTGGATTCGTGTGCTGGCCTTGCTGTCGGTCGCGGCCGGGCTGTCGGGCTGCGGCGCGCTGGCCATCACGGCATTGGGTGTCGGCGCCTCGGCTGGCGTTTCCCACACGGCCAGCGGCGTCAGCTACCGGACGTTCACAGCCACCGCCCCGCAGGTGAAGGCCGCCTCGCTGGCAGCCCTGAGCAAGATGGGCATCACCGTCGCCGGGATCGACAAGACCGACGGCGGAGAGCTCATCAAGGCAAGCTACGCGGACCGCAGCATCGAGATCGAGCTGGAAGCGATGAGCAAGTCCACCACGCAGATGCGTGCGTCTGCAAAGCGCAATCTGTTCGTCTACGACGCCGCCACGGCCAAGGAGATCGTCGAGCAGACCGAGCGGGCCATGGCGGCGGCGGCCGACAAGCGCGGCAAGGCCGCCAACGCCAACTACCTCGTCAAGGCGGCGAGCTCGCTCTGAGCGAGCCGCCGGCCGCCGCAAGCCTGCGCTGCACGCGGCGCTGCCGGCCGATCAGGACGCCACGGCTTCGCGCAGCCGGATCGCCTGGTGGCCGATGTCCAGCGCATGCCTCAGGGCCGCGGCCGGTGCGTCGAAGCGGTGTCCGCCGGAAACACGATCGCTGCTGAACACCACCTCCGGCGGCTGATCCGAGCCGCGCATGCGATGCACCTCGACCGCCGCCGTGTAGCCGCCGCGCGCTGCGTCGAGGGCGCCGGCGTAGATGCGGAAATCGCCGACCTCACGTTCTTGCAAGTCCATCCAGAGCTCCTTGTCGGCCGCGGTTGCCGACGGCACATCGAAGCATCGGCGATCCGCTCGAAGGCGGCCATCCCTCTGTGGCGTCCGCCCGGAAGGGGGAGCTTCGCGAAGCTCAGCCACGGACATGGGTGGCGAACACGAAGATGACTGCGCTGCCGGCGAGCAGGACCAGCGTCAGCAAGCGCCAGGCGCCGGACGAACTGGACTTGTGGTGGCGCCGCGGGACGCGGCGAGGCTGATGCCGCGTGTCGTCCTCGCCATGGAGCAGGGTGTACGAGGTCGACGTTCTGAATTCGCTCGGCCGGTCATCGGCCTGCTCTTGTTCCCAGCTGAAGGCATGTGTGTCGTGGCGCATGGCCACAGTGTCTGCCCTCGTCGGTGCGAGCAGTACCCCGTGCTCGCGGGCCCCGCAGATGCGGGTCACGGACCGAGGGCGCGGGATCGGCGAGTTGCTTGCGCAAACGAGAAGCCCCGCGAGTGCGGGGCCGGGTGTCTTGGTGGCGCTTCAGGGATTCGAACCCCGGACCTGCGGATTATGATTCCGTCGCTCTAACCGACTGAGCTAAAGCGCCAAAGTCGGGCATTATAGCGAGCCGTTTCCGCGCTGCAGTGCACGCTTGCCGAACCCGCAAAGGCAGCCGCTATCGACAGCCGATCGCACACCGAGGCGCGGTTCAGATCAACTGCCCGATCACCATCGCCAGGAAGCTCAGCAGCAGCGTGGTCGCGATCGGCAGCGACCAGTCGCGACCGCCGAGCCGGAAGTTCAGGTCGCCGGGCAGGCGGCCCAGGCCGAACTTCTCCAGCCACGGGCGCAGCCCGTTGAACACGATCAGCGTGACGACGACGACGATCAGCCAGCGCAGCATCGCCGGCTCTCAGAGCGTGTGGCTGCGGTCGCCTTCGGCGAAGCCGAGGGCGTCGAAGGGCTCGCCGGCGGCGAAGCCGATCACCTTGAACAGCTCGCCCATCTCGTGCTCGGTCAGCAGCTTCTGCGCCGCGGCAATGGTGCGCAGGTCGGCGTCCTGCAGGTCGGCCAGCAGCCCGCAGTTCATCAGGAAGCGCGCCTGCGTGGCGTAGCCCAGCACCGCGAGCCCGGCCTCCTGGCCGGCCAGCGCAATGCCGGTGAAGTTGACGTGCGCGGTGATGTCCTTCTCGCCCACGTCGCTCAGCGGGTCGGCATCGGCGCGGTGGGCGCGGTGGCACATCAGCGTGCCGCCGAGGCGCTGCGGGTGATGGAACTCGGCCTCCGGGAAGCCGTAGTCGATGAAGAAGGCCGCGCCGCGCCGCAGCGTCGCCGCCAGCGTGCGGATGAAGGCCTCGCCCTGGCGCTGCAGCTCGGTGGTCGTGCCCGGCACGCAGCCGGCGTCCACGGGAGGCCGCAGCGCGGTGGGCCGGTCGGCGAACACGAAGCGGCCGCCATCGACCGACACGCCCCGCTCGAACCACTGCACGCCGTCGAAGTGCAGCAGCGCCACCGGCATCGCGTCGAGCACCTCGTTGCCGACCAGCACGCCGTCGATATGCGCCGGCAGCCGGTCCAGCCACATCGCCTTGGCGGCGTGTCGCGGCACGCGCTCGGCGACGACGGCCTGCTGCCGGGCGCGCAGCGCGCCCGAGAGATCGACGATGACATAGCGGTCGATCCGGTCGCCCAGCGCCTCCAGAAGCTGCACCGCCAGGGCGCCCGAGCCGGCGCCGAACTCCCAGACCTCGCGCGTGCCGGTCGCCTCCAGCGCCTGGCCCAGCTGGCGCGCCAGCGCGCGGCCGAACAGCGGGCTCAGCTCGGGCGCCGTGACGAAGTCGCTGCCCGAGCCGGGCATGAGGCCGAACTGGCGGTCGCCACGGGCGTAGTAGCCCAGGCCCGGCGCGTACAGCGCCAGCTCCATGTAGCGCTCGAAGCCGAGCCAGCCGCCGGCCTGCCCGATTGCGTCGGCGATCCGCGCCGACAAGGCCTCGCGCGGGCTCTGCGAAGGGGGGCTGGCTACACTGACAGGGCTCGCTTCCACGCCCCCATTGTCCCGCACGCATGAGTGTTGATTCCCGTCCCGTGGTGCTCGTCACCGGTGCTGCCCGGCGCGTCGGTCGTGCGATCGCGCTCGAGCTCGCCGCGCACGGTTTCGACGTCGCCGTGCACAGCCACCAGGCGAGCGACGAGTCGGGCGACACCTTGCACGCCGCGCGCGAATCGGGTGCGCGGGCCGAAGCCTTCGTGGCCGACCTGGCCAACGAAGCGGCCTGCCGCGCCTTGCTCCCGGCGGTCGCGGCGCGCATGGGGCGCGTCGACGCGGTCGTGAACAACGCCTCGCGCTTCGACTACGACAGCGCAGCCGATTGCTCCCACGCGTCGATGGCCGCCCACTGGCAGGTCAACACCGCTGCGCCGGTGCTGCTGGCCGCGGCCCTGCACGCGCAACTCGCGGGCACCGCGCGCCGCGGCTGCGTGATCAACCTGCTCGACCAGAAACTGTGGAACCCGAACCCG
This sequence comes from Methylibium sp., assembly GCF_965279545.1. Classification (NCBI taxonomy): domain Bacteria; kingdom Pseudomonadati; phylum Pseudomonadota; class Betaproteobacteria; order Burkholderiales; family Sphaerotilaceae; genus Methylibium; species Methylibium sp. Next base: position 4,340,769 of record NZ_OZ257250.1, read on the forward strand.
GACCACTTCTCGTACACGCTGTCGAAGGCCGCGCTGGAGGCCGCGACGACCCTGCTGGCGCAGGCTTTTGCGCCCACCTTGCGGGTGGTCGGCGTGGCACCGGGCGTCACGCTGCCATCGGGTCCGATGGACAACGCCGAGTTCGTGCGCGCCCACGCCATGACGCCGCTGCGACGCTCGTCGACCCCCGAAGACGTGGCGCGCGCGGTCCGCTTCCTCATCGAGTCGCCGGCGATCACCGGCACCACGCTGCTGGTCGACGGCGGCCAGCACCTGGCGGCACAGTCGCGCGACGTGCTGTTCCTTGCGCGCGACGGCGAGGGGATCTGAGATGCCGGGCTGGCCCATGCATCCGCGGCTGGCCGCGTGCCGGCGCGTGTTCCTGAAGGCCTTCGAGCTGCCGGTGCGCATCGGCGTGCACGACTTCGAGCGGCGCGGCCCGCAGCGGCTGCTGATCGATGTCGATCTGTACGTGAGCCTGGCGGCCAGCACGCCGCACGAGGACCGGCTCGACGAGGTGGTCGACTACGACTTCATCCGCGGCGTCATCGCCGAGCGCGTGGCGCAAGGCCACATCGGCCTGCAGGAAACGCTGTGCGACGAGATCGCCGCGCGCATGCTGGCCCATCCCGAGGTCTGCGCGGTGCGCGTGTCGACCGAAAAGCCCGACGTCTACCCCGACTGCGCCGCGGTCGGGGTCGAGGTGTTCCACATCAAGGAGAGCGCAGCATGAGCGCCGTCATCGACCCCGGCCTCAGCCAGCGGCAGGCCGGCAAGCCCGCGTTCGAAGCCAACAAGCTCAGCAAGCGTCTGCACCGGCTCGTCGGCCAGGCGATCGGCGACTTCAACATGATCGAGCCGGGCGACAAGGTGATGGTCTGCGTGTCGGGCGGCAAGGACAGCTATGCGCTGCTCGACATCCTGCTGAACCTGCAGCAGCGCGCGCCGATCGACTTCACGCTGGTCGCGGTCAACCTCGACCAGAAGCAACCCGGCTTCCCCGCCGAGGTGCTGCCCGACTACCTGGCGAGCCGCGGCGTGCCCTTCCACATCGAGAACCAGGACACCTACTCGATCGTCAAGCGCGTGGTGCCCGAGGGCAAGACGATGTGCAGCCTGTGCTCGCGGCTGCGGCGCGGCATCCTGTACCGCGTGGCCGGCGAGCTGGGCGCGACCAAGATCGCGCTCGGCCACCACCGCGACGACATGCTGCAGACGCTGTTCCTGAACATGTTCTTCGGCGCCAAGCTCAAGGGCATGCCGCCCAAGCTGGTCAGCGACGACGGCAAGCACGTCGTGATCCGCCCGCTGGCCTACGTGCCCGAGCACGACCTCGTGGCCTGGGCCGCGCACCGCCAGTTCCCGATCATCCCGTGCACGCTGTGCGGCAGCCAGGAGAACCTGCAGCGCAAGCAGATCGCGCAGATGCTGCGCGACTGGGAGCGCCAGCACCCGGGCCGGCTCGACAACATGGCCAGCGCGCTGGCCAACGTGGTGCCCTCGCACCTGCAGGACCGGAACCTCTACCCGTTCGCCACGCTCCAAGCCTCTGGCCTGCCCGACGCGCAGGGCGACAAGGCCTTCGACGAAGACGAAGGCTGCGCGCCCGCCGGCCCGCCCGGCGCCTCCCAGGCGCCGGGCGTTCCGATCCGCTGGCACGGCCAGGACTGAGGCATTGCAAGGAGGCAGCATGCAAGCACGCCAGGTTTTTGCCCCGCTCGCCGCATTCACCGCGGTGGCGGTGCTCGCGGGGTGCGCCGCCATCAACAGCGTGGCCGTCGACGTGTCCAGCCAGGGCAGCTGGCCGGCCGACCGCAAGCCCGGCAGCTACGCGATCGAGCGCCTGCCTTCGCAGCAGGCCAACGCGGCCGAGCAGGACCGCATCGAGGCCGCCGCGCTGCCCGCCATCGAGGCGGCGGGCTTCACGCGTGCGCCCACCGAGCAGGCCGATCTGCTGATCCAGGTCGGTGCCCGGGTGTCCGAGGTCCTGCGCCGCGATCCCTACATGGGCCATTGGGCCTGGCGCAATGACTGGTGGTTCTACGGCGGCCGGCGGCCGTTCTTCTACGGCCCGGGCTTTGGCTTCGGCCCCGGCTTCGGCTACGACCACTACGACTTCCCCGACTACCAGCGCGAGGTCGGCGTCCTGATCCGCGACCGGCGCAGCCAGCAAATCGTCTACGAGACGCGCGCGGCCTACACGAGCCGCTGGACGTCCGACGCGCTGCTGCCGGCGATGTTCGAGGCCTCGATGAAGGACTTTCCGCTCCCGGCGCTCACGCCGCGCACCGTGACGGTCGCGCTGCCGCAGGCGCACTGACCCGGCTTGCCGCCCCCGCGCGCCGGGCGGCCGACCGGCACGCTCAGGCGGGTGCGGTGAAGCGCCGCAGATCGGCCTCCCAGCCCCTGAGCCGGCGCTGCGCTTCCCGGCGCTGCCCGGGCGTCGTGTGGTTGTGGATCTGCGCCAGCAGATCGCAGTTCGCGCTGTCCAGGCGCTGCTGGTAGCGCGCATAGGCCTCGTCCGGCGGATGCTGGACCTCCTGCCAATGCAGGCGCAGGGCCTCGACCGCGGCGGCGCGCGGCAGCGCACCGTTCTGCAGCCGCCGCAGCGTCTGCAGCAGGTGGCGCTGGCCTTGCTGGCGCTCGGCCAGCCAGCGCTCCGGGTCGAACGGCGAAACGGCCAGGGCCTGCGCGACGCGCTCGCGCTGCGAGCGGTCGAGCCGCCCGTACAACTGCTCGGCGCGCTCGACCACCCGGTCGACGGAGCCGGCGAGCCGCTTGGCAGGATCGGGCTGCAGGAACTCGTCGCGGAACTCGGCGTTCTTCTTCGCCTGCTTGCGCTCGAGGTGGCTCAGCTGTTTCGCGCTGAAGGTGGCCGCGATCGCTGCCGCGTCGGGCAGCGCGTGCTCGACGGCACGGTCCACGCGCGTGCGGATGTCATCGAGCCAGCGGCAGGCCTGCGCGGGCGTCGTGTCGTGCTCCGCCTCGGTGGCCGCGCGGTCGAGCAGCGCCACATAATCCGGCAATTGGGTCTTGCGGTGCCATGCGAACCATTGCGTGATGGCCTCACGGGTGCGCGGCGTCTGCGCGCCATCGAAATCCACGTAACTATCAAGCCACCAGTAGGTCAGCTCGCCGGCCTGCGTGTACGCGAAGTGCAGCGCGCTGCAGCCGCTCACGGCCAGCAGCAGGCTCACCGCGATAATTCTCCAACCCCTGAACCCCCCGACCCTCAGCATGTTGGACATCGTGATCATGGCTGCCGGCAAAGGCACCCGCATGAAATCGAGCCGGCCCAAGGTGTTGCACACCCTGGCCGGGCGAGCCCTATTGCAGCACGTGCTGGCCACGGCTGCGGGACTGGGCGCGCAAAGGCTCGTCACGGTCACGGGGCACGGCGCCGAGCAGGTGGAGGCATCGATGCGTGCGGCCTTCCCCGACGCGCCGCTCGCCTTCGTGCGCCAGGAGCCTCAGCTCGGCACCGGGCATGCGGTGCAGCAGGCCGTGCCGGTGCTCGACGACGCGGGCACCACGCTGATCCTCAACGGCGACACGCCCCTGATCGAGGCCGCCACGGCGCGTGCGCTGGTCGAGGCCAGCGGCGGCACGCGGCTCGCGCTGCTGACCATCGACCTGGCCGACCCGACGGGCTACGGGCGCATCCTGCGCGACGGCGAGCGGCGCGGCGACAAGGTGCTCGGCATCGTCGAGCACAAGGACGCCAGCGCCGCGCAGCGCGCGATCCGCGAGGTCTACACCGGCATGATGGCGGCGCCCACCGCGGCGCTCAAGCGCTGGCTCGCCCGGCTCTCGAACGACAACGCCCGGCACGAGTACTACCTGACCGACATCGTCGCGATGGCGGTCGCCGACGGCGTCCCGGTGGTCTCGGCACAGCCAGCCAGCGAGAAGGAGGTGCTGGGGATCAACAGCCCGCTGCAGCTCGCCCACCTGGAGCGCCGCTTCCAGCATGCACAGGCCGAGGCGCTGCTGGAGGCCGGCGTGCGCCTCGCCGACCCGGCGCGCTTCGACCTGCGCGGCACGCTGGACTGCGGCGCCGATGTCGAGATCGACGTCAACTGCGTGTTCGAGGGCCATGTCGAGCTGGGCGATGGCGTGCGCATCGGGGCGAACTGCGTGGTCCGCAATGCGCGCATCGCCGCCGGTGCGGTGATCCACCCGTTCACGCACATCGACGGCGCGGTGGTCGGCACCGACGCGGTGGTCGGGCCGTTCGCGCGCTTGCGCCCCGGCGCCGAACTCGGGGCCGAGGTGCACATCGGCAACTTCGTCGAGGTCAAGAACGCCAGCCTCGCGCGCGGCGCCAAGGCCAACCACCTGGCCTACCTCGGGGACGCGACGGTCGGTGCGCGCGTGAACTACGGCGCCGGCAGCATCACCGCCAACTACGACGGCGCGAACAAGCACCGCACCGTGATCGGCGACGACGTGCACGTGGGCAGCAACTGCGTGCTGGTCGCGCCGGTGACGCTGGGCGCAGGCGCGACCATCGGCGGCGGCAGCACGATCAGCAAGGACGTGCCGCCCGGCCACCTGAGTGTTGCGCGGGCGCGGCAGGTCGTGATCGCAGGCTGGCAGCGACCCGCGAAGAAAGGCTAGCAGTTGTTACGCGGGTAACGGTGGTGTGTGCAGCGCCAACTCTGCACGGCGCAGCGGCACAGCGGGCCGGTAGCATCGGAAACCGATGCAACGCCCGAAGATTCCCCACTACTACGGCCGCCTGAAGGTGGCGCCCGATGCGCCGCCCGAGGTGATCCGTGCCGCGTACAAGGCACTGGCGCAGAAGTACCACCCTGACCGCCATCGCGGCAGCGTGCGCCACGAACTCGTGCTGACCGCCTTGAACAAGGCGCAGGAGGTGCTGCTCGACCCCGAGCGGCGCGCGGCGCACGACCAGTGGATCCGCAGCGAAGAAGAGCGCATCGGCTACCGCGAGCCCGTGATCCGCGACGCGCCCGGTCTGCCGCTGCGGCTCAAGCTGCTGTGGTCCGGCGTGCGCCAGGGGGGGCTGTCGTTCGGCGATGCCTGGCTCGCCTACCTCACGGGTGCGCAGCGGCTGGTGTTCGGCACCGTCGGGGTGGTGGCGCTGGCGGCCCTGCTGGGCGGGACCGTGGTGTTGCTGCTGCCGCGCAACGACGTGCTCAAGGGCCTGACACCGCCGCCTGCGCTGCCGAAGGCCCTGTCTGCCGCGGACGACCCCGCTTCAGGGCCGCACTGAGTGGCGGCGGGTGGCTGCGGCGGCCCGCAGCGCGGCCGGGCGTTCGGTCGGCCCGGCGCGCCGAGGCCGTCAACGGGCCGGCAGCGGCAGCTCGCTGCCGAACTTGGCGCGCTTGATGCTGAAGAAGGCCCGCACGTTGCGAACGTTCGCGTCGGCGCTCAGCAGCCGGGCCGCGAACGCCTGGTAGCCCGCCATGTCGGGCACCGCGACCACCAGCACGAAGTCGGGGCCGGGCGAGACCCGCCAGCACTGCTGCACGTCGGCATCGGCCACCGCGCGGGCCTCGAAGGCGTCGAGCCGCTCGCTGGCCTGCACGTCGAGCGTGACCTCGAGCAGCGCGGTGAGCTGCGGCAGGCCGGCCTCCGCCAGCCGCTGCGGTGACAACTGCGCGGCCACCCGCTCGATCAGGCCCAGCGCGTGCAGCCGCCGCACGCGGCGGTGCGTGGTGGCCGTGGCCACGTGGACCGCGGCCGCCAGGGCCTGGTTGGACAGCGAAGCGTCGCGCTGCAACTGCGCCAGCAGCCGCAGGTCCAGCGCGTCGAGGGCGATGTCTTTCACGGAAAGTTATTTCAGAATCTGGTGTTCTGAGAATTATTGATCCGATTTATTGAAGGTTTGGATTTTTATACCGAACTGAACGAGATTTAGGAAACATATTTGCCATTGCCATGCCTACGATCCCGGGCATCAGCAGCTCACCGAGGCAACCCCATGTGCGGCATCGTCGGCGCGGTAGGCGCGCGCAACATCGTTCCCATCCTGGTCGAAGGCCTGAAGCGGCTCGAGTACCGCGGCTACGACTCCTGCGGCGTTGCCGTGCATCAGAACGGCGCCCTGCGCCGCAGCCGCAGCACCTCGCGCGTGGCCGAGCTCGACACGCAGGTCGTGGCCGATGCCGTGCAGGGCAGCACCGGCATCGCCCACACCCGCTGGGCCACGCACGGGGCGCCGGCGGTGCACAACGCGCATCCGCACTTCTCCAGCGGCCCCGGCGCCGACGGCAACCGGCCCGACCGCATCGCCCTCGTGCACAACGGCATCATCGAGAACCACGATGAACTGCGCGCCGAGCTGCAAGGCCGCGGCTACGTCTTTGCCAGCCAGACCGACACCGAGGTCATTGCCCACCTCGTCGATTCCCTCTACGACGGCGACCTGTTCGACGCCGTGCAGCAGGCCACGCAGCGCCTGAAGGGCGCCTACGCGATTGCCGTGTTCTGCCGCGACGAGCCGCACCGCGTGGTGGGCGCCCGCGAAGGCTCGCCGCTGATCCTGGGCGTGGGGCAGGGCGAGAGCTTCCTCGCCTCCGACGCCATGGCGCTGGCCGGCGTGACCGACCAGATCGTCTACCTGGAAGAGGGCGACGTGGTCGACCTCCAGCTCGGCAAGCACTGGATCGTGGCGCGCAACCCCGCCACCGGCCGCCACGAGCGCGTGCAGCGCGAGGTGCGCACGGTGCATGCGCACACCGGCGCGGCCGAGCTGGGCCCCTACCGCCACTACATGCAGAAAGAGATCTTCGAGCAGCCGCGCGCGATTGCCGACACGCTGGAAGGCGTGGAGGGCATCGTGCCCGAGCTGTTTGGCGACGGCGCGCACCGCGTGTTCAAGGAGATCGACTCGGTGCTCATCCTGGCCTGCGGCACCAGCTACTACGCCGGCTGCACCGCCAAGTACTGGCTGGAATCGATTGCGCGGATCCCCACGCAGGTGGAGGTGGCCAGCGAATACCGCTACCGCGACAGCGTGCCCAACCCGAAAACCCTGGTCGTCACCATCACGCAAAGCGGCGAAACGGCTGACACCCTGGCCGCGCTCAAGCACGCCCGCTCGCTGGGCATGAAGCACACGCTGACCGTGTGCAACGTGGCCACCAGTGCCATGGTTAGAGAGTGTGCACTAGCCTACATCACGCGGGCCGGCGTGGAAATCGGCGTGGCATCGACCAAGGCCTTCACCACCCAGCTTGCGGGCCTGTTCCTGCTGACGCTGATGCTGGCCAAGACCCGCGGCCGGCTCGACGCCGACGCCGAGGCCGCCCACCTGAAGGCGCTGCGCCACCTGCCGGTGGCCCTGCAGGCGGTGCTGGCGCTTGAGCCCCAGGTCATTGCCTGGGCGCAGGAGTTCGCGCGCAAGGAGCACGCGCTCTTTCTCGGCCGCGGCCTGCACTACCCGGTGGCGCTGGAAGGCGCCCTCAAGCTCAAGGAGATCAGCTACATCCACGCCGAGGCCTACCCGGCCGGCGAGCTGAAGCACGGCCCGCTGGCGCTGGTGACCAGCGCGATGCCGGTCGTGACCGTGGCCCCCAACGACGCGCTGCTGGAAAAGCTCAAGAGCAACCTGCAGGAGGTGAGAGCACGCGGCGGCGAGTTGTTCGTGTTCGCCGATGCCGACACGCGCATAGAAAGCGGCGAAGGCCTGCACGTGATCCGCATGCCGGAGCACTACGGCGCGCTGTCGCCGCTGCTGCACGTGGTGCCGCTGCAGCTGCTGGCTTACCACACCGCGTGCGCGCGCGGGACGGACGTCGACAAGCCGAGGAACCTGGCGAAGAGCGTTACGGTGGAGTGATGCGGCCGCTGTGCGTGAGGCTGATTTTTGCCATTGAGGCCTGATGAGGTGGCGCATTGAAGCCGGAGACTGACAGTTCTGGCCGACGGTGACGGCTTTTGGCGTTCCAACTCGCCGAATCTGCAGGCAGCACTCGACCCAGAGCTGCCGGTCGGCGTCGCGAATAGACCCCCCGACAGGGGTCCTTGGAGAATCTGGAAGCCTTGGGCGCAAGTAGCTCGCTCGTCACGGACCGACGAGACCAGGATCGCTGGGAAGACGCTCGCACCACCAATTTCGCGGTCATATTTGTCGGGGCTCCTCCGCATGTTCGACTGCAACGATGCCTGCGCTTTCTCCGCTGGCATCGTTATCAATGTTGGTGGCTGCCAAGTTCTAGCTTTGTTTTGGTACTCCGTGATCTACAGAGAACTGGAAGAGACGCTCAGAATTTCCAACGATCCACCCACGGTCGAAGCGAAACCTGCCTGGCGAACTTCCCAATTGGTTAGTCGACCTGACGCAGCAATCGCTCGATCAAGACATCCGACGACGGTGTGCAAGTCAAACGGTTGGCCCCCAACAATCTTCACGTTCAAGGCCTTGCTGTTGACGAGCGGAACAAATAGCGCTATCCCCGATAGTTGCGGGACCGGAGTGTGGGATTCAATATGGTCGATATGCTGCATCTTTAAGAAGCCGACAGGGCAGCTCGCGGCCAGTGTTGCGACTTCGGCATACGTCATGAACCTCTGGCCGAGCCCATCGACGGATATCAGGAGGCGACCAAACGCGGTGGGGTCGCAGCCAAACTCCAGCGCATGGACTCCAGCAATACTTCGCTCGAGATCATCTAGAGCCGAGTCCTCTAGCAGACGCAATTGCTCTGCTCCCCATGCCTGCATGACCTCTGTGGGCGCTTCGAATACGGACGCATCTCGTCTGGCAGATCCGGCTTTGTGGTCGATGTAGCCGACAAATGATCCAGCATGCCGCGCCTGAATTGATGTCGCTAGCCCACCAATAGTTTGCAGACCCAATAGGAGGAAGGCTGAATTCTGAACAGTAGAAATTGCGGCTACGCCGAACGTGTGATCACCTGATCGAATCGGGCGGAGACGCGCGTGGTTGCGTGCGATAGCTTGGTCGACTACAGAACTGCACTGATGACCGGAAAATGCAATGCGGTGCAATATCTCGGTCGAGTCCGGCGCAGTGCCCGGTTCCCCGCCATGCACCTCACGCTTCCCACCCCAAGGGCTGTCGACAGCTACGCGTACGTCGAGGCCCACCACTAACGCCGCAACGTATTCATACACCGACACAGGTATCGCCGCTGCACCCATAAACGCAGGCTTGACCTCGATGTCTCCAGTCGGGCGCAGCCATCCATCTTTCAGCCTGAGGGCCACTCTCGTTGAAACTTGAGAGGAGAGGCCGGGTACTCGCCCCTTGCGAAGGATCGGACGCAAGGAAACGCCATCTCCAAAAATCAGGCTATTGCAATCGTCGAGGCCTTTGTCCCACTGTTTGCTGGTGACTTCGACCCGACTGGCGACCATGAACACCGAATAGAAGCCAATCCCGAATCGCCCGATCGAGCGAAACCGGGAAGAACGAAGTCCAGGAAATTCAGTCTGAATGAGCGACGACTTCCAAAAGCTCTGACCGAAATCCAACAACGGTCCCATCATGACCCGACGTGACATTCCAACGCCGTTGTCTTCCACGAACAGCCAAAGTTGGTCGTCGCTCTCTGTGAATCGGACCGTCAACTCGCCGGCGAAACCCTCTTCGACAAAGCGTCTTGCAACGATTGCATCGCGCGCGTTCTGGAGAAGTTCGCGTAGCACTACCTGAAAGCTCTCTCCCCCAGCGCCATAGAGCTTTTCTCCACCGAGCTCCCTAACAAGCGATTCAACATTGCTGACGTGAGGCTCTGCTTTGCAGGGCGTCCAGCCTTCGACGGGCAGATGTTGAGTAAGGTCCTCAATGGAGTCGGCGCCGGTGACTCGCCTCACTTGAAACTCAGGGGCCGTGGCGGGGCGCTGTCGACCTCTCAGTAGCGCGTTAGATTGCCGAATCTCTCGGTCTACTGTTACAACAGCATCGTGGGCGATCCACCAGGCCGAAGCCTCGCTCTCCTTGAAGGGGCGGCTGGCGGTGTAGACGATCGCGCTCCCACTCAAATCCCCGACATCCAGAGAAGGTCCCATCATCCGGCTCTGCGCAGTCCAATGCTGGAGAGAGATTCCTTGCCGCTTGACTAATGCATACAGAAATAGCGGCGCTCTCGCTTGATTGATGTGCGCCGCATCAGCGCACCTCAATAAGCAGGCGACCTTTACCGGGTCAATCGCCCATTCGGAGGGAAACGGTGACGGGGCATTGAACTGTTCGCCAAGGCTGGGGGCGAGAGCATCAATGTCCCAATGGTGGCTCGATGCGATGCGACCAGCTAGTCGACCCAGATCCGTCCGCAGTTGTACGTCCTCAATGAGATGAATCGCGTCGCCGGTGTCGGGATGCGTCCAAACCATTTCTGGCAGCTTGGCAGCCTGATGAGCGTGAAGCGCGCGCAGTGCAGAAAAGTCCGCGGACGCCAGCCGTCCTGCCTCCTCGTTATCGGGTGCAGCATCGCACTCAGCCGCATACGCGTCCCGCCACTCGATAGAACCTCGGACCCCATCTATTCCGCGTTCAAATGCCTCCCAGCACATTGCTGAATCGTGAAGCAGTACGGCTGCGCCGAAGACGAATGCCTCCAAAGGGTTGAGCGGATAGCCCACACCCGAAATGACACCTGCCGTGTCCCAAAGCGCGTCAAGATGAGTCACGTCATGAACGGTGAGGCCGGGCAGGACGTGTGCGATTCGTTGAACAATGGGTTCGATGTTCGAGCGGAACGCGAGCAACGCCGTGCTCAATCGGGCCCTTTCCGATTGAAAGGGATCATCGGTGCGAGCACCCAGTGTCGATCGCCACAAGCTTGTCTGCATCACGCTTCCGATTGCCATAGAACCACCGGTCCTTCGTTTCGTCCTTCCGATGATAGGGTGAAGTGCCGGCGGCATTGGTGCCGCGTAGCTCGTCGCGGGCCAGCGAAGCCACGCGTCATGACAATTGAGGTACCGCGAAGGAGACGCACCCGAATGACGCCTACTGGCCGAGTGCGGGTGCCTACGAACGACTGGTTCTCAGCCCGTCAATTAACGAGCGGGGAACGGCTGGTCAAGCGGAGTCCTTGCGCAGTAACGCGCGTGCCGCTTTACGTCATGGTCCACATGGGGCATGCGTCTCGGTCATTGACGGCAACGAACCGCGGCTGTTGGAGTCTCCGTGACCCCGTCCGCCTCGATATGCCGCGTTCCGTCTACTGCCAGGTCAACCGTGCGCATCTGCGCACCAACGCCAGTCGCCCGCATGCCCGCCCCCGCAGCGTCGCCTGCCCCTCAATGCCCACGCGGATGCTCGAAGAAGAACCGCAGCATCTCGCTCGTGGCATCCGGCCCGCTGGCATCGGTGTAGCTGCCCTCGGCCTGGCCGCCCGACCAGGCGTGTCCGGCGCCGTGCACCAGCCAGTGCTCGGCCAGTGCCCGGCCCTCGCCACCCGGGTGTACGGAGCGCGTGTAGTGCCGCCCGCGGGCCGACACGCCGCGCTCCACGCGTGGGCTGCTCGCGGCGGCCGTGGGTGAGGCGCCGGCGCCGGCGGCGGCGCTGTCCAGCGCGGCCGAGATCACTTGTTCGCCGTTGCGGGGGTGCACCGTCGGGTCCTGGTCGCCGTGGAACACGATGGTGGGCACGTGCCCCGTCGGCGCCGCCGTGGCGGGCGCTGCGCCGGGGGTGCGCGCCCTGGGCTTCAGGCCGGGGCCCGCAACGCCGGTCTTCATCACCGCCAGGGCGCCGGCCACGTCGCTCGCCGCGCCGCCCGGCAGGCCCGAGTGAACGCCCACCGCCGCAAAGAGGTCGGGGTAGGCGGCCGCCACGATGGCGGCCATGGCCCCGCCGGCCGACAGGCCGGCGATGTACACGCGCCGCGGGTCGATGCCGTGCTGCTTCATCACCGCCTGCGTCAAGGTGGCAATCAGCGCCGGCTCGCCGCGGTCGCGCTGCTGGTGGTTGTGCTTGAACCAGTTCCAGCAGCGCTGCGGGTTGGCGCTTTGCGACTGCGCCGGGTACAGCACAAAGAAGCCTTGCTCGCGGGCCCGCTCGTTCATGCCGGTGCCGGCGGCAAAGTCGTCGGGGTCCTGGGTGCAGCCGTGCAGCATCACCACCAGCGGCAAGCGCCGGCCGGCCGGGCCGGGCGGGCTGTAGAGCTTGTAGCGGCGCGTCTGCGAGCCGTGCGTGTAGGAGCCGCCGGTGAACTCGCCGCGCCCGGTGGGGGGCGTGGCCTCGGCATCGCCTTGCGGTGCGGGCGTTGTGCGTGCCTGCGGGCCATCGGCCGGCGAGCTGCCGCTTGCGGGCGGTGCGCTCGCGGCGGCTGCGGCGGGTGCGTCCATTTCGAACACGCAGCCGTCGATGACCAGGGGCTCCGCTTCGGGCGCCGCGGTGCCGGCCGCGGGCATGCCGGGGGTGCCGGTGCGCGCGGTCGCCGGGCGCATGGCGTCGGCGCCTGCGGCGCCGCGCAGTGCGCGCTGGAGGGCCTGGGTGGCTTCGTTCAGGCGGCCCGCCTGCGTCAGGCGCGCGGCGGCGCGCATCAGGTTCTGGAGGGTGTCGTTCATGCCGTCCTTGTGTGGAGGGGTTGCGCTGGGGTCAGCGGTGGCGGTCGGCCAGCGCGGCCTTCACCGCCGGGCTGGCATGCAGCGCACCCAGCACGTCGAGCGAGTCGATGGTGGCCCGGGCCAGCTCGGGGCTCACGTCGTGCGCAATCGTTGCCAGGCCGAGCACGCGAATCTGCAGCGTCTGCCGGGCTGCCTTCACGGCGCGCAACTCGTCGGCACTGAAGTGCTGCAGGCCCAGCACGAGCATCTTGCGCGCCGCCACCTGCTTCACCGCCTCGGCGTGGGTGCCGAGGTGGTTGCGAATGGCGGTGCGGATGAAGTCGGTGCGGTTGCCGTAGAAGCCTTCGGCCACCAGCAGGTCGATCTGCCCCAGGTCGACGAAACCGAGGTTGATGGTGATCTTCTCGGAGTCCGCCGCCTTGGGCTGGGCGGGGAGGGCGGTGGCCTTCTGGTTCATGGGACCATCCTAACACCATCCATATGGATGGTTTATGGAGGGTTTTCTGTGCCTGCCGGGCGAGTCGGCATGCCGAGGCCAGAGAATCGGCCCATGCCCGCTGCCTCCCCCGCCACGCCTGCGAACCCGGATGCGCCCGTGAGCGGTGTCTTCCGTCCGCGCCTGACCCTGCAGACGCTGACCCGCGGCGACGGCCTGCTCGGCATGCGCGCGGTGCCCGGCTTCGGTCCGCGCGGCGCGATGCTCACCGTGGCCCGCGTCGACTGGACCTACACCACGCCCGGCGGCCTGCGCTGGGACACGCCGGCACCCACCCGCGTGCTGAACACCCGCCCCAAGCCGACGCAGCTGCTGCGCGGCGCCTGGGAGCAGCGCGAGCTGCTGCAGCGCGACCTGGCCGCCGAGGCCGACGCGCGCGACGCGCTGTGGGGCACCGGCCTGCGCCCGCTGTCGCCGCAGGCGCTGCAATGGCGCAACCGCGAAGCGGGCGAGGGGCACGACGGCCTGTGGACGCTGGCCGAAGAGCCGCATTTCGGCGACTTCTGGGCCGAGCAGGTGCCGCGGCTGCAGGCGCGCGGCTGGTCCATCGTCGTGCAGCCGGGCTTTGCGCACCAGAGCGTGCCGGTCGACGCGTGGCGCCTCGTCATCGACCCCGACACCGGCGACGAGCAGGGCCGTGAACTGGTGGCGCCGCTGGGCCCGCGCGTGCAGACCCTGGCGGCGCTGCGCCAGCCGCCGCGCGAAGGCTCGTGGCTGCTGAGCCTGGGCGTGGAGGTGGACGGCGAGACGCTGGACCTGGCGCCGCTGCTGGCCGACCTGCTGCGACGCGACGCGCGCTGGCTCGACGCCCGCGAGATCGCCGCCATCGACGATGGCGCGCTGATCCTGCTGCGCGCGCCGGGCGGCAAGCGCATCGAGGCGCCGGCCGCGCCGCTCAAGGCCATCGTCGGCGCGATGGTGGACCTGCTCACCGACCCGCGCCGCGAGGCGCAGGCCGCGGGGCCGCTGCGCCTGTCGACCTGGGAGGCGCACCGCGTGGAGGCGATGCGCCTGGGCCTGCTCGACACGCAGCGCGCGCGCGCCGGCGTGCACGGCGCCTGGCAGCTGCAGGGCGCCGCCGGCCTGGCGGCGCTGGCGCAGCGGCTGCGCACCGCCGGCAGCCCGGCGCCGGTGGCGCCGCCGGCAGGCCTGGGGCTGCAGCTGCGCCCCTACCAGCTGCACGGCGTGGCCTGGCTGCAGTACCTGCGCGAACACCACCTCGCCGGCATCCTGGCCGACGACATGGGGCTGGGCAAGACCGCGCAGGTGCTGGCCCACCTGCTCATCGAGCAGCAGGCCGGCCGCCTGGAGGTGCCGGCGCTGGTGGTGCTGCCCACGTCGCTGATCGCCAACTGGCAGGCCGAGGCCGCGCGCATCGCGCCCGCGCTGCGCGTGCTGACCCTGCAGGGCGCGGCCCGGGCGCGCGACTTCGCGCGCATCGCCGGGCACGACGTGGTGTTCACCACCTACCCGCTGCTGTGGCGCGACAGCGAGGCGCTGCAGGCGCAGCCCTGGCATGTGCTGATCCTCGACGAGGCGCAGATGGTCAAGAACGCCGGCAGCCGCGCCGCCGGCGCCTTGCGCCGCCTGCAGGCGCGCCACCGCCTGTGCGTGACCGGCACGCCGCTGGAAAACCACCTCGGCGAGCTGTGGGCGCACTTCGATTTTCTGATGCCCGGCTTCCTGGGCGATGCGCGCAGCTTCGTGCGCCAGTGGCGCAAGCCGATCGAGACCAACGGCGAGACGCTGCGCGCGCAGTTGCTCGCGCAGCGCGTGCGGCCGTTCATCCTGCGCCGCCGCAAGCAGGACGTGGCCACCGAGCTGCCGCCCAAGACCGAGGTGGTCCGGCGCGTGCAGCTGCAGGGCCAGCAGCGCGCGCTGTACGAAAGCGTGCGCGTGGCCGCCGACGAACAGGTGCGCCGCGTGCTGCAGCGCCAGAGCTTCGCCGGCGGGCAGATCGCGATCCTCGACGCGCTGCTCAAGTTGCGCCAGGTGTGCTGCGATCCGTGGCTGGTGAAGGGCACGAAGATGGCGCCGACCATGGAGCGCGCCAAGATGGAGTGGCTGCGCGACATGCTGCCCGAGCTGGTCGACGAAGGCCGGCGCGTGCTGGTGTTCTCGCAGTTCACCGAGATGCTGGCGCTGGTGGAGGCCGAGCTCGCGGCGCTCGAGCTGCCCTGCCTGGTGCTCACCGGCGACACGCCGGTGCGCGCGCGCGGCGCCGTCGTGCGGCAGTTCCAGGAGCGGGCGGTGCCCATCATGCTGCTGAGCCTGAAGGCCGGTGGCGTGGGCCTGAACCTCACCGCCGCCGACACCGTGATCCACCTCGACCCGTGGTGGAACCCGGCCGTCGAGCAGCAGGCCACCGACCGCGCGCACCGCATCGGTCAGGACCAGCCGGTGTTCGTCTACAAGCTGGTGGTCGAGGGCGGCATCGAGGAGCGCATGCTCGCGCTGCAGGCGCGCAAGGCCGCGCTGGCCGAAGGGGTGCTGGGGCACGACACCGCGGCGGCGGCCAAGTTCAGCGCCGCGGATCTGCAGGGGCTGCTGGCACCCCTGGCGTGACCGGCCGGCCCCGCTGCCGCCGGGGCATTCGGGTTGACCGCACCGGTTGTCGGGTGGAGTTTTTGGTACACAGGAGGTCTGCGTGCCCGAATTCCTTCTTCAGCGGAGCGACCTATGCCTGGCTTGTTGCCGAACGTGGACCCCGAAGGTCTGCTCGAATATTCAGTGGTCTACACCGACCGCGCGCTCAACCACATGTCGCAGAGTTTCCAGGGCGTCATGCGGGACGTCTCGGGCACGCTCAAGCGTGTCTACCACGCGAAGTCGGCCGTCGTCGTGCCCGGCAGCGGCACTTTCGGCATGGAGGCGGTGGCGCGGCAGTTCGCCACCGACCGCAAGGTGCTGGTGATCCGCAACGGCTGGTTCAGCTACCGCTGGACGCAGATCCTCGACATGGGCCGCATTCCCGCCGAGTCGACGGTGCTCAAGGCGCGGCGCATCGGCCCGGGCAAGCAGGCGCCGTTTGCGCCGGCACCGATCGAGGAGGTCGTCGCCACGATCCGCGCGGGCCGCCCCGACGTGGTGTTCGCGCCGCATGTCGAAACCTCGGCCGGCATGATCCTGCCCGACGCCTACCTGCGCGCCGTGGCCGATGCGGTGCACGAGGTCGGCGGCCTGTTCGTGCTGGACTGCATCGCCTCCGGCACGCTGTGGGTCGACATGGTCGCCACCGGCGTCGACGTGCTGGTGAGCGCGCCGCAAAAGGGCTGGAGCGGCTCGCCGTGCTGCGCGCTGATCGCGATGAGCGAGCTGGCGCGCCAGCGCATCGATGGCACCCAGAGCACCAGCTTCGCCTGCGACCTGCGCAAGTGGCTGCAGATCATGGAGGCCTACGAGGCCGGCGGCCATGCCTACCACGCGACGATGCCGACCGACTCCCTGGCCCGCCTGCGCGACGTGATGCAGGAGACCGAGGCCTATGGCTTCGAGAAGGTCCGCGCCGAGCAGCAGCAGCTGGGCGACAAGGTGCGTGCGCTGCTGGTCCGCAAGGGGCTGCGCAGCGTTGCGGCCGAAGGCTTCCAGGCGCCGTGCGTGGTGGTGAGCTACACCGAGGACCCGGCCGTCCAGTCCGGCAAGAAGTTCGTCGGTCTGGGTCTGCAGGTGGCCGCCGGCGTGCCCTTGCAGTGCGACGAGGGCGAGGACTTCCAGACCTTCCGCATCGGCCTGTTCGGGCTGGACAAGCTGCACCACATCGAGCGCACGGTGCGGCACCTCGACGAGGCGCTGAGCCGCATCCTGTAGCGGATGTCGATGCGCATGTGGTCCGCCGCGCCCGCGGTGCCGTCCCGCCGCCGGCCGCCACAAGCCGGTCGGCCGGCATGAAGGGCAAGCCGTCCGCCGGCGGGCTGGTCTACTCCACCGAGCTGGGGCGGACCTGTCCCGCCTGCCGCCAGGCGCTGGCGCAGTGCGTCTGCAGCAAGGCGAGTGCCGCCCCGGTGTCCGACGGCATCGTGCGTGTGTCCCGCGAAACGAAAGGCCGCAACGGCAAGGGCGTCACCGTGATCAGGGGGCTGGCGCTGGAGCCGGCCGCATTGGCCCAACTCGGCAAGCAACTGAAGGCGGCCTGCGGCTCCGGCGGCACGGCGAAGGACGGCGTGATCGAAGTGCAGGGCGATCACCGCGACCGCATCGTCGAGCAGCTCGAGGCGCAGGGCTGGACCGTCAAGCGTGCCGGCGGCTGATACGGAATTGCATTCAAGCGCATCCGATTGAAGCTGGGACCAGGGCGCGTTGCGGCCGTTCGTGTGCGTGAGGTTGCCGAGGTTCGAGGCGTCCGCCGGCCGGCCGCTTGCAGGTACCGCGCGTTGCTGGCGAGGACGCCGGGCGAACGGCTCCGCTCATGTCCCCCGGGGTCGGCCTGAAGGCCGACCCCTCCTCCTTAACTTCGCTACGCCGCTCACCCGACGCCCTCGCCAGCACTCGGCATTGCCCGCCTGCGAAGGTATTCAAGCTCTGACAAGCCGCGGTGGTGGCGGCGCCCTCGCCGCGGGCCTCACATCTGCATGTTCATGATGTCGGTGTAGGCCTGCACCAGCTTGTTGCGCACCTGCAGCGTCGCCTGGAAGCCGATCTGCGCCTTCTGCATCGCGACCATCGTCTCTTCGAGCGAGACCGACGAATTGCCGAGCTGAACCTGCTGCTGCAGTTCGGTGGCCTGGTTCTGCGAGGCGCTCACGGCCTTCAGTGCTTGGCTGAAGCTGGTCTGGAAACTGGCGGCTTCCGTGCCCTGCGTCTGTGTGGCCAGACGCACGCGCTCGGCCACCTGCGGCATCCCGGCGCGGGCTGCGGCTTGGGCAAAGTCGAAGGGCTTGAGCTTCACGTCCATGGAAGCAGATCGTAGCCAGCTGCCGGCGCCACGATGGTGGGAACTGGCCGGATTTGGCCGGCCTGTTCGCCGCTTTTCCGGCTCAAGGGTAACGAAACAATGCCGAGGCGCCGACGGGAATGGTCTCGTCGCGCCCCGATCCACGATCCAACACGGACACGCCGCGACGCCCGAACGAAGCCGATGGACACCGCACTTGCCACCGTGAACACCCTGCCGCTCACCCCGGCGAACGCTGAAGGCTTCGGCGCGCGCCTCGCCGTCCTGCCGGCCGGCCGCAAGCTGACGCTGGGCCTGGGCCTCGCGGCGCTGGTCGGCATTGCGCTGGCGATGTCGATGTGGTCCTCGCAGGGCAACTACAAGGTCTTGTACGCCGGCCTGTCCGACAAGGACGGCGGCGCGATCCTGGCCCAGCTGTCGCAGATGAACGTGCCCTACAAGCATGCCGACGGCGGTGCCGCGATCCTGGTGCCGGCCGACCAGGTGCACGACGTGCGCCTGAAGCTCGCCTCCGCCGGCCTGCCCAAGGGCTCGATCGTCGGCTTCGAGCTGATGGACAACGCCAAGTTCGGCCAGACGCAGTTCCAGGAGCGGCTGACCTTCCAGCGCGGGCTCGAAGGCGAGCTGACCCGCTCCATCGGCGCCCTGGCGGCGGTGCAGAGCGCGCGCGTGCACCTGGCGCTGCCCAACCAGAACGGCTTCTTCCGCGAGCAGCAGAAACCCAGCGCCTCGGTGCTGCTCACGCTGCACCCCGGCCGCACGCTGGACCGCACGCAGGTGGCTGGCATCGTGCACCTGGTGTCTTCCAGCGTGCCCGAAATGGACCCGAAGGCGGTGACCGTGCTCGACGCCACCGGCGCGCTGATCTCCGGCGCCGGCGACACCAACCCGGCCGGCGGCCTGGATGCACAGCAGCTGCAGTACGTGAGCCAGATCGAGGGCAACTTCACGAAGCGCGTGTTCGACATCCTCGAGCCGGTGCTGGGCCGCGACAACCTGCGTGCCCAGGTCACCGCCGAGGTGGATTTCTCGCAGACCGAGTCGACCTCCGAGGCCTATGCACCCAACCAGGGCCTGGGCCCGGACGGCAAGCCGACGTCGGCCACGCTGCGCAGCCAGCAGACCAGCGAGTCCAGCGGCGGCGGCGCCGCGCAGCCGGCCGGCGTGCCGGGTGCCACCAGCAACCAGCCGCCGGTGCCGGCGACCGCGCCGGTCACCGGCGCGGCCGCGCCGCTGCAGACCGCACAGGCCGGTGGCAGCGGCGGCAGCAGCCGGCGCGAAGCCACCGCCAACTACGAAGTCGACAAGACGGTACGCGTCACGCGCAACGCCACTGGCACGGTCAAGCGCCTGAATGCCGCGGTGGTGCTGAACCACCGCTCGGTCACCGACGCCAAGGGCAAGACGACCACGACGCCGATCTCGGCCGAGGAGATGGAGAAGCTGACCGCGCTGGTCAAGGAGACCATCGGTTTCAATGCCGAGCGCGGCGACTCGGTGAAGCTGATCAACGCGCCCTTCAAGGTCGAGAAGCCGCCGGTCGAGGAGACGCTGCCGCTGTGGAAGCAGCCTGAGACGCAGGACCTGCTGCGCACGCTGGCGGTGCCGGCGGCGCTGACGCTGCTGGCGATGATCATCGTGTTCGGCGCGGTGCGCCCGGCGCTGAAGGCCGCCCAGCCGGCCAAGCCGCAGCGCCAGCTCGACACCGTGGTCGACGACCCGCAGGCGCTGCCGACGCCGGCCCGTGCCGCCCTGCCCGCGCTCGAGGCGCCGGCGGTGGACCTGCGACTGAACCAGGCGCGTGCACTCGCCAAGGACAACCCGGCGGCCATGGCCAACATCGTGCGCGGCTGGTCCGCCAAGGAGGCTTGAGCTATGGATGCCCAAGGACTCGAAGACGCCGCGATCCTGATGATGTCGATCGGCGAGGAGGAAGCGGCCGAGGTGTTCAAGCACCTGGCGCCCAAGGAGGTGCAGCGCCTCGGCGAGACCATCGCCAAGATGAAATCGGTGCCGCGCGAGCGCTTCGAGCAGGTGCTCGAGCGCTTCACGGGCGATGCCGCCGACACCAGCATGCTGGTGAGCGACACCGACGAGTACGTGAAATCGGTGCTGCGCAAGGCGCTCGGCGACGACAAGGCCAACCTGCTGATCGACCGCATCCTGCAGGGCGGCGACGTCTCCGGCATCGAGAGCCTCAAGTGGATGGACCCGGCCTCGGTGGCCGAGTTGCTGCGCAACGAGCATCCGCAGATCGTCGCGGCGATCCTGGTCCACCTGGAGTTCGATCAGGCGTCCGAGGTGCTCAAGCAGTTCGGTGAGCGCCAGCGCAACGAGGTGATGGTGCGCGTGGCCACGCTCGACGGCATCCAGCCCAGCGCGCTGAAGGACCTGAACGAGGTGATGGGCAAGGTGCTGGCCGGCGGCGAGCGCATGAAGAAGTCGATGATGGGCGGCGTCAAGCCGGCGGCCGAGATCATCAACATGATGGGCTCGGCCATCGAGACCTCGGTGCTCGACTACATCCGCGAGGCCGACAGCGACCTCGCGCAGAAGATCATGGACAACATGTTCACCTTCGACGATCTGCTCAAGATCGACGACCGCGGCATCCAGGCGCTGCTCAAGGAAGTGCAGACCGAGTCGCTGGTGGTGGCACTCAAGGGTGCGCCGCCCGAGCTGCGCGACCGCATCCTCTCGAACATGTCGACCCGCGCCGCGGAGGCGCTGCGCGAGGACCTCGAATCGCGCGGTCCGGTGCGCGTCTCCGAGGTCGAGGCCGAGCAGAAGGAATTGCTGAAGGTCGTTCGCCGCCTGGCCGACGAAGGCCAGATCGTGCTGGGTGGCGGTGGCGATGACCAGTTCCTTTGAGCGCAAGCTCGGCGCCCATCCGGCGCCCCGCGATCCCGGCACCCGCAGCCGCATGACCGATGCACCCGGCGGCGGTGGCCCCCGTGCCTCGGCAGCGGAGAGCGCACCGAACGCCTATGCGCGCTTCATCCCGCGCGAGGAAGTGCGCAGCTTCGCCGCGTGGACGCCCGGCAGCTTCGGGGCCACCTCGCAGAACACCGCAGCCGCCGCCGCGCCGCCGCTGACGCCCGAAGGGGTCGCGGCCCAGCTGCAGGCCGCACGCCAGAGCGGCTACCAGGACGGCTACCGCGACGGGCTGACCGCGCTCGAAGGTTTCAAGCAGAGCTACGCGCAGCAGGTGACGGGCCAGGCCGTGGCCGTGGCCCAGGCCTTCCGCGGCCAGCTCCAGCAACTCGAACAGGGTCTGGCCACGCAGCTCGCCGGCGTGGCGATCGCGCTGGCGCGCCAGGTGCTGCGCAGCGAGCTGACCACGCGCCCCGAGCTCGTGGCCGCCGTGGCCCAGGAAGCGCTGGCCGCGACGCTGGCCTCGGCCAAGCAGGTGGCGGTGCATGTGCATCCCGACGACCATGCATTGCTGAGCCTGCATGCCGGCGAGGCGCTGGCCGCGCGCGGTGCGCGCCTGGTGCCCGACGCGGCGATGGCCCGCGGCGGCTGCGTCGTCGACAGCGACGTCGGCATCATCGACGCCAGCGTCGAGGCGCGCTGGCGCCGTGCGATGGACGGCATGGGGCAGCGCGGCGCCCACGGCGTGGCGCCGCCGGCCGTCGACCCGGCCGCGACGCCCGACGCCAACGGGGAGGGCGCATGAACGCGCCCACCGAAGGCTGGCTGCCGGCCGCGCCGGTCGCCGGGCAGTCCGCTGCGGTGCCGGTGCTGCCGCCGGCCTGGCAACGCTACATGGACGATCTGAAGGCGCACGCCAGCGGCCCGGTGCCGCTGGAGGCACAGGGCACGCTGGTGCGCGTGGCCGGCCTGGTGCTCGAAGCCGCCGGCATCCGCGTGCCGGTCGGCTCGGTCTGCGAGGTGCGCATGGACGGTCAGCCGCCGGTGCTGGCCGAGGTGGTCGGCTTCGCGGCCGATCGCGCCTACCTGATGCCGACCGGTGAACTGCACGGCCTGGTCAGCGGCGCGCGGGTGGTGCCGCGCTCGACGCCGAACGTGCCGCCGGTGCTCGGCGAGATCAGTCATCCGTGGCGGCGCAGCGAAGACCGCACCCGCCACCTGCCGATCGGCGACGGCCTGATCGGCCGCGTGGTCGACTCGCACGGCACGCCGCTCGACCGGCTCGGCCCGCTGGACACCAAGGCCGGCGCGGTGCGCAACGAGCCGCTGGTGCGCCGCCCGATCAACGCGATGGAGCGCGACCCGGTGCGCGAGCCGCTCGACACCGGCGTGCGCGCGATCAACGCCATGCTCACCGTGGGGCGCGGCCAGCGCATCGGCCTGTTCGCCGGCTCCGGGGTCGGCAAGTCGGTGCTGCTGGGCATGATGGCGAAGTACACCGCCGCCGACGTGATCGTCGTCGGCCTGATCGGCGAGCGCGGGCGCGAGGTCAAGGAGTTCATCGAGGACATCCTCGGCGAGGAGGGCCTCGAGCGCGCAGTGGTGGTCGCCGCGCCGGCCGACTCGCCGCCGCTCACCCGCATGCAGGGTGCCGCCTATGCGACCGCGATCGCCGAGCATTTCCGCGACCGCGGCCAGCACGTGCTGCTGCTGATGGACAGCCTGACCCGCTATGCGATGGCGCAGCGCGAGATCGCGCTGGCCATCGGCGAGCCGCCGGCCACCAAGGGCTACCCGCCGAGCTGCTTCGCCAAGCTGCCGCAGCTCGTGGAGCGCTCGGGCAACGGCCAGAACGGCTGCGGCTCGATCACCGCCTTCTACACCGTGCTCAGCGAGGGCGACGACCAGCAGGACCCGATCGCCGATGCGGCACGCGCCATCCTCGACGGCCACATCGTGCTGTCGCGCGACCTGGCCGAGAGCGGCCACTACCCGGCGATCGACATCGAGCGCTCGGCCTCGCGTGTGATGCACAACGTGGTTGCGCCCGAACACCTGCAGGCCGCACGCCGCCTGCGCCAGCTGTGGTCGCGGGTGCAGAAGGCGCGCGACCTGATCGCGCTCGGCGCCTATGCACCCGGCCACGACGGCGAACTCGACCTGGCCGTGCGCCAGCACGATGCGATGCGCGCCCTGCTCCAGCAGGACATGCACGAGGCCTCGTTGCTGGCCGACAGCGTGCGGCAGCTGCGCCAGCTGACCGGTATCTGATTCCCCGTTTCCTTCGAAAGCCCGCATGAGCTCTCTCCAGCCTCTCAACAGCCTGCTCGAACACACCACCGTGGCGCGCGACGCCGCCCTGGGCGCCCACCGCAGCGCGCTGGCCGCGGTCGCCGCCGCGCAGGCCCAGGCCGCGCAGCTGACCGAGTACCGCCAGGAGTACGCGCAGCGCTTCGGCACGCAGTTCCAGCGGGCCGGGGCGATCGAGCTGCTGCAGTGCTACCAGGGCTTCATGGGCCGCCTGGACGAGGCGGTCGCCCAGCAGCAGCGCCTGCTGGCGCAGGCCATCGAGCGCGGCGATGCGGCCAAGGCCGTGCTGCTGAGCGCCGAGCTGCGCGTGGCCTCGGTGCGCAAGCTGATCGAGCGCCGTGTCGCCGAAGGCGTGCGCACCCAGGATCGCAACGAACAGAAGGCCACCGACGAGCTGGCCTCGCGCGCCGCCTGGCAGCGCCTGGCCGGCGCCGCCCCCGGTGCGGTGGCGCTGGGCATGCTCTGAAATTCGAAGTTCACCGAACCGAACCGTCCCCACCATGAACCTGTCCGTCCAGCAGCGCGGCGCAGCCGCCCCGAACGCCTTCAGCGTCGAGCCCACCGCTGAGCGCGGCGTGGCCGGTGCGGCGGCGTCGCCGTTCGCCGGCCTGCTCGGCGAGCAGCAGCGCCTGGTGGCGAGGCAGTCCCCCGACGGCGGGGCGTTCGCCGCCCCGCCTTCGCCGTCCGCGGCGGCGAAGGCGAAGGCGCCCGAGCACCGTCCCGAGCCGCAGGCCAGGCGCCAGGACGGCGCTCACGCGCCCGAGAAGAATCGGCCGGCGCAGCCGCCGGCCAACAAGGACAGCGGCACGCGCGGCGTGCAGCCCCCGGCCAAGGCCGTGAGCGGCAAGCCCGGCAGCGAGTCGAAGCGCGCCGCCGCCGACGACGCCCGGGCCGCCGACGGCGTGGAGGCCGACAGTGCCGATCCCGGCGCGCGCGAACCGAGCGCCGATGCAGCGGCGCAACCCACGGCAACGGCGACGGCTGCCACGGCAGCAGCGGCGCCAGCGCCTGCGGACCCCGCGCCGCCCGATCCGAAGGCGATGCTCGACTGGCTCGCGCGCTGGGGCACGGCGTCCGCACCGCACGAGCCGGGCGACGCCGCCGCGGCCCAGGCGAGCGCTGCCGACGCCGGCGCAGCAGCCGGCGAAGTGGCGGCCGATGCGGCCACGGGGCGGGCCGACGCGCGCCCCGGGGTCGACCCGCGCACGGCCGCGAGTGCTCGTGGTGATGGTCAGGGCGCCGCACAAGCGATCGCCGGCCAGAGCGCCGCACAAGCGGTCACAACGGACCGGCCGACGGGCATTGCGGCCGGGGCGACCGGTGACGTGCCGGGTCATGCTGCTGCCGCGGACCTGCAGGACGCGCACGCGCTGCAGGCCGCCCAGACCGCTCGCGCAGACCACGCGGCCTACGCCGAGACGCATGCCGACGAGAAGGCCGCGGCCGCCGAGCGTTTGCAGACGACCGCCGCCGGCATGGCCGCGCCGGAGCCTCGCGCCGAGCTGCTGCTGGCCGCGATGGCGCCCGCCGAGCGGCGCAGTGCGCCGGTATCCGGCAGTGCAGGTGCCGGTGAGCTGCCTGCGCTGCCCGTGGCCGGCATGACGGCGTCGCCGTCCCCGGCGCTGCACCTGCCGGGCGCTCCCGTGCCGCTGACGCTGGCGACGCCGGTCAACTCGCCCGACTTTTCCCAGGCGCTCGCCAGCCAGCTCACGACGCTCGCGCGTGACGGTGTGCACGCGGCCGAGCTGCAGCTCCATCCGGCCGACATGGGTCCGATCGCGGTGCAGATCGTGATCGACGGCGCGCAGGCGCAGATCGATTTCACCGCAGCCCATGCCGGCACGCGCCAGGCGCTGGAAACCAGCCTGCCGGCACTGGCCGCCGCCTTGAACGGCGCCGGCCTGACGCTGAGCGGTGGCGGCGTGTTCGAGCAGCGCTCCGGCGCTCGCGAGGGCCCGGCCGAAGACGAGCGCCGCGGCGCCCGGGGCGAGCCCGGGGGAACCGTCGGTGGCGCCGGGGCTGCCGGTGCCGCGACCGTGAACCGGCGCGCGACCCGCGGCCTGCTCGATCTCTACGCGTAGCGTCGCGCGGGTGAGCGCGGCGGGCCCCCGAGTGCGGGTCGCCGGTAAGGGCCGGTTTCGCCCCCCTTATTGCCGCTTCGTCGAGGGGGGGCGGCTCGAATAATCCTTTCCATACCCTGCGTGCGGCGGCGTCCGCCCCGTGCGCGCACCTGGCAAGGAGTTTCCCGATGTCTGCAGCCGCGGTCGATGCCGTCGAAGTGCCGAACAAGGCCAAGCGCAAGCTTCCGAAGAAGCTCGTCCTGATCGTCGCCGCCGTGGTCCTGCTGCTGGCGGCCGGGGGCGGCGCCGCGCTCTACCTGATGAAGAAGAAGGCCGCGGAGGCTGCCGCGGCCGAAGAGGGCGACGACTCCGAGGAGCTCGTGCATGCCTCGGCGAAGAAGGACCACAAGGCGCCGCCGAACTTCCTGCCGCTCGACGCTTTCGTCGTGAACCTGGCCGACCGCGACCAGGAGCGCTTCGCCCAGATCGGCGTCACGCTGCAGATCGACGACCCCAAGGTGGCCGAGGAGCTCAAGCTGTACATGCCGGCGATCCGCAACGGCGTGCTGATGATCCTGTCGCACAAGACCTCCGCCGAACTGCTCGAACGCTCCGGCAAGGAGAAGCTCGCGGCGGAAATCATGCGCGAGTCGGTGCGCCCGCTGGGCATCGAGATCGAGGCCGAGGACGAGCCCGCCTCCGCGCCCGCGGCGGCGGATGCCGAAGCCCCGCCGGTCAAGAAGAAGCGCAAGAAGGCGCCGGCCGAGCACAACCCGGTCGAGCACGTGCATTTCTCCAGCTTCATCATCCAATGACGCACCCCCCCGTTGCGGCTGCGCCGCTCCCCCGTGGCACCGAAGGGGCCACTGCGTGGCCCTCGGGGGCGCCGCTGGCGGACCGGCCGAGCCGGATCCGCGGCGTCTGCTTGCCTGTGACCGTTGACAAGGCGTCATCGGCGCGTCTTGCCGGGAGCCGCTGAAAATGAATCAGCAGATTCTTTCGCAGGACGAGGTCGATGCGCTGCTGCAGGGCATCACCGGCGAGAGCCAGAAGCTCGAGGCCGAGGAGGTCGAGCAGGGCGGCGTGCGCGACTACAACCTGGCGAGCCAGGAGCGCATCGTGCGTGGGCGCATGCCCACGATGGAGATCATCAACGAGCGCTTCTCCCGCAACATCCGCATCGGCCTGTTCAACTTCATCCGCCGCACGCCGGAGGTGGCGGTCGGCGCGATCAAGGTGCAGAAGTACAGCGCCTTCCTGCGCGAGATCGTGGTGCCGACCAACTTCAACATCATGTCGGTGCGCCCGCTGCGCGGCAGCGGCCTGATCGTCTGCGATCCGACGCTGGTGTTCGCGGTGATCGATGCGCTGTTCGGCGGCGCCGGCAAGTTCCACACCCGCATCGAGGGCCGCGATTTCTCGCCCACCGAGCTGCGCGTGATCATGCGCCTCGTCGAGGTCATTTCGGCCGAGTACAAGAAGGCCTGGGCCGGCGTCTACCCGGTCGAGCTGGAGTACCAGCGCTCGGAGATGCAGCCGCAGTTCGCGACCATCGCCGCACCGAGCGAGATCGTCGTGACGAGCTCGTTCACGATCGAGATCGGCGACACCAGCGGCACCATCAATTTCTGCATCCCGTATGCCACGCTGGAGCCGATCCGCGACACGCTGTACTCCACGGTGCAGGGCGACTCGGGCGAGCCGGACCGGCGCTGGGTCAAGCTGCTGACGCAGCAGATCCAGTCCGCCGAGGTGGACCTGGTGGCCGAGCTGGCACAGGCGCCGGCCACGGTCGAGCAACTGCTGTCGCTCAAGCCCGGTGACTTCATCGAACTCGACCTGGACCCGGTGGTGCAGGCGAAGGTGGACGGCGTGCCGGTGTTCGATTGCCACTACGGCACGAGCAGCGGCAAGTACGCCATCAAGATCGATCAACTGCTGACGAACCAGGGCCCGTCCTGGCTGGGAGAACACAATGGCTGAGCCCGTAGCGAACAACGAGCAGGACGCGATGGCCGCCGAATGGGCGGCGGCGCTGGAACAACAGACGCCCGGCAGCGAGGTCGTCACGGCCGCCGAGCAGGTGGCGCCGGCATCGTTCGCCAACTTCGCGCCGACCCCCGGCGGCGGCGCGGGCAACGACATCAACATGATCCTGGACATCCCGGTGCAGCTCACCGTGGAGCTGGGCCGCACGCGCATCCCGATCAAGCACATCCTGCAGCTGGCGCAGGGCTCGGTGGTCGAGCTCGACGCGCTGGCCGGCGAACCGATGGACGTGCTGGTCAACGGCTACCTGATCGCGCAGGGCGAGGTGGTGGTGGTGAACGACAAGTTCGGCATCCGCCTGACCGACATCGTGACGCCGAGCGAGCGCATGCGCCGCCTGAGCCGCGGCTGAGCCGGCCGGGAAAGCACACGACATGAGTGGTTCCCTGGGCTTCGGGCTGGTGTGGTTCGTCATCATCCTGGCGATGATCCCGCTGGCGCTGTGGCTGCTCAAGCGCACGCCCTATGGCGCGGCGATGAGCAGCGCGAACGCACTGACGCGCACCGTCGGCTCGCTGGCGCTGGGACCGCACCAGCGCATCGTGACCGTCGAGGTCGGGCAGGGCGAGGAGCGCCGCTGGCTGGTGCTCGGCGTCACGCCGCAGGCCATCACCGCACTGCACACCTTGTCGCCGCAGGCTGACATGGCCGCGAACGCTGCCGCCCCCGAGGCGCCGTTCGCCGCATTGCTGAAGAAGGTTCGCGATGCAAGGAAATGACGACCACCCCCGTTGCGGCTGCGCCGCTGCGGCCGCCTTCTTGTCGCGCCACAAGCGCGCCGCGCTGATCGCCGCCGTGTCGGTGTTGTCGGCGCTTCCTGCAGCGGCTTTAGCGCAGGCGGCCGGTGGCAATGCGAACCTGCCGTTGATCGTCGGGCAGGGCGCGGGGGGCACGAGCTACTCGGTGCCGGTGCAGACGCTGCTGTTCTTCACCGCGCTCAGCTTCCTGCCGGCCGTGCTGTTGATGATGACCGGCTTCACCCGCATCGTCATCGTGCTGAGCCTGCTGCGCCAGGCGCTGGGCACGCAGTCGGTGCCGCCGAACCAGGTGCTGGTGGGCCTGTCGCTGTTCCTGACGCTGTTCGTGATGGGGCCGACGATCGACAAGGTCTACAACGACGCCTACAAGCCCTTCGCGGCCAACCAGATCGCCTTCGACGAGGCGCTGGCGCGCGGTGAGGGGCCGATGCGCTCCTTCATGCTCAAGCAGACGCGCCAGAGCGACCTGATGCTGTTCGCCCGCCTCGCCAAGCTCGATCCGGCGGTGAAGGGCGAGAACGCGCCGTTCCGCGTGCTGGTGCCGGCCTTCGTGACCAGCGAGCTCAAGAGCGCGTTCCAGATCGGCTTCCTGATTTTCATCCCCTTCCTGATCATCGACATGATCGTCGCCAGCGTGCTGATGAGCCTGGGCATGATGATGCTCAGCCCGGTGCTGGTGGCGCTGCCCTTCAAGCTGATGCTGTTCGTGCTGGCCGATGGCTGGAACCTGCTGCTCGGCTCGCTCGCCGCTTCTTTCGCCACCTGACCTTCCGCAACCCGAATCGCCCGCCATGGATCCCCAACAAGTCTTCGCGTTCGGCCAGCAGGGCCTGTACCTGCTGTTGATGGTCAGCGCGCCGATGCTGCTGACGGTGCTCGTGGTCGGCCTGCTGGTGAGCGTGTTCCAGGCCGCCACGCAGATCAACGAGGCGACGCTGAGCTTCGTGCCCAAGCTGATCGCGGCCGTCGCGGTGCTGGCGGTGGCCGGCCCCTGGATGCTGACCTCGATCGTCGAGTACCTGCAGCGCACGCTGCAGGCGATCCCGACCGTGGTCGGCTAGCGATGTCGGCCCCGACGCTTGTCGCTTCGCGACCCCGGGGGCGCAGCCGGCCTTGGGACAGTCCGGCGGCCGGCTGATGCCGCCCTCGGCAAGCCGACCATGTTCACCTTCAACGAAGCCCAGCTCACCGCCTGGCTGAGTCCGCTGATCTGGCCCTTCCTGCGCGTGCTGGCGTTGTTCATGACCGCGCCGGTGCTCAGCATGCGCAGCGTGCCGGTGCGCGTGAAGGTGGCGCTGGCCTTCTTCATCACCGTCGCGGCGCAGGCCTCGCTGCCTTCGATGCCGGTGATCGCGCTCGACAGCGGCCAGGCCTTCGAGGCCGTGGTCCAGCAGTTGCTGATCGGCGCCGCGCTCGGCTTCTCGGCGCGCGTGGTGATGGCCGGCATCGAGTTCGCCGGCGAGATGATCGGCCTGCAGATGGGGCTGAACTTCGCGGCCTTCTTCGACCCGATCAGCGCCTCCCAGTCCACGGCGGTGAGCCGCTTCTTCGGCACCTGCGCGGCCTGGCTGTTCGTCGTGATGAACGGTCACCTGCTGCTGACCGCGGCGGTGATCCAGAGCTTCCACGCCTTCCCGGTGGCCGCGCCTGACGCGGCGCCGCTGGCCTTCCTGGCGACCGTGCAGCCGCAGCTCTGGGGGGCCGAGGTGTTCCGCCTCGGGCTGTGGATCGCGCTGCCCATCGTCACGATGCTGCTGTTCATGAACCTCGTGCTCGGCGTCATCTCGCGCGTGGCCTCGCAGATGAACATCTTCGCGATCGGCTTCCCGATCACGCTCGGTGTCGGCCTGATCGGCATCACGCTGACCCTGCCGCTGATGGAGCAGCCGTTCACGATGGCCCTGGAACGCATGCTGGCCCAGTTCCAGTAGGCGCCCCGATCGGGCAAGAATTCGCGGCAGCGGCCGGTTTTGTGCAAATCTGGTACGGCGATTGCATGGTAACTAGGGTCAACCCTGAGGGTGCAGAGCGGAGTTGCCTCATGCGCGCAGTCCTGTTGTTCTTGCTGGCCTTGTTTGTGGCACCGGTATGGTGCGCAGAGGACATCCTGACGGTGCTGCAGCGTTCGCAGCAGATGCAGCTCGAGGCGCTGACCGAGGGCCAGGTCGATGACGACGATCCCGAGGCGCAGGTGGTGCGTCGCAGTTTCGAACGCATCGTGGCCGCGGTCGACGAAGCGCCGGGCGATGTCCGCCTGCTGGTCGTGCGCGGTCCGTTGCTGGCGGTGTGCCTGATGGGCCGCGTGATCGCCGCCAACGTGTCGCTCGCCGGGCTGACCGAGAGCGAGCGCGACTTCGTGCTGGCCCATGAACTGGGCCATGTCATGCAGCGGCACTGGTCGCAGCTCGGCCAGCTCTACCAGCAGTACATCCCGGGCGAGGTGGTGCAGGCGCAGACCGATGCCGTCGCCAGCGTGCTCGGCCGCGAGGCCTCGGAGCTGTCGCACCGCCAGGAGTACGAGGCCGATGCCTTCGCATTGCAGCTGATCCGCCGCCTCGGAGAGCCGGACGACACACCGCTGCTGCTGTTCCAGCACCTGCCGCTGGTCAGGGCCACCGCCACCCATCCCGGCACCCAGCAGCGCGTGGTGCACCTGCGCACGCTGCAGTAGCTGGCGCCTCGGTCGGGCTCAGCGCCCCGGCTCCACGCCGGGATGCTGCGGCAGCGTGTCGTCGATCTGCCACCACGGGGCCTTCGAGGCGACGTGGATGTGCGCGCTGGGCCGCTGATCGAACGGCGGATCGAGGCTGCCGATGCGCAGCCGCAGCAGCTCGGGGTGCGCATCGCGGCGGCTGTGGATCGGCGAGCCGCAGTCGCCGCAGAAGCTGCGCCACTTGCCCGGCGAGGATTCGTGGGAGCGCAGCCGCTCGGCGCCCGCGACGAGGCGAAAGTGCGCGGCAGGCACCGGTGCCACCACGGCAAAGGCCGAACCCTGCGCCTTGCGGCATTGGCCGCAGTGGCATAGCACGATGGGGCCGGGCGGGCCGTCGAGCTCGTAGCGCACGGCGCCGCACAGGCAGCCGCCGCGCAGCGGCGCATCGCAGGCCATGGCACTCAGGCGCCGGGCGCGCAGCCCTGCGGTTTGATCACCCGCTCGGTCGAGGCCGGGTGGCGTGCCAGGGCCGCGAGCGGCCGGCGCGGCCGGGCCCGCAGTTCGCCGCCGCAGCATTTGCAGTTGGGGCGCAGGCTCGGCATCGCGGTCTCCTCACACCAGGCCGTTGCGGATGGCGTAGACGGTCAGCTCGGAGTTGTTGGACAGCGCCAGCTTCTCCAGCACCCGCGCGCGGTACACGCTGACGGTCTTGGGGCTCAGCGTCAGCTCCGCGGCGATGTCCGAGAGCCGCTTGCCCGAGGCGATCAGCACCAGGGTCTGCAGCTCGCGGTCCGACAGTTTCTCGTGAGCGACCTCGGAGACCGGCTGGCTCAGGCTCTCGGCGAGCATCTGCGCGATCTCGGGCGTGATGTACTTGCGGCCCTTGGCCACCATGCGCACCGCCTCGACGATCAGCTGGGTGTCGCTGCCCTTGTTGACGTAGCCGTAGGCACCGGCGCGCAGTGCGCGGATCGCGTACTGGTCCTCGGGGTACATCGAGACCACCAGCACGCGCAGGGTCGAGCCCTCGTCCTTCAGCACATGCAGCACGTCGAGGCCGCTGCGTCCGGGCAGGTTGATGTCGAGCACCAGCACGTCGCAGCTCGTGTCGCGCAGCAGGCTGCGCAGCTCGCCGTAGTCGGCCGCCTCGCCGACCACCTCGATGTCGGCCGCGTCCGACAGCGTGTCGCGGATGCCGCGCCGGATCAGCGCGTGGTCGTCGCAGAGGATGACGCGGATGGTCATGACAGTCCCTTGCACGATGGGTGCACCGGTCGATGCTGCAGCGGGGCGCGGGTCGACTCGGAGCGGATCCGGCGCTCGATTCGCGACAGCAGGTTTGCCACCGGGCATCTCATGATGACAACCGGATGGCCGGACGCGCTGGCAGCAGGACGGCGGCTGGAGAGCTCATCCATCCACTCTACCGCGGCCGGGGCCTGCCGAGAGGGCGCGTGCCGTCACCGCAGCATGCCCCACGAGGTCGGGTCGTCGGGGTCGTCCTGCAGGTTGTCGAGACTGCCGGCCTCGGTATCGCTGCCCTGTTCGAGCGGTACCGACAGGATGATGGTCGTGCCGCCCGGTCCGCTGGACAGGTCGACCCAGCCGCCGACCTGGGCGGCACGCTCGCGCAGTCCGCGGATGCCGAAGGAGCGTGCCTTGCCGAGGTCGTCCTGGTTCAGGCCGCGGCCGTTGTCGCTGACCTCGAGCGACAGCACCCGGCCGGCGACCGTGAGGTCGACTTCGACACGGGTGGCGTAGGCGTGCTTGCTGATGTTGGTCAGCGCCTCCTGCGCCGTGCGGTAGGCCGCCAGGGGCACCCCCGCCGGCAACGGCGGCAGTTCGTCGCGGCTGGTGCGGAACACGGTCACGGTGCCGTTGCGCTTTTCGAAACGCTGGGTCATCCACTGCAGCGCCGCGATCAGGCCCTGTTCCAGGATGGCCGGACGCAGGTTGTGCATGATGCGCTGGCTCGACTCGATCGCCAGCGTCACGGTCTCGAGCGCCCCCTGGGCGCGCTGCACCACCGCCGGGTCGCGGGCATGCCGCTCGATCCAGGCGAGGTCGAACTTCAAGGCGGTCAGCGATCCCCCGACGTCGTCGTGGATCTCGCGGGCGATCGCCGTGCGCTCCGCCTCGATGTTCGCCTGCAGGTGCTGGGCGAGCTCGCGCAGGCGCTGCTCGCTCTGGCCGAGGGCCAGGTCGGCCTCCTGCTTGGCGCGCAGCGCCTCGGTGCCCTCGATCGCGTGCAGCATCGCCGGGACCAGCCGCGCCAGGTTCTCCTTGAGCAGGTAGTCGTTGGCGCCGGTCAGCATGGCCTGCACCGCCACCTGCTCGCCGATCTCGCCCGAGACCAGGATGAAGGGCAACAGCAGCTGGCTGTCACGCAGGATCTCCAGTGCACGCAGGCCCGAGAAGCCGGGCAGGTTGTAGTCGCTGACCACCACGTCCCAGGGCTCGGCGAGCGCGGCACGGTAGGCCGCCTCCGACTCCACGCGCAGCGCGTCGGTGTCGATGCCGCCGCGCCGCAGGTGGGCGAGCATCAGTTCGTGGTCCAGCTCGGAGTCCTCGAGGTGCAGCACGCGCAGGCGCAGCGGCATGGAGGACAGGGGCAGCGGCAGGGAGGAGGTGTCGGGCATCGGGACAGGGTAAAGCACTGAACTGGCAGGCGTTCGGCCCCGTGATCTTGACACTGCCGCCGCCCGGTCTGTCGAAGAATCGTGCCAAGCCGCACCCGGCCGCAGGCGCGATTCGTCGAGCCTGCATGGCACGGCGCATGCCCCGCAGACCCATTTGACCTGCACAGCCACGCCGACAAAAAGATGCTACACGCCCCGAACACCGACGAACCGGCCCTGCCGCTGCCGCTGGCTGCGGACCTGCAGGACCATCTGATGATGGCGAGCAACGACCTCGAGCGCCTGCAGCGTTTGCTCGCCGACACCTGCGACGCGCTGATGCTGCGCTTCCACGGCGCGGTCTCCCAGCTCGGTGGCGAAGGCCGGGCCGCGGTCGACACCGGGGCGCTCGACAGCGTGCGCCTCCTGCTCGGCGAAGCGGTGACGGCGCTGCAGTTCCAGGACATGGCCTCGCAGCTGATCGCCCACACCCACCAGCGCCTGCGCAATTGCGCCGACCAACTGGCGCGCGAGGCTTTCGGCGCCGACGGCGATGGCGAGGCCGTGATCGCCCCGCCGCCGCTGCGACCCAATCCCGTGACGCAAGACGAAATGGACGCCGGCAGCGTCGAGCTGTTCTGAAGCCCTGCCCGCCTCAAGAAATTCCCCCTGCAACCGATAAGTCACCGAGTAATCCGGAGAGCGCAATGCATTCAATCCTGGCCGTGGACGACTCCGCATCGATGCGGCAGATGGTGTCCTTCACTCTCAAGAGTGCGGGCTACGACGTCACCGAGGCCGTCGATGGTCAGGACGCCTATGACAAGGCCGCCCAGCGGCAGTTCGATCTCGTGCTCACCGACCAGAACATGCCCCAGCTCGACGGCATCGGCCTGACCAAGAAGCTGCGCGAGCACCCGAGTTTCAAGTCGACGCCGATCCTGATCCTGACCACCGAGTCCAGCGACCAGATGAAACAGGCCGGGCGGGCTGCCGGCGCCACCGGCTGGTTGGTCAAGCCCTTCGATCCGGCGAAGTTGCTCGAAGTGATCAAGAAGGTCATCCGCTGACGCGTGGTCGCGAGCACAGACAAGGAATCGACATGGGCGACACGAGCACGACCAGCGCCAACCAGAGCGCCGGCATCGACCTGAGCCAGTTCTACCAGGTCTTCTTCGAAGAGGCCGGCGAGAACCTCGATCGCATGGAGCAGCAACTGCTCGCGATCGACATCGCGGCGGCCGACGACGAGGAACTCAACGCGATCTTCCGCTGCGCTCACTCGATCAAGGGAGGCGCAGCGACCTTCGGCTTCGCCGACGTGGCGGAACTGACACACCAGATGGAGACGCTGCTCGACAAGCTGCGCCGCCATGAACTGCAGCCGACCGCGGCCATGGTCGATGTGCTCTTGCAGTCCGGCGACGCGCTGCGCTCGCAGCTCGCGCGCCACCAGGGCGCCGGCGGCGACGTGCTCGACACGAGCGACCTGCTCGTGAGCATCCGTGCCTTCGCGGGCGGTCAGGCAGCGGCTCCTGCTCCCGTTCCCGCCAAGGCGGCGGCGCCGGTCGCCACGCCCGCTGTGGCGGCGTCGGCAGTCGAAGCCGACGTGCCCGTCACGATGAACGGCGACCGCATTCTCGAGCTGACGCTCGGGCCGCTGCCCAAGCCGGAGCTGGCCGAGAGCATCGTCGAGCTGTTCAAGGAGATCGAGGGCCTGGGCACGATCGATCCGATCGACGGCGGCATGGCGCAGGACGGTCTGCGCCGCTTCCGGGTCACGACCCCCAGCAGCGATGCCGACCTGCTCGACCTGTTCGGCTTCCACGTCTCGCGCGAGCAGGTGCAACTGCGCCCCTGGAGCGGTGACCGCGTGGCACCCGGCTACGGCTTCTATCCCAACGCACCCGGTTCGCCGCTGACCGAGGAGGACCCGGGTTTCGGCTTTTTCGAGGATGCACCCGGCGCGCCTGGAACTGCCGCACCCGCGGCCCCGGCCCCGACGCCCGCCAGCGCCCCGAAGGCCGCCGCCGCCAAGGCCGAAGGCAAGGCGCCGGCGGCGCTCGAGGCCTCGTCGATTCGCGTATCGGTCGAGAAGGTCGACCAGCTGATCAACCTGATGGGCGAGCTCGTCATCACCCAGGCCATGCTGGCGCAGAACAGCGCCAGCCTCGACCCGGTGCTGTTCCAGAGCATGGTCTCGGGCCTGACCGCGCTGGACCGCAACACTCGCGACCTGCAGGAAGCGGTGATGTCGATCCGCATGATCCCGATGCAAACCGTGTTCAGCCGCTTCCCGCGCATGCTGCGTGACCTGGCCGGCAAGCTCGGCAAGCAGGTCGAGCTGGTGACGCAGGGCGAAGCGACCGAGCTCGACAAGAGCCTGGTCGAGAAGATCACCGATCCGCTGACCCACCTGGTGCGCAACTCCTGCGACCACGGCATCGAGATGCCCGAGGAGCGCCGTGCGAGGGGCAAGTCCGAGGTCGGCACGATCACGCTGGCCGCGTCGCACCAGGGCGGCAGCATCGTCATCGAGGTGCGCGACGACGGCAAGGGCCTGTCGCGCGAGAAGCTGCTCAAGAAGGCGCGCGAGCGCGGCATCCATGCGCCCGACTCGCTGAGCGACGGCGAGGTGTGGGCGCTGATCTTCGAGCCGGGCTTCTCGACCGCGGAGGTGGTGACCGACGTGTCCGGCCGCGGTGTCGGCATGGACGTGGTCAAGAAGAACATCGCCTCGCTCGGCGGCACCGTCGAGATCGACTCGGCCGAGGGCTACGGCATGCGCGTGGCCGTGCGCCTGCCGCTGACGCTGGCCATCATGGACGGCATGAGCGTGGGTGTCGGCGACGAGGTCTACATCCTGCCGCTGTCCAGCGTGGTCGAGAGCTTCCAGGTCGGCAAGGACGCCGTCAAGACCATCGGCGGCAGCGCCCGCGTGGTCGAGGTGCGCGAGGAATACATGCCGGTGCTCGAGCTCGAAGAGCTCTTCAAGGTGCCGCGCTCCAGCGACGAGCATGCCAGCGAGATCATGGTCGTGATCGAGGCCGAAGGCGGCCGCATCGCCCTGCTGGTCGACGAGCTGATCGGCCAGCAGCAGGTGGTCGTGAAGAACCTCGAGGCCAACTACCGCAAGGTCGACGACATCTCCGGCGCCACCATCATGGGCGACGGCCGTGTGGCGCTGATCCTCGACGTGGGTTCGCTGGTGCGCCGCTCGCGCCATTGAATCGAACCGCTCCTGCCGCCCCTCGCATCACTTCTGGACCACCCGACGATGAAACTCAACCACTTGAAGATCGGCACCCGGCTCGGCGCAGGCTTCGGCGCGGTGCTGCTGCTGCTGGTGCTGATCGTCGCGCTCGCGTTCTCGCGGCTCGTGACGACCGAGCAAGGCTTCGACAGCGCGCGCGACGTGGAACGCGGCGTGTCGATGGCCGACGAGTGGAAAAGCCTCACCACACTCAACGTCAGCCGCACGATCGCGATCGTGAAATCGGGCGGTACGCCGCAGATGGTGTCCTTCCTCACGCCCCAGATGAAGGACACCAGCGAGCAGATCACCCGCGTGCAGAAGGAACTCGAAGCCCGGCCGGGCACCGACAAGGGCAAGGCGCTGTTCGCCGACATCGCCGAGAAGCGCAAGGCCTACATCGGGCAGCGCGAAACGGCGCTGGCGCTGCTGAAGGCGGGGGATGCCGCGGCGGTCGAGGCGCTGCTCGAGAAGAGCCTGCTGCCGGCCTCCAGGGTCTACCTCGCGGCGATCGAGGATTTCAGCCGCTCCGAGCGTGAACTCGCCGACCAGAGCGGCGCTGCGGTGAAAGCCGAGGTGCAGCAAAGCAAGCTGCTGCTGCTGGTGCTGGCCGCCGTGTCCATCGTCCTGGGCGGCATGAGCGCCTGGGTCCTGACCCGCTCGGTGACGGTGCCGCTCGAGCGCGCCGCCGCCACCACCCGTGCCATTGCCGCCGGGAACCTGTCGCAGCGCATCGAGGCCGAAGGCCGTGATGAAGTGGCTGGCCTGCAGCGCAGCCTGGCCGAGATGCAGTCGTCGCTGGGCAAGATGGTGAGCGCGGTGCGCCTGAGCACCGACAGCATCACCACCGCCAGCAGCGAGATCGCCACCGGCAACCAGGACCTGAGCGCGCGGACCGAACAGACCGCCAGCAACCTGCAGGAGACCGCCAGCTCGATGGAGCAGCTCACCGGCACGGTGAAGCAGACGGCGGAATCGGCGCGCACCGCCAACCAGCTCGCATCGTCGGCCCAGGCCACGGCGGCGAAGGGCGGCAAGGTGGTGTCCGAGGTCGTGTCGACGATGGAGGACATCAATGCCAGCAGCAAGAAGATCGCCGACATCATCGGCGTGATCGACGGTATTGCGTTCCAGACCAACATCCTGGCGCTCAACGCGGCGGTCGAAGCCGCCCGCGCCGGCGAGCAGGGCCGCGGCTTCGCGGTCGTGGCCGGCGAGGTGCGCAACCTCGCACAGCGCAGCGCGCAGGCCGCGAAGGAAATCAAGGACCTGATCGGCGCCAGCGTCGAGCGGGTCGAGTCGGGCAGCAAGCTGGTGGCGGATGCCGGGCGCACGATGAGCGAGATCGTCGGTTCGGTGCAGCGCGTCTCCGACATCATTGGCGAGATCACCGCCGCCGCCGCGGAGCAGTCCGAGGGCATCGGTCAGGTCAACACCGCGGTGACCAACCTCGACCAGATGACGCAGCAGAACGCCGCGCTGGTGGAACAGAGCGCCGCCGCGGCCGAGAGCCTGAAGGACCAGGCGATCCGGCTGGCCGCCTCGATCTCGGTGTTTCGCGTCGATGGCAGCGACGCGGCGGTGTCGCGTCCGGCCGACGCAAGGCAGCCCCTTGCCGCTCACAGCCCGGTGCGTCCCCCTGCCTCGACACCGCGCGCCGTGAGCCCGGCGAAGGTGCCGCCCGTCTTGCACGACACCGCGGTTGCCGGCAAGCAGGCGCCCGTCGTGGCGGCCGCGGCCGCTGGCGACGACTGGGAAACCTTCTGAGCCCGCACCGACCGGCAGCCCCCCGCTCCATTCACCACGACACGCATTGCACGTTTTCCGCTCGGCACGCACACCACGCGCCAGCCCTGATCCCGCATTGAAAGGACCCGACATGGACATGATTGATGCCACCCAAGTGGCCCGCCACGAGGCTCAACGCCAGGCCAAGCGTGCCGGCGCCGCCGCGCAGCCGGGGCGCGAATACCTCAGCTTTCGCCTCGGTACCGAGGAATACGGCATCGACATCCTGAAGGTGCAGGAGATCCGCAGCTACGAGCCGCCGACCCGCATCGCCAATGCGCCGAGCTTCCTGAAGGGCGTCATCAACCTGCGCGGCGTGATCGTGCCGGTGGTCGACCTGCGCGTGAAGTTCGGCTGCGACGCCCAGATCACGGCCATCACCGCGGTGATCGTGCTGGCCGTCAAGGGCCGCGTGATCGGTGCGGTGGTCGACTCGGTCAGCGACGTGCTGGACCTGCCGCACGAAGCCATCAAGCCGGCGCCGTCGATGGGGGCCATGGTCGACACCAGCCACCTGATCGGCATCGCCACCGTGGCCGAGCGCATGCTGATCCTGATGGACATCGAGTCGCTGATGACCAGCGCCGAGCTGGGCGTGATCGACACGGTGGGTTGAGGCCGGTGCAGCGGTGACGCTGCCCCCCATGTTGCGAACGGCGCTCTTCGGAGCGCCGTTCGCGTTCGGGCCTCTTGCACGTGTTCGTGCACGTGTTCGCGCCTCGTCTCCCGTGCGCTCCGACCCCACCCGGCGCGCCAGCATGCGAAACGCGCGACACTCGTTGCAACGCCTCACCGGGATCCCCGCATGCCACTGCAAATCCTGACCCCTCACACCAAGGACCTCGGTGGCGGCTTCGAGGTCCGCCGCCTGCTGCCGGCCGCGCAGCGCCAGTCGGTCGGGCCGTTCGTGTTCTTCGACCACTTCGGTCCGATCACCGCCGGCCCCGGGGACGACCACGACGTGCGCCCGCACCCGCACATCGGCCTGGCCACCGTGACCTACCTGTTCGAAGGCGCGATGCAGCACCGCGACTCGACCGGTGTCTCTCGGCGCATCGAACCCGGCGCGATCAACTGGATGACCGCGGGCCGGGGCATCGTGCACTCCGAGCGCACGCCCGACGACCTGCGCGGCACGACGCGCCGCAGCCACGGCCTGCAGTTGTGGGCCGCGCTGCCGGCCGAGCACGAGGAGACGGTGCCGCATTTCGAGCACACCGCGGCGGCGCGGTTGCCGCAGCGCCTGGAAGACGGCGCGACGCTGCGGGTGCTGATCGGCCACGCGCACGGGCTCACGTCACCGGTGGGCACGCTGTCGCCGACGCTCTACGTGGACTATGCCCTCGCGCCCGGTGCGCGGGTCGCGCTGCCGTCGCCGCAGCAGGCCGAGGAGCGTGCGCTGTACGGTGTCGATGCGCCCTTCGAGCTCGAGCTCGGCGGCGCGGTCGAGCGCATCGAGCCGTTCACGCTGGTGGTGCTGCCGGCAGGCAGCGCTGCGACGCTGTGCGCGTCAGGCGCGGCCGGTGCCCGCGTGGTGCTGATTGGCGGCGCACCGCTCGGGCATCGCCACATCTGGTGGAACTTCGTGTCCTCGAGCAAGGAGCGCATCGCGCAGGCCGCCGCCGACTGGGAGGCCGACCGCCTGGGTCAGGTGCCGGGCGAAACCGAACGCATCCCGTTGCCGGTGCGCCGGCCGGGTTGATGCGGGTCGATATCAGGGGGCCGCGGCCCAGCGCAAGACTTGCACCAGGACCTCGTCGCTGGCGGCGCCGAGTCCGCGAACGGCGCCCAGCGCATTGGCATCGGCCACGTCTCGGCTGACCGTGAACACGCGCCGGGCCGCGTGCGGGTCCCCCGGGCGGCCCAGCACGGCGCGCAGGCTCACGCGCACCTGGCAGGAGGTCGGCGATGTGAAGACCTGCTCGAACTCGTCGAGCTCGAGCTCGAGGCTCAGCAGGCGGGGGCGGGGGTCGGCATCGCCGGCCGGCACCGTCGGCGCGAGTGTCGCGGCCCACTGCTTGAGCCGCTGCGTCAGCAGCGCGGCCGGCGGGGCCACCCAGCGGCTGTCGCGGTAGACGGCGCGGCGCGTCGGCTCGTCATAGGACAGCCGGTAGACGATGCCCGGCGAGTCCAGCCATTGCGGCGCGTCGACCGCTCCGATGCGCGGTGCCGCCGTGGCGAGGCTCTGTGCCGCCCCGGCCGGCAGCGGGCCCAGGTCGTAGAGGGTGGGCGGGGCGGCCGGCGGTGTCAGCGAGCACGCGCCGGCGACGGCGGCCGCACCGAGCAAGGCGGCCAGTGTCCTCATTTGCGCTCCCGGGCGAGCGGCTCGAAGCCGGCCTCGCCGGGCCCCGGCGGCAACGCCGGCGCGCCGAACAGCAGGCTCTGCGGCCGGGCGGTGAGCTGGTCGG
This sequence comes from Methylibium sp., assembly GCF_965279545.1. Lineage (NCBI taxonomy): Bacteria > Pseudomonadati > Pseudomonadota > Betaproteobacteria > Burkholderiales > Sphaerotilaceae > Methylibium > Methylibium sp. Next base: position 4,381,437 of record NZ_OZ257250.1, read on the forward strand.
CGGCACGCTCGACCGCGCGGCTGCTTCTCGCGATGTCGTCCGTCAGCGCCACCCGGTGCGGACGGTTCTCCCCGACCAGCGACAGCTCGATGCTCCGGGCGGTCGACTCCAGCTGCGACGCCGCATCGGCCAGGCGGTCCAGCGCGACGCTGCGCGTTCGGACATCCTGGGCCAGTCCCAGCGTCTCCACCGCGACGCTGTCGATCCGCTGCGCAAGGCTTCCGGCCTCGACGACGGTGCGGTCGGCATGGGCGACGAGCGCCGGCAGTGCCTTGGCGGCGGGGCTCAGGTCCGTCAGCAACTGCGACATCTGTGCCGACGCGCTCTCGAGGTTGGACAGGCTGCGGCCCAGTTGCTGCTGGTTGCCGTCGCTCAGGACCGCATTGATCCGCTTCGTGCTTTCACCGACGCCGGCGAGCAGGGCAGGGCCGGCCACCGCGAGCTGGTCGAGCAGGCTGGGTCGCAGCTCGATGCGCCGGGTCGCGTCGGCCGCGGCCAGCGGCGCCGGCGCGGCCGTTCCCTCCACCGCGTCGTCCAGCGCGACGAACGACAGGCCCGTCACGCCCTGGAAGCCGAGCTGCGCATAGGTGGCCCGGGTCAGCGGCGCTGCCGGGTCGACCGCGATGTCGATGAGGATCTGGCGGCCGTCCTCGGGGTCGAAGCGGATCGCCTGCACCTTCCCGATCTCGACGCCCCGCAGCTTGACCGGGGCCTTCACATTGAGGCCGAGGACCGGCAGGCGGGTGACGACCGTGTAGGTGACCGTGCTCGTGTGGCTGCCCTGGAACCAGGCGACGGCCCCGAGCAGCGCAGCGCCCATGAGGACGATGAACAGGCCGGCGACCAGTGCGTGGGCTCGGTTCTCCATGTCTTTCCTTTCGTCGGGGCGGTCATGCCGCGATCCGGGTTTGCTCGAGGCTCTCGCGGAAGTCTCGGATGCTCTCTTCGGCGCAGCGCGCCACATGACCGAGGAAGAAGTTCTGGATGAAGGGGTGGGGCAGCCTGGCGACTTCGGGCACCGTTCCCACGGCGACCACGCGCTGGTCGGCGAGCACCGCGACGCGGTCGGCCAGCGCGAACAGGGTGTCGACGTCGTGCGTCACCATGACCACCGTCAGCTGCATCTCGGTGCGCAGTTCGCGCACCAGCCGCACGAACTGCTTGCTGCTCTGCGGGTCCAGGCCGGCTGTCGGCTCGTCGAGAAAGAGCAGCTGGGGATCGAGGATCAGCGCCCGGGCGAGCGAGACCCGCTTGACCATGCCGCCCGAGAGTTCGGCCGGCATCTTGTCGGCGTCGGCGGCCGCCAGGCCGACCTGCAGCAGCTTGAGCATCACCAGGTCGCTGACCAGGGCCTGCGGAACGGACTTCAGCTCGCGCAAGGGCAGCGCCACGTTGTCGAACACGGTGAGCGCCGAGAACAGCGCGCCTTGCTGGAACAGCACGCCCCAGCGGTGGCGCACGCGCTCGAGGTCCGCCATCGCGCACTGTCCGAGGGGGTGGCCGAACAGCCGCACCTCGCCTTCGGTCGGCACCTCGAGCCCGAGCATCAGGCGCAGCAGCACCGTCTTGCCGCTCCCCGAGCCGCCGATGATCGCCAGCACTTCGTCGGCCTGCACGCTCAGGCTCAGGTGCCGATGGATGACGACGCCGCCGAGCACGGTCGTGAGATCGGTGACTTCAATGACGGGAGGAGTCTCGGTCATCTTGCGGTCCTACAAGCCTACGTCCGAGAACAGTACCGCAAACAGCGCATCGACGATGATGACCAGGGTGATCGAGATCACCACGGAGTCCGTCGTGCCGGCGGCCAGGCTCTCGGTGTTGGGCTCGATGCGCAAGCCGAAGTGGCAGGCCACCAGGGCGATCAGAATGCCGAAGACGACGGCCTTGGACAGCCCCAGCCAGAGGTTGGCGATGGGCACCGCGCTCGGCAGCGCCTGCAGGAACTGCACGTAGTCGATGCCCAGCTGCGCGCGCGCGGCCACCATGCCGCCGAGCAGGACGACGGCGCTGGTCCAGACCACGACCAGCGGCATCGACATCGCCAGCGCAACGACCTTGGGCAGCACCAGGCGCACGGTGTGCGAGACGCCCATGACGGACAGCGCGTCGAGCTCCTGGGTGACCCGCATCACCCCGAGCTGGGCCGTCATCGACGATCCCGAACGCCCGGCCACGATGATGGCCGCCAGCAGCGGGCCGAGCTCGCGCCAGACGCTCACGCCCAGGATGTTGATGACGAAGATGTCGGCGCCGTAGGACCTGAGCTGCTTCGAGGTGAGGTAGGACAGCGTGATGCCCACCAGGAAGCCGACCAGCGCCGTGATGCCCAGCGCCTGGGCGCCGGTCCGGTAGACGTTGGCCGAGATCTCGCGCCAGGCGATCAGTCCGGGCTGCCTGAGCACCAGCAGCAGGTCGAGCGCCAACTGGCCGACGAGCCGGACGGCGCCCAGCACATGCTCCGAGAAGCGCACCAGGTAGGCCCCGAACTGCGACAGCCTGGCCTGCGCCGCCTTGGAGCCGGCGGGTACCGTGCTCTGCACGGCGAGGTCGGCGAAGGTGAGCTCATGCTCGGCGCGCAGGCGCAGCGTCGGCGGGCGCTGCCGGCCCCAGGCCTGCCACAGCAGCAGCGCGCCGGCGGTGTCCAGGCGGGTCAGGCCCAGCAGGTCCCACTCCATCGAGACGTCCGCGGCGAGCTCCTTCACCCGCATCGCCAGCTCGTCGAAGCGGCCTCTCAGCGGCAGCAGCGTCCACTCGCCGCTGATCAGCACACGGGGCTTCCCGCCGGCCGTTCGCTCATGGCTCAGGTTCGGGAGCTGCCCGGCGGCGTCGCCGGGTGTTGTGGTCTCGACCATGCTCGGTGGATCGCGCGGGGTGTTCGTGATCTCGCTCGGCAGATGCTGCCGAAGGAAAGTATCGCCCAGCGCTGCGCCGCGCGCGCGGGACCGCCGATCGCAAGTGCGCGGCTTCGCCAGCCCCCGCAAGAAGAAAAGCGAGGCCGGACCTGTCGGCCCGGCCTCGCCAGGAAAGGCATCCAACCGCAGCGGATCGGCCGCGGCCGGATGTCGTGGTTCAACGCGCCGGGTCAGTGCGCGTTGATGTAGTCGAATTTGCCCGGTTGGGTGATGAAGACTACGCACTCGTTGGCGGAAATGCACTTGGTGACGTGATTGACCTTGCCTTTCTGGAACCAGTACGAGCCGGGCGCCAGCGGACGATCCGGCACGTGGGCATCCACCTCGTTGGCCACCACGCCGCTGATGACGACAGCGTAGTAGTCCTCGGTATGAATGTGCAGCGGGCTCACGAAGCCGGCCGGCAACTTGACGAAGGTGCTGTGGGCTCCTTTGCTCAGGTCGCCGAAACCCACTGCCGCTTTCAACGGACCGACGCCCGTGTCGAAGAACTTGATGTCCGTGACCGGCACGCTGATGGAGGTCTCGGCCGCGAACGCGGCCCCGGCAATCAGGGCCGAGGCGACAAGTGCTGCGCGACCGAGGTTTTGGAGGTGAATCGACATGGTGAATTCCTTTGGGGACAAGTGAAAGGGTTGGGAGGACTGAGGTTGAGGAGTTGTCGTCGCCGCAGACCCCTCGTTCTGCGGATCAGCAGGCCATGCGCGTCGCCGCGGCACGGGCGGTGTTCGCGGCCCGCTCGAACACCCGCTCCGGTTGCGCGGTGCGCAATGTGGGCTGGTAGCGAATGCTCTCGATGTGCTCGATGCCGATGGCTCGCAACCACCAGTCGAAGTACGTGGAGTGAAAGTCCATGCCGAACGCCGCCGGCAGGCCGGACTCGTAGACCCCGCTGGTGTAGATCGCTGCGGCGCGCTTGCCCGTCAGCAGCCCGCGGTACCCCTGATCCGGATCGAAGCCGAACAGGACGCCGGGCTGCATCAGGATGTCGATGTAGAGCTTCAGGCGGTACGGTATCCCGCCATTCCACATCGGCACAGTGAACAGGTAGGCGTCGGCACTCGTGAATCGCGCGGCAACGCCGGTGATGAGGTCCCAGGCGGTCCGGGTGCGTTGATCGTGCGCTGCGCCGGTGATGACCGTCATCTTCGCGGCGGCCTTGTCGCCGTCGAATTCGGGCAGCGGGTCTTGCCACAGGTCCAGTGTGTCGACCTCGAGCAGCGGGTCCAGTTCGCGCCATGTCTCGAGGAAGAGTGCGGCGATCGCAGCCGATCGCGAATCGGCCTGGCGTGGCGAGCCCACGACATGCAGTAGCTTGCTCATGATGTGCAGGTCCTTGTAGAAAAGGGGCGGCAGTGGCGTTGGCCGTCATGGCAGATGCCGCGCCGTGTTCGGAGCCATCGCGGCGCGGCCGCCGCCGCGGGCTTCATGGCTGGGGCGCCGTCAGGGCGTTGACCCGTTCCTGGACCTTCGCGACGCCCGCCTTCGCACACAGCTCGTCGAGTGCTCCGCCGGGCGCACCGCCGACGCCGAGAGCGGCGATCGTCTCGTCGCCGGCACGGATGGCGACCCCGCCTGCCAGCAGGATCACATTGCTGACGGACGCCAGCGCAGGGCCTGTCGGCGTCTTGCTGATCTTCTCGGTGAGCATTCCCGACGTGGTGGCGCCAAAGATCGGACCGAGCGTCGCGACCGTGTAGGCCTTCTTGAACGCGGTCTCGCGGGTGTGGATGGTGCTGCGGTCGCCCCGCAGGAAGGCCCTCTCGACCCCCGCAACATCCACCACCGAGGCGGAAACCCGGTAGCCGCTGGCTTCGCAGGTCCGGATGGCTTCCTGCGCTGCGTCCTGCGCCAGACTGAGCGGCAGTGTCTTGCCGGACAGCTGGACCTGGGCGTGGGCCGGCCAGACGCCGGCCATGTTGATGGCCGCGGAGATCGCGGCCAGCGACGCGACACTCAGCGCATTCGTCAGGAGCTTCATGCTGCTGCCAGCCGCTGGTCCGATGCCCGGGAGAATTTGCGCTTGATCAGTGCCGCGATCGGCAGCGCGTCTTCTTCAAGCGCAAAGTGCCCGGTGTCGAAGTAGTGCACTTCGAGGTTCGTGAGGTCGCGCTTGAAGGCCTCGGCCCCCGGCACGGTGAAGAACGGGTCGCCCCGGCCCCAGGTCAGCAAGGTCTTCGGCTGATGCTCACGGAAGTAGGCATGCCAGGCGTCATAGCTGGCGACGTTGGTCTGGTAATCCTTGAACAGCGCGATCTGGCGTTCGGCGCTGCCAGGCCGATCGAGCAGCGCCTGGTCATGCGTCCACGCATCGGGGTTGAGCGCATCGGGATTGCGCGCTCCGGCGACGTACTGGTAGCGGGTCGTTTGCGCGAGCAGCATCTGCCGCGCGCCGGTTTCGTCGCCCTGCTGCCACAGCGGCATGAAGACGTCGATGGCCGCCTGGCTGACGCCTTCCATGTAGGCATTGGCGTTCTGGAAGACCAGGCCGCGGACCCGGTCCGGGTGGTTGATCGCCAGGCGCATGCCGATCGGGCCGCCGTAGTCCTGCATGTAGTAGACGGCGCTGGTCACACCGATCTGGTCGAGCAGATGCTGAGTCGTGGCGGCAAGCTTGTCGAAGGTGTAGGTGTACTGCTCGACCGTCGGCGCGTCGGAGTGCCCGAAGCCGATGTAGTCGGGGGCGATGACGCGGAATCGGTCCGCGAGCAGCGGGATGAGGTCGCGGTACATGTGCGACGACGAAGGGAAGCCATGCAGCAGCACGATGACGGGAGAGTCGACCTCGCCGGCCTCGCGATAGAACACCTTCAGACCGTCCACGGTCGCCACTCGTGCGCGCGTGCGAGGAACGGGTGTGCTGTCCGAGGGAGAGCGTGTGGGCGATTGCTCGACCACGCGGTGCAGCGCTGCCGATGCGGCGCGCGCGAGCAGATGCCACGGGGAGAAAGGATTGAAGTCCATGGGTGAATGCGGTTAGGGGTTGGGGCCAGACGGGTGGAGAGCAGTCAACAGATAGGTAACCTGTTAAAAAGCATAAACAAGGTTACACCAAACAAAGTAACCATGCAAATTTGTTTTTGCAAGTTACTTGATGGGACCTGAGGTGCGGCGTGTGGAGGGCGGTCGACCCGCAGGGAACCGTCGACATCCTCGGGGCGGGCAGGCATGCCCGCGCGCGATGCGAACGCAAGCGCGGCCCGACCCCGGGGCGTTACCCCGTTGAATGGGATCCCGTCAGCGCTGCTGCGAAGAGGGGTGGCAGCCCCGGCTCAGTGCCTGCGGAGGCAAACCCGGCGTCGTCTGACGCTCGTCAGGACGTTCTTCGCTGCGGTCTGCCGCGAGAAGGGCCTGCATCTGCGTCCTTGATCTCGGGCTCGTACGGAGGGGCGAGTGTGCAGCTGGCCAGGCGGTCGAGCTCGTCGAGTTCCGCCGCGTGGTGGCGCCCCCAGTCGCACAAGGCCATGATCACGGGCTCCAGGCTGCGCCCCAACGCCGTTGCGCTGTAGTCAACCCATGGGGGCGCCTGGCGACACACCTCGCGATGCACGACGCCGTGCTCCTCCAGCTCGCGCAATTGCTCGATCAGCACCTTTTGACTGACCTCCGGCAGAAGACGCCTCAGCTCGGACAAGCGCTTGGGGCCGCCGTACAGGTGCACCAGGATGAAGGCCTTCCAGCGTCCGGAAATCACCTTGAAGGCCCGTTCGATGGGCAACAGCGGCAGGCGCTTGATCGGATCTTTCATGGTGACCTGTTGGTGGGTAAGGAACTGAACGGTGCCTAGCCGCGAGGCGGCCCGGATGATCGAATTGTGTTTGTCTCCACTCTTTCTTGCAGGTTTCGTGATGAAGGCTGTTCAGATCTCTCGCTTCGGGGATCCCGAAGTTCTGCGGCTGGTCGACCTGCCGACGCCGCGCCCCGGGCCCGGGCAGGTTCTCGTCAGGGTTCATGCGGCCGGAATCAACTTCGCCGAAACGCTGATGCGCGAGAACCGGTACGCCGTCACACCGGCGCTCCCTTCGATTCTCGGCACCGAGGCGGTGGGCGAGGTCTGCGACCCGGGTACGTGTGCGGGTTGGTTCATCGGCCAACGTGTCGCCGCACCGCTTTTTGCCGTCGGCAATTTCTTTGGCGGGTATGCCAGCCATGTGTTGATCGACGCGTCGGTCCTGGTCGCATTGCCTGACCGGCTGGCCTACGACCAGGCCGCGGCGCTGATGGTTCAGGGCTTGTCGGCCCTGGCCCTCACGCGCCATGCCGAGTTGCGCGACAAGGTCGTGCTGGTCAACGCCGCTGCGGGCGGCGTCGGCACGCTGCTGCTGCAGTTGGCCCGACGCGCCGGCGCCAGGAAAGTGATCGCCGCTGCGAGCACCGGGGCCAAACGAGCGCTGGCGCTTTCACTGGGCGCCGATGTGGCCTTGGACTACACCGCCTCCGACTGGGTCGAAGCAGTGCGGGATGCCAGCGATGGTGTCGGGCCCGATGTGATCTACGAATCGGCGGGTGGCGCGATCACCACGAGCAGCCTCGCGGCGTTGGCGCCGCGAGGCGTGCTCGTGATCTTTGGCGCCTTGAACATCCAGTCGTTTTCGCTGGGTGTTCCCGAGCTGCTGCAACTCATCTTCAAGAATCAATCGATACGCGGTTTCGCCCTGGCCCCGTTGCTGACCCCGCAAGTCCTGAAGGACGATCTGTCTGCACTCTTCGACCTGGCGGTGCAAGGTCGACTCGAGGTGCACATCGGCGGGCGCTATCCTCTCGCCGCGGCCGCACAGGCGCATCACGCCTTGGCGTCACGACAAAGTGTCGGCAAGCTCGTGCTGCTGCCAGACGCCGACAGCTGACCGACTCTGCCGAACGGCGATCCTCACGAGGTGGCGCGCGGGCCTTGCGTCATCCGGTGCTTGCGAACGGCAGGGTCAACGCCAACCTGACGAAGGACAGCGGCGCGCGGTCGTCGAACTGCAGGTCCTGAGCGCCGAGCCGAACGCCCAGGTTGTGCCAGAGCGCATCGAGATCGACCGGGCAGGGTCGATCCTTCATCCGCTCGTACAGGCCGGCCAACACGGGCACGCCGACCGCGCGATCGCCGATGTGCAGCAAGGGCTCCAGCGAGGAGTCCCGCTCGATGTTGCCGTGTTCGAGGATCGCGCGCAGAGCATGCTGCAAGCCCTTGCGGCCAGCGGTTGCCTTGCGCATCTCCACGTCGGCGAGCAGGCAAAACAGGGCGCCCCCCCAATACGTTCGGCCCCAGGTGGGCGTGTGGTCCAAGCCTTGGTCACCGGCCTGGGGCAGACCCTGAGGCATGCCCTTGACCATGTCGCCCCAGACCTGTTCGGTGCCGAGCATGCCCGCCTGTGCGCGTGCGAGCGGCTCGACGTACGAGGCCACGCCTTCTTCGAACCAGTGATGTCGTCGCGGCAGCGACGGCAGAGCCAGGTGGCTCATCTCGTGCACCAGCACCCAGTCGCGATCCAGGTCCTCGGCACGCACGCCGGCCGCCAAGGTCAGTTTGATGGCGGCACCACCGTAGCCGAACGCCGTTCCCGAACGAACAGGTCGACCCGGACTCACGGTATTCAGGATGAGAAGGCGGGTCTCGCGAGCCGGGAAGCGTCCGAAATAGGCGACCACCGAGCGCGCCGACCGCCGAACGTATTCGACGATCCGTTCGCGAGATATCTCGAACGTGCCAGGGCCGAACGCGACGCGGAGCCGCGCACCGTCGAGGTCGATGGACTCGGCGGGCAGTGCGTCGAATGCGGCATAGGGCATGTTGCTGCCGCTCAACGACGAGGAATCGTCCACGGCGGCCGACGAAGGACGTGGGAGCAGGGCGGTGCCGCCAAGACAGGCCAGTGCGCGCGTCAACCAGACGCGCCGACCCGGGAAGCTTGCAATGTTCATCGGCATCTCGACATCTCGCGACGAGGATAACTCCGCTGCGAGGGCCGGCAAGCTCTGTCGCCGGGAAGCCTACTCGGCCGGTTAGAGCCGCAGCATCTCGCGCGATGCGTCGGGGCCGCTCGCCATCATCCGTCCGTGAAACAGCGTGCCTGCGCCCGCTGTCCAAGCCCACGAGGAAAAGCGACGTCGACAGGGCGAGAGCCCCGTCGACGTCGTTGAAACAGCCGACGGCTCGGCTGAACGAGGAAAGCCTGCAGAGGTGACGCGTCGCAGCGCGTCACTCATTGCTCCGAAGGAAACGCCGGGCCGCCGCAAGGCGGCCCGGCGGTGCTCAGAACTTGTGAACGATGCCGAGGTCGATGCCCCGCGTGCCGTAGCCGCCGGCAGCGCCGGTGCCGAAGTCGACGGCGCCGTCTTCGTTCCTCAAGCCGATCTGGCACGTGCCCTGGTCCTTGTTGCTGATCTGCGCATAGTCCGCATACAGGTAGGTGCGCTTGGACAGGTTGTGCTGGTAGCCCACGCCGAGCTGGTCGCATTTGTCGTTCAGGTTCTTCCGGTCGCGCCGCACCCAGGATGCCTTGACGAGCCCCGACGAGAAGACAGGTGCCGTGACGCCCAGCAGGTAGCCCTGGAGGTCGTCGAGCGGGCCCGCGGCGACGGTCTCGTTCTTCACCCGGTCGACAATGCCGAACAGCTTCGCCACGCCGAAGTCGTAGCTGGCGGCGAGCACATCGACCTTGAGGCGTGGGGTGCCGGTTTTGGCGACCCAGAGTTCCTCGTGGTCGTACTTGATGGTGAACGGCCCTATCGTGAACGCCGGGATCAGCGCATAGATCCGCGTGTCGCCGATGTTCCCCGGGAGTTCGTCCCCGACGGCCCCATTGGTGTAGGCCGCGAGCACCGAGATTCCGTTCCACGTCGGCGAGATGTAGGCAAGCGCGTTGTTGGCGCGTGAGATGCCGAGCGCATTGGTCCCGTAGTTGGCGACACCGGCACCCTGGAAGGGATCGAACTCCTTGGTCACCGTGGCACGCGCACCATCGACGCGACCGACCAGCGCGGTGCCCCAGCCGCCTGCCAGGCCGACATAGACATGGCGTGCCTGCAGCGCGCCGCTGGCGATGTCCTTGTCGCCGTTGCCGGTGTCCGAGGCGAAGCCCCACTCGATCTCGTAGAACGCGGCGAGGCCGCCTCCCAGATCTTCGGCACCCTTGAAGCCGAAGCGGCTGCCGCCGGCGCCCATTCCGTTCGCGACTTCGTACTTCTTGCCGGGGCCGGCAACCAGTCCGTCGCCATGGCCTCGCGCGACGATGCCTGCATCCACGGTGCCATACAGCGTCACGCTGCTTTGAGCGAACGCAGGCATTCCCAGCGATGCGGCCAAGGCCGCCGCATAGATTGATTTCATCGGTGTCTCCTCTGGTTGTCGATTGATGCCATTCCAGTTGCGCAAGGGCGCGAATGGCAGGGGGCGAGTCGTCCTCTGCGGTGATTTCGCCGCGGCGCATCGTGCATGCGGCCGGGGCCGATGCAGTAGCCCGCGCGTGCAAGGTCAATAGCCCGGTGGCGCATCCGGCGGTGAACGCGCCCGCCGGCGCCGGCGCCGCAAGTCACTGCGCGGCCGGATGCCGCGCTTGTGGGCAGTCGCAGGCGTCCAGACGGCGTCCGGATTTCGTTCGAGCGACCGTGCTGCGTCCGGACTCCGGCGCCGCAGGGCTCGCCCGCCGCGCCCGATGCCCCGTGGAAATTGCGCGACGAATCAAGCACTTGGCGCGAATGACTTCGGCATCGGCCAGTTGGCACCGTAGTTGCGATGTGGGCCCTGTCGCACCAAGCGGCAGGCCGGCACAGAGGCTGTGCGGCACTCGAGAAGCACATATGGAGACAAGCATGCAAGTTGCCGCATTCAGGCTGAATGCACTGCCCCGTTCGGGACCGCGCGGGCAGCCTCGGGTCCACCTCGACGAATTCGGTGCCTCACCGTCGCGGGCCGATTGACCGGGCGTGCCGGTCCGGTCCCCAGACGCTCTGCTCACCATTTCCCGCCCGTGCCTTCGCGACACCCCCGAGGCCGGCGACAACGAATCCGAATGAAAGAGCGACGACATGCCGTCTTCGATGCAATCCAGCCCCAAGTCCGTCAGCAAGGGCCGGCGCTCCATCGCCGCAGTGGCCGGCGCCGCGGCGCCGCTGCTGATCATCGGCAGCCTGATCTACGCCGCCTTCTTCGTGAAGGCGGAGGTCAGGGTCGATGCCATCAAGACCCCCGCGATCGAACGGCGCGACGCCTTCTATGGCCTGGCCATTCCGAAGTCGGGGGTGATCTGGGCGGTCGGCAGCTACGGAAAGATCGTTCGCAGCGTCGATGCCGGCGCGGCGTGGACGATCCAGTCGAGCCCGATCGATGTCCATCTCCAGTCGATCGCGGCCTGGGACGAGCAGCGTGCGGTCGCGGTCGGCAACCAGGGGCGCGTGATCGTCACCAGTGACGGCGGAGCGAACTGGAAGGAAGTCGAGGTGCCGCGCTCCGACGTGGCGAACAAGCTGATCAAGGTGCGGGCCTACGCCGACGGCGGCGCGTGGGCGGTCGGCGAACTGGGTGCGGTCCTCAAGTCAACGGATTTCGGCGCGACCTGGGTCCGCGCGCTGCCCGAGAAGGACCAGGCCTGGAACGACATCTTCTTCGTCGGCAACGACGGTTGGCTGGTCGGCGAGTTCGGCCACGTCATGCGCAGCCGCGACGGCGGCAAGAACTGGGAGAAGAGCAGCAGCCCGGGCGGGCCGAGCCTGATGTCGGTGTTCTTTCGCGATGCGGGGCACGGCGCGGCGGTGGGCCTGTCGGGCACCGTGCTCACCACCCAGGACGGCGGCGAGTCGTGGCAGGCGGTCCCGCCGGTCACCCGCGAGCACCTGAACCATGTCGGCTGGGACGGCAAGCAGTGGCAGGCGGTGGGTGACAAGGGCATGCGCGTGGTCGGCGACGGCAGCGTCTGGAAAGGCGCCCGGCTCTCGGAGCAGGACCTCTCCTGGCGTACCCAGGCCGAAACGATGGACGGCCAGCTGGTGCTGGCCGGCGCCAACCTCGCGACGCTGGATCAGAAGCAGCTGCGCATCTTCGGCCGCCCCCAGTGACCCGGCGGCCTCCTCCCTGACGCGAAGAAAGAAACGCACATGAAGAACGCCATGTTCAAGAGGCTGGAGCAGGGCATCGACGCCATGCTTCGCCATCGCGTGATCGTGCTGCTGGTGATCGCGGCCATCACGGCGGTGATGGGCTATGTCGCAGCGCACGTGGAAATCAAGACGGTCTTCAGCGACCTGCTGCCGAAGAACCACCCGTACATCGAGGTCAACAACCGCTTCAAGCAGACCTTCGGCGGCTCGAACATGGTCAGCATCATGCTCGAGGTCGAGCAGGGCGACGTGTTCGAGCTCGGCGTGCTGGCCAAGACACAGCAGATCACGAAGGCCCTGCAGAAGGTCGAGGGCATCGACACCTACCAGATCGTGTCGCTGGCCTCGAAGAAGATGAAGGAGGTCCGGGCGTCGACCGAGGGCATCGAATCGCATCCGCTGATGTGGCCGAATCTGCCGAAGGACACGCAGGAGATCAACGTCCTGCGCGAAGCGGTGCTGAACAATCCGCTGGTCTACGGCCCCTACGTGTCGCTCGACATGAAGGCCACGCTGATCACGGCCGACTTCATCGACGGCGACGTCGACTACCAGAAGGCCTACCGCCAGATTGCCGAGATCACCGAGCAGGCCAAGGGCGGCGGCGTCAACGTCCACATCGTCGGCGAACCGGTGCTCTACGGGCTGGTCAGCCACTACCTGACCGAGACGACGATCATCTTCTTCGCCACGATCGGGGCGCTGGTCGTGCTGCTGCTGCTGATCACGCGGACCTGGCACGGGACGCTGCTGCCGCTGATCACGGGAACGGTGAGCGCGATCTGGGCGCTCGGTGCCGCCAGGCTCATGGGCTTCCACCTCGATCCGCTGGTGATCGTGGTGGCCTTTCTCATCACGGCGCAGGCGATCTCCAATTCGGTCCAGCTGGTGTCGCGCTTCGATGACGAGATCGCTTCGGGCCACGTGACGAGCGCGCAAGCCGCCTCCAAGGTCGCCATCCTGAACCTGTTCAAGCCCGGCATGCTCGCCGTGGTGGCCGACGCCGGCTGCGTGCTGGTGGTCGCGCTCACGCCGATTCCGATGCTCGAGAAGATCTCGCTGATCGGCACCGTCTGGATCCTCTCCATCATGGTCAGCGCGATGGTGCTGACGCCGGTGCTGCTGTCGTGGTGCGGTTCGCAGCGCCGCCATGCCCATCCGGTGGACATCATGCCGGTGCTGCGGCGGGTGCTCAAGCTGTGCGTCTACGTGGTCACGTCGAAGTGGCGCTACACCGCCATCGGCGGCGCGGCGGTGATGTTCACGCTGTCCAGCCTGTACGCCTTCCATCTCAAGGTCGGCGATGCCAATCCAGGCTCTCCCATCCTGTGGCCGGACTCCACCTACAACAAGGACGCGCGCGCGATCAACAACAAGTTCCAGGGCTCCGACCGGATGTTCGTCGTGGTGGCAGGCAAGAAGGAGGGCGCACTCAGGGAGCCCGAGGTGCTGCAAGGCATGGAGCGGTTCCAGAAGTACATGGAAGCGCAGCCCGAGGTCGGCGGCAGCATCTCGCTGGCCGACATCCTGCCGGCCGTCAAACGCGTGCTGCGCGAGGGCAACGCGCGCTACCAGGAACTCGGCAACACCTCGAACGAGAACGGTGAGCTCGTCTTCATGTTCGTCTCGGGCAGCGACCCCGGCGACATGGACCGGTTCGCCGACCCCCAGGCCCTCAATGGCGCCGTGACGCTGTTCTTCCGCGACCACCAGGGCGAGACCATCCGCACGGCGATCGCCCGGGTGAAGCAGTACGTGACCCAGCACCCGCTGGCCAACGCCGACTACCTGCTCGCCGGCGGCCTGGTCGGCGTGCTGGCGGCCGTCAACGAAGTCATCCTCGCCGGCCAGATCGAAGCCATCGCCCTGGCGCTGCTGGTGGTGGTGGTGTGCTGCATGGTCACCTACCGCTCCGGGGTCGCGGGCGTGTTCTTCATGGTGCCGGTGATGCTGTCGAACGCGATCACGTTCAGCTACATGGCCTGGATGGACATCGGCATGAACATCAACACGCTGCCGGTCGTCGCGCTCGGCATCGGCCTCGGTGTCGACTACTCGTTCTACGTGGTCGACGGCATCCGCGAGGGCCTGCACCGTCATCTCGATCTGGACGCAGCGATCGAGAACTCGCTGATGACGGCCGGCAAGGGCGTGCTGATCACGTCGCTGACGCTGATCACGAGCGTGATCATCTGGAGCTTCTCTTCGCTGCGGCTGCAGGCCGACATGGGCGTGCTGATCGCGCTGTGGCTGTTCATCTCGGCGTCCAGCGCCCTGTTCCTGATGCCCGCGATGGTCCGTGTCTTCCGGCCCGAGTTCGTGGTCGGCAGCAAGGAGCGGCCCGTGGAGCAGGCCGATGACGGGGGTCCGCAACAGGCGATGCCGGCCTGATCAATGGAGCGTGGTACCCCGAGGTGGACGGGCGCAGTCATAGAAGAGCAGATCCACCGCCAACATCAATCAGGAGATCGCATGAGACATATGAGCATGGGGAGGCTGACCGCTGTCGCTGCCGTGATGGCGTTCGTCGGCGGAGCGGCGGTGGGCGCCGAGGAGAAGGCGACCGAGACCACGGGCAGCGGCAACAGCTTCCACGTCGGCGGCTATGTGCGCGGCTGGGCGGCGTTCAATCTCCAGGACCAGCCCGAGACGGCGTCGAACGACCGCTGGAAGGCGTCGATGATTCGCGGCTCGGTGCTGCTCGACATGGATGCCAACACCGGACCCGTCCAATGGAAGGGCGTGGTGCGGGCCGACCGCGAAGCCAAGACCAGCTACCTGACGGAGCTCGAGCGGCTGCGCGCCACCAACGGCACGCTGGGGGGGGACCACCAGAGCATCCTGGAGAACTACGACCAGACCGAGATTCGCGAGCTGTGGGGCCAGTTCAAGCTCGGCGACCGCACGACGGTTCGCCTCGGCAAGCAGCAGATCGTCTGGGGTGAGTCCGACTTCTTCCATGCCATGGACGTGGTGCATGGCTACGACCTGAGCTGGCGGCTGTTCTTCGAAGGCGAGAACGAAGAGTGGCGCAAGCCCCTGTGGCTGGCCAGCACGAAGATCGACGTGCCGGAGGCCAAGGGACAGGTGCAGGCCTACGTGCGGCCCGGACTCGACCGCTGCAAGGACATCGGCAACACCTACGACATCCGCGGCGGGCGCTGGTTCTTCCAGCCCTACCGGGGCTTCGACCTGAGCGCGCTCACCTCATACGACTGCAAGCATCCGAAGGGCGACATCTCCGATGTCACCGGCGGCATACGCTGGTCCGGCGAGGCGAATTCGCTCAACTACTCGTTCGCGTACGTGAACACCTTCTCGGCCGATCCGGTCGTGAACTCGGTGTTTGCGCCGTACGGCGGAAAGTCGCCGGCGGGGCCGCTGGCCGACCTGATCCATCCGAAGATCGACGTGCTCGGCGCCACCGTCAGCGGCTACACGCCGGCCATCGACGCGGTGCTGAGCGCCGAGCTCGCCTACACCATCGGCCAGCCCTACAACGTCGGCGTCGGTCCGTTCACGGGGCCCACACCGGGGGGGGCGCCGCAAGGCCTGGGCTTCGGCGGGATCCGCAAGAAGGACACCGTGACGATGATGTTGCGTGCCGACAAGAACCTCAACCTGCAGAACCTGCTCGGGACGTCGCGGCCGTCGTTCTCGTCCATCCAGCTGTTCGACACCTGGATTCCCCACCTGAAGGAGTCGGAGGAGTTGGTGCGCCTGTTCGCCTATGGCGCACCGCTGACCGAGCACAACGCCATCCTCACCGCCTTCTCGGTCCTCAACTACCGCAGCGACACGGTCAATCCCTCGCTGGCCATCGGCGTCGATCTCAACCACGGGGGCGGCTTCGTCATTCCCGCCGTCGATCTGGTGCTGGGCGACAGCTGGCGCGCCAAGATCGAGGCGGACATCTTCTGGACCCGCAACGTCTCGCAGACCTTGTTCGACCCCAACCCCTCGGTGCAGTTGTTCGGCTACTTCAACAAGAGCAATCAACTCACCTTCCGCCTGACCCGGCAGTTCTGATCCGATACGACAAGGAGACTCTCATGCAACGACCGACTCATGGGCGCTTGATGCGCCGCACCGTCGCGATCACATCGCAGGCCTGCGCCGCTGCCGCGCTGCTCGGCCTGATGACGCAAGCCGCGCTCGCCGGAGAACTGGCGCCGGGCTTCGTGATCACCAAGGAGAACTTCGACAAGATCAAGGGCGAGACCTTCGAAGGCAAGACCATCACCAGCATGGTGCCGGACAAGCTCGAGGCGATGATCAAGAACTTCGACCTGAAGATCAAGCTGGCCCACTCGAAGAAGATCGAGATGGATCCGAAGTACGTCGAGGCGACGAAGAAGTACTCGAAGGACGTCAAGTTCGATCCCGCCACGCGCACCGTGAGCGGCTGGACCGCGGGCATGCTGTTCCCGCCCGAGTCCATCAAGATGGACGACCCGAACGCCGGCGACAAGGTGATCTGGAACCTGCGTGCCGCCACCTACGGCGCGACGATGGACCTGCGCGACATCTCCTTCGTCTTCATCAGCGGCAAGACGGGCATCGAGCGCGTGCAGCGCTGGCAGTCGAGGCGCTACTACATGGAAGGCCGGCTCGACGGCGGACCGGTGGGCGAGGGCGACGGCAGCATTGCCCAGAAGACCTACCTGTTCGCGACGAGCCCGCAGGACATCCGGGGGCTGGGCACCTTCTCGATCCGCTACAACGAACCGACCTCGGCCAAGCCCGACGACACCTGGGCGTACCTGAAGTCGGTGCGCCGCACGCGGCGACTGTCGGGCGGCGCCTGGATGGACCCGATCGGCGGCACCGACCAGCTCTACGACGACTGGGACATCTGGGATGCCTTCCCGACCAAGTACCGCGCCAACAAGCTGGTCGGCAAGCGCTTCGTCCTGGCCGTGGCGCACAGCCCGCTGGTCAGCGTCGACAACGGCAAGCGCGACACGCCGGAGGAGTTTCCGTCGGTCGGGCTGACCGAGGCGCCCTATTTCTTCCCGGCCAAGACCATCGAATGGGAGCCGCGCGAGGTCTATGTCGTCGAAGGCACGCCGCCGCCCGAGCACCCGTACAGCAAGAAGGTCGTCTACATGGAAGTCGACTTCCCGCGGCCTTATCTCGGCGAGATGTACGACCAGAAGGGCGAGTTCTGGAAGTTCATGATCTTCCAGAACCGTCCGGACGTGGGTGACGACGGCTACAAGGCCGTGATGCCGGTGGTCGGCCACGTGATCGACGTCAAGCGCAACCACTCGACGACCTGGTCGTCGAACATGAAGGCGAACCCAAAGGGTGTGAAGGAGAACGATGTTTCTCTCAGCAAGCTCGAGGAAGTCGCCACGGGCGGCGGCGGGAAGTAGATTGCCCGTGACGGCGAAGTCCGCTCGGACTTCGCCGTCGGCAACGAGCGCCTGCGCATGAGTAGCCTCTTCTCGCTGCTGGACAAGTCCGCGTGTCGGTTCGCCGACCGCGGTGCCGTGTTTCGCGGCACCGAGCAGCTGCTGACCTGGAGCGAACTGCGATCGCGCGCGCTGCGGCTCGCTGCGGGCATCAGCGGGCGCTGCCAGGGCGGTGACCGCATCGCCGTGTTCAGCGAGAACCGGCCGGAGTACGTCGAACTGATGTTCGCCGCCTGGGCCGCGCAAGCGGCCATCGTGCCGATCAACTACAAGCTGCACGACAAGGAGGCGGCGCAGATCATCGACGACGCCGGCGCCACGCTGGTCTTCGTCTCACCGAAGCTCGCGGCGGGCCTGCGGCGCAGCTCGTCGCTGCATCGGGACCGCATGGTGGTCATCGGCGAGGCGGCCTACGAGGCCCTGCTCGCGCATGAGCCGCTCGTGCCGCCCGTCGTCGTTCCGCAGACCCTCGCCTGGTTGTTCTACACGAGCGGCACCACCGGGCGCTCCAAGGGCGCGATGCTGACCCACCGCAATCT
The DNA here is from genome assembly GCF_965279545.1 of Methylibium sp. Taxonomy (NCBI): domain Bacteria; kingdom Pseudomonadati; phylum Pseudomonadota; class Betaproteobacteria; order Burkholderiales; family Sphaerotilaceae; genus Methylibium; species Methylibium sp. Next base: position 4,399,392 of record NZ_OZ257250.1, read on the forward strand.
GCTGGCGATGACGATGGCCCACCTCGCCGATGTCGAGTCGCTCGACGAGGGGTCGAGCCAGATCCACGCGGCACCGATGTCGCACGGCTCCGGCGTCTACGTGCTGCCGTCCGTCGCGCGCGGCGCCCGGCAGGTGGTGCCCGCATCGGACGGCTTCGATCCGGTGGAGTTTCTCGAGCTCTGCGACCATCACCCCGCGTGCGGTGCCTTCCTGGCCCCGACGATGGTGCAGCGCCTGCGTCTCGCGGTCCAGCAGGGCGGGCGCGCGCCACCGCGAGGGCTGCGCAGCATCGTCTATGGCGGCGGCCCGATGTACGTCGAGGAGCTGAGGAAGTCGCTGGCGGTGTTCGGGCCGGTCTTCACGCAGATCTATGGGCAGGGTGAAGCGCCGATGACGATCACCGCCCTGAACCGGGCCGCCCACGGCACCGACGACGACGCCGTTCTGGGATCGGTCGGCTGGCCTCGCAGCGGTGTCGATGTCCGTGTGGTCGACCCCGACGGCAGCGTGTTGCCGTCCGGCGCGGTGGGTGAGATCGTCTGCCGCGGCGACATCGTGATGGCCGGCTACTGGCGCAACCCGGCTGCCACGAGCCAGGCCCTGCACGGCGGATGGCTGCGCACCGGTGACATGGGCTCCTTCGACGAGCACGGCTGCCTGACGCTGCGGGATCGGTCCAAGGACGTCGTCATCAGCGGTGGTAGCAACATCTATCCACGCGAGGTGGAAGAGGTGCTGCTGGCCCACCCCGGCGTGGACAAGACCTGCGTGGTGGGGCGCTCCGATGCGGAGTGGGGCGAGGTGGTGGTCGCGTTCGTCGTTCGTGCGCCGGGTGCCGAGGTGTCGGCGGCAGCGCTCGACGCGCACTGCCTGGACCACATCGCCCGGTTCAAGCGACCGAAGGAGTACCACTTCGTCGACGAACTGCCGACCAGCAGTTACGGCAAGGTGCTCAAGAGTGAACTGCGCCGGCTGCTCGCGAGCGGCTGACAGAGAAGAGGAGTGAATCGATGCAAGGAGTGATGTCGTGAATGTGGCAATCGTCGGATGGGCGCATACGCCGTTCGGAAAGTTCGACAACGAGAGCGTCGAAAGCCTGATCGTCAAGGCCGCCAACGGCGCGCTCGCGCATGCCGGGGTTTCGGCCGCGGACGTGGACGAGATCGTGCTCGGCCATTTCAACGCCGGCTTCTCGAAGCAGGATTTCACCGCGGCGCTGGTGCTGCAGGCCCACGACGCCTTGCGTTTCAAGCCGGCCACCCGGGTCGAGAACGCCTGCGCCACCGGTTCGGCCGCGGTGCAGCAGGGCGTCAAGGCGATCGAAGCCGGTCGGGCGCGGGTCGTGCTGGTGGTGGGCGTCGAGCAGATGACCACCACCCCGGGGCCGGAGATCGGCAACAACCTGCTGCGGGCCTCCTACCTGCGCGAGGAAAGCGGCATCCAGGGCGGCTTCGCGGGCCTGTTCGGGCGCATCGCGGGCGCCTACTTCGAGAAATACGGTGATCAGTCGGATGCCCTGGCCCTGATCGCCGCGAAGAACCACAAGAACGGCGTCGCCAACCCCTATGCGCAGATGCGCAAGGACCTGGGCTTCGAGTTCTGCCGCCAGGTCAGCGACAAGAACCCGCTGGTCGCGGGTCCGCTCAAGCGCACCGATTGCTCGCCCGTCTCCGACGGCGCCGCTGCGGTGGTGCTGACCGATGCCGACACCGCGGCCACGATGGAGCGTGCGGTGGCTTTTCGCGGCATGGCGCATGTGCAGGACTATCTGCCGATGTCGCGGCGCGACATCCTCCTGTTCGAGGGCTGCAGCCTGGCCTGGCAAAAGGCGCTGGCGGCGGCCAGACTGCGGCTGGAAGACCTGTCGTTCGTCGAAACCCATGACTGTTTCACGATCGCCGAACTGATCGAGTACGAGGCCATGGGGCTGGTGCCGCGCGGCCAGGGAGCGCAGGCGATCCGGGAGGGCTGGACGCTCATCGGCGGCAAGCTGCCGGTCAATCCGTCCGGCGGCCTGAAGGCGAAGGGACACCCGGTGGGCGCGACCGGCGTGTCGATGCATGCGATGACGGCGATGCAGCTGTGCGGCGAACTGCCGGCGCCGATCAGCGTCGGCAACGCGACGCTCGGTGGCATCTTCAACATGGGCGGTGCGGCGGTCGCGAACTACGTCAGCATCCTCGAGCGCGTTCGCTAGAGCGCGCTGCGGGTCCGGATCGATTCAACGAGGGATTGGAGCGTGTCGATGTGGCCATTCCGGAGTCTGCGCGGGCGTCAGCCAGGTGAGCGATCGGCGCCCGTGACGGTAGCGGCTGCAGCCCCCGCGGGCGACGACGAGGTCGAGCTGCTGCGTGCCGACCTCGAGAGCCTGCAGACCCGCTTCGACCTGGTTCGCCGGGCCACCGACGACGGGCTGTGGGACATGGCGGTCAACCCCGTCGATCCCGCCAGCGAAGCGAACCCGTTCTGGTGGTCCGATCAGCTCCGAAGGCTGCTCGGCTACCGCAGCGAGGCGGACTTCCCGAACGTGCTCGGCAGCTGGTCCAGGCTGCTGCACCCCGAGGACCGCGAGCGCACCCTGGCGGCGTTCGGTGCGCATCTGAACGACCGCCGCGGGCGCACGCCCTACGACGTCGAGTACCGCCTCAAGTGCCGCGACGGCAGCTACCGGTGGTTCCGCGCGCGAGGCGAGACCCTGCGTTCGGCCGACGGCTCGCCGCTGAGGGTGGCGGGCGCGCTGACGAGCATCGACGCGCAGCTGGTGCGGGAGCGGGAGCTCGAGAAGTCGCTGGCGCGCTTCGAGCTGTCGCGGGAGCTGATCAACGACGGGCTGTGGGACCTGGAGATCTTGGCCGGCGACCCGGTGAATCCGCGCAACGCCTTCTGGTGGTCCCGGCAGCTCCGCAGGCTGCTCGGCTTCGAGACCGAGGCGGAGTTCCCCAACGTGCTCGACAGCTGGGCCTCCCGTCTGCACCCGGACGACAAGCAAGGGGCCCTGGACGCCTTTGTCGCCCATCTGGTCGACCGCAGCGGCGCGACGCCGTACGACATCGAGTACCGCTTGCGGTGCAAGGACGAGTCCTATCGCTGGTTCAGGGCCCGTGGACAGACGCGCCGCGCCGCCGACGGCACGCCGCTGCGCGCGGTCGGCTCGCTGTGCGATATCGATTCGGTGCGGCAGGCGAGGGCGTCCGAGGCGCAGCGCGACGCCTACCAGCGCCAGCTCGAGGCGAGCCTCAAGGACATCGCCGACATCGTGGAGACCATCCAGGCGATCTCGCGGCAGACCAACCTGATCGCCATGAACGCCGCCGTCGAAGCGGCACGCGCCGGCACCGCGGGGCGTGGATTCGCCGTGATCGCGAACGAGATTCGCGCCCTGTCGGCGCGGACGACCGCCGCGACCGACGACGTGTCGCGGATCAGGAAGCACCTCGTGCACGTGTCGTCATGAGTCCGGCCCGTCCTCGGTCGTCCACCACCGTCGCTGTACGGCCGGCCGAGCTATTCCGCGACGCAACCCAGGAACCCGAGTGAACAAGGTCATCATCACTTGCGCCATCACCGGCTCGATCCACACGCCGTCGATGTCGCCGCACCTGCCGGTGACACCCGACGAGATCGCCGAGGCGGCGATCGGCGCCGCCGAAGCGGGCGCCGCCATCGTCCACCTGCATGCGCGCGATCCGCAGGACGGGCGTCCGTCGCAGGACCCGGTGCTGTTCCGCCAGTTCGTCCCACGCATCAAGGCGCGCTCCGACGTGGTGATCAACATCACGACCGGCGGCGCCCCCACCATGACCGTCGAGGAGCGGCTGCGGCCCGCGCTGGAGCTTCGCCCCGAGGTCGCTTCGCTCAACATGGGGTCGATGAACTTCGGCCTGTACGAGATGCTCGAGCGCTTCAAGGACTTCAAGCACGACTGGGAGCGTCCCTACCTGGCGGGCAGCGACGAGCGCATCTTCAGGAACACCTTCAAGGACATCGCCTACATCCTCCAGTCGTGCAGCGAGCAGCAGACGCGGTTCGAGATCGAGTGCTACGACATCGGCCACCTCTACACGGCGGCACACTTCCTGGACCGTGCGCTGCTGAAGCCCCCGCTGTTGATCCAGTCGGTGTTCGGCCTGCGAGGCGGCATCGGCGGGCACGTCGAGGACCTCCTGCACATGAGGCGCACCGCCGACCGCCTGTTCGGAGCCGACTACGTCTGGTCGGTGCTCGGCGCCGGCCGCCATCAAATGCCGCTGGCCGCGGTCTCGGCCTCCATCGGCGGCAATGTGCGGGTCGGTCTGGAGGACTCGCTGTGGGGCGGCCCCGGCAAGCTCGCCATCAGCAACGCCGAGCAGGTGCGCCGCGTGCGCAGCATCATCGAAGCCTTGTCACTGGAAGTCGCCACGCCGGAGGATGCACGCCGGCTGCTGAAACTGAAGGGACGCGAGAACGTGGCATTTTGAATGCCGGTGACAGTGATCTCCCCCGGCCGCACGGTGCCGGTCAAGGGAGAGCCGGGTTGCGCCGTCGCGCAGGATCTGGGCTTGCCGTCCGATTTCCGTACGCACCTTGCTGGGGTCCGGAATCAGGTCGCCATCGTGGGCGCCGGCCGGGGGATTTTCTAAGGGAATCTACTCGGGTTGAGGCCTATTTCCGGCCTCCGGGGCGCGCAGTAGGCTTGGCATCAAGCTTGCCATTCAGTGACCGTGGAGGTCCGTTATCACCAGGGTTTCCACGGTACTTCGCCCGCCCTCAGCGGGGCATGGAGTGCGGCTCCTGCAGGCTTAGATTCAAGAAGAATTCCGGAGACTCGTATGGGCACTGAACATCCAAGCGAAAAGTTCCCCCAGCCGGAGAACGAGACCAAGATCATGTCCGCCTGGGAAAGGTTCCTGGGAGGCGAGACCTGCGCTTCCGATGCGCTTCGTCGCCTGATCGATGACTCGTGGCGCCGCTCCCAGACCGGACACGTCGACCCCGACCGCAGCCAGGCCCCATTGATCCTTTCGGAGGATTCGCTTCATTCCCTGCTCGAAAAGCAAGACGAATTGCTCTGCGCCGGCGCGCCGGTCATGGCCGATGCCCGCCAGTTCCTCGACGCGACGGGCACCGTGATCGTGCTGGCGACCACCGACGGCGTCATATTGAACCTCGAGGGGGATCCGTCGACGTTCGGTGCGGCCGAGCGCATACACCTGCTGCCGGGCGGCAGTTGGGACGAGTCGGTGTGCGGCACCAACGCGGTCGGAACCGCGCTCGCCATCGGGCAGCCGGTTCAGATTCACGGGGCCGAGCACTACTGCGCCGGCATGAAGCCCTGGACCTGCTCGGCCACCGTGATCCGGGACCCCTACAACAACAGCATTCTCGGCGTCGTCAATGTCTCGGGCATGAGCTCCACCTACAACCGGCACTGCCTCGCCCTCGTCATGACGACGGCGAGCCGGATCGAAAGCCGGCTCGCCCGGCGCGAGATGGAGCTGCGCTATCACTTGCTGGAGCGGTGCATGTCGCGGGTTGCCAGCGCCACCTCCGACGGGGTCATCGTCCTCGATCGTCGAGGCAATCCGATCAAGGCCTCGGCCACGGTCGACGCCGCACTGCGGGCGCTGAGCGAAAGCACCGCATCGGCCAGCGGCATCAACCTGTCCACGCTGAAGATCCCCGCCACCTTCAAGAACGAGTTGCCGGCAAAACTGCCGGAGTGGATCAACCAGGACTGGCTGGAGCCCATCGTCGATCAAGGTCACAGGCTGGGCTCCTTGCTGACCATTCCGCACCAGGGGTCACGCGCGACGCCGCGCCGCAGCGAGGAGGCCGTCGCGAAGCATTCTTTCCTGAAGAACGCCGCGTTCGAACGCGTCATCGGCAAGGCGCCGAACCTGCTCGAGATCATCGGTTGTGCCCAGCGCCTGGCGCGATCGAACGTGCCCGTCCTGCTGCTGGGCGAGACCGGCGTGGGCAAGGACGTCTTCGCGCGTGCCATCCATGAAACCGGCGGCGCCCAGGAGGCGCCCTTCGTGGCGCTGAACTGCGGCGGGTTCTCGCGCGAGTTGCTCACCAGCGAGCTGTTCGGCTACGTGGAGGGCTCGTTCACGGGGGCACGGCGGGGCGGCATGATGGGGAAGATCGAGGCGGCCAATGGCGGCACGCTCTTCCTCGACGAGATCGGCGAGATGCCGATCGACCTGCAGCCGCACTTTCTGCGCGTCCTGGAGGAGGGGGCGATCTACCGCCTGGGCGAGAACAAGGCACGCAAGGTGGCGTTCCGGCTGGTCGCGGCGACCAACCGGGACTTGCGCAAGGAGGTCGCCGAAGGCCGCTTCCGCATGGACCTGTTCTACCGCATCGCCGTGGCGTCGATCAACATCCCGCCCCTGCGCGACAGGGCAGAGGACATCGAGCCGATCGCCGAATTCCTGCTCGACAAGCTGGCGCTGCAGCACGGCTTGCCCAGGCCCGAGCTCGACGAGGGGGCGCTGGCGTGCATGGCCCAGTACGCCTGGCCCGGCAACATCCGCGAACTGCGCAACGTGCTCGAGCGCGCGTTGCTGATGTCTTCGGGCCCGGTGCTGGCCAGGGAAGCCCTGCCCGCCGAAGTCCGGTTCACGGGCCGGATCGCGGCTCCGTCCAGGGCGGTCTCGACGCCGCCGGAAGGTGAGTTGAAGCATCTCGAGCAGGTGGAGAAGGAAACCATCATCTCGATGATCGAGCGTCAGCGCGGCAACATGACCGCGGTGGCGCGCGAACTCGGCATTGCCAAGAGCACGCTCTATGTCAAGCTGAAGAAGTTCGACATCGCCCTGTCTGGCGGGGCATGGGTCGAGGCCACGGCCACCAGGCTCGGTCCGAAGCCGAGCCCGGTGTTTTCGTCGGACCTGGCGCCGCGTGTCTTGAGCGACGCCTGATAGCCGCTCGCATTCGAACCTGGCAGATCGCCCGGCGTCGTTCGGCTACTTGCAGCCGTTCGTGTGCAGGGGGGCTGAGGTTCGAAGGGTCCGGCCGCCTGCAGGTACCTCGCGTTGCTGGCGAGGCCGCCGGGCGAGCGGCTCCGCTCATGTCCTCCGGGCCGGGCTTCGCCCGGCCCTCCCCCTCTACTTCGCTGCGCCGCTCACCCGGCGTCCTCGCCAGCACTCACCATCGCCGCGTGCGCAGGCCGTCAAGCCCCGACAGGCCACGGTGGTGGCAGCGCTGGGACGGGTTGCTGTGTGGAGTGAAGTAGAGGAGGAGGGGGCGGCCGTGAGGCCGGCGCCGGGGGACATGAACGCAACACAGCAACCCGGCGCAGCGCCCGCGCCAACGTTTGGCAGTCAGCGTTCCAGACAAGGACCCTGAACACCGCAACAAGCCCCGGCCTGCCGTATGAGGCGTCGTCAAGACATCGATAGCCACTCGATCCGAGCGACCGACTCGCGGCCGGGTGGCCTCGTCCATCGCGGACTGCCGACCGGCATGCGAAAGCCGGAATTCGATGCGGATTCCGGACGCTCCGGACGCCCCGGGAAAGCCCGCATGCCGCTTCCAAGGCATTGATTTCCCAGTGTTTTTTTTGCGGCCGCCGCTGGCATATCGCTTGCGTTGAGGGTGTCTGCGAGACATCAACCCGCACACACAGCGGACGCACGCGAAGACAAGTGGCGAGGGCGCCTCCACGCCACCCGTACACCAACCTGGAATCACTCATGGGCATACAGATCAACATCGATAACGGCGGCACGTTGACCGATATCTGCATCATCGGTGGCGAGCGGGTTCAGAAGACCAAGGTCCTCACGACGCCCTACGACCTGAGCAAGTGCTTCTTCGAAGGCCTGCAGAAGGCGTCCGGCGTGATCTACGGCAAGCCGGACGTGACGCGGCTGCTGGAGGAGGTCGACCTGATCCGCTACTCGACGACGCAGGGCACCAACGCCATCTGCGAACGCAAGGGCCCGCGCCTCGGTCTCATCGTCGATGCCCGCGCACGGGAGCTGACCGCGCAACTGGCCGAACACGATCCCGAGGTGTACCAGGCCCTGGTGGGCGAGCGGGTGGTGTACCTGGACACCGCGCTGGTCACGGGCGAAGCCGCGCAGATCGAGGTGGTCAAGGCCATCAACACGCTGACCGCGGCCGGCGCCAATCGCATCGTGGTCAGCTTCAGCGGTGCGGACTTCATCGCCTCCGAGAACGCCTTCCGCAAGGTGGCGCTGCGCAAGTATCCGCGCCACCTGCTGGGTGCCGTGCCGACCTTGTACGGCAGCGACCTGAGTGTCGACATCGATCCCGTGCGCCGCACGTGGACCGCGCTGATCAACTCCTTCCTCCATCCGGCGATGGAGGCCTTCCTGTACAACGCCGAGAACCGGCTGCGCGAGTACCGCACCAAGAACCCGCTGCTGATCTTCCGCAATGACGGCGACGCGTCCCGCGTGGCCAAGACCATCGCGATCAAGACGTACAGCTCGGGCCCGCGCGGCGGCATGGAAGGCGTCAAGACCTTCTCGAAGCTCTACGGCTTCTCCGACGTCGTGTCGATCGACGTCGGCGGCACCACGACCGACATCGGCCAGTACCTGGACGGCACGGTGGCCGAGGTGCGCCGCGGCCACGTGGAAGGCATCAGCGTGTCCTTGCCGCTGTGCGAGATCATGAGCGCGGGCGCCGGCGGCAGCTCGATCTTCAAGGTGGCCAAGGGCAAGATCGTCATCGGCCCGGAGAGCGTGGGCGCCGTGCCGGGGCCGGCCTGCTTCGGCCGCGGCGGCCAGTTCGCCACCATCACCGACGGCAGCCTGCTGGCGGGTCTGTTCGATCCGAAGTCCTACTTCGGCGGTGGCATGGGCCTGGACCTGGACCGGGCCGCGACGGCGGTGTCCGTGAACATCGCGGCACCGCTCGGCCTGAAGCTCGACGACGCGCTGCAGCAGATGGAGCTCGCGTTCGAGGACAAGGTCGCCGCGGAGCTGCACCGCTTCACCAAGGTGTCGAAGGAAAGCGTGCTGCTCGCCTTCGGTGGCGCCGGGCCGCTGAACGCCTGCGGCGTGGCCGAGATGGCCGGCATCAGCCGGGTGGCGATCCCGCAGATGGCGGCGGTGTTCAGCGCCTACGGCATCGGCACCTGCGACATCTCCCAGCGCTACGCCGTCTCGCTCGACACGCACAACCAGCAGGGCCTGGAAGACGCCCTCGCGGTGCTGCGCGTCAGGGCGTCGCGCGACATGTTCGCCGAGGGCGTCGCCAAGGGTGACTACGAGATCGTGGCACGGCTGGTGGGCACCGACAGCCACGGCAAGGAGCAGCAGTTCCCGCTGTCCGACACGCCGACCTTCCCCGCTGCCCTCGCGAACGCCTCGGCGGTGGAACTGGAGCTGGCGGCCATCAAGCGCCTGCGCGAGCAGAACGGCAGCGCGGCGAAGTTCGTCGAACGCTCGGCGGCGCAGCCGGTCGGCATGCGCAACGTCCTGACGCGCGGCCGCGGCCGCATCGACGTGCCGGTCTATCAGCTGGCCCAGCTCAAGGCGGGCGATCACGCCGCGGGTCCGGCGATTCTCGAAGAAGACTACTTCACCTGCCGTGTGCTGGACGGATGGAGCTTTGTCATCAGCGATGCCGGTGACGTCTTGTTGAACAGAAAGGCTTGAAGATCATGAAGGTACTGATGACTGAATACCTGCGCGTTGACCTGGACGCGGAGCAATGGGAGTGCCGGGTCTGCGACCACGTGATCGGGCCGGCCACCGCGAGCTACAAGGAAGGCATGCTGGTGCACGACCGCGACCCGCGGGAGATCCATCCGCCGATCCTGGACCCGGAGCGCTACCGCTTCACTTTCAGTCCCGACCCCGAGTGGGTGCGCATCCTGGAGTACTACTGCCCGAGCTGCGGCACCCAGGTCGAGACCGAGTACGCCGTTCCAGGGCATCCGCCGCTGTACGACATGCAGCCCGACCTACCGGCACTGCGCGCGCAGTGGGCCCGTCGTGAAGAGCTCAAGGACGCCGTCACCGGCCCGGCCGTGGCCGGCAACCCGAACGACCACCAGCACTGAGACCTGCGGGCATTCATGGCAGATCGGCCGCCCGCGCCCTGAAGGCGACGGGCGGGCGCAATCCAAGCGAGGAGATGAAATGAGGCGTGTATCCGTTGACATCGGTGGGACCTTCACCGACTGTTTCGTGGTGTGGGATGGCAAGTACATCGAGGCCAAGGCGCTCACCACCCACCACAACCTGGCGCTCGGCTTCAACGAGGCGCTCGGCAAGGCCAACAAGGTGCTGGGGCTGGAGCTCGAGACCATCCTGTCCGAGGTGGACTCGGTGCGCTACGCCACCACGCTCGGCACCAATGCGCTGATCGAGCACAAGGGCCCGAAGATGGGCATGCTGGTGACGGCCGGCTACGAGGCGACCGTACCGCTGAGCCGGGCGCGCGGCTATGGCGAGGGGCTGGACAACCTCGGCAAGCAGGACATGCCGAATGCCCAGCGGCCGGCGCCGCTGGTGGAGGCCCACATGATCTGCGGCGTGCGCGAACGCCTGGACTTCCAGGGCAAGCTGGTGATGCCGCTGGACGAGGAAGACGTCCGCATGCAGATCCGCTCGCTGGTGGACCGCGGCGCCCAGATCATCGTGGTCGCGCTGGTCAACAGCGTGGTCAATCCGGCGCACGAACAGCGCATCGAGGAGATCCTGTTCGAGGAGTACCCGTCCCACCTGCTGGGCGCGATCCCGGTGATCCTGTCGCACCAGGTGGCGGGCCGCAAGGGCGAGTACGTGCGCGCCACGTCGGCGGTGGTGGACGGCTACCTGCACTCGACCATGTACCACGCGCTGTCGGCGCTGGAGCAGAACCTGCGGGCCCATCGCTACGACAAGCCGATGCTGGTGATCCACAACTCCGGCGGCATGGCGCAGCTCAATTCCACCGATGCGCTGCAGACCATCCACTCCGGCCCGGTCTCGGGCATCGCCGCGTCGGAACACCTGGCGATGCACGCCGGCCTGGGCAACGTGGTCGCCACCGACATGGGCGGCACCAGCTACGACATCGGCATCGTGGTCGACGGCGGCGTCAAGCACTACGACTTCAACCCGGTGATCGACCGCTGGCTGGTCTCGGTGCCGATGGTCCACCTGGTGACGCTGGGTGCCGGCGGCGGCTCGATCGCCAGCTACGACCGCATGTACGAAACGGTGAAGTGCGGACCGCAGAGCGCCGGCTCCGACCCCGGCCCGGCCTGCTATGACCGCGGCGGCATGAACGCGACCGTCACCGACGCCGATCTGCTGCTCGGCTACCTGGACCCGAACAACTACGCCGGCGGCTCGATTCCCCTGAACCCGCGCCGTGCGACCGCGGCGATCGAGGACACGCTGTGCGACGACCTCGATTGCTCGGTGATCGAGGCGGCGCTGATGATCCGCGAGAAGGTCGACGACAACATGGCCAACGGCCTGTTCACCGAGTTGCGTGCGCGGGGCTATGACCCCAAGGAGTTCACGATGCTGGCCTATGGCGGCAACGGTCCGCTGCACTGCTGCGGCATCGCGCGCAACCTGGGCATCGACAAGATCCTGGCGCCGCCGCTCAGCTCGGTGTTCTCGGCGGTGGGTGCCGGCAACATGCACCAGCTGCACATCCACGAGCAGTCGCTCTACATGGTGCTGTACGACTCGAACACGCGCCACATCTTCGACGACTACGCGCGCTTCAACAGCATCGTCGCCGAGTTGAAGGAAATGGGCACGCAGGACCTGATCCGCCAGGGCATCCCGCGCGAGCAGATCCAGCACAGCCTGGAGCTGGACATGCGCTACGGCAACCAGCTGGTGCAGACCACCGCGGTGATCCCGCAGCACGAGGTGCACGGACCGGCCGACGTGCTGGCACTGATCTCGCAGTTCTCGAACGACTACGGCAAGCGCTTCGGCGAGGGCAGCCAGGCGCCGGAAGCCGGCATCCGCATCAACACCATCCGCGTGGCGGCCTTCGTGCAGCACGAAACCGTGGAATTCGAGGACATCAAGCCGGTGGCCGAGAACCTGCGCAAGTCGCCCCCGAAGCCCGAGACGGTGCGCCAGTGCTACTTCGTCGGCCACGAGGGAGCGATGGAGACCCCGGTCTGGAACCGCTCGGCCATCCAGCCGGGGGTGCAGATCCCCGGCCCCGCCATCGTCGCATCGGAAGTGACCACCTTCCTGGTCGATCCGGGCTGGAACTTCGTCGCGGCACGGCAAGGCGCCTCCTGGTTCCTGCGCGCCTGAAGGCGCGCGGGACATCGCCAGACCGACAAACAAAGAGGATTCAAATGAGCGAAACCCTAGTGCCTACTGCTGCAAAGCTGCCCAGTGCCGAAGAAATCGCACTGATCAAGAAGTTCCTGAACGACACCACGCTGTTCCTCGGGCCGGACCCCGAGATCATGCAGAACCACGATCTGATGCCGCGCAGCGCGACCGAGGACGCGTGCATCCACAAGGTCAGCGATGCCCACACGGTGGCCAAGATCCGCGACCGCATCCAGGCCGGCTGCGACGAAGGCTTCGAGATGGTCGAGCAGATGGGAGCCGCCCCCGGTGCCAAGTGGGGCGACATCATCACCGGCGTGTACTCGGCCTCGGGCGACCTGGCGATCGCCAGCGCCGGCGGTGTGCTGATCTTCTCGACGCTGGTGCACCACCCGATCAAGTTCATCATCAAGAACTGGGTCAACGAGCCGACCGTCGGCGTGCGCGAGGGTGACGGTTTCATCCACAACGACTCGCGCTACGGCAACGTCCACAACACCGATCAGAGCATGATCCTGCCCATCTTCCACAAGGGCAAGCTGGTGTGCTGGGTGGCCTCGACGGTGCACGAGGGCGAGAACGGCGCCATCGAACCCGGCGGCATGCCGTCGATGGCGGAAAGCCCGTGCGACGAGGGGCTCAAGATGTGCCCCTTCAAGGTGGTTGAGAACTACCAGATCAAGCGCGACATCCTGACCTTCCTGCAGAACTCGGTGCGCGAGCCCAAGCTGCAGTACGAGGACATGAAGGTCAAGCTGTTCGCCTGCCTGCGCATCAAGCAGCGCATCGAGGAGACGCTCAACACCGACGGCCCCGAGGCCCTGATCTCCACGCTGCGCCTGACGATGGAGAACGTGCGCGCCGAGGTCAAGCGCCGCATCAGCGAGTGGCCCGACATGACGGTGCGCACCTACATCATCCAGGACTCGACGTTGCGCGAGAACTGCCTGGTGAAGATCAACTGCAAGCTCACGAAGACGGGCGACCGGCTGATCTTCGACTTCCGCGGCTCCAGCCCGGAGTTCACCAACCGCGCCACCAACACCATCGTGGCCGGACTCAAGGGCATGCTGGCGCAGGTCTTCCTGTGCTACGTGTGGCCCGACCTGCCGCGGGGCCAGGCGGCCTTCGCGCCGATCGAGGTCATCACCGACCCGCATTCGATCGTCAACTGCTCCTACGACGCGCCGAACTCGCAGAGCCTGATGTCGATCTTCACCGGCTTCACGGCCGGTCAGCACGCGGTGGCGAAGTTCCTGTACAGCTGCCCGGAGAAGTACACGAAGGTCCACGCGCCGACCTTCAACATGATCAACACCTTCATCTGGGGTGGGGTCAGCCAGCACGGCGAGACGCTGGGGAACCTGTGCGCCGACCTGAACGGCATGGGTGCGGGTGCCCGCTCCGACATGGACGGCGAGCACGCGCTCGCGCCGATCTTCGCGACGATGGCCGACATCGGCGAGCAGGAGCTCAACGAGGAGGACGTGCCCTTCCTGCAGTTGGTGTCCAAGAAGATGACCAGGGACGCCATCGCGCCGGGCAAGTACCGCGGCGGTCAGGGCTACACCATGATCGTGTCCACCAAGGACAGCGATCAATGGGGCTTCATGACCGTCTGCCAGGGCGCCAAGTTCCCGCCGCTCCAGGGCCTGTTCGGCGGCTACGCCTGCGGCGCCTACCCGCTGTGCAAGGTCAAGGGGGTGGATGTCTACGACGTGCTGCTGAACGAGCCGGAGCGCTTCAAGCACTCGATCGCAGAGATCATGAACGAGCAGCCCTTCGAGAACGCGACCTACACCACCCACCACATGGGCATGGGTTTCGAGATCTCCAAGCGCGGCGAGCTGTTCATGATCTCCCAGGGGGCCGGTGCAGGCTATGGCGACCTGCTGGAGCGCGACCCCGCGGCCGTGGTCCGGGACATCGAGGAAGGCCTGATGTCGCCGGGCGTGGCGGAGCGGCTGTACCGGGTCAAGTTCGACCCGGTCACGCTGGCCATCGACCATGGCGCGACCGAAGCGCTGCGTGCCGCCGAACGCAAGGCCCGCGTGGCACGGGGCGTGCCGTACAAGGACTTCGTCAAGACCTGGAACAAGCCCAAGCCGCCCAGCCATCTGCAGTACTTCGGCTGCTGGGGCGACGACGTCGGCACCCTGTATGTCGGCAGCCCCGACATCACCCGCGACGCCAACAAGCCCAAGCCCAACTACATGCGCAATCCGAAGGACGTGCGCATCGACGAGCTCGAGGCGCGCCTGGCGACGCTGGGGCAGCTTGGGGAAGAAAAGCAATGAACCAGCCGTTCGCCGAGCTGCTTCCCGGCTCGGCGGGCGGGGGCAGGCTTCGCGTCTGGTTGAAATCATCGGCCTACACGAAGCGGCTCCTGCTCGGCGAGGCGGGCGATCCCTGGGTATCGGCGGCCAACTACCTGGCCTACTTCTCGCAGGCGCACGGGCTGCTCAAGCCGGATGTCGCCGTGCTGGAGGTTGGCGAGTTCTACGACGCGTGGACGGCCCGCCACGGCGGCCTGGCCGGTCAGATGGGAAACCGGCGCCGCGCGTCGACGGCGCTGCGCAAGCTGCTCGAGCCGCAAGCCCCTCGAGCCGTGCTGGCCGAGGTGGTTGAAGCGGTCCTCGCGCACTTGCGCGGCCAGACGCCGCTGGTGCTGGCCGTGCCGTCGCCCAGGCACTGGCTGAACCATGCGAACCGCATGAGCGGCCGCAGCGACATCGCGGCGGAAGGCGACGACATCGAGGACGCGGCCATGTACCTGGCCGATCTGATCCGTGCCGTGTCGGTGTTCCCGGTGTCGGGCCTGCTGCTCGAGGAGGCGCCGGACGACGTGAGCTTCGGTCCCGCTGATCTGGCGCGCTACCAGTCGGTCGTCAACGTGGTGCGGCATTACCGCTGGTCGGTCGCGCTGCGTCTGCCTGCCGAGGTGACTCTGCCGGTCGATGCCCTGGCGGACTTCGACGCGGTCATCTCGCCGGTGATGCAGCAGGCCGGGTCGGCGGCCGTGGGACGGGACATCAGCGCGGCATTCGCCAGGGGGGACAGCGTGCCGCCACTGGGCGAGCGGCAGTTCCACTTTGCCCAGCTGGAAGCGGGGCTGAGGCCGGAATCGGTGCTCGAGGCGCTGTCACGGCTGCGGGGTGGCTAGTCCCGCGCGGCGTCGCCCGGTCATTCGCTCTTCGCGAGCCGGTCTGCGCAACCGCGCCGGCCGGCCCGCCCTGCGGCATCACCTCGATCAGGGATGCCCACCATTCGCCGGAGCCACCCAATGAACACTCTCTCCCAGCCCGCGGTGAAGTCCTCGCGGGCGCCGGTCGACCGGATCCCGGTCAGCCTGCTGACCGGCTTTCTCGGTGCGGGCAAGACGACGCTGCTCAATCACTGGATCCGGCTGCCGGAGATGGCCGGCGTGGCGGTATTGGTCAACGAATTCGGCGAGGTGGGCATCGACCACCACCTCGTGGACAAGGTGGACGACCAGCTGATGCTGCTCGATTCCGGCTGCCTGTGCTGCGCCATGCAGGGCGACCTGGTCAACGCGCTCAAGAGCCTGGCGCTGCGCAGCGCCCGCCGCGAGATCCCGCCGATCACGCGTGTCGTCGTCGAGACCACCGGACTGGCCGACCCCGTGCCGGTGATCTACACCTTGATGGAAGAGGCCTTCGTGGCCGCGCGCTATGTCTGCGACGGGGTGGTCACCGTGGTGTCCGCCACCCAGGGCCTGGCCCAGCTGCGCGACTTCGCCGAAGCCACGCGCCAGGTGGTGGTGGCCGACCGCCTCCTGATCACGAAGTGCGACCAGGCCGGCTCGTCCGAGCTGGCCGCGCTCGAACGGGAGCTGCAAAGACTCAATCCCGGGGCCCCCCGGCGGCAGATTCGCAACGGCATGGCGGGCGCGGAGGTCTTGCTCACCTGCGGCATCTACGGCGCCAGCGGCAAGCCGCCCAGCGTGCAGGAGTGGCTGGGCGAAGAGGCCCTGCGGCAGGCCGACCGTGAAACGCGCGAGGGTTCAGCGGTCGACTGGCTGGATCGCCTCGACCTCGACATTTCACCGAGCGAGACCGAGGACGGCGAGGCCGCCGCCGCAGCGGCGGGCGGCCGCTACCTGCCGCAGCGCTGGCGCGAACGCCGCGACCGCCAGGCGGCCGACGCCGAACGTGCGGCCGCACCGCACTCGCCCGGCGTGTCCAGCTTCGTGGTCACGTTCGAGCAGCCGGTGCCCTGGTTCGGCTTCGCGGTGACCATGGGGCAGATCCTGCGCAGGCACAGTGCCGGGCTGCTGCGCGTCAAGGGGCTGGTGAGTGTGGCGGGCGAGACCCGGCCGCAGGTGATCCAGTGCGTGCAGGGCGTGGCCTATCCGTCGGTGCGCCTGCCCCGGTGGCCGGACGAGGGTCCGTTCCGTGATCGCCGCGGGAGGCTGGTGTTCATCGCCCGTGATCTGAGCGGCGAGCAGGTCGAGGCCATCCGGTGCGCGTTCGTGTCCTTGCCGGCCGACGCCGCAGCCTTGCGCACGAGCGCCGGAGATTTGACGCTGCCCACCCGCTGCTGGCTGTCGCAACGCATGCCGGTGACGGTGCCCGATGCGCTTCGGCACGACGGCTGGTTCGTGCAGTCCAGGCACATGGGGAGCCGGGTCGTTCGTGGATGAACCCGCCGTGTCGGCTGACCGACCGCGACCCACGAGCTGGGCATGAGGCGCCGACCCTGGCATTGAAGTCATTCGAGCGTGGCGCGACCTCGAGTCGCACAAGGGGTCCTGCATGCCAAGTGCGGGACCGGTATTTCAAGTCGAAAAAAGGAGACCGAATTGACATCGACGAAAAATGATCACCGCAAGATGGGCCTGCTGAAGAGAACCGGCCTGGCTGCCGCAGCAGCGGTCTTGCTCGGCCTGGCGGGCGGCGCGAATGCGGCCGACGAAGCCGGCAAGAACTGGCCCGGCTACCACGGCGACTGGCGCGGCTGGCGCTACAGCCCGCTCGACCAGATCAGCAAGAAGAACGTCAAGAAGCTCAAGGTGGCGTGGATCCACCAGCCCGGCGAGATCGCCCAGGGCTTGCAGGCCACCCCGATCGAACTCGACGGCGTGCTGTACTACAGCGCCTCGAACAACCGCACCTTCGCGGTCGATGCGGCCAGCGGCAAGCAGCTCTGGCAGTTCATTCCCGAGCTCGATGCCATCCAGGAAAAGTCCCTGTTCGGCTTCTACAACCGTGGCGTCACGGTGGCTCGCGGCAAGGTCTTCATCGGCTCCTCCGACGGGCACCTCATCGCGCTGGACCAGAAGACCGGCAAGCAGCTGTGGAAGACCAAGCTCACCGACCCGAAGTCCTGCCACGGCTGCAACTTCACCTCGCCGCCCCAGCTGGCCGGCAGCGTGCTGATCATCGGGCCGACCGGCGGCGACCTGGCGCAGCGCTCGAAGCTCTATGCGGTGAACGCCGACAGCGGTGAGCCGGCGTGGACCCTGGACCTGCTCAAGGACGATCCGAAGAGCTGGCCCGGCGACACCATCAAGGTCGGCGGCGGCGGCGCCTGGCTGCCGGGTCAGTACGACGAGAAGAACGACACCTTCTTCGTCGGCACCTCGAACCCCGCGCCCGACTTCAACAGCGCCAAGCGCGCCGGCGACAACCTCTATTCCGCGTCCATCCTGGCGATCGAGCCGGCGACGGGCAAGATCAAGTGGCATCACCAGGAGTCGCCCAACGACAGCTGGGACAACGACTCGGCCTACGAGTTCCTGATGCTGGAGAAGAACGGCAAGGACCTGCTGACGCATCTGAACAAGGGCGGCTTCGTCACCGTCCTCGACCGCAAGACCGGCGAGGTGCAGGACGTCTGGCAGTTCGCCGAAGGAGTGAACTGGGTCAAGAGCATCGACCGCAAGACCGGTGCGCTGATCGGTCGCAATCCGCCCGAGGTTGGCAAGAGCGGGGTGTTCTGCCCCAGCGTGCTGGGCGCTCGCAGCTGGAACGCCGGCGCCTACAGCCCGAAGACCAGGCTCTGGTACACGAACGGCCACGAGATCTGCAACCGCGTCGTGATGAACGAGCAGAAGCCTGCGGATTTGGCCTACGGGCAGCCCTACTTCGACTTCACCGAGTTCGAGGTCATCGCGCCGCCGGGCAAGAAGGCGGGTTCCCGCCTCGCGGCCTACGACCCGATCACCGGCAAGCAGGCCTGGAAGATCGAGTTCGAGGTGCCGGGCTTGTCGAACGTGCTGGCCACCGGCGGCGGGCTGATCTTCAACGGCAGCCCGCGCGGCATCCTGTCGGCCTACGACGACCAGACGGGCAAGGAGCTGTGGAACTTCAACGTCGGCTCCGGCATGCGCGGCGGCATCGTCAGCTACTGGGCGGGCGGCAAGCAGTACATCGTCGCGTCGACCGGTTTCGGCTCGCTGTTCCCGGCCTTCTCGTCGGGCGTGTGGCCGGAGTTCAAGGGGGCCCGGGGCGGTGCCGCGCTGATCGCGTTCACGCTGGACTGAGTCCGGCCTGAATGCCTGCCCGCGGGAGCGGCTTCGCGCCGCTCCTGCGAACGTCAATGGAACTCGAACCTCACGATGAGCCGAATGATCGATCGCAAGCGCCTGGCCGCATGGGCGCGCGCCTGCGCGCTGACGACGGGCCTGCTCTGGGCTGTCTGCGCCGGCGCGCAGGAACCCGTTGCGCCCCCCGGGGCCGAAGCGCTCCGCAACCCCGAGTGGATCGAAGCGGGCCGCGTGCGGTTCGTGAAGACCTGCGCGTACTGCCACGGCTACGAAGGCGACGCCGGCAAGCATGTGCCGTTTCGCGAACACCTCGACTGGGATCCAGCCCAGATCCACGACGTGATCACCAACGGGCGCAGGCGCGGCGCCAACGTCATGCCGGCCTGGCAGGGCGCGATCTCCGACGACGAAGTCTGGCGCATCACGGCCTACATCCTCTCGCTTGGCGGCAAGCCGAGAGCCTCGCAGTGAGGGATGGCAGGTCAAGGCGTGTGCCCTCCGGTAGCGTGAACAGGCCCTAGGCCGGCCGACTGTCCGGGGGCCGCGTATGGACGATGCAATGGACGGCAGTGCCCCGGCCGATCGAACCGAGGCGGTCGTGCTTCGCGACCCCGCCTGGCACGAGGCCGCCTCGGCAGACTGCGCGAGCGACGAGCGCTTCGTCAGCCGCGAGATCGCGGGCCTGCGTGTCGTCGAATGCAGGGTCGAGCCTCACCAACAGGATCGGCTCCAGCAGCTGGTGTGCGAGGAGAGGCTGGCTTGCATCGGTGTGCAGATCACCAAGTCGGGATGCGAGTCGTTCCGGTGCGGCGAGGACCGTTGCTTCGTCGGGCCGAAGGATCTGGTGATCTGGACCAGCCAGGCGCCGATCGAGCTGACGTCGACCGAGCGTCTTCACAAGGTCTCGCTCGTCGTGCCCTGGGTCGAACTCAAGGAGCGGCTGCCGCGCATCGGCGGCTTTCGCGGCGCGGTGCTCGACAGCCGCTCGGGACTGGGTGCCGTGCTGTATTCGCATGTCGACACGCTGGCGAGGCAGGCCGACTGGCTGGAAGGCTCGGACCTGTCGGCGGTTCGCCGCGCAACGGTCGAGCTGCTGGCGGCCGCGATGCTGTACCGGATCAGCACGACACCGCAGCTCGGGCTGTCGCATCAATACCTCATCCGCCTGCAGAACTACATCCTCGACCACTTGCAGGAAGAAGGGCTCGGTCCCGCGAGCATCGCGCAGGCTCACAACATGTCCCCGCGCTACCTGCACCTGCTGTTCTCGCAGACGGGCCAGAGCGTGTCCTGCTACATCCGCCAGCAGCGCCTCGATCGCTGCCGAGAGGCCCTGGCGAATCCGGCCTACAGAGCGCGCAGCGTCGCCGAGATTGCCCATCAGTGGGGCTTCCCCGCGCCGGCTCATTTCAGCCGGATTTTCAAGCAGCACTTCGGGCTGAGTCCCAACGAACTGCGCGGCGGCTCCCGATGAGCCTCGCCTGAGGGGCGCCGAGCGACGGATCGCCGGCTGCCCGTGACCGTGTTCTTCGACGGGTCGCTCGCTGCCGCCGTTCCCGCCGCTCAACCGCCCGCAGCCCGCGCCTGGGCCGCGCCGACAACGCCGGCCGGCGCCCGCTGCGCGTCCGCGATGTCCCATCCGCCGCCCAGGGCCCTCACCAGGCCCACGGTCGCCTGGTACTGGGCCGACCTGACCTGCAGCGCCTGCCGGCGGTTGGCGAGCTCGCTGCGCTGCGCATCGAGCAGGTCGAGCTGGCTGACCAGCCCGTTGCGGTAGCGCGAGTCCGACAAGACCGTGGCCCGCGCCGCCGAGGCCACCGCCCGGGACTGCGCCTCGGACTGCTCGGCCAGCAGCCGCAGCGCCGAGAGCTGGTCCTCGACATCGCGGAAGGCGACCAGCACCTGCTCGCGGTAGCCCGCCAGCGCAGCGTCCAGCTCGGCACGCGCGTTCTGCACGCCCGCCTCGCGCCGCCCGCCGTCGAACAGCGGCAGCGACAGCAGCGCACCGACGCCCCAGGCGCGGGCCGACCACTGGAACAGGTCGCCGAGTTCCGTGGAGGCATGGCCGCCGGTGGCGGTCAGCGTCAGGTCCGGGAACCACGCGGCCTGCGCGACGCCGACGCGCAGCTGCGCGGCCAGCATCGAGCTCTGCGCGGCCGAGACGTCCGGTCGGCGCGCCAGCACCGTGCCGGGCACGCCGGCCGGGATCACCGGCAGCGCCGTCGCCCAGCCGGCCATCGGAAGCTGGAAGTCGGATGCGGCCGCGCCGACCAGCACCGCCAGCGCGTGCTCGAGTTCGGCGCGCCGGCGGTCGAGCGCCAGCGCCTCCGACTCGGTCGCCGCGACCTGGGTGAGCACGCGCGCCACGTCCAGCTCGGCCACGTCGCCGGCCTGGTAGCGGCGCTCGGTCAGCTTGAGCGTGTCGCGGTAGGCCACGACGGTCTTGCGCACCAGGGCCCGCTCCTCGTCGACCGCGCGCAGCACCAGATAGGCCTGCGCCACATCGGCTTGCACCAGCAGGCGGGTGCTCTGCAGCAGCGCCTCGCGGGCCCGGGCGTCGAGCGAGGCCGCATCGCTCGTGGCGCGCAGCCGGCCGACCAGGTCGACCTCGTAGCTCAGGCTGGCACCGGCGCTGAGCAGCGTGGTCGCGGCCGGGCCGGCGCCGGCCTCGGTGCCGCGCGAGGCGCCGGCGCCGAGGCCGACCTGGGGCGCGCGGTTGGCGTCGGCGGCGCGCACCAGGGCACGTGCCTGGGCCAGCCGCGCCGCGGCGACCTGGATGCTGTTGTTGGCCTGGCCTGCGCGCTCGACGAGCTCGTCGAGCGCCGGGTCGGCGAAGGCCTTCCACCACGCGCCGCGTGGCTGGGCCTCGGCGGGTGCGGCCGTGGTCCAGCGGCCGTCGCCTTCCTTGAAACCGGCGGGGGGCGCGACCGGCAGTGCCGCGGGGTCGATGGCGGGGGCGGTCGCACAGCCCGCCAGCACCAGGGCTGCGAACAGCGGGGCCAGCACGGCCCGGGAGACCCGCCGCGGGCGGCGGGTGAGGGAGGGGAGTTTCATGGCGTTCTCTGCTGGCAGGAAGTGGAGTGCAGGACGGCGGCTCACTCGTGGTGACCCAGCGGCGCGGCCGGCAGCGGCTTGAGGCCCGCGCCGCCGGCGCCGGGCGTGCCGGCGAAGGCCTCGACATGCGGCACCTCGCCGTGCAGCTTGAGCGGCCGGTTGCCGGTCAGCCGGCGCAGCAGCACGTAGAACACCGGCGTGAGGAAGAGGCCGAAGGCGGTCACGCCGATCATCCCGGCGAACACCGCGACACCCATCGCCTGGCGCATCTCGGCGCCGGCGCCGCTGGAGAGCACCAGCGGCAGCACGCCCATCACGAAGGCCAGCGAGGTCATCAGGATCGGGCGCAGCCGCAACCGGCTGGCCTCGATCGCCGCCTGCACCGGCGTGCGGCCGGCGAACTCCAGCTCGCGGGCGAACTCGACGATCAGGATCGCGTTCTTCGCACTCAGGCCCACCAGCACGATCAGCCCGATCTGCGTGAACACGTTGTTGTCGCCGCCGTCGAGCCACACGCCGGTCATTGCGGCGAGCAGGCCCATCGGCACGATCAGGATGATCGACAACGGCAACGTCAGGCTCTCGTACTGCGCCGCGAGCACCAGGAACACCAGCAGGATCGCCAGCGGAAACACCCACAGCGCCGAGTTGCCGGCCAGGATCTCCTGGTAGGTCAGCTCGGTCCACTCGTAGCTGATGCCGGGCGGCAGCGTCTCGGCGGCGATGCGCTTGACCGCGTCCTGCGCCTGACCCGAGGAATGGCCGGGCGCCGGGCCGCCGTTGATGTCGGCGGCGAGGTAGCCGTTGTAGCGCATCGCGCGCTCCGGGCCGAA
Source organism: Methylibium sp. (assembly GCF_965279545.1). Classification (NCBI taxonomy): domain Bacteria; kingdom Pseudomonadati; phylum Pseudomonadota; class Betaproteobacteria; order Burkholderiales; family Sphaerotilaceae; genus Methylibium; species Methylibium sp. Next base: position 4,422,048 of record NZ_OZ257250.1, read on the forward strand.
GCTCGGCTGCACCTTCATCAGCGCCGACAGCGGCACCATCTCGCCCGAGGCCGAGCGCACCTTCAGCAGGCCCACGTCCTCGGCGCGCGCGCGGTGCGAGGCATCGGCCTGCACGCGCACGGTGTAGGTGCGGCCGAACTTGTTGAAGTCGTTGACGTAGAGCGAACCCAGGTAGATCTGCATCGTGTCGAACACGTCGGTCACCGCGACGCCGAGCTGGCGCGCCTTGGTGCGGTCGATGTCGGCGTAGAGCTGCGGCACGTTGACCTGGTAGCTCGAGAACAGGCCGGCCAGCTCGGGTGCCTGCTGGGCCTTGGCCATGAAGGCCTTGACCGCCGCGTCCATCGCCTCGTAGCCGAGCGAGCCGCGGTCCTCGAGCTGCAGCTTGAAACCGCCCGTGGTGCCCAGGCCCTGCACCGGCGGCGGCGGGAACATCACGATGAAGGCGTCCTCGATCGCCGCGTACTTCTGGTTCAGTTGCTGTGCGATCGCGGCGCCCGACAGGCTCGGGTCGCGACGCTGCTCGAAGGGCGCGAGCGTCGCGAACACGATGCCCGAGTTCGAGCTGTTGGTGAAGCCGTTGATCGACAGGCCCGGGAACGAGACCGCGTGCTCGACGCCCGGCTGCTTCAGCGTGATCTCGCCCATGCGGCGGATCACGTCCTCGGTGCGGTCGAGCGTGGCGCCGTCGGGCAGCTGCGCGAAGCCGATCAGGTACTGCTTGTCCTGCGCCGGCACGAAGCCGCTCGGCACGGCCTTGAACAGGCCCACCGTCACCGCCAGGAACACCAGGTACACGCCGACCATCACGGCCTTGTGCGAGATGGCGCGCGTCACGCCGCCGCTGTAGCCCTCGGCGCCGCGCTTGAAGGCGCGGTTGAACAGCGCGAAGAAGCGGCCGAACACGCGGTCCATGCCGCGCGTCAGCGCATCCTTCGGCGCGCCATGGCCCTTCAGCAGCAGCGCGGCGAGCGCCGGCGACAGCGTGAGCGAGTTGATCGCCGAGATCACCGTCGAGATCGCGATGGTCAGTGCGAACTGGCGGTAGAACTGCCCGGTCAGGCCGCTGATGAAGGCCAGCGGCACGAACACCGCGATCAGCACCAGCGCGATCGCGATGATCGGCCCCGACACCTCGCGCATCGCGCGGTAGGTGGCCTCGCGCGGGCTCAGGCCGGCCTCGATGTTGCGCTCCACGTTCTCGACCACCACGATCGCGTCGTCGACCACGATGCCGATCGCCAGCACCAGGCCGAACAGGCTCAGCGCGTTGATCGAGAAGCCGAACAGATGCATCACCGCGAAGGTGCCGATGACCGAGATCGGCACTGCCAGCAGCGGGATGACCGACGCGCGCCAGGTCTGCAGGAACAGGATCACCACCAGCACCACCAGCGCCACCGCTTCGAGCAGCGTGTGGATCACCGATTCGATCGACGCGCGCACGAACTGCGTCGGGTCGTAGACGATCTCGTAGTCCACGCCCTCGGGCATGTACTGCTTGAGCTCGGCCATGGTCTCGCGCACGTGGTTCGAGATCTCGATGGCGTTCGAGCCCGGCGCCTGGAAGATCGGCACCGCCACCGCCGACTTGTTGTCGAGCAGCGAGCGCAGCGCGTACTCGGCCGCGCCGAGCTCGATGCGGCCCAGGTCGCGCAACCGCGTCACGGCACCGTCGGCGCCGGTCTTGACGATGATGTCGCCGAACTCGTCCTCGTTCTGCAGGCGGCCCTGCGCGTTGATCGACAGCTGCAGGTCCACGCCCAGCAGGCCCGGCGAGGCGCCCACCACGCCGGCGGCAGCCTGCACGTTCTGCTCGCGGATCGCGCGCACCACGTCGCTGGCCGACAGGCCGCGCTCGGCCACCTTCTGCGGGTCGAGCCAGACGCGCATCGAGTAGTCGCCCGAGCCGAACAGCTGCACCTGGCCCACGCCGTCGATGCGGGCCAGCCGGTCCTTGACGTTGAGCACCGCGTAGTTGCGCAGGTAGGTCATGTCGTAGCGGTCGTTGGGCGACAGCAGGTGCACGACCATCGTCAGGTCCGGCGCGCTCTTGATCGTGGTGATGCCCAGGCGGCGCACCTCTTCCGGCAGCCGCGGCTCGGCCTGCGAGACGCGGTTCTGCACCAGCTGCTGCGCCTTGTCGGGGTCGGTGCCGAGCTTGAAGGTGACGGTCAGCGTCATCAGCCCGTCGGTGGTGGCCTGGCTGCCCATGTAGAGCATGCCCTCGACGCCGTTGATGGCCTCTTCGAGCGGTGTGGCCACGGTCTCGGCGATCACTTTCGGGTTCGCGCCGGGGTACTGCGCGCGCACCACCACCGAGGGCGGCACGACCTCGGGGTACTCGGAGATCGGCAGGCCGCGCAGCGCGATCAGCCCCGCGATCAGCATCAGCAGCGACAGCACGCCGGCGAAGATCGGCCGGTCGATGAAGAACTTGGACAGGTTCATGGTTTCCTCCCTCGGGTCTGGCGGGTGTCGGGGTCGTCGCCCCGATCAGGAGTGCGCCGCGTCGTCGCCGCGTGCCTGCACCTCGGCCTTGGCGTCCATCGCCACCGGCTTGGGTTCGACCAACGAGCCCGGGCGCACGCGCTGCAGGCCGCCCACGACGATGCGCTCGTCGGCCTTGAGCCCGTCGGTCACGACGCGCAGGCCGTCGACGTGGGCGCCGAGCTTCACCTCGCGGTACTCGGCACGGTTGTCGGCGCCGATCACCATCACGAATTTCTTGCTCTGGTCGGTGCCGACCGCGCGCTCGTTGACCAGCAGCGCGCTGGCGTTGCGGGCCTGGCCCATGCGCAGCCGCGCGAACTGACCGGGCATCAGGCTGCCGTCGGCGTTGTCGAACACGGCGCGCACGCGCACCGTGCCGCTCCTGGCGTCGACCTGGTTGTCCACCAGTTGCAGCCGGCCGGTGAAGGGCGTGTCGCTGCTCGCTGCGGTGCCCATCTGCACCGGGATGCGTTCGAGCAGGCCGCGCGTGCTCTGGCCGGACTTGTCGATGCCTTGTAGGCCCTTCAATGCGCGGGCGACCACCTGTTCGTCGGCATCGAAGCTGGCGTAGATCGGGCTGACGGACACCAGCGTGGTGAGCACCGGCGCGCCCGGGCCGGCCGCGACCAGATTGCCGACGGTCACTTCGAGGCGGCCGACGCGGCCGGCCACCGGCGCGCGCACCTGGGTGTAGCCGAGGTTCAGGCGTGCCGACTGCAGCGCGGCCTGCGCGGCGCGCAGATTGGCATCGGCCTCGCGGCTGGCGTTGAGGCGCTCGTCGAACTCGCGCTGCGCGATCGCGCGCTCGTCCCACAGCCGCTGGGCGCGGTCGCGCTCGCTCTGCGCGTAGGCCACACGCGCCTGCGCGGCCACGACCTGGGCGTCGGCGCGCTCGACATCGGCCGCATACGGTGCCGGGTCGATCGTGATCAGCAAGTCGCCCTGCTTGACGAGGGCGCCCTCACGGAACTGCACCGACTGCACGGCGCCGGCGACGCGCGAGCGCACGTCGACGCGTTCCACCGCTTCCAGGCGGCCGGAGAACTCGTCCCAGGCGGCCACCTGGCTTTGCACGACCGTGGCCACCGAGACCGGCGTGGCGGCGGGCGCGCTCGGCGCGGTGGTCGCTTCGGCGCTGGGGCTGTTCAGGCCGAAGAAGGTGGCCGTCACGGCGATCAGCGCGGTGAAGGCCGTGCCGGCGGCCCACAGGCGGCGGCGGGAGCGAAGAGGCAGCTGGTTCATGAGGGACTCCCGGGATGGTTGTTTTGGAGGGAAGAAGAAGCAGGACTGAAGGGACGATGGAGAAAGCTCTGAAAGTGCTCGCGCACCGCCGGGGCCCATGCGGCCTGGGCGCTGTCGGGCTGCTTGCAGGCGCAGGGCCAGCCGGTGGGCTGGGCGAGAAAGGCTTCGTCGACCTCGACGCCGGCGTCGCGCAAGCGCTGCGCATAGGCCAGAGCCTCGTCGCGCAGCGGGTCGTCCTGCGCGGTGATGAGCAGGGTGCGCGGCACGCCGGCCAGGCGCATCGACGAGGCCGGCGCCGCATACGGGTGGTCGGCGTCGGCCACGTTGGGCAGGTAGTGGTGCCAGCCGTCGGCCCAGCGGCAGCCGACCGGGCCCGCCGCCGCATCGCGCAGCGACGCGGTGGCGACGCAGGGGTCGAGCATCGGCGACAGCAGGATCTGGCCGGCCAGCGGCGGGCCGTGCCGGTCGCGGGCCATCAGCGCCACGGCCGCAGCCAGGTTGCCACCGGCCTCTTCACCGGCGACCCAGACCGTCGCGCTCTGGCCGGCCAGGCGGCCGCGGTGGCGGTGCACCCAGGTCAGCGCGGCATGGCCGGCTTCGACGGCGGCCGGGAAGGGGTGGGCGGGTGCCAGCGGGTAGTCGAGCGAGACGACCACCGCGCCGGCCTCGGCCAGCAGGCCGGCGATGGCCGCGCCGCTGTCCAGCCCGCCGGCCACGAAGGCGCCGCCGTGGAAGTGCAGCACCAGCGGCGCCGAACTGCCGCGGGGGCGGCTGCCGTAGACGCGCGCCTTCAGCGGCTCGTCGGAACCGATGGGGATCAACTGGTCCGCGCGGGTGCCGGCGCCGGTGGGCGCAGCGGGAGCGTGGCGGGACGAGAGGGTGGACATGGCGTCGAGCCGACGGAGCGGCGTAGAGCGTGTTGCGATGCAGCAGAAGATAGAGGCTGCTGCGTGGCTAATAAATAGCCCGTTCGCTCATGCTTTATTTCACCAACGCAATAATCGGTGGCCGCATCGACGCGGCGTGACGGCCGTCGGAGGCGGCAGCCCATGGACAAGTTCTCTGCGATGCAGGCCTTCGTGCGCGTGGTCGAAGCGGGCACTTTCACGAAGGCGGCCGACTCGCTGCAGTTGCCCAAGCCCACGGTGACGCGTCTGGTGCAGATGCTGGAAGCGCAACTCCAGACCAAGCTGCTCAACCGCACGACGCGGCGCGTGACGGTCACGCCCGACGGTGCGGCCTACTACGACCGCGCGATCCGGCTGCTGGGCGACATCGACGAGCTCGAATCGAGCATGTCGCACGCCAAGGCCAACCCGCGCGGGCGGCTGCGCATCGACGTGGGGTCCTCGGTCGGCACGCTGGTGCTGATCCCGGCGCTGCCGCAGTTCCACGCGCTCTATCCCGACATCCAGATCGACCTCGGCGTCAGCGACCGCCCGGTCGATCTGCTGAGCGAGAACGTCGACTGCGTGCTGCGCGGCGGCGAGCTGATCGACCAGTCGCTGGTGGCGCGCCGTGTCGGCGAGCTGCAGTTCCTCGCGGCCGCTTCTCCCGGTTACCTGAAGCGTCATGGCGTGCCGCGTCATCCGCGCGACCTGGAGGCCGACCACGCCGTCGTGGGCTTCTTCTCTGCGCGCACCGGCAGGCCGTACCCGTTCGACTTCCACAAGGATGGCGAGCGCATCGAGGTGTCTGGCCGCTACGTCCTCTCGGTCAACGACTCCAACGCCTTCGTGGCGGCCGGCCTGGCCGGGCTGGGCATCGTGCAGGCCGCGACCTTCATGCTCCAGTCGCACATCAGCAGCGGCGAGCTGGAACCGGTGCTGGCCGACTGGTGCTCGGAGCCGCTGCCGATCCACATCGTCTACCCGCCCAACCGGCACCTCAGCGCCAAGTTGCGGGTGTTCGTCGACTGGGTGGCCGAGCTGTTCGCACGCGACGACCTGATGCAGCGCAAGAGCAGCCTGCCGCGGGTCCAGCCGACGGTGCGGTTCGCGCGCTGACCGCGGCGCGGGTGAGTCAGGTAAGCGGGCCTTCTGTCCGCCGCAGCTCCCGCGCCGCCTCCACCATGTGGCGCAGCGCTCCTTCGGTCTGCGGACAGTCGCGGCGGGTCTTCAGGCGCGTGCCTTTCCGGCGCTGGACCGACCGCTGCGGATCAACGAGAACGAGCGACGGCGAGAACCGTACGGGCTCTTCTGAATCACGTTCACGCGCTGCGGTGGCGCTCGCGAAACGCTGCGACCTTGGCCCGGTTTCCGCACAGCGCGGCACTGCAGAACATGCGCCGGTGTGCCTTCGTCCTGTCCAGGAAGCACAGGCTGCAGCCGGCTCCCATGCACTGCTTCATCAGGGCGGCATCCTCGGTGGTCACGAGCAGGCCGATTTCCGTGGCGACCAGCGAAATCAGGTCTTCCGCAGACTCGATCCGGTAGCGCTCGACCATCTGCGCTCCGGTTGCGGATGGCGCCACCGCCCGGTACGTGCTGGCGCGCTTGAGCAGGCGATTCAGGGCGATGAACTCCTTCTCGTAGCTGTCGTGCGGCGCGACTCGCCAGCGCGCGATCCACCTGCGCGCCCATTCGCGGACCTCCCGGGCCTCGGCAGCGGCCGCATCCAGAGACTTGGCGCTGAAGCGTCGCCGCAGGGTCTCGGCCACGTCCGCATCGAGCAGTCCGGCCTCCACCAGCCACGCCAGGAAAGCCGCGCCGTCGCCGATGAACTCGACCGTGGTCCCGTTGGGGCTGATCACGGTGTTGAGGAAGTCGGCAGCCGGTTGGCCGCCAAGGAACAGGGGAGTCATGACGGTGGGCCTTGCGGGCACGCGCTGCGGGCGCTCGAGGCGGATTCTAACGTAACTAGATAAAACAGATTTGACGCATTACTCAGGTGGTGTGCGCCGGGTGTCGCGGGCCCCGGCGATCGCCCGTTGCTTCAGCGCTCGATGCCGGCGTGGTCGAGCGCCGAGGCCAGGCCGAGGAGCTCGTCCTTGTTGAGGTCCGACACCATCCAGTAGGTCATGCTGGCGCGTGTCCAATGGACGATGTTGAAGCCCCGTTGTGCCAGCACCCGGGGCGTGGCATCCGCTTCGCGCGTCGGCCAGACGAAGGTGTTGACCACGTGTTCGCGGCGCTTGTACACGAGCACCGCGACGGCATGTCCGTCCACGTAGTCGACGCGCCCGCCATCGAAAGTCGCGCCCGACACCTGCAGATCGGCCACCGGCGGCGAGAAGTCGAGCTTGGACGACAACCACGGCTTGACCGTGTGCCGATCCGACGAGGCGACATCGAGCAGGTGCGAGCCCAGCGTCGAACGCACATGGCTGGCGATCACGTCCCGCGCCAGGCGATCGTCCCGGCTCGGCGAGCTGGCCACGAAGCTCCCGCCGGCCACCAGCAGGCTGGTCAGCGCGAACGCCCACATCGGCGGACGCCACGTCAGCCACCGTCTGATGCCGGCAAAGTGCTCGACCGGTTTCGCGGCCGGCTTCGCCGCCGGGGGCACCCGAGCGAAGCCCTGCAGGCCGGCCTTCAGAGCGGCCGGCGCGGCGTGATAGTCCGCGCCCTGCCGGATGGCGTCGCGCAGCGCGCGAAGACTCGCCGCCTGGGCGGCCAGTCCGGGATCGGCCGCGATCTGCGCTTCCATCTGGATCTGCTGTCCCAGCTCGAGCTCGCTGTCGACAAAGGCATTGAGCTGCCGCAGGCTTTGTTCAGGCTTCATGTTCATGCTCCCCCGGTGGCCGATCGCGGTACGGTGCGCAGCACGGGCCGGCCCTCCGGCGACAGCGCCTTCTGCATCATCAGGCGCGCTCGCGACAGGCGCGACATCACCGTGCCGACCGGGACGTCGGCGATGCGGGCGATGTCCTTGTAAGACAGATCCTCGAGTTCGCGCAGGATCAGCACTTCCCTGAACGCGATCGGGAGGCTCGAGATCGCGTGGTTGATCTGCTGGCGCTGCGCATTGCGCAGCGCGATGACCAGGGGCTCGTCCGCCGCAGGGGCCGCCATCTCGGCCTCGCCTTCGTCGTCGTCGAAGGCGACCACTTCGGCCGGCCGGTTCTCGCGCAGCCATGAATAGCAGGTGTGCCGGACGATCTGCAGCAGCCACGGTCTCACCTGGTCGCCTCGGAAGGTGTCGAAGTAGCGCATGGCGCGCAAGCAGGCGTCCTGGACGACGTCCTGCGCGTCATGGTCATTGCGCGTGAGCCAGCGCGCCACGTTGTAGGCGGCATCCAGGTGCGGCAGGACGAGCCGCTGGAAGCGCGCCCGACCCTCGTCATTGCCTGAGTTTGCGTTCACACGAAGCCCCTCCTGATGGGCATACCCGGATCGTGCCGGTTTTATTCCCTGAACGCGCCGACGGCTCGCTCGCCGTGCGCCGGACCGCCGGACCGCGGGACCCGGAATATTTGCGCCGGGCTGCCGGTATGGCACTGCAAGGCGGCAAGCGCCGCGGCGACATCGACCCCTCAACCCTGATTCGACACTCCATGAAGCAATACCTATCACTGAGCTTGACGCTGAGCCTGACCATCGGCTGGTGCGGCGCGGCGTTCGCCGCCGGCGATGCCGTGAACGGCGCCAAGCTGTACCAGGGCAAGTGTGCCGCCTGTCACTCGTTCGACGAGAACGAGCTGGGGCCGCGCCACCGGGGCGTATTCAACCGCAAGGCGGGCAGCGTGAGCGACTACTCGTACTCGGCCGCGGTGAAGTCCTCCGGCGTCGTCTGGACGGAAGCGAACCTCGACAAGTGGCTGGCCGGCCCCGAGAAGCTCATTCCCGGGCAGCAGATGAACGTGAGCGTGCCGTCGGAGCAGGACCGGCTCGATCTCATCGCCTACCTGAAGCAGGAGGCATCGAAGCCGTAGCGCTTGCGGCAGTGCCGGCCCGGCCGACGCGCCGGTGCCTCCATGGACGTTTTCTCCACCCTTCGCGACCCTGGGTTCGAGCGGGGTCGCTTCACCAACACACGAGGTACACCACATGACCAATCGCAGAAAATTCATGCAACTTGCCGCCGTCGGCGGCGGGGCCGTCTTCATGTCGGGGCTGTACGGCCCGGCGCGCGCGGCCGGCAAGGACAGCTACGACGACTTCTTCTTCGTCCAGTTGTCCGACACCCACTGGGGCTACAGCGGTGCGGCCAATCCGGACGCCGCGAACACCTTGAAGAAGGCCGTGGCCACGGTCAATGCCCTCGAGCAGACCCCCGACTTCATCATCTTCACCGGCGACCTGACGCACACCACGAACGATCCCGCCGAGCGCCGCCGGCGCCTGGCCGAGTTCCGCGACATCGTCAGCCAGCTCAAGGTCAAGGATGTCAAGTTCATCCCCGGAGAGCACGACGCGTCGCAGGACAATGGCGCCGCCTTCAAGGAGCAGTTCGGCAAGACCTACTACTCGTTCGACCACAAGGGCGTTCACTTCGTGACGCTGGACAACGTGTCCGACATCGGCGCCGGACTCGGCGACGTGCAGCTCGACTGGTTCAAGAACGACTTGTCCAGGCAGGCCAAGGATGCCCGCATCGTCGTGTTCACCCACCGGCCCTTGTTCGCCCTGGCCCCCCAATGGGACTGGGCGACGAGCGACGGCGCCAAGGCCATCGAGCTGATGACGCCGTACCAGCACGTGACCGTCTTCTACGGCCACATCCATCAGGAGCACCATCACATGACGGGACAGGTGGCGCATCACGCCGCCAAGTCCCTGATCTTCCCGCTGCCGGCTCCCGGATCGCAGGAAAAGCGCACGCCGCTGCCCTGGGATGCCGCCATGCCGAACAAGGGTCTGGGATTCCGCGAAGTGGAGGCCGAGCTCAAGGAATCCTCCTACACGCTCACGGAGCTGCCGGTCAGCAAGGGCTAGCCCGGTTGCGGCCCCGTCCGTGTGACGGGGCCTCCCCGACTTGCAAGAGGCAAGCGGATCGGTTGCCGCTGACACCCGGTGTTCCAGCGCGATCGCGCCATCCGAATTCGTGCGGCCGCTTGTCAGCCGGGTTGCATGGCTGTAAGGAACGTCGCGACTGTGGCGACAGAACAGCACGAAGAGTCAATAGCAATAAGGTCTGTCCCTGAATTGGATCGCTCTCGATTCATTGGGTACTTTCCGACGCTTCTGTCTGTCATTCGTTTGTCTGGTCACGTTTCGGCAAGACGCAATTGAGCGTCTGCCGCGTTCCCGGAGTCATTCATCACCTGAAAGGATCATCATGAAATTGAATCGCATCACCGGCTTGCTCGTCCTCGCCGCGGCGGCCAGCGTCACAGTCGCGCATGCATCGCCCGGCAAGACTCGAGATGAAGTCAAGGCCGAACTGGCGGAAGCCATTCGCACCGGCAACATCTCCGCCGGCAACACGAGCCTGACGCTGCGGGAGCTCTTTCCGCAGCGCTACCCAAGTCAGGCTGCAGCGACGCCGCTGACGAGAGAGCAGGTTCGAGCGGAGTTGGCCGAGGCGATCCGGACCGGCGAGATCCGCAGTTTCGAGGGTTCTGCATCCCTGCGCGAATTGAACCCGGGCGCGTATCCGGCCCGACCCGAAGCGCCCGGGCTTACGCGTGCGCAGGTGCGCGCCGAACTGGCGGAAGCCATCCGTACCGGCGACATCGTCGGCAATGGCGACAGCGGTCGCAAGCTCAACGAGCTCTGGCCGAATCTGTACCCGAAGACCACGATGTCCAGCATGCCGCAAGCGCAGCAGGTCGGCGCTCTGAATGGGCCGTCGGTTGATGGATCGAGTCAGTGACATTGAGTCGATAGCGGTCGCTTCTCATGCCGGCAAGTGGTGTGAGAACGGGCGTTCCCTGGTGGTGAGCGAGAGGGCAGCCTCGGCTTGCCGCCAGGGCTGATTCGAATCGGTCCTGGCGTTCAGTGATTCAACCAGAACAAGGACCGGGCCTGCCGCCACGGCATGGTTTGACGAATCGCAACACGAACCGGTCGGTCGGAGTCGTCATGTCGAAGAAGGCTCGTTCGCGACGATCCTTCGGGTTGCGCAGAAAGTCGGCTTCGGCTTCAAAGACAAACCCGACGGATTCGATCTCGCTGCGCACGGTTCGTTTGTCGATACGGTGCAAAGTCTTCACGTCGCTCAACCCGTGCCCCGGTTTGGCGGCGTGGTCGATCAGAAGCAGGTGACCACCGGGTTTGAGCGCGGCAAAGATTGCGCGATTCATCCTGCTCCGGTTCACTGGTGCATAGGCGATGTCGTGATAGGACAGCACCAGGGTCACGAGATCGACGCGCGGTGCAGCGGCCGGGAATGGGTCCTCGAGCGGTCTGAGCAGGACTTCGATATTCGCCTGCGGATGTTCGGCAAGTCGCTGGTCGAGAGCGGGGCGCGGTTGTTCCAATTGGGACCAGACCTTGCCCCGAGGGCCGACAGCCAGCGCCATCAACTGGGTGGTGTATCCGCCGCCGGCCGAAATGTCGAGAACGGTCATGCCTGCTTGCAATTGCGCGAATCGCAAGAGGGCAAGCGGCTTGCGGTTCTCGTCTGCCTTGCGATCGTCCTCGCTTCGCAACGGGCTCGCAATAACGGCCATGAAGTCGGCGTCCGAAGCGGCGAACGCATGCGGCGAGGGCCAGGATTCGCCCAGTGCCATCAATGAGTACAGGATGAGCTGGCGGCGCCGGTGCGGATTCATTGAACGCTCCTCGAGCGAAACTGAGTCATCGTACAGCCCGCAGAAGACGGCCGCGGCGTGAGCCCGGTGGCCTCGGCTGAGGCGGTTCGACAAGTCGGTCGTGAACTGGGTAGGTGGATCGAGGCCTTCTGATGCCGCCGCTCTTGAGGGCAGCCAGGCCACGGCTTCGAAGGTTGGTCAGGCGCGCTGGCGGGGCGAGCGGCCTGCGCTGGGGGGCGCAGCGATCGGGCATCGATGTCAAGCGGACGGAGCCTGCTCCGCTGGACATCGGACACTCCGGCGGGCGTCACCGCCCGCGCTGGCCCCGGGGGCGAAGTCGTCCTAGAGGAATCGGAAGACGATCGGGCAGTTGACGATCAGGCCACTCGAACCGAACGGGGCTCCTCCCGGCGCAGTCAAGTGACCGGCACGGACATAGCCGAGCACCTCGAACTCTTCACGCACGCGCGATCGATAGTCGAAGTCGATCGCATGCTGTGTCCACTCTCCGACATTGAGGTCCCACAGCGGGCTGTAGTCGGTGGCCACGGTCGGAATGCCTCCCAGCACGTTCAGCGGGCCACCATCTCCCTTGAGTGCGCTGTCGAAGCCCTGGCGCTGCGGGTTGATCTCTCCGGGTACGTCGTTGGTCGGGCCGTTGACGATGGCGAAGAGACGCTCCACGGCGCTGAAGGCGCCGTCGTCGCTGCCGACCTTGATGTCCGTCAGAGCAGCGGCATAGGTGGCACCCTCGAGGCTCGCGGGCAGCGGATCGCTGGCTTCGGTGCTCAGATAGAGCACGGGCCGCCCGAAGCTGAAGCCCTTCGTCAGCGCCAGGGTCACGACACCGTCGCGCGGGCAGATCGAGACCACCTTGTCGTGCACCACCCGATGGTCTGCAGAGCCGTCACAGTACTGGTTGAGCGTCGCTTCGTCGACATTGAAGGCAAGCATCGGCGCGTTGTAGATGTAGTTGCCGATCTTCGCCAGTGGGCTGTAGTCGGCGTCACCCACGGACCCGGGCTGAACGGCCGTCGGCGGAAAATAGCGAGGTGCTGCGCCGGGCGTGACCGAGACGGCCGGAGAGAAATCTACCGTGCCATTGGCGAATACCACCACGGTTTCACCATCGATCAGCTGCTGTGTCGCCCTGCGCACGCCGCGACCCACGTCTGCGTACTCGAGCTTGGCGGAAAAGTTGAGACCGAGTGCCGCTGCATTCTTCTCGTCCGAGGTGTCGGTGAGGATGTACCAGACCGTCTGACCGCTTGCAACGCGCCCCTTGTAGAGCGGCAGGGTCAGCGTACCCGCTTCTTCGTCCAGCGTTCCGGCCTTGAGCAGTTGGTAGGGACCGATCAGCTCTTTTTGCACGGTGGAAGGAGCCGTGCCGAAATAGGTGGCGGGAACATCGGCGCCGATGGACGCGGGCGACGGCTGGATCTCGGTGATCGGGGTGGGATTGGCGATGGCGACCACACCGCTCGTGAAATCGCCAGTGGCGGCACCGGGGCTCACATCAGGAGACGGTGAGGTGCCGCCCGTGGACGGCGAGTCGCCGCCACCGCCGCCGCAGGCGACGAGGATGCTGGTGGCGAGCACCGTCAGTAGAAATGGCTTGCGCATAGTGATTCTCCGAAAACTTGGGGATAGGGTGGTGTGAATTACAGGAAGCGGAAGACGATCGGGCAGTTCACGATCAGTCCGCTCGAGCCGAAGGCCTTGCCCCCTGGGCCGGTCATCCAGCCAGATCTCACAAGGCCGAGAATCTGGAATTCCTCGCGCACGCGCGAGCGGTAGTGGCTGTCAATGGCGTGCTGCGTCCACTCTCCGACGTTCAGGTCCCACAACGGGCTGTAGTCGGTGGCAATGGTCGGGATGCCACCCAGGACGTTGAGCGGGCCACCGGTGTCTCCCTTGACTGCGCTGTTGAGGCCTTGGCGCTGCGGATTCACGACATTCGCCTCGACATTGACCGGGCCGTTGGTGATCGTGAAGAGCCGCTCCACCGCGCTGAATGCGCTGTCGTCACTGCCCACCTTGATGTCGGTCAGGCCGGGAGCAAGCGTGGCGCCTTCCAGCGCTGCGGGCAGCGCGTTGTTGGCTTCCATGCTCAAGTACAAGACCGGGCGGGCGAAGCTGAAACCCGTTGTCAACGCCAGTGTCACGACGCCATCTCGCGGGCAGATCGATACCACCTTGTCATGCACGATGTTGTGATCGGCATTGCCGTTGCAGTACCCGTTGAGCGTTTCCTCGCTCACGTTGAAAGCCACCATCGGCGCGTTGTAGATGAAGCCGCCGATCTTGGCCAAGGGGCTGTAGTTCGCGTCACCGACCGAACCCGGCTGGGCTGCCGCCGGTGGGAAATAGTTCGGTGCCGCGCCAGGCGTCACGGAGCGCACCGGCGAGAAGTCCACCCGACCGCTCTCGAAGACGACAACCGTCTTCCCGTTGATCAACTGTTGCGTGGCCTTGCGTGCGCCCCTGCCTACGTCGGCGTAGACCAGCTTGGAGGCGAAGTTCAAGCCCAGTGCTTCGGCATTCCGTTCGTCGGTGGTGTCCGTGAGCACATACCAGACCGACTCGCCGCTGCCGAGCTGGCCCTTGTACAGGGGCAGGGTGATGGTCCCTGCCTGCTGATCCAGCGTCCCTGCCTTGAGAAGCTGGTACGGGCCGATCAGCTCCTTCTGAACGGTCGAAGGAGCGGTTCCGAAATAGGTGGCCGGAACGTCGGCACCGATCGATGCGGGCGACGGCTGTATCTCCGTGATGGGAGTCGGTGGAGGAAAGTTCTGCGCAGAGGCGGACGCTGCGATGCAGGCCAAGCTGAGTAGGGCGAGACGTTTCTTCATGCTATTTCCGGTGGAGTGGAACGACAAAGGTGTGTGGCTTTGTCCGCACTGAACAGAGGCGACGAATCCCTGGATCAGATTCAAACCGGCGTACAGAAGATGCGGACTCTGTAGGTCTGCGCAGCGACCATGTCCTTACGACGTCTATTCCTATCGTTCTCATAGAAAAAATAAGGAAGTCGACAGGGAATTATTTTGTCGGTGTGGATTGCCCCCCAATGGGGCAAGGTGGGATCTGAACCAGTGGGTCGGGAATAGAAGTGAAATGCAAGCGTGCGACTTGGTCAGAAAGACCGAGTGCGGGTGAGAAGCGGTCGCGAGAAGCAGCGCCTCGCCGCTCAACGAGGGGCGAGGAGTTCGGTGTCTCGTGAAAAGGCTTCCGGCGCGCAGGCACCGGCTCGGCAGCCAGTGGTGTCCGAGCCGCGGAGGTGCGGGCGAGCGCCCGCCGTTGATCGCAGTGCCGTTCGCTCGGTCAGAGGCGAGCGCCCGGGCTGGGCGCGGCGGTGGCCTGATGCAGTGAGAGGGCCTGTCGCAGGCGCTGCACTTCTTCTTGCAATGGTGCGACGAGCTCCGCGACCTCGGCGAGGGTGAACCGCGGCGTGATGTGCTGCGGGCAATTCCAGTCGAAGGCCTCGACACGGATCATCACCACCCGCTCGACCCGCGACGCTTTGTTGCGCAGGTCGTGCAAGCTCAACAGGTCCCGGCCTTCCTCGGCGGGGAGCAGCAGGGCGCGTCCCATGATCTTCAGGCGCCGTTGCGTGGCGTAGTCCATCAGGAACAGCGCCACGCGGTCGTCGTTCGTCAAGTTGCCGGCGCTGATGTATTGCCGGTTTCCACGCACGTCCGCATAGCCCAGCGTCTTGTCGTCGATGACTTCGAGAAAGCCCTTCGCTCCCCCGCGGTACTGAACGTACGGCCAGCCGGTTTCGCTCACCGTGGCCTGGTAGAAGCCGTCTCGCGCGGTGATGAACGCCACCTCGTCGTCGGTCAGCGAGTCACCGCGGTCTTCGAGGTGGTCGAGCCGCGCGTAGTGCG
This sequence comes from Methylibium sp., assembly GCF_965279545.1. Taxonomy (NCBI): domain Bacteria; kingdom Pseudomonadati; phylum Pseudomonadota; class Betaproteobacteria; order Burkholderiales; family Sphaerotilaceae; genus Methylibium; species Methylibium sp. The sequence continues at coordinate 4,437,309 of NZ_OZ257250.1, forward strand.
TGCGGCTGCCCGCCTGCGTCTGCAGGGCTCGGACGGCAGGTGTGAAGGCAAGGTCGGCGTAGGCACGGCTCATGAGGATCCACCCATCTGGATATTGACTGCGCCGCGGGCCGGTGGCGGAGGATTGCGGCCCGCGGCGAGCATGGGCTCAGGCAGCCCGGCGGCTGACCTGAGGAAAGTCGATGTCCGTCCTGGCAACGTTGTTGATGTAGTTGGTCAACACGTTCAGGGCCACGTTCACGACGATCTCGACCGTCTCGGCGTCACCGAAGCCCGCTGCGCGCAGCGACGCGAGTTCTGCGTCCGATACGCGACCGCGCGAGCTGGCGACGAGTTGCGCGAAGCCGACTGCGGCGGCCACTTTCGGATCCGCGGCATCGCCGTCGCGCGCGGCCTGGATCTCCGCGTCGCTCAGCTTCGCGACGTTGCTGCCGAGGTAGGTGTGTGCGGCAAGACAGTAGTCGCACTGGTTCACTTCGGCCACCGCCAGGGCGATCCGCTCCTGCAGCCCCGCGCCGAGTGACCCCTTGGCCAATGCACCGCTCAGGCTCAAGTAGCCTTCGAGTGCAGCCGGGCTGTGGCCGACCACCTTCATCAGATTGGGCACCATGCCGAGCTGGCGGTTCACGGCGTCGAGCAGGGGTCGGGAGTCGGCGGGTGTTTGGTCGGCACTGAGGCTGGCGATGCGGGACATGGTCGAGTTCCTTTTGACGAAGAGGCTGTGGTGCTGGCCGCTGAAGGTGATGCCGCAGCGGCTGACCGGAACTGTGGTCGACCGCTGGGAAAAATAGAATGCCCGGCGGTGCCAAGAGACCGTTTCGCGCGAAGGAACAATATGGATCGGTTGCACGCGATGAGTGTGTTCGTTGCAGTGGTCGATTGCGGCGGCTTTGCCGCGGCGGCGCGCAAGCTGGGCATCTCGCCTCCCGCGGTGACGCGCGCCATCTCCGATCTAGAAGCCCGGCTGGGCGTGCGCCTGCTGTCGCGCACCACGCGGACGGTGCGCGTGACGGACGCCGGGGCGAGCTACGTCGAGGACTGCCGACGCGTCCTGTCCGCAGCGGACGAGGCCGACGAAGCCGCCTGCGGCACGCATGCCGCGCCGCGCGGCCTGATTACCGTCACGGCGCCTGCCATCTTCGGCAACACCCATGTCGCGCCCATCGTGACGGAGTTCCTGCGGCTCTACCCGCAGGCCAGTGCCGCCTGCTGGTTTGTCGACCGGGTGGTCAACCTCGCGGACGAAGGCGTCGACGTGGCGATTCGCATCGGCGCGCTGCCGGATTCGACGCTCAAGGCCGTTCGTGTCGGTCAGGTGCGCAGAGTCATCTGCGCGTCACCGATCTACCTGGAGGGTCATCCGGAGCCGGTCGAGGCCGCCGACCTGCAGCAGCACGTCATCATCTCGGCCAATCCCGTGACACCGATGCCCGAGTGGCGTCTGCGCGGCAAGAGCGGTCTGCAGACTGTCAGGCTGAGTCCGCGCATGAGCACCTCCACCAACGAGGCCGCGCTGTCGGCCGCCGTCGCCGGCTTCGGCATCACCCGGGTGTTGTCCTACCAGGTCGCGGATCACCTCCGCTCGGGTGCCTTGCAGGCCATCTTGCGGGAATTCGAGTCGGACGTGATGCCGGTCCACGTGGTGCATCGCGAAGGTCGACACGCTTCGCAGAAGGTGCGTGCCTTCCTCGACCTGACCATCGAGCGTCTGCGCGAGAACCCGGCGGTGAACTGAGCCTTGTTCGCCGTCGGTTCGGCCCGCGAACCAGCGCGGACGGCGGAAAGCTCCGCACGGCGTGCAAGTCCTCGGTCGTTTCGAAATGCGGTCTGGTGAATTTCGCCCGCTGTGGATTGTGCGGAAGACAGGTGGGACCTATGGTTTGCGCCGAGGCGGGCTTCACGACGAAGTCTCCGCCACTGTTTTGACGCCACCATGGCGGATCAGGGAGAGCATCTTGAACACCAGCATCGCCGATCGGCGACGATTCCTGCAGGCCGGCGCGGCATCGCTGGCCACCACGGCCCTCGCGTCGGCACCCGGACTCGCACGGGCGGCACGCACGCCCCCGTTGAAGGCTCTCGCCATCGACGGGTTCACGACATTCGACCCACGCCCCATCCTCGCCTTGACGGAGCAGCTGTTTCCAGGCCGTGGCGCGGAGCTGTCGTCGCTCTGGCGCACGCGCCAGTTCGAGTACTCATGGCTGCGCACCCTGATGGGCCGCTATGCCGATTTCTGGCAGGTGACTGAAGAAGCACTGGTGTTCGCCACCCAGCAACTCAAGCTCGAATTGCGTCCGGCGCAACGGGACCAGCTGATGCAGGCCTTCTTGTCGTTGAAGGCCTGGCCCGACGTGCGAGCCGCCTTTGTCGCGCTGCGCGAGGCCGGTATCCGGTTGGCCTTTCTGTCGAACTTCACCGATCGCATGCTCGATGCGGCCAGCCACAGCGCCGGGCTGGCAGACCTGCTGGACCCGCATCTGAGCACCGACCGCGTGCGCGTCTTCAAGCCCCACCCCAGGGCCTACCAGATGGGCGTCGATGCCTTCGGCCTGCCGCGCGAGCAGATCGGCTTTGCCGCTTTCGGAGGCTGGGATGCGGCGGGGGCCAAGGCCTTCGGCTACCCGACCTTCTGGGTCAACCGGACACAGCAGGCGACCGAACAACTGGGCAGCATGGCCGATGCCCAGGGCAGCAATTTCGAAGCGCTGCTGCTTTGGGCATTGGGCAGCTGATGATGCGGCAGCCGGACCGTGCGCCGTCTCGCGTGCGGGACGGATCTGCGAGCCGGCTCAGGGGCGCGGACGCCGCGCGGGCAGCTTCCTAACGACCGCATCGGCGGGTCCCAGGAGCCGCCCATCCGCGGAGCGCAGTTCCAGCCTGCGCACGGAGCGTCCCGCCTTGCTGTCCACCATCACCGAGTGCGGCTCTCCCGGCGCAAAGAAGTGGTCTTCGCCCCACTGCCTGAGGCCGACCACCACGTGGAAGAGCCCTCGGCCCTTCCTGGTCAGCACGTACTCCTGGTAGACGCTGCCGTCGGACGCCGGGACCACGTCCAGGATGCCGTGGGCGACCAGCGTGCGCAGCCGCGCCGCGAGGATGTTCTTCGCGAGGCCCAGGTCCTTCTGAAACTCGCCGAAGCGGCTCATCCCGTCGAAGGCATTGCGAACGATCAGCAGTGACCACCAGTCGCCGATGGCGTCCAGGGCTCTGGCGACGGGACATTCCGCTCCCGCAAGACTCTTGCGCTTGACCATCTCTGCTCCTCGGACCGTCGCGATCCAGGTCATCTCTTCGTTTGCCGTTGCGAGCGCCGTCAGACCCGCAGCGCCGGTCGGCTGACTCGCGCGGCGGCATGCGCAGCAAGCCACGCCCCGGCAATGGCATTCGCCGCGGTGCACCCGATTTTCCACACGATAGTTGCATCATAAAACCAAACTGCGTAGCATCCGCATGGTTTCGTAATGCAACCAATATTCCAACCACCCACCACGGAGTCCATCGAACCGTCATGCCACTCAAACACCACCCGTCGCGTCGTTCCGTGCTGCTTACCGCAGTCAAGACCACGGCCACGCTGCTCGTCGCGAGCGAAGCGTCGGCCACCGAAGCTCACGCCCGCTCTCAAGCAACGCGCAACACCAGCAAGGACACTGCCATGCCGATCGCTCCAACCTCCGCCCCGACTGTGCTGACGCGCGCCACGCTGAAGACCGTCACCGCCGACGGCGTGAGTGTGTTCTACCGCGAAGCCGGCGCACCTGACGCGCCGGTGCTGCTGCTGCTGCACGGCTTTCCCGCCTCGTCTCACATGTTCCGCGAGCTGATCCCGCGCCTGGCCGATCGCTACCGGGTGATCGCACCGGACTTCCCGGGCTTCGGCTTCACGACGGTGCCGGCCGAGCGCAACTACGTGTACTCATTCGACGCCCTGGCCCGGACCACGCAGGCCTTCGTCGATGCCTTGGGCCTCGGGCGCTATGCGCTCTATGTGTTCGACTACGGCGCGCCCGTCGGCTTGCGGCTCGCGATGGCCCATCCCGAGCGGGTGACGGCCATCGTCTCGCAGAACGGCAACGCCTACGAGGAAGGCCTGGGCGCAGCCTGGGCGCCATTCCAGCGGTACTGGCGCGAGCCCACGCAGCCCAACCGGCAGGCCCTGCGCGAAGCGCTCACGCTGGAGACGACGCGCTGGGCCTACACGCACGGCCTCGCCAGGCCCGACGCCGTGGCGCCCGAGACCTACACGCTCGATGCCGCGCTGATGGCGCGTCCGGGGAACGCCGACATCCAGCTCGACCTCTTTCTCGACTACGCGTCGAATGTGAAGCTCTATCCGGCCTTCCAAGCCTATTTCCGCACCGCGAAGCCTCGGATGCTGGCGATCTGGGGCAAGCACGACGAGCTGTTCATCCCGGCCGGTGCCGAGGCTTTCAAGCGGGACAATCCCAATGCGCGGGTGGAGTTGCTCGACGCAGGGCACTTTGCGCTCGAGACCCACGTGGATCCGATCGCCGCCGCGATCGATCGACTGCTCCGAGGCTGAAGCAGCGGCCACCGGGCGGGCCGCTCGCCAGCGGCTCGCGACCCGCCCGAGAGCAGGCAGGCGTCACTGAGCCGTGTAGCCGCCGTCGATGGCGATGCACTGTCCGGTGAGGTAGCGTGCCTTGTTCGACGCGAGGAAGACGATCGCGTCGGCGATCTCTTCGGGATGGCCGACGCGCTTGGCGGGCACCACGCTCACCAGCCCGGCCTTCGCTTCGGCATTGCGGCCGGTGAAGCGGTCCAGCATGTCGGTCTCGATCGGCCCCGGCGCGACGGCGTTCACCCGCACCCCAAAGGCCGCGGCCTCCAGGGCCGCTGATTTCGTGAGGCCTTCGACGGCGTGCTTGCTCGCCACATACACCGAGGCGCCGGCAAAGCCGACCTGCCCCGCGATCGACGACAGGTTGATGATGCTCCCGCCGCCCTGGGCCTGCATCACCGGCAGTTCGTGCTTCAAGCTCAGCAAGGTGCCCAGCACGTTGGTGTCGAAGGTGTTGCGGTAGTTGTCGACCGTCTGGTCGGCAAGCATGCCCGTGTGGCCCTCGGTGCCGGCGTTGTTGACCGCCACGTCGATGCGGCCGAAGCGCTCCAGGGTGCGTGCGACCAGGCCCGCAACGTCCTGTTCGATGCGCACGTCGGCGCGGATGTACTCCGCCTGCACTCCCAGGTCGCGAAGCTCGGCGGCCAGCGCCTGGCCGACTTCGTCGCGACGGCCGGACACCACCAGATGGGCGCCTTCCTTCGCGAACGCGAGGGCCGTGGTGCGGCCGATGCCGGTCAGTGCGCCGGTGATGAGGACGATGGGGGGTATGGTCAAGGCGGTCTCCTGGTCAGCGGCTTTGTTGTCAACGGCCCCACGATGCTTGATTCCACTTGGCTCCGGTAGGGGGGACTTCGGCCTAACATAAATTCCCGAGTGGAATCAATCGAACCGTCATGGACCGTTTCCTCGCAATGCAGACCTTCGTGCGTGTGGCCGACGCCGGCAGCTTCTCGGCGGTGGCCCGTGAACTGGGCAGCACGCAAAGCGCGATCAGCAAGCAGGTTGCTGCGCTGGAGAGGCATCTCGGCGCTTCATTGCTCACCCGCAGCACGCGCCATCTCGCGCTGACCGAAGCCGGCCAGCGCTACCTCGAAGAAGCGCGCCGCCTGGTGGCCGAGGTGAGCGAAGCCGAAGCCGTGGTCCGGCGCGGCGAACAGCAGCTCAGCGGCTTGCTGCGCGTTGCCGCATCGGTGGGCTACGGGCGCACGGCCTTGATGCCGCAGGTGAAGAGTTTTCTCGCGGCGCATCCGGACGTGCGCATCGACCTGCGGCTCGACGACGGATTCATCGACCTGGTGGAGCGAGGCATCGATGTCGCGGTGCGCATCGGGGAGCTGGCCGACAGCAGCCTCGTGGCACGGCGCATCGGCACGACGCACCGCGCACTGATGGCCAGCCGGCGCTACGTGGAAGGCCTGCCGAGGGCGCTGCGCACGCTGCGCTCGCCGGCCGATCTGGCGCATCACAACTGCATCGTCTACACCGAACTGGCCGTGCGTGACGCCTGGCAGTTCGATGGGCCCGGCGGCGCGAGTGCGACGGTGCGCGTGAAGGGGAATCTGCAGAGCAACAGCTCGGAGGTGGTCCGTGCGGCCGTGCTGTCGGACATGGGCGTGTGCTACTCACCGACCTGGCTGTTCGACAAGGAACTGGCCAGCGGCGACGTGCGGCGCCTGATGACCGGATGGCCCCTTCGGCCGCTGCCGGTGCACCTGGTGAGTCCGCTGCAGCTCCGGCATTCGGCCAAGGTTCGCGCTTTCGGCGAGCACGTCGCCAAGGGCCTGGCCGAAGCGCTCGACCGCGGCCCGACGGGTCGGCGTGCCGACACCACGTGAAGGGTTCCGACTCGGGCGCAGGATCACGCCTGCGGGCAGCTCTCCGCCCTGTCCGTCGAAATGCGTCGAAGGCCGGCCGAGCTCAGAAGCGCTCCACCCAGGGCCTGACTTCGACCTCCCAGCTCCAGGCGCTTCTCGGTTGAGCCAGAAGGTGCAGATAGGTCATTGCGATGGCCTGCGGATCGAGCTGGTCATCGCGGTCATCGGAAAGTGCAGCAGCTGGTGCAATCGGGGGCTGCCGGATGATGCCGTCCACGATCACGTGGCCGACGTGGATGCCCTGCGGGGCGAGTTCGCGGGCCAGACTCTGTGCCAGACCCCTCAGGGCGAACTTGCCCATCGCGAAGGCAGCCGACTGCGGATAGCCTTTCACGCCGGCGGAGGCGCCGGTGAACAGCAGGGCGCCTTGGCGCGCGGGCAGCATGCGGCGCGCCGCCTGTTGCGCGACCAGGAAGGCTCCGTACGCCGTGACCGCCACTGCTTGCGCCACGGCACCTGCGTCCACTTCGACGAGCGGGCCGCGCACCCGCTGGCTGGCGTTGTACACGACGACATCCGGCGCACCGGCAAGCTTCTCGGTGGCCTGCTCGAACAATGCCGCCACCTCGGCCGCGTCCGTCGCGTCGCAGCGCAGGGCGGTGGCCCCCAGCTCTTCGCAAACCGGCCTCAGCTTGTCGGGGTGACGTGCCGCCAGGACCACCTGCAGGCCAGCTTCACGCGCGAAGACGCGTGCCAGGCTCGAGCCCAGGCCGTTGCCGGCACCGACGATCAATGCTCTGCGGTAGGGGATGTCCATGTTCGGGGTGCTCCGGTCGTGGAGGTCGATCATCGGCGACTCTCTTGCGGGTCAGGAACCGATGCGCAGGTTCTGCGGGAACAGTGCCGTGCGCGCGCTCTCGTCCATCTCGGTCTTGAACGCGTGGCGCGTCTTCAGCGCTTCGACGCGCTGGGCCGCGGGGCGGGCATTGATCTCGTCCAGCAGCCGCTTGACATGGGGCAGCTTGTCCCATGCGTTGGCGCCCAGAACGAAGGGCACCGCGCGCGCCCAGCCCCAGACGGCCATGTCCACCAGCGTGTACGCATCACCCAGCATGTGGCGATGCTTGGCGAGCCGGGCATCGACGATGCCCCAGTGGCGCCATGCCTCGAAGTCGTAGCGATTCACTGCATACGTATCGGGCTCCGGTGCGTAGTGCTTGAAGTGCACGCATTGTCCGGAGTACGGTCCGATACCGCTGGCCACGAACATCAGCCAGGAGTGCATCTGCGCGCGTTGCGCGGCCGTGTTGTCGGGCAGGAACAGGCCCGTCTTTTCCGCCAGGTAGAGAAGAATCGCGTTGCTGTCGAAGACCGTGCTGTCGCCATCCACCAGCGCGGGCGTCTTGGCGTTCGGATTGATCGCGGTGTAGCCAGGGGCGTGCTGTTCGCCCTTGCGCGTGTCGACCGGTACCAGCTCGTAGGGCAGGCCGGCTTCTTCGAGGTAGAGCGCGACCTTGGCAGGGTTCGGGGAGGGGTGGTAGTAGAACTTGATCACGCCAGATCCTTTCGATGACGGGGGGCGCAGCGATTCTGTGGTGGCAGCAGCTTCGCTGCAGAGGTCGCCCGTCGTAACCCTGCTGCGCGCTCGGTTCCGCGGCCTCTGCGCCATCGGACATTCCCCTCGCCGCCATGAGGTTTACGGTGCGCCGGGATTCGACGCGGCCACGACGCTCTAAGCTGAACGCATGCAATCGATCACGCGGCGGCAGTCCTGCGGCGTTCTGGCCGCTGCCGTGTTCTCCGGTCCGGCTCTGGTGCCGTCGGCCGCATGGGCGGCATCGATGCAGTCGTGGCCGCTCGGCACGTCGCAGCCTACCGGTATCCATGACGTGGCCCCGGCGCCCGACGGTGGTGTCTGGTTCACCGCGCAGCGAAGCGGACACCTGGGATGGTTCGACCCGGGCACCGGCCGCAGCGAACTCATCGCGCTCGGCGCCGGGTCTGCGCCGCACGGCGTGATCCAGGGGCCGGACAAGGCGGCCTGGATCACCGACGGCGGCCTGGGAGCGATCGTCCGCGTGAGTTGGCCCGATCGCACCATGCGATTCTTCGCACTGCCAGCCGGCGCCCCCCCTGCAAACCTCAATACCGCGACCTTCGATGCCGACGGCAATTTGTGGTTCACCGGACAGAGCGGCGTCATCGGCAAGCTCGTGGTGAAGAGCGCGACCGTCACGGTCAGGGGCGCGCCGCGAGGGCGCGGGCCCTACGGGATCTGCACCACGCCGCGGGGCGACGTGTGGTGGTGTTCGCTGGCCGGCTCGTTCATCGCGCGCATCGACCGGCGCACCGGCGACTCGACGATCGTCGAGCCCCCCACGAGAAACCAGGGTGCGCGCCGCGTGTGGAGCGACAGCCGCGGTCGCCTGTGGGTCAGCGAATGGCTCAGCGGCAACCTGTCGAGACACGACCCGGCCCATGGCTCATGGCGCGCCTGGCGGCTGCCCGGCGGCAGTCCGCGCCCCTATGCCGTCTACGTCGACGAGCGCGACAAGGTCTGGGTCAGCGACTTTGGCGGCAATGCGGTATTCCGCTTCGACCCGGACAGCGAGCGCTTCGAGCGTTTCGCCTTCGCGCGCGAGGCGGCCGGCGTTCGACAAATGCTCGGCCATGCGGGCGAGGTGTGGTTGCCGGAGAGCGGTACGGAGCATGTCTCGGTGATACGAACTTCCTGAACCGCTTGCCGCGGCGTCCGGCTCATCGAGCGGCGATTCTTTCAGGCCGCTTTCGCGCCCGCCGCGTGAATCGCCAGGATGTCGTGGACCGCCGTGTTGAATGGCGTCGGTATGCCCACGCTCCTGCCTCGCCGGCTCACGTCGCCGCTCAGCCACTGCACCTCCAGGCGGTTGCCGCGTTCCAGATCGCGGTGCATGGACGAGGTCATGTCGGCTGGCAACTGGTCGCACAGGCGCAGCCTGGTCTCGGCGAAGTCTCGATCGAGCTGTATTCCCAGCGCGGCTCCGACATCCACGACTTCCTGCAGGAGATTTGCCAGCAAGCGGCGAGCGTGCGGATCGGACCGCACCTGCCCGATCGGGCAGCGGGTGGAGGAGGTCGCCGCCGACATTCCCACCAGGAAGACGAACTTCTCCCAGATCGTCCTGCCGATGTCGACGCTGATCTCGGTGTCGATTCCGGCGCGCCGGCAGGCGTCGTGGAAGCGCTGGACGCGCTTGGACGGACTGCCGCCGTACTCGCCGATGACGAGCTTTTGCAGCGTGCCCGAGTGTGCGATGACGCCGGGCTCGGCAATCGAGGCCGCGATGTAGCAGACGCCGCCCACGACTGCGTGCTCGCCGAGCGCGGCCATCAGCATGTCATCCTTGACGACACCGTTCTGGAGCGAAATCACCGCCGTGTCGTCACCGACCAGCGGCCGGATCGCCTGCACTGCGGATTCCGTATCCCAGAGCTTCACTGCGAACAGGACCACATCGACGGGACCGATCTCGCGTGGATCGTCAGTGGCCCGCGTGTCTGCCAGGTGCACGTCACCCAGCGGACTGGTGACTTTCAGGCCGTGGGCCCGAATGGCTGCGAGGTGGGCACCCCGGGCAATGAAAGTCACGTCGCAACCGCTCTGGGCCAACCGGGCGCCGAAATAGCCGCCCACGCCGCCCGTGCCCATGACTGCAATCTTCATGTTGTTCATTTGTTGATCAGACAATCAACAAATATAGAGGCCTGCTCGAACCATTGCAGCGCGGGGAATTCATAGGCTTGTATCCGGCATGGTCATATCGTTGGCATCGTTGCCTGCCCAATAACGTGAACAAGCAATCTACAATTTCACCATGGGAAGACTTCGAGAATTCGACACCGACGAGGTGCTCGATCGGGCCATCGACGTGTTCTGGGCGCAAGGCTTCGATGCCACGGCGGTGCAGCAGCTCTGCCGTGCCACGGGCCTGAACTCCGGCAGCCTCTACGCCGCATTCGGCGACAAGCGGGGCTTGTTCGTCCAGGCACTGCAGCGCTACATGCGCGTCGTGTCCCATCGCGCGATAGAGCGCCTGAGCGGCAATCCTTCCGGCCTCGACGGCATCCACGACTACTTCTCCACCCTGATCGACGGCATGGTCCATGGCAAGCGCAAATGGGGTTGCCTCGTCACCAACTCCGTCGTCGAGTTCAGCCTGCGCGACGCCGAGATTGCCGAGAGTTACCGGCTTCACTTCGCGCGGCTCGAAGCCTCCTTTGCCGGGGCCATCGAGCGGGCCCATCGCAGCGGCGAATTGGTGCGCGCCGTGCCGGCGGCTCAGGCCGCGACTTTCCTGGTGTGCACCGTCCAGGGCCTCAACGTCCTGGCGAAGACGCGTCCCGAGCGACGGGTGTTGGAGACGGTCGTCGCGGTGGCGCTCGGCGCTCTGTCGATCCCTGCGCCGTCGGCCCGTCGCTAGCGGCGCCCTCGGGTGATTCCGGTGGCGATCGCCCCGCGAAGGCGACGGCGGGCTCGGCCGACGCGTCAGCGCGTCGCGGTGCCGGGGGCCGAAGCCGCCGCGGCGGCCTGCCGTGCTGTGTCCGCGTCCGGCGCGCGCGGCTTCACGTAGCGCTCGGGGGACAGCTGATTGAGCTTCAGGCTGCTGTCGCCACTGACGATGTCGCCATTGCGAATGGCCTCGGCCAGTTCGGCCTTCACCTGGGCACGGGTCAGGCCCGTCGCCGCCGGACGGTTGGGATAGTTCGCCGGGTACTGTTCCCTGAGCGTCAGGCCGCTTTCGCTGGAGATGATGTCCCCGGTTCGAATGGCCTCGGCCAGTTCGGCCTTGACCTGTTCGCGCGACTTGCCGGCCTGCGCGTGTGCAGTCGTGCCAAGCGCTGCGAAAAGAAAGAGCATGCTGGTGATGCGTGTGAGCTTCATGGTGGCGGCTTTCGGAGGTGAGGGGGCGGTGAAGGTTTCCACGGTCCGGAGCGTGCATGGGGTCGGCATCGATCCGAAGCGTGGCGTGGGACTCGGCACGTCGGCCTTGATGTGCAGTACCGGTGCGAGGCACCGGAAATTCCGAACGTCCGGAGTCCCGCGGCCGACGCCAGGCCTTCGAGGGCTCTCGGTGCGATGGCCGGCCTCGTCGAGCGGCCGGTCTCGGGTTTTCATCGACAATCGGTGCCGGTGTTGCCAAGCGCAGCCAGCGCATGAAGCTTTGCACCGATGCCGGCCCCGAGCTGGATTCGACCCTTGCGTGGGGCAGACCCCGATGAGCACAGCGCCCTTGCACTACCAGAGCGGCTTCGGCAACGAATTCGCCACCGAGGCGCTGCCCGGTGCGCTGCCCGAGGGTCGCAACTCGCCCCAGCGTTGCCCCTATGGCCTGTACGCCGAGCAACTGAGCGGCACCGCCTTCACCGCGCCGCGCGCCGACAACCGGCGCTCCTGGCTCTACCGCATCCGCCCGTCGGCGATGCACCGGCCCTTCGAGCGCGCGGCCGACGGCCGCATCGTCAGCGATTTCAGCGTGCCGGTCACACCGCCCGACCCGCTGCGCTGGAACCCGCTGCCGCTGCCGGACCTGCCGACCGACTTCGTCGAAGGCCTGGTGACGATGGCCGGCCACGGCGCGCCGCAGCTGCAGGCCGGCGCCGCCGTGCACCTGTATGCCGCCAACCGTTCGATGCAGCACCGCAGCTTCTACGACGCCGACGGCGAGCTGCTCATCGTGCCGCAGCACGGCCGCCACCGCTTCGTCACCGAGCTCGGTGTCATCGACGCCGAGCCGCAGGAGATCGTCGTCATCCCGCGCGGCCTGCGTTTTCGCGTCGAGCTGCCGGACGGCGAAGGTCGCGGCTACGTGTGCGAGAACTACGGCGCCCCGTTGCGCCTGCCCGACCTCGGCCCGATCGGCTCCAACGGCCTGGCCCATGCGCGCGACTTCCTGACCCCGGTGGCGGCCTACGAAGACGTCGACGGCCCGCACGAACTCCTTGCCAAGTTCATGGGCCACCTGTGGTCCGCGGCGATGGACCATTCACCGATCGACGTGGTCGCCTGGCACGGCAACTGTGCGCCGTACAAGTACGACCTGCGCCGCTTCAACGCCATCGGCTCGATCAGCCACGACCACCCCGACCCGTCGATCTTCCTGGTGCTGCATTCGGCCTCCGACACGCCGGGCACCAGCAACATCGACTTCGTGGTGTTCCCGCCGCGCATCCTGGCCATGCAGGACACCTTCCGCCCGCCCTGGTTCCACCGCAACGTCGCCAGCGAGTTCATGGGGCTGATCCACGGCGTCTACGACGCCAAGGCCGAGGGGTTCGTTCCCGGTGGTGCCAGCCTGCACAACTGCATGACCGGCCACGGCCCCGATGCCGAGACCTTCGAGCGGGCGAGCCGGGCCGACCTGTCGAAGCCCGACGTGATCCGCGACACGATGGCCTTCATGTTCGAGGCGCGCCAGGTGTGGCGCCCGACCGCACACGCGCTGAACTCGCCCGAACGGCAGCCGGACTACCAGCGCTGCTGGCAGGGTCTGAAGAAGCACTTCGATCCCGGCCGCCGCTGACGGCCCCGGAGCGCTTGCGGCTTCACCCGATCGAGAGCACGATGTTGCCGACGCTGCGGCCTTGCTCGACGAGTTCGTGCGCCTCGACGATGCGATCGAGCGGCAGGCGCTCGGCGATGTGGTGCACCAGGTCGCCGCGCGCCAGGAAACCATCGAGCGTCTCGATCGCGCGCTGCCGGTCCGCATCGTCGAGCAGGTAGACGATGAAGAGCCGGATGCGCGGGCTGCGCGCCGCGAGCGCGAAGAACGGCAGCGTGAACTGCGCCGCGCCGCTGCCGTAGACGACCCACTCGCCGCCGGGGCGCACGACCTCCATGTTCAGCGCCGCATTCGCGACGACATCGACCTCGATCACGCGGTCCACGCCGCGGCCGCCGGTGGCCTGGCGCACGCGCTCGGCCACGTTCTCGGTCTTGTAGTCGATCACCGTGTCGGCGCCGGCCGCGCGCACCAGTTCGGCCTTCTGCGCGCTGCTGACCGTGGCGACGATGTGCTTCGCACCGAGTCGGCGCGCGAACTGCACCGCGTAGTGGCCGACGGCCCCCGCGCCGCCGGCGATCAGCACCGTCTTGCCCTCGACGCCGCCGTCGACCCGCAGCGCGTGCAGCGCCGTCAGCGCGGGGATGCCGAAGCAGGCGCCGGCCTCGCCGGGCACGCCGGCCGGCAAGGGCACGGCCTGGCGCTCGGGCAGCGCGATGTACTGCGCGGCCGTGCCGAAAGGCCGGGCCCAGGCGGCGTTCCACAGCCACACCCGCTCACCCAGGCGCGCCGCGCTCACGCCGGGGCCGACGGCATCGACGACGCCCATGCCGTCGCTGTGCGGCGTGACACGGGGGAAGGGCATGACCGGGCTGCGCAGGCCGCCGCGGGACTTCACGTCCGAGGGGTTCACGCCCGACCACTGCAGCTTCACGCGCAGCTCGCCCGGGCCGGGCACGGGGTCGGGCAGGGTGCCGAGTTGCAGCACGTCCCGGGCGGGTCCGGTGCGGTCGTAGAAGGCAGCGCGCATGGTCTTTGCAGGGGGTGAAGGTGGGCAGTGGCGATGCGGCGGCCGGGTCGGCACGCCCGCATCGGACTGGCCGATGGTGCCTGACACGAGGCGCTTGCGCAGTGGCAAAACCCGCCAGCCCCTGCGACGCGTCCGGGCATCGGTTCGCCGGCCCTCAGGGCCTACAGTGACGGGGTGCACATCGAAGGAGTTCTGTAATGAGCGGTCAACGAATCGGCGTCATCGGCGCCGGCACCATGGGCAACGGCATCGCGCAGGTGTGTGCGGTGGCGGGCCTGCCCGTCACGATGGTCGACGTGTCGGATGCGGCGCTCGCCAAGGGCTTGGCCGCGCTGTCGGTCAGCCTCGACCGGCTCGTGAAGAAGGACAAGCTCGGCGCCGCCGACAAGGACGCCGCCGTGGCGCGCGTTCAGGGCACGACCGCCTACGAAGACCTGTCGGGTGCCGCCGTGGTGATCGAAGCCGCGACCGAGAACCTGGACCTGAAGCTGCGCATCCTGCGGCAGATCGACGCCATCGTCACGCCCGAGACGGTGATCGCGACCAACACCTCGTCGATTTCGATCACGCAGCTGGCCGCGGTGGTGTCGCGGCCGGAGCGCTTCATCGGCATGCACTTCTTCAACCCGGTGCCGCTGATGGCGCTGGTGGAGATCATCCGCGGGCTGCAGACCAGCGACGCGACGCTGGCGCTGGTGCAGTCGCTGTGCCGCGACATCGGCAAGCAGCCGATCGCGGTCCGCAACAGCCCGGGCTTCGCCGTCAACCGCATCCTGTGCCCGATGATCAACGAGGCGATCTTCGTCCTGCAGGAAGGGCTGGCGAGCGCCGAGGACATCGACACCGGCATGCAGCTCGGCTGCAACCAGCCGATCGGGCCGCTCGCGCTGGCCGATCTGGTCGGGCTCGACACCTTGCTCGCGGTCATGCAGGTGTTCTACGACGGCTTCAACGATCCCAAGTACCGGCCCGCGCCGCTGCTGAAGGAGATGGTCGCCGCGGGCCGCCTGGGCCGCAAGAGCGGCCGCGGCTTCCACGTCTACGGCTGAGGCAGCCGCCATGTTCCGCGCCCTGATGCTGACGCAGGTCGACCGGCGCACCCACGCCGAGCTGGTGGCGCTGGACGAGTCGCAGCTGCCGCCCGGCGAGGTCACGGTCCGCGTCGAATACTCCAGCCTGAACTTCAAGGACGCGCTCGCGATCACCGGGCGCGGCGCGATCGTCCAGCGCTGGCCGCTGGTGCCGGGCATCGACCTGGCGGGCGTGGTCGAGCACAGCAGCGACCCGGCCTGGCAGCCGGGCGAGCGGGTCGTCGTCAACGGCTGGGGCCTGGGCGAGACCGCATGGGGCGGGCTGGCGCAGAAGGCCCGTCTGGCGCCGGAAGGCCTGCTGCGGCTGCCGCAGGCCTTCACGACGCGCGAGGCGATGGCGATCGCGACGGCCGGCTACACCGCGGCGCTGTGCGTCATCGCGCTGCAGCGCCACGGGCTCGAGCCGGGCACCGACGAGGTGCTGGTCACGGGCGCGGCGGGCGGCGTGGGCTCGGTGGCGGTGGCGCTGCTGGCCGGGCTGGGCTTTCGTGTCGTTGCCTCGACGGGGCGGCCGGCGGAGGCAGAGTACCTGCGCTTCCTCGGCGCCGCGGCGATCCTCGACCGGGCGGAACTCTCGGCGCCCGGCAAGCCGCTGCAGAGCGAGCGCTGGGCCGGTGTGGTCGACACGGTGGGCAGCCACACGCTGGTCAATGCCTGCGCGCAGACGCAGTGGCACGGCGCGGTGACCGCCTGCGGCCTGGCCCAGGGCGGCGACCTGCCGGGCACGGTGATGCCCTTCATCCTGCGCGGCATCACGCTGTACGGCATCAACTGCATGCGGGTCGACGAGGCCACGCGGGCCCTCGCCTGGGAGCTGCTGGCGCAGCATGTGCGCAGCGACCAGCTGGCGCAGATGACGCAGGAGATCGGGCTGTCCGAGGTGATCGCGCATTCGACCGCGCTGCTCGACGGCAAGGTGCGCGGGCGCACCGTGGTCGACGTCAATCGCTGAGCCGCGGTGTCGGGGCGCCCGACCCGGCCGGGCGCGCCGCGGGTCGCCGCGCCGGGGGCTGCCCTGCTGCCTGCAGGCCGCTGCGCAGCGCGCGGTACTCGCCCGGCTGCGAGCCGCTCCACTTCTTGAACGCTCGGTGGAAGGCGCTCGGCTCCTGGAAGCCCAGCAGCGTGGCGATCTCGGCGATGCCGAGCCGGCTGTGGCACAGGTGGTGGATCGCCGCGTCGCGCCGCAGGTCGTCCTTCACGCGCTGGTAGGTGCCGCCCTCGGCCTCGAGCCGGCGCCGCAGCGTCGACGGCGCGACGCGGAACTCGCCGGCCAGGTCGTCCAGCGTCGGCCAGTCGGCGTTGCCGCCGAGACAGCGGCGCAGACGGCGACGCACGCGTGCCGTCCAGCTGTCGGTGCTCTTGTACTTCAGGAACACCGACTGCGGCGCAGAGCGCAGGAAGCTCTTCAGGCTGGTCTCGGTCTGGATGACCGGCGCCTCCAGCAGCGCCGCGTCGAAGCGCACGGCGGTGCGTTCGGCACCGAAGGCCAGGTCCTCGCCGTACATCACGCGGTACTCGCGCGCCTCCTCGGGTTGCGCATGGCCGAAGGCGATGTGCGACAGCCGGATGCGCCGCCCGATCAGCCAGCACATCAGGCCGTGCACCATCACCAGGTAGGTCTCCTCGGCGAAGCGGCGGTCGGCCGGGTCGGCGATGCGGTTGTGCAGCGTGATCACGGCCTGGCCACCGTCGTCGGTGAGCTCGCCGTGCAGCTCGTCGAGGAAGATCGCGAAGCTGCGCAGGCACTGCCGCAAGGCCCGGCCGAGCGTGCCGCAGTGCAGCACCGCATGGCACATCAGCGCGAAGCTGCCCACTTTCATGCGGCGGGCGTCGAGGCCGAAGAACTCGTCGTCGAGCTGCCGGGCCACCGCGAGCCACAATGCCGCGAAGGCCCGGGCCGGCACGCGCGCCTGGCGGTGCGCCAGCATCTCGGCCGGGATGCCGGCCACCCGCAGCACCGCAGGCAGCGCATCGGGTGAGAGATGCGCCAGCGCAGCGCGCACGAAGTAGATCGAGACGGTGTCCTTGTCCATCGGCAGCCGGCAGTGTAGTGAGCGGCTGCCGCGGGTGGCAAAAACGCGCGCCGCGCTTGAACGCTCGGGGCATGTCGCCGGGCGGCCGCTGCGCCGAAAATCAACGACCGACCGAAGCCCGCGGACGACCGCCGGGCGCCACGGCAAGGAGACCCACGATGACCGACCTGTCCGCCGAGTTCAAGGCCCTGGCCGAGTACCGCCCGGTGAACCGGGTGCGTTTCGTGACCGCCGCGAGCCTGTTCGACGGCCACGACGCCGCGATCAACATCATGCGGCGCATCCTGATGGGCATGGGCGCCGAGGTCATCCACCTGGGCCACAACCGCTCGGTCGACGAGGTGGTGACCGCGGCGCTGCAGGAAGACGCCCAGGGCATCGCGATCAGCTCCTACCAGGGCGGCCACGTCGAGTACTTCAAGTACATGGTCGAGCTGCTGAAGGCGCGCGGCGGCGAGCACATCCAGGTGTTCGGCGGCGGCGGCGGCGTCATCGTGCCGGCCGAGATCCGCGACCTGGCCGACAGCGGCGTGCGCATCTTCAGCCCCGAGGACGGCCAGCGCATGGGGCTGCAGGGGATGATCGGCGAGATGGTGATGCGCTGCGACCGCGACCTGTCGCCGCATGCGCCGACGGCGCTGGACGCGCTCACGGGCCATGGCGAGGCCGCCTGGCGCGCGCTGGCCCAGCTGATCACTGCGCTGGAGAACGGCCGGGTCGATCCGTCGCTGGTGCAGGCGCTGCACGCGCGGGCCCAGGAGCGCCACGTGCCGGTGCTCGGCATCACCGGCACCGGCGGCGCCGGCAAGTCCAGCCTCACCGACGAGCTGATCCGCCGCCTGCGGCTGGACCAGGACGACGCGCTGCGCGTCGCCGTGATCTCCATCGACCCGTCGCGCCGCAAGAGCGGCGGCGCGCTGCTGGGCGACCGCATCCGCATGAACGCGATCGGGCCGTGGAGCCGGGGGCCGCGATTGCCCGCCGGGCCGCCCCAAGGGCAATCAGCCCCCTCGGGGGGCAGCGCAGCCCCGACAGGGGCAAGCGTGGGGGCTCAAAGAGTCTTCATGCGCAGCCTCGCCACGCGCGACACCGGCAGCGAGATCAGCGCCGCGCTGCCCGAGGTGCTGGCCGCGGCCAAGGTGGCCGGCTTCGACCTGGTGATCGTCGAGACCTCCGGCATCGGCCAGGGCGACGCGGCGATCGTGCCGCTGGTCGACGTGCCGATGTACGTGATGACGCCGGAGTACGGTGCCGCCAGCCAGCTCGAAAAGATCGACATGCTCGACTTCGCCGAGTTCGTGGCGATCAACAAGTTCGACCGCAAGGGTGCGCCCGACGCGCTGCGCGACGTGGCCAAGCAGGTGCAGCGCAACCAGGAGGCGTGGAGGCAGCGGCCCGAGGAGATGTCGGTGTTCGGCACCATGGCCAGCCGCTTCAACGACGACGGCGTGACCGCGCTCTACCAGGCCCTGAAGGCACGGCTCGCCGGCCTGGGCCTGCCGGTGCGCGAGGGGCGGCTGCCGGCCGTGGCCACGCGCCACAGCACGCACCAGACGCCCATCGTGCCGGGCGCGCGGGTGCGCTACCTGGCCGAGATTGCCGACACGGTGCGCGGCTACAAGCGGCATGCCCGCGAGCAGGCGCGCCTCGCGCGCGAGATCCAGCAGCTGCGCGCGAGCTCGCGCATGCTGCACGAGGCCATTCCCGACAAGCACAAGGCGCGCGACGCGCTCGAGGAGCAGGCTGTGCTCCGCGAGGCGCGGCAGGACCCGCGCGCACGCAAGCTGCTCGCGATGTGGCCGGACCTGCAGAAGGCCTACGCCGGCGACGAGTACGTGGTGAAGATCCGGGGCAAGGAGATCCGCACCGCGCTCACCCACACCACGCTGTCGGGCAGCAAGATCCGCAAGGTGGCGCTGCCGCGCTACGAGGACCACGGCGAGATCCTGCAGTGGCTGATGCTCGACAACGTGCCGGGCAGCTTTCCGTACAGCGCCGGCACCTTCGCCTTCAAGCGCGAAGGCGAGGACCCGACCCGCATGTTCGCCGGCGAGGGCGACGCCTTCCGCACCAACCGGCGCTTCAAGCTGGTGAGCGAAGGCATGCCGGCCAAGCGGCTGTCGACCGCGTTCGACTCGGTCACGCTGTACGGGCACGACCCCGACCTGCGGCCCGACATCTATGGCAAGGTCGGCAACTCCGGCGTCAGCATCGCGACGCTCGACGACCTGAAGGTGCTGTACTCGGGCTTCGACCTCACCCACCCCAGCACCTCGGTGAGCATGACGATCAACGGCCCGGCGCCGGCCATCCTGGCGATGTTCATGAACACCGCCATCGACCAGAACCTGGAGAAGTTCAGGTGCGAGAACGGCCGCGAGCCGACCGACACCGAGGCCGCGAAGATCCGCGAATGGGCGCTGGCCAACGTGCGCGGCACGGTGCAGGCCGACATCCTGAAGGAAGACCAGGGCCAGAACACCTGCATCTTCAGCACCGAGTTCAGCCTGAAGGTGATGGGGGACATCGCCGAGTACTTCGTGCACCACGACGTGCGCAACTTCTACTCGGTGAGCATCAGCGGTTATCACATCGCCGAGGCGGGGGCCAACCCGATCAGCCAGCTCGCGTTCACGCTCTCCAACGGCTTCACCTTCGTGGAGGCCTACCTGGCGCGCGGCATGCACATCGACGACTTCGCGCCGAACCTCTCCTTCTTCTTCAGCAACGGCATGGACCCGGAGTACACCGTGATGGGCCGCGTGGCGCGCCGCATCTGGGCGGTGGCGATGCGCGACCGCTACGGCGCCAACGAGCGCAGCCAGAAGCTGAAGTACCACGTGCAGACCAGCGGCCGCAGCCTGCACGCGCAGGAGATCGCCTTCAACGACATCCGCACCACGCTGCAGGCGCTGATCGCGATCTACGACAACTGCAACTCGCTGCACACCAACGCCTACGACGAGGCGATCACCACGCCCACCGAGGAGAGCGTGCGCCGCGCGATGGCGATCCAGCTCGTCATCAACCGCGAGTGGGGCCTGGCGAAGAACGAGAACCCCAACCAGGGTGCCTTCATCATCGACGAGCTGACCGAGCTGGTGGAGGAGGCGGTGCTGGCGGAGTTCGAGAAGCTCTCCGAGCGCGGCGGCGTGCTCGGCGCGATGGAGACCGGCTACCAGCGCGGCAAGATCCAGGAAGAGAGCATGCACTACGAGATGCTCAAGCACACCGGCGAGTTGCCCGTAGTCGGCGTCAACACCTTCCGCAACCCGCACGGCGACCCGGTGCCCGGCCACATCGAGCTGGCGCGCTCCACCGACGAGGAGAAGCAGTCGCAGCTGCAGCGCCTGCACGAGTTCCGCCGCACCCATGCCGACGCGGCGCCGGCGATGCTGGCGCGGCTGCAGCAGACCGTGATCGACAACGGCAACGTCTTCGAGGTGCTGATGGATGCGGTGCGGGTGTGTTCTTTGGGGCAGATCACCACGGCGCTGTTCGAGGTGGGTGGGCAGTACCGGCGCAGCATGTAGGGCGCCGCCTGGCCCCTGGCGCGCTGCGCTGTGTGCGCGGACCGAGCGGCGGCGGCCAAGCTGCCGGGTGGGCGGCTTCGTTCATGCCCGGCCGCTTGTATCGCGGCCGGGCGTTCAGCAGCCGAGAGGCGCCTTCCGGCGCCTCTCGCGCGGCTTCACTCCCCCGGGTCGGCCTCGCGGCCGACCCCTCCTCCTCTACCTCACTGCGCCGCCCACCCGACAGCCTGGCCGCCGCGCACCGGGGTCGCGCGAGCCGGATGTCTGGAGTCATTCGCGGCGGTGCTCGAGCTGGGTCGGGGGCCGTGTGGAGTGAAGTAAAGGGGGAGGGCCGGGTCGAAGGCCCGGGCCGGAGGACATGAACGCAATACGGCCCCCGATCCAGCGCCCGCCACAATGAATGCCATGTCTGCAGCGCACTTCCCCGAACGCATCGTCTGCCTGACCGAGGAGCCGACCGAGGTGCTCTACGCGCTGGGCGAAGAACACCGCATCGTCGGCATCTCCGGCTTCACGGTGCGGCCGCCGCGCGCACGCCAGGAGAAGCCCAAGGTCTCGGCCTTCACGAGCGCGAAGCTCGAGCCGATCATGGCGCTGAAGCCCGACCTGGCGATCGGCTTCTCCGACATCCAGGCCGACATCGCCCGCGAGCTGATCCGGCGCGGCGTGGAGGTGTGGATCAGCAACCACCGCTCGGTCGACGGCATCCTGGGCTATGTGCGGCGGCTCGGCGCGATGGTCGGCGCGGTGGGCCGGGCCGACGCGTACGCCGACGAACTGTCGCAACGCGTCGAGCGCGTGCGACAAGCCGCTGCGGCACTGCCATGCCGCCCGCGCGTCTACTTCGAGGAATGGGACGAGCCGCAGATCAGCTGCATCCGCTGGGTCAGCGAACTGGTCGGCATTGCCGGCGGCGACGACATCTTCCCCGAGCGCGCCATGGCCCCCCTCGCGCGCGACCGCATCCTCGCGACGCCCGGCGAGGTGATCTCGCGCGCGCCCGACATCGTCATCGGCTCGTGGTGCGGCAAGAAGTTCCGGCCCGAGAAGGTGGCGGCGCGGCCCGGCTGGGACCAGGTGCCCGCGGTGCGCGACGGCGAACTGCACGAGATCAAGTCGCCGCTGATCCTGCAGCCGGGCCCCGCGGCACTGACCGACGGGCTGGACGCGCTGCACGCCCTCATCGCGCGGTGGGCGAGGGCCGCTGCTGCTCGGTCGTCCCGCTGCAGGCAGACGAGGTCTGCTCCGTGAGACGGAGCAACGGACTGCTCATGCCAAGTCGCGTTCGCCCGGATCAAATCAGGCAGCGCTCTTCGGCTCGTTGCGGTCATCGGTGTCTTGTTCAGGGCACTGACTGCCAAGCTTCGATCTGATGCGTTTGATCCCGTATCAGTCCGTTGAACTGCGGCTGATCGGTGCGCGCCGAGGGCGCAACGGGGGCGCTTCCACGATCACGATGGAGCCCGCTTCGAGGTGGTCTTCGAACTGCTGAACGCTCAGGACCGCAGCCCGCTCCTCTCCGCCCTCGGTCCATGACAGGCTCACGAATCCCTCATGCGCCTGCGCGGTGCACCACCCCAAGGGGATGCGCGAAGGCGGCCCTTGTGCTCCTTCGTAGGTCACGCGGCCCTGTACGAGTGCATCGAACGACAACATAGACGCCTCCAGGGGCTGGTTGATGCGGTGCAGCAAACTGTATTCCATGCGGCGCTCCGAGCCGGTGATGTGAAACGACAACCACCGTGCTTTTGACCCTGACTGTGACTAGGGGGCTCGCGCGTCGCGGGGCACGTGCTAGCGTGTGCATTG
This sequence comes from Methylibium sp., assembly GCF_965279545.1. Taxonomy (NCBI): domain Bacteria; kingdom Pseudomonadati; phylum Pseudomonadota; class Betaproteobacteria; order Burkholderiales; family Sphaerotilaceae; genus Methylibium; species Methylibium sp. The sequence continues at coordinate 4,459,743 of NZ_OZ257250.1, forward strand.
CTGCTCCAGCTGATATCCGGCGACTGCCTCGTCGATACATGCCACGATGGACTTGCACCCGATCGAACTGCTCTCGAACGAATCCCCCGATGCCCTTGTCGTCATGACGGCGATCGGAAAGATCGTTCACTGGAGTCACGGTGCGCAGACGATCTTCGGCTATGGCCGTGACGAGGCAACGGGGCGGCTGCTGGCCGATCTCGTCGTTCCGACCGGCGGTGCGCCGGAGCAAGGCAGGATGCTCGGCGAGACGCTGGTCCTCGGGGGCGCGACCTATGAATCGGTGCGCCGCAGAAAAGACGGATCGCTGCTCTACGTGGACGTCACGACCAAGAGGCTGCAGCGCGACGGGTGGGAGGAGCCGCTCGTCCTCGCGACCGAGAAGGATGTGACGCACATCAAGGTGCTGCGTGACGCCAAGCTGATGGAGGCGCGGTTTCGCGATCTGCTCGAGTCCACGCCCGACGGCATCGTGATGGCCAACCCGACCGGGCACGTCGTGATCGCCAACAGCCAGGCGGAGAAGCTGTTCGGCTATGAACCCGGCGAGTTGCGCGGCAAGTCCGTGGACCTGTTGCTGCCCGAGCGCTATCGCCGTGCGCACGTCACCCACCGGTCCAACTACTTTCTGCAGCCGCGCAAGCGGGCGATGGGGTCGGGCCTGGATCTGGCCGGCCTGCGCAAGGACGGCACCGAATTCCCGATCGAGATCAGCCTGAGTCCGCTGCGCACCGAGGAGAGCGCGTTCGTGATGAGCGCGATCCGCGACATCAGCGAACGCAAGCGCTTCGAGCGGGCCTTGCAGGAGAAGAACGACGAGCTCGCCAGCGCCAACCAGGCCAAGGACCGTTTCCTCGCGAGCATGAGCCACGAACTGCGCACGCCGCTGAATGCGATCATCGGCTTCACCGGGACCCTGCTGATGCGGCTGCCCGGACCCCTGAACGACGAACAGGGCAAGCAGTTGCGCACCGTCCAGACCAGCGCCCGCCACCTGCTCGCGCTGATCAACGACCTGCTCGACGTGGCCAAGATCGAAGCCGGCAAAGTGGATCTCGAGATCGAGCCGATCGACGGCAAGGCCGTGATCGAGGAAGTTGCCGCCACGCTGCGCCCGCAGGCCGAAGGCAAGGGGCTCGAGCTGATCGTCGACCTGCCGGAGCCGCCGAGCCTGTTGCACACCGACCGGCGTGCGCTGAGCCAGATCGTCATCAACCTGACCGGCAACGCCATCAAGTTCACCGAGAGCGGTAGCATCCGGCTCACGCTGCGGCAGGAGGGCGGCGCCGGCGTGACGCGGATCAGCGTGGCCGACACCGGCATCGGCATTCCCGTGGAAGACCAGTCCAAGCTCTTCGGCGCCTTCAGCCGGGTCACCAGTTCGCGCCCCCGGGCGCCCGAGGGCACCGGGCTCGGCCTGCACCTGAGCCAGAAGCTCGCGATGCTGCTGGGAGGCCACATTGCATTCGTCAGCGAAAGCGGCAAGGGCAGCACCTTCACGCTGACCCTGCCGGGGGAGTGAGCCATGGCAGCGCGGATCCTGGTCATCGAAGACAACGCCGCCAACCTCGAGTTGGCCCGGTACCTGCTCGAGCACGGCGGACACGAGGTGCTCACCGCCTCTGACGGCGTCGAAGGTCTGGCGGTGGCGCAGCGGGAGCAGCCCAACCTCGTCATCTGCGATCTGCAGATGCCGCGGATGGACGGCTACGAGGTCCTGCGGCGGCTGCGCAGCGATCCGGCCTTCGCTCGGACACCGATCGTCGCGGTGACCGCCTTCTCGATGCCGGACGACCAGCGCAAGGTGTTGGTGGCGGGGTTCGATGCCTATTTCTCCAAGCCCATCGAACCGGAGAATTTCGTCGCGCTGATCGAATCCTTCCTGCCGTTGCTGCGCTTGCGGCATCCGGCGGCGGACCAATGACTCCGGACGCCCCGGCAATGGCGCGGATCCTCGTGGTCGACGACGAGCCGGTGAACCGCGAGCTGATCACGACCCTGCTCGGCTATGCCGGGCACGAGTCGATCGAAGCTGCGGACGGCGTGGAGGCGCTCTCCCAGGTTCGTGCCGAACGGCCCGACCTGGTGATCTGCGACATCCTGATGCCGACCATGGACGGCTACGAGTTCGTGCGGCAACTGCGCGGCGACGCGCAGATCGCGCACACCGAGGTGATCTTCTACACCGCCACCTTCATGGAGCGCGAGGCGCGCCAGCTGGCCCGTTCGTGCGGCGTGCTGCACGTTCTCGTCAAGCCCTGCGAGCCCGAAGAGATCCTGCGAACCGTGCAGCGGGCGCTGGGACGCGAGGCGGCGCCGGAGCAGGTGATCAGCACCGAAGACTTCGACCGCGAGCATCTGCGCCTGCTGACCGACAAGCTGGTCGAGAAGGTCGACGAGCTGGAGCGCGCGAACCAGCGGCTCTCCGCGCTGACCGAGCTCAACCTGCAGCTCGCATCGGAGCACGACCCCCGGGCGCTGCTCGAGAAGGTCTGCCGTGGCGCACGCGATCTGATCGGCGCCAAGTGCGCGGTCCTCGCGGTCAAGGACAAGACCGGCGACGGTGCGGTGCACGTTGCGACCTGGGGGCTCGGCATCGTCGAAGCCGCCCGGCTCTCGGACCAGCCGATCGACGCCGGCATGCCGGGCCGCGCGATGCGGCAGCGCTCGGCACACCGGTTCGTCAACGAGGGCGGCGATCCGCTGGCCGTCGGGCTGTCGGCGGCCTACCCTGAAGTGCACTGCGGCCTGATCGCGCCGATCATCTCGCTGCAGAACGCGTATGGGTGGATCTTCCTGATCGACAAGCTGGGCGAGTCGAGCTTTTCCGAGGAGGACGAGCGCCTGCTCGCGATCCACGCCGCGCAGGCCGGTCGCATCTACGAGAACGGCAGCTTGTATGCGGCGATGAAGCGCGCCGCGGAGCAGTTGCGAATCGAGGTGGTCGAGCGCGAGCGTGTCGCCGCGGCCTTGCGCGTCGCCAACGAGTTGCTCGAGCAGCGTGTGGCTGCGCGCACGGCCGAACTGCGTGAAACCATCGAGGGGCTGGAAAGCTTCAACCGCATCGTGTCGCACGACTTGCGCGGCCCGCTGGGCGGCATTGCCGGCGGGGCCAGGCTCGCCCGCGACTACATGGTCGAAGGCGACAGTGCCAAGGCGGACCACATGCTCCAGTTGATCGCTGCGCGCGCAACGACCACCGAGCAGCTGGTCGGTGCGCTGCTGGCGCTGGCGCGGGCGAGCGACGCGACGCTGAAGACGGAGCCGGTCGACATGAACCGATTGGTGCAGGAAGTCATCGAGTCCCTTCCATTCGCTGGTCCGGCAACGCCGGTGGCCGTGGTGAGCGTGTTGCCGCAGATGGATGTCGATCCGGTGCTCGTGCGCCAGGTCTTCTTGAACCTGATCGGCAATGCGCTGAAGTTCGCGAACAGCGGGACCCCGCTGCGCGTCGAAGTCGGCGCTGACACCGGGGCCGATGGCACGGTCTTCTTCGTGCGCGACAACGGCGTCGGCTTCGACGCCGATCCGACCCAGCGCCTGTTCAAGCCGTTCCAGCGCCTGCACGGCAACCAGTTCGAAGGCTTCGGTATCGGCTTGTCGATCGTCAGGCGCATCGTCGAGCGACATGGCGGCAAGGTGTGGGCCGAGAGCGAGCGCGGGCGCGGCGCGACCTTCTATTTCACGTTCGGCAGCCGGTCGCCGAGAAGCGTCTAGGGCCGGGGGCGAGAGTCGCTGATGCGGGCCGGCTGACCTCACGGGCTCGGCGACCACTCCGTCATCAGTTCATTGGCCGACGGCCGTCGGCGCCGGCGCACTTCGGTGGCGGTGCCGATCGCAACGAAGCACACGGCCTCCTCGCCACGGTCCAGACCGAAGGCCTGGGCGAAGTGCGCGCTGCGCAGCGCGAGCCCGCTCGTCAGCATGGCGCCGAAACCCTGGCCGTGGGCCGCCAGCAGCAGGTTCATGAGCCCGGCTCCGAGCGCGACGTAACGCTCGGGCGGCGGCACATTGGCATGCACCGGCTCGAGCCGCGCCACGGCCAACAGCAGCTCGGGGGCGCGAAATGCCTTGTCGCGCGCCTGCGCCTGCGCCGGGAGCGGCGCAGCGGGGTCGCGCTCGAGCAGCGCCCGCACGAACAGGTCGCCCAGCGCCGCGCGCTGCGCCGGGGCGATGCGCACCAGGCGCCAGGGCCGGAGCAGCTCGTGGTCGGGCGCACAGCCTGCGGCCTCGACCATGCACTGCAGCTGCAGCGCGCTCGGCCCGGGGGGCGCCAGGCGCTTGGGCGATACCGAGAAGCGGCTCGTGATCAGCGCGAGCGCCAGCTCGGCGAGCTCGCTGGTTTGCGGGGGCTGGGGCGGTGGCATGATTTCAGTCGCAGGCTTGACGGCCGCACGATACCGCGCCGGGTGCGACGCACCGCTCGAAGGCGGCAGCTGGGTCTTCAACGAGATCGATGCGGCGCTCGGGCCCCCGCCGCCGGACGCGGCCGCCGGCTGATGGACGGCCGTCCGCGCCGAAACGGCGAGAATCGCAGCGCGATGGACTACCCGACCGTCCGTGCCGTCCACATCGGCTGCGCCGTCATCAGCATCACCCTGTTCGCCGCGCGCGGGGCGATGCAGTTGGGCGGCGTCGACTGGCGTCGTTGGCGCTGGTTGCGCATGGCGCCGCACCTCAACGACACCGTGCTGCTCGCGGCCGCGGTGGCCTTGGCGGTGATGAGCGCCCAGTACCCGCTGGTGCAGCCCTGGCTCACCGCCAAGCTGCTGGCGCTGGGTGTCTACGTGGCCTTGGGTCGCTTCGCGCTGAAGCGCAGCGTCCCACCGTGGGGTCGCCGCGCCGCGTTCGCGGCGGCGCTGGCCAGCGTGGGCTACATCGTCGCCGTGGCGCGCACCCGGTCGGTGACGCTCGGGCTGCTGTAGTTCGCTCAGTGAACGGCGCGCCGGCCATCGGGGCTGGCGCGGTGCGTGCAGCGCATCGGCATGCACGCAGCAGGGTTTTGCAATGGGTCAATGGCGGGCGATCGACCCCGGTGACCGCAGGGACCCTGACCTGCATCAACGAGGCGGCCCGCGCAAACAGTCTAGGCTACCGCACACCCTACAGGAGCCCTCTGCATGCGCCATGCCGAACCGACCGCGTTGCACACGCCGCAGACCCTGCCGGCACAGGACATCAGTGCCGACGTGCTGCTGGAGAAATACGCCAAGGGCGACGAGCGAAGCATCGACGACGTGAACCGTCGCGTGGCGCGCGCGCTGGCGCAGGCCGAGCCCGCCGCGCAGCGGGCCCGCTGGGAGGCCCGCTTCGCCGAGGCCTTGCGGGCCGGCTTCCTGCCGGCGGGTCGCATCCAGTCGGCCGCGGGCACCGGCTTGTCGGCCACGCTGATCAACTGCTTCGTCCAGCCGGTGGGCGACTCGATCTCGCACACGGAGGACGGCCACCCCGGCATCTACACGGCGCTCACCGAGGCCGCCGAGACCATGCGCCGCGGCGGCGGGGTCGGCTACGACTTCTCGCGCATCCGCCCGCGCGGCGCGTGGGTCGGCAGCACCCGGAGCAACGCCTCCGGCCCGGTCAGCTACATGCGCGTGTTCGACCGCTCGTGCGAGACGGTCGAGTCGGCCGGCGCACGCCGGGGCGCCCAGATGGGCGTGCTGCGCTGCGACCACCCCGACATCGAGGAATTCATCCATGCCAAGGACGCCGGCGACCTGAAGAACTTCAACCTCTCGGTCGGTGTGACTGATGCGTTCATGGAAGCGGTGCAGGCCGACGCCGAGATCGAGCTCGTGCACCGGGCCGAGCCCGGCCCGGCGCAGAAAGAGGCCGGCGCCTACCGGCGCGGGCAGGCCGGCGGCAGCTGGGTCTACCGCAAGCGGCGGGCCCGCGAGCTCTGGGACCAGATCATGCGGTCCACCTACGACCATGCCGAGCCCGGCGTGCTGTTCCTCGACCACATCAACCGCGACAACAACCTGGCGTACTGCGAGAGCATCGCCGCCACCAACCCCTGCGGCGAACAGCCGCTGCCGCCCTATGGCTGCTGCTGCCTCGGCTCGATCGACCTGACGCGCTTCGTGCGCGACCCCTTCGAAGACCAGGCCCGCTTCGACGAGGCCGCGTTCGTGGCGCTCGCGCAAGTGGCGGTGCGCATGCTCGACAACGTGCTCGACGTGACGGTGTGGCCGCTCGCGCAGCAGCGGGAGGAGGCGCGCGCCAAGCGCCGGATCGGCCTGGGCTTCACCGGCCTGGGCGATGCGCTGGTGATGCTGAACCTGCGCTACGACGCCGCGCCCGCGCGGGCGATGGCCGCGCGCATCGCAGAGCTGATGCGCGACACCGCCTACGAGGCGTCGATGGAGTTGGCGCGCGAGCGCGGTGCCTTCCTGCTCTTCAATGCCGACCTCTACCTCAGCGCAACGAGCTTCGCCTCGCGCCTGCCGGCGGCCCTGCGCGAGCGCATCCGCGCCCACGGCCTGCGCAATTCGCACCTGCTGTCGATCGCGCCCACCGGCACCATCAGCCTGGCGTTCGCCGACAACGCCAGCAACGGCATCGAGCCGGCCTTCAGCTGGAGCTACACGCGCAAGAAGCGCCTGCCGGACGGCAGTGCCAGGGAGTACCCGGTGGAGGACCACGCCTGGCGCCTGTACCGCCACCTCAAGGGCGAGCGCGCGGCGCTCACGCCGGCCTTCGTGACGGCCCTGGAGCTGAGCGCGCAGGCCCACGAGGCGATGGTCGCCGCGGTGGCGCCGTATGTCGACACCGCCATCTCCAAGACCGTCAACGTGCCGGCCGACTACCCGTACGCCGACTTCCAGCACCTCTACCTCGACGCCTGGGAATCGGGCCTGAAGGGGCTGGCCACCTACCGGCCCAACAGCGTGCTCGGGTCGGTGCTGAGCGTGGCGCCGGCCGCCGCGCTGGCCGGGCCGCTCGAAGCCCTGCAGATCGACGAAGCCAACCGCCGCCTCGCCGTGGAGCGCCTGCCCGCACCGGTGCTGTCGTCCTTGCGCTGGCCGGGGCGGCCCGAACTGCCGGGCGGCAACCCGGCCTGGACCTTCATGGTGCACCACCCGTTCGGCGAGTTCGCGCTGTTCGTCGGCGAACTCGCCGACGCCGCCGGCGGCGCGCCGCGGCCCTTCGAGGTGTGGGTCAACGGCGCCGAGCAGCCGCGCGGCCTGGGCGCGCTGGCGAAGACCTTGTCGATGGACCTGCGCGCCAACGATCCGGCCTGGCTGCAGCTCAAGCTCGACGCGCTGGCCACCGTGGCCGAGGAGCGTGCGTTCGAGATGCCGTTCCCGCCGGACGGCGAACGGCGCTTGTTCCCGGGGGTGGTGGCGGCCACCGCCGCCGTGATCCGCTGGCGCTGCGAACAGCTCAAGGCGCTGCCGCGCCTGGGCCGCGGCGGACCGACGCCGGTGATGGACGCGATGTTCAGCATCGAGGAGCCGAAGACGGGGCCGTCCGGCACGCTCGCCTGGGCCGTCGACATCGACAATCCCGCGGCCGGCGAAGCGTTCACGCTGACGCTGAAGGAGGTCACGCTGCCGGGCCTGGACCGCGTTGCCGTGACACGCCAGGGGCAGGGAACGGCCGCGCTGATCACGCGGCCGTGTGCAGTCGGCTTCTCGGGCAACTACCCGCGGGCGCTGGACGGGCTGGCGCGGCTGCTGTCGCTCGACATGCGCGTGATCGACCCGGCCTGGATCGGCATGAAGCTGCGCAAGCTGCTCAACTACGCCGAGCCGCTGGGCCACTTCATGGCCTTCGTTCCCGGGCTGCCGCACGGCGAGCGCCGCCAGCAGACCTGGCCTTCGACGGTGGCCTACCTGGCGCGGCTGATCATCCACCGCTACGCCCTGCTCGGCGTGCTCAACGAGGACGGCTTCCCGCTGCGCGACATGGGCGTGCTGGAGTCGTCGAGCGATCCGGCCGAGCACGGCCATGTGCTCGCCGGCAAGGTCTGCCTCGAATGCGGCAACGCGACCGTCATCCACAAGGACGGCTGCGACTTCTGCACCGCCTGCGGCGATGTGGGGCAGTGCGGCTGATGCCCGCCGCGCGGCGCAGGCTCCATCTGGAGGTCCGCTCGAACATTCTCTACCTTGGACTCACTTCCAAGCCAAGTTGAGCTTCTTGCCCGAGGACGCGCATTCCTTGAGGTACAGATTGATCAGGCTCTGATACGGGATACCTGTCTGCTCAGACATCGACTTGAAGTAGGTGATCGAGTCTTCGTCGAGCCGGATGGTCACGGACTTCTTGAGCTGTGAGGCGTATGGATTCTTCCGAGAGGCGCTGAAGTCGTACTGTTTGCGCATGGTGACTCCTACGGGTAGTAGGCCTGTTCCTCGCGCGTGGCCTTTCGCGCAGAGATGATGCGAATGACATTGCCCTCGGCTCGATAGCAGTGAGCCACGACCAAGAGTCGAAGCGTGCTGCTCAGGCCAAGCAGAAGGAAACGTTCTTCGTCCTCCGAGTGGTCGGGGTCGTCGATCAAGCGAGCGCGTTCGTCCGTGAAGACAGTCTGCGCGTCCTCGAAGGACACGCCATGCTTCTGCCGATTGACGGCGGCCTTCTTTGGATCCCACTCGAACCGGAGGGAGGACATGCGTGCATTGTACGTACGATGTACGGACGCTGCAACGAGGGGCGCTCGTTAGGCATCGCCGCGGCCCTGCTCCGGATGCGGTTGGCACCGCAGCAGAGCGAGAAGCTCTTGCCCTAGTCCCAGCAGTTCGTGACGTGTTTCTGCGTGCAAGCGGTGGTGGTTGGCCGAAAGCCACGAGATAAACGGTTCTTCGACGCTCTCGATTCCATGGAAGTTGATGCACGCCCACCACAGCGCGAATGCGGTCAGCTCGACAGTCTTGGTGCATCCGAGGCCGTCGTAAATCGAAAGCGCGATCGATACGAGAGCTTCGTTCTCCTCTTCAGGCATGCCGATAAGAACTGCATCCGGATCCCGGTCGGCGTGCTTGAAGAAGTTTCCCGCACGATTGAAACCCTTCCAGAACTCACCCTTCTTTCCTGCCGCGGCCAGTGCTTCTGCGGCAGCCAGAACCTGAGTCTTGCCTCGATGTGACGCGACATCTTTCAGGATGCCGAAGGCCGCATAGGCCAGCGTGTGGATTGAGATGGCGTCTCCGCCCGAGAACAGCAAGCCGATCGCGGTTTCAAGCTGGCGGCGTGCTGCGTCGAGCTTCGTGCTTTGGATTTCAGGCCAATCGGTGGCGGACATGGTGTTTGCGATGCCTACGTGTTATTGGGCGATAGCTTTGCCGCGTATCACGGACAAGTGTCTCCTCAACTTTGAGGGGCTGACCGGCTTGTAGGGCGCTTGCGGCTTGGGTTTCGGGTGCATTCCATCCAGTACTGACAAGATGTCAAAAGCGGCGCATTTCCCGTCGCTGCGCTGCGCGATTCTGCCTTCCCCGAGCGCAGCCGATGGAGGTCTGCATGCCCAAGCCGCCAGCGCCTCTGAGGCCCCCGGTTCGTTGCGCATTCGATGTTCGCGCCTGCCGCTCGGCACGCGCCACCGGCCCGGTCCGGGCCGTTGTCGACCCTGCGGTCCGTCAAGGTGCTTGACCCGTTGCGCGAACGCATCCGCCACCTGCATTGCAGCCGGCGCACCGAGGAGGCTTGCGTCCACTGGGTGCGGGCGTTCATTCGTTTTCATGGGTTCCTGCCGCGCTTAGACTTCCCCTTGCGATCTGCGATTCAACGCACAGCAACCATGAGCTCGGCATTCCCCGGTTTCAGCTCGCCCGCGGCCGGGTTCGAGCAGCCGTTCGAGTTGCTGCTGGCCTGCCACGAGCGCGTGCGGCGCAGCCTCGGGCTGCTGGGCCGGCTGATCGAGCACATCGCTGCCCACGGGCATGACGCGAAGTCGCGCTCGGCGGCAGCCGATGTCCTGCGCTACTTCGACGTGGCGGCGCCGCTGCACCACCAGGACGAAGAGCTGCATGTGTTCGCGGTGCTGGCCGGCAGCGGCAACACGGAGCTCGCCACGCGGGTCGCGGGCCTGCGCGGCGACCACCTGCGGATGGAAGCGTTGTGGGGCGAGCTTCGTGCGCCGCTGCTGGCCTGGGCGCAGCCCGATGCGGCGGGCGCGGTCGACGCTGCGGTGCGGCAGTGCGCCGCGGAGTTCGAGCGCTTGTATGCCGCGCACCTGCAGACCGAGGAGGGCATCGTGTTCCCGGCCGCGCGGGCGCGGCTGGATGCGGCGCAGCTCGCCGCCATGTCGGCCTGCATGCAAAGGCGGCGGCGAGTCCCTTGACTCGGGCGCGAGCGGCTACGGTGCCAGCAGGGCCTCGTGGATGCGGCGCGCGACCACCGGGTCGCCGAGGTAGCCGGAGATGCCGTGCCGGTTCGAGGTCGGGTTGTCGACGTCGGTCTTGTTCTCGATCGCGGGCTGCACGTCGAAGTTGTCGGCGTCCAACGGAAACAGCGCCACCACGTCGCGATCGTCCATCGCGTTGAACCAGCGGGCCGCACATTTCGGGTGGGCGATCGGCCGGATCGCCTTCTTGACGACCTTGACGGCCAGCGGCGAGCCCAGCGTGACGAAGAGCGGCACCTTCAGCTCCCGCTCCGCGCCGTCCTGCTTCAGTACGTTGTACGCCACCACGGTGCCCAGCGAGTGACCGACGACGACGGTCTCGACGCCGGGCGTGAACGCCGATCGCACGCCGCTGTCCATCACGCTGCGGATGGCCGGCTTGCTGAGGTAGCGGTAGACGTCGTTCGTGAACAGCGCGACGCTGGCGCCGCTCGCACCCGGCACCCGGCTGTCGAGCGCACCGAGGATGCCCTGCACCCAGCCCCAGTTCAGCACGCCGCGCTCGCGGACCGCCGGGTCGACGAGCGCGCCCACCTCGGCGTCGGAGAGGCCGGCCTGCTCCTGCACTTCCTTCAGGTACTCCCGCATGAAGGCCTCTTCCTCGCGGTCGAGCTGTTCGCCACGGACGACGATGCGGGCGGCTTCCTGCGCGCTCAGGCCGTTGGCCATCTGGTCCAGCGTGTCGCCGTAGTACGGAAAGCGGATCTGGTCCTCGGCGATCGGGAGCGCCAGGCCGCTCCGGGCCAGGCCCTGCGTCCACGCGTCTATCCATTGCTTCTTCAGGCCGATGGAATCCAGGTGTTCCTGTGCGCGGCCATGGACGAACACGAGTTGCCGGGTCATTGCAGTCTCCTTGCCACCATGAGTTCACGCAGGCGCCGGGCGCCGGCCGGGTTGAAATGCGTCCAGAGCGAGGGCAGCAGCTCGCGCTGAATGCCGGCCAGCCCATCGGGCAAGCCCAGCTTGAAGGCCGACAGCAGCGCCCAGCCCTGGGACAGCATCGGCAGCATCGGGTAGTGGCCGGTGGCCGGGGCCCCGGCGCCGGCACCGAGCGCGCCGGACAGCAGCCCAAGGTCGAAGAAGGACATCGACAGCTCGCCCTTCAACGCCAGGTCCATGTGGCGGATGCGCTCGGTCATCTGCAGGTCGTGGTAGGCATAGGCGGCATACAGCGCGAGCGCCGGGTCGATCTGCTTGGCGTACTGCATGCGCGTCGCGAGGGCCGCCGCCTTGTCGCCCTCGAGCCGGAACACGCCGTCGCGGGCCGAGCTGGCGACCACGCCGCGCAGGGCCCGCAGTTCGGCCGCTTGGCCGACGAAGTCCTGCCAGCGCGCGGTGTTGTCCGAGGGCTCGTAGGCCACGTCGGCGAGCTCGCCGTCCTCGATGCTCAGCGCGGTGACGAAACCGCGCACCGCCGGCAGCAGCATGCCGCTGCCGTCGGCCAGCACCAGCAGCACGTTGGCGGCCGGGCCCGGCAGGTCGATGCGCACGAGCGAGCGGTTGTCGGGGAAGAGGTCGATGCCGACCCCGGGGCTGACGCACTCGGCCACCTTCGCGCCCAGGACCTTGAAGCCGCACTGGGTCTCGAAGTGCATGGGGCCGAACGGCATGGGGCCGGGCAGGGCGGGGCTGGCACCGCTCGGCGTGCGGCCGCCCCGACTCCGGCTGCGGGGCATCGGGCGGTCCGGCTCGCCGGCCCCCGGACCGTGCGGCGCCGCGAACAGCACCGCGGCCAGGCGCGCATCGGCCTGCAGCTGGGGTGGTATCGCAAGCGCCGCGGGCGGACCGCCGCGCGTGCGCGTCGGCGTTGCGGCGGGCGGCTGCGGTGGTGGTGGTGGGAGATCCTCGACGCTGGCCAGCCAGGCTTCGTCGCCGGAGGTGATGCGCGCGTCCGGAACCTGGCTCACGGTCGCCGGCACGCCCTGGCGGGCCAGGCGTTGCGGCAGCTCGGCCAGCAGGCAGGCCTTGAGGGGACGCGGCCGCACCAGGTGCAGCGGGTGGCCGCCGAGTTCGGCCGCCTCGACGGCGGCCGGGAGCTTGCCGCTCACGGCGTCCAGCAGTGCGCCGGTGTAGACCGCCTTGAACGAGGCGCTCGACTCGGCGGGGTCCTTGACCTCCAGCGCCGGCCGGCCCAGGGTGGTGCCGAAGAAGATGTCGACCGCCTGTTCGGGCCCGCCGACCGGGTCGTTGGGAAAGATCTCGCCGCCGGTGATGCCCTGCGCCTGCAGGCCCTCGGCGGCGGTGCGGCAGGCGTCGGAGATGAAGACGACATGCGGGATGCCGCTGCGGCGCGCCAGCACGATGCTGCCTTCGACGTTGACCGCGGCCGAGCTGTCGATCGGCGCGTCCGACAGCAACCAGTATTCGCCGTAGCGGATGTTCACGCCGTGCCCGGCGAAGTAGACGATGAGCTGCTCGATCGAGCCGCTGTCGACCAGCGCGCGAACGGCCTTGCGCACGTCGGCAATGTCGACTGGCCCTTGTTCGTCGGTGAACAGCAGCACGCGCTTGCGCGGCATGCCTTGCGCCAGCGCCCAGGCCTCCATCGCCTTGGCGCCGTTGACGGCATCGGTGAGCACCGGCAGTCCGCCGGTGCGGTTCACGCCGATCAGCACGGCCGCTCGCGTCATCCGTGCGCCTCGTCGAAAGTCTCGTCGCCGGTCGGCTCGTAGTGCGGCACGGCGTTCATGTCGTGCCGCAACTTGGAGAGTTCCGCATACATCCGGCGCCGGGCCCGGCTCTGGTTGCCCAGCGGCCGATGCTCGGCAATGCAATGCCAGGGGTTGTAGGAGAGCCGCTTGGCGAAATCGAGCTGGGCCGCGGAGGCGAAGGTCTGGCGCGGCAGGCGCAGCGTGGCCACCGACACGCGCGGCGACAGCCGCTCGGGCCAGAGCACGCCGTTGTTCTCGATCGGCATCAGGTGCGGGTCGGTTTGCAGCTGCAGGCGGATGTCGAACTCCACGTCGCCAGCGGCCAGCGAGGCGACCATCGCGTCGCGCAGGTAGTCGTCCGGCGGTCGCAGCGGCAGCCGCGGTATCGGGGTGCGCGTTTTGGCGATCGGCCACACCGAATACTGCATCGCCTGGCCGTCGCCGAGCAGGTAGGGCACGCAGCTGAAATACGGCGCCTCGAACGGGCTGCTCTGGGTCTTGATCCACAGCGCCTGCATGATCAGGTCCAGCAGATGCGGCCGATGGAGGTTGACGAAGTAGAAGATCGAGGCGTTCTTCAGGCTCTCGATCTGCAACTGCGCGTTCGCCTTCGTGTCCGGCGTGACGAAGGTCGGCGTCGACACGCCGAACAGGTCCTGCGTGAACTTCTCCTCGTCCATCAGCTTCGGCCCGGGCACGCCCATCAGCTTGATGCTGATGCTCATGAAGCCTACGTCCTCGATGTCGGGCGTCACGTAGGGACCGGGGCCGGAAAAGCGCACCCAGGCGCGGTAGCTGCGCGGCTGCGCATAGATGCCGTGGCGCAGCGGCGCGGGCAGGCCGTCGTGAACGATGAACTCGCCGCGCACGATGCCGTGCGTCTTGGTGTTGCCGCCGCGCTCGAAGCCGCCGGGCTTCCAGAGCTTGCGCATCTGCGCGGTGAAGGTCGAGATGATCGACTGGAGCTGCGCCTCTTCGTCGGGGAGCGGCCTTTCCTCGGCGATCTTCAGGCCCTCGTCCGCGCGCCGTGCGTTGATCAGGGCGGTGACCCCGCGCGCGATCGGGTCGCGCAGGACCGCGTCGAAGGCCGGGCGGATGAAGGGGTCGATCCGGCGCTCCAGGTGCACGAGCACCATCGACGCATCGCTCAGGAAGTTCAGGGCCGCCGAGCCGGTGTCGGCACGCGGCGCGGGACGGCTGGTGTTGGAGTTCATGACGGAGTCCCCTTGCTCATCGCGCCGAAGCCAGGAAGCGCAGTGCGCGGATGCCCGGCAGGAAGAAGTAGGCCCCGCCCAGCACGGTGACGAACTGCGGAAGGCCGGACACGCGCTGGTCGGGCCCCTGGGCCTGCGGTATCGAGTAGTGGTCGGTGGGCGTTCCCGCCGGGCCCGGCTGGCGATTGCCGAGCAGGGGATCGCTTTCGTCGGAGAGCCCGTCGAACTTCGCGGCCATCAGCCAGGCCGCCTGCACGAACTCGAACTGGCGGGCGAGGTTGGCGCCGAGGCAGATGAAGTGCAGGCCCGTCTCGTCGCCGGCGGCGGTGCCGGCCAGCGCCTGCGGCAAGGACACCGGGCTGCCGTACTCGCGGCCGCGCCGCAACAGGCGGTGAAAGCGGGTGGAGGCAACGAGATCCCGGGCCCGGGCCTCGGCATCGAAGCCCAGCGTGCGCACCAGCCGCGCGACGGGACCCGACCCGCCGGGCGGCAGGTCGGCATTGCGCGGATTGCTGCGCCGGATGTGGGCGCCGAGCGGGCAGCGCAGTCCGGCCGGGTCGGCGCGGAACGTGAAGGCGTTCAGCTGCGCCGGCTCCGGATGGCCGGTCTCGCCCTCGAAGGCCTCGCCGCCGGGCTCGGCGAGCGGCACGCCCTGCAGGGTCCTGCCCACCATGGCCTCGGCCAGGCGTTGCCGCACCAGCGGATCGCTGCCGGCCTGGCGGTCCAGGAACTGCCAGAAGCCGGCCACGTCCTGGCGCAACTGGCGCAGCACCAGGTAGCTGCCGTTGCGCCCCAGGTCGGCCTTGTCGGGGGCGTCTTCGGCGCGGGCCAGCAGCCCGAGCGCATCGCGTTGCGGGTCGAGCAGGGGCCGGTCGGTGTAGCCGCCGTATTCGTTCGGGTAGCCGAGCAGGAACTCGCCGAGGCAGGCCAGGTTGGTGTAGGCCGGCGGGTCCGCATCGCGTGCCGGGCGCCGGCGCTCCCAGTCGACCCGCGGCTGCGAGATGCCGTCGACGAAGCCGAAGGGCTCGACGCCGTCCATGTCGGACGTCGACAGGCAGGCCATCTGCTCGAAGCCCGCGGTGCATTGCGCGCAGACCGTGCGCTGCCACGCGGGCAGGTGGCCGGGCAGCGCATAGAGCAGCAGCAGCACGTGCGGCACGCCGGGCGCAGCACCCCAGCGCCAGCGGCTCGGGTCGCTGGCCCCCACGTCGCCGAGCCGGCGTGCGCGTGCCGCATCGTCCATGCCGGCGATGAACTCCGCCGAGAAGCCCGCGACGATGTCGTCGGCCACGCCCAGCGCGCGCAGGCCCTGGCTGGTCAGCGCCACCTGCAGGGCGGTCTGTGGCACCGGCTCGGCATTGCGGGCGCTGGTCACCGGGGCGCTCGCCAGCCATGCCCGGGCGGCGTCGCGGTCGGTGATGCGCAGGAGCACGAAGCAGGCCTGCGTGTGGTGCTTGTAGCCGAAGCGGACCAGGCCCTGGACGTCGTCCAGGTCGACCGGTGCGGCGGACGCCGGCGCGGTCATAGCAGCCTCAGCCAGGCCAGCGCCTGCGCGTCGCTCATCGCCGATCGCTCCAGGCCTTCGCGGATGCGCTGGTTGCGCCTGAGGTCGGCCAGCGCCAGGCCGGGGTAGGCCTTGTACCAGACCTGGGTCGGCAGCTGGTGGCGCCGCTGGTAGTGCTTGAAGCGCTGCTCGATGCGTGCGCCGCCCAGGATCAGCCAGCGGGTGCGCGGCCAGCCGACGCCGTTGCTGAACAGCAGGTTCAGGCCCCAGGCCGCCTTGTTGATGAAGTCGTCCATGTAGCTCTGGTGGTTGCCGTCGTAGTTGCTCATGAACAGGACCCGGCTCTTGCCGTCGAGGAACACCCAGCGCGCGAAGTGGATGGTCTGCACGCGCGCCAGGTAGCCGCGCGTGTACACATGGCGGGCGGCATAGTCGACCAGCACCAGCAGCACCGTCAGCAGCCAGCGCCGGAACCGCCCCGGCTTGACCAGGCCGAGCGCCGTGTACTGGTTCGTCACGTCGCGGTCTTCCTGGTCTTGCAAGGTTCGCAGGGCGCGGTCTTCCGGGCGCGGGCAGACCTCGGGATCGTTGCGCTCGCGCGTTCGCAGCTGATGGATCAGCAGCGGCAGCAGCACGACCAGCAGCGGCAGCACCAGGAGCCCGACCAGCGGCACGGTGACCACGTGCGCGAGCCGGGCCAGCCGCCATGGCAGCGGCGTGGGCGGCGCCGGCGTCAGGGCCAGCCGGCCGCTGCGGACCTCGGCTTCGACGCGGGCGATCAGTTCACGCCGTATCCGCTGGGCATCGGCACCCGACGCCGGCCCCGCGCGCGGGACCTGCGTTGCCAGCAGCGCCTGCAGCGCGCTCTCCTGCCGGATCTGCTGCACGGTGCGCCCGACCCAGTTGACGTACAGCGCCGCCACCGGCAGGTCGCGCGCCAGCATCCAGGCCAGCAGGTCGCCGCCGGCCTCGAAGCCGGCACAGTGGGCGAACAGCCTGCGCAGGCCGTCGCCGGCGCGGCGCGCAAGGTCTGCCAGGAAGGCGCGGGCCGGCCCGTCGCAGTCGCCGATGAGCGCGAGGTATTTCGGCAGGCGCGGCGCCGGCGCGCCGTGGGCCTCGAGGTCGGCCAGGGTCGGATCGTCGAGGATGACCAGGCGCGCGAAGTGCAGGCTCTCGAACTCGCCGAAGCGCAGCACCGCGTTGCGCGGATCCAGGACGCCGGGCGCGGTGTTCATCGAGGCCAGCAATTCGCGCAGGCCCGGCTCGCGCCCGGCGGCGAGCGGTGCCACCACCGTGAAGTGGGACTGCGGGGTCACGACGGTCCTCGCGCGGCGCGGCCGGCCCTAGAACTGCAGACAGAAGTCGATCAGCCGCTTCTTGGACCAGTAGACCTTGCCGAGATAGAAGCCGGGGCCGATGAGCCGGATCTCGTCGCGGACCCAGTGCGCCAGCAGCGAGGTTTCCGAGTAGTCGAGCACGATGCATTCCTTGCCGTCGAGCCAGCTCGCGCCCTTGTAGACCTTGGCGACGATGGCCTCGACACCGAACATCAGGATCCGGTTCTTCAGCACGCCCTTCTGGGCATCGAACACTTTTCCCTGCCAGCCGAAGTGATTGATGATGCTGGCGATGCTCTCGGTGAACTTGGTGCCCGGCGCGATGATCGCCGTGCCCTGCGCCTGGCCGTTGGGGATGTCGCCCGCCGGGCTGGCAAGAAACAGCTCGTCGAGCTGCTCCTGCGACATGTCCATCAGTTGTGCTGCGTCGTATGCCATGGTCGGCTCCTCTCGCGGTGTCCCGCTGTGAACAGGCTGAAGGTCTCAGTGATCCTGCGCCGCGTCGCGCAGGATCGTGTCGGCGGCTTTCTCGGCGATCATGTAGACCGCGCTCGCAATGAAGAAGCCCGGGATGCGCGGAAACGCCGATGCGTCGACGACCCGCAGCCGGCGCGTGCCGTGAACGGCGAAGCGGCTGTCGAGCACGCCGCCGGCATCGGCCGCACCGATGGCGCAGGAACACGACGCGTGGTGACCCCAGGCCGTGTCGCGCACATAGGCGGCCAGTGCCGCATCCGACTGCAGCTGCGGGCCGGGCGACTCCTCCTCGGCGATCAGGCCGCTGTCGATCAGCGGCTTCGTCAGGCGGCGCACGAACCGGATCGCCTGCACGACGGCCTGCAGGTCGTCGCCCGCCGCGTCGCTGCCTTCCTCGAAGTAGCGGAAGTTCACGCGCGGCATGTCGCGCGGGTCGGCCGATTGCAGCGTCACGGTCCCGGCGCGGTTCTGCGTGTGCGCCTTGAGCACCGCCCAGGTCAGGCAGTCCTGGCGCCGCCGGATCAGGTCCGAGAAGCCGTCGCGGTAGCCTTCGAACTGCGCCAGCAGCGCCATGCAGAAGAGGTCGGGTTCGGCCCCCGCACGGTCGGAGCGGTGAGTCATCGCCAGCGCGGCCCCGTTTGAAGCGTACATGCCGCTGCGCGCGTCGTTCCAGCGCTGCCACAGCGGGTCGCCGTGCTCGAAGCGGGCGCCGTCGAGCACGCGCCAGGGGCGGCGCATGCGGTGCGTCACCGCCACCTCGTAGCGGTCCTGCAGGTTGCGCCCGACCCCGGCGAGATCGACGCGCGCCGCGATGCCGTGGGCGCGCAATTCGGCGGCCGGGCCGATGCCCGACAGCATCAGCAACTGCGGTGTGTTGAACGCGCCGCCGCACAGGATGACTTCGCGGCGCGCATGGACCTCGCGCCGCTCGCCCGGCCCCGCACTCGGCACGGCATGGGCGCGGTACAGGCGCTCGCCTTTGAGGTACTCGATGCCGCTCGCCGCGCCGTCGGCACCGAACAGGACCCGCGTGGCCAGCGCGTCGAGCTCGATGTGCAGCCGGCCCGGGTGGTCGGCGGCGGCCTGCAGCAGGCGCTCGCGCGCACCGACGCGGGCATGGCCCGAGGTCGTCAGCGGGGTGTAGCACAGGCCCTCGAAGTCGCCGCCGCCCCACGGCCGCGCATTCGGGTCGCCCATGCCGCGCAGCCAGTGCACAGCGCTCAGCAGCGGCGTGGGCAGGCTCTTCGCGAAGACGCGGGCCGTGCCGCGCACCGTGTCCACCAGGTCGTCGTCGCCGAGCGCCTCGAGGGGGACGGAGCGCTCGGTGCGCAGCCAGCCGTCCCAGCCATGCCCCGTCCGGTCGAGGCCGACGCGCCGCAGCGCGCGCCACACCGGGCGGTGGTGGCAGGCCTCGAGGCGCCGGGCATAGCGCCGCATCCGGGACGCACGCCACGAGCGATCGCCGGTCAGCTGGGCGATGTCGTTCCAGTCGCTGGCGTGCGGCAGCACGAAGATCATCGCGTTGTGCGCGGTGCAGCCGCCCAGCGCCGCGGCGCGCGGGTACAGGACGCCGCGGCGCGGGTCGTACTTCGGGTCGCGGGCCTGGCGTGACTCGTCGGCGTAGTGCCGGACCTGGAAGTTCCAGCTCATCGCATCGTTCTCGCACGCGAAGGGATGGAAGGCGGGCACATCGTAGTCATCGGGCCGTTGCTGATCGGCGCCCGTGCGCGGGTCCGCGCCGGCCTCGATGACGAACACGCGCATCCCCGCTTCCACGAGCCGCGCCGCCAGCGGCCCGCCGCCTGCGCCCGAGCCGACGATGACATAGTCCCATTCGAGCCCTCCGGCATTGGCCATGTGTGCAGTCGTCTGGTGGTCGGACGCTGCCTGTCAGAACGTCTTGAGGAAGGCGATCAGCGCGCGCTTGTCCGCGTCGCTCAACTCCGGTTCGCGGCCGAAGGCCTTCTCGTCGGCGCTGAGCCCGTCCTGCCTGTTGAACTCGGCGGTGCCGAAATAGTGACCGCGATTGACGACGAAATCCGGGCACTTGCTCAGCGCCATCATCGGCGCCTTCAGGTTCGCGAAGCGCTTGCGCAGCTCTTCGTCGCTGGCGTTCGCGGGGGCCGTGGCCAGATCGACCTTGAGCTTGAGCAGGAAGTCGCCGATGTCCGCCACATGGCTGGCCTTGTCGCCCAGGCTGTCGCTCTCGGCGCGCAGCTTCAGGTTCGACAGCAGGCCGACCGGAACGCCCTGCGGGATCGGGCCGAGCACGATGTCGCCGCCCTCGGCCACCAGCCACGGCAGCCAGCGGTGCAGCCGGCCCTGCAGCGGCTGCATCGCCTCGGGCACGAAGCCGATCGGAATGCTCACCTCGCTGCGCTGCGTGGTGCGATCGATCAGGCCGGGGATCTTGTCGCCCAGCAGTGCATCACGCTCGCGCTTCTCGGGCCACAGCATCTGCTCGATCGAGGCGTCGAACACCTTCATGCGGCTCTCGACCGAGGGGCTGACGTCGAACGGGCCGACGGAGTTGTTCAGCAGGAAGGGCGCGGTCGACCAGATGCTGATCAGCGAGGGCACCCGCGTGTAGCCGCGGCCCCCGGCCGGCATCGCGTACGGCATCGGTTCGCCGGTGAAGGGGTCGCTGAGCGTGACCGTTCCGACCGACGGCAACTGCTTGTAGGTCTGCGACGAGAAGTTGTCCCAGATGTTGCCGGCCAGGGCGTTGGTCGCGAGCGGGCTGCAGGCGTTGGTGCGCAGCAGGGTCGACGGAATGCGCGCTTCGGTGGACAGGTAGTTGCCCTGCAGGAAGTCGGGCGCCTGGACGATCCTGCGCATCTGCGCCTTGTAGTCTTCGGTCTGGGTCTGCGCCCAGTAGCGCTTGAAGCACTCCATGTAGCCCGCGCCCTGGCATTGCGCCGCGTTGAGCTCGGCCAGCAGCGCGGGCGCCTTGCTCGAATGGCAGCGCGCGCAGGTGTCGGCGAACACGAGCTTGCCGCGCTCCAGCGTGGCGCTGTCGGCGCTCAGGTAGCGGCCACCGCCGAGGGCAGCCGCGAGCCGGTCGGGCTGCGCCGCCTTCAGGAAGAACAGCGCGGTGTTCGGCGTGCCCGCTTCGGTCGCCTGCCAGTAGGTCGAGTTCTTCTGCGCGTCGGCGATCCGGATCGGCGTGATCGTCTTGCCGCCCACGATCGGGTTGAAATGCAGCAGCCACTCCTCGCTGAACAGGCCGATGTTGAGATAGACCCGGTTGAGGGCACCGAGCAGGCCTACCGAATCGGCGCCGTCCTTCAGCACATGGGGCGTGCGCACCATCGCGTCCGGCTTGGAATAGAAGTCGAGCAGCGGCCCGCTCGCGAGCACGTCGTTGAACTGCTTGTTGTCGAGTTCGCCGCCGGCGAGCTTCTCCTTGCCGATCTGCCTGGCCACGCCCATGCGCGCCATGAAGTCGTAGACCGCGTTCATGGTGCGCGGGTTGTTGATGCTGTCGGTCGACACCAGCGAGGTGTCCATCGTGCCTGGCCGGAAGGTGTGCGCGAGCTGGAACATATAGTTCCGCTGGCCCTCGGGCTTGTTCGCGTTGGGGATGAAGAGCCGGTCGACCCACATGTACTGCGCGCCGACCGACGAGCTGAGGTTGGCGAACTTCGGGTGCGCCGGATCGTCCGGCGGATTCACCGGGCTCGGGCCCAGATGGCAGAAGCCGCAGGACATGCCGACGCGGTACGGGCGGACCAGATCCTCGCGGTTGTAGTAGGCCGGGTCGGTGTAGTACTTCTCGGCGTTCCAAGCCTTCGCGGCCTTTTCGTCGAACGCCGGATTGGGGAACAGGCGCAGGCCGGCGATGCCGGAGGCGTAGCCGTAGAACGATCCGACCGGCAGGGTGCTGCCATCACCCAGCGGCTTGCCGCGCGCACCGATCGCCACGCCCGGGTACTTGCCTTCGTTCTCGAACGGGTCGGGCGCGCAGTCCTTCGTGCGAACGTCGAGCCACAGGCCGCGGCGATTCGGGTCGGGCCCGGTTGCGCTCTCGAAGCACGGCTCGTTCACCAGGCCGAGGTAGGCCCAGCGGTTCGTTCGCGAGTAACCCTGGCTGGGGTGCGAGCTGACGATCTTCAGCAGGTCGAACGCGCCGAAGGTGTAGTCGGTCATGCGGTCCCAGAAGCGGTCGTTGCCGCCGCTCCACACCAGCCACATGTTGCGGCCCTTGATCTCCTCGGGCGACAGCGCCAGGCCGCCGTCCATGTCGTGGAAGTAGTCCTCCGAGGCGTGCGGGAACGAGGCCAGGTCGCGACCCGCTTGCCTGGCTTCGTCGAGAACCGCGCCGGGCTGCGGCGGCCTGGAGCACCCGGCCCAGGCCAGGCAGACCATCAGCAGTGACAGGCGTGCGGCGCTGCAGCATCGTTGGATCATGACAATCCTCCTTCTCTGCCGGTCGGCCTGGTGCCTGTCGCTGGGTGGGTCCGGGCGGCACCATGGCTCGAACCCGGCAGGGCGATCCATGGTCGCGGCGAGTGTCGATGCGGTCCGCAGCGTGAGCCATCCCTAGCTGCGAGGGCCCGACAGCTCCGTTGGATTCACCCGGGGCTGCAGGTCGCGTCGACCGAGCGCTCCCTGCTGCCCCGGTCGGCCGCCGAGGCGTCGATGTGGCGCTCGAGGGCGTCGCTCAGAGCGGCCGGTGTGATGGGCTTGCTCGCATAGTCGGTCATGCCGGCGGCCAGGCAGAGGCTGCGATCGCCCGACAGTGCGTTCGCCGTCAAGGCAACAATGGGCAGCGCGGCGCGCCGTCCCGTGTCGCGCTCCCAGGCGCGAATCCGGCGGGTGGCCTCGAAGCCGTCCATCTCCGGCATGTGCACGTCCATCAGGATCAGGTCGTAGTCGGACGTCTGCACCGCGGCCAGCGCTTCGCGCCCGTTCGAGACCACATCGGCCGTGCAGCCCAGCCACTCGAGCATGCCGAGAGCGACCTGCTGGTTCACCAGGTTGTCTTCGGCAACCAGCACGCGGGCGGTGCGCCCCGCCACCCGGGCGCCGGGCGCCGCGCATGCCGGCGGCTCGCTCCGCGTCGTGACATCGGCCAGGCTGTCGAACAGCTGCGCCTGTCGCACCGGCTTGGGCAGGACGTGCTGCACGCCCCAGGCCTGGATCCGGGCTGCCGCCGGCAGCTCGTCGGCGGCGGTCAACAGCACGATCCGCACGCCGGCGATTTCCGGCACGCTGCGCACCAGACGGGCCAGCTCCAGCCCGTCGATGCCGGGCATGTTCATGTCGATCAGTGCGGCGTCGTAGGGCGCGCCGCGCGCCGCGGCCGCGAACAACATCTCGAGTGCCGTCGCCGCGCCTTCGGCGCAGCCGCCGCTCACGCCCCAGGCGTTGAGCTGGTCATGCAATGCTTCCCGGCTGGCCGCGTTGTCGTCGACCACCAGCACGCGCAAGCCGTGCAGCTGCGGCATCGGCAGTGCGCTGCTGGCCGACGCGCTGGCGAAGCATGCCGTGAACCAGAATGTGGAGCCCTGCGCGGGCTCGCTCGTCACGCCGATGTCGCCCTGCATGAGCTTGACCAGCCGCTTGGCGATCGATAAGCCCAAGCCGCTGCCGCCGAAGCGGCGAGTGGTCGAATTGTCGGCCTGGGTGAAGGCGTCGAAGATCCCCTCCTGGGCGGTCCGGTCGAGTCCGATGCCGGTGTCGCGCACCGCGAAGCGCAGCTGCATGTGCTGATCGTCGATCGTCACGACGTCCACCGTCGTCACGACTTCGCCGCGCGGCGTGAACTTGATGGCGTTGCCGACGAGGTTGAGCAGGATCTGCCGCAACCGGCCCGAATCTCCCCTCACCATCCTGGGCAGGTCCGGAGCGAGCCGCGTGACCAGCTCCAGGCCCTTGTCCTGTGCCGCGCCGGCCATCAGCACGGCGATTTCCTCGACGCTCTCGACGAGATCGAACTCGATGTTCTCCAGCGCCAGCTTGCCCGCTTCGATCCTGGAGTAGTCGAGGACGTCGTTGATGATCGTCAGCAGGGCTCGACCCGAGTGGCTGATGGTCGTTGCGAACCGCAGCTGGTTGGGCGCCAGTTCGGTGCCGAGCAGGAGTTCGGCCATGCCCAGCACGCCGTTCATCGGCGTGCGGATCTCGTGGCTCATCGTGGCGAGGAACTGCGACTTGGCTGCATTCGCCGCGTCGGCCTGCCGCTTGGCGACTTCCAGATCGGCCACGGCCTGCGCCAGTGCCGCGTCCCGGCCCTGGATCTGACCCAGCATCGCGTTGAAGCCGTCGATCAGGAGGCCGCTTTCGTCACCGCTCGTCTTGCTTGCGCGCAGCGCATAGTCGCCCCGGCGCGAGACTTCGCACATCGTGGCGGCCAGGTGCAGCAGCGGCTCGGAGATGATGCGCTGCAGCCGCGAGGCCAGCAGGCAGGCCACGAGCAGGGCCCCCGCGAACACGAGCGCGGCGAAGCCAAGCTGGCGGCGGATCTGCGCCTGCAGCCGGGTGTCGGCGACCATCAGGTCGAGACGGCCGACCGTTGTGCCGTTGACCTCGATGCCTTGCACCAGTTCCAGGTAGCCCGCCTCGAAGTTGTGCGATGCGGGCGCCCCGCCGTTCAGACCCGCGCGCCCTGGCGTGCGCAGCCGGTCGCCGCCCGCGACACGCTGGACGAGCGCCTGCAAGCTCGGGTCGCCGCTGCGGGCGGAAGCGAAGTGCTTGCCGTCGACGAGGTAGATCTCGACCGCCAGCACGTCGGCTTCCCGGGCCAGTGCGGCGGCGATTTCGGCCGCGGCCGACTCGTCGCGGAACGCCAGCGCAGCGGCCGCGTTGATGGCGGACACGCGTGCCAGCGCCGTGGCCGACGACACCATCGCGTCGCGGGCCGCCGCCGTCTGGTTGAAGACGAAGATCGCTGAAGCGGCGAGCAGGGCGAGCGTGGTCGTCGCCACGGCCACGGCGATGATCCGCGACTTGATCGACAGGGTTTGCAGCAGGGCGTGCATGGCAGTGCCGATCCTCCTAGCGGCCAGGGCTGTCGTGGCGCCGGATCATTGGTAGACCTCCTTCGCCAGGCGCAGCAGCTTGGAGCTGAGGTTCAGACGCGCCCCGCGCACCGCCTTCAGGTTGACCTCGAACAGCACCTTCGAATCGCGCACCGCCATGTTGATGGCCACGCCCTCGCGCGCAGCGTGCGGGCTGTCCGCGACCGTCAGGACCGGGCTGCCGCTTACGGCCTCGAGCACGCGCGGCAGACCGCCGATGGCGGACGGGGCGATGAACAGCACCTGGCAGCCGCTCAGCGGCTGGCTGCCGGCCAGGCGCTGCACGACGAGGCTGCGTCCGCCGATCGCCTTGCCGTTCAGCTCGTCGAGTTCCGGGCCGAAGGGATCGCGGCCGAGGACGCACAGCTTGAGCGTGGTGCCGACCTCGATGGGCCACTCGGTGAAGACCGCGAAGTTGTAGAGAAAGGCGGCCTTCAGGCGATATTCCGGCAGGTTGTCGCCCAGCACGGCCGGTGCGAACGACAGCAGCCCGCAAATGCCCAGGACCATCGACAGGAGGTGGGCCGCAGGTCGCCATCGCGACATCCTCGCTGCCGAGCCGGCCGCCGCAAGAGACGAGAGAGTCATTTCGCTCAGTAGCGGTAGCGCAGCATGACGCGGGCGCTGCGGCCGTCCTGGGCCAGCACGTCCTGCCAGTTGCCGCCGGCGGCCGGTTGCGCGTAGCGCTTGTCGAACAGGTTCTGGATGCCCAGCGACAGGTCCAGGCCCTTGGCCAGGACCTGGGTGCCGAGGTGCAGGTTCGACACGGCGTAGCCGCCCTGCTCGGCGCCGGCAACCGTGCGGCGCGGGCCGTCGTAGCGCAGCTCGTATCCCACGAGAAGCCCTGCCACCGGCAGCGGGCCGGAGAGATTGAGCCGGGCCAGCAGCTTGGGGGAGTTGGGCAGGCCGGTGCCGCCCGCGGCGTTGACGTCCTGCAACGACAGGTTGCCCCGCAGGCGGGCACCGCCGCCCCAGGTCTTGTCGGCCGACAACTCGAGGCCGCGGGCTTTCACCACACCGCCCGACGACTGGTACTGCGTCAGGCCGGACACCGGGTCGATGCCGAGGAGGATGAGGTCATGCAGACTCCACTCGTAGACCGACGCGCGCAGCGCCAGGTCGCGGCCGATCCGGTGATCGGCCACGAGTTCGCGGGTGTCGATGACTTCGGCCTGCAGTCGGGTATTGGCAACCTGTGAAACTCCATCGTCGAACTTGCTCTCGAACGCATTGGGGGCGCGGTGGGCCTTGCCGTACAAGGCCTTGAGGGTCGTTGCCGGTGTCGCCTGCCAGATCAATGCGGCGCGCGGGCTCAGCGCCGTGCCCGTGACGTCGTTGCGGTCGATGCGCAGGCCGAGGGTGGTGGTCAGCGACCCGGCCAGGCGCCATTCGTCCTGCGCGAAGACGCCGGCGCGGTAACCCGGCGCTGAAATGTGAATGTCGTTCGCCGGCTGGCTCGGGTCCAGCACTGCCTGGTCGATGCGGGCGTTGCCCTGGTACTCCAGCCCCAGCATCAGCTTGTGATCGGCCCGCGCGGCGGACACCAGGCGCAGCTCGGCGCCGTGCCATTCGCTGATGGCCGGCGAGGCGATGGGCACCCCGCCGTAGACGAACACGCTGCGGAACCGCTGCTGGCCCGCGAACAGCCGCCCCGCCACCTGCAGCGCGTTGTCCGCGTCGCGGTCCTGGTACTGGAGTTGGGCCAGCGAGTAGCGATCCCGTTCGTACTGGCCCGGCACCAGCGGGTCGGAAAGGTACGCCGCGGTCGGATCGTCCTTGCGACGATCCCCCTGGACAAATTCGACCGCCCAGGGTCCGCGGGCGGCGCGTGCCAGGAACTGCCGGTTGCGCTCGCCATCCAGGCCGGCGGCCACGCCGGACACGCCGGCGGAACCGAAGTCATGGAAGTTGTCCTGTCCGCGGGAACGCATCCCTGAAGCCGAAACCAGCACATCGATGTCGTTGTCCAGCACCGTGCCCCAGCTCGCGCGTCCTTCCCGCAACGACTGCGGGCCCTGGTAGGCCGCCGCGAGTTCGGTGCCGCCGAGGTCGGCCCCGGTCCGGGTGATCACGTTCACTACGCCGTACATCGCGTTCTGGCCGTAGACCGAGCCGCCGGGGCCGGGGATGTACTCGATGCGCTCGACCAGGTCCAGGTCGAGCGGGAATTCCCTCCCGAACGCCGCACCGTCGTAGAGCGGGTCGTTGACCCGGTTGCCATCGATGGTCAGCAGCACGCGGGTGTTGAAGTCCCCCGGCAGTCCGAAGCCGCGCGCGCCGAGGTAGGTGTACTGCCGGTCGTAGGTGGTGTAGAGGCCGGGCAGGCTTGCCAGGGCCTCGCCGAGCGTGCGCCAGCCGAAGGCCTGGATTTCCTGGCGCGTGATGATGCTCGCCGCGGCGGCCACTTCGCTCTGCTGTTGCTCGTACTTGGCGGCACTCACCACCGTGAGCTGCATCAGCTGCTCCATGTCCACCGTGGTCAAGTCCACCGTTGCCGCTCGCGCCGGCATCGCGACGGCAAGTGCCACGCAGAGTGTCAGCTTGCGCCGCTGCAAGGCGGACGGCGACTCGGGCGCGCCGGCGGTGGAGGCAGTCATGTTGGATTTCCGGCGTTCCTTCGATGGGCGGCGTCGCAGCTCGACACCAGGGGCAGCGCCCCCTGGTCCTATCGGCCGCATCGAAGGAAACTTGAGAAACTCGACCGGCCGGATCGGGTCCGGCCGGATCGACCCGTGCGAACAGGCTTCAGCCCGCCAGCACCGTGGCCACTTCCGCCGCCGAGCGCACGCCCAGCTTCGCGTAGACGCGTGCCCGGTGCACTTCCACCGTGCGCACCGACACATGGAGTTCGTCGGCGATCACCTTGTTGAGCTTGCCGGCCGCCACGCGCGCCATCACCTCGCGCTCGCGGTCGGTCAGGCTGCCCAGGCGCGCCTCGCGCTCGTCGGCGCGGGCGTCGTGGTGGTGCATGGCGGCGTCGACCGCCAGCGCCTGCTCGACGCGGTCGGCCAGCGCGTTGTCGCTGTAGGGCTTCTCGAGAAAGTCGAACGCGCCGCGCTTGAGGGCTTGCACCGCCATCGGGATGTCGCCGTGCCCGCTCAGGAACAGCACCGGGTTGCGCAGGCGCCGCGCCATCAGCTCCTCGTGCACGCGCAGGCCCGACATCGGCTCCATGCGGATGTCGAGCAGGAACACGCCCTGCAAGGGCCGCGGCGTGCGGTCCACGGTCGCGAGCAGCTCCGGCCCGCTCGCGTGCGCGCGCACGTCGAGCCCGCGCGAGGCGAGCATGAAGCCCAGTGCGTCCAGCACCGCGGCTTCGTCGTCGAGCAGGTAGACGATTCCCGCGGGCGCCGTCATCGGGCAGGCTCCGTGCTTCGCACCGCGGTGTTCACCCCGGGGACGGACCGCCGGCTCATTGGTGCACCCTGCGCACTTCGTGCGGTCCCGCCGGGTGGGAGCCTTCGCAGAGGGCCACGAAGGGGCCCCTCCGCGGCCCGGCGCGGCTCATGCCACTTCCTCCTCGTCGACCGCGGGCGCCGAGGTCACCAGGTTGGCCGGCAGCGTGAGCGAGAAGCAGGCGCCGCCGCCCGGCACGTCGCTCGCGTCGAGCGCGCCGTGGTGGGCCTCGACGATGGAGCGGCAGATCGCCAGGCCCATGCCCATGCCTTCGCGTTTGGTGGAATAGAACGCCGCGCACAGCGCTTCGACGGGGCGCCCCTGCAGGCCGGGGCCGTTGTCTCGCACGTCGATGCGGACGAAGCGGTGATCGGGCGTGCGCAAGGTGCGGGCCTCGATGCGGCGCTCACCGGGCATGTCGCCGAGCGCGTCGCTCGCGTTGCGCACGAGGTTGATGACGACCTGCTCGATCAGCACCGCGTCGGCCACCACCAGCGGCAGTGCAGGATCCAGGCGCAGGTCCAGCTGCACGCGCTGGCGCTCCAGCTCGCGGCGCAGCAAGGCAACGCCGCCTTCGACGACCGCGTTCAGTGCGCAGGGCTCCAGCTGCGGCTCGCGCCGGGTCAGGAACTCGCGGATGCGCTGCACGATGCGCCCGGCGTGCGCGGCCTGCTCGCCCAGGCGCTGCAGCGCACGCAACAACACCGGGTCGGGCGCGGCCTGCCGCTGCATCGAGTTGATGACGCCGGCGTTGTAGCTGGAGATCGCGGTGAGCGGCTGGTTCAGCTCATGGGCCAGCGTCGAGGCCACCTCTCCGAGCATCGTCAGGCGGGCGTGGTGCGTCATCGTGTCGACCTGATGGCGTTCGCGCTCCTCGGCGCGCTTGGTGGCGGTGATGTCGAGGATCGAGCCCATCCAGCCGATGTGCCGGTTGCGGGCATCGACGAGCGGTGCCTCGTAGATCCTGACGTCGAGCAGCCGGCCGTCGCGGTGGCGCCAGCGTGCCTCGTAGCCTTCGCGCGGCGCCTCGCCCGCCATGTTGCGCTGGTGGCGCAGCATGAATTCCTCGGTCGATTCCGCCGGCCAGTAGGGCATCGGCGGCATCTTGCCGACCAGCGCCTCGGGCGGCAGGCCGACCATGTCGCACAGCGCACGGTTGACGTACACGAGCCGGCCATCGAGATCGCGGGCGCGCAGGCCGACGGTGAGCGAGTCTTCCATCGCGCTGCGCCAGGCGGCTTCGGTCCGCCACGCGGCCTCGGCGCGCGAGACGTCGTGCACCTGGCGGCGCAGCATCCAGGTGATGCCGGCGATCAGCAGCACGAAGCCCGCCACCATCGCGATGGGGAAGGTCCGGTACCACTTCGGCACCTGATCGCGCGCAATCAACTCCAGGTAGGAGTCGCTGAAGGTCGGCGCCATGCTGATGCGGTAGCTCTGGCGGCCGGGCAGTTCGCGGCCCTCGGTGGTCGATGCCGTCACCTCGCCCTGGTTGCCGACGATGCGCACGTCGTACTTGCGCGTCAGCCACCACGGCACGTTCTGGCGCAGCATTTCGGTCGGCGAGTAGCGGGCCACGATCGCCCCGCCGCCCGGCAGCGGCGCCGCCAGATGGGCCGAGAGGCCTGCGGTCTGCGCGAGCGCGGCGGCCTCGAGGCTCGGCACGGGAGCCTGCTCGGGCAGGTGGGCCACGATGCGGTTGGCGGCGTCGAGCCAGGTCAGGCTGATCCAGAAGCGGCGCAGGCCCTGTTGAACCTCCGGCATCGCCGCGAACGCCAGTGCCGCGTTCGGGTTCTCCCGAAGGTGCGCCGCCAGCTCGCGCAGCAGCTGTGACTCGCGGTCGACCCGGCCGCTGACCTGGGATTCGAGCGACAGCGCGTCGGAGATCAGCTCCAGCCGCTGCAGCTCCAGGTCGGCGCGCTCGTTGCTGCGCAACCAGGCCAGCACCGCCGCGACGAAGGCCAGCGACAGCAGCAGCGGCAGAGCCCACAGCCCGCGCCGCAGCGCCGGGCGCGGCGGCAGCGCGAGCGTGGGGCGCGGCGGCGGGATCACTGCCACGCCGGGAGTCGGCTGGGCCGGTCTGGACATGCGGGCAAGTCTAGATTCGCGCAGGCGCCGTGGCGCACCCGCCGGCCCACAAATGTGGAACTCCACAACTACCGGCCGCGGAGCCTCGCGCCCAGAATGCGCCAGCCCGGAATGAACCTGCGGCACCCGCGTTCAAACCGACCGTTCGGCCTACAGACAGACAGCAGGAGACAAGCCATGTCGCATTTCCTCACCCGCCGGGGGGCGTTGACCGCCGCCGCCTTCGCCATCGCCGCCTTCGGCGCCGCCCCGCAGGCCGCCTTTGCGCAGGCTCCCATCGTCATCAAGTTCAGCCACGTCGTCGCCGCCGACACGCCCAAGGGCAAGGGCGCCCAGCGCTTCAAGGAGCTGGCCGAAGAGCGCACCCAGGGGCGCGTGAAGGTCGAGGTCTTCCCGAACAGCCAGCTCTACAAGGACAAGGAGGAGATGGAGGCGCTGCAACTCGGCTCGGTGCAGATGCTTGCACCGTCGCTGGCCAAGTTCGCGCCGCTGGGCGTGAAGGAATTCGAGGTCTTCGACCTGCCCTTCATCTTCAAGGACGCCGCCGCTTTCCGTGCCGTGACGACCGGCCCCGTGGGTGCCGATCTGTTCAAGAAGCTCGAGCCCAAGGGCGTGAAGGGCCTGGCCTACTGGGACAACGGCTTCCACATCATGAGCGCGAACAAGCCGCTGCACGCGGTGGCCGATTTCAAGGGCCTGAAGATGCGCATCCAGAGCTCGAAGGTGCTCGACGCGCAGATGCGCGCGCTGGGCGCGATCCCGCAGGTGATGGCCTTCAGCGAGCTGTACCAGGCGCTGCAGACCGGCGTCGTCGACGGCACCGAGGGGGTTCCGTCCAACTTCTACACGCAGAAGATCTACGAAGTGCAAAAGCACATGACGGTCTCCAACCACGGCCACCTGGCCTATGCACTGATCGCCAACAAGAAATTCTGGGACGGCTTGCCGGCCGACGTCCGCACCACCCTCGAAGGCGCGGTGAAGGACGCAACCACCTACGCCAACGCGATCGCAGCCACCGAGAACGCGACCGCCATGGACAAGATCAAGGCCAGCGGCAAGGTCACGATCTACACCCCCACGCCCGCCGAGCTCAACGAATGGAAGAAGGCGGTGATGCCGGTCCACAAGGAAATGGAATCGCGCGTCGGCAAGGACACCGTCGCGGCCGTCTACAACGCCACGGGTTTCGCGATGCCGAAGTGAGCCCCCCCGGGGCCGCGCCCGACCGAACGACAAGATGCGCCCCCGTGAGGGCGCCCGCGAGGAGACCACCATGTTCATGCGATTCCTGAACCATCTGGAAGAGTGGATCATCACCGCGCTGATGGGAGCGGCCACGCTCATCATCTTCTTTGCGGTGATGCACCGCTACCTGTCGGGCATGCCGATCCCGGGCCTGCAGGACTGGTTGCTCTCGCTGAACTTCTCGTGGGCGCAGGAGGCGACCATCTACCTCTTCGTGTGGATGGCCAAGTTCGGCGCGGCCTATGGCGTGCGCACCGGCATTCACGTCGGCGTCGACGTCTTCATCAATCGCCTCGCGCCGAAGAACCATGCGCGGTTCGTCGTCATCGGCCTGCTGGCGGGGGCCTTGTTCACCGGCACGGTGGCCCTGCTGGGTGCGAACTTCGTGTGGGAGAACGGCGCGCACCACGCGTTCTACAAGTTCTTCGGGCTGAACCTGGACGGCCTCACCGAAGGCCCGGTCACGCCCGACCTCGAATGGCCCACCTGGATCATCTACTGCGCCATTCCGCTCGGCTCGTCGCTGATGTGCTTCCGCTTCCTGCAGGTGGCGTGGAACTTCATCCACACCGGCGAACTGCCGAAGCACGACCACGGCCACGTCGAGGGCCTCGAAAGCGCCGAAGCCGATGCGCTGCAAGGAGCCAAGGCATGAACGGCCTCATCATCTTCGGCCTGCTCGTGCTGCTCATGCTCACGGGCATGCCCATCTCGATCGCGCTCGGCCTGACCGTGATGAGCTTCATCTTCGGCTTCACGCAGGTGCCGCTCGAATCGGTCGCGCTCAAGCTGTTCACCGGCATCGAGAAGTTCGAGATCATGGCGATCCCGTTCTTCATCCTGGCGGGCAACTTCCTCACCCACGGCGGAGTGGCCAAGCGGATGATCAAGTTCGCCAGCTCGCTGGTGGGGCACTGGTACGGCGGCCTCGGGCTGGCCTCGGTGCTGGCCTGCGCGCTGTTCGCCGCGCTGTCGGGCTCGTCGCCGGCCTGCGTGGTGGCGATCGGCTCGATCATGCTGCCGGCGATGGTGAAGGCGGGCTTCCCGCCGCGCTTCGGTGCCGGCGTGATCACGACATCGGGCGCGCTGGGCATCCTGATCCCGCCGTCGATCGCCATGGTGATGTACTCGGTGTCGACCAACACCTCGCTCAGCGGCCTGTTCCTTGCCGGCGTGGTGCCGGGCGCGGTGCTGGCGTTCATGCTCGGGCTGACCACCTGGTGGCGCGCGCGCAAGAACAACTACCCGCGCCAGCCCAAGGCCGGCTGGGGCGAGCGCTGGAAGGCGCTGCGCGACTCCTTCTGGGGCCTGCTGCTGATCGTGGTGGTGATGGGCGGCATCTACAGCGGCCTGTTCACGCCCACCGAGGCGGCGGCGATGGCGGCGGTGTACGCCTTCATCGTGGCGGTGTTCGTCTACAAGGACATCGGCCTGAAAGACGTGCCGCGCGTGCTGCTCAGCTCCGCGAACATGAGCGCGATGCTGCTGTACATCATCACGAACGCGGTGCTGTTCTCGTTCGTGCTGGCCAACGAGCAGATCCCGCAGCACCTGGCCGACTGGCTGGTGACCATGGGCCTGGGCCCCATCGCCTTCCTGCTGGTGGTCAACGTCCTGCTGCTGGTGGCGGGCAACTTCATGGAGCCGTCGTCGATCATCCTGATCATGGCGCCCATCCTGTTCCCGGTGGCGATGAAGCTGGGCATCGACCCGGTGCACTTCGGCATCCTCATCATCGTCAACATGGAGGTGGGCATGTGCCACCCGCCGGTGGGGCTGAACCTGTACGTGGCCTCGGGCATCACCAAGATGGGCATCAGCGAGCTCACCGTGGCCGTGTGGCCGTGGCTGCTCACGATGCTGGTGTTCCTCGTGATCGTGACCTACTGGCCGGCCCTGTCGCTGTGGCTGCCGCACCTGTTGCTGAAGTAGGGCGCTGGCGAGCCGCTTGCGCCACTTCGCTGCACTTCCTTCGGGCCTGTCTGACGCCGAGCGAGGAGCGTTCAACCAAGAAAAACCGGCCACCTGGCCGGTTTTCATGGATGTCCGGTTGGTGGAGAGGAGGAGGATCGAACTCCCGACCTCCGCATTGCGAACGCGGCGCTCTCCCAGCTGAGCTACCCCCCCACAGACGGTCGCCAGTGTAGCCGATCGAGGCTCAGTCCATGCCGTTGCGCCGGGCCAGTTCCAGCCACAGGCCGGCGTGGTCGGCGTCTGGCCAGCCGTGCTCGGCCGCACTGCTGTAGAGCTGCTCGAAGAGCTGCGTGATCGGGGCGTCGAAGCCGAGTTCGGCGCCCGTGGCCAGCGCGTTGCGCAGGTCCTTGAGCTGCACCGTGATCGCGGCGCGCTTGGCGAAGTCGCGCTCGACCATGCGCTGGCCGTGCACTTCGAGGATGCGGCTGTCGGCGAAGCCGCCGCGCAGGGCCTCGCGCACCTTGGCCGGGTCGGCGCCGCCGCGCTCGGCCAGCAGCAGGGCCTCGGCCACGGCGCCGATGGTGATGCCGACGATCATCTGGTTGGCCAGCTTCGCCAGCTGGCCGGCGCCGTGCGGGCCCACGTGCGTGGCGCGGCCGAGCGGCGCGAACAGCGGCAGGGCGCGCTCGAAATCGGCGGCGTCGCCGCCGGCCATGATGGCCAGGCTGCCGGCCTCGGCGCCCACGGTGCCGCCGGACACGGGGGCGTCGAGATGAGCCACGCCGCGTTCGGCCAGCGCGGCGGCATGGGCGCGTGCCTGTGCCGGCCTGATGGAGCTCATGTCCACCAGCAGCGCGCCGCGCGGCAGCGCGTCGGCCACGCCGTGCGTGAACAGCAGTTCCTGCACCGCATCGCCGTGTTCGAGCATCGTGATCGTGGCGTCGGCCTCGCGCACCGCGGCGGCCGGCGTGTCGGCCACCCGCGCGCCATCGGCCGCCAGCGCCTGGGCCTTGGCGCGGGTGCGGTTCCACACGGTCAGGTCCAGGCCGGTGGCGCACAGGCGGCGCGCCATCGGGGCGCCCATCAGTCCGGTGCCTAGCAGGGCCAGTTTCATCGGCAAACACTCCCGGGGTTGCAGCGGCGGCGCCAGTATAGGAAGCGCGGCCCCGGTCATCGCCGGCCGGGCCGCGGACGGTGCGCTCGTGCCGGTGCCGGTGCGGAGGTCCGTGCCTCGGTTCGTGCCGGAATAAGCCGGTCCCGGCCCCCCAGTTCCCGCCTTCGGCGGCGGGCGTCTCGCGGTCCAATCGCGTGAATCCTTGTCGATGCCGATGTCCGCTGCCCCGATCACCACGCCCGGCGCCTTGCCGGCCGGCTCGTCCGTGAGCCGGCGGCTCGGCCGTTTCGAACTGAAGCAGCTGCTCGGCAAGAGCAGCCGCACGATGCTGTGGCTGGCGCACGACCCCGCTGCCGGGGCCGACCGCTATCTCACCTTGCCGCGCCAGCAGCCGGTCGATGCGGCCGCGCTCGAGGCCTGGCTGCGCGGCGCGCGCCACGCGGCGCGCCTGAACCATCCGCAACTGCTGCCGGTCACGGAGGTCGGGGTCGAGGAGCGCTGGCCTTTCCTGGCCGGGCCTGCCGTGCCCGGCCTCACGCTCGATGTCCACCTGGCCCGCGGCGAGCTGCCGTCACCGGCGCAGGCGGCGCAGTGGCTGTGCGACGTGTTGCAGGGGCTGGCCTTCGTGCACGAGGCCGGTCTGGCCCACGGCGATGTCGGCGGCTACAGCGTGCTGATCGATCCGCAGGGCCACGCGCTGCTGCTGCCCGGCGCCGACGTGTCGGCATCGAGCTCCTTGCCGGCCGGCGGCTCGGCGCTGGCGGTCGACCCGGGCGCGCTGCGCTCGCAGCGCGATGCCGGTGCGCGTGACCTGCAGGCCTGCGGTCTGCTGCTGCACCGGCTGCTGGCCGGGCAACCGGCGCTCGATGAAGCCGATCCGCCGACCGCCCTCCTGCGCCTGGACCGCGAGATCGTCCGCCTGGGCTGGACCACACCGCAGCCAGTGCCCGATGCCTTGCGGGCCATCGCCAACCGCGCGACCGAGCGCGAACCGCAACGCCGCTACCTCGGCGCGCGCAGCCTGCAGCGTGCGCTGCAGGGCTGGCTCGAGGCCCAGGCCGACGGCGGCGGTGGCGTGCTCGCGCTGCTGCTCGACCGGCTGCACAGCGTCGGTCACCTGCCGGCCTTGCCGGGCCTGCTGGCCCGCGTGTCGGCGGTGGCGGCGATGGAGCAGCAGCGCATCGATGAAATGGCGGAGCTGATCATCCAGGATCCGGCGCTCGCCTTCGAGCTGCTGCGCCAGGTCAATGCGGCCCAGTTCGCCGCGCACGCCGCCGGCGGCGTGACCACTGTGCGGCGCGCCGTGCAACTGCTCGGCGTGCAAGGGCTGCGCCCTGTCGCGAGCGGCCTGCGCCCCTGGCCGGGCGCGCTCGCGCAGGCCGGCGCCGACGCGCTGGCCGCGAGCCTGCGCGAGGCGCGGCTGGCGGCACACATCGCGCGCACGCTGTGTCCGGCCGACATGGACGGCGAGGAGGCCTTCCTGCTCGCGCTGCTGCAGCACCTGGGCACGCTGCTCGTGCGCTATCACTTCCCCGAGGAGGCCGAGCAGATCCACCGCCTCGTCGATCCCGAGCCCGGCGGCCCGCGCGGCATGACCGAGGCGGCGGCGGCCTGCGCCGTGATCGGCGTCGAACTCGAAACGCTGGCGCTCGCCGTCGCGCGCCACTGGGGTTTCGACGAGGCCGTGCTGCATGCGATGCGGCGCGTCTCGCTCGATGCGCCGGTGCGCACGCCCGACCACCGCGGCGACACGCTGCGCCTGCTGGCGAGCGTCGCCGTCGAGGCCGCGGCCGCGACGGCGTCGCAGGAGTCGCGCGCCGTCGGCACGGCGGCGGCGCTGGCCCGCGTGAGCCAGCGCTATGCGCGAGCGCTGGTGCTCGGCCAGGGCGAGCTGAGCAACGCCGTGCAGCAGGCGCAGCGCGCGGTCGATGCGGCGCTGCTGCCTAGGGCCTGTGCAACCCGGGCGTGTGCCCTCCGGTAGCGTGAACAGGCCCTAGGGCCCGCACCGCTCGGCGCGTGCCGCGCCGGGCATGGACATTGCTGCGGTGCCGCATCGGCCTGCCGGGCCGCAAGGCAAGCACACGAATGGACATCGACGGGTTTCTCCCGCACATGCGGGACGTGGTGCGCTGCGACGAATCGCTGCGTGAACTCAACCTGACGTGGCGCATGATCGAAGCGTCGGCCAAGATGAACTGCGCCGAAGAAGCGAGCGGCATCCTGCCGATGATGGCCGCCACGCGCGAGGGCTTCCAGCGCCTCGAAACGGAGCTGGTCAGCAGCCTCGTGCACCAGAAGGTGGCCAACGTGATGGCCGAGCTGGGCACCCGCGCACGCCACGTGATCGACATCATCGTGCGCAACCTCTACGAGCGCACCGCCGATGTCGGCTTCCTCGCGACCGACCGGGAGCTGTGCGAGTACGTCGCCGGCATCGGCGGCACGCGCGAGGCCGTGGTCGAGCGGCTGCGCGCCTACCGCGACAAGTACACCGTCTACGACGAGATCGTGCTGCTCGACACCCGGGGCGCCGTGCTGGCCCACATCGACGCGCATTCGCCGATCGAAGGCAGCCGCGATCCGCTGGTCGCGCAGTCGCTGGCGAGCGACACCTATGTCGAAAGCTTTCGCGCGACCGACCTGCGGCCGGGCCGGCCGCGCTCGCTGGTCTACTCGCGGCGCATGCTGGACCCGCGCGGCGGGCAGCCGGTCGGTGTCCTGTGCCTGGTGTTCGGTTTCGAGACGGAGATGGCGAGCATCTTCGCGTCGCGCCATGGCCGGGACGGCCGCTCCAACATCGTGCTGCTCGACGCCGACAACCGCGTCATCGCGTCGGCCGACGAGCAATGGCTGCCGCTGGGCGGGGTGGTGCCGGTGAACCGCTCGGCGCAGCCCGAGCTGTGCATCCACGCCGGGCGCACCTACCTGGTCCAGACCTTCGTGTCCGACGGCTACCAGGGCTACGCCGGGCCGCCCGGTTGGCAGGGCCAGGTGATGATCCCGCTCGAAGTCGCCTTCAGCGGCCGGGCCGGGGGCGTGCTGGAGCGCCTCGACGAGGCCGTCGCCGAAGGGCTGCTGTCGCACGCGCGCAGCTTCTGCCCGCCGCTCTACGAGATCGTCACCGCCGCCGACGGCATCCGGCGCGTGGTGTGGAACGGCCAGGTGATGACGGCCGGCGAGGGCGGCGACCTGCGCCGCCTCAAGACCGTGCTGGAGCAGATCAGCGACACCGGCGCGCGCAGCAACGAGCTGTTCGCGCGTTCGATCCGCGACCTGTACGACACGGTGCTCGCGTCCAGCCTCGCGAGCGCGGAGTTCACGACGCAGCTGCTGGTCGAGCTGCTCGACCGCAACCTCTACGAGCGCTCCGACGACTGCCGCTGGTGGGCGATGACGCCCGAGCTGCGCAGCGCGCTCGCGCAGCCGGCGCTCGACGAGTCCGAGCGCCGCATGCTCACCGCGCTGCTCGAAGGCATCCACGCGCTCTACACCGTCTACACGCGGCTCGTCGTCTACGACCGCAGCGGACGCATCGTCGCGGCGAGCGAGCCGCGCGGCCGGAGCAGCGTCGTCGACGGCACGATCGAGGACGACACGCTGCGGGCCGTGCTGGCGCTGCCCGACTCGCAGTCCTATCACGTGACGCCGTTCCGTCCGTCTGCGCTCTGCGACGGGCTGCCGACCTATGTCTATCACGCCGCGGTGCGCGCATTGAACGACGAGGCCACGGTGGTCGGCGGCATCGGCATCGCCTTCAACTCGGCGGCCGAGTTCGAGGCGATGCTGAGCGGCGGCATCGGCGCCCAGCCCGACATGTCGGCGCTGTTCGTGGATCGCCGCGGCCACGTCATCGCGAGCACCGACGCGTCGTGCCCGGTCGGCGGCGCGCTCGATCTGCCGCCGGAGTTCCTGACCCTGGGCAACGGCGGCAGCGCGTCGCGGGTGATCGTGCGCGATGGCCGCTACACCCTGGTCGGCTGCTCGGTCTCCAACGGCTATCGCGAGTTCAAGCGGACCGACGGCTACGTGGAGGATGTGCTGGCGGTGGCCTTCCAGTCGCTCGGCGAAGTGCGCGCCCCGCAGCTCACGGCACGGCACCGGGCGCTCACGCAACTGGCCGAGGGAACGACCATCGCGAGCGGCGCCGAGTTCGCCACCTTCTTCATCGATGCGGCGCTGATGGCCCTGCCGGCCGAGCATGTGATCGAGGCGCTGCCGGCGCGGGACCTGACCGCCGTGTCGACGGGCGAGGTGCCGCACCGCATCGGCATGCTGGCGCGTCGGCGTGAGGGGCGCGTCGAGGGCTATCTGTGGGCCTTCGACCTCGGCTCGCTGCTGAGCGGCCGGCCCACGGGGGTCAGCGACACCAGCCAGGTCGTGGTGCTGCGGCACCAGGAGGTCGAGATCGGCCTGCTGGTCAGCGAGCTTCACGGCGTGCCGGCGTTCGCGGCGCAGCGGATCACGCGGGCGCCGCAGCTCGGCGGCGGTGCGCAGGCGCTGGTGTCGCACCTGATCAAGGCCAACGAGGGGCGCCTGATGATCCAGGTGCTCGACGTGGCACGCTTGTTCACGCGCCTGGGGATCACGAAGGACGTGCCGCACGGCAAGGCGCCGGCCTTCGCCGACAGCTCCGCCTGACCCGGGTGACCCCCGCGGGGGGACGGGCTGGGCGCAGCACGGCCCTGGAGGCGCTCAGACGTTGCTCGTGGCGCGCACTTCGTCGATCGACGTCCAGCCCTGCAGCACCTTCTCGATGCCGTCCTGCCGCAGGGTCAGCATGCCTTCGGTGAGGGCCAGCTGCTGCAGCACCTCGGCGCGTGCACCGGTCTGGATCAGGCGGCGCAGCTCGCGCGACATCGGCATCAGTTCATGGATGCCGCAGCGGCCGCGGAATCCGGTGTGGCCGCAGGCCGGGCAACCGGGGCTGTGGTGGTGCACCAGGCGGCCGTCGCGGCCGAAGCGCCCCAGCCAGCCTTCGCGCACCGCGGCACGGGCGGCGGCCGGGTCCGGCGGGTGCAGCACGAACATGTGATCGTCCAGCAGCACCTCGGTCTCGGCCTCGGTCATCGGCCGGCTCACGCGACACTCGGCGCACAGGCGGCGCACCAGGCGCTGCGCCAGCACCAGCAGCAGCGAGTCGGCGAAGTTGAACGGGTCCATGCCCATGTCGAGCAGGCGGGTCACGGTCTCGGGCGCGCTGTTGGTGTGCAGGGTCGACAGCACCAGGTGGCCGGTCAGCGAGGCCTCGACCGCGATGCGCGCCGTCTCGCCGTCGCGCACCTCGCCGACCATGATCACGTCCGGGTCGGCACGCAGGAAGGCGCGCAGCGCCTTCGCGAAGGTCCATTCGATCTTCGGATTCACCTGCACCTGGCGCAGGCCGGCCTGGGTGATCTCGATCGGGTCCTCGGCGGTCCAGATCTTGCGCTCGGGCACGTTGATGTGGCTGATCGCCGAGTGCAGCGTGGTGGTCTTGCCCGAGCCGGTGGGGCCGACGCACAGCACCAGGCCGTAGGGCCGCTCCATCGCGGTCTTGATCTGCGCCAGGTGGCGTTCGCTGAAGCCGAGCTTGTCGAGCGGCACCGGCCTGGCCGAGGCCAGCAGGCGCATCACCACGTCCTCGAGGCCGTTGTTGGTCGGGATCGTCGCGACGCGCAGCTCGAGCTTGTGCCCGGCCGAGAACTTGGCGAAATTGATCTTGCCGTCCTGCGGCTTGCGACGCTCGGAGATGTCGAGGTCGCACATGATCTTGATGCGCCCGATGATCGCGCTGCGGTAGGTGTGGGGCAGCTCGAGGTAGGGCTTCAGGATGCCGTCCTTGCGGAAGCGGATCTTGAGCTTGTCGCGGCCCGGATAGTTCTCGATGTGGATGTCGCTGACGCCCTGGTTGTGGGCCTCGATGATCATCGTGTGGATCAGGCGCACGAGCGAGTTGTCGCTCTGCTCGATCTGCTTCTCGCCCTTCTGGTGGTCGGCGCCTTCACGCTCCAGGCTCTCGAGCAGCTTGCCGGCGTCGGCCAGATCCACCAGCTCCATGGCGTTGGCTTCGGGTGCATCGCCGGCCACTTCGACGCCGATGCGCGCATAGGCGCCGTGCAGCGTGGCCAGGATGTCGTGGTGGCGCGCCAGCACCGGCGCAACCTTGCACTGGCTGGCGAACTCGATCTCGTCGAGCGCGCCGCGCTTCGACGGATCTTCCACCGCGACCACCAGCGTCGTGTCGCGCAGCAGCAGTGGCAGCGCGTTCAGGCGCTGCGCGGTCGGATAGGGCAGCTTGCGCAGCGCGTCGGCCTCGATCGGGAAGCTGCTGGCGTCGACGATGGGATAGCCCATCTTGCGCGCCAGCGCGGTCTGCAGGTCCTGGCGTGACACCCGGCCCAGCCGCACCAGCAGCTCGCCGATCGGCACGCCGCGGTCCACCTTCTGCTGCTCCAGCGCCTCGTCGAGTTGCTGGTGGTCGATCATGCCCAGCGCGATCAGCGCCTCGCCGATGCGCACCATCGGCATCTTGCTCTGCTGCACGATCGCCTCGAGCAGCTGGTCGGACGTCACGCTGCGCTGCGTGACGAGGATGTCGCCGAGCTTCTGCTTGCGCAGGCTCTGCTGCATCTGCGCCGCCTCGTCCACCTGCTCGGCGGTGGCCGCCTGGCTCTCGACCAGCAGATCCCCGAGGCGCGGACCGATCTCGCGCGCGGCGATGCCCTCGCCGGGGACGAACAGGCGCGTCACGCGGCCGCTTTCGTCGAGCGGCGGGAACAGGAACACGCCGAACGGCGTCTCGACGTGGCCGATGGTCTCGCCCGCCATCGCGTCACCGCTCTTCATCTGCAGCTTGTAGTGGCTGCGCGGGCGATGCGTCAGCACCGCGGCATGGGGATCGTCGCGATGCGGCGCGGTCGGCACCAGCGGCTCGGTGAGCATCAGCGAGCGGAAGCGGGAGAACTTCAGCGGCATCGTGGAGCGCGCGGGCGGGATCTGCACGCTCGCCATCTCTTCCTCGGGAGAGAAGAGCACGAGCCTGCCGCTGACGAGCTTGCCGTTGAGCCCCTCGATCGCGCAGGGCTCGGGTTGGCTCTGCTCGCTCGCCTGCGGATAGCCCGCGTAGGGCGGCGTGGGCCAGCTGAAGGCGGGCTGGCGACCCGAGCGCGGCGTCTGCGGATCATCGGACATCGCTGTGCCGCCCTTGCGGGGCGGTGACATCGGTGGCAGCGAAAGATCGGTCATGGCGGTAGGTGTTGCGGCGAGGCAAAGGCAAGCGACACGCGGGGTCGCCATGGCATCGTAGAGAGGGCTTCGGCGCGAGAACCGGGGAAAAGCGGGCAATATCCCTGGCAGATCGCCCACTGCCCGCCCGGGCCGCGCGTGCGCGAGCGCGCAGGTAGGATGCCCGGCAACGGGCCGCGGTTCGACACGCCGCCTGGCCGCGGGCAACCGGATAGCGAGGCATGGACGCGAAGCGCTGGCAGTTCTGGATCGACCGCGGAGGCACCTTCACCGACGTGATCGGCCGGGCGCCCGACGGCCGCCTGCACACCGCCAAGCTGCTCAGCGAGAACCCGGGCCAGTACCCCGACGCGGCGGTCGAGGGCGTGCGCCGCCTGCTCGGCCTGCCGGCGGGTGCGGCCATCACCGCCGCCCAGGTCGAGTGCGTGAAGATGGGCACGACGGTGGCGACCAACGCGCTGCTCGAGCGCAAGGGCGAGCCGACGCTGCTGGTCACGACCCGTGGCTTCCGTGACGCGCTGCGCATCGCCTACCAGGCCCGGCCCAAGCTGTTCGAGCGCCACATCGTGCTGCCCGAACTGCTCTACCGGCGCGTGGTCGAGGCGGCCGAGCGCATCGGCGCGCACGGCGAGGTGGTCGAGCCGCTCGACGAGGCGGCGCTGCGCGAGCGGTTGTGGGCCGCCTTCGATGCCGGCCTGCGGGCCTGCGCGATCGTCTTCATGCACGGCTACCGCTACCCGCAGCACGAGGCGGCGGCGGCGCGCGTTGCGCGCGAGGTCGGCTTCACGCAGGTGTCGGTGTCGCACGAGGTCAGCCCCTTGATGAAGTTCGTGTCGCGCGGCGACACCACGGTGGTCGACGCCTATCTGTCGCCGATCCTGCGCCGCTACGTGGAGCGCGTGGCCGCGCAGATGCCGGGCGTGCCGCTGTACTTCATGCAGAGCTCGGGCGGGCTGGCGCAGGCCGATCGCTTCCAGGGCAAGGACGCGGTGCTGTCCGGCCCGGCCGGCGGCATCGTCGGCATGGTGCGCACCGCGCTC
This sequence comes from Methylibium sp., assembly GCF_965279545.1. Taxonomy (NCBI): domain Bacteria; kingdom Pseudomonadati; phylum Pseudomonadota; class Betaproteobacteria; order Burkholderiales; family Sphaerotilaceae; genus Methylibium; species Methylibium sp. Next base: position 4,502,323 of record NZ_OZ257250.1, read on the forward strand.
GAGGCCGGCCACGAGCGCGTGATCGGCTTCGACATGGGCGGCACCTCGACCGACGTGTCGCACTACGCGGGCGAGTTCGAGCGCGCCTTCGAGACCCAGGTCGCCGGCGTGCGGCTGCGCGCGCCGATGATGAGCATCCACACCGTCGCGGCCGGCGGCGGCTCGATCGTGCGCTTCGACGGTGCGCGGCTGCGCGTCGGCCCCGAGTCGGCCGGCGCCGACCCCGGCCCGGCCTGCTACCGCCGCGGCGGGCCGCTGACGACGACCGACGCGAACCTGCTGCTCGGGCGTCTCCAGCCGGCGCACTTTCCGGCGGTGTTCGGGCCGCGCGGCGACGAACCGCTGGACGCCGAGCCCGTGGTGCGGCGCTTCGGCGTGCTGGCGCAGCAGATCACCCAGGCGACCGGCCGTGCCACGCTGGCCGAGGACGTGGCGGCCGGCGCGCTGCAGATCGCGGTGGCCAACATGGCCAATGCGATCAAGCGCATCTCGGTCGCGCGCGGTCACGACGTGAGCGGCTACACGCTGCAGTGCTTCGGCGGGGCCGGCGGCCAGCATGCCTGCGCGGTCGCCGATGCGCTGGGCATGGAGCGCGTCTTCATCCACCCGCTGGCCGGTGTGCTGTCGGCCTACGGCATGGGCCTGGCCGACCAGACCGCGATGCGCGAGGCCGCCGTCGAGCGGCGGCTCGATGCCGAGGGCCTGGCCGCTGCAGCGGCGCGGCTCGATGCGCTGGCCGCCGAGGCGCGCACGGAACTGGCGGCGCAGGGCGTGGCGGCCGGGCGCATCGACGTGCTGCGCCGCGTGCATGTGCGCTACGAGGGCACCGACACGGCCCTGGTGCTGGCCGACGGTGACGAGCGCGCGCTGCGCGATCGCTTCGAGGCCGCCTACCGCCAGCGCTATGCCTTCCTGATGGCGGGCAAGCCGCTGGTGATCGAGGCGGTGTCGGTCGAAGCGGTCGGTGCCGGCGAGCCGCTGCCGGCAGGCCTTGCGATGGACGGCAGTCCGCATCGGCCCGCGCCGCTGGCGATGGTGCGCATGCATGTGCCGGCCGACGGCGACGCGGCCGACGGTTGGCGCGACGCCGGGCTGTACCAGCGCGAGGCGCTGCAGCCCGGCGCCCGGATCGACGGGCCGGCGGTGATCGCCGAGCGCAATGGGACGACGGTGGTCGAGCCCGGCTGGCAGGCCCGGCTCACGGCACGGGGCGCGCTGGAGCTGGCGCGCGTGCGGCCGCGCGCGCTGCGCCACGCGATCGGCACCGTGGTCGATCCGGTGCGCCTGGAGGTCTTCAACAACCTCTTCATGAACATCGCCGAGCAGATGGGCCTGCGGCTGCAGAACACGGCCCACTCGGTCAACATCAAGGAGCGGCTCGACTTCTCCTGCGCGCTGTTCGACGGCGCCGGCGAGCTGATCGCCAACGCGCCGCACATGCCGGTGCACCTGGGCTCGATGAGCGAATCGATCAAGACCGTGATCGCGCGCAATCCCGGCCTGACGCCCGGCGACGTGTTCGTGCTGAACGACCCGTATCACGGTGGCACGCATTTGCCGGACATCACGGTGGTGACGCCGGTGTTCCTGGAGCCCCCCTCGCCCCGCCGGGGAGAGGGCGGGGGCGAGGGGCCGGCGGACCGCAGCCCTCACCCCAACCCTCTCCCCGAGGGAGAGGGCGTAGAGCCGCGGGCCGAGGGGGCGAAGCCGGTGTTCTACGTCGCGTCGCGAGGCCACCATGCCGACGTCGGCGGCATCACGCCGGGTTCGATGCCGCCGTTCTCGCGCAGCATCGACGACGAGGGCGTGCTGCTCGACAACTTCCGTCTCGTCGAGGGTGGCCCCGCCCCCCGCCTGCGCGAGGCCGAGCTGCTGGCCGCGCTGGGGGCCGGCGCGCACCCGGCGCGCAACCCGCAGCAGAACCTGGCCGACCTGCGTGCGCAGATCGCCGCCAACGAGAAGGGCGCGCAGGAACTGCGCGCGCTGGTGGCCCAGGTGGGTCTGGCCACGGTGCAGGCCTACATGCAGCATGTGCAGGACAACGCCGAAGAGAGCGTGCGCCGCGTCATCACGGTGCTCGCCGCGTCGATCGGCCACGGCCGGTTCACGCTGCCGCTGGACAACGGCGCGCAGATCACCGTGCAGGTGAGCGTGGCGGCCGGCGCGCGCAGCGCGACGATCGACTTCAGCGGCAGCAGCGCGCAGCAGGGCAACAACTTCAACGCGCCGAAGTCGGTGACGATGGCCGCGGTGCTCTATGTCTTTCGCACGCTGGTGGGCGACGACATCCCGCTGAACGCCGGTTGCCTGAAGCCGCTGCGCGTGATCGTGCCCGAGGGCTCCTTGCTGAACCCGCGCCCGCCCGCCGCGGTGGTGGCCGGCAACGTCGAGACCTCGATGTGCGTGACCAATGCGCTCTACGGCGCGCTCGGCGCGATGGCGGCGAGCCAGTGCACGATGAACAACTTCACCTTCGGCAATGCGCGCCACCAATACTACGAAACCCTCTCCGGCGGCAGCGGCGCCGGGCCGGACTTCGACGGCACGGCCGTCGTGCAGACCCACATGACCAACTCGCGGCTCACCGACCCGGAGGTGCTGGAGTTCCGCTTCCCGGTGCGGCTGGAGAGCTATGCGATCCGCCGGGGCTCGGGCGGGGCCGGGCGGCACTGCGGCGGCGACGGCGGCGTGCGGCGGCTGCGCTTTCTCGAGTCGATGACGGCCAGCATTCTCAGCAACGGCCGCCGCGTGCCGGCTTTCGGCCTGGCCGGCGGGGCGCCCGGTGCCCTGGGCGTCAACCGGGTCGAGCGCGCGCCGGACGGACCGCTGCGCGGGCGCGTCGAGGTGCTGGAACACCTCGGTTCGGTCGAGATGGCCCGCGGCGACGTGTTCGTGATCGAGACGCCCGGCGGCGGCGGCTACGGTCCGCCCGCGTCCTGAGCCCGACGCCGGCCGGTCCGGGATATCCGTCCGGCTACAAAGGACTTCCCTCGATGTGAGAATGAACGTTTATTCAGGTCGCCAGACCCACCTGGGACTCGTCGCCCGTCAGGCGCGTCCCCCTCCGACGAGGTGTCAGATGTTTCTCCAGCGAGTTTGGATGCGCCCGATGGCGCTGGTTGCCGTGTTGTCCGCCGCAGCCGCCCTGGCGGCCTGCGGCCGGGGGGGCGCTGCCAACGCACCAGCGAGCCCGCCGTTGCCGGAAGTGGGCGTGCTGACGATCGCGCCGCGCAACGTGGCCTTGCAGAGCGAGTTGCCGGGCCGTGTGTCGGCCTCGCTGGTCGCCGAAGTGCGACCGCAGGTCGGCGGCATCGTGCTCAGCCGCGACTTCCGCGAGGGCAGCGATGTCCGCAAGGGCCAGACCCTCTACCAGATCGACCCGGCTCCCTACCGCGCCGCTCTCGGCAGCGCCCAGGCCGCGCTGGCCAAGGCCCAGGCCAATGGGGCCGCTGCGCAGGCCAAGTCGGACCGCTACAAGGAGCTGGTGCAGATCGACGCGGTCAGCAAACAGGCCGCCGACGAGGCCACCGCCGCCGCGCTGCAGGCCGATGCCGACGTGGCCTCGGCCCAGGCCGCGCTCGAGACGGCGCGCATCAACCTGGCCTACACGCGCATCACCGCACCGATCTCCGGGCGCATCGGCAAGTCCAGCGTCACGCCGGGCGCACTGCTCACCGCCAACCAGGCAACCGCGCTGTCCACGGTGCAGCAGCTCGACACGATCTATGTCGATGTCACGCAGTCCAGCTCCGAACTGCTGCGCCTGCGCCGCGAGATCGCCGCCGGTCGCCTGAAGACCGATACCGCCAACCAGGCGGTGGTGAAGCTCAGGCTCGACGACGGCACGCTCTACCCGCAGACCGGCAAGCTGCAGTTCTCCGATGTGACGGTGGACGAGCAGACCAACTCGGTCACGCTGCGCGCCACCTTCCCGAACCCCAAGCAGCTGCTGCTGCCCGGGCTCTACGTGCGCGCCGTGCTGGAAGAGGGCGTGCGCGAGGGGGCGATCCTCGTGCCTCAGAAGGCGGTGGCGCGCGACAACCGCGGCAACGCCATCGCGATGGTGGTCGGTAGCGACGGCAGGATCGAGCAGCGGGCGGTGAACGTGCCGCGCACCGTGGGAGGGGACTGGCTGGTCGACGGCGGCCTGAAGCCGGGCGAGCAGGTGGTGGTCGAAGGCCTGCAGCGGGCGCGGCCGGGTGCACAAGTCAAGGCGGCCGACATGGCGGCCAGTGCGGCGGCCGCACCGGCGGGCGCGGCTTCGGTGCCTGCTGCCGCGTCGGGCGCTGCGGCGTCGTCGGCCGGCAAGTCCTGAGCGCGGGCGCAGGGGAGCACACCATGGCACGCTTTTTCATCGAACGACCGATCTTCGCGTGGGTGATTGCGCTGGTCATCATGCTGGCCGGCGCGCTCGCGATCCTGAGCCTGCCGATCAACCAGTACCCGAACATCGCGCCGCCGCAGATCACCGTCACGGCGACCTATCCGGGGGCTTCGGCCAAGACGCTGGAGGACACGGTCACGCAGGTGATCGAGCAGCGCATGACCGGCCTGGACGGCCTGCGCTACATCGCCTCCAACAGCGACTCGGCAGGGACCGCGACCATCACGCTGACCTTCCAGGCCGGCGTCAACCCCGACATCGCGCAGGTGCAGGTGCAGAACAAGCTGCAGCTCGCCACCGCGCAGCTGCCGCAGGAAGTTCAGCAGCAGGGCCTGACCGTCACGAAGTCGGTGCGCAACTTCATCATGGTGATCGGCTTCGTCTCGGACGACCCGACGATGACGCGCACCGACCTGGCCGACTTCGTCGCCGCCAACGTGCAGGACCCGCTGAGCCGCGTGACCGGTGTCGGCGAGGTCACGCTGTTCGGTGCGCAGTACGCGATGCGCATCTGGCTCGACCCGGCCAAGCTGAACAACTACAAGCTCACGCCGGCCGACGTGTCGGCGGCGGTGCGCGCGCAGAACGCGCAGGTGTCGGCCGGCCAGCTGGGCGGCCTGCCCGCGGCGCCGGGCCAGCAGATCAACGCGACGATCACCGCGCAGAGCCGGCTGCAGACGGCCGACCAGTTCGAGCAGATCATCCTGCGCACCGCGGCCGGCGGCGCCACGGTGCGGCTGCGCGACGTGGCGCGCGTCGAGCTCGGCGGCGACAACTACACCAGCCTGTCGTTCTACAACGGCAAGCCGGCGGCCGGCCTGGCGATCCGCCTGGCGGCCGGTGCCAATGCACTGGCCACCGCGGACGCGGTCAAGGCCAGGCTCGACGGCCTGAAGGGCTACTTCCCGGTCGGCGTGGAGGCCATCGTCGCCTACGACACCACGCCCTTCATCAAGCTCTCGATCGAGGAGGTCGTGAAGACGCTGGCCGAGGCGATCGGGCTGGTGTTCCTGGTGATGTACCTGTTCCTGCAGAACTTCCGCGCGACGCTGATCCCGACGATCGCGGTGCCGGTGGTGCTGCTGGGCACCTTCGGCGTGATGTCGGTCGCCGGCTTCTCGATCAACGTGCTGACGATGTTCGGTCTGGTGCTCGCCATCGGCCTGCTGGTCGATGACGCGATCGTCGTGGTCGAGAACGTCGAGCGCGTGATGAGCGAAGAGGGCCTGTCGCCGAAGGAGGCGACCAAGAAGTCGATGGGGCAGATCACCGGGGCGCTGGTCGGCATCGCGATGGTGCTGTCGGCGGTGTTCCTGCCGATGGCCTTCTTCGGCGGCTCGACCGGTGTGATCTACCGCCAGTTCTCGATCACCATCGTCGCGTCGATGGTGCTGTCGGTGCTGGTCGCGCTGGTGCTGACGCCGGCACTGTGCGCGACCTTGCTCGAGCCGGTGCACAAGGGCGACCACGGCAAGACCACCGGTTTCTTCGGTGCGTTCAACCGCATGTTCGACCGCAGCAGCAAGGGCTACCGGAGCACCGTCGAGCGCATGCTCGGGCGCACCACGCGCTACCTGGTGATCTACGCGCTGCTGCTGCTGGGGGTCGGCTGGCTGTTCACGCGCCTGCCAACCGCCTTCCTGCCCGACGAGGACCAGGGCATCCTGTTCACCCAGGTGCAGCTGCCCGCCGGTGCCACGCAGGAGCGCACGCTGCAGGTGCTGCGGCAGGTCGAGACCCATTTCCTCGAGGGCGAGAAGAACTCCGTGCAGGGCCTGTTCACGGTGGCCGGTTTCAGCTTCGGTGGCAACGGTCAGAACGTCGGCCTCGGCTTCATCCGCATGAAGGACTGGAGCGAGCGCCCGGGTGCCGAGAACACCGTGAAAGCCGTCGCCACCCGTGCGACACAGGCGTTCTCGCGCTTTCGCGACGCGATGGGTTTCGGCTTCGCACCGCCGGCGGTGCTGGAGCTCGGCACGGCCAACGGCTTCGACATGTACCTGCAGGACCGCGGCGCGCTCGGACACGACGCGCTGATGGCGGCGCGCAACCAGCTGCTCGGCCTGGCGGCGAAGAGCCCGGTGCTGGTGGCCGTGCGGCCGAACGGCCAGGACGACACGCCGCAGTTCAGCGTGCAGATCGACGCCGCGAAGGCCGGCGCGCTGGGCCTGGCGATGTCGGACGTGAACGCCACGCTGTCGGCCGCCTGGGGCAGCGCCTACATCAACGACTTCATCGACAAGGGGCGCGTCAAGCGCGTCTACCTGCAAGCCGACGCGCCGCACCGCATGCTGCCCGAGGACCTCGAGAAGTGGTACGTGCGCAATGCCCAGGGCGACATGGTGCCGTTCTCGGCTTTCGCGTCGGCCCGCTGGGGCTACGGCTCGCCGCGGCTGGAGCGCTTCAACGGCCTGCCGGCGCTGAACCTCCAGGGCCAGCCGGCGCCGGGGCGCAGCACCGGCGAGGCGATGGCCGAGATGGAGCGGCTGGTGGCGCAGTTGCCGCCGGGCTTCGGCATCGACTGGACCGGTCTGTCGTACGAGGAGCGGCTGTCGGGTTCGCAGGCGCCGATGCTGTATGCGCTGTCGCTGCTGGTGGTGTTCCTGTGCCTGGCGGCGCTCTACGAGAGCTGGTCGATCCCGTTCTCGGTGATGCTGATCGTGCCGCTCGGGGTGCTCGGGGCGCTGCTCGCGGCCACCACGCGCGGGCTGTCGAACGACGTGTACTTCCAGGTCGGGCTGCTGACGACGATCGGCCTGTCGGCGAAGAACGCGATCCTGATCGTCGAATTCGCCAAGGCGCAGATGGAGCACGGCAAGGGACTCGTCGAGTCCACGCTCGAGGCGGTGCGGCTGCGGCTGCGGCCGATCCTGATGACCTCGCTGGCCTTCGCCTTCGGCGTGCTGCCGCTGGCGCTGGCCACCGGCGCCGGTTCGGGCAGCCAGAACGCGATCGGCACCGGCGTGCTCGGCGGCATGATTGCCGCCACCTTCCTGGGCATCTTCTTCGTGCCGCTGTTCTTCGTGGTCGTGCGCCGGCTCTTCAAGGCACGGCCCGCGCCGCAGGCACCGCAAGGCACGCCGGCCGTCGCCGAGGGGCAGTGACATGAAGCGATCATCGATTGTCTCGCGCGGCCGCCTGACGCTGCTGGCCTGCGCGGCCCTGGCGGGCTGCATGAACCTCGCGCCGTCGTACGAGCGGCCGGCCGCACCGGTCGCGACCGAGTGGCCGCAAGGCGCGGCCTATGGCGACGCGGCCCCTGCCGCGGGCGTCGCCGCGGCCGATCCGGGCTGGCGCGACGTCTTCGTCGATGTGCAGCTGCGGCGCGTGATCGAACTGGCGCTGCAGAACAACCGCAACCTGCGCGTCGCGGCGCTGAACATCGAGACGGCGCGTGCGCAGTACCAGATCCAGCGGGCCGACCTGTTCCCGACCGTCGCGGCCAGCGGCGAGGCCGTGCACCAGCGCACGCCCGCCGACCTGAGCCAGACGGGGCGTGCGCTCACGAGCCACAGCTACAGCGCCGGTATCGGTTTCTCGACCTACGAGCTCGACCTGTTCGGTCGCGTGCGCAACCTCAACGAGCAGGCGCTGCAGCAGTTCTTCGCGACCGAGGAGGCGCGCCGCAGCACGCAGATCAGCCTGGTGGCCGAAGTGGCCAGCGTCTATCTCACGGCGGCCGCCGACGGTGACCTGCTGCAGCTGGCGCGCGACACGCTGGAGAGCCAGGAGTCGTCATACAAGCTGGCGCAGCGCAGCCACGAACTCGGCGTGGCCTCGGCGCTCGACCTGCGGCAGGCCCAGACCAGCGTCGAAGTCGCGCGCGGCGACGTCGCCCGCTACACGCGCGCGCTGGCGCAGGACTTCAATGCCCTGGGCCTGTTGGTCGGTGCGCCGCTGCCCGCCGAGCTGCACCCGGGTGGCGCGCAGGCCCAGGACCTGAAGTGGATCGACCGGCTTGCCGAACTGCCGGCCGGGCTGCCCTCCGAGGTGCTGCAGCGCCGCCCCGACGTGCTGCAGGCCGAGCGCCAGCTGCAGGCCGCCAACGCGACCATCGGCGCGGCGCGGGCAGCCTTCTTCCCGCGCATCTCGCTGACGGCCTCGGCCGGTGTGGCGAGCAGTTCGCTGTCCGACCTGTTCCAGGGCAGTGCGCGCAGCTGGAGTTTCGTGCCGCAGCTGAGCCTGCCGATCTTCGATGCCGGGCGCAACCGGGCCAACCTCGACGTGTCGAAGACCCAGCGCGACATCGCGCTGGCGCAGTACGAGCTGGCCATCCAGTCGGCCTTCCGCGAAGTGGCCGACGCACTGGCCGCGCGCGGCACCTTCGACGATCAACTCGGCGCGCAGCAGGCGCTCGTCGACGCGACGGGCGAGACCTACCGCCTGTCGCAGGCGCGCTACCGCAGCGGCGTGGACAGCTACCTCGCGGTGCTGGACGCGCAGCGCTCGCTGTACGCGGCGCAGCAGTCGCTGATCACGCTGCGGCTGTCGCGCAGCGCGAACCTCGTGACGCTGTACAAGGTGCTCGGCGGCGGCTGGCAGCGCGTCGACGCGAACAATGGCTGAGGCCGGACCGGGGCCAACAGGAGCGGCGATGGCGCGTTGCAGCGGGGTCGAGGGCGAGGAGCTCGCGCATGCCGAGGTGCGGCGCCGGCAGATCCTCGACGCTGCGGTCGCGGTGTTCCGCCGCCGCGGTTTCCATGCCGCGAGCATGGCCGAGATCGCGAAGACCTTCGGCATGAGCGCGGGCCACATCTACAACTACTTCGACAGCAAGGAAGCGATCATCGAGGCCATCGTCGCGCGCGACATCGACGAGTTCCTCGCATTGACCGCGCAGATGCAGGGTGAGGCGGACCTGCGGCGCGGGATGGTGGAGCGTGTCGACGAAGGGGCGAACCGCCGGCTCGACCACGAGCACGCGTCGCTGCAGCTGGAGATCGTGGCCGAGGCTTCGCGCAACCCCAAGATCGCCGACCTGGTGCGGCGTGCCGATGCCACCGTGCGCCAGCGGCTCGTCGAGCTGGTGCGGGCCGCTGCGTGTGGGCCGGTCGACGAGGCCGAGCTGGCGGCGCGTGCCGAGCTGCTGCTGTCGCTGTTCGAGGGACTGATGATCCGCACGCTGCGCCATCCGCAGATCGATCGGCCGGCGCTCACGCGCGGGCTGCGCGACATGGTGCGCCACCTGATCGGCGCGTGACGCACGACGGCATTCAATCCGATGCGTTCGATTGCAATGCCGTATCAGTGGTCGGCGTCGCGCTCGGCGTAGGCGCGCCACTTGCCCATCGCGCGGCTCATCAGCTTGACCTGCCGGTCGAAGACCGGACAGGCCTTGCAGACGGCCAGGTGCAGGCGCAAGGCGATGCGGTCCGCCAGCGGGAGCTGGCGATCCAGGCGGGACGTCAGAAGCAGCGAGGCTTCCCGGCAGGTGCGGCGAAGGAACATCGTCATCAGCGCTTGGAACGGGTCGGGGTCGGGGTCGAGGGCGTGGCGAGGGCTGCGCCGCCGAACCAGTTGAGCTGCAGGCATTCGCGCAATCTCAACCGGGCCCGGTGCAACATGACCCACAGGTTCGTCGGCGTGACCGACAGTTCCTTACAGATCTCGTCAGTTTCGAGCTCCAGCCATTCGCGCATCAGGAACACGCGGCCCAGTTGGTTGGGCAGCTTCTCGACGCAGGCGTCGAGCACCTTGATGAACTGGCCTTGCCCGACCACCGCCTGCGGGTCGCCCCATTCGGCCGGCGTCTCGCGGAAATGGCCGGTCTCGTCGAACAGCTGGTCTTCGAGCGGGGCGCCGTCGTCTTCATCGCCCGTCATCGAGCATTCGCGCGAGTGCCTGCGCACCTGATCGACCAGCTTGTGCTTCAGGATGCCGATCAGCCAGGTCTTGGGCGCAGCGCGGCCGGCAAAGGCCTCCGGCTTCTCGAGCGCGGCCAGCATCGTTTCGGACACCGCATCCTCGGCCCACGCCGGATTGCGCAGCTGCAGCTGGGCGTAGCGCAGCAACTGCGGGCGCAAGGTCTCGAGCAGGGCGGACACATCGGTCATAGGGGGCCGTTTCGATGGCTGGATCAGGGCAGCAGTGTAAGAATCTTCCGGCCCTTGCGACACATGCACGTCGCCTCTGTCGCGGCTCATTCACTCAACCAGGAGCACCGCATGAACCAAAGTCTGATCGCATCGTCCGCCCTCGCTTCCATCCTGGCGCTCGGCCTGATCGGTCCCGCCGCCGCCCAGGACTCGGGCAAGGAGAAGTGCTACGGCATCGCCAAGGCCGGCCAGAACGACTGTGCGAACCTGTCTGGCAGCCACTCCTGCGCCGGTCAGGCGAAGGCGGAGGATGCAGCCGAATGGAAGTACGTCGCCAAGGGCACCTGCAAGGCGGCTGGCGGTCTGTCCGTCGCTGAAGCCAAGGCCAAGATGGCCCAGAAGAAGTAAGCCGGGCAGGTGCGTCGGGCCGCCGTCCCGCCATGGACTCGTTCGCTCCGCCGGGTGGCGTCGGCATCGGCCTGCGCCAGCCCCACTACCGCGAGTGGGCCGAGCGCCGGCCGGCGCTCGGCTTCGTCGAGGTCCACTCCGAGAATTTCTTTGCCGAAGGCGGGGCCGCACTGGCCGTGCTGACCGGTGTGCGCGAGACGCACGCCGTCAGCCTGCACGGCGTCGGCCTCGCGCTCGGTTCTGCCGCCGGCATCGATGCCTGGCATCTCGAACGCCTGGCCCAGCTGGTCGATCGCATCGAGCCGGTGCGCGTGTCGGACCATGCCTGCTTTGCGCGCGCCCGCCTGCCGGGCGCGGCGGCCGATGCGGCGGTGCTGCATGCCGCCGACCTGCTGCCGATCGCCTTCACCCGTGCATCGCTCGACATCCTGTGCGCGAACGTGCAGCGGGTGCAGGAGCGCTTGCGCCGTGCCGTCCTGGTCGAGAACCTCTCGGCCTACCTGTCCTTCGACGATGCCGGACAGATGCCCGAGGTCGAGTTCCTGGTGGCATTGGCACGCCGCACCGGTTGCCGGCTGCTGCTCGACGTCAACAACCTGGTTGTCAACGCCCTGAACGCACAGCGCGACGATGCGCAGGCCGGCGACCCGGTGACAGCCGCCTGTGCCTTCATCGATGCGCTGCCGGCCGAAGCGGTCGGCGAGATGCACCTGGCCGGCTATTGCGACACCGGCTCGCTGGTCATCGACGACCACGGCAGCCGTGTCCACGCGCCGGTGTGGGCGGTCTACCGCCACGCCGTCGCGCGCCTGGGTGCGGTGCCGACGCTGATCGAATGGGACACCGACATTCCCGCTCTCGACGTGCTGCTGGACGAGGCCGCCAGTGCGGCAGGTTGCCAGCGCGAGGCACGGTCGCACCGGAGCGCGGCATGAGCACGCCGGGCCGCCCCCAAGTGCGAAGGCCCCCGCTCGGCGGGATCGCACGAAGTGCGCAGGGTGCCCCAATGAGCACGCCGGGCCGTCAAGGGCCACGGAGGGGCCCCTTCGTGGCCCTCTGCGAAGGCTCCCGCTCGGCGGGACCGCACGAAGTGCGCAGGGTGTGCCCATGAATCTGGCCGTCGACGCCGAAGCGCTGCGCCAGAGCGCGCTGCTGGCGGCGCTGCTCGGTGCCGAGCCGGGGCCGCATGCCCGGCTGGCCGAGCGGGGGGCGCGCCGGCATCGCGGTCTCGGTGCCTATCGCGCCAACGCCGCGTCGATTGCCGAGCGTGCGCTGGTCGCGGCTTACCCGACGCTGTGCGCGCTGATCGGTGCGGAAGACTTCGCCCGGCTGGCGCGCGCCCTGTGGCAGCAAGCGCCGCCGCAGCGTGGCGATCTGGCGCACTGGGGGCACGACCTGCCCGCGTTCATCGAGACGCAGCGCGACTTCGACGAATGGCCCTATCTGGCGGATTGCGCGCGCCTCGATGCCGCGATCCGGCGCTGCGAGAGCGCGGCGGACGCGCAGCTCGAGCGCGACACGCTGGCCTGGCTGGCCGAGCACCCGTCCGATGTGCTGCGGCTGCGGCTGCTGCCCTCGGTGCAACTGCTGGCAAGCGCCTGGCCGATCGCGATGCTGCATGTGGCCCACCAGCGCGAGGATGACGGAGGCTTCGCCGAGGTCCGCGCCGCGCTCGCGGCGCGGCGCGCCGAGTCGGTGGTGGTCGCGCGCAGCGGATGGCGGGCCGACGTGGCCGTGATCGACGCCCCGATGTTCGCGTGGATGCAGGCTCTGCAGGCTCGCTGCTCGCTCGCCGAAGCCCTGCAAGCCGCCGGCGGCGGGTTCGAATTCAACGCCTGGCTGGTCCAGGCCCTGCAACGAGGCTGGCTGTGGAAGGCCGAACTCATCCCCGCTCCCGAGGAGAAAGAACATGACCCCGACCTGGCTTGAGACCCCGCTGGCGCTGTGCCGCCTGGGCACCCGCGTGCTGGAGTCGCTGCAGCCCGCCGCGCAGCTGGCGGCGCGCCTCTACGTCGGTGCGGCCTTCTTCCGCTCCGGCCTCACCAAGATCGTCGACTGGGAGACCACGCTCGCGCTGTTCCAGGACGAGTACAAGGTGCCGCTGCTGCCGCCCCACATCGCGGCGGTGATGGGCACCGGCGGCGAGCTGGTCTTGCCGGTGCTGCTGGTGTTGGGCCTGTTCGGGCGCTTCGGCGCCCTGGGCCTGTCGGTGATGAACGTGGTCGCCGTCCTGAGTCTCGAGGAGATCGCGCCGGCTGCCTTGCAGCAGCACGTGTTCTGGGGCAGCCTGCTTGTCGCACTGGCCTTGTGGGGTCCGGGCAAGTGGTCGCTCGATGCGTGGTGGTG